>NZ_CM135106.1:0-4921244 GCF_054165705.1 Kosakonia beeri | reverse complement strand
GGCGGACTCCACTCGAACGAAAATCGATAAATAGTAAAGACAGAAACATTAATGTTTTTTGACACACGTCGATAAGACCCAACCGGGTGACGTGCGAACCGCTATTTACGGTTTTTTTGCCCTGCTCACGATCCTGGATCGCGATCGGGACCGCGGATCATAGCGTAAACCGCGTCAGAGATCTTGTGTTTCTCACAGATTCTTCACGATTTATCCACAGGGCGATTTGGAACCGGGTAAGTGTAAACGATCCAGGGCCAGCCGCGGGACGATTTAGGCCGCATATTGGAAAATTTAATGAGTAATGCCGATTTATGGCTTAAACGATCTAATGAAGATCCTCGAGGATCCTTGCGCTTTGTAACGAGCTCCGTATAATCCTGCCCCCGGCGCGTTATGCTCTTATTCTGTCGTCGAATGCTGCTTATTTTTCGCGCGATTATGTGCGAAAATACGTGCGCTATAAGGAAAGAGAATTGACTCCGGAGTGTACAATTATTACAATCCGGCCTCTTTAATTACCCATGGCTTGCGCGCCAGTCGTTCGATATCCGTTCAGGCATACGCAAAAGTCAGTGAATTTATTCAAGTTTAGGTAGAAATCGCCATGAAACGCACTTTTCAACCGTCTGTACTGAAGCGCAACCGTTCTCACGGCTTCCGTGCTCGTATGGCTACTAAAAATGGTCGCCAGGTTCTGGCTCGTCGTCGCGCTAAAGGCCGCGCACGTCTGACCGTTTCCAAGTAATAAAGCTAACCCCTGAGTGGTTAAGCTCGCTTTTCCCAGGGAGTTACGTTTGTTAACTCCCACTCATTTCACTTTCGTCTTCCAGCAGCCACAACGGGCTGGCACGCCGCAAATTACCATCCTCGGCCGCCTGAATTCGCTGGGGCATCCCCGTATCGGTCTTACCGTCGCCAAAAAAAACGTCAAACGTGCCCATGAACGCAATCGGATTAAACGTCTGACGCGTGAAAGTTTCCGTTTACGCCAGCATGAATTGCCGGCAATGGATTTTGTGGTGGTGGCGAAGAAAGGGGTTGCCGACCTCGATAACCGTGCTCTCTCGGAAGCGTTGGAAAAATTATGGCGCCGCCATTGTCGCCTGGCTCAAGGGTCCTGATAGGCCTGATCAGGGTCTATCAGCGCCTGATTAGTCCGCTACTTGGGCCGCACTGCCGTTTCACGCCGACTTGCTCTCACTATGGAATTGAGGCATTGCGCAGGTTTGGAGTGATAAAAGGCAGTTGGTTGACAGTGAAACGCGTATTAAAATGCCACCCTTTACACCCGGGTGGAGACGATCCCGTCCCGCCAGGGCCTTCTAAAACCAGAGAACACTAACGATGGATTCGCAACGCAATCTTTTTATCATCGCTTTGTTGTTCGTGTCTTTCATGATCTGGCAGACGTGGGAGAAGGATAAAAATCCTCCTCCGGCGCAACAGACCACGCAGACTACGACCACCGCAGCGGGTAGCGCAGCCAACCAGGGCGTGCCGGCCAGTGGCCAGGGGAAACTGATAACGGTTAAGACCGATGTGCTTGATCTGACCATCAACACCCGTGGTGGTGATGTTGAGCAGGCGCAACTTCCGGGTTACCCGAAAGAGTTGGGCTCCAGCGAGCCGTTCCAACTGCTGGAAACCACCCCGGAATTTATCTACCAGGCGCAAAGCGGCCTGACCGGTCCGAATGGCCCGGATAACCCGGCAAATGGTCCGCGTCCGCTGTATAACGTGGAAAAAGATGCGTTTGTGCTGGCGGATGGCCAGAACGAACTGGCAATCCCGCTGACCTATACTGATGCCGCAGGCAACACCTTCACCAAAACCTTCACCCTGAAACGCGGTGAATATGCGGTGAACGTTGGTTATAGCGTGCAGAACACCAGCGAAAAACCGCTGGAAGTGGCAACCTTCGGCCAGCTGAAACAATCCATTAATCTGCCGGCTCACCGTGACACAGGCAGCAGCAACTTTGCGCTGCATACCTTCCGCGGCGCAGCCTACTCCACACCTGATGCGAAGTATGAGAAATACAAGTTCGATAACATCGCCGATAACGAAAACCTGAACGTCAGCTCTAATGGCGGTTGGGTGGCGATGTTGCAACAGTATTTTGCGACAGCCTGGATCCCGCGTAACGATGGTGCAAACAACTTCTACACCAGCAACCTGGGCAATGGCGTTGCGGCTATCGGCTATAAATCTCAGCCGATAACGGTTCAGCCTGGCCAGACAGGTCTGCTGAACAGCACCCTGTGGGTGGGTCCGGAAATTCAGGACAAAATGGCTGCAGCTGCACCGCACCTGGATCTGACCGTGGATTACGGTTGGTTGTGGTTTATCTCTCAGCCGCTGTTCAAACTGCTGAAATGGATCCACAGCTTCCTGGGTAACTGGGGCTTCTCAATCATCGCTATCACCTTTATCGTCCGTGGCATCATGTACCCGCTGACTAAAGCGCAGTACACCTCAATGGCGAAAATGCGCATGCTGCAGCCGAAAATTCAGGCTATGCGTGAACGTTTGGGTGACGATAAACAGCGTATGAGTCAGGAGATGATGGCGCTGTACAAAGCGGAGAAAGTAAACCCGCTGGGCGGTTGCTTCCCGCTGCTCATTCAGATGCCAATCTTCCTGGCGCTGTATTACATGTTGATGGGCTCCATTGAACTGCGTCATGCGCCGTTCGCCCTGTGGATCCATGACCTGTCTGCGCAAGACCCGTACTACATCCTGCCGATCCTGATGGGCGTAACGATGTTCTTCATTCAGAAGATGTCGCCGACCACCGTGACCGACCCGATGCAGCAGAAAATCATGACCTTTATGCCGGTCATCTTCACGGTGTTCTTCCTGTGGTTCCCGTCAGGTCTGGTGCTGTACTATATCGTCAGCAACCTGGTAACCATTCTTCAGCAGCAACTGATTTATCGTGGTCTGGAGAAACGTGGTTTGCATAGCCGCGAGAAGAAAAGCTCCTGATACGAGTAAAATTCAGACAAGGCGGTCAACTGACCGCCTTTTTTATTTTGAGATTTTGGAAAACAAACCATGAGCCATAACGACACGATTGTCGCCCAGGCCACCCCTCCGGGTCGCGGTGGTGTGGGCATCCTGCGTATTTCCGGCCGCCAGGCGCGCGATGTTGCTCAGGCAGTGTTGGGCAAGCTGCCAAAACCGCGTTATGCCGACTATCTGCCGTTTCAGGATGCAGACGGTACAGCACTGGATCAGGGCATCGCCCTGTGGTTCCCAGGGCCGAATTCTTTCACCGGTGAAGATGTGCTGGAACTGCAGGGGCATGGCGGCCCAGTGATCCTCGATCTGCTGTTAAAACGCATCCTGACACTGCCAGGGCTGCGCATCGCCAGACCAGGGGAGTTTTCTGAGCGCGCATTTCTCAACGATAAGCTTGACCTGGCGCAGGCAGAAGCCATTGCCGATTTGATTGATGCCAGTTCAGAGCAGGCCGCCCGCTCAGCGCTGAACTCGCTGCAAGGGGCATTTTCCGCCCGGGTCAATCACCTTGTGGAAGCACTTACTCACTTGCGCATCTATGTCGAAGCGGCCATTGATTTCCCGGACGAAGAAATCGACTTTCTTTCTGATGGCAAAATCGAAGCGCAATTGAATGGTGTGATTGCCGATCTCGACGCAGTACGTGCCGAAGCGCGCCAGGGGAGCCTGCTGCGAGAAGGAATGAAGGTGGTGATCGCAGGTCGACCAAACGCTGGTAAATCCAGCCTGCTGAATGCACTGGCAGGTCGTGAAGCCGCCATCGTTACCGACATTGCCGGCACCACCCGCGACGTGCTACGCGAACACATTCATATTGATGGTATGCCGTTGCATATTATCGATACAGCAGGTCTGCGCGAGGCCAGCGATGAGGTTGAGCGCATCGGTATTGAGCGTGCGTGGCAGGAAATTGAGCAAGCGGATCGCGTGCTGTTTATGGTCGATGGCACCACGACTGACGCCATAGATCCCGCAGAAATCTGGCCGGACTTTATTGCCCGATTGCCCGCCAGGTTGCCGATCACGGTTGTGCGCAACAAAGCGGATGTGACAGGCGAGACGCTGGGTATCAGCGAGGTGGGTAGTCACTCACTTGTTCGTCTTTCTGCGCGCACCGGCGAGGGCGTTGAGATCCTGCGCCAGCACCTTAAACAGAGCATGGGTTTTGATACCAGCATGGAAGGCGGCTTCCTCGCACGTCGTCGCCATTTGCAAGCGCTGGAAGCAGCAGCAGAGCATCTGCAGCAGGGTAAAGCACAACTGCTAGGAGCCTGGGCGGGAGAGTTACTGGCCGAGGAACTGCGCCTGGCTCAGCAAAACTTAAGCGAAATCACCGGCGAGTTCACTTCCGATGATTTACTGGGACGTATTTTCTCCAGCTTCTGTATTGGCAAATAAACCGGGTAAAACAGCGGGCAGGACCGGTTTTCGGCTGCCCGCCCTGGCTTCAGATGAGCGACCCCTCCGGCTCGGGTATATTATACAGCACACACACGATTAACCTTATCACCCTGCCAGTTTTGCCCTCAAACCCTTGTGGAACGATGAATGAGTGTGGTGTGGTGGTCAGATTTAGGATTATCTAAAGAAAGTGTAAATATCACCCGTTAGGACTTTTCAGATGCGAATTTCCGCATTAAAACCTATTTACTATCGGCGATAATATTGGTCACCGATTCGACTAACTCAGACCATTATCACGGAGCGAAAAATGGCTACGCATTTTGCAAGAGGGATTCTTTCAGAGGGGCACCTCGTTTCCACACGATTGCCGCTCTCCTGCCATGACAGCGCCCGTCAGCTTCCTGAGCATCGCCGCTCGCGTTACCTGGCTTCACGTGCGTTGCTCGCCGAAATGATGTTTATGCTTTACGGCATCGGCGAGCTGCCGGAGATCGTCATCCTGCCGGGTGGCAAGCCCGTGTTTGCCGATAGCAGCCTGCCGCACTTTTCGCTGGCCTATGCCGGAAACATGGTAGGGGTCGCACTTACCACCGAAGGCGAATGCGGTCTGGATATGGAGCTTCAGCGTGCCACCCGCGGCTTTCACAGTCCTCATGGGCAAAAGCAATATACCTTCACCGGTAACGAGCAACTGTGGATCAATAACCAAAACGATCCCAACGAGGCACAAATTCAACTACTGACGTTGCGCCAGAGCGTGATGAAACTTATCCACCAAATGCAGGATGATCCGGGTCTGCTGCAATTGTTGCCGGGCTCCGGGCGACTGCGCGTGGCTGAACTGGCGCAAGTTGAAGTCATGTGTGATGCTGAAGATGTTTTAATCTGGTCGGTCGCCGTTGCACCTGCGATCGAAAGTCTGAAAATCTGGGAATTTGACAGTCAAAAAGGGTGGCGTTACCTCACCGATGTGCAAACACGCGCCAATGATCCAGCCTCCCGCTTGATGCGATTTACCAGCTTACCTGCCGAAAAATCCCTGATCCCTCACTGATCCGTGAGCAAGGAGTCATCAATGTCTGCTGAACTCAAAGTTGTGACACTACTCGGGAGCCTGCGTAAAGGCTCATTTAACGCTATGGTTGCCCGCACGCTGCCGAAACTCGCCCCTGCAGGTATGGACGTCACGCCTCTGCCGTCTATCGGGGGTATTCCGCTATACGACGCGGACATTCAACAGGAAGAAGGGTTTCCAGACAGTGTTCAGGCCATTGCCGCGCAAATTCATGCGGCCGATGGCGTGGTTATTGTCACGCCGGAATATAACTACTCCGTACCGGGCGGGCTGAAGAACGCAATTGACTGGCTGTCGCGCCTGCCGGAACAGCCGCTGGCCGGGAAACCGGTATTGATTCAGACCAGCTCAATGGGTGCGATTGGCGGCGCGCGCTGCCAGTATCACCTGCGTCAGATCCTCGTTTTCCTTGATGCAATGGTAATGAACAAACCGGAATTCATGGGCGGCGTGATCCAGAACAAAGTGGATCAACAGATGGGGGAAGTGATCGATCAAAGCACGCTTGACCATCTGACAGGCCAGTTAACGGCCTTTGCCGACTATATCCAGCGCGTTAAACGGTAATGGGTTTCCCCTCTCCCGGCCGGGAGAGGGGAATGACGCATCAATGCGCGTCAATAAAGATGATTTTCAGCAGGAACAGTAACGCAACCACAATCACGCACGGGCTGAGATCGCGAAAACGTCCGGTACCGATCTTCATCACGCAGTAAGAGATAAAGCCAAGCGCGATACCTTCGGTAATAGAGAAGCTAAATGGCATCATCACCGCTGTGATAAACGCCGGTACCGCTTCAGTCAGGTCTTCCCACTTCACACGCGCCAGGCTGGACGTCATCAGTACGCCAACGTAGATCAACGCGCCCGCAGCGGCATAGCCAGGCACCATGCCCGCCAGCGGTGACAGGAAAATGACCAGCAGGAACAGCAGCCCCACGACGACAGCCGTCAGGCCAGTACGCCCACCCACCGACACGCCGGAGGATGACTCAATATAGGCCGTTACCGAAGAGGTGCCGATAAAAGAACCGGCAACCGACGAGATACTGTCAACAAACAGCGCTTGCTTCATGCGCGGGAATTTACCGTTCTCATCCACCAGCCCGGCTTTATCCGTTACGCCAATCAACGTACCAGAAGAGTCAAACAGGTTGACCAGCATGAAGGAGAAAATAACGCCAGCGAGGCCGATATTAAAGGAACCGGCAAGATCGACATTACCCACGACCGTCGCCACGCTCGGCGGCGCAGAAACGATGCCGTGATACTGCACATCACCCAGCATCCAGCCCAACAACGTGGTCACCACGATCGACACCAGTACGGCTGCGTGAATGCTGCGGGAGGCAAGAATAGCGATAATGAAGAAACCGAGAACACCGAGCAGAACGCTGTGGGACGTCAGGTTACCAATGCTCACCAGCGTCTCTTTATTCGGCACGATAACACCGGCGTTTTTCAGCCCCATCATACCGATAAACAAACCGATACCACTGGTGATCCCAACACGCAGGCTGACCGGAATGTTGGCAATCATCCAGTAACGCACACGGAATACGGTCAGCAGCAGCAGGCCAACAGCACCCCAGAAAATAGCGCCCATTCCGATTTGCCATGGCAGGCCCATTGCGCCAACCACGACAAAGGCGAAGAACGCATTCAGTCCCATGGCCGGAGCCAGTGCGACGGGTAAGTTGGCCACAAGCCCCATCAGAATACTGCCGAAGGCAGCAATCAGACAGGTGGTCACAAATACTGCGCTGGTATCCATTCCGGCGACGCCCAAAATTTGGGGGTTAACAAAAACGATATACACCATTGTCAAAAACGTCGTAAAACCGGCGATCACTTCGGTGCGTGCCGATGTGCCATGCTCGCGCAATTTAAAGACGCGCTCAAGCATCCCCTGGCCCGACGGCTGGGTAGTGTGTTGTTGGCTCATTATCAATTTCCGGAATAGGAGGGAAAATTCGTCGCTATCCTATACCAAAATGAGACAATGTTGACGGTTATCACACACTTTTTTTCATTGAATTTACTTATACGGCAACGATTGCGTCCCGCCATCTGCGTTAAGTAAACGTTAAACTAAACACAAAACAGGAAACGGCATGTCCCAAATTGAAGCAGTATTTTTCGACTGTGACGGCACCCTGGTCGACAGTGAGGTAATTTGTTCCCGCGCTTACGTGCATATGTTTAAGGAATTTGGCATCACCCTGGATCTGGATACCGTCTTTAAACGCTTTAAGGGCATGAAGCTGTACGAAATTATTGATGTGATTGCACAAGAGCATGGGGTAACGCTGGCGAAAGAAGCGCTGGAGCCCCTCTACCGCGCGGAAGTGGCACGGCTGTTTGATACAGAACTGGACGTCATTGCTGGTGCCGGGGCGCTGCTGGATGCGGTAAGCGTACCCATGTGCGTGGTTTCTAACGGACCGGTCAGCAAAATGCAACACTCGCTGGGCAAATTAGGTTTGCTACATCACTTTCCTGACAAACTGTTCAGTGGTTATGACATCCAACGCTGGAAGCCCGATCCGGCGTTAATGTACCATGCGGCTGAGGCCCTGAAGGTTGATCCGGTAAACTGCATTCTGGTGGATGACTCCACCGCCGGTGCCCAGTCAGGCATTGCGGCGGGAATGGAAGTGTTTTACTTCTGCGCCGATCCGCATAACAAGCCTATCGACCACCCGAGAGTGACGACATTCACGGAGTTAGCGCAGTTGCCAGCGCTGTGGCGCGCACGCGGGTGGACTCTTACGCGTTAAACCCAACCACTAAACAGGATGTTTTTATGGCTCAGGCAAATCGCCCTTTACCGGTATTTAAATATCACCCTCAACCCCTTGAAACGGGGGTCTTTTTCGACGACAAAATCGTCACATGCGCCTGCTGTCAGCAATCGACCGGGGTGTATTACACCAATCCGTTCTATAGCAGAGAAGAGATTGATTACCTCTGCCCGTGGTGTATTGCAGACGGCTCTGCTGCGCAAAAATTCGATGGCAGCTTTCAGGATGAAGCCAGCATTGATGGCGTAGAAGGTGAATTTGACTATGAAGGTGAATTCACCGGTTTCAAAAACCCCTGGCCTGAGGCCAGCCTGATTGAGCTTACTGAACGAACTCCCGGGTACTGCGGGTGGCAACAAGAGCACTGGCTGGCACACTGCAACGATTTTTGCGCCTTTGTCGGTTATGTCGGCTGGGAAGAAATTGCCGATAAACTGGATCAGTTTGTCGATCTGCATGCTGACTGCCACGCGATCGGTATTGAATACGATAAATTAGCGCAATATTTGCGGGATGGTGGAGACTGCCAGGGGTATTTATTCCGTTGTTTACACTGCGGAAAACTGCGGCTGTGGGCCGATTTTTCCTGATGACAACGCAAAAGGAGTACACCGATGCCTGAGTTGATCGAACGCTATCAGGGTTGCCTTCTTGGGCTCGCCGCTGGCGATGCCGTGGGCACCACGGTGGAGTTCAGCCCGAAAGACTCTTTCCCACCTGTCAGCGATATGGTGGGCGGCGGCCCGTTTCATTTACAGGCAGGGCAATGGACAGACGATACCTCGATGGCGCTGTGTCTGGCTGAGAGCCTGCTTTCTTGCCACGGTTTTGATGCCAAAGATCAGATGAACCGTTATCTGAACTGGTGGAAGTGGGGTTATTTAAGCTCAACGGGTCACTGCTTTGACATCGGCATGACCGTGGCGGGCGCGCTGCAAAAATTCGCCAATGATGGCGAACCGTTTGCCGGTTCCAGCGATCCGCGAACCGCGGGTAACGGCTCGCTGATGCGTCTTGCTCCTGTGGTGTTGTGGTATTACCCGGATGTGACGCAAGCGCTGGAGTATGCCGAAGCCTCCTCACGCACCACGCATGCCGCGCCGGAAGCTGTCGCCAGTTGCCGCCTTTTTGCTCAAATGTTGATAAATGCGCTGAACGGAAAAAACAAGCACGACATAGTGACGGCTATTCCGCAGTTACCGGAGCCCGAAAAACTTCGCCACATTGCAGAAGGTCGCTATCTGCAAAAATCACGGGCGGACATCTTCGGCACTGGCTACTGCGTCCAGAGCCTGGAAGCCGCGCTGTGGTGTTTCATGCAGGGTCATGATTTTGAAGAGACGATCCTGCTGGCCACTAACCTTGGCGATGATGCAGATACCACTGCCGCCATTGTCGGCCAGCTTGCTGGTGCTTATTACGGCGTGAAGGGCATCCCGCAACCGTGGCGTGAGAAGCTGTGGCAGTGCGAAGATATTGAAAGCATGGCCTCCAGGATGCTGGAGAAAGCCTGAAACAAAAACCCCCTCAGCAACGAGGGGGTTCTTTTTAGCGATAACGCGTGAGTCTTTATTCCTTTGGGTCTTTCCCGGCCAGCAACTTATCCAGCTCGTCACCACCCACGTGACGGAAATCCTGTCCCTTCACGAAGTAGAAAATGTATTCGCAAATATTCTGGCAACGGTCGCCGATACGCTCGATAGATCGGGCGCAGAACAGCGCAGTCAGAACACTGGGAATAGTACGGGAATCTTCCATCATATAGGTCATTAACTGACGCACGATGCCTTCGTATTCCTGATCCACTTTTTTATCTTCGCGGTAAATGCGCACGGCTTCGTCCAGATCCATGCGGGCGAATGCATCCAGCACATCATGCAGCATCTGCACGGTGTGGCGACCCAGCGACTCCAGGCTCACCAGCAGTGGCTGGTGCTGTTGAGAAAATTTCTCCAGCGCCGTACGGCAAATTTTATCCGCCACGTCGCCAATACGTTCCAGCTCGGCAATGGTCTTGATAATGGCCATCACCAGACGCAAATCGCTCGCTGTCGGCTGGCGTTTAGCAATGATACGCACACAGGCTTCATCGATGGCGACTTCCATCATATTCACCTGTTTGTCGCCTTCAACAACGCGCTTTGCCAGCTCGCTGTCCTGGTTGTGCATGGCGGTGATCGCATCAGAAAGCTGCTGCTCCACCATCCCACCCATGGTCATTACCTGAGTGCGAATGCTTTCCAGCTCAGCGTTGAACTGCCCGGAAATATGTTTATTAAGGTTGAGGTTGTCCATGGTTCAACTCCAAATGCCCGACAAAATTCTCGTGAATACAAGGTTGCTTAAACCTTTGCGGCTCGGGCATATCAACCGTAGCGCCCGGTAATGTAGTCTTCGGTTTGTTTCTTTTTCGGCTTGGTGAACAGATCATCCGTATTGCTAAACTCAATCAGTTCACCGAGGTACATAAATGCCGTGTGATCGGAACAACGCGCAGCCTGCTGCATGTTGTGGGTAACGATAACCACGGTGTAATCCTGTTTCAGTTCAGTGATCAGTTCTTCAATGCGACCGGTTGAAATCGGGTCAAGTGCCGAACACGGCTCATCCAACAACAGCACTTCCGGGCGGATAGCGATCCCACGAGCAATACACAGGCGCTGCTGCTGACCACCGGAGAGAGAGTACCCGCTCTGATGAAGTTTATCCTTGGTTTCATTCCATAATGCGGCCTTGGTCAAAGCCCATTGCACACGTTCGTCCATATCGGCACGGGAGAGCTTTTCAAACAGACGCACACCAAAAGCGATGTTGTCGTAAATCGACATCGGGAACGGCGTCGGCTTCTGGAAAACCATGCCGACTTTCGCACGCAACAGCGCGATATCCTGCGTATTGGTAAGGATGTTGTCACCATCCAGCAGGATCTCGCCTTCGGCGCGCTGCTCCGGATAGAGTTCGAACATTTTATTGAAAGTACGCAGCAGCGTTGATTTACCACAGCCTGAAGGCCCGATAAACGCCGTCACCTGATTTTTGGCAATATCCAGGCTGATGTTTTTCAGTGCATGGAATTTGCCGTAATAGAAGTTCAAATCACGAACCTGAATTTTGCCCGGCGTCGTCTCAACCATACTCATTTATTTCGTTCCTCAACTCGACGCCGCTGTCGCCGCGTCGCAAAAATTAACCGTGTTTACTCTTCGCGAAAATCACGCGCGCCAGAATATTCAGCAACAGTACACAGAGTGTAATAATCAGAACCCCGGCCCAGGCCAGCTGTTGCCATTCGGCAAACGGGCTCATGGCAAATTTGAAAATCGTCACCGGCAAGTTCGCAATAGGCTGCATCATATCGGTGCTCCAGAACTGGTTAGAGAGTGCCGTAAACAGCAGCGGGGCAGTTTCACCCGCAATACGCGCAACCGCCAGCAGTACACCGGTCATGATCCCCGAGACAGAGGCTTTCAGGGTAATAGAGGCAATCATCTTCCACTTCGGGGTGCCCAGCGCATACGCCGCTTCACGCAGACTGTCCGGCACCAGTTTCAGCATGTTTTCCGTGGTACGGATAACAATCGGCACCTGCAACAGCGCCAGCGCAATCACGCCAGCCCAGCCGGAGAAGTGCTGCATCTGCGCGACCACAATGGTGTAGACGAACAGGCCAACCACAATCGACGGTGCGGAAAGCAGAATATCATTGATAAAGCGGATCACTTCCGCCAGTAGAGACTTACGGCCATACTCCGCCAGATAAATCCCCGCCAGAATGCCCAGCGGTGTACCGATAACCGTCGCCCAAAGGATCAGCAGACCACTGCCCGCCAGCGCATTCGCCAGCCCGCCCCCAGCCGTATTCGGCGGCGGTGTCATTTCGGTGAACAGTGCCAAAGACATGCCGTCGAAACCCCGTGAGACGGTAGACAGCAGGATCCACACCAGCCAGAACAAACCAAATGCCATGGTCGCCATCGACAATGTCAATGCAATCCGGTTTTTCAGACGGCGACGCGCCTGCATTTTACGACGTGATTCGGCCAGCTCTGCCGTGCTTTGCATTTCAAGCGTAGCCATCAGCGTGCCCCCTCATTTTTTGCCAGACGCAGGATCATCACTTTCGAGATGGCCAGCACAATAAAGGTGATCACGAACAGGATCAGGCCCAGCTCCATCAGTGCCGCTACATGCAATCCAGATTCGGCTTCGGCAAACTCATTCGCCAGCGCGGAGGTAATGCTGTTGCCCGGCATAAACAGCGAAGCGCTGTCGAGCTGATAGGTGTTACCGATGATAAAGGTCACCGCCATGGTTTCACCCAGTGCGCGGCCAAGCCCCAGCATAACGCCGCCTATGACCCCGTTTTTGGTGAACGGCAACACGATGCGCCATATCACTTCCCACGTGGTGCAGCCAATGCCATAAGCCGACTCTTTCATCATCACCGGCGTTTGTTCAAAGACATCGCGCATCACTGCCGCAATGTACGGAATAATCATAATAGCGAGGATCACCCCGGCCGCCAGAATGCCAATACCAAACGCCGGGCCTTCAAACAGCGCCCCCACAAATGGAATATTGGAGAGCACATTGCCCACCGGCTCCTGGAAATAGGTGGCGAACAGCGGAGCGAAGATAAACAGGCCCCACATGCCATAAACTATACTTGGAATGGCCGCCAGCAGTTCAATGGCGATACCCAGCGGACGTTTCAGCCAGTTCGGCGCCAGCTCGGTCAGAAACAGGGCAATACCAAAACTAACAGGAACCGCGATCAGCAGGGCGATAACTGAGGTCACGATGGTGCCGTAAATCGGTACCAGCGCACCATAGATATCGTTCGGCGCATCCCACTCTTTGGTCCATAAAAACGCGAAACCAAACTTCTGTATGCTTGGCCAGGCGGAGAAAATCAGAGAAACGATAATGCCACTGAGCAGCAATAGCACAATCAGCGCAGCCAGTCTTACCAGTGCGCTGAAGATCATGTCGCCTTTTTTACCCGGTGGGTTAAATGCCGGCTTGGTTGCAGCCATAAATTACTCTTTAGTTTAACGTCTTACGAATTCGCCCGTCGGCGCGTGTGCACGCTTACGGGCCTACAGAGAATCTGTAAGGCGAGTGGTGTAAGCGCCACCCGCCATATTCTTCAAAAATCTGCTATTAGTACAGTGCCTTACCGCTGCTGTCTTTCACGTTGGCTTTCCAAGCTGCGCGAACCTGGGTTACTACGCTTTCCGGCAGGGTGGCATAGTCGAGTTCATTCGCTTGTTTGCCGCCGTTTTTGTACGCCCAGTCGAAGAATTTCAGGACTTCAGCGCCTTGTTCCGGTTTAGCCTGCTCTTTATGTACCAGGATGAAAGTGGTAGAGGTGATTGGCCACACATCTGCGCCTTTCTGGTTCGTCAGATCCTGAGCAAAAGATTTGCTCCAGTCGATATCTTTCGCCGCGTTAGAGAAGCTAGTCTCCGTCGGGCTCACCGCTTTACCATCAGCGGACATCAGTTTGGTGTAGGTCAGGTTGTTTTGCTTAGCATAAGCATATTCAACATAACCAATGGAACCCGGCAGACGTTGTACAAATGCCGCGATACCGTCGTTACCTTTACCACCCAGGCCGGTCGGCCAGTTAACCGTAGAGCCGGAACCCACTTTTGATTTCCACTCTTCGTTCACTTTCGCCAGGTAGTTGGTGAACACGAAAGAGGTACCGGAACCATCGGCACGACGAACGACAGCAATGTTCTGTGAAGGCAGTTTCAGGCCTGGGTTGAGTTTCGCAATGGCTGCGTCATCCCATTTTTTGATATTGCCCAGGTAGATATCACCCAGCGTTTTACCGTCCAGCACCAGCTCACCGGATTTGATGCCCGGAACGTTGATAGCCAGTACAATCCCACCGATAACGGTCGGGAACTGGAACAGACCTTCCTGAGCCAGTTTATCGTCAGCCAGCGGAGCATCAGAGGCACCGAAATCCACTGTTTTAGCGGTAATTTGTTTCACGCCACCGGAAGAACCGATACCCTGGTAGTTAATCTTGTTACCGGTTTCTTTTTGATAGGTATCCGCCCATTTGGCATACACCGGCGCCGGGAAAGTTGCACCCGCACCTGTCAGGCTTGCAGCTGCGCTGGCGGCGAAAGCGCTCAGAGAAAAGGTCGCGGCGACAACAGTTGCGACAGTGGTACGCATAACGTTCATAATGTCTCCTGCAAGGGTCGTAAATCGTTGTTTGAGTTGCTACTCGGAGCAAAATAGGACACTTTGATGACAGTTATATGCAATGAATGTTACTGTTTAATGACAACGGAAAAATATCGTCACCAGCTCATTTAAAAATTAATAAAATCAATAAATTAAACAGCACCTACCACGGCATTGTTACCGAAATATTTTGTTTTTATGACATTCAAAAAATAGTTGAAAATCAGAATTTGTCATAAGGCATTTGTCGAACTAAAGCCGCTTTTTTTGCCTCCTGCAATCCCTTTCCTGTGGATTTTGCCATCATCCACCGCCGATTTTTAGTGCATCAAGACTACCGGGAAGAGGTAGCAGACAAGACCCTATGTTTCGTATTTATATAGCGGTGATGTGGCCCCCTTTTTGACGCAAAATATTGAATATTAAGGAATGAGAATGATCAAATCAGTAACTGTCGCTATCGGGCTGCTTACGTTTTTGCCTGCAACATATGGACATGCCGCCAGCAAAGCGGTTTATCTGAACACGAACGGTAATGAATCAAACTCTGTCGCCATTTTTGGGGCCAGAGACAGCGCGGGTAACGAAACCATCGGCCCCTCGTCCGAACTGAGAGTCAGCAAACTGAGAGATATTCAGGAAGATGCGCCGAAGCAGAAAAGAGACATCGAAGAGATGAAAAAAATGCTGTCGGACATTACACGCGACAACCAGAAACTGGAAAAGCGAAATGATGAATTAAGCCGCAACGTTGATGAATTAGCGCGCAGCGTCCGATCGCTGGAAAGTAAGCTTGACGATCTCAGCCGTAAAATTAAATAAGCCAGATGAGGCTGCCGAAGAGTAGCCTCGCTTCCTTTAGCAGCTAACTTCCCGGCATCTGCTGTTTATCAAAAACAAACAGAATGTGTTGATCATCAAGGTACTTTATATCCACTTTATTGCCTTTCTGTATCTTTGCGGCATTAAAGGCGGAAATTGTCTCTTTTCCTTCTACAGACCTCGGCGTTTCACCCTCGTTGAGCGCCAGCCGGTATTTTATATTAATCGTGCCGTTATCGTTTGAACTGATATAACTGACATCTTCAACCGTAGCCTGCATCTCCCGGCCCAGTGTCTGGATTTTATGATCGCGATTAAAGAGATACACGATGTAAGCCACCATGCCGACAATAAATATCACGGAAAAAATAATCGTAACTTTCATGCTTTCAATCCCTTACATAAACATCGTGATACCATGCACCGAGGCCATAACCTGGCCGTATTGCATCATGGCATTGGTAAACGCCACCCGACCTTCGCTGGACGCCAAATCAAACGCCGATTTGTCGAACTTCAAATTGGTTAACCCCACCTTACTTATGGCCGTGGCGGTAAATGACGCGCCTTCTGTCACCACCTTGAGCGCAGTGAAATCAAAAGAAAACAATGACACCGTTTCTTTATGATCTTTGTATTCAAGCGCATGTGGTGTTTTGATATGCACCTTTTCATCACTTTGGATGGTAATTAATTTTGGCGAGGAGATTGTCGCCCCCTGCGCGATTTTCTGCGTCCACGATCCTTCAATGGTCGTGACCTGATTTCCCTGCAGGGTTTGTGTCAGGTTCTGCGAGATATGCTCTGCACGATCGCCAGTGATAAACGCCTTTACGCCATTATCAAAGGTATAGCTCACCAGGCCAGTAGCGTGCTGCGACAGTGTGCCATCAATATCTTCACTATGATTGCCTTTTACGGTAATGGTTTCTCCGCCGCTGGTGACGTTCAGGATACGGCCATTGGCGATAGTCGTTTCTTCGCCATTTCCCACAGTGCGCGTCTCTTTATCGTCGACGTCTGTGGTGCGGGTAGCGTGATATTTGAAATCCGCCTTTTTGGTTATTTCATCCTTTAATTCGCCTTGCACCGTCAGGCTACGGTTACCGTCAACGGTGATCATCTGGTCATTTTCGACCGTGACGTTCATGTCCTTTTCGGCGTGCAAATCGATACGTTCAGCACCGAGTTTATCTTCAAACAACAGGTAACTGGCATTGTCGCAGTTGCCGGTTTTTGAGCGTGTCATGAAGCCCATCACCGTTGCTGCGGCGGGCAGCGTCCAGGGCGGCATATTAGCCTCGTTATAAACGCGCCCAGTGACGATGGGGCGATCGGGATCGCCATTAATAAAATCAATCACCACTTCATCGCCAACACGCGGGATCTGCACACCACCAAACCCCTGGCCAGCCCACGCACTGGATACGCGCACCCAGCAGGAACTGTTTTCATCACTGCTTCCCAGCCGGTCCCAGTGAAACTTTACCTTCACGCGCCCGTATTTATCCGTCCAGATGGTTTCCCCTGCAGGCCCCACGACGCGAGCAGTTTGCGGGCCATATGTCCGTGGCCATGCTGTTTTTTGCTCAGGTCTGTACACCAGCGAGGCGGGGATCACACTGAAGCTTATCAGCCTTGAACTGTCACCTTCATCGCCGCTGGCGTAGCGGTTCTCTTCAATCTGAAGCCAGGTTTTTGTTACCAGATAATCGCCATTATCTTGCGCAAAAGGGGCATGGATCAGCTGGAACGTATGGCCGGGCGCAATCCCGATGGCGGTAGCGGTACCGGTTGTCTGCTGGTGATCAACCTGCCAGCGCTCCTGCTTGATACGGGCGTAATATTCGCCATCGCTCTGCTCCACAAAACGGCCAGGCCACTCATAGACATCAATGCGCCCAGGTGAAGGTGATGCCGGATTTTGCCGCGCCTGAAAGAGCCAGGCGTTGGGCTTGCGAAAGTCGTAATCTTCCGTGCTGAAAATGCCCGGGGTCACGCGATCTTCCATAGACCATTGACTGATGCCTTCATAATCCGCCACGCCGCCAGCCGGCGTCTGAATATAAGGTATGACGTCATAACCCGCCGCAGTGGGGAAAACGGAACCAGAATCCGCCAGCACCAGCGTATGGCTCTCCGCTTCGTGGCGAAAGTACCAGCTAATCCCTTCCAGCTCCATTAGTCTGCGAATAAAATCCAGGCTACTTTCCTGATATTGAACGCAATATTCCCAAACCCGATAACTTTCTGCGAGTTGGTTATCCACTTTAACGTGGTGTTCCGACAGCATGGTCTGGACAATTTGCGGAACCGTCTGCGCCTGAAAAATGCGCATATTACGCTCCAGTCGCATTGGCCAGAGATCGGGCTCAACGGTCAGTTGATAAGCCGCATATCGCGTTCCGGCAAGCTCTATTGATGAAACGGCCACGCTTGTCGCCTTACCATTAATAAAGCGTGTTGCATTCGCTCCCTTCGCGGGGATCTCAACGCTGACGGACTTTCCAAGGATCTGGCTACGATCAATGCGCGCGTCTTCGCCAAGCAACGTAAGCGCGTATTCAAACGGCTCGCACAGGGATTCGCTGCCGGCCATTTTCCAGAAAAGCAGATCGGGAGCGGCCGCCACGCTGGCGGTAATACGGGTAATCATGCGTACTCCCCTGGTAAAATTATGAGCAGGAGAAGCTGAGATTCCCCCAGGGCACGGTCAGGTCGACGGAGTACATGTGTTGGGCTTAACATAAAAAAAATCCGGTATGCTTTTTTCAGGAGCATGACCGGATTTGTTTACATTACGGTTAAAACAGCGGCCACAAAGGCCGCAGAACCGTATTATCGGATTATTCTACTGTCACCGATTTCGCCAGGTTACGCGGCTGGTCAACGTCAGTGCCTTTGATCAGCGCGACGTGGTAGGCCAGCAATTGCAGCGGCACGGTATAGAAGATAGGAGCAATTGTCTCTTCAACATGCGGCATCTCAATGATGTGCAGATTGTCGCTACTGCTAAAACCGGCATCCTGATCGGCAAAGACATACAGTACGCCGCCACGGGCGCGAACCTCTTCGATATTAGACTTCAGTTTTTCCAGCAGTTCGTTGTTTGGCGCTACCACGATCACTGGCATATCGGCGTCGATCAAGGCCAGCGGGCCGTGTTTCAGCTCACCAGCAGCGTAAGCTTCCGCATGAATGTAGGAGATCTCTTTCAGTTTCAATGCGCCTTCCAGCGCAATCGGATACTGATCGCCACGGCCGAGGAACAGCGCGTGATGTTTATCAGAGAAGTCCTCGGCCAGCGCTTCAATGCGCTTATCCTGCGACAGCATTTGCTCAATGCGGCTCGGCAGCGCCTGCAGACCGTGAACGATGTCATGCTCAATAGACGCATCCTGTCCTTTCAGACGGCTCAGCTTCGCCACCAGCATCAATAACACCGTTAACTGCGTGGTGAACGCTTTGGTTGAGGCGACACCGATTTCAGTACCGGCATTGGTCATCATGGCCAAATCGGATTCGCGCACCAGTGATGACCCAGGTACGTTGCAAATCGCCAGCGACCCCAGATACCCAAGCTCTTTTGACAGACGCAGCGCCGCCAGCGTATCGGCGGTTTCACCGGACTGGGAGAGCGTGATCATCAGACTGTTACGGCGTACCGCAGATTTACGATAACGGAACTCAGAGGCAATTTCGACATCACAGGGTACGCCCGCCAGAGCTTCGAACCAGTAGCGTGAAACCATACCTGAGTTATAGGAAGTGCCGCAGGCAACAATTTGAATATGTTCAACTTTGGACAACAGCTCGTTCGCTTTAGGCCCCAGTTCGCTCAGATCCACTTCACCGTGGCTGATGCGGCCGGTCAGCGTGTTTTTGATGGCGTTCGGCTGTTCATAGATCTCTTTTTGCATGTAATGGCGGTAAATGCCTTTATCACCCGCGTCGTATTGCAAATTGGATTCAATATCCGGGCGTTTAACTTGCGCGCCAGATTTATCAAATACGGTAACAGAACGGCGGGTCACTTCGGCGATATCGCCCTCTTCGAGGAAAATAAAGCGGCGGGTGACCGGCAGTAATGCCAGCTGATCAGAGGCGATAAAGTTTTCGCCCATACCCAGACCGATAACCAGCGGGCTACCGGAACGGGCCGCCAGCAGCGTGCCCGGATCGCGAGTATCCATAATCACCGTGCCGTATGCGCCACGCAGTTGGGGAATGGTGCGCAGTACGGCTTCGCGCAGCGTACCGCCCTGCTCCAGCTCCCAGTGAACCAGGTGCGCAATGACTTCGGTGTCTGTTTCAGAAACAAACACATAACCGCGCGTCTGCAGCATTTCACGCAATGGCTCGTGGTTTTCAATGATGCCGTTATGCACCACAACAATATGGTCAGAAACATGGGGATGCGCATTGCCTTCGGAAGGCTCACCGTGCGTAGCCCAACGTGTATGGGCGATACCGGTTCCTCCATGCAACGGGTGTTCTTCCGCTGCCTGAGAGAGCATCTGAACTTTACCCAGGCGGCGCAAGCGGGTCATATGCCCTTCTGCATCAACCACTGCCAGACCGGCAGAGTCGTATCCACGGTATTCCAGACGACGTAAACCTTCGAGAAGGATTTCTGCAACATCACGCTGCGCGACTGCGCCAACAATTCCACACATATTTTAAGATTCCGATTTTGGCATTATGCCTTGTGTTGTCGCCAACCTGTTTACACGAAGTATTCCGTGTTGTATCCGTTTCCGGACGCCCCGAGCCTTGTAGAGAGTGGGGTTATTTTTATAGGTACTGCTTTGCGGGCGGGGGAATTATCTTTCCCCTCAACCCTGAAAAGAGGGCCGGATGGCATAAGGCTTATCCGGCCTGAAGCGAGACATTATTTTTTCTTCACCGGGCGGCGCCAGCCCGCTTTTTGCACCTGCGGTACACGGCTTATCACCAGTTCATTTTCGCCGACGTTGCGCGTTACTGTCGTGCCGGCAGCAATGGTTGCGCCTTTTGCCACCGTGACCGGAGCGACCAGTTGGCTATCGGAGCCGACGAAAACATCATCGCCAATTACGGTCTTGTGCTTGTTGGCGCCATCATAGTTGCAGGTGATAGTACCCGCGCCGATATTCACGTTATCGCCAATCTCTGCATCGCCAAGATAGGTCAGATGGCCTGCTTTAGAGCCTTTCCCCAGGCGCGCTTTTTTCATTTCGACAAAATTGCCGACATGCGCGCCAGCCAGCAGTTCCGCGCCGGGACGTAAACGCGCAAACGGGCCAATGGTGCAGGCCGTCTCCAGACGGGCATCTTCAACCACACTGTACGGACTGATTTCGCAGTCATCGCCAATGTCACTGTTTTTAATGATGCAGCCCGCGCCAATTTTAACGCGGTTGCCCAGCCTGACGTGGCCTTCAATAATCACGTTAGCATCAATCTCAATGTCCCGCCCGTGCTCCAGCACGCCGCGCAGGTCAAAGCGGGACGGATCGCGCAGCATCACGCCCGCCAGCAGCAGCCGCTCAGCTTGTTCAGACTGGTAAGCGCGCTCCAGACGCGACAATTGCAGACGGTTATTCACCCCTTCCACTTCACTCAGGCGCTGCGGATGAACCGCCACAATTTCACGCCCTTCGTGGTAAGCGACGCTGATGATGTCGGTGATGTAGTATTCACCCTGTGCATTATTGTTGGTAAGAGTGCCGAGCCAGCGCTTCAGATCAGCACCATTGGCGACCAGAATACCGGTATTGATTTCCTGAATCTGCCGTTGCGCGTCAGTGGCATCTTTTTGCTCAACAATGCCGGTGATAATCCCCTTTTCGCGGGTAATACGCCCATAACCGGTTGGATCATCCAGTTTTACCGTCAGTAAACCGATGCCACCTTGCGGTTTCGCGTCGCGCAGGCGCTGCAGCGTTTCAACCGAAATCAGCGGTACGTCGCCGTAAAGCATGAGAATGTCTTCATCATCCGCGAAGAACGGTACGGCCTGCTGCATGGCATGACCCGTGCCCAGCTGTTCAGCTTGCAGGACCCAGTTGAGTTTATTGTCCTGTAACGCGTCTTTAAGCAGATCGCCGCCATGACCATAAACCAGATGAACGTTATTTGCGCCAAGATTTGTAGCAGCATCAATGACATGCTGGACCATCGACTTCCCTGCAAGGGTATGCAGCACTTTTGGAAGATCGGAATACATGCGTGTGCCTTTGCCCGCGGCAAGGATCACCACACTCATTTTTGTGTTCAACATACGCGTCCTGACTGTCATTTGAGTGAGAAGTTAAACTCTTTCACGTTGAAAATTCTACATATTTTGTAGCATGAAATGGGATGCTGTTGAAATGTGCAACATCCACCATTACGGCACATTTGAGGGCTATTTTAGCGGCAGAGTAAATGTGTTTGACACTGAAAATCAGCCCCTTTCGACATCGTCGCTAATTTATACAAAGAGTTAGCTGTTTTTTTTCACCCTGAATAAAGATTACGCAAAAACAAAACAGTGTTTCGATCATCAAAGAGTGTGACGCACAAAAAAGAAACAGTGTTTCATCTTGATGATAATGGCGGGCAATCATTAATCAGGAGAATAAAATGAATTATAAAATACCTCTGGCTTTAACGCTTTGCAGTGCCCTTATTCCCGCTTCTGCACTGGCTGCATCCGCGCCTGTGTGGAAAGCCATTGCCTTTGGGCAGTCGACCGACCTCAATTTTTCCTCCAACGTATTGCCTGAAAAAATCGGCACTAACAATGTCACCATAGACGGAAAAACCCTCACCGAAGCGGACACCACCACGCTTTCCCGCCCTGTAACAATTGAAAGCCGGGGTGGGAAGATTGCCAACGCCCACGATGGCCTGACCTTCTTCTATACCCCGTTGTCCGGCAATGAGAATTTTGTCTTACAGGCGACGATCACCGTTGAACAATTTGGCCCGGAGAATAGCGCCAACCCCGCCGCACAAGAAGGTGCCGGGCTGATGGTGCGTGATATTCTCGGCAACCCGCGACAGCAACCGCTCAAAGAGGGATATGAAGAGTTTCCTGCAGCCTCGAACATGGTGATGAATGCGATCATGACGCAGGATAAAAAGGATCACTTTCGCGTGAAGATGCAAGCGATTTCTCGTGAAGGAATCAGTAAACCCTGGGGCAATGCCGGCGCAACCATTACCAAACAAACGTACCGGGAAGAGGTGGATCTGCGTCAGACGCCGACCTTCAAACTCAAACTGGAGCGCACTAATGACGGTTTTATCAGCGCCTGGGCGCCACTGGGTAGTGATCAGTGGGTGAGCAAAAAAATCCCCCACGCCGATTTGATTTCCGTTCAGAACAAAACCAGTTATTACGTCGGTTTCTTTGCTTCGCGTAATGCGAAAATTGTGGTGACTGATGCTTCGCTTACCACCAGCAAAGCGCAAACCGTCGCTTCTCCTTCCTGGCAGGCACAACCGTTGCCCCTTATCGTTCAAATGGCCTCGCCCGCGCGGAGTATCAGCGAAAAATATACCGTACAGGCACGTGCCAATTACGATGGCCTGTTTAATGTGCGGCAAAACGAAGTGGTGATCGGTAATGATAAAGCGGTAAAAGCAGGAGAGATGTATTCATTGCCTGCAACCCTTGCCACGGACAGCACCTTTGTTGTGACCTTTACTCCTACCAATGCCGACAAGATTGCCCCCGTTACGCAGACGATCCACGTAGAAAGAGTGGCGGCGACAACCGCCACAACACTTCATGTTGCAGTGGACGGGAAAGCGGACGGAGAAGGAACAACGTCATCACCCATGGATCTGGCGACCGCCGTTACCCTGTTGCCGCCAGGGGGTACGCTCGCCTTGAAAGCCGGAGATTACCCGCAATCACAGATTCCGTTAACCGCCAGCGGCCTGAAGGGCAAGCCTAAGACGTTACAAGCCGAGGGAAAAGTGGTGATCCATGGGCTATTAGTAGATGCCAACTACTGGCATATCAAAGGCATAGAAGTAACGGATAAAAGTCTGCGCATCCAGGGGAGCCACAATCTGGTCGAAAAAGTGGTCGCCTGGCGTAATGACGACACCGGGATCCAGATTTCATCACCTGAAAAAATCGGCCGCCCCTTATGGGCGAGTTACAACCGCGTCATCGACTCAGAGTCCTGGGGAAATGAAGATCCCGGGAAAATTAATGCAGATGGTTTTGCGGTCAAAATGCGCGTTGGCGAGGGAAACAGGCTGGAGCGCTGCTACTCTCATGACAATATTGACGATGGTTTCGATCTGTTTAATAAAATTGAAGATGGCGGCAATGGTGTTGTAGTTATCGAGAATTCCATTGCCAGCAATAACACCAGCAACGGCTTCAAGCTCGGGGGAGAAGGGCAGCCTGTCGCGCACCAGGTGCGTAACAGTAAGGCTTTGGGCAATCATCTGGACGGTTTTACCGATAACTTTAACCCAGGTAAGCTGGTGGTTGAAAATAACATCGCTTTAGATAATCAACGATTTAACTTCATTTTCCGCCCTAGTCCTTATGGCAATGCGTCTACACAAGGAGTCTTTAAGGGCAATGTTTCTGTACGCAGTCAGCCGGGGAAATATGATGATGCGGTGGTGGGGAATATTGACGCGACGAATTACTTTATCGTCAACGGCAAGAGTGTGAATTCGTTACAGCAGGAACTGGACAGTAAAAAAGTGCTGGCAGAGTTGAAGATGTAGCAGATGGCGCTCGCTTATCACACAACGGTAAGCGCGGCGCCACTCAGCATATCAGCATTAATGATTGAACGTACCGAAAGAGATGTTCATGTTGCTGAAGAGAGCGATGATTTTGTTGATCAGTTTCATAATGGTTTCCTGGTTTACCGGAGATAATTTTCTGTGATGAACTTCACAAAAAGAAGTCTACGCCTCATTATTTAACCGATCAACATTTTTGTGATACTCATCACAAAATAATAAAATACCTTTTCAGTTTTAACTTTACTGAAACGCAACCATAAAAAAAGCCAGCCTGGAAACCAGACTGGCTTTTTGACTTTAAGCCGGTGTTACATCGCTTTTTTGGTCAACTCGATAACACGCAGTTTCGCAATAGCTTTCGCCAGCTCCGCAGACGCCTGAGCGTAGTCGACATCGCCGTGAGAGCCCTTAATGTGCTCTTCGGCTTTGCGTTTCGACTCCAGGGCTCGCGCTTCGTCGAGATCCTGGCCACGAATAGCGGTATCAGCCAGTACGGTCACGCTGCTCGGCTGCACTTCAAGAATGCCGCCGGACAGATAGATAAACTCTTCATGACCGAACTGTTTTACGATGCGGATCATACCAGGCTTAATGGCGGTGAGCAGCGGTGCGTGACCCGGGAAGATACCCAGTTCACCTTCACTACCCGTTACCTGGATTTTTTCGACCAGACCAGAGAACATTTGTTGCTCTGCGCTGACGACGTCCAGGTGGTAAGTCATTGCCATATCACCCTCCGATTAAGGCGTTAAAGTTTTTTGGCTTTTTCCACTGCTTCTTCGATGGAACCAACCATGTAGAACGCCTGCTCTGGCAGGTGATCGTATTCGCCTTCCATGATGCCTTTAAAGCCACGGATGGTGTCTTTCAGGGAAACGTATTTACCCGGAGAACCGGTGAATACTTCCGCAACGAAGAACGGCTGGGACAGGAAGCGCTGGATCTTACGAGCGCGAGCTACCACCAGTTTGTCGTCTTCTGACAGTTCATCCATACCCAGGATGGCGATAATGTCTTTCAGTTCCTGATAACGTTGCAGCAGAGACTGTACGCCACGCGCGGTGTCGTAGTGTTCCTGACCTACAACCAGCGGATCCAGCTGACGGCTGGTGGAGTCCAGCGGGTCAACAGCCGGGTAGATACCCAGAGAAGCGATCTGACGGCTCAGTACCACGGTTGCATCAAGGTGCGCAAAGGTGGTTGCCGGAGACGGGTCAGTCAAGTCATCTGCAGGTACGTATACCGCCTGAACAGAGGTAATAGAACCGGTTTTGGTCGAGGTGATACGTTCCTGCAGAACACCCATCTCTTCCGCCAGCGTCGGCTGGTAACCTACCGCTGAAGGCATACGGCCCAGCAGTGCGGATACTTCAGTACCGGCGAGGGTATAACGGTAGATGTTGTCGACGAACAGCAGAACGTCACGACCTTCGTCACGGAACTTCTCTGCCATGGTCAGACCGGTCAGTGCGACGCGCAGACGGTTTCCCGGCGGCTCGTTCATCTGGCCGTAAACCAGGGATACTTTATCCAGAACGTTGGAGTCGGTCATTTCGTGGTAGAAGTCGTTACCCTCACGAGTACGTTCACCCACGCCCGCAAACACAGAGTAACCGGAGTGCTCGATCGCGATGTTACGGATCAGCTCCATCATGTTTACGGTTTTACCTACGCCCGCACCACCAAACAGACCAACTTTACCGCCCTTCGCGAACGGACACATCAGGTCGATAACTTTGATGCCGGTTTCCAGCAGTTCCTGAGAGCTGGACAGCTCTTCATAAGTCGGTGCAGAGCGGTGAATAGCCCAACGCTCTTCTTCACCAATGTCGCCTTTCATATCGATCGGCTGACCGAGCACGTTCATGATACGGCCCAGTGTTGCTTTACCTACCGGGACTTCGATCGGGTGCGCAAGGTCATTCACTTCCAGACCACGACGCAGACCGTCTGAAGAACCCATGGCGATGGTACGCACGATACCGCCGCCGAGCTGCTGCTGAACTTCCAGCACCAGAGTCTCGTTACCGTTTTTAACCTCAAGAGCATCGTACACGCGCGGTACGGCATCCTGAGGGAATTCGACGTCAACTACGGCGCCGATTACCTGGACAATTTTTCCAGTAGCCATCTTGAATCCTCTACGAATTAACCTGGTTATACCGCGGATGCACCACCGACGATTTCGGTGAGTTCCTGAGTAATGCTGGCCTGACGAGCTTTGTTGTATACCAACTGCAGCTCTTTAATCAGGCTGCCGCCATTGTCGGTCGCGGCTTTCATCGCCACCATACGTGCGGCCTGCTCGCTGGCCAGGTTTTCCACAACACCCTGATAAACCTGAGATTCAACGTAACGACGCAGAAGTGTATCCAGCAGCGCTTTCGGATCAGGTTCATACAGATAATCCCAGGATTTACGCTTCAACTCTTCATCTTCTGCAGCCGGTAACGGCAGCAGCTGAGTGATAGTCGGCGCCTGAGACATGGTGTTGATAAATTTGTTGCTAACAATATAAAGCTTGTCGAGACGACCTTCGTCGTAGGCTTGCAACATGACTTTTACCGGGCCGATCAGTTCGGACAGGGAAGGGTTATCTCCCATGCCGGTTACCTGAGCGACAACGTTGCCACCTACGGAATTAAAGAAAGAGACGCCTTTAGAGCCGATCATCGCGAGTTCGCTTTGAACGCCTTTATCGGACCACGCTTTCATATCCGCCAGCAGTTTTTTGAACAGGTTAATGTTCAAACCACCACACAGACCACGGTCGGTCGACACTACCAGGTAGCCCACGCGTTTAACGTCGCGTTCTTCCAGGTAGGGGTGCTTATATTCCAGATTACCGTTCGCAAGGTGACCAATTACTTTGCGCATAGTATCTGCATAAGGACGGCTGGCCGCCATTCTGTCCTGCGATTTACGCATTTTGGAAGCGGCGACCATCTCCATCGCTTTAGTGATCTTTTGCGTGTTCTGGACGCTTGCGATCTTACTACGTATCTCTTTTGCGCCGGCCATGAGCTTCTCCTCAATGCCTTGCGGCCTGCCCTAAGGCAAGCCGCCGGACGTTACCAGGACTGGGTTGCTTTGAAGGAATCGAGGATGCTTTTCAGCTTGCCTTCGATTTCGTCGTTATAGCCACCGGACTGGTTGATCTCTTGCATCAGCGGAGCGTGATCACGGTCGACGTAAGCCAGCAGCGCGGCTTCGAAGCTACCGATTTTCGCCAGTTCCACATCTTCGAGGTAACCGCGTTCAGCCGCGAACAGCACCAGGCCCTGCTGAGCAACAGACATAGGTGCATACTGTTTCTGCTTCAGCAGCTCGGTCACTTTCTGACCGTGGCTCAGCTGTTTACGGGTTGCTTCGTCAAGATCGGAAGCGAACTGAGAGAACGCTGCCAGTTCACGATACTGCGCCAGCGCGGTACGAATACCACCGGACAGTTTCTTGATGATCTTGGTCTGTGCTGCACCACCCACACGCGATACAGAAATACCCGGGTTAACCGCCGGACGAATACCGGAGTTAAACAGGTTAGTTTCCAGGAAGATCTGACCATCAGTAATAGAAATTACGTTGGTCGGAACGAACGCAGAAACGTCACCCGCCTGGGTTTCGATGATCGGCAGTGCAGTCAGGGAACCGGTTTTACCTTTCACTTCACCTTTGGTGAAGTTCTCAACGTATTCAGCATTTACGCGAGATGCGCGCTCCAGCAGACGAGAGTGGAGGTAGAATACGTCGCCCGGGAATGCTTCACGTCCTGGCGGACGACGGAGCAGCAGGGACACCTGACGGTAAGCGACAGCCTGTTTAGACAGGTCATCGTAAACGATCAACGCATCTTCACCGCGGTCACGGAAGTATTCGCCCATTGCGCAACCGGCATAGGGTGCCAGGTATTGCAGAGCAGCAGATTCAGAAGCTGTTGCCACAACAACGATAGTGTTGGACAGCGCACCATGTTCTTCCAGTTTACGGACTACGTTGGAAATGGTGGATGCTTTCTGGCCAATAGCCACGTACACACATTTGATGCCGGAATCACGCTGGTTGATGATTGCGTCGATTGCCATCGCCGTTTTACCGGTCTGACGGTCACCGATGATCAACTCACGCTGTCCACGTCCGATTGGGATCATGGCGTCAACGGATTTATAACCCGTCTGTACAGGCTGATCGACAGACTGACGATCGATAACGCCCGGGGCGATAACTTCGATTGGCGAGAAGCCATCGTTATCAACAGGACCTTTACCGTCAATCGGCGCACCCAGCGTGTTAACCACGCGACCCAGCAGGCCACGGCCAACCGGTACTTCAAGAATACGGCCAGTACATTTAACCTTCATGCCTTCGGCAAGGTCAGCGTACGGACCCATCACAACTGCACCCACGGAGTCACGCTCCAGGTTCAGTGCGATAGCGTAACGGTTACCCGGCAGGGAGATCATCTCACCCTGCATACAATCGGCCAGGCCGTGGATGCGGATAACACCGTCACTTACAGAAACAATTGTACCTTCGTTGTGAGCTTCACTCACAACACTGAACTGAGCAATGCGCTGCTTGATCAGTTCGCTGATTTCGGTGGAATTCAGTTGCATGCTCCAGTCCCCTTAAGACTGCAAGACGTCTGCAAGGCGTTCAAGACGGCCGCGAACGCTGCCATCAATCACAGTATCACCCGCTCGGATGATCACGCCTGCCATTACAGACTTATCGATTTTGCAATTCAGCTTCACTTTACGTGACAGTCGTTTTTCCATCGCTGCGCCGATTTTCGTGAGCTGTTCTTCACTCAGTGCGGTTGCAGACGTGACTTCAACGTCTGCTGTAGCCTCGCTGGCTGCACGCAACAGAACAAACTGCTCAAGAACATCAGGGAGCACCTTCAGACGCCCATTTTCAGCCATCACCCGAATCAGGTTCTGACCATTGGCGTCCAGTTGCTCGCCACAGATGGCGATAAACGACTCAGCGAGCGTTTCCGGTGCCAGTGCACCGGAAAGAAGCTCGGCCATTTGCTCGTTTTTAGTTACCTCGGCGGCAAACACCAGCATATCCTGCCAGCGATCGACGCTCTGGTTTTCAACGGCAAAGTCAAAAGCTGCTTTGGCGTAGGGGCGAGCTACCGTTACAAATTCAGACATCAGCCCCTCCTCCTTACAGTTCAGCGACCAGTTTATTCACGATGTCGCTGTTAGCAGCTTCATCCACGGAACGCTCAATGATTTTCTCGGCGCCGGCAACAGCCAGCAGAGCCACTTGTTTACGCAGCTCTTCGCGAGCACGTTTACGCTCGGCGTCAATTTCCGCCTGCGCTTGCGCCACGATTTTGGTACGTTCCTGCTCGGCTTCTGCTTTCGCTTCGTCCAGGATCTGGGAACGGCGTTTGTTCGCCTGTTCGATGATTACCTGAGCTTCTGCTTTCGCTTTTTTCAGCTGGTCGGTCGCATTGGCCTGTGCAAGGTCAAGGTCCTTTTTAGCTCGTTCTGCGGAAGCGAGACCGTCAGCAATTTCTTTCTGACGTTTTTCGATGGCAGCCATTAACGGCGGCCATACATACTTCATGCAGAACAGAACGAACAGGACAAACGCGATGGCCTGGCCGAGGATTGTTGCGTTTAGATTCACAGCACAATGCCTCTTATCTGGTTAACGTTCTAAACAATTGCTTGGTAAGCAACTCTTACTACGCGACAGCAAACATCACGTACAGACCCAGACCCACAGCGATCATTGGGATAGCATCCACCAGACCCATAACGATAAAGAACTGAGTACGCAGCAGAGGAATCAGATCAGGTTGACGCGCTGCGCCTTCCAGGAATTTGCCCCCGAGGATGCCGATACCGATCGCAGCACCGATTGCCGCCAGACCCATCATCACAGCGGCAGCCATGTACAGCAGATCCATATTCAGGTTTTCCATGACAGTCTCCAGTTTGTTTCAGTTAAAACGTAGTAGTGTTGTTAAAAATCAATGCTCTTCAGATGCCATCGACAGATAGACGATCGTCAGAACCATGAAAATAAAGGCTTGCAGCGTAATGATCAGGATGTGGAAAATGGCCCACGGCACATTCAGAACCCACTGTGACCACCACGGCAGAAGACCCGCGATCAGAATGAAAATCAACTCACCCGCGTACATGTTGCCGAACAGTCGCAGACCGAGTGAAACCGGTTTGGACAGCAGGCTCACGCCCTCAAGGATAAGGTTTACCGGAATAAATACCGGATGGTTGAACGGCTGGAGAGTCAGCTCTTTAGCGAAACCGCCAATACCCTTCATTTTGATGCTGTAGAACAGAATCAGGATAAACACGCCCAGCGCCATCGACAGGGTGATGTTAACGTCGGCAGACGGTACCACACGCAGCGCAGGCAGACCCAGAACCTTCTCGCCGATAAGCGGAAGGAAATCGATAGGCAGCAAATCCATCAGGTTCATCAGGAATACCCAGACGAAAATCGTCAGGGCCAACGGAGCGATAACTTTGCTTTTGCCGTGGTACATGTCTTTGACGCTACCATGAACAAAACCAATCACCAGCTCAATTGCAGTCTGGAATTTTCCCGGGACGCCGCTGGTGGCCTTTTTCGCTACGCTACGGAACATCATCAGGAACAACAGACCCAGTACCACCGAGAAAAACATGGAGTCGATATTGAGCGTCCAGAAGGTGGCCGGGGGGTTATGCGGATCCACCAGCGAGAAGGTACGCAAGTCAATCTGAAGGTTATTCAGATGGTGACCTATGTACTCCTGCGGTGTTGAGATTTCTCCTGCAGACATGATGCCTCTTACCCTTTGTTGTTAATTACAGCGGGTGCCAGTATCTGAACTACCAGCACCGAAACCCACGTGACTATCAGCGGCATAAAAGCCACCTTGAAAACCGCCAGCGCCACCACCAGCAACACGAAGGTTGCCAACACCTTAAGCACTTCGCCAAGGGCGAAGGTCCAGGCCACTCGGCCTTTTGCAGGTGTATGCGCCTGATGACGCCAGGCAAAAATCATAAACAACATATTTGGCAATAAGACTGCCATACCTCCGCACGCGGCGGAAATGCCCCAGAAGGGGTCTTTGAGGCTAAACAGCAATCCACTTGCCATCACTGCCAGAAACTGAATAAGCAGAAGCTTGCGTGCAACGTTTTGACTAAAGAGCGACACAAACATCACGTTTCTTCACTCCTGCTCCCTTTGAGGTATGCCGCGTGTCGTATAAAACGTTCTTTAAGGCCCGGAGTCAAGCAGCAAAAAGCGGTCAAATTATACGGTGCGGCCTCGTGATTTCAAACAATAAGTAGCGAAAAGGTGAATAAATGTTTAAATAATTTTCCCGACGGCTATTTTTCAACTTTTAGGGAAACTGTGAACCTTCGGGCAAAACTGCAAATAACGCGAAAAACCTGCTACCAAAGCGTGCACTCGGTCACAAAATAAACATTTATGCGTCTGCCGTATTAATCATACCGGTAAATTGTCGCTTTTCATCTTTCTGATATTTAAGATGAATTATCACAACTCTTTTTAAAACAGCCGCAAATACAACAAAAACCTTTCATTGACATTTATAATAATTATTTAACATCTCAGTTTGGTTCTTGATGCCGATTTTTAGCGGACTGATATTTTCGTGGTTAACTATTCTTACGGTGAATCAAATATCTTGCGTTAAAAGTCAGAAAAATCCTGGTAAAAGTTTTGTTAAATGTAACTGAACGTATCACCGTTTTTTATGCTGACTTTTAACATCCCGGGAACAGCACGAATTCTACATTTTTTGATAAAAGTTAAACTTTGTTTGCCTTAACAATCACCAGATGGCGTTCGCCTTCAAGATGCGGAACGTGCAGCTTCTCAATACTTTCTACTGTAAATTCAGCAGGCAACAGCGCAATCTCATCGTCCGGCACCAGTCCTTTAAGCGCATAGAAACGGCCCTGCTCTCCCGGCAAATGATGGCACCAGCTCACCATATCATTCAGCGAGGCAAACGCGCGGCTGATGACGCCATCAAACGGCGGCTCTGCAGGAAAATCTTCCACACGGCTTTGTACCGGTTCGATATTGCTCAAATGCAGTTCATGCTGTACCTGACGTAAAAACCGCACTCGCTTACCCAGACTATCCAGCAGTGTGAAATGCGCTTCTGGCTGCACTATCGACAGCGGGATACCGGGTAAACCCGGGCCGGTGCCAACATCGATAAAGCGCGAGCCTTGCAGATAAGGCGCGACCACAATGCTATCGAGAATATGGCGGATCAGCATCTCGTTTGGATCGCGTACCGACGTGAGGTTGTACGCTTTGTTCCATTTGTGGAGCAGTTCGACGTAACCCACCAGCTGTTGCTGCTGATGATCGGACAACGAAATGCCAGCTTCATCCAGCAGACGAGAGAGTTTGTTAAGCACGGTTGATACCTGTGGAATTGATATGCCCGGGAACCCCCGGGCACAGACTTAAGATTATGCGCTGCGGCGCAGCATACCTTGTTTTTTCAGCCAGACCAGAAGAATGGAGATAGCTGCAGGTGTGATCCCGGAGATACGTGACGCCTGACCGATAGAGGACGGTTTATGATCGTTCAGTTTAGCGATCACCTCGTTAGATAATCCATTCACCTGGCGATAATCCAGCGAGGCTGGCAACAAGGTGTTTTCATTGCGCTGTTGTTTTTCGATTTCATCCTGCTGACGGGCGATATACCCCTCGTATTTAACCTGGATTTCGACCTGCTCAGCAGCCTGCTGATCCGAAAGACCCGGTGCGAAAGGTGCCAGCTGCACCAGTTGCTCATAGGTCATTTCAGGACGGCGCAACAGATCTTCACCACTCGCTTCACGCGACAGTGGCGCAGTCAGCAATGTGTTAACCGCCGGCGCATGTTCTGAAGCCGGCGACACCCATTGTGACTTCAGGCGTTGGCGCTCACGCTCAATGCTTTCCAGTTTCTCGTTAAAACGAGCCCAGCGTTCATCATCGACCAGACCCAGCTCACGGCCTGCTTCGGTCAGACGCAGGTCAGCGTTATCTTCACGCAGCATCAGACGGTATTCCGCACGCGAGGTAAACATACGGTACGGCTCTTTCGTACCCAGAGTGCACAGATCATCCACCAGAACACCGAGATAAGCCTGATCGCGACGCGGTGCCCAGCCTTCTTTGTCTGCAGCCGCACGAGCAGCGTTCAGACCCGCCAGCAGACCTTGCGCAGCAGCTTCTTCGTAACCGGTGGTACCGTTGATTTGCCCCGCAAAGAACAGACCGTGAATGAATTTGCTTTCCAGCGTCGGCTTCAGATCGCGCGGATCGAAAAAATCATACTCAATGGCATAACCAGGACGCACGATCCTGGCGTTTTCCATCCCCTGCATTGAGCGCACGATTTGCATCTGCACGTCGAACGGCAGACTGGTGGAGATGCCATTCGGATAGATTTCGTTTGACGTCAGTCCTTCCGGTTCGAGGAAGATTTGATGCTGGTTGCGATCGGCAAAACGCATCACTTTGTCTTCGATCGACGGGCAGTAACGCGGACCGATCCCTTCGATTACGCCAGCATACATGGGGCTACGATCGAGGTTATTGCGAATGACGTCATGGGTTTTTTCGTTGGTATGCGTTACATAGCACGGCACCTGGCGCGGGTGCTGGGCCGCATTGCCCATAAACGAGAAGACTGGCATCGGGTTGTCGCCGTGCTGCTGCGCCAGTACGCTGAAATCGATGGTGCGCGCATCAATACGCGGTGGTGTACCGGTTTTCAGACGGCTTACGCGCAGCGGTAATTCACGCAGACGGCGTGACAGAGGGATCGACGGCGGATCGCCTGCACGTCCACCGCTGTAATTATCCAGCCCGATATGAATCTTGCCGTCAAGGAAGGTACCGACCGTCAGCACAACCGCTTTGGCGCGGAATTTCAGCCCCATCTGGGTAACAGCACCAACCACACGATCGTTTTCAACGATCAGATCTTCCACCGCCTGCTGGAAGATCATCAGGTTCGGTTGATTTTCCAGTGCGGTACGAACTGCCTGACGGTAGAGCACGCGATCCGCTTGTGCTCGGGTCGCCCGAACTGCTGGACCTTTGCTTGCGTTTAGTATCCTAAACTGAATGCCAGCCTGATCGATCGCTTTCGCCATCAGCCCGCCAAGCGCATCCACTTCTTTCACCAGGTGTCCTTTCCCAATACCGCCGATCGCCGGGTTGCAGCTCATCTGCCCCAGCGTGTCGATATTGTGTGTCAAAAGCAGAGTCTGTTGACCCATACGCGCTGCTGCCATTGCGGCCTCAGTGCCTGCATGACCCCCGCCAATGATAATGACGTCAAAAGGATCCGGATAAAACATGGTGGTATGCCTCGCCTGAGCGGTTAGAAATTGGATGAAGCCAGGGTCGTGGATTCTACTCAACTTTAGTCCAGTGAGAAAGGATCGGATCCTGGGTATTAAAAAGAAGATCTTTTATATAGAGAGATCTGTTCTATTGTGATCTCTTATTAGGATCGCACTTGCTTGTGGATAAGCCGGATCATCACTTAAAGATCAATCCATTAGGCAGGATCATTAGCTGTGAATGATCGGTGATCCTGAACCGTATAAGCTGGGATCAGAATGCAATGTTATGCACAACTCAAAAACTGAACTGCAGTTATTCTTGGGATAACTACCGGTTAATAAGCCGTTTTAAGCATAGTTATCCACACTCGATCGCACGATCTTTAATCATTATTGAGTAAAATTTTCCAGGATCCCAGCCATTCTTCTGCAGGATCCTCGGGAATATCGTGATCGAGGATGTTGATCTTCAGTGTTTCACCGATCTGTTTTGCCCCATTTGCCTTTAGCGCGGCTTCCAGTTTTTCGATCGCCTGACAGAAGGTGTCATATTCACGACTGCCAATGCCGATCGCACCGAAACGGACATGCGACAGATCGGGTTTTTGTTCATGCAGATCATCTAAAAACGGCTGCAGATTTTCGGGTAAGTCGCCCGCACCATGGGTGGAACTGACCACCAGCCAGATGCCCTGCGGCGTCAAATCCTCTAATAACGGGCCATGCAGCGTTTCTGTGCTGAAACCTGCGTCTTCCAGCTTTTCTGCCAGATGTTCCGCAACGTATTCCGCGCCGCCAAGAGTGCTACCGCTAATAAGAGTGATGTCTGCCATGAAACCCTGCTCCGTTTTACTCGCCATTCGGCGACAAGTGGGGGGCATTGTACGCTGTGAACGAGCTGGGATCTACCTGTGGACAATACGGGTATTAATGAGGGATGAAAACGCCCAGTTAAGGGCGGATCGTACGCATGATAGGGTTTTGCAAAGAGATCAGCGTTTCAGTGGACTGAATTTCATCAATTGTTTGGATCTTGTTGATAAGTACCTGCTGGAGCGCGTCGATGGATCGACACATCACTTTAATAAAGATGCTGTAGTGGCCGGTGGTGTAGTACGCCTCAGTGACCTCTTCCAGACTGTTAAGCTTTGCCAGCGCGGACGGGTAATCTTTTGCACTCTTCAGAATGATGCCTATAAAGCAGCAGACATCATATCCGAGCTGCTTAGGGCTGACATCGATCCGTGCGCCAGTGATGATCCCGGCCTGTTTCATCTTTTCTACGCGGACATGGATGGTGCCGGGGCTGACGCTAAATTGCTTAGCCAGTTCGGCATAGGCGGTGCGTGCATTGGCCATTAGAGCCTCGAGGATGCCGCGGTCCAGATTGTCGATTTGATAATTTTCCATACGATTTTCTTATGAAGAATAGAGAACCACTCTATTTTAACCTGTTATTTTATCGATTCAAAAGCGCAATGGGCTTTTTAATTACGGATTATTGAATCTCGACGCGCTTTTGTTGCTTAATTAAAAGCATTAGCAGACAGGAGCAATATAATGAAAACCGCTTATCTCGCAAAACAACGTCAAATCGCCTTCGTGAAATCCTTTTTTTCCCGCCAGCTTGAAGAAAAACTGGGCCTGGTTGAAGTGCAGGCACCTATTCTTAGCCGCGTAGGGGATGGCACGCAGGATAACCTGTCGGGGTGCGAAAAAGCGGTGCAGGTAAAAGTAAAAACATTACCAGAAGCAAGTTTCGAAGTAGTGCATTCGCTGGCTAAATGGAAACGACAAACGCTGGGGCAGCATGACTTCAGCGCTGGTGAGGGGCTGTACACGCATATGAAAGCGCTGCGTCCTGACGAAGATCGCCTTTCTTCTATCCATTCTGTCTATGTGGATCAGTGGGACTGGGAGCGCGTGTTGGGCGATGGTGAGCGCCATACCGCCACCTTAAAAACCACGGTTGAAGCGATCTGGGCCGGGATCAAAGCCACCGAGGCGGAGATCGCAGTACGTTTTGGCCTGGCACCGTTCCTGCCAGAGCAGATCCACTTTGTGCACAGCGAAACATTGCTCAGCCGTTACCCTGGCCTGGATGCCAAAGGCCGCGAACGTGCGATTGCCAAAGAGCTGGGAGCCGTGTTCCTGATGGGCATTGGCGGTAAGCTCAGCGATGGTCAGCGCCATGATGTGCGAGCACCGGACTACGATGACTGGAGCACTGCGGCTGAGGAGGGGTTTAAGGGGCTGAACGGCGATATCCTGGTCTGGAACCCGGTTTTGGAAGACGCGCTGGAACTCTCTTCTATGGGGATCCGTGTTGATGCCGACGCTTTGCAACATCAACTCAAACTGACCGGAGATGAAGACCGTCTGCATCTGGAGTGGCACCAGGCGCTGCTGCGTGGCGAAATGCCGCAAACCATTGGCGGTGGTATTGGCCAGTCGCGTCTGACCATGCTGTTGCTGCAGTTATCGCATATCGGTCAGGTGCAGTGTGGTGTGTGGCCAGCGCAGGTACGTGAACAAGTGCCGGGCCTGCTTTAACGCCGCCAGCGTCGCAACAGTCGGCTTCGCATCCCGGTATCAAAGCGCCAGATATGATCGAAAATGCGCATGATGCCGGGCTTGCCATGTACCGACATGGCCACAGCATGAAACCGGTGCTGATGAATATGTTGCAGTTCCTTCACTTTATTAACCACGTCATCCGGCAAACGCTGGGCGATAAAGTCAGAGATCACCACGGCGTCGGCGTCATACCATTCACCGCCCTGCATGCGTTCGATGACTGCGCGAAAACAGCTCGCCAGATCCGTTCCGCCACGAAAGCGCTGGCTGAGAAAGCGGATCGCCTGTTCAAGCCCTTGCGGGCTGGTGAGTTCGTACCGCACCACTTCACTTGAGAACAACATGATGTAGCAGCGGCGCTTGTCTGCCAGCGCCACACGCATCAATGCCAGGCAGAAAGCTTTTGCGCACTGCTCATTAAAACCGCCCATAGAGCCAGAGGTGTCAACACAGACGATAAACGGCCCGCGCGGTTGCTCGTCAAAATCCTGGTGTGTTACCGGCCGCTCTGTCACTTTTTCCCGCCAGGCGTCGCCATGCAGGCGGTACGTTAACAGCTGCTTCTCCACCAGCCGGCGATAAAATTCATATTCCAGCTCGGTAATGCCCAGCGTAGCCAGTTCCGGTGGCAGCAGGCGCAAAATATCATCGCTCTGATGCAGACCATCGACCTGTTCCGGCACTGTCGCCGGTTCGCGTACCAGCGTCCGGAATGTTTCCATCGGCGCATCTTTGCGCGGAACGGATTTTGCTTCCCGCGAGCGTCCCAACTGTTCGGCCAGTTGCTGGAGTTCCGGCTGTTGGCTGAGAAAATCACCGTATTTAATGATCAACTGGTAGTCGCCGCGCCTAAGTTGCCCGGTGCTCATATCCCAGAGCCGGCCGGCGGCATTTTCATTCTCAATCAGTACGGGTTCCAGCTGGCCACTCAGGGTCATGCGCTCCTGCACTTCGCTGAGTAATCTGTCGCGCTCTTCATCCAGTAATTGCTGGTTAAAGGTGGTGGTCTGGACCACCAGGCTCAGACGCCAGCGTTGCAAAAAGAGGGTATGTAATGCTGGTGTGAAGACGGCATTGTTCTCCACCATCTGTCTGGCCTGGGCCGCATACGGAGAGTGCAACGTATCCAGCAATACCAGGATTTGCGGTAACTGAACAATAAATTGCGATGTCGACAGCAACTGGCTCTGTTGATAACTCAACACTTCTTTTGCCAGTTCTGGCGGAACTTCTGTCTCTTTGAGATGTTTTTTAAGCGCTTCGCGCCAGCGGGGCACATCTTCGGTGATGGCATGTTTAAGGCGGGGAAATTTCTCAAAAAATAGCGCCAGTTGCGGCGAGGCCAGCAGAGCAATGATCAATTCTTCAATCATTGCCTCCTCGCTGACGGTCATCATGACATTTAACGTATCCAGCGTCAGCATTGACGAGCCTGTTGGATCTGCGCTCTGACATCCTGCAAGCTGGCTTCAATGCGACCTAACCAGTCGCCAGAAATAAACAAGCATTTCTGCTGTTCGCTAAAACGGGTGTGCTGCTGGTGCCAGTTGTTATCCAGCGCTTCCAGTTGTTGTTTGATCTCTTCCGGCACGTTTTCCTGCGTTGCGCCTGGCAAAGCGAGTCGCGATCCCTGCAGGCTGACATCGCGGATTAACAAATGCAGTGTCGGATCTACTTCCAGATCCAGCGGTTGCGCAAAGCCAATGCCGTTCAGCTTGCCGCGGATTTCGCCGCCCTTCGCCAGCCATTGCGCCAGTGCATCACGCTCAATAGTGACGTGAATGACCTGCATATCGTGCAGTTTCAGCGGTTGCTGGAGTAATAATGTCAGTACTGGCTCATCCAGCTCTTCCGGTAAATCATAATGCGGCCGGCGACTGAACATCCCCCCCTGGCGACTCACTTTAAGCGCGGTTTTATCGCTTTGCTGCTGCTGAAGCTGCATATGCCGCTGCGAGATGGCGCTCAATTGTGTCAGCATTGATTGCTGCTGCCAGGCGTGCCCGGTCATCAATATGTCCAGTTGTTGTTGCAGCAGACGCAGGCTTTCTGCATCGTGCCATAAACAATCTTTTAGCAGGATCAAATCGACAGGCGCAACGGCATCCCGCCCGCTGAAAAATGCGCTGGATTGCAACAGGCGGATGGCTTTTTTCCAGCGCCTGTCGGAAACATAGGGCGCATTGGGCAGGCTATCTAACTGTTGGCGCAGCGTATAAATCAGCTCAAAAACATTGTCCGGCAGTTTTACTTTGCCAATCTCTTGCTGCCATTCAAGGTACTCTTCATCGGTTATCTGGAGTTCTTTCGCAACCGGATTATCGTTCTCATCCTGTTGGCTTACCAGCATCGAACGGAAGTTACCCTTCTCCTGAACCTTGTCCAGCCACAGGCGGATCAGCATGCGGTCATACAACGCTTCCAGGCTGCTATCGGTTTCTGGCAGTTCGTTCGAAGCCGCCACCAGCAGTCGCATGGGGATTTTTTCTTCGCTGGCACCATTCCGAAAACGCCGTTCGTTAATCGCCGTTAGCAGGGTGTTGAGGATCGCCGGGCCAGCTTTCCAGATCTCGTCGAGAAAAACAATTTCTGCTTCGGGTAAATAACCCTGGGTCAGGCGTTCATAGCGTCCTTCGTCTTTCAACGCCTGAATAGAGAGCGGGCCAAACACCTCTTCCGGGGTGGAGAAGCGGGTCATCAGGTATTCGAACGCGCGCGCATTTTTAAAGGCAAACTTCAGGCGACGGGCAATAAGGCTTTTGGCAATACCCGGCGGGCCTAACAAAAACACGCTCTCGCCACTCAGGGCAGCCAGCAAGCAGAGCCTTATTGCATGGCTACGCTCAAAAAGGCCTTTTTCCAGCGCGCTGCTCAGGCGGGAAATTCTTTCAGCTAATAAATGCGAGTGAGCCATAATAGATTTGCGTCCTTTCGCCGTGTTATCCGGCTTCCAAAAGCGAGTATAGACGTTCCTGATGGGGCTTGTAATAGACTGAAGAACGGCTTTATTTTCTTTGCGCCAGATTAATGTGGCCGCATTTAGGGGTACGATTTCGCAAATAATCGTGCATACTGTGCGCTTTTTGTGGGCCAAGGGACTAAGCACACATTTGTCATTTCAACAAAAGATTAGTCTATGAGCACTGATAATAAACAGTCGTTGCCCGCCGTCACACTCGCGGCTATTGGGGTTGTCTACGGTGATATCGGTACCAGCCCGCTTTATACACTTCGTGAATGTTTGTCTGGTCAGTTTGGTTTCGGCGTTGAACGTGATGCTGTCTTTGGCTTCCTGTCGCTGATCTTCTGGTTGCTGGTGTTTGTTGTCTCCATTAAGTATCTGACCTTCGTCATGCGTGCTGATAACGCCGGTGAAGGGGGGATTTTAACGCTGATGTCGCTGGCTGGTCGTAATACCTCCGCCAGGATGACGTCTGTGCTGGTCATTATGGGGCTAATAGGTGGCAGCTTCTTCTATGGCGAAGTGGTGATCACTCCGGCAATTTCGGTGATGTCGGCCATTGAAGGGCTGGAGATTGTCGCGCCCTCGCTGGATACGTGGATAGTTCCGCTCTCTATCGTCGTCTTAACGCTGCTGTTTGCGATTCAAAAACATGGCACCGGGCTGGTGGGGAAGCTCTTCGCCCCGATCATGCTGGCGTGGTTCTTGATTCTGGCGGTGCTGGGTGCGCGAGGTATTCTGTCGAACCCGGAAGTGTTACAGGCGCTGAACCCGATCTGGGCGGTGAATTTCTTCCTGCAGTACAAAGCGATCTCCTTTGTTGCGCTGGGCGCGGTGGTGCTTTCAATTACCGGTGTTGAAGCGCTGTATGCGGATATGGGCCACTTTGGCAAACTGCCGATTCGCGTCGCGTGGTTTATTGTGGTGCTCCCGTCACTGGTGCTGAACTACTTCGGCCAGGGCGCGTTGCTGCTGAAAACGCCGGAAGCCATTAAAAACCCCTTCTTCCTGCTGGCGCCGGAATGGGCATTGATCCCGATGTTGATTATCGCCACGCTCGCGACTGTGATTGCCTCTCAGGCGGTGATCTCCGGGGTCTTTTCGCTGACCCGCCAGGCGGTTCGTCTTGGCTATTTGGCCCCGATGCGCATTATTCATACTTCGGAAATGGAGTCCGGGCAGATTTATATCCCGTTCATTAACTGGCTGCTCTACTTTGCTGTGGTATTGGTGATCGTCAGCTTCGAACACTCCAGTAATCTGGCGGCGGCATACGGTATTGCGGTGACCGGGACAATGGTGCTGACCTCGATTCTTTCGACGACTGTGGCACGTAAAAACTGGCACTGGAATAAGGTGCTGGTTGGCCTGATCCTGATCTTCTTCCTGAGCATCGATGTGCCGTTATTCTCGGCTAACCTTGATAAAATCGTCTCCGGCGGCTGGTTGCCATTAACGCTGGGTCTGGTGATGTTCCTGGTGATGACCACCTGGAAGAGTGAGCGTTTCCGTCTGCTGCGCCGTATGCACGAGCACGGTAACTCACTGGAAGCGATGATCGCATCACTGGAAAAATCGCCGCCGGTGCGTGTCCCGGGGACGGCCGTTTATATGTCCCGTGCGCTTAACGTTATCCCGTTCGCCATGATGCACAACCTGAAGCACAACAAGGTGCTGCATGAGAGAGTCATTCTGCTGACGCTGCGCACTGAAGATGCGCCTTATGTGCATAACGTTCGTCGTGTGCAAATTGAGCAGCTATCACCGACTTTCTGGCGGGTGGTAGCGAGTTATGGCTGGCGAGAAACGCCAAACGTTGAAGAGGTGTTCCACCGCTGCGGGCTGGAAGGACTGAATTGTCGCATGATGGAAACCTCTTTCTTTATGTCTCATGAGTCGCTCATCGTTGGCAAACGCCCGTGGTATCTGCGTTTGCGCGGCAAACTCTATCTGGTATTGCAGCGAAACGCATTGCGCGCGCCAGACCAGTTTGAGATCCCGCCTAACAGGGTGATTGAGCTGGGTACCCAGGTCGAAATTTAATGCTTTTAAAACCCCTCTCAGTGAGGGGTTTTTGTTATTAATTCCTGCTAATTTTTGTTAGGTAGCGAAAGCTGTTTTTTTATACGTTTTGGCAAGCGAAACGTTTCGATATCGATCACACTTCTGTAACGCCGCGATAGTTTTTTGCCCATTTTTGAGACTAAACTGCAGTCAGCGAAACGTTTCGCTAGTGGAGCATAATATATGAAAAAAGGTCGTGTACTGAACGCTGACATTTCGTCAGTCATCTCCCGTCTTGGGCATACCGATTCAGTTGTGGTATGTGATGCCGGATTACCGGTGCCGCGTAACACGCAACGGATCGATATGGCATTAACTCAGGGCGTTCCTTCCTTTATGCAAGTACTGGAAGTGGTGACAACAGAAATGCAGGTTGAGGCCGCTATCTTAGCGTCGGAAATTAAACACCATAATCCGCAGCTCCACGCGACGTTGCTCAACCATATTGAGCAACTGCAACAACACCAGGGAAATACCATAGACGTGCGGTACGTTACGCACGAGCAGTTTAAAAAACACACCGCGGACAGTCATGCGGTTATTCGCAGCGGGGAGTGTTCCCCGTATGCGAATATCATTCTCTGTGCTGGCGTCACCTTCTGAGGCCCTCATGGACGCGTTATTGCAACTGAAGGGGATCGATAAAGCGTTCCCCGGCGTAAAAGCGCTCTCTGGCGCAGCGCTGAATGTTTACTCCGGTCGTGTAATGGCGCTGGTCGGGGAAAATGGCGCTGGCAAATCCACCATGATGAAAGTGCTGACCGGGATTTATACCCGTGACGCCGGTTCATTGCTGTGGCTGGGTAAAGAGACGACCTTTAACGGCCCCAAATCCTCGCAGGAAGCCGGCATCGGCATTATCCACCAGGAACTGAACCTGATCCCGCAGTTGACGATTGCCGAGAATATTTTTCTGGGCCGGGAATTCGTTAATCGCTTTGGCAAAATCGACTGGAAGAAGATGTTTGCTGATGCCGATAAGCTACTGGCGAAGCTCAATTTACGCTTTAAAAGCGATCGCCTGGTGGGCGAACTCTCTATTGGCGACCAGCAGATGGTCGAAATTGCCAAAGTGATGAGCTACGAGTCGCAAGTCATCATTATGGATGAGCCGACCGATGCCTTAACGGATACCGAAACCGAATCGCTGTTTCGCGTTATTCGGGAACTAAAAGCGCAAGGGCGTGGGATTGTTTACATCTCTCACCGTATGAAAGAGATTTTCGAGATTTGTGATGACGTGACGGTCTTTCGCGACGGGCAGTTTATTGCCGAGCGCGAAGTCGCCACGCTGACCGAAGATACGCTGATCGAAATGATGGTCGGCCGTAAGCTTGAAGATCAATATCCGCGGCTGGATAAAGCGCCAGGTGAAGTACGGCTCAGCGTCGATAATGTGTGCGGGCCGGGTGTTGAAAATGTCACCTTTACGCTGCGTCAGGGAGAGATCCTCGGTGTTGCCGGACTGATGGGCGCGGGGCGTACCGAACTGATGAAAGTGCTGTATGGCGCGCTACCCCGTACCAGCGGTTATGTCACGCTCGACGGCCATGAGGTGATTACCCGCTCGCCACAAGATGGTCTGGCAAACGGCATCGTCTATATTTCTGAGGATCGTAAGCGTGACGGGTTAGTGCTTGGCATGTCGGTCAAAGAAAATATGTCACTGACGGCGCTGCGTTACTTCAGTCGCGCTGGCGGCAACCTGAAACATAAAGATGAACAGCAGGCGGTGAGTGATTTTATTCGTCTGTTTAATGTGAAAACCCCGTCGATGGAACAGCCTATTGGGCTGCTTTCCGGGGGGAATCAGCAAAAAGTGGCAATTGCGCGCGGTCTGATGACCCGCCCGAAAGTCCTGATCCTCGATGAGCCAACCCGCGGTGTAGATGTGGGAGCAAAAAAAGAGATCTACCAGTTAATTAATCAGTTTAAGGCCGATGGCCTGAGCATTATTCTCGTCTCGTCAGAGATGCCGGAAGTTTTGGGAATGAGCGATCGCATTATGGTAATGCATGAAGGGCATCTCGGCGGTGAATTCACGCGCGAGCAGGCCACTCAGGAAGTATTGATGGCTGCCGCTGTGGGCAAGCTTAATCGTGTGAATCAGGAGTAAAAAAGATGACTACCCAGGCTGTTTCTGGTCGCCGTTATTTCACGAAAGCATGGTTGATGGAACAAAAATCGCTGATCGCCCTGCTGGTGCTGATTGCGATCGTTTCGACCATGAGCCCAAACTTTTTTACCGTCAATAACCTGTTAAATATCCTGCAGCAGACCTCGGTCAACGCAATTATGGCCGTTGGCATGACGTTGGTGATCCTGACATCGGGTATCGATCTGTCCGTCGGATCCCTCTTAGCGCTGACCGGCGCTGTGGCTGCGTCTTTAATCGGCATGGAAGTGAATGCGCTGGTGGCGGTCGCAGGTGCGCTGGCTTTAGGTGCCGCCGTGGGAGCTATCACCGGGACAATTGTTGCTAAAGGCCGGGTGCAGGCATTTATCGCTACGCTGGTCATGATGTTGCTGTTGCGCGGCGTGACACTGGTTTATACCAACGGTAGCCCGGTTAATACCGGTTTTACGGATAATGCCGACGTGTTTGGCTGGTTCGGGATTGGTCGTCCTTTCGGCATCCCGACGCCAGTGTGGATCATGGCAATTGTCTTTATTGCTGCCTGGTATCTGTTGCATCACACCCGTCTGGGTCGTTATATCTATGCATTAGGCGGTAACGAAGCAGCAACGCGCTTATCCGGTATCAGCGTAGATAAAGTGAAAGTTATCGTTTATTCCCTGTGCGGCCTTCTGGCTTCACTGGCAGGCATTATTGAAGTGGCGCGTCTCTCTTCGGCGCAACCCACAGCGGGAGCGGGCTATGAGCTGGATGCAATCGCTGCGGTTGTGCTGGGCGGAACCAGCCTTGCCGGGGGTAAAGGGCGTATCGTTGGGACGTTAATCGGTGCACTGATCCTTGGCTTCCTCAATAATGGATTGAATTTGCTGAGCGTTTCTTCCTATTACCAGATGATCGTTAAAGCAGTGGTGATTCTGCTCGCGGTGCTGGTAGACAACAAAAAGCAGTAATTACCTACACAACAGGACTCATGAAAATGAACATGAAAAAACTGGCCACTCTGGTTTCTGCTGTTGCACTGAGCGCCACCGTAAGCGCAAACGCGATGGCGAAAGACTCTATTGCTCTGGTGATTTCCACGCTGAACAACCCGTTCTTTGTCTCTCTGAAGGATGGCGCGCAGAAAGAAGCAGACAAACTGGGTTACGACCTGGTGGTTCTGGACTCGCAAAACAACCCGGCTAAAGAACTGGCTAACGTGCAGGATTTGACAGTGCGCGGTACTAAACTGTTGCTGATCAACCCAACCGATTCCGATGCTGTAGGTAACGCTGTGAAAATGGCTAACCAGGCGAAAATCCCGGTGATCACCCTTGACCGTGTCGCATCCAGCGGCGAAGTGGTGAGCCATATCGCGTCTGATAACGTACTGGGCGGTAAAATTGCTGGTGATTACATTGCCAGAAAAGCCGGTGAAGGCGCGAAAGTTATCGAACTGGCGGGTATTGCCGGTACCTCTGCAGCGCGTGAGCGTGGCGAAGGTTTCCAGCAGGCAGTTGCTGCGCATAAATTCAATGTCCTGGCCAGCCAGCCGGCAGATTTCGACCGTACTAAGGGCCTGAACGTCATGCAGAACCTGCTTACCGCGCACCCGGACGTACAGGCTGTGTTTGCACAGAACGATGAAATGGCGCTGGGCGCGCTGCGTGCGCTGCAAACTGCCGGTAAATCCGATGTGATGGTAGTGGGCTTTGACGGTACGCCGGACGGTGTGAAAGCGGTAAATGACGGTAAACTGGCGGCGACGATTGCCCAGTTGCCGGAACAAATTGGCGCGAAAGGCGTCGATACGGCAGACAAAGTCCTGAAAGGCGAAAAAGTCTATGCCAAAAACCCGGTTGATCTGAAACTGGTCATCAAGCAGTAATAGGGCGTTCGGTTCGTAGTGACATCCTGCGGCCGGGGGACCACATAAAAAAAGAAAAGCATGGCACGCGCCACCTTCAGGGGTGGCGCATTTTACGGACAAGCTCATCATGAAAACCGCAGGCAAACTCGTCGTCCTTGGCAGTATCAATGCCGATCATATTCTTAACCTTGAATCCTTCCCTACGCCGGGCGAAACCGTAACGGGTAATCATTATCAGGTTGCTTTTGGCGGCAAAGGTGCAAACCAGGCGGTCGCCGCCGGGCGCAGCGGCGCGGATATCGCGTTTATTGCCTGTACGGGCGATGACGACACCGGTGTGCGGGTACGCAAGCAACTGGAGAGCGACAACATTGATGTTGCGCCAGTCAGCGTTGTTGCGGGCGAATCGACCGGTGTGGCACTGATTTTTGTTAACGGCGAAGGTGAGAATGTCATCGGTATTCACGCGGGGGCGAATGCGGCGCTCTCCGTTGAACGTGTTGAGGCGCAGCGTGAACGCATCGCACAGGCCTCTGCACTGCTAATGCAACTGGAATCTCCGGTTGAGAGCGTACTGGCGGCTGCCCGCATTGCGCATCAACATAACACTACCGTAGCGCTGAACCCGGCACCCGCGCGGGCGCTCTCCGATGAGCTTCTGTCGCTGGTGGACATTATCACCCCCAATGAAACCGAAGCCGAAAAACTCACCGGCGTGAGCGTTGCCAGTGATGAAGATGCAGCCCGTGCCGCGCAGGTGCTGCACGATAAGGGCATTAACACGGTCATTATCACCCTTGGTAGTCGGGGAGTATGGGCCAGCGTGAATGGCGCAGGCAAACGTGTTCCGGGGTTTAAAGTGAAGGCGATTGATACCATTGCGGCGGGCGACACCTTTAACGGTGCGTTAATGACCGCGCTACTGGAAGATAAACCGCTGGATGAGGCGATCCGCTTTGCGCATGCTGCGGCAGCCATCGCGGTGACACGTAAAGGCGCGCAACCGTCTGTTCCGTGGCGCAATGAAATTGATGATTTTCTACATCAGCAGGGGTAACGCTTGGCCACGATGAAGGATGTAGCCCGCCTGGCGGGCGTTTCCACCTCAACGGTCTCCCATGTTATTAACAACGATCGCTTTGTCAGTGAGGCGATCAGGGAGAAGGTGGAAGCGGCGATTAAAACGCTGAACTACGCGCCCTCAGCCATTGCGCGTAGCCTCAAGATCAATCAGACCCGCACTATCGGGATGCTGATCACCGCCAGTACCAATCCTTTTTATTCAGAGCTGGTGCGGGGTGTCGAGCGCAGCTGTTTTGAACGTGGCTACAGTCTGGTGTTGTGCAATACAGAAGGTGATGAGCAGCGAATGAACCGTAACCTCGAAACGTTAATGCAAAAACGCGTCGATGGGCTGTTGCTGCTGTGCACCGAAACGCACCAGCCTTCGAAAGAGATCATGCAGCGTTATCCTTCTATTCCTACCGTGATGATGGACTGGGCGCCGTTCGATGGCGACAGCGATCTGATTCAGGACAACTCCTTATTCGGCGGCGACGTGGCAACGCAGTACCTGATTGATAAAGGGTACACGCGTATAGCCTGTATTACCGGCCCGTTGGATAAAACACCCGCGCGTTTGCGCCTGGAAGGCTATCGTGAAGCGATGACCCGCGCCGGGCTGACCATCCGTGACGGCGATGAAATTGAGAGCGATTTTGAGTTCGGCGGCGGCTTTGACGCCATGCAGTCGTTACTGGCAATGAGTGAGCGGCCACAGGCGGCGTTTGTCGGCAATGATGCGATGGCGGTTGGCGCGTATCAGGCGTTATACCAGGCGGGACTGAAGATCCCACAGGATATGGCAATTGTCGGCTACGATGACATCGAACTGGCGCGCTATATGACGCCGCCTCTCACCACAATTCATCAGCCAAAAGATGAATTGGGTGAACTGGCAATTGATGTGTTGATTCACCGTATTGCTGAACCCGGCCTGCAACAGCAACGTTTACAGCTGACACCGGTATTAATGGCGCGCGGTTCCGCCTGATTTTTTACTGCGTTCTTTTATAAGATTGCGGCCATCTTTCGCTTTCAGCAGCATAAAGACCAGCGCGGAAACCAGTGTAATGATGCCCATCGTAATAAAGGTATAGTGGAACTGTTCCACTGTATTAGCGCTGTCCCACCCTTCATAAAAGCGCAATACCGCCGCGCTGACCGCGACACCCAGGCTTATCGACAATTGTTGCGTTACCGCCAGCACGCTATTACCACTGCTGGCATTATCATCGGTTAAATCCGCCAGCGTAATGGTATTCATCGACGTGAATTGCGTGGACATCGCCATCCCGAGAATAAAGAGTGGCAGTACAAGCATCCAGAACGGCATTGATGGTGACTGAAGCGCGAACTGCGCAATCATTACGCCAATAAACAGCGTCACGCCCACCAGTGTCTTGCGATATCCCAGCTTGCGCAGTATTTGCGTGACAGCAGATTTTGCGAGAATCGAACCCACCGCAGTGGGGGCCATCATGCAACCGGCAATCAGTGCCGGATAACCAAAACCGACCTGAAGCATTAGCGGCATCAGAAAAGGCACGCACCCAGTACCCAGCCTCGAGGCAATATTCCCCGCGATGCCAACGGAAAATGTCCGCGTGTTGAACAAGCCGAGGGGAATCAGTGGTGAAGGATGGCGACGTGCATGGCGAATATAGATCAGCAATAGCAAAATACCGCTGAGAATGATGGCAAGCGCAATCCAGGTCGCAACCAGTTTTTCGCCAATCAGTTCCATCCCGCTGGAAAAAAGCACCAGGCTTAAACCAAAGAGGAAAAAGCCGCTCATGTCGAAACTGCGCCGTGGGGTGGTAAAATTGGGCATATATTTGCGGGCGTAAAACAGCCCGGCGAGACCAATGGGAATATTAATGAGGAAGATCCAGTGCCAGCTTGCCCAGGTGACCAGCACACCTCCCATTACGGGGCCTAGAATCGGGCCGACTAAGCCCGGCATGGTAACAAAATTAAGGACCGGCAACAGCTCGCTGCGTGGATAGGCCCGCAGTAACGCCAGGCGTGCTACCGGCATCATCATCGCGCCGCCAATACCCTGAATCACGCGAAAGATAACCAGCATGGATAAAGAGTTGGAGAGCGCGCAGGCCAGCGATCCAAGAGTGAACAAAGTGACCGCCACCATAAAAACACGCCGCGTGCCGAAGCGATCCGCCAGCCAGCCGCTCATCGGGATCAGCATGGCGACGGTTAAGGTATAGCTGATGATGGCGGACTGCATTGCTAAGGGAGAGCGATTAAGGCTTTGCGCAATAGCGGGCAGGGCGGTGTTGAGTATGGTGGCATCCAGCGCCTGCATAAAAAAGGCCATTGCCGCAATCCACGGCAGGCCAGCCATACTCCGTGTTTTCTTCTCTGTCATGCAATATCCCGTTATTTCGCCACTGGGGCATAAGGCGTGGTTAGCAGCGTCTGGCAGGCCTGGAATGCGCGTTCACCGTCGCTGTCCAGAATCGCATCCGCAATGGACTGGTGCATATCAAGTTTGACCACTTCGTTGTGCGTCACAGAGGTAAAGTAAGTGTGGTAAATAGAATGAAAAAGAGTAGAGAAAGAGATCAGGAAGGGATTAGCACTCATCGCATAAATATGTTCGTGCCAGGCCATATCCACTTCTATCCAGCGTTCGCGGTTAAAATGCTTTTTTAGCACGACCATCTCTTCCATTAATGTATTGAGATGAGCTTTCTGTTCTGCGCTGCCAAGTGTTGCTGCCAGCAAGCATGCCTGAGGCTCGAGGCTGCTACGCATTACCAGAAAGTGTTGGATGACTTTCTCAACATTCTCTTCACTCATCCACCAGACTAATAATTCCTTATCGAGAAAGTTCCAGTTGCCTCTGGGCATAACGCGGGTGCCGATGCGCGGGCGAGGCAAAACCATTCCTTTTGCTGTCAATGTCTTTACCGCTTCTCTGATGGCGGTGCGGCTTACACCAAATTGCTCACCCAGCTCCATCTCGCCCGGCAGAATCGAACCCGGCGCATACTCGCCTTGCAGGATTTGTCGCGCCAGCTTCTCTGCCAGTACCCAGGAGATGTTTTTCTGCGCGGCAAGTTGTTGTGCATTTAACGACATTTATCACTTCCTTCTTTCTCATTATCACGCGCTAGTATGCCATTCGATATATACCGATGGTGGTAAAAACAGCGAAAAGGACGATTTCTGGTGTTTTTACCCCCGCTTTGTTGAAAAAAAACGCGGTTGGAAACTTTTTTCAAATTAGGGGTTGTCAGCCGGAATTAACTCCCTATAATGCGCCTCCACTGACACGGCACAACGGCAAACACACCGGCCTGTCAGGTGAAGAAATCTGAAAATATTCAGTTGACTTCACAGCGGGAAAGCGTAATATGCACACCCCGCGCCGCAGCGAAAACACAGCGGCACTGCTCTTTAACAATTTATCAGACAATCTGTGTGGGCACTCAAAGTGACATGGATTCTTAACGTCTCCGGACGCTAAATGAATACCAAGTCTCACGAGTGAACACGTAATTCATTACGAAGTTTAATTCGATGAGCATCAAACTTTTAAATTGAAGAGTTTGATCATGGCTCAGATTGAACGCTGGCGGCAGGCCTAACACATGCAAGTCGAACGGTAGCACAGAGAGCTTGCTCTCGGGTGACGAGTGGCGGACGGGTGAGTAATGTCTGGGAAACTGCCTGATGGAGGGGGATAACTACTGGAAACGGTAGCTAATACCGCATAACGTCGCAAGACCAAAGAGGGGGACCTTCGGGCCTCTTGCCATCAGATGTGCCCAGATGGGATTAGCTAGTAGGTGGGGTAACGGCTCACCTAGGCGACGATCCCTAGCTGGTCTGAGAGGATGACCAGCCACACTGGAACTGAGACACGGTCCAGACTCCTACGGGAGGCAGCAGTGGGGAATATTGCACAATGGGCGCAAGCCTGATGCAGCCATGCCGCGTGTATGAAGAAGGCCTTCGGGTTGTAAAGTACTTTCAGCGGGGAGGAAGGGAGTAAGGTTAATAACCTTATTCATTGACGTTACCCGCAGAAGAAGCACCGGCTAACTCCGTGCCAGCAGCCGCGGTAATACGGAGGGTGCAAGCGTTAATCGGAATTACTGGGCGTAAAGCGCACGCAGGCGGTCTGTCAAGTCGGATGTGAAATCCCCGGGCTCAACCTGGGAACTGCATTCGAAACTGGCAGGCTAGAGTCTCGTAGAGGGAGGTAGAATTCCAGGTGTAGCGGTGAAATGCGTAGAGATCTGGAGGAATACCGGTGGCGAAGGCGGCCTCCTGGACGAAGACTGACGCTCAGGTGCGAAAGCGTGGGGAGCAAACAGGATTAGATACCCTGGTAGTCCACGCCGTAAACGATGTCGATTTGGAGGTTGTGCCCTTGAGGCGTGGCTTCCGGAGCTAACGCGTTAAATCGACCGCCTGGGGAGTACGGCCGCAAGGTTAAAACTCAAATGAATTGACGGGGGCCCGCACAAGCGGTGGAGCATGTGGTTTAATTCGATGCAACGCGAAGAACCTTACCTGGTCTTGACATCCACAGAACACTTCAGAGATGGAGTGGTGCCTTCGGGAACTGTGAGACAGGTGCTGCATGGCTGTCGTCAGCTCGTGTTGTGAAATGTTGGGTTAAGTCCCGCAACGAGCGCAACCCTTATCCTTTGTTGCCAGCGGTCCGGCCGGGAACTCAAAGGAGACTGCCAGTGATAAACTGGAGGAAGGTGGGGATGACGTCAAGTCATCATGGCCCTTACGACCAGGGCTACACACGTGCTACAATGGCGCATACAAAGAGAAGCGACCTCGCGAGAGCAAGCGGACCTCATAAAGTGCGTCGTAGTCCGGATTGGAGTCTGCAACTCGACTCCATGAAGTCGGAATCGCTAGTAATCGTAGATCAGAATGCTACGGTGAATACGTTCCCGGGCCTTGTACACACCGCCCGTCACACCATGGGAGTGGGTTGCAAAAGAAGTAGGTAGCTTAACCTTCGGGAGGGCGCTTACCACTTTGTGATTCATGACTGGGGTGAAGTCGTAACAAGGTAACCGTAGGGGAACCTGCGGTTGGATCACCTCCTTACCTTAAAGAACCTGCCTTTGTAGTGCTCACACAGATTGTCTGATGAAAAGTAAGAAGCAAGGCGTCTTGCGATTGAGACTTCAGTGTCCCCTTCGTCTAGAGGCCCAGGACACCGCCCTTTCACGGCGGTAACAGGGGTTCGAATCCCCTAGGGGACGCCACTTGCTGGTCTGTGAGTGAAAGTCACCTGCCGATATATCTCAAAACTGGCTTGCGAGTCATGTTTGAGATATTTGCTCTTTAAAAATCTGGATCAAGCTGAAAATTGAAACACTGAACAGTGCGAACTGTTCTGTGAGTCTCTCAAATTTTCGCAACTGATGATGTTTTACGAAACATCTTCGGGTTGTGAGGTTAAGCGACTAAGCGTACACGGTGGATGCCCTGGCAGTCAGAGGCGATGAAGGACGTGCTAATCTGCGAAAAGCGCCGGTAAGGTGATATGAACCGTTATAACCGGCGATGTCCGAATGGGGAAACCCAGTGTGACTCGTCACACTATCATTAACTGAATCCATAGGTTAATGAGGCGAACCGGGGGAACTGAAACATCTAAGTACCCCGAGGAAAAGAAATCAACCGAGATTCCCCCAGTAGCGGCGAGCGAACGGGGAGCAGCCCAGAGTCTGAATCAGCATGTGTGTTAGTGGAAGCGTCTGGAAAGTCGCGCGATACAGGGTGACAGCCCCGTACACAAAAGCACACAGGCTGTGAGCTCGAAGAGTAGGGCGGGACACGTGGTATCCTGTCTGAATATGGGGGGACCATCCTCCAAGGCTAAATACTCCTGACTGACCGATAGTGAACCAGTACCGTGAGGGAAAGGCGAAAAGAACCCCGGCGAGGGGAGTGAAAAAGAACCTGAAACCGTGTACGTACAAGCAGTGGGAGCCTCTTTATGGGGTGACTGCGTACCTTTTGTATAATGGGTCAGCGACTTATATTCTGTAGCAAGGTTAACCGAATAGGGGAGCCGAAGGGAAACCGAGTCTTAACTGGGCGTTAAGTTGCAGGGTATAGACCCGAAACCCGGTGATCTAGCCATGGGCAGGTTGAAGGTTGGGTAACACTAACTGGAGGACCGAACCGACTAATGTTGAAAAATTAGCGGATGACTTGTGGCTGGGGGTGAAAGGCCAATCAAACCGGGAGATAGCTGGTTCTCCCCGAAAGCTATTTAGGTAGCGCCTCGTGAATTCATCTCCGGGGGTAGAGCACTGTTTCGGCTAGGGGGCCATCCCGGCTTACCAACCCGATGCAAACTACGAATACCGGAGAATGTTATCACGGGAGACACACGGCGGGTGCTAACGTCCGTCGTGAAGAGGGAAACAACCCAGACCGCCAGCTAAGGTCCCAAAGTCATGGTTAAGTGGGAAACGATGTGGGAAGGCCCAGACAGCCAGGATGTTGGCTTAGAAGCAGCCATCATTTAAAGAAAGCGTAATAGCTCACTGGTCGAGTCGGCCTGCGCGGAAGATGTAACGGGGCTAAACCATGCACCGAAGCTGCGGCAGCGACACTATGTGTTGTTGGGTAGGGGAGCGTTCTGTAAGCCTGCGAAGGTGTGCTGTGAGGCATGCTGGAGGTATCAGAAGTGCGAATGCTGACATAAGTAACGATAAAGCGGGTGAAAAGCCCGCTCGCCGGAAGACCAAGGGTTCCTGTCCAACGTTAATCGGGGCAGGGTGAGTCGACCCCTAAGGCGAGGCCGAAAGGCGTAGTCGATGGGAAACAGGTTAATATTCCTGTACTTGGTGTTACTGCGAAGGGGGGACGGAGAAGGCTATGTTGGCCGGGCGACGGTTGTCCCGGTTTAAGCGTGTAGGTGTGTGTTCCAGGTAAATCCGGTTCACTTTAACACTGAGGCGTGATGACGAGGCACTACGGTGCTGAAGCAACAAATGCCCTGCTTCCAGGAAAAGCCTCTAAGCATCAGGTAACATCAAATCGTACCCCAAACCGACACAGGTGGTCAGGTAGAGAATACCAAGGCGCTTGAGAGAACTCGGGTGAAGGAACTAGGCAAAATGGTGCCGTAACTTCGGGAGAAGGCACGCTGGTGCGTAGGTGAAGTGACTTGCTCACGGAGCTGAAACCAGTCGAAGATACCAGCTGGCTGCAACTGTTTATTAAAAACACAGCACTGTGCAAACACGAAAGTGGACGTATACGGTGTGACGCCTGCCCGGTGCCGGAAGGTTAATTGATGGGGTTATCCGTAAGGAGAAGCTCTTGATCGAAGCCCCGGTAAACGGCGGCCGTAACTATAACGGTCCTAAGGTAGCGAAATTCCTTGTCGGGTAAGTTCCGACCTGCACGAATGGCGTAATGATGGCCAGGCTGTCTCCACCCGAGACTCAGTGAAATTGAACTCGCTGTGAAGATGCAGTGTACCCGCGGCAAGACGGAAAGACCCCGTGAACCTTTACTATAGCTTGACACTGAACATTGAGCCTTGATGTGTAGGATAGGTGGGAGGCTTTGAAGCGTGGACGCCAGTCTGCGTGGAGCCAACCTTGAAATACCACCCTTTAATGTTTGATGTTCTAACGTGGACCCGTAAACCGGGTTGCGGACAGTGTCTGGTGGGTAGTTTGACTGGGGCGGTCTCCTCCTAAAGCGTAACGGAGGAGCACGAAGGTCAGCTAATCCTGGTCGGACATCAGGAGGTTAGTGCAATGGCATAAGCTGGCTTGACTGCGAGAGTGACGGCTCGAGCAGGTGCGAAAGCAGGTCATAGTGATCCGGTGGTTCTGAATGGAAGGGCCATCGCTCAACGGATAAAAGGTACTCCGGGGATAACAGGCTGATACCGCCCAAGAGTTCATATCGACGGCGGTGTTTGGCACCTCGATGTCGGCTCATCACATCCTGGGGCTGAAGTAGGTCCCAAGGGTATGGCTGTTCGCCATTTAAAGTGGTACGCGAGCTGGGTTTAGAACGTCGTGAGACAGTTCGGTCCCTATCTGCCGTGGGCGCTGGAGAATTGAGGGGGGCTGCTCCTAGTACGAGAGGACCGGAGTGGACGCATCACTGGTGTTCGGGTTGTCATGCCAATGGCACTGCCCGGTAGCTAAATGCGGAAGAGATAAGTGCTGAAAGCATCTAAGCACGAAACTTGCCCCGAGATGAGTTCTCCCTGAGACTTTAAGTCTCCTGAAGGAACGTTGAAGACGACGACGTTGATAGGCCGGGTGTGTAAGCGCAGCGATGCGTTGAGCTAACCGGTACTAATGAACCGTGAGGCTTAACCTTACAACGCCGAAGATGTTTTGGCGGTGAGAGAGATTTTCAGCTGATACAGATTAGATTGACAGACCGGAAGGTGTGTTGATGACAGAATTTGCCTGGCGGCACTAGCGCGGTGGTCCCACCTGACCCCATGCCGAACTCAGAAGTGAAACGCCGTAGCGCCGATGGTAGTGTGGGGTCTCCCCATGCGAGAGTAGGGAACTGCCAGGCATCAGACAAAGCAGAAGGCCCGGTCGCAAGACCGGGCCTTTTTGCTATTTGCTCGCCGTAAACGATGAATCTAACCGGCATGTCGCAGCCAGCGCATGATAAAATCAGCAATCTGATCGATATCATTCAAATCAAGCAATGGAACACCCGGGTCCAGAGGTTCATCGCTGGCCACGGCGATAACATGTTCATCCAATATGAGTTCTTGCAGATTGTGCCCGCAGTTTTTTCGCCAAAGCAGGATCTTTGCTACAGCTTCATGCTTAAAGCCTTCCACCAGAATGATATCCAGCGTTGAGGTATCCATCCGGCTTACCAGATAAGCCAGATCCAGTTCCGTATTATCAGGTGTTTCTGTCATCAATGCCCAGCGCTGCGAACTGGCCACCAGTGTTTGCGCTGCACCTGCTTTACGCAATTCATAACTGTCTTTTCCTGGCTTATCGACATCCATATCGTGATGAGTATGTTTGATCAAACCCGGCCGGATCCCATGTTCACAAAGTGCCGGAATAAGCTTTTTAAGCAACGTTGTTTTACCTGTACCGCTCCAGGCGGCTATCGCGAGCAAGGGAATCATCGTTATTTCTCCTGCCATCGGGCGAGGTCTTCCGGGGTGTTCACATTGGCAAATGCGGTTTTCTCATCACTGAAGTCTACAGAGTGCCCGCCAGCCTCCTTCATAAACACCATAACCCTGCGTTCACCACGCGTCAGATAATCATAGAGAAAAGGTAAAATGCTTCTGTGCATCAAGGCAACAGCAGGATGATCGCGCTCGCCATCATGGACCCATACCACTGGCGCTTGCCGACGCTGTTTCAGAAAGCGCGACACCAGGTTATCAGGAACATAAGGTGTATCGCAGGGGCAAAACAGATACCACTCACTCGCCGTTTGCTGCATTACAGAAAGGATCCCTGCCAGCGGCCCGGGAAAATCGCGCAGACTGTCGCTAACGACCGGCAAACCACTCGCACCATAGAGATCCAGATTACGATTCGCGCTGATCACCATACTGGTCACCTGCGGAGCCAGTCGCTGCGCGACATGCTGCCACAAGGGTTTACCGTTAAGGTCCAATAACCCTTTATCTTGCCCACCCATACGAGAAGCTTTCCCTCCCGCCAGTACCACCCCGGTTATCGCACCACTGTCCGTCACCCGTATCGCCTCTTTTATTGTGGGATTGACCCTGCTAACGTGTCTGTACCAAGAGTAAGGAGCACGACCATGAAATGTAAACGCCTGAACGAAGTTATCGAACTTCTCCAGCCTGCATGGCAAAAAGAACCTGAGCTGAATTTATTGCAATTTTTGCAGAAACTGGCACAAGAGTCAGGTTATGACGGCGAACTGGCGGATTTAAGTGATGACATTCTGATCTATCACCTGAAAATGCGCGATTCCTCAAAAGATGCTGTGATCCCCGGCATTCAGAAAGATTACGAAGAAGATTTTAAGACCGCGCTGCTGCGCGCGCGTGGCGTAATTAAAGAGTAAAAGCTTGTAAGCGGCGCCACCGAAAACGCTGCGAAATGATATCCTGAATCATTCGTCGTATTTTCGGATGCCAGGATGACCTGCAACGCCTTTACTTTCCAGACACTACACCCGGATACCATCATGGATGCGCTGTTTGAGCAAGGGATCCGGGTGGATTCCGGCCTAACCGCACTCAACAGTTACGAAAACCGTGTTTACCAATTCCAGGATGAAGATCGTTGCCGTTATGTCGTGAAGTTTTATCGTCCTCAACGCTGGGCGGCTGAACAGATCCTTGAAGAGCATGAGTTTGCATTAGATTTACAGCGGGACGATGTGCCTGTTGCCGCGCCGCTTGCCTTTCATCATCGCACTTTGCTTACGTATCAGGACTTTTATTTCGCCGTCTTTCCCAGTGTCGGTGGCCGTCAGTTCGAAGCCGATAATCTCGACCAGATGGAGTGGGTTGGGCGATACCTGGGCCGTTTGCATCAAACCGGCGCCAAAAAATCGTTTTCCCACCGCCCGGACATTGGCGTAAAGGAGTATTTGATTGAGCCACGTCAGCTGTTCGAAACGACCCCGCTTATCCCTGCTGCGTTAAAAGCTGACTTCCTGCGAGCGGTCGATAAGCTTATCGATGCGGTCATGGCACAATGGCATAACCGGTTTAACCTGTTGCGCCTGCATGGCGACTGCCATGCAGGGAATATCCTCTGGCGTGATGGACCGATGTTTGTCGACCTGGACGATGCCCGAACAGGGCCAGCGGTTCAGGACCTGTGGATGCTGTTGCATGGCGATAAAGCTGAACAGCGGATGCAGTTAGAGATGATCGTTGAGGCCTATGAAGAGTTCAGCGAATTTAACACCGCCGAGTTGGGGCTTATTGAGCCACTGCGCGCTATGCGGCTGGTGTACTATCTCGCCTGGCTTATTCGTCGCTGGGACGATCCTGCGTTTCCAAAAAACTTCCCGTGGCTGAACAGTGAGGATCACTGGCGCAGACAGACGTTGATATTTCTTGAACAGGTGAATGTTCTGCAAGAACCACCTTTAGCATTAACCCCAATGTATTAAATGGAGAGAGTTAACCATGAAGAAGATTTGGCTGGCGCTGGCAGGAATGATTCTGGCATTTAGCGCCTCAGCAGCTCAGTTTACCGAAGGTAAGCAATTTGTGGCTCTGGAGAAACCCGTCGCTGGCGAGCCGCAAGTTCTTGAGTTCTTCTCGTTTTATTGCCCGCATTGTTACGACTTCGAACGCGTATGGCATGTGGCTGATACGGTGAAGCAAAAGCTGCCGGAAGGCACCAAAATGACCAAATATCACGTTGAATTCCTGGGGCCCCTGGGTAAAGAAATGACGCAGGCCTGGGCTGTCGCGATGGCGCTGGGCGTTGAAGATAAAATCACAACTCCCATGTTTGAAGCTGTTCAAAAAACGCAGACTGTTCAATCCGTTAAAGATATCCGTGATGTGTTTATCAGCGCGGGTGTGAAGGGTGAAGAGTATGATGCAGCCTGGAACAGCTTCGTGGTGAAATCGCTTGTTGCACAGCAGGAAAAAGCGGCAGCAGATCTGCAACTGCAGGGCGTGCCGGCTATGTTTGTTAACGGCAAATACCAGCTGAACCCGCAAGGTATGGATGCCAGCAGCATGGATATCTTCGTCCAGCAATATGCAGACACGGTGAAATACCTGGTCGAGAAAAAATAAAGACAGAACGCCGGTCAGTGACCGGCGTTTCTATATTGCGACTTGATTGCCCCGATAAGTTCGTCTTTTTCCACCCAGAGTTTATTCAGCCACTGCTGGAAACCGCGTTTAAAATTCTTATCATTCACGTAGTCCCCGTGCAGTTCCTCACTCACCGGCAGCAAATTGACACGCACTACGATACGGGTCAGTTTACCGCTGAGCATATCCTTAAACGGTTTCCGGTCGTTTTCCGGATAGCATAACGTTACGTCCAGCAACTTATCGAACTGCGTGCCCAGTACATTCAACGCCATGGCGATCCCGGCGGCTTTGGGTGGCAGTAAGTTGATAAATGAAGAGCGTGACTCACTGCGTTTCGCTTCGGTAAAACGGGAGCCTTCAACAAAATTCACTATCGTGGTGGGGTGGTGGCGAAACTTTTCACAGGAGCGACGGGTTGTTTCCACGTCTTTTCCACGCCGTTCCGGATGACGTAGCAGATAGCTTCTGGAGTAGCGGCGCATAAAAGGCATATCCAGTGCCCAGCAAGCGAGGCCAATAAACGGTACCCACGCTAATTGCTGTTTCAGGAAGTACTTATTCATCGGGATATGTTTGCGGAACAGCACGCATAACACCACGATATCCGCCCAGCTATGATGATTGCAGATCAGTAAATACCAGTTCTTCTTATTCAGGCCTTCCAGTCCTTCGACATCCCATGTGAGATGTGGGTTAAGGTACATCAGCCATGAAAGACCTTCACACCAGCAATACATCATAAAATTGCAGAAAGTCGAGATTACCCGCCAAAGCGTCGGGACCGGTAATACGATTTTAAGCATACCGGCAAGGATAATGGGCACGGAACACGCAATCGTAACCAATATGGCCAGCAAGACACTCAATATCAGCGTGAGTATGGCAAACAATCTCGACATAATTAATATATTCAGGCAGTTAACGGAAACGCGCATCAAAGTGAGTGCGGGGCGCGATTTTAGCAGAAATCAGCAGCCACGAATGCGTAAACCTTGCTGGCACAATCGGGTTAAGAAGGAGGGGGAAAAGCAAATCATCTTTTCTTATATCCACATAGAGCAAATTTTCCTCAGAAAGCAATAACGATCCTTCTAATCTTTTTATGTTGTTGAATTTAAATGATTTGTATAATTTTCCGATCCTCAGGAAGGCACAAAAATCCAGTCAGCCAGAAAATATTCACAAAGTTATCCACAGGATGATTGTGCGAGCGATCCTGACGATCGCGAAATCTTTTCCGGCAAATACCGTGAAAAATTCATGTTTTGCCCCGGTCTGTGGCATCCTTTAACCATAAATTGATTAACAGGCATGGACATCATGGTGCAGATCCCCGAAAACCCCCTCATCCTTGTTGACGGCTCGTCTTACCTTTATCGCGCGTATCATGCGTTCCCACCGTTGACGAACAGCTCAGGCGAACCAACAGGGGCAATGTACGGCGTACTGAATATGCTGCGTAGCCTGATTTTGCAGTATCAGCCGACACATGCTGCAGTGGTGTTTGATGCGAAGGGAAAAACTTTCCGTGACGAGTTATTCGAGCATTACAAATCTCATCGTCCGCCAATGCCAGACGATCTTCGCGCACAAATTGAACCCCTGCACGCGATGGTGAAAGCGATGGGGCTGCCGCTGTTGGCAGTTTCTGGCGTAGAAGCTGACGACGTGATCGGCACGTTAGCGCGCGAAGCGGAGAAACTTGGTCGTCCGGTGCTCATCAGTACCGGCGATAAAGACATGGCGCAACTGGTAACGCCAAATATTACGCTCATCAATACCATGACTAACACCATTCTTGGTCCTGATGAAGTTGTCACTAAATACGGTGTGCCGCCAGAATTGATTATCGATTTCCTCGCATTAATGGGGGATTCCTCAGATAACATTCCTGGCGTGCCGGGCGTTGGCGAGAAAACGGCGCAGGCGCTGCTGCAAGGTCTTGGCGGCCTGGATACGCTGTATGCGCAGTCGGATAAAATTGCCGGTCTGACTTTCCGCGGTGCCAAAACGATGGCAGCGAAGCTGGAGCAAAACAAAGAGGTGGCTTACCTCTCCTATCAACTGGCTACCATTAAAACGGATGTTGAACTGGAGTTAACTTGCGATCGGCTTGAAGTTCAACAACCTGCAGCAGACACGCTACTTAACTTATTTAAGCAATACGAGTTCAAACGCTGGATTGTAGATGTTGAAGCCGGTAAATGGTTGCAGGCAAAAGGAGCCAAACCGGCGGCAAAACCGCAGGACACTATCGAAATTGATGCCGAAGCCGATATTCCTGCGACTGTGCTGTCGGCAGAGGGTTACGTCACCATTCTGGATGAGGAGACGTTGCAGCAGTGGATCAGCAAGTTGAAAAGTGCGCCACTGTTTGCTTTCGATACCGAAACCGACAGTCTGGACAACCTGAATGCTAACCTAGTCGGGCTCTCTTTTGCCATCGAGCCGGGGATCGCGGCTTACGTGCCGGTGGCGCATGACTATCTCGATGCGCCGGATCAAATCGCCCGTGAGCGCGTGCTGGAGCTACTCAAGCCACTGTTAGAAGATGAAAAAGCCATCAAAGTAGGCCAGAACCTGAAGTATGACCGCGGTGTGTTGCAAAACTACGGCATCGAACTGCGTGGAATCGCTTTCGATACCATGCTCGAGTCTTACACGCTGGATAGCGTAGTAGGCCGTCATGATATGGACAGTCTTTCTGAACGCTGGCTGAAACATAAAACCATTACGTTTGAAGAGATCGCGGGCAAAGGCAAGAACCAACTCACCTTTAACCAGATCGATCTGGAACAGGCAGGTCGATACGCGGCGGAAGACGCAGACGTCACGTTGCAACTGCATCTGAAGATGTGGCCTGAACTGCAAAAACACGCCGGTCCGCTAAACGTTTTCCAGAGTATTGAAATGCCATTGGTGCCGGTAATTTCGCGCATTGAACGCAACGGGGTCAACATTGATCCTGCTGTGCTGCATAAGCACTCTGAAGAGCTTACCCTGCGCCTGGCAGAGCTGGAGAAAAAAGCCCATGAGATTGCTGAAGAGCCATTCAACCTCTCATCGACTAAACAGTTGCAGACCATTTTGTTTGAGAAGCAGGGCATTAAGCCGTTGAAGAAAACGCCTGGCGGGGCGCCTTCTACGTCCGAAGAAGTGCTTGAAGAACTGGCACTGGACTATCCCCTGCCAAAAGTGATCCTGGAATATCGTGGGTTGGCCAAGCTCAAATCAACTTACACTGATAAGCTGCCGCTCATGATCAACCCAAAAACCGGGCGGGTCCATACCTCGTATCACCAGGCTGTCACCGCGACTGGGCGTTTATCTTCTACCGATCCCAACCTGCAAAACATTCCGGTGCGTAATGATGAAGGTCGCCGTATTCGCCAGGCATTTATCGCCCCGAAAGATTTTGTGATTGTCTCTGCGGACTACTCGCAGATTGAGTTGCGTATCATGGCCCATTTGTCGCGGGATAAAGGCCTGCTGTCTGCTTTTGCTGAAGGCAAAGACATTCACCGTGCGACGGCTGCGGAAGTCTTTGGTCTGCCGCTGGAAAGCGTCACCAATGAGCAGCGCCGCAGTGCGAAAGCGATCAACTTTGGTCTGATTTACGGGATGAGTGCTTTTGGCTTATCGCGGCAGCTCAATATCCCACGTAAAGAGTCGCAGAAGTATATGGATCTCTACTTTGAGCGCTATCCTGGTGTGCTGGATTACATGGAGCGTACGCGCGCGCAGGCGAAAGATCGCGGCTATGTTGAAACGCTCGAAGGGCGTCGCCTCTATTTGCCGGACATTAAATCCAGCAATGCGGCGCGACGCGCAGGGGCAGAACGCGCGGCAATCAATGCGCCGATGCAGGGGACTGCAGCGGATATCATTAAACGTGCGATGATCGCTGTTGATCACTGGCTGGAAACAGAAAAGCCCCGCGTGCGTATGATCATGCAGGTTCACGATGAATTGGTGTTCGAAGTGCACAAAGATGACGTGGATGCGGTGTCGAAAAAGATCCATGAGTTGATGGAAAGCAGCACGACCCTTGACGTACCGTTGCTGGTGGAAGTTGGTAGCGGGCAAAACTGGGATCAAGCGCACTAAGTGCGCGATGGATAAGGGGCTTTTTTGTAAGTAAGCAACAAATCACCGGGAGTTTTGTGACAATCATTAGAATTCCCTATGTAAATTTTGAAAAGAAATTACAAAAAATGCTTTTTCCGGATCCAAAAAGAGAGTAGAGTTATTTGCGTAGGGTACAGAGGTAAGATGTTCTATCTTTCAGACCTTTTACTTCACGTAATCGGATTTGGCTGAATATTTAGCCGCCCCAGTCAGTAATGACTGGGGCGTTTTTTATTGGGCGTAAGAAAAGCAATCAGCATAAAAAAACGCGGCCTGAGCCGCGCTATGGAAGGGATTAATTGTCGGTTTCTTCAACCGGTGGCAAGGAACTGAACCAGCTATCCAGTTTTTCTCGCAGTTTGTCCACGCCCTGTTTCTTCAGGGAAGAGAACGCTTCAACCTGCACATCGCCCTGGAACGCAAGCACTGCTTCGCGCACCATATTCAACTGCGCTTTTCGCGCGCCGCTGGCGAGTTTATCGGCCTTCGTCAATAGCACAAGCACCTGAAGGTTGCTCTCAACGGCCCACTGGATCATCTGCTGATCGAGATCCTTCAGCGGATGGCGAATATCCATCAATACCACCAGACCCTGCAGGCACTGACGTTTTTCCAGGTACTCTCCCAGCGCGCGCTGCCATTTGATTTTCATCTCTTCTGGCACTTCTGCATAACCATAACCTGGTAAGTCGACCAGGCGTTTGCCATCAGCGACTTCGAACAAGTTAATAAGCTGCGTGCGTCCCGGGGTCTTTGAGGTACGCGCCAGGTTTTTCTGGTTTGTCAGAGTATTAAGCGCACTCGATTTACCAGCATTGGAGCGGCCAGCAAAAGCCACTTCAATGCCGGTGTCGGCGGGTAAGTGGCGAATATCAGGCGCACTGGTGACAAAGTGCGTCTGTTGGTAATTCCAGTTAGTCAAAATGGTCGTCTCCATCTTCAAAGCATGCCGCGATTATACCTGAACTGCGGCAAAAGGCTGTTTTTCTCGCCAGAAACCCGGCTGTAGGTGATAACTACGCGCAATGTAAGAGATTAGCCATTCTTTTTATGCGAATTTTCGGAGAAGTTGCAGAGTGTTCAAACGGGTAATACATTTTAAATCAACAAGTTGGTTTTAAAGAATTTTCCTAAATTGCGGGTGTCAGGCACTGAACTGCTTGTGAGTTTTTTTCATAAGGGTAAAGTAATGCGCAGGCTTGGAAGCCAAAGAAGGAAGGATAACTCACGGAGTGAGGGTCGGGAGCGCCAGGAGGCGAAGACAGGACAAGACGCAGGAGGCGTTTTAAAAGGAAAAGGAACCCCAACAAGGAGCGTTTCACGCTAACGGAAAAACAGGGCTGGTTGACGGCGAACAGGGAATGTAGAACCCGTTATGGGTTGAGGGTCAAGAAAAAAGGCGACAGTTTACTCTGTCGCCTTTTTTCTTTGCTTGCTTTCTGCTAGATTCCGCCGCAATTCTATACTGAAGAAAACGACTTAAGACGACTATCATGAAAAAAACGTCCACCCCTCAGCGCGGCAAAGTACGCCGTAAAACACGTGAAGAATTGAATCAGGAAGGGCGCGATCGCAAGCGTGAGAAAAAGCATCGTGGTAATGTTTCCGGCAGCCGTGCTAACGGCGGCGCTGACGCTTCGGGCTCCGGCAAAGGGAAGTCGCAGAAAGATCCACGCATTGGCAGCAAAACACCGATCCCACTGGGCGTGACCGAACCCCAGGTTAAAAAGCACCACAAACCTAAGAGCGAGAAACCTATGCTTTCACCGCAGGATGAGTTGGAGATGCTGGAAACGGACGAGCGCCTGGATGCGCTGCTGGAACGCCTGGAAGAGGGCGAAACACTGAGCGCTGAAGATCAAGCGTGGGTGGATGCCAAACTGGATCGCATTGATGAACTGATGCAGAAACTCGGCCTCTCTTATGATGATGAAGAAGACGAAGAAGAAGAAGAGCGTAAGGAAGATATGATGCGTCTGCTGAAAGGCGGCAACTAATCCTTTGCTATGGGCCTTCCCGTCCTGCTTATAACCCTTCCGGTTATATGTTATCTGGTGTGGTTATTCGTTAAACTACAGCGGTTGTCGCAGCGCAAAGTGTGGCTGCGCAACCGGCTTATGACCCGTCATGCGGTCAGGCCGGGCCGCCGGACCCGCCAGCGGCGTCATCGGAAGGAGTAAGCAATGTCAGAGCATGTGATTGACTGGGATCTGGCCCTTATCCAGAAATATAACTATTCCGGGCCGCGTTATACTTCGTATCCCACAGCGCTGGAGTTTTCCGACACTTACGGCGAAGCTGATTTTCGCCAGGCGGTTGCGCGCTATCCTGAACGCCCGCTTTCGCTGTATGTGCACATCCCTTTTTGCCACAAGCTGTGCTATTTCTGCGGCTGCAACAAGATTGTCACTCGCCAGCAGCATAAGGCCGATCAATACCTGGACGCGCTCGAGCAGGAAATACTCCACCGCGCTTCGTTGTTTAAAGCCCGCCGCGTTAGCCAGCTTCACTGGGGCGGCGGGACGCCAACTTACCTGAATAAAACGCAAATTAGCCGCCTGATGGCGCTGCTGCGCGGGCATTTTGCTTTTGATGATGATGCCGAAATTTCGATTGAAGTCGATCCACGTGAAATTGAACTGGATGTTCTCGATCATCTGCGTAGCGAAGGTTTTAATCGTCTGAGTATGGGCGTGCAGGACTTCAATAAAGAGGTTCAGCGTCTGGTTAACCGCGAACAGGATGAAGAGTTTATTTTCGCGCTGCTCAATCATGCCCGCGAAATTGGTTTTACATCGACGAATATCGACCTGATTTATGGCTTGCCGAAACAGACACCGGAAAGCTTTGCCTTCACCCTGCAGCGCGTCGCTGCGTTGAACCCGGATCGCCTGAGCGTGTTCAATTATGCCCATTTACCGACGCTATTTGCAGCACAGCGCAAGATTAAAGATGCCGATTTACCTTCTGCGCAACAGAAACTGGATATTTTGCAGCAAACCATCACCTCTCTGACCACGTCAGGTTATCAGTTTATCGGTATGGATCATTTTGCGCGCCCGGATGATGAACTTGCTGTGGCGCAGCGTAACGGTGTACTGCACCGTAATTTCCAGGGCTACACGACACAAGGCGATAGCGATCTGCTGGGGCTGGGGGTTTCTGCAATCAGCATGATTGGCGACAGCTACGCGCAAAACCAGAAAGAGCTCAAGCTCTACTATCAGCAAGTCGATGAGAGCGGCAACGCGTTATGGCGCGGGATTGCGTTGACTCGCGATGACTGTATCCGCCGTGATGTGATCAAAGCGCTGATCTGTAATTTCCGTCTGGCCTTCGCGGCAGTGGAGGATGCGTGGGATATTCAGTTCCGCGACTACTTTGCCGAGGACTTGCGCTTATTAGCGCCGCTGGTGGATGACGGGCTGGTGGCAATTAATGACACCGGGTTGCAGGTCACAGCGAAAGGGCGCTTATTGATCCGTAATATTTGCATGTGCTTTGACGCTTATTTGCGGCAGAAAGCGCGTTTACAGCAGTTTTCAAGAGTGATTTAGCGGTGGCGTGACCAGGCCTACATACCCTGTTGTAGGCCTGATACGCGAAGTGCCGCAGGCAGTCGCAAGCTAATTAGCTAAACAGACCAACCAGCGCGGCACAAAGCACAGCCGCAATGGCTGTTTGCGGTGTATGGCTTGCAGATGCGCCGACTTCGACGCCTGTCGTAACCATGTTAAACAATGATTCCAGCATGATGAACTCCCCCGTGAACGGGCAAGATCATACTTAACTACGGATAACAGTAAAGCGTGAAATAGGCGCAATTTGCGCCAACAATTCAATCTTTACACTTCTCCTGCTGTTCATTCCATTCCCAGTTCTTTCAGCTTACGCGTCAGAGTATTACGACCCCATCCCAGCAGGCGCGCTGCTTCCTGTTTATGGCCCTGCGTATGACGCAGTGCGGTAGTCAATAATGTCCGCTCCATCTCCGGTTGCGCTTCCGAAAGCAGATTTTGATGACCGGAACGCAGCGCGCGATCCGCCCACTGCGCCAGCAGTGTCGCCCAACTGTCGGGCAGGCTCTGCGACGTACTTTCCGGTACGGTCGTTTCGAACAATTCTGCAGGGAGATCCTGAATCAGCACTTCCTGGCCTGCTGCCATTACGGTCAGCCAGCGACAGGTGTTTTCCAGCTGGCGAACGTTACCGGCCCACGGCAGACGCGTTAATGCGGCTTCTGTTTCCGGATGCAACTGCTTGGTTTCTACCCCCAGTTCCCGTGCGGCAACCTGTAAGAAGTGCCGTGCCAGACGTGGAATATCTTCCCGACGCTCACGCAGCGGCGGCAAATGCACACGGATCACATTGAGGCGGTGGAATAAATCCTCACGGAATTTCCCCTCCTGAACCCGTAACTCAAGATTCTGATGCGTGGCAGCAATAATGCGGACATCGACTTTGACGGGCGCATAGCCACCCACCCGGTAGAACTGGCCATCAGCCAGCACACGCAATAAACGGGTTTGCACATCCAGTGGCATATCGCCAATTTCGTCCAGGAATAATGTTCCACCATCGGCCTGCTCGAAGCGTCCCTGGCGAACCGTATTCGCCCCGGTAAAGGCGCCTTTTTCATGGCCAAAGAGCTCTGATTCAATCAAATCTTTGGGGATGGCAGCCATGTTCAGCGCAATAAAAGGCGCTTTCACACGCGGACTATGGCGATGCAGTGCATGTGCCACCAGCTCTTTACCGGTTCCTGATTCACCGTTAATCAGCACGCTTATTGATGAGCGCGACAGACGGCCAATAATACGGAACACGTCCTGCATGGCCGGCGCTTCACCAATGATGTCTGTGGTGGGGCCATTGGCTGGAATATTACGCGGCTGCTGTTGTTCTTGATAGTGACTGATAGCACGCTCAACCAGTGCTACCGCTTCGTCAATATCAAAAGGTTTGGGCAGATAATCAAATGCCCCTTGTTGATAGGCGCTAACTGCCGCATCCAGATCGGAGTGCGCCGTCATAATGATGACCGGAAGCATCGGATGGCGCTGCTTGATCTGTTTTAATAATGCGAGCCCATCCATCCCTGGCATACGAATATCCGAAAGCAGTACATCAGGGGTTTTGGTGGTTAGCGCATCTAGCACTTCATTGGCACTTTCAAACGTTGTACAACTCAAGCCTGCCCCGGTGAGCGCGCGTTCAAGCACCCAGCGGATGGAGCTATCGTCATCAACGATCCAGACTATCCCTCGTTGCATAAACACCTCTACTTCCGAATAGGCAGGTATACCGAGAATTCGGTATGGCCTGGCCAACTGGTAAATTCAATTTTGCCAGAATGTTGATCGATCAAATTCCGTGCGATAGATAACCCAAGCCCGGTTCCGCCCTCGCGACCGCTTACCATCGGATAGAACAAGGTATCCTGGAGATGCGACGGGATGCCCGGACCGTTATCTTCCACATCTATTCTTGCCGTCAGACGATAGCGCACGCCGTGTAACGTTAACTGGAAGGCGGTACGGGTACGGAGAATGATCTCGCCCCCTTCCGGCCCCAATGCCTGGAGCGCATTACGTACGATATTCAGTAATACCTGCTCGATTTGGTCGGGATCGTGCGCCAGCTCCGGCAGGCTGGGATCATAATCGCGTACCAGCGTGACGTTCTCCGGTAGCTCCATCGACACCAAATTCACTACGCGTTCGGCCACTTTATGAATACTTTCTGTAACGTGCATTCCGGGTTGTTGCGGGCCCAACAGGCGATCTACCAGGTTACGCAGGCGGTCGGCCTGCTCAATGATGACTTTGGTGTATTCCAGTAACGCCGGATCGGGCAGCGCTTTACTCAGCAATTGTGCCGCGCCACGTAATCCACCCAAGGGGTTTTTAATTTCATGGGCCAGGCCGCGGACCAGATCACGCGCCGCAACTTGCTGGGCATGCTGGAGTTGTTCCTGGCTAAGACGTCGCTGATTATCCATTGGCGCCATCTCCAGCAAGATCAGGCCCTCCGGCAAACGTTGCGCCGTCAGTGAAAGAATGTGCGAGCGACCGTCAATCACCAGGGTCACTTCGTTATCGGTAAATCCCTGGCCAGCATGCAAACTTTCCCGTAACAGATCGATATTCAAGGAAAAGTAGCTCAGCAGTTCAGGCAACGGAGTGCCGAATAATTTACGCGAGCTCTGCGCCAGCAGTTGTTGCGCTGCCGGGTTGGCGTAATGTACCGCCAGAGTGTCATCAACCAACAAAATGCTGTTGATTAAAGAATTGAGGATCTGCCCAGCATCAGGCAGCACGCCACTTGCCATTCAGCAGTCTCCCAGAGAGTTGCACTAATTTAGTGCAGTATAGCTTTTTATTGGAAAAAGCGCGTCAGATCAGATTGTTGGTGGAGAAAAAAGCCCATCCTGGGATGGGCTAAAAGTTCCACGGCAACAAATCCTCTGGCGTCTTTCTCGCCGTAACTGCGTTGGCTGCCTTCACTCATCCCGGTCACATCGTTATCTATGCTCCCGGGGATTCGTTCAGCTGCCGCCTTACTACGACAAGAAATCCGCTGAGTATTAAATTTCTTAAACGCTGTAGTACAGTTCGAACTCTACCGGGTGCGGCGTCATGCGAACGCGGTCGTTTTCTTCCAGACGCAGCGCGATGTAAGCATCGATAGCATCGTCAGTGAATACACCGCCTGCAGTCAGGAACTCACGGTCAGCGTTCAGTGCATTGAGCGCTTCTTCCAGGGAGCCTGCAACCTGCGGAATTTCTTTGGCTTCTTCAGCCGGCAGATCGTACAGGTTTTTGTCCATTGCTTCGCCCGGGTGGATTTTGTTCTTGATGCCATCCAGACCGGCCATCAGCAGTGCTGCGAAGCACAGGTACGGGTTTGCAGCCGGGTCCGGGAAGCGTACTTCGATACGACGCGCTTTCGGGGAAGCGACAACCGGAATACGGATAGACGCAGAACGGTTACGGGCAGAGTAAGCCAGCATAACCGGTGCTTCATAACCCGGGACCAGACGTTTGTAGGAGTTGGTGGTCGGGTTAGACAGGGCGTTAATGGCTTTAGCGTGTTTGATTACGCCGCCAATGTAGTACAGCGCCATTTCTGACAGACCGGCATATTTGTCACCAGAGAACAGGTTGGTACCGTTCTTGGAGAGGGACATATGGCAGTGCATACCGGAACCGTTATCACCGAACATCGGTTTTGGCATAAAGGTCGCGGTTTTACCGAAACGGTGCGCAACGTTGTGCACAACGTATTTGTAGATCTGAATTTCGTCCGCTTTTTTGGTCATGGTGTTGAAACGGGTGGCCACTTCGTTCTGACCCGCCGTTGCCACTTCGTGGTGGTGCGCTTCAACGACCAGACCCATCTCTTCCATCACCAGACACATGGTGGAACGCAGATCCTGTGATGAATCCACCGGCGGAACCGGGAAGTAACCGCCTTTCACGGCCGGACGGTGACCTTTGTTACCACCTTCGTATTTAGTGGTGGTGTTCCATGCGCCTTCGATATCGTCGATAGCCACGCTGGAACCGGAAATGGAGCTGCCGAAGCGAACGTCGTCAAACAGGAAGAACTCCGGCTCTGGCCCAAACAGAACCGTGTCTGCCAGACCGGTAGAACGCAGATACTCTTCAGCGCGTTTCGCGATGGAGCGCGGGTCACGATCGTAGCCCTGCATGGTGCCTGGTTCCAGAATATCGCAACGGATAATCAGCGTAGATTCTTCGTAGAACGGGTCAATGACAGCGGTAGTCGCGTCCGGCATCAGCACCATGTCAGATTCGTTGATGCCTTTCCAGCCACCGATCGAAGAACCATCAAACATTTTACCTTCTTCGAAGAAGTCAGCATTAACCTGATGGGCTGGGATCGTGACGTGCTGTTCTTTACCTTTCGTGTCGGTGAAGCGCAGATCAACAAACTTCACTTCGTGCTCATTCAGCATCGTCAAAACGTGTTCAGCGGACATACTTAAACTCTCCCGGATTTGTCATTGTCGTCGTGGTAACGAGGTCTTCTATTACTGCGTAAACCTGGCGTTGTTGCCGTGTTATTGATAAAGCGAAATCTATGCCAACTTTTAAATGCCCCCTAAAAGGCGTTATCATGCACGGTATAGTGCAAAAGGGCTGCACCATGATGGTTAAGCTGCACCAATATAGTGCTTCTATGTGAACATTGAGCACCATATTGGTGCAATTTTCGTTAATTGCCCCTTTTAACGCTCCGTGAAAGCGATCACAAAGCAACTCTGCAATACTTGTTTGCGGAGGATGTTTGTGATCCTGTTTAGTCCTTCGATTAATACGTGTACAATAACGCGCTATTTCTAATGCCTGAGGCAAAGTTGTGATCGAAAATCTGCGTAACATCGCCATCATTGCTCACGTTGACCACGGTAAAACGACCCTGGTTGACAAGCTGCTGCAGCAATCCGGTACGTTCGACGAACGTGCTGAAACTCAAGAGCGTGTGATGGACTCCAACGATTTGGAGAAAGAGCGTGGGATTACTATCCTCGCGAAAAACACCGCTATCAAATGGAATGATTACCGTATCAACATCGTTGATACCCCAGGGCACGCCGACTTCGGTGGTGAAGTTGAGCGTGTGATGTCCATGGTCGATTCCGTGCTGCTGGTGGTTGACGCATTTGACGGCCCGATGCCGCAAACGCGCTTCGTGACCAAAAAAGCATTTGCCCATGGCCTGAAACCAATCGTGGTAATCAACAAAGTGGACCGCCCTGGCGCGCGTCCTGACTGGGTTGTTGATCAGGTCTTCGACCTGTTCGTTAACCTGGATGCAACCGACGAACAGCTGGACTTCCCGATCGTTTACGCTTCTGCGCTGAACGGTATCGCGGGTATGGACCACGAAGACATGGCTGACGACATGACCCCGCTGTATCAGGCGATTGTTGACCATGTACCGGCTCCGAATGTCGATCTCGACGGTACCCTGCAGATGCAGATCTCTCAGCTCGACTACAACAACTACGTTGGTGTTATCGGCATTGGTCGTATCAAGCGCGGTAAAGTGAAGCCGAACCAGCAAGTCACTATCATTGATAGCGAAGGCAAAACCCGTAACGGTAAAGTCGGTAAAGTACTGACCCACCTGGGGCTGGAGCGTATTGAAAGTGACATCGCAGAAGCGGGCGATATCATTGCTATCACCGGTCTGGGCGAGCTGAACATCTCCGACACCATCTGCGATCCGCAGAATGTTGAAGCGCTGCCTGCACTGTCTGTTGATGAGCCGACCGTTACCATGTTCTTCAACGTCAACACCTCTCCGTTCTGTGGTAAAGAAGGTAAGTACGTGACTTCACGTCAGATCCTCGACCGCCTGAATAAAGAGCTGGTGCACAACGTTGCACTGCGTGTTGAAGAAACTGAAGATGCGGACGCGTTCCGTGTCTCCGGTCGTGGTGAACTGCACCTGTCTGTTCTTATTGAGAACATGCGTCGTGAAGGTTTCGAAATGGCGGTTTCCCGTCCGAAAGTTATCTTCCGCGAAATCGACGGCCGTAAACAAGAGCCGTTCGAGAACGTAACGCTGGACGTTGAAGAGCAGCACCAGGGCGCAGTCATGCAGGCACTCGGTGAGCGTAAAGGCGATCTGAAAAACATGAATCCGGACGGCAAAGGCCGCGTACGTCTCGACTACGTGATCCCAAGCCGTGGTCTGATTGGCTTCCGTTCTGAGTTCATGACCATGACTTCCGGTACCGGCCTGCTGTACTCCACCTTCAGCCACTATGACGATGTGCGTCCGGGTGAAGTGGGTCAGCGTAACAACGGCGTACTGATCTCTAACGGTCAGGGTAAAGCGGTGGCGTTTGCACTGTTTGGTCTGCAGGATCGCGGTAAGCTGTTCCTGGGCCACGGCGCTGAAGTTTATGAAGGCCAGATCATCGGTATTCACAGCCGTTCTAACGACCTGACGGTGAACTGCCTGACCGGTAAAAAACTGACCAACATGCGTGCGTCTGGTACAGACGAAGCGACGGTTCTGGTTCCGCCGGTTAAGATGACCCTCGAGCAGGCGCTGGAATTCATTGATGACGACGAACTGGTAGAAGTAACGCCGCAGTCTATCCGTATTCGTAAACGTCACCTGACCGAGAACGATCGTAAACGCGCTATGCGCGGTGCGAAAGAAGAGTAATTCGTTCCCGTTTCTGTAAATGAAAAAGCCGCTGAATATCAGCGGCTTTTTTTATAACGCTCTCTGTCAGAAGTTATATTTCACGCCCAGCATACCTTGAGTATCGCTGTAACCTTTGGAACCCACCTGCTGAGCAACGTTGCCCCACATTGTCAGGCGTGGCGTAATGCGGCTTTCTACACCCATTTTCAGCTCGGCGATATTACTGGTGCCGCTCATGTGATTGCTCACATCATCCATTTTCACTTGGGTGCTCCGCGTGTTGTGGATCCAGTTAGCTTCAACGAATGGCTGAAATTGACGTGCTTTGCCAGCATCTATCGGGTCGCGATCGCTAAGGTAGGCTTTCACGCCAAGACGCGTCATCACATTGCCACTGCTTTGGTCTTTCACACGGGTGCCGTTTTGTTCACGGTGTTCACCCGCTTTGACTCCCATCCATACCAGTTGGGCTTTAGGCTGCACCCAGAAGCTGTGCTGTTCATTTTCACCCACTTTGAAGCTGTAACCTGCTTCAACAGAGGCAGTAATGCCATTAGATTTATACTTCTCCGTCGCCTGTTCCTGGCCCATCACGCTGTTATTAAACCAGTTATACAGTGCCCAACTGTCAACGTAGGTACCGGTTTTATCGGCCTCGTTGGCATACCAGGTGCCGTACAAACCTACACTGTAACCGTTGATGTGGCTGCGTGAGTGATAACCTGTGAGGTTCGATTTTGTCCGGCTCTGGCTGTTGGCATAGCCTGCCATTGCGCCAATATGCCAGCGGTCAAGGCCGTCTGTACTCCATTGCGCCAGATCTCCACCCACTTGCATCACATACCGATTGCCGCTGGTTTTTAACTGACCGCTGCCATCTTTGAAGCGATTATGTCCGCCGACATTGCGCAGCCACAAGCTGGTGGTTTTCGCTTCGCCAGTGAAAATATCGGTGTACTGTGTCTCGCCCAGGCGGTCATGCAGACGGGTCAGGAACAGCGTATTCGCTGCATAATTGTTGGCCAGGTAGCTGCCGAACTCAGGGCGATACTGGTGTTTTCCTCCGGGTTGCGGTTTCAGCGGGTCCACTGGCCCTACAGGACGTTCCGGGCCTTCCGGTTCAGTGGGTTCAGGTTCCACTTCGCTGGTCAGGTACCAGTTGCTCTCTTTCTTCACCACGTTATAGTCATAACCACCTGCAACAATACGGCCTGCCTTTTCAAAGGTACCGTCGGAGTTGCCCTCGACTTCGATAATTTCAATACCTTCAACAGTCTGTGCCCCCGTTCCGCCAATATTATTAATGGCGACAAAGGTGTTACCGGCGGTATTGCCTTTGACAATCATTTTGTCTGTTTCGGAGGTGTCATCAGCCAGCACAGTATTAAAGGTGAGCGTACCGCCGTTACCGGTGTAATCACCGTTTACCGTCAGAGTTTTCCACAATCCGTCGTTATCGTGCAGAACGTTGACCACCGCACCTGAATTCAGCGTCAGGCTGGTCAGCGTGGAACTGTCTGTCATATTCCATACGGCATCGCTCATTGTGACGGATGTTGTTCCGGCGCCTGTAATATAGGATGCCCCCTCCCACTGTGAGCTATCCTTCATGTTGAGTGAAATAGCGCTGTTATCACCCGAAGAAGAAAGATCGCCGTCAATGATGAATTTTCCGCCCGCCGAAGCATCAATCACCCCACCGCTGACCGTCGACATTGCGTAGTTCTTGCTGGCATTGTCGCCGGCCATGGTAATAGCCGCACCTCCCGCCAGATTGATTTTCCCCTTCGACAACGCGTGCAAACCGGAAGATGCGGTGCCGCTGGCGTTATTTACCGCGATTGATGCGTTATTACCGAGATTGACGATCGCATTCGTTGAGTACACCCCGAAAGCTCCGGCACCGCTGGTGGTAATAGAAGCGCCTTCAGCTAAAGAGACGATCGAAGAACTCGCAGAGTAAACACCGCTTGCACCGTCCTGGCTGGTTGTAATATCCGCGTTTTTCCCCAGTTCAATTTTCGAGGAGGATCCGGCATAAGCGCCGTACGCAGATTTACCGAACGTTTCAATTACAGCATCCTGACCCAGGCGTACGTAAGAACCGCTTTGGTTGGTACGAATACCTTCGGCGTAGTTGCCCCGGGTAACGATATGTGCGCGATCACCAAGAATGATGTTATTTTTTGCTGCGCTGGCATCCATGATTGCATACGCCGTAACGCCGCGACCGGTGCTGCCAGTCGTTTCAATATACGCATCGTTGCCAACATAAATGTTGGCGGAACCGAGAAACCCCTGACTGAATGAGCTGTAACCGGCATTAATGCCGTCACCGCTTTCCCCGTTAACGTAAATTTTGGTGCGGTCGCCGGTGATCACAAATACCGGGTTATTTGGGTTATTGGTACCGTGGGTTCGAATGCCGTCCACATCTTTGCCGTTATTTGCGGCAACTTTGGATTGCGTATAGATGGTCAGGTCATCGCCAAAAATCACACCCGGACTTCCAGTCGTAGAGTTCTGTATAACCGTTACAGAGTGCTCAAATGCTTCAGCGCCGGGCCCATTCAGCGTAATACCATTACCAAATACAGGAATGCTTCCGGCATTCCACTGATAGACATAATTAGGATCAGAGGTGTTTTTGGTGTAATTTGCACTCGCAGTTGAAGGAATCAACGCCTGGATTTCCGCAGGCAAATCGGTCACCAAACCACTTGCAGGTAAATTATCGAAATCAATAATTGCTGCGTTAGCAGAGAATAATGTAGACGCTAATATGGCAGAAATAGCCATGGCTAATTGTGAATGTTTTAATGAGCTTGTCATTTTCCTCCTCCTTTGGGGGAAATAATGTCCACCACGCTTTTCAAAAGCGCGTTAATTTCATTTATTAATAGCGGGCTTCACCGCCTTTATTTTTTTAGACGGTAAGGTATTTATTTAATTGAAGTGCTTGCTAAACACTTTTAGCGTGATAAGGTAGTTTCACTTTGACTTCATTCAACTCCGGTTGTATTGCTGCTAAGATTTTTATCCAAATATAAATACAAACAGTGCAGTTTTATAATCAATTAACATCAACAGTATTAGTTGATATTTGACTAAGATTTATGGCTTGTAACTCTCTGTATTTTTTAAGATTTTAATGAGTCTTATTCTCTTATCTCATTCGACTACATGATCTTTGATGTGTGTTAATATCATTTAGATAAAATTGGGCTATTATTTTGAAGATGCAGAAATTACTGAGGGCGAGAAAATTGTTTCTCATTAACGAACTGGTCGAGTTCAATCCCGATAAGAAAAGCCTGGCTAACCGTCAGACAGGCCAGGTTCTTTTTTTGCAATTGCCCGCTACTCTTTGTTTTCTTTACCTAATTACCCATCCGGGCGAGGTTGTTTCACAGAATGTTTTGATGAAAGCGGGTTGGGGAGAAAGGAATGATGTCACCACGCCGAATACGTTTTATCAGACGATACTGACACTGAGGAATGCGTTAGAGGAAGTGGGATTACCGCGTAACACAGTGAAAACTATCTCGCGCCGGGGTTTAATGCTCGAAGAGTTAACTACGGTTGAAACCATTACTGCTTCTGCGGTGGACTCGGCCACATCATCTGCGGTTGCTCCTGCTACGATGGTTGCATCAGAGCCAGTGCAAACCGGTGAGGTTATTCTGGCTTCGTATCCCAGGAAAGGTAACTCGCGGTGGATATGGGCTGGTGTGTTTATCTTCAGCCTGGTAACGGTAATAAATTGTGGCCTGCTCTACCAGGCGCGGCTGACGTTACCTTTTAACGATTATGTTCCGGTTTCGCTTCGTATCCAGGCAGATAAACCATGCAAAATTTTTTACGCCCCCAATGAACTCTTTCTTGATAATTATTTTGGGCTGATTAGTCAAAATCCTGAACTCTGCCTGAGCAATCATACGATTTTTTTGTCGGGTTATAGTAAAGCGGAACGCATCGTGGCTTTTGTTTGCGATAAAGATGCGCGAAAAGAAAAAGCGGCGTTTTGTTCAACCTATTTTTACTGGATGCGCAAGCCATGAACAGGTCGGGCGGCTTAATATTACTGCTTCTCTCTTTTACCCTGGCAATACTTACCAGCGGCTGGTTATATTATTCTCACTCCTTACGGCACGCGTTAAAGTGTGTTGGTGTTGTTGAGTGGAACGTAGGTAATAAACGTTTTGACGGAACGGTTTCATACCAAATGGGAAACGGCAAAGGCGTTGCGGTGATAACAGGCAAACTGACCGGGCAAACTGTCTCGGATATCAATCGCAGTATCTATTTTCACTATAATGGTGATCACCAGACACGGGTGTTATCCAATGACAAGATCGCTAAAACCTTTGCCGATACCGCCGATGAGGTGGACATCAAAGCCACATTGCCGGGGTTTTACCGCACGCCGAACAGAGAGCTGAGTATGACCATTGAGGAATACGAAGGCGCGTATCTTATCTCAACATCGAACGTGCCCTCCCTCTACTGCCGAAAACCAAAATAATCAAGATGCGCCAGGTGGTTGGATGCGCGCATAGTCAAAGCTGGCCTTTCCCGCTACAGTTAATTCTCCACGGCTGGCAAGGAGAGAGAAATGCTCTATATCTTTGATTTAGGTAATGTGATTGTCGATATCGACTTTAACCGGGTATTGGGTGCCTGGAGCGATTTCAGCCGCGTACCGCTGGCAACGTTAAAACAGAGTTTTACGATGGGAGAGCCGTTTCATCAGCATGAACGTGGGGAAATAAGCGATGAGGATTTCGCCAAAGCGATGTGCGAAGAGATGGCGCTTCCATTAAGTTATGAACAATTCTCTACCGGCTGGCAGGCGGTGTTTGTCGCCCTGCGTCCGGAAGTCATTACGATCATGCATACACTGCGCGCGCAAGGGCACCGGGTTGTGGTGTTGTCCAATACCAATCGGCTGCATACGACATACTGGCCGGAACAATATCCGGAAATCCGTGCCGCAGCGGATCACATCTATCTCTCCCAGGAGATGGGAATGCGCAAACCAGAAGCGCGTATTTATCAGCAGGTGTTAGCACTGGAAGGTGTGTCTGCGGAAGATGCCGTATTTTTTGACGACAATAGCGACAATATCGCCGGTGCAAGCCAGCTTGGGATTACCAGCATTTTGGTAACGGATAAGGCGACAATCCCCGACTATTTCGCGAAACAGTTATGCTGAAACATGTCCGGCACCGGGCAAAACATCATACGCGGCCGCTGTGGTCCTGGTTAAAACTGCTATGGCGGCGTATTGATGAAGATCATATGACGACGTTGGCGGGCAATCTCGCCTACGTCTCATTGCTCTCGTTGGTACCCTTTATAGCGGTGGTTTTTGCCCTGTTTGCCGCTTTCCCCATGTTTTCTGAAGTCAGCATTCAGTTGCGGAACTTCGTCTTTGCCAATTTTATCCCCACCACTGGCGACGTTATTCAGAACTACATTGAGCAGTTTGTCGCCAACTCCAGCAAGATGACGGCAGTGGGGGCATGCGGGCTGATAGTAACCTCACTGCTATTGATGTACTCCATAGACTCTGCGCTGAACGCCATCTGGCGCAGTACGCGCGTGCGCCCACATATCTATTCGTTTGCTGTGTACTGGATGATCCTCACGCTTGGGCCGCTGCTGGCGGGAGCAAGCCTGGTGATCAGTTCCTACTTGCTGTCGTTGCGTTGGGCCAGTCAGTTAAACAGCGAAATTGACTATCTGCTGCGAATTTTCCCGCTGGTATTGTCGTGGATCTCGTTCTGGTTGCTCTACAGTATTGTGCCAACAACGCGTGTACCAAACCGCGATGCTATCGTCGGCGCTTTTGTGGCGGCGCTATTTTTTGAACTGGGTAAAAAGCTTTTTGGCCTCTATATCACCATGTTTCCCTCTTACCAGCTTATTTATGGTGTGCTGGCGGTGATCCCTATTTTGTTCCTGTGGGTCTACTGGACCTGGTGTATCGTCTTGCTTGGCGCTGAAATTACTGTCACTCTCGGTGAATACCGAAAACTCAAAAAAGCAGCACAACAAGAAGAAGCAAACCAACCATGATTGCATTAATACAACGCGTTTCCCGTGCAAGCGTTAGCGTGGCGGGTGAGGTGACGGGGGAAATTGGCCCGGGACTTTTGGTGTTGTTAGGGGTCGAAAGGGATGACGACGAACAAAAAGCGAATCGCCTGTGCGAGCGTGTACTGGGATATCGTATTTTTGGCGACGCCGAAGGGAAGATGAATCTTAATGTCCAGCAGGCGGGGGGTAGCGTGCTGGTGGTTTCCCAGTTTACCCTGGCGGCAGATACGGAACGTGGTATGCGCCCGGGGTTTTCTAAAGGTGCGGCACCGGAAAAAGCCGAAGCCTTGTACGACTATTTTGTTGAGCGTTGCCGTAGCCAGGAGATGGTGACGCAAACGGGACGATTTGCTGCGGATATGCAGGTCTCACTGGTCAATGACGGCCCCGTAACGTTCTGGTTGCAAGTATGAGCCAGCTAGCGGAGTGGCCCCGGGTAACAAGAGAGAATACAGCTATGTATCATCTTCGCGTACCGCAAACTGAAGAAGAGTTAGAGCGCTATTATGCCTTTCGCTGGGAAATGCTGCGTAAGCCGTTGCATCAGCCGAAAGGCTCCGAGCGTGACGCATGGGATGCCATGGCGCATCACCAGATGGTCGTTGATGAAGAAGGCAATCTCGTGGCGGTAGGGCGGCTCTACATCAATGCGGATAACGAAGGTTCGATCCGCTTTATGGCCGTGCACCCCTCCGTGCAGGATAAAGGGCTGGGAACGTTAATGGCGATGACGCTAGAGTCCGTTGCCCGCCAGGAAGGGGTGAAACGAGTGACCTGTAGCGCCCGCGAAGATGCAGTGGCATTTTTCGCGAAACTGGGGTTTGTAAATGAAGGCGAGATCACCGCGCCACAAACCACACCGTTGCGCCACTTTCTGATGATAAAACCGGTGGCGACGCTGGATGACATTCTGCACCGTGGCGACTGGTGCGGGCAGTTACAGCAAGCCTGGTATGAGCATATTCCATTGAGTGAAAAAATGGGGGTGCGCATTCAGCAGTACACCGGGCAGAAATTTATTACCACCATGCCGGAAACGGGTAATCAGAACCCTCACCATACGTTATTTGCCGGCAGCCTCTTCTCGCTGGCGACGCTGACGGGCTGGGGATTAATCTGGCTGATGCTACGCGAACGCCACCTTGGCGGCACCATTATTCTCGCGGATGCGCATATTCGTTACAGCACGCCAATTACCGGTAAACCGAGCGCGATTGCCGATCTGGGCTCGTTAAGCGGCGATCTCGACAGGCTGGCGCGCGGGCGTAAAGCGCGCGTTCAGTTGCAGGTCGAACTGTTTGGGGAGGACAAGCAGGGCGCGATTTTCGAAGGCATTTACATTGTGCTGCCAGCCAGGCCCTTCGGCTCGTATATTGAAGGCGGAAACGAAGAAGAGTAACCGGCAGTGCGCCTGAATTCGCCCTGGCGCACTGTTTTACCGCTACACTCTGGCCACCCTGGCCGCCACATCTCTTATAGCCTCTCTGGCTGCCTGACTGATACCTGCCAACTGGAAGAAACCGTGGATTACACCCTGGTAACGGGAGCCGGTACAGGTGACACCCTGTTCCGTTAAATGTTTATACAGTGCTTCGCCTTCATCACACAGCGGATCAAACTCTGCGGTGAGAATGTGTACAGGCGGCAGGCCATAAAAATCATCGCGCCATAATGGGCTGACATCGGATTGCAGTCGGTCAGTATCACCAAGGTACATTTCGTAACCTGAGAGTAAAGCGTCACGCGTTACCACGTAGTCAATGCCATTGAAGGTATAGCTATCGAAGTAAGCGGTGGCATCGAGCATGGGGTAGATAAGGATCAACTGGGCAGGTTGCCAGGCCGCCTCGTTTTTTAATCGCAGAGCCGTGACCAACGCCAGGTGTCCGCCTGCGCTATCGCCCGCCAGGGTGATCTTCTCGCGGTTAATGCCCAGCTTTTCGGCGTTTTTCCATGCTACTTCAGCACCTTTTTGCGCATCGTCGTGCGCGGCAGGCCAGACATGTTCCGGCGCGAGGCGATACTGAACGGCAATAACCCGACAGCCGCTGTAATAAGCGAGCTGGCGCAGTTGATTGTCATGAGTGGCGAAACCACCACTAATGAAACAGCCGCCATGGTAATAGATGAGCGCAGGTAATACGCCACTGGCGTTGCACGGGGAAAAGAGACGTAACGTGATGCCATCAAGCGTGATGTCTTCAACGTGTACGCGGGTTTCTTTCTCTCCGGCAAGCGCGGTACTGGCGACATACTCCGCCCGCCGTTCATCAATACTCTTCGTCCGTGCCGACGGGCGCCCGGCGGCGATAAAGTCGCTGACAAGGCCAGCAATACCCTTTTCCAGTGCCATTCCGACATCCTTTTATCTGTATAAATATCCAGTTTTTATAGCCTGGTTTGCGCGAAATGGGAATGGCTGATTACTGTGACAGCACGATTATGGAATCCGACGCGTGAGCGTGATTTTCGTGTTTCAATTTGCTTGCATAGGAGCGGCAAAAACAGAGCGGCTGTCCGGTAGCCGAAAACAGGTGGGGTCTGACCACAGAGAGGTGACATAACACCGAATAAATGACAGGCCGGGTAAGTGGCGCTTACCACGACCTGCGTGATTTACTCCCCTTCGCCGGGGAACAAGAACGGGTTGATGGAGCTACGGGCAAAACCTTCCTGCTCCATGCGGGCATCCAGCACCAGCGAGGCTAGATCATCCGCCACGGGTTCAACATTTGGGTCTTTTTCCTGATAGAGGATCTTCAGGTAGGTGCCGCAATCACCGCAGCTTTCAGCTTTGATGGGTGCCTGTTCGTTATCCAGCGACCAGTAGTGTAAATCGCGGGTTTGCTCGCAGTTACTGCATTTCACCCGTACCACATGCCATTCAGTTTCGCACAGGTTGCAGTGCAGGTAACGCAGCCCCTGAGTGGTGCCAATATGTACGACGCTGGAAACCGGCATCGAACCGCATACCGGGCAGAACTGGCGCTGTTCACCATATTCAGCGCGTGCCTTGCCGGGGATCAGGCTCGCCATTTGCGACCAGTAAAGCGACAACGCCGCCCAGATAAAGGGGGCCTTATCGCTGCTCACCGAGGCGAAGTCAGCAGCGAACAGCGCGCTGGCCATTGCTTCCAGTTCCAGGGCGGACGCTTTTTCCAGGTTCTCAATCACTGCCAGCGCCGGGCCACTCATTTCTGGCTTCAGCTCGGCAATCAGAGAGTGCAGCAATTTGTGCCAGTGCGGATCGCGCGGCAGCACGTTGATATCCAGCGGCGGTTTACCCTGTTCAGCGGCTTCTTTAATGCGCGCAGTCAGATCCATCTGCAGGGGATGATCGTACAGCACCACTTCCTGAGCATGGGCGATCAGTGCGGCAAAGCGCAGGTAATCACCCAGCGGGTTACTCTCCGCCAGCTCGCGCAGACGCTCTGCGCGGCGGTTATAGAGATTTTTCAGTCTGGGGAATAATAACGGCGGAATCACTTCCGCCGTGCGTTTATCGCTCTTCTCCAGCGCATCTTGCGGGATTATGCGAATACTCATTCAGTTGATTTTTCCGTTGTCTTGCGAACTTCCCGGTACCAGCGCGGGTGATGTTTCTTCGCCCACGTGCTGGTAACCCAGCCTTCCACCATTGCGGTTATGGTGCCTTTCACCCACAGGGCGGCATAAATATGCACCATAATAACCACAATTAACGCGACTGCGGCAAATGAATGCGCCATCAGGGCGATTCGTATCACCGGAATCGGGAACGCTGGCGCGAAGTAAGGGCGCCAGATAACCACGCCGCTTACCAGTAGTAACACCAGGAAAATAATCGCCGCCCAGAACACACACTTCTGACCGAAATTATAGCGCCCGGTGTCACCCACTTCCTCATTGACGACGATCTTACGAATATTCTTCGCCCAAAAGATATCATCCCTATTGATGAGGTTATGGTGCCAGTAGCGGAAAAACATGATTATAAACGACGCAAACATCACCACGCCGACGAACGGATGGAGAATGCGCGCCAGTTGCGGCGTGCCCAGAATACCCATCAACCAGTTGAAGGAGGGGAAGAAAAACCCCAGCCCGCTCACCGCCGCCAGTACAAAGCAGAAGGCAGTGACCCAGTGGTTGATTCGTTCTGGCGCCGTGTAGCGCACGATGGTGTCACGTTTTCTCATTTGCGCACCTCGTCTTTCTCTTCATGCAGGTTGTCATCTTCCTCTTCTGCCCGGTTCGGACCGACACCGACATAGTGGAAGATGCTGGCTGCGAAGGTCGCGGCAAAGCCGACCGCCGCCAGAGGCTTCCAGATCCCTTTCCAGAATTTAACCGTCGCACTGATTTCCGGGTTTTCCGGCAGACCGTGATACAGGTTCGGTTTATCGGCGTGGTGCAACACATACATAACGTGTGTACCGCCAACGCCTGCAGGATCGTACAGACCCGCGTTCTCGTAACCACGGGTTTTCAGTTCTTCAACACGCTCGCCAGCCAGGGTTTTCATATCCTCTTTGGAGCCAAAGTGGATAGCGCCGGTCGGGCACGTTTTCACACAAGCCGGTTCCTGGCCGACGGTCACACGATCAACGCACAGCGTACATTTATAAACGCGGTTATCTTCCGGGTTTAAACGCGGTACATCGAACGGGCAACCGGCAATGCAGTAACCGCAGCCAATGCACTGCTCAGACTGGAAGTCGACAATGCCGTTAGCATACTGAATGATAGCCCCTTCCGAAGGACAGGCTTTCAGGCAGCCTGGATCGGCACAGTGCATGCAGCCATCTTTACGGATCAGCCACTCCAGCTTGTCGTTTTGTTCCACTTCTGAGAAGCGCATAACGGTCCATGATTTGGCGGTCAGATCCGCCGGGTTGTCATACACCCCGACGTTATGCCCCACTTCGTCACGAATATCGTTCCACTCGGAACAGGCCACCTGGCAGGCTTTACAGCCGATACAGGTAGTGACGTCAATAAGCTTCGCCACTTCCTGCTGGTGATCCCGCGCCTGCGGCGCGGGGGTAAAGCCATTAGTCGCGGAACGACGGATGATGTCTTGCGATTGATAAGCCATAAGTCGTCTCCGTTATACCTTTTCCACATTCACCAGGAACGCCTTGAATTCCGGCGTCTGGGTGTTCGCATCGCCGACGAACGGCGTTAACGTATTGGCGATAAAGCCTTTCTTCGCCACACCCTCATAACCCCAGTGAATAGGAATACCGATAGTATCGACATCCTGACCGTTCACTTTCAGCGTGCGAATACGTTTGGTCACCACCGCTTTGGCTTTGATATAGCCGCGATTGGAGGAAACCTTCACAGTATCGCCCTGTGTGATGCCCAATTTGCCCGCCAGTTTCTCGCCGATTTCTACAAATTGTTCCGGCTGCGCGATGGCATTAAGCCGCGCGTGCTTGGTCCAGTAGTGGAAATGCTCGGTCAGACGGTAGGTCGTACCGACATACGGGAACGCCTCTTTTTTACCCATCGCGGCCATGTCGTCTTTGAAGACGCGGGCTGCCGGGTTAGAGATAACCTTTGGATGCAGCGGGTTAGTACCCAGCGGCGTCTCAAACGGTTCGTAATGTTCCGGGAACGGTCCTTCGGCCATCTTATCGAGGGCAAACAAACGGCCCATCCCTTCTTGCTGCATGATAAACGGCCCGACATTACTGCCTGGTGCGGCAGCGCTGTAATCCGGAATATCAAAGCCGCCCCATTTCGCACCGTCCCATTTCAGCAACTGGCGCTTCGGATCCCACGGGTTGCCCTGTGGATCAGCGGAAGCACGGTTGTAGAGAATGCGGCGGTTAAGCGGCCACGACCATGCCCAGCCCAGCGTATTGCCAAGACCTGACGGGTCTGAGTTATCGCGGTTGGCCATTTGGTTGCCTTTCGGTGTCCAGCTGCCGGCGAAAATCCAGCAACCGCTGGAAGTGGTGCCGTCGTCGCGCAAATGGGCGAAGGTGCTTAACTGCTCGCCTTTTTTCGCCAGTACTGTACCGGTTGCCGGATCGATAATGTCCGCCAGCGCTTTACCGTTACTTTCCATGGCGACCTCTTCCGGCGCGGGGTTTTCCGGCGTCGAATAATTCCAGGTCATATTCAGCACCTGTTCCGGGTTGGCTCCGCCCTCTGCGGCGTACATTTGACGCATACGCAGGAAGATGCCCGCCAGGATTTCGCCGTCGTTCAGCGCATCGCCCGGCGCATCAGCGCCTTTCCAGTGCCATTGCAGCCAGCGACTGGAGTTGACAATAGAGCCGTTCTCTTCCGCAAAGCAGGTAGAAGGCAGACGGAATACTTCGGTCTGGATTTTAGCCGGATCGACGTCGTTAAACTCGCCATGGTTTTGCCAGAAGTTAGCGGTTTCTGTATTGAGCGGATCAATCGTCACCAGGAACTTCAGCTTCGACAGTGAGGCAACCACTTTATTTTTGTTCGGGAACGACGCCACCGGGTTAAAGCCCTGGCAGAGGTAGCCGTTCACTTTACCCTGGCTCATCATTTCGAAGTACTGCAGGACGTCATAGCCTTTGTCCCATTTCGGCAGCCAGTCAAAGCCCCAGCTGTTTTCCGCTGTCGCTTTATCGCCGAAGAAGGCTTTCATCATCGAAACGAAGAATTTCGGGTAGTTGCTCCAGTAGTTCACCTGGCCTTCCAGCAGCGGTTTTGGCGTGTTGGCAGTAAGGTAAGTCTGGAGGTCGGTATGTTTTTCGCTCGGTAGCGTCAGATAGCCAGTCAGGCTCTGTGACAGCAGACCCAGGTCTGTCAGTCCCTGAATGTTGGAGTGACCGCGCAGGGCGTTCACGCCGCCGCCCGCCATGCCCATGTTGCCCAGCAGCAGTTGGATCATCGCCATGGTACGGATGTTCTGAGCACCGATAGAGTGTTGTGTCCAGCCGAGCGCATACAGGAATGAAGCGGTTTTATCGTGCACGCTGGTTTCGGCAATGTATTCACAGACTTTAAGGAAGTCCGCTTTTGGCGTGCCGCAGATGTTTTCCACGACTTCCGGCGTGTAGCGGGAAACATGCTCTTTCAGCAGGTTCCATACGCAGCGTGGATGGGTGAGCGTGGTATCGCGTTTGGCGAAACCTTTCTCATCCAGCTCATAGCTCCAGCTGGTTTTGTCATATTTCCGTTTTTCCGCGTCATAGCCGGTAAACAGGCCCTCTTCAAAGCCAAAATCCTCACGCACGATCAGGCTGGCGTTGGTATAGGCTTCGGTATATTCGCGGTTGTATTTTTCGTTGGTAATCAGGTACAGCAGTACGCCTGACAGGAATGCAATGTCAGTACCGGAACGAATTGGCGTATAAAAATCCGCAACAGAGGCGGTACGCGTAAAGCGCGGATCAATAACAATCAGCTTCGCGCCATTATGGATCTTGGCTTCCATCGCCCAGCGGAATCCCACCGGATGCGCTTCTGCCGCGTTCCCACCCATCACAATGATAAGGTTGGCGTTCTTCATGTCGACCCAGTGGTTGGTCATCGCACCGCGACCAAATGTTGGAGCAAGACTTGCTACCGTTGGTCCGTGTCAGACACGCGCCTGGTTGTCGACGGCTAACATGCCGAGTGCGCGGGTAAATTTTTGCGTTAAATAGCCGGTTTCATTGCTGGAGGCGGAAGCACACAGCATACCGGTGCTTAGCCAGCGGTTGACGGTAGTACCTTCCGCGTTTTTCGCGATGTAGTTAGCGTCACGATCCTCTTTCATCAGTTTCGCGATGCGGGTAAAGGCTTCATCCCAGCTGATTTGCTGCCATTTATTGGAACCCGGCGCGCGATATTCCGGGTATTTCAGGCGGCTTTCTGAGTGAATAAAATCTACCAGACCTGCGCCTTTCGGGCAGAGCGCCCCACGGTTTACCGGATGATCCGGGTCACCTTCAATGTGAAAAATGGATGCTTTGGCGTTTTTTGCGCCGTCGCCGAGGCTGTACATCAACAGCCCACAGCCAACGGAGCAATATGTGCAGGTATTACGGGTCTCACGGGTGCGCAGCAGTTTATACTGCCGTGTTTCCGCGAGGGCGATGTTGGGGGCAAAACCCAGCGCCGCAGCCGTCGTTCCTGCCATACCGCCAGCACAGATCTTAAAGAACTGTCTTCTGCTGACCTGCATGGTTATCTCCTGGTTCGACATTACTCTTTATCTTTTTTTCTTTGCGGAGGTTTTCGCAAAGGTTCAATATTGCTGTTAATCCCGCTAATGACTGGGGATTAGCAACGCACGATACCACAATGTAGGTATGCCTATTCGGACATGAAGTTGCAGAATCGTGTCTATTCCCTCCAGTTTTGAGGGTTATGGCGCTGAGAATACCATAATGTTGATACGCTTGTTCGATAACGGTTAATGAAAAGTGAATGATTTACGGGCTATAAAGCACAAAAATGCAACACCCATCACAGGGGCGCGTCAGGTCTCCCTGTGGAAGCGCGATGACTTGCAGCAAGCGATACCTGACATGCTGGCGGAAGAGGTACCCGTTGCGCTGGTATACAACGGTATTTCGCATGTCGTGATGATGGCATCGCCCAAAGATCTCGAATGGTTTGCTGTAGGTTTTTCCTTATCCGAAGGGATTATAGAAACCCCTGCTGAGATCTACGGTATGGACGTCATCTCCACCTGCAACGGCCTTGAGGTGCAAATCGAATTGTCCAGCCGTCGCTTTATGGGACTGAAAGAGCGCCGTCGCGCACTGGCGGGCCGAACAGGCTGTGGTGTTTGCGGGGTAGAACAACTTAACGACATTGGTAAGCCGATAATGCCGCTGCCGTTTACCCAGACGTTTGATTTAGCCTCGCTTGACGCGGGCCTGGCGCATTTGACCGATTTTCAGCCAGTCGGTCAGCTCACTGGCTGCACGCATGCTGCAGCGTGGATGTTACCGTCCGGCGAACTTGCTGGCGGGCATGAAGATGTGGGGCGACATGTCGCGCTGGATAAATTATTGGGCCATCGCGCCCGTGCGGGTGAAGGATGGTCGCAGGGAGCGGTACTGGTTTCCAGCCGCGCCAGTTATGAAATGGTGCAGAAGTCGGCGATGTGCGGCGTTGAGATCCTGTTTGCGGTTTCTGCTGCAACGACGCTGGCAGTCGAAGTGGCTGAGCGCTGCAACCTGACGCTGGTGGGTTTTTGCAAACCGGGCAGGGCAACTGTCTATACGCATCCGCAGCGTTTGATGGGTTTTTAAGTTCATCAAAAAAATTGAAAAATGAAAACAAATCCTTCCGCTTTTTGTTGAGTGAGAACAGGTCTACTATTTATTTCATCGAGGCGCGGTGCCTCACACCAACAAATTAACGTAAGGATTTATATCATGAAAAGCATCAAAACTTTTGTCGCAGTTATCGCTCTGGCTACCTCTTTCGGTTCTTTCGCCGCTCAAACCATCAGCGCAACAGATTCCACGCTGTCAGGGGCAGAAGCGAAAATCGCTGCTCAGGCTCAGCAGGCTGGTGCCGCGTCTTATCAGATCACCGAAGCGTATAACGGCAACCAGGTTCATATGACTGCCGAACTGACTAAATAAGCACACAGTACCGTTGAAAGAGCGCCTTCGGGCGCTTTTTTGCGTTAACTGATCCCCGCCAGTCGCAGAAGTGCCGTGACCACGGCGGCAGAGAGGATCACCACAATCAGCGGCATTTTACGCCAGGCAAGAAACAGCGCGAATAAGACCCCCAGTACACGAGCTATTCCGGCAAAATGATTGCTTTCATAGAGCGTGGCCGCAAGCGCGACGGCAAACAGCAATGTTGTGGCGGCATCGGAAAGCAGTGCTTGTGAGCGCTCAGAAAGCGCCAGTCGGCTACCCAGCTTTGCACCGCCCAGGCGCATTAAATAGGTCCCGACTGAAAGGATAGCGATACCGCTGATAATCAATGGAACACTGGCCATTTATTTCTTCCTCGTCAGCAGACCCAGCAATGAGAGCAGCACTGGCAACCCCACCGGCGCAAAGGGTACAGCGATAAGAGACAGGACCGCCCCGCTGGTCGCACGAATAAACGTGGTTCTTTTTTTCAACGCTGGCAGCACCAGTGCCAGTAAGATGGCGGGGAAGACGGCATCGAGCCCGATAGTTTCCGGGGCGGGCAACAGCTTACCGACTGCCGCGCCAAGCAGCACTCCACCAGGCCACAACAAAGCCACTCCCAGTCCGCATAACCAGTAGGCGGCTTTGCGCTGCTCTGGCGTGGCCTGCGATAAACCGAACACCACACTTTCATCATTCATGATGTGGCTTCCCAGCAGACCGGATGCGCCGTTACCGACAAGCTCGCGCACTGTCACGCCAAAAGGGAGGTGGCGGGCATTTACCAGTAGCCCGGCCACGGCAGCGGCCAGCGGATTTCCGCCGCTGGCAACTATGCCAATAAACATAAATTCGGACGCACCCGCCAGCACAGTCAGAGAGAGCGCCAGGGGGACCCAAAGCGGAAAGCCATACGCCATTGCCAGCGAACCGTATGATACCCCCACCACGCCGACCGCGAGGCAAACAAGAAAAATGGCTTTGACGGTGTCGCTTTTCAGGCTTGAAAAATATTGAGTAAGCATATGCGTTTACCATATCGAACGATTAGCCATTATAATGAACATATCTGGATCGTTTTTCAAATCGAACAATATGTTCATTATAATGAAGGGTGACGTCAAAGATGACACAACCAATGAGTGTGATTGCTAAAAGTCTGTTGCGCGAACGCCAGCGAACCGGGCTTTCTCTGGCGGAAATCGCCCGCCGCGCCGGTATTGCCAAATCGACGCTTTCCCAACTGGAAGCCGGAAACGGCAACCCCAGTCTGGAAACGCTCTGGTCATTGTGCGTCGCGCTGGATATTCCTTTCGCCCGCCTGCTGGAGCCACAAAGCCCGAAAACCCAGGTAATTCGACGCGGAGAAGGTATGAAGGTAGTTGCAGAGCAGGCCAATTATCAGGCTATTTTGCTTGCCGCCTGTCCACCCGGTGCGCGACGCGATATTTATTTATTACTGACGAAACCGGGTGCTGATCGTGTTTCTCAGCCTCATCCGCGCGGGTCAGTGGAGCATATTATTGTGACACAAGGTCGTGCACTGGTCGGGTTGACTGAAGCGCCGGAAGAGTTGAGCGAGGGTGACTATATCTGTTACCCGGCCGATCAGGAGCATATCTTTAAAGCCCTGGAGCCAGAAACCCAGGCTATTCTGGTTGCGGAACAGAACTAATATAATGTGGAGGCGATAAATGCAGATATTTTTTAAATAGTATATCGCCTTTATGAATGAGTTGTTCAATTAATATTGATGAATCAAATTTAATTCCCAATATATTGCTTTTTTTGATATATATTAAGAGGTATTACCTCTTCGAAAATTAGAGAAACTTGCTTTACATCAATTATCCGTGGCTGTATGCTTTGCATCCAATCTTCTTATTCGTAGTGTGATATAAGTTGACTCTTTTTATTACTATACATATTAATGGAGGAATAAGATGCTCAGGATGAGTCATTCTTTTGCAGCATTATTTGCGTTTGGTTTAACAAGTCTGCCACTGGTTGCACAAGCCAACAACACGGTTCACTTTCTGGGTGAAGTCAGTGAGCAAACCTGTACCGTTAAAGTCAACAACAGCAGTACCTCAGCAATAATCCTTTTACCCACTGTCAGTAAAGGTCAATTAAGCAGTTCGGGTTCAACGGCGGGTGATACGCCTTTCACGGTCACGTTAGAGAATTGTAATTCCCAAAGTACATCTGCGGGTATTCTCTTTGTGGCGAATGATGTTGATAACGGCAATTTAAAGAACATTGCTACCAACTCACCTGCTACCAACGTTGCTATCCAGTTAGTGGAGGGCGCGTCGGCATTAACGTTCAATAATAATAAAGCAACCACTGCAATGCAGACCATCAACAGTGGCGTAACGTCTACGAACTTTGATTTGGTTGCTCGCTATTATGCAACGGGCGTCACTACTGTTGGGGCTGTAGAGGCTCAGGCGCAGTTTGCAGTGACATATCAATAACCTGTTCCGGGGCAGATTCTGCGTCTGCCCCGAAGATGGCTTATTAATAAATGTTTAATTATTGGTCAGAAAGACTATCTTTTGCACTACTCTTGTTCTGTTTAGTACCTGCCTGTGTTAGCGCTAATGTAACATTGCTGGGTACGCGTGTTATTTATGAAGCTGATATAAAAGAGAAATCTCTGACCTTTAATAATGCAGGGGAAGCGCCTGTTCTGGTGCTGGTCTGGACGGATATCAATAACCCGAACTCTACGCCAGAAACAGCCGATGCCCCTTTCATTACCATGCCACCTATTTTTCGTATTAATGGCAATCAGACACATGTAATGCGCCTGAAATTCACCGGGAAAGATTTACCCAAGGATAGAGAATCGCTTTTTTGGCTGAACTTTTTGCAATATCCAGCAAAAAATGAAGCAGATAATCATGAAAGTCATCTAACCCTGGTGATAAAAAGCCGGCTTAAGATTTTTTATCGCCCCACCGGAATTGCACTGGATGCAAATAATGTTCTTGATGAGATTAAAATCGACAGGCGTGGCCAAATAATAGATGTTAAGAATACTACTGCATATTATATTTCTGTTCTTGATGCTTATGCTGGAGATGGCAGCAAGAAAAAGAAAATTAAGAATACCGGGATGATTGCACCATACACTACTGCCCAATGGTTATTACCTGAACAGGCGGGAAGTCATTTAACTATTAACGCAATAAATGATTATGGCGGAATATCCAGCAAGGTTTATCGTCTGCCTCGTTAGCTTCCTGGTTTTATAATGCAAGTACTGTTCAATTCGGATAATGTCAATGTATCAGTACCGTTTATATATTCGGGTTTTGTTCAGTCTCGTCACTTTATTGTCATTAACCGCGACAGCAAAAGAGAACGAATTTTACTTCGACGCTTCTTTATTGAGAAATAGCGGATTATCCAGTAGTGATCTGCAAAAACTGAACGAGGATGCGTTAATAACGCCAGGAAGTCATTCTCTGGATATTTATCTTAACGGCACATTTATCACGCGCTACGGAATTGAATTTTCACAACGGGGTACAAATGTTGAACCCTGCCTTCCCCATGCACTCGTTGCCATGTTGCGTTTTAAATCGTTGCCAGAGAAACAGCCCGCCTCATGCTACTGGCCAGACGATCATGTGATGCAAGGTGTAAGGCTTAAATTCGATTTGGCACAACTGCGCATGGATGTGAGTGTACCGCAGGCATTATTAAAATCCTCTCCTCGTGGTGCCGTGAGCGAAGAAAGTCTCGACGCCGGAGAGAGTATGCTATTTATCAATTACATGGCTAACCAGTACCACGCAACGTCGCGCCGCTATAAAACAAGCAAGATGGATTCATCATGGGTGAATCTTAACGGTGGTATAAATCTGGGGCTATGGCGTTACCGCCAGCAATCCAGCCTGAACTACAGCAATATTGATGGCAATCACTGGAATACCAGTCGCCGTTATATCCAGCGCGCTATCTACCCTTTACGCAGCGAAATGACGTTGGGGGAAGGGTACACCGATGGGCAACTCTTTTCGGGTATCAGTTTCCGGGGCATACAGCTCACTTCGGACACACGCATGCTGCCAGATTCTCTTCGCGGTTACGCACCTGTCGTACGGGGCATTGCAAAAACCAATGCAAAAGTCACAGTTATGCAGGACCAGACCACGCTGTATGAAACGACGGTTGCGCCGGGCCCGTTCGTCATTGACGATCTGTATCCCACTTATTATTCCGGCGACTTAACCATTGTGGTTACCGAAGCGGATGGCAGTAAAAATATATACAACATGCCTTACTCTTCGCTGGCGGAGTCGATCAGACCGGGTGTATCCCAATGGTCATTCACTGCGGGAAAGGTGCAGAACATTGACGCAGGAAATACTTTTAGCGAAATGATCTGGCGGCAGGGATTGACCAATGCGCTTACGTTTAACGTCGGCAATCAATTGGCGTCGGGATACATGGCCTGGTCCCTCGGTGGCGTGTATAGCTCAGCGATCGGGGCGGTAGGATTAAACAGTTTTTATTCTCTGGCGCAGCAGGATGACGGCAACCGTGGTGGCTGGATGCTACGGCTGAACTACAGCAAAGCACTGCCGCAAACCGGAACATTATTTACCCTGGCCGCGTCCCGATATGCGGCCCAGGGGTATGCTGAGCTCTACGACACACTGGGGTCGCGCCATGCACAAGGTCAGGCGCAACAGTGGCAATCTCCCACCTGGAAACAACGCAGCCGTATTGAATTTGCCGCCTCTCAGCCATTGGCGTCATTTGGCAATATTAATGCTTCCGCATCAATGCAGGATTATAGCGATGGAAAACAACGGGATAAACAGTATCAACTCAGCTGGAATAAGCTGTTTGATTATGGGGTTTCGTTAAGCGTTACAGCGGCCAGAACCTATAGCATTACGCCGGGTGTCAGCAATAACGCCGACGTATTTTCGTTTCGCCGCCAGATGCAAACAATGTGGTCGTTTTCTTTATCCACACCGCTTGGTCAGCGGCGTACTTCACCCACACTCTCAACCAATGTTAACCATACGACCGGCAATGGCGGAAGTGATGGTGGTTATCAGTCCACGCTGAGTGGCATATATGGCGAACACGATCCGCTGAATTATAGCCTTAATTTTTCTGCCAATAAGAGAATGGAACAAGCTGGATGGGGCGCCAACCTCCAGCGCAGCTTCCCCTACGTTAATGCCGCAACATCCTGGTCTACATCAAGTAACTACTGGCAGGCTTCAGCTTCGTTGCAGGGGGCAATTGTGGCCCATAAAGGTGGTGTGACGCTGGGTCAGTGGGTAGGAGATAGCTTTGCTTTAATTGATGCGCCAGGTGCCAGCGGCGCTGAGGTGATTGGCGGTCAGAACGCGCGTGTTGATGCGTTTGGTTATGCGATAACTCCAGCGTTAGGTGCTTATCAAATCAACCATGTCACGCTGGACCCGGGCAATATGGACGACAACGTTGAGCTACAGACCATGAAAATGCAGGTCGCGCCTTATGCCGGTGCAACGGTGCGGTTACGTTTTAACACTCTTCAAGGCCAGGCCATGTTGATCACAGCAGCACGGCCGGACAACGCATCTATTCCTATGGGAACAAGCGTGTATGACGGATATGGCAACCGTACAGGAATGGTGGGGCAGGCTAATCAAATTTACCTGCGTTCCCATGAAGAAAAGGGAGAGTTACAGGTTCAATGGGGAAACCGCACCAATGAGCGCTGCCGTATTGCCTGGCATGCGCCGTCCTCGCAGGAGCCGTTGGCTCTGTTGACATTGCCTTGCCGCTAAGTAATGGAGTCGCTAATGACATTTTTTCGGATAACTTTGCTGAGCTTTTTCTTATTTACCAGCTTGTCCCTGAATGCAAAGTGCGTGAAAGGACCTGACTTTGCCCGCTCAGAATTAAGTGGATGGGGAGTCAGTCTTGCGCTTGGGACCATCAACATCACGACAGACAAAGTGCAGCCAGTAGGTTCACCATTGGCTTCAAGCGTAGTGAATTTTTATGACAATCCTCGTTATACAAAAGGTCCGGACAGCATTCTTTGGGTTTGCGATATAGCGGACAAAAACAATATTTATGAAATCATTGCCACAAATGGTAATGACCGAAACGGAGGCTTTTTTGATATAGGCGCTTTCGATGGTTACCCTAATTACTATGCAACGCTTTTTAGTCATGTGGCGATACGCCTGACTCATGTTAACTCTGGTCGGGTGTTTACACGTAACTATCAACGGATCCCGTTAAAGAATTATGTCGTATCGCCGGATGGCCTGAAAATCTATATCCGGCTGAAGGATTTTAGCCCTATACGTGCGGATCTGATTCGGGTTAGCACCACGACTTCTCGCGGGCAAGCGCCATCAGACTATTGTGCAAAACGGGATCAACTGACATCGGGTACGTATACCTGTAACCAGCCTAATGGATATGTCTCTTTTTGTTCTGAAGGTAGCCCGGATGCGTATTGTGACGTGGGCGATTCGGCCTATGTCTATAACGGCTGGTGGAAAGACAACTGGATGAGTATCAACATGGGCGGAGTGGCGCCCATGGCGCAGCTGGTATCGCAACGGACCTGCACTGCCAAAAATGTGACGCCTGTCGTCACATTTCCCCCTATCAGTGTCGGCGCGTTAAATAGCGGTGGAAAATCACAGAGCAAGTTTACCGTGAACATTCTCTGCGAGGGGCTGGCGGGAACCGGTACGATTAGCGGCCTGACGGCGCTTGGCATGCAAGTCCCTTATGAAAGTTATCAAGCCGCACAGCAACTCAATCTTGTGAATAGCTCTGGCGGCGTTCGCTATTTACTCCCCCCTGACCTCGGGGTAGATGGCATGGCGAAGGGGGTCGGGATCCAGATTGCGAACGCCGATGACGGCATAATACGTAACTTTATTGGCTGGCAACGCTGTATTACAGCGTGTGCTATGGGTGAGGCAGGCGGGTGGTACGACGCACGAGACGGCATCAGAGTAGTTAACAGCGGAGGCACATTAGGGATCAGCGAATATGCGATTGATTTCAATGCGTATCTTTCCCGCGTGGGTAACCAGACTGTTCGTGCAGGGCAAGTTTACGCCAGCGCGCAAATCCTGGTGAAAGTACAATGATGATGCGCTTACTTGTGGGGATGGGAGCGCTATTTTGGGCAATGATGCTTCCTGTTCACGCGGGTGTAACAGCCTCTGCTTCGCGGGTTATTTTTACCGAAGGGCAGGTGCAACAAAGCCTGATGTTGGTGAATACCAATGACTGGCCGGTAATGGTGCAGACCTGGGTGGACGACGGAGAGATAAACCCTGCGCCTGGCAGCGTTAAAGCGCCTTTTGTCACCGTTCCTCCGATGTTCTCGCTTGCGCCGCAAAAAATTCAGGGGATCCGACTGATCTACAATCAGTCACCGCTACCACAAGATCGCGAGTCTGTTTTTTGGCTAAATATCTATGAGATCCCTCCGGGCTCGCCTGTTCGTTCTTTGCAGGAGCACAGCGTGGTGTTGACCATGAATACGCAGCTGAAAATTTTCTGGCGGCCCAAAGCACTTGGCGCGCCTGAAAATAACGCAACGGCGTTCAGCTTCCATGCGGAATACATCGGCGAGAAACTGGAGATTGTCTGTCAAAACCGTTCGCCGTGGCATCTCTCTTTCGCCGCAATGCAAGTACTGGCAGCAGACAAAAGCTATGCTGTGGAACAGTTGCCGGACATGATGACAGCACCGTACAGCGAAAAGCGTTATTTCGTGCAGAGTCAGGCCGTAAGATCACTGCCATTGCCACTGCGTATTCGCGTCGAATTGATTGATGACCAGGGTAATGTCTCGGTACATGAATTCCCCCTCTCCACAAAAGAGAGGGGGTGAGCGACGCCATCAGTCCAGGTAAAACACTTCTTTAAGCTCGGCGCTGGCCGGGCTGTTATCCGGGTTGGCTGGCATCACGTCGCGCATATACTTCCACCAGCGCTGGCAAATCTCCGTACTGGCGACCGCATTCCAGCGCTCTTCCGATTCAATCTCCACGGTAGCGAACAGCAGGTTACGCTCTTTATCCAGATAAATGGCGTAGTGATGCGCGCCTCCCGCTTTCAGTGCCGCTTCCAGCTCCGGCCAGATGGGATTATGGCGGCGTTGATACTCTTCGTGCGCATCTGGGTTCACCTGCATCACAAAGGCTTTACGGATCATAATGCCTCCAGGTACAGTTCGCGGACTTCATCACGACTGGCAGTTCTCGGGTTACACGGTGCGCACGGATCGGCCAGCGCTTTGTCCAGCCAGCCTTCGATATCTGCTTTGGTCACGCCCAGTTTGCTGAAGCCGGAAGGGATGCCCACGCGGGCGCTCAAGGTGCGGATTGCATTAATGGCTTCCATGCTGGCCGCTTCATCGCTCATGTTCTGAGTGTTCACGCCCATCGCCTGCGCCACGCGTGCAAAGCGCGCAACTGCATTCGGCCGGTTAAAGTTCTCGATGATCGGCAGCAGGATGGCGTTACAGACGCCGTGCGGCAGGTTGTGTGTTGCACCGGGTTGATGTGCAAGCGCATGCACCAGACCCAGACCGGCGCTGTTAAACGCCATGCCCGCCAGATACTGACCAAACGCCATTTGTTCGCGAGCGTCAATGTCATGACCGTTCTCTACGGCTTTGGGCAGCCACAGAGAGATCAGGCGGATTGCCTCCAGCGCGTTGGCATCGGTTAACGGGTGCGCACCCACAGAAACATAGGCTTCAACGGCGTGGGTCAACGCGTCCATGCCCGTGGCGGCGGTTATCGACGCCGGAATGTCCAGCATTACGCTGGCATCGTCGACGGCGATATCCGGAATGATGTTCGGATCAATAATGACTTCTTTCACCTGGCGTGCAGAATCGATGATCACTGCATTGCTGGTCATTTCTGCCGCTGTTCCGGCCGTGGTGTTAATCGCTACCAGAGGTACACCGGCGTTTTTTACTTTGCCGACGCCCGAATACGCGGTGGAAGGACCTGGGTTGGCGGTGAGGATTTTTACCGCTTTGGCGGTGTCGATTGGGCTGCCGCCGCCAAAGGCGATCACAAAATTGCAGCCGGTATTTTTATAAGCCTCATAGCCTTTCTGCACCAGTTCTTCGGTAGGATTCGGGAACACCTCATCGAACAGATGGTAGGGCATGTTATGTTCCTTGAGCGCGGCAAACAGGCTGTTCAGTAGTCCCAGTTTCACCAGTTGACCATCAGTTACGATCAGCGCTTTTCCCCACTGCTTATTTGCCACCAGTCTGATCATATCGCCGATAGCGCCTGCGCCATGCAGGCTGATTTTGGGTAGTGCCAACATAAAACTCATCATGATGCTCCTTAAATTGCTGTGATTTTTTCCGACGCCAGAGTGCGTTGCCGCCGGAGGGATCCTTTCTTGTCTTTTACATACGCCTGCGTTGCATCACGCGACGGGTGATAATTGGCAGGGAAATCACCACAATCAGCATTGCGCCGACAATAATCGACATCACAATGCCTGGCACATTGAGCAGGCTGAGGCCGAAGGTGACCAGCCCCATTAAAAAAGCAGCGATGATCACGCCGGGCATACTGCCGGAACCGCCGAGAATATTGACGCCGCCAAGCACCGCCATGGTCACGACGGAGAGTTCCCAACCCAGCGCCAGTGTCGGGCGGGTACTGCCCAGGCGCGATGTCAGCAGGATCGCGGCCAGGCCCGCCATCAGCCCGACCAGAGCAAACAGGATCAGGTTGTGCCGCTTAACATTAATACCGGAATACCATGCACCGGTCGGGTTATTGCCGATGGCATAGGTCCGGCGGCCAAAGTTGGTCTTATGCAGCAGGAAGGCAAACAACAGCGCCAGCGCGATGAATAGCGCAAACTCAAACGACAGTGCACCCCACACATAGCCCTGACCGAACCAGGCGAAGCTCTCAGGCCAGCTGTTTAGCGCCTGATCGCCAAGTAAAATGTACGTAATGCCGCGATAAAGGCTCATGGTGCCGATGGTGATAACAATCGACGAAAGGTTGAAACGCGTCACCAGCAGACCGTTGAACAACCCGCACAGCAAACCAACGCTGAGCCCCACACAGACCAGAAGCGGTGTGTCGATGCCTGCCTGGGCGCAGAACCCCATCACTGTTGAGCTGAGCGCCATGGTGGACGCCACAGAGAGATCAATCTCTCTGGCGATAATCAACATTGCCATCGGCAGCACAATGATCGCCTTTTCAGTGAAATTAAATGTGGCGTCAGACAGGTTCCAGATATTAAGGAAATAAGGAGAGGCAAGCGCGTTCACCACAAACACCGCCAGAGTGACAGCCAGTAAAAAACCTTCCCAGCACAATAACCGTTGCAAGAAAGGGGTTGTGCCGGGCGTTGGTTTTACGGCTTCGGAGGTCAGCATTTTACTCATGATTTCACCGCCTGTTTCTGGCGCGCCAGGGCCGCATCGCGCAGGATCAGCCGGCCTTTACGCTTGTTGCCACGTTCGTTGAGCAGAACCGCAATCACAATCACCGTGCCGGAGATGGCCATTTGCCAGAAGGGCGAAATACCAATCACTGGCAACGCATTATTGATGACCCCGAGAAATAACGCACCGAACAGGCACCCCATCACGCGCCCGGTTCCTCCCATGGTGCTAATGCCGCCGATCACACAGGCTGCCACGACTTGCAGTTCAAAACCGTTTGCCACATCAACATACGCAACGGCAAAACGGGAGATCCATAAATAGCCGCAAAACCCCGCCAGCGCACCGGAAAGGCAAAAACTGACAAACTGCATTTTGCCTGCGTTGATCCCGGTGTAGTACGCTGCCGTTGCGTTTCCGCCTGCGGTGTAAAGTGCGCGTCCGGTACGGCTATAACGCAGGAAGTAGCCCACCAGCAGCAATGTTGCTACTGCGCACCAGCTCAGCACTGGCAGACCCAGCACGCTGGCGCGCGGAAGCGCCAGGAAATCGGCTCCCATCTGGTTAGAGTTGACCCAGCCTCCACCGGACAACAGGAAGATAATCCCGCGCCAGATGCTCATGGTGCCGAGCGTAACCACGATCGCCGGTATCCCGAGTTTCCACACCAGTAAACCGTTAATCACGCCCATTATCAGCCCGAGGAAGGTTGCCAGTAGCAGCAACGACCAGACGGGCACATCCGGGTGGTGGAAGTTGATCAGCGCCACAATCATGCCGGTTAACGCCAGATTCGCCGCCATCGACAAATCGATGCCTTTAGTAAGCAACACCATCATTTGCCCAAGGGCAAGAATGATCAGAATGGCGGTATCGTTGAACATCTCCACCAGGTTTCCGGGGCTGATAAACGACGGTACGCGGCTGCCAATTGCCAGAACCAGCAACACAATCACCCCGGCCAGCAAGGCTTCGCGGTGTTTAAGCAGTTGTTGCCACATTATGCCGCCTCCTTACCCGCACCGCTGGCGGCGCTGACAATGGTTTCTGCTGTGGCTTCTCCCGCCTGGTATTGCGCGACCATCAGTCCTTCATGCATCACAATAATCCGGTCGCTCATGCCCATGACCTCCGGCAGTTCAGAAGACACCATGATCACTGCCAGCCCTTGCGCCACCAGTTCCGACATAAATTGATGCACGGCCGCTTTCGATCCGATATCGATCCCTTTCGTGGGCTCGTCGAGGATGATCACATCCGGATGGGTCGCCAGCCATTTGCCGATCACCACTTTTTGCTGATTACCCCCGGAAAGCGTTTCTACCGCCTGCCGCCAGCTAAACGCCTTTACCTGCAAACGGCGGGCATACTCATCCGCCAGTGCCCATTCACGGGCATCGTTCAGTACACCATTGCCGTTTAACTTACTGAGTTGTGGCAAACTGATGTTCTGGGCAATTGGTAACGCGATAATCGCCCCCTGTTTTTGCCGCTCTTCTGGCACGTACACGATCCCGGCGTTGATTGCGTCTGCAGGCTGGTGGAAATGCACCGTTTTGCCATTGAGAATAATGTTGCCGGAAAGGGGGCGTGACACGCCGCAAAGCGCCTGCATCAGTTCAGTGCGCCCGGCACCAACCAGCCCGTAAAAGCCGAGGATTTCGCCTTTGCGCAGCGAGAAACTGATATGGGCAAATTCGGTGGGATGGCAAAGATCGTTAACCTCCAGTACCGTCTCGCCCATTTCGCAAACCACTTTGGGCCAGCTCTGGTTGATGGCGCGCCCGACCATCATCGCGATCATGCGCTCTTCGCTGATCGCCTGAATCGCCCCGGAGTCAACGTACACGCCATCACGCAAGATGGTGTAGTGATCCGCCAGTTCAAAAATTTCATCGAACTTATGTGAGATGAACAGAATCGCCTTACCTTCCTGTTTTAGCCGTTCGACGATTTGGTAAAACTCCAGGATTTCATGTTGTGACAGCGCGGCAGTCGGTTCATCCAGAATCACCACCTGCGCGTCAAAGGAGAGCGCACGGGCAATCGCCACCATATGGCGTTGCGCAATGCTTAAGGTTTTTAAGGTCGCGTGTGGGTCAATTTGCACCTCCAGCCGTGACAGAATATCGCGCGCTTTCTGGTGCATAGCGGGCCAGTCGAGTTTTTTAAATAGGCCCTTATACAAATACTGGCCGACAAAAATATTTTCAGTGACAGACAGTTCGTCGAACAGGACGGTTTCCTGGTGGATGGCAGTAATGCCCATTTTATGCGCCGCTTCAGGCGTCGGGAGGGTAATCGGAATCGCTTTGTAGAGTATTTCGCCCTCTTCAGGCTGATAAATGCCGGTCATCACTTTAACCAGCGTGGATTTCCCTGCGCCGTTTTCACCAATTAACGCCGTGACTTTTCCGGGCCAGAGATCGAGTTGCACATTCTCAAGGGCACGCACTCCAGGAAAAACTTTGGTAATGCCCTTCAGCGACAGCAATGGGGTGGATGCAGTCATGATAGTTCTCCAGGTCTTGTCACTCCCTCCCCACAGAGGAGAGGGAGAAAGGGATCAGAAAATCTTTGAGAACTTATCAATGTTGCTGGCATCGTAGACGAACGGTTCTGCCATTGCGCCGCTGCCATCGGCATCCAGTTTGACCTTGCCGAGTTTGCCCATGCTGGCTTCGGTTTTGGTCGCCGAGCCTTTCACCAGGTCATCGGCTAAATAGGTTGCTGCATAGCCGAGATCGATCGGGTTCCAGATTGCGAAACTTTTACTGGCACCGGATTTGATAGCTCCCGCCATTTCCGACGGCAGACCCAGGCCAGTGACATACACTTTGCCGATCTTGCCCTGGTCTTTTACCGCCTGCGCGGCAGCAACAATGCCAACGGATGACGGTGAAACGATCACTTTTAAATCCGGGTAGGTTTTCAACAGCCCGACCGCTTCGCGGTAGCTCTTATCAGATAAATCATCGCCATAGGCGACAGTGACCAGGTTGATGGACGGGTATTTCGGCAGAACCTTTTTCATCTCCGCAATCCAGATATTCTGGTTAGTGGAGGTGGGTGTAGCGCTGAGAATGGCCACGTCGCCTTTCTCCACATTCAGCGCTTTTAGCGCGTCTGCGGCGAGTTTAACGTTCGTTTCGCCGATCAGCGCGTTATTGGAGGGGTTCAAATGGATTTGTCGCCCAGCTTTGGCCACGCCAGAGTCCCAGGACACCACTTTAATGCCGCGCTGCATGGCTTTTTTCAGTACCGGCACCACTGCATCCGGATCGTTGGCTGAAATGGCGATCGCATCCACTCCTTGGGCGATCAAACCGTTCAGTACTTCGATCTGGGCTTCGGCCGTGGTGGTCGTGGGGCCGGTGTAAATCACTTTAACATCGCCTAACTCTTTGGCTGCCTCCTGCGCGCCGGTATTTGCTGCTTCGAAAAAACCATTACCTAACGATTTCGCCACGAGGGCGATTTTAACTTCGGCAACAGCGGAACCGGACAACGCCAGAATGGCAACGGTGAGGATCAAGCTTGCTTTTGTTTTCATCTCGCTTTTACTCCACATAAGTTAGTGTTTGTAGGGCTTGCAGGTGAGGTTTCGCCCCGTCTTCGTGAGCGGGGCGCGATGTTGTTATTTGTACAAATCAATAGCCGACTGGAGCGGTGTAACGCCAAAGCGTTTGCCCAGTGCAATCAGTTCTTCCTGAGTGATGGTCTGTTTCATGCCGCCCATCGAATAGATTTTTACCAGTACTTCTGCGGACTTCTCCGCGGTGTCGATCAGGCCAAACGTTTCATCCAGCGTCGGGCCGCTGCCGAAGACGCCGTGGAACGGCCACAGTACCAGTGAGTGTTTCTGCATATCTGTGGCAGTTGCCTGACCGATTTCATCGGTGCCCGGCACCATCCACGGCAGAATGCCAACCCCGTCCGGGAAGACCACCAGACACTCTGTGCTGCCTTCCCACAGTTTACGGGTGATAAAGTCGGCGTTATTTTCCAGCACGTAGGTCAGCGCAATCAGATTAGTGGCATGGCAGTGCATGATGACCCGATCTTTGCCGCCTGTGGCTTTGATACGTTCGCAGTGGGATAAAAAGTGCGCCGGCAGCTCAGACGTCGGCACGGCTTCATGGGTCAGTCCCCACAGAATGTGGTAACCCGCGCCATCGCTGTCGACTTTGACCACGCCCAAATTCGCTGTCGGATCGAGCTGCACGTTGCGGAAGAATTTGCCTGAGCCGGTAACAATAAACGGCGTGTTCGCCAGCAATGGCATTGGCTGGCTCAGTGCAATGTACCGTGGCTTCTGATGGAAATCCGCCTCAAACGGCGCAATGTCCGCATCATCCAGACGCAGGGTCAGGTTGCCGCCGTTACGTTCATCCCAACCTTTCAGCCAGGCGTCGGAGGTGGCTTTAATCATCCCCTGGACGAACCAGGAATTAATAATGGTCTGCATAGTCTTGTTGTTCCTGTTAATACGGTGCGGGGTTTTCCCCTCACGCTGAAAAATTTTCCCCTCACCCTTGCCGGGGAGGGGTTAACGGGTTACCCGCGCTGGCTTAATACGTCTTTCTCATACGCGCGCACGCTTTCCAGCCACTGGCTACCTGCTGGGGTATCGTGGCGCTGGCAATACATCTCCCATACTGCCTGCCACGGCAGGGATTTTTGCTCTTCCAATAAGGCGAGCCGCGCGGTGTAATCGCCATCGGCTTCCAGTTTGCGCAGCTGCTCAACCGGTTCCAGCAATGCGCGCAGCAACGCTTTTTTCATGTTGCGCGTACCGATCACCCATGCGGCGATACGGTTAATAGAAGCGTCAAAGAAATCGAGACCGATATGCACGCGGTCAAACAGTTTGTGGCGGATGATTTCACTGGCAATGGCCTGGGTTTCATCATCCAGCAACACGACGTGGTCGCTGTCCCAGCGTACCGGGCGGCTGACGTGCAGCAGCAGACGCGGAACATAGAGCATGGCGGCGGAGATCTTGTCGGAGATCACTTCAGTCGGATGGAAGTGCCCGGCATCCAGACACAGTGCAGTCTGGCGGGTGGTGGCGTAGCCCAGATAGAACTCGTTGGAGCCCACGGTGTAACTTTCAGCACCAATACCGAACAGCTTGCTTTCGACGGCGTCGATATGGTGTGCCGGGTTAAGTTTTTCGCTGATGGCTTCATCCAGCGCATTTAGCAGACGCTGGCGGGGTGCCAGGCGGTCAACGGTGATGTCTTTCATGCCATCCGGGATCCAGATATTCATCACCGACGGCGTACCCAGTTGTTCACCGAACCAGGCAGAAACGCGGCGGCTGGCTTTGACATGGTCAATCCAGAACTGGCGGATCTCATCGTTAGCATGCGACAGAGTAAAGCCGTCCGCGCTCAGCGGGTGTGAGAAGCAGGATGGGTTAAAATCCAGCCCCAGTTTGTTGGTTTTGGCCCATTCCACCCAATTTCTGAAGTGCTCCGGTTTGATCTGATCGCGGCTCACCGGGGCATCTGCTTCCAGATAAAGCGCATGCAGGTTGACACGTTTGGGGCCGGGGATCAGGCTCAGCGCTTGCTCCAAATCGGCACGCAGTTCCATGGCGTTACGCGCTTTGCCAGGATAACTGCCGGTAGCCTGGATCCCGCCGGTCAGGCTACCTTCCGGGTTTTCGAAACCGGCTACATCATCGCCCTGCCAGCAGTGCATTGAGACCGGCAGGCGATCAAGCTGACGCAACGCCTCCTCGACATCAATACCCACAGCGGCGAAACGCTGTTTAGCAATTTCCCAGGCTTGTTCAAGTTGAGTGGTCATGCGCAAAGCTCCTTTGTCTGTCGTTTTTGCTGAAAGCGCGCGACATAGCGGGCGATTTCATTATCAGGATTGGGGGTAAAGGTGATCAGGTCGTGGTTAGCGACGACCACCTTGCGGAAGTCATCAACGTGGGTCAGTTCATCCAGCGTCATCAGTTGAATGCCGATATTGCCGAGCGTGGAGGCCTCAACCGGGCCAGCGATCACTGGCAGGCCGCAGGCGTCTGCGCACAACTGGTTCAGTAGCTGGTTCTGACAGCCGCCTCCGACAATATGCAGACGGGTAAAGGGGTGACCGCGCAGGCTCGCCAGTTCACCGAGTACGTCGGCATACAGCAGCGCAAGACTGTCGAAAATACAGCGCGCCAGTTCAGCCGAACTTTGCGGGGCCTGTTGGCCTGCTTCCCGGCAGGCGGCCTGGATTTCGGCACTCATATTGTCCGGGTTGATAAAGCGCTCATCGTTTGGATTGATGACAAAACAGCACGTGGCGATCTGTTCCGTTTGGGCAATCAGCGCCGGGAGATCGGTAATGCTTTGCTCTTTCAGAACGCGTTGCAGCAACCAGAGCCCCATGATGTTTTTCAGCACCCGATAACGCCCTTCTGCACCGCCTTCGTTGGTAATATTGGCCGCCAGCGCGTTCTCGCTGGTGTAAGGGGTTTTGCTCTCAAAACCCATCAGCGACCAGGTGCCTGACGATAAATACGCAGCATCTTTATCTGCCAGCGGTGCGGCAATAACGGCGCTGGCGGTGTCGTGACTGGCGACAGCGACGACTGGAATGCGATGATTCTGCGGGCACACCCAGTGACCAATCACATTTCCCGGGTGCGTTGGCGTGCCGAACCAGCGTGCAGGAACGCCAGCCCAGTCCAGCAGCGTGCTGTCCCAGTTATCTGTGTTGATGTTGACCAGTTGCGTGGTGGTGGCGTTGGTATATTCCCAATTCAGATTGCCGGTAAGACGGTAGCTAAAGTAATCCGGGATCAGCAGAGCATGATCGGCTTGCTCCAGTAATTCAGGCTGCTGTTCCGCCAGCGCCCGCAATTGATACAGGGTGTTGAACGGTAAAAACTGAATGCCGCTGCGCAGATAAATGTCGGTTTTGCCCGGTGCTTGCATCGCACGGTTCATGATGCCGTCGGTACGATTGTCGCGGTAGGCAACAGGCAGGCCGACACGTTCACCATGGCGGTTTATCAAAACATAGTCGACGCCCCAGGTGTCGATACCGATGCTGTCAGGTTGAATACCTTCTTCACACACCTTTTGCAGACCGAAGCGGATTTCGGCTTCCAGGCTATCAATATCCCAGCAGTCAACACCCTCAACCTTTTGCAGGCAGTTAACGAAACGGTGGATTTCGCGAAGCGAAAGTGTGCGTTGTTGGCGATCGTAACGCGCCAGCATGACGCGTCCGCTGGACGCGCCTAAATCAACGGCAACACAATGGCGAAAAGTCATGAGCGGGTCCTTCTTAGAGTCATTGCGAACAGTCTAAAAAAGGGCGAGGCGTTGTACCTTCTTGTTACGGACAGCGGCGATTTAGCGCTGGCAAGAAAGCAAAGATGAACGTGAGAGAGTTCACAGTTTCCAGTTATGGCGGGGTTTTCGGCCATTGTGACCCTGGCCACATTTCCCGATCTTTCCCGCCGTTTCTTGAAAAAACGGCAGGCTATGCGCGAAATAGTGTCGAAAATTTAAGGTGAGGTTGAGAACCCTTAATTACTATTTTGAGAACGTTTCTCATTGTTGGGTTGGGGGCAAGTATGACCGTACTTCATAGCGTGGATTTTTTCCCGTCAGGTAAATCACCTGTTGCCATTGAGCCGCGATTACCCCAGGCGGCTTTCCCTGAGCATCATCATGATTTTCATGAAATTGTGATCGTTGAGCATGGTACCGGCATTCATGTTTTTAACGGTCAGCCCTACACCATCAGCGGCGGTACAGTGTGCTTTGTGCGCGACCATGACCGGCACTTGTATGAACATACTGATAACCTTTGCCTGACGAATGTTCTGTACCGTTCGCCGGAGGCATTCCAGTTTTTATCGGGGCTGAATCAGCTTTTACCGCAAGAGCAGGATGGCCACTATCCGTCGCATTGGCGGGTGAATCAGCAGGCGCTTACGCAGGTTCGTGCCATCATCGGTCAGATGGAGGCGTCGGATAGCGAAATGGACACCCATGGCATTGCCAACCGTGAGATCTTGTTTATGCAGTTGCTGGTTTTATTGCGTAAAAGCAGCCTGCAAGAAGGGGCGGTGAATAATGATGCCCGATTGAATCAGTTGATGTTGTGGCTGGAAGATCACTTTGCGGAAGATGTGTGCTGGGAAACGCTGGCGGAACACTTTACGCTCTCACTGCGCACGCTGCACCGCCAGATGAAGCATTCTACGGGCCTGACGCCGCAGCGCTACCTCAACCGGTTAAGGCTTATTAAAGCGCGCCATATGCTGCGCCATAGCGATGACAGCGTAACGGATATTGCCTTCCGTTGTGGGTTTGGCGACAGCAACCACTTCTCAACGCTGTTCCGTCGTGAGTTCAACTGGTCGCCGCGCGATATCCGTCAGGGGCGTGATATGCTGCTTCAGTAACGAGAAGGCTATCACCGATTTTTTGCCGTGGATCCGCTAATAATGGCAGGTTGTTCACGGCAGAGGTGGCGTTGTGGCAGGTCAGTTAATCCTTCGTAAAGCAGACTTCTTTCCCCGCGCTGGCCAGGCCGTTGCGGTGGCGGATCGCTATCCGCAAAATGTCTTTGCCGAACATACCCATGAGTTTTATGAACTGGTGCTGGTATGGCGCGGCAACGGTTTGCATGTGCTTAATGGTCGCCCTTACCGCATTACCCGCGGTGATTTGTTTTATATCCGTGCGGAAGATTGCCATTCGTACGCGTCGGTTAACGATCTGGTGCTGCAAAATATTATCTATTGTCCGGAACGGCTGACCTTAAATCTTGATTGGGCAGCGCATATTCCCGGCCTGCATGGCTCAAATTGGGTACCGCACTGGCGTATTGGTAGCACAGGTATGGCACAGGCGCGGCAGGTCATTACGCAACTTGAGCATGAGAGCGCAAGGCCCGATCCGCTCGACAATCTCATGGCGGAAACACTGTTCGCGCAGCTCATATTGACGCTAAAACGCCACCGTTTCGCCACCGATAATCTTGCGGCCACCCACAGTGAAGCCCTGCTGGATAAGTTGATCACTGCGTTGTCCGGTAGTTTGAACCGCAGTTTTGTGCTGGAGCAGTTTTGCGAGCAGGAGCAGTGCAGTGAAAGGGCGTTGCGTCAGCAGTTTCGCACCCAGACCGGAATGACCATCAACCACTACTTGCGTCAGTTGCGTATTTGCCATGCGCAGTACCTGTTGCAGCATTCTGAGCAGATGATCAGCGAAATCGCCATGCAATGCGGGTTTGAAGACAGTAACTACTTTTCGGTGGTGTTTAGTCGTGAGGTAGGGATGACGCCAGGTCAGTGGCGTCATCGTAGTCGTATTGCAGCCTGATCAACTGGCCATGCCGAGGCCAACGATGTTGGCGGCGACAATGATCACCACACAACCCAGACTGAGAACCCCGACCGGCTGGCGGCCGGCGTTTTTCCACTCTTTCAGAACCAGCCCAACGATACCGCCGCACAGCACATAGAAGCTCATGTGCAGCATCCAACTGATGTAATCATACTGGGCCGGGATGCGTGCGTGACCCCACGCATAAAAAAAGAACTGCAAATACCACATCAACCCACCCAACGCGGACAGCAGAACATTACTAATAAGTAGCGGTTTTGCCAGCGAGAAGTCGGCTTTTATCGACAAGTTTTTCATTTTTGCCAGACGAATAAAACAGAAGCCGAGGTTTACCAGCGCACCGCCGCCCATGATCACCACATAGCTGGGCAATGCGGTGTATAGCGGGTCGATTCCCAGTGCTGCTGCGGCCTCGTGCATCGGTTTTGCGGCATTCATGGCGAAGGACATGCCAGCGGAAAACACGCCGCACATAATGGCCAGCGCCAGCCCTTTTTTCAGGCTGAACTCTTCTGCTTTGATGCCCATTTTGCGTTCTTTCAACTGGCCCGCACGCGTCACAATCGCCACGCCAACAAGGGCAACCAGCACGCCGAGCAACGTCATGCGACCGCCAGGGGTGCCAATTAACACATCGAAGTTACCATTAATAATCGGCGTCATTAGCGTACCGACAATCAGGGTGATGCCAATCGCGATACCAATGCCCATCGACATGCCCAAATAACGCATGGTCAGGCCATAGTTAATGTTGCCGATACCCCACATGGCGCCGAACAGGAACACTGGCAGTAGTGTGGAGGCATTAAACGAGCTGAAATAAGCCCAAAAATCAGGCAATAACAGCGCGCTGATAGTCCAGGGAAGGATCAACCAGGAGACGATGCCGCCGATTGACCACATGGTCTCCCAGGACCAGTGTTGCACTTTTTTAAACGGGGCATAGAAACAGGCTGCACTGGCCGCACCTATCAAATGCCATAAAATACCCATCGTAATCGCGTTACTCATTTTGGATCCTCTTTGTTTTTATCGCCGGGATACGAGCAGCCGACCCGATGAGTGTAAAAATCAGGCGCAGGATTAACCTTGAGGCGTTTGCCGCGTAACGGCGGGAGCTGGCAATGAGCGCGTTATGGAGGTGAGCGGCTTCACAATTTCAGTAACATAACCAAAAGTTATAACCTTATAAAAACTACGGCATTGATAAACATTTTCAATATCATTTAATTAACTATAATGAACCAACTGCTTACGCGGCATTAACACAGTAGCCGCTTACCTTTAATGGAGATGATCATGAGCTATACACTGCCTGCTCTGCCGTACGCGTATGATGCCCTTGAACCGCACTTCGACAAGCAAACGATGGAAATCCATCACACCAAACATCACCAGACTTATGTGAACAATGCAAACGCAGCGCTGGAAAGCCTGCCGGAGTTCGCAAATCTGCCTGTTGAAGAACTGATCACCAAGCTGGATCAGCTGCCAGCAGATAAAAAAACCGTGCTGCGTAACAACGCAGGCGGCCACGCTAACCACAGCCTGTTCTGGAAAGGCCTGAAAAAAGGCACCACCCTGCAGGGTGATCTGAAAGCCGCTATCGAACGTGACTTCGGTTCCGTTGATAACTTCAAAGCTGAATTTGAAAAAGCGGCTGCAACCCGCTTTGGTTCCGGCTGGGCGTGGCTGGTGCTGAAAGGCGACAAACTGGCGGTCGTTTCGACAGCAAACCAGGATTCCCCGCTGATGGGCGAAGCGATTTCTGGCGCGTCCGGCCTCCCGATCGTGGGCCTGGATGTGTGGGAACATGCTTACTATCTGAAATTCCAGAACCGCCGCCCGGACTATATTAAAGAGTTCTGGAACGTGGTGAACTGGGACGAAGCTGCTGCCCGTTTTGCTGCGAAAAAATAAGACGATTTCGTCGCTCACCCTGAGGTGAGATAAACCCCCGCCAGGCACTGCCGACGGGGGTTTTTTTATGGCAAAGTGTGAGCGCGCTAGCTAATAAAAACATTGATCCTAAAATAATGAAATAATGTTTTGTTATGTACGGTTGATCACTTTTCCCTCTCCGAAGTGGTTCTAACATCCTGTCATCAGCGCTGAGCGTCCCTCGGTCGGCGCAGCAAAATCAGTGGGTTTTGACGACAGGTGAATATATGCAAATCAAACGTGCAATAGAGAGAATTCCGGGCGGTATGATGCTGGTTCCCTTGTTTATCGGTGCGTTGTGCCACACTTTTGCGCCCGGTGCGGGAAAATATTTCGGCTCCTTCACAAACGGGATGATCACCGGCACGGTGCCGATTCTGGCGGTGTGGTTTTTCTGCATGGGGGCGTCGATCAAGCTGAGCGCTACCGGGACGGTACTGCGTAAATCCGGTACGCTGGTGGTGACAAAAATCGCCGTGGCATGGGTAGTGGCCGCCGTTGCGTCACGCTTAATCCCCGCGCATGGCGTAGAGGCGGGTTTCTTTGCCGGGTTGTCGACGCTGGCGCTGGTGGCCTCGATGGATATGACCAATGGCGGGCTTTATGCATCCATCATGCAGCAATATGGCACCAAAGAGGAAGCCGGGGCCTTTGTGCTGATGTCGCTCGAATCCGGGCCGTTGATGACAATGATTATCCTTGGTACCGCTGGGATCGCCTCCTTCGAGCCGCACGTGTTCGTGGGGGCTGTGTTGCCCTTTCTGGTCGGCTTCGCGTTAGGGAACCTGGATCCGGAACTGCGAGAGTTCTTCAGTAAAGCCGTACAGACCCTGATCCCGTTTTTTGCTTTCGCGCTGGGTAATACCATTGATTTAAGCGTGATTGCTCAAACCGGGTTGTTAGGCATTCTGCTGGGGCTGGCGGTGATTGTAATTACCGGAATTCCGCTGATCATTGCCGACAAAATGATTGGCGGTGGCGATGGCACTGCCGGGCTGGCAGCCTCCAGCTCTGCGGGTGCTGCGGTGGCCACGCCGGTGCTGATTGCTGAAATGGTGCCGGACTTTAAAGCGATGGCACCCGCAGCGACTGCTCTGGTGGCGACCTCGGTAATTGTCACCTCAGTTCTGGTGCCGATTTTGACGTCTCTCTGGTCACGTAAAGTGAAAGGCAATGAGGCGGAAATCATAATACGCAATACGGTGAAATAACCCTTACCTGGATGGCGCTACGCATGTGCCAGATCTGTTAAGCGTTGCGCCATCCGACATTATTGGGTGCCAAAAACCCGATCAATAATATTGCACTGGTCTTCGTTAAGCGCTCCGCCCATGTTGCGTGCAGTTGGCGTGCAATAACCGAACTTACGCGAAACCACAGTTTTAATGGTGGTGACAAAATCATCGCCAATGGCATAAATCGCCATAAATTTGCCGATTTCGCGTTGCACAATCTCCAGCGCGGCTAAATCCTTTTGCTGCCAGGCTTCGCGAGCTTTCACAAACAGCTCCGGCATCACGTTGTTCAGCCCGGAGATCACCCCGGCGCCACCCGCCAGCAAATTGGGAATGTAGTACTCGTCATAACCGGAAAGGACCGCAAAATCGGAGCGCACTTGTTGGGTGGCAATGATCATATTGCGGGTGTGCGACTGGCAATCCACCGTATCTTTGATACCGGCAAAATTCGGGAACTCCGCCGCCAGCGTCGCCACTAAATCTGCCGTTAAATCACAGCCGGTTCGTGCCGGAAAATTATACGCAAACCATTTGCCGCTGAACGCGTTACCCAGTGCGCGAAAATAGTTCAATAATTGCCTGGCAGTCTGCCCATAGTAATAAGGCGGTAGCGCCATTACCGCTTGGTAACCTGCGCTGTACGCTTCTGCTGCCATCAACAGCATATCGTTAAAGCAGGTCGAAGAGACATTGGCGACCATGACGCCGGAAGACATTGCGCGAGCTTCGCGGATCAACAGCAGCCGTTCTTCGAGTGAGAGGGAGGCGAACTCGCCAATACTGCCCATCAACAATATTACGTCGATTTTCGCCGCACTTAGGCGTGCGAGATGTTGACGCAATCCGTTAAAATCAATCCGTCCTGCGCTGTCCATTGGCGTAATAGAAGGACACCAGACGCCGGAGAAAGGGGTTACCTGGCTCATTATAGAGTCTCCTTGATGAATGAAATGGCGTTTCAAATATCAAGTAAGTGATAGCACGTCTTGTGCGGCGGCAAGCCAACCAATGTCGCATTTCTGGGTGTTTGCCGGGTAAAAAAATCGAAGTTAACAGCGTGACAGATAAAAATCTAAGGAGAGAAAATGCGCCATCCGGTTGATGTGTTTATGGGTAAAGTCAGGGATTACGCGGGCAGTCGCCCAAGCGCTATCGCAAAATTACAGGTTGAAGGTGAACTGATGCTCACCGGGGCAGGGCTGGCGGGCGATGAGCAGGCTGAACAGAGTTACCACGGCGGCCCGGATCGTGCACTCTGCCATTATCCACGTGAGCATTATGCCTGGTGGGCTGAGCGTTTCCCCGAGCAGGCATCGTTGTTTTGCGCCCCGGCTTTTGGCGAGAACCTTTCCACGTTTGGTCTGACGGAAAAGACGGTGTTTATCGGTGATATTTTCCGTTGGGGCGATGCCCTGATTCAGGTCACGCAGCCGCGCTCGCCCTGCTTTAAACTTAACTTTCACTTTGCTATCAGCGACATGGCATCACAGATGCAGGCAAGCGGTAAAGTCGGTTGGTTGTATCGGGTGATTGCAGCGGGGCGCGTCTCAACGGATTCGCCGCTGGAGCTGGCGTCACGGGTTAGCGATGTGAGCGTTGATGAAGCGGGTGCGATTGCCTGGTATCAGCCGTTTGATGATGAGCAGTACCACCGTTTGTTGTCGGCAGCAGGGTTATCGGCCAGCTGGACGCGAACGTTACAGAACCGGCGGATCCACGGCAAAATTGAAGATGATTCCCGTCGGTTGTGGGGTAAATAATCGCGGGCAAGAAAATGCCCTCTCTTGCCGGGAGAGGGCATGCAGTCATGCGCGTTTGTATAACGGCAGCCAGAGCGTTAAGCGTAAACCGCCCAGCGGGCTGTCATCCGCTTTTACCCAACCGCGGTGCTGCTGGATAGCGGTTTCTACAATCGCCAGTCCCAGCCCGGTGCCGCCGGATTCCCGATCACGTGCTTCATCTGTCCGGTAGAACGGGCGGAAAATCTGTTCGCGATCTTCCGGGCTGACGCCAGGACCGTCATCATCAACGTTGATGGTGATGCCGTCTTTATCCACCGCAAAGCTGACTTCGATTTTGCTGTGTGAGTAGCGCAGCGCATTGCGGACAATATTCTCCAGCGCACTTTCCAGCGCGTTCGGGTTTCCGTACAGCGGCCATGGCCCCGGCGGGAAATTGACCGTCAGGGATTTCCCCATCTGTTCTGCTTCAAAGGCGGCGTTATCCAGCACCTCTTTCCACATTTGGTTAGCTTTGACCGTTTCGCTCACCAGCGCATTTTTTTGCTGATTACGCGACATGACCAGCAGGTCGTTTATCATGCCATCCAGTCGCTGTGCTTCCGTTTCAATTCGTTCCAGCTCTTTGCTTTCGCCACTGCGGCGACGCAGCAACGCCGTACCCAGTTGCAGGCGCGTAAGCGGTGTACGCAGTTCGTGAGAAATATCGGAAAGCAGGCGCTGCTGCGCGGTTATCATGCGCTCCAGTGCCGTTACCATCTGGTTAAAACTGGCACCGGCGGCGAGAAACTCCTGTGGCCCGGCTTCCAGCTCCGGATGTTGCCGTAAATTGCCCTGGGCGACTTCGTCGGCTGCATTTTTCAGTTTACGCGCCGGTTTTGCCAGGCTCCATGCCAGCCACAGCAACAAGGGTGAACTGATCAGCATGGTGACGATCAGCAGTAACAGCGGGCGATCGAACAGCAGGTTGATAAAGTCGGATTGCGAGCTGCTGGCAGGTCGAATCAAATAGAGTTGGTAGTTATCTTCGCCGTCACGCACTGAAAAAGGGCCGACCATTTCTACCCGGCCATATTTTTTCTTCTGCGGATGATCGGAGTTGTCTGCCTGGCCAATGAAATTGCGGATGATCTGCATTTCATTGCGCTCGGCACCAATGACGCGGCCTTCGCTCGTCACCAGCAGCAGTCGTTGACCCGGCGGCGCCCATTTGTCGATGGCGCGAAACAGCCTGCGCCACCACATCAGGTCGTTAGGTGGATCGTTAGAGAGTTCTGCTTCGACATGCTGCTCGATCATCACCCCCTGACGCTGCTCACTGTCGAGCAGTTCTGTCATTTGGCGCGAATCAAGCTTCGGCACCATCAATACCAGCATCAAAACCAGCGCCAGCGTGAGCCAGAAAATGGCAAAGATGCGGGCAGTCAAACTTCCTATCATGAAGCGGATACCATCAGATAGCCGCGACCACGCAAGGTTTTAAACCACGGGTGCCCATCTTTGCGGTCCGGCAGTTTGCGACGCAGGTTCGAAATGTGCATATCGATGGCGCGGTCAAACGGCGTTAAGCGTTTGCCCAGAACCTCCTGGCTCAGGTGTTCACGAGAAACCACCTGACCCAAATGCTGAGCCAGCAAGTAAAGCAGGGTGAACTCCGTGCCCGTCAGCTCCAGCGCCGTGCCATCAAAGCTGGCCTCCTGGCGACCCGGATTAAGGCTTAATGCATCCACTTCCAGCGTTGGGGAACTGTTATCGCTGTTCTGCTGTTGTTCACTCCAGTGTGAACGGCGCAGGATCGCACGGATACGTGCAACCAGCTCACGGTCATTAAACGGTTTCGGCAGGTAGTCATCCGCGCCCAGCTCAAGGCCAAGAACGCGATCAAGCTCGCTGCCGCGTGCAGTCAACATAATCACAGGCGTCTGGTGTGTCTGACGTAGCTCTTTAAGGGTATCAATGCCGTTTTTCTTCGGCATCATCACGTCGAGCAAAAGCAAATCGATACTGTCGTCGAGGAGGTCGAGCGCCTGTTCCCCGTCATGAGCAACGAGCACATTAAAACCTTCCATGTCGAGTAGCTCTTTTAACAGGGATGTAAGCTCTCGGTCATCATCTACTAAAAGGATTTTATTCATTGTTTAAATACCTCCGAGGCAGAAATTACGTCATCAAGAGTCGCTAATCCATGACTTTACGTTGTTTTACACCCCCTGACGCATGTTTGCAGCCTGAATCGTAGACTCATTCTCGTTGATACGCGATACGGAAATATTACTGGAGTAAATGATGCGCAAAGTTACCGCTGCCGTCATGGCCTCAACGCTGGCGTTAAGTGCTGTTAGCCAGGCGGCTGAGGTCGTAACAGGCGATAACTGGCACCCGACTGATAGTCTCGCGCAGCGCAGTGTCCAGAACCATATGTTCGACGGAATTAATTTAACCGAACAGCAACGTCAACAGATGCGGGATCTCATGAGACAGGCACGACACGATCAGCCTCCTGTTAATGTTAGCGAAATGGAGACAATGCACAGTCTTGTCACCGCAGAAAATTTTGATGAAAACGCTGTGCGCGCTCAGGCAGAAAAGATGGCGCAGGAACAGGTGGCTCGTCAGGTTGAAATGGCAAAAGTCCGCAACCAGATGTACCACCTGCTCACGCCGGAGCAGCAAGCGGTTTTAAACCAGAAGCATCAACAACGGATGGAACAACTGCGAGAAATTGCGCAGATGCAGCAAAGTTCCCCGTCAACAGTGTTAAGTAGCAGCAGTACCCGGCATTACCAGTAACAAACCCTGTTTTCCTTGCCATAGACACCATCCCTGTCTTCCCCCTCATGATGAGGGGGTTTTTTTTATACCACGATTTTGCAAATTTGCCCTATAAAAGAACAAAACTTGCCGTATTCTCACTTTTTTACACATTTTAACCTGTGTCAAAATAATATATGAGTAGTATCATGGTGTAAAAATTATTATTTTATTTCAGGCGCCAGGGAAATGTTAGATAAAAACATGGTTAATAATTTTATAAAATTGTGCGGTGGCTTTATTAAGGGAGCCCTTCTTGAAGTTCTGTGTGTTTCTGTTATTGTATTTCTCCTCAAAAGATCGCTAGATATTCTAGGGGATAGTCCATATGGAATAAATGCTCATGAAGTAATTAGGATGTATTGGATGTCTGCTCCTGTGATTCTTTTATATCTTATTCTTCGTTTTGTTAACGCAAGGGTTTTTATTTCTCTATATGTAACAGCACTGGTTTCCATTGTTGTTGCTTTTATTAGCACTACAAAAATATCACTGACAGAACAGCCACTTTCTTTTAACGATATCGTGGCTGGATCAAATATCACATTAGCAACAAAATATCTTTCATTGGATAAGATTTTTCTTTGTGTTGCTGTGGTTTTGGTTGGTGTGTTGCTTTATTTTTTAGATAAAAAGATTCGTTTTTTAAAAGGGAATAAGATTGCGGTTTTTTTATTGTTAATTATTACTGCGCCGATGGCATTTTCTCCATATTTTAATAATATAGGAATCATGCCGGGATGGGTAAAAGAGGGTATTAACAGGCTCAATAATAAATATGAAATGAACTATTTCTCATGGGATTGGCCTGGCAATGTGAAACGGCATGGATTGCCGATGCATTTAGTGCAGACGAGTGTACGCCTTTCTGTGCCAACGCTGTCTGTTGATAACATTCGTGAATATCGTACCTTACGTGATGCTTATGCACATGTCACACCTAAAAACAAAACTGTTATTTTCATTTTGTGTGAATCATGCTGGTACGATAATAAAAACTTTATAGAGCTCTACCAGCCCTTGTTGGATAATGGTTTTACGGCTATGCGCGCTACTTCTCCGCATTATGGTGCAGGAACGGCTAACATTGAATTTGAAATGCTAACTGGCCTGCCAAGCAATAGTAAATACCTTTCCGGAATAATCTATCAGGAGTATGTAGATATATTCAAGGACAATGCCGAATCCTTTGCTAGTGTTTTAAATAGTAAAAACTATTTTTCATTCGCTGCACATAATAATAATCGAGCATTCTGGCGCAGAAATGATGTATACCGTAAATTTGGTTTTGACCAATTTGTCGATATAACACAAATGGGCGATGTCCCAAGTGAAATAGCTAAAAATAAGAAGCCCTGGCAGTGGCAAACAGATGATATTGTTCTTTATCGCTCGGCTTTAAAAGCGTTGAATGAGCACCATGGTAAACCAATGTTCATGAATCTGATTACTATGTCAACGCACGGCCCTTACCCCTATCTCAATAATGATAGCGGTGAAGGTGTCTACAAATATGAGGTAGAGGAATCTTTATCCCGCCTGCTGGAATTCTCCCGGCAGGTTGAAGCAATTGATAAAGACGCCGTGATTGTGGTTTATGGCGATCATAAACCTGCGTTGAATAAATATTTTTATGAAAAAGACGTTCTTGCGCATAATCTTTATTCGACGACTGGTGTAAAAGATGAAGATTTTACTTTTCGTGCGGGCATCAATCCGCTGGACTTTGGCGATGTGCCTGTGCTGGTGAAATCCAGTGACAAAGAGGCCGTCGCGCAGTTTGTGCGGGCCGCGAATAAAAAGCCCTATTTCTGTGTGGCGTCATTGGCTGATAAATATTTTATCCAGTCGGGTATGTTTGCCGTCACTTATACCCAGCAGCATGGTTGCCAGGATCCTCTTTATAGCGATTATAACGGCTATCAACATTTAATCGGTCAGGTACCTGCGTGGCTCTATTCTGTGTCACTGTTTGAAAACGTGACGCAGTAAAAATCGTCAGGGAATTGGCTATCATCTGTATGTCTGCGAATGACATCAACGATGGTAGTCGATTCCCTATAGAAACAAGGGCTTCTATCGCATCATACGGTTTGCTATCACCTCTTCTTACGTTTAATCCTTTCATTGCCGCCCGCACCATCCGTTATAATTTCTGCATAGAAAAGCAGGAGCCTCTATGAATGAATCCTATGGGCGGCTGGTCACCCGCGCCGCAGTCGCCGCGACAGTCATGGCATCGTCATTACTGGTCATTAAAATCTTCGCATGGTGGTTTACCGGTTCAGTCAGTATCCTGGCAGCCCTGGTTGATTCGCTGGTCGACATTGCCGCGTCGCTGACCAACTTGCTGGTAGTGCGTTATTCACTCCAGCCTGCGGATGAAGAGCATACGTTCGGCCACGGCAAAGCGGAATCACTGGCTGCCCTGGCGCAAAGTATGTTTATTTCCGGCTCGGCATTGTTTCTGTTTTTGACCGGTATTCAGCATCTCGTCAAACCTGAACCTTTGAATGCGCCAGGCATTGGTGTGGTAGTCACTGTGGTCGCGTTGCTCAGTACTGTGATTTTGGTCACTTTTCAGCGCTGGGTGGTGCGTAAAACCCAGAGCCAGGCCGTGAGGGCGGATATGCTTCATTATCAGTCTGATGTTATGATGAACGGCGCAATCCTTATCGCTCTTGGTTTGTCATGGTATGGCTGGCACCGGGCAGATGCATTATTTGCGCTGGGTATTGGCGTTTATATTTTGTCCAGCGCGTTACGCATGGGTTACGACGCAGTCCAGGCATTACTGGATCGTGCATTGCCCGACAACGAGCGTCAGGAAATTTTCGAAATCGTTATTTCCTGGCCGGGCGTCAGCGGTGCACACGATCTTCGCACGCGGCAGTCAGGGCCGACTCGCTTTATTCAAATTCATTTAGAAATGGAAGATAACCTGCCGCTGGTTCAGGCTCATCGGGTTGCCGATCAGGTCGAGCAGGCGATTCTGCAGCGTTTTCCGGGATCGGATGTGATTATTCATCAGGATCCTTGCTCCGTTGTCATTCAGGGACGATAAGCAATTAAAAGCTTTCGTTTTTCAGTGGAAAAAAAATGCGTCAGGCCTGCTTTTTGTGTATAAATTATCACCATTTGGCCTGACCTGAATCAATTCAGCAACCAGGGATTGATATACTATTTGCAGCATAGTTGTTCGCTCCCATTGGGGAGTCGCTTCGGGCCACAGAATTTTATTTTGCATTCCTAAGTTCAGAGGTAGTCATGATTAAAAAAATCGGTGTGTTAACAAGTGGCGGTGATGCGCCAGGCATGAATGCCGCGATCCGCGGTGTCGTCCGCGCAGCATTAACAGAAGGTCTTGAAGTTGCAGGGATTTATGATGGTTACCTCGGCCTGTACGAAGACCGTATGATCCAGCTAGACCGCTACAGTGTATCCGACATGATCAACCGCGGTGGTACGTTCCTGGGTTCTGCCCGCTTCCCGGAGTTCCGTGAAGAGCATATCCGCGCCGTGGCTATTGAGAACATGAAAAAACGCGGTATCGACGCGCTGGTTGTTATCGGCGGCGACGGTTCCTATATGGGTGCTAAACGCCTGACGGAAATGGGCTTTCCGTGCATCGGTCTGCCAGGCACCATCGACAACGACGTAGCGGGTACTGATTACACCATCGGTTACTTCACCGCGCTGCAAACCGTGGTTGAAGCTATTGACCGCCTGCGTGACACTTCCTCCTCTCACCAGCGCATCTCCATTGTTGAAGTGATGGGGCGCTATTGCGGCGATTTGACCCTGGCGGCGGCCATTGCCGGCGGTTGCGAGTTTATCGTTCTGCCGGAAGTGGAATTCAACCGCGAAGATCTGGTGTCGGAAATCAAAGCCGGCATCGCGAAAGGTAAAAAACACGCGATTGTGGCCATCACTGAACACATTTGTGATATCGATGAACTGGCGAAGTATATTGAAAGCGAAACTCAGCGTGAAACGCGTGCTACCGTGCTTGGTCACATCCAGCGTGGCGGTTCGCCGGTTCCTTACGACCGTATTCTCGCTTCCCGTATGGGCTCGTACGCTATCGAACTGCTGCTGCAGGGCTACGGCGGTCGCTGTGTCGGCATCCAGAACGAAAAAATGGTTCACCATGACATCATTGATGCTATCGAAAACATGAAGCGTCCGTTTAAAGGTGACTGGCTGGACTGCGCGAAAAAGCTTTATTAATTACCGATACGCCCTCAAATACGAGGGCGTTTTTTCACTTCTGATATTCCCCCAAGTTATAGCAAATCTTTTTTTATTCTTTATTCATTGATTCGCTTTCTGGCACTCTGAGGCCATCAAAATAGCTAACCTTGAGAGAGTGGGCGATGAATAAATGGGGCGTGGGAATAATACTACTGCTGGCTTCCACCAGCGTTCTGGCAAAGGATATCCAGTTATTAAACGTATCTTACGATCCAACGCGCGAATTGTATGAACAATACAACAAGGCGTTCAGTGCGCACTGGAAACAAGAAACCGGTGATAACGTTGTGATTCGCCAGTCGCATGGCGGTTCCGGCAAACAGGCGACCTCTGTTATCAACGGTATCGACGCGGATGTCGTGACGCTGGCGCTGGCTTATGACGTTGACGCTATCGCTGAACGCGGGCGCATTGATAAAAACTGGATCAAACGCCTGCCAGATAACTCCGCGCCCTATACCTCAACTATCGTTTTCCTGGTACGTAAAGGCAACCCGAAACAAATTCATGACTGGAGCGATTTGATCAAGCCCGGCGTCTCGGTGATCACGCCGAACCCAAAAAGCTCCGGTGGCGCACGCTGGAACTATCTGGCGGCCTGGGGTTACGCCCTGCATCAGAATGGTGGCGATCAGGCGAAAGCTCAGGAGTTCGTGAAGGCGCTGTTTAAGAACGTAGAAGTGCTGGACTCTGGCGCACGCGGCGCAACCAACACCTTTGTAGAACGTGGTATCGGCGATGTGCTGATTGCCTGGGAAAATGAAGCACTACTGGCGACCAATGAACTGGGTAAAGATAAGTTCGAGATTGTGACGCCGAGTGAATCGATCCTTGCCGAGCCGACAGTGTCGGTGGTGGATAAAGTGACGGAGAAAAAAGGCACGCAAAAAGTTGCCGAGGCTTACCTGAAGTATCTTTATTCACCGGAGGGCCAGGAGATCGCAGCGAAGAACTTCTATCGCCCGCGCGATCCGCAGGTCGCCGCGAAATATGCTAATGCGTTCCCGAAACTGAAACTCTTTACCATTGATGATGAGTTTGGTGGCTGGACCAAAGCGCAGAAAGAGCATTTCTCTAATGGCGGTACTTTCGACCAGATCAGTAAGCGTTAATTCTTCCTCTTCACATCGCCCTCGCATGAGGGCGATGTCGTTTGGTTCTGGCAAAATTCTGGATTTCCAACTTCCCTGGCGTTTTGCGCTATCATTCCGATTCTTTCAGCAAAGGAAGCGGAAATATGAAAACAGCTCGTCGCATCGCGGTTGCTCTGTTGGTGCTGGCCGTATTGGCCGGGGCAGGAGCCTGGTATTGGCTTAAGAGTAGCGGCAATCCTAATGCCTTACGTCAGATAGTCCTGGAGCAATGCCTGCCGAATGCCCGCGAGCATCACTCCCCGGAACCTTGCGCGCAGGTTAACCAAAAAAGCGGCTATGTACTGATGAAAGATCGCAACGGCCCGCTCCAATTTTTGCTGATGCCGACTTACCGCATCAACGGTACGGAGAGCCCGCTGTTGCTCGATCCTGCGACCCCCAATTTCTTTTGGCAGGCATGGCAATCCCGCGATGTGATGAGCAAACAGCGCGGCAGTAAAGTGCCGGAAAACGCCATCTCTCTGACAATTAACTCGCGTACCGGGCGCACGCAAAACCATTTCCATATTCATATTTCCTGCCTGCGTTCAGACGTGCGCGCTCAGCTTAATGACAATGCGGCCCGCATTAGCAGCCAGTGGCTGGATTTCCCCGGCGGTTTGCGGGGTCATCACTATCTGGCGCGCCGCGTGACCGAGGCGGAGCTGGTACAGCGCAGCCCGTTCCTGATGCTGGCTGAAGAAGTGCCGGAAGCGAAAGCCCATCTGGGGCGCTTTGCGCTGGCGATGGCGCAGCAGGCCGATGGCTCCTTTATTTTGCTGGCAACGGAGCGAAACTGGCTGGCATTTAACCGTGCTTCGGCTGAGGAAATTCAGGATCATCAATGCGATATTCTGAAATAGCCCCACCATAATTCGCGTTTACTCCTCCTGCCTGTCGCCGTAGACTTGCTGAAAAAATCTACAGGAGACAGGCATGTCGCTCTGGTTTACACATCCTCTGTTCCTTCCCTCTGTGATTGTCGGTATCACCATCGTGTTGTGGGCCACTTCACTGCTGCCGGAGTTTATTACTGCGCTGTTGTTTTTTACGGCGGCGATGGTGGCAAAAATCGCGCCCACGGACGTCATCTTTGGCGGTTTTGCTTCCTCCGCTTTCTGGTTGGTGTTCAGCGGCTTTGTGCTGGGCGTCGCCATCCGTAAAACCGGGCTGGCAGATCGGGCGGCGAGGGCGCTATCGGCGAAACTGACCGACTCATGGCTGCAAATGGTCGCCAGCGTCGTGCTCTTGAGTTATGCACTGGCTTTTGTCATGCCTTCGAATATGGGACGCATTGCGCTGTTAATGCCGATTGTCGCAGCGATGGCTGCACGCGCGGGCATTCACGAGGGGACGCGCCCCTGGTACGGACTGGCGCTGGCGGTGGGATTTGGCACGTTCCAGCTTTCCGCTACTATTCTGCCTGCAAACGTACCTAACCTGGTGATGAGCGGTGCGGCAGAAGGCTCATACGGTATTCACCTTAATTATGTGCCGTACCTGCTGTTGCACACGCCGGTTCTGGGGATCCTGAAAGGCATGATCCTGATTGGCCTGATTTGCTGGCTGTTCCCGGGCCAGCCGCAAGCGCCACGTGAACAGTTGCCTTCACAGCCAATGAGTCGACAGGAGAAACGCCTGTCGTGGTTACTGGCTGTAGTGCTGACACTGTGGGTGACCGAAAGCTGGCATGGCATTGGCCCGGCGTGGACGGGCCTGGCGGCGGCCTGCGTGACGCTGTTGCCGCGTGTCGGGTTTATTAATGGCGATGAGTTTTCCAGCGGGGTGAACATTCGCACTTGTATTTATGTTGCCGGGATCCTGGGTCTGGCGATCACCGTGACGCAGACTGGCATCGGTAACGCGGTGGGTGATGCATTGCTGCATGTCATGCCACTCGATCCCGACCGGCCGTTCACCAGCTTCCTGGCGCTGACGGGCATCACCACGGCTCTGAATTTTATTATGACTGCGAACGGAGTTCCTGCGCTGTTTACTACGCTGGCGCAGAGTTTCTCCGAGGCGACCGGTTTCCCACTGCTGTCGGTCATTATGATCCAGGTGCTGGGCTACTCGACGCCGCTATTGCCTTATCAGGCGTCGCCGATTGTAGTGGCGATGGCGCTGGGAAAAGTACCTGCGCGTGCGGGGATGTTGCTGTGTCTGGCGCTGGCGGTGGCGACGTATCTGGTGTTGTTACCGCTGGATTACGCGTGGTTTAGCGTACTGGGGAGACTCTGAATAAACCTCTCCCCGGCAGGGGGAGAGGTAGTAAGCAGCTAACAGCGATTAGGCCTGTTTTGCTGCTTCGGCTGCTTTTACGATCACGGCAAATGCGTCTGCTTTCAGTGACGCGCCGCCAACCAGTGCGCCATCAATGTCCGGCTGGGTGAACAGCTCTGCAGCATTGCCAGCGTTAACGGAACCGCCGTACTGAATGATCACTTGCTCAGCCACTTTCGCGTCTGCTTTGGCAATGTGATCACGAATAAATTTGTGAACAGCCTGTGCCTGTGCCGGGGTGGCGGATTTGCCAGTGCCGATAGCCCAAACCGGTTCGTAAGCAATGACTGCGCCTTCGAACGCAGCTGCGCCCTGCGTTTTCAGTACTGCGTCGATCTGACGTGCACACACTTCTTCCGTTTTACCGGCTTCGTTTTCCGCTTCGGTTTCGCCGATGCACAGTACAGGGATCAGACCCTGCGCTTTCAGAACCGCAAATTTTTTGGCGATGAATTCGTCAGACTCCGCGTGGTAAGTACGACGCTCAGAGTGACCAATAATGATGTATTTCGCGCCAATATCTTTCAGCATTTCGGCAGAGGTTTCGCCGGTGAATGCGCCAGACAGGTTAACGTCAACATTCTGCGCGCCCAGTACGATGTGGCTACCGTCAGCAGCATGCTTAGCCAGATCCAGGTACATTTCAGGTGGGGCAATAGCAACGGCACAGCCTGTTACGCCGGCCAGTTCGGTACGCAGATTAGCAACCAGTTCGTTTACCATGTGGCGGCTGCCGTTCAGTTTCCAGTTACCCATCACTAAAGGATGTCGCATTTTTACTCTCCACGCGCTTGGCGAATTAAGGAATATGGCCGCCCCTGGGGGCAGCATGTCTGTGAAACAGTATAGAGATTCATCCCCTGAAAGGCTTTGCTTTTTGTCATTTATTGTTACCTTCAAGGGCCTCAGATAACGCCAGCTTAATCGGTTCAACAGCGAAGGTCAGCCCCTTTTCGCCGTTATCTGCTACCACATAGCGGATCGCGCCTTCCGTTTCGGCGTAGTAGGGTTTGCCTTTGCCATTCGTCAGCAACTTTTGCAGCTTCTGTACACTTTGCGCGCTGGTCAGCGTTGGCGAAAATTCGCGAATAAACGCCGCCATATACTCCTGTGCTTTCGATTTTGCCGCTTTTTGCTCCGGCCCTTGCACGGGTAGCCAGGTGATCTGCATTGATTTGATTTTCAGCGTGCCTTGCTCCAGCGCCGTGGAGGCGTAGAGGTTTTCATTGATTTTCGTTGCTGCGCGGGTCAGGCTTTTGTCGCCGTCACTGTCTACTGCACGAAATTCATTTAGCACAAGCGTAGGATTGTCGTTATTAAACTTCTCGCGAAACTGGCTAATAGATTGATCAAACGTCGGCGCGCCCGGCAGTAAATAGGGCGCAGTCGCCACCGTTGGTGTGTCTTCCGCCATGGCGGGCGAGCAGAAGACCAGCGCTGAAAATAGCAGCCAAATTTGATAACGCCACGCTTTCATTAACATCGTCCTCTGTACAGTTTGCTCACGATTAAAACGATAACAGACGGGCTTGTCAAAAACTCCCGCCGCCAGGGTAAACTACGCAGCATTACGATAATAAGGAACCTTACATGGGCATACAGCAGTGGTTGTTTTCCTTCAAAGGGCGCATCGGGCGTCGTGATTTTTGGATTTGGATCGTGCTCTGGGTCGTGAGCATGACGGTGCTGTTTGCACTGGCAAACAGTGGCATGCTTGATTTTCAGATGGCGGCTTTTTTGCTGGTGTGTCTGGTCTGGCCGACGGCCTGCGTGATGGTAAAACGTCTGCATGACAGAGGGCGTCACGGTGCGTGGGGATTTCTGATGGTGCTGGCGTGGATGCTGCTTTCCGGCCATTGGGAAGTTCTGAATGAGACTATGGCGTGGGTGGTGGGACGCCTGATCCCGGTAGTGATTGTGGTGATGATGCTGATTGACCTGGGCGCGTTTATCGGCACCCAGGGAGAAAACAAATACGGCAAGGATACGCTGGAAGTAAAATTCCGCTGATCACCAGTAATGTTCAGCAGTAATGTGCCCCGGTCGACGGCGAAGATGTTTCGCCATTTGCCGGGTATCTTTCAGCAATTGCGTGGTATCGCGCACCATCTGCGGGTTGCCGCACAACATCACATGGCTGGTTTCCGCGTTGATCGGTAGCCCGACGGCCTCTTCCAGCGCGCCGCTGGTAATCAACGCCGGTATGCGCCCGGTCAGTGAACCGGAAAGCGTTTCCCGGCTGACGACGGTTTGAATACGTAATTTACCTTCGTAGCGTTTTTGCAGCTCCAGCATCAACGGTAAATAGCTTAAATCTGCCGCGTAGCGTACCGCGTGAACCAGCACCAGATTTTTAAAGCGCTCAAGATCTTTCCCTTCCTGCAAAATCGACAGATACGGCCCAATCGCCGTTCCGGTCGCCAGCATCCACAGCGTTTCGCAGTCTGGAACCTCTTCCAGCACGAAAAATCCAGCGGCTTCGCTGACCATCAGAATTTCATCGCCGGGTTGCAGCGCTGCCAGACGCGGGCTCAATTTCCCTTCCGGAACAGTCACGAGGTAAAACTCAAGGTCGGGGTTGCCTGGCGCATTCACATAGGAATAAGCGCGTTGAACACGCTCGCCGTCAATTTCCAGCCCAAGTTTGGCGAATTGCCCGGCAGTGAAGGGGAGAACGGGGGCACGTACGGTGAGGCTAAACAGCGCATCGGTCCAGAATTGTACCTTTGTGACTTTTCCTGTTACCCAGTCCGCCATGGTTATCTCCTGTTCTGTTGCGTTGCTTTATCTTCATGCTTGCGGTGTGAGATTTCCAGCCCGCCGGGGCCGGAAAGCTCAATTGAACAAATACCCTTACAGTATATGACGCTGCACATCCGGATCTTTGCGATCAAGATAGTGAATGGATTGGATACGGCGAATGGTGCGTGATTTGCCGCGGATCAGCAGCGTTTCGGTGGTGGCGATATTCCCCTTACGGGTAATGCCATCCAGCAGATCGCCTTTAGTAATGCCGGTCGCGGAAAAGATCACATTGTCGCTACGCGCCATTTCGTCCAGACGCAGGACATTTCCGGCTTCGATCCCCATACCGCGGCAGCGTTTTAGCTCCTGCTCGCCAATCCGGCGATTCTCTTCGCTGTCGCCTTTGACCTGATGGCGAGCCAGCAGGCGGCCCTGCATATCGCCATCAAGCGCGCGGATCACTGCGGCAGAAACGACCCCTTCCGGGGCGCCGCCAATGCCGTACAGCACATCCACTTCACTGTCTGGCATACAGGTCAGGATCGAGGCCGCCACATCACCATCGGGAATGGCAAAAACACGCACACCCAGTGTTTGCATCTCTGCAATGGTAGTATCGTGGCGCGGTTTCGCCAGAATTGTCACCGTCAGCTCGCTCAGCGGTTTGCCCAGCGCGTTCGCAACATTACGCAGGTTATCCGCCAGTGGCAGGTTAAGATCAATAGCGCCTTTGGCTCCCGGCCCGACAATCAGCTTCTCCATATACATATCCGGCGCATTGAGGAAACAGCCTTTATCGCCTACGGCCAGCACGGCCAGTGCGTTGGCCTGCCCCATGGCCGTCATGCGGGTACCTTCAATCGGATCGACCGCAATATCAACGGCATCGCCTTTACCCGTGCCCACTTTTTCACCGATAAACAACATCGGCGCTTCGTCAATTTCCCCTTCGCCAATGACAATGGTTCCGTCGATATTGACGTTATTGAGCATAATACGCATGGCATTGACCGCCGCGCCGTCAGCTGTGTTTTTGTCGCCGCGTCCCAGCCATTTGTAGCCAGCCAGCGCCGCAGCTTCAGTAACACGGGAGAATTCGATGGCAAGTTCTCGTCTCATAACAAACTCTATAGTGAAAGAAATTGAGCGAAGTTTATCACAGCGAGAGGGGGAGGGTGGCCGGGCAGACGCCCTCTCACCGTGAGTGAGAGGGCGTTGTAAAGGGATTACTCGTCGCGCTCTTCCCATGCCAGTGCACGTTTAACGGCTTTTTTCCAGCCGCTGTAGCGGAAGTTACGCTCCGTGGTTTCGATACCCGGGCGGAATTCGCGCTCAATGACGGCTTTTTCCTGCAGCTCATCCAGATTTTGCCAGAAACCGACAGCCAGACCAGCCAGATACGCCGCACCCAGCGCCGTCACTTCACGCACTTCAGGACGTTCCACGCGGGTGCCAAGAATATCGGACTGGAACTGCATCAGGAAGTTGTTCGCCACTGCGCCGCCATCCACACGCAACGCGTGTAAACGGATGCCGGAGTCAGCCTGCATCGCTTCCAGCACGTCACGGGTCTGATAAGCAATAGACTCGAGCGTGGCACGAATGATGTGGTTGGCGTTAACACCACGGGTCAGGCCAAAGATGGCACCGCGGGCATACGGATCCCAGTATGGCGCGCCAAGGCCAGTAAACGCAGGCACGACATACACACCGTTGGTGTCTTTCACTTTGGTGGCGAAATATTCGGAGTCGAATGCATCGCTGAGCAGCTTCATCTCATCACGCAGCCACTGAATGGACGCACCCGCCATAAACACCGCACCTTCCAGCGCATAGTTCACTTCGCCTTTCGGGCCGCAGCCAATGGTGGTCAGCAGGCCATGCTCGGATTTCACGGCTTTCTCACCGGTGTTCATCAGCATAAAGCAGCCGGTGCCGTAGGTGTTTTTTGCCATCCCTTCTTTAACGCACAGCTGGCCAAACAGCGCTGCCTGCTGGTCACCGGCAATACCGGCGATAGGAATACGCGTGCCGCCTTTGCCGCCAATGTTGGTCTGACCGTAGACTTCGGATGATTTACGCACTTGTGGCAGCATGGCGCGCGGAATATCCAGCGCGTCCAGCATCTTGTCATCCCAGTCCAGCTCGTGAATGTTGAACAGCATGGTACGCGAGGCGTTGGTGTAATCGGTCACGTGGACGCGGCCCTGGGTCATTTTCCAGATAAGCCAGGTATCGACCGTACCGAACAGCAGTTCGCCGCGTTTGGCGCGCTCACGGGAGCCTTCGACATGGTCGAGGATCCACTTCACTTTGGTACCGGAGAAGTAAGGGTCAACCACCAGGCCGGTGGCGTTACGCACATACTCTTCCATGCCGTCGCGTTTCAGTTTTTCGCAAATATCAGCCGTACGGCGGCACTGCCATACAATGGCGTTATAAATGGGCTTACCGGTTTCGCGCTCCCAGACAATTGCAGTTTCACGCTGGTTGGTAATTCCGATAGCGGCGATTTGGTCTGAACTGATGTCGGCTTTCGCTAACACTTCCACCAGCGTGGAGCTTTGCGAGGCCCAGATTTCCATCGGGTCATGTTCAACCCAGCCTGGCTTCGGATAAATTTGTTCAAATTCACGCTGTGAAACGCTGATGATGTTGGCGTCATGATCCATCACCACGGCGCGGGAGCTGGTAGTGCCCTGGTCGAGCGCAACGATATATTTTTTGTCAGTCATGGTTATGTTCCCGTAGTCACATTACAGCGAAGCTTTTTGTTGAGTGGTGGAGGCGGTGCCTTTTTCTTCCGCAGCCTCACTGGCATCGGACGGCAGATGGCGACCAATCAATTTACGATAACCGAATGCGCCTAACGCCGCCCCTACAATCGGCCCAAACAACGGCACGAGGAAGTAGGGAATATCTTTACCGCCGGTAAACGCGACGTTACCCCAGCCCGCAAGCCAGGCGAAGGTTTTCGGCCCGAGGTCACGTGCCGGGTTCATGGCGAAGCCCGTCAACGGTCCCATCGATGCGCCGATCACGGCAATCAGCAGGCCGATCAGCAACGGCGCCAGCGGACCACGCGGAATACCGTTACCATCATCGCCCAGCGCCATAATCACACCCATCAGAACGGCGGTAATCACCATTTCAACGGCGAAAGCCTGTACAAAATTGATGTGCGGGTTCGGGTAAGTTGAGAAAATACCAGCCAGATCAAGGCTTTCTACGCTACCGCGCACCATGTTGTGTGTTTGTTCAAAGTCGAGGAAAAGATTGTAATAAAGCCCGTAAACAAGTGCAGCCGCGCAAAACGCGCCGGCAAACTGAGAAATGATAAAAGGAACAACTTTACGTCCGTCAAAACTGGCGAAGAGCCACAATGCAATCGTCACTGCCGGGTTGAGATGCGCGCCGGAAACCCCTGCGGTCAGGTAGATGGCCATCGCCACGCCCAGACCCCAAATAATACTGATTTCCCATTGACCAAAGGTGGCACCAGCCACTTTTAGTGCCGCGACACAGCCCACACCGAAGAAAATCAACAACCCGGTGCCGAGAAACTCGGCGATGCACTGGCCTTTTAAGGTTGATGTTTGACTCATAATCGGATCCTGCAAAAGTTTAGTGGTTATTGTTAGCACGGAGGTACAAGGCCGCCATGATGTCGTGTAGACATAGTGTTAATTTATCGTTAACGAGCAAAAACGAGAAATATCGAAATTAAAATGTGTGTACTGCGTCAATAAAATGAGCGTTTTCGAGCGCTAGTGCGCATTTTTGCATCATGGAGAAATGAGAGCTGAATCATTTTTGTAACCGGGGAATTAACAATTTATAGATAGATGCGTGTCTTGCACCAGGAGCAGACTGAAAAGTGTTGCAAAGCGCAAACAGCGCGGCTCTACGCTGGACAGGGGCTGGTGGGCTTCATACAATCGGTAACAAGCGAAATACGCTCATATTCATAAGGCGTCACCAATCGTTGGGACGAGGATTTTAAAGACACGTATCATTCGGCGGGCTACGGGTTTCGCCGAAGAGTGAAGTGAATATCCATCAACGCCTTGCAACTCAGGAGAGGTATGACAATGTCATTAGAAGTATTTGAGAAACTGGAAGCGAAAGTGCAGCAGGCGATTGATACCATCACGCTGTTGCAGATGGAAATCGAAGAGCTGAAAGACAAAAACAACAGCCTGGCTCAGGAAGTGCAGTCCGCACAGCAGGGTCGTGAAGAGCTGGAGCGCGAAAACCACCAGTTAAGAGAGCAGCAACACGGCTGGCAGGAGCGTTTGCAGGCATTGTTAGGGCGCATGGAAGAAGTCTGATTACGCTTTCTTTCGCCTAATCGCCAGTCCATGCCGGATAAGCGTAGCGTTATCCGAAATGATGAAAATAAAAAAGGGCGCCTGTCGGCGCCCTTTTTTTATTCGATATCCAGTGGATCTTCCGACAGGATAATGCCGGTGTTGTCGGCGTAGAGATGGTCGCCGGAGAAGAAGGTGACGCCGCCAAAATTGACGCGAACATCGCTTTCGCCAATGCCTTCGCCCGTAGCACCAACCGGAATTGCGGCAATCGCCTGAATGCCGATATCCAGTTCTTCAAGGTCGTCTACCTGGCGCACCGCACCATAGACCACAATGCCTTCCCACTCGTTTTGCACTGCAGTGCGCGCGAGATCGGCATCGATTAACGCCCGGCGCACCGAGCCGCCGCCGTCTACCAGCAGGATTCGACCACGGCCATTTTGTTCGAGCAGATCGTACAGCAACCCGTTGTCCTCGAAACATTTCACTGTGATGATTTGCCCGCCAAAAGATGACCGTCCGCCAAAATTGGAGAACAGAGGTTCCACGACGTTGATCTCTTCCTGGTAGATATCACAAAGCTCAGAAGTATCGTATTTCATAGGCTTAACGTTTAGTTGCTGCGAGAGTTGTCAGTATATCGCGCATCGCGCATTGTTGGCAAAATCATCAATTGTTAATTGACATTAATCAGTTATAAATGTGCCTGGCTGAGCATAATTCCCATCACAAACAAAAGGTTAGTCAGGAGTGCTCCTTTTACGGTACGTTCAAGCATTGGCGGCATAGCGCGGGGATCGCGCTCGCGCAGGACAAAACGGGCCTGTTTTATTAACAACGGCGCGGCAAGAAGAAACAGCCAGCCCCATGGGCTGTGCAACGAAAGCAGGTTAAACAGCGCCAGGCACAGCAGCGCGCCCGCCAGCAGGCCAGCATGATAGCGCCGTGCGTTTACGGGGCCTAAACGTACTACCAGCGTGTTCTTACCGTTGTCACGGTCGCTGTCGATATCACGCAGGTTATTGATGTTCAAAACTGCCGTCGCCAGCAGACCGCAGGCGGTGGCAGGAAGGATCACGGCAGGGATCAGCATATGGGTTTGCAGATACCAGCTCCCGATTACGCTCAGCCAGCCAAAGAACACCAGCACAGAGACATCGCCCAGCCCAATATAGCCATACGGGCGTTTACCGACGGTATAAGTGATCGCGGCGACAATTGATAAACCGCCGAGGATCAGAAAGCCCACAAAATCGGTCATGGTCTGTGTCGCTGCGGTGACCAACAACAATCCGGAAATGCAGCTCAGCGCAATGATCACCATTAATGCGCGCTTCATTTGCGCAAGTGAAATGGCGCCTTTTTGCATTCCGCGCAGCGGCCCGATGCGGTCCGGCTTGTCGCTGCCTTTCACCGCATCGCCATAGTCATTAGCGAGGTTAGACAAAATTTGCAGCAAACCGGCGGTCACCAGTGCAAGTAACGCCACCAGCGGATCGAAAAAGCCCTGCCACCAGGCCAGCACTGTGCCGACGATAATGGCCGCGAAGGCCAGCGGCAGTGTTTTCGGGCGCAGGCTTTCTAACCAGGCTTGGGTACGGCTCAGAGATTGCGTTTCGTTCATAAATTAGGCCAACAAAAATGGGGGCATAAGCCCCCATCGAATGTGATGAAAACGTTGTGGCCGTGATTATAAGATAAAACGGCTCAGATCTTCATCTGCCACTAAAGCATCAAGATGTTTACTCACATAGTCTGCATCAATGATGATTGTCTCACCGCCCAGATCGCTGGCATCGTAGGAAATATCTTCCATCAAGCGTTCCAGCACGGTATGCAGACGACGCGCACCAATGTTTTCTGTGGTTTCGTTCACCTGCCATGCCGCCTGGGCGATACGTTTGATGCCATCATCCGTAAAGTCGATGTTGACACCTTCAGTCGCCATTAACGCTTTGTACTGCACGGTTACCGACGCGTTTGGCTCGGTCAGAATACGTTCAAAGTCATCGGCGGTCAGCGCCTGCAGTTCTACACGAATCGGCAAACGCCCCTGTAGTTCCGGGATCAGATCCGACGGGCTGGCAATCTGGAATGCACCAGAGGCGATAAACAGAATGTGATCGGTTTTCACCATCCCGTGCTTGGTCGACACAGTACAACCTTCGACCAGAGGCAGCAGATCGCGTTGCACACCCTCGCGGGACACATCCGGGCCGGAGGTGTTGCCGCGCTTACAGATCTTGTCGATTTCGTCGATAAACACGATCCCGTGCTGCTCAACCGCATCAATAGCATCTTGTTTCAGCTCTTCCGGGTTAACCAGCTTCGCCGCTTCTTCCTCAATCAGCAGCTTCATCGCGTCTTTGATTTTCAATTTACGCGGTTTCTGCTTCTGGCCGCCCAGATTCTGGAACATGGATTGCAACTGGTTGGTCATCTCTTCCATGCCCGGAGGCGCCATGATCTCGACACCCATTGGCGCGGCAGCAAGATCGATTTCGATCTCTTTATCGTCTAGCTGGCCTTCACGCAGTTTTTTGCGGAAAGACTGGCGCGCAGCAGAAGGCTCAGCCGCCTGCTCGGGTTGGCCCCAGTTGTTTTTGGCCGGAGGGATCAGCACGTCGAGAATGCGCTCTTCCGCCATTTCTTCTGCACGGTAGCGGTTTTTCTCGATCGACTGGCTGCGTACCATTTTCACGGCGGCATCGGTTAGATCGCGGATGATAGAATCCACTTCTTTACCTACATAGCCCACTTCGGTGAACTTGGTCGCTTCAACTTTGATAAACGGCGCGTTGGCGAGTTTTGCCAGGCGGCGGGCAATTTCCGTTTTACCCACACCGGTTGGGCCGATCATAAGAATGTTTTTTGGGGTGACTTCATGGCGCAACTCTTCGTCAAGTTGCATACGACGCCAGCGGTTACGCAGAGCAATCGCTACGGAACGCTTGGCGGCGTCCTGGCCGATAATGTGTTTATTCAGTTCGCTGACAATTTCGCGTGGGGTCATTTCAGACATGGGAAATCCTTACGCTTCAGAGGATAATTCTTCGATGGTATGGAAGTGGTTGGTGTAAATGCAGATATCGCCTGCAATACCCAACGCCTTCTCAGCAATTTCACGCGCGCTCAGCTCGGTGTTTTCCAGCAACGCACGGGCTGCGGCCTGGGCGTATGGCCCGCCGGAACCGATGGCGATCAGATCGTTTTCCGGCTGCACCACATCGCCGTTACCGGTGATGATGAGAGATGCCGTTTCATCTGCGACCGCCAGTAAGGCTTCCAGTTTGCGCAGCATACGATCGGTACGCCAGTCTTTTGCCAGTTCCACGGCGGCTTTCACCAGATGACCCTGGTGCATTTCCAGCTTGCGTTCGAACAATTCAAACAGGGTGAAAGCATCGGCGGTGCCGCCAGCAAAACCGGCGATCACTTTGTCGTGATACAGGCGACGGACTTTTTTCACGTTGCCTTTCATCACAGTGTTACCCAGTGTGGCCTGGCCATCACCGGCGATAACGACATGGCCGTTACGGCGTACGCTTACTATTGTTGTCACGAGCAGACCCCTTGGTTACAAATGCAGATTACAGACCCCATACGTGGTATGGGGCAGAATGCAATTATAGATGGGGGGGATTTCGGGGGTTTCAACCCCCGGAGGCAAGACGGATACAGTTTGTATGGCCGGCCATTTTCAGGCGGCTAATGGTGGAGTCGGCATTCTCTTTGCCTCTGATCGGACCAATGACTACGCGATTCCAGCCATTATTGGCGGTAATCCGCGAATCGAAGCCTTCAAACGCCAACTGCGCACGTACCGTTTCTGCCTGATCCTGGCCTTTAAACGACCCACACTGAACCAGCCAGCGGCGATCGTCTTTCTTCTCCGCCGTTTGCGGCTTGGGCGCTTCTGCTTCACGCGTTATTGGCGCCGCCTGCTGCGTTTTCGGCTGCGCAGCCGAGGTATGCGGCGGCGTTTGTAGCAGATCCTGATATGGCTGCGTGGTCGTTACGGGTTTCTGTTGCTGCGCCTGCCGTGGCTGCGCGGCAGCTTGCGTATTGCGTGCAGGCTGCTGCACCGGTTGCTCGGTGATACGCGCCTGTGTTCTGGGCTGCTGTACTGGCTGCGTCCACTGCTGCTGTTGTACTTGTTGCTGTGCCTGACGCTGGCGTTGCAGTGTTTGCTGACGCTGTTCGGCGGTCTGCTCGTTCCACGGTACTTCGTTAAGCTGTGTCGGCTGCTGGCGCATATCCGCCTGCATTTGCGCTAACAACTGTCGTTGTTCATCCGTGAGCTGATCCGGGTTTTTCACTTCGCCACCCGCCGACGGCTCGGTAGGTGCGCGCACGCCAGGCTGACGGCTCTCCAGCTCTTTAATATAGCGCCAGCGCTCTTCCGGTTTCGGCGGCAGGCCGTTACCGGTGACTTTGGTGTTTTGCAGCGCTTCAGATTCTTCTTTCTTGTGGTGCGTAATAAAGTACAAACCACCGATAAAGGCAACCAACACGGCGGCCGCAATGGCGACCATAGCCGGAGAGACCGCAGACTGACTGCGTTGCTTATTCCTTGAGTTACTCTTTTTGCGCCGCGAAGGAGCCGACTGGCTGCCGCGGCGTACATAATCTCGTTGTGCCACTATCGTTTCGCTGTCTTTATTTCGTTTATCAGCCCGCCATGTTACTTAAGCGACGGGCTTTTGACCAGAAGAGGGAGTCCGAAAGCCCCCCGGCTTTACTTCAGCGGCTGGGTTGAACCACGCAGGACCAGTTCGCAATCCAACAGGCGCGATCCACTGCTGACGTTATGCCCCTGCAATTGCTCAAGCAGTAATAACATCGATTCACAGCCAATCTCGTAGCGAGGCTGCGCAACGGTGGTCAGCGGCGGCTCGCAGAACTGCGCCAGCGCGATATTATCAAAACCGATAATGGAGAGATCCTGAGGGACTTTCAAACCGCGCTGTTTCGCCTGAGAAAGCGCGCCGAGCGCCATTACATCGCTGTGGCAGAAAACTGCTGTTGGCGGTTTTGGCAGTGTCATGAGTTGTTCCAGCGCGTGCGCGCCCGCTTCATAGGTAAAATCGCCGCGCACAATATAGTGAGGATCCACCACGGTGCCTGAACGGCGCAGCGCCTGCACGTAGCCCTGCAACCGGTAGTGGCACAGCAGCAACTCTTCCGGCCCGGCAATACACCCAATAAGGTGGTGCCCTTGCTCTTGCAGATAATTAACGGCATTAAACGCGGCGGTCAGGTTATCAATGTGAACCGTGGGCAGCTCCAGCTCGGGCGCAAATTCATTCGCCATAACCATCGGCGGTAAATTGCGCTGTTCTTCAATGCTGGCGTCAAAAGGAAGACGCGATCCCAGCAACAGCATGCCATCGATTTGTTTGGTGATAATCAGATCAATAAAGGTCTTTTCCTGCTGATTCTGATGTGCGCAGTCGCCAATTAACACCAGGTAGCCGTGACTGGCAGCTGTGACTTCGATACCACGAATGATTTCGCTGAAAAAGGGATCGCAAATATCCGGCACAATTACCAGGATGGTGCGTGATTCATTGCGTTTGACGTTGCGTCCCGTCGACTGGGGTAAATAACCCACTTCCATCGCCGCCTGCTCAACCCGATTGCGGGTAGCTTGCGCCACTTTGTCCGGATTCATTAACGCACGGGATACGGTTGCCGTAGAAACCTTTGCTTTCATGGCAACATCTTTCATGGTCGCTGCCGCAACCTGATTTTTGGGTTTCACCTTATTCTCCTCGCATGCACGGCGCAGGCGTAGTTACATTTTTATCAGATAGTTAAGCCCATCGGTTACAGAATTTTCATGAAAAGTGTGATGAATCTTGAATTTTTCGAGCTGCCTTCCAATATCAGCTTTCGATTGGGTCGACATCCAGAACCCATTTCACCCGTCTCGCTTCCGGTAGCGTGTTAATTAGCGCCAGCGCACCGTTTATTATGTGCTGCAGACGAATACGGGAAGGGTGCTGCAAGAGGATTTGCCAGCGATAGCGTCCGGCACGTTTTGCTGCCAGAGCGGGTACCGGGCCGAGGATCCACAGCTGGTTATCAGCGAGCGGGCTGGCCTGCAACAAATTCCTCAGCTGCTGTAGGAACAGCGGAGCCTGCTGATTGTTTTGATCTTCCGCGCGAATAAGAACATGGCTGGTCCAGGGGGGAAGTTGCATGGCCTGCCGTTCTGCCAGCGCCTGTTCTGCAAAAGTGTCATAACCTTTATGCAGCAATGTCAGCAGTAAAGGGTGTTCCGGGTGATGAGTTTGCAGCACCACTTCGCCCTGTTTCCCGGCACGTCCGGCACGGCCTGAAACCTGGGTATAAAGCTGAGCAAAGCGTTCGGCGGCACGGAAGTCAGCCGAAAATAGTGCACCATCGACATCCAGCAGCGCCACCAGCGTCACATCCGGGAAGTGGTGGCCTTTGGCCAGCATTTGGGTGCCAATCAGTATGCGCGCACCGCCGCGATGAACTTCCGCCAGATGCTGCTCCAGCGCACCTTTACGGCTGGTGGTATCGCGGTCGATGCGTGACACCGGCACACCAGGAAACAGCGGGGCCAGTACCTGCTCCAGCTGTTCGGTACCGAGGCCGACAGGCAGCAAGTGCGTGGAGCCGCAGGATGGGCACTGACGTGGAACGGGACGCTGGCTATCACAATGGTGGCAGCGCAGGTGCCGTTGCGCCTGGTGGAACGTGTAATAGTGATCGCAGCGTGGGCATTCCGCTATCCAGCCACAATCATGGCACAGCAGGGCCGGCGAGAAGCCGCGGCGGTTAAGAAACAGGATCACCTGATTGCCCGCCTGCAAATGCTGACGCATGCGGTTAATTAACGCAGGCGCCAGCCCGGCCTGTAACTGTTGACCTTTCATATCCAGCACGTGTTGCGCTGCCGGGCGGGCATTACCCGCCCGGCAGGTCAGCCGTAGCAGGTTGTATTTACGTACGCGCACGTTATAGAGCGTTTCCAGTGCCGGGGTGGCCGAGCCAAGAATAATCGGGATTTGCTCACTGTGGGCGCGGTAGACCGCCAAATCGCGGGCATGATAGCGCCAGCCTTCCTGCTGTTTATAAGAGCTGTCGTGTTCTTCATCGATAACGATCACACCGAGGTTTTTAAACGGTGTAAACAGGGAGGAGCGCGTGCCGATCACAATGGCTGCTTCGCCGCTTTTGGCTTTCTGCCAGGTTATGAGCCGTTCGCTGTCATTCAGCCCGGAATGCAGAACTTCTACCGGCGCATTAAAGCGTTCGCGAAACCGGGCAATGGTTTGCGGCGTTAAACCGATTTCCGGCACCATCACCAGCGCCTGTTTGCCCTGCGCCAGGACATTTTCCAGCACGCTCAGATAGACTTCCGTCTTGCCAGAGCCCGTGACCCCCGCCAGTAGCCAGGCGGAGAAGCGATCGGCCGCGCTGTGGATCGCGCCTACCGCCGTGGCCTGTTCGGTATTCAGCCGCAGGCGATCGCCGCTGACGGCAAAGCTGCTGCGCCAGTCGCTAAATGTGGGCGCTTCGCTGTTCATCTCTGCAAGGCCTTTCGCGCGCAGTGCTTGCAGGGTGACGCTTTTCAGATCAAGCGCGGCTAACTGATGTTGCCAGATTTTACCTTTACGCAGCGCGGATAAAGCCTGCTGCTGCCTGGGCGACTTTACACGGTTGATGTCGGTCGCCAGGCCTTGTTCAGTGGCGAACCAGTAGCCCTGAAATTCAGCGCTCGCGGGTTTGGTTTGCCGCATCAATACGGGAAGCGCGTTAAACAGTACATCGCCAATCGGGTGATGGTAATACTCTGCCGCCCACAACAGCAGGCGCCATACCGAGGGAGAAAACGACGGTTCGCTATCAAGCACTTCATCGACGCGTTTTAAGTCGGCGAGCGGCAACTCGCTGTTGTCACTGACGGCGACCACGATGCCAACGCGATGCTGAGTACCAAATGGCACACGCACGCGACAGCCTGCGCTGACGGACATGTCATCTGGCAGCAGGTAATCAAAGGTGCGGGGCAAAGGCACAGAAAGTGCAACGTGGGCGACGGGCATCTCATTTTCCTGGCTTGAAAACTGGCGGGTTAGTATACACATTGTCTGGAGTTGCAAGCTGAACAGTTTGCATGTGTTGACCAATTTCTGTATGATTCGCCGCCTTTGATGCGTATTTGACGTGCCAAAGATACACTTATACTTTAACTCGCGTGGTGTCTGGCGTTAGGGCTGGAAGAGCGACGCGGCCTTAAACTGAGGTTTCCCATGAAAAAAGGTATTCACCCGAATTATGTAGCTATTACTGCAACCTGTTCTTGCGGTAATGTGATCAAAACCCATTCTACCGTGGGTCACGACCTGAACCTGGACGTGTGCGGCAACTGCCACCCGTTCTTCACGGGTAAACAGCGTGTTGTTGATACCGGTGGTCGTGTTGAGCGTTTCAACAAACGCTTCAGCATCCCGGGCAGCAAATAAGTTGCCAGTCGAAAAAAGCGCCGGAAGGCGCTTTTTTTGTGTCTGAATTATCCCGCAGGGAGGTATTTTTGTGATTGGCATCACAAAAATATTGCTCTGAACAAAAAATGAGCATATCCTTTTCATCGTTGAGCACTGTGAACAAGGCGTGAGGAAAGGTGAGTAATATGCTGACTGCAATGAAAAACGTATTTATGTCTTATCTGTTATCGCTGGCAGAAGTGCACCCGGAAGTGACGCGCTTCTAAACCATCAGATTTTTAAACAAAAAGGGCGGAAGATTTCTTCCGCCCTTTTTGTTTATCAGTATTCCCACGTATCCGGGTCGATACCCAGCTCGCGCATGATCACTTTTGCCGCTTCGGGAATTTCATCGCTGCGCTCTTTACGCAGATCTTCATCGTTTGGCAAAGGTTGACCCGTGAATGCATGCAAAAACGCCTCGCACAGCAGCTCGCTGTTGGTGGCGTGACGCAGGTTATTCACCTGACGACGAGTACGTTCATCAGTGAGGATCTTCAACACCTTAAGAGGAATGGAAACTGTAATTTTCTTTACTTGTTCACTCTTCTTGCCGTGCTCAGCGTATGGGCTGATATATTCGCCGCTCCATTCAGCCATGAGATACCTTTAATCCTCTCAGTCATTAGTCTAAGACTCAGGTCTCTGCACCTGAGCCATCATCCCGCGTAGTTTACCGTAGAGTCATCAACCTGACACGGTGTATCGCGTGGCGGTGTCATACTAAAGCATATAATTTTAACGGCTATTATGCCTTTGCTCAATCTATACGCAAAGAAGTTTAGATGTCCAGATGTATTGACGTCTATTGTTGCAGTGTTTACTCTGTGCGCAGACTTTTCATCCATTAAGCCAGGAAGCCTTCACCATGACGCGTAAACAGGCCACCATCGCAGTGCGTAGCGGATTGAACGATGACGAGCAGTACGGTTGCGTTGTCCCGCCGATCCACCTCTCCAGTACCTATAATTTCACCGGTTTTAATGAACCACGTGCGCATGATTATTCGCGTCGTGGCAACCCAACGCGTGATGTTGTGCAGCGTGCGCTGGCGGAACTGGAAGGCGGCGCAGGCGCGGTGATGACCAATACCGGCATGTCGGCTATCCATCTGGTGACCACCGTCTTTTTAAAACCGGGCGATTTATTGGTGGCACCGCACGATTGTTACGGCGGAAGTTATCGCCTGTTTGATAGTCTGGCAAAGCGTGGCTGTTACCGTGTGCGATTTGTCGATCAGGGGGATGAGAAGGCGCTGAAAGCCGCGCTGGCAGAAAAACCGAAACTGTTGCTGGTCGAAAGCCCGAGCAACCCATTGTTGCGTGTCGTGGATATTGCGAAAATCTGTCAGCTCGCCAGGGAAGCTGGCGCTGTCAGCGTTGTGGACAATACGTTCCTGAGCCCGGCGTTGCAAAACCCGCTGGCACTGGGTGCCGATCTGGTTTTGCACTCTTGCACCAAATACCTGAACGGGCATTCCGATGTGGTGGCAGGCGTGGTGATCGCTAAAGATGAAGCCACTGTCACTGAACTGGCATGGTGGGCGAATAACATTGGCGTCACCGGAAGCGCCTTCGACAGTTATCTGTTGCTGCGTGGCCTGCGCACATTGTCGCCGCGTATGGAAGTCGCCCAGCGTAATGCCCAGGCGATCGTTGATTTCCTGAAAGAGCAACCGCTGGTGAAAAAGTTGTACCATCCTTCTTTGCCGGATAATCAGGGGCATGAAATTGCTGCGCGCCAACAAAAAGGCTTTGGTGCGATGTTAAGTTTTGAACTGGATGGCGACGAGCAGACGCTGCGCCGCTTTCTGAGCGGGTTATCGCTCTTTACGCTGGCAGAATCGTTAGGCGGGGTCGAAAGCCTCATCTCGCATGCCGCCACGATGACCCATGCGGGCATGGCGCCGGAAGCGCGTGCCGCCGCCGGGATCTCTGAGACGCTGTTACGCATCTCTACCGGTATCGAAGATAGTGAAGATCTAATTGCCGATCTGGAAAATGGCTTCCGGATCGCCGCTGAGGGGTAAACATGAGTGTGATTGCGCAGGCAGGGACGAAGGCTCGTCAACTGCACAAATTTGGTGGGAGTAGTCTGGCTGATGTGAAATGTTACCTGCGTGTCGCAGGGATCATGGCGGAATATTCGCAACCGGGCGACATGATGGTCGTTTCGGCTGCAGGCAGCACCACCAACCAGTTGATTAACTGGCTTAAATTAAGCCAGACCGATCGCCTCTCTGCGCATCAGGTTCAGCAATCGCTGCGGCGTTATCAAAGCGATTTGATCGCCGGGCTGTTACCCGCCGACATTGCCGACGGGTTAACCAGCGAATTCATTCACGATCTTGAGCACCTTGCCGGGCTGTTGGATGCCGGTATTACTGACGCTGTTTATGCGGAAGTGGTCGGTCACGGTGAAATCTGGTCGGCACGTTTAATGTCTGCGGTATTAAATCATCAGGGTCTGGACGCCGCCTGGCTCGATGCCCGCGATTTCCTGCGCGCCGAGCGCGCCGCACAACCGCAGGTGAACGAAGGGGCTTCGTACCCGTTATTGCAACAACGTCTGGCGCAATACCCAGGAAAACGCATTGTGGTGACGGGTTTTATTAGCCGCAACGAGGCGGGTGAAACGGTACTGCTGGGTCGAAATGGTTCTGACTATTCGGCGACGCAAATCGGCGCGCTGGGTGATGTAGCCCGCGTGACCATCTGGAGTGATGTGGCAGGGGTCTACAGCGCGGACCCGCGCAAAGTGAAAGATGCCTGTTTGTTACCGCTGCTGCGGCTGGATGAAGCCAGCGAGCTGGCGCGCCTGGCGGCGCCGGTACTGCATGCCCGTACTCTACAGCCTGTTTCCGCCAGCAATATCGATTTGCAACTGCGCTGTAGCTACACGCCAGAACAAGGATCAACGCGTATTGAACGCGTGCTGGCATCCGGTACGGGAGCGCGTATTGTCACCAGCCATGATGACGTTTGCCTGATTGAGTTCCTGGTGCCATCGGGGCAGGATTTTAAGCTGGCGCAAAAAGAGATAGATGTTGTCCTGAAACGTGCGCAGGTGCGTCCGCTGGCGATCGGGGCGCATGCTGACCGTAACCTGTTGCAACTCTGCTACACCTCGGAAGTAGTGGATAGTGTCTTTAAACTGCTGGACGAAGCCGGTCTGCCGGGCGAACTGCGCCTGCGTCAGGGGCTGGCGCTGGTGGCGATGGTCGGCGCGGGGGTCTGCCGTAATCCGTTGCATAGCCACCGTTTTTGGCAACAGCTGAAAGGCCAGCCAGTAGAATTTATCTGGCAGTCCGACGAAGGAATCAGCCTGGTGGCCGTGTTGCGCGTCGGGCCAACCGAGAGCCTCATTCAGGGGCTGCACCAGTCGTTGTTCCGTGCAGAGAAGCGCATTGGTTTGATGCTGTTCGGCAAAGGCAATATCGGTTCGCGCTGGCTGGAGCTTTTCTCTCGCGAACAGAGCGCGTTATCCGCGCGTACTGGTTTTGAATATGTTCTGGCGGGCGTGGTGGACAGCCGCCGCAGTCTGCTGAGCTATGACGGGCTGGACGCCAGTCGTGCGCTGGCCTTTTTTAATGATGAAGCGGTTGAACAGGATGAAGAAGCTCTGTTCCTGTGGATGCGCGCTCACCCGTATGACGATTTGGTGGTGCTGGATGTCACTGCCAGTTCACAACTTGCCGATCAGTATCTGGATTTCGCCAGCCACGGCTTTCATGTGATCAGCGCCAATAAACTGGCAGGTGCCAGCACCAGTGACAAATATCGCCAAATCCATGATGCGTTCGAAAAAACGGGGCGCCACTGGTTATATAACGCGACAGTCGGTGCCGGGTTGCCGGTTAACCACACCGTGCGCGACTTGCGCGAAAGCGGTGATGTCATCCTGGCGATCAGCGGTATTTTCTCCGGCACGCTCTCCTGGCTGTTTTTGCAGTTTGACGGCTCTGTACCCTTTACGGATTTGGTCGATCAGGCCTGGCAGCAGGGGCTGACGGAGCCAGATCCGCGAGTTGATCTCTCCGGTAAAGATGTGATGCGTAAACTGGTTATCCTGGCACGCGAAGCGGGCTATGACATTGAACCGGATCAGGTGCGTGTGGAGTCGCTGGTGCCATCGGGCTGTGAGGAAGGGTCTGTTGATCACTTCTTTGAAAATGGCGATGAACTTAATGACCAGATGTTGCAACGTCTTGAAGCCGCCCGCGAAATGGGGCTGGTGCTGCGTTACGTAGCCCGCTTTGACGCGAACGGTAAAGCGCGGGTAGGCGTTGAAGCTGTGCGACCAGAGCACCCGTTGGCGTCACTGCTGCCTTGCGATAACGTCTTTGCCATCGAAAGCCGCTGGTATCGTGATAACCCGCTGGTGATCCGTGGGCCAGGCGCGGGCCGTGATGTGACTGCCGGGGCTATCCAGTCTGATATCAATCGCCTGGCGCAACTGTTGTAGTTCTTCACACGTTTTCCCCTCTCTCCGCACAGAGAGGGGCTTCCCTCAGGTCATGAATCTTTTTCATCTTCGCTGAACATTCCTCACTCATAATAATGATTTTCCTGTTGACGACTTAACCGTTTTCCGTCATTTTTACATCTGGACGTCTAAACGTATAGAAGTTCACAAAACAACAAACCCTGATATGCGATTGATGAGGTAAGGTATGAGCTTTTTTCACGCCAACCAGCGGGAAGCCCTGAATCAGAGCCTGGCAGAAGTACATGGCCAGATTAATGTTTCCTTTGAATTTTTCCCGCCGCGCACCAGTGAAATGGAACAGACCTTATGGCACTCCATCGATCGTTTAAGCAGCCTGAAGCCGAAATTCGTTTCGGTGACATATGGCGCGAACTCCGGCGAGCGGGATCGTACCCACAGCATCATTAAAGGCATTAAAGATCGTACGGGTCTTGAAGCGGTACCACACCTGACCTGCATTGATGCCACTCGTGATGAGCTGCGCACCATCGCACAGGATTACTGGGATAGCGGTATCCGCCATATTGTGGCGCTGCGCGGTGACCTGCCTCCTGGCGGCGGTAAACCAGAGATGTATGCCGCCGACCTGGTCACCCTGCTGAAAGAGGTGGCCGACTTTGATATTTCTGTTGCGGCCTACCCGGAAGTGCATCCGGAAGCGAAGAGCGCGCAGGCCGATTTGTTGAACCTCAAGCGTAAAGTCGAGGCTGGCGCCAGCCGCGCGATCACCCAATTCTTCTTCGATGTGGAAAGCTACCTGCGTTTTCGCGATCGCTGTGCCGCGACAGGCATTGATGTAGAGATTGTTCCGGGTATTCTGCCGGTGTCCAACTTCAAGCAGGCAAAGAAATTTGCGGATATGACGAATGTGCGTATCCCGGCATGGATGTCACAAATGTTTGCCGGGCTGGATGACGATGCAGAAACCCGCAAACTGGTTGGTGCCAATATCGCCATGGATATGGTGAAGATTTTAAGTCGTGAAGGGGTGAAAGACTTTCATTTCTACACACTGAACCGGGCCGAAATGAGTTACGCCATCTGCCATACGTTGGGTGTGCGTCCGGCGGTATAAACGGAGCAAATGCCGAAACTCTCCGGCCAGTAACACTTCTCAGACCCGGTAATCGCCAGCATTACTGGGCCTGTTGCTTTTAAGGTTTATTCCCACTCATCTAAAAAAAGCTGACCATATTTGTCTGCCACCCGCAGCGCTGCATAGACCTGATCGGGCGTTGCGCCACCGGGCATATTGTGAATGGTTTCACCCTCGGCACAGGCCGCCTGCGCCACAATACGCATTTTGTCTTCAATATCGGTTTTGATATCCAATTGTGCCAGAGTGATCGGCAGACCGACGGCGTGGCATAGCGCTGCGACCGTTTCGATCTCGTCCTGCGGCGCATTTTCCAGCACCAACTGTGTTAAAGCGCCAAAAGCCACTTTCTCGCCATGGTAGTAATGGTGTGCGTCCGGGATCGCGGTTAAGCCATTATGAATGGCATGCGCCGCCGCCAGTCCACCGCTTTCAAAGCCAACGCCACTCAGGTAAGTATTGGCCTCTACAATGCGTTCCAGCGCCGGCGTAACAACATGCAGCTCAGCCGCCAGCATGGCTTTTTCGCCTTCTTCTATCAGCGTGTTATAGCAGAGTTCCGCCAGGGCGAGTGCAGCCTGAGTACACTGGCCGCCTGCCATGGTTTTTGCGCCGCTGCGCGAGCAGGCCCGGGCTTCAAACCAGGTGGCCAGCGCATCGCCGATCCCTGCCGCCAGTAAACGTGCCGGGGCACGAGCAATAATGCTGGTATCCACAATGACCCGATCCGGGTTATTGGGAAGCAGCAGGTAACGATCAAATTCCCCCTCGTCCGTGTAGATCACAGACAGTGCGCTGCAGGGGGCGTCAGTCGAAGCGAGCGTTGGGGCGATAGCCACCGGCACGCGCAGAAAATGTGCCAGCGCTTTGGCGGTATCCAGCGTTTTGCCTCCGCCAATACCCAGTACTGCCCCGCAATGGGCGTTTTGCGCAATGCCGCGCAGCCTGTCGATCTCATTTTGTGAACATTCCCCGCCAAAGGGCGCGATTTCACATGACAATCCGGCATCTGTCAGGCTTTTTTCAAGCGTCTGCCGGGCGAAACCTAAAACGAATTTATCACCGACGACCAGCCAGCGTTCGGCCAGTGGTTTGAGATAGTCACCGAGACGGGTGATGACATCGGCACCCTGGATATACTTACCTGGCGCCTGGATGACACGATCCATATACTCCTCCTTACAGGTTGAGGTTGCCAAAAGCTGTTTTCCAGTCCTGTTCAAACTTCTCCACCGCTGACTCTACTGCTGGCGTATTGAGCATTTGTTGCGCTACATCTAAAGGGAGTGTGATTGCTTCGCATCCTGCCAGCAGGCAATCGAGCGCCTGACGTGGCGTTTTGAAGCTGGCGGCCAGCACTTTACTGCCCGGTGCGTGGCGTTCCAGCAGGGTCTGCAGCTCCTTGACCATACGAATACCGTCGCCACCCTGTGCGTCGACACGGTTAACGTACGGTGCGACATATTTCGCGCCGGCAAGCGCGGCGAGCAGGCCCTGCGCTGCGCTGTAGACCGCCGTTCCCAGTGTCTCAATGCCCTCTTTTTTTAACTGTTTAATGGCGGCAAGGCCCTGTATCGTGACCGGAATTTTCACCACAAGGCCAGGCACGGCATTATTCAGCCGTTTTGCTTCGGCTACCATGCCCTCTGCTTCGCGACTCATCACTTGCGCAAATAGCGTGCCTTCCGGACCGATAGCCTGTTGCAGGCGCGGTAACACTTCCCACACAGAGACTTTGCCTGCAGCAATAATGCTGGGGTTCGTTGTAACGCCTGCAAGAGGATAAATGTGCGCCAGACGTTCCACTTCTGCCACGTTGGCTGTATCCAGGTAGAGTTCCATGATGTTTCCTCGTATGTCATTTCTGACAACAGCATACGAGCGACAGGGCAGCCGCTGCCATATCACAAACCTGCCAAATACTGGACAAATGTCATCTCTATGGATAAGTGTGATTTACTTCACAAATCAATATGGGTATTGATACGGTGCGCTATCGGGGCATGATCGGGATGACAAAAGGGATATGGAGTGTACAAAAATCCAGAAAAAGTGGCTTTTATCCAGACTAATCTTCCTCAGAGTGCTTCTCGCTGAGTTGGCTGTGATAGTGCCGACGGTATTCAGAGGGCGAGCGTTCAGTATTCTTGCGGAACAGGCGGCAAAAATAGTTGCTATCAACAAAGCCGCAAGTATGGGCCACTTCTTTTATTTTCAGATCGTAACCTTTGAGCAGCGTTTTGGCATGTTCCAGCCGGGTATGGTTGAGGTATTCATTAAAACCGATCGTGCCGGTTTTCTGGAACAGATGGGAAAGATAGTTGGGTGAAATGTAAAACGCCTGTGCCACGGATTCGCGGGTAACCGGCATCGCATAATGTTCATCAATGTAATCACGAATGGCTTCAAACAGCGCCTGGCTACGGGAGGCGGTTTGGATCTGGCTTCCCAGTAAATCGCTACAGTGGCTCAGAAGACTGGCGACAATCAACCGCGCAGTTTGCTGCTCCTGCGGTTGCATTTGGATTTCGTGCAAAGTTTGTAGCAAAAAAGAGCCAATACGTGGTCCACGCCGGGCAACGTGCTGTTTTGCCACATTATTCAGAGTAGCGCCATCCCATTGCGTCACGCTAAAGCCCAGTTGTTGCTTGCCAAACAGTATGCTTAACGTGGTGGCGGGTGCCTGCCATTGTGGCTGCGTCCAGCCGCCAGCGGGAATATACAGCACATCATGTTGCGCCATCCGCCTGTTTTCTCCCGCGATCCCGTCATCTGTCAGTGTGCCTTCCAGTACAATTTCCAGCCGTGGGAAATCAACCTGCAATGCCTGTGCGGGTGCCGCGCCAGATGCCCCGGCAAAGTGGATTTTGCGCAACGGCAGTGGGCCGTTAATCAGGCGGGAGAGAAGATGGCTGACATCAAGGCTCATAATATTCCCCGGTGGAGACGCGAAGGGGACAACCTTAACCGCGCGCAAAAAAAAAGGCCACAACAGCGGTGGCCTTTTGCGATAACCGATAAAAATTAGCCTGTGTTACGCATACCAGCCGCAACCCCGGCGATGGTGACCATCAGCGCCTGTTCAACACGCTGATCCGGCTCTTTACCTTCTTGCTCCGCCTGGCGTGAACGGTGCAACAGCTCTGCCTGGAGAACGTTTAACGGGTCTGTGTAGATATTACGTAACTGGATAGACTCCGCAATCCATGGCAGATCCGCCATCAGATGAGAGTCGTTAGCGATATCCAGTACCACTTTAATGTCGGCTTCCAGCAGCTTACGCAGTTCGGTACCCAGCGCCCACAGCTCTGGTTTAACCAGTCGCTGATCGTAGTATTCCGCCAGCCAGAGATCCGCTTTAGAGAAGACCATTTCCAGCATGCCAAGGCGGGTAGAGAAGAATGGCCAGTCACGGCACATTGCTTCCAGTTCGCTCTGCTTGCCGTTTTCCACCACTTTTTGCAGTGCTGCGCCTGCGCCCAGCCAGGCCGGAAGCATCAGGCGGTTCTGCGTCCAGGCGAAAATCCACGGGATGGCACGCAGCGACTCGACGCCGCCAGTAGGGCGACGTTTTGCCGGACGGGAACCGAGTGGCAGTTTACCCAGCTCCTGCTCCGGTGTTGCGGAACGGAAATAGGGTACGAAGTCTTTGTTTTCGCGCACATAGCCGCGATACATCTCGCAGGAGGTATCGGAAAGCTCATCCATAATATGACGCCATTCGGCTTTCGGCTCCGGCGGTGGCAGCAGGTTCGCTTCCAGAATCGCGCTGGTATACAGCGAGAGGCTGCTGATGGTGATTTCCGGCAGACCATATTTAAAGCGGATCATTTCGCCCTGTTCGGTCACGCGCAGCCCGCCTTTCAGGCTACCTGGCGGTTGGGAGAGCAGCGCTGCATGTGCCGGTGCGCCGCCGCGGCCGATAGAGCCGCCGCGACCGTGGAACAGCGTCAGTTCGATACCGGCTTTTTCGCAGGTTTTGATCAGTGCGTCTTGTGCCTGGTATTGCGCCCAGCTTGCCGCCATTACGCCCGCGTCTTTTGCCGAGTCGGAATAGCCAATCATCACCATCTGTTTGCCCTGAATAAAGCCGCGATACCAGTCGATGTTTAACAACTGGGTCATGACGTCATCGGCATTGTTCAGGTCATCCAGCGTTTCAAACAGCGGTGCGACCGGGAGCGCAAAACCAATCCCGGCCTCTTTGAGCAGCAGGTGTACCGCCAGCACATCAGACGGTGTTTTCGCCATGGAGATCACATACGCGGCGATAGATCCGCGCGGCGCTTCGGCGATCACCCGGCAGGTTTCCAGCACTTCACGGGTTTCGTCACTTGGCTCCCACTGACGTGGCAGCAACGGACGCTTGGAATTCAGTTCGCGGATCAGGAAAGCCTGCTTGTCGGCTTCAGACCAGCTTTCATAATCGCCAATGCCGAGGTAGCGGGTCAGTTCGCCCAGCGCTTCGGTATGACGGGTGCTTTCCTGACGAATATCGATTCGTACCAGCGGAACGCCGAAGCACTTCACGCGGCGCAGAGTATCGAGTAGCTCGCCATTCGCGATAATGCCCATCCCGCAGGCTTGTAGCGATTTATAACAGGCGTACAGCGGTTCCCACAGTTGCTCATTTTGCGTAAGCAACCCGGCCGGTTTTGGCAGCTTCTGACCTTTCAGGCGCGCTTCCAGCCAGGCTTGCGTTGCCATCAAATCGCTACGCAGCTTTTTCATCAGATAGCGGTACGGCTCGCGTGCGCCTTCGGCGCCTGCCAGCTCGCGCAGCTCGTCGGTGCATTCAACCATCGACAGTTCAGAGATCAGCAACTGAATATCTTTCAGGAACAGATCGGTCGCTTTCCAGCGGCTCAGCAGTAGCGCGTGACGGGTAATATCCGCCGTGACGTTCGGGTTACCGTCGCGGTCGCCACCCATCCAGGAGGTAAAGCGCACCGGTACAAAGTCCACCGGCAGCTTGTAATTGAGGTTATCTTCCAGTTGTTCGTTCAGCTCGCGCAGGTAGTTTGGCACCCCTTCCCACAGGCTGTTTTCTACCACGGCAAAGCCCCATTTGGCTTCGTCGATGGGGCTCGGGCGATAGCTGCGGATCTCATCAGTATGCCAGGATTGGGCAATCAACTGACGCAGACGGCGCATTAACTGGTGGCGCTCGTAATCGGCCAGATCGGTGTTATCCAGCTGTTTTAAGCAGGCATTCACTTCCACCATTTTGTGAATAAGCGTGCGGCGGGTGATCTCGGTCGGGTGGGCGGTGAGCACCAGTTCCAGCGACAGAGACTCCACGGCTTTGGTGATTGTGGCTTCGTTGAGATTCGGTTGGTCTTTCAGTTTTCTGAGGGTGCGGGCAATCACTTCCGGGTTATTGGCGGCTTCGCCCTTTGCGGAGATGCTGTGGTATTGCTCAGCGGTGTTAGCCAGATTCAAAAACTGGCTGAACGCACGCGCTACGGGTAGCAGCTCGTCAGTAGACAGGTTCTGCAAGGTGTTGAGCAGTTCCTGACGATTGGCTTCGTTGCCGGCACGAGAAGATTTAGACAGCTTACGGATTGTTTCTACACGGTCGAGAATGTTCTCACCCAGTGCATCTTTGATGGTATCTCCCAGCAGTTTGCCGAGCATACTGACATTACTACGCAACGCGGAATATTGTTCGTTCATGTTACCCCAGACACCCCATCTCATTTTATTTTGTTATATCTGCCGTTGAGCAGATATAAGACACCGCCTTTTATAAAGCCACGTAAAACCCACCACGTCAATTGTTGCGAAATCGCTTCAGCAAACGAATAAATGTCGACAATTTACGAAATTTAATTCGCATTCTGTCAGATAAGTTTCGCTTATGAAAACGTGACAGTTGTCACGTCGGGAAGCTCATCAAAAACCCCCTCATGCGAGGGGGCGAAAGGCGAGACGGGTTTAATGCCAACAGAAATGATGGACAACCTGGGTGATCAGTTCACGGGTGGGTTTGATAAAACGCGTTTCTAAATATTCATCAGGCTGATGAGCCTGGTTAATGGAACCTGGGCCCAGTACCAGCGTTGGACACAGCGTCTGAATAAAGGGCGCTTCGGTACAGTAGTTCACTACCTCGGTTTGAACGCCGAGCAACTTCTCCACGACTTCCACCAGTTTATGGTCCGGCGGGCACTCGTAGCCCGGAATTGGCGGGTGCAGCTCGGAGACCGTCAGGCGGCCAGGCCAGCGGGAACTGACGGGTTCCAGCGCATCGTTCAGCAGGCCGTTTAAATCATTCAGCGTCATGCCTGGCAGCGGACGGATATCCATATGCAATTCGCAACAGGCGCAAATACGGTTCGCTGCATCACCACCGTGAATATGTCCAAGATTCAGCGTTGGATATGGCACGGTAAAGGCATCGTAGTGATAACGCGCTTTCAGGCTGTCGCGCAGTTGCAAAATATGGCCAATAGCTTCATGCATCAGTTCAATCGCATTCACACCTCGCGCCGGATCGCTTGAGTGGCCGGACTGACCCAGAATACGAACGGCATTCGAGATATGGCCTTTGTGTGCCCGTACCGGTTGTAAAGAGGTCGGCTCACCAATGATGGCGCAGTCTGGGCGCAAGGTTGTGTGCTCAGAAAAGTAACGTGCGCCCGCCATACTGGTTTCTTCATCGGCGGTTGCCAGCACGTAAAGCGGCTTGCTAAGTTTTGTCACATCGACGTCACGCAACGCATCGAGAATAAAGGCAAAAAAGCCCTTCATATCGGCCGTGCCGAGGCCGTAGAGCTTGTTATCGTGTTCCGTCAGCGTAAAGGGATCGCGCGTCCAGCGTCCGTCATCAAAGGGAACGGTGTCGGTGTGGCCTGTTAATAGCAATCCGCCAGCGCCAGTACCGGCACTGGCCAGCATGTTGAATTTATTGCGTGTGCCAGGCACCGGTTGCACTTCAACATTGAAGCCGAGATCGCCAAACCAGCCAGCCAGCAAATTGATTAAAGACGCATTGCTTTGATCCAGCGCTTCTTCCGTTGCGCTGATCGACGGCGTGGCAATCAGGGCGCGGTAAATCTCGATAAATGGCGGCAAATTCATTTTCATTGTTGACATACCTGAGTTCGTGATAGTATCAATATTCATGCACTAAATGTGAATAAAAATACATTAATGTTGAGCGTAAGGGAACCCATCCGGCGACTTTGCTCAGCGACGCGGGATTGATGCCGAGTCTCTCCCTGACACACATGACGTAAGAAGGTAAACCGCCCCAATGTTGAACACATTAATTGTGGGCGCCAGCGGTTACGCCGGCGCAGAGCTAGTGACCTATGTAAATCGCCATCCTCATATGAACATAACCGCTTTGACGGTTTCTGCGCAAAGTAATGATGCTGGAAAATGTATCTCCGATTTACATCCGCAGTTGAAAGGCATTGTTGATCTTCCGTTGCAGCCGATGTCCGACATTGGGGAGTTTCTGGAAGGTGTGGATGTCGTCTTTCTGGCGACGGCGCACGAAGTGAGCCACGATCTCGCGCCAGCGTGTCTGGCGGCGGGTTGTGTCGTGTTTGATCTCTCCGGTGCGTTTCGCGTTAACGACCCCGCGTTCTACGAAAAATTCTACGGTTTTACCCATCAGCATGCCGATCTGCTTGCGCAGGCCGTGTATGGGCTGGCGGAGTGGAACCACGATCAACTGAAAAATGCACAACTGATTGCCGTACCGGGCTGCTACCCGACGGCGGCGCAGTTGTCATTAAAACCGCTGATCGACGCCGGGCTACTGGATCTCAACCAGTGGCCAGTGATCAACGCCACCAGTGGCGTGAGCGGTGCAGGACGTAAGGCAGCGCTTTCCAACAGTTTCTGTGAAGTGAGCCTGCAGCCCTACGGTATTTTTAATCATCGTCATCAGCCGGAGATCGCTACACATCTCGGTACTGATGTGATTTTTACCCCACATCTGGCCAGCTTCCCGCGCGGTATTCTGGAAACGATCACCTGCCGTTTGCAGACGGGTGTGACCCACGCGCAGATTGCCGACGTGTTTAACCAGGCTTACGGGAAGAAACCGCTGGTGCGTCTGTATGAGAAAGGTGTTCCGGCGCTGAAAAATGTTGTTGGCCTGCCTTTTTGCGACATCGGCTTTGCCGTGCAGGGGGAACATTTGATTGTCGTCGCCACGGAAGATAACCTCCTGAAGGGCGCGGCGGCGCAGGCAATGCAGTGTGCAAACATTCGTTTCGGCTATGCTGAAACCCAGTCACTTATTTAATTGAACAGGCGTGATGATGAATCCATTAATTATTAAGCTCGGTGGCGTACTGCTGGATAGCGAGGAAGCGCTGGAACGTTTGTTTACCGCACTGGTGCAATACCGCGAATCTCATCAGCGCCCGTTGGTTATCGTCCACGGTGGTGGGTGTGTGGTGGATGAGTTGATGAAACAGCTCAACCTGCCGGTGAAAAAGAAAAACGGTTTGCGTGTGACTCCCGCCGATCAGATTGACATTATTACCGGTGCGCTGGCCGGTACCGCCAACAAAACGCTGCTGGCCTGGGCGAAGAAGCATCATATTGCGTCTGTCGGTCTGTTCCTTGGGGATGGCGACAGCGTGAAAGTGACACAGCTTGACGAAGAACTGGGTCATGTTGGCCTGGCGCAGCCGGGTTCTCCGAAACTGATTAATGCATTGCTGGAGGGCGGCTTCCTGCCGGTGATCAGCTCTATCGGTGTGACCGATGAGGGCGATCTCATGAACGTTAATGCAGACCAGGCTGCGACCGCTCTGGCGGCAACGCTCGGCGCGGACCTGATCCTGCTCTCAGATGTCAGCGGCATTCTCGATGGTAAAGGGCAGCGTATTGCCGAAATGACTGCGGCTAAAGCAGAGCAACTGATTGCTCAGGGCATTATTACCGATGGCATGATCGTAAAAGTGAATGCGGCGCTGGATGCAGCGCGCACACTGGGCCGCCCGGTCGATATTGCCTCCTGGCGTCATGCTGAGCAGCTGCCAGCGCTGTTTAACGGCACGCCGATTGGTACGCGTATCCTGGCGTAATAGATGAAAACGCCCGGTGGCATAATCGCGCCGTGGCGAATTAACCTCCATGCCGGAAGCGCAACGCCATCCGGCTGTGAAACTCAAGAAATTAAGGAAGCATATTATGGCACTTTGGGGCGGGCGTTTTACTCAGGCTGCAGATCAACGGTTCAAACAGTTCAACGACTCTTTGCGCTTTGATTACCGCCTGGCGGAGCAGGATATCGTTGGCTCTGTGGCCTGGTCTAAAGCGCTGGTGACGGTGGGCGTGTTAACGCAGGCTGAACAACAGCAACTGGAAGAAGCGTTGCACGTTTTGCTGGAAGAAGTACAGGCCAATCCGCAACAGATCCTCGAAAGTGATGCAGAAGACATCCACAGCTGGGTAGAAGGCAAACTGATCGCCAAAGTGGGGCAACTGGGTAAAAAATTGCATACCGGGCGCAGCCGTAACGATCAGGTCGCTACCGATCTTAAGTTATGGTGTAAAGACACCGTAAGCGAACTGCTGATTGCCAACCGCCAGTTGCAAAATGCGCTGGTGGTGACGGCGGAAAATAATCAGGATGCCGTCATGCCCGGTTATACCCATCTGCAGCGTGCCCAACCGGTGACGTTTGCACACTGGGCGTTAGCTTACGTAGAAATGTTAGCCCGTGATGAAAGCCGCCTGCAGGACACGTTAAAGCGCCTGGATGTAAGCCCGTTGGGCTGCGGCGCGCTGGCAGGAACCGCTTACGAGATCGATCGTGAGCAACTGGCGGGCTGGCTGGGCTTTGCTTCGGCAACGCGCAACAGTCTGGACAGCGTTTCCGATCGTGATCATGTGCTGGAACTGCTGTCGGATGCTTCGATTGGTATGGTGCATCTGTCGCGTTTCGCTGAAGATCTGATTTTCTTTAACTCCGGTGAAGCGGGCTTCGTTGAGTTGTCTGACCGTGTCACCTCTGGCTCATCATTAATGCCGCAGAAGAAAAACCCGGATGCGCTGGAGCTGATCCGCGGAAAATGCGGCCGTGTTCAGGGGGCGCTGACCGGCATGATGATGACGCTGAAAGGTCTGCCGCTGGCCTACAACAAAGATATGCAGGAAGACAAAGAAGGGCTGTTCGACGCGCTGGATACCTGGCTCGACTGCCTGCATATGGCGGCGCTGGTGCTGGATGGAATTCAGGTGAAACGCCCACGTTGCCAGGAAGCGGCGCAACAGGGCTATGCAAACGCGACGGAACTGGCGGACTACCTGGTCGCGAAAGGCGTGCCGTTCCGTGAAGCGCACCATATTGTGGGTGAAGCGGTGGTCGAAGCCATCCGTCAGGGAAAACCGCTGGAAGCGTTGGCACTTGCCGACCTGCAGCAATTCAGCGCGGTGATCGGTGATGATGTGTATCCGATTCTGTCATTGCAATCCTGCCTTGATAAACGTGCAGCAAAAGGCGGCGTGTCGCCGGTGCAGGTGGCGCAGGCAATTGCCGATGCGAAGACGCGGCTGGTGTAACCCGCCTTTATCGAAAGAGAGCCTGGCCTGTGCCGGGCTTTTTTATGCAAAAAAAAAGCGGACACGGGGTCCGCAAAAGTTCACGTTGGCTTTAGTTGTTCAGAGAAACTTGAGGGTAAGCAGTCTTATCAAGGGTCAGTTGACGTTCCGCTTCGTTTCTGGAGTCAATTATTAAACAGAATGCTTGATAGGGATAATCGTTCGTTGCTATGCTATCTATCGCCATGAACTATCGTGGCGACGGAGGATGAATAATGAATATTCGTGATCTTGAATACCTGGTGGCGTTAGCTGAACACCGCCATTTTCGCCGGGCAGCCGATTCCTGCCATGTCAGCCAACCGACGCTGAGTGGGCAGATCCGTAAACTGGAAGATGAACTTGGCGTGATGCTGCTGGAACGCACCAGCCGCAAAGTGCTGTTTACCCAGGCGGGGTTGCTGCTGGTGGATCAGGCGCGCACTGTACTGCGCGAGGTCAAAGTGCTGAAGGAAATGGCAAGCCAGCAGGGGGAAACCATGTCCGGCCCGCTGCATATTGGTCTGATCCCCACCGTTGGGCCTTATCTGTTGCCGCAAATTATTCCGATGTTGCACCAGACTTTCCCGAAACTGGAAATGTATCTGCATGAAGCTCAGACGCACCAGCTACTGGCACAGCTGGACAGCGGTAAGCTTGATTGCGCCATTCTGGCGCTGGTGAAGGAGAGTGAAGCTTTTATCGAAGTTCCGCTGTTCGATGAACCGATGATGCTGGCGATTTATGAAGACCATCCCTGGGCGAACCGCGATTGCGTGCCGATGGCCGATCTGGCGGGTGAAAAACTGCTGATGCTGGAGGATGGGCACTGCCTGCGCGATCAGGCGATGGGTTTCTGTTTTGAAGCAGGCGCCGATGAAGATACCCACTTCCGCGCAACCAGTCTGGAAACGCTGCGTAATATGGTCGCTGCCGGGAGTGGCATCACGCTGTTGCCTTCGTTGGCCGTGCCGCGTGAGCGCAAACGCGATGGCGTGGTTTATCTGCCGTGCATTAAGCCCGAGCCGAAACGTACCGTTGGGCTTGTTTACCGCCCGGGATCACCGCTGCGCAGCCGCTATGAGCAGTTGGCAGAGGCCATCCGTAGTTCGATGGATGGCCATTTTGATAGTGCGTTAAAACAGGCGGTTTAAACCGTTTAGCGCCGCTACCCGGTAAGCTTCTGCCATTGTCGGGTAGTTAAAGGTGGTGTTAACGAAGTACTCAATGGTGTTACCACCGCCTTTCTGTTCCATGATGGCCTGGCCGATATGAATAATTTCGGCCGCGCGCTCGCCAAAGCAGTGAATACCCAAAATCTCTTTGGTTTCGCGATGGAACAGGATCTTCAACGTACCCACATTCATACCGACAATTTGCGCCCGCGCCAGGTGCTTAAACTGCGCGCGACCCACCTCATACGGCACTTTCATGGCAGTAAGCTGTTGCTCGGTTTTGCCCACTGAGCTGATTTCCGGAATGGTATAGATGCCAGTCGGAATATCTTCAATCAGATGTGCGGTTGCTTCACCTTTGATCATTGCCTGTGCGGCAATGCGTCCTTGATCGTAAGCCGCTGATGCCAGGCTTGGGTAACCGATCACATCACCGACTGCATACACATGCGGCAATGCAGTCTGGTACATGCTGTTGACCTTCAACTGGCCGCGACCGTCCGCTTCCAGGCCAATATTGCCCAGTTGCAGACTGTCGGTGTTGCCGGTACGCCCGTTTGCATAGAGTAAACAGTCTGCTTTCAGCTTCTTACCAGACTTAAGATGCATGATCACACCATCGTCCAGCGGTTCTATGCGCTCGTACTCTTCGTTATGACGGATCACGACGCCGCTGTTCCAGAAGTGATACGAGAGCGAATCTGACATCTCCTGATCGAGAAACGCCAGCAGACGATCCCGTGTGTTAATCAGATCCACTTTGACGTTCATTCCGCGGAAGATCGAAGCATATTCGCAACCGATCACCCCCGCGCCATAAATGATCACATGACGGGGTTCATGGTGCATATCCAGAATCGAGTCGCTGTCGTACACCCGTGGGTGGTTAAAATCGACATCAGTAGGGTGGTAAGGGCGCGAGCCGCAGGCAATAACAAATTTTTCGGCGGTGAGGGTTTCGACGGTACCGTCGTGACACTCCAGCGCCAGTGTGTGGTCATCAATAAAATGCGCGCTACCTTCTAAAATTTCACAGCGGTTGCGCTCATAAAAGCCCTGACGCATGCGCGTTTGCTGATTTATTACGCTTTCAGCATGGTTCAGGATATCGGCGAAAGAAGAACGAAGAAGGCGGGAGTGGTCGCTGTAGAGGGGGTTCTGATTGAACTCAATAATACGGCTGACTGCGTGGCGCAACGCTTTGGATGGTATGGTGCCCCAGTGCGTACAGCCGCCGCCGACGTTATGGTAGCGTTCTATCACCGCTACCCGTGCTCCGTTTTTAACCAGGCCCATAGCAGCGCCTTCGCCGCCGGGACCGGAGCCTATTACTATTGCATCATAATCGTAGGAATGTGGCATGGTAAGGCTTACCTGTTCTTATACATAAAAACAACATAATAGTAACATCATTGCCCTGATAACCCAATTATCGTTGTGCTTTTTTCAAGCGTAAGAGAAGAAACAGCGCGTAAACAATCAGTCACAATCCAGTACAATCGGATTAGATTTATTCTCTGGTATAGTGCCAGCTGGCCTTTGGAAGGATTCAAACATCGTGATGGGTGTAAGAGCGCAGCAAAAAGAAAAAACCCGGCGTTCGCTGGTAGAAGCCGCATTTAGCCAACTGAGTGCTGAGCGTAGCTTTGCCAGTCTGAGTCTGCGCGAGGTTGCCCGCGAGGCGGGGATCGCACCGACGTCATTTTACCGGCATTTTCGCGATGTAGATGAACTTGGCCTGACGATGGTGGATGAAAGCGGGTTAATGCTCCGCCAGCTGATGCGCCAGGCGCGCCAGCGAATCGCCAAAGGGGGTAGCGTGATCCGTACCTCCGTGTCTACATTTATGGAGTTTATCGGTAATAACCCCAACGCATTCAGGCTTCTGCTGCGAGAGCGCTCCGGTACGTCTTCCGCTTTTCGTGCGGCGGTTGCGCGCGAGATCCAGCATTTTATTGCGGAACTTGCCGACTATCTCGAACTCGAAAACCACATGCCGCGCGCTTTCACTGAAGCACAGGCTGAAGCGATGGTGACTATTGTGTTCAGCGCTGGCGCAGAAGCGTTAGATGTCGGTGCTGAACAACGCCGGCAATTAGAAGAGCGACTGGTGCTGCAACTGCGGATGATTTCCAAAGGCGCATATTACTGGTATCGCCGCGAGCAAGAAAAAATAGCGCATCAAATTGATGAGTAAAGGATGAGTAATGAAACAGTCAGGTCAAGATAAAGGTACGTTGCTGCTGGCGCTACTCGCTGGCTTGTCGATCAATGGAACGTTTGCCGCCATTTTTAGCTCCATTGTACCGTTTTCTGTTTTTCCGATTATCTCGCTGGTGCTGACGGTTTACTGCCTGCATCAGCGTTATCAAAACCGCACTATGCCTGTTGGCTTGCCGGGCCTTGCCGCCGCCTGCTTTATCCTTGGCGTGCTGCTGTACAGCACCGTTGTACGCGCAGAGTATCCGGCGATTGGCTCCAACTTCCTGCCTGCGGTACTGTCAGTGATCCTCGTATTCTGGATCGGCTTTCGTCTGCGCAACCGTAAACACGACGAAGCCTCTGAATGAGGCTTTCCCCTCATGCGTTGAGGGGAACAGCGTGGAGTCTTATTTGCGGGTAAGCAGCACACCGCATTCCATATGATGTGTGTAGGGAAACTGATCAAACAGGGCCAGACGCGAGATGTTATGTGTCTGGCTCAGCGTTTCCAGGTTCTTACACAGCGTTTCGGGGTTGCAGGAAATATAGAGGATACGCGGGTAGGCCTGCACCATTTTCTCGGTTTCTGCATCCAGCCCGCTACGCGGTGGATCGACGAAAATAGTCTCACACTGGTAGCTTTTCAAATCGATACCCTGCAGACGGTTAAACGCCCGCACGCCATTCATCGCTTGTGTAAATTCTTCAGCCGCCATGCGGATAATCTGCACATTATCAATATGATTCGCCGCAATATTGTACTGGGCCGCAGCGACTGACGGTTTAGCAATCTCGGTGGCCAGCACACGGTTGAAATTACGCGCCAGTGCCAGCGAGAAATTCCCGTTGCCGCAGTATAATTCCAGCAGATCGCCGGTAGAACCGCGGGTCACGTCCAGCGCCCATTCCAGCATCTGAATATTCATAGCCGCGTTCGGCTGTGTGAAGCTGTTTTCTACCTGGCGGTAAATCATCTCTCTTCCGCCGACCGGTAGTCGCTCGTCGACATAATCTCTGTCGAGTTCGATTTTGGTTTTAGTGGCCCGGCCAATCAGCTGCACGTTCAGGTTTTGCGCACGCAGAGCATCCCGCAAACGGGTCGCTTCTGCCCGCCATTCCTCATCCAGTTTCTTGTGATACAGCAGACTGACGATAGCCTGGTTACTGACGGTACTCAGGTAATCAATCTGGAACAGTTTATGGCGCAGTACTTTATTCTTACGCACGGCTTCCAGCATCACGGTCATTAACTGGTTAATCAGTTCGCTGGCAGCGGGGAAGCTGTCCACGCGGATCCGTGATTTCGTCTGTTGATCAAAAATGATGTGATAAAGGTCGTCACCGTCATGCCAGATGCGGAACTCAGCGCGCATGCGGTAGTGGCTAACCGGTGAGCGGAACACCTCCGGCAGTGGCGCGGAAAAGGGCGTCATCATTGATTGCAGACGCACGACTTTTTCGGCCAGTTGGGCTTCGTATTGTTCTGTCGGCAGGTGTTCGGGAGTCATGATGTTTCCTGAGAGATTAAGAATAACGCGGGGATTGTAGGGGTTGCTCACGGGATGTCCAGTACCGGATGTTTTCTAAATACCCGCTTAGCAGTCTGGACATCCATATGTAACAGAATGTAGCATCCCTGTTCCGGTCCTGTGAGTTAAAAGGGAACCCAGTGTGAATCTGGGGCTGACGCGCAGCGGTAAGGATAAGGTGAGATGGTCGCGCAAGCAGACACTGCCAATGGTGGGAAGTCGCCGTCTCGTAATACCCCCAAGCCCGAAGACCTGCCGGAATACGTCGCATTTGGTTCACATCATCGCGTGCTATTGATGGAGCCTGCGGCATCCTTTTACTTTGTGGATGCTCTCACAATGATTAAAAAAGCTTCGCTGTTGACGGCGCTCTCCGTCACAGCTTTTTCCGGCTGGGCGCAAGATAGCAGTTCAGACAACCTGGTGGTGACAGCAAACCGTTTTCAACAACCTGTCAATACGGTACTGGCACCGACGGAAGTCGTGACGCGTGAAGATATCGATCGCTGGCAGGCCCGAACGTTAACGGATGTGATGCGCCGTTTGCCGGGTGTCGATGTGGCGGAAAACGGTGGCATGGGGCAAACAAGCTATATCTATATCCGTGGCGCAGAAGCGCGCCACACGCTGGTATTGATCGATGGTATTCCGCTGGCGAAGTCCGGTATTACCGGTATCGCCGACTTCAGCCAGATCCCCGTATCACTCATTGAACGAATCGAGATGATCCGAGGGCCACGTTCTGCCGTGTATGGCGCAGATGCCATTGGCGGTGTGATCAACATCATCACCCAGAACGCGACGCCAGGTGGAAAAATCGAGGCTGGCATCGGTTCTAATCACTACCAGAAATATGATGCGACAGTTCGCCAGAAACTGGGCGAGGATACTCTGGCAACCGTTGCTGGCTCCTTCAGCGATACGCGCGGCTATAACATTCGCCCACAATCGACTTACTCTGTGGATAGCGATCGCGACGGTTTTCGCAATAAAACCTTCTGGGCAGGCCTGAATCATCAGTTCAGTCAGGAAATTTCGGGGTTTGTGCGTGGCTACGGCTACAGCAACAAAACGGGCTATGATGCGGGCTATACCGATGGCGGTGATGAGCGCCAGGTCTATAACCACACCTATGAAACCGGGCTGACTTACAGCGGCGAGATCTTCTCCTCTCAACTGACCGGCAGTTATCAGCGCTATAAAGACTATAACTATGCGGGCACGTTAGGACTGTATAACGACGGCACCTCGCTGGATGATATGACCCAACGCAACCTGCAATGGGGTAACAGCCTGGCGCTGGGCGCGGGCACAGTCAGCGCAGGTATCGACTGGCAGCAGCAGAAACTGACCTCAGCAGATAACTATTACAGTAACAAATATAAACGGGATAACACCGGCTATTATTTGACGACGCAACAGCAGCTCGATAGCGTAACGCTTGAAGGTTCTGTCCGTGGCGATGATAACGATCAGTTTGGCTGGAATGGCACCTGGCAGGCAGCGGCAGGCTGGGAATTTGTGCCGGATTATCGTATTACGGTTTCTTATGGTACCGGTTTCCAGGCACCGACTTTGGGGCAACTTTACGGGCAGGAGCGTCTTTTTATTGTTGCTAACCCGGACTTGAGTGCCGAGAAATCCCGTCAGGTTGAAGTTGGACTGGAAGGTCTGACCGGGCCGGTTAACTGGCGTCTGTCTGCTTATCAAAACAAAATCAAGAACCTGATCGATTACTACTACGATGAAGATACCTTCCTTGGCAGCTATTACAATATTCAATCTGCGACCATCAAAGGCGTTGAGTTAACAGGTAGCTTTGACACAGGAGTGATCAGCCATCGTATTACGCTGGGTTATCTTGATCCGCGCCGCGACAGTGACAATGAAGTGCTGGCTCACCGCTCACGTCAGCAATTCAAATATCAACTGGACTGGACAATGTTCGGACTGGATATGGATGCCGCGTGGCAATACTTCGGTAAGAGCTACAATAACAATACCAACCAGTTTGCGGACACGCAGCGCCGTATGTCGTCTTACAGCCTGGTTGATCTCTCTGCTTCATATCCTGTGACCTCAAACCTCACAGTTCGTGGTAAAATAGCTAACCTGTTCGATAAAGATTACGAGACAGTTTATGGCTATCGCACTGCAGGACGAGAATATACCTTGTCTGGCAGCTACACCTTCTGACGCACGTCCCACCGTCCTGGTGTTTGACTCCGGCGTCGGTGGGCTATCCGTTTATGATGAGATCCGGCATCTCCTGCCGGATCTGCATTTCATCTATGTTTTTGACAATGTCGCGTTTCCTTATGGGGAAAAAAGTGAAGCGTTTATCGTGGAGCGCGTTGTCGAAATCGTTACCGCCGTACAGGCACAATATCCCCTGGCGCTTGCAGTAATCGCCTGCAATACCGCGAGTACCGTCTCTTTGCCCGCGCTGCGCGAGAAATTCACTTTCCCGGTTGTGGGTGTGGTTCCGGCCATCAAACCTGCTGCGCGCTTAACGGCAAACGGTGTAGTAGGGCTGCTGGCGACCCGTGGAACGGTAAAACGCCCTTACACTCACGAGCTGATCTCACGCTTTGCGAATACGTGCCGCATTGAGATGTTGGGTTCGGCAGAGCTAGTGGTGCTGGCTGAGGGGAAACTGCATGGTGAGCCTGTACCGCTGGAGGAGTTGCGTCGTATCCTGCGTCCCTGGTTGCGTATGAGTGAGCCGCCAGACACGGTGGTGCTGGGGTGTACGCACTTCCCGTTATTGCAGGAAGAGTTGATGCAGGTGTTACCAGAAGGAACCCGGCTGGTGGATTCGGGAGCAGCTATCGCTCGCCGTACCGCCTGGTTGCTTGAGCATGAAGCGCCGGATGCCAAATCGACGGACGATAATATTGCGTACTGTATGGCGTTAACCCCGGAGACTGCACAATTATTGCCCGTTTTGCAGCGCTACGGCTTTAAATCGCTCGAAAAACTGGCGCTTTAGGGTTGGTTTGCACAAAAAAGAGACGGTTGATAACTTTTTTTAAATTAGGGGTTGTCAGCCGGAATTAACTCCCTATAATGCGCCTCCACTGACACGGCACAACGGCAAACACACCGGCCTGTCAGGTGAAGAAATCTGAAAATATTCAGTTGACTTCACAGCGGGAAAGCGTAATATGCACACCCCGCGCCGCAGCGAAAACACAGCGGCACTGCTCTTTAACAATTTATCAGACAATCTGTGTGGGCACTCAAAGTGACATGGATTCTTAACGTCTCCGGACGCTAAATGAATACCAAGTCTCACGAGTGAACACGTAATTCATTACGAAGTTTAATTCGATGAGCATCAAACTTTTAAATTGAAGAGTTTGATCATGGCTCAGATTGAACGCTGGCGGCAGGCCTAACACATGCAAGTCGAACGGTAGCACAGAGAGCTTGCTCTCGGGTGACGAGTGGCGGACGGGTGAGTAATGTCTGGGAAACTGCCTGATGGAGGGGGATAACTACTGGAAACGGTAGCTAATACCGCATAACGTCGCAAGACCAAAGAGGGGGACCTTCGGGCCTCTTGCCATCAGATGTGCCCAGATGGGATTAGCTAGTAGGTGGGGTAACGGCTCACCTAGGCGACGATCCCTAGCTGGTCTGAGAGGATGACCAGCCACACTGGAACTGAGACACGGTCCAGACTCCTACGGGAGGCAGCAGTGGGGAATATTGCACAATGGGCGCAAGCCTGATGCAGCCATGCCGCGTGTATGAAGAAGGCCTTCGGGTTGTAAAGTACTTTCAGCGGGGAGGAAGGGAGTAAGGTTAATAACCTTATTCATTGACGTTACCCGCAGAAGAAGCACCGGCTAACTCCGTGCCAGCAGCCGCGGTAATACGGAGGGTGCAAGCGTTAATCGGAATTACTGGGCGTAAAGCGCACGCAGGCGGTCTGTCAAGTCGGATGTGAAATCCCCGGGCTCAACCTGGGAACTGCATTCGAAACTGGCAGGCTAGAGTCTCGTAGAGGGAGGTAGAATTCCAGGTGTAGCGGTGAAATGCGTAGAGATCTGGAGGAATACCGGTGGCGAAGGCGGCCTCCTGGACGAAGACTGACGCTCAGGTGCGAAAGCGTGGGGAGCAAACAGGATTAGATACCCTGGTAGTCCACGCCGTAAACGATGTCGATTTGGAGGTTGTGCCCTTGAGGCGTGGCTTCCGGAGCTAACGCGTTAAATCGACCGCCTGGGGAGTACGGCCGCAAGGTTAAAACTCAAATGAATTGACGGGGGCCCGCACAAGCGGTGGAGCATGTGGTTTAATTCGATGCAACGCGAAGAACCTTACCTGGTCTTGACATCCACAGAACATTCCAGAGATGGAGTGGTGCCTTCGGGAACTGTGAGACAGGTGCTGCATGGCTGTCGTCAGCTCGTGTTGTGAAATGTTGGGTTAAGTCCCGCAACGAGCGCAACCCTTATCCTTTGTTGCCAGCGGTCCGGCCGGGAACTCAAAGGAGACTGCCAGTGATAAACTGGAGGAAGGTGGGGATGACGTCAAGTCATCATGGCCCTTACGACCAGGGCTACACACGTGCTACAATGGCGCATACAAAGAGAAGCGACCTCGCGAGAGCAAGCGGACCTCATAAAGTGCGTCGTAGTCCGGATTGGAGTCTGCAACTCGACTCCATGAAGTCGGAATCGCTAGTAATCGTAGATCAGAATGCTACGGTGAATACGTTCCCGGGCCTTGTACACACCGCCCGTCACACCATGGGAGTGGGTTGCAAAAGAAGTAGGTAGCTTAACCTTCGGGAGGGCGCTTACCACTTTGTGATTCATGACTGGGGTGAAGTCGTAACAAGGTAACCGTAGGGGAACCTGCGGTTGGATCACCTCCTTACCTTAAAGAACCTGCCTTTGTAGTGCTCACACAGATTGTCTGATGAAAAACGGGCAGTAAAAATCTCTGCAGGCTTGTAGCTCAGGTGGTTAGAGCGCACCCCTGATAAGGGTGAGGTCGGTGGTTCAAGTCCACTCAGGCCTACCAAATTTTCCCTGAATACTGCGTTGCAAAATGACTCACATACGTCAGTATGTTTCGCCATTTCACGCCTTGTCTCAGGAAAAATTACGGGTAAACGAGATTAACTACGATGGGGCTATAGCTCAGCTGGGAGAGCGCCTGCTTTGCACGCAGGAGGTCTGCGGTTCGATCCCGCATAGCTCCACCATCTTTACTGTCTGAAACAAGAAAACTTCAGAGTACACATTCTGTGTGTGCTGCGAAGTTTTGCTCTTTAAAAATCTGGATCAAGCTGAAAATTGAAACACTGAACAGTGCGAACTGTTCTGTGAGTCTCTCAAATTTTCGCAACTGATGATGTTTTACGAAACATCTTCGGGTTGTGAGGTTAAGCGACTAAGCGTACACGGTGGATGCCCTGGCAGTCAGAGGCGATGAAGGACGTGCTAATCTGCGAAAAGCGCCGGTAAGGTGATATGAACCGTTATAACCGGCGATGTCCGAATGGGGAAACCCAGTGTGACTCGTCACACTATCATTAACTGAATCCATAGGTTAATGAGGCGAACCGGGGGAACTGAAACATCTAAGTACCCCGAGGAAAAGAAATCAACCGAGATTCCCCCAGTAGCGGCGAGCGAACGGGGAGCAGCCCAGAGTCTGAATCAGCATGTGTGTTAGTGGAAGCGTCTGGAAAGTCGCGCGATACAGGGTGACAGCCCCGTACACAAAAGCACACAGGCTGTGAGCTCGAAGAGTAGGGCGGGACACGTGGTATCCTGTCTGAATATGGGGGGACCATCCTCCAAGGCTAAATACTCCTGACTGACCGATAGTGAACCAGTACCGTGAGGGAAAGGCGAAAAGAACCCCGGCGAGGGGAGTGAAAAAGAACCTGAAACCGTGTACGTACAAGCAGTGGGAGCCTCTTTATGGGGTGACTGCGTACCTTTTGTATAATGGGTCAGCGACTTATATTCTGTAGCAAGGTTAACCGAATAGGGGAGCCGAAGGGAAACCGAGTCTTAACTGGGCGTTAAGTTGCAGGGTATAGACCCGAAACCCGGTGATCTAGCCATGGGCAGGTTGAAGGTTGGGTAACACTAACTGGAGGACCGAACCGACTAATGTTGAAAAATTAGCGGATGACTTGTGGCTGGGGGTGAAAGGCCAATCAAACCGGGAGATAGCTGGTTCTCCCCGAAAGCTATTTAGGTAGCGCCTCGTGAATTCATCTCCGGGGGTAGAGCACTGTTTCGGCTAGGGGGCCATCCCGGCTTACCAACCCGATGCAAACTACGAATACCGGAGAATGTTATCACGGGAGACACACGGCGGGTGCTAACGTCCGTCGTGAAGAGGGAAACAACCCAGACCGCCAGCTAAGGTCCCAAAGTCATGGTTAAGTGGGAAACGATGTGGGAAGGCCCAGACAGCCAGGATGTTGGCTTAGAAGCAGCCATCATTTAAAGAAAGCGTAATAGCTCACTGGTCGAGTCGGCCTGCGCGGAAGATGTAACGGGGCTAAACCATGCACCGAAGCTGCGGCAGCGACACTATGTGTTGTTGGGTAGGGGAGCGTTCTGTAAGCCTGCGAAGGTGTGCTGTGAGGCATGCTGGAGGTATCAGAAGTGCGAATGCTGACATAAGTAACGATAAAGCGGGTGAAAAGCCCGCTCGCCGGAAGACCAAGGGTTCCTGTCCAACGTTAATCGGGGCAGGGTGAGTCGACCCCTAAGGCGAGGCCGAAAGGCGTAGTCGATGGGAAACAGGTTAATATTCCTGTACTTGGTGTTACTGCGAAGGGGGGACGGAGAAGGCTATGTTGGCCGGGCGACGGTTGTCCCGGTTTAAGCGTGTAGGTGTGTGTTCCAGGTAAATCCGGTTCACTTTAACACTGAGGCGTGATGACGAGGCACTACGGTGCTGAAGCAACAAATGCCCTGCTTCCAGGAAAAGCCTCTAAGCATCAGGTAACATCAAATCGTACCCCAAACCGACACAGGTGGTCAGGTAGAGAATACCAAGGCGCTTGAGAGAACTCGGGTGAAGGAACTAGGCAAAATGGTGCCGTAACTTCGGGAGAAGGCACGCTGGTGCGTAGGTGAAGTGACTTGCTCACGGAGCTGAAACCAGTCGAAGATACCAGCTGGCTGCAACTGTTTATTAAAAACACAGCACTGTGCAAACACGAAAGTGGACGTATACGGTGTGACGCCTGCCCGGTGCCGGAAGGTTAATTGATGGGGTTATCCGTAAGGAGAAGCTCTTGATCGAAGCCCCGGTAAACGGCGGCCGTAACTATAACGGTCCTAAGGTAGCGAAATTCCTTGTCGGGTAAGTTCCGACCTGCACGAATGGCGTAATGATGGCCAGGCTGTCTCCACCCGAGACTCAGTGAAATTGAACTCGCTGTGAAGATGCAGTGTACCCGCGGCAAGACGGAAAGACCCCGTGAACCTTTACTATAGCTTGACACTGAACATTGAGCCTTGATGTGTAGGATAGGTGGGAGGCTTTGAAGCGTGGACGCCAGTCTGCGTGGAGCCAACCTTGAAATACCACCCTTTAATGTTTGATGTTCTAACGTGGACCCGTAAACCGGGTTGCGGACAGTGTCTGGTGGGTAGTTTGACTGGGGCGGTCTCCTCCTAAAGCGTAACGGAGGAGCACGAAGGTCAGCTAATCCTGGTCGGACATCAGGAGGTTAGTGCAATGGCATAAGCTGGCTTGACTGCGAGAGTGACGGCTCGAGCAGGTGCGAAAGCAGGTCATAGTGATCCGGTGGTTCTGAATGGAAGGGCCATCGCTCAACGGATAAAAGGTACTCCGGGGATAACAGGCTGATACCGCCCAAGAGTTCATATCGACGGCGGTGTTTGGCACCTCGATGTCGGCTCATCACATCCTGGGGCTGAAGTAGGTCCCAAGGGTATGGCTGTTCGCCATTTAAAGTGGTACGCGAGCTGGGTTTAGAACGTCGTGAGACAGTTCGGTCCCTATCTGCCGTGGGCGCTGGAGAATTGAGGGGGGCTGCTCCTAGTACGAGAGGACCGGAGTGGACGCATCACTGGTGTTCGGGTTGTCATGCCAATGGCACTGCCCGGTAGCTAAATGCGGAAGAGATAAGTGCTGAAAGCATCTAAGCACGAAACTTGCCCCGAGATGAGTTCTCCCTGAGACTTTAAGTCTCCTGAAGGAACGTTGAAGACGACGACGTTGATAGGCCGGGTGTGTAAGCGCAGCGATGCGTTGAGCTAACCGGTACTAATGAACCGTGAGGCTTAACCTTACAACGCCGAAGATGTTTTGGCGGATGAGAGATGATTTTCAGCTGATACAGATTAGATTGACAGACCGGAAGGTGTGTTGATGACAGAATTTGCCTGGCGGCACTAGCGCGGTGGTCCCACCTGACCCCATGCCGAACTCAGAAGTGAAACGCCGTAGCGCCGATGGTAGTGTGGGGTCTCCCCATGCGAGAGTAGGGAACTGCCAGGCATCAAATTTAGCAGTAAACCGGGGCAACAAACCGGTGGCAGTAGAAAAATTCGGTGGAGCGGTAGTTCAGTCGGTTAGAATACCTGCCTGTCACGCAGGGGGTCGCGGGTTCGAGTCCCGTCCGTTCCGCCACCCTATTTAGGGGCGTAGTTCAATTGGTAGAGCACCGGTCTCCAAAACCGGGTGTTGGGAGTTCGAGTCTCTCCGCCCCTGCCAGAAACAATCCTTAGCAGTTACTGCTAAGGATTTTTTTTTGCTTTTTTTCATCTTTGTAAAGCAGGATGCCTTGCAGCAGCACCCTTAACACAGATTCAGTCAATTACTTTGATCTTTAACAGGTCTTTGATCTGGTTCTGTTTATCACTGTTTTGCAGCCAGATTGCATAAAGTGGGCGGGAAAGCGTTGCTGCATCTGCAACCGGATGCAATCCCTCCTTTTGCGCTGCCCACGTAACGGGCAACCATGTACAGCCATTCAATTGCGGTAATTGCTGATGTGCAACCTCAGCAGAACTGGTCGTTAATGTCGGAACATCATCACTGGCAATCAATTCTGCTTCATGCTGCTGAAAATCCGGACCCCATTCAAGACGAAGATAATTGAGTTCGGATTTATTCTTTTCAGGTGCGGCGCAATACAGTGCCAGCGTGAAATGGCCCAGCAACTGGCTGCTAAACTCGTCCATCTTCGGTGTTTCTGTGGTGATCAGCAGATCTAACTGGCGTTCATGTAATTGCTTAACCAGCGACTGCCGTTGCGCAATTCGCGCTTCAAACTGCAGGTTGGCTTCCAGATCGTATAGCCGACTCAACCAGTCGCTAAGCATGCATTCCCACAGCGATGCACTCGCGCCAATAGAAAATTGGTGGTGTCGCGAAGTATGGGCGACCTCTTTTCTCGCTGCCTGCCATGTGCTCATTAATGTTTCTGCATAGGGCAGGAGCTTCTCTCCGGCAGCAGTGAGGCGGATGTTATTACGATGACGTGTAAAAAGATTAACCCCGAGCTGGTTCTCCAACTGCCGAATACGAAAACTCACCGCAGATTGCGTCAGATAAAGGGCCTCGGCTGCACGCCCAAAGTGACGCGTCCTGCTTACTTCCAGGAAAGTTTTTAATAATTCCGTATCCACGGCTTTCTCCACAAAAAAATTTGTCGTAATGATTTAAATGTTTTGTTTTACACTCTGTCAAGCGTAACTAATACTCCGCGCCATAAATAGCTCGGCCAAAGAATTAGGAGCGTGCAGGATGGCGGAAAGCTTTACGACGACGAATCGTTTTTTCGACAATAAAAATTATCCACGCGGGTTCTCTCGCCACGGTGATTTCACCATCAAAGAGGCTCAACTGCTTGAGCGTCATGGTTATGCTTTTAACGAGCTGGAGCTCGGTAAGCGCGAACCGATGACCGAAGAGGAAACTCAATTTATCGCAGTTTGCCGTGGAGAGCGTGAACCCAGCACTGAAGCAGAACGTGTCTGGATCAAGTATATGGCACGTATCAAACGTCCGAAGCGTTTTCATACTTTGTCTGGCGGTAAACCTCAGACAGAAGGCGCGGAAGACTACACGGATTCCGAAGATTGAAAAAAGGGGCTACGGCCCCTTTTTTTATGTCAGCATTTTTTGCAGATGAATGAGTAACCTGTCGATAGCCCGGTAGCTTAGCGCTTCTTGTAAATGTACACGCTGTATCCTCTCTTGTTGCTCAAGATCGGCGATGGTTCTGGCTACCTTAAGCAGACGCTGCCATGCCCTGATAGAAAGGCCCAGACGTATTAGTGTCTCTTCTAGCCAGCCTCCATCCTCTTTCGTCAGTGCGCAAAACTGGCGGGTTTCATTTCCTTCCAGCCGCGCGTTCAGTTTCTTCTGCCGTTCAAATTGCTGCGTCTGTGCCGCAATAACGCGGGCGCGTACTACCTCACTACTTTCTCCCCGAACTTGGGCCTGGCTCATTATCCCAGCGACAGGCAAAGGGATCTCAAGGGAGAGGTCAAAGCGATCGAGAAACGGCCCGGAAAGCCTTCCCAGATAGCGTAGCGTTTGTTCCGGTGTACAACGGTTATGGTTACCCTGATAGTGCCCGGTTGGGCTGGGATTCATGGCGGCGATCAATTGAAAGCGTGCAGGATATGTGACCTTGGCCCTGGTTCTTGAAATGTGTATTTGCCCTGACTCGATAGGCTCACGCAGTGCATCCAGCACCCGTCTTTCAAATTCCGGTAATTCATCAAGAAATAACACGCCGTTATGCGCTAACGATATTTCACCCGGACCGGGCATTGCCCCTCCCCCCACCATTGCTGTTAGTGATGCGCTGTGGTGAGGTGCCCGAAAAGGGCGGCGGCGCCAGTTACGCGTAATAGCAGAGGTATTAACCACACTCATCACTGCGGCGCTCTCCAGCGCCTCCTGGTTACTGAGTATGGGCAACAGTCCACCCAGACGGCTCGCCAGCATTGTTTTCCCCGTTCCGGGAGGGCCAATAAGCAGCAAATTGTGCCCACCAGCGGCTGTGATTTCCAGCGCACGCTTTCCTTGTTCCTGCCCGATCACATCACTTATATCTTCACTATATGCTTCCTGAGCACTGTGATATGGCGTGGGGGGCGGTAACGTATGCTTTTCTTCCAGAAAAGCGCAGACTTGTTGCAAATGGCTGGCAATCAGGCAATCGCATGTCTGAGCCAGGCTGGCTTCGGATTCGTTCTCCTGGGCGAGGATAATTTTTCTTTTCGCTTTAACCGCTTCCATGACACAGGAGATAGCCCCGGGGACTCCGCGTAATGCGCCTGTAAGCGCCAGTTCTCCAACAAACTCATAATCGCTTAACTGGGGCGTTTTAAGTTGCTCAGACGCAGCGAGAAGCGCAATAGCGATGGGCAAATCGTAACGACCGCCCTCCTTTGGAAGATCTGCCGGCGCGAGGTTGATGGTGATGCGTTTTGCCGGAAAATCATAACCGCTGTTGATGATGGCGCTGCGGACCCGGTCACGTGCTTCTTTAACAGTAGCTTCTGGCAGGCCAACAATCGTCAGCCCGGGGAGCCCGTTGCTGATATGGACTTCCACCGTCACGAGTGGTGCCGCGACGCCAAGCGCCGCGCGTGTGTAAATAACCGATAATGCCATAGTCTCTCCTTTTGTCGCATTATCGCCGCCTGATTTTGCTTTTTCTCTGCCTTTTGGTAAAAAGCATGTGATGCTTTCTGACTTTTCGATGTAAATCATGCGAATTTGCTCCGGGCTGGAATAGCGGTCCTAAAATTGTCATGAAGAGAGGCAATCCCTGGTGTGATTGAAGAATAAATGAAATTTTTTCACTGTGATTTTTTGTGATGTAAATCAAAGGTTTTTCAACAGCCGTCCTGGCAGGGCGTAGCGTTTGTCATAAATATTTCTTGTGTCTTGTCGCAAATCTGTGATACCTCTTTAGGTATTCCTTCGAACATGAAGCAAGAACGAACACAAATGAAAGCCCTTCTACGAGTGATTAGCCTGGTCGTGATTAGCGTGGTGGTGATTATTATCCCACCGTGCGGGGCTGCACTTGGACGAGGAAAGGCTTAAAAAACAAGCCTTAACGAACTAAGACCCCCGCACCGAAAGGTCCGGGGGTTTTTTTATGACCTAAAAATATAAACGAGGAGCAGACAATGAGTTGTAGCATAAAATTCTGTTTCTCCCGATATCCGGCGGGGAACTAACTATGAATGGGGCACAGTGGGTTGTACATGCGTTGCGGGCACAAAAAGTGGATACGGTTTTCGGTTATCCGGGTGGCGCAATTATGCCGGTTTATGATGCTCTGTATGACGGCGGCGTGGAACACCTACTGTGCCGGCACGAGCAGGGCGCGGCAATGGCTGCCATTGGCTATGCCCGTTCAACGGGTAAAACGGGTGTCTGTATTGCCACTTCTGGCCCCGGTGCCACCAACCTCATCACCGGGCTTGCCGATGCGTTGTTAGACTCCGTTCCGGTCGTCGCAATTACCGGTCAGGTTGCCGCGCCGTTTATTGGCACCGATGCATTTCAGGAAGTTGACGTGCTGGGATTATCACTGGCTTGTACGAAGCACAGCTTCCTGGTGGAGTCGCTGGAAGAGTTACCCCGGGTGATGGCTGAAGCCTTCCATATTGCCAGTTCCGGTCGCCCCGGCCCTGTACTGGTTGATATTCCGAAAGACATCCAGCTCGCCGTTGGCGATCTGGAGCCCTATTTTTCCACCGTTGACGATGATGTCTCTTTTCCACAGGAGCAGGTAGTACAGGCTCGCCTGATGCTCTCTCATGCTAAAAAACCGATGCTATATGTCGGCGGTGGTGTTGGCCTGGCGCAGGCTGTTCCAGCGTTGCGTGAGTTCCTCACGGTGACCCAAATGCCGGTGGCCTGCACGCTGAAAGGGTTGGGCGCGGTAGAAACGGAATACGCTTATTACCTCGGTATGCTGGGTATGCATGGCACAAAAGCGGCGAACTTTGCGGTGCAGGAGTGCGACTTACTGGTCGCAGTTGGCGCGCGTTTTGACGATCGTGTAACCGGCAAACTAAACACTTTCGCTCCGCACGCTAAAGTCATCCATCTGGATATCGACCCGGCTGAAATGAGTAAATTGCGTCAGGCGCATGTTGCGTTACAGGGCGATTTAAACGCGCTGTTACCCGCTTTGCAGCAGCCGCTGGCCATTGACGCATGGCGTCAATACAATGCCGACCTGCGTCGTGAACACGCCTGGCGTTACGATCACCCTGGCGACGCCATCTATGCACCGCTGTTATTAAAGCAGCTCTCCGAGCGTAAACCGGCAAACAGCGTGGTGACCACGGATGTCGGCCAACATCAGATGTGGGCTGCCCAGCATCTGAGCATTACTCGCCCGGAAAATTTCATCACTTCCAGCGGCCTGGGAACCATGGGGTTCGGTTTGCCTGCGGCAGTTGGCGCGCAGGTTGCCCGCCCCGATGATACCGTTATCTGTATTTCTGGTGACGGCTCATTCATGATGAATGTTCAGGAACTGGGCACCGTTAAACGAAAACAGTTACCACTGAAGATTGTTTTACTGGATAACCAGCGGTTAGGGATGGTTCGACAGTGGCAGCAGTTATTTTTCAATGAGCGTTATAGCGAAACCACCCTGACTGATAACCCCGATTTCCTCATGCTGGCCAGCGCCTTTGGCATCCCCGGTCAGCACATCACCCGTAAAGACCAGGTTGAAGCGGCACTCGACACCCTGTTTTCGTGCCAGGGGCCATATTTGCTTCATGTCTCAATCGACGAGCTTGAGAATGTCTGGCCGTTGGTGCCGCCGGGCGCCAGTAATGCACAAATGCTGGAGAAATTATCATGATGCAACATCAGGTCGCCGTAGAGGCCCGCTTAAATCCGGAAACGTTAGAACGCGTATTACGTGTGGTGCGCCACCGTGGCTTTCAGGTGTGCGCCATGAACATGGAAACCGACAGCGATGCGCGCCACATAAATATTGAATTGACCGTTGCCAGCCCTCGGCCTGTCGAATTACTGTTTAGCCAGTTGAGCAAACTTGTCGACGTTGCCAGGGTTGATATCCGACAGCGCGCCACATCATCACAATCACAACAGATCCGCGCGTAAGCGCAATAGGAAGAACAATGACGACGAAAAAAGCAGACTACATTTGGTTCAATGGCGAGATGGTTCGTTGGGAGGACGCGAAAGTCCACGTGATGTCCCACGCGCTGCACTATGGTACGTCTGTGTTTGAAGGTATCCGTTGCTACGACTCTCATAAAGGTCCGGTTGTCTTCCGCCATCGTGAACATATGCAGCGCCTGCAGGACTCCGCCAAAATTTATCGTTTCCCGGTTTCCCAAAGCACAGACGAGCTGATGGAAGCGTGCCGTGAAGTAATTCGTAAAAACAATCTGACCAGCGCTTATATCCGTCCGCTAGTGTTTGTCGGCGATGTCGGTATGGGCGTGAACCCGCCAGCCGGTTACACCACAGATGTCATCATCGCTGCGTTCCCGTGGGGCGCTTACCTGGGCGCTGAAGCATTGGATCAAGGGATCGACGCCATGGTTTCCTCGTGGAACCGCGTTGCACCGAACACCATTCCAACGGCGGCAAAAGCCGGTGGGAACTACCTTTCTTCACTGTTGGTGGGTAGCGAAGCGCGCCGCCACGGCTACCAGGAAGGGATTGCGCTGGATGTGCACGGTTATATCTCTGAAGGCGCGGGCGAAAACCTGTTTGAAGTGAAAGATGGCATTTTGTTCACACCGCCGTTTACCTCCTCCGCACTGCCGGGCATCACCCGTGACGCCATCATTAAACTGGCGAAAGAGCTGAACATTGAAGTGCGTGAGCAGGTGCTGTCTCGCGAATCCCTGTACCTGGCTGATGAAGTCTTTATGTCGGGTACCGCAGCAGAGATTACGCCGGTACGCAGCGTGGATGGTATTCAGGTAGGTGAAGGGCGATGCGGCCCGGTTACCAAACGTATTCAGCAAGCATTCTTTGGCCTCTTCACCGGTGAAACGGAAGATAAATGGGGCTGGTTGGATCAAGTTAACCAATAAATACCCGTCATACTTCAGGTTGTAGGTGCGTTGGCTGCACGCGTTCGTCCCTATGCAGGGTTCTGGGACTCACCGGCTTGCCGCCCTCCTGCAACCAGAATTATTCAGGGTATACAGAGAAATATGGGGTGGCACGCACCATCCCATCTACAGGATAGACTGGGAGTTTAAGCATGCCTAAGTACCGTTCCGCCACTACCACCCATGGGCGCAATATGGCGGGTGCCCGCGCGCTGTGGCGCGCAACCGGGATGACCGATGCTGATTTCGGCAAACCGATTATTGCTGTCGTGAACTCGTTTACCCAGTTCGTGCCGGGTCACGTCCACCTGCGCGATCTTGGTAAGCTGGTTGCGGAGCAGATTGAAGCTGCCGGCGGCGTGGCGAAAGAGTTCAATACCATTGCTGTGGATGATGGTATCGCCATGGGGCACGGCGGCATGCTTTACTCACTGCCCTCCCGCGAACTGATTGCAGATTCCGTTGAATACATGGTGAATGCCCACTGCGCTGATGCAATGGTGTGTATTTCCAACTGCGACAAAATCACGCCGGGGATGTTAATGGCCTCCCTGCGTCTGAACATTCCGGTGATTTTCGTTTCCGGCGGCCCCATGGAAGCCGGGAAAACCAAACTCTCCAACCAGATCATCAAACTTGATCTGGTAGACGCAATGATTCAGGGCGCCGACCCGAAAGTCTCTGATGACCAGAGCGAGCAGGTTGAGCGTTCCGCCTGTCCAACCTGCGGTTCCTGTTCAGGCATGTTTACCGCCAACTCAATGAACTGCCTGACCGAAGCGCTGGGCCTCTCGCAGCCGGGCAATGGTTCACTGCTCGCTACCCATGCCGATCGCAAGGATCTGTTTATCAATGCCGGTAAACGCATTGTTGAACTGACTAAACGTTATTACGAGCAGGACGATGCCAGTGCGTTGCCGCGTAATATCGCAAGCAAAGCGGCGTTTGAAAACGCCATGACGCTGGACATTGCCATGGGCGGCTCGACCAACACCGTGCTGCACCTGCTGGCAGCGGCCCAGGAAGCTGAAATTGATTTCACCATGAGTGATATCGACAAGCTTTCCCGTAAGGTGCCGCAGCTGTGTAAGGTCGCACCAAGCACACAGAAATACCATATGGAAGATGTGCACCGTGCCGGTGGCGTGTTGGGCATTCTGGGTGAGCTTGACCGCGCAAATCTGTTGAACCGCGATGTGAAGAACGTGCTGGGCCTGACGCTGCCGCAAACGCTGGAACAATACGATGTGATGCTGACCAAAGACGAGGCGGTAAAAAACATGTTCCGCGCAGGTCCGGCGGGTATTCGTACCACGCAGGCATTCTCGCAGAGTTGCCGTTGGGACACCCTGGATGACGATCGCGCCGAAGGTTGCATCCGTTCGCTGGAGCATGCTTACAGCAAAGATGGTGGCCTGGCCGTGCTGTACGGCAACTTTGCTGAAAACGGCTGTATCGTAAAAACCGCTGGCGTTGACGACAGCAACCTGACATTTACTGGGCCGGCAAAGGTGTACGAAAGCCAGGATGCGGCAGTTGAAGCTATTCTTGGCGGCAAAGTAGTTGCTGGCGATGTGGTGGTGATCCGCTACGAAGGCCCTAAAGGTGGCCCGGGGATGCAAGAGATGCTCTATCCAACCAGCTTCCTGAAATCAATGGGGCTGGGCAAAGCCTGTGCTTTGATCACCGATGGCCGTTTCTCCGGCGGCACGTCCGGTTTGTCCATCGGTCACGTTTCCCCGGAGGCGGCCAGTGGCGGCAATATCGGCCTGATTGAAGATGGCGATATTATTGCGATTGATATCCCGAGCCGCGGCATTCAGCTGCAGCTGAGCGAGAGTGAACTGGCTGCCCGTCGTGAAGCACAGGAAGCCCGTGGCGATAAAGCCTGGACACCTGTTGATCGTGAACGTCAGGTTTCCTTCGCGCTCCGCGCTTATGCCAGCCTGGCGACCAGTGCAGACAAGGGTGCCGTCCGCGATAAATCAAAACTTGGGGGTTAAGTATGGCCGAGTCCCAACCCCTCTCTGCCGCCCCTGAGGGGGCGGAATATCTGAGAGCGGTGCTACGTGCGCCAGTGTATGAAGTGGCACAGGTAACGCCGTTACAAAAAATGGAAAAGCTCTCTTCGCGCCTCGACAATGTGATCCTGGTGAAACGCGAAGACCGGCAGCCAGTACACAGTTTTAAATTGCGCGGTGCTTACGCAATGATTGCTGGCCTGACGGCGGAGCAAAAAGCACAAGGTGTGATCACCGCGTCTGCGGGTAATCATGCGCAGGGTGTAGCGATGTCGTCCACACGGCTGGGCATCAAGTCGCTGATTGTCATGCCGGTTGCTACCGCCGATATCAAAGTGGATGCTGTTCGCGGCTTTGGCGGCGAGGTGTTGCTGCACGGGGCCAACTTTGATGAAGCGAAAGCCAAAGCCATTGCGCTTTCACAACAGCAAGGGTTTACCTTCGTACCGCCGTTTGATCATCCGATGGTGATTGCCGGGCAGGGCACGCTGGCGCTGGAGTTGCTGCAACAGGACGCGCATATCGATCGCGTTTTTGTGCCGGTTGGCGGCGGCGGTCTGGCGGCGGGTGTGGCGGTACTGATCAAGCAACTGATGCCGCAAATTAAAGTCATTGCTGTGGAAGCAGAAGATTCAGCCTGCCTGAAAGCTGCGTTGGATGCCGGTCACCCGGTGGATTTACCCCGCGTGGGGCTGTTTGCCGAAGGCGTGGCGGTAAAACGTATTGGGGATGAAACGTTCCGCCTGTGTCAGGAGTATCTCGACGATATCATCACGGTCGATAGCGATGCGATTTGCGCGGCGATGAAAGATCTGTTTGAAGATGTTCGTGCAGTGGCGGAGCCATCTGGTGCGCTGGCGCTGGCAGGCATGAAGAAATACGTCGCCAGACACAACATTCGTGGCGAACGGCTGGCGCACGTGCTTTCTGGCGCGAACGTCAATTTCCATGGTCTGCGCTATGTCTCCGAGCGTTGCGAATTGGGCGAACAGCGTGAAGCTCTGTTGGCGGTAACCATTCCTGAAGGGAAAGGCAGTTTCCTGAAGTTCTGCCAGTTGCTGGGGGGACGTTCCGTCACTGAGTTTAATTACCGTTTTGCCGATGCCAAAGACGCCTGCATTTTTGTCGGGGTGCGTTTAAGCCGCGGGCTGGATGAGCGCAAAGAGATCCTCGATCTGCTGCATCAGGGTGGCTATAGCGTGGTGGATCTCTCCGACGATGAGATGGCGAAGCTGCATGTGCGCTATATGGTTGGCGGCCGGCCTTCGAAACCGTTGCAAGAACGCCTTTATAGTTTTGAATTCCCGGAATCACCTGGCGCGTTGCTAAAATTTTTGCACACGCTCGGCACCCACTGGAATATCTCGCTATTCCACTATCGTAGCCACGGCACCGACTATGGCCGCGTGCTGGCAGCGTTTGAACTGGGCGATCATGAACCGGATTTCGAAACCCGGCTCAATGAACTGGGCTATGATTGCCACGAAGAAACGCATAACCCGGCTTTCCGGTTTTTCCTCGCGGGCTAGTGGTCAGGCAGAATTTGCCAGAAAGCACTGATAAGCGGCTCATGCAGCCGCTTTTTTTGTGCGCAGACACCCAACTCAAACGGTGTTTTCTCATCACTGCGTTCGAGGATCATCACGCGGTTACGCACCGGTTCCGGGCTGTTCTCCAGCACGATTTCCGGGATGAGTGCGACGCCGCAACCCAGCGCCACCATGGATACCATTGCTTCGTGGCCGCCAACGGTGGCGTAAATCGAGGGATTGCTAATTTTATGTCGGCGGAACCACAACTCAATGCGTCTGCGCACTGGCCCTTGATCGGCCATGATAAACGGGATTGTGGACCAGTCGGGTTCCGTGACAGAAACCTGGCTACGCACCGGGCAGGGAAGTGCCGGGGCAATCAACACCACTGCCAGGTTCTCCAGCATGGAGAACGCCACCGCCCCTGGTAGCATCTCCGGTTTACCCGCAATAGCCAGATCCGCTTCGCCAGTGACCACCTTTTCCATCGCATCGGCGGCATCGCCAGTGGTGAGTTTAATTTCCACCGAAGGATGCTCCGCGCGGAAGCGATCGAGAATGGGCGGCAAGTGGCTATATGCTGCGGTAACCGAGCAGAAGAGATGTAGCTCGCCAGAGAGTGAAGGGCCTTGTTGGTCGATGGTGTGGCGGAGTTGCTGATACTGCAATAAAGTTTGTTGAGCGAAAACGCGAAGTTCTTCTCCTGCATCGGTCAACGTGACGGTGCGGTTATCGCGCACGAACAGTGGCTGGCCGAGATCCTCTTCCAGCCGCTGGATCTGACGTGAAAGTGTGGAAGGGCTGACATGCATGGCCCGCGCGCTGCGGCCAAAATGACGACTTTCCGCGAGGTGCAGGAAGGTTTTCAGATCGCGTAAATCCATGAGACAGGCTCCACAAATTTGTATTGCAAAAATTGCAATGTCACATTGTTAATATATCAATTTAAGCAACGCATTTCCTGTCATATAGTGGGTTCAATGTCGCGAAACAGCGAACCGAACAATAAGCACAACAACACAACATCATGAGGTTTCACCATGGCTAACTACTTTAATACACTGAACCTGCGCCAGCAGCTGGCGCAGCTGGGCAAATGTCGCTTTATGGCGCGTGAAGAATTTGCCGATGGCGCAAGCTACCTTCAGGGTAAAAAAGTGGTCATCGTCGGTTGCGGCGCCCAGGGCCTCAACCAGGGCCTGAACATGCGCGACTCTGGTCTGGACATCTCCTATGCGCTGCGCAAAGAAGCCATTGCGGAGAAACGCGCCTCATGGCGTAAAGCCACCGAAAACGGTTTTAAAGTTGGCACTTATGAAGAGCTGATCCCGCAGGCGGACCTGGTGGTGAACCTGACGCCGGACAAACAGCACTCTGACGTTGTGCGTTCCGTACAACCGCTGATGAAAGACGGTGCCGCGCTGGGTTACTCGCACGGTTTTAACATCGTAGAAGTGGGCGAGCAGATCCGTAAAGACATCACCGTCGTAATGGTTGCACCGAAATGCCCGGGAACTGAAGTGCGTGAAGAGTACAAACGTGGTTTCGGCGTTCCAACCCTGATTGCTGTTCACCCGGAAAACGATCCGAAAGGTGAAGGTATGGCGATTGCTAAAGCCTGGGCAGCTGCAACCGGCGGTCACCGTGCGGGCGTTCTGGAATCTTCCTTCGTTGCAGAAGTGAAATCTGACTTAATGGGCGAACAGACCATTCTGTGTGGCATGTTGCAGGCCGGCTCTCTGCTGTGCTTCGACAAGCTGGTGGCTGAAGGTACCGACCCGGCGTACGCAGAAAAACTGATCCAGTTCGGTTGGGAAACCGTAACCGAAGCCCTGAAACAGGGCGGTATCACGCTGATGATGGACCGCCTGTCTAACCCGGCGAAACTGCGTGCTTATGCGCTGTCTGAGCAACTGAAAGGCATTATGGCGCCGCTGTTCCAGAAACATATGGATGACATCATCTCCGGTGAGTTCTCTTCCGGCATGATGGCTGACTGGGCAAACGATGATAAAAAACTGCTGACCTGGCGTGAAGAAACCGGTAAAACCGCGTTCGAAACCGCACCGCAGTATGAAGGTAAAATCAGCGAGCAGGAGTACTTCGATAAAGGCGTACTGATGATCGCCATGGTGAAAGCGGGCGTTGAGCTGGCATTCGAAACCATGGTGGCTTCTGGCATCATCGAAGAGTCGGCTTACTACGAATCGCTGCATGAACTGCCGCTGATTGCAAACACCATCGCCCGTAAGCGCCTGTATGAGATGAACGTGGTTATCTCTGATACAGCGGAGTACGGTAACTATCTGTTCTCTTATGCGTGTGTGCCGCTGCTGAAAGAGTTTATGACCACGCTGCAAACCGGCGACCTGGGCCAGGCGATTGCAGAAGGCGCAGTGGATAATGCGCAACTGCGTGATGTTAACGAAGCAATTCGCAGCCATGCCATCGAGAAAGTCGGCCACAAGCTGCGCGGTTATATGACGGATATGAAGCGTATCGCGGTCGCCGGCTAACGTTCTCGTCGTTTTGGCCGTGAGGCGAAAGCGACAGGGAAGACCGGAGTAAAAGAGAGGCCCGGGGGCGTTAGCGCTGCCGGGCTTTTTGTTTCAGGCATCTTGTTAGGCGTTTTTTAATGTAATAGTGTCAACGCCATGAAAATGAATAACTCCTTCTCCGCCACGCTGCATATCCTGCTGCATATGGAACAGGCGGAAAAACCCATGACCTCGGAACAGATGGCATCGTATATCGACGGTAATCCGGCGTTTATCCGTAAGCTGCTTGCGGGACTGCGTGAAAAAAAGATTGTGGTTGCCACCAAAGGCCACCACGGCGGCTGGCGGCTTTGCCGTCCTGCCAGCGACATCACGCTGTATGACATCTATATTGCGCTAGGGTCGCCAGCCTTGTTTGCGTTGGGTAATCGCAATGAGCAGCCTGCGTGTCTGGTGGAGCAAGGGGTCAATCGGGTAATGTCATCCACCCTTACCGACGCACAATCGCTTATTCTGACCCGTTTTAAAAGCCTGACGCTGCTGGACGTGGGGGCGGAATTTATCCACCACTTTAGCGACAAAGATCATGGTCATGATAAATGCAAAACCCCCCGTTAACAGAGGGGCTCACAGTATTAGTTACGGTACAGCACCTTAATGATGTGGTAACCGAACTGCGTGTGCAGCGGGCCAGTCGGTTCCAGTACCGGGCAGGAGAACACGACTTTATCGAATGCAGGGACCATTTGACCCTGGCGGAATTCGCCAAGGTGGCCACCTTTTTTGCCTGACGGGCAAATAGAGTGTTTCTTCGCCAGCTTCTCAAAATCGCCGCCGTTTTTGATCTGTTCCAGAAGATCCAACGCCAGTTTCTCTTCTTTAACAAGGATATGCAGTGCTGCTGCGGTTTTTGCCATGATCGTGCCTTGAGTGAGGTTGTTGAGGCTGGCTATACTACCACGCGATTTCTTCCCTCCCGACTTTTCATTGAGTGATCTTTTTATGCGTTTAAACCCCGGACAACAACAAGCCGTCGAATTTGTCACCGGACCTTGCCTGGTGCTGGCGGGAGCGGGATCCGGTAAAACACGCGTGATCACCAATAAAATCGCGCACTTAATCCGCGGTTGCGGCTATCAGGCGCGACACATTGCAGCGGTCACTTTTACCAATAAAGCTGCCCGCGAGATGAAAGAGCGTGTTGCCCAGACGTTGGGGCGTAAAGAAGCGCGCGGTTTGATGATTTCCACTTTCCATACGCTGGGGCTGGACATCATCAAGCGTGAGTATGTGGCGTTGGGTATGAAATCTAACTTCTCGTTATTTGACGACACCGATCAAGTCGCGTTGCTTAAGGATCTGACCGAAGGGCTGATCGACGATGACAAAGTGGTACTGCAACAGCTGATCTCGACGATCTCTAACTGGAAAAACGATCTGTTAACGCCTGAGCAGGCGGCCGCGCGTGCTGTTGGGGAGCGGGATCGTATTTTCGCTCACTGCTATAGCCTTTACACCACCCATATGAAGGCATGCAACGTCCTCGATTTTGACGACTTGATCCTGCTGCCGACGCTGTTGTTGCAGCGAAATGAAGAGGTGCGTGAGCGCTGGCAGAATAAGATCCGCTACCTGCTGGTAGATGAATATCAGGATACCAACACCAGCCAGTACGAATTGGTAAAGCTGCTGGTGGGTCAGCGCGCGCGCTTTACCGTGGTGGGGGACGATGACCAGTCGATTTATTCCTGGCGTGGCGCCCGGCCACAAAACCTGGTGCTGCTTAGCCAGGATTTCCCGGCATTGCAGGTGATCAAACTGGAGCAAAACTATCGCTCTTCGGGGCGTATTCTGAAAGCGGCCAACATCCTGATTGCCAATAACCCGCATGTTTTCGAAAAACGCCTGTTTTCGGAGCTGGGTTATGGAACGGAGTTAAAAGTCCTGAGCGCCAACCATGAGGAGCACGAAGCGGAACGTGTTACTGGCGAACTGATTGCCCATCATTTTGTGAATAAAACACAATATAAAGATTATGCCATCCTTTATCGCGGCAACCACCAGTCGCGCGTGTTTGAAAAATTCCTGATGCAAAACCGCATTCCTTACAAAATTTCTGGCGGTACTTCTTTCTTCTCACGCCCGGAAATCAAAGACTTGCTGGCCTATTTGCGGGTGCTGACCAACCCCGATGATGACAGCGCTTTTTTACGCATTGTGAATACGCCGAAGCGTGAAATCGGCTCTGCCACGCTGCAAAAGCTGGGAGAGTGGGCGATGGTGCGTAATAAAAGCCTGTTCGCCGCCAGTTTTGATGTGGGGCTCAATCAGACGTTGACCGGGCGCGGGTACGAGTCGTTGACGCGCTTTACCCAGTGGCTTGGCGAAGTGCAGCGTTTATCGGAGCGCGAACCGGTTGCTGCCGTGCGGGACCTGATCCACGGCATTGATTACGAATCCTGGCTTTTTGAAACCTCCGCCAGTCCAAAGGCGGCAGAAATGCGGATGAAGAACGTCAACACACTATTTGGATGGATGACAGAGATGCTGGAGGGGAATGAACTGGATGAGCCCATGACGCTGGATCAGGTCGTCACACGCTTTACGCTGCGCGACATGATGGAGCGTGGTGAAAGTGACGATGAATCCGACCAGGTTCAGTTGATGACGCTCCATGCGTCTAAAGGCCTTGAGTTCCCGTATGTCTTCCTGGTGGGTATGGAGGAGGGTTTACTCCCGCATCAAAGCAGTATCGATGAGGATAATGTTGATGAAGAGCGCCGCCTGGCGTATGTCGGTATTACCCGGGCACAAAAAGAGCTGATTTTCACGCTGTGCAAAGAGCGTCGCCAGTATGGCGAGCTGGTACGCCCGGAACCGAGCCGCTTCCTGCTTGAGTTACCGCAAGATGATCTCATTTGGGAGCAGGAGCGCAAAGTAGTCAGCGCTGAAGAGCGGATGCATAAAGGTCAGGCGAATGTCGCTAATATCCGCGCGATGCTGGCGAAAGCGAAAGGGAAATAAAAAGCCCGGAATGACCGGGCCTGTTCGGGGTTATTGGATCGCCAGTGGCCAGTGGACATAACTTTGCCACTGGCTCTCCTGCTCGATCAATTCCGCCCCTAGCGGGTGACTGGCCAGCCAGCCCTGCGGCAGTTGCAATGTCAGTTTTTCGCCACTGGCGCTGACGGTGATGTCTGGCAGCAAATCGTCCCGTCGACGATTGGCAAAAATGATCGCCAGACGCAGCAGGCGGCACAGGTGTTCCGCAACGCGTGGCGGCACCGCATTTTGTTGATGCAAAGAAGAGAGATCGACCGCATTGGTCTGGTTCAGCAGCAGTGTCGCCAGCAGTTTTTTCTGCGCGGGCGTAAAGCCTGGCAAATCAAGGTTGCGTACCAGCCATGCCGCATGCAACGGTGCTTGCTTGAACTCAATACTGAGACCGATTTCGTGAAGTTCGCAGGCAACATTGAGGATTTCGAGGCTGTAGTTGTCTAAGTCCCACGTTTTTGCCACACCGCTTGCAAAACGCCCTGCGAGCGTGGAAACGCGCCGTGACTGATCGGTATCAACGATAAAACGACGCTGGATATTGCGTAGTGTACGGCTGCGAATATCCTGGTCGACCCCCAGATGCAGCATGCCGTAGACCAGACCTTCACGCAGCGCGCCACCAGCCAGTGTCATGCTCTCAATATTCATCTCGGTAAAGATAGCGATAAGAATGGCCAGCCCACTCGGGAAGACCAGCGCTCGCTCCAGCGTCAGGCCTTCAATTTCCAGCTCTTCCAGGCGGCCGCACTGGATTGCTCGCTGTTTTAGCTGCTGAAGTTTGGCAAGGGTGATGCGTTCGTCCATGCCCTGCGCCATCATGATCTCTTGCAGAGCCTGAACGGTGCCGGACGCACCGACACACACTTTCCAGCCATGGCGACGCAGCTCATCGGCGACAGGGCGCAATACTTCACGCGCCGCCAGCTCCGCGGCGGCGAAGTTCTCCTGCCCAAGATTACGGTCGGTAAAAAAACGTTCAAGCCAGGTCACGCAGCCCATCGACAGGCTAAACAGAGACGTTGTTTGCGCGCCGGTACCGGTCACCAGTTCGGTGCTGGCACCGCCAATGTCCACCACCAGGCGCTGGTCGGCACCACCGGTGGTGTGCGCCACGCCCTGGTAAATCAGACGTGCTTCTTCCTGGCCACTGATGACCTGCACCGGGCAACCGAGTATTTCCTGGGCTTTGTCGATGAAGGTCTGGGCATTTGTGGCCAGGCGCAGTGTGGCGGTCGCCACCACGCGGATTTGCTCTTGAGGAATATCCTGCAAACGCTCGGAGAACAGCCGCAGGCATTGCCAGCCGCGCTCCATCGCTTCCTGAGAGAGGTAATTCTCACTGCTCAGGCCTGCGGCCAGGCGAACCTTACGCTTGATGCGGGACAGCGTTTGGATACTGCCCGCCACCTCGCGCACAACCAGCATATGAAAACTGTTGGAACCCAGATCAATGGCTGCATAGAGCGAGGCGGAACCGAGCATATTTTTTAACCTGAACGACGACGATTACGAGGCGCGCCACCGCTGCGACGCGGACCATTGCCGGAGCGCGAACGCGTCAGGCGTTTTGGCGGCGGCAATTCGCTGAGCAGTGCATCCGGATTGTATTTGCTCACCGGAATGGAGTGCCCAATATAGGTTTCAATCGCCGGCAGATTCAGCGCATATTCTTCACAGGCCAGGCTGATAGAGTTGCCGCTGGCGCCAGCACGACCGGTACGGCCAATGCGGTGCACGTAATCTTCGCAATCGTCCGGCAGATCGTAGTTAAAGACGTGCGTGACGGCAGGAATGTGCAGACCGCGCGCCGCAACGTCTGTTGCGACCAGGATATCAAGATCGCCACGGGTGAATTCATCGAGAATACGCAGACGTTTTTTCTGCGCCACATCGCCCGTTAGCAAACCTACGCGGTGACCGTCTGCTGCCAGGTGGCCCCAGATGTCTTCACAACGATGCTTGGTGTTGGCGAAGATAATGGCGCGATCCGGCCACTCTTCTTCGATCAGCGTTTGCAGCAAACGCATTTTTTCTTCGTTGGAGGGATAGAACAATTCTTCTTTGATACGGTGGCCGGTTTTTTGTTCCGGTTCAACTTCTACGTACTCAGCGTTGTTCATTTGCTCAAATGCCAGTTCACGTACCCGGTAAGAGAGGGTCGCGGAGAACAGCATATTCAGACGAGAAGTGGTGGGGGGCATCCGGCGGAACAGCCAGCGGATATCTTTAATAAAGCCCAAATCGTACATACGATCGGCTTCGTCCAGCACCACGACCTGAATCGCGCCCAGGTTAATGTGGTTCTGTTTGGTGTAGTCAATAAGACGGCCCGTGGTGCCGATGAGAATATCGACGCCGCTTTCCAGCACTTTAAGCTGTTTGTCGTAGCCATCACCGCCATAAGCCAGACCTAATTTCAGGCCAGTTGCCTGCGCAAGAGGCTCTGCATCGGCGTGAATCTGTACCGCGAGCTCACGCGTCGGCGCCATGATAATGGCACGCGGCTGGTTCACTTTACGGTCTTCGATCGTCGGGTGAGAGAGAAGATAATGGAACGTTGACGTTAAAAACGCCATCGTTTTGCCGGTACCGGTTTGCGCCTGACCTGCAACGTCACGGCCCGCCAGCGTCAGCGGAAGAGCCAGAGCCTGAATAGGCGTGCAATTATGAAACCCTTTATTTTCAAGGGCTTCGATCACCTTTGGGTGCAGGGCGAAGTCGGAAAACTTCTGTTCTGTTAAATGTCTTTTGCTCATAGTGTGGTAGAATATCAGCTTACTATTGCTTTACGAAAGCGTATCCGGTGAAATAAAGTCAACCTTTAGTTGGTTATTGTGGCATCAACACGTTGCTGTTTTATGCTACACCAACACGCCAGGCTTATTCCTGTGGAGTTATATATGAGCGATAAAATTATTCACCTGACTGACGATAGTTTTGACACGGATGTACTCAAAGCGGATGGACTTGTTCTCGTCGATTTCTGGGCAGAGTGGTGCGGTCCGTGCAAAATGATCGCCCCGATTCTGGATGAAGTCGCTACTGAGTACGAAGGCAAACTGACGATTGCCAAGCTGAACATCGACCAGAATCCGGCCACTGCGCCGAAATACGGTATCCGTGGCATCCCTACTCTGTTGCTGTTCCAAAACGGTGAAGTGAAAGCAACGAAAGTTGGCGCACTGTCCAAAGGCCAACTGAAAGAGTTCCTGGACGCCAACCTGGCGTAATCCTGGCACAGCCGGCGCGCCAGTCATCCTATTTTATGTGGATCGCTGGACGCCCGGCTTCAGCCGTGCTAATTTAGTTTTGACTTCGTTTTGAACATACCTTAGTAGTTTGAATCTTGCATTACCCCGATACTTCCCGCTGAGCAACGTGCCGCGAGAGAAGTAGACAGATTCCGGGCTTGTCACTCATTCCGTCTTATCGTTTCAGTTCTGCGTACTTTCCTGTGACCAGGCACCGATCAGACATGAGTTGATGGCCGTTAACAGGCATGGATGACCCTGCCATACCATTCACAACATTAAGTTCGAGATTTACCCCGAGTTTAAGAACCCACACCATTATGAATCTTACCGAATTAAAGAATACGCCGGTTTCTGAGCTGATCACTCTCGGCGAAAATATGGGGCTGGAAAACCTGGCCCGTATGCGCAAACAGGACATCATTTTCGCCATCCTGAAGCAGCACGCGAAGAGTGGCGAGGATATCTTTGGCGACGGTGTGCTGGAGATTCTGCAGGATGGATTTGGTTTCCTCCGCTCCGCAGACAGCTCCTACCTCGCCGGTCCTGACGATATCTACGTTTCTCCCAGCCAAATCCGCCGCTTTAACCTCCGTACTGGTGACACCATTTCAGGTAAGATTCGCCCGCCTAAAGAAGGTGAACGTTACTTTGCTCTGCTGAAAGTTAACGAGGTGAACTTCGATAAGCCGGAGAATGCGCGCAACAAGATCCTGTTCGAGAACTTGACGCCGCTGCATGCTAACTCTCGTCTGCGTATGGAGCGTGGTAATGGCTCAACCGAAGACTTGACTGCCCGCGTGCTGGATTTGGCCTCGCCGATCGGTCGCGGTCAGCGTGGCCTGATCGTCGCTCCGCCGAAAGCCGGTAAGACGATGCTGCTGCAGAACATTGCGCAAAGCATCGCTTACAACCATCCTGACTGTGTGTTGATGGTGCTGCTGATCGACGAACGTCCTGAAGAAGTGACTGAGATGCAGCGTCTGGTGAAAGGCGAAGTTGTCGCGTCTACCTTTGATGAACCGGCTTCCCGCCACGTGCAGGTTGCTGAGATGGTCATTGAGAAAGCCAAACGTCTGGTCGAGCACAAGAAAGACGTTATCATCCTGCTGGACTCTATTACCCGCCTGGCGCGAGCCTACAACACCGTGGTGCCGGCTTCCGGTAAAGTGTTAACCGGTGGTGTGGATGCTAACGCCCTGCATCGTCCGAAGCGTTTCTTCGGTGCTGCGCGTAACGTGGAAGAGGGCGGCAGCCTGACCATCATTGCGACTGCGCTGATCGATACCGGTTCGAAGATGGATGAAGTGATTTACGAAGAGTTTAAAGGCACCGGTAACATGGAGCTGCACCTCTCTCGTAAGATTGCAGAAAAACGCGTCTTCCCGGCGATTGATTACAACCGTTCCGGTACGCGTAAAGAAGAGCTGCTTACCACCCAGGAAGAACTGCAAAAAATGTGGATCCTGCGCAAAATCATCCATCCGATGGGTGAGATCGACGCAATGGAATTCCTCATTAACAAACTGGCGATGACGAAGACTAACGATGAGTTCTTCGACATGATGAAGCGCTCTTAATACAAATAAACCTCAGACACGCCACGTTTTTACGTGGCGTTTTTCATTTATGAGCTATACGCTATAGGCACCGGGACAGGCATTGTCCGACACAGACCGCGCCATTAGGATTAATCTCACATAGAAAAATCCTATTTGGTTGAAAAGCAAACAATAATGTCTGTGAATGACCTGCTTTCTCCTTTTATGGAGCGTGGCATCGTCGTTATACTGCCAGGATCAACATTCGCTGAGATCATGCATTGTGAATTTACTCACTGCGTTTACTGAATTATTCAGTATTTTCTTGTTCACCACGGCTTTCCTGTTCTTCGCCAGAAAAATGGCGAAACATGTAGGTCTGGTGGACAGACCTAACTATCGAAAGCGGCATCATGGACTGATCCCGTTAGTTGGGGGGATTTCAGTTTACGCCGGGGTCTGCTTTACCTTCGCTATTACCGATGAATACATCCCTCACGGCTGGCTCTACCTTGCTTGCGCGGGGGTATTAGTTTTTGTCGGCGCGCTGGACGATCGCTTTGATATTAGCGTCAAAATCCGGGCGGCTATCCAGGCAGCAATCGCTGTAGTGGTGATGGTTTTCGGCAAACTGCATTTAAGCAGTCTTGGCTATATCTTCGGTTCCTGGGAGATGGTTCTCGGGCCTTTCGGTTACCTCCTCACTCTGTTTGCCATCTGGACGTCGATCAACGCCTTTAATATGGTTGATGGCATTGACGGTTTGCTGGGTGGCCTCTCCTGCGTCTCGTTCGCGGCCATCGGTATCATTTTATGGTTCGACGGCCAGTACAGCCTGGCCATTTGGTGTTTCGCCATGATCGCCGCCATCATCCCTTACATCCTGTTGAATCTCGGCGTGCTTGGGCGGCGTTATAAAGTCTTTATGGGCGATGCTGGCAGCACGTTGATTGGTTTTACGGTGATCTGGATTTTGCTGGAAACGACCCAGGGTAAAACGCACCCCATCAGCCCTGTCACCGCCTTGTGGATAATCGCCATTCCGTTGATGGATATGGTGGCGATCACCTACCGTCGCCTGCGTAAAGGCATGAGTCCTTTTTCGCCGGATCGTCAGCACATTCATCACCTGATCATGCGGGCGGGTTTTACTTCCCGTCAGGCGTTTGTGTTAATCACCCTCGCAGCAGCGCTTCTGGCAAGCGTCGGGGTGGTGACCGAATACCTTCATTTCATCCCTGAATGGGTGATGTTGGCATTATTTTTGCTATCCTTCTTTCTGTATGGCTACTGTATTAAACGGGCGTGGAAAGTGGCGCGTTTTATGAAACGTGTAAAACGCAGAATACGCCGTAGCAGAGACCAAAAATCAACACTAACCAAGTAAAATCGGGAAAGCGATGATTCAACCAGCGTCAGGAGCACCTTTAGCAGGCACGGAGAATGAACTGGATATCCGGGGCTTATTCCGTACCCTTTGGGCAGGAAAACTATGGATTGGAGGCGTGGCGCTGCTGTTTGTCTTGCTCGCGTTAGCCTGGACCTTCTTTGCGCGCCAGGAGTGGAGCGCAACCGCGATTGCTGACCGACCGACAGTAAATATGCTGGGCGGTTACTATTCGCAACAGCAGTTTTTACGCAACCTGGATGTCAAAGCAAACCTGGCACCGCTAGAGCAGCCATCGGTTATGGATGAAGCTTACAAAGAGTTCATTATGCAGCTTGCCTCCTGGGACACGCGTCGCGATTTCTGGTTACAAACCGATTATTACAAGCAGCGCCAGGTTGGCAACAGCAAGGCCGACGCCGCCATGCTCGATGAGCTAATTAATAATATTCAATATACCCCTGGGGATGTCGCACGAAATATCAACGATAGCGTTAAGCTGATTGCAGAGACGGCACCGGATGCCAATAATTTGCTGCGTCAGTATGTTGCCTTTGCCAGCCAGCGTGCCGCCAGTCATTTAAATGATGAACTGAAAGGCGCCTGGGCCGCCCGCACAATCCAGATGAAAGCACAGGTCAAACGGCAGGAAGAGGTCGCCAAAGCGATTTATAACCGACGCCTGCGCAACGTTGAGCAGGCGCTGAAAGTGGCAGAGCAGCATAATATTTCCCGCAACGAAACCGATGTTCCGCCAGATGAGTTACCCGATTCTGAACTGTTTATGCTTGGTCGTCCGATGCTGCAGGCACGTCTTGAAAACCTGCAAGCGGTAGGGCCGCAGTTCGATCTGGACTATGATCAGAATCGGGCCATGCTGAATACGCTTAACGTCGGCCCCACACTGGATCCGCGTTTCCAGACGTACCGTTATTTACGTACACCAGAAGAGCCGGTTAAGCGCGACAGTCCGCGCCGTGCCTTCCTGATGATCATGTGGGGAATTGTCGGCGCATTAATCGGCGCCGGGATTGCACTAACGCGACGCCGTTTGAACTAAACCGCGTCTGAGGTGAAGGCGTTGCGCCTTCACTTTCCAATCGAAGAGAATCGTTGTGAAAGTACTGACCGTATTTGGCACACGACCAGAAGCCATTAAAATGGCTCCGCTGGTACATGCGCTGGCAAAAGATCCTGACTTTGAGGCGAGAGTTTGCGTCACTGCGCAGCATCGGGAGATGCTCGATCAGGTGCTAAACCTCTTCTCAATAGTCCCGGACTACGACCTGAATATCATGCGCCCCGGCCAGGGGCTGACAGAGATCACTTGCGGTATTCTCGAAGGCCTTAAACCTATTCTTGAATCTTTCCGCCCGGACGTTGTTCTGGTACACGGGGATACCACCACCACGATTGCCGCAAGTCTGGCTGCATTTTATCAGCGTATTCCCGTTGGGCATGTGGAAGCGGGGCTGCGAACCGGCGATCTCTCTTCGCCGTGGCCGGAAGAAGCCAACCGCACGTTGACGGGCCACCTGGCGATGTACCATTTTGCGCCGACAGAGAACTCACGCAACAACCTGCTGCGGGAAAACATCGCGGAAAAAGGCATTTTCGTTACCGGCAATACGGTGATTGATGCGCTGTTCTGGGTTCGCGACAGCGTGCTGAATGATACCTCGCTGCATGGAGAATTAGCGGCCCGTTACCCCTTCCTGGATAAGAACAAGAAGCTGATCCTGGTGACCGGGCATCGCCGTGAGAGTTTTGGCCGGGGATTTGAACAAATCTGTTATGCGCTGGCAGACATTGCGGCGCAGAACGATGATGTCCAGATTGTTTATCCGGTACATCTCAACCCGAACGTTAGCGAGCCGGTAAAACGCATCCTCAGCCATGTTGAAAACGTGACATTAATTGAACCGCAGGATTACCTGCCGTTCCTGTGGTTAATGAACCACGCCTGGTTGATCCTCACCGACTCGGGTGGGATCCAGGAAGAAGCGCCATCCCTCGGCAAACCGGTGCTCGTCATGCGAGACACCACTGAACGGCCGGAAGCGGTCGATGCCGGGACGGTAAAACTGGTCGGCACGGATCGCCAACGCATTGTCGAAGAAGTGGCGCGTCTGCTGCATGACAACGAGGCCTGGCAGGCGATGAGCCGTGCGCACAATCCGTACGGCGACGGGCAGGCTTGTGGTCGCATTTTGCACGCACTTAAAAACAATCGGGTAACACTATGAGCTTTTCAACCATTTCCGTCATTGGCCTGGGTTATATCGGCCTTCCGACCGCCGCTGCATTTGCCTCCCGGCAAAAGAAGGTCATCGGGATTGATATCAATGCACGCGCAGTGGAAACCATTAATCGCGGTGAAATCCATATTGTCGAACCGGAGCTGGGCAGCGTCGTCAAAGCGGCGGTGGAAGGCGGCTTTCTGCGCGCCAGCACAACCCCGGTTGCTGCAGATGCCTACCTGATTGCGGTGCCGACGCCTTTCAAGGGCGATCACGAGCCAGATATGGTGTATGTCGAAGCGGCGGCCAAATCGATCGCGCCGGTGTTACACAAAGGCGCGCTGGTGATCCTCGAATCTACTTCACCCGTTGGCGCGACCGAACAAATGGCCGCCTGGCTTGCCGAAGCGCGTCCGGATCTTACCTTCCCGCAACAGGTGGGCGAGGCTGCAGATATTAACATTGCCTATTGCCCGGAGCGCGTTTTGCCCGGTCAGGTGATGGTTGAACTGATTAAGAATGATCGTGTTATCGGCGGCATGACGCCGCTATGTTCCTCGCGCGCCAGCGAGCTATACAAAATTTTCCTCGAAGGCGAATGTGTGGTGACGAACTCCCGCACGGCAGAAATGTGCAAGCTGACCGAAAACAGCTTCCGCGACGTCAATATTGCCTTTGCTAATGAATTGTCGCTGATTTGCGCCGAACAGCAGATTAACGTTTGGGAACTGATCCGTCTGGCGAATCGCCACCCGCGCGTCAATATCCTGCAACCGGGGCCAGGCGTGGGCGGTCACTGCATCGCCGTCGACCCGTGGTTTATCGTGGCGCAGAACCCGCAACAGGCGCGGCTCATTCGAACCGCGCGCGAGGTGAACGACCATAAACCGCATTGGGTGATGGATCAGGTGAAAGCGACCGTTGCCGATTGCCTTGCAGCAAACGACAAACGTGCCAGCGAGCTTAAAATTGCCTGCTTCGGGCTGGCTTTTAAACCCAATATTGACGATCTGCGCGAAAGCCCGGCGATGGAGATCGCCCGCAGTATCGCCCAGTGGCACAGCGGCGAAACGCTGGTCGTTGAACCCAACATCCATCAACTTCCACCTTCGCTTACCGGCATCAGTACGCTGGTAAACACGCACGATGCGCTGGCGCAGGCAGATGTGCTGGTCATGCTTGTCGATCATAAAGAATTTAAAGCGCTGGCGGGTGATAGCATCGCGCAGGATTACATTGTGGATACCAAAGGCGTCTGGCGCTAATGCGTTAAGGAAACGATATGGCTCTTCACGGCACCGTAGAAGAACTGGCGTGGGAAAGCGCTTTTTTTGGTATACGCAGCGCAATCGTGCGCTTACAGCCTTCAGCTCCGGCGTTATCGGTAGCGGATTTTTCGCCCTGGGCGCGTGTGCAGGTCAAGTTGCCGGCGACGCAAACGGCATCGCTCGACGCGCTACAGCAGCTAGGCTTTCAACTGGTAGAAGGCGAAATCGATCTTGCGCTCAGCGTGCCTGCTCAGGGAGAGGATCCCCATGCCGATGTGGCGAGCGAGGATGATATTCCACTGCTGCGCGAGCAGGCGGCAGGCACGTTTGTGCAGAGCCGTTTTCGTGCACCCTGGTACCCTTCCGATGCCAGCGGGCGTTTCTACGCTCAATGGATAGAAAATGCCGTGAAAGGCGTGTTTGATCATCAATGTCTGCTGTTGCGAGACGCGCATGGCGACATTACAGGCTTTGTCTCGCTACGTCAGTTGAACGAGCAGGAGGCGCGTATCGGCCTGCTGGCCGGGCGCGGGATGGGCGAGGCATTAATGCTGGCGGCTTGCCAGTGGGCGCGGCAGCGGCAATTAATCCGGGTGCGGGTAGCAACCCAGCTTGGCAATACCGCTGCGCTTAAACGATACATTCAAAGCGGCGCGAATGTGGAAAGCACCGCGCTGTGGTTATACAGGTAACTTTATGATCCCCTTCAACGCACCACCGGTGGTAGGAACGGAACTCGACTACATGCAGTCGGCGATGGGTAGCGGCAAGCTATGCGGCGATGGCGGTTTTACCCGTCGTTGCCAGCAGTGGATGGAGCAGCGTTTTCACAGCGCCAAAGTGTTATTGACACCTTCCTGTACCGCCTCGCTTGAGATGGCTGCACTGCTTCTCGACATCCAGCCCGGCGATGAAGTGATTATGCCGAGTTACACCTTTGTCTCCACGGCGAATGCTTTTGTGCTGCGTGGTGCGAAAATCGTCTTTGTTGATATCCGCCCGGATACCCTGAACATTGATGAAAACTGCATTGAAGCCGCAATTACTGCGAAGACAAAGGTGATTGTGCCCGTGCATTACGCCGGGGTGGCCTGCGAAATGGACACCATCATGGCGATAGCAAAACGCCACAATTTGTATGTCGTTGAAGATGCCGCGCAGGGCGTTATGTCGACCTACAAAGGCCGCGCGCTCGGTACTATCGGGCATATTGGATGCTTTAGTTTTCATGAAACCAAAAACTACACCGCTGGCGGTGAAGGTGGCGCGACACTGATTAACGATCGTGCCCTGGTGGAACGTGCGGAAATTATCCGCGAGAAAGGGACCAATCGCAGCCAGTTCTTCCGTGGCCAGGTGGATAAATACACCTGGCGCGATATCGGCTCGAGTTACCTGATGGCGGATCTGCAGGCTGCGTATCTGTGGGCGCAACTGGAAGCGGCGGATCGCATTAATCAGCAACGTCTGTCGTTGTGGCAAACCTATTATGATGCGCTGAAGCCGCTGGCGCGTGCCGGGCGTATTGAATTACCTTCTGTGCCAGCAGACTGCGCCCACAATGCGCACATGTTCTATATCAAACTGCGCGACGAAGCCGATCGCAGCAAGCTGATTGCGTTCCTGAAAGAGGCCGAAATTCTTGCTGTGTTCCACTATATCCCGCTCCATGCTTCCCCGGCGGGCGAGCAGTTCGGCGAATTCCGTGGTGAAGATCGCTACACCACACAGGAAAGTGAGCGTTTGCTTCGCTTGCCCCTGTTCTACAACCTGTCGCCGGTTAATCAGCGCACGGTAATCAGCACACTGCTGAGTTATTTCAGCTGATATGTCACTGGCAAAAGCATCGGTATGGACTGCCGCAAGCACGTTAGTCAAAATTGGCGCGGGCTTGCTGGTGGTCAAACTGCTGGCCGTGGCCTTTGGGCCATCGGGCGTCGGGCAGGCGGGCAATTTCCGCCAGTTGATTACGGTTCTGGGTGTGCTGGCGGGCGCCGGCATTTTTAACGGTGTGACGAAGTTCGTTGCCCAGCATCACGACGATCCAGACCGGTTACGGGTTGTGGTTGGCACCTCATCAGCTATGGTGCTCGCGTTCTCTACGCTGCTGGCGCTGGTGTTTGTCTTTGCCGCAGCGCCTATAAGTCAGGGGTTATTTGGCCATACGCATTATCAGGGACTGGTTCGTCTGGTTGCACTGGTGCAGATGGGCATTGCCTGGGCGAACTTGCTGCTGGCGGTGATGAAAGGCTTTCGCGATGCGGTGAGTAATGCGTTGTCATTAATCATCGGTAGCGTAATTGGCGTGCTGGCGTGGTATCTGTGCTTCAGGCTCGGGGGCTATCAGGGCGCGCTGCTCGGCCTTGCGTTGGTTCCGGCACTGGTGGTGATCCCGGCGTTAGCGATGCTTCTGCGGCGCGGCACGGTGCCGCTGCGGTTTTTTAAACCACAGTGGGATAAGCTGCTGGCGGGGCAACTGAGCAAATTTACGCTGATGGCGCTGATTACCTCGTTTACGATGCCGCTGGCGTACGTGTTAATGCGAAACCAGCTGGCAGCGCACTATAGCTGGAATGACGTGGGGATATGGCAGGGGGTAAGCAGCATCTCCGATGCGTATCTACAATTTATTACGGCTTCGTTTAGCGTTTATTTGCTGCCTACTTTATCGAGGCTGGCGACAAAGCAGGAGATCTCCCGCGAAATCGTAAAATCGCTGCGCTTTGTGTTGCCGGCGGTGGCGGCAGTCAGTCTGGCGGTGTGGTTACTGCGCGACGTTGCCATTTGGTTACTGTTTTCCAGCCAGTTTATCGCCATGCGCGACCTTTTTGCCTGGCAGCTGGTCGGCGATGTATTGAAAGTGGGCGCTTACGTATTTGGTTACCTGGTTGTCGCGAAAGCCTCGTTACGTTTTTATATCCTGGCGGAAATCAGCCAGTTTACGTTGCTGATACTCTTCTCGCGCTGGTTAATTCCTGCGCATGGCGCTGCCGGTGCGGCGCAGGCCTATATGGCCACGTATGTTATTTATTTCGCCCTCTGTTGTGGCGTGTTTTGGATTTGGCGTAAGAAGGCATGACTACACTCATTCACGTACTGGGATCGGATATCCCACACCATAATCAGACTGTGCTGCGGTTCTTTAACGACACGCTGGCAGCCACGAGCGTGCACGCTCGCGAGTTTATGATTGTCGGGCGTGACAACGGGCAAAGCGCGGAATATCCGGCACTGAGCCTGCATTTTTATCCGGGCAAAAAAGCGTTGGCGCAGGCTGTTATCGCTAAAGCGAAAGCACAACGCCAACAGCGTTTCTTTTTCCACGGGCAATTCAATTTTGGTATATGGCTGGCGCTGCTGACGGGCGCTATCAGGCCCGATCAGTTTTACTGGCATGCCTGGGGTGCCGATCTGTACGAAGTGTCACGTAGCGTCAAGTTCCGTCTCTTTTACCCGCTGCGTCGGCTGGCTCAGCGTCGCGTTGGTTGCATTTTTGCCACCCGTGGCGATTTGGCGTGGTTTGGCAAGCGTAACCCGTCGGTGCGTGGCGAGTTGCTCTATTTCCCGACCCGTATGGATCCGGCGCTCAACACCATGGCGCATGAACTGCACCGCGAGGGCAAGCTGACGATCCTCGTCGGCAACTCCGGCGATCCCAGTAACGACCATATTGCGGCGTTGCAGGCTATTCACCGTCAGTTTGGCGATACCGTCAATATTATTGTACCGATGGGGTATCCGGCGAATAACCGCAACTATATTGAGGCGGTGCGTAGTGCCGGGCTGGCGCTTTTCAGCGCTGATAATTTGCGCATTCTCAGTGAGAAAATGGCGTTTGATGACTACCTCGATCTGCTGGCGCAGTGCGACCTGGGATATTTTATCTTTGCCCGCCAGCAGGGGATCGGCACGCTTTGCTTACTGATTCAGGCTGGCGTGCCCTGCGTACTGAACCGGGAAAATCCTTTCTGGCGGGATATGGTGGCCGAGGATATTCCGGTGCTCTTTACCACGGATACGCTGAACGTATCGGTAGTGCGTGAAGCCCGGCGGCAGCTCGTGGCGGTAGATAAAAATGCCATTACGTTCTTCAGCCCGAACTTTATTGCACCGTGGCATAAAGCGCTGCGTATTGCTGCGGGGAATGCCGAATGAGCCCACTGGAGTTTTGCGGTCTGTTTGTCATCTGGCTATTGGGGGCGCTGTTTATCGCCACGTTGACTTGGTTCGAGTTTCGTCGGGTGCGCTTTAATTTTAATGTCTTTTTTTCGTTGCTCTTTTTGCTGACGTTTTTCTTCGGTTTCCCGCTGACCAGTGTGTTGGTTTTCCGTTTCAATGTAGGCGTTGCGCCGCCAGGCGTGATGATGCAGTCACTTCTGGCCGCGACCTGCTTCTATGCCATCTACTATGTCACGTACAAAACGCGGCTGCGTAAGCGAGCGGAGCAGGGTATCCGGCGTCCGCTGTTCACCATCAATCGGGTGGAAGCCAACCTGACGTGGGTCATGCTGATGGCTATCGCGCTGGTAAGCGTGACCATTTTCTTTATGCACAACGGTTTTCTGTTGTTCCGCCTGCAATCGTACAGCCAGATCTTTTCCAGCGAAGTTTCCGGGGTGGCACTTAAGCGCTTCTTCTACTTCTTTATTCCTGCGATGCTGGTGATCTATTTTCTGCGCCAGAGCGCGCAGGCGTGGATTTTCTTCCTCGTCAGCACGGTTGCGTTTGGCCTGCTGACGTACATGATCGTTGGGGGTACCCGCGCAAATATCATTATCGCCTTCGCAATATTTTTGTTTATCGGCATTATTCGTGGCTGGATTTCACTATGGATGCTGGCGGCGGCGGGGGTGTTTGGCATCGTAGGGATGTTCTGGCTGGCAATTAAGCGCTATGGCCTTAATGTCAGCGGCGATGAAGCGTTTTATACCTTCCTGTACCTGACGCGCGATACCTTCTCGCCATGGGAGAACTTATCGCTGCTGCTGCAAAACTACGACAAGATTGCCTTTCAGGGGCTGGCACCGATTGTGCGCGATTTTTATGTCTTTATCCCGAGCTGGTTGTGGCCATCGCGCCCGAGTATTGTCCTGAACACGGCGAATTATTTTACCTGGGAAGTGCTCAATAACCACTCTGGCCTGGCGATCTCGCCCACGCTGATCGGGTCGCTGGTAGTGATGGGCGGTGCGTCATTCATTCCGCTCGGTGCAGTTGTGGTCGGGCTTATTATTAAATGGTTCGACTGGTTGTACATGTTGGGCAACCAGGAAACGAATCGCTATAAAGCCGCTATTCTGCACAGCTTCTGCTTTGGGGCCATTTTCAACATGATTGTGCTGGCGCGTGAAGGGCTGGACTCTTTTGTTTCTCGCGTTGTGTTCTTCCTCGTCATCTTTGGCTTCTGTCTGCTGCTGGCGAAGTTACTGTACTGGTTGTTTGATAGCGCCGGTCTGATACATAAACGCGGCGATAGCGCGGCCAAACCTCTCTCCCAGGTGTAAAGGATAAACATGACGGACAAGACGGCAGCGCCGCTGTATGACCTGCGTGGTCTGAAACTGATTGGCTGGCGCGATATGCAACACGCGCTGGATTATCTCTATGCGGATGGCGACATAAAACAGGGTACGCTGGTCGCCATTAACGCCGAAAAGATGCTGACGCTGGAAGATGATGCCCAGGTCCGCGCCCTGATTGAGGCGGCAGAGTTTAAATATGCCGACGGTATCAGCGTGGTACGTTCCCTGCGCAAGAAGTTTCCTCAGGCGCGCGTGTCGCGGGTTGCGGGCGCCGATCTGTGGGAAAAACTGATGCAGCGTGCAGGCGAGAATGCGACACCGGTGTTTCTGGTGGGTGGTAAACCGGACGTGTTAGCGCAGACTGAGCAGAAACTGCGTGCGCAATGGCAAGTGAACATTGTCGGTAGCCAGAGTGGTTACTTCGAACCGTCACAACGGCAGGCTTTGTTTGAGCGTATCCGCGACAGTGGGGCAAAAATTGTCACCGTGGCCATGGGGTCGCCAAAACAGGAGATCCTGATGCGTGATTGCCGTGTGGTTTATCCTGATGCCCTGTATATGGGCGTTGGCGGGACGTATGACGTCTTTACAGGCCATGTTAAACGCGCGCCGAAGATCTGGCAGAAGCTGGGCCTCGAGTGGTTGTACCGGTTGTTGTCTCAGCCGACGCGCCTGGAGCGGCAGTTGCGGTTGTTGCGCTATTTACGCTGGCACTACAGCGGAAAACTCTAATTAACCCGGGCGGCGCAATGCGCTGCCTTTTTATTTTCTTCTGCTGTTTTATTGCGCATTACATTGATTTTTTTTATACATCATTTGCCATTTCCTCCGTTTTAAGAAACCATTCGCTCACTCATTGCAGTGCCGTGGTGTTTTTTGCGCCAACCCGTTTCTGGTCGGTGCCGCATGGTCTGTTATGAACTGAGAGAAAACTCATAACAATAACCCGCAAAGCGGGTAAAGAAAGAAGCAAACACAACAGAGGATTTATGGCTGACAACAAACCAGAGCTTCAGCGCGGGCTGGAGTCTCGACATATCGAATTAATTGCCCTTGGCGGCACTATCGGCGTGGGCCTTTTTATGGGCGCGGCCAGTACGCTGAAATGGGCAGGTCCGTCAGTATTGCTGGCATACATTATTGCCGGTCTTTTCGTCTTCTTTATCATGCGCTCGATGGGCGAAATGCTATTCCTTGAGCCGGTAGCCGGTTCTTTCGCTGTTTATGCGCACCGCTATATGAGCCCGTTTTTTGGTTATCTGACGGCGTGGTCCTACTGGTTTATGTGGATGGCTGTCGGCATTTCGGAAATTACCGCCATTGGCGTGTATGTCCAGTTCTGGTTCCCGGATCTTGCCCAATGGATACCCGCGCTTATTGCGGTGGCGCTGGTGGCGCTGGCCAATCTTGCTGCGGTGCGCCTGTACGGCGAAATCGAATTCTGGTTTGCGATGATCAAAGTGACCACCATCATTGTGATGATTGTGGTGGGGCTGGGCGTGATCTTCTTTGGATTTGGCAACGGCGGGCATTCAATTGGTTTTAGTAATCTGACCGAGCATGGCGGCTTTTTTGCAGGCGGCTGGAAAGGCTTCTTAACCGCGCTCTGTATTGTGGTTGCGTCCTATCAGGGCGTTGAACTGATTGGTATCACTGCCGGTGAAGCGAAAAATCCGCAAGTCACGTTGCGTAGCGCAGTCAGCAAGGTATTGTGGCGCATCCTGATTTTCTACGTGGGTGCGATTTTCGTGATCGTCACCATCTTTCCATGGAATGAAATTGGCACCAATGGTAGCCCCTTTGTGCTGACCTTTGCGAAGATTGGCATTACGGCTGCGGCAGGAATCATTAACTTTGTGGTGCTGACGGCGGCGCTGTCCGGCTGTAACAGCGGGATGTATAGCTGTGGTCGTATGCTGTATGCGCTGGCGAAAAACCGCCAACTGCCTGCTGCCGTGGCGAGAGTCTCTAAAAGCGGTGTTCCGGCGGTAGGCGTGACGATTTCTATCGTTATCCTGCTGATCGGCTCCTGTCTGAACTACATCATTCCGAATCCGCAGCGCGTCTTCGTTTATGTCTATAGCGCCAGCGTGCTGCCGGGTATGGTGCCGTGGTTTGTGATTCTGATTAGCCAGTTGCGTTTTCGTAAGGCGCACAAAGAGGCGATTGCCAGCCATCCGTTCCGCTCAATGCTGTTCCCATGGGCGAACTGGCTCACCATGGCGTTCCTGGTGTGCGTATTGATTGGGATGGGCTTTAACGATGACACGCGTATGTCGCTGTTTGTAGGTGTTATCTTCCTTGCTGCTGTGACGATGGCCTATAAGGTATTTCGTCTTAATCGACATGCTGTAACGCAAGGAGTGAGTGAATAAGAGGCAAAATGCGCAAAGCATAACCAAACGCGCATTTTCTTCAAAAAAGCACTAGACAGCCGCGCCCGAAGTCCGTACTATCCACCCCCGCAACGGCGCTACGCGCCCGTAGCTCAGCTGGATAGAGCGCTGCCCTCCGGAGGCAGAGGTCTCAGGTTCGAATCCTGTCGGGCGCGCCATTTAAACCCGGCGCTTGAGCTGCGGTGGTTCGTGAAATATCACGGTACCGCGTGAAAAGATTTACAGTGGTGGCTATAGCTCAGTTGGTAGAGCCCTGGATTGTGATTCCAGTTGTCGTGGGTTCGAGTCCCATTAGCCACCCCATTATTTAGCAGTAAAAGTTTCGTGGAATGCGAAGGTGGCGGAATTGGTAGACGCGCTAGCTTCAGGTGTTAGTGTCCTTACGGACGTGGGGGTTCAAGTCCCCCCCCTCGCACCACAACTTAGATTGAACAAAAAATTCAAAAAGCAGTACATCGGCGAGTAGCGCAGCTTGGTAGCGCAACTGGTTTGGGACCAGTGGGTCGGAGGTTCGAATCCTCTCTCGCCGACCACTTTTGAACCCCGCTTTTAGCGGGGTTTTTTGTTTTCTGATTTCCTGATAATCCCCTTTCTCACTGTTTTCTTTCGGCTGTTGCTGATAAGCGACAATCGGCCCCCTCTGCGTCGTTGAAAAGCGACATTTAACCCATTGATAATCATTAAATTGCATGAATGATGCGGCAACTGTCGTGACTGAGCGACAGTTCAGGCTGTCTAGACGCTGAATTTTGTTCTTCGGTAATGTCTGCGGATAAGTAAGGTGGGCAAAATGGCTGATTATTTAAAAGATTGCGCGGGTTAACATTTATTAATGCAGATCTGGCACGCTATGTGCAATAATATCTGGGTAGATGCTCATTCCATCTCTTATGCTCGCCTTCTGGCTTCATAAACTCAGGAATGATGCAGAGCCGTTTACGGTGCTTATCGTCCACAGACAGATGTCGCTTCGGCCTCATCAAACACCATGGACATAACGTTGAGTGAAGCACCCATTTGTTGTCAAACAGACCTGTTTTAACGCCAGCCCGGATACCGGACTGGCGTTTTTTTATGGGCGGGTTTATTGCGGTGGGTTGTTTTGCAGGGTCAGTAGCAGGCCATCACGACGCATAGTGGCGGCTTCCTCTGGTTGATGCAAACGATCGAGGCAATCAGCCAGCCAGGCGTAGTCAAACGCATCCGGACGCTGTTTCAGCGCCGCGCGGAAGGCCAGCGTCGCTTCCTGCCACTCGCCATGCTTCATCAAAGACTGGCCGAGCGTACTCCACAACAGCGGGCGATCGCCCTGCGTTTTGATCTGCTGACGCAGAACCTTCTCGATTTGCTGCGGATTGTTGGTTCTCAGACGCGGGATCACCAGCACCAGACGATCATCATACTGGCGTTTCAGCCCCTCAAGAATGATCGCTTGCGCCGTGTCATGATCGTCACATTCAATTAAATGATCGGCCATGGCGACCTGCAAAGCGACTTGTTGGCGGGTTTTGCGGCTCTGGTTCTTCCACCAGTTTCGCAAGCCTTCACTACCCTGATCGGCGCGCGCCTGGTCCATTATGCCAATCCATGCTTGCTGTTGCAGCACGTCGCGATGCTCTTCATCACCGACATTCGCTTTAGCCATAGAAGGGATGATATCCAGCAGAGATGTCCAGGCGCCGGTACGAATATAAGCCTGCTCAGCCAGACGCAACACTTCGGGATGACGCGGTGTGATCTCCAGTAGTTTATCGACACCGTGGCGTGCGGCATGATTCTCGTTGCGCGCCAGTTGCAGACGAACACGGGTAATCTCTACCGGGATCGGATCCTTATCCGCCAGTTCTGCCGCTCGCTCCAGATGTTGGTTCGCTCGGGTTTCGTCCCCACGCTGTTGGGCTGCTTCTGCTGCCAGCAGGTAATTGACCACCGGATGTTCAGCATGATCGGCATTTTTCGACATCAGCTTCTCTACTTGCTGATAATCGCCTTCCGCCAGTTTCAGCAACGCCAGTTCGGTCTGTTTACGCGCACGGCGGCGTTTACGGCCGACAAACCAGCCCCGGGTATGTGCGCCAGTGCGAAAAATCCGCCGCAGCAGCCATTCAAGCGCGAACATAACCAGCAATGCCAGCACCAAAATAATCACCAGCCCGGTCACGCTGGTTTCAATGTTGTAATTATCCGTCTGGATCAGCACATAGCCCTGATGGCCAGCAAGTATGGGACCCAGCACGATCCCCGCCAGCAGCAGTGCAAACAGTAACAGTACCTTCAGCATGCTTATTCTCCCTGCGCAGCAGCATCGGCGGCAGGCGCCTGATCGGACGGAGCGGCGGGTTGCGCCAACAGATTACGCACGCGCGTCTGCATCAGTTTTTCCAGGATGGGCTGGCTTTGTAGTGATTCCGGCAAGTCCATTGCGATGGTTTGCTGGCTCAACTTATCCACTTCTTCCAGAAAAGCTTTGGTAGTGGCGTCGTCGGTATCGTAGTAAGCGCGTACCCAGGTAGACACATTATCCAGCGCTTGTTTGTAAGTCTCTTCCTGATGACGCGGCACGGCCTGTGCAGCGACAAGCAGGCGTGAGCGAATATTCTCGCGCAGGTAGATATCCTGATTCGGTGCTAATAACGGTACGGCGGTTTCATCACGGCGGCGGATGGTGATAAAGCTGTCCATAAAGTTCTGCCAGCTTTTCTGCAGGTTTACGCGCCATTCGCTGATGGAACTGGACAGCTCGCCGCTGTCGGCATCCATCGGGGAGTCGTCATCGTTGTTATCCGCCAGACGTAGATTATCAATTTGGTTGGAAAGTTGATTCAGTTTAAGGATTGCGCCGTCGTAATCCACTTGGGTGATGGCCGAAAGGCTGGCGATGTCGACGGTAATCGCACGGCGGGCAGTGATCAGGCTGGGATCATTCATATCTGCGAGGCTTGCGTCTGCACTCTTCAACAGCGCTGCCGCTGTGGTGACATCCTGATCGCTCCACAGCTTACGCCCGGCAAGCTTAACCAGGAAATCTGCCTGCGCCAGCTGCCAGGTTTTTGCGTCAGAACCTGAAATGGTCGCCACTTTCCGCTGGACTTCATCGAGTTCTCTGGCGAGCGCATCCTGATGATGTTTGGCATCTTCAAGCTGGCTGGCCTGCTGTTTAATGATGCCTTCCAGTTCAGCGCGCTGTTTATCCTGCACCTGTTGCAACGCGATAACCTGGTTGGCTATCTCGCCATTGTTGCTGTGCAGAGTCGAAACTTGTTGTTTAACCCAACCATAAAGCCCGGCACCGGATGCCAGCGCAATGGCAATAGCGATGGCGCTGAGTACAAGGCTGGTCCGGTTTGTGCCGTTGCTCTTCTCTGCTTTTTGCGGCGGCGGCGTTGCGCCGTCGACCGTTTTGGTTTCTTCAACCGCGGCGGAGGAGTGTTGTTGTTCCGTCATCATGGCTTCCCATTATGAGAGTTATTGTAATGCGCGAAGCAGCGCATCGTTGTCTGCATTGTCAGCGACCTGAATATCCTGCCAGCCCAGTTCCCGGGCGAGGTGCGCCAGACGTTCACTGACCACCAACAGGCGGCAGCGAAGTAACCAATTTTCCCGATACCAGGGAGGGATAAGCGAAAACAGCTGTTGCATCATTTCGCCGCTGGTGACGACCAGCGTTGTCACCCCACGCGTATGCCAGCGCATCGCTTCTTCTGCGCCGTCATAGAATTTTGCACTGCGTTGATAACATTCGCAGAATTCCACCTTCGCACCCCGTGCGCGCAGCGTTTCTGCCAACATTTCGCGCCCGCCGTTACCCCGTAAGATTAGCGCATGCTTGCCCTGAACACTTTGCAATTCAGGTAATTGTAGTAACACTTCGCTGGTTTCCCGATCAAGAGGGTACCGCACATCAAGCCCGCTAACAGTATGCAGCGCCAGTGCGGTGCTGCGCCCGATGGCGAAATAACGCGGTAGCGAAGGAAAGCGCGTGCCCGCTTGCTGCAGGTGCGCATGGGCAAACGTCACCGCCTGCTGCGACAGTGCAAATACCATGTCGTCGGCGGTTAAGGCTGCCAGTCGTTTAGGTAAAGAGACGAGTTCCCGACCAGGCGTAAACTCAATAAGTGGAAAGCTCCAGGCCACCTGCCCCAGTGCGCGCAAGCGGCTCACTAATTCTTCCCCTGCGGGGGATGGGCGAGTGACCAGAATACTCATTCGGGGGCTTCTCCGTTGTAGACGTCGGTCAGAATGGCGCGGGCGCCATTGTTCAAAAGTTCTTCCGCCAGCGAGACACCTAACTGTTCGGCGTCCGCCGGGTTACCGCGGCGCTCGCCGCGTACCATCCGGGAGCCGTCCGGTGCACCCACCAGCGCACGCAGCCAGATTTCACCCTCAATCAGTTCAGCATAGCTGCCAATCGGCACTTGGCACCCGCCTTCAAGACGGGTATTCATGGCGCGTTCGGCTTTAACGCGCGCCGCCGTGTCGGCATGATTCAGCGGCTGCAACAGCGCGCGCGTACGTGCATCATCCAGCCGGCACTCAATTCCGACCGCACCCTGACCGACTGCCGGCAGGGAGGTTTCCGGCGGTAACGCCACACGTATGCGGGACGCGAGTCCAAGACGGTTGAGACCGGCAACAGCGAGGATAATGGCATCGTACTCGCCATTATCCAGCTTGCTCAGACGTGTTCCCACATTACCGCGCAGGGAGCGAATTTGCAGATCCGGACGTCGCGCTGCCAACTGACATTGACGGCGTAAACTTGACGTACCAACAACGCTGCCAACCGGGAGATCGTCCAGCGAGTTATACCGGTTGGAGACAAAGGCGTCGCGGGGGTCGTCACGCTCGCAAATGGTCACCAAGCCCAGCCCTTGCGGAAAGTCGACCGGCACATCTTTCATCGAATGCACGGCGATATCGGCGCGGTTTTCAAGCAGTGCCAGCTCAAGTTCTTTCACAAACAGACCTTTGCCGCCGACTTTGGCAAGTGGAGTGTCGAGGATCACGTCGCCACGTGTGACCATGGGCACCAGTTCTACTGTGAGTCCGGGGTGGTTCGCCTCAAGGCGTTCCTTAACGTATTGTGCCTGCCAGAGCGCAAGGGGACTCTGTCGTGTGGCAATTCTTAAAACATTGTCTAACATGCTTGTTACCGTCGTTATCGTCCGTTGACCATCCTAACATTGTTGCCTTAGGGTGTCAGTGTTCGCGGATGATCGGTGCAGAGAGAAAGGCATTGCCCCGCCATACAGGCGCAGTGCAGGCCGTAATTAGGAATTTACAGATAGCGTTTGGTGCTACACTGGTATGTAGCGCATCTTTCTTTACGGTCAATGAGCAAGGTGTTAAATTGATCACGTTTTAGACCATTTTTTCGTCTGTGCCCCCGAGAGCGATAAGGGCGAAAAATCGGTAACGGCTATTTTGGATTTTCTGTAAACATCAGGCGATATGTCTTGTACCTCTATATTGAGACTCTGAAACAGAGACTGGATGCCATCAATCAACTGCGTGTGGATCGCGCGCTTGCTGCCATGGGCCCTGCTTTTCAGCAGGTATACAGTCTGCTGCCGACATTGCTGCATTACCACCATCCGCTGATGCCGGGTTACCTCGACGGTAACGTTCCCCAGGGCATTTGCCTTTACACGCCTGATGAAAATCAACTTCATTACCTGAACGAACTTGAACTGCATCGTGGGTTCCCGCCGCAGGAATCGCCGAAAGGCGAGCTGCCCATTACGGGTATCTACTCCATGGGCAGTACTTCTTCGGTCGGGCAAAGCTGCTCCTCTGACCTGGACATCTGGGTCTGCCACCAATCCTGGCTCGATAACGAAGAGCGTCAACTGCTGCAGCGTAAATGTAGCCTGCTGGAAAGCTGGGCCGCATCGCTGGGCGTGGAAGTGAGCTTCTTCCTGATCGACGAAAACCGTTTCCGTCATAACGAAAGCGGTAGCCTGGGTGGTGAAGATTGCGGTTCAACGCAGCATATCTTGTTGTTGGATGAGTTTTATCGTACGGCAGTGCGCCTGGCGGGTAAGCGTATTCTGTGGAATATGGTGCCGGGCGATGAAGAAGAGCATTACGACGATTACGTGATGACGCTTTACGCGCAGGGGGTATTAACCCCGAACGAGTGGCTTGACCTTGGCGGCTTAAGCACACTGTCTGCGGAAGAGTATTTCGGCGCGAGCCTGTGGCAGCTATATAAAAGTATCGACTCGCCGTACAAAGCCGTTTTGAAAACACTGCTGCTTGAAGCTTACTCTTGGGAATATCCCAATACCCGCTTGTTGGCGAAAGACATTAAACAGCGTCTGCACGATGGTGAAATCGTCTCCTTTGGGCTCGATCACTATTGCATGATGCTCGAGCGCGTTACCCAGTACCTGACGGCGGTAGACGACCCAACCCGCCTTGATCTTGCGCGTCGATGTTTCTACTTAAAAGTGTGCGAGAAACTGAGCCGTGAACGCGCCTGCGTGGGCTGGCGTCGTGAAGTGATTACGCAGTTGGTCAAAGAGTGGGGCTGGGACGATGCGCGGGTCGCGATGCTGGATAACCGCGCAAACTGGAAAATCGATCAGGTGCGCGAGGCGCACAACGAATTGCTTGATGCAATGATGCAGAGCTACCGTAACCTGATCCGCTTTGCCCGCCGTAATAACCTGAGTGTTTCCGCCAGTCCGCAGGATATCGGGGTGTTAACCCGTAAGCTGTACGCTGCCTTTGAGGCACTGCCGGGTAAAGTCACGCTGGTGAATCCGCAAATCTCGCCGGATCTCTCCGAACCGAATTTAACCTTTATTCATGTTCCGCCGGGGCGCGCAAACCGTTCAGGTTGGTATTTATACAACCGTGCGCCGAACATGGACTCCATCGTTAGCCATCAGCCGCTGGAATATAACCGCTATCTGAATAAGCTGGTGGCCTGGGCCTGGTTCAACGGGTTGTTGACCTCGCGTACGCACCTGTTTATTAAAGGCAATGGCATTGTTGATCTGGCGAAGCTGCAGGAAATGGTGGCGGATGTGTCGCATCACTTCCCGCTGCGCTTACCTGCGCCGACGCCGAAAGCGCTTTATAGCCCGTGTGAAATCCGCCATCTGGCCATTATTGTCAACCTGGAATACGACCCGACAGCGGCGTTCCGTAACCAGGTCGTGCATTTTGATTTTCGTAAGCTGGATGTCTTCAGTTTCGGTGAACAGCAAAACTGCCTGGTAGGCAGTGTTGATCTGCTGTATCGCAACTCGTGGAATGAAGTCCGTACGCTGCACTTCAACGGCGAACAGGCAATGATTGAAGCGCTGAAAACCATTCTTGGAAAAATGCACCAGGATGCCGCACCACCGGATAGTGTAGAAGTGTTCTGCTATAGCCAGCATTTGCGCGGTTTGATTCGTACGCGCGTGCAGCAGCTGGTGTCTGAATGCATTGAACTGCGTCTCTCCAGTACCCGCCAGGAGACCGGGCGTTTTAAAGCGTTGCGCGTCGCGGGTCAGACGTGGGGCCTGTTCTTCGAGCGTTTGAACGTGTCGGTGCAGAAACTGGAAAACGCCATTGAATTTTACGGCGCGATTTCGCACAACAAGCTGCACGGGCTGTCTGTGCAGGTCGAAACCAATCAGGTTCAGCTTCCAGCGGTGGTGGATGGTTTTGCCAGCGAAGGCATCATTCAGTTCTTCTTTGAAGAGACGGGCGAAGACGGCTTTAACATCTATATTCTGGATGAGAGCAACCGCGCTGAAGTCTATCATCACTGCGAAGGTAGCAAAGAGGAACTGGTGCGCGACGTGAGCCGTTTCTATTCATCGTCCCATGACCGCTTCACTTACGGTTCAAGCTTTATCAACTTCAACCTGCCTCAGTTCTACCAGATCGTGAACGTGGAAGGGCGCGCGCAGGTGATTCCGTTCCGTAATCAGACGATCAGTACTGCTATCCCGGCGAATCAGGATAACGACACGCCGCTATTGCAGCAGTACTTCTCGTAAGGACATTGCCCGGCAACCGGGCAATAAACTCAGCGGAAACTCACTGTTTCACCCGCCTGCTGACTTGCTGCCTGCTCCAGCAGATCCCAGAATGTTTCGCCGCTGCGATCGCAAACCCACACATCGCCTTTCAGATCGAAGTGGTAGCCGCCCTGTTTGGTGGCCAGCCACACCTGGTGCAGTGGTTCCTGGCGATTGATGATAATTTTGCTGCCGTTTTCAAAACTGATGGTTAATACGCCGCCATTGATCTCGCAGTCGATATCGCTGTCACCGTCCCAGTCATCAAGACGTTCTTCAATGGTCAGCCACAGGCCGTCGGCGAGGCGATGAAATTCACTGTCGTTCATGCTGTTTTCCTGTTTTTTATGATGGCAGCAGTATAACGCGAAACATTTCCCGTTGCCCTAAACGCGCAAACTCTTGCTTTTGTGTCTTCTCCTGCGATGATAGAAAGCAGAAAGGATGAACTTACAGGCAACCAATAATGAAAGATGTGTTTCGCACGCTCGCCGTGCTGCTGACTTTGTTCAGCTTGACGGGCTGTGGTCTGAAAGGGCCGCTCTACTTCCCGCCTGCAGATAAGACCGCCCCGCCGCCAACCAAAACGCAGTCAAGCACGATCCAGTCAACGACGCCGGATCGTAACGATCGCGGTGACAGCGGTTCTCCGACTCAGGTGAATTACTGACGCTACCGTGCTGTATCCGCGTAAATGGAGTAGATGATGCAGTTCTCAAAAATGCATGGCCTTGGCAACGATTTTATGGTCGTCGACGCGGTGACGCAGAATGTCTTTTTCTCCCCTGAATTGATCCGTCGCCTGGCGGATCGCCATCTCGGCGTGGGGTTCGATCAACTGCTGGTGGTTGAACCGCCTTACGATCCCGAACTGGATTTCCACTACCGTATTTTCAACGCTGACGGCAGCGAAGTCTCACAGTGTGGCAATGGCGCCCGCTGTTTTGCCCGTTTTGTGCGTCTGAAAGGCCTGACGAATAAACGTGACATCCGCGTCAGTACGGCGAACGGTCGCATGATATTGAGCGTAACGGACGATGATCTGGTGCGCGTGAATATGGGCGAGCCTAACTTCGAGCCGTCGCAGGTACCGTTTCGCGCTAACAAAGCGGAAAAGACCTATATTATGCGGGCGGCGGAGCAAACAGTATTGTGCGGCGTCGTATCAATGGGCAATCCACACTGCGTGATCCAGGTTGATGACGTAGAGACTGCACCGGTAGACGTACTGGGGCCGATCATGGAGAGTCACGAGCGCTTTCCTGAACGCGCCAACATCGGCTTTATGCAGGTGGTAAAACCCGAGCATATTCGTCTGCGCGTCTATGAACGCGGCGCCGGTGAAACGCAGGCCTGTGGAAGCGGAGCCTGTGCAGCTGTGGCTGTCGGTATTTTGCAAGGCGTGCTGGCGGAAGAAGTGCGCGTCGAGTTACCTGGCGGTCGACTGGATATCGCATGGAAAGGCCCGGGCCAACCCTTGTTTATGACTGGCCCGGCGGCACATGTTTATGACGGGTTTATTCATCTATGAAGCAACCAGGGGAAGAACTGCAGGAGACGCTCACTGACCTGGAAGAGCAGGCGGTTGTGGCGTATTTGCTGCGTCATCCTGATTTCTTTATCCGCAATGCGAAGCTGGTGGAACAAATGCGCGTACCGCATGCAGTACGCGATACCGTTTCGCTGGTCGAATGGCACATGGCGCGGTCGCGCAATCACATCAATGTGCTGGAAGAAAATATGACCTTGCTGATGGAGCAAGCCAGCGCTAACGAAGGTTTGTTCTATCGGCTGCTGCGTTTGCAGAGTCGGCTGGCATCGGCCTCCAGTCTGCAAGAGATGCTTAACCGATTTCACCGCTGGGCGCGCGATTTAGGGCTGGCAGGCTCGACGATCCGTCTGTTTCCCGATCGCTGGCGTCTCGGTGCCCCGTCGGGTTTTACGCATCTTGCCCTTTCCCGGCAGGCCTTTGAACCGCTGCGCATTCAGCGTCTTGGCCAGCAGCACCATTACCTTGGGCCATTAAACGGACCGGAATTGTTACTGCTGTTGCCCGACGCCAAAGCCATTGGCTCGGTCGCTATGTCGCTGATGGGTCAGGACGGCGATCTGGGAGTGGTGCTGTTCAGCAGCCGTGATGTTCACCATTATCAGCAAGGGCAGGGCACGCAGCTATTGCAGGAAATCGCGCAGATGCTGCCGGATCTCCTGACGCGCTGGATCGAGCGCGCATGAACGACTCCCCGCTGTTCCCGGCTGTAACCCGCTTTTTGCGCTACCTTGGCGTTGAGCGCCAGCTCAGCCCCATGACGTTGTTGAATTACCAGCGACAGCTGGATGCCATTATAGCTTTGGCACCTGAAATCGGTCTGAAGAGCTGGCAGCACTGTGATGCAGCACTGGTGCGAGCGATTGCGGTGCGAAGTCGGCGTAGCGGGTTAGGCGCGGCAAGTCTGGCATTGCGTCTCTCCGCGCTTCGCAGCTTCTTTGACTGGCTGGTGAGCCAGGGCGAACTCGCGGCAAACCCGGCAAAAGGTGTTTCAGCCCCGAAAGCGCCACGGCATCTGCCAAAAAATATCGACGTCGATGACGTCAACCGTCTGCTGGACATTGACGTCAACGATCCATTGGCGGTGCGCGATCGGGCGATGCTGGAACTGATGTACGGCGCAGGTCTGCGTTTATCTGAACTGGTTAATCTGGATATTAAGCATCTGGATCTGGAAAGCGGCGAAGTGTGGGTGGTGGGTAAAGGTAGCAAAGAGCGGCGCTTACCTATCGGTCGCAACGCGGTTATCTGGATCGAACACTGGCTTGATTTACGCGGCCTCTTTGGCGCTCAGGAAGATGCGCTATTCCTGTCGAAGCTGGGCAAACGCATTTCGGCGCGGAACGTGCAAAAACGGTTTTCCGAGTGGGGGATCCGCCAGGGCCTGAACAGCCATGTGCATCCGCATAAACTGCGGCACTCTTTTGCCACCCATATGCTCGAGTCGAGCGGGGATTTGCGCGGCGTGCAGGAACTGCTTGGCCATGCCAATTTGTCCACCACACAAATTTATACCCATCTTGATTTTCAACACCTTGCATCGGTGTACGACGCCGCGCATCCGCGCGCCAAACGGGGGAAATAATGCGTTTTTACCGCCCATTGGGTCAGATCTCCGCGATCACCTTCGACCTGGACGACACTCTTTATGACAACCGGCTGGTGATCCAACGAACCGAGCAGGAAGCGCTGGCTTTTGTACAGCGTTACCACCCGGCGCTAAGCGCTCTGGAAAATAAAGAATTTCAGCGCCTGCGCCAGTCGCTACGTGAAACCGAACCCGATATTTACCATGACGTTACCGAATGGCGGCGGCGCGCGGTTGAACAGGCCATGCTGAATGCCGGCCTGACGGAGGAGGAAGCTGCCGCAGGCGCGAATGCCTCAATGGTCAATTTCGCCAAATGGCGCAGCCGTATTGACGTGCCGCAAGAGACGCACGACACACTGGCGAAACTGGCAAGTAAATGGCCGCTGGTGGCGATCACCAACGGGAATGCGCAGCCGGAGCTTTTTGGTCTGAACGACTATTTTAAATTCGTGTTGCGCGCGGGTCCGCACGGGCGCGCCAAGCCATTCAGCGATATGTATCATCTGGCTGCCGAGCGCCTGGGTCTGGCGGTGGGTGACATTTTGCACGTTGGCGATGACCTGACGACAGACGTTGCCGGGGCGATCCGATGCGGTATGCAGGCGTGCTGGATCAAGCCGGAAGGCGCGGATCTGTTACAAGCTGCGGATAGCCGCTTGTTGCCGCATGTCGAAATTTCGCGGTTGGCATCCCTCACGACGCTGATATAATCACCAACAGCTCTGTATAAATTTCCAGTAATTCTCGCGACGGTGCCCATGGACGTTTCTTATCTGCTCGACAGCCTTAATGACAAACAACGCGACGCGGTAGCCGCGACGCGCAGCAATATGCTGGTGCTGGCGGGCGCGGGGAGCGGTAAAACGCGGGTGCTGGTGCACCGCATCGCCTGGTTGATGACCGTGGAGAACTGTTCGCCGTACTCAATTATGGCGGTGACCTTCACCAACAAAGCAGCGGCGGAAATGCGCCACCGTATCGGCCAACTGATGGGCACCTCTCAGGGCGGCATGTGGGTCGGTACTTTCCACGGGCTGGCGCACCGCCTGCTGCGTGCGCACCATATGGATGCCCGACTGCCGCAGGATTTTCAGATCCTCGACAGCGAAGATCAACTGCGCCTGTTGAAGCGCCTGATCAAGGCGATGAACCTTGATGAGAAGCAGTGGCCGCCGCGCCAGGCCATGTGGTACATCAATGGTCAGAAAGATGAAGGCATCCGCCCGCACCATATCCAAAGTTTTGGCAACCCGGTGGAGCAGACCTGGCAGAAAGTGTACCAGGCTTATCAGGAAGCCTGCGATCGCGCCGGGCTGGTGGATTTTGCCGAACTGCTGCTGCGCGCCCATGAGCTGTGGCTGAATAAGCCGCACATTTTGCAGCACTACCGCGAACGTTTTACTAACATCCTGGTGGACGAATTCCAGGATACCAACAACATTCAGTACGCCTGGATCCGCCTGTTGGCGGGGGACACGGGCAAAGTGATGATCGTCGGCGACGATGATCAGTCGATCTACGGCTGGCGTGGCGCACAGGTTGAGAACATACAACGTTTCCTGAAAGATTTCCCCGGCGCGGAAACCATCCGACTGGAACAAAACTACCGTTCAACCAGCAATATTCTCAGCGCCGCTAACGCTCTGATTGAAAATAACAATGGGCGTCTGGGCAAAAAGCTGTGGACCGATGGCGTGGACGGTGAGCCGATTTCTCTCTATTGCGCTTTCAACGAACTGGATGAAGCCCGCTTCGTCGTCAACCGGATCAAGACCTGGCAGGATAACGGCGGGGCGCTGGAAAAATGCGCCATTCTCTATCGCAGTAATGCCCAGTCCCGTGTGCTGGAAGAGGCGCTGCTACAGGCGAGTATGCCGTACCGCATTTATGGTGGCATGCGCTTCTTCGAACGCCAGGAGATCAAAGATGCGCTCTCCTATCTGCGTTTAATAGCTAACCGCAATGATGATGCTGCGTTTGAACGTGTGGTGAACACGCCGACGCGCGGCATTGGCGATCGTACGCTGGATGTGGTGCGTCAGGCTTCCCGCGATCGCCAGTTGACGCTATGGCAGGCAACACGAGAGCTATTACAGGAAAAGGCACTGGCAGGGCGTGCAGCCAGCGCGTTGCAACGTTTCCTCGAACTTATTGATGCGCTGGCGCAGGAAACGGCAGACATGCCGCTGCATGTGCAAACGGACCGCGTGGTAAAAGATTCCGGTCTGCGTGCGATGTACGAGCAGGAAAAAGGCGAGAAGGGTCAGACGCGTATCGAGAACTTAGAGGAACTGGTGACGGCAACGCGCCAGTTCAGCTACAACGATGAAGACGAAGATTTGATGCCGTTACAGGCCTTCCTTTCTCATGCTGCGCTGGAAGCGGGCGAAGGGCAGGCAGATACCTGGCAGGATGCGGTGCAACTGATGACGCTGCACTCGGCAAAAGGTCTGGAGTTTCCGCAGGTGTTTATTGTCGGCATGGAAGAGGGCATGTTCCCAAGCCAGATGTCGCTGGATGAAGGTGGTCGTCTGGAAGAGGAGCGCCGGCTGGCTTATGTTGGGGTCACTCGCGCCATGCAAAAGTTGACACTGACGTATGCAGAAACGCGCCGCCTTTACGGCAAAGAGGTTTATCACCGGCCGTCACGTTTTATCGGCGAACTGCCTGAAGAGTGCGTGGAAGAGGTGCGGCTGCGTGCCAGCATCAGTCGTCCAGTGAGCCATCAACGCATGGGGACGCCGATCGCCCAGAGCGACACGGGTTACAAACTGGGCCAGCGCGTGCGGCATGAGAAGTTTGGCGAAGGCACGGTGGTTAATATGGAAGGCAGCGGTGAACATAGCCGTTTGCAGGTGGCTTTCCAGGGGCAGGGCATTAAATGGCTGGTCGCCGCGTATGCGAAGCTCGAAACCGTGTAACTTTCAGAAAAATATCATTATTTTGTAATAATCTGCTAGCCTTATACGCTGAAGGGCAAATATTGCTCTTTCGCGTTTCGTTGCGTGTTGACGCTGCATTTTTGCTGGCGTAACATGCGCGCACGATCACGCTAAGAGGACATTCGCCTTGGACACACCCAGTAGATACTGGCTCAATTTCCTGTTTTTCAGGAACAACTCCTAAGGCTATCTCCTCATGCTGATAGCCTTAGAGGTTGTCAGCGACCTGCTTTATCCCCGTCGCGCTGAGTCAGGCTGTTTAATGGTCTGAAACCCAATCGTTTCTTTGTGCCCACCGAACTGTCCGATATTTTTTGCATTGGGAGTCCCGGCCATGCTGAGCGCATTTCAACTTGAAAATAATCGTTTAACCCGCCTTGAGTCTGACGAAATCAAACATCTCGCCAGCTCCGTTTGGGTTGATTTAGTCGAGCCGGACGATGAAGAACGTACCCGTGTGCAAACGGAATTGGGTCAGAATCTGGCCACCCGACCTGAACTGGAAGACATCGAGGCGTCGGCGCGTTTTTTTGAAGACGAAGACGGCCTGCATATCCACTCCTTCTTCTTTTTTGAAGACGCTGAAGATCATGCAGGTAACTCAACGGTAGCATTTACCATCCGTGAAGGCCGCCTGTTCACTCTGCGTGAGCGAGAATTGCCTGCTTTCCGCCTCTATCGTATGCGCGCCCGCAGCCAGGAAATGGTCGACGGCAATGCCTATGAACTGCTGTTGGATCTGTTCGAAACCAAAATTGAACAGCTGGCAGACGAAATTGAAAATATTTACAGCGATCTGGAAAAGCTGAGCCGCGTAATCATGGAAGGCCAGCAGGGTGACGAGTATGACGAGGCTCTCTCGACGCTGGCGGAACAGGAAGATATCGGCTGGAAGGTTCGCCTGTGTCTGATGGATACCCAGCGCGCGCTGAACTTCCTGGTGCGCAAGGCGCGTTTACCGGCCGGTCAGCTTGAGCAGGCGCGTGAGATCCTGCGCGATATCGAATCGCTGTTGCCACATAACGAATCGCTGTTCCAGAAAGTTAACTTCCTGATGCAAGCGGCGATGGGTTTTATCAACATCGAACAGAACCGCATTATTAAAATCTTCTCGGTGGTTTCCGTCGTGTTTCTGCCGCCGACGCTGGTGGCCTCAAGCTATGGCATGAACTTCGAATTTATGCCGGAACTGCACTGGAGCTTCGGCTACCCTGGGGCGATTATCTTTATGATCCTTGCCGGGCTGGCGCCGTATCTCTACTTTAAACGGCGTAACTGGCTTTAAGATAAAAAAAGGTTCAGCCCGCAGGCTGAACCTTTTTTTTTATAAGTTCCAGGTCTGGACGCCCTTCACTTTTAGCTCGTAATACCAGATATTTGCCCGCATGGCGGTAAAAATATTGACGACGTAGCCCAGGAAGTTCATGTCAGTGATAAGAATGATGGCGATCACGACAATGTTGAGCAGCAACACTAAAATCGCTTTTTTCCACAAGCCCAGGATCAACAGGTAAATGATCGAGAAAAAGTAAGCGAAGAAGTTCATCGATACTTTAATTTTCTGCCCAAAAGTCATTTCTTTATAGGCTTCTTTCCACGCAGGGCTTTGGCCCCAGAAAGATGGCAGACCATTTTTGTCATAGAATGCAAAACGATACTTCCATTTTTCACTCAGTGAGTGGTCATTCTGATAGTCATAATTGTTAGCGGTACTCATTTTCCTCTCCTGAAATAGATATCCTGTCTAACGGATTAGTTTGTTGTTTTTAACTGCGTAGGCGCGAGAGTAAAGATAAGAAAGACCAGCAAATCAAAGCCAATATTAAGTTTGTACGCAAGACTTGCGCAGTCCGCGCCGAAGAAATAGCCAAGCACCGCTGAGACAAGATAAACCACGATCGACGCGGTGACCACGTAGCGCGCTTTAGCGCCGCTATCTCTGGAACGCTGCGCGTTAATATTCACCTTCACCCAGGTATATACCAGCATGCATATGAGCAAGACGATCGGCCACTCGTCCAGATTGAGCGCGATAGTGAGATAGATAATATGCAGAAGGATAAAGGTTAGGATATACGGTCCACGCGTCAGGCAGGTATTACCTGAAGGCAAAAAAATGCTGCGGATCATTTCCAATTCATCCTGAATAACATAAATGACGAAGCGGCAAACATAGCATTCCATTGCTAATTTTGCGACTGAGTAAAATCTATACCCTAAATTTTTGTAGGGTACTGGAGATGATCACGCCTTTTTACGCAAACCGCGCTGGGTATAAATTGCATCCATAACAAATATCGCCAGTGCCAGCCAGATAAAGCCAAATGTGACCATCTTATCCATGCCAGGATGCTCGCCGTAGAACATCACTGCCAGCAGGAACATCAGCGTCGGGCCAATATACTGGAAGAACCCCAGCGTCGACAGGCGCAAGCGGGTAGCGGCACCGGTAAAGCACAGCAGCGGGATGGTTGTCACTACCCCTGCGGCCATCAACAGCAGATTCAGTGACAGGCTGTTTTGGCCCATATGACTGGTCGGGCTGTCGGTGATGCCGAATAACCACACTGCCGCCACGGGTAACAGCCACAGCGTTTCGATCAGCATACCGGTTTGTGCATCGACGGCGATTTTTTTGCGAAGCAGGCCGTAAAACGCAAAACTGAACGCCAGGCCCAGCGCAATAATCGGCAGCGAGCCAAAGGTCCACAGTTGTACCAGTACGCCAGTTGCGGCGAGGATCACTGCTAACCATTGCATACGGCGAAAACGCTCACCTAAAAACAGCATGCCCAGCAGAATATTCACCAGCGGGTTAATAAAATAGCCGAGGCTGGCTTCAAGCATATGGTTGTGGTTAACCGACCAGATAAACAGCAGCCAGTTGCCGCCGATCAGGACAGCAGAGAGTGCCAGCAGCAGGATCTTTTTCGGCGTTTGCAGCAGCGCTTTTACACTATTCCACTGCTTGCTAATGCTGATCAGCGCGAGCATGAAGAAAAAAGACCAGATAACGCGATGCGTCAGGATTTCGTCAGCTGGAACATACCAGATCACTTTGAAGTAGGCCGGGGCAACACCCCAAATAAAATAAGCGGCCAGAGCGAGTAACACGCCCAGCCGCGTCTGTTTTGCATCCATCAGGGAAACTCTTTGCAGAAAAGTATCTTAATGTTACCTGATTTTCAGGACTGTCTCATCCCACCATATAGGTGGCGGTTGCACTGGCAATATAGACCTGCTCTTCGTTATGTAATTCCACACGGGCAACGGCGACCTTATTACCCGCTCGCAGCAAGCTACTGCTGGCGGTAAAGCGGTTGCCGCGTCCGGGCCGGAGGTAATCTACACGTAAATCGATGGTGCCCATGCGCGATAAACGTTGACGCAGTTCCTCTTCGCTGATGGTTTCATGGCGAGTCAGGGTGCTGCCGACGCACACCAGCCCTGCGGCGACATCCAGCGCCGAGGCGATCACGCCGCCGTGCAAAATGCTCTGCGCCCAGTTACCCACCATCATCGGCTGGTTAGTAAAGCTTAGCTGCGCGTAATCTTTCTCATAACGCTCCAGCTCCAGCCCTAATGCACGGTTAAATGGCATGTGATAAACAAAGATTTCGCCTACCATTTTCAACACTTCATCCGCAGTGAGGACGACTGACATAGCTACCTGATCCGATGAGTTAATGAAATGTTGATTTTATGCTTATCTTTTGTTGATTTCCACTTTCGGAGCCGATACCTGAGCAGTGAAATAATAAATATGTAGAATGCTCATGGGGAAATTCATCACCTCATCAATTTAACAATATGATTTGGAGCAGCAGACCGATGCGGACCTCTCTGGGTTGGCTTTTCGCAGTGCTTGCACTGCCGTTGATGGCATACGCGCAGGAAGCGACGGTAAAAGAAGTTCACGATGCGCCCGCCGTGCGCGGCAGTGTCATTGCCAATTTATTACAGGAGCATGACAATCCTTTTACCCTTTATCCGTACGACAGTAACTACGTTATCTACACGGATACCAGCGATCTGAACAAAGAGGCGATCAGTACCTACAACTGGTCGAAAAATGCCCGTAAAGATGAGGTGAAATTCCAGCTCAGTCTGGCGTTCCCGTTCTGGCGCGGCATTATTGGGCCAAACTCGGTGTTCGGCGCGTCCTATACGCAAAAATCCTGGTGGCAGCTGTCGAACAGTTCGGAGTCTTCACCGTTTCGCGAAACAAACTACGAACCGCAACTGTTCCTTGGTTTTGCGACGGACTATGAGCTGGCGGGCTGGACACTGCGTGACGTGGAGTTCGGGTTCAACCACGACTCTAATGGCCGCTCCGATCCGACATCCCGCAGCTGGAACCGCCTCTATACGCGTTTGATGGCGCAAAACGGTAACTGGCTGGTAGAAGTGAAGCCGTGGTATGTGTTGGGATCGACGGATGATAATCCTGACATCACCAAATATATGGGTTATTACCAGCTGAAAATCGGCTACCAGTTAGGCGATGCGATACTCAGCGCAAAAGGGCAATATAACTGGAACACGGGCTACGGCGGCGCGGAAATTGGGTTAAGCTATCCTATTACCCGGCATGTCCGTTTCTATACTCAGGTGTATAGCGGCTACGGTGAATCGCTGATTGACTACAACTTCAATCAAACGCGTGTTGGCGTAGGCGTGATGCTGAACGATCTTTTTTAAAGCATTGCAGTTTCTGTCGCAGGCGCTGAAAATAGCGCCTGTTTTTATTTCAGGCATATGGGGTCATTGTGGCGCAGGCGGAAGTATTGAATCAGGAATCGCTGGCTAAACAGGTTTTGCAAGAAACCTTCGGCTACCAGCAGTTCCGCCCGGGCCAGCAGGACATCATCGATACGGTGCTCAGTGGCCGTGATTGTCTGGTCGTCATGCCGACCGGTGGGGGAAAATCGCTGTGTTATCAGATCCCCGCGCTGGTGCTGAATGGTCTGACGGTGGTGGTTTCGCCGCTGATCTCCCTGATGAAAGATCAGGTCGATCAGTTGCTGGCGAACGGCGTGGCGGTGGCGTGCCTGAATTCAACCCAAACCCGCGAGCAGCAATTTGAAGTGCTTAACGGTTGTCGTAACGGGCAGATCCGCCTGTTGTATATTGCGCCCGAGCGCCTGATGCTCGACAACTTCCTCGATCAACTGCGGCAGTGGAATCCGGTACTGCTGGCGGTGGACGAAGCGCATTGTATTTCTCAGTGGGGGCATGATTTCCGTCCGGAATATGCCGCGCTGGGCCAGTTACGCCAGATGCTTCCCGCGGTGCCGTTTATGGCGCTGACCGCCACCGCTGACGACACAACCCGCCGCGATATTGTCAGCCTGTTGGGTCTTAACGACCCACTGATTCAGGTCAGCAGTTTCGACCGCCCAAACATCCGCTATATGCTGATGGAAAAATTTAAACCCCTCGATCAGCTACTGCGTTACGTGCAGGAACAACGCGGCAAGTCCGGCATTATTTACTGCAACAGCCGCGCGAAAGTGGAAGACACTGCCGCGCGGTTGCAAAGCCGTGGCTTCAGCGCTGCCGCGTATCATGCGGGTCTGGAAAACGACCTGCGCGCACGGGTGCAGGAGCAGTTCCAGCGCGATGATTTACAAATCGTGGTGGCGACTGTTGCTTTTGGTATGGGTATTAACAAGCCCAACGTGCGTTTTGTGGTGCACTTCGACATCCCACGCAATATTGAATCTTACTACCAGGAAACCGGTCGTGCCGGGCGTGATGGCCTGCCGGCGGAGGCGATGCTGTTTTACGATCCGGCAGATATGGCATGGCTACGGCGCTGCCTGGAAGAGAAGCCCGCCGGGCCGTTGCAGGATATAGAACGGCATAAGTTGAATGCCATGGGCGCGTTTGCCGAAGCGCAAACTTGCCGTCGTCTGGTGCTGCTCAACTACTTTGGCGAAGGGCGGCAGGAGCCGTGCGGCAACTGCGATATCTGCCTGGACCCGCCGCGCCAGTACGATGGTTTGCAGGACGCGCAAAAAGCGTTGTCGGCGATCTACCGCGTTAATCAGCGCTTTGGGATGGGGTATGTCGTGGAAGTCCTGCGCGGTGCGAATAACCAGCGCATTCGCGACATGGGCCATGACAAACTGCCGGTGTACGGGATTGGCCGCGAGAACAGCCATGAACATTGGGTCAGCGTCATCCGCCAGCTGATCCACTTAGGTTTTGCCACGCAGAACATCGCTCAGCATTCGGCATTGCAACTGACCGAAGCGGCGCGTCCGATCCTGCGTGCGGAGGTACCGCTGATGCTGGCCGTGCCGCGTATGGTCGCGTTAAAAGCAAAAGTGATGCAGAAAGCGGCGGTCGGTAATTACGATCGCAAACTGTTTGCCAAACTGCGCAAGCTACGTAAGGCCATTGCCGATGAAGAGAATATCCCGCCTTATGTCGTCTTTAACGACGCGACGCTGATTGAAATGGCCGAGCAAACTCCGCTATCGCCAGGCGAGATGCTGAGCGTCAATGGTGTGGGAACGCGCAAACTTGAGCGTTTCGGCCAGGAGTTTATGGCACTCATCCGCGCCCACGTCGACGGTGAAGATGAGTAGTCAGTCTGCGGTAAAAGTGCGAGGATAGTGACTCACTGAACTGTTTTCCTGCGAGTCATTATGCTGACGTTATTTTTCACCGTCGCTGTCGTACACATCGTTGCACTGATGAGCCCCGGTCCGGATTTCTTTTTTGTTTCACAAACTGCCGTAAGCCGTTCACGCAAAGACGCGATGATGGGCGTGCTCGGTATTACTTGTGGCGTCATGGTGTGGGCAGGCGTAGCGCTGCTCGGGCTGAACCTGATCCTCGAAAAAATGGCCTGGCTGCATAATATTATTATGATTGGCGGCGGGCTTTATTTGTGCTGGATGGGCTACCAGATGCTGCGCGGCGCACTGAAGAAAGAGCAGAATAGCGGTGAGGCGCCGCATGTTGAACTGGCGGCCAGCGGTCGCAGTTTTATGAAGGGCTTGCTGACCAATCTCGCTAACCCGAAAGCGATTATCTATTTTGGCTCGGTGTTTTCACTTTTTGTTGGCGACAGCGTGGGCGCAGGTGCGCGCTGGGGTATTTTTCTGCTGATTGCGCTGGAAACATTTGCCTGGTTTACCATCGTTGCCAGCCTGTTTGCTTTACCGAAAATCCGCCGGGGTTATCAACGCCTGGCAAAATGGATCGACGGTGTTGCGGGGGCGCTGTTTGCCGGTTTCGGCATTCATTTGATCATTTCTCGCTAAGCCCGCTTGGCCCGGTGGCGCTGCGCCTGCCGGGCAAACACGTTTTTGCCTCAGGCGTGTCTTGCTGATGCCAGCAAGGCGCCAACTAGCATAAATAACGAACCAAACACCTTGTTTAATGCCTTCATCTGGTGCGGGCCTTTGATCCACCCGGCAATACGCTGCGCCAGTGTCGCGTAACCAATCATCACGATGATATCCACCACAATGGTCGTCACGCCCAGCACCACATACTGCATCACCTGGGGCTGATTTGGCACGATAAACTGCGGAAACAGTGCGGCGAGAAACACGATGCTTTTCGGGTTAGTCAGGTTCACAAATACTGCCCGCTTAAACAGCCGCCCGCGTGACTGGGTTTGCGCCAGCGTGTTGAGATCGATAGCACCTGCGGCGCGCCATTGCTGGATCCCAAGCCAAATCAGATAAGCTGCGCCCGCCCATTTCAATACTTCAAAGGCCAGCACTGAACGTGAGAAAAGCGTTCCCAGACCCACGCCCACCAGCACGATATGAATGCCCAAACCGGTTTGCAGCCCGGCAATGGATGCTGCGGCACCGCGATAACCGTGGCTGATGGAGGTCGTCATCGTGTTGATTGCGCCGGAGCCGGGGGAGAGGCTCAAAATGATAGATGTCAGCAGGTAGGCGAACCACCATTCGAAGGTCATGAGAAACTCCCTGGATGTCTGTTTTTATGCCACAATACGCTATTGTCAGCGGAATTTGTTATGGATCACAAAAAAACGATTTTACATGGCTAAACGAGGCGAAATCCCAATGTTTCGGCAAAAAAAGACATGGGAAACCAGAGAAAAAGCGTTTGCGGCTTTTACCATGGGGCCGCTAATGGATTTCTGGCATGCGCGTGAAGAGGCCGAATTTACCGGTGTGGATAATATCCCGGTCCGCTTTGTGCGATTCCGGGCGAGCGGTAACCATCGTGTCATTGTGATTTGCCCTGGTCGTATTGAGAGCTATGTGAAATACGCCGAACTGGCGTATGACCTGTTCCACCTCGGTTTTGATGTGCTGATCATCGACCATCGCGGTCAGGGGCGTTCCGGGCGTATGCTGCCGGACACGCACCGCGGGCATGTGGTCAACTTTAGCGATTACGTGGACGATTTGGCCGCCTTTTGGGAACAGGAAGTGGCCAGCGGGCCGTGGAAAAAACGTTACATTCTGGCTCACTCGATGGGCGGTGCAATCTCTGAGCTTTTTTTGCAACGCTGCCCACAAGCCTGTGACGCGATTGCCCTCTGTGCGCCGATGTTTGGCATTATCATCCGCCTGCCAGAATGGATGGTGCGCCCGTTGCTGGATTGGGCGGAAAGCTATCCGACGATCCGCGACGGCTATGCCATTGGCACCGGAAGCTGGCGCGCCTTGCCGTTTGCCATTAACGTGCTGACCCACAGCCGCGAGCGTTACCGACGTAATCTGCGCTTTTATGCTGACGAACCAAAACTCCGCGTTGGCGGGCCGACCTGGCACTGGGTACGTGAAGGGATCCAGGCGGGGGAACAGGCGCTGGCAGGCGCGGCAAACGATGCTACGCCAACATTAATTATTCAGGCAGAAGAAGAGCACGTGGTTGATAACCGCATGCTGCAACGCTTCTGCGAAATCCGCGCCGCGGCCGGTCATCCCTGTGAAGGGGGCAAGCCACTTGTCATACAAGGCGCGTACCATGAGATCCTTTTCGAAAAGGACGCCATGCGCTCGGTCGCGCTCAACGCCATCGTCGACTTCTTCGACCGGCATAACTGATGACTTATTGAGGTTAAATTTTCTTATGTACCAGGTTGTTGCATCTGATTTAGATGGCACATTGCTTTCCCCCGACCACACGCTGTCACCTTTCGCTAAAGAGACGTTAAAACTACTGACCACCCGCGGCGTTAATTTTGTTTTCGCAACCGGACGACACCATGTGGATGTCGGGCAAATCCGCGATAACCTGGGCATCAAAGCCTATATGATCACCTCTAACGGCGCGCGCGTACACGATACAGACGGCCGTCTGGTCTTCACCCATAACCTGGATCGCGATATTGCTGCTGATCTGTTTGGCGTGGTGCATAACGAGCCGGACATTATCACTAACGTCTACCGCGACGATGAGTGGTTTATGAACCGCCACCGCCCGGATGAGATGCGTTTCTTCAAAGAAGCGGTGTTTCAGTACGCTCTCTATGAGCCCGGTATGCTGGAGACAGATGGCATCAGCAAAGTCTTTTTTACCTGCGAAAGCCACGAAAAACTGCTGCCGCTGGAACAGGCAATCAATGCGCGCTGGGGCGATCGTGTTAACGTCAGCTTCTCAACACTGACCTGTCTGGAAGTGATGGCTGGCGGCGTGTCGAAAGGCCATGCACTGGAGGCCGTGGCCGGTGCGCTGGGTTACAGCCTGAAAGAGTGTATCGCCTTTGGCGATGGTATGAACGACGCTGAAATGCTGTCGATGGCCGGGAAAGGCTGCATTATGGGTAATGCGCATCAGCGCCTTAAAGAATTGCACCCCGAACTGGAAGTAATCGGCACCAATGCCGATAACGCGGTGCCGAATTATCTGCGCAAACTCTTTCTCGACTGACATTGATAAGTGGTTTTAAAGTGACCACTTGTCAACCAAATACTCAAACTTTGCGCAACTGAGTTCGCTACAATGAGTGCTCACTATTCTGAGAGACATTCATTGTGGCGTTACTGATCATTACCACAATTCTGTGGGCCTTTTCTTTTAGCCTGATTGGCGAATACCTCGCAGGCCATGTCGACAGCTACTTCTCCGTTCTGATGCGCGTGGGACTGGCGGCGCTGGTGTTTTTACCCTTCCTGCGTACGCGCGGGTACAGCCTGAAGACGATCGGCCTGTATATGCTGGTGGGCGCCATGCAGCTGGGCATCATGTATTTGTTCAGCTTCCAGGCCTATCTCTATCTGACGGTGTCGGAATTCCTGTTGTTTACCGTCTTTACGCCGTTATACGTGACGCTGATTTACGACCTGCTGAGCAAACGTGGGCCGCGCTGGAGCTATGCGCTTAGCGCCGGGCTGGCAGTGATTGGCGCAGCCATTATTCGCTATGACAAAGTGAGCGATCACTTCTGGATTGGCCTGATCCTGGTGCAACTGGCGAACATCAGTTTTGCTATTGGCATGGTCGGCTATAAGCGGTTGATGGAGACGCGGCCCATGCCGCAGCATAATGCCTTTGCCTGGTTCTATCTCGGCGCGTTTGTGGTTGCTGTTGTGGCCTGGTTCCTGTTGGGCAATCCGCAAAAACTGCCGACCACCACGTTACAGTGGAGCGTACTGGTATGGCTGGGTGTGGTGGCGTCCGGGTTGGGCTATTTTATGTGGAACTATGGCGCCACGCAGGTGGACGCGGGTACGCTCGGCATTATGAACAATGTGCATGTTCCTGCCGGGTTACTGGTTAACCTCGCTATCTGGCAGGAACAGCCACACTGGCCGGGCTTTATTATTGGTGGGGCGGTGATAATGGCCTCGCTGTGGGTGCATCGGCGTTGGGTCGCTCCGCGCTCCGTACAAACGGCAAATGATCGCAAGCGTGATTCCGCGCTGAGCGAATAAACGCCTCGGTGATCGGCTGGCGCTGCTCGCCATCGCGTACGGCAGCGTACAGCCGGCTCCACAATCCCTCTCCCAGGGTTTTGGTTACTACCAGTCCCTGGCGTTCAAAACTTTCCACCACCCAGTGCGGCAGTGCCGCAATCCCCATCCTCGCGGCAACCATCTGAATTAAGAGCAGAGTGTTATCAACGCTTTTCAGCGACGGGCTGATCCCGGCAGGTTGCAGGAAGTGGCGCCAGATATCAAGACGGCTGCGCTGGACCGGGTAAATCAGCAGCGTTTCGCTGGCAATGTCATCCGGTGTGATACGCGCTTTGGCTGACAGCGGGTGATCGGGCGCCAGCACCAGGCGGACTTCAAAGTCGAACATCGGTGAGTAGTGCAACCCACTGCGCGGCAAAATATCGGAGGTCATGACCAGATCGAGCTCGCCTTGCTGCAGTGCGGGCTGGGGATCAAAGGTCACGCCGGATTTGAAATCCATCTCCACCTGCGGCCAGTGCTGGCGGAAGTTCTCCAGCGCCGGGGTCAGCCACTGGATACAGCTATGACACTCAATGGCGATGCGCAACGTGGTCTGCTGTGGTTCATTGCAGGATTGCAATGCACGGCTGATTTGCGGCAGCACCTGGTTCGCCAGTTGCAGCAGGATCTCCCCTTGTGGGGTAAAACGCAGCGGCTGACTTTTTCGCACAAATAGACGGAAGCCAAGGCGTTGTTCCAGATCGCTGAACTGGTGGGAAAGGGCGGATTGTGTCTGGTGCAGCGTTGCCGCCGCCGCCGCGAGAGACCCGCTGTTCCGTAACGCTTGTAGCGTTTTCAGGTGTTTAATCTCGATCATGAAAGTCCTTCACTCCGGCATGAACAATTTGCGCTTGAGGAATATACAGTACCTTCACAATATGGATGTGTAAACATCTGGACGTCCAAAATCCTTCGTCTTTCGAATTAATGGTGCGTTGGCTTCACTCACGTCCCCCAGTCACTTACTTGAGTAAGCTCCTGGGGCTCCCTGAGTTTGCCGCCTTCCCTTAATCCGAAATCCTTTGGATTAACCTATTGAAGAGGCTAAAAATGACAATTCTTAATCACACCCTCGGTTTCCCTCGCGTTGGCCTGCGTCGCGAGTTGAAAAAAGCGCAAGAAAGCTACTGGGCGGGTAAAGCCACCCGTGAAGAATTACTGGCGACAGGCCGCGAGCTGCGCGCCCGCCACTGGGCGCAGCAACACGCCGCTGGCATCGATCTGCTGCCGGTCGGCGACTTTGCCTGGTACGACCATGTTCTGACCACCAGCCTGCTGTTAGGCAATGTGCCGGCTCGTCATCAGAACACCGACGGCGCTGTGGATATCGATACCCTGTTCCGTATTGGCCGTGGCCGCGCCCCGACCGGCGAGCCGGCGGCAGCGGCGGAAATGACCAAATGGTTTAACACCAATTATCACTACATGGTGCCAGAGTTCAGCAAAGGCCAGCAGTTCAAACTGACCTGGACCCAGTTGCTGGATGAAGTCGACGAAGCGCTGGCGCTTGGCCACAACGTGAAACCGGTTCTGCTTGGCCCGGTCACTTACCTGTGGCTGGGTAAAGTGAAAGGCGAACAGTTTGACCGTTTAAGCTTGTTGCAGGACATTCTGCCGGTATATCAGCAAGTACTTGGCGAGCTGGCGAAACGCGGTATTGAGTGGGTGCAAATTGATGAGCCAGCGCTGGTGCTGGAGCTGCCGCAGGCCTGGCTGGATGCTTATAAACCCGCTTACGAGGCGCTGGCAGGCCAGCTGAAGCTGTTGCTGACCACCTATTTCGAAGGCGTGACGCCGAACCTCGACATCATCGCTGCGCTGCCGGTACAGGGCCTGCATGTTGATCTGGTGCACGGCAAGGACAACGTGGCGGAACTACACCAACGCTTGCCAGCCGACTGGCTGCTGTCCGCTGGTCTGGTGAATGGCCGTAACGTCTGGCGCGCTGATTTGACGGAAAAATATGCCCAGATTAAAGACATCGTTGGTAAACGTGCGCTGTGGGTGGCCTCTTCCTGCTCGCTGTTGCACAGCCCTATCGATCTGAGTGTAGAAACCCGCCTCGATGCTGAAGTGAAAAGCTGGTTTGCCTTCGCGCTGCAAAAATGTGAAGAGCTGGCACTGCTGCGTGATGCGCTGAACAGCGGCAACACCGAAGAATTACAGGCCTGGAGCGCGCCGATTCAGGCTCGTCGCCACTCAACCCGTGTACATAACAGTGCAGTAGCGCAACGCCTGGCCGCCATTACAGCCCAGGACAGCCAGCGTAACAGCCCTTACGCTGAACGCGCCAAAGCACAACGGGCACGTTTTAATCTGCCTGCGTGGCCAACCACCACTATCGGCTCTTTCCCGCAGACCACAGAGATTCGCGGCCTGCGCCTGGACTTCAAAAAAGGCAATCTGGATGCGGGCAACTACCGTACCGGTATCGCTGAGCATATTAAACAGGCGATTGTCGAGCAGGAGCGTCTGGGACTGGATGTGCTGGTTCACGGCGAAGCCGAGCGTAACGACATGGTGGAATATTTCGGTGAGAATCTGGACGGTTTCGTCTTTACGCAAAACGGGTGGGTGCAGAGCTACGGCTCGCGTTGTGTAAAACCGCCTGTGGTCATTGGTGATGTCAGTCGTCCGGAGGCCATTACTGTTGAGTGGGCGAAATATGCACAATCGCTGACCGACAAACCGGTAAAAGGCATGCTGACTGGCCCGGTTACCATCCTTTGCTGGTCGTTCCCACGTGAAGATGTGAGCCGTGAAACCATTGCTAAACAGATTGCGCTGGCGTTGCGTGACGAAGTGGCGGATCTGGAAGCCGCAGGCATTGGTATCATCCAGATTGATGAACCGGCCCTGCGCGAAGGGTTACCTCTGCGTCGCAGCGACTGGGATGCCTACCTGGCCTGGGGTGTAGACGCTTTTCGTATCAATGCGGCGGTGGCGAAAGATGAAACCCAGATCCACACCCACATGTGTTACTGCGAGTTTAATGACATCATGGACGCGATCGCGGCGCTGGATGCCGACGTGATCACCATCGAAACCTCCCGCTCCGATATGGAACTGCTGGAGTCGTTCGAAGAATTCGAGTATCCGAACGAAATCGGGCCGGGTGTGTACGATATTCACTCGCCAAACGTCCCGAGCGTGGAGTGGATCGAAGCCCTGTTGCAGAAAGCTGCCCAGCGTATCCCGGCTGAGCGCCTGTGGGTGAACCCGGATTGCGGCCTGAAGACCCGTGGCTGGCCGGAAACTCGTAGCGCACTGGCTAACATGGTGAAAGCAGCGCAAAACTTGCGCCAGGCGTAAGCTCTACCGCGCCGCCTGTTGTCTGACGGGCGGCGCGGTATCCTTTCGTAACATCGCAACCTCCATTCAGTAACATTTCTGTCAAATTCCCTTGTTTTAATCGTCGCAACGAAAACAAAGGGGAAGAACCATGAGTAAAAAAAATGCGCTGACGGCCATTGTGCTGGCCATCATGAGTGCGTCTGCATTTGCCAAATCCACGCTAACGCTTTATACCAGCCAGCCCACGGAAGATGCGCAGATGACGGTCAGCGCCTTTGAAAAAGCGCACCCGGATGTCGAAGTGAAATGGATCCGTGATGGAACCACCAAGCTGATCGCGCGCTTGCAGGCAGAATTAGCCGCTGGCGGCGCGGCCCCGGATGTCCTGCTCATTGCCGACAGCGTTACCATGGAATCGCTAAAACAGCAGAATTTACTGGCTGCTTACCCTTCGCCGCAGGCCTCCCGCTTCGACCCGCAACTGTACGATAAAGCGGGCTACTACTACGGGACGAAACTGATCACCACCGGCATCGCTTATCATAGTAAAGCACCGGTCAAGCCCACCTCATGGCAGGATCTGCTCAAGCCAGAGCTGAAAAATATGACCACTCTGCCAAGCCCGCTCTACTCCGGAGCTGCACAAATTCACCAGGCAACATTGATGAACGATCCGGCGCTTGGCTGGCAATACTACGAAAAACTGCACGCCAATGGCGCGATGCCTCAAAGCGGCAATGGGGCCGTAATGAGCGCCATCACTGCCGGAAGCAAAGCCTATGGTGTGCTGGTGGATTACATGGCGATACGCGAAAAGGCCAAAGGCGCGCCGATTGAGTTTGTCTTCCCGAAAGAGGGTGTCAGCATCGTCACTGAACCTGTGGCAATGATGAAAGCGGCGAAAAATCCCCAGGGTGCGCATGATTTTATCGACTTTGTTCTGTCTGACGAGGGGCAGAAACTGGTATTGCAACAGGGATACCTGCCCGCAGATGCAAGGCTGCCAGTGCCTGCCGGCTTTCCACCGCGTGACAGCATTAAGCTGATGCCTTTCGATGCGGCAAAAGCCCTGGCCGATACCGACGCCAATAAAAAGCGCTTTGCCGACCTGTTCGGAAGCCGTTGATCGATGGCCAGTATGACATTGCGTCAGCATCCCGGCAGCCCGGCTAAAGGGCTGCTGTGGTTGCTGCTGTTTTTGGTGGCCCTGCTCAGTCTCTTGCCGAGCCTGCGTTTACTTCTCTCGGCATTGCTCGACTGGCGGCAGGGCAGCGACAGCAGTTTATGGCGAGTGCTCAGCAACCCAACGACCTGGCTTGCTCTCTGGCACAGCCTCTATACCAGTGGGCTGGGGACATTGCTTTCTTTGTTGCTGGGCGGTGTGTTCGCTTTTTGCCTGGCGTTAACGTCCATGCGCATGAAACAGGTGTGGGTGTTTCTGTTTATGTTGCCCATGATGATCCCGCCGCAGGTGACCGCGTTAAGCTGGCTGCAGCTGTTTGGTCCAGGCAGCATTCTGCTTAATAGCCTTGGCATTGCGCCCAGGTTCGGCAGTGCCAACCCGTTGTACTCCCCGGAAGGCATTGCGTTACTGCTCGGCATTCAGCATGCGCCGCTGGTGTTCCTGGCGCTGCGTACTCAGCTTCAGTGCCTGCCGCAGGAGCATATCGAAGCGGCGCGTTTACAGGGCGCCTCGTTGTGGCGTGTCTTCGTCGATATCGTCCTGCCACTGTGTCGCCCGGCATTATGGGCCGGCGCGGCCATTGCGTTTGTCTCCGCGCTGGGAAATTTTGGCATCCCGGCGATGCTCGGTATTCCGATCTCCTATTTTGTATTGCCCGTACATATCTACCAGACGCTGGCCAGTTTCGGCCCGTCAATGCTCAGCGACGTGGCTGCATTATCGGTGCTGATGGGGGTGTTGGCCATCGGGATCGTTATTGTGCAGGGGTACATGCAACGGCGTTATGCCTTACCGCTAATTGGCATGGCCGGCCGGGCTGTCAGTTTTACGCTGGGCAAATGGCGGCTGGCGACAGAGATCCTGCTGGGAGCCGTGTTGTGCGCCATTCTGCTGGCACCTTTGCTGGCGCTGATCACCACCTCGCTGGTGCCCACGCTGGGGGTTCCGCTGAATGGCGACACGCTGACCTTTTCCGCATGGCGCGCTATTTTTGATGCGCAAAGCGCAACCTGGCGGGCATTGACCAACAGTGTGTTGCTCTCGGTCTCTGCCGCAGGGGTGTTAATGCTGTTGAGTCTGCCGCTGGCCTGGCTGCTGGTGCGCTATCCGACCGGCCTGCTGCGCGCGTTGCACTCGCTTATCGACATACCCTATACGCTACCAGGCGTGGTGCTGGCCATTGCCTGCATTTTATTGTTTGCTCACCCGTTGCCATTGCTGAATATCAGCCTTATCGGTTCCCTGATGATTATTTTCTTTGCTTATCTCGCCCGTTTTCTGACGGTATGCCTGAAGCCTGTGCACAGCAGCATGCTGCAACTGGATCCGGCGATGGAGGAGGCAGCAAGCCTCGCGGGCGCAAATGTTTCCCAGCGGCTACGCCATATTGTGCTGCCGTTGCTTGCACCGGCCGCTTTTGCCGGAGCATTGCTGGTTTTTCTCACCGCGGTGAATGAACTGACCGTTTCGGCGTTGTTGTGGAGTGCCGGGAAAGAGACGCTCGGCGTGGTGATTTTTAACCTTGATGAAAGCGGCAACAAGGTGCTGGCATCGGCCATTTCGGTGCTGGTGGTGGCGCTGGTGGCACTGGTGATGGTGTTGCTGAGCGCCCTTGGCCGTTATTTGCCCAAAGGAGTGATCCCATGGCAGAACTGAGGCTGGAAGGCTTAAGCAAAATGTTTGGCGAGCAGACCGTCGTGCGGGATATTAACCTGACGATCCCATCAGGCGCGTTTACCGCGTTATTGGGGCCAAGCGGCTGCGGGAAAACGACCACGCTACGCATTCTCGCCGGGCTGGAACAACTGACCGCCGGGCGTTTGTTCTTAGGGGATCGCCTGCTGGCCGATCAAACCACGCATACGCCACCGGAGCAGCGCGATATGGGAATGGTCTTCCAGTCCTATGCCCTGTGGCCGCATATGACGGTCGCGGAAAATGTGGGTTACCCGCTAAAGCTGCGCAAAGTACAACGTGCGGCGCGGCACAAACAGGTAATGGCCGCGCTGGATGTGGTAGAGCTGGGCGCTTATGCCGGGCGCTCCCCTCACGAGCTGAGCGGCGGCCAGCGTCAGCGGGTAGCACTGGCGCGTTGTCTGGTTTCTGAACCGCAGGTGGTACTGCTGGATGAGCCACTGGCCAACCTTGATCGCCATCTACGTGCGACGATGGAACAGACTTTCCGCGATTTTCACCGTCGCACCGGGGCAACCTTTGTTTATGTCACGCATGATCAGGCAGAAGCGATGGCGCTCGCCAGTCACATTGCGGTTATGCACCAGGGGGAATTAATGCAGTGGGGCGCACCGCAGGCGCTGTATCAACAGCCGCAAAACGCCTGGGTGGCGCGTTTTATTGGTAAGGGCAGCGTGCTGTCGCTGGCCACGCCCGCTCATCTTCAGCAGCTGAATGGCGCGCAGTTGCACAGCGGTTTTGCGCCTGGCGCGCTGCAGGCCGTTTTAGTTCGCCCGGAGCACGTGCAGGTAGCGGACGACGGGCTCAGTGTGCAGGTCGAAAGCTGTATCTACCAGGGCGAGCGCTACTTACTGGAAATGCGCCTGCGTGATGGGCAAACGGTGACGGCTTTTCATCACTCTCCATTCGCGCCAGGGCAAACGGTTTGTGTACGTTTGATGCAGGGCTGGCGTCTGGAGGCGGCATGAGAAAGGGGCGGTGCGCCGTGCCGTTATCACCTCCAGGAACAGGTTGCCGGGGCGAGCCCCGGCGTGCAGGATTATTTTTTGCTGTACTGGGCAAACCACGCCAGCATGCGCTGCCAGCCGTCTTGCGCTGACTCTTCATGATAACTCGGACGGTAGTCGGCATTGAACGCATGCCCGGCTTCGGGATAAACGACAATGTCGGCTTTAGCGTTGGCTGCGCGCAGCGCATGGCGCATGGTTTCAACCGTATCCAGCGGAATGCCGGTATCCTGAGCGCCGTACAGACCCAGCACCGGCGCGGTCAGTTCCGTGGCGATATCTACCGGATGTTTTGGCGAGTTCAGTGATTTTTCCCCCACCAGTTTGCCGTACCACGCCACAGCCGCTTTCAACTGTGGATTATGCGCAGCATATAGCCAGGCGATGCGCCCACCCCAGCAAAAACCGGTGATCAGTAACTGATGGGCATTGCCGCCGTTACGTGCAGCCCAGCTGGCAACATGGTCCAGATCGGCAAGAACTTGTGCATCCGGTACTTTGCTGACCAGCCCGCTCAGCAGCGTTGGGATATCCGCAAAATCATTCGGATCGCCCTGGCGGAAATAGAGTTCCGGGGCGATGGCGAGGTAGCCCTCCAGTGCCAGGCGGCGGCAAAGATCGCGGATATGCTCATGTACACCAAAAATTTCCTGCACCACAATGACAATGGGCAGTGGATCGCTGGCCGTTTTTGGGCGGGCATGAAACGCGGGCATATTGTCGCCCTGGGTCGGAATTGACGTTTCGCCTGCGATTAAGGCGTCTTCCGGCGTATGTACAATCGTTGAAGCGAGAGGTGATGCTGCAGGTGCAAAGCCCGGCTGTTTATCGGTTGTCATGGCATTCTCCATACCCTTTATTAGCGCTTCAATAACTATAGACGGGAAGACCTGAGGGGCGCGGTAAATCACCGTGGGGTAGACTATCTTTGCTCCTGAGGCGTGAGGTGTGGCATTAAAATGTGATGAGTGTCACTATTTAATGGAAACCGTATGCAATGAATTTCAATAGCGGTGATGACAGTCACGAAATTAGGCGTGCGCCTTCTGTAAAGTGGCTTTTTGCCTCTCCCGATAAAACTGACCACAGAGGAGTCTGTTATGTCCAAGTCTGATGTTTTTCATCTCGGCCTCACCAAAAACGATTTACAAGGGGCTACGCTGGCTATCGTCCCTGGCGATCCTGAGCGTGTGGAAAAGATCGCCGCGCTGATGGATAAGCCGGTCAAACTGGCATCGCACCGCGAATTTACCAGCTGGCGTGCCGAACTGGATGGCAAACCGGTTATTGTTTGCTCTACCGGCATCGGCGGCCCGTCAACCTCTATCGCAGTGGAAGAGCTGGCGCAGCTTGGCATTCGTACTTTCTTGCGTGTAGGCACTACTGGCGCTATCCAGCCGCATATCAATGTGGGTGATGTGTTGATCACGACCGGCTCCGTACGCCTGGATGGTGCCAGCCTGCACTTTGCACCGATGGAATACCCGGCTGTGGCCGATTTCGCCTGTACAACCGCATTAGTGGCCGCAGCAGACGCCGTTGGCGCAACGAAACATATCGGCGTTACGGCATCGTCAGATACCTTCTACCCGGGCCAGGAGCGCTACGACACCTTCTCTGGCCGTGTGGTGAACCGCTTCAAAGGATCCATGGAAGAGTGGCAATCTATGGGCGTGATGAACTACGAAATGGAATCCGCCACGCTGCTGACGATGTGTGCCAGCCAGGGGTTACGTGCCGGGATGGTCGCTGGTGTGATTGTTAACCGCACTCAGCAAGAGATCCCGAATGCGGAAACCATGAAGCAAACAGAAAGCCATGCGGTGAAAATCGTTGTGGAAGCCGCGCGTCGTCTCCTGTAACTGTGCGCTGATGATTTTAAGGCCGACCTGTTCGGCCTTTTCTTTTTGCGTAACGCTTCGCAGGAAAACCCCTTCCAAACTGGACGTTTATACAGCACAATCCCCGACAGTAATGATTAGTAATCAGGGGGCGTGGTGGACACTTCAATCATCGTCATGGCGGCAGTTGCGCTGGCGGGCTTACTGGTCGGCTGGCTGGCGGCCAGCTGGCGTGGCGCGCAGCAGCAGGCGGAACTGCTGGCAGAGCAGCGCGATGTCTTTAGCGAACTGAGTGCCGCCCGGCAGCAGATAGCCCAGGGTGAGCACTGGCGGGAAGAGTGCGAACTGCTGAATAACGAGTTGCGCAGCTTGCAGCATATTAACAGCTCGCTGGAAGCCGACTTGCGCGAAGTGACCACCCGGCTGGAATCCACCCAACTGCATGCAGAAGAGAAACTGCGTCAGATGCACAGCAGTGAGCAGCGTCTGAGTGAGCAGTTTGAAAATCTTGCCAATCGTATTTTTGAGCAGAGCAATCGACGGGTCGATGAGCAGAATCGCCAGAGCCTTAATAGTCTGCTGACACCTCTGCGTGAACAGCTCGACGGCTTTCGCCGCCAGGTACAGGACAGCTTTGGTCAGGAGGCGCGTGAGCGTCATACGCTCGCGCATGAGATCCGCAACCTGCAACAGCTGAATGCGCAAATGGCGCAGGAAGCTATCAACCTGACCCGGGCACTAAAAGGCGATAACAAAACCCAGGGAAACTGGGGCGAAGTGGTGCTGACCCGCGTGCTGGAGGCGTCTGGCCTGCGCGAAGGGTACGAATATCAAACCCAGGTCAGCATGGAGAATGACAACCGCGCCCGCATGCAGCCCGATGTGATTGTGCGTTTGCCACAAGGTAAAGATGTGGTAATTGACGCCAAAATGACGTTGGTGGCCTATGAGCGTTATTTTAACGCTGATGATGAGTTCACGCGTGAAGGGGCGTTACAGGAGCATATCGCTTCGGTACGTAACCACATTCGTTTGCTGGGCCGTAAAGATTACCAGCAGCTTCCTGGTCTTCGCAGTCTGGATTACGTGCTGATGTTTATTCCGGTCGAACCGGCCTTTTTAATCGCGCTGGACAGGCAGCCCGAACTGATCACCGAAGCGCTGAAAAATAACATTATGCTGGTCAGTCCGACTACGCTGTTGGTTGCGCTGCGCACGATCGCGAATTTGTGGCGTTATGAGCACCAAAGCCGTAATGCCCAGCAGATTGCAGAGCGCGCCAGCCGCCTGTATGACAAAATGCGCCTCTTCGTTGACGATATGTCCTCTGTCGGGCTCAGCCTCGACAAAGCGCAGGATAACTATCGGCAGGCCATGAAAAAGCTCAGCTCCGGGCGCGGTAATCTTCTGGCGCAGGCGGAAGCATTTCGGGGGTTAGGTGTAGAGATCAAGCGCGAGATTAATCCGGAATTAGCCGCAGAAGCACAGGCCCAGGATGAAGAGTTCCGTTTGCGGGCAGGGCTGGATGATGAAAACGATCGCAGCGAAGACAATGAATTAGACGCAAACACGCCGGGGGCGGAGCAAGCGGCAAGGGCATCCTCGGGTGGTTGAATCGTAGGGCAATTGCGCCCAATCTGTTACACTTCACAAACAAATTCTTCAATAGCAGGCACTAAGATGGCGGAAGATTCAAAAGAAACGACGCACTTTGGTTTTCAGACCGTCGCTAAAGAAAACAAAGCCGAGATGGTGGCACACGTTTTCCATTCGGTCGCGTCTAAATATGACGTGATGAACGATTTGATGTCGATGGGCATCCACCGTTTATGGAAGCGTTTCACCATTGATTGCAGCGGCGTTCGGCGTGGGCAAAAAGTTCTCGATTTGGCCGGTGGCACAGGTGACCTGACCGCAAAGTTCTCTCGTCTGGTTGGTGAATCCGGACAGGTTGTGCTGGCGGACATCAACGACTCCATGTTGAAAATGGGGCGCGAAAAATTGCGCAATATTGGCGTGATTGGCAACGTTGAGTATGTGCAGGCTAACGCCGAAGCATTACCGTTCCCCGACAACACCTTCGATTGCATTACGATCTCGTTTGGCCTGCGTAACGTGACGGAAAAAGAGCGCGCGTTGCGTTCCATGTTCCGCGTGCTCAAGCCGGGCGGCCGCCTGCTGGTGCTGGAGTTTTCCAAACCGATTATTGAGCCGCTGAGTAAAGCCTATGACGCTTACTCCTTCCATGTTCTGCCGCGTATTGGTCAGTTGGTGGCCAGTGATGCTGAAAGCTACCGTTATCTTGCGGAATCCATCCGTATGCATCCCGATCAGGAAACCCTGAAAGCGATGATGCAGGACGCGGGTTTCGAAAACGTCGATTATTACAATATGACCGCCGGGATCGTTGCTCTGCACCGGGGCTACAAGTTCTGACAGGAGGTGCGTATGCCCTTTAAGCCAATGGTGTCTGCCGGCGTTGAGCGCGTGCTGAATACCTTTTTATACCGCCAGGGTGCATTGAAATCTGCGCGTGAGCGGTTGTATGGCAAGGTTCTGCGCATTGTCGTGCAGGAGTTTTCCTCCCCGTTCGTGCTGGTGTTCAGTGAACGGCAGGTGGACGTGCTGGGCGAATGGGAAGGCGAAGCCGATTGTTCCGTAATTACACAGCTACGTGTATTGCCGAAATTGCGCGACCGCCAGCAACTGACAGCGCTCATCCGCAGTGGCGAGCTGGAAGTGCAGGGCGATATTCAGGTGGTACAAAACCTGGTGTCGCTAATGGATCTGGCTGAGTTTGATCCCGCTGAAGTGCTGGCGCCCTGGACGGGTGATATCGCTGCTGAAGGTATCGGTAAGATGCTGCGCGGCGGCGCACGTTTTCTGCGCCAGGGCTTCCAGCGTCAACAACGCTATGTTTCGGAAGTGCTAACGGAAGAGTGGCGTGTCGCACCGGGTGCGCTGGAAGTGGCCTGGTTTGCAGAAGAGATATCCGCCACCGAACGTGAGGTGGATGTGTTAACTAAACGTCTGGAAAAGCTGGAGGGCAAATGACGCCAGGAGAATTACGGCGCCTCTATTTCATCATCCAGACCTTTTTAAGTTACGGGCTTGATGAGTTAATCCCCAGAATGCGCATAACCTTGCCGCTTCGTCTCTGGCGGCGTTCGCTGTTCTGGATGCCGAACCGGCATAAAGATAAAGCGCTTGGTGAACGGCTGCGTCTGGCGCTGCAGGAACTGGGGCCGGTATGGATTAAATTCGGACAAATGCTGTCGACCCGGCGTGACCTGTTCCCGCCGCTTATCGCCGACCAACTGGCGATGTTGCAGGATCGCGTCGCACCGTTTGACGGTCAGCTCGCCAAACGCCAGATAGAAGAGTCTATGGGCGGTGTGCCGGTTGAGACCTGGTTTGATGATTTTGACATTGTACCGCTTGCTTCCGCCTCGATTGCCCAGGTCCACACCGCACGGCTAAAAGAGAACGGGAAAGCGGTAGTGATCAAAGTGATCCGCCCGGACATTTTGCCAGTGATCAGGGCCGATCTTAAATTGATCTATCGCCTCGCGGCTTGGGTGCCGCGCTTGTTGCCAGACGGACGCCGTTTACGCCCGCGCGAGGTGGTGCGCGAATACGAAAAAACGCTGATCGACGAACTGGATCTGTTGCGTGAGGCGGCGAATACCATTCAGCTTCGACGCAACTTCGAAGACAGTCCCATGCTTTATGTGCCGGAAATCTACTCTGACTACTGCAGCCAGAACATGCTGGTGATGGAGCGTATTTACGGGATCCCGGTTTCCGATCTCGCGGCGTTGGAAAAAAACGGTACCAACCTGAAGTTACTGGCGGAACGCGGTGTGCAGGTCTTCTTCACCCAGGTTTTCCGCGACAGTTTCTTCCATGCCGATATGCACCCCGGTAACATTTTCGTCAGCTATGAACATCCGGAAGATCCACAATATATCGGTATTGACTGCGGTATTGTCGGCTCGCTAAACAAAGAAGATAAGCGTTATCTGGCAGAGAACTTTATCGCTTTCTTCAACCGTGATTATCGCAAAGTGGCGGAATTGCATGTCGATTCCGGCTGGGTGCCGCCAGATACGAATGTCGAAGAGTTTGAATTCGCCATTCGTACCGTCTGCGAGCCTATTTTTGAAAAACCGCTGGCGGAAATTTCGTTTGGTCACGTTCTGCTTAACCTGTTCAACACTGCGCGCCGCTTCAATATGGAAGTGCAGCCGCAACTGGTGCTGTTACAGAAAACCCTGCTGTATATCGAAGGTGTTGGGCGTCAGCTTTATCCGCAACTCGATTTGTGGAAAACGGCGAAACCTTTTCTCGAAACTTGGATCAAAGACCAGGTGGGTATTCCTGCGCTCATCAGGGCCTTTAAAGAGAAAGGCCCCTTTTGGATCGAGAAAATGCCGGAGCTTCCTGAGCTGGTGTATTACGGCTTGCAGCATGGCAGGCAATTGCAGCGTAGCGTTGATAAAATCGCCAGCGAACTGGAAACACATCACGTGCGGCAGGGGCAGTCGCGGTACCTGTTTGGTATTGGCGCCACTCTTTTGTTAAGCGGAACGTTATTGCTGATAAACCGACCAGAATGGGGTCTTCACCCTTTATGGTTAATGGCTGGCGGCGCAGTCGCATGGCTGGTGGGCTGGCGCCGAACGCGTTGAGTTTGACGCCGCCCGCGCCCTTGGGGGATAGACATGCAGCCCTGGGGATAAAGTGTATACTGGGGCCTGTTTTTAACCTCATCGCTTAAGGAGAACAGTTTATGGGGAGCATCGGTATCTGGCAGCTGGTAGTGATTGCGGTCATTGTCGTACTGCTGTTCGGCACAAAAAAGCTTGGTTCGATTGGTTCCGATCTGGGTGCATCAATCAAAGGTTTTAAAAAAGCCATGAGCGACGACGGGAAGGAGGAAAAGCAGGAGAAATCGGCGCAGGATGCAGATTTCACGGCGAAATCCCTTTCTGAAAAAACCGACGACGCTAAAAAAGACGAAAAACGTCACGATAAAGAGCAGGTGTAACCCGTGTTCGATATAGGTTTTGGCGAGCTGTTACTCGTTTTTATCATCGGTCTGGTTGTTCTGGGGCCGCAGAGGTTGCCTGTTGCGGTACGCACCATTGCGGGCTGGGTTCGCGCGTTGCGCTCGCTGGCGACCACCGTGCAGAATGAACTGACACAGGAACTGAAGCTGCAGGAGTTCCAGGACAGTCTGAAAAAGGTCGAGAAAGCGAGCCTGGAAAACCTGACGCCAGAGTTAAAACAGTCAATGGACGAACTGCGTCAGGCGGCGGAATCGATGAAGCGCACCTATAGCGCCAACGATCCGGAAAAAGCGAGCGACGAAACGCATACTATTCATAATCCGGTAGTGAAAGATAATGAAGCGCAGCATGAAGGCGTAACGCCTGCCAGCGCTGAAAACCAGGCCAGTTCTCCGCAGCAAACGCCCGCTGTACCGGACGCGCAAAAAGCGCCGGTCACGAAGCCTGTGGTGAAAGAGGCCGTGCCGGTTTCTGACTCCTCATCCTCTTCAAGTGATAAATCCTGAACATGGCTGTAGATGATACCCAACCGCTGATAGCCCATCTTATTGAGCTGCGTAAGCGCCTGTTGAACTGCATTATTGCCGTTATTGTGATTTTCCTCGCGCTGGTTTACTTCGCGAACGATATCTATCAACTGGTTTCCGCACCGCTAATCAAGCAGATGCCGATGGGCGCGACGATGATCGCCACCGATGTGGCTTCACCGTTCTTTACGCCGATTAAACTGACCTTTATGGTTTCGTTAATCCTTTCTGCCCCGGTCATTCTGTATCAGGTTTGGGCTTTTGTTGCCCCGGCGTTGTACAAGCATGAACGGCGGCTGATTGTTCCCTTGCTGGTTTCCAGCTCACTGCTGTTTTATATCGGCATGGCATTCGCCTATTTTGTCGTCTTTCCGCTGGCGTTTGGTTTCCTGACGCATACGGCGCCGGAGGGCGTGCAGGTCTCGACGGACATCGCCAGCTATCTCAGCTTTGTCATGGCGCTGTTTATGGCATTCGGCGTGTCGTTTGAAGTGCCGGTCGCCATTGTTCTGCTGTGCTGGCTGGGAGTGACGACACCTGCTGATTTACGGCAAAAGCGCCCGTATGTGCTGGTTGGTGCTTTTGTGGTCGGTATGTTGCTGACCCCGCCTGATGTGTTCTCGCAAACGCTGCTGGCGATCCCAATGTACTGTCTGTTTGAAGTGGGGGTCTTTTTCGCCCGTTTCTATGTGGGCAAACGTCACGCGCCGGAAGAAGAAAGCGAAACCCACGAAGAGTAATGTTCAGCCGCCCATCAGGGCGGTTGTTGTATGGGGAAAGAGATGTTCGATATTGGCGTGAATCTTACCAGCTCGCAGTTTGCTAAAGATCGGGATGAGGTCATGGCTCGTGCGCAGCAGGCGGGGGTGTCGGGGATGTTGATCACCGGCACTAATCTGCACGAAAGCCTGCTGGCACAACAACTGGCGCGACACTACCGTCATTGCTGGTCGACTGCCGGTGTGCACCCGCATGACAGCAGCGGCTGGACGACGGAAGCCGCCGCCGCGATTCGTGAGCTTGCGGCAATGCCCGAAGTGGTTGCCATTGGTGAATGCGGGCTGGATTTCAACCGCAATTTTTCAACGCCGCAGGAGCAGGAACAGGCTTTTACTGCGCAGTTGGCGTTAGCCGCTGAGCTGAGCATGCCGGTGTTTTTGCATTGTCGTGATGCGCATCACCGCTTTTTGACACTACTGGATCCCTGGCTCGATAAGTTACCCGGTGCAGTGCTGCACTGTTTTACCGGCAGTGCACAAGAAGCGCGGGATTGCCTCGAACGCGGTCTCTACCTCGGTATTACCGGCTGGGTGTGTGATGAGCGGCGCGGACTGGCGTTGCGGGAGGTACTGCCGCTGATCCCCGCCGAACGGTTGTTGATCGAGACGGATGCGCCCTGGCTGTTACCGCGCGATCTCAGGCTAAAACCGGCATCGCGGCGTAATGAACCGGCGCTGTTGGGGCATATTCTTACCACTGTCGCCGGGCTGCGCGGGGAAGATGCGCAGTGGCTGGCGTCGGTAACGGACAACAACGTGCAACGGCTCTTTGGCGTGGCTTTTTGAGTGGCGCGTCAGGCTTTGCGGAAATCGGTATTTTTGACACTCTGCAGCACCTGTTTATTTAACAGGTGCAGCAATAGCATGGAGCGTGCCTCGCCGTCCGGCTCTTTAAATATGGCCTGTAAACCTTCGAGCGCGCCTTCCGTGATCACCACGTCATCGCCGGGGTAGGGCGTATCCGGATCGGTCACCCCTTCAGGTTGATAGACAGACAATTGGTGGATCACCGTCGAGGGCACTTTCGCCGGGTTCATCCCAAAGCGGACGAAGTGACTGACGCCACGTGTGGCATTGATGGTCGTGGTGTGAATGACTTCCGGATCAAATTCCACAAACAAATAGTTAGGGAATAGCGGTTCATTAACGGTTGTCCGTTTGCCACGAACAATTTTTTCCAGCGCGATCATCGGCGTCAGGCAGCTTACCGCCTGGCGCTCAAGATGTTCCTGGGCGCGCTGAAGCTGACCTCGTTTGCAATAAAGTAAATACCAGGATCGCATAAGATTCTTTTCCTTAAGTTTCGGAGCAAGAATACCAAAACCGCGTTCTGATGGCTAAGTTGATTATAACCTGTGGCATAACGCTCGTTGTAATTCACGCGGATTTAACAAAAATACAGCAACTGCAAGATGAACACCGTATAATAAGGCGCTTACCCGGAGGCGATATTACACCGCATGAAATACAACGATCTACGCGATTTTCTGACACAGCTCGAGCAGCAGGGCGAACTTAAGCGAATAACGCTGCCCGTTGACCCTTATCTTGAAATGACCGAGATTGCCGACCGCACGCTGCGTGCCGGCGGTCCGGCCTTGTTGTTTGAGAACCCGAAAGGTTATGCGATGCCGGTGTTGTGCAATCTGTTCGGTACGCCGCGACGGGTTGCGATGGGAATGGGGCAGGAAGATGTCAGCGCCCTGCGGGAAGTCGGCAAATTGCTGGCATTCCTGAAAGAGCCTGAGCCGCCAAAAGGGTTTCGCGACCTCTTCGATAAACTTCCCCAGTTCAAACAAGTGCTGAACATGCCCACTAAGCGTCTGCGTGGTGCGCCTTGCCAGCAAAAAATCTTGCAGGGCGAGAGTGTCGATCTGACCAAAATCCCGATTATGCAGTGCTGGCCGGAAGATGCTGCACCGCTGATCACCTGGGGGCTGACGGTCACGCGTGGGCCGCATAAAGAACGACAGAACCTGGGCATTTATCGCCAGCAGTTGATCGGTAAAAACAAACTGATTATGCGCTGGCTGTCTCATCGCGGTGGTGCGCTTGATTTCCAGGAGTGGTGTGCGGCACATCCGGGTGAACGTTTTCCGGTGGCTGTGGCATTGGGTGCCGATCCGGCCACAATTCTCGGTGCGGTGACGCCGGTGCCGGATACGCTGTCTGAATATGCTTTCGCCGGGTTGTTGCGTGGCACGAAAACCGAAGTTGTGAAGTGTATTTCGAGCGATCTTGAAGTCCCTGCCAGTGCGGAAATTGTGCTGGAAGGCTATATTGAGCCTGGTGAACTGGCGCCGGAAGGGCCGTATGGCGACCATACCGGTTACTACAATGAAGTGGATAATTTCCCGGTCTTTACCGTAACGCATATTACCCAGCGTGAAGATGCCATTTACCACTCTACTTATACCGGGCGTCCGCCAGACGAACCCGCAGTTTTGGGTGTGGCACTGAATGAAGTGCTGGTGCCGATTCTGCAAAAGCAGTTCCCGGAAATTGTTGATTTTTATCTGCCGCCGGAAGGATGTTCGTACCGCCTCGCGGTGGTGACAATGAAGAAGCAGTACGCGGGCCACGCAAAACGCGTCATGATGGGCGTCTGGTCATTCCTGCGCCAGTTTATGTACACCAAGTTTGTGATTGTGTGTGATGACGATGTGAATGCCCGTGACTGGAATGATGTGATTTGGGCGATCACTACCCGTATGGATCCCGCGCGGGATACGGTGCTGGTAGAGAATACGCCGATTGATTACCTGGATTTTGCCTCGCCGGTTTCCGGCCTTGGCTCAAAAATGGGGCTGGATGCCACCAATAAATGGCCCGGTGAAACCCAGCGTGAATGGGGGCGACCGATCAAGAAAGATCCTGCGGTGACGGCGCGTATCGACGCCATCTGGGACGAACTGGCCATACTGAATGACGGGAAAGGCGCCTGATGCGCCACCGTTTTTTGCCGACAGGCTCTGAGTAATTCCGGTTGCGGCGCCGCTGCAATTTGAAGTGTGACGAGTATAGACCCGACAGAGGGAGCGCATGACAACCTTAAGCTGTAAAGTGACCTCGGTAGACGCCATCACCGACACGGTATATCGCGTCCGTTTAGTGCCGGAAGCGGCTTTTTCTTTTCGCGCTGGCCAGTATTTGATGGTGGTGATGGACGAACGAGATAAGCGTCCTTTCTCAATGGCTTCTACGCCGGATCAGCATGATTTTATCGAACTGCACATTGGCGCTTCAGAGCTGAATCTCTATGCCATGGCGGTAATGGACCGTATTCTGCAGGAGCGGGAAATCGTTATTGATATTCCTCACGGCGATGCCTGGCTGCGTGAAGATGAAGATCGTCCGATGGTGCTGATTGCCGGCGGCACGGGGTTCTCGTATGTTCGCTCCATTTTGCTGACATCGCTTGCGCAAAATCCAAACCGTGAAATCACCATTTACTGGGGCGGGCGTGAAGAGAAGCACCTGTATGATTTGGCAGAACTGGAAGCTTTAACGGTAGAACATCCGAATCTGCGCGTGGTGCCTGTGGTTGAGCAACCGCCTGAAGCGTGGCGCGGCCGTTCAGGCACGGTGCTGGCTGCGGTACTGCAGGATTTTGGTTCGCTTGCCGGCCACGATATTTATATTGCCGGGCGGTTTGAGATGGCGAAAATCGCCCGCGATCTGTTCTGCAATGAGCGTGGTGCGCGTGAAGATCGCCTGTTTGGCGATGCGTTTGCCTTTATCTGATCTGTCTTCATCCTTGCCAGCATTCCCGTGCTGGCTGTTTGCCAGGTTTTGGTAATAAAAAACCCGCCCCTGACAGGCGGGAAGAACGGCAACTAAACTCTTTCTTTACCATTGCTGTGTTGGCTGATGTTGTTTACCCACGGTCACGTCGCTGCCCATGCTCCGGGGATGCACGTTACTGCCGCCTTGCTCTGGAATTAATGGCATTGAGTGAGATTTTTGCGTTTTTGTAGGCCAGGGATGCTGTGCTTTCCTGGCCTACAATCGACAGCTAAACGCGTTCAATAACGGTCGCGATGCCCTGGCCTAAACCAATGCACATGGTCGCCAGACCAAACTGGGCGTCTTTGCGTTCCATCAGGTTCAGCAGGGTTGTACTGATACGTGTACCAGAACAGCCCAGCGGATGGCCGAGCGCGATCGCACCGCCATTCAGGTTGATCTTCTCGTCGATCTGTTCCATCAGCCCCAGATCTTTAATGCATGGCAGGATCTGAGCCGCAAATGCTTCGTTCATCTCAAACAGGTCGATATCGCTGGTATTCAGTCCGGCTTTTTTCAGCGCCAGTTTTGACGCGGGCACCGGGCCGTAACCCATAATTGACGGATCGCAGCCGACCACAGCCATAGAGCGTATGCGAGCGCGTGGGGTAAGGCCCAGTTCGCGGGCGCGGCTTTCGCTCATTACCAACATCGCCGAGGCGCCATCTGACAGGGCTGAGGAGGTGCCAGCAGTGACGGTGCCGCTTACCGGATCGAACGCCGGACGTAACGTCGCCAGCGTGTCGACTGTGGTTTCCGGACGGATAACTTCATCGTAGTTAAACTGTTTCAGCACACCATCGCCATCATGGCCGCCGGTTGGGATAATCTCCGCTTTGAACGCGCCGGATTGCGTGGCCGCCCAGGCGCGGGCATGGGAGCGTGCGGCGAAAGCGTCCTGCATTTCACGGCTGATGCCATGCATACGCGACAACATTTCAGCTGTCAGCCCCATCATGCCTGCCGCTTTCGCCACGTTACGGCTCATACCCGGGTGGAAATCCACACCGTGATTCATCGGTACGTGGCCCATGTGCTCAACGCCACCAACCAGGCATACCTGCGCATCGCCAGTCATGATCATCCGTGCGGCATCATGCAGTGCCTGCATGGATGAGCCGCACAGACGGTTAACGGTAACCGCCGGAACGGAGTGCGGGATTTCTGCCAGCAATGCCGCGTTGCGGGCAATATTAAACCCCTGCTCCAGGGTCTGTTGCACACAGCCCCAGTAAATATCGTCGATGGCGGTGGCATCCAGCGCCGGGTTACGCGCCAGCAGACTGCGCATCAGGTGGGCGGAGAGATCTTCTGCACGCACGTGGCGGAATGCCCCGCCTTTTGAACGCCCCATCGGGGTTCGAATCGCATCAACAATGACAACCTGTTCCATTGTGACTCCTTAAGCCGTCTTCTGTAAGCCCACCGGGCGCGCAGGTTCAACTGGGGGATAATAGGGCTCGTTGTGGCGCGCTTTCTCGCGCAGCCCCGCCGGGACTTCATACAGCGGTCCGAGATGCTGGTACTGCTGCGCCATATCGAGATACTTCGCACTGCTAAGCGTATCCAGCCAGCGGAATGCACCGCCATGGAACGGCGGGAAGCCCAGACCATACACCAGTGCCATGTCGGCCTCGGCCGGGCTGGCGATGATGCCTTCTTCCAGACAGCGCACCACTTCGTTCACCATCGGGATCATCATGCGGGCGATAATCTCTTCATCACTAAAGTCATGTTTAGCCTTGCTGATCTCTGCCAGCAGGTTATCCACTTGTGCATCTTCTTCTTTCTTCGGCTTACCTTTGTTGTCTTCTTTATAGCGCCAGAAGCCGACACCGTTTTTCTGCCCGAAGCGGTTCGCGTCAAACAGTGCATCAATGGCGTCGCGGTAATCTTTTTGCATACGCTGCGGGAACCCGGCTGCCATGACGGCCTGCGCATGGTGCGCTGTATCAATCCCAACCACATCCAGCAGATACGCCGGGCCCATCGGCCAGCCAAACTGTTTTTCCATCACTTTGTCGACTTTGCGGAAGTCGGCGCCATCGCGCAGTAACTGGCTGAAACCGGCGAAGTAGGGGAACAGCACGCGGTTGACAAAGAAGCCGGGGCAGTCATTGACCACAATTGGCGTTTTGCCCATTTTGCTCGCCCACGCCACCACTTTGGCGAGGGTTTCTTCAGAGGTTTTCTCACCGCGGATCACTTCGACCAGCGGCATGCGGTGCACAGGGTTAAAGAAGTGCATACCGCAGAAGTTCTCCGGGCGTTTCAGCACGCTGGCCAGTTCGCTGATGGGAATGGTTGAAGTGTTTGAGGCCAGCACGGTGTCCGGGCGCACGTGATCTTCTGTTTCTGCCAGCACGGCTTTTTTCACTTTCGGGTTTTCGACCACCGCTTCAACAACCACATCGGCGCGTTCAAAACCTGCATAAGCCAGCGTGGGCTGGATAGTGGCGATCACACTGGCCAGCTTCAGGCCGTCAATCTTGCCGCGCTCCAGCTGTTTATTCAGCAACTTACCCGCTTCGTTCATCCCAAGGGTGAGAGATTTCTCGTTGATATCTTTCATCAGTACCGGCACACCTTTCCACGCGGACTGGTAAGCAATACCCCCCCCCATAATGCCAGCGCCGAGCACCGCCGCCTGTTTGGGCGTTTCGCTATTTTTCGTCAGTTTTTTCGCCTGACCTTTGACATATTGGTCATTCAGGAAAATACCGACCAGCGCACGGGCTTCGTTGGTGTGCGCCAGCGGCACGAAGCTCTGGTTTTCCAGTTTCAGTGCTTCATCGCGCCCGAACTTAGCTGCGGCTTCAATGGTTTTTACCGCGGTCATCGGGGCCGGATAATGTTTACCGGCCGTTTGCATCACCATGCCTTTCGCAATGGTGAAGCTCATGGTGGCTTCAATTTTGCTGAGCTTCAGCGGTTCCAGTTTGGGCTGGCGTTTTGCTTTCCAGTCGAGATCGCCATTGATGGCTTGCCGCAGGATGGCAACTGCGCCTTCGCGTAATTTCTCTGGTTTGACAATGCCATCGATCAGGCCAATTTTCAGGGCCTGTTCTGCGCTGACATCTTTACCGGCGGCAATGATCTCCAGCGCGCTGTCTGCGCCCAGCAGACGGGGCATACGTACCGAGCCGCCAAAACCAGGCATAATGCCCAGCCTGGTTTCCGGCAGGCCAATACGCAGATCCGGGGTCGCCAGGCGATAATCGGTCGCCAGCACACATTCGCACCCGCCGCCCAGCGCATAACCATTTACGGCCGATAACGTCGGCACTGGCAGATCTTCCAGACGGTTAAATACGCTATTGGCGAAATGCAGCCACTGGCTCAGTTGTTCTTCCGGCACAAGGAACAGGGAGAGGAATTCGGTAATATCCGCGCCGACGATAAAAGCCGCTTTCTCAGAACGCAGCAGCAGCCCTTTTAAATCTGCCTGGTTTTCCAGCACACTCAGCGCTTCGCCAAGGCTGGCGACGGTGGCGGTATCAAGTTTGTTCACTGAGCCGGGCGCATCGAACACCAGTTCGGCGATGCCATCTTCCAGCCAGTTAAGATAAAGGTTATTGCCTTTGTAGAGCATGTCAGTCTCCTGAATCCAGCAAGGGATCTGGTCATACCAGATGAGACGGAGTGTGGTTTTTATGTTAATGAAATGCAAATAACTCATTAAATAATTGCTGGCGTGATCACGCTCGGTGGAAATCGCCCGCTTAAAAGCAGGTGTGCTAAGATGCCAACACTTGAGGTCATAAAAAACAGAAGGAAAAACGATGGACTCACTGGCTGCGCTTTATAAAAATCATATTGTTACGTTGCAGGAACGTACTCGCGACGTACTGGCGCGCTTTAAGCTCGACGCATTACTTATTCACTCCGGCGAGCTGTTTAACGTCTTTCTTGACGACCATCCTTACCCGTTTAAAGTGAACCCGCAGTTTAAAGCCTGGGTTCCGGTGACCCAGGTGCCGAACTGCTGGCTGCTGGTAGATGGCGTGAACAAACCGAAATTGTGGTTTTACCTGCCGGTGGATTACTGGCACAACGTGGAACCGCTGCCGACCTCCTTCTGGACCGAAGAGGTGGAAGTGATTGCTTTGCCGAAAGCAGACGGCATCAGCAGTTTGCTGCCAGCAGCCCGCGGCAACATCGCCTATATTGGCCCGGTCGCCGAGCGCGCGCTGGGTATGGATATCGCAGCCAGCAATATCAACCCGAAAGGGGTCATTGATTATCTGCACTACTATCGCGCTTATAAAACTGATTATGAACTTGCCTGCATGCGCGAAGCACAAAAAACTGCTGTGATCGGCCACCGTGCTGCGCACGAAGCGTTCCAGTCGGGCATGAGCGAGTTTGACATTAATCTGGCGTATCTGACGGCAACCGGCCATCGCGATATTGATGTGCCTTATGGCAATATTGTGGCGTTGAATGAGCACGCTTCCGTATTGCACTACACCAAACTTGATCACCGCGCGCCGTCAGAGATGCGTAGCTTCCTGTTAGATGCGGGTGCAGAGTACAACGGTTACGCCGCCGACCTGACGCGCACCTGGGCTGCGAACAGCGACACCGAATATGCCCAGCTCGTTAAAGATGTGAATGAAGAACAACTGGCGCTGATTGCGACAATGAAAGCGGGCGTCAGCTACGTTGACTATCATGTCCAGTTCCATCAGCGCATTGCTAAACTGCTGCGCCGCCATCAAATTATCACCGATATGAGTGAAGAGGCGATGGTGGAGCAGGATATCACCGGGCCGTTTATGCCGCATGGCATTGGTCATCCGCTGGGCTTGCAGGTGCATGATGTTGCAGGTTTTATGCAGGATGATACCGGTACGCATCTCGCTGCGCCGTCGAAATATCCTTACTTGCGTTGCACCCGCGTGATCCAACCACGTATGGTGCTGACGATTGAGCCTGGGATCTACTTTATTGAATCCCTTCTGGCGCCGTGGCGTGATGGCGCGCTCAGCAAGCACTTCAACTGGCAAAAAATCGATGCGCTGGAACCGTTTGGCGGTATCCGCATTGAAGATAATGTGGTGGTCCACGAAAACAGTATTGAAAACATGACGCGGGATCTGAAGCTGGCGTAATGGAGAGCTGGCTGATACCGGCAGCGCCGGTCACCTTTAGCGAGGAGATCAAAAAAAGCCGTTTTATCACGCTGTTGGCGCATACCGATGGCGTGGAGGCGGCAAAGGCGTTTGTTGAAGCTGTGCGTACTGAACATCCGGATGCCCGCCACCACTGTGTGGCATGGGTGGCCGGGCAGCCAGACGATTCGCAGCAGTTAGGCTTCTCTGACGATGGCGAGCCGTCTGGAACCGCGGGCAAACCGATGCTCGCACAGTTGATGGGGAGCGGTGTAGGTGAAATCACGGCCGTAGTGGTGCGTTATTATGGCGGTGTGTTGCTCGGAACGGGCGGCCTGGTCAAAGCGTATGGCGGTGGAGTACAGCAAGCGCTCAACCAGCTGACGACTGCCCGCAAAATGCCATTAACTGAATATACTTTGTGTTGTGATTACGCACAGCTTGCTGGAGTCGAAACGCTGCTGGGGCAATTTGAGGGGAAAATTGTCGCGAGCGAGTATCAGGCTTCTGTGTGTCTGCGGGTGGCGCTTCCTCACAGCAGACTGCAGGCATTTTCGGCAAGGCTTGCTGATTTTAGTCGCGGCGCATTGCAATTGTTAAAAACTAAAGAATAATCCCCTCCTGATTTTCTGAACACCTAAGGAAGCGGCAGAGATGCATTTTCGCGCCATAACCCGAATCGTTGGACTGCTGGTCATCCTCTTTTCCGGGACGATGATCTTACCTGGACTGGTAGCCCTTATTTACCGTGATGGGGCGGGGCGGGCATTTACCCAAACTTTCCTTGTTGCGCTGGTGATTGGCTCTATGTTGTGGTGGCCAAACCGCCGCGAGAAAGGGGAACTGAAATCCCGCGAAGGCTTTCTTATTGTGGTGCTGTTCTGGACGGTGCTGGGGAGCGTGGGTGCGTTGCCGTTTATCTTTTCGGAAAGCCCTAGTCTGACCGTGACGGATGCTTTTTTTGAATCCTTTTCCGGCCTGACGACCACCGGTGCGACCACGCTGGTGGGACTGGACTCACTGCCGCATGCGATTCTTTTCTATCGCCAGATGCTGCAGTGGTTTGGTGGGATGGGGATCATTGTTCTTGCCGTGGCGATACTGCCCATTCTCGGCGTGGGGGGGATGCAGCTCTACCGCGCTGAAATGCCCGGGCCGTTGAAGGATAACAAGATGCGCCCACGTATTGCCGAAACAGCAAAAACCTTGTGGCTTATTTATGTCCTGCTAACAGTGGGATGTGCGGTGGCTTTGTGGTTTGCCGGAATGCCCGCTTTCGACGCTATCGGGCATAGCTTCGCAACCATTGCTATTGGTGGCTTCTCTACGCATGACGCCAGTGTCGGCTATTTTAACAGCCCGACCATTAACACCATTATTGCTATCTTCTTGCTGATCTCCGGCTGTAACTACGGTTTGCACTTCTCTTTACTGAGCGGGCGCAGCCTGAAAGTTTACTGGCGCGATCCCGAATTTCGTATGTTTATCGGCGTACAGTTGACGTTGGTCGTGATCTGCACTGTGGTGCTGTGGTTCCACGATGTCTACTCATCAGCTGTCACCACCCTTAACCAGGCTTTCTTTCAGGTGGTGTCGATGGCCACCACGGCGGGATTCACAACAGACAGTATTGCGCGCTGGCCGCTCTTCCTGCCGGTGTTGCTGCTCTGTTCTGCGTTTATCGGTGGGTGCGCGGGTTCGACCGGCGGCGGGCTGAAGGTGATCCGCATTTTGCTGTTGTTTAAGCAAGGTAACCGTGAATTGAAGCGCCTGGTCCACCCGAATGCGGTATATAGCATTAAGCTTGGCAACCGTGCGCTGCCGGAACGCATCCTTGAAGCGGTATGGGGTTTTTTCTCTGCCTATGCGCTGGTGTTTATTGTCAGCATGCTGGCGATCATCGCTACCGGCGTTGATGATTTTTCGGCGTTTGCTTCGGTGGTCGCAACCCTCAATAACCTCGGTCCAGGATTGGGCGTTGTTGCAGATAACTTTGCCAGCATGAATCCGGTGGCGAAGTGGATCTTGATTGCAAACATGTTGTTTGGTCGTCTGGAGGTCTTCACGCTGCTGGTGTTGTTTACCCCCACATTCTGGCGTGAGTAAGGAACTGTAGATGAAAACACTGATTCTATTTTCAACCCGGGATGGGCAAACACGGGAAATCGCCTCTTGTATCGCTTCTGAGCTGAAAGAGCAGGGAATCGAGAGCGACGTGGTGAACCTTAACCGCACTGAAGAGGTTAACTGGCAGCAGTATGAACGTGTCGTGATTGGCGCCTCGATTCGTTACGGGCACTTTCATCCGGCTCTGGAACGCTTTGTGAAGAAACATAAGGATATGCTCAACACGCTACCAAGTGCGTTTTACTCCGTTAACCTTGTCGCCCGCAAACCCGAGAAGTGTTCGCCGCAAACCAACAATTATACCCGCAAGTTTTTGCTCAACTCGCCATGGCAACCCGATGAGTGCGCTGTGTTTGCGGGGGCGCTGCGCTACCCACATTATCGCTGGTATGACCGTCTGATGATCCAGCTCATTATGAAGATGACTGGCGGCGAGACGAATCCAACCAAAGAAGTGGTCTACACCGACTGGCAACATGTGGCGAGTTTTGCCCAACAAATCGCGCATTTAAAACGCAAATCGTCCGTTTAACCGGCGTTGCGAATGAAAAATAAGCGAACGATCATTTTTTTTAAATTAGGGGTTGTCAGCCGGAATTAACTCCCTATAATGCGCCTCCACTGACACGGCACAACGGCAAACACACCGGCCTGTCAGGTGAAGAAATCTGAAAATATTCAGTTGACTTCACAGCGGGAAAGCGTAATATGCACACCCCGCGCCGCAGCGAAAACACAGCGGCACTGCTCTTTAACAATTTATCAGACAATCTGTGTGGGCACTCAAAGTGACATGGATTCTTAACGTCTCCGGACGCTAAATGAATACCAAGTCTCACGAGTGAACACGTAATTCATTACGAAGTTTAATTCGATGAGCATCAAACTTTTAAATTGAAGAGTTTGATCATGGCTCAGATTGAACGCTGGCGGCAGGCCTAACACATGCAAGTCGAACGGTAGCACAGAGAGCTTGCTCTCGGGTGACGAGTGGCGGACGGGTGAGTAATGTCTGGGAAACTGCCTGATGGAGGGGGATAACTACTGGAAACGGTAGCTAATACCGCATAACGTCGCAAGACCAAAGAGGGGGACCTTCGGGCCTCTTGCCATCAGATGTGCCCAGATGGGATTAGCTAGTAGGTGGGGTAACGGCTCACCTAGGCGACGATCCCTAGCTGGTCTGAGAGGATGACCAGCCACACTGGAACTGAGACACGGTCCAGACTCCTACGGGAGGCAGCAGTGGGGAATATTGCACAATGGGCGCAAGCCTGATGCAGCCATGCCGCGTGTATGAAGAAGGCCTTCGGGTTGTAAAGTACTTTCAGCGGGGAGGAAGGGAGTAAGGTTAATAACCTTATTCATTGACGTTACCCGCAGAAGAAGCACCGGCTAACTCCGTGCCAGCAGCCGCGGTAATACGGAGGGTGCAAGCGTTAATCGGAATTACTGGGCGTAAAGCGCACGCAGGCGGTCTGTCAAGTCGGATGTGAAATCCCCGGGCTCAACCTGGGAACTGCATTCGAAACTGGCAGGCTAGAGTCTCGTAGAGGGAGGTAGAATTCCAGGTGTAGCGGTGAAATGCGTAGAGATCTGGAGGAATACCGGTGGCGAAGGCGGCCTCCTGGACGAAGACTGACGCTCAGGTGCGAAAGCGTGGGGAGCAAACAGGATTAGATACCCTGGTAGTCCACGCCGTAAACGATGTCGATTTGGAGGTTGTGCCCTTGAGGCGTGGCTTCCGGAGCTAACGCGTTAAATCGACCGCCTGGGGAGTACGGCCGCAAGGTTAAAACTCAAATGAATTGACGGGGGCCCGCACAAGCGGTGGAGCATGTGGTTTAATTCGATGCAACGCGAAGAACCTTACCTGGTCTTGACATCCACAGAACATTCCAGAGATGGAGTGGTGCCTTCGGGAACTGTGAGACAGGTGCTGCATGGCTGTCGTCAGCTCGTGTTGTGAAATGTTGGGTTAAGTCCCGCAACGAGCGCAACCCTTATCCTTTGTTGCCAGCGGTCCGGCCGGGAACTCAAAGGAGACTGCCAGTGATAAACTGGAGGAAGGTGGGGATGACGTCAAGTCATCATGGCCCTTACGACCAGGGCTACACACGTGCTACAATGGCGCATACAAAGAGAAGCGACCTCGCGAGAGCAAGCGGACCTCATAAAGTGCGTCGTAGTCCGGATTGGAGTCTGCAACTCGACTCCATGAAGTCGGAATCGCTAGTAATCGTAGATCAGAATGCTACGGTGAATACGTTCCCGGGCCTTGTACACACCGCCCGTCACACCATGGGAGTGGGTTGCAAAAGAAGTAGGTAGCTTAACCTTCGGGAGGGCGCTTACCACTTTGTGATTCATGACTGGGGTGAAGTCGTAACAAGGTAACCGTAGGGGAACCTGCGGTTGGATCACCTCCTTACCTTAAAGAACCTGCCTTTGTAGTGCTCACACAGATTGTCTGATGAAAAACGGGCAGTAAAAATCTCTGCAGGCTTGTAGCTCAGGTGGTTAGAGCGCACCCCTGATAAGGGTGAGGTCGGTGGTTCAAGTCCACTCAGGCCTACCAAATTTTCCCTGAATACTGCGTTGCAAAATGACTCACATACGTCAGTATGTTTCGCCATTTCACGCCTTGTCTCAGGAAAAATTACGGGTAAACGAGATTAACTACGATGGGGCTATAGCTCAGCTGGGAGAGCGCCTGCTTTGCACGCAGGAGGTCTGCGGTTCGATCCCGCATAGCTCCACCATCTTTACTGTCTGAAACAAGAAAACTTCAGAGTACACATTCTGTGTGTGCTGCGAAGTTTTGCTCTTTAAAAATCTGGATCAAGCTGAAAATTGAAACACTGAACAGTGCGAACTGTTCTGTGAGTCTCTCAAATTTTCGCAACTGATGATGTTTTACGAAACATCTTCGGGTTGTGAGGTTAAGCGACTAAGCGTACACGGTGGATGCCCTGGCAGTCAGAGGCGATGAAGGACGTGCTAATCTGCGAAAAGCGCCGGTAAGGTGATATGAACCGTTATAACCGGCGATGTCCGAATGGGGAAACCCAGTGTGACTCGTCACACTATCATTAACTGAATCCATAGGTTAATGAGGCGAACCGGGGGAACTGAAACATCTAAGTACCCCGAGGAAAAGAAATCAACCGAGATTCCCCCAGTAGCGGCGAGCGAACGGGGAGCAGCCCAGAGTCTGAATCAGCATGTGTGTTAGTGGAAGCGTCTGGAAAGTCGCGCGATACAGGGTGACAGCCCCGTACACAAAAGCACACAGGCTGTGAGCTCGAAGAGTAGGGCGGGACACGTGGTATCCTGTCTGAATATGGGGGGACCATCCTCCAAGGCTAAATACTCCTGACTGACCGATAGTGAACCAGTACCGTGAGGGAAAGGCGAAAAGAACCCCGGCGAGGGGAGTGAAAAAGAACCTGAAACCGTGTACGTACAAGCAGTGGGAGCCTCTTTATGGGGTGACTGCGTACCTTTTGTATAATGGGTCAGCGACTTATATTCTGTAGCAAGGTTAACCGAATAGGGGAGCCGAAGGGAAACCGAGTCTTAACTGGGCGTTAAGTTGCAGGGTATAGACCCGAAACCCGGTGATCTAGCCATGGGCAGGTTGAAGGTTGGGTAACACTAACTGGAGGACCGAACCGACTAATGTTGAAAAATTAGCGGATGACTTGTGGCTGGGGGTGAAAGGCCAATCAAACCGGGAGATAGCTGGTTCTCCCCGAAAGCTATTTAGGTAGCGCCTCGTGAATTCATCTCCGGGGGTAGAGCACTGTTTCGGCTAGGGGGCCATCCCGGCTTACCAACCCGATGCAAACTACGAATACCGGAGAATGTTATCACGGGAGACACACGGCGGGTGCTAACGTCCGTCGTGAAGAGGGAAACAACCCAGACCGCCAGCTAAGGTCCCAAAGTCATGGTTAAGTGGGAAACGATGTGGGAAGGCCCAGACAGCCAGGATGTTGGCTTAGAAGCAGCCATCATTTAAAGAAAGCGTAATAGCTCACTGGTCGAGTCGGCCTGCGCGGAAGATGTAACGGGGCTAAACCATGCACCGAAGCTGCGGCAGCGACACTATGTGTTGTTGGGTAGGGGAGCGTTCTGTAAGCCTGCGAAGGTGTGCTGTGAGGCATGCTGGAGGTATCAGAAGTGCGAATGCTGACATAAGTAACGATAAAGCGGGTGAAAAGCCCGCTCGCCGGAAGACCAAGGGTTCCTGTCCAACGTTAATCGGGGCAGGGTGAGTCGACCCCTAAGGCGAGGCCGAAAGGCGTAGTCGATGGGAAACAGGTTAATATTCCTGTACTTGGTGTTACTGCGAAGGGGGGACGGAGAAGGCTATGTTGGCCGGGCGACGGTTGTCCCGGTTTAAGCGTGTAGGTGTGTGTTCCAGGTAAATCCGGTTCACTTTAACACTGAGGCGTGATGACGAGGCACTACGGTGCTGAAGCAACAAATGCCCTGCTTCCAGGAAAAGCCTCTAAGCATCAGGTAACATCAAATCGTACCCCAAACCGACACAGGTGGTCAGGTAGAGAATACCAAGGCGCTTGAGAGAACTCGGGTGAAGGAACTAGGCAAAATGGTGCCGTAACTTCGGGAGAAGGCACGCTGGTGCGTAGGTGAAGTGACTTGCTCACGGAGCTGAAACCAGTCGAAGATACCAGCTGGCTGCAACTGTTTATTAAAAACACAGCACTGTGCAAACACGAAAGTGGACGTATACGGTGTGACGCCTGCCCGGTGCCGGAAGGTTAATTGATGGGGTTATCCGTAAGGAGAAGCTCTTGATCGAAGCCCCGGTAAACGGCGGCCGTAACTATAACGGTCCTAAGGTAGCGAAATTCCTTGTCGGGTAAGTTCCGACCTGCACGAATGGCGTAATGATGGCCAGGCTGTCTCCACCCGAGACTCAGTGAAATTGAACTCGCTGTGAAGATGCAGTGTACCCGCGGCAAGACGGAAAGACCCCGTGAACCTTTACTATAGCTTGACACTGAACATTGAGCCTTGATGTGTAGGATAGGTGGGAGGCTTTGAAGCGTGGACGCCAGTCTGCGTGGAGCCAACCTTGAAATACCACCCTTTAATGTTTGATGTTCTAACGTGGACCCGTAAACCGGGTTGCGGACAGTGTCTGGTGGGTAGTTTGACTGGGGCGGTCTCCTCCTAAAGCGTAACGGAGGAGCACGAAGGTCAGCTAATCCTGGTCGGACATCAGGAGGTTAGTGCAATGGCATAAGCTGGCTTGACTGCGAGAGTGACGGCTCGAGCAGGTGCGAAAGCAGGTCATAGTGATCCGGTGGTTCTGAATGGAAGGGCCATCGCTCAACGGATAAAAGGTACTCCGGGGATAACAGGCTGATACCGCCCAAGAGTTCATATCGACGGCGGTGTTTGGCACCTCGATGTCGGCTCATCACATCCTGGGGCTGAAGTAGGTCCCAAGGGTATGGCTGTTCGCCATTTAAAGTGGTACGCGAGCTGGGTTTAGAACGTCGTGAGACAGTTCGGTCCCTATCTGCCGTGGGCGCTGGAGAATTGAGGGGGGCTGCTCCTAGTACGAGAGGACCGGAGTGGACGCATCACTGGTGTTCGGGTTGTCATGCCAATGGCACTGCCCGGTAGCTAAATGCGGAAGAGATAAGTGCTGAAAGCATCTAAGCACGAAACTTGCCCCGAGATGAGTTCTCCCTGAGACTTTAAGTCTCCTGAAGGAACGTTGAAGACGACGACGTTGATAGGCCGGGTGTGTAAGCGCAGCGATGCGTTGAGCTAACCGGTACTAATGAACCGTGAGGCTTAACCTTACAACGCCGAAGATGTTTTGGCGGATGAGAGATGATTTTCAGCTGATACAGATTAGATTGACAGACCGGAAGGTGTGTTGATGACAGAATTTGCCTGGCGGCACTAGCGCGGTGGTCCCACCTGACCCCATGCCGAACTCAGAAGTGAAACGCCGTAGCGCCGATGGTAGTGTGGGGTCTCCCCATGCGAGAGTAGGGAACTGCCAGGCATCAGACAAAGCAGAAGGCCCGGTCGCAAGACCGGGCCTTTTTGCTATTTTCCGCTCCAAACACTACAAGCGCTTACCCTCTGGATACGGTAAACTAGCCGTGTTTTTGCATCAGGATAGCGCTAATGAACCACTCCCTTAAGCCATGGAACACCTTCGGTATTGACCGCCATGCTCATCACATTATTCGTGCCGAAACACCGGAACAACTGCTGGAAGCCTGGCAAAATGCGGTACAAAATCTGCAGCCAGTCCTGATTCTTGGTGAAGGAAGTAATGTGCTGTTTCTCGAGGATTTTTCCGGAACTGTCATTATCAACCGCATCGCCGGCATTGATATCCGCGAAGAGGCTGAGGCCTGGTATCTCCACGTCGGCGCCGGTGAAAACTGGCATAACCTGGTGCGATTTACTCTCGAACGCGGTATGCCTGGACTGGAAAATTTAGCGTTGATCCCGGGCTGTGCTGGCTCTTCGCCCATTCAAAATATTGGCGCATATGGCATCGAATTACAGCACGTTTGCGACTATGTGGACTGTGTGGAACTAAGCAGCGGCGAACATCAACGTTTGCCTGCTAAAGCTTGTCGTTTTGGCTATCGCGACAGCATTTTCAAACATGAGTATCAGAACCGCTATGCCATCACTGCTGTAGGATTACGTTTAGCGAAAAATTGGCAGCCGGTGCTGACATACGGCGATTTGACGCGCCTGGATCCCGCTAATGTGACGCCCCGGCAGGTTTTCGATGCAGTATGCCATATGCGTATCAGCAAATTACCGGATCCGAAAGTGAATGGCAATGCCGGCAGTTTCTTTAAAAACCCGGTTGTAACCGCAGAACAAGCGAAAACGCTGTTAGCCGCATACCCGAACGCCCCCCATTATCCACAAGCCGATAGCACGGTAAAACTGGCCGCAGGTTGGCTGATCGATCAGTGTCAGTTAAAAGGTACTGCAGTGGGTGGTGCCGCGATCCATCATTTGCAGGCGCTGGTACTGATTAATACGGGGCAGGCAACAAGTCAGGATGTTATTAAACTGGCACATTTAGTGCGCCAGCGCGTAGGCATAAAATTCGATGTCTGGTTGGAACCTGAGGTGCGATTTATCGGCCGTAGCGGAGAGGTGAATGCGGTGGAGGCCATTGCGTGAAGGATAATACCATTCCATTAACGCTGATTTCGATTCTGGCGGACGGTGAGTTCCATTCTGGCGAACAACTTGGCGAACGCCTGGGGATGAGCCGCGCAGCAATTAATAAACATATCCATACCCTTCGCGACTGGGGTGTAGATGTCTTCACCGTCCCGGGTAAAGGCTATAGCCTGCCCGAACCTATTCAACTGCTAGATGAAACGTTTATCCGTAGCGAGATACCGCGGGGAAAAGTCGCGGTTTTACCGGTGATTGATTCAACGAATCAGTACCTACTGGATCGTCTCCATGAACTGGATTCCGGTGATGCCTGCGTGGCGGAGTATCAGCAAGCCGGGCGAGGTCGTCGCGGGCGCAAATGGATTTCTCCATTTGGCGCAAATCTCTATATTTCCATGTACTGGCGTCTGGAACAGGGGCCGGCTGCGGCAATTGGGTTAAGCCTGGTCATCGGTATCGTCATGGCCGAAGTTTTGCGCGATCTGGGTGCCGAACAAGTGCGGGTTAAATGGCCCAACGACCTCTATCTTAACGATCGCAAACTTGCCGGTATTTTGGTCGAACTGACGGGGAAAACGGGCGATGCTGCTCAAATCGTTATTGGGGCGGGAGTCAATCTGGTGATGCGAAAGGCTCAGGCTGAAGATATCAGTCAAAGCTGGATCAACCTGCAGGAAGCGGGCGTGCGCATTGACCGGAATAGGCTGGCAGCACGACTGATAACCGAGCTGCGCACGGCATTACACTGTTTTGAACAGGAAGGCCTTGCACCTTTTCTCGCGCGTTGGGAAGCACTGGATAATTTTATTAACCGCCCGGTGAAACTGATTATAGGCGAGAAAGAGATCTTCGGTATTTCGCGTGGTATTGATGCACAGGGTGCGCTGTTGCTGGAACAGGATGGTGTGATTAAACCCTGGGTTGGCGGAGAAATATCACTTCGTAGCGCAGAGTAATAATAAAGGAGAGTCGCTTGACTCCCCTTGTATTTATTTACGCAGTCTGACTTGTTCCACTGCATGGTTTGCGCTTTTGGTCATTATCAGACTCGCGCGCTCACGCGTCGGTAAAATGTTTTCTTTAAGATTTAAGCCGTTAATCTCCTTCCAGAGCGACATCGCAATCTCGATCGCCTCTTGTTCCGATAACTTTGCATAGTTATGGAAATAAGAATCAGGATTAGTGAAGGCCCCTTCACGGAACTTCAGGAAGCGGTTTATATACCATCTCTGCAATAAGTCTTCTGGCGCATCGACATAAATAGAAAAATCGACGAAGTCAGAAACAAATACATGATGAGGATCGTGAGGATAATCCATACCACTTTGTAATACATTCAACCCTTCAAGAATCAGAATATCAGGTTGCGTAACGGTTTTATCGCCATCCGGAATCACATCATAAATAAGATGTGAATATACTGGCGCAGTAACATCGGTCACCCCGGATTTAATATCCGAAACGAACTGCACCAGGCGGTGCATATCATAAGATTGCGGAAATCCTTTTTTCTTCATCAGGCCGCGTTCTTTAAGCACTTCGTTAGGGTGCAAAAAACCGTCGGTGGTGATCAACTCAACCCGACGGTGCTCTGGCCAGCGGCTTAATAATGCCTGCAACACGCGCGCAGTGGTGCTTTTCCCTACCGCAACGCTGCCTGCAATACTAATGATATAGGGAATGCGTTGACCGTTAGTACCAAGGAATTGTTCAAGTACTGCCTGCCGGCGCAAATTTGAACTGATGTAGAAATTGAGTAAGCGGGAAAGAGGAAGATAAATTTCGGCAACTTCTTCCAGAGAAAGGTCTTCATTAATGCCTTTTAATCTCGCAATTTCGCCCTCTGTCAGGGTCATTGGCACGGAATCACGAAGCGCAGCCCACTGGCTGCGATTAAACTGTAAGTAAGGCGTCATTAACGTTTGCTCTTTTTTACTCATAAGCTTTTTATCTGCCCACATTACCACCCGCACGTATGCTTCCGGCACGCTGCGAGAGAGCATCTCTTAAGGTAACGCGATGGCACGACGTTATTGAAATAAGTTGGATCAATGGGCAGGAGGTTAACACCAGATGGCGGGGAATAATATGAAAAATCGCGCTCGCGTGATGCTTTGCGACGAAAGCATCACGCTGTTTGCATTAACTGGCAATAGGGCGAACCGACTGATTTGCTGCAAATAAACGTTTAAAGTAAATGGCGGCGGGGTGGTAATAACCGTCTGCTGAACACAGATAATCTGGCATTTGTCCGAGGCAACGATATCCGTGAGCCCGACAAAATGCTTCTGCTGCAGAACCTGCCTGTACTTCTAGCGACAATACTCCACGCTGATGGGCATATGCTCCTTTCTCCAGTTCAGCCAGCAGCTTTTTACCTATACCGGTTCGTCGACCACGGCGGTGCACAAGTAAAAGTTTAATCGTACCGCGGTTAAGCGCCTCAGGTTGCATGTCGAGTTGCAGGCTAATGCACCCCATTACGCCTCGTTCATCGCGGGCGATCCAGATTAAACGTTCCCCTTTCTGAAGCTCGTCACGTAGTCGCCAGAACCTGCTCTCTGCATCCTGGCGGCTGGCTGCACGTTGATACCCCACCAGGGAGCCACCTTGCTGCGCATCAAGCAACAGGTCGGCAAGTTCCGGACAATAGATGGGTAAGGTGGCCGCGTTCAACAGAACAATTTTCATCTTTGTTCCTCCAGAATGAGTGAGATCTATAAAGATGCAATAAGTGATCCAATTCACGGTTTTGTGTTCGTCGATGGAAAAGCGACCCAGAGACGGCATCAGCTTGCACTACGGAAACACATTTGCACCATGAGGAAGCCCTGAACAGGGAGAGAAAACGAAAGTGAAAGTGCAGAAATCAGCGCGGCTTAACTACTATAAACGGTGAATTTTTCCACTGTATTGCATGAAATAACAGCATTTTTGGGGTTGGTCGTGCAAAATGTGAGCGATAGAACGGTTTGTGCAATTTTTTAGTTGCATCAATCCCTCTGTCTCCCTAGAATGCGCGCTACTTGATGCCGACTTAGCTCAGTAGGTAGAGCAACTGACTTGTAATCAGTAGGTCACCAGTTCGATTCCGGTAGTCGGCACCATCAAGTCCGGTGGGGTTCCCGAGCGGCCAAAGGGAGCAGACTGTAAATCTGCCGTCACAGACTTCGAAGGTTCGAATCCTTCCCCCACCACCACTTTCGGTTACGATAAAACGTAACCTGAGTTGGTGTCAGTAAGCGAATCAACTCGAAGGGAGAGTATTCTTCTCCCAATAATACAGAAAGCACTGGGTAGCCGAGTTTCAGGATGCGGGCATCGTATAATGGCTATTACCTCAGCCTTCCAAGCTGATGATGCGGGTTCGATTCCCGCTGCCCGCTCCATATGTGCTGATATGGCTCAGTTGGTAGAGCGCACCCTTGGTAAGGGTGAGGTCCCCAGTTCGACTCTGGGTATCAGCACCACTTCACTTCTCCTTCCTGGTTTCTCTTCTGTTGTTAAGCATTCAACAAGTCGGGCATGTTGCCTGGTTGATGTGGTGATATCACCGATTTATCCGTGTCTTAGAGGGACAATCGATGTCTAAAGAAAAGTTTGAACGTACAAAACCGCACGTTAACGTCGGTACTATCGGCCACGTTGACCATGGTAAAACAACGCTGACTGCTGCAATCACTACCGTTCTGGCTAAAACCTACGGTGGTTCTGCTCGCGCATTCGACCAGATCGATAACGCGCCGGAAGAAAAAGCGCGTGGTATCACCATCAACACTTCTCACGTTGAGTATGACACCCCGACTCGCCACTACGCACACGTAGACTGCCCGGGCCACGCCGACTATGTTAAAAACATGATCACCGGTGCTGCTCAGATGGATGGCGCGATCCTGGTTGTTGCTGCGACTGACGGCCCGATGCCGCAGACCCGTGAGCACATCCTGCTGGGTCGTCAGGTAGGCGTTCCGTACATCATCGTGTTCCTGAACAAATGTGACATGGTTGATGACGAAGAGCTGCTGGAACTGGTAGAGATGGAAGTTCGTGAACTGCTGTCTCAGTACGATTTCCCGGGCGACGATACCCCGATCGTTCGTGGTTCTGCTCTGAAAGCGCTGGAAGGCGACGCAGAGTGGGAAGCGAAAATCATCGAACTGGCTGGCCACCTGGATTCTTACATCCCGGAACCAGAGCGTGCGATTGACAAGCCGTTCCTGCTGCCGATTGAAGACGTATTCTCCATCTCCGGTCGTGGTACCGTTGTTACCGGTCGTGTAGAGCGCGGTATCATCAAAGTGGGTGAAGAAGTTGAAATCGTGGGTATCAAAGACACCGCGAAATCCACCTGTACTGGCGTAGAAATGTTCCGCAAACTGCTGGACGAAGGCCGTGCTGGTGAGAACGTTGGTGTTCTGCTGCGTGGTATCAAACGTGAAGAAATCGAACGTGGTCAGGTACTGGCTAAGCCGGGTTCCATCAAGCCGCACACCAAATTCGAATCTGAAGTTTATATCCTGTCCAAAGACGAAGGCGGCCGTCATACTCCGTTCTTCAAAGGCTACCGTCCGCAGTTCTACTTCCGTACAACTGACGTGACTGGCACCATCGAACTGCCGGAAGGCGTAGAGATGGTAATGCCGGGCGACAACATCAAAATGGTTGTTACCCTGATTCACCCGATTGCGATGGACGATGGTCTGCGTTTCGCAATCCGTGAAGGCGGCCGTACCGTTGGCGCGGGCGTTGTTGCAAAAGTTCTTAGCTAATCGCTGATAACATTTGACGCAATGCGCAAGAAGAGGGCATCATTTGATGCCCTTTTTGTACGCTTTCGAACCAGAACCTGGCTCATCAGTGATTTTTTTTGTCATAATCATTGCTGAGACAGGCTCTGAAGAGGGCGTTAGTCCGAAACTCGCCAGAGCATTTCGGTTTGGTTGCCTCGCTTATGCGGGGCAAAAATGTTTGTCTGAATTCTTGTGACAGGTTGGTTTATGAGTGCGAATACCGAAGCTCAAGGGAGCGGGCGCGGCCTGGAAGCGATGAAGTGGGTTGTTGTTGCAGTACTGCTGATCGTGGCTATCGTTGGCAACTATCTTTATCGTGACATGATGCTGCCGCTCCGCGCGCTGGCAGTGGTTATTTTGATTGCTGCAGCAGGTGGTGTCGCGCTGTTGACGACGAAGGGTAAAGCGACCGTTGCGTTTGCCCGTGAAGCGAGAACCGAAGTACGTAAAGTGATTTGGCCAACTCGTCAGGAAACATTGCACACCACACTGATCGTGGCTGCGGTAACCGCAGTCATGTCACTGATCCTGTGGGGACTGGATGGTATTCTGATTCGTCTGGTTTCCTTTATCACTGGCCTGAGGTTCTGAGATGTCTGAAGCTCCTAAAAAGCGCTGGTACGTCGTTCAGGCGTTTTCCGGTTTTGAAGGTCGCGTAGCTACCTCGCTGCGCGAGCATATCAAATTACACAATATGGAAGAGTTGTTTGGCGAAGTTATGGTTCCAACCGAAGAAGTGGTTGAGATCCGTGGCGGCCAGCGTCGTAAAAGCGAACGTAAATTCTTCCCCGGCTACGTACTTGTCCAGATGGTGATGAATGACGCCAGCTGGCACCTGGTGCGCAGCGTTCCGCGCGTTATGGGCTTCATCGGTGGTACTTCCGATCGTCCGGCGCCGATTAGCGATAAAGAAGTGGATGCTATCATGAACCGCCTGCAGCAGGTGGGTGATAAGCCGCGTCCGAAAACGCTGTTTGAGCCGGGTGAAATGGTCCGTGTTAACGATGGTCCGTTTGCTGACTTTAACGGCGTGGTTGAAGAAGTGGACTACGAAAAGTCCCGCCTGAAAGTCTCCGTTTCTATCTTTGGTCGTGCGACCCCGGTAGAACTGGATTTCGGTCAGGTCGAAAAAGCCTAAATATTCGGCGATCAAACGTTGCACAAGGCGCGAAATTGACATACAATTTCGCGCCTTTTGTTTTTATGGGTCATGTACCCGTAAAACGTATTTAACACGGGGAGCCTTTCGGGGCGTTATACCCAAACGAGGAAATTGCAATGGCTAAGAAAGTCCAGGCCTACGTCAAGCTGCAGGTTGCAGCTGGCATGGCAAACCCGAGCCCGCCAGTCGGTCCGGCTCTGGGTCAGCAGGGTGTTAACATCATGGAATTCTGTAAAGCGTTCAACGCCAAAACTGATTCCATCGAAAAAGGTCTGCCAATTCCGGTAGTTATTACCGTTTACGCTGACCGTTCCTTCACTTTCGTTACCAAAACGCCTCCGGCAGCTGTTCTGCTGAAGAAAGCGGCTGGTATCAAGTCTGGTTCCGGCAAGCCGAACAAAGACAAAGTGGGCAAAGTGACTCGCGCTCAGGTGCAGGAAATTGCTCAGACTAAAGCCGCGGACATGACCGGTGCTGACATTGAAGCGATGACTCGCTCAATCGAAGGTACTGCTCGTTCCATGGGCCTGGTAGTGGAGGACTAAGAAATGGCTAAACTGACCAAGCGCATGCGCGTGATCCGTGACAAAGTTGATGCGACCAAACAGTACGACATCAACGAAGCCATCGCTCTGCTGAAAGAGCTGGCCACCGCTAAATTCGTAGAAAGCGTAGACGTTGCTGTTAACCTCGGCATCGACGCGCGTAAATCTGACCAGAACGTACGTGGTGCAACTGTACTGCCGCACGGTACTGGCCGTTCTGTTCGCGTAGCCGTATTTACCCAGGGCCCGAACGCTGAAGCTGCTAAAGCAGCTGGCGCAGAGCTGGTAGGTATGGAAGATCTGGCTGACCAGATCAAGAAAGGCGAAATGAACTTTGACGTTGTTATTGCTTCTCCGGATGCAATGCGCGTTGTTGGCCAGCTGGGCCAGGTTCTGGGCCCGCGTGGTCTGATGCCGAACCCGAAAGTGGGTACTGTAACGCCGAACGTTGCTGAAGCTGTTAAGAACGCTAAAGCAGGTCAGGTCCGTTACCGTAACGACAAAAACGGCATCATCCACACCACCATCGGTAAAGTGGATTTTGACGCTGACAAACTGAAAGAAAACCTGGAAGCCCTGCTGGTTGCGCTGAAAAAAGCAAAACCGACTCAGGCGAAAGGCGTGTACATCAAGAAAGTTAGCATCTCCACCACCATGGGTGCTGGTGTTGCGGTAGACCAGGCTGGTCTGAGCGCAGTGGCGAACTAATATTCGCCTTTACGTGGGTGGTGGATTTGTCTACAATCTTACCCCCACGTTTTACTAACGCGAGTTAGTAAACAAAAAAGATTTGTTCGTTGGAGCCTGGCCTAATCCAGGCCTCCGTCGAAGACCGCAGGTGTTTCGTAAGAAGCTTAATTCCCTGCGTAGACGGTGACAGAACCTAAAGAATATTTTTAAAGTACTCTTTGGCTTGTTTCTGCTCACCGTATTAAGACGCTCTTTTCTTTGAGAAGAGTGAAGTGAGTTCCAGGGCATAAGCCCTGGCAAACATCCAGGAGCAAAGCTAATGGCTTTAAATCTTCAAGACAAACAAGCGATTGTTGCTGAAGTCAGCGAAGTAGCCAAAGGCGCGCTGTCTGCGGTTGTTGCGGATTCTCGTGGCGTTACCGTAGATAAAATGACCGAACTGCGTAAAGCAGGTCGCGAAGCCGGCGTTTACATGCGTGTTGTTCGCAACACCCTGCTGCGCCGTGTTGTTGAGGGTACTCAGTTCGAGTGCCTGAAAGACGCGTTCGTTGGTCCGACCCTGATTGCATACTCTATGGAACACCCGGGCGCTGCTGCTCGTCTGTTCAAAGAGTTCGCGAAAGCGAATGCAAAATTTGAGGTCAAAGCCGCTGCCTTTGAAGGTGAGTTGATCCCGGCGTCCCAGATCGATCGCCTGGCAACCCTGCCGACCTACGAAGAAGCAATTGCACGCCTGATGGCGACCATGAAAGAAGCCTCTGCTGGCAAACTGGTCCGCACTCTGGCTGCTGTACGCGATGCGAAAGAAGCTGCTTAATAGCAGAATTCTTTTTAAAGCATTTGCTTACGTATAAACTTATTCTGATATTCAGGAACAATTTAAATGTCTATCACTAAAGATCAAATCATTGAAGCAGTTGCCGCTATGTCCGTAATGGACGTTGTAGAACTGATCTCTGCAATGGAAGAAAAATTCGGTGTTTCTGCTGCTGCCGCTGTAGCTGTTGCTGCTGGCCCGGCTGCTGAAGCTGCTGAAGAGAAAACTGAGTTCGACGTAATTCTGAAAGCCGCTGGCGCTAACAAAGTTGCTGTTATCAAAGCAGTACGTGGCGCAACTGGCCTGGGTCTGAAAGAAGCTAAAGACCTGGTAGAATCTGCTCCGGCCGCTCTGAAAGAAGGCGTGAGCAAAGATGACGCTGAAGCTCTGAAAAAATCTCTGGAAGAAGCTGGCGCTGAAGTTGAAGTTAAATAAGCCAACCCTTCCGGTTGCAGCCTGAGAAATCAGGCTGATGGCTGGTGACTTTTTGGTCACCAGCCTTTTTGCGCTGTAAGGTGCCGGCAGCGTTTCACACTGTTTGACTGCCAGTAACCTTTACAATGCTTGTTTCTATCGACGACTTAATATACTGCGGCAGAAGCCATCTTCTGTGTAAACCGCAATGAAATGATTTAAGCGTGATAGCAACAAGCATTGCGGAAAGTGCTCCACTTTCCGGTCCAACAAAATAGTGTTGCATAAACTGTCCTACCGACGGACAGAGTGGGTCGACTTGTCAGCGAGCTGAGGAACCCTATGGTTTACTCCTATACCGAGAAAAAACGTATTCGTAAGGATTTTGGTAAACGTCCACAAGTTCTGGATGTTCCATATCTCCTTTCTATCCAGCTTGACTCGTTCCAGAAGTTTATCGAGCAAGATCCTGAAGGGCAGTACGGTCTGGAAGCGGCTTTCCGCTCCGTGTTCCCGATTAAAAGCTACAGCGGCAATTCGGAACTGCAATACGTCAGCTACCGTCTTGGCGAGCCTGTCTTTGATGTTAAAGAATGTCAGATCCGTGGCGTGACATATTCTGCACCGCTGCGCGTTAAGCTGCGTCTGGTGATCTACGAGCGCGAAGCGCCGGAAGGCACTGTTAAAGACATTAAAGAGCAAGAAGTTTACATGGGCGAGATCCCGCTCATGACCGATAACGGTACCTTTGTTATTAACGGTACCGAGCGTGTTATCGTTTCTCAGCTGCACCGTAGCCCTGGCGTCTTCTTTGACAGCGATAAGGGTAAAACCCACTCATCTGGTAAGGTGCTCTATAACGCACGTATCATTCCTTACCGTGGGTCATGGCTGGACTTTGAGTTCGATCCGAAAGATAACCTGTTCGTTCGTATCGACCGTCGCCGTAAGCTGCCGGCTACCATCATTCTGCGCGCGCTGAATTACACCACTGAACAGATCCTTGACCTGTTCTTCGAAAAAGTGGTCTTTGAAATTCGCGACAACAAACTGCAGATGGAACTGGTGCCGGAACGTCTGCGTGGCGAGACCGCTTCTTTTGACATCGAAGCGAACGGCAAAATGTATGTTGAAAAAGGCCGTCGCATCACTGCGCGCCATATTCGTCAGCTCGAAAAAGACGAAATTCAGCATATTGAAGTACCGGTTGAATACATTGCCGGTAAAGTTGCGTCTAAAGATTACATTGATGAGTCTACTGGCGAGCTGATCTGCCCGGCAAACATGGAGCTGTCGCTCGATCTGCTGGCGAAGCTGAGCCAGGCGGGCCACAAACGTATCGAAACACTGTTCACCAACGATCTGGACCACGGCCCGTACATTTCTGAAACCGTACGCGTCGACCCGACTAACGATCGTCTGAGCGCGCTGGTAGAAATCTACCGCATGATGCGCCCCGGTGAGCCGCCGACTCGCGAAGCTGCCGAAAGCCTGTTCGAGAACCTGTTCTTCTCCGAAGACCGCTACGATCTGTCTGCGGTTGGTCGCATGAAGTTCAACCGTTCCCTGCTGCGCGACAGCATCGAAGGTTCCGGTATTCTGAGCAACGACGACATCATCGAAGTGATGAAAAAACTCATCGGTATCCGTAACGGTATCGGTGAAGTGGATGATATCGACCACCTTGGCAACCGTCGTATCCGTTCCGTAGGCGAAATGGCGGAAAACCAGTTCCGCGTTGGCCTGGTACGTGTAGAACGTGCGGTGAAAGAGCGTCTGTCTCTCGGCGATCTGGATACCCTGATGCCGCAGGATATGATTAACGCGAAGCCGATCTCTGCCGCAGTGAAAGAGTTCTTTGGTTCCAGCCAGCTGTCTCAGTTTATGGACCAGAACAACCCGCTATCTGAGATCACGCACAAGCGTCGTATTTCTGCACTCGGCCCAGGCGGTCTGACCCGTGAACGCGCAGGCTTTGAAGTTCGAGACGTACACCCGACTCACTACGGTCGCGTATGTCCTATCGAAACGCCTGAAGGTCCGAACATCGGTCTGATCAACTCCCTGTCCGTCTATGCACAGACTAACGAATACGGCTTCCTTGAGACTCCGTATCGTAAAGTGACCGACGGCGTGGTAACCGACGAGATCCATTACCTTTCTGCAATTGAAGAAGGTAACTACGTCATCGCGCAGGCGAACACCAACCTGACGGAAGAAGGTCGTTTTGCTGAAGACCTGGTAACCTGCCGCAGCAAAGGTGAATCGAGCCTGTTCAGCGCCGACCAGGTTGACTACATGGACGTTTCCACCCAGCAGGTAGTTTCCGTCGGTGCGTCCCTGATCCCGTTCCTGGAACACGATGACGCCAACCGTGCATTGATGGGTGCGAACATGCAACGTCAGGCGGTTCCGACTCTGCGCTCTGATAAGCCGCTGGTTGGTACCGGTATGGAACGTGCTGTTGCCGTTGACTCCGGTGTTACCGCAGTTGCTAAACGTGGCGGTACTGTTCAGTACGTGGATGCGTCCCGTATCGTTATCAAAGTTAACGAAGACGAGATGTACCCGGGCGAAGCAGGTATCGACATTTATAACCTGACCAAGTACACCCGTTCTAACCAGAACACCTGTATCAACCAGATGCCGTGTGTTTCCCTGGGCGAGCCAATTGAACGTGGCGATGTGCTGGCTGACGGCCCGTCCACCGACCTCGGTGAACTGGCGCTTGGCCAGAACATGCGCGTCGCGTTCATGCCGTGGAACGGTTACAACTTCGAAGACTCCATCCTCGTTTCCGAGCGTGTGGTTCAGGAAGATCGCTTCACGACGATTCACATTCAGGAACTGGCGTGTGTGTCCCGTGACACCAAGCTGGGGCCGGAAGAGATCACTGCAGACATCCCGAACGTGGGTGAAGCTGCACTCTCCAAACTGGATGAATCCGGTATCGTTTACATCGGTGCGGAAGTGACCGGCGGCGACATTCTGGTTGGTAAGGTAACGCCGAAAGGTGAAACTCAGCTGACGCCAGAAGAGAAACTGCTGCGCGCGATCTTCGGTGAGAAAGCGTCTGATGTTAAAGACTCTTCTCTGCGCGTACCAAACGGTGTCTCCGGTACGGTAATCGACGTTCAGGTCTTTACCCGTGATGGCGTGGAAAAAGACAAACGTGCGCTGGAAATCGAAGAAATGCAGCTCAAACAGGCCAAAAAAGACCTGTCTGAAGAACTGCAGATCCTCGAAGCTGGCCTGTTTAGCCGTATCCACAGCGTGCTGGTTTCGGGCGGTGTTGAAGCTGATAAGCTCGACAAACTGCCGCGTGACCGCTGGCTGGAACTGGGCCTGACCGACGAAGAGAAACAAAATCAGCTGGAACAACTGGCTGAGCAGTATGACGAACTGAAACACGAGTTCGAGAAAAAACTCGAAGCGAAACGCCGTAAAATCACTCAGGGCGACGATCTGGCACCGGGCGTGCTGAAGATTGTTAAGGTTTATCTGGCCGTTAAACGTCAGATTCAGCCGGGTGATAAAATGGCAGGTCGTCACGGTAACAAGGGTGTTATCTCTAAGATCAACCCGATCGAAGATATGCCTTACGATGAAAACGGCACGCCGGTAGACATCGTACTGAACCCGCTGGGCGTACCGTCTCGTATGAACATTGGTCAGATCCTGGAAACTCACCTGGGTATGGCTGCGAAAGGTATCGGCGATAAAATCAACGCCATGCTGAAACAGCAGCAAGAAGTCGCCAAACTGCGCGAATTCATCCAGCGTGCGTACGATCTGGGTGCTGACGTTCGCCAGAAAGTTGACCTGAACACCTTCAGCGATGATGAGGTTCTGCGTCTGGCTGAAAACCTGCGCAAAGGCATGCCGATCGCAACGCCGGTCTTCGACGGTGCGAAAGAGTCTGAAATCAAGGAACTGTTACAGCTGGGTGGCCTGCCGACTTCCGGTCAGATCACGCTGTTCGACGGTCGTACCGGTGAGCAATTCGAGCGCCAGGTTACCGTTGGCTACATGTACATGCTGAAACTGAACCACCTGGTTGATGACAAAATGCATGCGCGTTCCACCGGTTCTTACAGCCTGGTTACTCAGCAGCCGCTGGGTGGTAAGGCGCAGTTCGGTGGTCAGCGCTTCGGGGAGATGGAAGTGTGGGCGCTGGAAGCTTATGGCGCAGCATACACCCTGCAGGAAATGCTTACCGTTAAGTCTGATGACGTGAACGGTCGTACCAAGATGTATAAAAACATCGTGGACGGCAACCATCAGATGGAACCGGGTATGCCAGAGTCCTTCAACGTACTGTTGAAAGAGATTCGTTCGCTGGGTATCAACATCGAACTGGAAGACGAGTAATTCTCGCTCAAACAGGTCACCGCTGTCGGGCTAATCCCCGGCAGCGGAATGTGCTAACTCCGACGGGAGCAAATCCGTGAAAGACTTATTAAAGTTTCTGAAAGCGCAAACTAAAACCGAAGAGTTTGATGCGATCAAAATTGCTCTGGCCTCGCCAGACATGATCCGTTCATGGTCTTTTGGTGAAGTTAAGAAGCCGGAAACCATCAACTACCGTACGTTCAAGCCTGAGCGTGACGGCCTTTTCTGTGCGCGTATTTTCGGGCCAGTAAAAGACTACGAGTGCCTGTGCGGTAAGTACAAGCGCCTGAAACACCGTGGTGTGATTTGCGAGAAGTGCGGCGTTGAAGTGACCCAGACTAAAGTGCGTCGTGAGCGCATGGGCCACATTGAGCTGGCGTCTCCTACCGCCCACATTTGGTTCCTGAAATCTCTGCCGTCCCGTATCGGCCTGCTGCTGGATATGCCGCTGCGCGATATCGAACGTGTTCTGTACTTCGAATCCTATGTGGTTATCGAAGGCGGTATGACCAATCTGGAACGTAACCAGATCCTGACCGAAGAACAATACCTGGACGCGCTGGAAGAGTTCGGTGACGAATTCGACGCGAAAATGGGCGCCGAAGCTATTCAGGCCCTGCTGAAAAGCATGGATCTGGAGCAGGAATGCGAACAACTTCGTGAAGAGCTGAATGAAACCAACTCCGAAACCAAACGTAAGAAGCTGACCAAGCGTATCAAACTGCTGGAAGCGTTCGTACAGTCTGGTAACAAACCGGAGTGGATGATCCTGACCGTTCTGCCAGTGCTGCCGCCGGATCTGCGTCCGCTGGTTCCGCTGGATGGTGGTCGTTTCGCAACGTCGGATCTGAACGATCTGTATCGTCGCGTGATCAACCGTAACAACCGTCTGAAACGTCTGTTGGATCTGGCGGCGCCGGACATCATCGTACGCAACGAAAAACGTATGCTGCAGGAAGCGGTTGACGCCCTGCTGGATAACGGCCGTCGCGGTCGTGCGATCACCGGTTCTAACAAGCGTCCGCTGAAATCTTTGGCCGATATGATCAAAGGTAAACAGGGTCGTTTCCGTCAGAACCTGCTCGGTAAGCGTGTTGACTACTCAGGCCGTTCTGTCATCACCGTAGGTCCATACCTGCGTCTGCATCAGTGCGGTCTGCCGAAGAAAATGGCGCTGGAACTGTTCAAACCGTTCATTTACGGCAAGCTGGAACTGCGTGGCCTGGCCACCACCATCAAAGCTGCGAAGAAAATGGTTGAGCGTGAAGAAGCTGTCGTTTGGGATATCCTGGACGAAGTGATCCGCGAACACCCGGTACTGCTGAACCGTGCACCAACACTGCACCGTCTGGGTATCCAGGCATTTGAACCGGTACTGATCGAAGGTAAAGCTATCCAGCTGCACCCGCTGGTTTGTGCGGCCTATAACGCCGACTTCGATGGTGACCAGATGGCTGTTCACGTACCGCTGACGCTGGAAGCCCAGCTCGAAGCGCGTGCGCTGATGATGTCTACTAACAACATTCTGTCTCCGGCGAACGGCGAGCCTATCATCGTTCCGTCTCAGGACGTTGTACTGGGTCTGTACTACATGACCCGTGACTGTGTTAACGCCAAAGGCGAAGGCATGGTGCTGACTGGCCCGAAAGAAGCTGAGCGCATCTATCGCGCTGGCCTGGCCTCTCTGCATGCGCGCGTTAAAGTGCGTATCACTGAATACGAAAAAGATGCAAATGGCGAATTCGTTGCGAAAACCAGCCTGAAAGACACGACCGTTGGCCGTGCGATTCTGTGGATGATCGTGCCGAAAGGTCTGCCTTTCTCCATCGTCAACCAGGCGCTGGGCAAGAAAGCGATCTCCAAAATGCTGAACACCTGTTACCGCATTCTGGGCCTGAAACCGACCGTTATTTTTGCTGACCAGACCATGTACACCGGCTTTGCTTATGCAGCGCGTTCAGGTGCATCTGTTGGTATCGATGACATGGTCATCCCGGCGAAAAAACACGAGATCATCAGCGAAGCGGAAGCGGAAGTTGCTGAGATCCAGGAGCAGTTCCAGTCTGGTCTGGTAACCGCTGGCGAACGCTATAACAAAGTTATCGATATTTGGGCTGCGGCGAACGATCGCGTATCCAAAGCGATGATGGATAACCTGCAGACTGAAACCGTGATTAACCGTGACGGCGTTGAAGAGCAGCAGGTTTCCTTTAACAGCATCTACATGATGGCCGACTCCGGTGCGCGTGGTTCTGCAGCCCAGATTCGTCAGCTTGCGGGTATGCGTGGTCTGATGGCGAAGCCGGATGGCTCCATCATCGAAACGCCGATCACCGCGAACTTCCGTGAAGGTCTGAACGTACTCCAGTACTTCATTTCTACTCACGGTGCGCGTAAAGGTCTGGCGGATACCGCACTGAAAACAGCGAACTCCGGTTACCTGACGCGTCGTCTGGTAGACGTTGCGCAGGACCTGGTAGTAACCGAAGACGATTGTGGCACCCTTGAAGGGATCACCATGACGCCGGTTATCGAAGGTGGCGATGTTAAAGAGCCGCTGCGCGATCGCGTTCTGGGTCGTGTGACTGCTGAAGACATTCTGAAACCGGGTACCGCAGATATTCTGGTTCCGCGTAACACGCTGCTGCACGAGCAATGGTGTGACCTGCTGGAAGCGAACTCTGTCGACTCTGTTAAAGTGCGTTCCGTTGTATCTTGTGACACCGACTTTGGTGTATGTGCTCACTGCTACGGTCGTGACCTGGCGCGTGGTCACATCATCAACAAAGGTGAAGCCATCGGCGTTATCGCGGCACAGTCCATCGGTGAGCCGGGTACTCAGCTGACGATGCGTACGTTCCACATCGGTGGTGCGGCATCTCGTGCGGCTGCTGAATCCAGCATCCAGGTGAAAAACAAAGGTAGCATCCGTCTGAGCAATGCGAAGTCGGTTGTGAACTCCAGCGGTAAACTGGTTGTCACCTCCCGTAACACTGAGCTGAAATTGATCGACGAATTCGGTCGTACCAAAGAAAGCTATAAAGTGCCTTACGGTGCGGTAATGGCGAAAGGTGATGGTGAGCAGGTTGCTGGCGGCGAAACCGTAGCAAACTGGGATCCGCATACCATGCCGGTTATCACTGAAGTGGCGGGTTTCATTCGCTTCACTGACATGATCGACGGCCAGACCATTACTCGTCAGACCGACGAACTGACCGGTCTGTCTTCGCTGGTGGTGCTGGACTCCGCAGAGCGTACCTCTGGCGGTAAAGACCTGCGTCCGGCGCTGAAAATCGTTGACGCCAATGGCAATGATGTACTGATCCCGGGCACCGATATGCCTGCCCAGTACTTCCTGCCGGGTAAAGCGATCGTTCAGCTGGAAGATGGCGTTCAGATCAGCTCTGGTGACACCCTGGCGCGTATTCCGCAGGAATCCGGCGGTACCAAGGATATTACCGGTGGTCTGCCGCGCGTTGCGGATCTGTTCGAAGCACGTCGTCCGAAAGAGCCGGCAATCCTGGCTGAAATCAGCGGTATCATTTCCTTCGGTAAAGAAACCAAAGGTAAACGCCGTCTGGTGATCACGCCGGTTGACGGTAGCGATCCGTACGAAGAGATGATCCCGAAATGGCGTCAGCTCAACGTGTTTGAAGGTGAACGTGTAGAACGTGGTGACGTAGTTTCCGACGGTCCGGAAGCGCCGCACGACATTCTGCGTCTTCGTGGCGTACATGCGGTAACGCGTTATATCACCAACGAAGTACAGGACGTTTACCGTCTGCAGGGCGTTAAGATCAACGATAAGCACATCGAAGTTATCGTTCGTCAGATGCTGCGTAAAGCCACCATCGTGAACGCGGGCAGCTCCGAGTTCCTCGAAGGTGAGCAGGTTGAATACTCTCGCGTTAAGATTGCTAACCGCGATCTGGAAGCGAACGGCAAAATCGGTGCAACTTATGCACGCGATCTGCTGGGTATCACCAAAGCGTCTCTGGCTACCGAGTCCTTCATCTCCGCGGCATCGTTCCAGGAGACGACTCGTGTGCTTACCGAAGCAGCGGTTGCGGGCAAACGCGACGAACTGCGCGGTCTGAAAGAGAACGTTATCGTGGGTCGTCTGATCCCGGCCGGTACCGGTTATGCGTACCACCAGGATCGTATGCGTCGTCGCGCAGCTGGCGAACTGCCGGCAGCACCGCAGGTCACTGCGGAAGATGCGACCGCGAGCCTGGCAGAACTGCTGAACGCAGGTCTGGGCGGCTCAGACAACGAGTAACTGTCTCGCACTTAAAAAACCCGCTTCGGCGGGTTTTTTTATGCCTGCACTTTATCAGTCCCCCATCAAATCACCGTCAAAAACGTCCTCGATCGCGTTTCAGGACGCGTCCTTTCGGCATATGAGACCAGAATAGGCCTGCGTTAATTAACCTGGTACTCAAATATGTCACGTCTTTTCGTTCTGTTATTTACTGTTCTGATGAGCTGCACCGTCTGGGGCGAAACCGCTTTCCGTCAGTTGCGTATTAATGAAGATAATCCCCGGCCGTTGGATGTCGCGCTCTGGTATCCCACCCTGGAACGTGGTGCGCCGCAAACGATAGGGGACAATATTGTATTTCGTGGCACGCAGGCGCTACGCGAGGCAAAACCCGCGCCTGGCGATCATCCTTTACTGCTGATTTCCCACGGTTATGGCGGCAACTGGCGTAACCTTAACTGGCTGGCGCAACAGATGGCTTTGCAAGGATATATTGTAGCGGCGGTTGATCATCCAGGCACAACCACGCGTAACCAACATCCGCAGGATGCACAGCAATTATGGCTACGCCCGCAGGATCTTCAGCACGTACTGGATAAAGTGATCGGCAATCCCGAGCTTGCCGGACAGGTAGATCGCCAGCGTATTGCGGCGACTGGACATTCGCTCGGTGGCTGGACGGTGTTGGAACTGGCCGGAGCCCGCTTCGATGCACAGCGCTTTATGACGGATTGCCAGCAACATGCGCAGCTGTCGGGTTGTAAACTGACCGCGACGCTGGGGATCGACCAGCCTCTTGCCGCCAGAAAGCTGGCAGAGGATGCACGTGAGCCGCGAATTAAGGCTGTGGTTTCGCTGGATCTCGGTCTGGCGCGAGGATTCCGTCCGGAGAGTCTGCATCAGATAATGGTGCCCGTACTGATTATGGCTGCGCAGGCAGACAGTGACGCACTCCCCGCCCGGCTGGAGTCAGGTTATCTGGTTGAGCATATTCCGGCTGAACGCCAGCGCTATCGACGTGTCGCCGGCGCGACGCATTTTAGCTTTATGCAGATGTGTAAACCTGGCGCGGTAGCGCTGATTGAACAAGAAACGCCTGGCGATGGCGTTGTCTGTGAAGACGGCGGTACGCTCAGCCGTAGCGCTATTCATCAACATCTGTTTGCGGAGATCAGCCAGTTTCTTAATCAGGCGCTGGCATACCAACCGCCGCGCGCCGGTAATCCGTTGGCGTCATCCCGCTAATACGCGCGAACTCACGGTTAAAATTGGATTTCGTCGCAAACCCGGCATCCAGCATGATATCGGTGACCGGCGCCGTGCTCTCCAGCAGTAAACGCTGAGCATACAGGATGCGAAAGCGATTGATCCATTGCGATACGTTGCAGCCGCGCGCCTGGTTTACAGCTTGTGAGATTTGCCTGGCAGGGATCCCTAATTTTCTCGCCAGTGTATTAAGCGTGAGATCGGTTTGCAGGAACCACTTTTCATGATCAATGCGCGCTTCGATACGCTGGCAGAGATGTTCAGCATCTTCACCGGCAGGGCGAATTACCTCTGCCGGTTCTGCCATGACGGTACCAACAGACGGTACTTTCTTCCCACTGTAGACGATGGCGACGCAGATAAAAGGCAGCAACACTGCCTGTGATAGCGCCACCAGTTGCGGGGCTTGTTGCCCCTGATAAACACCGTAATCTATCGCGATGGCTAAATCCGTCAGGCCGGAAAAGCAGAGAAAACAGCCTGCAATAAACGTCATTAACGAGGCGGCTCCGGCATCCTGCAGGCGGGTGAAGACAAAGGCATCGGCTCCTTGTCGTGCGGTTCTGATCAACGCAGCACCATAACCCATGTACAGCAGCATCAGTATGACATCCGTCATCGTCGGGGCGGCGAGGTTAAGTACCAGTGCGATAAGCGGAGCAATCAGATAGCGGGGGAATTTTCGTTGCCTGTTTTGTAAGGTCAGACGGGCAAAGCAGCGCCAGGCCAACGGCGGCAACGCAATGGCAATAATCGACTGGAGCTGACGCAGGAGGACGGCATCGTACTGCCAGCGTAGTGCAGCCATGAAAACCAGCAGTACGCAGCCGCCAATAAATGTGGCCGCGCTACGGTAGCCAGCCGCGCGTTGCAGGCAGACCCTGAGCAGCAAAATCAGCAGAAGAGTGCAGGTATAAAAAGGAAACGGCACGGCGGGCATAGATGACCTGTCAGGGCTGGTGTCAAAGAGAATGCTATGTTGTGCCATAAATTTATGCGTAAAACACGTCACCACTTCTGGCAGCAACAAAAAAGCCCGCAGCGCGGGCATTTTCATGAAGAGAGATGATCAGTCGTGCGGAGGCAACCGGCGGTAAAGCTCGATTAGATCGCCAGCCAGATCCTGAATAACCATGGCGTTCATCAGATGATCCTGCGAATGGACAGTGATCAAATTGACCGGCAGTTTACCGGTGCCTTCATCCAGCCCGATCAGCTGAGTCTGGATTTTATGCGCCGCTTTAACGTACTCGCGCGACTCTTCCATCGCTTGTTCGGCACCCGCGAAATCATTTTTGCGTGCCAGTTGCAGCGCGGTCAGCGCCTGGCTACGTGCTGCCCCGGCGTTAACCAGCAATTCCATAATAATGCTTTCTAAATCTTCCACGCGCTCACTCCAGTAGCTTAAGGGCCTTCTCCAGTACGACATCACCTTTCATCATGCCGTAATCCATCATGTCTATTACCGCCACCTTTTTACCCAGCGGTTCCGCCTGAGCCTGCAATTTTGCCTGTTCGTATTTCACCTGCGGCCCCAGCAACACGATATCTGCCGTTGCAATTTCGTCTTTAAATTCCGCAACAGGTACTGCCTTGATAGAAACCTCGACGCCTTTTTTCTGCGCTGCGTCTTTCATGCGTTGCACCAACATGCTGGTGGACATACCCGCCGCACAGCATAAAACGATGTTTTTCATAGTCAGCCTCGGTGTTGATGGGATAATTGATAATGATCCGGCAGCGCCGGATCCAACAACCGCTTTACAGTGATTGTGTGTATAGCATCACAAAGAATCCCGCTTTTCCTGAAACCGGTTACAACTGGTGCAACTTCACAGACATTGTCAGGCGCTTGTCTGCAGGATCCGGTTCTTCCCTTGTTGCTTCGCTTTATAGAGTGCTTCATCAACGTGGGTGACGAGTTGGTCGAGCGGTTCCATATGCCATTCGCCTAAACCTGCACTGAACGTAACGACCAGGCCCTCTTCACGCCAGCTGCGATTCGATACGTTTATGCGCCACTGTTCCAGCAGCGCCAGCGCATTAGCGATGTGCTGCTCCGGGAAAATGACCGCAAACTCTTCACCGCCATAGCGATAAACCGAAATGCTGTGTGGCTGCATCACCTGGATGCCTTCGCGCGCGACGTTACGCAGCACGATGTCACCGTTTAAATGCCCCCAGGTGTCGTTGATCGATTTGAAATTGTCGATATCCACTAACGCCAGGGCAAATGGCTGATGATCGTTCATTAACGTCGCAATATCGCCATCAAAGGCGCGTCGGTTTTTGCAGTTCGTTAGCGCATCCATGGTGGCCTGCCGTACCCAGGACTGCTCGCGCTCTTTATTGCTCTTTATTGCTTTGCTCAGCATGGCTTCCAGTTTTGGCGCTTGTTTAACATCGCCTGTGTTGATGGCATTGATAATGTTGATAAGCACCGTGCGGGCAGCATGACGCAAATAAAGCGCAAACAAGATAAGCACGACCGCTGCCGTTCCAAATCCCCAACCCACGATCAGGCTGGTATGACGCACATGATTATCCAGCGTGTGTTCGGAAACCTTGTAAACGGCAAACCAGTCCGGGTTGGTAAAGGAGTAGTAGTAATACCAGGACGCCGTTTTTTTATCGTAGAACGCGCCTTCGCCGCTGGTCATTAACGACAACAGCTGCGGGCTGACGAAGGTTTTAAACAGCGCTCCTGTGTCCGGGTGCAGCATCGCTTTACCTTCACGATCGACCACCAAAAATTCTCCCGGCATGGGGGCTTGCATACTGCGTAGCGTAAAGCCCATTGATGCCAGGTCGAGATGAAAAGCCAGCGTCCCTTTCAGCTTGCCATCAAGTGCAATCACGGGCTTGTAGATACTCACCGTGGGGTTGTGAGTAAAGTAATCCGTGTAGATGCTGGTGTAGTGGTTAAACATGCTGGCCTCAGCCTGATGAACAAACCACGGCCGCGAGCTGGCATCGAAGCGATCGCTGACGTCGCTGGCAATCACTTGTGGGGCGCGTAAATACATGCCATGTGAATCCGCCAGAGAAATGGATGACACAGTGGGCATTAATGCCAGCAGTTGCATCAGTAAGCGCAACCCGCCCTCACGATCACTGTTGACAGTTTCCTCTACGCGATCGCCCTGGGCGAAAAATAGAGCCGCCCGATTCAGGATGTAGTCATTTTCCCGCAGGATCAACTGCGTGTAGTTGACGGCCAGGTTATGGGTGAAGTTACGGTTAATATCATGATATTCCTCCAGCATTTCTTTGCGCTGGCCGAAGGTAACCAGAAGGGCGATCACGATAAAACTGACGAAAATCCCGGCGAAGCTCACCAGTATCGGCATCGTGAACGAGAGTTGTCGGCTGTGAATTTTCATATCCTTGAGCATTCATCATAGTAGTGACAGGTAAAAGTATAAGGGCTGGAGAAAAGAAGTCGTTTTATCAGGCAGCCGACTCGTCGCCGTGCCGGAAATTATTATGCGTAAAATTATAACCCCTGGAGAGGACGCGATGACTAAATATTGTGCTCTATGGCTGTAACGGGGGGATGCAAATGAAAACTGGCTGGTTTTTTACGCCAGCCAGTGGGTCGGAGTTAAATGATGCGTGAGGGGTTCATCGTGGTTAACTCCTGTCAGTAAGATAACTGACAATGAAATAATGCAGCATCCGGCTGTCTGTACGCGACAACATGATCCTGGTTTTCCGAGCGACATCGAGAAATTTTAATTCATTATCAGTCCGTTGCTATTTTTTTTGGGTGTTCTTCCCAACCAGATGTCCCAGTCTTTCCATACCGGTTGTAATCCTCGTGCCAACAGAGCGTTAGCTACCTCCTGCGGCCGACGGCTGTCGTGAGGCGCGAATTGTTCCAGCTCAGGATGGTCATCCGCATAGCCGCCGGGCTGTGTTTTGGAAAACGCACTGACATTATTGATCGCAAGGGGAATGACATGATCGCGAAAGTGCGGCGATTCACGGGTCGATAATGACAACTCCACATCCGGGGCAAACAGACGAAAGGCGCAAATGGTCTGCACTAGCTGGCGCTCATCCATGATCGACGCAGGCGTAATACCGCCCGCACAAGGGCGCAGCCGGGGGAAAGAAATAGAATAACGGCTCTGCCAGTAGTGCTGCTGCAACCACAACAGATGTTCCGCCACTATAAAACAGTCCACCCGCCAGCTGTCGGCAAGGCCAATTAACGCGCCGAGTCCAATCTTATCGATACCCGCACGCCCCAGCCTGTCCGGTGTTTCTAAACGCCAGAAGAAATCCTGTTTATGGCCGCGCAAATGGTGTCGGGCATAGGTACTTTCATGGTATGTCTCCTGATAGACCATGACGCCATCCAGACCGAGCGTTTTTAGCTCGGCATACTCATCTTGCGAAAGGGGCTGGACTTCCATCTGTAGCGAAGCAAACTGGCGGCGAATTGCCGGGAAGTGACGGCGGAAATAGTCCATGCCCACTTTCCCCTGGTGTTCACCCGTGACCAGCAACAGGTGTTCGAACCCCAGTTCACGTATTGCCGCACACTCACGGGCTATTTCGCTTTCATCCAGCGTTTTGCGTTTCAGCCGGTTGCTCATTGAGAACCCGCAGTAGGTACAGTCATTGGCGCACAGGTTAGAAAGGTAGAGCGGCACATAGAAGCTTACCGTATTGCCAAAACGCTGACGCGTCATCTGCTGCGCTCGTTGTGCCATTGGTTCAAGAAAGGCGCTGGCGGCAGGCGAGAGCAGGGCCATCAAATCGTCACGCGTCGGTTGCCTGGCATGAAGCGCCCGTTCAACATCCGCTGCCGTTTTACTGTGGATGCGCAGGCGAATGTCGTCCCAGTTCAACTGCCGCCAGTGGTCAGTAAAGGTCATCATAACGAAGCCTCCAGGAAACCCGTCAGCGGGCTGGTAGCGGCGGCATGGCGCTGGCGGGCTCCCGGTACGGCTTCACGCGCCAGCGCACCGGCTTCTATGGCCAGACGAAAAGCGCGTGCCATCATGACTGGGGAGTCAGCCACCGCAATGGCGGTATTCACCAGCACGGCATCGGCACCCATCTCCAGTGCCTGCGCGGCATGGCTGGGCGCACCGATCCCGGCATCGACCACCACCGGCACGTGAGCCTGCTCAATGATGATCTCCAGCATCGCCCGGGTTTCCAGCCCCTGGTTTGAGCCAATCGGCGCACCCAGCGGCATAACGGCTGCGCAGCCCACCTCTTCGAGCCGTTTGCATAAGACCGGATCGGCACCACAGTAAGGCAGCACGACAAAGCCCATCCTCACCAGTTTTTCTGCGGCGCGCAGTGTCTCAATCGGATCGGGCAGCAGCCAACGCGCATCCGGGTGGATTTCCAGCTTTAACCAGGATGTTCCCAGTGCTTCCCGCGCCAGCTGGGCGGCGAATATCGCCTCTTCGGCATTTTTTGCCCCGGATGTGTTAGGTAGCAAGGTGACGCCCGCTTCGCGTAGCGGCTGCAAAATGCCGTCATTATGCTGACGGAGATCGACGCGCTTCATTGCCAGCGTCACCAGTTCACTGCCGGAGGCATGGATTGCTTCGACCATAACCTCTGGCGAGGCAAATTTCCCGGTGCCGGTAAATAAGCGTGAAGTAAATGATTTATCTGCAATTCGTAACATTTCAGCCCCCTGCAATAACCTGAAATAGCAGGATGCGATCGCCGTCCTGCACGAGATGGTCTTCCCACTGCTCGCGCGGCAGGATCTGTTCGTTTAATGCCAGCGCCACACCTGGTTTTAACTGGTTGAGTTGGTTAAGCAGCGCGGAGACAGTAAGCCCTGCAGCACAGTGCATAGGCTCATCATTGAAGCGTATGTGCATGTTGCCCCCCACAGACCGGGCAGTTACTGGCGCGGTGCAATGCCAGCGTGCGCCAGAGATTGGTGCGGGCATCAAACAGCCGCAGCTCACCGCTGGTGGTGTTCATTCCACTTAACAGTTTGATGGTTTCCAGCGCCTGCATCGCGCCCATAATGCCGACTACCGGGCCAACAATGCCCGCCGTGCGGCAGTTGCGTTCCGGTTCGCTTTCGTCCGGCCACAGGCAGCGGTAACACCCTTGTTGCCACGGCGGCGTCAGCACCATTAACTGGCCGCCAAAGCCCACCGCGCTAGCGGTTACCAGCGGGGTTTCGAGCGCCACACATGCGGCGTTAATAGCCTGCCGTGTGAGCATATTGTCACTGCAGTCGAGTACCACATCGGCCTGCGCGACCTGCTGGAGCAATGCTTCGCCCCCTAAACGCTGTTGTAACGCAACGAGTTCGATATCGGGGTTGAGCTGCCGTAAACGCTGGGCGGTAACCTGGGTTTTCGGCTGGTTGATATCGTCGGTAGTAAAGAGGATCTGCCGCTGCAGGTTGCTCAAATGTATGGCGTCATCATCCGCCAGCACCAGGGTTCCGATGCCCGCGCCGGCAAGATAGACGGCCGCTGGAGCGCCAAGACCACCAAGACCGATAATCAGCACCCGGCTGGCAAGCAGCTTCTGCTGGCCCGCAATAGCGATGTCCTCCAGCAGGATCTGGCGGCTGTAACGCATAAAATCGCGATCATTCATCACCGACCCCCGCCAGTTCCAGTAACTGATGAGTGGCCTGCCGCCAGTCTCTGGCTTGCGTGATGGCGCTAACCACAGCGATGCTGCCAACACCGGTTGCCAGCACATCCTGCGCCCGCGAAAGCGTGATGCCGCCAATTGCCACTGTGGGGTAATCTTGCAGTCGCGCAATGTGGCGTGCCAGTTGTTCAAGCCCCTGCGGTGCCGAGGGCATCTGTTTGGTTTGCGTAGGGAAAACGTGACCGAGCGCGATATAAGAGGGCCGTGCCGCCAGCGCTACGTCAATTTCCATATCGTCATGGGTTGAAACACCCAGGCGCAAACCCGCAGCGCGTATGGCGCTTAAATCGGTGGTTTCCAGATCCTCCTGCCCGAGGTGCACACCATAGGCGTTGTGCTTAATCGCCAGTCGCCAGTAATCATTAATAAACAGCCGCGCGTGGTAACGACGTCCCAGCGCGATTGCGGCCATGACATCGTCTTCGACTTCTTCGTCGCGCTGATCTTTGATGCGTAATTGCAGCGTACGTACGCCAGCCTCCAGCAGCCGTGCGATCCACTCCACGCTGTTCACCACCGGGTAGAGACCGAGACGGAACGGTACCGGAGGAAAGTCGGGTTGGTACATCAGGCTTCCTCCTTCTTCAGGTAGATTTCACCGCCGCGGGCGCGAAAGTCCGCCGACTTATCATGCATTCCGACTTCGATAGCCTGCGCTGCCGCGTAATCGCGCACTTCCTGAGAGATTTTCATGGAGCAGAATTTAGGGCCGCACATGGAGCAGAAATGGGCAATTTTGCCGGACTCCTGCGGCAGGGTTTCATCATGGTAAGCACGGGCGGTAAACGGATCCAACGCGAGGTTGAACTGGTCTTCCCAGCGGAACTCAAAGCGCGCTTTTGACATGGCATTGTCGCGGATTTGCGCGCCAGGGTGGCCTTTTGCCAGATCGGCCGCATGGGCAGCAATTTTGTAGGTGATCAGCCCTTGTTTCACATCCTCTTTATTTGGCAGACCGAGGTGCTCTTTTGGCGTGACGTAACAGAGCATGGCGCAGCCAAACCAGCCAATCATGGCGGCGCCAATGCCAGAAGTGAAGTGGTCGTAACCTGGGGCTATATCGGTGGTCAATGGCCCCAGCGTGTAGAACGGTGCTTCGTGGCAGTGTTCCAGCTCTTCGGTCATGTTGCGGCGGATCATCTGCATCGGAACATGGCCCGGGCCTTCAATCATCACCTGTACGTCATACTCCCAGGCGATTTTGGTCAACTCACCCAGCGTATGCAGTTCGGCAAACTGGGCTTCATCGTTAGCATCCTGAATCGAGCCGGGGCGCAGCCCGTCGCCGAGTGACAGCGAGACGTCATAGGCGGCGCAGATTTCGCAAATCTCGCGGAAGTGGGTATAGAGAAAATTCTCCTGATGGTGGGAGAGGCACCACTTGGCCATAATCGATCCGCCGCGTGAAACAATGCCAGTCAGGCGTTGCGCGGTCATCGGCACATAACGTAACAGGACGCCTGCGTGGATCGTGAAATAGTCCACTCCTTGTTCAGCCTGTTCGAGCAGCGTATCGCGGAAGGCCGGCCAGGTCAGATCTTCGGCGATCCCATTGACCTTTTCCAGCGCCTGATAGATCGGTACGGTACCGATTGGCACCGGGCTGTTGCGCAGGATCCATTCGCGGGTTTCATGGATATAGCGGCCAGTGGACAGATCCATCACCGTGTCTGCGCCCCAGCGGGTCGACCACACCAGTTTTTCCACCTCTTCTTCGATGGATGAAGTAACGGCTGAATTACCGATATTGGCATTCACTTTTACCAGGAAGTTGCGCCCGATGATCATCGGTTCCGATTCCGGGTGGTTGATGTTGGCAGGAATAATCGCGCGGCCTGCGGCAACTTCGTCGCGCACAAATTCCGCCGTGATATTGTCTGGCAGGCGGGCACCAAAACCTTCACCAGGATGCTGCCTGCGCAGCACTTCACTGCGAATGCGTTCGCGCCCCATATTTTCGCGGATGGCAATAAATTCCATCTCCGGGGTAACGATCCCCTGGCGCGCATAGTGCAACTGAGTCACACACTGGCCTTTTTTGGCGCGGCGTGGGGTCAGTAGCCCGCTGAAGCGCAGCTCATCAAGCCCTTCATCTGCCAGACGTGCGTTGGTATAGGCCGAACTGCGTGCGTCGAGCGTTTCGCTGTCATCACGCGCGGCTATCCACGGTGCGCGTAGCTTCGCCAGGCCTTGCTGCACATCGATGGCGATCGCCGGATCACCATACGGGCCGGAAGTGTCGTAAACCGGTACCGCTTCGTTCTCTTCAAACTGTGGTTGTTCTTTCGTGCCGCCAGTCAGCGTTGGGCTGAGCTGGATTTCGCGCATCGGCACGCGAATATCCGGCTGGGAACCGGTGATATAAATGCGTTGCGAGTTGGGGAACGCGGTGCCTTCCAGCGTGTCGATAAAGTGTTGCGCCTGGGCGCGTTGTTCACGGCGTGTAAGTTTTGCAGACATAGCTCATTCCAGACAGTAAGGAGATGGCTTGTCAGACGACGGATGGAGTAATGGCAGCAAACCGCCCGTAAGGGTGGCTGATGTGAATGGATTACTCTTGTTCCCTTCGCAGGTTTTAACCTGATCAGGTTCCGCGGATCCCGAATTAACGGTCTCAGCCTTTTCCACTTCATCTTTCGCGCCGCTTCGCGGCATGGCGAATCATGTTGTGGAGAGATAGGCACTCCGACAAGAAAAACCCCGTCCTCAGACGGGGAACTGCTTTTTAAACTACGCGTTACTTTTTAAGAATTCAAGCCGGACGCGCCATGCCGCTTTCGTCATTGGCGCTCTCATTGAGGTCGTAATCAAAGGCCAGCTCAATCAGTTTGTCTTCCAGCGTAAAGCGAGCGGCAAGCGCCTCGCCGATGCCAGAAAGCGCTTGCTGGAATTCAAGGCAGTTGTCGTCGTCGATGGCATTTTCGAGGCTGGAATCATAATAATCCATGATTTCGACGGTGTTCGCTTCAAGCAAAGGGTAAAGTTGGGTAGCGACTAAAAGTGGGCTATTCCCTTCCATTTCGCTAATGACGCGTTCATAAATACTGAAGTGGCCTGCGGAGAGATACTCCACCAGATTGTGACAAAAATCGTCCAGCGCTTTTTCGTTCAGCTGCATGTACGATCCTTTGCCAGGCTTAATGCCAACCAGATTGTAGTAAGAGACGAGAAGTTGCTTACGTACAAGTAGCCAATGGTCGACAAGTGTGTTACTTCCTCCAACGCGCTCTGTCAGGCTTTCTAACTGGTTTAGCATAATTGACTCCGCAATATGTCAGTGAAAAAGTGCTCATCCGAATGTAATAATAATGTTAACAAAATGCCAGTGAAGCTAAGGTAGTACTCGAATGGTTCGTGTTATTGAAGCATGTGATCATGGCTGGTGGATCGTGAGCCATGAACAAAAATTATGGTTGCCCGGTGGAGAATTACCACATGGGCAGGCAGGAAATTTCGATCTTGTGGGGCAGCGCGCTCTGCAGATTGGTGAATGGCAAGGCGAAACGGTATGGATGATCCGCCAGAATCGACGTCAGGATATGGGCTCTGTACGTCAGGTGATCGATCAGGATGCCGGGTTGTTCCAGCTGGCCGGGCGTGGTGTGCAACTGGCGGAGTTCTACCGTTCTCATCAGTTCTGCGGTTACTGCGGGCACACTATGCACCCGAGCAAAACAGAGTGGGCCATGCTCTGCGATCACTGCCGCGAACGTTATTATCCGCAGATCGCGCCGTGCATTATTGTTGCCATTCGACGTGATGACACCCTTCTGTTGGCGCAGCATACGCGCCATCGTAACGGGATCTACACCGTACTTGCCGGGTTTGTTGAGGTGGGGGAAACCCTGGAGCAGGCCGTTGCGCGGGAAGTGATGGAGGAGAGCGGCATCAAAGTGAAAAACCTGCGCTACGTAACCTCCCAGCCATGGCCGTTCCCACAATCGCTGATGACCGCGTTTATGGCGGAATATGACAGCGGCGAAATCAATATTGACCCAAAAGAGCTGTTGGATGCGGGCTGGTATCGCTACGACAGTCTTCCTTTGTTGCCACCGCCGGGTACCGTTGCACGCCGACTGATCGAAGACACGGTGGCGATGTGTCGGGCAGAGTACGAGTAAGGTGTATATACTGGCGGCCTGACGCTTAAGGAACTGACAATGACCGAACTGAAAAACGATCGTTACCTGCGCGCGCTTCAGCGCCAGCCAGTAGACATGACGCCGGTATGGATGATGCGCCAGGCGGGCCGCTATTTGCCGGAATATAAAGCGACGCGCGTGCAAGCCGGCGACTTTATGTCGCTGTGCAAAAATGCTGAGCTGGCGTGTGAAGTGACGTTACAGCCTCTGCGCCGCTATAAACTGGATGCGGCGATCCTCTTCTCGGACATCCTGACCATACCGGACGCCATGGGCCTTGGGCTCTATTTTGAAGCGGGGGAAGGGCCGCGTTTTACCTCGCCCATCACCTGCAAGTCGGATGTGGATAAACTGCCAGTGCCGGACCCGGAGAATGAACTGGGCTATGTTATGAATGCGGTGCGGACGATTCGTCGCGAGCTGAAAGGGGAGGTGCCGCTGATTGGTTTCTCCGGCAGCCCGTGGACACTGGCCACGTATATGGTGGAAGGCGGCAGCAGCAAAGCTTTTACCGTTATCAAAAAGATGATGTACGCCGAACCGCAAACGCTGCATCTGCTGCTGGATAAGCTGGCGCAGAGCGTCACGCAGTATTTGAATGCGCAGATCCGCGCGGGCGCGCAGTCGGTGATGATTTTCGATACCTGGGGCGGGGTGCTCACCGGGCGTGACTATCAGCAGTTCTCGCTCTACTACATGCATAAAATCGTCGATGGCCTGTTGCGTGAAAACGAAGGCCGCCGTGTACCGGTAACACTGTTCACCAAAGGTGGTGGTCAGTGGCTGGAAGCGATGGCAGAGACGGGGTGTGATGCACTCGGTCTGGACTGGACAACGGATATCGCCGATGCGCGTCGCCGTGTAGGCGATAAAGTCGCGCTGCAGGGCAACATGGATCCGTCCATGCTGTATGCGTCGCCGGCACGTATCGAAGAAGAAGTAGCGACTATTCTCGCAGGCTTTGGCAAGGGCGAAGGCCATGTGTTTAACCTCGGTCACGGCATCCATCAGGATGTTCCGCCGGAACATGCAGGAGTCTTTGTCGAGGCGGTGCACCGTCTGTCGGCCTCCTGGCATCAGTAAGGAGAGGATTATGGATCTCGCGTCTTTACGCGCTCAGCAACGTGAACTGGCTTCATCAGTGATCCATGAGGATCGCCTGGATAAGGATCCGCCGACGGTGATCGGTGGAGCAGATGTGGGTTTCGAACAGGGCGGCGAAGTGACGCGAGCGGCGATGGTGCTGCTCTCTTATCCGTCGCTGGAACTGATTGAGTACCAGGTGGCAAGGATAGCCACCACCATGCCTTATATCCCCGGTTTCCTCTCTTTCCGTGAATACCCGGCTCTGCTGGCGGCCTGGGAACAGTTGTCGCAAAAGCCGGACTTGCTGTTTGTTGATGGGCACGGCATCTCTCATCCACGCCGCCTTGGCGTTGCCAGTCACTTTGGTCTGCTGGTGGATGTTCCCACTATCGGCGTGGCGAAAAAGCGCCTGTGCGGTAAATTTGAGCCGCTTGCCGACACGCCCGGCGCACTCGCACCGCTAATGGACAAAGGCGAGAAGCTGGCATGGGTCTGGCGCAGTAAAGCGCGGTGTAATCCCTTGTTTGTGACGACCGGGCACCGCGTCAGCCAGGATAGCGCGCTTGCATGGGTGCAGCGTTGCATCAAAGGCTACCGGCTGCCGGAGCCGACACGCTGGGCGGACGCGGTGGCATCTGGTCGTCCGGCTTTTACGCGTTGGCAGGCAATTCAGCACGATATCAGGTAAACTGCCGCGTATTACCGACTTTGAGAAGCGATCATGTTACAAAACCCAATTCACCTGCGTCTGGAAAAGCTGGAAAGCTGGCAGCACGTTGTTTTTATGGCCTGCCTGTGCGAGCGCATGTATCCCAATTACGCAATGTTCTGTCAGCAGACGGAGTTTGGCGATGCTCAGCTTTACCGGCGTATTCTCGACCTGGTGTGGGAAACGCAAGTGGTGAAAGATGCCAAAGTGAATTTCGATAGCCAGCTCGAGAAACTGGAAGAAGCGATCCCTGCGGCTGACGATTATGATCTGTATGGCGTCTACCCGGCAATTGATGCCTGTGTGGCGCTCAGTGAGTTGATTCATTCGCGTTTGAGTGGCGAAACGCTCGAACATGCTATTGAAGTGAGTAAGGCCTCAATTACCACCGTAGCGATGCTGGAAATGACGCAAGCGGGTCGTGAAATGAGCGACGAAGAGTTGAAGTTAAACCCCGCGGTAGAGCAGGAATGGGATATCCAGTGGGAGATTTTCCGCCTTTTGGCTGACTGCGAAGAACGCGATATTGAGCTGATTAAAGGGCTGCGCGCAGACCTGCGTGAGGCTGGCGACAGCAATATCGGTATAAATTTGCAGCAATGAGACAACAAAACGTGATTTAACGCCTGTTTTGTCATGCCTGAAGGCTTCCCATCACACCCCCGTCTGGTCTACATTTGGGGGGCGAAAATAAGTGGCTATCGGTGCGTGTATGCAGGAGAGTGCTTTTGAGGCATTTCCGTCGCACTCGATGCTTAGCAAGCGATAAACACATTGAAAGGATAACTTATGAACAAGACTCAACTGATTGATGTAATTGCAGACAAGGCTGATCTGTCTAAAGCGCAGGCGAAAGCTGCACTGGAATCCACCCTGGCTGCTATTACTGAGTCTCTGAAAGAAGGTGATGCTGTACAACTGGTTGGTTTCGGTACCTTCAAAGTGAACCACCGCGCTGAGCGTACTGGCCGCAACCCGCAGACCGGTAAAGAAATCAAAATCGCCGCAGCTAACGTGCCGGCATTTGTTTCTGGTAAGGCACTGAAAGACTCTGTTAAGTAAGACAGCGTGGCAGTGAACAGTTTTGTCGAAGGGGCGGTTTCGCCCCTTTTGTCATTCTGGCGTCGCCCGTTAACGCTGGCCGGTATGCTGTTGCTGGCGGGCTGTAGCCATGATTCATCACTCCCTCCCTTTACCGCCAGCGGTTTTGCCAGCGATCAAGGCGCGGTGCGTATCTGGCGTAAAGATTCGGGTGGAGAGACGCATCTGCTTTCCGCTTTTAGCCCATGGCATCGCGGGAATACCACTCTGGGCGAGTATCGCTGGCAAGGCGATGCGTTGACCCTCGTCGAACTCACGGTCTACGGTACCCCCCCTGAGCATATCCGCGCCCGTTTTGATGACCGCGGTGAGCTGAGCTTTATGCAACGCGATGTGGGCGGCCAGAAACAGCAACTCTCCGGCGATCAGGTCGCGTTATACCGCTACCGTGCTGAGCAAATTCGTCAGACCAGCGATGCGCTGCGGCTGGGGCGGGTGGTGCTGCGTCAGGGACGCTGGCAGGCGAATCGCACCATACAAACCTGTGAAGGGCAAACGGTGAAGCCGGCGCTGGATAGCTACGCGCTGGAACGTATTGAGCGACGTCAGAACCATTCTAAGGTGGCGGTAAGCGTGGCGTGGCTGGAAGCACCCGAAGGCGCACAGATTTTGCTGGTAGCTAATGAGGATTTCTGCCGCTGGCAACCGACAGAGAAGAGTTTTTGATATCGCCTGGTGGTGCTCTGCTGAAACGTTCTGCGAAACGTGTTGGCCGGGTAACTGTCCTGCTACCCGGCAACATGTAATACCTTTTTACTTGCCCTGTTCGCGGGCAATCGCGCGGTAACCAATATCCTGGCGGCTAAAGCAGTCATCCCACTGAATATCAGTCATTAATGCATATGCGCGCTGTTGTGCTTCGGCAACGGTATGACCTAACGCCGTGACGCACAGAACACGTCCACCCTGGGTCAATACCCGATCGTCAGCAGAGAGTTTCGTCCCCGCATGGAACACTTTGCCGTCGGCGACTTCTTCCAGCGGCAGACCGTGGATCTCGTCACCAGTGCGGTAATCGCCAGGATAGCCGCCAGCGGCCATGACCACACCCAGTGAAGCGCGCGGATCCCACTCGGAGGTCTTTTCATCCAGCTTGCCTTCACAGGCCGCCAGACACAGTTCCACCAGGTCTGATTGCATACGCAACATGATCGGCTGGGTTTCCGGATCGCCAAAGCGGCAGTTGAATTCGATAACCTTTGGATTGCCTTGTTTATCGATCATCAGACCGGCATACAGGAAGCCGGTATAGGTATTGCCTTCTGCCGCCATGCCGCGCACGGTCGGCCATATTACGCGCTCCATAGTGCGCTGGTGAACCTCATCGGTCACGACCGGAGCAGGGGAGTAAGCGCCCATGCCGCCGGTATTCGGGCCGGTGTCGCCATTGCCCACGCGTTTGTGATCCTGGCTGGTCGCCATCGGCAGGACATGCTCACCGTCAACCATCACGATGAAACTGGCTTCTTCGCCATCCAGGAACTCTTCAATCACAATGCGGTGGCCCGCGTCGCCAAAGGCGTTGCCTGCCAGCATATCGTGGACGGCGGCTTCTGCTTCTTCTAACGTCATGGCAACAATAACGCCTTTACCCGCAGCCAGGCCGTCGGCTTTTATCACGATCGGCGCGCCTTTTTCCCGCAGGTAAGCCAGCGCCGGTTCGATATCGGTAAAGTTTTGATATTCCGCCGTTGGGATCTTATGGCGCGCCAGGAAGTCTTTGGTAAAGGCTTTCGAGCCTTCAAGCTGGGCTGCGCCTTGCGTTGGACCAAAGATCTTCAGTCCCGCTGCACGGAATGCGTCGACGACGCCAATGACCAGCGGCGCTTCCGGACCAACGATGGTTAAATCGATTTTTTCGTTCTGTGCAAAGCTCAACAGGGCAGCAATATCCGTTGCGGCAATCTGCACATTTTGCAGTGTAGGCTCCAGCGCCGTGCCTGCGTTGCCCGGTGCCACGAAAACGGTATCAACCAATGGCGACTGTGCTGCTTTCCAGGCCAGCGCGTGTTCGCGCCCGCCGTTACCGATCACTAATACTTTCATTGTCTGCTCCGTGGATTAATGGCGGAAGTGGCGCATGTCGGTGAAGATCATCGCAATGCCATGTTCATCAGCGGCGGCAATCACTTCGTCATCGCGGATAGAGCCACCCGGCTGGATCACGCAGGTCACACCTACCTCTGCCGCAGCGTCAATACCGTCACGGAACGGGAAGAAGGCGTCAGACGCCATCGCAGAGCCTTTCACTTCCAGCCCTTCGTCACCGGCTTTGATCCCGGCGATTTTTGCAGAGTAGACGCGGCTCATCTGGCCTGCGCCAATACCGATAGTCATGTTCTCTTTTGCGTAGACAATGGCGTTGGATTTCACGAACTTCGCTACTTTCCAGCAGAACAGCGCATCACGCAGCTCCTGCGCAGTAGGCTGGCGTTGAGTTACGACGCGCAGTTCGTTTTCGGTGACCATACCCAGGTCGCGATCCTGAACCAGTAAACCGCCATTTACGCGTTTGAAATCAAGGCTGGCAACAGGTTTTTCCCATTGGCCACAGACCAGAACGCGGACATTCTGTTTCGCTGCCGTGATCTTTAATGCTTCTTCCGTGGCGGATGGCGCAATGATCACTTCAACAAACTGACGGGAGATAATTGCCTGCGCAGTTTGGGCATCCAGTTCGCGGTTAAACGCGATAATGCCGCCGAAAGCCGAGGTCGGGTCGGTTTTATACGCACGATCGTACGCATCCAGAATAGAGTTACCCACTGCCACGCCGCACGGATTGGCGTGTTTTACAATGACGCATGCCGCTTCGCTGAATGTTTTGACGCATTCCAGCGCGGCATCGGTGTCGGCAATATTGTTATAAGAGAGCGCTTTGCCCTGCAATTGCTGCGCGGTAGCAACGGATGCCTCTTTGATCTCTTCTTCTATATAGAAGGCGGCTTGTTGGTGGCTGTTCTCGCCGTAACGCATATCCTGCTTTTTAATGAAGTTCAGGTTCAGCGTGCGCGGGAAGCGGCCGGCAGGTTCTTTGCTTTCGCCGTGATAAGCCGGTACCAGGCTACCAAAATAGTTGGCGATCATGCTGTCGTAAGCGGCAGTATGTTCAAATGCTTTGATCGCCAGATCGAAACGCGTGGCGAGCAGCAGTGAGCCATCGTTCGCATCCATCTCATTAATAATGGCGTCGTAGTCGCTGCTCTTCACAACGATCGCTACATCTTTATGGTTCTTCGCGGCGGAGCGCACCATTGTCGGGCCGCCAATATCAATATTCTCAACGGCATCTTCCAGCGAGCAACCTTCGCGGGCAACGGTCTGTGCGAACGGGTACAGGTTAACAACGACCATATCGATAGGTTTGATCGCGTGCTCAGCCATGATCGCCTCGTCCTGATCACGACGACCAAGGATCCCGCCATGTACTTTCGGGTGCAGCGTCTTAACGCGTCCATCCATCATTTCCGGAAAACCGGTGTAGTCGGAAACTTCGGTCACTGGCAGGCCTTTATCTGCCAGCAGACGCGCGGTTCCGCCTGTAGATAGCAGTTCTACGCCACGCTGAGAGAGCGCCTGTGCGAATTCGACAATACCCGCTTTGTCAGAAACACTGAGCAAAGCGCGGCGGACTGGACGACGTTGTTGCATGGTAAATCCCCTGGATTTGACTTGAACAGAGAGCGTTAGGTGAATTTTATGATCCTAAAGGATCCGAAAACTCATCTAACACCTCTTCTGGAACGCGTTATTTTTGCGCGGGCATTGTAACGAAAACGTTTGCGCAACGCTCGCGAATTTTTAGCCTTTTGCCGTATTGTGGATAAGTCTGTGTGTAAATAGGTATAAGGGCGGGTTTTGCTGTGGAATGCAGCAGTCAGTCATTTTTATGTCATTTTTCTATTGCGGGGGGCCGAGAACTCCCTATAATGCGCCTCCATCGACACGGCGGATGTGAATCACTTCACACAAACAGCCGGTTCGGTTGAAGAGAAAAAATCCTGAAAATCAGGGTTGACTCTGAAAGAGGAAAGCGTAATATACGCCACCTCGCGACAGAGCGCTAAAGCGCGTCGCAACTGCTCTTTAACAATTTATCAGACAATCTGTGTGGGCACTCAAAGTGACATGGATTCTTAACGTCTCCGGACGCTAAATGAATACCAAGTCTCACGAGTGAACACGTAATTCATTACGAAGTTTAATTCGATGAGCATCAAACTTTTAAATTGAAGAGTTTGATCATGGCTCAGATTGAACGCTGGCGGCAGGCCTAACACATGCAAGTCGAACGGTAGCACAGAGAGCTTGCTCTCGGGTGACGAGTGGCGGACGGGTGAGTAATGTCTGGGAAACTGCCTGATGGAGGGGGATAACTACTGGAAACGGTAGCTAATACCGCATAACGTCGCAAGACCAAAGAGGGGGACCTTCGGGCCTCTTGCCATCAGATGTGCCCAGATGGGATTAGCTAGTAGGTGGGGTAACGGCTCACCTAGGCGACGATCCCTAGCTGGTCTGAGAGGATGACCAGCCACACTGGAACTGAGACACGGTCCAGACTCCTACGGGAGGCAGCAGTGGGGAATATTGCACAATGGGCGCAAGCCTGATGCAGCCATGCCGCGTGTATGAAGAAGGCCTTCGGGTTGTAAAGTACTTTCAGCGGGGAGGAAGGGAGTAAGGTTAATAACCTTATTCATTGACGTTACCCGCAGAAGAAGCACCGGCTAACTCCGTGCCAGCAGCCGCGGTAATACGGAGGGTGCAAGCGTTAATCGGAATTACTGGGCGTAAAGCGCACGCAGGCGGTCTGTCAAGTCGGATGTGAAATCCCCGGGCTCAACCTGGGAACTGCATTCGAAACTGGCAGGCTAGAGTCTCGTAGAGGGAGGTAGAATTCCAGGTGTAGCGGTGAAATGCGTAGAGATCTGGAGGAATACCGGTGGCGAAGGCGGCCTCCTGGACGAAGACTGACGCTCAGGTGCGAAAGCGTGGGGAGCAAACAGGATTAGATACCCTGGTAGTCCACGCCGTAAACGATGTCGACTTGGAGGTTGTGCCCTTGAGGCGTGGCTTCCGGAGCTAACGCGTTAAGTCGACCGCCTGGGGAGTACGGCCGCAAGGTTAAAACTCAAATGAATTGACGGGGGCCCGCACAAGCGGTGGAGCATGTGGTTTAATTCGATGCAACGCGAAGAACCTTACCTGGTCTTGACATCCACAGAACACTCCAGAGATGGAGTGGTGCCTTCGGGAACTGTGAGACAGGTGCTGCATGGCTGTCGTCAGCTCGTGTTGTGAAATGTTGGGTTAAGTCCCGCAACGAGCGCAACCCTTATCCTTTGTTGCCAGCGGTCCGGCCGGGAACTCAAAGGAGACTGCCAGTGATAAACTGGAGGAAGGTGGGGATGACGTCAAGTCATCATGGCCCTTACGACCAGGGCTACACACGTGCTACAATGGCGCATACAAAGAGAAGCGACCTCGCGAGAGCAAGCGGACCTCATAAAGTGCGTCGTAGTCCGGATTGGAGTCTGCAACTCGACTCCATGAAGTCGGAATCGCTAGTAATCGTAGATCAGAATGCTACGGTGAATACGTTCCCGGGCCTTGTACACACCGCCCGTCACACCATGGGAGTGGGTTGCAAAAGAAGTAGGTAGCTTAACCTTCGGGAGGGCGCTTACCACTTTGTGATTCATGACTGGGGTGAAGTCGTAACAAGGTAACCGTAGGGGAACCTGCGGTTGGATCACCTCCTTACCTTAAAGAACCTGCCTTTGTAGTGCTCACACAGATTGTCTGATGAAAAGTAAGAAGCAAGGCGTCTTGCGATTGAGACTTCAGTGTCCCCTTCGTCTAGAGGCCCAGGACACCGCCCTTTCACGGCGGTAACAGGGGTTCGAATCCCCTAGGGGACGCCACTTGCTGGTCTGTGAGTGAAAGTCACCTGCCGATATATCTCAAAACTGGCTTGCGAGTCATGTTTGAGATATTTGCTCTTTAAAAATCTGGATCAAGCTGAAAATTGAAACACTGAACAGTGCGAACTGTTCTGTGAGTCTCTCAAATTTTCGCAACTGATGATGTTTTACGAAACATCTTCGGGTTGTGAGGTTAAGCGACTAAGCGTACACGGTGGATGCCCTGGCAGTCAGAGGCGATGAAGGACGTGCTAATCTGCGAAAAGCGCCGGTAAGGTGATATGAACCGTTATAACCGGCGATGTCCGAATGGGGAAACCCAGTGTGACTCGTCACACTATCATTAACTGAATCCATAGGTTAATGAGGCGAACCGGGGGAACTGAAACATCTAAGTACCCCGAGGAAAAGAAATCAACCGAGATTCCCCCAGTAGCGGCGAGCGAACGGGGAGCAGCCCAGAGTCTGAATCAGCATGTGTGTTAGTGGAAGCGTCTGGAAAGTCGCGCGATACAGGGTGACAGCCCCGTACACAAAAGCACACAGGCTGTGAGCTCGAAGAGTAGGGCGGGACACGTGGTATCCTGTCTGAATATGGGGGGACCATCCTCCAAGGCTAAATACTCCTGACTGACCGATAGTGAACCAGTACCGTGAGGGAAAGGCGAAAAGAACCCCGGCGAGGGGAGTGAAAAAGAACCTGAAACCGTGTACGTACAAGCAGTGGGAGCCTCTTTATGGGGTGACTGCGTACCTTTTGTATAATGGGTCAGCGACTTATATTCTGTAGCAAGGTTAACCGAATAGGGGAGCCGAAGGGAAACCGAGTCTTAACTGGGCGTTAAGTTGCAGGGTATAGACCCGAAACCCGGTGATCTAGCCATGGGCAGGTTGAAGGTTGGGTAACACTAACTGGAGGACCGAACCGACTAATGTTGAAAAATTAGCGGATGACTTGTGGCTGGGGGTGAAAGGCCAATCAAACCGGGAGATAGCTGGTTCTCCCCGAAAGCTATTTAGGTAGCGCCTCGTGAATTCATCTCCGGGGGTAGAGCACTGTTTCGGCTAGGGGGCCATCCCGGCTTACCAACCCGATGCAAACTACGAATACCGGAGAATGTTATCACGGGAGACACACGGCGGGTGCTAACGTCCGTCGTGAAGAGGGAAACAACCCAGACCGCCAGCTAAGGTCCCAAAGTCATGGTTAAGTGGGAAACGATGTGGGAAGGCCCAGACAGCCAGGATGTTGGCTTAGAAGCAGCCATCATTTAAAGAAAGCGTAATAGCTCACTGGTCGAGTCGGCCTGCGCGGAAGATGTAACGGGGCTAAACCATGCACCGAAGCTGCGGCAGCGACACTATGTGTTGTTGGGTAGGGGAGCGTTCTGTAAGCCTGCGAAGGTGTGCTGTGAGGCATGCTGGAGGTATCAGAAGTGCGAATGCTGACATAAGTAACGATAAAGCGGGTGAAAAGCCCGCTCGCCGGAAGACCAAGGGTTCCTGTCCAACGTTAATCGGGGCAGGGTGAGTCGACCCCTAAGGCGAGGCCGAAAGGCGTAGTCGATGGGAAACAGGTTAATATTCCTGTACTTGGTGTTACTGCGAAGGGGGGACGGAGAAGGCTATGTTGGCCGGGCGACGGTTGTCCCGGTTTAAGCGTGTAGGTGTGTGTTCCAGGTAAATCCGGTTCACTTTAACACTGAGGCGTGATGACGAGGCACTACGGTGCTGAAGCAACAAATGCCCTGCTTCCAGGAAAAGCCTCTAAGCATCAGGTAACATCAAATCGTACCCCAAACCGACACAGGTGGTCAGGTAGAGAATACCAAGGCGCTTGAGAGAACTCGGGTGAAGGAACTAGGCAAAATGGTGCCGTAACTTCGGGAGAAGGCACGCTGGTGCGTAGGTGAAGTGACTTGCTCACGGAGCTGAAACCAGTCGAAGATACCAGCTGGCTGCAACTGTTTATTAAAAACACAGCACTGTGCAAACACGAAAGTGGACGTATACGGTGTGACGCCTGCCCGGTGCCGGAAGGTTAATTGATGGGGTTATCCGTAAGGAGAAGCTCTTGATCGAAGCCCCGGTAAACGGCGGCCGTAACTATAACGGTCCTAAGGTAGCGAAATTCCTTGTCGGGTAAGTTCCGACCTGCACGAATGGCGTAATGATGGCCAGGCTGTCTCCACCCGAGACTCAGTGAAATTGAACTCGCTGTGAAGATGCAGTGTACCCGCGGCAAGACGGAAAGACCCCGTGAACCTTTACTATAGCTTGACACTGAACATTGAGCCTTGATGTGTAGGATAGGTGGGAGGCTTTGAAGCGTGGACGCCAGTCTGCGTGGAGCCAACCTTGAAATACCACCCTTTAATGTTTGATGTTCTAACGTGGACCCGTAAACCGGGTTGCGGACAGTGTCTGGTGGGTAGTTTGACTGGGGCGGTCTCCTCCTAAAGCGTAACGGAGGAGCACGAAGGTCAGCTAATCCTGGTCGGACATCAGGAGGTTAGTGCAATGGCATAAGCTGGCTTGACTGCGAGAGTGACGGCTCGAGCAGGTGCGAAAGCAGGTCATAGTGATCCGGTGGTTCTGAATGGAAGGGCCATCGCTCAACGGATAAAAGGTACTCCGGGGATAACAGGCTGATACCGCCCAAGAGTTCATATCGACGGCGGTGTTTGGCACCTCGATGTCGGCTCATCACATCCTGGGGCTGAAGTAGGTCCCAAGGGTATGGCTGTTCGCCATTTAAAGTGGTACGCGAGCTGGGTTTAGAACGTCGTGAGACAGTTCGGTCCCTATCTGCCGTGGGCGCTGGAGAATTGAGGGGGGCTGCTCCTAGTACGAGAGGACCGGAGTGGACGCATCACTGGTGTTCGGGTTGTCATGCCAATGGCACTGCCCGGTAGCTAAATGCGGAAGAGATAAGTGCTGAAAGCATCTAAGCACGAAACTTGCCCCGAGATGAGTTCTCCCTGAGACTTTAAGTCTCCTGAAGGAACGTTGAAGACGACGACGTTGATAGGCCGGGTGTGTAAGCGCAGCGATGCGTTGAGCTAACCGGTACTAATGAACCGTGAGGCTTAACCTTACAACGCCGAAGATGTTTTGGCGGTGAGAGATGATTTTCAGCTGATACAGATTAGATTGACAGACCGGAAGGTGTGTTGATAACAGAATTTGCCTGGCGGCACTAGCGCGGTGGTCCCACCTGACCCCATGCCGAACTCAGAAGTGAAACGCCGTAGCGCCGATGGTAGTGTGGGGTCTCCCCATGCGAGAGTAGGGAACTGCCAGGCATCAGACAAAGCAGAAGGCCCGGTCGCAAGACCGGGCCTTTTTGCTATTGTTTAGCCTGCACTTACGCTAAAAACTGCTAAAGGAAGTAGCCATGGCTGTTCTGTATGCCCAAATCTATAAAAACCGCATGGTTGTTCGCAATCTTAATACCCATCAACAAGTTTCCGGCCTGCAAACGTTCAGTAATCAGCGGATCCTGATTGCCGACTTCTTCCTCGCTGAAAAAGTATTGCACGATCTCATTCAACAACTGGCTCCCCGTTCTTTCTGGCAGAGCGTGCTTCCTGGCGTGGGGCGCCTCGAAATCATCTCACACGCGTTAGAAATGAACGAAGGCGGGCTGTCAGCCGTTGAAGAGCGCGCTATCCTTGAAATGACATTTGGTGCAGCGCATGGCAGATGCCGCTACCCGCAGGTCATTGACAGCCCAACTCCCCTCAGCGATCAGCAGGTACTGGCGGCCCTGAGTCAGGCTAAAAAAGCCAGGCGATAACGGCAACATTATTTGCAAAGCCAGCGTGGCGGGACGTGAAACTTTCTCACCTTTCTCCTGCGGACTCGACATTTTGATCATTCCTGGGTATCTTCGGCTATCTGGATGTCTAAACGTTTAAACGTATGCTGTGAGGGTATAAGTTATGCCGATTCGGGTGCAGGACGAGCTGCCAGCCGTCAACTTCTTACGCGATGAGAACGTCTTTGTCATGACGACCTCGCGCGCAACAGTGCAGGAAATCCGTCCGCTGAAGGTGCTTATCCTCAACCTGATGCCGAAGAAAATCGAAACGGAAAATCAATTCCTGCGCCTGCTGTCTAACTCACCTTTGCAGGTAGATGTGCGTTTATTACGTATTGATTCCCGCGAGTCACGCAACACGCCTGCGGAGCACCTGAACACCTTTTACTGCAATTTCGATGAAATCTGCCACGACAACTACGATGGTCTGATTGTCACCGGTGCCCCGCTGGGGCTGGTTGAGTTTAACGACGTCGCCTACTGGCCGCAGATCGAGCAGGTGCTGGAATGGGCAAAAGATCATGTCACCTCAACGCTGTTCGTCTGTTGGGCGGTACAAGCCGCACTGAATATCCTCTACGGAATTCCGAAACAAACCCGCAACGAAAAGCTCTCCGGCGTCTACGAACACCATATTCTCCAGCCCCATGCTTTGCTAACCCGCGGCTTTGACGACGTTTTTCTTGCACCGCACTCGCGCTATGCGGATTTTCCGGCAGCATTGATTCGTGATTACACCGATCTTGAGATCCTGGCGCAAACCGAGGACGGGGATGCTTACCTGTTTGCCAGCAAAGATAAACGTATCGCCTTTGTGACCGGGCATCCGGAATACGATGCCAATACGCTGGCGAATGAATATTTTCGCGACGCGGAAGCAGGGCTCAGTCCGGAGCTGCCACACAACTATTTCCCGCAGAACGATCCGCAGAATAAACCGCGCGCCTCATGGCGCAGCCACGGCAATTTACTGTTTATCAACTGGCTAAACTACTACGTCTACCAGATCACGCCATTCGATCTGCGTCATATGAATCCGACGCTGGATTAAGCGTTTCAGCCTCCCATTCCAGGCGCCTTCGGGCGTCTTTTTTATTTCCGAAAAACACTTCATAGCACAATAAAACTATAACCTGATTGTTATCAATGGGTTAATTGTATTTTAAATTAAAAATGGAAATTGTTTTTGATTTTGGAAAAAGATTTAGCCAGGATTGTTCTTGCTGAACGAAAACTGTACGCACGATCTTCGTTCTCATTGGGAAATGTCTTCGATGCAAAAATGAGGAGCCGCACCATGACACCACAGGCAACAACAACCGACGAACTGGCCTTTACGCAGCCGCACGGCGAGCAGGAAAAACAGATCCTCACCCCGGCAGCAGTAGAATTTCTCAGCGAGCTGGTCACACGCTTTACGCCGAAACGCAATCAACTGTTAGCCGCTCGTGTGCGACAGCAGCAGCAAATTGACGCCGGTACGTTGCCTGCTTTTATTTCGGAAACGGCTTCCATTAGAGAGAGTGAGTGGACAATTCGCGGCATCCCGGACGACTTACGGGATCGTCGTGTCGAGATCACCGGGCCGGTTGAGCGCAAAATGGTAATCAACGCCCTTAACGCAAACGTAAAAGTGTTTATGGCGGATTTCGAAGACTCGCTGGCGCCCAACTGGGACAAAGTGATCGATGGGCAGATCAATCTGCGTGATGCGGTCAACGGCACTATTAGCTATACCAATGAAGCGGGAAAAATCTATCAGCTGAAACCCAATCCGGCTGTGCTGGTCTGCCGCGTGCGTGGTTTGCACCTGCCGGAAAAACACGTGACCTGGCGTGACGAAGCGATCCCGGGCAGCCTGTTCGATTTTGCCCTCTATTTTTTCCACAATCACAAGAGTTTGCTGGCGAAAGGAAGCGGGCCTTATTTCTACCTGCCGAAAACTCAGTCATGGCAGGAAGCGGCGTGGTGGAGCGAGGTTTTCAGCTTTACTGAGGATCGTTTTAATCTGCCGCGCGGCACCATCAAAGCCACATTGTTGATTGAAACTCTGCCCGCTGTATTCCAGATGGATGAGATCCTGCACGCGTTGCGTGACCACATCGTCGGGCTTAACTGTGGACGCTGGGATTATATTTTCAGCTATATCAAAACATTGAAAAACTACCCGGATCGCGTGTTGCCCGATCGTCAGGTCGTGACGATGGACAAACCGTTCCTGAGCGCTTATTCCCGTTTGCTGATCAAAACCTGTCATCGCCGCGGCGCATTCGCGATGGGCGGCATGGCGGCCTTTATTCCCAGCAAAGATACCGAACGCAATAACTGGGTATTGAACAAAGTCAGGGCCGACAAAGAGCTTGAAGCCAAAAACGGCCACGACGGAACATGGATCGCCCATCCGGGACTTGGCGACACAGTGATGGGCGTGTTTAACGCGGCGCTGGGCGACAGGCAAAACCAGTTATCGGTCAGCCGTGAGGAAGACGCACCCATCACCGCGGAGCAATTGCTGGCTCCTTGCGAAGGCGAGCGCACCGAAGAAGGCATGCGCGCCAATATTCGCGTAGCAGTGCAGTATATCGAAGCATGGATTTCAGGTAACGGGTGCGTACCGATTTATGGCCTGATGGAGGATGCCGCCACGGCGGAAATTTCCCGCACATCCATCTGGCAGTGGATCCATCACGAAAAAACGCTGAGTAACGGCAAACCTGTGACCAAAGCATTGTTCCGCCAGATGCTGGCTGAAGAGATGCTCGTTATTCAGGAAGAGCTGGGTGAACACCGTTTCAGCAGTGGCCGTTTTACGGATGCCGCCCGGTTGATGGAGCAGATCACCACCTCTGATGAGTTGATCGACTTCCTGACGCTACCTGGTTATCGCCTGCTGGCGTAATTATCAGGCTATTTTGTTTGCCATTTTGGCCCCTGACAACGCGCAAAATCCTCACGTACACCTTGTACGCTCCGGCTCTTGTGCGCTGGCAGGAACCAAACTGCTTTCACCAATAACGCCTGGGCCGCCAGGAGTGAAAAAATGGAGCATCTGCATATGAAAACCCGTACCCAACAAATCGAAGAATTACAACAACAATGGACACAACCGCGCTGGGAAGGCATCCGCCGCCCATACAGCGCGGAGGATGTGGTGAAATTACGCGGTTCGGTTAATCCCGAATGTACACTCGCGCAGCTCGGCGCGGCCAAAATGTGGCGGCTGCTGCATGGCGAATCTAAGAAAGGTTACGTTAACAGCCTCGGCGCGCTGACGGGTGGCCAGGCGTTACAGCAGGCTAAAGCAGGGATTGAAGCCATCTATCTTTCCGGGTGGCAGGTTGCAGCAGATGCCAACCTGGCTTCCAGCATGTATCCGGACCAGTCGTTGTATCCGGCGAACTCGGTTCCCTCAGTGGTAGAACGCATCAACAACACCTTTCGCCGCGCGGATCAGATCCAGTGGTCTGCCGGTATCGAACCGGGTGATCCGCGTTTTGTCGACTATTTCCTGCCGATTGTTGCCGATGCCGAAGCCGGGTTTGGCGGCGTGCTCAATGCATTTGAACTGATGAAATCGATGATAGAAGCCGGCGCAGCGGCGGTTCACTTCGAAGATCAGCTCGCATCAGTGAAGAAATGCGGCCATATGGGCGGCAAAGTGCTGGTACCCACTCAGGAAGCGGTGCAGAAACTGGTTGCCGCACGTCTGGCAGCAGACGTCCTTGGCGTTCCAACACTGGTGGTTGCCCGTACCGATGCAGATGCTGCCGACCTGGTCACTTCCGATTGCGACCCGTATGACAGCGCCTTTATTACCGGCGAACGCACCAGCGAAGGTTTTTACCGCACGCATGCCGGGATTGAACAGGCTATCAGCCGCGGTCTGGCCTATGCGCCGTACGCGGATTTGGTATGGTGCGAAACCTCCACCCCGGACCTTGAGCTGGCACGCCGCTTTGCTGATGCTATCCATGCAAAATTCCCCGGCAAACTGTTGGCCTACAACTGCTCGCCATCCTTTAACTGGAAGAAAAACCTCGACGACAGCACCATTGCGCGCTTCCAGCAGGCGCTGTCAGACATGGGCTATAAGTTCCAGTTTATTACCCTGGCGGGCATTCACAGCATGTGGTTCAACATGTTTGACCTGGCCCACGCCTATGCGCAGGGTGAAGGAATGAGGCACTACGTTGAGAAGGTCCAGCAGCCAGAGTTTGCCGCCAGCAAAGAGGGCTACACCTTTGTTTCTCACCAGCAGGAAGTGGGCACCGGTTATTTCGATAAGGTCACCACCATTATCCAGGGTGGCGCCTCTTCCGTGACCGCACTGACCGGCTCGACCGAAGAAGCGCAGTTCTGAATAAACGCGTCTGGTAGCAGCGCCATGCCGGACGGATGGCGCTGCGCTTATGTGGCCTGAACGGTGGGGGTGAGAATGTCGCGTGGCCTGGAACTGCTGATTGCACAAACCATCCTGCAGGGCTTTGACGCTCAGTACGGGCGATTTCTGGAAGTGACGTCTGGCGCGCAACAGCGCTTCGAACAGGCCGACTGGCACGCCGTTCAGCAGGCGATGAAACAACGTATTCATCTCTATGACCATCACGTCGGTTTGGTGGTGGAACAATTGCGCTGCATTACCGACAGCCAAAGCCCGGATGCCGCTTTCCTGCTGCGGGTAAAAGAGCACTACACACAACTGCTGCCAGATTATCCGCGTTTTGAAATTGCCGAAAGCTTCTTCAATTCCGTCTATTGCCGTCTGTTCGATCACCGCTCTCTCACCCCTGAGCGTCTGTTTATCTTTAGTTCACAGCCGGAGCGGCGGTTTCGCACCATTCCGCGCCCGTTGGCAAAAGCCTTCTGGCCGGATCGCGGCTGGGAGTCGCTGCTGACAAAAGTGCTTTCTGACTTACCGCTGCGTCTGAGCTGGCAGGATAAGGCGCGTGATGTTGGCTATATTATCGCCCATCTGAGCGAGGTCTTCGGTCATGAAACGCTGGCGCAGTCTCATCTGCAGGTGGCAAACGAACTGTTTTACCGCAACAAAGCTGCCTGGCTGGTCGGGAAATTGATCACCCCGACAGCAACGCTACCTTTCCTGTTGCCTGTCCACCGCAGCGATGAAGGCGAACTGTTCGTTGATACCTGCCTGACCACCTTTGCAGAAGCCAGTATCGTGTTTGGTTTTGCCCGCTCGTACTTTATGGTCTATGCGCCGCTGCCTGCCGCGACGGTGGAGTGGTTGCGCGAGATCCTGCCCGGCAAAACCACCGCCGAGCTGTATATGGCGATTGGCTGCCAGAAACATGGCAAAACTGAAAGCTACCGTGAATATCTGAACTACATCAATGCCAGTCAGGAGCAATTTATTGAAGCGCCGGGCATCCGCGGTATGGTGATGCTGGTCTTCACGTTGCCGGGCTTCGACCGGGTTTTTAAAGTGATCAAAGATGTTTTTCCGCCGCAAAAAGAGATGAGCGCCGCGCACGTTCGCGCCTGTTATCAACTGGTAAAAGAGCACGACCGTGTTGGCCGCATGGCGGACACGCAAGAGTTTGAAAACTTTGTTCTTGAGAAGCACAAAATCTCTCCGGCATTAATGGCGCTATTACTGGAGCAAGCACCGGGCAAAATCACCGACCTTGGTGACCGTATCGCCATCAGCCATCTCTATATTGAACGCCGGATGGTGCCGCTGAATCTGTGGTTTGAGCAGGTCAAAGGCCAGCAGTTGCGTGATGCCGTCGAAGAGTACGGTAACGCGATTCGCCAGCTGGCGGCGGCAAACATTTTCCCCGGCGACATGTTGTTTAAAAACTTCGGCGTCACTCGCCACGGACGGGTAGTGTTCTACGACTACGATGAAATTTGTTATATGACGGAAGTGAATTTCCGTGATATTCCCGCGCCGCGTTACCCGGAAGATGAACTGAGCGCCGAACCCTGGTACAGCGTGGCGCCGGGGGATGTTTTCCCGGAAGAGTTTCGCCACTGGTTGTGCGCCGACCCGGAGATTGGCCCGCTGTTCGAGGAGATGCACGCCGATTTATTGTGTGCCGACTACTGGCGCGGACTGCAGGCGCGTATTCGCAGCGGGCATGTGGAAGATGTTTACGCCTATCGTCGGCGTCAGCGTTTTAGCGTGCGCTTCGGCGCAGGAGCCCTGCGCCAGGCTGGATAAGCAGGTAAAGCCGTTACGCTCGACATGAAAGAACACCGGCGCGGCAAAACAGAGCGAATCAATCCTGTCGATCATGCGCCCTTCACGCATGGTGCCAAAGTCTTTACGCCACGATCGCGTTAACGGCAGATAGGCACATACTGCCGAGGAACCGAGCGTAAACGTTTCTGATGGCGTAAGGTGAGTAAACACGCTGTAACCATTTGGATGTTAACGCATTCCACCGTAAGCCAGCGTCACTTCTTTAGCGCCACGGATCACCATTGCGCCCAGTTCTGTCACGCGGTCGTCCGTGATGCGTGAGATAGGCCCGGAGATGGAGATCGCAGCAAAGGGTTCGCCATGTTCGTCAAAAATACACGCTGCAACGCAGCGTAACCCCAGCGCGTGCTCTTCATCGTCAAAGGAGTAGCCGCGTTTACGCGTCTGGGCGAGATCCTCTTTCAGGTGCACCGGCGATACCAGCGTGGCATGGGTGTACGCATGCAGCCCCTGGCGGTGCAGCAAGCTGCCAACTTGCTCATCGCTCAGACGCGACAAAAACGCTTTGCCTGCGCCGGAAGCATGCATCGGCAGTTTGCCGCCAATCGGCGCGGACATTCGCATCAACTGGGTACATTGCACCTGATCGATAATAATTGCCTGATGATCGCTCTTATCCAGTACCGCAAGATTCACGGTTTCGCCGGACGCTTCCATTAAGTTGCGCAGGATCGGATGCACGATTGCCATCAGGTTGCGGCTCTGCAAAAAACTGCTGCCAACAATAAATGCATGCGCGCCTACCGACCAGTGGCCCAGCTCGCCGACCTGGCGAACAAAGCCCAGCTGTTGCATGGTGGTGAGTAAACGATGGGTGGTGGAGTTTGGTAAACCGGCCTGTTGCGCCAGCTCGGTAAGGGCGACGCTGCCATGAGACTCAGCAATCCATTCCAGCAGTTTCAGACCGCGGGTCAATGACTGGACTTGCCCACCCGCCGGAGCGGCCGGGGCTGTAGCTTTTCTGCCTCGTTTAGCGGGAACGGAAGTGGCCATGGCGGGCTCCTTTTCTGTATCGTGGAAATTATTTTCGTTTTAAGTGAGTATAACGCAACTCCCCGGCAGACTGATCGGATGAGTGATGCTGAACATCTCTCATGTTACCCCGCTGTCGCTTTTCCGTTCTCTTACTTTATGCCAGTATGTTCTGCTGGCCTTTTGGCCTGATTGAGCGTTGTCGGGAGCACGTGTGAGCAGCAAAGTTGAGCAACTGAAGCAGCAGTTAAGTGAACGCATTCTGGTTCTGGATGGGGGCATGGGCACCATGATCCAGGGCTACCGTCTGAGCGAGCAGGATTTTCGCGGCGAGCGTTTCGCCGACTGGCCCTGCGATCTGAAAGGTAACAACGACTTACTGGTACTTAGCAAGCCAGAGGTGATCAGCGCGATCCACGACGCCTATTTTGCCGCGGGCGCAGACATCATCGAAACCAATACCTTCAACTCGACGACCATCGCCATGGCGGATTACCAGATGGAATCCCTGTCGGCGGAAATCAACTTTGCCGCGGCGAAACTGGCACGCGACAGTGCCGACAAGTGGACTGCGCAAACGCCGGATAAACCGCGTTATGTTGCCGGGGTGCTTGGCCCGACCAACCGCACCGCCTCGATCTCGCCGGATGTGAACGATCCGGCATTTCGTAATATCACCTTTGATCAACTGGTCACAGCCTACCGGGAGTCCACCAAAGCGCTGGTGGAAGGGGGCTCAGATCTGATCCTGATCGAAACCGTATTTGATACGCTCAACGCCAAAGCCGCAATCTTCGCGGTTAAAGAAGAATTTGAAGCGTTAGGGGTGGATTTGCCGATCATGATCTCCGGCACCATTACCGATGCCTCCGGGCGTACGCTTTCCGGGCAGACCACCGAAGCGTTTTATAACTCACTTCGGCATGCCGATGCGCTGACATTCGGTCTGAACTGTGCATTAGGGCCGGATGAGCTGCGTCAGTATGTGCAGGAACTGTCGCGCATCGCGGAATGCTACGTCACTGCGCACCCGAATGCTGGCCTGCCCAATGCCTTTGGCGAGTACGATCTGGATGCCGACACCATGGCCGCGCAAATCCGCGAATGGGCAGAAGCCGGCTTCCTGAATATCGTTGGCGGCTGCTGTGGCACCACGCCAGAGCATATCGCCGCCATGAGCCGCGCCGTTGCAGATTTACCGCCGCGTCAGTTACCGGACATTCCCGTCGCCTGCCGTTTGTCGGGCCTTGAGCCACTGAATATTGGCGACGACAGCCTGTTTGTAAACGTCGGCGAACGTACCAACGTCACCGGTTCTGCTAAATTCAAGCGCCTGATTAAAGAAGAAAAATACAGCGAAGCGTTGGATGTAGCCCGCCAGCAGGTGGAGAGCGGCGCGCAAATTATCGACATCAACATGGATGAGGGGATGCTGGATGCCGAAGCGGCAATGGTGCGTTTCCTCAATCTGATTGCCGGTGAGCCGGATATCGCCCGTGTGCCGATAATGATCGACTCTTCCAAATGGGAGGTGATCGAAAAAGGGCTGAAATGCATCCAGGGCAAAGGCATCGTTAACTCCATCTCGATGAAAGAGGGAATTGAACCTTTTATCGAGCACGCGAAAAAAGTGCGCCGCTATGGCGCCGCCGTGGTGGTGATGGCGTTCGACGAAGTTGGCCAGGCGGATACCCGCGCGCGCAAAATCGAAATTTGCCGCCGGGCCTATAAGATCCTCACCGAAGAGGTGGGGTTCCCGCCGGAAGACATTATCTTCGATCCGAATATCTTCGCCGTAGCGACCGGTATTGAAGAGCACAACAACTATGCGCAGGACTTTATCGGCGCGTGTGAAGACATTAAACGCGAGCTGCCGCATGCGCTGATTTCCGGCGGCGTCTCCAACGTGTCATTCTCATTTCGTGGCAATGACCCGGTACGTGAAGCCATCCATGCCGTGTTCCTCTATTACGCCATCCGCAACGGTATGGACATGGGGATTGTTAACGCTGGTCAGCTGGCCATTTATGATGATTTGCCTGCCGAGCTGCGCGATGGTGTTGAGGATGTGATCCTTAATCGCCGCGATGACGCGACCGAACGGATGCTTGAACTGGCGGAAAAATACCGCGGTAGCAAAGCTGCCGACGATGGCGCAAATGCCCAGCAAGCGGAGTGGCGCAGTTGGGATGTAAAAAAACGTCTCGAATACTCGTTGGTGAAAGGCATTACCGAATTTATCGAGCTGGATACGGAAGAAGCCCGCCAGATGGCCACGCGTCCTATTGAAGTGATAGAAGGGCCGTTGATGGACGGCATGAACGTGGTTGGCGATCTGTTCGGCGAGGGCAAAATGTTTCTGCCGCAGGTGGTCAAGTCCGCCCGCGTAATGAAGCAGGCGGTCGCGTACCTTGAACCTTATATCGAGGCCAGCAAAGAGAAGGGCAGCAGCAACGGAAAAATGGTGATCGCCACGGTGAAAGGCGATGTTCACGACATTGGTAAGAATATTGTTGGCGTGGTGCTGCAGTGTAACAACTACGAGATCATCGACCTTGGTGTGATGGTGCCCGCCGATAAAATTTTAAAAACCGCGCGCGAAGTGAATGCCGATCTGATCGGTCTTTCCGGGCTGATTACCCCTTCGCTGGATGAGATGGTCAACGTGGCGAAAGAGATGGAGCGCCAGGGCTTTACTATTCCGCTGCTGATAGGCGGCGCAACCACCTCGAAAGCGCATACAGCGGTGAAAATCGAGCAGAATTACAGTGGGCCGACGGTCTACGTGCAGGACGCGTCACGTACCGTTGGTGTCGTGGCTTCGCTGCTTTCAGATACGCAACATGATGAGTTTGTGGCCCGTACACGCAAAGAGTATGAAACCGTGCGTATTCAGCATGCGCGTAAAAAACCACGCACGCCGCCCGTAACGTTGCAGGCGGCGCGGGAAAATGATCTGGCTTTCGACTGGGAAAGTTATACGCCGCCCGTGGCGCATCGTCTCGGTGTACAGGAAGTGACGGCCAGCATCGAAACGCTGCGTAACTATATTGACTGGACGCCGTTTTTTATGACCTGGTCGCTGGCCGGGAAGTATCCCCGCATTCTTGAGGATGAAGTCGTTGGCGAAGAGGCGAAGCGTCTGTTCGCTGATGCCAATGAAATGCTCGATAAGCTGAGCGCGGAAAAATTGCTGAATCCGCGCGGCGTGGTCGGGCTGTTCCCGGCGAACCGCGTAGGTGATGACATTGAGATCTATCGCGATGAAAGCCGCACAGAGATTCAACGTGTTGCCTGCCATCTGCGCCAGCAAACCGAGAAAGTCGGTTTCGCAAACTATTGCCTCGCGGATTTTGTCGCGCCGAAACTGAGCGGCAAAGCGGACTATATTGGCGCGTTTGCGGTAACTGGTGGGCTGGAAGAGGATGCACTGGCAGAGGCGTACGATGCTGCGCATGATGATTACAATAAAATCATGATCAAAGCAGTGGCTGACCGCCTGGCTGAAGCCTTTGCCGAGTACCTGCATGAGCGCGTGCGCAAAGTTTACTGGGGCTATGCACCGAACGAAAATCTCAGCAATGACGAACTGATCCGCGAAAATTACCAGGGCATTCGCCCGGCGCCGGGCTACCCCGCCTGCCCGGAACATACTGAGAAAGGGACAATCTGGGCATTGCTGGATGTTGAAAAACACACCGGAATGAAACTGACAGAATCTTTCGCTATGTGGCCTGGCGCATCGGTTTCCGGCTGGTATTTCAGCCACCCGGACAGCAAGTATTATGCCGTCGCACAAATTCAGCGTGATCAGGTTGAAGACTATGCGCGACGCAAAGGGATGTCGGTCGCCGAAGTCGAGCGCTGGCTGGCACCCAATCTCGGTTACGACGCAGATTAATCAGCAAAGGGCATTTTTTAAATGCCCTTTTTTTCATCATTTCATTTTCGCGAAACAATTGTGAAGCAAAGATAATATAAATTTAAACTAAGAACATTCTTAAATTTATATATTCTCTTAGGCCCCTGTTCCGCTTCATGCGTATGATAGTGGCTCGGCTAAAAGGCAAGGTTGCTTACTCTTTTGCGCTTCATTTAATTGTCATAAATTTAACTTAGGTATTATGAAATGGATATTTATGATATAAGAAAAAGAAATCTATTGCCGAAGGATTATGAAAATATCCTGGCCCCGGATGTTGCGAAGAATATTATCAAAAAGGAATATTTCATTGAAAATAGCCCGAATAATATTCTGGGCAGTATTGATGGCTATACCATTAAGCGGCATCACGGTTTTAAATATGGTTTACCGCATGATCCGTTAGGGCATCAAAAAGAAAAGCATATCGATGGCCTGGTGGATAAAGGCGTGGTGGTGGTGGTGCGACCCAACGTCAGCGCGCGCAGCCGGTTCTCTTATCCCTTCTTTATTGCCGAAAACGCGGATCTGTTCTGTGTGCAAAGCCTTTCATTTAACGCCGTGTTTATCAGAACGATCCTGAACGGTTTTAAAGACAGCGTTGCCGTACATGGCCGCCCGGCACCAACTCGCAGCAGTTTTGTGCCCGTGACGGCGGAGTATGGTCCAGGCTACTGGAAAACAAGCGAAAATGATTATCATGGTGTTAAAAATGCGGCGATGATGCTGCTCAACCGTGCGACCAGCATGGGGGATGAAGGGCGGGTGTTTGGCTCCGATGGCAAGGACTATATGAACACCTCGCGGGATAAAGTTCAGCTGTGGACGCCCATTCCGGACAGCGTCGCGCCGGACACGCGGGAAATCCTCTATACTCGTTCGGTGATCCGCCGCTATGGGGAAAAGCGGGTGGTGTACCAGAAATATCTGGAGGGTGATGATGCATGGGCGCAATCGGGTAAATCATGGCAATGGATCCCAGGCGTAAGGGACGAGGATTATGAATTTAAAAAATAAGATTTTTGTTTTTTGGGGTATTATGGATGCGCTGGCTCTGGTCAGCTATTTATTTTTTTCACTGCAAAGCGGGAAAGTTCCCTTTTATTCCGACATTCACGGCTTCTACTCGAATTATGCGCAAATGGGCGTCGGTGGCCTGATGGGCGGGATTATTCAGGTGATGTTTTTCATCAATATCCTGATGATCGTTTCTTTGGTTTTTTCCGGCTGGTGGTTACTGGTAAAAAAAGATATACCTAACAGCCTCTTTATTGTTCAGGAAATAGCCAGGGTCGTGTCGTTAAAATGCTCGCTGACCATTATTCCGCTGTTTATGCATCTCACCGGTTCGCGGGCAACATGGCTGGCGATTCTGCTGTTTATCTTCTCGGAAGCGATAAAGATAGCTTCCATTGTTTGGGCTAAACGGCAGGATCGCCCAGGCACAGCACCTGCAGCGATGGACTAACAGCGAAAGCTTACCGCTGTCACAAAACTGTCATTTTTCCTTACAACTCACAGGGCGCCAGATCGGTGCTCTGCGCTTTTCCGCGCTTTAACACCTTATACTTAACGCATAATGTTGATCTTCCCCCGGTGGGGAAAACACAACGCATAACGATAAGGAGAACCTCAATCCGTGCTGACGTTGCTTCATTTGCTCTCTGCGGTGTCCTTACTGGTATGGGGCACGCATATTGTCCGTACTGGCGTGATGCGTGTTTTCGGCGCGCGTCTGCGCACTGTCCTGAGCCGTAGCGTAGAGAAAAAACCGCTCGCCTTCTGTGCTGGTATCGGCGTCACCGCGCTGGTGCAGAGCAGTAATGCGACCACAATGCTGGTGACATCGTTTGTGGCGCAGGATCTGGTGGCGCTCACCCCGGCGCTGGTTATTGTGCTGGGCGCAGATGTCGGGACCGCGCTGATGGCGCGTATCCTCACCTTTGATCTCTCCTGGCTCTCGCCACTACTGATATTTATTGGCGTAATCTTCTTCCTTGGCCGTAAACAAACCCGCGAAGGGCAATTGGGGCGGGTGAGTATCGGGCTTGGCTTGATCCTGCTGGCACTGGAGCTGATTGTGCAGGCGGTAACGCCGATCACGCAGGCTAATGGCGTGCAGGTAATTTTTGCCTCGCTGACCGGCGACATTATGCTCGATGCGCTAATCGGCGCGGTGTTTGCCATTGTCAGTTACTCCAGCCTGGCGGCCGTGTTGCTGACCGCCACGCTCACCACGGCAGGCATTATCTCTTTCCCGGTGGCGTTATGTCTGGTGATTGGCGCAAACCTCGGTTCGGGGCTGCTGGCCATGATCAATAACAGCGCCGCTAATGCCGCCGCCCGCCGTGTGGCACTGGGCAGTCTGTTGTTTAAACTGGTAGGCAGCCTGATGATTCTGCCTTTTGTGCATGTGCTGGCGCGAACGATGCACAAACTGCCGTTGCCGGAAGCCGAGCTGGTTATCTATTTCCACGTTTTCTACAACCTGATCCGTTGCCTGGTGATGGTACCGTTTGCCGGGCCGATGGCGCAGTTCTGTAAACGTATTATTCGTGAAGAGCCGGAACTGGATGCCCGCCTGAAACCGAAGCATCTCGACAGCAGCGCGCTGGATACCCCAACGCTGGCGCTGGCCAACGCCGCGCGAGAAACCCTGCGTATGGGAGATGCGATGGAGTTGATGCTTGAAGGGCTACATAAAGTCATGCACGGCCAGCCGCGGCAGGAAAAAGAGCTCCGCAAACAAGCCGATGACATCAACGTGCTTTATACGGCTATCAAACTTTATCTGGCGCGGATGCCCAAAGAGGAGCTGGCTGAAGAGGAGTCTAAACGCTGGGCGGAGATCATCGAAATGTCGCTGAATCTCGAGCAGGCATCGGACATTGTCGAACGAATGGGCAGTGAAATTGCCGATAAATCACTGGCGGCGCGGCGTGCGTTCTCCCTTGAAGGGCTGCAAGAGCTGGATGCCCTGCACGAACGCCTGGTCGGGAACCTGAAACTTGCCATGTCGGTGTTTTTCTCCAGCGATGTGACCAGCGCGCGCCGTCTGCGCCGCAGCAAACATCGCTTTCGTATTATGAACCGCCGCTATGCTCACGCGCATGTGGACCGCTTGCATCAACAGAACGTGCAGAGTATTGAAACCAGTTCGCTGCATCTTGGCCTGTTGGGTGATATGAAACGTCTGAACTCGCTGTTCTGCTCAGTGGCCTACAGTGTGCTGGAGCAGCCGGATGAAGATGACGAGCGCGACGACTACTAAAAACTGCCGTGTCGGCGGGCACGGCGCTAAAAGCCCACTTTCATTGGGTTAGTGCACAAATCACAATTTGCGGTGTTAAAATCCGTTTTTATCTCCTCCCGAAGACAGTTATATTCCGCTTTTACAGGAGAATTTATGCTGCCAGCTCAATCAACACGTTTAAACAAGTACATTAGCGAAAGCGGGATTTGTTCACGCCGCGAGGCTGACCGTTATATTGAACAAGGAAATGTCTTTATCAACGGCAAGCGCGCCGGCATTGGCGATCAGGTGGTCGCCGGTGACGTTGTTAAGGTCAATGGTCAACTTATCGAACCGCGAAACGAAGAAGATCTGGTGTTTATCGCCTTGAATAAACCCGTTGGCATTGTGAGCACCACCGAAGACGGCGAAAAAGACAATATCGTTGATTTTGTGAACCACAGCAGCCGTATTTTTCCGATTGGCCGCCTGGACAAAGATTCACAGGGGCTGATTTTCCTGACCAACCACGGCGACCTGGTGAATAAAATCCTGCGTGCCGGCAATGACCACGAAAAAGAGTACCTGGTGACGGTTAATAAACCCGTGACCGATGAATTTATTCGTGGCATGGGGGCAGGCGTGCCGATCCTCGGCACGGTAACCAAAAAATGTAAGGTGAAAAAAGAAGCGCCGTTTAGCTTCCGTATTACGCTGGTTCAGGGGCTCAACCGCCAAATCCGCCGCATGTGCGAACACTTCGGTTATGAGGTCACGAAGCTGGAGCGTACCCGCATTATGAACGTGAGTCTGACTGGCTTGCCGCCGGGAGAATGGCGTGACCTTACCGATGATGAACTGATTGCGTTGTTTAAACTGATTGAAAACTCATCGTCCGAAGCGAAGCCGAAAGCCAAAGCGAAACCGCAGTCGGCGGCGAAGAAGCCCGTTGCCAAAGCTGCCCGGCCTGAAGAGAAAAGCCGGGCCAAACCCGCAGGGAAACGCTTTACCCAGCCTGGGCGGAAAAAGAAAGGGCGCTGATCAGCGCCTGCCGCGCGTGGACGTGTTAGCAGACCAGGAGAAGCTGGCATTCTCATCCGGTTTATAAGCCTGCTGTTTTTTCACCTGGCGGGCTTTCTTTGCAGTCGCTTCGCGCTGCGCCATCAGCTTATCGATATACTCTTTTTTTACGTGGTTCGCTTCAGAATTACTCAGCGGGCGTCCGTGTGCGATGCGGGCGCGATCGAGCAGCGTTTTCAGCTCCCGCTGCTCATTCTCCGTCATCTCTTTTTGCGTCAATCGGGTCAGTGCCATAGGACTCTCTCCTCAGGAAGTGCAACGAGTGTACGTGATACCGGCGTAGCATGCATGCACGGGATGCACAATGTCGGAAAGCGGCTCGTATCGGCAGTTTTGTACCACGCGTGAACGTTAACACAATCAGTTTGCAGGCAAGTTAGTCAACAATAAATCGCAGGTAAAAACGCGTATCTGAGAATACATGCCCTTCCCGCTTTTTCAGCTGTCTTTATTGACGGTAAATTTTCCGGCAGGATAGTTCCTGTCACCAGGATGGGTTCCCGACTGGCGTGGTAAAGAGGGTGACAAAGCAGGCGTTGAGCCCGGGAAGCCAAAGAGCGTCCGCGAAAGGCAGGAAGGATAACCTCTTCAGAAATTCGGTAACCACGTAAAAAAGCGACGTCTCCTTTTTCGCAAATTATCAGTCCGACACGAATTCCCTCTTCGTAAACAATATGCGCATCGCCTTCTGAAATATGATCGCTAAGCTCTTCGTCATCGACAGAGCACAGGTTGCCTCTTAAGGCTGGGATAGCTAACAACGCATGCTGATAGGCATCTATCAGAGCCTGTCGACACCATTCAAAATCGGCGTATTCAGCCAGTCTCAGGGTTACTGTGTCATCCTCATATTCTGCAGCACCAGACAGCCAGGCTGCATAGATGAGTTGGTCTGTTATACCGTGAACTTTTTCGTGGCCGGGCGTGAGAATACGAATGTACTGTGGCTTTAGCTGCGCCCACTCCTGGCAGACAGATTTAAGTACAGAACAATTGATGCTGGAGTCTGAAGCGACGATATCAATGAAAGGGCTGTTGATATCGCCCCCACGGTAACGCGGACCAGTAAGAAACTGCTGGCCATCAATATTGAGTTTTCGCTGTAGAAAATACGCCTGTGGTAAGCCAGTTTCTTTCCACGGGAACCGTGATGAAAAGGTACTATCCACACAGTATTTTTCCTGCTCAGAAATCCATTTTTCAAGCCAGCTATGGAGGATGTCCTGAGGCACGGGCAGTTCAGCATACTGAGAGAGCATGAATTTTAGCATCATATCCATCTGGCATAGTTCCCTGTATCAGTTCAGGCTCCACAGATTGCCCTACCTTTCGCTCAAACAGCAAGCCGCTTTCGGAACGACAGAGTCCACTTCTGGCACCTTGCAACGCTGGCAGAAGCGTGACATTAGAGGACCTGACAGGAAAGCCCCCGCCTTTCTGACTCAGGAAAAATAAGGGATCGGGTGAACGCTGTACGCAGCCCTCATCGAAAGGTGGTTGCCAGGCAATTATTCAAAAAAGTTTTTTGTCAGTGGTCGAGGACATGTTGTTGTTGATCTGGCGACTACCTCATTCGGTTATCTGCAAAAAGCTGGCATTTCCCCGCTGCGCACCAATCGGGATGAGAAGGGCTGAAGCGGGGTGCCGAGGCACATAATTCCGGTTGTCGGAGCCGGTTTGTCGTTAACCGGCTTTCACAGACTGGGCGACATCATTCACCGCACTCACAACGCCTTCTGCATTTTCCTGAATGCTGGCGATTACTTCACCCGCTTCACGCATGAGAGCAGCGCCTTCAGTGGTGTTCATCAGGCTGTTTTCAATGCCATTAAGCACCTCTTTAGCCAGCTGATTGTTGCTCGCCACAACCCGCTCAATTTCTTCGGTCGCGCTACTGACGCTCGCGGCGAGCGTACGCACTTCTGCCGCAACAACAGCAAAACTTCTTCCGTAGGTACCCGCCCTTGCCGCTTCAATCGCGGCATTCAGGGCAATCAGTCTTGTCTGCATGGCAAAGCTTCGGATGGTTTCAACCATACCGTCAATACTGTCAGACTGATCATTAAGCCGTGATACATCGGTCGACACGGCCCCCATCCCCTGCGCGATCCTGTCAATCATCCGGATGCTGTTTTCGATAACACTGGCACCTGCCTGCGCGCTTCCACGGGTCTGCACGGCCATATCCCATGCATGCACTGCCGCTTCCTGCTCTCTCTGATTACGCAGAACCTGTGCCGTTACATCTGTCGCAAACTTCACGATTTTGTAAAGCTGCCCGTCGCTATTAAAGACCGGGTTATAGGTTGCACGGAGCCACAGAGGCTCTCCCCGACGGTTAAGGCGTGGAAACTCGCCGGAAAAAAACTCGCCCTGATTCAGCTTTTCCCAAAACTGCCGGTATTCGTCACTTTTATAAAGTGTTTCTGAACAGAACAGCCGGTGATGTTTACCGACAACGTCTTCCCGTTTATACCCCGTGGTCTTCAGGAAGTTTTCATTTGCCTCGAGCACGACCCCTTCCGGGTTAAAGGCGATGATCGCCATCGAGCGGCCAATAGCATTGACGATGGCTTCCTGCTCAAGCGCGACATGTACGCGTTCTGAAATATCGGCCGCTATTTTAATGACCCTTGTCACCCGGCCACGTCGATCGGTCACGGGGATATAACTGGCTTCAAGCCATACAGGACGATTTCCCCTGGCAAGCCGCAGATACTTGCCGCTAAAGCTTTCTCCCCTGGCGAGACGCTGCCAGAACTGGCTGTAGTCCGGGGAGTTAACCAGCGAAGGCGGGCAAAATATCCGATGGTGATGACCGATGATTTCATCAGCACGGTATCCCATAGTGGAAAGAAAAAGTGGGCTGGCCTTATGTATTATCCCCTCCGGGCTGAATTCAATGACAGGCTTGTTCTTGCACAGCGCGTTATAGGAAGCGGACGAACGCAGGCGGCTCAGAGAAAAAATGTGTTTAAGGGAGGGCATACGCATCAGTTTTACCGGAAAAAGTTAGACTGATCCGGTTATCGGCAGTCTTGCCGCCAGCGTTATGTATTGCTGCGATAGCTGCAGATTATTATTTTGTGCAAAATTGGCCTGACGCCTTAGCGACGGGCAGTTATTCAGAATAAGTACACGCGTTTGCTCAATATGAACCCGCTTGTCGAATCCCTGGTATTCAAGCCGCCGGTGCGCGAGGTTACTCTTTCGCGATGGCTAAATAATTCAGCAGGCGTGTCATTTTACTTTGTGCGGGGATGTAGCCGGGTTTACTGGCATCAATCCAGCTCTCATCCGCTTCAGGATGAGGCCCGGTAAGCACAACGTTCCCTTTTCCATAGGCATAGGCCGCCATTGCAACGTCTCCATTGTTGTAATAAGCGATGGGGGTATAGCCAGGGCTCCCAGTGCTGTTACTCAGAAAGGGGCCATCCTGATAGTAAAAAGATTCTTTCTTACCATCCCATTTTACCGACAGCGTGTAATCCCCTTCGTTGTGGGCATCGGCACCTGGTCTGCCAACCTCTGAGTCAAGGGGGGCATTAATAAGCCCTATCCAGTTTCTGTCAGCCAGGTACGCACCCATACACAGCCCAAGGTACCCTTTACCAGAACGCACAAAATCACGGATAGCTTCAGCGCCGTCATCACCTATCGCATCGTAAGCTGCAGGGATGTCCTGCCCGCCTCCGGGCTGAATATACAAATCAAAATTTTTCAGGTTGTGGCGGTTCAACTTGAGCTTTTCGTTCTCGCCTATGTAGCTAATGGACAGTTTTAAACCTGTTTTAGCGAGTGATTTGACCACCATTTCTGAGCAGCCCTCACAACCGGCTTCTCCTCTGTAAACCGCTATATTCACAGGTTTACTGTCTGCAGCGTGTGTTGTCGGCGTATATCCTGCAACGGTGACAATCAGCACAGAAGTCAGCATAAAAATATTCAGGCGGCGTCTGTAAGGCGTGGCTTCAGATTTCATTGCGTAGTCCCAAAATTTTTAAAAAGACAATATGACTGTCTACAGGAAAGGCAAAAACTGCAAATGAAAGCGCTCTCTCATTGGGAGGGAGCCAGAGGATAAACGACGATGACGGTGCCGGATAACGCACGGTTATCCGGCATTAACCCACGTGAATTAACGCGCTTTTACTGCTTCGATGTTGCGCTGATCGACCGGTTTACCAGACCAGTAACCCGCCAGCAGCGAGCCGGAAAGATTGTGCCAGACGGAGAACAGCGCGCCAGGCAGCGCAGCAAGCGGAGAGAAGTAGATCTTACCCAGTGCGGCAGCCAGACCTGAATTTTGCATGCCTACTTCAATCGCCAGCGTACGGCAGGTGGATTCATCGAAGCCAAACAGCCGCCCGCCCCAGTAACCCCCGAGCAGCCCAATGCTGTTATGCAGGATCACGGCGGCGATCACCACCAGGCCAACCGACGTAATATACGCTGCAGAGCCCGCTACCACGGCGCTGATAATGGCAAGAATACAGACCATCGAAAAGGCGGGCAGCCACGGTTCAACGGCTTTCACCAGGCGAGGGAACAGGTGGTGCACAATCAGCCCCAGGCCAATGGGGATCACCACGATCTGTAAAATACTTAATAGCATGCCCATCACATCGACCTGAACATGCGCATCCACGTACAGGCGTGTCAGCAGCGGTGTCGCCACCACGCCAACCAGCGTCGACACAGAGGAGATGGTCACCGACAACGCAACATCCCCTTTTGCCAGAAAAATCATTACATTGGACGCCGTGCCACTGGCAACGCTGCCAACAAGCACCATCCCGGCGGAGAGGTCGGGCGGCATTTTGAAAATCAGCGCCAGCAGCCATGCGGCCAACGGCATCACCAAATAGTGCAAGAAAATCCCCGCAGCTACCGGTGCCGGGCGGGATAAGACCCGTTTAAAATCATCGATTTTCAGATGCACACCCATGCCGAACATAATCAGCATCAGCAGCGTCGTGACCCACGGGCCAATAGCAACAAAGGTGGATGGGAAAAAGTAAGCGAGAACGGAGAGCAGCAGTGCCCATAACGGGAACAGCCGCGTGAGAGTTGCGAGCATGGGGATATTCCTTGCGATCGTTGTGTTGTGTTTTGTTATAAACAGGCCGGGATCGAGCCCGACCATAGTTATTGTTTATCGTGCTAAGGAATATTATTCAAACAAATTATGATGAAGATGTTTTATGTTGCGCTGTGCAGGCTCTCCCAGCTCAGGCCAAAGCGGGCAAGGTATTTACGCAGGCGATCGGCATCGTTCGGGTTGGCTTTTTTCTGCCGGGAAACGGCAAACAGTTCACGTCCGGCTTCCGACAACGTCTGGCATCGACGGCACACTTCTATCACCGTTTCTAACTGGCGTTGATCGAACAGATCGAGCGTGCTGAAATCCAGCGCAGACGATCCCGATACCGGTACGCCGCGCCAGTGATGCTCCAGCCGCTGAATCTCCTCGTCAACCAGCGCATCCGTAATGCGCCCCTGCTCAGCCAGCGTGGCCATGCGTGCAATGGAGGTGCTGAGCTCACGGAAGTTGCCGCGCCAGGCGGCATGCGGTGAACACGCAAAACTCAAATAGCGCTCGCGCGCGCCTTTATCAAAACGGATTTGTGTTTGTTGCTCAGCGGAGAAGCGTTGCAGTTCGTACTCAATATTGGGGGCGATATCTTCCCGGCGCTCAGCCAGCCCCGGTAGCGCGAAAGTCCACATATTAATACGGGCAAAGAGATCTTCGCGGAAGCGACCTTCCTCGACCCACTGTTGCATATTGCGGTGCGTCCCGGCGATCAGTTGAAAGTCGCTGTGGACCTCTTTATCAGAACCGAATGGGAAAAAAGTCTTTTCTTCAATGGCTTTCAGCAGCATAGCCTGTTCATCCAGCCCCAGTTCGGCAATCTCATCCAGAAACAGTACGCCGCCATCGGCTTCGCGCAGCAAACCGGTACGCGCCTGCTGCGCGCCGGTAAATGCTCCCTTCACATGGCCAAACAGCGTTGACATGGCGTTATCGCCGCGCAGCGTGGCGCAGTTCACCGCGACCAGTCGCCCTTGCACGAGGTGCCGGGACTGGCGCAACTGGAAGATGCGTTTGGCGAGAAACGACTTTCCGGCGCCAGTTGGCCCGGTCAGCAGGATCGGCGCAGTCGATCGCAGTGCGACGCGCTCGATTTGATCGATCAGCCGGTTAAAGGTGGCATTGCGGGTATCAATGCCGGATTTCAGAAACGACACCGACTGCTGCTGTTCACGCTGAAAACGGCTGGTCAGCGTCGCGTAGCGGCTCAAATCCAGGTCGATGACCGAACAGACACCGGCAGCAATGGCCTCGTCAGACGCACCTTTTGCCGCCGGGCCGGTTTGTAACAGGCTGGCGGGAAGGTAGCGCGCTTCGGTCAGCAGGAACCAGCAGATCTGCGCGACGTGCGTCCCGGTGGTGATATGCACCAGGTACTCTTCATTCTCGGTGTCGAAAGGGTAGTGGGTCGCAAAATCGAGGAATGCGGCATACACCTCCTCGAAATCCCACGGATTTTTAATCATCACTGCATGCTTACGCACTTGAGTCTGCGGGGAGAGTTGTGTGATGTCATCCGCGGTCTGCTGGGCCAGCCCTTCATCGCGTGGTTGGTGCAGCAACTCCAGCCGGTCCACCGGCAAGTCCGGTTGTTGACACAGGCCGACAGTGGGTCGCCATTTGCGAAAACGATTCTGTCTTTTACCGCGCTTATCCAGCACGGTACCGAGAACACCAATCACTACCCGACGTTTCATGATTATCCCAAAAGATAAAAAGCGATAATAAAGGATAAAAAAGAATGTCTTCCGCTGCAATGCAGTTAATCAGTTAGAAAAATAAAAATATTAATATTCAATTAATTAAGAAAAATAACGCACCATTTTTTTTATTTTGGCACGCTTCTGGCAATAACTATCCTGTCAGCACACTGGTTAGCAGGGAGTTGTTTACCCGCCGGCGCACCGGGAACGGCGAGTGTCGTTTTCCGCAGGGGCGTTCCGTCAGTGGAAAGACCTATGCGAGAAGTCGGTTTTCTCTCGGGTTCGAATCCCGAATCGCAACCAATTATCTATGCAGATAACCATGATGCAGTACCCGGTAGCCCGTTGTTCAGGGCTACCCCCGACGACCGCCGGTAACGGCGCCGGGCCGCAGGCAAAACAGTGTTTCCCCTGTGGTTTCGCCCCTGCATCCGCGGTCGTTAAGGCAAAACAATTTAAGGAAAGCGTTATGACCAATAAAATCACAATACGTAAAGGTCAGTTAGGTTTACTGGCAAAAGAGGGCGACTACTACGCGGTGCTGGAAGCCGGAGAACACCGCCTGCCGTGGTTCAATAAACCCCAGGTGCTGGTGGTCAATATTGACGGCAGCGAAGTAGCCGAAGGGCTGGCGGAGTATTTGCGCCGCTTTCAGCCGGAATGGGTAGACCGTTTTTGCCTGGTTGCGGATATGCAGGATGATGAAGCGGGCGCGCTGTATCTGAACGGCGCACTGCAGGAGATTTTGCCGCCGTCGACGCGCCGTCTGTACTGGAAAGCGGATGACACCCTGAAGTTGGTGCGCATGAGCACCCGTGATGTGAGCGTGCCCGCAGAGATCCTCAATGCAGTGTTACAACCAAAACGTGGCGCGACGGTAAAAGGGCGCGACGCAATTCTGGCGGTGCAGGTGCCGGCCTGGCATGCCGGGGTGCTGAAAGTTGATGGCGTCACGCAGGCGCTGTTACCGGCTGGGTTAAGCGGCTACTGGAAAGTGAACCATCTGGTTGAGGCCGAAGTGGTGGATCTGCGTTTGCAGGTACTTGAAGTGAGCGGTCAGGAGATCCTGACGAAAGACAAAGTCACGTTGCGTCTGAACCTGGCGGCGAACTGGCGTTATACCGACGTGCTGAGCGCATTTGCGCAGTTGAGTAAACCACTGGATCACCTCTACCGCGAGTTGCAATTTGCGCTGCGTGAAGCGGTGGGTACCCGCACGCTGGATGAACTGTTGGAAGACAAGCAGATTATTGATGATGTGGTGAGCCTGCAGGTAGCGAACCGCATGGCGGCGTTTGGCATTGAAGTGGCATCGCTGGGGGTGAAAGACATCATTCTGCCTGGTGAGATGAAAGCCATTTTGTCTCGCCTGGTCGAAGCAGAAAAAACGGCGCAGGCCAACGTGATCCGCCGTCGGGAGGAGACCGCCGCCACTCGTTCCTTGCTGAACACGGCGAAAGTAATGGAAAGCAACCCGGTCGCCCTGCGACTGAAAGAGATGGAAACCCTGGAGCGTGTGGCGGAACGCATCGATAAGATCTCGGTCTTCGGTGGTCTGGACCAGGTATTGCACGGCCTTGTGAATATTAAAGGAAATCATGATGCAGCATAACGATTATCAACTGCTGGCGCAGGCCAATACCGCGCCAGTAAAAATGTGGACGCACGGCGTACCGGTGGAGCCGGAGGCGCGCGACCAGTTGCTGAATACAGCCAAAATGCCATTTATCTTCAAACATCTGGCGGTAATGCCGGATGTCCATCTCGGGAAAGGCTCGACCATTGGCAGCGTGATCCCGACCAAAGGGGCGATTATCCCGGCGGCGGTTGGCGTGGATATTGGCTGTGGAATGATTGCCGTACGCACGTCGCTGCTGGCAAACGATCTGCCGGATAACCTGAGCGGGTTGCGTAGCGCCATTGAGCAGGCGGTGCCGCACGGGCGTTCAGTTAACCGATCGAAACGTGATAAAGGGGCGTGGGAAACACCGCCAGAGGAAGTGGATAACCACTGGGCGCAACTGGCGCCGCGCTTTAAGCGATTGACGGATAAATATCCCGGATTGGTAAAAACCAATAACTACCAGCACCTGGGAACATTGGGTACCGGTAACCACTTCATTGAAGTGTGCCTGGATGAGCAACAGCGGGTATGGGTGATGTTGCACAGCGGTTCGCGTGGCGTGGGGAATGCCATTGGCAATGTGTTTATCACGCTGGCCCAGCAGGATATGCAGCAGCATATCGCCAACCTGCCGGACCGAAACCTGGCCTACTTCCAGGAAGGGAGTCAGCATTACGACGACTACCTGGAGGCGGTGGAATGGGCGCAAGATTTTGCCCGTCATAACCGCGAAGTGATGATGTCGCGCGTGCTTGCTGCGCTGTCGCGCATTGTCAGCAAACCGTTTATGACGCAGCAGGAAGCCGTCAATTGCCACCATAACTATGTGCAAAAAGAGACGCACTTTGGTGAAGAGATCCTGGTGACGCGTAAAGGGGCGGTTTCCGCTCAGAAAGGCCAGATGGGTATTATTCCTGGTTCGATGGGCGCAAAGAGCTTTATCGTGCGCGGTCTGGGAAATGAAGAGAGCTTCTGTTCGTGCAGCCACGGCGCAGGTCGAACAATGAGCCGTACGGCAGCAAAGAAACGCTTTACCGTAGAAGACCAGATCCGTGCAACGGCGCATGTGGAATGCCGCAAAGATAGCGATGTGATCGATGAGATCCCCATGGCTTATAAAGATATTGATGCCGTGATGACGGCGCAAGCCTCGCTGGTGGAAGTGGTGCATACCCTGCGCCAGGTGGTGTGTGTAAAAGGATAAAAGGTATGGCGTTTCACAGTGTTGATGCCGCAATGCGCGAGCGTGTGCGGCAGGTTTTACACGAGGTTGAGCAGAAATATGGCGTGAAAGTGCTGTATGCCTGCGAATCCGGCAGTCGCGGGTGGGGCTTTGCCTCCCCGGACAGCGACTACGATGTGCGTTTTTTATATGTGCATCAACCGCAGTGGTACCTGCGCGTTGAACCACAACGTGATGTGATAGAGCTGCCCATAGACGCTGAACTGGACGTGTGCGGCTGGGAGTGGCGAAAAGCGCTGGGGTTGCTGAAGGGGGCCAACCCGACCCTGATAGAGTGGCTGGATTCGCCGGTTGTTTACCTGCAGGATGACGCCACGCTGGCCGCGCTGCGTGCTCAGGTGCCGCACTGGTTCTCCCCGGTGAGAGCACGCTGGCATTACTATTCGATGGCAAAGAAAAACTTTCGCGACTATTTGCAGGATGAGCAGGTACGGCTCAAGAAATACTTCTACGTGCTGCGCCCGTTGTTGGCCGTGCGATGGATAGAAGCCGGAAAAGGCATGCCGCCGATGCGTTTTGCCACTTTGCTGGACGGTAGCGATTTGGGCATGCCATTACGCGCGGAAATCGACGACCTGTTAGCGATAAAACAGCGGGCAGGAGAGGCGCAATATGGCGCGCGTCGGCCACTGTTGCATGCCTTTATCCAGCATGAGCTGGCGCGAGGCGAAGAGCCGGAAACGCTGCCGGAAAGCCGTAGCGGTAAGGTAAGCGAACTCGATCGGTTGCTGTATCAGACGGTAATGGCATGACGTAAGGTATGGCGTGTTGAGCTTATCTGGCCTGCAGTCTGCGCAGGCCAGATAAAGCAAAACCATTATCCGGCAAGGCTTACTCGAACAGATTATGGTGCAACTTCTGCACCACCTGCTCGGCTTCTGCCCCCGGCACAAGGAAGCACAGGTTATGGCTGGAGGCACCGTAGCAGATCATGCGGATATTAAACGGATCCAGCACCCCAAAGACCTCTTTACCCACGCCGCAGGCTTTCGACAAATCGTTGCCGATCAGCGCAACCAGCGCCAGGTTCTCTTCCACTTCCACGCGGCACAATGACGACAGCTCGGTTAGCAGCGCCTGCGTCAGCAAAGTATCACCCGTTGAGGTGGATCCGGTGGTATCCAGCGTCAGTGCGACGCTGACTTCGGACGTGGTGATAAGGTCAACGGAGATATTGTGCCGCGCCAGAATGCCGAACACCTCTGCCAGGAAACCACGGGAGTGCAACATATTGAGGCTGTGTAGCGTCAGCAGCGTCTGTTTGCGGCGCAACGCCAGGGCACGGAACAGCGGTGGATTGGTCGTTTTATTGCAGACCAGTGTGCCGCCCGCTTTAGGATCTTTACTGGAGCCAACAAACACCGGAATGTCGCTGCGAACAGCTGGCAACAATGTGGCAGGATGCAGCACTTTCGCGCCAAAGGTCGCCATCTCTGCTGCTTCTTCAAAGGCGATTTCATCAATGCGTTTTGCCGCTGGCACCACGCGAGGATCGGTGGTGTAGATGCCAGGCACGTCCGTCCAGATATCCACGCGCGTGGCGTGCAGCGCTTCACCCAGCAGGGCGGCGGTGTAGTCGCTACCGCCGCGGCCCAGCGTGGTGGTGCGCCCTTTGGCCTCGCTACCAATAAACCCTTGTGTCACGACCAGGCTGTCGCTAAGGCGTGGAGCCAGTTGCGCAGAGGCCAGTTCCGCCAGTGCGGCAACATCCGGCTCGGCACGGCCGAAACGATCGCTGGTGCGCATCACTTTGCGCACGTCAAACCACTGTGCCTGCACGTTACGTTCGCGCAGCACTTCAACAAACAGCAGGGTCGACATCAACTCCCCGTGGCTAACCAGTTCGTCGGTCAACGCGGTAGAGGTTGCCAGAGAGGCCGCTTCGGCGAGTGTGGTGATATTTTCCAGCAGGCGTTCGATCTCTTCACGGATCACATCCGGGTTCGAGAGCTGTTCGAGGATATCAAACTGAATTTTGCGAATGGCGTCGAGCTTGACGAAACGCTCGCTGGCTTCCAGGCCTTCTGCCAGAGCGACCAGCAGATTCGTCACGCCAGCGGAAGCAGAAAGCACCACCAGGCGTACCTGTGAATCGGACAGGACCACGTCCGCACTGCGGTTCATGGCATCGTAATTGGCAACGCTGGTGCCGCCGAATTTGGCGACAACTAAATTAGACATAACAACCTCGTGTCAGGGGATCCACTATTTCAGCCATGGCACAAGGGAAGAGCGAAAAACGGGGTGGGCGCAGATATCAAAGCAACTACGTTTTCCCCAGAAGTGCTCCACCTTGCGAAACGCCCGACTGGGAACGTTTCTGGTGACAACCCAGAGGATTCAGCCTCTGTAGCCGATAACAAGCGCTGCCTGGCGTGTTGTTATCTCGGCGTTGCTCCCCCTCAGGTGTCGTCTTTAGTCTGGCACTTCGAACACCGTGTACCTGGGCAACGCGCCTCTTCTGGCTATTACCTTCGCCTTTCGCGCCGCAGCGGTGTTGGCTGCCTTCGCTTACCCCAGTCACTTACCGATGTAAGTTCCTGGAGATGCGCTCAGTTGCCGCCTTGCTGCAACGCGAAATGCTTTGGTAATAAGTACCTTTGCCTTTCGCGCCGCAGCGGTGTTGGCTGCCTTCGCTTACCCCAGTCACTTACCGATGTAAGTTCCTGGAGATGCGCTCAGTTGCCGCCTTGCTGCAACACGAAATGCTTTGGTAATAAGTACCTTCGCCTTTCGCGCCGCAGCGGTGTTGGCTGCCTTCGCTTACCCCAGTCACTTACCGATGTAAGTTCCTGGAGATGCGCTCAGTTGCCGCCTTGCTGCTGACGAAATGCGCTGGTAATAAGTACCTTTGCCTTTTACGGCTCGGTAATACAACTCAATTTACGCCGCGTACGCGCGGAGTGTGCCGTTATAAATAAAGCGTCAGCGGGTACGCTGTCAACGACGGGATTATGCGGATTTTTCATGGTGCTTTGGGGATCAGTAAAATGCCTTATGTTGTGTGCAAATGTCCCGCTTATTGCGGCCGTTTTGCGCATTGCGCACCGGGTGCGAAACAAAAACCATCACAATTTTCCCTGGCAGGCGCTACAATCGACCGCAGTCACAATTCTCAAATCAGAAGAGTATTGCTATGAAAAACATCAATCCAACGCAGACCTCTGCCTGGCAGGCATTACAGAAACATTACGCTGACATGAAGGACGTTACGATCGCTGATCTTTTCGCGAAAGATAATGATCGCTTCACGAAGTTTTCCGCAACGTTCGACGATTTAATGCTGGTGGATTTTTCCAAAAACCGCATTACCGAAGAGACGCTGAACGCCTTACTGGCGCTGGCAAAAGAGACAGAACTGGCTGGCGCCATCAAGTCCATGTTCTCTGGTGAGAAAATCAACCGCACGGAAGATCGCGCGGTGCTGCACGTTGCGCTGCGTAACCGTAGCAATACCCCGATTGTGGTTGATGGCAAAGACGTTATGCCAGAAGTGAACGCGGTGCTGGAGAAGATGAAATCCTTCTCTGAAGCGATCATCTCCGGTGCGTGGAAAGGTTACACCGGCAAGCCGATCACCGACGTGGTGAACATCGGTATCGGCGGTTCTGACCTTGGCCCGTTTATGGTGACCGAAGCGCTGCGTCCGTACAAAAACCATCTGAATATGCACTTTGTTTCTAACGTCGACGGCACCCATATCGCCGAAGTGCTGAAAAAAGTGAACCCGGAAACTACCCTGTTCCTGGTGGCTTCTAAGACGTTCACCACGCAGGAAACCATGACCAACGCCCACAGTGCGCGTGACTGGTTCCTGAAAACCGCGGGTGATAATAAACATGTGGCGAAACACTTTGCGGCACTCTCTACCAACGCGAAAGCGGTGGGCGAGTTTGGTATCGACACTGCAAACATGTTCGAATTTTGGGACTGGGTTGGCGGTCGTTACTCTTTGTGGTCCGCTATTGGTCTGTCGATCATTCTCTCTGTGGGCTATGACAACTTCGTGGAGCTGCTCTCCGGTGCGCACGCGATGGACAAGCACTTCTCCACCACTCCGCTTGAGAAAAACCTGCCGGTACTGCTGGCGCTGATTGGTATCTGGTACAACAACTTCTTTGGTGCCGAAACCGAAGCTATCCTGCCGTATGACCAGTATATGCACCGCTTTGCAGCTTACTTCCAGCAGGGCAACATGGAGTCCAACGGCAAGTACGTTGACCGTAATGGCAACGCGGTGGATTACCAGACTGGTCCTATTATCTGGGGTGAACCGGGCACCAATGGTCAGCACGCGTTCTATCAGTTGATCCATCAGGGGACCAAAATGGTGCCGTGCGATTTTATCGCCCCGGCAAAAACCCATAACGCGCTTTCCGATCATCATCAGAAGCTGCTGTCTAACTTCTTTGCTCAGACCGAAGCGCTGGCGTTCGGTAAATCCCGCGACGTGGTAGAGCAGGAGTATCGCGATCAGGGTAAAGATCCGGCTCAGCTGAATCACGTCGTGCCGTTCAAAGTCTTTGAAGGCAACCGCCCGACCAACTCTATCCTGTTGCGCGAAATCACCCCGTTTAGCCTCGGTGCGTTGATTGCGCTGTATGAGCACAAAATCTTCACTCAGGGCGCAATCCTCAACATCTTCACCTTTGATCAGTGGGGGGTTGAACTGGGTAAACAGCTGGCGAACCGCATTCTGCCGGAGTTGGGCGATACCAGCGCCGTTTCCAGCCACGACAGTTCAACCAATGGCCTGATTAACCGCTACAAGTCCTGGCGCGGTTAATCGGTAAAGCGTCGCTCCGGCGGCGCTTTTTTTGCCGTATATTAAACGCCGCCAGAAATATTGGCGGCGTTGTCTTTGACATATATAAGCAAAGCCAATATTGATATTTTTATTACGGATAAATGATAAAGAACGAGCGGATTTGTTCATGGCGAAATGGTTGATCAGGTTTATCTGAAAATGGCAGCAAGGCCATCAATCATTGCTATAAATTTTAGGACTAGCCTCATTGCGTCATGTTTCTGTGATAATTTAATTATTTGATAAATATCACATTTATTCTTCAATTCTTTTCTTAAACCTCACCAGATACCAATTTTCCTAAAACGCATCCGCCTATTTCCCGAGGCGTAATTCATCTGCTTTAGTTGTGTATACTCGATCTCGCCTGAGCTTTTTCAGGTAAATCTCCATTCATTCAATGAAGGGAAATTGATATGAAAAAAGTCCTGTATGGCATTTTTGCCATATCCGCACTTGCGGCTACGTCTGCCTTCGCGGCACCGGTGCAAATCGGTGAAGCAGCAGGGTCGGCGGCGACCTCTATCTCTGCAGGCAGTTCTGCAGCGACGAGCGTCAGCACCGTAGGCTCTGCGGCGGGTGTCGCTCTTGCGGCAGTCGGTGGCGGTGATGGCTCCAACACCGGAACCACGACCACCACAACAACCAGTACCCGTTAATCACGGGGACATTAACTATAACCACACTTCGGTGTGGTTATTTCGCCCCTTTCGGAGAAGAGTCGTGAAGCGACCTGGAATCATTTTGCTTTGCCTGCTCCTTCAGGCATGTTCTGGCCCGATTAAAGGCCTGGGAACGTCGCTTTGGAATAGTGTGTTTGGTACCCCTGGTGTTCATCTGACGGATGACGAACTGCTGAATATGCCTTACGCCAGCCAGTACATGCAGATTAACGATGGCCCGCAGTTGTTTGTGGTGCTCGCTTTCGCAGAAAACGGGCAGCAGAAATGGGTGACACAGGATCAGGCCGTTGTTGTGACACAGCACTCACGGATTGTAAAAACGCAGCTGGGCGGCGATAAGCTCGGCGGCGATAACTTAATTGAAGTGAATAACCTGGGTTCCGACCCGCTCGCCAAACCGAATCAGATTGTGGACGGTGCCAGCTGGACGCGCACCATGGGCTGGACCGAACACAGCCAGGTACGCTACGCCACTGCGCGTTCTGAGTTCCGCTGGAACGGCACGGACACTGTCAAAGTGGCCAGCGATGTTACGACGGTACGCATTCTGGATGAAGACGTCACCACGGATCAGAAAAGCTGGCGCAACCGCTATTGGGTGGATGAGGACGGGCTTATTCGCCAGTCGGTGCAATATCTGGGTGCTGGCTGGTTCCCGGTGAGAATGACCCTGATTAAGGCGGCAAAATAATGAAAACACGTATTTTGCTTCCGCTGCTTTTAACGCTCTTTTCACCGTTGGCTCTGGCAGCCGGCAGTGTGGATGTTTACATGTCCGGAGACGCCAGCCCGAAAAAACTCACTAATGCCGAACACTTAAGTGACCTGGTCGGGCAGCCCCGGCTGGCGAACAGTTGGTGGCCCGGTGCGGTGGTGAGCGAACGTCAGGCAACTGTCGAACAGCAGGCGCGCCACCAGGCATTGCTGGCTCGCTTAAGTACGGTTGCCGCCGACGAAGGCGGTGACGATGCTGCGGCAATCATCTCTCTGCGTCGTCAGTTAGAGGATATGAAAATCACCGGGCGTCAGATTGTGCCGCTCGATCCGGATTATATTCGTCTGCATCGTCTCTCAAACCGTCCGCTGCAGGGCGAATACTCCCTGTGGGTTGGGCCGCAACCCACCACGATTACGGTGGTGGGGTTGATTAGCAGTCCGGGTAAAAAGCCGTTCACGCCAGGGCGGGACGTGGTGAGTTATCTGGATGAGATGAGCTTGCTGAGCGGTGCCGAACGTAGCTATGCGTGGGTGGTTTATCCCACAGGCCTGACGCAGAAAGTGCCTGTTGCTTACTGGAACCGACGCCATGTCGAGCCGATGCCTGGCAGCGTCATTTTTGTGGGCTTTGCACCGGGTCTGTGGAACAACGTTTATGACGAGCTCAACGCTGACATTCTTGAGTCCCTGACGCATCGGATACCGGAATAATAATGAAAAAATCGTTTGTAATAAGCTTGTTGGCGCTGGGAGTCAGCGCGGCCTGTCACGCCGAAACGTTTCCGGACCCGGTTGGCCCGTCTCAGTCGGATTTTGGCGGCGTGGGTCTGTTGCAAACCCCGACGGCGCGTGTAGCGCCAGAAGGTGAGCTTAGCCTTAACTACCGCGACAATGATCAATACCGTTTCTATTCGGCTTCGGTGCAGCTTCTGCCCTGGCTGGAAACCACGCTGCGTTATACCGACGTGCGTACGCGAAAATACAGCTCGGTTGAAGCCTTCTCCGGCGATCAATCCTACAAAGATAAAGCCTTCGATTTAAAAGTGCGGTTGTGGGAAGAAAGTTACTGGTTGCCGCAGGTGGCTGTGGGGGCGCGTGACGTTGGGGGTACTGGCCTGTTTGATGGCGAATATCTGGTAGCGAATAAAAACTGGGGGCCGCTCGATTTTTCCCTCGGTATTGGCTGGGGCTACCTGGGGACCAGCGGCAATATTAAAAACCCGCTATGTACCTACGACGCAAAATTCTGTACCCGTGATAACAGCAACAAAGCCGCAGGTTCCACCGACACTTCGCAAATGTTTCGCGGCCCGGCATCGCTGTTCGGCGGTGTGGAATATCAAACGCCCTGGCACCCGCTGCGCCTGAAACTGGAATATGAAGGCAACAACTATCAGCAGGATTATGCCGGTAAGCTGCCGCAGCGCAGTAACTTTAACGTTGGCGCTATCTACCGTGTGACCGACTGGGCTGACATCAATTTAAGCTATGAGCGTGGGAATACCTGGATGTTTGGGTTTACCCTGCGTAACAACTTCAACAATCTGCGCCCCACCTACCGGGACAACCCGCGTCCACGGTATCAGCCGCAGCCGCAGGATGCGATTCTGCAGCACTCGGTGGTGGCCAATCAGCTTACGTTGCTGAAATATAATGCCGGTCTGGCGGATCCGAAGATTCAGGTTCAGGGCGATACGTTGTATGTGACGGGCGAGCAGGTGAAATACCGTAATACGCAGGAAGGGATAGAGCGTGCGAACCGCATTATTATGAACGACTTGCCGGATGGCATTCGTACCATTCGCGTGACGCAAAATCGCCTGAACCTGCCGCAGGTGACGACCGAAACGGATGTCGCCAGCCTGAAAGGCCACCTTGAAGGCGAAACGCTGGGTCATGATACCGTGCTGGCGCAAAAACGTGTGACGCCGATTGTTCCGGAAAATACAGAGCAAGGCTGGTACATGGATAAGGCCAGTTTTGGTTTCCACATCGATCCGGTGCTTAACCAGTCTCTTGGTGGGCCGGAAGGCTTCTATATGTACCAGATTGGTGTGATGGCGACAGCGGACTGGTGGCTGACCGATCACCTGCTGACCACCGGCAGTCTGTTTGCCAACCTTGCCAATAACTACGACAAATTCAACTATACCAACCCGCCAAGGGACTCGGCGTTGCCGCGCGTTCGTACCCGCGTGCGTGAATACGTGCAGAACGATGTGTACGTTAACAACATGCAGGCCAACTACTTCCAGTACCTGGGTAATGACATCTATGGCCAGGTGTATGCCGGTTATCTGGAGACCATGTACGGCGGCGCAGGGGCTGAACTGCTGTGGCGTCCGGTAGACAGTAACTGGGCGTTCGGTATTGATGCCAACTACGTGAAACAGCGTGACTGGCGTAGCGCGCAGGACATGATGAAGTTCACCGACTACAGCGTGAAGACCGGCCATTTCACCACTTACTGGACGCCGTGGTTTGCCCAGGATGTACTGGTGAAAGCCAGCGTCGGGCAGTATCTGGCGGGAGATAAAGGCGGCACGCTGGATATCTCAAAACACTTCGACAGTGGCGTCGTAGTGGGTGCATACGCGACCCTGACGAACGTGTCGGCGGCACAGTATGGGGAAGGGGATTTCACCAAAGGCGTGTATATCTCTGTACCGTTGGATCTCTTCAGTACTGGCGCGACCCGCAGCCGTGCAGGTATCGGCTGGACGCCGCTAACGCGTGATGGCGGCCAGAAACTGGGTCGTAAGTTTGAACTCTATAATATGACCACCGATAAGACACTGAACTTCCAGTGATACCTGGCCCCTCTCCCTTACGGGAGAGGGGTTAGAGCCTGCGCAGTAACCGCGCAGGATTCCCGGCATACACCCCTTTTTCGCTAATCGATTTGGTCACGACGCTGCCTGCGCCAATAACGGCTCCGTCGCAAATCGTCACCGCCAGGATCGTGGCGCCGCTGCCAATCGACACATCATTGCCAATCACAATGCGCCCCCAGCTTTTGCGGTCGGGATTGGGTTTGCCGTCGCGGAACATATCGTTAGCGAACATCACACCGTGGCCGATAAAACAGCGCTCGCCGAGGGTGACGTATTCGCAGATAAAGCTGTGTGACTGAATTTTACTGCCGCTGCCAATGTGTGTATGGCTCTGAATTTCAACAAAAGGGCCAATGAACACATCATCGCCAAGGGTGCAGTCATACAGATTTGCCGGTTGATAAATAACGACATTTTCGCCGCAGGTAACATTGCGCACGGCGGTCTGGCGGAGATCCATTTTCGCTCCTTAAATGGCTTTGCCCAGAATATGCAAAGTGCTTTGCTGAGAGGGGGTGCTGAAGACGGTATCTTTGATGTGCGTAAAGCCCTGGCGAAGATAAAAACGGTAAGCCTGCGGGTTGGCGTCCAGCACTTCCAGCCAGAGAAAGGTTTCGCCCCGGCTTTTCGCCATGCGTTCTATTTCGGCAATCATCTGTTCTCCATAACCTTTGCGGGTTTCTCCCGGCAGCAGGTAGAGCTTATGCAGCAGCGTACCCGCCTGGGTTTCGCCCTCTATGGCACAGTGCCAGGAGACTTTGGCAAAGCCTGCCGGCACGGTACTCAGTGCGACAAACCACTCACTGGCCTGGCTTTGCAGGCTCTGCTGTAAAGCGTTAAGGGAGTATTCCTGCTGCAAAAAATCCTGCAGCTCCTGTTGTTCATGCCACAGATGCGCAAAGTGGTGGGTATAGCTGGCATAGCCCATCTCACTCAATAACGCGGCGTCGTCCGGGCGGGCTTTACGTATAGTCAGCACTGTTTAAGGCTCCCTGCGTGAAATTTACCGATGCAACATGTCATCACGCTGTGTCACAAAATATAAGCAAATAATGTAGATCAAGATCACATTTTTACGTTATACAAAGGGTCTTACTCCAGAATGAGGTGCCGCTATGACATCGCTCACTCGCCCCCGCGCTGAGTTTGTATCGACCCTTTTACAAACCGTGCTGAACCTTGGTTTGTTAAGTCTGGGCCTGATCCTAATCGTCTTTCTGGGCAAAGAGACGCTGCACCTGGCGGACGTATTGTTTGCGCCGGTACAAACCAGTAAATATGAACTGGTAGAAGGGCTGGTCGTTTACTTCCTTTACTTCGAGTTTATTGCCTTGATCGTGAAGTATTTTCAGTCCGGCTTTCACTTCCCGCTGCGCTATTTTATTTACATCGGTATAACCGCGATCGTACGGTTGATCATTGTCGATCACCAGTCGCCGATGGATGTGCTGATCTACTCTGCAGCGATCCTGCTGCTGGTGATCACCTTGTGGTTGTGCAACTCAAAACGGCTGAAGCGCGAATAAAAAAACGGCGATCCGGGGGATCGCCAAACAACAGTCACAAGTTAGGATCATACAAGTTGAGGGTGCAGTGGCATCGCCCGTCATCGTTCGGGTGACAGCGGTGGTGGCTCCCGTTATTTACCCCGCTACTGACGTTAATCAGCTTCAGGGATTAATACCGTCGCCGCCTTGCTCTCACCCGACATCTTCAGGGCGTAATAACAACGATGAAACTTAACCTTTCACGCCGCCTGCTGTCAGGCCATTAACCAGCCAGCGCTGCGCAAGTAAAAAGACCACGGTAATCGGAATGGCGGACAACACCGCCGCTGCTGCAAAATCTCCCCACAGATAGTTCTGCGGGTTGAGATATTGCTGCATCCCCACGGCCAGCGTGTAACTGTCGACGTCGCGCAGCAGTAGCGAGGCGACAGGAACTTCGGTAATGGCCGCAATAAACGACAAAATAAACACCACCGCCAGGATTGGCACCGACAGCGGCAATAGCACCAGGCGAAAGGCCTGCCACGGGGTTGCGCCATCCAGGGCGGCGGCCTCTTCCAGCGAGTTGTCGATGGTTTCGAAATAGCCTTTGATCGTCCACACATGCAGCGCGATCCCGCCTAGATAGGCAAAGATCACCCCACCATGCGTATTCAACCCGATAAAGGGAATGTACTGACCGAGGCGATCAAACAACGCATATAACGCCACCAGCGACAGCACCGCCGGGAACATCTGGAAAATCAGCATGCTCTTTAACAGCGTGGCTTTACCGGCAAAACGCATACGCGCAAAAGCGTAGGCGCAGGTGGTGGATAGCGCAACAATCCCCACGGCGGTAATTCCGGCGATTTTCACCGAGTTCCACAGCCACAGCAGCACCGGGAACGGCGGTGGGGTAACGCGGCCATCGGCGTGCTCCACGCTAAAGCCCAGCGCCAGACGCCAGTGTTCCCAGGAAATAGTTTCCGGAATCAGGCTGCCAGTCGCAAAGTTACCTTCACGCAGCGAAATAGCGACCACCATCAGTAACGGGAACATAATGGCGGCAATAAATACCAGCAATAACAAGTGAGTAACCAATAGTCGCACTTTTTGCGATTTCGCCTGCACCATAGCCATTTGCGTCGTCCTCCTTAATCAAATTTCATGCGGGTTGCTTTCAGGTTGACGATAGCCAGCAGACCGACCAGCAGGAAAATCAGCGTGGCGATCGCGGCAGCAAGCCCAAAGTCCTGACCACCGCCGCCTTCAAAGGCAATGCGGTAGGTGTAGCTCACCAGCAGATCGGTATAGCCCGCAGGCGTGGTGGTGCCAATGCGATCCGGGCCGCCGTTAGTCAGCAACTGGATCAACACAAAGTTATTAAAGTTAAAGGCGAAGCTGGCGATCATCAACGGTGTGAGCGGTTTGATCAGCAGCGGTAAGGTGATGCGGAAAAAGTTTTGCAACGGTCCGGCGCCGTCCATTGCCGAGGCTTCATACAGATCGTCAGGGATCGCTTTTAACAGCCCCATACAGAGGATCATCATGTAGGGATAACCGAGCCAGGTATTAACGATCACGATCATGGTCCGCGCCGTAGTGGGATCGCTAAACCATGCGGGTTTAATGCCAAACAGCGCGCTCAGCATCATGTTGATCTCGCCGAAGCTCTGGTTGAATAACCCTTTGAAGATCAGAATCGAGATAAACGACGGCACTGCATAGGGCAGGATCAGCAGTACACGATAAATGGCTTTCCCTTTAAGCGATTCCCACTGGACGAGGCACGCCAGTACCATGCCAACGGCAACAGTCAGCACCACGGTCAGCACAGAGAACACCACCGTCCAGACAAAGATGGCGATAAACGGCTTCTGGATACCGTCATCGGTAAAGACACGGGTAAAGTTGTCCCAGCCGATGGTCACGGTATAACCGGGGCTGAGTTTTTCGCTGCCCCAGCTTCCGTCGGCATTGATCGCCTGGAAAAAGCCGATAGCGTTATTTGCGCGGTATTTCGCACCGCTCTGGTTGTTGGTCAGCACCCCGTCGTCGCTCAATTGATACAGGGGGCGGGTGCCGGAGAACTGGCGCAGTGAACTCATGATCACTTTGCTTTCGTCCGGCAGAATGGCCGTCAGCTGGTTGAGTGCCTGGCGATTCTGAGTGATGACACGCAGGTTCGCGCGCTCACCGTCGGGCAGGGCATTCACCTCTTTTAAGGTGATTTTCTGCTCGCCACCGGGTTTGAACGCGTCGGAAAGGTAGTGTTTGCCGGTGTCGCTATCGGTCAGCGCCAGTTGCCATGCGTCACCCGACGCATAAAGGCCGAAATTGTAGGCTTTCCCTGCCTGATAAGAACGATCGAGCAACACCTGTTGCGCGCGCTCCTGGGTAAGCTGGTTGGTGCTGCTGTAGTTGGTAAAGGCGATGGCGATGGTGCAAATCAACGGGAATAGCACAAACAGCCCCATGCCTGCTACCCCTGGGTAAACATAACGCCAGGCGTAGGCCTTCCGGTTTGCAAAGATATACAGACCTGCGGAACTGAGGATCAAGGTGGTGATGGCAAAAAGGTATTCCCCCTGGGCATACATCAAGACGACAAGGTAAGCCACCAGAAGCCCGGTAAGGGTAATGGCGGCCCAGGCGATTTTCGGGCTTTGCCACCAGTGGCGTTTTCTTACAACATCCATGGGAACATCCTTTTACAACGATGAAAACGAGTGACAGGTGGCGCGGCGCTTCTCTGGCCTGCCCGCCGCGCCACCTGTCCTGTGACTTACTTGGTGATACGACCCTGCGCGTCTTTCAACGCAGCATCCACGGTCTGACGGCCACTCACGGCATTGATAACCGCAGTCCGGGTGGCGTACCAGAAGGCAGCCATTTGCGGGATATTCGGCATAATTTCACCGGTTTTCGCGTTATCCATAGTGGCGGCAATGCGCGGATCTTTTGCTAATTGATCCTGATAGGTTTTCAGCGCCACGGCACCCAGCGGTTTGTCTTTGTTCACCTCTTCCAGACCCTGATCGGTCAGCAAGTAGTTTTCAAGGAACTCTTTCGCCAGTTCTTTATTCGGGCTGGCGGCATTGATGCCCGCGCTCAGGACGCCGACGAACGGTTTCGACGGTTTGCCATTAAAGGTTGGCAGCGGGGCGACGCCGTAATTGACTTTGCTCTTCTCAATATTGGCCCATGCCCACGGACCGTTGATGGTCAGTGCGGTTTCACCTTTATTAAACGCCGCTTCGGCAATTGAATAATCGGTGTCGGCGTTCATGTGCTTGTCTTTAATCAGTTTCACCAGGAAGCTCAGGCCCGCTTTGGCACCCGCGCTGTCTACGCCAACGTCTTTCACGTCATATTTGCCGTTCTCAAACTTGAAGGCGTATCCGCCGTCGGCAGCGATCAGCGGCCAGGTGAAATATGGCTCTTGCAGGTTAAACATCAGGGCATTTTTGCCTTTCGCCTTCAGCGTCTTATCGAGCGCCGGGATCTCTTCCCAGGTTTTTGGCGGGTTTGGCAGCAAGTCTTTGTTATAAATCAGCGACAAGGATTCCACGGCTACCGGGTAAGCGATCAGCTTGCCGTTGTAACGCACTGCGTCCCAGGTGAAGGGATAGAGCTTGTCCTGGAAGGCTTTGTCCGGAGTGACTTCCGCCAGCAGGCCAGATTGCGCATAGCCACCAAAGCGGTCGTGTGCCCAAAAAATAATGTCCGGGCCATCGCCCGTGGCGGCAACCTGTGGGAATTTCTCTTCCAGTTTGTCCGGGTGTTCGACGGTGACTTTAATCCCGGTGTCTTTCTCAAATTTCTTACCCACTTCGGCAAGGCCGTTATAGCCTTTATCGCCGTTGATCCAGATAACCAGTTTGCCTTCTTCTATTTTGGCGAGGGCAGAGGCAGAAAACACCATCGTCGCTACTGCGGACAATGCGAGGATGCGTGCGCCTGTTTTGATTTTCATATATCCCGTCCTTTAGGTGATGTGCTCGTGGATACGTTCAGGGTGGTTCGACGGGATTAGTCTCCTTTTTTGGCAAGCGCTTCTCATCCTCCTTAAACCTACGCCCCCGGGGTGATTTGTGTGATCTGTGCTGCATAAATTTTCGTTATGTGTCTCAGCGCACACAAAAAAGCGCTGATTTTTGCAAAGCGCATCACGAAAATGCCCGCAGCACCCCCGTCCGGGGGGCAGAGCCATCCTGCTCATCCTCCCATCTCCTCCCCCATAAAAAACCGGGGGGGTGGAGGATTCGCACACTGTACCGATGCCCCATAGTCAGCCAACGTTGAATGTTTCTGTTGGTGACAGGTTGTAACGAAGGGAGAAGGGCATGGCGAGCGTACAGCTGCGTAATGTAACGAAAGCCTGGGGCGATGTGGTGGTGTCGAAAGACATTAACCTTGAGATCCACGAAGGTGAGTTCGTGGTGTTTGTTGGCCCGTCAGGCTGTGGTAAATCGACGCTGCTGCGCATGATTGCCGGGCTGGAGACCATTACCAGCGGGGATTTGCTGATTGGCGATACCCGTATGAATGAGGTTCCTCCCGCTGAACGCGGCGTTGGTATGGTATTTCAGTCTTACGCACTCTATCCGCATTTATCGGTCGCGGAAAACATGTCTTTTGGCCTGAAATTAGCGGGCGAGAAGAAAGAAACCATCAAAACGCGTGTCACGCAGGTTGCCGAAGTCCTGCAACTGGCGCATTTGCTGGACCGCAAACCGAAAGCACTCTCCGGTGGTCAGCGTCAGCGCGTAGCGATTGGCCGTACGCTGGTGGCCGAACCCCGCGTCTTCCTGCTTGATGAACCCCTCTCCAACCTTGATGCCGCCTTGCGTGTACAGATGCGCATTGAGATTTCGCGTCTGCATAAGCGACTGGGCCGCACGATGATTTACGTCACCCACGATCAGGTCGAAGCGATGACGCTGGCCGACAAAATCGTGGTACTGGATGCCGGCCGCGTTGCGCAGGTCGGTAAACCGCTGGAGCTTTATCACTATCCGGCTGACCGCTTTGTCGCCGGGTTTATCGGTTCGCCGAAGATGAATTTCCTGCCGGTAAAAGTGACGGCTACTGCCATTGAGCAGGTGCAGGTTGAGTTGCCTAACCGCCAGCAAGTCTGGCTGCCGGTAGACAGCGCCAATGTGCAGGTCGGCGCCAACATGTCTTTGGGCATTCGCCCGGAGCATTTGCTTCCCAGCGACATCGCCGATGTCACGCTGGAGGGTGAAGTTCAGGTCGTAGAACAGCTCGGTCACGAAACACAAATTCATATCCAGATCCCCGCAATACGTCAGAACCTGGTTTACCGCCAGACCGACGTGGTGCTGGTAGAAGAGGGTGCCACATTCGCCATCGGTTTACCGCCGGAGCGTTGCCATCTGTTCCGTGAAGATGGCACCGCCTGCCGCCGGTTGCATAAAGAACCTGGCGTTTAAGCATTCCAAAAAACTTACACAAAGCCATTCGCGCTATCTCGCTGCAGCCACTCAAGAGATAGCGCAAAAGGGGATGTGTAAAAAGAAAAGCAATGATCTCAGGAGATAGAATGATGATTACTCTGCGCAAACTTCCACTGGCTCTCGCCATTACGGCAGGCATTTTGTCTGCTCAGGCGGGCGCCGTCGACTTTAAAGGTTATGCCCGTTCCGGCATTGGCTGGACAGGCAGCGGCGGCGAGCAGCAATGCTTCCAGGCGACGGGTGCAGGCTCTAAATACCGTCTCGGCAACGAATGTGAAACCTACGCTGAATTAAAACTCGGCCAGGAAGTGTGGAAGGAGGGCGATAAAAGCTTCTACTTCGACACTAACGTGGCTTATTCCGTAGCCCAGCAAAATGACTGGGAAGCAACAGACCCGGCATTCCGTGAAGCTAACGTGCAGGGTAAAAACCTGATCGATGCGCTGCCAGGCTCGACCATCTGGGCGGGTAAACGTTTCTACCAGCGTCATGACGTGCACATGATTGACTTCTACTACTGGGATATTTCCGGCCCGGGCGCAGGTCTGGAAAACGTCGATCTCGGCTTCGGTAAACTCTCTCTGGCTGCGACCCGTTCGACAGAAGCTGGCGGCTCTTCTACCTTCGCCAGCAACAGCATTTACGATTACACCGAAAAAACCGCCAACGATGTTTTTGACGTGCGTTTAGCGCAGATGGCCATCAACCCGGGCGGTACGTTGGAGTTTGGCGTTGACTATGGCCGCGCTAACACCCGTGACGGCTACCATTTATATGATAATACCGAAACGAAAGACGGCTGGATGTTCACGGCTGAGCACGTTCAGAGCATGCTGAAAGGCTATAACAAGTTCGTCGTGCAATATGCGACCGATGCGCTGACATCGCAGGGCAAAGGGTTATCGCAAGGCTCCGGTATCGGTATTGAAAGCGACAGTAAGCTGCCTTACAGCACTAATAACAACGGCAGCCTGCTGCGTATCCTCGACCACGGTGCCATCTCTCTCGGCGACCGTTGGGATTTGATGTATGTCGGTATGTATCAGGACATCGACTGGGATAACAACAACGGCACCAAATGGTGGACGGTGGGTGTGCGCCCAATGTTCAAATGGACGCCGATCATGAGCACCCTGCTGGAAGTGGGCTATGACAACGTGAAGTCTCAGCGCACCAACGACACGAACAACCAGTACAAAATCACCCTCGCACAACAGTGGCAGGCAGGCGACAGCATCTGGTCTCGCCCGGCCATTCGCGTCTTCGCAACCTATGCGAAATGGGACGAAAAATGGGGTTACAACACCAGCGGTAATCCGGGCACGAACGCCAACTATGGTCTGGCAACCCGCAATGGTACAGGCGGTTCAAGCTTTGGCCGTGGCGACAGTGACGAATGGAGCTTCGGTGCTCAGATGGAAATCTGGTGGTAAGGGTTTCACTCGCGTAAACAAAAGAGGGGCGTAAGCCCCTCTGATTCTTACAAACAGCGCGCTATTGCCTGGCCACCGCTGTTTTGCATCCTGAAGGTGATTAAAATGAAAATGAAAAAAAACTTCATTGCCCTGTGCCTCTCCGCGGGGTTGCTGGCGGCGGTACCGGGTGTCGCGCTGGCTGATGTGAATATCGTGCCACAGAACACAGCGGCAGCGCCGTCGATTCCGACATCAGCACTGCAACAACTCACCTGGAGGCCCGTCGACACGTCCAAAAGCCAGACGGTGCGGCTTGCCACTGGCGGTCAGCATCTGAATGTTCCGGGGATTACCGGGCCAGTTGCGGCGTTTAGCGTGCCAGCCAACATCGGTGAACTTTCGCTGACGCTTTCAAGCGATGTTAATAAAAATACCGGTGTATTTGCGCCAAACGTGCTGGTCTTTGATCAGAATATGTCACCTGCGGCCTATTTCCCGAGTAGCTATTTTACCTACCAGGAACCGGGAGTCTTAAGTGCAGACCGACTGGAAGGGGTTATGCGCCTTACGCCTGCGCTGGGCCAGCAGAAGCTCTATATCCTTGCGTTCACCACCGAAAGTGATTTGCAGAAAACCACCACGCTGCTTGATCCCGCTAAAGCGTATGCGAAAGGCGTGGGCAACGCGATCCCTGATATCCCGGATCCCATAGCGCGCCATATTGCGGAAGGGGTGGTGAACCTGAAAGTGAAAAACAGTAGCAGCTCCAGCATTCTGGTTGGCCCACTGTTTGGTTCCTCCGGCCCAGGCCCGGTGACTGTCGGCAATACCGCAGCACCGGTTTACAACGCGCAACCGGCACCTGTTGCTACCCCGGCTGCTGCGCCTGCGGCGAAAAGCGAGCCAATGCTTAATGATACGGAGAGCTATTTTAACCGGGCTATTAAGCAGGCTGTTGCGAAGGGGGATGTTGATAAGGCATTGAAGTTGTTAGATGAAGCAGAGCGCCTCGGGTCGAAGTCAGCCCGTTCCACTTTTATCAGCAGTGTAAAAGGCAAGGGGTAACAGTCTCCCCACAATGTTGATATTTGCAGCAACTGGTGCGTCGCCTGACGCACCTTTTTTTCCGGCACAGTAGCGCACTGTTGCGTATCTGTTGCGCTGATGAAAACTGAATGAACTTTCCCGCCTGCATGTCCCGTTCTGCGATACAATAATGCTACGTTATGTACCGGAGAGTAAGGCATGTCACACCCCGCGCTAACGCAACTGCGTGCGCTGCGCTATCTCGATGCTATTCCTGCGCTAGAACCGCAACAACTGGACTGGCTGTTGCTGGAAGATTCCATGACTAAACGTTTTGAGCAGCAGGGCAAAACGGTAAGCGTTACGTTAATTCGGGAAGCCTTTGTCAGCGCGGCTGACATTGAGCAGGAGCATGGCTTGTTGCCTGCCGAACCCCGTTACTGGCTGCGGGAAATCTTGCTGTGTGCCGATGGTGAACCCTGGCTTGCCGGGCGCACAGTGGTGCCAGAGTCTACCCTGAGCGGCCCGGAACTGGCGTTGCAACAGTTGGGCACTACGCCGCTTGGGCGATATCTCTTTACCTCTTCTACGCTTACGCGTGACTTTATTGAAATCGGTCGTCATGAGCAGCTGTGGGGACGTCGTTCCCGTCTGCGTCTGGGCGGAAAACCGCTCATACTGACCGAACTGTTTTTGCCTGCGTCGCCGTTGTACTGAGAGGAAAATGAAAATGGAGTGGAGTCTCACGCAGAATAAGCTGTTGGCCTTTCACCGGCTGATGCGTACGGACAAACCGATTGGGGCGTTGCTGCTGCTGTGGCCAACATTATGGGCGTTATGGGTTGCGACGCCGGGCTTGCCGCCGCTGTGGATTTTGCTGGTGTTTGTTGCGGGTGTCTGGCTGATGCGCGCAGCAGGGTGTGTGGTAAATGATTATGCGGACCGTAAATTTGATGGTCACGTAAAGCGGACGGCTAACCGCCCTTTACCCAGCGGTGATGTTACTGAGAATGAGGCACGAACGCTGTTCGTGGTACTGGTATTGCTGGCTTTCGCGCTGGTACTGACTCTGAATATGATGACGATCCTGCTGTCAGTTGCCGCGCTGGCGCTGGCCTGGGTCTATCCGTTTATGAAGCGCTATACGCACCTGCCTCAGGTGGTGCTGGGGGCAGCGTTTGGCTGGTCGATACCGATGGCATTTGCGGCTGTCAGCGAGTCGGTACCACTGAGCTGCTGGATTATGTTCCTTGCCAATATCTTGTGGGCGGTGGCTTACGACACGCAGTATGCGATGGTCGATCGGGATGACGATGTGAAAATCGGTATCAAGTCGACGGCGATCCTGTTTGGCCGTCATGACAAGCTGATCATCGGTATTTTACAGGTTGCGGTGATGATGCTGATGGCGACAGTGGGCTGGCTAAACGGGTTGGGCGGTATTTACTACGCATCGGTAGGGGTGGCGGGGGCATTGTTTGTGTATCAGCAGAAACTGATTGCGAACCGCGATCGCGATGCCTGCTTTAAAGCGTTTTTGAACAACAATTACGTTGGGCTGGTGCTGTTTTTAGGCCTGGCGTTAAGCTACCTGCTCTGATTTGTTCCCCTCTCCCTGGCAGGGAGAGGGGATCTTACCGTTACACGTCTGCCTGTGTTGCGCTCTCAATCGTCAAACGCACATCCGATGTAATCAGCTCCGCCAGCATCTGGTACACGCTGAGCGTCTGTGCCGGTTCCGCATCACCGGTATCACTGATATAGCCTTCGTCTCGCAGCGTCAGCACCAGCGTACTGAACACCGCCTTATCGAAGAACTCCGGCGCGTTAATGCCGTGCAGCACGGACAAACGCTGGGCCAGAGTACGGCTCTCTTTTTCCAGCGTGCTGCGGTTCATCGACGGATTGGCGCTCAGCAACCAGAAGGTGATGGCGTAGCGTTGCAGCGTTTCGCGGGCGCCTGCCGCCAGCAACTGCAGCGTGCGTGAGTGTGCCGGGTTGATACTCAGACGATCCTCTTTCAGCGTGATCAGCCCCTGACGTAACAGCTCCTGGGTCAGATTCTCCAGAACGCTCGCCAGTTCGGCTTTCTCCCAACGCAGGAACAATTCCGCTTTCAACATCGGATAAAGCTGCTCTACATGGCGCAGAATCTCACTTTGCGAAATTGCGCGATGCTGAGTGACAATCGCCGCCATCAGCGACGGCAACATCAACATATGCGCGATGTTGTTGCGGTAATAGGTCATCAGGACTGCCTGCTCGCGCGGCAGAATGATGATATCGCCGATGGTGTCTTTTTCGACTTCGAACTTGTTCATCTGCAACGCGTGATCGATAAGCTCGCTGGCGCTGGCAGAAGGGGCTGTTGAATCCGGTGAATAAGGTACATTGCGCAGCAAATCGAGATAGCAGGTCAATTGCTCGGTCAGTTGCTCACGTGTTAATGAACGCTGGCGAGAGGCCAATAACGCCGTGCAGCACAGGTTCATCGCGTTAGCCGCGCCGGCGTTGTTAATACGCACCATTAAGTCGGCCGCAATATTGTTCACCGTCGGGGTTAACCATGCCGGACGAATCGCTTCGATAGGATCAATAGACTCGCGCCACTCCGGTACATGATGGTTCAGGTAGTTCATCAGCGGGATCGGCTCGCCGAAGTTCACATAACCCTGGCCCAGGTTGCGCAGCTTACTCAGTCCACGCACCATCTGCACCAGGCTCTCTTTCTCTTTTGTCGCACCACGCAGCTCTTTAGCGTAGGTGCCCACTTCCATCACATGCTCATAACCGATATAGATTGGCACCAGCGTGATCGGGCGCGTGCCGCCGCGCAGCATCGCCTGAATGGTCATCGACAGTGTACCGGTTTTCGGATCCAGTAAACGCCCGGTACGCGAACGACCGCCCTCCACGAAGTACTCCACGGAGTAGCCACGACTGAACAGCTCGCCCAGATATTCGCGGAACACGGTGGAATAGAGCTTATTGCCCTTGAAGGTACGACGAATAAAGAACGCCCCCAGCCGACGGAAAATCGGCCCGGCTGGCCAGAAATTCAGGTTAATGCCTGCAGCAATGTGCGGCGGCACCAGTCCCTGATGGTAAAGCACATAGGACAGCAGCAAATAATCCATATGGCTTCGGTGGCAGGGTACATAGACAATTTCATGGCCATCATGAGCTAGCTGGCGCACACGCTCGGCGTTGTGCACGTTAATGCCCTGATAAAGGCGGTTCCAGGTAAAGCCGAGGATACGGTCTGTCAGACGGATCATCTCATACGAGAAGTTCGCCGCGACCTCTTCCATCAGGGCTATCGCGTTTTGCTGCGCTTTATCGTGTGAGATTTTCTTGCTGCGCGCTTCGTCTTCAACTGCCCTGGCAATCGCTTTGGATGAAAGCAGCTTATTAAACAGATCCTGACGGGCAGGCAGGCGCGGCCCTACAGCGGCCAGACGCTGGCGGGCAAAGTGCATACGGGCGACACGTGCCAGTTTCTGCGCGATAATTTTGTCTGTGCCGTGTTCAGTCGCCATGCGACGCAGGGAAACTGGCGGCGAGAAGCGCACAAAGCTGTCGCGACCCAGCCAGGAGACAGCGAAGAATTTCTGAATGCCGTTAAGCATGCGCAACGGCGGATTCACCTCACCTTTTTCACGCCCAGGCGAGCGGCCAAACATCACCGACACAGGCACCATTTGCACATCCAGGTCTGGATGGCTGCGGTGTAAATCCAGATAGTCGTGAAACAGTTTGATGGACTCTTCTTTCGGCGTGTAATAGGTGAATACACGCGGTCCGCCGTGAATGAACACGTAGCGCGGCAGGAGCGCGCCGTCGATTTCCAGCGGTTCCAGCGGGTCTGGCAACTCATGTGCCAGGCATTGTGCGCGGAGTGTCAGTAAGTCCGCCTTAGAGTTGTAAGGCAGCACGTACATGATGGGGCGTGACGTATCGAGACCCAGTTCCTGTGCAGGTTCTGCGGGGATCGATTTACTTTTTACCAGCACGCTTAATGGTAAATTCAGTAATTTGTAGTAAATTCGTGGCCAGCCGGACATAAAGGATGTAAAGCCTCTGGTTAATAGTGCCATTGCGCCGCAAAGAATATCAGAAAGCGCGCATAATTTCTGTTGTACCGCTGCGTGCTTACATAGACATTGACGCTCATTACATAAAAAGGTTCTTTTTCATGGCTAATAATACCACTGGATTAACCCGGATCATTAAAGCTGCCGGTTATTCCTGGAAAGGGGTGCGCGCTGCATGGGTAAATGAAGCGGCGTTTCGCCAGGAAGCGATTGCAGTGACGCTGGCCATTATTATCGCCTGCTGGCTTGATATTGACGCGATCACGCGCGTGTTACTGATTGGTTCGGTTTCTCTGGTGATGATTGTGGAAATCCTGAATAGTGCGATTGAAGCGGTCGTCGATCGAATTGGTACCGAATTCCATGAGCTTTCGGGGCGTGCGAAGGACATGGGCTCTGCCGCCGTGCTGATGTCTATCCTGTTGGCGCTGTTTACCTGGATCTCGTTGCTTTGGTCATATTTTCGATAATGCTTCCGGAATTCGTTAAGAGCCTGGTTTTTTGCTTAAATTTGGTTCCAAAATCGCCTTTAACTGTATATACTCACAGCATCACTGTATATACACCCAGGGGGCGGAATGAAAGCTTTAACGGCCAGGCAGCAAGAGGTGTTCGATCTCATCCGCGAACGCATCAATCAAACCGGTATGCCACCGACGCGTGCGGAAATCGCACAACAATTGGGGTTCCGTTCCCCAAATGCGGCTGAAGAACACCTCAAAGCGCTTGCGCGTAAAGGGGTAATTGAAATAGTTTCCGGCGCATCGCGCGGTCTTCGCCTGCTGCTCGGAGAAGAAGAAGATCAAGGTTTGCCGCTGGTCGGGCGTGTTGCTGCGGGCGAACCGTTACTGGCACAGCAGCATATTGAAGGTCACTATCAGGTTGATCCCTCACTTTTTAAACCGCATGCGGACTTCTTGTTGCGCGTTAGCGGGATGTCGATGAAAGACATTGGCATTATGGATGGCGACCTGTTGGCCGTGCATAAAACGCAGGATGTGCGTAACGGCCAGGTTGTGGTGGCGCGTATTGAAGACGAAGTCACGGTAAAACGCCTCAAAAAACACGGTAACACCGTAGAATTGTTACCGGAAAACAGCGAATTCACCCCAATTGTGGTTGACCTGCGCGATCAAAACTTCACCATTGAAGGTCTGGCGGTCGGTGTCATTCGCAATGGGCAGTGGCTGTAACGCCCCGCTTATGTGCTGCGGTGCTGTTATACGCTCCGCAGCGTAAAACCTTTCTCCCCGACTGATTCCTACACGGCTATGTCATTGTTAAGTGCCTCCGATAAAGCGCTATGGCGACTTGCGCTGCCGATGATCGTCTCCAATATCACTGTCCCGCTGTTGGGGCTGGTGGATACAGCAGTGATCGGTCATCTCGACAGCCCTGTCTATCTTGGCGGTGTGGCGATTGGCGCAACGGCAACCAGTTTTCTGTTTATGCTGCTGTTGTTTCTGCGCATGAGCACGACCGGCCTTACAGCACAGGCGTTTGGTGCCCGTGACACTTCTGCACTGGCCCGCGCACTGATCCAGCCACTGCTGCTGGCTCTGGTCGTCGGTGTGCTAATTGCCATGCTGCGTACGCCGTTAATCGATCTTGCATTGCACATCACTGGTGGCAGTGAGGCTGTACTGGAACAGGCGCGGCGCTTCCTGGAGATCCGGTGGCTAAGCGCGCCGGCATCGCTGGGTAATCTGGTACTGCTGGGGTGGTTGTTAGGCGTGCAGTATGCTCGTGCTCCGGTGATATTGCTGGTGGTGGGCAATGCGCTGAACATTGTGCTTGATGTCTGGCTGGTGATGGGGCTGCACATGAATGTGCAGGGCGCAGCGCTGGCAACCGCGGTCGCGGAATATGCGACATTTGTCATTGGGTTGCTTATGGCGCGGCGCGTACTGATTATGCATGGCATAACGATTCCGATGCTGCGCCAGGCCTGGCGTGGTGGTGTCAGGCGGTTACTGTCGCTAAATCGCGATATTATGCTGCGCTCTTTACTGCTCCAGCTCTGTTTTGGCTCCATTACCGTTTTTGGTGCGCGGCTGGGGCCCGAGACGGTGGCGGCGAATGCCGTGCTGATGATGTTTTTGACCTTCACTGCCTACGCGCTGGATGGCTTCGCTTACGCAGTAGAAGCCCATTCCGGGCAGGCGTACGGAGCCAGAGACGGTAGCCAGTTAATGCATGTCTGGCATGCGGCTTGCCGTCAGGCCGGTTTGGTAGCGCTGGCTTTTGCGATGTTCTATGCGCTGGCAGGGAAGCACCTCATTGCACTGCTGACCTCGCTGCCCGCGTTGCAACAATTGGCCGGGCTCTATCTGTTCTGGCAGGTGATCCTGCCGGTGGTCGGCGTGTGGTGTTATCTGCTGGATGGCATGTTTGTCGGCGCGACGCGAGGAGCGGAGATGCGAAACAGTATGGCTGTTGCTGCCGCAGGGTTTGCCCTGACGCTGCTGACCCTCCCCGTGCTGGGTAATCATGCTCTGTGGTTATCGCTGGCGGTGTTTCTGGCGCTACGTGGGCTAACACTGGCGTGGCTGTGGCGGCGTCACTGGCGCAACGGCAGCTGGTTTTCTGACACTAGGCATTCCTGACAGCGCTTATCGCTCTTTATTCTCCTCGATTTTTAATAATGACTCTCGCCTCGTTTCCACTGTCCGGAATGCCCTGGATGGTTAAAGATTCCGAATGTATCCCGAAGGTCGATATTCCTGACTACAATTATCAGTACGTTCAACACAACGAGAACGTAACTTTTAACCGAACGATAAGGAGTCAATGATGAATAAAGACGAAGTCGGCGGTAACTGGAAACAGTTTAAAGGTACTGTTAAAGAGAAATGGGGCAAACTTACCGATGACGATATGACCGTCATTGAAGGTAAACGTGATCAACTGGTTGGGAAAATCCAGGAACGTTACGGTTACGCGAAAGACCAGGCCGAGAATGAAGTGAAAGACTGGGAAACGCGTAACGATTATCGCTGGTAGCCGACAACACTGACCCTCAATGTGTTAACCCTCTGACGGCTCCTGCCCAACGGTACATGGATGTACCTCCCAGCTTTTGGTGAACTCAGAACATTCAGAGTATCATCCCGTTATTAATCTAAGATCGCGCTTAGCGTGGTTTTCTCTTCACCATTATGCTGTGATCATGATGACAATGATCGGGATGACGGCAGGATTCTACTTCCACACAGGCCGCACATAAGCCATGTGCTTCCAGAACATTGTGACGCAGTGCAAAGCCCATCTTTGCCGCCAGTGCGTGCATAATATCCTCAACGCCCTCCGCCTGTTCCTCTTTCACAGACCCGCAGCGATCGCAAATGAACATAGCAGACGTATGTGTGGGTTGATCGAACAAATGGCACAGTACATAGCTGTTGGTCGATTCGACTTTATGAACAAACCCTTGCTCCAGCAGGAAATCCAGCGCCCGGTAAACCGTCGGCGGTTTAGCCTGCGGCTCGTTCACGCGCAGCAAATCGAGCAGATCGTAAGCGCTGATCGCCCCCTGTTGCAGGCTCATTAATCGCAGCACTTCAAGGCGCTGAGGGGTCAGGCGCACGTTGCGCTGCGCGCACAGCTTTTCAGCCTGCACTAACATCTCTTGCGAAGTGGTGTTGTCCATAGGCGCTCTCAGTTGGTAAAACAATAAACCGCTACTTTACCATGTTCGGCGGTAAACGCCGAGATCGCGACCTGGGATCTCTTTTTCGCCAATATATTCACGAAACTTCTACCTTCTTCTATAAATAAATAGTGTCGTTAATCACAAAAATAACTTCTGCATGTTTCTCTTACATTCAGAAGATTTAGCTACTTTTTCCTCTGTTATTCGCAGCAATAGAGCATTCCTGTTTAGCAAATACTAATCAGGCTTAAAAAAACTCATTCTGACTACGAGACGCATACTGTGAAAAAAAATCTCAAACTTTCGGTGGTCGCTTTAGCTGTCTCCTTTTTTGTGGCAAATCAGGCGGGAGCAGCCAATACCTGGGCGGAAGCGCGTAACGATGCAATGGGGGGGACGGGTGTTGCCTCCGCAAATTATGGCAGTGGGGTATTGATCAACCCGGCATTGCTCGCAAAAGCAAAACCGGAAGATGACATCACCGTTATCCTGCCGAGTGTACAGGCGCAGATCACGGATAAAGATAACCTGCGCGATGAGATCGATGATATCCGCGACAAGATTGATGGCTATCGTGATGTCGTTGATAACCTGACGGCGGCGCAGGTCATTGCCAACCCGCTCGGTACCGTGGGCCAGTTCCAGAGCGCCGCGAAAGACCTGGCAGACGAGCTGACTTTCCTGGATGGGAAAACGGCGCGGGCAAAAGCGGCAGCGGGTATCGCGGTGAGTATCCCGAATGATGTGCTCTCGGTCGCGTTTGTCACTAAAGCCTACGCGCATGCGATCGTGAGCACGGCGGTAGATCAGCAGGATATTACCTATCTGCGCGGCATTCAGAACAATACGGTTACCGCTACGACCGAAGCGTTAAACGCGGTGATTTCACCGAACGGCAGCGATGAAATCACTAAAAACCTCAACTCCACAGCGTCAGGCCGTGCGGCTATCGTCTCTGATTACGGGATTGCCATCGCGCGTCAGTTTGAAGTCGCCGGTGTGCCTTTGTCGCTCGGCGTCACGCCAAAGCTGCAAAAAACCTGGGTCTGGAACTACACCACCTCAATTTATGACTATCGCAGCAGCGAGTGGCGCAACAGCCGTTACCGTACCGATGACAGCGGCTTTAACGTCGATGTGGGTGCCGCAGCGGACTTTGGCGACAACGTTACCGTCGGGTTAACCGGCACGAACCTGATCTCCCGTGATATCGACACCAAAGATGTACTGATCCGTAATGGCAGAACCGGCAATACGGTAAATTACAAAGATACCTACCAGATCAGCCCGGTAGTAACAGCGGGTGTGGCCTGGCATAACGATCTCGTGACCCTGAGTGCGGATGGTGACTTAACCGAAACCAAAGGCTTTAAGAGCGAGAAAGACTCTCAGTATGTCGGCGTAGGTGGTGAAGTTCGCCCGCTGAGCTGGCTGGCAGTACGCGCCGGTTATCGTGCTGATGTGAAAGGCGATGACAAAAACGTCTTCACTGGCGGTGTTGGCTTTGCTCCGTTTAACCGTGTCCATGTCGATCTGATGGGGCTGGTGGGCGAAGATAAAACCTGGGGTGCGGGCGCACAGCTGAGCCTGACATTCTGATGAATAACCGGAGGCGCTGCGCCTCCGGTTTTGCTTGTGCTATAGTAGCGCCCCTTTTTCCTTCGATGCTTAATTATTCGCCATGTTGCCAGAAAAACAGTCCGCTACTTTCCCTGCTCATCGCTTCTCTATTGCGCCGATGCTCGACTGGACGGACAGACATTGCCGTTACTTTCTGCGTTTGCTGTCGCGCCAGACGTTGCTGTACACCGAAATGGTGACTACCGGGGCGATAATTCATGGCAAAGGCGACTATCTGGCGTACAGCGAAGAAGAGCATCCGGTAGCCCTGCAGCTTGGCGGCAGTGATCCGGCGCAGCTGGCGCATTGTGCAAAACTTGCTGAAGCGCGCGGCTATGATGAGGTTAACCTTAACGTTGGCTGCCCGTCTGATCGTGTGCAAAACGGGCGCTTTGGTGCCTGCTTAATGGGCGAAGCGCAGCTGGTGGCAGACTGCATTAAAGCCATGCGTGACGTGGTGTCTATTCCCGTTACCGTAAAAACACGCATTGGTATTGACGATCAAGACAGCTATGCCTTCCTCTGCGACTTTATCGGTACGGTTGCCGGTAAAGGCGAGTGCTCCTCCTTTATTATCCATGCGCGCAAAGCCTGGCTTTCCGGACTGAGTCCGAAGGAGAACCGCGAAATTCCGCCGCTGGATTACCCACGCGTATACCAGTTGAAGCGAGATTTTCCGCATCTGACAATGTCGATCAACGGCGGTATTAAATCTCTGGCAGAGGCTAAAACGCATCTGCAACACATGGATGGGGTAATGGTAGGGCGCGAAGCCTACCAAAACCCGGGGATACTGGCGTCGGTTGATCGCGAGATTTTCGGTGCAGACGTGATCGATGCCGATCCGGTTGCCGTCGTGCGTGCTATGTATCCTTATATTGAGCGTGAACTGAGCCAGGGGGCATACCTCGGTCATATCACGCGTCATATGTTGGGGCTATTCCAGGGGATCCCGGGTGCTCGCCAGTGGCGACGCTATCTGAGTGAAAACGCCCATAAAGCTGGAGCAGACATTACTGTTGTTGAGCACGCACTGAATCTGGTCGCCTCAAAGCGATAAAATTCACTACATTCTCGTCAAATTCACCACATCCCGCGCCGCTGTGCGGGATTTTTTGTTTATTAATCAACTAACTCGTTTTGGCATGTTTCTTGAAATAGCAAAGCAAACGATCTATTTCCAGGAGAGCGCCATGTTGGAACTGTTATTTATTATCGGCTTTTTTGTCATGTTACTGGTGACCGGCGTTTCGCTGCTGGGCATCATCGTCGCGCTGTTGGTGGCGACGGCAGTGATGTTTCTCGGTGGGCTTTTTGCGCTGATGATCAAAATGTTGCCATGGTTGTTGCTGGCGATTGCGGTTGTCTGGGTGATCCGCGCGATTAAAGAGCCGAAGCTCCCACGTTATCAACGCAATAACCGTTGGCGTTACTAAAGTATTGAGTGGTGCGTCACATCCCTGAAACATTTACAGGCGCATCGCTTAGAACCGCATAGGATTTACTTATCAAATCTGTCACTATCGCGACGTTAACGAATTCATCGCGCTGTACCCTACACTACAGCCGAACTAAAAAAAGAAAGGGCTTCCCGCGGGAAGCCCTAATTCTTTCTGCTACATAGCTCAGGGGATCAACAGGCTGGAACCTTGAGTTGCACGGCTCTCCAGCACCTCATGTGCGCGCTGCGCATGCTCCAGCGCAAACTTCTGGCTTTCTGCAACATCCACTTTAATCACGCCGCTGGCAATCAGGGAAAACAACTCATTGCTGGCTTCCTGCAACTCTTCGCGGGTCGTGATATAGCCATTCAACGACGGGCGGGTCACATACAGTGAGCCTTTCTGGTTGAGAATACCGATATTCACGCCAGTCACCGGGCCGGAAGCATTGCCAAAACTGACCATCAGCCCACGACGGCGCAGGCAGTCGAGGGAGGTTTCCCAGGTGTCTTTGCCGACGGAGTCGTAAACCACGCCCACTTTTTTGCCGCCGGTGATCTCCTTAACGCGCTCTACCACATTTTCTTCGCTGTAGTTGATCACCTGCCAGGCGCCAGCTTGCAACGCGCGCTGCGCTTTATGCGCTGAGCCGACGGTACCAATGAGTTTTGCGCCCAGCGCTTTCGCCCACTGGCAGGCGATAAGCCCGACGCCGCCCGCCGCCGCATGGAACAGAAACACTTCGTCGGGTTTGATTTCCCAGGTTTTACGCAACAGATAAAAGACCGTTAATCCTTTCAGGTAAGAGGCTGCAGCCTGCTCAAACGAGATGGGATTAGGCAGGATTGCCGCTTTATCGGCAACCACGTTGTGCACTGAACTGTAGGCACCCAGCCCTGATTGCGCATACACCACGCGATCGCCCGCTTTAATGTGTGTGACGGCACTTCCCACTTTGCTGACAATGCCCGCCGCTTCGGTGCCCAGGCCACTCGGTAAGGCCGGAGGCGGGTACAAACCGCTACGGATATAGGTGTCGATGTAGTTAATGCCAATGGCTTTGTTTTCGACCTGGATTTCGTGTTCCGCCGGATCCGCTGGGGTAAACTCTACCGCTTTCAGTACATCGGGGCCGCCATGCTTGTGAAATTCTATTCGTGTCGCCATGCTTCCTCCTGAACTCAGTGCTGTGATAATCTTTCGAACCATTCATTACCTTGGTAGCTCCATTCACTATGGCAGGAAATAAACCCTTCAACAAACAGACTGAGCCCCGTGATTTCCAGGTCGAGGGGATGAAAGTGCCTCCGCATTCCATCGAAGCGGAGCAGTCGGTGTTGGGCGGTTTAATGCTGGACAACGAACGTTGGGACGATGTCGCCGAGCGCGTTGTTGCCGACGATTTTTATACCCGCCCGCACCGCCATATTTTTACTGAGATGCACCGCCTGCAGGAGATGGGTAAACCCATCGACCTCATTACCCTGGCGGAGTCTTTGGAGCTACAGGGGCAGTTAGACATTGTGGGCGGTTTTGCCTACCTGGCGGAGCTGTCCAAAAATACGCCAAGTGCAGCGAATATTAGCGCTTATGCTGACATCGTGCGCGAACGTGCGGTTGTCCGTGAGATGATCGCTGTGGCGAATGAAATCGCCAGCGCCGGCTTTGATCCGCAGGGGCGTACCAGTGAAGACTTGCTCGATCTGGCAGAGTCTCGGGTATTTAAAATCGCCGAAAGCCGCGCCAATAAAGACGAAGGCCCGAAAAATATCGCTGACGTACTGGAAGCGACCGTAGCGCGTATTGAGCTACTTTTTCAGCAACCGCACGATGGCGTGACCGGGGTGAACACCGGGTACGATGATCTCAATAAAAAAACAGCCGGTTTGCAGCCGTCGGATCTGATTATCGTTGCCGCGCGTCCATCGATGGGGAAAACGACCTTTGCCATGAACCTCGTCGAAAACGCGGCCATGTTGCAGGATAAACCGGTCCTGATCTTCAGTCTTGAGATGCCCTCCGAACAGATTATGATGCGTTCTCTGGCTTCACTGTCGCGTGTCGATCAGACGCGTATTCGTACCGGCCAACTGGATGATGAAGACTGGGCGCGCATTTCCGGCACCATGGGGATCCTGCTGGAAAAACGCAATATCTATATTGATGACTCCTCCGGCCTGACGCCGACGGAAGTGCGCTCCCGTGCGCGGCGTATTGCCCGCGAACATGGCGGCATTGGGCTTATTATGATCGACTACCTTCAGCTCATGCGCGTTCCGTCATTGTCGGACAACCGTACACTGGAAATCGCCGAAATCTCCCGATCGTTGAAAGCGCTGGCGAAAGAGTTGCAAGTGCCCGTCGTTGCGCTGTCGCAGCTTAACCGTTCACTTGAACAGCGCGCCGACAAACGACCGGTAAACTCCGACTTGCGTGAATCCGGCTCCATTGAGCAGGATGCCGACTTAATCATGTTTATCTACCGTGATGAGGTTTATCACGAAAACAGTGACTTAAAAGGCATTGCGGAAATCATTATTGGTAAGCAGCGTAACGGCCCTATCGGGACGGTACGTCTGACATTTAACGGGCAATGGTCGCGTTTTGATAATTATGCGGGGCCGCAATACGATGACGAATAATGGTTCTTCATCTTTTGTGCCGCAGGGGCGTTGACTACGCCAGCTCACCCCGGCCTCATAGCTGCCGGACATTCTGTTATTAAGGAAAAAAATGCAAGCGGCAACCGTAGTAGTGAATCGCCGCGCTCTGCGACACAATCTGCAACGTCTACGCGAACTGGCTCCTGCCAGCCGACTGGTTGCGGTCGTGAAAGCGAACGCCTATGGACACGGTCTTGTTGAGACCGCGCGAACGCTCCCTGATGCTGACGCTTTTGGCGTCTCCCGTCTCGAAGAAGCCCTTGAACTGCGTGCGGGGGGGATCACCCAGCCGATCCTATTGCTGGAGGGGTTCTTCTCGGCGGAGGATTTGCCTCTGGTGGCTGACCACCACCTGCAGACGATTATCCACAGCGTCGAACAACTGGCGGCACTGGAAAGCGCCACCCTCAGCGAACCGGTAACGGTATGGATGAAACTTGATACCGGCATGCATCGCCTGGGCGTGCATCCCCACGAAGCCGACGCGTTTTATACCCGGTTGTCGCAATGCAAAAATGTCCGCCTGCCGGTGAATGTTGCCAGCCACTTTGCCCGTGCTGATGAGCCGGAGTGTGGTGCGACAGAACGCCAGTTAGATCTCTTCACGACCTTTACGGACGGTAAACCCGGTTTACGCAGCATTGCGGCCTCCGGCGGTACGCTGCTGTTTCCGCAATCGCACTTCGACTGGGTTCGTCCTGGCATTATCCTCTACGGTGTTTCGCCGCTGGGGGGGCACTCCCGTGGGGCCGATTTTGGTTTCCAGCCGGTAATGACGCTAACGTCAAAGCTGATTGCCGTGCGCGAGCATAAAGCGGGCGATCCTGTTGGCTACGGGGGAACGTGGCAGAGCCCGCGAGACACCCGCCTGGGCGTGGTCGCCATGGGTTACGGCGACGGTTACCCGCGGGCAGCACCTTCGGGGACGCCCGTACTGATAAATGGTCGCGAAGTGCCCATCGTTGGGCGTGTGGCAATGGATATGATTTGCGTTGATTTGGGGCCGCAGGCGCAGGACCGCGCCGGGGATGAAGTGATGCTCTGGGGAGAAGGGCTGCCCGTTGAGCGCATCGCAGACGTCACGAATGTGAGTGCTTACGAACTTATTACTCGCCTGACGACCAGGGCGACACTGAAATACCTCGATTAAAAGGAACGCCGCGTGTCACCGATGGAAATTGCCGCCTGCCTGGCGTATGCCCTCTCTGTATGGCTTGCCGCCCGCAACAATATGCACACCTGGTGGACAGGGATCATCGGTTGTGTGCTGTATGGCTGGGTGTTTTACTCCGTGCAGTTGTATGCCGACGTCACGCTGCAACTGTTCTTTATTGCCAGCAGTATCGCCGGATGGATCAACTGGCTGAAAGGTAATCATGGCCATGAACTGGCCGTACGCAAAACGCCTTTCAGTCACCTGTTGCCAATGTTTGCTGGTGCGCTGGTGGTGGCCGCAGGATATGCCTGGTTGTTGCACCGTTTTACCAATGCGTGGTCGCCGTGGCTGGACTCCACCATTATGGTGTTCAGCGTACTGGCGCAGTTTATGCTGATGGGGCGTCGGCTGGAGAGCTGGTACTTTTGGCTGCTGGTCAACACTATCGCCGTTCCGCTCTATGCCGCACGCGACTTGTGGCTAACCGCCGGGTTGTATCTTGTGTTCTGGTGTAATGCCTGGCATGGGTTGTACCAGTGGCGTAAGGCGCTGGCGGCACGATGAAGCGCTTCGCCAGCGGGCTGGTGGTCGGTAAATTTGCGCCCTTGCATTGTGGGCATGAGCGGCTAATCAATGCTGCGCTGGCGCAGTGTGAGCGTGTCTGGCTGATCAGTTATTCGCAGCCAGAACTGCCCGGTTGTGAACCCGACAAACGCGAACACTGGCTGCAAGCGCGATTCCCGCAGTGCGGGGTTGTCGTGCTGACGCCTGAGCGCGTAACGTCCTGGGGACTGGGCGCGTTACCGCATAACGACGCACCAGACTCCCTCCATCGGCACTATATGGCCGATCTCTGTTTGCAGGTGCTGCGCTGCCGCCCGCAGGCAGTCTTCACGGCTGAAGCGTATGGTGAAGGGTTTGCGCAGGTACTCAGTGAGCGTTTTGCACAGCCTGTAACACATGTGCGTTTGCAGCGTGAGCAGGGCGCACACGCGCCGTCCGGCACGCTGATCCGCGGCGATGTTCATCGCTGGCGTCAGATGTTGTCGCCGGTGGTGTACCGTGATTTTGTAAAGCGTATTTGCCTGCTTGGCGGGGAATCCACCGGTAAAAGTACGCTCAGCGCAGCACTGGCCCAGGCGCTTGGCACTGCTTTTGTTGCGGAGTACGGACGTGAGCGTTGGGAAGAAAAAGGCGGTGAACTGGCGTATGACGATATGCTGCCGATTGCGCAAACCCAGGTTGCCCGTGAAGACAACGCCGATGCCGTGCGCTGGCTGGTGTGCGATACCTCGCCGCTGACGACGTTATTTTATACGTTGGAGATGTTCGGCAAAGCGCCTGATGCACTCTTTACGCTGGCGCAGCGGTCCTATCATCTGGTGGTGCTTTGCGAGGATGATTTTCCCTTTGTTCAGGATGGCACGCGCCAGGATGAGACCTTCCGCCAGCGCCAGCAGGCCTGGTATGTGGAACAGCTGACGCAGCGCGGCGTACCTTTTATGCGGGTACGGGGTTCTGTCAGCCAGCGCGTAGCGCAAATTCTCGCCGTGGCAGGCAGCTGACGCGCTTATTTTTTGTTGCCGCCAGCACTCCTCTCGACCTTGCTGAACTTCCAGTTTATTGTGGTGGTTCCTGCCTACTGTAAACCTGGAGAATACACGCGTGTTTCAGAAAGTTGACGCCTATGCTGGCGATCCGATCCTCTCGCTCATGGAGCGTTTCAAAGAAGATCCGCGTAGCGACAAAGTAAACCTCAGCATCGGGCTGTATTACAACGAAGATGGCATCATTCCGCGCTTACAAGCCGTGGCTGAAGCGGAAGCCCGCCTTAATGCACAGCCGCATGGCGCTTCACTTTACCTGCCGATGGAAGGGCTGAACAGCTACCGCCACGCTATCGCTCCGCTGCTGTTCGGCGCGGATCATCCGGTACTGGCGCAAAAACGCGTCGCCACCGTGCAGACGCTGGGAGGCTCCGGCGCACTGAAAGTGGGCGCAGATTTTCTGAAACGTTACTTCCCGGACTCCGCAGTATGGGTCAGTGATCCAACATGGGAGAACCACATCGCCATTTTTGAAGGCGCCGGGTTCGTAGTGAGCACTTACCCTTGGTACGATGAAGTCACCAATGGTGTGCGTTTCGACGCGTTCCTGGAAAAGCTGAACACGCTGCCGGAACAAAGCATCGTCCTGCTTCACCCTTGTTGCCACAATCCTACTGGCGCGGATTTGACCCACGCGCAATGGGATGAGGTGGTGTCGGTGGCAAAAGCGCGCAATCTGATCCCGTTCCTCGATATTGCCTATCAGGGTTTTGGCGCAGGCATGGAAGACGATGCGTATGCCATCCGCGCGATGGCCCGTGCCGGGCTGCCTGCACTGGTGAGCAACTCTTTCTCGAAGATTTTTTCTCTCTATGGCGAGCGTGTTGGCGGTTTATCGGTGGTCTGCGAAGACGCGGAGGCGGCGGACCGTGTGCTTGGTCAATTAAAAGCAACGGTGCGCCGTAACTACTCCAGCCCGCCGAATTTTGGCGCGCAGCTGGTGGCGATGGTACTGAGCGATGCCGGTCTGAAAGCATCGTGGCTGGCGGAAGTGGAAGCCATGCGTACACGTATCCTGGCCATGCGTCAGGAACTGGTGAAGGTGCTGAAAGAGGCGGTGCCGGGCGGCAATTTTGACTACCTGCTCAAGCAGCGCGGTATGTTCAGCTACACTGGCCTGAGCGCAGCCCAGGTTGAAAGGTTGCGCGAAGAGTTTGGCGTCTATCTGGTCGCCAGCGGGCGTATTTGTGTTGCCGGGTTGAATGGCCGCAATGTGCATCGCGTTGCGCAGGCATTTGCCGCCGTAATGTAAGTGAATACTTACTTTTAGGCCCGATCCCCTGCTCCCGGCAGGGGATAATTTCCTCCCGTACTCTCTCATTCCTGTATTTATCCGCAGAAAATTCTTTGTTTCACCTGCCGCTGGGGTTATGGTCGGAAAGGCTTTTGACCATTCGCAACATTTATAAAATATAACGAACTGATAAATTAGGGATAAATATGCGAAAGTTCACACTCGCTCTCAGCGCCGCCTGCCTGTGGTTTAGCTTCGGCGGCGCGCTGGCATATGCCTCAGCGCCAACGCCTGCCAGCGAGGGCACCACTGTCGCAAAACTGGCTGAACAAGCCCCTGTTCACTGGGTCTCGGTTGCCCAAATCGAACGCTCGCTGGTCGAGCGCCCGCCGATGGCGGTCGGGTTTGATATTGATGACACCGTATTGTTTTCCAGTCCTGGCTTCTGGCGCGGTAAAAAAACCTGGTCACCCAACAGCGACGAATATCTACATAACCCGGCATTTTGGGAAAAGATGAACAATGGCTGGGATGAATTCAGCATTCCGAAAGAGGTCGCGCGTCAACTGATTGCCATGCACGTGAAGCGCGGCGACAGCATTTATTTCATTACCGGCCGCAGCGCGACAAAAACCGAAACGGTAACAAAAACACTGCAGGATGATTTTCTCATTCCTGCAGCGAATATGAACCCGGTGATCTTTGCGGGTGATCAGCCAGGGCAGAACAATAAAACCCAGTGGCTGAAGGCCAAACAGATCCGCATTTTCTACGGCGATTCCGACAGCGACATCACCGCTGCGCGCGAGAGCGAAGCCCGGCCAATCCGCGTATTACGCGCATCCAACTCCACTTATCGGCCTTTACCGCAGGCCGGTGCGCTGGGTGAAGAGGTGATCGTTAATTCCGATTATTGAACAGGCTTTACCTTTTGGCGAGATGCTGCACACTTAAAGCGTTTTCACTGTCGATTAAGGAACTGCCTATGTGGTACCAACAAACGCTTACGCTTGGTGCGAAGTCGCGCGGTTTTCACCTGGTCACTGAGGAGGTGCTGGGGCAAATCCGCGATGTTTCCCACGTGCGCGTTGGCTTATTACACCTGCTGCTTCAGCATACGTCGGCGTCTCTCACGCTTAATGAAAACTGCGATCCCACCGTGCGCCACGATATGGAACAGCATTTCCTGAAAGCCGTGCCGGACAATGCGCACTACGAGCATGATTACGAAGGGCCGGATGATATGCCATCGCATATTAAGTCCTCGGTGCTTGGCGTCTCGCTGTTGTTGCCGGTGCAAAACGGGAAGGTACAACTGGGTACATGGCAGGGGATTTGGCTGGGAGAGCATCGCATTCACGGCGGGGCACGGAAAATTATCGCGACGCTGCAAGGGGAATAAAAACCTGTCTTACTTTCTCCTGGCGCGCTTCTGTTGCCCGATCGCAACGTAACGCGAGCGCGTTTATGCAGCTGTTCTTGCCCGTTCCGCTATGTTTACTGTCCGGTAAGGGCACCCGGAGTGTCAGGATTTGTAACAATCGTCGATTTTTTCTTCAATGCACTACGCTTAAATAACCATTTCAGCCGTTCGCGGTAACGGGCCGCGGCATGACAAGGAAAAAAAGATGACAATCTCGGAGTTACTCCAATATTGCATGGCGAAAGCCGGGGCTGAGCAGAGCGTGCACAGTGACTGGAAAGCGACGCAGATCAAGGTCGCTGATGTGCTTTTCGCGATGGTGAAGGAGATCGAAGGTCGCCCGGCAGTGTCGTTAAAAACCAGCCCGGAATTAGCGGAACTGTTGCGCCAACAGCATGCGGATGTGCGCCCCAGTCGCCATTTAAATAAGGCTCACTGGAGCACGGTGTATCTTGATGGATCGTTACCGGATTCGCAGATTTACTATCTGGTGGATGCTTCCTATCAGCAGGCGATGGAATTGCTGCCTGAACCGCTCAGACAGCAATATACCGTGTGATTACTTCAGCATCGGCTTGAGGAATCGCGCCGTGTGCGAGGCTTCGCATTCGGCGACGGTTTCCGGCGTACCTGAGACAAGGATCTCTCCGCCGCCGCTACCACCTTCCGGCCCCAAATCGACAATCCAGTCCGCCGTTTTGATTACATCCAGGTTATGTTCAATCACCACAATGGTGTTGCCCTGATCCCGCAACTGGTGCAGCACGTCCAGCAATTGCTGAATGTCGGCAAAGTGCAGGCCGGTTGTCGGTTCATCGAGGATATAGAGCGTTTGCCCGGTGCCGCGCTTCGATAACTCGCGCGCCAGTTTCACGCGCTGTGCTTCACCGCCGGAAAGCGTGGTGGCGGACTGCCCAAGACGAATATACGTCAGGCCAACATCCATCAACGTTTGCAGTTTACGCGCCAGAGCCGGAACCGCATCGAAGAATTCACGGGCTTCTTCGATGGTCATATCCAGCACTTCGTGGATGGTCTTGCCTTTGTATTTGATCTCCAGCGTTTCGCGGTTATAGCGTTTGCCTTTGCACTGGTCGCACGGCACGTAGATATCCGGCAGGAAGTGCATCTCCACTTTGATGACCCCATCACCCTGGCAGGCTTCGCAGCGACCCCCGCGGACGTTGAAGCTGAAGCGACCCGGTGTATAACCCCGTGAACGGGACTCCGGTACACCGGCAAACAATTCGCGCACGGGCGTAAACACACCCGTGTAGGTTGCCGGGTTGGAACGTGGTGTACGACCAATCGGGCTCTGGTCAATATCGATTACCTTGTCGAAATGTTCCAGCCCCTGAATATCGCGGTAAGGCGCGGGTTCGGCGATGGTGGCGCCGTTCAACTGGCGCTGCGCGATGGGGAACAGCGTGTCGTTTATCAGCGTTGATTTACCGGAGCCAGAAACCCCGGTAATACAGGTAAACAGGCCTACAGGCAGCGTCAGCGTCACGTCTTTCAGGTTATTGCCGCGCGCCCCGGTCAGTTTCAGGACTTTTGCCGGATCGGCCGGCACACGCTGTTTGGGCACCTCAATTTTGCGCTTACCGCTCATGTACTGGCCGGTCAGCGATTCTGGTACGGCCATGATGGCGTCCAGGGGGCCTTCTGCGACAACCTGGCCGCCATGTACACCGGCGCCCGGCCCAATATCAATAACATGATCCGCTGCGCGAATAGCGTCTTCGTCATGCTCAACGACGATGACCGTATTGCCGAGATTACGTAAGTGAACCAGCGTGCCGAGCAGACGTTCATTATCGCGCTGGTGCAGACCGATGGAGGGCTCATCCAGCACGTACATCACTCCTACCAGACCTGCGCCAATCTGGCTCGCCAGACGAATACGCTGCGCCTCGCCGCCGGAAAGGGTTTCCGCCGAGCGGGACAGCGTCAGGTAATTCAGGCCGACGTTGACAAGAAACTTCAGACGGTCGCCAATCTCTTTCAGTACTTTTTCAGCGATTTTTGCCCGCTGGCCGGAAAGTTTCAGGTTGTTGAAGAAGTCCATCGCATGGCCAATACTCATGTCGGAGATGGCCGGCAGCGGGGTATTTTCGACAAAGACATGGCGTGCTTCGCGGCGCAGGCGTGTGCCTTCACACGAGGCGCATGGACGGTTGCTGATAAACTTCGCCAGCTCTTCGCGCACCGCACTGGATTCCGTCTCTTTATAGCGCCGCTCCATATTATGCAGCACGCCTTCAAACGGGTGTCGACGCACGGAGGTGTCCCCGCGATCGTTCATGTATTTGAATTCAATCGACTCTTTACCAGAACCAAACAGTATAACTTTCTGTACGTTGGCGCTCAGGCTGTCCCACGAGGCTTCCACGTCGAACTTGTAGTGCTCCGCGAGCGATTTGAGCATCTGGAAATAGTAGAAGTTGCGGCGATCCCAGCCGCGGATCGCACCGCCAGCCAGGGATAACTCCGGGTTCTGGATAACGCGGTCAGGATCGAAATATTGCTGTACGCCCAGGCCATCACAGGTCGGGCATGCCCCCGCCGGGTTATTAAATGAGAACAGGCGCGGCTCAAGCTCACGCATGCTGTAGCCGCAAATCGGGCAGGCGAAGTTGGCGGAAAAGAGCAATTCTTCTGCGGTCGGCTCATCCATATCGGCAACCACGGCCGTACCGCCGGAAAGCTCCAGCGCAGTTTCAAACGATTCCGCCAGGCGCTGCGCCAGATCGCTACGCACCTTGAAGCGGTCAATCACTACTTCGATAGTGTGTTTCTTTTGCAGTTCCAGTTGCGGCGGATCGGACAGATCGCAGACTTCACCGTCGATACGGGCGCGGATATAGCCCTGGCTGGCAAGGTTTTCCAGCGTTTTGGTGTGCTCGCCTTTACGTTCTTTGATCACCGGCGCCAACAGCATCAGGCGCTTGCCTTCCGGTTGTGACAGGACGTTATCCACCATCTGGCTGACGGTTTGCGCCGCCAGCGGCACGTCGTGATCCGGGCAGCGTGGTTCACCAACACGGGCGAACAGCAGACGCAGATAATCGTGGATTTCTGTAATGGTACCGACGGTCGAGCGTGGGTTATGCGAGGTTGACTTCTGCTCAATGGAGATAGCAGGCGACAGGCCTTCAATGTGGTCGACGTCCGGTTTTTCCATCAGCGACAAAAACTGGCGTGCATATGCGGAAAGCGACTCAACATAACGGCGCTGCCCTTCTGCATAAAGCGTGTCAAAAGCCAGCGAGGACTTGCCAGAACCCGAAAGCCCGGTGACAACGATCAGTTTGTCGCGAGGGATGACGAGGTTGATGTTTTTGAGATTATGGGTGCGGGCGCCCCGTACTTCTATCTTATCCAATCCATTCACCTTTTACCCGGAGGAACACTTTTTGCCCGGTGTGTTTGAAGGACAACCGGCGGTCTGAAACGGCTAATTATGACACAATTTAACCTGAATGAATATACAGTATTCACATGCATGTTCCGTGCAAGTATGTCAAAATATGCCCCCCGCGAGAGATCTCTGGAACCAGCTTCGCAGCTATCAATAAGCCATATGGAAATGGTACACTCGCGCGTTTACACTACTAAGAAACGTTTTCAGGAGACACGATCATGGCCAGCAGAGGCGTAAACAAGGTGATTCTCGTCGGTAATCTGGGCCAGGACCCGGAAGTACGCTATATGCCGAGTGGTGGCGCAGTGGCCAACATTACGCTGGCTACTTCCGAATCCTGGCGTGACAAGCAGACCGGTGAAACCAAAGAGCAGACTGAATGGCACCGTGTTGTGCTGTTTGGCAAACTGGCCGAAGTCGCGGGTGAATACCTGCGTAAAGGTTCTCAGGTATATATCGAAGGCCAGCTGCGTACCCGCAAATGGACCGATCAATCCGGTCAGGAAAAATACACCACTGAAGTGGTGGTTAACGTTGGCGGTACGATGCAAATGCTGGGTGGTCGCCAGGGCGGCGGTGCACCGGCAGGCGGCGGCCAGCAGCAGGGCGGCTGGGGCCAGCCTCAACAGCCGCAGGGCGGCAACCAGTTCAGCGGCGGCGCGCAGTCTCGCCCGCAGCAGCAATCTGCCCCGGCTCCGTCTAACGAACCGCCGATGGATTTCGACGACGACATTCCGTTCTGATTTTATCCATCAGACAACACAAACCCCGCTATGCGGGGTTTTTTATTGTCGCTGCTACATTCCTTACAGGCAGGGATGGATTGTCACGATGCAGTGCGTTGCCGGCCATAAAAATGTAGCAACAGGGCAGAGATGAACGCCGTCGCGCCACCGGCAGCCAGCACACTGTATGCCACATCCCAGCGGCGGCTGGCATCCATTGCCATGCCAAATGAGAGCGGGGCAAGCGAGCCAATACCGAACCCCAGCAACGAACGCAGCCCCATGATCCGCCCCAGCACGGGAGCGGGTACATTGTCGGCAATGGCCGCTGAGAGCACGCCGGAATCGCCGAGAATAAAAAAGCTCGCTATAAAAGCCAGCCACAGCGTCCAGCCCACCCCCCAACTCACTGACCATCCCAGCAACAAAGAGCACACTGCACCGATCCCGCCGATAAAGATCAATATGATAGAACGGTCAAAATAGTCTGAAATTGTGCCAACGATAAGTGTGGCAAACATCCCCGCCAGATGCACAACCACTGCCACGATAAACCCGGCGATGAGGGGCGAAAAAGAGAAAGGTTGTAAGACCTGAACTAGGAGGGCTGGCGTCCACGCCCAGTTTCCCAGTAATTCCCAGCAGTGGGCGATGTAACCGACGAGCAGTAAAAATGCGCCACCTTTGAGTGCATAGCCTTTTGCTGGAACATAACATGGTGCGAAAACCGGGGTTCGCGCATCGAACGAGGCGAGCGCCAGCGTGCCGGATAACGCGCCGATAAATGCGCCTACCGCGCACAGGTAAAACACTGCAGATGCTCCCCAGCGCAATGCGCTCCAGCCGGAGAGAAACACCGAAAGCAGGTATCCCAGCGACCCGGCGGCAAGGATCATGCCCAGCGCATAGCCGCGCTTTGGCGCGCGGTTCATCTTTATTGCCAGCAGCATGGCGGGCGTGTAAGCACCGCCCTGGGTCAGGCCGACAAAGGCCATCATCAACAGGGCGCTGGCATACGAGTCGGCAAAAAGAGCAAACAGCAATAATGCGATGCAGCCCAGCCATGAAAAAAGCAGGTAAATTTTGCGTGCGCCATGCGTGTCACTCAACCAGGAGGTCACCAATAACGCGCCCGCGTTAGTAAGACTGAACACTGTCTGTATGCTTCCGGCGTCGGTCGCATTCAGTTGCCACTCGCGGCTAAAAACCGGCAATGCACCGGCAAAAGCCATTGTACCAAGGCAGGTACCCACTCGACTGATACATAACGCGTGAAAGGGTTTCATTTTTGGCCACACCGGATCTCACTGAATAGCACATGGTAAGAACGGCTTCCGGGGCGTGACAAACGATCATTTTTCTTAAGGTTGGTTGAGCTAAAATCAACCAATGAAAAGATTACTCTCTCTACCCCATCTTCCGTCATTCGAAGCGGCGGCGCGGCTGGAAAGTTTCAGTGCTGCGGCAGAAGAACTGTTCCTGACCACTGGCGCAGTGAGCCGACACATTCGTAGCCTGGAGGCGAAGTTAGGTGTGGCGCTGTTTTATCGCGGGCACCGGTACGTCCGGTTGACGCAAGCTGGCGTGGTCTTTTCCCGAGTGGCGTCGCGTCTCTTGCAAGAGCTCGCGGCAGCGGAACAGGCCGTAACAGCGCATGCCCGCTCGCACATCCTGGTAGTGCAAAGCCTGCCAACGTTTGCCATGCACTGGCTGATGCCCAGGCTGGCGGCGTTTAATGAGGCACATCCGGATATCTCGGTGGAGGTCACAACCGGTATGGGCGCGGTGAACCGCAGCGCGCTTTTCGATGTGGCGATCCGCCGCGATCCGGCTCATTTTACCGGGCTGAAAGCGATCCCTTTTCTGCAGGAACACAGCGTGCTGGTTTGCAGCCAGGCTTATCTGCAACAGCACGCTGTACGTGCAGCGGATGATCTTCGCGGGCATACCATGATCCATATCCGGGCGCGGGAAGATTTGTGGCAGTACTGGCTGGACGCTCATCGGGTAAGGCTCGATCCTGATGTGCAGCCGATCACGCTCGATCAAACGTTCGCTGCCATCCAGGCCGCGGAAGATGGCCTCGGCCTGGCCGTGATCCCGCATCTGTTTTGCGCCCGGCATCTTGCCGCAGGGCGTCTGGTTTCACCTTTTCCGCAGCAAAAAATAAAAACCGGCAATTATTTCCTGCTGCCCGGCGAGCGGGACGATGACACGGTCAGAACCTTTATTGACTGGCTGACCTGTTATGGCGAATAAAACGAAAAAACCCCGCCAGGCGGGGTTTTGCAGAAGATAAGACACAGCGTTTATTTCGACACATCCGCACCGAAGTATTTCTGAGAAATACGTTCGTAGGTGCCGTCGGCCTTGATCTCTTCCAGCGCTTTATCGATAGCGGCTTTCAGTTCCGGATTGTTTTTACGGATCAGCACGCCGGATTTTTCCGCGTTATCTTCCGTCGCGACGATTTTTACTGGCGCTGACGGTTTGTGTTTTTTGAAGTCCAGGTAAGAGAGGTTGTCGTTAATGGTGGCGTCAGCACGCCCCTGGACAACCAGATCAATAGACTGGTTGAAACCATCGGTCGGTACAATTTCAGCGCCGTATTTACGGGCGATCTGCGCGTAATTACTGGTCAGCGAATGGGCAGATTTTTTGCCTTTCAGATCGTCAAAGCTCTTGATGCTGCTGTTTTTGTCGTTGACGATCAGTACGGCTTTGGAGGCAATGTACGGCTCGGAGAAGTCATATTTTTTCTGGCGCGCTTCCGTAATACCGACCTGGTTAATCACTGCGTCATAACGGTTGGCGTCAATACCTGCAATCAGTCCATCCCATTTGCCTTCAATAAACTGGGCTTTCACTTTCAGGCGCTTAGCCACTTCCTGGCCGATTTCAACGTCAAACCCTTCCAGCGTGCCGGACGCGTTATGGAAGGTGAACGGAGGATAAGTGCCTTCGGTACCTATTTTCAGAACCCCGGCGGACTGGATTTTTGCCAGATCGTCCTGCGCCAGCGCCGCGTGGGCAAAACCAAGCTGCATAACCCCGGCAATAACGAGTGTTGCGAGTGCTTTCATCTAAATCTACCCCTATTGATTGTTATTGGTTGGCCCCGATTTCCGGGAGCGCTGTGCTTAAAGAGGCGATAAATTCCGCGGTACGCGGCTTTTTCGCATGAGAAAAAAGATCGTTGGCCGTGCCGGATTCGACAATTTCCCCGGCTTCCAGGAACACGACTTGGCTGGCGATATTGGACGCCAGGCGCAGATCGTGGGTCGCCATGATCATGGTCGTACCTTCCTGCGCCAGCTGGCGTAAAACGGCCACCACTTCGCCGGATAACTCCGGATCGAGCGCGGAGGTGGGTTCATCACATAACAGCACCGCCGGTGAAGGCGCAAGGGCGCGGGCGATGGCTACGCGTTGTTGTTGACCGCCGGATAAGGTATTGGGCAATGCGTCACGTTTATGCAGCATATCCACTTTGGTCAGCAACTCCTCGCCACGCTGGCGCGCGCGTTCTCGCTCCCACTTGTGCACGGTGATCAGCCCCTCCGTAATATTGTCGAGGACGGTCATATGCGGAAACAGCGCGAAGTTCTGAAACACCATACCTGTCTGACGACTGATACGGCGAATATCCTGACCTTTGATACGCGCATTCGGCGTAAAGGCGATGCGTTCAGCACCGATGGTCAGCTCGCCAGACTGCGGGATTTCCAGCAAATTAATGCAACGTAAAAGCGTGCTTTTGCCGCTGCCGGAAGGCCCAATCAGCGTGGTCACTGTGCCTTCCTGAATGGTCAAATTGATATCCTTCAGGACACGGTGGCCGTCAAAGCTTTTTTCAATGTGGGAGAGTGTTATCACTGACGGCTCCTTTAGGTGTCGTACCCGCTAATTTCTGCTCAAGCTTGTTTTGCAAATGAGACAGCACCGAACTGAAGAACAAATAGATGACGGCGGCTTCGCTATAAAGGATCAACGGTTCATAGGTGACGGCGGCAATCTGCTGCGCGGAAAGGAACATCTCCGGTACCGTAATCACGGATGCCAGTGAGGTATCTTTCACCAAAGAGATAAAGGTGTTAGAGAGTGGCGGAACGGCAATACGCGCGGCCTGCGGGAGGATGATACGGCGTAAAGATTGTGCCCAGGTCATGCTGATTGAGTGCGCCGCTTCCCATTGCGCCTTAGGCACGGCCAGCAGCGTCGCCCTGATCACTTCAGAGGTATAAGCGCCGATGTTGACGGTGAAACCAATCACCGCAGCCGGAAAAGCATCAATGGTGATGCCGGCACTGGGCAGGGCATAAAAAATCAGGAACAACTGCACCAGCAGCGGCGTACCGCGGATCAGCCAAACGTAAAACCGAACGATCGGCTTTAAAAAACCCGGCCCGTACAGGCGCAGCAGCGCCACCACAAACCCGAGCGTGAGGCCAAGGACAAACGAAATCAGGGTGAGGGGAATGGTGAACTTCAGACCAGCGGAAAGCATTGGCCAGAATGAATCAATCGCTAAGGGTAACCATGTTGGCACTGCACACCTTCCGAACAGAGCGTGTTGCCAGAAGTCGCTGGCAAAGTGTTCATTATAAGCCCAGTTAATAATTCTGGTCTCGCATTAGTGCGGATTATATGCCCTGCACCGTGGGCGAAAACGAATATATCTGAATAACCATATACTAAAATGCGCTAAGCAATACTTTTTTGCTACAAGCGACACGTTGTGATGACCCGGGCGGTGAAAAGCGGCATATCACCGGCCACCGCTGAGGATGAGTGTTGGAGTGGCAAGTCATTGCGCTTGTTTATATACGTTTATTTTTGGCAAATAAATAATGCTAACCCTTCATCGCTTCTAAAATAACGTGAGTAATTATTTAACTGTTCGGCGAAATATAACGACAAACCACAGAATATATCATGCGTTGAAAGTATGTCGGCTGAATCGAATAACCTGGAAACCATAAAACGAGCGTGGTAATAATCACCGCTTTGATTTGCAATAAGTTATTATTTATCCAGGAAAATAAGATAAATCTCATCTATCATCAAGTACAGATTTCAATGCCATGCGGGTAATATTACTTTTAAAAATCAGCGCCCGGGAATAATACCCCCGCATTTAACTTTTCTTTTTCATAATACCCTGCGCTGCTTACGTGTGGAGACTGGTTTTCTCCCGGATTATTCGCCTCTGCTATAAAGGAACTCGTATGGTTAACCGGATAACCGTTCAGTCATCCGCCGGGAGTGATGCTCTCTTATTCTGGATGTTTAAAGGAGAAGAGCAGCTCTCTACGCCATTTCGTTTTCAGGTCGATTTGCTGAGCAAAGACTTCAGCCTCGATCGGCAAGCGTTGCTCGGCCAGGACATGACCGTGGTCATCCCCGGTGTGCTGGGCACTGAACGCTATCTCACCGGCAAAATTACGGCGGTTTCAGTGCGTTCCGAAGCGCTGGAAGGTACACGCTACGCGGTGTATCAAACGACGCTCGAGCCGGATTTCTGGCCGATGATGCGTGACCGTAACTTTCGTATCTTCCAGCAGCAGCGCGTGCCGGATATCGCAAAGAAACTGTTTTCTGAGTACAACGTCAAGATTGAAGACAAACTCACCCGCAGCTATCGGCAGTGGGATTACAGCGTGCAGTATGCGGAAAGCAGTTTCCACTTTATAAGCCGCCTGCTGGAACTGGAAGGCATCAGTTATGTGTTTCGTCACAGTAAGGACGGCCACACGCTGGTGCTGATGGATGATTACTCGCAGGCGGAAGCGTTCCCCGGATATGAAACGATTCCCTGGCATGCGCAAGCGAGCGGCGGCGCAGTCAATGAAGAGGGCATCAGCCAGTTGATGGCGCGGCATGTCGTGACGCCGGGGCTTTACAGCACCGATGATTATGACTTCCGCAAACCCCATGCCTGGATGCTGCAAACGCTACAAAACCCGGTTTCCCCCACACCAGGGAAAATCGATGTCTATGACTGGCCAGGGCGCTTTGTTGAACATGGCGACGGCGAATCGTATGCACGCATCCGCCAGCAGTCCTGGCAGGCAGAGCAGCAGCAAACGCAGGGAACGGCGACGGCCACCGGGATTGCGCCAGGGCATACCTTCACGTTGACACAGTCTCCCAACGCCGCCGACAACGCAAAGTGGCTTGTTGTCGGCGCACGCTATGAGTTTGAAGAAAATCAGTATGCCTCGGGCGATGCCGCCACGGCGAAACACCGTATCGATTTTACCGTGATCCCGGCGACAACGCCGTTCCGCCCGGCAATGTCCACCGACTGGCCACGCACTTATGGGCCGCAGACGGCGCGGGTTGTCGGGCCGAAAGGGGAATCGATCTGGACGGATAAATACGGTCGCGTGAAGGTGAAATTCCACTGGGATCGCGAAAGCCAGGGGGACGAGAATAGCTCTTGCTGGGTACGCGTCTCCAGCGCGTGGGCAGGTCAGGGATATGGCGGGGTGCAGATCCCACGTGTGGGTGATGAAGTGGTGGTGGATTTTATTAACGGTGAGCCGGACCGCCCAATCATTATTGGCCGGGTATATAACGAAGCCAGCATGCCGCCCTGGGCGCTACCGGCCGCGGCTACACAAATGGGGTTTATGAGCCGCTCGAAAGATGGCTCGCCGGATAATGCCAACGCCCTGCGTTTTGAAGATAAACCCGGCGAAGAGCAATTGTGGCTGCACGCTGAGCGCAATATGGACACTGAAGTCGAAAATGACGAAACGCATGATGTGGGCAGCAACCGCACCAAAACCGTTGGTAAAGACGAAACCAGCCATATCAAACAGAACCGCACCCGCACGGTAGATGGCAACGAGACAGTTACCGTGGGGCAGGATCGCAGCAAAACCATTAATGGCAATGAAACCACCACGGTGCAGTTAAACCGTACCGAAAGCGTGAAAGGCAATGAAACTCTCAGCGTGGAGCAAAACCGCGACGAAACCATTACCGGTAATCACACCACCACGGTGAAAAGTAACAATACCGGCACGGTGCAGGGGAACCAGACGTTAACGGTGGTGCAGGATCGTACCCGTACCGTGCAAGGGAACGAAACGGTCAACATTCAGCAGAACCGGACTGTGAATGTCACGGGTAACCAGACGCTTGACGTTACCGGCAATCGCAATGTAACGGTGCACAGCAGCGAAGTACGCACCGTGACGCAAAAGCAGGATGTGAGCATTGGTGCCGGGCGTACGCTGAGTATTACCGGCGGCGATACCCGTTTTACCCAAGGCAGCGTGGCGGACAGCGCCACCGATACGTTCCGCATTAATGTGGGCGAAAGCGGCATTCTGATTGGTAATGGCAGCGTTGAAATCACCGCAGGCGGATCGACGATCACGATCAATGCCGCCGGGGTAATGGTCAATGGCAAGAAAATTGAGCTTAACGCCTGACAGAGAATGCCGATGAGCAAAGCGAAAAACCCAACCGAAAAAGTGATGGCAGAGCTGGAGTTAAGTTGGCTGGATGCCAGCGAGCAGGCGGCGCAAACCCGGCTGTTTATCTGGAGGGTTCCGGCCCAGGGGGAGTCCCTGCTGGACGGTTTTATCGCGCTGCAACAGCATCCACAAGGACGCACATTGCCGGATTTGTTCCTCGGGTTGCATACGCCTTTCGAAACGGGGTTCGGTTACAGCGAGGCGCTGGGGCGTGAATTTGTCGAACATTACGAAGCGACGGAAGGTGCCGCGCCCTGGCATGCCGACGCATACCTGCCGTGTTATTCCCCCGGCCAACTGAGCCAGCTTTTGCAAGGATTTACCGACAGCTTTGCCGATGATCTTCGCTATCTGGTGCTGGTGCTGAAACCCTCCGGCGTGAGTGATGAAAGCGCCCTGATGCGCTGGTTTAACGGCTGGCTGGAGCAGGGAGAAAGTGCGCCGCGTCTGCTGTTAATTGATACCGTTGAACAACCGGTGTGGCAGCCCTTATACGAGGCGCACCCGCAGCGGGTGAAACTGATTGTCGATGAGATCGATGGCATGAAAGTGATGCACCAGACCGCGCAGCAACAAACCGATCCGGATGGCGATCGTTTACTGTTCCGCCGCTACCTGGCAGACGCCATGCTCCTGCTGGAAAAAGGCACTGCTGCACAGGTGGCTGAGCGCGGAAGCCTGGCGCTGGCGCTGGCCCGGCGGCGCGGCTGGGCCGATCAGCAAGCGATGATGCATAACCTGATCGCCGGCGGCTGGCTGAAAGGCCATGACCACGCGCAGGCGGTAGAACACTACCGGCAGGCGCAAAACGTCTCGGGTGAGATAGCTGACCCGGTGCTGAAAGGGCAGTTGCGTACGCAGAGTACCTTTGGCGAGGCCGGCGCCTGGTTTGCGAAAAAAGCGTATCTGCAGGCGGCAAAAAGCTATCGTCAGGCGGCGCTGGAGGCGCAGGCGATCCCGCATCCGGTCTTTGAGACAGAAGGGTGGCGCATGTCCGGGTTCTGCCTGTGGCTGGCTGGCCACCGTCCCACGGCGATGGAAGAGTACGCCCGCGCAGTGAAGGCGGCGGAAAAAGTGCCGCTCCCCGAACGCGGGCAGACGACTTTACCGCTGGTGTTGCAGGATTTGTTGCGCATCCATGATAAACGGCGCACGGAGGCTATTGAAGCCTGTGCCATGCGCTGGCAGAGCGAAAAACAGCGCCTCGTCCAACACGCGGAAGCATGTTTGCCCCCGAGGCCTGGAATTGAGCAGGTGAAACAGGTCGAGAGCCGCCTGCAATTGCAGCTTGAAGCTGCTTTTACTGTTATCCGCGAAGAGCGTGAAAACTTGATCCGCCGCGGAGATGAGAGTTTTCGCCGCGTTATCCGGCTGGCACGGGAGAAATTGCACCCGCACTGGAATGGTCTGCCGGATATCGCTCATCCCTTCGATGCGCCCCCAGGTGAGTGGCAAAGCCTGCCTGCGTGGAGCGACACCGATACCTCGTTATCTGAAAATGCAGGAAGCAACCCGTTATGAAGACCCGCATTATTATCATTGTTGTTGTCACGCTGCTCGCGCTGCTGTTTTTGAGCATCTCCGATAGCGATCTCGCCACCGAGATCCGCACTTTCCTGCGCGCCTTGTTGCGTGCCATGTTCTGAGGCGAGACTGATGCACTCCGGCGCTCACTTCGATCCGCAGCTAGGGCTGGATATCCATACCTACCCGTGGCCGCTGCCAACGCCACATATCGGCATTGTTTTTGACGTGTTCGATTATTTGCCGCTGCTGGGTACAACGGTGCATGTCAATAGCATTAAACGCGCCAGCGCGGGAACCGGTGGCATTGCGGTGCATATTCCGGTGGGGGGAGCGTGGATCCCGCCGCTGCGTGCGCCGGGCGGCCCGCAGATTGAAGATGAGTTGTTTATGGGCAGTAAAACCGTTTCTGTAGACGGTGAGCCTTTCTCCCGCATCGGCATGCCGGTGCTGAGCTGTAATATTCTCGGCCTGATCCCGCCGTTTCGGCTGAAACGCGCCGCCAGGCCGAAACCGCTTTCCCTGACATTGCCGCTGACCTTTAACCTGGCTATCCCCAACAATGTGATTGTCGGTGGGCCACCAACCATTAACCTGATGGCGCTGCTGCTGCGCGCCGGGTTAAGCGGTCTGGGAAAGGGCTTTAAAAAGCTGAAGAAAACGCCGCAATGGCGACTCTTTATGCGCCGTTTCCGTAAACTTCGCCAAAAACTGTTCCGCAACATGGATCCCGGCTTCTTAAAATGCCGGGTATTGCGCGCCGAACCGGTCGATATTCGTGATGGCAGTGTCAGCCTGGAGCAACAGGACTTTTTGCTACCGGGGCGCCTGCCACTGGCATGGACCCGCACTTACTCCTCAGCCGACCTGCACGAAGAGGGGATGTGCGGCCACGGCTGGTCGACGCCAGCGGATATCCGTCTGCAGGTAATGGCGGAGGATGGCATTGCCATACTGACGCAACCGGAGGGCATAACATTATTTGCCGGGCTGCCACAGGCAGACGGACGTGAGCAGGGTATTTCCGGCCTGCCGGACGGCAGCCGTTTGTGGCGGGAAACCGTCAATGGTGAAGTACTGTGGCAGGTTGCACAGGAGAGCGGCCCACAACTGCAGTTTAGCGGCAAATACGGGGCATTACCGATCCGCCAACTCGTCGATCGTAACGGTAATGGCTGGCGCTTTGAGTGGAACGGCAGCGAACTGCTGCAAATTCGCGAATTTACCTGCCAGGGATTGACCGGCCGTGAAATCCTCGTTACCCAGGAAAACCAACGCTTGCTCGCGCTGCGCCTGCGGAATGCGCTGGAGGGTGAAGTCACACCGCTGACCCGCTACGAGTATGACGACGAAGGGCAACTGAGTGCGGAGATTGATGCCCTGTCGCATCCGCGCCGTTTCTCTTACCAGCAGCATCATATGGTCAGTCATATTGATCGTAACGGGCAGGGTTTTCACTATCAGTACAACGACGCCTGGCAGGTTGTGCATGCGTGGGGCGATGGCGGCGTGTGGGATTATCACTTTGCGTATCACGATCTGCTCAACGAAGTGGAAGTGACGGATTCGCTGGGCAATATCTCACGCATCACCTTTGACGAAAACGGCCTGCCGGTATCGGAAATCGATCCACTGGGTGGCAACACTGTGTTTAGGTATGACGAGTTCGGTCGTACGCTTGAACTGATTGAGCCGGACGGCAGCACCCATCGTTGGGAATATGACGAGCTGGGACGTATGACCGCCGAGTATATGCCGGACGGAAGCGTGATTCAGGCGGCGTATGATGCGTTTGGCGAGCTACTGGCGTTGACCGATGAGAAAGGGGCCATCTGGCGTTCCGAGTACGATGCGAACGGGAATCAGGTTGCCAGTACGGACCCGACGGGTGTCACGGCGCGTTATCTCTATGATCGCTACGGGCAGCTTATTGAGGCGCAGGAACCGGGCTCGCTGTCGGGTTGCTATCACTATGACCGTTTCGGTTTTGTACAATCGGCAAGCCCCGGCGGCGCGGGCACCATCCGTTTCCGCTATTCGGTGCGCGGCACACTGCTTGAGCGTATTGACGCGGACGGAGGAAGCACCCGCTACCACTGGGATAGCAAAGACCGGCTGGTGGCGACGGTTAATCCGGCGGGCGGTGAAGTGCGTATCGTCTACGACAGGGAAGACAATCCACTCCACGTGACCGATGAACAGGGCAACGTGACCCGTTTTCGTTATAACGGCACCGGCATGCTGACCGCCAGTGAAACGCCGGATGGGGCGACGTTTGGTTACCACTATGACCCGGAAGATCGGCTACTGGCGGTGATTAATCAAAACGGTCAGCGCTGGCAACTGACCCGCGATGCCCTTGGACGGGTAACCTCGGAATGCGATTACTGGGGGCAGCTGACGCGTTACGGCTGGGACAAGGCAGGTCGCCTGGTCAGCCGTGAAGACGCGCTCGGACGTGAAGTACGCTATGGCTATGATAAAGCCGGGCGATTAAGTGAACGGCGCAGCGGCGATACGCTACAGGCGAAATATCACTATGATCCTTGTGGGCGCATGGTGTTATGCGAAAACCCCTGGCGACGGCTGGCATGGCGTTATGACGATGCCGGGCGGTTGTTGCAGGAAGAGCAGGACGGTTTCCAGCTGCGTTACGGTTACAACGCGCGCGGGCTGCTGGTCTCACGCGACAGTGACAGCGGCCATCAGGTGCGTTATGAGCGTGATGAGTATGACCGCCTGGCGCAGGTGCAACTCAACGATGATGCGCCCATTATTTTCGCCTACGATGCGAGCGGGCGTAGGATCAGCGAGCAACTGTCCGGACAGGTGACGCGTCATTTCAATTACGATCGCTTTGGTCGGCTTACCTCGCAGCAGGTGCTGCAAAACGCGTTGCCGCTGTTTTCCCGCGGTTTTTCCTACGATCGCGCGAACAACCTGACGTTGCGCGAAGATAGCCAGTGGGGAAACGATCGGTACGCGTATGATCCGATTGGCCGGTTAACGGCGCATACCTCACCGGATGGCGTGCTGCGGCAGTTTGTGCAGGAGGCAACAGGGAGCCCGTTGCAGACCAAAACACGCAGTGTCAACGACAGTGCAGGCGGCTGGTTCCGCGAAGGCACCCGTCATGGCGTCCGTTATGTGTTTGACCGCGCAGGAGAACTGCGCCAGCGTCGTCCTGTGCAGGACGAGGGCGAAAAAGAAGATTTTACCTGGGATGATCACCGCCAGCTTATTGCGGTGCGCAAAGGTGACAGCCTGGTGCGCTATGGTTATGACGGGCTTGGGCGGCGAGTATTTAAACAGACCGCCACATCAACGCACTGGTTCTACTGGCAGGGTGATGCGCTGGCGGGCGAAACCGTTACCACTACGCAAGAACCGCTGGCGGCGTTGAGCATTTTCGATACCGGCGGTAGGTTAAAACGGCAGAAAGCGCAGGCGCCCTTATTCAGCCGCATGCGTGAATACATCTACTACCCCGGCAGCTTCCGGCCGCTGGCGCTGCTGACACAGGAAGGAGGGGCAAAACAGAGCTGGCACTATCACTGCGACCCGAACGGTGCGCCAGTCCGGCTGACCTCGCCTGCCGGGGACATCGTCTGGGCAGAGAACACGGGTGCCTGGGGCGAAAAGGGGCAGGTTTATGCTAACCGCATTGATAACCCGCTGCGCTTCCAGGGCCAGTATTATGATACGGAAACCGGGTTGCACTATAACCGTTACCGCTATTATGATCCGGCAATTGCCGCCTACATCAGCCAGGATCCGATAGGGCTAAAAGGCGGAATAAACACCTATGCTTATGTTCATAACCCCTTTGGTTATATCGATCCTTTAGGATTAACGGAATGTGATGTCGCAAAAACCAGAGATCTGGCTGCGACAGTCAGCGATAAATTTAAAGCGATCTTTAAATGCGATAAATTTGCCAAAGCGTTAAAAACCAAAATGCAACAAGCAGGAATACATGGTGAGCATCTGATCGTCGAAACGCCGAATAAACAAGGTTTCTTTGGTAATATCTGGAGTGATAGAGCCGGTACCAATATTGCCACCAATGGTCACCACGAAGCAATCAGAGTCGGAGATACAGTTTTTGATAATATGAACCCAACGGGTGTAAAATATGAAGATTGGCGAAATGATCTGTTCTCTCCTGGCGGTGATTTGGATGTTACTCCATTAAGGTTTTGATTATGAACGATATTATTAAACTGATTGATATGATAGAGAAAAGGCCTGCTTTATATTTAAGTCGGCATACGATTTCGGCGTTAAAAGCTTTCCTGGATGGTTGGCAAATGAGAGAACCGACGGGAATCGTCAATATTGAAACGTTAGTAAACTTTCAATCGTATATTGAAGAGTATTATGAAGTGACAGGGCACTCATGGGATAAGATTATTTTATTATTTTCACAAGATGAGCATGATGCGCTAAATAATTTTTTCAAGCGATATAATGAAATGAAGAAGTAATGTACTGCCGGGAGTCGTAATCTCCCGGTGTTATTTTTTAATTATCCAGAAATATCACCAGTGGTTTCTTTTATGGATTGCTTCATCTGACAGATTTTCAGGTGGATAAGGTATGTAAAAATTGTTAAATATCAATTTGTTATTATGTGTTTGATGCGTGTTGCGATTTAAATGGAAATAACGTACATATCAATGCCTTGCATGGCTTTTACGCGAGTTTATTCGATAACAGGAAATCTGAATGAAAAAAGTAAACATACTGGCTCATATTGATAATTCTCAAAGTGAATGTATTATTGGCCGAATTGGTGGAAATATTCCTCAATACTTTACTGATAAACTCTCTGAAATCGAAGGACTTAAATTTTATATCAATTTCCAACATCCGGAAAATTCGCAGTTGTTTATTTCTATTTTTGTTCCGCAAGAATATGATGTGTTGTTGGAGAATAATATTTACCCTGCCTGCGCAGTAAAAGTTTTTGTTCATCCCTATACCGGTGAAAGTACCAATAAAAACTATACAATAGAACGTATTAATCAATCATATATTATTGGTTTTAATGAAAGAGAAACAGACGACTTCGGATTTATCACCAAAAGCGAACATCCAAAATTGATTCAGGATGAAGAGTGTTATTATAAGAATCTTAAACACGATGATTATCAGTTCTTCGTGCAGATCGATGAAGACTTTTATCCACCCGATGTCATCGACGGTGATTATATATTTGGCTATGGTGCCTTATACTTATATAAAAATAAAACGGATGAATCTATCGTAGCCGGTTTCTGGCAATATTCATAATCAACGCCTTTGCAAACCAAACTATCGTCCGGTAGCTGGAAAGGTGAGGTGGCTTATGGCCTTTCTGGATGTCAATATTGAAGTGTGTTAATGTTTTACAGAAATTAATGGATGTTTACTATGCCAATCGATAAAGACGAAAATAGTATTGTCCTTATTAAAAGAAAGAACCAAATATACTGGTTTGCGGCTTTCAAAACGTGTTGGGTATTAGACCGAATAAACTGGGTTAATGACTTTATAAAACACGGGGTTTTTGGCGTAAAAACCTATGATCACCAGGAGCGTTACCATCTGCCCATTGTTAATGAAGATAACGCAGATAACTTTATGTCATTACTCATCAATGACGGCTATTTAATAGACAAAGACGTATTAAGTGACGAATTTTACAGAAGGCTCTCACCGGATACGACCTGGTGGGACATTCATGATCTGATGCCCGACCTGTTTATCGATTTTGATACCAGAACGCTGTATGCGCAATTTGTTGAAAATATGCATTATGAGCGCTATGTCCCGGAGGGCTGGTCGGGCACGATAATCGATTTCTGTTCTTCCGGGTTGTTACCGCCGAGCGAGATGTTCTGGGTCAAAGGGGATAAGGATCACCGACAGCGGATAATCGCAAAAGGATAAAGGGTTATTTTTGGGATATTTTTTTCTTTATTGTGAAGAGAGTAAACTTTTATTCTAATCAGGAATGATAGTGGAGCGATTGAACCCAATATGATGATGCTATTAAAAAATATCTGAGTGAAATGTTTATTACTGGTTCAGACCCGGTGCGTTGAACAGAATAAATCCGGCGGCGAGAGCAAGAGAGGACAACTGACAACAGCGTAGTTAAAGAACTCTTGCTTACTGTGTACTTTGTATTGGCAGGTTAATTTATCTTAAGTCTTATTTCATGACTACCTTTCCCTGTGTCATTTTTTTGATTATTTCAGCAAATGATGCTAAATAATTAGCAAGGTTGGCTCAGGTGGGATGCGTTATCTTGAATAATCGTTAAATGCCCTATTATAGGCTGTTAATCCTTTCCCTGAAATATTACATGTTGTCGTAACGCGTTGCGGTCGATATAACTTCAGGCAGACCGTGTTGATGCGTAACATGTTGCGCTGTCTAATTTAGGATAAGTGATTTTTACGTTTTAACGACGTGGGTGCAAATAAGAATTTGCCTGATTTCATTCACCCCTGACAACCGACAATATGACTTGCTGATTTACCCCTATCATTCAATTAATAAGGAGTCGCTCCTGTGCGAGATTTATACGACATAGACCCTGCCTTAGGCAGTGCAATCGATAAGATTGTTGAAGAAGGGGATGACGCACGGCAGGGCGGTGACATGGATGGGGCGGTTTCTTTATATCAGAAAGCCTGGGCGTTAGTGCCGGAACCGAAAACCGACTGGATGATGCCCTCTTTGTGGATCATCTCAAGCTTTTGCTCTGCCTGGTTCGATAAAGGTGATTTTGAAAAAGCCAAAGTCTGGGCAGAAATGCTGCTGGGGCTTAAAAGCGACAGGGACACGGCGCCGGCGGTCATCATGGGCATGGTGTGTTATGAGCTTCAACAGTACGAGGAAGCTTACGCTCATTTCCACGCGGCTTACGGTTACGCAAAAACGCAGGCGTTTTTGGGACGTGATAAAAAATACCTCGCCTTTTACCAGGCGGAGCGCAAAAAAAGTAAGCTATGACGTTGATAAACCGTGTTATACGCTGACGAGTGAGACGATATGTTGACGAAAAATCGCCAATACAGCCTGGCGGAGATTATCCATTGGATAAACGAGACTGACTGCCAGGATGACAACTTTTGTCTTTATGGCACCGGGGAGAAACTGACGGCAGAGGGGATCTATCTGTTTGCTGGTTACCCGCAGGTGGAGGACGATACGGAAATTTACCCCCCGGCGGTAATCGAAAATGAACTGGAGTACCTTTATTCAGGTGAAGATGCCACCAGTGTCATTATGTTGGTTAACCGCCAGAAACCGGGTGCCTCGCTGGACGAGTATATCCGGGCGCTAAACTATTATTACGAAAATGATAATTTTCTCGATGTAAACTAAACAAGAACGTCTTGTTTGTCCTTATAATAACGCTGGCAATATTTTCTATCGTAAGTGTATTGCCTGGTGATGACGTGTTAATTACTGCAACAGCTCTCTGCTGGCGACGCAATATATCCTTTCTCAGAAAGCTCACAGTTATTTAGCCTTGTATGGGTGACTATTAGCGTACATATCAATAAGCTCAATAAAATCTCTATATCTGTATATGCGTGCCATTACGTATTTTCGTTTTTTTACATTTGGACTTTTTTTACTATTTTAATACCATAATAGGAATTTCCTTAAGTATGTATTTTTCCAGACAGTGCTAGTAGTAAAAGTTCCCGCATAAAACCTGCCAGGCCAACCACTGACAATAAGGGAGTCGCACTGTGAACACATTAAAACCGCTGCTGGCCAGAAATCGGAGTTGGGCGCTGTTGAAACTTCAAAGCGATCCACACTATTTTGAACAACATCTTCATCAACAACAGCCGCACTCTTTATGGATTGGTTGTTCTGATAGCCGTGTTCCTGCAGAAGTGCTCACCGGCTCTCATCCCGGTGAATTATTCGTTCATCGCAATATCGCTAATATGGTCGACCCAACGGACGATAACTTTATGAGCGTGTTGCAATACGCTCTGCATTATCTGAAGGTGCACCGCATCGTGCTGTGCGGTCATTACGGTTGCGGTGGCGTTCAGGCGGCCCTGCAACTGCCGCAAATACCCCTCGCACAGGAATCTTCCGCGCTGGCGCGGCGCATTACGTTGTTGCGCGATGTCCTCGGCCAGAAAATCGATGGTGCCGCATTCCCCAGTACGCCTGACGCAGAAACGTTGAACCAGCTGGTCGAAGACAACGTAAAAATCCAGTTTTCACGCCTGGTGCAAACAGCGCCGGTGCTGGATGTCTGGCGTAGCCAGCGAGAACTCAATATTTATGGCTGTGTTTATGACCTGGCCACCGGTCATCTGAAGACCCTTGTGGAGAAAACTGCGGAGGCAAGCACATGAAGAACAATACGTTACGCCAGGACACGCTGGCAGGTGTCGTCGTCTTCCTTGTGGCCTTACCGTTGTGTCTGGGGATCGCTCAGGCCAGCGGTTTACCTCCCTTTGTCGGCCTGCTGACCGGCATCATTGGCGGATTACTGGTAACGGCCCTTAGCCCATCCCGCTTTGCGGTAAGCGGCCCTGCGGCAGGGTTAGTCACCATTGTTGTGGCTTCGGTAGAAACACTGGGATCGTTCTCAGCCTTTTTGTTCGCGCTGGTACTGGCAGGCGTGTTGCAATTCGCGATGGGCCTGCTGCGTGCCGGGCGCTTTATTGCCCTTGTTCCGGGTAGTGTGATCAAGGGGATGCTGGCAGCCATTGGTTTGCTGCTGATTATGCAGCAGATCCCGGTGGCCTTCGGCGTGGTAGAAGAGAGCAGTTTGCGTGCGTTGTTCAGCGGCGATTTCACCTTCTCGATGACCTCGTTTGCCGTGGCGGCGGCGGGCTTGCTACTGCTGTGGTGTTGGGACTTAACGGCCATTAAGCGGCTCAAAAGTCTGAGTTGGATCCCGGGGCCGCTGGTGGCCGTGGTGCTGGGCAGCGCCGTGGTGTTAACGCTGATCGTTGCCGCCCCGCACCTGCTACCGTCGCTACCGCGTATTACGTTGCCTGCGTTCGGCTCCTTTGGCGATCTGCTGGCCGAGCTGGATGGGCCGGACTGGCAGGCGTGGCAGAACCCGGCGGTCTACACCGTCGCCATTACCCTGGCGCTGGTAGCCAGCCTCGAAACGCTGTTGAGCCAGGAAGCGCTGAAAAAACTGCGCCCGCAGAACCCGCAGCCCTCGCCAAACAAAGAGCTGGTCGCGCAAGGCGCGGGGAACCTGCTTTCCGGTCTGGTTGGGGCTATGCCGATCACCGCGGTGATTGTGCGTAGTTCGGTGAATGTCAGCAACGGGGCGCAATCGAAATTCTCCGTCTTGTTGCACGGTGTGCTGTTGCTGGTATGCGGGTTGTGGTTTGGCGGCTTTTTGTCGGTGATCCCGCTGGCAAGTCTTGCCGCCGTGCTCATTTACACCGGTTATAAGCTGGCGACACCGCGCCTGTTTATTGCGCAGTTTCGCGCCGGGCCGCAGCAATATGTGCCTTTCCTCACTACAGTGGTCGGGATCATTGCGTTTGGCATGCTGGTCGGTATCGGTCTGGGGCTGGTGATGCAAATTGCGCTGAGTATTTACCACAGTCACCGCAATGCATTGCAACTCGCCCGTTTTGACGATCACTATGTGCTGCGCATTCACCAGAACCTGACCTTTCTGCACAACCCACGTTTGCAGACGTTACTGGCCAGGATCCCCGAGCGCAGCGTGGTGATTGTGGAGCATGACAATGCTGACTATTTCGACCCGGATGTGAAAGCGGTCTTGCGCGACTTTGCCGAAAGCGCGCCGCGGCGCGGTATTCACCTGAATCAGTGGCCCGCGACGTAAAACTGTCGGGCAAGCGCTCGCTGCGGCGGGCGCAACCTGCCATGCTTAAACCTGTATCACTGGGGAGGGCGGCGTATGCTGAGCAACTTTTTCCAACAGCTTCCGGATGCCGGACAGGCGGAGGACGCGGAGGTTTTTGACGATCTGTTATCGCGCCCTGGGGTGAAAATCGAGCGCATTATCTCTACCGGGCAGGCCAGTCCGCCCGATTTTTGGTACTGCCAGCCGCAGGCGGAGTGGGTGCTGATTGTTCAGGGAGCTGCGGGTTTACAACTGGAAGGGGAAACCACAGAGCGTGTGTTGCAGGTTGGGGATTTTGTGAATATCCCGGCGCAGTGCCGCCACCGGGTTAACTGGACACAGGCCGAACCGCCAACCCTCTGGCTGGCGGTACATTATGCCTGAGCGGATCACCTCACTCGTCTGGCAGCAATAGCGGCTGTAAACGCTGCCAGACAGCCGGACTGGCGGCCCAGGCATTATTGCCCTGCGTCAGCCCGTTATTGGCAAGAAAGTCATTATGCATTCCGCCGGCGGCTTTAATGATGGCCAGCCCGGCCAGCGCATCCCAGCTGTGCAGATGTGCCTCAAAGTAGCCATGCACCTGGCCTGCGGCAACGTGGGCCAGCATCAGCGCGCCAGCGCCAAAACGACGATGTTCGACACCCTGTTCAAACAGCATTTCAATGGTACGGGTATAGTCCCGCGGCGCGGTACGGCTGGAGCGCCCCAGCCCGAGCACGATCGCGTCCGGTTCAGGATCGCGGATTGTTAATCGCTCGTCGTTTAAAAACGCCCCTTTTCCGGCTTCGGCAAAGAAAAACTCGTTGCGATCGGGGGCATAAATCACGCCCAGGACAATGTCATTGTTTCTGACATACGCCACGGAAATGCACCAGTAATCCATACCGAGAATAAAGTTTGTAGTGCCATCAATCGGATCGATGACCCACACCCCCTCGCTGCCGGGCTCCAGCCCGCGCTCTTCACCGAGCAAACCGTCCTGCGGGCGTTGGGTTTTCAGCCACGCGCGCAGTTCTGTTTCGACATACACATCCGCCTGGGAAACAAAATCCTGGCGGCCTTTTTGTTCAATGGTCAGCCCGCTATCGCGAAGCTGTTTCGCCTCCTGACCGAGACGTCGAATCAACGCACAAAGCGCGTGGGTAAACTGTTCTGTCATATCCGGACTCTTAGCCAATGCGTGGTGATGTTTGTCGATGAACCAGCTCTACCTTAACCCACTCCACGCGGGAAGGCTGCAGTGGGTTTTTCGCCCGCTCCAGCAGACGCGTGAGCGCCCGGCGGGAGATTTCTGCAACGTCCTGATGCAGCGTCGTAAGCTGGTAACTGAACTGACCGCTTTGCGGTGTATTGTCAAAGCCAATCAAATGAAAATCCTGCGGCGCCTTTTTACCGCGCTGGCGCATACCGTCGAGGAAGCCGCAGGCAAGCTGCGCATTAGCGCAGAAGATGCCATGCGGAAGAGCCTCGTCGCACTCCTGCGCTGCCTGAAAACCCCCTTCGTAACCCTCTTCGCAGGCGGTAATGGCGTGCACATGTAACGCGGTATCAACGCCCAGCTGTTGCAGCGCCTGGTAAAACGCCTCGCCACGCATTATCCCTGCCCAGGTCGAGCCCTGATTGTTCAGCCAGCCAAATCGCCGGCAGCCTGAGCGAAAAAGCTGTTCGGCGGCCAGGCGCGCGCCAGCATCGTTGTCCGAGCAGACAAAATCAACCAATGGGATATCCGGATGGCGGTTAATGCCCACAACCGGGATCTGCTGGCTAACGCATTCGTTAACCAGCGCTTCGGGGGGTTTGCCGGAAGTGACGACGACCCCGGAAACACGAAACTGAGTAAAGCGGCGCAGGGTAGGGGCCAGATCCTGTTCGCCGGTGATTTCCGTCACCAGCGCCTGGTAACCACGGCGTTGGATCTCGTGCAGTAACCCTTCCAGCAGGCTGCTACGAAACGGATCGCCAATACGCGAAACGATCACGCCGATCAAATGGCTGCGCTGACGATTAAGCCCCTGAGCGAGAAAATTGACCTGGTAGCCCAGCTCTTGTGCCGCGCGCAGGACTTTCTCTTTCGTCGCCGGGGAGATGCTGCCGTTGCTGCTTAACGCGCGTGAGACGACCGCGCGCGATACCCCGGCGCGCCTGGCGACGTCTTCGGCGGTGACAGCGGCCTTGCGTGTCGTGGGGCTCACGCGTGCTCCTCCGTGCAATGGCTGAGATCAATCACCATCCCATCCTGGCAGAGAAATAACCCCGGGTATACCGCACATGCCTGCGCCAGGGCTTCGCGTGCCGCGTCATTGCAGTGGTAGAGGCCAAGGCGCGGCAAATGAAGCTGGTCACGCAACGCCAGGCAGCCTGGAAGATCGCCGTGCGAGGCATCAGCAGGCAGTGCGGTCAGCGAGGCACACTCCTGAAACGCCACATCTGCGCGGTGCATCAGCGCAATGCTTTCCGGGGTCGGGCGGCCATCACCACTGTAGAACAGCGTGCGTTCATCCGCGTCAATGCGCAGCGCAAGGTTGGGTATTTCATGGTGCGTAAAAGCCGTGCGGATGCGCCAGCCCTGCCAGTGAAAGTCGGGCTCACTGTCGCGCCACTCAATACCAAAACAGAGATCGCTGTTGGGCCAGTTGGCAAGCCTGGCCAGCTGCATCAGTACGGCGCGCTGTTCGCGCTGCGACCAAATTATCAGGGGCTTACGGCGACCGAAGCTCTTCCAGTGATTCAGCAGAGCGGTCAGGCCGGTGCAGTGATCCGGGTGAACGTGGGTGAAGTAGATGGCATCAATATCGTTAACGTCACCGCGCCGTTGCCAGAGTGCGCGGGGTATGGTTGGGCCACAGTCGATTAACCACCGCTGCTGATGGTTGTCGGTCACACAGATAGCCGAGGTGTTGTGTTGCAATGAGAACGCACTGCCGCAGCCCAAAACATCTATTTTCATTTGGCCTCACCAAATTTATTGATGACTTAATCAAATTGTCACAAATAGACGACAAAGTAGGCTCACATAATGTCGGCGCAAAGTTGCATTTTTTTTACAAATAAATGAACACGTGTTCATCGGTGAAAAAATGCCGGAAAAAAGGATCGCCTGTGAGTTATTTGCAAATTGAAAAGCTAAAAATTGGCTATGGCGAAAACATCGTCCTGCACGGTATTGATTTAGCGGTCGCGAAGGGGGAAATGATCGCTCTTCTTGGCCCGTCCGGTTGCGGAAAAACCACATTACTCAACGCGTTATGTGGGTTCATAGACGTACGATCGGGTAATGTTGCGATTGATGGTCGTGATATTACCCGGCTCACACCAGAGCAGCGAAATATCACCATGGTATTTCAAAGTTATGCACTATGGCCGCACTTCACTGTCGCGCAAAATATCGGCTATGGCTTGAAAGTTCGCCGCTGGAAAAAAGATGCTATCCAACAACGGGTGCAGGAATTATTAAAAATCGTCAACCTCGAGGGATATGCGGATAAAAAAGTTACCGCGCTTTCCGGGGGCCAACGTCAACGTGTGGCGCTGGCACGTGCGCTGGCAATTGAACCAGATGTGCTGGTGCTGGATGAGCCGTTATCGAATTTGGACGCCAAAGTCCGCCTTAACGTTCGCCATGAAATCAAAGCCCTGCAAAAACGACTCGGTTTTACCTCGCTGATTGTGACGCACGATCAGCAAGAAGCGCTGGTAATGGCCGATCGGATCGCCGTGTTGAATCACGGCCGAATCGAGCAAATCGGCACGCCGGAGGATATTTACCATCGCCCTGCAACGCCGTTTGTGGCGGATTTTATGGGCGCTGATAACTGCATTACCCACCCGGACGCACCGAATAAAACGATTTGGTTTCGCAGTTCGGATGTCACTTTGCATGGCTTACCGCAGCCGGAAGCCTCGGGACTATTGCTGCAGGGCGTGGTGCTGGAGAGCGCTTTCCTGGGGCATCAATATCGCCATAGCGTGCGCTGCGATGGACACATTTTACTGGCTGATTCACCGCAGTTCCGCCCGGCGAACGCGCCGGTAGTGCTGCATGTGCCTGAGTCTGCTTTGCATGTTTTTGAAACCGCTTTGTAATGCCAACTGACACACACTTTTCCTGGGGATACATCATGTCCGTAAATAAGAAACTTGCTGCAATAACCGCGCTCTGTCTGGGTTATGGCGTGACGGCCGCCAGCGCCGAAACGGTACTTAACGTCGCAACGGCGGGCGATCAGAATATGGTGGATTATGTCAAAACCTGGCTGGGGCCGAAATTTGAAGCCACCCATCCAGGGGTGAAAGTGCAGGTAGTAGGAACCGGGCCCGGGGATGCCGGGTCGAATAAAATTATCGAGAAGTTAACAGCGCAGCAGCAGAGCGGTGCCAAAAGCTGGGACATTGATGTGGCGGTTGTGCATCAGGCTGCGGGTGGGCAGCTGGTAGAGAAAGGGCTGCTGGAGAAGTACCGCCAGACGATTAATACCGGGTCAATGGTCACTGCGGATAATGCCAAAAATGCCCTCGGCGTGAATGTTGACGGCTATGTGATGCCCATGTTTTTAAGCCAGACGGCGATCGCCTTTAACAGTGACCTGATCAAAACGCCGCCGACATCCTATGACGAACTGGTGCAGTGGGCGCAGAAAAACCCAAAAGCTTTTGGTTACAACGGCATTAAGAATGGCATGTCCGGGGTGAGCTTTGTCGTGGGCTGGATATATGCCTACGGCACGGACGCGGCGCGTTTGTCGGCGTTGCCTTACGATAAAAGCGTGGAAAAAACATGGGATCAGGCATGGAGCAAACTGAAAGCCTTTAATCAGAATGTCACCTTTACGCCGGGTAATGCCGGAACGCTCGATATGCTGAGCCGGGGTGAAATCACGATGGGGCCAGTATGGGTGGATATGTTCTACAGCTGGAAAGACCAGGGCAAGTTGCCGCCGTCGATTAAACTGACGCTGATCTCCCCCGGCATGCCTGGCCAGCCGATGTATTACGTGGTGCCAGCACATGCGGCCCAGGCAAAACTGGCGCAGGACTTTATTGCGCTGGCCACCAGTCCGGAAGTTCAGGCTCAGGGGATCGTCAAACAATTTAACTGGTATCCAGGTATCGATGCTCAGTACGTAAAAGACAAGCTGGATGCTGCAACATGGCAGAAGCTGTTTGCTGAAATTTCGCCGGATGATTTGGCGAAAAATGGTAAAAGCTTCCCAATTAGTCAGTACTTTAACGATATCAAAGAAGGCTACGAGAGCCAGGTATCTAACTGATTAGCGTGGGTGCCCGGTCACTTTATGGCCGGGCATTTTTTTTGTGACGACTCAGGTTTACCATGCGACACGCGACAAAATATTTACTGCTGGTTGCCCCGGCAACGCTGATGATAGCGCTGTTTTTCCTCTGGCCATTAGGTTTCTCGTTGGTTTCAGCGTTTACCAGCGATACCCGGCAATTTACGCTGGTGCATTTTGAAAAGGTCCTGACGCTCTATTCAAACGACATCCTGTTTACGGTTGTTATCGTGCTGGTTTCGCTGGCGATCCTCGCACTGTTGTCGATAAGCATTTCAGCAGTGATTGTGCTTTCTCCTTATCGCGGGATCGTAAAAGCGTTGAGTTTTCTCTACCGCCTGCCGCTGTTTATTCCTTTTATCGTCACTGCGCAAATGATGCGGACCTTCCTGGCGAAAAATGGGCTGATGAATAACGCTCTGGTGGCGGCCGGGGTGCTTACGCCGATGGATACCACCTCGCTACTCGGCTGGAGCGGGATCATTATTACCTTTGTCTGGAAGCAGATGGCGTTTTCCACCCTCCTGATTTGTGGCGCAATGTCGGCGGTGGATGCCTCGCATATTCTGGCTGCGAAAAATCTGGGCGCCTCACGTCTGCGCATTTTGTTCGACATTATTCTGCCGCAGGTGTTGCCAACCATCGGCGTCGCGCTGGTGCTGTCCACCGTGACGATGATGTCTGTGCTTTCGGTGCCGCTGATGATTGGTACAGGTACGCCAACGATGATGACCGTCGATATGGCCTTTCGCGTGAATTCGTATGGTGATTACCCGGTGGCGAATGCCATGGGTGTCATTTCCTATTTGATTTGCGCGCTGTTGTCCTGGTTCTATTTGCGCCATAGCCTGCATGCTAAAGGAGCACAATCATGAGTGCCATTCTGCACAAGATCCGGGCCAGTTTGGTCTTGCAAACCTTGCTGCTGACTTTTCTGGTGCTGGCACTGTTTGGCCCGTTGCTTAACCTGTTGATCTGGACGGTTGCGGAGAGCTGGTTTTTCCCGCATGCGCTACCGGGCCAGTGGGGTCTGAAATACTGGAGCCAGGTGTTTAGCCCTTACAGTGATGTGTCCGGATCCTTGTCGGTCAGTGTGGCGATCGCGGTGTTGGCGGTGGCTGTTTGTCTGGTCATTTCCGTACCGGCAGGGTATGCGCTGGCGCAACGATCCATGCCGCTGCGCGTCTTTTTTATGCTGCTGTTTCTCATTCCGCAGGCGTTTCCGAATCTGACGGTCTATATGAACGTGGCGCGGCTGTTTTATCAGTGGGGATTAAACGGAACGGTGGCCGGCGTGGTGCTGGTGCACAGTGTGCACGGTTTGATGTATTCCATCTGGATCAGCGTGGCGGCGTTCTCCGCTGTCGATCCGCTGCTGGCGCGCGCGTCGCGTAATCTGGGGGCCGGGCCGGTTTATACCTTTTTCCATATTGTGTTGCCGCAGGCTGCGCCAGGGTTAATTGCCGCCAGTATCTTTGTCTTTCTGGAGTCGCTGGATGAGTTTACCGCCACATTTTTTGTCGGCGCGCCGGATATCACCACCCTGCCTATCCTGCTGTATACCGCCAGTATGTCTGGCAATTACCAGGTGTCGTCAATCACTGCGCTGATCCTGCTGGTACCGTCGGTGCTGTTTATGCTGGTCATTCATAAATTTATGCGTCCGGAGATGCTGTCAAAACTGGGGAAATAATCCACCGCTGTATGGCCTGGTCGTAACAACAAAAAAGCGCCCGCAGGCGCTTTTTTAATCACGTAATCACCATCGGCCACTCTGGCGGTGCCTGACGGGCGACCTCTTCCATCACCAGCACCAGGTTATGCCAGACTTTGGCAGCGTCTACCATCGTAATGCCGAGCAGGCCAGTGGCAAACCAGCATGCCGCTACCAGTCCCATGCCGCTACTGATAACCGCCAGACCAATGTAATCCGCCCGGCGGAAACGAATGTTCAGCGTACTGGCCATAAACATTAATACTGCGCTCAACAACTGCCAGCGAAAGAGCACGACGCTGGTGGTAAAGGTAGCCATCAAACCATCCTCAAAAGAATCGAATACCGGGCGGACTGGCGTGATGCACGCGTGGCAGCGTTAACGCTGAGGTCCGCGGAGTAGCACAACAAAATGAAACTTTGTTTCCTGTTTCAGGAATATGTGAACTATATCACACTTGTTCTTTTATTCGCCAGTGCGAAAAAGCGGCTTTTTGCGGTTTTTATCATCGATTTTCTACAACAAGTAATAACGTTATGCTCTTTACGGATCTATATCCCGCGCGATGAGATGATTTAACTTAAATTTATTACTACCGGTACGGAATTATTATACCGGCTAATTGGTACAACATTTACAGTTCGCAGAACATCTATTATGCTTCATTGAACAGCTTAATTTGCCTGTTAGTGATTATTCAGGGGACTTGATTTCAATCGATATATTCTTCGCTGGTAGGATGTTACAACGCCGTCCGGTATGAATTTTTCGCCTGTTATCCGGGCTAATTTTGTATGTTATTTTCTTCCTGATTAAATCATTGTGGGTCGGTCTGTACTTAATAACCTGCGATTGATGAAATATGAAAACAGAGATTTCCGCCGCACTTTTAGGAGACGGAGCAGCGGCGCTGACGCTTCTGGCGAAGCTGATGCCGTGGCTGACAGGGAAACGCTCAATGGAAGAGATCCTCGGGAGTATTAATGCAGCCCTGGGCGCAAGCCTGGCATGGGTGCTGATCGAGCAGGGGGCAGAGCAGCAGCTCACCAGCGTCGGCGAGGTCGGCTGTACCTTGCAGGACGCGCAGGCCTTACTGGCACACTCACAATTACGGCGGCACCAGCGCGCCTGGCGCGTTATTTGCTGGCGGCGGCAGGTGGCAACATTACTATTCCCTGGCGACAAAGAGGCCAGCAATAAATTAAAAAGCGGTATCCTCTGTAAATTGAATGCTAAAGATGCTGGCATTAATGGATATTTTTTTCTGGCATTTTCTCAAGTCGTCCCTTCATTATCGATCATGAAAAACATGGTCGTTATATTAGTCGAAAAATTAAAAGATTTTCTTGCGGATATTATTGTTCGCGATCGTGTTGAGAAAGAGATGCAACATATAGTTGCGCAATATAAGGTGTTATTCGATCGAGCTCCGGTATTAATGAACTCGTTTGATAAAAATAACCGCTGTACATTATGGAACGGCGAGTGTGAACGTCTCTTTGGCTGGACTCTGGAACAGCTCAATCAGCAACCCGATCCATTAGCGTTGTTTTTCCCCGATCCGCTGGTACGCCAAAAAGTTCGCGCTTCGGTTAATGCTTCACCTGGTGTGGATATGGATGAATGGCACCCGATACGACGGGATGGTCAGGTTCTGACCGTGCTGTGGTCAAACATTCTGCTGCCTGACCATTCTATCCTCAGTATTGGTCTTGATATCACCGAGCGTAAAAAGGCTGAGCGGCAACTAGAGAGGAAAGCCACGATTGATGATCTGACGGGGTGTTATAACCGTTTCGCTATTTTGCAGCAGCTTAACGCGTCGCTGCGGAGCTGTAACATGGCCGATCCGCGCAGTCATTTCAGTCTGTTAATGTTGGATCTCGACCATTTTAAAAGCATTAACGATCGTTGGGGCCACCCAACAGGTGATGCCGCGCTGATCCATTTTTGCGATCATATCCGCGAGCATAGCGATCCCTCATGGTTTTTTGGGCGACTCGGTGGTGAGGAATTTCTGATTTTAATGCCTTATACCAGCAGCAAATCTGCGCTGCGATTTAGCCAAAAAATTCGCGCCTCTTTGGTGCGAACCCCCTTGTTTAGTATTGATGAAAAGATCATCTTATCCTTTAGCGCAGGTTTAGTATCGGTGACTGACGATCGAGTCGATACTTCAGTGCTGCTTACGCTTGCCGACAACGCACTGTACGAGGCAAAGCGCGCGGGACGTAGCAAAACCGTCATTGCCGACGCCTTTTTATAATAAAGGAGGAATTATGAAGGAATTGCATTTTTAAGGTGAAAAAAACCTTGTGACGTCAGTTCTTTTTTATCCTGTGGTAAGTTTGGCTTAATCAACGATACTCTGTTGCATTAAGTAAAAACTCACCTGATCAATGGATTAATATTTTTCCCTAAATAAAGATTGGCTCTACTTTTAGTTTGGCTTACGGTCGAATATTATCGTCATAACCAAATATTAGGTTTTTAATGGTAAAAGTCAGTTGCTAATGTCGTATGATTCATGCAACGTAATCACCTGTTTATCAAAGCATCCTGCCGTACATTGAAAGGCACATTAAATGCAGGGATATAGGCGGACATGAATCATAGCGTGCGTCGCAAGATGCTCAGAATTGTCGGGATCATCATGGTAGTGCTCCTGCCGGTGATGTTGTCGCTATGGTTTGCGCATATCCGTGCAGTAAAAGAAACTGGAATCCAACTTCGTTCTTTTGCGCAACTTGCGTTAAATAAAACGGAAGCGGTTGTTCATCAAGTCGATATCCTCCGTTCTAAAGCCGAAAAATATGATGGAAAAATTTGCTCCGCAGAACACCGGGCATCCATGCTCAATATCGTGCGCGGCAGTTTGTATGTTTCAGATTTAATTTATGCCCGTGGTGATCAGTTTTTGTGCTCGAGCGTAATAACGCCCGACAAGCCGTATGTTATTTCGCCTGCGGAGTACAAACGCAACCCGAATATCGCTATTTATTACTATCGTGATACGCCGTTTTACGCTGGTTATAAAATGGTCTATATGCAGCGTGGCAATTATGTGGCGGTGGTAAACCCGCTTGCCTATAGTGATGTGATGTCGGAAGACAACGAACTGGCGTATGGCGTTTACGATACTGTTACGCATTTATTCTTCTCTGTGAGTCGCCAGGCAGATATCGCGACATTATCGAAACTGATTGGTATTAACGACTTCACCTTCCAGCAAGGCCAGCGTTTTTATACCATCGCGCACGCCGATAAACGGCCGATTGCGATTATTGTTTCAACCTCCAAAGATCGTTATTTCCAGTTCTTTTATCACCAGGCAATGATCACGTTGCCGTTGGGAATGATATGCAGCGTGATCATTCTATTAATATGGTCGCGAACACGGCAGGAGTTTAACTCCCCACGGCGTATGCTGCACCGTGCGTTAACGAAGCGACAGCTTCGACTTCATTATCAACCGATTATCGACATCAAAAATGGCACATGCGTCGGCGCGGAAGCATTGCTACGCTGGCCGGGTTTTAACGGCCAGGTGATGAGTCCGGCGGAGTTTATCCCGCTGGCGGAGAAAGAGGGCATGATCGAGCGCATTACCGATTATGTCGTTGACGAGGTGTTTAGCGATTTGGGTGATTTTCTCGCTCAAACGCCAGGTCTTTATATATCCATCAATTTATCCGCTGCCGATTTCCACTCGTCGCGCCTTATCTCGTTGATAGCCAGCAAAGCCAAGATGCACGCGGTGCGCGCCGAGCAAATTAAAATAGAAGTGACCGAACGCGGCTTTATTGATGTGCCGAAAACCACCCCCGTTATTCAGGCGTTTCGCCAGGCGGGCTATGAAGTGGCGATTGATGATTTTGGTACCGGTTACTCCAATCTGCACAACCTCTATTCACTGAATGTCGACATCCTGAAAATCGACAAATCTTTCATTGATACCCTTACTACTAATAGCACCAGCCATTTAATTGCCGAGCATATTATTGAGATGGCGCAGAGCTTGCGTCTGAAGATTATTGCCGAAGGGGTCGAAACAGCGGAGCAGGTGACCTGGTTGTTGAAGCGTGGGGTACAATTCTGTCAGGGGTGGTTCTTTGCGAAGGCGCTGCCACCGCAGGAATTCAAAAACTGGGTGAAACAGCCGCCTTCATTAAAATGATCTCTCATCAGGCATGATGTCGATAATCGCTCGGTGTGCGGTCAAATTCCCGGCGGAACACGCGCGAGAAAGTCTGCTGCGAGACATAGCCTAAATCCATTGCGATATCAAAAATAGGGCGCTGCGTCGTGCGCAGCGCTTCTGCTGCGAGTAGCAAACGGCGCTGACGGATATAGTCCCCCAACGTTTGATGCATCACGGTGCGGAACATTCTCTGTAAATACCATTTTGAATAACCGGACTTTCTGGCGACTACATCAATGTTCATTGGTTGGTCGATATGTTCATCAATCCATTCAATAAGGGTCTGAATTATCTGCTGATGGGACATAAAGCTTCCTCATTTCCCGATTCGTCGTTTTGTCTGGAAGCGAGTATAATTCCTCAAGTTAACTTGAGGTAAAGAGGTTTTATGGAAAAGAGAATGCCGCGTATCAAAGCCCTGCTCAGCCCCGGTGAAGTGGCGAAGCGTAGCGGGGTGGCCGTCTCTGCTTTGCACTTCTACGAGAGCAAAGGCCTGATCAAAAGCACCCGAAATAACGGCAATCAGCGGCGCTATACCCGTGATGTGCTGCGCTACGTGGCGATCATTAAGATTGCGCAGCGCATTGGCATTCCGCTGGCAACCATAGGCGATGCGTTCGGCGTTCTGCCGGAAGGACATACGCTGAGTAAAAAAGAGTGGAGGCAGCTTTCTTCGCAGTGGCGGGAGGAGTTAGACCGGCGTATTCATACCCTGGTGGCGCTACGCGATGAACTGGACGGGTGCATTGGTTGCGGTTGCCTGTCGCGCAGCGACTGCCCACTGCGTAACCCCGGCGATCAACTGGGCCAGCAGGGAACCGGCGCGCGCCTGCTTGAAGATGACTGAGCATAGAAAAACTAAAGCGCCCATTGGGGCGCTTTAGTCGTTTCCCGGTCTTTGTCTTTCTCTCTATCCCGCTCTGTTGCAGGAGGGTTTCCCCCGACATCAGCACCCCTCATGTATGTTGGAGGTTCCGGATTGTGCTGACACTTTTAGTGTAGGCGCGGTGGGTAAAATTGCTACTTTTTTGAGCACTTTTTTTTGGCTTTTTTATGCGCACTTTTCCATACGCAACTGCGGCGCTTTTCTATAGTTAATTCATAAAGATCCTCGGGAGAAATACATGCTAACGGTGCATCACCTGAATCAGTCGCGCTCACAGCGCGTGCTCTGGGCGCTGGAAGAACTTGGCGTGCCGTACCAAATTGTGCGTTACGAGCGTGAAAAAACCATGTTGGCGCCGGACTCACTCAAAAAGATCCACCCGCTGGGTAAATCGCCAGTGGTAGAAGATAATGGTCTGATCCTCGCTGAATCCGGCGCGATCCTCGAATATTTGCAGGAAACCTACGATACCGGGCAGCGCTTTAAACCAGACGCATTACAACAGAAACTGGATTACCGCTTCTGGCTGCATTACGCAGAAGGATCGTTAATGCCCTTACTGTTAATGAAACTGGTTTTTGCCAGCCTCGGCAAACCGCCGGTGCCGTTTGGCGTGCGCCATATTGGCAAAGTATTGAGCCAGGGTGTGCAGAAAGCCTGGCTTAACCCGCAAATTGACACGCATGCGCGTTTTATTGAAGAACAGCTGGCGCACCGTAGCTGGTTTGCCGGTGAAAAACTCAGCATGGCGGATATCCAGATGAGTTTCCCGGTCTTTGCACTGCTTTCGCGGGGCGGCGTGGACAACCTGCCCAATTTACGCGCGTGGAAAAAGCGCATCGAAATGCGTCCAGCGTGGCAACGGGCGATTGTCCAGGGAGGGCCGTTCGAACTTCCCGGCGGCTAAAATGATCCCAAAATGTTGCAAAGTTGCGCAGCGACGATAACGTTTGCGCATCTGCCGTTCACTTCTTCGCCGTCATAAGCGAAATTTAGCAAAAAGCGGCAAAGTTCAGTTGAAAAGCGGTATCTAAACGCTGGATAATCGTTTGCCTTTTTTTGACCACCCATTGTTTGCGCGGAGTTAAACGTTTGCTTTTTTGTGGCCCCCTTGCCACAACGCAGCACAGGGAGATGACGTTTAACCTGCAGTGGACTGTTACCACGCATACCAATGAACAATAAAATTCTCAGGGGATGTTTTCTATGTCTACGCCTTCTGCGCGTACTGGCGGTTCGCTTGACGCACTGTTTAAAATTTCTGCCCGCGGCAGTACTGTCCGTCAGGAAATCGTTGCCGGTTTAACCACCTTCCTGGCGATGGTTTACTCCGTCATCGTTGTACCCGGCATGCTCGGTAAAGCAGGTTTCCCACCTGCAGCCGTATTTGTTGCCACGTGTCTGGTGGCAGGTGTTGGCTCCATCGTGATGGGGCTGTGGGCGAATCTCCCGCTGGCTATCGGCTGCGCAATCTCGCTCACGGCGTTTACTGCTTTCAGCCTTGTGCTGGGCCAGCACATTAGTGTACCGGTTGCGCTGGGTGCCGTGTTCCTGATGGGTGTGCTGTTTACGGTGATTTCCGCGACAGGCATTCGTAGCTGGATCCTGCGCAACCTGCCGCAGGGCGTTGCGCACGGTACCGGTATTGGTATTGGCCTGTTCCTGCTGCTGATTGCCGCCAACGGTGTTGGCCTGGTCATCAAAAACCCGCTGGACGGCCTGCCGGTTGCGCTGGGTCACTTCGCCAGCTTCCCGGTGATCATGTCGCTGATTGGTCTGGCGGTGATTATCGGTCTGGAAAAACTAAAAGTGCCAGGTGGCATTCTGCTGACCATTATCGGCGTGTCTATTGTCGGGCTGATTTTCGACCCGAGCGTGCACTTCTCCGGTATTTTTGCCATGCCGTCGCTGAGCGATGACAAAGGCAACTCGCTGATCGGTAGTCTCGACATTGTCGGCGCACTGAACCCGGTCGTGCTGCCAAGCGTGCTGGCGCTGGTGATGACGGCGGTGTTCGATGCCACCGGGACCATCCGCGCAGTGGCAGGGCAGGCAAACCTGCTGGATAAAGACGGCCAGATTATCGATGGCGGCAAAGCGCTGACCACCGACTCCCTGAGCAGCGTCTTCTCCGGTCTGGTGGGTGCTGCGCCGGCGGCTGTGTATATTGAATCTGCGGCAGGTACTGCGGCGGGCGGTAAAACCGGCCTGACGGCGGTGACGGTTGGCGTGCTGTTTATGCTGATCCTGTTCCTCTCCCCGCTCTCTTACCTGGTGCCCGCCTATGCTACTGCACCGGCGCTGATGTATGTCGGGCTGCTGATGCTGAGCAACGTGGCGAAAATCGACTTCGCTGACTTTGTTGATGCGATGTCTGGCCTGATCACGGCGGTATTTATCGTCCTGACCTGTAACATTGTTACCGGCATTATGATTGGCTTTGCTTCGCTGGTGATTGGCCGCGTGGTATCCGGCGAATGGCGCAAACTGAATATCGGCACCGTGGTGATTGCTGTCGCCCTGGTGGTGTTCTACGCTGGCGGTTGGGCTATCTGACCGCGCTTGCGCACCTTAACATAAGCACAATGGGCGACTTCGGTTGCCCATTTTTTTGCCCACAGCCCGGTTTCTTTGCGTTAAGCTGGATGTTCTGGCATCAAGGTCTGAGGCCTTTATAACAAGACATCGCAAACAGGGAACGCATGGAAATATTCTTTACCATTCTCATCATGACCCTCGTGGTTTCGCTCTCGGGCGTAGTCACCCGTGTTTTACCGTTTCAAATTCCACTACCGCTGATGCAAATCGCCATTGGCGCACTGCTGGCCTTTCCTACCTTCGGTTTGCATGTGGAGTTCGACCCGGAACTCTTCCTGGTGTTGTTTATTCCTCCGCTGCTGTTTGCCGATGGCTGGAAAACCCCCACGCGAGAGTTTCTCGAACATGGGCGCGAAATTTTTGGCCTGGCGCTGGCGCTGGTGGTGGTGACGGTAGTCGGCATCGGCTTCTTAATTTACTGGATGGTGCCGGGTATTCCGCTGGTGCCAGCTTTTGCGCTGGCCGCAGTGCTGTCGCCAACCGATGCGGTGGCGCTTTCTGGCATTGTCGGTGAAGGGCGCATTCCAAAGAAAATCATGGGTATTTTGCAGGGGGAGGCGCTGATGAACGACGCCTCCGGCCTGGTATCGCTGAAGTTTGCTGTTGCTGTCGCCATGGGAACGATGGTGTTTACCGTGGGCGGCGCAACGGTAGAATTTTTAAAAGTTGCCATTGGCGGCTTGCTGGCGGGCTTTGTTGTTAGCTGGTTGTATGGTCGTTCGCTGCGTTTTCTTAGCCGCTGGGGCGGCGATGAGCCTGCAACGCAAATCGTGCTGCTGTTTCTGTTGCCGTTCGCGTCCTATCTGATTGCTGAACATATTGGTTTCTCCGGCATCCTTGCTGCTGTCGCAGCCGGCATGACAATCACCCGCTCGGGCGTCATGCGCACTGCGCCGCTGGCGATGCGTCTGCGTGCCAACAGCACCTGGGCGATGCTGGAGTTTGTCTTTAACGGCATGGTGTTTTTGCTGTTGGGGCTGCAGTTACCGGGCATCCTGGAGTCTTCGCTGGTGGCGGCAGAGGCGGATCCGAACGTTGAAACCTGGATGTTGTTTACTGATATCGTGCTGATCTACCTGGCGCTGATGCTGGTGCGTTTTGGCTGGTTGTGGACGATGAAGAGATTCAGCCGCCGTTTCCTGCGCAAAAAACCGATGGAGTTCGCATCCTGGAGCGATCGAGAACTGCTGATTGCTACCTTCGCCGGCGTGCGCGGGGCGATCACCCTCGCAGGTGTCCTCTCTATTCCGCTGTTGCTGCCGACGGGTGATGTCTTTCCCGCACGCTATGAACTGGTGTTCCTTGCTGCCGGGGTGATCCTGTTTTCGCTCTTTGTCGGCGTCATCGCCCTGCCTGCGCTGTTGCAGCATGTTGAAGTGCGCGACCACGCGCAGCAGCACAAAGAGGAGCGGATGGCGCGTGCGGCCACGGCGGATGTGGCGATTGTCGCGATTCAGAAAATGGAAGAACGTCTGGCGGCAGACACCGAGGAGAATATTGATAATCAGCTACTGACGGAAGTCAGTTCACGGGTTATTGGTAATCTGCGACGCCGCGCCGATGGGCGTAACAATGTGGAAAGTTCCCTGCAGGAAGAGAATCTGGAACGCCGCTTCCGCCTTGCGGCACTGCGTTCTGAGCGCGCCGAACTTTATCATCTGCGCGCTACCCGGCAGATCAGCAACGAGACGCTGCAAAAATTGCTGCACGACCTCGATTTGCTGGAAGCCCTGCTGCTGGAAAACAAATAAATCACCGGGCCGGATAGCGCGATGTTATCCGGCTGCTATTGGCTTCCGCGGGCTTCCAGCCAGTACCCTTCGCAACACGTCAGCCAGGCCTGCGCACTGTGTGAAAGGTAGCTTCCTTCACGCCAAATCATCCCCAGTTCCCAGCGTAAATCACTCTGGAGCGGCAGCCAGAGCAACGTTTGCTGATCGAGCCGCTGACAAATGGGTTCAGGCAGAATGGCAACTCCGACGCCGGCCTGCACCATCGCCGCCAGAAAGTCCCACTGCCCGCTACGTACCGCGATGCGCGGTTTAACATTGTGTTGGTTAAAGAGTTGCATTAACTGGCGGCTGAGGGCGAAATCTTCGTTGTAGATTAGCAGCGGATGCTTGCCAAGTTCCTCCGGTGTAACGGAATCGCGTTGAAGCCAGCTCTCCTCGCGCGGAACCAGCACGCACAGGGGGTGGCTGAACAGCGGCATAACCGTGAGGCTGCTCTCTTCTTCCACTGGCAGTGCCGTCATCGCCAGGTCCAGCTCGCTGTTGAGCACCGCCTGTTGTACCGTCAGGCTGCCAAACTCCGCGATTTTCAGTTCCACACCCGGAAAACGCTGGCGAAACAGGCTGATTGGCCCGGCCATCAGCATGCCGACCATCGGAGGAATGCCGAGGCACAACACCCCTTTATTGAGCTGGTTAATATCGCTGAGCTCTGCTTCAAGCTGGCGAAATTCCGCGAGGATAGCCACGCCGCGCTCAAACACTACTCGCCCGGTATCGGTAAGCAATAACTTGCGCCCGTGGCGGATCAGAAGGGTGCAGTTAAGCTCATCTTCCAGATTTTTCAGCATCTTGCTGATGGTCGGTTGGGTAACAAAAAGACGTTCCGCGGCGCGAGTGAAGCTTTGCTGGCGCACCACTTCCACAAAATAACGCAGCGTTCTGATGTCCATAGTTATGCCTTTAGATTTTGCCCGCGTTGAGTGTAATGCATTTCTGCACCCGCTTGTGGCGCTTGCTAGCGCAATAAGAGGAAAATGCCCCGCCTGTGGTCGCGGGGCGGGGGAGGCTACTGTTTTTTCAGGCGGGTAATGAGTTCAAATTCGCTAAAATTAACCGGGCGCTGCTGTTGCATGGAGAGGTTCCCGGCGATACCGGTAAGAATGGACATTGCCCCGGCGCGATGATCCGCAGCACGCTTCAGCGGGTCATCAGTCGGTTCACCAAACAGATCCGCCAGCATGGCGTTATCACCACCACCGTGTCCGCCTTCACCCAGAGTAAAGTCCGCTTTCCAGGGTTCGGCAAACATCGGGAAAATAGTGATATCGCACGATTCCAGGCTCCCTTCACTGGCGCGCTCGCCCCCGGCGTTGACATAGGATTTCTCAACGATTTTCATCTCCAGTCTTCCCTGGCTGCCATTAAAGACGACGTTTAATCCTTCCCACGGTAACCAGGCGTTAAGTGAGTAACTGAGCTGACACTGGTTTTGATACTTCACAAGGACAGAGAGCGTGTCTTCAATGGTAATGCCATCGCTGAACACGCTCTGATCGCGCCAGTAGTTATCTTCGTGTTCCGCATCGAGATACAGCGCTTTGAGTTGGGGATTGTCGGCCATATGCAGGGCAAAAGGGTCGTCTTTGGCGGCGGCATAACCGTGCGCACGGGGATAAAAAGCGTTAATGCCCCGTTTTTCCGCATTCTCTTTGCCGTAAAAACGCAATCCACCTTCGGCGTATACCCGCTGTGGGTAGCTATCAAGCCAGAAATTCATCAAATCGAAATGATGGGTCGATTTATGCACCAGCAGCCCGCCGCTGTTGCGTTTTTCCCGGTGCCAGCGACGGAAATAGTCTGCGCCATGTTCGGTATTCAGCAGCCATTCAAAGTGCACGGAATAGACCTCGCCAATGGTGTTATTCATCAGCAGCTCGCGCACTTTGCTGTGGTGTGGTGCATAGCGGTAGTTGAAGGCAACGCGCACGGTATGCCCGGTCTGTTCAATCGCATCAAGAATACGCAGCGCGCGGTGCTCGTCGATGGTCATCGGTTTTTCGGTGATCACGTCACAGCCGGCGTGTAGCGCCCGCACAATGTAATCATCATGTGTGCGATCCATGGTGGTTACGATGACCGTATCGGGGCGGGTTTCGGCGATCATGGCTTCAAATTGCCCCGCGTGCCAGGTTGAAACCGGCGCGGCCCCTTCGTTTTTCAGCAACCGGTTAGCGTAGTCCATACGCGTTTGGTTGGTATCGCAAAAAGCCACCATACGGGCTGTTTCTCGCCATTGCCCGCCAATGGCAGAGATATACAATCCGGCCCGCCCGCCCGTACCTACTAGCGCATATTTTTTCATTGCACCCTCGCAAGTGATAAATGAATTAACGTGTTGACGTATTAAAAACGGTGTTTCAATTGTGATTTTTGTACTGTAGCGCGATAGCGGGAGAGAGGTACTGGCAAGCGAGGAAAATGTGATCCCCGGCCATTACTGACCGGGGAAGGCGATTAATGAGCGCGGCCTTGTTCGATACCAATGCCGGTTTGTGAACGGATAAACTGCGCGCGGAACAGCTCGCGTTCACGTTTACCCTCTTCGGAATTGTCGGTGGCAGAGAAGATCCAGATGCCGATAAACGCCACGGCAATGGAGAACAGTGCCGGGTATTCATACGGGAATACCGGTGCGGCATGACCGAGGATCTGTACCCAGATGGTGGGGCCGAGGACCATCAGGATCACCGCCGTCAGTAAACCCAGCCAGCCGCCGATCATTGCGCCGCGCGTTGTCAGCTTCGACCAGTACATTGAGAGCAAAATAATCGGGAAGTTACAGCTGGCAGCGATGGAGAAAGCCAGCCCGACCATAAACGCGATATTCTGTTTCTCAAACAGGATCCCCAGCAGGATGGCCACCACGCCCAGCACCAGTACGGTGATTTTGGACACCTTCAGCTCCTGCCGTTCGGTTGCGCCTTTACGGAACACGTTGGCGTAGAGATCGTGAGACACCGCCGATGCCCCCGCCAGCGTCAGCCCGGCGACCACCGCGAGAATAGTGGCGAAAGCCACGGCGGAGATAAAGCCCAGGAACAGGTTGCCGCCAACGGCATCTGCCAGATGTACCGCCGCCATGTTATTGCCGCCAATCAGCGCGCCCGCTGCATCTTTAAATGCCGGATTTGCCCCCACCAGCATGATCGCGCCGAAGCCAATGATAAAGGTCAGAATATAGAAATAACCCATAAAACCGGTGGCGTAGAACACACTCTTACGGGCTTCCCGTGCGTCGCTGACGGTGAAGAAGCGCATCAGGATATGCGGCAAGCCAGCGGTACCGAACATCAGCCCCAGGCCAAGCGAGAGGGCGGAAATAGGATCTTTCACCAGTCCGCCGGGGCTCATAATAGCGCTGCCTTTCGGGTGCACGGCCATGGCTTCGGTAAACAGGTTATTGAAGCTAAAGCCAACATGCTTCATTACCATAAAGGCCATAAAACTGGCACCGAACAGCAGCAGCACGGCTTTGATAATTTGCACCCATGTGGTGGCCAGCATGCCGCCGAACAGCACATACATCACCATCAACACACCGACCAGTACAACGGCAACATGGTAGTTCAGGCCAAACAGCAGTTGGATCAGTTTGCCTGCACCCACCATCTGAGCGATGAGATAGAGCGCCACTACCACCAGCGAACCGCAGGCCGAGAGGATGCGAATAGGGCCTTGCTTCAGACGATAAGAGGCGACATCTGCGAAAGTATAGCGTCCAAGATTACGCAGACGTTCTGCAATCAGGAACAGAATAATCGGCCAGCCGACGAGGAAACCAAGCGAGTAAATCAGCCCATCGTAGCCGGAGGTGTAAACCAGCGCGGATATCCCGAGGAATGACGCGGCGGACATAAAGTCCCCGGCAATGGCCAGCCCGTTTTGAAAACCGGTAATGTTGCCGCCCGCGGTGTAGTAATCGCTACGCGAACGGACGCGTTTGGAGGCCCAGTAAGTGATATAGAGCGTCAGCACCACGAAAATCAGAAACATGATGATCGCCTGCCAATTGGTAGGCTGGCGTTGTACCGCGCCGGTAATGGCATCGGCGGCACTGGCGGTAAAAGGAAGTGTGGCGGCAAGCGCCGTCAGGACTCTCATCATGATGCTTTTACCTCGCTCATCACTGCTTTTGTCAGGCGGTCAAACTCCCCGTTCGCCCGCCAGACGTATACGCCGGTCAGCAAAAACGAAATCACAATCACGCCAATGCCGATGGGAATGCCCCGCGTCACACTGGTGCCCGCATGCAGCGGTGTCCCAAGCCAGGCTGGCGCAAACGCAATTAACACGATAAAGCCGACGTAAATGATCAGCATGATGATGGAAAGGGTAAAGGCAAACCGTTGCCGTTTTTCAACTAACTCCCTGAAATGCGCACTGTCTTCAATCTGTTGATAGATGTTATTCATCGCAGATTCTCCAGAAGTTTCCCCTTCGTCTTTTACGCCGCAGGTGTGCTGGCTGCACTCGCTTAGCCCATGCGCCTGGGGATAAGCGCCTTTGCCGCCTGCCTGCAACACGAAATCCGTTGGGGGGTAGGGTTTTTTATTATTCCCTCTCCCGGAAAGGGAGAGGGTTGAGCTGAGGACAGAATTACGATGGCATGGTAATGGCCTGCTTCTCTTCGAGCAGTTTGTCTACCACGCCCGGATCGGCGAGTGTGGAGGTATCACCCAGGTTACTGGTATCACCAGCGGCGATCTTGCGCAAAATACGGCGCATGATTTTGCCAGAACGGGTTTTCGGCAGTGAGTCGGTCCAGTGCAGCACATCCGGTGTTGCCAGCGGCCCGATCTCTTTGCGAACCCAGTTGCGCACCTCGGTATACAGTTCCGGGGAGGGCTCTTCGCCATGATTCAGGGTAACGTAGGCATAAATCGCCTGGCCTTTAATATTGTGCGGGATACCCACAACGGCGGCTTCGGCGATCTTCGGATGTGACACCAGTGCAGATTCAATCTCAGCCGTACCGAGCCGGTGGCCAGAAACGTTGAGCACATCATCCACACGACCGGTGATCCAGTAGTAACCATCTTCATCACGGCGTGCGCCGTCGCCGCTGAAGTAGCAATTTTTAAACGTGGAAAAGTAGGTTTGTTCAAAGCGTTCATGATCGCCAAACAGCGTGCGCGCCTGGCCCGGCCAGGAATCAGTGATCACCAGGTTCCCTTCTGTTGCGCCTTCCTGCGGGTTCCCTTCGTTATCGACCAGCGCAGGCTGAACGCCAAAGAACGGGTGCGTGGCGGAGCCGGCTTTCAGTTGGGTTGCGCCAGGCAGCGGGGTGATCATAAATCCGCCAGTTTCGGTCTGCCACCAGGTATCCATCACCGGGCATTTGCCATTGCCAATCTTCGACCAGTACCACTCCCAGGCTTCCGGATTAATCGGCTCGCCGACAGATCCAAGAATACGCAGTGATGAGCGATCCGTACCGGCAATCGCTTTGTCACCTTCTGCCATCAGCGCACGGATAGCGGTCGGCGCGGTATAGAGGATATTCACCTTATGCTTGTCGACCACCTGGCTCATGCGTGCCGGGGTTGGCCAGTTCGGCACACCTTCAAACATCAGCGTAATAGCGCCGCAAGCCAGCGGGCCGTATAGCAAATAACTGTGGCCTGTCACCCAGCCCACATCGGCGGTGCACCAGTAAACATCGCCCGGATGATAGTCAAAAACATATTTAAAGGTTGAGGCGGCATAGACCAGGTAACCCCCGGTAGTATGCAGCACGCCCTTGGGTTTACCGGTAGAGCCAGAGGTGTAAAGAATGAACAGCGGAGCTTCGGCACCGACTTCCACCGGCTGGTGCTGATCGCTGGCTTTTTCGGTCAGGTCGCTCCACCACAGGTCGCGGCCCTCATGCCAGTCAACGTTGCCGCCGGTGCGTTTCAGTACCACTACATGTTCCACACTGGTCACGGCGGGGTTTTTCAGCGCATCGTCGACGTTCTTTTTCAGCGGAATGCTACGCCCTGCGCGCACACCCTCATCGGCGGTGATCACCAGCCGGGAGCTGGAGTCAACAATTCGTCCGGCGACGGCTTCCGGTGAAAAGCCGCCAAAAATGACAGAATGCACGGCACCAATGCGTGCGCAAGCCAGCATCGCAACAGCGGCTTCTGGCACCATTGGCATATAAATAGCCACCACATCGCCTTTTTTAATGCCCAGTGAGACCAGTACATTGGCAAAACGGCAGACATCCCGGTGCAATTCACGGTAGGTGAGGGTTTTGCTCTGGCTGGCGTCATCCCCTTCCCAAATGATCGCTGGCTGATCGCCGCGCTCAGCCAGATGGCGATCCAGGCAGTTGGCCGCCAGGTTAAGCGTGCCGTCTTCATACCATTTGATCGACACATTGCCAGGCGCAAAGGAGGTGTTTTTTACCTTGCTATAAGGTGTGATCCAGTCAAGGATTTTGCCTTGTTCGCCCCAGAACGCTTCAGGATCGGTCACCGATTGCTGATACTTCTCTGCATACTGCTCCGGATTAATCAGGCAATGTTCCGCAATGTTTGCGGGAATATCATGTTTATGTATCTGGCTCATGGCATTTGCTCTCCTTGTAGGATGTTAATGATATGTCACGCAAACGTTAATTGAAGATGCGTTGCCCGGTTTGTTTATTATTTGCGCGACAGATCACGCATTAATTGCATGGGATGAAAAACCAGCAAAATAAATGCGCTAGCTGCAAAAAGCGGGCGAAAAACACCCAGCGGAGATAAATAAGCTTCATAACAGTAGGTTATGGAAAATGACGATTCGATTACACTTTGACGCAGGCCCGGTTGAGAACATTCTTAAAAAAATGCCCGTCAGGGCAGCGTGTGCATGCGCCGGTGCTAGAGTACCGACGGGATAATCGCAACGGAGAAAGCGATGACGCTTCCACACTGGCTCACTTCTATGTCCACCCTTGAGATGACTTCGCTGTGCATTGGCATTGCGACGCCGTGCGTATTTATGATCGCCACCTGGCTTACGTTCAGAGGCAGCGCTGCCAGCGAAAGGGCTGCAAAGGTATTTCTGAAACGCGATAGCTGGCCAGGGGAATTGCACAATACCCGTATCGAAAGCTGGCAGCAGAGCAATATTCTCTACGGCGGCAACCTGTTTTTTGATATCTCTTTCTACCTCGGCCACTCTCAGCAGCTTTATAGCGCTAAGGCATTAATTACATTGGGGCAGGTTCACTTGCTGCGAAAAGGGCTGCCGCTGGTGGTGAAAACCGGCAAGCGAGGTCGTATCGCAGTGATGCAAATAGGTGCCTGGCAAGCTGAAAACACGTGAGTCGCCACGAGCCGGTTTATACATGAAAGAAGGAAAAGGATGTTATGGATTTGCTGCCAACACTCGCGATGTGGCTCTGTATTATTCTCTGTTCCGGGGGGCTTGTAATCGTCTTTATTGGCGTCCGAAACTCTGTTATTTCTTCGCGGGAAAATGAAGCGATTAAACGCACCGGCATTGAGACAGTGGCGCGAATTACCGATGCCCGACAACCTGACGGCCGCACTACCGAAGGGGGGATATTCCTGCAATTGACGCTGGAATTTACTGCTGGCACCAGGCCGATCGCCACCCAGCGAGAGATCATTGTTAAGGTTTTTGACGCCGACAAATACCGCCGCGGGAATACGGTCGTAATCCGTTATCGGGACGCTGACCCGACGCAGCTTGTTATCATGGGCGATGTCGGAAATTAACCTCGGAATGTTATGTGTATGTTAACGACTCACCGCTGAGCGAATGACTGGCTGATGGATAAAAAGCAGTCGAAATTTCCATGTTCGATGACCGGTGTGGCATTATTGCCGGTCAAAAAATACGCAAATGAACATCATTCGGTGAATAATTTCCAAAAGTAAATATTGTAAATGGTCTTGTAGAAAACTTTTCTATAACAGCAAGTTATAAGTAATAACTGAAATAAAAAGCCATTTTTATGAGAAAATTCAGTCAAACCCCCTTACGGTATAGGGTTGCGTATTACACCCTGCAAATGATACTGATAATGCGCTTTAAAAAACCCCGCAATACCGTGCGATGCGAATCATACCCTTTCAGTATGTGTCGTTCCTGACCATGGAATGGTGCTTCATTGAGGATGTCTGTAATTATGAAAAACATGAAAGTCAGCCTGGCCTGGCAAATTTTGCTGGCCCTGGTGCTGGGTATTCTTCTGGGTAGTTACCTGCATTATCACAGCGACAGCCGCGAGTGGCTGATTGCGAACCTCCTGTCTCCGGCAGGCGATATCTTTATTCATTTGATTAAAATGATTGTGGTGCCAATCGTTATCTCCACGCTGGTTGTTGGGATTGCAGGTGTTGGCGATGCAAAACAACTTGGTCGTATCGGTGCGAAGACCATCATTTATTTCGAAGTGATCACTACGGTTGCTATCGTTCTGGGCATCACGCTGGCGAATGTTTTCCAGCCGGGTTCAGGTATTGATATGTCACAACTGGCGGCGGTGGATATTTCGAAATACCAAAGCACCACCGCAGAAGTGCAAAGCCACGCTCACGGCCTGATGGGGACGATTTTATCGCTGGTACCGACCAATATCATTGCGTCGATGGCGAAGGGTGACATGCTGCCGATCATCTTCTTCTCCGTATTGTTTGGCCTGGGGCTTTCTTCCCTGCCGGCAACGCACCGCGAGCCGCTGGTTACGGTGTTCCGTTCGATCTCTGAAACCATGTTCAAAGTTACTCATATGGTGATGCGTTATGCACCGGTAGGGGTTTTCGCACTCATCTCGGTGACGGTCGCGAACTTCGGTTTTGCCTCGCTGTGGCCACTGGCTAAACTGGTGATCCTGGTCTATTTCGCCATTCTGTTTTTTGCGCTGGTGGTGTTGGGCATCGTGGCGCGTATTTGCGGTCTCAGCATCTGGATTTTGATCCGCATTCTCAAAGAAGAGCTAATCCTGGCGTACTCAACGGCCAGCTCTGAAAGCGTGCTGCCGCGTATCATTGAGAAGATGGAAGCCTACGGCGCACCTGCGTCAATCACCAGCTTTGTGGTACCGACCGGCTACTCCTTTAACCTTGATGGATCTACGCTGTACCAGAGTATTGCTGCCATCTTTATTGCACAGCTGTATGGCATCGACCTGTCGATTGGTCAGGAGATTATTCTGGTGCTGACGCTGATGGTGACCTCGAAAGGTATCGCCGGTGTGCCTGGCGTTTCGTTTGTGGTACTGCTGGCAACGCTGGGTAGCGTCGGTATTCCGCTGGAAGGTCTGGCGTTTATTGCCGGTGTTGACCGTATTCTCGATATGGGCCGTACCGCGCTGAACGTGGTGGGTAATGCACTGGCAGTGTTGGTTATCGCCAAGTGGGAACACAAATTTGACCGCAAAAAAGCGCTGGCGTATGAGCGCGAAGTGCTGGGCAAATTCGACAAAACCGCCGATCAGTAAGCTTGCTGAAACCCTGTTAGCGCGCTCGCGCCGACAGGGTTTTTCGTTATCCCGTTACGCTTCTCATTCCTTCCCTTCCGTTTACCTAACTTGTTAACACCGCTTATCTAACTGCCATGCTGGTGAATAGCGAAGATCCGCTGATGCGCCTCTCAGGTGTGTTGCCCTGCAATCGCTCGGCGCGGGGCCTGTTGAGCGATATTTAACGTGCGCGGGTAACGCTTTTGCGGATCACGGCCAGGAAAACTTTCCCCCTGCCAGGTTTAGCCAGAGAGACAGGTTAATTTTTCCGCCACTCCCTGGTGTTGACGCTTTATTGTTAATTCCCAGAGGCTCCCACGATCAATAAAGGTGAGCAGCAGGATTGATACACAAAGAATTAATAGAATGCTTAACAAGTATCTTAATGGCGTCATGCCTTTTACTCTTTTTAAAGAAAAGAATAAGAAGCGAACTTTCAACCGATGTAGGAGTTGAGGAGTAGCCCTGGGTTATGGAAACAGATCCGGGGCTGACTTCTCCTATTCATAAATACTAACATGGTTAAATTTAAAAGGATTACGTGGCTGCCTGATATACTATTCCTTCACGTCTAAAATGAAGTATGTAATTTCCTTTGCGTTAAATTAGATTTTTATTCGGGCTTGCTCTCAAATATCATCTGTAATTTATTTATGTGCCTCAATAAAGAAAAAGCGGAGTGAATTAATCACTCCGCTTTAATAAGATGACTATGTTCGGTTATTAACCCAGCGCGCTTTCACGCAGTCGGGTTTTTAACTTATTGTATTCATCAATAACATATTGCTCGGCGGTGCGCTGATCGGCGATCGGCTCCACGCGCACGGCACAATACTTATACTCCGGCGTCTTGGTAATTGGGCTGAGGTTCTCTGTGACCAGCTCATTACAGGCACCAATCCACCACTGGTAGGTCATATACACCGCGCCTTTGTTAGGACGCTCGCTGACCTGCGCACGGGTGATAATCCGCCCTTTACGCGAGTTCACCCACACCAGCGCCTCATCTTCAATGCCCAGCCTTGCGGCATCGGCAGTGTTGATTTGCGCGTAGCCCGGTTCATCCGCCAGCGCGGCAAGCGCGGCGCAGTTACCGGTCATGGAGCGGCAGGAGTAGTGACCCACTTCACGCACGGTGGACAACACCATCGGATACTCTTCGGTCAGTTTATCCATTGGCGCGACCCAGTCGCAGGTAAAGAACTTCGCCAGTCCATTCGGGGTATCGAACTTCTCTTTAAACAGATAAGAGGTACCCTGATCGGCCTCCGATGTGTCGCGACACGGCCACTGAATGTAGCCCAGCTCACCCATTTTATCGTAGGTAGCGCCGTAGAAGTCCGGGCACAGATGACGCAATTCGTCCCAGATTTCCTGCGTGTTGTTGTAATGCATCGGGTAACCCATACGGGTGGCAATCTCACTGATAATTTGCCAGTCCGTTTTCAAGTCCCACTTCGGCTCAACCGCTTTAAAGAAGCGCTGGAAACCGCGATCTGCAGCGGTGTACACACCTTCATGCTCACCCCACGACGTAGACGGCAAAATAACATCCGCCGCAGACGCGGTTTTGGTCATGAAAATGTCCTGCACAATCACCAGCTCAAGCTCTTCAAACGCTTTACGCACTGCCGAAAGCTCGGCATCGGTTTGCAGAGGATCTTCACCCATAATGTACGCCGCGCGCACTTCGCCATGCGCGACGCGGTGCGGTAACTCGCTAATGCGATAACCGGTGTGCGCAGGCAGGCTGTCCACGCCCCAAGCTTTAGCGAATTTCTCGCGGTGCGCCTCTTCTTTCACGTACTGATAGCCCGGGAACGTGTCCGGTAGCGCACCCATATCGCAGGCACCCTGAACGTTGTTCTGGCCGCGTACCGGGTTAACGCCCACGTGAGCTTTACCCAGATTTCCGGTCAGCATCGCGAGACTGGTCAGCGAGCGCACGGTTTCCACACCCTGGTAGAACTGGGTGACGCCCATACCCCACAGGATCGCGGCTGTTTTTGCCCCGGCATACATACGTGCTGCCTGACGGATCTCCTGGGCGCTTACACCCGTGACATCTTCAACCGATTCCGGGGTATAGCCTTCAACGATTTTTTTATATTCTTCAAAGCCTTCCGTACGGCTGGCAACAAACGCCTGGTCGTACAGGTTTTCTTCGATAATCACCTGTCCCATAGCGTTAAGCAGGGCGATGTTCGACCCGTTTTTCAACGCAACGTGCATATCGGCAATGCGCGCGGTTTCAATTTTGCGCGGATCGCAGACAATGATTTTCGCCCCGTTTTGTTTCGCCCTAAGAACATGATTGGCGACGATAGGGTGAGAATCTGCAGGGTTATAACCAAAGATAAACACTAAATCCGTGTTATCGATTTCATTAATGGCATTACTCATCGCGCCATTACCGACCGATTGGTGCAGACCTGCAACCGAGGGGCCGTGTCAGACACGAGCGCAGCAATCGACGTTATTGGTACCAATAACGGCGCGCGCGAATTTTTGCATTATGTAGTTGGTTTCATTACCCGTACCGCGGGATGAGCCGGTGGTCTGGATAGCATCCGGGCCATATTTCTCTTTGATCGCGCTTAAACGCCCGGCGACATAGTCGAGGGCTTCATCCCAGGACACAGATTCCAGTTTGCCGCCACGCTGGCGGCGGATCATCGGGGTTTTCAGACGAGGCGTCAGGATTTGGGTATCGTTAATGAAGTCCCAACCGTAATACCCCTTCAGGCAAAGGGTACCCTGATTGGTCTTCCCCTGCGCTGCTTCAGCCCGAACGATTTTGCCGTTATCGACCACCAGATGGATTTTGCATCCCGAGGCGCAATACGGGCAAACCGTGACGACTTTTTTCATCACTTTCGCTCCAGTTAAAATTGTCTTCCCCATTATGCATCTTCTATGCCATAGCGTTATTGGGGCTATTAACGGATATTACGGCGCAAATTTGGTCAAAATACTGACGAAACGCAGGTCATCGTCAAAAGTGACGTGTCGAAAGGCGAGGGGATGTGACCCCGATTAAAAAACCGGCATTTATTCACTGCATTTATCGTTGGCTGCTTACAGAATGGATCACACTTAGCCCAACAACGCCTGCGGATGCGACAGATGAAACCTGCAATTCTGGTGGTAGATGACGATACGGCGGTATGCGAACTGCTGGAAGAGGTGCTCAGTGAGCATGTCTTTATGGTCTACGTCTGCCATAACGGGCTGGATGCGATAGCGCTTGCCGGGCAGAAACCCGATATCGCGCTGGTGCTGCTGGATATGATGCTGCCGGATATCAACGGATTGCGTGTTTTACAGCAGTTGCAAAAACAGCGGCCTGAACTGCCGGTCGTGATGCTAACCGGTTTAGGCAGTGAGTCGGATGTGGTGGTCGGGCTGGAAATGGGCGCAGACGATTATATTGGCAAGCCTTTCAACGCGCGCGTGTTGGTGGCGCGGGTTAATGCGGTATTGCGCCGCACTGGCGTGCTGGCGGCCGACACCGCTGGCGTGAAAACGGCAGGTTTCCTGTTTAACGGCTGGCATCTCGATCCTGTGCGATGCGAATTGTTTAACCCGCAGCAGCAGAATATTGCCCTGACGCAGGGGGAATACAGTTTGCTGCTGGCACTGGTGCAAAACGCCCGGCGAGTGCTGAGCCGCGAACAACTGCTCACGTTAACCCATAGCGAAAGCGTCGAGGTTTTTGACCGTACCATTGATGTGCTGATTATGCGCCTGCGGCGCAAAATCGAGCTCAATCCGCACCAGCCTGCTTTTATCAAAACGCTGCGCGGGCTGGGTTATGTCTTCGCGGCTGATGTTATTGATAACGCGAAAGCAGCCTAGTTGCCTTGCCTTGCGCATTATCGGGCCGTTAGGTTGCGGCGGCGATCTCCGCCTGCAACGCCTCCAGTGTTTTGGCGCCGTCAATGGCGTTAGCGCACAGCAGGCTGGCGCGGGCGCAGGTATGGGCTAACTGGACGCTGGCATGCAGTGTCCAGTGTTCATGGCATCCGTATAAAAACCCGGCGCAGAACGCATCACCCGCACCGACACTGCCGATAATTTCCGCCTGGCTTAACATACGCGAAGGGATCCACTCTCCGGCCTGCCCGGCGGCTTCACCCCAGGCACCTTCCGGGCAGTGGATCACCACCCGCTGTTTTACGCCTGCCGCCAACAGCTTTGCCGCCGCTAACGCAATATGGTCAATATGGGGTTTGTCGTCTGTGGTGCGCATGGCAAGCCCGCTGAATTCGCCGGCTTCCAGTTCATTAATCACCAGATAATCCAGGTGCGTCAGGCACGGCAACACCAGCGGCTGATAGCGCGGATCACCCTTGCGTGATACCAAATCCAGCGAGGTTTCATAACCCTGTTCGCGCATCTGTGCCAGTAATCGCGCGCTGCGGGTGCCAAATTCTTCATCCGGCATATCCAGGCTGTCGAGCAGCAGTAAATAGCCGAGATGGAAGATTTTCATGCTGCTATCAAGGCTATCAAAGGCGGGGAGATCCAACAGGCGGTTAGCGCCAGGCGAGTGAAAAAAGGTGCGCTGCCCGGAGGGATCGGTCATTACTTGTGACATTGATGTCGGCGCAACGTGCGTGCGCTGGACATGCTGGCGGTTGATATGGTACTGCTCCAGCATCGCCATAATGTAGTCGCCATCGCTGTCTTCACCCACCAGCCCCACCGCCTGTAGCGGCATGCCCGTATGCATTTTCGCCAGCGTCAGCAGCACATTCAGCGGCGCGCCGCCGGTAGAACGCTCGCTATGCGTGATTTCCGCCAGCCAGCCGCGCTCCGGCCATTGCACAATTTGGTGAACATGATCGACCAGCATATTACCCGCGGCGATAATCCCTTTGCGTTCCATCAGAGTTGCCCCGCACTGCCAAAAATGCGCATTTGCCCGGCAACCGTGTCCGTAATGGCCTCTTCAACCCCCAGCAACAACTGCGCGAACTCATCATACAGCGGCTGGCGGTTTGCCATTTGCCGTTCAATAGCGCCCAGCGCCGCCTGCGACATGCCGGTGTAGAAGTTGATTTTATGGATGCCCAGCGAAATCGCGCGCCGGAAATCGGCATCGCTGATACCGGAACCGCCATGCAGCACCAGTGGCAGACCGGTCTGCTGGCGAATCGCGTCCAGTCGCTCAAAGTCGAGTTTCGGTTCGCCCTTGTACTTGCCATGCGCATTGCCAATGGCCACCGCAAGCGTGTCGATACCGGTGCGATCCACAAAGTCCCGCGCCAGTTGAGGGTCGGTAAAATAGGCCTCATCAGCGTGACCATAGAGTGCACCGCCTTCATCGCCACCTACCGCGCCCAGTTCCGCCTCGACCGAAACGCCGACGGCATGGCACATTTTCACCACTTCGCGGGTCTGGCGAATATTCTCTTCGTACTCCAGCGTGGAGCCGTCGAACATGACAGAGCTAAAACCGAGACGCAATGCGCGCACCACTGATTCAAAATGCAGGCCGTGATCGAGGTTCAGTACCACCGGAATATCATGGTGCGCGGCTTCATACTTCACCGCCTCCACCAGGGACTCCAGCGAGATATATTTAAAATGGACTTCGGCAATATTGATGATAAAAGGCGACCGCTCCTGTTTTGCAGCGGCAAACAGCGCACGTAAAAAGTGGGTGTCGAGCACGTTGAAGGCACCTAAGGCATAGTGGTGCTCGCGCGCATGCGCCAGCCCGTCGGCGAGAGAAATCATCGGCATAGCTGTCCCCTTTAACCTGAAACTTATCTCAGAAACAGGTGATATTCGTTACACAGCACCAGTTGTGCTGGTTCGTCTTCCAGAACGTTGTTGAAGCGATCAAACTGTTGCAAGAAACGGTTGTCATGCTCGTCATCGTTGACCGAGGAGACTTCGCCGACCAGCACATCGCCGAAGCCCGGTTCGCCCCAGAAGCTGTGATACAACCCTGGTGTGAGTGTGATGCTTTCCCCTGGTGAGAGGCGCAACTGGCTGCCTGCCGCGTGAGTCTGAATGCAGCCATCAATGACTACGGTAACGTCGTTGCTGTCGGTTTGTTCCTGCGCATCGGCGTTCCACAGTTCGATAATTAAATTGCCGCCGCCGCGATTAATGATGTCTTCCCGTTTACGCCAGTGGAAATGCATGGGTGTAATCTGCGTGTCGCGCACGTGCATGATCTTTTCCGCGTAGCATTTTTCATAGGGCGCACCATCGGGTGAGCCGTTGCGTAAGGTGAAGAGCGTTAGCCCTTGCGCGTCGAAGTTCGATCCGCCAAAAGCGGTGACATCCCACCCCAGTTTCAGATCAAAAACTTCGCGCCAGGCGTCCCGGTCCAGTTGCTGCCATTTGGTTGGCGGAAAACTGGCGAAAGGCGGCAAATGCACATCATGCATGGAGAAGAACTGCCGCGTATGCCCGAGAATTTCATTAATCGCAGAGCGTTTCATGGTTTCCCCTGTGTTGGCACGCCCTCTCCCTGACGAAAGAGGGCGAAAGACCTTATTTCACCGTCCAGCCTTTATAAGTGCCGACATTTTGTTTATCGATCAGAGTGACCGGGATCAGCACCGGCTCTTTTGGCGCGGCTTTGCCCTGCAAAATGTCATAACCGATTTCCACCGCGCGGGCCGCCATCACCTGAGGATCCTGTGCCGGGGTCGCAACAAACAGTGAGTTTTTACGTTTCAGCGCTTCTTCACCGTCCGGGCTGCCGTCAACGCCAACAATAAAGAACTCATTACGTTGTGCCTGTTTTGCCGCCAGATCGGCGCCGATCGCAGTGGGATCGTTAATCGCAAATACACCATCGATTTTCGGATTAGCAGCCAGCAACGAGGTCATAACTTCCAGTCCGCCTTCACGGCTGCCTTTGGCGTTCTGGTTATCCGAAAGCACTTTAATATCCGGGTGGCGCTTAAACTCGGTCTGGCAGCCTTCAACGCGGTTCTGTACAGCGGAAACCGGCGGCCCGTTGATGATCACCACATTGCCTTTGCCTTTCAGACGATCGGTAATGTATTTGCACGCCATTTCACCCGCCTGGGTGTTGTCGGAGGTGATGGTCGCATCAGCCCCTTCTGCCGCCACATCGACTGCGACAACCACAATGCCAGCCTCTTTCGCGCGTTTTACCGCCGGGCCGATGCCTTTCGAGTCGGCAGCATTGAGGATGATCATGTCGACTTTCGCGGCAATAAAGTTATCGATTTGCGCCACTTGCTGACCGAGATCGTAGCCGCTGGAAACCAGCGTGACTTTGACCTTATCGCCCGCCAGTTTCCGTGCTTCCAGCTCCGCGCCTTTGGTGATCTGCACGAAGAACGGGTTCGCCAGATCGCCCACCGTGACGCCGATGGATTTCAAATCTTTGGCCTGCGCAAATGGCGCACTGGCCAGTAACGCGCCAGCGCAAAGCGCAGTGACAAGAGGTTTAAGACGCATGCTGTAATCCTCGCTTCTGTTTTGTAGGGTATTGTTATGCTGCCTGATGATGCCGGGTACGGTATTTGTCGATCAGCACCGCAATGATGATCACCGCCCCTTTGATCACCAATTGCCAGAAGTAGGAGACGCCCATCAGCGTCATCCCGTTATTCAGCGTGGCGATAATCAGCGCCCCCACCAGCGTGCCGGTGATGGTGCCAATGCCGCCCACAAAGCTGGTGCCGCCGAGGATCACGGCTGCGATAGCATCCAGCTCATAGCCCATGCCAAGGTTGCCGTTGGCACTGTACAGGCGCGAGGCGCTCATCACCCCACCCAGTCCGGACAGCAAGCCGCTCATGCCGTAGACAAAAAGCAGTACCAGCCATACCTTGATGCCGGTAAGGCGCGCGGCCTGCATGTTGCCGCCCACTGCATAGATATGTACCCCGAGCGTGGTGCGGCGCAGAATAAACCAGCACAACGCCACCACCGCCAGAGCAATCACCACCAGCCAGGGAACCGGGCCAAGATAGTCGTTGCCCACCCACTCGAAGCTGATATCTGAATTGATCACCGTCGTGCCGTCGGCCAGCAGGTAGGCCGCACCACGTAGCGCCGTGTAAGTGCCGAGTGTGACAATAAAGGGTGGCAACCCGGCAAACGCCACCAGTGCGCCGTTAAATGTGCCAAGCAGCAGACCGAGCATCAGCGCCGCTGGCACCGAGAGCATGGCGAATTCGGGGATCAGCGACACCACCATGGCCGCCACGGCCGTGGTGCCGAGGATCGAGCCGACGGAGAGATCGATACCGCCTGTCAGAATGATGAATGTCATCCCCGCTGCCAGCACGATGTTGATCGATGCCTGGCGGGTAATATTCAACAGGTTGCTTTCAGTAAAAAAGTTCGGCGCAACAAAGCCGAAAACGGCGACAATCAGGATCAAAATCGGCAGGATGCCGACCGTTTGCATCAGATCGCCCATCAGCATCTTTTTGGCGGAGGCCGATTTAGCGGCCTCTACGGCTGTCGTGTCTTTGGAGTCAGTCATGCGATACCGCCTGGTGATGAGATTCGTTTACGCCGGTTGCCAGCGTCATAATGTTTTCCTGGGTGATGTCGCCGTGGTGCAGTTCGCCCGCAATGCTGCCTTCACGCATGACATAGACACGGTCGCTCATGCCCACAATTTCCGGCAGTTCGCTGGAGATCATCAGGATGGCTACGCCCTGGCGCGCCATCTGGTTCATGATGCGGTAGATTTCACTTTTTGCGCCGACATCGACGCCGCGTGTTGGTTCATCCAGGATCAGGATGCGTGGGCCAATAGCCACCCAGCGGGAAATCAGCAATTTTTGCTGGTTGCCGCCCGACAATCCACCCGCCCGAACCTGTGCATGCGGCACGCGAATATTCAGTAATTTGATGGCATCATCCGAAATGGTCTGCGCCTTTTTACGGTTGAGCATGCCCCATGCGGCATCACGCTCCAGCGTCGCCATGGTGATGTTTTCCTGCGCTGCCAGTTCCAGAAATAAGCCCTGCTCTTTGCGGTTCTCTGTCAGGAAACCAATGCCAAGATCGATGGCGGCGCGCGGGGAATGGATCACCACCGGTTCGCCATCCACTTCGATCATCCCGCCCGTTGCTTTGCGCACGCCAAAGATCAACTGCGCCAGCTCCGAACGACCCGCCCCGACCAGACCGGCAAGGCCGACTATCTCGCCGGAACGTACCTGCAAACTGACCGGCGAAATCTTTTCGCCATCGGTCAGGTTATGCACTGTCAGCCGCGGGCTGCCGAGAGGAATATCGCGCTCTTTATTAAACAGGTCGCTGAGCGGGCGACCGACCATCATTCGCACCAGCTCGGACGCGTTCAGCTTGTCGCGGGTCAGGCCGCCAACGTACTGCCCGTCGCGCAGTACGCTCACGCGGTCAGACAGCTCATACACTTCAGCCATGCGGTGGCTGATATAGATGATCGCCATTCCTTCATCGCGCAGGCGCAAAATGAGTTCAAACAGGCGATGGGTTTCGCGGGAAGAGAGCGCGGCAGTGGGTTCGTCCATGACCAGGATACGACTCTTGCGATGCAGTGCACGGGCGATTTCCACCTGCTGTTGCTCCGCAATGGTCAGCTTCATCACCCGGTCGGTGGCTTTAAAATGCGCGCCGAGGCGATCGATCACCGCCTGCGCCTGCGCGGCCATCTCTTTACGCTGCACCAGGCCGCCACGGGAGAGTTCGCTGCCGAGGAAAATGTTTTCGGCGACGGTGAGGTTGGGGGCCAGCTGCATCTCCTGGTAGATCAAGGTAATGCCTGCTGCCAGCGCATCTTTTGGCCCCTTGATCACATAGGGCTGGCCGTCAATCAGGATCTCGCCACTGGTGGCGCTATACGCACCGGCAAGGATCTTCATCAGCGTGCTTTTACCGGCGCCGTTCTCACCCATTAACGCGTGGATTTCACCGGGCCAGACCGTCAGATCCACCCCTTTGAGTGCGTAAAACTTGCCGAACGCTTTGGCAATATTGCGCATCTCCAGCACGGGCATGTTGCTCATGTCCTGGCTCCTCAGAAGAACGATATCCGCACTTCATCACACGTTGGTAAATGCAAAATGTCAGAAGCTGTTCATATTTGTCATAGTGATGTTACGCAACCGTGCTGAACCCTATCCGGAGCCCTCATGCCGTATCGTGCAAGCCCCTTTTTCGCCAGCGCCCGAGGGCGGCTGTTGTTCTTCAATTTGCTGGTGGTCGCGGTCACGTTAATGGTCTGCGGGGTGGCGGTACTGGGGTTTCGCCACGCCAGCCAGTTACAGGAGCAGGTACAACAGCAAACACTGGATGATATGACCGCCAGTATGAATCTGGCGCGTGATACCGCCAGCGTCGCCACGGCCGCGGTTCGGCTGTCCCAGGTTGTGGGGGCGCTGGAATATAAAGGGGAAGCGGAGCAACTGAAGGCGACGCAAGGCGCACTCCAGCACGCGTTGAGCCAACTGGCGAATGCGCCACTGGCCTCGCTGGAACCGCAACTGGTGGCGCAAATCACCCGGCGTAGCCATGAACTACAACAGAGCGTAACCGACATGCTACAACGCGGGCAGCGCCGCCACCTTGAGCGCAACGCGTTGCTCAGTTCGCTGTATCAGAACCAGAGTTATTTACGTCATTTACAGGATCTGAATGCCCTTAATGGTCGCAACGTACCCGACAAGCGGCTGCTGGAGGAGATGGACCGGTTAATGATTGCGGCGATCCAGACACCCTCGCCACGGCCGACGATCAGGCAACTGAGCGACATTATGGGTCAGTTGCCCAATGAGGCGAGCGAGCCGGCAGTGGCATTTATTTTGCCGGATTTCAGCGCCGAGTTGCGGAAGCTTGAGCCGCTGTCGCGCCAGCTGGAAGAGAGTGATTTAGCGATCAGCTGGTCAATGTTTCATATCAAAGCGCTGGTGGCACTGCTGAATAGCGATATCAACCGCTATGTTTTTGCCGTGGCACAGGCCTCAGAACAGCGCACGGCGCAAAGTCATCAGGAGATGCGCTCCATCATCATTTTTATCAGCGTGTTTGCGCTGTTGGCGCTGGTGATCACCGGTTTCGCCGGGTGGTATATCTACCGCAATCTGGGGTCTAACCTGACGGCGATCTCGCGCGCAATGTCGCAACTGGCGCGCGGCGAGCAGGATGTCTCCGTGCCGGCCTTGCAGCGGCGCGATGAACTGGGCCAGCTGGCTCGCGCGTTCAACGTTTTTGCCCGTAACACTGCGTCACTGGAGCACACCTCAAAGCTGCTCAAAGAGAAAAGCACGCAGCTCGAAACCACCTTCCTCGCCATGCGAGACGGGTTTGCCTTGTTCGATAATCAGGGGTGCCTGGTGGTATGGAACCCGCAATATCCCTTGTTATTGGGGTTAACGGCGCACGCGTTGCAGCGCGGTCAGCATTATCAAAGCCTGCTCCAGCAGCTTGCTCCTCTGCCAGCGCATGTACAGGATAATCTTGCCCGCCCGTTACCTAAAACCCAGGAACTTCGCCTGGTGGATAATCGTACTATTGAACTGCGTTTCAGCCCGGTTCCGGGACGCGGCATGGTCAATGTGGTCCTGGACAGAACGGAACGTAAAAGCCTGGAAGAAGCGTTGCTGCATAGCCAGAAAATGAAAGCGGTCGGGCAACTGACCGGTGGACTGGCGCATGATTTCAACAACTTGCTGGCGGTGATCATCGGCAGCCTCGAACTGGAGCAGCCAGGTTCGCCGCGGATTTCTCGCGCGCTGAAAGCAGCGGAACGCGGTGCATTGCTTACGCAGCGCTTGCTGGCATTTTCCCGTAAACAGTCACTGCATCCGCATGCAGTAGAGATGCAGCCATTGCTGGAGAATCTGGGGGAATTATTGCGCCACTCGCTGCCTGCGACGTTAACGTTGGACATTGAAGCTCAGCATCCGGCCTGGCCTGCGTGGATCGACGTGGGGCAACTGGAAAACGCCATTATCAATCTGGTGATGAATGCCCGTGACGCGATGGAAGGGCAAAGCGGGACGGTGAAAGTACGCACCTGGAATCAACGCGTGACCCGTAGCGATGGACGCAAGCAGGATATGGTGGCGCTGGAGGTTATCGATCATGGCTGCGGAATGTCGCAGGAGGTGAAGGCGCAGGTATTTGAACCCTTCTTTACCACCAAGCAAACCGGTAGCGGCAGCGGTCTGGGGCTGTCGATGGTCTACGGTTTTGTGCGCCAGTCTGGTGGCCGGGTAGAGATCGAAAGCGCACCGGGGCAGGGCACTACTGTACGATTACAACTGCCGCGCGCTGCCGTGCAGGCAGTCGGCCATGTTGAGGCTTTACCAATGCAGGCACACGATACCCGCGACACGCTGGTACTGGTGCTGGAAGATGAAGCTGATGTGCGACAGACGCTCTGTGAACAATTGCACGAGTTGGGGTATTTAACACTGGAAGCGGAAACCGGCGAACAGGCGCTGCAACTGCTGGAGGCCTCACAGGAGATCGGCATGTTAATCAGCGATCTGATGCTGCCGGGGCGTTTAAGCGGCGCAGAGGTGATTGCGGTTGCGCGTCAGCGCTATCCACACTTGCCGTTGTTGTTGATCAGTGGCCAGGATCTGCGCCCGGCGCAGAACCCTGCGTTGCCAGATGTGGAACTGCTACGTAAACCTTTTACCCGTGGCCAACTGGCGCAGGCATTGCGGCGAATCGCCGCATAAAATACGCACACCTTTAATTGTGGTTCCAGCCGGAAAAAATAAGAGCGGTAGTTATTTCTGGTGATGATCTTCACAGACCTGAGCGTAATGTTCTTGCTCATTTCTCCAACGGCCGATAAATTAGATTGAAAGGATTGCTACTTATTTAAGGCTAAACCTGAAATCCGCATATCTCTCTTTTTTGAGAGATTTGGATTTCAGGTTTTTTTTGTATTTATTCATCATGAATAAATATATTTAGAAGAGAATTATTAAACGGGAATATAAAGGGAATTCACTATGAAAAAGTGGTTGTACTGCGGAATGCTTATTTTGACTTCATTCTCCAACTTTGCCCGCGAGACAACACTCACGCTTCTGCATACGGGCGATACGCACGGGCGGGGCATGAGTGAAGAGGGAATAGGCTATGGAAAAATCAGCGCTTATGCAGAGGCGATGAGAAAAAATAATCACCCTGTACTGTTGCTGGATGTCGGCGATGCGGTCAGCGGAATCGCGATGACAGATTTATCCCTGGGCGTTGCAAATATTACCGCCATGAATTACATGCGCTATGATGCATTTACACCAGGTAATGCGGATTTTATCTTCGGCGGTGAAGTGTTGCGGACATTAGATAAAAAAGCGAATTTTCCTTTTGTCTCGGCAAATGTTTATTATCAAGGTCAACAAATATTTAACCCTTTTGTCATTAAGAATATTTCCGGAGTGAATGTAGGAATTATTGGCGTTACTCCCCTCAATGCAATGGTGGCGACAACAGACAATAAATTAACCGGATTCGAGGTGAGCGATCCAATAGCGGCAATTAAGACCACCGTTGCCCTTATCAAAAATAAAGTGGATGTGATTATTGTGATGGCGCATTTGGGCAAGGTTGATCCTGATGTCAATATCGGCAAATTGCTGGCCGCGGTACCGGGCATTGATGTGCTTGTTGATGGCCACGATCACATTGAAGTGCCCGACGGCACGCGAATCGGTAACACCATAATGGTGAATGTCGGGCAGTATGGCCGCTTTCTTGGCGAGCTAACCCTTACCCTGAAAGATAAAAAAATAGTGGCCTGGCGCGAACGACTGCTGGATAGGACAGCACTGGCCGCAGTGACTACAGAGAGCCATGTAGAGGCATTTATTCAGCAGCAGCGGGCGAAAAGTGCGGCAACGCTGAGCGAGGTCGTCATGACATTGCCTTTTACGCTGGACGGGCAGCGTGAACATGTCCGTTCAGGGCAAACTAATCTTGGTATGTTGCTGGCCGATGCGCAGCGGGAACATGCCCGCGCTGACATTGCTTTTACCGTCGGGGCTTTCTTGCGAGACAGCATTCAGGCCGGCCCAGTTTCGTTAGGGCAGTTACGCAATGCACTGCCATTCACCCTTCCGCTCGTAACGCGTGACATGAGCGGGCAGCAGATCAAAGATTTTATCGAGCATAATTACACTGATCGGCAGGTGATTTCTGGCGCGTATGCACACGTTAGCGGTATGACGTTTACGGTGGATTTCAGTCGACCAGTTGGCGACAGAATGACGCAGATTCAGGTGAATGGCGCACCGCTGGAGAGCAGCAAAATCTACCGGGTCGCCTGCAATGAGCAGGTGAGCGACTACGGTATCCGGCAGGTGCCAGTCCGCGATCGTTACGAGGTGACGATGGCCTCGCTGCTGGCCGATTACGTGAACCGTCACACCGCGCTACAGCCGCCGGCGGCGCGCATTCACGTGGCGCGTTAGCCGTCAGGGATTTGAGAATCCTCCGCTACTCGCCCGCTGAGTGGTGAATTACCGTAGCGCCAGTCCCCTTTTGAGACGGGTTTTATGAAACGTTACGCGACAGCGCTGTTATTCGGCGCACTCTCTCTCAGCGCTCAGTTGGCCCATGCCGATATGATTGATGATGCCATTGGCAATATTCAGCGGGCGATTGGCGATGCTTACAATACCGATAACAGCAACCGTGACGACAGTTATCGGGAAGATAGTCTGCGTCGCGACAATCGCGAGCGGCGGTATGAGGAACGTCGCAGGCAGCTGGAAGACCGCCGCCAGCAGCTTGACGATCGTCAGCGCCAGCTCGATCAGGAGCGACGCCAGCTTGATGATGAACAGCGCAGACTGGAAGACGATGACGATCGCTAACCGCTTATGCCGGAACGCGAACGCGCAAACCCAAACGTGCCGGAACGACATCTTCCAGAATCGCAACCAGTTGCGGATCCATAAAGTGGTATTCGTCGGGAATATCCAGCACGTGTACCGGCTTATGCTGCATCAGGCGGCCAAAGTCGGCCATAATCCGGCTTTTGTGATGTTCTTCCATCACACAAATTACGTCAGCCCAGGAGAGAATAGCGGGCGAGACGGTTTTTCTTGCCTGGCGTTGTGTGCCAGCGGAGCGGGCATTCAGCCCTGGATAGCGACGAAAAACCTGCTCAGCCGTTGGGCTGCGCCACTGGTTTCGGCTACAAATAAAAAGCACATTCATGGCAAGTCGATACTCATTTATGCCGCGTAGTGCAAATAACTGCCTGATCACACGCGGGTATTAAAGACCCCGTTGCGTTATGCGCAACAATTTTTAGTGCGAGTCTGTACGCTTTATCCCTCAAACTACCTCTTTACAGGCTGCGTCTTCTTGTCCCGGTTCCTGCGGGAAATAACCGGAATGAATATATCCATATTGTGCGGTCTAATCCAGCACAATCCGCATGCCATCATAACCTGCTTCAACCCCCGTCGGCAGCGGGTTTTGCATCATCCATTGATCAAAGACATGACTGATATGCGTTAGGATCACACGCGGGCAGCCAATAACCGCATTCAGCGCCAGAACGGTGGTTAAATCGCTGTGATTTTTCGGCGTTTCCGGGCGTGGTTCATAACTACAATCTATGATAACCACCTGCGGACGATTATTGAGCAGGAACGTCAATGTCTTATTCGGCAAGCCCGCCGTGTCGGTTAACCATGCGACCCTGCTGTGCGCGGATTCCAGCAAATAGCCAAACGTGAGTTTTGAGTGGTTTAACGGCAGGGGGGTCACCTGCAAGCCTTGCAGATCAAAGACCACAAAAGGTTCGACGGTGTGGCTGAAATCCAGCAAACCAGGGTGCCTGAACAGATCGTCGCAACCCTGTTCGTCCGGTGGGCCATACACCGGGATTTTATCGCCCACACCCCAGCGCAGTGGGAATAAGCCCTGAACATGGTCCATATGGTAGTGGGTCAGCAGGAATTGCTGAAAGTGACCCGCAGGAAAGTTATCCATCAGGTCGGGGATCCCCGCATCAAGCAAAGTGATCGCGTCATTGAACTGCACGGCGGCGCTGCAGGGCTTACGGCGATGTGCGACGTTCTGGCGCGCACGGTGGCAGGCGGCGCAGTCGCAACCAAACACCGGCACCAGCTGTGCGCCGCCAGTGCCGGTAAGGGTGATGGTTAAGCTCATACGACCTCTTACAACGGTTGAGAAAACGTCATCAACGCAGCGTCACTGCGTCGGTGTCATTACGCACTTTTCCCTTGTTGCGCGCGTATCATCGTAATCAGTCCTTCGACTGACTGTAGCAAACTTCCATCATTGTTAAGCGTCAGGCAGCCTGAAGGATGATAACGCGCGGCGCGCTCCAGGCGGGCGGCGATTTCCGTTGCATTTTCCCGACCGCGCTGCTGCAGCCGCTGTCGCAAAATGTCCGGCGACACTTGCACGTTCACCGGCATTAACCGATCTCCGTACTGTGCCAGCGCCTGTGGCAGATGCCCGCGCGAGCCATTGACCACCACATCAAAACCCGTTTGCAGCCAGAGATCGATCTCTGCGCCAATGCCATAGTAAAAGCCATTGGCATGCCAGCTAAGGGTAAACAGATGCTGCTCGGCGCGCGTAAAAAACTCTTTTTCGCTCAGCGCGATATGGTTTTCACTGCCTGCGCTGGCCGGGCGCGTAATATAACGGTGCGCGACCAGCAATTGCGGGTGTTCACGACTGCGTAGCGCCGCCAGCAGTGAATCCTTTCCCGCGCCGGACGGCCCCATCAGCCAGATCAATCTGCTCATCAGAACACCCTTATTCCCTGGCGCCAGACATGGTCGATATGCACATGATCGCCTTTGTGATGCGCGAGTACCAGGTCAGCCCGTTTCCCTTCGCCAATCACACCGCGATCGTGGAGGCTCAACGCCTGCGCCGGGTTTTTCGTCACCAGACGGATCGCCTGCGGCAACGTGAAACTGTTCTCCTCGTCAGCAGCAATGCGAAACGCTGCATCCAGCAGGCTGGCAGGGTAGTAATCGGACGACAGCACATCCAGCAGGCCAAGCTCCGCCAGCTTATGCGCCGCCACGTTGCCGGAATGAGAGCCACCGCGCACGATGTTTGGCGCGCCCATCAGAATACGCATTCCATGCTCACGGGACGCCTCCGCCGCCGCAAAGGTGGTCGGGAACTCGGCGATAAGTGTGCCTAGCTGATGTGATTCCACAACGTGTTCGCGGGTGGCATCATCATGGCTCGCCAGCGGCAGATTGCGTTCACGACAATGGGCAGCAATGGCCATGCGGTTGGGCTGCGACCACTGTGCTGCCAACGCCAGCTGCTCTTGCTCAAAGAGGTCCATCTGCGCATCCGTCAGGTGATATTTGCCTTGATAATATTCACGGTACTTCGCGTAACTGGCGTACTGACGCTGGCCTGGTGAGTGATCCATCAGCGATACCAGCGTGACCGGTTCACGGTCGACCAGCTTTTCAAACAGCGGCAGTGTGGTGTGATGGGGGAGTTCGCAGCGCAAATGCAGGCGGTGTTCCGCGCGGTTCAGGCCGCGTTTTTGCGTCTCTTCTACCGCGTTGATCATCTTTTCCAGACTCTCCAGCCGATCGCCGCCGTCGCGTACATCGCCAATGGCCACCGCGTCCAGCACGGTAGTGATCCCACTGGCGACCATCAGCGCATCATGGCTGCTCATCGCCGAGTGCGCGGGCCAGTCCACTTTTGGACGCGGAGTGAAGAACTTATCCAGATTATCGGTATGCAGCTCTATTAGCCCTGGCAGCAACCAGCCGCCGTCGCCATCGTGCGCGCCCGGCTGGCGGCTCTGCGTTTCGGCGAACGCGCGGATCACACCCTCGCGGACTTCCAGCGATCCCTTCACGACCTCGTCTTCCAGGATAAGTTGTACGTTGTTGATGATCATGCGTGAGTTCCCATCGGATACAGACGGTCAGCAACGCGTTCCCGCACCGTGCCATCGTGAAAAATGCCCACAATTGCCGCCCCGCGCGCTTTCGCCTGTGCGATCAGTTCCACCACAGCGGCGCTGTTTTTTTCGTCCAGCGAGGCAGTAGGCTCATCAAGCAGTAAAATGGGGTAGTCGACAATGAAACCACGGGCGATATTGACGCGCTGCTGCTCTCCGCCGGAAAACGTTGCCGGGGCGAGATGCCATAAACGTTCTGGTACATTCAATCGGGTGAGTAGCTGCCCGGCTTTCTGAGCACAGACCTCACGAGGCACGCCCTGTTCAAGCAGTGGCTGCATCACCACATCCAGTGCGCTGACCCGGGGAATGACCCGTAAAAATTGGCTGACCCAGCCAATGGTGTGGCGGCGCACTTCCTGCACTTTGCGCGCCGGCGCGTGTACCAGGTCGACCCATTCCTCGCCATGCCGGACATGAATATGCCCGGCGTCGGGTAAATAGTTGGCATACAGCGAGCGCAACAGCGTCGACTTGCCGCTGCCGGAGTGACCATGCAGCACCACGCATTCTCCTGCTTCTACACTCAGCGAAGTTTCACGCAGTACCGGCAAACGTACGCCGTGTTGATGGTGCAGGACAAAGGTCTTGCTGACATTTTCCACACGCAAAACAGTCATCGGACGCTCCTTAATTTTGTAAGACCGAGGAGACCAGCAATTGGGTATAAGGATGATGAGGATCGTCGAGCACGCGGTCGGTTAACCCACTTTCCACCACCTGACCCTGTTTCATCACCAGCAGGCGGTTTGCCAGCAGGCGCGCCACGCCGAGATCATGGGTGACCATTACCACCGCAAGGTTCATTTCCACCACCAGACTGCGCAGCAGATCCAGCAGTCGCGCCTGTACGGACACATCCAGCCCGCCAGTCGGTTCATCCATGAACACCAGTTTGGGCTGGGTGACGAGGTTGCGGGCGATCTGCAGGCGCTGCTGCATGCCGCCGGAAAAAGTGGTGGGCAAATCATCTATACGGGAGGGGGGGATCTCGACATCGCTCAGCCACTGCTCCGCCGTGGCGCGGATCGCGCCGTAATGCCGGGCCCCTTTCGCCATAAGGCGCTCGCCAATATTGCCACCAGCGGAAACCTGCCGACGCAGACCATCGAGTGGGTGCTGATGGACGACGCCCCACTCGGTACGCAACAGGCGACGGCGCTCGGCCTCACTCATCGCATAGAGTGAGCGGCCCTGATAGATAACATTACCCTGCTGGGGCGGCAGGCGGGCTGAGAGAGCATTCAGCAGCGTGGTTTTACCGGAACCGGACTCGCCGACAATGCCCAGTACTTCGCCTGGCCATAAATCAAACGACACATCAGTAAAACCTTTACCCGGGGCGTACAGATGTGAAAGTTGGTGCACCGAAAGCAGCGGTTGGATCATTTACGTAAAGCCTCGCTCTGTTGGCGGCAGTAGTCAGTATCCGAGCAGACGAACATCCGTTTTCCGGTATCATCCAGCACCACTTCGTCCAGATAGCTGTGGATCGATCCGCAAATAGCGCAGGGCTGATCCCATTTTTGCGGCGCAAAGGGGTGATCCTCAAAGTCGAGACTGACGACGGGGGTATAAGGTGGCACGGCATAAATGCGTTTTTCGCGCCCGGCACCAAACAGCTGCAGGGCAGGCATCATATGCATTTTGGGGTTATCAAATGCCGGAATGGGGGACGGATCCATGACGTAGCGGTCGTTCACTTTAACGGGCCAGGCGTAGCGGGTGGTGAAGTTGCCAAAGCGGGCGATATCTTCATACAGCTTCACCTGCATAACACCGTACTCTTCCAGTGCGTGCATGGTGCGGGTTTCGGTTTCTCGAGGCTCGATAAAGCGCAGCGGCTCCGGGATAGGTACCTGATAAATGAGGATTTGATCATTGACCAACGGCGTTTCCGGAATGCGGTGTCGGGTCTGGATCAGCGTGGCGTCGGTGGTGCGTTCGGTGGTTTCCACCCCCGTTACGCGACTGAAGAACTGGCGAATGGAAACCGCGTTGGTGGTGTCATCCGCGCCCTGATCGATCACCTTCAACACGTCGTCTTCACCGATCACGCTGGCTGTGAGCTGAATACCGCCCGTGCCCCAGCCATAGGGCATGGGCATTTCCCGCCCGCCGAACGGCACCTGATAACCGGGTATCGCCACCGCTTTCAGCAGCGCACGGCGGATCATGCGTTTGGTCTGCTCATCAAGGAAGGCGAAGTTATAGCCAGTCAGCGCGTTAGCCACGGTGCTTCTCCTGTTGCAGTTGGCGCAGTAAGTCCAGTTCAGCCTGGAAATCAACGTAATGGGGAAGTTTGAGGTGTGAGACAAAACCGGCCGCTTCGACATTATCGGCATGTGCCAGCACGAACTCTTCGTCCTGTGCCGGGCTGCGCACCGGTTCGCTGTATTCGGCGGTTTGCAGGGCGCGGTCAACCAGCGCCATTGCCATCGCTTTACGCTCGGTCATGCCGAAGACAAACCCGTAGCCACGGGTAAAATGCGGCTTTTCATCCTCAGGTGCGACGAAACCGTTGACCATTTCGCACTCGGTTATCAGCAATTCGCCGATGTTGACTGCAAAACCCAGTTCTTCCGGCACGATATGGACATCGACATAGCCACTGCGGATCTCCCCTGCAAAAGGGTGGTTGCGCCCGTAGCCGCGTTGCGTGGAGTAGGCCAGCGCCAGCAGGTACCCTTCATCGCCACGCGCCAGTTGTTGTAACCGCGAGGCGCGTGAGCAGGGATACACTGGCGGTTGACGGGTTACGTCATCCGGTGTGGCACCGCTGTCGTGCTCCGCTTTCGCCAGCCCTTCATTGACCAGCAGGCTAAACACATGTGGTGTGCTCTCTTGCGGGCATGGTGCGGCTTTCTTCAGCGGCGGCGTTTCACCTTCGGCGAGCAGGGCAAAGTCCAGCAACCGGTGGGTGTAATCATAGGTAGGGCCAAGTAACTGGCCGCCGGGAATATCTTTATAAACGGCGGAAATACGGCGTTCTAAACGCATGTTGGCGCTGTCGACGGGTTCACTCACAGCCAGACGCGGTAACGTCGTGCGGTAAGCGCGCAGCAGAAAGATGGCTTCGACGTTATCGCCGCTGGCCTGTTTTAGCGCCAGTGCGGCTAGCTCACGATCGGCGATGCCACCTTCGGTCATCACCCGATCGACTGCCAGATGCAACTGTCCGGCGACTTGCCCGACGCTAAGTTCGGGCAGTTCACTGTCGCCACGGCGTTTATGTTCCTGCAGAGCGTGGGCGGCAGCTATCGCCTTTTCGCCCCCCTTGACAGCAACGTACATCAGCACACCTCCACAAGTGTGGTTCTGGGGATGGCCAGCGCCCGGTCGCCGCAGGTCAGGATCACATCAATACCGGTCGGGAACGAATGCGGGCGGTCGGTAAACTCATCGGTAATGCATTCCGGCAGTTGCGGCGCAATCATGCGCTCCTCAAGAATGCCCGGGCCAGTCAGGCGCAGCATGCGCCCGCCGCTTAATCCCTGAAGTTGCAAAATTAGCGTGGCGCTGGTTTCGGGGCTGAAGGCGGTGCCGGTCGGCAGTGCGCTTAGTTGCCCGGCGCTCAGGGTGTGATCGGCGACGGCAAAGAGCGACTGCTGCGGTTGATCCACCAGGGGCGCGTTGGTATGAAAGCGCAGATTCTGGCGCACCAAATCATGACTCAGCGCGCCGGAGATCCAGATTGGCGTGTCGTTATCCACCAGCGTCAGCAGTACGCTGGTGGAAGCCGCACCCAGCGGCGGCCAGCCATGTTTCAATTGCGGCAGCGAGACGATAACGCCAGGCTCGCTCATGGCTTTTAGCAGACGGCGAAAACAGTGTTGAGCATCATGAACAGCGGATGCGAATGCGGGTTGTAAGGTCATGCGTTATCTCCGCGAACCAGGGTAAAAAAGTCGACCCGGCTGGCGTTGACTTCGGCCTGGCGTGCCTGAAGGCGCGCGGCACGGTCCGCTTCCAGCGGGACAATAAGGGTTTCCATCAGGGTTGGGTAATGCTCGGGTTCCTGTAGCAATGCATCGCACACCGCGCAGCGTTCGGCATGACCTTTATCGCGGCCAAGCACCCAACTGAAGCCGAGCTGACCGCTACCGAGTTGGACGACAGCGCGGGTTAATGTGGCATCGCCAGGGAAAAAACGATCGCCGGTCGCGCCCATACGTGCCTGGATCTGCACCAGCCCGGTTTGCGGCGCGCGAACAAACTCATAGTCCGGAGCCAGCCCGAGCGTGCGCATTCGTGCCCGCAGCATCTCCGGAGTGGACTGGGCGAGCGCCGCCATCCAGCGCTGGCGAGTGGAGGTATCAAAATGCATTCAGTGCTCCATGGTGAATTCGATCATGTCGGCACGCGTCAGGCTTACGGAGTATTCCGTGGCATTGATCTCGCCTTCACGATGATTAAGCGTCCGCACGCAAAGCAGCGGCGCCATATTCGGGATCTCCAGCCAGCGGCTCTCTTTCGCCTGTGCGCGTCGTGCGCTAATGCGCGTCTGGGTGCGTTTCAGGTCAATGGCGGCGTGCTCGCGCAGAAAGTCGTGCAGCGAGCCGCTGTCGAACTGTTGCAGCAGCGGCCACAGCGCCATGTCGGAGAAGTAGTGGTCAATCAGACACAGGGCGATGCCATTGACCCGGCGGCGGGTGCGCAAATGAATAACGTTATCGCCCTCCTGCACTCCCAGCGCGTCGGCGACGTGACTGGAGGCCGGGCGCAACACTGCCAGCAGACGTTCGCTGGTGGGATGGCTTCCCTGATCGAGTAAGTTCTGGCTGAAACGCGCCTGTGCATTGAGCGGGTAATCGAACGGGCGCGTAAGCACCATAACGCCCACGCCCTGACGGCGCTGGACCCAGCCTTTTTCCACCAGTTGATCAATGGCGCGGCGTAAGGTGTGGCGGTTAACCTCAAAGCGTGCGGCCAGTTGCTGCTCAGCGGGAAGCCAGTCGCCGCAGCGATAGTGGCTGCGCAGTTCTTGCTCAAGCCTGGCGGCGATCTCCTGGTAGCGTGTTGGGTAACTGGTCGGATGTCTGGATAAGTGCATGGTCATCAAAGCCCCGCAGGCCACAGAAAGTGTGCCCTTATGCTGAGGGGGAAATGTTGCATTTGGGTTATGCGTGGATTGCGCGGGGATGAATCTTGCAAGCGTAAGAAAAAAACGGCAGACGCGGGTGGCTACCGTTCAGGCAGGATGAGACGTTACTGGGGTTTGGCGACGTTTACCATCCATGGGATGCCGAATTTGTCGGTCACCATACCAAAACCCTCCGCCCAGAATGTCTCCTGCCAGGGCAGGGTGACGTGCCCGCTGTCGGCAAGGGCATCGAACCAGGCTTTACCTTGTGCCAGATCCTGGGTGGCGAGGCTCAATGTAAAGCCATTGCAGGCGGCATCGTTCTGTTTACCATCGCTCATCATGATCTCGCTGCCTGCTATACGCAGGTTGGCGTGAGCAATATCGCTATCGTTAAATGTTTGGCCAGCGGCACAGCCTTCATCGGCGTCGGGTTCAGGCATTTCGCCGAAAGTTATTTTATAAGTTAATTCAGCATTTAACGCGTTTTGATAGAACTGTATGGCCTGATGACATTGACCAGAAAAAGAGATGTAGGGACTGAGGGGCATAATCAGTACCTCGGGTAACGAGTCTGCGGATAAGTGTAGAGGTGCCGGTAAAGGTAAACCAGGCGGGGAGCAAAAACTCCCCGTCATTCATTAGTTCTTTTTAACGAATTCTGATTTCAGTTTCATTGGCCCAAAACCGTCGATTTTACAATCGATATTATGATCGCCTTCTACCAGACGAATATTCTTCACTTTGGTACCAATTTTTAACATTGAAGAACTGCCTTTTACTTTCAAGTCCTTAATAACAGTTACGCTGTCGCCATCGGCTAACAGATTGCCGTTAGCATCCTTGACGATTAATTCGTCGACATCGGAGCTGGGGGCTGCGTCGCTCCACTCGTGCGCGCATTCCGGGCAAATGAACAGGCCGTTATCCTCGTAAGTGTATTCGGAGTCACATTGTGGGCAGTGGGGCAGTTGCATAGGGTTTTTCCTCAAAATATACATACAGCACACGCACTTAGCGGGTGCAAAAAAGGCGTATTGCCTGAAAAGGCCGCAATTATACAGCAAAACCGTATAGTTGACGTTGTTATTATTTTTTCACATAAAAGATAAAAAGGTGATGTGGCTGACATAACCTGTCATTCGCTTAAGCGATGCTAATCCCGGATAAGCCACTAAGGAAAAACTGATGCGAACATTTAGAATATTTTAGGGTGGAAATTGCCACCATTTACTAATTCATATATTGTGGCAGTTAGTATCCGGTGTAATTCGCCACAAACTGTCATACCTGCTGTGTCTGCCGCCATTGGCAGATAATTACCTCTCAAATTGGGTGGGTAAATAAATGACGATATATCCAGGTTGTTCTTGAAAATGAGCTACGCTCTAACTCTCCGGTTTTTTATGACCGGGGGCGTATTGCTGTCACTTTTTGAGAGAAAAAATATACTTTCCTGAGTCCCATCAGGTATTTATCTTTTTGAAGATATTTTCCACACGTAATTATAAAAGCCGAAACTTCACTAATAAAAGATCGCGGCTAAATAAAAGTAAGAAAATTTGCGTTAAGGAAAGACTTTTGACATGCACACACAAACAATTTTTGAGTTAAGCCAGGAAGCAGAGAGATTGTTACAACTTTCTTTGCATAATCTCCAGGCCCTGAAAAAAATGCCGGTGGCGACGCTTGATGAGGCGGCGATTCCCGGCATGGCGGATAACGCCAATGTGCTTCCTTTACATTTCAGCGCTCGTGGCGTTGAGGCTCAGCAGGCCACACTGCATAACGAATTCCGCAAAATAACTCGCCTGGAAATGGTGCTGGCTATTGTCGGCACCATGAAGGCAGGCAAATCAACCACCATCAATGCGATAGTGGGTACTGAGGTTTTGCCTAATCGTAATCGGCCAATGACGGCGCTGCCGACACTTATTCGGCATACTCCGGGCCAGAAAGAGCCTATTCTTCATTTTTCGCATGTCGGGCCGATTGACGCGCTGTCACAGCAATTACAAACCCGCCTATTTAATTACGATCGTGACAAACTGGCGCAAAAAATCGAAATCGATAAAGACATGGCCGGTTTGCTGGACCGTATCGCTCAGGGTAATGCGTTCGATAAACACTATCTGGGTGCTGAGCCGATCTTTCACTGCCTGAAGAGCCTGAATGATTTAGTTCGCCTGTCGAAAGCGCTGGATGTGGATTTCCCCTTTTCGGCGTATGCCGCTATTGAGCATATTCCGGTCATTGAAGTGGAATTTGTCCATCTGGCGGGGCTGGAGAAAGAGCTGGGCCAGTTGACGCTGCTGGACACCCCCGGCCCAAACGAAGCCGGTCAGCCCCATCTGCAGAAAATGCTTAATGAACAGCTAGCGCGGGCCTCTGCGGTACTGGCGGTCATGGACTATACGCAGCTTAAATCGATATCCGATGAAGAAGTGCGTCGCGCGGTTTCTGCAGTGGGTCGTTCGGTTCCGCTGTATGCGCTGGTCAATAAGTTCGATCAAAAAGATCGTAACAGCGACGATGAAGATCAGGTTCGGGCGCTGATTTCCGGCACGCTGATGAAAGGCCATATCAATCCTTCGCAGATATTTCCTGTTTCTTCCATGTGGGGCTATCTGGCGAACCGGGCTCGCAACGAGATCAAACACCAGGGGCGGTTACCGGATCCCCAGGATCAGCGCTGGGTGCAGGACTTTGCCGAGGCGGCGCTGGGGCGTCGCTGGCGTACTGCCGACTTAGACGATATAGAGCACATTCACCATGCAGCTGAATTGCTGTGGCAGGACTCTCTGTTTGAACAGCCGATCCGCAAACTGCTGCATGCCGCCTATGCCAACGCGTCACTCTATGCGCTGCGTTCGGCTTCGCACAAATTACTGAATTACACCCAAAGCGCTCGTGAATACCTCGATTTCCGTTATCAGGGACTGACCGTTGCCTATGAGCAACTGGAACACAATATTACGCGGCTGGAAGAGGATATGGCGCTGCTTCACACTTGCCAGGAAGGCGTCAGTGATGAAATCCAGCATGAGGTTGAAGGGGCGCTGGCGGCGGCGGAAACCTTTATTCATGGTCAGCAGTTTGAAATTGTTGAGGCCATTGATGGCTGGTTCCACGATGGAAAACTGGCGCGTATCGCTCGCGAAAGTAAAGCGGACTTGCGGCTGGATGATGCGCTGAACCCTCATCAACTGATACTGGAAGATGAAGGTCAGGCGCAAAGCGTGCTCAGCAAAATCCGCTCGGCATGCGAGACAATTTTACTGGCGGCCCAGGATCGTATCAGCCGCGAGCTGGCACTGCGTTTTGACGAACTGGAAAATACGCTGGGCCGCTCGCTGAACGACGCCATGCGTCCTATCGAGATGCGCATAAAAGAAGAACTGAGTCATGCCGGCTTCCGGGCGCGTATCAGTTTTCCGGCTTTTCAGCCCAGTACGCTGAATTTTAATACTCGCGCGTTGTTCAGCAATGCAATCGCATCGGAAGATGTGCCTGCCGGGCAGGCGATGCGTGGCAACAGCGTGCGGGAAACGGTCTCGCGCTGGCTAAATAATCCCAGCTGGGGTTGGGAAGATTATGTGGTAACCCGTACCCGTTATGTTATCGATATCGCAACGTTACACGCCAAATTGATTGATCATATTGCCCATTTTTGCGCACAAATCCGTAAAGCTTTAGCCGCGCAGGTCGATGTTTCTGTTACGGCAGGGATGGCAACATTTTTCGCCGAGTTCTCGTTAAGTCTGGCGGGACTGCAGGAAAGTTTGCGTGACAGCCTGACGATACGGCAGCAAAACGAGTCGTCAGTGCTAGCGTTGCAGCAACATTTGCAACACTGCATCAAGACGGCGAATTGGATCCATGAGGACGCACGTCTGTTACGCGATGACATACAAACTCTATTCGCAGCAGATCAACCATGAAAAATCGACTACTGGATGGGCCGGGACGAGTACTGGAATGTATTCATCCGAAATTTATCGTGGATTTGGTGCAGGGCGGCGATGCCTCGCGCCAGAGCGCTATTGTGCCGCAACAGCAGCTATTTCGTGAACGTCTGACGCAGGAAGTCATGGCACAAACGCAACTGCGCCCGTGGGCGATGTCGGGCGTGCTAAACGAGAATGATGCGTTGCGGCTTGGCCTGGCCGAGAAACTCGCCAGCATGCTTGATCCTGGCCACCTGGCATTAAGCCGTATTACCCAGCGCCTGACGGCAATGCAACAGGCTGAACGCCGCCCTGCCAATACGACGCCGGGTTTACATCAACAGTATGATGAACTGGTAGAGCATTTTAGCCAGCGTACCGCGTGGAAAGAGAAAGCATTGACGCAGCGCGGGCTGGCAGTGCAGGCAGGGAACCATAGCGAGCACGTCTTTACCCAGTGGCGCGCCGGGAATTATAACGGCTGGTCGATGGCCGGACGCTGCTATGTCGCTCTGGAGGAGTTGCGCTGGGGGGCTTTTGGCGATGCCTGCCGGCTGGCGAATGCCGACGTGGCAAAAATGCTGAAAGATAATGTGCGTGTCATGGCGGCGGATTTTCTGGCGCAGGAGATCAACGCTGCGCCCACCACGCGCCACTTCTATCATCAATGGCTGGCGACGCCTTCTACGCCAGGGCTGATGGACTACAAAGATCTCCTTGGCTGGCTGGGTGACTGGTGTGACGTTGAGCAGCACCCCATTTGCTGGTCGGTCACGCAGAGCTGGCAAACGGTGGCGCTTGGCATGCCGCGGCTCTGTTCAGCAACGCGTATAGCCACTGCCATGGTAGAAGAGATTTTCGGCGACTAAGCGGTATGCCCTGCAATGGTCTGGCCGGAGCGGTCGTCAATTGCAGGACATAGCGGACAGCAAAAGCCCCGAAAGGGGCTTTTTTATCACGTTTAATGGCTGGCGGATTCGACCGGTTTTTCCGCTTCGCTGGCGGCAGCCGGGATTGCGCCGAAGCGTTTTGCATACAGTGCGGTGATGATAGGCACCAGAATCGCAGTGACAATCACACTGGCGGCGACCAGCGCCGTGGCAGAGGCGGCGACTGGTTCAAACGCCGGATTAATCTGCGCGATGATCACCGGGTTAGCGACTGCTGCACCGGCAGCGGAAGAGGCTGCCACACCCGCGGTGCCGTTGCCACCGCCGATCAAACGGTCGGCAATAATCAGCGGAATACCCGTAATGATGATTACCGCCACGCCGAGGACGATCCCCAACAGGCCGGTATCCATAATCACACGCAGATTGATCGTGTTACCTAACGCAAAGCCGAAGAAGGGGATCAGTACCGGCGTGGCTTTGCTGAAAAATGCCCGCAGGTCATGATCGAGGTTACCGAGCGTAAAACCAATCAGGAACGGCAGTACAGCGCCCACAAAATGGTGCGGCTCGAATGAGGCCAGCCCGGCAGATCCGAGGATCACCATCGTCATCAACGGGCCGGATTCCAGCGACATCAGGACAAACGCGCCAGACTCTTCTTTACTGCCGTACTGGTTCATCAGGCTGGCATACAGACCGCCGTTGGTCATATCCATTGCGGAAACGATAGCCAGTACGGAAAGGCCGGCAAAGAACCCGGTCTGGATACCGGTGTCCGGAATAAACGAGGCGGCAATCATCGCCACCAGCCATGCGACAGCGATTTTGGTCAGTACCAGCGTACCGGATTTGCGTAATACCGTGCCGGTAGCGCGTAAATCAATTGACGCGCCAATACAAAAAAACCACACCGCCAGAATGGGCACCGTGCCGGTGATCATTCCTTTGGTAAAGGAACCAAAATAAGCGCCGGTGTCTGGTGCGAGTGTATTCAAAACTGCACCTAAGATCAGAGGGATTAGCATCATCCCGCCGGGAATACGTTCAATTGTGGCCTTAATTTTCATCATGAACCCTCATTTCTCGTCATTAACATGAGCGAGGAAACCCAAAGATTAATATGTAATATTTTCAATTAATTAGAATGGTGTGACGTCAGGAGGTACTCTCCAGTCTGCGGTTATTGCCCGGCATGGCTGGCCGGAACAAGGGCATAACCGTTTTCCGTACCGCTGTTTCTGCGCGTATAATCCGATCTTTGGAATATCGATTCAATAAGAATAAAACATTGTTTTAGTTATCTTCGTCACATATTTTATGTAAAGATTTTCTGAGCCATTCCGTAATGAAAAGGCCTGTAAAGGGGTTGTAAAAAAACGGCAAAATACCAGTTGTATGCTAATGATTTCGTGGGTGATTATTTTGGGCCAGAAGAGGGGGTTGATTATCACTGGAGAGAATTATGTGAATTTGATCACTTTTTGAAACCCTGTTAGGGTAAAAAGGTCATTCACTGCCCAACAGGCGTCAACAGGTTCGGTTGTACAGGCAGTCGCTGCCAGTGTAAGTAAACCTGCTACGCTTGAATATATCAGTGGGAAACACTGTAAAAACGCCCGGCAGGGAAAGGATAGTCGGGCGGTCAGGGCGAGAGTCTAAAGAGGAAAACAGGCATGCTAAAAAGGAAAAAAATAAAACCTATTACGCTTCGTGATGTGACCATCATTGATGATGCCAAATTGCGTAAAGCGATTACCGCAGCGTCGCTGGGTAATGCCATGGAGTGGTTTGATTTTGGTGTTTATGGCTTTGTGGCTTACGCACTGGGTAAGGTCTTCTTCCCTGAGGCAAATCCCAGCGTACAGATGATCGCTGCGCTTGGGACCTTCTCCGTACCTTTCCTTATTCGTCCACTGGGTGGCCTGTTCTTCGGCATGCTGGGCGACAAATACGGTCGGCAGAAAATCCTCGCCATTACCATTGTAATTATGTCCGTCAGTACCTTCTGTATCGGGCTTATTCCCTCGTATGCGTCCATTGGCATCTGGGCGCCGATACTGCTGTTGCTGTGTAAGATGGCGCAGGGCTTCTCAGTCGGTGGGGAATATACCGGCGCGTCTATTTTCGTTGCCGAGTACTCTCCGGACCGTAAACGCGGCTTTATGGGCAGCTGGCTGGACTTCGGTTCGATTGCCGGTTTTGTCCTGGGCGCAGGCGTCGTGGTGCTACTCTCCACGGTGGTCGGTGAAGATAACTTCCTGGAATGGGGCTGGCGAATTCCGTTCTTCCTGGCGCTGCCGCTGGGCATTATCGGCTTGTACCTGCGTCACGCCTTAGAAGAGACACCCGCATTTCAGCAGCATGTTGATAAGCTGGAGCAGGGCGATCGCGAAGGATTACAGGATGGGCCGAAGATCTCCTTTAAAGAGATCGCCACGAAACACTGGCGTAGCCTGCTGACCTGTATTGGTCTGGTGATTTCCACCAACGTGACCTATTACATGTTGCTGACCTACATGCCAAGCTACCTGTCACATAACCTGCATTACTCGGAAGATCATGGTGTGTTGATCATCATCGCTATCATGATTGGTATGCTGTTTGTCCAGCCGGTCATGGGGCTGCTGAGTGACCGCTTTGGTCGCCGTCCGTTTGTGTTGATGGGCAGTGTGGCGCTGTTTGCGCTGGCTATCCCGGCCTTTATCATGATTAACAGCAACATTATTGGCCTGATTTTCGCGGGGCTGCTGATGCTCGCGGTAGTGCTTAACTGCTTTACCGGCGTGATGGCTTCGACATTGCCCGCCATGTTCCCGACGCACATCCGCTACAGTGCGCTGGCGAGCGCGTTTAATATCTCGATTCTGATTGCCGGTATTACGCCGACCCTTGCCGCGTGGCTGGTGGAAAGCTCAGAAGATCTGTTAATGCCGGCTTACTACCTGATGGTGGTGGCTGTCATTGGCCTGATAACCGGTCTGACCATGAAAGAGACAGCGAACCTGCCGCTTAAAGGGGCAACGCCTGCGGCTTCTGACATTCAGGAAGCGCGGGAAATCTTGCAGGAGCATCACGACAATATTGAGCAGAAAATCGAAGATCTCGATGAAGAAATTGCGCAATTGCAGGAAAAACGAGCCCGTCTGGTGCAGCAACATCCGAAGATTAACGAGTAAGCCTGAAAGCCCGGATGGCAACGCCCTCCGGGCTTTTTTCAACATCCCGCCGCAATATAATCCCCGTTAGCACTGACCGGGATCACGGTCAAAAACAGCACCACAGCAAACAACACTAGCGCCACGCCGCCTGCGATCTTTAGTACAGGCACGAACCAGCTAAGTTGACGCTTATCACGGCCAAACAGCGCTGCCGTAGTGTTACGAGCATATCGCACTGCCAGCGACAAGCCCGCAATCGACAGCGCAGTGCCAACGGCCATCGTCATCACAGCTGCAATACCCCACGTCACAATGCCCAGCGCATTCGAGAACAGCAAAATCATGATTGCCCCACTGCACGGGCGCGCGCCGATGGCGAGAATGACGCCAAGGCGTGTCTTCCAGTCGCCGCCCACACGGGCACCCACCCCATGATGGCCGCAGCCGCAGTTACCGTTGTGCTGATGCAGTGGCGAAAGGGCGGTAATGGTCAGCTTAGGTGGGCGCAGACTGTTGATGGCCTGCCATGCGATATACGCGCCGAAGCTGCCAATCATTACGGCACTGGCTTTCTCGACATACCAGCGGCTTTCGCTGAGATCGCCTGCGGCAAGGTTAAAACCGACCGCCAGAATAAAGACAAACAGAATGGCACTGACGCCCTGCATCAGGCTGCCGAGCACAGGGACCACGCGGGACGCCATCTGGCTTTCGTGGCTAGTGCTGAGCCAGGTAGTAACAATAAACTTGCCATGTCCAGGCCCGATAGCGTGCAACACACCATAAAAAAATGCGCCAGTCAGCAGCCATAATCCGCCGCTGTACTGATGATTATTGAGTTGTAGCAGGTACATCACCAGATAACGGTGCAGGGTAATTTGCGTTGCCAGGCACCATTGCAGAAATGCGCCCCAGTGGGTGTGCAGTGTAAAAGCGAGCGCCAACACCACGGCCAGAAGGATAAACGCGAGCGGCAGTCGCCAGTCGCGGGAGAGGGTTTGCGTGGTCATAGGCCTACGGGCATGAACAGAACATGCCCGAAGTATAGGCCGGGGCAAGAGGGGACTCCAGCCCCCGCGTCGGTTAATCTCCCGCTGGAGGGAAGCGGGCGACCAGCGCATCGGCAACGGTGTCGAGCGTCGTCGACCAGTCATCCACGGCAGGCTGGCGGAACAGGCGCATGCCCGGGTACCACGGCGAGTCGTCCCGCGTCATCAGCCAGCGCCAGTCCGGAATAAACGGTAGCAGCGTCCAGCACGGGCGCTGTAGAGCCCCGGCCAGATGTACTGGCGAGGAGTCGACCGAGATAAGCAGATCCGCCAGCGTCAGGATCGCCGCGGTGTCGTCAAAGTCTGCAATCGCCTGACTGAGCGCGACGGTACGCATCCCTTCCGGCGGTGATTGCGATGCGGCATCGCCTTTTTGGATCAGTAAAAATGTGGCCTCTGCGCGCGCCAGCGGTGCCAGTTGTTGCAACTGCAGGGAGCGACGGTGATCGTTGGTATGTGTCGGGCGACCTGCCCACACCAGCGCCACCCACGGGCGCGGTACACTGGCGAGGCGTTGTTGCCACTGCGAGACACGCTCAGGATCGGCATGCAAATAGCCCGTTGCCATCGGCAGATCGCCAGGTTGCAGACGAAACAGGCGCGGTAAATCCATTAATTCACAGTAAGCGTCAAAGACGGGGGGCAGCTCACCGCGCCCGATGACCTGTTCTTCCGGAAAGGCGCGGCGCACCAGAGCCAGCAACTCCGGGGTAACGTCAAGGACAATCCGCGCCTGGCTTTGCCGCTTTGCCTGGTGCACAAAACGGATAAATTGCAGTGTGTCGCCAAACCCCTGTTCATCAAAAATCAGCAAGGTTTTATCGGGCAGCGGCTGCCCCGCCCAGCGGGTTGCGTTGATATGACGGGCAATTTGCCTTGTGTGCGCCATGTCATAGCGGTGACGATATTCCTGCCAGCCGCGGTCAAAATCGCCAGTCAGCAGTAGCGTTTCTGCCAGGTCGAAGCGGCTAACAGCATCGCCGGGAAGATGGTCGACCAGCATATGCTGAATGGCCAGCGTTTCACTCAGCTTACCCTGAACGCGCAGGACCGTGGCGAGCATATGCCAGACAGCCAGCGGACCACTGCCGGAGGCAACGAGCGGGCGCAGAAGCGTTTCGGCATCTGCAAAGCGCCCTTGCTGTAATAGTTGTAAGGCTTGTTGCAGAATTGGCGCATATTCTGCCGCACTGAGTTCCGTACTGCCGGATCCCTGGAGTTGCTGCAGTTGGGCTTGTTTTTGCCGGGTTGCCGGGTGCAAGGGGGCCAACCCCTGCAGGCGTACGAGTGCTTGTGCGGCTGGGGTGAGATCGCCGCGCGCAATGTGAATGGTGACCAGGTTGAGCCAGCCTTCTGCAAACTTGGGGTTGATTCGCAGCGCCTGCTGGCACTGGGCGAGGGCATCGTCCAGCCGCCCGGCTTCCAGCAAAAGACCGGCGACATTATTATTAATCGCGGCGTCATCAGGTGCCAGGATCAGGGCGTGTTGGTAGTGGGCCAGCGCCTCATCAAAGCGGCCAAGGCGGCGCAGGGTATTCGCGAGATTACCGTGTGCACAGGCCGAATGCGGGGTCAGTGACTGCACTTTTTCCAGGCAGAGCACACTCTCCACCAGCTTGTTTTGCTCCTGCAGCAAAATGCCGAGGTTATTCCAGGCATTCACCAATGTGGCATCGAGGCTGATGGCTTTGCGCGCCCAGCGCTCCCCTTCCTCAAGCGCCCCTTTTTGCCTGCACATCTCAGCGAGATTGCTGGCATAGAGTGCGGGAAATTTCGGGGCAGAGCAGGCTTCACGCAGATGTGCAATAGCTTGATCAATATGACCGAAGGTGTGTGCGATAAGGCCAAGCAAATGCAGGGCATCCGGTTGCCCCGGCAGTTGGTTGAGGATCAGACGGCAATAGTGTTCCGCCTGCGGCGCTTGCCCGGCGTTCCAGTGTTGCCTGGCGAGATCCAGCGCCTGCTGCAAAGAAAGGGACGTCGTCATAGTAACCCTCCATGCAAAAACGGGGGCCGTAGCGGCCCCCGTTGCGATGTTCGTTAGAATGTTTTTCGTAAGCGCAGACTAAAAGTATGGGCCTGATATTGCTGGCCTGCCTGTAAATCGTAACGGGCATCCAGACTCATATCGTTGGCTTCATACAGCGTGCTGCCGATGGCGACACCCGCCATATCTTTTACCGGTGACGCACCTTTGGTCGTGAATTGCGTCTCGCCAACGGTGTCTGCCGCGTAATTCGCCGTGCTGCTCATCTGACGGTTGCCATACTGGTGCAGCCAGGTAATTTGTGCGAACGGCGTCAGGTTGCCGAGTCGCGTTGCTACGCTCTTTTCTACACGCAGACCAATATCGCTTTGCAGCGACTTCCCATGGGTACTGCCCACGTTCAGCGCCATACCGTTACCGCCTGTCTCCTGGTAACCCTCAATGTGCTGATAGCCATAAGTGAAACTCGCCAACGGGGTCAGCACCACTTCATGCGGCAGAGTAAACGGATAGCCAGCTTCACTTTGCAGCGTAACGGACTGACCATTGAACGTGCTCTGTGCGGTGCCTGAAAAACCGGTAAAGTCCACCTGGCGCCGCGAGTGATAATTCTGGCGGTTCAGGCCAGCAGAAAGGTTCAGATACCAGGGTTCCCCACTGTAGGCTGCATAGCCAATCACCCCGTAGTTATCTGCCGTGGAGGTGCTGCCCTTCAGGCTGTCCTGACCGTGTACCGATGTATTGCTGATGTTGACGGCTGCGCCCGCGCGCCAGCGGCTTCCCAGCGCCCGATCCGCGCCAAGCAGTATCCCGCCGAATTTTGCATGATAACCGCTGACGCTGTCAGTGGTTCCCTGATGGGCAAACCCACCAAACGGTTGACCCCATAAGATCCAGTTGCTGCTGTAGTCATCTCCTGTTGCAACGCCGCTTGCGCCTGCAGTGTGCGGGTTGCGCACGCTGTTCATATGCGTGGCAACGACAGTCATTGCTTTGTTAATTGCCGTGGCGGTCGCCGCACTGGCGTTAATGTTCTGGCTGGAGGAGAGCCCTTCGCCGACACGGTTCGCTTCCTGGGTATGAGTAATGGCCAGCGAGGCGTTGTACAGCTCCAGCAACTGCGGCGAGATCCCAGCATAATTGCCGAGGCCACCCAGCGCGGCGGCGGCACCAGGCCGGGTCGCCCGACCACGTTCCGGTGGTGTGACAGTTCCCGGTGTCGGGCGAGTGGTCACGTCAGGCTCGGTGCGCGCCAGGCTGACGACCAGGGCGCTGCGGCTTCCGTCATTGACTGTTGTGCCTGATACTGCGCCTGTGTAACCCGCGGCGTTGTAATTCAGTGTGCTGGCGTTGTAATTCGTACCGGTGCTGCTGGCGTCGATAACCACATAACGCTGGCCCGGCGCAAACTGGTAAGTGTTGCCCGTGCGTGCCAGGGAGATATGAGAGCCTTGGTCGAGCGTGGCGGTACCGTTGATGATCAGTCGGCCATAACCGTAATCGCTCTGGGTAATGCCGGCGGCACTGGTGCCATCAGCCACACCGAGGAGCAACGTTGCGGCGGAGTTTTGATGGTAGTTGCCCGTTATCGTTATCGGGTTCACCACCCGCAGTTGTGCGGCATCGTTGAGAATGGTCGCATTGTGTGAGGTGATGTTGTCATTCAGCAGCAGCGATCCTGATGCGAAGGTCAGGGCATTGCCGTTGGTCTGCAGCGTACCGATGCTATTTGCATAGCCTGTCAGTGTACCGGTGGTCACTGTCCCACCTGTGATCGTGAACGGCAGATTGGTGAGGTTAGCAATATCCCCTGCGATGGTTCCGCTGTTAATCAACGTTGGCTCTGAGGCGGCAAAGTAATTTTCCAGCGAAATCGCCTGCGGGGCCTGAATTAACCCGCTGTTGGTGATCGTGCCGATCGTACTCATAAAGTCATCACTGCGAATACCAAAGGTATCGCTGAGGATCGTACCGGCGTTTGTCAGCTCGCCGATCACGCCTAAGTTACGCACTGCTGCACCGCCGGTCTGATTGGTGCCGGTATGGTCATAAATCACTGTGCCGGTGTTCACGAGTGTTGTAATGGTGCCAGCATTATTAAAAATCGCACCGAGATCGCTGACACCAAGGTTGTTCTGATTGGTGATTGTGCCTGCGTTATTCAGCAGAGTGAGTGTACCCCGGTTATAGACCCCGGTGCGGCCGCTGATAACGCCACTGGCAGTGTTAGTCAGGGTACCCAGCACGCCAGCGGTGGTGATCCCGGAGCCGACATAGCTGTTGCTACTGGTATTACCGATAGTCCCGCTGTTAATAATGGCGCTGGTGGCACTGCCTAAATCAAGGTAAATACCGCTAAAGCCTGGCGCGTTAATCATGCCCGTATTCGTTAGGGTGCCGAGAGTGCCGGTGCTCACCACGCCGAAATTGCCCGTGGCGAACAGGAGTCCGTGGTTAGCCAGCGAGGCCAGATTGCCGGAAGAGGCTATCTGTAGCGCTGCGGTGTTGCTGGCTGCAGTCAATGTGCCCTGAGAGGTAATCTCCAGTGTGTCAAAACCTGTGGTATATACGCGCCCGGATGTTACCGCTGTGCTGATTGTTTCGCTTGTTGGAACCGCGTGAGCGTAGGGGGCGAGCAATCCTTGCGCAGAGGTAATAGCCACCAGCAAAGACCCATGCTGGTTAAGGCGTGATTTTGTCATGATTTACCGTTGAGATAGAGGCGTGATGCTTTACAGATCGCGTGTAAATACCATTAAGATTTTTCCTAATGATATTTATGCGCAGAATATACATCCGGTTGCAAAAAACAATAAGTCCTGCTTAATTATTTCTTAATTGCGACGCGATTCAACGGCGAAATAAAACACGTAACCTGCTAATAAAGAGACAGATAATGATTAGGAACGATAAACAGTTTCTCGCCGGGACTTTGATTGCGTTGGTCTTTTGCTTCTCCGGATGCGCCGAGCACGATGCGCGAACTTCTGCCGTTGAGTTGACTCAACATGCCGGTTTTACCCAGGAAGCATTGCAAACAAAAACGTTTCTGTTAAGCGCCCTAAGTAAAACGTCACCGCAGGCGAAAGTGCTGCGCGTCTATATAGAAGGAGACGGTTTTGCCTGGGTGAGCCGTACGCAACCTTCCCGCGATCCCACGCCGCATAACCCCGTTGGGCTGAAGCTGGCCGCCGCCGATCCCTCGCCCAACGTGCTCTACCTGGCGCGACCGTGCCAGTTCATTGGCCCACCGCTGCCTGCTGATTGTTCGGTGAAGTGGTGGACCGATCAGCGCTTTTCGCCCGTGGTAATCGATGCGATGGATGAAGCCCTGACGCGCGTTGTTAGCCGTATGCCGGGCGTTGAGCTCGAACTGGTGGGTTACTCCGGCGGGGCGAATATTGCTGCGCAACTGGCGGCACGGCGCCACGATGTGCGATCTCTGCGCACCGTGGCGGGGAATCTTGATGTCGCTTACGTTAATCAGATCCATCAGGTTACGCCAATGCCGGATGCGATGAACGCGATAGATGTTGCAGCGAAGCTGGCCAGCGTGCCACAAATCCACTTTAGCGGTAGTGAAGACGCGACGGTGCCGCAGGCGGTGGCGGTGCGTTTTCAACAGGCGACGGGGGCTCGCTGTGCACAAATTGAGACGGTGTCGGGCATGAAGCATGGCAGTGACTGGGCCGCGCTGTGGCCGGGGTTGCTGGCTAAAACACCAATGTGCCGGTAAATGTAGCCTGTCTGGTTGGCTTCTGTTTTCTCTCCGCGCGCCTTCTTCCGGTTATATTCGAGTGTTGGTACAGTAAACAACCGGTACGGATAAGCGAGCAGAGGGGCACTCAGCGTGAGTGAACGCATTGATTATCAAATTGAAAAATACAGCTTTGCGGAAGCCGCTGAAACACCGCGTCTGACGCAGCAGTGGGCGGAGGTAGCGCAAGAGTGCCTGCAACAGCGCGCCGGAGCGGAAGAGCGGTTACGGATTGCATTACTGAATGTGGATTACGTAACCAGCTTTGAATTGCCCTTCCGTTTGTTGTTGATCAGAGCACCGCAATTGATTGCCAGCCTGCGCGATGAACTGCAAATCAGCCAGAAAAACGTCATCTTCAACGGTAAGCGCTTTGGCTGCGTGTACAGCCTGAAAAACACGCTGAGCGATGTCCCGGATGCCTTCCAGTACCGTCTGTCGACCCGAATCCGGCGGGTTGATGCCTCAGGAACGACTGCGGCACCTTACCAGCAAATCGCTAAAGAGGTACGCGCGCCACGCGAACGCCTGAAACTGGCGCTGGAGCAGGGATTACCAGTCACCGCGCTGGATGCCTTGTTCTGGTTTGGTAGCCAGCGTATCGCCGCTGATATACAGCGGCTCAGAAAATCCGGCCTGCGCATTGCCACTGCAGAAGTCGATGTCTTCGATAACCTGACCGGTACAACACGACGGGTTCCAGTCTACCGGCGAGAAGTGAATTGAGGAGATAAGCGTGGTGTAACCTGGCGGCAGAACCCAGAAAAGCAAAAACCCAGCCAAAGGCTGGGTTCTCTGAATAAGTGGTGCCCGGACCCGGACTAACGCCGTCAGGCGTTGAACAGCGCGCTGGTCGCGCTGGCCCCGAAGGGGTGAGCCGCTTGCGGCGAATAATCGAACGCAGTTCGATGGAGAGTCCGTACCCAGAAAAGCAAAAACCCAGCCAAAGGCTGGGTTCTCTGAATAGTGGTGCCCGGACTCGGAATCGAACCAAGGACACGGGGATTTTCAATCCCCTGCTCTACCGACTGAGCTATCCGGGCAACGGGGCGTATTAAACTGGATTACCTTGGCCTCGTCAATGCAAAATCTTCATTGCATCGTTCAGGAGCGTGTTTTTTCGGCAAAAAACAGTGAAACAGCTCAAATATTAGTCTATTTGCTTCTGCCAAAACTCTTCGACATTGAAGAACAGGGTTCTGCTGAAAGACTTTCATATGATTTCTGGCGTTTGGTTTGGTTACTGGAAGTCGACGATTTATCAATGAAGTGTAGGTCGCAAAAGGCTTGTTATTGCTGGTTAACTAAAAGACAATTACCTTGGTAAATGCATGGATATGCTCAAACCTAACTTTCTATTAAGGGATTAATGATGGCAAGAGCACTGGCCTGCCTTGGTGACAAAACGAGTTATGGGCAAATCATTTCCGCTACAGCGGCTTGGTTTGAGGGTAATAAAGCAATAGCCAGAACTGGCGACAAGGCTTCTTGCAGCAAATGTAACGGGTATTTTGTTATTCTTGCCTCTGCACAAGACTGGGCAGAAGAAGGCAAAGCGTATGCTGCCACAGGTGACAGAGTGTTATGTCGCTGCCCGGAGCACTATGTTTTCGGCTCTGCCACACAGTATACCCGTACGATGCCGGGAACCCTTGCTTCCCGCAATACGAGCCAGGCCCCCCTGTCTGCGCAGCAGGATCAGGGTTCCAGCGTCAGGAACTGTATTCGCTTTCAGTGTACCGATGACGATGAACACCTGATGGCTGGTTGTCGTTACACCTTGATTTTCCCGGACGGACGTTCTGAAGATGGCGTTACTGATGAGCACGGGATTACAGGGTGGCATTATGCCGAATCGGCAGACGATGTCAGTATGCATATTCTTACCGACTGAGGAAAACGACTGTCCGACAATCGTTAGAGCGGTGTAGATGACACAAACTCCGGGCTGGTTGGTGATAAAACATCAACATGAGCTGTCTGTTATGCCGGGAGTCAGGGCTGGTCAGTAAACGGAAGGCGAAAGCTCCGGGTGGGAGATAAAAATTTCACCCGGCCCAGGATGTGGTAAGCCCGGTGTCATTGTTTCAGGCGATCTCTGGCAGAGCAATACGCAGGGGAGAGCGGTGGTTTTCTTTGGTGCAGCAGTACGGTGCCGATGGAACGAACGATGCCATTGCTGCAGACAATCCGTTAACGGCAAAAATTATCTGTGCGCAGAGCCAGCCTGCAGAACAACTTTCTTCACATCACACACTTCTTCAGTGTGCTGATTATGATGATGGCAGAATGATAATCGCCTGTCGGTATGTGCTGTTGTTCCCGGATGGTCACACAGAGAAGGGGAGCATGGATAACGAGGGAATCGCAGAATGGCATTTTGCTGAATCTGCTGAAAATATTAAACTGCATATATTAATGGATTAATTATGGCTGTGTATTATCTTAGTACCCGTATAAATTCTAATGTTCCGACCGATTGTTTGTTGTACGATCTGTGCATTTATCGCATGGATTCTGAAAGGAATAATTATACCCTGATTGATGTGAAGCAACATCCTTTTCAGAGTAATTACGAAACGCAAAGTCACATGACCGGAAATATAAATGAGCCTCTCTCCACCATCTATATTATGGAAGTCAGACTTTACCGTAAAACCATGTTGCATACACACTGCGTGACGCCTGTACCCTTTACTAAAATGTACACGCTTGAAGAATTTGCATCAGGTAACGCCTGGTCTCCAGTGAAGCGTGAGAACCCCTGTTATTTTGAGTCAAAAGGGACAATGAAGCCTGAAAGTCAGGGGGGTGAAACAAAACTCATACAAATCACCGTGCCCGAGCGTCCATTTATTGCGAAAGAATATCCAGTTGGTGATCCTCTTGATCCTTTTGAAAACGTTATAATAGAACACCAAATAAATCAAAGATATAATCATTGTCCAGATGCTTTTCCAGATCAAAATGCGGCAAGCGCTTGTGGGCCTGCCGCATTTTTTTACTGTGTCCAAATAGATCGCCCTGATGTATATGCACAGGCTGCCAGGGAACTCTGGCGATATGGAAAGACAAAAATAGGTGCATTGACAATTTCTCCTGGAGAAGGATGTAAGCATCCTTCAGGTTTTTTTTATACAAAGAATGGTCGGCCAAGTATATTAGGTCTTGACTGGATGACATTGGCTGGGCTTAGAGATTCAGAGAATACTGTTTTAAGTTTTGATACTCTTGATTCTCCAGTTGCGGGGATCACTATGTGGCAAACACTAACGGAGTGGTTTGAAAAAGCCGGTTATGAAAAAGTGTTCAGTAACGTAGGCCCTGTACAGGCCGGTATTCGAGGCATTCGGGATTTAAATGAATATGCAAAAAATGGATACAAAGTCATTACATTAATTAATGACGGACTTTTAGGTAGAAGTGAATCGAATCTAACAGTACCAACACATTGGGTTGTTTGGGAGAGTCCTGCAACACAGGATCCCAACGGTTATATGCATTTGAATTTATTCTCATGGGGTAATGTTTACGATCAAATAAAACATAAGAAAGATATTTCTTTCTTTGTTTCCAGGTTCTTTGGAGGGATGGTTTTTAAACCATTAAAATAGCATGAAGAAATCGTTAGCTGTTTTTTGTTTGTTAATTGTTTCAGGATGTACATTACATGCTGAATTTTCTCCAGAAATAAACGAACTTAATGATGGATTGGTTGGTCAATCTTACTATGCGCAGATAAATATTTTTGGTGGGAATGTCGCTACGTTGACAAACTCTTATGGTGATCGGGAGTTATTAGGTAGTATTTCACCAGGTGATATGGGATTATACTTGACTTATTGTGATAATGATAAATATGATAATAATTGCCTTCAAGTTAGAGGGGTGCCTACTAAAACAGGAGTAATTAAAGTTAGCGTTTCGGGGTTTTTCAATGTGGCAATGTTTCAAAAATCTAGCGAATTCGATAAAACCTATACTATTACAATCAAGGATTCAGAAGGGGCTTCTTGAATTTTTTGATTGGCATATTTACCGTATGGATCCTGAAAGGAATAAATACCCCCTGATTGATGTGAAGCAACATTCTTTTCAGAGTAGTTACGAAACGCAAAATCACATCACTAGGAATATAAATGAGTCTCTCTCCATCATGTATGTTATGGAAACGGGACTTTACCGTAAACCATGTTGTATACACACTGTGTGACGCCTGTACCCTTTACTAAAATGTACACGCTTGAAGAATTTGCATCAGGTAAGGCCTGGTCTCCGGTGAAGCGTGAGAACCCCTGTTATGTTGAGTCAAAAGGGACAATGAAGCCTGAAAGTCAGGGGGGAGAAACAAAACTCATACAAATCACATTGCCCAAACGTCCATATATTGCGAAAGAATATCCAGTTAGTAATTCCCTGGATCCTTTTGAAAAAAAGTTATAATAGAACAGCAAATAAATCAAACATATAATCATTAAAGCATAAGAAAGATATCACTTTCTTTGTTTTTAGATTTTTTTGGAGGATGGTCTTTAAGCCATTAAAATAACTGTGCAAATAATTTACATTGTGTGTATTTCATTTTTATTATCAGCGTGCGCTTTGCATGCAGATGTTACTCCGCATGGTGATTTTCTTAATAATGCGAAACTCGGAGAGTTATATGTCAGTGAGATAAATATAATTGGTGGCGCTGTATCATCTTTAGATTCTAATGGAAAGGAAAGATTTGTAGGTGAAATAACCCCATCCAATATAGGATTAACTTTAAGGTATTGTAATGATTCCCCTGCTCATAATTGTATCAGGATTCAGGGTGTGCCAATAAAGCCAGGGGTCGCCACAGTGCGAGTATCTGGCGGATTGTTTGGCACTAATGTTGCGACTGGTGGAGAATTCGATAAAATCTATACTATTACAATCAAGGATTCAGACAGTCCTTATTAAAACCGTTTGATTTGAAAATCATATCAAGGGTATGAAAAACCACTTAGAAAGCGGTTATCTTATAAATTTAACCCGTGCTTTCTGTTTTATGTTTAGTTAGCACACGTTGTTGCTTTTACATTTAAAAAGCTGTCGGCTTGGTTTATGTTTAATGGTTGGATATATTTTGAAGGCTGTTGCACAAATCCCTGACAGCTGTCTGGTTCTACACCTGCCAAAATTTATCAGCAATCCATTTTTTATCCTTTTGTTGGGGAGGCGATTCTGAGGGTAAAACTAAACTGCTTAACGCATATCTTTTTCAGCCGCCTGTCTGGTTTCCTTTCCATTTTCCCCGCGCCAGCATTCCATTTAAGACCAGCAGATGAAGGTTAAATGCTAATTCTCCCGTTCCCCATGCTTTTGCATCATTATGAACAGTGATAAATGAGAGCAACCGTAACTGACTGTGGTAAGACCGTAGCTGAGAAGTAAGAATGAGGCTTGCCAGAGGGTAGAGATGTCTTTAAAAGCAAAGAATAACGAAGAAAACGACAAAGGATCTGGCAAACAAGGAACGTATTGCAACGACCAGAAATCTACCGTAGCCATAAAAGGAAAAAGCCCCACTTTGCAGCGAGGCCTTGTAAATACGGGTTGCAGCGTTGTCTTTCTTTAAACAACACGAGGACTTTTAATATCCCCAGCTCTGGTGACTGAGTTATCCGGGCAATGGGGCACATTAAATGGGCAGTGTTTCCCGATGCTTACGTCAGTGCGCCGCCCTGGCGGCAACGGGCAAAACGCAGAATATCTTCCGCCAGCCGCTGCGCGGTATCCACATCCGCCTGGCTGCGGTTCACCAGCATCCTGCTCAGGCAGCCCTCCAGTACCAGTTCCATCTGTTTCGCCACCATCGCCGGATCATCCACTTCCAGTTTGCTCAGCAGTGTATGGGTGAAATCGTGGGCCTCTTTTTTCTGCTGGTCCGCCAGTTGATGGATGGGGTGGCCCGGGTCCGGGAAGAAGGTACAGGCAGCAATAAACAGGCAGCCGGGGTAGCGATTATTGCTGACGCACTCAGTCAGCGCGCCATAACGCGCCAGCAGCTTCTGCTCGCTGCTCAGCTCTTCATTCAGTAGTAACTGACGGCGCCAGATATCCACCTGCTGGCTCAGATAACGCAGGGCGTCATACAGCAGAGCTTCTTTGTCAGGCCAGAAACGGCGGAACTCATCAATGGGGTAATCAATGCGTTCGGCTACCATCTCCAGCGAGGTCTCTGCGATCCCTTTTAACTCAAGCAACTGTAAAGTTTGGTTCAAAACGTCTTCGCGTTGCACGGCGTTCTCCTCCGTTATGTGAAGCGTATTACCCCAATCAAGTGTTGTTTACCTGGCTTGATTGCGCAAATGCGAGGTAAAGGCGGCGGCATCCATAAATCCGGTCACCCGGGCTGCGGGCTGCTCATGCCCCTGCGTATCGAAAAACAGAATGGTCGGCAGACCGAGTACGTTCAGATGCTGCAGCAGCGCGGCATCCCCGGCGTTATTGGCGGTAACATCGGCCTGCAATAACAGCGTATTTTTCAGCGCCGCCTGCACCTGCGGATCGCTAAAGGTATATTTCTCAAACTCTTTACAGGCCACACACCATTCAGCATACAGATCCAGCATGACGGGTCGCCCGTTAGCCTGTGCCAGCGCCTGATTTAACTCGTCTACGGTTTTTACCGTCGTGAAGTGGAGCTGCGTGCGGGGCTGCGTAGCCGGTGTGCCAAAGGCCCAGTCCTGTAACGGGCGTGCGCAAACCAGCGCAGCGCCGAGCAGCGCAATTTGCAGTACCCGTACCAGAGGGCGTTTTGCGGCAAGACTGGTAATAAACGCCCAGGCGAAAAACGCCACGCCTAACAGCGACCACAAGCGTAAGCCCCAGTTCTCGCCGAGTACACGTTCCAGCAGGAACACAGGCAGCGCGAGGATCACAAAGCCAAAGGCGATTTTGACCTGCTCCATCCACGGCCCGCTTTTCGGCAGCAGGCGGTTGCCAAAAACGGTAACCAGAATCAGCGGCAGGCCCATGCCCAGCGCGTAAAGATAAAGCGTGCCGCCACCGAGCCACAGATTACCGCTTTGGGCGATATACAGCAGGATAGCGCTGAGCGGCGCGGTGGTGCAGGGGGAACAAATCAACCCGGCAATCGCGCCCATGGCAAATACGCCGCCTGGCGAGCCGCCTTGCTGGCGATTGCTCCACAGTGTCAGGCGGGTTTGTAAAGCAGAGGGCAATTGCAGTGTAAACAGGCCAAACATCGACAACGCCAGCAAACTAAACACCACAGACAGACCGATCAACACATAGGGGTGTTGCAGCGCAGCCTGGAACGATAATCCCGCAGCGGCGACAATCAGCCCCAGCGCGGTATACGTCAGCGCCATGCCCTGCACGTAGACAAACGCCAGCAGCAATGCACGTGCTGTAGAGAGGCGTTGTTTACCGCCCAGCACGATACCGGAAATCAGTGGGTACATAGGCAGCACGCACGGGGTAAAGGCGATGCCAATGCCGATCAACAGCGCCCATAGTGCAGAAAAGGGCAATGGCGCGCGCTCTGCGCTCTGCTTTTCGGCAGGGGGGACCGGCGCTGCCTGCGCTGACGCTACCTCCATCAGCGGAACCACTTTAGTTTCTGGCGGGTAGCAGAACCCGGCGTCGGCGCAGCCCTGGTAAGTGACGGTGAGTGTTGCGCCTTTGGCCGCCTGATTCACCGTGAGCGGTACTATCAGCCGCTGGCGATAGATTTCCGTTTCGCCGTAAAACTCATCTTTGTGCTGCTCCCCTTTGGGTAATGAAAGCGGGCCGATGCTGGCTTGTGCCGGAGTGATGTGAACCTGCTGGCGGTAAAGGTAGTAGCCTTTTTTGACCTGCCAGTTAAGCGTTAAATCATGCTGATGTTGCTGAAAGTCGAAGACAAAGGCCTGGTCTGCAGGCACAAAGTCAGAGCGACCGGGCGCGTCAAAGAGGCCACCGAAGGCGGATGTGCTGCACAGCAGCAGGATCAGCGTAAAGATGCGTTGAGCCATGTGAGGTAGTCGTAATCTCCGTGGGTGACGGGTAGAGCCAGTAATTCCGGGGTTTGATAGGGGTGATGAGCTTTGATGCTGGCGAAGAGATCTTCGAGATGCGTGACGTCGGTTTTCAACAGCAGTTGCACTTCGTACTCTTGTTCCAGCTTGCCTTCCCAGTAATAGAGCGAGGTTGCGCCGGGCAAAATAGTGACGCAGGCTGCGAGCTTCTCCGCCAGCACTGTTGCCGCCAGCTCCTGGGCGGTGGCTTCATCCGGGGCGGTACAGAGTACAACAACAGCGTCAGGCGTGTTCATCGTCAACCTCGTATCAGCGAAAACAAGGACTATACCACGCGCAGACGGATCGGGCCGCCAGGCGGCCCGATTTTAAGCACTTTTACAACAGGATGCCGCCAAACACGAAGCCCAGGATCACGCACAGGGCAATGGCGATCACGCCGGGTATCAGGAACGGGTGGTTAAAGACAAATTTACCGATGCGTGTTGAGCCGGTGTCATCCATTTCGACTGCTGCCAGCAGAGTCGGGTAGGTGGGCAGCACGAACAGCGCAGAGACCGCAGCAAACGAGGCGATGGCCGTCAGCGGTGTCACGCCAAGCAGCAGCGCCGCAGGCATCAACGCTTTGGTGGTTGCCGCCTGAGAGTAGAGCAGTGTCGCCGCGAAGAACAGCACCACCGCCAGCAGCCACGGGTAGCTGTGCAGCAAATCACCAGCAACCATTTGAATATCTTCAATATGATGCTTAACAAAGGTGTCGCCGAGCCATGCTACGCCCAGTACACAGACGCAGGCACTCATTCCGGACTTAAAGGTACCGGCGTTAAGGATCTCGCCGGTATCGACTTTACAGGTCAGGCAGATCAGTGTGGCGATGGTCAGCATAAAGACCACAATCGCTTCGTTACGCGGCAGCACCGGGTTGGCAATCAGCCCCACAGTCGGGCTAATCGCGGTGGCATACAGCATGACTGCAATAATGCCAATCAGAAACAGCATCACCGAGCGTCTGGCATGCGGCTTCAGCGTAAATACCTGGCTACCACGCAGCTTCACTTCGCCTTTGGCCAGACGTTCCTGGTAAACCGGATCATCTTTTAATTCGCACCCGAGGAAGTTACACAGTACTGCGGTGATCATAACGGCAATCAGCGTGACCGGAATACAGATAGCCAGCAACGTCAGGTAACTTACGCCCAGCGGTTCAAGAATTCCGGCAAAAAAGACTACTGCCGCCGAAATGGGCGAGGCGGTGATGGCAATTTGCGATGCTACCACGGCAATCGATAACGGGCGGGAGGGGCGGATGCCTTGCTCTTTGGCGACTTCGGTGATCACCGGCAGCGTTGAAAATGCCGTATGCCCTGTTCCCGCCAGAATGGTCATAAACCAGGTCACCAGCGGCGCGAGAAAGGTAATGTATTTTGGATGACGGCGTAACATGCGCTCCGCCAGACTGACCAGGTAGTCCATACCGCCTGCCACTTGCATCGCGGCGATAGCGGCGATGACCGCCATAATGATTTCAATGACATCAAAAGGGATTGCGCCGGGTTTGATTTGAAAAAAGAGCGTCAGCACAAGCACGCCGAATCCACCGGCAAAACCAATGCCGATGCCGCCAAGTCTGGCTCCCAGATAAATCGCGAGCAGGACGAGAACAAGTTCTGCAGCAAACATAATCAGGCTTCCTTGTTTAATTAAGTGATATCGGTTTGTTATATTTTAGTAACCATCCAAAAGAAAAGGCACGTCGCATTGGACGTGCCTTTTATCGGGTTAACCGTAGGGGTTACTGTTACTGTTCGCTTTCATCGGTAAACCGTTTCGCTTTATATGCCGGGTGCATCAGGTTCTGCGCGGAGAAAATATCGTCCAGCTCCGCTTCGGTCAGCAGACCGCGCTCCAACACGACTTCACGCACGCTCTTGCCGGTTTCGGCGCAAATCTTGCCGACGATATCGCCGTTATGATGGCCGATAAACGGGTTGAGGTAGGTCACGATGCCGATAGAGTTGTAGACGTAGCCTTCGCACACTTCTTTGTTGGCGGTAATGCCGTTAATGCATTTTTCCAGCAGGTTGTAGCAGGCGTTGGTCAGGATATGGATTGACTCAAACATCGCCTGACCGATAACCGGCTCCATCACGTTAAGCTGCAACTGGCCCGCTTCAGAGGCCATCGTAACGGTGGTGTCGTTACCGATCACTTTAAAGCACACCTGGTTCACGACTTCCGGCACCACGGGGTTCACTTTGGCCGGCATGATGGAGGAGCCTGCCTGCAATTCCGGCAGGTTGATTTCGTTCAGCCCGGCGCGCGGACCGGAGGAGAGCAGACGCAGGTCATTACAGATTTTGGAGAGCTTCACTGCCAGGCGTTTCAGCGAACTATGGACCATGACATATGCACCGCAGTCAGAGGTGGCTTCAATCAGGTCTTCCGCCGGGACGACCGGCAAGTTGCTCACTTCCGCCAGTTTCTGTACCGCCAGTTGTTGGTAGCCATCCGGCGTATTGAGGCGGGTGCCGATAGCGGTCGCGCCGAGGTTCACTTCCAGCAGCAGTTCTGACGTACGCAGCAGGTTTTTGGTTTCTTCATTCAGTAGCACGTTAAAAGCATGGAACTCCTGACCGAGCGTCATCGGTACCGCGTCTTGTAACTGGGTGCGGCCCATTTTCAGGATATCTTTGAACTCAACGGCTTTATTTTCAAAGCCTTCGCCGAGCTGTTTGATCGCGTCGACCAGCTTGACCACCGAGGTATAGACCGCAATGCGGAAACCGGTCGGGTAGGCATCGTTAGTGGACTGGCATTTGTTCACATGATCGTTCGGGTTAAGGAACTGGTATTCGCCTTTTTGGTGACCCAGTAGCTCCAGGCCAATGTTAGCCAACACTTCGTTGGTGTTCATGTTCACGGAGGTGCCTGCGCCGCCCTGGTAAACATCTACCGGGAACTGATCCATGCATTTGCCATTGTTCAGGACCTCATCACATGCGGCAACGATAGCGTTCGCGATACTTTTAGGGATGGTTTGCAGCTCTTTATTCGCCAGCGCCGCCGCTTTTTTCACCATTACCATGCCACGCACAAATTCAGGTATGTCGCTGATTTTGCTGTTGCTGATATAAAAGTTTTCAATCGCTCTCAGAGTATGCACGCCGTAGTAGGCATCCGCTGGCACTTCCCTGGTACCTAACAAGTCTTCTTCGATACGAATGTTGTTTAACATGTGAACCTTCTTTTTCAAGCTACGAATGAATACACCAAAACCACAGTATTAATATGGTTATGTGTCTTTTCCGACCGACGATTATCCCCTTAATCGGCCGGATACCCGGAATGATATGCTGATGATAGCGAAATGCCGTAATCTTGATCACTTATTATCTTCGCCGTGACATCAGAATTAATAATATGTGAATTGAGTCACCGCTTCGCGACGCCAGAAAAATTTTCATCCCTTGTGAAATTGAATTTTTCTGATTTGTCTCCATCTGAGTAATTACGCAATTCGCAAACTCATTCAGAACGACGCCACAGGGCGTCTGTCCGCAGACAGGAGACCCCAGTGCGCTGGATACCTTTTATTGCTGTTTTTTTATACGTTTACATTGAGATTTCGATCTTCATTCAGGTCGCGCATGTCTTTGGGGTGCTGATGACGCTGATTCTGGTGATCTTTACCTCGGTGATTGGCATGTCGCTGGTGCGTAACCAGGGCTTCAAGAATTTTATGCTGATGCAGCAGAAAATGGCGGAAGGTGAAAGCCCGGCGGCAGAAATGATCAAAAGCGTGTCGTTGATCATCGCAGGCCTGTTGCTGGTACTGCCCGGTTTCTTTACCGATTTCCTCGGGCTGCTCTTATTATTACCGCCAGTGCAAAAACATCTCACGCTGAAACTGATGCCGCATTTGCGCTTCTCGCGCATGCCGGGGGGGGGTTTTAGCGCGGGAAGCGGCGGTGGAGACACTTTTGAAGGGGAGTACCAGCGCAAGGATGATCCACGTAATCGCCTCGAAGACAAAGACGATCGCTGATATAAGGCCCGGCGCCGGGCCTGTTCTAAGGCTGTACTGAACGAATAGTTGTTGAGCGGCGTTTGGGTAACAGGATCCAGAGCGCCGCTAACATCACCACCGCATACAGGCTTTTCCACCCGGGTACGATCAGCAGCAGCAAACACAGCGCGCTACCCAATACAGCCAGCCCTTTATAACGCCCTTTCAACAGCCGGCATCCTGCCAGCATACACAGCAGATAGATCATGATGAAAATGCCGTTTGCATAGATGATCAGCGTATCGAGATCGATGCTGAAGGCGTAAATCGCAAGGGTACAGACCATACAGCAGAGGATCACCGCACTTAAGGCATTTTGCGGTAGCTGGCGCTTTGACAGTCGCGCCAGCGCGCCATCAGGCTTATAGGCCGCCTGCGACCAGACCAGTCGGGCGAAACTCTGGATATAAATATTCAGGCTGGCAAAGCAGGCCAGGTAACCAATAATGCAGGCTATCCACAGTGCCTGCTTACCGAAGAGTTCCACCACAATCAACGGCAGGGAGGCGGCGGCTCCGTCGTGGCGCCAGACGTCGAAATGCAGCACCACCACGGTACAAGCCCAATACACTGAGCCTGCGAGCAGCAAACCGATGATCAACGCGCGCGGGAAATCGCGCTCGGGGTTTTTGAACTCAGAAGCCAGGTGCGCGAAGGCTTCCAGCCCGACAAAACACCAGAACATCACCGCCAGCGATGCCGACATCGCAGAAACCGGCACCTGCGACAGCGGGGGAAAGAGGATTTCGCTGAAATGAATGCCGCCGCGCCACCAGATGGCGACAATCAGCGCAACAATCAGCCCGGCGATGATCGATTGCAGGTTAGCGCTGGAGCCTGCACCGCGCGTCCCAAGCAGCCAGATCAGCGCCAGCGTACCCAGTTCAGTGATCAATAATTGCGGCCCTTGCCAGCCAAACATTCCTTGCCAGAAACCTGCGGCAATATGGAGCGCAGCAGGCAGACCCACCGGAATAACAGAGAGAAATAGCCAACCGGTGACGCGTTCCAGACGCGGACCGAAGGCCATGCCGACAAAGTAGGCGACACCGCCGGCGCTAGGGAAATGCCGTCCCAGCACGGCGAAGACGATCGCCACCGGGAACACCAACAGGATCAACAACGGCCACGCCCACAGGCTGTTATTGCCTGCCGCCAGTGCCGCCAACGCGGGTACCGCAAAAACGCCGGTGCCGAGTAGGGAGGTGGAAAGCAACCCGATGCCCTGGGCTAATCCCAGCTCTTGTTTTAATCCGCTCATGAACCTTTGTCCGCCTGCTGTAAAGAGGCTTGATGTTATCACAATCGATTTTACTTATGGCTTAATGACACCTGCCAGCAATGGGGGTATAGCGCAGGGTTATGGGGTAGCAGGCACTTTCGTAAATTTTTTTTGTTCTTCCCCCTTGAAGGGGGAAATATCGAACCCCATCTCTCAGGTCACCAGCCGGAAACCCTGTGCGGCCCGGCGTCATCCATAACTGATAATGACTTTCTCAAAGGAGAGCTATCAATGAGTATTCGTCCGTTACATGATCGTGTGATCGTCAAACGTAAAGAAGTTGAATCCAAATCCGCTGGCGGCATCGTTCTGACCGGTTCTGCAGCAGGCAAATCAACTCGTGGCGAAATCATCGCTGTCGGTAAGGGCCGCATCCTGGAAAACGGTACAGTGCAACCGCTGGACGTGAAAGTGGGCGATATCGTGATTTTCAACGACGGCTACGGTGTTAAAGCCGAGAAAATCGACAATGAAGAAGTGCTGATCATGTCCGAAAGCGACATTCTGGCAATTGTTGAAGCGTAAGTTCACGCGCGAACCTGAACGAATTTAAGGAAAGAGAAAATGGCAGCTAAAGACGTAAAATTCGGTAACGACGCTCGTGTAAAAATGCTGCGCGGCGTTAACGTTCTGGCAGATGCAGTGAAAGTTACCCTCGGCCCGAAAGGCCGTAACGTGGTTCTGGATAAATCTTTCGGTGCGCCGACCATCACCAAAGATGGTGTTTCTGTAGCACGCGAAATCGAGCTGGAAGACAAGTTCGAAAACATGGGCGCGCAGATGGTGAAAGAAGTAGCCTCTAAAGCGAATGACGCTGCGGGCGACGGCACCACCACCGCGACTGTGTTGGCGCAATCCATCATTACTGAAGGCCTGAAAGCTGTTGCTGCGGGCATGAACCCGATGGATCTGAAACGTGGTATCGACAAAGCTGTCGCTGCTGCGGTTGAAGAACTGAAAGCGCTGTCTGTACCGTGCTCTGACTCTAAAGCAATTGCTCAGGTTGGTACCATCTCCGCGAACTCCGACGAAACCGTTGGTAAGCTCATCGCCGAAGCGATGGACAAAGTGGGTAAAGAAGGCGTGATCACCGTTGAAGACGGCACCGGTCTGCAGGACGAACTGGACGTGGTTGAAGGTATGCAGTTTGATCGCGGCTACCTGTCTCCGTACTTCATCAACAAGCCGGAAACGGGCGCAGTAGAACTGGAAAGCCCGTTCATCCTGCTGGCAGATAAAAAAGTCTCTAACATCCGCGAAATGCTGCCGGTTCTGGAAGCAGTAGCTAAAGCGGGTAAACCGCTGCTGATCATCGCTGAAGATGTTGAAGGCGAAGCACTGGCTACGCTGGTGGTTAACACCATGCGCGGTATCGTGAAAGTGGCTGCGGTTAAAGCGCCGGGCTTTGGCGACCGTCGTAAAGCCATGCTGCAGGACATTGCAACCCTGACCGGTGGTACCGTGATTTCTGAAGAAATCGGTATGGAACTGGAAAAAGCAACTCTGGAAGACCTGGGTCAGGCTAAACGTGTTGTGATCAACAAAGACACCACCACCATCATCGATGGCGTGGGTGAAGAGAGCGCAATTCAGGGCCGCGTTACTCAGATCCGTCAGCAGATCGAAGAAGCGACCTCCGATTACGACCGTGAAAAACTGCAGGAACGCGTAGCGAAACTGGCAGGCGGCGTGGCAGTTATCAAAGTCGGTGCAGCTACCGAAGTTGAAATGAAAGAGAAAAAAGCCCGCGTTGAAGATGCCCTGCACGCGACCCGTGCTGCGGTAGAAGAAGGCGTGGTTGCTGGCGGCGGCGTGGCGCTGATTCGCGTAGCAAGCAAAATCGCTGACCTGAAAGGCCAGAACGAAGACCAGAACGTGGGTATCAAAGTTGCGCTGCGCGCAATGGAAGCTCCGCTGCGTCAGATCGTGCTGAACTGCGGTGAAGAACCGTCAGTTGTAGCTAACACTGTGAAAGGTGGCGACGGTAACTACGGTTACAACGCAGCGACCGAAGAATACGGCAACATGATCGACATGGGTATTCTGGATCCGACTAAAGTGACCCGTTCTGCACTGCAGTACGCGGCTTCCGTAGCCGGCCTGATGATCACCACCGAGTGCATGGTTACTGACCTGCCTAAAGGCGACGCGCCGGACTTAGGTGCTGCTGGCGGTATGGGCGGCATGGGTGGTATGGGCGGCATGATGTAATTGCTGCCGGACACACAGTCAGGGCGTGCCCTGATGTGAGTTCATCGAAAAAGAGCGGGTTAATCCCCGCTCTTTTTTTATTGCATTTTGCCACTCACCGCGGTTGGTCAGAGTCGGTGGTGCCTGCCTGTATCTCAATATGAATGTTGAAGTGGTACGTAAACAACATTGCTCAACACGAAAGTGAAACACACCCTGTTTGCCGTTATCTGTCCCGAATTGTGCGGCCTGCGATGACGGCATTTTTCTTTTGGTCATCTTTTTAGTATAAGGTTTACACACGGACGACTTGCGTCCAGCTCATTGATTATGGGGAATAACATGCACGTAAAACATTTCGTGGGGATGGTTGGTGTTGCGCTGTTGTTGGCTGGGTGTAGCAGCAGTAGCGATTTGTCCTCTGGCGGGCAGAATGTGCGCCTGGTAGAGGATAAACCTGCTGCTAATTGCCAGTACCTTGGCACAGCAACCGGTAAGCAGAGCAACTGGCTTTCTGGACAGCACGGGGAAGAAGGCGGCTCTATGCGTGGCGCGGCAAACGCCCTGCGCAACCAGGCGGCCGCCATGGGCGGTAACGTGCTGTATGGTGTAACCAGTCCGACGCAAGGTCTGTTGTCCAGCTTTGTACCTACAGCCAGCGAAATGACCGGCCAGGTTTATAAGTGCCAAAACTGAGTATGCATGACGACTCCCGTTAACCATGACGGGAGTGATTTATTTAATAAAAAGAAAATAACTTTATTATTATATATATTATTCCCCTATATTTATTTGCTGCTAAATAATCTCCATGAATGTTGTTTTTTAAAATAATGATTTAAGCCATTATACCTCTCACTTTTTTGTTTTTTTTAAAGGAACAGATAAAGTGTTTTCACCATCTGCCGATATCCCCAAGCAGGAAGAATTGCGAAATGGATTTCCCGCATGCTTCATAATTTAATTGAGATGGTGTTGGGAGTTTTGCATGAATATTACCAAGCGCTTATTGCTTTCTTTTTCTTTGCTGATAATCAGTCTTATCGGCACGAACCTTATTGCGATGATTTCGCTTCAGGAGATCAGTAAATCAGAGGAGACGTTTCAGGAGAATACCTTACCCAGTCTTGACGCGATGAATTCTGAGATGCTGCAGATAATGGCCGTTCGTGGGCAGCTTTTCCTCCACGCACTGTCTGACGACGCTGTTGAGATGGCGAAAATAAAAAAAGATGCATTAGAGACATACAATAAATTGTATAACATGCATCAATATTATTTGAAAGAGTTAACCGTTGATGCCCATGATATAGAACAGTCTAAAAAATCTCTTGCCGATCTGGATAAATTCAGAGGGCTGATGGATGAATATTTTAAACTGTCTGAAGCGAATGATCGCGTAGCGGTTTCAAACGCCATGCAGAGCGATGGCATGATTGCAAGTAATATTAATTTGTTAATAAGTGATTTTTCCGACCAGGTGGCCTATAACACGCAGTTGGTCGATGCCGCGCAACAACAAAGCAGTGCACTTATTTCCCGCTCAATCGTATTATCCATTTCAACCACTCTTATTGCCACGATCTCGCTGGGTCTGTTTGGATTGGTGACGGTGCTTAATATTCGTCGCCGACTGAATGAAATGAAAGACGGCATGGTGAATATCAGTGAAAAATTGGATCTCAGCTACTCACTGAATACCGGGAAAATGGATGAAATCGGGCAGGCTGCCAGCGCATTCAACCAGCTCATCGCCCGGATGGCCGAATCGTTGAAGATGGTGCGTTCCGCGTCCTCTTCAGTCAATACGGCAGCGAATGAGATTGCCATGGGCAACAATGAGCTTTCTGCGCGCACCGAGCAGCAATCCGCTGCGGTTGTAGAAACGGCGGCGAGTATGGAAGAACTCAACTCGACGGTGAAACAGAACGCGGAAAACTCGCATCAGGCGAGCCAGTTGGCGATTGCGGCATCACAGGCGGCGTCGCAAGGGGGCGAAGTCGTTAGCGCCACCGTTAGCCGTATGAAAGACATTATTGAAAGCTCGAATAAAATTTCTGAAATCACGTCTGTCATTAACGGCATTGCTTTCCAGACCAACATCCTGGCGCTCAACGCCGCGGTAGAAGCTGCTCGTGCGGGCGATCAGGGAAGAGGGTTTGCTGTTGTTGCCGGGGAAGTCCGCTCCCTTGCGCAGCGTAGCGCCCAGGCAGCGAAAGAGATCGAAAGTCTGATCAAAGAGTCGGTGAGCTATGTTGAAGATGGTTCCCGACAGGTTGATCTGGCCGGTGAAGCAATGAATGGCATCGTACATTCTGTCATGCAAGTGAAAGATCTGATGCAGGAAATTGCCGCTGCCTCGGATGAGCAGGATCGCGGGATCACGCAGATTGCGCAGGCCATGTCCGAACTGGACACCACTACGCAACAAAACGCCTCGTTAGTACAGGAGTCTTCTGCGGCGGCCGGTAGCCTTGAGGATCAGGCGATGAAACTGCAACAACTTGTGGATGTGTTCCGTCTGCCAGGCCAGCAGGAAATGAAGGCCTCTTCGCTTTCCGCCAAAAACAGTCGGTCTGTTGTCTCTATTTCCAGCGCTGATGATGAAGGGTGGGAGAAATTTTAACAGGGAATAACGAATCCCCGGTAAAGGGGCTTGTTTTCACGGCTGCGTGTTGCTCCGCCTGGCGCGCAGCCGTGTTTTTTTATTGCTGGCGCAGTTGCAAATCCAGCGGCGTTTTACTGGGCTCACCGCCAATCTCACGAGCCAGTTTAGGCACCATATAACCGGAAACCAGCGTCAGCAATTCGCGCATGATCTTACGCGCTTCTTCATCGCTCACCATAAAATGTGCCGCGCCCTGAACTTTATCCAGCACGTGCAAATAGTACGGCATCACTCCCGCATCGAATAAGGCATTACTCAATGCCGCCAGCGCCTGGGCGTTATCGTTGACATCGCGCAGCAGCACACTTTGATTGAGCAATGTCACACCAGCCTGGCGTAATTTACCCATAGCAGCCCGGAAATCACCGTCAATTTCTTGTGCGTGATTCACATGGTTAACCAACAAAATCTGCAATGACGAACGCGCAAACCGTGCTGCCAGCGTATCGGTAATGCGAGCCGGTATAACAATCGGCAAACGGCTGTGAATGCGCAGCCGTTTGATATGCGGGATCGCTTCCAACTGCTCGATCAGCCAGTCCAGTTCATGATCTTTGGCCATCAGCGGATCGCCGCCAGAGAAAATGATCTCATCCAGTTCCGGATGGGCAGCAATATAATCCAGCGCACCTTGCCAGTTGCGCTTGTTACCCTGGTTCTCGGCATAGGGGAAGTGGCGGCGGAAGCAGTAACGGCAATTTACCGCGCAGCCTCCTTTGACCAGAAGCAGAGCGCGGTTGCGGTATTTATGTAGCAGTCCGGGCACAACGCTGCTTTGTTCTTCCAGTGGATCGGTGGTAAAACCTGGCGCAGCGAGAAACTCTTCCGATGTGGTAAGTACCTGACGCAAAAGTGGATCATTAGGATCGCCAGGCTGCATGCGCGCAGCAAATGCACGAGGAACGCGCAGGGGAAACAGCCGCTTTGCCGCGCTACCAGCGATTAAATTAGGGTCATTGTCTATCTTTAAAAGACGTAACAGTTCATCCGGATCGGTGATTACATCGTTAAGTTGCAATAACCAATCTTCTCTGGACGGGGTTTTTAGGGTTACAATATGCGCCATTTTGTGGCTTAGCTACCAGTTAACAATTTCAGAGGGCCTTATGGCGACTTACTATAGCAACGATTTTCGTGCCGGTCTTAAAATCATGATGGACGGCGAGCCGTACGCGGTTGAAGCCAGCGAATTCGTAAAACCAGGCAAAGGCCAGGCATTTGCGCGCGTGAAACTGCGTCGCCTGCTGACCGGTACACGTGTTGAGAAAACCTTCAAATCTACTGATTCCGCAGAAGGCGCGGACGTTGTCGATATGAACCTGACTTACCTTTACAACGACGGTGAGTTCTGGCACTTCATGAACAACGAAACCTTCGAACAACTCTCTGCTGATGCTAAAGCAATTGGCGACAACGAAAAATGGCTGCTGGATCAGGCTGAATGCATCGTGACCCTGTGGAACGGCCAGCCGATCTCCGTAACGCCGCCGAACTTCGTCGAACTGGAAATCGTTGAAACCGATCCAGGTCTGAAAGGCGACACTGCCGGTACTGGCGGTAAACCGGCTACTCTGAGCACTGGCGCCGTGGTGAAAGTGCCGCTGTTCGTGCAGATCGGTGAAGTGATTAAAGTTGATACCCGCTCTGGCGAATACGTTTCCCGCGTGAAATAATCATCGCGATGTCGGCGTAGCGCAGTGCTACGCCGCAGAACTTTGCAGGCAGGGATGATGAAACGTTTTGCGAAATTCCTCTCACTAATGCTTATCAGTTGTGCCTTTCTTTCTGGCTGTAATACCGCGCGCGGCGTCGGTGAAGACATCCAGAGTCTTGGTCATGTTATTTCCCGCGCGGCGAACTAAAAACTTCACATCTTCTTAAAAATGCTTCCGTTCCGGTCATATGCCGGGATCTTGTCTATGCTTAAGTGGCTATACACAAACAATATTGGTCACAAAAGGAAGATATTATGGTTAAGAAGACAATTGCTGCGATCTTTTCTGTACTGGTCCTTTCTTCGGTTCTGACCGCTTGTAACACGACGCGTGGCGTCGGTCAGGATATCTCCGAAGGCGGTAGCGCGATTTCTGGTGCGGCAACACGAGCGCAGTAGTCATCCCTGTCGGTACGGCTTACGCCGTACCGTTAATTTGGGTTTTCCGGCAGTGGGTTCTCGGGCAGTGACAGGAACGGTGTAAAGCGGTTCCCCATTCCCAATTTCATTCTGATATTGCGCTTGTAGGTATAAACCGTTTTGCCGTTAATGCTCATTTTGTTGGCAATCATCTGGTTACTTTTCCCCTCCATCCACAGAGTTAACACTTTCTCTTCCTGCTTTGTGAGTAACGGCGTGACGATACGTGGAATGGCGCGTAACGGGCGGGCCAGCACCATTGCATCAATGGTACGGGCAAGCGACTCTAATGATTCCGTTTTTTGCAGCTTCGCTTTTACCTTGAATTGCGCGTAAAACGTGGAGAGTTGTGCATCCTCACCCGACTCCAGCAAGATAAGCTGGTTGTCTTCACCGCAAACAGAAAAGAGTGAAGCAAGCTGCTGACTATGATGAATTTCGCTTTTAAATCCATGGAGATCGGCGATGATCAAATCCGGTTGCCATTGCACAATATGTTCTTTCGCTAACATTAAGTTATGCAGTGCGGTCACAAGGAATGACGCGGGAAACAAATCAGTTTGATTGAGCCAGGATTCCATCCCTGAACGGGTGAAGTAACAACGGTCAATCACAAGAATTTTGAACATATCATTATTCGCAGTCAGAAGGTGGCGCACGACTTCCTGTATTCAGGAAAGCGATTCATCATAGGATGTATATCTGCTTAATAAATGCCTGAACTGCGCTGCGAACAGTGGCTATTTCTTGCTTTAACCCCCTAAAATTGGGTAAGAGCAAAAATGTTGAAATAATACTCTGAAACGGTCAAAATCTGTTCCCTGTTCAAACGCCAAACGGGACGACCCGTTTGCGCCAATTCTCACTGGGGACGGCCCCGCAACGGAGCCAATGATGTCCTGGTTTATTCTTCTTATTGCAGGTCTTCTGGAAGTGGTTTGGGCTATCGGCCTGAAGTACACGCAGGGATTTACACGCTTAACGCCGAGTATCATTACTGTTACCGCGATGATCGCCAGCGTGCTGTTGCTCTCATGGGCAATGAAAACCTTGCCAGTAGGAACGGCATACGCTATCTGGACCGGTATTGGCGCGGTCGGCGCGGCTATTGCCGGCATTGTCCTGCTTGGTGAATCCGCAAGTCTGGCGCGTATCGTCAGCCTGTGTCTTATTGTCGCAGGTATTATCGGTCTGAAACTCAGCACCCATTAAGGCGCTTGTTTAATCCAGAGTAATTTTTCAACGGCGAAGCCTTGTCGCGCCGCGATAGCTAACATCTGTTGTTTGACCTTCTCAGGAAGTGTTGGCGTGCGCGACAGGAGCCAGAGGTAGTTGCGGTCTGGCCCGCAAACCAGCGCGTAGCGGTAGTCATCGTCCAGCGCGATGATGTTATAACCCCCGTAGAACGGGCCAAAGAAGGAAACTTTCAGCGCCGCGGTGCGCGGGTCACCGGTGAACCAGGCCTCGCCGGTGGTTTGTTGCCACATGCCGCGATCCGGGTTATAGCCACGGTTGATGATATTCAGCGCGCCATCATCACGCAGGCTGTAAGTCGCGGTGACTTTTTCCAGACCGCTCTCGAAGGGGTGATCCAAACGGGCAATTTCATACCATTTGCCGAGGTAACGTTGGGTTTCAAAATTCTGAACCACTGTCACGCCGTCGGGAGGAGTAGGGGAACTGCAGGCAGAAACCAAAAACGCAGCGGCAAGCATAACGATGATGAGCGGCAGACGCATGGTATTTTCCTTCCAGCTGTTTCTTTCAGGTATAGACGCTGGCGAGAAATATGCTCTCCTGCGAATGCAGGAGAGCGACAGGTATCAAATAAAAATTACGCCGACAAGCGTTACTACCGTCAGGATAGCGGCCAGGCCGTAGAAGACCCATTTGCCGCTCGGCACGTGAATTTTTAAATCATGCATCATATGGTGAATACGATGCAGACCACACCACACCGGCAACGCAATCATTAACAAGAGAAAAGCGCGACCGACAAAGCTTTGTGCAAACGCCAGGATACGTTCGTAACTCAGCGCTTCTCCGGGATACCAGCCCAGAGGTAACAGCACGCCAACCAGCAGGATGATAACCGGAGCGACGATAGCGCTCCACATACCACCTGCGCCAAACAAGCCCCAGAATACGGGTTCGTCGGAACGTTTTGGATTCGGGTTAATCACTTTGGCCTCCTTACCAGAACAGTGCGACAAACAGGATCACTACCGTGACCACAGCTGTAACTGCCCAAAGCCCTTTCACAACCGGCTCTGGCCCCATTTTTTCGCCTTTTACGATGATGATCGATGCTTTTGGCGCAAGTTCAAACCAGGTTTTGGTATGCAGCAACGCCGCTGCCAGTGAAATAAGGTTGAGGATCACAACAACCGGGTTTTGCAGGAAACTGACAAAACCGGCCCAGCTTTCCGGGCCATGTTTGAGGGAAAACAACCCAAAGATCAGCACAATGCTAAACCAGACCGCCGCTACCGCCGTGCCTTCACGCAGCATATAGAAGCGATAAAACGGCAGCTGTTTCCACCAGCTTGCGGGAACAGGACGAACCCAGGCTTTACGTTTAGTCGTCATAATGCGCTCCTTAGCGTGGTTTCAGGGTGGCGATAAGAAAGTCTTTCGAACTTTCTACCTTGCCCTGCTGAATAGCAGCGGCCGGATCGACATGCTTCGGACAGACTTCCGAGCAGTAGCCGACAAACGTACAGCTCCATACGCCGTTCTTGCTGTTCAGTTGCCCCATACGCTCCGCTTTACCCTTATCGCGGCTATCCAGATTGTAGCGGTGCGCCAGCGTAATCGCTGCCGGGCCAATAAACTCAGGATTGAGGCCGAATTGCGGGCAGGCGGCATAACACAAACCGCAGTTAATACAGCCAGAAAACTGGTGATATTTCGCCATTTGTGCCGGCGTCTGCGTACCTGGTCCCTGATCGGGTGTGCGCGTATTGCCAATAATGTAAGGCTTAATGGCTTCGAGACTCTCGATAAAGTGAGTCATATCGACCACCAAATCGCGCTCAATCGGGAAGTTCGCCAGTGCTTCCACTTTCATCCCTTTCTCGTAATCACGCAGGAAGGTCTTACAGGCCAGCTTTGGCACTTTATTGACCATCATCCCGCAGGAACCACAGATCGCCATACGGCACGACCAGCGATAGCTCAGATCCGGAGCAAGGTTGTCTTTGATGTAGCTCAGCGCGTCGAGCAGCGACGTTGCCTCATCGAAGGGGACATCGTAGAAGGCACTGTGCGGCGCATTGTCCACTTCCGGGTTATAGCGCACGATCTCGATTTTCAGATTCTTCAGCTCAGCCATTGTTCGTCTCCTTCTTCTCGGGCGCTTCAGCCGCTGCACCGTAGACGCGTTTCGCCGGGGGCAGTGTCGTGATTTTCACGTCGCTGTACTCCAGTCGCGTTGAGCCGTCGGCATCGCGGAAGGCAAGAGTGTGCTTGAGGAAGTTGACATCATCACGTTCTGTGCAGCCTTCATCCAGACGCTGATGCGCGCCGCGGGACTCTTTACGCGCCAGCGCAGAGTGCGCCATACATTCGGCAACGTTCAGGCCATGGCCCAGTTCAATGGTGTAAAGCACATCCGTATTGAAGACGCTGGAAGTATCGGTGATACGTACGCGTTTAAAGCGTTCCTGCAGCTCCGCCAGCTTATCAACGGTTTTCTGCATCAATTCTGGCGTACGGTAAATACCGCAGCCTTCTTCCATTGACTCCCCCATTTCATCGCGAATTTTCGCCCAGCTTTCGGTGCCATTCTGGTTAACCAGCGCTTTCAGCCGTTGCTCAACGTCCGCAGCCTGCGCGTTGAGGGCATCGTCGTTGGCACGGCTTGCCGTGGCGGCGCGTTCCATCGCCTGTTCGCCCGCGAGGCGGCCAAACACCACCAGTTCCGCCAGCGAGTTCGAGCCGAGACGGTTGGCGCCATGCAGCCCCACGGAAGAACATTCACCAACGGCAAACAGACCGGTAATGCGGGATTCACAGTTCTGATTGGTTTCGATACCGCCCATGGTGTAATGCGCGGTCGGGCGAACTGGAATCGGTTCTTTGATAGGATCGACACCCACGTAGGCTTTCGCCAGTTCGCAAATAAATGGCAGACGCTCTTTGATTTTTTTCTCGCCAAGGTGGCGTAAATCCAGATGCACTACATCTCCGCGCGGTGTTGAGATCGTGTTGCCTTTGCGCCACTCGTGCCAGAATGCCTGCGACACTTTGTCGCGCGGGCCAAGTTCCATATATTTGTTTTTCGGCTCGCCAAGGGGTGTTTCTGGCCCCATGCCGTAATCCTGCAAATAGCGATAGCCGTTTTTGTTCACGAGGATCCCGCCTTCGCCACGACAACCTTCCGTCATGAGAATACCGGAACCTGGCAGGCCGGTCGGGTGATACTGAACAAATTCCATGTCGCGCAGCGGAACGCCGTGTGCCAGCGCCATGCCCATACCATCACCGGTCACAATGCCGCCATTGGTGTTGTAGCGGTAAACACGGCCGGCGCCACCGGTAGCCATCACAACGGCATTGGCGCGGATTTGCACCAGCGTGCCTTCCATCATGTTCATTGCGACCAGGCCGCGAGCGTGGTTATCGTCGACCAGGATATCGAGTACGAAATGTTCGTCGAAGCGCTGGATCTGCGGGAACTGCAGCGAGGTTTGAAACAGTGTATGCAGCATGTGGAAGCCGGTTTTATCGGCCGCGAACCAGGTGCGTTCGATTTTCATCCCACCGAAGCGGCGCACGTTGACTGTACCATCCGGGCGACGACTCCACGGACAGCCCCACTGCTCAAGCTGAGTCATCTCTGTCGGGCAATGGTGCACAAAATAGTCAACGACATCCTGTTCGCAAAGCCAGTCACCGCCAGAGACGGTATCGTGGAAATGATACTCGAAGCTGTCATGATCCTGGGCCACGGCGGCAGAGCCGCCTTCTGCGGCAACCGTATGGCTGCGCATGGGGTAGACTTTTGAAATCAATGCGATTTTGGCGTTAGGGTGGGCTTGCGCCGCGGCGATCGCGGTACGTAATCCTGCTCCGCCTGCGCCAATCACAGCGATATCGGCTTGAAAGGTTTGCACGACATTCCTCCAGATTATTGTTGTTCCGCAACGATAAGCCTGAAGCGCTTTAGGTAATTGCGGAAATGTTCCACTGCTCCTTTTTGGGTAAGGGCAGTATAACCGTAGGGATCGAAGGGAAATTTGATGTGTTCGATTTTTTTGCTGTTCTGTCGTGTGATGCGTCACTGAAGTTGATTGATATCATCACTTAATCCGTCCTCTCTATTTATAGACGACATAACTGAAAATTTTCTGTGCAAAATTTGTCTCTGTGGATCGATGCGGGTAGACTTCGTCCCCTTGTCTGAATATGGAGAAAGTACCATGAGCGAGACGGCAACCTGGCAGCCGAGCGCATCCATCCCCAACCTATTGAAACGCGCGGCAATGATGGCGGAGATCCGTCGATTCTTTGCCGATCGTGGCGTACTTGAGGTGGAAACGCCCTGTATGAGCCAGGCGACGGTAACGGATATTCACCTGTTCCCGTTTGAAACCCGTTTTGTTGGTCCCGGCCACTCTCAGGGTCTGAATCTCTACTTGATGACCAGCCCGGAATACCACATGAAACGCCTGCTGGCTGCGGGTTGCGGCCCGGTGTTCCAGCTGTGCAGAAGCTTTCGCAATGAAGAGATGGGTCGTCATCACAACCCTGAATTCACCATGCTGGAGTGGTATCGTCCGCATTACGACATGTACCGTCTGATGAACGAGGTGGATGATTTACTGCAGCAGGTGCTGGAATGCCCGGCGGCGGAATCGCTCTCCTATCAGCAGGCATTCCAGCGCTATCTGGAAATCGATCCGCTCTCTGCCGATAAAACCCAACTGCGTGAAGTCGCGGCAAAGCTCGATCTGAGCAATATCGCCGATAGCGAAGAAGATCGCGATACGTTGCTGCAACTGCTTTTCACCATGGGCGTAGAGCCGCAGATCGGTAAAGATCGTCCAACGTTTGTTTACCATTTTCCGGCAAGCCAGGCATCGCTGGCGCAAATCAGTACGGAAGATCATCGGGTGGCGGAGCGCTTCGAGGTGTATTTCAAGGGCATTGAACTGGCGAATGGTTTCCACGAGCTGACCGATGCGCGTGAACAACAACAGCGTTTCGAGCAGGACAACCGCAAGCGTGCGGCGCGGGGTTTACCGCAGCAACCGGTGGATATGAACCTGCTGGAAGCACTGAAGGCCGGGCTTCCCGACTGCTCCGGTGTGGCGTTAGGCGTTGATCGCCTGATCATGCTGGCGTTGCAGGCAGAAAGCCTGGCGGACGTGATCGCTTTTACCGTCGATCGGGCATAAGTGTCTCATCACCCGTAGCTGATTTCCCTCCGGACGGCTACTCTCTGCCAGTAACATGCTGCGCCTTCCGGCGCAGCATGTTTATAAACTGCCTGCCGGGCGTGAGCTCTTACCTGCTGAGGTGAGCGTTCTCGCACTGCGCCTGCCGTCCAGACTCTCCAGACGCATCTGGAACGGTGGAAAGGGCAGATCAATACCGTGTTCGCGGAAGCCCGCCAGAATCAACTGATGAATCTCATGGCGCAATGGCATGCGGTGCCCCATTTCCGCGGCATAGATACGCAGTTCAAACAGTTGTAGCCCTTGTTGCAGGTCAACCAGGAACACCTCCGGTGCGGGATTGTCGAGCACCAGCGAGCAGCGTTCGGCTGCGGCGTTAAGGATTTGCGTCACTTCTTCACTGTTGGCATCTGCTGGCGCTGGCACCGTCAGTACCACACGGGTTACTGAATCTGATAGCGACCAGTTTATAAACTGTTCAGTGATGAACGCTTTGTTCGGTACGATGATCTCTTTACGATCCCAGTCGCTGATCGTTGTGGCGCGGGTATTGATGCGGGTAATACTGCCCGTCAAATCGCGGATCGTTACGGTATCGCCAATGCGGATCGGTTTTTCAAACAGGATGATCAGGCCAGAGATAAAGTTAGCGAAGATTTCCTGCAGACCAAACCCAAGACCTACCCCCAGTGCTGCCACCAGCCACTGTAATTTCGACCATTCAATACCGATCATGGAGAAACCCACCAGCCCGCCAAATAGCATCAGCAGATATTTGGTGATGGTGGTGATGGCGTAACCGGTTCCCGGCGCCAGCTCCAGGTGTTGTAGCAAAGCCAGTTCCAGCAGAGCCGGAAGGTTACGCACCAGTTGGGTGGTGATAATAAAGACCAGAATGGCAATCAGCACCGCGCCCAGCGTAATCGGCTCCAGACTTTCCACACCCTGCACGGTAGATGTGACATCCCATAGCGTGATGTTTTCGAGGAAACCGAATGCAGAGTGGATCTCCGACCACAGCACAATGACCGACAACAACGCAATCAGCATCAGGATCGAGCGCACCAGCCGCAGCGACTGGACACTAATAGCATCCAGATCAACTTCGGCTTCATCGACGTCGGCCACACCTTCCGTGCTGGTTTGATGGGCGGGTTCATCCTCTCCGCGTGCGCGCTGCGCGAGGATTTCCGCACGGCGATGACGTGCGCGCTCAAAGGCCAGACGGCGACGCTGAATCAGCATCCAGCGACGGATAATATGGTACACCACCAGCAGCAGGAACCAGATAGCCACCGACGTTTCCAGCCGCGCCAGCAGTGCCTGCGCTGTGGCAAGGTAGCCGACAGCTGCCGCAAGAATGGCAATCAACGGCGCGCTCATCAGCAGGTTCCACAGCAGGTGGTTCGGCATATTATCGCCATTGCCGCCTTTATCCACATAAAGGGGAATACCGGCTCGTTTCAGGCTCAGTGTCACCAGCGCCAGCGCGCCGCAGATCAGAATAAAACACAGCCTGCCCAGCGATCCGGAAAATTCGCGGTCGTTAAGGTTATCAAACATGATCAGCGCCATAATCAGCGGGACAATCAAGCCAATGCTCATCAGGTAGTAACGCATACCACGAGCAACACGGTTGCGTGGCCAGCCAAAGTGGGCGACAAACAGCCCCGTTGGACGGGCAAAGGTTGCGCAGATCATCACAACCCAAAGCAGCGGTACGGTGGCCGTTACGCCATCGCCAATGGCCACCGCCAGCGGCCAGGGCCAGGCTTCCTGCAAACCATACCCCAGTGTCGCCCACAGTACCGGTAGGGGAGAGGCAACAAGGATCGACCAGAACACGGTGCGCATGGTGAGCCAGAAATGATCCTGCGTGACTTTACCCACTCTGGCGCTGGAACGCTCCAGAAAGCGGGTAAAATGGCGGCGCGAGTAGATGCTGAAGCCAACCAGAATTAACGCGCCAAACAGCGGGAACAGCGTCTCTTTGCTGGTCAGCATCATGGCGCTGGCTTTCCCCAACTGACTGGCGGTATCCAGCGACAGCAAGCGACGCAGGTCCTGAACGATTTCAATGGGCCAGCTAAAGGTTATCGGGCTGACATCCGCTGTCCAGAATAGATAACGGTGGGTTGCCTCATTCACCTCTTTCAGTGCGTCTTCCAGTTGGCTGTTGGCGACCTTCAGTTTGGTCAGTTCAAGGATGAGCGTATCCCCGCCCTGCAACAGGGAATTCAAAAGCTCACGCTGCGTGCGCAGTTGCGCTTCCAGAATACGCCCTTGCTCGGCAGTCAGCTGCTGGCCGTCAGCCTGACGGATTTGCCGTAGCTGTGGCTGCTTGTTTTGCAGATCTTCATAACGCATGCGGTGCACACGCAACTGCGCCATTTCGGTATCCAGTTGCTGTGGCTTGGGCATTTCCGGCAGACGGGCAACCTGCGCGCGCAACGCCTCGCCCAACATATTGGATGCGCCCAGCCATTGTGATTGCTCACGCAGGGTATTAAGCGCCTGGCGCACCTGTAAGGTCTGGCTGGTGGCCTGGCGTTGCTGAGAGGCCACCAGATCCATCCGCTGCGCTTGTTGGTTCAACGCTTGCGACAACTCACGGTTAATACGGAACTGTTCGACGATACCTGCCGGTAAGTTGGCGCTGTTTTCCGCCAGCAATTCGGTGCTTTCAAGCGCCTGTTCCGCTTCGCGCTGGCGCTGGCTGTTAAGCTGGTTGCGCAAGGCCTGCAGGTACGTATCCAACTGCTGGCTCTGCTTCTGCGCCAGCTCTGAACGCATGCGCGACAGCTCCTGGCGGTTATTGGCTGAGAGTTGCGCCAGTTCCAGCTCATCGACCTGCGCTTTCAGCTTCGCTGACTCTGCCTGCGCGGCAAGATTTTGCGCTTGCGCCAGCGGTGTGGCTGCCGTTTGCGAACTGAGGCGACGTTCTACTTCAGTCACCTGGCGGCGGGCATCAGTTTGCTGTTGCGGCAACTGGTTTAAGGAGTCACTGATTTCCCGCGCACGTTCCTGTTCCTGCTGTGCCAGGCGTGTTTTCTCCAGCAACTGGCTGCTGACCTGGAGGATCTCCTGATTTAGCGCATCGCTGCTCATGTCGGTGGGAACGGCTTTCGGTTCGTCGCGCAGGTTATCCAACTGCGAACGTAATGTCCTGGAAAGCTTGGGGAAGTTATCAATGACTTGCTGATATTGCTGCGCACGCTCAAGGGAACCTTTGCGTTCTTCGAGTGCATTCAACGCAGCCTGGAGCACCTCAATGGTTTCGGCCTGCTCCGGCGTGTTCTTCGCCGCTTTGGCCTGCTCCAGTTCTTGTGAAATTTGTCGGGCATCGGGGGCCGTAGCAGCTACGGCCCCCAGGCTGAGGCACCAGGCCATCAGAAAAGTGATAATCAGGCGCACGTCAGTCTTCCTGGGTTGGGGATTAGCCTTCGTCTTTCTTATCGTCAACCAGCGGGCTGGCGTCGTGTTCTGCTTTAATTTCCGCTTCCGGCAACGGTGCCGGTTCAGCGGCGGGGACGAAAGGCTCGTTGGATACGGCCAGCGGCTGGCCAATTTTAGTGACCGACAGGTTTTGCAGTTGTTCCGCCAGCTTCACTTTGCCCGGCGCGAACAAGTTGATGACGGTGGAGCCGAGTTTGAAGCGGCCCATTTCCTGACCTTTCAGTAAGGCGACCGCGCCCTCACTCTCGCCCGCAGGCCAGGTCCAGCGTTTGATGACGCCTTCGCGCGGCGGGGTAATGGTGCCAGCCCATACCGTCTCGATACTGCCGACAATGGTTGCACCGACAAGGATTTGCGCCATCGGGCCAAACTCGGTATCAAACAAGCAAATGACGCGTTCGTTACGGGCAAAGAGATTCGGTACGTTCTGTGCGGTCAGATGGTTGACGGAGAAGAGATCCCCCGGCACATAAATCATTTCACGCAGGATACCGTTGCAGGGCATATGAACGCGGTGATAATCGCGTGGCGACAGATAGGTGGTGACAAAGCTACCATTGCGGAACAGATCGGCCATCAGGTAGTTGCCCGCCAGCAAGGCTTCAAGGCTGTAGTTATGACCTTTGGCTTGCAGAATTTTATCTTCTTCAATATCACCAAGCTGGCTGATCACGCCGTCTGCCGGCATCACCAGCACGTTCGGGTCGGTGTTCAGTGGGCGAACCTCGTCGCGCAATGCACGAACAAAGAAGTCATTGAACGTGCGATAGCTGGCGGTGTCTGGCTTTTGTGCCTCTTTCATATCGACCTTGAAGTATTTCACAAACAGATCGATAACCAGTTTGGTCAGCCAGCCCGCTCGCTTACTTGCGCCCCAGCCCGCCAGGCGAGTGAGCCACAGTTTCGGCAGAATGTATTGTAGCGAAAGTTTAAATGAGTTTAACAAAGCAGCCTCCAGGCCATTGTTTTTGTCGTTCCTGATCCGCCGCTGTGCGCCGGATCCTTTTCCAAATGGGGGACGATTCTAGCGATGCTTAGGTTAGTTGTCAGTCATCTGATTCAGAAAAGCTTTTACGCGTTTTTACCTGCGACATGCTTTCCAGAATGCGGTGATAGTTGTCGAAACGGCTCTCAGCGATTTCGCCTTTCTCCACCGCTTCGCGGATGGCGCAACCCGGGTCGGTATCATGCTTGCAGTCACGATATTTGCACTGGCCCAGATAATCATGGAATTCGACAAAGCCGTTAAAAATTTGTTCCGGTTCAAGGTGCCAGAGCCCAAACTCGCGCACGCCCGGCGAGTCAATCACATCGCCGCCGTGCGGAAAGTGATAGAGGCGCGCTGCGGTGGTGGTGTGTTGCCCCAGCCCGGAAACATCGGACACATCATTGGTGAGGATCTGCCTCTCCTGCAAACCGAGCAGTGTGTTCAGTAAGCTTGATTTACCCACGCCCGATTGCCCGGCAAAGATACTGATGCGGTTAGTCAACGCTTCTGTCAGCGGGGTAAGGCCGTTTTGCGCATGGCTGGATACCATTAATACGCGATAGCCAATCTTGCGATAGATATCCATTTGCTCATTCACGAAAGCCATGCCGTCATTGTCCAGCAGATCGATTTTGTTCAGCACGATCAGTGGTTCGACTTGCAACGTTTCGCACGCCACCAGATATCTGTCGATAATATTCAGCGACAGTTCCGGCAGGATAGCTGAGACCACCACAATCTGATTGATATTGGCAGCAATAGGTTTGACGCCGTCGTAAAAATCGGGGCGTGTGAGCACTGTGGTGCGTTCATGCACGGCTTCAACAATGCCTTTGACAGTAACGCCTTCTGCGGCTTCTTTGCCAGGACGCCAGACCACGCGGTCACCCGTGACCAGCGAACGAATGGTGCGGCGAATATTGCAACGGTGCACTTCGCCATCGGCGGATTCCACATCAGCATGCATGCCGAAGCGGCTGATAACCACACCTTCGGACGGGTCGCCGAAGAGGTTGTCATCGTAGTCAGCTTTCTCCGTAGAGGTTTTCAGCCGGCGCTGGTGATTCTCTTTAACGCGGCGCTGCTGCCCTTTGGAGAGTTTATTTTTACTCAATCGTGCTGGCTCCTGGTCGCCCTGGATGGGCAAAACGACTATGATACACGCAATTCTAGATGAATATAGTGACGCGAGAAGGGTGGAAAATAGCATGAGCGCAAATGAAAACAACCTCATTTGGATCGATCTGGAGATGACGGGGTTAGATCCCGAGCGCGATCGCATTATTGAGATCGCGACGCTGGTGACCGATGCCAATCTTAATATTCTGGCAGAAGGGCCGGTGATTGCTGTCCATCAATCCGATGCGCAACTGGCATTAATGGATGACTGGAACGTGCGCACCCATACTGGTAGCGGACTGGTTGACCGGGTAAAAGCGAGCCAGCTTGACGACCGCGCGGCGGAACTGGCTACTCTCGAATTCTTAAAAGCGTGGGTGCCTGCCGGGAAATCGCCTATTTGTGGCAACAGTATCGGTCAGGATCGTCGCTTTCTGTTTAAGTACATGCCGGAACTGGAGGCCTATTTCCACTATCGCTACCTGGATGTCAGCACACTGAAAGAGCTGGCGCGCCGCTGGAAGCCTGAAGTGTTGGACGGGCTGAAAAAGCAGAATACCCACCAGGCGCTGGACGATATTCGCGAATCGGTGGCGGAGCTGGCTTATTATCGCGAGCACTTTATTAAGCTGTAATGCGTTTCTTGCAGGGCAGGGAATGTGTTTGCCTTGCCCTGCAAGGCCAGTACTGGCGCGGGTTTGCTGGAAAAATGTTCATTTTGTCGATTAAATCGTCACTTGAACAAAAAAAAAGAAAATTTGCTTTCAGGGGCTTGCAGCAAGAAGGAATTCTCGTATAATGCGCCTCCCGTGAAGACACAGAAATGTGAAACACGGCATCTCGAAATTTCAGTGCAAAATGTTTGTAAGTTGCTGAAAAATCGATGATAAGCGGGAATAGCTCAGTTGGTAGAGCACGACCTTGCCAAGGTCGGGGTCGCGAGTTCGAGTCTCGTTTCCCGCTCCAAAATTTGAAATGCACCATCCAAATTTACGGGTTTTAGCATTGACGCTGAAGCCGGATAAATATGCGGGAATAGCTCAGTTGGTAGAGCACGACCTTGCCAAGGTCGGGGTCGCGAGTTCGAGTCTCGTTTCCCGCTCCAAATTTGAAATGCCGTAAGGCACGCACCATCCAGATTTACTGGTTCCGGCTAGCAAGCTGGTCCAGATAAGTATGCGGGAATAGCTCAGTTGGTAGAGCACGACCTTGCCAAGGTCGGGGTCGCGAGTTCGAGTCTCGTTTCCCGCTCCAAATTTTCACATCAAAAAATTATCCACAGCGGGAATCCTCGTTGGGGGCGTTTTTTATTGTCATCTGAAAATCATTGTGAACAGACTTATCCACAGGCTGCGCTTTCATTCGCAACATAATCATTGCTTCGCTGGGTAAATAGTCTCTGTTTAACGTGCTGAAAAATCTTAATAAATTAACATTGGAAAGTGTTAACGCGATCGCTTGACGATTTTGTTGACGTTGAATCGCAATGTGTTTTTTATTTTATTCACAAGCTGTGGACGATTTACGCATCGCGCGGCAGGCCTTTTTCAATCACCCGTACCAGGCGTTGTTTTTGCGCCGTTTGTACTTCAACAATGCAGGCTTTTCGCTTATCGATTTGCTGCGCAATCGCCCATTGTATATGTTCGTCAAGAAGTGGGTGCTCACCTAACCGTTTCTCCAGCGCCCGAATATTGGCCTCATCCCAGGGGGCATTACCCAGAGCTACGGCAATATTACGCAGCCAACGCAGATGGCCAATACGACGAATTGCGGAGCCTTCCGTAACTTTTAGGAACCAGGCCTCATTCCAACCGAACAGTTCGATCAACTCCGGCGCATGCAAGACTTCGCGCGGGCTGAAGTCCTCTTCCTCGGTTAATTGCGAATAGCGATTCCACGGGCAGATAAGCTGGCAGTCATCACAACCGTAAATGCGGTTACCCATTAACGGGCGAAACTCTTCCGGGATTGCACCTTCCAGCTCAATCGTGAGATAGGAGATGCAGCGGCGGGCGTCGACAGTGTAGGGCTCAACAATCGCGCCGGTGGGGCAAATTGTCATGCAGGCCACGCAGCGCCCGCAGCCTTCTTCCACCGGGGTATCGATAGGGAGTGGCAAATCAATCAGCAACTCGCCAAGGAAAAAGAACGAACCGGCGTCACGGCTCAGGATAAGTGAGTGCTTACCTGTCCAGCCCAGACCCGCTTTTTCCGCCAGCGGGCGCTCAAGAATGGGCGCGGAATCCACAAACGGTCTAAAATTCAGCGAAGCACAATGCTGCGAAATCATTTCGCCGAGCTTTTTAAGCCGGTTGCGCAGCAACTTATGATAATCACGCCCCAGCGCGTAGCGGCTGACATAACCGAGCGAGGGGTTTTTAAGCGTACTGGCGAATGCGGCGTGTGCAGGCAGATAATTCATGCGCACGCTGATAACGCGCAGCGTACCGGGGAGAAGTTCGTGGGGGCGGGCGCGCATCATACCGTGACGCGCCATCCACTCCATTTCGCCATGGTATTGTTTATCCAGCCACGCCTGCAGCTTTGGCTCAGAGGCGCTGAGATCGGTATCGGTAATGCCGACGTGCTGAAAACCCAGTTCAGAGCCCCACTGTTTGATTTGTTGCGCTAAGTGATTGAGATCGAGGGGCTGTGACATGACGGACCATAAAGATGAAGAAAATCGCAGCAAGTATACCACACTCCATCTGGCATGCTGAGGCACTCCGACAGGCAGAAAAAGACGCTGCAGATAGCCTTGGCATTACGCTCTATGAATTAATGCAGCGCGCAGGTGAAGCGGCGTTTGACGTGGCGCGGAAGCATTTTCCGCACGCCCGATGCTGGCTGATCCTTTGCGGGCACGGCAACAACGGCGGCGACGGTTATGTGGTCGCACGGCTGGCCGCTGCGGCAGGAGTGCAGGTAACCTTACTGGCGCTGGAAAGCAGTAAGCCCTTGCCGGAAGAGGCCGCGCAGGCAAGAGAGGCCTGGCTTAACGCTGGCGGTACTATTCATGCCGTGGATGTGCTGTGGCCGGAAGAGACAGATTTGATTATCGATGGCTTGCTCGGTACCGGCCTTACTTGCGCACCGCGCGACAATGTTGCACGGCTTATCACCCAGGCTAATGCTCATCCAGCTCCTGTACTGTCGCTGGATATTCCTTCTGGCTTGATCGCGCAAACTGGCGCAACCCCCGGGGCCGTTATCCATGCCCGGCACACTGTCACCTTTATTGCTCTCAAACCTGGTCTGCTGACCGGGAAAGCCCGTGATGTGGTCGGTCAACTGCATCATCGTGCCCTTGGGCTTGATGCCTGGCTAAACGGGCAGGAGAGTGCCCTTGCCCGTTACGATGCCAGCCAACTGGCGCAGTGGTTTACCCCGAGACGGCCCACATCGCACAAAGGGGATCATGGTCGGTTGCTCATCATTGGCGGCGATCATGGCACGGCAGGAGCAATCCGTATGGCGGGTGAAGCGGCGCTGCGGGCAGGTGCTGGCCTGGTGCGGGTACTGACACGCCGCGAGAATATTGCACCCTTGCTAACTGCCCGCCCGGAGCTTATGGTGCACGAACTGACGGCCAGTACGCTGGATGAGAGCCTTGAATGGGCCGATGTCGTGGTCGTTGGGCCGGGCCTCGGCCAGCAAGAGTGGGGCAAAAAAGCGCTGCATAAGGTGGAAAATTTTCGCAAACCGATGCTCTGGGACGCGGATGCGTTGAACCTTCTGGCAATCAACCCCGATAAACGTCACAATCGCGTACTGACGCCGCACCCCGGCGAGGCTGCGCGTCTGCTGAATGGCAGCGTGGCGGAAATTGAAAGCGATCGCTTACTTGCGGCCCAACGTCTGGTTAAACGCTATGCAGGCGTGGTGGTGCTGAAAGGTGCCGGGACGGTAGTGGCGAGCGCGGAAGGCGCAATGGGCATTGTTGATGCCGGTAACGCTGGCATGGCGAGCGGCGGTATGGGTGACGTATTGTCGGGTATTATCGGTGCGCAACTGGCACAGAAATTAACCCTGTATGATGCTGCCTGTGCGGGTTGTGTAGCGCATGGCGCGGCAGCCGATAGGCTGGCGGCAACGAGCGGTATGCGCGGTATGCTGGCCACCGATCTTTTTACCACGCTCTTGCGTGTTGTTAACCCGGATGTAGTTGATACAAAAGATGATTAATCGAGTTATTCCTTTACCTGACGAGCAAGCGACATTGGATCTCGGCAAGCGTGTCGCGCAGGCCTGCGATGGCGCAACGGTGATTTATTTGTATGGCGACCTCGGCGCGGGTAAAACCACGTTTAGCCGGGGCTTTTTACAGGCCTTAGGCCATAACGGAAATGTCAAAAGCCCGACCTATACGCTGGTGGAACCGTACACCCTCGATAAATTGATGGTGTATCACTTCGATCTGTATCGCCTTGCCGATCCTGAGGAGCTGGAATTTATGGGGATCCGCGATTATTTTGCCAACGACGCCATTTGCCTGGTCGAGTGGCCGCAACAAGGTGCGGGTGTATTGCCTGACCCGGATGTCGAAATTCATTTAGATTACCAGGCGCAGGGGCGTGAGGCGCGCATTAGCGCTGTATCCTCATCTGGCGATTCGTTACTGGCGCGTATAGCCGGTTGACAGGAAGGGTGACGGGATGATCTCTCGCGTGAAAAGTTGGTTGGCAACGGCGTTATTATTACTCTGCGCGCAGGCTGGTGCGGCAAGCCTGGCGGATATTCAGGTATCTAATGGCGATAACCAGGCTCGTATAACGTTCAGTTTTATGGGCGATCCTGATTATGCTATTTCGCAACAGGACAAACGCAGTGTTGCGCTGGACATCAAACAGACCGGCATTATTCAGGGATTACCTTTGCAGTTCAGTGGTAACAATCTTGTCAAAAGCATTCGGGCCGGTACTGCCAGGGATAATCAATCGATTCGTCTGGTGGTCGACTTAACGCAGAATGGCAAAACCCGGGCGGTCAAACAGCAAAACGGTGCGGGTTATACCGTCATCTTTACGATCGATGCTGACGTTCCGCCCCCGCTGCCAAAAGCGGTGGTACAGCGGGCTGAAACGCCAGTCGTTACGGCGCGCCCGGTCCAGCCTTCGCAACCTGGACGAAACCCGTTTCGTTCCGAAAACGACCGTATTACCAGCGTAACCAACAGCAATACGATAACCCGTCCGGCGGCGCAGGCGGTATCCGGCGATAAAGTCGTCATTGCTATTGATGCCGGGCATGGCGGTCAGGATCCTGGCGCGATCGGTTCCGGTGGGACACAAGAGAAAAACGTGACCATCGCGATTGCCCGCAAGCTACGTACGCTGCTGAACGACGATCCGATGTTTAAACCGGTCATGACGCGTGATGGCGACTATTTTATTTCGGTGATGGGGCGGTCAGATGTGGCGCGCAAACAGAACGCCAACTTCCTGGTGTCGATCCACGCCGACGCGGCACCAAACCGCGACGCGACAGGTGCTTCCGTATGGGTATTGTCTAACCGCCGTGCCAACAGCGAGATGGCCGGCTGGCTGGAACAGCATGAGAAGCAGTCCGAACTGCTGGGCGGCGCCGGAGATGTGCTGGCAAATAGCCAGTCTGACCCTTACCTGAGCCAGGCGGTGCTCGATTTACAGTTCGGCCATTCTCAGCGTGTAGGTTATGATGTCGCCACCAATATGCTGGGCCAGCTTCAGCGCGTGGGGGCCTTGCATAAGCGTCGCCCGGAACATGCCAGCCTTGGTGTGCTGCGTTCCCCGGACATTCCTTCAGTGCTGGTTGAAACCGGATTTATCAGTAATTCGGGCGAAGAGCGTCTATTGGGGAGCGACAGCTATCAGCAGCAGATTGCCGAAGCCATTTATAGCGGTCTGCGTAACTATTTCCTCGCACATCCATTGCAATCCGCGCCACGCAGCGGGGGCGGGCAAACAGCCAGCGCTGCTGCGCCGGGTAGCGGTCTGCTTAATTAAGGACATCTTGATGCCGATTCAGGTTCTGCCGCCGCAGCTTGCGAACCAAATCGCCGCTGGCGAAGTGGTAGAGCGCCCTGCGTCGGTAGTGAAAGAGCTGGTAGAAAACAGCCTTGATGCTGGCGCAACGCGTATTGATGTTGATATTGAACGCGGCGGCGCAAAGTTGATTCGCATCCGCGATAATGGCGCGGGCATCAAAAAAGAGGAACTGGCGCTGGCGCTGGCGCGTCATGCGACCAGTAAGATCGCCTCGCTGGACGATCTGGAGGCAATCATCAGCCTCGGTTTTCGCGGCGAGGCACTGGCCAGTATCAGTTCTGTTTCCCGTTTAACGCTCACCTCCCGCACGGCTGAACAGCAAGAAGCCTGGCAGGCTTACGCGGAAGGGCGCGATATGGCGGTAACGGTTAAGCCTGCCGCGCACCCGGTTGGTACGACGCTCGAAGTGCTAGACCTGTTCTATAACACCCCGGCGCGACGTAAGTTTATGCGTACCGAGAAAACTGAATTCAACCATATTGATGAGGTGATCCGTCGCATCGCGCTGGCACGCTTTGATGTGACTCTTAATCTCAGTCACAACGGTAAGCTGGTGCGTCAGTATCGTGCAGTGGCGAAAGGCGGCCAGCAAGAGCGGCGGCTGGGTGCCATTTGCGGTACGGCATTCCTTGAGCACGCGCTGGCTATCGAATGGCAGCATGGTGATTTAGCCTTGCATGGCTGGGTAGCTGATCCGAAGAGTACTACCACCGCTTTTGCTGAGATCCAGTATTGCTATGTGAATGGCCGGATGATGCGCGATCGCTTGATCAATCACGCCATTCGTCAGGCATGCGAAGACAAACTGGGTGCCGACCAACAGCCCGCGTTTGTGCTTTATCTGGAGATCGATCCGCACCAGGTGGATGTCAATGTGCATCCGGCGAAACACGAAGTGCGCTTCCACCAGTCACGCCTGGTGCATGACTTTATCTACCAGGGCGTACTGAGCGTGCTGCAACAGCAGCTTGCTGTGCCGTTACCGCTGGCGAACGAACCTGTGTTGCGTACGCTGCCGGAAAACCGCGTAGCGGCAGGGCGCAATCAGTTTGCTGAGCCGTTGATTGCCCGTGAGCCAGAAGCACCCCGCAGGGAAACGGCTGCACCCGCTCCTCGTAGCGGCGGTAATGGCGGTGCGGCTCCCTCCTGGCCCCATGCGCAGCCCGGTTATCAGAAACAGCAGGGCGCACTTTATCGGCAGCTGTTAGATACGCCGCTGGCAGAGCGCAAAAGCGAAGCGCCGCCGCCCGCCTCGCCCGCGCTGGACGGACACAGTCAGAGCTTTGGTCGCGTATTAACGTTGATTGCGCCACACTTCGCGTTGCTTGAACGCCACGGTACGCTCGCGTTATTGGCGCTCCCGGTTGCTGAACGCTGGTTGCGGCAGGCTCAGCTTTCGCCAGCCAACGCTCCCACCTGCGGCCAGCCGTTGCTTATCCCGGTGCGGTTAAAAATTTCCGCTGCTGAGAGCGAGGCTTTGAAGCGCGCGCAGCCGGTGCTGGGGGAAATGGGCATTGAATTTGTGCCTGATGGACAGCATGTGACCATTCGCGCAGTGCCTTTACCCTTGCGCCAACAAAATTTACAAATCTTGATTCCTGAACTGATAGGCTACCTGGCGCAGCAGACAAGCATTCATGCGGCCAATATTGCCCAGTGGCTGGCGCGTCATCTGGCGAGCGATCATCCGCAATGGAGCATAGCGCAGGCGATAACACTGCTGGCCGACGTCGAACGGCTTTGTCCGCATCTGGTGAAGTCCCCACCAGATGGTTTATTACAACCTGTTGATTTACAAATGGCGATGAACGCCCTGAAACATGAGTGAAGTGAGTAAGGCTGGCCTGCCTGAGGCTATTTTTTTGATGGGCCCGACGGCCTCCGGCAAAACAGCATTAGCCATTGAGCTGCGTAAAGTTTTGCCCGTTGAGTTGATAAGCGTTGATTCCGCCCTAATCTATCAGGGAATGGATATCGGTACCGCGAAGCCTGACGCCGACGAGTTGCGTGCTGCTCCGCATCGGCTGTTGGATATTCTCGATCCCGCACAAGCGTATTCCGCAGCGGATTTCCGTCGCGATGCGCTGGCGGAAATGAAAGCCATCACCGATGCGGGGCGTATTCCGTTGTTGGTGGGCGGTACGATGCTCTACTTCAAGGCGTTGCTGGAAGGATTATCCCCCTTGCCGTCAGCGGATCCTGAAGTCAGGGCCGGGATCGAAAAACAGGCGGCAGAGCGCGGATGGGAAGCGTTGCACCAGCAGTTGCGGGAGATTGATCCTGTTGCTGCAGCACGGATTCATCCAAATGATCCGCAAAGGCTTTCCCGGGCACTGGAAGTTTTTTTCATTTCGGGTAAAACTTTAACAGATCTGACGCAAACGTCGGGAGACGCTCTGCCTTACAAGGTGCATCAGTTCGCCATCGCCCCGGCGAGCCGTGAACTGCTCCATCAACGCATTGAGCAGCGTTTTCATCAGATGTTGGCTTCGGGTTTTGAAGCAGAAGTGCGGGCGCTTTTTGCTCGCGGAGATTTGCATACGGAGATGCCTTCCATTCGTTGTGTGGGATACCGCCAGATGTGGTCTTATCTGGAAGGTGAGATTTCATACGATGAAATGGTTTATCGAGGTATTTGCGCCACGAGGCAACTCGCCAAGCGGCAGATGACATGGTTACGCGGATGGGAAGGCGTTCACTGGTTAGAGAGTGAAAAGCCAGAAAAGTCTTACCATGACGTGTTACAGGTTGTTAGTGCTATCGCAAGGTGAATGTGTACAATTAGGCCGTATCGTGCGCGAATTTTTACGCAGTTTTCAGAGCTTTCGGGTTCTAAGTACAAAACAAGCATATAAGGAAAAGATAGAATGGCTAAGGGGCAATCTTTACAAGATCCGTTCCTGAACGCACTGCGTCGGGAACGTGTTCCAGTTTCAATTTATTTGGTGAATGGTATCAAGCTGCAAGGGCAAATTGAGTCTTTCGATCAGTTCGTGATCCTGTTGAAAAACACGGTCAGCCAAATGGTCTATAAGCACGCGATTTCAACTGTTGTTCCATCTCGTCCGGTTTCACATCACAGCAACAATGCCGGCGGCGGTACCAACAGTAACTACCATCACGGTAGCAACGCGCAAGGTTCTGCACAGCAGGACAGCGAAGAAACCGAATAAGGTTTAATGCTGTTTATCTCTATCGGGGAGCCAGAAAATCTGCGTTCCCCGCTGATCTTTATTGAGGGTTATACGCTTGTTTGACCGTTATGACGCCGGTGAGCAGGCGGTACTGGTACACATCTATTTTTCGCAAGACAAAGATATGGAAGACCTTCAGGAGTTTGAATCTCTGGTCTCTTCCGCCGGTGTCGAAGCAATGCAGGTGATTACCGGTAGCCGTAAAGCACCGCACCCCAAGTATTTTGTAGGCGAAGGTAAAGCAATCGAAATTGCGGATGCTGTTAAAGCCGCGGGTGCTTCCGTTGTGCTTTTTGATCATGCGCTGACCCCTGCCCAGGAGCGTAACCTGGAAAGATTGTGCGAATGTCGTGTTATCGACCGCACGGGCCTGATTTTGGATATTTTTGCCCAGCGTGCGCGCACGCACGAGGGGAAATTGCAGGTTGAACTGGCGCAGTTGCGCCATCTGGCGACGCGCCTGGTGCGTGGCTGGACCCACCTTGAACGACAAAAGGGCGGGATTGGTTTGCGCGGTCCGGGTGAAACCCAGCTCGAAACCGACCGTCGTTTGTTGCGTAATCGTATTACCCAGATCTTATCGCGTCTCGAGAAGGTTGAAAAACAGCGTGAACAAGGGCGCCGCTCCCGCACGAAGGCCGACATTCCAACGGTCTCGTTGGTAGGGTACACGAACGCCGGAAAATCTACGCTATTCAACCAAATAACCGAGGCGCAAGTGTATGCAGCCGATCAGCTGTTTGCGACGCTGGATCCCACGCTGCGCCGTATTGACGTGGCAGACGTAGGTGAAACCGTGCTGGCGGATACCGTAGGGTTTATTCGCCACCTGCCGCACGACCTGGTCGCGGCGTTTAAAGCGACCTTGCAGGAGACGCGTCAGGCGACGTTGCTGCTGCACGTGATTGATGCCGCAGATGTCCGCGTGCAGGAAAACATTGATGCAGTGAACACCGTGCTTGAAGAAATTGAAGCACACGATATCCCAACGCTGCTAGTGATGAACAAAATCGATATGCTGGACGATTTTGAGCCGCGTATCGATAGGGATGAAGAGAATAAACCAATCCGCGTCTGGCTCTCTGCGCAGACCGGGGTTGGCGTACCACTGTTATTCCAGGCTTTGACGGAGCGTCTTGCCGGGGAAGTCGCGCAGCACACGTTGCGCTTACCCCCGGAGGAAGGGCGTCTGAGAAGTCGGTTTTATCAGCTTCAGGCAATAGAAAAAGAGTGGGTGGAAGACGATGGCAGTGTCGGTATGCAGGTGCGCATGCCTATCGTCGACTGGCGTCGACTCTGTAAACAAGAACCGGCACTCGAAGAATACGTCGTCTGACCGGCACAGGCCTGAAGATTTTTCCCCTTTGGGGGTGCCCGCCAGTTCGGGCATACACCGCACGATAGACACATATGGAGCATATACATGGCGTGGAATCAGCCCGGTAACAACGGACAAGACCGCGACCCGTGGGGAAGCAGCAAACCAGGCGGCAACTCTGAGGGAAATGGAAACAAAGGTGGTCGCGATCAGGGGCCTCCTGATCTGGATGATATCTTCCGCAAACTGAGTAAAAAGCTCGGTGGCTTGGGCGGCGGCAAAAGTTCCGGCGGCGGTAATCCAGGTTCTTCTGGCCCGCGAGGCCATGTGGGCGGGCGTGTTGTCGGCATCGTTGCCGCCGCAGCCGTGATTATCTGGGCGGCTACCGGCTTCTACACCATTAAAGAAGCGGAGCGCGGCGTCGTGACCCGTTTCGGTAAGTTCAGTCATCTGGTGGAACCGGGGCTGAACTGGAAACCTACCTTTATTGATAACGTGACGGCGGTGAACGTTGAGTCCGTGCGTGAACTGGCCGCATCGGGGGTGATGCTCACTTCTGATGAGAACGTGGTTCGCGTTGAGATGAACGTTCAGTATCGTGTGACCGATCCGGAACGTTACCTGTTTAGCGTGACCAGCGCTGATGATAGCCTGCGCCAGGCAACAGACAGCGCCCTGCGTGGCGTGATTGGCAAGTACGTGATGGACCGTATCCTCACGGAAGGCCGTACCGTTATACGTAGCGATACACAGCGTGAACTGGAAGAAACGATTCGTCCTTACAACATGGGGATCACCCTGTTGGACGTGAACTTCCAGGCAGCGCGCCCGCCGGAAGAGGTGAAAGCGGCATTTGATGACGCGATTGCCGCCCGTGAGAACGAGCAGCAATACATCCGTGAAGCGGAAGCGTACACCAACGAAGTTCAGCCACGTGCTAACGGTCAGGCTCAGCGTATCCTTGAAGAGGCGCGCGCGTACAAGACGCAGACCATCCTTGAGGCTCAGGGTGAAGTGGCCCGTTTCGCGAAGATCCTGCCGGAATACAAAGCCGCGCCGGAAATTACGCGTGAACGTTTGTACATTGAAACCATGGAAAAAGTGCTGAGCCATACCCGCAAAGTGCTGGTTAACGATAAAGGCGGCAACCTGATGGTGCTGCCGCTGGATCAGATGCTGAAAGGCGGTAACGCGCCTGCGGCAAAGAGTGACAGCAGTGGCGCGAACAACTTGCTGCGCCTGCCGCCTGCGTCTACTTCTGGCAGCAGTGCGAACAGCGCCCCGTCAACGTCGGCGGGAGACATCATGGACCAACGCCGCGTTAACGCGCAGCGTAACGACTACCAGCGTCAGGGGGAATAACGATGCGTAAGTCAGTTATCGCGATCATCATCATCGTGCTGGTAGTGCTCTACACGTCTGTTTTTGTGGTGAAAGAGGGCGAGCGCGGTATTTCGCTGCGCTTCGGCAAAGTTCTGCGCGACAACGAAAACAAACCGTTGGTGTTTGAGCCAGGCCTGCACTTTAAATTGCCGTTTATTGAATCGGTTAAAATGCTTGATGCCCGTATCCAGACCATGGATAACCAGGCCGATCGTTTTGTGACCAAAGAGAAGAAAGACCTGATCGTCGATTCCTATATCAAGTGGCGTATCAGCGATTTCAGCCGTTACTACCTGGCGACGGGCGGTGGTGATGTCTCTCAGGCGGAAGTGCTGCTGAAACGTAAATTCTCTGACCGTCTGCGTTCTGAAATTGGTCGTCTGGATGTGCGTGACATTGTGACCGATTCACGTGGCCGTCTGACGCTTGAAGTGCGGGATGCGCTGAACTCGGGTTCTGCGGGCACCGAAGATGAAGTGTCGACACCGGCAGCGGATGACGCCATTGCTAAAGCGGCAGAGCGTGTTCAGGCTGAAACCAACGGCAAAGTGCCGGTGATTAACCCGAACAGTATGGCTGCTCTGGGTATCGAAGTGGTGGATGTGCGTATCAAGCAGATCAACCTGCCGACCGAAGTGTCCGAAGCGATTTACAACCGTATGCGTGCCGAGCGTGAAGCCGTTGCGCGTCGCCACCGTTCACAAGGCCAGGAAGAAGCTGAGAAACTGCGCGCTGCAGCGGATTACGAAGTAACCAAAACGCTGGCGGAATCAGAGCGTCAGGGGCGTATCCTGCGTGGTGAAGGCGATGCTGAAGCGGCGAAGCTGTTCGCGGATGCCTTCAGCCAGGATCCGGATTTCTACGCGTTTATTCGTAGCCTGCGCGCTTATGAAAGCAGCTTCCAGAGCAATCAGGATGTAATGGTGCTCAGCCCGGACAGTGATTTCTTCCGTTATATGAAGACACCCAGTTCCGCGACGCGCTAAGATAGCGCCAACGGTTTAGAAGATAAAAACCACCGCCTGATTCAGGGCGGTGGTTTTCTTTTTGGAAGGATCAGGAATGAATTCAACTATCTGGCTTGCCCTGGCGTTGGTGCTGGTGTTTGAAGGGCTGGGCCCTATGTTCTACCCACGAGCGTGGCGTCGGATGATCGCCTCGCTGAGCCTGCTTCCCGATCATATTTTACGTCGCTTTGGCGGTGGGCTTGTGGTCGCGGGAGTGGTGATCTACTACATGTTGAGGAAAACGATTGGCTGAGGGAAAAGAGCCTATCTTTAAGCCATTTTGCCGGGAAAAAGTGCTGAATCTGAAAAAAAGCGGTGGTAGAATCCATTTTTAAGCAAACGGTGATTTTGAAAAATGGGTAACAACGTCGTCGTACTGGGCACCCAATGGGGTGACGAAGGTAAAGGGAAGATTGTTGATCTTCTGACTGAACGGGCTAAATATGTTGTACGCTACCAGGGCGGTCACAACGCAGGCCATACTCTCGTAATCAACGGTGAAAAAACCGTCCTCCATCTTATTCCATCAGGCATTCTTCGTGAAAACGTAACCAGCATCATCGGTAACGGTGTCGTGCTGTCTCCGGCTGCGCTGATGAAAGAGATGAAAGAACTGGAAGACCGTGGTATCCCGGTTCGCGAACGTCTGCTGCTGTCTGAAGCATGCCCGTTAATCCTTGACTATCACGTTGCGCTGGACGTTGCGCGCGAGAAAGCGCGCGGTGCGAAAGCGATCGGTACCACTGGTCGTGGTATCGGCCCGGCGTACGAAGATAAAGTCGCCCGTCGCGGTCTGCGCGTCGGTGATCTGTTCGACAAAGCGACCTTTGCCGACAAACTGAAAGAAGTGATGGAATATCACAACTTCCAGCTGGTGAACTTCTATAAAGTCGACGCGGTTGACTACCAGAAAGTGCTGGACGATGTGATGGCGATTGCCGATATCCTGACTGCGATGGTTGTGGATGTCTCCGATTTGCTGGATCAGGCGCGCAAACGCGGCGACTTCGTGATGTTCGAAGGCGCGCAGGGTACGCTGCTGGATATCGACCACGGTACTTACCCGTATGTGACGTCCTCCAACACCACTGCTGGTGGTGTGGCGACAGGTTCCGGCCTTGGCCCGCGTTATGTCGATTACGTACTGGGTATTATCAAAGCCTACTCCACACGCGTGGGTGCGGGTCCGTTCCCGACGGAATTGTTCGACGATATTGGCGAGTTCCTGTGCAAGCAGGGTAATGAATACGGTGCGACTACCGGTCGTCGTCGTCGTACAGGCTGGCTGGATACCGTTGCCGTTCGTCGCGCGGTACAGATCAACTCCCTGTCTGGTTTCTGCCTGACTAAGCTGGACGTGCTGGACGGTCTGAAAGAAGTGAAACTGTGTGTGGGGTATCGCATGCCGGATGGCCGCGAAGTGACCACCACCCCGCTGGCAGCAGACAACTGGGAAGGCATTGAGCCGATTTACGAATCTATGCCGGGCTGGTCTGAATCCACTTTTGGTGTCAAAGATCGCAGCGGTCTGCCGCAGGCAGCGCTGGATTACATCAAACGTATTGAAGAAGTTACCGGTGTACCTATCGACATCATCTCAACGGGGCCGGATCGTACTGAAACCATGATCCTGCGCGATCCGTTCGACGCATAATGTTGTGCCGGGGCGCGTTCATCGCGCCCCGTTTCTTCGCTTTTTTCGCCCATCCATTCAAATAAATTAGCGGCCTGACAGGTGGCTGGTTTATCATCAATAGTGTTTATACCTGCGGGTATCTTATCTTTTCCCACTTACTGAGGTTGATGTGCAGTTAACGAGCTTTACCGATTACGGTTTACGCGCCCTGATCTACATGGCGTCGTTGCCGGAAGGACAAATGACCAACATTACTGAAGTCACAGAAACGTATGGCGTGTCCCGTAATCATATGGTTAAGATAATCAATCAGCTAAGCCGCGAAGGCTATGTTGCGGCTGTCCGTGGGAAAAACGGCGGTATCCGTCTGGGTAAGCCCGCACAGGATATCCGGATTGGTGATGTTGTGCGCTCCCTCGAACCGCTTGCACTGGTCAACTGCAGCAGCGAATTTTGTCACATCACCAGCGCCTGCCGACTGAAAAAGGCGCTCGCTAAAGCCGTGCAGTGTTTTCTCAAGGAGTTAGATAACTACACGCTTGCCGATTTGGTTGAAGAGAATCAACCGCTTTACAAATTATTGCTGGTGGAATGACGAAAATTTCCACCAGAGCTGACAACGGAGGAACCGCAATGTCACAAGATCCTTTCCTCGAACGCGAATCTGAAAAATATACCAACCCCATTCCCAGCCGCGAATTCATCCTCGATCATTTAGCAAAACGCGAAAAACCCGCCAGCCGGGACGAACTGGCTTTCGAACTGAATATTGCAGGCGAAGAACAAAACGAGGCGCTGCGTCGCCGTCTGCGCGCGATGGAGCGCGATGGTCAACTGGTCTTTACTCGCCGCCAGTGTTACGCCTTACCTGAACGTCTGGACCTGCTGAAAGGCGTAGTCATTGGCCACCGCGATGGTTATGGCTTCCTGCGCGTAGAAGGCCGCAAAGATGACCTTTATCTTTCCAGCGAACAGATGAAAACCTGTATCCATGGCGATCAGGTGCTGGCGCAGCCGCTGGGCTCCGATCGTAAAGGCCGCCGTGAAGCGCGCATTGTTCGCGTGCTGGTGCCGAAAACCAGCCAGATTGTCGGCCGTTACTTCACCGACGCTGGCGTTGGCTTTGTGGTGCCGGATGACAGTCGCCTGAGCTTTGACATCCTGATCCCGCCAGAAGAGATCATGGGCGCGCGTATGGGCTATGTGGTAGTGGTGGAGCTGACACAGCGCCCGACCCGCCGCACGAAAGCGGTAGGCAAGATTGTTGAAGTGCTCGGCGACAATATGGGCACCGGCATGGCTGTCGACATGGCACTGCGTACCCATGAAATTCCCTATCAGTGGCCTCCGGAAGTCGAAAAACAGATCGCCGGGCTGAAAGAGCAGGTACCGGAGGAAGCGAAAGTCGGGCGTGTAGATCTGCGCGATCTGCCGCTGGTTACGATTGATGGTGAAGATGCCCGCGACTTTGACGATGCCGTCTACTGTGAGAAGAAACGTGGCGGCGGCTGGCGCTTATGGGTGGCGATTGCCGATGTGAGCTATTACGTGCGTCATGGCACCGCGCTCGACAACGAAGCACGCAACCGTGGCACCTCGGTCTACTTCCCGTCGCAAGTGGTGCCGATGCTGCCAGAAGTGCTCTCTAACGGCTTGTGCTCCCTGAACCCTCAGGTTGATCGCCTGTGTATGGTCTGCGAAATGACCATCTCGACGAAAGGCCGTTTAACCGGCTTTAAGTTCTACGAAGCGGTAATGAGTTCGCATGCGCGCCTGACCTACACCAAGGTGTGGCATATGTTGCAGGGCGATCAGGAGCTTCGCGAGCAGTACGCCCCGCTGGTGAAGCATATCGAAGAGTTGCATAACCTTTATAAAGTGCTGGATCAGGCACGGGCCGAGCGTGGCGGCATCTCTTTTGAGAGTGAAGAAGCGAAGTTTATCTTTAACGCCGAACGCCGTATTGAACGTATTGAACAGACTCAGCGTAACGATGCGCACAAACTGATTGAAGAGTGCATGATCCTCGCCAATATCTCCGCGGCACGCTTTGTGGAAAAGGCCAGTGAACCTGCGCTGTTCCGTATTCACGATAAACCGACTAATGATGCGATTACGGCATTCCGCACGGTGCTGGCGGAGCTGGGGCTGGAACTGCTTGGCGGTAACAAACCAGAGCCGCGTGACTATGCCGAGCTGCTGACGTCGATTGCCGACCGCCCGGATCATGAAATGCTGCAAACCATGTTGCTGCGCTCGATGAAACAGGCGATCTACGATCCCGAAAACCGCGGCCACTTTGGTCTGGCGTTGCAATCCTATGCGCACTTCACCTCGCCTATTCGTCGCTACCCGGATCTGTCTTTGCACCGCGCCATTAAATATCTGCTGGCGAAAGAGCAGGGGCTGAAGGGCAACAGCACTGAAACCGGGGGCTGGCACTACAGCATGGAAGAGGTGTTACAGCTTGGCCAGCACTGTTCGATGACCGAACGCCGTGCCGATGAAGCCACGCGAGAAGTGTCGGACTGGCTGAAATGCGACTTTATGCAGGATCAGGTCGGTAATACTTTCCCGGGTGTAATTGCCAGTGTTACCGGCTTTGGTTTCTTTGTGCGCCTCGACGATCTGTTTATTGATGGCCTGGTGCATGTTTCCTCGCTGGATAATGATTACTACCGTTTTGACCAGATTGGTCAGCGCTTGATTGGCGAGTCCGGGGGGCAAACTTATCGTCTGGGCGACCGTGTGCAGGTGAAAGTTGAAGCGGTCAATATGGATGAGCGTAAGATCGACTTCTCGCTGATCTCCAGTGAGCGCGGCCCGCGTAATGTGGGGAAAACCGAACGCGAAAGAGCGAAAAAAGGGGCCACGGGTAAAAAAGTGGCTGGCAAAAAACCGCCACGCCGCCAGATGGGCAAAAAAGTGAACTTCGAGCCGGACAGTGCCTTCCGTGGTGACACAGGGAAAGGCAAGCCGAAAAAAGCGAAAAACCCCTCAGCGAAAACGCAAAAAATCGCCGCTGCCACCAAAGCAAAACGAGCGGCGAAAAAGAAAGCCGCTCAGTGATCATGAACAAGCCCTTCGAAAGTGAAGGGCTTTATATGCTGCACCGCGTCCGCCATGAAGCACAACGGCATCTCAGTTAGCGAGGGGGATGGTTCGTTCTGAGGCATGGGTCGGTTATAATGAGGCCAGGTGATGACTATCACGGCCCAATAACGCGGCGTAAGCCGCCCCCAACTGAGTACCATTAATGAGTGAAATGATTTACGGCATCCATGCGGTGCAGGCACTGCTGGAGCGCGCCCCTGAGCGTTTTCAGGAAGTTTTTATTCTGAAAGGCCGCGAAGATAAACGTCTGCTGCCGCTGATCCATGCGCTGGAAGCGCAGGGCGTGGTGATTCAGGTGGCCAACCGCCAGTATCTGGATGAGAAAAGCGAAGGCGCGGTGCATCAGGGTATCATTGCTCGCGTAAAACCCGGCCGTCAGTATCAGGAAAATGATCTGCCCGATCTGATCGCCAGTCTCGACCAGCCTTTCTTGTTGATCCTCGACGGCGTGACCGATCCGCACAACCTGGGCGCATGCTTGCGCAGTGCGGATGCTGCGGGCGTGCATGCGGTAATTGTTCCAAAAGACAAATCGGCACAACTGAATGCGACGGCGAAAAAAGTCGCCTGCGGCGCGGCGGAAAACGTGCCACTTATCCGCGTGACCAACCTTGCACGCACCATGCGTTTGTTGCAGGAAGAGAATATCTGGATCGTCGGCACAGCCGGTGAAGCGGACCACACCCTGTTCCAGAGCAAAATGACCGGGCGCATGGCGCTGGTAATGGGCGCAGAAGGTGAGGGCATGCGCCGCCTGACGCGTGAGCACTGCGATGAGCTGATCAGCATTCCAATGGCGGGTAGCGTATCGTCGCTGAACGTTTCCGTTGCCACCGGTATTTGCCTGTTTGAAGCGGTGCGCCAGCGCGGGCTTTAAGCGCGCTTCGCCTGGAAAACCACCCTGATTCGGGTGGTTTTTTTTATCCTTAAGGCTGGTAGAATTTGCCTGCAGGTCTTTTATTTTAATTTGAATGAAATGATTGGGATATAAATGATGGCATGGACTGTAGAGGCACTGAGCGCAGCATTATTAGATTCCACCACGCTGGCGTTAAATATTCAGCGTGAAGCCGATGTATTAATTCTGAAGCTGGATGATTACGGCGATTTGCAATTAAACGTATCACTCACGTCCCGGCAAATCATTGTCGAAACCTACATCTGCCCGCTGAGCGAAATTAAGCATCAGGATGCTTTTAACGCTTTCCTGCTGCGTAATCAAAAACTCTTACCGTTATCTTCTGTGGGCATCTCGCCGGTCGGCGGTGAAGAGTACTATGTCGCGTTTGGCGCGCTGTCGCTCAACTCTTCGCTTGACGATATCCTGCTGGAAATCACCACGCTTGCGGAAAATGCGTTAGATCTTGCTGAATTAACAGATGATTTTGCCCAATAACATTATCAGGGAGTGGTCGTATGGGAATTTTAAAAAGCCTGTTTACGCTGGGTAAATCCTTTATTGCTCAGGCGGAAGAGTCGATTGAAGAGACACAAGGCGTGCGCATGCTGGAGCAGCACATCCGCGATGCGCGCGTGCAACTGGATAAGGCAGGGAAATCCCGTGTTGACCTGCTGGCGCGGGTTAAGCTGAGCAATGACAAACTGGCCGACCTGCGCGAACGCAAAGCCAGCCTCGAAGCGCGGGCGCTGGAAGCGATGGCGAAAAGCGTTGATGCCGCGCTGCTCAATGAAGTCGCTACGGAAATTGCCCGCCTTGAAAACACGATTACTGCGGAAGAGCAGGTGCTGGCGAATCTGGAAACGTCGCGCGATGCGGTGGAGAAAGCAGTGACCGCGACGGCGCAGCGTATCGAACAGTTTGAGCAGCAACTGGAAGTGATTAAAGCGACCGAGGCGATGCAGCGTGCGCAGCAGGCGGTGACGACTTCTACCGTTGGCGCATCGAACAATGTGGCGACCGCAGCGGAATCTCTTAAACGTTTGCAAACGCGACAGGCAGAACGCCAGGCACGGCTGGATGCGGCCACCCAGCTTGAGAAAGTGGCCGATGGCCGCGATCTGGATGAAAAACTGGCGCAGGCTGGCATTGGCGGCAGTGATAAAACATCGGCGCAGGATGTGCTGGCGCGCCTGCAACAGCAACAAAAACCGTGATGCTCTCCTTTCTCAAAAACCTGCTTGGGCGGTCTGAATCGTCCGTCCCTCGCAGAGGGCCACTCGGCTTGCATCTGCATGCTGGCTTCACCATTGATACGCTACTGTTTCGCTTATGCGAAGAGGAGCTGTTGGTTACGCTGCCCGGCGAAGAGTACACCATTGGCGCCTGCGGCAGCTTTGATCTTGGCGCCGGCTGTATGATCCATCGTTATTACACAACCGGCGATGAGTTCCTGCAAATCAGCACTTCTGGCGGTCTGGAAACGCAGAATATCGATGATATTAAGCTGTTCGTCTATGAGGAGAGCGCTGGCGTTTCGTCTGAGAAAAACTGGCGCGATATGCTGAGCGCGAAAGCCATGGGCAAACCGTTTTTACGCTGGCGCGATTGCGAGTGGCAGCGAGTATTTAATGCGGAAGAGCGCGGCGATATTGAGCCGATTTATACTCTGGAAACCGTTAACAACCCTGCGGGCGCAAGCTGGGAAGTCCATAACTTTATGATGGCTTACCAGCGGCAGGTCGCCGATGACGTGTATGAATATTTACTGTTGAACGGTGAAGAAACTTTTAACGCGCAAAACCAGCCGGAATGGATCTACTCGCGTGCGCTGGGGGTAGATATTCCCCTGACATCATTAAAAGTCATAGGATAATTATGGGAACGGAAATACATATTTGGGGTTCACTGTTGGCCTTTTGTGCCTATTTCTTTATTGGCATGGCGATGATGCTGTGTTTTCTTTTTGTTTATACCCGTATTACGCCGCACGATGAGTGGCAGTTAATCAAAGAGAATAATATTGCAGCGGCGCTGGCGTTTAGTGGTTCGCTATTGGGTTATGTTATTCCGTTATCCAGTGCGGCGATTAACTCCGTCAGTATTCCAGATTATTTAATCTGGGGCCTCATTGCGCTGGTTGTGCAATTGGTTGTTTACGGTGGCGTGCGTCTGTATATGCCAAAACTGAGCGATAAAATTATCAACAGCAATATTGCCGCCGGGATGTTTATGGGCGCAGCTGCGCTGGCAGGCGGCATTTTCAACGCTGCCTGCATGACATGGTAATGGATGATCATGGCAAGAAAGAGCAAGAATCGGCAAAAGAATTACAGTATTTCGCCCGCACAACGTCGCAATCAGCGGCCAATTTTTTCCGCGCCAAAGGAGCGTAAAAGCGGGCAGTACCTGACGCTGGCCATTATGGGGGGCGCGGCTTTCTTTGCCTTAAAAAGCTGTAACGACCATAAAGACGACAATGATGGCGACGGCGTGTATTACTCCTCGCAACAGGATTGCGTCGACGACGGTAATAGCGCACAGGTGTGCAATGATGCGTGGAATAATGCACGCATGAGTTTTGAACAAGAAATCCCGCACAATATGTCGCAGCCTTATTGCGTGCAGCAGTATGACAATTGCTATTACGACAATGTTGGGCAGCGCTGGATGCCAGTACTCAGCGGCTTTTTGCTCAGTCAGGCCATCCGCAAAAACCGCGATGAGCAGTATAGCTATAGCAGTGGCGGCTCCACCTACTCTTCCCGCCCGGTGTGGCGTAACCGCGATGGCGACTATAGCTGGCGCTCTGGTACCAGCACCAGTAACTCCAGCGCCAGCAGCCATTATGGTTACACCACCAAAAAGGCGACCACTTTCTCCCGGGGGGGCTTCGGGCGTTCATCCAGCGCGCGCGGAAGCTGGGGAGGTTAACGATGTTACGGCACGATGTGGCTGTCCGTCCCGGTCTGGAAAGGATCGCGCGCGACCACGGTTTTGACTTTCATATTATTGATAACGAAATCTATTGGGATGAGAGCCGGGCGTATCGCTTTACGTTACGGCAGATTGAGGAGCAGATCGAAAAGCCCACCGCTGAGTTGCATCAAATGTGTCTTGAGGTGGTCGAGCGTGCGGTGACTGATGAGGCGATCCTCCGCCAGCTGGCGATCCCGCCGCTTTACTGGGAGGCGATTGCTGAGAGTTGGCGTCAACGTGATCCTTCGCTTTACGGGCGCATGGATTTTGTCTGGTGCGGCAAAGATCCTGTGAAATTGCTGGAATATAACGCAGATACCCCAACCTCGCTGTACGAGTCAGCATACTTCCAGTGGCTGTGGATGGAAGATTGCCGGCGCAGCGGGGCCATCCCGCGCGATGCCGATCAGTACAATGCTATTCAGGATAAGCTCATCGCCCGGTTCGGCGAGATCCAGGGGCAGCATCCGCTCTATTTCTGCTGCTGTAAGGATACCGAAGAAGATCGCGGGACCGTGCTCTATCTTGAGGATTGCGCCCGCCAGGCAGGTCTGGATACACGGTTCATTTATATTGAAGATGTCGGGTTAGGCCTTGGTGGTGTGTTAACGGACCTCGACGATAATGTTATTCGCCAGGCGTTTAAGCTTTACCCGCTCGAATGGATGATGCGCGACGAAAACGGCCCGCTGTTGTGCAAGCGCCGGGAGCAGTGGCTGGAGCCGCTATGGAAGAGTGTGCTCAGTAATAAAGGGCTGCTGCCGTTATTGTGGCGCTATTTTCCTGGTCACCCAAACTTGTTGCCGGCCTGGTTTGATGGCGAAACACCACAAGTCGCTGCTGGAGCAAGCTATGTGCGTAAACCGCTTTTCTCGCGCGAGGGGGGCAATGTCACTCTCTTCGACGGCGCACATCAGGTGATTGACCATGAAGAGGGCGATTATGCTGACGAACCGATGATCTACCAGGCGTTTCAGCCGTTACCGCGCTTTGGCGACAGCTATACGCTGATTGGCAGTTGGGTAGTGGATGATGAGGCAGTCGGCATGGGGATCCGCGAAGACAGCACGCTTATCACCAAGGACACCTCTCGCTTTATTCCTCACTATATTGCGGGCTAACCGGCGGTGCGGGCCGAAATGCCCGCGCCATCCGGTAAGGATCGTACCTGCCGATGCCCATGCATCACTCATCTAGCGTACGCAGATGATCGTTTTTATTGAGCGTCATCAACGCCACCATACTGACCACGGCGGTTGCCATCACGTAGTAGGCGGGGATATCCAGATTGCCGGTCTCTTTAATCAGCCCGGTAATGATTAACCCGGCGCAACCGGAAAAAAGGGCGTTCGACAGTGAATAAGCCAGCCCAAGCCCGGTGTAGCGCACACGGGTAGGGAACATCTCCGCCAGCATGGCCGGGCCTGGACCTGCCAGCATACCCACCAGGCCGCCTGCCACCAGCACCACCAGAGCTTTTACCGCCAGCGTACTCGACGGCGATTGCAGAATGTTTAACAGTGGAAGTGCCAGGATCAGCAACAGCGCGGTGGCAGTTACCATCACGGCCCGGCGGCCTATGCGATCGCTGAGCATGCCCGACGGGATGATAGTCAGTGCAAAGCCGACATTGGAGATCACCGCAATTAACAATGCCTGGTTAAAACCGGTATGCAGGGATGACTGCAAATAAGCCGGCATGATCACCAGATAGGTGTAACCCGCCGCTGACCAGACCATGACCCGGCCAATCCCGACCATGATGGCTTTCAGCGTTGCGGTGGCTTGTGCCTGCACCGTCAGTGGTTTTTCCTGCTGCTGCACGAACCCTGGCGTTTCCTCCATATTGACCCGCAACCACAACGCGACCACACCCATGGGCAACGCCAATAAAAAAGGAATACGCCAGCCCCAATCATGGAGCGCATCTGCTGTGAGCACTGCCGAAAGTAGCGCCACAATACCCGCCCCTGACAACAGCCCCAGAGCGACCGTAAAAGATTGCCATGCGCCATAGAGGCCGCGTTTGCCGCGCGGCGCAAATTCAGTCATCAGTGAAACCGCACCGCCGTATTCCCCTCCGGCAAACAGCCCTTGCAGAATACGTAGCCCGGTAATGAGCAGCGGTGCAGCCAGACCAATGGTGGCATATACCGGCACAATGCCGATGGCCGCTGTCGCCAGGGTCATTAACACCAGCACAATAATCAGGGTCGGTTTACGGCCAATACGGTCGCCGATGCGCCCGAAAACCATCGCCCCAAGTGGACGGAAGAAAAAGGCAATCGCAAAGGAAGCATAGGTGAGAAGCAGGCTGGTCAGCCCCGCTTCGCCACTCAACTGGAAGAAATTTTTCGCGATCACTGTAGCCAGGAAGCCATAAACCGCAAACTCATACCATTCGATAAAGTTACCAACAGAGCCTGCAATTAACGCGCGTTTGTGGGCGATGGGTGAAGATTGGGGTGAAGGCATAATGATTATCTCTGCGAAGGTGAGAATAAATTATTCAACAACAATAGTAGCTGTGAAATATATTATTCTTATATTGTGTGAGCTGATTCACGAATGAAGACGGTGAGATCGCCGCCTTGTGACTCTACTCCCATGCAGCGTTTGCCGGGGCTGTCCATACTTACCTTCATTGCCATTGAAGGAGGGACGCATTATGCACTGGCAAACACACACCGTTTTCAACCAACCTTCTCCTTTACATAACAGCAATTTATTTCTTTCTGACCGCGCGCTTTATGATGCCGTGATGCGCGAAGGCGCAGCATGGGATGCGGAGCTGCTCGCCAGTATTGGCCAGCAACTGGGCACGGCGGAGTCGCTGGAACTTGGGCGGCTGGCGAACGCGAATCCACCGGAGCTACTCCGCTTTGACGCCACGGGAGCGCGGCTTGATGATGTGCGATTCCATCCCGCCTGGCATTTGCTTATGCAGGGCTTGTGCGCCAACCGCGTGCACAATCTGGCGTGGGAAGACGACGCGCGCTCAGGATCGTTTGTCGCTCGCGCAGCGCGCTTTGTGCTGCATGCGCAGGTAGAGTCCGGCACGCTGTGTCCGATCACCATGACCTTTGCGGCCACGCCGTTACTTCAACAGGCACTGCCGGCCTCTTTTCAGGGCTGGCTGAAACCGCTACTCAGTGACCGTTACGACTCACATTTGCTGCCTGGAGGGCAGAAACGCGGCCTGTTAATCGGCATGGGGATGACAGAGAAACAGGGCGGCTCGGATGTGCTCAGTAATACGACGCGGGCGGAAAAACATGGCGACCTGTACCGGCTGGTGGGGCATAAATGGTTTTTCTCTGTGCCACAGAGTGACGCCCACCTGGTGCTGGCGCAGGCGAAAGGCGGGCTTTCCTGCTTTTTTGTGCCACGTTTTTTACCGGATGGCCAACGCAATGGTGTGCGTCTGGAACGCTTGAAGGACAAGCTTGGCAACCGCTCTAACGCCAGCAGTGAAGCCGAGTTTTGCGATGCCAGTGGCTGGCTGCTGGGCGAAGAGGGTGAGGGAGTAAGGCAAATCCTGAAAATGGGCGGGCTGACGCGTTTTGACTGTGCGTTGGGCAGTCATGGTTTGATGCGTCGCGCCTTTTCCGTGGCGCTTTATCATGCGCATCAGCGGCAGGCATTCGGTAAGAATTTAGTTGATCAACCAATGATGCGAGAAGTGCTGAGCCGGATGGCGCTGCAACTGGAAGGGCAGACCGCCATGCTATTTCGCCTGGCGCGGGCGTGGGACAGGCGTAGCGATCCCCGTGAAGCGTTATGGGCGCGGTTGTTTACGCCAGTTGCCAAGTTTGCAGTTTGCAAAACGGGCATCCCCTTTGTGGCAGAGGCGATGGAGGTGCTCGGCGGCATTGGCTATTGCGAAGAGAACGAATTACCGCGTTTGTACCGCGAAATGCCGGTTAACAGCATTTGGGAGGGCTCTGGCAATGTGATGTGCCTGGACGTGTTACGCGTTCTGAATAAACAGGCGGGCGTGCTGGACCTGCTGGGCGAGGTTTTTGCTGCCGTGAAAGGGCAGGATCGCCACTTTGATCGCGCGTGGCGGCAGTTACAGCAACGGCTGCATAAGCCTGATGAGGCGCAGGGGCGCGAAGTGGTGCAGCAATTGTGGTTATTGGGAACCGGTGCGCAAATGCTGCAATATGCTTCGCCGCCGCTCGCGCAGGCGTGGTGCCGTTTGATGCTGGATACCCGTGGCGTGTCACCAATTGGCGGGCAGGTGCAAAACGACCTGCTGCTTCGTGCCACGGGCGGAGCCTGTTAGTCCATTTTCAAACGGAACAGGCTTACCAGTTCGCTGAGGTGTGCGCCTTTTTCCCGCAACGTTCGGGCGGTTTCTTCACTCTGAGTGACTCGCCCGGCGTTTACGTGGGTCGCGTCGCCAATATGCGTCATCGCAAGGTTAACCTGGTTAATCCCCGCCGATTGTTCATGTGAGGCGTGGTTAATCTCGTGCACGAGCTGGTTGATGTCGCCCATATGGCTGATGATTGACTGCATGGCTACGCGTGTGGCTTCAGACTGCGCATGCCCTTCGCCGACTTTTTTCAGCGTATCGGCAATCAGGGCGTCGATCTCCTTCACCGCATTAGCACTGCGTGCCGCCAGCGCACGCACTTCCTGGGCGACGACGGCGAACCCTTTACCGTGCTCGCCCGCGCGGGCCGCTTCGACCGCTGCGTTAAGCGCAAGAATGTTGGTCTGGAATGCGATCGACTCAATGACATGGGTAATGTCGGCAATACGCTGCGATGCGCTACGAATGTCTTCCATGGTGGCAACTGAGTTATTCACGGTTTCGCCGCCTTTTTTCACCACGTCAGTGGTTTCATTCACCAGATGTTGCGTTTGCTCCATATTGGCGGCGTTTTGCTGCACCGTTGCGGCCAGTTGCTCCATGCTGGCGGACGTCTCTTCCACACTGCTGGCCTGCTTGTTGATCTGTTCGCTGATCTCGCCGCTGTCGGCGGCAAGCGCCGAGGTCCCAAGGTTGATCTCCGCAGCCGACTCGCGTACCTGCAACACGATGGTATGCAGACCGTCGCCAATGCCATTAATCGCGGTGATCAACTGGCCGACTTCGTCCTGGCGGTCAACCTTCAGCGTTGCACGCAAATCGCCGTCGGCATAACGCTGGGCCAGATCAATCACATCACGCAGCGGGCGGCTCAGCCAGCGACGGATGATCACCACAAACAGTGCAGCAAACAGCAGGGAAACCACCACGCCTGCCAGCAGGAATTGATCGCGCATGCGGGTCACATCCCCCAGCAGCGTTGCTTTGTCTACTTCGCCTACCACGGCCCAGTTCCAGCCGGGCAACGTGGTATAAGACATCAGCAGGGTGCGCCCATCTGTGCCCTGGCGTTGCAGCGTGCCGCTGCTACTTTTCAGCAGGGTCTGCAGATCGCTCTCGTTCCACTGCGGGCGTTTACCTTCCTCGCTGTCATGGAACAGATAATTGCCGTAATTTTTGCCCGCGTTACGGTCGATAACATAAAAGTGACCGCTTTCACCCAGCTTACGACCAAGGATTTTGCTGCGCATGGTTTGCCATGAACGGGAGATATCCACGCCAACAAACAAAATGGCGATCGTATTGCCGCTGGCATCTTTCACCGGTTGATATTGGGTGATATAGCGTTTGCCAAACAGCAGTGCCAGGCCGCGATAAACGTCCCCTTTCATAACCGGTGCGAATGCCGGGCTGGCGGTATCCAGTTTCGTGCCAATGGCGCGATCGCCATTTTCTTTGCGTAGCGAAGTGGCGACGCGCACAAAGTCATCGCCGCTGCGAACAAACAGCGTGGCAATCGCCCCGGTACGGTTAAGGAAGTCATCTGGAATGGTATTGTTATTGTGCAGTTCGGTATCGCCGCCTTTCAATTGCGGTACGTTAATACCGTTAATTTCCCGGCGCTGTTGCGGGTCAATCGATAAGGGTTGCGGTAAAAAACTGGTGAACAAGCGCGTGTAACTTTCGACCTCTTCACTCAGGCTGCTGTTGAACATCTCAACCATATCCACCACGCCGGTAGACTGATTATGAAGATCTTCCATCGCCAGCTTTTCCAACTGTTGGCTGGCGTTATTGCTCATCAAAAAAGTAAATAAGAGAAAAAGCGTCGCAACGCTTGCGCCAGTGAGCAGTGACAATTTGGCACCGAGGCTGGCGCGACGAATAAAGGCGCTCATAATTTGTCCGTTGTTCTGTGTGTGAGGCTCCTTCAACGGCACAAAGCGGATAACATTTAGCACATCAATGTAACAAGATGTAACGTTATTAATTATTTACATTAACATAATCTTAGTAAAAGTATGGGCATTAAAAAGCCACCGGAATTGGGTGGCTTTTTGCGACGGCTCAGGCGTAGAGAATAGCCTGCACACGCCAGTTATCAACACGTTGATTTTCTTGCATTTGAACGATTCGATACCATGACGCTCCTTGTTCATCCGCTTTTAACGCAATCACGCGTTCCACATCTTGTGGACTTCCTGAGACATTGTTGACCGAAATCAGGCCGATTTCGTTAAGTCCCGTTACGCAGTCTGCGCTGGCGAACTCTGCGGGCTGCGCTGTTGTATTTAGCATTCCTGTAGAAAGCAACAGTGAGTTTAAGGCAAGAGATCGTTTCATTGTCAGCTCCATTTTACGTTACCCCGATTCATTGCAGGGCATTCCTTCGCGCAACGGATCCATCAGATCCCATTGTGCACAGGAGAACATCAATGGACGAAAAGCAGTGTAAATGTCCTGAAAATCAACGTTTCGCTACTGCCGATAAAGCATGGCGCGCGAGTACCAGCGGCCGGGGATCACGGTGTCATCCATCATCTGAATAACATAGTAATCGGCTTGCGCGGCGGCGGCTCTGGTCTTGATTGCCTGTTCCACGTCCATGGGAGAACCCAATACGGTGACACTTATCGCGCCGATTTCCTGCAGCGCCTGCGTTTGATTGCGCCGGATCTCCTGCGGATGGTCGCTAACGGGCGGTGCGGGTTGAGGTTTACCCTCCAGCATTGAACAGCTGCTAAGCAGCAGGGCAAACAGCACCGTCAGTAAGGCGCGCATTGTTTTCTCACTTCTCCTGATAGCCATAGTGTAGTTCCTGATGGATTTCCCTTTGGGGGAATGTTCCCGAACTGTTAGCTCGAGCACTGTTTTCGAATGAAAGTATTTTGAAAGCGTAATCTATATCTCAACCTCGCCAAACTCATAGATGAATTCTGACTTGCAGCCGCCATTCACCAGTGGCATACCTGCACTATAGATCAAGGAGAGTGCAATGATTGAGCTTCAAACCGAACAATTTGCTGGCATCGAAACGCTGCATGCTTTTCCGGCGGGAAAACGCGCGCAGCCGCTTCCTACTGTGGTGTTCTACCACGGCTTTACCTCCTCAAAGCTGGTCTATAGCTATTTTGCCGTGGCGCTGGCACAGGCTGGCTTGCGCGTGATCATGCCGGATGCGCCCGATCACGGCGCCCGTTTTCATGGAGATGATCAACAGCGCCTTGGCCAGTTCTGGCAGATCCTGCGTGGTAATCTTGAGGAGTTTTCCGCGCTGCGCGAGGCACTGGAATGCCATCAATTGATTGAGAACCGGCGGCTGGCCGTGGGGGGCGCATCAATGGGGGGAATGACCGCGTTGGGCATTATGACGCACCACCCGGAAGTGCGTTGTGTAGCAAGCTTAATGGGCTCCGGCTATTTCACCACGCTTGCGCACTCGCTTTTTCCGCCGCAGGCGGCAGAACCCGGGGAGCGGGAAGCTGTTATCGCCTCACTGGCGCAGTGGGAGGTGGGTCATCAGCTCTCGCGCCTGGCCGATCGCCCGTTGTTGCTGTGGCACGGTGAACAGGATGACGTTGTTCCTGCAGCGGAGTCATTCCGTTTACAGCAGGCATTGCAGGATGCAGGCCTCGATACGCATCTCACTTATCTGTGGGAAGCCGGGGTAACACATCGTATTACCCCGCAGGCGCTGACAGCAACGACCCGCTTCTTTCAGCGTTATCTCTAATGGGCTGACGGCGTTTTGGGTGCCAGGCGCATCCCAAGAATGGCAAGAAGACAAATGGCTGCTCCAGCCCAGAACGTCGCGGCAGCACCGTGTGTTTCCCAGAGGATGCCAGCGCCAAGACTTGCCAGCAGCAGAGCAATGCCGCTGAGCAGGTTGAACATGCCAAAGGCGGTGCCGCGCAGTTCTGCCGGCGCGGTCTGAGCGACCAGGGTTGCCAGCAGTCCCTGCGTCATACCCATATGCACACCCCACAAGGCCACCCCCAGCAATAGCGTGCTCCAGTGTTGGCTCAGCGCCAGCGTGATGTCGGCCAGGATTAACACTACCAGGCCCGCCTGTAATAAATAGCTATGGGACATGCGATCCGACAGCTTGCCAAACGGGTAAGCGGTCAGCGAGAAGACCAGATTCATGGCCACCATGACCAGGGGAATTGTTGCCAGCGGTATCGCCATTTGCTGCGCACGCAGCACTAGAAAGGCCTCGCTGAAGCGGGCAAGGGTAAAGATAAAACCGAGCGCGACCACCCACCAGTATGCTTTGCTCAGCCGCTTGAGATTTTCACGGCGGATGGGGTTTGTGCGCTTTTGCCCCACCGGTATTTTTGGTTCGTGCAAACCAAAAAACAGCAGCGCGACGGCCAGCCCGCCGGGGATCACTGCAATCCAGAAGACGGTCTGAAAGTCGTCATTCCACAGCAGCATAAAGGCAACGGCGAGCAGCGGGCCAAGAAACGCGCCGATGGTATCCAGCGACTGACGCAAACCAAACGCCGCGCCACGGATCTCTGGGGGAGTGACATCGGCGACCAGCGCATCACGCGGAGCCCCACGAATACCTTTGCCGAGGCGGTCTATCATCCGTGCGCCGAAAGCCACGCCCGTGGAGGAGGCCAGTGCAAACAGCGGCTTGCTCAGTGCACCCATGCCATAGCCCAGCAGTGCCAGCCCTTTGCGCTTACCGATATAATCGCTAAGCACACCGGAAAACACTTTCACCATCAACGCGGTGGCTTCCGCCAGGCCTTCAATAAGCCCAATGAGCACAACGCTTGCACCGAGCGTAGTGGCCATAAACAGCGGCAATAAGCTGTGGATCATTTCTGATGAGATATCCATCAGCATACTTACGCCGCCAAGAACCCACACGCCTTTGGGTATACGGCTTAACGTTGCGAAACGCCCGGACATCATTTCCCACCATGCTTTATGCAGTCAGAGGGCCATTAAACCTGTTTAGAAACAGTTTTATAAGATCTTAAAGGAAATAATACGTTCTTGCGCACGGCCTCCCGTTCAGAGGCCGCACCAGTAAAAAGGGGGGCTCTGTACGATTAGCGGTAAATATAGGCGCTGGCGTGCAGAGTGCCGTTGCTTCCCGGCTCATGCATCAATTCGGCATGGTAATATTTGGCGCCGCGGGTATCGGTTTCAGCGTTGAGCGCCTGGTTAGCTTCCGTTTCGGTGGCGAAGTTATGATTGATGTAGATAACGCCTAAGCTGCGTACATCGTCCATGTTCCGGGCTTGCTGATTGTCGAGTTTGATTGCCGCTGTGGCATTAAGGCTGAGCAGCAAGGTGGTTAATAATAATGTTAAATATTTCATGGTTTTGTGCTCCGGTGAGACATCGTCAATGCGTGTTTTTGAAGGTGTTTTCTCCTCTGTTGGAGGCCTGATATAAAGTGTACGCGCTCGCCTGAAAACGTATCGCGACCATTTCTGATGCTGTCGTTCAAAAAATTGCCGTAAGAGATTTTCTTTAATTTTAAATCCTGCTGGCCGGTTCTCTTTGCGCTTAGTGCGAATTATTTGTGCAATCAGCTTGAGTTTGCCGGGGTAGATAAGTATTATGACGCGTCAATTTTTCAGCCGACCTTTAACACGTTCCTTGCCTCCCCGGGATTCGGCTGACCCAGACAGGAGGCTGAATAATCCGTAAGGAGCAATTCGATGCGTCATTACGAAATCGTTTTTATGGTCCATCCTGACCAGAGCGAACAGGTTCCGGGCATGATCGAGCGTTACACGGGTGCTATCACCGGTGCGCAAGGCACGATCCACCGTCTGGAAGACTGGGGCCGCCGTCAGCTGGCTTACCCGATCAACAAACTGCACAAAGCACACTACGTTCTGCTGAACGTTGAAGCTCCGCAGGAAGTGATCGATGAGCTGGAAACAAACTTCCGCTTCAACGATGCCGTTATCCGTAGCATGGTAATGCGTACTAAACACGCTGTTACTGAAGCATCTCCGATGGTTAAAGCGAAAGACGAGCGTCGTGAGCGTCGCGATGATTTCGCCAACGAAACCGCAGATGATGCAGATGCTGGGGATTCTGAAGAGTAATCATTGATGGTTAACCGTCTGAAGTTGTCCGGTACCGTGTGCAGGACGCCGCTTCGAAAGGTCAGCCCATCAGGAATTCCTCATTGCCAGTTCGTGCTTGAGCATCGCTCTGTGCAGGAGGAAGCCGGTTTTCACCGGCAGGCGTGGTGCCAAATGCCTGTAATAATCAGCGGGCAGGAGAACCAGGCCATTACTCACAGTATAACGGTCGGTAGCGCAGTAATCGTTCAGGGGTTCATTAGTTGCCATAAGGCAAAAAACGGCCTGAGCAAAATGGTTCTGCATGCCGAGCAGATTGAATTGATAGATTCTGGAGACTAGCCAAATGGCACGTTATTTCCGTCGTCGCAAGTTCTGCCGTTTCACCGCGGAAGGCGTTCAAGAGATCGACTATAAAGATATCGCTACGCTGAAAAACTACATCACCGAAAGCGGTAAGATTGTCCCAAGCCGTATCACCGGTACCCGTGCAAAATACCAGCGTCAGCTGGCTCGCGCTATCAAACGCGCTCGCTACCTGTCCCTGCTGCCGTACACTGATCGTCATCAGTAATCGGTCACGGTCCATTAATACGACTTTGAGAGGATAAGGTAATGCAAGTTATTCTGCTTGATAAAGTAGCAAACCTGGGTAGCCTGGGTGATCAGGTTAACGTTAAAGCGGGTTACGCTCGTAACTTCCTGGTACCGCAGGGCAAAGCTGTTCCGGCTACCAAGAAAAACGTTGAGTTTTTCGAAGCACGTCGTGCTGAACTGGAAGCCAAACTGGCTGACGTTCTGGCGGCTGCTAACACTCGTGCTGAAAGCATCAATGCACTGGGCACCGTTACCATCGCGTCTAAAGCAGGCGACGAAGGTAAACTGTTCGGTTCCATCGGTACTCGCGATATCGCTGACGCTGTTACTGCAGCTGGCGTTAACGTTGCTAAGAGCGAAGTTCGTCTGCCGAACGGCGTTCTGCGTACTGTTGGCGAGCACGAAGTGGACTTCCAGGTTCACAGCGAAGTATTCGCTAAACTGACTGTAAACGTTGTTGCTGAGTAATTTCTTACTCTGAAACGATGTTGAAACGCCGGCCTTGTGCCGGCGTTTTGCTTTTCTACGCGTCAAGAATCTGTCATTTCACTGCATAAGGTAGCTATTTTCATCGCATTCTTCGATAATAAATTGAAACGCAATTTTATTTCTGAGATTTGCCATGGACACCGCTTTACCCACTCCGGTTTTTGCCCGCCGAAATGTTGCTTATGCCTGCGCTACGCTTTGTTGCCTGCTTTGGGGAAGCTCTTATCCCGCCATTAAAAGCGGTTATGAACTGTTTCACATCGGCACTGATGACATCCCCTCAAAAGTGGTCTTTGCAGGCTACCGTTTTCTCTTTGCTGGCGTTTTACTGCTGTTGTTCGCGCTGGCACAGCGTAAACCTGTCGGCAGACTGACAGCCGCACAGTTTGGACAACTGTCGATTCTGGGGCTGACGCAAACGACACTCCAGTACACCTTCTTTTATATCGGTCTTGCTTATACGACTGGCGTAAACGGCTCGATCATGAACGCGACCGGGACATTTTTCAGCGTTCTGTTAGCGCACTTTATCTACCAGAACGACAAACTGAGCTATAACAAAACGCTGGGCTGTGTGCTGGGCTTTGTCGGCGTATTGCTGGTGAATTTCCACAGTGGTTTAAGCGATTTTGTTTTTGTCTGGCAGGGTGATGGTTTTATTGTGCTGGCGGCGTTTATCCTCTCTGCGGCCACGTTGTATGGCAAACGTATTTCCCAGACTGTTGATCCTACGGTGATGACAGGCTGGCAGCTGGCAATGGGCGGCCTGGCGCTGCTGGCCGGAGGATATCTGACGGGAGGCACGCTGGAAGTGCATAGCGTAAGTGCGGTGGCGCTGCTAGGCTATCTGACGTTGCTGTCGTCCGTTGCCTTCGCGCTATGGAGCATGTTACTGAAAGTGAATCGCGTCAGTATGATTGCACCGTTCAACTTTGTGATCCCCGTTGCTGGCAGCGTACTATCCGCCATTTTTCTCGGTGAGAATATCATGGATATCAAATATGCCGTGGCGCTGGTGCTGGTTTGCTCAGGGATTTGGTGGGTCAATAAGCGCGCCGGGTAGGGAAATTACCCGGCGGCGGATTTAACGTGCGCGAATAAACGATCCATCCAACTGGCGGGTAAACAGTACTGACTGGCCGCCCGTTTCAATGGTTAACCCGGTAACCACACCGTTGGCGTTCTGGCGGATTTTCACCATCTGGCCGCTCTGCAAGCTGCTCAGCGGTTTACCCTCTCCCTCTACTTTCGCCATGGCGTATACATCGGTCGGCGGCAAATTATGGTCGCGGAATAACTGCGCCAGTGTTTTTCCCTCTTCAACACGGTATGTGCGCCACTGTTGTTCAATACCGGAAGCGGCCACCGGCCGGTTTTGCGCCGGGGCGGTTTGCTGCTGAACCGGCTGCTGCTGTTGCAACGCGTCCTCCGCGCTCGGTGTGCTCTGTTGCGGTTCGCTCACAACCTGCGGCGGAGTGGGTTGCACGGGGGGCGTTTGGGTTTGTGAGGCTGTGGGGAAATTGAGTTGCGCATCCCGCGCGCCAGAGGAAGGGGCCGGCGCGTTATTATCGTTCGTCGATGGCAACAGAAAACCGATCACCACCAGTAAAGCAGCGAGGATCACACCACGGCGGTGCATAGGCGGGAGCGGGTCCATAAGGCGAAAATGGTCCGGGGCGTGCCAGATTTTCGCCAGCGTAGGTTTCAGTTCAAAGCGCCCGGGCATGGCTTTCCTCCTGCTCCGCGTCATTTAATATCCTGTCTTGTTGAAGTATATACACTTTATCATTTAAGCGTGGCTTCCCTTGTGCATAACTGCCTGATCACGGGCACAAAACGTGAATATCGCAAGGGCAAATCGGGAATTATCTTACTTCCGCTATTCTTTTCCTTTCCCTGCGATTTGTCATCTTTCCTGCGACAACGTTTTACCCCGTGCAGCGCGACTGTTATGCTGCGCGCTACTTTAAAAAGTGATGAAAGGAAAACCCATGACAACCCCAACTTTTGACACGATCGAAGCGCAAGCCAGCTACGGCATTGGTTTGCAGGTAGGACAGCAGCTGAGCGAATCCGGGTTAGAGGGGCTGTTACCGGAAGCGCTGGTTGCCGGTATCGCCGACGCGCTGGCGGGTAAACAACCTGCCGTGCCGGTTGACGTTGTTCATCGTGCCCTGCGTGAAATCCACGAGCGCGCCGATGCTGTTCGTCGTTCGCGTTTTGAAGAGATGGCGGCAGAAGGGGTGAAATACCTCGACGAGAACCGCGACCGTGAAGGTGTAAACAGCACCGAGTCCGGTCTGCAGTTCCGTGTGATCACCCAGGGTGAAGGCGCGATCCCGGCGCGTACCGATCGCGTTCGTGTGCATTACACCGGTAAGCTTATCGACGGCACCGTGTTCGATAGCTCCGTTGCCCGCGGCGAACCGGCTGAATTCCCGGTCAATGGCGTTATTGCAGGCTGGATTGAAGCGCTGACGCTGATGCCGGTTGGCTCCAAATGGGAACTGACTATCCCGCACAATCTCGCTTATGGCGAGCGTGGCGCTGGCGCATCTATTCCGCCGTTCAGCACGCTGGTTTTCGAAGTGGAACTGCTGGAAATCCTGTAATTCCCCGCGTGAATACCTCTCTCCGTCAGGGGAGAGGTTACGCCACAGCGCTGATCGTTTGTTAATAAAACTATTATCAATATATTATCTTGCAAACTGCACAATCGCGTGTATTTTTGTGAGCTGTTTCGCGTTAAGTAAGTGATATGACACTCACTTTAAACAAATATTTAACATTGATTTTATTTCTGAGTATTCATCCCGCCGATTCTTACCTAATATCGTTGCGTCCTGCAAAGGGCGGAACACGCAGATAAAAAAGGCCAGCAGAGCCCCAACACAACACAGACAGGAATTAAACATGGTAGATCAGGTTAAAGTCGCGGCCGACGAACAGGCTCCGGCTGAACAGTCGCTACGGCGCAATCTTACAAACCGGCATATCCAGCTTATTGCAATCGGCGGCGCTATCGGCACCGGGCTGTTTATGGGCTCGGGCAAAACGATCAGCCTCGCGGGTCCGTCGATCATTTTCGTTTATATGATCATCGGCTTTATGTTGTTCTTCGTTATGCGGGCAATGGGTGAGCTGTTGCTGTCAAACCTCGAATACAAATCCTTTAGCGACTTCGCCGCCGACCTGTTGGGGCCGTGGGCGGGGTACTTCACTGGCTGGACGTACTGGTTCTGCTGGGTAGTGACCGGCATGGCGGATGTAGTAGCCATTACCGCGTATGCGCAGTTCTGGTTCCCACATCTCTCCGACTGGGTTGCCGCGCTGGCGGTGGTCTTCGTGCTGCTGAGCCTTAATCTTGCGACGGTGAAAATGTTCGGCGAGATGGAATTCTGGTTCGCGATGATCAAAATTGTCGCGATTGTAGCGCTGATCATCGTCGGGGTGGTGATGGTGCTAATGCACTTTACCTCGCCAACAGGCGTTCAGGCGTCGTTTGCGCACCTGTGGAATGATGGCGGCTGGTTCCCGAAAGGCATCAGTGGCTTCTTTGCTGGTTTCCAGATAGCGGTCTTTGCCTTTGTGGGTATTGAACTGGTGGGTACCACGGCGGCGGAAACAAAAGATCCTGAAAAATCTCTTCCGCGCGCGATTAACTCAATTCCGGTGCGCATTATCATGTTTTATGTGTTTGCGCTGATTGTGATCATGTCGGTGACGCCGTGGAGCTCGGTCGTGCCGGATAAAAGCCCGTTCGTTGAGCTGTTTGTGCTGGTGGGTATCCCGGCGGCGGCCAGCATCATTAACTTTGTGGTGCTGACGTCTGCGGCCTCATCGGCCAATAGCGGCGTGTTCTCCACCAGTCGTATGCTGTTTGGCCTGGCACAGGATGGCGTAGCGCCAAAATCGTTCGGCAAACTCTCTAAGCGCGCTGTTCCGGCAAAAGGGCTGACCTTCTCCTGTATCTGCCTGCTTGGCGGTGTCGCGATACTGTATGTTAATCCTAGCGCCATCGCGGCCTTTACCATGATCACCACCGTGTCGGCGATCCTGTTTATGTTTGTCTGGACGATTATCCTTTGCTCTTATCTCGTGTATCGCAAAAAACGTCCGCATCTGCATGAGCAATCGATCTACAAAATGCCGCTGGGCAAGGTGATGTGCTGGGTGTGCATGGCCTTCTTTGTGTTTGTACTGGTACTGTTGACGCTGGAAGCGGATACACGCCAGGCGCTGATTGTGACGCCGTTGTGGTTTGTCGTGCTGGGCGCAGGCTGGCTGTATGCCGGTAAAAAGCGTCTGGCGGCGAACCGTCAGCCATAAAAAAGAGCCGCGTGGCGGCTCTAAACTTCCATGGTTCAAGGGCGCTCTCGGGCGCCTTTATTTTTCGCCTGCGAGGGCACGCGGGAACAGGTTGTTATTTTCCAGACTGATGTGTTCCATCAGGTCATCTATCAATGTATTGATGCCGTTGTACATGGCTTTCCAGGTGGTGCAGGCTTCTGGCGGCGGCGTCACATTGTCAGTAATGTGCTTGATGACTTCCAGCAGTTCACCCGCTTCGTCATGTTCGCTCTCCATCACGCTGATCGGCCCCATCGCCTGCGAACCCATGCCCTGTTTAATCATCGGGAACAGGATCTGCTCCTCTTTCATCATATGGCTGGAGAGTTCCTGGTGCAGCATAGTCAGGTATTTGGTTAACCCGCGCGGCACATTGGGTTTGTCGGCATGGACGCGTTCGACTTTAGTGGCTTGCAGGATCAGCTCCGGTAACTGCTCACGGTGGCGATCGTGGTAGCGCACGACAATGTGGTCAATGATTTCCGCCAGCCCTGCAACGCGCCAGTCTTTTTCAATCGGCTGTTCTGCCAGCTTTGCCAGCTCCGACTCGATAACCTCAATATCCAGCTCTTTACGGGCCGCAGAGCGCCCCAGCGTTTGTTTACCGCCGCAGCAGTAATCCATGTCGTATTTACGGAACAAAGCCGAGGCGCGGGGGATAGAGAGCGCCAGCTCACCCAGGGGTTGATCGCGGAAAGCCATAGCAGTTACCTCATCATGGAATTATAAGATGCATTTTAAATGCATCTTATAATGGAGGATATACCCCTTCCGGGGGATCCTGAAGGGCCTTATGCTTTTCTTACGCAAAAACAGTGACATTCATCACAAAAATTCTTTCGAATTTAACATGTTGAATACAGATGATATTTCTGGAAAGTTTTGGATAGGGCCAACGTGCAGGATTAAACAACTTTGCCCCGCTGCCGATACCCAGTCTTCAGACAATATCCTGCACAGAACAAAGGCCTCCGATGTTTAAACGTATCAAAGTTATAACTTTATTAATCATGGTATTACTCGTACTGGGTGCCATGCAATTGATCTCAGCGGGTGTATTTATCAGCGCCCTCAATAATGATAAAAACAACTTCACGGTTTCTCAGGTTTCCAGCCAGAACGTTTCTGAATTTACCGATGCCTGGATCAGCCTGAACCAGGCGCGCGTGACGCTGAACCGCGGCATGCTGCGTCTGCAAAGCAGCACCGCCAGCCAGATTAATGGTGGGCAACTCAGCGAGCTGGCTAACAATGCCACCGCACTGCTGAACTCCGCACAGAAGCATTTCGATAAGTACAAAACAATTCCGGAAACGCCAGGGCTTGATAAGAACCTGTCGCAGGATCTGGAAACCCAATACGGTGTCTACCACGCCACGCTGACTGAAATGAATCGCCTGCTGTTAGCCGGTAAGCTGGAAGATATGTTCCGTCAGAATGCGGAATCGAAACAGGTAGCCATGCAGAAAAGCTATCGCGCATGGCGCGATGCGCAAACGCAGCTCGCCAACGAAGGCGTGGCGCAAAATGAGCGCGATTACGTGCGCATTATGTGGATCCTCGGCACCGTGATGGTCGTGGTGCTGATGGTGATCGTGATGAGCTGGATGGCGATGCAGCGTGTACTGCTGAAACCGCTACATGAAATTATGGCCCACATTCGTCATATTGCTGGCGGCGATTTGACGCATAGCATTAACGCGGAAGGTAAAAACGAGATGGCGCTGCTGGCGCAAAACGTGCAGGAGATGCAGCAGTCACTGGTGCAGACCGTCAGTGTAGTGCGTGACGGCGCGGACACCATTTATACCGGTGCCGGTGAAATCTCAGCGGGCAGCAATGATCTCTCCTCCCGTACGGAACAGCAGGCGGCATCGCTGGAAGAGACCGCAGCCAGCATGGAACAGTTGACCGCCACGGTGAAACAGAACGCAGACAACGCGCGTCAGGCAACACAACTGGCGTTAACGGCCTCCGGTACTGCGAAGAAAGGCGGTGAAGTGGTTGACGGCGTGGTACGTACGATGGACGAAATCGCGACCAGCTCCAGTAAAATCGCCCAGATCACCAACGTGATCGACGGTATTGCCTTCCAGACCAACATCCTGGCGCTGAACGCGGCCGTTGAAGCGGCCCGTGCGGGTGAACAGGGTCGTGGCTTCGCGGTGGTTGCCGGGGAAGTTCGTACTCTGGCGCAGCGCAGTGCGCAGGCGGCGAAAGAGATCAAGGGACTGATTGAAGACTCTGGCAGCCGTGTTGATGCAGGGGCTGCACTGGTACATGAAGCGGGTGAAACGATGGCGGAAATCGTCAGCGCGGTAACACGAGTAACGGACATTATGGGTGAGATCTCCTCCGCATCTGATGAGCAGAGCCGTGGCATTGACCAGGTTGGCCAGGCCGTTGCAGAGATGGATCGTGTTACCCAGCAGAACGCCTCGCTGGTTGAAGAGTCTGCTGCTGCTGCCGCGGCGCTGGAAGAGCAGGCAGCCCGCCTGAACGAAACCGTGGCGGTGTTTAAAGTGAATCGCTCTCGTAACGCGAAAACCACGCTGCTGCGACCGCAGGAGAGCAAACCGAAAGCGAAAGCGGCAGAAGGGTTTAGCGAGGCAAATTGGGAAACATTCTGATCCCTGCTTATTCCCTTTGTATTAACCCGGCCTTGTGCCGGGTTTTTTATTTTACCCCGTCAATTCATTTTCATTATTAATATATTAAACAAACACATTCTTTATGATTATTTATTTTATTTCAGCTTTGCCGCTTATGGCGAATTAATTAATTATTCGTGCTTTGTGAAGTAAATAATTAAACGATATGGCCGATAACGGGGAGGTGAAAGTCAATGGACGTTAATAAAAGGGAATAAATATGTTTAAAAGAATAAAGGTGATGTATTTGCTGGTCATGGTGCTGGCCAGTCTGGGTACGCTTCAATTTCTTACTTTAGGTTTATCAATCAGTGCGCTGAATAATGATAAACAGAATTTTATGATATCGAAGGCAATGAATGGCAATGTCATTTCATTTACGGATGCCTGGATAAAGGTGAACCTGGCGCGGGTGGACATTAACCGCGGCCTGCTCCGGTTACAAAGTACGGATGACAGTCAATTAGATGATGCGAGTCTCGAGGAACTGCATAATTCGGCGTCGCTCCTGCTTCAGGAATCTGACCAACATTTTCGCCATTTTACCTCTCTGGAAGAAACACCGGGTATGGATCCTGCCTTATCCCGCAATATGGAAAAGGCGTTTGAGCGTTATTTTTCCTCGCTCACTGAAATGAACCGACTGCTGGTAAAAGGTGATGTGGCTGGCATGTTGCATCAGGGCGCGCAAGAAAAACAAGCGTTGACGCAGCAGCTTTACCAGCAATGGCGTAATGCGGAGGAAAAACTGGCGGCTGCCGGGGTTAAAGAGAATGAGAGCGGCTACCAGCGCATGTTATGGATCATGGCGCTGGTGTTATCGCTGGTGCTGGTTGTGGTGGTTTCAAGCTGGGTGTTTATCAAAGAAGTATTGATAAAACCGCTACGTGTGGTGATGGAGCATATTCGTTATATCGCCGCTGGCGATTTAACCCATGATATTGCCGCCGATGGCGAAAACGAAATTGCGCTGCTGGCAAAAAATGTGCAGGAGATGCAACAGTCGCTGATGAAAACGGTCAGCGAGGTACGCGATGGTGCGAACACTATCTATACCGGCGCTGGCGAAATCTCGGCAGGCAGCAATGACCTCTCTTCCCGAACGGAGCAACAAGCCGCTTCGCTGGAAGAGACCGCCGCCAGTATGGAACAGTTAACCGCAACCGTGAAACGCAATGCTGACAATGCCCGCGAGGCAACGCAACTGGCGCAAAATGCCTCCGGTACGGCTCAAAAAGGGGGACAAGTTGTAGACGACGTGGTGCGCACGATGGACGAAATCGCCACCAGTTCCAGCAAAATCGCTCAGATTACCAACGTGATCGATGGTATTGCCTTCCAGACCAACATCCTGGCGCTGAATGCCGCTGTCGAAGCGGCCCGTGCCGGCGAGCAGGGGCGCGGTTTTGCCGTTGTGGCCGGAGAGGTGCGCACTCTGGCGCAGCGCAGTGCCGAGGCGGCGAAAGAGATCAAAACGTTAATTGAAGACTCCGGGAGCCGTGTGAGTGCGGGTGCGGCGCTGGTGCATGAAGCCGGGGAAACCATGGCGGAAATTGTAAATGCGGTATCGCATGTCACCGATATCATGAGTGAAATTTCTTCCGCATCTGATGAACAGAGTCGCGGCATTGATCAGGTGGCGTTGGCGGTTTCTGAAATGGATCAGGTCACTCAGCAGAATGCCTCGCTGGTTGAGGAATCTGCCGCAGCGGCGGCAGCGCTGGAAGACCAGGCGGCGCGGCTCAATAAGGCGGTTTCGGTGTTTAAAGTAAGCCGCTCGCGCGCATTATCGGTGTTACCAACCGAAAGCCCGCTATCTGCTTTGCCAGGTCAGGCGGATAGCAGCGACAGTAGTTGGGAAAAATTCTGATGTCTCTCTTGCCTGCCGCCACTGCCGATACGAGTAGCGGCAGGTGTGCAGGCAGAGCAGCATGGGTAGCAAACGTTCGCCGCGCCAGCGTTATGCCGTCTCGTTCAGCGGGGTAACGCTGGCTTTTTTCGGCTTCGACAATACGGCCATCACCACGCCTCCCACCAACAACACAATGCCGCCGAGTGTCAGTAACGGTGGCATGCTCTGGCGCAGCAGGAAGGTATAAAGCAGACCGGCGAGGGTTTCAAAGACAATCAGCGGGCCGACTATCACCGTCGGTAACCGCTGACAGGCAATGTTCCAGCACAATGCACCCACCCATGAGCAGAGCACGGCAATCGCAAACATCAGACCGATAAACACCAGCGGGCGTGGACCAAAAGGTAGAACAAAATCGGGCTGCTGATGTGCGAGCCACGCGCCGGCGGCAAAGTAACCGACTAGCGACACCGGCAGTGTGACCAGTGCTTGTGCTGTGGCCCACATCATCGGGTTCTTATTCGGGTTTTCCCGCAGCCAGCGGGCATTACGCAGCGCATACCAGGCCCAGCACGCCACCGAGATAAAGGCCAGCGCTATACCAGAGCCGTACCGCCACCAGCTAAAGTCCGGCAAGCCATGCTGCAGTTCGGCAATATTCACGCAGCCCAGGCCTGACGCAATGCAGACCAGCGCCGGTGCCAGCCGTCGCCATGACAGTTTACCGTCGCGCTGGCTGTACAGCAGGTTGGCGCATATCGGGATCACCACCGGCAGGGTGGCAATAATCATGGTCGACACTGGCGCGCCTGTGCGCTGAATGGCGCTCGCCAGGCAGACGTAATAAATCAGATTGCCCATCATGGTCAGCCCCAATGCAGTGACCCAGTCGCTGCGGGTCAATTGCCGTAGCCGTGCCCGACCCAGCCAGGCCAGCGGCAGCGCAATCAACCCTAATGCCAGATAGCGTCCGGTCGACTGCAATATGGCGGGGTAGTCCGGCACAATCAGCGGCCCGACAAAAATCAGCCCCCATAACAGCCCGGCAAGCAGGGCATACAACACACCACTAATCATCTTTCCGTCCATTTTCCTTGCGTTCAACGTCAGTGTAGGAAAGTGCAGGGGGAGAATATTGTATGAGATTGCGCATTAACGGCGCGTGACCTGTTTTTGGTAACGCACCGGGGTAATGCCGTAACGCCGGGTAAACGTGCGAGTAAGATGTGACTGGTCGGTTAAACCGGTCACGGCGGCGACATCGGCGGCAGGCATGCCCTGAGTGAGAAAGGCCTTGGCACGCCACAGACGGATGGCCATCAGCATTTGATGCGGAGTGACATGAAAATGTGCCTTAAACTGACGCTGAAAATGATAAGGACTGAGCGCGGCTACGTTCGCCAGCTCATCCAGCGTCAGGCTGTGCATGTAGTTGTCATGCAGGTAGTCGCGTACCCGATCAAAGCGGTGTGCGCCTTCGGGTAATTGCGGCGCATGGTGTGCCAGCGGGCGAAAAGTATCGATCAGATCCAGCAGAATACCTTGTTGCGCCAGCGGGTCGTCGGTATGCCAGAGGTTGTGGATCTGCGTGCAAATCTGGCGGGTGCGCCGGGGATCGTGGCGGGTAACATCGCTGAACCACCACTGGCGGATACCGGTGATCTGTTCCAGCAAATCCGGCTCAAGATAAACCATGCGATAGCGCCAGCCGTCTGCGGTTTCCGCCTCGCCGGTGTGCAGCTCATCAGGATTCATGGTGACAACGGAATTCATCGCCGCGACGTGCTGCGTGCCGCGATAGCGAAAACGTTCGGCTCCGGCTTCGATGGCGCCAATGCCAAACGCTTCATGGGTGTGCGGTTCGAAAGCGTAACGGGAGATATGCGCGTGGTAAAGTTCCACACCCGGCAACAGCGCCAGATGGCGAAAGCGGGCGCAATCTTTCTCATCGTTAAACTGTTCTGGTACACCTTCCACTTGGGTTCCTCCGCGCGGGCCATCTCTCCATTATTAGGGATGGCCCGGCGGGAGGCTACAAAAATTAACCAGTTTGTAACCTTTACAGGATGGCTTTAACGCTATCGGCAATCGGCGTAGTCGGGCGACCAATCAGGGTGCTCAGCGTTTTGCTGTCGTCAAACAGGCCGCCTTTTGCTGCACCGGCGTCGGAATCGGCCAGTAGGTTAGCGAAGCCGTCCGGCAGGCCGACCTCTTTCAGCGCGGCGGCAAAATCGGCCTCGCTCAGGTTCTGGTAGACCACCGTTTTGCCACTGGCTTTACTCAGCAGGGCCGCCAGCTCGCTCAACGTCCAGCCATCATCACCGGCCAGTTCATAGACGTTACCTGCATGCCCCTCTTCGCTGATCACGCGCGCTGCAGCAGCGGCATAATCGGCGCGGGTCGCAGAAGCGATTTTCCCATCGCCTGCCGCACCAATAAACACTCCATGCGCCAGCGCTGCAGGGGCGCTGGCAAGGTAGTTCTCGCTGTACCAGCCGTTGCGCAGCAGTGCGTAAGGAATGCCGGATCCCGCCAGCATTTTTTCGGTTTCGACATGTTCAACATGCAGGCCGAGCGGTGATTTATCCGCATGCAGGAGGCTGGTATAGGCAATAAACTTCACCCCGGCCGCTTTGGCGGCAGTGATCACGTTGCGATGCTGGGTGGCGCGTTGGCCGACTTCGCTACTGGAGATCAGCAGCAGTTTGTCGACGCCTGCGAGGGCCTGGGTGAGTGCCGCCTGGTCGCCGTAATCAGCCTGGCGAACGAGCAGACCTTGTTTATTCAGCGTTTCAGCTTTGGCCGGATTACGAACGATAGCGACAATTTCTTTTGCTGCCACGGTTTTCAACAGTGCTTCTACCACAAACTGGCCGAGTTGGCCGGTAGCGCCGGTAAGTGCGATCATGAGTATTCTCCTGACGTGTTCGGTAAGTGTTGTGGTAAGCTAACACCTTAACTAACTTTTAGTAAGTACGTACAAAAAGGTAAGTATGAAAACCCCTTCCCGAACGTTAAGTGAACAAGTGCGCGACGGCAATCTGTTCGCCGAACAGTGCCCCTCGCGCGACGTACTGAAACATGTGACCAGCCGCTGGGGCGTGTTGATTCTGGTTGCGCTGCGCGATGGCACCCATCGTTTTAGCGATCTGCGTCGCAAGATGGGCGGCGTCAGTGAAAAGATGTTGTCACAGAGCCTGCAGTGGCTGGAACAGGATGGTTTTATCAACCGCGTGGCTTATCCGGTGGTGCCGCCACATGTGGAGTATAGCCTGACCCCGTCAGGGGAGCAGGTGAGTGAGAAAGTCGCCGCGCTGGCGGACTGGATAGAAGTCAATATTCCGCAGGTGCTGGCACACCATGCGCTGCATGCTGACCGGTCCGTGTAAGCACGTCGCAGTCGCTCGGCTTGCCGGGGGATCAGGCCGGATACGCACCCGCGTTATCCGGCCATTTTCCCTGCAGTTACTGGCTTAAATCGACTTTATAAATAGCGAAACCGATCTCATCATTGCCCACCTTTTCCATTGGGTAGCGGGCTTTCTCTTTGATAAATGCCGCCGCTTTGTCTGTTGGCGCAGTTTCAAAGCGAATATCCAGCTTGCTATGGGTGTGGATGGGAGCCAGTCGCCAGTTGTTATCCGCCGCAGGGTGGATTTCCCCCGCACGTTTTGATTCATCACTAATCCATTTCGCCAGTACCGCGCGGTTTTCATCCGGCGAGGCAAAGGCGATATGGCTGTCGCCAGTACCGGCAAATTTACCGCCGTAGGCGCGGTAATTATTGGTGGCCACCAGGAACTGCGCATTCGGATCGATGGGCTTGCCGTTAAACGTCAGGTTTTTAATACGCTCTGCCTGCGGGTTAATGCTCTGGCACTCACCGTCGTAGCGCGCCGGTTGCGTGACATCAATTTGATAATTCACACCGTCAATAACATCAAAGTTATAGGTACGGAAACCCTCCCAGTTCAGCAGGCTTTGCGGTTTGTCGCTGTTGGGATCAATTTGGTTGAACTGGCCCGCAGAACACTCCAGCCACTCTTTTACCTCTTTTCCGCTCGCTTTGACGACGACCAGCGTGTTGGGATAAAGGTAAAGATCGGCCGCGTTTCGGAAGGTTAATTGGCCTTTTTCCACTTCCACAAAGCTGGCGGGATCGTTTTTACGGCCACCGGCTTTAAACGGGGCGGCTGCCGACAATACCGGCAGTTTCGCCAGGTCCGGATCGCCCTGAATAAAGTGCTCAACGTAGGCTTTTTGCGCGTTGTTCACCACCTGAACGGTCGGGTCATCCTGTACCAGCGACAGGTAGCTGTACATGTTGTCTGCCGATTTACCGATAGGTTTACCGACAAACTCGCGGGTAGCGTCATGATCGTGTTTCAGTATCGCCACCAGTTTGCTGTCTTCGCCGACCAGCGCTTTTTTCGCTGCTGTGTCATAAATGGGGCGCGCTTCGGCTTTCGAGTCGGTGACCTGCCATTTCCCGGCATCATTATTCAGTACCAGATCGACGACCCCCAGATGATCGCCCCACATGCCAGGCATCACAGAAGGGACGCCATTCAGCGTGCCTTTGCTGATATCGGCGCCTTTAATGGACGCAAACTCCTTGCCGGGGAAAACCGCATGGGCGTGGCCGAAGAGGATGGCATCCACGCCGGGGACTTCACTAAGGTAATAAACAGAGTTTTCCGCCATAGCCTGGTAAGGCTCAGCAGATAACCCGGAGTGCGCCACCACCACGACCAGATCGGCACCTTTGGCACGCATTTCTGGCACATATTTGCGTGCGGTTTCAGTAATGTCGTTAACCGTCACTTTGCCGTTCAGGTTGGCTTTATCCCAGACCATGATTTGTGGCGGCACAAAACCGATATAACCAATGCGTAAGGTGTGCGTCTTGCCGTCTTTATCCTGAACAGCGGTTTCTTTAATCAGATATGGCGTGAATAGCGGCTTTTTGCTTTTGGCATCAATAATATTGGCGTTGACGTAGGGGAATTTCGCCCCCGCCAGCGCACTATGCAGGTAATCAAGGCCGTAGTTGAATTCGTGGTTACCCAAATTACCAACGGCGTAATCCAGCGTATTCATTGCCTTATAAACAGGATGAACCTGCCCGGCTTTCAGCCCTTTTGCCGCCATATAGTCACCGAGCGGGCTGCCCTGGATTAAGTCGCCATTATCGACCAGCACGCTGTTTTTGACTTCTTGGCGGGCGGCGTTGATCAGGCTGGCGGTACGCACCAGGCCAAATTTTTCCGTCGCCGAGTCTTTGTAGTAATCAAAATCCATCATGTTGCTATGCAGATCAGTGGTTTCCAGTATCCGTAAATCCACCGTTGCAGCTTGCACGCTTGCCGCGATCAGCGTGGCAAGAAGCGTTACACTAAACTTAATCATCAGAGGCATCCTTTTTTCGATCTGGGCCACAAAAGAAATTGTTATGTACATTTTGTTGCTTACAGAATTGTGAATACTGCCATAAAAGTGAGCGAAGAAAACGCAATCGCTATCACAGATGGCAGATCCGGGCGCAATACGATATAAGTAAAACAACGAGTTACAAACCACTGAACAGACAAGAGGTGGATAATGTTAGATGCAATTTGCCAGCTCGCGCGTGACGCGGGCGACGCCATTATGCAGGTTTACGAGGGGCACAAGCCGATGGATGTCACCAGCAAAGTGGACGACTCCCCCGTGACGGCGGCGGATATTGCGGCGCATGAGGTCATCGTGCGTGGGTTGCAGGCGCTAACGCCGGAAATTCCGGTATTGTCGGAAGAAGATCCGCCAGCCTGGGAGATCCGCCAGGCCTGGCAACGCTACTGGCTGGTCGATCCGCTGGATGGCACCAAAGAGTTTATTAAGCGTAACGGCGAATTTACCGTCAATATCGCGCTGATTGAAAACGGTAAACCGGTAATGGGCGTAGTTTACGCGCCGGTGCTGAAGGTGATGTATTTCGCTGGCGGCGGCAAAGCCTGGAAAGATGAGGCGGGCAATCGGCAGGCCATTCAGGTGCGCGATGCGCGGCCGCCGCTGGTGGTAGTGAGTCGATCACATGCGGACGACGAACTGAGGGAGTATTTACACCAGTTGGGCGAGCATCAGACCACCGCGATTGGCTCGTCGCTGAAATTCTGTCTGGTGGCGGAAGGGAAGGCGCAACTCTACCCCCGCTTTGGGCCTACCAACGTCTGGGATACGGCGGCAGGCCATGCAGTGGCGGCAGCTGCCGGGGCCCATGTGCATGACTGGCAGGGGCGCACGCTGGATTACACCCCGCGTGAATCCTTCCTGAACCCCGGCTTCCGCGTCTCTATTTATTAAGCAGTTTGTGCAGCAGGGCGATGACCTGCTGCACCTCTTGCTGGCTCAGGCCGCCATCTTTTGCGTATTCAACCCGTCCCTCTTTATCCAGCACGACAATTGCCGAGCTCTCTTCTTCCAGTTGCCAGGCTTTGCGCGCGACACCGTCGCTATCGACAATAAATTGTGACCACGGATAGAGCTTCTTATTGCTCTCAATGCTGCTGCGCACAAACATGGCGCTGCCGGGAATGGCGTCGTCAGTATTAATGATAGTGGTGGTCTGGTAGCGGTCGTGAGGCAGCCCGGCTGATTTAATCGCTTCTATCAGCGCTGCATTCTTCTCTTTGGCAGAGGTCCGACCGGCAATATGCTGCACAACCCGCACTTTGCCAGGAAGCTGGGCGCTATTCCATTTTTTATAGCTAAACTTGTCGTTATCAAGAATCAATTCCCCTCTGTCGGCTATGCCCACAGGCGGCACGCGTTGGTTGGTTTGGAAATTATGTGCCGAAGCAACCAGCGGCAGTAACAGGCATGTCGCTGCCAGTATCTTACGTAGGGTCATGGTGTTTCCTTGTTGTTATGCAGGTGATCCGACCACTTGAGCGGTCGATTTAATCATAAGTGCGATCAATCTGTTTTTCCCGCAATCAGGATGCCAGTTTGCGGGCGAACGCACATATCCGTGAAAAAACGTGGATTTATACTGCGTAGAGAAAAGTGCTGAAAAGAAAATTCTGAATAATTGTCATCAAAAGGTAAATAAAGTTATTCACACTATGTATGAGTGAGGTTCTGAACTATAGTCATTGAGCATTAAATTTGCGCTCATCAACGCTGGTCCGATTGTGGTACCGCAAGGGCGTAATGCTTTACAGGAGATACAAGAATGAAAATTTTCCAGCGTTACAACCCACTTCAGGTGGCCAAGTACGTTAAGATCCTGTTTCGTGGACGGTTGTATATCAAGGACGTTGGGGCTTTCGAGTTCGACAAGGGTAAGATCCTTGTGCCGAAGGTCAAAGACAAGCAGCATTTATCTGTGATGTCTGAAGTTAACCGTCAGGTTTTGCGCTTGCAAACCGAGATGGCGTAATCCGTAGTGCTATGCAGTAGTTCAAGTACGATAAAAAAACGGCCCCGATGGGGCCGTTGATATTTCTGCGCAACGTTACGCTGCGCCTTGCTCTTTCGCATCCGGCAGCTTCGGCGTCAGTACTGCCGCACGCGTATCAACGCGGGTAACCAGCAACTGATCAATCCGGTAGTTATCAATGTCTACCACTTCAAATTTATAGCCAGAGAACTTCACCGCATCGGTGCGCTTCGGGATTTTGCGCAGCATGAACATCATAAATCCGCCGATGGTTTCATAGTTACCAGACTGCGGGAATTCATCGATATCCAGTACACGCATAACGTCGTCAATCGGCGTGCCGCCGTCGATCAGCCATGAGTTTTCATCACGCGCCACGATCATCTCTTCGACCTGGCCGACCAGGTCGCCCATTAGCGTCGTCATCACGTCGTTGAGGGTGATCACACCCACCACCAGCGCGTATTCGTTCATGATAACGGCGAAATCCTCCCCGGCGGTTTTGAAGCTTTCCAGCGCCTCGGAGAGGGTTAAGGTGTCCGGCACGATCAGCGTATTACGGATTTGCACACCGCTATTTAACGCCATACTCTGATTTGCCAGCACGCGGTTCAGCAGATCTTTCGAATCCACATAACCCACAATGTGGTCAATATCATCTTTACAGACGAGGAACTTCGAATGCGGATGTTCGGCGACTTTGTTCTTCAGGCTCTGCTCATCTTCATGCAGATCGAACCAAATCACGTTCTCGCGCGACGTCATCGACGACGGCACAGTGCGTGATTCCAGCTCAAACACGTTCTCAATCAGCTCATGTTCCTGTTTACGCAACACGCCTGCCAGCGCGCCGGCTTCCACCACGGCATAAATATCGTCTGAAGTAATATCGTCTTTGCGCGCCATCGGCAGTTTAAAAATGCGGAAGATGACATTGGCAAGGCCATTAAAGAACCAGACCAGCGGGCGGAAGATAAATAAACAGAAGCGCATCGGGTTGATGATACGCAAAGCCACGGCTTCAGGCGCAATCATACCGATGCGTTTCGGTGTCAGGTCGGCAAACAGGATGAACAACCCGGTCACCAGCGAGAAAGAGATAATGAAACTGAGCTGTTCAGCAAGCTCCGGGGAGACAACGTTGATCAGGATGCTGTGGAAGACCGGTGAGAAGGCCGCGTCGCCGACGATACCGCCAAGGATTGCAACGGCATTAAGACCGATTTGTACCACGGTAAAGAACATACCGGGCGTTTCCTGCATTTTCAGAACACGTTGCGCATTGATGTTGCCTTCATCCGCCAGCAACTTGAGTTTGATTTTTCGCGATGCGGCAAGCGATATCTCCGATAACGAGAAAAACGCACTTACTGCGATCAGACAGAGTATGACTAAGATACTGTTTAACATAATTTATCCAGCTATTAACCGGATCCTCGGAAGGGTTTTTTGAATATCCATGTGGTAAACACACTGAAAGCCTGACCGAAGCGGTGGGCAGGCAATTTCGCCGTTAGTATAGCGTAAGCCTGTTACAGCCTGCCAGAGGTGTAAGCATTATGTTACGGCGATAAAAAAGCACACTTTGTGAGGGGATATAGATGCAGATGCGATTTGCCCGCCGCCAGGCCAAAGGAAGAGAAAACCGATCCACCCCGTGGATCGGTTATTACTGCGCCTACGCTTGCGGCGGCAGGCAAACGCCAATACCAGCGATACCGCAGTAACCATACGGATTTTTATGCAGATACTGCTGGTGGTCATCTTCTGCGTAATAGAACGGTGTGGCGGTTTTGATTTCGGTTGTCACCTGGCGATCATCGCCTGCGCTACGCATGGCGGCCTGAAAACGTTCGAGGCTGGCTTGCGCCGCTGCGCTTTGCTCTGGCGTTAAGGGGTAGATCCCGGAACGGTACTGGGTACCCTGATCGTTGCCCTGACGCATGCCCTGCGCCGGATCGTGATTCTCCCAGAATACCTGCAACAGCTGTTCGTAGCTCACTAGCTGGGGATCGTACACCACGCGCACGGCTTCGGCGTGACCGGTCTGCCCGCTACACACTTCCCGATAGGTCGGGTTTGGGGTGTACCCGCCTGTATAACCCGCCGCAGTGCTGTAAACGCCCGGTAATTGCCAGAAAAGACGTTCAACGCCCCAGAAGCAGCCCATGGCGAACAGTGCAATTTCCATCCCATCCGGAACATGCGTCATTGAATGCTCGTTGACGGCATGTAAACTGGCGACAGGCATCGGTGTATTGCGTCCGGGTAATGCATCCGACTGAGAAACAAGCTCTTTTTTATCAAACAGACTCACGGTTGAACCTCCCGGAGGGTCGAATTGCGGTTAAGGTTGTAACGGAGCGTGTGTTTTAACACAATATGCACCGTAAACCGACTAGATTTAAACATAAGAAATTTTGGGGTAGTCGTCCGTTTTTCAACCCATGTTTTGGGTTTTTATCGGCTTGTGTACCGCCAACAACGCGGTGCAAAGCTCAGCGCGGAGCTGCGCTTACGTTTCCTTCCAGGGGTGGGAACAAGGATATTCAGGAGAGAACGTGCCAAAGATCCGTCTGTTATGTTTTGCCGGTTTGTTGCTGGCGAGCGAAACGGCCTTCGCTGCCAATGTGCGATTGCAACTGGAAGGGTTGACCGGAGCGCTGCAAAAAAATGTCCGCGCCCAGTTGTCGACCATCGAGAGCGATGAAGTCACGCCCGATCGACGTTTTCAGGCACGTGTGGACGATGCCATCCGTGAAGGATTAAAAGCGTTGGGCTACTACGAGCCGACGATTGATTTTGAACTGCGTCCGCCACCGAAAAAGGGGCGTCAGGTGCTGGTGGCACGCGTGTCACCTGGCGAGCCGGTGCGCATTGGCGGCACCGATGTGGTGCTGCGTGGCGGCGCACGCACCGACAGCGACTACCTCGATTTACTCAAGAAACGCCCGGCCATTGGCTCGGTGCTGAATCACGGCGACTATGACGCCTTTAAAAAGAGCCTCACCAACGTCGCTCTGCGTAAAGGCTACTTTGACAGCCAGTTTAGTAAAAGCCAGCTGGGCATCGCCCTCGACAGACGTCTTGCATTCTGGGATATCGATTACGACAGCGGCCAGCGTTACCGTTTTGGCGCGGTCACCTTTGAAGGGTCGCAAATCCGCGAAGAATATCTGCAAAATCTGGTTCCTTTCCACGCAGGTGATTATTACCAGACCAAAGATCTGGCCGAGCTGAACCGCCGCTTATCAGCCACGGGCTGGTTTAACTCGGTGGTGGTGGCGCCAGAGTTTGATAAAGCCCGTCAGACCAAAGTGCTGCCGCTGAAGGGCGTTGTTTCGCCGCGCACGGAGAACACCATCGAAACCGGGGTGGGTTACTCTACCGATGTGGGGCCGCGCGTCAAAGCGACGTGGAAAAAACCGTGGATGAACTCCTACGGCCACAGCCTGACCACCAGCATGAGTGTGTCGGCACCGGAGCAGCAGCTGGATTTCAGCTATAAAATGCCGCTGCTGAAGAATCCGCTGGAACAGTATTACCTGGTGCAGGGCGGCTTTAAACGCACGGATCTTAACGATACCGAAGCCGACTCCACCACGCTTGCGCTCTCGCGCTACTGGGACCTCTCCAGCGGCTGGCAGCGTGCCATTAACCTGCGCTGGAGTCTCGATCACTTTACCCAGGCCAGCGTGACCAATACCACTATGTTGCTTTACCCTGGCGTGATGATCAGCCGCACCCGCTCACGCGGCGGCCTGATGCCAACGTGGGGAGACTCGCAGCGCTACTCCGTGGACTACTCCAACACCGCATGGGGATCGGATGTCGACTTCCTTGTGCTGCAGGCGCAAAACGTCTGGATCCGTACCCTCTATGATCGCCACCGCTTTGTGGTGCGCGGCAATCTTGGCTGGATCGAAACCGGTGATTTTGATCGTGTCCCGCCGGATCTGCGTTTCTTCGCCGGGGGTGATCGCAGTATTCGCGGCTACAAATACAAATCTATCGCGCCGAAAGATGACGATGGCAAGCTGATCGGTGCCTCGAAACTGGCGACCGGATCGCTGGAATACCAGTACAACGTGAGCGGTAAATGGTGGGGCGCCGTCTTTGTCGACAGCGGCGAAGCGGTGAGCGATATCCGCAAGAGCGATATCAAAACCGGCACTGGTATTGGCGTGCGCTGGGAGTCGCCGGTAGGGCCAATCAAGCTCGATTTTGCCGTACCGGTCGGCGACAAAGATGAGCATGGGTTACAGTTTTACATCGGTCTGGGGCCAGAATTATGAGTTTATGGAAGAAAATCAGCCTCAGTGTACTGGTGTTTATCTTGCTGGTGCTGGGTACGGTGGCATTTTTGGTTGGCACCACCAGCGGGCTGCATCTGCTGTTTAGCGCCGCGAACCGTTGGGTGCCCGGGTTGCATATCGGTCAGGTCATCGGTGGCTGGCGCGATCTGACATTAAAAAATGTTCGCTATGACCAGCCGGGTGTCGCCGTCAATGCCGGGGAGTTTCACCTTGCAGTCAATTTGGGCTGCCTGCGCAGCAGCAGTTTATGTGTGAACGATCTGTCGCTAAAAGACATTAATGTCGCCATCGACAGCAAAAAAATGCCCCCTGCCGCGCCGGTACAGGAAGAGGATAGCGGCCCGCTCAATCTCTCAACACCGTACCCGATTACCCTGAGCCGCGTGGCATTGAACAACGTCAATGTCACTATCGATGACACCACGGTCTCAGTAATGGATTTCAGCACCGGGCTGAACTGGCAAGACAAAGATCTGACGCTGAAACCGACATCGCTACAAGGGTTGCTGATAGCGTTGCCAAAAGTGGAGAAAGTGGCGCAGGAACAGGTCATTGAACCCAAGATAGACAACCCGAAACCGGAAGAGAAACCGCTTGGCGAAACGCTGAAAGCGCTGTTTGAAAAACCGCTGTTGCCAGAAATGACCGATGTGCATCTGCCGCTCAATCTTAACATTGAGGAATTTCGCGGCGAGCAACTGCGTGTCACGGGGGACACCGACATCCTGGTGCGTAACCTGCTGCTTAAAGTGAGCAGCATGAACGGACAGATGAAGCTCGACGCGCTGGAGGTGGATTCAAACCAGGGGCAGGTCAGCGCCACTGGCAGTGCTCAACTGCGTGATAACTGGCCGGTGGATATCACCCTGAACAGCGCGCTGAATATGGCGCCGCTGCAAGGCGAGAAAGTGAAGCTGCACATTGGCGGCGAAATGCGCAAGCAGCTGGACGTTAACGTCAATCTTTCCGGCCCGGTGGATATGGTAATGCAGGCGCAAACGCAACTGGCGGAAGCCGGGCTGCCGTTGAACCTGGCGATCACCAGTAAACAGCTGTACTGGCCGTTTACCGGCGAAAAGGAGTTCCAGGCGGACGATCTGGCGCTGACCTTTAGCGGCAAAATGACCGATTACACGCTGGCGTTCCGGGCTGCGGTTAAAGGCCAGGAGATCCCCCCTGCGACTTTCCAGCTTGCAGGGAAAGGTAATGAGCAGCAAATCAGCATCGATAAGCTCACCATCGCGGCGCTGGAAGGTAAAACCGAATTAACCGCGCTGCTCGACTGGCAGCAGGCGATTAGCTGGCGTGGTGAACTGACCCTGAACGGTATTGATACCGCAAAAGCTTTCCCGGAATGGCCATCAAAGCTGAATGGCCTGATCAAAACCCGCGGCAGCCTTTATGGCGGAAGCTGGCAACTGGATGTGCCAGAACTGAAGCTCAATGGCAATGTGAAGAATAACAAAGTTAATGTGGCCGGGCAGGTGAAAGGCAACAGCTACCTGCAGTGGACGATCCCTGATTTGCACCTGGAACTGGGGCGTAACAGCGCTGATATCAAAGGTGAGCTGGGGGTTAAAGATCTCAATCTGGATGCCAACATTGATGCGCCAGGACTGGATAACGCTCTGCCAGGACTTGGCGGTACGGCAAAAGGGATCGTAAAAATACGCGGCACAGTCGATGCGCCGCAGGCGCTGGCGGACATTACGGCCAACGGATTACGCTGGCAGGATCTTTCCATTGCCCGGGTTCGGGTGGAAGGGGATGTGAAATCCAGCGATCAGATCGCCGGCAAGCTGGATGTTCGTGTCGAGCGTATCAGCCAGCCGGGTGTTAACGTCAGCCTGGTGACGCTGGCGGCCGACGGCAATGAAAAACAGCACAAGCTACAGTTGCGTGTCCAGGGCGAGCCGGTATCCGGGCAACTGAACCTGGCAGGGAGCTTTGATCGCCAGGAACAGCGCTGGAAAGGCACTCTGAGCGATACGCGCTTCGCCACGCCGGTAGGGCCCTGGTCGATTAACAGACCGATCGCGCTGGATTACCGAAACCAGGAGCAGAAAATCGCCATTGGCCCGCACTGCTGGCTTAACCCTAATGCGGAGCTGTGTGTGCCGCAAACCATCGATGCTGGCGCGCAGGGGCATGCGGTGGTGAACCTCAACCGTTTCGATTTGGCAATGCTGAAACCCTTTATGCCAGACACTACTCAAGCGAGCGGTGTGTTTAGCGGTAAAGCGGACGTCAGTTGGGATGCCAGCAAAGAGGGGCTACCGCAAGGACAGGTGACGTTATCCGGGCGCAATGTGAAAGTGACGCAGGTGGTAAACGATGCGCCGCTGCCGGTGGCCTTTGAGACGCTGAATCTTAATGCCCAGTTACGTAATAACCGCGCCGATCTGGGCTGGCTGATCCGCCTGACTAATAACGGGCAATTCGATGGACAGGTGCAGATCACCGATCCGCAAGGTCGGCGCAATCTGGGCGGTAACGTCAATATTCGCAACTTCTCACTGGCTATGGCCAATGCCATTTTCAGCCGTGGCGAGAAAGTAGCCGGTACCCTGAATGCGAACCTGCGGCTGGCAGGTAATGCCCGGAGCCCGCAACTGTTCGGTCAGTTGGGCCTGAATGGCATTGATGTGGAAGGCAATTTTATGCCGTTCGATATGCAACCCAGCCAGCTGGCGATTAACTTCAATGGCATGCGATCTGTATTGCAGGGCGTGGTGCGGACCGGACAGGGGCAAATCAACCTCAGTGGCGATGCCGACTGGAGCCAAATTGATAACTGGCGCGCACGCATTGCGGCGAAGGGCAGTAAAGTGCGCATTACCGTACCGCCGATGGTGCGGCTGGACGTGTCGCCGGACGTGGTGTTTGAGGCCACCCCAAGCTTGTTTACGCTTGATGGCAGTGTCGACGTGCCGTGGGCGCGCATTGTGGTGCATGACGTACCGGAAAGCGCAGTCGGCGTCTCCAGTGATGAGGTGATGCTTAACGATCAGCTGAAACCCGAGAAGCCGCAGACCGCATCGATCCCGATAAACAGTAATCTGGTTATCCACGTTGGGAATAACGTTCGTCTGGATGCGTTTGGCCTGAAAGCCAGGCTGACCGGCGACCTGAAAGTGGCGCAGGATAAACAGGGACTGGGGCTTAATGGGCAAATTAATATTCCTGAAGGGCGATTCCATGCTTATGGTCAGGATTTGATCGTGCGTAAAGGCGAGTTGCTGTTCTCCGGGCCGCCCGATCAACCGCTGCTGAACATTGAGGCGATCCGTAACCCGGACTCGACAGAAAACGATGTGATCGCCGGGGTGCGGGTCACCGGGACTGCAGACGAGCCGAAAGCGGAGATCTTCTCCGATCCGGCGATGTCGCAGCAGGAAGCGCTCTCCTACCTGCTGCGCGGGCAGGGTCTGGACAGTCAACAGAGCGATAGTGCAGCAATGACCTCTATGTTGGTAGGCCTGGGGGTTGCACAAAGTGGTCAGGTTGTGGGTAAAATCGGCGAGACGTTTGGCGTAAGCAACCTGGCGCTGGATACCCAGGGAGTAGGCGACTCCTCTCAGGTGGTGGTCAGTGGTTATGTGCTGCCGGGTCTACAGGTAAAATATGGTGTCGGAATTTTTGACTCACTGGCGACTCTCACGTTACGTTATCGCCTGATGCCTAAGCTGTATCTTGAAGCGGTGTCTGGCGTAGATCAGGCACTTGATTTGCTCTATCAGTTTGAGTTTTAGCAATGCGAATATTTGTCTACGGCAGTTTACGAAGCAAACAAGGCAACAGTCACTGGATGACCAATGCGCAGTGGCTGGGGGATTTTTGCGTCGAAAATCATCAGCTGTTTAGTCTGGGACATTACCCGGGTGCAGTGCCGGGTGAAGGAAGCGTGCAGGGCGAAGTGTATCGTATTGATGCGGCAACGCTCGGCGAGCTGGATGCGCTGCGCACCGCTGGCGGCGAATATAAACGTCAGCTTATCCAGACGCCTTATGGCAGCGCCTGGATGTATGTGTATCAGCGTTCGGTTGAGGGTAAAACCCTCATCGAAACCGGTAACTGGCTCGACAGAGATAAGTACCAGAAATAGTCAGTATCAGAAGACCGCGCCGCAGGGCGCGGTTTTTCTTTGGGTAAAATAAAGGACGGCAGGGTCAATGAGAAAAACAGTCTGGGCAATCGTGGGCGTACTGCTGCTGATCGGATCGTTCAGTTTTGGCTATCAGACTTACTACTCGTTCCTGCGCTATTTCTGGGGGCCGGCCGAACTGGTTACCACATCCATACAGGATATGCTGGTGGCCAATCTGCTCAACGGCCTGCAATTTGCCTTCTGCGGCTTTTTAATGTTGATGGTGTTGATACGCCGGAATGCCCGGCGCCGTTTCACAACACATGGTCTGGCACTCACCGGCGTGGGGGTAGTGATCAGCAACGCCGTGCTCTACAGCCTGTTTGTCGTTATCCACAAGTTCGCGCTGGCACCGACGTTACCTGACGGGATCAGTATTAATATCACCCACCAGTATTTCTCTCCGGAAATGTTATTGAGCACAGTGATCGTAGTGCTCTTCGTCAGGGCCCGTCGCTAAGGCTTTTTCCCGGGTCTGAGCGTGGTTTGTGGCAGACGAAAAAAAGACAGGCATAAAAAAGCCCCGACCGCGTTAACCGCGTCAGGGCTTTTGGCCATAAAAGCGAATTACTTCTTGGCAGCGCGTTCGAAGGAGGCAACGATTTCAGCTTTCGCCGCTTCAGCGTTGTCCCAACCGTCCACTTTCACCCATTTGCCTTTTTCAAGATCTTTATAGTGCTCGAAGAAGTGGGTGATCTGCGCTTTCAGCAGTTCCGGCAGGTCGTTCACATCTTTAATGTGATCGTACTCTTTGCTCAGCTTAGTGTGCGGAACAGCAACCAGTTTCGCATCTTCACCGGACTCGTCGGTCATTTTCAGCACGCCAACCGGACGGCAGCGAATAACAGAGCCTGGCTCCAGCGGGTAAGGCGTCGGGACCAGCACGTCTACCGGGTCACCATCCAGAGAGAGGGTGTGGTTGATGTAACCGTAGTTGCACGGATAGAACATCGCGGTGGACATAAAACGGTCAACAAACAGCGCGCCGCTTTCTTTGTCGACTTCGTATTTGATCGGGTCTGCGTTAGCCGGGATTTCGATAACAACGTAGATATCTTCTGGCAGATCTTTACCCGCCGGGACGTTAAGTAAGCTCATGTTTGTTTCCTTTAAAATGTGTGGCAAACAAGTGCCGGGTATTATAGCCAACTGGTTGTGAATGTCTTTGCTTGTTTTAACTTACTCACACTTTTCAGACGCTTTTCTTGTGCCAGTTTGTGACAGTTTTGTCCATAACCATAGCAGCATACTGAATAAATTTATGTAAGCGATTACAGTGAAATTGTCGCACTGTTTCAGCGCAGTAAATTTCTGCAATTTCAATGGATAATTGAGGTGAATTAAACCACCCCTTTTCGCGCGCCAGATCGCAACTGACTCACAACAATTCATTCACTTTTCCGATTTGTGATGTAACGCATTTTGTTACATCCCCGATTGTCTATAGTTTCCCCGCAGGTGAAGTTGTAGCCAACAATAACCCTACGAGGATGCTCTTATGTGGAAGCGCTTACTTCTTGTCACAGCAGTTTCGGCAGCCATGTCGTCTATGGTAATGGCCGCCCCGTTAACCGTGGGATTTTCGCAGGTCGGATCAGAGTCCGGCTGGCGTGCCGCTGAAACCAACGTCGCGAAAAGCGAAGCCAGCAAACGCGGCATTACGCTGAAGATTGCTGACGGTCAGCAAAAACAGGAAAACCAGATCAAAGCCGTGCGTTCGTTTATCGCCCAGGGCGTGGACGCCATCTTTATTGCCCCGGTGGTAGCGACCGGCTGGGAGCCGGTACTGAAAGAAGCGAAAGATGCCGAAATTCCGGTTTTCCTTCTCGACCGCTCCATTGATGTAAAAGACAAATCGCTCTATATGACCACCGTCACCGCTGACAACGTGCTGGAAGGCAAATTGATTGGCGACTGGCTGGTGAAAACAGTGGCGGGTAAGCCCTGTAACGTTGTAGAGCTGCAGGGTACCGTGGGTGCCAGCGTTGCGATCGATCGTAAAAAAGGTTTCGCCGAAGCCATCTCAAAAGCCTCGAACATCAAAATTATTCGTTCTCAGTCTGGCGACTTTACCCGCAGCAAGGGCAAAGAGGTGATGGAGAGCTTTATCAAGGCGGAAAACAACGGCAAGAACATTTGCATGGTTTACGCCCATAACGATGACATGGCGATCGGTGCCATCCAGGCGATCAAAGAAGCAGGCCTGAAGCCGGGCAAAGACATTCTGACCGGCTCTATCGACGGCGTGCCGGATATCTACAAAGCGATGATTGACGGTGAAGCGAACGCCAGCGTCGAGCTGACGCCAAATATGGCCGGCCCGGCTTTCGATGCACTGGAGAAATTTAAAAAAGACGGTACTCAGCCGCCGAAGCTGACCATTACCAAGTCCACGCTCTATCTGCCGGATACGGCGAAAGAGGAGCTCGAGAAGAAGAAAAACATGGGCTATTGAGTCCTGAGTTCCCTCTCCCCGCTGGGGAGAGGGCGATGTAGAAGGGGAGAGGGTCATGACTGACGCAGCACCGCAGGAGATCCTGCGAACCGAAGGATTAAGTAAATTCTTTCCCGGCGTTAAGGCGCTCGATAACGTGGATTTTAGCCTGCGACGCGGCGAGATCATGGCTCTGCTCGGCGAAAACGGCGCGGGAAAATCAACGCTGATTAAGGCCCTGACGGGGGTTTACCAGGCCGATAAAGGCGCAATCTGGCTGGAAGGCCAGCAGATTCGGCCAAAAAACACCGCCCACGCTCAGCAACTGGGCATTGGCACGGTTTACCAGGAAGTGAACCTGCTGCCGAATATGTCGGTAGCGGATAATCTTTTTATTGGCCGTGAGCCGCGACGGTTTGGCCTGCTGCGCCGAAAAGAGATGGAAGCGCGCGCAACCGCATTAATGGAGTCTTACGGCTTTTCGCTGGATGTGCGCGAGCCGCTAAACCGCTATTCAGTGGCGATGCAGCAGATCGTGGCGATCTGTCGCGCGATTGATCTCTCCGCAAAAGTGTTGATCCTCGACGAGCCGACCGCCAGCCTGGATACCCAGGAGGTGGAAATGCTGTTTACCCTGATGCGCCAGCTTAGCGCGCAGGGCGTCAGCCTGATATTCGTCACCCATTTTCTTGACCAGGTTTATGAAGTCAGCGACCGCATTACCGTTCTGCGTAACGGCGGCTTTGTTGGCTGTCAGCCGACCAGCGAATTGCCGCAAATCGAACTGGTCAAAATGATGCTGGGCCGCGAGCTGGAGAGTAATGCACTGCAACGTGCCGGGCGTACGCTGTTGAGCGAAAAACCGGTAGCGGCGTTTAAAGGCTTCGGTAAGAAAGGCACGATTTTGCCGTTTGATCTGGAGGTTCGCCCTGGTGAAATCGTCGGCCTGGCCGGGCTGCTTGGTTCCGGGCGTACTGAAACTGCCGAAGTGATTTTTGGCATCAAACCTGCCGACAGCGGTAGCGCCACCATCAAAGGCAAAGCGCAGACGTTACGTTCTCCGCACCAGGCATCCTGTCTTGGTATTGGCTTTTGCCCGGAAGATCGCAAAACCGACGGCATTATTGCGGCGGCTTCCGTAAGGGAAAATATTGTGCTGGCGCTGCAGGCACAGCGCGGCTGGCTGCGACCCATTCCCCGCAAAGAGCAAAATGCGATTGCCGAACGCTTTATCCGCCAGTTAGGCATTCGCACGCCCAGCGCGGAACAACCCATTGAGTTCCTCTCTGGCGGCAATCAGCAAAAAGTCCTGCTTTCGCGCTGGCTGCTGACTCGCCCGCAATTTCTTATTCTCGACGAGCCGACACGCGGCATCGATGTGGGCGCACATGCCGAGATCATCCGTCTGATTGAGACGCTATGTGCTGATGGCCTGGCGCTGCTGGTCATTTCGTCCGAACTGGAAGAGTTAGTAGGCTATGCGGATCGGGTGATTATCATGCGCGATCGCAAACAGGTCGCAGAGATCCCGCTCGCTGAGCTATCGGTTCCGGCGATCATGAATGCCATTGCGGCATAAGGAGTAGAGTGTGATGCCTCAATCTCTTGGGCAAACCGGGCAGCCAAAGCGGCGGTTTAAGTGGCCTGTCGGCACGCCGCAACTGATAGCTCTGCTGCTGGTACTGGTGGTGGATAGCCTTGTCGCACCGCATTTTTACCAGGTGGTGTTGCAGGACGGGCGGCTGTTCGGCAGCCCTGTCGACATTCTTAACCGTGCCGCGCCGGTCGCGTTGCTGGCGATCGGTATGACGCTGGTGATTGCCACGGGCGGCATTGACCTCTCTGTTGGAGCGGTGATGGCCATCGCCGGGGCGACGGCGGCGTCGATGACCGTTGCCGGCTACAGCCTGGGCATGGTGCTGCTGGCAGCGCTGGGGACGGGCATCCTGGCGGGGCTGTGGAACGGCATTCTGGTGGCGATCCTGAAAATTCAGCCCTTTGTTGCCACGTTGATCCTGATGGTGGCGGGGCGCGGTGTTGCGCAGTTGATCACCTCGGGGCAAATCGTTACTTTCAATGCCCCCTCGCTGGCGTGGCTGGGCAGCGGTTCGCTGTTGTTATTCCCAACGCCGGTGATGATTGCGCTGGCGACGCTGGTGCTGTTCTGGTTATTCACCCGTAAAACCGCGCTGGGTATGTTTATCGAAGCGGTGGGGATCAACATTCGCGCGGCGAAAAACGCCGGGGTCAGCACCCGCCTCGTGGTTATGTTGACCTACGTGCTGAGCGGCGTCTGCGCCGCGATTGCAGGTGTCATTGTCACGGCCGATATTCGCGGTGCCGATGCCAATAATGCGGGGCTGTGGCTGGAGCTGGACGCTATCCTGGCGGTGGTGATCGGCGGCGGCTCGCTGATGGGGGGACGCTTCAATCTCGTGTTGTCGGTGGTGGGCGCATTGATTATTCAAGGGATGAACACCGGTATTCTGCTCTCCGGGTTCCAGCCAGAACTCAACCAGGTTGTGAAAGCCGTGGTGGTGATGTGCGTACTGATTGTGCAGTCGCCGCGCTTTATCGCGTTGATTAAAGGAGTCCGCGGTCATGATAAAACGTAATTTGCCGCTCATGATCACGCTGGGCGTGTTCGTGCTCGGCTACCTCTACTGCCTGACACAGTTTCCGGGCTTTGCCTCGACGCGGGTTATCTGCAACATCCTGACAGATAATGCGTTTCTCGGGATTATCGCCGTTGGTATGACCTTTGTGATCCTCTCCGGCGGTATCGATTTATCGGTCGGTTCCGTCATCGCTTTTAGCGGCGTCTTCCTGGCGAAGGCCATTGGCGACTGGGGCATCTCACCACTGCTGGCTTTCCCGCTGATCCTGGCGATGGGCTGCGCTTTCGGTGCGTTTATGGGGTTGCTGATTGATGCGTTAAAAATTCCCGCTTTTATCATTACCCTGGCGGGGATGTTTTTCCTGCGTGGGGTCAGCTACTTATTGTCGGAGGAGTCCATTCCTATCAACCACCCCATTTACGACACGCTCTCCAGCCTTGCGTGGAAAATCCCTGGCGGCGGGCGCTTAAGCGCAATGGGGTTACTGATGTTGCTGGTTGTGGTGATGGGTATTTTTCTGGCGCACCGTACCCGGTTCGGTAATGAGGTTTATGCCATCGGCGGTAATGCAACCTCGGCGAATTTAATGGGCATCTCTACCCGAAGTACCACGGTGCGGATTTACATGTTGTCGACCGGACTGGCGACGCTGGCCGGGATTGTGTTCTCTGTTTATACCCAGGCTGGCTATGCGCTGGCGGGCGTTGGCGTGGAGCTGGACGCCATTGCCTCGGTGGTGATTGGCGGCACTTTATTGAGCGGCGGCGTGGGGACGGTGCTCGGCACGCTGTTTGGCGTAGCGATCCAGGGGCTGATTCAGACCTATATCAACTTTGATGGTACGCTCAGCTCGTGGTGGACCAAAATCGCCATTGGTATTCTGTTGTTTATTTTTATCGCGTTGCAACGTGGCCTGACAGTATTGTGGGAGAACCGACAAAGCTCTCCTGTAACACGTGTTAGCACAACCGTAACAAAATAGTAACGTCATGAAAAATTGATGTATTCCTAAAGTAATTCCGTTAGCAGTCGATAACTGACGAATGGGCTTAATTTGCGCCAAAAAGTATCACTGCTACCGGAATTCACATCATGCTTAAAACGCTTTCGATCCGTACTGGTTTACTTTCGTTGTTGGCTGTTATGACCCTCCTGCTGCTGCTGGTCAGCGGTATTGGAGTGTATGCATTAAATAAAAGCTCTTCGTCGCTGGAGCGTATTAGTCAGTTGCAGGGCGAGAAAATGGCGCGTCTGAGTGAAGGGTATACCCTGATCCTGCGCGCACGTAATGAAGCAGGCCAGGCTGTGCGTATGATGGAAGTCGGCCTGCTGGATGATGCAGCAAAATCCGTTAAGATGATCAACACCGAAATCGCCCAGGGCGAGAATGCGCTGTCCGGCGTGATCAAGATGGGTGTGGATGACGAACAAGGCGCTGCGCTGCTGGGGCAAATGGCAAAAAGCTATGGCGATTACGTCAACCAGGGCATTACGCCGATGCAGGATGCCCTGAACAAACAGAGCGCCGATGCGTATTACGATCTGCTGGAAAACAAACTTATCCCTATCTCCCGCCAGTTCGACAACGATATGCAATCTTTCCAGCGCTGGGGCGAGGCGCGGGGTAAAACCGAAGTGGCCGCCGTACAGAGCAGTAAAAACGTGGTGATGCTGCTGATTATGGTCGTGGCGCTGCTGGTGGCGGGCATTATCGTGCTGGCCTGGCTGGCGCTGCGCCATATGCTATTGAAACCGCTGGAAAGCTCCATCGAACAGCTTGAAAAGGTTGCCGCGGGTGATTTGGCACAGGTGAAAGCCGAAGTGGCGAGCCAGGAGTTCAACCGCCTGAACGCCGCCATTGAGGAGATGCGCCATGCGCTGATCAACTCAGTAACGCGGGTGCGCGATGCCAGTTCCCAAATCGATACCGGTAGCCGCGAACTCGCTGCCGGCAACGTCGATCTGTCACAGCGTACGGAATCTACGGCCACGTCGCTCGAGCAGACGGCCGCGAGTATGGAACAGATCACCGCCACGGTAAAACTGAATGCCGACAATGCCGAGCAGGCGCACCAACTGGCGCAGACCGTCTCTGATACCGCGGATCGCGGTAGCGAAATGGTGTGTTATGTGATTGAAAAAATGCGCGATATCTCCGGCAGTTCTGACCGTATCGCCGACATTCTTAGCGTTATCGACTCCATCGCCTTCCAGACTAATATTCTGGCGCTGAACGCAGCGGTAGAAGCCGCCCGCGCCGGAGAGCAGGGCCGTGGTTTCGCTGTGGTAGCCGGTGAAGTGCGTAACCTCGCCAGCCGTAGCGCAGAAGCAGCCAAAGAGATCCGCACGCTTATCAGCAGCTCGCAGGCGCAAGTCTCTGAAGGGAGTGATTTGGCAATGCAGGCCGGGGAAACGATGGACGAAATCGCAGAAGAAGTGTTGCGAATGACCAAATTAATGCGCGAAATCGCCAATGCATCGCAGGAACAGAGCCGGGGCATTGAGCAGGTGAACATTGCGGTCAGCCAGATGGATGAAACGGCGCAGCAAAACGCAGCGCTGGTGCAGCAGTCCTCTGCGGCGACGCGTTCACTGGAAGAACAGTCTCGCGAGTTGTTACAGGCTATGGCATCATTTCGCCTGCAAACTCAGGCGTAATCAGGAAGGAACATGGGCGTTTGTATTCAGTGCGATAAAGAAGCACTCAAAGACAGTGATTATTGTGCACAGTGTGAGGAGCGCGAATTCAAAAAAATTCGTGGCTGGCTGTATGTGGCCGCCTTCGGGCTGATCATGAGCATTCTGAGCACAGTCCTCAGCATTAACAGCAGCCTGCGCCTGTTAATGGAGTACTACGCCCAGATTGACGGCACGCGAAAAGCCATTCTGTTTTTTGAACTGTTTGCCTGGCTGATTCTGTTTGGGTTTTCGCTGTTTACCAGCAGCCTGTTTTTCCGCAAGAAGCGTCTGCTGCCGCGCTGCTATATCGCGCTGTTGGTGATGTGGGTTGCGTTTATGGTGATTGATTTGTTGCTTGCGCATCAGTATCTGGCAATGCCCTTTGCCTATGAGACAGTACAGCCGGTGATCCGCAATATCCTTAGCGCCTGTATCTGGATCCCTTATTTCCTTGTTTCTGTGCGGGTAAAACGCACATTTGTACGCTGATGCTCTGAAATTTGCCCGTCCAGGCGTGTCAGGCTGTGGCCGGGCAAGTCCCTAACTGGCGCTTACAGCGCCAAAACGGATTATGCGTCCGGGTACTCACGCATAAAACGTTCAACATCTTCAACCATATGCTCATTGCCGACGAAGAATGGACGGCGCTGGTGCAGGCTTTCCGGCTGGATATCCAGAATACGTGCTTTACCATCGCTGGCCTTGCCACCCGCTTGTTCCGCGAGGAACGCCATCGGGTTGCATTCGTACAGCAGACGCAGTTTCCCTTCCGGGTGGCTGGCGGTGCTAGGGTAGAGATAAATACCGCCTTTCAGCAGGTTACGATGGAAATCCGCCACCAGTGAGCCGATGTAACGCGTAGTATAAGGACGGTGCGTGGCCTTATCTTCTTCCTGGCAGAATTTCAGGTATTTCTTCACGCCCTGCGGGAACTTGATGTAGTTACCTTCGTTGATGGAGTAAGTGTAACCCTGCTCCGGGAAGCGCATCCGCTCCTGGCACAGGCAGAACACGCCCAGCGACGGGTCATACGTAAAGGCATGAACACCGCAGCCGGTGGTGTAAACCAGCATCGTGGAGGAGCCGTACACCACATAACCCGCTGCGACCTGTTTGTTACCCGGTTGCAGGAAATCTTCCATCGTAACCGGCGTACCCACTGGGGTTACACGGCGGTAGATAGAGAAAATCGTCCCGACAGAGACGTTAACGTCGATGTTGGAAGAGCCATCCAGAGGATCCATCAGCACCACGTACTTGGCGTGCTCGCAACCTTCGAAAACGACAATTTCATCTTCTTCTTCGGAAGCGATACCCGCCACGATATCGCGGGCGCGAAGTGCATTTTTCAGTTTTTCATTCGCGAACAGATCGAGTTTTTGTTGCTCCTCGCCCTGCACGTTTTCAGCACCACTGGCACCCAGGATATCGACCAGACCGGCCTTATTGATATCGCGATGAATGATCTTGGCGCCCAGTTTTATCGCCGACAGCAAAGCAGTCAGTTCACCCGTTGCATGCGAGAACTCATGCTGCTTTTCGACAATAAATTCACCTAACGTTTTCATAACACTTTCCCTGCATTTTTAATATGGAGTAAAGCGATTGTAGCCTGTGGTTTTCAGGTTGCTGATGACAGCAAGTTCCGGATATTAAACAGCTGACGCTGTAACAGCCAGAGCTTTCGCAAACGAAAACGCGACGTACATGCAACAATACTAACAAAGATTCAAAAGTTCGTGCTCAGGTGAATCGCGCCAGCTACATACGGATTATCCTGAAATGCATTTCTCAGACGTTAAACATATGAGTAAAATGTGCGCCAGTTTAAGAAAGGATAATGACGCATGCGCATTCATATTTTGGGGATTTGTGGCACGTTCATGGGAGGGCTTGCCATGCTGGCGCGCTCCCTTGGACACCAGGTTACCGGGTCGGATACCGATATTTATCCGCCGATGAGCACCCTGCTCGAAAAAGAAGGCATTGCGCTGACGCAGGGATACGACGCCAGCCAGCTCGATCCTGCGCCGGATTTGGTGATTGTCGGTAATGTAATGAAGCGCGGTAATCCGTGTGTTGAAGCCGTTCTGGAGAAAAACATTCCGTTTATGTCCGGCCCGCAATGGCTGCACGACTTCGTACTACGCGACCGCTGGGTGGTGGCCATTGCCGGGACACACGGTAAAACGACCACCGCCGGAATGGCGACCTGGATCCTTGACGCGTGCGGTTACAAGCCTGGGTTTGTGATCGGCGGTGTTCCGGGTAATTTTGAGGTTTCTGCACGTCTGGGTGAAAGCCCGTTCTTCGTTATCGAAGCAGATGAATATGATTGCGCCTTCTTCGACAAGCGTTCCAAATTTGTGCATTACTGCCCGCGTTCGCTGGTGCTCAACAACCTTGAGTTTGACCATGCGGATATTTTTGACGATCTGAAAGCGATCCAGAAACAGTTCCACCACCTGGTGCGTATTGTGCCAGGGCAGGGGAAAATTATCTGGCCTGAAAACGACATCAATCTGAAACAGACGATGGCGATGGGCTGCTGGAGCGAGCAGGAACTGGTGGGTGAACAAGGCCACTGGCAGGCGAAAAAACTCAATACCGATGCCTCCCATTGGGAAGTCTGGCTGGATAACGAATGTGTCGGCCAGGTGAACTGGGGTCTGGTTGGCGAGCACAATATGCACAATGGCCTGATGGCGATTGCTGCGGCGCGCCACGTGGGGGTTGCGCCGGCAGATGCGGCCAATGCGCTGGGATCGTTCATCAATGCCCGTCGCCGTCTTGAACTGCGTGGTGAAGCCAACGGCGTAACGGTGTACGACGACTTTGCTCACCATCCGACGGCAATTCTGGCGACGCTTGCTGCACTGCGCGGTAAAGTGGGTGGCACGGCCAAGATCATCGCCGTGCTGGAGCCGCGTTCCAACACCATGAAAATGGGCGTGTGCAAAGACGATCTGGCCCCGTCTCTGGGACGTGCTGATGAAGTTTACCTGCTGCAGCCGCAGCATATTCCGTGGCAGGTTGCCGAAGTGGCAGATGCCTGTGTGCAGCCAGCTTACTGGAGCGCGGATGTCGACACGCTGGCCGATATGATCGTGAAGAGTGCGCAGCCGGGCGATCACATTCTGGTGATGAGCAACGGTGGTTTTGGCGGCATTCATCAGAAACTGCTGGATGGCCTGACGAAGAAAGCGGAACTGGCGGCTGAAAACGTCTGAGCCTGCGTGGCTGAATAAAAACCGCGACCGGTACACCGGCGCGGTTTTTTTTATGCGGTGATTACTCTTTTGCCATCGGTGTTTCAATGGTTTGTGGAGTTTTGCTTCCCTGGATCGTCTGTACGCGTTTTTCCACTTCCGCCACCTGATTGCTGTTGTGCAGCAGGGTGTAGGTCAGATCAAAACGGGTACTCTGGCCGGGTTGCAGCTGTTTCACGCGTTTTTGCTCCCGCTCAATAGTAACCGGATAGGCGTAGCTGGTACCCGGTTCGATACCGGTGACGTAGCCCTGTTTTTCCGTGTCGGTGTTTTTCCACAGCGTTAGTACCGGCAGCTGGTCGGTGTTATAACCGATGGCCACCCCTTTATCGCCAGCTTTGTTCAGCAAGGCGGCAACGGTCTGCTTGTTGGCATCGGCCAGCGGTTTGATATTAAAGACCATTTCATCAAAACCTTTGGTCGGCCCGGCATAGGTTTGCCACGTTTTCAGTCCATCTTTTGCATAATCGTTGAACGGGCTGACATTTTCATGCGGTGTAATAAAACGCGCGCCTTGTTCAAGGATCGGTTTGCTGAAGTTGCTGTGGTAAATGATTTGGTAGTCATGTGGGTAATCGGCATGGTTCGTCAGCACATCATGCAGGCTAAAGCTGTTGCTGCCCGGAATGTAACGCAGCTCCATTTCAGTTTGCAGGTCAGCCTTTTTGAAGGTGCTCTCTAACACACGCCCGCGTATACGGATTTCGTATGGCGCTTTTTCACTGACCTCGACAGAAACTTGCGACGCCGGGGTATTGCCGGCTTTGCCATGCAGAGTATAAATCTGCCCGTCAGCGGTCACCGGATGGCCGGTCCATTCGTAGCCGCAACGCACAACCATCTCGTTGAAACCTTCCAGCCAGCCCAGGCCATTACGGCTTTCCAGATTGATAAACGCCGGGTTCACCACTTCTTTCACTGGCGAACTCCAGCCCAAATGCACCCCGAAACCATCGGCATAGAGTAAGTTCATACCGCGAGTCGGACTCAGGGCAATGCTGAGGCCGTTTTTATCGCTTATTTTGATGACTTTACTGCCTTCCTGCTTCCCTCCGTGCAGCACAACCTGCTCAATGCTGAACTGTTGATTTTTGATGTTCAGCTGATCGCTGGTAATACGCCAGTTTCCTTGTTCAGTACCGCCTTCAGCACTGGTCAGCACCCAGGTTTTTGCCATTACCGGACCAGAAATAAGCAGAGCAAGCGCAGAGAACATTACCGTCTTTTTCATCATTTCTTCCTTTTATGCTGAATCGATTAGATGTGTCGCAACCGGAATTTACGGATTGCGCAGAAAAGAAAATGTGATCCGTTTCATCTGATGAAAATGAGCAGCGAGAAGAGCGTCAATAGCAGATATTGATCGCATTTATAATTGAAATGCAAAGTATTGATAGAATAAATTTGTGAAGTGAGCAGATTTTAGATTTAACGATTCAGCTAAACTTGCGGTCGTTTTACCAGACAGAAATCACAGGCAAAAAAGGAAAAACGAGAAACCACTAACCAAAACGCAGCAGGCAGAAAAGAAAAACCCTCCCGGCGGGGAGGGTTCAGAGACGGCAATCAGGCTTCGCTGCTTTCAGCCAGTTCACGCAGGTACTGGAAGATCAAACGCGCGGATTTTGGCGCTTTGTTCCCTTCTTTCTCTTTTTGGGCGTTGCGGACCAGCGAACGCAATTGCTGACGGTCAGCAGCTGGCCACAGGTTCAGTACCTCCGGCACGGCATCATCGCCTTCTTCAATCAGACGATCACGTAAATGCTCCAGCTTGTGGAAAAACGCCACCTGCTGGTTATGACGGTTTTTCAGCTTGTCCAGCGCCTGGCGAATGGGATCCACATCGCGTTGACGAAGCATTTTGCCGATCAGCTGCATTTGACGGCGGCGGCCCTCTTTCTTAATGCGCTGCGCCAGTTCAATCGCGTCGCGCAGATCCTGGTCGAGCGGGAGTTTATCCAGCGCGTTTTTCCCCAGGTCTACCATTTCCGCGCCAAGCTGCTTTAACTCTTCCGCATCGCGCTTAATTTCACTCTTACTGACCCAGATGATCTCATCATCTTCGTCTTCAATATCATCACCGGGCACGTCGTCGAGCCAGTCGTCGGGCTGCTTTGTCATCTCAGGCTCCTTAAAAAAGAGGCTAATGTTACCAGTTAAGGCGCGCACTGAAAAACGGTTCTCTGTTAGACTTCAAAGATTCTCTCCCTTAATTATGGCATTGGCGATGAAAGTGATCACACAAGTTGCACAACAACGCAAAGTACTGGAAGACGCAGTTTCCACGGCGCTGGAGCTGGCCGCCGGGAAATCGGACGGTGCGGAAGTGGCCGTCAGCAAAACCACCGGCATTGGTGTCAGCACACGCTACGGCGAAGTGGAGAATGTGGAATTTAACAGCGACGGGGCGCTGGGCATCACGGTTTATCACCAGAACCGTAAAGGCAGTGCCTCGTCGACCGACCTTAGCCCGGATGCGATAGCCCGTACCGTGCAGGCAGCGCTCGACATCGCCCGCTATACCTCGCCAGACCCGTATGCGGGCGTGGCGGACAAAGAGCTGCTGGCGTTCGACGCGCCGGATCTTGACCTTTTTCACCCGGCAGAAGTGACGCCGGATGAAGCCATCGAATGGGCAGCTCGCGCCGAGCAGACCGCGCTGAAAGCGGACAAACGCATCAACAATACCGAAGGCGGCAGCTTTAACAGTCACTATGGCATCAAAGTGTTCGGCAACAGCCACGGAATGCTGCAGAGCTACTGCTCAACGCGCCACTCACTCTCCAGTTGTGTGATTGCCGAAGAAAACGGGGATATGGAGCGGGATTACGCTTACACCATCGGGCGCGACATTCGCGATCTGCAAACCCCGGAGTGGGTTGGTGAAGAGTGCGCGCGTCGTACTTTGTCCCGCCTTTCTCCGCGCAAACTACCGACGATGAAAGCGCCCGTGATTTTTGGTCATGAAGTGGCGACCGGGCTGTTTGGTCACCTGGTCGGAGCGATTGCGGGCGGTTCAGTGTACCGTAAATCCACCTTCTTACTGGATTATCTGGGCAAACAGATCCTGCCGGAGTGGCTGACCATTGAAGAGCATCCGCACTTGCGCAAGGGGCTGGCATCAACGCCGTTCGACAGCGAGGGCGTACGCACCGAACGGCGAGATATTGTGAAAGAGGGCATCCTCACCCAGTGGCTGCTGACCAATTATTCGGCACGCAAGCTCGGGCTGAAAAGCACGGGTCACGCAGGTGGCATTCACAACTGGCGTATCGCCGGGCGTGGGCTGAGTTTTGAGCAGATGTTGAAGGAGATGGGCACTGGCCTGGTGGTTACGGAGCTGATGGGCCAGGGTGTCAGCGGGATTACCGGTGACTACTCGCGCGGCGCGGCGGGTTTTTGGGTGGAAAACGGTGAAATCCAGTATCCGGTAAGTGAGATCACCATCGCAGGTAATTTGAAAGAAATGTGGCGCAATATTGTCACGATTGGCGACGATATTGAACATCGCAGCAACATTCAATGTGGTTCAGTGTTACTCCCGGAGATGAAAATCGCCGGACAATAACTCCGTGGCGCTAAGACCTGCGCCTGAAGCGTAATAATAAAAAAGGAAGTGAGCAATGCGTAAAAACCTGTTAGCAATCCTTGCCGTATCTTCGTTGTTTATCGGCTCTGCGGCGTTTGCCGCCGATCTGGAAGATGATATGGAAATCCTCAGCGATAACCTGAAAGTGGTGCAAAAAACCAGTGATGCCAGTGAAATGAAAACGGCATTAACCAAAATGCGTACCGCCGCGCTGGATGCGCAAAAAGCCACCCCGCCGAAGCTGGAAGGCAAAGCGCCGGACAGCGCCGAGATGAAAGATTACCGCCACGGCTTTGATATCCTGGTCGGTCAGATTGACGGTGCGCTGAAACTGGCCAACGAAGGCAAAGTGAAAGAGGCGCAGGCCGCAGCAGAAGGTCTTGCCAATACCCGCAACACTTACCACAAGAAGTTCCGCTAAAATACCTGAGCGGGGCTACGGCCCCGCTTAATCAATAAGCAAACCTTATTCATCTCACACTTTCTCCTTTCTGTTACCTGCGTTGTTATGCTTTCGAAGACGCAAATTTCCGCCACTTTTCTTCAATCCTGTGACCGCCGCACAGTGAAAAATCCCTCCTGGGTGCATTTATGTGGCGCAGATCACTAACACCTGTCTCCTTTCCACTTCGAAGTGGAAAACTCCTCGCTACAAACTCGTAACCTGCGACGCTAGTTTTATTCAGGGCCATTAATGGGGCAGACCTGTGAATAACGGAGCAGTAATGAACGACGCGGAGCAAATGGCGACCCTCGCGGAACGCATGCTGGCGCAGGTGTATCGCTTGTTAAGCGAGCAGAACATCACGCCGAACGCAGTACAGCAACAGATGCTGACTTCTCATGTAAGGGCGATGGCGCACCGCTCGGTGACCGGCGAACCATTGCCGGATGTGGATGCCAGCCTGTTTGACGAAATCTCGGCCGAGTCGATGAACCTTGCCCGCGATGTGGTGGCCGCTTTTGGCAACCTCCCGGAAGAAGAAGCCTGGCTGCTCTCCGTGCACTTCGAAGTGGCGAAATACAACCTGTAAGGAGCAAACGATGGAACAAATTACCGTAGTGATTGGCGATCGTCTGGGCAAAGGCCAAAAAGTCGCTGCAGGCGTGGAAAAAGCAGGCGGCCGCGCAGTGGTCGTGCCGGGTGTGGCGGCAGATATGAAGCTGGGAGATGTGATGAAAGCAGAAAACGCCACCTTCGGCATTTCGTTTTGCGGTAGCGGCGGTGCGGGCGCTATCACCGCGCAGAACAAACATGGCTACAAAGCCAAATATGGCATGCGTTCAGTCGAAGAGGGCGTTACCGCCATCAATGAAGGCTGCAATGTGCTGGGCTTCGGCTTTATGGATAAAGAAGAATTGGGCGAGCGTCTGGTGCAGGCGTGGCTGAAAAAATACGGCGCATAACCATGAAAGAACAGTTCACCACCACGGTCAGGGTTAAAGGCAAGGGCGATGCGAAAGCGCGCGCCTTCGCCGATGCGTTGAACCATGTTCAGGCCGCGGTGATGAAAACGTCGCCGCATATTTTACTGCGTATTGAGCCACAGGATGTGCGGGTTGTTCATGCGCAGGAAACGACGCGGAAAGAGGCCTTTTTGTTCCTTTTTCTGCGTCGGGAACGACGTGCATACAGCGTGGAGCTGGATGTGACTGTCAACGTGACCGCCATCAATCTCGACAAAGTGGATTTCGTCACGAAGTAACTAAACGCATACCCGTGAGTCAGACCCACAGGGTAGAAGAGGGCAGACTGATGTTCTTAATCATACTAATAAAATCGCTCATCATTGGCGGTCTGGTCGGCGTGGGTGTAGGCGCCGGGGCTGCACGCATGTTCCATGCGCCGACCACTCAGGGGATGGGCGCATTTCGTACTTTGGGGGAACTCAACTCCTGTGAGGGTGATCCGGCGTCTCACTTCTCCTTTGGCCTGGGCTTCTTTTTTAACGCCTGGGCGTCGTCTGTGGCGGCGGGGTCGTTCACCCAGGATGTTGATCACCGCATTATCCCCAACTGGGGCGCTGCAGCGTTGATGGTGAAAAACCGCAACGTGGGCGAAACCCTGCACGATCCGAAAAAAATGGCCATCGCCTGTGCGCTGATCGGCATGGTAGTGGTCACCTTCCTTAACCTGACGGCCTCATCCGTTCCGGCGGCGCTGCAAGTGACCGCGGTAAAAGTATTGGTGCCGGCGGCAAACCTGCTGGTGAACACCGTGATGCCGGTAATTTTCTGGCTGGCGGCCATCGACGCGGGGAAAAAATCCGGCTTCTGGGCAACTGTCTTTGGTGGTGCGGCGCAACTGATAATGGGTAACGCCGTACCCGGTCTGGTGCTGGGCATTCTGATTGGTAAAGGCGTTGAGGAGAGCGGCTGGAACCGCGTCACTAAAGTCATGATGACGGCGATTGTCGCGCTGTTTGTACTCAGCGCTTTCTTCCGCGGCTTCGACCTGAAAATGATCGCTTCTTTTAATCTGAGCGCGCCGAACTGGCTGGAGCTCATCCATAACTCGCTCAGCGGCAAATAAGGAACCGACATGGAACAGAATAAAGGTTTTTGGTACGCCGACTGGTCATTTCCGATTTTTGTCGGCCTGCTCTCATCCGGCGTGTTTGCCGGGACGCACATGTACTACCTGTACGGTATTGGCGCGTTTAACGAGGTGGCTTTCGTGTCAATGCTGCGTTCCGGTATGGATACCGGCGTCTATGGCGCGGTAGCCGCGTTTGGCGCCAGTTTTCTCTTTGCCCGCATTATTGAAGGGGCGCTGGTCGGCATCCTCGACATCGGCGGGGCGATCCAGACCGGTGTAGGGCTGGGTGTCCCGGCGCTGTTGTTGGGCGCAGGCTTTGTCTTCCCGGTGGCAAACTTTGTTGCTTCGCTGGCAACTGGCCTGGTGATTGGGCTGGCGATTGGTTACCTGATTATCCTGGCGCGTAAATTCACCATCAACCAGAGCGACTCCACCTACGGTGCTGACGTAATGATGGGCGCAGGCAATGCGTCTGGCCGTTTTCTTGGCCCGTTGATTATTCTCAGCGCCATGACCGCGTCGATTCCTATCGGCATGGGGTCGCTGGTGGGCGCGCTGCTGTTCTACCTCTGGCAAAAGCCGATTACCGGGGGCGCGATCCTTGGCGCGATGCTGCTGGGATCACTCTTCCCGGTAGCCCTCTGATACACACGGGCGCTGCGGCGCCCGTTACTCCTGGAGATACGCATGTTTGATTTACTCCTGCGCCGGGCGCGTCTGGTTGACGATACGGTGACGGATATCGCCATCGAGGCGGGGAAAATCGCCGCACTGGGCGACATCCGCGATCCGGCGAGCAAAACCGTCGATTTATGCGGCGAGTATTACGTCAGCGCCGGGTGGATTGATTCCCACGTGCACTGTTACCCGAACTCTCCGATTTATCATGACCAGCCCGACAGCGTCGGTATCCACACCGGGGTGACCACGGTGATCGATGCAGGCAGCACCGGCGCTGATGACATTGACGATTTTTATGCTCTGACCCGCCAGGCAACGACCGACGTTTTTGCCCTGCTGAATATCTCCCGCGTGGGGCTGATTGCCCAAAACGAACTGGCAAACCTGAGCCATATCGATGCCGGAGCGGTACGCGCGGCAGTGCAGCGCCATCCCGATTTTATTGTCGGGCTGAAGGCGCGCATGAGCAGTAGCGTGGTGGGGGAGAACGGCATCACGCCGCTGGTGCGAGCGAAAGCCATCCAGAAAGAGAACGGCGATTTGCCGCTAATGGTGCATATCGGCAATAACCCGCCCAATCTGGATGAGATCGCCGACCTGCTGACCTCGGGCGATATCATTACCCACTGTTACAACGGGAAGCCGAACCGCATTCTCACGCCTGGTGGCGAACTACGAGCCTCAGTTGCCCGCGCTATCCGCCGCGGTGTGCGTCTGGATGTAGGGCACGGTAGCGCCAGCTTTAGCTTTGCCGTTGCCAGGCAGGCCATCAGCCTGGGTATTTTGCCGCACACCATCAGCTCAGATATTTACTGCCGCAATCGAATTGACGGCCCGGTGCGATCGCTGGCGAATGTCATGTCTAAATTCCTCGCCATTGGCTTGTCGCTGCCGCAGGTCATTGCCTGTGTGACCGATCACGCCGCTGAAGCCCTGCGTCTGACGCAAAAAGGGCGTCTGGCGGTCGGTTTTGATGCTGACCTGACGATTTTCGACCTGAAGCGCCAGCCAGTGGTATTTACCGATGCGGAAAAGGTGGGCTTACAGGCCGAACAGATAATCACGCCGCTGGCTGCTATTCGCGCGGGCCACGGCTATATGACCGAACAAGGGAGTGCGGAAAATGCCTTCGATTTATGATAAGTACCAGTTGAAACATGTGATTAATGCTTCAGGGCGGATGACGGCCCTCGGTGTTTCTACCCCGCGCCCGGAGGTGGTTGACGCGGTGTTAAGCGGCATGAACCACTACTTCGAAATGAAAGATCTGGTGAATAAAACCGGCGAGTACATTGCGAAGTTGCTGGAGGTGGAGGGCGCGACGGTCGTCTCCTGCGCGTCGGCAGGCCTTGCTCAGTCGGTGGCTGCGGTGCTGGTGCGCGATAGCGACTGGCTGCTCGAAAATCTGCACAGCACGCCCGTCGAAAATAACGAAATCGTGCTGCCGCGTGGGCATAACGTCAACTTTGGTGCGCCGGTCGGCACCATGGTGGCGCTGGGCGGCGGAAAAGTGGTGGAAGCCGGCTACGCCAACGAATGCTCCGCCGATCAACTGGCGGCGGCGATCTCTCCCCGCACGGCGGCGATCCTCTACATCAAGTCACACCACTGCGTACAAAAAAGCATGCTCAGCGTGGAGCAGGCTGCTGTTGTAGCACGTAAACACAACCTGCCGCTGATTGTGGATGCGGCCGCAGAAGAAGATTTGCAGTGCTATTACCGCGCCGGTGCAGACCTGGTGATTTACAGTGGTGCAAAGGCCATTGAAGGGCCAACCAGCGGGCTTGTGATTGGCAAAACCCAGTATGTGGAGTGGGTAAAACGCCAGACGGCGGGCATTGGCCGCGCCATGAAAGTGGGCAAAGAGGGCATTCTCGGTTTGACCTGCGCCATTGAACACTACCTTAGCGCACGTAAAGAGAGCGGGGCGGAGATGGTCGCCAAAATGACGCCCTTTATCGACCAGCTAAATACCCTGCAGGGCGTAAGCGCTCGCGTAGTGTGGGACAGCGCCGGGCGTGATATCGCCCGCAGTGAAATCAAATTTGATGAAGCAGTCACCGGCATGGCAACCGGTGATCTGGTGAGCGCGCTGAAACAGGGCGAGTACGCCATTTATTTCCGGGGCTATAAAGCCAATGAAGGCATTATTGAAGCCGATGTGCGCAGTGTAACGGCAGACCAACTGGACATTGTTTATCGCCGTATCGCCGAAGAACTGAACAAGGAGCAACAGGCATGAAACTGACCCCCAATTTTTACCGCGATCGTGTCTGCCTGAATGTGCTGGCCGGAAGTAAAGATAATGCCAGCGCCATTTATCAGGCGGCAGAAGGGCATGTGCTGGTGGGAGTACTGTCAAAAAACTACCCGGACGTTGCAACGGCGGTTGCCGATATGCGCGACTATGCTGCGCGCATTGATAACGCGCTCTCCGTTGGGCTGGGGGCGGGCGATCCGAATCAATCGGCGATGGTCAGCGCCATCTCGCGGGAAGTGCAACCACAGCACGTTAATCAGGTCTTTACTGGCGTGGCAACCAGCCGCGCGCTGCTGGGGCAGCGCGAGACGGTGGTCAATGGTCTGGTCTCGCCAACGGGGACGCCGGGGCAGGTGAAGATTTCGACCGGGCCGTTGAGCAGCAAAGCGGCGGCGGGCATCGTGCCTATCGATACCGCGATTGCGTTGCTAAAAGACATGGGCGGGAGCTCGATTAAATATTTCCCGATGGGCGGCCTGGCGTGCCGCGACGAGTACCAGGCGGTGGCCGAAGCCTGTGCCCGTTACGATTTTTGGCTGGAGCCGACGGGAGGGATCGATCTGGATAATTACAATGACATCCTGCAAATCGCGTTGGATGCGGGCGTCAGCAAAATCATTCCGCATATTTACAGTTCGATTATTGATAAAGCGAGCGGCAACACCCGCCCGCAGGATGTACGCCAATTACTGGCGATGACGAAAGCGTTGGTACAGTAGTCCTGTTCTCCTGCTCCAGGCGGGAGAAGGGGCGTTTGAGACAACCATTAAGGAGCGACCATGCACACTGCCCGCCATTTGCTTGCCGCGTCACTTTCGCTGCTGGCGACCACTGCCATAGCCCAGACCCAGTACGCCTGGGTAGGGACCTATAATCCGAATGGCGAAGGCGTCTATCGCTTTAACGTCGACCCACAATCTGGCGCACTCAGCCAGAGAATGCTCGTCAGCCAGTTGCCCAATGCCGCACAGCTTGCGGTGTCGCATGATGGCAAAACACTGTATGTGGCCAGCGAAGTGGAAAAAGGCATGGTACAGGCGCTGCGCATAGGCAGTGACGGTGAATTGAGCGCATTAAACCAGGTCGCTTCGGGCGGCGCCGGGCCAGTCTGGCTGGCGTTGACACCACAGGGGCATCATCTGCTGGTGGCGAATTATGTCAGCGGTTCAATCACCGTTTTGCCAGTGAATGCGGATGGTAGCCTCGGTGAGGCCGTGGACAGTCATCAGGATCAGGGAACGCCGGGGGCAGCAAAACCGCAGGCAGCGGCAGAGGGCAGCTTTGCCATCAGCGATCATAACGGGCCGCATGCGCATATGATTGCGGCGGATCCGGGCGGGAAATTTGTCTTTTCTACCGATTTGGGCCTGGATCGCATTTATCAATATCGGTTTGATGAACAGAGTGGCAAGTTGACGCCAAACGACCCACCTTATATTGAGGCGTCCTCACAAGGCGCGGGGCCGCGTCATTTTGTTTTTACACCGCAGGGCGATGGGCTGTGGCTGATTAATGAAGAAGCCTCGACGCTGACTCACTACCGTCTGGATCACGCCAGCGGCACGTTGAAAGAGGGGAAAACAATTTCAGCGTTGCCGAAAGAGTATAAAGGCACCAGTTTTGCCGCCGGGCTGGTACTAAGCCGTGATGGCAGTCAACTGTATGTCGCCAACCGATTGCACAACAGCATCGGGCATTTTCGCGTCCAGCCTGACGGCACACTCACGCATCTGGATGATGTCTGGACGCGCGGTGATTATCCCCGCTCACTCACGCTGGATAATCACGGCCGCTGGCTGTATGTCATGAATCAGCGCAGCGATAACATTACCCGTTTTCGTGTAGCGCAGGATGGCAAACTGCGCTTTACACCGGATTATACGCCGGTGGGCAGCCCATCTCAGATGGTCATTTCTACTCAACCTTAAGCCCTGGAGAACGACGTGCGATTCCCGAACCAACGTTTAGCGCAACTGTTTATGATGTTGCAAAACGAGACGCTGCCGCAGGACGAGCTGGCGCAGCGGCTGGCGGTGTCGACGCGTACCGTTCGGGCTGACATCACCGCATTAAATGCGTTGCTGCATCACCACGGCGCGCAGTTTGTATTAACGCGTGGCAGTGGCTACCAGCTAAAAATTGACGATGCCGTGCGTTATCAGAGTCTGCAGGCTGCCCGCCCGCGTGCGTTGCGCATTCCGCGTAACGGGCAGGAGCGCGTGCATTATCTGGTGGTGCGCTTTCTGACTTCGGCGTTTTCGCTCAAGCTGGAAGATCTGGCAGACGAATGGTTTGTGAGCCGCGCGACGCTCCAGAACGATATGACCGAAGTACGGGAATGGTTCTCTCGCTACCGTCTGACGCTGGAGACGCGCCCGCGTCATGGCATGAAGCTGTTTGGCAGTGAAATGGCGCTGCGCGCCTGCCTGACCGATTTACTGTGGGAGCTGGCGCAACAAAATGCGCACAATCCACTGATCACCGAAGAGGCCCTCAATCCCGGCGTGCCGGAGGCGCTGGTGCCCGTGCTGCAGGCGAGCTTTAGCCGTTATCATATTCGCCTGACCGATGAGGGCGAGCTGTTTATCCGCTTGTATTGTGCCGTGGCGATACGTCGCATTAGCGAAGGATATCCGCTGTCGGAATTCACCGCCGAAGATGGGGATGAAAATGTGCGTGATGCCGCGCGGGATATCTCAACGGCGTTACAGCAACTGGCGGGAAAACCGCTGGCGGCAGCAGAAGAGCACTGGCTGCGGGTGCATATTGCCGGGCGACGCGTACAGGAGCTTGCACCAAGCGCCATCAGCGCCGATGACGATGAAACCCTGGTTAACTACATCCTTGGCTATATCAACACGCACTATAACTACAACCTGCAAAACGACACGCAACTGCATGCGGATCTGCTCACCCATATCAAAACCATGATCACCCGTGTGCGCTACCAGATAATGATCCCCAATCCCTTGTTGGATAACATCAAGCAGCACTACCCAATGGCATGGGATATGACACTGGCGGCGGTGTCCAGTTGGGGAAAATACACCCCGTATGTGATCAGCGAAAACGAGATTGGATTTCTCGTTCTGCACATTGGTGTTGGGCTGGAACGCCATTACAACGTCGGTTACCAGCGTCAGCCCTGCGTGCTGTTAGTGTGCGACGCCGGGAATGCAATGGTGCGGATGATTGAAGCCGTACTGGCGCGTAAATATCCGCAGGTTAGGGTCACGCGCACGGTGACGTTGCGTGAATATGAGCAGTGCGCGGGCATTGCAGAAGATTTTGTTATCTCGACGGCCAGGGTCAGCGAAAAAGATAAACCCGTTGTTACCATTGCGCCGTTCCCGAGCGATTACCAACTCGAGCAGATCGGCAAGCTGGTGCTGGTAGACAGAACGCGGCCGTGGATGCTTGAAAAGTATTTTGACGCGCTCCATTTCCGCATTATTGATGGGGCAATGGATCAGCAAACCCTGTTCAAAACGCTTTGTGATCAGTTATATGACGAAGGGTTTGTCGACGCGACGTTTCTCGATTCGGTGGTCGAACGTGAGGCGATTGTCAGCACCCTGCTGGGGGAAGGCATTGCATTACCACACGCTCTTGGGCTGCTGGCGAAAAAAACCGTGGTCTATACCGTGCTGGCTCCGCAGGGCATCGCGTGGGGGGATGAAACCGCTCACGTTATTTTTTTACTGGCGATCAGTAAAAGCGAGTACGAAGAGGCGATGGCCATCTACGATATCTTCGTCACCTTTTTGCGCGAGCGGGCGACCGCCAGGTTATGTGTGTGCAAGGACTTTGCCGCCTTTAAAAGCGTGGCAATGGAATCCCTCAGCCGTTTTTAAGTAGAGGAGAGGGGCACCCCCTCTCCTGGGCGGATTATTTAAAGGTATAGGCGATACCGGCGCGCAGGCGAAGCTGGCGTTCGCTGGATTTCGATGAGCGGTTAATGTCGCCAAAGCTAATATAGGGACTCCATTCCCGCTTATCGCCTAACGCATAATTAAATTGTAATTCCTGCTCATAATTATACTTTTTGTTGGCATAGAGATTTTCATCACCATATTGGTAAATCAATTTGTAGGTGGTCGTCAGGTTGGCAATGTTATAACGCAGGTAACCATCCACACGATTGACCGTACGATGCTTATTGGTGCTGCAGTTGGCGCAGCCGCTATTATCATGGGCGTAATCCGTTAATTCCAGGCGGTAAAGGCCGCCGACTGACCAACTATCATTAATTTTGTACCATGGCGACACGCCAACTTTCCATTCAGTGCGGGTTGAGTTAAATTCCGGTTGAAATAACGGAGAGACGGTCCAGTTGCCAAAACTGTATTTTTTCGCCAGCGTCATTTCCACCGCATTGAGAACGGGATCTTCATAATATTTATCTTTGACATCAGATCCGCCGGTTTTGAATTTCGTTTCCACGGCGAAAGAGAAGTTTTGCGGCAGCTGGGTGGCCAGGGTTAATTTGTCGTAATGGGTGCGATCGCGAAGGCGATACTCATGACGATAATCCAGGCTGACATTGCGTAATACAATGTCATCTGCTGTGGCATAGCTAATGGCAAATAAAGGGAGTGCGGCACAGAGCGTATTGATGGTTTTCTTATTCATGGTCGAAAGCCTTTTTCATTTATTATCGGCAAGGGCAGTCACCCGTACTGTGGCATTCTCACAATACGGGGGGTATCAATAAAATTATTCGCTAAGGGTAATCACATCGTACATTACGCTACCGCCTGTTAATTGCAGCGTAATCGTATTATTTCCCTGACGTAACAGGTCGGCATTGAGTGGAATAGCGGCAAGATGGTATTGCCCATTTTGTAATGCACCGCGATACAGCGTTTTATCGTTGGCGTATTTCAGCGTATTCACCGCTTTGCCATTCACTTTAACCACCAGTGACGGCGCGCTGTTGCTGCTGCCCATTCCGCTGTTACTGGCGGCAGCCAGCGCAATATTCAGCGTGTAGACGGGCTTATCTGGCATCATGGCAAAGCGTATGTCCCATTTTCCAGGTTTAGTCTGGGCATAGTACCAGTCGCGGCTATAGTCGCTGCGGCCAATGTCGAATACCAGGTCGGCAGGCACATCGTTCTGCCAGTGATAGCCTCTCGGCTCGTTACCATAACGGAACTCGCGCGCCTGGCGGTTGGCCTGGCCAATCGACCACAACACCCTGGAGGCCGGTTTGAGGGCAATATCGCCCAGCGTTTGTTTATCCCCTTCAATGACCACCTGCTGCTGGGCCAGTATGCCGGGCTGTGTTCCGGCATTGGCATATACCGCGAGCTGGTAACGCCCGGGGATGACATTGTCGAGGTGGAAAGCACCTTGATTGTCCGTGCTGGCCGAAAACAGATAACCCCGCGTCTGCAAATCGAAAGGCTCATCCAGTGAGGAAGAGAGCACCACGGTGACCGGCGTAGCGCTGCTGATATGGCCAGTCACCTGTGTCCGTTTGTCGATGTAGCGCGCGTCATCTACCCATTTATAGGGCCAGTTGGCGCGCTCGGTGCGCGATTGCTGGCCTGCATCTACAAGCATCTGCTTTTTGTCGCCGCGGTTGATGTACAGCAACCAGGGGCCGTAGACTTTTTTCCAGCCGGGTTGCGCCTGCATATCTGGCGTGCCCATATGTGCCCCGGTCATATAGTTCAGTATGATGGCGTCCTGATGCACCATCAGATCCTGCTTCAATGCATCGCCAGAAAAATATTCGCCACTGCCGGGGATCAACCACGCGCCAATACCTTCGCCGTATACCCCCCAAAACGCGCTGCCGCGTTGATAACCGGCAAAATCATATTTTGAATAGACGTCGCCGTTCGGTAACTGCCACGTTTCGTCCTGCACTTTCGGCATTTTTTCCAGTTGCGCATATAAATACGGTTTGCCGTGGCGTTCGCCGTTAAAAATATGATCAAGACGTTGCGGGTTAAAGCGGTAAACATTGCGCAATTCACTGACCTGTACCGTTTGTTGACCGGTATTTTCTGCAACTACATAACTGTAAATACCACTAATGCCTTTACGCATGATTAAATGGTATTCCAGCCGTAACAGGCTTTTTTTGTCATCAACCCATGCAATATGTACCATGTCTTTATCATTGCGGATGACCTCCAGGCGTTCCGGCAGAAAATCTTTTACGCCTTTCGAATAAAAGTCGAGATAAGCACTGCGTGTTTTGCTGGGATCACGCTGCGCGCCAGATAATGAGGTCAGCAAATTTATGCCGTCTTTCACCATCGCGACGGCGCTGGCATCCTCATTAAATTCGACGTGCAGCAAGCCATTATCCAGGGTGGCATTCATCCCTGAGACAGTCAGCGATACCGGTAAATCGGTATTGCTGTAACTCAGTGAAGAAAATAAAAGTAAAGCGGTAACACCATACCGAATGTGCATGTTTTTGTTCCTGTTATAGAACCATATTACCCAGAGAGTAAATGGTCTTTTTCAATGTTATGTTGGGTTAGTTAGTGCATGTCGGCCGTTATTTCATTAAAGGTTGAAAATAGTCAGCAGAGTAATCCGATGTTTTTTCAACCACCTTTGCCTTACTGCCAGTGTTGAAGGTTTACTGGCAACCAGACGAAGATATACGCGATCCTTATCTAAAATTAAAAATAAGGATTAATGTATTTGAAATAATGTTTTGATTTGAGTTTGAGACGAGAGGAAGAGGGCTTTCCTTACTAAAAAGGAGAGTAAATTATTCAGCCTCTAATGATTTACCGAAGGGAGATTAACGTAAATGGTGCACCACCTGGTTGCTGCTGCCGCGCCAGATCAGCATCGGATCTTTCAGATCCTGGACAAATTTACCGTCCACCAGCACGTTAATCAGCGCCACCACTTCTTGCTGGTCGGCATTGAGCTCGTCAATTTTGTAACCGGTCCACACCCAGATATCTTTGCCCGGGCACTCTGCGCGGATGCGGGTGACCAGCTTTAAGACAGACGGGACGTTTTGCGGGTGCAGCGGATCGCCGCCGGACAAGGAGATGCCCTGGCGCTTCACGCGCGTATCGTTGAGATCGGCAATAATCCGCTCTTCCATTTCAGCGGTAAACGGCACGCCAGAATTCAGCCGCCAGGTGCTTTTGTTATAGCAGCCGGGGCATTCATGCACACAACCGGAAACGAACAGGGTGCAGCGTGTGCCCGGGCCATTGACGATATCGACAGGGTAATATTGGTGAAAATTCATCTTTCGTATCTCATCCGCTTAGCAATTGACGCCATTACTGCGTTGGCTGTTTGCGAGCACCCGGAGATTACGCTCCCCGGGAGACACGACATTGCCGCCTTGTTCTGACATTAAGTGCGTTGCGGATACATAACAAATTGATCGTGCAGTGCCATTGGGCAAAGTCCGGTTACCCGATTTGCCCATTACCCAGGTGCTTCACGCGGCGTTTCACTTCTTCCTGCTTACCCGCGTTAAACGGGCGGGCATCCGGGCTACCAAGGTAACCGCATACCCGACGCGTTACCGACACCCGTGACGCATCGTGGTTGCCGCATTTCGGGCAGGTAAAACCCTTGCTGGTGCACTCAAACTCACCGGTAAAGCCGCACTCGTAACACTCATCGATCGGTGTGTTGGTACCGTAATACGGTACATGCTGATAGCTGTAATCCCAGACATCTTCCAGCGCCCGCAGGTTATGCTGAATGTTCGGGTACTCGCCATAGCAGATGAAACCGCCGCTGGCCAAAGGTGGATAAGGCGCTTCGAAATCGATCTTGTCGTACGGGTTAACCTTTTTCTCCACATCAAGGTGGAAGCTGTTGGTGTAATAGCCTTTGTCCGTTACGCCATCTACCACGCCAAACTCTGCAGTATCGAGACGGCAGAAACGGTCGCACAGGTTCTCGCTTGGTGTGCTGTAAAGGCTGAAACCGTAGCCGGTTTCCTCTTTCCACTCGTCTACCGCTTTACGTAAGCGTTCAACAATCGCCACGCCTTTCGCGCGCAGAGTTTCGCTGTCGTAAATATGTTGATTACCGGACAAAGCATTAATGGTTTCGTGAATACCGATATACCCCAGCGAGATCGACGCGCGGCCATTTTTGAAAATTGGCGCAATATCGTCATCCGCTTTCAGGCGTACACCGCAGGCACCTTCCATATAAAGGATCGGCGCAACGCGGGCTTTTACCCCTTCCAGGCGGGCAATACGCGTCATCAGGGCTTTACGTGCCAACAGCAGTCGGCTGTCCAGCAATGCCCAGAACGCCTCTTCGTTACCCTTCGCTTCCAGTGCGATGCGCGGCAAGTTCAGACTGATCACACCAAGATTGTTACGCCCATCGTGGATCTGCTCACCGTTTTCTTCATATACACCCAGGAAGCTGCGGCAACCCATCGGCGTTTTAAACGACCCGGTGACTTTGACGACCTGATCGTAGTTAAGGATATCCGGATACATCCGTTTGCTTGCGCACTCGAGCGCCAGTTGCTTAATGTCGTAATTCGGATCGTCAAACTTGTGGTTCAGGCCGTCGCGAATGGCGAAAACCAGTTTCGGGAAGACCGCCGTTTTGCGGTTTTTACCGAGGCCGGCAATACGGTTACGCAGAATCGATTGCTGGATCAGGCGGGATTCCCAACGGGTGCCCAGACCAAAACCGAAGGTCACGAACGGCGTCTGACCGTTGGCGGTGTGCAGCGTATTGACCTCATATTCCAGCGACTGGAACGCGTCGTAGCACTCTTTTTCCGTGCGGCTGCGCGCATAGCCGTCTGCGTCCGGAATATTCCATTCGCTGGCGACACGGCGGTGTTTTTCGAAGCTGGCGGCCACAAACGGTGCCAGTACTTCATCAATACGGTTGATGGTCGTGCCGCCATAAATGTGGCTGGCGACCTGCGCAATAATCTGCGCCGTCACGGCGGTGGCCGTAGAGATCGATTTTGGTGGTTCGATCTCTGCGTTACCCATTTTGAAACCGTGGGTCAGCATGCCTTTCAGGTCGATCAGCATGCAGTTGAACATGGGGAAGAACGGGGAGTAATCGAGGTCGTGATAGTGGATCTCGCCACGCTCGTGCGCCAGCACAACGTCACGCGGCAACAAATGCTGGCGTGCGTAGTGTTTGGCAACAATGCCGGCCAGCAGATCGCGCTGGGTAGGGATCACTTTACTGTCTTTGTTGGCGTTTTCGTTCAGCAGCGCTGAGTTGGTCTGCTCAACCAGCCCGCGAATGTCCTGATTCAGGCGGCCACGTTTTTCACGCGCAATATCGCGATCGTGACGATATTCAATGTAGGCGCGTGCCAGCTGTTTGTAAGGCCCGGACATAAGCTGGTTTTCGACTGCGGTCTGAATTTCGCTGATATCCACCTGCGAACGGCCCTGCATTTGGCCACTGATAACGTCTGCGACGGTGGCGCAATAGTCTGCGTCATCGACTCCCGCTGCTTTAGCTGCACGCAAAATAGCTTCCTGGATGCGCGCTGAGTTGAAAGGCACTTTACAGCCGTCTCGTTTCATCACATGCGGTGTCATGATCACTCCATTTTAGAAAACAGGTTATCCACAATGAAGGAGGCACTGACTGGTGGGTTATTCATTACCAAAACCAATAAGTTCGTCCTTTCCTGACCCGTGTTATCCACAGCGTGTTACGCTGTCCAGCCGATTGGGCTGAGTGAATTTTAGTCGATTAATACAACATATTGGGTCGGCGTGCATTCTAATTTCTATATATAGTGATTTGCATCAAACATGTTTACGCTTTTATTGACTCAGGACAAAGTAAAAATCAGATAGCACACAGGACGGGCGGCCTGGCGGAATGTAAATTTTCTGATTCTTATTTTGACTAAAAATTCAACAAAAACAGCAGGTTTATTCCCTGCTGTTTTTCTGTGCGCAACGTCGAAAAATCAGGCTTGCAGCCACCACACCGCTTCAAACGGGCGCAGGGTCATCTCGCCGGGGCAGGACGCAACTTCGGCATAATTGCTGTGCAATACTTGCCAGTTGCCAGGCATGATCTCAGGACGCCAGGGCTGGCACGCATTGCTGAGATTAGCCATAACCAGCAGCGTCTGCCCTTGCCACTGGCGGCGGTAACACCACAAATCCGCGTGGGCTGGGAGCAGATCCTGATAGTCGCCCCACGTGAGGAGTGGCAAGGTTTTGCGCAGGCGGATCAGCGTTTGATAGGTGTAGAAAACGGAGCCAGGATCGCTGACGGCGTTTTCCACGTTGATCTCGCGGTAGTTATCGCACAAGCCAATCCACGGATCGCCGGTGGTAAAACCGGCGTTTTTGCGTGCGGTCCACTGCATCGGCGTGCGACTGTTATCACGTGATTTACTGGCCAGGATCGCCAGTAATTCTTCCGGCTCTCTGCCTGCAGCCCGCCTTTCAGCAAACATATTGTGGCTTTCAACGTCGCGGTAATCGGTAATTCGGGTGAAGTGGGGGTTGGTCATGCCGATCTCCTCACCCTGATAAATGTACGGTGTGCCTTGCATTCCGTGCAGTATCATCGCCAGCATTTTAGCGGAGACGGTGCGAAGCGGGCCTTCATCACCAAAGCGTGAAACAACCCGTGGCTGATCGTGGTTACACCAGAACAACGCATTCCATGCCACATTATGCATGCCTTGTTGCCAGTGGCGGAAAAGCGCTTTCAGGGCACTAAAATCTGGCCGCGCGAGCGTCCATTTTTCGCCGCCGGGGTAATCGACTTTCAGGTGATGGAAGTTAAACGTCATCGACAATTCACTGCCGTCCAGTGCGGCATAGCGCTGGCAATGCGCCAGCGAGGTAGAAGACATTTCCCCTACCGTCATCAAGTTGCGAGGTTGAAAGACCTCGCGGCTCATTTCCTGAAGAAAAGTATGGGCACGTGGGCCGTCTGTGTAGTGTCGGCGACCATCACCTTCAGGATCGTCCGGGAAAGTTTGCGCCTTGGAGATCAGATTCACCACATCGAGGCGCAGGCCATCGACGCCGCGATCGGCCCAGAAGGCGCACACTTTTTTCAATTCGTCGCGTACTGCCGGGTTTTCCCAGTTGAGATCGGCCTGCTCGGGTGCAAACAGATGGAGATAGTATTGCCCGCTCTCGCTGTGCCAGCGCCATGCGCCGCCACCGAATTTGGAGCGCCAGTTGTTCGGCGGCGTTTGCGGTTCACCATCGCGCCAGATATAGAAGTCGCGATAAGGGCTCGCAGGATCCTGGGATGCCTGAAACCATGCGTGCTGCGTCGAGGTATGGTTAAACACCATATCCAGCACCAGACGAATACCACGCTGATGTGCCTGTGCCACCAGTTCGTCAAAATCGTCCAGCGTGCCGTATAAAGGGTCGATAGCCGTGTAATTGGCCACGTCATAGCCGTTGTCCACCTGCGGCGAGACATAGAACGGAGTCAGCCAGATGGCATCAACGCCCAGGGTTTGTAAGTAGTCGAGACGCGCGATCACGCCGCGCAGATCGCCGGTGCCGCTACCGGTCGTATCCTGGAAACTTTTGGGATAGATCTGGTAAATAACGCCGTTTTGCCACCAGTGGGGAAGGGTATTCATAGCGATTTCCTGCAAAAAAGGAAGGGGCGCAAAGGCGCCCCAAAACATTACACAATCTGCAAGGTGCCGTGACGGAACTTGCGTTGATAGACAAATGATGTCAGTACCATGGGAACCACCACAGCGATGGCCATCGCCATCATAAAGACCTGCCAGAATGCGGGTTGAATGGAGAGGATCCCCGGCAATCCGCCCACACCAATCCCGTTGGCCATTACGCCGTTCAGGCCGCACAGTAACCCGGCGATGCCGGAGCCAATCATGGCGCACAGCATGGGGAAGCGATATTTCAGGTTGATGCCGTACATGGCCGGCTCCGTCACCCCAAGGTAAGCGGAAATCGCGGCAGGTACAGAGATTTCACGTTCGTTGTGTTTCCGGCTGCTGATAATAATGCCCACCACTGCCGAGCCCTGCGCAATATTCGACAGCGCAATCATCGGCCATACGGGCGTGCCGCCCAGGCTTTGGATCATCTGCATATCGACCGCCAGCGTGGTCTGATGCACGCCAGTGATCACCAGTGGGGCATACAGGAAACCGAACAGCGCCGCGCCAATCGGTGCAAAGCTACCGGTCATCAGATGACGCACGGCGAAGGCGACACCATCGCCGATTAGGCGGCCAAACGGGCCAATAAGAGCGTGAGCCAGGAAAACAGCGAGGATCAACGAGCAGACCGGGACCACCACCAGGTAGAGGTAATCCGGCACCAGGCGTTTTAAACGGGTTTCAATAAAGCCCAGAGCAAGACCCGCCAGCAGAGCCGGGATCACCTGCGCCTGATAACCCACTTTGGCGATGCTAAACAGGCCGAAGTTCCACACTTCTGGCGTTTGCGAGCCGAGCAGATACGCGTTCATCAACTGCGGCGACACCAGCGTGATGCCAAGTACGATGCCGAGAATTGGCGTACCGCCGAGTTTGCGCACCGCCGACCAACAAATCCCGACGGGCAGATAGAAGAAAATGGCTTCGCCGATCAGCCACAGGAAGTCATAGACCGTTTTCAGCGCAGGGAACATTTGCGCCAGCGTTTGCCCGTTGCTCATCGGCACATCGCCGATGACGTTACGAAAACCGAGGATCAACCCGCCGCTGATCAGCGCTGGCAGCAGGGGGAAGAAGATCTCCGCAAAATGCGAAATCAGGCGTTCGTGCCATTTCATATTTTGCCGCGCTGCCAGCTTAGCCTGCTCTTTATCCGCATGCGCCAGTCCGGTGGCCGTGCGCAGAGCCTGGTAATAATCGCCCACGTTTGTGCCGATTACGACCTGGAACTGCCCGGCGTTAGTAAAACACCCTTTTACCATCGGTAACTGTTCAATGCCTTTTGGATCGGCGGCGGCCGGGTTATTCAATACAAAGCGTAACCGCGTAATACAGTGGCTGACGGTGGCGATATTTTCGCGCCCGCCGACCAGCGCGATCAGCTGTTCAATGTCTGCCTGATTTACTTTGCTCATCGTGGTGCCTCTCGGGGGAGAAATGCTGGGTAATGACCGGAAAGAAGCGTAACCAGGAGCGCGTTAATAGAAAATGGGAACGTTCCCGAAATCGGGCGAGGATCACAATAAACCGTACGGCGGGGCAGTTAAACCAGTTGTGGTGGGATGATGATTTGCCGTGGATCGGCGCGGCCATTGACCTGATTGATTAGCTGTGCGGCAGCCTGCCGACCGGCTTCGGCATAACCGGGATCGACGGTGACTATTTCTGGATGCAGGAATTTCATCAGCGGCGTGTTGCCAACGCTGGCGAGTTGCAGGTTATCAATTCGCTGCTCCTGCAAATATTTGCTGGCACCGAGCGCCAGCGTATCAGTGGCACACAGTAGCGCAGTGGTATCAGGCGTTAAGACCTCCGCCACATGCTCATAACCCTGTTTCATAGCCAGACCCGGCAACGCTGACACCGGCGCAAGTTGATGCGTTTTGCAGAACGCCAGATAGGCGTCGTGGCGGCGTTTACCGGTGGTGATATCGCTATGCGGTACGCCAATAAAGCTGATATGGCGATGACCCTGCGCGTAGAGCTTCTCCATCAGCAACTGGATTGCGCCCTCATCGTCATAGCACACCGAGGCAAAACCACTGGCGTCGCGTGCCAGCAACACGAGTGAGGATTGCCAGGAGGCGAGCAAACTCTCTGTTACGCCAGTGAAACCAAACAGCACCACGCCATCAATATTGCGGCGGCTGAGCATCTGCAAATGTTCCTCAACCAGCGTTGGCGAGAACTGGCTTTCCATCATGATGGGATCGTAGCCCTGTTCATAAAAGGCGGGCAGCATGGTCTGCACGGCAAGATTTTCTGACAGAGAATCAAGACGGGAGACAATAATCGCCACGACTTTATCGCTCTGCCCTCGCATGGCGCGGGCAGAACGGGACGGGGAGAAACCGTGCTGATTAACCACCGCCTCCACCCGCTGACGCGTACGCTCACTGACGCCGCTTTCATTATTCAGCACGCGAGAAACGGTGGATTTACCCACGCCGCTCAAGCGCGCGATGTCTTTGATCGTCAGCCGGTTTTGCATACGCTCTGTCCTGTTCCTTATTAAGGCGGTTTGCAGAATAAAGGAGTTTCGTCCTGGTTCCAACTCACAACAATGAGCAAAGTCTGGTTTATGCACTTTGCGGCGCGACCCGATAAACAGAAGTGTGTATACGCTTGGTTTAATTCAGCGGAGTTATGATACGGCCACGCAATAATTCCCTTTTCACTCACTTACCGGAGGCCAGATGGATCCCGATCCCACCCCTCTCCCGCGACGGAGAAACCTTTTCCGGTAAGCTCGCTTTTGCTGCCTTACCGGATGCGTAAGGCAGCGACGCCATTTTCGTCCCTGTCCAATAAACGCCAATTGGCGCGGCTTTGCTACGCCACTTGTCAACAATTTACACCTTACCTTGCCTGATGTGCCGGGGCGTTTCGGTGGCGGAACCATGGTGCTTAGCGCCGGGAGCCGACACCACACTCCACAACAAGGCCATGAGTGAAATGAGGTGTAGGAATGCACCCGCGAGATGCGGGGGCAAGGACACAATTATGCTGAAAAACATGACCCGGCAGCTTTTTGCTCGCCTTCACCGCCATTTACCACGTCGTCTGGTACAGCGCGATCCGCTGCCCGGCGTACAGCATGTCACGCATGGCGATATTCCGGCTTCGTTAAGCGAGCGCTGCCTGACGCTGGCTTTGATGGCGCAGGATCAGCTGTGGCACAGGTTCGCCAGTCACCCGGAAGGGCTGAATCCACAGGAAGTCGAACTGGCGCGGGAAACGCACGGTGCCAACCTAATCCCGGCGCAAAAACCCTCACCGTGGTGGGTACATTTATGGGTGTGTTACCGCAATCCTTTTAACCTTTTGCTGACGTGCCTTGGCGCCTTTTCTTATGCCTCGGAAGATCTGTTTGCCGCCGGGGTGATCGCCCTGATGGTGGCGATTTCCACGCTGCTTAACTTTTTGCAGGAAGCACGCTCGACCAAAGCGGCGGATGCGCTGAAAGCGATGGTCAGCAATACCGCGACCGTGTTGCGCGTGGTGAATGAGAAAGGTGAAAACGTCTGGTGCGAGATCCCTATTGATCAACTGGTGCCGGGCGACATCGTCAAGCTGGCCGCCGGCGATATGATCCCGGCCGATCTGCGGGTGATTCAGGCGCGGGATCTGTTTGTTGCGCAGGCCTCGCTGACGGGTGAATCGTTACCCGTAGAGAAGGTGGCCACGACCCGTCAGCAAGGGCAACTGAATCCGTTGGAATGCGACACGTTGTGCTTTATGGGCACCAATGTGGTGAGTGGCACGGCGCAGACAATGGTTATCGCTACTGGCGCGGAGACCTGGTTCGGACAACTGGCCGGGCGGGTAAGCGAGCAGGAAAGCGAGCCGAACGCCTTCCAGAAAGGGATTGGTCGCGTCAGCATGCTGTTGATCCGTTTTATGTTGGTAATGACGCCGATTGTGTTGCTGATCAACGGCTTTACCAAAGGTGACTGGTGGGAAGCGGCGCTGTTTTCGCTGTCCGTCGCCGTTGGCCTGACGCCGGAAATGCTGCCGATGATTGTGACCTCCACGCTGGCGCGCGGCGCGGTGAAACTGTCGAAACAAAAAGTGATCGTCAAACATCTGGATGCGATCCAGAACTTTGGCGCGATGGACATTCTGTGCACCGATAAAACCGGGACGCTGACGCAGGATAAAATTGTACTTGAAAATCATACGGATATAAGCGGTAAAAGCAGCGAGCGGGTATTGCACAGCGCCTGGCTGAACAGCCATTACCAGACCGGGCTGAAAAACCTGCTTGATACCGCTGTGCTGGAAGGCGTCGATGCAGATGTTGCCCGGACGCTGGCGGCAGACTGGCGCAAAATCGACGAAATTCCTTTTGATTTTGAGCGCCGCAGGATGTCAGTTGTTGTGGCTCAGCAGGCGGAGGTTCATCAACTGATTTGCAAAGGCGCGCTGGCCGAGATCCTGAGCGTTTGCTCGCAGGTGCGTTTCAACGGTGAGATTGTTCCGCTGGATGACAGCATGCTGCGCCGCATTGAGCGCGTGACCAGTAATCTCAATCGGCAGGGATTGCGGGTTGTGGCCGTTGCCACAAAATATCTCCCGGCGCGCAGCGGTGACTACCAGCGCGTGGATGAGTCGGATTTGATCCTTGAAGGCTACATTGCCTTTCTCGATCCGCCGAAAGAAAGTACCGCTCCGGCGCTGAAAGCGCTAAAAGCCAGTGGTATTACCGTGAAAATTCTGACCGGCGACAGTGAACTGGTTGCCAGCAAAGTGTGCCGCGAAGTGGGGCTGGACGTTGGCGAGGCTGTAACGGGTAACGAGATTGAGTCGCTGAGCGACGATGCGTTAGCCGCGCTGGCGAAGCGTACCACGCTGTTCGCCCGCCTGACGCCAATGCACAAAGAGCGCATTGTGACTTTGCTCAAACGTGAAGGGCATGTGGTGGGCTTTATGGGCGATGGCATTAACGACGCGCCCGCGCTGCGCGCTGCTGATATCGGTATTTCTGTTGACGGTGCGGTGGATATCGCCCGGGAAGCGGCCGACATTATCCTGCTTGAAAAGAGCCTGATGGTGCTCGAAGAGGGGGTGATTGAAGGGCGTCGTACTTTCGCCAATATGCTGAAATACATCAAAATGACCGCCAGTTCGAACTTCGGTAACGTCTTTAGCGTGTTGGTGGCAAGCGCTTTTCTGCCCTTCCTGCCGATGCTGCCGTTACACTTGTTGATCCAGAACCTGCTGTACGATGTGTCACAGGTGGCGATCCCCTTTGATAACGTCGATGACGAACAGATCGAGAAACCGCAGCGCTGGAACCCGGCCGATTTGGGGCGGTTTATGATCTGCTTTGGCCCTATCAGCTCTATCTTCGATATTCTGACCTTTTGCCTGATGTGGTTTGTGTTTAAGGCTAACGTGCCGGAAGCGCAAACGCTGTTCCAGTCCGGCTGGTTCGTGGTGGGTTTGCTGTCGCAAACCTTGATTGTGCATATGATCCGCACTCGCCGCGTGCCGTTTATCCAGAGCCGCGCTGCATGGCCACTGATGGCGATGACGGTGATGGTTATTGGCGTTGGCATTGCGCTGCCGTTCTCGCCGCTGGCAACTTACCTGCAATTGCAGGCGCTGCCGCTCAGCTATTTCCCTTGGCTGGTGGCTATCCTGGCAGGCTATATGACGCTGACCCAGTGGGTTAAAGGGCGCTACAGCCGTCGTTACGGCTGGCAATAACCCCATTAAATACCCGGTATAAAAGCCGGGTATTTCTCTTAATTTCAATAACCTGTGATCGTCGTCTGGCCGTGCGCTTGACCCCGCATCCGGCGCATGCTAACCCAATGTTCTACTTCGCCTTCCCGCCGTCTGAAGGAACATTATGTTACGTCACAGCCTCTTAACCGCCGGGTTGCTGCTCGGCACGTCTGCCCTTGCTGCACCCGCCGGGGATTTACCCTTGATGCCGTGGCCGGCACATGTTGAACGTCCGGCGACGCAGGGAAGCCTGGTACTTGATAATGCGCTGTCGGTGCGCGTCCAGGGCGACGATCTGGGTGATGCCGTGAGTCGACTACGTGCGCGTATTGCACGCCAGACCGGCTGGACGCTCCAGCCGCAAGCGGACCACCCGAACACCGCCACCATCACGATCGCCATTGCCCATAAAGTACCCGCACAGCCGATGCCGGATAGCGATGAAAGCTACACCCTGAACGTGGACGCCAGTGGTGTGGCAATCGCGGCAAACACACGCTTCGGCGCGCTACGCGCAATGGAAACGCTGCTGCAACTGATGCAAAACGGTGCAGAAAATACCGCGCTGCCATGGGTTACCATTCATGATGCGCCGCGTTTTCCGTGGCGTGGTTTACTGCTCGACTCGGCCCGTCATTTTGTGCCCGTCGAAGACATCAAACGCCAGATTGACGGTATGGCGGCGGCAAAACTGAACGTCCTGCACTGGCATTTAACCGACGATCAAGGCTGGCGCTTCAGCTCGAAGCGCTACCCCAAACTGACCCAACTCGCCAGCGATGGGCAGTGGTACAGCGAAGATCAAATGCGCGATGTGGTGCGTTATGCCATGGTGCGCGGTATTCGTGTGGTGCCGGAAATCGACATGCCGGGGCATGCATCGGCCATTGCGGTGGCTTACCCGGAGCTGATGAGTGCGCCAGGGCCTTACACAATGGAACGTCACTGGGGCGTACTGAAACCGGTGCTGGATCCGACAAAAGCGGCAACATACGCTTTTGCTGAGACAATGATCAGCGAACTGGCCGCGATCTTTCCCGATCCTTACCTGCATGTTGGCGGCGATGAGGTGGATGACACGCAATGGAAGAACAATGCGGCGATCCAGCAATTTATGCAGCAAAACGCGCTGGCCGACAGCCATGCGTTGCAGGCCTATTTCAACCGCAAACTGGAAACACTCCTCGAAAAACACCACCGCCAGATGGTTGGCTGGGATGAGATTTACCACCCTGATCTGCCGAAGCGTATTTTGATCCAATCCTGGCAAGGGCAGGATGCGCTGGGCGAGGTAGCGAAACAGGGTTACAAAGGTATCCTTTCGACAGGCTTTTATCTCGATCAGCCGCAGTACACGGCTTATCACTACCGCAATGAAATTGTGCCGCAAGGGTTGAACGGTGTGGATACGCTCACCGATAACGACAGTGCCCAGAGCTGGGCGTTTTCGATGCCGCGCCTGAAAGGAAGCCCGGTCGAAGGGAGTTTTACGCTGGTGAAAGGCCGGGAAGGCTGGCGCGGCTTTATTGATTTTAAAGGGAAATCGCGGCGCGCTGTGCAGAACATTCACTGGTACAGCGACCATCAGGTCACGTTTACCGTCGACAGCTGGATGGGCGAAACCCGACCGGTGATCACCATTAACGAGAACAACATCGGCGGCTATTTCCTGCTGGGCAATACGCGTTACCCCATCTCCGGTATGCGGTTGGATGCGGTACCCGACGGGAAGCCTCCCGTGGTGCCGGACGCCAGTCAACAGGCGAACCTGCTTGGGGGCGAAGCGGCGCTGTGGGCGGAAAACGTCGTGGCACCCGTACTGGATATCAAACTGTGGCCGCGCGCGTTTGCGGTGGCAGAGCGCTTGTGGTCGGCGCAGGATGTGAACGATATCGACAATATGTACACCCGCCTGCAAGCGATGGACAGCTGGTCCACGGTTTCGGTTGGTCTGCAGCAGCATAGCCAGCAACTCGCACAGTTTACCCGTCTGGCGAACAGTGCCGATACGGTGCCGCTACAAATCCTCGCCCAGGCGATTGAACCGGCGCATTACTACACGCGCCAGCATCTGAAATTCCAGGCGGGCAATTACCATCAGTTTGAGCCGCTTAACCGTTTTGCCGATGCGCTGGCTGCAGAGAGCTATACCGTGCGGCAGATGAATAAATGGGCCGAGCGACTGGTCAGCGATGCAGAAGATAGCGAAAGTGCCGATGCACTGCGCCATATCTTCAACCGTTGGCAGAACAATACCAGCGATGCGCTGGCGCTCAGCACCAGCAACGCGCTGTTAAAACCGATGCAGCCGGTAATAACCGAGGTCGACAAACTGGCAGCGATTGGCCTGCGGCTGACGGATCTGGTGGCGAGGCAGGGAACGCTGGATGAGGGCGAAATTACCGCGATTCAGAATGAGCTGGATAATGCGGCGAAGACCCAGGATGAAGTGGTGATTGCCGCCGTCGTACCGCTGGAAACACTGCTGCGGGCAACACATAACCGATAATAAAAGAGCCGGACAGCGAGTGAGTATGTCCGGCTCTGAAGAGCGCAGGCCTGATGACGGAACCGCCATCAGGCCCGTGTCTTAACGGCGTACAGCAATGGCTTCGATTTCGATCTTCACATCTTTCGGCAGACGTGCCACTTCCACGCAGGAGCGCGCCGGGAACGCGGCATTGTGCTCAGTAAAGAACGCTTCGTAGGTGGCGTTTACGGTCGCGAAATCATTAAGATCTTTGACGAACACTGTGGTTTTCACAATGTCGCCCACTTTCAGACCCGCCGCTTCGACGATTGCTTTCACGTTTTCCAGCGACTGACGCGCCTGTGCTGCGATGTCGTCCGGCACGCTACCCGTTTTCGGATCAACCGGGATCTGACCGGAAGTAAGGATCATATTGCCAAGATCAACAGCCTGCACATACGGGCCGATAGCTGCTGGTGCATTTTCCGTCGCGATAACTTTGGTCATAATAGTTCCTGAATGACTACAAATAGGGGTTCCTGCTCATTATAGGGAGGGCGTACCCCAATACCAACCGCAATTAGTTCGCCAGCACCACATGGTGCGAGAACTCTTTCTCACAGTATTTGCACTTCAGCGCGATATCGTCCGCCCGTTTTTTCACGGCGAAGCTGGAGAAGACCGGCTCCGCGTGGCTGATGCAGTTACTGTTCGGGCACACCAGCACGCCGACAATATGATCCGGCAGACTCGGGCGCGATTTACCCACAACTTCGTAATCGTCAATACGGTTTACCGTGGCGTGCGGGGCATACAGTGCTAACTGATTAACCTGCTCGGCGGTCAGAAAGGTGTTTTCAATTTTAATCAAATCCTTACGGCCCATCTCGCCCGATGGCAGATTCAGGCCGATGGTGATGCGTTGATCGGTTTCGGTCAGTTTGAACAGCGTCAGCAGCTTAAAGCCGACCCGTGCCGGAATATGGTCAATCACGGTGCCGCATTTGATGGCTTCGACCTGCAGTTTATTATCGTGAGTCATTGTCATTCTCCCTTACAGAGCCAAATCGCGATTGAGAACCAGCGCCAGCAGTGCCTGGCGGGCGAAAATACCGTTACCGGCTTGCTGGAAATACCAGGCGTGCGGCGTTTTATCCACATCGGTGGTGATTTCATCAACACGCGGCAGTGGGTGCAGCACTTTCATATTGCTGCGCGCCCCGGTCAGGTCGCTGGCGCGCAGCACAAACTGCGCTTTAACGTTGGCGTATTCCGACGGGTCGAGGCGCTCTTTCTGCACGCGGGTCATATACAGGATATCGACGTCTGCCATCACCTCTTCGATGCTGGCGTGTACGCTCCAGGCCATGCCTTTCTCATCCAGCATGTCGAGGATGTACTGCGGCATTGCCAGCGCATCCGGCGCGATAAAGTAGAAACGGTTACCGCTGAACTTGGCCAGCGCCTGCGCCAGCGAGTGCACGGTACGGCCATACTTCAGGTCGCCGACCATCGCGATATGAAGATTTTCCAGGCGGCCCTGCGTTTCCTGAATGGTAAACAGATCCAGCAAGGTTTGCGTCGGGTGCTGATTCGCGCCGTCGCCTGCGTTCAGGACCGGAATGCCGCCAGAAAACTCCGTGGCCAGTCGTGCCGCACCTTCCTGTGGGTGTCGCATCACAATAGCGTCCACATAGGTGCTGATCACCGAGACGGTGTCTGCCAGCGTTTCACCTTTCTTGCCAAGCGAGGTGTTGCTGCTGTCAGAGAAACCGACGACGCTGGCGCCGAGTCGGTGCATCGACGTTTCGAAAGAGAGACGCGTGCGGGTAGAGGCTTCAAAGAAACAACTGGCGATCACTTTATGCTTCAGCAGTTCTGGCTGGGGGTTAGCCTTCAGGCGTGCTGCGGTGTCGAGTACCAGTTCCAGTTCTTCGCGGCTGAGATCGTTTATGGAAATGATATGTTTTTGATACAGCGGGTTAGCCATGTTTATCTCCTGACGACTGCGCAAAAAAAAAGCCCCTCAATAGAGGGGCTGTGGAATACGGTGAGCAACGGGAAAGAAAAACGGCAGGTCAGCGCCCTTTTTCAGGCGCGGTAAGACAGTTTGTCGTACACACTTGACCATGCATCCTCCCGGCAAATTGTCCCGGATTATACGCAGCTGTTTTTGCGGATCAAGCGAATGATGCACATTTTAATCATGGCAAACGGTTCTCTATGAATATAAATGCGTTTTAAGTAAATATTTTATTTGCTTGTACACCAGCGCAGTGCGTGCGACCTCACGCGGAGCGACCCAGACAATGCTGCTGCCGGCCACCACCCCGAGCACGCCGGATAACTGCTGGTAATCCAGAATCCGAGCCACGGCGCGGCCATAGCCTGCCGCCGTATGGATAAGGATAAATTCGCTATTGTGCTCGACGCTGACCACCATTTCAGATACCGATCTGGCGGCATCCGGCGCGGGACGTGACTGCGGATTTACCGAATAAATTTTTTGCCCTTTTGCGTTGCGAATTTTAATCACGCCGAGCAATTTCAACAGACGGGAAACGGTAGACTGGCTGATACTGTCAAAACCGCGATCCTGCAGATCGCGGCGAATTTCCTCCTGCGAGAGGTAGCTTTTTTCGCTGATCAGACGCTGGCAAACCTCCAGCTGTAGCTGCTCTTTTGCAGAATAATCTCCATATTCGTTCATGTTATTTTTCCCATTGATGTGCCAACAGCCCGGCAATACAGTGCAACCGGGCCTACATAAACCTGACTGTAGGCCAGATAAGCACAGCGTCATCCGGTACGCTACAGCAGGGCGCCAAGGCTCAACGCCGCCATGATCAGAACAGTCAGGATCGCCAGCAGCGGTGCCACCCATTTCAGGTAACGCACATAGGGAACATGAGCAATCGCCAGACCGCCCATCACCACCGCGGAGGTGGGCGTGACCAGATTGACAAGGCCAGATGCCGATTGATAGGCCGTGACCACCAGGTCGCGGTTGACGTTAGCGAAATCAGCCAGCGGCGCCATGATCGGCATCGTCAGAACCGCCAGCCCGGATGAAGAAGGCACAAGAAACGACAGCACCACCTCCAGCCAGTACATCACGTTGATAAACGCAATCGTGGATAACCCGCTGACCATGCCCTCTGCGCTGTGCAGAATCGTGTGAGTAATCATTCCCTTATCCATGATCACCACGATGCCGCGCGCAATGCCAATAATCAGTGCCACGCCCAGCAAGTCCCGCGCACCGTTGATAAAGGTGGACGTCAGCTCCTCTTCACTCATTCTGGCAATAACGCCAATGATAATCGCACTGGCGAGAAACACCGCCGAGATCTCCGCCATCCACCAGCCGCGCACCGAAACGCCGTAAATCATCACCGCGAAAGCCAGCACAAAAATCATCAGGATAATTTTTCGAACCGGCGTAAACGCCAGCGACTGTGCCGATTTATTGCCGAGAAACCAGGCCCGGTCTTCTTCCTGCTTGTCGGCGACTATTGATAGCGCCGGGTTACTCCGCACTTTCCGCGCGTAACGCATCACCCACGCCACGCAGACTAGCCAGCCAGTTAATAACATAACAACACGCAGGATCATGCCGTGGGTAAAGGGGATCCCGGCGGCGTTGGCGGCAATCACCGTGGCAAAGGGGTTGATGGTCGAACCGAGTGTACCAATCCCCGCGCCGAGCAGGATGGTCGAGGCCGCAACCACTGGATCGAACCCGGCAGCCAGCATCACCGGCACCAGCAACGTATAGAACGGTAACGACTCTTCCGCCATACCGTAGATGGTGCCGCCTGCGGCGAAGAGCGCCATCAGAATCGGGATCATCCACTCTTCACGCCCGCGCAGACGGGTAGTGACGCGCTCAATACCGGCATCGATCGCCCCTGTTTTGGTGACGATGCCCAGAAAACCGCCGATGATCAGAATAAATAACGCCACATCAATGGCGCCCGCCTGGCCGCTCACGGGATCGTAGAGGCCGCTGATTGGCGCCATGATCACCGCAATCAGCCCTTGTGGATGGGCTGCAACGTGCGCATAGGTTCCGGCAATGGGCACCTCTTTACCGAGCGCCGGGTTCATTGCCATTTGATACTGCCCGGCGGGGATCACCCAGCTTAGTGCTGCAACAGCGGCAATCAGACAAAAGAGAATGGTGTAAGCGGAAGGGAATTTGAACTTGCCCATGATGTTCTCCGTAGCCCCGGCGCACCCGTGGCGCGCCGGGTGAAGGTTAGTCGCCGAGTGTTGCCACCATGACCGCTTTAATGGTGTGCATACGGTTTTCTGCTTCGTCAAAGACGATAGAGGCAGGGGACTCAAACACCTCTTCGGTGACTTCCAGCCCTTTCAACCCGTACGCCATTTCAATTTCACTGCCCACTTTGGTGTGCTCGTTGTGGAAGGCGGGCAGACAGTGCATAAATTTGACGTTAGGGTTGCCGGTCGCTTTCACTACGGCGGCATTGATCTGATAGGGTTTCATCAGGCTGACGCGTTCAGACCAGGCTTCTTTCGGCTCACCCATCGACACCCAGACGTCGGTGTAAAGAAAATCAACACCCTGAACGCCTTCCTCCACATCTTCGGTGAGCATAATGCGAGCGCCGGTCTGCTGCGCAATGTCGCGGCAGCGGGCAACCAGCGTCTCTTCCGGCCAGAAGGACTTCGGTGCCACCAGGCGGATATCCATCCCCATTTTTGCCCCCCCCACCATCAGCGAGTTACCCATGTTGTTACGGGCGTCGCCCAGATAGGCAAAACTCAAATCTTGCAGGGACTTACCGGGCGCATGCTCCAGCATGGTCATCAGATCGGCGAGGATCTGCGTGGGGTGGAACTCGTTGGTTAAGCCGTTCCATACCGGCACGCCAGCATATTGCCCCAGCTCTTCCACGATCGCTTGCCCGTAACCGCGATATTCAATGCCGTCATACATCCGGCCCAGTACGCGTGCAGTGTCCTTCATTGATTCTTTATGGCCAATTTGTGAACCGCTTGGCCCGAGATAAGTCACCTGTGCGCCCTGATCGAAAGCACCAACTTCAAACGCGCAACGGGTGCGGGTAGAGGTTTTTTCAAAGATCAGCGCAATGTTTTTGCCGACCAGTGTTTTCTTTTCTCGCCCGGCTTTTTTGTCGGCTTTTAGCGTAATGGCCAGATCGATCAGGTGTTGGATCTCGGCCGGTGTGTAGTCCAGCAGTTTAAGAAAGTTACGGTTTTTCAGCGTGATAGTCATTTCAGTGTCCTTATGAAATCAGTTACGAATCAGAGTGCCTTTATCCCCGGCGAGGATGGAAAGGCCATCGGCCAGTGCGCCGATCCCGGCGATGCCGTTGCAGGCTTCAACGAACTGGCGACAGGCGGCGACTTTGGGGCCCATCGAACCGGCGTCGAAGGTCATTTCTTTCAGAACCGCGGGTGAGATTTGCGCCAGCGGGCGCTGCGTCGGTTTTCCCCAATCGAGATAGACAGCGTCGGCATCGGTCAGGATCAGCAGGGCATCGGCTTCGATCTGGCGTGCCAGTAGCGCGGCGGAGAGGTCTTTGTCGATCACGGCTTCAATACCGTGGTAGCCGTTGGCGTTTTCCACCACCGGCACGCCGCCACCGCCGTTACAGATCACCAGATGGTCTCGCTGGATCAGCGCCATAATGGCGTCGCTTTCTACAATGCGTTTGGGTTGTGGAGAGGGAACAACGCGACGGAAATAACGCCCGTCGGCTTTGAATAACCAGCCTTTTTCGTGCTGTAACGCATTTGCCTGCGCTTCGCTATAAACCGGGCCGATATATTTGGTCGGGTTGCGGAATGCCGGATCGGCTGCATCCACTTCGACCTGTGTGAGCAGGACGCTCACTTCACGCTGTGGCAGCTGATTTTTCAGTGCCTGTTGCAGCATGTAGCCAATCATTCCCTGGCTTTCCGCTCCCAGAATGTCGAGCGGGTAGGGTGTCACTTTGTCATAGGCACTATTTTGCAGCGCCAGCAAGCCGACTTGCGGCCCGTTGCCGTGCACCAGCACCACGTTCCATTGCCCGGTCAGCGCGGCGATGGTGCGGGCGGCGAGATCGATGTTCTGCCTTTGGATTGCCGCTTCAAGAGGTTCGCCACGTTTGAGTAGTGCATTGCCGCCGAGAGCGACAACCAGCGTCGGTTTTCTGTCCATGATGGCTCCTTTAAATTCCGTCTCGTTCCAGCGGGCAACTCATGCAGCGTGCGCCGCCGCGCCCGCGTCCCAGTTCGTCGCCGGGGATTGGCAGAACAGTGATCCCCGCTTTGTCGTATTTTTCGTTGGTCCAGATGTTGCGTTCATAGCCCACCACCACACCTGGGCGCAGCGTCAGGACATTGTTGGCGTCGTTCCACTGTTCGCGCTCCGCTTCAAAGGCATCGCCGCCGGTGGTGATCAAACGCACCTGATCAATGCCGAGGGCTTTTTCAATGGCGTGCAATAAGTCCTGTTCCTGGGTGCGTTGCAGGCCGCCGCGCCCGTCCGGGGTGAGCGTCCAGCACTGGGCGTCTTTGCGTACCACTTCGGGGTAAACAGAGAAAACGTCGACATCGATATGTGTCATTACCGTATCGAGGTGCATGCAGGACCGGTGCTTCGGCAGTTCTACGGCGATAACGCGCTCTGCCTGACGGTGTTTAAACAGGCTGTTGGCAAGAAACTCGACGCCCTGCGGCGTGGTGCGTTCCGACAGTCCAATTAATACCGCGCCGCGACCAATGACTAAAACATCGCCGCCTTCGAGAGTGGCATGGTCATAATTAATATTTTCATCGCCGAAATATTTAATAAAATCACCCCCGGCGAAGGCTGGGTGCCAGCGATATATTGCGCGGAGATTATTGGTTTCGCGTTGACGGGCTGTTTTAGCCATCGGATTAATCGACACACCGTTATAAATCCAGCATGAGGTATCGCGGGTAAATAAATGGTTAGGCAGCGGCTTCATAATAAAATCATTGGCTGTGTGGGTATCAACAACCATATTTTTAATCATTGCCGGAATTTCACCATAAGTCAGGCCACCGCTCAGTCGCCGCGCCAGTTCGCGGTGCGGCATATCTGCCAGCCAGCTTCGCACATCGCCAGCGAAGGTTGGCCCGAGTCGATAATCAGAGATTTGCATCTCCAGTAGCCAGGCTTTTGCTTCTGCTATATCAAGCGTTTGTGTCAGCAAGTCGGTTAACAGCAGGACTTCAACACCCTGTTCGCGCAGCGTGTTAGCAAAAATATCATGTTCGGCACCGGCCCGCTCCACCGATAAAACATCATCAAAGAGCAACTCCTGACAATTAGACGGGGTTAAGCGTTTCAGGCTTAAATTTGGGCGGTGCAACATGACACTACGTAATTGACCTATTTCAGAACCGACGTAATGCTTTTCCATAATTATTCCTTTAACTGTTTTTAAGAATAAAAAGGGGGCGCGCCATGTAAATGCATTAATTTCATGGCGGGGTAAATTCAATTAATTTTCACGGCTAATAGTAGATGTGACGGGAATTAAAAATGTGACATGGCTCACGTCGAAATGGCGACAGAATGCTTTGTTTTCGAATGCATGATTCGTATCAGAGAATAGTAATTTAGCCATAATATAAGGATGAATGCCTACGCGTTAATGCGTGTAATTATTTATGGTTGTTATGAGTATGTGGTGATTGATTGATTTTTATTATTATTTAACTCGTTGATTTTTAATGTGTTAGCGGTTCTTGATACATAGATATGCACTAAAGGGAATACAATATTCTTTCCCTTGGCCTTCGTCAGGGATAATTATTGTTTTTATGCAGAAATAAACGGGATGATAAAATGTGATGTGCCAGCATGTTTTTTGATAAGAGGTTAATTATCAATGCATTGTGGTACAAGCCACCGTTAATCATTTCTGGCTTTATGCAGGATTACTGCATAAATTCGGCCTGCGCTTTAACAGCCAATTAACATCATTTCCAATAACTATGCGCTGTAACAAATCTCCTGCAAAAAAGGGTGGTAGGTGCGCGGGAATTTTCGTATAAACATGAGAAATGAAACAGTGTTTTATATCGAGGGTTTGAACAATGATCGTTGGCAATATTCACCATTTACAGTCCTGGTTGCCGCAGGAGCTGCGCCAGGCTATCGAGCATATTAAGCAGCATGTTACCGATGCAACGCCGGTGGGTAAGCATGATATCGACGGTAGCCGTTTGTTTTATCTGGTATCAGAAGATATGACACAACCGTTTGTTGAACGTCGCGCGGAGTATCACGCCCGGTATCTTGATATTCAGATCGTGCTGAAAGGGCAGGAGGGGATGACATTCAGTACGCAGCCCGCGGGCGCGCCGGACACCGACTGGCTGGCAGACAAAGACATCGCCTTTTTGCCGGAAGGGGTGCAGGAAAAGACCGTGGTGCTGAACGAAGGCGACTTTGTTGTGTTCTATCCGGGCGAAGTGCATAAACCGCTGTGTGCAGTGAACGCGCCCGCACAGGTACGCAAAGTGGTTGTGAAACTGCTGGTGGGCTAAAAATGGCGGCCCGGTAGCGTTGCGCACACCGGGCCTGTAAAGGTTATTGGCTCAGGGTTGCTACCATTACCGCTTTGATGGTGTGCATGCGGTTTTCCGCCTGGTCAAACACAATGCTTGCCGGGGATTCGAACACCTCGTCGGTCACTTCCATTCCGCCGTGTAAACCAAACTCTTCCGCCATTTTTTTGCCAAGCGTGGTTTGATCATCATGGAATGCGGGCAGGCAATGCAGGAATTTCACCTGCGGGTTGCCGGTCAGCGACAGCATTTTGCTGTTGACCTGGAAGGGACGCAGCAGCGCAATACGTTCCGCCCACTTCTCTTTGGCTTCTCCCATCGACAACCAGACATCGGTATAGATGAAATCCGCACCCTTCACGCCTGCAGCGATATCTTCCGTCAGGGTAATATTGCCGCCGTTTTTGATTGCCAGCGCCTGGCATTCCGCCACCAGGCTGGCATTCGGCCAACAGGCTTTTGGCGCGACCAGACGTAAGTCCAGCCCCACCAGCGCTGCAGCCTCCAGCATGGAGTTACCCATGTTGTTGCGCGCATCGCCCGCATAGACCAGCGTCATCTGGCTGAACGGTTTACCCGGCAGATGCTCACGCATCGTTAGCAGATCCGCCAGCAACTGTGTTGGGTGAAACTCATCGGTTAATCCATTCCAGACCGGCACGCCGGCATACTGCGCCAGTGTTTCAACGATCGGCTGGCCGTAGCCGCGATACTGAATGCCGTCATACATCCGGCCCAGTACGCGCGCGGTATCTTTAATTGACTCTTTATGCCCAATCTGACTGCCGCTTGAGCCGAGATACGTTACGCGGGCACCCTGATCAAATGCGGCAACTTCGAAAGAGCATCGTGTACGGGTTGAGTCTTTTTCGAAGATGAGCGCGATGTTTTTGCCGGTAAGCTTCTGGACTTCCTGGCCTTTTTTCTTGTCAGCCTTCAGTTGAGAGGCAAGTTGCAGCAGGGAATTGATTTCCGCAGAGGTAAAATCGAGTAATTTTAAGAAGTGTTTTTGATAAAAAGAAGACATGTTTTCCTCACATGGCAAAGGCCACTAGTTGAATTAAAATTCAATTTATATGTATGAATATGCATTTGCAACCCCGGGAAAGAAATCTTTTCTGCAGAGAGTGGAGGCATTGACGGCGGTGTGTGACAATAAGTGTATCTGCCACATTATGAGGAACGAGCCATGGCGAACCCGGAACACCTGGAAGAACAGCGCGAAGAGACGCGTTTGATTATTGAAGAATTGCTGGAAGACGGCAGCGATCCTGACGCGCTTTACACCATTGAGCATCACCTGTCGGCAGACGACTTTGAGACGCTGGAAAAAGCGGCGGTTGAAGCGTTCAAACTGGGTTACGAAGTGACCGAGCCGGAAGAGCTGGAGCTGGAAGAGGGCGACGTCGTGATCTGTTGCGATGTGCTGAGCGAAAGTGCATTGAATGCCGATCTGATCGATGCGCAGGTTGAGCAGTTGCTGAATCTGGCCGAGAAGTTCGACGTCGAATATGACGGGTGGGGCACTTACTACGAAGATCCGAACGCCGAAGAAGGCGACGAGGATGATGATGACGAGTACCTCGACGAAGAAGATGATGGAGTACGTCACTGAGTGACCGTTGCGGCAGCCCAGGCTGCCGCATAGCAAGGAACAGCCATGGATTACCTGCAAATACTCGCCCCTGTTTCAGCCTTCCTTCACTGCCCGACACCGCAATCCTGGATAGACAAAGCCCGCGATCCGGCAATGCTACCGCTGCTCTTAACCGATCATATGGTGTGCGAGCTGAAAGCCGCGCAAACCGCGATGTTACTGGTGCGCAAATATGTGGCGGATAAAAGCGGCGCAGATGCGCTGCTGGCGTGGCTGAAACCCTATGAAGCATTCACCTTTCGCGAAGGGCCGGAGCCGGACTTTGTTGCACTGCATAAGCAAATCAGCAAAAGCGTCATGCCGCAGACTGATGACGCCTGGGGCCAACAACTTATCGACAGCATGGTGTTGTTGATTAAAGAAGAGCTGCACCACTTCTGGCAAGTGCGCGAAGCGATGCAGGTCCGTCACATTCCCTACGTGAAAATCACAGCCAGCCGCTATGCCAAAGGGATGCTGAAAGAAGTTCGCACCCATGAGCCGCTGACGCTGGTCGATAAATTAATTTGCGGGGCTTATATCGAAGCCCGTTCTTGTGAGCGTTTTGCGGCTCTGGCACCGTGGCTGGAAGAGGATTTGCGCAAGTTCTATTTGTCGCTGTTGCGCTCCGAGGCGCGCCATTACCAGGATTACCTGACGCTGGCGCAGGCGATTTCAACGGTGGATATTGCCCCGCGTGTACGCCATTTCGGTGAGGTGGAAGCGTTGCTTATCACGACGCCGGATTCGGAGTTTCGTTTTCACAGCGGTGTGCCGGTGTAATACTGCGCGCTGCGCTATTACAGCGTTTTCAACATCCGAACTTCGCAGTCCACGTGGCCGGTACAACCCAGCGGCCCGTCGATATGCTCAAAACCTAAATGCTCATACAGGCCGATGGCATCGGTAAGAAAGGCGGTGGTTTCCAGATAACAGCGTTTGAATCCCTGAATGCGGGCGTGTTCCAGTGCCATGTGCGCCAGTTTTTTCGCCAGGCCCTGGCCGCGTGCGGCGGGCAGGAAATACATCTTCTGCAATTCGCAGATGTCCGGTTCGCTGCATTTGAGCGGCGCAACGCCGCCTCCGCCTACGACATTGCCGTTTTGTTCCACAACCCAGTACGCACAGCCAGGTCGGCTGTAAAGCTGATAGAGCTCGTCCAGTTCCGGGTCGGCAACGGTGTAGCCTTTATCGGCGGTAAGGCCATATTCCGCCGAAACCTGACGGATCACCGAGGCGATAGCTGCGTTGTCTGTCGCAGCAATCCGGCGCATTTTTACCTCTACCGGCGCGGTCACATTCATTTCTGCACTCTGTTTTTGTGGGGATAACGTGATCCTGCTTAATACCACTACAGAAACCTTCTGGCAAGACCAGGAATATTGGGCGCTATATTTTAGCCTTAACTAATCTAAAATAAATTGTGGAGATAACCCTGCCGCAATATTGTTGTGGTGTACTTTTTTATGTCTCTTTTACGATAAGGATTGTTATGACTTCCGAAACTCCTGGTTCCGCGGCCACGCCTGTGCGTCGTTTTCTTTTTCAAGGCAGTGGTAAAGGCTATTTCTTGGTGTGGCTGGTAAATATTCTGCTTACCTTAATAACGTTGGGGTTATATTTGCCCTGGGCGTTAGTACGCGCGCGCCGTTATTTTTACGAAAATACCGAACTCGCTGGTGCCCGTTTTTCTTACCATGCCACCGGGCGCTCTATTTTCGTGGGCTGGCTGTGTCTGCTGGTACTGTATGCGATTTTCTTTATTAACGTTGCGTATGAAAACATCGCTCTGCAACTCTGTATGATTGCGCTGTTCCTGATTTTCTTCCCGTGGTTGATCACGCAGGGGCTGCGTTATCAGATGTTGATGACGGAAATCAACGGCGTACGTTTTAACTTTTATGCGAGCCCGCTTCGCGCCTGGTGGGTAATGATGGGGTGCCCGCTGCTGATTATTATCGCATCGGTGGTCGTGTTCTCTTTCTTTACCACATCGGCATTAAGTAGTGACTCATATGGCGCTATTGCTACGCTAATTGGCATCGGTATGTTGGTATTACTGCTGGGCATTGCCATTATGCAAGGTGTATATGCTGCGCAGTGGTTCGGTATGCTGATAAATAATCTGCAATACGGCAAACTGAAATTCTCCGGCGAGATCTCAATGAAAAAATGCATCACCATTGTGGTGCTGTCGATGTTGCTGTTCGTGCCGTTTATCGTGCTGGTTATGGTGCTGGTCGTTCCGTCATTTATTACGTTGCAAGAGTATGCCTACGCAGCGGGCGGCGATCCGGAGCAATTAGCCATGATGATGGGGCCGCTGTATGGCAAATTAATGCTGAGCTACCTGATTTATATCGCCGGGGCGATTGTCTGCTTCCTGTTCGCGTTTGTGAAACTGCGTGCTTACATTTACGGGCAACTGGTTCTGGAAGGGGGGATTCGTTTCTCTTCTACGGTCGGCATCGGTCGCATGTTCTGGATCTCCATCTCTAACATGCTGGTGTGCTTCATTACGCTGTTCCTGGCCTGGCCGTGGGCAAAAGTGCGTATGACCCGTTACTTGCTGGAAAATACCCTTGTACATGGCGATCTGGAAGCTGTCACGCTTGAAGATCACGGCGTGCAACCGGCCAAAGATCCGGCAAACCTGCTGGCGCGTGGTCTGTCGTTCTATCCGGCAGCGTTTTAATCTGCGTGTATTGCGCAGGGCTTTTTCGTCCTGCCAATAAAAAAACCGGGCATATAGCCCGGTTTTTTCTTTAACGCAGAGTGATTACAGCGCGGCGATAACGGCCTGTTGCTCAATCAACTTCGCTTTGGCTTCTGCATACCCTTCCAGCTTCTCACGCTCTTTCGCAATCACCGCTTCCGGTGCGCGAGCAACAAAGCCTTCATTGCCGAGTTTGCTTTCGATGCGGCCAATTTCTTGCTCCACTTTCGCCACTTCTTTTGCCAGACGCGCCAGCTCAGTCTCTTTATCGATAAGACCAGCCATTGGGATCAGTAACTCTGCGCCATCAACGATCTTGGTAACCGATACCGGGCCTTTATCGTTGTCAGCGAGCAGGGTGATGTTCTCCAGGCGCGCCAGCGTTTGCAGGAAGCTGAGGTTATCGTTCACACGACGTTTAACCTCTTCGCTTGCGCTACGCAGCAGCAGCTCCAGCGGTTTACCCGGGGAGATGTTCATCTCAGCACGGATATTACGTACTGCGATGATCGCCTGCTTCAGCCATTCGGTATCCGCCAGCGCTTTCTCGTCAACCTGAGCGGCGTCGTATTGCGGGAACGGCTGCAGCATGATGGTGTCTGCAGTAATGCCTTTCAGCACTTTCACGCGCTGCCAGATCGTTTCCGTGATAAACGGAATGATCGGATGCGCAAGACGCAGCAGACCTTCCAGCACGGTAACCAGCGTATGGCGGGTACCGCGCAGTTCCGCGTCAGAACCGCCATTCATAACCGGTTTGGTCAGCTCAAGGTACCAGTCACAGAACTGGTTCCACGTGAACTCGTACAGGATGCCTGCTGCAATGTCGAAGCGGTAGTTATCCAGCGCATCACGGTAAGCTTTAATGGTCTGGTTGAATTCAGCGAGGATCCAGCGATCTGCCAGCGACAGCACTTTTTCGCCGCCGTTAAAGCCACAATCCTGATCTTCGGTGTTCATCAGCACAAAGCGGCTGGCGTTCCACAGCTTGTTACAGAAGTTACGATAACCTTCCAGGCGCTTCATATCCCAGTTGATATCGCGTCCGGTAGATGCCAGCGCCGCTAGCGTGAAGCGCAGGGCATCGGTGCCATGCGGTTCAATGCCGTCCGGGAACTGTTTCTCGGTGCGCTTGCGGATTTTCTCCGCCAGCTGCGGCTGCATCATGTTGCCGGTGCGTTTTTCCAACAGATCCGCCAGCGAAATACCGTCCACCATATCCAGCGGGTCAATCACGTTGCCCTTGGATTTGGACATCTTCTGGCCTTCGTCATCGCGGATAAGGCCCGTCATGTAGACGGTCTTAAACGGCACCTGCGGTTTGCCATTCTCATCTTTGATAAAGTGCATGGTCATCATGATCATGCGCGCAATCCAGAAGAAGATGATGTCGAAGCCGCTGACCATGACGCTGGTCGGGTGGAACTGACGCAGCGCGTCGGTGTTTTCCGGCCAGCCGAGGGTCGAGAAGGTCCACAGCGCAGAAGAGAACCAGGTATCGAGCACGTCTTCGTCCTGACGCAGGGCGATGTCCGCAGAGAGGTTATTCTCCTGACGCACTTCGTCTTCGCTGCGACCAACATAAACGTTGCCATCGTTGTCGTACCAGGCCGGAATACGGTGGCCCCACCACAGCTGGCGGGAGATACACCAGTCCTGAATGTCACGCATCCAGGAGAAGTACATGTTTTCGTACTGCTTCGGTACGAACTGGATATCGCCGTTTTCCACTGCTTCAACTGCCGGTTTCGCCAGTACGTCGGCACGCACGTACCACTGGTCGGTCAGCATCGGTTCAATCACCACGCCGCCGCGATCGCCATAAGGAACGGTCAGGTCGTGCGGTTTGATCTCTTCCAGCAGGCCGAGCGCGTCTACTGCGGCGACCATTGCTTTACGCGCGGCAAAACGCTCCAGTTTCTGGAAATCTGCCGGGATGTCTGCCGGGTAAACGTCGGATTCGTTACCGTTGGTGTCATACACCTGCGCGCTTTCACGGATATCGCCGTCAAAGGTCAGGATGTTGATCATCGGCAACTTGTGGCGACGACCCACTTCGTAGTCGTTAAAGTCATGCGCCGGGGTAATTTTCACGCAGCCGGTGCCTTTTTCCATGTCGGCGTGTTCATCGCCAACAATCGGAATACGGCGGTTCACCAGCGGCAGTACTACAAATTTGCCAATCAGATCTTTGTAACGCGGATCTTCCGGGTTTACCGCTACGCCGGTATCGCCGAGCAGGGTTTCCGGACGCGTGGTGGCGACGACAAGATAATCTTTACCGTCGGCGGTTTTTGCACCGTCGGCCAGCGGGTAGCGGATATGCCACATTGAGCCTTTGGACTCGCGGTTTTCCACTTCCAGATCGGAAATGGCGGTGCGCAGTTTCGGATCCCAGTTTACCAGGCGTTTGCCACGGTAAATCAGGTCTTCCTGGTACAGGCGGACAAAGACTTCTTTTACGGCATTGGATAGGCCTTCGTCCATGGTGAAGCGCTCACGCTCCCAGTCCACAGAGTTGCCAAGACGGCGCATCTGGCGGGTAATGGTGCCGCCAGATTCCGCTTTCCACTGCCAGATTTTATCGATAAACGCTTCGCGACCGTAGTCGTGACGGGTTTTCCCTTCTTCTGCGGCAATTTTACGTTCAACCACCATCTGGGTAGCGATACCGGCATGGTCAGTCCCCGCCTGCCACAGGGTGTTTTTGCCCTGCATGCGCTGGTAACGGATCATGGTATCCATGATGGTTTGCTGGAAGGCGTGGCCCATATGCAAACTGCCGGTGACGTTCGGCGGCGGGATCATGATGCAGAAGCTTTCCTGGCTTTCATCACCGTTGGGTTTGAAATAGCCCTGCTTTTCCCACTGCTCGTACAGCGGCTGTTCGATATCTTTGGGGTTGTATGTCTTTTCCATTATTTCCAGGTTGCCGTGTTCAGGTTGAAACCGGCCACGCGGTAGGCTTTATAGCGTTCGCGCGCCAGTTGTTTCAGAGAGTCTTCATAAGGAACGAAGTCTACCACTTCTGTGAAAGCGGTGGCAAAATCTGCAAATTCCACGCGCAGGCTGATCAATACATCGCGCGGACTGCTACTGCGCTTTTGCGGCCAGGCCAGCTCGACTGGCGCACCACCGCGTGGACCTTCGCCCGCCAGGTTGTGCGGAACAAAGCTTTCCGGCGGACGCGCCCACAGCGCCTCATCCAGCCGAATCGCCTGTTGCTCATCAGCACAGGCGATCAACACGCGTTTGCCATTGCGCCAACGTTCTGCGGCAATCTCACACACCAGTTGTTCTACGGCGTTTAAGCCATCAACGGCGTTGTCATTGTCCAGAAGGTAGAACGTTGCATTTTTCATATATGGGGCTTTTGGTTGAGGATTTAAACGCTATATCTGTCGTCGTTGGCGTAGCCGCTTTGTCGGCTGCCTTTGCGCACCCCAGTCACAGAGGTCACTCTGCTCTTGGGGATTTGCACAGTTGCCGTCACCCGGCAATCGCAGCCATCCGGCGTGGACGACAACTACTCTTCGCCGTTAAATCCGGCGCGGTTCAGCAGGAATTGCGACAGCATCGCAACCGGACGGCCGGTGGCACCTTTGGCTTTACCGGAGCGCCATGCCGTCCCGGCGATGTCCAGGTGGGCCCAGTTGTACTTACGCGCAAAGCGCGACAGGAAGCAACCCGCGGTGATTGCTCCGCCAGGACGGCCGCCAATGTTCGCCATATCCGCAAAATTAGACTCCAGTTGCTCCTGGTATTCGTCGCCCAGCGGTAAACGCCATGCGCGGTCACCCGCCTGTTCAGACGCGCCAATCAGTTCATGCGCTAGCGGATTATGGTTCGACAGCAGGCCGGTAATATGATGGCCCAACGCAATCACGCATGCGCCGGTCAGCGTTGCCACATCGATCACCGCTTCCGGCTCGAAACGCTCCACATAGGTCAGTACATCGCACAGTACCAGGCGGCCTTCCGCGTCCGTATTCAGTACTTCAACGGTCTGGCCGGACATGGTGGTCAGCACATCACCCGGGCGGTACGCACGCCCACCAGGCATGTTTTCACAGCCCGCCAGCACACCAATCACGTTGATCGGCAATTGCAGCTCGGCCACCATGCGCATCACGCCATATACAGCCGCCGCGCCGCACATATCGTATTTCATCTCATCCATGCCTTCGGCAGGTTTGATCGAAATACCGCCAGAGTCGAACGTCAGGCCTTTACCGACCAGCACGATCGGGCGCGCATCTTCAGACGGGTTGCCTTTGTATTCGATGACCGACATCAGCGATTCGTTCTGCGAACCCTGGCCTACTGCCAGGTAGGAGTGCATCCCCAGCTCGCGCATCTGTTGCTCGCCAATAACGCGCGTGATGACGTTTTTACTATAGGTGTCGGCCAGCTGGCGTGCCTGAGAGGCGAGGTAACCGGCATTACAAATGTTTGGCGGCATGTTACCGAGATCTTTCGCTGCTTTAATACCGGCGGCAATGGCCAGCCCATGCTGAATGGCGCGCTCGCCACTGGTCAGCTCGCGGCGGGTCGGCACGTTAAACACCATTTTACGCAGCGGACGACGTGGCTCGCTTTTGTTGGTTTTCAGTTGATCGAAGCTGTACAGCGTCTCTTTCGCGGTTTCGACGGCCTGGCGTACTTTCCAGTAAGTGTTACGCCCCTTGACGTGCAATTCAGTCAGGAAACAGACGGCTTCCATTGAGCCTGTATCATTCAGCGTATTGATTGTTTTCTGGATTACTTGCTTGTACTGGCGCTCATCCAGTTCACGCTCTTTACCGCAGCCAATCAGCAAAATACGCTCAGAGAGGACATTCGGTACGTGATGAAGCAACAACGTTTGCCCCGGCTTGCCTTCCAGTTCGCCGCGACGCAGCAGCGCGCTGATGTAGCCGTCGCTGATCTTATCAAGTTGTTCGGCAATCGGAGAGAGTCGGCGCGGCTCAAAGACACCGACAACGATGCAGGCACTCCGCTGTTTCTCCGGGCTACCGCTTTTTACACTGAACTCCATGCACTACGCTCCTGAATCTTAAAGACAACGGCGGCGGCTACGGATAGAATTGCAAGCTTTCGTAACTCGTGTCCGCTGTTGCGGTGACTTCGTGTTAATCTTAATGTTACTTCGGTTTAGGCGCGTCAGAATCGGGTCTTACGCACGTATCCGCTGAGTATATTAATCTTAGCGATGATTTCGACGACTCAAGAGAATAAATGACGTTTAAGCCATGAAACAAGCGATTTTCCAGGAAAAAGACTGGTTTTTACGGGCGTAATTAAAGTGATAATCATAAGATATCTGGCTCGGGAGACGCTGAAAAGCCAGCTTGCGATACTATTCATCCTGCTTTTGATTTTCTTTTGTCAAAAACTGGTACGAATTTTAGGCGCAGCGGCAGACGGTGAAATCCCTACCAACCTTGTACTCTCCTTGCTGGGTCTGGGCGTGCCTGAAATGGCGCAGCTTATCCTGCCGTTGAGTCTGTTTCTCGGCCTGCTCATGACGCTGGGTAAACTTTATACCGAAAGCGAAATCACGGTTATGCACGCCTGCGGTCTCAGTCGCGGCGTCCTGGTGAAAGCCGCCATGATCCTTGCGCTGTTTACCGGTGCGGTGGCGGCAGTCAACGTGATGTGGGCTGGCCCGTGGTCGTCTCGCCATCAGGATCAGGTGCTGGCAGATGCCAAAGCCAACCCCGGCATGGCCGCACTGGCACAGGGCCAGTTCCAGCAGGCATCAGATGGCAATTCCGTCCTGTTTATCGAAGGGGTGGAAGGCCGCACTTTCCATAACGTCTTCCTTGCGCAGCTTCGCCCAAAAGGCAATGCGCGCCCGTCGGTCGTGGTTGCCGATTCGGGGCAAATTAGCCAGCATAAAGATGGTTCCCAGGTGGTGACGCTTAACAAAGGCACGCGCTTTGAAGGGACAGCGATGCTGCGTGATTTCCGCATCACGGATTTCCAGAATTACCAGGCGGTTATTGGCCATCAGGCCGTTACGCTCGATCCTTCGGATACCGAGCAGATGGATATGCGCACGCTCATCAATACCGATAACGATCGCGCCCGCGCAGAGCTGCACTGGCGTTTAACGCTGGTATTCACGGTGTTTATGATGGCGCTGATGGTTGTGCCGCTGAGCGTGGTGAACCCGCGTCAGGGGCGGGTGCTCTCCATGTTGCCGGCAATGCTGCTGTACCTTGTTTTCTTCCTGCTGCAAACGTCGCTGCGTTCCAACGGTGCGAAAGGCAAGCTGGATCCAATGATCTGGATGTGGGCAGTGAACCTTCTTTATCTGGCGCTGGCTGTCGCGCTGAATCTCTGGGATACCGTGCTAATGCGCCGGATCCGCGCCCGTTTTGCGCCAGGAGGAGCGGTATAATGCAGGCTTTTGGCGTACTTGACCGCTATATCGGTAAAACCATTTTCACCACCATCATGATGACGTTATTCATGCTGGTGTCGCTCTCCGGCATTATCAAGTTTGTTGATCAGCTGAAAAAAGCCGGGCAAGGCTCGTACGACGCGCTGGGCGCGGGGATGTACACCATCCTCAGCGTGCCGAAAGATATTCAGGTCTTCTTCCCAATGGCGGCGCTGCTTGGCGCACTGCTGGGCCTGGGCATGCTGGCGCAACGCAGTGAGCTGGTGGTGATGCAGGCTTCCGGCTACACCCGTATGCAGGTGGCGTTATCGGTGATGAAAACAGCGATCCCGCTGGTGCTGCTGACCATGGCGATTGGCGAGTGGGTAGCTCCCCAGGGCGAGCAGATGGCACGTAATCAGCGCGCGCAGTCGATGTATGGCGGTTCGTTGCTCTCTACCCAGCAAGGGCTGTGGGCTAAAGACGGCAACGACTTTGTCTATATCGAGCGGGTGAAAGACGAGAATGAACTGGGCGGCGTCAGTATTTACGCGTTCAACAATGAGCGCCGCTTGCAGTCGGTTCGGTATGCGGCCTCCGCGAAGTTTGATACCGACCAGAAAATCTGGCGTCTGTCGCAGGTGGATGAATCGAACCTGACCGATCCGAAACAGATCACCGGCACGCAGACCGTCAGCAACACGTGGAAAACAAACCTCACGCCAGACAAACTCGGCGTGGTGGCGCTTGATCCAGACGCGCTGTCGATTAGCGGCTTGCACAACTATGTGAAGTATCTGAAGTCGAGTGGCCAGGATTCCGGGCGTTACCAGCTCAACATGTGGAGCAAAATCTTCCAGCCGCTCTCCGTCGCGGTGATGATGTTGATGGCGCTGTCGTTTATCTTTGGCCCGCTGCGTAGCGTGGCGATGGGCCTACGCGTGGTGACCGGTATCAGCTTTGGGTTTGTGTTCTACCTGCTGGATAAGATTTTTGGCCCACTGACGCTGTATTACGGCATTCCCCCGGTATTGGGAGCACTGTTACCAAGTGCGACCTTCTTCTGCATCAGTTTATGGTTGATGATGCGCAAAAGTTAACCCGCTACCGTTTTCAGGCAGTGGCCGAAGCGGTTTGTGTCTATCTCTGGAGAGGCTGCGGCCTCTCTTCGCTTTTCAGCAAGGAATTGGCATGTTGTCATGGTTGATCCGCAGTATCCTGCGTTTTTCCGCTATTTTCTTTTTCGCCATGCTCAGTTCCGTGCTGATCCTGGCGGTAATTGGCGCGCAGTGGTTTGCTTCGTTGATTGGCGACAGCGTCGTGCTGGTAGTTGAAGTTCTGATCACCATGATGGCGTTAGGCCTGGTGGCGTATTTCACCCGCCGTGCCGATGCGCTGGCACGCGTCGTGGGGACAGTGCGGCCAGGCTCTCCGGAAGAAAAGCAGGCTGATCGGGTATTACCCCGCTTTGATCTTGCGGAAAAAACGCTCGAATTTGCCTGTTTTATCTTTTTACCGCCCGCGATTGCCGGTTTTGTCCTGCTTGATGAGCGCCTTTCTATGTACCTGCACGGCGGGTTGCTGGTGCTGGCAATGGTGGGCGCATTCTGGCAAAGCCATCGCCTTGAACAGCTGCGCGCGCTTCGCGGGTATCGCACCATCTTTGGCCGGACAACACCGTAACCGTAACTCAGTAAATTCTGTTCTTTGTGTCGTGGCGCGCGCCAGGGGCTATGCTTTTGCATACCATTCACAACATAGTGGAAGACCATGTCCAGATTCTTTTTCAATGACCGCAAACAACTGGTCAATGATGCCATTGAAGGTTTGGTAATTTCAGCTCCGCACGGCAACCTCGTCCGACTCGATATTGATCCTGCTATTCGTATTGTTGCCCGTGCCGACTGGGATAAAAGCCGCGTGGCGGTGATTTCCGGCGGTGGCTCCGGCCACGAACCCGCCCATGCCGGGTTTGTGGGTAAAGGCATGCTGACAGCGGCCGTCTGTGGCGATGTTTTTGCCTCGCCGAGTGTCGATGCCGTTCTCAATGCCATTGTCGCGGTCACCGGCGATCGCGGTTGCCTGCTGATTGTCAAAAACTACACTGGCGACCGGCTGAACTTTGGCCTCGCGGCTGAAAAAGCCAAGCGCTACGGCCTGAAGGTGGAGATGGTGATTGTCGCTGATGACATCGCCCTGCCAGACAACAAACAGCCGCGCGGCATTGCGGGTACTGCACTGGTCCACAAAATCGCCGGTCATGCTGCTGAACACGGTAAATCGCTCAGCGAAGTACGCGACATTGCCCAACAGGCCTGCGACAACGTCTACAGCCTCGGGCTGGCAATGGAAACCTGCAACCTGCCGGGCAGTGACAGCGAGGAAGGGCGTATTCAGCAAGGCAAAGTTGAACTGGGGTTAGGCATCCATGGCGAACCGGGCGCCAGCACGGTTGATACCCACAACAGCAAAGCGCTGATCGAGACGCTGGTTAAACCGTTACAGGCGGCGGTCGGTAACGATCGCGTCGCGGTACTGATCAACAACCTGGGCGGGGTATCAGCACTGGAAATGGCGCTGCTGACCAAAGAACTGGCGCACTCCGCGTTAAAAGACCAGATTGCCTATCTGATTGGTCCCGCGCCGCTGGTCAGTTCACTGGATATGAAAGGTTTCTCGTTGTCATTACTGCGGCTGAATGAACAGTTTGAGCAGGCCATTTGCGCCGAGGTGCAGACCGTCGGCTGGCAGAAACCGGTGCCGTTCGCGCCGATGAAAACACAGTCGCACAATGCCGTATACGATGGACTGGAAATTGAACCTTCAGAGAACCCGAAGGTGAGGGCGCTGGTCAGCCGTGCCGCACAAACGCTGATCGACCTGGAAAACCGCCTCAATGCGCTGGATGCGAAGGTTGGCGACGGCGATACCGGCTCCACTTTTGCCGAAGGCGCGCATGAAATCGTGCGTTTACTGGGAAACAATGCGCTACCGCTTAATAACAGCGCCCAGTTGCTGCAACTGACGGGCGAGCGTCTGGCAACGGTAATGGGCGGCTCCAGCGGCGTGCTGATGTCAATCTTCTTTACCGCCGCAGGCCAGGCGGTACAAAGCGGAACGGCTCTGCCTGAAGCATTGCTCCTTGGGCTGAAGCAGATGAAACATTATGGCGGGGCGGATCTGGGCGATCGCACCCTGATCGATGCGCTGCAACCGGCATTAGAAGCGCTGCGCGACAGCGGGCTGGATGCGGCCGTGGCAGCGGCAAAAACCGGAGCTGCCAGCACCGCGACCATGCAAAAAGCGGGGGCGGGGCGCTCATCCTATGTCAACAGCGAAAACCTTAATGGCGTGAGCGATCCGGGGGCGGTGGCCATTGCCGGGGTGTTTGCCGCCATCGCAGAACAGGCCCGATAATCGTTATCTGATAGCGCCCCCTGGCACGGCATGTACCTGGGGGCGCGTTGCATATACGGCCTGCCTGGGCAGCAAGCCACTAAGCCTGCGGGTTAAAAATCGGCTTTCAACACCACGCGATAACGGGCTTTTCCGTCACGCACATGCTGGATCGCGTCATTGATTTGCGACATCGGGAACATTTCAGTGGTTGGTGCCACTTTGGCGCGCCCGGCAAACTTCATCAGCTTACGTAGCTCAAATGGCGTACCGGTCGCCGAACCCGAGATGCTGCGATCGCCCGCGATCAGGGTAAATGCTGGTACTTCCAGTGGCTTCATCACCGCACCCACGGTGTGGAAGTGTCCGCCGTGCGTCAGCGCTTCAAAATAGGGCTGCCAGTTCAGATCGACGTTAACGGTATTGATGATCAAATCATACTGGCCTGCCAGCGCTTTCAGCGCTTCTGGATCGCGGCTGTTAACGACGTAATCCGCCCCCATAATGCGCACTTCCGCTTCTTTTGCCGGGTTGGAGCTGAACGCCGTCACTTCGCAACCCATGGCGTGCAGCAGCTTAATGGCGATATGCCCGAGGCCGCCAATGCCAATCACGCCGACGCGGCTGGTGGCGGTAATGTTGTGCATCAGCAGCGGCTTGAACACCGTAATCCCGCCGCACAGTAACGGGCCGGCGGTTTCAATATCAATGCTGTCCGGCAACGGGATCACCCACTGCCAGTCGGCGCGGATTTTATCGGCAAAACCGCCGCGATTAAGGATCGTCGGCACGGCGCCGTTCTGGCAGTTGATCTGGTTGCCATCGATACAGGCATCGCAGTGCCCGCAGCTGCGTGCCGTCCAGCCAATGCCCACGCGCTGGCCGACTTTCAGGCCTTTGTTCTGCGCAGCACTGCCCAGCTCGACCACGCGGCCAATCACTTCATGCCCGGCGACCAGCGGGTACTGCGAAAAGCCCCACTCGTTGTCGATCATCGACAAGTCGGAGTGGCAAATTCCGCAATAATCCACCTGCACTTCCACATCTTCCGCCGACAGCGGGCCTGCGTCGAACTCCTGCAACTCCAGTGCCGCACCGGCCTGCGGCGCGGCGTAACTTTTAATGATGCTCATCACGGATTCCTTTGATTGAGAGGGGAACGCATGAAGTGTAGGGCATCTGGCGGTCGGCTGGCAGCCCACTGGCGCGTAGATCGCCCGTTTCGTTAACACCGAGCGGCTGCAGGGCTCCTCCCGGCTGGATTTTCGGAATCTCCACAAGGCTAATTCCGCCCCGCAACTTTGCAACACGATGTGTCAGAACCATCCTGAAATGGAGGGGATGTCCCCACTGAAAACAGGAGCAAAATCATGGCCAATCAACCGGACAGCACTGGCGATGCGGGTGTGCAATTAATTAAGTCTTTTGAAGGGCTTAGATTAGAGAAATACAAAGATGCCGTCGGCAAGTGGACCATCGGTTACGGCCACCTGATCCTGCCGAATGAGAGCTTCACCGGGCCGCTTACTCAGGCCGAAGCCGACGCGCTATTGCGTGCCGATCTGGGAAGTGCCGAACGCAGTCTTCACCGGCTGGTAACGGTGGATCTCAATCAGAACCAGTTCGATGCACTGGTGTCGTTTACCTTTAACCTCGGGGCCGGTAATTTGCAGACTTCTACACTGCTCAGACTGCTTAATGCTGGCGAGTATTCACAGGCTGCCGACCAGTTCCCTCGCTGGAACAAAGCGGGCGGCAAAGTGCTGGCCGGGCTGACCCGGCGGCGCGAAGCGGAACGAGCGCTGTTTTTAAAAGAGGTATGATGCGTTGGATAGCGGCCTGTCTGCGATGATCGCCAGGCCGCGTGTTCTGCGTTTTCCCTGGGCTGTCTGCCCTGGGCCATTTTCCCCGTCTTTTACCGTCATCCAGCCAATATTTTCACGCTCTTGCCCCCGTTACTGTGGGTTTGCGAATTCGCAACGCGATGTTTTCGTATAACCCACAGGAGTATGCATTATGGATTCACAATTTATTGGATCGGTCATTAATGCACTGCCGCTGGAGCACATGATTGGCGGTCCTCTGCAGGCAATGATCAAAGCGCAGGTGCAGGCAAGTAAAGCGTATGCCGACTTCCTGCTCTCGGTGTGTATCAAGGACGGTAAGGCGGAGTCAGTACAGTTTGACTACGACGAAACCGTGGTTGACGACAAGGGCGTGATTCAGGGCGTGGTGAAAAAAACCATGCGCATCCCGCTGTTGGCCGCCATCTCTCACCCGAACATCAGTATCGAAGAAGGCACCATCGACTTCGAACTGGAAGTGTCTCAAAGCGAATCCAGCAACAGCGAAACCAGTGCCGAAGCCTCACTGGAAGCATCTGTTGGCTGGGGGCCGTTCAGCGTGAAAATCTCCGGCCGTGTGTCGCATAAAGCGCAGCAAACCCGCTCCAGCGATACCCGTGCGAAGTACAGCATCCATACCCAGGTTAAACGTCAGCCACCGCCGGAAGCCCTGATGCGTGTGATTGATTTCCTGACGGATGCCGCAACACGCCCGGCTGTTCTGCCGTCTGAGGCTCAAAAGCTGGAGTCCAAACAGCTTGATGCCTACCCCGCAACGCCAACGGCAGCGGAACCCGCTCCGGCGGCACACCCCTGATGTTCACCCTGAGGCTGCCTGGCAGCCTCATTTCTCACGGAGCGCACTATGTCAATGAAAGACTGGCTTCGCGGCAACCGTGGCGCGGAACCGAAGGCGGGTTCAACTACACCACCGCCACCCCCATCACCGGAAGAGAGCGCCGGGTTGCCGCCGGCCGATCCGCCCGCGGAAGAGAACGTTGGCCTGCCGCCTGCCGACCCGCCACAGGATCCGCCGCCGCCTCCACCGCCCTCGGGTGACGGTACGCCACCCTCCACGCCTGGCGGGGTTCCGGTCACGCTGGCGGATATCACGCGCGGTATGCAGCACGCGGCATCGGCGGCGAACCAGCTGATCGCCCACCAGTATATGCAGGCGCTGGATCCCTTTTTTGAACACAGCGACGACGGGCGACTGGTACCGAAAGTCGTTGAGATGGCGTTAGACGATGAGCACCACTTCAAATTGCCGCTGGTGGCGCTGTCTACGCCGCGTGGGCTGATGCTCGAGAAGATGAAAGTCTTCCTCACCGTACGCACCGATGCGGTTGAGCAACAGAGCACCCTCTCAGGCGCCCCTGATGACGCAGTCAGTCGCTTTCACGTCAGCATGTCGCCGCCAGGCCGTGAAGGTAGCGGGCGTGATAGCGGGCATGTGGATATTGAAATGCAGTTCACCGTGCTGGAGCCGCCAGAGAGCGTAATGCGGCTCATTGAAGAGTACACCAGGCAGGTTCTTCCCCAACCCACCAACAGGAGTAATGACAATGGCTAATCAACCGCTGAACACCGGCGTGGCCGGACTGACATTAATTAAATCCTTTGAAGGTTTGAGTCTTGAGAAGTACCGCGACGCGGTCGGCAAATGGACCATTGGCTACGGCCACTTGATCCTGCCCAACGAGAGCTTTCCGCAGGCGCTGACCAAAGAGCAAGCCGAAGATCTGCTGCGCGCCGATTTAGGAATGACCGAACGCGGAATCCGCAAGCAGGTGACCGTGGATCTTAATCAGAACCAGTTTGATGCACTGGTGGCCTTCGCGTTTAACGTTGGGCTGGGCAATTTGCAGAGTTCGACCCTGCTACGCTTGCTTAACCAGGGGCAGTACCAGGCGGCGGCCGATCAACTGCCGCGCTGGAATAAAGCCGGCGGTAACGTCCTGGCGGGGCTGACGCGCCGCCGTGAGGCCGAACGTGCGCTGTTTCTGGCTCCGTTAAACTGATAGCGCAAGGAGAATTATTGATGAAACGTTATTTCCCGATGATGGTGGGGGCCGGACTGCTGGCCTCGCTGTTTGTGCTGCCTGCCCGTGCCGACTTGCCGCAGTGCAGCGCGGTGGTGCAGGCGGCCAACCAGCTACTGGCGCAGCAGAATAAGAAGACTGTTCAGGATGAGAAAAAGCTGACGGCTCTGCTCAAAACCCTGAACCGCGATGACGTGTTGCCCGCTGATTACGTCACCCGCGAGCAGGCGCTAAAACTGGGCTGGAGCGGCAAAGCGGAAGATTCGCTATGGAGTGTCTGGGCGCTGAATAAAAAGCAACTGGGCGGCGATCTCTGGACCGGTAAACCGCTACCGGGCAAAGGTAAATGGTACAGCGCAGATGTGGATAGCGTACGCGGTCTGCGCAGTAACAAGCATCTGATCTACAGCCCGGAAAGCGCGACGCGTTATCTCACTACAGATAATGACGCCACTACCGTCACGCTTCCCCCTTGCCAGTAGGCACGTTAGCGGCCTCATCCTATTTGTTGAGGCCGCCTGTTCAGGAGGATAACGCGATGGCCGTTGACGGTATTCAGTTATTAAGCCAGGGACTGGCCGCGCTCGCCGGATTGTTTGGCGGGCTGAGCGTCTCTTTTTTCTGGCAGCCAAAAAAACTGCATCAGCATGGCCGGCTTGCTGCCGGGGTGATCATTGGCGCGATTAGCGTCAGCACCACGTTTACGCTCGGCGGGTTTATCGCGCGCTGGCTGGGCATGAACTTTAAAGACAGCGATATTGCTATGGGCATCGGCTATTTTGTCGGGGCGATAAGCGTAGGAATGATTGCCTGGCTGGCCAACTTCTTTAACCGCCGGGAAGGGCACGATATTTTGCAGGTGGCAGGAGAGTTAAAACGCGCCGCCCGTGGCGCAAAAGCTGCGCCGCGCCGCCGCGCGCCCAGACGGCCTAAACCGGGGGAATCATCATGACGTTAAAGCTTTTATTCTGGGTCGTAACACTGTTGGATGTGGCGATCGCGGTAATTATTTTTGTTAGCGCGTTGAGCAATAAAATGCTGACGATTCCGTTATGGTATCGCATCGGTTTATTAATTACGGCCTTTGGTTTTACTGTGCAGGGCTGCCTTAATTTACCCTTTCTGTTATTTAACGTTATTTTAATGGCACAGGAATTACCGTTCTGGATCTTAAAAGATGTCGGCATTGGGATGATTTCAATTTATTATTTCTGGCACACCATGCATAAAGATGAAAAACCGAAAAAAGCCCCGGCGCGTAAAAAAGCGCCCGCGACCAAAAAAGCCACCACGCCGCGAACGCCGCGTAAAAGAACCCCCGCACAATAATCAACACGGGGTAACTGCCGAACCGGTTACCCCGTGAAATGGCCCAGGCCATTTATCACTCCATTCCCGGCCAGTTGCCAAATATTCCACATGCTGTAATGGCGTTAATTTGAACCTGCGAATTCGCATATCTTTTATTCCACTCGCAGGAGATGATTATGTCTGTTAAATATGTTTTATCACGTAAGGTAAAAACGCACGGCATTATTTCTGCTGTTGCAGCATCACTGTTTTTATTCTCGGCTGGCGTACTTGCAGAGAATAAGGGGCCTGCTTGCGTATTCCCGGATGACAAACTGTCAGCGGCAGAATGGGCAAAAGCGCAGGATAAGGCTGGTGGTCATATGGATACCTGCCATATTGCAAAATCAGATCAATGGCTTGTAGATCGTACCAATGGTCCTAAAGATGGTTGCACCAAAGCGGGCACAGCAACCACCTGGGAAAACGCTGACGTTATGTGGAAGTATATTGGCCAAACTATCCGTACTTTTTGCGCTGCCCAAGAAGAAAGTAAAAGTTCTATTGAATATCAATCATTACCTCTCGATGATAAAGCTACACCTACACCTGTAGAAGTAGGCAGAGGCTATGATGCAGGCGGTGCCTTTGTAATAAAGAATAACGGGAAAGCTTATATCAAGCTGGTTAAAAAGAATCAATTGTGGCACGTACAAACCAGTTACCCCCAACAATAAGATAAACAACAGGAGCATTATGCCCACGCATAATGCTCCTTTTTGCTCAGAAAAAAGGCATCAGCAGAAAATAAAACAGGTCAGTATTAATCGTCTGAGTACATCATTGCCGCCTGAGTGCGATTATTCACATTCAAACGGCGAAATATGGATTCCAGGTGCGCTTTTACCGTTCCGGCGCTGATATTTAAACGACGACTAATTTGTTTATTCGACTCACCCGCCGCCAGCAGCTTGAGGATCTCGCGCTGGCGCTCGCTCAGCCGGGCCAGCGCGCTCTGGCCATTATCCAGCAGGGTAATGCTCTCCTGCGGCAGGCAAAACATCCCCAGCGACGCTGTGCGCAGCGTCTGGGCAATGGTTTCTGGCGGCGAGTCGCGGCGAACAAAAGCAATCGCATGATGGTTAAGAAACAGGCGCAGTAATGTGGGCTGGCATTTATTCATTAGCATCACCACCGGGATTGCCGGGTGGTGCAATGCCAGCGCATCAAGCAATTCGAGACTCGCAGTTTTATTTCCATCTCCGTCCAAAAGAATTAACGACGCCGGAAATTCGTTAAGGGTATCGTCAATTTCATTTTGATTATTCAATCCACGAACTTTCACCTCCGGAATATATTGCGACAGTACTGATGCCATTCCTTCAATAAATATCGACTGCTTGTCAATCATGAGTACATGCATGCGTCGTCTCCACGTAATAGCGTTCTTCATTGAGTCTATTAATCATCAGAGTAAACAATGAAAAGTAAAAAAAGAAACAGGCTAATTGGCATAGGTCTTTTAACCGATATGCCAGTTTAGTGAAATTGAAAGTGGATTATGTTTTTAATAAAATATCATATATTAAAAAAGACGACTGCGCTATTTTGCAAGATTATTAGCAGGCTGGCTTTTATAAAATAATCCCGTGCCAATGTGAAGCGTTATTTTACCCGTAAAATATAATTGAAGGTTACCCCGCAAGCAGCGAGGGCAGGGAGTTACAGTTTGACCAGGCGCTGATTTTTTCAGCACTTAGCAGCGGATACCATGATCGTGACTTGCATAGCGGCCCACGGCAGGTATAATCCAACACGTTTCCGCATCCCCTTCAGTGCCGAAGTGGCGAAATCGGTAGACGCAGTTGATTCAAAATCAACCGTAGAAATACGTGCCGGTTCGAGTCCGGCCTTCGGCACCATTAGTACTTCCAAGACCATCCGAGAAATTCCAATTTTCCCTTAAAAATCAATGAGCATAGCGTTTTTTTACGTCCTGAGCCGTCCGAGGTTGTCCGTTGAAATCCGGATATCATTGGGGGCATAATTGGGGGCATCTTTACTTCGATTAAAAATGTGCCCCCAAATGAAGCTCAATGCAAGGCAGGTCGAGACCGCAAAGCCAAAAGACAAAACCTATAAAATGGCCGATGGCGGCGGTTTGTATCTTGAAGTTTCGGCCAAGGGTTCTAAATACTGGCGCATGAAATATAGACGCCCCACTGACAAAAAAGAGGATCGTCTTGCTTTTGGTGTTTGGCCTACTGTTACGCTTGCTCAGGCTAGAGCAAAGCGCGACGAAGCTAAAAAGTTGTTAGTGCAGGGCATCGACCCAAAAGCTGAACAGAAGGAAGCTCAGGCCGAAAACTCAGGAGCATATACTTTTGAAACTATTGCCCTCGAGTGGCATGCCAGCAATAAGCGCTGGAGTGAAGATCATCGATTACGCGTTCTTCGTTACCTTGAGTTGTATATCTTCCCTTATATTGGCTCGTCTGACATTCGTCAGCTCAAAACCAGTCATCTCTTGGCTCCGATCAAGAAAGTTGATGCCAGTGGTAAGCATGATGTCGCCCAGCGCCTACAACAACGTGTCACGGCCATTATGCGTTATGCCGTACAGAATGATTACATCGACTCAAACCCGGCCAGTGATATGGCAGGAGCTTTATCGACAACCAAAGCGCGACATTACCCCGCTTTACCCTCCAGCCAGTTTCCTGAGTTTCTTACTCGTCTTGCTGCATATCGTGGCCGGGTAATGACACGTATCGCGGTTGAGCTTTCCTTACTGACTTTTGTGCGCTCCAGTGAGTTACGTTTCGCGCGTTGGGATGAATTCGACTTCGATAAATCTCTTTGGCGTATACCAGCAAAACGAGAAGAAATTAAAGGTGTGCGTTACTCGTATCGTGGCATGAAAATGAAAGAGGAACATATTGTTCCTCTCAGCCGGCAGGCGATGGCTTTGTTACAGCAGCTCAAGCAAATTAGTGGCGATAAAGAGCTGCTGTTCCCTGGGGATCACGACGCAGCCAAAGTTATGAGTGAAAACACGGTCAATAGCGCATTGCGTGCTATGGGCTATGACACGAAAACCGAGGTTTGCGGGCACGGGTTTAGAACGATGGCGCGTGGTGCTATGGGCGAGTCAGGGTTATGGAGTGATGATGCGATAGAGCGCCAATTGAGCCATTCAGAACGTAATAATGTTAGGGCTGCATATATCCATACTTCCGAACATTTAGATGAGCGAAGACTAATGGTTCAATGGTGGGCTAATTATCTTGATATAAATAAAAGAGAGTATGTTACTCCTTATGATTTTGCGAAAAATAAAGAGTGATAATATTTATATTAATTTAGGGGGGGAGTCCCCCCTTCCAAATCTATACGACTACTTTTCTTGATACTGTCGACCTAAAAATCTATGCGATTTCGTAAGGGTCACGCGCCTATATTCTTCAATATCTAATTTTAGTTCATCGTTTTCAATTTCTTTTAGCTTGTCTATATTTAATGTCAAAATGTACTGAGTATCTTCTAAACAGCTTGATTTGGATGATATATAGTTCAAGCTCTTTATTAATGTATCTGTGTCGACATCAAAAATGTTATCATGAATAAGCAGTTTCGGATGTTTAATAAATGTGTCATGTGTGAGTAATAATGACATGTCGTATATGAATACTTTCTCTCTTTCATTGCTGTGACTGCCATCATCAAAGATTCTTAAGTCAAAATCAACGACGTTGTTTTTATCATTTGCAGATATACTAAATGAGCACTTCCTATTTTCCATAACATAATCATGTATAGAGAATAGCGTGTCTTTGAATTCTGAAATAGTCGCGCTTTGGTTTGTTATGTCTATTTCTAAGTCAACTATCTTGGCTGCTTTTTCAGCCTTTTTAGCTTTCGTTTTAAACTCGTAGTCATCGAATTTTTTTATGAATGAAGATAATTGCGAGAGTTCTTCAAGTTTTTTCTCATAAGCTAGGAATAGCGACTTAATATTTCGCAAATGGCCATTTTGTTTTATGATGGCTGTTTTTGAGTTTAGCTTTAAAGATATATCATTTATGGATGTTTCTATTTTTTCTATATCGAATAGAATCGAATCTTTTCGTGAGTCAATGAGTACCCTTTGGAAATTGTCAATTTTCTTTTTGAATCCTAAAACATCGCTAAGCTCTTTACCTATGTTATCGCCCAATCCGGCTTTAAGTTTGTTATATAATTCAATGACTTCATTTTCATCTATGTAATTATCACCAATCAGAGCCTGTATTTTATTTAACTCTGATTTTAATATGGCTTTTTTATTTCTCAAACTATCCAGACTATCTTCATAGCTAGCGATTTCATCGCGAATGAAATCAAAAGTTTTATCCCCCTCTAGCAAATCCATCTCTTGCTTGATAATTTTAACTTGATAATCTAGATCATTAACCTCTGATCTTGCGTTTGATATTTTCTTGCCGGATATAGTTTCTATATCAGCCTTGAGTTTTCTTTTGGCAATGTTCAGTTCTGAAATTGATTTGTTTATTTCTTTGATTTTTTTATAAAGCTCAATATTTATCCCAAAAAGGAAAAGATGTGGGGTGTAATCTGGAGGAATGCGTTCTTTAGTATCATAACAGTCAATGATAGATTTGAACTCCGAGCGTTCATCTCGAATTAATGGACCAAGAATATTTCGAAAGGTCGGATGGGATTTTGAATTCATATCTTCAAACATTAATATGGTTAGAAAGTGATTTACATCTTCAGTAGATGTAAAATCCTTCCTAACCCCATTAATAAATAATGTAGGAGTGTTTTCTGCTGCAATACTTCTTTTTGTTATAATATGGTTTTCATTAATAAAAAAATCTAAACATACGCGTATTTCTGTTGGGAAATCCTTGCTTGGGATTTTTGACAGACGACTACGTTTATAATCCTTCATTAGACCAAAGTTAATAAACTCTATAAGAAGGGATTTTCCGACGCCATTGGTTTTATTTGATGAGTCGTCCTTTTCACCTAATATTAGATTGATACCTTTCTTGAACACGATGGGCTCAAAAGAAGAAGGTTCACTGTAAAGTTTATTTATTCTTATCATTTTTTAAAACCACATAAGGTTCGTTAAAATCAATGAAATCTAGCGCGTATAAAAAAATCATTCCGTAGTATATAGAACGCACTCCGATTAATCTATTTTTCCTTAAGTTTCTTGCTAGCTCAAAGATGCTTATGCAATCTTTACCTTCAAGCAACTTTAATATGTATGAGCCTACTATCGGGGCTGATTTCTCTATGCGCTCGTCTTTTGAGAAAAGTTTTAGCATGGAGTTTTAACCTTATTTGGGAAAACATTACACCTAATCATATTGTCTATTAAATAATATTGTATTGCAGCGTCGTCATAGTCAATCCCATTAGAACTTAGGCGAGAGGCGTAATACTCTATCATTTTGTCTAAAGCTCTTACAGGATCACCATTACATTCATCTAATGCCGAGTTGCTAGCGCGCTTTAGATATGCCGAAAGCTTGTTGGTGTTTATTGTTCCAGAGTCATTTGAATTACTGATTTCGTTTAAAATACCTGCATATGTGCTAATCAAAGACATATAAATATCCATGAGGTATTCCGCATACTCTGAAAATCTTTTATTTATTTTACCATGAGGATCTGGTTCTTCTACAAAACCATTTCCGTTTAGAGGATGGTCGTCAGCACTCAGAATTTTAATCATTTCCAGAATTGTTGTGACTTCTTTTGGCGCTTTTTGTGAGGGTGTGTCAAAAATTTGAGATGATAAGTAGTCACAAATCTGTTGTATTTTAGAAGGAGACAAACTCATTATGACTTTAATCAAGTCAGTATAATCTAAAACATCTTTTGAAATGGATATTACAAATTTATCTCCGTAAGTTTGGGTTTGATATCTTTTCTTTTTAGTTAAGATTAAAACCATTAATCTGTCGATGTTTTTTATATTGTCTGTCTCTATAAATCCATCCACTGTTTTTTTGATTTTAGAAAAATCAGAAGTGGATGTGACTTGGATGGCAAGTCTATTTTTTACATCGATAAGGTCTATCGATTTAGCATTGGCATCAATAGTATTTAAATTTATAAGTGATACATCATATATGATATTTAGAAGTTCACAAAAAAAATACTCAGCATGTATATTTAAGTCTGTTAGATTTAGGGAGGTATTTAACTCAATTTTATACGCCAAAATTGCTAATTTAGTGCTTATTTTCTCAATGTTTTCTTTTCGCTGTAGCATGTCCTTGGCCTCAGTTGCACCTGCTAAGTACAAAGTGTGCATTATGTAGCCATATTAAATATGAGGGTTGATACATGCCAGTAAAATTTGTCAGAAAAAAACAATGTTTGGCACTTGGCGCGCAATGCTCTCCCCGCCACGCCTGCCCGCTTTGCGGGGCGGTTTAAATGCAGATGCATGACCGGGCTCAGACCGCGCCGGGACTGGCGCGGGCAGGGTTCCGGCTGGCAGAGAAATAAATGCAGTTAAATGCACCTGATGCATGCAGGGTATTTTTCGGAAAAAATAACGGGATTTTTTGCTTTTTTTGGGGGACTGAGGGCGCAGCCGGTAGCCAGTACCGGCGCACATAAATCAGGATATTTTCGGGGAATTATTGTGGCTGAATACCTGCCTGCAAGACCTGATTTTCCGGCATGGCCGGTTTGCGTATCACACCGTCGAGTGTCTCCGTGGTACGGAACGTGGCCGAGCATTCAATACTGGTGCACTGGTGATAGCGCTGCTTGAGATTTTCCGTCAGATAGCGGCTGGTTCGAGCATGCGCAGGCTGTTTGCAGAACGGGCAGTGAAACATGGCTCAGCCCTCCGCCTGCTTTCTCTTTTCGGCCAGTTGCGTTGCAAGCTGCGTACGCTTCAGCGGACTTTTATACAGCGCCATATCCACGCCGGTCAGCGGCGGGCGGTGCATACCGAGCTGTGAGAAGACCGGCTCATTGTCCATATCAAAGTTATAAAATTGTGCCTGCACCGCAACATGCATATGCAGCTCCTCAGCCAGAATATCCGCCGGGCGCGTCGCACCGTTCAGCTCCAGCGCACGCAGGCGCAGACAGAACGCCCGCACCAGGGCCGGGCTGATGTCCCGCATGGCGTCTGCCCACTCTGCCTGTGCGCAGACGCCAAACGCCCGTGCATGTTCAGTGACATACGTTTCACCCGTCGTGCACGCTTCCAGCATGGCGCGGGATTTGTCCGTTTCCAGTTCAGCAATCAGGCCGGTGAACTCCTCCGCCAGCTCTCGACCGGCAATGTGTCTGCTGTGTCCGGCTTTGAGCTCCGGCGTCATGGTGTAAGTATCCCGCATAATCGTGCCATTCATATTTAGAGATATTCCGGCATACTCAATCTGCCAACGAAGGAGATCGCCATGCGTAAAGCCCGTTTTCAGCAGGCACGGATGGCGATGATTGATGGTGATCTGTATTTTCTGCATCAAAAAGTTCAGGATTGTCTTCTTCCGGTTCGCTTCCGCATTAGCAGGCTTCTATCTACCAGTACCCCGTCTTTATAATATCTTTCCGGCCAGATCACTTCCGGTGTAACCCCGATAGCTTCTGCGATTATGGCCTCTCCTTTTGGCCACGGTCTTTCCAATGCATTAGCCAATGTTGAAGAGCTTAAACCCATCGCGCGTGAAAGTGCGGCTAAAGATGTTCCTTTCTTATGCAGCGCCGCGACGACGTCTGCTTTATGCCAGTTCGTATCCATTTTGTTCGGCCTTCTGTTTAGGTTAATCACTTACAGTTAATACTACGTTATTCGTAGCTTGATTAAGTAGTGGAAAAACTACGTTTTACGTAGTTTTGAAAGAAGATCTCAATTTGATGTAATCGCAATGCAAATAAGGGGATCGCTTACTGATCTACGTATTTCGTAGTATCGATGACGCTGGATAACTACGATTATCGTAGCCATGAAAAATTCCAGTGCTTATAACGAAGTGTTCAGCAGGCGGCTAAAGGCAGCGCGCCTTGCTAAAGGGTTGTCGCAAAAGCAGCTCGGCATTCTGGCGGGGATTGATGAGTTTGTTGCCAGTCCGCGGATCAACCGATATGAAAAGGGGATTCATCAGGCAAACACTGAAATAGTCCAGCAACTCGCCCGCGTGTTGGAAGTGCCTTTAGCCTATTTTTATGCCGAAGATGATGACCTGGCCTCACTAATCAGCCACTGGGCCAGGGTTGATGCCGAAAGACGCAAGGCAATAATTGCTTTGATTGCTCCCACTTCCTCTGGAAGTGAATAACGTCTAAAAATCAAAAACCGGTCTTCCTGCAATACACCTCTACCTTCTAAAGACCGGCACTTTTTATCCCCTTTTGCCCACACCCCTCACCGTCAACACCATTCATCTGGCTTTTTGCTAACAATCACGATATAACAAATATCTATGGATGTTTAGATGTCTACACGTTTAGAAGGGTGATATGCAGCCACAACAGGAACCAGAAAAATTACAGCTTAAGCGAACCATGAAAACCCGCCACCTGATCATGCTGTCGCTTGGCGGGGTGATCGGTACAGGGCTGTTTTTCAACACCGGTTATATCATTTCAACCACCGGGGCGGCTGGCACGCTGCTGGCGTACCTGATTGGGGCGCTGGTGGTCTGGCTGGTGATGCAGTGCCTGGGCGAATTGTCTGTCGCCATGCCAGAAACCGGCGCGTTTCACGTTTACGCCAGCCGTTATCTTGGCCCGGCGACCGGCTATACCGTGGCGTGGCTGTACTGGCTGACCTGGACAGTAGCGCTCGGTTCCAGTTTTACCGCCGCCGGGTTCTGCATGCAGTACTGGTTCCCACAGGTGCCGGTATGGATATGGTGCGTGGTGTTCTGCGTGGTCATCTTTGGTCTGAATGTTATCTCTACCCGCTTTTTTGCCGAAGGTGAGTTCTGGTTCTCGCTGGTAAAAGTGGTCACCATTGTGGTCTTTATTGTGCTGGGCGGCGCAGCGGTCTTTGGCCTTATCCCCATGCAGGATGGCTCGCCCGCGCCGGGGCTGTCGAACATGACGGCAGAAGGCTGGCTGCCGCATGGCGCACTGCCGATCCTGATGACGATGGTCGCCGTTAACTTTGCGTTCTCTGGCACAGAACTGATTGGCATTGCCGCTGGCGAAACAGAAAACCCGCACAAAGCGATCCCGATTGCCATCCGCAGCACCATTGCGCGGCTGGTGATTTTCTTTATTGGTACCGTGTGCGTGCTGGCAGCGCTGATCCCGATGCAGCAGGCCGGGGTGGAGAAAAGCCCGTTCGTGCTGGTGTTCGAAAAAGTGGGCATCCCGTATGCGGCAGATATCTTTAACTTTGTCATTTTGACGGCGATCCTCTCGGCGGCGAACTCCGGGTTGTATGCCTCTGGCCGTATGCTGTGGTCGCTGTCAAATGAAAACACCCTGCCGCGCTGCTTCGCCCGCGTGACCAAAAACGGCGTACCGCTGACGGCGCTCTCAGTGTCGATGCTTGGCGGTGTGCTGGCGCTCTTTTCCAGCGTTATCGCGCCCGACACGGTGTTCGTGGCGCTGTCGGCAATTTCCGGTTTTGCCGTGGTGGCGGTGTGGATCAGCATCTGTGCTGCGCATTTTGTGTTCCGCCGTCGCCATCTTCAGGCCGGCAAGCCGCTGAGTGATTTACACTACCGCGCGCCCTGGTATCCGCTGGTGCCGGTGCTCGGTTTTGTGCTGTGCCTGGTGGCCTGCATCGGGCTGGCGTTTGATCCCAGCCAGAGAATTGCCCTCTATTGCGGGATACCGTTTGTCGCCCTGTGTTATGGTGCGTATTTCCTTACCAAAAGCCTGAAAACACAGGAGCCTGAACATGTCGCAGAATAATCCGCTGAGCCCGTTGCTCGAAACACAGCCGTTTATCGTGCTGGATGGTGCCATGGCAACGGAGCTGGAAGCGCGCGGATGCAACCTCGCCGATAGCCTGTGGTCCGCCAAAGTCCTGATGGAAAACCCGGCGCTCATCCGCGAAGTGCATCTCGACTATTTTCGTGCCGGGGCGCAGGTAGCGATCACCGCCAGCTACCAGGCCACACCCGCCGGGTTTGCGGCCCGTGGTCTGGACGAGGCGCAATCGCTGGCGCTGATTGGTAAGAGTGTGGAACTGGCGCGTAAGGCGCGTGAAGCGTTTCTTGCCGAAACCACCAACGCCGGCACGTTGCTGGTGGCTGGCTCTGTCGGGCCGTATGGGGCCTGGCTGGCGGACGGTTCGGAATACCGGGGTGACTACGTGCGCAGCCACGAGGAGTTTACTGCCTTTCATCGCCCGCGTGTGCAGGCGCTGCTGGATGCAGGAGCCGATCTGCTGGCATGTGAAACGTTCCCGTCCTTTGCCGAAAGCAAAGCGCTGGCGGATTTACTGAGCGAATACCCGCGTGCCCGCGCCTGGTTCTCGTTTACCCTGCGCGACAGCGAGCATTTAAGCGACGGGACGCCACTGCGCGAGGTGGTGAGCGCACTGGCGGCGTATCCGCAGATTGTGGCGCTGGGCATCAACTGTATTGCGCTAAAAGAGACGACCCCGGCGCTGAAACACCTGCAAAGCCTGACGTCCCTGCCGTTGGTGGTCTACCCGAACTCCGGCGAGCACTACGATGCAGTGACCAAAACCTGGTGCAGCCACGGTAACGCGAGCGAAACTCTGGCGGGCTATTTGCCGGACTGGCTGTCGGCCGGGGCGAAGCTGATCGGCGGTTGCTGTCGCACCACGCCAAAAGATATCGCTGCGTTGAAAGAATGGGGCGAGCAAGAAGCGTAACGCGCTGAAAGCGGCCAACCGTGCGCAACGCTGGCCGCTATCACAAGAGCCTGAAGAGGCTCAGTCTCTGTCAGTGAAACTGCACACTGCGCAATACCTTTTCAATCTCATCTTTGCTGGCCTGGCTCGTGGTGTTATAGGAGACGGTCAGGACTGCTGTTTTCTCTTCAAGCGGGATCTGGTAGTTCTTCATCTCCCAGTCGTCATTGTCGAGGATACCTTTGCGATGAAACTCAGCAAGAAAAGCGGGAGTGCCATTCACACTGGACAGGGAACAGTTAACAGCGCTGGTAAGCTCGCTGTTGATCTTTTTCAATGCTGGCGTTATTGACGTGGTGATCACCTCACACACGTCGTCGACGTCACCCCGGCTGAAGTGCCGCAAGTCATCACGTTCGATCATGTTATCGGTAAACGTCACTTTGACTGTCGCGGTATTTAGCTTGCCTTCCCGGTTTGCATTCGCAGTGAGTGAAAGGATTTTTTCACTCTGGAGCATGCCGGTTGCAGACGCGCTCGCTTTATCAACTTCTTTGGCTTGTTCTGCCGACATCAGCACCCATGCTTCAGGCAGTTCAAGGCTCAGTCCATAACCTGCCTCGTAGCGTTTGTAGCCTTCATGAGGCGTTTCAATAGCCGTTGCTGTCACAGCTGTAACGTCTTTTGTTTTATTGTCATCAGTCGCAATGAAGAAAATAACCTTCACAACAATAAATAACGCTACCACGAGTAACAGCCATTTTATTTTAATCATCATCTTTCCCTGTATTCATAATATCTTGCCATTGAGTAAAATCTCACAGGCTTGTAAATAGTGCGGCGTTCACACGATTTATCGCGGGTAATATAGGCACTGCCAGGCATAACGTCTCAGTGTTTCTGCACCGGCCACTATAAATAGTAGGGGGGAGGGTGAAGGGGATGGCGTTATATGGCTGTTACTGCTGATTTTTTTCAGTCGCGTTGGTGGCGCCTGACCTTGTTACCCTTTGAAGTTATGCGCTCGGTGATCGGCCGATTAAATGCTCAATACTCTTTAAAATCTCGGGGTGAAGCAACGATACTGGCTACGCTACACAGTGGAATAGTGCTTATTGCGATGATCACTATTATTTCAACGACCCGGCGTTAATAATAAACCGGGCATGGCAACTTCCGGGCTTTATCATGAAAAAAGTGTTTGTTTTGCTGATGACAATATCGTTTAGCGCTGCTGCTGAACGTCCTGCTGCGGCCAGCCGTACTTATGCACAAAATTACAAGGATGCCGCGTTGGCGCTTTGTGTCGCAAAAGCGTATGCCAGTGAACCAGGGGCCAGTAAAGATGCCTCTGCCAGCGCCAGCGGCCTGAGTAACTGGAGCGAGTACGATGCGGAAAACGGCGCGGGCAAGATGGGGGAACTGGCGGATCAGTTCCTGTCGCGTCAGTATGCCTCTCACGAGGGGAATAACATCAAACTCAATCTGATGAAATGCATCGACATGTATCACAGCAACGCGCTTGAGCAGCAGGTGCGCGATTATGTTCCACATCCGAAACGAAGCTGGATGCAGGACAACCCGAAGTAACACGTACCGCTCAATGACATTAAGCCGCTTTGAGGCGGCTTTATTTTCCCCGCCATTTCCCGTCATTTTCCCTACACAGATCTTTCATACAGTGGCGCTACCTGTGATGAGGGGAAAAACAATGAAGCTCGTAAAATTAGCTGAAACCTGGATCGATCCCGGCGTGCGTATGCGCGAATGCCGGGTTGGTCAGCAGTGCGAAGTGCTCGCCAATAGCCTGATGGAGTACAGCACGTTGGGGGATTTCTCCTATCTGGGGGAATACTGCACCGTTGCCGATGCGGAGATCGGCAAGTTCACGGCGATTGCCAATAATGTGCGCATTGGCGCACCTAATCATCCCATGGAGCGCCCGTCACAGCATCGTATTACTTATTGCCCGGAGTACTACTCTGCCAGTGCCACGCGCGATCATGACTTTTTTGCCCGTCGCCGCGGCGACAGCGTCACCATCGGCAACGATGTGTGGATTGGCCATGCGGCAATAATCCTGCCCGGTGTCACCGTGGGAGACGGCGCGGTGATTGCTGCTGGCGCGGTGGTAAGCAAAGACGTCGCGCCGTACACCATTGTCGGCGGTGTTCCCGCCAGAACCATCCGGCTGCGTTTTTCACCGCACATTGGCCGCCAGTTGCAGCAGATTGCCTGGTGGGACTGGCCGCTGGAAACGATTATCGAGCGGATGGCCGATTTTCAGGAGCTGCATATCGAGGCATTTTGTGAAAAGTGGGGAGGCCAGTAGCTAACGTCGGGGTGCGCAAAGCGCGACCAGCGCCCCCACCGCTGCAGCGCCAGATAACAGCTGGAAGGCGGCTGACCAGTGCGTTATATCCGGTTGCGAACCGATCAGCAGCGAGAGGGCAGCGAGCGTTATTGCCCCGGCGGTGTACTGGCTGGTGACCATCAGCGCACTGGCGCGTCCTTGCAGTGATGCGGGCACAGCGGCCAGGCCGACGGCGAACATCGCCGGATAAATCAACCCGTGACCAAGGCCGCTCAGCACTATCCCAAGCATAAAGATCGGCGCATGAGCCGTGGGCAGCGCGCTGGCCAGCAGCCATAACCCCAGCGCCGCGCAGGCAAAGCCGATCACTAATACGCTGGCGCTGGTGTAACGCGCTATGAGCCGGGTGTACAGTGCATTCCCTGTCACAATCAGTACTGCGAGCGGGATGAACAACAACCCGGTAGTGACGGCATCCCGCTGTAGGGTTTGTTGCCAGAACAGCGTCATCGCGTAAAACTGGCTGCCGACGCTGGCCATATAAAAGGCGCTACTCAGCCAGCCGCTTTGCAGGCCCGGCAGGCTGCGCAACCTGCGGGACAATAACGGCTGCGGCGCAAAGCGCTCATGCAGAATAAACACCAACAGCATGGCTGCCGCCAGCCGGTTTGCGACATAATCCGCAGCGCCATTCCCGGCGTAGCACATCATTGCCCACACCAGCGCCCCGGCCGCCGCGCAGCCCACCAGCGCACCGAAGCCGGTGCGTTCTGCCGGGTGTTGCACGGGCACTATCGGGTCATCATGCTTTACCCACCACAGAGCCAGCAGGCCGGGGAGCAGATTAATCAGGAATATCGCCCGCCAGCTCAATGCGGTGAGCACACCGCCCAGCACCACCCCGGCCACCAGGCCCAGCGCGCCGAGCGCACTCCAGATAGCCAGCGCCCGTCGGTGCGACTCCCCCTGAAAGCGTTGCCCCATTAGCGCCAGGATTGCCGGTTGTAGCAGCGCTGCCGCAATGCCTTGCCCACCGCGGGCAACCAGCAGCAATGTTCCGTTCAGCGCCAGTCCACCGAGCAGTGAAGAGAACAAAAACAGCGCCATACCGATGCTGAAGATCCGCCGCGCGCCAAAGCGGTCGCACAAGCTACCACCGGGTAACAGCAGCGCGGCGAAGGTCAGCCCATAAAGGGACACGACCCACTGCATCTCGCTGAGTGAAAGATGTAACTGCCGGGCCAGTGTGGGCAGCGCAACATAAACAATGGCGTAATCCAGCGCAATGAGCGCCTGAGCAATGCCGGGTGCCAGCAAAGGGCGGTATCGGGCAAAAGAGGAGGACGCGAGCGCGTTAAGTTGCGTCATAGGGAATTCCTGTTAATCTGCAATGGATGAATAATCCTCACGGATTATTCGCGATGCTTAACAGGCTAAGCCCTGGTAGCAGGTGTAATCAAAGTCATTTTTTTCAGCCAGAGATGAGTTAAATTCAGCTATGCGTCCGCGCCGCTTACCTCCGCTTACCGCTATCCGCGCGTTTGACGCGGTTGCCCGCCATGCCAGTTTTAAACGTGCAGCGGATGAAATCGGCGTCACGCCGACGGCTATCAGCCACCAAATCCGCATCCTGGAAGCGTCACTGGATCAACGCTTATTCACGCGTTCGGCTCGTGCCGTCACGCTGACGGCGGCGGGTGAGATCCTGTTTCGTGCGTCCGGTAATATCTTCGCCACGCTGCGCGAGGCCGTGGATACCATCGCTAGCGTTGGGCAAACAGCGGCACTGACGCTCAGTACCACGTCCAACTTTCTGACCAACTGGCTGGTGCCGCGTTTGCCGTCTTTACAGCGTCAGCATCCTGCGCTGGAGCTGCGCTTGCACAGCAGCACCGGGCTGGTGGATGTGCGCAGCGGTATGGCGGACTGCGCGATCCGCTATAGCATGCAGGCCGATGAGTCACTGGATAACACACTGCTGTACCGCGATCACTTTGTGCTGGTGGCCAGTCCACAACTGGCGTTACAAAGCCTGGAGGATTTAGCGGGCTTAACGTTATTCCATATTGAAAACCGCCATGTGCCCACGCCAGAGCCGGACTGGGCGCACTGGAAAGCCGCCTTTGGCCCCGTGAATTTGTCGGTGCAATCCGGCATCCGTTTTGATGATGAAACGCATGCGATTCAGGCGGCGATTGCCGGGCAGGGCGTGCTGCTTGCCAGCGAGTTGCTGATCCAGAATGCGCTGGCACAAAAGCTGTTGCGCATCGCCGCACCTGGCAAGCTGCCCGGCGGGAATTACTACTTTGTCACCAGCCATGAAAAAGCGCAGCGGCAAGACGTGCAGCAAATTAAACAGTGGCTGCAGGGCGAGTTCGCCACGCGGAATGTTGAAAAGAGCGAAGGATGAGAATGAATAAAACATTACTTCTGCTGGCCCTGTTCGCCTGCGGCGCAGCCCATGCCGCTACATGGCAGCAAGTCGATTCCCCGAACAAACCGCGCACGCTGATGACCGGGCCGGATACGTTCAAAAACCGGCTGCGCTACTGGTTTGTCATGGAGGACGGTAATCCTTCCGTCTATGAGGTATTGCAAAAAAACCGCAGCGGCGAATGGGTGGATGTGATGCACCCCACGCAAAACCCGGTGCTGGTGATCAAAGGCAATACACTCACCCTTGAACGCCGCGACGGAAACAAGGTAATGAGCGCAGAGCGGTTTGAAAAGGTCGTGAAGTCAGCAGAGAGATAAAAAAGCCAGGTTGCCCCGGCCTTATCTTATTCATACCAGTTGAACTCAGTGAAAGCGGTGGGTGATATCCGCCACGCGTTGACCGAATTTCACTGCGGTATCCAGGTCGCCGGAGGCGATCTGGTCGGCGCCGGCGTCGGACGGAGACTGTACCAGCAGGCCAACGGAGCCGCCAAGGTTGTTGATATCCTGGCGGGTTGCGGCCAGCGTGTTCGCCGGCAGCAGGCCGAGGCTGACCCAAATGCCGCCATGCTGTGATGCCAGAGTTTGCAGGTACTGCAGCGAAACCTGTTTATCACCGTTCAGGCTGGCGCTGTTGCTGAAACCGGCAAAGACTTTGTCCTGCCAGGCGCGGGTGAACCAGGCTTTGGAGCTGGCATCAGCGAATTTTTTAAACTGCCACGGCACGCCGCCCATGTAAGTCGGTGCGCCAAAAATGATCGCCTTTGCCTCATTCAGTGCCTGCCAGTCGCTCTCCTGAATCTCGCCATTATTGTCCACGGCGATAAGCTGTGCATTTGCGCCTTCGGCCACTTTCTCGGCTACTGCTTTGGTGTGTCCATAACCTGAATAATAAATCACAACAATTGACATATTTTTCTCCTGTTAATGAGAGATAACTAACGCCATTCTTTTTCTTTATCGGCGGACAGGGCATATTTCCCCGCGCCCAAAAACATAATGCACAGACCGCCCAGAAAATAGAGAGCTTCGCTCTCCAGTCCCCACGCGCCAACGTTGGTCAGGGTAAAAAATTTATCGGTACCCACCAGCAAGGTCGCCACCAGAATATTGAAGGCATAAATCAACGCGGCCTGGCGGGTAAACAGCCCGATAATTATCAGTACCGGCGTAATGATTTCCCCCACAAACACGCCGTAAGCAATAAAACCGGGTAACCCCTGGGCAACCAGCATGTCGGCAATCCAGCCCACACCATGCTGCACTTTGGCCACACCGTGAAACAGCATCAACACGCCAAATGTCAGGCGTAACAGCAGCTTGCCGAAGTCCGGGTGTGAGGCGAAGCGAATAAATGCAGTATTTAACCGGCTAATCATCCTTATTCCTTTCTGGTCCGTAGCAGAATTTTTGCCATTTTTGGCACCTTAGTATCAAATAGAAACTTAGGTCTGAGTTATACACACCGCGCTGCGGTTGCGGAAGAAGGCACCCGAAGGGCACTACGTTTCCTTGAGGAAACCTACTACGAGATGTTGTCGTTATGATTAAGCCGTCCATTCCTTACGATATTTACGATAACCGTTGCCCCACGCGCGACATGCTGGCACGTCTTGCAGACAAATGGGCGCTGCTGGTGCTGGCGCGGCTGGAAAACGGGCCAATGCGTTTTAATGGCCTGAAACGGGACATCCGGCTTATCACCCAGAAGGTGCTGACCCAGACGCTGCGTAAGCTTGAGCGCGACGGCATTATCGCTCGTGAAGTGTTTTACACCGTGCCGGTCTCGGTCGAGTACAGTCTTACACCGCTCGGACGCACGCTAACGGAAACCGTCTCAGTGCTGGCGCACTGGGTAGAAAACAATATGGATGCCGTACTGGCTGCGCAGGCGGCGTATGACGAGGCCAATGCGCCGAAAATAAAGGAACCCGCGGAGTAACGTGGGTTCCGAAACGGCACGGTAGTTAAGCCCGATCGGCCCAGGCGGGCATCGCGGTCAGGTAACGAATAGCGCGTTTCCGTGCTTCTTCGATTCCCACGTTTTGCCAGGAATCGAGATACTGTGCGAGACCTGCTACCGCCTCTTCCCAGGACTTCAGGTTCCCTTCGCTGTCTGTGCAGTAGGCGCAATAATGATCGCTCGGGCCACGGGCATCCGGTGCGGATAGCGGCATGCCACAGGAGTGGCAGAATTGTTCAGAATGAGACATGGGATGTTCCTTGTTAGTGAGTTGGTTAATAAATATACCGCCGTCGCGCGCCATGAAGTGTCTGCCTGGTCAAATAACCACTTTTTAATCATGGTTATCTGGTGAGGCAGGTTGCCGTACACTTTCCGGGGCATCGCAAGGAGAACGCTATGACAGAGTACTGGTGGAAGGATCTTCTCGATCGTAATGAGAGCTGGCAGGGGCTGGAGCTGAAGGTACGCAGCGGCGATGGTCAGGCGATGGAGATGCAAAGTGGGCACAACGGGCGGATGGCATTGCAGGTGAACGGCGAGACGTTATTCTGGGCCACCATGCTGCAGGACCACTCGGGTGTCTGGCTCATTTTCAACGCAGAGCATCCCGCCCAACAGCTGTTGATACCGGCCATTACCTCTGCGGATGTCGAAAATGCCCTGCAAAATAGCCAGGCCGACAGGCCACGCCACTGGTGCCGCTATTTTGCCCGCGCATTAATGGAGGCTCCGACCCCGCTGTTACCGCCGGGACGCTGGCTACTGCGCCCGATGGAGCAGGTCAAACCGACCGCGCCCTATGTCATGAACCAACCCTTGCCGTTTACGCAGTGGCGTTTTCACAGCCCGGCCAGTAGCGCGCAGATTGGCGTTAACTGGGCGCTGTACAGCGAGGACTTTCCCGACCTGCAAAACCCGGAAAAAGTCACTTTTGTCGACTGGTGGTGGGGCGGCCATTTGCTGCTTGCCCGTTATCCGGTTGAGGCCAGCAGTGGGCGCGTAAAATGGTGGCGCAAAAAGTGTCGTGAAGGCGCGTTGCCGCCGGTTCTGGTGTGGTTTATTGCCGGGCTGGCCTCGTTTGTTATCCTCGACGGGCATGACCGTTTACAGGCAGCGCTGGCGGAAGGCATCCAGCCGCAGTTTTTGGTGCTCAGCGAGTTAAGCGAGCAGAACTACACTCCCACGGAAGAGACGCGACAACGTGTTTTGCACTCGCTGGCCATTCAGCAGGAAAAGTGTAAAAAAACCGGCGCCAACATTGATGCGATGAACCAGTCACTGCTGAACCTGTACGATACCCGTTATCTCTATGCGCGCACCCACAGTCGTGCCGTGCTGGGTGATGGCAGGGCGTGGGAACACGAGGTAACCGCCTATTTGCAACGCCATCAGCTGGTGTCGTATTTAGCAAACATTCTGGCGCGGGAGGCATGAGCATGCCGGGGGCTGCCATGAAAAGCGTCGTTAAAGAGAAAAGCATGCTGCTGCTGGCGGTGCTGATGTTGACGGGGTGCCCTGGCCCGGGCGATCGGTTGCCTGACCGCGAGTCGGCACAGGTAGGAGTGAAAGAGAACGCCGTATGCATTGTCTATCCGGTGCAGCCCGGCGATCTTATTGATCACCTTGAGTTTCATGACCAGTCAGGTAAGGCGTTTTATGCGGAACCTGGCGATGGGGATTTTCATCCGGCTGCCGGGCATTGCCTGCGAACCTACGGCCAGGATCTGCGCCCCGCCCAGGCGTATGCGCTGCACTACGGTGTGAGTAACCCGCAAGTGCCTTACCGGTTTGTCAGCGCGGTCTTTACCACTTCGTATGACGACAAAGGCGTGTTGCACATCGCCAACGGATGGGAGGAGTAACCATGACGGGCAATCCGGTTTTCTGCGTTGTGTTGCGTAGCCTGAAGTGGGTGGCGCTGTTTATTGTTGCGCTGGGGTTAGTGCTGTTCTTTTTCCTCTGGTTGATGCTGTCGGGCGTGGGCGAAACGACCGTGTACAGCGAGCGCAATCTCTGGGATTACCACACCTTAACCCAGGACGCCATTGCACAGGCTCCGCGCATCAGTCCGACGTATCACTTCGAATTCCACAATGGCGATGGCTACCCGTCCTCTAATAGCATCATCTTTGAGCATGCCAGCAATGCCGGGGCGCTACGCGACTATTTGCGCAGCATGGGCTACCAGCAGGACACGCGCCCGGCGTGGGACGGGGAAAGATGGAGCAAACCTGACGAGCCGCAATCTGATATGTTTGCGATTTCCGAGGATGTGCAAAACAAGCAGATCACCCTCACACAAACGCTGAGTTGGTAAGCGCTTACTGAAACGCTAGCCTCGAGGATTCTGGATATATTTGTCGCGATGGTTTTTATAACCAACACACTCTCCTGTTTCAGGATTGACATAGTACTTAATCGGCGACGGTAGAAATAGCTCATTGAACGGTGCGTCAGGGGGCGGCGCAATATTGGTGCTGATTTGCCAAAACTGCGCACCTTCAATTTCAACCAGCGTTGCTGTATGAAAATTATAGTCCCAGTTATTTTTGAACTTTTTAAGTGCATAGGTTTTGGCAGATTCAATTGCTTGTTTCTCATCAATCATTGCTGAACACCATAATAGACGTTATACATCGCTCCCCCGACTGTGACTGGACCAAGCAAAATACCGGCAGCTTCGTGCCGCAATGCAGTGTAGGTTATTTGATAATTATCACCGAGAGGGAATCGGAAACCTTCCAGGATATAACGTGATGAAACCCCATTTGCCCTTAAAAGAGCAATTGTTTCGGCGAGTGTTTCTTCTAAGTAGCGAAGAATATAGGATTTGTAGTAGCCACAATGATGAAGATAGGCTCGGGATTCTCTGAATAAATAGAATTTTGCGGCAATAAATTGATGTACCCTTTCATGGTAAATCGCTTCTAATACAGCATGTGCTGCCTCTTCTGCTGTTGTTTTTGTTCTGTCAAAATTGCGCCCGATAGTAATATCACCCGAAATGGATGTTTCTCCATTTCCTGCTGTCTGGTTCTTGGTAAATCTGATCTTAGGTCGGTAACGCCACCCGGGGTGGCTATTTTTTGGCATATTTAAACGTGCCGCCACTTTTTGCGTATATTTCGGCAGCCTTGCGCCATTGAGGTGGGTATTAAAAACATCATCAGGTTTCTTACGCAAAAGAAGGGCAAAAACCGTATTTATACCAATAAGCGTAATCGCTTCTGCCAGGTCCTTTGCCGCGTCATCAATCTCCATTTCTGACCTGGCCGCATGGGTTTTGATTGCAAAATCATAGAGTTTTTTACCGGCCTCAACGGCCACGCCACCAATGGCTGCCCAGCCGACAATGAGTAAAATGATATCTGCTATTTCCCCTACGCCTAAGAAATGCGCGCCGGCCCATAACACGACAATCCCTGCCATGGTTGCCAGTGATTGAGGAGTGATTAATGCTAATAATTGTTGCCCCACATCTGCTGGTACTAACGTTGCAGCTTTAATGAGAACGAGCCGAAGTTTTGCCTGTAAGTCCAGGTGAGTAACATCCATTAGTTTACTCCGTGAGAGGTTTGCAGCGATTTTATACCCGCATTAAAAGTAAGGCCCCCATAGCTGTGTTCGGATGAGTCCGAAAATGAGACAGCTTATATTCTGACTTAACGCAACTCACCCCGCATCCCTGCGGGGCAGAAGGGGTTATTTCACGGACTGCAGCGCCGTTTTTTCGACGTACGGCTTCATCAGCGTATCGGCTTCTTTCTGCGCGGCTTCGGCGGCGGCTTGCGGGCTGACTTTCTCGTCATTCACCACTGCGGCTAACTGGTTTTCCATCGCTTTACGTACCGCTACCGTTTCCCAGGTCGAATACCACGGGTGCGCATATTGCAATTGCTCCATTGCGATGGCAGCGCGTGGATCCTGCTGCAGATAGGCCTTCATCTCCGGCGTATCGTAGGCGGCTTTGCGTGGCGAGAAGTAACCGGTAAAGCGGCTCCACGATCCGTTGACGTCCGGGCTGACGAGGTAGGTCAGAAACTGATACGCTGCTTTTTTCTGCGCATCGGAAATGCCCTTAAAGCTCACCAGACTGGCTCCGCCAATCGGCACGGCGCGCTGCGCCTGGGCGGGCATCATCGCCACGCCCAGCTCAAAATCTTTGGTGTTTTCACGCATAAACCCGAGCGCGCCCGTACTCAGCATTGCCATCCCCAACTTGCCGGAGAAGAACGCGGCGCTGATCTGTTTGGAGTTCAGTACGCCGGAGGGCATCACTTTATCTTTGTAGATCATGTCCTGCCAGAAACGCAGTGCGCCGATGGTAGTGGGCGCGTTGTAATAGACTTCGCCAGGGTAGTTCTCGTTGAAGTAGTTGCCACCGTTGGCGCGCACCAGTGAAGAGAAGATCCAGCCGCCGTAATCGTCGTTAGTGGAAGGCAGCATAATACCCCACTGTCCTTTGCTCTGGTCGGTCAGTTTTTTTGCGTCCTCAAGCAGTTCTTTCCAGTTCTGCGGTGGCTGTTTAATGCCCGCCTGATCGAACAGGGTTTTGTTGTAGTACAGAATAGGCGTGGAGTTATGGAATGGAATGGCGTAGGTCACGCCCATCACCTGCGCATTTTTGTGCATTGCTGGCCAGAAATCGTTTTGCAGGAAATCTCCCGCTTTTTTGTCGCCATATTTAAACAGCTCATCCATCGGCAGGATTTCATCTTTTAACGCCAGATCGGTGGTGAAGTTGGCCGACATGATCACCAGTGCAGGCGGCTGGCCTGCTTTCTGTGCGGACTCCGCTTTCATCTTGGTGGTATCGTAATTGCCGGTAAAAATCCCGCGCACCTCCACCTCTTTTTGCGAGTCGTTAAACGCCTTAATAACGCGCGTCATCTCCATGGTCAGTTTGCCGTCCACCGGCGCGGGAAACATAAAATCGATTTTCTCCTGCGCCAGCGCTGTACCGCTTATCGCAAGGGTGATGCTGTAAGTAAGCACTCGCAACGTCTTTGTCAGAGGCTTAGGCATGGTCTTTCTCCTGGAGTAAGTTAAGGCGCGTTTGCACGCTAAAAAGGTGACAATCAAGGGGTGAAAAACCGACACTGAGAGTGTCCCCTTTGTTGGGAACATCGCCCCGGTGGCGGCGGATATAACGCAGGGGGCCGACGGGCGTGCTGAGGTGAAGCTGGTAGTCGGCCCCCATCAATTCGCGCTGGGTGACGGTCGCGGGCAGCACCAACTGGTCAGCGTGTGGCGAGTCGGTAATGTGTTCCGGACGGATACCCAGCCAGACGGTGTTTTCGTGGCGTGCATGCGCAGGCAGCGGCAGGCGATTTTCGCCCAACAGCACGTTGCCCTCATCACATGGCAGCGAAAGCAGGTTCATAGCCGGGGATCCAATAAACCCGGCAACAAAGAGGTTCGCCGGGTGGGCATACAGGTACTCCGGGCGGCCAACCTGCTGCACATGGCCGCCATTCATCACTACGATGCGGTCAGCCATCGACATTGCTTCGGTCTGATCGTGCGTTACGTAAATGGTGCTGGTCTTGAGCTGCTGGTGCATCGCCATAATGCTGTCACGCACTTCGGTGCGCAGGCGGGCATCCAGATTGGAGAGTGGCTCATCCATCAAAAACAGCGACGGATTTCGCACAATGGCGCGCGCCATGGCCACGCGCTGACGCTGGCCGCCGGACAGTTTCGCCGGTTTGCGATCCAGCAATGTGTCGAGCTGGAGCATCTGCGCAACCCGTGCCATCCGGGGCTGCCAGCTGGCTTTCTCCTCGTTGCGGATCTTCATGCCGAACGTGATGTTGTCGCGCACGGACAGGTGCGGAAATAGGGCATAATTCTGGAAGATCATCGCAAAGTTGCGATCGCGCGGGGAACGGAAGGTTATCTCTTCTTCGCCCAGCCAGATTGCGCCCTCGCTGACGTTCTCCAGCCCGGCAATCAGACGCAGCAGAGTACTTTTACCGCAGCCGGAGGGGCCAACCAGCACCACGAACTCCCCGTCGTGAATATCCAGCGACAGGGCACTGAGCGCAGCTTTTCCGTCAAACTGTTTACTGATGTTTTGCAGTCTTAACATGGGATTAGCGCTCTACCGGGCAACTGACGCGCTCGTTATACAGCCACGGCCCGGCATAGTGCGACAATGGATGCAGGTAGCTGACCCACTGTTCTCCCACCTGGCGGTGCATCAGGCATGACGGCGGCGACATGTCGTAGTACGGGCGCGTATCTTCATGGCAGTACGGCACCTGGTGCACCGTTGCCGGGATAGTGGCGATAGTGGCCTGGCGATACTGTGTCATGGTCAGGCTATGGTTATGTCCGCAGAAAATACGCGTCAGCGCCGGGAAGCGGTCGATCAGCGCCAGCAACTGATGGCCGTTTTCGCAGGCGATACGATCCATTTGCGCGTTACCCAGCGGCAGGGGCGGGTGGTGCATAAACACGGCGGTGGGCTGGTCGCCGCCCGCGATTAACTGCGCCTCCAGCCAGTTCAGCGTCTCGCTGGTCAGCCAGCCCTTAGACTCACCGGCCAGGCTGGAGTCGATAAACAGCAGGCGCGTGGCAAAATCGTCAATCGCATAACGCATGTTGTGGGGATCGTTGCCCAGTTGCGGGCAGAGCGGGTGCAGATATTCAAGAAAGTGCGCTTTGTCATCGTGGTTGCCCGGTATCACAAACAGTGGGTAATCCAGACTGCCCAGGACCTGGCGCGCCACGCGGTACTCCTCCGGACGGCCGCAGTTAACAATATCGCCGCTGACGACCACGGCATCCGGGCGCTCACGCAGAGCGTTAAGCTGGCACACCACGTCGGCATTCCCGGCGTTGACGTCAATAAAGCCATACAACTTCTCATTCTGGCTGCGAAAATGGGTATCGGAAATCTGCGCTAAAAACATCACTCAACTCCTTATTTAATGCCGGAGAAGCCAAAGCTTCGGAGAAATTGCTTCTGGAAAGCGATAAACGCGACCATCAACGGCAGGCAGACCATCAGCGTCCCGGCGCTGATCATCCCCCACTGACCGCCGGATTCGGCACCCATCGCAAAAGAGACCAGCCCAACCGTCAGTACTTGTTTGTCCGGATCGTTGAGCATCATTAGCGGCCATAAATATTCGTTCCAGTGGTAGGTAATGCTGACGGTGGCAAAAGCCAGCACCGACGGCCATGACATGGGCAACATCACGCGGAACAGCACCTGCCACCAGCGGCAACCCTCCATAAGCGCGGCTTCTTCGATCTCTTTCGGGATGGCGAGAAACGCCTGGCGCATCAGAAACACACCAAATGCCGAGGTGAAATAGGGCATCATCACGCCCGTCAGGGTATTGAGCAGGCCGAAGGTTTTCAGCGTCAGCATGTTAGGGATCATCATCACTACCGGCATGATCATCAGTTGCACCAGAAACAGGACGAACAACGTTTGCTTGCCGCGAAATTCATGGCAGGCGAAGACATAGCCTGCAGTTGTGATAGTGAACAACTGCACAAAGAAGGTGCCGAAGGCGAAAATGAGCGTATTGGCATACAGGCTGAGCCAGTTTGCGCTCTGCCAGGCATCGCGGAAGTTATCCAGCGTTAACGGGAAGCGCGGCAGGATTGACGCCATCCCTTCGCCAAAGGTCGTGGCGCTGAAAGCAGACGAAAGCATCCAGATAAACGGGCTGACCCACAGCAGGGCCAGGCATGCCATCAGTACGGCCAGTGTCACGGGGCGCGCGTGACGCAGGCGCAGCCACAACGGGCGCGGCACGGCGGAGGCACGGTTGATGGCAGGCGTGATCTCAACGCTCATAATGCGCTCCTCTTTCAAGCAGTTTCAGGTTCACCAGCGAAAAGACAAACAACCCTACCAGCGTCAGGAAGGTGGCCGCCGAGGCTTTGCCCAGATCGTGGGTGTCCCACGCCAGATTCTGGATGTAGTAAAGCAACACGGTGGTGGCGTTATCCGGCCCGCCGCGTGTCATCACTGCGACGTGGTCAATCTGGGTAATGGAGTAAATAAGCGCGGTCGTCACTACAAAGCTGAGGGTCGGGCGCAGCAGTGGCAAAGTAACAGTGAAGAACACTTGGGTGGCGGTGGCTCCTTCCATCACCGCCGCTTCGCGGGTGGACGCCGGAATACTCTGTAACCCGGCCAGGAAGAACAACATGTAGTAACCGGCAAACTTCCAGACGCCAATCAGCGCCAGCGCAAACAGGGCGCTGTTGCTGCGCCCGAGCCAGTTGTTATTCATCGGGCCGAAAAGTTGTGCCAGGTAGTGATCGAGCATGCCAAGGCCAGGCATAAAGATAAACAGCCACAGTGCGGCGGCGCTGACCATTGGGATGATCATCGGGAAGAAAAAGGCGGTACGCAGCCAGCGGTTAATGCGGTGGTTTTCCCATAACGCGACGGCCAGCAGTAGCGCCAGCGTAACGCCAGGGATCACCGTCAGCAGAATGTAGAGAAAGTTATTGCCTAACGATTGCCAGAATACGGCATCGTCCAGCAGGCGGGCGAAATTACCCAACCCAACATAGGGGGCATTGTTGCTGGCCATGCGGGTATCGAACAGGCTGTCGTACACCGAGCGCAACAGCGGAAACCAGGTGAACAGCCCCAGGAACAACAGCGACGGCGACAGGATCAGCCACGGAAGCCAGTATTTTCTCATAAGCCTTGCAACGCGAATTTACGGGGTTGGAAAGCCAGAGAGTCTGTGAAAGTTATGCTGCAAAAGCATGGCGTAAAGGTGACTTTTTAATGAACAGGTGTTCATCGTGGTAGGGCTGGGCGCGTGCCCGTCTGGCTACCGCAAACCGGAAAGCAAACAGGTTAAAACCGTCGCTCTCAGCATGAAGGGTTATTTTTTTTCGGGCGCTGACTTTAAGGTAAATCGCATTACAGAAAAATGAGGATATATTCTACAGATTATTTCGCGCAGGCAATTTTATTCCCGCCATATTTAGTAGTTTTCGCCTGGCTGTATTGATTTTATCTTTCGCGACGATAATGTCGTAGGCTCGATTATTTGTTTTCACTTTTTCTGTGAAGATTTTGCACGGATTGCGGTTTATTCGAATGATAAGAATTACACGAACAACTGAGCAAACTTTACAGATCCAGCAGACATTAAATAATTACCCCCTTCTGGCTGATTTACTCCGGCAATATTTGCCTTCCGGCGCACCGCCCCTTTTTGCCCAGCCTGTTATTGCCAGCGATGGCGCTGTCGAATGGTACAGCGAAATTAATGGAAAGCCGACGCCCTTTCAGGCGTTATCTGATAATGAACAGGCGCGGGTTCATACGCTTTTAAGCCAGAAGCTGGCCGCCATTACACAGCTGCATCAGCAATTATTACAGACCGGCACCCTCGACGAGAACAGCCTTGGCATTGTGGCGATAGCCGCCAGGCAGCCAGATCCCTCAGCCGTGTGGGTCATCGACGGTCAACCGGTGATCACCTGGTGGCCCGCAACGCAGACACCGGTTGCTGCGCCCGTGGTACCGCCAAAACGTCTGCTGTGGCCGTGGTTATTGCTGGTGCTGGCGCTTCTGCTTTTGCTGGCGTTGTTGCTGTTACGCGGCTGCCGTGACGTTGCTGAACCGGTCAAACCCCCGGTCGAAAGCGCCGTGGCGGTTAAACCGCCTGCCGACGCCGTCACGCCGGTTGCGCCCGTCAAACCTGACACACCGGTGACGCCAGCCAAACCCGAGACACCGCCAGCGCCGGTGAAAGCGCTCTGCCCGGCGCAGCGCAAGCAATCGCAAGCGCCTGAAGTCGTAATAGTTCTTGATGCGACTGGCTCCATGGAAGTGAGCATGGAAGCGACCCCGCAAGAGATTGAACGCTGGGCGCAGGATCGCAGCAGCAGGGATATTTTCCGCGAGCCGCAACGTATCACGCTGGCCCGCACATCCGCCCGGCAAATCATCGACAGATTGCCGAAAGATATGGGTATCAGTCTGGTGGTTGCCTCGGACTGCCAGCGAGTGACATCCTCCAGCCCGTTTTCATTTTCTCAGCGCGAGGCGCTGAAAAAGCAGATCAGCAGCATCCAGCCTGATGGCAAAACCGCGCTGGCGAAGGCGCTGCAACTGGCGGGCAAACGCGTGGATGGGGTGAATCGCGACGCGATAATTTTATTGATCACCGACGGGGACGAAACCTGCGGCGGTGATCCTTGCGCCGTCGCGCAGCAGCTAAAACGCAGCAAACCCCGTCTGCAAATTAATGTGGTGGATATTATGAACACCGGAGCCGGAAATTGTATCGCCAGTGCCACCGGCGGCAAGGTTTATGCGGCCAATACAGCCAAAGATTTTAGCGCAGTGGTGAATAAAGCAATGCAGGAGTATATCCCGGAGCATTGCGAATAATTGCAGAGGTGCTTTTTCGTTAACCTGTAAATAGTTTCAGGGTGAGATAGTCTCTTTCTTAGGTGATTTTTTTTATGAAAGACAGAGTCGTAAAAAATTTAATTTATGGCTAAACCTTCATATCAGCGTGCCGATAAGAAGTGAGAGAGAGTCTGGCAAAAAAACATCCCCTGAAAATAGCCGCACAGGTCGTGCAGCTACCAGCTCTTGATAAAAATAAAGCACCTCTTTACTCGTTATTAATTAGCAAGGGCATGCAAACGTGAAAGAAATGTTTTTGTGTAGTGACAGGCTGGACAAATACCAGTCGATGGGTGAAAACGGCCAGGCTGTTCATTTGTCTGCCCTGCAGCTGCGCGAAACATTGCGCCTGCGCCGTTATGCCGATGTGGCCGATACCCTTGCCATTCCCCAAATCAACGAACATGGCGATCGCATTGACTGGTATGCCCCCTTCGCGGGCGATGTTGTACCGTGGTCAGCAGCGACAGAGAGCGAGCGCCAGGCGGCGCTCAGCCAGCTGGAAATGAACCAGCACGCCCTGCGCAAATTCAGTGACGAATTACGTCAGCACGATAAACCAGAACAGCGCCTGTTCGGGCAACTCCTCGAAAAAGCGTTGCAGTTTCCGGATAACCAGCATGTCTGGCTCGTTGGCGGCAAGCCGGTGATCAGTTTCTGGGGATTCGTCAATGCCCGTCACCAGGCCCGTCTCGATCCACTGGATTGCCTGCGTCCGGCCGTCTCTGCTGCCCCGTCAGCCGTCGCGCAACCCGCTGTTGAACCCGTGACAACGCCTGTCGCTCCGCAACCGATCCGGCGCGGCTGGTGGTGGCGTATTCCTGGCTGGCTGCGCTGGCTGCTGCCGTTACTTCTGCTGTTATTACTGGTGTTGTTCTTTTTACGCAGCTGTGTGCCAGGTGTACATATTCCCGGTATCAGCCCGTCGCTGCCGACACTGCCGGATGCACACATCACACCTGACCCGGCACATCAGACAGACAACGTCACGCTGCACCCGGCGGGGGAGAACGGTGTTGCTCTTTCTGGTGAGCCTGTTGCTCATGCACCCGTGGCCGCTGTTGATGGGGCACCTGCTGATGCCGATGCCGGTGCCGCGCTGCCCACTGTTGACGACAGCACGGGGGGCCAGGGAGAGGGGACATTTCCGGCAACAACGGATGATGCCGCCACCGAACCCGCTACTGCGCCAGAGGCCGCTCCCGTTGATCCCGCAATGGCACCCGCCGTTGATCCTGCAACGCCCGGCGATGCGCCCTCTGCCAGCGGAAAAACGCCACTCATGCTCCCTCCTGAAGCGCTTGCGCAAGGCAATACGACGTTTCTCAACGGGCGCTGGCATGCCGGCGCCGGCATCCAGGATCAGCGCACCGGCAAGCCGCTGAGTCTCAACTACCAGATTAAAGATGGCAAAGGCGAAGTGCAGATGACGCGCGGCGACGGCGTCTCCTGTCGCGGTGAGGTGAATGCCGCCATTCAGGCCGGGCAACTGGTGCTGAACAACGCAGGTGAGGCGCAGTGCTCAGACGGTTCTGCCTACCGTATGCCGGAAGTGCTGTGCGCGCCAGGCGCGAAGAGCATTGCAGACTGCAAAGGGCGTTATGACGCCAGTACCCTTTTCCCCATTTCGATGAAGCAGGAGGCAGGTAACTAATGCTGGCCGAACCCACTGATTTTAAAAAACAAGTAAAGCTCATTCGCGACAGCGGGATCCAGTTTCTTGATTTCGCCTTCTCTTTACCCGCACGCAAAGCGTATGGCGAGTTTCTCCGTCAGCCCGGTGATGCGGCAGTATTGCGCTTAATTTATAACGAACGGGAAGACAAGTTCCGCATTCCCGCGCCCGATAATGAAGCCGCGCGCTACGCCGAGGCGGAGTATTCTCTGGCGATCGAAGAGTCGCTGCGCCTGTACGAAGGCGTCTGGTTGCCGCTGCCCTTTTTCCGTTTTAATCCACCGCGCGCCTTTGCGCAGGGGCCGACCAACTGGTCGCGCGTGCAGTTTCATGCGCTGGACGAACCAGACGAGAAAGGGAACACCTGGCGTGCAATCCTGATTTTTGATACCAAAATCTTCCCCGATCGTGAACACACGCAATACCTTGCGCCAGGCGAGGATGACGTCCGGGCCGGGTCTGGCTTTGCGCTGGCGAGGCACAATCATGAAATGGGAACCTTCCTTGAATTGCCGTGGGTTGAAGAGTGGCTACGCGATGTTTACACCACCCAGGCGACGTCGCGCCTGCGCCAGCATTACGAAGATAACGAAGAGAAACTGGCGCTGAAAGAGCACCAGGCGCACTACCTGAACCTGCTGAGTGCGTTAAGCGACTATATGACGATGCCGGAAGTGCAGGTCAACGATGTCAAAATTCGCGATACCGCCATTCCGGTCGATCTGGTGCTGGATATTGGTAACTCGCGCAGCTGCGGCATCCTGATTGAAGAACATCGCGATGATAACAAAGGGTTATCGCAGCTTTATCAGTTGCAGTTACGCGATCTCAGCCATCCGCAGAATGTTTATAACGAGCCTTTTGATAGCCGACTTGAGTTCGCGCAGGCGGAATTTGGCAAACAGGATTTCTCGCTGAAAAGCGGGCGTAGCGATGCGTTTACCTGGCCAACCATTGGTCGCGTGGGGGAAGAGGCGTTTCGCATGGCGGCCCGCCGCCTGGGAACGGAAGGATCCACCGGGATCTCCAGCCCCAAACGCTACTTGTGGGATGATCAACCTTATTCGCCGGGTTGGCGTTTCAGCCAGGCATTTGTCAAATCAGAACGTGAACCGTTGGCGACCGCCGCGCCGCTGCTTTACATGCTCAACGATCAGGGTAAGTTGTTGATCCGCCTGTCTGAAGATGAGCGGATGCCCGTGTTCTCGCCGATTTACAGCCGCAGCTCACTGATGACGATGATGCTGGCCGAGGTGCTTAGCCAGGCGCTGATGCAGATCAACAGCCCGGCACAGCGTTTGAAAATGAACCACGCCAGCACGCCGCGGCGGCTTCGCAACATCATCATGACGGTACCGCCCGCCATGCCCAAACCCGAGCGCTCAATCTTTGAAGAGAGCATGCGCGACGCCATTCGTCTGGTGTGGAAATCACTGGGTTGGGAAGACATTGACTACAGCGGCGATGACGACAGCGCCCTGAAGTATCCGCACCCTGGCGTCCACGTCAAATGGGATGAAGCCACCTGTGGGCAACTGGTCTATTTGTACAACGAAACGCAAACCTGTTTTGGTGGCCGTACCGACGAGTTTTTCGCCGCAACCCGACGCCCGGACAACCAGCCGTCCGAAGGCGACAAACGCAGCCTGAAAGTGGCCTCTATTGATATTGGCGGCGGCACCACCGATCTGGTTATTTCGCGTTATACGCTCGACGACGGTAAAGGCGTTAACGTGCGTATTGAGCCGCAACAGCTGTTCCGTGAAGGCTTTAAAGTGGCGGGGGACGACATCCTGCTGGATGTGATTCAGCTTTACCTGCAACCGGCGGTGAAAGCCGCGATGATCAATGCCGGGCACAGTGAAGGGTCGGCAGAATCGATGATGTCGCAGCTTTTCGGCAGTGAAGCGATCGACGCCGGTAAACAGGTCTTGCGCCAGCAACTGACACTGCAAGTCTTCGCGCCGCTGGCCCTGGCGATCCTGCATCGCTATGAAGAGTATGAACCGCATACCGGGCGTCAGCTGCTCAACGACAGCTTCCGCGCCTTGCTGGCCGACAATGTGCCGACGCAAAAAGTGCAGGACTATATCAATGATGTCGTGCGCGCCGGGCAATCCGCTGGCGATGTCCCGTTCTCGATCCTGGATGTGCCGCTGGAAGTGGATCTTTCCCGTTTACACAACGAATTTATTGATCCGCGCAGTGGACGCATGAACATTTGCCATAGCCTGCGCGCGCTGTGCGAAGTGCTGTGGCACTACAACTGCGACGTCCTGCTGCTGACTGGCCGCCCGTCACGCCTGCCGGGTATCCAGGCGCTGATCCGCCAGCTTCAGCCCGTTCCCCCTTCACGCGTATTGCCTTTACACGGTTATGAAACCGGCGGCTGGTACCCGTTCAATAAGAAAGGGCGCATTGACGATCCGAAATCGACGGCGGTGGTTGGCGCGATGCTGTGCCTGCTGGCGGAAAATTCGCGTCTTAATAACTTCTATTTCCGCACGGCGAATTTCAAACCGTACTCGACCATCCGCTACATGGGCATTCTTGACAGTAACAACGTCATCAAGGACAGCAACGTGGTCTGGCGCGATATCAACCTGGATGAAGACGGTTTCCAGCTCAGCCAGGAGCAGGTGCTGGAGGCGCGCGGCGAGTTGCGTATTGGCTTCCGTCAACTGGACAACGAACGCTGGCCTGCCTCGGCACTGTATACCCTGAAAATCACTAAGCCCGCGCTGGCCAGCGAACTGGCTGGCGATGCGGTGATGCATATCCGCCTGATGGCGGAGTCTGGTCGTGCGCGTAGCGGCGAGCCTGCTGTCAGCCCGGAAAAATTCAAACTTGAATCGCTGGAAATGGTGAATGCCCAGCGCAATTACGGGCGCGGCGATGTGACATTCCAATTGAATACGCTGGTCGGCAATGGGTTGGGTGAAACGCATTACTGGCTGGACAGCGGGAGTATTAAAAGCTGATGAGCACCAATAAAACCGAACAGATTATTCAAGGGTGGCAGGGCGTTGAAGCCGGTGCCACTCAGGCTATCGACTGGATTGCTGCAGTACGCCAGGATGCGCCGCGCCTGAACACCGAAGCGGACAATCTGACCCTTAACTTACGCCGCAGCCGCAACAAAGCGCGTCGTCTGGCACACGCCGCTGCCCGGCCAATGACCATTGGTTTCTTTGGGTTGTCGCAGGCCGGAAAATCCTACCTGATATCTGCGCTTGCAGCGGGCGAAAACGGCAAGCTGGAGACGCAGCTTGGCGGGCAGCAACTGGATTTTATCAGCCATATCAACCCACCCGGCGGCGGAAAAGAAGCCACCGGGCTGGTCACGCGCTTTAGCCGCCAGCCTTGCGGCGGTGATGCGCAGTCGCCGGTCACCTTGCAACTGTTCAGTGAATGCGAAATGGGGAAAATCCTCGCCAATGCGTTTATTCACGATTTCGACCAGGAAAAACTGAACTGGCAATTCAGCGAAGGGCAGATCGCCGAATTGCTCAGCACGCTCAACAAGCGCCGTTTGCCACAACGCGTTTCCGGCATTAGCGAAGATGATGTGGTTTCGCTGTGGGATTACACCACTCGCCATGCCGCGCGCAGCCAGGGGCATCTGGCCCTGCGCTACTGGCCGCAGGCTGTTTTGCTGGCACCGTGGTTGTCGCTGGACGATCGTGGTCTGCTGTTCTCAGTATTGTGGGGGCAAATCAGTGAGCTGACCGAAGCCTATATCCGCTTTGCGCGCACATTGCAAAGCCTCGGCGGGGCACGCGAGGTCTGGGCGCCACTCAGCACGCTGGTGCATGAAGAAAACGGCGTGCTGGTGCAGAAAGACAGCATCATGAACGTTGACATGCTGGGGCGTCTCAACCGCGATACGGATAAGCGTGTCGACGTGCGTCCGGTGCAGGCTGGGGTGGCTGGCGCGGCGGTGAGCATTTCGCTGGCCGAGCTGACGGCGCTCACCGTTGAGTTGAATATTCCGCTGCTGGCCGCCACGCGTGAGCAACTGTTTGAAGAGGTCGACTTACTCGATTTTCCGGGTTATCGCGGGCGTATGAGCATTCAATCCATGGCCGACAGCCGCCGGGCCGATCCTGGCGACAGTGATAACCCGCTGGCGCAACTGATCCTGCGCGGCAAAGTGGCCTATCTGTTCGAACGCTACACCGATAACCAGGAGATGAACGTGCTGGTGGTGTGTACCGCGTCGAATAAGCAGTCCGACGTGAAAGAGGTGAGCGGCGTCCTGAGTGAATGGATCAAACACACTCAGGGGAACGATGCAGCAGCGCGCAGCCGCCGTTTGCCGGGCCTGGTATGGGCCTTAACCATGTTTGATATTCGTATCACGCAGAATTTAAACCTCGATGAAGCCCTGCTCCGTCAGTCATGGGGGCTGGGCGGCATGATCAAAATGGCAATTACCGAACGTTTCGGCCATTGCGAGTGGCTGCAAGAGTGGCAGCCTGGGCAGGCGTTTAATAACACCTTCCTGGTGCGTAAACCCCGCCAGCCAACGCCGTTTATTCGTATAAGCGGTGGGGATGAAGCCGCGTTTGATGAAGAGTGCACGCCGCAACTTGAACTGATGCGCAAAACCTTCCTGGAAGATGAGGCGATAGCCCGTTATATCGCACAGCCGGAAGAGGCCTGGCGCGCCATGATGAGCCTCAATGATGGCGGTATGCGTCGGATGGCCGACTATCTTGGACGTGCTGCCCGCCCTGAAGTGAAGCTGGAACGTATTGGCGAACAGCTAGAAGAGATACGTGACGAGCTGGCTGGCGGCGGTCTGGGTAAGTGGTATCAGCCGGATGGCGAAGAAGAAGTCGCCAAAAAAGCGCGCATTGCAGATGAGATCCTCAGCACGCTGAAAAAACGCAGCGGTATGCATGGCGAGCTGCTGGCGCAACTGGTGCCTTCACGTCAGGCGCTGCGTGAACTCTATATGCAGCAAACGATAGTCGAAACCACGCATGAGGAGGAACAGGCTTCCTCGCCGTTTGATATTGGCGTTGAAGATGCCTTTATCAGCGATGCGCCTGCTGCCACCACTCACAGCCACGAACGGGCATTTGCCCGACAGGCGTTGCAGCACTGGGTTAACCATTTGCGCAGCCTGCCTGAAGATCCCACCCTGCTCAACTACATCAAGTTACCGCGCCCGGTGATCGAGTCGCTGGTGGATGAACTGATCAGCGGCATCCTGCGTTTGCGGGTGGAAACCGTGCTTGAGTCGACGCTGGCCAATACCGAACAGGCGGGTGTGCGCCGTGAACGGATGGTGGATCGTCAGGTTTCGCGCGTGCTGCATGTGATGGGGGATTTTATCACCTGGCTGGGTTACCAGGCCGTGCCGGAAGCCAAACGGCCAGCACGACCCAATGCCCCGGAGCAGCCGATTTTCTCGCGTCCGGCGCAGTGCAGCACGGTCGCGTGGGCAGAAAATGATCGCCTCGCCCGCCTCACACCGCAGCAGCTTAACTACAGCGTCATTTTTATTGTCGACTGGCTGGTGGGCCTGGAAGAGCTGATCAAAGAGAACGCCGGGCATTCCGCCGGGCGTGAAATTAGCGTGGCGCAGAACGAACAACTGGGCGCGATTATTCACCTTATTAAGACCGGGCAGGAGTAAGCCGTTGTGATTAAACCCGAATTAAAACCACTCCAGCCCGTGTTGCCGGGCCATGCCCGTCTGCTGTTAAAAGCCTGGCAGGGCGAGCTGAACGGCGTGCTGATTTCAGTTCAGCGTAACCAGGACCAGTTGTATCTCGACAATAACGGCCAGTGGGTCAGTGGCGAGGTATTCCTTGCTCTTCCGACTTTAAGCCAGGTCGACGGTAACCCCGAAGTGCAGATTGGCCCGCTGCTGATTGATTCGCTACTGGCGAACCGTCAGGCGGCCTATCGCTTGATTGCCAAAGACGACAGCACACGTGATATGGGCGTGTTAATGATCCCGGACGGGCTTTTAAGCTCGCAGGCCGGGGGCGAAAACCAGTTGCCGGTCAGTGTCCACTCCCTGGCGGAGGCGGCACCCGCGCCGGTGGTTGCCGAGGTGGTTGAAGCGCCTGCGCCGACGCCGGAACCGGTGAACACGCCAGAACCGCCACCTTCTGTTACGCCGAAGAAAAACCTGCTGCCGCTGATCATCGCTGTTGCCCTGCTACTGCTGATTATTGCCGGGGCAGCTGCGTGGTGGTTCCTGCGGGCACCAGCCGAGCCGCCTGCGGCGGCAACGCCTGCACCTGCGGCAACACCGGCACCTGCCGTGCAGGCCAGCGGCCCGTGCAGCGATGGAACAATGAGCAGCCAGAACGATCTCGATTTTGTGAAAGGGTGCCTGCGTAGCCAGCCAAGCGGCGCGCAAGTGCTGAGCATTATTGACAAAGCGAAGACGGCAAAACGTTGTGATATCGCGCAGCGTTTATATGCCTATAAAGCGCAGTCCGGCGATACGCAGATCGCGCTGCGTTATGCCCAGGAATACGACCCGAAAACGGTGACACAGGGCGGTTGCTTTAGTGCCGATCCGCAAACCGCGATCTACTGGTACGAGAGTGTGGTGACTCAGGATCCACAAAATAATGAGGCCAAAGCGCGTTTAGCCGAGCTGAAAAAATAGGATTTCAGAATGAAAAACATGCACGGGTTCTGCGCGGCGTTATGTGCCGCAGCGTTGAGTTTGCCTGCCGTTGCCGCCGATCAAAAACCGCTCCTGCAAGAAGGAAAGCACGCGTTGTACCAGCGCGTGTTGACTTATCCTGGTTGTGAGCTGGCAAGTAAACCGGGTGAGGCAGGCAAAGAGCAGCCTGCTTTTAGCCGCTTTTACGTTTACCAGCGAAGCCAGCAGGCCAATGACGAGTGGCTGGAAGTCGGGCCGGACAGCTTTGGCCACGTGTCGGGCTGGCTGAAATCGGCCTGCACGGTTGAGTGGAAAATGCAGCTGACGCTGGCTTTTACCAACCCGGCGGGACGCAACCCGATGCTGTTTTTCCGTGATAAAACCGACATCGAAAAGATCCTCAATAATGAAAAGCCCGCAGCGGTACTCGATCCTATTCTTAGCAGCCTGAAGAGCCAAAAACCGGTGCCCCAGGTACTGGCACGCGAGCCGGAATATATGGTGGATCAGCAGAAGAACTTTTATTTGCTGCCGGTGCTGGGCTCTGACGATGTCTTTACCGATACCGGTTTTCAGGTGCGTTTGTTGAACGTAGCCTCGGTCAGCGAAAAGGCGAAAGCGGGTAGCGCGGCGAAAGCCAACGCCAGTGATGAGAAAAACATGATGACTGGCTTTACCGCTTCTGTCGTCTTTGTGATCGATTCCACCATCTCGATGGGGCCTTACATCGACCGCACCAAAGAGGCGATCGATAAGGTTTACCAGCGCATTGAAAAGGAAAATCTGCAGGACAAGGTGAAGTTCGGTCTTGTGGCTTACCGCTCCAACGTGAAGGCCGCGCCGGGGCTGGAATATGAGAGCAAAATGTTTGTCGATCCTAACAAGGTGAAAGACGGCAAAGATTTTCTGGCGAAAGTGCATGATTTGAAGCAGGCGACTGTTTCCAGCAGCAAAGTCGATGAAGACGCCTACGGCGGCGTCATGATGGCGCTGGATAAAGTCGACTGGACGCAATTTGGCGCGCGCTATGTGGTGTTAATCACCGATGCGGGGGCACTGGATGGCACCGATAAACTCTCCTCGACCCACCTTGATGCCGCACAAATCCGCCAGGAAGCGGCTTATCGCGGCGTGGCGCTGTATGCCATGCATTTAAAAACCCCGTCCGGTGCGAAGAATCACGCCTCGGCGGAAGCCCAGTACCGTGATTTAACGCTGAACCCCTTTCTGCATAAACCGCTGTACTACCCGATTGATTCCGGTGACGTGAATAACTTTGGCCAGATGGTCGATAGCCTGGCGGATGCGATTACCGGGCAGATCAAGACGGCCTGGAGCGGTGAAGAGACGGCCGGTAGTGCGCTGGGCGCCAGCGCCGATTACGGCAAGAGTAACGCCGCGCCATTGTTAAGTGACGCGGAAAAACTCAGCAAGGCAATGCGCCTGGCGTACCTTGGCGAGAAACAAGGCACGCAAGCGCCACCGGTATTCAAGTCATGGATCAGCGATCGCGATCTGGTTAATCAGAATGTGCCCGCCACGGAAGTGCGCGTTCTGCTGACCAAAAGCGAACTGAGCGACTTGAGCGATGTGCTGAAGAAAATCGTCGATGCCGCTAATGAAGGGATGATCTCGCCGGATGATATGTTTGCCAGCCTGCGCTCGCTGGCTGCCACGATGGGCAACGATCCGACCCAGGCCAAAGGCAAAAGCGCCACCCGCCTTGGCGAAATGGGATTGCTGGGCGAGTACATCGACGGCCTGCCTTATCTCAGTGAAGTACTGAGTCTGGATGAAGAAACATGGAAAAGCTGGGATGGCCTGGAGCAGGAACGGTTTATTCGCCGCCTGAACACCAAGCTTAATTACTACCAGCGCTATAACCAGGATGTGGATCGCTGGATTGCCCTCGCGCCGGACAGCGACCCGCGCGACAACGTCTACCCGGTACCGCTGGAAAACCTCCCCTGATGTTGGTCATCCGGGATCTGTCCATTCAGCGCGGCGGGGAGAGCGGCTATAAGGTGACGCTGCCGGACATGACGCTGGAGAACGGCGACATGGTGGCGCTTACCGGCCCCAGCGGCTGCGGTAAAAGCACGCTGCTTGAAGTAATCGGCGCGATTTTGCGGCCTGATCGGCTGGGCGAATATCGGCTGGGTAACCCTCCGCGCGATATTGCCGGGCCATTACTGGCCGATAATGAGGCGCTACTGGCAGATATCCGCGCCCGCGAACTGGGGTTTGTACTGCAAAATGGCGGCTTATTGCCATGGTTATCGGTGTCGCACAATATCATGCTGGCGCGTCGTCTGGTTGGCATGACGGCGCACTCGGCGTGGCTTGAAAAAGCGATTAGCCAGCTTGGCGTGACGCCACTGCTCAACAAAATGCCTGCGCAGCTCTCTATTGGCGAACGCCAGCGCGTGGCCTTTGTGCGGGCGATTGCGCACCAGCCGCGTTTGCTGCTGGCGGATGAGCCGACCGCGGCGCTGGATCCGGACAATGCTTCGCGCCTGTTTTCATTGATGGTAGAGAGGGTGCGATCGCTGGATATGGCCGCCATTGTTGTCAGCCATGACTGGCAGCGGGTGGCGGATTTTGGGCTGCGCTGTTACCGCGCCACGACCACGGAGGGGCACAGTGTCTTCTCACCCGTCTGATACCGCCTCGCGCGGGTTACTGTTGCAGATGGCGCTGCGCGATCTGATCCACGATCGCAAAGTCGCCCTGTGTATTATTTTTTCGCTGATCGCGGTGATCGCGCCGCTGCTGCTGCTGTTTGGGCTGAAAAATGGCATTGTCAGCCAGTTGCGCCACGATCTGCTGGAGGATCCCCGCACCCGCGAAGTGCGTATGACCGGAAACGGCAGTTACGATCTGCCGTGGCTCGCGCAACTGGCGCAGCGCCCGGAAGTGGGCTTCTCAATTCCTCTGACCCGTTCACTCAATACGCAGGCGGATCTGGTTCGCGATAGCCAGCATTTTGCGGCGGGTGCTGAAGTGATCCCCACCGCGGCCGGCGATCCGCTGCTGGCGGGCGCGATCCTGCCCACCCACGAGGATGACATTGTGCTGAGCGCCAGCGCAGCCAGCCGCCTCAACGTGCAGGCGGGGGACGAAATACGGCTGGTGGTGTCGCGCAAACTGGCGGGCGTTAACCAGCGGGTGAATAAAGTGGTGCGGGTCACCAGCGTGCTGGCAGAGTCCAGGTTCAGCCGGGCCGCGGCGTTTATTTCATTACCGTTGCTGGTTGCGCTGGAAGATTATCGCGATGGCTTTCAGGTTGCTTCGCTGGGTGTGAATGACGGCGAGTTGCCGCGTGAACGCAGTCGTTTCTCTCGCGCCAGAGTCTATGCCCGCACCATTGATGATGTTGCGCCGCTGGCGAACTGGCTGGAGCAGCAGCACATTGAGACCGTCACGCAGTCTGCGCAAATCGAAGCCGTGCGTGCGATTGATCGCGTGCTGGGGGTGATTTTCGCGGTGATTGCGTGGATCTCGGCAACGGGCTGTATTGCTTCGCTGGTTGGGGCGTTTATCGCCAATATCGATCGCAAACGAAAAGATATGGCCGTGCTACGGCTGCTGGGGTTCCGGCGGCATGCGGTAACGATCTTTATCGTCATCCAGGCGTTGTGCCTGACCGGGGTCGCGTTCTGCGCCGGGCTGGTGCTCTATTTCCTCGGCAGCACTGTTTTTAACCACCTTTTGGGGGCGTCATTACCCGATCAGGCTTTTGTCTGCCATCTGGCGCCGATGCATTTTATTACCGCTTTAGTGAGCGTGCTGGTGGTTGCCCTGGGTGTGGCGGCCATTGGCGCGTTGCGCGCATTAAAGATCGATCCTGCGGAGAGTCTACGTGAAATCTAATTGTCTTGCTGGCCTGGTGCTGGCCACGCTCGGGTATGCCTGCACGGCGCAGGCGAGCTGGGATGAAAAATACTGGAACCCCAAACCGTTGCCTGACGATGTGATCCTGCCCCTGCCGTGTGAAGGCGCAATGGCGTTTCGTAAGGTGGCTATTCCGCTGAATAAACCGCTGGAAGATTACAACGTGACGCTGGGCCAGGAGGGCGATGAATGGGGATATCTGGAGCAGTCCCGCCAGGAACATATCGCCGGGAGTTTCGCGGCGGAGGGCAAAGAAAAAGGCCGTTACTACCTGATCGCAAAATATGAGCTAAGCGACTTACAGGCACATGCCATTAATGGCGAATGTGCCGCGCCGGATATGAAAGGTCGGCTGCCGAAAGTCAGCGTCGGTTGGATGGGAGCAATGGAGCTGGCCAACAAATACAACCTTTGGTTACGTAAAGAGAAACCAGAGGCGCTGCCAAAAGATGACGGGCAACCAGGGTTTGTGCGCCTGCCAACGGAAACCGAATGGGAATTTGCCGCCCGTGGCGGGCTTGCTGTCTCGCCGTCGGAATTTCGCGATCAGCGCTTCCCCATGCCAGAAGGGCTAAATGGCTATGTGTGGTTTGCTGGTGCGCAGTCCGCGAACGGCAAATTGCAGCTTAGCGGCTTATTGAAACCCAACCCGCTTGGGCTGTACGACATGTTAGGCAACGCCGCTGAAATGATGTTTGAACCCTTCCGCCTGAATAAGCTGGACCGTCAACACGGTAAAGCGGGCGGCTATGTGGTGCGCGGCGGCAGTTTCTTAACGCCGCAGGGCGATATTCGCACCTCGTTGCGTGGCGAGGAGCCTTACTACGCTGGCAAAGACGAGAATGCCAATAAAACCATTGGCATGCGTTTCGTTCTGGTTTCGCCAACTTTAACATCCCGCGATCGCATTAAAGAAATCGAGAAAGAGTGGCAGTCGCTGGGCAGTGAGAAAAAAAACGCCGCGCAAAAAACACCGACCGATTCGCTGCAAAACCTGAATGCCATTTCTGAAAAAGTGCAGGATGACGGGCTGAAAAAGCAGCTCGAACAACTGCGCAGCGAACTGCGGGCGAATAACCAACTGCGTGATGAACAGCGCGATCAGGCGGTGCGTACCTCGCTGCAATTGGGGGCGTTTCTGTGTACCAAGATGAAAGATGATGGCGAGTTTTATGATCGCCTGACCCAGTTATATGAAAAAACCTGCGCTGCCGGGAGCGCGGTCGATGCGAACTGCTCTCGCCGTCAGGAACAACTGGATCAGCATAAAAAAGCCCTCGATTTTATTACCAGCTACTACGCCGATACGGTGGTGGATATGGGCACCACGTACAGTAAAGAGATCATTGCGCCGCAGATAACGGTCGTGCAGCAGCAACTGGCCGCGCGTGGAAAAACCAATCTGAACGGCTACCTGAATACCTGGTGGGACAATCTTCAAGGGTATTTGAAGAATGGCAAAGTCACGCGTGACGCCTGGCTTGCCGCATGTAAGCAAAATAACTAAAGCAAGCAGGAGTCATTGGAATGATTACGTTAAAAGCATTACGTACAGCGATGGTGGCAGGTTTAATTGTGGCGCTGGCCGGTTGTCAGAGCACCGGTGGTACGGGCAGCAGCAATGGTTCTGTCGATCCCCGCCTGGCGAATAACCAGGACGTTGAGTTTTTTAATAAATCGGGCTGGCAGGCTTGCGCAGGCGGTGCCGCTTTAGGCGCGCTGGCGTGTGCAGTGAGCAACTCCAGTAATAAAGCACTCTGTATTGCAGCGGCGGCGATCGCTGGCTGCGGTGTGGGCGTGGGCGCTAACGCCTATCTGGATAATCAGCGTAAAAAGTATGCGTCCCAGGAACAGCAGCTGAATGCGGCCATTAAAGATATTCAGACTGAGAACCAGAAAATCCAGAATGCGACCAACGTGGCGAAAAGCGTGATCGCCAGTGACAAACAGACGCTGGATAAGCTGAATAAAGACATCGCGGCCAAAACCGCCAAAAAAGAAGACGTGCAAAAACAGGTTAAAAGCGTGGATGCCAACATTGCTTACCTGCGTAACACCATTGCCGACATGAAAAAACATGAGAAGCAGTGGCAGGACGTGTCCAGCGGGATTGGCAAAAGCGGTGCCGAAACGAAAAAACTGGACGGCGAAATTGCCGAAATGCACGCCAAAATCAACTCGCTGCAACAGGATCTGGACAGCCTTTACACTCAACGTACTGCGCTGAAAGTCAGTTAAGGAGAACAGAATGCGTTATGTATTGCTGGTGGTGGCTTCGGCCTTATTAGCGGGTTGCGCGACCAATGCGCGCGATTGCGATCCGACGACAGGCGATGTCAGCATTGTCACCAAATTTAACTGCAACTATTCCGGTACCTGGGATAAGCGCGTGGAGGAGAAGAAAAATACGCTCCAGCACGAGCAGGCGCTGAATAAAGAGTTTAAGGCGGTGTATGACGCCATTGAGCAGGAAAAAGCACAAAGCAACGCCAGCGTCGCCAGTAAGCGTAAGTCTCAGCAGGCGCTGGAGCGTTCGTTGAATAACCTTGTGGCGCAGTTAAAGTCAAAGACGCAGGGTAAAGCTGCCGCGCAGACAGAGCTGGCGAAACTGGAAAAAAGCATGAAAGAGGCGCAGAACCAGCCTTCGACCTCTGTAATGCAAAAGCAGATGGAACTGCAAAAATTGCAGGATCAGGTCACGCAGCTCCAGCAAACGCTTGATAGTCAATAATCTTTTCCCCCACGCGCGCTGGCGGGTGGGGGATTTATCGGAGTGATTGCAATGAAACGATTCCCTGTTGCAGCCGGGGCGATGGTACTGATGGCCGGGCTGAGTTGCGCGCATGCTGCGCCGCCGGAACCCGAGTTACTTTTTAATTGCGATTTGACGAACGGCAAATCTGTTACGGTTCGCGTGGACAATGGCGTTCCTGCCTATTCTTATGGCTCCATTGAAAAGCTGGAAATGGCCTTGCCGAAAATCACCGGCGATAAAACGCAGGTGCGTGCAGGTAAAACGGCATTTTCCGGCGGCGGTGCGAGCTGGTACCGTTTTATTAATGGGCGCTACAGCTATGTGGTGTATAGCGGTATCGGGAAAGGCTGGGAATTTACAGGTTTAAAAGTCTACCAGGGGCAAAAATTGATCATGAAGAAATCCTGCCAGCAAGGTGGTTTTCTGTCGAATCCGTACCAGGGCGAGAACCTGGTGAACGATGCCGACACCGGTGATGATGGCACCTACGGCTATGCTGAGTAAGCCGGGAGGATGTGGTGACTAAGTTGACGCTACAGCGCGCGGTGGTGATGACGCTTACGCTGGGGCTGGCGGGGCAGATTGCCGCAAGCCATGCGGAAAACCAGCGTTATATCAGCATTCGCAATACGGACAGTGTCTGGGTGCCGGGAAATATTTGTGCGTTACAGTTCCGGCTGGATAACGGCGGCAACGGCGAGGCATTTAATCATCTGGCGATCACGCTGCGCTTGAAAGATAAAACCGGTAAAACGGTGAGCGAAGGCGTCATGCAGGTTGAGCCTTTTGGCGACAGCGACGCAACACGCTCACAAAACGCCTTTCTGGAAAGCGAATGCCAGGAGGACGCCAGCCAGATTGAGATTGTCCAGGCAACGGAAGAGGTTAACGGCCAGCCGATGGCCTTACCGTTAACCACGTTTGATCCGCAGTTTTATCAGCCGCTGGTGATTAAAGTGGCTAAGTGATTTTGCTGTGGCTGTGGCACCCGAACCTGCTGGGTGCCCTGTCTTTCCTCAGAAATCCATCTTCACGGTAAACTGCACTTCGCGCGGATCGCCAACCTGATTGCCCAGGTTGTTAGTGGCAATGGACGAGGTGTAATAAGTCTTGTCGAAGAGGTTTTTCAGGTTTACCTGTAACGTTACCGGATATTGCAGTTTCATTTTGTAGGCCGCGAACGCATCGGCGACAACGTAGCCCGGCAGATAATAATCTGCACCGTTAGTGGCTGAACGGCGGCTTACGCCATGTCCGCCGCCACCCAGTGTCAGTGTATTCCCGGCAAACACATTATTGATGTCGTACGTCAGGAACAGCGAACCGGTGTGGCGCGGTACATTCGGTAGTGGTTTACCCGCGTAGTCCGGGTCTTCCAGCACTTTTGCCGCGGTATAGCTGTAACTGGCGATAACGTTCATATTCGGCGTCAGCGAACCGGCCAGATCCATTTCTATTCCCTGCGAACGTACCCGTCCGGCGGTTTTAGCTACCGTTTCATTGCCGACGATCTCGCTGTATAACACGTTGCGTTTATGGATATCAAATGCGGTGATATTGGCGGTAACACCATTGAACAGATCGAACTTAGCGCCCACTTCGTATGAAGTTGAGGTTTCCGGTGGCAGAGAGCCAATATAACTGGCGATAGACGACTGCGGCATAAACGCTTTTGCTACGTTGCCGAACAGCGAAACCGAAGGCGTCAGCTTATAGACCAGGCCAAATTTCGGCGTCCATTTCTCGTCGCTGCTGTCGGTATTCACGTTAAACGGGCGGCCTTTGCCTGCATATTGCGTGTAGTACTGATATCGCATACCGGCCACGGCGATCCATTTGTCTGTCAGGTACAGCGCATCTTGCACGTAGGCGGAGTAGCTTTCCTGCTGGATGGTCTGATCGCTGTCAGACGCTGATACTGAAGTACATTTGCTGGCGTTGCCGTAGGTGGGGTGATAGATATTGAAATCTTTCACGTTTTTACAACGGATCATGTCGGTGCGCAGCAGATCGTAATACTCATACGATACACCGGTCAGGATCTCGTTGTAGAAACCGCCGATGTCGACATTACCCTGCAGATCGGCGCGGGTGCTGTGCATGCGTTGGGTCGATCCCTGGGTGGCGTCGACACGGCGCGTCAGGTTGCCGGTTTTCGCATCATAGGCCATCACACGCGACTGATTATCACTGTACTTATCCTGGCTGTAGCCGTATTCAATTTTCCCGGTCCAGGCGCTGTTAAAACGGTACTCCGCATTCAGCTGTGCGATGTCAGATTCGCCATCGGTAATGTTAAACGGCTCATCAAAACGGGTTTTACGGTCAACATTTACCGCCTGTTTGGTGGTGAGATCGAAGAGAGTGCCACGATCGAAGGGGGTCTGATAATCACGGTGTGAATACATCACGTTGACGGTGGCGTTATCGCCAAACCATGTCAGCGATGGGGCGATAAATGTGCTCTTTTCTTTACCGAAACTGCGCCAGTAATCTTCATGCTGGTACTCGCCAATCAGACGATACGCCAGGCGTGTTCCTTCAATCGGGCCGGTGACATCAAACTGCCCGGTACCGCCACCAAAACTGGACGAGGTTGCCGAAATGGAGCCACCGAAGGTGGTTTCCGGGCGCTTCGTGACCACATTGATAAGCCCGCCAGGATCAAGAATGCCGTACAGCGTGGAGGCCGGGCCTTTCAGCACTTCTACCCGCGATGTTGCCGCATTAAAGCTACGTGGCACCACGGTGCGCAGGCCGTTGGTCATGATAGAACCATCGCGGTTAGCACCAAAACCACGGCGCACAAACGCATCCTGCGTGCCGCCCAGTGTGTTGGTTTGCACCACGTTACTGACGTTATACAACGCTTCGTCAAGGCTGGTGGCGTGCTGATCTGCCAGCACTTCATCGCTCACCGTGTTAACGACCTGCGGAATATCCAGCATTGGCATGGTGGTCAGCGTGGCAGCGGACGTATTCAGTGGCTGGTAGCCGGATGTTGCTTGTTTGTCTGCAGAAGAGGCGTCTGCGAGAACGGTTAAGGTATCACCGTCTTGCTTCTTCTCTGAAGGGGTTGCCGCGTGCGTGAAGGAGGTGAAAACCGATCCGACAACGATCGCGGAGAACAGCGCGCGACCTTTCCGCCCGGTAATACAACGAGTTAACTCAGCCATGTAATCTCTTTTCCCGAAAGGATCCTGCGAGCCACGCAGGAGTGAACGTTTTTTTAGTAATTGCTCTTTTGCACAGCGCTATCCGTTAGCGGTAATTTCCACATCGGATATGTAATTGAGAATCATTCAATCATGGCGTTTTGTAGTAGTAAATGGAAAAAGAAAGAATTTTGCTACAGTGCGACTTAAGACGAAACAAGGCGGTTATACCCTGTCCTGAAAATGATTAACTTATTGTATTTTAACTTTAAATATAAAAATGACAGACGCGGTTTCTGTTGTAGTGACAGCTTAAAAAGTGCTGCGGCTTTATCTCGCCACCAGGCTTGACTACTACATTAGCAAACGGCAATATCGAAAAGAGAATGATATTTATTTTTATTTGTCAGGGTAGCGCGCACCATGTCACAGCAAGGGGAACATCAGGCCAAAGGAGAGGGCGTTGTGCTGGAAAACCTCTCTGCGGGTTATCAGCAAAAGATCATCGTTAATGACATCAGTCTGGCGATCCCTGACGGTAAAATGACCGTACTGATTGGCGCCAATGGTTCCGGCAAATCCACGCTGCTTAGCACCATCGCCCGCATGCTGAAACCGCTGGGGGGCAGCGTTCTGCTCGACGGTAAAGCGATTCATCAGCAGCCCACCAAAGCGGTTTCTCGGCAGTTAGGTATTTTGCCGCAGTCGCCGATTGTGCCGGAAGGTCTGACCGTATTTGAACTGGTCTCTCGGGGGCGTTTTCCATGGCAGAGCTTTATGCGCCAGTGGTCCGAAGAGGATGAACTGGCGGTGCTGGAAGCGCTCAATCTGACGGGCACGGCTGACTTCGCTCACCAGACGGTCGACAGCCTCTCCGGCGGTCAGCGCCAGCGTTGTTGGATCGCCATGGCGCTGGCTCAGCAAACGCCGGTGATCCTGCTGGATGAACCTACTACCTTCCTTGATTTGCGTTATCAGGTAGAGATCCTTGAACTGCTACACGGTTTAACGCGCCATCATGGGCGCACGGTGGTGGTGGTGTTGCACGATCTGAATTTTGCGGTCAACTACGGCGATACGCTGGTTTTCCTGAAACAGGGGCATCTCCAGGCGGTACTTGAGGAAGGCGAAATCTGTACGCCGGAACTGATAAAACGCGTGTTTGATGTGGATGTGCAAATGTCTGTTAACCCGTTGACAGGGAAACCATTCTTTATGCCTTTTCGCAAGCCATATGGGCACAGTGAATGAGCCTCATTATGCTGGCGGCGTGCCGCCGTAACGGGCGCGCAGGCCTGGCGACGCTTGGGCTACTGATTGCATTGTTGATGGCGGCTGTGGCGCACCTTGCTATTGGCGCGCGGTACATTACTCCCTCAACAGTCATTCAGGCGCTGACTGATTTTGACCCGCGTAACTTCGAACATCGCGTGATCGTCAGTTTGCGCCTCTTGCGCATGACGACGGCTTTGTTCACTGGCGCAGCGCTCGGTGTTGCCGGGGCGCTGTTACAGTCGGTGATCCGCAACCCCCTCGGCGAGCCGCATATCCTGGGCCTGAATGCCGGTGCCGCGCTGGCTGTCGTGGCGACCACGGCGCTGGGCGTTGGCCTCGGCGATCCTTTGCTCAGCCGCCCGTTGATTGCAGCCGGGGGCGCGGCTGTGCTTTTTTCGCTGGTGATGGCGCTCTCCTCCTCCGGGCGGGCCGGTTTTACACCCCTGAAAGTGACACTTTGCGGGGTGGCGCTGTCGTCATTTGCCTCGGCCATTACGGCCGCCATCCTGATCCTTGATGAACAAACCTTGCTGAGCATGCGTACCTGGCTGGCGGGCGATCTTGCGGGCCTGAGCTGGGCATTGTTGCTGCATGCCGCACTGGCGGCGGCGGCCGGATTTGCGCTGGCGGTGTGGCTGTCACCTTCGCTGAATATGCTGGCGCTGGGCGATAGCATGGCGCGCGGGCTTGGCGTATCGCTGGGGCGCATCCGCGGGCTGTCGTTACTGGCGATCGCCTTATTGTGCGGTGCGGCGGTCGCGGTTGCCGGGCCGATGGGGTTTATCGGCCTGGTGGTACCGCATGGGGTACGGCGCCTGGCGGGTGAGGACTTACGTGTGGTCGTGCCGTTATCCGCTCTGGCTGGTGCGCTGCTACTGTTACTGGCGGATATAGCCGCCCGCACGTTGTTGTCGCCCCAGGAGCTGGCAACCGGGGTGATGACGGCGCTGGTGGGCGCACCGGTATTTATTGTGCTGGCGGCGAGGTTCTTTAAATGAGCGATGCGCAGCATCGCGCCGGGTTGCATGGACTGCGTTGGGGGCGTTTTTCCCGGCTGTTGCGCCCGCAAACGCTTCGCAGGATTGCGGGCCTTGCGTTGCTCGCGCTGCTTTTGCTGCTTTACGGCGTCACACAAGGTTCATTGCCCATACCGGTTTCGGCGATGGGGCACGCATTACTGCACCCTTCTGCACTCAGCGCCGGGCAACAGTATGTGCTGTGGGATATTCGCCTGCCGCGTGTGCTAATGGCGCTGTTATGCGGGGCGATGCTCGGCCTGGCCGGAGCCGCTATGCAGTCGATCACCCGCAATGGGCTGGCGGACCCTGGCCTGATTGGTGTGAAAGAGGGGGCCAGCGTGGTGGTGTTAACGCTGGTGCTGTATTTCCCTGCGCTTGGGCTGGTGTGGCGACCGCTGGCAGGGATGGCGGGCGGCCTGTTGGCTGCGGGGCTGGTAACGGGGCTGGCGCGTGATGTTTCACGCCCGCGTTTTGTGCTGTTGGGCATTGGCGTTTCCTGGACGTTCGCCGCCGGGATCGGCGTTTTTATGACCACCGCCGATGTGCGGGATGTACAAACGGCGATGATGTGGCTGGCGGGTAGCCTGCATGCCGCCACCTGGCCTTTACTGATGGTGGCGCTGGGCTGGGCGTTACCGGCTACGGCGCTGCTGTTGATAACGGGGCGTGCCGCAGAGCTGGCGTTGTTGGGCAAGCCTGTGGCAACCGGGCTGGGTGTCAACCTTGCGCGGCTGGAACCGTTGCGGTTTATTGCGCCGGTATTGCTGACCGCCGCCAGCGTCTCTTGTGTGGGCAGCATCGGTTTTGTTGGATTGATGGCACCGCATATGGCGCGCTTTCTGCTGCGTGGCGGCCAGAGCGCGTTACTGTGGGGGAGCGCCATACTGGGAAGTTTACTGGTGTTACTGGCAGACTCGCTGGGCCGTCTGGCCTTTGCGCCGCTACAGATCCCGGCAGGGATCGTGATTTCGCTGATTGGCGGGCCATTTTTCCTGTTGCTGCTGTGGCAGCGGCGGGATCGTTTATAAAGTTTAAGGAGCCGTATGCGCTTTTTTCTTTCACTGTTGGTGCTGGTGGGGCTGAGCGTCAGCGCTGCTGAGCCAACCCAGGCTTTTACCGACGATCTGGGGCGGGTGGTTACGGTGCCGTTACACCCTAAACGCATTGTTTCGTTGCACGATCTCGATATCACTATTCCGCTTATCGAACTGGGTGTACCGCCGGTGGCCAGCCACGGGCGTACGCGCCAGGACGGCAGCCACGTGTTGCGCTCCAGCGCCTTGCTCACCGGGATCGATTTCGACAACGCGGATATCCAATTTATTGGTTCTGCGGATATCGATCTTGAGGCGATTGCGGCGGTGAAGCCGGATTTGATCATCACGGAACCCAGCCGCAACACGCCGGTAGAGCAACTGGCAAAGATCGCGCCGACGGTGAGCATCGATCATCTGCAGGGAGGCGCGCCGGAAATTTACCGCAAGCTGGCGCAGCTCACCGGTACACAACCGCGGCTGGCCCTCCTTGAGCGCCGCTATCAGGAGCAAATTGCGGTACTGAAAAAGACCATTGATACCCCCAATATTACCGTGTCGGTGATCCAGGCAAATAACGGCAAAATCAATGCCATGCACAGCTATCATTCGCTAGGACGGGTGTTGCGTGACGCCGGTTTCCGTTTCCCCAAATTGATTGATTCCATTCCCGATGGCGGGCGAATCGATGTCAGCGCTGAGCGGTTGCCGGAGCTGGATGCGGATTTTGTCTTTGCCACCTGGCGCGGCGATACCGGGGGGAAGCCACAGGATGAGATGGCGGCAATGGATGCGGTCATGCCAGGCTGGTGCGATTTTCTGACCGCCTGCCGCAACGGTCGCTATGTGCTGATTTCACGCGAAGAGGCTATCGCCAACTCTTTTGCCTCTCTTGGCCTCATGGTGGCGCAGGTGCAGTCGCAAATCGCCGGGCGGCCTCTGCCGCAGGCGAAGTAAGGATCGGCTATGTTGAACATGAAAAAAGCGAAGAGCCGCGTGGATGTGTACGGCGAGCGTTTTCGTGCACGGGGGCATGCCCTGTCGCCGCGGTTACAGTCCGTTGCACGCTATATCAATGACAACCGTGAAGGGGTGCTGGAGCAAACGGCCCTTGAGATCGCCAATGCCACGCAGACCTCGGATGCCACGGTAGTGCGAGCCATCCAGGCGCTGGGTTTTGCCGGGCTGCGCGATCTGAAACAAACGCTGGAGCACTGGTTCGGCCCGGCAGTTTCATCGGCAGAAAAGATGACTACGACGGTTAATGCGCTCTCTTGTGACGTCAATTCGGGGATCGATTTTGTGCTGGAAGGGCATCAGCACACCTGTGAAGTTCTCTCCGCACCGGATAATCGCTATGCTATCGCGCAGGCTGTCGCTTTACTGGTTGATGCCCGTCAGGTCGCCATTTTCGGCATTGGTGCATCGGGTATTCTGGCGGAATACACCGCGCGGTTATTCAGCCGTATTGGCCTGCCTGCCACGCCGCTCAACCGTACCGGGATTGCGTTATCGGAGCAGTTAATCGCGCTCCAGCGTGGCGATGTGTTGATAATGATGGCGCAAAAATCGGCGCACAGAGAAGGGCTGACCACCCTGAAAGAGGCGCGACGGTTGGGTATTCCGGTCATTTTGCTGACCAATGCTGTCGCGTCGCGTTTTAGTCAGGAAGCGGATGTGGTGATCAATGTGCCGCGCGGCGGCGAAAAAGGCAAAATTCCGCTGCATGGCACGGTATTACTGTGCCTTGAGATGATTGTTTTGTCCGTTGCCTCCGCCACTTCGCAGCGGGCAATAAAAACGGTGAAACGCATTAATGAGTTTCACCGTGGGTTAAAACCGGGCGGGAAAAAGGGTTAGGATTAAGAGATAAACATCAATGGTGAAAGGCCAAAGCGCGCGGCTAGCTTTTTGATATGATTAATATTGAGCTGGCGTTCACCACTTAGCACACGCGATACCATCGATTTGCTGCCGATTTCATGTTGGAAGTCACCGAGGGTGAGTTTGTGTTGATCCATTAACGTTCTTAAAACTGCCAGCCCGCCAGGCAAAGAAGCCATCTCTTCACGTAATGCGATGATCTCCGGCTGGTTATTCTCATACGTACTGATCCTGGCACAAACAATATCCAGCAAAGGGCTGCGTGGATTATTCATTAAAAGATGTTCTACAAGCTCAAGGGCGTCCTGATAATCTTGCTCGCCAGGATGTTCTCCCAGCAGGGGGACAGCTGCAATCAGCGCATCGGTTGCTTTCAGAGCGTCTGCGACAATCATATTTTCTTCCCCTTTGTACGATGCTGTTCCGTAAAGCGGTCGTACTCTTTATGTGTGAATATATGGCGTATATAAAACTTTTGACTTTCGAAGAAAATCAGGGCAATCAGTCTGAGATTATTGTTGGCAATATCAATGACATAATATTTGCTAAGGTATTTAAAATTATCCAGTGTTGGGTATAACTTTTTAAGGTCATCTGGCGTTGAGCAATTCGCTTTTTCGACCGTTTTTGCCAGTGTCAGGAGTTCAACTTTGTACTGAGGAAAACGCTGTATCGCTTCCTGAATTGCTTTCATTGATATCAAATGCATCCCTGCTTGCCCTTCGCGTCCGTTGCCAATCAGTCAATTTTATTAGTTTGTTGCCATTTGGTCAACTTAACCGCGTTGCTGGCTACAATGCCGCCCGCAAAAATGAATCACCGTGGCGGCGCTGTAGGCCAGCACTATGGCGAAGCTCATTTTCCACATTGCTTCGCCACCGAGCCCGGACAGCGGTGCAGCAATGCCGCCAAAAACAAACATCAGCATACCCAGCAGTGCCGAGGCAGTACCCGAATGGTGTGCGTCGACGCTGTTCATCGCCGCCGAACCGGCAATGGTCGAAATACCGCTGTTGATAGCGATAGTGAAAAACAACCCCACCAGCGACAGTATGGACATGTTGAACCAGGCAAAAACGGCGGTCATCAACGCCAGCAGCACCGCCAGTGCCAGACCATTTTTTAACAGCGCAGCACCGCGAATGTGGCGTGCCAGGCGAGCGAAAATCAACGCGGAAATGATCATGCCCACGCCGTTAATACCAAACACCAGGCTGAACTTTATGGGCGTCAGACCGTATTCGTTTTGCAGAACAAACGACGAAGAACCGATATACGAAAACAGTCCGGCTAGCATAAACGCTTGAATAAAGCAGAAGGTGGAAAATTGCCGGTTTTTCAACACTATCAGCGATGTTTTAAGCAAACTTTCACCGCTGCTTTTCACCTGCAATGTCTCTTTTAGCAACAGCGCAGCGCAAAGCATCAGCACCACGCCGATAATAGCCATGGTCCAGAACAGCGCGCGCCAGTGCAGCAATGCCGTGATATAACCGCCGAGTAGAGGGGACACAATGGGCGCGATGCCGGTAATCGTCATCAACAGAGCAAAAAATTGCGTCAGCTGAGTCCCCTGATATTTGTCACGGGCGATAGCGCGGGACAGTACCGACCCACCGGCACCCGCGATCCCCTGCACAAAGCGCCAGAAGATCAGCCAGTGGATATTGTGCGTACTGGCGCACAGTACCGACGACACAATAAACAACAGTAGCGACAGTAGCAGCGGACGTTTACGCCCCATCCTGTCACTCAGCGGCCCAAAAAAGAGCTGCCCAAGGCCTAAGCCAATCAATGACGCTGTGAGTGAGAGCTGGGTTAAGGTGTTGGTGGTATCCATTTGCCGCGTAATGTCTGGCAAAGCGGGAAGGTAGAGGTCAGTGCAAATGGGCCCGATGGCCGTCAGCATGCCGAGTACGATGGCATACGCAGGGGAAATCCGTGACATAACAAACTCCGAAAAGAGAGCGCCGGAAAAACCGGCGCCAATAATTAACGCACACCGCCGCCGAGTGATTGCCAGAGCGTGACCCGGTTTTCCAGGTCCGTCTGTTGCAGGGAGATCAGCGACTCTTGCGCTGACCACAGCGTGCGTTGCGCCGTTAGCACGGAGAGATAATCCCCCGTCCCTGCGCGGTACTGACGTTGAGAAATATCCAGCGCTTTTTGCTCTGCCGCGACGTACTGGCGTTGTGCATCCAGTTGCTCATTCAGCGTTTCGCGACGAGCCAGTGCGTCGGCAACATCTTTAAACGCACTCTGAATCGTCTTCTCATAGGTGGCAATCAGCCCCTTTTTCTCGGCTTCGGCGTAGCGCAATTCCGCCATATTCTTGCCCCCGGTAAACAGCGGCAGAGAGATGGAGGGAGCGAATGACCATACCTTCATACCATGGCTAAACAGCGAAGAGAGCGAGTCGCTGCCCACGCCAGCGCTGGCAGTCAGCGAAATGGTCGGGAAGAAATTTGCCCGCGCAGCGCCAATATTGGCATTGGCGCTCTTCAGGTTATGCTCCGCTTCCTGAATATCGGGGCGGCGTAGCAGCACAGACGAGGAAACCCCGGCCGGCGTCAGCGTGATGCTGTTGTCGGCAAGACTTTCCAGCGTGCCTGGTAGCAATGAATCGGGTACGGTATCGCCCGCCAGCAGGTTGAGGGCGTTTTTATCCTGCACGACTTGTGTCTGGTAGCTGGCGACGCTAGCGCGCGCCTGCTGGAACACGGCCATCGCTTCGGCGGTATCTGCAGCGGCGGCTACGCCAATCTGCTGTTTGCGTTTGGCGATATTCAGCGAGTTTTGCGCGCTTTCCATTGTCTGTCTGGCTAACGCCAGATTACTGTTATCCGCTGCCAGTGTGACCCAGGCGGTGGTGATTTCCGCGACCAGGCTCAGGCGGGTATTTTGCGCGGTATATTCACTGGCAAGCCAGGTTTCACGCTCTGCACGTGTCAGGCTTTGATTGCGTCCAAACAGATCCAGTTCAAAGCTGGAGACGGCGCCATTGGCTTCGGCGCTGTTGGTCAAACCGCTGGAGACGGTGCGGCTGCGGGTATTGCTCAGTTCAGCGTTAACGGTCGGAAATAACGCGGAGCGGTCTTCTGCATACAATGCGCGCGCCGCGTCAATATCCGCAATCGCTTTTTGCACATCACGGTTTTTCGTCAGCGAGTTGCTGACCACCTGTTTCAGGCGCTGATCGTTAATGATCTCCTGCCAGTCGGCGGCCACAGCTTGCGCCTGGCCGCTGGTCCCCGGAAGTGTTGCAGGGATAGGGGCTTGCGGGCGCTCAAAGGTCGGGTCTAACGAGACACAACCGGCGCTCAACAGAGCCAGAAAAAGAACACTGATACGCAACATAATTACTCCTGACGTGCGCGTTTACCGGCGAAGAGTTTTTTCACCAGCACAAAGAACAAGGGAACAAAGAAGATCGCCAGCAGTGTTGCTGTGAGCGTCCCGCCGATAATCCCGGTACCGATGGCGACGCGGCTGTTTGCCCCGGCGCCCGTGGCAACCGCCAGCGGCATCACCCCGGCGATAAAGGCCAGCGAGGTCATCATAATGGGGCGCAGACGAGTCCGTGCGGCACGCAATGCCGCGCGGGACAACGACGAACCTTGTTGTACCGCCGCTTCGGCGAACTCCACAATCAGGATGGCGTTTTTCGACGACAGGCCAATGGTGGTCAGCAGCGCGACCTGGAAGTAAACATCGTTACTCAGCCCGCGCATCCACGCCGCCAGCGCGGCACCCAGTACGCCAAGTGGGATCACCAGAATGACCGAGAGCGGCACCGACCAGCTTTCATACAGCGCCGCCAGACAGAGGAACACCACCATAATCGAGATGGCGTACAGACTCATGGCCTGGCCACTGGCGAGTTTTTCCTGCAATGACAGGCCGCTCCACGCCCAGGTTGTTCCGGCGGGAAGATTGTCGGCCAGGTTTTCCATTTTGGTCATCGCCACGCCGGAGCTGAAGCCGGTGGCGTTTTCCCCCTGGATCTCATATGCCGCTGAACCGTTGTAACGCACCAGACGTTCCGGGCCGTACTCCCAGTGGGTAGTGGCGAAGGCCGAAAAGGGCGTCATGTCGTCATTGCTGCCGCGGACGAACCATTTGTTGAGATCGGCAGGCGCGGCGCGCGAGTCGCTATCGCCCTGGATGTATACTTTTTTCACACGGCCACGGTCGGTAAAGTCGTTCACATACGTGCCGCCCCAGGCGCTGGAAAGCGTCGACGTCACGTCGCTCAACGACAGGCCGAGCGCCACGGCTTTATTGTTGTCGATATCTACCTGCAACTGCGGCATTTGCGGCAGGTCATTAGCGCGCACGGCGTGCAGTTCTGCGCTCTGGTTGGCACTGCCCAGCAACTGATTACGGTACTTCAGCAACTGGTCACGATCGGTGCCGCCGCTGGCCAGCAGTTCGAAGGTGAAGCCGTTACTTTGCCCCAGACCGTCCACCGATGGCGGCGTCATAGCGAAAATGCTGGCATCACGAACGCTGCTCAATTCGCGACTGGCGCGTAAGGCAATGGCCTGCGCGGTATTCTCCTCCCCGGCACGCTGCGACCAGTTTTTCAGCGAGACGAACGCCATACCGGCGTTTTGACCACTGCCGCTGAAGCTAAAGCCGGTGACGGTAAAGATGGCCTCGGTATTGGCTTTTTCTTTATTCAGGAACCAGTCGGTGACCTGGTTGGCAACTTCTTCGGTACGGTTGGCTGTTGCCCCGGCTGGCAAGGTGAACTGCACCATAATTTCGCCCTGGTCTTCCGTTGGCAGGAAGCTGCCAGGCAAACGCCACATGACAAAGGCCATGGCGGCGCAGAGCACGGCGTAGGTGCCGATGACCGTCACGGCACGGCGCAGCACATGCATCACGCCGCGCTGGTATTTATGCTCGGTGTTGTTATAGAAGCGGTTAAAGCCGCCGAAGAAGCCTTTTTTATGCGGCACGCTGTGCTGCATTACCGCGCCGCAGAGCGCTGGGGTCAGGGTTAAGGCCACCACGACCGACAGCGCCATGGCGGAGATGATCGTGACCGAGAACTGACGATAAATTACTCCGGTCGAGCCTCCGAAGAATGCCATCGGCAGGAACACCGCCGAGAGCACCAGCGCGATGGCGATCAGCGCTCCGGAGATTTCGCCCATCGATTTAATGGTGGCTTCACGGGCGGGCAAGCCTTCGTCGCGCATAATACGCTCGACGTTTTCCACCACTACGATGGCATCATCCACCAGCAGACCTATCGCCAGCACCATGGCAAATAGCGTCAGGGTGTTAATGGAGTAACCAAACAGCGCCAGGACTCCGAACGTACCGAGCAGCACTACTGGCACGGCCAGCGCCGGGATCAGCGTGGCGCGGATATTTTGCAAGAACAGGTACATTACGCAGACCACCAGAATGATGGCTTCGATCAGCGTCTTCACCACGTCCTCAATGGAGATCTTAATAAATTCCGTACTGTCTTTCGGGTAGGCCACATCGTAGCCCTGAGGCATGCTGTGACGGTATTCGGCGATTTTATTTTTTACCAGCGTGGCGGTATCCAGCGCATTCGCGCCCGGGGCCAGCATGACAGCCAGACCCGCCGCGGGGTGACCGTTGAGTTTGGCGATAGCGTTATAGTCTTCGCTGCCCATTTCCACCCGCGCAACGTCTTTCACCCTAACTACCGCGCCGCTGCTTTCGCTCTTGATGATGATGTCCTGAAACTGTTCAACGGTTTGCAGGCGGGACTGGGCGCGCACCGTGGCGGTGAGCTGCTGCGTGCTGGACGAGGGCAGCGCACCGATTTTACCGGCGGAAACCTGCACGTTCTGCGCTTCAATGGCAGATTCCACATCCGACGGCATCAGCGAGTAGGAGGCCAGCTTGGTCGGATCCATCCAGATGCGCATGGCGTATTCCGCCCCGAACACCTGCAGGCTACCCACGCCGTTTACACGTGCCAGCGGATCCTGCATGTTGCTCACCAGCCAGTCGGCGATATCGGAACTGGTTGCCCGGTCCGTTTTATCGTACAGGCCCATAATCAACAGGAAGTTGCTCTGAGATTTCACCACCGTCACACCGGACTGGGTGACTTCGGTCGGCAAACGGGATTCCGCTTGCTGCACTTTGTTCTGAACCTGAACCTGGGCGGTATCCGGGTCGGTGCCTTGCTCGAAGGTCACAGTAATGTCCACTTCGCCATCGGAGCTGCTGGTCGATGAGAAGTAGAGCAGGTTATCCAGCCCGGTGAGCTGCTGTTCAATGACCTGGGTGACACTGTTTTCGAGCGTCTGCGCCGAAGCGCCCGTGTAGGTCGCGCTGATTTTCACTGCGGGCGGCGCAACATCCGGATACTGCGCAACCGGCAGCGTACGGATCGCCAGAACACCGGCCATCATGATTAAAATGGCAATCACCCAGGCAAAAACCGGGCGACGCACAAAGAAGCTGGAGAACATCAGGCTTTTCCTCCGTTGGCTTCCTGTACCTCTACGGCTTTCACCGGCGAACCGGCGGCAACTTTATCTGTGCCTTCGACGATCAGTTTGTCACCGCTTTGCAGACCTTTTAACACCAGCCATTTGTTGCCATAGGCGTCGCCGGTTTCCAGTGTGCGCTGTTCAACCTTGTTCTGCGCGTTAACGACCAGCGCGGTGGCATTGCCTTTGGCATCTCGGGTTATACCTTGTTGCGGCGCGAGGATGGCATTCGCCATGGTGCCTTCTTCAACGCGGGCACGCACAAACATACCCGGTAGCAGTTGCTGGTGTGGGTTCGGGAATACGGCACGTAATGTTACGGAGCCTGTGGATTCGTCCACGGAGACTTCAGTCAGTGCCAGACGGCCTTTTTCACTGTAGGTGCTGCCATCTTCCAGCGTCAGCGTGACAGCCAGCGTATTACTGTCGCTGGCAAGCGCTTGCTGGCGAAGACGCAGCAGGTCGACGCTGGAGCGGGTGAGATCAACGTACATCGTGTCCAGACCACGTACCGTTGCCAGTGCGGTGGTCTGCTCTGCTGTCACCAGGGCACCAGGCGTTACTGATGAGATGCCAATACGACCCGCGATGGGTGAAGTGACGGTTGTCCAGTTCAGGTTGATACGCGCGGTTTCCAGCGCGGCTTTTTTCGATGCCACGCTGGCGCGATCCTGGGCGCAGGTGGATTGCGCATCGTCAGCATCCTGACGAGAAACGCCGTCCTCTTTGACCAGCTGCGCATAGCGGCTGGCTTTCTGGCAATCAGAAACCACCAGGGCCTGCGCTTGTTTCAGGGCCGCATCGGCCTCGTCAAAAGCGGCGCGGTAACTCGAAGGGTCGATCTGGTAAAGCGCCTGTCCGGCTTTTACCGTATCGCCTTCTGTGAACAGGCGTTTTTGAATAATGCCGCCGACTTGCGGGCGTACTTCCGCCGACAGGGAGGCGGTAGTCCGGCCGGTCAACTGGCTGCTTACGGCAAGCGGCTGACTTTTTAGCGTGACGATACCGACTTCCTGGGTGGGTTGTTGTGCAGGTGGCGTGGCGTTGTCGCAACCAACAAGTGCGAATGCGGCCACTAAGGTCGTTTTTATCAGCTTCATTTTCTTTTCCTGGCATGAGCGAAGCCTGCCCGTTTATTTAAACAGGGTTAGGCGCAGGCGGACGTGCTATATATTTTGGATATAGCAATGTGTAGGTTAAGGTTTATATTCCCTTAATTTTTTTGAATTATTTTATATATCGGAAAATAGCATTGTAGTGATTTCCTGATACAGCTGTTGTAATTGCGCCGGGTCGCATTTTTGCGGGGTTAAACGGCGGAACGTCGTGCCTTCCATTAGCGCGGCCAATAACTCCACACAGCAGCGAACACGCTCAGGGTTGAGGTGCGGGTGTCTGCTCTGCATATGGTTACAGGCATTTTCAAACATACGGGCATCGGCTTCGATCATCATGGCCTGCACCTGCGGATTACGCGTGGCCTCTGCCGCCATTTCCAGCATCAGCGCATCGTCATCCGGGCTTAAGGTATGCCGCCACGCGAGCACTTCCGGCAGGTGCGTGGTTTCAGTTTTGTCTTCCATTTCGGCAATGCGATAGTCGATGATACGGCGGATCATCTCTTCAATAATCGCGTCTTTACTGACGAAGTAGCGGTAAATCTGCCCCACGCTTAACTGAGCTTCCAGGGCAATCTGCGACATGCTGGCGGCATGAAACCCGCTGACGCGAAAACGGCGACGCGCAGCGGCGATGATCTCGTCTTTACGCTGCTGGTGGCGCTGTTCCTGCGATGTTTTTGTCTGCATCTCATGCCCTCGGTTGTATCAGTTTTGAGAACGATCGTTCTCATGCCGGATAAGAGTAAACGAAATTATGTTTTCCGTGTAAGTATTTTCTGAACAAATATTGGCAATTTACAAAACTTGACGTTATGAAGAAATAATGAAGAAGCATGAATAAATTGCGCGGAAGAATAATAGCGGGGTGAGATGGAACTAATTTGTAGAGATTATGATTTATTGCAAATTTATTAAACAGGTACGCGTAAATAACATCTCTATTTTTATGGAGATGATTCTCTTACTACTGATAAAGAAGAAAAAGTTTGTTGGTGGTAGGTTCCGGATTGAGTTTTACCCTCATGCCTGGCAATCCGCTGGCGTGTCCGATAGCGGTTTGTATGTGAGAATAGTTCTCAATATTATTGAAGCTGACAGACGTGAATGGTAAGGTGTTAGCCGTTTCGCCCCGCCCGGGGCAAAGGGTTCGACGGGATTGCGATGGCTGCCAGCTATGCAAAAAAAACACTTTTCGGTTGAAGATTTTATCGTTTTTGGCGAACGCTACGGGATCGATTATCGCTTCCCGGCGTTGGCAACCGATCGATCCCTTAATAAAGAGCAACGCATTGTGATTCAGGGGGATGTTGAAGAGATGACGCTCTCTTCCGGCCTTAACCTGACCAGTTCGGATGTGCGTGTGCTTCAGCCGTATGAAACCACCTCGTTGCACAGTTGCCCCCTTTATATGCTTGTCGTCCTTGAAGGAAGCGTCATGCTCCGTCTTGGTGGGCAGGAATATGTGGTTCGCGCCGGGATGGCGTTTACTTCACGCCTCAGTGAACATCAGGTGATGAATGCCAGCCATCAGCCGGATTACCAGTTGCGCACCCTTTCGCTGGGCGTCGATCCTGACCGGTGCTGGCACTCGCCATTATTAACGGCGCTGTTGCAGCAATGGGAAACGCAAGGCGCTCCTACGTTTTTATGGCAGGTGCCGCCTTTTTTACTCGCCGGTTTGCAATCGACCCAGCAGACGACGCTGCCGGGTTTATCCAAACAGTTGATTCTGGAAGGGGTCATATTGCAACTGTTGGGGCACGCGCTGGGGCAATGCTTGCAGGGCAATGATAAGCGTAGCGCGGCTCCCTGCGGGGAGCGGCACCGCCTGGAAACCGTGCGCCGTTTACTGGAGCAGCAACCTGAGAAAGAGTACAGCCTGAGCGGGCTGGCGCAGCTTGCGGCGATGAGTTCCAGCAGCCTACGGGTTAAATTTCGCCAGGCTTACGGGCAATCCGTTTTTGATTACCTGCGCGACTGCCGTCTTGAGATGGCGAGGCGTTATCTGGCGCAGGGGTACAGTGTGCAGCAGGCGGCATGGATGTCGGGTTATCAGCACGCCACCAATTTTTCTACAGCGTTTCGTCGTCGCTACGGTGTGGCTCCCAGCGAAATTCGCGCCTCCTGACATTCCCCGGAGACTCTCGTTCCCCCTGCTTGTGCTGTTTTGTCATCACGCATATGCGACTCGTCATTGCGCATAGCTATTGCGCATTCCAAAAGGGTAATAATTCTTATTTACAATAATAACGGCTTCTGGAGAGTTTCATGTTCGCAAAAACGCGACTGGCGTTAATGATTGGCTGCATCACCGGCGGGATGAGCGTATCGGTTCTGGCTCAGGAAAACACAACCAGCAACGATACGGTGGTGGTTACGTCGCAAATGCAAAGCGGAGCGACCAAACTCGAAACGCCGGATATCGAAACGCCGCAGGCGGTATCAATTGTGACCCGGCAGCAGTATGAAGAGCAGGGGGCGGTGAGCGTGCGCCAGGCGGTAAGCTATACGCCGGGGGTGTACAGCAACCAGATCGGCGCGTCGAACCGTTTTGACTATATTGTGTTGCGCGGCTTTTCCGATGGCAGTCTGGATAACATTTATCTCGACGGACTGAAGATGATGGGCGACAGCAATTCGCACAGTTCTCTGGTCATTGATCCCTGGTTCCTCGACAGCATTGAAGTGGTACGAGGCCCTGCATCGGTGCTATATGGCCGCTCGTCGCCGGGCGGTATTGTTGCGCTGAATTCCCGTAAACCGTCGTTCGATCCTGGCGGTGAAGTCAAATTATTTGCCGGTAACAACAATCAACGCGGCGCCGCGTTTGATGTGACGGGGCCAGTGGATGACAACGATCGCGTGGCGGTAAGGTTAACCGGTATGACCCGCTATGCAGACTCGCAATTCGATCATTTGCAGGAGCAGCGTTATGCCATTGCGCCGAGTTTGACATGGCGTATCACCGATAAAACGCGGCTTGATGTGATGGCTTATTTGCACCGCGATCCGGAAGGTGGCAGTCACTCCGGGCTGCCTTATGAAGGGACGGTCGTTGCCCACGCCGGGCAGAAAATCGCCAACACCTTTTTTGAAGGCGAAGATAAGTACGATAAATATGACCGCCGTGAAAACATGGTCGGTTATAACTTTGAGCATGCGTTTGATAGCGGCTGGTCAGTGCGCCAGAAGCTGCGTTACCTGCGCACCAAAGTCGATCTTAACCAGGTGTATGCTTCAGGCTGGCTGAACGATAGCGAGCTGAATCGGGGTTATTCCGGATCGGATGAGTCGTTGTCGGCGGTGACGCTGGATAACCAGATTGATGGCAGTGTGGATACCGGCATGATTAATCACCGCGTACTGGTGGGTATCGATTATCAGCGCCGCAGCAATAATGTGACCGCCTCGTATGGCAGTTTCCCGGCGATTGATGCCTTCAACCCGACATATGGTGCCGATCCGCTGTCAATTTCCGTATATAGCCGGGAAAAGCATAAGCTGGAGCAGACCGGGATCTATGTGCAGGATCAGATGTCGCTCGATCGCTGGCGTCTGACATTGGGCGGCCGCCACGATCAGGTGAAGATCACTAACGTGAATAAGATCGATGACACCCAGGATACACTGGATCAAAACCATTTCAGCAGCCGCGGCGCATTGATGTACCTGTTTGACAGCGGCTTTGCACCTTATGTCAGCTACTCCACGGCGTTTACGCCAACCAGTTTTACCGACGAGAATGGCAAGATCCTCAAGCCGATGAAAGGTAAGCAGTGGGAAGCAGGGCTGAAATTCCAGCCGGAAGGATCACAGACGATGTATAGCGCGTCGGTGTATCGCATCAACCAGGAAAATATTGCCACTAAAGTGGAACCCACCGATCCGTACCGTTCGATCGGTGAGATCGAATCGGAAGGGATTGAACTGGAAGCCGTGGGTCAGTTGACGGACAACTTCCGTTTGCAGGCGGCGTACACCTATAACGATATTCGTTATAAGAAAAGCAGCGCAGAAGAGCAGGGCAAACGTGCGGTGTATGCGCCGCGCAACCAGGCCAGTGCATGGCTTAGCTACGACGTGAAAGCCGGGCCGCTGGCTGGCCTGACTGTCGGCTCCGGCGTGCGCTATGTGAATGGCATTACCTCCGATCGCCAGAATACACATACGCTACCGTCTTACACACTGGTAGATATGGCCGTCGGTTACGATCTGTCGCACGTCGGTCTGAAAGGGTTGAGCGCGCAGGTCACCGTCAATAACCTGACAGACAAACGTTATATTGCGGCCTGTAACTCACTCACTTACTGCTACTTTGGTGCCGAGCGCAATATTGTTGGCAGCCTTTCTTACGCTTTCTAATGCCTAAAAGCCCGGTAAACCACCGGGCTTCCTGCGTTTTATCATTTTCTTATGGCGACGGTTTGGTCGATAATGGCCTTTCTCTTTTCCGGCGTATTGGTCATGCAGCCAGCAAGACCGGTGAAAGAAACGTTCGGCTTATGCGCTTTTAGGGAGAACCGTTGCCATGCGTCATCACCTTTTTCTGGGTGGTATTCTGGTTTTATTTGCCTTATATGCAGAGAGCAGCTGGGCAGTAAACTGCCGACGCGCGGCAACTCCGCTGGAAAACACCATTTGTAATAACAGCGATCTGCGCTGGCTTGATGAAACTCTGGATGAAATCTGGCGTGCGCGTCTCGATCAGGACGACACGCGTCTGATCCGTAAGCAATACCAGGCGTGGGAAAGCGCCTTTCGCCAGTGCACGACAGATAATTGTATTCGTCGCGCTTATTATAAAGGCATCAATATGGTGTCGGACGTGAACCAGGATTTTAACTGGCAGGGAACCTGGTGGAATATGCAGGCACCGCATATGAGCGGCAGCGTATTGCAATTTAGCCACAACAGCGAGTGGAGCATCGGCACTGATATTCGCTTGTGGGCTGGCATTAACCGTCTGGCATTTACAGCAGAAGCCCGCAAAGTGCATGGTATGGTGCTGGTCGAGAATATTCATGATGTTAGCGACTGCTCAATCCTGATCATTCCAAAGCAGGATGGATCTTTACAGGTACACAGCAATGCGAACTGGGGATGTCGGCTGATCATGCCTGACGGCGCATTTATTGACGGACGTTACCAGCAGGGAAAAACCGACCCCCGACCGACCGCCACCTTACTCTCTCTTGGCGTGTTACCAACCCAGGCGCTGGACGATAAATTCCGCGCGCTGGCAGGGGAGGATTATCAGCAGTTTGTTGATACCGCCAGTGTCTTTATCTATGAGGGCGACAAAGACAATTTGGGCGCAACCGTGGTGTCAATGTGGCTGCGCGGGGCGGCCAACCGTCAGACCGCGATCATAATGTACACACCGCAGGGAGAGATCTGGGCTGCACGGCTTTACCCCCTCGCCGATGGAAAGTCTCAACTGCGCTACTTCACCACCCGCGATGATAAAACGCAGATTCCGCGCACTCTTGATATGTGGAAAGCGCGGTTTCAGCCGTAATTAATGGGCGGGCTCTTTGTGTGCGGCTCAACTGAGATCGACCGCTTTGTGCCCGAACCACCAGGTGGCAATAAAGCCGCAGCACCAGGAGACGGCCACACCCGCCGCGTACACCGCGATGCCCGCGAAGATCCCCTGTCCGGAAGTCATCAGCGGTAGCGCCACCAGCCCGGAAGGGCCGAACACCGTGTTGAGGCCAATCGGCAGACCAAACCAGGCGACGGTGCCAATAAAGAAACCGCCACAGGCACCGCCAATGCAGGCAGTCACAAAGGGTTTCACACGCGGTAGCGTAACCGCGTAAATCAGTGGTTCACCGACGCCCAACACGCCCGGAATAATCGCCCCGCGGATCTGGTTGCGGATGACGGCGTTCGGCGCGGCGCGGAAGTAGAGTGCCAAAGCGGCACCGACCTGACCGCCGCCCGCCATCGCCAGAATCGGAAACAACGAGTTAAAGCCCTGGGCGTCCATCAGCGCAAAATAGACCGGAATAAACCCCTGATGCACGCCGAATACCACCGCAATCAGGAACAGTCCCGCCAGCACCGCACAGCCAAACGGGTTACCGTTCAGATGCAGAAACAGCCACGACATACCTTTAAATAAGGCACCGCCGAGCGGCATGATCACCGTAAAGGCCAGCGCGCCAGTGACCAGCAGGGTCAGCAGCGACGTGAGGATCATATCAAGATTATCCGGCACGATTTTGCGGATCTGGCGTTCGATCCATGCGCCAAGGATGGCGGCGATCAGGATGCCGATAATATTGCCGCGCGGATCAATCGCCATTCCAAAGAAATTATCGATACCGGAGAAATAGCCAACTGTGGCTTTCGGATCGTAACCCAGTACAAACAGCGCTGCGATAATGGCGCCATTTACGCCGCTGCCGCCAAAGGCTTTTTGCGCGTTATAACCAATCAGAATTGGCAGGAAAGTAAATAGCCCTTTGCCAAAAATTTTCATATAGCCAACGATATGCGCCACTGTTCCACTCTTTGACGTGGCGCTGGTCAGCAGGCTTTGTTCAATTAAGGTCGCAAAGCCGAGCAGCATCCCGGCGGCGATAAAACCCGGGATCAACGGCGTAAAAATCGTGGCAAATTTTGACAAAAACTGGTGAAGCTGGCTGGTTTGCCGGGCCTTCATTTGCTGTTTAGTGTCGCGTGCAATGCTTTGTAGCGAGGCTGCATCGGCGGGAGAATGTTCACGGTCCAGTTGCTCATTAAGCATGTCAGCGGCGGTCTGGGCTTTGCCTGGCCCTACAATGATCTGTAATTGATCATCGCTATTCACCACGCCCAGAACGCCAGGCAGTGTTCTTAGCTCGTCCTGCTCCACCAGCGCTTCATTATGTAAGGTCAGGCGCAGGCGCGTCATACAGTTGCCGCAGGTTTTTATGTTCTCCCTGCCGCCGACATGTTGCACGATACTGGCAATAAGTTGCCCGGTGATTTTTGCCATTACTTCATTCCCGCGTTATTCAATGCCTGACGAATAAACCCGCCGTTGTCCTGCAACAGCTGCGCTGCCTGTGTGGCGCTAAGCTGGCCGAGCACCATCACAATGGCTGTTTTGCAGTGCCCCTTACACGCTTCAAGCGCCTGGGCTGCCGTCTGCTTATCGCAGTCGGTGGCCTGCATCACAATATTGATTTGCCGCTGCACCAGCTTCTGGTTGGTGGCTTCCACATCGACCATCAGGTTGCCGTAGACCTTGCCGCTACGGATCATTGCGCCGGTAGTAAGCATATTCAGCACCAGTTTCTGCGCGGTGCCTGCTTTCATTCGTGAAGAGCCGGTGACCACTTCTGGCCCCACCACTGGAACAATCGCAATCTTCGCAACCTGAGCCATTTCGCTGCCCTCGTTACAGGTCAGGGCGACTGTTGTTGCGCCGAGGCTATTGGCGTATTCCAGCGCGGCAATGACGTATGGCGTGCGACCGCTGGCGGCAATGCCGACCAGCACATCATTTTCGCTGAAGTTAAGCGCCTTGAGATCGTCAACGCCCTGCGCCCGGTTATCCTCTGCGTTCTCCACCGCCTGTAAAATGGCGCGATGGCCGCCCGCAATCAGCCCGACCACTTGCTCCCGTGGCGTACCATAGGTAGGGGGACATTCGCTGGCGTCCAGGATCCCCAGACGACCGGATGTCCCTGCGCCGGAATATATTAAGCGCCCGCCCCGGCGAAACGCGCTGACAATGGCATCTACCGCCTGGGTGATCGCAGGAATGGTTTTTTCCACCGCCAGGGCCACTTTCTGATCTTCTGTGTTGATCACCCGTAGCATCTCTTCGGTCGAAAGCATGTCGATGTCTGCACTTGCCGGGTTGCGGCCTTCAGTCGTCAGTCTGGATAGATCAATATTCATCAGCGTCTCGCTTCACTTTTTTGGCGTATCTTCTCTGCCGCGTGTTACGGCACTCTGTAAGGAATAATATATTATTAGATAATATAAAAATAAGAATAATTTATTCATGGTGAGAGCGAAAGGGACTAACTGTGATGGCGTTCATAAAATCCCCTTCCGCCCTTTGCTCACCAGGACGAGAAAGTGCCAGCAGGCATACAAAATTTCTCAACTGACATTAAGCTCGAGGTTGAGATATTTATTGATATATTATTTGATCTTTTCATGCCAGGACGCGTTTTTATGTATCTCTCTGTTTTTAAATTATTAATATTTTAATATCAGCAATTATTAAGACTTTCATTTCGCTATCTGTATAATTCGTGGTGCTGAGAATACTTGAGTTATTTGCCCTGCCATGTCCGCAGAATTTTTATGTGGCATTCAGGGCTTTTTTTTCGGAATTTAACAGAGGTGGATATGTGTATTTTAAATGATAGCAGTGCCATTTATAATCATGAGTTAATTGCTCACGCGCCGGAAAGTATTAATCTCTTTACCTCCGTCCAGCGATTGACACAATTTCCGGCCTCTGTGCTTATCACCGGTGAAACCGGGAGTGGTAAAGGGTTTCTGGCCCGTTATATTCACCGGTGCACCCGCGAAAATAATGCGCCTTATGTCGAAATTTATTGTGATGCGCTGACACAGTTTGCTGAAAAGTTTTCACAGGCCTGTGGCGGTACGCTGGTTATAAAAAATATTGGTAATTTGCCGCTGGGCAGACAGAATGAATTACTGAGCATGCTTGAGGAACAGGAATCTGCGAATTTTGGAACTGTACCGCCTGTTCATTTGATTGTTACCACGAATAGAGATTTATACGATGAAGTGAGCGCCGGGCGTTTTAACGGCGACCTGTTTTATCGTATTGCTGTTCTTTCATTGCATGTTTCGCCCTTGCGCGACCGTAAACAGGACATCTTGCCGTTGTTTATGCACTTTATGCACAAGTATGGGGCATGCCAGCCAGAGACCAAATCACTGAGCGAAGAGGCGCGTCTGGCGATGCTAAACCACGCCTGGCCGGGGAATCTTCGCGAACTGGAAAATGCAGTCCAGCGTAGTTTGATTTTAAGCGATGAGCATAAAATCACGACAGCCGATTTAGGGATCGCTTCACCTTATCCGGCGACGGCAACAGAACAAGCGGCAATCGTTAATGTCCGCCAGCAGGGGCGCCGTGCCGAACACGATTACATTCTTGGGTTGCTGGAACGCCACGGCGGTAATAAAACCAAAACGGCGGCTTTTTTGGGCATCACACCCCGGGCGTTACGTTATCGCCTCGCGTCCATGCGAGACAAATCCTGAGTCGGTTTGCTACTTACTTTGCGGCAGCGTATTGACCGTGATTTCGTCAACATTGTCAGGAAGTATTCTGGTTTGCCTGCCAAGGAACTTGATCCCGATAAGGGTAATCAACCACGCGATGCAACCCATCACCATATACGTCGCCGCAAATCCATGCTTGTCGTAATAATGCCCGGCGATGGGATTGATGGCCGTAATACCAAGATAGTTAAAACAGCCCAGCACCATATAAATGGTTCCGGTCAGGCGTTTGTCGAAGTTATCGGCAAGGAACTTAAAGATAGATACCAACAGCAGCGCCATCTCCAGGCCGTACATCGGTTTAATAACAATAATCATCCACGGATGGGTCGCCAGCGACGAAAGCACCAGCCGCAGTCCGATCACAAAACCGGCCAGCAGTAGCCCGTTACGCGCGCCAATTCGATTGATCAAAAAGGGCACGGAAAACATCAGCACGAACTCACAGGCAGACTGTACAAAGCCCATATAACCCAGTACTGCGTTGCCTGTTTGATGATCGGCAAAAAAGGTCACGAAATAGCGGGGAAATTGCTGCTCTGCACTCTGCATCATCCAGATAATACCGCCGTAAAACAGCATCAGTACCCAAAAGCTGGCATGGCGAAACAGCATCCGCACATCTTTTTTATTCACCACTTCTTTTCGTGATGCATTCACGGCCTGCCAGTCAATGCCTTCGCCTTCGGTTTTAAGTGTGGTCAGGATAATCAACACCGCCAGCCCACCGCAGGAGGTAATAATGAAATTAATATGCGGGTTCATATTGAAGAGCTGGCCGGCAAAAATGGACGCCACGGCCCAGCCCAGCGAGCCCCACATTCTTACCCGGCCAAATTCAAAGCCGAATGCCCGGCTGTAGCGGTCCGCATAGGTTTCGAACACCAGCACGCCCGCCAGATAAGCCGTACCCAGATAAAGCCCGCCAATGATCATACCCGCAATCATGTGGGTGGTTAGCAAGGTCTGATAGACAAAAATAAAAAACGGCGCGGCGAAAATAGAGGCGATAGCAACGGCAATCAGCAGCGGTTTTTTCAAACCCAGCTTATCCATAATAAAACCAAAAATCGGTTTTATCGCCAGTGCAAATAAGGCATTTATCGACAGGGTATAGCCAATTTGTGTACTGCTAAAACCAATGCTGTCGCCCAGCCAGATAGCCAGAAATGACCAACTGGTAGACCAGGCAAAATAGAATAAAAACAGGCACAGGCTGATACGGATGTAGGCACTTTTCGAGGCAGCGGAGATCATTATTGTATCCTCTTGTTATAAAGCTCACGCGTGAAGGCGAATCAGCGTCAGTTTTCCTGGGGGTACCGGGTTGTCAGAAGGAACATCTCTCTGGATGGGCAGCGCTTCCCAGCGTAAAAAATGCGTAGGCTGATGCTGGTAAAGTTCAGGTATTATTTGCACTTGTGCCTGGGGGGCAATGTCATCGACCACCTGATAGAAATGCGCAGGGAGCGGTGTAATCGCACCATATTCAGTCTGCGTTACGGCCAGGGTCTCCTCATCCAGATACCAGCGTCCGCTGGTACCGTCAGGCTGCTGAAATTCCACATACAGGCCACCGTCGGCAATGTGCGGCGCAGAGATAATCACTTCCGGCGGAATTGAGCCCATGCCATGAAAATCCCAGCGAAAATCCCAGCGGCTTAGCAATTTAATCACCCAGTTCCCCTGACGTGCATGGGCGATCCAGGCCTGCGAAAAGCCATCAGCATCGTAGCGATGCCAGGTGATCAATACCCGGCCCTGGCTATCGAAACCGATATTCTGGCTCATATTGATCAGCCCCTGTTCAACTGGCGCAGGATCAACAACATCGCCGCTCTCCAGCGTGATGGGTAGCGTCAGCGGTTCGCCGCGCTGCGTGAACCAGTGGATCATATCCGGGCTACGGGCATAGGAAAGATCATGGCAGGTTTCACAGTGAGGTGTGTCGCGCCACATCCAGATCATATGCCACTGATTATCGGGGCCGAAAAGGGGCAGACGTGCGTAAGCATTGCGTAAGCCATTTCCACTCAGTAACGGGCTTTCCAGCAGCCTGAGCCAGCGTTGTTCGCTATCGCTCCAGCGATTATAAATGTCATCGCCGTTGCCGCTTTCGCCATCGCGGTAGCGGAAAAGTAACTCGCCATCGCGGCCGTTAAAAAATAACGGATAGGTCGCACTCTCTTCTCTTATACCGGTCATCGTTCCCTGAACCAGAGAGTGAATATCGTAAGGACGTGTTGACCGGAACCAGACCATTTTGTCTTTATGCATATTACCCGCCAGATGCAGGTGCCCCTGATTATCCATAGCCAGCGTCAGGTAATTGTGGCTGTCGTACCCGGTCTGGTGCATAAATCTGTTTTTATCTGCCAGCCATTCACCGGTGGGGTGACTCACCTGCCACGCGCCTTTATCGCGTGGGCGGCTGGCAACGGTAATACAATGTTCTGCGTTGTAATAAGCAACGTAATATTTATCTTTAACTAGTAGCGCATATTCAACGGTAAACCCGGCGCAGCATTCGCCGATGGTGGATACTTCAATTTCTCGTTTTACTTGAGACATCTTTTTGTCCTGTTAATTTCCGTCAAAAATAATCATTCGGCCAGCCGTTCAGGGAAGAAGAATAGAGAGTATTGTCGTCAAGGAATTGTTATCTTTGTCACATATGACGGGATGAAAGGAAATAACTCCAGGTAAAGTTTAAAAATATGTATTGAGAATTTACCATACGGCTTGTTTATTTAATTTTATTGCACTTCACTGTGATGTTTTCTGAAGCGGGTCTGTTAGCGGTCTTCCAACGGGTAGAGATAAATCATACCGTTGGGCATGCTCATCAGTGGGGTGTCGCTGGCCTCTGTTTGCTGTATCCAGAAGGGGGTCTGCGACAGTAAATCCAGGTTGCCATCAAGGATGCGACTGTTTTGCGAAGGCATAAAATAGACGGGCCGATAGGAAAAGTAGTGCTGGTTTCCCTGTTGGCGGATCCGCGTAAAGTTGCCTTTCAGCACAAATTGATTATCGTTCGGACTGGTTATATTGCTCTGGATGGTGTTGCCCGATGTGATCATGCGTGTATCGTACAGCTCTTTCTGGCGTAGCATCAGGTCGTAAAAACCTAACTGCATACTGACGCTGACGTTCTGTTTCAGCGGGTTTTGCGTTGGAATCAAAATATAACCCGCCAGTGCGGCAATAATCCCACCGGTTAGCAGCACAAACGACAATTTAAGGCGTGTTGCAGGATGCCATTTCATTGAGCTTTCTCCGGGTTTCACTCAGGATTAAATTATTCAGCAGTGCCGGGTTTGACCGGGCGTGATCTATCTGCATCGCCAGGATCTTTTCTTCACAGGGCGTGCGTAACCGAAAAGTGTAATTCAGGGTTTGATTAACGCTGTGGTAGAAAACACTCATCTGCGTGGATTTGGATTTAAGCTGCTGGTCTAAAATATAAAAACTCTCTTTGAGTTGCAGGTACGTTTTTTCCTGAACGGGTAAATCACCGTGGGTATCAAGAATGACAAAAAGATGAATATGGCTGTAAACATTTTTCGCGATTTCCTGGGCGACGGAGGGCGGGTTGCGGTGCGCAGCCTGATAACCGAGGGCACCAAGAAAAAAGGCGATAACCAGCACCGCAAACAGCAGAACCGTGGAGTGGTTTAAGCTTGCAGGCAGTGCCGTCACGGAAGGCGTCAGCGTCTGTGGAAGCGTCAGTGTTTCAGTTGGCGTTGGGGCTTCAGGAGGCGTTGGTGGCGCGAAAGTCGGTGGGGGTGGGGCGGGAGGCGGTACCTGAAAAGCCCTCTCCGTCTCATACTGTGCAGGCAGCTCGCTGCCGAGGTTGAGCTCCTCTTCCTCCCGTTCTACTTTCCGGCAATATTCCGGCTCCAGCACGTAACCCCGTTTCGGGATGGTACGAATGATGCGTTGCTGTTTGCCGTCATCTTCCAGCGCAGCGCGCAACGCATGAATGGCGTTGGGCAGGCTATTGTTGCCAATGACCCGACGCTCCCAGACCAAATCCGTGAGTTCTTCGCGGGTGAAAATTTTCCCCGCATTTTGCTGCAGTAAATCCAGCAGGCGAAGTTGATAAGCGCCAAGCCGTTTACGCTCCCCGGTGATTAAATGGAGAACGGAACCTGAAGGCAGATCAATGAGCCAGTTGTTAACGGTGTAGTACGTTTTGTTCATAACATTTCATGCCAGCTTTTATTAATGAAAATTCTCATTTTGATCCGGCCAGAATGTTAATTATGCATGGCTTAACTAACTATGGATGCACAGGATATTTCATTCATTTTATTCTACAGTCTCAGTCGATGTTGTTCCACTGTGATAATGTTAAATGATGTGCTAAAAACGATTGCGGTATATATATTTCCGCTTTGCTGAACGGCGGAAATATACTTTCCGTTTTTATTAATCTTTTGATTTGCAATAAATAAAGTTACCGGGCGTAATTACCCGGTAGGCAAATACTCATCACGCGTTACAAGAGGGAGTCTCATCGATCGCATTGTGGATCACCGTCCCCAGATGTTTAATCGCTTCCCGGTTGGTGTCGCTAAGCGGCAGGGCACAGTTAAGCCGCAGGCAGTTACGATACTTGCCAGAGGCTGAAAACAGCGACCCTGGGGCGACCTGGATTTTTAAACGGCATAACGCACGGGAGACACAGACCATATCCACGCTTTCGGGTAGTTCCACCCATAACATGTACCCGCCCTGTGGGCGTGTTACGCAGATTCCACAAGGGAAATACTGACGTACCCAGCAGGTGTAAGTTTCCAACTGGTGCTGGTAAATCTGGCGCATACGCCGCAAATGCCGATGGTAGTGGCCGTCGCGAATAAATGCTGCGACCGCCAGTTGTGTGCTCGGTACATTGGTGCCAATAGCGGCATATTTTTTATGTAATACCCGGTCGTGATAGCGACCCGGCGCAATCCAGCCAACCCGCAGACCCGGCGCAACAGTTTTAGTCACCGAGCTGCAGAGCAATACGCGGCCGTCGATATCATACGATTTGATGGTGCGAGGGCGGGGGTATTCGCACGCCAGCTCGCCGTAAATATCGTCCTCAAAAATCACAATATCGTGGCGTTGCGCCAGCGACAGTACGGCTTTTTTACGCGCCTCCGGCATAATAAAACCGAGCGGATTATTACAGTTAGGCACCAGGATAACGCCTTTAATCGGCCACTGTTCCAGCGCCAGCTCCAGCGCTTCAAGACGGATCCCTACATTGGGATCCGTCGGGATTTCAATCGCTTTAATATCCAGCCCGCGCAGCAGTTGCATGGTGCCGTAATAGGAAGGGGACTCGACAGCAACAATATCGCCCGGCTGGCATACGGCCAGCAGCGCCAGGGTGAGTGCCGCGTGGCAGCCACTGGCGATAATTATCTCATCGGCATTCAGCGAGGTGCCGCCATCCAGCATCAGGCGGGCAATTTGTTCACGCAGTTCGTGGCGGCCTGGCAGCGTGTCGTAGCTCAGTGCGTCATGTAACTGATGTTGGATAACGCGGTTCATTTCACGCCACAGCGGTTTTAACGTCGGTTGCGTAATATCTGGCGCGCCTCCGCCAAAGGCAATGATCTCTTTGTCGGTGCGGGCGTCGAGGAGGGTTAATACCTCATCCCACTGCGTAACTTCTACCGGCCTTTGCACCGGGCGCGACATTGCCGGGACCGGAGGCTGGGCTTTACGCGGCGCGACAAAATAACCGGAGCGTGGCTGGGGGGTGATCAACTGCAGCTTTTCCAGCACCAGGTAGGCCTGCTGCACGGTGCTGATGCTCACGCCATGCTCCTGACTCAGGCTGCGCACCGACGGCAGTTTTTCACCTGCACGGTATAAACCTTGCTCAATACGTTCCCCCAGCAGCGTAGCCAGATGTTGGTAGCGTGTCATGCTGTATCCTTTCTTGTCGCCATACAGATTATGAAACCAGTACAGATTGGCGCTATTTTTGCGATTCAGAAGTTGTTTTAAGCGATCTGTATGTTAAAGAAAAGTAATTTCTGAATCTGTATTGCAAGCGACATTTACAGCGATGATAAGGCTCTTTCTGGTGAGGAGCTTAGGTATGGAATTCAATGAGAATCGGCCACATCGTCCGTTTATTGGTTTTGTTTTACTCTGGCGCAAAATGCAGCGTCTGCGGGAGCGCTGGCAAACGCGCCGGTTGCTGAGGGCGCTCAGTGACGAACAGCTAAAAGATTTAGGGCTGCGCCGCGATGAGGTTGGCTAATGGTCCGGAAAGTGCGGAGATAACATCTTGTTATTTCCGCTTATCCTGGCTTGGGCTATGCTTAGCTGCATAACCTGAAGGGGAGAAAGCACATGCACTTTATGAATGACAACGACGACGAGCAAAAAGAGAAAGAAACGGGCAATGTTTCCCAACTGATGCAGCAAAAACTGCTGGATTCCCGCTCCATTATTATTTCCGGGGAAATTAACCAGGCACTTACCGAAAAAGTAGTGACACAGCTCCTGCTGCTGCAGGGCATTAGCGATGCGCCGATCAAGATCTATTTAAACAGCCAGGGCGGACATGTCGAAGCTGCGGATACCATCCACGACATGATCAAATTTATCACCCCAGAGGTGCACATTATTGGTACCGGCTGGGTGGCCAGTGCCGGGATCACTATCCTGCTGGCAGCAAAAAAAGAGCACCGTTATTCACTGCCGAATACCCGCTTTATGATCCATCAGCCGCTGGGTGGCGTGCGTGGTCAGGCGAGCGATATTGAGATTGAAGCGAAAGAGATCATTCGTACCCTCGAGCGCGTCAACCGTATGATCGCCGAAGCGACAGGTCAGCCGGTAGACAAAGTGAAGCAGGACACGGATCGCAACTTCTGGATGAACACCAAAGAAGCCATCGACTACGGTATTGTTTCCCGCGTGGTGAAATCTTACGGTGAACTGAATCTTAATTAATCAGCTGCCATGAATGATGTCCAGCCAGTGACCAGCCGGCTGGACGTTGTATTATTCCGCAACGAATACCGCTTCGCTGTCTATATCGAAATGCATATACTCCAGCGGAAGCTGGTGCAACGCCCGTAACCGTGCGATATAGGCATTATCTTCTGCTGTCGCCGGGGTGATTCCAACCACAACCATTTTACTGATATTTACAGCGTTATCGTGTCGGTAGGCATATTCCAGTAATTGGCCTATCGCCTCACGAATACAATATGAAACATGCGCATGGGTTTTTATTTCATAAAACGAGTAAGTATTTTCATTTTCCTGTACGACCAGATCGATGCGCGTGCCATACCCGGTGTTTTGTTCTGTGCTTACGCGGTCTTCGCCAACTTGCTGGCAGAGCGCGGTATATAACGCGTCCTGTATTGCATTGTGGATGTAACTGATCTCGGTTCGATAACCCCCGCCGCTGCGCTCACCGCGCTCCGGTTTAGACCGATGGCCCGCTTTAAAATCGAACGTTGCCGCGCGAGGCGTCTGAAGAGGAAGCTGAACAAAATTAATGAGGTTATAGTAGTTTGATTTTACGGCTTCATCGTGATGGTCAAAAATATACGGCTCACATAGTCGTAAGTTTTGCGGCTTAAACTTAATGGTAAAAAAATCGCCTTTGTCGATTGAGCCTAATATATCGCCATCAACGTCAACTTCATTAAGCTGGGATTGCATTTCATCGTACCAGCCTTTTTCTTTGTATTGCTTTAATATCCGACGAGATTCTTTCGGTGACACCAGCTCAACATCTAAAATTTCTCCCAGCCAATAACGTGTATTTTTCTTTTTTTCGTTTTTGATGGTGTATAAATTGATATCGATTGCGTCACCCGTGCGGTCTGTTCCCGCTACGGATTGCAAATAAGCGTAATGATAGCCATCAATGAGTTTTTCGGTGTCGAATAACCACTCCTCATGACCAAATCCATGCTGATATTCGTAGCTGCTGCTATTCACTGACTTGCCTTCACGCCCGGATGGCGCACGCCAGTACTTATCGTTCCAGCATATTCTTGAGATTTTTTTCACTGTGTAAATCCTTTTTTATTCCGTTTTCTTATTGTTTTTTAATGAGTTATCAGGCTTATCTTAGGGCAGATGTTAGCAGGTAGCCAGCCACCATAAGTTGCAGGTTTTCCTTTTTCGCAGGCGACGTGTGGGCGCGATCATCCTCTTAACATGCAGACTAAAAATCCACTTCTCCCTGACAGATAATTTCTGCACACTGTTCCCATTTCTCATTACGGAGTGATGGCATGAATAGCAGTATTAAGGCGACGCTGGTGATGGCAGCGACGCTTACCCTTCCCGCGCTGGCAGGGCACAGCGGCGTCTCGTTCGATCATAAAGATTGGGAAGTCGTGTGCGATAACACCCTGACCTGCCGTGCAGCAGGCTATAGCGCGGAAGAAGAAGCCAGCGGATCTGTGCTGATTACTCGCAAAGCCGGGCCGGACACGCCTGTCACGGTGGATGTGGTGCTGGCAGAAATGGAAGCCGATGATTCAACGCAGCAGGCAAAACTGACGCTATGGATCGACGGCAAATCACAAGGCGATGTCACCGCGGAAGACAGCGATACCTGGCGCTTATCAGACGAACAGGCCCGTAACCTTATTGCTGCCGTGAAAGGCAGTAGCAAGGTTGAGTTTAAGGGCGGCGCGAAGCCATTTGTGTTGTCGGGCGAGGGGGCCTCCGCTGTGCTGTTGAAATTCGACGACGTGCAGGGGCGCGTCGGTACACCGGGAGCGCTGAGCAAAAAGGGTGATAAAGCTGAAAGTACGGTGACGCCTGCGGTGGCGGCTCCGGTGATTCAGGCCGTTTCGGTGGAAGGCGGCGAGGATCGCGCGCTGACAGAGGCGGAAGCCAGGGCGCTAACGCCGCGTTTACTGGCAGCCGTGTCGAAAGAAAATGCGTGCGATCGTCTGTCGACACCCGCCGAACCTGTCATTGAAGGCGATAATGATATAACGCTGACGCCGCTGGACAGTAAGCACGCGTTAATTTCCACGCTCTGCTGGCGCGGGGCCTACAACGAAGGTTACGGCTATTGGGTTATCGACAAGGCTTTGAAGGGCAACCCGCAATTTATCACTAACTCGGCCTCCGATTATGGCGATGGTGTGATTTCCCTCGGCCAGCGTGGTCGCGGTATTGGTGACTGCTGGGCATCGGCGGAGTGGGTCTGGGACGGGGAAACCTTCCGTAAGAGCAGCGAGGCAACCACCGGGATGTGCCGCTATATTCGCGCAGGCGGCACCTGGGATTTGCCGGAGTTTGTGACCGAAGTGAAAGCCGCGAAGTAATGTTTCCCGGCGGTGTGGCTCAGACTGCGCACCGGGCAGAACACTATGGCGACCCATAAAGCGCATCAGGTTGCTATAGTGTTCATTCTCACTTTCCACCCACTTCGACGAGCCAACCTATGTTAACCAGTCTCAATCACCTTACGCTGGCGGTCAGCGAACTGGCCCGCAGCGTCGAATTTTATCATCAATTATTGGGCCTGAAGTTGCATGCACGCTGGGATAATGGCGCTTATCTCAGTTGTGGCGGCCTGTGGTTATGCCTGTCGGTAGATGTGCAGCGTACCCCAGTTTCACCCCAACACAGCGACTATACGCACTACGCGTTCAGTGTGGATGAAAGCGATTTTACCGCGTTTGTCGACCGTCTTGAGCAGGCTGGCGTGGCGAACTGGAAAGTGAATAAAAGCGAAGGTCACTCCTGGTATTTTCTCGATCCGGATGGGCACAAACTGGAAGCGCACGTCGGAAATCTGGCGCAGCGCCTTGCGGCATGCCGTGAAAAGCCTTACCAGGGTATGGTTTTTTTTTGATTAAGCCGAACGTTTCCGCTTTGGCAATCGATGCTCTTTGTCTGTTCGTTTCTTGATGCTTACCGTGATAACTATTATCTTGCTCCCCCAGTGAAATGAGGGAGTTCCCATGACTGAAGACGAATTGTTTGCCCGCCGGCCGCTGGGCATGCGGATGGCCATGGTGGTACGCCAGTGGCGCGCCACTATTGACCATGCGCTGAGCGACACCGGAATGACGCAGTCGAGCTGGACGGTGCTCATGCAGCTGCGCCAGTTGGGCGATAATGTTTCAGTCAGTGAACTGGCGGAAGTGCATGGGATAGAACTACCGCCGCTGATGCGCACCCTGACACAGCTGGAAAACCAGGGGCTGATTGCGCGTACGACATCGCCGTACGATAAGCGCATTCGCCTGCTGGCGCTCACCGCAGAGGGTAACCGTCTGCTGGATAAAATCTCGCAAGTGATTGAAACCTGCCAGGCGCGGGCTTCCGAGAACATCCCGGCAGATGAATTGCATGCGTTTAGCGCCACGCTCAACCAACTCGCCTGTAATTTGCGTGTGATGCGCGAAGAAGAAAATAAAACCGAATAAGAAAATGATGACGCCAGAACAAAAATTTGCCCGCTGGGTAAGGGTCAGTATTGCCTCTTTCCTGCTGATGTTTGTCTATTTCATCCTTGCCGATATCTGGATCCCGCTCACCCCGGACGCCACTGTGATGCGCATTGTGACCCCGGTTTCCGCGCGTGTTTCCGGCTATGTGGCCCAGGTGCATGTGCAAAATAACAGCACGGTGAAAAAGGGCGACGTGCTGTTTGAATTGGATCCGACTCCGTTTAAAAATCAGGTCGAGGCCAGCGAAATCGCGCTGGCGCAGGCAAAGCTGACGAATCAGCAACTGGATGCGCAAATCCTTGCCGCACAAGCCAGCCTGAAGAGCGCGCAACTGACCGCGCAAAATGATCGCGTTACTTTTGAGCGCTATCAGAACCTGAGCGCAATGCATAACATTTCGCAGTCCGATCTGGATAAAGCGCGCACCACATGGCAGAACAGTATGCAATCGGTAAACAATCTCAACGCCAGCATTGATGAGTTGACCATCGAACGGGGCGATCGTGATGATGCCCGCAATGTGACGCTGCAAAAATACCGCAATGCGTTGCAACAGTCGCAACTTAACCTGGCCTGGACGCAGGTGCGCGCCGAAATGGACGGTACCGTAAGTAACCTGCAATTAAGCCCCGGTTTCTATGCCTCTGCGGGTAACGCCTCGCTGGCGCTGGTACATGATAAGGCCGATATCGTGGCGGATTTCCGCGAAAAAAGCCTGCGCCATACACATGCCGGCACCGATGCTTCCGTGGTGTTCGATGCCTTGCCAGGCAAAGTGTTCAAAGCGCACGTCACCAGCAGTGATGCCGGTGTGCTCGCCGGACAGGAAGCAGTAAATGGCGAGCTGTCGGCACCGGAAACTTCCAACCGTTGGGTGCGCGACGCACAGCGCATGCGCATTCATGTGGCGCTGGATGAGCCGTTAACGAAACCACTGCCGACCGGCGCGCGCGCCACCGTGCAGTTGTATAACAGCGAAGGGGTGTTTGCCCGTATTTTCTCCGGGCTGCAAATCCATCTGGTGAGCCTGCTGCATTATGTCTATTAATACGCTGGCACGCGTTTTTACGCCGCACGGCAATATCGTTTACACGCCGAACGACTTCCGTCAGACGCTGCGTATTGTGTTTGCCGGGATGATTGCGCTCAGTATTTCAAGCTTTTACAACACGCAGTACGGCGTATTTTATGTGGTCTATCCGGTGATGCTGTTGTCACTGGTGCCGGTGTTTAATCGCCACGTGGCCCGGCAGTTTATTTTCAGCGCGGTGCTGAACGGCATCGAAATGGTATTCATCATCGGTTATTTGTCGCGCTGGCCAGTGATCATGACGCTGGTCGTGTTCGCGCTGTACGTAATGCGTTTTCGCTTTATGAGCAAAGGTGCGTTGTTTCTGTTTGGTTCCGCAGGCGTCGTTTGTCAGAGCACGATGCTCAATTTTATGAGTTATCCCTCCAGCGACTGGCATACGCTGCTGTTTTCTAATGTTGAGGCCAGCGTGATGGCCGTGGCGCTGAGCGCGTTGATGAACTATTTGATCCCGGATGTGGAGCCGCGTATCCGCCCGCCGATGATAGAGAAAAATGCCGCCCGCGTTCGCCATGAGTCGCTGCTCTCCGGGACGGTCGCCACCCTGATTTTTGTTGTGTTCCAGATAAGCGATCTGAGCGACTCTCTCTCTGCGCTGATGGCGGGGATCCTGATCCTGTTCCCGATGCATTATCGCGGCTCGGTGCTCAGTTCATTGTGGCGCGTGGTGGGCGTGGTCATTGCCTGCCTCTATATCCTGCTGGTGCAACTGATCCTCTATAACCACAGCAGCCATATGCTGCTGATGATGCCGCTAATCGGTCTTGGCCTCGCGTTTAGCGCACGCTTGCATGTGATGGAGAAAGTCGGGGCGGGCGTCGGGTTTTCCAGCGTGACGACCATCGGTATTATGTTCGGTCAGAACCTGCATCCGGATACCGACCTGGTATTCAGCGATCTCTACCGGATAGTCTCCGTAACTGTCGCGCTGGTGGCGACGTTAACGATGGTCTGGCTGGTGCATTTAATTTTGAACCGCTTTGAAGCCACGCGGTTTGTGATTGAAGAGCAGTAAGCCGGAATGTGCCCGATGGCGTTGTGCTTATCGGGCCGACATCCTGCATTCAGAAACCGGTAAGAATTCCTCACCCTCACAACGATAAATCGCCTCGGTAACGCCCGGAACAACCCACTGATTTTCCTCCCCTTGTGGGCAGTGAAAGCGAATGCATAAACCGCAGCCGCCGCGCAGACTGCGGGGGATATCCAGCACGCGGAACGAGACCCCGGCAGACTGCATAGCTTTGCGGGTTTGCACGACACCAGGCGTATTGTGAAACAGCAGTAGATACTCAGCCATGGCGCTTTCTCTGCCGCTGGCCAATCAGCGCCGCGCCCACAGCGCCCGCATACTGGGCATCATCATGGGTAAATACCTCACTGTTCAGGTGTGCTGACAACATGCGGCGAAAAGTGGCGCAATGACTTACACCGCCGGTAAACAGTAACGGCCCCTGTGTCGAAAGGCGGGCGATAAAATGCGCGCTGCGGCGAGCCATCGCATTGACCACCCCGGCGAGGATTGCCTCTGGTGCAATGCCTGCCGAACGCAGGCTGATCACTTCGGATTCGGCAAAGACGGTACACATGCTGGTGATCGGATGCGGCTCGACGCCTTCGGTAATCGTATCCAGGTGTTCCACCTGTGTGCCCAGCGTGCGGGAAATGACATCAAGAAAACGCCCGGTCCCGGCGGCGCATTTGTCATTCATCAAAAAGTCGGTGAGGTTGCCCTGTTCATCAAGCTGGATCACTTTGCTGTCCTGACCGCCGATGTCGATAACCGTGCGCGCTTCTGGCAAGAGAAGGCGCGCGCCCAGCCCATGGCAGGAGATCTCCGTGACCTGCTTGTCGGCGAAATCAACCAGTTGCCTTCCGTAACCGGTTAGCGTCAGAAACGGTTGTTCCGTAAGCCCTGCCCGCAGCGTTTCCCATGCTTCACCTATCGAGGCGGCGGGGCGAAACGAAGTTGGGCAGAGGTAACGCCGCACCACGCTGTTACCTTCCAGCAGGATGCCTTTGGTGGTGGTCGAGCCGGAATCGATGCCTACGCTAAACGTCACGGACACTCCTTATAGCATCTCGATAAATGCCGCGACACGGGTACTGAGCTGGCCGATGTCGGACGTGGAGTAATCCGTTTCTATCGCCATATACGGAATGTTGTGCTGCTGGCGCACATGGCGTTTGATAGACAGTGACTCCACAGCATAGGTGTGGCACGCCTGTAAAATCACATCAATGACGCCATCGGCCTGGTACTCATCCACCATCTGGCTGAGCAGTTTCAGGCGTTCATCATTTGGCGAGATGCAGGAGCAGCCGATCGCCAGGTATTTGTCCGTCAACGCATCATAAACATCGCCGTTCTCGTCAACACAGCGCTCGGTTGCTTTCGCGCCAGTGCAGTTTTCGTAGCCCACCACCCAGCCGCCGTTATCTTCAATGGCGCGCACGACTTTTTCCGCCGCGCCGCCAATCGGGCAACCCGTGATCAAAATGCGGGGGCGAGGATCCAGGCGTTTCTCTTCCTGCCATTCGGAGCGGATCCGTTCGGCCATGGTATTGAGCTCGTCGATCAGGGTTTCTTTATCAAAGCGGAAGGTCGCTCCGTACACCACTTTCAGGATATCCGCGCCGCTCAGTGCGGGCGGGTTAAGCTGGCCCACGCGATAAAAATTGGCCAGCGCCTGGCGTTCACGGTTTTTTAGCGCAATGGCATCGCGTAACGCAGCTTCGCTGATGGACCGGCCAAACTGGTGTTCAATAACGTGCTGCAAACGCAGGATCTCGGCTTTCCACAGTGCGCGGGACGCGGCATCCGTCGCGCTGTTTGGCAACTGCATAACGTGCACGGCTTTAAACTCCGCCATGTACTCGTACATTTTCTTTTTGCCGTCGCAGGTGGTTTCGCCCACCACCAGATCGGAAAAATAGAAGTAGGGGCATTTGTCGGTTTTGCCGAAGCCGTAGCTGCTTTTGATCAGGGGGCAGAGGTTGCGCGGCAGATCTTTTTCCGCTTCTTCGATGGTTTCATCGTTCGTGGAACAAAGTGAAACCACCACGGCGCCAGCGGCCATAGCGATTTCTTGCGGCATAAAGGTGCAGTAAGTACCTACCAGTGGAATGCCCTGTTCTTTCAGATCCATCACGGTAAGAAAACCTTTCTGGCGGGCTTCGGAGAATTGTTCAAATACGTCCGGGAGTGCGGTAATGAGCGACATGATTTTCCTTCCCCGTGACACGGGAGATGTAAAAAAGTGGCCGCATTATAGGCATACAAAGAAAAGGGGAATATTGATCTTCGGCGGCTTAAGGCTGAAAACGCCGCCTGCAAAAAAGCTCAGAGTATCTTTTTCAGATCCATCTCTTCCTGGATCCGCTCGCTGTAGAGGGCGTGCGTCCGGATGGCTTCATCGATTCCGGCATTATAAAAGGCGGGGCCGATCTGTTCAGCGATAAAATCGATAAAAAACTCCGCGTCAAACTGCTCCAGTTCCAGTTCAAAATGTGTTTCGCAGTACGCTTGTAATTTATCGCGTAACTGCTCGCGCTCGCTGTGGGTGAGGGCAATGTCGGCCATGAAGGCGTCTCCTTACAAAAAGGCTTAAAAAACGGTTATATGCAGCAGCGCGGGTAACTGCGAAAGCAGGTAGAGGATTAAACCAATCGTTCCGCCAACCAGCGTACCGTTGATGCGAATAAATTGCAGGTCTTTGCCAATATTCAGCTCCACCTGGCGCGACATATCTCGCGCATCCCAGCTTTTCACCGTATCGCTGATATGGCGCGTCAGAAAAGCGGCAAAATCGGGCGCAACACGATGCGCGGCCTGTTCCAGATGCTCATTCAGCGATGCCCGCAACGCGCCATCGGCCAGCAGCGTTTCGCCAAACCATAGCCCGGCATCGGTAATACGCTTTTTCATCCGCGAATCCTTGGACTGTACATCCGCTTTCATCCAGTTGCGCAGGTCGGCCCACATCTCGCCCAGATAACGGTTAAACGCCTCGTCATTTTTCAGGTAGTCTTTGATGTTCTCTGCCCGTTGCGCCATTTCCGGATCGGTTTTCAGGTTGGCGATCAGTTTCAGCGTGGCGCGATCAAACGCCTGGCGGATCTGGTGCGTGCTGTCGGCATTGATATCATCCAGTAGCGAATTAACCGCGTCGGACACCAGCTCAGCACTCTGCTCGCCTAACCATTCTGTTGGCAGGATCTTCGCTTTTAACGGGTGATCGGTTTTCAACCAGTGCACGACCTGGTGGGCGATAAAAGCGCGGGAGCTTTCTCGCTGCAACAGGGCAATGAGCTGCGCGATAAGGCTGTCCAGCAATTTCTGATGGCGGTTATTGCGCGTAAGACTTTCCAGTAATAGTGCGCTGGTTTCGGTCAGATCGACTTTGTCGATGGCTTTGTGCACCGCGCGGCGCAGCAGCCGCTGAATACGGGCATCGTCGGCCATTTCCAGAAAGCCGCTCATCACTTGCAGGATATGCTGGCCGACGCGCTGGGCATTTTCCGGCTGGCTGAACCAGACGCCGATCAGTTGTGCTGGCTGATGGCGATGGATCAACGCTACCAGCGACTGGGTATCAAGGAATTTCTCTTGTACGAATTGCCCAAGATTGTCACCAATTCGATCTTTATTGCGCGGAATGATCGCCGTATGGCGAGATATGAACGGAATAGGCACGCGGCGAAACAGCGCCACCACGGCGAACCAGTCCGCCAGCGCACCGACCATCGCCGCTTCGGCAATGGCCTTCAGCCCGCTCACCCAGAAATTGGGCGGCAGGAACAGTGTGGTGACAAACGTGGCTGCTGCAACCAGCAACAGCGAGAGCGCCAGACGCTTGGCGCGCTTGAGTTCAGCTAATTTTTCCATGACATAAGCATAGAGCGAGACGATGGGAGGGTGCAAAGAAACAATTTCGTGGCTACAAATGCAGCGGAGGTTTAGCACATCGACAGTGAACGCAACGCTCGCGCAGGAATGGTGCCTGAGCGCTGCGGCCTCAACGGGCGCGTGGCGATACGTTTGTTTGCTAAGCAAATTGTTAAAAATGACGGTATTCCGTTCAACGTTATCCGCAGCCCCACAGCACGGTTACGCAATGCCATGCGCGAAGCTGAAGATATGACTGCACCCCAGAATGGACGCTTTGATGGTGTTGACCCGCTCCCGGCCAATATAACGATCGTGCGCTAACCGGAAAGATGCCCGGTTTTCGTGAACTGCACCTCGGAGGCGATGATTTGTTGGTGTACCGGGTTGATGATAATCAACATCTGGTGGTTTTGACCGATCGGGGTACTCATGGCGGGCTTCCCGAACAGCATTTTTTAGAGAGTCGACCACACAATCCCGCCGCCAAACGCCATCAGTATTGCGCCCGCACCGCGTTCAATCCACCACACGGCGTGACTCAGGCGCTGCTGTACAACGGGCAGGCCAATCAGTAACACCACAGCCAGATCCCACAAAAGCACCACCATTGTCATCCAGACCCCGCTCACCGCCTGTTGCAACAGCGAGACATGCGGGCCGAGCAGGGCGGCCATCAGCGCCAGATAGAACAGCGCATTCTTCGGGTTGAGCAAGGCGGAACCCAGCCCGAGTAATAACTGTTTGCGCCACGTCGGGCAGTGTTGCAGCGCCTCGCTGGCTGACAAGGTGCGTGGGCGACTACGTAATAACTGTAAGCCAATCCACAACAGCCATAGCGCGCCGAGTAATTCAATAGCCGTAAACACCGTGTCGAACTGGCGCAGCGCGCTCCAGCCCGCAATCGCCAGCAAAATATAGGCGCCGTTTCCGGCAGCGATACCGACACATAACCCGGCGCTACCGCGCAGACGGTAGCGAATGGCGTAACCCATCAGTAAAAAGAAGTCCGGGCCGGGACTGAGCAGGGCAACAAAATGCGACAGCGCCAGCGCAGGAAAAGCAGGGGGAAAGATGTCCATGGTGACCTCAGCAGCAAAAAACTGCGGTCACCTTAGCGGCAACGCGACGCTATTTATTGTCTGATATTGATCGCCCGGTTGCGTACTGACGTGGCGTGGCAGCGGTGTAGCTGACAAAGGTTCGGTGAAAATGGCTCTGATCGGCAAACCCGCTCTGATAGCCCACATCGGCCAGATTATCACCGGCGCGCAGGCGGCTTTTGGCAAACTCCACACGGGCGCTATTTAAAAAGCTGCCGGGCGTCAAACCGGTGTCCTGTTTAAAGGTGCGGATCAGCGTCTCTTTACGAAGGGAGAAGGCGTGCGCCAGCGCATCCAGCGTCGGCGGCTGCTGCAGGTTCTCCAGCAACACGCTTTGCATCTGCTGGCTAATGGGGCGCAGCGGCGAGGGCGACGGGGCGCAAGACAGCCCGGCGAGAAGCCGGTTAATCGCAACGGGCAAGGCGCGGGCTTGCCCGCTGTCGAACAGTGACACAATGTGCAGGTACTGCTGGAACAGGTGCGGGTTGCGTATCAGCTGCTGTGTGCCGTTCACCTGCGGGATCCAGAGCATATGGTAGCTGCGCGCTTGCCCGGCGAGCGGATTACAACTGTGCGGCGTGAGCGGCGGAATGACAATGATATCGCCAGGCGACAGCAGGTACTCCTGCCCGTTGCAGACGCAGTGCGTTTGCCCCTCAACCACCGCGCCGATCGACAGCTCAGCATGGCTGTGGCGTTTATAAGCCTGGTCGCTGCGCCAGGTGCTGCGCAGTTCAACGCCTGGCAGGGTTTCGGGGCGGTAAAAAGATTGCTGGATATCGCGCGTGATCGACATACAAAGCCTCGCTGAGTCGGCTTTCTGGTATAGCACAGTGCGTTATTTATCGCTAAACGCATTGTGCAACAGCCGCCACATATGGTGGGCTGCGGGCGTAAAGCGCCGATCAGAGTTGCGTAGCAAATGGCATTGTGCGCTGCTGGCAATCGGGTGATCGAGAGGCACCGCCACCAGCGTTCCCTGGCGAATAGGATCGGCGGCGGCGTACGCGGTCATAAAAGAGATCCCCAGCCCAGCCTGGCTTAGCCCCATTGCGGTCGAGAACTGATTACAACGGTATGCCGGATGGAATTGCAGACCCTGGCTTTTAAACATCGCATTCATATGGCGTTGCAGACCAAAGTTTTCCGTCAGCGCGATCAGCGCATGCTCAGTCAGCTCTTCAATGGTAATGCTTTGCCGCTGAGCGATAGGGTGCTGCGGTGAGACGACGGCGCAAATGGGCCCCCAGTGAAAACTGTGGCGCTTCAATTCCGGGGTGCCGATGGGGCCGAAGGCCAGCGCCATGTCTGCTTCACCACTGACAATGTCGTTGAGCATTTCCTGCATGCTACCGACCACAATGTCGACAAATACCTGCGGGTACGTCCGGGCAAATTCACGCATCACACCTTCGATAAACGCGGTAATCAGCCCGCCGCCTATGCGAACCGAGAGCGTGCCGCCACGCATATGGCGCAAATCTTTAAGCTGGCTTTCCAGCTTCTCGCGCCGCTGGCGGCTAATAAAATAGTCTTCTGCCAGCAGTCGCCCGGCCTCGGTGAGCACCACATTACGCCCGCGCCGCTCCAGCAAGGGGAGCTGCAGGGCGCGTTCCAGTTGGGCGATTTGCCGGCTCACTACTGACGGGTTAACACCGAGAATGTCCGCCGCGCGGCGGATGCCACCCTGGTTGCCCACTTCATACAGATAACCGACCTGTTTATCCTGAAACATCCGCCACATTCCTTCTTAATTGTTGACCTGAGAGCAACAATAACATCCTTAAGCGGATATTTATCATCCTGATTGAATAGTGATAATCAAAATAACCGTCCTGTTCGCTGGAGAAACAAAAATGAAAGAATAAAAATGCACTGGCGCACCAAAAAGGTGCCCGATAATGGTGAGAGGTTATTTTATTAGGGCGGCTTTTGGGCTTAATTAAATAATTTTTCGGTAACTTTGCTTTATTTTCTCCCGTTTTTTACGGGGTGGTTTTTTATTGCATAAAAAGTCGCGATGTAGGTTTTTTATTTTAGCTTCGGGCTATTCAGGCATGGATCCTGCTTAGTAATAGAACATTGCCATCTGATTATTTTAAAGAGAGATGTTATGAGTGAATCGAAAACGCTGGATCAACCCGCGAAAGAGCACGCGGAAGAGTGGAAAGTCGGCCCTGGAGCCTGGATTTCGCTGGTCATTGTTCTGCTGGTCTTTTCCGGTTTCTTTTTCAAAGTTGACGGCATGGCATGGTTGGGAGCGTTTGACTTTACTACGCTGGGCGGCGCATTCGGTACCATGAAGTCGCCGGAAACCAACACCTTTATCGGCAGCGGCGGCATCAGCGCGAAAGCCGGGTTCCTTTTTGCGCTGTCGCTGGTGCCAACGGTAATGCTGGCGCTGGGATTGCTGGAGATTTTTACCCACTATGGCGCGATCCGCGCAGCGCATAAATTGCTAACCCCGCTGCTTAAACCGCTGCTCGGCATTCCTGGTTATACCGGTCTGGCGCTGATTACCGATTTGCAAAGCACCGATGCCGGTGCGGCATTGACAAAGGAGTTGTACGACAGTGAAAAAATTACCCGCAAAGACGTGGTGATTATGGGCGCGTGGCAATATTCCGGTGCCGGGTTAATTAATAACTATTTTTCCATTGGCTCGGCGATGTTCGCCTCGCTGACTATCCCGATTATTATTCCGCTGGTATTGATGTTTGTCCTTAAATTCGTTGGCGCAGCCGTGGTTCGCCTGGCATTAAATACTGTCTATAAGAGGGATTTCAACCATGAGTAATACCGCCAAAGTCTCCGGTAATCCGTTCGATATTTTCGTTATAGGCGCACGTAAAGGCTTTAATATTGCCATAAATAATCTGATGCCGAATGTCTTAATGGCCTATGTCATCGCCGAAATGCTTAATTTACTCGGCGTGATGCAGATAATCGGCCATCTTTGCGCGCCGCTAATGGGGCTGTTCGGTTTGCCGGGGGAGGCCATCACCGTGTTGCTTACCGCCTGGCTCTCCTCCTCCGCAGGAACGGGCGTGGCGGTCAGTTTGTTGAGCAAAGGCCAGCTGGATGTCGGCCAGATAACCATTCTCGCACCGGCCATCTTTTTAATGGGTTCGCAGCTACAGTATATGGGCCGCCTGTTGGGCGTTGCCGATGTGCCGAAAAAATACTGGCCGCTACTGATGGCCGTCAGCATTCTCAACGCGGTTATTTCTATGCTGATAATGCGCGTTATTGCCTGAGAGCAGCCCACCAAGGAGTAAGACGTGTCACGTACACTAGAGCACTTTAATTACCTGCATCAGATCCCGGAGCTGGGATTCGAAGAGTATAAAACCTCCGCTTATATTGCCGGGGTACTGGAGGCGGCGGGCTACCAGGTCACGCGCCAGGTCAATAACACCACCGGTATTGTTGCGGTACTGGACAGCGGCAAGCCGGGGCCAGTACTGGCGCTTCGTGCTGATATGGATGCGCTTGGTCATATCATTGACGGCGAACATGTGGCACGCCACACCTGCGGGCACGATGGACACTCCACGGTGGTATTGACTACTGCGCAGGAAGTCATGGCCGAAGGCGTGGTGAAAAAGGGCAAGCTGAAGTTTATCTTCCAGCCTGCTGAGGAACTGGGCACCGGGGCAATTGCCCTGACCGAAGGCGGCGTGCTGGATGATGTGGAGATGCTGCTCGGTTTCCACCTGCGGCCAATAGAAGAGTGCCCGATGGGCCAGGCTGTGCCGGCGATGTACTACTCGGCGTCCGCGACCGTTGAAGTGATGTTCCACGGTAAAGCGGCACACGCCGCCAGGCCGCATTTAGGTGTGAACGCGCTGGATGCCGCCGCCCACGCTGTGCAGGCGGTGAATGGCATTCATCTTGCGCCGTCGCTCACCTGGAGCGCGAAGGCTACGCGGTTTCTTTGCGATGCTGGCGTGACCAACTCCATCCCCGACAAGGCGCAGGTGTGCTGGGATCTGCGCGCGGCAGAAAACGACGCCATGGATGCACTCAAACCGCAGGTCATTCGCGCCATCGAAAGCAGTGCGGCCGCCTACGGTGCGCTTGCTGACATCCGCATTCTGAAAGAGATGCCGGCGGCGATCATTGATGACGAAGCAACCGACGTGGTTTCCCGCGCTATCCGCAGCGTGTTTGGTGATGCCGGGTTGACCGCGCCGAAATCGACGCCGGGCAGTGAAGATTTCTTCCACTACCTGCGCCTGCGCCCGCAGGTGAAAGGCGGTTTCTGGGGGCTGGGCGCGAACCTGACGCCCGGGCTGCATCACCCGGAAATGCACTTTGACCGCGAGGCGTTAGCGCTTGGCGTAAAAGTATTTAAAGCCTGTGTTAAGGATGTGCTGGGCTGAATCACGGCCTCCAGCGGCGCAGCGTGGTTTCTTGCTCGTAGGGCATCGCCGAGGGGTAAGCAATAAACTCAACGATGCTGCCCCATGGCGTGCGCCCATAGCAAAATTGATTGCCTTCGCCTTTTTCTGTCGGGAAACCGAGCGGCTGTGGTGCGGTAAACACTTCGCCGCCCGCCGCTTTAAAGCGTTGCAGGGCGGCGTCGATATCATCGCTATAAACCGCGAAGTGTTGCAGGCCAAAATCGCTGGCGCGCGGCGGTTCGCGCTGATCTGGTCCATGCATTTCAAACAGTTCAATACCCGGGCCGTGCTGAAGTTTTAGCATCCTGACGGATTTGATCACCGTGCCCGGCACCAGGCGCAACGTTTTTTGCTGCGCCGCGTTATCAGGGCCTTTTTCGTCAGGCGCAACGGACTGATAAATCAGTTCGGCTCCCAGCGCTTGCGTCAGAAAGCGGGTGGCGTCTTCAATATCCGGAACGGTGATACCAATATGATCGATACCGCGAATGGTGTGTTGCATGCATCCTCCTGTTGGTGGTAATGGAGTAAGCATAGCGTAGGGTTTTGCCACCTTTATTGTTGAAATATCCTGCCAGTTAAACGTCATATTTACGTTTCTTTATCCTGTTTTTTCTATATGGGCGCTCTCGTCTACTAGCCTTATTAGATATGTCAGCGTTTTTCGCTTAATTAACGACGATAACAGGAGACATGTGATATGGCTTATAAAACAGTGAATCCTTTTAATAATCAGCTTATTAAAGAGTTCCCTTCGCACAACGATGCCGACATCGAGGTCGCGCTGAGACAAGCGGATGCGCTGTACCACTCATCCTGGTCGAAAGGGAGTATTGAGCAGCGTCTTCCGGTGCTGCATAAGCTTGCCGATTTGCTGGAAAATCAGCAGGAAGAATTGGCGAAAATTGCCAGCCGCGAAATGGGCAAGCTTATTGGGCAGAGCCGTGGCGAGGTGCAACTTTGCGCGCAGATTGCCCGTTACTATGCGGATAACGCGAAAAGCTTCCTTGCCCCGGTGAAGTACCCGTCTGAACTTGGCGAGGCGTGGATTGAGCATCATCCAATTGGCGTCATTATGGCGGTGGAGCCCTGGAACTTCCCGTATTATCAGCTGATGCGCGTCCTGGCCCCGAACCTTGCCGCCGGTAATCCGGTTGTCTGTAAACACGCCAGCATTGTGCCGCAGTGTGCGGAATCTTTCGCCCATCTGGTACGCGAGGCGGGAGCACCAGACGGTGCGTGGACTAATTTATTTATCTCTTCCGATCAGGTTTCGGCAATCATTGCCGACCCGCGAGTGCAAGGGGCGGCGCTGACGGGTTCAGAAGGCGCAGGCAGTGTGGTGGCGGCGCAAGCGGCAAAACATATCAAAAAATCCACTCTCGAACTGGGCGGGAACGACGTCTTTATTGTGCTGGATGATGCGGATCTGGAGAAAGCCGTGGAAGTCGGCGTTCAGGCTCGTCTGAATAATGCCGGGCAGGTCTGTACTGCCGCCAAACGCTTTATTATTCATCAGGATGTGGCCGATCAGTTCCTGCGTAAATTCACCGACGCTTTCCAGCAGGTGAAAATGGGCGATCCGCTGGACGAAAGCACTACCCTTGGCCCGCTCTCGTCAAAAGATGCGCTTAAGACGCTGAGCCAGCAGGTGAGTAATGCGGTGCACAAAGGGGCGAAACTGCACCTGGGCGGCAAACCCGCCAATAGCGAAGGCAACTTCTTTGAGCCCACCATCTTGACGCACATCACCCGCGACAACCCGGCGTACTTTGAAGAGTTTTTCGGCCCGGTGGCGCAAATTTATGTGGTTAACAATGACGAGGAAGCGGTACGCCTGGCGAACGATTCACACTACGGCCTTGGCGGCGCCATCTTCAGCCGCAACATTCAGCGTGCGAAACAGATGGCGTCGCGCATTGAAACCGGCATGGTGTGGATCAACTGGCTGACCGACACCGCAGCGGAACTGCCGTTTGGCGGCGTGAAGCGCTCAGGCTTTGGCCGTGAGCTTTCTGATCTGGGTATTAAAGAGTTTGTGAACCAGAAGCTGGTGGTTGTGCACCAGTAAACTTTCCCTCACCTTTTGCCCTCTCCCCGTGAGGGAGAGGGCCAGTATCATCCTCTGGCTTGCTTATTTCCGTAAAGCCGCAAAGGCTGCTCTTATCTCTTCTTCCGGCAGCTGCACGCCAATAAATACCAGTGTGCTGTGCGGGGTTTCATCACCCCACGGGCGATCCCAGTCGGCGCTGTAGAGGCGCTGTACACCCTGGAAAAGCAAGCGGTTTGGCTCGCTGTCGATCCATAGCATCCCTTTGTAGCGCAAGAGTTTTTCCGCGAAGCTCAGCAGCAGGTTCTCCATCACGCGGGAAACTTCGCTAATGTCCACCGGGTAATCCAGTTCCACCACAATCGAGCTGATGTCGTTTTGCTTGTCAGCGATAAAGTGGAAGCGCGGTTTTGCTGCCACCACATTCTCTTCCAGCATAAAACCGTTGGTATCAAACAGCTGCGCCAGTTCAATATCGCCGTGCGTGACGGTGTAAATCGGCGCGCGGGCGTTGATGCGGGCAAGGCGTTCGCGCAGTTTCTCACTGTCGCCGGCCACGTCGGTTTTGGTCAGCAGGATGCGATCTGCGTAACCGACCTGCGATTGCGCCAGCGTGAACTGGTTCATCTGCTCATCGGCATGTACGGCATCGACCAGGGCAATGACGCCGTCCAGCAGATAGCGCTGGCAGAGGATCTCATGGGCGAAGAAGGTCTGAATGATCGGCCCTGGATCCGCCATGCCCGTGCACTCAATGACCAGCCGGTCAAACGTGATATCGCCGCGATCCAGGCTGTCGACCAGATCCAGTAGCGCATCTTCCAGCTCGTTAGAGCGGCTACAGCAGATACAGCCGTTGGTCAGGGTTTTGATTTGTGTAGCGCGATCGCCAATCAGTTGATCGTCGACAGAGACTTCGCCGAACTCATTTTCGATAACGGCGATTTTATAGCCGTGCTGCTCATTAAGGATATGGCGTAAGAGGGTGGTTTTGCCTGCGCCGAGAAAACCGGTCAACAGCGTGACTGCAATGGGGGTCATAAATTCTCCTTTAGCAACAGCGGACACCGCCCTTGCCGTCGCCGCCGTAACGCGCTTGCTGGCGTTCGCGGAAAAATTCTTCGTAAGTCATGTACGGCTTGTCCGGATGGTTGGTCTTCATATGTTCAACGTAGTTGTCATAGTCCGGAATGCCAATCAACATTTTTGCCGCCTGACCAAGGTATTTTTTGGCTTCGCCTAAGTTACCAAACATTATTTGTCCCGGATATCTGTGGAGGCTGGATGGCTCCCTTTTAGGGGAGCCATCCAGCCGGGTGATATTAATGATGTGAAGCGGTTTTCACGCCACCTTCCGGTACCGGCACATACGGTGTCTCTTTGTCAGTACGCACTTTATTGTTGCGTACGTTCAGCCAGGTTTTGATGCCATAGAAGATGATGCTGTAAACCACCACCAGGAACAGAATACTCAAACCGGCGTTAGTGTAGTTGTTCACCACAATATGGTTCATGTTGGCAATCTGCTGCGCGGTCAGTTCGCTGCCGCCCGCAGCAATCTTCGCTTTGTACTGGTTAGCCATAAACAGGAAGCCTTCCAGTTGCGGGTTGGTGCTGAACAGCTTCAGGCCCAGCGCCCAGGTGGTGCACAACAGCAGCCACATGGCAGGAACCACGGTGACCCAGATGTATTTGGTGCGCTGCATTTTCACCAGCACCACGGTGCCCAGCATCAGCGCGACGGCCGCCAGCATCTGGTTAGAGATACCGAACAGCGGCCACAGGCTTTTCACGCCACCCAGCGGATCGACCACACCCTGATAAAGCAGGTAGCCCCACAGGCCGACGCAGCCCGCCGTACCGATGATACCGGCAACCAGTGAGTCGGTTTTCTTCAGGAATGGCACGAAGTTACCCAGCAAATCCTGCAGCATAAAGCGGCCAGCACGGGTGCCTGCATCTAGCGCGGTCAGGATAAATAATGCTTCGAACAGAATACCGAAGTGGTACCAGAAGCCCATATCCGCCATGGGGATGATTTTGTGGAACACGTGCGCAATACCGACTGCCAGCGTTGGCGCGCCACCGGCACGGTTCAGCACTGACGGTTCGCCAATGTCTTTCGCGGTTTGCAGGATCTGCTCCGGCGAAATCACAAAGCCCCAGGAACTGACTGTCGCAGCGGCATGCGCGGTGACATCTTTCAGCTGCGCCAGAATCATTGGCGCGTTGTCGCCGCCCAGTTCATGCAGGTTCGGCATAGTAATGCCCAGACCTGCCGGTGGCGTGTTCATGGCGAAGTAGAGGCCCGGCTCGATAATCGACGCCGCAACCAGCGCCATCACGGCCACAAAGGATTCCATCAACATGGCACCGTAACCGATAAAACGGGCGTCGGTTTCGTTCGCCAGCAGTTTCGGCGTTGTACCCGAAGCAATCAGCGCATGGAAGCCAGACACAGCGCCACAGGCGATAGTAATAAACAGGAACGGGAACAGCGCACCTTTCCACAGCGGGCCGGTACCATCAATGTACTGCGTTACCGCAGGCATTTTCAGTTCCGGGTTGAGGATCACGATGCCGAGCGCCAGACCGACGATCACGCCGATTTTCAGGAAGGTCGCCAGGTAGTCACGCGGTGCAAGGATCAGCCATACCGGCAGCAGGGCTGAGATAAAGGCATAACCGATCAGCGCGAAGGTGATGGTGGTGTCTTTAAAAGTCAGTGCCGGGCCCCAGTAGGGATCGTGCGCAATAATACCGCCAAACCAGATAGACGCCACCAGCAGTACGATACCAATCACCGAGACTTCGCCTACCCGGCCCGGGCGCAGGAAGCGCATGTAAATTCCCATAAACAGGGCAATCGGTACGGTAGAGCAGACGGTAAATACCCCCCACGGGCTTTCTGCCAGCGCTTTCACTACGATCAACGCCAGCACCGCGAGGATGATGATCATAATCAGGAAGCAGCCGAACAGCGCAATGGTCCCCGGCACGCGGCCCATCTCTTCTTTGACCATCTCGCCGAGAGAGGCGCCGTTACGGCGAGAGGAGATAAACAGCACCATAAAGTCCTGCACTGCACCGGCCAGCACCACACCTGCCAGTAACCACAGCGTGCCCGGCAGGTAGCCCATTTGCGCAGCCAGTACCGGCCCGACCAGCGGGCCTGCTCCGGCAATAGCGGCAAAATGGTGACCAAACAACACGTAGCGGTTGGTTGGCACATAGTTAAGGCCATCGTTATTGATCACCGCCGGCGTTGCGCGGGTCGGATCGAGTTTCATCACCTTTTGAGCGATGTAGAGGCTGTAGTAGCGATACGCCACCAGATAAACGGAAACAGAGGCGACGACGATCCACAGTGCACTGACGTGTTCGCCGCGCCGTAAGGCGACAACGGAGAGACAGAAAGCACCGATAATCCCGAGGATCACCCAGGGTATGTGCTTGAAGAGTTTTTTCGTATCCATATCAGACCTGGCTTTTAACAGAAAAAAGAACGGGATGTGAGATGTGTGTAAGGCTGTATGCTGGCGACGATCATGACAAATAACGCGCGCGAAACGGCAACGATTTGATTAAGCGGTTATAAACAGGCGGTAAGCGGTAAAAGGATCGCGCTGAGCGGTTTATCGTCACCCTAAGTGGCGGAAAATATGTGAGTTTGATCACGCAAAGCCGGTGAGGGCGCGGGTACGAGAGAGTTCAGAGGGGCTTAATGACCATTATTTTTGTGGTGAATATTAGCACGATGACCCATAAAGTTTTCTTATTCCAGGCCGAAAATCCTACATCTGTCTATAAGGAAAGAGAAAACATGTTAACTCGTATTAAAATTGTAACCAGCTTGCTGCTGGTCTTAGCATTATTTGGCCTGTTACAACTCACGTCCGGCGGTCTGTTCTTCAACGCGCTAAAACAAGACAAAGAAAACTTCACCGTTCTGCAAACCATTCGTCAGCAACAGTCTACGCTGAACGCCAGCTGGGTTTCGCTGCTGCAAACCCGTAACACGCTTAACCGTGCCGGCATCCGCTACATGATGGATCAGAACAACATCGGCAGCGGTGCTACCGTTAACGATCTGATGCAGATTGCCAGCACTTCGCTGAAGCAGGCCGAAGTGAGCTGGAATGCCTATCAGGCGCTGCCGCGCGATCCGCGTCAGAGCGACGATGCAGCCGCAGAGATCAAACGCAATTACGATATCTACCACAACGCGCTGGCGGAGCTGATTCAACTACTGGGCGCAGGCAAGATCAATGAGTTTTTTGACCAGCCGACGCAGCGTTATCAGGATGGTTTCGAGAAAGAGTATGTTCACTACCTGCAGCAGAACGATGCGCTGTACGAAACGGCCGTTCACGACAGTGAAAGTTCTTATGGCTCTGCTGTGTGGATCATTATTACTGTCCTGCTCGTGGTGCTGGCGGTGATCGTGAGTGTTTGGGTCGGGATCAAACGCGCACTCATCGCGCCGTTGAACCACCTTATCGACAACATTCGTCATATTGCCGGCGGCGATCTGGTACAGCGTATTGAAGTCCAGGGTTCTAACGAAATGGGCGTGCTGGCAGACAGTCTGCGTCATATGCAGAGCGAACTGGTGCGCACCGTGAGCGATGTGCGCAACGGCGCGAACGCAATTTATAGCGGCGCCAGCGAGATTTCCGTAGGTAACAACGATCTCTCTTCCCGTACTGAACAGCAGGCTGCTTCGCTGGAAGAAACGGCCGCCAGCATGGAAGAGTTGACCGCAACGGTGAAACAGAACGCCGAAAACGCCCGTCAGGCCAGCCATCTGGCGCTGAGCGCGTCTGAAACCGCGCAGAAAGGCGGTAAAGTGGTCGATAACGTGGTTCAGACCATGCGTGATATCGCCGCAAGTTCGCAGAAAATTGCCGATATTATCAGCGTAATTGATGGTATTGCCTTCCAGACCAATATCCTGGCGCTTAACGCGGCGGTTGAAGCTGCACGCGCAGGCGAACAGGGGCGTGGTTTTGCCGTCGTGGCAGGTGAGGTTCGTAACCTTGCCCAGCGTAGCGCTCAGGCTGCACGGGAAATCAAGAGCCTGATCGAAGACTCTGTTGGCCGTGTTGAACTGGGCTCCACCCTGGTGGAAAGCGCCGGTGAAACCATGGATGAAATCGTTAGTGCGGTCACCCGCGTGACAGATATTATGGGTGAAATCTCGTCGGCATCTGACGAGCAGAGCCGTGGTATCGACCAGGTGGGGCTGGCGGTTGCCGAAATGGATCGCGTGACGCAGCAGAACGCCTCGCTGGTGGAAGAATCTGCCGCGGCTGCCGCTGCGCTGGAAGAGCAGGCGAGCCGTCTGACCGAAGCAGTGGCGGTGTTCCGTATCATGCAGGAGCAGCGTAAAGCGGCCGCGCCGACGTTCGTCAAAAGCGCCGCCGTCTCTGCACAGCCACGTAAAGTCGCTGCTGATACCGGCGAAAACTGGGAAACATTCTAAGCCTTATTCGCGCCCTGCCATGCAGGGCGCATTTCTTCCTGCTCTCTCCCTGCTATGCTCTCATTAGCGCCCTGTGGAGAAGCTCTATGAACCTTGTTGCCGTTCCCGCCCTGCATTACAGCTGTGATCAGCTTGCCGCGATCCTTAGTGATTGCTTTGAAGGCTATAGCGTGCCGTTTTCATTGCCCTCCCCGCTTTTTGCCCAACGTTTTATTGCCGAAGACATAAGCTTTGTCGATTCCTGTGTCTGGCTGGAGGGCGACACGCCAGCGGCGGCGGCCCTGGTGACACGGCGCGGAGAAAGCGCGCGTCTGGCAGCATTTGCCATTCGTCCCGACTATCGGGGGCAGGGCGTCGGCAGGCGCATTCTGCCGCCGTTAATGGCAGGGTTGGCGGATAAAGGCGTGCGGCAATTATGGCTGGAAGTACTTAGCGATAACCACGCCGGTGTGGCGTTGTACCACGCGCTGGGGTTTGCCACCGTTCAGCCGCTATTGGGGTTTCAGGGGGGCGAACAGGGTGCGGCAGAAACGGCGCCGCTGGTGGCCCTCGATCCACTCAGTGTGGTGCGTAAAGCGGTGGGCGAGAGCTATCCCAGACTGCCATGGCAGGTGGACCCTCTCACGGCGGTGTCGCTGCCTGCGCAGGCCTGTGAATACCGTAAACATGCTTATGCTGTGGTTGCCACGCCGGGGGGTAAACCTCAGTTACGTTTTCTCTATGTCGAGCCCGAATATCGGGGCAAAGGCTTTGCCAGCGAATTCCTGCGTGCGCTGAATCAGGCGTTTCCAGAGGTGAGCACCCCTGTCGCGGTGCCTGAGCGGTTTTCTGCGTTATTCCTCGGCGCGGGCTACCATACGCTGGCCTTAAGCCAGTATGAGATGAAAGCTGACCTTTAACGGTCAGCCTTCGTGGTTCACCACTTTGATTTCGACAAGGCCAATGCCCAGTTTACGCGGCGAGTGACCCAGAATATTCCCTTCGTTAGTGGATTGCGGGTCCGGCGGCACAATGACCAGTGTGTTGCTACGCGACGGGTTGCGGAAGCTGAGCGTTGTGGTGCTTAACGCGTTACCCAGCGTCAGCGTCTGTTCTTCGTTGCCGACCCGTACCGGAATCGGGCGGTTGGCGTTGGGGCCAAAGGCTTTGGCGGTGATCACTAGTTCAAAGTGTGCTGGCAGTGGCTGGTTATACTCAATTTTCACTTCGTTGCTGAGTTTGGCATTCGACCAGCGCCCCCAACTTTCCGGGCGGGAAATACCGCTAAATTGCTTTACCTCTTCCGGTGCGCCTGCAACGTTAAATACAAAACTGTCGGCTTTATAGCGAATATCGTTGTCGACGGTCTTCAGCGTATCGACGTTGTTTTGGTAGCGCGCGGCGCTGATCACCGTTTCGGTAAACTGCGTTTTCCCTTTCCACAGCGGCTTGTCGACATGTTCAACGCGTTGCTCGCCGCCCAGGCTGCCCTGTGAGACACACCAGTCGGTAGAGAGCGCCAGTTCGGGTGACCAGAGGCGCGCCATTTTGTAGCATTGATCGACCCAGACAAAGTTGTCGCGCGGGGCAAAATCCGCCAGTTGGTAACGTAATGGGGCAGAGTATTCACTTTCTGGCAGCGGCTCGATACGCGCCTCCGATACGCGTACCAGCAGCGGCAGGCGGAACTGGCTGCCAGAGAAAGCAATCGTTTGTTTGCCCTGGTCGATGGTGAAATCCTTCATCTCTTTCGGGAAGTTCCACAGACGAATAATGTCCGGTTTCCATGCCAGTACTTTCTGTTTCATGTTCAGGAACACGCCGGAAAGCGACTGGCCGGAAATGCTGCTTCGCCCAAGGCCGAGGAAGTTATCCCCGCCGAGGATATCCAGCACGGTTGCGCCGTTATCCATCGTGCTACGCTTGATGCCGGAAATATCCTGCTGGGGATCGTCGCCACGGATCACAAAGAAGAGGTTGCTGCGATCCTGTTTATTCAGGTACTTCCATGCCGTGTTGTTCATTGCCAGATGATCTGACGACACCACAATGACCGTATCTTTAAACCACGGCGAGGCTTTGATTTTGTTGATCAGGGCTGCGATATGCTGCTGACTACAGGCCACCGCACTAAAGGATTGATTCAGTTTCCCATCAATGCTGTAGCTTTTACGTTCACAGGTTCGTGAGATAAAGCCGTCCGGGTGATGGGTATCGACCGTCAGCGCGAACAGGGAAAAACGCTTGCCGGAACGCGAAAGCGCTTCGTATTGCTTCCACACCGCGTCCAGTACGGTATCGTCATAAAAGCCCCAGTCATTGCGGTAGTTCGCATCAGCAACCTGATTTTTTAACTCTTCTGCCCCCACCAGGTAGTCGAAACCGTGCGACCTGAGGAACACGTCTTTACCGGCAAAGCGCAGGTTGGCGCCCTGGATAAAGTGGTTCTCATAACCGGAATTTTTCAGGATATCGCCGAGGCAGATATTCTGCGGGAAAAAGGTCGAGACCGAGGCCGATGCATTGCCTTCGAACGGGGCAAATAGCGGGATACCACACTGGGAGGCGACCATACCTGCGATGGTGTAATCGGTGCCGGGTAGTTGCTCGGTGTGGCTAAAGTCCATGGCGTCGTCTTTCAGCGCGCCCAGTTCAGGCGCGAGGCCTGGAAAAGCTGCATCGTTAAAATAAGTGCGCTCCAGGCTTTCGCCGTAGATATAGACCAGGTTCAGTTTCGGGGCAGGGATCTTTTTGGCGGGCTCTTTGTAATAGGTTAAAAAGTCGGGGTCGCCCTCTCGCGTTTGCGATTTCACCAGCTCGGTGATTTGGTGAAACGCCGGGCTGGCATCGACGGATCCGAGCGCCAGCGCAAGCGCCAGCAGGCTGTATCCAACGTGATGCGGCCGGTGGCGGCGCCGGCGTAACACCCAGCCGAGGGCGCAAAACACAGCCACCAGCGCCAAAATCAGGCCCGCGCCGGGCAGCAGATACTTACTAACGCCTGCCCCGGTAAGGCTGTTGGTCAGGGTGTAGAGCACCGCATCGTTAATGCCGTCACCGGTGAAGTAGTTGCTGGCGTAGAGCGTGATGTTTAACACAATAAAAAAGCCAAGAACCAGCAACGTTGCGGTAAACCACCAGGTGTTACGACCCGCTTTCCAGGCATAGATCGCCACAGAAGCGAGAAACAGGGCAACAGAGAGCAACTCGGACAACCAGGATTCCTCATCAATGCCAGCAGTTATTGCTGGTTATTAAAGTTTGTAACAGGCGGTACAATTTAATGACGTTGTCACATAGCTGCAATTGTAGTGTCACTCTAATGAGGTTTTATTCAGAATCGGTTTAGAAAGCGACAATATTGATCGCCCTCTCAGTGGTGACGGGCCGGCAGGAAAAGGGAAGCGGAGGCCGCGTTGTGGGCAACGCGGCGGCTGATCAGGAGAGGAAATTGACGCCCTGTTTGAGTACGATGTCGCAGGCTTTTGATTTCACCTTTTCGGCCAGTGGCGTGTTGCCGATATTACTCAGATTCAACTGTTCACCGTTTTTGGTGTTTAGCATGCCCTGGATGCCTTGCAGATAGTTGGTGTCCTGCTTCTGCTCCGCGGTTCCCAGTCCCAACTTATCCAGCACCTGATTTTTGACGTTTTCGGTGTTAGTCAGCGAAGCGAGTTTATTTTTAGCGCACCAGGTCATCACGCCCGCCGCATTATTCATGGTTCCTGCGCTAAGCGCCTGGTTGCCGCCATTAAGCAGGCCTGTCAGCGAGGAGAGCGACAGACCGCCTTGTTGTGAAGAGGTGCTGTTCTGGTTGAGCTGGCTGGCGGCACTGGTGAGCGTATCCTGCCAGGACGCCGCATGAGCAAAACCGGTGAGCATAATACTGCTGATGGCAGCGGAATAAAGCAGGCGTTGAGCGAATTTCATGTCGTGGAGATCCTGATGTCGGGCGAAAGCGCCCAGTATACACGCGGGCGCAGAAGGGCAAGGGGGGAAAACTCTCAATACTCTTTGCCGGTCACGCGGCTGCGATAGCTGTCCCAGTTGAAGATCACCCACAAGCTGTTACCCAGACGCATCCTGTCCATCACGCGTTCGCCCAAAAGTTTGTTCATCTCCTCAAGATTGCTGTTGGTCAGCATGCCGGTCGGGCGTTTTGATGAGGAACGGCGATCGACAATCTGGTTGATAATGACTTTCTCGTAGCGTGATTCGGTCTGCATACCGATCTCATCGATCACCAGCAGATCGACCGAACTTAAATCGTTGAGTAACTGCTCTTCGCTGCTTTCGCGGTTGCCAAAGGTCTCTTTCATGGCCGACATGATATCGGCAACAGTGATGATCAACACGGACTTGCCGCGTAACAACAGTTCATTACAGATAGCAGCGGCAAGGTGGTTTTTACCGGTGCCGGGCTTGCCCGAAAAGATGAAGCTGGCAATGTTACCGTCAAACTCTTCAACATATTGCCGGGCCTGGCTGAGGGCGCGCATTTGGCCTTCGGTTTCGACGCGGTAATTATCAAACGAGCAGTTTTGATGTAACGGACGAATGCCGGAACGGTTGAAGGTGCGCTGCATTTTCATGGCGCGGTTTTCTCGCTCCAGCGCCGCCGAACGGATTTCGCCCTGTTGTTTCTGCCATGCCATTAATTCTTCGCCCGTTTTAAACGCAGGCTGGATGTTGGCGGGCATCATTTTTTGCAGACGTTTTATCAATTCGCCGACGTTTTTCATCGTTATCCTCTAAAACCGGGTGGAATTTGATTGTCTGGTTCCGAAAGCGCGTTGATATCACGCTTCGTATTACCGTTCTGGCTGGCGCGCCCGATTTGCAGGCTGCGCGCCAGTTTCTGCTGCCATTGTACATGGTGGAAAACTTTGCCTTCCGCTTGCCAGTACGCAACAAATGAAGCCAGTTCTTCCGGGGTATGCGGCTGGGTAAGTGCAATGCCCCACAACGCGGCCAGGCGTTGAAAATCTGCATCTGGCTGCCAGCCCGGATACATGGCGAATTTGCCCATGGGTACATTCAACGGCGCGCTGCCGGGTTCTTCATAGAACTGCGCATCAAGAGCGATATCGCTCGCCGGACGTGCAAGCTGGGCTTCCAGCGCCAACAGCTGCTCGAGGCGCTGCGGCGTGATTGCGTAAAAAGCGGGAGTGTTATTGGCAAAAACGGCGATAGCGCCACCTTCCATGCGGGCCAGTATGCTGGCATGATCGCGCATAAACTCATCAATGCCGATGACATTTGAGGTCAGGATTCTGGAAGACATAACGCGTTCTCAAACTGGATGACTACGGATACGGTGTACTGCGTTTTTCACACAGGCTCAATAGCACATAGTACCACAGGGAACGGAAAGGGCAGTACAGCAGGAAAAGCCGGGTTTCCCCGGCTTTCTTCATGATCACGCGATAATGTTCAGCGTTACGTCAATATTGCCGCGTGTAGCGTTGGAGTACGGGCAAACAATGTGCGCTGCATCAACCAGTTTTTTGGCTTCTGCTGCGTCCATCCCTGGCAGATGGATATTCAGTTTGGCTTCGATACCAAAACCGGTCGGCAACGGACCAATACCCACTTCACCTTCGATAAAGGCCTCTTTTGGCATCGCAATTTTGTCGCGGCCTGCGACGAATTTCATCGCGCCAAGGAAGCAGGCAGAGTAACCAGCAGCAAAGAGTTGTTCCGGGTTGGTCACTTCACCGCCTGCGCCGCCCATCTCTTTCGGGACACCCAGTTTAACGTCCAGGACGCCGTCCGAAGATGTGGCACGGCCATCACGGCCGCCGGTGGCTTTTGCTTTGGCGGTATAAACGACTTTTTCTAAAGACATGACAGGTTCCTTATTATCTCAAGTGTTTGCTATAAAATAGCGCGCTATTTATTTGCTGAAATAAACTCCCTGCAAAGGGAGCTTAAGCCTGCTGAAACCGCTGACGAAGCTGTTCCAGTTGCTGCTTGATATCATGCATGGTGGCGCTGTCGCATGCCATTGCGCAACTGATCGACGCCGGAATAGCCGTTGCCTGCTGCTGCAACGCACGACCACTCTCACTTAATGTGATTATCACCTGACGCTCATCCTGGCGTGAACGCTGACGACGAATCAATCCGGCGCTTTCCAGACGCTTTAACAACGGCGTCAGAGTGGCGGAGTCGAGAAAAAGGCGTTCGCCAACCTCCGACACAGTAATATCATCTTTCTCCCATAGCACCAGCATCACCAGATATTGCGGATACGTCAGGTTCATGGGAGCCAACAGCTGGCGATAAAGCTTATGCAGCGCCAGGTTTGTAGAGTAGAGCGCAAAACAAAACTGGTTATCTAATGCGAGCTGCTCGGTGGTGTTCGGTGTCGTCTTCATGCAGTGAGTATAGGTAGTGCGCTATTTAATTGCAAGTTATTTTTATGGGCAGGTATAACGCAGCGCAATTGGCACTGTTATTACCTGGTGAAACTCTCCCTGCGCGGCAGGATCCTGAACCCCTTCAAACCGCACCGACAGAAGATCAATACTCAGACGCGCGGCCGTTTGCGGTAGATCCATAATCCAGGGATCGACAAACCAATCGACAGCGCGCCAACAATAGATGAGGCTTTGAGAAAGTTGGTCAGCAGCAGGATCATGAGCTCTTCGTTGTAGCCGAAGTGGCCAATCTTCACCGCTGAAATCATTGCGGTGTATGCGGAAATACCGGGGAACATCGGGATTACTGCCGCCACGGTAAAGACTTTCGGGTGCGCCAGATACCAGCGTGACCAGCGAATACCGATACTTCCTACCAGCATGGATGCCACGAATGTTGACCATTCGATGTTAAAACCCCAGTGCATCATGGCAAAGCGCGAACCGTGACCAATAGCGCCAAGCAGCGCGCACCAGCGCAGGGCGCGATGCGGAACGTTAAACACCATAGCAAATCCCACGGCGGGAATGGCTGCCAGCGCCATGTCCTGCGCCAGCGCCAGAAAAAACCGGATCACATCCATCCGCGGAGCCCCCATAATGTCATTGCCATTACCACACCAATGCAGGTTGCAAGCGTTAATAAACTGGCGATTGCCCAGCGCGCCAGCCCGGTATTGATATGGCCTTTAAACATGTCGGCCACAGCGTTGATCAGCGGAAACCCCGGCACCAACAACAAAACGCTGGCGGCCATGGCAACCGTCGAGGAGTGGAGGAAACCTGGTAGAGTCAGCATCAGGCCGGACACCGTCGTGGCAACAAAAGCGGTAATGCAGAAGTTGATTTGTGGATGCATATGCCGGCCCGCCAGTACCAGCCGCACATACATTGCGACACTGCTGGCGCAAAAGGTAATAAATGCGCCGTCCCAGCCACCATTGTTAAGCTTGCAGAAGCAGGCGCAGGAGAGGCCAACCATCACTGTGACCAGCCAGCGTGGATAACGCAGCGGTTTTACCTGAGAAAAGCGTTTTTCGACGCCTTTAAAATCCAGCAGCTTATGTTCCGCAAGAATGACGATATGCTGTACTTCAGTCACGACATGCATATTGATACCGCGGTCGCTGTTCTTGCGCGTTGAGGTCAGACATTGGCCGTCTTTGATAGTGGTAAGTACGATGGCATTTGAAGAAATCAAACTTTCAACGCTGTCCATGCCCAGCGCCAACCCAAGCCGCGTGGATAACTCCTCAACCAGCGCGCTCTCTGCGCCGTGCTGTAACAAATAAAGGCCGCACTGAATACACAGGCGTGTGATGGCCCGCTGCGATGACTGGTCTGTTTGCATGATGACCCTGGTAGTGGTGTAACGACGCTCACAAAAAGAAAATGTAAAAGCTATTTTTAACACAATATACAGGTAGGATGGCGCTAAAGTAGATCAAGATTTGCGCAGTAAGTCATGATGATGAAGTATTGTGAAACGTTCTTATTTTACCGGTAACCAGGTTGTAAGTTTTTCTGGTATGTCCATGCCGTTATGTTGAAAATCGTCAATATTGAAAGAGTTAGCGGAAAATACCATCTTAATTATTCGTGAAATTTATTTATTAATCTTAATTATATCCGCATCGATTGTTTTTATTTTCTTATTTTATTTTTAATATTAACCGGGACGCTCGAATGGACGTTGTGTTATGTTGACACGATAGTGGGCAATACTATAATTTTATAACGTTATATTTAATTGCTAATCATAAATTCCGTAAATCTAATTACCCGTTTCATTCTGAAATGGCGGTTTTGTTACGTTAATTATATTGGCCGATTAAATGCTAATAGCGGCAATTGATAACAGTTAAGAATGGAAGCGGAGGTTTTCATGCTATCGCTAAGCGACAAACAAGGGATTATCATTAGCAGGATGCCTGTACTACGGTCAGGGATCGGGGGCATTCTTGAAAGCCATTTCCCTGAATATCAATTAATGTATTATTCCGCAGTCGAAGAGACTACGCTTCGGCAACTTGCTGCTGCCAGGTTGATCGTCGTCGATTTGACAGGTGAACTCCGGCATGCTCGCAGGCACTGCCAGCAATACTTTACCTTGCTTCCGCAATGTGAAAATACGCACTGGATCTTCCTGATTTCCCGCAGTTTATATCCGGTTGCGATGCAATTATTGTTGCGCTCCCATACGACACTTCTTGCGGAAGAGGAACCGGTTGAGACGGTCATCAGGACAATACGAGAAGGTTATGAAAAGCTGCCAGATATTAACTGTGTGCATAATATTTCTGAACAGCAAGAAAATGAAAGAAATATCAATAATGCTGAAATGCTAACCTTTTCTGAACGGAAAGTGTTACGCCTTCTTGGAAAAGGATGGGGAATCAACCAAATTGCATCTCTGCTTAAAAAAAGCAACAAGACGATCAGCGCGCAAAAAAATAGCGCAATGCGGCGTTTATCGCTGCGAAGTAATGCGGACCTGTACTCATGGATAAATAGTGCGCGGGGTATAAAAGAGTTGAACCTGGGCACTGCATATGGAGAGCAGAAGGAATGGAACATTATTGCAAAAGAAGCAACGTTGCCATCATCGAAAAGTGCATAATGAGTGAAGCAGGATTACGTCATTTATTTAATGATCCTATTAACTGCCAATACTCTTTTCATTTTTTTAAAAATTATGCGTCTTTTCGCCAGGCTCTCACGCAGAAGCCTTTCTTTGCGGTGATCTATTCCCTTTTTGGGCGTCGGGAAGAGCGGCGAGAGTGCCTGATGGGGTTGCATCGGCTTTCTCATTCTCATCCGAAAGTGCAACGCATTGTTTTAGCAGAGGATGATGGTGAAGCACAACTGGTCGGTTTGCTTTCACCTTCGCAATTGCACGGTATTTGGAGTAAATCGTCCGCATTGCCTGTGTTACTGCAACAAATGGAGAGGTTGTTCGAGCAAAAGCAAGAGATAAATGAGGATGTCACAAATCACTGGTTTATTAGCCAGACCCGTATGCTTAGCCCGACAGAGCGTGAGATCCTGAGTTACATGACTCGTGGCTATTCCCTGGCGGAAATTGCTTCACAGTTGGATCGCAACGTTAAAACTATCCGGGCGCATAAATTTAATGCGATGAATAAGCTGGGTGTAACATCGGACCTTAATCTGCTCCATGCAGCGGATATGCTGGCCTGGATGCCATTGTCAGGGCAGTATCCAAATTAACGTAGGTGAGTTAACAGCGCCAGGTTTTACACCTGGCGCGAAGGATTATTGGCAAACATCTATCCATTTTGCCCGGGTTAACTGAGCCATTCTTTCCGGAGAAATCCGCACGGCGCTATGAATGGCTCCTGCAGCCGGAAGTACTTCCGGGTACTGTTTTAATGACACATCGCAATAGACCGCCAGCGGGTTCTCCAGGCCAAACGGGCAGACGCCGCCGACAGGGTGACCAGTAATAGTGACCACTTCATCACTGCTGAGCATCCGTGCTTTTGCACCAAAGGTCGTTTTCAGTTTCTTGTTGTCGAGGCGCGCATCACCTTTGGCAACGACCAGAATGACTTCATTTTTTACCTTCAGCGACAGAGTCTTGGCTATTTGCCCAGGTTCGACGTGGTGCGCGGCTGCTGCCAGTGCGACGGTTGCTGTACTCTGACTCAGTTCAATAATGTCGATATCGGGGGCATTGTCGGCAAAGAATTGCCGCACAGACTGCAAACTCATGATGTTCTCCTGCATAAGACCGCCATTAATCTGTCACAAGGCTGTTATCGCTGTAAATATTCTGATGTAACAAACGACTTACAATCAGATCCTGGATCGCCTTCACAATCGCGGAAACCGGTTACAGTAACCGGTTGCAGTGTCCCGATGCCGGGTTAATACTGATTTTGTCACTTTCCTCTGCCCAGATAATTAAAAAAGAGCCGTCCATGAACATATCCTGCTTCGTTGTAAAGCTGGTTGAAAAACCCGCGCGGTTTCAAACAGAAAAAAGGGATTGCTGCACGGCAGAACATTCGCTGGTGCGCTTAATTTGTTAGTCTGACAGGAGATCTGCTATGTCTGCCAACCATGCTGCGTTTAACCTTATTTTCCGGTTTATAGAAAACTATGTCAGCCCGATTGCCGGGCGAATTTCATCTCAGCGCCATGTTATGGCCATTCGTGACGGTTTTATTTCGGCAATGCCGTTCATGATCGTAGGCTCGTTCTTGCTGGTTTTTGCTTATCCGCCTTTTTCGCCGGATACCACCTGGGGATTCGCCCGGGGGTGGTTAGATCTGGCGAAGCAGTACGAGGGCCGCATTCTTACGCCTTTCGACATGACGATGGGCATTATGTCTATCTATATTTGCGCGGCGATCGCTTACAACCTCGGTAAGCACTACGTGAAGTCGCATCAACTGGATCCTTTCATGTGCGCCATGCTGTCGTTAATGGCTTTTTTGCTGGTAGCTGCACCAAAGACCAGCGACACATTACCGGTCGACAGCCTCGGCGGAACGGGGATTTTCACCGCGATTCTGGTAGCGATTTACTGCGTGGAAATGATGCGTTTTCTGAAGGCGCATAACATTGGCATCCGCCTGCCCGATCAGGTGCCGCCAATGATTAAGAACTCTTTTGATTTACTGATCCCTGTGTTAGTGGTGGTGTTAACGCTTTACCCACTGAGTCTGTTTATCCAGACGCAATTTAACATGTTGATCCCACAGGCAATTATGGCACTGTTTAAGCCTCTGGTGTCCGCAGCGGATTCGTTGCCAGCGATCCTGCTGGCAGTGATTATCGGCCACTTACTGTGGTTTGCCGGTATTCACGGCGCTGCGATTGTTTCTGGCATGCTGCAAATGTTCTGGTTAACCAACCTTGGCTTGAACCAGAGCGCACTGGCGCAGGGCGCACCGTTGCCTCATATCTTTATGGAAGCATTCTGGACGTTCTTTATTGTAATTGGCGGATCCGGGGCGACAATGGGGCTGGTGCTTTGCTATTTGCGTAGCCGCTCTGTGCACTTGCGATCGATTGGTCGTCTGAGTGTGGTGCCCAGTATGTTCAACATTAACGAGCCGGTGATCTTCGGGACGCCCATTGTCATGAATCCGGTGTTCTTTATTCCTTTCCTGCTTGCACCCACGCTTAATGCGATTATTGCCTGGGCGGCAATGAAACTGGATTTAATTGGCCGGGTCATTTCGGTCGTACCGTGGACAGCGCCAGCACCTATTGGCGGTGCATGGGCTTTAGGCTGGGATTTCCGTGCGGCTATCCTGGTCGTGCTTCTCGCCTGCATCTCCGCAATTATTTATTACCCGTTCTTCAAGGTATACGAAAAACAACTCCTGGAGCAGGAAGCAGAAGAGGCCCAGCGCGCAGAAGAAGAGAAACAAACCGCATAAAACAATCAGCACCATTCCCCGGGGCGTACGTTGCGCCCCGGATTATTTTAGCGTGCAGTCACCACATTGCTGAACATCAGGCAGGCGGTAACGCTGACAACAGGTGCGGCGAACCAGTGCACCGTCGCGCAGTACCACGCTGCGCCAAAGCGGGTTGTCGCTTCCGTCGGCGAGCTGCTTTTCAAAGAAGCATATCTGGCGCAGCGCGGCTACGCGCGTTTCACCCAGCAGGGGGAGCATCTCTCCTAAATACCAGTTGATCAGATACCCCGTATTGCTCCAGATAAGCTTACCGTTGATCTCGCCAGTGGCTTCCAGCGCCTGTACCACCGGAAGCATTGCCTGGGTCGTCAGCGCGCCAATGCGGCAGGCATCGTTCTGCGAGGTTAATGCACGGTCTGGCTGAACATCAATCCAGAAACAGGCGGCGCGGCCAGTTTCATGAAACTCAACATGAAACAGCTCAGGCGAGAGGTCAATAGCGGTTTTCTGCGTCAGTAGCGCCAGCAGTAATGGCGGTACCATCAGCCCAAGATACCACTGTGCCCATAACGAAAGCAGCGGTTTGTTTTCGCGCGGCTGGGTGGGCTGGTTACGGTAGATATGATCAGAGTAGGTGGCGATAAGGGTTTGCAGCTCGGTGTGGCGAGACCACTCTCTGAGCGTCAACGCCGAATACGGCGAGGACTCATTCAGACGAATAAAATCAAGCAGGTGCGCACGCGTGCTGGTAATCGTTTCCCGCATGGCATTAGCCAGCGAATCGCGCTCATCAATGAGGCTACCTCGCCAGATAATGTTTTCTGTAAGCGTTGCGGTACGATAAGTCATGGCGCCGGCTAATTGCGAAATCTAAATGATAATTATTGCCAATCCTATCCAGGGGTAGGATCGATAGCAACATTTTTATCGTAAAGTTCGCTCAGGCGGGCTGTAACTCTTTACTCACCAGGATGTTATTGCGACCCAAATTTTTTGCTTCGTACAAGGCCTTATCCGCGCGAGCGAGCGAGGCCTCAATGTCATTTTCCAATAGAGGAGCAATACCAATGCTGACCGTTACATTGGTCGCCACGCTTTCATTAAACATATGGGGAATTTTTAAATCATAGACCTGGCGACGTATACGCTCGGCGATAAGACGAGCCTGTTCCTGGTCGACATTGTTAATCAGAATCATGAATTCTTCCCCGCCAAAACGCGCGACAATATCCCGCGAACCCACCGCATCACGCAAAGCGGCGGACACACGGATCAGGGCCTGATCGCCCATCATATGGCCGTAGTGATCGTTATAAGCTTTGAAGTGATCGATATCCAGTAGCAGCACATAGCGGGGGCTGTCATCCACCGCCAGCAAATTATCGATTTTATTCTGCAATCCACGCCGGTTATAAACGCCGGTCAGCGGATCCAGCATGCTCAGATCGTTCAGTGTTTTCCGTTCCTGCACCAGACGGTTCATCAACCCCTGGGCAAAATTATCGTTACGTTTCTGAATGGCATGCTGAATAGAAATCCCTAAGACGGGAAGAGCGAAGGAGTAGATCAGGCGGAGCTCTGTTTCGCTGCCGCTCAGCCACAGACAACTGATGAACACGGGTGAAGAGTGAACAATAAACGCAAGGACATTATTTGAAAACGCAATAGTGCCAATAAACAGAACACTGAGTAGCGCGATCAGCAGATACGCGTCAGCATTATCGTTTATTAATCTTACTTTAGTGATCACATGCCATGCCCACAGGCTGCCGAATATCAGTGATGTGAAGGTGATATTAATTTTCGTTTTTGGATAACGTCGGTGCCACATCGGCAGAATGACGCTGATCGCAAAAATAAGGCATACCGGAAGCGTAAAGGTGCGCACATTGTTGAGCGGCAGAGCTGCAGAAAACAGAGCTGAGATCGCGTTGAGTAAAAGAAACAGTCGTAGGGACAATCGATATTTCTTGTTACAGAGAGATTGCCAGGTTTGTAATGTCATACCTAAAAATCGTTATTTATCCGCAATATAACAGCGAGCTGATTGTCTAAAAGGGAAAAGGTAACGCGATGAAACAGTTATCGCGAAAAATTAGTGATTTGGATTTTCATTTAAGTGTCGCTTAATTTATCACCTTACTGAATGCCTGTCATCAGAAGATGAGTAATCTTCATACTGGTTTAAGGTCTCTGGCTGACAAATGAGAAAACATATCATATGATATTGGTTATCATTATCGATATGAGAGATGAAACCATGTTGCAACGCGCGCTGGGGAGTGGATGGGGAATTGTGTTACCTGGCTTTATTGTTGCCGTTTTGGCGCTTGCGGATCTGTCGATTAATGCCTGGCGGGGAGTGATCGTTCTGGGGCTGCTGCTGACGCCGGTAATGCTCTACCACAAACGCTTACGCCACTTTGTGCTGTTGCCGTCGGGTGTTGCACTGGTCGGTGGAATGATGCTGATGTTGTTGAACGTGAAGATGATGATGTAACTGGAGGATTAATACAGGAAGGTTATAAGATATCTGGTGCGAGGGGGGGGACTTGAACCCCCACGTCCGTAAGGACACTAACACCTGAAGCTAGCGCGTCTACCAATTCCGCCACCTTCGCACAGTCATCTTACTTTTTAGATATCGCCTCGTTGGTGCGAGGGGGGGGACTTGAACCCCCACGTCCGTAAGAACACTAACACCTGAAGCTAGCGCGTCTACCAATTCCGCCACCTTCGCACAGTGCGAGCGATATCTGCGTGGATTATGGTGCGAGGGGGGGGACTTGAACCCCCACGTCCGTAAGGACACTAACACCTGAAGCTAGCGCGTCTACCAATTCCGCCACCTTCGCATACCATCGACACTATTGAAGTATCGTTACCACGGAGGCGCATTCTAGATGTTTTACGCTTTTCGTCAACAGTTAATTACAGCAACTGCAGTTGATTGCTGTAAAAATGGGCGCTCGCTACGCGAGAGAAGGGGCACCCGGCAAGCTACGCCTGCCGGGTAAAGCGGTTATTTCAACGCCTGACGCGTCATGACCGTACGGTAGACTTTAAAGCGACCCGTTTGCGCGATCACCTCGTGGAAGCCAAAGGTCTGATCCAGCACATCCGGATAGGGCAGGAAGGCGTTAGCAACGATACGCAGTTCACCACCGCTGTTCAGGTGGCGCACGGCACCGCGGATCAGGGTCTGCGCAGCTTCCATACTGGTCTGCAAACCATCATGGAATGGCGGGTTCGAAATAATCATATCGAAGCGGCCGCTCACTTCAGAGAAGACGTTGCTGGCAAACACGTCGCCTTCAAAACCATTGGCGGCTAGCGTTGCGCGACTGGCTTCGACCGCCGGGGCGGAAACATCACACAGCGTCAGGCGAACTTTTGGTGAATGGCTTGCCAGTACTGCTGACAGCACGCCTGCACCGCAACCGACATCCAGCACTTTACCTTTAGTGTGTGGCGTTAACGTCGACAGCAACAACTGGCTGCCAACGTCCAGACCGTCGCGGCTGAAAACACCCGGCAAAGTTTTAATGGTCAGATTGCCCAATGCATACTCGCCCCAGAAACCGTTCGGATCGAAGGCGGGGTTTTTATCCAGGCGGCCATGATACAGACCGCAGCGGCGGGCGCTGTCGACTTTATTCAGCGTGCAATATTCCGCCAGCATCTGTTCAGCGCTGCGAACCCCACTGCGGTTTTCACCCACGACAAAAATATCACTGCCTGTTGGCAGCAATGAAAGCAAATTCATTAACTGAAACAGCGCTTCCGGCTTGTTTTTCGGCCAATAGTAAACCAGCGTATCGCAGTCACCGACAGTGTCGCTATCCGCCACCAGGCTGTAACGTGCCTGTTCACCCATTAGTGAGCTTAAGGTTTGCCATTGGTGAAACTGTTGTGTCCAGGCACGGCTTTCAGCGGTATCCAGACGGGCAGGCAGGTCATCCTGCAAGTCGCCAGCAAAAAGAATGCGGCTGGGTTCGAAATCGTCACTGTGGCGCAGCAAGACTTCACTTGCCGGAGTAAAAGCAGACATGGGGAGTTCCTCGTTAAATTCTGGCGGCGATTATACACGTTATCCTTCACGCTGCCTCTTTGTTGGCTGCGTCTGCGGACCCCGGTCACTTACAGGTGTAAGCTCCCGGGGATTTTTATCCTTGCCGTCTCGATACAGCGCGAATGATGTTGTGTATAAGCACGTTATCCTTCACGCTGCCTCTTTGTTGGCTGCGTCTTAATGGCGAACAGGCGTCGAGTTTGCTATATTTGCGCGCCTGACATACAGGAGTGCTTTGTTATGACTTCCCGACGCGACTGGCAATTACAGCAACTGGGCATTACCCAGTGGACTTTGCGCCGCCCGGCGGTGTTGCAGGGCGAGATTGCCATTTCGCTGCCTGCGCATATCCGGCTGGTGATGGTGGCGCCAACGCTCCCCGCGCTTACTGAGCCGCTGGTGAGCGACGTACTGCGTGCGTTGACTGTTACGGCGGATCAGGTTCTGCAGTTAACGCCGGACCGCGTTGCCATGCTGCCTCCGGAGAGTCAATGTAACAGCTGGCTGCTTGGCATTAATGACCCGCTGACGCTGGCAGGGGCGCAAGTCTCAACGGCCTCGTATGAAGAATTACGCGGCAATCCTGCGGCGCGTGCCGCGTTATGGCAACAAATCTGCGAACATGAACACGATTTCTTCCCTCAGCACGACTGACTTAGATCGCGCCTATCATATTGAAACCCGTGCGCACGCGTTCCCCTGGAGCGAGAAAACACTGGCCAGCAACCAGGGTGAACGTTACCTCAACTATCGACTGATGGTCGGAGATGAAATGGCGGCGTTTGCCATTACCCAGGTCGTAATGGATGAGGCGACGCTATTCAATATCGCTGTAGATCCAGCCTGGCAACGCAAAGGTTTAGGCCGACAATTGCTGGAGCACCTGATCCGCGAACTGGAAGCGCGTAACGTGTTGACACTGTGGCTCGAAGTACGCGCCTCCAACACAGCAGCTATTGCATTGTATGAAAGCCTGGGCTTTAACGAGGCGACGATCCGCCGCAATTATTACCCCACGGCTACTGGGCGTGAGGATGCGATCATCATGGCGCTCCCCCTCTAATTGAAGAAAGGTGATGTAATGAAATGGGACTGGATACTGTTTGATGCTGACGAAACGCTGTTTACGTTCGACGCGTTCGGTGGCTTACAACGGATGTTTCTTGACTATAGCGTAACATTCACCGATCAGGATTTTGTAGAATATCAGTCTGTTAACAAACCTTTGTGGGTGGATTACCAGAACGGTGCCATCAATGCGCTGCAGTTGCAGCATCGGCGTTTTCAGGGCTGGTCCGAGCGCCTGAATGTACCTGCCGGCGCGCTGAACGAGGCCTTTCTCAACGCAATGGCGGAAATCTGCGCGCCGTTACCGGGGGCAGTTTCATTATTGAACAGCCTGAAAGGCAAAGCCAAACTGGGCATTATTACCAACGGGTTTACCGCCTTGCAGCAAATCCGTCTGGAACGTACGGGGCTTCGCGACTATTTTGATTTATTGGTGATTTCTGAACAGGTTGGCGTCGCCAAACCGGACCCGAGGATCTTTAATTATGCGCTTGAGCAAGCCGGAAACCCGGATCGCGCGCGCGTATTGATGGTGGGCGATACAGCGGAATCAGACATTCTGGGCGGCATCAACGCCGGGCTGTCGACCTGCTGGCTAAATGCGCACCAACGTGCGTTGCCGGCGGGGATCACCCCAACCTGGACCGTCGCCTCTCTAAACGAACTGGAGCTACTCCTGTGTAAACATTGATTGTCTGCACTCAGCCGTTGAGTACAATAGCCGCATTTTTCGTATTTCATCGCGCGGCCTCAGGTCGCGCAATTACACAGAAGATTTCATTATGACGTTGTCTCCTTATTATCAAGAGGTGGCGAAGCGCCGTACGTTCGCTATCATCTCGCACCCCGATGCCGGTAAAACCACCATCACCGAGAAAGTGTTGTTGTTCGGACAGGCGATCCAGACCGCAGGTACCGTAAAAGGCCGTGGCTCCAACCAGCACGCCAAATCCGACTGGATGGAGATGGAAAAGCAACGTGGTATCTCCATTACCACCTCTGTTATGCAGTTTCCGTATAAAACCTGTCTGGTTAACCTGCTGGACACCCCAGGGCACGAAGACTTCTCGGAAGATACCTATCGTACCCTGACGGCGGTGGACTGCTGTCTGATGGTGATTGATGCCGCAAAAGGGGTTGAAGACAGGACGCGTAAACTGATGGAAGTGACCCGTCTGCGCGACACGCCTATCCTCACCTTTATGAACAAACTCGACCGTGACATCCGCGATCCGATGGAGCTGCTGGATGAGGTGGAAAATGAGTTAAAAATCGCCTGCGCGCCGATCACCTGGCCAATTGGTTGCGGCAAACTCTTTAAAGGCGTTTACCACCTTTATAAAGACGAAACTTACCTCTATCAGACCGGTAAAGGTCACACCATTCAGGACGTGCGTATCGTTAAAGGGCTGAATAACCCTGAGCTCGACCAGGCTGTTGGTGAAGACCTGGCGCAGCAGTTACGCGATGAGCTGGAGCTGGTGCAGGGGGCGTCCAATGAGTTCGACAAAGAGTTGTTTCTGAGCGGCGAAATCACCCCAGTCTTCTTTGGTACGGCATTGGGTAACTTTGGTGTCGATCATATGCTGGATGGCCTGGTTGAGTGGGCGCCTGCGCCGATGCCGCGGAAAACCGATACGCGTGAAGTGACCGCCGCAGATGAGAAGTTCACCGGCTTTGTGTTTAAGATCCAGGCGAACATGGATCCGAAGCACCGTGACCGCGTGGCATTTATGCGCGTCGTGTCTGGCCGCTATGAAAAAGGTATGAAACTGCGCCAGGTTCGTACCGGTAAAGACGTGGTGATTTCTGATGCGCTGACGTTTATGGCAGGTGACCGTTCGCACGTTGAAGAAGCGTATCCGGGCGATATCATCGGTCTGCACAACCACGGCACTATCCAGATTGGCGACACCTTTACTCAGGGTGAAATGATGAAGTTCACCGGCATCCCCAACTTTGCTCCGGAACTGTTCCGCCGCATTCGTCTGCGCGACCCGCTGAAGCAGAAGCAACTGCTAAAAGGTCTGGTACAGCTCTCAGAGGAGGGGGCCGTACAGGTGTTCCGTCCTGTCTCCAATAACGATCTGATTGTGGGGGCGGTTGGTGTGCTGCAGTTTGATGTGGTCGTTGCGCGTCTGAAAAGCGAGTACAACGTTGAAGCCGTGTACGAATCCGTAAACGTGGCTACCGCGCGTTGGGTTGAGAGCACAGACGTGAAAAAGTTCGAAGAGTTTAAGCGGAAGAACGAAATTCAGCTGGCTCTCGACGGCGGCGACAACCTGACGTATATCGCTCCGACGATGGTGAACCTGAACCTGACCCAGGAACGTTACCCTGAAGTCACCTTCCACAAAACCCGCGAGCATTAATCCTTTCCGGAGCGCGGCACACGCCGTGCTCCGTCACTTTTCCTGTCTTATTAGCCTGTTGCGGAAAGTTCTTAAAACCGCGCGTTTTGCTGCTTATTGGTCGTTTTTTAACCGCTTGTCCAGGCTTTTTAGCGATTGTGATCTATATTTAACAAAGTGATGACAAATTGGGTGGGTAAAAGTCCTGTTCATTGCGTGTTTTATAGTCTTTTATCCACCTTTGTCATTGCATGTTGATATTAATAACTGCATCAGAAGGGATGCGACGGTATTGTGACCGGAACCATTGATTTCTGAACTGGGTGACAATCACCGCGCAGTAGAGCAGCCATTGTTGCTGCTTGTAGCCCAAATTGTGGGCAAACCAATAGGAATGACATCGATGACTATGACAAGACTGAAGATTTCTAAAACTCTGCTGGCTGTAATGTTGGGTTCCGTATTGGCGAGTGGTTCTGCTTTCGCAGCAGAGACAACCACTGACAAAGCGCAAAACACCGCGTCCAGCGCAGGGGATAAAATCGATAGTTCTATGAATAAAGTCGGTGGCTTCATGGATGACAGCACCATTACCGCCAAGGTAAAAGCGGCGCTGGTGGATCATGAAAGCATTAAAAGCACCGATATTTCCGTCAAAACCGAGAAGAAAGTGGTTACGCTCAGCGGCTTTGTAGAAAGCCAGGCGCAGGCTGAACAGGCTGTTTCTGTCGCCAAAGGCGTAGAGGGCGTAGCGTCCGTCAGCGACAAGCTGCATGTACGTGACGGAAAATCCCAGTCAGTAAAAGGTTACGCGGGTGACACCGCCACAACCAGTGAAATCAAAGCCAAACTGCTGGCCGACGATGTGGTCCCTTCCCGTAAGGTTAAAGTGGAAACCACAGACGGCGTTGTCCAGTTGTCGGGTACCGTTGATTCACAAGCTCAAAGTGAACGCGCTGAAAGCATCGCCAAAGCCATTGATGGTGTGAAGAGCGTGAAAAACGATCTCAAAGTTAAGTAACAGATCCTGAAAACGTCACTGCCCGGCTGTTGCCGGATATGACAAGCACGTACCGGGAAAATCACGCGGGTGAGCATCCTGAGCGCTCACCGTAAGCGGTCGACATTAACTATGGTAAAGGAGAGTCTTATGTTTCGTTGGGGCATTATATTTCTGGTTATCGCGTTAATTGCCGCCGCTCTGGGCTTTGGTGGCCTGGCAGGCACGGCAGCAGGCGCCGCGAAAATTGTCTTCATCGTCGGTATTATCCTGTTCCTGGTGAGCCTGTTTATGGGTCGTCGGCGTCCATAGCGAATAACACGCTTAAACTTCGGTTACATTAAAGCCAGTCCTCGTGACTGGCTTTGCTGTTTCAGCGGACTATAAATTACGTTACTTTGTCAGGCATGACGTTTCTGAAAGGAAAGCAGCGTGGGGCAGTATATTCCCGTAACGCTCGGCAATATTGCGCCGCTGGCGTTAAAACCATTTCGGCCTGGTCGCCTCGCGCTGGTGTGCGAAGGTGGCGGCCAGCGTGGCATTTTTACCGCCGGGGTGCTGGATGAATTTATGCGCGCAGAATTTAACCCTTTCGAGCTCTATTTTGGAACTTCTGCGGGCGCGCAAAACCTGTCAGCTTATGTCTGTAACCAGCCCGGTTATGCCCGTAAAGTGATTATGCGTTACACGACGCAGCGCGATTTTTTTGACCCGGTGCGGTTTGTCCGCGGTGGCAACCTGATAGACCTTGACTGGCTGGTAGAATCAACCGCAAGCAAAATGCCACTGGCGATGGACACCGCTGCGCGCGCCTTTGAGGGCGGCAAAGCGTTTTACATGTGCGCCTGCCGGCAGGATGACTACACGGCAGAGTATTTCGCGCCGACGCACCAAACCTGGCTGGATTTAATTCGGGCTTCGAGTGCGATCCCCGGTTTTTACCGACCGGGCGTCTCACTGGAAGGTATCAACTATCTGGACGGCGGCGTCAGCGATGCCATTCCGGTGCAGGAAGCGGCTAAACGCGGGGCAAAAACCATTGTGGTGATCCGCACGGTACCGTCGCAAATGTATTATACGCCGCAGTGGTTTAAACGCATGGAACGCTGGCTGGGGGAGAGCAGTCTGCAACCGCTGGTTAACCTGGTGCAGCACCATGAAAAAAGTTATTTAGCCATTCAAAAATTCATCGAAACCCCGCCGGGTAAGCTGCGTATTTTTGAGATCTATCCTCCTAAGATACTGAACAGTATGGCGTTGGGGAGCCGTCTTCCCGCGCTGCGTGATGACTATAAAATTGGGCGACTGTGCGGGCGTTATTTTCTGGCGACAGTGGGTAAATTACTGGCACAAACTCCGCCACTGGTACGCCATCCGCCGCTTCTGGCAACCCGGGTTGTGCCTCCTGCGCCGGTGGCTAACGATGCGCTGGATACGCCGCTGGTCATTGCGCCGCAGGCTAACGATTTGCCAATCAATAAAGAGGATACGGCGTGAGTTTTCGCTTTATCGACACCCATTGTCATTTTGATTTCCCTCCCTTCTCCGGAGATGAAACCGCCAGCATTGCCCGTGCCGCTGCTGCGGGCGTCGGGCAGATCATCGTGCCGGCCATTGCGGCCCGCTATTTTGAGCGCGTCTGTGATTTAGCCCGCCAGCACGCTGCGCTTTATGCCGCGCTGGGTTTGCATCCCATCGTGATTGAGGAACATAACGGAGAAAGTCTGGATATTCTTCAGGAGTGCCTGGCCGCACAAGCCGATGCCGTGGTCGCGATTGGTGAGATCGGCCTCGATCTCTACCGTGAGGATCCGCAGTTTGAACGCCAGCAACAGTTACTGGATGCGCAGCTGAAACTGGCGAAGCGCTATGACTTACCGGTCATCCTTCACTCTCGTCGAACCCACGACAAACTGGCGATGCACCTGAAAAAGCATGATTTGCCGCGCAAAGGCGTGGTACACGGTTTCGCCGGCAGCCTGCAGCAAGCACAACGTTTTGTTGAGCTGGGCTACTGCATTGGCGTGGGCGGCACGATTACTTACCCCCGAGCGAGTAAAACCCGTGATGTAATGGCGCAGCTGCCGCTTTCCGCGCTGTTACTGGAAACGGACGCGCCGGATATGCCGTTAAACGGTTTTCAGGGTCAGCCCAACCGGCCGGAACAAGCCGCTCGCGTCTTTACAACGCTGTGTGAACTGCGCCCGGAACCCGCAGAAGACATTGCTGAGGCATTGCTGGCAAACACACGTCAGTTGTTTGCATTACAGGTATAGCGCTGGTCGAAGTACGGTTCTAACTCCACGCTCTTCCAGCGCCTCCGCCAGCGGTTCAATGTCTTCTGACGTGGCGCTACGCCAGTTTTGGGCCTCGCCGAACACGCCATGGGCATGGAACGCATTCAGACGCACCGGCACCTCCCCAAGCTCACCAATGAACGCCGCCAGCGCATCTATATGTGCCAGATAATCGCTGTGCTCAGGGATCAACAATAAACGTAGCTCCGCCAGTTTATGCTCCGCCGCCAGCAGACGCAGGCTCTCTTTTACCTGCCGGTTGTCCCGCCCGGTAAGATAGCGATGCAGCTCACTTGTCCAGGCTTTCAGATCGATCATCGCGCCGTGGCAAACCGGTAACAATCTACGCCAGCCGGTTTCACTGAGCAGACCGTTGCTGTCCACCAGGCAGCTCAGATGCCGAAGTTGTGGATCATCGTGTATGGCGGTAAACAGCGCGTGCAAAAAGGGTAACTGCAGCGTGGCCTCACCGCCGCTGACGGTGATGCCTTCAATAAAGGGCGCTGTTTTGCGGATCTGTGCCAGTACCATTGCCACTGACATCGGCTGTGCCATTGGTGTGGCTTGTTGCGGGCACACATGCAGGCAGGTATCACACTGCTGGCAATGATGCGCCTGCCAGATAACCTGCCTGCCCGTCAGCGTTAATGCCTTATTCGGGCAAGTGGGCACACATTCACCACAGTGATTGCAACGCCCAATGGTCCAGGGGTTATGGCAGTTCTTGCAGCGCATATTGCAGCCCTGTAAGAACAGCGCCAGTCTGCTTCCCGGACCGTCTACGCACGAAAAGGGAATGAGCTTACTGACGAAAGCGCATTTGCTGTTCATGGCTTATCACACGGGGTTGCCGCTCAAGAATGTGGGTGTTGCGCGCTGCCTCTTCACCGAGCCAGGTGGTATTGGTGCGCGATCCCGCGGCACGGAATTTCTCCAGATCCGAAAGACGCACCATATAACCGGTTACCCGCACAAGATCGTTACCCGCGATGTTGGCGGTAAACTCTCGCATACCAGCCTTAAAGGCCCCGAGGCAGAGCTGAACCAGCGCCTGCGGGTTGCGTTTGATGGTTTCGTCGAGGGTCAAAATGTCGCTGATCCCGGCACTGTACCAGGCGTGATGCGGTGCCACGGTAAGGAGATGTGTGATCGGATCCGGCTCATCGCCATAGGGCAGACGTGCGCCCGGCGTTGTGCCGATATCTGAACTGATCCCCGACTGTGCATGCAGCATGGCGCGCTGCCGCCAGCCATAGCTCACTGGCGTGTTATCGACGAATGTTGCAAGGGCTTCGCTGATACGGTAGCCGATCGCATTGGCCTGTTCATCTTTGCCGTAGCGTGCTCCGGACCCGGCTTTATCACAAAGAATATTTACTGCTTCAGCCAGCCCGAACAGGCCAAACATGGGCACAAAACGATCGGCATCGATCAGACCTTCCCGGACCAGGAAGCTATGCTCAAAGAAACCTGATTCTTGATAGAGGAAGTCGCAGCGGGCATTGATAACTGCCATTTGCTGGCGGCAGTAATGCGGTAACTGGTGCGTGAAAAAATCCTCCAGCGAGTCACTGCCTTCAGCAATGATTTTCAGATTGAGCCGCACCAGTGTGCTGCCGCCCCCGCCGAGGGGCAGCGAGTTGTAACAACTGACAATGCCATAGCCGCCTTTTGTGAAAATATTATCATGCATCGGGCCGTTAGCGATGTGGGGTTTACTGCATGAGCAGATATTACGCGCGACTTCGAGCAGCAGATCATCTGGCGTAATTTGCGGATCGTAAATAAAGGTGAGATTGGGCGCAACCTGCTTCAACTCTGCGTCGGCTCGCAATATGGCTCGCGTAACAGGGCCATCAAACGGGCCAATGTTCGCATGCATAAACGCATCGGGCAGTGTGCGGTCGAGATAGCGCCAGAAACGTTTTATTCGGATATCGATTTCTTCTTGTGTTAAAATTCTAACATACGGTTGTAGCAACGCATCCAGTTGTCCGAGGTAGACCGGCATTGCAGTGACGGAAGGCACATGGTGATAGAGGATGGTCAGCATCGACAAGGCATCATCCAGGTCACTGGCACCTTCCAGCTCCAGCCACGCGGAGCCATTCGCGAGAAATTTGGCGTAATCCGGCAGGACATAGCGTGGTTTGTACGGGGCATGGCCTTCGAACATATCGCAGACCGCGCCCTTATCAAGCGCGGCGCGCGCGGTTTCTGGCAGGGCCGGATACGGCAGGCTGTTTTCTGCCTCCAGCGCCAGAAAATGGCGCTTCTGTTCCGGGGTTAGCGTCGGGCTGGTGACTATCTGCTGGCAGTGCGACAGCAAAAAGGGATCAACAGATATGGACATCATTGTTCCTCTTGTTCCTTACGGGGAAGAGGAGTGTATGCAGGACGGGGCGCCTCCCTTTTTGATCCGCGTGGCTCCCCGGGCGATTACCGGCAGATTGAAGCTAAAAATTTGATGAATGTCTCATTATGGTTTTGCAAGCGTGAATTAAGTTTTCATTAACTGTGATGGGTGTCGAAGTGTAACGGTGGGTTAATGTTAGAATAGTAACAGACCCGAACAAGAAATCGGCAATGAGCCGTCGGAGAGATTATGACTGATTTAACTGCAAGCAGCCTGCGTGCATTAAAACTGATGGACCTGACCACCCTGAACGACGATGACACTAACGAGAAAGTCATCGCCCTGTGTCATCAGGCGAAAACGCCCGTCGGCAACACGGCGGCAATCTGTATTTATCCACGTTTTATTCCGATTGCACGTAAGACGCTGAACGCGCAGGGTACGCCGGATGTACGTATTGCGACGGTAACCAACTTCCCGCACGGTAACGACGACATTGAAATCGCGCTGGCGGAAACCCGCGCGGCGATCGCTTACGGTGCCGATGAAGTGGATGTGGTCTTCCCGTACCGCGCCCTGATTGCCGGTAACGAGCAGGTAGGTTTTGATCTGGTAAAAGCCTGCAAAGAGGCCTGCGCTGCGGCCAGCGTGTTGCTGAAAGTGATCATCGAAACCGGTGAACTGAAAGAAGAGGCGCTGATCCGTAAAGCGTCTGAAATCGCCATCAAAGCAGGGGCGGATTTCATCAAAACCTCGACCGGTAAAGTGGCGGTCAATGCGACGCCAGAGAGCGCACGCATCATGCTGGAAGTGATCCGTGATATGGGGGTGGAAAAATCGGTGGGCTTCAAACCCGCAGGCGGTGTGCGCAGCGCGGAAGATGCACAGCAGTACCTGGCTATTGCTGATGAATTATTAGGTGCTGACTGGGCCGATGCCCGTCACTACCGTTTTGGCGCGTCCAGCCTGCTGGCGAGCCTGCTGAAAGCGCTGGGCCATGGCGACGGTAAGAGCGCGAGCAGCTACTAATAATGGTCTGATAGCGTGTTGCTTATCAGGCTGACTTAACCCATGTTTCGCCGGGCCTGTTCTGGTGCCCGGCCGTATCTTTCCTCAGGGGGTTACCTTGTTTCTCGCTCAAGAAATTATTCGAAAAAAACGCGATGGTCTCGCACTGAGTGATGAAGAAATCCGTTTTTTTATCAATGGAATTCGCGATAACACTGTGTCCGAAGGGCAAATAGCTGCGCTGGCAATGACCATTTTCTTCCACGATATGATCATGCCTGAGCGCGTCTCGCTGACCATGGCGATGCGGGATTCCGGCACTGTGCTGGACTGGAAGCATCTCGATCTTAACGGCCCGGTAGTCGATAAACACTCTACTGGCGGTGTGGGCGATGTGACTTCGTTAATGCTGGGCCCGATGGTGGCGGCTTGCGGTGGCTATATCCCTATGATTTCCGGGCGCGGACTCGGCCATACAGGCGGTACGCTCGATAAACTGGAAGCGATCCCAGGTTTTGACATTTTCCCGCAGGACAGTCGCTTCCGCGAGATTATTAAAGAGGTGGGTGTGGCGATTATTGGCCAGACCAACTCGCTGGCACCGGCAGACAAACGTTTTTATGCCACCCGCGACATTACCGCAACGGTGGACTCCATCCCGCTGATAACGGCATCGATCCTCGCCAAAAAACTGGCGGAAGGGCTGGATGCGCTGGTCATGGATGTGAAAGTGGGCAGCGGGGCATTTATGCCGACCTACGCCCTTTCTGAACAGCTGGCTGAAGCGATCGTTGGCGTGGCCAATGGCGCAGGTGTACGAACCACCGCATTGCTGACAGATATGAACCAGGTGCTGGCATCCAGCGCGGGCAACGCCGTTGAAGTGCGCGAAGCCGTGCAATTCCTGACGGGCGAATACCGTAACCCGCGCTTGTTGGACGTCACCATGGCACTCTGTGTTGAGATGTTGATTTCCGGCAAGCTGGCGAAAGATGACCATGAAGCGCGGGCAAAATTGCAGACGGTGCTGGATAACGGTAAGGCGGCGGAAATTTTTGGCCGTATGGTGGCGGCACAAAAAGGCCCAACGGATTTTGTCGAAAACTACGACCACTATTTGCCGACCGCGACGCTGAGCAAAGCGGTATATGCGGATCAGGAAGGCTTTATTACCGCCATGGATACCCGTGCGCTGGGGATGGCGGTGGTATCAATGGGCGGTGGCCGCCGTCAGGCGACAGACAGCATTGATTACAGCGTCGGTTTTACCGGGATGGCGCGCCTGGGGGACAGTGTTGATGGCCAACGCCCGCTTGCGGTGATCCATGCGAAGGACGAAGCCAGCTGGCAGGATGCGGCAAAAGCGGTAAAAGCCGCGATTGTGGTAGGTGACAACGCACCAAAAGAGACACCAACAGTCTATCGCCGCATCACCGAATAGCGATATACTGATCTGATCGCTTTTTTACAAAGCACAAGGTACGGAGAACATATGAAACGTGCATTTATTATGGTGCTCGACTCGTTCGGCATCGGCGCGACGGAAGACGCGGAGCGCTTTGGCGACGTGGGTTCCGATACCCTCGGCCACATTGCAGAAGCCTGTGCTAAAGGTGAAGCAAATACCGGTCGTCACGGTCCGCTGAACTTACCGAATCTGACCCGTCTGGGTCTGGCGAAGGCGCATGAAGGTGCGGCCGGTTTCATCCCTGCCGGGATGGACGCCAACGCCGATATTATTGGCGCTTACGCATGGGCGCATGAACTCTCGTCGGGTAAAGATACCCCGTCAGGCCACTGGGAAATTGCCGGTGTACCGGTGTTATTTGACTGGGGCTACTTCAGCGACACCGAAAACAGCTTCCCGCAGGCGCTGTTGGATAAACTGGTGGCGCGCGCTAATCTGCCGGGTTATCTCGGCAACTGCCACTCCTCTGGTACGGTGATCCTCGACCAGCTTGGCGAAGAGCATATGAAAACCGGCAAGCCGATCTTCTACACCTCGGCGGATTCGGTATTCCAGATTGCCTGCCATGAAGAGACGTTTGGTCTGGATAAGCTGTATGAGTTGTGCGAAATCGCCCGTGAAGAGCTGACCGAAGGGGGTTACAACATCGGTCGTGTCATTGCGCGCCCGTTTGTCGGTGATAAAGCGGGTAACTTCCAGCGTACCGGCAACCGCCATGATCTGGCCGTTGAACCGCCATCAGCCACGGTATTGCAAAAACTGGTGGATGAAAAAGCGGGGCAGGTGGTTTCTGTCGGTAAAATTGCTGATATCTATGCGAACTGCGGTATCACCAAAAAAGTGAAAGCCACCGGGCTGGATGCACTGTTCGACGCTACCGTGAAAGAGATGAAAGAAGCGGGTGATAAGACGATTGTCTTTACTAACTTCGTTGATTTTGACTCATCATGGGGCCATCGCCGCGATGTGGCGGGCTATGCGGGCGGTCTGGAACTGTTTGACCGTCGTCTGCCGGAGTTGATGGAATTGGTCGGTGAAGACGACATTCTGATCCTCACCGCTGACCATGGCTGCGATCCGACCTGGAAAGGCACAGACCATACGCGTGAGCATATTCCGGTACTGGTTTACGGTCCAAAAGTGAAACCCGGTTCGTTGGGCCACCGTGAGACGTTCGCGGATATTGGCCAGACAATCGCCAAATACTTCGGTGTGTCTGATATGGAATATGGCAAGGCCATGTTCTGATGATTTTGGGCGGGAGTTTCCCGCCCTTTCCGTTTTACGACAACGATATAAAGGAATAGACGATGGCTACCCCACACATTAATGCAGAAATGGGCGATTTCGCTGACGTAGTGCTGATGCCCGGCGACCCGCTGCGCGCGAAGCATATTGCTGAAACTTTCCTCGAAGATTACCGCGAAGTAAACAATGTACGCGGCATGCTGGGTTACACCGGTACCTATAAAGGCCGCAAAATCTCTGTAATGGGCCACGGTATGGGCATTCCGTCCTGCTCTATTTACACCAAAGAGCTCATTACCGAGTTCGGCGTGAAGAAAATCATCCGCGTGGGTTCCTGCGGTGCTGTGCGTATGGATGTGAAACTGCGTGATGTCGTGATTGGCATGGGCGCATGCACCGATTCCAAAGTGAACCGCATTCGTTTCAAAGATCATGATTTTGCAGCGATTGCTGATTTTGACATGGTGCGTAACGCGGTTGACGCAGCAAAAGCGCTGGGTGTGGATGCGCGCGTGGGCAACCTGTTCTCTGCCGACCTGTTCTACTCCCCGGACGGTGAAATGTTCGACGTGATGGAAAAATATGGCGTGCTGGGTGTAGAAATGGAAGCGGCGGGTATCTATGGCGTGGCGGCAGAGTTTGGTGCGAAAGCGCTGACTATTTGCACCGTTTCCGACCATATCCGCACCCATGAACAGACCACCGCTGCGGAGCGTCAGACCACGTTCAACGACATGATCAAGATTGCGCTGGAATCGGTCCTGCTGGGCGACAAAGCGTAATTCTCTCTTCAAAGGGCAGTTTCTCTGCCCTTTTTTATCACTTCATTGATCTGTTTACGTGCAGGGCATCTCTGTCTTAGACCGTTAACGCACCGCGCCGGCAACCCACGCGGAAAGCTGGCGTAGCTCCTGTTCTTGTTCGGGAAAATCAACCTGCAGCGCGTCACATGCCTGCGCCAGCATATCCGCCCGGTAGAGACAGCCCTGTAAACGAGCAGCCAGCGCTTCCAGCGGTGCCGGGTTCAGGCTATCGGTAAACACTTGCGTGCGGGTGATATGCCCTTTCTCGACATCGAAATGCAGCTCCACGCCGCCCCAGCTAAAACGTTCATCCAGCAGGTGGCTAAATGCAGGCGCCTGGCCAAAATTCCACTCCCAACTGCTCTGGCGGGCAAAGGTTTCGGCGAAGTTTGGTAAATCCGGTGTGTTGGCCGGCGAGATCACCTCTGCGTCGACACGCTCACCGTAGTAAGCAAAAAAAGCCTCAGTGACAGCCTGGCAAACCTGCTCGTGAGTCATTCCCGGCAGCAGCTCCACCAGGTTGGCGACCCGCCCTCGCACCGAGGTAATGCCTTTGGCTTGCAGTTTTTTCTGGTCCGGATTGAGGTAATCTGCCAGGCGGCTGAGATCGGCATTCAGTAGCAGTGTGCCATGGTGGAAACCGCGATCTTTCGTCTCGCGGTACGCCGACCCGGACACTTTGCGATCGCCTTGCGTTGTTTTCACCACCAGATCATTACGGCCGGAGGCTTCTGCGGTCACGCCCAGTGCGTTCAACGCATTGAGGACAATCGCCGTCGAAATGGTTTTGTCGTATTCCGGTTTCCCGGCCATAAAGGTAAAGCAGGTATTACCGAGATCGTGGAATACCGCGCCGCCGCCGCTGCTTCTGCGGGCCAGCCGCACGTTATCTTCCTCCATGCGCCGGGTGTTGCACTCTTTCCACGGATTCTGCGCCCGCCCGATCACAACGGTATCGGCATTACGCCACAAGAACAGCACGCGCTGGGTGGCGGGCATCTGGCGGAAAATGCATTCCTCAACCGCCAGATTAAACCAGGGATCGTACGAGTCAGAGATAAGCAGACGAAGCGTCGACATAGTAGATTTCCTTTCTGTAACCTTCAGTTATCTTACCGGGAGCGCCGGGGTTACTCTTTCTTTTCGTGCTCTTCCTCTTCCGGCACCGGTTTATTGGCCGTCAGCAGGAAAGGGGATTGCTGCCAGCGGGTGCGTTTACCCTGCAATAGGGTGCGCGCCAGAATCACACCCAGCGCCAGCGATAACAGCAACATCAGGCGCAGAATATTGGTGGTGTTATCCACCTGCTTTGCTTCCGTTGCCAGAGTATGGGTATCGAGCGTTAGCCGCAAATATCCCAGCGGGCCGCTTTTGCCCTGAATGGGTTCGACGATTTGCTGATTAAAATAGCCACCGGCTTTTTTGCCATCCAGCGCCAGACGGTCGCGCACATCAATGCTTTCGCCTGAGCGGGCAATCAGATCGCCTTGCGCATCGTACACGCCGGCATCAAGAATGCGGCTCTCTTCTGTTAACTGGCGCAGCACAATATCGATGCGTTTCTCATCCGGCGTTTCGGTACGCATTAACGGTGCCAGGTTCAACGTTACCTGGCGCGCCAGCGTTCGTGCCAGTTCTTCCAGTTGCGGATTGCGCTGGCGCTGGTGGTTTTGACTAAACCAGGACGCGCCCTGCATGAGCGCCACCAGCAATGCCAGACAGATGAGGACGGTCACTGCGCGATGCAGCCGAAATTTAAGTTTTGCGCGAGCCATATTCCACCTGTTGAAAATTTGAGGCTTAATGTTGCCAGAAGCGCTGGTTACAAGGTAGCCTCATGCGTTATTTTCCCTTCCTCTGCTTTCTGGCGCGAACGTTTTTACAGGAGCTTTAATGCCGAACAGTTTGACCTGGTGCGATCTGCCCGATGATGTTTCTCAGTGGCCAGGATTGCCGCTCTCTTTAAGTGGCGATGAGGTGATGCCTCTCGATTACCACGCCGGCCGCAGCGGCTGGCTCCTGTACGGGCGTAACCTCGATAAGCAGCGTCTGACTACGTATCAGCGTAAGCTGGGGGCGGCGATGGTGATTGTTGCTGCCTGGGACGTAGAAGACTACCAGGTGATCCGCCTGGCGGGGTCATTAACCCCGCGTGCTTCACGCCTGGCGCATGATGAAGGCATGGACGTCGCCCCGCTGGGTAAAATCCCGCACTTACGCTCACCAGGCCTGCTGGTGATGGATATGGATTCTACAGCGATCCAGATTGAGTGCATTGATGAGATTGCTAAACTTGCCGGTACCGGCGAGATGGTGGCGGAAGTCACCGAGCGCGCCATGCGCGGCGAGCTGGATTTTACCGCCAGTCTGCGTAGCCGCGTGGCGACACTGAAAGGTGCCGATGCGAATATCCTGCTGCAGGTGCGGGAAAGCCTGCCGTTAATGCCAGGCCTGGTACAACTGGTGCTGAAACTGGAAACGCTGGGCTGGAAGGTGGCGATTGCCTCCGGCGGTTTCACCTTCTTTGCGGACTACCTGCGCGATAAACTGCGTCTGACAGCCGCGGTGGCAAATGAACTCGAGATCATGGACGGCAAGTTTACCGGCCAGGTGCTGGGTGACATTGTCGATGCGCAGTATAAAGCCAACACGCTGCAACGCCTGGCGCTGGAACATGAAATCCCGGCTGCGCAGACGGTGGCAATTGGCGATGGCGCGAACGACTTACCAATGATCAAAGCCGCAGGGCTGGGCATTGCGTTTCATGCCAAACCTAAAGTGAATGAAAAGGCGGAAGTCACTATTCGCCACGCCGATCTGATGGGCGTATTTTGTATTCTTTCCGGCAGTATCAATAAGAAGTAGAGGTCATTGTGGCGAAAGCTCCAAAACGCGCGTTTGTTTGTAATGAATGCGGCGCGGATTATCCGCGCTGGCAGGGGCAGTGCAGCGCCTGTCACGCATGGAACACCATTACTGAAATACGTGTCGCCGCTTCGCCTACCGTCGCGCGTAATGAGCGTCTTTCTGGCTATGCCGGAAATGCGGGCGTCTCGAAAGTACAGAAGCTGGCGGACATCAGTCTTGAAGAACTGCCGCGGTTCTCCACCGGGTTTAAAGAGTTTGACCGTGTGCTGGGCGGCGGTGTTGTGCCGGGCAGCGCTATTCTTATCGGCGGTAACCCTGGCGCAGGTAAATCAACGCTACTGCTGCAGACGCTGTGTAAACTGGCTGAGCAGATGAAAACCCTGTATGTCACCGGCGAAGAGTCATTGCAACAGGTGGCGATGCGCGCGCACCGTCTTGGTTTGCCGACCGCGAATCTGAACATGTTGTCGGAAACCAGTATCGAGCAGATCTGCATGATTGCGGAAGAAGAGCAGCCGAAGCTGATGGTGATCGACTCTATCCAGGTGATGCATATGGCCGATATTCAGTCTTCACCTGGCAGCGTGGCGCAGGTGCGCGAAACCGCCGCTTATCTGACAAGGTTTGCTAAAACACGAGGTGTGGCCATCGTCATGGTGGGGCATGTCACGAAAGACGGTTCGCTGGCCGGGCCGAAAGTACTGGAGCACTGTATTGACTGCTCGGTGCTATTAGATGGCGATGCCGACTCGCGTTTCCGCACGTTGCGTAGCCATAAAAACCGTTTCGGCGCGGTCAATGAACTGGGTGTATTTGCCATGACTGAGCAGGGGCTGCGTGAAGTCAGCAATCCCTCGGCAATTTTCCTCAGTCGCGGCGATGAAATCACTTCAGGTAGTTCGGTGATGGTGGTCTGGGAAGGTACCCGCCCGTTGTTGGTTGAAATTCAGGCGCTGGTGGATCACTCAATGATGGCAAATCCACGCCGCGTGGCTGTGGGGCTGGAACAAAACCGTCTGGCGATCCTCCTGGCAGTGTTGCACCGCCACGGCGGTTTGCAGATGGCAGATCAGGACGTGTTTGTGAACGTTGTCGGTGGGGTGAAAGTCACGGAAACCAGCGCCGATCTCGCGCTGTTGCTGGCGATGGTTTCCAGTCTGCGTGACAGGCCGTTACCGCAGGATCTGGTGGTCTTTGGCGAAGTTGGACTGGCCGGTGAAATTCGCCCTGTACCCAGTGGGCAGGAACGTATTTCAGAAGCTGCCAAGCATGGCTTCCGCCGCGCTATCGTTCCGGCGGCGAATGTGCCGAAAAAAGTCCCAGAAGGTATGCAGATATACGGTGTGAAGAAGCTCGCGGATGCGCTAAACGTCTTTGACGACTTATAATTGGCTAGTGATTTTTTGCAGGAGGCAACAATGTCGTCATTTGACTACTTAAAAACCGCGATCCGTCAGAAAGGCTGCACCTTACAGCAGGTGGCGGATGCCAGCGGCATGACCAAGGGCTATTTGAGCCAGCTGCTTAATGCCAAGATCAAAAGCCCCAGCGCGCAAAAACTTGAAGCGCTGCACCGCTTCCTCGATCTCGAATTTCCCCGCCGTGAAAAGAATATCGGCGTGGTTTTCGGTAAGTTTTATCCACTGCATACCGGGCATATCTACCTGATCCAGCGCGCGTGCAGCCAGGTTGACGAGCTGCATATTATCCTCGGCTATGATGAAACGCGCGATCGTGCGCTGTTTGAAGACAGCGCAATGTCGCAGCAGCCAACAGTAAGCGATCGCCTGCGCTGGTTATTGCAAACCTTTAAATACCAGAAAAATATCCGTATTCACGCCTTTAATGAAGAAGGTATGGAGCCGTATCCGCACGGCTGGGATGTCTGGAGTAAAGGCATTAAAGCGTTTATGGCTGAAAAAGGCATTACGCCAAACTGGATCTACACCTCTGAAGAGGCGGATGCGCCGCAGTATTTGCAGCATCTGGGCATCGAAGCGGTGCTGGTTGACCCGAAACGCACCTTTATGAATATCAGCGGCTCGCTGATCCGAGAAAACCCTTTCCGTTACTGGGAGTACATCCCTACGGAAGTAAAACCTTTCTTTGTGCGCACGGTGGCTATTCTTGGCGGTGAATCCAGCGGTAAATCGACGCTGGTGAATAAGCTCGCCAATATTTTCAACACGACCAGCGCCTGGGAGTTTGGTCGCGATTATGTGTTTACGCATCTCGGCGGCGACGAGATAGCCCTGCAATATTCTGATTATGACAAGATCGCGCTCGGCCATGCGCAATACATCGATTTTGCCGTGAAGTACGCTAACAAAGTGGCGTTTATCGACACCGATTTCGTGACCACGCAGGCGTTCTGTAAGAAGTATGAAGGGCGTGAGCACCCCTTTGTGCAGGCGCTGATTGACGAATACCGCTTCGATCTGGTGATCCTGTTAGAGAATAACACGCCGTGGGTTAACGATGGCTTACGCAGCCTTGGGAGCTCGGTGGATCGCAAAGAGTTCCAGGACATGCTGGTATCGATGCTGCAGGAAAATAATATTGAGTTTGTGCGGGTGGAAGAGGCGGACTACGACTCGCGTTTTCTTCAGTGTGTTGAGCTGGTGAAAGCGTTGATGGGCGAGCAGGGGTAATTCACTGATGGTGTCACGCTGTCCTCTTCCAGAAGAAGAGGCGCAAACATGAAAAAAGGCAACTTGCGTTGCCTTTTTGCGTTTATTTAGCGATACGCTTGTACTTAATACGTTTCGGCTCCAGCGCGTCCGCGCCGAGCGTGCGTTTCTTGTACTCTTCGTACTCGGTAAAGTTGCCTTCGAAGAATTCCACTTTACCTTCATCCTGGTAATCCAGAATGTGGGTCGCGATGCGGTCGAGGAACCAACGGTCATGCGAGATAACCATCGCACAGCCCGGGAACTCAAGCAGGGCGTTTTCCAGCGCGCGCAGGGTTTCGATATCCAGGTCGTTGGTCGGTTCATCGAGCAGCAACATGTTACCGCCAACCTGGAGCAGTTTGGCCAGATGCAGACGGCCGCGCTCACCACCGGACAGTTCGCCAACGCGTTTGCCCTGGTCGGTGCCTTTGAAGTTGAAGCGGCCAACATAAGCACGGCTTGGCATTTCGGTGTTACCGATACGCATAATATCCAGCCCACCGGAGACTTCTTCCCACACGGTTTTACTGTTGTCCATCGCGTCACGGAACTGATCCACAGACGCCAGTTTCACCGTGTCGCCCAGCGTAATGGTGCCGCCATCTGGCTGCTCCTGGCCCGACATCATACGGAACAGGGTTGATTTACCCGCGCCGTTAGGGCCGATAATGCCGACAATCGCACCTTTCGGCACCGAGAACGACAGACCATCAATCAACTGGCGGTCGCCATAGGATTTGCTGAGGTTGCTGACTTCCACCACTTTGTCGCCCAGGCGAGGTCCCGGTGGAATAAACAGTTCGTTGGTTTCGTTACGTTTCTGGTACTCAGTGTTGTTAAGCTCTTCAAAGCGCGCCAGACGGGCTTTGCCCTTCGACTGACGGCCTTTGGCACCCTGACGCACCCATTCCAGCTCTTTCTCAATGGACTTGCGACGTGCCGCTTCCTGAGACGCTTCCTGTGCCAGACGCTGATCTTTCTGCTCCAGCCAGGAGGAGTAGTTGCCTTCCCACGGGATACCTTCGCCGCGGTCCAGTTCGAGGATCCAGCCGGCGACGTTGTCGAGGAAGTAACGGTCGTGGGTGATTGCCACCACGGTGCCTTCGAAATCGTGCAGGAAGCGTTCCAGCCAGGCCACGGATTCCGCATCCAGGTGGTTAGTGGGTTCGTCGAGCAGCAGCATGTCTGGTTTTTCCAGCAGCAGGCGGCACAGTGCAACACGGCGACGTTCACCCCCGGAGAGGTTAGCGATTTTGGCATCCCAGTCCGGCAGGCGCAGCGCATCTGCGGCGCGTTCGAGCTGCATATTCAGGTTATGGCCGTCGTGCGCCTGGATAATCTCTTCAAACTTACCTTGCTGGGCCGCCAGCTTGTCGAAATCGGCATCCGGCTCTGCATATTGCGCGTAGACTTCGTCCAGACCTTTCAGCGCGTTAACCACTTCCGCCACCGCTTCTTCTACGGACTCACGTACGGTCTGTTCCGGGTTCAGCTGCGGTTCCTGCGGCAGGTAGCCAATCTTGATGCCAGGCTGCGGGCGGGCTTCACCTTCGATATCTGTATCGATGCCGGCCATGATGCGCAGCAGGGTAGATTTACCGGCACCGTTAAGACCCAGTACGCCGATTTTTGCGCCCGGGAAGAAGCTTAGCGAGATATTTTTGAGAATATGACGTTTCGGCGGGACAACTTTGCCGACACGATGCATGGTATAAACGAATTGAGCCACGTTGGACTTCGCCTCTTTTATCGTAATAGAAGGAGTATTCAACAGCGGAGTGTAGCCGTTTTCGACGCTTAATCCCAGCCAGCAGCGCCCGGAGTGTTAAATCGCCTGAGAAAGGTAAAAAAGTGTTCAGGACATGGCGCGTTAAGAGATGCCCGGTTAGCATTAACTGATACGCGGCATGACGCTGCAGAGAATAGACAGAATAAGAGGAAAGAGCTGTGCTGAAAGCTAAACATGCCGCCTGGCGATTTACGGCGGCCTGCGTTTGTTTGCTATCCCTCAATCATGTGGCGCGTGCAGACTCACTGGATGAACAACGTAATCGTTATGCGCAGATTAAAACCGCCTGGGACAACAACCAGATGGATGTGGTGCAGCAATTGCTGCCAACCCTGAAAGCCTATCCGCTTTATCCCTATCTGGAGTACCGTCAGATAACCGACGATCTCATGAACCAGCCCGCGCTTACTGTTAGCAATTTTGTGCAGGCAAACCCCACCTTACCGCCAGCACGCACTTTGAAATCTCGTTTTGTGAATGAACTGGCGCGCCGACAGGATTGGCGCGGCCTGCTGGCCTTCAGCCCGGAAAAACCGGCAACCACGGAAGCGCAGTGTAACTACTACTTTGCAAAGTGGAATACCGGGCAGGCAACAGAAGCCTGGGCTGGCGCCAAAGAATTATGGTTGACCGGTAAAAGTCAGCCAAATGCCTGCGATCAGTTGTTTGGGGCCTGGCGCGCGTCTGGCACACAGGATCCGCTGGCGTTTCTCGAACGTATTCGCCTTGCGATGAAAGCAGGCAATACCAAACTGGTCACGCTGCTGGCGGGGCAGATGCCATCGGATTATCAGACTATCTCTGCGGCGATCATCTCGCTGGCTAACGATCCTGCAACGATCATGGACTTTGCGCGCAGCACGGGCGCAACCGATTTTACACGGCAGATGGCGGCAGAAGCCTTTGAAAGCGTGGCGCGCCAGGATGCAGAGAATGCCCGCCTGATGATCCCGTCACTGGTGCAGGCACAGCAATTAAATGAAGAACAAACCCAGACGCTGCGCGATATTGTCGCCTGGCGTTTAATGGGTAACGATGTCACCAGCGACCAGGCGCGCTGGCGCGACGATGCAATCATGCGCTCGCAGTCGATTTCGCTGCTGGAGCGTCGGGTGCGTATGGCGATTGGCAATGGCGATCGTCGCGGTCTGAATACGTGGCTCTCCCGCTTGCCAATGGAAGCAAAAGAGAAAGATGAGTGGCGTTACTGGCAGGCAGATTTGCTGCTGGAGCGTGGGCGTGAAAACGAGGCGAAAGAGATCCTCCATGCGTTGATGCAACAGCGTGGCTTCTACCCGATGGCGGCAGCACAGCGGCTGGGTGAGGCGTATCAGTTGCGGATTGATAAAGTACCAGGCAACCCTGATGCTGCGCTGGTTCAGGGTGCAGAAATGGCACGTGTCCGGGAGCTAATGTACTGGGGGCTGGATAATACTGCCCGCAGCGAATGGGCCAATCTGGTGACCAGCCGTAACCAGCAGGAGCAGGCACAGCTGGCGCGTTACGCCTTTAATCAGCAGTGGTGGGATCTGAGTGTGCAGGCCACGATTGCCGGTAAGTTATGGGATCATCTTGAGGAGCGATTCCCGCTGGCATACAGCGATCTCTATGCCCGCTACACCAGCGGTAAAGGGATTTCACAAAGCTATGCCATGGCGATCTCACGCCAGGAAAGCGCGTGGAACCCGAAAGCGCGCTCGCCAGTGGGTGCCAGCGGGCTGATGCAGATCATGCCTGGCACGGCGACGCACACGGTGAAGATGTTCAGCATTCCCGGTTACAGCAATGCCAGCCAGCTTTTTGAGCCGGAAACAAACATCCATATTGGCACCAGCTACTTGCAATACGTATATCAACAGTTTGGTAATAACCGTATTTTCTCATCGGCGGCCTATAACGCGGGGCCTGGGCGGGTGCGTAACTGGCTGAACAGCAGCGGCGGGAAACTGGATGCAGTTGCGTTTATCGAAAGTATTCCGTTTTCGGAAACGCGCAGTTATGTGAAGAATGTGCTCGCCTACGATGCTTACTATCGCTATTTCCTTGGCGAGGGTAAGACAAATGTTCTAAATGACGCTGAATGGCAGCGCCGTTACTGATTTCTATGGTTTATGCTATGATGTGTACTCGCTAAAGAGTACGCATCTGTAAACCCAAACGTGGCGGCAAACTATGACTCAGCAATCCCCCTATTCCGCAGCAATGGCCGAACAGCGTAACCAGGAATGGTTGCGCTTCGTTGAGCTGGTCAGGCAGTCTTACGAAAAGGATCTGCACATTCCGTTGCTTAACTTGATGCTCACGCCGGATGAGCGCGAAGCGTTGGGCACGCGGGTGCGGATTATTGAAGAGCTGTTACGCGGTGAAATGAGCCAGCGTGAACTGAAATCGGAGCTTGGCGCGGGCATTGCCACCATCACGCGCGGTTCGAACAGCCTGAAATCCGCCCCCGCCGATTTGCGCCTGTGGCTGGAAGAGACGTTACTGAACGCTCAGCGATAAATCGCATTATGAAATGGGCTTAGCGCGAGGATCACGGCCTGATGGTAAACACTCGCGCGGGTCAGTTTCCCTGCGGTGAACACACCAATTGCTCCCTCTTTACGACCAATCTCATCGATACCCGTGTAGTGCGACATTACCGGGCCAAGCGCTTCGCCGGCGCGCACTTTCTCCAGAATCACCGCGGGTAGCGGCAGTGTGGCTGAACGCGCTTCCCCGCGTTGTTGATGATTTTCAATCACTACCCAACTGAATGTACTGTCGCCGTCAATACCGGCTTCGATGGCGACCCAAAAATCGGCATCCGGGCGGATTTCGCGCGCGTTGGCGACGCGATTTCGTGCGCCAGCCCGCGTTTCCTCACTACCGAAGGGTTGTTCAGGCACGCCGCTATCGACGGAAACCGATTCGATATGGCAGGATCCTTCGCCGAAGATCTCGTTAAAAGCGTGCAGAATCGCCCGAATTTTCGCCGGGTTTGTGGTGGCGGAGATAACTTGGTGCATAATCTATACTTGGCATGTCCGAAACGAGACGTGTTCTCTGGTTCGGGCAGAGACCTTCCTCAGATAATAAATTCATCGCAGTATAATGGATAAAAAAGCATGTTACAGGTATACCTTGTTCGCCACGGTGAAACGCAGTGGAACGCCGAGCGTCGTATTCAAGGCCAGTCTGACAGTCCGTTAACCGATAAAGGGGAGCAGCAGGCGTGGCAGGTTGCTGAGCGCGCAAAGGCGCTGGGCATTACTCATATCATCGCCAGCGATCTTGGTCGTACACGCCGTACGGCAGAGATTATCGCTGACTTCTGCGGTTGCGACGTGACCTTTGATTCGCGCTTACGTGAACTGGACATGGGCGTGCTCGAACGCCGTCACATTGATTCCCTGACTGAAGAAGAAGAGAGCTGGCGTCGCCAGTTGGTGAACGGCACGGCGGACGGTCGTATTCCTGATGGGGAATCAATGCAGGAGTTGAGTGAACGTATGCATGCGGCGCTGGCTACCTGTCTGGATCTGCCGCAGGGCAGCCGTCCGATGCTGGTCAGTCACGGCATGGCGCTGGGGTGTCTGGTAAGCACCATCCTGGGGCTGCCGGCCTGGGCAGAACGCCGTCTGCGTCTGCGCAACTGCTCTATTTCACGCATCGATTACCAGCAAAGCCCGTGGCTGGCATCCGGTTGGGTGGTGGAAACGGCAGGCGACGTCTCACATCTGGACGCCCCCGCGCTGGATGAATTACAGCGTTAACGGCGAATTGGCACCAGGTACTCGCAGCGGATGTGCAACGGCGGTTCATGATTGTCTCTGCCTTCATGCTGCGGGTAAAAATGTTCGATATCCTGGCCTTTGCGGCGTGTGAGATTAAGCAATGGCATGCAGGTGCCGTAAACCAGCAGGATGAAATCCTGAAAGCCAGCGGGTGCGCCTTCGTAGGAGAAGGCGATGTATTCGCCGCCTTCCAGCAACACCGGCTGAGCATTACTCAAATGACCGTTGGCCATTTCCGGTGTCAGTGCCGTAGTGTAGAACACTTCCTGTTCGTCATCTTTTTCCAGGCTTGGGCGCGGCTCATGCAGGCCGTACATTTCAGCCGGGATCGTCGGTGAATTACTTAAGAATTCTCGCCAGAACTGAATCCGCATTTGATTACGGAAATCAGAGATCTCCTCCAGCGCGCAGGTATAGCTCTGAGTCGTGCCGAGAAGTTGCAGTGGGGGCAGGGTGACGAATTCGTGTTTCGGCATCGCAAATTCACCCAGCCGCATCGGAGGGCGAATGCCGAATGCGCTCCAGTCCGGAGAGCGGCGGTAAAGCGCAGGCGTTACCGCAAATTGTTTTTTGAAAGCTCGGGTGAAAGTTTGTTGCGAATCAAAACGATATTGCAGGGCGATATCCAGGATTGGACGGGCGGTAAGGCGCAGCGCAACGGCGGATTTTGACAAACGACGCGCACGAATATAAGCGCCGATAGCATGGCCCGTTACGTCTTTGAACATCCTTTGCAAATGCCACTTGGAATAGCCCGCTTTTGCCGCCACATTGTCTAAAGACAGGGGCTGATCCAGATGGCCTTCCAGCCAGGCAAGTAAGTCGCGAATGATCCCAGCCTGATCCATATAATATCCTCTTCCTTAAAACAGCGGTTAACGCCTGACAACAGGGGACGGATAATAGCGGGTTTTTCTGGCTTTAGCATTCAGTGTTTTTTTTGTGCACTAATACGCATTGTGACTGATTTTCATCATGAATTTTGTAAATTGGTGATCTGCAAACAGTTTCTCATCATAAAGGTGAATAATTACGTAACGTAATATTCAAAAATGGTAACAATATGAAATACGGAAAATTAATACTTCCTGCCTTGATGTTGGCAACATTCAGTAGCGCGCATGCAGAACAGATCGGATCCGTAGACACAGTTTTTAAGATCTTTGGTCCGGATCATAAAATCGTCGTCGAAGCGTTTGACGATCCCGACGTAAAAAATGTGACCTGCTATATCAGCCGGGCAAAGACCGGTGGCATTAAGGGCGGGCTGGGGCTGGCGGAAGATACTTCCGATGCCGCAATCTCCTGCCAGCAAGTCGGGCCGGTCGAGTTGAGCGATAAAATCAAGAACGGCAAAGCCCAGGGCGATGTGGTCTTCCAGAAGCGCACTTCGTTAGTTTTCAAGAAACTCCAGGTTGTGCGTTTCTACGATGCGAAACGTAACACACTGGCTTATTTAGCTTATTCCGATAAAGTGGTTGAAGGTTCGCCGAAGAATGCGTTGAGTGCGGTACCGATAATGCCATGGAGTAAGTAACAGAATGTCTACCCCGCAACCGCTGATCTGGCTGGTGGAAGATGAAGCCAGTATTGCTGAAACGTTGATTTACATGTTGCAACAAGATGGGTTCACCGTTACCGCGTTTGAGCGTGGATTGCCGGTTCTGGATACGGCAACCCGGCAATTGCCGGATCTGGCCATTCTGGATGTGGGACTGCCGGATATTAGCGGCTTTGAACTTTGCCGGCGCTTGCTGGCACAGGCGCCGGCATTGCCGGTGCTGTTTTTGACCGCGCGCAGTGATGAAGTCGATAAGCTGTTGGGGCTGGAAATGGGCGCGGATGATTATATTGCCAAACCGTTTTCTCCCCGCGAGGTGTGCGCCAGGGTGCGCACAGTGCTGCGCAGACTGCAAAAGTCGACACTGCACGGTGAGACGGTGCGGGTCGGGCATTTCGAACTCGACGAAGCCGCAGCGCTGATCCGCTGGTGCGGCGAAACGTTGATCCTGACGCGTTATGAATTTCTGTTGCTGAAAACCTTGCTGCTGGCGCCTGGGCGGGTTTTTTCCCGCCAACAATTAATGGATCAGGTGTGGAGCGATGCCCAGGAGAGCTTTGACCGCACTGTTGATACCCATATCAAGACACTGCGCGCGAAACTGCGCAGCATTAATCCTGAATTGACACCGATTAATACGCACCGGGGCATGGGCTACAGCCTGGGGATACGCTAATGCGTATTGGTATGCGTCTGCTGCTGGGCTACTTTCTGATCGTGGCGGTTGCCGCATGGTTTGTGCTGTCGATCTTTGTTCAGGAGATCAAACCCGGTGTTCGCCGCGCCACGGAAGGGACGCTGATTGACACTGCCACCCTGCTGGCCGAGCTGGCGCGGGAGGATTTACTTAGCGGCCATGCCCAACAGGGCAGGCTGGCGCAGGCATTCTCAACGCTCAATGCGCAACCGATCAATGCCCACATCAGCGGCATTCATAAAGTACGCAATGAATACCACGTTTACATGACGGATGATAACGGGCGCGTGGTGTTCGACTCCGCAGGCAAAGCACTGGGGGCAGATTACTCGCGCTGGAATGATGTCTGGCTCACGCTACGTGGGCAGTATGGCGCGCGTAGCTCACTGGCGGATCCCAATAATCCGCAGAGTACGGTGATGTATGTCGCTGCGCCCGTCACCGATCAGGGGCGTATTATTGGCGTGGTGAGTGTGGGGAAACCGAACAGTGCCATGGATCCAGTGATCAAACGCAGTGAGCGGCGGATCCTATGGGCTGGCGGTGCGTTACTGGGTATTGCCTTATTAATTGGCGCAATAATGGTGGGGTGGATCAACCGCTCAATCGGCAGGCTGGCACGTTATGCCGACTCCGTGACGGAAGACAGACCGGTTCCTCTGCCGTCATTAGGCAGCAGCGAGTTGCGTAAGCTGGCGCAGGCGCTGGAGAGCATGCGCGTTAAGCTGGAAGGTAAAAATTATATTGAGCAGTACGTGTATGCCCTGACGCATGAGTTGAAAAGCCCTCTGGCGGCCATTCGCGGCGCGGCGGAGATCCTGCGTGAAGGTCCGCCGCCGGCCGTGGTCACACAATTTACGGACAACATCCTCACGCAAAATAATCGGATGCAGAAGCTGGTAGAAAAGCTGCTATACCAGGCCAAGCTGGAGAACAGGCTGGAAATTGCTTTCCAGCCTGTTGATATCACAATGCTATTTCACCAGTTACAGCAGCAGCGCAGTGTGGTGCTGGCGGCGAAAAATATCGCCTTTCATTGTCACCCCGTTGAGATACAGGTGGCAGGCGATCACGAACTGTTGATACAGGCACTGGGCAACTTGCTGGACAATGCGATTGATTTTACCCCGGCGGGCGGCACGGTGGATTTATGCGCCAGCCGTGAAGGGGAAATGTGGGTGTTATCCGTCAGCGATAGCGGTTGTGGTATTCCGGACTATGCGCTGGAGCGCGTATTTGAACGCTTCTACTCTTTGCCCCGCGAAAACGGGCAAAAAAGCAGTGGCCTCGGGTTGGCCTTTGTGCAGGAGGTTGCTCGCTTGCATCACGGCGACATTCAGATTGCGAATCGCCCGCAAGGCGGCTGCGAAGCCCGACTGAAACTTCACCCTCACTTCACATAACTTCAAATCCTTCACACATAGCCTCGTTACTCTGCGCGCATCACAAAGGAGAAGGCTATGTTGAAATCCCCCCTGTTCTGGAAAATGTTAACCCTGGCGAGCTGCCTCTGCGTTCTGCTGATCCCGTTGACCATGCTAAGTAGCCTGATTGGCGAGCGGGCGGATTATCGTCATGACGTAACCGATACACTGCGTCAGAGCAGTGCCGGATCGCAAAAATTGATTGGTCCGTTGATCGCGGTGCCGGTAACAGAGACGGTAATCTCAATGGAGAGTGCGAACGATAAAGAGGCGCCAAAAGAGGTGCGCCGTAAACAGAGTTATATTCGCTTATGGTTGCCGGAGTCACTGATGGTCACCGGCAAACAGCAGGTTGAAACCCGAAAGATTGGTATCTATGACGGCCAAATCTGGCATAACGATCTGAATATCAAAGCCGCGTTTGACCCAAAACGATTGGATATCAAACCCGGTGAGAACATCGCCATAGGCGAACCGTTTATGGTGTTAGCGGTGAGTGATTCACGTGGTATTGGTCAGGTACGAAGTAGCTTGTTGAATGGCGAGACACTTAACGTGGAGCCAGGCACTCAATTAATGAGTGAGTTGCAGGGGATCCATATGCCACTGCCGGCGAGTAGCCTGAACAAACCGCTGGAATTTACTCTGTCGCTTAATTTGAGCGGAACCGGCGCTTTTTCGGTGGTGCCGCTGGGGCGTAATAGCGAAATGACACTCAACGGTGACTGGCCGCATCCCGGGTTTATGGGCGATTTTTTGCCGGAGAAACGGCAGGTGAGCGCCAGCGGTTATCAGGCGCACTGGCAGAGCAGCTGGTTTGCTAATAACCTTGACAGCAAAGTGCGCGACAATATCAAGCTTGCTGCAGGGAATGATTGGGTATTGCCTGCGTTTAGCGTCAATATCGCCACGCCCGCGGATCAGTATCAGTTAACTGACAGAGCCGTGAAATATGCGGTACTGCTTATTGTGCTGACATTCCTCGCCTTCTTTGTGTTTGAGAGTTTAACCGCGCGGCATATGCACCCGATGCAGTACCTGCTTGTTGGGTTGTCGCTGGTGATGTTCTACCTGGTGTTGCTGGCACTGTCGGAACATATCGGCTTTACGTCAGCCTGGATTGTGGCCAGCCTGCTTGGCGCCTTGCTGAATGGCATCTATCTGCAGGGCGTGATGAAAAGTTGGCGGGCAAGCTTACTGTTTACCGCCGCGCTGTTGCTGCTGGACGGAGTGATGTGGATTCTGCTGAATTCAGAGGATAATGCTTTGTTGCTGGGCACTGGCGTGTTGTTTGTGGCGTTGAGCGCAGTAATGTTTCTGACTCGCCGGCTTGACTGGTATGCCCTGTCGGCGACCGGCAAAAAAACGGTGCCCATTGAGGCGGGTACAGAGGATGGGTTACGCATCTGGAAATAAAAAAAGCGGCGCTCAGCGCCGCTTTTTCAGGTTTGTTCGCTTATTCCTGCAGGTCGCCGCAGAAACGGTAACCTTCGCCATGAATAGTGGCGATGATTTCCGGCGTGTCCGGGGTGGACTCAAAATGTTTGCGAATGCGACGGATAGTGACATCCACAGTACGGTCGTGCGGCTTCAGCTCGCGACCGGTCATTTTTTTCAGCAGCTCAGCACGCGACTGAATTTTGCCCGGGTTTTCGCAGAAGTGCAGCATCGCGCGGAATTCGCTACGCGGCAGCTTGTACTGCTCACCGTTCGGACTGACCAGCGAACGGCTGTTGATATCCAGTTCCCAGCCATTGAATTTATAGCTGTCGACGCTGCGGCGTTCTTCACTGATGGTACCCAGATTCATGGTACGAGACAGCAGATTGCGCGCGCGGATAGTCAGTTCGCGTGGGTTAAACGGTTTGGTGATGTAGTCGTCGGCGCCAATTTCGAGGCCCAGAATCTTATCGACTTCATTATCACGACCCGTCAGGAACATCAGCGCCACATTTGCCTGTTCGCGTAATTCACGCGCCAGCAAAAGGCCGTTTTTACCTGGCAGGTTGATGTCCATGATCACCAGATTAATATCGTTATCAGATAGGATCTGATGCATTTCAGCGCCATCAGTCGCTTCAAAGACATCGTAGCCTTCTGCTTCGAAAATGCTTTTTAACGTGTTGCGTGTTACCAACTCGTCTTCAACAATAAGAATGTGCGGGGTCTGCATGTTTGCTACCTAAATTGCCAACTAAATCGAAACAGGAAGTACAAAAGTCCCTGACCAGCCTGGTGCATGTAGAAAATTAACATGACGGCGTAACATGACTAAAGTACGTATTGCGTTCTTGATGCACTTTCCATCAACGTCAACAACATCATTAGCTTGGTCGTGGGTACTTTCCCTCTGAACCCGACAGTGTCAAAAACGGCTGTCATCCTAACCATTTTAACAGCAACATAACAGGCTAAGACGTAATTGACACCCAATAAAACTACGCTTCGTTGACATATATCAAGTTCAATTGTAGCACGTTAACAGTTTGGTGAAATCCTGATAGCCAAATGCTAGCGTTTATTACAATTCCACAATAAACCAACAGGTTGCGAATAGTAATTGATAAACATGGCGAATCCAACACTATGGCGGGATATTGTATTAAAATGCCATGTATAAACAGAGGGATAAGTCCCTTCTGTTAACATCTTAACAGGTAATATTGCTGAGAAACAGTTTAGCTTTTTTTAACCGTTGGCGAGACTGAAATCAGTGATAGCTGTTACATAATTGTAAATTCGTGACGCGTAATATGCTGACAAAAGGCATATCGCTTCACTTTTTAAGTCAATCAGAGAAGATAAAATGCAACTGGCAGTTGTTCTTGTTTCCCCCGCCAGGGCCGAAAATGTTGGCGCGGCCGCCCGGGCGATGAAAACCATGGGCTTTAGCGATTTGCGCATTGTCGACAGCGACGTGCATTTACAAGAAGCGGCGCGGCGCGTAGCGCATGGTTCTGGCGATATCCTTGATAATGTTAAAACTTATCCGACGCTGGCCGACGCGCTGGCCGATGTGTCGTTTACGATAGCTACCACAGCTCGCAGTCGGGCAAAGTTCCATTATTACGCCACGCCAGCGGAGCTGGTGCCGTTGCTTCAGGAAAAAAGTACGTGGCTAAATACCGCGGCGCTGGTGTTTGGCCGTGAGGACTCGGGCCTGACGAATGACGAACTGGCGCTGGCCGATATCTTAACTGGCGTACCGATGGCAGCGGATTATCCCTCGCTAAACCTGGGCCAGGCGGTAATGGTGTTCTGTTATCAATTAGCATCATTAATGCAACAAACGGCCAATGCTGTAATACCTGTCGATGATAATCAGCTGCAGGCGCTGCGTTTACGTGCACGTGCCCTGTTGCAAAAACTGGACGTTGCAGATGATGTCAAACTGGCCGACTGGCTGGATCAGCGACTGGGGCGACTGGAGCAGCGCGACACGGCTATGTTGCACAGATTGCTTCACGACATTGAAAAAAAACTGCCCGAGTAAGCTGCTGCTATAAGTTTATTTTATGGTTGAAGGCACTGCGTGGAGGCTGGCCATTGGTCTTATTACGTTGCCTGGCCGTTCACATTCAGCGCGTGCGGCAATGAAGTAAAAACGGGCAAAATTAAAAATAAATTGACTTAAGCCGGCAGATACTTTAACCAATATAGGGATACAGGACAGACAGATAATAATGACAGAGCACACAACATCCATGACACGCATCAGCACGATTATCACCATTACAACCATCACCATTACCACAGGTAACGGTGCGGGCTGACGCGTACAGGAAACACAGAAAAAAGCCCGCATCTGAACAGTGCGGGCTTTTTTTTCGACCAGAGATCAAGGGGTAAAACCATGCGAGTGTTGAAGTTCGGCGGTACATCAGTGGCAAATGCGGAAAGGTTTCTGCGTGTTGCCGACATTCTGGAAAGCAATGCCAGGCAGGGGCAGGTAGCGACCGTTCTTTCTGCCCCGGCGAAAATCACCAACCATCTGGTCGCGATGATCGAAAAAACGATCAGTGGTCAGGATGCGATACCGAATATTAGCGATGCTGAACGTATTTTTGCTGAGCTTCTGCAAGGACTGGCGGATGCGCAACCCGGTTTCCCCCTCGCACAGTTAAAAGCCTTTGTTGAACAAGAATTTGCGCAGATCAAACATGTTCTGCATGGTATTAGCTTGTTAGGGCAGTGCCCGGACAGCATCAATGCTGCACTCATTTGTCGTGGCGAAAAACTCTCCATTGCCATTATGGCGGGGCTGCTGGAAGCGCGTGGTCACAAGGTCACTGTTATCGATCCGGTAGAAAAACTGCTCGCGATTGGTCATTACCTCGAATCGACCGTTGATATTGCCGAGTCCACTCGCCGTATTGCTGCAAGCCGTATCCCTCAGGATCATATGGTGCTTATGGCTGGTTTCACTGCGGGTAATGAAAAAGGCGAATTGGTGGTATTGGGCCGTAATGGTTCTGACTACTCTGCAGCAGTGCTGGCAGCCTGTTTACGTGCAGACTGTTGTGAGATCTGGACGGATGTGGATGGCGTTTATACGTGTGACCCAAGGCAAGTTCCTGATGCCAGACTGCTGAAGTCGATGTCATACCAGGAGGCCATGGAACTCTCCTATTTCGGCGCTAAAGTTCTCCATCCCCGCACCATTACCCCCATCGCTCAGTTCCAGATTCCCTGCCTGATTAAAAACACCGGAAATCCACAAGCGCCAGGCACGCTGATAGGCGCCACATCAGATGAAGACGGCTTACCGGTAAAAGGCATTTCAAACCTGAACAATATGGCGATGTTCAGTGTTTCCGGGCCGGGAATGAAAGGGATGGTCGGCATGGCTGCACGCGTGTTTGCGGCGATGTCCCGTTCCGGGATTTCGGTCGTGCTGATCACCCAGTCTTCCTCGGAATACAGCATCAGCTTCTGTGTCCCGCAGTCTGACTGCGTCCGTGCGCAGCGCGCAATGAACGAGGAGTTCTATCTCGAACTGAAAGAGGGCTTGCTGGAGCCGCTTGCTGTAATGGAGCGGCTGGCCATTATTTCGGTGGTTGGCGACGGTATGCGCACGTTACGTGGGATCTCTGCGAAGTTCTTTGCTGCGCTGGCGCGGGCGAATATCAACATTGTCGCTATCGCACAGGGGTCGTCTGAGCGCTCTATTTCCGTTGTGGTCAGCAATGATGACGCCACAACTGGCGTGCGGGTGACCCATCAGATGCTGTTTAACACCGACCAGGTTATTGAAGTATTTGTCATTGGTGTTGGCGGCGTTGGCGGTGCACTGCTGGAGCAGTTAAAACGCCAGCAGAGCTGGCTGAAGCACAAGCATATCGATCTGCGAGTTTGCGGTGTGGCGAATTCCCGGGCCTTGCTGACCAATGTTCACGGTCTGAATCTCGATAACTGGCGCGAAGAGCTGGACGCGGCGAAAGAGCCCTTTAACCTTGGCCGTTTGATCCGCCTGGTAAAAGAGTACCATTTACTGAACCCCGTCATCGTTGACTGTACCTCGAACCAGGCGGTGGCCGACCAGTATGCCGACTTCCTGCGTGAAGGTTTCCACGTGGTGACACCGAACAAAAAAGCCAACACCTCGTCGATGGATTACTACCACCAACTGCGTCGCGCAGCGGAAAAATCCCGGCGTAAATTCCTCTATGATACCAACGTCGGTGCGGGCCTGCCGGTCATTGAAAACCTGCAAAACCTGCTTAATGCGGGTGACGAACTGCAGCATTTCTCCGGCATTCTCTCTGGTTCGTTGTCGTTTATTTTCGGCAAGCTGGACGAAGGTGTGAGTCTCTCGGAGGCGACCCGCGTGGCACGTGAGATGGGGTATACCGAACCGGATCCACGTGATGATCTTTCCGGGCAGGATGTCGCGCGTAAATTATTGATTCTCGCCCGTGAAACCGGGCGTGAGCTTGAGTTATCGGATATTGTCATTGAACCGGTTTTGCCCACCCACTTTGATGACTCCGGCGATGTGGACAGTTTTATGGCTCGCCTGGCGCAGCTTGACGACGAGTTTTCGGCGCGTGTGGCAAAAGCCCGTGATGCCGGTAAGGTTCTGCGTTATGTTGGCAATATTGAAGAAGACGGTACCTGCCGGGTGAAAATCGCCGAGGTCGATGGTAACGATCCACTGTTTAAAGTTAAAAATGGTGAGAATGCGTTGGCATTCTACAGCCACTACTATCAACCGCTGCCGCTGGTATTGCGCGGTTACGGTGCGGGTAATGATGTGACGGCGGCGGGCGTGTTCGCCGATCTGCTGCGCACCCTGTCATGGAAGTTAGGAGTCTGAGATGGTGAAGGTGTATGCTCCGGCCTCCAGTGCCAATATGAGCGTAGGTTTTGATGTGCTTGGCGCGGCGGTGACGCCAGTTGATGGTACGTTATTAGGTGACAATGTGACTGTCGAGGCGGCAGATCACTTTAGTTTGAAAAATCTGGGTCGCTTTGCCAGCAAATTGCCGAGCGAACCGCAGGAAAACATTGTTTATCAATGCTGGGAACTGTTCTGCCGCGAAATCGGTAAACAGGTGCCGGTGGCGATGACCCTGGAAAAAAACATGCCTATCGGCTCAGGTCTGGGGTCCAGCGCCTGTTCTGTGGTTGCCGCTCTGGTAGCGATGAACGAGTTTTGCGGCAAACCGCTGAACGACAGCCGAATGCTGGCACTGATGGGCGAGCTGGAAGGGCGAATCTCGGGCAGCGTGCATTACGACAATGTTGCACCTTGTTTCCTCGGCGGTATGCAACTGATGATTGAAGAAAGCGGCATTATCAGTCAGCAGGTGCCAGGCTTTGATGAGTGGTTATGGGTACTGGCTTATCCGGGCATCAAAGTGTCGACGGCGGAAGCGCGCGCTATTCTGCCTGCTCAGTATCGTCGTCAGGACTGTATTGCTCACGGGCGCCATCTGGCAGGCTTTATTCACGCTTGTTATACCCGTCAGCCGAGCCTGGCAGCAAAATTAATGAAAGACGTGATTGCCGAGCCTTATCGCATGAAGTTGCTGCCAGGCTTTAGTGAAGCACGGCAGGCAGTGGCGGATATTGGCGCGGTGGCGAGCGGTATTTCCGGTTCCGGGCCGACGCTGTTCGCCTTGTGCGATAAGCCCGATACCGCGCAGCGTGTGGCCGACTGGCTCGCTAAACACTATCTGCAAAATCAGGAAGGCTTCGTTCATATTTGCCGGCTGGACACGGCGGGCGCACGAGTAGTGGGATAACCAATGAAACTCTATAATTTAAAAGATCACAATGAGCAGGTCAGCTTTGCGCAGGCCGTCACCCAGGGGCTTGGCAAAAATCAGGGGTTGTTTTTCCCACACGATCTGCCGGAGTTCAACCTGACAGAAATCGACGAAATGCTGGAGCAGGATTTCGTCACCCGTAGTGCAAAAATTTTGGCGGCGTATATCGGTGATGAAATCCCGCAGGATGCTCTGGAAGCGCGTGTTCGCGCCGCTTTTGCTTTCCCTGCGCCGGTACGCTCTGTCGAAAGCGATGTAGGCTGCCTGGAACTGTTCCACGGACCGACGCTGGCATTCAAAGATTTTGGCGGCCGTTTTATGGCGCAAATGCTGAGTGCAATCAGCGGCGATAAACCGGTGACCATTCTGACTGCGACTTCCGGTGATACGGGAGCGGCGGTGGCCCATGCGTTTTACGGCATGAAAAACGTACGCGTCGTGATCCTCTACCCGCAGGGCAAAATCAGCCCATTACAGGAAAAGCTGTTCTGTACGCTAGGCGGCAATATCGAAACGGTTGCCATTGATGCCGACTTTGATGCCTGCCAGGCGCTGGTCAAACAGGCTTTTGACGATGAAGAACTCAAAACGGCGCTGGGGCTGAACTCGGCTAACTCCATTAACATTAGCCGCCTGCTGGCGCAGATTTGTTATTACTTCGAAGCGGTGGCGCAGCTGCCGCAAGAGGCGCGCAATCAGTTGGTGGTGTCAGTACCGAGCGGCAACTTTGGTGATTTGACGGCGGGCCTGTTGGCAAAATCCCTGGGGCTGCCCATCAAACGCTTTATCGCCGCTACCAATACCAACGACACCGTGCCACGTTTCCTGCAGGAAGGCGAATGGAAGCCCAAAGCGACGCAGGCCACGCTTTCTAACGCCATGGACGTCAGCCAGCCCAATAACTGGCCGCGCGTGGAGGAGTTATTCCGCCGTAAAATCTGGCGCCTGAACGAACTGGGTTACGCGGCAGTGGATGACGAAACCACCAAAGCCGCCATGCGCGAGCTGAAAGAGAAAGGTTACGTATCTGAACCGCATGCGGCCGTGGCTTACCGTGCGCTGCGCGATCAGTTGAATCCAGGCGAATATGGCCTGTTCCTTGGCACTGCTCACCCGGCGAAGTTCAAAGAGAGCGTAGAAAGTATTCTGGGTGAACCGCTGGTACTGCCGAAAGAGCTGGCGGATCGCGCGGACTTACCGCTGCTGTCGCATAATTTGCCAGCAGATTTTGCTGCGCTGCGTAAGTTAATGATGAGCAAAGCGTAATTTCTTCGTTTCCCCTGCGAATGCGCGGGGGAAACAGGGAGAAATTATGAAGATATTTTGCAGCAAAAAAGCAGAGATATTCAATAAATGCGGGCGCTTAGAGAATAGGATTGCGGCCAATAACAACACCCGGTGACGTTGCGTAAGCTCCTCACATCGGCCCACTACGGGCAGGATGTTGCAAAGGAGTAACCTATGTTGAAACCTGTAATGTTAGCGCTTTCCATGATGTTGGTGGCTCCCCTCGCGGTTCAGGCGGCAGAAATCACCCTTGTGCCGGCAGTGAAACTGCAAATCGGCGACCGCGACAATGGCGGGCATTACTGGGATGGCGATCGCTGGCGCGATCATGACTGGTGGAAAAAACACTACGAGTGGCGGGAAGATCGCTGGCAGCCGCATGGCCACTTTGACGATCGTCGTGATGGTCCGCATGACCATCACGATGACCGCCACGACGGCCCGGATCAGGACTGGCGTCACCACCCCTAACCTTTACCGCCCTCTCCCGTTGGGGGAGGGCACGTTTATTGCTCGTGACGTTTAAAGACCATTTCGCCTTGTGCTGAGGCTTCTTCATCAAAGAAATACCCCTCGCTGTTAAACCCGGTTAATTGCTCCGGTTTTGTCAGGCGCTGTTCAATAATATAACGGCTCATCAGACCACGTGCTTTCTTGGCATAGAAACTGATCACTTTAAATTTGCCGTTTTTTTCGTCCAGAAAGACCGGTTTGATGATTTGCGCATTCAGTTTTGGTGTTTTTACCGCACGGAAGTACTCATCTGAGGCCAGATTCACCACAATCTCGTCGCCCTGCTCAGCGATGGCGTCATTGAGTTTTTCCGTGATCACGTCGCCCCAAAAGTGATACAGATCTTTGCCTTTGGTGTTCTCCAGCCGGATGCCCATCTCCAGACGATAGGGTTGCATAAGATCCAGCGGGCGCAGCACGCCATACAGGCCAGAGAGCATTCGCAGATGTTGCTGCGCAAAATCAAAATCTGCGTCGCTAAAGGTTTCTGCCTGCAAGCCGGTATAAACATCGCCTTTAAACGCCAGAATTGCCTGGCGGGCATTATCTGGTGTGAAATCTGGCTGCCAGTCGTGGAAGCGGGTGGCATTCAGATCGGCCAGCTTATCGCTGATGCCCATCAATGCTTTGATTTGCGGGGCAGAGAGTTTGCGCGCGGTTTTAATTAACTGTTGCGAGTAGTCCAGCAGTTCCGGCTGGGTGAAACGCGTTGTCGCCAGCGGGCTTTGGTAATCGAGCGTTTTGGCAGGTGAAATTATAATCAGCATACTCAGTCCTGGCTGTGCGAGAAATTTCCGCTGACTGTAGCAAAAAAACCAACAGGCGTGATCGATAGTTGCGATTAGCGTTACGATCGGGGAATGTCATCCCAGGCACCCGGTGCCAGTTGCCGTTCAATCTCAGGATAACGTTTCGGATCAAACACCGGCATCACACCCAGCTTACGCTGGCGCAAATAGTCGCGCGCCAACAGGCGGACAACCGGAGAAAGTAGCAGGATCGCACTGAGATTGATCATTGCCATTAGCGCCATCGCTACATCTGCGACATGCCAGATCAACGGAACGCTCACCACGGAACCCAGCACCACCATTGCCAGAACGCAAATTCGCAACAGCCATACATTTCGCGGGCTGTTGCGCCGCAGGAAGATCAGGTTGTTCTCCGCATAAATGTAATTTGCCACAATTGAGGTAAAGGCAAACAGGATCACAATAAACGCGACAAAACCCGCGCCCCATTCCCCTGTCAGCGCCACCATGGCTTGCTGCATCAGCAGAATGCCACCATAGGTATCGCTTGTTGACGCGGCGCCTGCCAGCAATAACACCAGCGCGCTGGCGGTACAGACAAGAAAGGTATCCGTCAGTACGCCAATCATTTGCACAATGCCCTGCGCCACTGGGTGCGGTGGCCAGGAGGCGGCCGTAGCGGCTGCATTCGGTGATGATCCCATTCCTGCTTCGTTGGCGAACATGCTACGCTGAAAACCGCTGGTCACCGCCTGGCTCAGGCTGTATGCCATTGTTCCTGTTGCTGCTTCCTGCCAGCCAAACGCACTTTTTATAATCGTAGTAAAGACTCCCGGTAACAAATTGGCGTGCCACAGGCTGACGCCAAAGCTCACCAGGATCCACGCACAGGCCATCACGGGGACGATCCATTGCATCAGGCGGGTGACACTTTTAAGCCCTTTCACAATAAAAAAGAAAGCGAAGGTGGCTAACAGTAAACCAGTGATAAGGCCCGGCACATGCCAGGCATAATGCATGGCACGAGCGACAGCGCTGGACTGAATGGTGTTAAACACCAGTCCATAATTTATAAGCAGGAAGACAGAGAACAATACGCCCATCCAGCGCATCCCCAGCCCTCGCTCCATATACCATGCTGGCCCGCCGCGCAGTTGGTGGCTGGCATCGCGCTCTTTGTAGAGCTGCGCCAGCGAGCATTCAGCAAAACTGGTCGCCATACAAATCAGGGCGGAAACCCACATCCAAAAAATCGCGCCGGGCCCGCCGGTCGTGAGGGCAAATGCTACACCTGCCAGATTACCGTTCCCCAGGCGCGTCGCAAGGCTCAGGCATAAGGCCTGATAAGAAGAAAGTGTGCCTCGTAACGGAGCGCGACTACTTTTCAGACTTTTACCAAAGTCGGTAATAAAACGAAAAGGGATGAACAGGCTGCGCACCGCAAACCAGATACCTGCCGCCGCCAGCAGGTACACCATCAATGAACCCCACAGTATTTCACTGATAAATGAGAAGAATTGTGGCATTAACGTCCCTCTTGTTGATGCCAGTTGTCAGGGCCATGGCGAGGCATTCGGTGAGTGTAGATTACTTTGCAGGCTATGCATCCATGGAGTTTACCATACAATTTTCGCAGCATTGTCTGCGGTTGCGCTGGCAGTGCGTCGTGTTATCATCTTGGCAGACCGGTTACATCCCCTAACTAGTATACTCGTCATACTTCTCGTTCAGGTGCGCTGGCTGTGTTTGCGACTCTTCGTATAACGAACGTCCAGCTGGTCTGAATGTGATTTATTCAGGGTATCGTTTAAAGAGAAACATTATCATGACGGATAAATTGACCTCCCTGCGTCAGTACACAACAGTCGTGGCTGATACTGGAGACATCGCGGCAATGAAGCTGTACCAGCCGCAGGACGCAACAACCAACCCTTCTTTGATCCTTGGCGCTGCCCAAATCCCTGAATACCGCAAACTGATTGATGACGCAGTCGCGTGGGCGCGTAGCCAGAGCAGCGATCGCGCTCAGCAGGTGGTTGACGCAACGGATAAGCTGGCGGTGAATATTGGTCTGGAAATCCTGAAGCTGATCCCTGGCCGTATTTCTACTGAGGTTGATGCGCGCCTCTCTTACGATACCGAAGCCTCTATCGCAAAAGCGAAACGTCTGATCAAAATGTATAACGATGCTGGCATCAGCAACGATCGTATCCTGATCAAACTGGCCTCGACCTGGCAGGGCATTCGCGCCGCTGAACAGCTGGAAAAAGAAGGCATCAACTGTAACCTGACGCTGCTGTTCTCCTTTGCGCAGGCGCGTGCGTGCGCCGAAGCGGGTGTGTTCCTGATTTCTCCGTTTGTTGGTCGTATTCTCGACTGGTACAAAGCGAATACCGACAAGAAAGAGTACGCGCCAGCAGAAGATCCGGGCGTGGTTTCTGTTACCGAAATCTACCAGTACTACAAACAGCATGGCTATGAAACAGTGGTCATGGGCGCAAGCTTCCGTAATACCGGCGAAATCGTTGAGCTGGCTGGCTGCGACCGTCTGACCATTGCTCCGGCACTGCTGAAAGAGCTGTCTGAAAGCGCCGGCGCGCTTGAGCGCAAACTGGCGTATACCGGCGAAGTGAAAGCCCGCCCGGAGCGCATTACCGAAGCGGAATTCCTGTGGCAGCATAATCAGGATCCGATGGCGGTAGACAAACTGGCGGACGGTATCCGTAAGTTTGCCGTTGACCAGGAAAAACTGGAAAAAATGGTCGGCGATCTGCTGTAATCCTCAGGCGTGGCCGGGCTCCCGGTCACGCTTTACCTCGCTGTGCTCTGTTTGACTCTCCCCTCAACGTGTATCATTTCGTTTATCACGATTTTTGAAACGGAATGAATATGGACACACTACGCATTGGTTTGGTTTCTGTTTCCGATCGCGCCTCCAGCGGCGTTTATCAGGATAAAGGCATCCCGGCACTCGAGGAGTGGCTGGCGGGCGCACTGACCACGCCTTTTCACATTGAAACCCGTCTGATCCCCGACGAGCAAAGCATCATTGAACAAACCCTGTGTGAGCTGGTGGACGAAATGAGCTGCCATCTGGTGTTGACCACGGGTGGCACCGGACCGGCGCGCCGGGATGTCACGCCGGATGCGACGCTGGCAATTGCCGATCGTGAAATGCCGGGCTTTGGTGAACAGATGCGACAAATTAGCCTTCATTTTGTGCCCACTGCGATTTTGTCTCGTCAGGTGGGCGTGATCCGTAAACAGGCGCTCATCCTGAATCTGCCAGGGCAGCCAAAGTCTATCAAAGAGACGCTGGAGGGGGTTAAAGAAGGCAATGGTGATGTGACGGTTCCTGGTATTTTTGCCAGTGTACCTTATTGTTTACAGCTTCTTGATGGCCCTTACGTCGAAACCGATCCCACAGTTGTAGCATCTTTTCGGCCAAAAAGTGCCAGGCGCGAAACATTATCCTAAATAGCTTTCTTTTATGACATAAGCGTGGCCGATACTGGAGTGCTGATTTATTTACGGTATAGTAATTTTTAGTTTACATAATGCGTAGCAAATAAATTACGCACTCCTCTTTACAAACGGTTAGCTATGTCAAATTACACACGCCCTCTGAACAAGCAGGATTACAAAACTCTGACCCTTGCCGCCCTGGGGGGGGCGCTGGAGTTTTACGACTTCATTATTTTCGTCTTCTTTGCCGCCGTAGTCGGCGAACTCTTCTTCCCGGCAGATATTCCTGAGTGGTTGCGTCAGGTGCAGACCTTCGGCATTTTTGCCGCTGGTTATCTGGCGCGCCCGCTGGGGGGCATTGTGATGGCGCACTTCGGTGATCTGGTCGGGCGCAAAAAGATGTTTACTCTGAGCATCTTGTTGATGGCACTGCCGACGCTGGCAATAGGATTGTTACCGACTTATGCCTCAGTGGGCATTATCGCGCCCTTATTACTGTTGCTGATGCGCGTACTGCAGGGTGCGGCAATTGGCGGAGAAGTGCCTGGCGCCTGGGTCTTTGTGGCCGAACATGTTCCGGCACGGCGTATCGGGATTGCCTGTGGAACGCTGACTGCAGGTCTGACAGTTGGTATTCTGCTTGGTTCGGTTGTGGCCACGCTGGTAAATACCAGTATGACGCCACAGGCGATACATGATGGCGGCTGGCGTATGCCTTTCTTGCTTGGCGGCGTGTTCGGGCTGGTCGCGATGTATCTGCGTCGCTGGTTGCAGGAAACCCCCATCTTTCTTGAGATGCAACAGCGCAAAGCGCTGGCGCAGGAGCTACCGGTAAAATCGGTTGTACTTAAGCATAAAAAAGCCGTTGTGATTTCTATGCTGCTGACCTGGCTCCTTTCTGCCGGCATTGTTGTGGTGATCCTGATGTCGCCGGTGTGGCTGCAAAAACAGTATGGTTTTGCGCCTGCCTTGACACTGCAGGCTAACAGCATTGCCACTGTTATGCTGTGCCTGGGGTGTCTTGCCGCTGGGTTGCTAGTGGATCGTTTGGGCGCAAGCCGTACTTTTATTATTGGCAGCATTCTGCTCGCTTGCTCCAGTTGGCTTTTCTACCATCAGGTAGGCGCTCATCCTGAGCAGTTGTTCCTGCTCTATGGTCTGGTAGGGTTATGTGTTGGTGTTGTGGGGGCGGTGCCGTTCGTCATGGTAAGGGCTTTCCCGGCGGAAGTTCGCTTTACGGGCATTTCATTTTCATACAATGTTTCTTATGCCATTTTTGGGGGACTGACACCGATTGCGGTTACTATGCTGATGGGCGTCTCGCCGATGGCTCCCGCGTGGTATGTGCTGGCTCTTTCCTTAATAGGGCTGGCGCTGGGGATCTGGTTACGACAGGATATCTGTCATTCAGATCCTGTGGCAGAACGCGCGTTACAATAGCCATAAAAAAACGGAGCCTCTGGCTCCGTTTTTGTTTCATCGTTTGAACCGCGATCAGTGCGTTTCACCGATCGGCAGGACAGTGCGTTCGAACTGTTCGTTCAGCACTTCGCCCATTGCCAGATAAATAGCGCTGGCACCACATACCAGGCCAATCCAGCCTGCAACGTGAACGATGCTTTCGTTATCTGTGAGGTGCCCGATCGCCAGCAGTGCGAACAGCACAGTCAGGCTCAGGAAGACGAACTGCAGAACACGTGCGCCTTTCAGAGTGCCAAAGAACATAAACAGCGTGAATACGCCCCAGATGCCCAGGTAAACGCCCAGGAAATGGCCGTTAGCCGCATCCGCCAGACCCATTTTCGGGAGCAACAGAATAGCCACCAGCGTTAACCAGAAAGAACCATAGGAGGTAAACGCGGTTAAACCAAAGGTGTTGCCTTTTTTGAATTCAAGAAGGCCAGCGAAAATTTGTGCAATACCACCATAGAAAATGCCCATCGCCAGGATGATGCCATCTAATGGGAACATGCCAATATTGTGCAGGTTAAGCAGAATAGTGGTCATGCCAAAGCCCATTAAGCCCAGCGGAGCCGGATTAGCCAACTTAGTGTTGCCCATAATTCCTCAAAATAAATCAATATTGAATGGTGAAATAAGAGGTGCCCACGCCATATTAGGGTGGCGGGGCGCGGCATCATAATGAGCGCCAGAGAGCCTGTCTATGATCTGAACAGGTGTAAATTAAAAAATTTTTTATCCTTCCCCCTTGATGAGTTGGGTTGCGACCCCATCTTGTAGTCAACCGCAGTATGTGAGTCTGAAAAAAAACGATATGGGGCAGTTGAAACCGCACGTTTCGCCCTTATTACAGATTCACAACCACATGTTGACCGAATTTTTAGTGGAGACGTTTAGATGGGTAAAATTATTGGTATCGACCTGGGTACTACCAACTCTTGTGTAGCGATTATGGATGGCACTCAGGCACGTGTGCTGGAGAACGCAGAGGGCGATCGCACTACGCCTTCTATCATTGCTTACACTCAGGATGGCGAAACTCTGGTGGGTCAGCCGGCTAAACGTCAGGCAGTGACGAACCCGCAAAACACACTGTTTGCGATCAAACGCCTGATTGGCCGTCGCTTCCAGGACGAAGAAGTTCAGCGTGATGAATCCATCATGCCGTACAAAATCATCGCGGCTGATAATGGCGATGCATGGATCGACGTAAAAGGCACCAAAATGGCGCCGCCGCAGATCTCTGCTGAAGTCCTGAAAAAAATGAAAAAAACCGCGGAAGATTACCTGGGTGAACCGGTAACTGAAGCAGTTATTACCGTTCCGGCTTACTTCAACGATGCGCAGCGTCAGGCAACCAAAGATGCCGGCCGTATCGCGGGCCTGGAAGTCAAACGTATTATCAACGAACCGACAGCGGCAGCGCTGGCTTACGGTCTGGATAAAGAAACCGGCAACCGCACCATCGCAGTATATGACCTGGGTGGTGGTACGTTCGATATCTCTATCATCGAAATTGATGAAGTTGAAGGCGAGAAAACCTTCGAAGTTCTGGCAACCAACGGTGATACCCACCTGGGTGGCGAAGACTTCGACAGCCGTCTGATTAACTATCTGGTAGAAGAGTTCAAGAAAGATCAGGGCATCGATCTGCGCAACGATCCGCTGGCAATGCAGCGTCTGAAAGAAGCCGCAGAAAAAGCGAAAATCGAACTCTCTTCTGCACAGCAGACCGACGTTAACCTGCCGTACATCACTGCAGACGCGACCGGTCCGAAACACATGAACATTAAAGTGACCCGTGCGAAACTGGAAAGCTTGGTAGAAGACCTGGTTAACCGTTCCATCGAGCCGCTGAAAGTTGCGCTGCAGGATGCGGGCCTGTCTGTTTCCGATATTCAGGACGTGATCCTGGTCGGTGGTCAGACTCGTATGCCGATGGTGCAGAAAAAAGTTGCTGAGTTCTTTGGTAAAGAACCGCGTAAAGACGTGAACCCGGACGAAGCCGTTGCTATTGGTGCTGCGGTTCAGGGCGGTGTTCTGACTGGTGAAGTGAAAGACGTTCTGCTGCTGGACGTTACCCCGCTATCGCTGGGTATCGAAACCATGGGCGGCGTGATGACTGCGCTGATCAACAAAAACACCACCATCCCGACCAAACACAGCCAGGTGTTCTCTACTGCGGAAGACAACCAGTCTGCGGTAACTATCCATGTGCTGCAGGGCGAGCGTAAACGTGCATCTGATAACAAATCGCTGGGCCAGTTCAATCTGGATGGCATTAACCCGTCCCCACGTGGTATGCCGCAGATTGAAGTAACCTTCGACATCGATGCCGACGGTATTCTGCATGTGTCTGCAAAAGACAAGAACACCAACCGCGAGCAGAAGATCACCATTAAGGCATCTTCCGGTCTGAACGAAGAAGAAATCGCGAAAATGGTTCGCGAAGCTGAAGCGAATGCTGAGTCCGACCGTAAGTTCGAAGAGCTGGTGCAAACCCGTAACCAGGGCGACCATCTGCTGCACAGCACCCGTAAGCAGGTTGAAGAGGCGGGCGACAAGCTGCCAGCAGAAGACAAAACGGCTATCGACGCTGCACTGAGCGAACTGGAAACTGCGCTGAAAGGCGAAGACAAAGCGGATATCGAAGCGAAAATGCAGGCGCTGGCGCAGGCTTCTCAGAAACTGCTGGAAATTGCTCAACAGCAGCACGCACAGCAGCAGGCGGGTGCTGATGCTTCCGCGAACAACGCGAAAGATGACGATGTTGTTGACGCCGAGTTCGAAGAAGTTAAAGACAAAAAATAATCGCCCTTATGCAGGGTAGATAACCAGCACGGGCGTCGGGGTTCTCTCCACGCCCGTGCTCGTATGTTAAGGGGCAGATAAACTGATGGCGAAGCAAGATTATTACGAGATTTTAGGCGTTCCGAAAACAGCGGAAGAGCGTGAAATCAAAAAGGCGTACAAACGCCTGGCCATGAAATATCACCCTGACCGCAATCAGGGCGATAAAGAGGCCGAAGCCAAATTTAAAGAGATCAAAGAAGCGTATGAAATCCTGACCGATGCCCAAAAACGTGCGGCATACGATCAGTATGGCCATGCCGCGTTTGAACAAGGCGGTGGCGGTGGATTTGGCGGCGGCGGTTTTGGCGGCGGTGCAGATTTCAGCGATATTTTTGGTGATGTATTCGGCGATATCTTTGGCGGCGGCCGGGGTCGTCAACGCGCGGCCCGTGGCGCAGATTTGCGCTACAACATGGACCTGACGCTGGAAGAAGCTGTGCGCGGCGTGACAAAAGAGATCCGCATTCCAACACTGGAAGAATGCGACGTGTGCCACGGCAACGGCGCAAAACCGGGTACTCAGCCGCAGACCTGTCCAACCTGCCACGGCGCAGGTCAGGTACAGATGCGTCAGGGCTTTTTTGCGGTACAGCAGACCTGTCCTCATTGTCAGGGCCGCGGTACATTGATTAAAGATCCCTGCAATAAATGCCATGGGCATGGTCGGGTTGAAAAATCCAAGACCTTGTCCGTTAAAATTCCTGCAGGTGTCGATACCGGTGACCGTATCCGCCTGAGTGGTGAAGGCGAAGCAGGTGAGCATGGAGCGCCGGCAGGCGATCTGTATGTTCAGGTGCAGGTGAAACAGCACCCGATTTTCGAGCGTGAAGGCAATAACCTGTACTGCGAAGTACCGATTAACTTTGCTATGGCTGCGCTCGGCGGTGAAATTGAAGTGCCGACCCTGGATGGGCGCGTGAAGTTGAAAGTCCCCAGCGAAACACAGACAGGTAAACTGTTCCGCATGCGCGGCAAAGGCGTAAAATCTGTTCGCGGTGGAGCCCAGGGTGACTTGTTGTGCCGTGTCGTTGTTGAAACGCCAGTCGGCCTGAACGACAAACAGAAACAGTTGCTGAAAGATTTACAGGACAGTTTCGGTGGCCCGACGGGTGAAAATAACAGTCCGCGCTCAAAAAGCTTCTTCGACGGCGTGAAAAAATTCTTTGATGATTTGACGCGATAAGCGAATACGCTCAGTCGTCATCAGGCCCGGCATCCGCCGGGCTTTTTTTTATCTTTTCCCATTGCTCGGAAAAAAGGAATATATAAGCAACTATAATCTGGTTTTAGCGAAGAGTGGTGAAGAGTAAGATAGGCGCCACGACGTTACAGGGATCGGGAGAATAAAATGAAGTTATTGCACCGTTTTTTTAACAGTGACGCCTCTGGCGGCATTGTACTTATCATTGCCGCTGCGCTGGCGATGCTCTGCGCTAATCTCGGGATCACGCAGAATTTATACAGCTCTTTTCTGCAAACGCCTGTTGAGTTAACAGTCGGCTCGCTGGAGATCAAAAAAGATATGCTGCTGTGGATCAACGACGCGTTGATGGCAGTCTTCTTTCTGATGGTTGGCCTGGAAGTGAAATATGAACTGATGGAAGGCACGCTCGCCAGCCGTCAGCAGGCCGTTTTCCCGGTTATTGCCGCTCTTGGCGGCATGGTGGCACCGGCATTGATCTTTCTGCTGTTCAATTTTCATAATCCGCTGGTGAGCCACGGCTGGGCAATTCCGACAGCCACCGATATAGCCTTTGCTCTTGGCGTACTTGCCTTGCTGGGAAACCGTGTTCCACCTGTGCTGAAAGTGTTTCTGATGGCGCTGGCTATCATCGATGACCTGGGGGCGATTATCATTATTGCCCTGTTCTATACCAGCGATCTCTCGACCATGGCACTGGGAGTGGCGGCTGCGGCTATTGTGGTGCTGGCTATGATGAATGCACTGAATGTCCGGCGTATTGGCCTCTATATGTTGGTGGGTGTTGTACTGTGGACGGCGGTACTGAAATCCGGCGTTCATGCCACTCTTGCAGGCGTCGTCGTTGGCTTTTTTGTTCCGTTGCGTGAAGAGAAAGGCGTTTCGCCTTTACACCAACTGGTGGATGCGATTAATCCGTGGGTAGCATGGCTGATCCTGCCGCTGTTCGCCTTTGCCAATGCCGGTGTATCGTTGACGGGGATGTCGCTCTCCGGTCTGGCCGATATGCTGCCACTGGGCATTATTGCTGGTCTGGTGATTGGTAAGCCGCTCGGTATCTCTCTTTTCTGCTGGCTGGCGCTGCGGGCAAAACTGGCGAAATTGCCGCAAGGCGCAGTATTTAAACAAATCATGGCCGTGGGTGTGCTGTGCGGTATCGGTTTTACGATGTCGATTTTTATCTCTTCACTGGCCTTCGGTGACGCACATGCAGAGATGGTTGCCTGGAGTAAGCTGGGTATCCTCACCGGTTCAATCATCTCGGCAGTGCTCGGTTATTGTTTACTGCGTACGCGTGTTGCCCGCGCCTGATCGTCGGCGTCGTTAGGGAGCAGAGCCAATGTCTTACATTAATTACAATCACTTGTATTATTTTTGGCATGTTTATCGTGAAGGCTCCGTCGTTGGCGCGGCGGAGGCGCTCTGGCTGACGCCGCAAACCGTTACTGGCCAAATCAAAGCATTGGAAGATCGGCTGCAGGGCAAACTGTTTAAACGTAAAGGCAGAGGGCTGGAACCCACAGAGCTGGGCGAACTGGTGTTTCGCTATGCGGACAAAATGTTCACGCTTAGCCAGGAGATGCTGGACATCATTAACTACCGCAAAGAAGCAAACTTGTTGTTTGATGTCGGCATCGCCGATGCGCTCTCTAAGCGGTTGGTGAGTGGTGTACTGGACGCAGCAGTGCTGGAGGGCGAGCAGATCCATTTGCGCTGTTTTGAGTCCACTCATGAACTGTTGCTGGAACAACTCAGTCAGCACAAGCTGGACATGATTATCTCCGACTGCCCCATTGATTCGACGCAACAGGAGGGACTGTTCTCGGTGAAAATAGGTGAGTGCAGTGTAAGCTTTTGGTGCACCAGTCCGCCGCCGCGTTCGCCATTTCCTGCCTGCCTGGAGGAGCGCCGTTTGCTCGTTCCCGGTCGACGTTCAATGCTCGGCCGTAAGCTGCAGAACTGGTTTAACGTTCAGGGCTTGCAGGTTGAGATCCTCGGCGAATTTGACGATGCCGCATTGATGAAAGCGTTCGGTGCGGCGCATAACGCGATTTTTGTTGCACCGACGTTATATGCTCACGATTTTTTTGCCGACGAGCGCATGGTAGAAATAGGGCGGGTCGATAACGTGATGGAGGAGTATCACGCAATTTTTGCCGAGCGCATGATCCAGCATCCGGCGGTACAGCGTATCTGCAATCGCGATTATTCAGGTCTCTTTTCGCTGCCTCAGAAATAAAAAAACCCGCCAGAGGCGGGTTTTTTCACAAAGCGAGCAAGCGAGCGATTAAGCCAGTTTGCTGATCTGCGCGGTCAGGTTAGCTTTATGACGCGCTGCTTTGTTTTTGTGGATCAGACCTTTAGCGGCCTGACGATCCACGATCGGTTGCATTTCATTAAATGCATTCTGCGCAGCGGCTTTGTCGCCAGCTTCAATAGCTGCGTATACTTTCTTGATGAAAGTACGCATCATTGAGCGACGGCTAGCATTGTGCTTGCGAGCCTTTTCAGACTGAACGGCGCGCTTCTTAGCTGATTTGATATTAGCCAAGGTCCAACTCCCAAATATGATCTATATGGACAATTCAAAGGCCGGGGAATATGCCCTTTTAGCCTTCTTTTGTCAATGGATTTGTGCAAATAAGCGCCGTTAATGCACGACGCTACGTTACGTAGTGATGGCGCAGGATTCTAACAGCTTGCGTGCCACGAATACAGCTTTTCCACCAGAAAAATCGCTCTCAGCGCCAGATTTTCCTGGCGAAGGGATACAGCCTGATGAAATCCTTCTCCTTTCTGCCTTGTAAAGGCAATCGTCGGTTAACGTTGCCCGCTGTACAAGGTATAATCCGACGATTTTCACTGTTTTGAGCCAGACATGAAGCTGATACGCGGCATACATAATCTCAGCCAGGCACCGCAAGGGTGTGTGCTGACTATTGGTAATTTTGATGGCGTGCATCGTGGCCATCAGGCGTTATTACAAGGGCTTAGAGAAGAGGGCCGTGCTCGCGGGTTGCCAGTCGTGGTCATGATTTTCGAGCCACAACCGCTGGAGTTGTTTGCCGGGGAAAAAGCGCCCGCGCGGCTGACTCGTCTCCGGGAGAAACTGCGCTGGCTGGCTGAATGCGGCGTGGATTACGTGTTGTGCTTACGCTTCGATCGCCGTTTTGCAGCATTGACCGCACAAACCTTCGTCAGCGACTTGCTGGTTGATCGTCTCGGTGTGAAATTTCTTGCAGTGGGTGACGATTTCCGCTTTGGCGCTGGTCGCCAGGGGGATTTCTTGTTATTACAGAAGGCCGGTGAAAAGTACGGCTTTGATGTAATCAGTACGCAAACGTTCTGTGAAGGTGGCGCACGCGTCAGCAGCACTGCGGTACGTCAGGCGCTGGCTAACGATGATCTTTCACTGGCTGAAAATTTACTCGGTCACCCCTTTAGCATTTCCGGGCGCGTTGTGCACGGAGATGAACTGGGGCGCACGATAGGTTTCCCGACGGCGAATTTACCGCTGCGTCGTCAGGTCTCCCCGGTTAAAGGGGTGTATGCGGTAGAAGTGGCTGGACTGGGCGATAGTGTTTTACCCGGCGTGGCCAATATTGGTACTCGCCCGACGGTCGCTGGTGTGCGTCAGCAACTGGAAGTGCATGTGCTGGACGTTGTAATGGACCTTTATGGGCGCCATATAGATGTCATACTGCGTAAAAAAATACGCAACGAGCAGCGATTTGCTTCCCTTGATGAACTGAAGGCGCAAATCGCCCGAGATGAGGTAGCGGCCCGCGAATTTTTTGGGCTATCTAAACCGGCTTCTTAAGGCCTGGTGGTATTAATCAAACCGAAATACGGAACCGAGAATCTGATGAGTGACTATAAATCTACCCTGAATTTGCCGGAAACAGGGTTCCCGATGCGTGGCGATCTCGCCAAGCGCGAACCGGGAATGCTGGCGCGTTGGACTGATGATGACCTGTACGGCATCATCCGCGCGGCGAAAAAAGGCAAAAAAACCTTCATTCTGCATGATGGCCCTCCATATGCGAATGGCAGCATTCATATTGGTCACTCGGTTAACAAGATTCTGAAAGACATTATTGTGAAGTCCAAAGGACTCGCAGGCTATGACTCGCCTTATGTTCCGGGCTGGGACTGTCACGGTCTGCCGATCGAGCTGAAAGTGGAGCAGGAATACGGTAAGCCGGGTGAGAAATTCACCGCCGCCGAGTTTCGTGCCAAATGCCGCGAATATGCGGCCACACAGGTTGACGGTCAGCGTGCCGACTTTATCCGCCTGGGCGTCCTGGGTGATTGGTCGCATCCTTACCTGACCATGGACTTCAAAACCGAAGCCAACATTATTCGCGCGCTGGGCAAAATCATCGGTAACGGTCACCTGCACAAAGGTGCCAAGCCGGTGCACTGGTGCGTTGATTGCCGTTCCGCCCTGGCCGAAGCCGAAGTGGAGTACTACGACAAAACGTCCCCGTCCATTGATGTGGCGTTTCACGCGGTCGATCAGGACGCGGTAAAAGCCAAATTCGGCGTCACGTCAGTAAATGGCCCGGTTTCACTGGTTATCTGGACCACCACACCGTGGACGTTACCTGCTAACCGTGCCATCTCCCTCTCGCCTGAGTTTGACTATGCGCTGGTGCAGATCGACGGTCAGGCGCTGATTCTGGCGAAGGATCTGGCCGACAGCGTGGCAAAACGCATTGGCGCGGCTGACTACAGCGTGCTGGGGACCGTGAAAGGTGCAGAACTTGAACTGATGCGTTTTAAACATCCGTTCCTCGACTTTGACGTGCCGGCAATCCTTGGCGATCACGTTACGCTGGATGCAGGTACAGGGGCGGTGCATACCGCTGGCGGCCATGGTCCGGACGACTACACCATCAGCCTGAAATACGGTCTGGAAATTGCGAACCCGGTTGGCCCGGATGGCGCATACCTGCCGGGAACCTACCCGACGCTTGATGGTGTCAACGTTTTCAAAGCCAATGACATTATCGTCAATATGCTGCGTGAGAGCGGGGCGCTGCTGCACGTTGAGAAAATGCAGCATAGCTATCCGTGCTGCTGGCGTCACAAGTCGCCGATCATTTTCCGTGCGACCCCGCAGTGGTTTGTCAGCATGGATCAGAAAGGTCTGCGCGCGCAGTCGCTGAAAGAGATCAAAGGCGTGCAGTGGATCCCGGATTGGGGTCAGGCGCGAATTGAATCTATGGTCGCTAACCGTCCGGACTGGTGTATATCTCGTCAGCGTACCTGGGGCGTGCCGATGTCGCTGTTCGTGCATAAAGACACCGAAGAGTTGCATCCGCGTACCGAAGAGTTGATCGAAGCCGTAGCTAAGCGTGTTGAAATTGATGGCATCCAGGCGTGGTGGGATCTTGACCCACGCGACATCATGGGTGACGACGCAGATAACTACGTGAAAGTGCCGGACACGCTGGACGTCTGGTTTGACTCTGGGTCAACCCACGCATCGGTGGTTGATGTGCGTCCGGAATTTTCCGGGCATGCAGCAGATATGTATCTCGAAGGGTCGGATCAGCATCGCGGCTGGTTTATGTCCTCGCTGATGATCTCAACAGCGATGAAGGGCAAAGCGCCTTACCGTCAGGTACTGACGCACGGCTTTACCGTGGATGGTCAGGGCCGCAAGATGTCCAAATCCATCGGTAACACCGTATCGCCGCAGGATGTGATGAACAAACTGGGCGCGGACATTCTGCGTCTGTGGGTAGCTTCCACCGACTACACCGGCGAGATGGCTGTATCCGATGAGATCCTGAAGCGTGCTGCTGACAGCTATCGTCGTATCCGTAACACCGCACGTTTCCTGCTGGCGAACCTGAATGGTTTCGATCCGGCAACCGATAAAGTGCAACCGGAAGAGATGGTGGTTCTGGATCGCTGGGCGGTAGGCTGCGCGCAAGCGGCCCAGGAAGATATCATCAAAGCTTATGAATCCTATGATTTCCACGAAGTGGTGCAGCGTCTGATGCGTTTTTGCTCGATCGAAATGGGATCGTTTTATCTCGATATCATTAAAGATCGCCAGTACACCGCCAAAGCAGACAGCGTGGCACGTCGCAGCTGCCAGACCGCGCTTTGGCATATCTGTGAAGCGCTGGTGCGCTGGATGGCGCCGATCATGTCCTTCACCGCTGATGAAATCTGGGGTTATTTGCCAGGCGATCGCGAGAAGTATGTCTTCACCGGCGAATGGTACGAAGGCCTGTTCGGTCTGGCTGAAACCGAAGCCATGAACGATGCCTTCTGGGACACGCTGTTGAAAGTGCGTGGCGAAGTGAACAAGGTGATTGAACAGGCGCGTGCTGACAAAAAAGTCGGTGGTTCGCTGGAAGCATCGGTCACGTTGTTTGCCGAAGCGGAGCTGGCGGCGAAGCTGACCGCGCTGGGCGATGAATTGCGATTTGTCCTGTTGACCTCCGGTGCGAAAGTTGCGGATTATGCAGCGGCTTCCGCCGAGGCCTGGCAGAGCGATGTGCTCAAAGGGCTGAAGGTGGCGTTAAGCAAAGCCGACGGAGAGAAGTGCCCGCGTTGCTGGCATTACACTACCGATATCGGTCAGGTGGCGGAACACGCAGATATCTGCGGACGCTGTGTAAGCAATGTCGCCGGTGACGGCGAAAAACGTAAGTTCGCCTGATGAGTAAACCGATCTGTTCAACGGGACTACGCTGGCTGTGGCTGGTTGTAGTCGTGCTGATTATCGATCTGGGCAGCAAATACCTGATCCTCCAGAACTTCGCTCTGGGGGAGACGGTATCACTGTTCCCGTCGCTCAATCTGCACTATGCGCGTAACTATGGCGCAGCATTCAGTTTTCTGGCGGACAGCGGTGGCTGGCAGCGTTGGTTCTTCGCCGGTATCGCATTAGGTATCTGCGTGGTGCTGACGGTGCTGATGTACCGCGCCAGGGCGTCACAAAAACTGAACAATATTGCCTATGCGCTGATCATTGGTGGCGCGTTGGGTAACCTGTTTGATCGTTTGTGGCATGGTTTTGTCGTCGATATGATCGATTTCTATGTGGGCGACTGGCATTTTGCTACCTTTAACCTTGCTGATACCGCAATCTGTATCGGTGCGGCGCTGATTGTGCTGGAAGGTTTTTTACCGTCCACCGCGGCGAAGAAACAGGCGTAAGCTGCCAACAGTCTGCCCGGTTGTGTCATCACTCGCGTCGCGCCTTCTGGCAATCGACGCGCAGCCGGGCAGTACCATCGCTAAAACATAAGAGCAACCTGCATGTCTAAATCCGTACAGAGTGATAGCGCAGTGCTGGTGCACTTCACGCTGAAACTCGAAGATGGCTCGCTTGCCGAGTCAACCCGCAATAACGGCAAACCGGCGCTGTTTCGCCTCGGTGACGGTTCTCTTTCCGAAGGACTGGAACAACATCTGCTGGGTCTGAAGGCCGGAGAGAAAAAAGTCTTTTCCCTCGAGCCGGATGCCGCCTTCGGCACGCCCAGCCCGGACCTGATTCAGTACTTCTCGCGCCGTGAGTTTATGGATGCTGGAGAACCAGAAATCGGTGCAATTATGTTGTTTACCGCAATGGACGGCAGTGAAATGCCAGGCGTGATCCGTGAAGTCAACGGTGATTCCATTACCGTGGATTTTAACCACCCGCTGGCAGGCAGAACCGTTCATTTTGATATCGATGTACTGGAAGTTGATCCGGTACTGGAGGAAACAAATGCAGATCCTGTTGGCTAACCCGCGCGGTTTTTGCGCCGGGGTTGACCGCGCTATCAGCATTGTCGAAAACGCGTTAGCGCTGTATGGCGCGCCCATTTATGTGCGCCATGAAGTGGTGCATAACCGTTATGTTGTCGATAGTCTGCGCGAGCGTGGCGCTATCTTTATTGAGCAAATCAGTGAAGTGCCGGATGGCGCGATCCTGATTTTCTCTGCGCATGGTGTCTCTCAGGCAGTGCGTAATGAAGCAAAAAGCCGCGATCTGACCGTTTTTGACGCCACATGCCCGCTGGTTACTAAAGTCCATATGGAAGTTGCTCGCGCCAGCCGGCGCGGTGAAGAGGCTATCCTCATTGGTCACGCCGGGCATCCGGAAGTGGAAGGCACCATGGGCCAGTACAGCAACCCGAAAGGGGGCATGTATCTGGTCGAATCGCCACAGGACGTCGGTTTGCTGAACATTAAAGATACGGGCAGGCTGTCGTTTATGACGCAGACGACCCTCTCCGTTGATGATACCTCCGACGTGATTGACGCGTTGCGTGAACGTTTTCCTCAGATTGTTGGTCCGCGCAAAGACGATATCTGCTATGCCACCACCAATCGTCAGGAAGCGGTGCGTGCGCTGGCTGAACAGGCCGAAGTCGTGCTGGTCGTGGGATCGAAAAACTCGTCCAACTCTAACCGTCTGGCCGAACTGGCGCAGCGTATGGGCAAAAAAGCCTATCTGATCGACGATGCTTCCGATATCCAGGAAAGCTGGGTGAAAGAGATCGCCTGCGTAGGGGTAACCGCCGGAGCTTCGGCACCGGATATTCTGGTGCAGAATGTGATCGCCCGTTTGCAGGAACTGGGCGGCGGCGAAGCCATTCCTCTGGAAGGGCGCGAAGAGAATATCGTCTTCGAAGTGCCAAAAGAGCTGCGCGTGGACGTTCGCGAAGTCGAATAACGTTTCTCTGTGCTTTATGCGAAGATGCCAGACTCAGTCTGGCATTTTTTTTGGGGTTTATGAGGAGGCGTGATGCGTGAGCCAATAATTCTCGATACCGATCCTGGCATTGACGATGCTGTCGCCATTGCCGCTGCGCTGTTTGTGCCTCAGTGCGATCTCAGGCTTATTACCACCGTCGCGGGTAATGTCTCGCTGGAGAAAACGACCCGCAACGCACTGCAATTGCTAAATTTCTGGAGCGCGGATATCCCGCTGGCGCAGGGTGCGGCAACACCTCTGCTGCGCCCGTTACATAACGCTGCTGATGTGCATGGCGAATCTGGAATGGAGGGGTATGACTTCATTGAACACGCACGTCAACCGCTGGCGAAACCGGCATTCCAGGCTATCCGCGATACCCTTCTGGCCTCATCCGAGCCGATGACGCTGGTGACCATCGGTCCGCTAACCAATGTGGCTCTGTTGCTGTCGCACTACCCGGAGTGCCTGTTTAACATTCGGCGGCTGGTGATGATGGGCGGCTCTGCCGGGCGGGGGAATGTCACGCCGAACGCTGAATTTAACATTGCCGTCGATCCGGAAGCGGCTGCTCGCGTATTTAACAGCGGGCTGGAGATTGTGATGTGCGGGCTGGATGTGACTAACAAAGCCACGCTTACCGCCGAGTTTCTGGCAACGCTACCCGGGCTAAATCGTACAGGTGCCATGCTGCACGCGCTGTTCAGCCACTACCGCAGCGGTAGCATGACGACCTGGCTGCGTATGCATGATTTGTGCGCCATCGCCTGGCTGGCGCGTCCGGATTTGTTTACGCTGAAGCCCTGCTTTGTGGCAGTGGAAACGCAGGGGCAATACACGTCCGGCACCACAGTGGTAGACATCGATGGCAAGCTCAGGCAGCCGCCGAATGCGCAGGTGGCGCTGGAAATTGACGTCGAGGGGTTTCGTCATTGGGCCGCAGAAGTACTGGCTCTCGCGCCTTAAGGTACCATTTGCTCACCCAAATAATCGATCATCGCCCGCATTCTGGCGGGCATAGGATTATGGCGAGCCCATAACAGCCACAACTCACCGCTATAGCTGCTAATAAACTCCCACTCTGGCAATAACCGAACGATTTCGCCGCTGGCAAGTGACTCGCGGGCGGTAAACAGCGGCAAACTGCCAATGCCAAGATGCCGCTTAACTGCATCCAGACGGACGCCGGTATGATTGGCGGCGTAGCGTCCGTGCGTCTGGATCGTTTCGCTTTTATCGCCCCGTCTGAATTTCCAGCGTGAATCGGCGGGTGATTCACCCAGACTGATGCAGCTATGTTCACGCAACGCCTGTGGATGTTCTGGTGTACCGTGTTGCCGCAGATAATCAGGCGTGGCGCAGATAATGTGTGTGACAGGCATGAGTGCCCTGCCATAGAGGCCAGGGGACGGGGAGTTGGTAATGCGTAGCGCGAGATCTACCCCGTCATCAATCAGATCCATATAGCGATCTTCCAGCCGTAAGCAGAGGTCTACTTGCGGGTAGCGCTGAAGAAACGCCGGCATAAGCGGGTGAATAACGAAGCGGCCCACGGCCTTGGGTACGCTAATGGTCAACTTGCCCTGCGCTTCTTTTTGTACACTGCTTCCAGAATCGACGGCTTGCCGGGCGGCGTCCAGCATTGCCTGCGCATGCTCATACACCATTTTCCCCGTTCTGCTGAGCGCCAGTTTGCGCGTGGTGCGGTGCAGTAACTTACTGCCCATTTCACGTTCGAGGCGCGTTACGCTGCGGCTGAGGGCGGAGGGTGTCGCCCCCGACGCGCGGGCGGCTGCGGAAAAACTCCCCTGATCGACAATCAATACGAACGTCGCCAGGTCGGGAAGAAGAGTAAAGTTCATTTGTGCGTACCAGGCAAAAGTGCATTGAATGATGACGTAATTATTGCTGTCGGCAGATTGAATATACTCTTCCTCTTTCCAGGAGAATAGCCATGACAGAACGCCTTTATTACACCAGTGATACGCTAACCTGTACTGCGCAGGTTTTACGTTGTGAAGCGCAGGATGATGGACGCTATACTGTGGTGCTCAACAAAACGGTTTTTCACCCTCAGGGGGGAGGCCAGCCAGCCGACAACGGCACGATTGCCGGGATCGCGGTCGAGGCGGTATTACAGCACGGTGACGAGGTATGGCATATTTTGTCATCCGTATTGCCTGCGACAGACGACCCGGTTGAACTGAATGTTGATGCAGCTTCGCGGATGCTACATTCGCGTCTGCACACTGCCGGGCATCTCATAGGTTATGCCGGTGAATTGCTCGGCTGGCAGCCGGTGAAGGCACACCACTGGCCCGGCGAAGGGCGGATAACTTTTAAGGGCGGCGATGAGGCAATATTGCCCGAAGCCAGCGCTTTGCTGGTGCCGATCGCAGACTGGCAATCTGCAGATCTTGTTCGCCATATTGTGTTTAAAGAAGGGCGTCGTGAAGTGCGTTTTGGTGAGCTTCCCGCTTACGGTTGCGGGGGAACGCATCTGCACTCGCTGGCGGCGCTGGGGCAGGTTACGATCAGCCAGATCAAAATCAAAAAAGGTCAGCTGATTGTGAGCTACGCGGTGGAATAAGCCAGCACCTGCATACGCGTCGACGTATCATGCCTTTTACTGATATTTTCAGCTGTATATCATTAAATTCTAATTATCGGTGTTTTCGGCTGGTGGCCCCGACGCGGGCTGGTTAATCTGGAAACGATTCTTACGCAATTTTTTAACAAAAGAGCACAACTATGCATGATGCACCAATCCGCGTAGCCATCGCGGGGGCTGGCGGGCGTATGGGCCGTCAGCTGATTCAGGCGGCACTGGCAATGGACGGCGTCGAGCTTGGCGCGGCACTGGAACGTGAAGGTTCATCCCTGCTGGGCAGCGACGCCGGTGAACTGGCTGGCGTGGCGAAAACGGGGGTCACCCTTCAGAGCAGCCTTGAGGCGGTGAAAGATAATTTTGATGTCTTTATCGACTTCACCCGTCCGGAAGGTACGCTGAATCACCTGGCATTTTGCCGACAGCACGCGAAAAGCATGGTTATTGGCACCACGGGTTTTGATGATGCAGGCAAGCAGGCCATAGCCGATGCGGCGCACGATATCGCGATTGTCTTTGCTGCAAACTTTAGCGTGGGTGTGAACGTGATGCTGAAGCTGCTTGAGAAAGCAGCAAAAGTGATGGGCGACTATACCGATATCGAAATCGTGGAAGCGCACCATCGTTACAAAGTCGATGCACCGTCGGGTACGGCGCTGGCAATGGGTGAAGCGATTGCTCATGCACTGAATAAAGATTTAAAAGAGTGCGCTGTTTATTCTCGTGAAGGGCATACAGGCGAACGCGTGGCGGGCACAATTGGTTTTGCGACCGTGCGTGCAGGGGATATCGTCGGCGAACACACGGCGATGTTCGCCGATATTGGCGAACGTGTCGAGATAACGCATAAAGCATCAAGTCGCATGACTTTTGCTAATGGCGCGGTTCGTTCCGCTTCATGGCTTAAAGGAAAAAATAATGGCCTTTTCGATATGCGGGATGTGCTTGATCTCAATAATCTGTAAGTTTATTACCCATCGTGATGTGGTTGTTGCAGTCGTAACCAGTTGATTGCAAGGGGCAATATTTTATTGCCCTTTTATTTTATCTTTTTCAGTATAAATTATTTGAATACCGCCTAAAATTATCACTCTTCTCTCTGTTTTTTGTTTCCGGAATGTAAATTTTGACCATATGGTCTACTTTTTCCCGTTGATGGTAAGCGCTATGCAATTTTCTATACGCGCAAGCGTTTTCCTGCGGCCTTTGTTTGATCTTTTTATCTGTTAAACCCAGTAAATAAGGGCAGTGGCGTAAAACAGGAAGAAAAAACGGTGACAAAAGTTGACTTTTAACCGGCTTCTCTCCAGAATGCCGCCGTTTGCCAAAAATCCACGGCCAGCAAATTTGCATTGATTCATCATCTGCATTTGAATTAATATGCAAATAAAGTGAGTGAATATTCTCTGGAGGGTGTTTTGATTAAGTCAGCGCTATTGGTTCTGGAAGACGGAACCCAGTTTCACGGTCGGGCCATAGGGGCAACGGGCACGGCGGTTGGGGAAGTCGTTTTCAATACTTCAATGACCGGTTATCAAGAAATCCTCACTGATCCTTCCTATTCCCGCCAAATCGTTACTCTTACTTATCCTCATATCGGCAATGTCGGCACCAATTCCGCTGACGAAGAATCTTCCCAGGTCCATGCGCAAGGTCTTGTCATTCGTGACCTGCCGCTGATTGCCAGCAACTTCCGCAATACCGAAGACCTCTCTTCTTATCTGAAGCGCCATAACATTGTGGCGATTGCCGATATCGATACCCGTAAGTTGACCCGTTTGCTGCGTGAGAAAGGCGCGCAAAACGGCTGCATCATCGCCGGGGAAAAGGTGGACGCTGCCGTCGCGCTGGAAAAAGCGAAAGCTTTCCCGGGCCTGAACGGTATGGACCTGGCAAAAGAGGTCACTACGGCGGAAACCTACAGCTGGACACAGGGCAGCTGGACACTCGCAGACGACCTGCCGCCAGCGAAGAAAGACGACGAACTGCCCTACCATGTGGTGGCGTACGATTACGGCGCAAAACGCAATATCCTGCGCATGCTGGTAGACAGAGGCTGTCGCCTGACGGTCGTCCCGGCAAAAACCTCTGCAGCAGAAGTACTGAAACTCAATCCGGACGGTGTGTTCCTGTCTAACGGTCCGGGTGACCCGGCGCCGTGCGACTATGCGATTGAGGCGATTAAAACGTTCCTCGACACCGACATCCCAGTGTTCGGCATCTGCCTTGGCCATCAACTGCTGGCGCTGGCAAGCGGTGCAAAAACCGTGAAGATGAAGTTTGGTCACCACGGTGGTAACCACCCGGTGAAAGACATTGATAACAACACCGTGATGATCACCGCGCAGAACCACGGTTTTGCGGTAGATGAGGCGAGCATGCCGGCCAATTTGCGCGTTACGCATAAATCGCTGTTTGATGGCACGTTACAGGGCATCCATCGTACTGACAAACCGGCCTTCAGCTTCCAGGGGCACCCGGAAGCCAGCCCTGGCCCGCACGATGCCGCGCCACTGTTCGACCATTTCATTGAGTTAATTGAGCAATACCGCAACACCGCCAAATAATCAGGAGAAAAAGAGCCATGCCAAAACGTACTGATATAAAAAGCATCCTGATCCTTGGCGCTGGCCCGATTGTTATCGGCCAGGCATGTGAATTCGACTACTCAGGCGCGCAGGCCTGTAAAGCCCTGCGCGAAGAGGGATACCGCGTTATTCTGGTGAACTCCAACCCGGCAACCATTATGACTGACCCGGAAATGGCCGATGCGACTTACATCGAGCCGATTCACTGGGAAGTGGTGCGCAAAATTATTGAGAAAGAGCGCCCGGATGCGGTACTGCCTACCATGGGCGGCCAGACGGCGCTGAACTGTGCGCTGGAACTGGAACGCCAGGGTGTACTGGAAGAGTTCGGTGTGACGATGATTGGTGCTACCGCCGATGCGATTGATAAAGCTGAAGATCGCCGTCGTTTCGATATTGCGATGAAAAAAATCGGCCTCGACACAGCCCGCTCCGGCATTGCACATACGATGGACGAAGCACTGGCCGTGGCGGCAGATGTCGGCTATCCGTGTATTATCCGTCCTTCCTTTACGATGGGTGGCACTGGCGGCGGTATCGCTTACAACCGAGAAGAGTTTGAAGAGATTTGCGCCCGCGGGCTGGATCTTTCCCCGACCAATGAGCTGCTGATTGACGAGTCGCTGATTGGCTGGAAAGAGTACGAGATGGAAGTGGTGCGTGATAAAAACGACAACTGCATCATCGTCTGCTCGATTGAAAACTTCGATGCCATGGGTATCCATACCGGCGACTCCATCACCGTTGCGCCAGCGCAAACCCTGACCGATAAAGAGTACCAAATCATGCGTAACGCCTCGATGGCGGTACTGCGTGAAATCGGGGTGGAAACCGGCGGCTCGAACGTACAGTTTGCGGTGAACCCGAAAAATGGTCGTCTGATCGTTATTGAGATGAACCCGCGTGTGTCGCGCTCCTCGGCGCTGGCGTCAAAAGCGACCGGCTTCCCGATTGCCAAAGTCGCGGCGAAACTGGCGGTGGGCTACACGCTGGATGAGCTGATGAACGACATTACCGGCGGACGCACCCCGGCATCGTTCGAGCCTTCTATCGACTATGTTGTTACCAAAATCCCTCGCTTTAACTTCGAAAAATTCGTTGGTGCCAATGACCGCCTGACCACTCAGATGAAATCGGTGGGCGAAGTGATGGCGATTGGCCGCACGCAGCAAGAGTCGATGCAGAAAGCGCTGCGCGGCCTGGAAGTGGGTGCGACCGGTTTTGATCCAAAAGTCAGCCTGGATGACCCGGAAGCGCTGACCAAAATCCGCCGCGAACTGAAAGATGCTGGCGCAGAGCGTATCTGGTACATCGCGGATGCTTTCCGTGCGGGCCTCTCTGTAGATGGCGTATTTAATCTCACTAATATTGACCGCTGGTTCCTGGTGCAAATCGAAGAACTGGTGCGCCTGGAAGAGCAGGTTGCGGAAGTGGGTATCAACGGTCTGGATGCAGAATTCCTGCGTCAGCTGAAACGCAAAGGCTTTGCCGATGCGCGCCTGGCAAAACTGGCTGGTGTACGCGAAGCGGAAATCCGCAAGCTGCGCGATCAGTACAACCTGCACCCGGTTTACAAGCGCGTGGATACCTGCGCGGCGGAATTCTCCACCGACACGGCCTACATGTACTCCACCTATGAAGAAGAGTGCGAAGCCAACCCGAATCAGGACCGTGAAAAAATCATGGTGTTGGGCGGGGGACCAAACCGTATCGGCCAGGGTATCGAGTTCGATTACTGCTGCGTACATGCCTCGCTGGCACTGCGTGAAGATGGTTACGAAACCATTATGGTGAACTGTAACCCGGAAACCGTATCGACCGATTACGACACCTCAGACCGTCTCTACTTCGAACCGGTTACCTTTGAAGATGTGCTGGAAATCGTGCGTATTGAGAAGCCAAAAGGCGTCATCGTGCAGTACGGCGGCCAGACGCCACTGAAACTGGCTCGTGCGCTGGAAGCGGCGGGTGTACCTGTTATTGGTACCAGCCCGGACGCCATTGACCGCGCGGAAGACCGCGAGCGTTTCCAGCATGCGGTTGAGCGCCTGAAGTTGAAACAGCCTGCCAACGCCACGGTAACTGCGCTGGAGCAGGCGGTTGAGAAAGCCAAAGAGATCACTTATCCGCTGGTGGTGCGTCCTTCTTACGTACTGGGCGGGCGCGCCATGGAAATCGTCTATGACGAAGTTGACCTGCGCCGCTACTTTATGACCGCAGTTAGCGTATCTAATGACGCGCCGGTGCTGCTGGATAAATTCCTTGATGACGCGGTGGAAGTGGACGTTGACGCAGTATGCGACGGCGAAAACGTGCTGATTGGCGGCATCATGGAGCATATCGAACAGGCTGGCGTTCACTCCGGCGACTCCGCATGCTCTCTGCCAGCGTATACGCTGAGCCAGGAAATTCAGGATGTTATGCGTCAGCAGGTGCAGAAGCTGGCGTTCGAACTGCAAGTGCGCGGTCTGATGAACGTGCAGTTTGCCGTCAAAGATAACGAAGTCTATCTGATTGAAGTGAACCCGCGTGCTGCGCGTACGGTACCGTTTGTCTCCAAAGCGACTGGTCTGCCGCTGGCAAAAGTTGCCGCGCGCGTGATGACCGGTAAAACGCTGGTGCAGCAGGGCCATACTAAAGAGATCATCCCGCCGTATTATTCGGTGAAAGAAGTGGTGTTGCCGTTTAACAAATTCCCGGGCGTTGACCCGCTGTTAGGGCCAGAAATGCGTTCGACCGGAGAGGTCATGGGCGTAGGACGCACCTTCGCGGAAGCGTTCGCGAAAGCGCAACTGGGCAGCAACTCCAACATGAAGAAGCAGGGGCGCGCGCTGCTCTCCGTGCGTGAAGGTGATAAAGAACGCGTGGTGGATTTGGCGGCAAAACTGCTGAAACAGGGCTTCGAGTTGGATGCCACTCACGGTACGGCGATTGTGCTGGGGGAAGCGGGTATTAACCCGCGCCTGGTGAACAAAGTGCATGAGGGCCGCCCACACATTCAGGATCGTATCAAGAATGGCGAGTACACCTACATCATTAACACCACGGCGGGACGTCAGGCGATTGAAGACTCCAAACTGATTCGCCGCAGCGCACTGCAATACAAAGTGCATTATGACACTACGTTGAATGGCGGTTTCGCCACCACCATGGCGTTAAATGCTGATGCCACTGAAAAGGTAATTTCGGTGCAGGAGATGCACGCGTTAATCGGTAAATAAGTCATATCCGGCCCGTTTTTTGGGCGGGTTGATTGACCTGCACGGTGTGACCACAGGCCTGATGGCGCTTCGCTTATCAGGCCTGTGTCTTTTTGTATCCCTGCTGCTTCCCTTCAGAGTGTTCTGCATTTTCCACCTGGCTCAGTGAGTTAACCTAAAATAGATAAGCAGATGAATGATAACCACTGAAAAGCAGGGAGATAACCATGCAAACTAAACTTCTGATCACTTCACTTTTTACTGCTGCAGCGCTGTTTACTGTTGCCGGGTGTTCTTCTAATCAGGCAGTTCGCACCACCGATGGGCGCACGATTGTGACCGACGGTAAGCCGCAGGTTGATGACGATACCGGGCTGGTGTCCTACAAAAATGCGGAAACCGGTAAAACCGAGCAGATTAACCGCGATCAGGTGAAAAACATGAGTGAGTTGGATAACTAATTCCGACAGCGCTCAGGCGGCAGCCCCGGCTGCCGCACCCCTTCTGCTTACGCCCCCGTATTCCCACACAGATTGGCGCTGTTAGCCGGACGATTAACTGTCTACACTCTGAAGGAAAATAGTTGAGTGAAAACAGGCTAATCAATGATTCTGATTATTTATGCACATCCTTATCCGCAGCATTCGCATGCGAATAAACGGATGATTGAACTGGCAGGGACGCTGGAAAATGTGGAAGTCCGCTCCCTCTACGAACTCTACCCTGATTTTAATATCGACGTTGCCGCAGAACAGGAAGCTGTTTCCCGCGCTGACCTTATTGTCTGGCAGCACCCTATGCAATGGTACGGTGTAACGCCGCTGCTGAAATTATGGATTGATAAAGTGCTGGCGCACGGCTGGGCTTACGGTCACGGTGGCACAGCGCTGCGCGGAAAAAGTGTGATGTGGGCAGTGACCACCGGCGGCGGCGAGAACCACTTCAATATTGGTTCGCATCCAGGGTTCGATGTCTTATGCCAGCCTCTGCAAGCGACGGCGCTATATTGTGGGTTGAATTGGTTACCGCCTTGTGCGGTGCATTACACCTTTGTTTGTGACGATGAAACGTTGCAGTCACAGGCGCGGCATTACAAACATCGCTTGCTGGAATGGCAGGAGGCGCAGCGTGGATAGTCACTCTCTGATTCAGGCCCTGATCTATCTGGGCTCGGCGGCACTGATTGTACCCATTGCGGTACGGCTGGGGCTGGGGTCTGTGCTCGGTTATTTGATCGCGGGCGGGGTGATTGGCCCGTGGGGGTTACGTCTGGTGACAGACGCAGAATCGATCCTTCATTTTGCCGAAATCGGCGTGGTGTTGATGCTGTTTGTGATTGGTCTGGAGCTGGATCCGCAGCGGTTATGGAAGCTACGCGCATCGGTATTTGGCGGCGGAGCGTTACAAATGGCCAGCTGCGGGATCCTGCTTGGTCTCTTCTGCGCATTGCTTGGGCTGCCCTGGCCCGTGGCGTTGCTAATTGGTCTGACGCTGGCACTCTCTTCAACCGCGATTGCCATGCAGGCGATGAATGAGCGCAACCTGACCGTGTCGCAAATGGGGCGTAGCGCCTTTTCCGTGCTACTGTTTCAGGATATCGCCGCCATTCCGTTGGTGGCGATGATCCCGCTACTGGCGGCAAGCGGGGCGTCGACCACACTGGGCGCGTTTACGCTTTCGGCATTAAAAGTGGCAGGTGCGCTGGCGCTGGTGGTGTTAATCGGGCGGTATGTTGCACGCCCGGCACTGCGTTTTGTCGCCCGCTCCGGCCTGCGTGAAGTCTTTTGCGCGGTAGCGCTGTTCCTGGTCTTTGGTTTTGGTTTATTACTTGAAGAAGCCGGGCTGTCGATGGCGATGGGCGCATTTCTGGCCGGGGTCCTGCTCGCCAGTTCTGAATATCGCCATGCGCTGGAGAGCGATATTGAACCGTTCAAAGGTCTGCTGCTCGGACTGTTCTTTATCGGTGTGGGGATGTCGATCGACTTTGGCACATTAGTCACTCACCCGCTGCGTATTCTGCTGCTGTTGGTCGGGTTCCTGGCAATCAAAAGCGCGGTATTGTGGCTGATTGCCCGCCCGCTAAGCGTACCGGGTAAACAGCGGCTCTGGTTTGCTGCACTGCTGGGGCAGGGGAGTGAATTTGCGTTTGTGGTGTTTGGCGCGGCGCAAACGGCACAGGTGCTGGATAGCGAGTGGTCGAAAGCCTTAACCCTGACGGTCGCATTATCAATGGCGGCGACCCCCGTGCTGCTGGTACTGCTCACCCGGCTGGAAAAAACTGGCTCGCAGCAAGAACGCGAAGCCGACGAGATTGATGAAGAAGAGGCGCGGGTGATCATCGCCGGTTTTGGCCGCTTTGGGCAGATCGCCGGACGTTTATTACTTTCCAGCGGTGTGAAGATGGTGGTGCTGGATCACGATCCGGATCATATTGAAACGCTGCGTAAGTTTGGCATGAAGGTATTTTATGGCGATGCAACGCGGGTGGATCTGCTGGAATCTGCGGGGGCCGCGCGTGCGGAAGTGTTGATTAATGCGATTGATGATCCGCAAGGGAGCCTGCTGCTGACAGAACTGGCGAGAGAGCATTTCCCACATTTGCAGATTATCGCCCGCGCCCGCGATGTGGATCACTACATACGTTTGCGCCTGGCGGGGGTAGAGAAACCTGAGCGTGAAACGTTCGAAGCAGCATTAAAAGTGGGCCGAATCGCGCTGGAGGGATTGGGGCTGGGGTCGTATGAAGCCCGAGAAAGAGCCGATCATTTCCGCCGTTTCAATACACAAATGGTGGATGAGATGGCGCAAGTAGAGAACGATGCACTCGCCCGGGCGGCAGTATTTAAACGCACCAGTGCGATGCTGACGGAAATTATTTCGGAGGATCGCGCGCATCTTTCGCTGATCCAGCAGCATGGCTGGCAGGGTACGGAAGAGGGGCGACATACAGGCAATGTTGCCGATGAGCCCGCTGTGAAACCGCAGAACTGAGCTCGTCGCGGCTAACGGACTGATTCACAAAGAGAGGCATGCTGGCGGTACAGTGTTGTGCTGTGGAGCCGCCAGCAGAATAGAAAATTTTCTCATTCTTTACCTTGTACACCGTCGACGAAAGATTGCGCTTTCCGTATAGTGGCGACAATTTTTTTGCATCCAGGAATGAATGAATGATCAGTTTGATTGCGGCGTTAGCGGTGGATCGCGTCATTGGCATGGAAAACGCAATGCCGTGGAATTTACCTGCCGATCTCGCCTGGTTTAAGCGCAACACCTTAAACAAGCCTGTCGTAATGGGCCGCCTGACCTGGGAGTCCATTGGTCGCCCGTTGCCGGGCCGAAAAAACATTGTCATCAGCAGCAAGCCCGGTACGGACGATCGCGTGGTATGGGTAAAATCTGTTGATGAAGCGATTGCCGAGTGTGGCGACGTGGAAGAGATTATGGTGATCGGCGGTGGCCGCGTTTACGAGCAGTTCCTGCCGAAAGCGCAACGCCTGTATCTGACGCACATTGATGCGGAAGTGGAAGGTGACACCCATTTCCCTGATTACGATCCGGATGAGTGGGAGTCTGTGTTCAGTGAGTTTAACGACGCAGACGCACAGAATTCACACAGTTACTGCTTCGAGATCCTCGATCGCAGATAAGAGACTTCCCCGGCCTAAACCGGGGAATCTTTTTCAGGAGGCGATGGCCTCATCGTCGCCCAAATCCATCTGGCGATTCGACGGCTGGACAAAGTACGCTTTGTCTTCCCAACGCAGGCACGTTAAAACTCCACCCCAGCAGCAACCGGTATCCAGCCCGTAAATCCCTTCTGGTGTCCCTTCACCTTCCAGCGATGCCCAGTGACCAAAGACAATGCTGTACTCTTGTGATACTGGCCCAGGAATGGAGAACCAGGGTTTCAGCGGCGCAGGGGCATGCGCAGGAATATCTTTGCAGTACATGTCGAGCTGCCCGTTCGGGAAGCAATAGCGCATACGCGTCAATGCATTGGTGATAAAACGCAGACGCGCAAGGCCGCTCAGCTCCGGGCTCCAGTGATTCGGCAGATCGCCGTACATGGCGTCAAGAAACAGCGGGTAAGAGTCGCTCGACAGCACGGCTTCGATGTCGTGCGCACAGTGTCGGGCGGTATCCAGATCCCATTGCGGCGTGATGCCGGCATGCGCCATTACCAGTTTTTTCTCGCCGTCGATTTGCAATAACGGCTGGCGACGCAGCCAGTTAATCAGCTCGTCGGCATCTGGCGCTTCCAGCAGCGGAGTCAGCCGATCTTTTGGCTTATTCCGGCTGATGCCGGCAAAAACCGCCAGCAGATGAAGGTCATGGTTCCCCAGAACGAGACGTACGCTATCGCCAAGAGATTTGACGAAACGCAGCACTTCCAGTGAACCCGGCCCACGAGCGACCAGATCGCCTGTCAGCCATAACGTGTCTTTGCCGGGCGTGAAATCGACCTGCTTTAACAATGCGATCAGTTCATCATAGCAACCATGAACGTCGCCAATAAGATATGTAGACATTGTATTAATGGATCAGTGTTGGAACGGCGAGTCGGAAGACCGGGATGGCGATGCGGAAAGGTTCACCCTGCGCATCGATCATCTCGTAGTGGCCTTGCATGGTGCCCAGCGGCGTTTCGATAACTGCACCGCTGGTATATTGATATTCGCCGCCGGGCTCGATGTGTGGCTGGACGCCTACCACACCTTCGCCCTGAACTTCTGTTTCGCGGCCATTGCCATTAGTGATCAGCCAGTAGCGTTTGAGCAACTGGACAGGGGTTCGCCCCAGGTTCCGAATAGTAATGGTGTAAGCAAAAACATAACGTTCATCGTCGGGAGCGGACTGAGACTCAATGTAGACGCTTTGCACCTGGATACAAACTCGGGGCGAATTGATCATAACTTAGCTCTCCTTTGGCGGCGCATTGTCAGTCAGGTAGTTAGCTAACTGGCAATATTGTGCAACAGAGATATTTTCTGCACGCATCGCCGGATCAATACCCAGCGACGTCAGCACCTCAACGGTAAAGACATTGCCGAGGCTGTTGCGGATGGTCTTGCGACGTTGGTTAAACGCTTCCGTCGTGATGCGGCTCAGTACACGAATATCCTTCACCGGGTACGGTGAGGTCGCATGCGGCACCAGGCGAACAACCGCAGAATCCACTTTTGGCGGCGGCGCAAATGCAGTTGGCGGCACTTCCAGTACCGGTATGACCTGACAGTAATATTGTGCCATGACGCTCAATCGACCATACGCCTTACTGTTTGGCCCTGCAACCAGGCGATTCACCACCTCTTTCTGCAACATAAAATGCATGTCAGCAATGGCATCAGTATAGCTAAACAGATGGAACATCAGCGGCGTCGAGATGTTATACGGCAGGTTGCCGAAGACACGCAGCGGCTGGCCTAACGTCTGAGAAAGTTCGCCGAAATTCATCGTCATCGCATCTTGCTGATAGATAGTCAGTTTCGGTGCGAGGAAAGGATGCGTTTGCAGGCGTGCGGCCAGATCGCGGTCAAGCTCGATGACCGTCATTTTATCCAGACGTTCGCCAACCGGCTCGGTCAGCGCGCCAAGCCCGGGGCCGATTTCTACCATGGCCTGGTCTTTTTGCGGATTGATCGCCGAAACGATGCTGTCGATCACGAACTGGTCGTGGAGAAAGTTTTGCCCGAAGCGTTTGCGGGCTAAGTGGCCCTGATGGACGCGATTATTCATTGAGTATTAACAATCATTTTGATGGCGAGATTAAGCGCCGTAATAAAACTGCCGACATCTGCCGTGCCCTGGCCCGCCAGTTCAAGCGCGGTACCGTGATCGACAGATGTACGAATAAAAGGTAAACCGAGGGTGATATTCACGCCACGGCCAAATCCCTGGTATTTTAGCACGGGCAGACCCTGATCGTGGTACATCGCCAGCACGGCGTCGGCATTATCAAGGTATTTGGGCTGAAACAGCGTGTCGGCAGGCAGTGGACCGCTCAAATGCATCCCTTGCGCGCGCAACGCATCCAGCACCGGAATGATCGTGTCGATCTCTTCCGTCCCCATATGGCCGCCTTCACCCGCGTGCGGGTTAAGACCACAAACCAGAATGTGCGGCTGCGGAATGCCAAACTTCTGCTGCAAATCCGCGTGCAGAATGCCGATCACTTCGTGCAGCAGCGCCGGTGTAATGGCATCGGCTACGGCTTTGAGCGGCAAATGCGTGGTGGCCAGCGCCACGCGCAGCGCTTCAGTAGCCAGCATCATCACGACTTTGGTCGCCTGCGAACGCTCTTCAAAGAACTCGGTATGCCCGGTAAAGGGGGTACCCGCATCGTTGATAACGCCTTTATGCACCGGTCCTGTAATTAGCGCTGCAAACTCGCCGTTCAGGCAGCCGTCGCAAGCACGGGCAAGCGTATCAACAACGTAAGGACCATTGAGCGTATTCAGCATGCCCGGCGTTGCCGGGGTGCGCAGAGGAACAGGTAACAGTGTCAGTGTACCGGCCTGTTGTGCCACTGCTGGCGTGCCGGGGACGTACTCCCGCAGCGCCAGTGGCAGACCGAGCAGCGCAGCCCGGTCTGTTAATAGCGTCGCATCTGCACAGATAACCAGTTCAACCGGCCAGTCGCGCTGGGCGAGTTGCACCACTAAATCCGGGCCAATCCCGGCAGGTTCGCCGGGAGTGATAATGACACGCGCTGTCTTCATTTAGTTGCTCAGAATTTTGACGTAAGCGCTGGCGCGCTGTTCCTGCATCCAGGTTGCCGCTTCTTCAGAGAATTTACGGTTCATCAGCATGCGGTAAGCTCTGTCTTTCTGGGCAGCATCGGTCTTATCGACGTTGCGGCTATCCAGCATCTCGATCAGATGCCAGCCGAAGGAGGAGTGTACCGGGCCGCTCATCTGACCGCGTTTCAGTTTCATCAGTGCATCGCGGAAAGCCGGATCGTAAATATCCGCCGCCGCCCAGCCCAGATCGCCGCCCTGGTTGGCAGAGCCTGGATCCTGTGAGAACTCTTTCGCTGCGTTAGCAAAAGTGGTTTTGCCACTCTTGATGTCGGCTGCGATCTGTTCCAGTTTTACCCGCGCCTGATCGTCGCTCATGATCGGCGACGGCTTCAGCAGGATATGCCGCGCATGTACTTCGGTGACGGAAATGCTCTGACTCTGGCCGCGCAGATCGTTCACTTTCAGAATATGGAAACCTACACCAGAACGGATTGGCCCAATGACGTCGCCTTTTTTCGCGGTGCTGAGTGCCTGAGCAAAAATGCTCGGCAGTTCCTGAATTCGACCCCAACCCATTTGACCGCCTTTCAGCGCTTGCTGGTCGGCAGAATAGGTGATGGCCAGTTTACCGAAGTCGTTGCCGTTACGGGCCTGTTCAACGATTGAACGCGCCTGGCTTTCCGCTTCGTTAACCTGATCGGAGGTCGGGTTTTCCGGCAGTGGGATCAGAATGTGGCTCAGATTCAGCTCGGTGCTGGCATCGTTCTGGTTCCCAACCTGCTTAGCCAGCGTTTCGACTTCCTGCGGCAGCACGGTCACGCGACGGCGTACTTCGCTGTTGCGGACTTCAGAAATGATCATTTCTTTGCGGATCTGGTTACGGTAAGTGCTGAAATTCACCCCGTCGTAAGCCAGGCGGCTGCGCATTTGGTCCATCGTCATATTGTTTTGTTTAGCAATATCCGCGATGGCGGCATCAAGCTGTTCGTCGGTCACTTTGACGCCCATTTTGGTGCCCATTTGCAGGATGATTTGATCCATGATCAGACGTTCAAGGATCTGATGGCGCAGCGTGGCGTCATCCGGCAACTGCTGGCCCGCCTGGCCTGCGTTTGCCTTCACGGATTGCATCAAACTATCAACGTCACTTTCAAGCACGACGCCGTTGTTCACGACGGCGGCGACTTTATCGACAACCTGAGGCGCTGCAAAACTGGTATTCGCAACCATAGCGATACCGAGGAGCAGCGTTTTCCAGTTCTTCATACCTTTTCCATTTCAATTAACCGCAATGCGGATTACGTTGCAAATCAAACAGATCACATTGAACTACGGTACGGCAGAATGTTCGAACGCAGCATTTGTTGCGTGCCCAAACCGTAGTTGGAACTCAGACCGCGCAGTTCAATGTTGAAACCGATGGCGTTGTCATACTTGCTTTGGTCATTTTGCCAGCCGTTAATTTTGCGCTCATAGCCCACGCGAATTGCATAACAGCAGGAGTTGTACTGCAAACCTAACATCTGGTCGGCAGGTTTGTGAGTATTGGTATCGAAGTAGTAAGCACCGACAACAGACCAGCGATCAACGATCGGCCAGCTCGCCACTGCACCCACTTGCGAAATACCGTCTTTATATTGCGCAACGCTGGCATAGCTTGGCAGCGTTGCCTGGATATATTCCGGACTGGCGTAACGATAACTCAGTTGCACCATACGGTCTTCATCACGGCGGTATTCGAGCGATGAACTGCTGTTCGCAATGCTGTTCAGACGCGTGTCGTACTGAACCCCGCCGCGCAGACCCCAGCGATCGGAGATACGCCAGTAGGTATCTCCAGCCCATACCAGCGGGCCCGTTTTGTTGTCTTTCTCCCAGTTAATGTTGTCATCACCGGTCCGTGACTCGGTGAAATAGTAGATTTGACCAACAGAAACGTTAAAACGTTCAACTGCCGCATCATCATAAATGCGGGTTGTGACGCCGGTAGTGACCTGGTTCGCGGAGGCAATACGGTCGAGACCCCCGTAGGTGCGGTCGCGGAACAGACCGCTATAGTCTGATTGCAGCAGGGTGGAGTCGTAGTTGTTGATATGACTCTGGTCGCGATACGGCACGTACAGGTACTGCGCGCGCGGCTCCAGCGTCTGAGTGTAACCCTCCGCCCAGTTCATATCCCGTTCGAACACCAGTTTGCCGTCCATTTTGAACTGCGGCATTACACGGTTAACGGAGTCTTTGAGTCGGTTTGCTGACTCCAGCGTGGTGAGATTTGAACTGCTCGAACTATTGTTGTACTGCTGCTGCGCGTAGGAACGATAGTTATCAAGATTGCTCTGCTGGTAGTGCGTCGCCAGCAATTTAACCTCGGTATTCAGGCTGCTCCACTCATTGGACACCGGCAGGCTCAGCGTCGGTTCCAGGTGGACACGCGTCGCTTCCGGGTTGTTAGAGCTTGTGCTGACGAAGTTAACTGCCTGGCCATAAATGTGCGCGTCAAACGGCCCCAAATCATTGTGGTACCAGTTCACATCCAGTTGCGGCTGCGCCGAATAGGAGTTGCTGTTCTGGCGGTTAAAGACCTGGAACTGTTTGGTAGAGACGGTCGCGTCAAAGTTTTCCACCGCGTAGCCGACGCTAAATTTTTGCGTGGCGTAACCGTCGGTACTGGAACCGTATTTTGACGAGAAGTCATTAAAATAGCTGGCATCGCTGACTTTGGTGTAGTCAACGTTAAAACGCCAAACCTGATCCATTACCCCGGCATGCTGCCAGTAGAACAACCAGCGATGGCGATCGCCTTCTGCCGGGTAGTCACCCGCGTAGACTTTATCAGACGGCAGATAATCAAACTCGACCAGACCTGAACCGGCCTGAGTCAGATAACGGAATTCGTTCTGCCACTGTACCCCGCCACGCTTATGCATGTAATGCGGCGTCAGCGTTGCATCGAAGTTTGGCGCAATGTTCCAGTAGTACGGCAGATAAAATTCGAAGTAGTTCGTTGTGCTGTACTTGGCGTTCGGGATCAAGAAACCGGAGCGACGTTTATCACCCACTGGCAGCTGCAAATAAGGGCTGTAGAACACTGGCACCGGCCCGAGTTTAAAGCGCGCATTCCAGATTTCGGCAACCTGCTCTTCGCGATCGTGAATCACTTCACTGCCAACCACACTCCAGGTATCTGAACCCGGCAAGCATGAAGTGAATGAGCCGTTTTCCAGAATGGTGTAACGGTTTTGTCCGCGCTGTTTCATCAGGTCAGCGTTACCGCGCCCCTGGCGTCCGACCATCTGGTAATCACCGTTCCAGACGTTGGTGTCTTTAGTATTTAAATTTGCCCAGGCTTTCGGACCTTTCAGGATGACCTGATTGTCGTCATAGTGCACATTACCCAGTGCATCCACTGTGCGAACCGGTTCCGTCTGACCTTCCGCCTGCTTCTGGTGAAGCTGAACTTCATCAGCCTGCAAGCGGCTATTACCCTGATTAATATCAACATTGCCGCTAAAATCGGCATTATCCGGGTAGTTGCCCTTTGCATGATCGGCGTTAATGGTCACCGGTAAGTTGTTGGTATCGCCTTGCACCAGTGGGCGGTTGTAGCTGGGAACGCCAAGCATACATTGCGAGGCGAGATCGGCTGCCATCCCCTGCTGGCTATAGAGAGCAGAGCCAATCATGGTGGCCAGGAGGGTGGGGATACGTTTTTTCATACGTTGTATTTGTTGTTCCGTCATCTGTGGCTTTACGCTGGCAAACGGTCAGAGACTAACTTACTCACCTTTGCAACGCTAGTGTTAATCCTGCCCGCGGTCGAGCCAGGTCAGAGAAGACTGTGCCTGTGCACGGCATAGAATGACGGGTATGATAAAGCAAATTTTAGCCGACGGCATGACGATTTGGGGAGTATATGCAGTATTGGGGAAAAGTGGTTGGTGTAGTCATTGCCCTTTTCGTGGGCGGCGGCTTTTGGGGCGCGATTCTTGGGCTCATTGTCGGGCATATGTTTGATAAAGCGCGCAGCCGTAAAATGGCGTGGTTTGCCAATCAACGTGAACGTCAGTCGCTCTTTTTTGCCACCACTTTTGAAGTGATGGGGCACCTGACCAAATCGAAGGGTCGCGTTACCGAAGCAGACATTCAGGTCGCCAGCCTGTTTATGGACCGGATGAACCTACACGGCGAGTCGCGGACCGCGGCGCAGCACGCTTTTCGCGTCGGCAAAACGGACAATTATCCGCTTCGCGACAAAATGCGACAGTTCCGCAGCATTTGTTTCGGGCGCTTTGATTTGATTAGGATGTTTCTGGAAATTCAAATCCAGGCGGCTTTTGCCGACGGTACGTTGCATCCCAGTGAACGGCAGGTGCTGTACGTCATCGCCGAGGAGCTGGGGATCTCACGTCTGCAGTTCGATCAGTTCCTGCGCATGATGCAGGGCGGCGCGCAGTTTGGTGGCGGTTTCCATCAACAGCAGCAACAGCATTCTGGCGGTGGCGCAGGCTGGCAGCAGACGCAGCGTCGGCCGACGCTGGAAGATGCCTGTAATGTGCTGGGCGTTAAAGCGACGGATGACGCCACCACGATTAAGCGAGCGTATCGCAAGTTGATGGGCGAACATCATCCGGACAAGCTGGTAGCAAAAGGGTTGCCGCCAGAAATGATGGAGATGGCGAAACAAAAGGCGCAGGAAATTCAAAAAGCGTACGAATTGATCCGCGAGCAGAAGGGATTCCGCTAAGCAGGATATCCCCCCGCGCTAACGGCGGGGGAACCAGTCAGAAATCAACCGGCGCTCTGAACGTCATGCTGTTGCCGAACGTCGGATGGGTAATGGTCAGCGTTTCGGCATGCAGCAACAAACGCGGTGCCATTGCCAGCGCGGCCGGCGGTGCGTAGAAGCGATCGCCCAGAATCGGGTGCCCCAGCGCCAGCATATGCACGCGCAGTTGATGCGAGCGCCCGGTAATCGGCTTCAGCCGTACACGCGCCGTGCCATCCTCGTCGTAACTCAACACGTCGTACTCGGTTTGCGCCGTTTTACCGGTTTCGTAACATACTTTCTGCTTCGGGCGATTCGGCCAGTCGCAAATCAGTGGCAAATCCACCAGACCTTCGGCGTTTTCCGGGTGACCCCAGACACGTGCCAGGTACTGCTTTTTCGGCTCACGTTCGCGAAACTGTCGCTTTAATTCTCGCTCCGCTGCTTTCGTCAACGCCACTACAATCACCCCGCTGGTCGCCATATCCAGACGATGCACCGATTCGGCCTGAGGAAAGTCGCGCTGAATGCGCGTCATCACGCTGTCTTTGTGCTCTTCCAGACGCCCCGGCACCGACAACAAGCCGCTGGGCTTGTTGACGACCATAATGTGCTCATCCTGATAAAGAATAACCAGCCAGGGATCCCGTGGCGGATTGTAGGGCTCCATCATCATTGCCAGCTCCGTTACTGATGCGTCACAACGATCAAACGCAGCGCATCCAGTCGCCAGCCTGCCTGCGCCAGGCTATCCATCACCTGCTGGCGGTTGCTTTCAATGGCAGCCAGTTCGTCATCGCGGATGTTCGGGTTGACCGCTTTCAGCGCTTCCAGGCGAGAAAACTCGGCCGATAATTTCTCATCGGCTTCGCTACGTGCGGCATCGATTAATGTGCGCGCGGCGGCTTCGACCTGTGCTTCGCCTTTCTGCAGAATAGTGTGTACCTCCTGCTGAACCGCATTGACCAGTTTACTGGCTGTGTGGCGGTTAACGGCGCTGAGTTGGCGGTTAAAGCTTTCAAACTCGACCTGTGCTGCCAGGTTGGTGCCGTTTTTATCGACCAGCAGGCGAATCGGCGTTGGCGGCAGGAAGCGGTTAAGTTGCAACTGCTTCGGTGCCTGGGCTTCTACCACATAAATCAATTCCAGCAACAGAGTACCGACCGGCAGCGCTTTGTTTTTCAGCAGCGACAGGGTGCTGCTGCCAGTATCGCCGGAGAGGATCAGATCCAGACCGTTGCGGATTAACGGGTGCTCCCAAGTAATAAACTGTGCATCTTCACGGGAGAGTGCGACATCGCGATCAAAGGTGATGGTGCAGCCATCTTCCGGTAACCCCGGGAAGTCGGGTACCAGCATATGATCCGACGGCGTGAGAACAATCATATTTTCGCCACGATCGTCCTGGTTGATACCAATAATATCGAACAGGTTCATGGCGAAGCTGATCAGTGCCGTGTCATCGTCCTGTTCGGCAATGCTGTCGGCCAGCGCCTGTGCTTTCTCGCCACCGTTGGAGTGGATCTCCAGCAGACGATCCCGACCCTGTTCCAACTGGATTTTCAGCGCATCGTGCTGTTCGCGACAGGATTTGATCAGCTCTTCAAAGCCTTCACTGTTTTCCGGCGCGGCCAGATAACCGATCAATGGGTTATGCACGCTGTCATAGATTGTGCGACCCGTCGGGCAGGTGTGCTCAAAAGCATCCAGACCTTCGTGGTACCAGCGCACCAGAACGGACTGGGCGGTTTTCTCTAAATATGGGACGTGGATCTGAATATCGTGTGCCTGGCCAATACGATCCAGACGGCCGATGCGTTGCTCCAGCAGATCCGGGTTGAACGGCAAATCGAACATGACGAGATGGCTGGCGAACTGGAAATTACGGCCTTCAGAGCCGATCTCCGAGCACAACAGCACCTGCGCACCGCTGTCTTCTTCACCAAACCACGCTGCGGCCCGGTCACGCTCAATAATAGACATCCCTTCATGGAACACCGCCGCGCGGATGCCTTCACGCTCGCGCAGAACCTGCTCCAGTTGCAGCGCGGTGGCGGCTTTAGCGCAAATCACCAGCACTTTCTGCGAACGGTGACTGGTCAGGTAACCCATCAGCCACTCAACCCGCGGATCGAAGTTCCACCACGTGCCGCTATCGCCTTCAAATTCCTGATAAATTTGTTCCGGGTAGAGCATGTCGCGCGCGCGTTCTTCCTGACTCTTGCGCGCGCCCATAATGCCGGAAACTTTAATCGCGGTTTGATACTGGGTAGGCAACGGCAATTTCACCGTGTGCAACTCGCGTTTCGGGAAACCTTTCACGCCATTACGTGTGTTGCGGAACAGCACGCGGCTGGTGCCGTGGCGATCCATCAGCATGGCGATCAGCTCCTGGCGGGCCGCGTCGGCATTGTCGCGATCGCTGTTGGCGGTTTGCAGTAATGGCTCGATATCCTGTTCGCCAATCAGATCGCTTAAGGTATTCAGCTCTTCATTACTCAGATGCTTACCTGCCAGCAGCAGCGCAACGGCATCGGCTACCGGGCGGTAGTTTTGTTGCTCTTCCACAAACTGGGCAAAATCATGAAAGCGATTCGGATCCAGCAGGCGCAAACGGGCGAAATGGCTCTCCATCCCCAGTTGCTCCGGCGTGGCGGTCAGCAGCAGAATGCCCGGTACGCGTTCGGCCAGTTGTTCAATGGCCAGATATTCGCGGCTCGCTTCGTTCTCGCTCCACACCAGGTGGTGCGCTTCGTCAACCACCAGCAGATCCCATTCCGCCTCGCACAGGTGCTCCAGCCGCTGTTTATTGCGACGTACGAAGTCGAGTGAGCAAATCACCAGTTGTTCTGTTTCAAACGGGTTGTCCGCATCGTGTTGGGCTTCTGCATAGCGCTCGTCATCAAACAGCGAAAAACGCAGGTTAAAGCGACGCAGCATTTCTACCAGCCACTGGTGTTGCAGGGTTTCCGGTACCACGATCAGAACGCGCTCAGCGGCGCCAGAGAGCAACTGTTGATGCAGGATCATGCCGGCTTCGATGGTTTTACCCAGGCCTACTTCATCGGCCAGCAGAACGCGTGGCGCGTGACGGCGACCAACATCGTGAGCGATATGTAACTGGTGCGGGATCAGGTTGGTGCGCTGACCGCGCAGACCGCTCCATGGCATGCGGTACTGTTCACTTTGGTATTTACGGGCGCGAAAACGCAACGAAAAGCGGTCCATGCGATCCACTTGCCCGGCAAACAGGCGGTCCTGTGGCTTGCTGAACACCAGCTTGCTGTCGAGCAGGACTTCGCGCAGCACGACATTGCTCTCTTGCGTATCCAGGCGAGTCCCGGTGTAGGCAAGCAGGCCATTTTCTTCTTTTACGTCTTCAACCGCGAGCTGCCAGCCTTCATGACTGGTGACCGTATCGCCGGGGTTAAACATCACGCGGGTAACGGGTGAATCGCTGCGTGCGTACAAACGGTTTTCTCCCGTGGCGGGAAACAGCAGCGTAACTGTGCGCGCATCCATTGCGACGACCGTACCAAGTCCGAGTTCGCTTTCCGTGTCGCTAATCCAGCGTTGACCAAGTGTAAAGGGCATAAATGGACTCTATATCTCAAATTTCAGGCAATAGTTCGTCACCGCCTTAGGTTAGGCGGGCATAAATTTGGGGCCAGGAACAGGAAGGGCGCTATGGTACTGGATGACACCTCGTTCGTATATACCCGTCATACTCCAGGTTGCATGCGCGTTGGCTTTGCTACCCGGCTCGTCCATGAGCATCACCCTTCAGCCTGCCGCGAACAGTGTTGAAATCTGCTCCAGCAGACGGGGCGCTCACCCCGTCACTGACTGACATCCGTGACGAGAGGTTCCCTGCAACTCAAATTATTCAGGCTAGCGACGGAATGACGTGGCTTTAAAATAATCCCAGTTGCCCTGTCAGTAGTGTAGCAAAATCATCGTCAATGAAAGGAAGAATTCCGTCGGCGACGGGTTGTAACTGCTTGCTCAGGTAGTGATCGTAATCCAGTGGCGAGTGCTGGTAATCCACCGGCTCCGGGCCGTTGAGCGTCCAGACGTATTTTATGCTGCCACGATTCTGGTACTGTGCCGGGCGACCACGCTTGCGGTTTTCTTCATCGGCCAGTCTGGCGGCGCGCACGTGTGGGGGCACATTGCGTTCATAATCTGCCAGCGCCCGGCGCAGGCGTTTACGGTAGACCAGCTGTGCATCGAGCTCGCCCGCCATCAGGCTGGCAATCGTTTCGCGCACATAGTCCTCATAAGGCTCGTTACGAAACACGCGCAGGTAAAGCGTCTGCTGAAACTGTTGCGCCAGTGGCGTCCAGTCAGTGCGCACCGTCTCAAGCCCTTTAAACACCATACGCTGGTTGTCGCCTTCCTGAATCAACCCGGCGTAACGCTTTTTGCTACCCTGGTCGGTACCGCGAATGGTGGGCATTAAAAAGCGGCAAAAATGGGTTTCGAACTCCAGCTCCAGCGCGCTCTCCAGCCCCTGTTGCTGTAAATGTGCTGCCCACCATGCGTTGACCTGTTCTACCAGCGCTTTGCCAATTTGCGCGGCTGCTTCTTCGCTGTGCGGCTTTTTAAGCCAGACAAAGGTCGAGTCGGTGTCGCCATAGATCACGTCATAACCTTGCGCTTCGATCAGCGCTTTTGTCTGGCGCATGATCTCATGGCCGCGCATAGTGATCGACGATGCCAGGCGGGGATCGAAAAAGCGGCAAGCGCTGGTGCCGAGCACGCCATAGAACGCGTTCATAATAATTTTCAGCGCCTGCGACAGCGGTTTGTTGCCTTGACACCTGGCATCATCACGCCCATGCCAGATCTGCCCGACAATGCCCGGCAGACAGTGCTTTTCGCGTGAAAACCAGGCACCAAGAAAACCCTCAGTACTGTGTGCATTATCCGGTTGCGCCATCCCTTCAACCAGGCCTACAGGATCTATCAAAAAAGTGCGGATAATCGAGGGGTACAGGCTTTTATAGTCAAGCACCAGTACCGAGTCGTACAAGCCCGGCTGGGAATCCATGACATAGCCGCCTGGGCTGGCCTGAGGCGGAACATCACCAAGGTTTGGCGCGACGTACCCGGCACGGTGCATGCGGGGGAAATAGAGGTGGCTGAATGCCGCGACCGAGCCGCCGTGCCGGTCAGCCGGCAGGCCGTTAACCGTGGCGCGCTCCAGCAGAAACGGCATGATCTCCGTTTTATGGAAAATGCGCGTCACCAACTCGCAATCTTTCAAATTATACGTGGCGAGCGCCGGTTTATCTTCGGCAAAGCGTCTGTCGATTTCATCCATGCGATCCCACGGATTATCAATGGCTTTACCTTCACCCAGCAGCTCCCGCGAGACAGCTTCCAGCGAGAAAGAGGAGAAGTTCCAGAAAGCGGATTTCAGCGCTTCAATGCCGTCAATAATCAGCCTGCCGGTGGCCTGGGCAAAGAACACGCCGTTTTTAAAACCGTGCTCGCGCCACTCCAGTTCACTGCCGAGACGCCCAAGCGTAAGCGGCATGCGGTAGCGCTCGGCACTCTTTTGCAGAACCCGCAGGTCAAATTGCACCAGATTCCAGCCGATGATCACATCCGGGTCGTGTTCGGCAAACCAGGCGTTTAGTTTTTCTAACAGTTGTGGCCGGCTGGCGACATAGTGGAGATCAAAATCCAGCGCCCGCGCGTCGCCGTTTTCTGGCCCCAGCATATACACGGTGCGCTGACCGCAGCCTTCAAGGCCAATACAGTAAAGTTCGCCATGACGGCTCGTTTCGATATCCAGTGAAACCCATTTTAGCGGTGGTCGGTAATGGGGGTTGGGTTTGAGACGCGCATTGACCAGCGCAGATCCCTGACGCTCGCCATCGGCCCACACCGGCGCGGTAATAAAGCGTTCCATCAGAAAGCGTTCAGGCGGGCGCACATCGGCTTCGTAGAGGGTAACGCCGTTCTCACGCAGCAGTTTTTCAATGCGCATTAACTGGCGGTGGGCACGGCAGTAGAGGCCATACACGGGTTGACGGTGGAAATCCGCCAGATTCAGAGGGGTTAAACGCCAGTGGTTTTCACTGCGCAGCAACTGTTTGGTTTTTTCCACCTGGGTGGCGGGAATAAATGCCACTGATTCCTGTGGCGGCAGAACAACACGCAACGGACCTTCGTCCGTTGCCAGCCAGAATTCCACCTCGGTGCCAGCGGGGGTATCCCGCCAGTGTCGGGTCAATAAAAAGCCTTCTCGCGCCTGCGCCACAGCGTTCTCTCATTAAACAAAACCAGGCAAGATTATAGCCTGGTTCAGTTTTTTAAGCTGTGGTTTTATACAGTTATTGCCCGTAGTAGGCTTTTGCCCCGTGCTTGCGCAGATAATGTTTATCCAGCAGGGTTTGCTGCATAGCGGGCAGTTGTGGAGTCAGTTGGCGGCAGAAAATGCCCATATAGGCGACTTCCTCGAGCACGATGGCGTTATGCACCGCATCATCCGCATTTTTACCCCATGCGAATGGCCCGTGCGAGTGCACCAGCACACCTGGCATCTGTGCTGCGTCAATGCCTTTTCGTTCAAAGGTTTCAACGATGACATTACCGGTTTCCCACTCATACTCGCCGTTGATCTCCTCGTCGGTCATCTTGCGGGTGCAAGGGATCTCGCCGTAAAAATAGTCGGCATGCGTGGTACCGGTCGCCGGGATCGGCTGACCCGCTTGTGCCCAGATCGTAGCGTGACGCGAATGAGTATGCACAATGCCGCCAATCGTCGGGAAAGCCTGATAAAGCAGGCGGTGGGTCGGGGTATCCGAAGACGGTTTCTTCGTCCCTTCGACCACTTTGCCGGTGGTGATATCTACCACTACCATGTCGTTGGCGGTCATCACACTGTAATCAACGCCGGACGGTTTGATCACCATCAGGCCTGTTTGCCTGTCTACCGCGCTGACGTTACCCCAGGTCAGCGTCACCAGATTATGTTTGGGCAGCGCCAGGTTAGCTTCCAGCACCTGCCGTTTGAGATCGTCGAGCATACTTCTCTCCTGAACACGTTACCGGATGGCGCCAACGCTCATCCGGCTTACGACGTAACCTGGCCCGGTGAACGTATTGCCACCGGGCGCGGTCGTAACGGTTTAGCGTTTTGAACCGTAATACACTTCGTTCCAGCGCAGCGCATCTTTAAACGCAGGCAGGCGGGTGTCGTTATCAATCACAGTCAGTTCGATGTCATGCAGTTCACTAAACTGGCGCATGTCATCGAGCGTCAGCGCGTGACTAAATACGGTGTGGTGCGCGCCGCCGGCGAGGATCCACGCTTCCGATGCGGTTGGCAGATCCGGCTGCGCTTTCCACAGTGCGTTGGCCACTGGCAGTTTGGGCAGATCATGTGGCGTTTTCACCGCGTCGACGCAGTTCACCAGCAGGCGGAAACGATCCCCCAGATCGATCAGACTGGCGTTAATTGCCGGGCCGGTCTGCGTGGAGAAGATCAGGCGTGCCGGATCGGCCTTGCCGCCAATGCCGAGGTATTGCACGTCGAGGATCGGTTTCTCTTCAATGGCGATACTCGGGCAGACTTCCAGCATATGGGAGCCGAGCACCAGGTCGTTTCCGTGTTCAAAGTGGTAGGTGTAATCCTCCATAAAGGAGGTGCCTCCATTCAGTCCGCCGGACATCACCTTCATGATGCGCAGCAGTGCTGCAGTCTTCCAGTCACCCTCGCCAGCAAAGCCGTAGCCTTGTTGCATCAGGCGTTGCACCGCCAGGCCCGGCAGTTGTTTCAGGCCATGCAAATCTTCAAACGTAGTGGTAAACGCGTGGAATCCACCCTCTTCAAGGAAACGCTTCATACCCAATTCAATGCGCGCGGCGTCGATAACGTTCTGACGTTTGTCGCCGTGTACTTGTGCCGCTGCCGTCAGCCGGTAGCTGCTTTCGTACTCATCCACCAGCGCATTAACATCACCGTCACTGACCGCATTGACCACCTGAACCAGATCGCCCACGCCCCAGGTATTAACCGAGAAACCAAACTTAATCTGGGCAGCGACTTTATCGCCATCGGTCACTGCTACTTCGCGCATATTGTCGCCAAAACGGACCACTTTCAGGTGGCGGGTATCCTGTTTAGAGACAGCCTGACGCATCCAGGCGCCAATACGGGTGTGCGCGTGTTTGTCCTGCCAGTGGCCAGTTACAACGCTATGTTGCAGGCGCATACGTGCGCCAATAAAGCCAAATTCGCGGCCGCCGTGCGCGGTCTGGTTGAGGTTCATAAAGTCCATATCAATGCTGTCCCACGGCAGGGCAGCGTTAAACTGGGTATGAAACTGCAACAGCGGTTTGTTCAGGATACTCAGGCCGTTGATCCACATTTTTGCCGGGGAGAAAGTGTGCAGCCACACCACCATCCCGGCGCATTTGTCGTCATAGTTCGCATCACGACAAATCGCTGTGATTTCGTCCGGCGAGGTGCCCAGTGGTTTCAGCACCAGTTTGCAGGGGAGTTTCGCTTCCGCATTGAGGGCGTTGACCACCTGTTCAGCATGCTTCGTCACCTGCTTCAGCGCTTCAGGGCCATACAGGTGCTGACTGCCAATGACGAACCACACTTCATAATTGTCGAAAATAGTCATGATCTTGTCCTTAATGAGTTAACGCGGCCTGCGAGACTGTCGCGGCGGAAGGGAGATAGTGTTGTTCGGCGCTCTTCGCCCACTGCTGATAGCGGCGATAGAGGCGTTCAAATTGCTGAGCTTGCGGCGAAGGCTGCAGGGTTTTTTCGATGGCGCTGGCCATCTTCTGTTGCGCCGCCGGGATATCCGCATGCACCTGCGCCGCGACGGCGGCGAAAATGGCCGCGCCCAGCGCACAACATTGTTCAGAGGCCACCACCTGCAACGGGCGATTAAGCACGTCACAGCAGGCCTGCATTACGCCGATGTTCTTGCGGGCGATACCGCCCAGCGCCATCACGTTGTCGACGGCGATCCCCTGTTCGGTAAAGCACTCCATGATGGCGCGCGCGCCGAAGGCTGTTGCGGCGATCAGCCCACCGAACAACGCTGGCGCGTCGGTCGCCAGGTTGAGGTCGGTGATGACCCCTTTCAGGCGCTGGTTGGCGTTGGGGGTGCGCCGGCCGTTAAACCAGTCGAGCACGACTGGCAGATGTTCCAGCGAGGGATTTTTTACCCAGGCGTCAGTGAGCGCGGGCAGAAGGTGTTTCTGGCTGGCCTGGATTTGCGCTTTCAGTTCCGGGTGTTGTTGCGCCAGTTGTTCCAGCGGCCAGCCGAGGATACGGCCAAACCAGGCATAGATATCGCCAAAGGCGGATTGCCCGGCCTCCAGCCCGATAAAGTCCGGTACCACGCTGCCATCAACCTGGCCGCAAATGCCTTTTACCGCGCGTTGCCCAACGCTTTGTTTGTCGGCAATCAGAATGTCGCAGGTAGAAGTACCAATCACTTTCACCAGCGTGTTGGGCTGTGCGCCAGCGCCCACTGCGCCCATATGGCAGTCAAACGCACCGCCGGAAATCACGACCGACTCGGAAAGACCCAGGCGCTGTGCCCATTCTGCGGTGAGCGTGCCGACCGGAAGATCGGCGGTAAAGGTATCGGTGAACAGCGGCCAGTCGAGATGCTTATTAATGATCGGATCCAGCTCGTCAAAGAAAGAGGCCGGTGGTAAGCCACCCCAGCTTTCATGCCACAGCGATTTATGCCCGGCGCTGCAACGACCACGGCGAATCGCTTGCGGACGGGTGGTCCCGGAAAGCAGGGCCGGAACCCAATCGCACAGCTCGATCCAGGAGACGGCGGCCTGCGCCACGGCGCTGTCGGCTCGGGTGACATGCAGAATTTTGGCCCAGAACCATTCACTGGAATAAATGCCGCCAATATAGCGTGAGTAGTCTGTTTTGCCGGGGGTGTGGCACAGGCGAGTAATCGCTTCCGCTTCTTCGACGGCAGTGTGATCTTTCCATAACACAAACATGGCGTTCGGGTTATCGGCGAATTCCGGGCGCAGGGCCAGTACGCGACCTTCCGCATCAATCGGGGCGGGCGTAGAACCGGTGCTGTCTACGCCGATACCTTTGATCGCCGCCCGTTGCGTTTCACTTAACTGCGTCACGACTGCTTTGAGTGCGGCTTCCATCGACTCAATGTAATCACGCGGATGATGACGAAACTGATTATGTGGGGCGTCGCAATAGCGGCCCTCCTGCCAGCGCGGATACCATTCTACGCTGGTGGCGATCTCCGCCCCGGATGTGCAGTCTACCGCCAGCGCACGTACTGAATCGCTGCCGAAATCGAGGCCAATTGTGATTGCCATGGTGTTGCTCCATAAGAATAACCGTTAGCAAAAACATAGTGACCGATGGCAAAAACCGTCAGGCAGGATCCGCTAATCTTATGGACGAAAATGCTATGGCATGGGAAAGTGTGACGCCGTGCAAAAATTCCATGTGGACATTTCTGCCACCTTTATAGACACTTTCGTTATCCCTTTTTACCCCGACTGAAGGGGGAGGAAAGGCGTAATTGCTTTTATCTGGCGGGATTACACGTTATACGCGTTTGCATCCCCTGTGCGCAGGAGTGGGGGAAGTTGTGTGACCGCCAATATGGACAATTGGTTTCCTTGCTGAGCCTCGGAGTAATGCGTTTATGGCTGAATCACAAAATGATCCACTGCTGCCCGGATACTCATTTAACGCGCATTTGGTCGCGGGTCTGACGCCTATCGAGTCAGAAGGGTATCTCGATTTCTTTATTGACCGCCCGTTGGGAATGAAAGGCTATATCCTCAATCTTACCGTGCGCGGTGAAGGGATTGTCAAAAACCAGGGCAAGCAATTCGTCTGCCGCCCCGGGGATATTTTGCTTTTTCCGCCGGGTGAAATTCACCATTATGGCCGCCACCCGGACGCCACAGAGTGGTATCACCAGTGGGTTTATTTTCGGCCGCGCGCTTACTGGCATGAGTGGTTAAGCTGGCCGACGCTATTTGCACAAACGGGATTTTACCGCCCGGATGATGACAATATGGAGCGTTTTCGCGAACTTTTCGCGCAAATTATTGATGCCGGGCAGAGCGCAGGCCGCTATGCGGAACATCTGGCGATAAACCTGTTGGAGCAGCTTCTGTTGCGCAGAATGGAAGCAATCAACGCCTCGCTGCACCCGCCTTTGGATAACCGCGTGCGTGATGCCTGCCAGTACATTAGCGACCACCTGGCGGACAGCCATTTCGATATTGCGGGCGTAGCCCAGCATGTCTGTTTGTCGCCGTCGCGGTTGTCGCACCTGTTTCGCCAGCAGTTGGGGGTGAGCGTGTTGAGCTGGCGCGAGGATCAGCGCATCAGTCAGGCCAAATTACTGCTCAGCACCACGCGTATGCCGATTGCCAGCGTGGGCCGCAATGTCGGTTTTGATGATCAACTCTACTTCTCGCGGGTGTTTAAAAAATGCACGGGCGCCAGCCCGAGTGAATTCCGTGCCGGATGTGAATGATTCGTAAAGTTTGGCAATAAACGGTTCTGAAAAGTGACATAACTCGTAAAAATTTCAGATAATTGAAAGCTTGACGCTCGCGGATACCCTCTGGAGAATCCAGCCTTCATTCTGAACAGGACAGGTTATGGAATCACTGCTGGAACACTTTATTACCCAATCCGCCGCCTATTCGCTGGCGGCGATTGCGCTGGTAGCCTTCTTTGAATCGCTGGCGCTGGTTGGGTTGATCCTGCCCGGAACGGTGATGATGGCAGCGCTGGGGGCGCTGATTGGCAGCGGCGAAGTCAATTTCTGGCATGCGTGGCTGGCGGGAATAGTGGGATGCCTGCTGGGCGACTGGATCTCATTCTGGCTTGGCTGGCGCTTTAAAGGTCCGCTGCATCGCTGGTCGTTTATGAAAAAGAACAAAGCGCTGCTCAACAAAACCGAACATGCGCTGCACCAGCACAGCGTGTTTACCATTCTTGTTGGGCGCTTTGTTGGCCCGACGCGTCCGCTAATCCCGATGGTGGCCGGTATGCTGGATCTGCCGATCCGTAAGTTCCTGCCGCCGAATATTATCGGCTGCCTGTTATGGCCACCCTTCTACTTTCTGCCCGGTATTCTTGCCGGTGCGGCAATTGACATTCCGCCGGATATGCAAAGCGGCAATTTCAAATGGTTGCTGCTACTGACGGCGTTGTTGTTGTGGCTGGGCGGCTGGTTATGCTGGCGCTTATGGCGCTCCGGCAAGGCGGGCGTCGATCGTCTGGCGCGTTATTTGCCGCGGCAGCGGCTGATCTGGCTGGCGCCAGTAACGTTAATCGCAGGCGTGGCAGCGGCAGTCTTGCTGTCGAAACACCCACTGATGCCAATGTATCTCAACATTCTGGCGGATGTTATACGCGGTCACTGACCGCGAATACCCAACAATCCTGATGCCGCCGATTTGCCGCTCAACAAATCGGCGGTGCGACCATCCCAGGCGATACGTCCATCTGCAATGACCAGCGAACGATCGGCAATGTGCGCAGCGTCTTCAATGCTGTGTGACACCATCAAGAGCGTGAGTTGCTGGTGGCGGCACACCTCCCGCACCAGGCTCAGCATTTCCTGACGTAGCGCCGGATCGAGCGCCGAAAAGGGTTCATCCAGTAGCAGTACCGGTTGTTCCCGGACCAGGCAGCGGGCCAGTGCAACACGCTGGCGCTGGCCGCCGGAGAGCTGATCTGGCAGACGTTGCAGTAATGTTTCCAGCCCCATCGTTTCCGCAATTCGCTGCAGCTTGCTTTGCTGGTCGGCATGCAGTTTTAGCCCCGGATGCAGCCCCAGTGCGATGTTCTGGTACACGGTGAGGTGGGTAAACAGGTTGTTTTCCTGAAACAGCATTGAGACCGGGCGCTGAGATGGGGGCGTCCGTGTATGGTCTGTTCCTGCTATCAGCAGCGTGCCGCTTGCTGGGGTGAGGAAGCCGGCAATCAGGTTCAGGAGTGTGCTTTTGCCTGCCCCGCTGGGGCCGAGAACAGCAATCTGCTCTCCGCGTTGAACCGAGAGAGAGAAACGCATTGGCAGGTGCTGATAAAGCCAGGTGACATCAGTCAGTCTTAGCATGGCGGCCCGGAAGTTTGTCTATCAATGTGAATAATAAAAAGCACAGCAGCAGCAGGATCAATGCGGTAACAGCCCCGTCCTGGCTGCGATAAGAGCCGATTTGTTGATACAAATAAAACGGCAATGTGCGGAAATCGTCATTGCCAAAGAGCGCCACAATACCAAAATCCCCGATTGAAAGAACGCAGGCAAAGGCCAGCGCCTGCGCCAGCGGGCGTTTCAGGGCGCGTAATTCCACTACCCGCAACCGCTGCCAGCCCTGCATGCCCAGCGACTGGCACAGCAAATTGTAGCGTTCAGCCACGTCGCGCATCGGGTTTTCCAGTACTTTCAAAGCATAAGGGATGGCCATCAATGCATTGGTGAAGATGACGATGCCATCGGCGGAAGCAGGCAAACCCACACTGTCGTTCAGTAACAGGAAGAAACCGGTAGCCAGCACAATGCCTGGCATTGCCAGAATCAGCATGCCGCTCAGCTCCAGCGCCTGACCGGCCAGATTTTGCTGGCGGGCGCGTAGTTCACGGCTACTCCACAGCAGCATCATTGTGAGTACCACACACAGCAACCCGGCGGCCAGCGCAATGCGCAGTGAGGTGCCAATGGCCTGCCATAGAATAGGTTCTGCCAGAACTTTCAGCATGCTCATATTGATCCCGTCAACGATCACCGCCAGCAAGGGCGGCAGCAGCAGCAGCAGTGCCAGGCCAATCAGTATGCTGTCGGCAATTCTGCTGAACAGACGGTCCTGCGGATTGCGCCAGCCCTGAATCTGATGGCTACCCACGGCTATCGCTTTGCTCAACCGTTGGCTCAGCAATACCAATGCAAGGCAGCACACCATCTGGATCAGCGCCAGCATGGCAGCACGTGCGGGATCGAAATCGAAGCTTAGCGCCTGGTAGATAGCCAGTTCAATGGTAGTGGCTTGCGGCCCGCCGCCAAGCGACAGGACGGTAGCGAAACTGGCGAAACAGAGCATAAAAATCAGCGCCGCGACAGGGAGGAGCTGGCGACGTAGCCACGGCCACTCAACAAAGCGAAAGAATGACCAGCCGTTCATGCCCAGCTGCGCTGCCAGCTGGCGCTGCTCGCCGGGGATCAGCTCCAGCGATTGCAAAAATAAACGCGACGCCATTGGCAGGTTAAAAAAGACATGGGCCAGCAAAATACCCTGTAATCCATAGGGCGAAAATGTCCACTCGTGTCCTGAGAGTTGCCAGAGGCTGGCCAGCCACCCCTGGCGCCCATAAACACTAAGAATGCCAAATACTGCGACCAGCACCGGCAGGATAAGCGTCATTGCGCACAGGCGTAACAGTGCGAGACGGCCAGGGAAGCGGCGTCTGTAGAGGGCGCGGGCAAGAAAAATGGCCGGAACCACGGAGAGCAGGGCGGAGAGAAATGCCTGCCAGAAAGAGAACCGCACCACGTGCCACAAGTAGCTGTCCTGCCAGAACGCCGACAACGCGGTGGTGGGGGCGTTTTGCCATAGTGCCAGGAAAGCGGCCAGCGCCACCGCCACCATCACAATGGCGGCGGTGAGGCCAGGTATCAGCCAGCCGGCAATCAGCGGCTGACGGCGCGTTGCCATGCGCTAATCCAGCCCGCGCGCTGTGCGGCAACATCTTGCGGGCTATATTCGAGTGACGTCTGCGGTTTTGTCAGCGTCTCAAAACCGGCAGGCAGAGTGACATCGCTGACAGGGTACATCCAGTTGCCAGTCGGGATAGCATTCTGGAAAGCGGGGGAAACCATAAATTTCAGGAACTTCTCCGCAAGTTCCGGCTGTTTACTGGCGGCAGTGCGGGCGGCCACTTCCACTTGCAAATAGTGCCCTTCGCTGAAATTGGCCGCCGCGTAGTGATCTTTTTTCTCTTCGATCAGATGGTAAGCCGGTGAGGTGGTGTAGCTTAGCACCAGATCGCTCTCGCCTTTCAGGAACAGCCCATAAGCTTCGCTCCAGCCTTTGGTGACGGTCACCGTTTTTGCTGCCAGTTTTTGCCAGGCTTCCGGGGCTTTGTCGCCATAGACTTTTTGCATCCACAGCAGCAGACCCAGGCCTGGCGTACTGGTGCGCGGATCTTCATAGATGACACGCCATTTTTGGTCGCTCTCTACCAGTTCTTTCAGGCTTTTCGGCGGGTTTTTCAGCTTGTTTTTATCGTAGACAAAGGCGAACCAGCCATAGTCGAACGGAACGAACGTCTCGTTTTTCCAGCCGCCGGGAATGCTGACGGCATCGGTGGGGACGCCGCTTTTGGCGAACAGGTTAGTCTGCGTTGCGGCTTCAAGCAGGTTGTTATCCAGTCCCAGTACCACGTCTGCTTTACTTTTTTTCCCTTCCATACGCAGACGATTAAGCAGTGAGACGCCATCTTCCAGCGCGACGAATTTCAGTTCGCAGTCACAGTCGGCTTCAAAGGCTTTTTTCACCGCAGGGCCCGGGCCCCAGTCGGCGGAAAACGAGTCGTAGGTGTAAACGGTCAATACAGGTTTGGCAAAAGCAGGCGCTGCAATCAGCAGCAGGAATGGCAGACATTTTTTTAACACTTTGCACCTCAATATGGGTGGCAAAGGATTTTGAGTCATAGCCTCAAATCCCTTCGCCGGCGTTATCCGGATCAGGTTCGACGGGTATTTTCTCAGCACACGCTCTTTGCGCAGCACCCCGTTGAGAACGCCGCTATTGTAATGATTTGGTAAACAATGGGAAAGCGTTATGGGTCCGGTGGCGCGAACCAGGCAGATTTAAAGTCAAACCAGCCCAGTGTGTTCATACGCAGCCCGCGCATGGAACGTTGCCCCTGAATCATCAGCCAGTGGTGAATAAGCGGCACCATCGCTTTGCTGGCAAGCAACTCTTGCGACCAGAGGGCGAGGTTCATGTCGCCGGTACGCCATTGTGCGGCATCGGCTTGCCAGTCGCGCATAATACAGTGCTGCAGCAGGGGGACTTCATACAGGTTGGCGAACACGGAAAAATCCAGCGGTAACGTAAAGTTGGCGCTGTTAAGCCAGATATCGCTCACGGCTTCACCCCGATACCACTCCTCGTACTCCACTTCCTGTACGATCAGTTTTACCCCATGTTCTGCTAATAAGGTGCTCATGGTGCGGGAGAGTGCTTCGTGCTCGTTATGTTCACGGTAGAACGTGAGCGTCAGGGTTTCCAGACCGGCAGGTTTTTCGCCGCTGCCGGGGCGGGCATGGTGCCAGCGTGGCAGCAGACCATACGCCGGGAACCAGTAGCGCTGATATTGCTCATTGGCATGCCAGAGCAGGTTAGTGGGTGAGAGCACCTGGCTGACCCATTCTCTGACCGCCGGGTTAGCGCCACGGCTGGAGCGGGCGTCGAACAGCAGATAATAGCATCCCTCTTCGAGACGGCTCTCAACGGCTTTTTCGCCGTCGGTTGGCCCTTCGAGCGTCAGGCCGCTGGTCGGTTCATCGGCGAGATCCGGCAACACCCACACGTTAACTTCGTCGATCAGAGCGCGAAAACCGAAGTAATCATCAAAGGCATGGATTTTAAGCTGATTATGGGTATTGCGGGTGACCGCATAGGGGCCGGTGCCAATCGGCTGGCTGGCAAAGTTGGCCATCGTATTCCACTCGCGAGGCAAAATCATTGCCGGAATGTAACCCATCAACCATGGCAGCCAGCGATCCGGTTGTGTCAGGTGAATATCCAGCGTCCATGGGGTTGGCGAGAGGATCTCGCTGATATGCGAATAAAGCGGTAACGCCGTTGCACGTTGCAGGGAAGCGATAACATCGCTCATTTCCAGTTCGCGGCCATGATGGAAATGAATGCCAGGGCGTAAATAAAAACGCCAGTGTAACGGGGAAATCGCCTTCCAGTGGTGGGCAATATCCGCTTCCAATTCCCCATTTTCCTCATTTATTCGCGTTAGCGCGCTAAAAATTTGCCGTGCCATATGGTTTTCGGAACGCCGGAGCGCGGTGCCTGGTAGCAGGTTACGCAGCGGGCGATAATAGAGCACGCGCAGGATATGCCGACCGCTGCGAAAGCTTCTGCCCAAATGCGAAACCAGCATTTGTCGCACAGCGCTTTTGTCACCGACCAGTTGAACCAGTTGATCGATACGATCCTGCTCCAGCAGATCTTCAGCGCGCTGCTGCTGGAGCGCAAGCCCGGTATAAAGGAAGGTCAGGCGCGAGCGTTTCCCGCGCCCAGCTTCAGCGTCCCATGTTAGCCAGCCGCGTTGCTGCATGGTGTTCAGGAGCGTGCGCATATGGCGGCGCGAGCAACTGAGCAACTCTGCCAGCTCATTGAGCGTGGTTTCCTGGGATTTGCCATCGCAGCATTGCCACAGACGGATGAACTGTTGTTGCAGGCGACCAGACGACATAAAAGAGGAACTCCTGGCGAAAACTCAGCAATTTATTAATCCCTATATTAAGCCAATACTTCTCTTCGATGAAAGCGAGGAGGTGAGATGAAGAGAGCATCCTTACGACGGTTTTATCTGGACTATTTTCGAGCAACGCAGGATGCGTGCTGGCTCGCCCGTCAGAGTGCAGGACAGCGCCTGAAAATTCTGGAAGAACTGATGCAGTGGGAAGTGACACCCCCTGTTTCTTCACACCGCTCCGCAGACGTCATGTGTGACTGAGTATTGAGTGCAAATGCACCCGCCAGCAAAAAACCTTTTTGCTGGCTTTTTTCGTTTATGCTTGCAACGCTTTTTGTTTTCGACAAGGAAATGCCATGCTCTGGTTAATGACGATGGGGCGCCGCCTGAATGGCGTGTACATCGCCTTTATGATCGTCGCCTTTATGATGGGCGTCGCCGGTGCGGTTCAGGCGCCGACGCTGAGTCTGTTTTTAAGCCGTGAAGTGGGCGCAGAGCCTTTCTGGATCGGGCTGTTTTATACCGTCAACGCTATTGCAGGGATCCTCGTTAGCCTGTGGCTGGCAAAGCGTTCCGACAGCCGGGGCGATCGCCGCAAACTGATCCTCTTCTGCTGCATGATGGCGGTCGGCAATGCACTGCTGTTTGCTTTTAACCGCCACTATTTGACCTTGATCACCTGCGGGGTATTGCTGGCCTCGCTGGCGAACACGGCGATGCCGCAGTTGTTTGCCCTGGCGCGAGAATATGCCGACAGTTCGGCGCGTGAAGTGGTGATGTTCAGCTCTGTCATGCGTGCGCAGCTCTCGCTGGCCTGGGTCATTGGCCCGCCGCTGGCGTTTATGCTGGCACTGAATTATGGCTTTACCGCCATGTTCACCCTCGCCGCCGGGCTTTTTATTATCAGCCTGGCGTTGATTGCGTTGTGGTTACCTTCCGTGGCGCGCATTGAACAGCCTGCTGACACGGCGGTGACGCAGGTCAGCGGCTGGAGCGATAACAACGTACGCATGTTGTTTATAGCTTCCACGCTGATGTGGACCTGCAACACCATGTACATCATTGATATGCCGTTGTGGATAAGCCTTGAACTTGGCCTGCCCGATAAACTGGCCGGGATCCTGATGGGAACGGCTGCCGGGCTGGAGATCCCGGCGATGATCCTCGCGGGTTATGTGGTCAAACGCGTGGGTAAACGGCCAATGATGGTGATCGCCGTCGCTGCTGGCGTGCTGTTTTATCTCGGGTTGATTTTCTTTCACAGTCAGGCAGCACTGCTTGCTTTACAACTGTTTAACGCAGTGTTTATCGGCATCATCGCCGGGATCGGCATGTTATGGTTTCAGGATCTCATGCCAGGAAGAGCCGGGTCGGCAACGACGTTGTTCACGAACAGTATCTCGACAGGTGTGATTCTGGCCGGGGTGATCCAGGGGGCGCTGGCGCAAAGCTATGGTCATGGCGCGGTTTATATTGGCATTGCGGTAATTTCAGTCGTGGCGCTGGTGCTAACCAGCAGGGTCAAAGACGTATGATCGGCGCGGGGTTACTTTACCCGGCAAGCAACATCATACTGGCCGGGTAAGCGTGGGTGCCAACTGGCAACCCACGTCTCTCCATTAGCCCATAAACGCGGGCTGTTTCTGTTCGTAAGCGGCGATAGCATCTTCGTGCTGCAACGTTAAACCGATACTGTCCAGCCCGTTCAACATGCAGTGGCGACGGAATGCATCAATGTTGAAGCTGTAGGATTTCCCGCCCGCTTTCACCACCTGTGCTTCCAGATCGACTTCAAACGTGATGCCCGGTTGGCTTTGCACCAGGGTGAACAGGTCGTCTACCTCTTCCTCGTTCAGCGTTACCGGCAGCAACTGATTGTTAAAACTGTTGCCATAGAAGATGTCTGCGAAGCTTGGCGCAATAACCACTTTGAAGCCGTAATCCGTCAGCGCCCACGGCGCATGTTCACGAGAAGAGCCACAGCCAAAGTTTTCACGCGCCAGTAAAATCGACGCGCCTTTGTATTGCGGGAAGTTCAGCACGAACTCAGGGTTGGGCTGCTGACCTTCGTCATCCAGAAAACGCCAGTCATTGAACAGGTGCGCGCCAAAACCGGTTCGCGTCACTTTCTGCAAAAACTGTTTCGGAATAATGGCGTCGGTATCGACGTTTGCGGCATCCAGCGGAACAACCAGGCCGGTATGTTGGGTAAATTTTTCTGCCATGGTGGTCTCCTTAGTGCTGCAGGCTACGAATATCAGCGAAATGGCCAGTTACCGCCGCAGCGGCCGCCATAGCCGGGCTCACCAGATGCGTGCGTCCGCCGCGGCCCTGGCGGCCTTCAAAGTTACGGTTGCTGGTTGAGGCGCAACGTTCGCCCGGGTTCAGACGATCGTTATTCATCGCCAGACACATTGAACAGCCCGGCAAACGCCATTCGAAACCGGCTTCAATAAAGATCTTATCCAGACCTTCTGCTTCCGCCTGTGCTTTTACCGGGCCGGAGCCGGGGACCACCAGCGCCTGTACGCCTGGCGCAACTTTACGCCCTTTGGCAATTTCCGCTGCTGCACGTAAATCTTCAATCCGTGAGTTGGTGCAGGACCCGATAAAGACCTTATCGATAGCCACTTCGGTCAGTGGGACACCGGGTTTCAGGCCCATATACGCCAGCGCTTTTTCCGCCGAGGCGCGCTCCACCGGATCGGCGAAAGACGCCGGATCGGGGATAGCATCCGTGACGGAAATCACCTGGCCGGGATTCGTGCCCCAGGTTACCTGCGGCGCAATCTCTTCTGCCTGCAGCGTCACCACCGTATCGAAGGCCGCGCCTTCGTCGGTTTGCAGGGTTTTCCAGTAGGCGACAGCGTCGTCAAAATCTTTGCCCTTCGGCGCGTGCAGACGCCCACGCACATAATTAAAGGTGGTTTCGTCAGGCGCAACCAGGCCTGCTTTCGCCCCCATTTCGATTGCCATATTGCACAGAGTCATACGACCTTCCATGCTCAAAGCTCGGATAGCATCGCCGCAGAATTCCACCACATGACCTGTGCCGCCCGCGCTGCCGGTTTTGCCAATGATCGCCAGCACGATATCTTTTGCGGTAATGCCGGGTGCGGCAGTGCCTTTTACTTCGATTTTCATGGTCCTGGCGCGGCCCTGTTTCAGGGTTTGTGTGGCCAGAACATGTTCGACTTCCGATGTGCCGATACCAAAAGCCAGTGCGCCAAATGCGCCGTGCGTTGCGGTATGCGAGTCCCCACAAACGATGGTCATCCCAGGCAGGGTGATCCCCTGTTCCGGCCCCATAACGTGGACGATGCCCTGATACGGGTGGTTCAGATCGTACAGTTCGACGCCAAACTCGTTACAGTTTTTGATCAGCTCCTGCATCTGAATGCGTGCCATCTCGCCGGAGGCGTTGATGTCTTTCGTCTGCGTGGAAACGTTGTGATCCATCGTGGCGAAGGTTTTACCCGGCTGACGGACCGGGCGGCGGTGCGCGCGCAAACCATCAAAGGCCTGTGGCGAAGTGACTTCGTGCACCAGATGCCGGTCGATATATAACAACGGGGTTTCGTTGGGCGCTTCGTAGACGACATGGGCGTCAAACAACTTTTCATACAAGCTCTTAGCCATAATTACACCCCTTCAGCGATATAACGGGCAATGATATCGCCCATCTCATCGGTACTGACTGCAGCCGCGCCACGGGCTAAATCGCCGGTGCGCACGCCTTCTTCTAATGCCCGGTTGATAGCGCCTTCGATGGCATCAGCCGCAGCGCCCGCGTCCAGGCTATAACGCAACAGCAACGCCAGCGACAGGATTTGCGCAATCGGGTTAGCGATATTTTTACCCGCGATATCCGGCGCTGAGCCGCCCGCCGGTTCATACAGGCCAAAACCCTGCTCGTTCAGGCTTGCCGATGGCAGCATGCCCATGGAACCAGTGATCATTGCGCATTCATCCGACAGAATGTCGCCGAACAGGTTAGAGCACAGCAGCACATCGAACTGGGACGGATCTTTAATCAACTGCATGGTGGCGTTGTCAATATACATATGCGCCAGTTGCACATCCGGGTACTCCGTGGCGATTTCGTTAACGATTTCGCGCCACAGCAGAGAAGTCTGCAGAACGTTGGCTTTGTCGATAGAGTGCACTTTCTTACGCCGTTTGCGCGCCGATTCAAATGCGATACGAGCGATACGCTCAATCTCGAAACGGTGATACACCTCTGTATCAAAGGCTTTCTCGTGCTGACCGGTTCCTTCGCGGCCTTTCGGCTGGCCGAAGTAAATACCACCGGTTAATTCACGTACACACAGGATGTCGAAGCCGTTTGCCGCGATGTCTTCACGCAGCGGGCAAAATGCCTCCAGACCTTGATAAAGTTTAGCCGGGCGCAGATTGCTGAACAGTTTGAAATGCTTGCGCAGTGGCAGCAATGCGCCGCGTTCCGGTTGCTGCGCCGGGGGCAAGTTTTCCCATTTTGGTCCGCCTACGGAGCCAAACAGGATCGCGTCTGCCTGCTCGCAACCTTCCACGGTTGCCTGCGGCAGTGGGTTGCCATGACGATCGATGGCGATGCCGCCGACATCATAATGGCTGGTGGTAATGCGCATACCAAAACGGTTGCGCACAGCTTCCAGTACCTTCAGCGCTTGCGCCATCACTTCCGGGCCAATGCCATCACCTGGCAACACAGCAATATGATAATTCTTCGACATCACACGGTTTCCTTGTTGTTCTCTTTGTTCTGAGCTTTGCGTTGCAATTCTTGTTCGACTTCGGCGGCGCGCCAGATGCTATTCAGTACGTGCACCATTGCTTTTGCAGAAGATTCAACGATATCGGTCGCCAGACCTACACCATGGAAACGACGACCATTGTAGTTCACCACGATATCGACCTGGCCCAGTGCATCTTTGCCCTGGCCTTTGGCGCTCAGGCCGTATTTCACCAGTTCAATGTCGTATTCCGTCACACGGTTGATCGCCTGATAAACTGCATCGACCGGACCGTTACCGTTGGCGGCTTCAGCTTTGATTTCATCCCCGCAGGCCAGTTTTACCGAGGCCGTGGCGATATCATTAGAGCCGGACTGCACGCTGAAATATTCGAGACGGAAATGCTCCGGCTCTTCCTGTTGTTTGTTGATAAACGCCAGCGCTTCCAGGTCGTAGTCGAATACCTGGCCTTTTTTGTCCGCCAGTTTCAGGAACGCGTCGTACAGGTTATCCAGGCTGTAATCCGTTTCTTTGTAACCCATTTCATCCATGCGATGTTTCACCGCTGCGCGACCAGAACGGGAGGTCAGGTTCAGTTGCACCTGGTTCAGGCCGATTGATTCCGGGGTCATGATTTCGTAGTTTTCGCGGTTTTTCAGCACGCCATCCTGATGAATACCGGAGGAGTGGGCGAATGCGCCGCTGCCGACAACGGCTTTGTTGGCCGGGATGGGCATATTGCAAATTTGGCTGACGGTTTGGCTGGTGCGCCAGATTTCGTGGTGATTGATTTGGGTGTGCACATTCATAATGTCTTTGCGCACTTTAATTGCCATGATCACTTCTTCCAGCGAGCAGTTACCGGCGCGTTCGCCGATACCGTTCATGGCGCCCTCAACCTGGCGAGCCCCGGCATGCACAGCGGCAATCGCATTGCCTACCGCCAGGCCTAAATCGTCATGGGTATGGACAGAGATAATCGCTTTATCAATATTTGGCACGCGTTCGTACAGGCCGGAGATGATGTTAGAGAACTCGAACGGCATGGTGTAGCCAACGGTATCCGGAATATTGATGGTTTTAGCGCCAGCGTTAATCGCAGCTTCTACTACCCGTGCCAGATCGGCAATCGGTGTACGACCTGCATCTTCACAAGAAAACTCAACATCATCGGTATAGTTACGCGCACGTTTAACCATATAGATAGCGCGCTCAATCACTTCATCCAGCGTGCTGCGCAATTTGGTAGCGATATGCATCGGTGAAGTGGCGATAAACGTGTGGATACGAAACGCTTCTGCTACTTTCAGCGACTCAGCTGCGACATCGATATCTTTTTCAACGCAGCGAGCGAGGGCGCAAACCCGGCTGTTCTTCACCTGGCGCGCGATAGTCTGCACGGATTCGAAATCGCCCGGGGAAGAAACAGGGAAGCCGACTTCCATGACATCAACACCCATACGTTCCAGTGCCAGGGCGATCTGCAGTTTCTCTTTCACGCTCAGGCTTGCCTGTAAAGCCTGTTCACCATCACGTAACGTGGTATCGAAAATAACGACTTGCTGGCTCATGGTTTAGGTCCTTTTGTTTCTTGGGTCGCCTTGCTACGAGCATAAAAAAACCCGCGCCAAGGCGCGGGTTCTTAGTCTTAAACTGGAAGACGATTCAATTCTGAATGTCGCCCACCGGTCTACCGCGCACGAGAGATGCGTTTAGTAGTAGTAGACCAGCGAAACCGACGTTGCGAATCATGAATCTTGCTCCAGATGAATGCGATATGCTTTTAGTGGTACCGGATGCGTTCTGCAATGTCAACCCTGATGCATGTCAATGCACCGCTTTGAGGGCGAATTGTTTGACATGGATTTAGATAATTATTCTGCTTGTGGTATGAAATGCACTATTACCGTTCGCTTTGTTTGCTGTCTGCGCTCTTATGCCATATGCGGCTGGCGCGGACTGGCTTGTGCAAAGTCTATTTTTAACATTTTTATTTAATTAATCTTTTTTTTAGCTTTTCAAATAAATTAAGAACAAGGAAAGTCAATAAAGTATGTTATTTTTCTGTGAAAATAAGATGATTTCCTTTTTAATTGCCTGATATGTTTATAAAGTCAACTGAAAAAATAGTTAAGGTCATAATATTACCTCACAAATTACCGCTATTTTTTTGTTTCTTAAGCATTAGGTATGGGCTTTATATATTCCTAATTTGCCGTAGCATACTTCTATTAATGCAATATGCATGATAAATCATCTTCCTGAATATTATTATGAAATTGAAGGGAGTATATGATGTCGACAGCATGTGATTTTCCGGGGAAGAGCGTTGATAATCATAGGATTGTTAGTAGTGGGAAACCGCAATTACGCTCTGTGGATCTTAATCTGCTTACCGTATTTGATGCGGTAATGCAGGAGCAAAACATTACCCGGGCGGCCCATTCGCTGGGTATGTCTCAACCGGCGGTCAGTAATGCTGTCGCCCGCCTTAAGCTAATGTTTAATGACGAACTTTTTGTGCGATATGGCCGTGGTATTCAACCTACAACACGCGCCTGTCAGCTTTTTGGATCGATCCGTCAGGCGCTGCAACTGGTGCAAAACGAACTACCCGGCGCGGGATTTGAGCCTGTTACCAGCGATCGCGTTTTTAATCTTTGCGTTTGTAGTCCACTTGATAATTTTTTAACCTCTATTATTTACAATAACGTAGAGAAAATTGCGCCAAATATTCACTTAGGCTTTAAATCCGCGCTTAATCATAATACAGAACATCAGTTGCGTTATCAGGAAGTTGAATTTGTGATCGGCTATGATGAATTCCGCCGCCCTGAGTTTGTCTGTGTGCCTCTTTTTAAAGACGATATGGTATTGGTTGCCAGTACAAATCATCCTCGTCTTGATGCTCTCGTCACAGAAGAGGATATTTTTAAAGAGCAGCATGCTGTCGTTTCCCTGGAGCGCTATGCTTCTTTCAGCCAGCCCTGGTATGACACGCCAGAAAAACAAAACCGTATTGCCTACCAGGGAATGGCGTTAACCAGTGCCTTGAATGTGGTTTCGCAAACGCATCTTGTGGCCATTGCTCCCCGCTGGCTGGCGGAAGAGTTCGCGGAAAGTCTGGGGTTATACATGTTACCGCTGCCGTTGCACCTGAATAGCCGAACCTGTTATCTCTCATGGCATGAGGCGGCGGGGCGCGATAAAGGGCACCAGTGGATGGAAGAACTGCTCGTTTCGATATGCAGTCGATAACCCCGTAACAGGATAAATCGGGATCCCTCTCCCGGTTTATTCTGTATTCAGTTTCGTTGGTAGTATTTTGTCCTGATTTGTCATCCTTAAAACGCTGGTGGTTGCAGTAAAAATGCATGAATTACTGCGCTGTCCCTTATCAGGACGATGATTGGTCATTGTCTTTACTTATCACAGATGTTTTCACCAATTCTTGCGAACTGACGTTGCTATTTCTCTTTTCAGGCCATCTGCCATCACCGGTTTGCTAATTGCCTGCCAGATTTTGAGCGGTTATGGTAACTGCCATTCATAATCAGAATGCAGGGTTTTCCTGTTCTGAACAGAGCGACAGCGCGGAAATGATTTTCGCCGTCAGTCGACAAAACAAAGCCTGGAGGCAAACCATGGAGATGTTGTCTGGAGCCGAGATGGTCGTCCGATCGCTTATCGATCAAGGCGTCAAGAAAGTGTTCGGTTATCCCGGAGGCGCGGTCCTCGATATCTACGATGCCCTGCATACGGTTGGGGGGATAGAACATGTACTGGTACGCCACGAACAGGCCGCAGTGCATATGGCGGACGGTCTGGCACGGGCAACGGGAGAAGTGGGCGTTGTGTTGGTTACATCCGGGCCGGGGGCAACAAATGCCATTACGGGGATTGCCACAGCGTACATGGATTCGGTCCCGCTTGTCGTACTGTCCGGGCAGGTGGCGACTTCTCTGATTGGCTACGATGCTTTTCAGGAGTGCGACATGGTGGGGATCTCCCGCCCGGTGGTAAAACACAGCTTCCTGGTTAAACAGACCGAAGATATTCCAGGCGTATTAAAGAAAGCGTTCTGGCTGGCAGCCAGCGGGCGCCCGGGGCCTGTGGTGGTTGATCTGCCAAAAGACATTATGAATCCAGCGAATAAGTTGCCGTATGTTTGGCCGGAATCGGTCAGTATGCGCTCGTATAATCCGACAACGCAGGGGCACAAAGGGCAAATAAAGCGTGCGCTTCAAACGCTTAGCGCAGCCAAAAAGCCTGTTATCTATGTCGGTGGTGGGGCCATTAATTCCGCATGTGAAAGCCAGCTCCGTCAGTTGGCGGAAAAACTCAATGTGCCGGTGGTGTCGTCTCTCATGGGATTAGGCGCATTTCCAGCGTCTCACCGTCAATCTCTGGGTATGCTTGGCATGCATGGCACTTATGAAGCCAACATGGCAATGCACCATTCCGATGTCATTTTTGCGGTCGGCGTGCGCTTTGACGATCGTACGACCAATAACCTGGCGAAATATTGCCCCGACGCCACTGTTCTTCATATCGACATCGATCCCACCTCAATTTCTAAAACCGTACAGGCGGACGTGCCTATTGTCGGTGATGCGCGTTTAGTGCTGGAGCAAATGCTGGAACTGTTGGCTCAGGAAGAGTACCCGCAATCGCTGGATGATGTTCGTGACTGGTGGTTGCGCCTTGAGCAGTGGCGGGCGCGTCAGTGTCTGAAATATGACACGCAAAGCGACAGCATCAAGCCGCAGGCAGTCATCGAAGCGGTTTGGCGCCTGACCAACGGCGAGGCGTATGTGACCTCCGATGTGGGGCAACACCAGATGTTTGCCGCGCTTTATTACCGCTTCGATAAGCCACGCCGCTGGATCAATTCCGGGGGCCTGGGCACGATGGGGTTTGGTTTGCCTGCCGCGCTAGGTGTGAAGATGGCGTTTCCGGATGAGACTGTTATTTGCGTAACGGGCGATGGCAGCATCCAGATGAATATTCAGGAACTCTCTACTGCGCTGCAGTATGAGCTGCCGGTGCTGGTGCTTAATCTGAACAACCGCTATTTAGGCATGGTGAAACAGTGGCAGGACATGATTTATTCCGGTCGCCATTCACAATCCTATATGCAGTCTCTGCCTGATTTTGCCCGGCTGGCGGAAGCCTACGGTCATGTAGGGATCAATATTACGCGCCCGGATGAACTGGAAGAGAAGCTGGCACACGCGCTGGAGCAGGTGAAAAATAATCGCCTGGTGTTTGTTGATGTTACCGTTGATGGTAGTGAACACGTTTATCCGATGCAGATCCGCGGCGGCGGAATGGATGAGATGTGGTTAAGCAAAACGGAGAGGACCTGATTATGCGCCGGATACTGTCTGTCTTACTGGAAAACGAGTCGGGCGCGTTATCGCGCGTGATCGGTCTTTTCTCACAACGCGGCTACAACATTGAAAGCCTGACGGTTGCACCGACCGACGATCCGACACTGTCGCGTATGACCATTCAAACGGTCGGCGATCAGAAAGTACTTGAGCAAATCGAAAAGCAACTGCACAAGCTGGTCGATGTACTGCGGGTTAATGAACTGGGGCAGGGCGCTTACGTTGAGCGTGAGATCATGCTGGTGAAGATCCAGGCCAGCGGATACGGGCGTGAAGAGGTCAAACGAAACGCGGAAATTTTCCGTGGTCAGATTATTGATGTCACGCCTTCTATTTATACGGTTCAGCTTGCCGGCACCAGCGATAAGCTGGATGCCTTTCTGGCGACCATTCGCGATGTGGCGAAAATTGTTGAAGTCGCTCGCTCAGGTGTTGTTGGCTTGTCGCGCGGCGATAAAATCATGCGTTAATCGTTATTGCTGTCTGCATTTAAAGTCCCGACATAGCTGTGTCGGGCTTTTTTTTGCGAAATCAGACGGAACCAGATACGAAAGCGGTTGCCGCAGTGCCTATTCTGCGCTTAGATGTTATGGAAATTATCCTATATCCCTAAAAAGGTTATGGAGTACATCATTTTGAGGGGCAATTGTGAAACTGGATGAAATCGCCCGGTTAGCCGGCGTCTCACGTACCACGGCAAGCTACGTCATTAATGGTAAGGCGAAGCAATATCGTGTCAGCGACAAAACCGTTGAGAAAGTCATGGCTGTCGTTCGTGAGCATAACTACCACCCGAATGCGGTAGCGGCTGGGCTGCGAGCAGGACGTACTCGCTCTATTGGGCTGGTTATCCCCGACCTTGAAAATACAAGCTATACACGCATTGCCAACTATCTCGAACGGCAAGCGCGTCAGCGCGGCTACCAGTTGCTTATTGCCTGTTCAGAAGATCAACCTGATAACGAAATGCGCTGTATCGAGCATCTCCTGCAGCGCCAGGTGGATGCAATTATCGTTTCGACGTCTCTTCCGCCTGAGCATCCGTTTTACCAGCGCTGGGCGAATGATTCTTTCCCGATTGTCGCGCTGGATCGCGCACTGGATCGCGAACATTTCACCAGCGTTGTTGGTGCCGATCAGGATGATTCAGAGATGCTGGCGCAGGAGCTGCGTAAATTCCCGGCGGAACGCGTGCTTTATATGGGGGCGCTTCCGGAGTTGTCGGTCAGCTTCTTGCGAGAGCAAGGCTTCCGCACTGCCTGGAAAGATGACCCGCGCGAGGTGCAATTCCTCTATGCGAACAGTTACGAGCGGGAAGCTGCCGCGCAATTATTTGATAAATGGCTGGAAACCAACTCAATGCCACAGGCGTTGTTTATCACCTCTTTTGCGTTATTGCAGGGTGTGCTGGACGTTACGCTACGCCGGGACGGTAAACTGCCGTCCGATTTAGCGATTGCAACCTTCGGCGATCACGAACTGCTCGATTTTTTGCAATGCCCGGTGCTTGCAGTGGCGCAGCGTCACCGCGACGTCGCTGAGCGGGTGCTGGAGATCGTGCTTGCAAGCCTCGATGAGCCGCGTAAACCCAAAGCCGGTTTGAGCCGTATCCGCAGGAATCTTTACCGCCGCGGGATATTGAGCCGCGTTTAACTGTTAAGATTAAAGGCAGCGCAAGCTGCCTTTTTAGTTCTCTCTGATGTTTTTAATCCATTTATTGCCTTTCACCTTCCTAAGATAAATCCTTATTTTTTCTTAGGTCACTTTTTATTTATTCTGGGCGTTTCTTTAAAAACAATTTTTAAAGGTTATTGAGAAGTAACTGAACATGACTTCTGTATTAAATTGTTACATCTAAAAAGCACCGTAATTGCTGAATTAACAACCGCTTTCCCTTAAGGCGAGTAAACACAGTGCACATGCCGCCATGCAAAGTGCTAACGGACGCAACTGGCACTGTTCAGTGGGCTAAATATGGCTTAAAATGCCGCCCGCGTCGCAAACTGACACTTTATATTTCGCGCGCAGAAATTGAATGGTTGTAAACGCCGGTGCGCATATTCTATTTATTTTCTTGCAAATATTCATGACGTTAATTTGCCTCGTAAGCTGAGCAGTAATTCACCAACGCAGATATTCATTGCGAATAAGGGATCTTTTGCTCTGGTTAGCCTTTTCGCTAGCTTGACAAGCTTTTCCTCCGCTCCGTAAACTCCCTTGGTGGGGATTTGTGGGATAAAGTGGTGAAAAAGGTCACCTGGGGGTGAATCGGACATGTTCCGTGGCGCGACGTTAGTCAATCTCGACAGCAAAGGGCGGTTATCCGTCCCTACCCGGTATCGGGATTTGCTACAAGAGAATGCCTCCGGTCAAATGGTATGCACCATTGACATCCGTCACTCATGCCTGCTGCTTTACCCCCTGCCCGAATGGGAAATTATCGAGCAAAAATTGTCGCGTCTGTCGAGCATGAACCCGCTTGAGCGACGCGTGCAACGTTTATTGCTAGGTCATGCCAGCGAGTGCCAGATGGATAGCGCCGGGCGTCTATTGATCGCGCCTGTTTTACGGCAACACGCCGGGCTGACCAAAGAAGTGATGCTGGTCGGGCAGTTCAATAAATTTGAGCTGTGGGACGAAACGACCTGGTATCAACAGGTCAGGGAAGATATCGACGCTGAGCAATCAGGTTCTGAAGCGCTTTCGGATCGATTGCAGGATTTGTCTCTGTAAATATGATGGAAAATTTTAAACACACGACGGTGCTGCTGGATGAGGCCGTTAATGGCCTGAACATTCGTCCGGATGGCATTTACATCGATGGCACTTTTGGTCGCGGTGGTCACTCACGCCTGATCCTCTCCCAACTGGGAGCGGAAGGACGCTTGCTGGCGATCGATCGCGATCCGCAGGCAATTGCCGTAGCACAGACCATTGATGATCCCCGCTTCTCCATCATTCATGGGCCCTTTTCTGCGCTTGCTGATTATGTCAGCGAGCGCGAACTTAATGGCAAGATCGACGGAATTCTTCTCGATCTTGGTGTCTCTTCGCCGCAACTTGACGATCCTGAACGCGGTTTCTCTTTTATGCGCGATGGCCCGCTGGACATGCGTATGGATCCGACACGCGGTCAGTCTGCCGCCGAATGGCTGCAAACCGCAGAAGAAGCCGATATTGCCTGGGTGTTGAAAACCTTTGGCGAAGAGCGTTTCGCAAAACGTATCGCTCGCGCGATTGTAGAGCGTAATCGTGTTGAGCCAATGACCCGCACGAAAGAGTTGGCAGAAGTTGTCGCGGCAGCTACGCCGGTGAAAGACAAATTCAAACATCCTGCGACCCGTACCTTCCAGGCGGTGCGCATTTGGGTGAACAGTGAACTGGAAGAGATCGAGCTGGCGCTAAAAAACTCGCTCGGTGTGCTTGCCCCTGGTGGGCGGCTCTCGATTATCAGCTTCCACTCGCTGGAAGATCGGATTGTTAAACGCTTTATGCGGGAACAAAGCCGTGGCCCTCAGGTTCCTGCCGGGCTACCGATGACCGAAGAGCAGCTCAGTAAACTGGGTGGCCGCCAACTGCGAGCTTTAGGAAAGTTGATGCCGGGCGAAGAAGAAGTGGCTGAAAACCCACGTGCCCGTAGTTCAGTTCTGCGTATCGCAGAGAGGACGAACGCATGATCAGCAGAGTGACAGAGACCCTGAGCAAAGTGAAGGGATCGTTAGGAAGCAACGAGCGCCATGCTTTGCCTGGCGTGATCGGCGACGATCTTTTGCGATTTGGGAAACTGCCACTCTGTCTGTTCATTTGCATCATCATGACGGCGGTAACGGTGGTCACTACCGCACACCACACTCGCTTACTCACCGCGCAGCGTGAACAAATGGTGCTTGAGCGTGATGCGCTGGATATCGAATGGCGCAACCTGATCCTGGAAGAGAACGCGCTCGGCGATCACAGCCGTGTTGAACGGATCGCGACGGATAAACTGCAAATGCAGCATGTCGATCCCTCTCAGGAAAACATTGTCGTGCAGAAATAAAGATGAATAAGGAATCACGCAACGCATGAAAGCAGCGGCGAAGACGCTTAAACCGAAACGCCAGGAAGAACAGGCCAACTTTATAAGTTGGCGTTTTGCGTTGCTTTGCGGTTGCATTTTACTTGCGCTCGGGTTCCTGCTCGGGCGCGTTGCGTATTTGCAGATCGTCAATCCGGAGATGTTGGTGCGTGAAGGAGACATGCGTTCTCTGCGCGTACAAGAAGTCGCGACATCGCGGGGGATGATCACAGATCGGTCGGGCCGCCCGCTGGCGGTCAGTGTACCGGTAAAAGCTATTTGGGCGGATCCGAAAGAGTTACACGATGCGGGCGGCGTTACGCTGGATAACCGCTGGAAAGCGCTTTCCGATGCGTTGAATATGCCGCTCGACCAGCTTGCGGCACGTATTAACGCAAACCCGAAAATGCGCTTTATCTACCTTGCGCGTCAGGTTAACCCGGATCTGGGCGACTACATTAAAAAACTCAAGTTGCCAGGTATTCACCTGCGGGAAGAGTCACGTCGCTACTATCCTTCCGGGGAAGTGACCGCTCACCTCATTGGTTTCACCAATGTCGATGGCCAGGGCATTGAAGGGGTTGAAAAAAGCTTTGATAAATGGCTTACCGGTCAACCCGGCGAGCGCATTGTGCGTAAAGATCGCTATGGTCGGGTCATTGAAGATATCTCCTCTACTGACAGCCAGGCTGCGCATAACCTGGCGCTGAGCATTGATGAACGTCTGCAGGCGCTGGTCTACCGTGAGCTGAACAATGCTGTGGCGTTTAACAAAGCCGAATCCGGCAGTGCGGTACTGGTGGATGTAAATACTGGCGAAGTGTTGGCGATGGCTAACAGCCCCTCCTACAACCCGAACAACTTTACCGGTACGGCGCAGGACGCGATGCGCAACCGCGCTATTACCGATGTTTTCGAACCGGGTTCTACAGTTAAACCGATGGTAGTGATGACCGCCCTGCAACGTGGTGTCGTGAATCCGAATACCGTATTAAACACCGTACCTTACCGTATTAACGGCCACGAAATTAAGGACGTGGCGCGATACAGCGAATTGACCCTTACCGGTGTGCTACAGAAGTCGAGTAACGTCGGCGTTTCCAAGCTGGCGTTAGCGATGCCCTCCTCAGCGTTAGTAGATACTTACTCACGTTTTGGATTGGGAAAAACGACCAATTTGGGGATGGTCGGGGAACGCAGTGGCTTATTTCCTCAAAAACAACGGTGGTCTGACATAGAGAGGGCCACCTTCTCTTTCGGCTACGGGCTAATGGTAACGCCGTTACAGTTAGCGCGAGTCTATGCAACCATTGGCAGCTATGGCATTTATCGCCCGCTGTCGATAACCAAAGTTGATCCGCCCGTGCCTGGCGAACGCGTTTTTGCGGAGCCGATTGTCCGTACTGTGGTGCATATGATGGAGAGCGTCGCGCTGCCTGGCGGCGGCGGCGTAAAAGCAGCCATCAAAGGCTATCGCATTGCGATTAAAACCGGTACAGCGAAAAAAGTCGGGCCTGACGGTCGTTATATCAACAAATACATTGCTTACACCGCTGGCGTCGCGCCTGCCAGCCGCCCGCGCTTTGCGCTGGTGGTGGTTATCAACGATCCGCAAGCGGGTAAATACTACGGTGGCGCTGTGTCCGCGCCGGTCTTCGGTGCCATCATGGGCGGCGTTCTGCGTACCATGAACATTGAGCCGGATGCGCTGACCACAGGCGAGAAAAGTGAGTTTGTAATTAATCAAGGCGAGGGAACAGGTGGCAGATCGTAATTTGCGCGACCTTCTCGCTCCGTGGGTGCCTGGCGCGCCGGAGCGAACACTGCGGGAAATGATACTCGATAGCCGTGTGGCTGCATCGGGCGATCTCTTTGTGGCGGTGGTCGGTCATCAGGCGGACGGGCGTCGATATATCCCGCAGGCGATTGCGCAAGGTGTTGCTGCCATTATTGCTGAAGCGAAAGACGAAGCAAATGACGGTGAAATTCGTGAAATGCATGGTGTTCCGGTCATTTATCTCAGCCAGTTAACTGAGCGCCTCTCCGCGCTGGCAGGCCGTTTTTATAACGAACCTTCTGAGCAACTGCGCCTGATTGGCGTTACCGGCACCAACGGTAAAACCACCACCACCCAATTGCTGGCGCAGTGGAGCCAGTTGCTGGGCGAAACCAGTGCGGTGATGGGCACGGTAGGAAACGGGTTGCTGGGCAAAGTCACCCCAACGGAAAATACCACTGGCTCGGCGGTGGATGTGCAGCATGTGATTGCCGGACTGGCAGAACAGGGCGCGACCTTCACAGCAATGGAAGTTTCCTCCCATGGTCTGGTGCAGCATCGTGTTGCGGCGTTGAAGTTTGCTGCTTCGGTATTCACCAATCTCAGCCGCGATCATCTGGATTATCACGGTGACATGGCCAACTACGAAGCGGCGAAGTGGCTACTGTTCTCCGCGCATCACTACGGCCAGGCAATTATTAACGCCGATGATGAAGTGGGGCGCCGTTGGCTGGCGAAGTTGCCGGATGCGGTTGCGGTATCAATGGAAGACCATATCAATCCTGATTGCCATGGTCGCTGGTTGAAAACCATCGCTGTCGATTACCACGACAGTGGCGCGACTATCCGTTTTAGCTCCAGTTGGGGTGAAGGCGAAATTGAAAGTCGCCTGATGGGGGCATTTAACGTCAGCAACCTGTTACTGGCGCTGGCGACGCTGCTGGCGCTGGGCTACCCGTTGCAGGAGCTGCTTAAGACGGCATCACGTCTGCAACCTGTATGCGGCCGTATGGAAGTGTTCAGCGCGCCGGGTAAACCCACGGTGGTGGTGGATTATGCTCATACACCAGATGCACTGGAAAAAGCCTTGCAGGCCGCACGCCTGCACTGCACAGGCAAATTGTGGTGCGTTTTTGGCTGCGGTGGCGATCGCGACAAAGGCAAACGCCCGCTGATGGGGGCAATTGCTGAACAGTTTTCGGATATGCCCGTTGTGACGGATGACAACCCGCGAACAGAAGAGCCGCGCGCCATCATTAATGACATTCTGGCCGGAATGCTGGACGCTGGCCGGGCGCACGTGGTGGAAGGCCGCGCGGAAGCCGTAACCAACGCCATTATGCAGGCGAAAGAGAACGATGTGGTTCTGCTGGCTGGTAAAGGCCATGAAGATTATCAGATAGTCGGCACCCGCCGTCTGGATTATTCAGACCGCGTAACGGCGGCACGTTTGCTGGGAGTCGTGGCATGATTAGCGTAACGCTCAGCCAACTCACCGGCATTCTGCCGGGAGAATTACACGGTCATGACATCACTATCGATGCGGTGACCAGTGATACCCGAAAACTGACGCCGGGCTGCTTGTTTGTGGCCCTGAAAGGCGAACGCTTTGATGCGCATGATTTTGCTGACAAAGCGAAAGCAGGCGGCGCAGGCGCGCTGCTGGTCAACCGCAAGCTGGATATCGATCTGCCGCAACTGGTCGTGAAAGATACCCGCCAGGCGTTTGGTCAACTGGCCGCATGGGTCCGCCAGCAGGTTCCCGCACGTGTCGTTGCCCTGACGGGGTCATCTGGCAAAACCTCGGTGAAAGAGATGACGGCAGCCATTCTCAGCGAATGCGGCAACACCCTCTATACCGCAGGCAATCTGAATAATGATATCGGCGTGCCGATGACCCTGCTGCGTCTGACCAGAGAGCATCAATACGCCGTAATTGAACTGGGCGCTAACCACCAGGGCGAAATTGCCTGGACGGTTGGGTTGACTTGCCCGGAAGCCGCGCTGGTAAATAACCTGGCAGCAGCACACCTGGAAGGTTTTGGTTCACTGGCGGGTGTGGCGAAAGCAAAAGGTGAGATCTACACCGGCCTGCCCGAGAACGGCATTGCCATTCTGAACGCCGACAATAACGACTGGCTGAACTGGCAGAGCATTATTGGCGATCGCAAAGTGTGGCGCTTCTCGCCGAACGCAGCAAACAGCGATTTTACGGCTATCAATATTCACGTCACCTCTCATGGCACCGATTTCACGCTGCAAACGCCGGCGGGCAACATGGATGTCACTCTGCCATTACCAGGACGGCACAACATTGCCAATGCGCTGGCGGCAACGGCGTTGGCAATGGCGGTGGATGCCAGTCTTGATGCAGTGAAAAAAGGGTTGGCGAATCTGAAAGCCGTACCCGGCCGCCTGTTCCCGGTGAGGCTGGCTGAAAACCAGCTACTTCTGGATGACACCTATAACGCCAATGTCGGTTCAATGACGGCTGCGGCTCATGTTCTGGCAGAAATGCCGGGCTACCGGGTGATGGTGGTTGGCGATATGGCAGAACTCGGCGATGAAAGCGAAGCCTGTCATATTCAGGTTGGCGAAGCGGCAAAAGCCGTGGGGATCGACAAGGTACTGAGTGTTGGCGCACTGAGTAAGGCATTAAGCGACGCTAGCGGCGTCGGCGAGCATTTTAACGATAAAGCGGCAGTGGCGGCGCGCTTAAAAGCGCTGATTGCTGAACAGCAAATTATTACCATTTTAGTGAAAGGTTCACGTAGTTCCGCCATGGAAGAGGTGGTACGCGAATTACAGGAGAACGGGACATGTTAGTGTGGCTGGCCGAACATTTGGTCAAATATTATTCGGGCTTTAACGTCTTTTCCTATTTGACGTTTCGCGCCATTGTCAGCCTGCTGACCGCACTCTTCATCTCGTTGTGGATGGGGCCGCGTATGATTGCTCGCCTGCAAAAGCTCTCTTTCGGGCAGGTCGTGCGTAACGATGGCCCGGAATCACACTTCAGTAAACGCGGTACGCCCACGATGGGCGGCATCATGATCCTGACAGCGATCGTTGTGTCTGTGCTGCTTTGGGCTTACCCGTCCAACCCGTACGTCTGGTGCGTGCTGGTGGTGCTGGTGGGTTACGGTGCCATTGGCTTTGTTGATGACTATCGCAAAGTGGTACGCAAAGATACCAAGGGGCTTATCGCGCGCTGGAAGTATTTCTGGATGTCGGTGATTGCCCTGGGCGTTGCCTTTGCGCTGTACCTCGCAGGTAAAGATACCCCGGCCACCGAACTGGTGGTGCCTTTCTTTAAAGATGTGATGCCGCAACTGGGCTTGCTCTACATCGCGCTGGCGTATTTTGTCATTGTCGGCACGGGCAATGCGGTGAACCTGACGGATGGTCTTGATGGCCTGGCGATTATGCCGACCGTATTTGTGGCGGGCGGTTTTGCGCTGGTCGCCTGGGCGACCGGGAACATGAATTTTGCGAATTACCTGCATATTCCTTATCTCCGCCACGCGGGGGAGCTGGTGATCGTGTGCACGGCGATTGTCGGCGCGGGGCTCGGCTTCTTATGGTTCAACACCTATCCGGCTCAGGTCTTTATGGGGGATGTTGGCTCGCTGGCCTTGGGCGGCGCACTGGGTATTATCGCCGTGCTGCTGCGTCAGGAGTTCCTGCTGGTGATCATGGGCGGGGTCTTCGTGGTGGAAACACTGTCGGTGATTTTGCAGGTTGGGTCGTTCAAGCTGCGCGGTCAGCGCATTTTCCGTATGGCGCCGATCCACCACCACTATGAACTGAAAGGCTGGCCGGAGCCGCGCGTGATCGTGCGTTTCTGGATTATTTCGCTGATGCTGGTGCTGATTGGCCTGGCAACGCTGAAGGTACGTTAATCATGGCAGATTACCAGGGTAAAAAAGTCGTCATTATCGGTTTAGGCCTGACGGGCCTTTCCTGCGTGGACTTTTTCCTCGCGCGCGGTGTGATGCCACGTGTTATGGACACGCGCATTTCACCGCCGGGGCTGGATAAGCTGCCGGAAGAGGTGGAACGCCATCTTGGTACTCTTAACGATGACTGGCTTCTGGCGGCGGATCTGATTGTCGCAAGCCCGGGCATCGCCCTGGCGCATCCTTCTTTGAGCGCGGCGGCGGACGCGGGCGTCGAAATTGTTGGCGATATTGAACTGTTCTGCCGTGAAGCGCAGGCACCCATTATTGCGATCACCGGTTCGAACGGCAAAAGCACCGTCACCAAACTGGTAGGCGAGATGGCCGAAGCGGGCGGGGTAAACGTTGGCGTGGGCGGTAATATCGGTCTGCCTGCATTAATGCTACTCGACGAAGCCCGCGAACTGTATGTATTGGAACTGTCCAGCTTCCAACTGGAAACCACTTCCAGTCTGCAGGCCGTGGCGGCAACCATTCTGAACGTCACTGAAGATCATATGGATCGTTATCCGTTTGGTCTGCAGCAGTACCGCGCCGCGAAACTGCGTATCTACGAAAGCGCGAAAGTGTGCGTGGTCAATGCTGATGATGCGCTCACGATGCCGGTTCGCGGGGCGGATGAACGTTGCGTCAGTTTTGGCGTCGATGTCGGCGACTATCACCTTAACCGCCAGCAGGGCGAGATCTGGCTGCGGGTGAAAGGTGAAAAGGTATTGAATGTTAAAGAGATGAAACTGACCGGCCAGCATAACTATACCAACGCCCTGGCGGCGCTGGCGCTGGCGGATGCCGCGGGTTTACCGCGCGCAAGCAGTCTGAAAGCACTGACAACCTTCACCGGGCTGGCGCATCGCTTCCAGCTGGCGCTGGATCATAACGGCGTGCGTTGGATCAACGACTCCAAAGCGACCAATGTCGGGAGTACAGAAGCGGCGCTGAACGGTCTGCACGTTGACGGGACGTTACACCTGCTCCTGGGGGGCGATGGGAAGTCTGCGGATTTCTCTCCCTTGAAACGTTATCTCGGCGGCGAGCGCGTGCGTCTGTACTGCTTTGGCCGTGATGGGGCGGAACTGGCGGCACTGCGTCCGGAAATTGCCGAACAATTCGAGACCATGGACCAGGCCATGCGCCAGATTGCCACGCGCATACAGTCGGGTGATATGGTATTGCTCTCTCCCGCCTGCGCAAGCCTCGATCAGTTTAAAAACTTTGAACAGCGGGGTGATGTCTTTACCCGCCTGGCGCAGGAGTTAGGTTGATGCGTTTAACTCTCCCTCGCCCGAAAATGCCGCACTTGCCAGGATTTGGTGTCCTGGCGTGGCTGTTTGCGGCATTAAAAGGCTGGGTGATGGGCTCCAGAGAGAAAGATACCAACAGCCTGGTCATGTACGACCGCACATTACTGTGGTTGACGCTGGGCCTGGCGGCGATTGGCTTCATTATGGTGACCTCGGCGTCAATGCCGGTCGGTCAACGTCTGACGAACGATCCCTTTTTCTTTGCCAAGCGCCATGCGTTGTACCTGTTCCTGGCGTTTTGCTCGGCGATGATCACGCTGCGTATGCCTATGGAATTCTGGCAAAAATACAGCTCCGTCATGTTGATCACCGCGATCATCATGCTGTTAGTGGTACTGGTTGTCGGTAGTTCGATCAATGGGGCATCACGTTGGATCGACCTTGGAGTGATGCGTTTCCAGCCGGCGGAATTTACCAAGCTGTCGCTGTTTTGCTACCTGGCTAACTACCTGGTGCGCAAGGTTGATGAGGTACGCAATAACTTGCGCGGCTTCCTCAAACCGATGGGGGTGATCCTGGTGCTGGCGGTGCTGCTGCTGGCGCAGCCGGACCTTGGTACGGTGGTGGTGCTGTTTATTACCACGCTGGCCATGCTGTTCCTGGCGGGGGCGAAACTGTGGCAATTCATCGCCATTATCGGCACCGGTATTGCAGCCGTGGTGCTGTTAATCCTGGCTGAGCCCTACCGTATTCGCCGTGTAACGTCCTTCTGGAACCCATGGGAAGATCCTTTTGGTAGCGGTTACCAGCTTACCCAGTCGTTAATGGCATTTGGCCGCGGCGAGTTGTGGGGGCAAGGGCTGGGTAACTCGATACAGAAACTGGAGTATCTGCCGGAAGCACACACCGACTTTATCTTCTCCATTATCGGGGAAGAACTCGGTTATATCGGTGTGGTATTAGCACTTTTAATGGTATTCTTCGTCGCTTTCCGCGCCATGTCCATTGGGCGTAAAGCGCTGGAAATCGACCAACGTTTTTCCGGTTTCCTCGCCTGTTCAATTGGCATCTGGTTTAGCTTCCAGGCACTGGTAAACGTAGGTGCAGCTGCGGGCATGCTGCCAACCAAAGGGCTGACGCTGCCATTGATCAGTTACGGCGGCTCCAGCTTATTAATTATGTCGATGGCGATTACGCTGTTGCTACGAATAGATTATGAAACGCGTCTGGAAAAAGCCCAGGCGTTTACACGGGGTTTGCGATGAGTGGTCAACCAAAGCGGTTAATGGTGATGGCAGGCGGTACCGGCGGACATGTATTCCCCGGACTGGCTGTTGCGCACCATTTGATGGATCAGGGCTGGCAAGTGCGCTGGCTCGGAACCGCCGATCGCATGGAAGCCGACCTGGTGCCGAAACACGGTATTGAGATCGATTTTATTCGCATCTCTGGCCTGCGTGGCAAGGGGATCAAGGCGCAACTGTTGGCACCGGTGCGCATTTTTAACGCCTGGCGCCAGGCGCGAGCGATTATGCAGCGCTTTAAACCGGATGTGGTGCTGGGAATGGGCGGTTATGTTTCTGGCCCTGGCGGCCTTGCGGCGTGGTCGCTTGGCATTCCGGTGGTTTTGCATGAGCAAAATGGTATCGCCGGCTTGACCAATAAATGGCTGGCAAAAATTGCCACTACTGTGATGCAGGCTTTTCCCGGCGCATTCCCGAAAGCGGAAGTAGTGGGCAACCCGGTGCGGGTGGATGTGCTGGCGCTGCCTTTGCCACAACAACGCTTACCCGGTCGCGATGGCCCGGTGCGCGTGCTGGTTGTTGGCGGCTCACAAGGGGCACGTGTACTAAACCAGACCATGCCGCAGGTGGCGGCCAAACTGGGCGCGTCGGTAACCATCTGGCATCAGAGCGGTAAGGGCGCGCAGCAGGAAGTGGAACAGGCTTACGCGGCTAGTGGTGAGACTCACCATAAAGTTACTGAGTTTATTGACGATATGGCACAAGCCTATGCGTGGGCGGATGTGGTTGTTTGCCGCTCCGGCGCGTTGACGGTCAGTGAAATCGCTGCCGCGGGTTTACCGGCGTTGTTCGTGCCTTTCCAGCATAAAGATCGGCAGCAGTACTGGAATGCGCTGCCGTTGGAAAAGGCGGGCGCAGCAAAGATCCTGGAGCAGCCACAGTTTACTGCTGACGCAGTGGCAACGGTGCTGGCGGGCTGGGATCGTGAAGCATTACTGGATATGGCGGAACGCGCGCGCGCGGCGGCCATTCCCGATGCCACCGAACGGGTGGCGCATGAAGTGAGCCTGGCAGCTCAGGCATAAATACTGGCGACGCCTGTTGCGTCGCGCGAAATTGAAGTACTCGATGGCGTTTAGAGAATGAATACACAAGAACTGGCGAAACTGCGTTCAATCGTGCCCGAGATGCGTCGCGTCCGGCACATTCACTTCGTTGGCATTGGCGGTGCCGGCATGGGCGGTATTGCCGAAGTCCTGGCCAACGAAGGCTACCAGATCAGCGGTTCCGATCTGGCGCCGAACCCGGTTACGCAGCAATTGACGTCGCTTGGCGCCACGATTTATTTCAACCATCGCCCGGAAAATGTAAGCGATGCCAGTGTTGTCGTGGTCTCCAGCGCGATCTCTGCCGATAATCCGGAGATTGTCGCGGCGCATGAGGCGCGTATCCCGGTGATCCGCCGTGCAGAAATGCTGGCCGAGTTGATGCGTTTTCGTCACGGTATCGCCATTGCCGGTACACACGGTAAAACCACCACCACTGCGATGGTGGCAAGTATTTACGCCGAAGCCGGGCTGGATCCGACCTTCGTCAATGGCGGGCTGGTTAAAGCCGCCGGCGTGCATGCGCGCCTCGGACATAGCCGCTATTTGATTGCCGAAGCCGATGAGAGCGACGCCTCTTTCCTGCATTTGCAACCGATGGTGGCCATTGTTACTAATATCGAAGCTGACCATATGGATACCTACCAGGGCGACTTCGAAAATTTAAAAACGACGTTCATCAACTTCTTGCATAACCTGCCGTTCTATGGCCGTGCGGTAATGTGCGTTGATGACCCGGTGATCCGCGAGTTACTGCCGCGTGTCGGCCGCCAGACGACAACCTACGGCTTTAGCGATGATGCCGATGTGCGGGTAGAAAACTACCGCCAGATTGGGCCTCAGGGTCACTTTACGCTGGTGCGCCAGGATAAACCGGAACTGCGCGTCACGCTGAATGCGCCAGGACGCCATAACGCCCTGAATGCCGCCGCCGCAGTAGCGGTTGCCACGGAAGAAGGCATTGAAGATGAGGCTATCCTGCGTGCGCTGGAGAGCTTCCAGGGAACCGGCCGTCGTTTCGATTTCCTGGGCGAGTATCCGTTGGAAGCGGTGAACGGCAAAGCAGGTACTGCGATGCTGGTTGATGATTACGGTCACCACCCGACAGAAGTGGATGCCACCATTAAAGCGGCGCGCGCAGGCTGGCCGGATAAAAATCTGGTCATGGTGTTTCAGCCGCACCGTTACACCCGTACTCGCGATCTGTACGACGATTTTGCCAATGTACTGACACAAGTTGATGCCTTACTGATGCTGGAAGTTTACCCGGCTGGTGAAACGGCGATTCCGGGTGCGGATAGCCGTTCGTTGTGCCGCACTATCCGCAGTCGCGGCAAGATTGACCCGATTCTGGCGTCAGATCCAACGCAGGTTGCGGCGATGCTGGCACCCGTGCTGACCGGTAATGATCTGATCCTGATCCAGGGGGCAGGCAACATCGGTAAGATCGCGCGCAGCCTGGCGGAGTGTAAATTGAAGCCACAGACCGCGGAGGAGACCAATGGCTGAGAAAGTCGCGGTTCTGTTTGGCGGAACGTCTGCTGAACGCGAGGTTTCGCTCGACTCCGGCGCTGCTGTGATAAGCGGCTTGCGTGAGGGCGGGGTGGATGCGCATGGCATTGATCCGCGCGACGTAGATGTTACGCGCCTCAAAGAGATGGGCTTTAGCAAGGCGTTTATTGCTTTGCATGGTCGCGGCGGCGAAGACGGGACATTGCAAGGGTTACTGGAACTGACCGGTGTCGCCTATACCGGCAGTGGCGTAATGGCATCAGCCATCTCAATGGATAAGCTGCGTAGCAAGTTACTGTGGCAGGGCGCAGGCTTACCGGTTGCGCCTTCTGTTGGCGTGACGCGTAGCGAGTTCGAATTAGGCCTGAAAAATGATGTTATTCAGCGCATTGATGATCTGGGGTTACCCGTTATTGTCAAGCCCAGCCGTGAAGGCTCCAGCGTTGGAATGTCGAAGGTCGACAAAAATGATGATCTGCACGCTGCATTAGCGCTTGCCTTTCAACATGATGATGAAGTTCTGATCGAAAAATGGCTGAGTGGGCCTGAATTTACCGTGGCGCTGCTCGGAAATGAAATTTTACCGTCGATCCGTATTCAACCGGCGGGAATCTTCTATGATTATGAAGCAAAGTATCTCTCTGATGAGACGCAATATTTCTGCCCTTCTGGTCTGGAAGCTGAACGTGAAGCCGCATTACAGTCTCTGGTGCTGAAAGCATGGCATGTTCTTGGCTGTCGTGGTTGGGGCCGAATTGATGCGATGCTGGACAGCGATGGTCAGTTTTATTTGTTGGAAGCGAACACGTCTCCCGGCATGACGAGTCACAGCCTGGTGCCGATGGCGGCCCGGCAGGCGGGGTTGAGCTTCTCGCAACTTGTTGTACGCATTCTGGAACTGGCGGAGTGATATGTCTCAGGCTGCGCTGAACACGCGAAACCGCGAGGAGGAAGCAATCACAGCCTCCCGGCGGAATAATGGAACGCGTCTTGCAGGGATTGTGTTCCTGCTGGCGGTGCTGTGCACCGTGTTTGTTAGCGGCTGGGTGGTGTTGGGCTGGATGGATGATGCACAGCGTTTACCATTGTCGAAACTGGTGGTAACTGGCGATCGTCACTACACGCGTAACGACGATATTCGCCAGTCGATACTGGCGTTGGGCGCGCCTGGCACCTTTATGACGCAGGACGTTAACATCATTCAAAGCCAGATTGAGCGTCTGCCCTGGATTAAGCAGGCCAGCGTCAGAAAACAGTGGCCGGACGAATTGAAGATTCATCTGGTTGAATATGTGCCGATTGCGCGGTGGAATGATCAGCACATGGTTGATGTTGACGGTAATTCCTTCAGTGTGCCGGCCGAACGAACCAGTAAGCAGATTTTACCCATGCTGTACGGGCCAGAAGGCAGCGAGAGCGAAGTGTTGCAAGGCTATCGCGATATGGGGCAGGTGCTGGCAAAGGATAAGTTCACGTTGAAAGAGGCGGCTATGACCGCTCGGCGTTCATGGCAGTTAACGCTGAGTAATGACATTAAGCTCAATCTGGGCCGCGGCGATACGATGAAACGCCTGGCGCGCTTTGTGGAACTTTATCCCGTTCTGCAGCAACAAGCGCAGACCGATGGCAAAGAGATTAGCTACGTGGATTTACGCTATGACTCAGGTGCGGCGGTTGGCTGGAAAGCGGCAGCCCCTGTTCAGGAACCGAATCAGCAGCAAACACAGGCACAACAGAATCAGGCACAGGCAGAGCAACAATGATCAAGGCGACGGACAGAAAACTGGTAGTTGGACTGGAGATTGGCACCGCGAAGGTCGCCGCTTTAGTAGGGGAAGTTCTGCCCGATGGCATCGTGAATATCATTGGCGTGGGCAGTTGCCCGTCCCGCGGGATGGACAAAGGGGGCGTGAACGATTTGGAATCGGTGGTTAAGTGCGTACAGCGCGCCATCGATCAGGCCGAACTGATGGCCGATTGCCAGATCTCCTCGGTCTACCTTGCGCTGTCGGGGAAACATATTAGTTGCCAGAATGAGATTGGCATGGTGCCGATTTCCGAAGAGGAAGTCACCCAGGAAGACGTTGAGAACGTCGTGCATACCGCGAAGTCGGTGCGGGTACGTGATGAGCACCGTGTGCTGCACGTGATCCCGCAAGAGTATGCCATTGACTACCAGGAAGGGATCAAAAACCCGGTTGGGTTGTCTGGCGTGCGTATGCAGGCGAAAGTGCATCTGATTACCTGCCATAACGATATGGCGAAAAACATCGTCAAAGCGGTTGAACGATGTGGATTGAAAGTTGACCAACTTATTTTCGCCGGACTGGCGTCCAGTTATTCCGTGCTGACGGAAGATGAACGTGAGTTAGGGGTCTGCGTTGTCGACGTCGGCGGTGGTACAATGGACATGGCTGTCTACACAGGCGGTGCGTTGCGCCACACCAAAGTGATCCCGTATGCGGGGAATGTGGTGACCAGTGACATCGCTTACGCCTTCGGTACGCCACCAAGCGACGCCGAAGCGATTAAAGTTCGCCATGGTTGCGCGCTGGGCTCGCTGGTCGGCAAAGACGAAAGCGTGGAAGTGCCGAGCGTGGGCGGTCGTCCGCCGCGTAGCTTGCAGCGCCAGACGCTGGCCGATGTGATTGAGCCGCGCTACACCGAGTTGCTCAATCTGGTGAACGACGAAATTTTGCAGTTGCAGGAGCAACTCCGTCAGCAAGGCGTGAAACATCATCTGGCGGCGGGGATTGTATTGACCGGTGGGGCAGCGCAAATTGAAGGCCTGGCGGCCTGCGCCCAACGCGTGTTCCATACGCAGGTGCGTATTGGTGCGCCGCTCAATATTACCGGCTTAACGGATTATGCCCAGGAGCCGTATTACTCTACGGCGGTGGGGTTGCTGCACTACGGGAAAGAAACCCATTTAAGTGGTGAAGCAGAAGTGGAAAAACGAGCGTCAGTCGGTTCGTGGTTAAAACGAATCAATAGCTGGCTGCGAAAAGAGTTTTAATTTTTTCAGAGACCGCCGAAAATTAACGGTCTCAGGCGACAGGCACATACGCCTATCCTTTTAAGATACGTCGCAAGAGGTAGCTTAAAAGAAAAAGCGTAACGACGGAGAGAGATCATGTTTGAACCAATGGAATTAACCAACGACGCGGTGATTAAAGTCATCGGCGTCGGTGGCGGCGGCGGTAACGCCGTAGAGCATATGGTGCGTGAACGCATCGAAGGGGTTGAATTCTTCGCGGTGAATACCGACGCGCAGGCGTTGCGTAAAACGGCGGTAGGTCAGACCATCCAGATCGGTGGTGGTATCACAAAAGGTCTGGGCGCTGGCGCAAACCCTGAGGTTGGCCGTAACGCAGCAGAAGAGGATCGTGAAGCCCTGCGCGCTGCGCTCGAAGGCGCTGATATGGTCTTTATCGCTGCGGGCATGGGTGGCGGTACCGGTACTGGTGCTGCGCCTGTGGTGGCTGAAGTTGCTAAAGATCTGGGTATTCTGACCGTTGCGGTGGTCACCAAGCCTTTTAACTTTGAAGGCAAGAAGCGCATGGCGTTTGCGGAGCAGGGGATTACTGAGCTGTCCAAGCATGTGGACTCGCTGATCACTATTCCGAACGACAAACTGCTGAAAGTATTAGGCCGTGGTATTTCTCTGCTGGATGCATTCGGTGCGGCAAATGACGTACTGAAAGGCGCTGTGCAGGGTATCGCTGAGCTGATTACGCGCCCGGGTCTGATGAACGTCGACTTTGCAGACGTTCGTACAGTAATGTCCGAAATGGGCTACGCAATGATGGGCTCAGGCGTTGCCAGCGGTGAAGACCGTGCTGAAGAAGCCGCAGAAATGGCGATCTCCAGCCCATTACTGGAAGATATCGACCTGTCTGGCGCGCGCGGCGTGCTGGTTAACATCACGGCTGGCTTTGACTTACGTCTGGATGAGTTCGAAACTGTAGGTAATACTATTCGTGCGTTCGCTTCTGATAACGCGACGGTGGTGATTGGTACTTCTCTCGATCCGGACATGAACGACGAACTGCGTGTTACTGTTGTTGCAACCGGTATCGGTATGGACAAACGTCCAGAAATTACGCTGGTGACCAACAAACAGGCGCAGCAGCCAGTGATGGATCGTTATCAGCAGCATGGTATGCCGCCGATGCAGCAGGAACAGAAACCGGCAAAAGTGGTCAACGACAATACGCCGCAGACCACGAAAGAACCGGACTATCTGGATATTCCTGCGTTCCTGCGTAAGCAGGCGGATTAAGAATTTGCTGGAAGTTGGGCTTCTTCGCTCTTTGTGCTAAACTGGCCCACCGATTGTGTTATACAATTTGGTTGGATTGGTAATTAGGCGAGATTATACGATGATCAAACAAAGGACTCTTAAACGTATCGTTCAGGCGACTGGCGTCGGTTTGCATACCGGCAAAAAAGTCACCCTGACGTTGCGCCCTGCGCCGGCAAATACCGGGGTCATCTATCGTCGCACTGACTTAAATCCACCGGTTGACTTTCCGGCTGATGCTAAATCTGTGCGTGATACTATGCTCTGTACTTGTCTGGTCAACGAGCATGACGTGCGGATTTCCACCGTCGAGCATCTGAATGCTGCTTTGGCGGGGCTGGGTATCGACAACATTGTTGTTGAAGTCGATGCGCCGGAAATTCCGATTATGGATGGCAGTGCTGCGCCGTTCGTTTACTTGCTGCTAGATGCAGGAATCGAAGAACTTAACAGCGCCAAAAAATTTGTGCGTATCAAAAATACCGTTCGTGTTGAAGATGGCGATAAGTGGGCAGAGTTTAAACCGCATAACGGTTTCTCTCTCGATTTTACTATCGACTTCAATCACCCGGCGATTGATGCCAGCACACAACGTTACGCGATGAACTTTTCTGCCGACGCATTTATGCGCCAGATTAGCCGTGCGCGTACCTTCGGTTTCATGCGTGATATCGAATACCTCCAGTCCCGTGGATTGTGCCTGGGCGGTAGCTTCGATTGTGCCATCGTAGTTGACGATTATCGCGTATTGAACGAAGACGGTTTACGTTTCGAAGATGAATTTGTTCGCCACAAAATGCTGGATGCTATTGGCGACTTGTTCATGTGTGGTCACAACATTATTGGTGCGTTTACCGCGTATAAATCCGGTCACGCACTGAACAACAAATTGTTGCAGGCTGTTCTGGCAAAACAGGAAGCCTGGGAATATGTGACCTTCGAAGACGAAGCCGAATTGCCGTTGGCGTTTAAAGCACCGTCTATGGTTCTGGCGTAACGCCTTAACCACAAAAGCGACTGGTTAACCTGGCACTCTCTCCGGTCAGGGAAGCCAGTCGTTTTTATTTGCACGTTTGTAAATCCTCTCTTTGTGCTTCCTTGATTCATAACAGCATTCTGGCTGTGCGAACGCTGCATTCCTGACCGTTTTTATCCTCTAAAATGCCGGAATACTGCTGTGGCGGAGGCCGCTTTAGTGGTAAGATTCGTGCGCAAAATGACACAAACAGAAGTCAATTCGACAAGCGTTATTTTTGGGTGGAGTAAGTGAGCGGAATTCTGACGCGCTGGAGACAATTTGGCAGACGTTATTTCTGGCCGCATCTCTTATTAGGGATGGTCGCGGCGAGTCTCGGCCTGCCCGCGCTTGCCAACAGCGCTGAACCAGCACAAACCCCACGCGAGAGTAGCCGTAATCACGACAATGCAGGCTCGGTCAATTTCACCAGTCTTGCATTACTGGAAGCGAACCGACGCCCTAATTTTACTGTCGATTACTGGCATCAACATGCCATCCGCACCGTCATTCGCCATCTTTCGTTCGCTATGGCACCGCAAGCGCTGCCGGTGGCAACCGAAGAAGCTTTGCCAATTCAGGCACACCATCTCGCTTTACTGGATACGCTCAGTGCGTTACTGGACCAGGAAGGCAAGCCGCCAGCCATTGTTCGTCTGGCCGTTCAAACGTCCGCCGCGCCTGATGCTGCGTTCTCTATCTCCACCTGGTTAAGTCAGGTGCAGGGCATTCGCGCCGGTCCTCTTCGCCTCAGCTAAAAAAATACCCTAATTCATTTTTTTAGCTCCACGGCGTGGAGCGTTTGAGATTTTTATTATGCTTATCAAATTATTAACTAAAGTCTTCGGTAGTCGTAACGATCGTACACTGCGCCGTATGCGCAAAGTCGTGGCACAAATCAATGCCATGGAACCTGAAATGGAAAAGCTCAGCGATGATGAGCTGAAAGCCAAAACCGCAGAGTTCCGTGCGCGCCTGGAAAAAGGCGATACCGTTGAAAGCCTGATCCCGGAAGCCTTTGCGGTTGTGCGTGAAGCCAGTAAACGTGTGTTTGGCATGCGCCACTTCGACGTGCAGTTGCTGGGCGGTATGGTCCTTAACGAGCGCTGTATTGCAGAGATGCGTACCGGTGAAGGTAAAACCCTGACGGCAACCCTGCCTGCTTATCTTAATGCCCTGAGTGGCAAAGGTGTGCACGTCGTTACCGTCAACGACTATCTGGCTCAGCGTGATGCCGAGAACAACCGTCCGCTTTTTGAATTCCTCGGCATGAGCGTGGGCATTAACCTGCCTAATATGCCTGCTGTCGCCAAACGTGAAGCCTATGCTGCCGATATCACCTACGGCACAAACAACGAATACGGCTTTGATTACCTGCGCGATAACATGGCGTTCAGCCCTGAAGAGCGTGTACAGCGTAAACTGCACTATGCGTTGGTGGATGAAGTCGACTCCATCCTCATTGATGAAGCGCGTACGCCGTTGATCATTTCGGGTCCGGCAGAAGACAGCTCTGAACTTTACAAAAAAGTTAACAAAATCATTCCGTATCTGGTTCGCCAGGAAAAAGAAGATTCCGACACCTTCCAGGGCGAAGGCCATTTCTCCGTGGACGAAAAAGCGCGTCAGGTGACCCTGACTGAGCGTGGCCTGGTGCTGATTGAAGAGCTGTTGGTGAAAGAAGGCATCATGGAAGAGGGCGAGTCGCTCTACTCTCCGGCGAATATTATGCTGATGCACCACGTCACCGCCGCGCTGCGGGCTCACGCGCTTTTTACCCGCGATGTTGACTACATTGTTAAAGATGGTGAAGTCATTATCGTCGATGAGCATACCGGGCGTACCATGCAGGGACGTCGCTGGTCAGATGGTCTGCACCAGGCGGTTGAAGCGAAAGAAGGTGTGGATATCCAGAACGAAAACCAGACGCTGGCGTCCATTACTTTCCAGAACTACTTCCGTCTGTACGAAAAACTGGCCGGTATGACCGGTACAGCGGATACCGAAGCGTTTGAGTTCAGCTCTATCTACAAACTCGATACGGTCGTTGTGCCGACTAACCGTCCGATGATCCGTAAAGATATGGCGGATTTGGTCTATATGACCGAAGCGGAAAAAATCCAGGCCATCATCGAAGACATTAAGGAACGCACCCAAAATGGTCAGCCGGTTCTGGTTGGTACCATCTCTATTGAGAAGTCCGAAGTGGTTTCCCATGAGTTGACCAAAGCGGGCATCAAGCACAACGTATTGAACGCCAAGTTCCACGCCAAAGAGGCGGATATTGTGGCGCAGGCGGGCTATCCAGGTGCCGTTACCATTGCCACCAACATGGCAGGTCGTGGTACCGATATCGTACTGGGCGGCAGCTGGCAGGCAGAACTGGCCGAATTGGAAGAACCAACTGCAGAGCAAATCGCGAAGGTAAAAGCCGAGTGGCAGGTGCGTCATGATGCCGTGCTGGCTTCTGGCGGTCTGCACATTATCGGTACTGAACGTCATGAATCGCGTCGTATCGATAACCAGCTGCGTGGTCGTTCCGGCCGTCAGGGCGATGCAGGTTCTTCCCGTTTCTATCTCTCAATGGAAGATGCGCTGATGCGTATTTTCGCCTCCGATCGTGTCTCTGGCATGATGCGTAAACTGGGGATGAAACCGGGTGAAGCAATTGAACACCCGTGGGTGACCAAAGCGATTGCCAACGCACAGCGTAAAGTTGAAAGCCGTAACTTCGATATTCGTAAGCAGTTGCTGGAATATGATGATGTGGCAAACGACCAGCGCCGTGCCATCTATACTCAGCGTAACGAATTGCTGGACGTGACCGATGTAAGCGAGACGATCGCCAGCATCCGGGAAGATGTATTTAAAGCCACTATTGATGGTCACATTCCGCCGCAGTCGCTGGAAGAGATGTGGGATATTCCGGGTCTGCAGGAACGTCTGAAAAACGACTTCGATCTGGATCTGCCTATTGCTGAATGGCTGGATAAAGAGCCGGATCTGCATGAAGAGACGCTGCGCGAGCGTATTCTGCAAAGCGCTATCGAAACCTACCAGCGTAAAGAAGAGGTGGTGGGTGCTGAGATGATGCGCCACTTCGAAAAAGGCGTGATGCTGCAAACGCTTGATTCTCTGTGGAAGGAGCACCTGGCTGCGATGGATTACCTGCGTCAGGGCATTCATCTGCGCGGCTACGCGCAAAAAGATCCGAAGCAGGAGTACAAACGCGAATCCTTTGCTATGTTCGCTGCGATGCTGGAATCCCTGAAATATGAAGTGATCAGTACCCTGAGCAAAGTACAGGTGCGCATGCCGGAAGAAGTGGAAGCAATGGAGCTACAGCGTCGTCAGGAAGCTGAGCGTCTGGCGCAGATGCAGCAACTGAGTCACCAGAACGACGAAGCAGAAGCGGCGGCCGCACTGGCAGCGCAGACTGGCGAGCGCAAGGTAGGACGTAACGACCCGTGCCCGTGCGGTTCCGGTAAAAAATACAAACAGTGCCACGGCCGTCTGGCGTAACGCATTGATAAAAAATAAAAAGGCGCAGACTTCTGCGCCTTTTTTATGGAGTCTGCAATATGAAAATTTTAAACATCGCAGTGGGGATTATTCGCAACCCACAAGGGGAAATCTTTATTACCCAGCGTGCCGCTGATGCGCACATGGCGAATAAATGGGAATTTCCTGGGGGTAAAATTGAAGCCGGAGAAAACCCAGAACAGGCGATGGTCCGCGAGCTACAGGAAGAAGTGGGCATTACCCCGCATGAGGCGACATTGTTCGATAAGCTGGAATATCAATTTCCGGATCGCCATATCACGCTGTGGTTCTGGCTGGTCGAGCGCTGGGATGGGGAACCGTGGGGGAAAGAGGGGCAGCCGGGCAATTGGGTTGCACAAAGCGCGCTCGATGCGGCTAAATTCCCGCCAGCCAACGAGCCCGTAATTACCCGCCTATTATCAGAGTGATGCCATTAACCTGCCGGGTAATGTGCCGGCAGGCAAGCCAGATCAAGGCTGTTCTTCACTCCAGTCGTCGCTGTCCGACAAGTCGCCAGCGCTTGGAATGCGCTTTTCTTCAGCCGCCCATTCGCCCAGGTCAATAAGCTGGCAACGTTTAGAGCAGAACGGGCGAAACGTGCTCTTTTCTGCCCAGACGACCCGTTTGCCGCAGGTGGGGCAGTTAACGGTGATTTCTTCAGACATCTTTACTCCTTAACAGCAGGCCAGTTCAAAATCGAGTCGCTCTGGCACTACGCCATTTTCGCTATCCAGCGGCATAAAGCGAATGGCAAAACGGCTCTTATGGCCGGAAATTTGCGGGTATAACCGATCGTCCAGTTGTAATTGCAGACGCAGTAAATCGGCGTCGTCACCATTATCCTGGTAAAAACCATTCAGACTGGTCTGACGGCGGAAGGGTGCAGCATTACGAATTAAATCAAGGATCAGCGACAGGGTCTGCTGCAGTGGCAATAAACTGTCCAGCCAGATCGCGATTTGTGCATCCCGCTGTGCCTGCGGCAGGTGCAACCAGACATGCAGTGTGGGCAGATCGAAGCTGCAGCATCCACCAGGAATGCTCAGACGCTGGCGTACCAGACCAATAAGACGATCTTCCCGCAGCAACTGACCGATGCGCGGTGCATTCATCAGTACGGCCCCGCTCTCTTTTAATTGCTGACGAATGGCTTCAATCCGGCTCTGATCAACGCCGGGTACATCGCTCCATGCGCGCAGTTTACGCTGCTGGCGCTCCAGCTCTTTGAGCAGTTCCGTTCGGGTATCGCCCCGTTCGAATACGTCCAGTAAATCGCCCACGTTGCGGAAAAAGTGCAATGCATCAGCATGGGTGCTCAGCGGCAGATTAACCGAGAGTTGCTGCAGTAAAAACTCGACGCGCAACCAGGTACGCATCTTTTCGTTAAGCGGATGTTCAAAAAGAATGTGGGTGTGCATTACGGTTTTTCCTGTGATACGGCCTGCAGGGCGTTCTTAAGATACGCGGCGTGCAGGCGGGCAACATCCGAGGCAATTGCATCTGGTGCGCCATTATTGTCAATAACATCATCCGCGACGGCAAGCCGCGCTTCACGTGTGGCCTGGGCCGCGAGAATATTTTCAGCATGTTCACGGCTGACGCCATCACGCTGCATGGTGCGTGAAATCTGTGTCTCTTCAGAGACATCAATAACTAAAACCCGATCGGCTTTGTGATAAAGCTGGTTCTCCACCAGCAGTGGCACAACCCACAGCACATAAGGCGATGAGGCTTGCGCAATTTGTTGCTGCGTCAGCTGATGAATAAGCGGGTGGAGTAACCCGTTAAGCCAGGTTTTATCTGCAGGAGAAGCAAAGATGCGCTCACGTAATAAACGGCGATTAAGTGAACCGTCCGCAAGGATCATTTCAGTGCCAAAATGCCTGGCAATAGCGCGTAATGCAGGCGATCCGGGTTCCACAACCTGGCGGGCAATAATATCCGCGTCGACAACATCAACACCAAGTGCGGAGAAGGCATCTGCGACGGTACTTTTACCACTGCCAATGCCGCCGGTTAACGCGACCGTATACCCCATAACGCTTAATCCCAAAATAGTCTGTCGCACATCACAATCTGCGATCTTTTTCCTGCCAACAAGATAATCATTTACTGCTCTTCTGAATAAAGAAAATCGCAAATCGTTAAATATATTTACTAATTTAATCAGTGGGTTGTCATTTAATCAGTCAGCATTTCAGCTCATTTGCCTGAACGCGCCTGTCCACCAGGTAAATTTATAGGATTGTAGCGTAAAAAAAGAGAATTTCGCAGTCTTGCACGGGTCTTATTAGCGCGTATGATAGCGTCACTGGAGTTGTGAGTTTGTCCTTTCGCCATTAACCCCAGGAATCCGCACATGCGTATTGAAGAAGATCTGAAGTTAGGTTTCAAAGACGTTCTTATCCGCCCAAAACGTTCCACCCTTAAAAGCCGTTCCGATGTTGAGCTGGAACGCGAATTTACCTTCAAACATTCAGGATTGAACTGGTCTGGCGTACCGGTTATTGCCGCCAATATGGATACCGTTGGCACGTTTGCCATGGCGAAAGCGTTGGCCTCATTCGACATCCTCACTGCGGTGCATAAACACTATTCAGTTGAAGACTGGCAGGGGTTTATTCAGCGTGAATCTGCAGACGTGATCCGTCATGTTATGGTGTCTACTGGCACGTCAGATGCTGATTTCGAGAAGACAAAGCGTATCCTGGCCTTACACCCGTCGCTGAACTTTGTCTGCATTGATGTGGCGAATGGTTATTCTGAGCATTTCGTGCAGTTCGTCGCCAAAGCACGTGAAGCCTGGCCAGACAAAACCATTTGTGCAGGCAATGTCGTCACTGGCGAAATGTGCGAAGAGCTGATTCTGTCTGGAGCTGACATCGTTAAAGTCGGTATTGGCCCAGGTTCTGTATGCACCACGCGTGTGAAAACCGGTGTAGGTTACCCGCAACTCTCCGCGGTGATTGAGTGTGCCGATGCTGCGCATGGTCTTGGCGGTCAAATCGTCAGCGATGGTGGTTGCACAGTCCCTGGCGACGTGGCGAAAGCCTTTGGCGGTGGTGCAGATTTCGTGATGCTAGGCGGTATGCTGGCAGGGCACGAAGAGAGCGGCGGAACTGTTGTAGAAGAAAACGGTGAAAAATTCATGCTTTTCTACGGTATGAGCTCAGAATCTGCGATGAATCGCCATGTTGGCGGTGTTGCTGGTTACCGCGCCGCAGAAGGAAAAACTGTTAAGCTTACGTTGCGTGGCCCGGTGGAAAATACCGCCCGCGATATCCTTGGCGGTTTACGTTCCGCATGCACCTATGTGGGGGCTTCTCGTCTGAAAGAACTGACCAAACGCACGACCTTTATTCGCGTTCAGGAACAAGAGAACCGCGTGTTCAACAGCCTGTAAGGCAACAGCTGGCACAGCCCTTGCGCCTCTACCCTGTACTGCCCATCGCATCTCCCAGATGGAAGATGGGCAGATACATCGCTACCACCAGCACGCCAATGATCAGCCCGGTAACGACAAGCAACAACGGTTCCAGCACCGCAGCAAGCCCATCGGCCTGATGCTGAGTCTGTTCGCTATGGTGCTGCGCCAGATTTTCCAGCATCACATCCAGCGTACCCGAAATTTCGCCGGTGTGAATCAGCTGAACACACAGTGAGGTGAATTCTCCGCTCCCGGCCAGCGCTGACGATATTGATGATCCCTGCGTAATTTGCTGGTGCGCCTGGTGCAGCACCTCCTGCCAGTACGGGCAAATCATGGTCTCTTTTACGCTTTCCAGACCTTGTAAAAAGGTGATTCCCGCGCGCTGCGTCAGCGAGAGCACAGTGAAAATCTGGCTCAGCCGCTGCCCGCGAATCAACCGCCCCATCTGCGGACAACGTAACAACCAGCGTTGTTGCGTGCGCCGCCAGCCGGTATGGCGGCGCATCATCGTCATGGCTCCGGCCATCATTAGCCCAATGATCATTAATGGCACGGCACCTTGTTGCAGAAGTGCCGCGCCAGCAATTACGCCACGGGTGAGCGCTGGCAGTGGCGTATTGAACGTCTGGTAGATAGCAGAGAACTGCGGCAGCACCAGGTAAACCATCGCCAGCACGATGGCTGCGGTCAGTGAAAGAATGATCAGCGGATAGCGCAGCGCTTTTTTTACTTTTTGCGCCAGTTCCCGCTGAGCTTGCTGCTGGATGGCCAGTTTAAAACAGCATTCATCGAGCTTTCCTGTCAGTTCGCCTGTCTGGATCATCGCCAGCCAGAGTGGCGGGAAAACGTCTGGCCACTCCCGTAGCGCGGCAGAAAAGCTTTCGCCTTGTTCCAGCGTCTGCGCAAGATGCTGCAACAATGCCCGCCATTGCCTGGCGGGATGTTGCTGCGCCAGCAGCTGCAAACTGGCAGACAAGGTCAGCCCTGCCTGCAGTAAGGTGGCAAGCTGGCGCAAGAGTGTACAAGCCTGTTCTGCCCGCCAGAGCGACCGCCTTACAGGGCTGCGCTTCAGCGTTAAAGGATGGATCTGTTGCTGATTCAGCCGTTGTAGTGCAGCGTTGCGATCCTCACACCACATAGCGCCATGCTGTAATGCACCGGTGCTGTCGATCCCGTTCCACTGCCATAACTGCCTAGTCGCCATGGGGCAGACCCAGTATGCGCACCAGCTCTTCAAGCGTCGTTAGCCCTTTTTCTACCGCCATGCAGCCGTGCTGGAAGAGGGTAGACATACCCCCTTCACGGGCGCATTGTTCAATTTCACTCACTTGCTTACCGCTGGCGATGGCGTGGCGAAGTTCAGGTGTGACAGCAAACACTTCGAACAGGGCAACCCGCCCATAGAAGCCGTGATAACACTGTTCGCACCCTTCCGCTCGCCACCGAGGTAGCGGACGCGGCCACAGATCCCCCGGCAGTTGGTTGTTTTCGTGAGTCAGTTTACGGCAATGTGGGCAGAGTTTACGTACCAGACGCTGGGCAACCACCAGCAATAATGCCGACGAGATCATCCAACGGGCGACGCCCATCTGCTCAATGCGTACCAGCGCTTCGCTGGTGGAGTTGGTATGCAGTGTCGACAACACCAGGTGCCCGGTTTGCGACGCTTTGATGGCAATTTCTGCCGTTTCGCCATCACGAATTTCCCCGACCATGATGATATCCGGATCCTGGCGTAGCAGGGCGCGCAGCACACTTTGAAACGTCAGCCCGGTTCGCGGATTAATCTGCGTTTGATTGAGCCCCTCCAGGGGGATTTCTATCGGATCTTCCACACTGCAAATATTGACTTCGGGTTTGTTGCGCCGCTGTAACGCACTGTAGAGCGTAACGGTTTTACCGCTGCCGGTTGGACCGGTCACCAGGAGTAACCCCTGAGGTTGCGACAGCGCCGCGGTAAATAGCGCCAGCTGGGCGTCTGTCATACCGAGTGCTGTCACTTCCAGTGCCTGATTGACCTGATGCAGCAGACGCAGAACCACTTTTTCGCCATGCCGACAGGGTAACGTTGCGATACGAAATGAGATGGCGTGACCGTCAAGCTCAATGCTGAATTGCCCATCCTGTGGCAGACGTCGTTCCGCAATATCAAGGTTGCCAAGTACTTTCAGCCTTGCGGTTATCGTGGGCGCGTAATCACAGGGAAGGGGAGAGATCGCATGTAAAACGCCATCAACACGTAACCGGATAACATACTGGGTTTCACCCGGCTCGAAATGGATGTCTGACGCCCGTAATACCTGCGCCAGCTTCAGCGTTTGATCCAGCACCTTTGCGATAGTCACACTCTCCTCTGTATGGGAGGGGAGAGGTCTCTGCACCGTCATTTGCCGGTGTTTGTCCATTTGATCCTGTGTCCAGCAACGGATATCAACGCGCTTTTGTACCGCGAAACTGAGTGATTCCATCAGTTCAGGGGCAGGGGTATCGACTACCGCGATGGTGAGTACTTCATCTTCATTGTTTAGCAGTGCGGCATTATGCCGCTGGCACAGTGCGACCAGTTTATCCTTTTTCATTGCGTCTCCTTAAGGGCGTCCGGTACGGAAAACATCTTCACAAGCTTGCTGCAAGGCGCTATCGCTATTGGTGTTGCAGTTGCGCGTCCAGCTTTTAAGACCTTCGGTATCACTCCATTGTGGCGTCATTACAATACTCAGCCCTTTCAGGCTCTCTTGCCCGGTCAGCGAGACCACGCCTTTGGCGACGCTCATCGCCGCTACATAACGCGTGCTGATCGGGAGAGGAATACCATTGCTACCTGCATCACAGCTCTCAATACCGCCGCGATCCAATGCACATAACTCCACGGCAGTACGATAGGGCACGTAGGTCTGCAAGAGATCGGTCAGCGCGGCTTTGCGCAGGTAGTTCTGATAGGCGGGGATCCCAACGGCGCTCAGAATGGCAATAATGCCGATCACGACCATCAACTCAATGAGGGTAAATCCCTGTTGTTTATTCATCTTTGGCTCCTTGTAGTGAGCCGTTACTGTGTCAGTGCCTGAGGGGGACTGCGAGAGGGAAAATTGGTTTAAGGAAGAGGGTTTCCAGACTTGCTACTGATGTAGCAAGAGAGAACAAAAAGTTTGCGAGGAGGTACGCAAAAAAACGGGCCAGCGGCCCGTTCAGTGAGCAGGTGGGTTAGCGAAAACGCATCGACAAATCGAGCGCGCGGACATGTTTTGTCAGAGCGCCGACGGAGACATAATCAACGCCGGTTTCGGCATATTCACGCAGGGTTTCCAGCGTCACATTGCCGGAGACTTCCAGCCGTGCTTCACCGTTGGTGCGTTTCACGGCTTCACGCATTTGTTCTGGGGTGAAGTTGTCCAGCATGATGATATCGGCCCCGGCTTTGAGAGCATCGTCGAGTTCATCCAGCGTTTCTACTTCGACTTCTACCGGCACGTCCGGATGTAACCAAAAAGCTTTTTCCACCGCCTGGCGTACCGATCCCGCCGCGATAATGTGGTTTTCTTTAATTAAAAAGGCGTCAGAGAGACCAAGGCGATGGTTGGCGCCGCCGCCGCACAATACGGCATATTTCAACGCCGTGCGCAGCCCAGGTAATGTTTTTCGCGTATCCAGCAGTTGCGTTTTCGTTCCGTTCAGTCGTTCCACATAACGACGCACTTCGCTGGCGACACCTGACAGGGTTTGTACAAAATTTAACGCTGTTCTTTCGCCGGTCAGCAGCACGCGTGACGGTCCTTCCAGTTCGAATAAAGGCTGATCGGCCCTGATGACATCCCCATCTGCCACGTGCCATGTCAGGGTCACATCGCTGCCCGCCAGCTGGATGAAGACCTCTTCGACCCAACGCTTGCCGCAGAATACACCTGCTTCACGGGTGATGATCACCGCGTGCGAGCGATTCCCCGGCGGTAACAATTGAGCGGTAATATCGTTATTCGCATCGACGTCTCCCCCCAGATCTTCGCGCAGCGCCTGGGCGACAGCGGCAGGGATATCCAGTTCGATACGTTTGAGCAGTGCGTCACGTCGAAGGTCGGGGTTATAGCGGCGAGGCGGCATGATAAACTCCAAAAAAGGCAACGAATCACAAAGTTAGGCAATGTCTTGTGCAGGGAGGCCATTACAGGACACCGCCTGAACATGCTACTCTGAAGCGTGTTTCAGCACCATCCTCTATAAGGAGTTCCTTATGCAGTTACGCAAGGGCTGGCTGGTGGAAGCGCGGCAGGTGCCGTCTCCACATTTCGATTGCCGCCCGGACGATGAACAGCCTTCACTACTGGTGGTACATAATATCAGCTTGCCACCCGGGGAATTTGGTGGCCCGTGGATAGATGCCTTATTCACCGGCACGCTGGATGCGACCGCCCATCCCTTTTTTGCTGAGATTGTTCATCTGCGTGTTTCCGCACACTGCCTGATCCGCCGCGATGGCGAGATTGTGCAGTATGTGCCTTTTGATAAACGTGCCTGGCATGCGGGTGTATCTTCTTATCTGGGACGGGAGCGCTGTAATGATTTCTCGATTGGTATCGAACTCGAAGGCACGGACCATCAGCCCTACACCGATGCGCAATACCAGCAACTGGCGGCCGTAACCCGAACGCTGATTGAGCTTTACCCGTCGATTGCCGACAATATGACCGGGCATAGCGATATAGCCCCTGTGCGCAAGACTGACCCGGGCCCTGCTTTTGACTGGGCACGGTTTCGCGCGCAGGTCGCCGGTTTGTCAGAAAAGGAGATGCCATGACGTTATTCACCATGCTGCTGGTACTGGCGGCAGAGCGGCTGTTTAAACTGGGAGAGCATTGGCAACTGGATCACCGTCTGGAAGTGGTATTCCGGCGGGTTAAGCACTATTCGATGATCAGAACGGTTTTGATGACAGCGCTGGTCATGCTGGTGACGTTTCTGATCCTGCGTGCGCTGTTGGGGCTATTTTTTAATGTGCCGTTGCTGGTGGTGTGGATCCTGTTGGGGCTGTTATGCATTGGTGCAGGCAAAGTCCGTTTGCACTATCACGCCTATCTGAAAGCGGCGGCGCGCAATGATAGTCATGCCCATAATGCAATGGCCAATGAGCTGACGCTGATCCACGGTGTACCGCCGGGCTGCGATGAGCGTGAGTTTTTGCGCGAACTGCAAAACGCGCTGGTATGGATTAACTTTCGTTTTTATCTTGCCCCGCTGTTCTGGTTTATTGTTGGTGCGTCGTGGGGGCCAGTGCTGCTCGCGGGCTATGCGTTTTTACGTGCCTGGCAGTCATGGCTGGCGCGCTATCAAACGCCGAATGAGCGCCAGCAGTCCGGGATCGATGCGATCCTGCATGTGCTGGACTGGATCCCGGTGCGGCTGGCGGGCGTGGTTTACGCATTGGTCGGGCATGGCGAAAAGGCGCTGCCCGCCTGGTTTGCTTCGCTTGGCGATCGCTATACCTCACAGTACCAGGTGCTGACGCGCCTTGCGCAGTTCTCACTGGCGCGCGAACCGCATATGGATAAAGTCGAAACCCCCAAAGCCGCCGTGTCGATGGCGAAGAAAACCTCACTGGTGCTGGTGGTAGTGGTGGCGCTGCTGACTATTTACGGCACGCTGATTTAACCCGCGTGCCGTCGCGTTACGGATGATCCGCAGGTGGGGTACCAAAATCAGGCATCCCATCTTGCTGCCAGTGTACCGTTTTCAGGCGGGTATGACGGTTAGGATCGTACAGCGGATCCCCTTCAATTTCCGTGTAATTGCGCGCGTGATACACCAGCACATCTTCCCCTTCCGGCGTTTGCGTAAAGCTATTGTGACCAGGGCCATACTGGCGATTTTCATAGCTGGTTTTAAACACCGGCTGTGGTGCTTTGTGCCAGTTGGCGGCGATCTGTGGATCCGCTGACCTGTCAATCCATAACAAGCCCATGCAGTAGTTTTCATCTGTGGCGCTGGCGGAATAGCTAATAAACAGCTTGTCACCGTGGAACAGCACCGCAGGCCCTTCATTGACTAAAAAGCCGCGACACTCCCAGTCAAACTCGGGCTTGCTGAGCAGTACAGGATGGCCTTTTAACGTCCATGGGTTTTCCATTTCTGCGAGATAGAGGTTGGAATTCCCGGCGATGTCCGGCGCTTTTTGCGCCCACAAGTACCAGCGTTTCCCTTGATGGACAAAGGTTGTGGCATCCAGCGCAAAGGTGTCGAAAGGCGTTTTCACCTGGCCGCGCGCCACCCAATGCCCATTCAGTGGATCGCTATCTGCGCATTCGAGCACAAACATACGGTGCTGGAACATATTCAGCGCATCCAGCGCTTTTGTCCCGGCAGCGGCGAAATAAAGATACCATTTGCCATCAATATGATGCAGCTCTGGCGCCCAGATGAGTTCGCTCATCGGGCCGCTCGTCGGTTTGCGCCACACAACCACGCCTTCGGCCTGACGGAGCCCTTCCAGCGTGCTGGCGCGACGGATCTCAAGTCGGTCATATTCCGGGACTGATGCCACAAAGTAGTACATTCCCTCATGGCGCAGAATAAACGGATCTGCGCGCTGTTCAATAAACGGATTTGGCCAGTGGCTCATTATGCTTTCCTTACGTTGTCGCCAGCGGGGACTTGCTGACTTCCGGTCAGTTCGTGGTAATTCACGCGGCGTTTCTCCAGGTCCGCCTGGATCTGTTTCATCAGGTCGCGGTCGACTTTCAGCAGGCGTACAACGCCTGCGGTAATCAGGTAACCAACACCCGGAATGACGGTAAACAGCAGCATAATGCCATTGATCGCCGTCGCGCTTTGTTGTTTGGCCCCCGCATCGTACCCATACCAGGAAAGCAGGAAGCCGACCATTGCCCCGGCGACAGCCAGCCCGACTTTGAGGAAGAACAGATTGCCAGAGAAACTGATGCCGGTAATGCGTTTGCCAGTTTTCCACTCGCCATAATCATCGACGTCTGCCATCAGCGACCAGTGCAGCGGAGAAGGGATCTGGTGCAGAATGTTGAGTAAAAAGTAGAGCACCACAATCAGCATCGTGGCGAGTGGATCAAAGAAGTAGAACGCGCAGGAGAAAATAGCCAGCGCGATATTGGTCCAGAAAAAGACTTTAAGTTTGCACCAGCGGTCGGTCAGTACTTTGGCCAGCATACTGCCGATCATCATGCCAACTACGCCAAGACTGATAAACAGCGTCGCAAAGTGGGTGCTTTCTCCCATTACCCAGGTCACGTAATACATGGTTGCCGCCATGCGAATAAAACCGGGGCAGACGTTTGATAGCGTCAGCAGCAGAATGCGCACCCACTGGTCGTTTTTCCACACATCTTTAAAGTCTTTTTTCAGGTCATCGTTGGTTGGCACGGCCGGGTGAACGCGCTCGCGAACGGTGGCAAAACAGAACAGAAACATACACATGCCAATAAATGCCAGCACGGTCATCGCCAGCTGGTAGCCTTTGGCTTTGTCGGCGCCGCCGAACCATTCCGCCATCGGCAGCAGGGTTAATGAGAGTAGCAGGGTGGCAATCCCGACCATCACGAAGCGGTAAGACTGGCAGGCCACACGTTCCTTCGGATCGTTGGTGATCACGCCGCCCAGCGAGCAGTAAGGAATATTGATGGCGGTATAAGTCAGCGACAGCAGGAAGTAGGTGATAAAGGCATAAATCACCTTGCTGTTGTAGGTCCAGTCCGGAGTGGTGAACATCAGTACGCTGAACACAGCATAGGGCAGGGCTATCCACAACAGCCACGGACGGAAACGCCCATACTTGCTTTGTGTTCGGTCGGCGAGAGCCCCCATTAACGGGTCGGTCACCGCATCAATAACGCGAATCGACAGCAGTAATACCCCGACCAGCGCCGGGGCGAGGCCGAAGATATCAGTATAGAAATAGTTCACAAACAACATGATGGCGCCGAAAATAATATTACATCCGGCATCGCCCATGCCGTAGCCAATCTTTTCTTTAACAGACAGTTTGTTGCCCATTGCCGGTTCCCCATTTGAGATATGGAAGAATTATTCACCTGTAAATTTTTCTTTGCGTAGCAGGATCAGGCCGCAGAGATGGACAAAATGGCTATGTAAAAGGAAGTGTGAGGAAGGTAACATTGTGATAACAATCCTCTCCCTGGCGGGAGAGGGGCGCAGAATAAGGATTAATTAGCTTTTACGGCTTTTGCATTTTTCTGCTTAAGCGCATAGCCAACGCCGAGGATAGCAATCCAGACGGGGATCAGATATACGGAGATCGCCATACCTGGCGTCATCAGCATAATCACCAGCACAGCGGCCATAAACACCAGGCAGATCCAGTTACCTAACGGGTAGAGCAGCGCCGGGAATCGCGGTGTGACCCCCTGCAACTGCTTAGCACGGCGGAAGCGCATATGCGCCAGGCTGATCATCGCCCAGTTAATCACCAGCGCAGAAACCACCAGCGCCATCAGCAAGCCAAATGCGGACTCCGGTGCCAGGTAGTTGATCAGCACGCACAGCGCTGTAACGACCGCAGAAACCAGAATGGTATTCACCGGTACGCCGCGCTTGTCCACCGAGAGCAGCGCTTTTGGCGCATTACCCTGCTGCGCGAGGCCGAACAGCATACGGCTATTGCAGTAAACGCAGCTGTTGTAGACCGACAACGCGGCGGTCAGCACCACGATGTTCAGCGCGTTTGCCACCAGCGTATCGCCCAGTTCGTGGAAAATCAGAACAAACGGACTGGTGTCGGCGGTAACGCGTGTCCATGGCAGCAACGAAAGCAGAATAGCCAGTGAACCCACATAGAAGATCAGGATGCGGTAGATAACCTGATTGGTGGCTTTCGGAATGCTTTGCTCCGGGTTGTCGGCTTCAGCGGCGGTAATGCCAACCAGCTCCAGGCCGCCAAAAGAGAACATAATGATGGCCATCATCATTACCAGCCCGGAAAAGCCGTGCGGCAGGAAGCCGCCTTGTTCCCAAAGGTTACGCACTGTCGCCTGCGGGCCAGCGTTGCCGCTAAACAGCAGCCAGCCGCCGAACAGGATCATTGCCACCACGGCCACCACTTTGATAATGGCGAACCAGAATTCCATCTCGCCAAACACTTTGACGTTGGTCAGGTTGATGGCATTAATGATGACAAAGAAGGCGGCAGCAGAAGCCCACGTTGGGATCTCTGGCCACCAAAACTGGATGTATTTGCCGACAGCGGTCAGTTCCGCCATCGCGACCAGTACATACAGAACCCAGTAGTTCCAGCCGGAAGCAAAGCCAGCAAAGCTACCCCAATATTTGTAGGCAAAGTGGCTGAATGAACCCGCGACCGGCTCTTCCACTACCATTTCGCCCAACTGACGCATAATCAAAAATGCAATAAAGCCTGCAATGGCATAACCCAGAATAATGCCAGGGCCGGCGGATTGAATGACTGACGCGCTGCCCAGAAATAGGCCAGTCCCGATAGCTCCACCCAGCGCAATAAGCTGAATATGGCGGTTCTTAAGGCCGCGCCTTAGCTGATCGCCATGCTGTTGACCTTCCATCATGAAACCTCGTGTGTGGTTGTTATATGTACGCTGTCGTTTGCGTGTAAGGAATAAATTCCGTTTTTTGTATTTATTGGTTTACGAAAGGCTGATGTGATTTTTCACTCATCTCTTTCATAGGGCTCAGAATAGTGGTAAGTGCGCGGGAATGCATCTGCTTTATGAAGGTGTGATGACGACCTGATGAAAAAGAAACCGTTTGTCAGTAACCCCTTTACCCCCTGCCCATACTGAAAATTAATATTTATTCATTTTTGATGAATTTAAATTCAAATATTCACCGACTGAATCGGTTCATATGCCTTATTTGTCGTTTCAGGAAAGTTAAAACTGCCTCTTTCGTGGTAAATAGGTCATTTGTGCAAGGTTACATCTTTGAAACGTCATTTCTGTAACATTGTTAAAATGTGCGTGGTTTACTGATTTCAATCAAAACCTGTATGGACAGAAGGTGAATACTTTGTTACTTTAGCGTCACGAACATGAAATTGGTAAGACCAATTTACTCCGGGCGAATGGTAGAGACAGGGAACAATGGCCTACAGCAAAATCCGCCAGCCAAAACTATCCGATGTGATTGAGCAGCAACTGGAGTTTTTGATTCTTGAGGGGACATTACGCCCCGGTGAAAAACTGCCTCCAGAGCGTGAGCTGGCCAAACAGTTCGACGTTTCTCGTCCTTCACTGCGCGAGGCCATTCAACGTCTCGAAGCAAAAGGGCTGCTTCTCCGTCGCCAGGGGGGCGGGACCTTTGTCCAAAGCAGCCTGTGGCAGAGCTTCAGCGATCCGCTGGTAGAACTCCTGACCGACCATCCAGAATCCCAGTTTGACCTGCTTGAAACCCGCCACGCGCTGGAAGGCATTGCCGCCTATTACGCTGCGCTCCGTAGCACCGACGAAGACAAGGTTCGTATTGGCGAACTGCATCGGGCTATTGAGCTGGCTCAGCAGTCAGGGGATCTGGACGCGGAGTCCGACGCTGTCGTGCAGTATCAAATTGCCGTAACCGAAGCGGCACATAATGTTGTTCTGCTACATCTGCTACGCTGCATGGAGCCGATGCTGGCACAGAACGTTCGTCAGAACTTTGAATTGCTGTACGCGCGCCGCGAAATGCTGCCGCTGGTTAGCAATCATCGCGCCAGCATTTTCGCAGCGATCATGGCCGGTCAGCCGGAAGAGGCGCGAGAAGCATCGCACCGTCACCTGGCATTTATCGAAGAGATTTTGTTGGATCGCAGCCGTGAGCAGAGCCGTCGTGAACGTTCGCTCCGCCGGCTGGAACAGAGAAAGAATTAAGATTTTCTGGTGCAGTTTGCACCGGAAGAGTTGTAACACCAGCGCCGACCTTTAGAGCGCGGCAACTAAACGCAGAACCTGTCTTATTGCACTTTTGTTGTCCTGTAATAATGAGAATGCAATGGGACAGGTTCCAGACAAATCAACGTATTAGATAGATAAGGAATACCCCCCATGTCAGAACGTTTACAAAATGACGTGGATCCGATCGAAACTCGCGACTGGCTACAGGCGATCGAATCGGTCATCCGTGAAGAAGGTGTTGAGCGCGCTCAGTATCTGATTGACCAGCTCCTTTCAGAAGCCCGCAAAGGCGGTGTGAAAGTGGCAGCTGGCACAGGGGCGAGCAACTATGTAAACACTATTGCCGTTGAAGATGAACCGGAATACCCGGGCAATCTGGAACTGGAACGTCGTATTCGTTCAGCTATCCGCTGGAACGCAATCATGACGGTTCTGCGCGCGTCCAAAAAAGACCTCGAGCTGGGCGGCCACATGGCTTCCTTCCAGTCTTCTGCAACTGTTTACGAAGTGTGCTTCAACCACTTCTTCCGTGCCCGTAACGAGAAAGACGGCGGCGACCTGGTGTACTTCCAGGGCCATATCTCTCCGGGCATCTACGCCCGTGCGTTCCTGGAAGGACGTCTGACTGAAGAGCAGATGAACAACTTCCGCCAGGAAGTTCACGGTAAAGGCCTCTCTTCTTACCCGCACCCGAAACTGATGCCGGAATTCTGGCAGTTCCCGACCGTATCCATGGGTCTGGGCCCGATTGGTGCGATCTATCAGGCGAAATTCCTGAAATATCTGGAACATCGCGGCCTGAAAGATACGTCTGAACAAACCGTTTACGCTTTCCTCGGCGACGGTGAGATGGATGAGCCGGAATCCAAAGGCGCCATCACCATCGCGACCCGTGAAAAACTGGACAACCTGTGCTTCATCATCAACTGTAACCTGCAGCGTCTTGATGGCCCGGTCACCGGTAACGGCAAAATCATCAACGAACTGGAAGGCATCTTTAGCGGTGCTGGCTGGAACGTGATCAAGGTGATGTGGGGTTCTCGTTGGGACGAGCTGCTGCGTAAAGATACCAGCGGTAAACTGATCCAGCTGATGAACGAAACCGTTGACGGCGACTACCAGACCTTTAAATCCAAAGATGGCGCGTACGTTCGCGAACACTTCTTCGGTAAATACCCGGAAACCGCAGCGCTGGTTGCAGACTGGACTGATGAGCAAATCTGGTCCCTGAACCGTGGCGGCCACGATCCGAAGAAAATCTACGCTGCACTGAAAAAAGCACGTGAAACCAAAGGTAAAGCGACTGTAATCCTGGCCCATACCATCAAAGGTTACGGCATGGGTGATACCGCAGAAGGTAAAAACATCGCTCACCAGGTGAAGAAAATGAACATGGACGGCGTGCGTTATATCCGCGACCGCTTCAATGTTCCGGTGACCGACGAGCAGGTAGAAAAACTCTCTTACATCACCTTCCCGGAAGGTTCAGAAGAGCACAAGTACCTGCACGAACGTCGCCAGGCGCTGAAAGGCTATCTGCCTTCTCGTCAGCCGAACTTCACCGAGAAGCTGGAACTGCCTGCGCTGTCTGACTTCTCCCAGTTGCTGGAAGAGCAGAATAAAGAGATCTCCACCACTATCGCTTTCGTTCGTGCCCTGAACGTAATGCTGAAGAACAAGTCGATCAAAGATCGTCTGGTTCCGATCATCGCCGATGAAGCGCGTACTTTCGGTATGGAAGGTCTGTTCCGTCAGATTGGTATTTACAGCCCGAACGGTCAGCAGTACACCCCGCAGGACCGTGAGCAGGTTGCTTACTACAAAGAAGACGAAAAAGGCCAGATCCTGCAGGAAGGGATCAACGAACTGGGTGCCGGCGCATCCTGGCTGGCGGCTGCGACCTCTTACAGCACCAACAACCTGCCGATGATCCCGTTCTACATTTACTACTCCATGTTCGGTTTCCAGCGTATCGGCGATCTGTGCTGGCAGGCAGGCGACCAGCAGGCTCGTGGCTTCCTGGTTGGCGGTACTTCTGGTCGTACAACGCTGAACGGCGAAGGTCTGCAGCACGAAGATGGCCACAGCCATATTCAGTCGCTGACCATCCCGAACTGTATCTCTTATGACCCGTCTTACGCATACGAAGTGGCTGTGATCATGCACGACGGCCTGGAGCGTATGTACGGTGAGAAACAAGAGAACGTTTACTACTACATCACCACGCTGAACGAAAACTACCACATGCCGGCCATGCCGGAAGGTGCTGAGGAAGGTATCCGTAAAGGTATCTATAAACTCGAAACCGTTGCCGGTAGCAAAGGTAAAGTTCAGCTGCTGGGCTCAGGTTCTATCCTGCGTCACGTTCGTGAAGCTGCGCAGATCCTGGCGAAAGATTACGGCGTGGGTTCTGACGTGTACAGCGTGACTTCCTTCACTGAACTGGCACGTGATGGCCAGGATTGTGAGCGCTGGAACATGCTGCATCCGCTGGAAACCCCGCGTGTACCGTACATCGCTCAGGTGATGAACGACGCACCGGCTGTGGCATCCACTGACTATATGAAACTGTTCGCTGAGCAGGTTCGTACTTATGTACCGGCTGATGATTACCGTGTACTGGGTACGGATGGCTTCGGTCGTTCCGACAGCCGTGAAAACCTGCGTCACCACTTCGAAGTTGATGCTTCTTACGTGGTTGTTGCAGCGCTGGGCGAACTGGCTAAACGTGGCGAAATCGACAAGAAAGTGGTGGCGGAAGCAATCACCAAGTTCAACATCGATGCAGATAAAGTTAACCCGCGTCTGGCATAAGAGGTAAAGAAATAATGGCTATCGAAATCAATGTACCGGACATCGGGGCTGATGAAGTTGAAATCACCGAGATCCTGGTCAAAGTAGGCGACAAAGTTGAAGCTGAACAGTCGCTGATCACCGTAGAAGGCGACAAAGCCTCTATGGAAGTTCCGTCTCCGCAGGCTGGCGTTGTTAAAGAGATCAAAGTCTCTGTTGGCGACAAAACCGAGACGGGCAAACTGATCATGATTTTCGATTCCGCCGAAGGTGCAGCAGCCGCTGCACCTGCTCCGGCAGAAGAGAAGAAAGAAGCCGCGCCTGCAGCAGCACCGGCCGCTGCAGCAGCCAAAGAAGTTAATGTCCCGGATATCGGCGGCGACGAAGTTGAAGTCACCGAGATCCTGGTCAAAGTCGGCGATACCGTGACTGCTGAGCAGTCACTGATCACCGTCGAAGGCGACAAAGCCTCTATGGAAGTCCCGGCGCCGTTTGCAGGCACCGTGAAAGAGATCAAAATCAACACCGGCGACAAAGTTTCCACCGGTTCGCTGATCATGATCTTCGAGGTTGCTGGCGCCGCACCGGCTGCCGCTGCAGCACCGGCACAAGCGGCCGCTCCGGCTGCGGCAAGCGCACCGGCAGCAGCGTCTGGCCCGAAAGAAGTGAATGTACCGGACATCGGTGGCGACGAAGTTGAAGTGACCGAAGTGCTGGTAAAAGTGGGTGACAAAGTCTCCGCTGAACAGTCCCTGATCACCGTTGAAGGCGACAAAGCGTCAATGGAAGTTCCGGCACCGTTCGCCGGTACTGTGAAAGAGCTGAAAGTCAACGTGGGCGACAAAGTCTCCACCGGCTCGCTGATCATGGTATTTGAAGTGGAAGGCGCAGCGCCTGCCGCAGCTCCGGCTGCTGCACCTGCTGCCGCTGCTGCTCCGGCCCCGGCTGCTCAGGCGGAAAAACCGGCTGCGGCTCCGGCTAAAGCAGACGGTAAATCTGACTTCGCAGAAAACGACGCTTACGTCCACGCGACACCGCTGATCCGGCGCTTGGCGCGCGAGTTCGGTGTTAACCTGGCAAAAGTGAAAGGAACGGGCCGTAAAGGTCGTATCCTGCGCGAAGACGTTCAGGCTTATGTGAAAGACGCGGTGAAACGTGCTGAATCTGCACCTGCTGCTGGCGCAACAGGCGGCTCTCTGCCGGGTCTGCTGCCGTGGCCGAAAGTGGACTTCAGCAAGTTTGGCGAAATCGAAGAAGTGGAACTGGGCCGTATCCAGAAAATCTCTGGTGCTAACCTGAGCCGTAACTGGGTCATGATCCCGCACGTTACTCACTTCGACAAAACTGATATCACCGATCTGGAAGCGTTCCGTAAACAGCAGAACGCCGAAGCTGAGAAGCGCAAACTGGATGTGAAATTTACCCCGGTTGTCTTCATCATGAAAGCCGTTGCAGCCGCGCTGGAGCAGATGCCGCGCTTCAACAGTTCTCTGTCTGAAGATGGTCAGAAACTGACGCTGAAGAAATACATCAACATCGGTGTGGCGGTTGATACGCCGAACGGTCTGGTTGTTCCGGTCTTTAAAGACGTGAACAAGAAGAGCGTGACCGAGTTGTCCCGCGAACTGACGGTGATCTCTAAGAAAGCGCGTGACGGTAAACTGACCGCTGGCGAAATGCAGGGCGGGTGCTTCACCATCTCCAGCATCGGCGGCCTGGGTACCACCCACTTTGCGCCGATTGTTAACGCGCCGGAAGTGGCTATCCTGGGTGTCTCCAAGTCTGCGATGGAGCCGGTCTGGAACGGTAAAGAGTTCGTACCGCGTCTGATGATGCCGATTTCGCTCTCCTTCGACCACCGTGTGATTGACGGGGCCGATGGTGCGCGCTTTATTACCATCATCAACAACATGTTGTCTGACATCCGCCGTCTGGTGATGTAATCGAGAAAGCCGGCCTGACGGCCGGCTTTTTTCTGCTAATCTCATACTGCTTTTGGGGTTATCAGGGGCAAAGGACAAATCGTTTGCCGTTTGTTGTTTCAAAATTGTTAACATTTTTGTAAACTGCGGGCGGATAGAACGTCCCGGTGGATGAAGGGCGACATGAAGTACCCCTGACCGCCGGAAATCAATAAGAGGTCATGATGAGTACTGAAATCAAAACTCAGGTCGTGGTACTTGGGGCAGGCCCGGCAGGTTACTCTGCTGCCTTCCGTTGCGCTGATTTAGGTCTGGAAACCGTCATCGTTGAACGTTACAACACCCTCGGTGGTGTTTGTCTGAACGTGGGTTGTATCCCTTCTAAAGCGCTGCTGCACGTAGCGAAAGTTATCGAAGAAGCCAAAGCGCTGGCTGAACACGGTATCGTCTTCGGCGAGCCGAAAACCGATATCGACAAAATTCGTACCTGGAAAGAAAAAGTGATCACGCAGCTGACCGGTGGTCTGGCTGGTATGGCGAAAGGCCGTAAAGTGAAAGTGGTTAACGGTCTGGGTAAATTCACCGGGGCTAACACCCTGGAAGTGGAAGGCGAAAACGGTAAAACCGTGATCAACTTCGACAACGCGATTATCGCGGCGGGCTCCCGTCCAATCGAACTGCCATTCATTCCGCATGAAGATCCGCGCGTGTGGGACTCCACCGATGCGCTGGAACTGAAAGAAGTGCCGAAGCGCCTGCTGGTTATGGGTGGCGGTATCATCGGTCTGGAAATGGGTACCGTGTACCATGCGCTGGGTTCAGATATTGACGTGGTTGAAATGTTCGACCAGGTTATCCCGGCTGCTGACAAAGACATCGTTAAAGTCTTTACCAAACGCATCAGCAAGAAATTCAACCTGATGCTGGAAACCAAAGTGACTGCCGTTGAAGCGAAAGAAGACGGTATTTACGTTTCCATGGAAGGTAAAAAAGCCCCTGCCGAACCACAGCGTTACGACGCCGTGCTGGTGGCTATCGGCCGTGTGCCGAACGGTAAAAATCTTGATGCAGGCAAAGCCGGTGTCGAAGTGGACGACCGTGGCTTTATCCGCGTTGATAAACAGCTGCGCACCAACGTGCCGCACATCTTCGCTATCGGCGATATCGTCGGTCAGCCAATGCTGGCGCATAAAGGCGTGCATGAAGGCCACGTGGCCGCTGAAGTTATCGCCGGTAAGAAACACTACTTCGATCCGAAAGTGATCCCGTCTATCGCTTACACCGAGCCAGAAGTGGCATGGGTTGGCCTGACCGAGAAAGAAGCGAAAGAGAAAGGCATCAGCTATGAAACTGCCACCTTCCCGTGGGCTGCTTCTGGCCGTGCTATCGCTTCTGATTGCGCAGACGGTATGACCAAACTGATTTTCGACAAAGAGACGCACCGTGTCATTGGTGGCGCGATTGTCGGCACCAATGGCGGCGAGCTGTTGGGTGAAATCGGGCTGGCTATCGAAATGGGTTGCGATGCTGAAGATATCGCTCTGACTATCCACGCTCACCCGACACTGCACGAATCTGTCGGTCTGGCGGCGGAAGTGTTCGAAGGAAGCATTACTGACCTGCCGAACCCGAAAGCGAAGAAAAAATAAATTTTTCTTTTCGCTGAAACGCCTCTTCGGAGGCGTTTTTTTTGCCTCGTTTTCGTGATCTGCCAGTGATTCCCTCTGCCAGGGGCTCAATATTTCCGCCATTTTGCCGATATTACCTGCTGTCGACCATTCCCGGCGAGAGAAGGAGTTTTATCGTCATGATCAACGGCCTCAACCTGTCGTCGCTTTCCACCGCGGCGCGAGTGACTCCCACTGTAACAGTGAATACCCCGGCGCGAGCGGCTAAAAGCAACAGCGCTTCTGCGGGTTCCGCGGCATCGGCAAAAGTGATATTTGGTAGCCAGACGTCAGAAATCGCCGCCGTTTACAGCCTGTCGCCGAAAAAAATCAGCGCCAGCGTATCCCCGCAAAATAACCCGGCTATCCAACAGCTAATGCAGTCTGCCATGGGCAGCGGCTCGGTATCGGCATTGGGCAATCTTGGCAGTGCGCTGCTGGGTAACCTGAAAGAAGATCGTGCCGATTTCACCCAGGCGCTGACTGGCTTAGCGATGAACAGCAACGGCGGCAAAGCGTCTGCGGTCACGCTGGATATCGTCACCCAGTCGGGCTCGACTGTGCACCTGACCATGACCCAGCAAGAAGATGGCATGGCGGTAGAGGTCAAAACCGAGGGCAACAGTCTGAACGATGATGAAGCCGATGCGATTGCCAACCTCGGGGCTGCATTTCAGAAAACGTTAAACGGACTGGGCGCTGAGTCGCCAGAGCTGGACATAACCGGCTTAACGCAATTCGACAGTAGCGTGCTTAAGTCTGTGGATCTGAAAACGGATGCCCGTATTGGCAACGATTCTCAGCAATCGCTCAATTTTCATGCAGACAGCAAAGAGCGCTGGGTCGCCTATGAAGATCGCGACTTCTCGCTGAAGATGAGCAGCGATGTTTCTCATTCGGCGTTGTCCGGTAATTATGCCCAGCAGCAAAGTGCGCTGAATGCGTATGATGAGAAGTTTGATAAAGCACGTATCGCGGGGCATGGCGATCGCGAGCAAATGGCGGCGTTGAAGTCGGTGTTCCGCGCGCTGAATACCACAGCGGCCAACGATGAATCATTAAAAGTGGGTGTGGCGGATATTCGCGTAGGGGATAACGGCAAATCGCGGCTGAGCGGGCTGAATGACTTCTCCCTGACGCTGACGCAAACGGAGGAATCCATTAATCCGTCGCGGCAGGACGAGAAAGAACGTTTCGCGTACCAGGCTTCGCAGACCACTGAAGAGTCCGTGGCGAATGACGGTTCAAAAACCGTGAAGCAGACAGCGCGAAGCCATCTTAGTGCCGCCTGGCATGAAGCATTAGATCCGTCTATTCCGTTGGCGTTGAACGCCATGAAGTCGTCGCAGAACTACTATTATCACCTGCTGGAAAATGACGAAGAGAGTAGCACCACGCTCAATTACACAGGTCGTGGGCAACTGGCGAGCGTAGGTCAACACGAGCAGGTTAATAACCGCCACACCACGAAAAAATACGTGATGGGCGAAATGGTTGATCAAACCGTGGACCCGGAACAGTACACGCGTAATAACGTCGTTTCCCTGCTGCGAGCGGCGGCGCAATAGCGTCACCAAAACGGCCCTGAGGGGCCGTTTCTGGTTTTTCCCGGCGAGGAATCTCTTCCCTAAAACCCTTCTCCCACCTGCATTATTCCGCCTTTAACGATTCAGCTAATTTTTTATGTTGCTTTTTTGTAAACAGATTAACACCCCCCGGAAATCCTGCTATGCTGCCCGACGCGGTTCGCGGATTTACCCTACAAACTGCTGTCTCACAGGAGCGTGAAGAGAAACGCCTGCCGCATTATGACAATGAGAGCGAGGAGAACCGTCGTGCTAGAAGAATACCGTAAGCACGTAGCTGAACGTGCCGCTGAGGGGATTGCGCCAAAACCATTAGATGCAACCCAAATGGCAGGCCTTGTCGAGCTGCTGAAAAGCCCGCCTGCTGGCGAAGAAGAATTCCTGATTGATCTGCTGACCAACCGTGTCCCGCCGGGCGTTGATGAAGCCGCCTACGTAAAAGCGGGTTTCCTTGCTGCTATCGCCAAAGGCGAAGCGACCTCCCCACTGGTTACGCCTGAAAAAGCCATCGAATTGCTGGGCACCATGCAGGGTGGCTATAACATTCATCCGCTGATCGACGCACTGGATAATGACAAGCTCGCGCCCATTGCCGCTAAAGCGCTGTCACATACTCTGCTGATGTTTGATAACTTCTATGATGTGGAAGAGAAAGCGAAAGCAGGCAACGCTTACGCGAAGCAGGTGATGCAGTCCTGGGCTGATGCTGAGTGGTTCCTGAGCCGCCCGGCGCTGGCCGACAAAATCACTGTCACAGTGTTCAAAGTCACCGGTGAAACCAACACGGATGACCTCTCTCCGGCACCGGATGCATGGTCCCGCCCGGATATCCCGCTGCACGCACTGGCAATGCTGAAAAACGCGCGTGAAGGTATCGAACCGGATCAGCCGGGTGTGATTGGTCCAATTAAACAAATTGAAGCACTGGCGAAAAAAGGCTTTCCGCTGGCTTACGTCGGTGATGTGGTCGGTACCGGTTCTTCGCGTAAATCCGCGACCAACTCTGTGCTGTGGTTTATGGGCGATGACATTCCGAACGTGCCGAACAAGCGCGGCGGCGGTCTGGTGCTCGGCGGTAAAATTGCGCCCATCTTCTTTAACACAATGGAAGATGCGGGTGCGCTGCCAATCGAAGTGGATGTTAACAGCCTGAACATGGGCGACGTGATTGATGTTTATCCGTTCAAAGGCGAAGTCCGCAACCACGAAACCGGCGAACTGCTGGCGAATTTCGAGCTGAAAACTGATGTCCTGATCGACGAAGTGCGTGCCGGTGGCCGTATTCCGCTGATCATCGGTCGTGGGCTGACGACCAAAGCGCGCGAAGCGCTCGGTCTGCCGCACAGCGATGTGTTCCGTCAGGCGAAAGACGTAGCAGAAAGCAACCGTGGTTACTCGCTGGCGCAGAAAATGGTCGGTCGCGCTTGTGGCGTGGACGGTATCCGTCCTGGCGCTTACTGCGAACCGAAAATGACGTCTGTAGGTTCTCAGGACACCACCGGCCCAATGACCCGTGATGAACTGAAAGACCTGGCGTGCCTGGGCTTCTCTTCTGACCTGGTAATGCAGTCTTTCTGCCACACGGCGGCCTATCCGAAGCCAGTTGATGTGACCACGCACCACACGCTGCCGGACTTTATTATGAACCGTGGCGGGGTTTCCCTGCGTCCGGGCGATGGCGTTATCCACTCCTGGCTGAACCGCATGCTGCTGCCGGATACCGTGGGTACCGGTGGTGACTCGCATACCCGCTTCCCAATTGGCATCTCCTTCCCGGCAGGTTCCGGTCTGGTCGCGTTTGCTGCTGCGACGGGCGTAATGCCGCTGGATATGCCGGAATCGGTGCTGGTGCGCTTTAAAGGCAAAATGCAGCCGGGTATTACCCTGCGCGATCTGGTGCATGCCATTCCGTTGTATGCCATCAAACAGGGCCTGCTGACCGTTGAGAAGAAAGGGAAGAAAAACATTTTCTCTGGCCGCATTCTGGAAATCGAAGGTCTGCCGGATCTGAAAGTCGAGCAGGCGTTTGAGTTAACAGATGCCTCTGCAGAGCGTTCCGCTGCAGGTTGCACCATCAAGCTGAACAAAGAACCGATCATCGAGTACCTCAGCTCGAACATCGTGTTGCTGAAGTGGATGATCTCCGAAGGTTACGGCGATCGCCGTACGCTGGAGCGCCGCGTTCAGGGCATGGAAAAATGGCTGGCCGATCCGCAATTGCTGGAAGCTGACGCCGATGCAGAATACGCGGCTGTGATCGATATCGATCTGGCTGAAATCAAAGAGCCGATCCTCTGCGCGCCGAACGATCCGGACGATGCGCGTTTGCTCTCTGATGTGCAAGGCGCCAGCATCGATGAGGTCTTTATCGGCTCCTGTATGACCAACATTGGTCACTTCCGGGCGGCAGGTAAACTTCTGGATAGCCATAAAGGCCAGTTGCCGACCCGCCTGTGGGTTGCGCCGCCGACCCGTATGGATGCCGCGCAGTTGACGGAAGAAGGCTATTACAGCGTGTTCGGTAAGAGCGGTGCGCGTATTGAGATCCCGGGTTGTTCCCTGTGTATGGGTAACCAGGCGCGTGTGGCGGACGGTGCGACCGTAGTGTCCACTTCGACCCGTAACTTCCCGAACCGTTTAGGTACGGGTGCGAACGTCTATCTGGCCTCTGCGGAGCTGGCGGCGGTTGCCGCGCTGATTGGCAAACTGCCAACGCCGGAAGAGTATCTCACCTTTATGTCGCAGGTCGATAAAACGGCGCTGGATACTTACCGCTACCTGAACTTCGATCAGTTACAGCAGTACACCGATAAAGCCGACGGCGTGATTTTCCAGACCGCGGTCTAATCCTCTAAGCCACCTTTCGGGGTGGCTTTTTTTATTCTCTCTTCGCTGTATTAGTTCGCTGTACTTAGAGACGCTTCTCATGTGTCCCTTTTTTGACCGTATTCTGATGCCGTACATGGCGGGATGTTGCCCGGCGGGTAATTTCTGCGCGAACAGGCGACTCAGGCGGGGATATTTTTTGCGGCTTCCGGCGGACGCGCTGTTTTTCTTGTATTGTGCTGCGATAATTACAGCACAGGCGGTTTTTAAGCCAGCAAGAGGAAGCGATTATGGATTACGAATTTTTGCGTGATATCACCGGCATCGTCAAAGTACGAATGTCGATGGGCCACGAAGTCGTCGGGCATTGGTTCAATGAAGAAGTGAAAGAGAACCTGGCGTTGCTTGACGAAGTGGAGCAGGCCGCAAAAGCGGTAAAAGGCAGCGAGCGCTCATGGCAGCGTGCCGGCCATGAATACACGCTGTGGATGGATGGCGAAGAAGTCATGATACGCGCTAACCAGCTGGAGTTTTCCGGTGACGAAATCGAAGAGGGAATGAGCTATTACGATGAAGAGAGTCTGTCGCTGTGCGGCGTGGAAGATTTTCTGCAGGTTGTGGCTGCGTACCGGGCGTTTCTTAAACAGCGCTAGATGACGGAGCCTCCGTGCTCCGTCCGCGTTATACGGTGGGGATATTCCGGCCGTAATAGATTTCGCGCATCTCTTTCCAGAGCGCCTGAGTGATCTCTTTGCGTTCTTCCGCAGTTAAGTCTTCCGGTCTGGTGTGGAACATATAGTGCTTAAGGTCGAACTCTTTAAGCAACATCTTGGTATGGAAGATATTTTCCTGGTACACATTCACATCCACCATGTCGTACAGCGACTTCATATCCTCTGACATAAAGTTCTGAATCGAATTGATCTCATGATCGATGAAGTGCTTCATGCCGTTGACGTCACGGGTGAAGCCGCGCACACGGTAATCGACCGTGACGATATCCGACTCAAGCTGGTGGATCAGGTAATTCAGCGCGTTGAGTGGCGAGATAACACCGCAGGTAGACACTTCAATATCGGCACGGAAGGTGCACAAGCCGCCCTCCGGATGGCTCTCAGGATAGGTATGCACGCAAATATGGCTTTTATCGAGATGCGCGACGACGGCTTCTGGCAGTGGGCCAGGATGTTCCGTTTTGTCGATAAGTTGCGGATCCACGGGTTCTTCGCTCACCAGGATAGTGACGCTCGCGCCCTGCGGCTCGTAATCCTGACGGGCAATGTTCAGGATATTTGCGCCGATGATATTGCAGGTTTCCGTCAGGATCTCCGTCAGGCGATTGGCGTTATAGAGTTCATCAATATAGGCAATGTAGCCATCACGCTCTTCGGCGGTTTTGGCGTAGCAGATATCGTAAATACAAAAACTCAGGCTTTTCGTCAGGTTGTTAAAGCCATGCAGTTTCAGCTTTTTCAATTTTTATCACCTCCTTAGAAGGACAGGGCGTCTTGCAGATATTGCGGCAGGGCAAAAGCCGCGGTATGGATCGCCGGGTTGTAGTAACGGCAGGTCAGCGCGGCGCTGTGGAAGCGGGCGGCAATGATCTCCGTTGAGAGGTGACGCAGCACGTCATTATCGGTTGCCCAGGCGAAAGTCATAATGCCGCCATAATAGGTTGGTACGGCGGCCTGATAGAAGCTGACATCGCCAAAGTAGTGGCTCAGCTTGCGGTGGCTGCCCACGGCTTCATCCTGTTGAAGAAAACTCACACCATTTTGCGCCACAAAAATGCCGCCGGGGTTAAGACAGCGCTTACAGCCTTCATAGAATTCAGAGGTGAACAGGCTCTCTCCTGGACCGACAGGATCGGTACAATCGGAAATGATCACGTCGAAGGTTTGCTGGGTGTGGTTCACAAAATTGACGCCGTCGTCGATCACCAACTGAAAACGTGGATCGTCATAAGCGCCCGCGTTGTGCTTCGGCAAGTACTGACGGCAGAACGAAACTACGCCCGCGTCGATTTCCACCATAGTGATGGTTTCAATGTTTTTATGGCGGGTGACTTCACGCAGCATGGCGCCGTCACCGCCGCCAATGATCAGCACGTGTTTAGCATGGCCGTGAGCCAGCAGCGGAACGTGGGTCATCATCTCGTGATAGATAAATTCGTCGCGTTCGGTGGTTTGCACCACGCCATCCAGCGCCATTACGCGGCCAAAAGCGGCGTTCTCAAAGATGACCAGATCCTGATGGTCGGTTTTTTCGTGGTACAGCACTTTATCAACGGCAAAATACTGACCAAAGTGGTCATGCAGCGTCTCGTGCCACATCGTGTTGTCGGCCATGGCTTGCTCCTTTGTTAACACCCGCAAAAAACGAGCGCAACATAATAGCCAACTCTGGCCCGGCATGCACGGTCAGAATTTAATCATTATTCCGTAATACATTGCGCTGTAAGCCCGGTATTGACGTCGAACGCAACGTATTCAGGGATTATTTCACGTAGGCAAGAAGACTTAATGAGTCGCGCGCGAGGGCTTTACATTTTTTGGCGGTAGGAATACCAATGCCGCTCAGGTCGCGGTAACTATCTTCGCCCAGTGATTTCATATCCCAGGCATCATAGTTGCTAAGATCCCACTGGTTTTGCTGGGCAAAAAAGACCAGTGCGCGGCGGATCTGCCCGTTAGGTAAGTTGTTGTAACCGCAGTCGTTTTTCAGAAATACGAACACGGCTGTCAGATCGGCCATGTCTTCAGCTTCGGATTCACTCAGCGCGTAACTGTTAGCGGAGACAGCCAGTAAGCTGCCAATAATTACTGTTCTGAAAAACGTCTTCATTATTTCTACCACGGTGTAACGGAAATTAAACGTTAGCACAGTCCGCATAAGGCGACGATATTTATTATTGCCCGTTTTCTTGACCTTCCGCCAGGGGGAGGGTTTAAGCTCAATCTATCGCCTGCAATCGATAAGGAAATACTTATGCAACGTCGTGATTTTTTAAAATATTCTGCGGCCCTGGGCGTAATAAGCGCGCTGCCGCTGTGGAGCCGAACGCTGCTGGCCGCTGAACGCCCGGCGTTGCCGGTCCCGCCGTTACTCAGCGCCGATGCACAAAGCCGGATTCGATTGACTGTTCAGGCGGGGCAAACTCAGTTTGGCGGTAACGCAGCCACCACCTGGGGCTATAACGGCGCACTGCTTGGGCCTGCTATCCAGTTGCGCCAGGGGCAGAACGTTACCGTTGATATTCATAACACGCTGGCGGAAGAAACCACGGTGCACTGGCACGGCGTGGAGGTCGCTGGCGAAGTCGATGGCGGGCCGCAAGGGGTGATCAAACCCGGGGGCAAGCGCTCGGTCACGTTTACTCCAACCCAGCAAGCCGCCACCTGCTGGTTCCACCCGCATCAACACGGTAAAACGGGCCGTCAGGTCGCGATGGGGCTTGCTGGTCTGGTACTGATCGAAGACGACACACTGCGCCAGCTTCGCCTGCCTCAGCAGTGGGGTATTGATGATGTGCCCGTTATTGTGCAGGACAAAAAGTTTACTCCGCAGGGGCAAATTGATTACCAACTGGATGTGATGAGTGCGGCGGTTGGCTGGTTCGGCGATACTTTACTGGCGAATGGGGCGATCTATCCTCAGCATTCGGCGCCGCGTGGCTGGTTACGTCTGCGCTTACTCAATGGTTGTAACGCCCGTTCACTGAATTTTGCGGCCAGCGATCGCCGTCCGTTGTACGTGATCGCCAGCGACGGCGGGTTGTTAAGTGAGCCGGTAAAAGTGACAGAGCTGCCCGTGTTGATGGGCGAACGCTTTGAAGTGCTGGTGGATTTGAGTGACGGTAAGCCGTTTGATCTGATGACCCTGCCCGTGCAACAGATGGGCATGACTGTCGCACCCTTCGATCAACCGCACCCCGTGGTGCGCATTCAGCCGCTGCAGGTGACGGCGTCCGGTACCCTGCCAGATAAACTGGTGTCGCTGCCGGGCCTGCCAGCGCTGAATGGATTAACACAGCGTACTTTACAACTGTCGATGGATCCGATGCTTGACATGATGGGTATGCAGGCGTTGCAACAGAAGTATGGCGAGAAAGCCATGGCTGGAATGGCGATGCATCATGGCGAGATGAACCATGATCAGATGGCGAATATGCCAATGAATCATGGACAAGGGGGGCACGGGCAAATGAACCACGGCAGCGGTTTTGATTTCCACAATGCCAACCGTATCAACGGCAAAGCGTTTGATATGGCGAGCCCACAATTTGCCGCGCAAAAAGGGCAGTATGAGCGCTGGGTGATCTCCGGCGAAGGTGACATGATGCTGCATCCGTTTCATATTCACGGCACACAGTTCCGTATACTTTCGGAAAACGGTAAACCGCCTGCGACGCATCGCGCGGGCTGGAAAGATACGGTCAATGTGTCTGGGGCGCGCAGCGAAGTGTTAGTACGCTTCCAGCATGATGCGCCGAAAGAGTATGCCTACATGGCGCATTGTCATTTGCTGGAGCATGAAGACAGCGGGATGATGCTCGGATTTACGGTATAAAGACATTCCCCTCTCCCGTTTGGGAGAGGGGAATAAGGTGATTACTTCGCGTCATCCGGCAGTGCATAGGCCACAATGTAGTCGCCCATTTTGGTACCGAACGAACCGTGACCGCCTGCGGAAATGACCACATACTGCTTGCCATTCACTTCATAGGTCATCGGCGTTGCCTGGCCGCCTGCGGGCAACCGACCCTGCCACAGTTTCTCACCGTTGCTCATATCGTAAGCGCGCAGGTAGTTATCTGCGGTCGCGGCAATAAACAGGACGTTGCCGGCTGTCGAAATCGGGCCGCCCAGCATCGGCATACCCATATTGAACGGCACTGGAACCGGCATCGGGAACGGCATGCTGTCCTGCGGTGTACCAATACGTTTTTTCCACACTACCTGATTGGTTTTCAGATCCAATGCGGAGATATAACCCCAGGCCGGTTGCTTACATGGCAGACCAAACGGCGACAGGAACGGGTTCAGCGTCACGCCAAAAGGCACGCCATACTGCGGCTGAATACCGGATTCTGTGCCTGTGCCTTTCGCATCTTTCGGTGGCTCCATCGGGTTACCCGGACCGCGTGGGATCAGTTTCGACACAAACGGCAGCGCCATTGGGTTAGCAATCGCCACCTGACGGTTTGGATCAACGGAGATACCACCCCATTCGAACATGCCCAGATTGCCCGGGAACACCAGCGTACCTTGTTCAGACGGTGGGGTGAAAATGCCTTCATAGCGCAGCTGATGAAACATTACGCGGCACACCAACTGATCGAACATAGTGGCGCCCCACATGTCCGCGCCGCTGAGGTTTTTCTTCGGACGGAAGCTCAAATCAGAGAACGGTTGAGTCGGCGTGACATAATCGCCTTTCGCTGCGCCCTGCGGAACCGGTTTTTCCGGTGCCGGAACCACCAGCTTACCGTTCGTGCGATCCAGCACGAAAATGTTACCCGTTTTTGCCGGGGCATAGATTACCGGAACGGTTTTGCCATTAACGGTAATGTCCGCCAGGGTCGGCTGCGACGGCATATCCATATCCCACAGATCGTGGTGTACCGTCTGGTAGCTCCATGCCAGTTTACCGGTTGTTGCATTCAGCGCGACGATCGAGCTGGCATAACGTTCCTGATCCGGTGTGCGTTTACCGCCCCAGATATCCGGCGTCGTCACGCCCATCGGCAAATAGACTAAATCCAGCTTCGCGTCATAGGCCGCAGGTGCCCAGGAGTTGGGCGAGTTAAAGGTAAAGGTATGCTGGTCAGACGGGATCGCGTTTGGATCTTTCGCGCCTGGATCAAAAGCCCACAGCAGTTTACCGGTATTCACGTCGAAGCCGCGGATCACGCCGGACGTTTCACGGGTAGAGAAGTTATCCGTTACCGAGCCGGCAATCACAATCGTTTTATCGGTGATGATAGGCGGAGAGGTCGGTTCATACAGACCCGGCGTTGTATCCGGCATATTGGTTTGCAGATTGAGAATGCCTTTATTGGCAAATGTTTCGCACAGCTGGCCATTGTCGGCATTAACGGCAAACAGGCGGCCATCGTTTACCGGCAGGATAATGCGGCGCGGGCAATCGGCTACCACATCCGGGCTGGCGTTATCGGCACGGGCTTCGTGGTAAGAGACACCACGGCATGTCACATGCTGGAACGACGGGTTGGAATTGAGTTGCGGATCAAAGTGCCATTTCTCTTTACCGGTGGCGGCATCCAGCGCGAACAGACGCTGGTGCGCCGTACACAGGAAAAGCGTGTCGCCCACTTTAATCGGCGTCACTTCGTTGGTGAGTTCGCCCGGATCATTCGGCAGCTTCACGTCACCGGTACGGAACACCCAGGCCTCTTTCAGGTTGTGCACGTTTCCGGCATTAATCTGTTTCAACGGCGAATAGCGTTGGCCTTCCTGGTTACGACCATAAGCAGGCCAGTCGCTGTCTGCCACCGGGGAAATCGGCTGTGCGGGCGTGCTATCGGCGCTCAGTGTGCCATGGATCTCCTGCGGGTCATTGAAACCGGCCCAGGTGAGGATACCGCCGCTTATCAACAGCGCCACCACTAATGCCGCGACCGCGCCATTGGCAGGAACACTCAACCGACGCCAGACAAACGGCAGGATCAGCCAGATACCGAAGAAGACCAGAATGTCGCTACGCGGCGTGAGTGCCCAGAAGTCGAAGCCGACTTCCCACACGCCCCATAACATCGTGACCAGCAGTAAGGCTGCGTACAGCCAGAGCGCGGCACGTTTCCGTTTCCAGAGTTGCCACGTTACGCCCAGCATCACCAGGCCGGCGATCGGGTAATACCAGGAACCGCCAATCGCGACCAGCCAGACGCCGCCAATGAGAAGATATAACCCACAGAAGGCCGCAAATAACGCTGTCAGCGTCACCAGGAGCCGGGGTTGTTGATTTTTTGTTTCCGCCATAAAAAGACATCCATCGGTTTGTTAATATTTTGATAGCAAGTAATTATAGGAGTTAACAAGTGTGACCGTCATCACAAAATGAGCTTTGTGGGGGAATAACCCGCAGAGATTGTTTTGCTGGTATACTGCGCACCTTGCGTTTCAATGATCGGCAATGGTTGTCGGTATTGAATGATTTATCATTTAAATCATATGGTTAGTTAAAAATGAAACACACTGTTGAAGTGATGATCCCGGAAGCGGAGATCAAAGCGCGTATTGCTGAGCTGGGTCGTCAAATCACTGAGCGTTACAAAAATAGCGGTAGCGAAATGGTGCTGGTGGGTCTGCTGCGCGGATCGTTTATGTTTATGGCCGACCTGTGCCGTGAAGTGCAGGTGTCGCACGAAGTCGATTTTATGACCGCTTCCAGCTACGGCAGCGGTATGTCTACCACCCGTGACGTGAAAATCCTCAAAGATCTGGATGAAGACATTCGTGGCAAAGACGTGCTGATTGTTGAAGACATTATCGATTCCGGTAATACGCTGTCTAAAGTGCGCGAAATCCTCAGCCTGCGTGCGCCGAAATCACTGGCGATCTGCACTTTGCTCGATAAACCTTCCCGCCGCGAAGTGGACGTGCCTGTCGAGTTTGTCGGTTTTTCGATTCCGGATGAGTTTGTGGTGGGTTACGGCATTGATTATGCCCAGCGCTATCGCCATTTGCCTTATGTCGGCAAGGTTGTGATGCTGGACGAATAAAAAAATCGGGGCCGATGGCCCCGATTGTTATTTGTGGTTGATGTGCTTTTGGCTGAGGTTGCAGATCCCTTTGCGGTAACGTTGCTCCAGTGTTTCGCGGTTGGTGGCCGTCACATCCAGGTCACGCAGCAGGCCATCGTGTATACCGTAGGCCCAGCCGTGAATGGTCACTTTCTGACCGCGTTTCCAGGCAGATTGCATGATCGTGGAGTGACCCAGGTTGTACACCTGTTCCATCACGTTCAGTTCGCACAGCGTATCGAGACGGCGTTCTTCAGGCATTGCGCCGAGCAGCGAGCTATGTTTAAACCAGATATCGCGAATGTGCAGCAGCCAGTTGTTGATAAGCCCCAGTTCCGGGTTTTCCACCGCCGCCTGCACACCGCCGCAGCCGTAGTGGCCGCAAATGATGATGTGTTCAACTTCCAGCACATCGACAGCGTACTGAACAACGGAAAGGCAGTTGAGATCGGTATGGATAACCAGGTTGGCAACATTGCGGTGAACAAACAGTTCACCAGGCTCAAGGCCGGTCAGGCGTTCAGCAGGAACGCGGGAGTCAGAGCATCCAATCCAGAGAAAGCGCGGCTTCTGTGCTTGCGCCAGTGTTTCGAAAAATCCGGGATCTTCTTCCACCAGCATTTTTGACCATAGTGCATTGTTGCTGATGAGTGTATCTATGTCTTTCATGGAAGTTAACGACCTGTAACCAAATAAGTGCGTTGCGCTAATATAGGTCAACTCCAACTCTTTTTAAACCACACATCGAGTGTAAGAAAACAGGTAAGTGATAATTCATGACCATTGCACTGGAGCTTGAGCAGCTTAAAAAAACCTATCCGGGCGGCGTCCAGGCGCTGCGGGGTATTGATTTACAAGTAGAAGCGGGGGATTTCTATGCCCTTCTCGGGCCGAATGGCGCAGGAAAATCGACCACCATCGGCATTATCAGCTCGCTGGTAAATAAATCGTCCGGGCGCGTTAACGTCTTTGGCTACGACCTGGAAAAAGACGTGGTAAACGCCAAGCGCCAACTGGGGCTGGTGCCGCAGGAATTCAATTTTAACCCGTTTGAAACCGTACAACAGATTGTGGTTAACCAGGCGGGTTACTACGGCGTCGATCGTAAAGATGCGCTGGTACGCAGTGAAAAATACCTGAATCAGCTCGATCTGTGGGAAAAACGCAACGAACGTGCGCGCATGTTATCCGGTGGCATGAAGCGCCGTTTGATGATTGCCCGCGCGCTGATGCATGAGCCGAAGCTGCTGATCCTCGATGAGCCAACTGCGGGCGTAGACATTGAGTTACGCCGCTCAATGTGGGGCTTTTTGAAAGATCTGAACGATAAAGGCACCACCATTATTCTGACCACCCACTACCTGGAAGAAGCCGAGATGCTGTGCCGCAACATTGGCATCATCCAGCGCGGTGAACTGATTGAAAATACCTCCATGAAAGCGCTGCTTTCGAAGTTGAAATCAGAGACGTTTATTCTTGATTTGGCGCCGAAAAGCCCGCTGCCGAAACTGGAAGGGTATCAATATCGGCTGGTAGACACCGCAACCCTTGAAGTGGAAGTTTTGCGCGAGCAGGGGGTTAATAGTGTTTTCAGTCAGCTGAGTGCCCAGGGTGTACAGGTATTGAGCATGCGTAATAAAGCCAACCGTCTGGAAGAGCTGTTCGTCACGCTGGTGCATGAAAAAGAAGGAGAACGCGCATGATGCAACTTTTTTGGGTGGCGCTGAAAAGTATCTGGCATAAAGAGATCCAGCGCTTTATGCGTATCTGGGTGCAAACGCTGGTGCCGCCAGTGATCACCATGACGCTGTACTTTATTATTTTCGGCAACCTGATTGGTTCGCGCATTGGCGAAATGCATGGCTTCACTTATATGCAGTTTATTGTGCCGGGCCTGATCATGATGGCGGTGATTACTAACGCTTATGCCAACGTGGCCTCCTCGTTCTTTAGCGCCAAATTTCAGCGCAACATTGAAGAGTTGCTGGTTGCCCCGGTGCCTACGCACGTAATTATTGCCGGCTATGTCGGCGGTGGCGTGGCGCGCGGCGTTTGTGTCGGTGTGCTGGTTACGGCGGTTTCGCTATTTTTTGTGCCGTTTCAGGTGCATTCATGGTTGTTTGTCGGGCTGACGTTACTGCTGACAGCGGTGCTGTTTTCCCTCGCTGGTTTGTTGAATGCGGTGTTTGCCAAAACCTTTGATGACATCAGCCTGATCCCCACTTTTGTACTGACACCGCTGACTTACCTCGGGGGTGTCTTCTATTCGTTAACGCTGTTACCGCCCTTCTGGCAGGCGCTTTCGCACCTGAACCCGATTGTCTATATGATCAGCGGTTTCCGCTTTGGCTTCCTTGGCATTACGGATGTTCCGCTGTTTACTACCGTCGGCGTGCTGGTGGTGTTTATCATCGCCTTCTATGTGCTGTGCTGGTATCTGATCCAACGCGGTCGCGGATTGCGCAGCTAAGCTGTGTCGGGCTGGCTCTCCTCACGGCAGGAGAGCCAATCCGCCGAGTTAGACCATTTTTTGTACTTTTCACGGTCATTCGTTCAGTCAAATTTTGTTACACTTAGCGCAGTCTCTTAACCCGGTCCGTCTCATGTCTCGTTTTATTGCCATTCTGCTTTTGCTGATAAGCTGCGGCGCTACTGCCAGCATTATCAGTGAGCAACGCATTCCCGCGCGTTATATGCAAACCACTGAAGATGCCGATATCTGGGCGCAGGTGGGGGATAAAGTGATTACTGTCGGGCATATTCGTGCCGGGCAAATTATCGCCGTGGTGCCAGGTGCGGAAGATTACTATGCATTCCGCTTTGGCTTTGGCAGCGGATTTATCGATAAAGGCCATCTGGAAAGCGTTTCGGGTAACCAGCGTGTGGAAGACAGCCTCGGTGATTTGAACAAGCCGTTGAGTAACCAGAATCTCATTACGTGGCAACCCACTCCGCTCTACAACGCGCCGGATATCACCAGCGAGCGGTTTGGTACGCTGGTGGAAAATCTGCGCTATCCGATTATCGATAAATTGAAAGATCGTCTCAATCAGACCTGGTTTCAGATCCGCATTGGCAACCGTCTGGCGTGGGTGAGCAGCCTGGACGCGCAGGAAGATAACGGCATCCCGGTGCTGACGTATCACCATATTCTGCGCGATGAAGAAAACACCCGTTTTCGGCACACTTCAACCACGACTTCGGTGCGCGCATTTACTAACCAGATGGCCTGGCTGCGCGACCAGGGCTATACCACCTTGTCGATGTATCAGCTGGAAGGCTATGTGCGCAACCGCATGAATCTGCCCGCACGGTCGGTGGTGATCACCTTTGATGATGGCCTGAAGTCAGTCAGCCGCTATGCCTGGCCCATACTGCGGCAGTATGGTTTTAAAGCCACAGCTTTTATCATCTCGTCGCGTATTAAGCTGAAGCCGCAGCCGTGGGATCCCAAATCACTGCAGTTTATGAGCGTTTCGGAACTGAACAGTATCCGTGACGTATTCGATGTGCAGTCGCATACGCATTTCCTGCACCGTGTTGACGAAACGACGATGCATCCGATTCTGCTCAGCCGCAACTACCACAATATTTTGTTCGACTTTAAACGCTCGCGCCGCGCGCTGGCGCAGTTTAATCCGCATGTACTCTATCTGGCATATCCGTTCGGCGTGTATGACGATAAAGCGGTAAAAGCGGCGAATGACGCGGGGTTCCATCTGGCCGTGACCACGGTACGCGGAAAGGTGAAACCGGGAGATAATCCCTTCTTACTGAAGCGACTCTATGTGTTAAGAACGGACTCGCTGGAAGTGATGTCGCGGCTGATCAGTAACCAGCCGCAGGGGTAGGGCATCAGGCAACCTGAACCGGCACGGCTTTGGCCGTGCGTTTCATTTCATTGTCACCATCAAAATAGGCCACTTTCGGCTGCCAGTTACGGGCAGCTTCATCCGGCATAGTGACATAGCTGGCGATAATCAGGATATCGCCAACGTCAGCGCAATGCGCTGCTGCACCGTTGACCGAAATGATTTTTGAACCGCGCTCACCGGCAATCGCGTAGGTGGAGAAACGTTTACCGTTGGTCACGTTATAAATATCAATGGCTTCGTATTCCAGAATACCAGCCGCCTCAAGGAAATCCTGGTCAATGGCGCAGGAGCCTTCGTAATGCAGGTCGGCCTGAGTCACTTTGACGCGGTGGAGCTTGCCTTGCAGCATTGTGCGAATCATAAGTTAAATCCCGTGATAATTAACCTGTAAAAGGGGAGCCGCTCCCTGCTAATCCCCCGTACGGTAACGCCACACTTATCGCGCGGCATATTGCCCATCTATTTACCCCGCAAGACGGGGGAGTTCAACCACTTTATTGTCAATAAGGCGCGCCTGGCCGAGCCATGCCGCCATCAAAATCACGGCGCGCTGGCTGCTCTCTGACAGCGCCAGTAACGTGTCGGCATCGCGGATTTGAATATCATCCGCCCGTAAACCGGCATCGTTAATTTCCTGTTCCGCAATCGCTACCAGTTCTTCTTCGTTGCGCTCGCCTGCCAGCAGTTTCCCGGCGATAGCGTTCATCACTTTGCTCAATGCCGGGGCGATTTTGCGCTGTTCTGCGGTGAGATAGCCGTTACGCGAACTCAGCGCCAGGCCATCTTTTGCACGCACCGTAGGAACGCCGACAATTTCAATGTCGTAGCCCATATCAGCAACCATTTTGCGGATCAGTTGCAGCTGCTGGTAATCCTTTTCACCAAAACAGGCGATGTCTGGCTGCACCAGGTTAAACAGCTTGCTGACAATGGTCGACACGCCACGGAAATGGCCCGGACGGCTTGCGCCTTCCAGCATGGTAGAGATACCCGGAACATCCACATAGGTTTGCGTATCGGTACCCTGCGGGTAGATATCCGCCGGGGCGGGCGCAAAGACGAAGTCCACTTTGCGTTTGTTAAGCTTTTCGCAGTCTTCCTGCAAGGTGCGCGGGTAGCGTGCCAGATCATCCGGGCGGTCAAACTGCATCGGGTTGACAAAAATACTGACCACTACCGCGTCGGCGCGGGCTTTGGCTTCATCAACCAGTTTCATGTGGCCATCGTGCAGGTTACCCATGGTGGGCACCAGCGCAATGCGTTTACCTTCCTGGCGCAGTCTGCGGATATGCTGACGGAGCAGCGGGAGGGTTTCAATAATCAACACAACAGGACTCCTTAATGGAAACTGTGTTCTTCGCCCGGGTAAGCGCCGGACTCGACGTCAGCAACATACTGCCTAACGGCGGCGCGCATGTCGCCTGCTTCATTCAGGAAATTTTTCGCAAATTTGGGAATATGCCCGCCGGTAATGCCAAAGGCGTCATGCATTACCAGAATCTGACCATCGGTGACGTTACCTGCGCCAATGCCGATCACCGGAATGCTCAGCGCTTCGGTAATACGCTGCGCCAGCTCAACTGGTACACACTCCAGTACCAGCAATTGCGCGCCTGCGGCTTCCAGCGCCAGCGCATCATCAAACAGGACCTGAGCCGCATCGCCGCGTCCCTGTACTTTATAGCCGCCGAAAATGTTCACCGATTGTGGCGTTAAGCCTAAATGACCGCACACCGGAACGGCGCGCTCAGTGAGCATTTTTACCGTCGGCACCAGCCAGGCGCCGCCTTCAATTTTGACCATATTAGCGCCTGCGCGCATGACAACGGCGGAATTTTCGAACGCCTGCTCTGGCGTGGCATAAGCCATAAACGGCAGGTCGGCGAGTAACAGGCAGGCCGGCGCACCGCGGCGCACTGCCTGAGTATGGTAGGCAATATCCGCCACCGTAACCGGAAGGGTGGAATCATGACCTTGCACCGTCATTCCCAGCGAGTCGCCCACCAGCAGTACATTAATGCCTTCTTCAGCGAACAGTTTCGCGAAGCTGTAGTCGTAAGCGGTGATGGTGGCGAAGCGTTTCTTTTCCTGCTTGCACTTGTGTAGCCAGGAGAGGGTGGTCGGTTTCATAGCGTTTCCTGATAGTCCAGAACGAATTCTGGCGCATTTTAACAGCACCACTCAGGCGGGCAATGATTTTAGACAACCCGTGAGACGCGGGTGGAAAGAATGGCGGGTATTACCAGACGTCGGGTTTTGGCGCGTTGAGTTGCGTCAGGATCGCCTGCAAGGAGGCGCCGTCCGGGAAGTGCAGATCTGGGGCGATTTCAAATAACGGCCACAGCATAAAGCCCCGGTTTTTCATGTCGTAATGTGGCACTGTCAGGCGCGCCGTATTGAGTGATAACTCGCCAAGCAGCATAATATCGAGATCGAGCGTGCGCGGCCCCCAGCGTTCAGCTTTGCGCACGCGGCCCTGCTGTAACTCAATACGTTGTGTGTGGTCGAGGAGCGCTTCTGGCGCGAGTTCGGTTTCCAGCGCGACAGCCGCGTTGAGGTAGTCCGGTTGATCCGGCGGGCCGAGTGGGGGAGTACGGTATAACGAAGAGACCGCCACAATATGACTCTGCGGGATCTCTCCAATCGCGACGATCGCGGCATTCACCTGATCAAGCGGTGAAGCCAGATTGCTGCCCAGCGCGATATACGCAAGGGTCATGCACTGCCCTCACGGCGCGGCGCACGTTTGCGTGGACGACGGTGACGACGGCGTTCGGCCGGTTCATCGCCCAGGTTATCCAGCATATCTTTTTGGGTGGGAGGCGCAGAAACCTGGAATTCACCCCACCATTTCACCAGTCGCTGTAATTCGCCGTTGCGTTCCGCATCGGCGCGGAGCGCCATTAGATCATAGGCGGCGCGGAATTTCGGATGTTCCATCAGTTTCCAGGCTCGCTTGCCCTGGCGACGCGACATCCGCAACTGCAGCTGCCAGATATCCCGGATCAACGTGGTGATACGTTTAGGGATCGCCAGCGAACGGCAGGCCTCATCCAGCACATCATTCATTGCCAGCGCGAAGGCGTCGTAATAGGCCAGCCCGCCTTCCTGAGCGATACGCTGCGCATTCTCCAACAGCGGATACCAGAACATCGCGGCAAACAGGAACGCCGGGTTAACGCGCATATCATTGTGGATGCGGTTATCGGTGTTTTTCAGCACCTGCTCAATAATGCGTTCCATCGGGCTATCACCGTTTTCGGTGAAATAACGGGTGATGGTCGGGAACAGGGGCTGGAACAGACCATATTCACGCAGTAACTGGCAGGTATCGTAACCGTAGCCTGCCTGCAGCAATTTCAGCGACTCTTCGAACAGACGAGCCGGCGGAACATCGTTAATTAACGTTGCAAGACGCGGGATAGGCTCGGCGGTTTCATCGCTGATACGCATTCCCAGCTTGGCCGCGAAACGCACGGCGCGCAGCATGCGTACCGGATCTTCGCGGTAGCGGGTTTCCGGGTTGCCGATCAGGCGAATGACGCCTTCTTCCAGATCGCGCATGCCGCCCACGTAATCGCGCACGGTAAAGTCGGCGACGCTGTAATAAAGGCTGTTGATGGTGAAGTCACGGCGCTGGGCATCTTCTTCAATGGAGCCGAAGATATTATCGCGCAGCAACATTCCGTTCTGCCCGCGTTGGGAGATGGTGCGATCGGTTTGTTGATCGTCGTGGTGCCCACGGAAGGTGGCGACTTCAATGATTTCCGGCCCGAACATGACATGCGCCAGGCGGAAACGGCGACCAACCAGACGGCAGTTGCGGAACAGTTTGCGCACCTGATCCGGCGTGGCGTTGGTGGTGACGTCAAAATCTTTTGGTTTTTTGCCCAGCAATAAGTCACGCACGCCGCCGCCTACCAGGTAAGCGTCGTAGCCCGCTTTATTCAGACGATAGAGCACCTTGAGCGCATTTTCACTGATATCTTTGCGGGAAATAGCGTGCTGCTCACGCGGAATAACCGTCATCTGTGGTTGGGCCATAGCCTCAACGACCATGCTCTCTTCGCGGCTCAGCACCTTGCGGCAAAAATTAGCGACTCGGGTAAAAATAGTACACCTCGGTAAGTGTCAAACGTCAGGACAAAAAAATAGCGGCTAATCATAGCTCAGCGCGAGGCATTTGAGAATGCCGTATTCGCAACCGCTGTTCCCGGAACGCGGGAAAGCGTCCAATTGGCCACTGCCTTTTTCAGCAAGGCATCAATGCTGAGATCCTGCCATTCTTTTGTTACATCCTGGTTCAGGAATTGTAAAGCCCTGATTATTATGGGACGCGGATCGCCCCCAGGCAAGGCTGGGGCATGGTTTTGCTTGGAGAGTTTATTCCCTTGCTCGTTGAGCGCCAGCGGTAAATGAATGTACCCCGGCACCTGCCAGCCAAGCTGCTGATAAAGCGAAATTTGCCGCACGGTCGGTTCAATCAGATCGGCGCCGCGGACGATTTCGCTCACGCCCTGAAAATGATCATCGACCACCACCGCCAGATTGTAAGCAAACAACCCGTCACGGCGATGAATAATAAAGTCTTCGCGCGCCAGTTTTTCATCGGCAGTAATGCGCCCGCGCAATTTATCCTCAAAGTGCAGCACGGGATGTTGCTGCACCAGCCGCACGGCGGCGTTTTCTGGCCCGTTGTGTCGGGTACGGCAATAACCATCGTAGATGCCTCCGACACTCTGGATCCGTGCACGCGTACAGGTGCAGAAATAACTTAATCCTTTGCGCTGCAAGGCGGCAAGCGCCTCGCGGTAGGCATCGTGGCGTTGCGATTGCCACAGTACGTCACCGTCCCAGTGCAGGCCGTAGTGCTCAAGCTGGCGAAGAATGGTGTTGGCCGCGCCGGGCACTTCGCGGGGAGGATCGATATCTTCAATGCGGACAAGCCAGACGCCTTGTGCGGCGCGCGCTTGCAGATAGCTGCCGAGAGCGGCAATCAGCGAACCGAAATGCAGTTCACCGGATGGAGACGGCGCAAAGCGCCCAATATAGTGTGATTCAGGCATATCGACAGGAAATATAGGGCGGGAATAAATCCCGCCGTATAAGGCGCAGCCGCCCTTGCGCGGCGCGCTATCAGTGATAACGGGTTATCAACCCGCCATCTGTTTTTCGCGGATTTCCGCCAGCGTTTTGCAGTCGATGCACAGATCGGCAGTCGGACGCGCTTCCAGACGGCGGATACCAATTTCCACGCCGCAGGATTCGCAGAAGCCGAAATCTTCGTCTTCCACTTTTTTCAGCGTCTTCTCGATCTTTTTGATCAACTTGCGCTCGCGATCACGGTTACGCAGTTCGAGGCTGAACTCTTCTTCCTGAGCGGCACGATCAACCGGATCAGGGAAGTTTGCAGCTTCGTCTTGCATATGTGTGACGGTGCGATCGACTTCATCCCTGAGTTGATTACGCCATGCTTCAAGAATACGCTTGAAGTGCGCCAGCTGGGCTTCGTTCATATACTCTTCGCCCGGTTTCTCTTGATACGGCTCCACCCCAGCGATGGCGAGAATACTCAGGGACGATGTTTTACGGTTTTGCCCTTCTTGCATGTTGCTTCTCCTTAACACGCACTATCGATCCCCGTGTTGGGGGAAAAATCAGGCCGCTATAAATAGCAGATGCTTTTCAGGATGGCAAATTTCTATACCTAACACTTGACAACCCTGTGAAGAAAAGCGTATTTGCGCACGCGACCAGAACATTTAATAGTCAAACGCTTGCCTCTATACGGTGAAAGGCACCGGCAAACTCAGAGTGATGTTATCGGCAGAAAGTTCCGCTTTATAAGCGAGAATTTCGACCCCCTGACGTTGTGCGTCATTCAATAAACGTGCGTATTCCTCATCAATATGGCGCGCTGGAGAAAAATGTTCAACGGATGAATGCAAGACGGCAAACAGGATTACAGCGCGATCGCCGTTTGCCGCCACGCTCATTAATTCCCGCAGATGCTTCTGACCACGGAGCGTGACCGCATCCGGGAAATAACCTGCTTGCTGCTCGGCGAGCGTGACCGATTTCACTTCAATATAGCAGTTGGGGCGATCATCCGCCTGTAACAGGAAATCAATTCTGCTACGTTCCGCACCATATTTAACTTCGCTTTTCAGCACGCTGTAGCCAGCCAGTTCCGGTACTATTCCGCCGAGTATTGCTTCTTTGGCCAGCGTATTTGCTCGCAACGTATTGACACAAATAAATGCGCCTTTTTGGGTTTGAGTCAATTCCCAGGTATGCGCATATTTGCGTTTAGGATTTTCTGAAGTGGAATACCACACCGTATCACCGGGCGTCGCGCAACCGGTCATTGCGCCAGTATTTGGGCAGTGAAGCGTCAGCGTTTCGCCTTGCGGCGTCATGACATCGGCAAGGAATCGTTTATAGCGTTGAATCAGCGTGGCGGATTTAAGCGGTGGAAAAAACAGCATCGGAAATCCTTATTGTTATGTTTTTAATGACCAGCGATTAAGCGGCGTGTAGCGGGTGCGTCCGTTAATAAATTGCGATTCATACAGCACAAATTCATTCACCGGAAATGACCAACGAAAGCCCGGCGGAGGAAGGGAGACGGCATGGCTGGCATCGCGCAGTAGCGTAATGTGCGGGTGAAACGGCTGTGGGCTTTGGTAGCAACCGTTGCGTGCGGCCTGCGCGCGCAACATATCCGCCAGCTGCAGCAAACCTCGCGGCGTCTGGCGCGTACCGATCCATACCACACGCGAGCGCAGCCACTGCCCGGCATCGTCCAGCGTGAGCGTAAACCCCGGCTGGCGAATGCGTGCGGCAAGCGTTTCCAGCGCTTGCTGCTTTGCGCGGCTGATCTCGCCAAGAAAAGCCAGCGTCAGGTGCAGGTTGGCGGCCGCGATCGGCCTGCCTGCCTCCGGCAAAAAGTGCTGCGCGCGCCAGGTTACAATCTGCGACTGGATATCGGCAGGCAGTTCGATGGCAAAAAACAGCCGTTTGGCTTCAGACATAGCGTCACTCGGTAATGGTTTGCGGCGATGGTATACTACTGCGCCATCGTATGTTAACCCTCTGGAGCTTTTGTGTCCTTATTGCCGGTCGCCGCCGTTTTGCCCGACATTCTCTCTGCGCTGCAAAGCGCTCCCCAGGTATTGCTGAGCGCGCCTACCGGAGCCGGAAAATCCACATGGCTACCGCTGCAGTTGCTGCAACAGGGGAATATTGAAGGGCGTATCCTTCTGCTGGAGCCTCGTCGGCTGGCAGCACGCAACGTGGCGCAGCGTCTCGCGGAACAGCTTAACGAGAAACCCGGCGAGACCGTCGGCTACCGTATGCGCGCCGAAACCTGTGTTGGGCCACAGACCCGTCTGGAAGTGGTGACCGAAGGCATTCTCACCCGTCTGATCCAGCAGGATCCTGAACTGGCTGGCGTGGGACTGGTGATCCTGGATGAGTTTCATGAGCGCAGCTTGCAGGCCGATCTTGCGCTGGCATTGTTGCTGGATGTGCAGCAAGGGCTGCGGGACGATCTCAAACTGCTGGTGATGTCAGCAACCCTGGATAACGAACGCTTACAGGCTCTGTTGCCGGACGCGCCAGTGATCGTTTCGCAGGGGCGAGCGTACCCGGTTGAGCAGCGCTACCAGGCGCTGCCCGTACAGTTGCGTTTTGACGAAGCCGTGGCACAAATGGCGGCGGAATTACTGCGCAACGAAGCAGGTTCGTTGCTGTTGTTTCTGCCCGGCGTGGGTGAAATCCAGCGGGTACAGGAGCAACTGGTTTCCCGGGTGGGAAGCGATGTCATGCTCTGCCCGCTCTATGGCGCGCTGCCGTTACATGAGCAGCGTAAAGCGATACTGCCGCCCTCGGCGGGGCAAAGAAAAGTGGTGCTGGCGACCAATATTGCCGAAACCAGCCTTACTATCGAAGGGATCCGTCTGGTGGTCGATAGCGCCCTTGAGCGGGTAGCCCGTTTTGATGCGCGTAGCGGTTTAACCCGCCTTATTACCCAGCGAATCAGTGTCGCGTCAATGACGCAGCGCGCGGGTCGTGCGGGCCGACTTGAACCCGGGATCTGCTTGCACTTGCTGGGGAAAGAGCAAGCCGAACGGGCCGCCGCGCAAAGCAGCCCCGAAATCCTGCATAGCGATTTATCCGGGCTGTTGATGGAATTATTACAGTGGGGATGCCAGGATCCTGCCCAGTTGCGCTGGCTGGATCAGCCCCCGGCAGTCAACATGGCAGCGGCGCGCAAACTCCTGGGGCAGTTACAGGCGCAGGAGGCAGAACGTTTAACGGCGTTTGGCCGCAAAATGGCGGCGCTGGGCACCGATCCCCGTCTTGCAGCGATGCTGGCTTGCGCCCGGAGTGATGATGAGATTGCGACAGCAGCGAAGCTGGTGGCCATTCTTGAAGAGCCGCCGCGCGCCGGAAACAGTGATTTACGTTTCGCTTTTTCCCGCCATCAAGCGAACTGGCAGCAGCGCGCCCGCCAGCTTGCGCGTCGTTTGAAAAGCACCACCGGCGAGCCGGACAACCGTGCGCTGGCCAGGCTTCTGGCGCGTGCGTTTGCCGATCGTATTGCCCGCAGGCGGGGCCAGGAAGGGCGTTATCAACTCGCGAACGGGATGGGGGCTACGCTGGATGCCGATGATGCGCTAAGCCGCCACGAGTGGCTGATCGCCCCGCTGTTATTGCAGGGAAGTCAATCGCCGGACGCACGTATTTTGCTGGCGTTGCCGCTGGAGATTGATGCGCTGATCGATGAGTGCCCGCAGTTGTTACAGCAGTCGGACACCGTTGAGTGGGACGAGGCACAAGGCACGTTAAAAGCCTGGCGCCGCAGCCAGATTGGCCAGCTAACGGTAAAAGTGCAGCCGCTGGCAAAACCGTCAGAAGACGAGTTACATCAGGCGATGCTCAATGGCATTCGTGACAAAGGGCTACTTGTGCTGAACTGGACGCCAGAAGCGGAACAGCTGCGTTTGCGGTTACACTGTGCGGCGAAATGGCTACCGGAAACGGCATGGCCTGCGATGGATGAGGCCTCGCTGCTGGACAATCTCGAACAGTGGTTACTGCCGCAAATGGGCGGCATCCGTTCGTTGCGCGATCTGAAAGCGTTGGATGTTACGCAGGCGTTACAAAACGCGTTGCCCTGGTCATTACGTCAACGGCTGGATAGTGAGCTTCCTGCGCATTACACTGTGCCGACCGGAAGCCGGATAGCCATTCGTTATCACGAAGATAACCCGCCGACGCTGGCGGTTCGCATTCAGGAAATGTTTGGTGAATCCACTACGCCTGTTATCGCGCAGGGCCGCGTGCCGCTGGTGCTGGAGTTGTTGTCGCCTGCGCAGAGGCCGCTGCAAATTACGCGTGATTTAGGCGCGTTTTGGGCTGGCTCCTGGCGCGAAGTGCAAAAAGAGATGAAAGGGCGTTACCCGAAACACGTCTGGCCGGATGATCCGGCGAACACCGCGCCCACGCGGCGGACAAAAAAATATTCCTGAACCGGTCAACCCAGTGTCACCCGGTGCGGGTAAAAATTGAGAGATTTCTTCTTCTGCCATTGTGCAGAAGAGTTGAGAATCAGGCCCTTGCGCCTGAAAGTTGCGGAGAGTAAAGCATGGCGGGGAATGACCGCGAGCCAATTGGACGCAAGGGGAAACCTGCGCGCCCGGCGAAAGAGAAAATCAGTCGTCGTCGACTCCGGGAAGAGGAGTATGACGATTATGAAGACGATGATGAGAATGAGGAACCCATGCCGAAAAAAGGGAGAGGCAAAGGCAGAAAGCCCCGCGGTAAACGTGGCTGGTTCTGGCTGTTGGTAAAAATTTTCATCGTTCTGGCTGTGCTATGCGCGATGTATGGCGTCTATCTGGATCAAAAAATCCGCGCCCGTATTGACGGTAAAGTCTGGCAGTTGCCTGCGGCAGTCTATGGCCGGATGGTTAACCTCGAACCGGATATGGCGATCGGTAAAAACGAGATGGCGAAACTGCTGGAAGCCACCCAGTACCGCCAGGTGACGAAGATGACGCGTCCCGGCGAGTTTACGGTGCAGGCGAAAAGCATTGAGATGATCCGCCGTCCGTTTGATTTCCCGGACAGTAAAGAAGGGCAGGTGCGTGCGCGCCTGACGTTTGATGGCGATCGTCTGGAAACCATCGAGAACATGGACAGCAACCGCCAGTTTGGTTTCTTCCGCCTCGATCCGCGTTTGATCACCATGCTCTCCTCGCCCAACGGCGAGCAGCGCCTGTTTGTACCGCGTAATGGCTTCCCGGATCTGCTGGTCGATACGCTGCTGGCCACCGAAGACCGCCATTTCTACGAGCACGATGGCATCAGTTTTTACTCCATTGGTCGTGCTGTGCTGGCGAATCTGACTGCAGGCCGTACAGTGCAGGGGGCAAGTACCCTGACGCAACAGCTGGTGAAAAACCTGTTCCTTAGCAGTGAGCGCTCTTACTGGCGTAAGGCCAACGAAGCCTATATGGCGCTGATTATGGATGCCCGTTACAGCAAGGATCGCATTCTTGAGCTGTATATGAACGAGGTCTATCTCGGTCAGAGCGGCGATAATGAGATCCGCGGTTTCCCGCTGGCGAGCCTCTACTATTTTGGTCGCCCGGTAGAAGAACTCAGTCTCGACCAGCAGGCACTGCTGGTGGGGATGGTAAAAGGAGCATCGGTTTACAACCCGTGGCGCAACCCGAAACTGGCGCTGGAACGCCGCAACCTGGTGTTGCGTCTGTTACAGCAACAGAACGTTATCGACCAGGAACTGTATGACATGCTGAGCGCCCGTCCATTGGGTGTGCAGCCACGCGGTGGGGTGATCTCTCCACAGCCAGCCTTTATGCAGATGGTGCGCCAGGAACTTCAGGCGAAACTGGGCGATAAAGTGAAAGATCTCTCCGGCGTGAAGATCTTTACCACCTTTGACTCCGTTGCGCAGGATGCTGCCGAAAAAGCGGCGGTTGAAGGGATCCCGGCGTTGATCAAACAGCGCAAGCTGACCGACCTGGAAACCGCGATGGTGGTGGTTGATCGCTTTACCGGTGAGGTACGGGCGATGGTCGGCGGGGCGACGCCGCAGTTTGCCGGTTATAACCGTGCCATGCAGGCGCGTCGTTCTATCGGCTCGCTGGCAAAACCCGCAACCTACCTGACGGCGCTGAGTCAGCCGAACACTTATCGTCTGAATACCTGGATTGCAGATGCGCCGATTTCGCTGCGTCTGTCGAATGGCCAGGTGTGGGCGCCACAGAACGACGATCGTCGCTTCAGTGGCCAGGTGATGCTGGTGGATGCGCTGACCCGCTCGATGAACGTACCGACTGTGAACCTCGGGATGTCGATTGGCTTACCGGCAGTGACGGATACCTGGCAAAAACTGGGGGCACCGAAGGATCAGTTGACCGGAATGCCGTCGATGTTGTTGGGCGCGCTGAACCTGACGCCGATTGAAGTGGCACAGGCTTTCCAGACGATCGCCAGCGGCGGTAACCGTGCGCCGCTCTCTGCGCTGCGTTCGGTCATCGCGGAAGACGGCACGGTGCTGTACCAGAGTTTCCCGCAGGCGGAGCGCGCAGTACCGGCGCAGGCAGCCTACCTGACGTTGTGGACCATGCAGCAGGTGATTCAGCGTGGTACGGGTCGCCAGCTTGGTGCGAAATATCCGGGTCTGCATCTGGCAGGGAAAACCGGGACCACCAACAATAACGTCGACACCTGGTTTGCGGGTATCGACGGGCGTGAAGTGACCATTACCTGGGTCGGACGCGACAACAACCAGCCGACCAAGCTGTATGGCGCGAGCGGCGCGATGGCTATTTACCAGCGTTACCTGGAGAATCAGTCACCCATCCCGCTGGATTTAACGCCGCCGGAAGACATTACCACGATGGGTGTCGACGATATGGGTAACTTTGTTTGCGGCGGTGGCGGTATGCGCCAGTTGCCGGTATGGACAACCAACCCGGAAACGCTCTGTCAGCAAAACCAGATGCAGCCGCAGACCGGGAATCCGTTTGATCAGTCCACGCAGCCGCAGCAGCCGCAGCAACAACCTCAGCAACCGCCGCAGCAGGAGCAGAAAAGCGATGGCGTGGCGGGCTGGATCAAAGAGATGTTCGGCAGCAATTAACCTTATCAACCCCGGCCGTCTGGTCGGGGTTTTTCTTGTTAGTAAACATCCCCATAACGCGTGATTAATCCCTGTGTAATACCCGATTAACCCCCTGCTTTTTGTCTGGTTACTCCTTCGCCCTTTGCGCCTGTTCGGGCGGCTAACTGCTTGCTATGCAGGCGGCGCTTCGCATATTATGCTGCGGTCATAATAATAATTCTCGTTTACGTTATCATTCACTCATTGATTCAGAGATAAACCAATGGCACGTCCTGATACTGCTCAGCCAGTTAACACTACGCTGCGTAAAATCGCAGTAGTAGTAGCCACAGCGGTTAGCGGCATGTCTGTTTATGCACAGGCAGCAACAACCCCAAAAGAAGAAACCATTACCGTCACCAGCGCGGCTCCACAGGAAAGCGCATGGGGCCCGGCGGCCACCATCGCGGCGAAACATACTGCAACGGCAACCAAAACGGATACGCCGCTGGAGAAAACACCGCAGTCTGTTTCCGTAGTGACGCGTGATGAAATGGACATGAAACAGCCGGGAACCGTTAAAGATGCGTTGAGCTATACGCCCAGCGTTTTTGCGACCCGTGGCAGCTCTACGACCTATGATGTCGTCACGATTCGTGGTTTCACGACGTCCACTACCGTGAATACCAACCAGTATCTTGATGGGATGAAATTACAAGGGAATAACTACTCTGAAATTTCAATGGATCCCTATTTCCTTGAACGTGTCGAACTGATGCGTGGCCCGGTTTCAGTTCTGTACGGGCAGAGTAACCCAGGCGGGGTTGTCAGCATGGTGACAAAACGCCCGCAAACCACCCCGTTGCGTGAAGTACAGTTCAAAATGGGGACTGATAACCTGTGGCAGACCGGTTTTGATTTTAGTGATGCCATTGATGACAATGGTGTCTGGTCTTACCGTTTGACAGGCCTGGGCCGCAGTCAGGATACCCAGCAACAAATGGCAAAATCGACTCGTTATGCAGTTGCTCCGTCCTTTAGCTGGCGTCCTGATGACAAAACTGATTTTACCTTCCTGAGCAATTTCCAGAACGATCCGAATGCCGGTTACTATGGCTGGCTGCCGCGTGAAGGCACGATTGTTCCGTTCTATGATGCTAATGGGAATGCGCAAAAGCTCCCGACAGATTTCAATGAGGGTGAGCGCGATAATAAAATGTCTCGCCGTCATCAGATGGTCGGCTATAGCTTCTCACATGCGTTTAACGATACTTTCACTGTCCGTCAAAACTTGCGCTATGCACGCATTCACACGCTTTATCGCTCTGTTTATGGCGACGGATACAGTTCAACTGTTCCTGGGCAAATTAACCGCGCTTTTGTACGTTCTGACGAAGACCTGAATACGTTCACTGTTGACAATCAACTGGAATCAAAATTTGCGACCGGGGCTGTTGATCATACGCTGCTAACGGGTGTCGATTATATGCGCATGCGTAATGATATTGATGCTGACTACGGTAGCGCCAATCCGATTAATGCGCTTGATCCGCAATACGGTAATGCAAATGTCAAAATTACTTTCCCGTATGCGGTAATTAACCGTCAGGAACAAACGGGCCTGTACGTACAAGATCAGGCTGAATGGGATAAATGGGTATTAACCCTGGGTGGTCGTTATGACTTTGCGAAAACCTCAACGTTTACCCGTTCTACCTCAAGTCTTGCTGAAATTAACGATCAGCAGTTCACCTGGCGCGGTGGTCTGAATTATCTGTTCGATAATGGAATTGCACCCTACTTTAGCTATAGCGAATCTTTCGAACCTGTCTCTGGCTCCAGCGCCAGTGGTCAGCCATTCGATCCTTCTCGCGGCAAGCAATATGAAGCGGGTGTGAAATATGTGCCGAAAGATATGCCTGTGGTCGTGACCGCAGCAGCCTTCCAGCTAACCAAAGATAAAAATCTGACAGCGGATCCGAATAATACTCTGTTCAGTACACAGGGGGGGGAGATCCGTGCTCGTGGTATTGAACTGGAAGCAAAAGCGGCTCTGACTGCCAATATTGATGTGACTGCCGCTTATAGCTATACCGACAGTAAATATACGCACGACACGGTCTTCGAGGGTAAACGCCCGGCAGAGGTGCCTCGTAACCTTGCCTCTTTCTGGGCCGATTACACCTTCCATGAGACAGCTCTCAGCGGTCTGACTATTGGCGCAGGTGCTCGGTATGTTGGCTCCACTTCCAGCATTTATTCCAACCGCACTACCCGCGAGAACGAACTTTTCAGTGTGGCGGGTTATACCGTCGCGGATGCGGCAATCAAATATGATCTGGCGCGTTTCGGTTTGCCAGGGTCGTCGGTTGGTGTGAATGTTAATAACCTGTTCGACCGTGAATACGTCTCCAGCTGCTATCGCGAATATGCATGCTACTGGGGCGCTGAGCGTCAGGTGGTGGCGACCGCAACCTTCCGCTTCTAATCTCTCTTCGAGCACGGTTCGCCGTGCCCTCTGACAAGTTGGCTACCATGCAGGATAACAAAACGCTTCCCGATACCACTTTTCAACTGACTGATGTCACCTTTAGCGTCCCTGGGCGCACGTTGCTGCATCCGTTATCCCTGACTTTTCCGGTCGGCAACGTTACGGGCCTGATTGGTCACAACGGATCGGGTAAATCTACCCTGCTGAAAATGCTCGGCCGCCATCAGCCGCCCTCTGACGGCACTATCCTGCTGGATGGCCAGCCGCTGGAAAACTGGAACAGCAAAGCCTTTGCCCGCAAAGTGGCCTATCTGCCGCAGCAATTGCCGCAGGCGGAGGGGATGACCGTACGTGAACTGGTGGCGATAGGGCGTTATCCGTGGCACGGCGCGTTGGGACGATTTGGCATCGCTGACCGTGAAAAAGTGGAAGAAGCCATTGCACTGGTTGGATTAAAACCGCTGGCTCACCGCCTGGTGGACAGCCTTTCAGGTGGCGAACGCCAGCGGGCGTGGATTGCCATGCTGGTGGCGCAAGACAGCCGTTGCCTGTTGTTAGATGAACCGACCTCTGCGCTTGATATTGCCCACCAGGTGGATGTACTGGCGCTGGTGCATCGCCTCAGCCAGCAGCGCGGGCTGACGGTGATTGCCGTTCTGCACGATATTAATATGGCCGCGCGATACTGCGACTATCTGGTGGCGCTCCGCGGTGGGGAGATGATCGCCGAAGGCTCGCCGGATGTACTCATGCGAGCCGATACCCTCGAACACATTTACGGCATCCCGATGGGGATCCTTCCACATCCGTCCGGCGCGGCACCCGTGAGTTTTGTCTACTAATGGTTGAATTACATCAGATTAGCCGCCGTCGTTTGCTGACCGCGATGGCGCTTTCCCCCTTGTTATGGCAGATGCATAACGCGAAAGCGGCGTCGGTCGATCCACAGCGCATTGTTGCGCTCGAGTGGCTCCCGGTGGAACTCTTACTGGCGCTGGGCATTGCGCCTTATGGCGTGGCGGACATCGGGAGCTATAACGTCTGGGTAAACGAGCCCGCTCTCCCTGCGTCGGTTATCGATGTGGGGCTGCGCACCGAGCCGAATCTCGAATTACTCACGCAAATGAAACCTTCGTATCTGGTCTGGTCGGCGGGTTATGGCCCTGCTGAAAGCAAACTGGCAAGAATTGCGCCGGGGCGCGGTTTTACTTTCAGTGACGGCAAAAAACCGCTGACCATGGCGCGTCACTCGCTGAATGAGATGGCACAGTTACTGAACCGCGAAGCGGCTGCCAAAAAGCACCTTGATGAATTTGATGCGCTGATCGCCAGGACAAAACCGCGCTTCGCCCGCCGTGGCGATCGTCCGCTATTAATGATCACGCTGCTGGATGCGCGCCATGTGCTGGCGTTCGGGCCAAATTGCCTCTTCCAGGAAGTTCTCGACAGTATGGGCATCCGCAATGCATGGCACGGAGAAACCACCTTCTGGGGAAGTGTGGCGGTCGGTATCGACAGACTGGCAGAGTACAAAGATGTCGATGTGCTGTGCTTTGATCACGGCAACGATCTGGCAATGCAAAAACTGATGACGACGCCGCTATGGCAGTCGATGCCGTTTGTCCGCGCCGGGCGCTTCCAGCGTGTACCGGCGGTCTGGTTCTACGGTGCTACGTTGTCGGCCATGCATTTCACGCGCGTACTGGACAATGCGCTGGGAGCAAAAGCATGAGTCGACGTATTTCTCCTTTTCCGGCGCTGCTGTTGGCCGTGTTGTTTGTTGCCGCCGCCTGGCTTAGCTGGTCCAATTTGACTATTGCACTGCCCCGTGCGCAGTGGGGAGAGGCGCTGCGCGCGCCGGACCAGGATCAGATCAATCAGATGCTGTTCCACTATAGTTTGCTGCCCCGGTTAGTCATTTCGTTGCTGGTTGGCGCGGGGCTTGGGCTGGTTGGCGTGCTGTTCCAGCAGGTGTTACGAAACCCGCTGGCGGAGCCGACCACGCTTGGCGTGGCAACCGGTGCGCAGCTTGGTATTACCATCACAACGTTATGGGCGATCCCGGGTGTGCTGGCCTCGCAGTTCGCCGCGCTGGCGGGAGCGAGTCTGGTCGGGGCGCTGGTGTTTGGTGTCGCCTGGGGTAAACGCTTATCACCGGTCACGCTGATCCTCGCCGGGCTGGTGGTCAGCCTTTACTGTGGGGCCATTAACCAACTTCTGGCGCTGTTCCATCACGATCAATTGCAAAGCATGTTCTTGTGGAGCACCGGTACGCTGACCCAGACTGACTGGAGTGTTGTTCAGCGCCTGTGGCCGCAACTGCTGGGAGGTGGGTTGCTGACGCTGCTGTTGTTGCGCCCGCTCACCTTAATGGGCCTTGACGACGGTGTGGCCCGTAATCTTGGGCTGGCATTATCGCTGGCTCGCCTGGCGGCGCTGACGCTGGCGATTGCCCTCAGTGCGTTGCTGGTTAACGCCGTCGGGATCATTGGTTTTATCGGCCTGTTTGCCCCCTTACTGGCGAAAATGCTCGGCGCACGCAGACTGCTGGCGCGCCTGATGCTGGCCCCGCTCATTGGCGCATTGATCCTGTGGCTCTCCGATCAGGTTATCTGGATGTTGACCCGCGTCTGGCGGGAAGTCTCCACAGGCTCGATCACCGCGTTGATCGGTGCGCCGCTGTTGTTATGGCTGCTGCCGCGTTTGCGTAGCATGAGCGCGCCAGCCATGAACGCTGGCGATAATATTCCGCCCGAGCGCCAGCATGTGCAGGGGTTTGCCCTGGCTGGCGTCGTGGTGTTGCTGCTGGCGATGTGGGTAGCGCTGGCTTTCGGGCGGGATGTACAAGGCTGGCACTGGGCCAGCGGTACGCTGCTCGATCAATTACTGGAGTGGCGCTGGCCGCGCATTATCGCCGCGTTAACCGCCGGGGTAATGCTGGCAGTGGCGGGCTGTATTATTCAGCGGCTGACCGGCAATCCGATGGCCAGCCCGGAAGTGCTGGGGATCAGTTCCGGGGCGGCATTTGGCGTGGTGCTGATGTTGTTCTTTGTGCCGGGGAATGCGTTTGGCTGGCTGATGCCCGCCGGAAGCCTCGGCGCGGCAGGTACGCTGCTGATCATTATGCTGGCTGCCGGGCGCGGTGGGTTTTCTCCGCACCGTATGCTGCTGGCCGGGATGGCCTTAAGCACCGCGTTTACCATGTTGCTGATGATGTTACAGGCAAGCGGCGATCCGCGCATGGCGGGCGTGCTGACATGGATCTCCGGTTCGACCTATAACGCTTCTGCAGACCAGGTCTGGCGCACCAGCCTGATGATGGTCATCCTGCTGGCACTCACGCCATTGTGCCGCCGCTGGTTGATGATCTTACCGCTGGGGAGCGATACCGCGCGATCGGTGGGCATGGCGTTAACACCGTCTCGTGTTGCGCTACTGCTGCTGGCGGCAGGGCTTACCGCAACAGCGACAATGACCATTGGCCCGCTCAGTTTTGTAGGTTTGATGGCCCCGCATATTGCGCGCATGATGGGCTTTCGTAGGACGTTGCCGCATATGGTGATGTCTGCACTGGTGGGTGGGTTGCTGCTGGTGTTTGCGGACTGGTGCGGGCGTATGGTGCTGTTTCCGTATCAGATCCCGGCGGGTCTGTTGTCGACGTTTATTGGCGCGCCCTATTTTATCTATCTGCTAAGAAAGCAAAGCCGCTGAGTTTTCCCTCTCCCCATTGGGGAGAGGGAAGGGCTGCTTACAGCTTCGCAAATACGCGGCGCGCGGCATCAATCGTATTATCAATATCTTCTTCGCTGTGCGCCACGGACATAAAGCCCGCTTCAAAGGCTGACGGCGCAAAGTAGACGCCTTCTTCCAGCATCAGGTGGAAGAAGCGTTTGAAACGCTCCACATCGCATTTCACCACATCCTGATAGCAGGTGACGCTCTGCGCATCAGTAAAGAACAGACCAAACATTCCGCCGACATGGTTCACCACCAGTGGAATGCCTGCCTGCTGCGCCGCTTCCAGCAGACCGTTTGCCAGTTGGCTGGTCAGTTCGGTCAGGGTAGCGTGAATGCCAGGCTGCGCCACTTCGGTTAAGCAGGCGTAGCCTGCCGCCATGGCAATCGGGTTTCCGGAAAGTGTCCCCGCCTGGTAAACCGGCCCGGTGGGGGCCAGGGCTTCCATCACATCCCGGCGGCCGCCAAATGCGCCGACCGGCATGCCGCCACCGATAATTTTGCCCAGACAGGTCAGATCCGGCACCACGCCGTAATAGTCCTGCGCCCCGGCCAGCGCAACGCGGAAACCGGTCATGACTTCATCGATAATCAGCAGGGCACCAAACTCATCGCACAGTGCGCGCAGGCCTGGCAGGAATTCTGGCTGCGGCGGGATACAGTTCATATTGCCCGCCACCGGCTCAACGATGATACAGGCGATATCCCGTGGATATTGTTCGAACGCCGCACGGACGGAGTCGAGATCGTTATAAGTACATGTCAGGGTATGTCTCGCGAAGTCAGCCGGAACGCCCGGCGAGTTCGGCTGGCCCAGCGTCAGCGCGCCGGAACCCGCTTTCACCAGCAGGCAGTCGGCATGGCCGTGGTAACACCCCTCAAATTTAATGATTTTGTCGCGGCCGGTAAAACCACGCGCCAGGCGGATGGCGCTCATGGTGGCTTCGGTGCCGGAGTTCACCATGCGTACCATATCCATGGTCGGTACCAGTTCGGTGACCAGCTCCGCCATTTTGACTTCCATCTCGGTGGGCGCACCGAAACTCAGACCCCGGCTGGCGGCTTCGATGACCGCGTTGCGAATAGCCGGGTGGTTGTGTCCCAGCACCATTGGCCCCCAGGAGCCGACGTAATCGATATAGGCTTTGCCGTCGGCATCGTACAAATAAGCACCGTCAGCACGCTCAATAAACAGCGGTGTACCGCCCACGCCTGTAAAGGCGCGCACCGGCGAGTTTACGCCGCCGGGGATCAGTTCACGCGCTGCGTTATAGAGGTTTTCAGACTTACTCATGCTTTCATTCCTGGTTGGTGGAAAAATCAATGCCCGCCATTCTATGTGATTACAGGAAAGTTATGAAAGTTTTGCCCCCGGAAACGACACATTTTGCAGGCATTTCTGGCGCGACGCGGCTGTTCTGGCCCGCTACAATGGCGTTTATATTTGTATGACATTCTCAGGCTCATGACTCCAGAAATCTCCTCCTTCGAACAACAACAAGTTGAGCGGCGTCGGCGCAGAGATATTTTGCGCCAATTGCTGCAACGCGATAAAACCCCGCTGGCGATTTTAATGATGGCCGCAATAGCCGGGACGCTGACCGGATTGGTTGGTGTGGCGTTTGAAAAAGCGGTGAATGCCGTTGTGAATGCGCGTCTCGGTGCACTGGGGAAAATGGCGGATCATGGCGGGTTGTTGTGGCTGCTGGCGTTTGTTGGTTCCGCACTGCTGGCGATGCTCGGCTATTTTCTCGTTCGGCGCTTCGCCCCTGAGGCGGGCGGTTCAGGTATTCCTGAAATTGAAGGTGCACTGGAAGAGTTGCGTCCGGTGCGCTGGTGGCGTGTTTTGCCGGTCAAATTTTTAGGTGGGATGGGGACGCTGGGTGCAGGGATGGTGCTGGGTCGCGAAGGTCCGACAGTACAGATTGGCGGTAATATTGGCCGCATGGTGGCTGATCTGTTCCGCATGCGCAGTGCAGAGGCGCGGCATACACTGCTGGCCACTGGTGCTGCTGCAGGGTTGTCTGCTGCCTTTAACGCACCGCTGGCCGGGATCCTTTTTATTATTGAAGAGATGCGTTCGCAGTTTCATTACAGCCTGATCTCCATTAAGGCGGTGTTTACCGGGGTGATCATGTCGAGCATCGTGTTCCGGCTGTTCAATGGCGAAGCGGCGGTAATAGATGTGGGCAAACTCAGTAATGCGCCTGTTTACACACTTTGGCTTTACCTGGTGCTGGGAATGGTGTTTGGCTGCGTCGGGCCGGTGTTCAATGCACTGGTGTTACGCGTGCAGGATCTGTTTCAGCGCCTTCACGGCGGCCACACGGGAAAATGGGTGCTGATTGGTGGGTTAATTGGTGGTGCTTGTGGGGTACTCGGCCTGATAGCGCCATCGCTCTCTGGTGGCGGTTTTGCACTGATCCCTATAGCGGCGGCGGGGAACTATACTGCAGGTGTGCTGGTGGCGATTTTCCTCGTGCGTGTTGGCACCACGTTGCTCTGTTTCAGTTCCGGCGCGCCGGGCGGGATCTTTGCACCTATGCTGGCATTAGGAACCGTGCTGGGAATGGCTTTCGGCAGCATTTGCGTGAGTATTTTCCCACATTATCAGATGGATGCTGCAACGTTTGCAATTGCCGGCATGGGCGCGTTACTGGCCGCTTCATTACGCGCACCGTTAACAGGGATCGTGCTGGTTTTGGAAATGACAGACAATTATCAGCTTATTCTGCCAATGATCATTACCTGCCTTGGTGCGACACTTTTAGCACAGTTTCTCGGCGGCAAACCGCTCTATTCGGCGATCCTGGCACGTACACTTGCCAGGCAGGAAGCGAACAGTATTGCGGAGCCGCGGCGGGAGAATACTTGAACGATTTAATAGCGTATTGGATAATAGCCGAAAAGATCGGGTTACTATTTGCCCAGATCGCAGTAGCAATGGGAGCAAGACATGAGTGATGACGTAGCGCTGCCGCTGCAGTTTACCGACGCAGCAGCCAACAAAGTAAAAAGCCTGATCGCCGATGAAGAGAACCCCAATCTGAAATTGCGTGTCTACATCACCGGTGGTGGTTGCAGCGGCTTCCAGTATGGTTTTACCTTTGACGACCAAATCAACGATGGCGATATGACCATTGAAAAGCAGGGCGTTGGCCTGGTGGTTGACCCGATGAGCCTGCAATATCTGGTGGGTGGTTCGGTGGATTACACCGAAGGCCTGGAAGGTTCCCGCTTCGTGGTTACCAACCCGAACGCGACCAGCACCTGCGGGTGTGGATCTTCATTCAGTATCTGATCCCCATCTGATGCCCGGTGGCGCTTTGCTTACCGGGCTGCTTTTGTAAGCCGAATCGCTCCCCTCTCTTAACGCCCGGGCTCATCCAGCGCAAAGGTTGGCAACTTCAGATGCCAGCGAATCGCCGCCAGGCGGATCACCAGCGTCACCACCATGCCCAACATGCTCGCGTTTTCCAGCGGTACGCTAAAGACGTAATAGGCTGTCGCATGGACAATACCGCCAGCAATACAGGCGGTAGCGTAGATTTCGGTACGCAGGATCATCGGCACTTCCCGCGCCAACACATCGCGGATAATGCCGCCGCCAACCCCGGTTACTACGCCCATACAGATCGCGACCAGCGGCCCGGTCCCGGCCATAAAGGCTTTATTCACGCCAATGCCGACAAACACTGCCAGACCAACGGCATCCAGCACCGGCAGCACCCATTTTGGCAGGCGGCGCGGCTGGCGTACCAGCACAATGGTTAACATGCAGGTCGCCATTGCTACCACCAGATCGGTAGGATCTTTGACCCAGAACACCGGCCCATGCGCCAGCGCCATATCGCGGATCGTGCCGCCCCCGACGGCGGTGACCACGCCCAGAACCAGCACGCCAAAGGGATCCATGCGTAATTTACCCGCCAGCAGCACACCGGAGATGGCAAACACGGCAGTACCGATAATATCCAGCCAGTAGACGAGCATGGTTGATTCCCCGGTTATTTCACCTGCGCAAGGGCAGTACAGAGTTGTTGAGCGGCGAGGATAATACGCGGGCTTGCTCGTTCAAACCAGTCGCTGTGAAGAGAAATAATCGGCGCATCAAGTTGGCTGTGCCAGAACTGTTCGATTTTGGGCATTTCGCCTGCGTCGCCAGCCACGACAATGGCCTGCGGCTGCCGGGCCAGTACCTGTTCACGACTGACCTGCGGCCAGGGAACGCGGCTTGCAGCAAAGATATTTTCCCCGCCGCACAGTTCCAGCACCTGGTTCTGAATAGAACCCTGGCCGGTGGTAAACAACGGATGCGCGCCAAATTGCAGAAACACGCGTTTTTTCGGTTGGTTTTGGTAGCGGGCTTTCAGTTCGTTGTACTGCGCCAGCAGCTGGTTCGCGGCTTGTTGCGCCTGATCGGGATGCACGCTATAAGGGGCAAGGTTACGCAGAGTTTCCGCCACTTGTTCAATGGTGATGGCATCCACCCACAGTACGGTGATCCCAAACTGCTTCAGTTGATTAACCTGACGTTCGGTATTGCCCCCACGCCATGCCAGGACCAAATCCGGTTTCAGGGCGATGATCCGTTCGAGATTGATCCCCTGCCAGCTCGCAACTTGCTCAATATGTGCTGCTTCAGGCGGGTAATCGGAATGGCTACTGACGGCGACAGGCGTAATGCCTGCAGCGAACAACAGTTCTGTATTGGCCGGGGAGAGAGAAATAACACGTGGCGCGGCAGAGAGCCACGCCGGGAGCAGCAAAAGCAGGGCGGCAAGCGCCCCATAAAGACGATTAGCCACGTGCCAGATTCTGCACCAGCGTTTCAACCATCAGGCTGGACTGTTTGGCGGCAACCACCAGGAACTCATCAAAGCTCAGGTGAGACTGCTGATCCGCCACGTCAGAAATCGCGCGAACCACAACAAACGGCACGCCGAAGTTATGGCAAACATGGGCGATGGCAGTGGCTTCCATCTCTACCGCAACGGCTTGCGGGAAGTTGTGACGGATCTTCGCCAGCCCGACCGACCCATTGATAAAAGCATCGCCGCTGACGATCAGGCCGCGTACGGCGTGCAGGTTCAGTTGACCGATACAGGCTTCTGCGGCAGCAACCAGTTTGTCATCGGCTTTGAAACCCGCCGGGCAACCCGGTAACTGGCCATACTCATAGCCAAACGCGGTGACGTCGGCATCGTGGTAGCGCGCCTCGTCGGACACCACGATATCGCCTACCTTGAGCGTCGATGCCAGACCGCCAGCGGAACCGGTATTGATAATCACATCCGGCTTGCAGCGCTCCAGCAGCAAGGTCGCGCCCATTGCCGCAGCCACTTTGCCGATGCCAGACTTCAGCAGTGCGACTTCAGTGCCATTCAGCGTACCGGTGTAGATTTCGCTTCCGCCAATATTCAGGGTCTGGCGGTTTTCGATTTTGTCACGCAGCAGCGTAACTTCTTCTTCCATTGCACCAATAATGCCAATTTTCATGGAGATACTCGCTAATGTGATAAGACAGAATTACGTTTTCAGGGCATAGTCTATCATGGCATACACAATTGCATGATATCCCGTGACGCTTTGCACAGGAGAGAAAATGGCAGAGATCGACTTTCGCAATAAAATAAACTGGCACCGACGTTACCGTTCGCCACAGGGAATGAAGAGTGAACGTGAAATTCTGCGCATTTTTGAAAGCGATCGTGGGCGTATCGTTAACTCTCCTGCTATCCGACGTTTGCAACAGAAAACACAGGTGTTTCCACTGGAGCGCAATGCCGCAGTGCGCACGCGTTTAACGCATTCACTCGAAGTACAGCAGGTGGGGCGCTATATTGCCAAAGAGATCCTCAGCCGACTAAAAGAGCTAAAGCTGCTGGAAACGTACGGGCTGGACGAACTGACCGGGCCGTTTGAAAGCATCGTCGAAATGGCCTGCCTGATGCACGATATTGGCAACCCGCCGTTTGGGCATTTTGGTGAGGCGGCGATCAATGACTGGTTCCGCCAGCGCCTGGCTCCCGACGATGCGGTTAGCCAGCCTTTGCCGGACGATCGCTGCGAAGTGGCCGTTCTTCGTTTGCGCGAGGGTGAAGAGCAGCTTAATGCACTGCGCAGTAAAGTGCGTCAAGACCTAAGCCATTTTGAGGGCAATGCACAAGGTATTCGCCTGGTGCATACGTTAATGCGAATGAATCTGACCTGGGCGCAGGTAGGCTGTATTTTAAAATATACGCGACCGGCCTGGTGGGTGGGCGATCCGCCTGCCTCGCACAGCTATTTAATGAAAAAGCCAGGCTACTATTTTTCTGAAGAGGCGTATGTCGAGCGCCTGCGTAAAGAATTAAACCTCGATACTTACAGTCGCTTCCCTTTAACGTGGATAATGGAAGCCGCTGATGATATTTCCTATTGCGTGGCCGATCTGGAAGACGCCGTAGAGAAGCGTATTTTCACCGCAGAGCAGCTTTATCAGCATCTGTATGAGGCGTGGGGAACACATGAAAAAGGCTCGTTATTTGCTCAGGTCGTTGAGAATGCCTGGGAAAAATCGCGCGTTAATTCCATGAGCCGCAGCGCAGAAGATCAATTCTTTATGTATTTACGGGTAAATACCCTTAATAAGCTGGTGCCTTACGCAGCCCAACGTTTTATTGAGAACTTGCCACAAATCTTCAGCGGTGAATTCAACCATGCGTTACTTGAAGATGACAGTGGGTTTAGCCAGCTACTTGAATTGTATAAAAATGTCGCCATAAAGCAGGTGTTCAGCCACCCTGATGTCGAGCAGCTGGAATTACAAGGCTATCGCGTCATTAGCGGGTTGCTGGATATTTACCGCCCATTGTTGCAATTATCTCTGGCGGATTTTACTGAGCTGGTGGAAAAAGAGGGGTTGCGGCGTTTTCCTATTGCTTCGCGCCTGTTTCATAAGCTGTCTACACGCCACCGGTTAGCCTATGTTGAGGCGGTCAGTAAATTATCCCCGGCGTCGGCGGAGTATCCGGTGCTGGAGTATTATCACCGTTGTCGATTAATTCAGGATTATATCAGCGGCATGACAGATCTTTATTCATGGGATGAATATCGTCGTTTGATGGCGGTGGAATAAACCCCGTCGAATTGTAAAGAACGACAATAAATTTTTACCTTTTGCGGAAACGAAATGCCGGAACTTCACGCTATAAATCGACTCTGAGTGGTACATACACAGCAGTTTGCGTTAATCGGTAATGAGATTGAGAGACATGAAAAAAACGACGTTAGCAATGAGTGCACTGGCCCTGAGTTTAAGTTTAGCGTTGTCTCCTCTGTCGGCTTCGGCGGCGGAAACAGCATCTTCAGCCACCCCATCGCAACAAATGCCGAGCCTCGCGCCTATGCTGGAAAAGGTGATGCCTTCGGTAGTCAGTATCAATGTAGAAGGCAGCACGACGGTGAACACCCCGCGTATGCCGCGTAATTTCCAACAATTCTTTGGTGATAATTCACCGTTCTGCCAGGACGGTTCGCCATTCCAGAGCTCGCCTTTCTGCCAGCAGGGCGGACAGGGCGCTCCTGATGGTTCGCAGCAGCAGAAATTTATGGCGCTGGGTTCCGGGGTAATCATCGATGCCGCGAAAGGTTATGTGGTAACAAACAACCATGTAGTTGATAACGCGAACACCATTAAAGTCCAGTTGAGCGACGGGCGTAAATTTGACGCAAAAGTGGTAGGTAAAGATCCCCGCTCTGACATTGCGTTGATTCAGATTCAGGACCCGAAAAACCTGACGGCGATTAAGCTGGCAGACTCTGATGCACTGCGCGTTGGCGACTATACGGTTGCTATCGGTAACCCGTTTGGCCTGGGCGAAACCGTGACCTCCGGGATTGTTTCTGCGTTAGGTCGTAGCGGCCTGAACGCGGAAAACTACGAAAACTTTATCCAGACCGATGCGGCCATCAACCGGGGGAATTCGGGCGGCGCGCTGGTGAACCTGAACGGTGAGCTGATCGGGATTAACACAGCGATCCTCGCACCGGACGGCGGTAATATCGGTATTGGTTTTGCTATTCCGAGCAACATGGTGAAAAACCTCACCGCGCAAATGGTGCAGTTCGGGCAGGTGCGTCGTGGCGAGTTGGGCATTATGGGGACCGAACTGAACTCTGAGCTGGCAAAAGCGATGAAAGTCGACGCACAGCGCGGAGCATTTGTAAGCCAGGTAATGCCGAATTCTGCTGCTGCGAAAGCCGGTGTAAAAGCGGGGGATGTCATCACCTCTCTGAACGGTAAGGCCATCAGCAGCTTTGCGGCGCTGCGTGCGGAAGTGGGGTCAATGCCGATTGGCAGCAAAGTTGCGCTGGGTCTGCTGCGCGACGGTAAGCCAGTCAATATTACGCTGGAACTGCAGCAAAGCAGTCAGAACCAGGTCGACTCCAGCACCATCTTTAGCGGCATCGAAGGCGCGGAGATGAGCAATAAAGGCAAAGAAGAAGGTGTGGTGGTGAATTCAGTAAAAGCCAACACGCCGGCTGCGCAAATCGGCCTGAAAAAAGGCGATGTGATAGTGGGTGCCAACCAGCAGCCTGTGAAAAACATCGCTGAGTTACGCAAAATCCTCGACAGCAAACCTTCTGTACTGGCGCTGAACATTCAGCGTGGCGATAGTTCCATCTATCTGCTGATGCAATAACCCGCAGCAACCCTCTTCTTCCGGCCGGAGGAAGAGGGTCTCCTCCTGTTTTGTGAGGCCTTCCACAACTCCATACTTCTCCCCCCTGCTTTGTGCATTTGCACAGTGCGGGCGCTGATTTCTTCCCATATGCTTGGGCTCTGCACAGGGGAGGGTTACATGGCTGGCTGGCATCTTGATACCAAAATGGCACAGGATATCGTGGCGCGCACCATGCGCATTATCGATACGAACATTAACGTGATGGATGCAAGAGGTCGCATCATCGGCAGTGGCGATCGGGAAAGAATTGGAGAATTGCACGAAGGCGCACTGTTAGTCCTCTCCCAGGGGCGAGTGGTAGACATTGATGATGCGGTAGCCCGCCACTTGCACGGCGTGCGTCAGGGGATCAACTTGCCGCTGCGTCTTGAAGGTGAAATTGTTGGCGTTATCGGACTTACCGGCGAACCGGAAACGTTGCGTAAATACGGCGAGCTGGTTTGCATGACCGCTGAAATGATGCTGGAGCAGTCTCGTCTGATGCATCTGCTGGCACAGGACAGCCGCCTGCGGGAAGAACTGGTAATGAACCTTATCCAGGCCGAAGAACATACGCCCGCGCTGACAGAGTGGGCTCAGCGTCTGGGGATCGATCTAAATCAGCCGCGTGTGGTCGCCGTTGTGGAAGTCGACAGCGGCCAGCTGGGTGTGGACAGCGCAATGGCTGAACTACAGCAACTGCAAAACGCGCTGACCACGCCAGAGCGTAACAACCTTATCGCCATTGTTTCATTAACAGAAATGGTGGTGCTGAAACCCGCCCTTAACCCGTTTGGCCGCTGGAATGCGGAAGATCACCGCAAACGCGTGGAGCAACTGATAACCCGGATGAAAGAGAACGGGCAGTTGCGTTTCCGTGTCGCACTGGGCAACTATTTTACCGGGCCTGGGAGTATTGCCCGTTCGTACCGCACAGCCCGCACCACCATGATGGTGGGTAAGCAGCGTATGCCCGAAAACCGCAGCTATTTTTATCAGGATTTGATGTTACCCGTTCTGCTCGACAGCTTACGCGGCGGCTGGCAGGCGAATGAGCTGGCGCGCCCGTTGTCGCGCTTAAAAGCGATGGATAACAACGGATTGCTCAGACGAACGTTGACCGCATGGTTCCGCCATAACGTGCAGCCTCTGGCGACGTCGAAAGCGCTGTTTATTCACCGCAATACGCTGGAATACCGTCTGAATCGGATCTCGGAACTGACAGGGCTGGATTTGGGCAACTTTGACGACAGGTTGCTGCTGTACGTGGCGCTGCAACTGGATGAACAGCGTTAATGTGATGCTTCAGCGTCCCGTTACCCGGCCTGCATATAACACTGCGGGCCAGGTAAGCGAGGCGCCTTCAGGCGTACTGCAATTATTTCCCGCGCGTTAACTTTTCAAGATCCGATTCGATTTCATTGATCTTGTTAGTCACGACACTTTCAAGATGACGCAGATCGTCGAGGATCTTACGCTTCAGATCCACTTCAGTGCGATCGCGCTGGCAGATTTGATCTAATTCATCGATCACGTAGCGCAGGTTAGGACTGATTTCCTGCACTTCTTTATAGCCCTGACCAACGCCGTCTGCGACCACGGTTTTACGCTGGCGTGGGTATTTAAACTTCACGCTCTTGGCAAAAAACTCGCCTTTGTCCTTATGAAAATAGATTTTCAGGATATCGTTATTGGCTTCCTGACGGAGGCTATAACGATCGATTTCATCAGGATTGGTAATGCCTAAACTTTTCAGATTATCGTACATAGCGGTACCCTTAAGCTCAACATAACCTATGAATAATTAACGAAAAAATCTATTTTTTCCACCAGCGCATACAAAAAAGGCGGGATACGTCACCCTCTCCCGAACAGGGAGAGGGAAAGACTTAGTCGATGGTACGCAGCAGTTCGTTGATACCCACTTTGCCACGCGTTTTCGCATCCACTTTTTTCACGATAACGGCGCAGTAAAGGCTGTATTTACCATCTTTTGATGGCAGGTTGCCTGACACCACGACGGAACCCGCCGGTACACGACCGTAATGCACTTCACCCGTTTCGCGATCATAAATGCGGGTGCTCTGACCGATGTATACGCCCATTGAAATAACAGATCCTTCTTCGACGATAACGCCTTCCACGACTTCGGAGCGCGCACCGATAAAGCAGTTATCTTCAATGATAGTCGGATTTGCCTGTAACGGCTCCAGCACACCGCCAATACCGACGCCGCCAGAGAGGTGAACATTTTTACCAATCTGCGCGCAGGAACCTACGGTTGCCCAGGTATCGACCATGGTACCTTCATCAACATAGGCACCGATGTTAACGTAAGACGGCATCAGCACGGTATTGCGGGCGATAAACGCGCCCTGGCGAACGGCTGCCGGCGGCACAACACGGAAACCTTCTTTCTGGAAACGTGCTTCGTCGTAGTCAGCGAATTTCATCGGAACTTTGTCGAAGTAGCGGCTTTCTGCACCGTCGATAACCTGGTTATCGTTAATGCGGAAAGAGAGCAGAACCGCTTTCTTCAGCCACTGGTGGGTGACCCACTGACCATCGATTTTTTCTGCGACGCGCAGCGCGCCGGAATCGAGCAGGGAGATAACCTGATTAACCGCTTCGCGGGTTACGGTATCCACATTTGCCGGGGTGATCTCTGCGCGACGCTCGAAAGCGGTTTCAATAACGTTCTGTAACTGCTGCATTGTTAAGCTCTTTCCATCTGTGTAAAAAAAACATCACCCTTTATCGTTTGGATTGAGGGCCTCTGTCAACCGTTGTTGCACCTCCATTTGCAGCGCATTATTAAGGCCGCGCCGGTCGGCGGTGGCGATTATAAATAAATCTTCTACTCGTTCACCAATTGTTGTAATTCTCGCCCCGTGCAGCGAGATTCCAAGGTCGGCAAACACCTGGCCTACGCGTGCCAGCAAACCGGGTTGATCCAGGGCAATTAACTCGAGGAAGGATTTTCTGTCGGTGTGGGTCGGCAGGAAGTTAACTTCTGTATCGACCGTAAAGTGTCGCAATTTCGCCGGTTGACGACGTGGTTGCGGCGGCTGCCAGGTATGCTGCGTGATGGCTTGCTCCAACCCAAAGCAAATGGCATCGTGACGATCGGCGGAGAGTGGGCTGCCATCTGGCTCCAGCACAATAAAAGTGTCCATCGCCATGCCATCGCGGGTGGTAAAGATTTGCGCGTCATGAACGCTGAGATTGCGCCTGTCCAGTTCTGCACAAACAGCAGCGAACAGGTACGGCCTGTCCGGACTCCAGATAAAGATCTCGGTCCCGCCGCGCGTGGCCTGCGGACTCAGCAGGATCATCGGCTTTGTTAAGTCGTGCTCAAGCAAGTGACGGGCGTGCCAGGCCAGTTGGTTTGGACTGTGACGAACAAAGTAGTTAGCCCGGCAGCGCGCCCAAATCTGATGCAACTGCTCTTCATCGATATTGTCCATGCGCAGCAATGCCAGCGCCTGTAACTGATGATGGCGCACACGTTCGCGCATATCCGGTGTGTTCTGCATCCCGCGGCGTAACTGTTTTTCAGTGGCGAAATAGAGTTCGCGAAGCAGGCTCTGCTTCCAGCTATTCCACAGTGTTTCGTTGGTGGCGCAGATATCCGCCACGGTCAGGCAGACCAGGAAGCGCAAGCGATTTTCCGTTTGAACTTCTTCGGCGAACTGTTTGATAACTTCCGGATCCTGAATGTCGCGGCGCTGCGCAGTTACCGACATTAATAAGTGGTGACGTACAAGCCAGGCGACCAGTTGCGTTTCGCGGGAGTTCAGCCCGTGCAATTCGGCAAATTTCAGCACATCCTGCGCGCCCAGCACCGAATGATCACCACCGCGGCCTTTGGCGATATCATGGAACAGGGCAGCAATCAAAATCAGTTCCGGATGCGTCAGGCGCGGCCAGAGTTCAACACATAAGGGATGCTTATTACGGGTCTCTTCTTTAGCGAAACTTTCCAGCTTCAGCAGCACGCGGATGGTGTGTTCATCGACGGTGTAGGCGTGAAACAGATCAAACTGCATTTGACCGACAATGTGCGACCACTGCGGCATATAGGCCCACAGGACACTGTGACGGTGCATGGGCAGCAGACCGCGGCTGACGGCTCCGGGATGGCGCAGCATGCTCAGGAAAATTGAGCGTGCTTCGGCGATGTAGCACAACGGCTGTGTCAGATGACGGCGGGCGTGGCGTAAATGCCGTAACGTGGTGGAGTAAATGCCCGTAATGGTGCTGTTGCGCACCATAATATAGAACATCCGCAGGATCGCCTGCGGTTCCCGGATAAACAGCGTTTCATCGCGCAGGTCGATCAGCGTGCCGCGCAGCTGGAACTCATCATCAATAGGACGCGGTTTTTCATCAGCTGTTAGCGCCAGGATCGCTTCGTCGAACAGCTGGAGTAGCATCTGATTCAGTTCCGTAACGCGGCGCGTTACGCGGAAGAAATCTTTCATCATATGTTCAACCGGCTGGTTGCCTTCGCCAACATAATTCAGGCGCTGTGCCACGCTCAGTTGTCGGTCAAACAGCAGGCGGTTGTCATAACGATTAAGTTCCAGATGCAGCGCAAAGCGGATGCGCCACAACAGGTGCAGACACTCGTTCAGTTCATTGCGTTCGGCCTCGGTCAAAAAACCAAACCCGACCATTTCATCCAGCGAGGTGGCACCAAAATGGCGACGTGCTACCCATTGCAGTGTATGAATATCGCGCAGGCCGCCGGGACTGCTTTTAATGTCGGGCTCCAGGTTATAGCTGGTGCCGTGGTAGCGCTGATGACGTTCTGCCTGTTCTGTGACTTTGGCGGGGAAAAAGGTTTCTGAAGGCCAGAAATCGTCGCTGAAAATATGCTTTTGTAATTCCAGGAATAGCGCAACATCACCCACCAGCAGGCGCGATTCAATCAGGTTAGTCGCAACGGTTAAATCCGACAGCCCTTCCTGCAGGCACTCATCCAGCGTCCGCACGCTGTGCCCCACTTCCAGTTTCACGTCCCAGAGCAGTGTCAGCAGTTCGCCAATTTTTTGTGCTTGCTCGTCGGGCAATTTATAGCGGCTGAGGATAAGCAGATCGATATCCGACAACGGGTGCAGCTCCCCGCGGCCGTAACCGCCAACAGCAACCAGCGCGACATCGCTGACTTCGCCAAACCCATACTCCAGCCACAGCCGTTGAAGCAACTGGTCAATGAATTCCGTTCGGGCTTCAATCAGCTGCTCGGCCGAAATTCCCGCGTCAAAGACATGACCGAGCCACTGTTGAAAAGCATCAATATGCGTTTTGATATCGGCACACCGTAAGTCGTCTCGCGGCCAGACGCCGGGGTATTCCGGTTGCCCGGGAAGGGTGGGGGTTACGGTACTGACGAACTGTTCTGAAGAGAGATTACTCATTATTGACCACCCATCTGGAGTGCAGACTCATATCAGGACAACTTAAAAGAGATAATCAGAAATGAAAAGTCGTTTATATGTATGACCGCAGGGGAAAAGAAAGAAAAAAAACGGCCCGCAAAGTGGACCGTTGTGATAGTGAGCCGGGAGCGAGATCAGGCGACGGTCAGTACGGCTTCAATGGTGTCGTCTTTACGCAGGGTGAGGATCTCACAGCCTGTTTCGGTGACAACGATCGTGTGCTCGTACTGGGCTGACAGGCTGCGATCTTTGGTTTTGACCGTCCAGCCGTCTTTCATGGTGCGAATGCGATAATCACCAGCGTTCACCATTGGCTCGATAGTAAATGTCATACCGGCTTGCAGTACCACGCCGCCATCATCTGCATCGTAGTGCAAAACCTGCGGCTCTTCATGGAAGCCGCGGCCAATGCCGTGGCCACAGTATTCACGCACTACAGAGAAACCTTGTGCTTCAACATACTTCTGGATTGCTGCGCCAAGCGTGCGCAGACGGATACCCGGTTTCACCATCCGCAGGGCCAGATAGAGGCTTTCCTGCGTAACATGGCACAGGCGCTCGCCAAGAATCGTTGGTTTGCCCACAATAAACATTTTGGAGGTGTCGCCGTGATACTCGTCTTTGATAACGGTGACATCGATGTTAACCACATCGCCGTCTTTCAGGTGTTTTTCATCATCCGGAATCCCGTGGCAAACCACCTCATTAATAGAGATGCAAACGGATTTCGGGAAGCCGTGGTAACCGAGGCACGCGGAGATAGCATGTTGCTCGTTAACGATGTAATCGTTGCAAATACGGTCCAGTTCGCCAGTGCTGACGCCCGGTTTAATGTACGGTTCGATCATTTCCAGCACTTCGGCAGCGAGACGGCCGGCGATGCGCATTTTTTCGATTTCTTCAGGAGTTTTAATAGAGATAGCCATGGATTGTGTCCATCAGTGTCGAATTTTTCGACTATACCAGGATAAGTGCTGTCAATGGTAACAGCCGCGCAAGCTTTGTGCCAAATTGAGAATCATTAACAGCACACCGCGTCAACAACTATTGGTTTCTGGTGCGGTTTTGTGGTATAAAGCGCGCCGGACTTCCGTTCCTGTTTTGGAATGGGGGCCACAAATCTCACTTTGTGTAACAACACACACGTATCGGCACATATTCCGGGGTGCCCTTCGGGGTCGGTAATATGGGATACGTGGAGGCATAACCCCAACTTTTATATAGAGGTTTTAAAACATGGCAACTGTTTCCATGCGCGACATGCTCAAGGCTGGTGTTCACTTTGGTCACCAGACCCGTTACTGGAACCCGAAAATGAAGCCGTTCATCTTCGGTGCGCGTAACAAAGTTCACATCATCAACCTTGAGAAAACGGTACCGATGTTCAACGAAGCCCTGGCTGAGCTGAACAAAATTGCTTCTCGCAAAGGCAAAATCCTGATCGTTGGTACTAAACGCGCTGCAAGCGAAGCGGTGAAAGAAGCTGCTCTGAACTGCGACCAGTTCTTCGTGAACCATCGCTGGTTGGGCGGTATGCTGACTAACTGGAAAACCGTTCGTCAGTCCATCAAACGTCTGAAAGACCTGGAAACTCAGTCTCAGGACGGTACCTTCGACAAGCTGACCAAGAAAGAAGCGCTGATGCGCACTCGTGAGCTGGACAAGCTGGAAAACAGCCTGGGCGGTATCAAAGACATGGGTGGTCTGCCAGACGCTCTGTTCGTTATCGATGCTGACCACGAGCACATCGCAATCAAAGAAGCAAACAACCTGGGTATTCCGGTATTTGCTATCGTTGATACCAACTCCGATCCGGACGGCGTTGACTTCGTTATCCCGGGTAACGATGACGCAATCCGTGCTGTTAGCCTGTACCTGAATGCCGTTGCTGCTACCGTTCGTGAAGGCCGTTCTTCGGATCTGGCTACTCAGGCGGAAGAAAGCTTCGTAGAAGCTGAGTAATAAGGCCGCTCTTTGAGCCCCTTATTGAGCAGGTAGTACCGAGTTTGGTTAGGGGGCCTGTCTATGGCCCCCTTTTTCACTTTTAAGCCTGTTTGGTTGCAAACCGTGCAGGTCATATCTCTCCCGAGGATTAAAGAATGGCTGAAATTACCGCATCCCTGGTAAAAGAGCTGCGTGAACGTACTGGCGCAGGCATGATGGATTGCAAAAAAGCGCTGACTGAAGCGAACGGCGACATCGAGCTGGCGATTGAGAACATGCGTAAGTCCGGCGCTATCAAAGCGGCGAAAAAAGCAGGCAACGTTGCTGCTGACGGCGTGATCCTCACCAAAATCGCTGGCACCTACGGCATCATTCTGGAAGTTAACTGCCAGACTGACTTCGTAGCGAAAGATGGTGGTTTCCAGGCATTTGCAAACAAAGTCCTGGACGCAGCCCTGGCTGGCAAAATCACTGACGTTGAAGTTCTGAAAGCACAGTTCGAAGAAGAACGTGTTGCGCTGGTTGCTAAAATCGGTGAGAACATCAACATCCGTCGCGTATCTTCTCTGGAAGGCGACGTTCTGGGCTCTTACCAGCACGGCGCGCGCATTGGTGTTGTGGTTGCGGCTAAAAACGCCGATGAAGAACTGGTTAAACAGCTGGCAATGCACATCGCTGCAAGCAAACCGGAATTCGTTAAGCCGGAAGATGTGTCTGCTGAAGTGGTAGAAAAAGAGTACCAGGTTCAGTTGGACATCGCCATGCAGTCTGGCAAACCGAAAGAAATCGCAGAGAAAATGGTTGAAGGCCGCATGAAGAAATTCACCGGCGAAGTTTCTCTGACTGGCCAGCCTTTCGTTATGGATCCGAGCAAGTCTGTTGCTCAGCTGCTGAAAGAGCACAATGCTGACGTAACCGGCTTCATCCGCTTCGAAGTGGGCGAAGGCATTGAGAAAGTTGAGACTGACTTCGCAGCTGAAGTTGCTGCAATGTCCAAGCAGTCTTAATCAATAAAAAGGAGCCGCCTGAGGGCGGCTTCTTTTTATGCCCTTCATCTGAAAATCAGCTAACACGCTAGTGTTTGCGCTGACAGGCGACGTATCATAAGCGCCAGTATTAAACCCGTCCAATTGTTGACAGTCTCAGGAAAGAAACATGGCTACCAATGCAAAACCCGTCTACAAACGCATTCTGCTTAAGCTGAGTGGTGAAGCGCTCCAGGGATCCGAAGGCTTCGGTATTGACGCAAGCATTCTCGACCGCATGGCGCAGGAAATTAAAGAGCTGGTTGAACTGGGAGTTCAGGTTGGCGTGGTGATTGGCGGCGGTAACTTGTTCCGTGGCGCGGGGCTGGCAAAAGCGGGTATGAACCGCGTTGTGGGCGATCACATGGGTATGCTGGCAACGGTAATGAACGGCCTGGCAATGCGTGATGCGCTGCATCGTGCCTATGTGAACGCACGTCTGATGTCTGCATTCCCGCTGAATGGCGTATGCGACAATTACAGTTGGGCAGAGGCTATCAGCCTGCTGCGCAATAATCGCGTGGTCATTTTCAGCGCCGGTACCGGCAACCCGTTCTTCACTACAGATTCCGCTGCTTGCCTGCGCGGTATCGAAATTGAAGCTGACGTAGTATTGAAAGCGACCAAAGTGGACGGCGTCTTTACTGCCGATCCGGTCACCGATCCAACGGCAACCCTGTGCGAGCAACTGAGCTACACCGAGGTGCTGGATAAAGAATTAAAGGTAATGGACCTGGCGGCCTTTACGCTGGCCCGTGACCACAAACTGCCGATTCGCGTGTTCAATATGAACAAACCAGGCGCACTGCGTCGCGTGGTAATGGGCGAAAAAGAAGGCACATTGATTACGGAATAATTCCCGTAAGCAATAAATAAAGGTAAGATTCCGCTTTAAATTATTGAGCCGTTCTTTCTGGCATCTTCACGGTGCCAGAAGATTGAACAAGGCTATACTTAGCACACCCGCAACCAGGCGTGCCAGCGTATGGCCAGCCTGCGACAAGATTTCAAGGATCCGTAACGTGATTAGCGATATCAGAAAAGATGCTGAAGTACGCATGGAGAAATGCGTAGAATCGTTCAAAACTCAAATCAGTAAAGTGCGTACTGGTCGCGCTTCCCCGAGCCTGTTGGATGGCATCGTTGTGGAGTATTACGGTACGCCGACGCCGTTGCGTCAACTGGCAAGCGTGACCGTTGAAGACTCCCGTACGTTGAAAATCAACGTCTTTGATCGCTCTATGGGCCCGGCCGTTGAGAAAGCCATCATGGCGTCTGACCTGGGACTGAACCCCAATTCTGCGGGTAGCGACATCCGTGTTCCGCTGCCAGCGTTGACAGAAGAACGTCGTAAAGATCTGATCAAAGTCGTGCGTGGCGAAGCTGAACAAGCCCGCGTAGCCGTACGTAACGTTCGCCGTGACGCGAACGATAAAGTAAAAGCTCTGCTGAAAGACAAAGAAATCAGTGAAGATGATGACCGTCGTTCACAAGATGAAGTGCAGAAACTTACCGATGCTGCAATCAAAAAAGTCGATGCGGCGCTGGCGGATAAAGAAGCGGAACTGATGCAGTTCTGATTCTGTAAAAACCGACTAAAACGCCGTACAGAGAGCCGCTCCGGTGGTTTCGCTGGCGGCGTTTTGCTTTTTTATTCTTGCAACGTTGTGAGCGTTTCATGAAGCATTTAACTCTTCTGGGCTCAACGGGTTCTATTGGTTGCAGCACGCTTGATGTGGTTCGCCACAATCCCGATCGTTTTTCCATAACTGCGCTGGTTGCAGGCAAAAATGTTGCCCGCATGGTTGAACAGTGTCTGGAATTCTCCCCGCGTTTTGCCGTGATGGATGATGCGCAAAGCGCGCAACAGCTGAAACATGCTTTGCAGGAACTCGGAAGCCGTACCGACGTACTCAGTGGTCAACAGGCGGCCTGTGAAATGGCGGCGTTAGGAGACGTGGACCTGGTGATGGCGGCTATTGTGGGGGCGGCCGGGCTTGTGCCGACGCTGGCTGCTATTCGCGCAGGCAAAACGGTATTGCTGGCCAATAAAGAAGCGCTGGTGACCTGCGGCCGCTTATTCATGGAAGCGGTAAAAGAGAGCGGAGCGCGGCTTTTGCCGGTGGATAGCGAGCATAACGCTATTTTTCAGAGTTTACCGGAAACAATTCAGCAGAACCTGGGGTACGCTGATCTGGAGCAGAATGGCGTTTCGTCTATTTTGCTTACCGGGTCAGGTGGCCCATTTCGTGAGACGCCATTAGCGGATCTGGCGGCAATGACGCCGGATCAGGCCTGTCGCCATCCGAACTGGTCAATGGGACGTAAAATCTCCGTTGATTCCGCCACCATGATGAACAAAGGTCTGGAATACATTGAAGCGCGCTGGTTGTTTAATGCCTCTGCCCGCCAAATGGAAGTGTTAATTCACCCGCAATCGGTGATTCACTCCATGGTGCGATACCTGGATGGCAGTGTTTTAGCGCAACTGGGTGAGCCGGATATGCGTACACCTATCGCACACACCATGGCCTGGCCAGATCGTGTGTCCTCTGGTGTAAATGCCCTCGATTTCTGCAAACTGAGTTCGTTAAGTTTTGCTGCGCCTGATTATGATCGTTATCCCTGCCTGAAACTGGCTATTGATGCGTCAAGCGAGGGGCAGGCTGCGACAACGGCGCTAAATGCAGCAAACGAGGTCACTGTTTCGGCTTTCCTGGCATCTGCTATTCGCTTCACAGATATCGCAGCCCTCAATCTGTCTGTACTGGATCAGATGGATCTACGTGAACCGCAAAGTATCGATGACGTTCTGGCCGTTGATGCACAGGCGCGTGAAGTGGCGCAACGACAAGTGACGCGCTTCGCAAGCTGATGATATTACCGCCAGGAGTTGCGGTGCTATTTGTTAGCGTTGGGCTTCGGTGATATAGTCTGCGCCACCCGATGGTCAGTTTGTTATAGGTGACATCGGGTTAGCCGTGGTTTGCACGGCTTTTTTGCGTAAAGGCTTGTGTATTCCTGAGTACCGCTCAATCCTTTTCAGGGACTAAAACGCGTTATGTTGTCTGCTAACCAACCGATAAGCGAAAGTTTGCCAACGCATGGCTGCCGCCATGTAGCGATAATTATGGATGGCAATGGTCGCTGGGCGAAAAGACAAGGGAAACTCCGTGCCTTTGGCCACAGAGCCGGAGCGAAGTCTGTTCGCCGTGCGGTGTCTTTTGCCGCCAATAATGGTATTGATGCGCTGACGCTTTATGCTTTTAGTAGCGAGAACTGGAATCGCCCGGCGCAGGAAGTGAGCGCGCTGATGGAGCTATTTGTGTGGGCGTTGGATAGCGAAGTAAAAAGCCTGCATCGTCATAATGTGCGTTTACGTATCATTGGTGATACCAGTCGTTTTAATACGCGTTTGCAGGAGAGAATCCGCAAGGCGGAAGCGTTAACAGCCCAGAATACCGGGTTAACGCTGAATGTCGCAGCGAACTATGGTGGGCGTTGGGATATTGTTCAGGGGGTTCGCCAGTTAGCTGTGCAAGTGCAGGAAGGGCTGTTGCGCCCGGATCAAATTGATGAAGAAACGCTGAATAAGCAAATCTGCATGCACGAACTGGCTCCCGTTGATTTAGTGATTAGGACTGGCGGGGAACATCGCATTAGTAATTTTTTACTTTGGCAAATTGCCTATGCCGAACTTTACTTTACTGATGTTCTTTGGCCCGATTTTGATGAACAAGACTTTGAAGGTGCGCTGCATGCCTTTGCCAATCGAGAGCGTCGTTTCGGCGGCACCGAGCCTGGTGGCGACAAAGCCTGATGGGGGTTGCTTTTGCTGAAGTATCGCCTGATTTCTGCTTTTGTATTAATACCCATTGTTATTGCAGCGCTTTTTTTGCTGCCGCCGGTGGGTTTTGCGATCGTTACGCTTGCCGTTTGTATGCTCGCCGCATGGGAGTGGGGGCAACTGAGCGGTTTTACGTCCCGGTCTCAGCGGGTCTGGCTGGCGGTACTCTGCGGGCTTCTGTTGGCGTTCATGCTGTTTATGATGCCGGAATATCATCACAACGTTCACCAGCCGGTGGTGGCGATCTCCCTTTGGGCCTCGCTGGTCTGGTGGCTGGTCGCGCTGGTGCTGGTGTTAGGTTACCCGGCATCGGCCGCACTGTGGCGTAGCTCAAAAGTTTTACGCCTCATCTTTGGCATACTGACGATTATTCCTTTTTTCTGGGGCATGCTCGCGCTGCGCGTCTGGCACTATGAACAGAACCACTACAGTGGTGCGTTATGGTTGCTGTATGTCATGATCCTGGTCTGGGGGGCGGATTCTGGCGCGTATATGTTTGGCAAACTGTTTGGTAAACACAAGCTGGCACCGAAAGTCTCACCGGGAAAAACCTGGCAAGGTTTTTTGGGCGGTTTGCTGACTGCTGGTGTGATTTCCTGGGGCTACAGCGCCTGGGCCGATCTCAATGTCGCGCCATCAACGCTTTTGATTTGCTCAGTTGTTGCGGCACTGGCGTCAGTGCTGGGCGATTTGACGGAAAGTATGTTCAAACGTGAAGCCGGAATAAAAGATAGTGGTCATCTTATTCCGGGTCATGGCGGTATACTGGATCGCATTGACAGCCTGACAGCGGCAGTTCCTGTTTTTGCCTGCCTGTTATTGCTGGTTTTCAGGACGATTTAACGGAAGGTTTTATGTTGAGCATTCTCTGGAATCTGGCGGCGTTCATCGTTGCGCTTGGTGTGTTGATCACCGTGCATGAATTTGGCCATTTCTGGGTTGCTCGCCGTTGCGGTGTCCGCGTCGAGCGTTTCTCCATTGGTTTTGGTAAAGCGCTCTGGCGCCGTACGGATAAACACGGTACCGAATTTGTTATCGCCCTTATCCCGCTGGGCGGATACGTAAAAATGCTGGATGAGCGCGTTGAACCGGTGGCACCGGAAATGCGCCATTATGCGTTTAACAATAAAACTGTCGGCCAACGTGCCGCAGTTATCGCTGCGGGTCCCATCGCCAACTTCCTCTTTGCTATTTTTGCCTACTGGCTGGTGTTTATCATTGGTGTCCCTGGCGTTCGCCCGGTTGTTGGTGAAATAACACCCAACTCGATCGCAGCAACGGCGCAAATTGCACCCGGTACGGAACTTAAAGCGATTGATGGTATCGAAACGCCTGATTGGGATGCAGTACGCTTACAGCTGGTGTCTAAAATCGGCGATAGCCAGACCACCATCAGCGTAGCGCCTTTCGGCAGTAACAATCGTCAGGATAAAGTGCTGGATTTACGCCACTGGTCCTTCGCACCTGATAAAGACGATCCGGTTTCGTCACTGGGGATCCGGCCTCGCGCTGCGCAGCTTGAACCCGTACTGGCAGAGGTTCAATCGGACTCTGCTGCCAGCAAGGCAGGTTTGCAAGCTGGCGACAGGATCGTTAAAGTCGATGGTCAGCAGTTAACACAGTGGATGACATTTGTTGGCCTGGTCCGGGATAATCCTGGCACGGCGTTAGCTTTAGAAGTAGAAAGACAAGGGACGCTCTTGTCTTTGACGTTAATACCGGATACAAAGCCGGGTAACAAGGCAGAGGGCTTTGCGGGCGTCGTGCCCAAAGTGATCCCGCTGCCAGATGAATACAAGACAGTACGCCAGTACGGGCCATTTAGCGCCATCGCCGAAGCCACGGACAAAACGTGGCAGTTGATGAAGTTGACGGTCAGTATGTTGGGGAAATTGATCACCGGTGATGTAAAACTGAACAACCTCAGTGGGCCGATTTCGATAGCTCAGGGGGCTGGGATGTCAGCGGAGTTCGGGTTGATTTACTACCTGATGTTTCTCGCTTTAATCAGCGTGAACCTGGGTATCATTAACCTGTTCCCATTACCCGTTCTTGACGGCGGGCATCTGCTGTTTTTGGCGATTGAGAAGCTGAAGGGCGGACCGGTATCCGAGCGAGTTCAAGACTTTAGTTATCGCATTGGCTCTATTTTGCTGGTGCTGTTAATGGGGCTTGCACTTTTCAATGATTTCTCTCGCTTGTAAGAGAGTTTGTTAGGAAGAACGCATAATAACGATGGCGATGAAAAAGTTGCTCATAGCGTCGCTGCTGTTTAGCAGCGCCACCGTATACGGTGCTGACGGGTTCGTAGTGAAGGACATTCATTTCGAAGGCCTGCAGCGTGTCGCCGTTGGTGCGGCCCTCCTCAGTATGCCAGTACGCCCTGGTGATACGGTGAATGATGAAGATATCAGTAGCACCATTCGCGCACTGTTTGCCACTGGCAACTTTGAGGATGTCCGCGTCCTGCGTGATGGTGATACGCTTCTTGTCCAGGTGAAAGAACGTCCAACAATCGCCAGCATCACCTTCTCCGGCAACAAGTCGGTGAAAGATGACATGCTGAAACAGAACCTTGAGGCTTCTGGCGTGCGTGTTGGTGAATCACTCGATCGCACAACCTTATCCGATATCGAAAAAGGGCTGGAAGATTTCTATTACAGCGTGGGTAAATACAGCGCCAGCGTTAAAGCGGTTGTAACGCCGCTGCCGCGTAACCGCGTTGACCTGAAACTGGTCTTCCAGGAAGGGGTATCCGCTCAGATCCAGCAGATTAACATTGTCGGCAACCACGCCTTTAGCACGGAACAGTTGATTTCCAACTTCCAGTTGCGTGATGAAGTGCCATGGTGGAACGTCGTTGGCGATCGCAAATACCAGAAACAGAAACTGGCAGGCGACCTGGAAACGCTACGTAGCTACTATCTGGATCGTGGCTATGCCCGTTTCAATATCGATTCGACTCAGGTCAGCCTGACGCCGGATAAGAAAGGCATCTACATTACCGTTAACGTCACTGAAGGCGATCTGTACAAGCTTTCCGGTGTTCAGGTAACAGGTAATCTGGCCGGGCACTCTGCTGAGATTGAGAGCCTGACCAAAATCGAACCGGGCGAGCTGTATAACGGCGCCAAAGTGACCAAAATGGAAGACGATATCAAAAAGCTTCTGGGTCGCTATGGTTATGCCTACCCGCGCGTGCAGTCGCAGCCGGAAATCAACGACACCGACAAAACGGTTAAGCTCCACATCAATGTGGATGCTGGCAACCGCTTCTACGTGCGTAAAATTCGCTTCGAAGGCAACGACACCTCTAAAGATGCCGTACTGCGCCGCGAAATGCGTCAGATGGAAGGGGCCTGGCTGGGCAGCGATTTAGTTGACCAGGGTAAAGAGCGTCTCAACCGTCTGGGCTACTTTGAAACCGTCGATACCGAAACGCAGCGTGTACCGGGCAGTCCGGATCAGGTTGACGTGGTTTATAAAGTGAAAGAGCGTAACACCGGTAGCTTTAACTTCGGCGTCGGTTACGGTACAGAGAGTGGCGTCAGCTTCCAGGTTGGCGTGCAGCAGGATAACTGGTTAGGTACCGGTTACTCTGTCGGGATCAGCGGTACCAAAAACGATTACCAGACTTACTCTGAGTTCTCGGTCACCAACCCGTACTTTACGGTGGATGGCGTCAGCCTTGGCGGTCGTATTTTCTATAACGACTTTAAAGCCGATGATGCGGACCTGTCCTCGTACACCAACAAAAGTTACGGTGTTGACGGCACGCTTGGTTTCCCGATTAACGAGTACAACACTCTGCGCACCGGCTTAGGCTATGTTCATAACAGCCTGTCTAAGATGGAACCGCAGGTGGCAATGTGGCGTTATCTCGACTCTGTAGGGCAGCATTCCAGCACTCAGAACGACGAGAATGGCTACTCGGCGGATGATTTCACCTTTAACTACGGTTGGACTTATAACAACCTTGACCGTGGTTATTTCCCGACGAAAGGGACCCGTGTCAACCTGAACGGTAAAGTCACCATTCCGGGATCGGATAACGAGTTCTATAAAGTTACCGTGGATACCGCGTCCTACTTCCCGATTGATGACGATCACAAATGGGTCATTCTGGGTCGTACTCGCTGGGGCTATGGCGATGGTTTAGGTGGCAAAGAGATGCCATTCTATGAGAACTTCTACGCCGGTGGTTCAAGTACCGTACGTGGCTTCCAGTCCAATAACATTGGTCCGAAAGCGGTGTACTACGGAGGTAACAGCCAGAGTAACTGTGATAACACGGTTGCTGGCTCGGTCTGTAAATCCGATGACGCGGTGGGCGGTAACGCCATGGGCGTAGCAAGCGTCGAATTTATTACACCGACACCGTTCATTAGCGACAAATATGCCAACTCTGTTCGTACGTCATTCTTCTGGGATGCGGGTACGGTATGGGATACAAACTGGCAAAATACCGAGCAGATGAAAGCGCTGGGTATTCCGGATTACAGCGATCCGAGCAATATCCGTATGTCGGCAGGTATTGCGTTACAATGGATGTCCCCATTAGGGCCGTTGGTCTTCTCCTACGCCCAGCCGTTCAAAAAGTACGATGGAGACAAAGCGGAGCAGTTCCAGTTTAACATTGGTAAAACCTGGTAACGCATCGTTGCAAAGGAATGCGTCAGCAGTGTAGTGATGGCTGAGGCCTTCTGAAGAAGGCCCGGCCGCGCAAAGAGCTGTACCTGCGGGTACAAACGGGATGGTAAGGAGTTAATTGTGAAAAAGTTGTTATTAGCTGCAGGTTTCGGTTTGGCAATGGCAGCGTCCGCTCAGGCAGCTGACAAGATTGCGATTGTCGATATGGGTAACCTGTTACAGCAGGTTGCACAGACTTCCGGCGTTTCTCAGACGATGAAAAACGAATTCGGTGGTCGCGCCAGCGAACTGCAGAGCATGGAATCTGACCTGCAAGCCAAAAAACAGCGCCTGCAGCGTGATGGTTCCACAATGAAAGCGAGCGATCGCGCCAAGCTGGAAAAAGATCTGACTACTGGTAGCCAGGCTTTCGCCCAGAAAGCGCAAGCTTTCGAGCAGGACCAGGCTCGTCGTTCTAACGAAGAACGCGGTAAGCTGGTTACTCGCATCCAGACTGCAGTGAAAAAAGTCGCTGCTGACCAGGGTATTGATCTGGTTGTTCCTTCCAACGCCGTTATTTACAACAGCAATGATGTTAAAGACATCACCGCTGATGTACTGAAACAGGTTAAATAAGTAATGCCTTCAATTCGACTGGCTGATTTAGCTCAGCAGTTGGATGCAGAATTACACGGTGATGGCGATATCGTCATCACCGGCGTTGCGTCCATGCAATCTGCCGGAGCAGGTCACATCACTTTCATGGTAAATCCAAAATACCGTGAACACCTGGCCGCATGCCAGGCGTCTGCCGTTGTCATGACGCAAGACGATCTTCCTTTTGCCAATAGTGCAGCGCTGGTCGTAAAAAATCCGTACCTGACGTATGCGCGCATGGCTCAAATTCTGGATACCACGCCGCAGCCGGCGCAAAACATTGCCCCCGGGGCGGTGATTGATCCGACGGCGAAGCTTGGTAACAACGTGTCGATTGGCCCGAATGCGGTGATCGAATCCGGCGTCACCCTGGGCGATAACGTGGTTATCGGCGCGGGATGCTTCGTCGGCAAAAATACGAAAATTGGTGCAGGTTCGCGTCTGTGGGCTAACGTCTCCATTTACCACGAGATTGAGATCGGCGAAAATTGCCTCGTGCAATCCGGTACGGTGATTGGCTCCGATGGTTTTGGTTATGCCAACGATCGCGGAAACTGGGTTAAAATCCCTCAGCTTGGACGGGTGATCATTGGCAACAACGTCGAAATTGGCGCGTGTACCACTATCGATCGCGGTGCGCTGGACGATACCTGCATCGGCAACGGTGTGATCATTGATAACCAGTGCCAGATTGCACATAACGTTGTGATTGGCGACAATACCGCGGTTGCGGGTGGTGTCATTATGGCAGGCAGCCTGAAAATCGGCCGTTACTGCATGATTGGCGGCGCCAGCGTAATCAACGGGCATATGGAAATTTGCGACAAGGTTACTGTTACGGGGATGGGGATGGTTATGCGTCCTATCACTGAGCCTGGAATTTATTCTTCTGGTATCCCGCTGCAACCGAACAAAGTATGGCGCAAAACCGCTGCCCTGGTGATGAATATTGATGATATGAGCAAGCGCCTGAAAGCAGTCGAGCGCAAGGTTAATCAACAAGAATAACCCTTCACCGTTTAATGCGTTTAGATTCCGGCCTGCCGGCATTCTCACGATTGCCGCGGGCCGTGTTATTATTGCCTTTTAGTATATTTAGACAGGAAGAGTATTTTGACTACTGACACTCATACTCTGCACATTGAAGAGATTCTGGAACTTCTGCCGCACCGTTACCCGTTCTTACTGGTTGACCGTGTGCTGGATTTTGAAGAAGGTCGTTTTCTACGCGCAGTCAAAAATGTTTCGGTAAACGAACCGTTTTTCCAGGGGCACTTCCCTGGCAAACCGATTTTCCCGGGCGTGCTGATCCTCGAAGCAATGGCGCAGGCAACCGGTATTCTGGCGTTTAAAAGCGTTGGAAAACTGGAACCAGGTGAGCTGTACTATTTCGCCGGTATCGATGAAGCGCGCTTTAAGCGCCCGGTCGTGCCAGGCGATCAAATGATCATGGAAGTCACTTTCGAGAAAACCCGCCGCGGCCTGACCCGTTTTAAAGGTGTTGCGCTGGTCGACGGTAAAGTTGTTTGTGAAGCTACTATGATGTGTGCACGTAGCCGGGAGGCCTGATACGTGATTGATAAAACCGCCTTTATTCATCCAACTGCCGTTATCGAAGACGGTGCCGTAATCGGTGCTAACGCGCATATCGGCCCATTCTGTATTGTGGGACCTCACGTAGAAATTGGTGAGGGTACCGTACTGAAGTCTCACGTTGTCGTGAATGGTCATACCAAAATCGGCCGCGATAACGAGATTTATCAGTTCGCCTCCATCGGCGAGGTTAACCAGGATCTGAAATATGCTGGCGAACCCACCCGCGTGGAAATTGGCGATCGCAACCGCATTCGCGAAAGCGTCACCATTCACCGCGGCACAGTTCAGGGTGGTGGATTGACGAAGGTGGGTAGCGATAACCTGCTGATGGTCAACGCACACGTAGCGCATGACTGTACGGTTGGGAGTCGTTGCATCCTCGCGAATAACGCGACGCTGGCGGGGCACGTCTCCGTTGACGACTTTGCGATTATCGGTGGCATGACCGCGGTGCACCAGTTCTGCATTATCGGCGCGCACGTTATGGTCGGTGGCTGTTCAGGTGTGGCGCAGGACGTTCCACCGTACGTGATTGCTCAGGGCAACCATGCCACGCCGTTTGGCGTGAACATTGAAGGTCTGAAGCGTCGCGGATTTAGCAAAGAAGCGTTAGTGGCTATCCGCAACGCGTACAAACTGTTGTACCGCAGCGGTAAAACGCTGGAAGAGGCGAAACCGGAGATTGCAGAGCTTGCGGCTAAGCATCCGGAAGTTGATGCGTTTATACAGTTCTTCGAACGCTCAACGCGCGGTCTGATTCGTTAATGGTCGACAATCGTCCTCTTACGATAGCCCTGGTCGCCGGAGAAACCTCCGGCGATATTCTTGGTGCGGGTCTTATACGGGCGCTTAAAGCCCGTATGCCCCATGCCCGCTTTGTGGGTGTGGCTGGGCCACGTATGCAAGCTGAAGGCTGCGAAGCCTGGTATGAAATGGAAGAGCTGGCGGTGATGGGTATTGTAGAAGTTCTTGGCCGTTTGCGCCGCTTACTGCATATTCGTGTCGATCTGACCCGTCGCTTCAGTGAACTGCAGCCGGATGTGTTTGTCGGTATCGACGCACCGGATTTCAACATTACCCTTGAAGGTAACCTGAAAAAGCAGGGCATTAAAACCATCCATTACGTCAGCCCGTCAGTCTGGGCATGGCGGCAAAAACGTGTTTTCAAAATTGGCAGAGCCACCGATCTGGTGCTCGCATTTCTCCCTTTCGAAAAAGCGTTTTATGACAAATTCAACGTACCGTGCCGGTTTATCGGTCATACCATGGCAGATGCCATGCCGCTGGATCCGGATAAAAATGCCGCGCGGGACCATTTAGGCATTGCCCATGATGTACATTGCCTGGCTCTGTTGCCGGGTAGTCGTGGCGCGGAAGTGGAGATGCTAAGCGGCGATTTCCTGCGCACAGCAAAGTTGCTGCGTGAGCGTTATCCCGATCTTGAAGTCGTGGTGCCGCTGGTGAATGCCAAACGACGCGAACAGTTTGAACGCATAAAAGCTGATGTCGCGCCCGATTTGCCTGTGCATATGCTGGACGGTATGGCGCGCGAAGCGATGATCGCGGCCGATGCCGCACTGCTGGCCTCTGGTACGGCCGCACTGGAGTGCATGTTGGCAAAATGCCCGATGGTGGTGGGCTACCGGATGAAGCCTTTCACCTTCTGGCTGGCGAAACGGCTGGTGAAAACCCCGTATGTGTCGCTACCGAACTTGCTTGCCGGGCGTGAACTGGTCAAAGAGTTGTTGCAAGATGATTGCCAGCCGAAGGCGCTGGCGCAAGCGCTGCAACCTCTGCTGGCGAATGGCAAAACCAGCCATGAGATGCATGAAATTTTTCGCGAACTGCATCAGCAGATTCGCTGTAATGCCGATGAGCAGGCGGCGGATGCCGTGCTGGAGCTAGCAAAATGATAGAGTTTGTTTATCCGCATACGCATTTAGTTGCGGGTGTGGATGAAGTAGGGCGCGGCCCTTTAGTGGGCGCAGTTGTGACGGCTGCCGTGATCCTCGATCCTGAACGTCCGATTTTCGGTCTTAACGATTCTAAAAAATTGTCCGAAAAGCGCCGCGTGTCGCTCTACCATGAAATCAAAGAAAAGGCGCTGGCCTGGAGCCTTGGACGCGCTGAACCTCACGAAATCGACGAACTGAATATTTTACATGCCACGATGCTGGCGATGCAGCGTGCTGTCGCTGGGTTAGCAATCCGTCCTGAGTTCGTACTGATTGACGGAAACCGCTGCCCGTTGCTGCCTGTGCCATCGCTGGCGGTTGTTAAAGGCGATAGCCGGGTTGCGGAAATCAGCGCGGCATCTATTCTCGCCAAAGTGACCCGTGACGCCGAGATGGCTGAACTGGATATCACATTTCCGCAATATGGTTTTGCGCAGCACAAAGGCTATCCTACTGCTTTTCATCTGGAGAAGCTGGCGGAGCATGGCGCAACCGAGCATCACCGACGCAGTTTCGCGCCGGTCAAACGCGCGTTGGGCCTTGTGTCCTGATTCTGGTGGCGTTAAAGGAATCTGAAAATGGCTGAACCACGTTTCGTACACCTTCGGGTGCATAGCGACTATTCCATGATTGATGGGCTGGCGAAAACCGGGCCGCTGGTGAAAAAGGCGGCCTCTCTGGGTATGCCTGCGCTGGCGATCACCGATTTCACCAACCTGTGTGGTTTGGTGAAGTTTTACGGAGCGGGCCACGGCGCGGGCATGAAGCCCATTGTTGGTGCCGATTTTCACGTGCAGTGCGATCTGTTAGGTGACGAGTTGACGCAATTGACCGTCCTTGCCGCTAACAATACCGGTTACCAGAATCTTACGTTGCTGATTTCGCGTGCCTACCAGCGGGGATACGGTGCACAAGGGCCGTGGATCGACCGCGACTGGTTGACTGAATTGAATGAAGGCCTGATTTTGCTCTCCGGGGCGCGTATGGGCGATGTGGGCAAATGCCTGTTGCGCGGCAACGATGCGCTGGTGGATCAATGTCTGGCCTTCTATACCGAGCATTTTCCCGATCGCTATTTCCTTGAGCTGATCCGCACCGGGCGGGCTGATGAGGAAACGTATCTGCACGCGGCGGTGAAACTGGCCGAAGCACGTGGCGTGCCCGTGGTTGCCACCAACGATGTCCGTTTCCTTGAGGCGGGCGATTTCGATGCGCATGAGATCCGCGTGGCGATCCATGATGGTTTTACCCTCGATGATCCCAAGCGCCCGCGCAATTACTCTGCGCAGCAATACATGCGCAGCGAAGACGAAATGTGTGAGCTGTTTTCCGATATTCCGGAAGCGCTGGAAAACACAGTCGAAATTGCCAAACGCTGTAACGTCACCGTGCGTCTGGGCGAGTACTTTTTGCCGCAATTCCCGACCGGTGAAATGACCACCGAAGATTTCCTTGTCGCGAAGTCGAAAGAGGGGCTGGAAGAGCGTCTGGCTTTTCTCTTTCCGGATGAGGAAGAGCGCCTTAAGCGCCGTCCGGAATATGACGAGCGGCTGGACATTGAACTTCAGGTTATTAACCAGATGGGGTTCCCTGGCTACTTCCTGATCGTGATGGAGTTTATTCAGTGGTCGAAAGACAACGGTGTGCCGGTAGGGCCTGGCCGTGGTTCTGGTGCGGGGTCGTTGGTGGCGTATGCGCTGAAGATCACTGACCTTGATCCGCTGGAATTTGACCTGCTGTTTGAACGTTTCCTCAACCCGGAACGTGTTTCGATGCCCGACTTCGACGTTGACTTCTGTATGGAGAAACGTGACCAGGTGATTGAGCATGTGGCGGACATGTATGGGCGTGATGCGGTATCGCAGATCATTACCTTCGGTACGATGGCGGCCAAAGCCGTTATCCGCGATGTGGGGCGTGTGTTGGGGCACCCGTATGGTTTTGTCGACAGGATCTCTAAGCTGGTGCCGCCCGATCCTGGCATGACACTGGCGAAAGCGTTTGAAGCCGAACCGCAACTGCCGGAAATCTACGAAGCGGACGAAGAAGTCAAAGCGCTGATCGATATGGCGCGTAAGCTGGAAGGCGTAACGCGAAATGCCGGTAAACACGCCGGTGGTGTGGTGATCGCGCCGACTAAAATCACCGATTTTGCGCCGCTGTACTGCGATGAAGCCGGGCAGCACCCGGTCACCCAGTTCGATAAAAACGATGTGGAATATGCGGGCCTGGTGAAGTTCGACTTCCTTGGTCTGCGTACGTTGACCATCATCAACTGGGCGCTGGAGATGATCAACGCCCGTCGCGAGAAGCAGGGGCTGGAGCCGCTGGACATCGCCGCCATCCCTCTGGATGACAAGAAAAGTTTTGACATGCTGCAGCGTTCGGAAACCACGGCGGTATTCCAACTTGAATCCCGCGGCATGAAAGATCTGATTAAACGCCTGCAGCCAGACTGCTTTGAAGACATGATCGCGCTGGTGGCCCTGTTCCGCCCTGGGCCGTTGCAATCAGGCATGGTAGATAACTTTATCGATCGTAAGCACGGGCGCGAAGAAATATCCTACCCGGATGTGCAGTGGCAGCATGAGAGCCTGAAACCGGTACTGGAGCCGACTTACGGCATCATTCTTTACCAGGAACAGGTGATGCAGATTGCCCAGGTGCTCTCTGGCTACACCCTGGGTGGGGCGGATATGCTGCGTCGCGCCATGGGTAAGAAAAAGCCGGAAGAGATGGCGAAGCAGCGCAGCATCTTCGAAGACGGCGCAAAGAAAAACGGCGTTGATGGCGAGCTGGCGATGAAAATCTTTGACCTGGTGGAGAAATTCGCCGGGTATGGATTTAACAAATCGCACTCTGCCGCCTATGCTTTGGTGTCATATCAGACGCTGTGGTTAAAAGCGCATTATCCGGCGGAATTTATGGCGGCGGTGATGACCGCCGATATGGATAACACCGAAAAAGTGGTGGGGCTGGTGGATGAGTGCTGGCGTATGGGGCTGAAAATCCTGCCGCCGGATATCAACTCAGGTCTTTACCATTTCCATGTGAATGATGACGGCGAGATCGTCTACGGTATCGGCGCCATTAAAGGCGTGGGTGAAGGGCCGATTGAAGCCATTATTGAAGCGCGCAACAACGGCGGCTATTTCCGCGAATTGTTCGATCTCTGTGCGCGCACGGATATTAAAAAGCTCAACCGTCGGGTGCTGGAAAAGCTGATTATGTCCGGGGCATTTGACCGCCTGGGGCCGCATCGTGCAGCGTTGATGAACTCATTGAGCGACGCGCTGAAAGCCGCCGATCAACACGCAAAAGCGGAAGCGATCGGTCAGGCAGACATGTTTGGTGTATTGGCAGAAGAGCCGGAGCAAATTGAGCAATCTTACGCCAGTTGCCAGCCCTGGCCAGAACAGGTTCAACTGGATGGCGAGCGTGAAACGTTAGGGCTTTACCTGACGGGGCACCCGATCAACCAGTATTTAAAAGAAATTGAGCGCTATGTCGGAGGCTATCGGCTGAAAGACATGCATCCGACTGAACGTGGGAAAGTCACCACGGCGGCGGGGCTCGTTATTGCCGCGCGGGTTATGGTCACCAAACGCGGCAATCGAATCGGCATCTGTACGTTGGATGACCGTTCCGGGCGTCTTGAAGTGATGTTGTTCACTGATGCACTGGATAAATACCAGCAATTGCTGGAAAAAGACCGCATACTTATCGTTAGCGGACAGGTCAGCTTTGATGACTTCAGCGGGGGGCTTAAAATGACCGCCCGCGAAGTGATGGACATTGACGAAGCCCGGGAAAAATATGCCCGTGGGCTTGCTATCTCGCTGACGGACAGGCAAATTGATGACCAGCTTTTAAACCGACTCCGTCAGTCTCTGGAACCGCACCGTTCGGGAACCATTCCAGTACATCTCTACTATCAGAGGACGGATGCGCGTGCGCGGTTACGCTTTGGCGCAACGTGGCGCGTCTCTCCGAGCGATCGTTTACTCAACGATTTGCGTGGCCTCATTGGTTCGGAGCAGGTGGAACTGGAGTTTGACTAATACAGGAATACTATGAGTCTGAATTTCCTTGATTTCGAACAGCCGATTGCTGAGCTGGAAGCGAAAATCGATTCTCTGACCGCCGTTGGCCGTCAGGATGAAAAACTGGATATTAACATCGACGAAGAGGTGCATCGTCTGCGCGAAAAAAGCGTAGAGCTGACGCGCAAAATTTTCGCCGATCTTGGCGCATGGCAGGTTGCCCAACTGGCACGCCATCCGCTGCGTCCATACACCCTGGATTACGTCCGCCTGGCTTTCGATGAGTTCGACGAGCTGGCTGGTGACCGTGCCTATGCCGATGATAAAGCCATTGTTGGCGGTATCGCGCGTCTGGATGGTCGTCCGGTCATGATTATCGGCCACCAGAAAGGCCGCGAAACCAAAGAAAAAATTCGCCGTAACTTCGGTATGCCGGCGCCAGAAGGCTACCGTAAAGCGCTGCGTCTGATGGAGATGGCGGAACGCTTTAACATGCCGATCATCACCTTTATTGACACGCCGGGTGCCTACCCGGGCGTGGGTGCTGAAGAGCGTGGTCAGTCCGAAGCTATTGCCCGCAACCTGCGTGAAATGTCTCGCCTTAACGTGCCGGTTATTTGCACCGTGATCGGTGAAGGCGGCTCCGGCGGCGCGCTGGCAATCGGTGTGGGCGATAAAGTGAATATGCTGCAGTACAGCACCTATTCCGTTATTTCTCCGGAAGGTTGTGCTTCTATTCTGTGGAAAAGCGCAGACAAAGCGCCGCTGGCAGCAGAAGCGATGGGCATTATCGCCCCGCGTCTGAAAGAGCTGAAACTGATCGACTCCATTATCCCGGAACCGCTGGGCGGCGCTCATCGCAATCCGGAAACAATGGCAGCATCGCTGAAAGCGCAACTGCTGGCCGATCTGGCCGATCTGGATGTGCTGAGCAAAGACGATCTGCGTAATCGTCGTTACCAGCGTCTGATGAGCTACGGCTACGCCTGATTGTCATCCCTGTCTGAAAAAGCCGCACCTGATGCGGCTTTTTTTATACCTGCGTTTAGCTCAACTATGCTTAGCTAATGTTTTTGCAGGAGGTAGGCGTGAATATAATTGCCATCATGGGACCCCATGGCGTTTTCTATAAAGATGAACCCATTAAGGAGCTGGAGCAGGCGTTACAGGCACAAGGTTTTCAGATTATCTGGCCGCAAAACAGCAACGACCTGCTGAAGTTTATCGAGCATAACCCACGGATCTGCGGGGTTATTTTTGACTGGGATGAGTACTCGCTCGATCTGTGCAGCGAAATCAATCAACTTAACGAATACCTTCCGCTCTACGCTTTTATTAACACCCACTCGACGATGGATGTTAGCGCGCAGGATATGCGTATGGCGCTGTGGTTCTTTGAATATGCTCTCGGTGTGGCAGACGATATTGCGACGCGCATTGGTCAGTACACCAAAGAGTATCTGGAGAACATCACTCCGCCGTTTACCCGCGCACTGTTCACCTATGTCAAAGAGGGCAAATACACCTTCTGTACACCGGGCCATATGGCGGGTACGGCGTATCAAAAAAGCCCGGTGGGCTGCCTGTTCTATGACTTTTTCGGCGGTAACACTCTTAAGGCGGATGTGTCGATCTCGGTCACTGAGCTGGGATCGTTGCTGGATCACACCGGGCCGCATCTCGAAGCGGAAGAGTACATCGCACGTACTTTTGGTGCGGAGCAAAGCTATATGGTGACCAACGGTACCTCAACGTCGAACAAAATTGTTGGCATGTATGCCGCCCCGGCGGGCAGCACGTTGCTTATCGATCGCAACTGTCATAAGTCACTTGCTCACCTGTTGATGATGAGTGATGTCGTTCCGCTATGGCTAAAACCAGGCCGTAACGCGCTGGGGATTTTGGGCGGGATCCCGCGTCGGGAGTTTACCCACGCCAGCATTGAACAGAAGGTCGCTACGACCCCTGAGGCACGCTGGCCGGTGCACGCCGTCATCACCAACTCTACTTACGATGGCTTGCTCTACAACACCGACTGGATCAAGAAAACACTCGATGTGCCGTCGATTCACTTTGATTCCGCCTGGGTGCCGTATACCAATTTCCATCCGATTTATGCCGGTAAAAGTGGAATGAGCGGCGAACGGGTGCCCGGAAAAGTCTTCTTTGAAACCCAGTCGACGCACAAAATGCTGGCGGCGTTTTCGCAGGCGTCATTGATTCATATTAAGGGCGATTACGATGAAGATACCTTCAACGAAGCGTTTATGATGCACACCTCCACCTCGCCGAGTTACCCGCTGGTGGCCTCCATTGAAACCGCAGCAGCGATGTTGCGTGGTAATCCCGGAAAGCGGCTGATCAACCGGTCGGTGGAGCGTGCGTTGCATTTTCGTAAGGAGGTGCAGCGCCTGAAAGAGGAAGCCGATGGCTGGTTCTTTGACATCTGGCAGCCGGAGGAGATCGACGAAGCCGACTGCTGGCCGGTGTCACCCAGTGAAAGCTGGCATGGCTTTCGCGAGGCCGATGCCGATCATATGTTCCTTGATCCGGTCAAAGTGACGATCCTCACGCCGGGTATGGATGAGCGGGGGAACATGGGCGAAGAGGGGATCCCGGCGGCGCTGGTTGCTAAGTTTCTTGATGAGCGCGGCGTGGTGGTTGAAAAGACCGGGCCGTACAACCTGCTGTTTTTGTTCAGCATCGGCATTGATAAAACCCGTGCGATGGGGCTGCTGCGTGGGCTAATGGAGTTTAAACGTGCCTTTGATCTCAACCTGCGTGTGAGGAATATGCTGCCGGATCTGTATGCAGAAGATCCGGACTTCTACCGCAATATGCGCATTCAGGATTTAGCGCAGGGGATCCATCGCCTTATTCGCCAGCACGATCTTCCTCGCCTGATGTTGCAGGCGTTCGATGTGCTGCCAGTAATGAAAATGACTCCGCACCAGGCCTGGCAGCGGCAGATCCAGGGCGAAGTAGAAACCATCGAACTGGAAAAACTCAGCGGGCGTATCTCTGCCAATATGATCCTGCCTTATCCGCCAGGCGTCCCGCTGGTCATGCCCGGGGAAATGATCACCGAAGAGAGTCGACCAGTGCTCGATTTCTTGCTGATGTTGTGTGCCATTGGCCGCCACTACCCTGGTTTTGAAACCGATATCCACGGCGCAAAACGTGATGAAGAAGGGGTCTACCGGGTACGAGTCTTAAAAGTCCACTGAGCTATTGCGGGCAAAACCGGGCGGCGGTAACGTTCACATATCGAAAATAAGGAGCGACCATGCTGGGATTAAAACAGGTTCATCACATTGCCATCATTGCCACGGATTACGCCAGGAGCAAAGCTTTCTACTGCGATATTCTTGGCTTCACCCTGCAAAGCGAAGTGTACCGGGAAGCGCGTGACTCCTGGAAAGGCGATTTGGCTCTCAACGGACAATATGTGATTGAACTGTTTTCGTTTCCGTTCCCGCCTTGCCGCCCCAGCCGCCCGGAAGCGTGCGGTTTACGCCATCTGGCATTCAGCGTTGATGATATCGACCGCGCAGTCGCTCATTTGCAGGCGCATGGCGTGGAGTGTGAAGCGATCCGCGTTGATCCCTGTACTGAAAAACGTTTTACCTTCTTCAATGATCCCGATGGACTGCCGCTGGAGCTTTACCAGCAGTAGTACTTGCCACATACGGTATTGCCCGGTAACGTTCCGGGCAATGTTTCCGTTTTGATAATCGTTATGGCTTCGTCACTTTCCGCTTTGTTACCGACCGCTTCGCGCCAGTTTCTGGTGGCGCTGAGTGGTGGCCTGGATTCAACCGTTCTTCTGCATAAACTAATGCTGTTACGCGGTCAGGAGCCTGATATCCGTCTGCGGGCTGTGCACGTGCACCACGGTTTAAGTCCCCATGCCGACAGTTGGGTTACGCACTGCCAGAATCTTTGCGACCAATGGCATATTCCTCTCACCGTTGTGCGCGTAACGCTGGAAGAAAAAGGCGAAGGCATTGAGGCGCAGGCGCGGCAGGCGCGTTATCAGGCGTTTTGCCAGACGTTGCTGCCCGGCGAGGTTTTATTGACGGCGCAGCATCTGGACGATCAGTGTGAAACGTTTTTACTGGCGTTGAAGCGGGGGAGCGGGCCTGCCGGACTGTCGGCGATGCCAGAAACGCTGCCATTTGCAGGTACTCAGCTTATTCGCCCGCTGCTCAATGAAACGCGGGAGACGCTTCAGGAATGGGCGCGGCAGCACGCGCTGTGCTGGATTGAGGATGAAAGTAATGCCGATGACCGCTTCGATCGCAACTTTCTGCGTTTACATATCCTGCCGCGTCTTACGGCTCGCTGGCCGCAGTTTGCGCAAGCGACAGCACGCAGCGCAGCGCTGTGCGGGGAACAGGAGCAACTGCTGGACGAGTTGTTAGCTGATGAGCTAGCGGCTGCGACCTCGGCAGAGGGTGCCCTCGCGATTGTGTCGTTAGCGGCGATCAGCGAAGTGCGGCGCAGTGCGTTGCTGCGCCGCTGGCTGGCCGGGCAAGGGGCACCAATGCCCTCACGCGCTATGCTGCAGCGGATCTGGCTGGAAGTGGCGCTGGCACGAGAAGATGCCCAGCCATGTCTGCGTTTGGGCGAATATGAAGTACGGCGCTATCAGGGATATTTATGGTGGATCCCGACGATCGCCAGCCAGCGTGAAACGCTGCTTGTCTGGGAGGATCTTGCCAGACCGCTGCTATTACCGGCCGGATTAGGGCAACTCTCGCTCTCTGTTGGCGGCGAATTACGCGCCCCCAAGGCCGACGAGGCGGTATCTGTGCGTTTTCAGGCGTCGGGGTTGTTGCATATTGTCGGGCGTCATGGTGGACGCAAGCTGAAGAAAATTTGGCAGGAGCTGGGTGTCGCCCCCTGGCGGCGCGATACCACACCGCTCTTATTCTATGGCGAAACATTGATTGCGGCAGCGGGAGTTTTTGTCACGCAAGAGGGAGCCAGGAAAGAGGCGCAACGGAGTGTGCAGCTGCAGTGGCAAAGATAACGGGCAACATGCGCTGCCCGCAGTACATTCAGGACTCGCTCACCACAACGGTGCCGATTTCAGGATGGCTGAAGCTGGCAATTTTGTCGAGGCGCAGTTCGCGCGCTGTGCCCGCGACATCGACCACCAGATACTCCACATTTTTTCGTGAGACTAAATCGTTGGCTTTGGCGTTGAGCTTTTCGCCATCTTTTAATTCCAGCGTCAGTAAAAGATGATGCTGGCAGGCGAGCTCAAGGTTGTCATAGTCATCACAGTTGATGGGTTGATATGCATCATTTATTGACATAATCGCTCACCAGTAAGTTCGCGGCAGCATACGCCGCCTTTTCCCTGACCGACTCCGAAACGGTGTCATCCGACGCCATTTCATTCAGCACTTTCAAAACGCATCCCAGCGCGTCCGGAATATAGCCCAAATCCCCGCTGGCAATTTCTGCATAGCGTTTACGCACTAACTCACAATAATTGTTCACATCACCTCCTGTCAGCAACCTGACTTTACTGTGAGATAACACTAAGCCTACGAACATACACTTTGTTTAGCAAGGTGACTATACCACAGCCCGGATATCATTATCAGAGCGATGAATGCCTATACGCTCAAGAGATAACAGCGCTTTATGCTCAGATTCGCTACAATAGCCGCCATTTTATGAAGGAGAGGTGCAATGGCGCTTAAAGCGACAATTTATAAAGCGGTAGTGAATGTGGCTGATCTGGATCGCAATCAGTTTTTAGATGCCACACTGACCCTGGCTCGCCATCCTTCCGAGACGCAAGAACGTATGATGCTGCGCCTGCTGGCCTGGATAAAGTACGCCGACGAACGCCTGCAATTTACCCGTGGTTTGAGCGCTGAAGAGGAGCCGGAAGCGTGGCTACGCAATGATTACCTTGGCATCGATCTGTGGATTGAATTAGGGCTGCCGGATGAAAAGCGACTGAAGAAAGCCTGCACCCAGGCAAAAGAGGTGGCGTTATTTACCTATAATTCTCGTGCGGCGCAAATTTGGTGGCAGCAAAACCAGTCCCGCTGCGCCATGTTCAAAAATCTGAGCATCTGGTATCTGGACGATGAACAACTGGCGGGGCTCAGTGCGTTTGCGGACGATCGCACAATGACGCTCCAGGCGACATTGCAGGATGGCGCAATCTGGCTGTCTGCTAATGAACGCAATCTGGAAATCCACCCTGAAGCCTGGCAGCAGCAATGATCGAAATTTCCAGAACGGTTTCTGTGCCTGAAGATGAACTGGAAATCACTGCCGTGCGGGCACAGGGCGCGGGCGGGCAGCATGTGAATAAGAGTTCAACGGCCATTCACCTGCGTTTTGATATTCGGGCGTCCAGTCTGCCAGAGTATTACAAAGCACGCCTGCTTGAAGCGTCGCACCATCTGATTAGCAGCGATGGCTGGATCGTGATAAAAGCGCAGGAGTATCGCAGCCAGGAAATGAATCGCGACGCGGCGATAGCCCGCCTGGTTGCGCTGATCAAAGAATTGACCGTTGTGCAAAAAAGCCGCCGGGCAACACGCCCGACCCGCGCTTCGAAAGAGCGCCGGCTAACGACAAAAGCGCAAAAGTCCTCGGTCAAAGCATTGCGCGGTAAGGTTCGCCGCCATGATGGCTGACGCACATTAACGGTACTGTTCATAAGGAAAATAAAGTGAATAAGGCTATTTTATCAGCAATGGTGGGCGGCCTGCTGTTTGCCCTCATCGGGTGTAATAACCGCGGCGAGGTCGAAACCGTTCAGCCTGCTCAGCTTGAAGAGCTGAAACCGATGCAGCAAAGCTGGCGTGGCGTGCTGCCTTGCGCAGATTGCGAGGGGATCGAAACATCGCTCTTTCTGTCGAAAGAGGGGAGCTGGGTGATGAATCAGCGCTATCACGGGGGGAAAGCGCCTTCAGTGTTTGGCTCTTATGGTAACTGGGCGCGCACGGCGGATAAGCTTATTCTCACGGACTCCCATGGCGAGAAAACCTATTTCCGCGCCAAAGGTGAAGCGCTGGAGATGCTCGACCGGGAAGGCAATCCGATTTCCTCGCGGCTTAACTATACGCTGCAGCCCGTGAACGCGGCGCTGCCGGCAACCCCGATGACGATGCGAGGCATGTACATGTACATGGCTGACGCGGCAATTTTTACCGACTGTGCAACAGGGAAGAAAATGACGGTGGCCAGCAATGCGCAACTTGAGCGTGATTACGCCGCAGCGCGTGGAACAGAAACCAAACCTGTTCTGCTGGTGGTAGACGGGCATTTTGCGATTGAGCCTAATCCGGACACGGGAGCCGCTCAGAAAGTACTGGTGACAAACAGTAAGGGCAAATTTAACGCCAGAAAAGGGTGTAATGACTGATGCTCTGGATAGGTTGTATTAAAAAAGCCCCGGAAGGGGCTTTTTGTTTTCTGAGGCTTAGCCTTTGATGGCATTGACCAGATAATTCAGGATATCCCCGGTTTTGATGAGCTGTTTCTCACCATTACGACGATATTTGTATTCGATATCGTCGTTGTCGAGGTTGCGATCGCCGATCACAACGGTGTGTGGAATACCGATCAGTTCCATATCGGCAAACATCACACCCGGACGCTCTTTACGATCGTCCATCAGGACTTCAATGCCCTGTGCGCGCAGTTCGGCATACAGTTTTTCGGCCAGTTCCTGTACACGGTAGGATTTGTGCATGTTCATCGGCAGGATTGCGACCTGGAAAGGTGCAATAGCGTCCGGCCACACGATACCGCGCTCGTCGTGGTTCTGCTCAATTGCCGCAGCCACCACGCGCGTCACACCGATACCATAGCAACCCATGGTCAGGATCTGGTTACGGCCATCTTCGCCCTGAACGGCGGCATTCAATGCCTGAGAATATTTTGTGCCCAGTTGGAAGATGTGGCCAACTTCAATACCGCGTTTGATCAGCAGGGTGCCTTTGCCATCCGGGCTCGGATCGCCTGCCACGACGTTACGGATGTCCGCCACTTCCGGGGTAGCGACATCGCGATCCCAGTTAATACCAAAGTAATGTTTGCCGTCGATATTCGCGCCTGCGGCGAAATCACTCATGGCAGCCACGGTGCGGTCAATCACAACAGGAACCGGCATATTGACCGGGCCAAGAGAACCAGGGCCTGCATTAACCACAGCGCGAATTTCCGCTTCGGTGGCGAAGGTCAACGGGGCAGCAACCTGCGGCAGCTTCTCGGCTTTCACTTCGTTCAGTTCATGATCGCCGCGCACTAACAGCGCAACCAGTGCTGAACCGCTCTCTTCGGTGGCTTTCACCAGCAGGGTTTTCACCGTCTTTTCAATCGGCAGGTTGTGCTGCTCAACCAGCTCGGCGATGGTTTTTGCGTTAGGGGTATCAACCAGCGTCATTTCCTGCGTGGCTGCGGCGCGTGGTTCTTTAGGCGCTAACGCCTCGGCAAATTCGATGTTGGCGGCAAAATCAGAGGAGTCAGAGAAGATCACATCATCTTCACCGCTCTGCGCCAGCACCTGGAACTCGTGCGATGCGCTACCACCGATGGAGCCCGTATCAGCCTGTACCGCGCGGAAATCAAGATCCATACGGCTGAAGATTTTGCTATACGCTGCGTACATCGCGTCGTAGGTTTCCTGCAAAGACTCCTGAGAAGTATGGAAAGAGTAAGCATCTTTCATCAGGAACTCGCGGGAGCGCATTACGCCAAAGCGCGGGCGTACTTCATCGCGGAATTTAGTCTGGATCTGAAAGAAGTTCAGCGGCAGCTGTTTGTAAGAGTTCAGCTCGTTGCGGATCAGGTCAGTGATCACTTCTTCATGTGTCGGGCCGAGTACAAAAGGACGCTCGCCGCGATCGACGAAACGCAGCAGTTCCGGACCGTACTGCTCCCAGCGACCGCTCTCCTGCCACAGGTCTGCTGGCTGCACGACTGGCATTGACACCTCAATCGCACCGGCGTTGTTCATCTCTTCACGCACGATGTTTTCGACTTTTTTCAGAACACGCACACCGGTCGGCAGCCAGGTATACAACCCGGAGGCCAGTTTGCGGATCATCCCGGCGCGCAGCATCAGCTGGTGGCTGATGACTTCGGCGTCGGCAGGCGTCTCCTTCAGGGTGGAGAGCAGATATTGGCTAGTACGCATGTTGTTACGGTTCCATTTGGACAATTGGAGCAGGCCCGGTGCAGGCCTGACACAAAAAAGTGGTTTAGTTTATCAGCCTGGCAGAGATGCCAAAAGAGAGGGGCATAAAATTAGCGCGCTTCCAGCGCAAACACTTCAAACCCCGCCCCTGCGACTTGCCAGCGCACATTAAAATCCAGCACACAGACGGCGTAAGTTTTACCTTTTTCTTCCTCTTTGCGATAAGCCGGACGCGGGTCCTGCGCCAGCACCTCTATCAAAAAGGCTTTTAACTGCGGGTAGCGTGTTGCCAGTCCCGTCAGTTGCGCCTCTACTTCTGCTGTAAAGCTTATCGGGATGTCCGCTACCGGAGCATGCTGAGCATAACTGGCTTTAGCATCCGGTATGGCTTCGGCAAAGGGAAGATAGGGCTTGATATCCACCACTGGCGTGCCATCAACCAGATCGAGACTGCCCAGTTGCAAGATCACTTCGTTTTTTTGGCAGCGGATCCCTTTCAGCTCAACCAGCGACATACCGACAGGATTCGGGCGAAAGGTGGAGCGGGTAGCAAAGACGCCCATGCGTGCATTGCCGCCGAGGCGAGGCGGCCGGACAGTGGGTCGCCAGCCGCCTTCCATCGTTTGATGAAAAACAAACAGGATCCACAAATGGCTGAAGCCTTCCAGACCGCGAACGGCATCAGGCTGATTATAAGGCGGAAGTAAGTGAAGTTCGCCGCCGCCGTGTTTCACCAGGCCTGGCTGGCGCGGTACGGCAAACTTCTCTTTATAAGGCGAACGGATGACGCCTATCTGCTCGAAAGCAAAGGTGCTCATTTCGCCGAAATGTTAAGGGCAGAACCGACACACACGGCCTGACGGTAACAACCTGGCGTACCGCTGGTTACTTCACAACTGTGTTGCAGCACAGCGTTGGCTTTCATTTTTGATGCGTTGATTTGCATGCGTTTGCGCGCAGTCGGGATGTTTGGCGGGGAGTCCTGGTTGGTCGCCTGGCAGGATTCACCGGAGACTTCGCCCAGATCGCGGAAAGGTTTACCGATAAGTTCTTCGGCATTAGTGATAATGCGTACTGGCGCAGGACGAATGACTTTCGGTTTTTCCGGCTCCACTTTCGGTGCGGCTGCGGTGCTTTTTACAGGTTCGGCAGGGGATCTGCTTAGCAATGAACAGCCGCTTAGCATGAACGCTAATAAACAGATCGGTAAAGCACGCATAATATGTCCTCAATGTATTGTTTCTGACGCGGCATATTGAATCAGTCGCGTGTACAAATGACAAGACGGGCTTTCGCCCGCCTTGAATGATATTACAGTCAGAGGAGATTACCAGCCTTTCACGGCACCGCCGTTGAAGACTTTGTTAGCAGCTTCACTTACTTCGTCGGACTGATAAGCCTGCACAAATTTCTTCACGTTTTCCGCGTCTTTGTTATCTTCACGTGCAACGATCAGGTTTACGTACGGGGAGTCTTTATCTTCCACAAAGATGCCGTCTTTAGCCGGGGTCAGGCCGATCTGGCTGGCGTAAGTGGTGTTAATAACGGCCAGGGCGATTTGCGCATCGTCCAGAGAGCGCGGCAGCTGCGGGGCTTCCAGCTCAACGATCTTCAGGTTTTTCGGGTTTTCGGTCACATCCAGTACGGTTGGCAGCAGACCGACGCCATCTTTCAATTTGATCAGGCCTTCTTTCTGCAGCAGCAGCAGAGAACGGCCGAGGTTAGTCGGATCGTTCGGTACAGCGACCTGAGAGCCATCCTGCAGTTCAGATACTGCTTTGATTTTTTTGGAATAACCGGCAATCGGGTAAACGAAGGTGTTGCCGACCGGTACCAGTTTGAAACCGCGATCTTTAATCTGCTGGTCCAGGTACGGCTTATGCTGGAATGCGTTGGCATCAATATCGCCTTTGCTCAGCGCTTCGTTCGGCAGAACGTAATCGTTGAAGGTGACCAGCTCGACATCCAGACCGTATTTCTCTTTTGCCACTTTCTGGGCAACTTCCGCCACCTGCTGCTCAGCGCCCACGATCACACCGACTTTGATGTGATTCGGATCCTTTTCATCCTGGCCGCAGCCGACCAGCGCCAGAGAACCAAGCAACGCGCCTACTGCCGCAAAGGTCTTGAATTTAAAAGCCATGTTTTTTCCTTACTATCAGAGTCGTTATGTTGTGTGTAACGTTATTTATGCGTTACAGCCCGGACGATACGATCGCCAGCGAACTGAATTAAGTAAACCAGAACCACGAGTAATATCAGTACAGTATTCATCACTAATGGATTGTAGGTCACATAGCCATACTGGATCCCTAACTGACCCAGGCCACCTGCACCCACAGCGCCGCCCATTGCGGAGTAACCCACCAGGGTGATAAGCGTAATGGTTGCGGCGTTAATCAGCCCTGGTAGCGCTTCTGGCAGCAGCACTTTACGGATGATCTGCATTGGGGTTGCGCCCATAGCGCGGGACGCTTCGATTAAACCGGCCGGCAGTTCAAGGAGCGTATTTTCCACCATACGTGCGATGAATGGTGCGGCACCGACGGTCAGCGGAACGATCACCGCATACAGACCTATCGAGGTGCCCACAATAATGCGCGTAAAGGGGATCATCCATACCAGCAGAATAATAAAGGGAATAGAGCGGAAAATATTGACCAGCGCTGAGATCACCCGGTACAGACCCGGGTTTTGCATAATCTGACCAGGACGAGTGACATACAGCAGTACCCCAAAAGGCAACCCTACCACGAAACCCAACAAGCCCGAGGCAAAGGTCATAAACAATGTTTCCCAGATGCTGCGGGCAAAGAGCCACATCATTGCCTCAGACATAACCGAGTACCTCTACTTTTACATGGTGTTCTTGCAGCCAGGCGATAGCGGCTTGCGTATCCTGCTGGGTGCCGTGCATTTCTGTCAGCATAATGCCGAACTTCACACCGCCCGCGTAATCCATCTGGGCGCTGATAATATTGTTATTCACATTAAAGCGGCGTGCCGTTTCCGACAGCAGCGGTGCGTCCACTGACTGACCGGTGAATTCCATGCGCAACATCGGTACGCTATCCGCCTTGGGTTCAGCCTGTAGGCGCTGCAGGTAATCTTCCGGAATATCCAGATGCAGCGTGGACTGAATGAACTGCTGCGCCAGCGGCGTTTTCGGATGCGAGAAGACTTCGCTCACCGTATCCTGTTCTATCAATTCGCCATTGCTGATCACTGCTACGCAGTCGCAAATGCGTTTCACCACGTCCATTTCATGCGTGATAAGCAGAATGGTCAGACCCAGGCGACGGTTGATGTCTTTTAATAATTCAAGAATGGAGCGGGTGGTTGCCGGGTCCAGGGCGCTGGTGGCTTCGTCGCACAGCAGGACTTTTGGATTGCTGGCCAGCGCTCGGGCAATCGCCACACGCTGTTTCTGCCCACCGGAGAGATTCGCCGGGTAGCTATCGTGCTTATCGCCAAGACCGACCAGATCCAACAGTTCCTGCACACGGCGGTTAATCTCTGCGCGAGGTGTGTTATCCAGTTCCAGCGGTAAGGCGACGTTACCGAACACGGTGCGGGAAGCGAGGAGATTAAAGTGCTGGAAGATCATGCCGATTTGACGGCGTGCTTTCGTTAATTCAGCTTCGGAGAGTTGGGTCAGTTCCTGGCCATCGACCAGCACGCTGCCTTCTGTTGGGCGCTCAAGCAGGTTAACGCAGCGAATCAGGGTGCTTTTCCCCGCGCCGGATGCGCCAATCACGCCATAAATTTGACCAGCAGGAATGTGCAGGCTGACATTATTCAGCGCCTGAATAGTGCGGTTCCCCTGCTGGAACACTTTGGTGATATTCGAAAGTTTAATCATTAGATTATTTTTATCGTATGAGAGTTAGCCGTGGCATTTTCTTCTGCCTGCTACGGGGCATGCCCGTAGACAAAGCGGATGTTAAGGCATCCAGACGTCTAAATCAATGTCGCTCTGCGCGATGAGCACTTTCCTGTGCAGCGAAACATGAGATACTAGACATATAGGCCTTTTTCAGGAGTAAACCCGTGGCAAAGTCAGTACCCGCTATTTTTCTCGATCGTGACGGCACGATTAATGTCGATCACGGTTACGTCCATGAGATCGATAACTTCGAATTTATTGATGGTGTCATTGATGCCATGCGCGAATTAAAAGAAATGGGCTTCGCTCTGGTGTTGGTAACAAACCAGTCTGGCATTGCGCGCGGTAAATTTACCGAAGCGCAATTTGAAACATTGACGGAATGGATGGACTGGTCGCTTGCCGATCGCGGCGTCGACTTGGATGGCATCTATTATTGTCCGCATCACCCGCAGGGGAGCGTGGACGAGTTCCGTCAAACTTGTGATTGCCGTAAGCCGCATCCGGGGATGCTTATCTCCGCTCGCGATTTCCTGCACATTGATATGGCGGCTTCTTATATGGTGGGCGATAAAATAGAGGATATGCAGGCGGCGGCAGCAGCGCAGGTGGGTACCAAAGTTCTGGTGCGTACCGGTAAGCCTGTAACCCCAGAGGCGGAAAAAAGCGCAGATTGGGTAGTTAATAGCCTTGCAGAGCTGCCGACAGCCATCAAAAAGCACCAAAAATAGCCGTTATGTCGAAAAGATGAGCGGTTGAAATAAAAATGCATTTTTCCGCTTGTCATTCCTCTCCGGCTCCCTATAATGCGCCTCCATCGACACGGCGCTTAGCGATTAACTTCACAAGCGACGGTGAGTCGGAAGAGAAAAAATCCTGAAAATCAGGGTTGACTCTGAAAGAGGAAAGCGTAATATACGCCACCTCGCGACAGAGCGCTAAAGCGCGTCGCAACTGCTCTTTAACAATTTATCAGACAATCTGTGTGGGCACTCAAAGTGACATGGATTCTTAACGTCTCCGGACGCTAAATGAATACCAAGTCTCACGAGTGAACACGTAATTCATTACGAAGTTTAATTCGATGAGCATCAAACTTTTAAATTGAAGAGTTTGATCATGGCTCAGATTGAACGCTGGCGGCAGGCCTAACACATGCAAGTCGAACGGTAGCACAGAGAGCTTGCTCTCGGGTGACGAGTGGCGGACGGGTGAGTAATGTCTGGGAAACTGCCTGATGGAGGGGGATAACTACTGGAAACGGTAGCTAATACCGCATAACGTCGCAAGACCAAAGAGGGGGACCTTCGGGCCTCTTGCCATCAGATGTGCCCAGATGGGATTAGCTAGTAGGTGGGGTAACGGCTCACCTAGGCGACGATCCCTAGCTGGTCTGAGAGGATGACCAGCCACACTGGAACTGAGACACGGTCCAGACTCCTACGGGAGGCAGCAGTGGGGAATATTGCACAATGGGCGCAAGCCTGATGCAGCCATGCCGCGTGTATGAAGAAGGCCTTCGGGTTGTAAAGTACTTTCAGCGGGGAGGAAGGGAGTAAGGTTAATAACCTTATTCATTGACGTTACCCGCAGAAGAAGCACCGGCTAACTCCGTGCCAGCAGCCGCGGTAATACGGAGGGTGCAAGCGTTAATCGGAATTACTGGGCGTAAAGCGCACGCAGGCGGTCTGTCAAGTCGGATGTGAAATCCCCGGGCTCAACCTGGGAACTGCATTCGAAACTGGCAGGCTAGAGTCTCGTAGAGGGAGGTAGAATTCCAGGTGTAGCGGTGAAATGCGTAGAGATCTGGAGGAATACCGGTGGCGAAGGCGGCCTCCTGGACGAAGACTGACGCTCAGGTGCGAAAGCGTGGGGAGCAAACAGGATTAGATACCCTGGTAGTCCACGCCGTAAACGATGTCGATTTGGAGGTTGTGCCCTTGAGGCGTGGCTTCCGGAGCTAACGCGTTAAATCGACCGCCTGGGGAGTACGGCCGCAAGGTTAAAACTCAAATGAATTGACGGGGGCCCGCACAAGCGGTGGAGCATGTGGTTTAATTCGATGCAACGCGAAGAACCTTACCTGGTCTTGACATCCACAGAACATTCCAGAGATGGAGTGGTGCCTTCGGGAACTGTGAGACAGGTGCTGCATGGCTGTCGTCAGCTCGTGTTGTGAAATGTTGGGTTAAGTCCCGCAACGAGCGCAACCCTTATCCTTTGTTGCCAGCGGTCCGGCCGGGAACTCAAAGGAGACTGCCAGTGATAAACTGGAGGAAGGTGGGGATGACGTCAAGTCATCATGGCCCTTACGACCAGGGCTACACACGTGCTACAATGGCGCATACAAAGAGAAGCGACCTCGCGAGAGCAAGCGGACCTCATAAAGTGCGTCGTAGTCCGGATTGGAGTCTGCAACTCGACTCCATGAAGTCGGAATCGCTAGTAATCGTAGATCAGAATGCTACGGTGAATACGTTCCCGGGCCTTGTACACACCGCCCGTCACACCATGGGAGTGGGTTGCAAAAGAAGTAGGTAGCTTAACCTTCGGGAGGGCGCTTACCACTTTGTGATTCATGACTGGGGTGAAGTCGTAACAAGGTAACCGTAGGGGAACCTGCGGTTGGATCACCTCCTTACCTTAAAGAACCTGCCTTTGTAGTGCTCACACAGATTGTCTGATGAAAAACGGGCAGTAAAAATCTCTGCAGGCTTGTAGCTCAGGTGGTTAGAGCGCACCCCTGATAAGGGTGAGGTCGGTGGTTCAAGTCCACTCAGGCCTACCAAATTTTCCCTGAATACTGCGTTGCAAAATGACTCACATACGTCAGTATGTTTCGCCATTTCACGCCTTGTCTCAGGAAAAATTACGGGTAAACGAGATTAACTACGATGGGGCTATAGCTCAGCTGGGAGAGCGCCTGCTTTGCACGCAGGAGGTCTGCGGTTCGATCCCGCATAGCTCCACCATCTTTACTGTCTGAAACAAGAAAACTTCAGAGTACACATTCTGTGTGTGCTGCGAAGTTTTGCTCTTTAAAAATCTGGATCAAGCTGAAAATTGAAACACTGAACAGTGCGAACTGTTCTGTGAGTCTCTCAAATTTTCGCAACTGATGATGTTTTACGAAACATCTTCGGGTTGTGAGGTTAAGCGACTAAGCGTACACGGTGGATGCCCTGGCAGTCAGAGGCGATGAAGGACGTGCTAATCTGCGAAAAGCGCCGGTAAGGTGATATGAACCGTTATAACCGGCGATGTCCGAATGGGGAAACCCAGTGTGACTCGTCACACTATCATTAACTGAATCCATAGGTTAATGAGGCGAACCGGGGGAACTGAAACATCTAAGTACCCCGAGGAAAAGAAATCAACCGAGATTCCCCCAGTAGCGGCGAGCGAACGGGGAGCAGCCCAGAGTCTGAATCAGCATGTGTGTTAGTGGAAGCGTCTGGAAAGTCGCGCGATACAGGGTGACAGCCCCGTACACAAAAGCACACAGGCTGTGAGCTCGAAGAGTAGGGCGGGACACGTGGTATCCTGTCTGAATATGGGGGGACCATCCTCCAAGGCTAAATACTCCTGACTGACCGATAGTGAACCAGTACCGTGAGGGAAAGGCGAAAAGAACCCCGGCGAGGGGAGTGAAAAAGAACCTGAAACCGTGTACGTACAAGCAGTGGGAGCCTCTTTATGGGGTGACTGCGTACCTTTTGTATAATGGGTCAGCGACTTATATTCTGTAGCAAGGTTAACCGAATAGGGGAGCCGAAGGGAAACCGAGTCTTAACTGGGCGTTAAGTTGCAGGGTATAGACCCGAAACCCGGTGATCTAGCCATGGGCAGGTTGAAGGTTGGGTAACACTAACTGGAGGACCGAACCGACTAATGTTGAAAAATTAGCGGATGACTTGTGGCTGGGGGTGAAAGGCCAATCAAACCGGGAGATAGCTGGTTCTCCCCGAAAGCTATTTAGGTAGCGCCTCGTGAATTCATCTCCGGGGGTAGAGCACTGTTTCGGCTAGGGGGCCATCCCGGCTTACCAACCCGATGCAAACTACGAATACCGGAGAATGTTATCACGGGAGACACACGGCGGGTGCTAACGTCCGTCGTGAAGAGGGAAACAACCCAGACCGCCAGCTAAGGTCCCAAAGTCATGGTTAAGTGGGAAACGATGTGGGAAGGCCCAGACAGCCAGGATGTTGGCTTAGAAGCAGCCATCATTTAAAGAAAGCGTAATAGCTCACTGGTCGAGTCGGCCTGCGCGGAAGATGTAACGGGGCTAAACCATGCACCGAAGCTGCGGCAGCGACACTATGTGTTGTTGGGTAGGGGAGCGTTCTGTAAGCCTGCGAAGGTGTGCTGTGAGGCATGCTGGAGGTATCAGAAGTGCGAATGCTGACATAAGTAACGATAAAGCGGGTGAAAAGCCCGCTCGCCGGAAGACCAAGGGTTCCTGTCCAACGTTAATCGGGGCAGGGTGAGTCGACCCCTAAGGCGAGGCCGAAAGGCGTAGTCGATGGGAAACAGGTTAATATTCCTGTACTTGGTGTTACTGCGAAGGGGGGACGGAGAAGGCTATGTTGGCCGGGCGACGGTTGTCCCGGTTTAAGCGTGTAGGTGTGTGTTCCAGGTAAATCCGGTTCACTTTAACACTGAGGCGTGATGACGAGGCACTACGGTGCTGAAGCAACAAATGCCCTGCTTCCAGGAAAAGCCTCTAAGCATCAGGTAACATCAAATCGTACCCCAAACCGACACAGGTGGTCAGGTAGAGAATACCAAGGCGCTTGAGAGAACTCGGGTGAAGGAACTAGGCAAAATGGTGCCGTAACTTCGGGAGAAGGCACGCTGGTGCGTAGGTGAAGTGACTTGCTCACGGAGCTGAAACCAGTCGAAGATACCAGCTGGCTGCAACTGTTTATTAAAAACACAGCACTGTGCAAACACGAAAGTGGACGTATACGGTGTGACGCCTGCCCGGTGCCGGAAGGTTAATTGATGGGGTTATCCGTAAGGAGAAGCTCTTGATCGAAGCCCCGGTAAACGGCGGCCGTAACTATAACGGTCCTAAGGTAGCGAAATTCCTTGTCGGGTAAGTTCCGACCTGCACGAATGGCGTAATGATGGCCAGGCTGTCTCCACCCGAGACTCAGTGAAATTGAACTCGCTGTGAAGATGCAGTGTACCCGCGGCAAGACGGAAAGACCCCGTGAACCTTTACTATAGCTTGACACTGAACATTGAGCCTTGATGTGTAGGATAGGTGGGAGGCTTTGAAGCGTGGACGCCAGTCTGCGTGGAGCCAACCTTGAAATACCACCCTTTAATGTTTGATGTTCTAACGTGGACCCGTAAACCGGGTTGCGGACAGTGTCTGGTGGGTAGTTTGACTGGGGCGGTCTCCTCCTAAAGCGTAACGGAGGAGCACGAAGGTCAGCTAATCCTGGTCGGACATCAGGAGGTTAGTGCAATGGCATAAGCTGGCTTGACTGCGAGAGTGACGGCTCGAGCAGGTGCGAAAGCAGGTCATAGTGATCCGGTGGTTCTGAATGGAAGGGCCATCGCTCAACGGATAAAAGGTACTCCGGGGATAACAGGCTGATACCGCCCAAGAGTTCATATCGACGGCGGTGTTTGGCACCTCGATGTCGGCTCATCACATCCTGGGGCTGAAGTAGGTCCCAAGGGTATGGCTGTTCGCCATTTAAAGTGGTACGCGAGCTGGGTTTAGAACGTCGTGAGACAGTTCGGTCCCTATCTGCCGTGGGCGCTGGAGAATTGAGGGGGGCTGCTCCTAGTACGAGAGGACCGGAGTGGACGCATCACTGGTGTTCGGGTTGTCATGCCAATGGCACTGCCCGGTAGCTAAATGCGGAAGAGATAAGTGCTGAAAGCATCTAAGCACGAAACTTGCCCCGAGATGAGTTCTCCCTGAGACTTTAAGTCTCCTGAAGGAACGTTGAAGACGACGACGTTGATAGGCCGGGTGTGTAAGCGCAGCGATGCGTTGAGCTAACCGGTACTAATGAACCGTGAGGCTTAACCTTACAACGCCGAAGATGTTTTGGCGGTGAGAGAGATTTTCAGCTGATACAGATTAGATTGACAGACCGGAAGGTGTGTTGATGACAGAATTTGCCTGGCGGCACTAGCGCGGTGGTCCCACCTGACCCCATGCCGAACTCAGAAGTGAAACGCCGTAGCGCCGATGGTAGTGTGGGGTCTCCCCATGCGAGAGTAGGGAACTGCCAGGCATCAAATTAAGCAGTAAACCGGGGCAACAAACCGGTGGCAGTAGAAAAATTCGGTGGAGCGGTAGTTCAGTCGGTTAGAATACCTGCCTGTCACGCAGGGGGTCGCGGGTTCGAGTCCCGTCCGTTCCGCCACTTATTTTAAGAACCGTATCTCTCACGAGATACGGTTTTTTTTCGTCCGTTGTTTATATAATAAAAGGGCAATTAAGCCCTTTTAGTCGATCACTCCCAACGTTTTAGCAGCAGGCTGGCATTAACGCCACCGAATCCAAACCCATTTGATAACGCGTATTGCATGCTCAATTGACGCGCTTCCAGCGCCACCAGATTAACGCCATCTGCTTCAACATCGGGGTTGTGCAGGTTCAACGTTGGCGGAATTATCTGTTCGCGCAGAGTCTGAATGGTAAAGATGGCCTCAATTCCCCCCGCTGCGCCAAGCAAATGACCTGTCGCCGATTTCGTGGAGGTTACTGCCACCGGGTTAGCGCCAAAAACGCCTTTGATCGCCGCCAGTTCACCTTTATCACCTACCTGAGTCGAGGTGGCATGCGCATTAATATGCTGAATATCTTCTACTGAAATATCTGCCTGACGAATTGCGGCCTCCATTGCCCGGCGTGCGCCATTACCGTCTTCGGGGCCTGCAGTAAGATGATACGCATCAGCACTGGTGCCATAACCCACCAGTTCAGCAAGGGGCGTCGCTCCACGCGCCAGTGCATGTTCCAGTGATTCAATAACCAATAATCCGGCGCCTTCTCCCATCACAAACCCGTCACGATCGCGATCAAAAGGACGAGAGGCGGTTTCAGGTGCATCATTAAAGCTGCCCGACAAAGCTCTCGCCGCGGCAAAACCGGCAAGGCTGACGCGGTGAATTGCAGCCTCGCTGCCACCACACAACGCGATATCCGCTTCACCACTGTGGATCAGACGTGCGGCATCACCAATAGCCTGCGCACCGGCGGCACACGCTGTCACGGGCGCGCCGATAGGCCCACGAAAACCATAAGCAATTGAGACATGCCCGGCCGCGAGGTTAGCGAGAAAAGAAGGAATGGTAAAAGGAGAGAGGCGTCGTGGTCCCCGCGAGTCCGTGGTACGCACCGCGCTGGCAATCTCACCAAACCCGCCAATGCCTGTCGCAATAATGGTGGCAGTACGATCACGGGCAGCTTGATTCTCCGGGAACCACTTTGCCTGGGTCAGCGCCTCATGCGCGGCAACCAATGCAAATTCGATAAAGCGATCCATCTTTTTGCGCTCTTTAGCCGGGATGACGGCCAAAGGAGCAAAACCATGCTGCGGATCGTCGTCGACAGAAGGAACCTGTCCGGCAACTTTACATGCGATATCGTCGACAATCTCGTCAGCAAGACGTGAAATCCCGGATTTTCCCTGCACGAGGGATTGCCAGACATGCGATACGCCGCAGCCCAACGGGCTCACGATCCCCATCCCTGTCACGACAATGCGTTTTTGCGCAATGCTCATATTCTGTTCTCCTCTTTATGACCTGGCCTGCGGAACAAACCGCGCGGCATCAAAACTGACTTTGGCGTGTCTAAGAACGGCTGTGTGCGGCTTTTCGCTACGACAGCAGATATAGCGAATTGAACGTTTCTGGCGTGTGTTTGGCCCATAAAAGCGCCTTCATTGCTTACTGCCCGGCCTCAGGGCTTGCACCTGAGTAGTGTTGCGGAAGGAATTTCTGTCCGTTATCACCGGCACGTTTGCGTTCCAGATAGTCGTGGCGATAGCGCATAAGGGGAGATGCTGCAGGGCCGGGGATCATGCGGTATTTTTCTGGTGTGATGGGCTGGCCTGTGGCTTTGTCGACCAGGATAGGCTCAACCCTGCGCTGTGTTTCACTCTCTACCAGATGGATTTGCTCCCCTTCTGGTGCAAAATGGCGATTTCCCCATTCTGCCAGTGCTAGCAGCACCGGGCGGAAATCATGCCCGCGGGCAGTTAAATGGTATTCATAACGTGGCGGAGCGCTGCTATAACACACTTTTTCCAATAACCCATCGTCTACGAGCTCTTTCAGACGGCGCGACAGAATATTCGGCGCAACATTAGCGCTTTTCTGGAATTCATCAAAGCGGGTGAAGCCAGAGCAGGCATCACGCAGGATCATCATGCTCCAGCTATCTCCTATACGCCCCAGGCTACGGGCGATGGGGCAAGGGGCGTGGCAAAGTGGTTCGTTTTTCATCATCAATCTCTGGTGGCAGTATGATTTCTGTGCTCACGGTGACATAGTGACTTTTAAAATGCAAGTCACATGGCTTTGCCAGAACGGTGCATTATTGCTTTCATCGCAAAAATCCTCTGCTTATCAGGCCCTTTTTCCCGCTGCGGCGAGTGGTGATAATCACTTCACTGTTTTGAAACTCGATAAAAAAGAGGAATGATGATGTCTGTACCTGCATTTGGTCTTGGCACTTTCCGTTTAACGGATGACGCGGTGATTGCATCTGTCACCAACGCGCTGGAGCTGGGATATCGTGTTATCGATACCGCACAAATTTATGGTAATGAAGCTGCGATTGGTAAAGCCCTGGCGCAATGCGGGATCCCGCGTGAGGAGTTGTTTATTACCACGAAAATCTGGACGGAAAACCTGGGTGAAGAGGCGCTGATCCCCAGCCTGAAAGAGAGCCTGCAAAAGCTGGGCACCGATTATGTTGATCTAACACTGATCCACTGGCCTTCGCCGGGAGCCGCAGTGCCGGTTGCTGTTTCTATGCAGCAGTTGATGAAAGCAAAAGAGCAGGGGCTGACTCGTCAGATTGGCGTGTCCAACTTTACTATTCCGTTGATGGAGCAGGCGATTGCTGCCGTCGGTGCGGAAAATATCGCCACCAATCAGATTGAGCTGTCGCCGTACCTGCAAAACCGTAAGGTGGTGGGCTGGGCAAAACAGCATGGCATTCATATCACTTCGTATATGACGCTGGCTTATGGCAAGGCACTGAAAGATGAAGTCATTAGCCGCATTGCCAGTAAACATACTGCCACGCCGGCACAGGTGATCCTGGCCTGGGCAATGGCAGAAGGCTACGCCGTCATTCCTTCTTCGACAAAACGTGAAAATCTTGCCAGCAACCTTGAAGCACAATCGCTAATGTTGGATGCAGAAGACAAAGCGGCGATTGCAGAACTGGATTGCAATGATCGTCTGGTGAGCCCGGAAGGCCTGGCGCCTGAGTGGGACTAAACGAGACCACAACGGGAGCATAGCTCCCGTTGTTCAGCGGGGAACATGTTCGCTGATAAAGTCGATAAAGGCGCGAATACGTGTGCTGACGGCCCGATCGCTGTAATAGACTGCGCTAAAGGGCATCTCCACCGGCAGGCGTTTTTCTGCCAGCAGTTCCACCAACTCACCGCTGGCCAGTTCTTTATCGATCATATAATCCGACAGGCTGGCGATGCCGTTACCGCCCAGACACAGATGCTTCAGCGTTTCTCCGCTATTAGACGAAATGTCTGGCGTGACTTCATAAAGCTGACCATCCGCAGACGCGATCGGCCAGGTATTTAGCGTAGCCGGCTCGGTAAAGCCCAGGCAAATATGCTGAGTGAGTGCCTCTACAGATTCTGGTGTCCCGTGGCGGGCTAAATAGTCCGGCGAGGCTATAATCTTGCGATAGCTTTTAAATAACGGGCGTGCGCGCAAGCTGGAGTCGGTAAGTTTGCCGACGCGGATCGCAACATCAACTTTGCGTTCAATCAAATTGATAAACGTCTCACTTGAGAACAGCGATAAATTAATTTGTGGGTAACGTTCGCGAAAAGGCTTAATCAGCGGCATCAGAAAATGCAATACTACTGGCGTAGCGGCGTCAATTCGCAGTGTACCGCGCGGCACGGATGTGGTTTCCATGATCTCCGTTTCTGCCGCCGCCATCTCCTGCAGCACACTTTGCACACGTCGGAAATAACGCTCGCCCTCTTCGGTGAGACTCAACTGGCGCGTTGTCCGGTTAAGCAGATTAACACCAAGCTTGTTCTCCAGCTTTTTAACTGCACGGCTGACCGCCGAATTGGCCTGTCCCAGGCGTTCCGCTGCGCGGCTGAAACTGCCGCTTTCAACCACCGCGACAAAAATCGCCAGTTCTTCTGAGGTCGTTTTCATTTTTGCCTCTGTAGCAATATTGCAACGCTATTATTCATCCTCAGACTATTTAACCATGATACTTACCCTCAAGCCACGCGGGCTGTGCTACCGTGAAGTGATGAAGCACTTACTCACTTCAACGGAGTGTTTTTCTCCCTATTGGCGTTGAAACTGTGCGCTACAATCCCTATAACTGAAAGACAGCCAGGGACCAGGGCGCAGAAATCAATGAGGTTTGAAGCCGAAAGTGCCAAAAAATACCTATGCCATGCGTTATGTTGCCGGACAACCTGCGGAGCGTATTTTACCGCCGGGGTCTTTCGCGAGTATTGGTAAAGCGTTGCCCGCCGGGGTACCGCTGAGCAGCGATGACAAAATCCGTGTACTGGTGTGGAATATTTTTAAACAACAGCGTGCTGAGTGGCTGTCGGTACTTCAGAATTTCGGCAAAGATGCCCACCTGGTTCTCCTGCAAGAAGCACAGACCACGCCTGAGCTGGTGAGGTTTGCGACCACTAACTATCTGGCTGCCGATCAGGTCCCTGCCTTTGTTTTACCGCAACATCCTTCTGGCGTGATGACACTCTCCTCTGCGCATCCTGTTTATTGTTGCCCTTTGCGCGAACGTGAGCCGATTCTGAGACTGGCAAAATCGGCGCTGGTCACGGTTTATCCGCTGCCCGACCAGCGCAATCTGATGGTCGTGAATGTTCATGCGGTGAATTTCAGTCTGGGCGTGGATGTTTACAGTAAACAACTGCTGCCGATTGGCGATCAAATTATGCGTCATGTCGGGCCAGTGATTATGGCCGGTGATTTCAATGCCTGGAGCCGCCCGAGAATGAACGCGCTTTACCGCTTCTCGCGGGATATGTCGCTGCGCCAGGTACGATTTACGGATGACAATCGTCGACGGGCCTTCGGGCGCCCGCTGGATTTTGTCTTTTACCGCGGTTTAAATGTGCAGGAAGCATCGGTGCTGGTTACCCGGGCCTCTGACCATAATCCGTTGCTGGTGGAGTTCACGCCCGTCAGGCCGGGCAAGTAACGGCGACAAACAGGCGAAAAAAAAGCACCGGGGGAATCGGTGCTTTTTTTATTGGTCAGGATCAGGAATCCGGCGTGCTGCTGTTTTTCACAAACAACGTCAGCTGATCGCCCGGCTGCAGATTGTCTGTATCGCTATTCCAGCGCATAACATCTTTGATGTTCACGCCGTGGCTCTTCGCGATACTGGACAACGAGTCGCCTTTGCGTACGCGATAGGTAATGCTATCGCTGTTGCTGGCAAGCCGCTGTGCACTTGTGCCTGCACCTATGGTAAGACTCTGGCCCACTTTCAGGTTCGCACCGCGAAGATCGTTCCATTGCTGGAGATCCTTCGTGGTCACGCCAAGGCGTGCTGCGATAGCAGAAAGGGTATCGCCAGAGCGAACCTTATAACCGCGCGTGGTCAGCGGTGTATTCTCAGCAACCAGCGTAGGTTGCACGGCAGCAATTTCGCCTGAAGCCAGCGATTCACGCAGCTGATCTGCATGTTTCTGCGGCACCATAACATATTGCGGCCCTGCTGAACCCAGCGTCGACCCTTTAACACCTGCGTTAAAGGCTTTCAGCTTGTTCACTGAGATGCCCGCCATTTCCGCCAGTTGTTCAACCTCAACCGGGCTGCTCAACCTGACGCGTGCCAGCGCACGGCTTTCATCTGGTGTTGGCAGACTCACGCCATAACGCTTGCTGTTCTTGAGTATGTCGCTCAGGGCCAGCATTTTCGGCACATAAATTTTGGTTTCCTGCGGCAACGACAGCGACCAGAAGTCCGTGGGTTTACCCCGCGCTTTGTTCGCTTTTATTGCCTTCAGAACGCGGCCTTCACCACTATTGTAAGCGGCAACAGTCAATAACCAGTCGCCGTCAAACATACGGTTAAGACGCTGCATCATGTCGAGTGCGGCCGTCGTAGACGCCACAACATCACGACGCGCATCGTAGCTGCGTGTCTGTTTTAAACCATAATTACGCCCGGTGCTCGGAATGATCTGCCAAATGCCTGCGGCATTGGCGCCAGACGTCGCGTGTGGGTTAAAAGCGCTCTCCACTATGGGTAGTAGTACCAGTTCCATGGGCATGTTACGTTTTTTAACTTGCCCTGCTATCCAGTACATATACGGCTCTGCCCGTAAAGTTACATCGTGGAGATAGCTCTTATTGCTTAAGTACCTTAGTTTCTGTTCGCGAATCCGGCTGTTTTCCGGAATTCCCATCTTTAGCTCGTCGCTAATGGAAGCCCACAAGTCGCTGTTACTCTGGGCGGCAAATGTTCCATCGTCCATCCACCGCGCCTGACTTGTAAACTTCCCAGCTTCCCCTTGACCAGCTGCAGAAAGGCTCTGTGCGTGCTGTTGGACCGTGCCATCGCGATTGGAGGCCTGGCACCCCACGAGCAGGACAGAGGCGAATAATATCGCTTTTGCCTTCATGTGTGTGTCAATAGTAGTTGCTTAAAAGACGAGCGATCATAACGGCGAAGTTTTCAAAAGGCAACCCGGAAATATCAGAAGTTATCTTTCTTTGACCGTAACCATGCAAAACGTGCTTCTGGGTGTTGCAAATTTGTTTCTTGGTTAATAACGTCAATTAAATCATCATCTTCGGTGCGTAAAAATAAATTAATTTGCCGCTCGTTTTTCAGAATAACGGGCAGTGTGCTTTGATTTTTTGCACGTAACTCCTTAACTTTTCGATAGTATTCGTTAAGTGCCCGATCCTGGGGCAGAATGCTCAGCGCAAACTTCATATTTCCTAAAGTGTATTCGTGTGCGCAACAAATCACCGTATCGTCCGGAAGCGCATTAATCTTACAAAAGGATTGATACATCTGCTCTGCCGTCCCTTCGAAAAGTCTGCCACACCCGCCAGAGAAAAGCGTGTCACCGCAAAACAGATAAGGAAAACTGAAGAAACAGATATGTCCTAAAGTGTGGCCTGGCGTGGCAAAGACAGAAAATTCATGCCCCAAAACGACCACAGAATCACCTTCAGCAACCACCTGAGTTGCGCCCTTATCTTGTGTTTCCGCAGGGCCGTATACCACAAGATCGGGAAAGCGTTGCAAGAGTTGTTTCACACCGCCCACGTGGTCATTGTGGTGATGGGTTAAAAATATCGCTTCGGGTTGCCAGCTATGCGCTTCAATGGCGCGCACGACAGGTGCTGCTTCGCCCGGATCAACGATCAGACAGCGTCCATCGTCATTATTCAGCACCCAGATGTAGTTATCCTGAAACGCGGGAATACTGTTAAGATTCATAAATTACCTCTCAAAGCGTAGCGGAAGGTTGTGATGAAACCGGCAAGGACTCCTCGAACATTCGTAGCACCTGCAAGCTGGGGCGACATACCCAAAGGCGCCTGGTACCGCGAGTCCCTGGAAGGTGAACTTAAGCCATGGCTGGCAAAAATGTACGGATTTCATTTACTTAAAATCGGTAATCTTAGCGCGGAAATCAATGTCGAAAGTTGCGCTATTTCCCATCAGGTGAATGTCTCACTGGCTGGCGAGCCGGCGCAAGTCAGAGCCGATCCGTTGCATCTCCCCTTTGAAGAGAAATCGATCGATGCCTGCCTGCTGGCGCACACGCTGCCCTGGTGTACCGATCCGCACCGCCTGTTACAGGAAGTCGACCGTGTATTGATTGATGATGGCTGGGTAGTGCTGAGTGGTTTCAACCCCATCAGCCTGCTTGGGCTCAGCAAAACCATCCCGTTTGTGCGCCGTAATCCGGCGGTAAAAAGCCGGATGTTCACTCTGATGCGCCAGCTGGACTGGCTATCATTGCTGAATTTCGAGGTGTTACATTATAGCGGTTTTCGCGTGCTGCCCTGGACCAAATCTGGCGGGAAACTGCTCAGCACGCATTTACCTGCTCTGGGGTGCATGCAGTTGATTGTGGCCCGCAAACGCACAATTCCCCTGACGCTAAATCCGATGAAGCAGAGCCGTAACAAACCGCACGTCCGGCAGACGGTCGGCGCGACCCGCCAGTCTTAGCTTTCGAGTTGATAGCCCACATCTTCCTGGGTTGGGTTCATTGCGGCTGCCCGCGCCAGCTCATCGCAACGTTCGTTTTCTGGATGCCCGGCATGGCCTTTGACCCATTCCCAGCGGATTTGATGTTGGCTGAGCGCCGCATCCAGCCGCTTCCAGAGATCGACATTCTTGACCGGCTTTTTATCGGCTGTTTTCCAGCCGCGTTTTTTCCAGTTGTGGATCCACTGGGTGATCCCTTGGCGTACGTACTGGCTGTCTGTGCTGAGCACCACTTCGCAATGCTCTTTTAACCCTTCCAGCGCCACAATCGCCGCCATTAGCTCCATGCGATTGTTGGTAGTGAGACGATAACCCGCGCTGAAGAGCCTTTCATGTTGGCGATAGCGTAAAATCGCACCGTAGCCACCAGGGCCTGGATTGCCAAGGCAGGATCCATCGGTGAAAATTTCTACCTGTTTAAGCATCTCTGGTAGACTTCCTGTGTTTAAAACGACAAGTCTGACATAAATGACCGCTATGAGCACTGCAATTACACGACAGATCGTCCTCGATACCGAAACCACCGGTATGAACCAGATCGGCACCCACTATGAAGGGCACAAAATTATTGAAATCGGTGCCGTGGAAGTCGTGAACCGTCGACTGACGGGAAATAACTTCCATATCTACCTGAAACCCGATCGGCTGGTGGATCCGGAAGCGTTCGGCGTTCACGGTATTGCCGACGAATTCCTGCTGGATAAACCGACCTTTGCCGATATTGCCGATGAGTTTATTGAGTATATCCGCGGCGCGGAACTGGTGATCCATAACGCATCGTTTGATATCGGCTTTATGGACTATGAGTTCAGCAAGCTGAATCGCGGGATCCCTAAGACCGAAACCTTCTGCAAAGTTACCGATAGCCTGGCGCTGGCGCGTAAAATGTTCCCGGGCAAGCGCAACAGCCTGGATGCACTCTGCTCGCGTTACGAAATCGACAACAGCAAACGTACACTGCACGGGGCGTTACTTGACTCCCAAATCCTTGCTGATGTCTATCTGATGATGACCGGCGGCCAGACATCGATGAAGTTTTCGATGGAAGGCGAAGGTCAGTCACAGGCAGGGGAAATGGGTATCCAGCGTGTTGTCCGCCAGGCAAGTAAGTTGCGCGTTGTTTTTGCCAGTGATGAGGAGGTAGTAGCCCATGAATCCCGCCTCGATTTAGTGCAGAAGAAAGGCGGAAGTTGCCTGTGGCGTGGCTGAATCGCATTGTAATATCAGTAAAAAACGCGACATGGGCGATTTTTGCAGCAAACGATTTAAAACGAAAGAAAAAGCGTTGACGGCGCATGGCGCAATACGTAATATGCGCCTCGTTCCCTGAAGGGAACACAACGCGGAGCGGTAGTTCAGTCGGTTAGAATACCTGCCTGTCACGCAGGGGGTCGCGGGTTCGAGTCCCGTCCGTTCCGCCACTATTCAGAAGGCCTGAATCAGTAATGATTCAGGCCTTCGTCGTTTTTACTCCTTCACGGCTACCTGCTGCGCGCTAAATCCGCTGCTTACCCTCTCACGTTCATGGCGCGCCATCCAGCGATAGCAACCCGCGCCGAGGAACGCACCGATAAACCAGCTAAAGTTGGCCACCTCATGCAAGGCCGGAATAAAACTGATCACCAGGCCAATAATGACTGCCGGTACCAGTGCCGCAATGGCTTTTGGATTGAAGCCATTTTTGTACCAGTAGCGGCCTTGCGGTGATACGGTGAAAAGATCATCAACAAACACTTTCCCGCGTTTGATCAGGTAAAAATCTGCCAACAGAATGCCAAACAATGGCCCGATAAATGCCCCCAGTACATCCAGTGTGTAGTGGATAAGTTCCGGTGACTGAAACAGATTCCACGGCGTCAACAGGACTGAACCGACTGCCGCGATCATCCCGCCGGTGCGGAAGCTGATTTTTTGTGGCGAGCAGTTAGAAAAATCAAAAGCTGGTGAGACAAAGTTAGCAACAATGTTGATGCCGATGGTCGCGGTGATCATGGTCAGCAGGCCAATCGCCATTGCCAGACTGTTGCCAATATGGCTTACCGTTTCAATCGGATCAGTGATCATCTTGCCAAAGAGCGACTGGGTGCCGGACACGATCACCACAGTCACAATCGAAAACAGTAAAAAGTTAAACGGCAGTCCCCAGCGATTGCCGCGGCGGATCTCCTGCATGCTCTTGCCGTAACGTGAAAAGTCGCCAAAGTTAAGCAGCGGACCGGAGAAATAAGACACCACCAACGCTGTTGCGGTGATCATCTGCCAGGTTTGTTCACCTGCGGTCAGCTGTTTGCTGGCCAGGGTAAATGAGATGCCATCAAAACCGGTTTGGTAAAGGATCCAGCCCGCCAGCGCCAGCATCACCACATAGACTGCCGGTCCGGCGACATCGATAAAGCGTTTTATCGCACTCATCCCATGCCAGAACACCAGCGCTTGTAATACCCACATGATGGAGAAACACACCCAGCCAAGATGCGACAACCCAAGGAAATGCCCCTGAGTCATTGGCGCGAGGGCAGGCCAGAACTTCAGCATTACCAGCATCAGCGCGTTTGCCGCCAGATAGGTTTGAATACCGTACCAGGCAAAAGCGATTAAGCCACGGAGGACGGCAGGAATATTGGCGCCGAATACGCCAAATGCCTGGCGAGAAATGACCGCGTAAGGTACGCCCGCCATTTGGCTGGGTTTAGCGACCAGGTTTGCGCACAATTGCACAATACAGATCCCCAGTAGCAGGCAGATCAGCACCTGCCAGCTGGCCAGTCCGAGGGCGAAGAAGCTGGCGGCAACCACATAGCCGCCCATGCTATGCACGTCGGACATCCAGAAAGAGAAAATGTTGTACCAGCTCCAGTTCTGATTGCGGGTCGGCGCCAAATCATCATTCGTCAGGCGCGGGCTATAACGTGCATCGTAATTAGGTTCAAGATTTGGCATGGATTCTGCTCCTCTGCATACAGATAGTGACGGTGTGTCTGTGGGCTCACGTTGCATTAACCAGGCCAGGTTTTAATTTTTTGTATACAAAATAAATTAATGATGTATACAAAAATGGAACGGCTGAGTAATAAAGGAAGGGCGCAATGAATCATCCTGCGGGGCTACAGACCCCATCAGATCTGGAAGATAAAGAGAATTTCATCTGGCAGTCGCTGATGACCGCCATTGTTGAGCATCAATTACCACCGGGAAGCAAATTGCCGGAAGAGGCACTGGCCGAGGTTTTTGGTGTGAGCCGAACCGGCATTCGTAAAGTACTGACGCGCCTTGCGACAGTGCAAATGATCACCATGGCGCCCAGGCGTGGTGCATTTGTCGCCAACCCAGGCGTTGAAGAATCGAAAGCCATTTTTACCACCCGCAAGATGATTGAGTGCGCAAACCTGGCGCAGGTGCTGGAACATTTACAGCCGCCGCATCTTGCCGGGCTGGAGAAGATCATTGCGCAGGAAGAAGAGGCGCACCACAGCCACGATGGCGCGGCAGCAATCCGCCACTCCGCTGCTTTTCACATTCAACTTCAGGCCATTTCCGGTAACGCGGTAGTGACCGATATCATTACCACGCTGGCACAGCGTTCTTCGCTGGTGATTGCCGCCTGGGGTGCGCCCTGGCAGCGCGGGTGCCGCTGCGACGACCATGATCACCTCATCACGCTGCTGCGTAATAAAGATTTGCCGGCGCTGAGTCACGCCATGTCCCATCACTTCGATAATATTCTGTCCAGCCTGCGCTTTGAGCGCAGTGGAGAGACACTACCTGATTTTGCCCGCCTGTTCGGCACACCGGGAGAACACGAATGAACGCGTTTTGTATACAAGTTATCAACCCTAACACCAGCCCGGAAATGACCCGGACCATTGCCCAGGCAGCACGACGTGTGGCGGCAACCGGCACGACAATCCTCGCCAGCTGTCCGACCCAGGGTGTGGAGTCCATTGAAGGCCATTTCGATGAGACAATTGCTGCCATCGGGGTATTAGAGCAGATCAAACAGGGGAGAGCGCAGGGGGCGCAGGGGCACGTTATTGCTTGTTTTGGTGACCCCGGTTTGTTGGCCGCCCGCGAAGCGGCTACCGGGCCTGTGGTGGGCATTGCCGAAGCGGCAATGCATATGGCGACGCTGGTGGCGACGCGCTTTTCGATTGTAACGACACTACCGCGCACAGTGATCATTGCCCGTCATCTGTTGCGTCAGTATGGCTTTGAACACCACTGTGCCGCTGTGCATGCCATCGATTTACCTGTGCTGGCGCTGGAAGATGGCACGGGCCTTGCACAGAAAAAGGTACGCGAACGTTGTATACAAGCGAAACGGGAAGATAACAGTGGCGCAATTGTGCTGGGGTGCGGCGGTATGGCGGATCTCGCGGATGCGCTGACCCAAGAGCTGGGGATCCCGGTCATTGATGGTGTCACGGCAGCGGTGAAAATGGTGGAATCCCTTCTCGCGCTTGGCCTGGGGACCAGTAAATATGGCGATCTCGCGTATCCCAATAAAAAGCCGCTTTCCGGATGTTTCGAAAATCTCTGCTGAAAGCGGCCCTGTATAAAGAGGTCAAATCAGCATGCAAGCAGCAACGGACAAACCTTTCTGGCACTTTACCGCTGACTATCCGCGCGATATGGCAGGCTACGCGGGTAAGCCGCCCCATGCTCAATGGCCTGGCGGAGCGCGTATTGCGGTTCAGTTTGTCCTTAACTTTGAAGAAGGCGGCGAAAATCATGTGCTGCATGGCGATAACGGTTCGGAGCAGTTTTTGTCAGACATTATTGGCGCTGCCAGCTACCCGGCACGCCATATGTCGATGGACTCACTCTATGAGTACGGCTCCCGCGCCGGTTTCTGGCGCATCCATGAAGCGTTTCAAAAACGTGGTCTGCCTCTAACGGTCTTTGGCGTGGCGATGGCGCTGGCACGCAACCCGGCGATTGTCGAGGCAATCAAAGCGGCAAACTACGATGTGGTCAGCCACGGCTGGCGCTGGATCCATTATCAGGATATGGATATCCAGACCGAGCGGCAGCACATGCAGCAGGCGGTTGAGATCCTGCATGCGCTTTTCGGTAAAAGGCCGCTTGGCTGGTATACCGGGCGCGACAGCCCAAATACCCGCAAGCTGGTGGTGGAGCAGGGCGATTTTCTTTATGACAGCGATTATTACGGTGATGATCTCCCTTTCTGGACCACTGAAGCGGGCAAACCCCATCTGATCGTCCCCTATACGCTGGATACTAACGATATGCGTTTTGCCACCGCGCAAGGGTTCAATACCGCCGAGCAGTTCTACACCTACCTGAAAGACAGCTTTGATGTGCTGTACGAAGAGGGAGAAAGCGCACCGAAGATGATGTCCGTTGGTATGCACTGCCGTTTGCTTGGTCGCCCCGGGCGATTCAGGGCGTTACAGCGTTTTCTTGATTATGTGCAAAGCCACGACGATGTGTGGATCTGCCGCCGCCAGGACATTGCCGAACACTGGGTGCAACACCACCCGTTTCAGGGGTGATTTGGCGGGCATTTGCCCGCTGGCCGCGGGCGTTTAACGCACCAGACGGAGCTGTTGTAAATTGCCGTCCAGCTGCAAGTTAGTTTGCAATCGCGCTACATCCCGGCAGGTGAACGCCATCGCTTTATGCTGCGCCAGCTTATGCCGCCACTTTTCAGGGGCCTCATCCAGGTGCTCATACAGTGCCTCCAGTGTAGGGAACTGGCTGAGCAGCTGGGTGGCGCTTTTTGGCCCGATACCGGCGACGCCGGGAATTTTAGAACTGCTGATGCCCGCCAGTCCCCAATAGTCCGGTAGCTGCTGCGGCGTGACGCCATACTCCTTTGCAATGAAAGGCGCATCCAGCCAGCGTTTCTGAAAATAGTCACGAATACGGATTGTTGGAGAAAGCAGCTGACAGTAGCCTTTGTCTGTGGAGACGATGGTTGCCTGCTGCCCGGCCTGCGCCATTTTCACCGCCAGCGTAGCAGCCAGATCGTCTGCTTCATTACCCGGGGTTGCCCAGCAGCGAATGCCGCGTTGCTCAAAGGCTGCGCGCAGAGCGGGCATTTCGGCATGCAGTGTGTCTGGCATCGGCGGGCGGCCTGCTTTGTAATCGGGCAAAAGCTGGTGACGCCAGCCCTGATTACGGGCTTCATCATCAAACACTGCAACGGCATGCGTGGGCTGACTGTGCACAATCAATTGCGCCAGCGCGTGCAGGCAGGTATCCACGCAGGGCGATCCCTGTACAGCATGAATTCGGCGAATGAGATTGAGTGCGTCGACAATTAACAGATGTGCCACAGAAACCCTCCTTAAAATCGGGGCTAAGGGTAACATTGCAAGCAAATCGGCGCTATGAATCGGGGCGTGATCGGGAAAATGCCTCGCAAAACGAGGCATTTCGGGCAGGATTAATCGCAGGTCACAATTTTCATTGCCAGGCCGCCGCGCGATGTTTCGCGGTACTTGGCATTCATATCTTTACCGGTTTCGTACATGGTCTCGATAACTTTATCGAGGCAGACGCGCGGCTCGCTGGTACGGCGCAGTGCCATACGGGCAGCGTTCACGGCTTTTACTGATGCGATCGCATTGCGTTCAATACAAGGCACTTGCACCTGGCCGGCAACCGGGTCACAGGTTAACCCCAGGTTATGCTCCATGCCAATTTCCGCCGCAATACAGACTTGTGCCGGGCTGCCGCCGAGCAGTTCCGCCAGGCCCGCCGCCGCCATAGAACAGGCTACGCCAACTTCGCCCTGGCACCCTACTTCGGCCCCGGAGATCGACGCATTCATCTTGTACAGTGAACCAATAGCGCTGGCCACCAACAGATAACGCGCGAGCGAGTTAGCATTAACCTGACGGATAAACTTGTCGTAGTACGCCAGCACGGCCGGTACGATCCCGCAAGCGCCGTTAGTCGGAGCGGTAACGACACGGCCACCCGCGGCGTTCTCTTCATTGACCGCCAGCGCGAACATATTGATCCAGTCAACAACCGCCATCGGATCGGTGGTGGTTTTGTCGCTGCTAACCAGCATACGTCGCAGCGCGGCCGCACGGCGCGGAACACGCAGTTTACCCGGCAATACGCCTTCAGTGACGATGCCCCGTTCGATACCGCCGCTCATCACTTCCCATACGCGGGCCAGGTGCTGCTCCAGCTCAGTTTTGCTGTGCAACGCCAGTTCGTTCTGCATCATCAGGCCAGAGAGTGACAAACCGGTCTCTTTGCAATGCTGTTGCAGATCCGCCGCCGTTTTGTACGGGTACGGTACTGCTACCGGATCGCTGGAGGTTTGTCCGAAGTGGGCCTCATCAACGATGAATCCGCCGCCGATGGAGTAATAAGTCTGGCTATAAAGTACCTTCTCGCCGGCAAGCGCAGTAATACGCATACCATTTTCATGCAGCGAGAGGTTATCGGCATGGAAGTTCATGCACTGATCGACCGGAAACTCGACTTCGTGTTCACCGTTCGCCAGCAGCAGACGGCCATGCGTATTAACGTCCTGAATGAACCCTGGAATCGCATCGATGTCGACGCTGTCCGGCAGGTTTCCGGCAAGGCCCATAATGATGGCGATATCGGTGTGGTGCCCTTTCCCGGTCAGTGAGAGCGAGCCGTAAACATCCACCACTACGCGGGTGACGTCGTGCAACATGCTGCGGGCAATCAGATCGTCTGTGAATTGCTTACCGGCTTTCATTGGGCCAACGGTATGCGAGCTGGAGGGGCCAATGCCGATTTTAAAAATGTCGAATACGCTGATCATGACGCATTATCCATTGCAAAGAGGAACGCGCCGCCCGTTAAAGACGGCGCGAAAAAGATTAGCTGAACAGGGAGAAGAAGATCGCGGAGATAGCGATAAGACCCATGATAACGATAAATACGTTGCTGATATGGCCGCTGTATTTACGCATTGCCGGTACTTTGGCGATGGCGTACATCGGCATCAGGAACAGGATCATCGCGATAATCGGACCGCCGAGGGTTTCGATCATCCCCAGAATGCTTGGGTTCCATGTTGCGACCGCCCAGGTCGTCAGCAGCATAAACAGCGCGGTAATGCGGTTCAGCTTGTTAATTTCAATGGTTTTGCCTTTGCTACGCAGCGACTTAATAACCATACCGTTGAAACCTTCACGCGCGCCCAGGTAGTGGCCAAGGAAGGATTTGGTAATGGCGATCATGGCAATGATCGGCGCCATCCAGGCAATCAGCTCCACATTAAAGTGGTTTGCCAGGTAAGAAAGGATTGAAATGTTCTGCTCTTTCGCTGCGGCCAAATCTGCCGGAGAGAGGCTCAGCACGCAGCTGAACACAAAGAACATGACCGTCAGCACCATCATGATGTGTGCGAATGCCAGAATGCGTGAGCATTTGCGCTCCGCTTCAACGCCATATTCTTCACGTTTTGCTACTGCAAAAGAGGAGATGATCGGGGAGTGGTTAAAGGAGAACACCATTACCGGAATCGCCAGCCACAGGGTCATCCACAGACCGTGACCGGTCGCAGAAGCACTACCGAGGGAAAGGGTTTCCAGCACCGCGCCGTTCCACTGCGGGATCAGGTAGACCGCCAGCAACATCAGGGCAATAACAAACGGGAATACCAGAATACTCATCGCTTTGACGATCATCTGCTCGCCAAAACGCACGATTGTCATCATGCCAACGATCAGGATCAGCGACAGGATAGCGCGCGGCGGCGGCGTCATGCCCAACTGGTGGCTCATAAAGCTGTCGACCGTATTGGTGATAGCCACGCTGTACACCAGCAGAATAGGGTAGATAGCAAAGAAATAGAGCAGGGTAATCAGCTTACCTGCACCAATACCGAAATGTTCTTCTACCACTTCGGTGATGTCTTCGCCCGGGTTTTTACCGGAAAGCACAAAACGGGTCAGGCCACGATGTGCGAAGAAGGTCATTGGAAAAGCAATAATCGCCATGATTATCAGCGGGATAAGTCCGCCAACGCCGGCGTTGATTGGCAGGAATAAAACACCCGCACCGATCGCGGTGCCGTAAAGGCCCAGCATCCACATGGTGTCGGTCTTCCGCCACGAACTGCGCGTTTCTGTCGAAGCGAGCGTGCTGGTTTGAGTCGTTTCCATTTATAAATCTCCTGGGAAAAGCAAAATGCTGTCATCACGGGTAAAAAGAACACCAGCAACGTCAACGGTAATATTAAATTTGGTCAATTACGGTTTTTTTATAATTTCTTTCCGTAACTATTGGCGGCGGAAAGATACATTTATGTTATGACTCTATCAGTGATCAGGATCGCAATTGCAATAATCTACCTTTTATGTGGATATATTTAGACCATCTCACTGGATTACGATCATCATGTGGGATTTATGGGTGAGAAGGCGTCCGTCAGCCAGATTTGCGATCGAAATCTCACTCAGCAAAGAGGATAAAACCGCTATTAAACGCTTCAATTGCAGTGATTTATCAACATTATGGCCAGTTGAAATATACGAATAGCTTATAAAGGCGTTTGATTGTTGCGAGAGAAAAATCCGAGGTATAAGGGCGACTTATTGGTCGCCCTTGTCGATCAGGCACATATTTCGTAGCAGGGAATATAGGCGGAGCCAGGAAGTTTCATACGGTGCTGGGCGACAAAGCCCTGCAGTAGATCGTCCATGCGGCGCATCATTTCGCTGTCGCCGTGAATTTTGTAAGGGCCGAACTCCTCAATCGCCCGGATGCCCATCTCTTTCACGTTACCCGCCACAATGCCAGAGAAGGCACGGCGCAGATCTGCCGCCAGCACTTCCACCGGTTGGTCCGGGTAGAGTTTAAGGTTCGCCATATTCTCGTGCGTGGGTTCGAAAGGTACCTGCAGATCCGGCGCAATACGAATCGACCAGTTGAAGCTATAAGCATCGCCAGTGTTGCGGCGGTTCTCTTTCACCTGCGGCATTGCTTTTTTCATCAGGCGGGCCACTTCTGCCGCATCATTAATGATAATGGTGTAGTGGCGTCGCGCGGCCTCGCCCAGCGTATTGACGATGAATTCATCCAGCACGCGGAAATAGTCAGCGCTCTCTTTCGGCCCGGTAAGGATCAGCGGCAGAACCTGATCTTTGTTCGCCGGGTTCATTAAGATCCCCAACAAATAAAGCAGTTCTTCTGCGGTACCTACGCCGCCTGGGAAGATAACGATCCCGTGAGCGATACGCACAAACGCTTCCAGACGTTTTTCAATATCCGGCATGATGATCAATTCATTGACCAGCGGGTTTGGCGGTTCAGCGGCAATGATTGACGGTTCGGTCATGCCAATAAAACGGCCTTCTTTATAACGCTGCTGCGCATGGCCGACGGCGGCACCTTTCATGGGCGCTTCCATCGCTCCTGGCCCGCAACCGGTGCAGATGTTCAGCTCGCGCAAGCCAAGCTGCGTACCGACGCGGCGGGCATAAAGGTACTCCGTTTCATTAATGGAGTGACCTCCCCAGCAGACCACCATGCTCGGCGCTTCGCCAACGTGCAGCGCACGGGCGTTACGTAAAATGGAGAAGACCAGATTGGTAATATGGATTGAGCTTTCCAGATCCAGATGCTGGAACCGCCCGGCGTTACTGATTTGCCCATTCACGAACAGAATATCGCGCAATACCGCAAACAGGTTGGCCTGTAGCGAACGGATAATCCGGCCGTCAACAAAGGCCTCTTCCGGTGGGTTGATAAGTTCCAGCTTCACGCCGCGTTCACGGCGCAACACGTTGATATCAAAACTTTCGTAGCGGGACAGCAGCTCTTTGCTGTTATCTGTCAGGCTCCCTGAGTTCAGTACAGCGAGCGAACAGTTGCGAAACAGTTGATACAGGTCGCTGCTGGCCGTGCGTTTAAGCATATCGACTTCCAGCTGCGACAACATATCCATTGAGCCAAGCGGGCTAATATGTGTAATCAAGTGAACTCCTTACGGGACGAAAATTTTATCTTCCCTGATGATTACAATAGCCCTGGCTTATGACGTTTAACAACCCGCGCACGGAATGTTTTACTGGCGCACCAGTCGCCCGGTTGCCGGAACGAAATCGGTGTTGGTTCGCCAGGGGTTAATGTCCAGCCCACCGCGACGGGTATAACGCGCATACACGCTCAGTTTTTCCGGCTGACAAAACCGCTGAATGTCCGTGAAAATACGCTCCACACACTGTTCATGGAACTCATTGTGATGGCGGAATGAAACCAGATAACGCAGCAATTTTTCACGGTCGATTTTTGCCCCGCGATACTGGATTTGCACAGATCCCCAGTCAGGCTGGTGGGTAATCAGGCAGTTGGATTTTAACAGATGGCTGACCAACGTCTCTTCGACCACTTTTCCGCTTGCTGCATCGCGGAGTAATGCAGCGTCAAAATCGTAATTACCGATTTCAATATCCTGGTCATCAATGCAGGTTCCATGAAAGTGAGCAATCGGCTGGCCTTCCATTTCATCAATACGGTAAAGCGCGACAGTAACGTCACCTTGCGCGCAGGCGCTCAGATCGCGCGCCAGCGTGGCGCGTACCTCATCCCAGTTCGCAAACCGGGTCTGGTTGAAGCTGTTGAGGTACAACTTGAAGCTTTTTGATTCCACCAAATTCAGGCTGGCGTAATCCAGTTCCACATGGCCCACCGCGACCTGCGGTAGCCCTTTCGCATTCAGCCAGGAGAGTTCGTACAGCGTCCAGATATCTGCGCCGTGAAAGGGCAGATTATCGGCTGTTAACCCCAGCGGATCGCGATTCAGCGAGCGGGGAACGCCCTGCAGCAGCGTGGCGTCGTAGATGTCGCGGTAATCGGTGGCTTTGCCAAGCGTCAGGCCAGACAGCGCCTGGTGGTTATCATAAGAAGACATGTTTCATCGCCATTTTGCAGGTAAACTATGCGACAGAGTTTATCCTGGCTTATGTGAAGAGAGAAATCGGTGGAAAAAGAGACGGCGCTGGCCCTCGAAGCCTTTACCCAACGTTATTGTGACGCGTGGCATGAACAACACGGCAGTTGGCCACAGAGCGAGGAGCTTTATGGCGTACCTTCTCCGTGCATCATTTCTTCCACTGCCGATCGTGTTTTCTGGCAGCCACAGCCGTTCCCGCCTGGGCGAAATGTAAACCCGATTGAACAGGCAATGGATATTGTGATACAACCTGCGGTCCACGCGTTCTATACCACGCAATTTGCCGGTGATATGACGGCGCGTTTCGCAACGGAAAGCCTGACGTTGCTGCAAACCTGGAGTGAAGAGGACTTCCTGCGTGTTCAGGAAAACCTGATTGGTCACCTCGTCACGCAGAAAAGACTCAAACTTTCGCCTACACTTTTTATTGCCACGCTCAATAGCGAGTGGGACGTGATTTCGCTTTGCAACCTGAGCGGCGAGGTCATCAAAGAAACGCTGGGAACGCGGCAACGGGTTGTTCTTGCACCCACCCTGGCGGATTTTTTGCGTCAACTCGAACCCGTTGTGTAATCCACTATACTACTCCCCTTGTAAGAGATCTCTTACACGACCTGTAGGAGATCGCCTGTTCTAATCCCTTTTATTCTCTGCGCCATCTCTTATTAACTTATTTAATATCAGTAGATTAATCTTATAACCCCTGCTTTTAGTGGCTTCTTTCACTGGATTATTTGCGTTCAGTCTCCTTGTAAGACAGGCCGTAATGGGGGATTCTATCTCTGTCGACATGGAGTGCGACGCTGAAGCGTACATCAGGATGATGTTGCTTCGAAGGACACACCAGAAGGTGCTGCAAGGAAGGTCTCAGGAACGAGGCGAGAGGAAAACGCAGGTAAGCGTAAAGGACACCTCCAGGACGGAGAATGTGAGCCGATCAGGATGCACGGCGGATCAGGAAGATCAGGGACACGCTTTAAGGATAAGGCTATGTCACATCGGGGTGGTGTGAGCATGATGCGCTGTTTAAGGATGAACTGGTCAGGAGACCACAGGAAAAGTTGTCAAGGATGAGCAGGGAGCACAATAGGTAGCTGGACTGCTGCAAAACGAACCGGGAGCACTGTTTTTTACAGTGCTCCCTTTTTTTATTTCTCTCACTCTTTGGTATCCTGCGCGCCAGTTTGTTTTATATCGGGGGAGATATGACTCTTCATGACCACGTGCGCCAGCAGCTCCAGCTTCTTGAAACCCAGTTGCGCGAACACGATTTATGGCAAAGCACCGTGCCTGATGCCAGCGCTTTCGCCAGTACCCAACCCTTTTGCATGGACACGCTCGCGCCGTTTGAGTGGCTGCAGTGGGTTTTGATCCCGCGCATGCATGCCCTGCTGGACAGCGGGCAGCCGCTGCCGCAAGCATTCGCTATTGCACCCTATTATGAGATGGCGCTGGATGCGGCCCATCCTCATCGCGACGTTATGCTGCACCACTTGCAGCAGCTCGATGCCTTGTTTAACGACGACGAAACCTGATGCTGGAAATCATTTACCAGGATGAATGGCTGGTCGCGGTCAATAAGCCGTCGGGCTGGCTGGTGCACCGTAGCTGGCTGGATCGCGATGAGAAAGTGGTGGTAATGCAAACGGTGCGCGACCAAATTGGCCAGCACGTTTTCACTGCGCACCGTCTCGACAGACCAACGTCCGGCGTCTTGCTGATGGGGTTATCCAGCGAAGCGGGGCGTTTGCTCGCACAACAGTTTGAGCAACACCGGATCCAGAAACGCTACCATGCGATCGTGCGCGGCTGGCTAATGGAAGAGGCGCTGCTGGATTATCCGCTGGTTGAAGAGCTGGATAAAGTGGCGGACAAATTCGCCCGCACTGATAAAGGCCCGCAGCCTGCGGTAACGCATTACCGTGGGCTGGCAACCACCGAAATGCCCGTCGCTACCGGCAAGTTCCCGACGACCCGTTACGGCCTTGTAGAACTTGAGCCGAAAACCGGGCGCAAGCATCAATTGCGTCGGCATCTGGCGCATTTGCGCCATCCGATTATTGGCGACAGTAAACACGGTGATTTACGGCAAAACCGCAGTGCGGCTGAGCATTTTGGCTGTCAGCGTTTAATGCTCCATGCCAGTCAGTTAACGCTTAAGCATCCGTTTACTGGTGAGCCGTTAACCTTACGCGCCGGGCTGGATGATATCTGGATGCATGCGTTGTCGCAGTTCGGGTGGCGGGGACTTCTCCCTGAGAATGAACGGGTTGAGTTCTCTGTGCTGAGCGGTCAGGATGAGGGCAGTCTGGACTTATCCAAGGAGTGAAAATCATGGCGGACGTTGGCATTTTTGTGGGCACCATGTACGGCAATTCGCTGTTGGTGGCAGAAGAGGCGCAGGCGATCTTAACGGCGCAAGGGCACAACGCAACGGTATATGAAGATCCTACGGCGGCGGACTGGGACAATAATCAGGGGCGATATGCGCTGGTAGTGACCTCGACCACCGGGCAAGGAGATTTACCGGATAGCATCGCGCCGCTGTTTCACCATCTGCGCGATAAGGTCGGCCACCAGCCGGCGCTGCGTTACGGTATGATCGCGTTGGGCGATAGTACCTATTCTCATTTTTGCGGCGGCGGTAAGCAGTTCGATGCGCTATTACAGGAACAGGGTGCGCAGCGCATTGGCGAGGTACTGATGATCGACGCCAGTGAAGATCCCGAGCCGGAGAGCGTCGCCAATCCGTGGGTTGAACACTGGGCAACGCTACTGAAATAATCATTCTCCTCTCCCTTCAGGGAGGGGAAGCCCCCTATTTATATATACCCTTCCATCATTGTCGTCAGGCGCTCCGCAGGGTGATAGCGCCACCTCATTATGCGCAAACTGAATCGAGTAAGTTTCAGGCAAACGCCCCGTATTTTTCGTTCATCATCGGCAAAAAGACGTGCATTTCCACGGGGTCAAGCGACCCGTTTCACATTTTTTAAAACCGCCTGGCTTTTGACCATTCCGCGACGCGATCAGTTTTCATTTCCGTGAGGTACTCCCCATACGCCTGGGCTAATGCCATAAACCGCCGGGCAGGGGTGACAGAATGTTGTGGTGTTGCACGGTGAGAGTTACCAGGCCGCTTTTTATACTTTTTCTCGCCAGTTAAAAAAATGCAGTCCGCATGGGATAGCGACCCGGCAGGGAAACTGCAAAAACACAGACATCATCCTGCCTGCCCCTACAGGTTGTGCCGTACAGGATGAATGTACATGAACATTGATGCTTCGGGAGTACAACCATGAGTACATTTAGCCAGACGGCGAGCGGCGCTGAGAAGCGCACAAACGCACGCTACTGGATTGTGGTGATGCTGTTTATCGTCACATCCTTCAACTACGGCGACCGCGCCACGCTGTCGATTGCCGGCTCGGAGATGTCCAAAGCCATTGGTCTGGATCCGGTCGGCATGGGGTATGTCTTTTCTGCGTTTTCCTGGGCTTACGTTATTGGCCAGATCCCGGGCGGCTGGTTGCTTGACCGCTTCGGCTCTAAACGCGTCTATTTCTGGTCTATCTTCACCTGGTCCCTGTTTACCTTGCTGCAGGGCTTTGTGGACGTGTTCAGCGGCTTTGGCATCATTGTGGCGCTCTTTACGCTGCGCTTTATGGTCGGCCTGGCTGAGTCTCCCTCTTTCCCTGGCAACAGTCGCATTGTCGCGGCCTGGTTCCCGGCGCAGGAGAGGGGAACGGCGGTGGCAATTTTTAACTCCGCGCAATACTTTGCCACCGTCATTTTCGCCCCGATCATGGGCTGGCTGACCCACGAAGTGGGCTGGTCGCACGTCTTCTTCTTTATGGGCGGATTAGGGATTTTCATCAGTCTGCTGTGGCTGAAAATGATCCACGAGCCCAATCAACACCCAGGCGTCAACAAGAAAGAGCTGGAGTACATTGCCGAAGGCGGTGCGTTGATCAACATGGATCAGAAAAGCGCCAAAGAGAGCGTTCCATTCTCCGAAAAATGGGGCCAGATCAAACAGCTCCTCTGCTCGCGCATGATGATCGGGGTATATGTGGGCCAATATTGCATTAATGCGCTGACCTACTTCTTCATTACCTGGTTCCCGGTTTATCTGGTGCAGGCACGCGGTATGTCGATCCTGAAAGCGGGCTTTATCGCCTCGATTCCGGCGATCTGCGGCTTCGTAGGTGGAGTGCTGGGCGGTGTGATTTCCGACTGGTTAATGCGTCGTTATGGTTCGCTGAATATGGCGCGTAAGACCCCTATCGTTCTGGGCATGCTGCTCTCCATGAGCATGGTGTTCTGTAACTATACGGACTCGGAAACGCTGATTATCGCGTTTATGGCGCTGGCATTCTTCGGCAAAGGCATCGGTGCACTGGGCTGGGCGGTGATGGCCGATACGGCGCCAAAAGAGATCAGCGGCCTGAGCGGCGGCCTGTTCAATATGTTTGGCAATATTTCCGGCATCGTCACGCCGATTGCCATCGGCTATATCGTGGGTACTACCGGTTCGTTTAACGGTGCGCTGATTTATGTCGGTATCCATGCGCTGGTAGCGGTATTGAGTTATCTGGTACTGGTGGGTGACATCAAACGCATCGTACTGAAACCTGTCACAGGACGTTAAGAATGAATACGCAAGCAAGCCCCATTATCACAGAGATGAAAGTCATTCCCGTGGCGGGACATGACAGCATGCTGATGAACATCGGCGGTGCGCATAATGCCTGGTTCACCCGCAATATTGTGGTGCTCACAGATAACGCCGGTAACACCGGCGTTGGAGAAGCGCCAGGCGGTGAAGTGATTTATAAAACGCTGGTGGACGCCACGCCGATGGTGGTTGGCCAACAAGTCGCTCGGCTGAACAAAGTGGTGCAGCGCGTCCACAAAGGCAACCAGGCGGCGGACTTTGATACTTTCGGCAAAGGCGCCTGGACCTTTGAACTGCGCGTCAATGCGGTAGCAGCACTGGAAGCGGCGTTGCTGGATCTGTTAGGCAAGGCGTTGAATGTGCCGGTATGCGAACTGCTTGGCCCCGGCAAACAGCGTGACGCCGTTACCGTGCTCGGTTATCTGTTCTATGTGGGCGATCGCACCAAAACCGATTTGCCCTACCTCGAAGCCACGCCGGGGCAGCACGAGTGGTATCACTTGCGCCACCAGCAAGCGATGAACAGCGACGCCGTGGTACGCCTGGCGGAAGCCTCGCAGGATCGCTACGGTTTTAAAGATTTCAAACTCAAAGGCGGTGTTCTGCCTGGCGAGAAAGAGATCGACACTGTGCGGGCGTTGAAAAAACGCTTCCCCGATGCGCGCATCACCGTCGATCCGAACGGGGCCTGGCTGCTTGATGAGGCCATTAGCTTGTGTAAAGGGTTGAATGATGTGCTGACCTATGCCGAAGATCCGTGCGGCGCAGAACAGGGCTTCTCCGGGCGCGAGGTAATGGCGGAATTCCGCCGCGCCACCGGCTTGCCGGTCGCCACCAACATGATTGCCACCAACTGGCGCGAAATGGGACACGCAGTGATGTTAAACGCTGTCGACATTCCGCTGGCCGATCCCCATTTCTGGACGCTCTCCGGCGCGGTGCGCGTGGCGCAACTGTGCGATGACTGGGGCTTAACCTGGGGTTGTCACTCCAATAACCATTTCGATATTTCGCTGGCGATGTTTACCCATGTGGGCGCAGCAGCCCCAGGCACGCCGACGGCCATTGATACCCACTGGATCTGGCAAGAGGGCGACGCGCGCCTGACCAAACAGCCGCTGGAAATCCGTCAGGGCAAAATTGCCGTACCCGATGCCCCAGGACTCGGTGTCGAACTCGACTGGGATCAAATTGAAAAAGCGCACGCCGCATACAAAAAGTTGCCTGGTGGCGCGCGTAATGACGCAGGCCCGATGCAATATCTCATACCTGGCTGGACGTTTGACAAAAAACGCCCCGTTTTTGGACGTCATTGATAGATAGAAAGGATAAAAAATGAGTACATCTACTTCCACTCCAGTGGTCACGGCCATGCAGGTCATCCCGGTTGCCGGCCATGACAGTATGCTGATGAACCTGAGTGGCGCGCATGCGCCGTTCTTCACCCGCAATATTGTGGTTATCAAAGACAATGCCGGCCATACCGGTGTGGGGGAGATCCCCGGCGGCGAGAAAATCCGCCAGACGCTGGAAGACGCGATCCCACTGGTTGTTGGCAAAACGCTGGGCGAGTACAAAAATGTCCTTAACGCCGTGCGCAATTGCTTTGCCGATCGCGATGCGGGCGGCCGTGGCTTGCAAACTTTTGACTTGCGCACCACCATTCATGTTGTGACCGGGATAGAAGCTGCCATGCTCGACCTGCTCGGCCAGCACCTGGGCGTTAACGTCGCCTCTCTGCTTGGCGAAGGCCAGCAGCGCAGCGAAGTCGAGATGCTCGGTTACCTGTTCTTTATTGGCGACAGCAAAAAAACGCCGCTGCCCTACCAGAGCCAGCCGGATGACAAATGCGACTGGTACCGCGTACGCCACGAAGAGGCGATGACCCCGGATCGGGTGGTGCGCCTGGCTGAAGCTGCCTGGGAAAAATATGGATTTAACGATTTTAAACTGAAAGGCGGCGTGCTGGCGGGCATGGAAGAGGCGGAAGCGATCTCCGCGCTGGCAAAACGCTTCCCACAAGCGCGCGTGACGTTAGATCCGAACGGCGCCTGGTCACTGGATGAAGCGATCACCATCGGTAAGCAGCTCAAAGGCGTACTGGCGTATGCGGAAGATCCGTGCGGTGCTGAGCAGGGCTTCTCCGGGCGTGAAGTGATGGCAGAGTTCCGCCGTGCGACCGGGCTGCCAACGGCAACGAATATGATTGCCACCGACTGGCGCCAGATGGGCCACACCTTGTCGTTACAATCGGTGGATATCCCGCTGGCCGATCCGCACTTCTGGACTATGCAGGGGTCGGTGCGCGTCGCGCAGATGTGCCATGAATTCGGCCTGACCTGGGGTTCACACTCCAACAACCACTTTGATATTTCGCTGGCGATGTTCACCCATGTCGCGGCAGCTGCACCGGGGAAAATCACCGCGATTGATACGCACTGGATCTGGCAGGAAGGCAACCAGCGCCTGACCCGTGAACCGTTTGAAATCAAAGGCGGCATGGTGCAGGTGCCGGACAAACCCGGCCTGGGGGTTGAACTGGATATGGATCAGGTGATGAAAGCGAACGAGCTGTATAAAAAACACGGCCTCGGCGCGCGTGACGATGCCATGGGGATGCAGTACCTGATCCCGGACTGGAAGTTTGATAACAAACGTCCGTGCATGGTGCGTTAATGAGGAGTGCCAGTCCTTGCGGGGGCTGGCATTTTCCGCTGACTTCCGGGTGTATGCTTGCGACAGTGACTATGCGTAAGGATGGCTTATGAAAATTGTTATCGCACCGGACTCCTATAAAGAAAGTTTGAGTGCTCTGGATGTAGCGACCGCGATTGAAAGCGGCTTTCGCGAAATTTTCCCCACTGCGGAGTATGTAAAAATACCGGTTGCGGATGGCGGTGAAGGGACGGTCGAGGCCATGGTCGCCGCAACGGAAGGGCGTATCGTGAAGGTGGCGGTAAAAGGGCCGCTTGCTGAGCCGGTAGAGGCGTTTTATGGTCTGTCTGGCGATGAAAAGTCGGCGTTTATTGAAATGGCGGCGGCCAGCGGGCTGGAAATCGTTCCGCCAGCGAAACGCGATCCACGCGTGACAACCTCCTGGGGGACTGGAGAGTTGATCCGCCATGCGCTGGATGCGGGCGTGAAACATATCATCATTGGCATTGGTGGCAGCGCGACCAATGACGGTGGTGCAGGAATGGTGCAGGCGCTGGGCGCCAAATTGCTGGACGACAAAGGCGAGCAGATTGCGCCGGGCGGCGCCGCACTGGAAACCCTGGCACGCATTGATATTGGCGAGCTGGATAAACGCCTGGCGGAGTGCCGCATTGAGGTGGCCTGTGACGTGACCAACCCGCTGACGGGCAAAGAGGGCGCTTCGGCAGTATTTGGCCCGCAAAAAGGGGCCACGCCGGAGATGATCGCCCGACTGGATGAGGCGCTGGGGCACTATGCGAAAATTATCGCCCGCGACCTGGATTTGGATGTGCTGCATTTGGCGGGCGGCGGTGCTGCAGGCGGCATGGGCGCAGCGTTATACGCGTTCTGCAAAGCAGAATTGCGCCAGGGGATAGAGATCGTGACCGATGCGCTGTCGCTGGATAAGCACGTTGCCGATGCCGATCTGGTGATCACCGGCGAAGGGCGGATCGACAGCCAGACCGTGCACGGGAAAGTACCGGTAGGGGTGGCGAAAGTCGCGAAGCGTTACGCGATCCCGGTGATTGGCATCGCTGGTAGCCTGACGGCTGACGTGGAGGTTGTGCACCACCACGGCATCGATGCGGTATTCAGCGTCATCTACAAAGTGTGTTCGCTGGATGATGCGCTGGCGAATGCCGGGGAAAATGTGCGCATGACGGCCCGCAATGTGGCCGCTGTGCTGAAAGCGGGGCAAACTTTATAACCCGGTGCCGGATAGCGCTAACGCCTGTCCGGCCATATCCTCCCCGCCGGCCGGATCACGTCGCGCCGCGACCCGGCTGGCTAACCAATCAGTCGGCGTGCTTCCCGCGTAACATTGTCCATCTCATCAAGCAATTCCAGAAACTCTGGCTCGAGTTCTTCGGCCGGCACTCCGCTACGCAACTGATGCTCAATCAAATGGCATAAGTTTTTCAGCCGCGGCACGCCGCTATAACCGCAACTGCCATGGAGTTTGTGAATACCTTCCGACAGGCCTTGCGGGGCTTCGCCTACCAGTTGTTCTTCGACCATATTGCGAATTTCCGGCAGGAACTCGATCAGCATTTGCAGCATTTCTCGAGCCAAATCAGTTTTCCCGGCAGCCTGACGCAGCGCCAGTTGCCAGTCGAGGGTCACGTCCGAATTAATCTCCGGCGCGGTGGGCGCAGTGGAAGGTTCAGGCGGCGTTAACCAGGTGCTGATGTCCGGGCCGGGTTTGTAGCGCAGCAGCAGATTATGCAGTTTGTCCTCTTCGATGGGCTTCGCCAGATAATCGTTCATCCCGGCGCTGAGTAGCTTCTCTTTTTGCCCTGCCATTGCGTGGGCGGTTACGGCAATGACCGGCGTTTGCTGCTGGTGGGGGAGCTGGCGGATCAACTCGCAGGCGCGGATCCCGTCCATATCCGGCATCTGAATATCCATTAATATCAGATCGAACTGTAGCTGTTTTGCACGTTCAATCGCCTGCATGCCGCTTTCACACAGGACGACATGTTGCACCTGATCTTCCAGTAATACGCCAATAAGTTTCAGGTTTGCCGGGTTGTCGTCCACCGCCATGACCGCCATCGGCAGTTTGCTTTCATCCGCTAACGCGGTCTGCGCAATGCGCGTGGAGCGGCAATATTCCGTCAGTGCTGGCAGCAAACGCGTGCTGGTCAGCGGCTTAAGCAGGCAGGCTGCGGCACCATCCTGCTTGAGGGTTTCGGCATCCACCTGCGCATGGCACGGCAGTGCCAGCAGTAAATAGTCCGTCATCGCCGCCGCTCTGGCGAGGCGATCATGCTGCATGCTCAGGGGTTCGCGCACCGTAACCGGGATAGCCATCAACAAAATATCGTAGTGCTCCTGCGGCAGGGCAGAGAACGACGGGCTGTAAATCACCTCCAGCGGCGTCTCGCTCAGCACATCCAGCGTACTTTGCGCCGCAGCGGTGTTCGGCTCCACATAAGCCAGCCGTTTACCTGCCAGACAGCCCGTGCCTGGCATTTCGCTTATCGCGTTGGGATTGAGGTCAAGATTGATATGGAACCAGAAGGTCGAACCGCGATTCGGCTGGCTGTGGAAGGAGATATCGCCCCCCATCTCATTGACCAGTTTTTGGGTTATCACCAGGCCCAGCCCGGTACCGCCGTGACGCCGTGAAATGCTGGCATCGGCCTGACGAAACGCCTGAAACAGCCGCGATTGATCGCGCTCGGGGATACCGATGCCGGTATCGCGGATTTGCACCTCAACCTGTACTTTGTTATTGCTGATGGCGCGCTTTTCGACCACCACATCAATGTTGCCGTTCTCGGTAAATTTGATGGCATTGCCCACCAGATTGGTGATCACCTGCTGTAAACGCAGCGGATCGCCAATCACATTATCCGGCACATCGTTTTTGATGTTCAGCGTCAGTTCCAGCCCTTTATCGTGAGCGGAATGTGCCAGTAGGATCACCACTTCATCCAGCGTATTGCGCAGCGGGAAGGGGATGCTCTCAAGGATCAGTTTGCCCGCTTCCAGTTTGGAGAAATCAAGCACATCGTTAATGATCGCCAGCAGATTATTGGCTGAACGCTCAATGGTCAGTAAATGGTCACGCTGGGTCGGGTTGAGTTCCGATTTCAGCGTCAGGCGGGTAAACCCAATCACTCCGTTCAACGGCGTGCGCAGTTCATGGGACATATTGGCCAGGAACTCAGATTTAATGCGCGCCGCTTCCTGGGCGCGCTTTTTCGCCAGATCCAGCTCAACGTTTTGAATCTCCATCTGCTCCAGGGTTTCCCGCAGATCGGAGGTGGACTGGTCAATATTGTGCTGCATCTCTTCGTGGTAGGCCGCCAGCGACATCGCCATCGAGTTGATGCCGTTTTTCAGCATATCCAGTTCGCCCAGCATAAAGCCTTCAACGCGACTGTCGAGTTGCCCGCGACGAATGCGATCGACGGTATTGACCATATTACGGATTGGACTGGTGACGTCGCGCATGAGTCGCCAGCCGAAAATCAGCGCAATGCCGATGCAGAACAGGATCATCAGACTGGAGATAAAAATCTCTTTGTACTGTTGTAAGCGGACCGACTTCAGATCCAGCTCCAGTGCGACATAACCGAGCATATTGCCGGTAATACTATCTACCGGGAGCGCCGTATTCGCCGGAACGTAGCCTTCTGAAAGGATCGGCGTGCGCAGCACCATGACATCGCCGTGTCGGGTCACGCTCAGCTTGCGTGGAAAAGGCTGCCCTTCCGCCAGTTTCAGATCATCGCCATCGAGCTGAAAATTGGACGATACGAAGACGTTATTCTGCCCGTCATAAATCGAAATCGCCCGTACAATGTCCGAATGGCGGCGGTGCAGCACGCTAATAAGCTGACCGATAGCGTCTTTGTCCTGCAACGTCATGCTGTACTCGCTGGAGACGGCCAGCGGTTCGATAATACTGGCTCCGGCGTCTTCCAGTTGACGCTGTAAGTCGTTATAGCGATGAACCACGAAGAAGATGCTGAGCAGCACACCGATAAGCACAGTGGGAGCCAGGATCAGGATCATCATGCGTGCGCGCAAGCTGTAGTTGGTCATGGAGTTCCGTTATGGGAGAATTAGGCCATTAATCTGTAATAGAGATATTCCCTGCAATGGCGCAATTCTACTCTGCAAAACGACGCGTGACGACTAGTCAGAAAATAACCGTAACCGTAAACGACCTCGATCCTTTTGGCCAAGGGGTTGCGCGCCATAACGGTAAGGCATTGTTTATTCCCGCTCTTCTGCCTGGCGAAACGGCAGAAATCGTCCTCAAAGAGGACAAACGGCAGTTTGCCCGTGGCGAGGTGAAACGTCGCCTGAACGACAGCCCCGAGCGCGTTTTGCCCCAGTGTCCGCATTTTGGCATGTGCGGCGGCTGCCAGCAGCAGCACGCCAGCGTTGCACTGCAACAACGCAGCAAAAGCGCCGCGCTGGCGCGCCTGATGAAGCACGAAGTGAACGATGTGATTGCCGGCGAGCCGTGGGCCTACCGCCGACGCGCGCGCCTCAGCCTGAGCTGGCAGCCCAAAACACAGCAGCTGGATATGGGGTTTCGTCATGCCGGAGGCAGCGAGATTGTAAATATCCGCCAATGCCCTGTTTTGGTGCGCCGTCTTGAAGCATTGCTTGTGCCGCTACGCGAGTGCCTGACGCAGTTAAAAGCCGCGCGTCACCTTGGGCATGTCGAACTGGTCGATGCGGATAACGGGCCGCTGATGGTGTTGCGTCATACCGGCGCGTTAAGTTCGGCCGATAAAGAAAAACTGGAACAGTTTTCGCATTCTCACGACCTTGCGCTGTATCTCGCACCACAAAGCGAGATACTTGAACACGTTAACGGAGAAACTCCCTGGTACAGCTCGGACGGGCTACGCTTAACGTTCAGTCCGCGCGATTTTATCCAGGTCAATGACAGGGTAAATCAGCAAATGGTCGCGCGTGCGCTGGCATGGCTGGATGTGCAGCCAGGCGACAGGGTGCTGGATCTGTTCTGTGGAATGGGCAACTTCACACTGCCGCTGGCGAAATATGCAGCCAGCGTGGTCGGGGTCGAAGGGGTTGCCGGGCTGGTGGCGAAAGCGCAGGAAAACGCCCAAAAGAATGGCTTGCAGAATGTGACATTCTTTCACGAAAATCTGGAGGAGGATGTCACAAAGCAGCCGTGGGCCAGCCGTGGGTTTGACAAAATTTTACTCGACCCGGCACGCGCGGGCGCTGCCGGTGTGATGCAACATATTATAAAATTATCACCGGCGCGGGTGGTGTACGTTTCCTGTAATCCGGCTACGCTTGCTCGCGACAGTGAAGCGCTTTTAAACGCAGGTTACCAGATCCAGCAGCTAGCGATGCTGGACATGTTCCCACACACTGGCCACCTGGAATCGATGGTATTGTTTGTGGATCACCAATGATTAATTTCGGCTTGTCGAATTCGGCAGGCCCGGTCCCTGAAAGGAGAGGACAATGGTTGCGGTACGCAGTGCGCATTTGAACAAAGCGGGTGAATTCGATCCGGGAAAATGGATCGCGAGTCTGGGCATTACCAGTCAACCGTCGTGTGAACGCTTAACCGAAACCTGGGCATATTGTCTGCGCCAAACACAAGGGCACCCGCACGCGGAAATATTGCTGTCGCGCGGCATTGAAATGGTCGAAATCCTCTCAATGCTGAGTATGGACATCGATACGCTGCGTGCCGCACTGCTGTTCCCACTGGCGGATGCCGAAGTGGTCAGTGAAGAGGTGCTGAGTGAAAGCGTCGGTGCGTCGGTAGTCAACTTGATCCATGGCGTGCGCGATATGGCGGCTATCCGCCAGCTTAAAGCCACCCACACTGACTCCGTCTCTTCTGAACAGGTCGATAACGTTCGTCGTATGCTGCTGGCCATGGTGGACGATTTCCGCTGTGTGGTCATCAAGCTGGCGGAACGCATTGCCCATCTTCGCGAGGTGAAAGACGCGCCAGAAGATGAACGCGTGCTGGCGGCCAAAGAGTGCACCAATATCTATGCGCCGCTGGCTAACCGTCTCGGCATCGGGCAACTGAAGTGGGAGCTGGAAGATTACTGCTTCCGTTACCTGCACCCGGCGGAATATAAACGCATTGCCAGGCTGCTGCACGAACGCCGTATCGATCGCGAACATTACATTGATGAATTTGTTGGCCATTTACGCGCCGAGATGAAAACCGAAGGCGTGAAAGCCGAAGTTTATGGTCGCCCTAAACATATCTACAGCATCTGGCGCAAAATGCAGAAAAAACATCTCGCCTTTGATGAGCTGTTTGACGTGCGTGCCGTGCGTATTGTGGCCGAACGTTTGCAGGACTGCTACGCGGCACTGGGGATTGTTCACACTCATTATCGCCACCTGCCGGATGAGTTTGACGATTATGTCGCCAACCCGAAACCCAATGGCTACCAGTCGATTCATACTGTGGTGCTGGGGCCGGGCGGGAAAACGGTAGAGATCCAGATTCGTACCCGCCAGATGCATGAAGACGCCGAGCTTGGCGTGGCGGCGCACTGGAAGTACAAAGAGGGCACGGCGGTGGCTGGCAGCCCGCGTTCTGCCCACGAAGACCGCATCGCCTGGCTGCGCAAGCTGATTGCGTGGCAGGAAGAGATGGCCGACTCCGGCGAAATGCTCGACGAAGTACGCAGCCAGGTCTTCGACGACCGGGTGTATGTGTTTACGCCAAAAGGCGATGTGGTGGACTTACCGGCAGGTTCCACGCCGCTGGACTTTGCTTATCATATTCACAGTGACGTGGGCCACCGCTGCATCGGTGCGAAAATCAGCGGGCGCATTGTGCCCTTTACCTACCAGTTGCAAATGGGCGATCAGATCGAAATCATCACCCAGAAGCAGCCGAACCCAAGCCGGGACTGGCTGAATCCTAACCTGGGTTACGTGACTACCAGCCGCGGGCGCTCGAAGATTCATGCCTGGTTCCGTAAACAGGATCGCGACAAAAATATCCTTGCCGGGCGGCAGATCCTCGACGACGAGCTGGCGCATCTGGGAATCAGCCTGAAAGAGGCGGAAAAACACCTGCTGCCGCGCTATAACTTCAATGAAATTGAGGAGTTACTGGCGGCAATAGGCGGCGGTGATATTCGTCTCAATCAGATGGTCAATTTCCTGCAAGCGCAGTTCAACAAGCCCAGCGCGGCAGAGCAGGATGCCGCTGCGCTGAAACAGTTGCAGCAAAAAACCTTCACGCCGCAAACTCGCAGTAAGGACAATGGGCGCGTGGTGGTCGAAGGTGTCGGCAATCTGATGCACCATATCGCGCGTTGCTGCCAGCCGATCCCCGGGGATGAAATCGTCGGCTTTATTACGCAGGGGCGCGGGATCTCTATTCACCGTGCTGACTGCGATCAGCTCGAAGAGCTGCGCACAGTGGCACCGGAGCGTATTGTCGATGCCGTGTGGGGCGAAAGCTATTCTGCGGGCTACTCGCTGGTCGTGCGTGTCACCGCTAACGATCGCAGTGGGCTGCTGCGCGATATCACCACCATTCTCGCCAATGAGAAGGTCAACGTGTTAGGCGTTGCCAGCCGGAGCGATACCAAACAGCAACTGGCCACAATCGATATGAATATCGAAATTTACAACCTGCAAGTGCTGGGCCGCGTGCTCGGTAAGCTTAACCAGGTGCCCGACGTGATTGACGCCCGCCGTTTGCACGGTAGTTGATATTCTCTTCACTCGATCCTCTCCCATAGGGAGAGGATCACTACTTTCATTTCAGGGATTTCTCATGACTCAAATCGACCGTTTGCTCGGGATTATGCAACGCCTGCGCGATCCGGAAACCGGCTGCCCGTGGGACAAGGAACAAACTTTCGCCACCATTGCCCCTTACACGCTGGAAGAAACCTACGAAGTGCTGGATGCTATCTCCCGCGAAGATTTTGACGATTTACGCGGCGAGCTGGGCGACCTGCTATTCCAGGTGGTGTTTTATGCGCAAATGGCACAGGAAGAGGGGCGTTTTGACTTTAACGACATCTGCGCGGCTATCAGCGACAAACTGGAACGCCGTCACCCGCATATCTTTGGCGATGCGCACGCAGAAAACAGCACCGAGGTGCTGACGCGCTGGGAACAAATCAAAAGCGAAGAGCGGGCGGAAAAAGCGCAACATTCCGCGCTGGATGATATTCCGCACAGCCTACCGGCGCTCATGCGCGCGCATAAAATCCAGAAACGCTGCGCGACCGTCGGTTTCGACTGGGCAACGCTCGGACCGGTGCTCGATAAAGTGTATGAAGAGATCGATGAAGTCATGCACGAAGCAAAACAGGCTGTTGTTGATGAAGCCAGACTGGAAGAAGAAATGGGCGATTTGTTGTTCGCCACCGTCAACCTTTCCCGCCACCTTGGTGTCAAAGCCGAAGTCGCGCTGCAAAAAGCGAACCTCAAATTTGAACGGCGTTTTCGCGAGGTCGAGCGAATTGTAGGCGAACGCGGCCTGGAAATGACAGGTGTCGATCTGGAAACAATGGAAAATGTCTGGCAACAAGTAAAACGCCAGGAACATGATCTTTAACGGATTTGTTCCGGTAAGCGCTGTTTGTGTGGTTTTTTAAATAACAAGCGGTTGATTTACGTCAAAAACATTTACCCAAAAATGGCTATTTTCACACTCCTTAAGTTTGTTGAAATGCCTTGAGAATCGCCTCTTCGAGTAATTCGGGACGCAGCAAGGCGGCAACCGGGCGAATCTCCAGATGCACAGAATGGCAGTGTGACGGGGGTTCGCGAAGGAAGCCAATGCAGATGCGGCCTGAAGAACGAAGGAGAGGGCAATGAAAGTTTGTGGCACAGGCCATCCTCGGGTATACTGCTTTCCCGTCCTGGTTATTCCATCGTCTTTTAAACCTAACTTCTCAGGTTCAGCATGACAACGAACTATATTTTTGTGACCGGCGGGGTCGTATCCTCTCTGGGTAAAGGCATTGCCGCAGCCTCCCTGGCAGCCATTCTTGAAGCCCGTGGCCTCAACGTCACCATGATGAAACTCGATCCGTACATCAACGTCGATCCGGGTACAATGAGTCCTATCCAGCATGGCGAAGTGTTCGTTACCGAAGATGGCGCTGAAACCGATCTGGATTTGGGTCACTATGAGCGCTTCATTCGCACCAAAATGACCCGCCGCAACAACTTCACCACCGGCCGTATTTACTCTGAAGTGCTGCGCAAAGAGCGTCGCGGCGACTATCTGGGTGCGACCGTACAGGTTATTCCGCATATCACCAACGCCATTAAAGAGCGCATCATCGAAGGTGGTGAAGGCCATGATGTCGTGCTGGTGGAAATCGGCGGTACTGTCGGCGATATCGAATCCTTACCGTTCCTTGAAGCGATCCGTCAGATGGCGGTAGAAGTGGGCCGCGAGCGCACACTCTATATGCACCTGACGCTGGTGCCGTACATGGCCGCTTCCGGGGAAGTAAAAACCAAACCGACACAGCACTCTGTAAAAGAGCTGCTCTCTATCGGTATCCAGCCGGATATTCTGATTTGCCGTTCCGATCGCGCGGTTCCTGCTAATGAACGTGCAAAAATTGCTTTGTTCTGTAACGTTCCAGAAAAAGCTGTGATTTCTCTGAAAGACGTCGATTCCATTTATAAAATCCCGGGCCTGTTGAAATCACAGGGGCTGGACGATTATATTTGTAAACGATTCAGCTTGAACTGTGCGGACGCAAACCTGGCCGAATGGGAACAGGTTATTTACGAAGAAGCGAATCCGTCAGGCGAAGTCACCATCGGTATGGTCGGTAAATACATTGAACTGCCGGATGCCTACAAATCGGTGATTGAGGCGCTGAAACATGGTGGCCTGAAAAACCGCGTGACCGTTAACATCAAGCTGATTGATTCGCAGGATGTGGAAACGCGCGGTGTCGAAATTCTGAAAGGTCTGGATGCTATCCTCATCCCTGGCGGCTTCGGCTACCGTGGTGTGGAAGGCAAGATCGCCACCGCACGCTATGCGCGTGAGAACAATATTCCTTATCTGGGCATTTGCCTGGGTATGCAGGTTGCGTTGATTGAATTTGCGCGTAACGTCGTCGGGATGGAGAACGCCAACTCCACGGAATTTGTGCCAGACTGTAAGTACCCGGTAGTGGCGCTTATTACCGAATGGCGCGATGAAGACGGCAACGTTGAGCAGCGTTCGGAGAAGAGCGATCTCGGCGGCACTATGCGCCTCGGCGCGCAGCAGTGCCAGCTTGATGATGGCAGTCTGGTTCGTCAGTTGTACGGTGAGCCGACGATCGTTGAACGTCATCGTCATCGTTACGAAGTCAACAATATGCTGTTGAAACAAATTGAAGCTGCGGGTCTGCGTGTTGCAGGCCGTTCCGGTGATGATCAGTTGGTCGAGATCATTGAGGTGCCGAATCATCCGTGGTTCGTTGCCTGCCAGTTCCATCCGGAATTTACTTCTACGCCGCGTGATGGGCATCCGCTGTTTGCCGGCTTTGTGAAAGCCGCCAGCGAGTACCAAAAGCGCCAGGCGAAGTAAAAAAGTTACAACAGCAACGCGTACCCCAGGGTACGCGTTGTTTGTCTGGAGTTTTAGTTTAACTTGTACTGAGGAAAACCTAATGTCCAAAATCGTTAAAGTCATCGGTCGTGAAATCATCGACTCCCGTGGTAACCCGACTGTTGAAGCCGAAGTACACCTGGAAGGTGGTTTCGTAGGTCTGGCAGCTGCGCCGTCAGGTGCTTCCACTGGTTCCCGCGAAGCGCTGGAACTGCGCGATGGCGACAAATCCCGTTTCCTGGGTAAAGGCGTCACCAAAGCTGTTGGCGCGGTTAACGGCCCGATCGCTCAGGCTATCCTTGGCAAAGATGCCAAAGATCAGGCTGGCATTGACAAGATCATGATCGACCTGGACGGTACCGAAAACAAATCTAACTTCGGTGCAAACGCCATTCTGGCTGTGTCCCTGGCTGCGGCCAAAGCAGCTGCTGCTTCTAAAGGCCTGCCGCTGTATGCGCACATCGCTGAACTGAACGGCACCCCGGGCAAATACTCCATGCCGGTTCCGATGATGAACATCATCAACGGTGGTGAGCACGCTGACAACAACGTCGACATTCAGGAATTCATGATTCAGCCGGTAGGCGCGAAAACAGTGAAAGAAGCCATCCGTATGGGTTCTGAAGTTTTCCATCACCTGGCGAAAGTGCTGAAAGCGAAAGGCATGAACACTGCAGTCGGTGACGAAGGTGGTTATGCGCCGAACCTGGGTTCTAACGCAGAAGCACTGGCTGTTATCGCTGAAGCGGTTAAAGCTGCTGGCTACGAGCTGGGCAAAGACATCACCCTGGCAATGGACTGTGCAGCGTCTGAGTTCTACAAAGACGGCAAATACGTTCTGGCTGGCGAAGGCAACAAAGCGTTTACCTCTGAAGAGTTCACGCACTTCCTGGAAGATCTGACCAAACAGTACCCGATCGTATCCATCGAAGACGGTCTGGACGAATCTGACTGGGATGGCTTCGCCTACCAGACTAAAGTACTGGGCGACAAAATCCAGCTGGTGGGTGACGACCTGTTCGTAACCAACACCAAAATCCTGAAAGAAGGTATCGAGAAAGGCATCGCCAACTCCATTCTGATCAAATTCAACCAGATCGGTTCTCTGACCGAAACTCTGGCTGCAATCAAAATGGCGAAAGATGCTGGCTACACTGCTGTTATCTCTCACCGTTCAGGCGAAACTGAAGATGCAACCATCGCTGACCTGGCGGTAGGTACTGCAGCTGGCCAGATTAAAACCGGTTCTATGAGCCGTTCTGACCGCGTTGCTAAATACAACCAGCTGATTCGTATCGAAGAAGCGCTGGGCGAGCAGGCACCGTTCAACGGTCTGAAAGAGATCAAAGGCCAGGCGTAATCGCTAAGCATTGATACTGATAAAAATGCCAGTCGTTTGACTGGCATTTTTTTTGACTATTTAAAGTCGACTTCCATCTGTTGCGGGATAGACAAACCGCGCGTCGTCTGGACGCAGCGGGCAATATAATCAGTAAAGCGCGGGGGTTTCGGCATTCCCATGCTCAGCAACTTATCATTACTGAAACGGACATTCAGTGTGGCAAAAGCACCGTACAGGCGCATGGCCTTCAGCATTAAACGCTCATTGCACGGGCCGAAGATATCTTTCAGCTCGCGGCGCATCTTCACCAGCGTCTCATAACTGACCTGTGCATACTTATCGCCGACCGGGGCTTTCTCCAGCGCCTGCGCCATAGCATGGTCAATATCTGCAAAACGGACGCTGTTCTCCTCACCGGCAGAAATATGCACTACTTCGCCACGCGCAATTTCACCACCGAGCAGCATAAGCAGCGCATCGGCGCAATAATCCACCGGGATCACATCAACCCGATCCTCCAATGAGCACATAAATTTTTGCAGCATCAGCCCCATGCTGAACACCCAAAAAATGCTGGTTGAAGGCTGGCAACCGTGACTGGTATGACCCACAACAATCGACGGACGGGCAATAACGAGCGGCAGCGCCGGGCACGTTTTGCGCATCAGTTGTTCAATCGTGGATTTAGAGTGCGTGTAAGCCACCAGATGCTCGGCATTCTCGCGAAATTCCGCGCTTTCCGGCACCAAAGAATCGGGTTCTGGTGTACAGGACATGGCGGTACCCACATGCAGAAAACGTTGTAAACCCGCAACCTGCTCCATACGGCGGGCAAAGGCAAGCGTCCCTTCAACATTCACCTTCCATACCAGCGGGTTGTTGCCAAACGAGGCCACCGCAGCGCAGTTCAGTACCTGAGTTACCGACTCCAGTCGCGGATCATCCAGGAAGCTTTCCGGTTCACCCAGGTCCCCCAGCAGGATCTGGTCAGATGTCAGTCGCTGCAATTTTTCTTCACTGAGATTAAATTTGCGCATGTTGCGCTTTACGCGTTCGATGCCTGCTTCGGCATTTTCTGCGCGAACCAGTAATAATAAGTGCATCGCTTCATTGCTGTTGAGGATTTTTTCTAATACTGCCCCGCCAAGAAAACCCGTAACGCCAGTTATTAATAATGTATTCATGAATGCTATCTCACATGGTCGATGGCCGGATTTTAGGCACAGAAAGCTAAACGCGAGATAAATAACATTACGCCGGGAAAAGAGGGGTCTTAAGCTTATTTTAAGGTAACGGCAAAAGGGGATTTAACTTTGACATGCAAGGATTTAAAAAAATTCCATGGTAGAGAACTAAATATTTATCTTGCTGTTTTTAAATAATTTATTTTTTATTAATTTCATTTGTCGAAACTGTTTTAAATAATTCAACATGTAAAAATAAACACGTTTGGTTACACCATTTCATGCCAGATTTAAATTGTTACCGGCAGGTATTTCTGCGACGAAATCACATTAACCCTGCCTGATAGTGACCGGGTATTTATCTCCCGGTTTTTCAAGGCCGTGACATCACCAGTTGCCTGATGAGCCTCCGCCATCGCTGGAACCGCCATCACCGCCAGAACTGCCGCTATCGCTACTACTGTGACTTGTACTGTCGCTACTGCTGTAGTGGGTGCTGTCGGTGCTGCTCCAGGTTGCCGCACTGCTGCGTAGGGTGCTCGTTTGCCTGCTTTCACGGTACTTCTGCCTTCCTGCTGCGGTCAGACGCATCGGGTAAATCAGCCAGACGCCGAACACCATCAGCATAATAGAGGCGGGTATTGCCGCGCTGAACCACACCCAGGGAATAAGCCACGGCGCATTGTCGCTAATAAACAGCAGCACCAACGCCAGCGGGAAAGAGACTATAAATAACGTCACCAAAACGCGGATCATGCCTTTAAGCGTCAGAAAGACAATCAGCAATACCAGCAGCGGCAGCGTTTTCCACAGAGAGAACCAGGCCGTCAGTTCTTGCCAGAAAGAGGGCGTTTCTGCGACCGGGAGCGGTTGACTGGCAAGTACCGTAGTGATGCCTTCAACACCGCGGATGATGCCGGTACTCAGATCGTCGAGCCTGAAAAAGGGGATCATATGTTCGTAGATAATACGATTGGCGAGCGTGTTGGTGAGCATCTCTTCCAGCCCCTTGCCCACCTCAATTCGCACTGCGCGATCCTGCCAGGCGACCAGTAACAGCACGCCGTCATTGCGTTGCGCATTGCCAAGCTGCCACTGGTTAAATACCTGGTTGGCAAAGCGATCGATATTCTCACCCTGTGTCGTAGAAACCACCAGCACGGCAGTTTGAGTTCCGGTTCGTTCATTCAGCCCGTTGACCTGTTGGGAGAGTTGCTCGCGTTGCCATGAGGTTAATAAATCATCAGGATCGTTAACAAAGCCGCGCATCGCGGGAACCGGAGCAGCCAGAGCCTGGGCGAAAAAACCGGTCAGTACCAGCAATAATGCCAGTAAGCGTGCCATAGAGATCATCCTTGCAAGGCAGATAAAAGGGCTAAACACCCTGGCATAATAGCGGCTATCCGGAATCGATGACAATTGACTATAACTGGCAGTAAGCATTCCCTGGGGGGCATAGCCGCGCAGCGTGGCGCAAATGGCACATGATCCCCTGGCGGTTATCTGTAATAATGAACTCTTTACTCCTTCAATAAGAGCGATGATGCAGTACCCGATTAACGAGATGTTCCAGACCCTTCAAGGCGAGGGTTACTTTACAGGCGTTCCCGCCATTTTTATTCGTTTACAGGGATGCCCGGTTGGTTGCGCCTGGTGCGATACCAAACACACCTGGGATAAGCTTGCGGATCGGGAAGTGTCGCTGTTTAGCATCCTTGCAAAAACCAAAGAGAGCGACAAATGGGGCGCAGCAGACAGCGAAGAGTTGCTCGCCATCATTCAACGTCAGGGATGGACGGCCCGCCATGTGGTGATCACCGGCGGCGAACCCTGCATTCATGATCTTATTCCGCTCACCGCCCTGCTGGAGAAAAACGGTTTTAGCTGCCAGATTGAAACCAGTGGCACCCATGACGTTCGCGCATCGCACACCACCTGGGTAACCGTGTCGCCCAAGGTCAATATGCGCGGTGGCTATGATGTGCTGCAGCAGGCGCTGGAACGTGCCGATGAAATTAAACATCCGGTTGGCCGGGTGCGTGATATTGAAGCGCTGGACGCGTTACTGGCGCAGCTTACGGATGACAAGCACAGGGTAATTGCCCTGCAGCCAATCAGCCAGAAAGATGATGCAACGCGATTATGTATCGAAACCTGTATCGCCCGTAACTGGCGATTGTCGATGCAGACGCACAAATATTTAAATATTGCCTGACAATAAACCCGCCACTGGCGGGTTTATTTTTTCTTCACTCTGGTCCTGTTTGCGCGACATATTATCCGGATAATCCTCACCGCCTTCCTGAATCATCCATGTCGGTTATTTTCCTTGCTGTCATCGAATTGGATTCAGGAAAATCTTGTCTTTTTAATCATGCCCTGTCTTCTCACCCAACGTATTCCCTTAAAGGAACACCTGACCCAGGTTAACCGGAATAAGGCAAATACGCACAACGGGTGCCGGCCAGTTAGCAGGAGATCATTCTTCCTGGCTCCGTGGCGATGTGAAGCATCATTCTGGCGTGAGCGATGGCGGATTTTTGATGCGGGAGAAAGACAGGGAATCGGCGTCAGCCCTTTGCGATGAAGGGCTGACTGCCAGTGCGGGATTACTCGCCGCGATAGACACAACCTGCGGTGCAGGTTTCTTTTATCATCACCGCGCTTAACAGCGGCATAATCGGTTTCATCTGATCCCAAATCCATTTTGCCAGTACTTCGCTGGTTGGGTTTTCCAGCCCCGGGATCTCATTCAGATAGTAGTGATCCAGGCGGTCATAGAGGGGTTTAAAGGCCGCTTTTAACTCGGCGAAATCCACTACCCAGCCGGTATAAGGATCCACTTCGCCGGTGATCTCCAGACGCACCATAAAAGAGTGTCCATGCAGACGGCCGCACTTATGCCCCTGCGGTACATGCGGTAAATGGTGAGCGGCTTCGAAGGTGAAATCTTTAAACAACGTGGTAGACATAATGCACTCTCAGGCTTAAAAAACCGCCGCATGGTAGCGGAAATGACCTTTTTTAGCATTAATTAAAATCAGCAAAAGTGATTACCACAGCATGTATGGAAGCTAATTTTTGGTTTCACTATAAAATTCAATGGATTAATCAACCGCTTTTAGTGTTAATAACTATAACTAAAACAGGTTAGTTCTTTTGGTTATTTATTATTTCCAACCTTTCTTTAATTGTTATTATCCCCACCGTTAACCTTAGTTTCACTTGGTTTTTCTACATTATAACCCCGCAGGATTTTGCGTTGTCGCCAACTCACTCGCGCCGTGCAAAACGAAGAGGGATTTTTTTGCTACTGGAACATAACGACGCATGACGACTCAGGCCCCACCTTCCGCGTTGCTCCCGTTAAATTCGGAGCAACTGGCGCGCCTTCAGGCGGCCACGACTGACTTAACTCCGACCCAGCTTGCCTGGGTTTCCGGCTATTTTTGGGGCGTGCTGAACCAGCAGCCTGGCGCTGCTGTTGCCGCACCGGCTGCGGCGGCTGAGGTTCCGTCCATTACCCTGATTTCCGCCTCGCAAACCGGCAATGCCCGCCGCGTAGCCGAAGCGCTGCGTGATGATTTACTGGCGGCAAAACTTAACGTCAACCTTGTCAACGCGGGCGACTATAAATTCAAACAGATTGCGAATGAGAAGTTATTGGTGATCGTGGCATCGACCCAGGGCGAAGGTGATGCCCCGGAAGAAGCCGTGGCGTTACATAAGTTCCTGTTCTCTAAGAAAGCGCCAAAACTGGAAGGAACCGCCTTTGCGGTGTTCGGTTTGGGCGATACATCGTACGAGTTTTTCTGCCAGGCCGGGAAAGATTTCGACAGTAAGCTGGCAGAACTGGGCGCCGAGCGCTTGCTGGATCGCGTGGATGCCGATGTCGAATATCAAGCCGCCGCCGCTGAATGGCGCGCCCGCGTGGTAGAGGTACTTAAAGCTCGCGTACCAAAAGATACCCCTGCGCAGGCGGTGGTGTCGGCGACAGGGGCGGTGAACGAGGTGTTCTCCAGCCCCTATACCAAAGAAGCACCGCTGACCGCGAGTCTGTCGGTCAATCAGAAAATTACCGGTCGCGATTCAGAAAAAGACGTGCGCCACATTGAAATCGATCTTGGCGATTCAGGACTGCGTTATCAGCCGGGCGACGCACTGGGCGTGTGGTATCAAAACGATCCGGCACTGGTGAAAGAGTTGGTTGAACTGCTGTGGCTGAAAGGTGACGAACCGGTCACTGTCGACGGGAAAACCCTGCCGCTGTCTGACGCGTTGCAGTGGCATTTTGAACTGACAGTTAACACCGCCAATATTGTGGAAAATTACGCCACGCTGACCCGCAGCGAATCACTGCTGCCGCTGGTCGGTGATAAAGCGCAATTGCAGCACTACGCGGCGACTACGCCTATTGTGGATATGGTGCGTTTCTCACCCGCGCAACTGGATGCCGCCGCGCTCATTAATCTGCTGCGCCCGCTGACACCGCGTCTCTATTCAATAGCCTCTTCGCAGGCGGAAGTGGAGAGCGAAGTTCACATCACTGTCGGCGTTGTGCGTTATGACGTTGAAGGTCGCGCTCGTGCTGGCGGCGCGTCCAGCTTCCTTGCCGATCGCGTGGAAGAAGAGGGCGAAGTCCGGGTATTTATCGAACATAACGATAACTTCCGTCTGCCCGCCAATCCGGAAACCCCGGTGATTATGATTGGGCCGGGTACCGGTATTGCGCCATTCCGCGCCTTTATTCAGCAGCGCGCCGCCGATGAAGCGCCCGGTAAAAACTGGCTTTTCTTTGGCAATCCGCACTTTACCGAGGACTTCCTCTATCAGGTTGAGTGGCAGCGGTATGTGAAAGAGGGCGTGCTGAACCGTATCGATTTAGCCTGGTCCAGAGATCAAAAAGAAAAAATTTACGTACAAGACAAACTGCGCGAACAGGGTGCGGAATTGTGGCGCTGGATCAATGACGGTGCGCACATTTATGTCTGCGGCGACGCCAATCGTATGGCGAAAGACGTCGAGCAGGCTTTACTGGACGTGATTGCCGAATTCGGTGCGATGGATGCCGAAGCGGCGGATGAATTTTTAAGTGAGCTGCGCGTTGAGCGCCGTTATCAGCGAGATGTCTACTAATGAGCGAAAAACATCCTGGCCCTCTGGTGGTCGAAGGCAAACTGGCCGATGCCGAGCGCATGAAGCTCGAAAGTAACTTCCTGCGCGGCACCATTGCGGAAGATTTAAACGACGGTCTGACGGGCGGATTCAACGGCGATAACTTTCTGCTGATCCGCTTTCATGGCATGTATCAACAGGATGACCGCGATATTCGCGCGGAGCGCGCAGAGCAAAAACTCGAGCCGCGTCATGCCATGCTGCTGCGCTGCCGTTTGCCTGGCGGTGTCATCACTCCCACCCAGTGGCAGGCGATCGATAAATTTGCCCATGACAACACGATTTACGGCAGCATTCGTCTGACTAACCGTCAGACTTTCCAGTTCCACGGCATTCTGAAGAAGAACGTGAAGCCGGTGCATCAGATGTTGCACTCCGTCGGGCTGGATGCGCTGGCGACCGCAAACGACATGAACCGTAACGTGCTGTGCACCTCCAACCCTTACGAGTCTGAACTGCACGCCGAAGCGTATGAGTGGGCGAAGAAGATCTCCGAACACCTGCTGCCGCGCACCCGCGCATATGCAGAGATCTGGCTGGATCAGGAAAAGGTCGCCACCACCGATGAAGAACCGATCCTTGGCCCAACCTATCTGCCGCGTAAGTTCAAAACCACGGTAGTTATCCCGCCGCAGAACGACATTGACCTGCACGCCAATGACATGAACTTCGTGGCAGTAGCGGAAAACGGCAAACTGGTGGGCTTCAACTTGCTGGTGGGCGGCGGTCTTTCTATCGAACATGGTAATAAGAAAACCTATGCCCGTACGGCGAGTGAGTTTGGCTACCTGCCAATTGAACATACGCTGGCGGTAGCCGAAGCGGTGGTCACCACCCAGCGTGACTGGGGTAACCGTACCGATCGTAAAAATGCCAAAACCAAATACACGCTGGAGCGCGTTGGCGTTGAAACGTTCAAAGCCGAAGTTGAGCGCCGGGCAGGGATCAAATTTGAGCCGATTCGCCCGTACGAATTTACCGGTCGCGGCGATCGTATTGGCTGGGTAAAAGGCATTGATAACAAGTGGCACCTGACGCTGTTTATCGAAAATGGCCGTATTCTGGATTACCCAGGCCGCCCGCTGAAAACCGGTCTGCTGGAAATTGCTAAGATCCATAAAGGGGAGTTTCGCATCACCGCTAACCAGAACCTGATTATTGCCGGTGTACCGGACAGCCAGAAAGCGAAAATCGAGAAACTGGCGCGCGCCCACGGATTGATGGACGCGGTGAAGCCGCAACGTGAAAACTCCATGGCCTGCGTCTCGTTCCCGACCTGTCCGCTGGCGATGGCGGAAGCGGAGCGTTTCCTGCCCTCTTTCGTCGACAACGTCGAGGCGGTAATGGAGAAGCACGGCGTAGGTGACGATCACATTGTCCTGCGTGTGACCGGCTGCCCGAACGGCTGCGGCCGCGCGATGCTGGCGGAAATCGGTCTGGTGGGCAAAGCACCGGGTCGCTATAACCTGCACATTGGCGGTAACCGCATCGGAACGCGTATTCCGCGGATGTACCGTGAAAACATTACCGAACCCGAGATCCTCGCATCGATTGACGAACTGGTCGCCCGCTGGGCGAAAGAGCGCGAAGAGGGTGAGGGCTTTGGCGACTTTACCGTGCGCACGGGCATCATTCGCCCGGTGCGCGATCCGGCGCGGGATTTCTGGGAATAACCCCCTGCAAGCCTGGTAGCGCTGTGCTATCAGGCCATTAACGCAGTCTGTCGGCCTGATCCGCAATGCGCTATCAGGCAACGAACACAGTGAGGAACTTATGTCCAAACTCGATCTGAATGCGCTGAACGCGCTGCCGAAAGTGGATCGCGTGCTTCAGCTCGCCGAAACGAATGCGCAACTGGAAAAGCTCAATGCCGAAGCGCGCGTCGCCTGGGCACTGGAAAACCTGCCGGGTGAGTACGTTCTCTCCTCCAGTTTTGGTATTCAGGCAGCAGTAAGCCTGCATCTGGTTAACCAGGTGGCGCCGGGGATCCCGGTGATCCTTACCGATACCGGTTATTTGTTCCCCGAGACGTACCAGTTTATTGATGAGTTAACGGACAAGCTCAAGCTCAACCTGAAAGTGTACCGTGCGGCGCAAAGCCCGGCATGGCAGGAAGCACGTTACGGCAAACTGTGGGAGCAGGGCGTTGAAGGCATTGAGAAATACAATGACATCAACAAAGTCGAGCCGATGAACCGTGCGCTGGCGGAATTGCACGCGCAAACCTGGTTTGCCGGTCTGCGCCGCGAGCAGTCCGGAAGCCGCGCCAGCCTGCCGGTGCTGGCGATCCAGCGCGGCATATTCAAAGTACTGCCCATTATCGACTGGGATAACCGCACGGTGTATCAGTATCTACAGCAGCATGGTCTTGGCTATCACCCGTTGTGGGATCAGGGCTACCTCTCGGTAGGCGACACCCACACCACCCGTAAATGGGAACCCGGTATGGCGGAAGAAGAGACGCGCTTCTTTGGCCTGAAACGCGAATGCGGGCTGCACGAAGGCTAAGCGTTATGCCCCTCTTCTACGAGAAAGAGGGGTTTTTTTATCCCATCAGGCTGACATGCGCCGCCACAATGCGCCAGCCCCAGGGAAACTTAACCCAGGTCTGCATCTGGCGCCCAATGCGCTCGCTGTTTTCTCGGGTGAATTCCGTACTCGCTACAGCCATATCGTCGCCAAATGTGGTGATGGTGGTATTGCGTAGCTGCCGTTCCAGCCCTGCGGAGGGGCGCGCATGGCGAAAATCACGGATGGCGGCAATGCCATAAAGATTTTCCGTTGCGCCGTAGCGCACGGTGCGTTCGTCATCCCAGAACAACTCATCCAGCACATCCACATCGTTACTGATTAACGCCTGTTCGTAACGGTAAAACGCCGCAGTGACTTCGTTGAGGATCGCCGGGCGGTTGATATTGTCTCGGTTCATTCTGCATCCTGTAAATAAAGAATCCCACTCTGTTCCAGCCGCCATGCGGCCTGTAAACAGTGCACTTCCTGCCAGGGCGCACCAATGATCTGCACGCCAATCGGTAAACCACTACCGGTATTGAGCGGCACCGTGACCACCGGCAACCCCAGAAAAGAGATGGGCTGCGTTAGCATGCCCATACTGGCTTTAACCGGCAGATCACACCCATTAATGCGCACGGTAGACGCGCCAATTCGCGTGGCAGTGCAGGGTGTCGCTGGCGCCAGTAACAGGTCGACATTGTTGAACAGGGGCAGCGTGTTATCGCGAAACCAGCCACGGAACCGCTGTGCCTGCAGGTACCATGCGGAGGGCGTCATCACGCCGGCCAGCAGACGCTCACGGGAGTTGGCTTCAAACCGGTCTGCATCACTGCGCAAAGCCGGAAGATAGTGATTTCCGCCTTCCGCCGCCGAAAGTAAAAATGCCGCCGTTCGGGCTAATTCGGCCTGCGGAAGAGTTAGCGTATCCGCCGCGCCCAGCGCCTGCGCGACGCGAGCGACGGCCTGACGCGCATTGTCATCACACCAGTCAGAAAAAAAACCGCCCAGCACGGCGCAGCGTAGTGTCGTTGAGCTTGTTAATTGCGGTAGCGCTGCTTCGTCGGGGCGGGAAGACTGCCAGCGGTCGTCTGCATCGTGACCCTGCAGGGCATCGTAGACGCGCGTCAAATCGTCTGTACTACGCGCCAGCGGCCCAATATGATCGAGACTGGCGACAAACGGGTGGCTGCCGCTGCGCGAAAGGCGGCCAAAGGTGGGTTTCAGACCATAAATGCCGCACAGCGAAGCGGGCACGCGAATGGATCCATTCGTGTCGCTGCCCAGCGAGAAGTTCACCATCCCGGCGGCAACGGCTGCGGCAGAACCGCCGGATGAGCCACCCGCCACGCGTTCAGGATCGCGCGGGTTGCGCGTTGGGCCGTAATGGCTGTTCTCGGTGGTGAAACCATAGGCGTAGGCATCCATATTGAGTGCCCCTGCCAGCGTCGCCCCGGCACAGTGAAGCTGGCGCAGGGCGAAGGCATCCTCCGCTGCTGGCGGTTGTGTGCTGAACAGCTCAGCCCCGGCAAGCGTGGTTATCCCTTTAATATCAAAAAGGTTTTTCACGGCGTAGGGTACGCCTGCCAGTGCGGGCAACGTTTCGCCACTGGTAAGGCGTTGATCGATCGCCACCGCTTCTGCCAGCAGCCTTGGCGCCGTGATCTCCGTAAAAGCGTTCAGCCGCGGGTTGTGCTGCGCAATGCGCGTCAGCGTTTGCTGCGCCAACTCCGTGGCGCTGAAGTGCTTTGCCCGCAGGCCGCGCTGGATCTCCCCAATCGATAAGCTCATAACCGGTACTCTCCTGCAACGTCCTGACGCTGTGGCAGGGGAAACGCCATCAACGGCTGCGCCATATCGGCAATACGGCGCAGTTGCACCTCCAGCTCCGCGCGGCGCTCATCATTCAGCGGTACCGACAGCAATTGCTCCATCAGCCGGATATACGCCGGCCAGTCGATCTCTGTGTTGTTCATGCTTGCTCCTTAAAATCCGGCGGCGCTGCCGTTGCTGCGAGGATCAAACGCCCCTTCCAGCATGCCGTTGGTATGACGCACAATCGCGCCCGCATGCCCGGTCGCCTCACTTAATCCGGGCAGCCACTCCACCTCATGGCCCCGCTCACGCAGTGCCAGAAAGGTTTGTTCACTAAAGTTTGCTTCCAGTTTCAGGCTGTCGGATGCCTGCCCCCAGGTGCGCCCCAGTAGCCAACGTGGCGCGCAGACCGCCGCCTGCAACGGCATTCCTTGCAGGATATGACGGGTAAAAATGGCTGCCTGCGTTTGTGGTTGCCCGTCGCCACCCATGGTGCCATAGACCATAGTGCGCCCGTCTTTCAGCCGTGCCGCGGCGGGATTCAGCGTATGAAAAGGTTGCTTGCCCGGCATGAGTGCCAGCAAATGCGAGGGATCGAGGCTAAATGCCGCCCCGCGGTTTTGCAGCAGGACGCCACTGTCGGGCAGCACCACTCCGCTGCCGAATTCATGGTAAATACTCTGGATAAACGAGACGGCGAGCCCATTTTTATCGACGACTCCCATCCAGACCGTGTCACCTGGCCCTTTGCCCTCGCCCCATGGCGCAGCACGATATTCATCAATGCTGGCGGCAAGCTGTTCCAGTGGCACCTGTTCCAGCAGGCTCTGGACCGGCAACGTTACATGACGGGGATCGGTGATATAGCGATCGCGCAGGCCAAACGCCTTCTTGGTGGCTTCCACTATGCGGTGGATGGTTTGTACTTCGTTGGCCTGCGCCATCTCAAGGTGGTCGGTAATGCCGAGGATCGCCAGCGATACCAGCCCCTGAGTCGGTGGCGTCATATTGAACACGTCGCCCTGGCTATGCTGGAGCTTAAGCGGTACGCGGCGCTGAGCGCGGTGCATCGCCAGATCCTGGGCGGTGATGGGGATGCCCAGCGTTTGCATTTCATCGGCTATTTGTTCTGCAAGTCCTCCACGATAAAAACTGTCCAGCCCGTCGGTGGCCAGCCGGGTCAGTGTGCGCGCCAGCCTCGGTTGGCAAAACCGGCTTCCTGCCATCGGCACAGCGCCCTGAGGGAGAAAGGTGCCGGCAAAACCGGGAACATCGACCAGCTCCTGGTATTTGCTCTGCGTGGCGTTGGCCTGCGAATGGGTCACCGGGATCCCGTCGGCGGCATAGTGGATTGCGTCCGCCAGCAGGCGTGAGAGCGGTAACGGTGTGCTGCCCAGTGCCGCAGAGACGTTTAATGCTTCATCCCAGCCGCTGAGTGTACCGGGGACGGTAAGCGCGGCCAGCGTACCGCGATGAGGAATATGCGTATGCCCGGCATACAGCGCCTGGGTCGCCTGTTGCCCGGCCGCACCACTGGCATCAATGGCCAGCGCTTCGCCCTGTGGCGGCACAATCAGCCAGAATCCATCACCGCCAATGCCATTCATATGAGGGTAGGCGACCGCAATCGTGGCGGCGGCGGCAACCATCGCCTGAATGGCGTCGCCGCCGTGGCGTAAAACCGACAGTGCCGACTCGCTGGCGAGATGGTGTGGTGTTACCGCCATACCCGAGGGGGCCATATTACTTTGCATCGTTACGCTTCCTGTTTCTTCCGGTAAGTGGGAAAGCGTAAGCAAGAGGCGTTCCAGATTGACGACATGTGTTTCACTGTGTCAGCTTATCGTGAAACAAAAGTTGCAGGAGAAGCTATGCAGCAGCTGGATGAACGACTGCGGGCGTGCTATGACCAGCTTTCGCCCCAGGAACAACGGGTTGCCTCGTTTATTATCGATCATTTTGACGATCTGGTGAGTTATAACAGTGCCGAGCTGGCGCGGCTGAGCGGGGTGTCAAAGGCCACGGTTAGCCGCCTGTTCAAGCGGCTGGGTTACGATCGGTTTAAAGTGATGCGCGATGAGCTGCGCACTTTGCGCCAGAGCGGTATGCCGTTAACGGAAAACCGCGACGCTGTACAGGGCAATACCCTGCTGGCGCGGCACTATAAGCAGGAAATGGCGAACCTGACGCAGTGGGTAAACGCGCTGGATAGCGGGCAGTTTATCGCGGTGATCGACGCGCTGGCGCAGGCGAAAAGGATCGTGATTATTGGTCTGCGCAACAGTGCGCCGGTGGCGCTGCACCTGCGCCAGCAGTTACTGCAAAGCCGTGGCCAGGTGCTGATTGTGCCGCAGCCAGGGCAGACCCTCGCAGAAGAGCTGGTGGATATCACCCCTGCCGATATGGTGGTGGTTGTGGCTTTTCGTCGTCGGCCACGGGTGGTGCGACCGCTGCTGGAAGCACTGCATAAGCAGGGCGTACCCTTGCTGGTGATCAGCGAACCGCAGGCCACGGCGATAAAAGCCCTGTGCCGCTGGCATATTAGTCTGCCGCTGGACAGCGTCTCAGCCTTCGACAGCTACAGCAGTGCCATGAGTCTGGTCAATCTGTTGGCGAATGCCTTGTTGCACACCACCCTGACGGAAGGACGGCAACGGATCCATCACATCGCTGCGCTGTACAATGAACTGGACGAACTAGAACAGCGTTGAAGCACTAAAACAGTGCGTCTGCACCATGTCGTTGACGTATAACGGGGCGTTCTTCGCCCCGACAGGTTTCCTTTTACTCCCACTCTTTCTGCGCTTGCAGGTGCTGGTGCTGCGTAATTGTCTATGGCACATTAGTTGCAGAAATAAACTTAAAGAATCTTTCGTTTCATCGTCTGTGTGATTGCACACCAAAGGATGCGCCCATGTTCGATTACCCGCAGTTCCCGCAAATCAATCCACCTCAGCGCTTGTTAATGGGGCCGGGGCCTATCAATGCCGATCCGCGCGTGCTGCGTGCGATGGCGAGCCAACTGGTGGGGCAATACGATCCGGTCATGACCGGGTATATGCAGGAGGTGATGGCGCTCTATCGCGGCGTATTTCGTACCCAGAACCGCTGGACGATGTTGGTAGATGGCACATCCCGCGCGGGTATTGAGGCGATTCTGGTGTCTGCCATACGCCCTGGAGATAAAGTGTTGGTACCGGTTTTTGGCCGCTTTGGACATTTACTGTGTGAAATTGCCCGCCGCTGCCGTGCCGAGGTGCACACTATTGACGCCCCCTGGGGTGAGGTATTTACGCCGGATCAGATTGAAGACGCCATCGCGAGGGTGAAACCGCGTTTGTTATTGACCGTGCAAGGCGATACCTCCACCACCATGTTGCAACCGCTGGCAGAACTGGGGGAGATTTGCCGCCGACACGGGGTGCTGTTTTATACCGACGCGACAGCATCACTGGGAGGCAACGTGCTGGAAAGCGATGCCTGGGGCCTGGATGCCGTCTCCGCCGGGTTGCAGAAATGCCTTGGCGGCCCCTCCGGCAGCGCGCCTGTCACCTTAAGCCCGGCGATGGAAGCGGTGATCCGCGCGCGCAAATGTGTCGAGCAGGGTATCCGTACCGATGCTCATCAGGACGGTGCTGACGAGATGGTCTACTCCAACTATTTCGATCTCGGCATGGTGATGGATTATTGGGGGCCGGAGCGCCTGAATCATCACACTGAAGCCACCAGCATGCTGTTCGCCGCCCGCGAATGCGCGCGCATTATGTTGGAAGAGGGCATGGAGAATCTCATTGCCCGCCATGCGTTGCACGGGCGCGCTTTACTGGCGGGGATCCAGGGGATGGGGCTGGCCGTGTTTGGCGACATCAAACACAAAATGAATAATGTGCTTGGGGTCGTGATCCCCCGCGAAGTACACGGTGAGGAAGTGCGTAAACGCCTGCTTGAGGATTTCCATATTGAGATTGGCACCTCGTTTGGCCCGTTACAGGGCAAGATCTGGCGCATTGGCACCATGGGGTATAACGCGCGCAAAGATTGCGTATTACAAACCCTGACCGCGCTGGAAGCGGTACTCAACCGTTTAGGATTCCGCACCGTTCAGGGCGCCGGGATGCAGGCGGCGTGGGATATCTACGACGGAGCAATAGGATGATGACCGCAGCGCAGGCCGCGCGCGCGGCGCAGCGGGTGCTGGCGCGTTGCGACATTCTGGCGCACATCAGCGAAACCCCGGATCAGTTAACCCGAGTTTATTTGTCGCCGGAGCATATGCAGGCTAATGCACAGGTTGCAGAGTGGATGCAGCAGGCAGGCATGCAGACCTGGCAGGATGCTGTGGGCAACGTTTGCGGGCGCTATGAAGCGGCGCAGGAGGGGGCTCAGGCAATACTGCTGGGCTCACACCTGGATACCGTGCGTAATGCCGGGCGTTATGACGGCATGCTCGGCGTATTAACGGCCATAGAAATTGTCGACGGGTTACACCAGGCGAACCTGCGTGGCAGCCAGGCGATTGAAATCGTGGGCTTTGCTGATGAAGAAGGTACGCGTTTTAATATCACTTTGCTCGGCAGCCGCGGCCTGACCGGGAGCTGGCCCGCGCACTGGCTGGATTGTGAAGATGCCCGGGGGATCACGGTGACGCAGGCGCTGGCGAATGTCGGGCTGGATGCATCGCGTATTGCCGAAGCCGCGCGCCCGCAGGCGGATTTTTCGGCTTACCTGGAGCTGCATATTGAACAAGGCCCCGTACTGGAGCAGGAAGAGCTGGCGATGGGGGTGGTTACGGCTATCAATGGCGCGCGTCGCCTGACCTGCCGTTTTACGGGTGAAGCCGGGCATGCCGGAACAGTTCCTATGCGCCATCGCCGCGATGCGCTTGCTGCCGCCGCCCAGTGGATAGCGTTTATTGAACAGGCCGCACAGCAAGCCGGGCCGGAACTGGTGGCCACTGTCGGCACGCTGCAGTGCGAACCTGGCGCGGTAAACGTTATCCCTGGGAGTGTGACGCTGACGCTCGATATTCGCAGCCCGCATGATGAGCAACGTGACGCGCTACTGGATCGTTTACTAAGCCAGGCAAACGAGATTGCCGCCCGGCGCGGGCTGAGTTTCAGCCATGATATTTTTTACACTATTGCCGCAACCCCTTGCGACGCATTACTGCGTTCACAACTGGCCGACGCGGTGCAGAAAGTGCAGGGAAGGGCGCTACAGTTGCCAAGCGGTGCGGGCCACGATGCCATTGCTATAGCTGAACGCTGGCCATCGGCAATGCTGTTTGTGCGCTGTGAAAAAGGGATCAGTCACCATCCGGCAGAGCGCGTAGTGGCAAGCGATGTTGCGCAGGCTCTCCAGGCCATGAGCCATGTTGTGCAACGGCGCATACTGATGTGTGACGAGATAAGGCAACCGGGGTAGCAGAGTAATGGAGACAGTTACCTGCCGCGCTCTGTCCTGCAATGGCTGCGCAAGGTACCGCCTTTTCCTGCGCAGCGCATTAGGCGTAATGCGCATCATCACCTAAGGCCCTCTCGGGCCGTTGCAGTCCAGTTAAGGCCCCTTTTCCCGCAGGGGAGAGGGGAATATGCAAGACAGGTTTACCCAAGCGTAAACGGATCGGCGTCCTGCCAGGCGGGGAACTTCTCGCGGTAGTCATTGAGCGCGCTTAATGACAATTCAGCGTCAATGCGAGTGGCCAGGTGCGGCTCGGCGGTGGCGATGATTTCGCCCTGTGGGCTGATGACCCGGCTGTCGCCGCGATAGTGGTGGCCATTGCCGTCAGTGCCGACGCGGTTGCAGCCTGCCACCCATGCGAGGTTTTCGATGGCGCGCGCCACCAGCAGCGATTGCCAGTGCAGCGATCGCGGCGCAGGCCAGTTGGCAACGTACAAGAGCAGATCATAATCGTTGCGATTGCGCGACCACACCGGGAAGCGCAGGTCATAACAAACCAGCGGCAGAATACGCCAGCCGCGCCACTCAAACACCACCCGCTCGTGACCGGCTTCATAGTGATGGTGCTCATCCGCCATGCGGAATAAGTGGCGTTTATCGTAGAAGTGCACCTTGCCTTCCGGCTCCACCAGTAAAAAGCGGTTCACCGCCCCACGCCCGGTTTGCAATGCGGCGCTGCCGGCAACCAGCGCATTGGTCTGGCGGGCTTTCTCCTGCATCCACGCCACCACGTCTTCCTCTGGCATCGACTGTTTAGCCGCTTCCATCGCAAAGCCGGTGGTGAACATTTCGGGTAACACAATCACATCGCGCCCGGTGACCTCTTCCAACTGGATGTCAAAATGGCGCAGATTGGCTGGCCCGTCCATCCAGACTAACGGTTGTTGTAACAGCGTAATTTTTAAACCCGGCACAGTGTCGACTCCCCGTAAGACAGCATTTTCACACTGTAGCATGGCGAGAAAGAGAAAAAACCCGCGATAAGCGGGTTTTGGCAGAAGGGTTAACGCGGGTGCGCGGGAGGTGGCAATATCAGGCTGCTTCCACCTTGCGCACCTTTTCCGGCGCTTTTACCACCGGTTGGGTCGCCAGGGCATCGGCCTCGAAGTCATCGACATTGATGCTGCGCAGACGGCTCGCCTCAGCTTTTATCAGCAGTGCGGCTTCATCCTGGTTGATAAGCCCGGCCGCCAGTGCCTGTTGTGCCAGGTCATCGAGACGCGTGAAAGGCAGGTTTTTCCCCAGCTCTTTGCAGACGCGTTGGTGAATCGGATCGGCAGCCATCACGTCCAGCAACGCTTCTTCCAGCAGACCGACCGGGTTATGCGCGCTGGCGGTTAGGTACTGGCCGCGGCCAATACGCGAACGGGTTGCGCTTGGGGTTTGCAGGATCTTCGCGACTTTATGATCCAGCTTATCGGACGGCGCCAGATAGTGACGACCCGTCGGGAAGATCATTACGCTCAGCGCGCCAGCAACAAAGCGGTTAGGGAAGTTGTCCAGCAGATCGCTCATCGCCTGCTCTGCCTGATGAAGCGCGTCCTGCACGCCCCAGTGAACCAGCGGCAGATCCGCTTCCTGGCGTCCTTCATCGTCGTAACGTTTCAGTACAGCCGAGGCGAGGTAAAGCTGGCTTAACACATCTCCCAGGCGTGCAGAGATACGTTCGCGGCGTTTCAGGCTGCCGCCGAGTACCGCCATCGACATATCTGAGAGCAGCGCAAGGTTGGCGCTCAGGCGGTTCAGATGCTGGTAATAACGTTTTGTGGCATCGCGGGTTGGCGTTGCGCTGGTTAAACCGCGTGTCAGGCCCAGCCAGAAGCTGCGGACGGTGTTGCTGCCCACGTGACCAATGTGTTTGAACAGCAGTTTATCAAAGGCATCCGCATCGTTATTTTGTGCGGCGGCCATCTCATCCAGGACATACGGATGGCAGCGAATGGCGCCCTGACCGAAGATCATCATGGTACGGGTCAGGATGTTAGCCCCTTCCACGGTGATGGCAATCGGCGCACCCTGGTAAGAACGGGCAAGGAAGTTGCTCTCGCCGAGCATGATGCCTTTACCGCCAGCAATATCCATCGCATCGATGATGGACTGCTGACCACGGTGGGTGCAGTGATATTTAACAATCGCCGACAACACCGCCGGTTTTTCGCCGAGCATAATGCCGTAGGTGATAAGTGACGCTGCGGCGTCCATCACATAGGCGTTACCGCCAATGCGGGCTAATGGCTCTTCAATCCCTTCCATTTTACCGATAGAGACTTTGAACTGGCGGCGAATGTGGGCATAAGCACCAATACCCATTGCGACCGATTTCACCCCGCCGGTGGAGTTGGACGGCAGGGTGATCCCACGGCCAACAGACAGACATTCCACCAGCATACGCCAGCCCTGACCGGCCATTTTTGGCCCGCCAATAATGTAATCAATCGGTACAAAAATATCGTTACCACGGGTCGGACCATTCTGGAACGGTACGTTCAGCGGGAAGTGGCGGCGGCCAATTTCCACACCGGGTGTGGTGGTTGGGATCAGCGCACAGGTGATACCCAGTTCTTCATCGCCGCCCAGTAATTTATCCGGATCGGAGAGTTTGAACGCCAGGCCAAGCACGGTCGCAATCGGCGCCAGCGTGATATAACGTTTGTTCCAGGTCAGGCGCATACCGAGCACCTGCTCGCCCTGCCAGTCGCCCATACAAACCACCCCGGTATCCGGAATGGCACCTGCATCAGAGCCCGCTTCCGGGCTGGTGAGTGCAAAGCATGGGATTTCCAGACCACGCGCCAGACGCGGCAGGTAGTGATCTTTCTGCGCCTCTGTACCGTAGTGTTGTAGCAGTTCGCCCGGGCCTAAGGAGTTGGGAACGCCGACGGTGATGGCCAGAATGCCGGAAACGCCTGCGAGTTTTTGCAGCACGCGTGCCTGGGCATAGGCCGAAAACTCAAGACCGCCGTACTCTTTTTTGATGATCATCGCAAAGAAACGATGCTCTTTTAAGTACGCCCACAATTCCGGCGGCAGATCGGCCATTTCATGCGTGATCTGGAAGTCATTCGCCATGCGGCAGGCTTCTTCGACCGGGCCATCAAGAAACGCCTGTTCTTCGGCGGTCAGGCGCGGCTGGGGATAGTTGTGCAGTTTTTTCCAGTCCGGATTGCCGCGGAACAGGTCACCTTCCCACCAGGTGGTGCCAGCGTCGATGGCTTCTTTTTCTGTGCGCGACATGGGCGGCATCACTTTGCGGAAGCCGCGGAATACCGGAACAGAAATCAGCGCTTTGCGCATCGGCGGCAAATTAAACGGTACCAGTATGATCGCCAGCGGCAGCAGAACCCAAATCGACCACAGGCCAGAGAGGCCCAGCGCGGCGGTCCACGCCAGTAAAATCAGGCTGCTGAGCAGCAAATTAACCCGGTGGTAAAACAGCACCCCGAGCAGTACAACCGTTGCGATAAGGCTCAAAATCATCATAGAAAAAAGCTCCCTGTCTTGTAGGAGGTCTGACCACTTGTGATGATATGGTTGTAGTGGAAGCGAATTCTTTTAGCAATGTGTTTACAAAATAATTACAACCTGGTTCACATTGTTGAAGGCAATTTGCGCACGGATAACGAAAAACGCCCGGTTCGGTGTAAGGCTTTAGCTTCTCGCCCGGCACGCTATCCGGTAAACTTGCCGGTGTTATTTACATTTATGCTGAAGGATATCCTCATGTACCAGGATCTGATTCGTAACGAACTGAATGAAGCGGCGGAAACGCTGGCGAACTTTTTGAAAGATGATGCCAATATTCACGCTATTCAGCGCGCGGCGGTCTTGCTGGCAGACAGTTTCAAAGCCGGTGGTAAGGTGTTGTCCTGTGGTAACGGCGGCTCGCATTGCGATGCCATGCACTTTGCCGAAGAGCTGACCGGGCGCTATCGCGAGAACCGTCCGGGCTACCCGGCGATTGCGATTTCGGATGTCAGCCATCTCTCGTGCGTCAGCAATGATTTTGGTTACGATTATGTCTTCTCGCGCTATGTTGAAGCCGTCGGCCGTGAAGGTGACGTGCTGCTGGGCATCTCCACTTCCGGTAACTCTGGTAACGTGATCAAAGCGATTGCCGCCGCGCGCGAGAAAGGGATGAAAGTGATCACTCTGACCGGTAAAGACGGCGGCAAAATGGCCGGCACGGCGGACATTGAAATTCGTGTACCGCATTTCGGTTATGCCGATCGTATTCAGGAAATCCATATTAAAGTGATCCATATCCTGATTCAGTTGATCGAAAAAGAGATGGTAAAAGCCTAATTTAAAAGGCTATTTTATTTGCCGTTTTGACCCCGGGCAGTGCCCGAAACCCTCATGTACTGCATGTACGCTCCGGTTTCAGTGCGCTGTCCGTGTCCAACTGACTGCAACAATTTCGCCTTCTCTGGTAATGGCGCTATGTGGGGGGATGTATGTGCGAACTGCTCGGTATGAGCGCCAATGTGCCAACCGATATCTGCTTTAGTTTCACCGGGCTTGTTCAGCGTGGCGGCGGCACCGGGCCGCATAAGGACGGCTGGGGCATTACCTTCTACGAAGGCAAAGGCTGCCGCACATTTAAAGATCCGCAACCCAGTTTTAACTCCCCCATTGCCAGGCTGGTGCAGGACTATCCGATTAAATCCTGTTCCGTGGTGGCCCATATTCGGCAGGCTAACCGGGGAGAAGTGGCCCTCGAAAATACCCATCCTTTTACCCGCGAGCTGTGGGGACGTAACTGGACCTACGCGCACAACGGGCAGCTTACGGGTTATAAGACGCTGGAAACGGGCAATTTCCGCCCGGTGGGTGAAACCGATAGCGAGAAAGCGTTCTGCTGGCTGTTACATAAGCTCACGCAGCGCTATCCGCGCACGCCAGGCAATATGACAGCGGTGTTTAAGTTTATTGCTGAGCTGGCCGTGGAACTGCGTAAGAAAGGCGTGTTTAACATGCTGTTGTCGGACGGGCGTTATGTCATGGCTTTCTGCTCGACCAACCTTTTTTGGATCACGCGTCGCGCGCCGTTTGGTGTGGCGAAGTTATTGGATCAGGATGTGGAGATTGATTTTCAGCGGGAAACCACACCCAATGATGTGGTAACCGTGATTGCTACTCAGCCGCTCACTGGCAATGAAACCTGGCACAAGATCATGCCAGGCGAGTGGGCGTTATTTTGCCTGGGGGAGCGTGTAGTTTGATGCCAGTTGCGGCTGAGCAGAGGTGTTCAGCGGCTTGCTAACCACGTAGCGACCATCCACAACCGAAACGACCGGCGGTTGGTGGGTGGCGGCGAAATAGTCATAGCCAGGCTTAAGTTGCTTCCAGAAATCCGCATACGTTGAGTACTTATGACGCTGCATGTTAGCGTCGGTCATGCGGAACGGGTAAATACTCAGCTGAACATTAGGCTGACCGAAGACCAGTGCGGCAGTAACAAACTGGAAAATCTCGTCAATGTTGGAGTCGGTCATGGCGTAGCAGCCAATCGAGACGCATGCACCGTGGATCATCAGATACTTGCCTTCGTAGCCGTGAGCGCGGTCATAATTGTTCGGAAATCCAATATTAATAGCTTTATAGAAGCGGCTGTCCGGCTTGAGCTGGTTGCGCTGCACAGAGTAAAAACCTTCCGGGCTTTTGAAATCACCCTGGCGCTGTTTGGGGCCTAACCCGCCTGAGTAATTGCAAATCTTGTAGCTGTCGAGGAGCTGGTACTGCTCGCCCATTTTGACGTAGAGATCAAGGGTGCGCTCTTCTTTGAAGATTTGGATATAAACCGGCGACCCCATCAGTTGCTGCTTGAATTCTTTGCTGACCGGCGTGACTGAACCATTGCTGCTTACCAGCCCGGCAAACGAGACGCACGGCATCAGAAGCATCGCAATAAATAATGCGATTTTGCGCATACTACTTGTTTCCTTGATAAAGCGAATACCACATTGCCAGGACGGCAAAGGAAGCCCAAAATTCAGACTATTCTGTTTTGGAGCGCCCACATTAGCATTACGGCATTTTTTCGCAAGCCCCAATACACTTCATCCTTCACGCTGTCTCTTTGTTGGCTGCGCCTTCTCACCCCGGTCACTTACTTATGTAAGCTCCCGGGGATGCTCATGCTTGCCGCCGCGACACAGCGCGAATGATTTTGTGTATACCCTTCACCTTCACGCTGTCTCTTTGTTGGCTGCGCCTTCCCACCCCGGTCACTTACTTATGTAAGCTCCCGGGGATGCTCATGCTTGCCGCCGCGACACAGCGCGAATGATTTTGTGTATATCCTTCACCTTCACGCTGTCTCTTTGTTGGCTGCGCCTTCTCACCCCGGTCACTTACTTATGTAAGTGACCGGGGATGCTCATGCTTGCCGCCGCGACACAGCGCGAATGATTTTGTGTATATCCTTCACCTTCACGCTGTCTCTCTGTTGGCTGCGCCTTCCCACCCCGGTCACTTACTTATGTAAGTGACCGGGGATGCTCATGCTTGCCGCCGCGACACAGCGCGAATGATTTTGTGTATACCCTTCACCTTCACGCTGGTTCTGAGTTGGCTGTTATGGGGCGGAGTGCGAGGGATCGAGTCTGCCCGCGTCGTTTATGCTGCCGTTTGCAGATGACGTATTTTGATCCTAAAAGCGCCGGATTAACAGCCGACGGGGGATTTTTCTGTCTGTTTTTCGCAACCTTATGCGCTCGCTTCTCATTTAACCTGAATGTGCTGTATACTTATCCAGTGTTCTGTGAGGGCGTACGCATGCGCAAAATCATACATGTCGATATGGACTGCTTTTTCGCGGCGGTGGAAATGCGCGACAACCCGACGCTGCGCGATATTCCAATTGCCATCGGCGGCAGCCGCGTTCAGCGTGGCGTGATCAGCACCGCCAACTACCCGGCACGTAAGTTCGGCGTGCGCAGCGCCATGCCAACGGCGATGGCATTAAAACTTTGCCCGCACCTTACGCTACTGCCTGGCCGTTTCGACGCCTACAAAGAAGCCTCGAATCAAATCCGCGATATCTTTTCCCGCTACACCTCACGCATTGAACCGCTCTCGCTGGACGAAGCCTACCTTGACGTTACCGACAGTCCTTACTGCCACGGTTCGGCGACATTAATGGCGCAAGAGATCCGCCAGACCATTTTTAACGAAACACAACTTACCGCCTCAGCAGGCATCGCACCGGTGAAGTTTCTCGCCAAAATCGCCTCCGATCTCAACAAGCCCAACGGGCAATATGTCATTACACCGGCGGAAGTGCCGGCATTTTTACGCACGCTATCGCTCAGTAAAATCCCCGGCGTGGGGAAAGTCTCCGCCGCAAAGCTGGAAAGCATGGGGCTACGTACCTGTGAAGATGTGCAGAACAGCGATTTGGCCTTGCTGCTTAAACGCTTTGGCAAATTTGGCCGCGTATTATGGGAGCGCAGCCAGGGCATTGATGAGCGGGAAATTAGCAGCGAACGACTGCGTAAATCTGTTGGAGTAGAACGTACCCTCATTGAGGATATTCACCACTGGGAAGAGTGCGAAGCAATTATTGAGCATCTTTACCCGGAGCTGGAAAAAAGGCTGGCAAAAGTTAAACCCGATCTGTTAATTGCCCGCCAGGGGGTAAAATTGAAATTTAATGATTTCCAGCTTACCACCCAGGAGCACGTATGGCCGCGTTTAAATAAAGAGGATTTACTGGCAACCGCTCAGCAGGCCTGGAATGAAAGGCGCGGCGGGCGTGGCGTGCGGTTGGTAGGTTTACATGTGACGTTGCTCGATCCTCAACTTGAGCGCCAACTGGTATTAGGCTTATAAAAACTACTAAAATTTATGGTAGCTATTTATCAGCGGCTTCTTTATTATCTCGGGCGCTTATTCATTCCCTATTTACTGCAAAGGAGGTTCACCATGACACAACATGCCCTGATTTCTCTTTGCAGACCTTTCCAGGATTAATTCTTTGTAATATTGCCCCTGGTTTCGTCTGCCAATTCCTTTTATTTATCTACATATGGATTGGTATATGGGCAATTCTATTTGTCATATCTCTGACGCTATTTCGTATATTGCTTCAGAAAATCTTTGGATCGAAGGTTCAGCGATCCAGCAACTTCAAACGACGGCAGCATTACCGGGTATGGCCCGAGTTGTTGGCATGCCGGATCTGCATCCTGGACGCGGTTACCCGATTGGCGCGGCATTTTTCTCTACCGGTCGTTTTTATCCGGCACTGGTGGGCAACGATATTGGCTGCGGCATGACATTGTGGCAGAGCGACCTGCCGCTGCGGAAATATAATGCCGACAAATACGAAAAACGCCTGAGCACACTGGGCGATACCGCGACATCAGCATGGCTGGATGAATATGTCCCGCCGGCGTTGCAGGATCATCCTTACCGCGCGGCGCTCGGCTCTATTGGCGGCGGCAACCATTTTGCCGAGCTGCAACAGGTCGACAGCGTGGCGGATAGCGCCCTTTTCGCGCAGAGCGGGTTTAACACTCAGCATTTGCTGTTACTGGCGCATAGCGGTTCGCGTGGCCTTGGTCAGGAGATCCTGCGTCGTCATGTCGATGCATTCTCCCATGCCGGGTTGGCAGAGGGCAGCGATGCGGCCCGCGACTATCTGGCTGAACACCATGACGCGCTGAACTTTGCCCGCGTCAACCGCGCGCTGATTGCGCGGCGAATTCTCGGCCATCTCAAAGCCGATGGCACACCGGTGCTGGATGTGGCGCATAACTTTGTTGAGCCGTGCACCGTTGGCGGCAAGAGCGGCTGGCTGCATCGCAAAGGCGCAACGCCGGACGGGCAGGGGCTGGTGGTGATCCCCGGTTCACGTGGGGATTACAGTTGGCTGGTCAAACCGCTGATCAGTGAACAGAGCCTCTTCTCTCTGGCGCACGGTGCCGGGCGCAAATGGATGCGCACCGAGTGTAAAGGTCGCCTGTCGGGCAAATTTTCCCCGGCGCAGCTGTCACGCACCAGTCTGGGTAGCCGGGTGATTTGCCGCGATCGTCAGTTGATTTATGAAGAAGCGCCGCAGGCTTATAAATCTATCGACAGCGTTATGGCCTGCCTGACCGATGCCGGCCTGGTGGTTCCCGTGGCGCGTTTACGCCCGGTGCTAACGGTGAAAGTGAGCGGGGAGGCAGGCGGATGATGTTATTGCAACTCTCTTCCGCGCAGGGGCCAGACGAGTGCTGTCTGGCCGTTGGCAAAGCGTTAGCCCGCTTAATGGCTGAAGCGCAGGCGCACAACGTGGCGCTGGATGTGGTGGAAACAGAACACGGGCGTAACGAGGGGACTTACCGTTCAGTGCTGGTATCGCTCGATGGCGATGATGAGCAGGCGCTCAGTACCCGCTGGTGTGGGACGGTGCAGTGGATTTGCCAAAGTCCGTATCGCCCGCATCACGCGCGTAAAAACTGGTTTATTGGCGTCGCGCCGTTCACCGCCCAAAGCCAGTCGCTGGCGGGGGAGATCCGTTTTGAAACGTTGCGATCGTCCGGACCAGGCGGGCAGCACGTGAATAAAACCGATTCCGCCGTGCGTGCTACGCACATTGCCAGCGGCATTAGCGTTAAAGTGCAGTCCGAGCGCAGCCAGCATGCCAATAAACGGCTGGCGACATTGTTAATTGCGCACCGTCTGGAGCAGGTAAAAGAGGAGGAGCGCGCGGCGATGAAATCTGAACGGCGGCTGTTTCACCATCAGATTGAACGGGGAAACCCAACGCGGACGTTTAAAGGTCTGGCGTTTAAACCGCAATAACGGATGAGGAAATGTCCGCGCCGGGCGGCGCGGACATGGCGCTTACTTCGCCGGAATAGCTTTCAGCAGTTCGGTCAGCAGGGTCCAGTAGTGGCCCACGCTTTCGATATGCACTTGCTCATCTGGCGAGTGCGGCCCGGTAATGGTTGGCCCAATGGAAACCATGTCCATATCCGGATACGGTTTTTTGAACAGACCACATTCCAGACCGGCATGGATCACCTGAATGTTCGGGGTCTTGTTGAACAGACGCTGGTAAGTTTCACGCACCAGCGCCATCACTGGCGAATGGGCATCTGGCTGCCAGCCAGGGTAGCCGCCTTTCGGATGGGTCGTGGCTCCAGCCAGCGCGCCGAGTGACTCCAGCATGCTCACCACGTACTCTTTTCCACTATCGACCAGAGAACGGATCAGGCAGACGATCTCTGCGTGGTCATCCTGCAGCGTTACAACGCCGACGTTAAGTGATGTTTCGACCACGCCTTTGGCGACATCGGAGTTACGGATCACACCGTTTGGCGTCGCATTCAGCAGACGTACAAACGTATCGCGGGAGGCGGTGGTCAGCGCGGCTTTGTCGCTGGTGGTGCTGTCGAGCAGAACGGTCAGGTTCTTCTCTTTCATCTCCAGCTCGTTTTTCAGGATTGCCAGATAGTCGTTTGCCAGTGTTTTCAGCTGTGCGGCTTTGTCTGCCGGTACGGCCACGGTGGCAATCGCTTCACGCGGGATGGCGTTACGCAGGGTGCCGCCGGTGAAATCGAGCAGACGCAAATCCAGTTCCTGGGCATGCGCGGCGAGGAAGCGGACCAGCAGTTTATTGGCGTTGCCCAAACCGACATGGATCTCAGCGCCGGAGTGGCCGCCTTTCAGGCCTTTCAGCGTTAGCTTAAAGGTTTCAAAGCCCGCCGGAACAGCTTCGCGGGTTAACGGCAGGTGGGTGATAAAATCGATACCGCCTGCGCAACCCATGTAGATTTCACCTTCTTCTTCGGAATCGGTGTTAATCAGAATGTCGGCCTGCAACCAGCCAGCCTGCAAACCGAATGCGCCATCCATGCCGGCTTCTTCAGTCATGGTCAGCAACACTTCCAGCGGGCCGTGTTCAACGCGGTCATCTGCCAGTACTGCCAGTGCAGACGCCATACCGATGCCGTTATCCGCACCCAGTGTGGTGCCGCGCGCTTTAACCCACTCGCCGTCGACATACGGCAGGATCGGATCTTTGGTGAAATCATGCACCGTGTCGTTATTCTTCTGCGGCACCATGTCCAGGTGCGCCTGCAGTACCACCGGTTTGCGGTTTTCCATGCCGGTCGTTGCCGGTTTACGGATCAGAATATTGCCAACCTGGTCGCGCTCTGCATGAAACCCTTTTTCCTTCGCCCAGCCCATAATGTATTCGGCCAGTTGTTCTTCATGGTAGGAGGGGTGAGGAATGGAACAAATTTTGGCAAAAATATCCCACAGCGGTTGCGGAGATAGTTGAGACAATTCAGACACAATGAGTCTCCTTACGAAGCGCCTGCGAAACATTACCTTGCAGGCCACAGGGTTAAATTAACGAGCATCGCAAGACAGCCTTGCGAGATGGCGTTGAGAATAACACTTATTGCCTGTTTACGAGCACAGGAACATGTAAAAAGCACCTGCAATGCCGGGTAACACTGGTTTTTAGCGCTTCAGATCTCTATAATCTCGCGCAACCTATTTCCCCCTAGAATACTTTTTAAGCCATAAAACACAGGCTGGGACACTTCACATGAGCGAAAAATACGTCGTCACCTGGGACATGTTGCAGATCCACGCACGCAAACTTGCCGCCCGATTGATGCCTTCTGAACAATGGAAAGGCATTATCGCCGTTAGCCGTGGCGGTCTGGTGCCAGGCGCATTGCTGGCGCGTGAGCTGGGCATTCGTCATGTTGATACCGTTTGCATCTCCAGCTATGACCACGATAACCAGCGTGAGCTGAAAGTGCTGAAACGCGCGGAAGGCGACGGTGAAGGCTTTATCGTTATCGACGATCTGGTGGACACGGGCGGCACGGCGGTTGCAATCCGCGAGATGTATCCAAAAGCCCACTTCGTTACCATTTTCGCTAAACCGGCTGGTCGCCCGCTGGTCGACGATTATGTTATTGATATCCCGCAGGATACCTGGATTGAGCAGCCGTGGGATATGGGCGTTGTCTTCGTCCCGCCGATCAGCAGCCGCTGAGGCTTCATCTGCATTTCTTTCAACGCCCGGTTTTGCCGGGCGTTGTTCATTTTAAGGCGCAACAGGTTACAATAACCTCCGGTGATAGATACATGGAGGCTGCGCGCTATGTCCCAGTCAAACCTCAGCGAGACGCTGTTCAAACCCCGTTTTAAGCATCCGGAAACGTCGACGCTGGTGCGTCGTTTTAATTCTGGCGCGCAGCCGCAGATGCAATCCGCGCTGGATGGCAAAAACGTGCCGCACTGGTATCGCATGCTCAACCGGCTGATGTGGATCTGGCGCGGCATTGATGCCCGCGAAATCCTCGAAGTTCAGGCACGCATTGTAATGGCCGGGGCGGAACGCACCGATCCGGAACTGTACGATACGGTGGTCGGTTACCGTAATGGCAACTGGATCTACGAATGGTCAGTACAGGCGATGCAGTGGCAACAAAAAGCGATGCAGGAGCAGACGGCGGAGCTGAGCGGTCGCCACTGGTTGCATGCTTCCAGTCTGTACAGCATTGCCGCCTACCCGCACATCAAGGGCGATACGCTGGCCGAACAGGCGCAGGCGCTGGCGAACCGCGCCTACGAAGAAGCGGCGCAGCGTTTGCCAGGATCGATCAAAGAGATGGAGTTCGCCATTCCGGGTGGTTCGCCAGTGACCGGGTTCTTACATATGCCGCCGGGTGAGGGCCCTTTCCCCACCGTGCTAATGTGTGGCGGGCTGGATAGCCTGCAAAGCGACTATTACACCCTGTTTGAACGCTATTTCGCCCCGCAGGGCATGGCAATGCTGACACTGGATATGCCCTCGGTGGGCTTCTCTTCAAAATGGAAGCTGACGCAGGACTCTAGCCTGCTGCACCAGCATGTTCTCAAAGCCCTGCCGAACATTCCGTGGGTTGACCATACCCGAGTTGCGGCATTTGGTTTTCGTTTTGGCGCGAATGTGGCGGTACGCCTGGCGTACCTGGAAGCGCCGCGCTTAAAAGCCGTGGCCTGTCTTGGGCCGGTGGTGCACGCTCTGCTGAATGAGCCGCAGCGTCAGAGCCGGGTGCCGGAAATGTACCTTGATGTTCTCGCCAGCCGCCTGGGCATGCATGATGCGTCAGATGAAGCGCTCCGCGTAGAACTGAACTGTTATTCATTAAAAATGCAGGGGCTTCTCGGGCGCCGCTGCCCGACGCCGATGCTGTCCGGCTTCTGGCAGAATGATCCCTTTAGCCCGGAAGAGGAGTCGCGCTTAATCACCTCGTCATCCAGCAATGGCAAGCTGTTAGAGATCCCGTTTAAGCCGGTGTATCGCAATTTTGACAGCGCGTTGCGGCAAATCACCGGATGGATCAACCATCATTTCCGTTAATAGATTGATAAATTCTATTGATTTGGTAAAACAGTTGCTTCACAAAAGGAGATCGCAATGACGTTACCGAGTGGACATCCGAAAAGCAGGTTGATTAAGAAGTTTACTGCGCTTGGGCCTTATATCCGCGAAGAGCAGTGCGAAGATAACCGTTTTTTCTTCGATTGCCTTGCTGTTTGCGTCAACGTTAAACCCGCACCCGAAAAGCGTGAGTTCTGGGGCTGGTGGATGGAAATGGAAGCGCAGGAAAGCCGTTTTACTTACCGCTATCAGTTCGGCCTTTTTGATAAAGAGGGTCAATGGAAACCGACAGCGATAAAGGATCAAGAAGTCCTCGACCGCCTGGAGCAAACGCTGCGCGATTTTCACGAGCGTGCGCGTACCTTACTGGCGTCACTTGAGCTTAAGCTGGAACCTGCCGACAACTTCAAAGAGTCTCTGAAACTCCCCGCGTAACGCCCCCAATAAAAAAAGCCCGATCGCATCTCGCGTATCGGGCCTGCACTGGCATCGTCCAGTGTTTTCCTCAATCAGGATAAAAACATGCCCTCAACGGAGGGCATGCCATATAACGAGGGTGTTACAGGTTAGATAACTTAGAACTGGTACGTCACGCCCACGGCAACGACGTCGTCGTTTGCGAGGCCCAGTTTGTTGTCGTCTTTAAGCTGGTTGATTTTGTAATCAACCATCGCAGAGAAGTTTTTATTGAAGTAGTAAGTCGCGCCTACGTCGATGTAATTCACCAGATCTTCGTCGCCAATACCGTTTTCCATGTCTTTGCCTTTGGTCAGGACATAGCCCACAGACGGACGCAGACCGAAGTCGAACTGATACTGGACAACCGCTTCAAAGTTCTGCGCTTTGTTCGCAAAACCCAGAGACGAGCTGACCGGGGTCATATTGTAAGACACGCCGTACATGGTGGCGATATACAGGTTATTGGCGTCGTATTTCACGCCAGTTGCCCAGGCTTCGGCGTTCTCGCCGCGACCCAGCGCCAGAGAGGTGTTCTGGGCGTTGGTACGGTCAGAGTTAGCGTAGGCGCCAACGATAGTGACCGGGCTGCCGCCGAAGTCATACGCCAGAGAGGTACCCCAGCCGTCGCCATTCTGCTTGATGACGCTGCTACGGCCGTTTTCATTTTTACCCTGGTATTGCAGGGTGAAATCCAGACCATCAACCGCACCGAAGAAGTCGGTGTTGCGGTAAGTCGCTACGCCGCTGGTGCGTTTGGTCATAAAGTTGTCGGTACGGGTCAGAGAGTCGCCGCCGAATTCCGGGAACATATCCGTTACGGAAGCCACATCGTACAGCACGCCGAGGTTACGACCGTAGTCGATTGAACCGAAGTCTTTGATTTTCAGACCAGCAAATGCCAGACGGGTTTTCTGACCAGAGGTGCTCTCGTCGTTGTTGCCCGCAAACTCAGCTTCCCAACGGCCAAAGCCGGTCAGCTGATCGTTAATCTGAGTTTCGCCTTTGAAGCCGAAACGCACGTAAGTTTTGTCACCGTCGTTGCTGGTATCATCGCTAAAGTAGTGCATGGCTTTTACTTTGCCGTACACGTCCAGTTTGTTGCCGTTTTTGTTATAAACTTCTGCTGCGTGAACAGAAGAAGCCGACGCAACAACGCTCATCACCATTAATGCCAGAGTGCTCTTTTTCATTTTGATTCCTGATTTAACTAACGCGCTAATATTCGCTGGGCCTTTACGCCCCGTGAAAAAACAGAAAGGGTTTTAACGCTGCGAAATTAAAGATTTATGACAAATTCAGAATATTTTTAAATATGTGTGTTTTTTTGTGTTTGCCATAAAAGTGTCAAATGGCGCCGCTACGCTTGCTGATCCCGCGCAACAAACCGGTGGGCTATTTACACTGGCAGTTGGCAAGCGCCCTCACTCCTGTTACAACGTCTGATTACGTCAGGTTTTCCTATTATTTCCTTAAAAAAACGGCAGAGAATCATGAGTGACAGCCAGACGCTGGTGGTAAAACTCGGCACCAGTGTTTTAACGGGCGGTTCCCGTCGCCTGAACCGCGCCCATATTGTGGAACTGGTGCGCCAGTGCGCCCAGCAACATGCCGCCGGGCATCGTATTGTAATTGTGACGTCCGGGGCGATTGCCGCCGGGCGCGAGCATCTGGGTTATCCGGAACTACCCGCGACCATCGCCTCCAAACAGCTGCTGGCCGCAGTAGGGCAGAGCCGTTTGATCCAGCTCTGGGAGCAGATGTTTTCCATTTATGGCATTCATGTGGGGCAGATGCTGCTGACCCGTGCCGACATGGAAGATCGCGAACGCTTTCTTAACGCCCGCGACACGATGCGTGCCTTGCTGGATAACAATATCGTACCGGTGATCAATGAAAACGACGCCGTCGCTACCGCTGAAATTAAAGTGGGCGACAACGATAACCTCTCTGCGCTGGCAGCGATCCTGGCCGGTGCCGATAAGCTGCTGCTACTGACCGATCAACAAGGTCTGTTTACCGCCGATCCGCGCAATAACCCTGAAGCCGAACTGATTCAGGATGTTTACGGCATTGATGATGCGCTACGTGCCATTGCAGGTGATAGCGTTTCTGGCCTGGGGACGGGCGGAATGGGCACCAAATTGCAGGCCGCCGACGTGGCTTGCCGCGCCGGCATCGACACCATTATTGCTGCGGGCAGTAAACCCGGCGTGATTGCCGATGTGATGGAAGGTATTGCTGTGGGCACCCATTTCCATGCGCAGGAATCGCCGCTGGAAAACCGCAAACGCTGGATCTTTGGCGCGCCGCCGGCAGGGGAAATTACGGTTGATGAAGGGGCGACAGCGGCCATTCTGGAACGCGGAAGCTCGCTGCTGCCAAAAGGCATTAAAAGCGTGACAGGCAATTTCTCCCGTGGTGAAGTGATCCGTATTCGTAATCTTGAAGGTCGTGACATTGCTCATGGTGTGAGCCGCTACAACAGCGATGCGCTGCGCCGTATTGCGGGGCAACACTCACAGCAGATCGACGCCATTCTGGGCTATGAGTATGGCCCGGTCGCTGTTCACCGCGACGATATGATCATCCGTTAAGGAGCAGAAGTATGCTGGAAGAGATGGGCATCGCTGCGAAGGCAGCGTCATACAAACTGGCATTGCTCTCCAGCCGCGAAAAAAACCGTGTGCTGGAAAAAATTGCCGATTATCTGGAATCGCAGTCAGCAGAGATCCTGCAGGCCAATGAGCAGGATTTGCTGGAAGCTCGCCGTAATGGATTGAGTGAAGCCATGCTCGATCGTCTGGCGCTGAACCCGGCACGTTTAAAGAGCATCGCCGACGATGTGCGCCAGGTTTGCAAGCTGGCGGATCCGGTGGGTCAGGTGATCGACGGGGGATTGCTGGACAGCGGCCTGCGTATCGAACGTCGCCGCGTCCCGTTGGGCGTGGTTGGCGTGATTTATGAAGCGCGGCCGAATGTCACCGTCGACGTCGCTTCGCTGTGCCTCAAAACCGGTAATGCCGCCATTTTACGCGGTGGCAAAGAAACCTGGCGCACCAATGCTGCGACGGTAAAAGTGATCCAGCAGGCACTGGAAGAGTGCGGCTTACCTGCCGGTGCGGTACAGGCGATTGAGAGCCCGGATCGCGCGCTGGTGAATGAAATGCTGCGTATGGATAAATACATCGACATGTTGATCCCGCGCGGTGGGGCTGGTCTGCACAAGCTGTGTCGCGAACAGTCAACGATCCCGGTGATCACCGGCGGTATTGGCGTGTGTCATATCGTGGTGGACGCGTCAGCAGAAATCGAACCGGCGCTGAAGATTATAGAGAACGCCAAAACCCAACGCCCGAGCACCTGTAACACCGTTGAAACGTTGCTGGTGCATCAGGGCATCGCGCAGCGTTTCTTGCCCGAACTGAGCAAGCAGATGGCGGAAAAAGGGGTAACACTTCACGCTGATGAGCCTTCGCTGGTGTTGCTGCAAAACGGCCCGGCAAAGGTCGAAGCGGTAAAAGCGGAACAGTATGACGATGAGTTTCTGTCTCTGGATCTGAACGTGAAAATCGTCGCCGATCTGGATGACGCGATTACGCATATTCGCCAGCACGGTACGCAGCATTCTGATGCGATCCTCACCAGGACGTTAAGCAATGCAAATCGTTTTGTGAATGAAGTGGATTCATCTGCCGTTTATGTCAATGCCTCTACACGCTTTACCGATGGCGGGCAGTTTGGCCTGGGCGCGGAAGTCGCTGTGAGTACCCAGAAGCTCCACGCCCGTGGACCAATGGGGCTGGAAGCGCTGACGACCTATAAGTGGATCGGTTTTGGCGACGATACCATTCGTGCTTAATTGAAGAGGGGTGATGCAAAAGTAGCCGTTTGATTCCCAAGGGCATTGACGCATCCCCCTCTTAGTTTTAACCTTCTACTCCGTGATTCACGTTCGTGGACACATCGCAGGGCCGATATAGCTCAGTTGGTAGAGCAGCGCATTCGTAATGCGAAGGTCGTAGGTTCGACTCCTATTATCGGCACCAACACTTCAAAATCCTATTAAACCCAGTAAATCCAGTGATAAACACTGCTTTATACTGTTTGATATAGGATCTTTTTCTCAGTGATTCTTTCAGTAGCAGTTGCCGCTGTGGTTAATAGTGGCAATTGGGATGTTAACTCATAGCGGCGTGTCGTTTCCAGGCTCAAACACGTACAAAGTGTGAACCGTCGCATCGTTTCGCCAACAACTTGAAGCCGATGACGTTGCCAGCGTCTCTAATCCTCTCCCAGAACCCTTGTCAATGTGGCTCGCGCTTCGTGCGGCGCTCCATGATGCAACACGTCGAGATGACGTTGCAGCGAATAAACAGGCGTAATGTTGGGAAGACTAACCGGATCGGGAAAGAATCCGGCTCTGCCACGGTTTCAGCCACCGGATCACAACGGCTACCTGATAAGAAGCCATGACAAGGCATCATCATTCCCGCGAGGGGATCACATATGGCTGGTTCTTCCCTATGAAGGGAAAAGAGCTAACTGCGGATGTCGCTACGCTCCGCCTTTCCTTATGTGCCCAACACGGCACGTAATGGTCACCTATTGGGTGTCGAACCCGTTTTCAGTGACATTTTGCAGGTTTACTTATCAGTGCGCTTTTTTATAGCCTGCCTTTGTGGCCCAACTGCGGGCCGAACTGGAGGCAATCATGGCGAAGAATTCAGCAGCAACCAAACGCAACAACCGTAAAATCCACGCTCGTAAGTTCCTGGCGACCCCAGAGGGGCAAGCCTGGCTTGAACGGAAGAAGGCCGAAGAGGCGGAATTGAAAATGGTCGCAGAGGCCAGAAAATTTATCTGATAGCAGCCAACCACAAAGGGCCGACTCGCCCTGCCCATGCGTTAACTTCTTCCGCAAAAACCGGCGCTGCTATGCTGGCCCAATACTGCGCTAAATGATTGCTATTATCTGAAATTGCCAGTAGAGATATTAATACGGCTTATAGCTGTCTACTTGAAAAACTTCTTTCTTTTCGGTTTTAGGATCGACTTCAATGATTGCTCTCGAATTCGAATCAACTAAGAGTTTAATTACGACAAACAGGTCTTTTGTGCAGCTAAAACCGTCAACGTTGTAAGCATCTCCCCAGTTGTCTATACCTTTGTGAGATTTATCAAACTTGCATTTAATTTTTTTACCGAGCTGTGAGTATGTCGCTTGACCTGCATAGTAGGTCAAAGACCTGGCACCATCTTTCGTTACAACTTTATAGCCGTCAGCAAAAGCGAGACCAGGGAGAAGGCACAGTAAAGCCAGTGCTATTTTTTTCATTCTCTGACTTACCTCATTTCTTCTCACAGTTGCGCATCTTATAGAAGAACCCTGTATTTGCATCTTCCACAATGAACCTATCGCCGAAGGTTGGACGGCGAATGAAGGTCACGCCACCTTTTTCAGCTTTTTGTTTCAATCCATCATCAATGCTTTCTAAGTCTGGGGAATATAACTGATCACCGTTAGGCATTTGAACGATGAAGTCGTTTCCGTTATCCATAACTGTTGCGGCTTTCGAGAGAATTTTGGTGGCTGTGTCCAAGCTGGAGATACGAATGTCACAAATGTATTTTCCAAGTCCCTGATCTTCTTCTGCAAATGCAGGCAATGAGAATAGCGTAAGCGCAATGATGAGTATTTTTTTCATAAATGGTCCAGAAGTGTTAAAGAAAGTAACATTTTACAGCGGGGATGTGTAAGAGCAAAGAGCCATTTATCAATGAGTGAGGTCTAGCTTCTGATTTACTTTGGTTCTATCGATGTATCAAATATCTTTAAGCATGATTTAACTTGTCTTCACCGAGAGATACCCCGCATCGCAATCTCAAGAATGATCCCGAGTGCACCTCAAAAATTTGGGGCTATGCCATTGCTTTTTTTTCAGATATAACTTGTTGACATATCTCTTATATTAACAATGTAATGCATAAGGTTCTCTCATGACAGCGATTCTTTTTATCGTAGCTTTAGTTCTGGCTTGGCCGACCGCAGGCTTGTCAATCGTTGCGTATATCGCTTTCCTTGTTTTTCAAGGTTACATGAAGGCTAAAACAAGAATGCATCATGCTGATAAGCTCCGGTCAGCAAGAGACGTGACCTCAGGGGGAGGACGGCTTCCTTCATGGATGGGTAATCGAGATAAGATTTCTGAATTTATCTATGGAGTAGAGAAGTTAGCAGAGCGTGAAGGTGTGCCGATCATCATGTCTTCACAACTTATGCTTCATGAGGAATTACAGAGAAATCTAATGCATTATGCCGGGGCTATGGAAGCTCGAGGTGCGTCGTTTATGGAGCAGCAAATGGCTGTAGCTGAAAAACTTGTTGAAATTCACAACAGAGGAAGTTGAAAAAGGAGGGGCCAGATACTGGCCCTTTTTCTAATTGTTCATTCTAATTAATATCAATAATATATCTGCAATGTAAGATTCAGTATTATTTTCGCCCCAGATAGATCTGTCTGAAATTAGGAATAATGATAACTATCACCTTTCCAGCATATTGCCCGTCAACAATCCTTTTTACAAGGATAGGGGTGTTATTTCCACAATCATAGAGATATGCATCATAAGCAAGACCCTGACCATCAATGCCTGAATCAAGTGGCTTCTCTTGAGCTTTTGTACAACGTAAAGGGTCTGAAAATTTGCTTGGAAGGTCTTCTACTCCACTAATAACAACGCTGTTACCATACAACTTAGCGTTCTCTCCATTCGCTCCGTTGTAGAGTTCAGTCTGACTTTTTGCTATAGCAAATTGAGGTAATGTAAGTATCGTAGCGATCAATATCTGAGCACAAATTTTTTTTATTGTTTTATTAACCATATTCTTTCAAAGTTCCTTATCCAAATTTCAAATATCCATCCCGCCATTATTGTGAACGGCATTACCTTCCTGCGATCAGAATCGATAATATGCTGCCGGGTGTTCGCGGGATGGATTCTACCGTATTCGTCAGAGCTAAAGATTATAAACCTTGCGCAGTTACATATAAATATGGGCTACCATCTCTCTCAGAGAATTTTATAGTCACATCAAGATCATTGCCGTTATCCATAGTCGCGACTCCTTTCCAAAATTCTTTGGTTACTTTTTCAGTAACTTTAACTCTGACACATTGAGCAGCCTGATTACCATATTTGTCATGGGCAAGTTGAGAAACGATATTGCAAGCGATCCCCAAGTTCTGATTCTGTACATCGGACTCACTCATTAACCATGCACCACCAAAAGCAAGAATCCAAACCAGAACAAGCCACCGTGAGCGCTTCCAAAGGTAGAAAGGTGTAATTATTATCCCTATCAAAGCATGGGGTTTACCTTCTTTTGAATGCCAAATGTCCAGAACTACTACAATCGAAGTTATGATAAAGGGGACGAGGTAAAAGGCGATTTTGTTCGTCTCATAGTCCAGAGGCAACAACCCAAAAACAAGCGGCAATAGTGCAAGCAGAATGGCGAAAACATCACGTTTGAAATTCATTTTTCCCTAACCTTGTTAATAAGATAACTCCTATTTTATAACCTTTAACATGGAGTAAGCCAATAGCTTCCGCAACTTTTCATACTTGACATTGAACCGTGTGTACATACTAGTTTGCTCGGCATTTTCCATGTTTTATTCGTCTGAATCCTCTGTATCGAATGTTTTCACGCTGAGGCAATGCTTGCTCCTCGTCACATAGCTGAATGAGTAAATGGAATTTTCATAGCGGCATAAAGTTTTGCCGTTTGCTGTCTCCTCTTGTTCAGTGAGTTGCATCGTGATCCGGCCTGCGTGTGCTGTCACAGGCTGACATGCAAGCAGGGCCAACAAGGTTAATGTTGTTGTACGTTTTTTCATCTACTCGTCCCCATGTTGTTAAATGTTCAGATCGTAGGTCTGATTCACTTCGTCTTGCGTAATATCGAGGTACGTCATGGTGACCGCCGGGCTGCTGTGGTTCAGCATTTTGGATATTGTCTCGATAGGTACGCCACGTTCCCACAACGCCCGCCCGCGACACTTGCGGGCGCTGTGTGTCCCGATGTTTTTATCCGTGACCATTTCCCCGGCCTCACTGAATGCCCTGCTGGCTGACTCACGAGAGACTGGCTTTGCCGCCTTATTCTTCACCCTGTTAGATCGGGACTGAAACAGGAAAGTATCTTCGGGATATGCCGCACGGCGGCGGTTGATAATCTCCCGCGCCTTTTCATTAATGGGGATAACCCGCGCTTTTTTCGTCTTGCTCTCTATGATGCGGATCTCCGTCCCGGCAACGTCTTTAAAGGTCAGTGCCAACAGATCACTAATGCGTAACGCCAGGTTGAGGTTGAGCACCCAGGCGTCTGCGTAGGTCTCATTGCGATACCTTAAAACCTTCTCAATTGCTGCCGCCTCTTCCAGCGTTGGCGCGTTGGTTTTTGCCATGATTTGTTTCTCCGTAATTGTTCCAGCAAATGAATTATTGATCACAAAATGATAATTTTAAAGGTTTTTTTTGATCATTTTTATTAGGTCACAATAAGTAGAGAGTATACCCACCCCCGCCGGAGAGACACACCGACAAGGGCCATGCCGAAGACTGGTAGGCTGGAAAACATCCTGCGGACTCTGAGCAGGGTTAGCATCTTTGGACTCGAAGAACGGTTAAGTGCCTGTCTGGCTGGCTTAATTAAAATGAAACATTATTTCAAAATATCTTGGTGGTTGAGTTATCGAGTCCTCGCCCGGTTCCTAGTCGCTTGGCTGAACTGGGTCAATCTATGCGGATTTTTGCATTTTAATTAAAATTTACTGCATATTTATTCGCATGATGATTGCATAAAACAACGGTACGGCGGCGGCAGAGGCGATAATGCGATAAAAGTTATTATAATTCAGTAAGTTGGTTGTTCGTCCTCTTGCTTAGGTCACACTTGAATATAGTGTGACCTAACTCAGGGCGTCGCTTTTCCCTCTACCTGATAAGCAAGGTTTACCCACCCATATGACGCCAAGCGCTGGCGATGTGTCCCGGTTCCGGGCCCTGGTCTTTGTCTTATCCCACAACATTTCCGGCCTCAACCCTTCCACCATCCGGCAACCCTTACCACGCTTCATCAGAAGCCCTTAGCGGCGTTTGCCGTCGCGATCTGAATCTTGATTACCACAATCATAGCGCCTTCCAGAACGCATCCCATGAGCTTAAAATCGGGCTGAAAGGCGAGGCAATTCTCATCGTTTCTGGTTTTTTGGCGAAGGAATTTTTTTTTCAACGAAATGGGGCGTCGTGAATGAATCCGGTTTAGCACCGCGATGCACAGGTAAGCCACGATATTGGCAGACAGAATTGACGAACCCGCGCCAGCCGTGGCGCTCAGGGCATACCACTGTATAACTCCCACCATAGCGAAGGTCATAACTTGACCTCATCCGCACGCGGATAGCCACCTGGACGGGGCGAAATAGGGCAGGTTACGGCGAATTTAGTTCTACTTGATCATTATTAATAGGCTATTTAATGGCATTTGTTTTGAGAAAAGATCGCCGGGTGGCGTGGGTGATATGGCAGGCGTAACCTAGGTGATTATCACCGGAGTTCATCGTTGACCACTGAGGAAAGTTCGGTGGTAAATCCATATTAACCACTGAGGAAAGTTCAGCGGTGACCACTGAGGAAAGTTCAGTATACTAAGATCATTAACTAGATCAGTAAAACCTTTGACTAGATCAGTAAAACCCTATGCGGTCTTCCCTGGCCGTGAAGACCTTACGCAAGGTCAACATCCACACCTTTTTAGATCGCCATCACAATGGCTATCTGTTTGTTGGTCTCTGTTCAGTCGCTACGCTTCACGCTTCGCGATATCCATCGCCCATGCGGTGACTCGTTATCCTGTTCTGACCGAACAGGCTCGCCACCTTTTGGGCAGCAAGGCTACAGCCGCGCAGTAACTTTGGAACATTGTCACGAGGAGTGTAACCCGCAGAGTCAATGGGGCGGCGAGGGGGGCCGGGCGAAAGTCTGGACTGATAAGCAAATCCCGTGCCAACTTCATCGTATCAACCCATCTGAGGCTTCACGGGAGGCCCGTAGAGCGATTAAAACACCTCATACCATACGAAGGTAGCGGGTGTGGGGCAGACGCCCGCAGAATCGCTTACAGCGCGTTTAAAAGACCTTGACATTGAACCTTAAATAAGAGTATAGTAAGATTGGCGAAGTGATATTATCTTGACAAATGCTTGCATTGCTGATAACATGGCTTTCAACAATTAAGGTCATCACCGCCCGGTGTAAAGTCCTGACTAAATGGGTACACGCAGACCCTCCGATAATTTCAATCCTACGGAGGAACCCAAATGAACAAACCGAAATCCCAACGCATCACCCCTGCCACCATGACAGGCGAGCAGATCGCAGACGCCATCATGTACGGTACGTACACCAAAACCGCGCTTTGGTCTTTCATCTCCAGAAATGGTGGAGCTGATGCGGCCCACGCTAAGTACCCGCAGCTTGCCGTTGCACTTCATATCCTGAAACAGGAACGGAGGAAAGCGAAAAGCGCTCGTGCGGTCAAGGTGATCCTCAAGCCGTTATCCCGCCAGTACGCTGACGGTCAGTCCCTGACTGAGATATTAGCCCCGGTACTCCAGGGTTACCGCCGCCTGTACCGTGAGAAACTCAACCTCGATATGACGCCCGAGCAGGTGATCATGTTCCTGGCCGCTACCCACGGTGTGGAGAACCTGGAACAACACGGTTACAGCGTTGCGGGCAACTTCCTGACAGCTACGACAGCGTGATCCCATCCGGCGCAACGCCGGGCCAATCAAATTGCCTCAAACAGGGCAAACCAACCAAAAATCAAGGCCATGCAGGCCGATAGAGTCCTGATCGCACAACCGTGATCGCAGGAGCGAACCTGTATGCCTCAACGGAGGGGGAAAATTGAATGATTAATCTGCGATTCACACCTGAGCTGTTCGCCATCATCCGCACCAACGCTGCGGCTGAGGGGATCGGAGTCGGCCTGTACCTGGTTCGGCTAATTGAAAATACGTTAATTCCAAAAACTGGGAGAGAAAATGAGTGCAGCAGCAAAAACTAAAAATTACGACGTGGTTCCTACCAGCGTCCGCCGGATGACGAAGTTACATACCCCTGCAGGGGATATTAAATTCACGCCTCTGATGAAACTGATCTACTCGTACATATGGACATTCCAGGGGAATGAGAACAGGGGCAATGATGATCCGATTCATACCAATACTAACGTCATCGCCTGGGAAATGGGAATATCCGAAAGGGCGCTGATCGACGCGCTCAATGCGCTGGATGCTGCGAGAGTGGTGATAAAGGGTACCGTCAAGGTTCGCGGTAACGTCAACTCCAGCAATTACGTAGCGGTCCCGCCTGCTTCCGTTGTTACATTGGGTGTCACTCCGCCTTCACCTGGCAAACGGAAGGTGATCAAAAAGGGCAAAAAAACCGATGAAAAGGCCGCAGAGGCTGCAACGCAGGCAGAACAGGCACCATCAACTGCTACACCGTCCACTGATGCGCCCGCAGGTACGCCCGCTGATCAGAGTCCCGACCTGGCCTCTGAGTCTGCCACGTCTACTGCTGGACAGCGCTATAGCGTGGAATCTGATAATGACCGTAGCAGCGATGATCTCACCAATGGTGGTCATGAGATGAGCCAGGATGAGCAGGAATGCCAAGAATACAACGATGATCCACCGTTTCCACGAGAGAAACCAGAGCCAGAGGAAACCGCAGGCCGGGTTATAGCTCCACTCGATGATCTCCGCCACTGGTCGTATGTTGGTGATGATGGCCTTGCCAACTACGGCGTAATATGGGGTGTATCAGGCGCTGGCCTTGATAATCTGATTGGTGAACACCTCAAGATCAGAGAAGCGGAAGCAGAAAAAAACTTTAAATCGCAGAGGGCACATTGATTGATAAACGCAAGGCGCTGACCGCCACCCAGAACGAACAAGAAGAAGATCAACCAGAACCCCTTCCCGATTTAACGCGATTGTACAAGCGGCGTTGCCGCGATGGCGACGTTATGCAGCGATGCAAACGGATGCTTATAGCGGGTTACCCGCCGGGCAAAGTGGCTTGCCTGCTGCGTTTGCCGATTGAGCGAGTGAAGGAGCTGTACGAAAACAGCTATAACAGCCGCTGCCGCCGATTTGCGAACCCGAACAACGGCAGATTAATCCACACCATGTGGAGCGAAGGCGCAACGCTCGCGGAGGTCTGCCAAGCGCTGGGATTGCCGCTTTATACAGTGGTGTTGTCACTTCGGCAGAATGGCGTTACCAATGCCGCAATGGCTCCACGGATGCCGGAGCACGATGATCCGCTGTATGTTGAATATCGGCAGGTTGTGGTCCGAAAAGCTACAAGCAAATCGCGGTCTATTCAGATCAATCCTGTTCGCCGCGTTAGAAAAAGCCAACAAACCACAACAGCGAGCCAGACCGCGACGGCCTGACCTTGAACCTCATAGACCTTTTACCATACCTGCCCGTTGCATGGCTGGCGTATCGTTGCGCCCGTGACGGGCTGGTTATCCTATTAAGGAATAAAAACAAAAATGAAAAACTTGCTCAAAACCGTTCGCGATTCCATAGCCGCAGCCATGAACGGGCGCACCATCGAACAGATGGAAACCGAACAGCTCAAACAGAATGTAAAAAACGCCGTGGATGACTATTTAATCCGCCATCCCTATTGGCAACCATCAACGAAGCCAGCGCCAGCAGTCGCGCCAGTTGCCAACACTAAACAAAAGGCCAAACGTATCATGAAGACGCTGGGCGCTGGGGCAGGTGTCTTTACTCCCCATGTTGTGGACGAAGCGGCGTTAGCTCGTGCTCGCTCCAAATGCCGGGAGATCGTCGCCGCCGATCCGGCTGCGTACTCCTACGTGATCCCGTCAGAGCCACTGCCTGACCAAGATAAACCGGGCGGGGCGGGTATAATACAGGGCTAATGATAAAGGGGGCAGGGAAGCCTTCCTTCTTTGCATTCACAGATGAAATTAGAAGTCAACAAATTTAACGCAAATTCTGATTGCAATTTAAATAATAACGTGTTAAAATTATATATAAGGTGATTAATAGATTCGAAAGAGTCTACTGCGAACTACAGCCAATTGAACGTAATTTAATCTCCTCTCAGGCGCTGGCTCCTTGATACCTCGCACGGGCCATCTTTGCTTTCCAGCGCCGCTTATTCCTCTGCCGTGGTATTAGCCTTCCGCGATGGGGTTTGCCAGCGGTCTAACAACCGCAATAAGTCCCGGCTCTCCTCCGGGCCATCTTGCCATGATGATAACTGGCACGAGCGCACGGCGTAGGGATTCAGAGGCCTCCCGCCGTTGTCGCTCCCTTATTCCAGCCCGGTAAAGCCGGGTTAGCAGAGCTAACGCCCGTAGAGGGCGCTGCACATTCCCATCTCTCAGAAAAATAACGATAAAGATCCTCGTTGCTCCTCAGGGGCGGTATCTTCGCCGCCCGCCTTTTTTCTGATGCAGAAACAAATAGAGGAAGGTCGCCAGTGGCGACCTCTTTTGTACTCGCACGCCGTCAATTCTGACGATACGGCCCGAAAGGCCAAAGCCTACAGGCCAGCAAACAACAACTTTATGGAGTGACTTTTATGAAAATGGGCGAATCCCAACTCACGTATAACGATGTGATTACTAGTCACGTCAGCGGCAACTTTGACCGCAAGACCATTAACATCCCAACCCTGGCCGTAGAAGTACAACCAGGCTCCTGCATCAAGTCAGACGGCACTGCTTACACCTCAGGTGATGATTGCCTGCTGGTTCTGAGCCACCACCGCGCGGGCGACGATGCCAACATTATTGTGGCCGATCGCTTAATTTACATCAGACCTGAAACGGTGACCGCCGTTATGGGCGCGACCGTGGGCGCGGCGGCAATTGCCGCCCTGACTAAATCCGGCAATGTTCGTATTGCCCTTGCCGACAAATAATCCAACCGATAAGGAAATCACAACATGGCTCTAACAAAAGATTTTTCATACGTCGATTACAGTTCGACTTTTGCTAACGTTCCGGCTCGCAACCGTATCTTAACCAACCTGAACATTTTCCAGCGTGACGTTACTGACCAGTTTAAAACCAGTCTGGACATCCTTAATGCTCAGGCTGACACCATCGCCCCAGCAGCGAATCGCTTTTCCAGCGAATGGGGAAGCACACCGAAGCCAAAAGCAGCTAACCATCTGATCGAGCTTCCTCTGTTCCCTACGCAGGATGTGATCACGGCAGCAGACGTGCAGCCATTCCGTAAAATCGGATCGCCGCTACAGGCCAGCGTGCTGGATGCTGTGACTGCTAAAAGCCTGGCTCACTATGAACGCTTTGCTGCGACTCGTGAACGCATGTTTGCTGAAAGCCTGTTCCGTCATCGTGTCACCGATATGCAGTACACCGCCGACGGACCAACCTTGGATTGGTCCGAAGAGTTCGGGTATGACCAGAGCACCGGGATCATCTACACGGGGGTTGCTGCTGATCCGTTAGAATCCCTGTCCGAAGAGGTCAGTGCCATGAAACGCCGCATGGGTGGTCTTACTTCTCTGCTGAAAGGCATCTACCTGTTCGCGGGTTCCAACCTGTTCAAGAAGCTGCGTTTTAATCCATCGGTTCGCCAGCTTGTGCAGTACGGTGTCCTTGATCCTGATGGTCTGGTATTCAATAAAGAGATCAACCCGGCATTCAGCTATTACGTCCTGGATAACGTGACCGTGGTCGAGATGTCCGATACCGATTTCTACGGCATCGGGGCAGATCAAGGTTTCATGGTTCCGGTCTTCGAGAAGCCGTTAAGTGCTGATCAGGCATCACCATTTACCAATTTGGTAGGCCCGACAAGCCGCAACCTGGAACTCGCCTTTGCTGACGTGGTGGACTTCCGCATCTATAGCAGCACCGATGCGTATAAGAACATTACGCTATCAAGTGAGTTCAGCCTGTTGCCGATTTGCTACCGCCCGGATCTGGTAACTGCCATCACTAACGATGCTTCGTAATCAGGCGAGGTAACAGTCCAACGGGATAAGACCCCAGGGGCTAACGGCTTTGGGGGCCATCCTCGGCCCCTCCGTCATTTTCCCAGCGTCGCAATGGCGACGTTAACGAAGTTAACCCGCGTCAAGCGGGCTGTACTTGGAGAGGTAAAAATATGCAATTGAAGATTCTGGGTATGGGCAACGCGCAGTTGCTGAGTATGAACGTTAAGACTCTTGATGACGCGGGCATCATTAATATCAGTCAGCTATGTCGGGCGCTAGATGTTAAGAGGAGTACATTCCTCTCGCGCGTGGCGAATTCGGGACTCGAAGCGGCAATTTTGCATTTTGCTGCGATCAAAAAGCAGCGGGATGTACTAGCCACGCTATCAGAGAAAAATGCAGCCGCATTACTCGCTGCCTGCACTGCCAGCATCACAAGTAATACCAATACCACACGTTAAACCGGACGGGAAACCGTCCGGTTGTTTTTTTTCGTGCAAGAAATTAATCGTTTGATATAATTTATAGTTCCCAGTCGTGAACTAGTTTGTTTATAACAGCCAGAGTTATGCCAAGTTTTATTTCATGATCATCAATATCGCCAAGTGATTCTTTAATGAATTTATTTACAATATCAAAATCTAAGCTGACAGAGTCTTTTATCAAATCATCAAAGTCGATTTTTCCTGCGAATAAATCCTTTTGTTGCTGCTTTAGACGCGAAATAAATTGACCAGTTCTCTCCGGTAGATAATCAAGATTGATATCGTCAATTGTTTTTTTAATGCCTTGATTGAAATGGGATTCAATATAATTACTTACCCCATCATTATAGAGATGTGTAGCAATTTCTTTTGCTTCTATTTTATTGCGCACAAAAACTTCAAGTTTACTAATTAACGAGTTGTAAGATGTAGCCATTAACTCCTGAGGGGACTGTTTAGGTTTGTCTTTTTTTCCAAATAATTTTGAAAACATTACGATTCCCAGTTAAATATTAATTTCACATGATGATAAAATTTACTATGATATTCCCTCGTTGTCTTCCTAAATTCTGCATTGAAAGTAACAATTTCCATATTGTTTACATTTTGTAACTCACCATCTCGACATATTTTGATAACTCCTCCATCCCCGCACCCTTGCTATATGTGCGAAATGATTCAGTTTTCCCGCGTTCGTGACCCACAATCAGAGCGATCCTGTCTTCGGGGACGCCGCCGCGATCAAGTTGGTTGATAAACATTCCCCGCAAGCTGTGAAACACTTTCCGCTCCGTCCCTTCCTCTCCCAAAGCCTTACGTTTGGCCCTCGTGAAACGCTGCGTATGCCACGTAGATCGCTTCCCGTCAGCACGTTCAGTTATGCTGGCATGGTAGAACAGGAAGCCGCTGTGATTGTTCTGGATAAGCCGTTTAACGAGAATTTGCAACGCGCTATGAATGGGAACCAGGCGAGCAGCATTTCGCGTCTTACCCTCTGTCACCTCGAAACACCAGATCCCCTCTACCGTCTTGATATTGTCTATCTGGAGCGAACAAATTTCGTTAAGCCGCATCCCGGTATACATCCCCACCAACGCGACGTCCTTCATCTCCTGATCAAGCAAATCCACAACCTGCGCCAGTTCATCACCGCTGAATGGCTCGTAACTCTCACGATCATGACGCACATCCAGCTTATGGGCTGTGAAGACGTTCTCTTTTGGCGCATCGTGGTAGCGGTTCTGGGCCAGCGCCACCAGTTGGGACAAGCAGCCCAAATAATTTGCCAGTGTCTGTGTTGCCCGTTCAAGTTTTGCGTTGTCGAGCCAGTCAGTCACCATCGTTCTGTTGATCTCGTGCAGGCGGAAATCCTTGCACCTGAAATGCGCCGTGAACACCTCCACGGCCTTGATGTACTTGCTCAGAGTAGACAGCTTGCGCCTGTCACTGTGTTGGACAATGAATTCATCCCGCAGTTGGATAAGGGAAGGACACACACGAGCAGTGGCGAAGTCGATCCCCACATTTTGGGTGACGTATTGGTCAACCTGGCGTAGTTCGTTCAGGACGCGATCAACACAATTTCCGTGTGGCTTTGGTTTCAGTCGATCACGGATGGTGAAAAATTCATACATTATACGGTCACGAATGACTCGGGCTTCCCGAATATCTGTCGTGCCAGTTGAACGCATGAACGCTGTTCGATTCCCAAACAAGGAACGCATATAAAGCGGCAAAGATACTTTGACCGCATAACACGATGATCTTTCTCTGACTAAGTACGAATTCGGCTTGTATTTCATGTTCACCCCGATCTAAGATTCAGGGGCAACTACTACTGGTTGTGTTAGTACCGATTATCAGTGACAGCGTATTCGATTCGAAGAATCAATGACTTGCGCAGCCAGTCATTGGAATAGAAGGTCGTAGGTTCGACTCCTATTATCGGCACCATCTTTTCTCGTAAATACAAAGAGTTACCCGTACGGTGTTTTGCTTTGTTAAACATTTGCGCGCTGTGTGTGGCAATATTGCGGCAAATATTCTTTTCCGAATGAAAATGAGCTTCCCCGAAGATTTAGTACAGCACTCAGGTAGTAATTTCGGTTGATTTACACACAATCTCTTCATTTCTCTGTCCAACAGCACATTCTAAAGCATCGGCTAATCCTACAAAGGAAGAGGCTGGCATTCGTTATAGTCCTGCCGCCATGCGCTTATAATTTCTCTTGCATAAAAAACCAGGCTGAAACAGTGCTCATTAAGACATTTCTTGCCTCAACAACCGTTAAAAATTTTAATAAAGACATCCTGTGTTGGCTTACCGGCGGGATTGCTCCCATTTCCACGCCGTATACAATGCAAACTGATCTCATGCCTGGCAGGCAAATTTGGGCCCTGCCCGGGTAAGAAACATATTCCTGCTACGCTGGATCACTATCCAAGACAAAATTCGTCAATCATGTTATTTCATATCTGCCAATAACTAAAACGCCTGCGTTCCAGTGCCAGTTCAGGGATATGCCGGGAGAGATGAACATCAGTTGCGGGTGCTGTGCCTGATAAGTGCAGGCTGAAATGGATAATTGGTACAACGTTGCGACAGATCCCTCTCTTCACAAATGAACACTTCAGTTTTCCATTTCTGTTCTCTCGTCAGTACTTTCGATACAGAGATGCATGAAGCACCTCCTCTGACATTGAGGCATGTTGAGCAACAGAGAGCTGATTAGTTAACGTATCAAACAAGTGGAGATCTTTATTTTACATGGTGGGGTTGCCCCCACCATGATGAAATTATTGCAAAGGTATTGATAAGCGCTCATTGATCGATGGATCAGGTTGTATTTTAATAGGGATATCATTCTGAATAATCTTATGCATCTTCAACGCTCCGCTAATAAATGCCCCCTCGTAAACTGGAAAAGGCCAGTTATCGTTATTATCACCTTTAGGAACAATAACTACTACCTCCTTCTTATTTTCCTTCTCTGCTTTAACAACTTGATCAATTATGCTCTGGCTTATCAATGAAGCCGTATTGTAGTCGAGATTAAGGTTGATGGATTGCTTAAGTGTTGACTCATGCATGGTATTACTATACGCAACAGGAATGACTGCGAATAACAAGGCAATAGTGCTAATCTTATGGCTTTTAAAAATCATTTTAAATGAAACAGTTGCCGCTATCACTGAATATAAAAATATGCCCCATAATACAACAGGTCTTGCTGCATAATAACTTCCAGCCTTGGATGATAACAGGATAACAGCGAGTAGTGTTAGCAACGCAGAAGACAAAGATATTAAATATAATAGTGCACTGTTTTTGTTGTTGTTATCTCTCAAGGAACGGATGGATATAACAAAGCCCATAATCAATAAAGCCGCAAAGGCATACAAATAGAGCGGCTGAATCTTATCAATTGTTTCTATGAAGACATTGATTGACCCTTTTATATCGAGCTTCCCGCCACCTAAGCCTTTAGCCCTTCCACCGTTAGCTTCGAAAATGACCGCGATCATCCACATTATCAACGAGAGGATCTGTAAAGGCATTTCCCTAACAGTTTTGGAGAGGTGGAATTTATTTTTATAGAGTGAGATTAATAAAAAAACACCGCAAGCAACTGCCAGAATTATGTTTGCGAACATGCTCGAAAAAATACAGAGATATGTTATCAGAAACAAAATGGTAGTGAATAAAAAACCTCTTTCTTTAAGCGAGTTAATAGAGAGTGATTTTTCATTTCTAATAATGTATAAGACTAGTGTGGAGTTGATTAAAGCTGGCGCTATATAATGATAGAAGCAGGTGATGTTAACTTCCCACAACATATATAGGCTCTCATGATTCCCTGATTCTCTGAATAAAGAAAAAACTAACATATAAACAAGGAAACTTATAACAGCTGATCTAACATTATCAATATTTATTGTGTTTTTTAATAAAAGATAGAGTTGAAAGAAGAAAGCGGATATTAAAATGGTGATAAATATTGCAGTAAGAATTGAGAATGCTCTAAGAAAATCAAAGCCAAACGGCATAATAATTAATATCGATATTCTTGCAAGTAACGGATAAGAGACTTCTGGCATAACCTTTATAGGGTTCGCAATTCCCCATTGAGGATATAAGCCTCGTTTAACAATTAAGTTCCCCCAGTCATCTCCTGAGATAATCACAGTGGGGTGTGCAATTAAAAAGAAATATAATGTTATGCTGGTTATCAATGATATCAAAATATATAATACAAACTTATTTTGTCTTTCCGTAAACATTTTTATGCCTTGTGAGAATTTATGGTTTATTTTTTAACTAAATATCTGGGTCTTTTCTTCGTCTCAATATATATTCTTCCTATGTATTCACCTAAAACACCGATTCCAATTAATTGCACGCCGCCAAGGAAAAGTATCGAAACTAATATTGAAGGGTAGCCAGGAACTTCATTGCCAAAAAATATCTTATCGATAATCATCCATACTCCATAAATGAAAGACATGGCTGCAACAATAAGACCAATATAACTCCAAATGCGAAGCGGGACTGTTGAAAAGCTGGTAATACCCTCAAGTGCAAGATTCCAGAGTTTCCAGCCATTGAATTTGGTGTTTCCTGCGACACGTTCGGCACGGATATACTCAACGACTTCCGTGCGACCGCCAACCCAGGAAAGAATACCCTTCATAAAGAGATTGTTTTCAGGCATTTTTTTTATATTTTCGACAACGTCTCGTGACATTAAACGAAAATCTCCCACATTTTCTTCAATGCCTGGGCGGCTTATTAGATTATGAATTGTGTAGAACCACTCTGCAGTTTTGCGTTTCAGCCGCCCGTCGGTAGAACGATCAACGCGTTTTGCCAGCACCATATCTGCGCCCGCCAGCCACTTCTCAATCATATGTGGGATGACTTCAATAGGATCTTGAAGATCAACATCAATAGGAATAACGGCGTCGCCCGTAGCGTAATCAAGTCCGGCAAAAAGCGCGGGTTCTTTTCCAAAGTTTCGAGTGAAAGACAGTGGTAATACCAATTCGTCAGAAACAGCAAGTGCATTAATTAACGTTTCTGTAGCATCAGTGCTACCATCATTAATGAAAACAATTTCTACTTCATATTTTTTGAGTTCTTCAAATTTTCGGACCTCGTTATAAAAAATTGGGATTGCATCTTCTTCATTAAAAACTGGAACAATCAAAGAAATCTTCATTTATCATCCCTAAATGCAGTGAGCGTTGCATCTTTGAGTAAAAATCTGCTAAGTCCAAATGATTAAGATATGAACTTCTTTTCGAAAAAAATATTGTGCCTTTTATTTTCTTTCTGGTTATCCAACCGATAGCCGACGGGTGTTTAAACATATTCATCACTTACAGATGAAACATCTTAAAAAAATTGGATCTCACTTTAGCCACATTTGTACCAGGACTATGGAATGCCACAGAGGAGTCCCTTATGGCGTCTGACTTATACACACGCATTACCGAAGGGATGACCAAAAACCATGTCAAAAAGAGAGGTCGCGATACGTTAGAGATAGACATGTTGTGCATAAAATGAGGAGAAAATGTGAGTTAAGGTTACGAAGTATAAATTACTCTAAACCAAAGATTAAGCTTTAAGAGTAAACTTATTGATCCATCTCTACATTAGTTGTTTGGCCATGGGTAACAGCGCCGCATTGTTCTCGTAATACTTATCGTGTTCAGTATTTAACTGATTGTTTTTTAAAAGTTAATTTGTGTTGTGGTCAGCAGGGATTCATAGGCTGGTGTTGCTGTTATCCGCTAAATCACAAAGGGCTGGAGGGGGACTAACCAACGAGGTCATTATTGATACTGATCTGTAACATGAGCAGTTTGTTCAAGCGGAAAGAAACGCATGGGTAAACGCTCCGATAAAGCAGGCCCTCTTTTACTCATCAAGTCATTACATGACGGCGTTCGTTCCTCGTAACGCCATTTTCCGGAGCAGCCGATCATTGCCGTGTGTAAATTCGTTGAAGCCAGAAGCACTATCAGGGATGAGCGCTGTTCTGGCTCGGTTTCAACGGCGACAGGTTTGGTTTACAGGGAAAGGAAGTGACAGATAAATTCCCCTGGCCGGGCAAAGAGAACTGCGCTTACATGCGCAGCGCATCGACACTTTCCGTTGGCAAGTTCACGACTGTTTTTAGACTGGTTTCAATACAGTGAATAATCTCTTCGCGCGGGCCGTTGCGCCAGTCGGCGCTTGAGTAAAAAGCATCCAGAACAGCAGCCATTTGCTCAGGGCTCTCAAAAGCACGAATCAGATAGTAGCAATCCGGGTCATGCAGAGAGTGACCAAACGACACGACATCAATCCCGTGGTGTTGATGAAGGGGAACGCTAACTTCCCGCATGATAGTGTGAAATGCAGTACCGGTGTCTTTGCGTAATGCGTACTGCAATATCTCAATAGTTTTCAAGATGTTATCTCCCTCGATACATTCAGGCTTCCCTGGCGATGACGATAAAGTAAACCAGATCGTGCTACGAAGCGACGACTAATCTGGCTACGTTCGTTAACAGAAGCGTTGATCTGTGGCTCAGACGATCAAGGTCATCTTCCCGTTTAGCGGTACATTTCACTTCGGAAAGATAAGCAGAACGTGTCGAAAGCTGACTTCAATAGCACGCATTGGTGAATTATCACGAGCGCATTGGACATTTCGTGCTTTTTTTGAACAGTAAACGAGAATAGGTAACGATATATCGTAGGAATATTCTTAGTTGTGCCATGCTTGATCCGATTGTGATGCAGGAAATGCTGATATGAAAAACGGTTGTTACCGGATCCAGCATGAAGGCATTGTGCAGATAGCCTGGTTTACTAGCGATGGAGCTGAAGAAGCTGAAAATGTAGCCTCTCTCACCGGCATATGGCGGCTTACAGAGGGATATGACATTCATCATGGTGACACTGTAAAAGTGCTTGAAGGGCCACTCACTGAGCCTCATGTATAAAATTGCGTGTATGAGAAGATTTTAAACTTAAATTGCCGGGGTGGAAACCTGGCAGGTAAGATAATAACTGACCAGTTCGGGAGGACTGGTCACTTTATTTTTCGTCACATATAGCAAAAGACATCTTCCTTATTTGTCAGCAACAAAAGCCCCTGTTTTTCATTTTTTAGAGCAGCCTCAGGGAAATAATTTATATTTTCGGTGGTTTGTAATCCCGTTTATAAGCTGGTTACCCATAAAAATAATCGTAGAAAGCATTAAAATTCTCGCTGCCAATAACAGGCGAAACGCGCGCGGCTAATTCATCTTTGAAAATTTGTTTCACCTCGTCATTATCATCGGCGATATCAAAAATTTGATAACGGCCATAAACCAGGTCGATAAGTTCAGCCAGTGAAACGATAAAGTCTGTAAAACAGTTTGCTATTCTGAAAGGTTCGCCCACGTCGTAATTTGCGTATACAGGCGTATTTTCTTCGTCGAGTGCGGCGATTAGTGGTTTTCCGCCACCTATGTCATCGCCTATTACCAGTGCATTTGCCGGGAGATAACGGTAACCCGTTTGTCCTTTTACTAATTCTGAGGCAGCGTAAATCTTTACGGGGGTGAAACCCGTTTCAATTATTAGATTTTCTGGGTTATAGTTTTTATAGAAGTAATTCAGTTCAGCAGAGCAAAATACATTGGCCGGGAAGAAGGCCGCCAGATCGTTAACCTGAGTAAAATGCCCGGTCAGTGAATGCTTTTCGCACGTGTTAACCCATTTTTCTAACGCATTTTTTATATCACTCACCGGATAACCTCATAAATAACAGATTTAAAAATCCAGATCGACACTCACAACACCCGATGCATCAGCTTGCGGAGCCTGAGCCTCAAGCAGCATGATAAAGGCTTCGAAAGAGTCTGCTATTTTGGTCATTCCTGAAATTACCACATCATCACCGTATACCGGGTCAGACTCATGATCCCAGTACCAAACCTGACCAGAAAGCGCGCCCTGCAGGCGCAGGCAGATCTGATTATCACCCGATGAGGCGCCAATGGCTAACCATTGCGAACCAGTATCTTGCCGGTAGGTCTCAGCCGCTCCGAAAACACTCTCTTCGTTCCCTGATTGACTCAGGCCGTACAGAGATGAAAGGGAATCATACCCGTTATCATCGGCCCAGGGAGAAGGTTGTAATGCTTTGAATAGCACATTCTCTTTAAACACGATGGTCGCGCCAAAATGACATAAAAAGGCGCGATAATCCGCAGGAAGGTGTCCCGTTGACGTTTCAAGTGCCCTGAGATGTTCCTGCAACGTATCAAAGGATATTGGCACAGGCAATGCGCCATAATGTTCCAGTTTTAATAACGTGCTCATTTGCCTTGTGTGAATATCCCTTGTGACTTTCGATAAATGGCAGGCATTCGCTGGAACCGTTTTACACGCTTATTTATAGCCCGGTTTGTCCTGCCATCGGCACAGAAGATAGCTTACTTATCCTTGCGATTGGACTTATTTTTGAGGGCAGCAATCCCTACAAAAACGACGATTACCAGTGGAATAATCCAGGCTAATTTAGGCATGATATATGACAATGTGTCCATGTAATCCTCCAAAAAGTGTAACAGCGCTGTGGCAGTAAGAACGACGAAACCACCCTGTTGGGGCGCGCAAACTACCTCGCATCAACCGACGTCCCGCTGACAGGTTGTACCTTATTTCCCTTGTTCAATCAATCGGATGGGGCTTAAGCTACGACATTATTATTGTTACCCTGCGCTATTTCGCTTAAATCCCTCTCGTTAGCCTTCTCTTTTTCCCGTGTGCTTTTAAGATTTTCCTGATGACTACGAATTGCAGGATAAAGGCTACAATCTGTAACCAACTATTAGCCGCTATTTCAGATCGTTTACTTGCGATCGACACATAAATCCATTCTTGCGGCAAAGAATATATTATATAAGACGCCATTATATTGAGTGTGTGAAGTTAACTATCACGCAATGCAATTATTAATCGAGACGTTCACGATTAATTAATCGTTGTGATTTGGCTGTGCACATTATTCGGCTAGCCAGTTTGTTCAAATAAAGTCTAATAAATCAATAAAATTCAGGTGGCGATAATCTTTTTATCGCTTCGTTTGGAATGATATGGTCAAAATATGAGGTGTCAGTGATGAAGGTCGGACACATTAAACAACGCGTCAGAAACCATCTCAAATCGTTAAAAAAGAGGGTTTCGAATCTGCATAAAAAATGGATATATCGCAATAATTTCAGTTCTGAAGTACTGTGGATTTCGCTGGGTGAAAACTGCCTTCCGGACGATATCCTGCGGCGACATCACCGAAAATCGTTCAGCTCTGTTTTTTCATCGGGGCGATCGAACATCGAATATATTCTGCAAATGGAAAAAGATGATTACCGGAACTTATTGAAACCGGAATTTTTGCAACCTTTTCCAGACGGTACGCATACAGTGGTTCGCTCAACGTGTTATAACCGTTGTACAGGGCACTATAGCGAGAGGCATATGCTGGGTTTTGAGTTTACGCACCATGACCCGTTAAACATTAAGGAAGATCATCGCGCCTTCAAGCGTCGTATCGAACGTCAGCTCAGCTATCGGGGAACAAAAAATTTTGTTTTTCTTTATCACCACCGCATCACGGAGCAATCGGATCTTCTGCTTTTAAAAGCGCATTTGAATGAATTTTTGTCGTTGTACAACACGGGCGGTTGCGAATGCAAAATGGTGCTTTTCTATCAACATATCATTCCTCAGGCGTCGGCGAAGCATATCGATTTCACCCCACATGACAGCGGATTACTGGAGTTCGTCTGCCACACGCATGAGATATGGGGAGGCGATGATTTGGAAACGTTCTGGGCGAAAAAAGATGATGCGCTCTTCGCCGATATGTTCACTACCGTGGATCGTTACGCGCCAGATACAGAGACACGCCACACCGGCGCTACGCTCGTGACAGCAGGCACGCAAGCGCCTTTATGACAGCTGGCATGTCTCGCGTTACGGGGCATGAGGATGCCAGGACGGAAATAAAAACGCCCCGACAGCGGAGCGTTTTTTGCATAGTGGGCACGCCGTGACGCCGAGAAAATCAGCTGCGATTTTCTTCAATAAAGTGCGCCAGATCCGCCGGGGTTTTCAGTACGGTAGCGACTTCTGTCGGTGGGATCATGCAGCCGTAAACGTCCTGCACTTCCAGCACCATATCCACAGCGAGGATCGAGTCGAGAATATCCGATTCGATCAGCTCATCGTTGAATCCCACTTTGCGGGATAAGATCTTTTCAAACAGCGCGAGAATTTCTTGTTCCATAATATTTTCCAGAATAATCAGTTAGTGCGGGCGTGCGTATCCAGCAACTTGCGGTCGATTTTGCCGTTAGGATTCAGCGGCAATGCGTCTTTAATAATGATTTGCGAAGGCACCATATAGGGCGGGATCACCTTCGACAGGGAATGTTTAATCACTTCGGGTGCCAGTTCTGTCACACAGAACGCGGCAATACGCAGCACGCCGCCGCCGGATTTCATCAGCGGCAGAACCACCGCTTCGCTGATACCGGACATGGCCAGCAGGCGGTTTTCAATTTCGTTGATTTCAATGCGATAGCCATTGAGTTTGATTTGGCTGTCGTTGCGACCCTGGCAGTACAGCAGCCCGTCCTCGTAACCGAGATCGCCGGTACGGTAACCGCGGTAGGCCTCTGTTTCGCGGTGCAGTAACTTTTCTGCATTCTCTTTCGCCAGCCCGAGATAGCCGCGCATGACGTTTTTACCCCAGATGATCAATTCGCCGTCAGCGGTAATTTCCATTCGTGACTCTGGCATCATTGCACCGACCGGCAGCAGATCATTGTCGCTGTTCAGGATCGCGTCGGTTATCTCAATGACGGTGGTCGCAATGGTCGCTTCTGTCGGGCCATAGGAGTTGAGGATCTTTGCCTGTGGGAAACGGCGGCGCAGTTGTTTCACCAGCGCTTTGTTGAGCACTTCGCCAATAAACACAAACACATTCAGCGCGGGCAAATAGTCGCTGTTGAACTGCGGCGACAGCAGTTTCTGGTAGGCGAAAGAGGGCGTTGAAACCCACACCGAAACGTCGTTGTCTTTCAGACGATCGAGCCAGTTGTCTGCGGCGATATCTTCTTTTGCATTCAGCACAATGTGCCCGCCGGTTGCCAGGTTCGCCAACAGCGGTATCAGCGACAGATCGAAGCTGAACACGGCATGGTTCATCAGGACCGGTTTTTCCGGCAGCGCAAAGTCCTGCCGCACCCACTTCATAAAGTGCCACAAACTTTCCCGCCCGATCTGCACCCCTTTCGGTTTGCCGGTGCTGCCAGAGGTAAACATGATATAAGCGAGATCCTGCTCGACCAGTGGCTGGCCAGTCTCGCCAGTCGCGATAAACTGGCGGGTCGCCACATCGTAATACCAGGGAGCGTTGGCCAGCTGGCAAATTTCTTTCAGCCGCTCCTGTGGGTAGATGCAATCCACCGGGATATACGGAATGTTGTGCAGCAAACAGCTGTAAATCGCCACGGCAAACTCCGCCTGCTGATGCCCATATAACACCACCGGCGCACCGGCAATCTGAGGGCAACGCTGGTAACGTTGCAACCAGTCGGTGACGGCAGCGGAGAGCTGCAGCCAGGTCAGGGCCTGGTCGCTGCCGCTAATGGCCAGTTGCTGCGGGTTGGCGGGATCGAGTAATGCCGCACGCAGGAAATCCTGCAATTCCTGAAGCTCGTAATGAAGGTTCATAGAGGTGACATTCCGCTAAAAATGTAGAGAGAAGCCGCAGCGCTTGCCAGCGTTAACAGACGCCCGCAAAAGCTCACAACCGGATACTGAAGCCAGGTATTGAGCGCCGGGCTGCGTTTGGCTGACCACTGAAGCATGTTATGCGCAACGGAAATGGCGCCAAACAGCGCGCCGCTGATAACATAATGTCGTTCAAGCCCGTTCCATGCCCCCATACAAAACAGGGTGCAGAAGATACCGATGTTCTGCGCCAGGGTTTTGTTCTGACGAAAGAAATTGAGCTTCATCAGATTCATATACACCGGCATAAACACCACGTCCCGCAGCCACTCCGACAGGCTGATATGAAAGCGTCGCCAGAAATCCTGCGGATTCTTCGCCAGGATCGGCATGTTAAAGTTCGCCGGGATAGTAAGGCCAAATAACCGCCCGGCGCCGATCGCCATATTGCTGTAACCCGCAAAATCAAAATAGAGATAAGCGCTGTAGGCCAGCGACATCACCACACCGACGGTAAACGTAAACGGGCGATGGCCCCACGACGCAATCACCAGGTTATCGATCAGCATGGCAAATAAAAATTTCTGAATAATACCGGTGAAAATCTGTTCTATCGTCGTTAAAAACTGCTCACGACTAAGTGCAAATACCGGTTTATTAATGTCGTTTACCCATGTCCGCCAGCGATACATAGGGCCGGCCAGGATAATAAACGGCATAAACAGATAGCAAAAATAGTGCAGGATGTTGCGGTCATCTTTTTTATTGCGGTAGAGCAGCACATCAATTGCGCGGAACGTCATAAAAGAGAGACCGATCATGCCCCAGTGGTTGTTGAGGTGTAACTTCACTAAAAACAACGGCAGCAATGTCAGGCTGACTGCCTGCCAGGTTTTTAACCAGCCTTTCTCTTTTAAGGACACCACAAGATAAAAGCTCAGGAATACCGCCACGGGAACCACATAATCCCCCTGGAAAATGTATCCCCAACCGACTGCCGCCAGCACGGAGAATGCCGCTAAATAGGTCAGCCGGAAACGCAATACGCGGTTAACCAGCGCAAAGACCAGCGCGGATGAAAACAGAAAGAAAAAAAAGGTTCCGGAGCTATACATCATTCATTCCTCAGAACTTTTGATACTCAAAATGCACTTTTATATTCATGCTTTCATCAACAGAGGACCACGCAATGATGGTGACCGCCAGAAAGAGATAAAGGAAAAAAAGCCGGATAGCGTATTTCATCATTTAAAACTCTCAACAATAAAGCGATCCATCGTTACCCATGCCAGGTCCGTGGGGTGCAGACGATCCCAGTTCCAGCCGTCCTGATATGGCATCGAGTACATATCCAGATAGGGGATATTGTTTTCTTTGAGGATCGCCGTCGTCTGCGTGACCGCAGGCTGAACCAGTTCGGGGTTTTGCACCGCACGCCGGTTAATCGCGTCGATAATCACCACGACCTGAACATGACGCTCTTTCAGCAAGTTAATCATGGCGCGGAAGGCGTTCAGTTGTTCTGGCAGTACCGGGGAGTCATCCCATACTTCGGGTTTTTCCCCTGGGATATACACCGACTTGTCCATCCACAGTGTGGCGGCGCTTTCGTGACGGGACTCGTTCAGCTCACGGGCGTGCGCCAGTTCGCGATCCCAGTCTGGCGTTATTGAAGTAGCAGGCTGCAGGGGCCAGGGCTGTGCAGGCTCGGGCTCAATGTGCAGCAACGCCAGCCAGTCGTTTTTAATCAACGTGCAGAAATTGGCAAACTGGAAACTAACTTCCTGCCAGATATTGTCCAGGCTCCAGCCTGCGATCTTCATTTGAGCAAACGTTAAATGGCTGACCTCTTTTTTATCAATCTTCTGTAAATAATTGACCAGGAAAGGGCGAGTCTGCTCATTCTGCATTAAAGGATTAAAAATTGGGGCCGGGAAAAGGTTGGCAAAAATAGCGGGCGGAACACCATTAGAATAAAAACTGTCAGGTGCCAGTAACAAAACGACTTTGCTGTTTGCGTTAAGGTCGTTTTTAAAACGTGAGAACAGTAAAAAATGTGTAATACTGTCATAAAAGCTATCGCCAAACGCCACTACCGGACGATGCAAATCATTATTCAGATAATTATATACAGCGTAATGTTCATCTTCAGAGGTGGCGACTTCAGAAGCGCCAATGAAAAAAATCGCATTACCCTGTAAAGCGTGAGAAATAGTCGCCATCTTTTCCGCTTGTTCTTTTTGCGTTCCTTCCATTGATTTAATCAACGGCTGAAATTTAAGCGGCGGATTGAAGCTTGTCACCAGCGGGTGAGCACTCAGGAACAGGATGGCGAGGGCCGCCATCAGGATATGTAGGCAGAGAGCATTTTTAAGTTTCATTATAATTTTAAGAAAACATGATATTCATTTGTTTAAAATTTGTTGGGTTTTAACTTTACAGATAAACCGTTCTCTGTGTTCTCGACACTATATACCAGCCACTGGCTGAATGATGAGCGTTGCTGTGTAACGGTATGTACAGATTTGATCTGGCGTAATAACGCGTACTCATTGGCGGGTGCATATTTAACTTATGCAGATGTTTTAAGGGGCTTTTTTATCACACCACGTAGTGCGTTTTTTAAACGTACTTAAGAAAGGTCGCAAGTGCCGGGTTTTGTTGTCCTCCCCGTTCTTTCGTTTTATCTTTCACCTGTTCATACAGTCCGTTGAAAAGATGCGGTAAGCAGGGAGTATTGTGATGATTATCAAAGAGCAGGCGGTAGAGATCGCCAGGCGCTACGCCGCAGAGCAGAATCGGGGCTGGGATGAGCACTACCATGAGGCTACACCCATGACCCTGTTCGGTGAACCGGTATGGAAAATCTCCACCATGGACATTAAATATTCGCCAGAATTGCCCTGGTTGATGGAGTACCTGCCTAACCCGGCGTATTACTACATCAGCATGGTAGAGGGGCGCTGTATCGCCATTGGCACCCGTAACGGTACTGTTCATGGCGTTCGCTAAAGCCCTTTAGTGTGCCGGTTTTGTCGGGGAAGTGGCCGCCATGCTGTTCATCTTTTCATAGCGTTTTTTATACTCCGCAGGCGGAATACCGTTATGTTTGCGGAATATCCTGGTGAAATAAACCGGATCGCTATAACCCACCGACTGCGCAATTTTGTATATCGGCAACCGCGTCGACTGGATCAGCAAACGTGCACGGTTCATGCGCTGCACTTCGCGCCAGGCATAAATCGTGGTGCCTAAATCATTTTTAAACAGGTGCGCCAGCCGGGAAGCCGACAGGAACACCATGCTGGCCAGCGTTTCGATTTTCAGCTCTTCATCAATATGATCGTTGAGATAGTCGCAAACTGCATTGATCCGCGGGTCGTGCGCGTAGCGGTTGCTGATGGGCTGCTGCTGAAAACAGGTGATGATCAGTCGCTCGAGGGCGTTCATTGCCAGCGCTTCAGATAAGGGCGCATCAGCAGAGTTATGGCGGATCACCTCATAAAAAAGCGCGCGCAGCGTCGCCAGTGTTAGCGCATCCTCAACCCGCATTTTGCCGATCCCTGCCGGGTTTTGATCCCACTTTAGCCAGTCAAGCCAGTAAGGGCGGGGAATAAAGTAAATCCACACGTGATCCCAGTGCTCGCTGTGCTCATCGCGGCCATACTGATGGGGAACGCCCGGCGGGAAAAGCAACAGGTCATTTTGCTGGTATTGCAGGGTGCTTTCGCCTACGTTGGCGCGGCCCTGGCCACGTAGCGTCAGATTGATCAGATAGCCTTTCATGCCCTGCGGGCGATTAATGTAATAATCGAGCGAGGAGCCTCTGGAAATAGGCGTAAAGCCGGAGACGATCCAGGCATTAAAGGTGAAGGTTTTTATCAATGGAGAAAAGTTAATCAGTTCATTGATATCCAGTTCCATTATTGCCTCGTTGATCGCCACCGGCTCGCTGTTTAACTCTCGATGATACTAAAGTCCCATGGGCCTAACTGCAACGGCGCACCACGGTGGATGGCTGTTCCTTGCAGCAGGTTAACACCGTCGATTTCACTGCAGAATGTTTGCTCCTCCCCGGCGTAATTGAAGAGGAAGGTGAGCGTCTTTCCGCGCGCGTTGGTCATTTTTCTCACCACCAGCGGGAAGCGGTAAGCCGACGTGCGCGAGCGCAACGACAGGCCGCGCGTCAGCCAGGCAAAAAGTCGGGCGATCAGCGGTTTTTCAGGCAGGAACCCGACATACATCGCCAGGCCGTTACCGAACGTCGCTTCGGTGGCTGCCGCATAGTGCTTCCACATCGGGTGTTGGTAGCGCAGCAGTGTGCGCGTCTGTTCGGCGGGCGTCAGCAATTCCATCCACAGTTCGGCAGGGTTATGCCCCTGACAATCCAGTTCAGGGATGGCCGCGCTAACGGTGACATTTTCCGGCAGGGTAAACTGGTTGTAACTTACGCCGCAGGCTTTGCTTAACCGGCCGGGTTGCGTCTCCACCCGTACTTTTACGTTTTCATCGCTAAAGCCAGATTTAAAGCCGATCAGCGCACGACCGCCCTGCGCAATATAGGCGTTGATGCGTTCAAGCAGTGCGTCATCCGCTGCATAGAGGGCCGGAACAATGATCGCCTGGTAACGCACGGCGCTATCATCGATATCATTAATGATGTCGACCGCCACGTTTTGTTCGTAGAGCGCATCGTGGAAACGGCGCACGATATCGTTATAAACATTGGTCTGCGCACCGGCAGGTTTAAAGTGGTTCAGGGCATCCATCGCTTCATTGCTGATCAGCAGCGCGACATCGTGTTCAGCCTGCAACCCTGCCAGCTGCGGCGACAGGCGTTTAAAATCAGCGCCGATGGTGGTGGCTTCCTGCCAGGTTGGATTGGGTGCAAAATCATGGCTCAACAACCCTTTCCAGTAAGTTTCAAAAGAATTATGGATCGAGTGCCAGTGCCAGTATGAAACCATCGACGCACCAGCCGCCACATGGCTGAAAGCCTGCAACCGTAGCTGGCCGGGGTAGGGGGTCCACTGCGGAAATCCTTGTGCCTGCGTTTCCAGTACGAAGTAGTTTTGCCCTTTTTTCAGGCTACGGGCCACCGCACCGCCAAAGGCTATCTCTTTCCCGGTTAAATGATCCTGACCCGGATGATAAATGTCGACCCCGGCGATGCTCAGACATTTCGCCGCTGCAAAATGATCGACCCGCGGTTGCACGCCATACGAATAACCCCGCCATTCGAAATCAAAGTTATGCGTGACAAAATGCTGCGGTCTGGCGTATTCGCGCACAATACTGGCCTGCCAGGCCAGGTATTCGCTAACCTGCAGGCGCTGGTAACGGCTGAATGCGCACGCCAGGCTGGCATTGATGGTATTTTCGACCGGGGGAAAGTCGTCCCAGTGATCAATACGGTTGCTCCAGTAATCAAGACCAAAGTCTTCATTCAGTTGCGCCAGCGAGGGGTATTTTTCCTGTAAATGGCGAATAAAACCCTGCTGCATATCACGCCCGATATTGTCGTAATGCTTGGTTTCGTTATCCAGTTGAAAGCCAATCACCGCCGGATGATCGTGCACATGCGCCATCAGAACGCGAATGATATTTTCTGCGTGGCGGCGGAAGTCCGGATTGACGATATCCATGATTTGCCGCGGGCCATATTTTTGTTGCCCGTCCACCGTGGTGACCATCACCTCCGGGTATTTACGTGCCAGCCAGCCAGGGATGGCATACGTTGGCGTGCCGATGATCACGGCGATCCCCGCCGCATGCATTGCGTTCAGTACCCGATCAATATGGTAAAAATTATATTGCCCCTCCTGCGGCTCCAGCGTGCTCCAGGTGGATTCAGCGATGCGTACCACATTGATGCCGGTTTCGAGCATCAGGGCGATATCTTTTTCCAGCCGATCTTCCGGCATGTATTCGTCGTAATAGGCGACGCCATAATATAATGCAGACATGAACCATCTCCCGGTATCAAATTGACGTTGCAGGAACGGCGTTAAACGTTCGCGCTTTGTCGAGGGTAATAAACGAAGCCAGAGTAAATAACAGGGCAATACACCCCAGCACCATATAACTGTCGGCAAAGCCTAGTTTTTGATACATATGACCAATACCCGTTGACAGGAATATTGAACTGAAGCTTTTAGAAAACTGGAAGCCAATAAGATAAACGGTGGCTGAAAGTAGCGGGTTAAAATTAGCGGTAATGTATTTCAGCGCGGCCACCAGCAGGATTGAGCTTTCAAAACCATGCAACAATTTAATCAGGCTGATGGATATTGGCCCCACAGCCCACGCAGAACCGATAATGCGCAGGCTCATAATTAACCCGCAGTACAGCAGGGCATTTTTCGGGCCGATTTTATTCACAAACCATGGAGCAAAAAACATCACGACGGCATCCAGGAAAATCTGCCCGGTGGTTAAATATCCGAATGCCTCAGCGCCATGCGCTTTGCTTTCAAAAAAATGGCTATAGTAAATGGCAAACTGCTGATCGTAGGTTTCATAGACCGCGCCAACGCCAATCATATAAAGGGCGAAGAACCAAAACTTTTTCAATTTTAACAAGGCGGTGGCGTCCGCCAGCGTCACCGGTGTGCTGGTCCGGTGGTGTGCCTCTGGCGCGGCGGTCCTGACCTGCGTTTTCCAGACGGTAAAGAGTAAACACACCCCTGCGCCGCTGGCGGTCCAGAAAATCAGGTTTTGATCGATGCCGTATAATTTCCCGGCGGCAAAGGTGCCTATCGCTGCTCCGATGCCACCAAACATTCTGGCGCGACCAAATTCAAAACCTGAAGCACGGCTGACTTTATCAATATAAGCTTCACAGACACCACAGCCAGCGCCGTAAGCCATGCCAATATAGATGCCGCCCGCTAACGCGCCAAGCACGACGTTTATTTTCAGTAAAGGCGCAAAGATATAGATCCAGTACGGTGCGAATAACGTGATAATAATCGCCAGCATCCACATCAGGTTTTTACGGTAAATTAATTTATCGGAAATAAAACCAAACAGCGGCTGGATGCAAACTGCTACCACGGCGGTAAAGGAATAAACCAGCCCAACGTCGCCGTAATTAATACCAATCGTTTCTGTTAGCCATAATGAGAGGTAGGGATAACAACATCCCCAGCCTATAAAGAAAAAGAGAAAAAACAGACAGCTCATATAATAGTTTTTATTTGAATCTATCATGATGCCCTCACCTTATCGGAACCTGAGTACAGGATTTGTCCTCAGCAAATTACCTTTTCAGGGAGGGGAGAGTCATAAAACTCTCGCTATCGACCAGTAAAAATCTGCTATCCACAAACGGCTGTGAAGTGGCTCACGTTCCGCCTGCGGGTAGCCCGGTGCGCTACCGTTACGCGAGGGGGCTTTCAGCGCGCCGTAAAAACGCGGGCGCAGCCTTTTTTAAATACCCCTTTAACCAGCCAGTAGAACGCGGTGGTGAGCAGAAGATGAAACAGCAATATGGCTGCCAGAACAGGATGTTCCAGCTCCGGCGAGTGGGTATCGGTAAGGCGATCATAGGGCACGATGTGAAAGAGGAGCGACATTAACACAATAAACGTCAGCAGCTTGCTTGCCCGTCGGATGCATGCCACTGCCCATAACAGGAAGAAATTTATCGCGTTAAACCGCTGCGCGCTGCGCCAGCGAGTGAGGCCGCTGGTGAACAGACTAAAGAGGATGACACTGACCGCCAGTACCAGAAAGCCATACGCATCGGTCACTACCGACTCCATCGCTTCCGGTGCCGGTTCGCCGTCCATCCACGCCGAGAGACGCACGGCGTCATCAAACGTCAGGTGGCGGGAAACCGCGTCAAAAACCTGTTGTTCAAACGGTGCTGCCCACATGATGGCTAAAAACAGGATAAAAAAAGCGAAAAACTTGAAGAGCGTAATACCCACAGACTTCATTATTCTGGTCCTTACTTCTACGGGCAGGCAGTGCATCGGCGCACAATGGCAGGGAGGAGACAGGCGTTACACCATCTCGTTAGGCATGAGCAGTACCTTCTGCGGATCTTCAGGCAGGTAATAAAGTACCACGGTATTGTTACGCATCACCTTGATGAGATCTTCCGGGGTGAAGTAACGTTTCGTCGTTGCGGTCACGCTTCCGTTGGCGGTACTGAAGCTAACCACCACGCGGAATTTGGTATTACCGGTACCCGACGCGCCAATTTTTTCTTTGCTGACAATGTTTGCTTCCGTGCGGATGCCGTTCTTTTTGTACTTATCGTAAACCGCGCCAGTGTGGTAGCAATAAACCACCAGCGCCAGCACGATCAGCGTAATAAGCAAAACCGTAAACCAGGGGGAGTCAAATGACATGGTCGTTCCCTAATCATCCATAAATTGCCGGGAATTATAAGCCGTCATTTTCATATCTCAATATTAATCCGGATGCTTCAGGCTGCATGGTGTTGGCCGCCTCACCCAGATGAAACGCTCGCCGGTTTTGGTATTTTCTGTCACGAAATCGCCATCACGATTGCGCGCTGGCGGTACAGAAAAGCGTACAGCATGCGCTGTACGCCCGGAAAGGGGCGGCGGGTAAGGCCGCCTGTGCAATGCCGTTACGCGCGAACGTCGAAATAACGAAAATGCGCGTCTCCTTTTTCCACATTATCTGTTGATGACAGGGCGTAAATCCCCACTTTCGCGCCGATCCATTTTCCAGCCGCAGCAGCAAACGTGGGGCTAATATCCTGCCAGCGTCCCCCGCTCTGCGACCATGCAAAAGTGCAAATCCCATCCCGATCGACGCGGACACGAAACAGCAGGGTCGGCGCTGTGATAGCAACAGGAATGAACACCGAATCGGCCTCGACCATCCCTTTATCGCTGTTCCAGCCGGTGGTGCTTTTTAACCCGTATTGCCCGTTCTGGTAAGCCAGTGCGATTGCGGCAAAGCGCTCTCCGTAGATAACCAGTCCCGCTTCATCCGTCTCATGACGAAAGCGGGCCTGCACCTCCGTTTCCACAGTAAAGGCAGGTGCGGGGAATTTTTGCAGGAGCAGTTGCGGCGTGTCGTACAACGAATGCGCACCCATCGGGTAACAGGCCAGCGTCAGGCCGTTATTGCCGGGCACTATCCAGCCCGCTTGCGGGTTGGCGGGCCACTGCCACTGTAAGCCCGGTTTGCCGCCGACAAAGTTATCGGAGGTTTGCGGTTCGCAATACGCACGTTGTGCGCTGCCGGAGCGCTTACTGCTGCGCAGCACCGGTTCGCCACAGTCTGCGTGTGCATCCTGCGCGCCGATATGCGGCCAGCCTTCTTCGTCCCAGACCAGGGGTTGCAGATGGGTAATGCGGCCGTACAGGCTCTTGTCCTGAAAATGTATAAACCAGCCTTCCCCTTCCGGGGACTCCACCCAGCCGCCCTGGTGTGGGCCATTGATTGGGGTGCTTCCCTGGTGCAGAACGTTTCTGGCCTGATAAGGTCCGGTGACATGCTGGCTGCGCAACACTGTTTGCCAGCCTGTTTCCACACCGCCTGCCGGGGCAAAGATGTAGTACTCGCCATTGCGCTTATAAAATTTGGGGCCTTCGATCGTGGGGTGAGAGCGCGTGCCATCGAAAATGATCCGCCCTGCATCCAGCAATTGTTGTCCATCCGGGGACATTTCGCAGAGCTGCAATTTGTGTTTGATATTCGCCCGGCTGTAGGCAAAGGCATGCACCAGCCACGCCCGCCCGTCGTCATCCCAGAGTGGGCAGGGATCGATCCAGCCTTTCACCGCATGCAGGCAGTGCGCTTTCGACCACTCGCCGCTGGGGTTTTCAGCCTTGCTCATAAAGATGCCTTCGTCCGGCATACTGAAAAAGACCCAGAAAAATCCATCGTGGTAGCGCAATGAGGGGGCCCACACGCCTTTGCCGGGCAGCACCTTGTTGTAATGCTCACCAGGCAGCTCGGGCAGCACGTGATTAATAATTTTCCAGTTCACCATATCGGCGGAAACGAGCAACGGCAGGCCGGGAAGATGGTTAAAACTGGACGCCACCATGTAGTACTGGCCCTCGACACAGATCACATCCGGATCGGAATAGTCAGCGTGGATCACCGGGTTGCGATACGTGCCGTCGCGATTGTCTGCTTGCCATACCATATCCATGACTATTTCGCCTCTTCGGTAATCAATGCAGCACCGGATACGTCCCCTGTGGGTTGCGCGGCAACGCGGCTGGTTTTGGCGTCGATCTCATCATGGATTTTACGCATCAGATCATCATCCAGTTTATAGAAGAAGGAGAGCGCATAAAGGATCAGGTATGACAACGACGGGCCGATTGTCAGCAGGCTGACGATACCGGTGATCGCCGCAGTGCTTTGCGTGGCCGATCCAGCCTGGTAGCCAAACCCGTTTAATGAAAAGCCGACCATTGCGCCAGCCACCGCCATGCCCAGCTTGAGCATAAAAAGGTTGCCGGAGAACGACAGGCCGGTAATACGCCGACCGGTTTTCCACTCACCGTAATCGGCGGCGTTGGCCATCATGTTCCACTTAAAAGGCTGGTACATTTGGTGTAAAAAGCCGATCAGAAAATAGACCGGAAAGATAATGCTCAATAGCGTAGGCGGAATAAAAAACATCATTACTCCGGCAAAAACCAACAACAAATTAATGGTGCGGAACATAAATAATGATTTATAGCGCTGCGAGAAATAACCGGCACCCATTGCGCCAAAAATTGTCCCCACCACCATCGTCGTAATAAAAGCGGTTTTCATGGTGGTATTCCCGGCGCTACTGCCGCCGGTCATCAGATACGTGGCGTAATAGAGCGTTGCGGAACTGCGCATTACGCTGGCCATACTGGAAAAGAACGTAATAATTGCGACGATCCGCCACTGGTCGTTTTGCCAGAGATTTTTTAAATCCGCTTTTATCGATGAGTGACTATCAACGACTGGGGTAATGCGCTCTTTAGTATTCACGAAGCACAATATTAACATCACTATAGCGATGGTGCCCATTACCGCCATTGTAGCCTGATAGCCGAACTGTTTATTTTCTTTACCGAACCACTCCACCAGGCTTAGCGTACCGACTGAAACCAACAGCCCGGACAACGAAGATAATGTAAAACGCCATGACTGCGCTGAAAGCCTGTCTTTATCATTATCTGTAATGACCCCGCCCAACGCGCAGTAGGGAATATTAATAAAGGTGTAGGCCAGCATCAGTCCGGTATAAGTCAGGTAGGCGTAAATTAATTTACCGGTATGGCCAAAATCGGGTGTAGTAAAAGTCAGTACCGCCATCACCGCATACGGCACGGCAAACCAGATAAGCCACGGACGGAAATGTCCATATTTGGTTTTAATGCGGTCGGCAATCATGCCGGTGACCGGGTCCACAACCGCATCAAGAACGCGGGTAACCAGAAACATTACGCCGACCGCAGCGGCGTCCAGCCCGTAAATATCGGTATAGAAATAGGTCAGAAACATGGTCACAGAGGAGAAAACAATACCGCAAGCGGCGTCACCCATGCCAAAACTAAGCTTCTCCATCGTACTCAGACGAGTGTAAACAGACATAATTGCCTCGTAGTTGTCATGCATATTGGAATAACTTGTATGCTATCTTTTGTTTTCAGGTATACCACTTGTAAATTTTGATTTTAGGTTTATGTTTTTTTGCTAATGTGAGGCTTATCTCAATAATGAGTCACGGTGTCGGTGGGGAATGATTAATAAAAGGGTTGTCAGAGGAATAAATGGTCTTTAGAAAGGGCTGATATGGCGGTTATTTCCCACCCACTGCAAAATGCTTAAACACGCTATCGCGTGATTCATGCGCCAGGCGGCACAGATTGCCGCCCGACGCAGCGAGATTAGTGGTGTAACATCTCTTCGACAATCTGCTCTTTATTCATATTGTACGGATAATAGGTCGGCCAGTTGTCCATCTCTTTTAACAATGCCTCCTGAGACGTATTGCCCATAAAAATATGGAAGTGCTGTGATTGCCGCGGGGCAATAATATGATCGCTGAACTGCACATATTTCGGCGCGTTGGACTGGCTCTCTTTACATTCGAAAAGGTAACGCACGCCTTTTTTACCTGAGCTGTAGGTGAGGATTTTATAGCCTGCATAGTCATAGCGGCAGCTGCTGACGCTGTCCCCCACGTGGAATTCCATCACGTTATTTTCAATACCGATCATGTCGACGTTTGTGGCGTAGCCTTTTTTGTAATAGGCCCGATACTCTTCCACGGTTTTGTCACCCTGTCTGGCTTTTTTCTCCAGCACCGGATCGAGCGAACCGTCCTGCAAATAAGGGTAGAGCGACTGCCATATGCCCTCCCAGTCGGCCAGCGTCCGGTCTTTTACATCTTTATTATCGAAAACGCCTTCACTGGCTTTGCGCTCCACTTCTGTTAGCGGCTTGCCGTGATGGTGGTCGTGCGCCATGCTCTGTGCGCTGCCAAGCAACACACTCATGCCGAGTAAAAACGCTTGTTTCTTCATGATCATCGGTAATCCCTGTTTATCGTTTGTGACAAATTGAAATGTTATAATATAACAAAACTAAATGCTACCCACGCGAAAGGGTGACGCCTGTCGTTTAGTGTGTGAAAGACGAAAGGTGCAAGACGATAGCGCGCCAGGAAGAACGTGCTGGGCATGGGGAAGCCCACGGCCAACGGCCTGAATCAGGCGCTGGCCTAAGAGAGTACAGCTTGCGAATTAACGCGGGAAACCGTTTTGAAGGCAGATCTGTCGGCTGGTGCGCAGGGTAAAAGCAATTTTTTGCGGGTACTGGGCGTAATAATTGTGTTCCTCTTCCAGCCCTTTTTGCTGCGCCAGTTTGACCGTTTCCAGCGAACAGGTACGGTAGATCAGATCTTTTTGCATCTTGTGCTGACGTTCAAGCTGCGCTGTGCTGGACTGTTTAAACCAGTCTGGCGTCAGGGAGTAGTCGAAAACCACGCGATTTCCCTGCGGGTGCACATCTTCAACATAGAGATATTCACCGATTTTCATCCGTTTTTGCCCGCCCATACGCGTTTTATCCGCTTCTGCGCCATGTACCGCCAGCTCTTCAACACTCATGGTCTGGATTTTTTGTTGATAAACGCGCACATACTCTGCTGGCTGGGCGTAGTGAGTGGCATAGCGTTGGCGCATTTCCGCATCGCTTACCGTGCACCCTGCCAGCAGGGCGGGTAGCAAGATGACCATTTTTTTCATCATTCCGTTCCTCGTTATCGTTTTTTGTCCACTCAGGATAGGCGCAACGGCACAGAAATGAACTCTTATTTCAGGTAGGGATTAACGGGTGAGGAACAATCCGCGGGCGACGATTTTCTGAAATTCCGGGCACTGGCTGTGTTCAGGGGCGCTACAGCCAGCAATGTGTTTCAGACCGCGACTGAGCAGACGGAGTTTACGGATGGTGTGGTCTATCTCCTGCGCCCGGCTAACTATTTTCTTCGGATCCAGCGTTACTTTTCCTCGGGGGTCAAACATCTGTGCCATCTCATCCAGCGTGAATCCGGCTGCCTGACCGAGGGCTATCAGCTGTAACTGGTTGAGGACGTCCTCCCGGTATTGCCTTCTCAGACCGTGGCGGCCGAGGGGGCAAATCAACCCTTTTTTCTCGTAGAAGCGCAGGGTTGAGGGCGCAATACCGGCGCGCTCTGCCACTTCGCCAATATCCAGCTCTTTCATTGTTGACTTAAACCTCACTTCACGTTGCACACTGTTGGCAAGCTTATCACTGACAAGGTAAAGAAGGCACAACGCATGGACACAGACCTGATTATTCGGCTGCTCATCACGGGGTTGGGCGCAACACTATGCATGGATGTGTGGTCGCTGTTTCAGCGCCATGTACTGGCGATCCCTTCGCTGGATTATGCGCTGGTAGGGCGTTGGATCTTATGGATGCCCAGCGGGCGATTTTACCATCAAACGATAGGGCAGACGCCCGCGTGCAGTGGCGAAAAAGGCGTAGGTTGGGGCATGCACTACCTTACGGGCACTATTTTTGCGTTTCTTCCGTTCTGCCTGGCCGGGCGCGACTGGTACTGGCAACCGACGCTATACCCTGCACTGCTGGCCGGGATAATAAGCCTGTTCGCCCCGTTTATGGTGATGCAACCGGCTTTTGGTTTTGGCATTGCGGCGGCAAAAACACCGCGCCCTGGTCGGGCCAGGTTGCTCAGTGTCTTAACACATCTGATATATGGCGGCGGGCTATATCTGTCTGCCTGGGTAATAGCGCGAGTCGTATGAAGCAGCACCCAGCAGGACACTCAGGTGAAACCCTCAGGCCAGAGATAAGCCTGAGGGATCCATCATGCGGCCATTTGCAGGCACGCATCGGCGCAGCGGCGGCAGATTTGCGCGCAGTGCTGACAGTGTTCATGTTGGTAACGACTGCACTCTTCGGCGCAGGCACGGCAGATATCAATGCAGATGCGGCTAATAGAGGCTAAATGTTCGCTTTCCAGCGCCATGAATTGCCCGGTCACCCGGCAAATGGCGGCGCACTGCATATCCAGCCGGATACAGGCTTGCATCGTCTGCACATCTTCTTCTTGCAAGCAGGAAATGGCGCAATGTTCACAAGCCGCAGCGCACTGGTAGCAGGTTTCGACACATTGTTGATGTTCGGAATGCATAATTATCTCCACATTTTTTGTGTGTCATTCAAGTGTGCACAAAATATCCCACTTAGCCACTTTTCAGGCGGTATTAATTTAATCGTCCTGTGATAATTCAGTGGTTTCATGTAAAATAAAGAAGATACATCTCCTTTTTTGTCTGTGCTTTTTTTTAATTTTTTACGGGTGGTAATAAAAAGAAATATGGCGCAGTTATTCGTTGTTAATGAGTAAGTTGCATTCCCTATGCAATTTATTTTATTTATTTGGCGCTTATACTTTGACTTATTCTCATAAACAACCAGACTTAAAGCTCTAACGCGATCGATATGCCAACGAAATATGCGTACCGATTATGTCGATAATGAGAAGTGGAGATATACCATGGCAGAACAACATAGAGGCGGTTCAGGTAATTTCGCAGAAGATCGTGAAAAAGCATCCGAAGCAGGACGCAAAGGCGGCCAGAACAGTGGCGGCAACTTTAAAAATGACCCTGAGCGTGCATCCGAAGCCGGTAAAAAAGGCGGACAGAACAGCCACAGCGGCGGCAAAAAATAACCGCTGCGCTTTGCAGTTATATGACTTTATTAAGACAATAAATTTTCGCTGTCTTAATAACAGGCGAGCCGGAGACGGCTCGTTTTAAATGGCATGTTATCATGTCGACTGAGGAACTCATGAGACAAAAAAATGAAAATAATAATGATGACGATGATACGGAAATAGTAGAAATTACCAATTTTATTATCACTGAAGCATCATGTAGCGTAAAACATACCCGAATAATTATTGATACATCTGAAGACGTTAATTTACCTCTCGCCCCTTATCAAAAACGCCTGATTCACAGCATGGCAATTCGTAACATCACCCCCGACGATGCAAAACAGAAATAACGTTCATTATTTTTTGGTCGTTGCTCCGTTTATTTTATCGCAACCACGTTCACACAGACGTTAAAAAAATTCCCGAATAAACAGCAAAATAGTGTTTTCAGCGCTGTTTTTTTCGCCTGCCGCCTGGCTTTTTTTCTTTCCGCTTATCTATAGTCAGAACATGAGTGGCGAGAGGGAGGGTACCGTGCTGAAAAGTGAAAAAGATGATCCACACCATGCGCCGGAGTCGGGTGAAAAACAGCCGCAACCGGTGAAGAAGTAACAAAAAGGTCGCTGCGGCGACCTTTTTGTTGTGGCAAAACAGGCATGATGGTTTGCCCTGCTACTGCCTGTTTACGCTTTTTCTACATGTCCCAGCGGCTTCTCCGGGAAACAGTAATCACGTACCCGGCGTTTAAGTTCGGCGGCATCCGGAAAACCACCATCCCGCTTGCGGTCCCAGATCACCTCACCCTCAATATCAATCACAAATATCCCGCCTGTGCCCGGCACGAGCGTGACAGCACCCAGATCGGTGCTAAAGGTATGCAGCAACTCCTGCGCCATCCAGCTGGCGCGCAGCATCCAGTTGCATTGTGAGCAGTAATGCAGAGTAATGGCGGGTTTGGTCATTTTTTTCACCGTCGGCGTGCCTGTCAGAGTCTTTATTGTAAGCAAAGTGCGTCGGGAATATGAAGTTGCTATGAATTTGTTGCAAGTGATAATTATTATCATTACTATCTGGCCGATAACGATGAGGATTGGCCTTCAGTGTCTGGTGCGGACACGGCACAATCCCGCGCCTGACTGGAAGTAAGCGGTGAGCCTGATACTAATAACTCATAGGCTTGCAAAATATGTCTCAATCGCAACTTTCCCGGCCTCGCTTTAGCAAAAGCATGCTGGTGACTTCATTACTCGCAGCGCTGTATCACACCTCCGCCTGTGCGGCAGAGGCAGGTTCAACCACCGTCACAACCAGCCTTCAGGATAATGCTGAAGAGATGGTCGTCACCGCGCCCGCACCGGTATTAAAGGCGGGCAGCCACCACGCTGTCAGCGCCCAGGATTTGCAAAACAAAGGCGCCAAAGACTTCGGCTCTGTTATGCGGTACGAACCGTTGATCAGCGCGACCGGCTCCAGCGGCGGTTCTGGTAACGGCAAAAGCGGTTTCGATCGGGGGGGTTACACCGGCTATAACATTCGCGGGCTGGAAAGCAACCGTGTCGGGATTGACGTTGACGGCATTCCACAGCCAGACGCCACTGGCCGCAGTTATGTCAGTCGTTCTGGCCTGAACACGTTTGGCATTGGCCGCGACTATATCGATCCTTACATGTACGGGGCTGTCGACATTCAGTCCGGCGCCACCGCAACAGATAACGCCAATACCTCGATTGGCGGTAACGTCTCGTTTAAACCGAAATCCGCCGATGATTTTCTGCATCAGGGTAAGGATAGTTATTTTGGCTACCAGAGCGATTACGACTCCGCCGATCGCAGCTGGCATAATGGCGTGACGGGCGCAGCAGGGGACGATACCCTGCGGGGAATTTTTGTCTACAGCCGCCGCGATGGTCAGCAGACCCGCAACAACAGCGGCACCCACGACGCCTACCCGGCCAACTGGCACTCCGACGCGATGCTGGCGTCCGGCATCTGGCAGCCTAATGAGGCGCACAAACTGAGCGCTACGCTGGACTATTACCACAAAACCAACCACACCCATTACGACAGTTGGGACAGCAGCGGTAATGCGATTCTGGGCGAGGCACAGCAGACCAGCCAGACCCGCCGCTGGGGCGTGAGCCTGAAAGATGACTGGACGCCGATGAACGACTGGCTGGACAGCCTGTCCACCAGGCTCTTCTATCAGCATACAGAAGCACATGACCGCACCTGGATGCCGGACAGCACCACTGCCACAATGGAGACGGTTTACTCCAACTATGACACCGACACCTGGGGCATGCAGACGGCACTGGCAAAAAGCCTTGGCCGCCACGATCTGAGTGCCGGTTTCAATGCCAGCACCAGCAAAACCCAGCGCCCGTTTAACCAGTCACCTGTACCCAGTACTTTCAGTGTGATCATGCAGCCCGAAGCCGACAGCAGCAGCTATACGCTGGGCGGTTTTGTCCAGGATCAGATCAATTTCGACGCTGACGGTCACGCTTTTGCCATCATTCCCGGCGCGCGCGTCGTTTACCAGTCAACCAGGCCGGATAACCTCTCCAGCCTGACGACCAACAGCAGCGTGCTGACGGAGTCCTCGGTGTCGACATTGTACGGTAAAAACAGCGATACCCAGCTTCTGCCGTCGTTAACGTTCCAGTATGACATCACGCCGCGCCTGATGACGTACCTGCAATATAAACGTGGCGCAGAGTTCCCGAATGCCAGCCAGCTGTATGGCTCATGGAACCTGGGCTCCAGCTATGCGGGACGCGGGCAGTATGCATTGATCGGCAACACCGATTTGAAAACCGAAACCAGTAACAATGTTGAATGGGGCATGAAAGGCGACGTTGCCGCGGGCGTGACACTGCGTACCGCGCTGTTCTACAACAGCTATAAAAACTTCATTGCTTATACCCGATACACCCGTTCGGCTAACCCCGACAAATTCACCCACGTTCCGTCGAACATCTACACCACTTACCAGGCGGAAAACCGCGATAAAGCCTTTATTTATGGCGGGGAGATCAGCGCGAAATTTAACATTGGTCGCTGGGTCGACGAGCTGAACGGACTGAGCGCCACGCTGGCATATGGCTATACCCAGGGCAAGTCTAAATCGAGTTATTCCGGCGACAAATACGTTGATCTCGACAGCGTCGCGCCAATGAAAGCGATCGTGGGCGTCGGCTGGGATGATCCGGCAAAACGTTACGGCACCGCGCTGACCGCCACCTTTGTTAAAGGCAAACGCGCCACCGCGACCAATCGCCAGTCTTATCTCAATACTGGCGGCGCCCTCGGTAACAGCAACACGGAATATATGCGGGTGCCGGGCTACGGTGTGCTGGACTGGAGTGCCTACTGGCAGGTGGCGAAACACGTCAAAATTAACGGCGGCGTCTATAACATCACCGACCGCAAATACTGGGATTATCTGAACAGCCGGACGCAGGAAACGTCCACTAACCAGAATGCCTATGACCAGGCGCTGGCGGTGATGCCGGGCCGGACATGGCAACTGGGTGTGAACGTCGATTTCTAAGGCGACATGCGCTTTCGTTCGGCCCGTCACCGGCCGAATGCGGCGCGGTTAAATTCATTCTTTCTCCCCGGTATCGCTGCCGGGGAAGACACCGTTAAAGGAAATAAACATGCTTGCATCGTCAAAAAATGTCGCCGAAATCTGGCATCAATACCAGACCATCAAAACGCAGCAACCAGCGAAATATGCCCGCGATATCGCCAGTGAGATGGGGTTGAGCGAAGCGGAACTGACCCATGCCCGTCTTGGACATGATGCGATACGCCTGACAAGCGACATGGCGGGGATTATCGCGGCGCTGGAGTCTGTGGGTGAGATCAAAAGCCTCTGTCGCAATGACTGGGCGGTTCATGAACAAATCGGTCGTTTTACTCATCAACACCTTGGTGAACATGCCGGACTGGTACTCAACCCACGGGCGCTCGACTTACGTCTTTTTATGCAGCAGTGGGCCAGTGCCTTTTACCTGCGCGAACAGAGCCCGCGCGGTGAACGCCAGAGCATTCAATTTTTTGACCATCAGGGTGACGCGCTGCTGAAGGTTTACACCACCGCGAACACCGATAGCGCTGCATGGGAGGCGCTGATTGCTCGCTTTCGCAATGCGTCGGATCTGCCGCTCACACTGCTGGCAGCCCCCGTGCAACAGCACGCACCGTCTGCCGATGCCCGCGAGGTCGATCAGGCATGGCGCGCCATGACCGATGTACACCAGTTCTTTGGCTTGTTAAAGACCTTCCGCCTTTCGCGCCAGCAGGCATTTCGCCTGGTGGGCGACGACCTGGCCTGTCTCGTCAGTAATGACGCGTTGCCGCGCTTGCTGGACACCGTCCTGCAAGACGGCAACGAAATCATGATCTTCGTCGGCAACCGCGGCTGCGTGCAGATCTTTACCGGCGTGATAGAGACGCTGAAGCCGATGCAGGGTTGGATCAACATCTTCAATCAACAGTTCACTCTGCACCTGCGCCAGGCGGCGATCCATGAAAGCTGGATCACGCGCAAACCTACCGCCGATGGCTATGTCACCAGCCTGGAGTTATTTGCCGCGGACGGCAGCCAAATCGCCCAACTGTACGGTCAACGCAGTGAAGGTGATGCGGAGCAACAACAGTGGCGGATGCAAACAGACGCGCTGGCCAACAAAGGAAAAGCCGCATGAGAAAATTTCTGATACTGCTGGCTCTGCTACCGCTGGTGGCCAGCGCAGCGGCAGAGAAAATTGTTGCCCTTGGCGGCGATGTTACCGAAATCGTCTATGGACTGGGTGCACAAGCGCAACTGGTCGGGCGGGACAGCACCAGCACCTGGCCTGCCGCCGTGAAAACCTTGCCCGATGTGGGCTACCTTCGGCAAATGAACGCGGAAGGTATTCTCTCACTGCGCCCAACGGTGGTACTGGCAAGCGCGCAGGCGCAGCCGTCACGGGTGTTGCAAAACATCCAGCAAAACCATGTCCGGGTGGTGTCGGTACCGGGCGGTTACACGCTGGCAGACATCGACAAGAAAGTGGCGGTGATTGCCGGGGCCATTGGGCAGCAGGAAGCGGGCGAAGCGCTGCGTAAAAAGCTGGCGGCGGAGATCGCCGCGTTGCCGACAACGCCCATCAATAAACGGGTGCTGTTTATTCTCAGCCACGGCGGTATGGGCACCCTGGTGGCCGGGCAGCAGACCGCAGCCGATGGCGCTATTCGCGCGGCGGGCTTACACAATGCCATGCAGGGCTTTGATCACTATCGTGCTATGTCCCAGGAAGGGGTGATTGCCAGTCAGCCGCATCTGGTGGTGATCTCTGCCGACGGTTTGCGCAGTATGGGGGGGGAAGAAAACCTGTGGCGGTTGCCTGGGCTGGCGGAAACGCCCGCCGGGCGTAACAAGCAACGGCTGGTGATCGATGATATGGCGCTACTTGGCTTCAGCCTGCGCACGCCGCAGGCGCTACTGGAATTACGCCGTAACGCGGAGCAACACCCCTGATGAGCCGTGGCGTATACCGTGCTTTGTGGGGGCTGCTCTTGCTGTTGTTAGGGCTGATATTGTTGGCGACCACGCAAGGGGCGATGCGGCTGCCGTTTGCCAGCCTGTGGACGGCCGGACATGAAGGATTGCGGCAGATTTGGCTGACCATTCGCCTGCCGCGCGTCCTGCTGGGTGTGCTGGTGGGCGCTGCGCTGGCGCTCTCCGGGTGTGTCATGCAAGGGTTGTTTCGTAACCCGCTGGCCGATCCGGGGTTGTTGGGTATCAGCGGCGGCGCGTCATTAATGGTGGCCTGCTGGCTGGTGTTGCCGCTGTCGGTGCCTGCGCTGGTTGCACTTTATGCGCCCATGCTGGCGGCGTTTATAGGTAGCCTGGCGGTGATGGTGGTGATTTTTCTGCTCAGCCAGGCGGGGGATCGCGGGCTATCACGACTGCTGCTGGTGGGGATCGCCATCAACGCGCTTTGCAACGCCGGAGTAGGGCTACTTGCATGGATCAGCAATGACACGCAGTTACGCCAGCTTTCACAATGGGGAATGGGCAGTCTGGGGCAAGTCGAGTGGCCAACGCTGGTGGTCGCCGCCAGCCTGATCCTGCCCGCTTCGTTGCTGATCTGGCGTGTGGCGTCGTCGCTTAATTTGCTGCAACTGGGCCATGAAGAGGCACACTACCTGGGCGTTAACGTCCCGGCACTTCAGCGGCGCTTATTAGCGTGCAGTGCGCTGCTGGTGGCAACGGCTGTGGCGATCAGCGGCATTATCAGTTTTGTCGGCCTGGTGGTGCCCCACCTGATGCGCATGTGGCTGGGTGCGGATCACCGCGCGCTGGTACCGGCATCTTTTCTCGTGGGCGCTGGTCTGCTGTTGATTGCCGATACCGTGGCGCGAACCGTGGTTGCCCCCGCCGAAATGCCGGTTGGATTGTTAACCAGTCTGCTCGGCGCGCCGTGGTTTTTAGGCTTGATTTTCCGCCAGAGGGGCGCCGCGCATGGATGAGTACCTGACCGCAGTTAACCTACACCTGAAAGCAGGAACGCGTCCGCTCATCGACAACGTCTCACTGACGCTTGGCGGCGGGGAACGGGTCGCGCTGATTGGCCCGAACGGCGCGGGCAAGTCGACACTGCTGCGTCTGCTCACGGGGTATCTTGCGGCCGATCATGGCGAGTGCCTGTTAGCCGCTCGCCCTCTCGCGCAGTGGACGCCGCAGGCGCTGTCGCGCCGCCGGGCAGTGATGCTGCAAAACACGCAACTGGGTTTTGACTGGCCGGTTGAAGCCATTGTCGCAATGGGGCGGGCCCCCTGGGGGCCTGAACGTGAAGGGGAGATTGTAGACCAGGTCATTGCGCTAACCGGGTGCGATGCACTACGCCGGCGGCGCTACCGTACTTTGTCTGGCGGGGAGCAGCAGCGGGTTCAACTGGCGCGTAGCCTGGCGCAGTTGTGGCATGAGGATGCCCCGCAAGGCTGGCTGTTCCTCGATGAGCCCACCTCAGCGCTGGATCTTTATCATCAACAGCAGTTGCTGCGTTTGCTTAAACAGCTGACCCACAGCGGAAAATTGCATGTGTGCGCGGTGCTGCACGATCTTAATCTTGCCGCGCTGTGGGCCGATCGGGTTTTGCTGTTGCACAACGGCAAACTGGTGGTGCAGGGCGCGCCTGCGTCAGTGATCCGCCCGGAAATTATCGCGCAGTGGTACGGCGCGCAGGTGTGTGTGGCGCCGCACCCGTCTGTCGACGCTGTGCAGGTATTTCTTTCGGTCTGACCCACGCAGCAACGGGGATTTGCCTGGCTTTGCTACAGTGTAGTGTGACTCACTGATGCGGAGATGTGTGATGCCCCTACCACCGATGCAGGCGCTGATCTGTTTTGAAGCTGTGGCGCGTTATAAAAGTATGAAAGAGGCAGCAGAAGCGCTGGGCATTACCGCCAGTGCGGTCAGCCAGCAAATCACCCGGCTGGAAAACGCAGTCAATGTGCGACTGTTTACCCGCAGCCCGCGCTTTCTGGCGTTAACGCCGGAAGGCGTGAGTTATTTGCGCGTAGTGCAGCCTGCCTTCCGGCAGATCTCGCAGGCCACGCAGCGGCTTCTTGACGATGCGACAGTAGAGCGGGTCACGTTCAGTTGCCCTGCTGAGTTTGCCATTTTGCATTTGCTTCCCCGGCTGGCGGAGTTTGAACACGCCAGACCGGGGGCAGAGGTGCTGATCAACGCAACGCGGCGGGTCGTGGATCTTAATGAAGAAGAGATTGATTTCGCCGTCTATGAGCAGGCGCCGGAGACGCCGGGTTGGGTGTCGCATCCGCTCCCGGACGGGCGCTGGCTGGTCTACGACAAAACCACCCTGCAGCAACCCGTATGTCAGCACTTCCGTGACTGGCTGTTGTCTGCCCGTTCCGTTGAGCCGCTGTAGGCCTCGTAGTATTCAAGCGCCCCGCTCACTGGCGGATCAGCGGTATTGCCACCACAATCGATGAAGTTCATACCCTTGATCTCCCCGCTGCGGGCGTTTTTCCCACGGCTTATCAATAATGTAATGAATATTTTTTACCCGCCCGAAATCCCATATTTTCGGGTGCTGTAACGGCAGCGTTTTTAGGGCGTTATAGCCATAGTGCAGCGGCACCCAGCGGTCGCGAAAAAACGCATTGAGAAAATCCTGCTCGGCAAATGCCCAGTCCGAGATATCTTCTTTTGCTGCCAGCTGCTGCATCATTTGCTGATAGACGGTGTTATCTGGCGTGAGAACCAGAAAGCCGCCATTCAGGTAATTGTCCAGCGAGGCGGGAGGGTGCCCATGCATTTGCGGATCGTCACACCAGCTGTAGTAGCAGTTTTCCGGTTGCCAGCTTGCCGGGTAGCTGGCTATCTTATTCGGGTTGCAGCGGCAGGCATGACAGGCGGCGATAGCTCCTTCTGGTAAAGGCAGCGTAAAAACCTCATCCATATTTTTCACCACCAGCATATCGGCATCAAGAAACGCCACGCGCTGGTAATCGGTCAGTGTCCACACTGCCAGTTTGCTCCAGATCTCGGCAAAACGGGCATTAGCATAATGGTGTGCCAGCGCCGGATCGGGGCCGATATCCGGCACCTTCACCACGCGGCAACCCGCTTGCTGTAGTTGCTGGCGGCTGGGCTCATCAATGGCCGCCGTCACCATCACTACCAGCGGCCATGGTGAACCGCTGGCGCGCAGCGAACGGTGTAACGCCTCAATACCCGGCAAATAAGCCGACTGTGTCAGCAACGTAACCCACGCATACATCGGACTCATGCCATCAGCTCCGTCATAAATGCGTTAAGGAATTTCCCCTGCGGATCGAGCTGGCGGCGGATGGCCTGGAACTCCGCCCACTGTGGGTAGAGCGCTGGCCAGTCATACAACTGAGGATCGAAATATTTCCCCCAGTGCGGCTTACCGCCTTCTTCCGCCAGGCGCTTTTCGGCGGCGCGTAGAAAGGCCAGCCCCTCATCCGACAGCGAGCCGTCTTCAGCGTAATAGACCACAAAGCCAAAAAAACAGGTGGCCTGATGATAGGCCGGGCTGAGCCAGGCGCTGGAAGGTCCGGTGCAGCGCAGGATGATGGGGTAATGCATATGCGGGTGCGCCTGGGTGTGCCATTTTTTCAGACGGGCAATAACCGCAGGTGCGCGATCCATCGGGATCGCGATTTCAATATTGATTTGCGGCGTAGCGATACCCCGACAAAAGATCTGATAGATATCGCCAGTCACGTCGGAGAAATCTTTAAACCGGGTAACGGTGCGAAACGGTTTGCCGTTCTCATCCACAATGTGGGTATCGTCTTGCATGTGCTGCAATGTTTTCTCCACCGTGGCATTCATCTGTGTGTCGGTTTCGTCAAACTCGACCAGCTCACCGCGATTCTGGCGCCATTGCGCCTGCTCATCATCACGCGCTTCGCGGGCGTTCCAGGTATGGACTTTATTCTCATCGGGGAACCACCATGCCTTGCTGAACGCCCATTGCTCATTCCACGTCACCAAATCGTGTGCCAGATTGTCTGCGCTGCTGGCGTTTTTAAAACAGGTAAACAGCGCAGCCGGGCGGGTACGCAGCGTTACCGCGCTGATGGCACCCAATGTGCCCAGTCCCAGTTGCGCCGCGGCAAACCATCGGTGCTGACGGGGGATGTCGTGGATAGTGCCGCCGGCATCGATCAGCCGGATGCTCAGCACTTCGTCCGCCAGCGAACTTTGTTGCATCCCCTGGCCATGTGTTCCGGTGGAGATGGCGCCAGCGAGGGTTTGTGCATCTATCACACCGGGTGACGCATGCAACATACGGTTAAGCGCGGTGAGGATCTCAAACACTTCATGCAGCGGCGTTCCAGCGGCGAAGGTCACGCTCTCTTCGGTTACGGCGAGCGCGCCGCGCAGACAGGAAAGGTCGATCAGAATATCGTCCTCATGGCTGAGCGCCAGCATTCTACCGGGCGACATGCGGCTGCCCATCACTCGCACTTTGCCACCACATGCCCGGATCGCGGCCTGCAGTTGCGCTTCATTTTCTGGCGTCACTACCGCACAGGTCGCAGCAAGCGTGGCGTTTTTTGCCCAGTTAAGCAGATGCGGATCCCCGGCGTCTTGCTGAGGCTGGCGACGGGGGAAAAGGGCGTGCGTGCTGGTCATTGGCGGCTCCTCGCTCTGTTTTTACTCTGTAAACCAAGCGTAGCCCATCAGGAAAAGGTATGGCGTGAACCCGGCATTTTCACAATAGTTCTCATCGGGTTAACAGAGGCGAGTGGCATCGCCTGTGCAGAAGCGCTTTTCTTTGCCATAGGCAGAAGGGACCCCACCTCTACGGCGTGTGGGGTCAAGGTATTACTGATCAACCCGGTTTTGCGGCTGGCCGTCGAGAAAGGCTTTAACGTTATCGATCGTGGTTGACAGAATGCGCCCGCGCGCCTCGACCGAGGCCCACGCCATATGCGGGGTAATAAGGCAATTTTTCGCCGACAGTAGCGGGTTATCTGCCTGCGCAGGCTCTTTCGACAGCACATCGACGGCGGCTCCCGCAATGCGTCCTTCGTTCAGGGCGGCGGCCAGGTCCGCTTCATTTACCAGCTCCCCGCGTGAGGCGTTCAGCAGCAGAGCGGTGGGTTTCATCTTTTGCAGCGCGGCACTGTTAATCATGCCTTTGGTTTCTGACGTCAGTGGGCAGTGCAGGCTGATGACGTCTGCTTCGGCGTACAGCGTATCGAGGTCAACGAAGCGTACATCCCCGCGCACTTCGTCGCTGCGTGAACGTGCGGAACAGGCCAGCACTTCCATACCCAGCGCTTGCGCCACCGCGCCGAATGCCTGGCCGATACGGCCATAGCCAATAATGCCAACGCGCTTGCCTGCCACTTCGATCATCGGTTTCAGCCAGTAACACCAGGTGTTGCGCTGCGTCCATCCGCCGGCATGGACATCGGCATCGTGTTCGCCGACTCGGTTGCACAACTCCAGCATTAACGCTGTGGTGAACTGTGCGACGGTCGCGGTGCCGTAAGTGGGCACGTTCGATACGACAATTCCGCGCGCCCTGGCGGCGGCAATGTCCACCACGTTATAACCGGTGGCGGTGACGGCAATCATTTTTAACGCCGGGCACTGGCTGAAGAGGGTGTCGTCGAGCACCACTTTGTTGGTGATGGCAATATCCGCACCGGCAAGGCGTTCGGCGACCTGCTCAGTGTTGCAACTGTCGTAGACTGTGACATCTCCCAGTTGCTCAAGCGCATGCCAGGCGAGATCGCCTGGGTTCAATACCCCTCCATCTAACACAATAATTTTCATCTGTTATCCCTGTGTTTTTTATCAACTGGCCATCAACGTAGTCGATATATAGCCGCGTGATAAGGACTTTCTTAAATACGATGAAGGGGGCTGTGCCTGTGCGTTATGATGCGCCCTCTTTGGGAATGATAGAGATATGGCCGTTACGCTCCAGGATGGCGAATTTTATCTGCGCCAGGTCAACAATGCCCTGATTGTTACGGGCGGATACCATAATATCGTCACGCGTAATGTCCGCTTCACGCATTTTACTGACGATCAGTTCTCCGTTTTCCACCAGTACCACTGGCGTGCCATCTATCAAATTCTCGGCGCCTTTGATGTACTTTTTCACCGTGCCAAAGAGGATATCGACCACCACCAGCGTGATAATGGTGAGTGCTGCGCCAGTAACAGAAAAGTCATTGCCCAGCAGCGCTTGCTGTGTGGCCTCGCTGATGATGAGCAGTAAAATCAAGTCAAACGAGGTCATTTGCAGCAGGGCGCGGCGGCCGGCAATTTTAAACACCACCATCAACACCAGATAGATCGCGACAGCGCGCAACACCATGTCCATTCTTCTCTCCTCAGGGCCAGATAAATTGCTCTACGGTGATTGCCGGGGCGCCATTGAGTGAGAAACGTTGTGTGCTGGTCCCCATGGCCTGAGGGGTTAAACCCAGCCACACGGTCAACGGGCGTTGGGCATCGGGGCGGGTATATTCGAGGAACAGTTGACCGTCCTGGCTGTACATTTTCTGCGGCTGAGGGTGCAGCGTACGGATTTCAACATCCTGCATGAAATCCCCGCCGAGCGTAAATACCACCTGACTGCTGCCGGCGTTAGCGGTGAGCCGCATGTCATTATCGCTCATCAAACGGCCATAACGATCGTAGTGCACGCTGAGCGTGTTATCGGCGCTGGTAACGGTTCGGTCACTCAGCCAGCCTTGTGAAAAGAAACCACATAATGCAGCGATGACAATCCCCCCCAACAGGAGTGCTCCCCACTTTTGCACGCGTGTTTCAACATGCAGCCAGAAGGGGCTATCGGCCACGGGATAAGGTTGCTGTGTTTTCGGCGCCATCTCTCCTCCACGGGTTCGCCACCACACCGATAAAAGTGTAGACGAGCGTAAAAGAAAGGGCGCTTCACCTCCGGAGGAAGCGCGATTGATGGCTCAGAAGCGGGGGGCAATGCGGGGCGTGACGCGCCCGTGTAGGGCCGGGTTGTCGCTTTCGTCTTTTAACTGAACGCCAGTCAGGCGGCGCAAAAAGGCCTGCTCCAGCAGCCACGCCAGTTTGAAGGCGGCAGCCTCATAGTTCAGGCCTTCCGGGCGAATGTTAGAGATGCAATTGCGCTCGGATTCAATGCGTTTACGCGTTGGTTGCCAGGTGAGATAGACGCCCAGGCTATCCGGTGAGGACAAGCCAGGCCGCTCGCCAATCAGGATCGCCACGGCTTTACTGCCCAGCGTTTCACCAATGTCATCACCCAGCGCGACGCGCGACTGATGCGCCAGCACAATCGGCCCAGGAGAAATACCCAGCGTGTGCAGGTAGGGTAGCAGGGCGCTGATCAGCCCCGTCGACTGGCGGTGGACGGCATGGGAGGACAAACCGTCACCAATCACCAGCAGTAAGTCGTGCGGCGCAGTGCGGCTGGCTACCAGCGCTTTCCTGCTCTCTTCGCTGAGTACGCGTCCCAGGTCCGGGCGGTTCAGGTAGGTGTGGCGGTCTGCCGCGGCACTGTGCGCCTCCAGCGTCTTCAACCCCAGTGTATGGAGTTGCCGCGCCAGCGTTTCACTGTCAAAAGGCTGGTGAATGGCATCGCGGGCCTGTGCATGCGCCAGCCCGAAGTTGAGCACCTCCTGCGTGGGCAGACTTGCGCCGCAGCGCCCGAGCGCAATGCGGGCATCGGTGAATTCGCGCAGCAGTGTCCAGGCATCGGGCGCGGTCATACGTGTGCTCCTTGTGGCAAGGCGGTTAACAGCGGGTGGTTGGCACCGGTCAGGCGCAACTGGCCGTGGGCATCGATAATTTGCATGCGGGTCAGCCACTGCGCGAACTCCGGCGCATGCTTAAGCCCCAGCAGGCGGCGGGCATATAGCGCATCGTGGAAAGAGGTGCTCTGGTAATTGAGCATAATGTCGTCTGCGCCCGGCACGCCGATCAGGAAAGTGAGCCCGGCGGTGCACAGCAAAGTAAGCAGGGTATCCATATCATCCTGATCGGCTTCGGCGTGGTTGGTGTAGCAAACGTCGCAGCCAATCGGCAGACCCATCAGCTTGCCGCAGAAGTGATCTTCCAGCCCGGCGCGGATGATCTGTTTGCCGTCATACAGGTATTCCGGGCCGATAAAGCCGACCACCGTGTTGACCAGCAACGGGTTGAAGTGGCGCGCAACGGCATAGGCGCGCGCCTCGCAGGTTTGTTGATCGACACCGTGGTGCGCATTGGCGGAGAGGCAACTGCCCTGGCCCGTTTCAAAATACATGACGTTGTTGCCCAGCGTACCGCGTTGCAGGCTTAACGCCGCCTCATGGGCCTCCTGCAACAGCGCAAGGTTAATACCAAAACCGCTGTTCGCCGCTTCGGTACCCGCAACCGACTGGAACACCAGATCGACGGGCGCGCCGCGTTCAATAAGTTGCACGGTGTTGGTGACATGGGTCAGTACGCAGGACTGCGTTGGAATGGCAAAACGATCGATAATGTCTGCCATCATATGGTTGAGTTTTTCCAGCACCGGCAGGCTGTCGCTGGCGGGGTTGATGCCGACAACCGCATCGCCCGCACCATACAACAGACCATCAAGCATGCTGGCGGCAATGCCTTTCACATCGTCGGTGGGGTGGTTAGGTTGTAAACGCACACTCAGGTGGCCAGGCAGGCCAATGGTATTACGAAAGCGGGTAATTACGCTGCACTTGCTGGCGACGAGGATCAGATCCTGGTTGCGCATTAACTTGCTGACCGCAGCGGCCATTTCCGGCGTGATGGCGCGGGCAACATGGCTCAGCATTGCCGTGTCGGTGCTGTCTGCCAGTAGCCAGTCGCGAAACTCGCCCACCGTCAAATGTGCAATCAGCGTGAAGGCGGCGGCGTCGTGGGTATCAATGACAAGACGCGTGACTTCATCCTCCTCGTAGGGGATCAACGGGTTGGTGAGAATATCGCGTAGCGGCACATCCGCAAGGGCGATTTTTGCCGCCATTCGCTCCTCTGCCGACTGTGCGGCAACTCCGGCCAGCACATCCCCGGAGCGCGCCGGGGAGGCTTTTGCCATGACGTCTTTGAGACTGGCGAACGTGTAACTCCGGTGCGCCAGAGTGGTTTTATACATTGACCCTCCTCAGGAAATCGCGCGCAGTTGCGGGTCCAGGCTGGCGCGTTCGCGGGCGTGCGCCGTTTTACGGAACCACAAATAACCGCCGAGCATCATGATGGCAAAGATCAGCGCCAGCAGGGTGTTGTACCAGACCATTGCCACCAGGCAGAGCACGGCCATGCCTAAGGCGAAGGCGGGCGCATACGGGAACAGCGGCGCTTTAAACGGGCGCGCCAGTTCCGGCTCGCTGCGGCGCAATCTGAACAAGGCCGCCATCGAGATGATATACATTACGATAGCGCCAAAAACCGACATCGTCACAATGCAGGCCGTCAGTGGCATGCCGCTGATGGTAATTAACGAGTCGGAAAAAATCGCCGCGATACCCACCACGCCACCGGCCAGGATCGCCAGATGCGGCGTGCGGGTTTTGCGGTTCAGGTTTGCCAGGCTTGCTGGCAGATAACCGGCGCGCGCCAGCGAATAAATTTGCCGTGAGTAACCCATTATGATGCCGTGAAACGACGCCACCAGGCCAAACAGTCCCAGCCACACCAGCATATGCAGCCAGCCGCTGCTATTGCCAACGACGACTTTCATAGCCTGCGGCAACGGATCGTTAATATTGGACAACGCACGCCAGTCGCCCACACCGCCAGCAAAAATCATAACTCCCACCGCCAGTACCGTCAGGGTCAGAATGCCGCCGCCCAGTGCGCGCGGAATTGTCCGTTGCGGATCCTTGGCTTCTTCCGCTGCCATCGACGCGCCTTCAATGGCGAGGAAAAACCAGATGGCGAACGGAATGGCGGCAAACATCCCTGGCAGCGCAAGGCCGCTAAAGCTCTCCGCGCCTGCCCAGCCATGGGCGGTGAAGTTGCCCCACGAAAAGCCCGGCGCGACCACGCCCATAAACACCAGCAGTTCGAAAATGGCCAGCAAGGTAACCACTAACTCAAAGGTGGCGGCAATGCCGACACCAAGAATATTGAGTGCCATAAAAATAATGTACGCGCCACAGGCGACCCATTTGGGATCCAGCGATGGGAACTGCACATTCAGATAGGCGCCAATCGCCATGGCGATAGCCGGCGGGGCAAAAACAAACTCTATCAATGTGGCAAAGCCCGCAATAAACCCGCCCGTTGGGCCAAATGCACGGTAGGCATACGCGAAGGGGCCGCCAGCGTGTGGGATGGCAGTGGTCAGCTCGGTAAAACTAAAGATAAAAGCGCAATACATTGCGGCAATAAGAAGTGCCACAATCAAAAAACCCATTGTTCCGGCCTGGGACCAGCCATAGCTCCAGCCAAAGTACTCCCCTGAGATAACCAGTCCGACGGCAATGCCCCACAAACGGAAGCTGCCCAGTGTTCTTTTAAGTGTTGTGGTACTCATTCTGTTCTGCCTCGCCATTGAATAACGTTGCAGAGAGACTGCAAAGCGGATGCCAGAAAAAATAACCCTTTTCATTCATGAGGTTACTTTTTTATACCCGTTATAGTGCTGCCGCAGGCGTGTTTTTGGTGCAGCGGCTGCCCCGCGATGGTGAGCACGCCACCTAATCAGGTTCCTGCTGCTTAATGTGAAATTTATTTCCACCGGGTTTGAAAAATAATTTACCCGGAGCGGGTTTAGGAATTTTGTTGTTCGCTAATGGAAATTAATTGCGAATTTTCTTAAGTTATTTCCATCAGCAAAAGCTTTAATTAGATTAATGATTCGATTCTTTGAGAATAATTTCACATTAACTTAACATGCTGATTTTACGATATGAATGAATGGGTTTTGTGAGCCGATACGCAGAGTATTCAGGCGAGAGCCTGACGTTAAATATAATTCATGGGAAGCGGTTGACCTGAATTGGCAGGCAATTTATTTTGTACCCCAAAATTCAGTATCGCTTCGGATTATATTTAATAAAGGAGGGGGTATGGCCTGGCGTCCTATTTTATACGTCATTTTTACGCATAATCCGCAACTTAATAGCCGACGGGCAAATTTACGTTTGGTGCACGGGTAATTTTCCCTCCCCCGCAGGGGAGGGGAGAGTTTAGCCCGCTTTCTGCTCGGGCAGATGCGCGGCAATATAACGTTCGTAGCGGCTGGCTTTCAGGTACGTTAAATCCACCAGCACCAGGCCGTCCACGCAGTTGTTAAAATCCGGGTCGCAGCCAAAATCAATAAACTGCACACCGCCGCTTTCGCAGAGCTCAGAGTACTGTTTATAGAGTGGTGGAATGCCGCAGCCAAGGTTGCCCAGCAACGATTTCAACCGCGTGAGATCTTCGATGTAATCCTCACCCGTAAATTGCGCCAGCACATCGGGCATGGTGGCTGGCCACGGGCGGCGCGACGACGCCAGCGGCCAGGTGGCAGGGAACCACAAACGGTAAAAAGCAACCAGCAGATCCCTCGCCGCGGGCGGCATACCGCCGGAAATCGATACCGGACCGAACAAGTAGCGGTATTGCGGATAGCGCGCCAGATAGGCACCGATCCCTGACCACAGGTAATCGAGGCCGCGGCGTCCCCAGTAGCGCGGCTGAATAAAGCTGCGCCCCAGTTCAATGCCGTGGCGTAGCACATCTGCCATCCGTTCGTCATAGTGAAACAGGCTGTGGCTGTACAGTCCCTCAATGCCGCGCGCCTCGACTTGTTGGGCTGTAGGCATAAAGCGATAGGCACCGACAATTTCCAGATCGCTGTCGTCCCATAAGATCAGGTGCAGGTAATCGTCGTCATATTTATCCGTATCACGACGTTTACCGCTGCCTTCCCCCACCGCGCGAAAGGCAATTTCCCGCAGTCGCCCCAGTTCGCGCAGTAGCGGCGCATCTTCCTGCCCCTTGCGCTGCCAGAGATAGATGACTTTGCCATCCGCCGTGCGGCCAAGACACTCGGCTTTGTTAAGCTCGCGGCGCAGAATGATGCGCTCTTCCGGGCGGGCAATGGCGCACTCGGTTTTAAAGGGGCCGGGCAATCCCTTGCCCAGACGCAGAACGTGCTGGCGACACTTATCGGCCAGCTCGCGAGAAGAGAGTTGCGGCGTATGCCAGCTATCCCAGGGGATGCGCTGGCCGATTTTGATCGGCAGGTTGCTGTTGCGGCGGCGAAACATCTGCTGCATTAACAACAATAGCGGCAGCGTGTCCGACACCATGGCGCTGGCATAAAACAGCGCACTGTTGCGGGCATCAATCCATGCGGGGAGTAGCGGGGCGCGGAACTTGCTGGCCAGTTTTACAAAGCCCGTGTGCCAGCTTTTGTCACGGATCCCTTTGCGGGTCACGCGTGACACCTCTCCGGCGGGGAAGAAAATCAGCACGCCACCGGCTTGTAAATGGTTTTCCATCTGTTGCAGCGCGGTGCGGCGCGTGCGACCGCCCATATTATCCACCGGGATAAACAGGGAACTCAGCGGCTCAAGGTGGCTGAGCATGCGGTTGGTGACCACTTTGACATCTCGGCGCACCCGCGACACGGCATACATCAGCGCCAGGCCGTCGAGCGTACCGGTGGGATGGTTGGCGATAATCACCAGTGGGCCATGTTCAGGGATTTGTTCAAGGTCATGCGCGGGGACAGTGCAGCGGATTTGCAGGTGTTCGAGCACCTGTTCCACCATGTCCAGTCCTTTCAGGTGGGGGTGGCGTTCAGCAAACTGCTGGAATTCCCGTTCATAAAGCAGCCGCCTGAGCAGATTTTTTTGCCAGGGCGCGGGCCTGGCTTGTGGCCAGAGGTCATCGAGTACGTTGTCGAGACTAAACATGGTTGGTCCTCCTCCCGTCTTGCCGATGACAGTAAAGGCCGAACATGACGTTTACATTTCATTACAATGAAGTTATGACAATGCGGCGTGCGGCGGAGGGTTGCGGTGTAACAGGGGCATTCCCTCTCCCGCGACAGGAGAGGGAAGGTAACGCGTGGACTCAGAGCAGGCCGCGTTCGGCGAGGTCGAGTGCGAAGTAGCTGAAGATCAGATCGGCGCCTGCGCGTTTAATCGCGCCGAGGCTCTCCAGTACCACTTTATCTTCATCAATGGCACCCGCCAGCGCAGCGAATTTGATCATCGCGTATTCGCCGCTGACCTGATAAGCACCGAGCGGCAGACCGCTGCGCTCGCGAACATCGCGCAGAATGTCGAGGTATGCGCCCGCCGGTTTCACCATCAGGCAGTCTGCGCCTTCAGCCTCGTCGATTAAGGATTCGCGGATCGCTTCCCGGCGGTTCATTGGGTTCATCTGGTAGGTCTTACGATCGCCTTTCAGGGCAGTGCCCGCCGCTTCACGGAACGGGCCGTAGAACGAAGAGGCAAACTTGGTCGAGTAAGACATGATGGCGGTGTCGGTGAAACCTGCTGCATCCAGCGCCTGACGGATGGCTTTCACCTGGCCGTCCATTGCGGCGGAAGGGGCAATAAAATCTGCCCCGGCGGCGGCGGCGACCACGGCCTGTTTGCCCAGATTGATCAGGGTTGCGTCGTTATCCACTCCGTGATCACACAGCACGCCGCAATGGCCGTGAGAGGTGTATTCACAGAAGCAGGTGTCAGACATGACGATCATTTCCGGCACGGTCTCTTTGCAGATACGCGACATGCGCGCCACCAGGCCATTTTCTTTCCAGGTATCGCTACCAGTGTCATCGGTGTGGTGAGAAATACCAAAGGTCATGACCGAGCGGATCCCCGCATTGGCAATGCGTTCGATCTCGCGGGCGAGGTATTTTTCCGGAATGCGCATCACGCCAGGCATCGCGTCAATGGCTTTGTAATCGTCGAGCTCTTCTTCAACAAAGATCGGCAACACAAGGTCGTTTTTGCTCAGTGTTGTCTCTTCAAACATAGCGCGCAGCGCAGGTGACTGGCGCAGGCGGCGAGGGCGAGTGATTAAATCGTTCATGGTATGCCTGATATTTGTGGAACAGAAAGGCGCATTGTAGCGGAAAAGAGCATGCGCCGTTTTACCAAAATCGCTGTTAAACACCGGGGCGAAGGCAATGCGTGCCAGCCCCGGCGTGTCTGTCAGGAGGACGGAACCACTTGCGGTTTGTTGTTGCTCAGCTCGCTGACCAGATCGTTGACGCCGTCACTCATATTCACGAAACGGGTCAACGGCGAACGGGTAATAACCACAAATACGCCGACGTTGTGCTGCGGAACCATTGCCATATAGGTAATAAAGCCGCCACCGCCGCCCGTTTTTTGAATAATGCCCGGATGGCCCTCTTTCGGTGCCATGTAAACCCAGCCCAGACCTAGCGCGTCGGCTTTGCCCGGCACATCCATGCCGACAACTTTGGTCAGCTGGTTTCGCGGGTAAATCAGCGTTTGCATGCGGTCTGCCTGGCTGTTACGGGTATAAAAGTCCGACGAGAGGAACTGCTGCATCCAGCGCATCATATCGCCCGGCGTGGAGTAAACCCCGCCGCTGCCGATGGCCGCCAGCGTGTTGTTGCACGGGCTGGCACCTTTTTCTGCCACCATCAGGCGTTTGCACTGATCCGGAGAAGGCGTAAAGGTAGTGTCTTTCATGCCCAGTGGGCGGGTGATCTGCTCTTCAAACAGCTGAGGATACGGTTTACCGGCTGCGCGGGCCAGCGCATCGGCCAGCAGATCAAACGCCAGATTGGAGTAGCCGGCCTGCGTGCCAGGGGCGTATTTCAGCGTGGCCGTGGAGAGCCAGTTCCAGCGTTGTGCGCGGTCAGGCCAGACAAAAACGTCGCGGTGCGCCGCGCCGCCTGGCTGCTCACGCGGGAGGGCGCTGGTATGCGTCGCAAGGTTCACCAGCGTAATCGGCGCTCCCTGGTATGTCGGTACGCGTGCGCCCGGCGGCGCATATTTGCTTAAGGGATCGTCAAGCCGAACAACGCCCTGATCGAGCAGTTTTACCAGCATTTCGCTGGTCATGAGCTTCGAGAGCGAAGCAATACGGATGACCGAGTCCAGTTGCGGGCGCACATTGCTGCCGGGGCGGGTTTCGCCATAGCTTCTGAACACGCGCTGATTACCGTCAATTACGACCATCGCCATTCCTGTTGCGCCACTGCCGTAAAAAATATGGTTGGCATAGCGGTCAACGATATCCGAAGCAAACACCGGATCGGGCGATTGTTGCGCCGCCTGGGCGGTCGTCAGGCTCAATGCGCACAGCATCGCAGAAAAAAGCAAACAACGTTTCAACGAAGGGATCCCTATAAAAATGGGAAAGAGAGAGCGTATTTATACTATTTAGTACGCCGTTGCAAAGCAGCAATAAGCGTATTATTTCGCCCTAATACGTAACGATGGGTAAAAATGAAATTTTTTCCCTATGACTGAGCCTCCCCGGGCATGTGGTAACCTCTTCATTTCCCACGTACAGGAGTCAACAATGGCAGGCAAACGGGTGGTTATGGTCGTGGATATGCAAAATGGCGTCTTTGCCACTCCGCGTATTCAACGTGAACAGTGTGTCGCGCGTATTAACCAGCTAACGGCAGCGGCAGAGACGGTGATTTTTATCCAGCATGCGGAAGCCGGAGGGCTGGAAGAGGGCAGCGAGGGCTTTGCGCTTTTGCCAGAACTCTCTCAACCGGTAAACGCATTGTATGTTACCAAGACCGCGTGCGATGCGTTCTATAACACGTCACTGGCCGGGCTCCTGCAAGCGCACGACATTTCGGCGTTTGTGATGTGCGGTTGTGCAACCGATTATTGTGTGGACACCACCCTCAAAAACGGCGCCAGTCGCGGTTATGCCATCACGATGGCGGAAGATGCGCATACCACGGCGAATCGTCCTGCTGCGCAAGCCAGCACGCTCATCGCCCATTACAACGAGGTCTGGCGCACGCTCACCGTGCCAGGGAATCCAGTACTGGTGAAACCCGTCGAAACAATTCTTCACGAATGGCAAACGAACTAAGGCGTTACCCTTAGGTCAGAAACAACGATACGGCGTCGCCCTGGCGGCGCTATTTTATCGCTGCGTGATGGCGCAGCGTAGCCATGCGGTACACAGCATTTGTCGTAAATAATAAGAAATAAGCAGGAGTGCACGATGTTTAAAGCCTTCTTTCCGAAGCCAACACTGTTCTTTTTGTCCGCTTTTATCTGGACCGCCATCGCCGTGATTTTCTGGCAGGCGGGCGGCGAAGCCTGGTTGATGCGCCTGACTGGCGCATCAACGGATGTCCCTATCAGCGCCTCGCGTTTCTGGAGCCCGGGTTATCTGCTGTTTTATGCCTACTACGCTTTTTGCGTCGGGGTGTTTGCCGCATGCTGGTTTACCTTTTCGCCGCACCGCTGGCAGCGTTGGTCCATTCTGGGAACGGCGTTAATCATCTTTGTGACCTGGTTTTTGGTGGAGGTGAATGTGGCCATCAATGCCTGGTATCAACCGTTTTATGATTTGATTCAGACGGCGCTGAGCGCGCCCAATAAAGTCAGCATTGGCCAGCTTTACAGCGAGATTGGCGTGTTTTTGTGGATAGCGCTGATCGCGGTGACGGTTGCGGTGCTGAATAACTTCTTTGTCAGCCATTATGTGTTCCGCTGGCGCACGGCAATGAACGAATATTACATGGCGCACTGGGATCATCTGCGTCATATCGAAGGGGCAGCGCAGCGCGTGCAGGAAGATACCATGCGTTTTGCCACTACGCTTGAAGACATGGGGACCAGTTTTATCAATGCGGTGATGACGTTGATCGCGTTTTTGCCGGTGCTGGTGGCATTGTCACCGCACGTCGAACAGCTCCCGTTGGTGGGGCATGTGGCATACGGCCTGGTGATTGCCGCGATTGGCTGGGCGATCCTCGGCACGGTATTGCTGGCGTTTGTGGGGATCAAACTGCCGGGGCTGGAGTTTAAAAATCAGCGTGTTGAAGCTGCCTACCGTAAAGAACTGGTGTACGGCGAAGACGATCACCATCGCGCAAGGCCTCACACCATTGCCGAGCTGTTTGCTGCCGTGCGCCGTAACTATTTCCGCCTCTATTTTCACTATATGTATTTCAATATCGCCCGTATCCTGTACCTGCAGGTGGATGTGGTGTTTGGCCTGATTGTGCTGTTCCCGACGATTGCCGCCGGGGCGATCACCTTCGGTCTGATGCGCCAGATCACTAACGTTTTTGAGCAGGTACGCAGTTCGTTCCAGTATCTGATTTCCTCCTGGACGACGCTGGTGGAACTGATGTCTATCTACAAGCGTTTGCGCAGTTTTGAGCGTGAACTGGATGGGCAGGCGGTTCAGCCCGTGCCGCATCATTTTGGTTAAAAGAAGGAACGGCATGTCTTATCTACCACGTGTTTGCTGGTTGCTGGCGGTGCTGATCGTCGCTGGCTGTTCGTCACCAGGTCCGCTTTCTCAGCAGGAAGCAGAGAAAGAAAAAGGGCGAGAAAAAGAGAAGCCGCTGGATGTGGCAAGCGTGGTGCGCCAAAAAATACCGGCCAGCGTGAAAGATCGCGATGGCTGGGCGCAGGATATTGCCACCACCTTTCGTAGCCAGCAGTTAGCGCCAACACTGGAAAATATCTGTTCGGTGCTGGCGGTGGCGCAGCAGGAATCCAATTATCAGGCCGATCCTGTGGTTCCGGGGTTAAGCAAAATCGCCTGGAAAGAGATCGATAAGCGTGCTGAACGCATGCATATTCCTGCCGTGCTGGTGCATACCGCGCTAAAAGTTACGTCGCCGAATGGTAAAAGCTACAGTGAAAGGCTGGATAAAGTCCGGACGGAAAGAGAACTGAGCGCCATTTTCGATGACTTTATCAGCGTGGTACCGATGGGGCAGAAACTGTTCGGCTCCCTGAACCCGGTACGTACCGGCGGGCCGATGCAGATAAGCGTGGCGTTTGCCCAGCAGCATACTGACGGTTATCCGTGGGAAATGCAGGGGACCGTGCGTCAGGAAGTGTTTACCCGTCGTGGCGGACTGTGGTTTGGCACGTATCATCTGCTTAACTATCCCGCCCGTTATAGCGCGCCGATTTACCGTTTTGCCGATTTTAACGCCGGGTTATACGCCAGCCGCAATGCCGCCTTCCAGCACGCGGTGAGCGTCGCGACCGGAATGAAACTGGCGCTGGACGGCGACCTGATCCTTTATAACAGTAACGATACAGGCGCGACTGAGCGCGCTGTCAGAACGCTTGGGCCGACACTCAATATGAGCGATCGCGATATTCGTCGCCAGTTGGAGCGCGGAGACAGTCAGAAGCTGGAAGAGACGACGCTGTGGCGCGAAGTCTATCGCCTGGCGGAAAAGAAAAGTGGTAAAACGCTGCCGCGGGAAATGCTGCCGGGCATTCAGTTAGAAAGCCCGAAGATCACCCGCAACCTGACAACGGCATGGTTTGCTAAGCGCGTCGACGATCGTCGGGCAGCGTGCATGGCGCAGAATTAACGCAGGTGGTGTCGTCGCCAGCGCAGGAAAAGCGCGATGACACCCAGCACGGCGCTTCCTGCCAGGAAGGGCACAAGGCCGAAAATCGTGCCTACGCCGAGCCCGAGTTCCACATGGGGGCGTGCGCTGTCCTGTATCTGCATCAGATGTTCAAACACGCCAGGGGCATGCACCAGCAGGTTCAGTAGCTGGGCTCCCGCCCAGAAACAGAGCAGTACGAACACCGCATATGCAATGTTACCCGGCCTGGAGGTGTCACGTTTTTTCGCGCCCGTAAAGGGTTTTGACAAGGTAAAGTCAGCCATAAGACCTCCGGTACTCTTTAACATTTAAACCGCTATTTACACTGGAAGGAGCAGGCTCTGTGGCCCTCAACTGACGGTAATTTTGACAGCTGTACCGGTTTGTCAACATAAGAATGGTGATAATTTCGCCCCGGGAAGGATCCCATGTGAGGGAATTTTGTTCGCGCTCACATTTTTGTAACGTTTTAATTACTTTGGTAACATTTCGGAATTACCGCATACGACACAGATCCAATGTACTGGTTATGCGATGATGTCTTTTTAACTGCCGGAGTTGTCATGAAGCTGCCTGCGAAAATACGCCGTGACTGGCACTATTACGCGTTTGCGATTGGATTAATTTTTATTCTGAATGGAGTGGTGGGGCTGTTAGGTTTTGAAGCTAAAGGCTGGCAGACGTATGCAGTTGGCCTGGTAACATGGGTGATCAGTTTCTGGCTCGCGGGCTTTATTATCCGCCGCCGCCCCGATGAGGAAGAGACGGCGGATAAGCCGCAGTAACGCTTAACCGTTAACGGAAATTTTCAGCGCGCTATTGGCCTGATGGCGCGCAATGGCCAGCTCAATCAGGCGTGTGATCAGCGCAGAGTAGCTGACACCGCTGGCCTGCCACAGTTTCGGGTACATGCTGATATTGGTAAAACCCGGCAGCGTATTGATCTCATTAATGATCACATCACTTTCTGGCGTCAGGAATACATCGACGCGTGCCATCCCTTCGCAGCCAAGCGTTTGGTATGCCTGCACGGCAATCTGGCGGATCTTGTCATTGACCTGTGGCTCAATCGCCGCCGGTACCACTACCTGTGCGCCGTTATCGTCAATGTATTTGGTGTCGTAGGCGTAGAACTCGCTGTTGAGGACGATTTCGCCGCAGGTGCTGGCCTGCGGATCGTCATTACCAAGCACGGCGCATTCGATCTCACGGCCCTTAATGCCTTTCTCGACCACCACTTTTTTGTCAAATTCAAAGGCCAGGCGGACCGCCTCATGGTACTGCGCCTCGTTGGTCACTTTGCTGACCCCGACAGAGGAGCCCTGGTTAGCTGGTTTCACAAACAGCGGCAGACCAAGCTTTGCTTCCACTTCACTGAAGCGGATGTTGTCACGGTTGGCGCGTGTCAGGGTGATAAAGGGCGCAATCGCCAGCCCGGCATCGCGCAGCAGGCGTTTGGTCACGTCTTTGTCCATACAGGCTGCTGAGGCCAGCACATCGGAACCGACAAACGGCAGGTTTGCCAGGCGCAACATCCCTTGCAGGCTGCCGTCTTCTCCCAGCGTACCGTGAACGATCGGGAAGACAACATCCACATCCGGCAGCGGTGAGCGGCTTTCTGCTGCAATCAATTGCTGTTGTTCATTGCCCGGTACCAGCGCCACGCTGTTATCAGACGGATTCAGCGCAATGCGCGCCGGATCGTTTGCGTTCAGCAGGTAATTATTCGCATCGCTTATGTGCCACTGGCCCTGTTTATCAATTCCCAGCAGCACGACCTCAAATCGCGATTTATCCATCGCATCGACGATATTTTTCGCCGATTGCAATGACACTTCATGCTCCGCCGATTTCCCGCCGAAGACGACCCCCACCCGCAGTTTTGCCATTTCTACGTTCACTCATACTGATTCACAAAGCACATACCATAGCACGTCAAAACGCACGATTCGCGGCCTTCTGCCATAATGTTTTTGACAGACCGTAAGGGGGTGTCGTGGGGAGAAAAAGCCTGATTGTGCTGTGCATTCTGTTGGCGCTGATTTTCATCGGTTACCGTCATCTGCCGTCGTACTACAACCCGTTTGCACCATTACAACTGACCGATCCGCCCGGCCGCCTCACTCAATTTAAATTGCGGCGACTGCCCCCGGAGGCCTGTAGCGCATTATTGAGTGAGGCTAACCAGCAGCGGCTGATCTCATCTGTGCCGGTGGCGGATAGCGCAGGCGATTGCCCGTTAACGGATGTGGTGCGGGTACGCGATTTTGGTACCGTCAAACTGAACAGCAGTTTTCTGGCCAGTTGCCCGCTGGCGTTGAGCTCGGCATTGTTTATTGAGCAGCAGGCACGGCCATTAACCCAGCGCTTTATGGGCAGCGCACTGGTGCGCATCGATCATCTGGGCAGTTACGCCTGCCGGAATATTTATCACCGTGCGGATGCCCGCCGTAGCGAGCATGCCAGTGCTGAAGCGCTGGATATTCGCGGCTTTCAACTGGCGAATGGACAGCAAGTGACGGTGCTTAAAGGCTGGCAGCAGGCCCGTACCCAGCCGTGGCTGCAGGCCATGCTCAGCGCCAGTTGCGGGTATTATGGCAACGGACTGGGCCCGGAGTATAACGCCGCCCATGCTAACCACTTTCATTTGGGGATGCGTGGCTTTGGTCTGTGCCGTTAAAGCATAAATCACCATGATGAGCAGGGTTTTTTTGTCGGGCCTCCGTGCTGTGCGGCGGTGAGCAGATAAAACACCAAACTTCGTTTAAGCGCATCTCTGGTGACTCATCTGGCGCATGTTCTTGTTAATCTGTGCGCTGTTTGTCAAAACCTGAATAATTACGCCCACTTATGGAATCCTGGAAGGTCAATCTTATCTCGGTGTGGTTCGGTTGTTTTTTCACCGGCCTCGCGATCAGTCAAATTCTGCCGTTTCTGCCGCTGTATGTGGCGCAATTAGGCGTGACGTCCCACGAAGCGTTATCGATGTGGTCCGGGCTGACGTTCAGCGTCACTTTTCTCGTTTCCGCCATTGTCTCGCCAATGTGGGGCAGCCTGGCGGATCGTAAAGGCCGAAAACTGATGTTGCTCCGCGCCTCACTGGGGATGGCAGTCGCCATTCTGCTGCAGGCCTTCGCCACCAACGTCTGGCAGTTATTGTTGCTGCGTGGCGTGATGGGGCTGACGTCGGGCTATATACCGAATGCCATGGCGCTGGTGGCCTCGCAGGTCCCCAGGGAGCGCAGCGGCTGGGCGTTGAGCACATTATCAACTGCGCAAATCAGCGGGGTGATTGGCGGGCCGCTGATGGGCGGTTTTCTGGCTGACCATCTCGGGCTGCGGATGGTGTTCTTTATCACCGCGATGCTGCTGATGGTGAGCTTCCTGGTGACGCTGTCTCTCATCAAAGAGGGCGGGCGACCGAAAGTGAAAAAGGGGGAGCGTCTGAGCGGCAAAGCCGTGTTCTCGACGCTGCCTTACCCTGGTCTTGTGATCAGTCTGTTTATCACGACGCTGGTTATCCAGTTGTGCAATGGCTCTGTAGGGCCGATCCTCGCCCTGTTTATCCAGTCACTTTCGCCGCATACCACTAATCTTGCTTTTCTTAGCGGTCTGATTGCCGCCGTACCCGGTGTCTCGGCGCTGATTTCCGCCCCACGTCTGGGCAAACTCGGCGACCGGATTGGCACGTCGCGTATTTTAATGGGGACGATGATCATCGCGGTGGTGCTGTTCTTTGCCATGTCTTTTGTGACTTCGCCGCTCCAGCTGGGGATCCTGCGTTTTATGCTGGGGTTTGCCGATGGCGCGATGCTCCCTGCGGTGCAGACGCTGCTGCTGAAATATTCCAGCGATCAAGTCACCGGTCGTATTTTTGGTTACAACCAGTCGTTTATGTATTTAGGCAATGTTGCCGGGCCACTGATGGGCGCAGCTGTTTCTGCGGTGGCGGGTTTTCGGTGGGTATTTGCGGCGACGGCGGTTGTGGTTTTTATTAATCTCTGGCAACTCGGGCTGGCATTTCGCCGCGCACGTCGCTAAGTCGCTTAACGGGCCGGAGACGTTATTAACGGCCCTTCGATAACCTTTTCTTATATCCATGAACGCTCCGGGCTTTTTATATTTGCATGCTAGTGCCTGCAAATAGATTGCCTTAAGGAGAGGAGAAACGTTTCGTTAGTTGCTCTGCAGAAAATACAATGCAGAGTTGTGAAAAAATCCGCAAAAATAATACATGTATCTACTTTGCAACATCTGAGCACAGTGCTAACGTCATCGGATATCTCTCAAGGAAATAGCGCTATGAAGAATCTCATTGCTGAGTTGTTGGTAAAGCTTGCCGAAAAAGAAGAGGAATCGAAAGAGCTGGTCGCTCAAGTAGAAGCGCTGGAAATTGTTGTGACAGCGCTGCTGCGTCATATGGCTGCCACGGAACAACAAGCGCTTATTCAGAGTATCGAAGGCGCGCTGGAAGAGGTCCGCCCCGGCGATCAAGTCACCCATCAGGATACGGAGTTGCTGCAACAGTACGTAAAAAAGCTTTTACGGCACCCGCGCAGTTAAGTCCCCGCTTTACAGACAGGAGTGTCATCTAACTGTCATGCGCGCTGCCTATAGTCGCTCTGTTTTATTTTCTTTAAGTATTTGTACATGGAGAATATTAAGTGAAACAGAGCGCATTATTCATCGCCTTATTACCCCTGTTGTTTACCCCTGTTATTTATGCTGATACATCCTCTGGCGCGGTGCTTGAAAACCGTGCGGCTCAGGGGGATATTTCCGCGCCCGGCGGCGCACGCCGTTTAAGTGGCGACCAGACTTCCGCCCTGCGTGCTTCGCTAAATGAGAAACCGGCAAAAAATATAATTTTGCTGATTGGCGACGGCATGGGTGACTCCGAAATTACCGCTGCGCGCAATTATGCCGAAGGGGCGGGCGGATTTTTTAAAGGTATTGATGCCTTACCGTTGACGGGCCAGTACACGCATTATGCGCTGGACAAGAAAACCGGCAAACCGGACTACGTGACGGACTCGGCAGCCTCCGCTACGGCGTGGAGCACCGGCGTTAAAACCTATAACGGCGCGCTGGGCGTCGATATTCACGAAAAAGATCACATGACTATTCTGGAGATGGCCAAAGCCGCAGGTCTGGCGACCGGCAACGTCTCGACGGCAGAATTGCAGGACGCGACACCTGCGGCGCTGGTTTCTCATGTCATCTCTCGCCGTTGTTATGGCCCGACGGTAACCAGCGAGAAATGTGCGCTGAATGCGCTGGAAAAAGGCGGCAAAGGGTCGATTACCGAACAATTGCTGAACGCCCGTGCTGACGTCACGCTGGGCGGCGGGGCAAAAACCTTCAGCGAAACCGCTACGGCCGGTGAATGGAAAGGGAAAACCCTGCGTGAACAGGCACAGGCGCGCGGGTATCAGCTGGTCGGCGATGCCTCGACGCTGGCGGCTATCACCGAAGCAAACCAGGGTAAACCGCTGTTGGGTCTGTTCTCGGAGGGCAACATGCCGGTACGCTGGGAAGGGCCGAAAGCCTCTTTACATGGCAACCTGGATAAGCCAGCAGTGACCTGTACGCCAAACGCAAAACGCACTGACAGCGTACCTACGCTGGCGGCGATGACGGAAAAAGCCATTGAATTGTTGAGCAAAAATGAGAAGGGCTTCTTCCTGCAAGTCGAAGGTGCATCGATTGATAAACAGGATCATGCTGCCAACCCGTGTGGCCAGATTGGCGAGACGGTCGATCTCGACGAAGCCGTGCAAAAAGCGCTGGCGTTTGCGAAGAAAGATGGCAATACGCTGGTGATCGTGACGGCGGATCACGCCCATGCCAGCCAAATCATCCCGGCTGATACCAAAGCACCTGGGTTGAGCCAGGCGCTTAACACTAAAGATGGTGCGGTGATGGCCATGACTTACGGCAACTCTGAAGAAGAATCCATGGAGCATACCGGTACGCAAATTCGTATCGCTGCTTATGGTCCGCACGCGGCCAACGTGGTGGGGCTGACCGATCAGACCGATCTGTTCTACACCATGAAAGCGGCGCTGAGCCTCAAATAATCACTGCCCGGCGGCAAATCTTTGTCGCCGGGTGGTTTTTTTTCGGTTTAGAACCATCCTTAAAGAGCCACACTGACAGAAGGATGGTGCGATGAAAATAACATTCCTGGTTACCCTCGTATTCGGTCTGCTGTTTGTCACGGCGCTGAGCGCCGCTGAAAAAAACCTTACCCCACAACAACAACGTATGACCCTCTGTAATCAACAGGCGACGGCGCAAACGCTCGCTGGTGATGCCCGTAAGCAGTATATGAGTCAATGTCTTAAAAACACCAAAATGGAAGCCGGGCAGAAAAGCCTGACGCCGCAGCAGCAAAGAATGCGCGAATGTAATGCGCAGGCCACGCAACAATCGCTGAAAGGCGAAGACCGCAGTAAATTTATGAGCGCATGCCTGAAAAAACAGGGCTGATGCGTTGGGTGAGCGACATCAGTGGCTCACCCTCTCCTGACATCCCCGCCCGCCTGGTTGCCCGTTGTTCAATCTCTGCCAGGCTTATGTTCTAAGCGACGTTTTACGTTTCCTTTCCTCGTGGTTGTGCGCTGTCTGGCGTTACGCCCGTTTTTGCAACACTGACACGAGAGCAATGTTATGAATTATCAGTATGTTACCGATTTGAATTCGCTGCCGGAAAATCAGCCGGTAAAAGTCGATGTGGCGGGCACCGCCATAATCCTTATTCGTACGCTGACTCAGGTTCGCGCCTTTCAAAGCAAATGCCCCCATGCAGGCGGGCCGCTGGAAAAAGGGGCCATTTGTGATGGCAAACTGGTCTGCCCGTGGCATAAGGCGGCGTTTGATATCACCAATGGGGAGTGGCGGGAGCCGCTGGCGCTGACCAATCTTAAGCAGTACCCGGTGACCATTGAACACAATCGTGTGTTGGTAAATCCGCGCCCGCTGTCGCCCGCCAGCAGACCAAAGATCCGTGGCGATCACCCACAAACGGCAGTGATCCTCGGCACCGGCGCAGCAGGCAGTGCGGCGGCAATCACCCTGCGAGACGCCGGCTTTACCGGGCATCTGATCATGATTGATAAAGAAGACGATGCGCCATATGACCGTACCGCGCTGAGTAAATTTGTTCCCTCTGGCAAGATGAAAATCAGTGAAGTGCCCCATCTGCTGGGCGACGATTTTTATAGCCAGCCAGGCGTAGAGAGCCTGCGGGAGGAGGTAACCCGTGTGGATTGCGACGGGCACCAGCTCACTCTCGCCAGCGGGCGTCAGCTTCATTTCGATAAACTCCTGCTGGCGACGGGTGGGCAACCGGTGTGGCCGGAGATCCCCGGCAACCACCTGGCGGGAGTGCATGTATTGCGTGATATTCATCAGGCGCAAACGCTGCTTAATGATGCCGAACAACAGCAGCAGCTGGTGATTATTGGCAATAGCTTTATCGCCATGGAACTGGCGGCGGCACTGCGTAATCAGGACATTGATGTCACCGTGCTGTCACGCCACGCGTTGCCGTTTGTACCGCAATTTGGTGAAGAGATGGGCCGGCGTTTTAAAGATCTGCACCAGCAAAACGGCGTTAAATTCGTGACTGGCGAGCCGGCGGCGCTGGAAGGAAACGGCCATGTAACGGGCATCACCCTGAAGGATGGCCGCACGCTGCCAGCACAGGTTGTGGTGTTTGCGACCGGGGTGCGCCCGGTGACAGATCTGGCGCTGAACCTGCGCCACGAAGAGGACGGCAGCCTGAGTGTTGACGAAACGCTCAGTGCCGCACCCGATGTCTGGGCAGTTGGAGACATTGCCAGTTACCCGGCACCGGAAGGGCGCCGACGGATTGAACACTGGCGCGTGGCGCAGCAGCAAGGGCGCATTGCCGCCCTCAATATGCTGGGTGAGCAGCGGGTGTTTGATCGGGTGCCTTTTTTCTGGACGACACATTTTGGTACGCGTTTTGAGTACCTGGGTTATGCGCGCGAGTGGGACAGCGTCAAAATGCTCGGCTCGTTTGCGGATAAGCGCTTTGCGGTGTTGTATGGCGAGGCGGGCGTGTTAAAAGCGGTGCTGAGCTGCGGTGAAAACACCGCAACGGCAGGGTTGCTGCTGAAAATGCAACAACCATTAAGTATGAACGCCGCCAGCGAGATGCTCTCGTAAAACGCGACCCTCTCCCGGGCGGGAGAGGGGAAGATTATTTGCTCAGCGTATCGGATTTCGCCATACAGGCTTCGATGGCTTCGATGACCGCAGAGCGGAAGCCTTTTTCTTCCAGTACTTTTACCGCTTCAATGGTGGTGCCGCCAGGGGAGCAGACCATATCTTTGAGTTCGCCCGGATGCTTGCCGGTCTCCAGCACCATTTTGGCAGAGCCCATCACCGCCTGGGCGGCAAATTTGTATGCCTGCGCGCGCGGCATCCCGCCCAGCACGGCTGCATCGGCCATTGCTTCGATAAACATAAAGACATAGGCGGGCGCAGAGCCGCTGACACCAACGACCGGGTGGATCATCGCTTCGGCAATCACTTCGGCTTCGCCAAAGCAGCGGAAAATGTTCAGCACATCGGCGGTGTCTTCTGAGGTCACCAGCGCATTGGGTGTAATGGATGTCATGCCGGCATTGACCAGCGAAGGCGTATTCGGCATTGCGCGAACGATTTTGCGGTCATGGCCGAGGGCGCGCGCCAGTTGATCGAGCGTGACGCCCGCAGCAATAGAAACCACCAGTGTCTCTTTGTTAAGGCTGGAGGCGACCTCACTCAGCACTTTTACCATGATGTTGGGTTTTACGGCGCCAAAGACGATATCGGCAATTTGCGCCACTTCCTGCGCGCTTTGCGCAGCGTTAACACCAAACTGATCGTGCAGGGCGGCAACTTTATCTGCAGTGGGGGTATAAACCCAGATCTGCCCCGGCAAAACTTGCCCACTGGCAATTAAGCCGCTGAGGATCGCTTTGCCCATGTTGCCGCAGCCGATAAAACCGATTTTTTTCTCCATCACGTTTGTCCCTCTGCTTGTAATTGCTTGTGGTATATAGCTTAACGTGGATTTCGGCGCAGGGCTAAAGCTTCCTCTGTAATCTCTCTACTTTCCCCTGTGGGCAATTAAAGCGACAATGCGCGGCAGTCAATAAGGAGCAGCTATGGCGATTTGGGTAGATGCGGACGCGTGTCCGAATGTGATTAAAGAGATCCTGTTTCGCGCCGCCGAGCGCACACAGACACCGCTGACATTGGTGGCTAACCAGAATCTTCGTGTGCCGCCATCACGTGTGATCCGCGCATTACGGGTTCCAGCGGGGTTTGATGTGGCCGATAACGAAATCGTGCGGCTGTGCAGTGCAGAGGATCTGGTGATCACAGCGGATATTCCGCTGGCGGCAGAAGTACTGGCGAAAGGGGCTGCGGCATTAAACCCGCGCGGGGAACGCTATACTGACGCTACCATTCGTGAAAAGTTGACCATGCGTGACTTTATGGACACGCTGCGTGCCAGCGGCATCCAGACCGGCGGCCCGGACAGCCTCTCACAGCGCGATCGTCAGCAATTTGCCGCGCAGTTAGATAAATGGCTGCTGGAAGTCAAACGCCGCCAGCCAGAGTAAATTCTGCACAACCCTGCGCGATATGGTAATGTTCCCCGCCTTGCGGGCTTGCCAGCCTGTGTTACATTCAGTAAGGTTACCGCCACACGTGTTGCCACAAAATCTTTACAGCGAAAGGGTTTGCCATAACTGGTTTGTTAGCCTTTTTTCGCTACGGCAGACATAAAAGTGTAACGTAAAATTTACGATGAATATTGTACTAGCTTAGTGATATCATCGCGCTCTTATTATCCGTCCCATGAATGAAGGGACCCGGAGGAAATACCCGCTAATGACGTTACCCATTTTCTTAATTGGCGCACGCGGATGCGGTAAAACCACCGTGGGGAAGGCGCTGGCGCTGGCGCAGGAGTGTCAGTTCATTGACACTGACCACTGGTTGCAAGAAGAGGTTAAGCAGAGCATTGCGGCCCTTGTTGATAACGAAGGGTGGGAAGCATTCCGCGCAAGAGAAACGGCAGCGCTGGAGGCGGTGACCGCACCATCCCGTGTCATTGCGACAGGCGGTGGGATTGTGCTGAGCGACTATAATCGCAGTTTTATGCGTGAAAAGGGCATCGTCATCTATTTGTGCGCCCCGGTTTCGGTTCTGGCGGGCAGGCTGGAGGCTTTCCCGGAAGGGGAGCAGCGGCCCACGCTGACCGGCAAACCCATCAGCGAAGAGGTGAGCGAAGTGTTGGCGCTTCGTGACGCGTTATACCGTGAAGCGGCACACTATGTCGTGGATGCCGCGCAGCCCGCCGGGCGGGTGGTGGCGGAAATTGAGGCAGCTTTACATCTGGCGCGCGCCAGTTAGCGAAACGTTTGTCTATACTTACAGCTCGACCGACAAAGACAAAAAAGGAAGAGCTATGCCGACGAAACCACCTTACCCGCGTGAAGCCCGTGTTGTCGCCGTTGAAAAAGGTGCGGGTCAGACAGAGACCTGGTATCAGTTACGTGCTGATCACCCGAAGCCTGATTCATTAATTAGCGAACATCCCACCGAGCAGGAAGCGCTGGACGCGAAAAAGCGCTATGAAGATCCGGATAAAAGCTAAGTCATAGCGTCCTCCGACAGGATCATTTCCTGAAGAGTGCAGAAACGGACTTACCTCACATTTTGGGGCTGGATGGATGCCCCTCAGTTGTTATATTTGCATGTTACTGGAGTGTACTTGAACACAAAGGTGGCTCGTTTTCCCTACGCATCATGGCTCATACCGGGTAGTGGTTAACGCAAAAAGTAAGCATTAATGAAAGGCGGAAAGCAGAAATGAGTGCGACTTTGGCGATCCTCACCATTGGTGTGGTGCCGGTAGAAGAGACCTTACCGCTCCTCGCGGAGCATGTGCCCGAACAGCAGATTACCCATATCAGTTTGCTGGGGAAGATGGACCCTGATGAAGTCCGCCGCGAATACCGTGTAGAAGCCGGGGAGAGTGCTATCCCGACGCGTTTGCAGGATGATTCACTGGGCATGGTGTCGCGCGAAAAAGTGGAGCGCGACCTGCAAAGCGTTATCGAAGTGCTGGATAATCAGGGTTACGATGTGATTTTACTGATGAGCACCGCCGACATTCGCGGGCTGGTGGCGCGTAACGCCATTCTCATCGAACCGCAGCGTATTATCCCACCGCTGGTGGCATCAATTGTCGATGGGCACCAGGTGGGTGTGATCGTTCCTATCCCGGAATTAATGGCGCAGCAACGGCGTAAATGGCAGGTTCTGGAAAACGAACCCTACTATGCGCTGGCGCATCCCTTTCTGGCTACGGAGAGCGAGCTGATCGGTGCGGGGCAGTCTTTGCTGGCCCAGGGGGCCGATGTGTTAATGCTTGATTGTCTCGGATTCCATCAGCATCACCGTGATTTACTCCAGAAAGCGCTGGATGTTCCGGTTTTATTGTCTAATGTCCTTGCCGCGCGCCTCGCGTCGGAACTGCTGGTCTAGTCCACAGTCCCGTGCAATTTCGCGTGACAGAAGCAAACAGCGGCCTCTATATTGTTTTTTCATACATTTTTAAAAGGGCCCGTTCATGCTTCAAAGTAATGAGTACTTCTCCGGTAAAGTGAAATCCATTGGTTTTACCAGCAGTAGCACTGGCCGTGCCAGCGTAGGCGTGATGCTTGAAGGGGAGTACACCTTTGGGACGGCGCAGCCAGAAGAGATGACGGTCGTCAGCGGGGCGCTGAACGTTTTGCTACCGGGTGAAACGGAGTGGAAAACGTACTCGGCGGGTGAAGTGTTCAACGTGCCAGGTCAGAGTGAGTTCCATTTGCAGGTCGCTGAGCCCAGCGCTTATCTCTGCCGCTATCTGTAAAGGCCGCTAAACCGAATCTGACCGGAGGAAGCGTTTACCGCCATCCGGCAAAAACGGCCTGATGACGCGTTGCGTATCAGGCCTCGTCAGGGGCACGAAATTAGCGCTGTGCTTCGCCGCCCAAACCTTCTACCAGGTTTTGGATCAACGCCGCCAGCTCGCCGGTCATCAGAATAAAATCGGCATCAAAACGCTGAGCGTAATCTTCTCTGTCAATATCTTCGTTCTGATCGCGCAATTCGTCGGAGAACTTCAACCGCTTAACGGAGCCGTCGTCGCACATCAGGAACTGAATACGTTGCTGCCAGTCGAGGGCCAGTTTAGTGACCACTTTGCCCGCTTCAATATGGACTGCGATTTCGTCGCTCACCAAATCCTGCTTTTTAGCGCGGATCACGCCGCCATCTTCCAGCATCGCTTTCAGTTCGGCTTCGTCCAGTAGCTGGAAGCCCTGCGCCACGGTGCCGGAGCGCACCCACTCGGTCAGGGTCAGCTCAATGGGGTTTTCCATCGCCAGCGGAACCACCGGCAGCGAACCAAGGCTCTTGCGCAGCAGCGCCAGCGTGTCTTCCGCTTTTTTGGCACTGGCACAATCCACCATAATGAGGCCATTTACGGTGTCGATCCACATCATGGTCTGGCTGAAGCGGCTGAACGCGCGCGGCAGCAGAGAATGCAGCACTTCGTCTTTCAGGGAATCTTTTTCGGTTTTTTTCAGCTTTCGGCCCTGTTCCGCTTCGAGACGGGAGATTTTCGCTTCCAGCGCTTGTTTGACTACCGGCGTCGGCAGAATTTTTTCTTCTTTGCGGGCGCAAATAATAATCTGCCCGTTGGCGGTATGGGTCAGCGCATCGCTGTGTGAACCCATCGGTGGAACCCAGCCGGTTTTCGCCATATCCTGACTACCGCAAGGAGTAAACGATAGTGGGGCAAGCTGTTTTTCCATCTCTTCCGCACGCAGCGCTACATCGCGGCTGAGACGGTATACCATTAAATTTTTGAACCACAGCATGATTTTTTCCACGGCCTTGTCGTTAAATGCAGCGGGCATGATAGCGAATTGTCGGCTTCGTTGCATTGCTAATGCGTGGTCCACTATGAGGAGTTTGATGTGCGTATCGGTATCGATTTAGGTGGGACAAAAACAGAGATCATCGCACTGGGCGAGAATGGCGAGGCGTTGTTTCGTCACCGTCAGCCTACGCCGCGTGATTATCTGCAAACCATAGAGCTGATTGCTTCGATGGTGGATTTAACAGAGAAAGAGACAGGCCAGACTGGAACGGTGGGGATGGGCATTCCCGGCTCGATTTCGCCGTATACTGGCGTGGTCAAAAACGCAAACTCCACGTGGCTGAACGGTAAGCCGTTCGATAAAGATTTAAGCCAGCGTCTGAACCGTGAAGTGCGGCTGGCAAATGATGCCAACTGCCTGGCGGTATCTGAAGCGGTAGATGGTGCGGCGGCCGGTGCGCAAACCGTGTTTGCGGTGATCATCGGCACCGGCTGTGGTTCCGGCATTGCCATCAATGGACAGGTGCACATTGGCGGCAACGGCACGGCGGGAGAGTGGGGGCACAATCCGCTGCCGTGGATGGACGATGACGAACTGCACTACCGTGCTGAGGTCGCCTGTTACTGCGGTAAGCAGGGATGTATTGAGACGTTTATCTCCGGAACAGGGTTCGCCACCGATTATCATCGCCTTGGCGGGCAGCTGTTAAAAGGCAGCGAGATCATCCGGCTGGCCGAGGCGCAGGATCCCGTAGCCGAACTGGCGTTAGGCCGTTACGAGTTGCGGCTTGCCAAGTCGCTGGCGCATGTGATCAATATTCTTGATCCGGATGTTATTGTGCTCGGTGGTGGGATGAGTAATGTGGACCGTTTGTACCAGACCGTGCCCGGACTGGTGCGAAACTGGGTATTTGGCGGTGAATGTGAAACCCCGATCCGCAAAGCGCTGCACGGGGATTCGAGCGGCGTGCGCGGCGCGGCCTGGCTGTGGCCGCACGGCGAGTAATACTGCGTTATGTGAATATCGTTCGAGTAAGAAGCGCCACCCGGCACAATGCAGGGTGGCGCTTCGTTTATCAGCCCTGAGATACCGCGAATTTACTGTCCAGTTTGCTGTAACCCAGCCCGTTGATCTTCTTCACTTTGATCTGCACCGGAATGCGCTCTTTCATCGCTTCGACATGGCTGATCACGCCAATGGTTTTGCCGGTAGCATTTAACGCGTCCAGCGCATCCAGCGCGGTGTCCAGCGTTTCGCTATCCAGTGTGCCGAATCCCTCGTCGAGGAACAGCGAATCAATGCGAGTTTTATGACTCACCAGATCGGACAGCGCCAGTGCCAGCGCCAGACTTACCAGGAAGCTTTCGCCGCCGGAGAGGGTGCGCGTATCGCGAACCGCATCGGCCTGCCAGGTATCGACCACTTCCAGTTCCAGCGCCTCGCTGGCTTTGCGTTTTAGCAGATAGCGGCCATGCAGACGAGTGAGCTGGTTGTTGGCCAGCCATACCAGATTATCCAGCGTCAGCCCTTGGGCAAACTTACGGAATTTATCGCCTTCTTTCGAGCCAATCAGCGCATTTAACTGGCCCCAGTCGTCGCAGCACACGGTGGCCTGCTCAATCTCCAGCAGCACCGCCTGTTGGCGCTGGCGGTTAGCGATATCCTGTTTCAGCTGCTGGCGCAATGCACCCTGCTGGGTCGTGTTTTCACGCAACTGGTGGTTGGCGCTTGCCAGCGCCTGCGTGGCGCTTTCGGCGGTGATCTCTTTTGCCATTCCGGCAGGCGGCTGCGCCTGGTGCGCGGCCACTGCCTGTTCGGCACTGACAGCCAGCGCCTGTTTTTGCTGGCAGTCGCTGTCCAGTTTCTGGCGCAGTTGCTCAAGGCGCTGACGTTCGCCGTCGTCAAGCAGTGCGGCAAGAAACGCTTCCGTATCCGCAAAGACACTGTTTTTCAGCGCGCTGGCGAACTGTTTTTCCAGCGCATTTTCTGTGGCACTTTCCTGCGCCAGTTGCTGCTGCAGCGTTTGCCACTGGCTCTGTAACGACACACAATCGTTATGGATCTGACGCCAGCCTTCCAGCGCAGTGGTTTGCCCGTCCGCAAGAGCATCGTCGGCCGGCAGCGTTTCAATCACAGGCGTTAGCTGCGCCATGCTTTCGCGCAACGAAGCCAGTTGTTGCTGCTGCTGTTGCCACTGCTCCGCTTCCTGCGCCCGCGCCGCCAGCCAGGCGTGCTCTTCACCTTCCTCTGGCAGGCTGAGTTCGAGCGGTTGCAAGGCTGAGGCCAGGCTGGCACGGCGGCTGACAACCGCCTGTTGATAATGTTCACCCTGCTGGCGCAGTTCATGAATTTGCTGCTGCAACGTCTGGTGCTGATTCAACAAATAAAGCTGATGCTCGTAGGCATCCTGCGCGCTTTGCCAACTGGTCAGCTCCCGGTGCGGTTCCAGCGTCACATTCAGTGCGGCGCAGGCGCTGGCCCACGACTGCAGCAGGGTCTGTTCTTCCTGCTGTAAGGCTCTGGCTTCGCGCTCATCTTTCTCGTAACGTTCGCCCAGGCCTTTCAGCCTTTCGCTTAGCGCAACACCCTCTTCTTTTACCTGGCGGACTTCCAGATCCAGCGTATTGCGTCGCGCCTGGTTCACGCCGGGTTCGAGGGTTTGATAGTGCGCCACCGCCGGGTGTTCCGTCGCGCCACAGAGCGGGCAAGGGTGGCCGGGTTGCAGGCGGGCACGCTCGCTTTCGAGATCTTTAATGCGGTTTTCCAGCTCGACAATGGTGGTGACATCCACCAGCAACTGATTTTTTTCTTTATACAGTTCGCGCTTGCGTGCCAGCTCGAGAGTGAGCTTCTCCTGCTCGTTTTTCAGATCGACCAGGCTCTGCTGGCGAAGACTTAGCTGTTTACGTAGCGGCGCAAAACGGGCATGCAGGGCGATTAACTGCTGACGCTGCGGGCGCTGCTGCGCGCACCGTTGCATGGCCTGGGCGGTTTCTTCCATGCTGAGCGCCAGCGTTGAGACTGGCAGTGTCTTCAGCCTGGATTCATGGCTCTGAATGCGTTGTTGCAGGTTTAGCCACTGTTTTTTTTCTTCTTCCAGTTGATTAAATAGCACCCGCCAGCCGGTCAGCTCGTTGTGCCACTGTTGGTAACGGGCATGTTCAGCCAGCCAGCTATCCAGCGTTTTTTGGGAACGCTGTAAGGTGGCGAGTTGCTGCGCGGCGCTGAAGCGAATACGGGCGCGCTGTGTCAGGCTGTTATGTAAGCGAGTATTTACTTCGTCACTCTGCTGACCGGTGCGACGCAACGTTTTACGCTGTTCTTCAAGGCGCTCCCATAAGGGGCGCAGCTGCTGAGCCGGCTGTGCGCGTTCTAGCGCTGCCAGTTGGGGTTGCGCGCTTGCCTGGGCCTGACGGGCCTGCACTAAGGCGGCCTGCGCCCGGTCCTGAGCGTCGCGCAATTCAGCGTTCCGGTTCAGCCAGTTCGCCTGCGCCTGGCGAATGCTCAGGTCAGCCAGCAGGTGGTGTTCCTGGTCAGTAAGTGCCTGCAAACTTTGTTCAAGCTGCTGGCGCTGGGCATCGTCCAACAGTGCGACACTTTCGGCCTGCGCCTGTAATTTTTCCAGCCGGATTTTCGCCGCTTTATGTTTCTCAAACACCATGGCGGAAATTTGCCCGTAGATTTCGGTGCCGGTCAGCTCCTCCAGCAATTCGGCGCGCTCCCGCGGTTTGGCGTTCAGGAAGGCGGCAAATTGCCCCTGAGATAGCAGCATCGAACGGGTAAAGCGGCCGTAATCCAGCCCGGTGAGTGAGGCGGTCAGTTCCAGTTTGTCTTTGACTTTATCGGCCAGAATTTTGCCGCTGGCGCACATTGCCAGCTCAACGCGCGGTGCCTGCAGGTTGCCTTCGGCTAAACCTCTGGCGCGACTCTGGCTCCAGAAAGCGCGATACGCCACGCCTTTGACTTCAAACTCCACCTCTGCCAGGCATTCGGCAGTGTCCCGGGTCATCAGATCGTTTTGTGACTGCGATAAGGTGCTGAGGCGAGGTGTTTCGTGGTAAAGCGCAAGGCAGATGGCGTCGAGGAGGGTGGTTTTACCCGCGCCTGTTGCGCCAGTGATGGCGAACAGACCGTTACTCGCGAAGGGCTCTTCACTAAAGTCGATCTTCCATTCACCTTTCAATGAATTCAGGTTTTTTAGTCGCAAACTGAGAATTTTCATGCCTCTTTCTCCTCATCCAGCGCCTGCAATGCCTCACTGAACAAGGCCTGTAAACGCACGCTTTGCGTTTCGTCGAGCTCTTCATGCGCCAGGCGGCGGGCAAAAACCTCTTCGACTTTTAATTCATTGAGCGTTTCCCGCAGCTCGCCAGCAAGTATGCGCTCGCGATGTTCACGGCTGCGGCGAACTAACAGGACTTCCACGGGAAGGGCTTCGGTCACCTGCTGGATTTTGCGTTGCACATCCGCCAGGTAGTCATGGCTTTCGATTTCGATGTCCAGCCAGACCGGTTTGTCGGCAGGGGCATCGCGCCACTGTTCCAGTTGCTGGCAGATGGCGGCGAAATCACCTTTGATCACTGCCAGTTCCTGTGTGGTGGGAACATTAAGCGTGGTCACTTCGGCCAGTTTCCCCCCGGCAAAGCTCACAAGGTTAACGCTTTTGCTTTTACCGGTTTCATCAAAACTGAGCGGGATCGGTGAGCCGCAGTAACGAATGTGCTCCTCACCGCCAATTTTTTGCGCCCGGTGGATATGACCAAGTGCCATATAGTCAACAGGGGGGAAATTCTGCGCCGGAAAGGCATCCAGCGTGCCGATATAAATATCACGTACCGCGTCACTTTTGCTGGCACCAACGGTGGTCAAATGGCCGCTGGCGATAACAGGCAGCGCGCTATCGCCACGCAGAGTGCAGGCGTCACGGTACTGCTGTTGATAATAGTCAGTGATAGCCGCGAGCAGATGTTGCTGTTTTTGCAGGCCGGACAGACCCGCCTGACTCAGGACAATGTCGCGCGGACGCAGAAACGGCACCGGGCAAAACACGGCTCCGGGCTCGCCATTACGGCGGTGGAGCAGAAAAGGTGCCGCCCCGGCGCTGGCTACTACGGTCGTTTTCAAATAGGCCAGAATCTCTTTCGATTCATTGAGCGTGGCCACGGAGTCATGGTTGCCGGCCAGCACCACTAACTGGCAGCCGGTGCGCTGGAGTTTAACCACAAAACGGTTATATAACTCGCGGGCATAGCTCGGCGGTGAACCGGTATCAAAGATGTCGCCAGCCACAATGATCGCATCTGCCTGGTGGCTTTCGGCGTTTTCCAGCAACCAGTCGAGAAAAGCGTCGTGTTCGGCGGCACGGCTTTTACTGTAAAAGTTCTGTCCCAGATGCCAGTCAGAGGTGTGAATTATGCGCATAGCGGTTCCGTGGCGAAAAAACGTAAATCAGATTATAAACATTAAGCAGATGAGGGACATATCCGAATAAAAACAGGGATTGTCATCGCGTGCTGAAGAGGGTCATCTGACGGTCATGTTATTCATAAATCTGTCATAAAACTGACGCATAATGGCGCCGCTATATATACTGACGACTTAAATAAAACAGGGCAAATTATGGCGAGACGAATTCTGGTCGTAGAAGACGAAGCACCCATCCGTGAAATGGTTTGCTTTGTGCTCGAGCAAAATGGCTTTCAACCAGTAGAAGCTGAAGATTATGACAGCGCGGTGAATCAACTGAATGAACCCTGGCCCGATCTCGTTTTGCTGGACTGGATGTTGCCAGGTGGTTCAGGCATTCAGTTTATTAAACATCTGAAACGTGAAGCCATGACCCGTGACATTCCGGTAATGATGCTGACGGCGCGTGGTGAAGAAGAGGATCGCGTTCGCGGCCTGGAAACCGGAGCGGACGACTATATTACCAAACCTTTCTCGCCAAAAGAGCTGGTGGCGCGTATCAAGGCTGTCATGCGCCGCATTTCGCCGATGGCGGTGGAAGAGGTCATCGAAATGCAGGGGCTGAGCCTCGATCCCTCGTCTCACCGCGTAATGACCGGTGAAAATCCACTGGATATGGGCCCGACAGAGTTTAAACTCTTACACTTCTTTATGACTCACCCGGAACGTGTTTACAGCCGCGAGCAGTTGCTGAATCATGTTTGGGGAACCAATGTGTATGTGGAAGACCGTACGGTGGACGTGCATATTCGCCGACTGCGCAAAGCGCTGGAACACAGTGGTCACGATCGTATGGTGCAAACAGTGCGCGGCACGGGATACCGTTTTTCGACCCGTTTCTGAAATTTGACAGGAGTGTGACGCGTGCTGGAACGGCTGTCATGGAAAAGGCTGGTGCTGGAGCTCCTCCTTTGTTGTATCCCCGCCTTAATACTCGGCGTCATGTTCGGTTATCTGCCCTGGTTTTTACTCGCCGCGGTAACCGGGTTACTGATCTGGCATTTCTGGAATTTATTGCGCCTCTCCTGGTGGCTATGGGTTGATAAAAGTATGACCCCGCCGCCCGGCACAGGAAGCTGGGAGCCTCTTTTGTATGGGTTGCACCAGATGCAGATGCGCAACAAAAAGCGTCGCCGTGAACTGGGTAGCCTGATCAAGCGCTTTCGCAGCGGGGCGGAATCCCTTCCGGATGCGGTGATCCTCACCACGCAGGAAGGCGCTATTTTCTGGTGCAACGGTCTTGCGCAACAAGTGCTGGGGCTGCGCTGGCCAGATGATAGCGGGCAGAACATCCTTAACCTGCTGCGTTACCCCGAATTCACCCAATACCTGAAGAAAAAAGAGTTTACCCGGCCTTTGCACCTGGTGCTTAACAACGGTCGCCATCTCGAGATCCGCGTGATGCCCTACACGGAAGAGCATTTGTTGCTGGTGGCGCGCGATGTGACACAAATGCATCAACTGGAAGGGGCGCGGCGCAACTTTTTTGCCAATGTCAGCCATGAGCTACGTACGCCGTTGACCGTGTTGCAGGGCTACCTGGAGATGATGCAAGAGCAGACGCTTGAAGGCGCGCCACGGGAAAAAGCGCTGCATACCATGCGGGAACAGACCTCGCGCATGGAAGGTCTGGTGCGCCAGCTACTCACGCTGTCGAAGATTGAAGCGGCGCCGACATTGCCGCCCAACGAAACCATTGATGTGCCGATGATGCTGCGGGTCGTGGAGCGCGAGGCGCAAACCCTCAGTCAGCAAAAGCACACCTTTGATTTTGATGTCGACAGCAGTCTCAAAGTGCTCGGCAATGAAGAGCAACTCCGCAGCGCCATTTCCAATCTGGTGTATAACGCTGTCAACCATACCCCGGCAGGGACACATATTATCGTGAGCTGGCGTCACCTGGCGCAGGGGGCGGAGTTCAGCGTCGAAGATAACGGGCCGGGCATTGCCGCTGAGCATATTCCGCGTCTCACCGAACGTTTTTACCGGGTGGACAAAGCCCGATCCCGGCAAACCGGTGGCAGTGGCCTGGGGCTGGCGATTGTGAAGCATGCGGTAAACCACCACGAAAGCCGTCTCGATATTGTCAGTCAGCCAGGTAAAGGTACCCGCTTCAGTTTTGTTCTTCCGGAACGCCTGGTTGCCAAAAAAGCCGCTTCCTGAGCTCGCTGTCAGCTTATCTTTCCAGCGGTCTGTGAAAACAGACCGCTCATACGTACCTTGTCTCCATCCTGAAACGTATTTTGTACGCATGCTGCTTTTTTGTTCGCATGATCAGCCATGTGTTTTTCTTATAATTGGAATTATTCACTGGTAAGAATTCCCGTTGTAGTAGATGCATCTGGTTTTGCGATCCCACCTTGCCTTTAAACGTTATAAGCGTTTAAATTGCGCCCCGTACATCGTTATACCGACTGTATTTGCGTGGTAAATCGAAAAACTATTCTCCGCTACGTAATGCATAAAGCATTTCCCGCTGACTTTCAGCGATATAGACGTTGTATTGTTCGGTAGGGAAAGGCGAAAAAAACATCATTTTTACGACACCACATCCACAGGCAGTAACAAAATATGACCCATCACTTAAAACCACGAGACATTGTTGCTCTGGGCTTTATGACTTTTGCCCTCTTCGTAGGCGCAGGTAACATCATTTTTCCACCGATGGTCGGCTTACAGGCGGGTGAACACGTCTGGACAGCAGCCATAGGCTTTCTGATCACCGCCGTTGGCCTGCCCGTCCTTACCGTGGTCGCGCTGGCGAAAGTGGGTGGTGGCGTAGACAGCCTGAGCACCCCGATTGGCAAAGTGGCGGGCGTACTGCTGGCGACGGTGTGCTATCTGGCGGTGGGGCCGTTGTTTGCGACTCCGCGTACTGCAACAGTCTCTTTTGAAGTCGGGATCGCACCGCTGACCGGTGAAGGCGCAATGCCGCTGCTGATTTACAGCATCATCTATTTTGCGCTGGTGATCCTGGTGTCGCTCTACCCGGGTAAACTGCTGGATACGGTGGGTAACTTCCTGGCGCCGCTGAAAATTATTGCCCTGACGATCCTCGCCATCGCTGCTATTGTCTGGCCTGCCGGCCCGATCAGCCACGCGCTGGAAGCCTACCAGACTGCACCGTTTTCGAATGGTTTCGTGAATGGTTACCTGACGATGGACACCCTCGGTGCCATGGTGTTCGGTATCGTGATTGTCAACGCCGCGCGTTCTCGCGGTGTTACCGAAGCACGCCTGCTGACCCGTTACACGGTCTGGGCTGGGCTGATGGCGGGTGTTGGCCTGACGCTGCTCTATCTGGCGCTGTTCCGTCTCGGTTCTCACAGCTCAACGCTGGTGGAACAGTCTGCTAACGGCGCGGCGATCCTGCATGCCTATGTTCAGCATACCTTTGGTGGCGCGGGCAGTTTCCTGCTGGCCGCACTGATTTTTATTGCCTGTCTGGTGACGGCGGTTGGCCTGACCTGTGCCTGTGCAGAGTTCTTTGCCCAGTATCTGCCGCTCTCCTACCGTACGCTGGTATTTATCTTGGGTATCTTCTCGATGGCGGTTTCCAACCTCGGACTGAGCCATCTGATCCAGATTTCGATTCCGGTGCTGACGATGATCTACCCGCCGTGCATCGTGCTGGTGGTACTGAGCTTTACCCGCTCCTTCTGGAACAGTTCCACCCGCGTTATCGCACCGGCTATGTTCATTAGTCTGCTTTTTGGTATCCTTGACGGCGTGAAAGCCTCTGCCTTTGCAGAACACCTCCCCGCCTGGACGCAGCGTTTACCGCTGGCGGAGCAGGGACTGGCCTGGTTGATGCCAAGCCTGGTGATGGTGGTTCTGGCGGCAATCTGGGATCGCGCAGCGGGGCGACAAGTGACCTCCAGCGCGCATTAACAGCGGCAAACACGGCTTGTTTAACCACGGGGTGTCGTGCTCCGTGGTTTTTTATTTTTGTGTTGAATAATGGCAGTGGAAACGATGGAAAGTACGAATAAGCTGAAGCGTGGGCTAAGCACCCGCCACATTCGCTTTATGGCGCTGGGTTCGGCAATCGGCACCGGCCTGTTTTACGGCTCTGCAGATGCCATCAAAATGGCGGGGCCAAGTGTATTGCTGGCCTACATTATTGGTGGCGTCGCCGCGTACATCATTATGCGCGCGTTGGGCGAAATGTCGGTGCATAACCCTTCCGCCAGTTCCTTCTCCCGCTATGCCCAGGAAAACCTTGGCCCGCTCGCCGGGTATATCACCGGCTGGACGTACTGTTTTGAGATCCTGATTGTCGCGATTGCCGATGTTACCGCATTTGGCATTTATATGGGCGTCTGGTTCCCGACGGTGCCGCACTGGATTTGGGTATTGAGCGTGGTGCTGATTATTTGCGCCATTAACCTGATGAGTGTGAAAGTGTTCGGTGAACTGGAGTTCTGGTTCTCGTTCTTTAAAGTCGCCACCATTATCATCATGATCGTTGCCGGTTTCGGCATCATTATTTGGGGTATTGGTAACGGCGGGCAGCCGACTGGCATCAGTAACTTGTGGAGTCATGGCGGCTTCTTCAGTAACGGCTGGCTGGGCACGGTGATGGCGTTGCAGATGGTAATGTTCGCTTATGGCGGTATCGAAATTATTGGTATCACCGCCGGGGAAGCGAAAGATCCGGAGAAATCGATCCCGCGCGCCATCAACTCAGTACCGATGCGTATCCTGGTGTTTTATGTTGGTACGCTGTTTGTGATCATGTCGATTTATCCGTGGAATCAGGTGGGCACAGACGGTAGCCCGTTTGTCCTGACCTTCCAGCATATGGGCATCACTTTTGCTGCCGGTATCCTCAACTTTGTGGTGTTGACCGCCTCGCTCTCCGCGATTAACAGCGATGTGTTTGGCGTTGGCCGCATGCTGCACGGTATGGCGGAGCAGGGCAGCGCGCCGAAGATGTTTGCTAAGACCTCGCGTCGCGGCATTCCGTGGGTAACGGTAATGGTCATGACCGTCGCATTGCTGTTTGCGGTGTATCTCAACTACATCATGCCGGAAAATGTTTTCCTGGTGATTGCGTCGCTGGCGACCTTCGCCACCGTATGGGTGTGGATCATGATTTTACTGTCGCAAATTGGCTTCCGCCGTCGTCTGTCAGCCGATGAAATCAAGGCGCTGAAATTTAAAGTACCGGGTGGCGTCGCTACCACGGTCGCCGGGCTGCTGTTCCTGGTGTTCATCATCGCCCTGATTGGCTGGCACCCGGAAACCCGCATCTCGCTGTATGTCGGTTTTGCATGGATTGTGCTGCTGCTGATTGGCTGGGTACTTAAACGCCGTAAAGCATAAGCATGGAGACTGCCCGCAAGGCACTGCGCCAGCGGGCAGGATGCCATCGCACATTGTACGCGGGCTTGCGGTTCTTTCTCGCACTCATCCAGCCCGGTACCCCGCGATTTCCCTCCTGTAACCTGGCTACGTGCCAGAGCGATAGCCTCAACGCTGACACCCAAACCGCTGAACGTTTCCAGCGCCGACGCTGATGCCTTTTGCGGTACGGGGCACGCGCCACGAATGCGGGGTGCGTGCTCTGCCAATAAGGATTCTGTCGTCTCTTGCGGCCAAAATTGATGCGCCACAAAATACTGTCTGAGCGTGTTAATCCTTGGCTGGGAGCGTGCGATGAAGACCCGACTTTCCGGTTTGCTCTTGGCGGCTCTCTTCTCAGGCTATAGTTTTGATCAGTATAAAAATCTCTCCGTCGGGCGATTTCGGGCATGAGCACGAAGCGGGCGCGGAAAAACTCACCTATATACCCGGTGAATATCCCGCAAGATCGCCTCTGCGCCCCGTCTCTCCCCCCCGGAAAAAAAGCGAAAGAAGGAGGTGAGGCGCAGGCGGTTATGAAAAAGTGGCGTCATTTTGAACGAAGGGGATAGTCGATGTTGAATGCATGGCACCTGCCGGTTGCGCCATTTGTGAAGCAGGACAAAGATCAGTTGAGGGTGACCCTCTGGCTCAGCGGCGTGTCGCTGCCGTCACGCGTGATGCTGCGGGTGGAGGTTGATAACGAAGAGATCCCACTGGCAATGCATCGCGCACGTAAACCCGGCCCCGGCGGCGAGACGCTCTGGCGGGCTGCCATTGATATCAGCAGCGGGCAGCCACGTCGCCGCTACAGCTTTAAACTGCTGTGGGAAGACAAACAGCTTTGGTTTACGCCGCAGGGCTTTAGCCGTTTTCCCCCTGCCAGACTGGAGCAGTTCGCGATAGATGCCCCCGATGGTGGGCCGGAATGGGTGGCGGATCAGGTGTTTTATCAGATCTTCCCCGATCGTTTTGCCCGCAGTCAGGCACGCGCAACCCAACAGGATGAAGCCTGGTACCACCATGCCGCGGGGCGGATGACCGTGATGCGCGACTGGGACGATCCGCTGACCGGAGAAGCCGGGGGATCGACATTTTACGGCGGCGATCTTGACGGTATCAGCGAAAAACTGCCGTACCTGAAAAAACTGGGCGTCACTGCGTTGTACCTCAACCCGGTGTTCGTCGCGCCCAGCGTGCATAAATACGATACCGAAGATTATCGCCATGTTGATCCCCGTTTTGGCGGCGATCCGGCGCTGTTGCGTCTGCGTCATGCTACGCAAGCGGCAGGCATGCGCCTGATCCTCGATGGCGTGTTTAACCACTGTGGCGACTCACATGCCTGGTTTGATCGGCATAATCGAGGCACGGGCGGTGCCTGCCATAATCCGGACTCGCCCTGGCGGAGCTGGTTCAGCTTTGATGATGAAGGGCTCGCCCGCGACTGGCTGGGGTATCCGAGCCTGCCGAAACTGGACTATCGCGCCGCGTCACTGGTCGAGGAAATATACCAGGGGGAAGACAGTATTGTTCGTCACTGGCTTAAAGCGCCGTGGAATATGGACGGCTGGCGGCTGGATGTGGTGCATATGCTTGGCGAGGCGGGCGGTGCGCGTAATAACCTTCACCATGTTGCTGGCATTACCCGCGCCGCCAAAGAGACACAGCCGCAGGCTTACGTGGTAGGTGAGCACTTTGGTGATGCACGTCAGTGGCTCCAGACGGATGCTGAAGATGCAGCGATGAATTACCGTGGTTTTACGCTGCCGGTGTGGGCGTTTTTGGCCAGAACCGACATCGCTTACGATCCGCAAAAAATCGATGCGCAAACCTGTGCAGCGTGGATGGATAATTACCGCGCCGGGCTGTCGCATCAGCAGCAAATACGCATGTTTAACCAACTCGACAGCCACGATACGCCGCGTTTTAAAACGGTACTGGGCAACGATATTGCTCGTTTGCCGCTGGCGGTGGTGTGGTTGTTCTGCTGGCCGGGCACCCCCTGCATCTATTACGGTGATGAAGTAGGGCTGGATGGGGCCAATGATCCATTCTGCCGTAAACCCTTCCCCTGGGATAAGACATGTCAGGATGGCCGGTTGCTGGCGCTTTATCAGCGTATGGCGAAGCTGCGTTCGCGCAGCCAGGCGCTGCGTTATGGCGGCTGCGAGGTGGTATATGCGCAGGAGGATGTGCTGGTATTTGTGCGTGTTTATCAACAACAACGCGTGCTGGTCGTGATTAACCGTGGTGAAGCCTGTGAAGTGGTGCTGGAAGATTCACCGCTGCTCAGAGGGAAAAACTGGCGGCTAAAAGAAGGTACAGGTACGCTACAGGATGACGTGCTGACGCTATCTGCGATTAGCGCTTCTGTCTGGTCTGCCTCCTGAGCCGAAACGCGAGAAGGGAGGCGTTAACGTCTCCCCTTTAGCGAAGGCGAAGTACATGGATGGTCTTGTAGTTTTCGGTGTGTTAGTGCTGTTATTTGCGCTGGTGGTAGTGCCGATTGTAGCCATTACCGCCTGGCGTCGCAGCGTGGCAACCCAGGATGAACTCACCCGGCTGCGCCAGCGGCTGGTTGTGCTCGAACAGCGGCTGACGGTCGCGGCGGAACCGGCATCACTTGCCGTAGAACCGCCGCCGGTCGTTGCCGAACCTGCCATTATTGATGATCCCCCCGAACACGAACCCGTTGCCGTTGTGCCGGACGCTTTGCCTGCGGAAAACCCGTGGGGCCGCAAAGCACCTGTGCCTGGGGCGGTAGAAGCCCCTGTATTGCCAGCGCCGCAACAGGCCGAAAATGACTCCTGGGGTGTGGTCACCACGCTGGCACGTTGGTTTATGCAGGGCAATCCGCTGGCCAAATTGGGGATTGTGCTGCTGTTTATCGGCCTCTCATTCCTGCTGCGCTACACCGTTGAGTATGCGTTATTCCCACTGGAGCTGCGCCTGGTTGCGGTTGCCGTGGTGGCGATTGTGCTGCTGGGGCTGGGCTGGCGATTGCGGCATAAGCAGACGGTCTTTGCCTTAATTTTACAGGGTGGTGCCGTGGGCGCGCTCTATCTGACGGTGTTTGGCGCATTCCGGCTGTGGCAGATGCTGCCCATGACGCTGGCCTTCGGCCTGCTCATTGTCATTTGCGCCGCCAGCGTCGGGCTGGCCGTGTTGCAAAAAGCGCTAAGCCTGGCGCTGCTGGCGAGCCTTGGCGGTTATCTTGCGCCGATCCTGCTCTCAACAGGCGGTGGTAGCCATATCGCTTTGTTCTCTTTTTACCTGTTGCTCTCGGTAGGCATTCTTGCCATTAGCGTCTGGCAGCACTGGCGTGAACTCAATTTACTGGGAATGTTCTTCACCTTTGGCGTTGCCGCAATATGGGGTATGGAGAACTACCGCCCGGACGATTATTTGAGCTGCCAGCTTTTCCTGGTGGCGAACGTACTGTTGTTTGGCGTGCTAAGTGTGGCGCTGTCGCTGCGGGCACAGCGCCGCGGCGAAAGAGTGATTGATGGCGTATTGCTATTTGCGCCGCCGCTGGCCGGGTTTGGCATGCAGTACGCGATGACGCAGCACTGGGCTTACGGTCCGGCGTTCAGCGCGCTTGGCTTTGGCCTCTTTTACCTGGCGCTGGCCGCGCTTGCGCTGAAGCGTTACCCCACGGCAGCAAAACCGCTGGTACTGGCGGCACTGGCGCTGGGCGGTGGGTTTGCCACGCTGGCGATCCCGCTGGCGTTGTCGGCTCGCTGGACCGCGATGGCCTGGGCGCTGGAAGGTCTGGGCATTGTGTGGCTCGGCGTGCAGCAACATCAGCGGCGCATGAGTTACAGCGGCACGGCATTGTTGCTGCTGGCGCTGCTAAGCGCGTTGTGGGCGGCCGCGAACGGGTTGTCTGCGCTCGGAACAGTCATGATTTTCGCTGTGTTGAGCGGCTGCTGGCTGGCCGGGGCGATGCTGTGGCGCGGCTTACGTCGTGAAGGGAGCTGGCTGTTGCTGGCTGGCGGTATTCTCTTCTGGATCATTGCCCTGAGCGGTGCGGCGGCGCTGGTCGTGGCTTCGCATCAACACGTGGGCTTTATCACGCTGGCTCTGCTGGCTATTTCCGTGTGGCTATGGCGCGCAGCGCAGCAGCGTTGGCAGTGGCCTGAGCTGGGTTATGCCTGCTGGTTACTGTGGCCTGCAATGGGGGTTGCAGTGGTGTATCAGATCACCGTACAGGGTCATATTCTGGCGGGAGGATGGCAAAATCTGGCCTGGTGCGTTGCGCTGCCTTCCGCGCTGTTTTTACTTTACCGGGACAATAACACGCTGCCCGCCAGGGTTTCGCAGGGAGTGCATATTTCTCTGTTCTGGTTGTTATTGCTGGCGTCTGGCAGCGAGCTGTGGTGGTTCGTCGGGTCGCTCTCCTGGGGACTGGATGCATGGCGCGACGGTCTGCCAATGGCGGCGGGCGGCATCATTATTGCCCTGACGCTTGCTGGGATCCGCCGACGTGCGTGGCCGCTGCGTACCTGGCCTGCACTGTATGGCGCGCTGGCATTATTGCCGCTGATCCCGCTACTGCTGGGCTATCTGCTGTTTGCCAACCTGGCAGAAGGGACGGTACGGGAACTGACTTATCTACCGTTACTTAATCCACTGGAAGAGGGGGCGGCGTTTGCGCTGCTTGGGCTGTGGCTTTACGGCCGCTTTGCCGAAACGCACTATCCTGCAGTGGCAGCGCCGCTTTGGCGCGCCCGCCCGTGGGCGATCGCGGCGCTCACTTTCTGGTGGCTGAATGGCGCGTTACTGCGGGCGCTGGCCTGTTATGGCGCGGTGACGTGGAGCAGCGACAATTTGTGGCACTCCCGCCTCATCCAGACCAGTTTTGCCCTGTTCTGGATGTTGATTGCGCTGGTGGTCATGATTCATGCCACCCGGCATCATGCGCGGCAACAGTGGTTGTGTGGCGGCGCATTGTTGGGGGTGGTGCTGCTCAAGCTTATGCTGGTAGACAGCGCAGGCGGTGGCGGGCTGGCGCGGGCAGTTGCCTTTATTGGCGTGGCGGTTCTGATATTAATTGTGGGTTATTTTTCACCTCTGCCGCCGAAGGCTATGCAGGATCACAACAAGGGAGAGCAACAATGAGAGGCGTGTACGCACTGCTGGCGGCGGCATTAATGGCCTGCGCATTACCGGCATTAAGCAGCGACGATATTCCCGACGCGCCGCAGGATTATGCCTGGGGCGCGGCGCTGGATCTACCTGAGCCGGCCTCATGGTATCGGGTAGATTTGCCAATCGAGGTGTACACTGGCAGCACGCATCCCGATCTGCGCGATGTGCGGGTGTTTAACCATGACGGTGAGCGGGTACCGTTCACCCTCGAAACGCAGCAAACGCCGGTTGCAGAACCGGCTCCGATCCCGTTACGCATTTTTCCTCTTGATACCTCGCCGGTCGAAACGGCAAGTGAAGGGCAGAGCGTGGTACGTTTACACTCGGCAAACGGTGTCGATATTCGTATTGAAGGCGAGACGGCAAAAACCGTCGGACAGAGCTATCTGCTGGCGTTACCCGAGACGATGCCGGAGAACTTCACCCTCGCTCAACTTAAACTGGTTTGGAACGAGCCGGTAAAAAACTGGCAGGGAAAAGTGTCACTTTTTTTTAGCAGTAATATGCGTGACTGGGAATTGCTGCAACAGGATGCACCGGTGATGGCGCTTTCCAGCGGTAACGACCGGCTGAAACTCGACCAGATTACGGTTAACCAGTCGATGTCCTCCGACGGTGTGCGCTATCTGTTGATGGTGTTTGACTCCCCGCAACTGCCGGTGACGATAACTCAAGTCAACGCTACGCTGGGCAGCGTTGCTACACCGCGGGAGCAGGTGCAAATGGCGGCCGAGGCGCAGCGGATTTCTGCCACCGAGGCGCAATATCAGTGGCGACAGCCGCAACCGCTGAGTGCGCTTTCCGTGACGCTGGACGGGGAAGGCGTGTTGCCGGTAGAGATTGCCTTGCGTAGTGCGGCGAATGATCCCTGGCAGCCACTCACTAAAACCGTGTTGTGGCAGTTGAACGGGCAATCTTCTGCTGCACTGCCTGTATCGGGGCAGCTTGTCCAGGCGGTGCGTATCACAACGCTGGATGCCCGTTTACCGGCTGCTCTACCGCAAGTGAACGGCAGTCGTGACCTACAGACCGTGTTGTTCAATGCACAAGGCAAAGGGCCGTTTATGCTGACATGGGGGAACCGTGCGGCAGAACCTGCGGCAGTAACGATCGATCAACTTATCCCGCAGGCATTACGCAAACAAATTGATATGACGGCTATCCCGCAGGTACAGGTGATGGCGCGCGAGACGCTGGGGGGCGAAATGCGGTTAACGGCGACGTCGCCCGCTGAACGCCAGGGCATGTGGCAAACGGTGCTGGTGTGGGGCGTGTTAGTGCTCGGTGTGGCAGCGCTGGCCTGGATGGCACTGCGCATCTGGCGGGAAGCAAAACCCCGGTAGTTTCCCGGCAACAAAAAAGGCCCGCATTGCGGGCCTTTTTGCAAAACGCTGCCGGTTACAGGCTGGAGACGTTTTCGCTCAGGTACTTAGCGACACCGTCCGGAGATGCGTTCATCCCTTCTTTTCCTTTTTCCCACTGTGCCGGGCACACTTCGCCGTGCTCTTCGTGGAACTGCAGCGCATCGACCATACGCAGCATTTCATCAATATTGCGGCCCAGCGGCAGGTCATTCACCACCTGATGACGCACAATACCGTTTTTGTCGATCAGGAAGGAGCCGCGCAACGCAACGCCTTCGTCCGGGTGTTCAATGCCGTAGGCTTGCTGAATTTCACGTTTGATATCGGCAACCATGGCATATTTCACGGCACCGATGCCGCCTTTCTCCACCGGCGTGTTACGCCATGCGTTGTGGACGAACTCAGAATCGAAAGAGACGCCAACCACTTCAACGCCGCGGCGCTGGAATTCTTCGTAGCGCTTGTCGAACGCGATCAGCTCAGACGGGCAAACAAACGTAAAGTCCATCGGCCAGAAGAACAGTACGGTCGCTTTACCGTTGGTATGCTGCTTGAAGCTGAATTTTTCAACGATTTCACCGTTGCCGAGAACAGCAGCAGCCGTGAAATCCGGAGCCTGACGAGTCACCAGTACCATAAGTAGTCCTCTGATTTACAAGGTTAATAGAACGCAACGCGGGCGATTATAGAGAGCAGGGGCAGGTGGCTCAATGCGCCATTGACAATCGCTGTGATAGTCTTTGCCTATTAATTTTTGGAGTTGTGCGTCTACAGAATAGCGCATTCGCACCCGCAGGCAAACCTTACAGCGACTGCGCTTTTGCCTGCGTCATCATACGTGGGTAAAAGGTCCAGAAGAGTGTTTCCAGCAGGGCATAATTTGCCTCCAGATCCTGCCAGGAGTCGCGCAGCGCCCCGAGGCGCGGGCGGCGGTTAGCCATACCGTTGAGCACGTTCTGAATAAAGTCCATTTCACGGTAGCGCTCCATCCACCGTTCCGACCACAAGTAGTTGTTGAGATTGACAAAACGAGGCGGGGAGTCTGGCAGGATAGCAGTAACCTGCGACTGGGCCGTGCGAATAAAGGTTTCCAGCGGCAAGTCCGGCGAAATTTGCGCCCAGTGGCGGGAAAGAAAATGGTCCCACATCACGTCCAGCGTAATGGGCGCGACCCGGCGGGTGAGTGGGCGAAACGCGTCGCGGGCAATTCTGACTTCCGGCAAGTTGTCGGTCATGACATCAATGCGCCGGTGCATATGAATGCCTGCCACAATCTCCGCCGGGTAGAGGTTTTCCGGGTTGCCACGAACGAAATCTGCCAGCAAGTTGCCAGGCAGGGAGCTCTTCGCGAGGTGAGCAAGGTGCAGGTGTGCTAAAAAGTTCATCTCTATTGTTTATCCAAAAGCGGCTAACGGTTGCAGCGAAGAGGCGTGAGCACTAGACTACCCGCCTCTTATTTACGTCTCGAGTTAGTGTCATGCGCGTTGCCGATTTTTCCTTTGAATTACCCGAATCCCTGATTGCCCACTATCCGCAGCCTGAGCGCAGCAGTTGCCGCTTACTGTCGCTGGATGGCCCAACAGGCGCGCTGACGCACGGTACTTTCACCGATTTACTCGATAAGCTCAACCCTGGCGATCTGCTGGTCTTTAACAACACCCGCGTTATTCCCGCGCGCCTGTTTGGCCGTAAAGCCAGCGGCGGCAAGATTGAAGTGCTGGTTGAGCGTATGCTCGATGATAAACGTATTCTGGCACATATTCGTGCGTCCAAGGCGCCGAAGCCCGGCGCTGAGCTACTGCTGGGCGACGCGGAGGACATTCAGGCAACGATGGTTGCGCGTCACGACGCGTTATTCGAAGTGGAATTCCATGACGAACGCCCGGTGCTCGATATTCTGAATGCGATTGGCCATATGCCGTTGCCGCCCTACATCAACCGCCCGGATGAAGACGCCGATCGTGAACTTTATCAGACGGTTTACAGCCAGAAACCCGGCGCTGTAGCTGCGCCTACCGCGGGGCTGCATTTTGACGAGCCGCTGCTGGAACGTCTGCGTAACAAAGGGATCGAAATGGCCTTCGTGACGTTGCACGTCGGCGCAGGCACCTTTCAGCCGGTGCGTGTCGACAGCATCGAAGATCACATCATGCACTCCGAATATGCCGAAGTCCCGCAGGAGGTTGTCGATGCGGTGCTGGCAGCGAAAGCACGGGGCAACCGCGTTGTCGCTGTCGGGACCACATCGGTGCGTTCGCTGGAAAGCGCCGCGCAGGCTGCGAAAGATGCCCTGATTGCCCCGTTCTTTGGTGATACGCAAATCTTTATTTACCCCGGTTATGAATACCAGGTTATTGATGCGCTGGTGACCAATTTCCACCTGCCGGAGTCGACATTGATTATGTTGGTTTCCGCCTTTGCCGGTTATCAGCACACGATGAATGCGTACCGCGCCGCAGTTGCCGAGAAATATCGCTTTTTTAGTTACGGTGATGCGATGTTTATCACGTACAATCCGCAGGCTCTTACAGAACGCGTCGGGGAATAAGTCCGCGGCGCTGGTTTAACACGTCAGACTGTCTTTCTGGCTGGAGAAAAAATGAAATTTGAACTGGATACCACCGACGGACGCGCTCGCCGCGGCCGCCTGGTGTTTGAGCGCGGCGTCGTTGAAACGCCGGCATTTATGCCTGTGGGCACTTACGGCACAGTAAAAGGGATGACGCCGGAAGAAGTTGAAGCGACTGGCGCGCAAATCATCCTTGGCAATACCTTCCACCTGTGGCTGCGCCCGGGGCAGGAAATCATGAAACTGCACGGCGATCTGCACGATTTTATGCAGTGGAAAGGCCCGATCCTGACCGATTCCGGCGGCTTCCAGGTCTTCAGCCTGGGCGATATTCGTAAGATCACTGAGGCGGGCGTGCATTTCCGCAATCCGATCAACGGCGATCCAATTTTCCTCGATCCGGAAAAATCGATGGAAATTCAATATGATCTCGGCTCCGATATCGTCATGATCTTCGACGAATGTACGCCCTACCCGGCGGACTGGGATTACGCGAAACGCTCAATGGAGATGTCGTTGCGCTGGGCGAAACGCAGCCGCGACCGTTTTGACGGTCTTGGCAACAAAAATGCGTTGTTCGGCATTATCCAGGGCAGTGTTTACGAAGATTTACGCGATATCTCCGTCAAAGGTCTGGTAGAGATAGGCTTTGATGGCTACGCTGTCGGCGGTTTGGCTGTCGGCGAGCCGAAAGAGGATATGCACCGCATTCTGGAGCACGTCTGCCCACAGATCCCCGCAGACAAACCACGCTACCTGATGGGTGTGGGCAAACCGGAAGACCTGGTTGAAGGCGTACGTCGCGGTATCGATATGTTTGACTGCGTTATGCCAACGCGTAATGCCCGTAATGGCCATTTGTTTGTGACCAATGGCGTGGTGAAAATCCGCAACGCGAAATATAAAAGCGATACCGGCCCGCTCGATCCCGAGTGTGATTGCTATACATGTCGCAATTATTCGCTTGCCTACTTGCATCATCTTGATCGTTGCAACGAAATATTGGGCGCGCGTCTCAACACCATTCATAACCTGCGGTTCTATCAGCGCTTAATGGCTGGTTTACGCAAGGCTATTGAAGAGGGTAAATTAGAGAGCTTCGTAGCGGATTTTTACCAACGTCAGGGTCGACCTGTTCCGCCTTTGAACGTTGATTAATTTAATAATGAGGGAATTTGAATGAGCTTTTTTATTTCTGATGCGGCAGCCGCAGCAGGCGCGCCGGGACAGAGCAGCCCGCTGTCTCTGGTCCTGATGCTGGTTGTGTTCGGTCTGATTTTTTACTTCATGATCCTGCGCCCGCAGCAAAAACGCACCAAAGAGCATAAAAAGCTGATGGACTCCATCGCTAAAGGTGATGAAGTGCTGACCAACGGTGGTCTGGTTGGCCGCGTAACTAAAGTAGCGGAAACTGGCTACATTGCTATCGCGCTGAATGACACCACTGAAGTGGTCATCAAACGTGACTTCGTAGCTGCCGTTCTGCCGAAAGGCACCATGAAGGCGCTGTAATATTCCGTTTTCCCAAAGGGAACTGCCGTGTTAAACCGTTATCCTTTGTGGAAGTACATTATGCTGGTCGTCGTGATTATCGTCGGCCTGCTTTACGCACTTCCCAACCTGTATGGTGAGGATCCGGCTGTTCAGGTCACTGGCGCGCGCGGTGTCGCCGCCAGTGAACAAACGCTGATCCAGGTCCAGAAAAGTCTACAAGAAGAAAAAATCAACGCGAAGTCTGTGGCACTGGAAGAAGGTACCATTCTCGCTCGCTTCGACTCGACTGATACGCAGCTGCGCGCCCGTGAGGTGCTGCTAAACGCATTAGGCGATCAGTATGTCGTGGCGCTTAACCTGGCGCCGGCAACTCCGCGCTGGCTGACCGCCATCAAAGCGGAGCCGATGAAACTCGGTCTCGATTTGCGCGGTGGCGTGCACTTCCTGATGGAAGTGGACATGCAAACGGCGCTGAGCAAATTGCAGGAACAGAATATCGATAGCCTGCGCAGCGACTTGCGTGACAAAGGCATTCCTTACACCAACGTGCGTAAGGAAGATAACTATGGGCTGAGTATTCAGTTCCGCGACAGTGCGGCGCGCGATCAGGCCAACACCTGGCTGACCAGCCGTCACCGCGATCTGGTTATCTCCAACCAGGGCGACAATGTCCTGCGTGCTGTGATGAGCGATGCGCGTCTCAGCGAAGCTCGCGAATATGCTGTTCAGCAGAACATCAACATCCTGCGTAACCGTGTGAACCAGCTTGGCGTAGCCGAACCGCTGGTGCAGCGTCAGGGTTCTGACCGCATTGTGGTCGAACTGCCGGGTATTCAGGATACCGCGCGGGCGAAAGAGATTTTGGGCGCTACCGCGACGCTGGAATTCCGTCTGGTCAACACCAGCGTGGATGCATCTGCTGCGGCTGCCGGCCGTGTGCCGGGTGATTCGGAAGTGAAACAGACCCGCGAAGGTCAGCCTGTCGTGCTGTACAAACGCGTGATCCTGACCGGTGACCATATCACCGACTCAACGTCCAGCCAGGATGAATACAACCAGCCGCAGGTCAACATTTCCCTGGACAGCGGTGGCGGTAACATCATGTCTAACTTCACCAAGGACAATATCGGCAAGCCGATGGCGACCCTGTTTGTGGAGTACAAAGACAGCGGCAAGAAAGACGCCAATGGTCGCTCGGTGCTGGTGAAACAGGAAGAGGTGATTAACATTGCCAATATCCAGTCTCGCCTGGGCAACAGCTTCCGTATTACTGGTATTAACAACCCGAACGAAGCGCGCCAGTTGTCGCTGCTGCTTCGTGCAGGTGCGCTGATTGCGCCGATTCAGATTGTGGAAGAACGAACCATTGGTCCAACGCTGGGTGCGCAGAACATTACCCAGGGTCTGGAAGCCTGCCTGGCAGGTCTGGTGGTTTCTATCATCTTCATGATCTTCTTCTATAAGAAGTTCGGTTTGATTGCGACCTCGGCGTTGATCGCTAACCTGGTGCTGATCGTCGGTATTATGTCGCTGTTGCCTGGCGCAACGCTGACCATGCCGGGGATTGCGGGGGTGGTACTTACCCTTGCGGTAGCGGTGGATGCGAACGTACTGATAAACGAACGTATTAAGGAAGAGCTGAGCAACGGGCGTTCCGTACAGCAGGCTATCCATGAAGGTTATCAGGGCGCGTTTTCTTCGATCTTTGATGCTAACGTCACGACGTTGATCAAAGTGCTGATCCTCTATGCAGTAGGGACTGGCTCGATTAAAGGCTTTGCGATCACCACTGGTATTGGTGTGGCGACGTCTATGTTCACCGCTATTGTCGGTACCCGTGCCATCGTCAACCTGTTGTACGGCGGCAAACGCATTAACAAGCTGTCTATCTGAGGAGTGCGTTGTGGCACAGGATTATACTGTTGAACAATTGAACCACGGCCGTAAAGTCTGGGACTTTATGCGCTGGGACAACTGGGCTTTCATCATTTCCGGCGGATTGCTGATCCTTTCCATCGCTGTGATGGGCGTTCGCGGCTTTAACTGGGGTCTGGACTTTACTGGCGGCACCGTGATTGAAATTTCGCTGGAAAAACCGGCGGACATGGATCTCATGCGTGAGGCCTTAGAGAAAGCTGGTTTTGCCGATCCGCTGCTGCAGAACTTTGGCAGCAGCCGCGACATCATGGTGCGTATGCCGCCTGCGCAGGGTGAAACCGGCGGGCAGGTGCTGGGTAGCAAAGTGGTGAGCGTCATTAACGAAGCGACCAGCCAGAATGCCTCGGTTAAGCGTATTGAGTTCGTCGGCCCGAGTGTGGGTGCTGATCTGGCGCAAACCGGCGGCATGGCGCTGCTGGTCGCGCTGATTAGCATTCTTGTATATGTCGGCTTCCGTTTTGAATGGCGTCTGGCTGCGGGCGTGGTTATCGCGCTGGCGCACGACGTGATCATCACTATGGGCGTGCTGTCGCTGTTTAAGATCGAGATTGACCTGACTATCGTCGCTTCACTGATGTCGGTGATTGGTTACTCGCTTAACGACAGTATCGTGGTATCTGATCGTATTCGTGAGAACTTCCGTAAGATCCGTCGCGGTACGCCGTACGAGATCTTCAACATCTCGCTGACACAGACATTGCATCGTACTTTGATCACTTCCGGCACGACATTGGTGGTGATCCTGATGCTGTATCTGTTCGGCGGAGCAATGCTGAAAGGCTTCTCGCTGACGATGCTGATCGGTGTTTCCATTGGTACCGCTTCTTCTATCTATGTTGCATCGGCGCTGGCGCTGAAATTGGGTATGAAGCGCGAGCATCTGCTGCAGCAGAAGGTTGAGAAAGAAGGGGCGGATCAGCCGTCAATTCTGCCGTAATATTCTGTTTACTGATGAAACCGCAGCTCCGGCTGCGGTTTTTTTTGCCTGCGTTTTATCTTCTCGCCGGGTGGATAAAAAAAACGATCACTCCTGACAGTATGCTGTCAGGAGGGGGATGGCACACTCTCCTTGCTGACTAAACATAAAGGAGAGGGACATGAACACATTAATCAACTGGTTTGAGCTGCCGGTACAACAACTGGATCGCGCTGTGGACTTTTATCAACACGTTCTGGGTGGCGAGTTTCGTCACGAAACGATAGGGCAGATTGAGATGGCGGTTTTTCCCCACACTAAACCGGCCACTGGCGGTGCGTTGGTAAAAGGACCGATGTTCAAATCTGCAACCGGCGGGGCCATCGTCTACCTGAGCACAGCGAATCTGGATGTTGCGCTTAAGCGTGTACGTGACAAAGGGGGCGAGTGCGTTTTCGGCCCTGAAGTATTACCGCATAATATTGGCACCATTGCGTTAATTATTGACAGTGAAGGTAACCAGGTTGGTTTGCACCAGCCTGCATAACCAATCCCAGGCCTGCGCATTGTGCGCAGGCTGACATGATTCAGGAAGAACCTCATGAGCCGCCGCGCCGATCGCCTGTTTCAGATAGTGCAAGTACTGAGAACGCGCCGACATGTTACGGCGGCTTTACTGGCTGAACGACTGGAAGTGTCTGAGCGCACGATTTACCGCGATATTCGCGATTTGTCGTTGTCTGGCGTACCGATTCAGGGCGAGTCGGGTAGCGGTTATCGTTTGATGCCGGGTTTTGATCTGCCGCCGCTGATGTTTACCAGTATGGAAGTCGAGGCGTTGATCGCTGCGATTGGCATGCTGCAAACCTGGAGCGGCGATGTGCTGGCGCGCGCGGCGGGATCGGCGCAAGAAAAACTGATAGCCGTATTGCCGCATGAGAAACGGATCGCTGCTGAACGTAACTGTATTATTTCACCGAATTTCAATAGGTATCCGCAGGTGCGGGTGTGGTTTGATGTTATCCATCAGGCAATGCGCCTGCATCAGGAACTGCATATTCAGTATGAAAATGACAAAGGCGAAAGCTCAGAACGAGTGATCCATCCTCTGGGCTTGTCATTTATGGGCGCGGTCTGGGTGTTGGTGTCGTGGTGTTTGCTGCGTAATGATTACCGCTGTTTCCGGTTGGATCGCTGTAAGAGCGTGACATTCACCGGCCAGCCTTTTGCTGAACGGGCAGATCGTTCGATGCAGGCATTTATTGCCCTGCAAAAGCGTCAACGGCAATAAAAAAGCCGACCTTACGATCGGCTTTTCTGACGCGTTGGCACACGGTGCTAACAGCGGATTAGAAGTTGTAGCCCACCACCAGGTAACCACCCCAACCGGTAGAGCGTGCATAGACATCGCCACCCAGGGCGGCATCATCTTTAAACTGACCGCCATTGTGCCAGTAACGCGCAACCACAGAGTAATGCCAGTGATCATAACCCAGAGAGAGGATATGGCTGGACGCGATGGAGTTGTTGGTGCGTACCTGTTCGCCATTCACGTAGTAACGGCTGTCGCCGAGATCGGAACCCCAGTCAAAGTTGGTGAAGCCGATGTAGCTCAGCTGGCCGCCCCACAGGGAAGTGATCGGCACGAAGTACTTCACTTTGAAACGGTAGCCATCCCACTCGTTCTGGTTGGCTGCGCCATAGTTCTGCCACTGGTATTTGGCGTACACGTTCAGCGACAGGCTCATCGGCAGACCGGTGTCGATGTCGGTACCCAGACCCATGTACCAGGTGCTCTGGCGGCCAGAAGCGTTGCGACCCATATCGTAGATATAGTTGTTAGCGATATACCACTCTTTGAACGGGCCAAAGCTCAGGTTGGTGCCGGTCAGCTTATCAATGGAGAAACGCGGCTCAATTTCCATAAACAGTGGCGAACCGTGGTTCCAGATCCCCTTCGCACCGGTGTTACCACCGAAGAAGACCGGGGCATCCAGGTAGCCGTAGAAATCAAACCAATCTTTCTTCGCGAACGCTTCATATTCCAGGTAAGTATCGTTACGCGGAACTGGCCCGAAACGGGTGTGATAACTCCCTACCACGTTTACGCTCTGGTGCCACCAGTCGGAAACGTATTCGGGTTTGCTGTTATCCGCTGCGTTAACAGTAAAAGAAGCGGAAAGCGCCAGAGCAGCACCGGCTGCGAGAATAGTTTTTTTCATCATTTCGCCACTGATTGAGATCCCAGAAGGGAGTGAAAGAAAGCACGCATTACATAAATGTTTCATATTTATGGGCGCCTATTATAAGTATCCACGCTCACAAAAATATGTGTTGTTTCACATTATTGACACACGCGTAATCGATTGCGTTCACGTTTGCGTGCAATAAACGACGGGGATTGTACTGGCATTTATTGATATTGCAACTTTATGAATGTGATGACAGAAGGCAGGGAAAGTAGAGAAAGGGTGATAGAAAGTAAGAAAGGGCGACAATGTCGCCCTGAAACTTATTGCATATTTGGCACAGCGGCAGGCTGGATATCATGAATGCGCACAAAACCTAATTGATCTGGCGTAATGCCGTTCAACTGCAGCGGAATATCGACATCGCTTGGCGCAAGAGTGCTGGCAGGGGCGTTAATTAGCTGATTCTGCACATTGACTTCCTGATAATTTTCCGTGGTCCCCTGGATTTGGCCCCATTCGACTGTGCCGCTGAACGCCGGTAACGGATCGTTGGATTCTCCCTGAATGCGAAGCAGGACACGGGTACCGCCAGCATTCGGCGCAACGTTCTGCAGCGACATACGCAACATTCCAATCTGGCTGTTCAGCCGCGCCGGTGTATTGGCGCCAGGCAATAAATAAACGCCGCTGCCGGATTTCGCATTCAGGCTGTTTTGCTGGGTGATCTTCACCGTCTCTTGGTTCAGCCTGGTCATTTCTTTATTGAGCGTACTGACGTTTTTGTGCAGCTGACTCACTTCGCTTTGCTGGGCGCAGGCACTGAGGGCAAAAAGGCTTCCCAGTAAGAGTGTTCTTAGGTAACGTCTTGTCATTGTGTCTGTTTCCTGGAAAAAGAGGCGTTGGATAATGGTAGATCGCCGCGGCGCGCTTGCCATCGATCCATTATCTCAAAAACGGTCTGCCTTTGTAGTCATGCCAGTTCGGGGTAAAATAGATTTCAGTTAACTCTAACGTCAGGACACCGTATGCATTGCCCATTCTGTTTCGCCGTGGATACCAAAGTAATCGATTCTCGTCTGGTGGGTGAGGGCTCATCCGTCCGCCGCCGTCGGCAGTGCCTGGTCTGCAATGAACGTTTTACCACTTTCGAAGTGGCGGAACTTGTCATGCCACGTGTAGTGAAAAGCAATGATGTGCGCGAGCCGTTTAACGAAGATAAATTACGTAGCGGCATGTTGAAAGCGTTGGAAAAGCGCCCAGTGAGTGCTGATGACGTAGAAATGGCACTGAATCACATCAAATCGCAACTTCGCGCAACAGGCGAACGTGAAGTGCCGAGTAAAATGATCGGTAATTTGGTGATGGAACAGCTGAAAAAGCTCGATAAAGTCGCCTATGTGCGCTTTGCTTCCGTGTACCGCAGCTTTGAAGATATCCGCGAGTTTGGCGAAGAGATCGCCCGTCTACAGGACTAAGCATGCAGGACGAAATATACATGGCGCGTGCGCTGAAACTGGCGCAGCGCGGACGTTTTACCACTCACCCGAACCCGCGTGTCGGCTGTGTGATTGTCAACAATGGCGAGATTGTTGGTGAAGGTTTCCACTATCGCGCCGGTGAGCCGCACGCTGAAGTGCATGCCTTACGTATGGCGGGCGATCGTGCGCGCGGTGCAACGGCTTATGTCACGCTGGAGCCATGCAGCCATCATGGTCGCACGCCCCCCTGCTGTGAAGCGCTTATCACCGCTGGTGTCGCTCGCGTAGTCGCCGCCATGCAGGATCCCAATCCGCAGGTGGCTGGCCGTGGTTTGTATCGGCTGCAACAGGAAGGTGTCGACACTCAGCATGGGTTGATGATGAGTGAAGCGGAAGCGCTGAACAAAGGTTTCCTGAAGCGTATGCGTACCGGTTTTCCGTATGTGCAACTTAAGCTGGGCGCTTCACTGGATGGTCGTACGGCGATGGTCAGCGGTGAGAGCCAGTGGATCACCTCTTCGCAGGCGCGCCGCGATGTGCAACTGTTGCGGGCGCAAAGTCATGCCATTCTGACCAGCAGCGCAACCGTGCTGGCGGACGATCCGGCGCTGACCGTGCGTTGGGACGAATTAAGCGCCGATATTCAGGTGCTTTATCCACAGGAAAATGTGCGTCAGCCGGTGCGCATTGTGGTCGACAGTCAGAATCGGGTGACGCCGCAGCACCGGATCAGTCAACAGTCAGGTGAAACCTGGTTTGCCCGCACAAAAGCAGATGATCGCGTCTGGCCGCAGGGTGTGCGCGAGATCATTGTGCCGGAACATAAAGGACATGCGGATCTGGTTACGCTGATGATGCTGCTGGGAAAACAACAAATTAACAGCGTCTGGGTTGAGGCAGGTGCGCAGCTTGCCGGTGCGTTATTGCAGGCTGGGCTGGTGGATGAGTTGATTGTTTACCTTGCGCCTAAACTTCTGGGCAGCGATGCGCGCGGTCTGTGTCTATTGCCGGGGTTGTCGGCGCTGGCAGATGCGCCGCAGTTTAAATTCAATGAGATACGTCAGGTCGGCCCGGATGTCTGCCTGCATCTTACCCACGCGTGATGCCTGCTGTAAAAGGGAAGCAGCGCGTAAAATATTATGATAAAATCCGCCCCCCTGCGGGGTCCGAACTGAACCTGTGAAGGAAATGTATGAACATTATTGAAGCCAACGTTGCTGCTCCAGACGCTCACGTCGCCATCACCATCGCGCGTTTTAACAACTTCATCAACGATAGCCTGCTTGAAGGCGCGGTTGATGCACTGAAACGCATCGGTCAGGTGAAAGATGACAATATTACTGTCGTATGGGTACCTGGCGCTTACGAACTGCCGCTGGCAGCTGGCGCGCTGGCCAAAACCGGTCAATATGACGCAGTCATCGCCTTGGGCACCGTGATCCGTGGCGGCACTGCGCACTTCGAATATGTTGCCGGTGGCGCAAGCAACGGCCTGGCGCACGTCGCGCAGGACAGTGAAATCCCTGTCGCTTTTGGCGTGCTGACCACTGAAAGTATTGAACAAGCCATCGAACGCGCTGGCACCAAAGCCGGTAACAAAGGTGCAGAAGCCGCACTGACCGCGCTGGAAATGATTAATGTATTGAAGGCCATCAAGGCCTGATTTTTTTGTAAGGGGAATTCCGTGAAACCTGCTGCTCGTCGCCGCGCCCGTGAGTGTGCCGTTCAGGCGCTCTACTCCTGGCAGTTGTCCCAGAACGACATCGCTGATGTTGAATACCAGTTCCTGGCGGAGCAAGACGTTAAAGATGTTGACGTTCTGTACTTCCGTGAACTGTTGAGCGGGGTGGCGACTAATAGCGCATATCTCGACGGCTTAATGAAGCCGTACCTGTCCCGCCTGCTGGAAGAGCTGGGCCAGGTCGAGAAAGCGGTATTGCGTATCGCGCTGTTCGAGCTGTCTAAACGTGATGATGTGCCGTACAAAGTGGCCATCAACGAAGCGATTGAACTGGCAAAAACTTTTGGCGCCGAAGACAGCCACAAATTTGTTAACGGCGTGCTGGATAAAGCCGCACCTGCGATCCGCCCCCACAAAAAATGATCCGTAAGCCGGAGACAAGCGTTGCGCACTGCACGCTTGATCCGGCTTTTTCTTTTTTCTACAGAGGCATAACGTATGGCATGCGGCGAATTCTCACTGATTGCCCGTTATTTTGACCGGGTACGAAATTCCCGTCGCGATGTAGAAACCGGCATCGGCGACGACTGTGCACTGCTCAATGTTCCTGAAAAACAGACGCTGGCCATTAGTGTCGATACGCTGGTGGCGGGCAACCACTTCTTGCCGGATATTGATCCTGCCGATCTGGCGTATAAAGCGCTGGCGGTGAATATTAGCGATCTGGCTGCCGTGGGCGCCGATCCGGCGTGGATGACGCTGGCTCTTACCCTGCCGCAGGCAGATGAAGCCTGGCTTCAAGCCTTCAGTGACAGCCTTTTCGAACAGCTTAACTACTATGATATGCAACTGATCGGCGGTGATACCACGCGCGGCCCGCTGTCGATGACTATCGGCATTCACGGTTATGTTCCGGCAGGGCGTGCGATGAAACGTTCCGGGGCGAAACCGGGCGACTGGATCTATGTCACTGGCACACCAGGTGACAGCGCTGCCGGGCTGGCTATTTTGCAGCAGCAACTGGTGGTGGATAACTCTGCCGATGCGCAATACCTGCGTCAGCGTCACTTGCGACCCACGCCGCGCGTACTGCATGGCCAGACGCTGCGCCATCTCGCCAGTTCTGCGATTGATCTTTCCGACGGCCTGATTTCCGATTTGGGGCATATCCTGCAAGCCAGCGGGTGCGGCGCGCGTATCGATCTGGATCTGTTGCCCTGTTCAGAGGCGTTGCGTCGCCATGTTGAACCGGAGCAGCGGCTGCGCTGGGCGCTTTCCGGTGGCGAAGATTATGAACTGTGCTTCACCGTGCCGGAGTTGAATCGCGGGGCGCTGGACGTTGCGATTGGCCATTTGGGCGTGCCGTTTACCTGTATCGGGCAGATGAGTGCGGATATAGAGGCAATGCATTTCACGCGCGGCGGCAAGGCTGTCACGCTCGACATGAAAGGATATGACCATTTTGCCGCGCACTAAAGATATCGCCAAGAGCCGCCTCAGTTTACGCAATCCCTGGCATTTACTGGCCACCGGCTTTGGTAGCGGTCTCAGTCCGGTGGTACCGGGAACCATGGGGTCGCTGGCGGCGATTCCTTTCTGGTGGGGAATGACGTTTTTACCCTGGCAGCTCTATTCATTGCTGGTGATGCTGGGGATCTCCATTGGCGTTTATTTGTGCCACCAGACGGCCAAAGACATGGGCGTGCACGATCATGGCAGCATTGTCTGGGATGAATTTGTAGGAATGTGGATCACCCTGATGGCGCTGCCTACCAATGACTGGCAGTGGGTGGCCGTTGGCTTTGTGCTGTTCCGCATTCTGGATATGTGGAAGCCCTGGCCAATCCGCTGGTTTGATCGCAACGTCCACGGCGGAATGGGGATCATGGTGGACGATATTGTCGCCGGTATCATCGCTGCAGGTCTGCTGTATCTGATTGGTCACCACTGGCCAATTGGGCTAATTTAAGCCGGATACGCTGCACGTCTTGCGGCGTTTACGCACATGCCCGGTACGTGACGCGTAGCCGGGCATCGTGCAGTTCGGCCGTTATTTAAAGCCGACGACCGGGTGTTGTTGATAAGGGGTTTCCAGTTCGGCAATCTGCTCCGGTTTGAGCGTTAAATCCACCGCACCGAATAACTCCGCCAGTTGCTCTTCGCGAGATGCGCCGATAATGGGGGCAGCGACGCCGGGTTTGCTTAACAGCCACGCCAGTGCCACCTGCGCGCGTGACGCGCCGAGATCGTCTGCCACACCCGCCAGCCGTTCGGCAATACGCGCATCGTTTTCATCGGTTTCGCTGTACAGCGTTTTGCCAAATTCATCGGAAACCAGCCGCGCGGTAGTTTCCCCCCACGGGCGCGTTAAACGTCCCCGCGCCAGCGGGCTCCACGGAATAATCGCCACCCCTTCCTTGTAGCACAGCGGCAACATCTCGCGCTCTTCCTCGCGGTAAATCAAATTGTAGTGATCCTGCATGGTGACGAAACGCGCCCAGCCATGCTGTTGTTGAAGCGACAGCGCCTGCGCAAACTGGCTGGCATGCATTGAAGAGGCCCCGATATAGCGCGCCTTACCGGCTTTAACCACATCATTTAGCGCCTCGAGGGTCTCTTCAATGGGTGTGTTGTAATCCCAGCGGTGGATTTGCAGCAGATCGACATATTCCATGCCCAGGCGTTGCAGACTGTCATCAATTGAACGCAGGATCTGCGCCCGCGACAGGCCTTCGGCCAAATCACCCACCTGGTGGTAAACTTTGGTGGCGACGATCACCTCGTCGCGGCGGGCAAAGTCGCGTAGTGCGCGGCCCACAATCTCTTCACTGCTGCCATCCGAGTAGCTATTGGCGGTGTCAAAAAAGTTAATCCCACCTTCCAGCGCACGTTTGATGATCGGGCGGCTACTCTCTTCCGGTAGCGTCCAGGCGTGCTTACCCCGGTCAGGCTCGCCGAATGTCATGCAGCCAAGACAAAGGCGGGAAACCTTAAGGTCTGTTTTTCCTAATGTGTTGTATTGCATGGTTCCACTCCTGCTATTAAAACCTGTGTTTAAGCATAGCAGGAGCGGAAAGGGAGGGTCAGGCGAGCCAGTTTTTGATGCGCGACTCAATCCCGGCAGCATTCAGCCCCAGCTCTGCGCGTGCTTCATCCTGGGTGCCTTGGGGAATAAAGAAGTCCGGCAGACCAAGGTTGAGCACCGGAACCGGCTTGCGGTGCGCCATTAGCACATCATTCACGCCGCTACCCGCGCCGCCAATAATGGCGTTCTCTTCCAGCGTCACCAGCGTTTCATGCGTGGCAGCGGTTTGCAGGATCAGCGCCTCATCCAGCGGTTTAACAAATCGCATATCAATTAGCGTGGCATTCAGCGCTTCCGCTGCTTTTTCCGCTTCTGGCAGCAGGGTGCCAAAGTTGAGGATCGCCAGCTTTTCACCACGGCGTTTTACCACGCCTTTGCCCAGCGGGAGTTTCTCCAGCGGCTGTAACGGCACGCCCACCGCGTTGCCTCGTGGGTAACGCACTGCGCAGGGGCCGTCGGCATAGTGATAGCCGGTAAACAGCATCTGGCGACACTCGTTTTCGTCACTCGGCGTCATGATCACCATATCGGGAATGCAGCGCAGGTAGGAGATATCGAACGCGCCCTGGTGCGTCTGCCCGTCGGCGCCGACAATTCCTGCGCGATCGATAGCGAACAACACCGGGAGCTTCTGGATAGCGACGTCGTGGATCACCTGATCGTAGGCACGTTGCAGGAAAGTGGAGTAGATTGCCACCACCGGCTTGTAACCGCCAATCGCCAGGCCCGCGGCAAACGTCACCGCGTGTTGCTCGGCGATGGCAACATCAAAGTATTGATCCGGGTACTTGCGTGAAAACTCTACCATGCCGGAGCCTTCACGCATGGCCGGTGTGATGGCCATCAGCTTGTTGTCTTTTGCGGCCGTTTCGCATAGCCAGTCGCCAAAGATCTTTGAATACGAAGGCATGCCACCGCTGCTTTTCGGCAGTGTTCCGCTGGTGGGATCGAATTTTGGCACCGCGTGGAAAGTGATTGGATCTTTTTCTGCCGGCTCATAGCCACGGCCTTTTTTCGTCATAATGTGCAGGAATTGCGGGCCTTTCAGGTCGCGCATGTTGCGCAACGTTTGCACCAGTCCCAGCACATCGTGACCATCAACCGGACCAATATAATTAAAGCCCAGCTCTTCAAACAACGTACCCGGCACCACCATGCCTTTGATGTGCTCTTCGGTACGTTTAATCAATTCTTTGATTGGCGGAACGCCGGAAAGGACTTTTTTGCCGCCTTCACGCAGTGTGGAGTAAAGCTTGCCAGACAGCAGCTGCGCCAGGTGGTTGTTCAGCGCGCCGACGTTCTCAGAAATCGACATCTCATTGTCGTTCAGCACCACCAGCATATCAGGACGGATATCCCCGGCGTGATTCATCGCTTCAAACGCCATACCGGCAGTAATCGCCCCGTCGCCAATAACGCAGACGGTACGGCGTTGTTTACCCTCTTTTGCCGCCGCAACGGCAACGCCAATCCCGGCGCTGATCGACGTTGAGGAGTGGCCGACGCTCAGAACGTCATATTCACTCTCGCCGCGCCAGGGGAACGGGTGCAGGCCATTTTTCTGGCGGATCGTGCCAATTTTGTCGCGGCGCCCGGTAAGGATTTTATGCGGATACGCCTGGTGGCCCACATCCCAAATCAGCTGATCGAAGGGTGTGTTGTAAACATAGTGCAGCGCTACGGTCAGTTCGACCGTGCCAAGCCCGGAGGCAAAGTGCCCACTGGAACGGCTCACGCTATCAAGCAGGTAACGACGAAGCTCGTCGCATAGCTTCGGCAGGCTCTCTTTCGGCAGCAGACGCAACTCTTGTGTGGTATCAACCAGCGCCAGCGTCGGGTATTTGGCTATATCAAAACTCATCAGCAACTCGTTATAGCATGTTAGTTTATTTATCACGCTGGATTATATAATTCGCCAGTGCTTCCAGTGCCGTTGTATCCAGCGACTGCGCCGACAGCAGGCTTAGCGCCTGGCGGGCATCGTCAATCAGGTCACGGGCTTTTGTCCGGGCTTGCTCAAGACCCAGTAATGCGGGATAGGTACTTTTACCCAATTGCTGGTCGGCACCCTGGCGTTTGCCAAGCGTCGCAGTATCGCCGACCACATCCAGGATGTCATCCTGAACCTGGAAAGCCAGACCGATGCTTTCTGCGTACCGATCGAGCAGTGGCAATGCCGTGCGGCCTCTGTCGCCAGCGCTCAGCGCTCCCAGTCTGACCGCCGCGCGGATCAGCGCGCCAGTTTTATGACGGTGAATTTGCTCCAGGGCTTCCAGCGAGATGTGCTCACCTTCTGCTGCTAAATCTTTTGCCTGGCCGCCGCACATCCCTGCCACACCGCTGGACATGGCCAGTTCCGACACCATGCTCAGGCGATCGCGTGGCGCGACTTCCGTCATTGGCGCATCGGCGAGGATGGAAAACGCCAGCGTTTGCAATGCATCTCCCGCGAGAATGGCATTTGCTTCGCCAAATTTGATATGGCACGTTGGCAGACCGCGGCGTAAATCGTCATCATCCATGGCGGGCAAATCGTCGTGAATGAGCGAATAGGCATGAATGCACTCCACGGCGGCTGCAGGCGCGTCCAGCGTTTGCTGGCTAACACCGAACATGGTGCCGGTCGCATATACCAAAAATGGACGCAGACGTTTACCGCCTAATAATGCGCCATACTGCATGGCCTCAACCAGAGGAGTGTTCTGAAAGGGCAGTGGTTCGATAAAACGGCGCAGCGCATCGTTGGCCTTTTCAACGCAGGCCTGAAGCTGTTGATGAAAATCCATTTACTCGGTATCCGCGGCAAAAGGCTTGAGGGGGGCCTCTTCGTTGTCGGACAACAGGATTTGCACGCGCTGTTCCGCCTGCTGAAGTTTAACCTGTCCCTGGCGCGCCAGTTGCACACCGCGTTCGAACTCATTGAGCGCCTCTTCAAGCGGGAGATCGCCGCTTTCAAGACGAGTGACAATCTGTTCCAGTTCGCTCAGCGCAGTTTCGAAACTGGCCGGTGCGTCATTTTTCTTTGGCATAGTGAATGTCTGACTCTTCTGTGGTTACGACTCAATTCAATGACGTTATGGTAGCGAAGTCCCGGAACTAAGCAAATAACGCTCATTGGTAATGCGTTACACAAGAACTTCGCGATGGTGGTATACTTGCGCGCCTGGATGCAGCCGCGGGTATGGGCTGCTGTATTATTTCCCTTCACAGGCCTACGGGCTTGCCAACGAACCATTGCCGCCATGAAGTTTATCATTAAATTGTTCCCGGAAATCACCATCAAAAGCCAATCTGTGCGTTTGCGCTTTATTAAAATTCTTACCGGGAACATTCGTAACGTTCTGAAGCAGTACGACGAGACGCTCGCGGTTGTCCGCCACTGGGACAACATTGAAGTGCGCGCCAAAGATGAGAACCAGCGTTTGACCATCCGTGATGCGCTGACCCGTATTCCGGGTATCCACCATATTCTGGAAGTGGAAGATGTCCCGTTCACTTCTCTGCACGATATTTTTGAAAAAGCGCTGGTGCAATACCGCGAGCAAATTGAAGGCAAAACCTTCTGTGTGCGCGTTAAACGCCGCGGCAAGCACGAGTTCAGCTCCATAGAAGTGGAGCGTTACGTGGGCGGCGGTTTGAACCAGCATGTTGAATCTGCGCGCGTGAAGCTGACGCATCCGGACGTGACGGTTAACCTTGAAATTGAAGACGAACGCCTGCTGCTGGTTAAAGGTCGCTACGAAGGCATCGGCGGTTTCCCAATCGGTACTCAGGAAGATGTACTTTCGCTGATTTCCGGTGGTTTCGATTCCGGTGTTTCCAGTTATATGTTGATGCGTCGCGGCTGCCGTGTGCACTACTGTTTCTTCAACCTCGGCGGTGCGGCGCATGAAATCGGCGTTCGCCAGGTCGCCCATTATTTATGGAACCGTTTTGGCAGCTCGCACCGTGTGCGCTTTGTGGCGATTAACTTCGAGCCGGTGGTTGGCGAGATACTCGAAAAAGTGGATGACGGCCAGATGGGCGTCGTGCTGAAACGTATGATGATACGCGCGGCGTCAAAAGTGGCTGAACGCTACGGCGTGCAGGCGCTGGTGACCGGCGAAGCGCTGGGGCAGGTGTCCAGCCAGACGCTGACCAACCTGCGACTGATCGACAATGTTTCCGATACGCTGGTGCTGCGTCCGCTGATCTCTTATGACAAAGAGCACATTATCGATCTGGCGCGCGAAATCGGTACGGAAGATTTTGCCCGCACGATGCCGGAATATTGTGGTGTGATTTCGAAAAGCCCGACTGTTAAGGCCGTGAAAGCGAAGATCGAAGCAGAAGAAGCGCATTTCGATTTCGCTATTCTCGACCAGGTTGTGGAGCAGGCCAGTAATATTGATATCCGCGAGATTGCCCAACAAACCCAGCAAGAGGTGGTTGAGGTTGAAACGGTCAGCGGTTTTAGCCCGAACGATGTAGTGCTGGATATCCGTTCTATTGATGAACAGGACGATAAGCCATTACAGCTGGAAGGCATTGATGTGGTTTCTCTGCCTTTCTACAAGCTGAGCACCAAATTCGGCGATCTGGACCAGAGCAAAACCTGGCTGCTGTGGTGTGAGCGTGGGGTGATGAGCCGCCTGCAGGCGCTCTATCTGCGTGAGCAGGGCTTCCAGAATGTGAAGGTTTACCGCCCGTAAATAAAAAGCCGGATAGGCGGCTCGCTTATCCGGCTTAAAATAACGGTTTTATGCTTCGTAGTAGTTATAAATCCCTGCCGCCATCACCAGTTGTGATGCCACTTCGTGGGCCTTTTCCCGGCCGACCAGCAGATCAATCATTTTCAGACCGAAATCGATAGCGGTGCCTGGCCCCTGGCTGGTCAGTAAATTTACCCGCGGATCCCAGACCACGCGTTTATCCTGCCACTGTTCCGCAGGGATCGTTTCTTTCAACCCTGGAAAACCAGTCATATTCCCGAGGGGGAAAATTTCATGCGGTACCAGTACCGTGCCGGCAGCTGCACAGATAGCGGCGACAATGCGACCGGAAAGATGAAACTGGCGCACCGTTTCTACCAGTAGCGGGCTGTCGCGGAAACACTCAGCACCTTTTAACCCGCCGGGCAGCACAATCACGTCGTAATCGCCATCTGCTACTTCGACCAGCGGCGCATCCGCCAGTAATTTCACCCCGCGTGAGCAGGTAATGGTGAGGTTACCGTCGCTGGCGACACTGGCTGTCGTGACGCTAATTCCGCCCCGCACCAGTAAATCTATTGTGGTGACGGCTTCCATCTCTTCACTACCAGGGGCGAGACATATCAGAGCTGAGGCGCTCATACTCACTCTCCTTACGTTTAATCATTTCATACAGACGGGCGTTTTCCGGCACGGCGATGCCATGCGCGCGGGCGCGTCTCAGTAAATAGCCGGTGATGTAATCGCATTCGGTATGGCGCATCGCACGCACATCCTGCAGCATTGACGAAATGTTTTCAGCTGTGTTTTCAATAATCTGATTCACATACGATAACAGATCATCTGGCGAAATATGGTGGCCTTCCCGCTCGATCACGGCGGCAGCTTCGCGGGTGATCTTTTGGATCTCTTCGGGGAAGGCGCGCAGGTCGCCATTTTTACAATCGTGTAGCGCCGTTAGCGGATTGATAACGCAGTTCACTGCCAGCTTGCGCCATAGCGCCGGGCGAATGGTGTTATGCCAGGCCACGTCAGGTAACACGCCTTGCAGCATATCAGCCAGGTAGCTGAACTCCCCATCCTGCTGACGCGCCGGGCCAATATGCGTGGTGCCGCTGGCCACATGAACAATCACATTGCCATCGCGACGGGCGGCGTGGGTGGTGGTGCCAATCAACAAGGGATTTGGCAGCGCCTTCAGCTCTTCAACCGTGCCCATACCGTTGTGGAGCAATAACACCGGTGTGGTAGGGGAGAGCATGGAAACCAGGCTTTTGACGGCATCAGAAACCTGCCACGCTTTGAGCGTTACCAGCAGTAAATCGCTACTGGCCAGAAAGTCGGGATCGTTGGCGGTCAGGGATTCATTAAAAATGGAGCCGTCTTCATCAACCACATTCACACTGCAAAACGGCTGTGGAAAACGTAACCATCCTTGTACTTCATGCCCATGCTTGCACAACGCTGTTAACCACAATTGCCCTAAAGCACCGCATCCGAGTACGGTAATTCTCATTTATCCTCCTCACCTGCAACTGCGCCAGGTGTTACTCCAACCATTATAGCGCTGTCAGCTAAGCTTCCAGTATTACAAGTTGAGTTATGCATCGTTGCGGGTATTATGCAACGCAACAAATACAGAGGGAGAAGAAAAGATGCCATCTTTCGATATTGTTTCCGAAGTTGAAATGCGTGAAGTCCAGAACGGGGTGGAGAATGCGACCCGTGAAGTGGCCACTCGCTTCGATTTTCGTAACGTTGAGGCCACATTTGAGCTGAACGAAGAAAAACAGACTATCAAGGTTCTGAGCGAGTCAGATTTTCAGGTCAACCAGCTGCTGGATATCCTGCGCGCCAAATTGCTGAAACGTGGTATTGAAGGCGCGTCGCTGGATGTTCCGGAAGAGTTCGTCCATAGCGGCAAAACGTGGTTTGTTGAAGCGAAGCTGAAACAGGGTATTGATGCGCCGACGGCGAAGAAAATCATTAAACTGATCAAAGACAGTAAGTTGAAAGTTCAGGCGCAGATCCAGGGAGAAGAGATCCGCGTTACCGGCAAATCACGGGATGATCTGCAGTCGGTGATGGCACTGGTGCGTGGCGGCAATCTTGGGCAGCCGTTCCAGTTCAAAAACTTCCGCGACTGATGTCAAAGGCCTCTCCCATCAGGGAGAGGCGCTCTTTTAACCTGCAACCACCTGCTCGACTTCAAAACGGTTAGTCACTTTGCTGTCGATTTTGACGTAAGCGCTACGCTCTTCAGCTACGACCAACACTTCGCTGACGCCTTCTTTGGCCAGTAAACGCTGCCGCAGTGCCTCATCGACAGGGAGCCCTTCCGGAATAGCTATACGCAAGCTACTGACATACGGTGGTTCCTGCATAGTACTGGCAACCAGCAACCAAATTACCGCCAGCAGCGCACCTGCCAGAAACACCGTTTGTGAATCAAAAAGCCCATCTACCCAGCCGCCAAGCGCCCCGCCAATGGCCACGCCAATAAACTGGCTGGTAGAGTAAATACCCATTGCTGTGCCTTTGTAGCCAGCTGGCGCTTCTTTGCTGATTAACGACGGCAACAGCGCTTCCATCAAGTTAAAGGCGAGAAAGAAGAGTTGTACGCCCGTCACCAGTTCCCAGAAGTGCGGACCTGCGCCCCACAGCACGATTTCGGCAATCAGCAGCACCGCTACGCAGAACAGAAACACGCGTTTCATCCGACGTTTGACTTCGGCGTAAATGATAAATGGCACGACTGACACGAAGGAAATCAGCATCGTCACCAGATAAATTTTCCAGTGCTCCGGCGCCAGAAAACCGGCGGCTTCGAGCTGGCCAGGCAGAGCAACAAAGGTCGACATCAGCAAAATATGCAGGCACATAATGCCAAAGTTGAGCTTCAGAAGTTTAGGGTTGACCATAACCATCTGGAAACAGTCTTTCACCATACCCGATTCACGATTACGCACGTGGTGTTTGCTGTCCGGCACTATCCACAGCGTTAATGCGATACCCACCGTTGCTAACCCGGCAATCATCCAGAACAAGGCATGCAGGCCGAGCTGGTGGGTGATCACCGGTCCCAGCACCATGGCAATGGCAAAGGTCACACCGAAGCTGACGCCAATAAAAGCCATCGCTTTGGTACGGTTCTGCTCACGGGTGAGATCGGAGAGCAGCGCCATGACGGCGGCGGCAATCGCACCTGATCCTTGTAGCGCCCGGCCAAGGATAATTCCCCAAATCGAATCAGAAAGCGCGGCAATGACGCTACCAGCAACAAAAATCGCCAACCCACCGACGATCAATGGCTTGCGCCCAATACGATCGGAAAGCAGGCCGAAAGGAATTTGAAAGACTGCCTGCGCAAGCCCATAAATGCCAATTGCCAGGCCAATCAGTGCCTCACTGGCACCTTGTAGCGCCATACCATACGTGGTCAGAACGGGCAGGACCATAAACATGCCAAGCATGCGCAATGAGAATACAGTCCCTAAACCCCAGGTGGCGCGCAACTCGCCTGGTGTCATTTTATAATCGTTCATTACCACCTCAAATTGAAAACCGGACATAGTGTAGTGCGGGGGCAGGGCGGGGTAAATAACAGCTTAATTAACAAATATTACCCCTGAGAAGCGGGGTGGCAGAAAGAAAAAAGGGTGCCGAAGCACCCTTTATAAACAGAATGGGATCACCAGACGTAAGTCAGCAGACTGTGTGAATCAGGCACCATGAAATCCACGGACATCATCACGCTAAGCGAAGTGATGGCAACAATGGAGAAGACGAACAGTTTGCGCGCCCACACCTTGTCATCCGCCACTTTATAACCACGTAATGCCATGCCTAACCACCAGAGACTGACTGCTGCGGCAACCACCAGGTATTTATAACCGGCATAGCCGCCCAGCGAGAGCATCAGTGTGGCGATAGCAAATGCGAGGATATAGAGTGTGATATGGTTCTTGGCAACTGAAATGCCTTTCACCACCGGCAGTACCGGAATGTTCGCTGCCTGATAATCCTTAAAGCGGAAAATCGCAATGGCGTAGGAGTGCGGCATCTGCCACAGGCTGAAAATAGCCAGCAGGATCAGCGCACCGCTGTCGAACTCGTTGGTGACAGCGCAGTAGCCAATCACCGGCGGCGCAGCGCCGGAGAGCGAACCAATCAGCGTGCCGTAGACGGAATGACGTTTCATATACAGGCTGTAAACACCCACATAAACCACGAATCCCATCACCCCCAGCCAGCAGGCCAGGGGATTGGCGCCAAACCACAGCAGCATAAAGCCAGCAATACCCAACAAGGCGGCGTACACCAGCGACACGTTCGGCGAGATCAGCCCTCTGACCAGCACACGGTTTTTCGTCCGTTCCATCTTTTTATCGATGTCCCGATCGATGTAGTTGTTAAATACACAACCCGAGGCGACCACCAACGACACGCCAATCAGCGTGTAGACGAACAGGGGATAATCAATGTGGCCTTTGGAAGCCAGCAAGAACCCCCCGATCACGGAGATCAGATTGCCAAAAATAATGCCCGGTTTCGTTACTTGCAGGTATTGCTTAAACATACTCGCCGCTCTTAGTGAACCATCATGTTGTAGTTCAGGTTCCACATAATCCAGATTGAACCCACTACCAGGATAGCGATGATAATCACGGTAAAGATAAAGGCGGTCAGGTTCCAGCCTTCATCAGACTTGGTGTTCATGTGCAGGAAGCAAACCAGATGCACCAGAATCTGAACTACGGCAGTCACCAGGATCGTCCCCAGAATGACCGACTTAGAAGCAGAACCGTTCATCACCATCCAGAACGGGATCACCGTCAGGATGATCGACAGGATAAACCCTGTCATGTAGGTTTTTACGCTGCCATGGGAAGCGCCATGATCGTTAGAATGACTCATTACATCGCCCCCATCAGATAGACTACAGAGAACACGCAAATCCATACCACGTCCAGGAAGTGCCAGAACAGGCTCAGGCACATGATGCGGGTACGGTTAGTGCTGGTCAGGCCGCGACGGGATACCTGGAACATCAGTACCGCCATCCAGATCAGGCCAGACGTCACGTGCAGACCGTGGGTGCCCACCAGCGCAAAGAACGCTGAAAGGAAGCCGCTGCGATCCGGACCCATACCTTCGGCAATCAAGTGATGGAATTCATAGATTTCCATCCCGATAAAGCCCGCACCAAACAACCAGGTCAACGCCAGCCAGGAGACAACCTGGCTTTTGTTGTTGTTGTGCATGGCGATAGCCGCCATGCCGTAGGTGATGGAGCTGAACAACAGCAGCGCTGTTTCGACCAGAACGAACGGCAGCTCAAAGATGTCCTTACCTGTCGGGCCGCCCGCAGTGCCGTTCACCAGAACGGCATAGGTCGCGAACAGACAGCAGAACAGAATGCAGTCGCTCATCAGGTAGATCCAGAAACCGAAGACTTTATTCGGCCCTGCATCATGATGCCCATGTTCGTGCGCGTGGGCGTGCGCGTTGGTCAGAGTATCAGTTGCCATTTTTCAGCCCTGCTTTAGTGATCTCATCGAAATGCTGGTTTTCCAGTTTCTCGATTTCTGCAACCGGTACGTAGTAATCCACGTCCTCATCGAAGCTCTTCACAATCCAGCTAATGACGATACCTGCGAAGCTGGCGATCGCCATCCACCAGATGTGCCAGATCATGGCGAAACCGAATACCGTTGCAAAGGCAGCGATGACAATGCCAGCACCGCTATTTTTCGGCATATGAATTTCTTCATAGTGCGCAGGCTGTTTGTACGCTTCGCCTTTCTCTTTCATTTCCCAGAATGCATCGCGCTCATGAATGTGCGGAACATGGGCAAAGTTGTAGAACGGCGGAGGAGAGGAGGTTGCCCACTCCAGCGTACGGCCACCCCACGGGTCACCGGTCAGGTCGCGGTTCTTCTCGCGGTCGCGAATAGAAACGGCAATCTGAATCAGCAAGCACAGGATACCAATAGCAATCAGCGCTGCGCCAACCGCGGCCACCATCAGCATGGCGTGGAACTGCGGATCAATCTGCTGGCTCAGACGACGGGTCATGCCCATAAAGCCCAGCACGTACAGCGGCATAAATGCCACGAAGAAACCGATGATCCAGAACCAGAATGCGCGTTTACCCCAGGTTTCATTCAGGGTGTAGCCAAAGGCTTTCGGCCACCAGTAAGTCAGACCTGCGAAGCAACCGAACACCACGCCGCCGATGATAACGTTATGGAAGTGCGCAATCAGGAACAGGCTGTTATGCAGAACAAAGTCTGCGCCTGGTACAGCCAGCAGCACACCGGTCATCCCACCTACGGAGAAGGTGACGATAAAGCCGATAGTCCACAGCATGGAAGAGTGGAAAACGATACGGCCCTGGTACATGGTGAACAGCCAGTTGAAGATCTTCACCCCGGTCGGGATGGCGATAATCATCGTGGTAATACCGAAGAAGGCGTTAACGTTCGCACCGGCACCCATGGTGAAGAAGTGGTGCAGCCAAACGATAAACGACAGTACGGTAATACAGACGGTCGCCCATACCAGCGAGGTGTAGCCAAACAGGCGTTTACGCGAGAAGGTGGCGGTAATTTCAGAGAATACCCCGAACACCGGCAGCACCAGAATGTACACTTCCGGGTGGCCCCATGCCCAAATCAGGTTGATGTACATCATCATGTTGCCACCCATATCATTGGTAAAGAAATGGGTACCCAGATAACGATCCAGGGTCAACAAGGCGATGGTCACCGTCAGAATTGGGAACGATGCGATGATCAGCACGTTGGCGCACAAAGATGCCCAGGTAAAGACCGGCATTTTGAACATTGTCATGCCCGGCGCACGCATCTTCAGAATGGTTACGAAGAAGTTGATACCGGTCAGCGTCGTACCAATACCGGACAGCTGGAGACTCCAGATCCAATAATCGACCCCGACACCAGGGCTGTATTCAATTCCCGATAGCGGCGGGTAAGCCAGCCAACCTGTCTGTGCGAATTCACCCACGCCCAGAGAGATGTTAACCAGAATCACACCGACAACCGTGAACCAGAAGCTCAGGTTGTTCAGGAACGGGAATGCAACGTCTCGCGCACCGATCTGTAACGGAACCACCAGGTTCATCAGACCGATAACGAATGGCATTGCCACGAAGAAGATCATGATCACGCCGTGGGCGGTGAAGATCTGATCATAGTGGTGAGGCGGCAGGAAGCCCGCTTCACCTGCAGAGGCCAGCGCCTGCTGGCTACGCATCATGACTGCATCGGCAAAGCCGCGCAGCAGCATTACGACCGCCACGAGGACGTACATAATACCAAGACGTTTATGGTCAACGGAGGTCAACCATTCTTTCCACAGCCAGGACCACTTACCGAAGTAAGAGATCAGGCCGACTACCGCCAAACCACCGACGATAATCGCAGCGATCGTAACCATGATAATGGGTTCATGGTACGGCACTGAATCCAGTGTAAGTTTTCCGAACATCGTTTTCTTCCTCGGCCCCTTAGTGAGAGCTTTCCGCGTGGCTCATGTCCATGCCTTCCATACCTTCGTGCGCGCTATGCTCGCCTTCAGGCTGGGTCATGTCCATGCTCTTGCCGTGGCCCATAAATTTGTTGATAACGTCTTTGAACAAATCGGGTTTCACGCTGGAGAAGTATTCAACCTTGTTGTATTCGCTCGGCGCAGCAAGCTTCTCGTACGCAGTCATGTCTGACAGGGTGTTTGAAGATTGTTTCGCTTTAGCGACCCACTGGTCAAATGCGGCGCGGTCAGGCGTAGCAATGGCTTTAAACTTCATTCCGGAGAAGCCAGGGCCACTGTAGCTGGCGGAGATGCCATCATAAGTACCGGCTTCGTTGGCGATGAGATGCAGTTTGGTCTGCATACCCGCCATCGCGTAGATCTGGCTACCCAGACGCGGGATAAAGAACGAGTTCATCACGGAGTTCGAGGTCACTTTGAATTCCACCGGTGTGTTCGCCGGGAAGGCGATCTCATTGACGGTGGCAATGCCCTGTTCCGGATAGATGAAGAACCATTTCCAGTCCATAGCGACCACTTCAATCGTAATTGGGTGTTCGTCATGTGCCAGTGGTTTGCTCGGCTCGAGCGAGTGGGTGGTCTTCCAGGTCAATACCGCGAGGAACAGGATGATCAGAATCGGCACTGTCCAGACCACAGCTTCCACTTTATTGGAGTGTGACCAGTTAGGGCTATACTTCGCATCTTTATTGCTCGCACGGTACTTCCAGGCGAAACCAACGGCCATCAAAATGGCGGGAATCACGACGATCAACATCAGGCCAAAAGCCGTCAGTATCAACGAACGTTGCTCCAGTCCAATCTGTCCTTTGGGGTCAAGAAGTGCAGAATCGCAGCCACTGAGTAATACAGTACCGGCGATTAATGACAACCATCCCAAACTTTTATTGTATTTCCTGAGTCTCATTTAACGACCTCAATTCCACGGGATCTGGTGGCGCTTAAAGTGTGCGGGCATTTTACGGAAAGGTTACGTTACTGTAAACATACTTGGCTCTGTGTCAGTAAGGTGTTACTGGGTTCTGCCGTTTATGTCACACGGAATGCAACAATCTGTAAAATCGGGCATTCGCACAGCCAGAAGTTGCGATTATAACGAAAAGCTTACGTTATGATCAGCGTTGAGGGTAAATTGGTATAACCAATCAATTAAATAAACATTCAATTAACATATATTCAGCAATTACCGCACATTATTGGAACCAATCTGAAACCAAAAAATTAATTTCAGTGCTGAATCGTTAAAGAATAGACTTTAATTTATAGCGCACAAAATAATTAAGAAAAATTCATTAAAACGCATTAAAACGTAATTATGACTTCAGACATTAAATCGCCGTAATAATAACGGTAGTGAATTGTTTTTACCCGTTGTTATCCTTGACGTTGATTTTACAACGAAATATCCGACAGTGATTTTTTCGGCTGTCTGGAAAATATATCGCGCATTATTTAACCAAATATAAAACCAATGACGAAGAGATAAAAAAGGCGCACATCGGCGCCTTCGTTAAAGCAGCTGTGTTTTGCGCAGCGCCAGCAAATCCAACACGCCGCCAAAGACAATCCCCGTGATAGCCAGTGCCGCTCCCCATTCCAGCAACAGCGTTGCATGCTGCCAGTTTGCGAGGCCAGTAGCGTTAATGATCACCCCGACCAGCCAGCCACCCAGCAACAGACAGCCAACTGCAAGTATGCGCAATGCTATGCGGTAGGCCGCCGTGTATTCGGTACGTGGCATAAAGCGCTCGGTTTGTTGTGTAAAGGCCAGTGTCTTTTTGCAGACAATCAACAACACTAAGCCTGGAATCGCCGCTGCAATCGAAAAGAGATAGAACGTTGGCCAGTTGTATGTCTCCACGAACCAGCCTGCAATCGGCCCCACATAGACTCGCCCAACGGCAGACAACGCCGACAGCAGAGCAAACTGCGTGGCAGAAAATGATTTATTGCACAGCGACATCAATAATGCGACGAACGCTGCAGTTCCCATACCGCCGCAAAGGTTTTCAAAAAACACGGCGGCGCCCATGGTGGTGATCTCTTTCGCCGTGACCGACAGCAGCCAGTATCCCGCGTTGGAAATGGCCTGCAATACGCCAAAAATCAACAATGCGCGGAACAATGAGAGCCGCTGCATTAATACGCCGCCAAACAGCGCGCCGACAATGGTAGCAATAAGCCCCAGGGTTTTGTTCACTACGCCCACTTCGCCAGCGTCGAAACCCACACCACGGATCAGGAACGTCGTGGTAAGACTCATGGCGAAGGCATCACCCAGCTTATAAAGGACAATCAGCAACAGGATCAGCCAGGCATTGTTGCGGCCAAAGAAATCACGCAGCGGTTCGACGACTGCACGCTCAAGCGATTTGGGCACCGGAATAACCTCATCCGGTTCCGGCGCAAGCAGGGTGGCGATGATGCAAGGAACCAGCAGCGCGGCCATTAACCAGTACATGCCCTGCCAGCCAAGGAAACGATCTGCGAGCCACAGCGCCAGGCCACCGGAAACCAGCATCCCAAGCCGATATCCCAGGACACTTATCGCCGCGCCTGCGCCACGCTCTTCAAGCGGCAGCACATCAGTTTTCCACGCATCAAAGACAATGTCCTGTGAGGCTGAGCAGAAGGCAATGACCACTGCCAGCGCCGCCATCCAGCGCAGGTGGTTGGCTGGATCAAGAAAACCCATTCCGCAAATGGCGACTAACAACAGAAGCTGGGTCAGTAGCAGCCAGCCCCGGCGACGCCCGAGCAGCGGCGGGGTATAGCGATCCATCAACGGTGACCACAAAAATTTAAACACGTAAGCCTGACCGACCAACGAGAAGAAGCCGATGGTTTTTAAATCGATATTCTCGACGGTCATCCATGCTTGCAGCGTGCCGCTGGTTAAGGCAAGCGGTAAACCGGATGCGAAGCCCAGTATCAGCAATATGGCTGATTTGGGTTGCGTAAAAATGCGTAAGTAGTGACTGGACATGAGTAAGAGACTGGCCCGGAAACCCCGGGCCAGAAAAGATTAACGGGCGTTTTGCTTGATGAAGTCGTGAATACTGGTGTCCTGAGACATATCCGCGATGGTATCGGTCAACACGCTATTAACCGCCTTGGCAATTTTATCGTTAGAGGCCTGGAACGCGCCTTCAACGTTATAGCTGGCACGGTAGTTTTTGGTCATCTTATTGCCATTTGCAGCAGTTGCAATGATGGCGATATCGGCCTTGGTGGCGATGTTGTAACGTACGTTGCCCTGAGACACGTCCGCATACAGCTGATTAACGATGATCTGCAGATTGACTGCGCCGTTCGGCCCAATCATATAACCGCGTGCTGTCATCTGTTTCTCCAGCACTTCCTGCAACAGGAAACGCAGATCGCGGGAAGCGGTTAACGTCACCAGCTGGTTTTCACGGGTCACTTTGGCCAGCGCCTGATCCTGACGCTGGTCGGCGCCGTTAATGCTGACGGTCACACCCATCAGGCTCGGATCCTGCTGTGGCAGCGTAATTTTAGGAGAAACATCGATGGTGGATGGCGGGGTAGCGCACCCTGCCAGCATAAATAATGCGACCAACGGGAAGAGAAGTTTTTTTAACATGTTCATGCTCTCAAGAGATCGTAAGCTTTTATGGGAAAAATTCTCGCCATCATAACATTGCCGCCGTCAAGAGGAAGGCCTCAACGCATGTAAATTCATCGTCTTGTCCTTTTTTTCAGCGCAGTAGCGACCTTTGCCGCGAAAGCAAGGCAAAACCACTAGCGCTTTCAGTAGAGATCATGCGCTTGACGGGGAAAATCAGACGAACGCTAATTTTTTGTTGTTTTCTTGTTATGGAGACGGTAAAAGCGGCTAACATTTAAAGAGATGGCTGTCATCTCAGCGTTGTCGGAGGTGTATATCATGATGATGCGTGAACAAATTGAAGAGAAGCTTAAAGCTGAATTTGAACCCCTGTTCCTGGAGGTTGTTGATGAGAGCTATCGTCACAATGTTCCGGCCGGTTCTGAAAGTCATTTCAAAGTGGTCCTGGTCAGCGATCGTTTTACCGGCGAGCGTTTCCTTAATCGTCATCGCATGATTTACGGTACGTTGACAGCGGAGCTGTCTTCAACGGTACATGCGCTTGCGCTGCATACCTACACGACGAAAGAGTGGGAAGGGTTGCAGGATACCATTTTTGCTTCGCCACCTTGTCGCGGTGCCGGGAGCATTGCCTAGAAAACCAGGTTGCAACAGGCTGAACTTTTCCAGTATGTTGCATGCAGATTATGTAAAAACGGCCTGCGGGCCGTTTTGTTTTGTCTGAATTTTGAGCGAGAAACGCAGTTTTTTGGGCGAAATTGCTTCAGAAGTGTGAAAAATGGCGCAGCATTGCGGCATTCCCGTTCTCGACTCATATCTGTGATGCCGCTATAATGCTGCGTCTTATTTTTCGGAATGTCTCCGGGATGATTCTGACGACAGGGAATGTATATCTGATTTGAGAGAACATTCCGGTTCTGCAAAGCGAAAAGGTTTGCTTCGCAGAGTAGAGTTGACCGAGCACTGTGATTTTTTGAGGTAACAAGATGCAAGTTTCAGTTGAAACCACTCAGGGCCTTGGGCGCCGCGTAACGATTACAATCGCTGCTGACAGCATCGAGACCGCTGTGAAGAGCGAGCTGGTCAACGTAGCGAAGAAAGTTCGCATTGACGGCTTCCGTAAGGGCAAAGTACCGATGACTGTCGTTGCTCAACGTTATGGCGCTTCTGTTCGCCAGGACGTACTGGGCGACCTGATGAGCCGTAACTTCATCGACGCGATCATTCAGGAAAAAATCAATCCGGCTGGCGCACCGAACTATGTTCCGGGCGAATACAAACTGGGTGAAGACTTCACTTACTCCGTTGAGTTTGAAGTGTATCCGGAAGTTGAACTGAAAGCGCTGGACACCATCGAAGTTGAAAAACCGGTTGTAGAAGTTACCGATGCTGACGTTGACACCATGCTGGAAACCCTGCGCAAACAACAGGCGACCTGGAAAGATAAAGATGGCGCAGCTGACGCAGAAGATCGTGTGACCATCGACTTCAACGGTTCTGTTGACGGCGAAGAGTTTGAAGGCGGCAAAGCGACTGATTTCGTACTGGCAATGGGGCAGGGTCGTATGATCCCGGGCTTTGAAGACGGTATCAAAGGTCACAAAGCTGGCGAAGAGTTCACCATCGACGTGACCTTCCCGGAAGAGTACCACGCTGAAAACCTGAAAGGTAAAGCAGCGAAGTTCGCCATCAATCTGAAGAAAGTTGAAGAGCGTGAACTGCCGGAACTGACCGAAGACTTCATCAAACGTTTCGGCGTAGAAGATGGTTCAGTTGCTGGCCTGCGTGCTGAAGTGCGTAAAAACATGGAACGCGAACTGAAAGGCGCCGTGCGTAACCGCGTTAAGTCTCAGGCAATCGACGGTCTGGTGAAAGCGAACGAAATCGAGATCCCTGCGGCCCTGATCGACAGCGAAATCGACGTGCTGCGTCGCCAGGCTGCTCAGCGTTTTGGTGGCAACGAGAAACAAGCGCTGGAACTGCCGCGTGAACTATTCGAAGAGCAGGCAAAACGCCGTGTCGTTGTTGGTCTGCTGCTGGGCGAAGTGATCCGTACCAACGAGCTGAAAGCTGACGAAGCGCGCGTTAAAGGCCTGATCGAAGAGATGGCTTCTGCTTACGAAGATCCGGCTGAAGTTATCGAGTTCTACAGCAAAAACAAAGAGCTGATGGACAATATGCGTAACGTCGCACTGGAAGAACAAGCGGTTGAAGCGGTTCTGGAAAAAGCGAAAGTGACTGAGAAAGCCACTTCCTTTAATGAACTGATGAACCAGCAGGCTTAATCGACTTCTGCGATAGCTAAAAGCTATAAGCCCGTCACCCGCTGGTGACGGGCTTTTTTTATCGCATCGCCATTATCAGATGTGTGCTAAAAGAGCGTTTCAGTGTTAGCGTAACAGCAAAAGATTGTTATGCTTGAAAACAGGTAATGTCATCCCCACTAAGGGAATAGTGACAGTAAAGACTCTGGCTGATAATCCGTCCGTGAGGGGTCATAGTCAGACCTCGCTCACTCAAGTACAATCAGTACAGCAGGTTTGTTTATTTTTTTATCCAGGAGACGGAAATGTCATACAGCGGCGAACGAGATAACTTTGCACCCCATATGGCCCTGGTGCCTATGGTTATTGAGCAGACTTCGCGCGGTGAGCGCTCTTTCGATATCTACTCCCGTCTTCTTAAGGAACGCGTCATTTTCCTGACCGGTCAGGTCGAGGATCATATGGCGAATCTGATTGTTGCGCAGATGTTGTTTCTGGAAGCTGAAAACCCGGAAAAAGACATTTATCTGTACATTAATTCCCCTGGTGGGGTGATTACTGCCGGTATGTCCATTTACGACACCATGCAATTTATTAAGCCGGACGTCAGTACCATTTGTATGGGTCAGGCCGCTTCTATGGGGGCGTTCCTGCTGACGGCGGGCGCAAAAGGCAAGCGTTTCTGCCTGCCGAATTCACGCGTGATGATCCATCAGCCGCTGGGCGGCTATCAGGGGCAGGCGACGGATATTGAGATCCACGCCCGTGAAATCCTGAAAGTGAAAGGGCGCATGAATGAACTTATGGCGCATCATACGGGTCAATCTTTAGAACAAATTGAACGTGATACAGAACGTGACCGCTTCCTTGCCGCGCAAGAAGCAGTAGAGTACGGGCTGGTTGATTCAATTTTAACCCATCGTAACTAATGCTCAGTACGCATGTGTCGCTATACTATTCAGTAAAAGCGGCATCATGCCTGAGTAACGTTTTGCGCCTGGATTGGCATTTGCGTCGTCGTGTGCGGCACAAAGAACAGATAAGAGGTTTTGACTCATGACAGATAAACGCAAAGATGGTTCGGGCAAACTGTTGTACTGCTCTTTCTGCGGCAAAAGCCAGCATGAAGTGCGTAAGCTGATTGCCGGGCCGTCCGTGTATATCTGCGACGAATGTGTTGATCTGTGTAACGACATTATTCGCGAAGAGATTAAAGAAGTTGCGCCGCACCGTGAGCGCAGCGCGCTGCCAACTCCGCATGAAATTCGCCACCATCTCGATGACTATGTCATTGGCCAGGAACAGGCGAAAAAAGTGCTGGCTGTTGCAGTCTATAACCACTACAAACGCCTGCGTAACGGCGACACCAGCAATGGCGTCGAGCTGGGCAAAAGTAACATTCTGCTGATTGGACCGACGGGTTCAGGTAAAACCCTGCTGGCGGAAACGCTGGCGCGTTTGCTGGATGTTCCGTTTACCATGGCGGATGCCACAACGCTGACAGAAGCAGGTTATGTGGGTGAAGATGTTGAGAACATCATCCAAAAACTGTTGCAGAAGTGCGATTACGACGTACAGAAAGCGCAACGCGGGATTGTCTACATCGATGAGATCGACAAAATTTCGCGAAAATCGGATAACCCGTCGATCACTCGCGACGTTTCCGGTGAAGGTGTGCAGCAGGCGCTGTTGAAACTGATTGAAGGTACCGTTGCTGCTGTTCCTCCGCAGGGCGGGCGTAAGCATCCGCAGCAGGAGTTCTTGCAGGTCGACACCTCCAAGATTCTGTTTATCTGTGGTGGCGCGTTTGCGGGACTCGATAAAGTCATTTCTCACCGTGTTGAAACCGGCTCCGGTATTGGTTTTGGCGCAACGGTGAAGGCGAAGTCTGAGAAAGCTAACGAAGGTGAACTGTTATCGCAGGTCGAGCCGGAAGATTTGATCAAGTTTGGTCTGATCCCGGAGTTCATCGGTCGTCTGCCGGTCGTAGCAACGCTGAACGAGTTGAGCGAAGAAGCGCTGATTCAAATCCTGAAAGAGCCGAAAAATGCGCTGACCAAACAGTATCAGGCGCTGTTTAATCTGGAAGGTGTTGATCTGGAATTCCGCGACGAAGCGCTGGATGCTATCGCCAAAAAAGCGATGGTGCGTAAAACCGGTGCGCGTGGTTTACGTTCCATCGTGGAAGCGGCGTTGCTGGACACCATGTACGACCTGCCATCAATGGAAGATGTCGAGAAAGTGGTGATTGATGAGTCGGTCATTGCCGGGCAAACCGAGCCGTTACTGATTTACGGCAAGCCGGAAGCGCAGCAGGCGTCTGGCGAATAATTCATCAATTCATACAATCAGTTAATCTAGAAGGGGGGATTTTATCTCCCCTTTTATTTTTCCTCATTCCCGCCGTTGAATGTGTGGGAAACATCCCCATATACTGCTTTACATGTTAATGGTGCGTGTTGCACAGTCACGTCACCTTATTACCTGGCGGACTTTAAACTAAGAGAGAGCTCTATGAATCCTGAGCGTTCTGAACGCATTGAAATCCCCGTATTGCCGTTGCGCGATGTGGTGGTTTATCCGCACATGGTCATTCCCTTATTTGTGGGACGGGAAAAGTCTATCCGTTGTCTCGAAGCGGCCATGGACCATGATAAAAAAATCATGCTGGTTGCACAGAAGGAAGCGTCAACGGATGAGCCGGGTGTAAACGACCTATTCACCGTCGGGACCGTGGCGTCTATTCTGCAGATGCTGAAGCTGCCTGACGGCACTGTTAAAGTGCTGGTCGAGGGGCTTCAGCGCGCGCGCATCACCACACTTGCTGACAATGGCGAGCACTTCTCTGCGAAAGCAGAATACCTTGAATCGCCGGCCATTGACGAGCGTGAGCAGGAAGTGCTGGTACGTACAGCGATTAGCCAGTTCGAAGGCTATATCAAGCTGAATAAAAAAATTCCACCGGAAGTGCTGACGTCGCTGAATAGCATTGATGATCCTGCGCGTCTTGCGGATACCATCGCTGCACATATGCCATTGAAACTGGCGGACAAGCAGTCCGTGCTGGAAATGTCCGACGTTAACGAACGTCTGGAATATCTGATGGCGATGATGGAATCCGAAATCGATCTGTTGCAGGTTGAGAAACGTATTCGCAACCGCGTGAAAAAGCAGATGGAGAAATCCCAGCGCGAGTACTACCTGAATGAGCAGATGAAAGCCATTCAGAAAGAGCTGGGCGAGATGGACGACGCGCCGGATGAAAACGAAGCGCTGAAGCGTAAGATCGACGCGGCGAAAATGCCGAAAGAGGCAAAAGAAAAAGCCGAGTCTGAACTGCAAAAACTGAAAATGATGTCGCCGATGTCTGCTGAAGCAACGGTAGTGCGCGGTTATATCGAATGGATGGTCCAGGTACCATGGAATGCCCGTAGCAAGGTGAAAAAAGACCTGCGCCAGGCGCAAGAGATCCTGGATACCGACCATTACGGCCTGGAGCGTGTGAAAGACCGCATCCTTGAGTATCTTGCGGTTCAAAGTCGCATGAACAAGCTGAAAGGCCCGATCCTTTGCCTGGTGGGGCCGCCGGGGGTGGGTAAAACCTCGCTGGGCCAGTCTATTGCCAAAGCCACAGGGCGTAAATACATCCGTATGGCGCTGGGCGGGGTGCGTGATGAAGCTGAAATTCGCGGTCACCGTCGCACCTATATCGGTTCTATGCCGGGTAAATTGATCCAGAAAATGGCGAAAGTGGGCGTAAAAAACCCGCTGTTCCTGCTCGATGAGATCGACAAGATGTCGTCTGATATGCGCGGCGATCCGGCTTCAGCACTGCTGGAAGTCCTGGATCCGGAACAGAACGTGGCTTTCAGCGATCATTACCTGGAAGTGGACTACGACCTCAGCGATGTCATGTTCGTTGCTACCTCCAACTCCATGAACATTCCGGCTCCTCTGCTGGATCGTATGGAAGTGATCCGTCTTTCTGGTTACACCGAAGACGAAAAACTGAACATTGCAAAACGCCATCTGTTAACAAAACAGATTGAACGTAACGCGCTGAAAGAAAGCGAATTGACGGTTGATGACAGCGCAATCGTCGGCATCATCCGTTACTACACCCGCGAAGCAGGTGTGCGTGGTCTGGAGCGTGAAATCTCTAAATTGTGCCGTAAGGCGGTCAAACAGCTGCTGCTGGATCCGGAACTGAAGCACATTGAGATTAATGGTGACAATCTGCACGATTATCTGGGTGTTCAGCGCTTCGATTACGGTCGTGCCGACGACGAAAACCGCGTAGGTCAGGTCACCGGTCTGGCGTGGACGGAAGTAGGCGGCGATCTGCTGACCATTGAAACCGCGTGTGTTCCGGGCAAAGGAAAACTGACGTATACCGGTTCGTTGGGTGAAGTGATGCAGGAGTCTATCCAGGCGGCGCTTACCGTGGTACGCGCACGCGCCGAGAAACTGGGCATTAATGGCGACTTCTACGAAAAACGTGACATTCACGTTCACGTACCGGAAGGTGCAACGCCGAAAGATGGTCCGAGCGCCGGTATTGCGATGTGTACCGCGCTGGTTTCTTGCCTCACCGGGAACCCGGTGCGCGCTGATGTGGCGATGACCGGCGAAATTACCCTTCGCGGTCAGGTTCTGCCAATCGGTGGCTTGAAAGAAAAACTGCTGGCGGCACATCGTGGCGGGATTAAAACTGTTCTGATCCCTTACGAAAACAAGCGCGATTTGGAAGAGATCCCGGACAATGTCGTTGCCGATCTGGATATCCATCCGGTGAAGCGAATCGAAGAGGTTCTCAGCCTTGCGCTGCAGAATGAACCCTTCGGCATGCAGGTTGTAACGGCAAAATAGTGATTTCGCGCAAAGAGCGTTGATAAAAACAAGGCTGGTAAGTGATTTCGTACTTGCCAGCCTTTTTTTGTATAGCTAATTTAGATGGCTGGTTGGGTGTGTCATTATCAACTGCTGTTGTAAGGGCATGACAGGCCTGATATAACTGCTGCGCGGTCGCGCTGTGAAGGATGCAGGTGCGATATAAATTATAAAGAGAGGAAGAGAAGAGTGAATAAATCTCAACTGATAGACAAGATTGCCGCAGGTGCTGATATCTCTAAAGCTGCGGCTGGACGTGCGTTAGATGCTTTAATTGCTTCCGTTACCGAATCTTTGAAAGCCGGGGACGATGTTGCACTGGTAGGTTTTGGTACTTTCAAAGTTAAAAACCGTGCTGCCCGTACCGGTCGTAACCCGCAGACCGGCAAAGAAATCACTATCCCGGAAGCGAAAGTTCCAGGATTCAGTGCAGGTAAAGCGCTGAAAGACGCAGTAAACTGATCCCTTACCCCTGTGGGGAAGGTGTTATATATCAAGGGCGCATCGCGAGATGTGCCTTTTTTTTTGTGCAAACGTATTTTCTGCGAGTTTATCCGCGTTGCGGACTAACAATTGCCCCGTTTTCTTGTCAGAATACGGCTTCACGCGCAGCAGGCAACCAAAGCTGCCTGAGATCTATAGTCACCTACAGCGGAGTGTTGTTACACCATGATGGACAATTTACGCGCGGCGGCAAATCACGTCGTGCTCAAGATCATTCTGGGTTTGATTATCGTGTCATTCATTTTGACTGGCGTGGGTAACTACCTGATTGGCGGTAACAATAATTATGCCGCAGAAGTTAATGGCCAAGAAATTGGTCGTGCGCAATTTGAAAACGCCGTCTCCAGCGAACGTAACCGCATGGCGCAGCAGTTGGGCGATCAGTTTTCAGAACTGGCTGCTAACGAAAACTATATGAAATCCGTGCGTCAGCAGGTACTCAATCGCATGATTGATGAAGCGCTGCTTGACCAGTACGCGAAAAAGTTAGGCCTCGGTATTAGCGATGAGCAGGTGAAAAAAGCGATTTTCTCCACTCAGGCTTTCCAGTCTAATGGCAAATTCGATAACACCCGCTTCAACGCGCTTGTAAACCAGATGGGCATGAGCGCCGATCAATACGCGCAGGCGCTGCGTAACCAGTTAACCTCTCAACAGCTGATTAACGCAGTTGCCGGTACCGACTTTATGCTGAAAGGCGAGACAGACGAACTGGCGGCGCTGGTGGCGCAGCAGCGTGTTGTTCGCCAGGCGGTGATTGATGTTAACGCACTGGCGGCAAAACAGACCGTAAGCGATGCGGAAGTCCAATCTTACTACGATCAGAACAAGAATCGCTTTATCGAGCCGGAGCAGTTCCGCGTGAGTTACATCAAGCTGGACGCCGCAGCCATGCAGGAAAATGCCAGCGATGAAGAGATTCAGTCTTACTACGATCAGCATCAGGATCAGTTCACTCAGCCGCAGCGTAATCGTTACAGCGTTATCCAGACCAAAACGGAAGACGAAGCCAAAGCGGTACTGGAAGAGCTGAACAAAGGCGCTGACTTTGCAGCTGTTGCTAAGGCAAAATCCTCCGACATTATTTCTGCCCGTAACGGCGGCGATATGGGCTGGCTCGAAGAGGCCACCACGCCAGACGAATTGAAAAACGCCGGCCTGAAAGAAAAAGGGCAATTATCAGGCGTAATCAAATCCTCGGTGGGCTTCTTGGTTGCACGTCTTGACGACATCCAGCCGGCAAGGGTTAAACCGCTGAGCGACGTACGTGATGAACTTGCAGCGAAAGTGAAGCAAGAAAAAGCGCTGGATGCATGGTATGCGTTGCAGCAGAAAGTAAGTGAAGCCGCAAGCAACGATAATGAATCGCTGGTTGGTGCAGAACAGGCTGCCGGGACGAAAGCGGTGCAGACAGGCTGGTTCGGCCGCGACAACCTGCCGGAAGAGCTGAATTTTAAACCGGTCAGCGAGGCGATTTTTAATGGGGGTTTGGTGGGGCAGAACGGCGCGCCCGGCAGCAACTCCGATATCATCACTGTTGATGGCGATCGTGCATTTGTACTGCGTATTACCGAGCATAAAGCGGAAGCAGTAAAATCGCTGGATCAAGTGAAAGCCCAGGTCAGCGACATTGTGAAGCATACCAAGGCTGAACAGCAGGCGAAGCTGGATGCCGGGAAGCTGGTCAACGATCTCAAAGCGGGCAAAGGCGATGAGGCGCTGAAAACCGCAGGCCTGAGCTTCGGCGAAGCCAAAACGCTGGGCCGGGTGAGCCAGGATCCGGTCAGTCAGGCAGCCTTTAACCTGCCGTTGCCGACAGAGGGCAAACCCTCCTTTGGCACCGCCAGCGATCAGCAAGGTAACGTTGTGATTATCGCGCTGGACGAAATCAAAGCTGGCACAATGCCGGATGCGCAGAAAAAAGCCATGGTTCAGGGCATCACGCAGAACAATGCCCAGATCGCTTTCGAAGCACTGATGAGTAACCTGCGCAAAGAAGCCAAAATTAAACTTGGCGCCATTGCTGAGCAGCAGCAATAAGCCGTAAGGCGCAAAGCGTTACGCAAAAAGACTGCAACGTGTTGCAAACCCCAAAGGCCGCTTTCGCGGCCTTTTCCATTTCTTGTTTTTGCTGTTTGGCGGCAAGCGCACGCCTGGATATTGTGGCTTTGCTGTTGAACATAAAGGAGAAACAGAATGAAACATGGAATTAAAGCACTCTTAATCACTCTCACCGTTGCCTGTTCAGCGTTAAGTTACAGCGCGCATGCAGCCCCCACGGCTGGCGCAAAACCGCCGTTGATGCAGAGCAAAAGTGAAGCAACGTCGTCGGCCCAGAGCAAAGCAACAGAGGGGGTAAAAACGGCAGACGAAGAGGGTGGCACCCGGATCAGCATCAATAACGCAACTGCTGCCGAACTGGCAAAGGTGATGAACGGTGTCGGTCTGAAGAAAGCCCAGGCCATTGTCAGTTACCGGGAGGAGTACGGCCCGTTTAAAACTCTGGAGGATTTAAAGCAGGTGCCGGGAATGGGGAGCGCGCTGGTGGAACGCAATCTGTCGTCTCTGAAATTGTAAGGCGCTTGCGTAGTCGCTAATCTTTGCCAGAATAAAGAGGTCATACCAGTATGACCTCTGTCTCTATAACAATAACGGTAAAGGTTAAAGCGCTATGCAGACTCAAATCAAAGTTCGTGGTTTCCATCTCGATGTATACCAGCATGTGAACAATGCCCGCTATCTTGAGTTTCTTGAAGAAGCCCGCTGGGATGGGCTTGAAAATAATGACAGTTTTAAGTGGATGACCGCTAATCACATCGCCTTCGTGGTGGTTAACATTAATATTAACTATCGGCGACCGGCCGTACTGGGTGATGTACTGACGGTGACCAGTCACGTACAGCAAATCAACAGTAAAAGTGGCGTGCTCAGCCAGAGAGTGACATTGAACCCTGAAGGAGAGGTGGTGGCCGACGCACTGGTTACGTTTGTGTGTATTGATTTGCGAACGCAAAAAGCGCTGGCGCTGGAAGGTGAACTGCGGGAGAAACTGGAGAAGATGATCCGCGAAGGGGATTAATAATAAATCCGGGTTACATACCGCAGGCTCCTAAACCTGAGCGCCACCAGCAACCTGCTGAGGCGGCGCTCTGTTTACCGGTACTGTCTGTTGGCTTATTTGAGCCCGGTCTTATGCTTCATTGCCGCCATTACGCCGGTTTTATCCGCCAGATAGTGCTGTAACCCGTTAGCACGCAGGTTACAGGCCGCACAGTGGCCGCATCCGTCACCTTTAATGCCGTTATAGCACGTCAGCGTTTCACGGCGCACCAGATCGAGCTTGCCCCAGTAATCGGCCAGCGCCCAGGTTTCAGCTTTATCGATCCACATCAGTGGTGTTTCAAAACGGATATCTTTCGCCAGACCAAGCGTGACCGCGTGATTAAGTGCTTTCACAAACTCATCGCGGCAGTCCGGATAGCCTGAAAAATCGGTTTCACATACACCCGTGATCACCGCTTCAGCCTGCACCTGGTAGGCATACACCGAAGCCAGCGTCAGAAACAGGATATTGCGGCCTGGTACAAAGGTGTTTGGAATACCGGTTGCGTCAGGCTCGTAGTCCGGTACCGGAATGCTGTCCCGGGTCAGGCTGCTCACTGCCAGTTCATTTAGCAGGGTCACATCCAGTACTTTATGGGCCCGTGCGCCCAGCGTCAGCGCCAGTTCGCGCGCAACATCGATTTCGGCGCGATGGCGTTGCCCGTAATCAAAAGTGACGCAGTGAACTTCATCATACTGCTGTAACGCCTGAACAAGGCAGGTTGTGGAGTCTTGTCCGCCACTAAATACCACAACGGCACGTTTCATAATTCTTCCTGACAATCGCAAATAAAGCGCTATGTTAGCGCGAGCCGTCAACAGCGACCAGCTTCTTCAGCGCGAGGGGCTGGCAACCAGGCTTCGGTAAAATCAAACCAGCCGCGTGTGTTCAGTTCGATCCCTTCTACGCCAGGCGGCGCGCTAATACGATACTGGTAATTAAACAGCGGCGTGAGGGTCGCGGCATGCATCAAATTATCAAACACGTCCTGTAACGCTGCATTCCGCTGGCACTGATCGGGCTGACGCTGAACCTCATCCAGCGTGGCTTGTAAATGAGCATATTGCGGTGCTGCCAATAAATTTGGCCAGAGGGGATCGCAGCGCAGCCACTGTTCCAGCGTATACTCCGGCGCTTCGCCAATCAGCCTGTCGCCCATCATCAAGTCGGCAGTGGCCAGTTGCGTACAGCCTTCCCAGTTTTTGCCATCATGGAAGATGACCGTTAATTCGCAACCAAGCATTGCCAGATAACGCTTCAGTTGCTCCGCCATAGTGTGCAGTTCAACCGGTAAGTGATAGAGCAGTGTCAGCTTCTCGGGCAACGGAACATTCTGCTGCGGCCAGTCCGGCATTGCCCATCCAGGCAGGAGTTCTCGGGTCGGATTGATCAAGTTTTCATCCAGCGGCAGCGTCTGGAGTAGCGATGTATCGTGAATGATCTGGACCAGGCGGCGTGATTGTACCGGGCTGAGCCGTGCGCCGGGGCGCTGGGCAAAATAACAGAAGCCAAGGCTAATGCTGTTGCCGACTGGCTGCAAATGCTGCAGTTCATCCGCCTGACCAATGGCGATTTGCACCGGGTGGCGGCAACTGGTCCCCAAATTCTGCTCAAACAGTTGCGGGGTGATCCAGTACTCCACGGCTTTCAATAAGGGGTGGCCCAAATGATAGTGCTCGTGACTTTCCAGCCGCACCAGCTCCCGGCTGAATGTCACCAGGCGAAAAGCCCCGGTTCCCACCAGTGGCTGCTGCGGATGTGCCAGACGGCTACCGTAGCTGGCGAGCCGGTGAGCCAGCCAGTAATCCGGGCGGTACAGCATAAAGGTCAGGCACCAGGGATGGCTGACTTCAATACGTGCCACACTGGCGAAAAGTTTACGCAGTGCCGGCAGATCGAGCAGCATTAGCAGGCGCGTTTGCAACTGCCCGGCGGTGACGGCATCGCCGTTATGCCAGCGGAGTGTGGCATGCAAATGAAAACGCCATTGCAGCCCATCCTGACTGACATCCCAGTGGTGCGCCAGGTCACCCTGAGGCAAAAAGCTGCGTGTAATAAAACGCGTTAAGCCACTGAAGATCTGCCCGGCCAGATGTTGTTCCGCTCGCCCCGGCAGGAAACCCGGTACCAGCGGCTCCAGCGGGCGGTAATAGGGAATACGCAACGTGGGGGTTTCGTTTTGCCATAACCCGCCAAGGAATGGGTTCAGCAATGCGCGCAGGTCATCCGCATCAAGCTGTGCCAGCGCCAGCGCATTCTGTTGTTGCCCGGTATTCAGCGCCTCCTCCAGCATACGGCTGCGCAGGGAGTCCGGCGCAACATGGAAATGCAAGTTGCCACGTTTTCCCCGCCCGGATTGCGCCTCCCAGCTTAACCAGCCAGAGGCCTGCATCTGGCGCAACAGCGTGCGCATATGCCGCTCGCTACAAAAACAGCGCGAGGCGAGTGCCGTCACACTCACAGATTGGTCTTCGCCAGCGGAAGTTTGCCACAGCCGCTGGTACTGATTGAGTCGGTTAAGGCGTCGCATAAACCCGGAACAATAATTTTTATCTATTCAGTATTACTTCCGTATATATCAGGCAATACTGAATAGCAACTGAACCTCTCACAACCGGAGAAGAAACATGGCGCGTCTGGCTGCATTTGACATGGATGGCACATTGCTTATGCCCGACCATCGCTTAGGCGAGAAAACGCTGTCGACGTTACGGCGTCTGCGCGAACGCGATATTACGCTCGCCTTTGCCACCGGGCGGCATGCACTGGAGATGCGTCAGCTTACCCGGCATTTTGAACTGGATGTCTTCCTTATCACCGGTAACGGTACCCGTATCCACTCCCGTGAAGGTGAGGTGCTTTATCGCCAGGATCTCGAACCGGCAGTCGCCGATCTTGTGCTGCACAGCAAATGGGAGACGCAGGCGACGATACATGTGTTTAATGATGCCGGCTGGCTGACGGACAAAGCGCTGCCCGATCTGCTGGAAGCGCATCTGCAAAGCGGTTTTACCTATCATCTGGCGGATCTTAAACGCCTCTCGGCGCATGATGTCACCAAGATCGGTTTTGTTGGCGAGCATGAGGATCTCTGCCGGTTGCGTATTCAGCTTAATGAAGCCCTGGGAAACCGCGCACACTTGTGTTTCTCAGCGACTGACTGCCTGGAAGTGCTGCCGGTGGGCTGCAATAAAGGATCGGCATTGGCCGTACTCAGTGCATCGCTGGGCCTTACGTTGCAGGATTGCATGGCGTTTGGTGATGCAATGAATGACAGAGAGATGCTGGAAAGCGTGGGCTACGGCATGATTATGGGCAACGCGATGCCGCAACTTTTGGAGGCATTACCCTCTTTACCGGTTATCGGGCACTGCCGCGATCAGGCGGTGTCGCACTTTTTAACTCACTGGCTGGACACACCTAATCTTCCTTATTCCCCCGAATGACGACGATATTTCCAGCAAGCCGGGCTGTTTCAGCCCGGCTTTTTTCTTTTGGCGCCTTACCCTTGCGGGCGGGCCAGCGCAGCAATTTCCGCCTGCCACGGCGTAATATCGCCGAAGTTGGCCGCAACCCACTGCGGGTTATAGTAAGTATCAAGGTAACGCTCGCCGCTGTCGCACAGTAAGGTCACAATCGAGCCGCTGCGCCCTTCATCACGCATGCGTGCGGCAAGCTGCAGCGCACCCCACATATTGGTACCGGTAGATGCCCCCACTTTTCGTCCCAACTGCGTCTCCAGCCATTGTGCGGTCGCAACGCTGACTGCATCCGGTACGCGAAGCATTTCATCTACCACATCGGCAATAAAAGAAGGTTCGACACGCGGGCGGCCGATCCCTTCGATTTTGCTACCCACCGGGCTACGCAGGCTGGCGTCACGTTGCTGCCAGTAGTCGAGAAACACGGAGTTTTCCGGATCAACGACCATCAACTGCGTACTATAGCCCTGGCTGCGAATATAGCGGCCAATTGTGGCGGAGGTGCCGCCGGTACCGGCGCTCATCACAATGTGATCCGGCACCGGGTGCGGTTCGTTTTTCATCTGCCGGAAGATGCTGTCGGCAATGTTGTTATTGCCGCGCCAGTCGGTAGCGCGTTCTGCGAAGGTAAATTGATCCATATAATGGCCATTCAGCTCTTTCGCCAGGCGCTCAGATTCGGCGTAGATTTCACACGCGCTGTCAACAAAGTGGCAGCGACCACCGTAAAACTCAATTTGTTCAACTTTGCGCTTCGCCGTGCAGTACGGCATAACCGCAATAAAGGGCAAACCCAGCAGACGGGCAAACCATGCTTCTGAAACGGCGGTAGATCCGGAAGAAGCTTCTATAATCGTTGTGCCTTCTTTGATCCAGCCATTACACAAGCCATACAGGAACAGCGAACGCGCCAGGCGGTGCTTCAGGCTGCCGGTCGGATGGGTACTTTCATCTTTCAGATAAAGGTTAATTCCCGGTAATGCTGGCAGCGTCAGGCGGATCAGATGTGTATCCGCTGAGCGTTGCGCATCGGCGTTAATCTCATTAATGGCGTATTTAACCCAACTGCTGTTCATGGTGCTTTTCCGTTTGTCATTTTGTGCCCAGTCTAGCGAAAGCGAAAGAAAAAAGGGTTGCCATTTAGCCTTTGATATAGACTAAAAAGAGAAATATTTTCTCCAGGAGTGAGGGATGTTAGATAAAATTGACCGTAAGCTGCTTTCCCTGTTGCAACAAGATTGCTCACTCTCTTTGCAGGCGCTGGCAGATGCCGTTAATCTGACCACCACACCCTGCTGGAAGCGTCTTAAGCGTCTGGAAGACGACGGGATTGTGCTCGGTCGGGTGGCGGTGCTGGATGCGGAAAAACTGGGTTTAAATCTGACGGCGTTTGTGCTGATCAAAACCCAGCATCACAGCAGCGACTGGTATTGCCGCTTTGTCAGTGAAGTAACGCAAATGCCGGAGGTGCTGGGCTTCTGGCGTATGGCAGGGGAGTATGATTACCTGTTGCGGGTACAGGTCGCGGATATGAAACGCTATGACGACTTCTACAAGAAGCTGGTGAATAGCGTCCCGGGGCTGTCAGATGTCACTTCTAGCTTCGCCATGGAACAGATAAAATACACCACGGCTTTGCCCATTGAATAACCCTCCAGGCTGTAAACCGACAGCCGGAAAATCACGTTCAGGATGTAACCGCGTGCGATTATTTGCTCAGTTAGGCTGGTATTTTCGCCGGGAATGGCGACGCTATCTCGGCGCAGTAGCCTTACTTATCATCATTGCTATCTTGCAACTTATCCCACCGAAAGTCGTGGGGATTGTTGTCGATGGCGTCACTAAAAATCATTACACCACACAACAGGTGTGGATGTGGGTAGGCTTACTGGTCGCTGTTGCGGTGATCACCTACCTGTTGCGCTATGTCTGGCGCGTCTGGCTGTTCGGTGCCTCCTATCAACTGGCCGTTGAGCTGCGAGAGGATTTCTACCGCCAGCTCAGCCGTCAGCACCCTGAGTTCTATCTACGCCACCGTACTGGTGATTTAATGGCACGCGCCACCAATGACGTTGACCGGGTGGTGTTCGCGGCGGGCGAAGGGGTGCTGACGCTGGTGGATTCGCTGGTGATGGGCTGTGTAGTGCTGGTGGTGATGTCGACGCAAATCAGCTGGCAATTGACGCTGCTGTCGTTGCTGCCAATGCCGATTATGGCGGTGGTAATCAAACGCTACGGCGATCAGCTGCACCAGCGCTTTAAGCTCGCGCAGGCGGCGTTTTCCGCCCTAAACGATCGCACGCAGGAGAGCATGACCAGCATTCGTATGATCAAAGCTTTTGGTCTGGAGGATCGTCAGTCAGCGCTGTTTGCCAGCGAGGCGGCGGATACCGGGGCAAAAAACATGCGTGTGGCACGGGTCGATGCGCGCTTCGATCCGACTATTTATATTGCCATTGGCATGGCCAATATGCTGGCGATTGGCGGTGGGAGCTGGATGGTGGTGCACGGGAGTTTGACCCTCGGGCAACTGACCAGTTTTGCCATGTACCTCGGCCTGATGATCTGGCCGATGCTGGCGCTAGCCTGGATGTTCAACATCGTTGAACGCGGTAGCGCAGCTTACAGCCGGATCCGTGACATGCTGGCGGAGCTGCCGGTAGTGACGGACGGCAGCGAACCCGTGCCGGAAGGGCGCGGCAACCTGACGATTGCCATCCGCGAGTTCCGCTACCCGCAAAGTGAAAATGCGACGCTGAACAACGTCAGTACGGTGCTCGCACCAGGTCAGATGCTGGGGATTTGTGGGCCAACTGGCGCAGGGAAAAGTACGCTGCTGTCTTTGATCCAACGTCATTTTGATGTCACTGCGGGCGAGATCCGTTTTCACGAGACGCCGCTGCCGCAGCTGAAACTGGATGCATGGCGCAGCCGCCTGGCGGTAGTAAACCAGACGCCGTTTCTGTTTTCTGACTCTGTCGCCGCCAACATCGCGCTGGGCAAACCCGGTGCCACGCAGGAAGAGATCGAACATGTGGCGCGGCTGGCCAGCGTGCATGAAGATATTCTGCGCCTGCCGCAAGGCTATGCGACCGAAGTCGGCGAACGCGGTGTGATGCTCTCCGGCGGGCAGAAACAGCGTATTTCCATTGCCCGCGCCCTGTTGCTGAATGCCGAGATTTTAATCCTTGATGATGCGCTCTCTGCGGTTGACGGACGCACCGAACACCAAATTCTGCATAACCTTCGCCAGTGGGGGGAAGGACGCACGGTGATCATCAGCGCACACCGTTTGTCGGCGCTGACAGAAGCCAGCGAAATCCTTGTCATGCAGCATGGGCATATTGCCCAGCGCGGCCAGCATGAGCAACTGGCGCGCCAGCCCGGCTGGTATCGCGATATGTATCGCTACCAGCAGCTGGAAGCTGCGTTAAATGATGTACCGGAGGAGGCCGTCGATGCGTAATTTTGGTAAGCAGTGGCCCACCCTCAAACGTCTGCTTAAGTACGGTTCGCCGTGGCGTAAACCGCTGGCGAAAGCCGTGGTGATGTTGTGGGTCGCGGCAGCCGCGGAGGTCTCCGGGCCGGCGCTGATAAGCTACTTTATCGACAATATGGTGGCAAAAAATAACCTGCCGCTTGCGCTGGTTGCCGGGCTGGCGGCTGTTTACGTCGGTCTGCAATTTCTGGCGGCGCTGCTGCACTATTCCCAGTCGCTGTTGTTCAACCAGGCTGCAGTGGGTGTGGTGCAACAATTGCGGACTGACGTGATGGATGCCGCGCTGCGTCAGCCCTTAAGCGAGTTCGATGTTCAGCCGGTCGGGCAAATTATCTCCCGCGTGACGAACGATACGGAAGTGATCCGCGATCTCTACGTGACGGTGGTGGCAACGGTGTTGCGCAGCGCGGCGCTGATTGGCGCGATGCTGGTGGCGATGTTCAGCCTCGACTGGCGCATGGCGCTGGTGGCGATGGCGATCTTCCCGGCGGTGCTGATTGTTATGCTGATTTACCAGCGTTACAGCACGCCGATTGTGCGGAGAATGCGCGCTTACCTTGCCGATATCAATGATGGCTTTAACGAAATCATTAACGGCATGAGCGTGATCCAGCAGTTCCGCCAACAGGCCCGCTTTGGCGAGCAACTCGGCGAGGCCAGCCGTTCGCACTATATGGCGCGGATGCAAACCCTGCGGCTGGATGGTTTTTTACTGCGCCCGCTGCTGAGCCTTTTCTCTGCGCTGGTGCTGTGTGGCTTGCTCATGCTGTTTGGTTTTTCTACCGTTGGTACGGTGGAAGTCGGAGTGCTCTATGCCTTTATCAGTTACCTTGGCCGTCTGAATGAGCCCTTGATCGAACTGACTACCCAGCAGTCGATGTTGCAGCAGGCAGTGGTTGCCGGTGAACGCGTGTTCGAGCTGATGGATCGTCCGCGCCAGTCTTACGGCGAAGACGAGACGCCCTTGCGCAGCGGCGCTATTGACATCGACAATGTCTCGTTTGCCTACCGTGAAGATCAACTGGTATTGCAGGACATTTCGTTGCATGTAGAGCCGCGTAGCTTTGTTGCGCTGGTCGGGCACACCGGTAGCGGTAAGAGCACGCTGGCCAGCCTGCTGATGGGCTACTATCCCTTAACGCAAGGGGAGATCCGCCTCGACGGGCGCCCGCTGGCCGCGCTGAGCCACAGCACGTTGCGTAAAGGCGTTGCGATGGTGCAGCAGGATCCGGTGGTACTGGCAGACAGCTTTTTTGCCAATGTGACGCTGGGCCGTGATATCAGCGAAGCGCAGGTTTGGCATGCGCTGGAAGTGGTGCAACTGGCGGAACTGGCGCGCGGAATGAGCGAAGGTATTCATACCCGGCTGGGTGAGCAGGGCAATAACCTGTCTGTGGGGCAGAAGCAGTTACTGGCGCTGGCGCGGGTGCTGGTGGAAACGCCACAGATCCTGATCCTCGATGAAGCCACGGCGAATATCGACTCGGGTACCGAGCAGGCGATCCAGCATGCACTGGCGGCAGTGCGTGAAAAGACTACCCTGGTGGTCATTGCGCACCGGTTGTCGACTATTGTCGAGGCCGAAACCATTTTGGTGCTGCACCGCGGGCAGGCGGTAGAACGGGGTACGCATCAGCAACTGCTTGAAGCGAAAGGGCGCTACTGGCAAATGTATCAATTACAACTGGCGGGCGAAGAGCTGGCGGCCAGCGCCAGGGAAGAGTCTCTTACCGCCTGATGCACCAAAAGTAAGCGCACCTGTGACAGTCATCGCTGTTGGTGCAAAAAAATAACGCACCATGCACTGTCATGGTGCATTTTTTCTGACCAGGAACATTCCGAGCGGCAACCTCTCATTCCCCCTTATCGCCTTTTCTCTGGCTACACGCGCTAACAAGCTGAAATCCTCTCTGTTTTCATTTTTGGCACACCGCTTGCAAAGTCTATTGCGTATTAGCTGCGGCCATTATCGAATTCGACTGGAGGGGGATGTATGAAGCTGGTTACCGTGGTGATTAAACCATTCAAACTCGAAGACGTTCGTGAAGCACTGTCTTCAATTGGTATTCAGGGGCTGACCGTGACGGAAGTGAAAGGTTTTGGCCGTCAGAAAGGTCATGCCGAGTTGTACCGCGGTGCGGAATATAGCGTCAATTTCCTGCCGAAAGTGAAAATTGATGTGGCAATTGCTGATGATCAGCTCGATGAGGTTATCGATGTCATCAGTAAAGCGGCCTACACCGGAAAAATTGGCGACGGCAAAATTTTCGTTGCCGAGCTGCAACGCGTCATTCGTATTCGTACCGGCGAAGCCGACGAAGCGGCCCTGTAATACCTGGCACACAGTGATAGGGATGGAAAAATGAAGAACACAACACTAAAAACAACGCTCGCTTCACTGGCCTTGCTGCCAGGTCTGGCTCTGGCGGCCCCGGCCGTTGCAGACAAAGCGGATAACGGCTTTATGATGATCTGCACCGCACTGGTGCTGTTTATGACAATCCCTGGCATTGCGCTGTTTTACGGCGGCCTGATCCGCGGTAAAAACGTCCTCTCTATGCTGACGCAGGTTGCGGTAACGTTCGCGCTGGTGTGCATTCTGTGGGTGGTGTATGGCTATTCGCTGGCTTTCGGCGAAGGCAACAGCTTCTTCGGCAGCTTTAACTGGGCGATGTTGAAAAATATCGAACTGACCGCCGTGATGGGTAGCATCTATCAGTACATTCATGTTGCCTTCCAGGGCTCTTTTGCCTGCATTACGGTCGGCCTGATCGTGGGCGCGCTGGCGGAACGTATTCGTTTCTCTGCGGTGCTTATTTTCGTGGTGGTATGGCTGACGCTCTCTTATGTACCGATTGCGCATATGGTCTGGGGCGGTGGTTTGCTGGCAACCCATGGCGCACTCGATTTCGCGGGCGGTACGGTTGTCCACATTAACGCCGCGATCGCCGGGCTGGTCGGTGCCTACCTGATTGGTAAACGTGTCGGTTTTGGCAAAGAAGCCTTCAAACCGCACAACCTGCCGATGGTCTTCACCGGCACGGCAATCCTCTATGTCGGCTGGTTCGGTTTTAACGCCGGTTCCGCAAGCTCTGCTAACGAAATCGCAGCGCTGGCCTTTGTGAATACCGTCGTGGCGACCGCGGCGGCGATCCTCTCCTGGGTGTTTGGCGAGTGGGCTATGCGTGGTAAACCTTCGCTGCTCGGTGCCTGTTCTGGTGCGATTGCCGGTCTGGTTGGCATTACTCCGGCTTGCGGTTATGTCGGTGTTGGCGGCGCGCTGATTATTGGTCTGATCGCTGGTCTGGCGGGCTTGTGGGGTGTCACTGCTCTGAAGCGTATCCTGCGTGTTGATGACCCGTGCGACGTCTTCGGTGTGCACGGCGTCTGTGGCATCGTGGGCTGTATTCTGACCGGGATCTTCGCCTCAACCTCTCTTGGTGGTGTAGGCTTCGCCGCTGGCGTAACCATGGGCCACCAGTTGTTGGTGCAACTGGAAAGTATCGCGATCACTATCGTGTGGTCGGGTGTGGTGGCCTTTATCGGTTACAAACTGGCTGATATGACCGTGGGCCTGCGCGTACCGGAAGAGCAAGAACGTGAAGGGCTGGATGTGAACAGCCACGGCGAAAACGCCTACAACGCCTGAATGCATTGCGTTATCTCCTGAGCATAAAAAAGCCTCCCTTCGGGAGGCTTTTCTTTCTCTGCCACACCCCTGCCAGCAAGGGTGACATGATTGCCCACAGTGGTGTCAGTTACGGTTACGCATTACCCCTTCCTGCACAGTCGAGGCGACCAGCACACCGTCCTGGGTGTAGAACTCACCGCGCACAAAGCCGCGCGCGCTGGATGCCGAGGTGCTTTCCACGCTGTAGAGCAGCCATTCGTTGATATTGAACGGACGATGGAACCACATCGAGTGGTCGATAGTCGCCACTTGCATACCGCGCTCCAGAAAACCCACGCCGTGCGGCTGTAAAGCAACCGGCAGAAAGTTGAAGTCAGACGCGTAGCCCAGCAGGTACTGGTGCACGCGAAAATCTTCCGGTACCAGGCCATTGGCGCGGATCCACACCTGGCGCGTCGGTTCAGCCACATGGCCTTTTAACGGGTTATGAAACTCTACCGGGCGGATCTCCAGCGGTTTGTCGCTGATGAACTTCTCTTTGACCACAGGCGGCAGCAAATGTGAGAGATCGCGGGCGATTTCGGTTTCCGACTTCAGTGAATCGGGTGACGGGGCAGGTGGCATGGTTTTTTGATGTTCATACCCCGGCTCGGGTGCCTGGAAAGAGGCCGTCATATAGAAAATAGGCTTACCGTTTTGCACAGCAGCAACGCGACGGGCGCTAAAGCTGTTGCCATCCCGCAGGACTTCCACATCGTAAACAATTGGTTTCTGACTGTCGCCCGGACGCAGAAAGTAACTGTGAAAAGAGTGAACCAGACGATCGACCGGGACCGTCTCTTTTGCTGCATACAGTGCTTGCCCCACAACCTGGCCGCCAAACACCTGGCGCAGGCCTAAATCTTCGCTCTGCCCACGGAACAGACCTTCTTCAATCTTTTCCAGATTTAATAATGCCAGCAGATTAGTAAGCGCTTGACTCATAGATTTCCTCAACATAAATAACAGCCGACAAAGCGAATGACAGGTTGATTATAACCTGGAAATGAAAGTGGTCCGATGGGTGCAATAATCTGAATAGAAGGGGGTTTACAGGAAGAAATCGCGGATATGTGCCACACTTGTTCTCGTTACGATGGTTTAACCACACACATGCTGGCAGGGGTGATCCTGCCGGTGCATTGAAGATAAGGAGAACTCAATGAAACTCGTGCACATGTTAAGTGGTTTAGCAGTGGCTGTTGCACTGTCTGCCTGCGCCCAACGCGGCGGGGATATTCCTACACCTGCACCGAATCCGAACGCGCCAGCGGCGACCAATAAACCGGCCATTACTCAGCCTAATGTTTCTGGTTCGGTTTGGATCCGCCAGAAAGTGGCGCTGCCGCCGGACGCCGTACTTACTGTCACCGTTTCCGATGCGTCGCAGGCCGATGCCCCGTCCAAAGTGATTGCACAGAAAGCGGTGCGCACAGAAGGCAAACAGGCACCTTTCAGCTTCGTGCTGCCGTTTAACCCGGCGGACGTCCAGCCGAATGCCCGTATTTTGCTGAGTGCGGCCATCACGGTTGACGATAAAATCGTGTTTATTACCGATACCGTGAAACCGGTGATCAACCAGGGCGGTACCAAAGTTGACCTGACGCTGGTGCCCGTACAGCAAACCGCAGTGCCTCTGCAGCAGAGCGGCGGTGCGGCGACCACGGTACCCTCGACGTCACCAACGCAGGTAAACCCGTCTGAAGCCACGCCGGCACCGACTCAGTATTAATCCCCCGTGCTCCTCTCCTGTGGAGAGGAGCCGTCAAAACTGCCAGCGATAGCGCTGCATATCGATTTGCCCACTTCCCGACACGATGACACCCTCGGTCAGTAATGCCTGGCGTTGACGCTGCAGATCCGGTCCCGTTAGTGAAATGCAACCATGGCGGTTCACCACACGGTGCCACGGCAGCGTGCTGCCTTCGGGTAAGCGTTTAAGTACGCCGCCAACTTGTCTCGCTGCTCGCGGCGAACCCGCCAGACGCGCCACGTCGCCATAAGTCGTGACGTAGCCTTCCGGTATGGCAGCAACAATTTGCCAGACGCGTTGAGGAAAGGAATCTTCGTTATCCATCATCGGTTCCTGAAGGGAAGAAGGTGCAGCATAAACAGCGTTACGCAGGCTGTGAAGTGCGGATTGTGCAAGAAACCAGCATCCGTCCGGGCGCGGCTTGCATTTGCCACCCCGGATAGGGATAATGCGCCAGCGCGTTGGTTAACAACGCTCTCAATGGGGGCTCTGTTGGTTCTCCCGCAACGCTACTCTGTTCACCAGGTCAGGTCCGGAAGGAAGCAGCCAGGGCAGAAGACGTGTGTGCCGGGATGTAGCTGGCAGGGCCCCCACCCATTTGTGCTTCACGTAGCTGAATAGCGCAAATATCCCACCGTACCCTGACAACCGCCGTCTGAAGGGTGGCTGACCCCGTCAGAGACCGGCACTTCAGAAAAATCAAACGGTGATACGCCTTCAATACACGCGACATTCACACCATACTGATCCGGGTTCGACCGCCTCTGGTGAAAGGTGTAAATACCGCAGACAGAGCAAAAATAGTGCACGGCCTGCTGCGTATTAAAGCGATATTCGGTTAATTTTTCCTGCCCCTTTATGATGTGTATTCCGGATAGCGGAGCAGAAACCGCTACCGCGCCACGCATGCGGCAAAATGAACAATTGCAGCGGCGCACGGTGTTAAACCCATCACTCAGTTGCACGGTAAATACCACTGCGCCGCAATGGCATTGTGCCTTTAGCCTTTCTGACATGGTTTCTCCTGGTTAGTGAACATCAGATGCTTCAACCTTAGCCTTTTTATGCTGCTGCGCCAGGCTGTAACAGCGTTGCGCTTTGTCTGCGCAAAAAAAACGGGTAGGGTTAGCCGTGGCGTTTTCGCCCGCCGTTGTTCACCAAAAAAGCACAGGATAAACAGGAAGGGAAATGCGTAAATTTCTGATGGTATTAACATTATCAATGTCCACCGCATCGTATGCCGCCACCTTGCATTCGGGGGTCTATGAAGAGCTGCAGCTTGCTGTTTCTCCCGCCGGAGATATCACCGGTTACTATTCTGAAACCATGGGCCAGGGCGTCACGCGTACCTGTGCATTTGCACTGGCAGGGAAATCAGGCACGTCGCAGGAAGCGGAGATACGCAGTTGGTCGTCAGACGTGCTGCCGGGGCACCTTACCGCAACGGACAAAGGCGTAATATTACGTATCCCGCAGGGGCAAACTCACGATGGCTGCATGAATGTGATGGTGCCGCTGATAGATGAGGGGCTGGAGCTGCAGAGTACGCGGCAGACTCACTGGTCGTCGATGATGGAAGTCTCCGGTGAGCGCGTCTATTTAAGCAGCTCACCGGATGTCGCCACGCGGCGTAAAGCGTGGATTGTCCAGGGCGATGTGGTCGGTGTGCTGAAAAGCCAGTCAGGCTGGACGCAGATTGAGTATGTGAGCGAAAGCGGTAAAAGCACCATCGGCTGGGTAGAAAACAGTGCGATTAAACCCCTAACACCGCCTGCGCCATGATCGTCACACCACGCTCCGTTTGACCTGCGGGTGATGCTGGTTAAGCGCCATCCACAGCGGCTTGAGCCGCAGCAATGCGTGCTCAAGCGTTGTTGGCTCCAGTGCAAAAGGCATTCGCAAATAGCGTTCAAATGCGCCCGACAGGCCAAAACGCGTGCCGGGCCCAAGGTGAATGCCTGTGCTTTCTGCCCGCGCAGCAAACGGTGTGGCCAGCCTGTCAGGCAATTCTACCCAGAAGGAAAGTCCGCCTTCAGGCATCTGAAACTGCCACTGCGGAAAGTGCTCGCGTAGTAATAAGGCGCAGCGATCGCGACGCGTTTTCAGTACCCGTCGGTGATCCGGCAAAAACGTCTGCGCGTTTTCCATCAGCCACTGCGTCGCCAGCTGTTCCAGCAGCGGCGATCCCAGATCGAGTGTGTCGCGAGTCTGCACGAGTGCGGCGATAGTGCGCGATGAGGCGCGGATCCAGCCCAAACGCAACCCTCCCCAAAAACTTTTGCCTGTCGACCCCAGTGTGATCACCGAGCCTTGCGCGTCAAATGCGGCCAGCGGCGGGGGTGGCGGGGCGTCGTACCAAAGATCAACCATGGTTTCATCCACCACCAGCGTGGTACGCGTCCGGGCGGCAATAGCGGCGATGGTTTCCCGCGTCGCGCTATCCATGCAGCGTCCGGTCGGGTTGTGGAAATCCGGCATCAGATAGGCCAGCCGCGGTGCGGTTTGCGCCAGCGTAGCGGCAAAGCCGTCACTGTCCCAGCCATTTTGCGGGAGCGATACCCCCACCGGCCTACACGACGCGCCCTGGATCGCGGCGATCGCCAACGGATAGGTCGGGTTTTCGACCACCACGCGATCGCCAGGCCCGGTGAGCAGGCGCAGTACCAGCGCCAGGCCGCTGACCGCGCCATTGACGATCATCACCTCATCTGCGTGCGTCGGCAAACCGCGCTCGCAATACCGTGCGGCAATGGCCTCACGCAGCGGCAACACACCGAGCTGACCATAGCCGGTTTGCGAAAGCCATGGGGCCATCGCATTGAGGGCATGGGTATACGCCTGGTGAATATGCGGCCCGGCGCTGAGTGCGGCAGTAGAAAGGTCCAGTGCGTTACCCGCGGTACTGAGCGTTGGGACGCTGCCGCTCTGCGGCAGGATCACACGCGAGCCGCTGCCGTGTCGGCTTTCCAGAAACCCCTCATCGCGCAGGTGCGCCAGCGCGCTGGCGATGGTCGTACGGCTCACGGCAAGTGTGGTAGCCAGTTCCCGTTCCCCTGGCAAACGGCTGTCCACGGCCAGTCGGCCATCAAGGATCAACAAACGCAGGGCATCTGCAAGCTGACGCCAAAGCGGCGTGCGTGAAGTGGGTTGTTGCCAGTGCCCCAACAGACGCTGTAGTGACTGGCTACCAAATCGGCGGGATGACATATGCAGTCCACTTTCTAAAAACTGGACATTAATCATAATGCCATTTCCGGTAAAGATGAAAGCCTGAACAGCCGGAGAACGAGAATGTTACGTCGATTACTGCAACTCTATATGGGTTTAGTCCTTTACGGTGTTTCCACTGCCATGTTTGTGCGTGCGGATCTGGGTGCCGATCCGTGGAATGTGTTCCATTTGGGCGTCGCGAAGCTGCTGTCTCTGGATATCGGGACGGTAATGATCGTCACTGGCGTGCTGGTGCTGCTGTTGTGGATCCCGATTCGTCAGCGTCCCGGATTGGGTACGATCAGTAACGTGATTGTGCTTGGCCTCGCTGCCGATGCGGCGTTGTCGTTGCTCCCGCAGCCCGATACGCTGGTAGCGCGTAGCGTGCTGCTGGCCGCAGCCATTGTGGTGAATGCCATTGCCACCGGCATGTATATTGGCGCCGGGTTTGGTGCCGGGCCGCGTGACGGTCTGATGACCGGCATTCATGCCCGCACGGGCTGGTCGGTGCGGAGTATTCGCACCACGATTGAGATTTCGGTGCTGTCGGTTGGCTGGTTACTCGGCGGTACCGTTGGGGTGGGAACGGTGTTGTACGCCCTGACCATTGGCCCGCTGATCCAGATCTGCCTGCCATGGTTTCAGCAAAAGCCGCAGTCAACGCCGGAGCCGCAAGCTGAAGCAGTTCGTTAGAAGGTGCGTTTAACACGGTGCATTCCTTAGCGTCCAGACCCTAAATTTCGTAGTGAAGCGGGCGGTTTACTTTACTGAAAAGATAAAGGATTCTGGTACGACTTAAGAATTTTCCTGGTTACCCGAAAAGGCACGCCACGTGAAACATCCCTTTCTGATCGTGATGGCAGCAACCCTGTTTGTGGGTTGCGCCGCACAAAAACGCACCATTCCAGTTCAGAACTATCAACTTATCGCTGCGCAAGAAGTCGCCGCGAATAAATGTGCTGAACTGGGGTATATGGATTTCCAGGTTGCCGCCGCTGCGAAGAATTTTGCCGCTCAGGCTCTGAATAGCTGGGCCTACGATCCACAAGCCTACCAGTCCGCATTCGCGAACATGACCTCACGCGCTGCCGTAGCACCGCCGACAAAAAGTCAGTGTGACGCTTTTTCTGTCTCCGTCATTCAACACAGCCAGCAACAGCAGCAGGCGTATCAGCAACAACAGCTGGCGCTACAGCAACAGCAGCAACTGAATCAATCTTTACAGGCTATTCAGAACGCCGCACCAAAAACCACTTACTGTAATAAAATTGGCTGGCAGACCGTATGTAACACCTACTGACAGGCATACCTGTATAAAGGAGCGACACGTATGGCAACACCTCCGCTGGAAACCGAACGGCTTCTTCTTAAGCCCCTGGTGTCGGAAGATGCGGCGCAAATTCAGCGCATCTTCCCGCGCTGGGAGATTGTGCGCTACCTGATCGCCAGCGTTCCCTGGCCTTATCCCGAAGGCGCGGCACAGCACTATGTCGATAATGTGGCGCTGGCAGCCAGTAAAGAGGGGAAAGGCTGGTACTGGACGCTGCGGCGAAAAGCGGAGCCTGATGTGTTACTGGGAGTCATCTGTCTGATGGATCACCCCGACAACAATCGGGGTTTCTGGCTGGTACCGGAATGGCAGGGGCAGGGGTATATGAGTGAGGCCTGTCGTGCCGTAAACGAGTATTGGTTCAACGTTCTCGATCGGGAGGTGTTACGGGCACCCAAAGCCGTGGCGAACACCCGTTCGAAGAAGATCTCCGAGCGCAGCGGCATGCGGATGATCCGCATTCAGAAAGGGGACTATGTTGCTGGGGAGTTAGAAACAGAACTGTGGGAAATCACCCGTGACGAGTGGCAAAAAATTAACCGCTGAAACCAGTCAGCCTTAACTGGCTGGCCGGATAAGCCTGCTGCTGCACACTATATTTATTTGTTTAAGATTATACTGTCATGTAATTGAAATATTACCTTCATTTAAATGTCATAAAAATATGGCAATTTTATTGTGGGTGTTTTTAAGTTGTTATAAATTTGAAATATATTTCTGGATCACTTTCATAAGTTCGTGTATTAATTAGCATGCTTATTCACACGAGAAGGGATAACCATGACCAGTGCGGTATTAAACGTAAAAATTGATGAAGCGCTAAAAGAAAAACTTCGTCATTATGCCGAAGTGAATAGTGAAAATTTAAGCACGGCGACAGAGAAACTGCTGCTGCTGGCGTTCCAGGCAGTAGAAGAGGCGGGAGTATCGGAAGAAGATGTTGATAATCAACATACTGAAGAAGAGAGTACTGCTCCGTTAAATCCCAAGGAAATTAAAGCATTACGTAAACTTCTGAAGAAGAAAAAATGACTCAACAACTGCTCGAAACGGCCAGTAACTATGGTGAAGCCTGCGACATGTTGCGCTCTGGCTACGTAAAACAAGTTCGACTGGACTGGAATATTGGAAGCGATGAGTTTTTCCGCATCGCCTCTGACTGGTGTGACGCAGGTGCAAAAATTAAAAAAGAGGGAAGCAGCTTTATTATTTCCATTAAGGGTTTCCCTATTCCGCGTCAGCAGTAATTTATTTGTCATGAAACCGTCATTGAACTTGCATTGAAAAATGTGACGATGGTTCGACAATTACATTAAAAACCATCTCAAAACACATTACGGACGATGTTTACGGCGAGCCATCTTTGGCTCGCCGCTATTTCTTTTGCTGTCGGCAAATATAAATATATTCGCGCTTATGGCTATCTCCACTGACGCCTCTCACAGGCGTAGCCGGGCAAAACAGGTATACTGGCGCAAATCATTGCAGCCAGGATGCGCCATGAAAACCATTACCCTTTATGACGTCGCTACGTTGGCCGGCGTCTCATACCAGACCGTTTCTCGCGTGATCAACGATGCAGAGCACGTTTCGGCGCGTACCCGGCAAAAGGTGCTGGCGGCGATGGCCGAACTGCATTACGTACCGAACCGTGGGGCGCAGCAGTTAGCCGGAAAGCGCAGTAAAACGCTGGGGCTGCTGACCACCGATCTGGCGCTGCATGCGCCTTCGCAAATTGCCTCTGCGGTTAAATCACGCGCCGGGCAGGCCTCTGCCAGCGTCATTATCTCTATGCTGACCCAACATGATGCCGCCAGCTGTTTAGCCGCATTGCAGGAACTGCTGGCCCAGCGGGTTGACGGGGTACTGATTAATCTCCCGCTGGATAACGCACTGGCGGAGCAACTGGCAGCGCAGGCAAAGCCGACGCCGGTGCTGTTTCTGGATGTCAGTGAAACTGCGGCGGTCAATAGCCTGGTTTTTGACGCCGGCCAGGGGGCGCGCCTGGGAGTTGAACATCTGCTCTCCCTTGGTCACCAGCGTATCGCGCTATTGGGCGGACCAGAAAGCTCTGTCTCTGCCCGGGCGCGCTTCAGCGGCTGGCTGGCCGCGCTCAGGCAAGCCGGCATCGCGCCTTGCGCCGAGGCGCATGGCGACTGGAGTGCGGCATCTGGTTATGAGAAAGCGCATACCTTACTCAGCGGCGGCAGCCTGCCGCAGGCAATTTTGGTGGCTAACGATCAGATGGCGCTGGGCGTATTACGTGCCTGTGCGGAAAAAGGGATGACGGTGCCGGGGCAGATCTCGGTTGTGGGCTATGATGATACGGCGGACAGCGCCTGGTTTTCGCCGCCGCTGACCACCGTGCGGCAGGCCTTCAAACAGGCGGGAGAGCAAAGTGTGGACTGGTTACTGAAAGCGCCTGAACCAACGGATATGCTCAGTCAGATCCTTTTACCGGTGATGCTGGTTGAACGCCTTTCAAGTGGCCCGGCGCAAACGCAAGAGGTCAGTGGTGAACTGCTTGCCCGGCGTTTATATGAACTGGCGCAGTTAGCGGCTTTGCTGGATCGCCGCTAAGGCTTTTGTGATCCCTTTCGCTTTCAGCGCCGCAGCCGCTTTACCTGTGATAGATATTGCGGCATTGTGACTTAAATTGTGAGCGCTTCGCAAAAAATAGAGGATTTTATGTCTGCATCCGCATTCGGTTCATTGCTATCCCGCCGCGACTGGGAAAATCCGGTTATCACAAACTGGCATCGTCTGCCTGCTCATGCACCGTTACAAAGCTGGCGTGACGAGCAAAGCGCGCGTGATAATGTAGCATCACCCGCCCGGCGGCTACTGAACGGCTTATGGCGTTTCAGCTTTTTTGCAGCGCCGGAAGCGGTACCGGCCAGCTGGATAACCGAAGATTGTGCAGATGCGGTAGACATGCCCGTGCCTTCGAATTGGCAAATGCAGGGCTTTGATACACCGATTTATACCAATGTGACCTACCCCATCCCGGTCAATCCGCCTTTTGTTCCGGCAGAAAACCCTACCGGTTGTTACTCGCTCACATTTGAAGTCAGCGAACAAGCGTTGGCGCAGGGGCAAACGCGAATTGTGTTCGATGGCGTGAACTCAGCACTTTACCTGTGGTGTAACGGTCAGTGGGCCGGGTATTCGCAGGATAGCCGTTTACCGGCCGAGTTCGATCTTAGCGGTGCGTTGCGCGCCGGTGAAAACCGCCTGGCGGTGATGGTGCTGCGCTGGTGTGACGGCAGTTATCTTGAAGATCAGGATATGTGGCGGATGAGCGGCATTTTCCGTGATGTTTCGCTCCAGCATAAGCCCGCCACGCAGATTGCGGATTTTCATTACACAACTGAACTGAACGCAGAGATGAACCATGCCTGGCTGAAGGTACATGCGCAACTGGCAGGGGCATTTAGCGGTTGCCGTGTGGCATTTACTCTGTGGCAGGGCGCGGAAAAAGTGGCTTACACCGAACAGATCCCGGGCAGTGCGATTGTAGATGAACGCGGCGGGTGGGACGAACGCCTGAGCGTGGCGCTACCGATCGCCTCACCGCGGCTGTGGAGTGCGGAAACGCCGCACCGCTATCGTCTGACGTTAAGCCTGTTCGACGAGCACGGCGCGTTACTGGAAACTGAAGCCTGTGATGTGGGCTTTCGCAAGGTGGAAATCGATCAGGGTTTACTCAAACTTAACGGCAAACCGTTGCTGATACGCGGTGTTAACCGTCATGAGCACCACCCGGAAACGGGGCAGGCTATTGATGAAGCGACCATGCGGCGTGATATCGAACTGATGAAACAGCACAACTTTAATGCCGTGCGCTGTTCTCATTACCCTAACCATCCGCTGTGGTATCGCCTGTGTGATGAGTACGGTTTGTACGTCGTGGATGAGGCGAATATTGAAACGCATGGCATGGTGCCAATGAGCCGGCTGTCGGATGATCCGCAGTGGTTGCCCGCCATGAGTGAGCGTGTAACGCGTATGGTGCTACGCGATCGCAACCATCCATCAGTCATTATCTGGTCGCTGGGCAATGAATCCGGCCATGGCGCCAGCCATGATGCGCTCTACCGCTGGCTGAAAACCACCGATCCGACGCGTCCGGTGCAATACGAAGGCGGCGGTGCCAATACCGCAGCGACAGACATTGTCTGCCCAATGTATGCCCGCGTCGATCAGGATCAACCTTTCCCGGCGGTGCCCAAATGGTCGATCAAAAAATGGATCGGTCTGCCGGATGAAACCCGCCCGCTGATTTTGTGCGAATACGCTCATGCCATGGGCAATAGCTTTGGCGGTTTTGCCAAATACTGGCAGGCATTTCGCGCCACACCGCGTTTGCAGGGCGGCTTTGTCTGGGATTGGGTCGATCAGGCGCTCAGCAAAACCGATGCCAGCGGCATGTCTTTCTGGGCTTACGGAGGCGATTTTGGCGATACGCCAAACGATCGTCAGTTCTGCATGAATGGGCTGGTATTCCCGGATCGCACCCCGCATCCGGCGTTGTATGAAGCTCAGCGCGCACAGCAGTTTTTCCAGTTCAGCCTGGCGAGCACCACGCCGCTAGAAATTGACGTGGAGAGTGAGTATCTGTTCCGCGCCACCGACAATGAATATCTCCGCTGGGCCGTGGTGCGAGAGGGCGAGGTGCTGGCGCAAGGCGAAACCGTGCTGAATATTGCGCCGCAGGGCAAACAACGGATCGCGCTGGCCATTCCTGAACTTGAAAGCGCGCCGGGCGATGTGTGGCTGAATGTCGACGTTTACCAGAGAGCGGCCACGTCGTGGTCCGGCGCTGATCACCGCTGCGCCTGGGATCAATGGCGGTTGCCGACGCCGCTTTATATCACGCCGCGTCTCGCCAGCGCCCCCCGTCCACAGCTAGAGGTGAATGAACAGACGTATGATATCTGCCATCAAAACCAGCGCTGGCAGTTCTGCCGCCGCAGCGGCAACCTGGTGCAGTGGTGGCGCGACGGGCAACCCACTCTGTTGGTACCGGTGAGCGACTGCTTTAGCCGTGCGCCGCTGGATAACGATATCGGCGTGAGCGAAGCCACGCGTATTGACCCCAACGCCTGGGTTGAGCGCTGGAAAGCCGCCGGGATGTATGATTTGCGCGCGGAGCTGCTGGATTGCACCGTTGAAGAACGGGCCAGTGAGGTGGTTGTGACCACGGTTCACCGCTGGTCTGGCGCAGGGAAGAACGCTTTTGTCAGCCGGAAGATCTGGCGTATTGATGGCCATGGTGTGCTGCAGGGGGACGTGGAGGTGCAGGTGGCCGGCGATATTCCTCCGCCTGCGCGCATCGGGCTGGTTTGTCAGCTGGCTGATATCCACCCTACCGTTAGCTGGCAAGGGCTGGGGCCGCATGAAAACTACCCTGACCGTAAGCTGGCGGCGCGCCAGGGGCAGTGGACGTTACCGCTAGCCGCACTGCACACGCCGTACATTTTCCCTGGCGAAAATGGTCTGCGCTGCGAGACGCGATCCCTGCGTTATGGCGCGCACCAGTTGAATGGCGATTTCCATTTCTCGCTGGGGCGCTATAGCGACCAGCAGTTACGCGAAACCACACATCACCATTTGCTGCGTGAAGAGCAGGGCTGCTGGTTACATTTGGATGCCTTCCATATGGGGGTCGGCGGTGATGATTCGTGGAGCCCGAGCGTATCGCCGGAGTTTATTCTCAGCAAGGAGAGGGTGCGTTACGCCTTTTGCTGGCGGCAGGACTAAACTTATCGGGCCTGATGCAGCGGGAGTGTCCCGCTGCACAGTCACTCGGGGGCTGGCTCATGAAGTATGTTGATGGTTTTGTGGTTGCCGTTCCGGCGGGCAAAAAAGAAGCCTACCGCCAGCTGGCGGCAAAAGCTGCGCCGTTATTTAAAGCGTTTGGTGCGACACGGATCGTGGAGTGCTGGGCAGATGAAGTGCCCGACGGGCAGCTCACCGATTTCCGCCGGGCGGTTAAGGCGCAGGAGGATGAAGAGGTGGTCTTCAGCTGGATTGAATACCCGTCGAAAGCGGTACGCGATGCCGCAAACCAAAAAATCATGTCCGATCCCCGCATGCGTGAACTGGGCGACGAGATGCCTTTTGACGGCAAACGCATGATCTACGGCGGGTTCATGCCCATTGTCGACGAATAAATCCTTCAGGACACTTTGGTAAACAGCGCCTTGCGCTCAAGCACATCGCCATCGGTACGGAACACGCCTCCACCCACGTAGTGCAGAGTCTGCGGCCAGCTGGGCTGCGGATTAACCCGTGCGGCAACCACTTCAAAAATAAAAAAATTATAGTTATCGACCAGCGCATCATCATAGAGACGGCATTCAAACTGGCCGAAACACTCCTTGATCGAAGGTGCCACCACCTGCTCGCTTTTCTCGGCGGTCAGGCCAAACTGGCTGAATTTATCCACCTCTTCGCCCGTACTGTTGCCAATCCGCGCAACGGTGTCGATCATCTTCGCTTCTGGCAGGTTAATGACACACTCGCCGCTGTGCCGGATGCGCCCGAAACTGGCATTGCCCGCCGAAATCATGCAGCCGACCAGCGATGGCGAAAATGCGAGGATCGTGTGCCAGCCTAAGGTCATGATATTGTGCTGGCCCTGCCAGCAACTGCTGAGCAGTACTACCGGGCCAGGCTCCAGCCAGTGCCGGACGTCATGCAGCGGCCAGGATTGCTTTTTCATTCTGCGTCCTCCGCGTGTTAAGCCACTTTAAACAGTAGCAAATCAGCGGGACAGCAGGTTATTTTCTGCCCAATGGATAAACGCTTCCGTTGGCAATGCTTTGCTGTAAAGCCAGCCCTGACCATATTCCACGCCATACTGCTTGAGCCATTGTAACTGGCCTTCCGTTTCGATCCCTTCCGCAACCATCGCCAGCCGCAGTGCTTTGGCCATCTCAATGATATGCGGGGCGACGGTCTTGTATTCCAGCGCATCGACAAACGACTTGTCGATTTTAATGATGTCCACATCCAGGTTTTGTAGATAACTCAGGCTGGAATAACCGGTGCCAAAATCATCAATATAAATGGCGTGGCCCGCCGCCCGTAGCGCATTAATTGCCGGGCTGCTCACGGAAGGATCGGCAAAACCGCGTTCGGTAATTTCAAGGGCAATTTGGGATGGAACCAACTGCCAGTGGGCAATATGCCGCGCCAGTTGTGCGGGCAGGCCGGGATTGAGTAAATCAGAGGGCTCAAGGTTAATTGAAATGTGCAGTTCCGGGTGTTGCTGTAACCAGCGCCCCATATCGTGAAACACCGTGTCGATGATCAATTGTGTCAGTTGCGGCATCAAGCCGCTGTGCACAGCCAGCGGGATAAAAATATCCGGCGTGAGCACCGTGCCATCCTGCTGCTGGCAACGCGCCAGCGCTTCGGCCCCGACAATACGACCGCTGTCCAGTGCGACAATCGGTTGATACACCATGGTGATTTCACGGCTGCGGATGGCATCCTGCAATTGCGACGTTGGCGACTGCAAACGGCGCAGCACACGCAACAGTAGCAAGGCAATCAACACACTGATCAGTAAACCGAACGGCAGCCAGATCATCAACAACCGGTGCCAGTTTTGCGTCAGCGGTGCCAGCGAAGCCCAGGTAACGATCGCGAGCCCCATGTCTGCGTCGCGCAGGATAGCGTAAGCTGAACCGTCGATTTGCATCGTCTTTGGCCCGTCCGGCATGATATTGGCCAGCACTTTCATATCCAGTTTTGCGCTGCCAGCAATGATCTGATGGGTTTTGGTGCTGATCAGCGCGACATTCACGGGCCAGGCGCCAAACGACAGGACATCAATAAATGACATTGGATCGATCATCACCACGTGATGCTCCGTCCCGATGGCTATCATGTATTGCGACAGTCCCAGGTCGTTATGGCGCGTCAGCCAGGCGCGGAAGCCGTCGTCGGTGATTTTTTCCGGCGCGGGGAACGGGGGAACGTGGCTGTTTACCTCCAGCGATGAGCAGACCGGTTGCAGCCCGTTCATATAAATCGCTTCGCGCACATAGCGCCAGGAATAAGAGGTACGGCGCATCGCCAGCAAGTGCTCTGGTGAACAAGGGGGGCCGTTAAAGCTGTCCAGCTGCCGTAGCGCCTTTTTGCTCTGGTTGACGACGCGCTGCGTGCGCATGTCGGCCAGGCTGGAATAGGTTTCCAGCTCATTCATAAAGGTTTCTTCAGCCTGACGGTGCGTAACCCATACACTCAGCCCTACGGGCATGAAAAAGGCGAGCACCAGCACGCCTGTAATAAGACTCACCAGTTGTCGGTTCGTCATCACCAAAAATCCCTCTTTGATACTGATAAACGTAAAGTATCTTTAAACAGCTGATGTTATAACACGGCGCAGTGATTGTTTTCTTTCAGGACCGGATGGATGAAGAAAAAAGATTTCGTGACTCAGGATTTGCTAAGCAAAATTTATCAAATCAGCGAGCCAGGCCCGCGTAAACTCCCTCCTGAAAGACAGCTTGCTCAGGAGTATGGTGTGTCGCGCTTTACCGTCCGTCAGGCGGTGGAGAAACTGGCCAGTATTGGCGTGGTGCGTATTGTGCAGGGATCCGGGATCTGGATTAACGAGCAAGCACGCAACAACCCGCTGGTGTATAACTCGATCACGGAAAAACGCTTTGATCAGATCCGCTTTCGCCTGATAAGCCTGCATAAAAAGCGCCCGGATCGCGATGAGCAGCAAATGTTTGGCGTCGATGATGACAGTTTTATCTGGCAATTTTGCCGCTTGCGTTATGTGGATGAGCAGGCGGTGCAGATCGAAGTGTCCCGCATGCCAGTGGCCGGGTTTACGGATTTAAATCAACAGGTGATTGAAAGTTCGTTGCAGCAATATGTGTTGAGTAAGGGCTACCGTATTTCGCACATGCTCACCACCTATCGCGCGGTGAGCGTCAGCCGCGAACAGGCAACATTGCTGGGCTGTAAAAAAGGGAGCCCGGCAATGCATATTAACAACCGCGGCATTCTCGAAGGCGGGCAGGTCTATGCGGTCAGCGACATTATCGATATCAATTACACCTGCACCTACATTATTCCCCATAACCGCGAAAACCTGACGTTCCGCCAGGGGGGCGGATAAGCTTTACGGAGTATGGATCGCGCCGTCTGCAAGGCGGCTTTGCGTCCACTCATGTGGCCGATAAATCCCCGGGCAGGCCAGCGCCTGTCGTTCATCAAACCCGACGCCAATACCCGGCGTTTCGGTGGCATAAACAAACCCCTCTTTAACCTGCGGTGCGCCGGGGAATACCGCATCAGTACGGGCGGAACGGGGGATGTACTCCTGGATCGCAGCATTATGCAGATGAATATTAAGATGGGTGTTCACCGCCACGCCAATCGGCGTCATATCGCCGGGGCCGTGCCAGGCCAGGCGCACACCGAAGGCCTGGCACAGAATCGCCAGTTTTAATGCCGGAGTAATGCCGCCAATTTGTGAAATATGGCAGCGAATAAAATCAATACGGCGATGAACAATCAGATCGTGCCACTCCGCCGGGTTATTAAACAGTTCACCCATCGCCAGTGGCGCACTGCTGTGCTGGCGCACCTGTTCCAGCCATGCGCTTTGCGCAGGGGGCAAAATGTCTTCAATAAAATAGGGCTGGTACGGTTCCAGCTGTTTCGCCAGTTGTACCGCCTGTTGCGGGAACAGACGTTCGTGGACATCGTGCAAAAAATGCAACCGAAAACCGTATTTCTCACGCAGCGCTTTAAACATTTCCACGGTGTTGGTCATGTACTCCTGCTGATCGTAATACGCCCCGGCAGTGGGGTTTTCCGGCGTGTGCAGGTTGGCTGGCGTCCCGCCGTAAAAACCTAACTGGCAGCGGATATGGCGATAACCCTGTGCAACCAGCGTATCCACCGCGCTGAACAGCTCTGGCAGTGTTTCTCCACTGGCATGACTGTATGCGGCGATAGCATCGCGGGATTTGCCGCCCAACAGCTGGTAGAGCGGCATGCCCGCCAGCTGGCCTTTGATATCCCACAGCGCCATATCTACGCCGGAAATGGCGTTATTCATTATCGGGCCATTACGCCAGTAGGCATTTACATTCATCATTTGCCACAGGTCTTCGATGTGGTTAGCGTCGCGGCCTGTCAGCAGAGGTTTTAAATATTCATCGACCAGCGTTTTCACCGCCAGCGGACGCTGCTGGAACGTTGCGCAGCCGTGCCCCGTCACGCCTTTATCGGTAGTGACCCGCACCGTGACCAGGTTATGGCGATCGGGGCGGGTAATAAAACATTCGATATTTTGGATAAGCGTCGGCGTCACGGAGACTCCTTAAATAGCATAAAGTGAGTAAGCAATGGCTATTATCTTCGCCCTAATTTTGGCGAAAGGTAAACCCTTTTATTGAATAAAATTTTTGGTCAGCTATTTATTATTTATTTAATTAAAAACCAGACCAATTTGCAGTTTTATCTGTGTTATTGCTCTTTGTGGTAGCGAATTGTGATGAGATTCATATTTTATTGGTTTGTTTTCGCGTTTTGATTTCTTTACCCTTTATAGCCATGATTAAAACGACAACCATCCGGCAGGAGTTTTTATGGGGACGCAAGAAGCCATCAGCAATATTATTCGTCTGGTCGGCGGACGGGATAATATCAATAATGTCTGGCACTGTATGACGCGCTTACGTTTCTCGCTGATTGATGACAATAAGGTCGATCAGAATGAGATAAAAAAACTGCCGGGCGTACTCGGTGCGCAGCTGCAAAGCGATCAGTTCCAGATTGTAATTGGCCCAAAAGTTAACAACTGGTATGAACAATTGCTCGCTATGCTGGGCAATGCACCGGACCAGGCTGTTGCGCAGGGCAAGAGCCGTAAAAGTCTGGTCTCAATGTTTATGGACACGGTTTCCGGTGTTTTCGGGCCGATAGTACCGGCGATAGCCGGGGCCGGGATGATTAAGGGGCTGCTGGCCGGGTTAATTGCGTTGAAGGTAGTGTCGGCCAAAAGCGATACCGTGATGATCATTGATTTGATCGCCAGCGGTGTTTTCTATTTTCTGCCTTTTTTCCTTGCGGTGTCTGCAGCGAAAATCTTTAAAACCAATGAATACCTGGCTGCCGCCATCGCGGCATGCCTGATGTATCCGTCGTTAATTGAGGCCGCGAAAGCGCTCGCGGCGCATCAGGAAGGGGCGACCAATGCCTTGTGGTTGCTCGGTGCAATTCCGGTATCGGTGTTTAACTATTCCGCCAGCGTGATCCCGGTTATTTTCTCAATTCTGGCGCTCAGCTATATTCACCGCTGGGTCGACAGTATTATGCCCGATGTGCTGAAAACGGTATTTACCCCCACGCTAACGCTGTTTCTTGGCGCACTGGCAGCGCTGGCGGTGATTGGCCCGATCGGTATTTACCTGGGCAAAGGGCTGGCGCTGTTTATCGAAGGGTTATTCGGGGTTTCCGCCAGTTTTGCCGGCCTGATTGTTGGGGCTATTCGCCCGGTTGCGATCCTCACCGGGATGCACCACGCCATGACGCCTATTGCGTTGCAAAACTTTAGCGAGCATGGCTTCGACATGCTGATGCCAATGATGTTTATGGCCAATATGGCCATTGCCGGGGCCACGTTCGCTATCTGGCGGTTGAGCAAAACCCGTGAGGATAAAACGGTCACACTGTCGGCGGCCATCTCCGCGCTGCTGGGCATTACCGAACCGGCACTGTTTGGGGTGCTGACCCGTTATAAAAAAGCGTTTATCGCTGCAACCGTTGCCAGTTCCCTGGCCTCGGCGTTTATCGCATTCTTCGGCGTACGGCTGTATGGCTATATTCTGTCGAGCATTTTCAGCTTACCGGCTTATATCGGCCCGTACTTTATTTTTGCCCTCTCGGGCGTAGCGATGGCGCTGGTATTGTCATTTGTCCTCACGACAATGCTGGTGGGGAAGGGAATGCAGGAATAACTTACCGTCGGTGCGCCAACCGGCGCACCAGACGCTCTCCAGCCATTTGCACAGCCTGCACCATTACCACCAGAATCAGTACCGTTCCCAGCATGACCTGATCGTTAAATCGCTGATAGCCATAGCGAATGGCCAGATCGCCAAGACCGCCACCGCCAATCACGCCAGCCATTGAAGTAAAACCAATCAGCATCACCACGGTTAAGGTGATGGCGGACAGTAACGTCGGCAAGGCCTCCGGCAACAGCGCCTTGCCAATCACATGCCAGAGCGTACCGCCCATTGATAAAATGGCTTCAATGCGCCCGTAATCGACCTCATCCAGTGCGCTTTCCGTCAACCGGGCGAAAAAGGGAAAAGCGCCGATAGTAACCGGCACCACGGCGGCAGTGCTGCCAAGCGTGGTACCAATCAGCAGGCGGGTAAAGGGGATCAAGGCAATCAGCAGCACAATAAACGGCAGCGAACGGCCAACGTTGATCATTGCCCCTAATACCGCGTTCAGTGTCGGCATTGGCGCCAGACCATTACGGCGGGATATAAATAACAGTACGCCAACCGGCAGACCAATCAGGACAGTAAACAGGGCCGCAAGCCCGACCATATAAAGGGTTTCCAGCGTGCCGTTTACCAGTAATGGCCAGAGATCTTCCCAGTTCATGCGACCACGCATAAGGGCCTCCCGTTAAAACCGTGACGGGCCAGGAAATCCCGCTCTGCTTGTGGATCGTGTAATAATGCCTGGCGCAGACGTGACCAGGGGGCCACCAGCAGATCGGCAATTCTGCCGCTCTCAACTATTTCGCCGCTTTCCAGCAATGCCGCGTGGTCACACAGGGTTTTTACCACCTCGAGTTCATGGGTGATCAGCACAATCGTCAGTTTCAGTCGCTGGTTGATGTCTGCCAGTAACTGGAGCACCGACGCTGTGGTTTCTGGATCCAACGCGCTGGTGGCTTCGTCACACAGCAGGACGTCTGGCCTGGCGGCCAGGGCTCTGGCAATGCCCACGCGCTGCTTTTGCCCGCCAGAAAGCTGCGAGGGAAAAGCCTGGGCTTTTTCACTCAGCCCAACCAGATAAAGCAACTCTTCGACGCGGGCATGGCGCAGTGGCCCAGGGACGCCTGCGATTTCCAGCGGCACGGCGACGTTGTCGGCCACCGTGCGCGCATGCAGCAAATTGAAGTGCTGGAAGATCATGCCGGTACGCAGGCGATACTGGCGCAGTGCTGACTTTTCCAGTTGCGTGATATCGACACCGTTGACAATAATGCGGCCCGTCGTCGGCCGCTCCAGCAGATTGAGGCAGCGGATAAGGGTGCTTTTGCCCGCACCGCTGCGCCCGAGGATGCCGTAAATGGCGCCTTTGGGCACACTTAGCGACACCTCTTTCAGCGCCGGCTGGCCTGCTCCGGCATAGATCTTACTCAGCCCTTCAACCTCAATCATGACTGCGGCGTGACCGGGATCACCGAGCCGTTATACTGCTTACGGATAAATTCTGCGACCTGCGGCGAGGTCAGATCTTTCGCCAGCTCTTTGATGCGGGGATCGTTGGCCAGTTGCGGGTTAGTCACCAGAATATTGGCGTAAGGATTATGGCTGGCGCTCTCCAGCCCCAGCGCATCTTTTGACGGTGTTAAACCCGCCTCCAGCGCGTAGTTTCCATTGATCACGGCTAAATCGACGTCATCCAGCGAGCGCGGGATCTGTGGCGATTCGACTTCAAGGATTTTCAGGTGCTTCGGGTTGCTGGCGATGTCCTTTGGCGTTGCCAGTGTGCTCGATGGATCGGTGAATTTCGCATCAAGCTTGATTAAGCCCTGGCTCTGTAACAGGAACAGGGCGCGGCTTAAGTTGGTGGCGTTATTGGGAACAGCAACGGTAGCGTTATCCGGTACGGATTTGAAATCTTTATATTTGTGCGAATAGATACCCAATGGCTCAATATGCACAGTGGCGGCGACAGCAAATGTTTTTCCAAGCGCTTTTTCCTGATCCTTCAGATAGGGCACGTGCTGGAAGTAGTTGGCATCGACATCGCCATTGGCCAATAGCTCGTTAGCGTTCGCGCCGCTGGTCAGTTCCACGACCTGCAAATCCAGTTTCGGATCGATTTTTTTGATGTAGTTAAGTATTTCGGCATGCGGAACCGGGTCCGCAGCGACGCGCAGTGCGGCGGCCTGAGCGGATGTCCAGACCAGTGAAAGAGACAGTGCTACCCCTGCCAGAGTAAAAGCGGCATGTTTCATATTGTGTGTTCCTGTGTGGTTTTTGTCAGACGATCAATTGTTCAGTGCGCTCGCGCAGCACATCGCGGTAATAACGCTCCGCCACATCCGGGTGGGAGCGCAGGCGCCCTTTCAGGTAATTCCATCCCACATCGCGCAGCAACGGGTTATGCGGATCGCTCTCCGGACCGTTGGCTTCTTGCGCCAGTGCGGGCGGCAGGGTGTAAACCGGCACCACGGCATCCAGTTGAGCGCCGAGGAAAAATGCAATCGACAGCCGTTGTTGATTAGCGGGCGGGGAGACCACCCGATGCACGGTGGCGCGCAAATAACCGTTTGTGGCCAGCTCCAGTAATTCGCCGATATTGACCACAAAACTCCCGGGCAACGGCACGGCATCGATCCAGCGTCCAGGCGCGATTTCGACCTGCAACCCTTTTTGATCGTCCTGCAACAGGAAGCTCAAAAAACCAGAATCTTTATGCGCACCAACGCCTTGTGAACTTTGTGTTTCCTGCTGGCCCGGGTAACGGATCAGCTTGATGTGCTCATTGGGCTTGCTGCCATACAGCGTGTCAAAGGCATCGGACGGGAGCTGCAACGCTTCGGCGAACGCGCGCAGGAGATCGATGGCCATACGGGTCATTGCCCGTTGCCAGTCGAGCAGGGCGGGTTTCAGTGTGGGTAATGCCTGCGGCCATAAATTCGGGCCTTGCAGACGCCGCCAGCCGGGATCGTCATCACTTAATAACAGTGCCGGGCGTTCCGCGCCAATGTCGAACTGTTCGCGCCAGTCTGGTTGCCCACGCGTCAGTTCAGATGCGGCACGGTTATAACCGCGAAAATGAGGGGAGTGGATCATCGCCACCTGCTGTTTTTGCGCGTCAGAAAGGGCAAAAAAACGGGTAGATTCGTGCTGAACAGCCTGTTGCAGGGCGTCGTCAACGCCGTGATTGATTAGATAAAAAAAGCCGATATCACGTGCAGCGTGGCGCAGATCGGCAAGAAAGGCGTCACGTTCAGTGCTGTGATAACGGGCAAGATCGAGGATCGGTAATGTTGTGGCGTTCATTGTGTTCTCCGAAGGCGGCAGGTAAAGGTTTTTGCTTTGTATTCAGGGGCCGGTGGCAACAACAACGCATTTTTTCGTCCTCATTTTCGGGGGTGATCACAGCTTGCCTGATGGCATCGCATTCAACCAATAACGTTCTTTTCTAATTTATGACCGAAGCAGATCACGTGCTTTTGCAAAAAACGCATAACGCGGAGCGCTTGAACTGGACAACTAACTCCGATAGACTTTTGTTATGTTATAACAAAACAAAAGAGCCAGATATGAAAGCTGATATTCATCCCCACTACCGCACAGTGGTGTTTCACGACACCAGTGCTAATGAGTACTTCAAAGTCGGTTCGACTATTAAAACGGATCGCCAGATTGAGCTGGAAGGCGTGACGTACCCGTATATCACTATCGATGTCTCTTCCGCTTCCCATCCATACTACACCGGCAAGCAGAAAGTGATTTCTAACGAAGGCAGTACGGCGCGTTTCCAGCAGCGCTATGGCCGTTTCTTCGCCGATAAAAAGGAGTAACCGATGCAGGTATTAAATTCGTTGCGCAGCGCAAAACAACGCCACCCTGACTGCCAGATCGTCAAGCGCAAGGGGCGTTTATATGTGATTTGTAAATCGAATCCGCGCTTTAAAGCCGTACAGGGCAGAAAGAAAAAACGTTAAGTGCGCAGAGACACCAGGGCGTGACGCTGCTTGCCGTCGGCAGTGAAGTTGTCGGCGGCAAGCCAGCGTCGCAATGCGCGATCCACTTCAGGCCATTCTTTATCAATAATGGAAAACCAGTCGGTATCACGGTTATAGCCTTTACTCACCAGCGCCTGACGAAAACGCCCCTCATAGTGAAACCCCAGCCTGAGTGCCGCCTGGCGGGAGGGTTCATTCAGACTGTTACATTTCCATTCATAGCGACGATAGCCCAGCGTGTCGAAGGCGTAACGCATCAGCAGCCACTGCGCTTCGGTTGAGGCCGGAGTGCGCGCCAGCAACGGCGAGAAATGAACACTGCCCACTTCGATCACACCATTTTTTTCATCAATACGCATCAACGATAAGCTGCCAACCGGGGCGCCACTGCGTTTATCTATCACCGCAAAGTGCAATGGATCCTGTAGCGTGCTCACACGGGTGACCCAGGCGGTGAATTCCGCCTCGTCTTTTTCGGGTTCGCGCAGCAGCCATGTCCAGCTACGACCGTCACCTGCCAGCTGGTGTGCCTGAAACAGTGCCGGAGCATGGTGTGGCGTTAATGGCTCCAGATGGCAGTACTCGCCTTCCAGTGTTACGCGTTGCGGTGACGGACGCGACTGCCAGTCGGGTAGTGCTTCACCGAGGGGTTGGTGATAGTGATTCAGTTGCATCATTCGCTCTCCTTTTGTGTGCAGGCAGCGTAACGTTGCCGTGGCTCTATAAAAAGAGCCATGAGAAGATGGTTTTATGGAGCCACGAAGGAAGCGAAAAGAAATGAACATTCCGGATGACGAGTTATATGCGTTGTTGCATCGTGCGCTGGCGGCGCGGGACGGGGGAACGCGCCAGCGATCGCTCTATCTGGCACTGCGCGATATGGTGCTCAACGTTCGCTTAAAGCCGCACAGCCAGTTACCAGGTTCCCGCGTTCTGGCGCAGGCGTTGGGCGTCTCGCGTAATACGGTGAATGCAGCGCTGGAACAACTGGCTGTCGAAGGATATGTCCTGCGTGACCGCCAGGGGACGCGGGTATTAAAGCTGGCGAGCGCAGACGAAAAACGGGCGTCGCCACCGCCGGTGACGCTGGCCAGCCGGATGCAGCAGTTGCCTGCTGGCATCCTGCGCCATTCACCTGCGCTTGCGCTGACACCCGGTATTCCTGCGGTGAATTATTTTCCGTTGGCTATCTGGCGGCGCTTAACTGAACGCGTCTGGCGTGATGAAGGCAGTACGTTGCTGAATTATGGCGATTCAGCAGGAGAGTGGCGTTTACGCGCGGCCATCGCCCGCCACCTTGCGATTTCGCGAGGGATTGATTGCGAAGCGGATCAGATTGTCATCACCGAAGGCGCGCAAGAAGCGCTGATGCTGTGCGTTCGTTTACTGTGCGACGAAGGTGATCATGCATGGGTCGAGGAGCCGGGATATGCCGGTGCAAAAAGTGCATTTTTATCGGCGGGTTTGCAGGTCAGCGGCTGCGCAATTGATGATGAAGGCATGACCTTACCTGCGCCAGCGATCCCGCCACGGATTATTTATACCTCGCCATCACACCAATATCCCCTGGGCCAGGTCATGAGCGCTAGCCGACGCCTTGCGTTGCTGGAGTATGCCCGGCAAACGGGCAGCTGGATTGTGGAAGATGATTACGACAGCGAGTTCCGCTTTCCTGGTGATCCGATCCCGGCCATGCTCGGTATGCGCGCCCATGCGCCGGTAGTCTACATTGGTACCTTCAGTAAGACGCTGTTTCCCTCGTTGCGCATCGGTTTTATGGTTATGCCGCCTGCGCTTGCTCAGGCCGCCGGATCGGCAATCAGCAGTTTGTTGCGCGGCGGTCATCGCGGTGAACAGCTGACGCTGGCACGTTTTATTGAAGAGGGGCATTATGCCCGCCACCTGGCGGCGATGCGCCGTCTGTACCGCAAGCGGCAGGAGCATTTACTGGCGGTGCTGGATCAAGAAATGACCACGGCGCACAGGATCTATGGTGGCGGCGGCGGTATGCATTTGACGCTGTCTGTTCCGGGAATTGATGATTTTGCGCTGGTGCGCGAGGCGCGAAAATGGCAACTCGCGCCCCATGCTTTAAGCCGTTTTTGGCTGCACCCAGATGCCTCGTCCAGCGGGCTGGTATTAGGTTATGGCAATACGTCTGCCAGTCTGTTTGGCCCCTCGGTACGAACCCTTAACCGCCTGGTTGTACAACAGCGGGGCGGGTGAGGGTGAACACATCATAAAAGGAGAGTTCTCCTTTTCGCGCCACCATCTGCTGCAACTGCTCTTTACGCTCGGCGTCGACCTGAGGCGAATGCAGAATGGCCTCGATGAGGTCATTCGGCACAAAACGGGTGTTATACCATTCGCCGTTATAACAGACGCGAAAATCCAGGACGTCGATATCGTCGTAATGGTAGCGGGGGTAGACATCGAAAAAGAAAAACGCGTTAAGCACCACGAACAGTAGCACCAGCAGCCAGACGGAGCCGACAAGCGTCTCAGATTGCAGCATTACTGCAAGTGTTGCCAGCCATGCCAGATACATACCGACAAACAGGCCCGGGTGTTTGCGAATAAAGCTGATGCTGAAGCGTGGTCGGTTATCCCGTTTTTCACGCTGGTTGATCTCTTCAATTGTTTCGGTGAGCAGCCGTTGTATTTCTGTCATCTTAGGCCTTTACTGATACCCTTTTGCAGGTGGACACACTATTTTAAGTTGCCGCCTTGTGTGAAAAAAGTAACAGTTTTGCTCCAAAAAACGATAACAGTTACTGAACCGAAGGGGCGAGCGTCTTAATAATTCGGGCCGGGTTACCAACAACTACCGTGTTCGCAGGCACATCTCTAACCACCACAGATCCCGAACCGATGACAGCATTATCGCCAATGGTGACGCCCGGGTTAATAACGGCCCGACCGCCAATCCACACATTATGCCCAATTGTTACGGGTTGACCGTATTCAACACCGCTAATGCGCTGCATGGCATCAAGGGGATGTGTTGCGGTGTAGATGTGCACGCCGGGTGCCAGCATACAGTTATCGCCAATGTGGATAGGGCAAACATCAAGCATGATGCAGTCGAAATTGGCGTAGAAATCTTTGCCGAGGAAAATATTGTAACCATAATCGCAGCGGAAATTGGGTTCAATATATGCCCCTCCACTCTGACCGAGTAGTTCAGCCAGTATAGCTTTGCGTTCGGCTTTTCCTTCCGGGCTGGAATGGTTGTAACGATGAAGCAGTTGGCGGGCGCGGAGGCGATCCGCACGCAAGGTTTCGTCTGCGGAGAGATAGGGCAAGCCCGCAATCATCTTCTGCTTTTCTTCATTCATCGGGATCGGTTACACCTGTCAATGAGGCTGAACGCTGTGTTACATAATAGAAAAAACAAATAAAGACCGGGTAAATTAGCGCACAAATTTCCACACTGAGGAGGGGATTTTGTCGTAAAGCTTATTCATGGTCAGTTCTGCCAGCCGGTGATCTGCTGCTGAATAAAACACCGCGAGTTCATCGTCTGAAAGTTCGTATTTATTTTTTTCAATCACGCGTTCTAATGTATCAATTGTCTGACAGCGTCGTAACCGCATCAAATAATCAATTTTTGTTAATGGTTTTTCGGACATACTTTCACCTTAGTGTTGAAATACTAACAAGAGTGACTAACAGGATTAGCCTTGCTCACATTGACGAAGCAGCGGAACAGTTTGTTGCCTGTTTTGCGCCATTTCTGCAAGTCGTGTGTATTTATGCCATAGCTACTGAACAACATAAACGTATCATCCAGGTATTCGTCTATCTGCGCAATCAGCTTATTATCTTCATTGTACTTAATCTTATAATTGAGCGCGAAGGTAGCAATGTGCTCAATCAGCTCGTTTAACTGCAAATTGATAGCTGAAGTTGGATCGTTAACCCATCCATGATGACTCTCTTCAAGATTGGCGAGGCAATCATGATACAAACTTTCGCAGAGAAATTTGAGCTGTGCGATATCATGCCTTTTCGGCGAGTATTCGTCCATAACGCATCCCCTTCTGAGTGGCATTTTTTTACTAACAGAACACGGTTTCGGGATGGGTACTTCTGCTCTGACCAGAGACTAATGCTATGTTGCTGATTGATTATAACTATAAGACAGTCCTAATCCGATTTCATTGCGCTATTACGAAAAATTACAATTATCGCCACTTTTTACTGTCGGGCGCAGAAATAATAGCGCAGTTTAAGGACAAATCGTGTTGTATTTATGCGCTTAGATATTCATGGTTCCTTATGATTCATTAAGTTAGCGCATTCGTAATTATTCTGCTAGTGGGAATAATTTAGCCAGGATAATTCTTACATAAAGTGATTATAGCTGATAATTAAGAATATTACCTAAGCGGTAAGAGGTAGGCCAAATACACAGTAATTATACGTCATATATCGCTTGCATAAAATAAACATTCTGACAATAACTTCTTTCAAAACGTCGGGCCGTCAGAAAGAAAAAGGCCGCTTAACGCGGCCTTTTCTAATAGAGAGACTTCGATCAGTGTTGCTCAACCTTGTGGCTGTGCTCAATGTCATCACCACGCCGACTAAAGCGACGACGAACCACGACAAAGAACACCGGAACAAAGAAGATCGCCAGCACGGTTGCCGTGATCATCCCGCCCATTACGCCAGTACCGACGGCGTTCTGCGCGCCGGAGCCTGCACCAGAGCTGATAACCAGAGGCAGTACCCCGAGGATAAATGCCAGCGAAGTCATCAGGATGGGACGTAAACGCATACGCACCGCTTCCAGTGTCGCTTCGATCAGGCCTTTGCCTTCTTTATCCATCAGATCTTTGGCGAATTCGACGATAAGTATCGCGTTCTTCGCCGACAAACCAATCGTTGTCAGCAGGCCGACCTGGAAGTACACGTCGTTGCTCAGACCCCGGAACGTTGCGGCCAGAAGTGCACCGACAACCCCCAGCGGTACCACCAGCATGACCGAGAACGGAATCGACCAGCTTTCATACAGCGCTGCCAGACACAGGAACACCACGATCAGCGAGATGGCGTAAAGTGCAGGCGCCTGGTTGCCGGAGAGACGTTCCTGATAGGACATGCCTGTCCAGTCATAGCCAATCCCGGTCGGCAGCTTGCTGGCCAGCTGTTCCATCATTGCCATCGCTTCACCGGTACTTTTACCCGGCGCCGCCTGGCCTAACAGTTCCATAGACGGCAGACCGTTGTAACGTTCCAGACGCGGTGAACCGTATTCCCAGTGCGTGGTGGAGAAGGCCGAGAAGGGCACCATCTGACCATCGCTGGCGCGGACAAACCAGTTGCCAATATCGTTTGGCAGCATGCGGTACTTCGCTTGTGACATAACGTAGACTTTCTTCACGCGACCACGGTCGATAAAGTCGTTTACGTAGCTGCCGCCCCAGGCTGCGCCCAGCGTGGTGTTGATGTCGCTAATCGACACTCCCAGCGCAGTGGCTTTTTCCTGATCAATATCGATCTTGAACTGCGGCGTATCTTCCAGGCCGTTCGGACGCACGCCCACCAGCAGGTCCGGGTGCTGTGCAATCTCACCAAACAGCTGGTTACGCGCCTGTGTCAGTTTTTCGTGACCCAGGTTCGCCTGATCGATCAGCTGGAAGTCAAAGCCGGTCGCCGTACCCAGTTCCACAATTGCTGGCAGGTTAAACGCGAACACCATGGCATCTTTAATCGATGCGAAATGTCCGCTTGCACGGCCTGCTATTGCCGGTACTTTGTTTTGCTCGCCGGGACGCTCGTCCCAGTTTTTCAGCGACACGAACGCCAGACCGGTGTTCTGCCCACGACCCGAGAAACCAAAGCCGTTAACGGTAAACACCGAGTTAACGTTGTCTTTCTCGTTTTCCAGATAGTACTTCGTTACTTCGTCCAGCACTTTCTGCGTGCGCTCTTGCGTGGCGCCCGCAGGCAACTGGGCCATGGTCAGAAATACACCCTGGTCTTCATCAGGCAGGAAGGAACTTGGCAGGCGAACGAACAGGATCGCCATCCCCGCTACGATCAGGATATAGAGCAGCAAATAACGACCGGTACTGCGCAGGATGTTGCCTACGCTGTCGGTGTAGTGATGCGTGCTCTTCTCGAACATGCGGTTAAACCAGCCGAAAAAGCCTTTTTTACTTTCGCCATGATCGCCTTTAGCAACCGGCTTCAGCATGGTGGCACACAGCGCTGGCGTCAGCACCAGAGCAACCAGTACAGACAGCACCATCGCAGAAACGATCGTAATCGAGAACTGGCGATAGATAGCACCGGTAGAACCACCGAAGAAGGCCATCGGGATAAATACCGCTGACAGCACCAGCGCAATACCGACAAGTGCGCCCTGAATCTGATCCATAGAACGGCGTGTCGCCTCTTTCGGCGGCAGCCCTTCTTCCATCATGACACGTTCAACGTTCTCCACGACCACGATGGCGTCGTCCACCAACAGGCCTATCGCCAGCACCATACCGAACATGGTTAGGGTGTTAATCGAGTAGCCAAACGCCGCCAATATCGCAAAAGTACCGAGCAGGACCACAGGCACCGCGATAGTGGGGATCAGTGTTGCACGGAAGTTCTGCAAGAACAGGTACATCACCAGGAACACCAGTACAATCGCTTCTACCAGTGTTTTTACCACTTCGTTAATCGAGATTTTAACAAACGGTGTGGTGTCGTACGGGTAAACCACTTTCAGACCGTGCGGGAAGAACGGCTCCAGTTTGGCGATGGTCGCGCGCACGGCTTCTGCGGTATCCAGGGCGTTCGCACCGGTAGCCAGTTTGATACCCAGACCGGCCGCAGGCTGGCCATTATAACGTGCGATAACGTCATAACTCTCGCCGCCCAGCTCAACCTTCGCCACGTCACGCAGACGAACCTGAGAACCATCGGTATTCACTTTCAGCAGGATTTTGCCAAACTCTTCTGCAGAGGTCAGACGGGTCTGCGCGATAATAGAGGCGTTCAACTGCTGCCCTTTCACCGGCGGGGTTCCGCCTAACTGACCGGCAGCGACCTGGGCGTTCTGCGCTTTGATAGCAGAAATCACATCGACCGGAGTTAACTGGAAGTTATTCAGTTTGGTCGGATCCATCCAGATACGCATGGCATACTGCGCGCCAAACAGCTGAACGTCACCCACACCCGAAGTACGGCTGACCGGATCTTTAATGGTTGCGCCAACGTAGTCCGCAATATCTTCCTGTTGCATGGAGCCATCGGTACTGATCATACCGAGAACCATCAGGAAGCTACTGGAGGATTTTTCAACGCTCACACCCTGCTGCTGTACTTCCTGCGGCAGGAGCGGCATGGCCAGTTGCAGTTTGTTCTGCACCTGAACCTGCGCAATGTCCGCGTCAGTACCGGAGTCAAAGGTGATGGTGATCTGCACCGTACCAGAGGAATCACTGGTGGAGGACATATACAGCAGGTTATCGATACCGTTCATATTCTGTTCGATAACCTGCGTTACGGTATCCTGCACCGTTTTCGCATCAGCGCCCGGGTAAGACGCGGTGATCTGAATTGCAGGCGGCGCGATCGTTGGATACTGCGCTACCGGCAATTTGAGGATCGATAGCGCCCCCGCCAGCATGATGATAATCGCTATAACCCATGCGAAGATGGGGCGATCGATAAAAAACTTAGCCATGTCTTAACGGCTCCTGTTTAAGTTAAGACTTCGGTTTCTCTGACTGGCCGCCGGCCTGGGCTTGCTCTTTATTGTCAGATGTCACTTCCTGGGTTTTCACCTGCACACCCGGTTTGACTTTTTGCAGCCCGCTGACAATCACCCGGTCGCCGGTTTTCAGACCGTCGGTAACCAGCCACTTGTCACCAATGGCCTGGCTTGCCACGATATTGCGCACTTCCACTTTATCGCCTTCGCCGACCACCATCGCTGTCGCATCGCCGCGCGGTGTACGGGTGACCCCCTGCTGTGGAACCAACAGTGCATTCGGGTTCACGCCTTCTTCCAACTTAGCGCGGACGAACATGCCCGGCAGTAAGGTGTGGTCAGGGTTCGGGAATACCGCACGCAGCGTAATGGAACCGGTGGTCTGGTCCACGGTCACGCCAGAAAACTCCAGCGTACCGGACTGCTTATATTGAAGGCCGTCGTTCGTCACCAGTTCAACTTTTGCTTTGCCGTTGTCCTGTTTCAGCGTTCCGTTCGCCATTTCTTGCTTCAAACGCAGGAAGTCATTGCTGGACTGGGTAACGTCGACATAGATCGGGTCAAGCTGCTGCACGGTGGTCAGTGCCGTAGTCTGCCCGCTCTGTACCAACGCGCCCTCGGTCACTGTCGATGTCCCTGTGCGGCCACTGATTGGCGACGTCACTTTGGTATACGCCAGGTTAATGCGGGCGGTTTCGACGGCTGCTTTTGCCGCGATCAGGGAAGCATTCGCCTGCTGTGCATCCGCCTGTGCCGTATCGTAGTCCTGCTGGCTGATGTACTTAGTGCCCAGCAGTTTTTTGTAACGATTAACGGTCATCTGCGCGATGTTTGCCGCCGCTTGTGCTTTGGCCAGATCGCCTTTCGCGCTTTCATATGCAGCCTGGTATGTAGCGGGATCAATCTGATAGAGCGAGACACCTGCTTCAACATCACTGCCTTCAGTGAAGTTGCGTTTTAAGATGATGCCACTGACTTGCGGGCGAACTTCTGCAATACGGTACGCAGTGGTTCGGCCTGGCAGTTCGGTGGTGATTTGCAGAGGTTCTGACTTGAGCGTGACGATGCCGACTTCTGGCGCCTGTCCTGCTCCCTGCTGCGCAGGTTTATCATCACATCCTGTAAGCGCTAAGCTGCCCGAAAGCATCAGAACGGCCGCCAGAGGCGTAAACCCTCTGTTTTTGTTCATATGTAAACCTCGAGTGTCCGATTTCAAATTGATCAATGGATCAAATGCCCAAAAACCCATTGCTGCGTTTATATTATGGTCGTGCTATGGTACAAACATTCACAAATGTATGTAAATCTGACTCCTGTAAATTCACCAACATATGGCACGAAAAACCAAACAACAGGCGCTGGAGACGCGGCAGCACATTCTTGATGTCGCAATGCGGCTGTTTTCCCAGCAGGGCGTCTCTTCTACTTCGCTAGCAGAAATCGCGCTGGCGGCGGGAGTAACTCGCGGTGCGATCTATTGGCACTTCAAAAACAAGTCGGAATTGTTTAGTGAAATTTGGGAACTGTCAGAATCCAGTATTGGGGATCTTGAGGTTGAGTATCGGGCAAAATTCCCTGGCGATCCACTCTCTGTTTTAAGAGAAATATTGGTTTATATCCTTGAAGCGACTGTTATTGAAGAGCGGCGCCGTTTAATGATGGAGATCATTTTTCACAAATGTGAATTTGTTGGCGAAATGGCGGTAGTGCAAGAAGCGCAGCGCAACTTAAGTCTCGAAAGTTACGATCGCATCGAGCACACGCTTTCAGAATGCATACAGGCAAAATTGCTGCCAGCCAATTTGTTAACCCGCCGGGTTGCTGTGCTGATGCGCGCTTATATCTCCGGGATAATGGAAAACTGGCTATTCGCACCGCAATCCTTTGATCTAAAAAATGAAGCCCGTGATTATGTGGCGATCCTCATCGAAATGTGCCAGCTCTGCCCAACGCTGCGCAGTGAATCGGACACGATAAACGCCTGAATTGGAGGCCGCCAGGATTTCTCCTGGAGGCTTCTTCCTGTACTAGGTTGTAACCTAACTGCGTGATATTCTTCGCGCGTGGCTATTCCGGCCACCTTTCCCGTACAACACGATCACGCAAATTATGTCGCACAACACTCGCACGTTCGCAGCCTTTGCTGCCGCGTTGTTTCTTGTTATCGCAACCCTGCTGGGTAACGCAGCCTGGGCGGACACAAGCAACGATCTTCCTTCCCGCACCGATGTGCAAAACCAGCTTAATACGCTTAATAAACAAAAAGATCACACGGCACAGGACAAACTGGTTATCCAGGATTTGACCGAGACGCTGGATACGCTCGACAAAATTGACCGCGTAAAGCAAGAAACCGCGCTGCTGAAGCAGAAAGTCGCCCAGGCGCCGGAGAAAATGCGCCAGGCAACAGATGCGTTGAACGCGCTGAGCGACAAAGACAGCGATGACGAAACGCGAAAAACGCTGGCGACGCTCTCTTTGCGTCAGCTTGAATCCCGCATGTCGCAAATGCTGGAAGATTTGCAAACCGCGCAGAATGATTTATCCAGCTACAACAGTCAGTTGGTATCGTTGCAGACGCAGCCGGAGCGGGTGCAGAACGCCATGTACTCCGCTTCCCAACAGTTGCAGCAGATCCGTAACCGCCTGAACGGCACGTCGGCAGGCGAGGGCGCACTGCGGCCAACGCAACAGACATTGCTACAAACGCAGCAGGCGCTTCTCAATGCGCAGATTGAGCAACTTCGCAAAAGTCTTGAAGGCAACACCACGTTACAGGATACGTTGCAAAAGCAGCGTGATTACACCAATGCCAACAGCAATCGTCTGGAGCATCAGCTTCAGTTGCTGCAAGAAGCGGTCAACAACAAACGCCTGACACTGACGGAGAAAACCGCACAGCAAGCGGTTACGCCGGATGAAACGGCGCGCATTCAGGAAAATCCACTGGTGAAGCAGGAGCTGGATATCAATCACCAGTTGAGCCAGAAACTGATCACGGCCACGGAAAACGGCAACACGCTGGTACAGCAGAACATTAAAGTGAAAAACTGGCTGGATCGTGCGTTGCAGTCGGAACGTAATATCAAAGAACAAATCGCTGTGTTGAAAGGCAGTTTGTTGCTGTCGCGTATTCTCTACCAGCAACAGCAGACGCTGCCCTCCGCAGACGAGCTGGAAGATATGACTAACCGCATTGCGGATTTGCGTATTGAACAGTTTGACGTCAACCAGCAGCGAGATGCTCTGTTCCAGAGCGACACCTTTGTTGCCAAACTGGAAGAGGGGCATCAGAACGACGTGAACGATGAAGTGCATGACGCACTGCTGCAAGTCGTGGATATGCGTCGTGAACTGCTGGATCAGTTGAATAAACAGTTGGGCAACCAACTGATGATGGCTATCAACCTGCAGGTGAATCAGCAGCAGTTGATGAGCGTGTCAAAGAATTTGCAGGAAATCCTGACCCAGCAAATTTTCTGGGTTAACAGCAACAAACCCATGGACTGGGACTGGTTCAAAGCCTTCCCCAAGGCGCTGCATGACCAGATCAAATCGACAAAAATTACCGTTAACTGGGAAAAAGCCTGGCCGGCGGTAGTGATTGCATTCCTTGCTGGCTTACCGTTGCTGTTGATCGCCGGGCTTATTCGCTGGCGGTTGAACTGGCTGAAAAGCTACCAGGCGAAACTTGCCGAGCAGGTGGGGCAACTGCGTAATGACAGTCAGTTGCATACGCCAAAAGCGATCCTTATCGACCTGATTCGTGCGCTGCCGGTCTGCCTGCTGATCCTGGCGACGGGGTTAATCCTGCTTACCATGCAGCTAAATATCAGTGAGCTGTTATGGGCATTCAGTAAAAAGCTGGCCATGTTCTGGTTGATATTCGGTCTGTGCTGGAAAGTGCTGGAGAAAAATGGCGTTGCGGTGAATCACTTCAACATGCCTGAACAACTGACCAGCCACTGGCGTCGGCAGATTGTGCGCATTAGCCTTGCATTGCTGCCGTTGCATTTCTGGTCAGTCATGTCAGAGCTCTCGCCTTTGCATTTGATGGATGATGTGGTCGGGCAGTTTGTTATTTTGCTGAATTTGCTGCTGATAACCTGCCTGGTATGGCCGATTTTCCGTGAAAGCTGGCGCGACAAAGAGTCGCACGGCATGCGTCTGGTGACTGTTACCGTGCTGGCGATTGTGCCGATTGCACTGATGGTGCTGACGGCAACCGGGTACTTCTATACCACGCTGCGTCTTTCTGGCCGTTGGATTGAAACCGTCTATCTGGTGATTATCTGGAACCTGCTCTATCAGACCGTGTTACGCGGGCTGAGTGTCGCAGCGCGTCGTATCGCTTACCGTCGTGCGCTGGCTCGCCGGCAGAATATGGTGAAAGAGGGCGCAGAAGGGGCAGAGCCGGTAGAAGAACCGACGATTGCGCTGGAGCAGGTCAACCAGCAAACGCTGCGTATCACCATGCTGGTGATGATTGCTCTGTTTGGCGTGATGTTCTGGGCGATCTGGTCCGATCTGATTACCGTCTTTGCCTATCTCGACAGTATAACGCTGTGGCATTACAACGGGACAGAGGCCGGTGCGGCGGTCACCAAAAGCGTCACATTAGGCAGCATGCTGTTTGCAGTGATTGTTTTCGTGGTGGCATGGGCGCTTATCCGCAACTTACCTGGGTTACTGGAAGTGCTTATCCTGTCCAGACTCAATATGCGCCAGGGTTCCTCCTACGCGGTCACGACCATTCTTAACTATGTCATTATCGCCGTCGGTGCGATGACGGTGTTCGGTTCGCTCGGCGTCTCGTGGGATAAATTGCAGTGGCTGGCGGCGGCATTGTCGGTAGGTCTGGGGTTCGGCTTACAGGAGATCTTCGGTAACTTTGTTTCCGGTCTGATTATTCTGTTTGAACGCCCGGTACGCATTGGCGATACAGTCACCATTGGTACATTCTCTGGCACTGTCAGCAAGATTCGTATTCGCGCGACCACTATTACCGATTTTGATCGTAAAGAGGTGATCATTCCGAACAAAGCGTTTGTCACCGAGCGCCTGATCAACTGGTCGCTGTCCGATACCATTACGCGCGTCGTGATCCGCCTTGGGGTGGCCTACGGTTCCGATCTGGAAAGGGTGAAAGAAGTCCTGCTGAAAGCGGCAATGGAGCACCCCAAAGTGATGCACGACCCAGAACCGTCGGTGTTTTTCACAACCTTTGGCGCCAGCACGCTGGATCATGAGCTACGCCTGTATGTACGTGAACTGCGCGATCGCAGCTACACTGTGGATGAGCTTAACCGCACCATCGACAGACTGTGCCGTGAGAACGATATTAATATCGCCTTCAATCAGCTCGAAGTGCACCTGCGCAATACCAAAGGTGATGAGCTGACCGAAGTTAAACGCGATTTGAAAGGTGACGATCCTACGCCTGCGCAGGCGTAATGTCCTGTAACCCCTTCCTTAAGCGGGAGGGGGTTACTCCGTTTCCAGCTTTTTCTCAAAGTCCCGCTTAACAATCTCCAGCGCTTTAAGGACCAGCGCCGGCGCGACCTCATGCTGCTCCAGCAGCATAATCAAATCCACCGCCAGTTTGACTTCGTCCGGGGCATTTTCCAGTGACATGGTTTCTCCTTGTTTAACGCGTTAACTGCGCCAGCACACGTTCAATTCTCTCCAGCGCGCTGCGACAACGGCTGAGTCTTGCGGCATAAGCATCGACTTCTTTATGTAACTGCTGCTGCTCCGCCAGCGTGGTCACACTATTCAGGCGCTGCTCGCGCGCCTGCTTCATCTCAAGCAAACGCCGTTCATACTCCTGATGCTGTAAGCGTTTACGCTGCCAGCGCGCGACGGATGGCGAAGCATGATCCCACTCTCGCAGCGACCAGGCTGCGCACTCGCGGGTGAGCGCGGCCATTTGCGCACTCAGGTGTTCCGCAAGCCAGACCACCTGGGCAAGATTATCGCTGTCAACAGCGTGCCTTAACGCCGTAATATTGCCCGCAATCTCGTCAAGATACGCCTGCATTTTCGTACTACGGGTGCGAAAAAGGTGCCGATCAAAGCGCGGGCTGACGGTGGTGTGTTGCGCCAGCGGAGCGGCTTGCTGGCGCAGTACGGTCAGTTGTTGCTCCAGCATCTGTAAAAGCACGGCGCTTTTCATTTATCTCTCCCGTGTAAATAGCCGAGGCTGTGCTACATTAGCCGTAATTTTGATAACGATTCTCATCATGCAACGCACTATTTTAATCATCATTGGCTGGCTGGCGGTAGTGCTCGGCACGCTTGGCGTGGTGTTGCCGCTGCTGCCCACGACACCGTTTATCCTGCTGGCGGCCTGGTGTTTCGCGCGTTCGTCGCCGCGTTTTCATCACTGGTTATTGTACCGTTCCTGGTTCGGTGGCTATTTGCGACACTGGCAGCAGTATCGTGCCATGCCGCCCGGCGCAAAGCCGCGTGCGATTGCTGTTATTCTGCTGACGTTCGCGGTTTCATTATACTTAGTGAAGATGCTGTGGGTGCGTATTCTGTTGCTGGTGATCCTCACCTGCCTGTTGATTTTTATGTGGCGTATCCCGGTGATTGATGCAAAGCAACAAAAACCGTAAAGCGCAGCGAAGTCGGTTGCAATTGTCGCGCTCAGCCAGTAAATTCGAGCGTTTTCGAGCACGGGTGCGGCTGGTTAAATGTTAACCAGTGGTTAAATGAAGTCTTAAAAGCGCGTACCGTGAGTAACACCGTTTCTATCAGGCAAATATCCATGACAGCGACTGCTCAGCAGCTTGAATTTCTTAAAAACAGCATCAAAAGCATTCAGGATTACCCGAAGCCGGGCATTCTGTTCCGTGATGTCACCAGTTTGCTGGAAGACCCGAAAGCGTACGCCCTCAGCATTGAATTGTTAGTTGAGCGTTACAAAAACGCCGGGATCACCAAAGTAGTAGGGACCGAAGCGCGTGGTTTCCTGTTCGGCGCTCCGGTTGCATTGGGTCTGGGCGTCGGTTTTGTACCGGTCCGCAAGCCGCGTAAGCTGCCGCGTGAAACCATCGCCGAAAGTTATGAACTGGAATACGGCACCGACCAGTTAGAGATCCATGTCGATGCCATTCAGGCGGGTGACAAAGTGCTGGTGGTTGACGATCTTCTGGCAACGGGCGGCACCATTGAAGCGACGGTGAAGCTGATCCGCCGTCTGGGCGGCGAAGTGACCGACGCGGCCTTTATCATTAATTTGTTCGACCTTGGCGGTGAGCAGCGTCTGGAAAACCAGGGCGTCTCTTGCTACAGCCTGGTGCCGTTCCCGGGGCATTAATCCGTTTGCCCGCGCATTCATCCTTCGGGCTCGCGCCTGAGGGATGAAGTGTATTAACAGCATATGCTGTGTTAGCATTATCCCTTCGTAAATCCACCTTCCAGCGTCTCAGAGCCTGCCAATGAGTTATCAGGTCTTAGCCCGAAAATGGCGACCACAAACTTTTGCTGACGTCGTCGGCCAGGAGCATGTGCTGACCGCACTGGCGAACGGCTTATCTTCAGGGCGTATTCACCATGCGTACCTGTTTTCCGGCACCCGCGGCGTCGGGAAAACCTCTATTGCCCGTTTGCTGGCGAAGGGGCTTAACTGCGAAACCGGCGTAACCGCCACCCCCTGCGGCGTGTGCGATAATTGCCGTGAAATTGAGCAGGGCCGCTTTGTCGACTTAATTGAAATTGATGCCGCCTCGCGTACTAAAGTGGAAGACACCCGTGACCTGCTGGACAACGTGCAGTACGCCCCGGCGCGCGGTCGCTTCAAAGTCTATCTGATTGATGAAGTCCATATGCTCTCGCGTCACAGCTTTAATGCGCTGTTGAAAACGCTTGAAGAGCCGCCGGCACATGTCAAATTCCTGCTGGCCACGACGGACCCGCAAAAACTGCCGGTCACTATTCTTTCACGCTGTTTGCAATTTCACCTTAAAGCGCTGGATGTCGATCAGATCCGCAGCCAGCTCGAGCATATTCTCGACGAAGAGAACGTCGAACATGAATTGCGAGCGCTGCAACTGCTGGCGCGTGCCGCAGACGGCAGCCTGCGTGATGCGCTCAGTCTGACCGATCAGGCGATCGCCAGCGGCGACGGTAAACTCTCTGCGGATGTCGTCAGTTCGATGCTGGGCACCCTGAATGACGATCAGGCATTATCCCTGATTGAAGCCGTGGTAGCCGCCAGCGGCGAGCGCGTGATGGCGCTGGTCAATGATGCAGCCTCACGTGGCGTGGAGTGGGATGCGCTGCTGCTGGAAATGCAAACTCTGATGCACCGCATTGCGATGGTGCAACTGACGCCTTCTGCGCTGGGCAGTGATATGGCGCCCGTGGAACACCGTTTACGTGAGCTGGCCCGCACCGTGCCGCCAACGGACGTACAACTCTACTATCAGACCTTACTGATTGGCCGCAAAGAGTTGCCCTTCGCGCCCGATCGCCGTATGGGCGTTGAAATGACATTGTTGCGTGCGCTGGCATTCCACCCGCGCGCACCGTTGCCCGCGCCTGAGGTTCAGCCTCACTCTTTTGCGCCTGTTGCGCCGACGGCAGTTGTGTCGCCGCAGCAAATCGCGCCTGCCGCGCCATCTCATGCGCCCGTCCCGCAACAGGATGTGCCGATGCCGGACGCCACCAGTCAGGTACTGGCGGCGCGCAGGCAATTGCAACGCGCGCAGGGAGCCGATAAAGCAAAAAAGAGTGAACCGGCAGCCGCTTCTCGCGCGCGGCCGGTGAGTAATGCCGCGCTGGAACGGCTGGCGTCGGTGACGGAACGCGTGCAGTCGCGCCCGGTGCCGTCGGCGCTGGAGCAGGCGCCCGCGAAGAAAGAAGCCTACCGTTGGAAGGCAACGACCGTCGTTGAAGAGGTCAAAGAAGAAGTTGCCACGCCGAAGGCGCTAAAAAAAGCGCTGGAGCATGAGAAAACGCCGGAACTGGCGAAGAAACTGGCGGAAGAGTCTATTGAGCGCGATGCCTGGGCAAAAGAAGTCAGTCAGCTCAGGTTGCCGAAACTGGTGGAGCAAGTGGCGCTGAACGCGTGGAAAGAGCAGGAGGGCGATCGTGTGTCTCTGCATCTGCGTAGTTCGCAGCGTCACCTTAATTCCCAAGGCGCGCAGCAAACGCTGAGCAGTGCGCTTAGCGAATTGTATGGTTCGACGATTGAACTGACTATCATTGAAGATGATAATCCTGCGGTTCGTACGCCGCTGGAGTGGCGTCAGGCAATCTATGAGGAGAAGCTTGCGCAGGCGCGTGAGTCGATCATTGCGGATAATAACATCCAGACGCTGCAACGTTTTTTCGATGCGGATCTGGACGAAGAGAGTATCCGCCCCCTTTGACAGGCAGCTACTGCTACCTGTCTTCAACCCTGAACGTGACTTATCACCCTGGTCGGTCACCACAGCTAAAGAGAGAAGCCTATGTTTGGAAAAGGCGGTCTGGGCAACCTGATGAAACAGGCCCAGCAGATGCAAGAAAAAATGCAGAAAGTGCAGGAAGAGATTGCGCAACTGGAAGTGACCGGTGAATCCGGCGCTGGTCTGGTGAAAGTGACCATTAACGGTGCGCATAATTGCCGTCGTGTGGAGATCGATCCGAGCCTGCTGGAAGACGACAAAGAGATGCTGGAAGATCTGGTTGCCGCTGCGTTTAACGATGCTGCTCGCCGTATCGAAGAAACTCAGAAAGAAAAAATGGCTTCTGTTTCTTCCGGTATGTCGCTGCCGCCAGGCTTTAAGATGCCGTTCTGATGCAGACCAGTCCGCTGTTAACACAGCTTATGGAAGCGTTGCGCTGCCTGCCGGGCGTTGGCCCGAAGTCGGCGCAGCGCATGGCCTTTACGCTGTTGCAGCGCGATCGCAGCGGCGGCATGCGTCTGGCGCAGGCGCTCACCCGGGCCATGTCGGAAATCGGCCACTGTGCCGATTGCCGCACCTTTACTGAGCAGGATGTCTGCAACATTTGCAGTAATCCCCGACGCCAGGAAAACGGCCAAATCTGCGTGGTGGAAAGTCCGGCAGATATCTACGCCATTGAGCAAACCGGGCAGTTTTCCGGTCGCTACTTTGTGCTGATGGGCCACCTTTCGCCGCTGGATGGTATCGGGCCGGATGACATCGGTCTCGATCGCCTGGAGCAACGTCTCGAGTCGGAAACGATCCAGGAAGTGATCCTCGCCACCAACCCAACGGTGGAAGGCGAAGCGACCGCCAACTATATTGCGGAGCTTTGTGCGCAATATGGGGTGGAAGCCAGTCGCATTGCTCACGGTGTTCCGGTGGGCGGCGAGCTGGAAATGGTCGATGGTACGACACTGTCGCACTCACTGGCCGGCCGCCACAAGATTCGTTTTTAATCAAACGGAGGCAGAAATTTTTGCCTCCGCTTGAAAATTCTCGCCCCTGTCCCCACTTCTCCCTCAACGCATTTTTTACCTTGTAAATGGCATTGTTGAGGTTCCCCAATGAAAGGACAAGAAACTCGTGGTTTTCAGTCAGAAGTGAAACAGCTTCTGCATCTGATGATTCATTCTCTCTATTCCAACAAAGAGATCTTCCTGCGCGAACTGATTTCCAACGCCTCGGATGCGGCGGACAAACTGCGTTTCCGCGCGTTGTCTAACGCGGCGCTGTATGAAGGCGACGGCGAACTGCGTGTACGCGTCTCTTTCGATAAAGAGCAACGCACGCTGACGATTGCCGATAACGGTATCGGCATGACCCGTGACGAGGTGATTGATCATCTGGGCACCATTGCCAAATCTGGCACCAAAGCGTTCCTTGAATCCATGGGGTCCGACCAGGCGAAAGACAGCCAGCTTATCGGCCAGTTTGGCGTGGGTTTTTACTCGGCTTTCATTGTTGCCGATAAAGTGACCGTGCGTACCCGCGCGGCGGGCGAAAGTGTTGAAAGCGGCGTATTCTGGGAATCTGCCGGCGAAGGCGAATACACCGTTGCCGACATCACCAAAGCCGATCGCGGGACCGAAATTACCCTGCATCTGCGCGAAGGGGAAGATGACTTCCTTAATGACTGGCGCGTTCGCTCTATTATCAGCAAATATTCCGACCACATCGCTCTTCCGGTAGAAATTGAAAAACAGGAAGAGAAAGACGGCGAAACCGTTGTCACCTGGGAAAAAATCAACAAAGCACAGGCGCTGTGGACGCGTAATAAAGCTGAAATCAAAGACGATGAATACAATGAATTCTATAAGCACATCGCCCACGATTTTACCGATCCGCTGACCTGGAGCCACAACCGCGTTGAAGGTAAACAAGAGTACACCAGCCTGCTCTATATTCCTTCGCAGGCACCGTGGGATATGTGGAACCGGGATCACAAACACGGCCTGAAACTGTATGTACAGCGTGTGTTTATCATGGATGACGCCGAACAGTTTATGCCGAACTATTTGCGCTTCGTGCGCGGCCTGATCGACTCTAACGACCTGCCGCTTAACGTTTCCCGCGAAATCCTCCAGGACAGCAGCGTTACCCGCAGTCTGCGCTCTGCGCTGACCAAACGCGTGCTGCAAATGCTCGAAAAACTGGCAAAAGACGACGCCGAGAAATACCAGACCTTCTGGCAACAGTTTGGCCTTGTGCTGAAAGAGGGCACGGGCGAAGACAGTGGCAATATCGAAGCCATTGCTAAACTGCTGCGTTTTGCCTCCACTCACACCGACTCTTCAGCGCAAACCGTGTCGCTGGACGAGTATGTGTCGCGCATGAAAGAAGGACAGGAGAAGATCTATTTCATCACTGCCGACAGCTACGCGGCGGCGAAGAGCAGCCCGCACCTGGAACTGCTGCGTAAGAAAGGCATTGAAGTGCTGCTCCTTTCCGATCGCATCGACGAATGGATGATGAGCTATCTGACGGAGTTCGACGGTAAGCCGTTCCAGTCTGTGGCCAAAGCCGATGCATCGCTGGAAAAACTGGCGGACGACGTTGATGAAACCGCAAAAGAAGCGGAAAAGGCGCTTGAGCCGTTTGTTGAGCGAGTTAAAACGCTGTTGGGTGAGCGCGTGAAAGAGGTACGTCTTACCCATCGTTTGACCGATACCCCTGCGGTGGTGGTGACCGATGCCGATGAGATGAGCACCCAGATGGCGAAACTGTTCGCGGCGGCAGGGCAGAGCGCACCGGAAGTGAAGTACATTTTTGAACTGAATCCGGATCATCCGCTGGTTAAACGTGCGGCGGATACCCAGGATGAAAGCCAGTTTAACGAGTGGGTCGAACTGCTACTGGATCAGGCATTGCTGGCTGAACGCGGTACGCTGGAAGATCCAAACCTGTTTATCAAACGCGTCAATGCGCTGCTGATAGCTTAAGGTCCCGCCTTAACCCTCACCCAAACGGGTGAGGGTTTTCCCTTCAGTTGCAGGTAATCACTCTCATTAACCGTTTCAGCGGTTCCGCCTTCCTTGAGCCATATTCGTTCTGGTGGTATCTTTTAGCGCTTTTTGAAAAATTGAACCGACATTTGAGGGGATTTTCGCAATGCGTATTATTCTGCTTGGCGCTCCGGGCGCGGGTAAAGGAACTCAGGCTCAGTTCATCATGGAGAAATACGGTATTCCGCAAATCTCTACTGGTGACATGCTGCGTGCTGCTGTTAAGTCTGGCAGCGAGTTAGGCAAACAGGCTAAAGACATCATGGATGCCGGCAAACTGGTGACTGATGAACTGGTTATCGCGCTGGTAAAAGAACGCATTGCGCAGGAAGACTGCCGCAACGGTTTCCTGCTCGACGGTTTTCCGCGCACTATTCCGCAGGCTGATGCCATGAAAGAAGCAGGCATTGCGGTTGATTTCGTGCTGGAATTCGCCGTGCCGGATGAGCTGATTGTTGACCGTATTATCGGTCGTCGCGTGCACGCTGCATCGGGTCGTGTTTATCACATCAAATTCAATCCGCCGAAAGTGGAAGGCAAAGATGATGTGACCGGTGAAGAGCTGACTACCCGTAAAGACGATCAGGAAGAAACCGTGCGCAAACGCCTGGTGGAATACCATCAGATGACTGCGCCGCTGATTGGCTACTACCAGAAAGAAGCAGAGGCGGGCAATACCCAGTACGCCAAAGTTGACGGCACCAAAGCTGTGAACGAAGTCCGCGCTGAACTGGAAAAAATCCTCGGTTAAGCCTTCTCTCCCCGGCTTTCTTGCCGGGGAGCTATCAATCACTGCAATTGGTTCCGTTTACACGCTTTTCGGCTACAATTATCAACCAGTTAAATGGTTAAGAGGCGCGAATGAGTCAGGCGAAAACGGGCATTTTGTTAGCCAATCTTGGCACCCCCGATGCACCCACCCCCGAAGCAGTTAAACGTTACCTGCGGCAATTTTTAAGCGACAGACGCGTTGTCGACACACCACGATTGCTCTGGTGGCCGTTGCTGCGTGGTGTGATCCTGCCAATCCGCTCTCCCCGCGTGGCAAAACTCTACCGTTCCGTCTGGATGGAAGAAGGCTCACCGCTGATGGTTTACAGCCGCAGACAGCAACAAGCGCTGGCCGCGCGTTTGCCGGATGTACCGGTGGTGCTGGGGATGAGTTATGGTTCGCCATCGCTGGAAAGCGCCGTCGACGAATTGCTGGCGCAGGATGTGGAGCATATTGTAGTGCTGGCGCTTTACCCGCAATACTCCTGCTCGACGGTGGCGGCGGTTTGGGATGAGCTGGCGCGTATTCTGGCGAAAAAACGCCATATTCCAGGCATCTCTTTTATTCGCGATTATGCGGATAATGCCGACTACATTACCGCGCTGGCCAACAGTGTTCGCGCCTCTTTTGCGCGCCATGGTGAGCCGGATCTGCTGCTGCTGTCGTATCATGGCATTCCTCAGCGTTACGCTGACGAAGGGGATGATTATCCACAGCGTTGCCGCGATACAACCCGTGAGCTGGTATCAGCGCTCGATTTACCGCCTGAAAAGGTGATGATGACGTTCCAGTCCCGCTTCGGGCGTGAGCCGTGGTTAACCCCCTATACCGATGAAACACTGAAAATGCTCGGCGAGAAAGGGGTGAAACATATTCAGGTGATGTCTCCCGGTTTTGCAGCCGATTGCCTGGAAACGCTGGAAGAGATTGCTGTCCAGAACCGCGAGTTTTTCCTCGAAGCGGGTGGCGAGAAATATGAATATATTCCGGCGCTTAACGACACGCCCGAGCATATCGATATGATGGTCAATTTAACGGCCAAATATCGCTGATCGCCTCGCGGGCTGTGAATGTGCTACCATTCACGGCCCGAATGTCGAGCAGTTATCACAACCATGAAATTTCCCGGTAAGCGTAAATCCAAACACTATTTCCCCGTCAATGCCCGCGATCCGTTATTGCAACAAATTCAGCCAGAAAGCGAAGTCAGCACGTGCTGGGTGGTGGGTATTGACCAGACGCTGGTCGACATTGAGGCGAAGGTGGACGATGCGTTTATTACGCGCTATGGCCTGAGTGCCGGGCACTCACTGGTGATCGCCGATGATGTTGCCGAAGCGTTGTATGAGGAGTTGGTGCGCGAAAATCTCATTTCCCACCAATTTGCTGGCGGCACCATTGGCAACACCATGCACAACTACTCGGTGCTGGCGGATGACCGTTCTGTCTTGCTCGGCGTGATGTGCGAAAACGTAAAAATTGGCAGCTACGCTTACCGCTATTTGTGCAATACCTCCAGCCGTACTGACCTGAACTACCTGCAAGGCGTCGATGGCGCGATTGGTCGCTGCTTTACGCTGATTAGCGACAGCGGCGAGCGCACCTTTGCCATCAGCCCCGGTCAGATGAACCAGCTGCGTGCCGAAAGTATTCCTGAAGAGGTGATCGCGGGCGCTTCCGCGCTGGTGCTCTCGTCTTATCTGGTACGCTGCAATCCCGGAGAGCCGATGCCGGAAGCCACCCTGCAAGCGGTGGCGTATGCCAAAAAGCACAATGTGCCGGTGGTGCTGACCCTCGGCACGAAATATGTGATTGCTGATAATCCCCAATGGTGGCGTGACTTCCTGAAAGAGAACGTCTCGATTCTGGCGATGAACGAAGATGAGGGGCTGGCGCTCACGGGTGAGAGCGATCCGCTGATGGCTGCCGATAAAGCGCTGGATTGGGTGGATCTGGTGCTCTGTACCGCAGGCCCGGTCGGGTTGTATATGGCCGGTTTCACCGAAGACGAAGCAAAGCGTAAAACGCAGCATCCATTGCTGCCAGGAGCGATTGCTGAATTCAACCAGTATGAGTTCAGTCGCGCGTTGCGCCATAAAGATTGCGAACATCCGCTGCGTATCTACTCGCATATTGCGCCGTATATGGGCGGCCCGGAAAAAATCATGAACACCAACGGTGCGGGCGATGGTGCGCTGGCCGCATTGCTGCATGATATTACGGCGAATAACTATCACCGTATTAACGTGCCGAACTCCAGTAAGCACAAATTTAACTGGCTGACCTATTCGTCGCTGGCGCAGGTATGTAAATACGCTAATCGCGTAAGCTACCAGGTACTCAATCAACATTCACCGCGCTTAACGCGTGGCCTGCCAGAGCGGGAAGACAGCCTTGAAGAGGCTTACTGGGAGCGTTAATTTCCTGGCTGTGGTCCACATAAACCGGTAAAGCGTAGCTTGCCGGTTTTTTATGTGTTATCGCGAATAAAGTGTGTTCTGTGCGTGAATGCCCATAAACAGAGGGTAAAAATCACTTTTAATTGGCGGCCAGGAAATGGGGATTTGCGAAGAATGCATGGCGGCATTGTTAGCGGAGTTTCATGATAAAACCCCGCAGGTGATAAGCGGCGTGCGCCACCAGCTCCCGGCGGGATTTCCCTCGCATATTAGCGAAGCAATACCGGATGGCCTGGCGCAGGCTGCCCGTCGTCAGGTTTTATAAAGCAGCAGGAATCGGGCCTGCTTCTTTACTTGTCAGCTTGCTACCGCCTCTTCGACGGGCGGCTTCTGCAGCAGTGTATACATGGTATTGGCGATCTCCCGCTCGCCCATCACCACCTGGTTGGCACCGCGCTCGGTAATGTAATCCACTTCGTCGTCGTAGTGTGCCCGAGCAATTATCTCTATATCAGGGCACTTTTCGCGGGCGCTGGCAACGATTTCGCCGGCTTCGTAACCATTCGGTATGGTCAATAACAACCAGCGTGCGCAATCCAGATGGGCAAGATGCATGATCTCTTCATTGGCCGCATTGCCCAGCACGGCGCGGATACCACGTTCACGCAGTTCGTCTACACGGGTACGCGACGTTTCGATCACCACCAGCGGAATACCTTGTGCCATCAGTTTCTCCCCCAGCAGGCTGCCCACGCGGCCAAAACCGACCAGCAGGGCGTGATGGCAAATATCCACCGGGATCTGTTTTTCTTCCTCAATGGCTTCTTCCAGCGTTTGCTCTTCCAGCGTCTCGGTTTTATCGAGATATTTTTCCAGCATTGCAAACAGCACCGGGTTAAGCATGATCGACAGGATCGCCCCCGCCAGCACCAGGTTTTGCCCCGCCTGCGGTAACAGATCCAGCGCCATGCCCAATCCGGCCAGAATAAAGGCGAATTCACCGATTTGCGCCAGACTGGCAGCAATCGTCAGTGCGGTACGCGGTGAGTGTCCGAACAGACGCACCAGAAAGAAGGCGGCAATGGACTTACCGAAAATGATGATCGCCAGTGTGCCCAGCACCGCCAGCGGTTGCTCAATCAGGATCCTCGGATCGAACAGCATACCGACGGAGACAAAGAACAGCACGGCAAAAGCATCGCGCAGCGGCAGAGTATCATGGGCGGCGCGGTGGCTCAGTTCTGATTCGTTCAGCACCATCCCGGCGAAGAACGCCCCGAGGGCAAAGGACACGTCAAACAGCTCGACTGCACCGAACGCGATGCCCAGTGCCAACGCCAGCACGGACAGGGTAAACAGTTCACGGGAGCCGGTGGCGGCACTGCGTGCCATGATCCACGGGACCAGGCGGCGACCGACCAGCATCATAATGGCAATAAACGCCACCACTTTTCCGATGGTGATGCCCATATCTACCGCCAGCGAGGCCAGCCCAACATCGCCTTTTTCCACCATGCCTGCAACGGCCGGCAGCAGCACCAACGTTAAGACCATCACCAGATCTTCAACGATCAGCCAGCCAATGGCGATCTGCCCGCGTTGACTGTCAATAAGTTGCCGTTCTTCAAGCGCGCGCAGTAGCACCACAGTACTGGCGGTGGAAAGACACAGCCCAAATACGATCCCGGTCATCAAAGACCAGCCCAGCGTTGCGGAAAGCGCCATACCCAGAAGCGTGGCGACGGCGATTTGCGCTATCGCTCCGGGAATGGCGATAGACTTTACCGCCATCAAATCCTTCAGAGAAAAATGCAGCCCAACGCCGAACATCAACAGGATCACGCCCAGTTCAGCCAGTTCGGGGGCGAGTTGCGTATCTGCGACAAAACCTGGCGTAAACGGCCCGGACAGCACACCCGCTAACAAATAGCCCACCAGTGGAGAAATACGTAATTTATTGGCAAGCATGCCGAGGATAAAAGCGAGCACAAGCCCGCCGACAATGGTGGTGATAAGCGGTGTGGCGTGATGCATTCCGTCTCCTTTCGTTAATGTGGGTCCCAGGGTCAATAACTCGTCACTGCGTTACAGTTTATGACAATTTCAACCACTATGTTGATGAATAATTGTTGAATTATGAAGAAAACGGCAATCTGACAGGAAAAAACATGCGGAGGGGGTATCTGGCAAATTCTTCTTATGCAAACACGAGAGCAACAGGAGGGGAGCGCGGCCAAAACGTGACTTTGACCGCAAGAAAATTACCTTCCGGCTCGGTTATCGGGCAGGAATATGGTCAGGATCCCCAATAACGGCAGGAAAGCACATATTTTATAGACCAGATCGATACTGGTGTGATCGGCGATCAGCCCCAGCACGGCTGCGCCAAGGCCTCCCATACCAAACGCGAAACCAAAGAAAAGGCCAGAAACCATGCCGATGCGCCCCGGCAATAGCTCCTGCGCATAAACCAGAATCGCTGAAAAGGCAGAGGCGAGCACAAAACCAATAATCACCGTTAAAATACCGGTCCAGAACAGCGTGGCATAGGGTAAAACGAGCGTAAAAGGCGCGACACCGAGGATAGAGCCCCAAATAACATATTTTCGTCCTATCTTATCGCCCAACGGCCCGCCAATTAAGGTGCCTGCAGCAACCGCAAACAGAAAAATAAAGAGGTGCATTTGCGCGTTTTGCACGGACAAATTGAATTTATGCATCAGATAAAAGGTGAAATAGCTGCTAATGCTCGCCATATAGAAATATTTGGAAAAAATCAGGATCAGGAGCACGCAGACCGCCAGCACAACCTTATTGCGCGGCAGGGGATTCATCACTGAAACGGATTTTTTACCTTTATTGATACGATGCTGTGCGGCATACCAGCGGCTGACCTGCAACAACACAATAATCGCCAACAGCGCAGCAAGTACAAACCAGGCGACATTGCCTTTACCGTACGGAGCAATGATGACCGCCGCCAGTAGTGGGCCGAGGGAACTGCCAAAATTCCCTCCCACCTGGAAAATGGATTGTGCCAGGCCATGACGTCCGCCGGAGGCCATACGCGCGACGCGCGAAGATTCCGGATGAAAGACCGAGGAACCGGTTCCCACCAGCGCAGCGGCAAACAGCACCATTGTAAAACTGCCAGCCAGCGCCAGCAGTACCAGCCCGCTCAGGGTAAAGCACATGCCAATGGGCAATGACCATGGCATTGGGTGCTTATCGGTCCAGTAACCCACCACCGGCTGCAGCAGCGAAGAGGCCACCTGGAAAGTCAGGGTGATGAGACCAATCTGTACAAACGACAACGCAAAATCGGCCTGCAACAGCGGATAGATTGCTAATAGCAAAGACTGGATCATGTCGTTAAGCAGATGCGAGAGACTGATTGCGCCAAGAATACCGAACGATGTCCCTGCGACAGGCGGTGTCCGCTGCGTTTCACTGATTGCCATAAATACCACGTATGTTTGAGAGAGGGGATTGATGTATTCAGAACTGTAATCGTTATCTGGCTAACATACCTGCGCTAAAGGTTTGACGGAAGTCGCAATGCGGAAAACGTATTTGTCTATTATCCTCATGCACGGTAATTTCTGGGTTTTATTAATGGGTCAGGGAGAGAAGCATGAAATTGATAAAGACGCATGTCGCGCTGGCGCTGATGGCGGCGCTGAGTATGGCAAGCTGGCAGGCACAGGCTTACGAGCAGGATAAAACCTATAACGTCACCATCCTGCATACCAACGATCATCATGGCCATTTCTGGCGAAGCGATTACGGCGAGTATGGTTTGTCGGCGCAAAAAACGCTGGTGGATGGCATCCGTAAAGAGGTGGCGGCGCAGGGCGGCAGCGTATTGTTGCTCTCCGGCGGTGATATTAATACCGGGGTGCCAGAATCGGACTTGCAGGACGCAGAGCCTGACTTCCGTGGCATGAATTTGATCGGCTACGATGCGATGGCCGTTGGCAACCATGAGTTCGATAACCCGCTCAGCGTACTGCGTCAGCAGGAAAAATGGGCGAAGTTCCCGTTCCTTTCGGCCAATATTTATCAAAAAAGTACCGGCGAGCGGCTCTTCAAACCGTGGATGATTTTCAATCGCCAGGGGCTAAAAATTGCGGTGATTGGGTTAACCACGGACGACACGGCGAAAATTGGCAACCCGGAGTTTTTCACCGACATTGAATTCCGTAAACCAGCTGATGAAGCGAAGCTGGTGATCAGCGAGCTGAAGCAAAACGAAAAGCCGGATGTGATCATCGCGACCACACATATGGGCCACTACGATAATGGCGAACATGGTTCTAATGCGCCAGGCGATGTGGAGATGGCTCGTAGCCTGCCTAAAGGCGCGCTGGCGATGATTGTGGGTGGTCACTCACAAGATCCAGTATGTATGGCATCCGAAAACAAAAAACAGGTGGATTACGTGCCTGGTACCCCGTGCGCGCCGGATCAACAAAACGGTATCTGGATTGTGCAGGCGCATGAGTGGGGCAAATATGTGGGCCGTGCGGACTTCCAGTTCCGTAACGGTGAGATGAAACTGGTGCGGTATCAGCTTATCCCGGTCAACCTGAAGAAAAAGGTCACTTACGACAATGGGCAAAGTGAGCGGGTGCTTTACACGCCGGAAATTGCCGAAAACCCACAAATGCTCTCACTGCTGACTCCGTTCCAGAACAAGGGTAAAGCGCAGCTTGACGTCAAAATCGGCAAAACCAATGGTCATCTGGAAGGCGATCGCAGCAAGGTACGTTTTGTACAGACCAACCTGGCGCATGTGATCCTTGCCGCGCAGATGGCGCGCACCAATGCCGATTTAGCGGTGATGAGCGGCGGTGGTGTACGCGATTCGATCGAAGCGGGTGATATTACCTATAAAGATGTGCTGAAAGTGCAGCCGTTTGGCAACACGCTGGTGTATGTCGATCTTAACGGCCAGGAACTGACGGAGTATCTGACGGCGGTCGCGCAGAAAAAACCGGATTCCGGTGCGTATCCGCAGTTTGCTAACGTCAGTTTTGTGGCAAAAGACGGCAAGCTGAGCGAGTTGAAAATCAAAGGTGAGCCGATCGACATGGCGAAGACATACCGTCTGGCGACATTAAGTTTTAACGCCACCGGCGGGGATGGCTACCCGCGCCTCGACAATAAAACCGGCTATGTGAACACCGGCTTTATTGATGCCGAAGCGCTAAAAGAGTTTATTCAGAAAAACTCGCCGCTGGATGTGAATGCTTACGAACCCAACGGTGAGGTGAGCTGGCAGTAACCTGTCCTTACTCGCGGCGGGCGATATCGGCAAATTGTGCATCCAGCATTTTCGCCAGATCGCTCGCCGCCAGTTCGATATCCAGCCCGCGCTTGCCGCCGGAAACATAGATTGAGGCAAACGTCTGTGCGGGTGCATCAATCAGCGTTGGCAGGCGCTTTTTCTGCCCCAGCGGGCTAATGCCGCCCACCAGATAACCGGTCGTGCGCTGCGCCACCATCGGATCGGCCATATCCACTTTCTTCGCGCCCAGCGCTTTGGCGACTTTCTTCAGATCCAGTTGCCCGGCGACCGGCGTGACGGCTACCGCCAGATGCTTCATGTCGCCATTAATTGCCACCAGCAGCGTTTTATAGACCTGATCGGCATTCAGACCCAGTTTTCGCACCACTTCGTCGCCAAAATTGGTTTCATTCGGATCATGATCGTATGTGTGTACCTGAAAGGAGATGTTGTTTTTTTCGAGCAGTTTCACGGCGGGTGTCATCGCAATCCTTCTTACTTTCCTGGTCGTTTCACGCCATCAGCATACGCCAAAGCGCCGCCGTGCAAATAGTACCATCTTGCGCTATTGCGCCATTTTCTCGCGCAGCAGTGAAGGTAAATTGCCATCACCATACAAATGTAACGCTCCTGCCGCCACCACGTAGCGGCCCGGCGGCAGTGCGAACAGGCGCTCGCACCAGGCCTGGTTTCGCTGATACATCAGCACGTCATGCAGAGGCTGGCTAAAGGTGCTCGGCAACGCCATTTGATCGTCGGCAGGGGGATTTTCTAGCCACCAGCTGATCATCACCTGCAGTAAGCGGGCATTATCATGCCAGTGGGTCAGCGTATCCTGCAGGAGTTCATTTCCCTCATCTGGCAGCTCTCTCAGGATATCCAGTTGGCTGGTGGTGCCTTCCAGCTCCATGATCGCCACCTGATACTGCTGCGCCGCGCGTAATAGCTGGTAATCGATGCCGTATTCCGGGCGCAACCCCAGCCGTTGCGCCTGTGTTGCCTGCAACACAAGAGCAATATGCCATGCCGGGCGGTAGTCAAACTCATCACGAGGTAAAGAGAGGGTTTGCAGAATAGTATCCAGCTTGCCAAGCCATTCAGCGCTGAGCCGCTGTTCCAGCGGTGCGGCGGGAGGGAGGTTATCAAAAGGGGAATCCGAACCCGCAACATCGGCTTCCACAATCAGGGCATCGGCCTCGCGCAACTTTTGCAGCAGTGCGCCCGGCAATGGCGACATACCATGGGTGCCCATATGAATACTGCCCACAAGATGCAGGATCCGGTTGCCGGGAAGAACAATATCCTGCGCAGGCCAGCTATAACGGCGCGTAAATAGCGCGCGAACCACGTTTTTTAAGCGGTGAAACAGAGCCATACGCGCATCCTGAAGGCAAAACATCATGCTAACGCGTGGGTGATGAGGGTGTAAACCCCGCCAATACGTTGGCGGGGTTTACTCTCACTGGCGAGGTTTAAAACGCAGCAGGCGGTTAGCGTTACTCACCACGGTAATGGAGGAGAGCGCCATAGCTGCGCCCGCCACCACCGGATTGAGCAAGGTGCCGGTCAGTGGCCAGAGAATACCAGCCGCTATCGGGATGCCGAACGCGTTATACACAAACGCGCCCAGCAGGTTCTGCTTCATATTGCGCAAGGTGGCGTTGGCGATAGCCAGCGCATCGGCAACGCCTGTCAGGCTGTGGCGCATTAACGTGATGGCTGCCGTTTCAATCGCCACATCACTGCCCCCGCCCATGGCGATACCGACATCCGCTTGTGCCAGTGCGGGCGCATCGTTAATACCGTCGCCAATCATGGCCACCTTACGGCCCTGGCGTTGGAGATTTGTAATCGCTTCGGCTTTGCCATCCGGCAGGACACCGGCAATCACCTCATCAATGCCCGCCTCTTTGGCGATGGCATTGGCTGTGGTCTGATTATCGCCAGTGAGCATTACCAGGCGGTAACCTGCGCGGTGCAAACGCTGCAATGCTTCAGCACTCTCTTCCCGCAGTGGATCGCGAATCGCAAACAGCGCCACAGCTTTGCCATCGATCGCAAGCAGTACTGGCGTAGCGCCCAGACTCGCCTGTGCGGATATGTGATCTGCAAAGGCCTGGCTATCGACCTGCTGGCTCGCCAGCAAAGCCTGATTGCCCAGCAAGAGATCATGTCCTTCTACCTGACCGCTCACCCCCAGCCCACGCAGAGTGCGGAACTGGCTGACAACCGGTAAAGCCGCTATGCCCGCTTTGTCGAGCAGGGCGCGGGCCAGCGGGTGACTGGAACCTTGTTCCAGCGCAGCCGCCAGGCGCAGCGCTGTTGCCTCGTCGCCGTCCTGCGTGATGATCCTGACTACTTCAGGTTTCCCGCGCGTCAGGGTGCCAGTTTTATCAAACACCAGCGTGTCCAGCGCGCTGGCACGTTGCAACGCATCAGCATCGCGCACCAGCACGCCGAATTCCGCTGCGCGGCCGACACCGGAAATGATCGACATCGGCGTCGCCAGCCCCAGCGCACACGGGCAGGCTATGATCAGCACGGTGGTGGCAATCACCAGCGTATAGACAATTTGCGGTGCCGGACCAAAAACGTACCAGATAGCACCACTCAGCAGCGCAATGGCGACAACGACCGGCACAAACACGGCGGAAATACGGTCGGCAAGCTGACCGATCTCCGGTTTACTGCTTTGCGCCTGGCGTACCATACGGATAATGCGCGATAACGTTGTGTGGCTGCCGACCGCGCTGGCGGTAAACAGCACGCTGCCATCCTGCACGACGGTGCCGGCATGCACGTTATCTCCGGCACCTTTCTCCTGTGGGATGGGTTCACCGGTGAGCATCGCTTCATCGAACCAGGCTTCGCCCTGGCTGATTTCACCGTCAACCGGTACCCGATCGCCAGTGGTCAGACGCAGCGTCATACCCGGCTGAACCTCCGCTAACGGTACGCTCTTTTCGCCCTCGTCAGTGACGATGCGTGCGGTAGGTGGTGTTAAATCAAGCAGGCGCTCCAGCGCTCTGGAAGAACGCTGACGTGCACGCGCTTCGAGCATATGGCCGAGGTTAATCAGGCCAATAATCATCGCACTGGCTTCGTAATAAAGATGGCGGGCTTCCATGGGAAACCACTGCGGCCAGAGATTCACGCTCATCGAATAGAGCCAGGCCGCGCCAGTACCCAACGCCACCAGCGTATCCATTGTGGCGCTGCCGTTACGCAGGCTTTTCCATGCGCTGGTGTAAAAATGGCCGCCTGCGACGACCATAACCACCAGCGTGACAACACCCAGCCCCAGCCACAGCGTGCGGTTGGCATCGGTGACCATCATGTTGTCGCCGAGCATGCCCCAAACCATGATCGGCACGCCGACAAGCAGCGCCACTATAGCCTGCCAGCGAAAGCGCTTCATGGTGGCGAGGGCGGTTTCTTGCTGGCGTTCGCGCCGTTTAATGTCATCTTCAATGGCTTCTGCGCCGTAGCCAGCCTGTTCGACGGCCTGCACTAAATCATGGGCGGGCGCGCTGCCCATTACCAGCGCGGTGCGCTCCGCCAGGTTTACCCGTGCCTGGGTGACGCCAGGTACCGCCTGCAAGGCTTTTTGTACCCGGGAGACACAGCTGGCGCAGCTCATGCCATTGATCAGCAGCTGTTGGCTGTCATCAAGGTCATCCGCTGCCGGAAGCTCAGGATTGGCCGCTGTCAGTGCTTCCGACGGGAGTGATGACTCTGCCAGCGGTTTAGCCTTTGGGTGGCTTAAGCTCGCACCGTATCCGGCTTCCTGCACGGTGGCGATTAACGCGTCCGCGCTGGCGCTACCGGTGATTTCGGCACGTTCAATGGTGACTTCGGCGTGTTCGACATCCGGGCGTTTCTCCAGGCTTTCTTTCACACGTTTTACACAATGGCCGCAGGACAGGCCATCCAGATCCAGCGCTATGGTATGAGACATAAACACTCTCCTTAATGATGAAACTGAGGGGAACTGTGATGAAGCTTAAACCTTCCATCAAGGGGAAGGTCAAGGGCGATCCGTAAAGAAGGCGGGATTTTAAAAGGTTTTTCACTAGCAATGACGTAATACTGAAGATCATGGGCCATTTCCAATGGCTGTGGGTTTAACTGCTCTGTTAACAATATTTGTTGAGATAATTCTTATAAGGCGTGGTCATTTACATACTATTTAAAGTGAGCGATCTGCGGAATACTATCAAAGAGTTGTCAGTCTCCTTTTTTAAGTAAAAACATTTCTTGTCTATTTTGTCCTGATAGAAAAATGCGCGTAATCTATTTTGCTTTCTACAAAAAAATCATATCAAGTTGCTACATACTCATAAGATGCCTATATCTGGTGGCAATGGTTTGATGGCTTATGGTGAGGTATTAGTGACCGGTAACACAGGAGGGGGTTGTAATGTTAGTGCTCACTAAATGGGGGGACGGGTTGTCGCTTTCTTCGTGCTCAGCTATCTGGTCGCTGTGAGTGGCTCCCTCCGCCCGCTTGTTAACAGCATCAATGTTCCATTTACTGACTTTATAACCAGCCTGGGTTTAGGGGAGATGCGTGATTACTCGGAACGACTGGATAACAATTTAATCCTGTTGTATTTCTTGTTCTCCGCTATCGTCGCTGTTTTACTTATTGCTATTGTTGAATGGTCGATACGGAGGATACGTAAAAGATAATTCCGTTATTCCATTTTCAGCACATAGTAGATGTGGGCGTTCAGTTTTTCACGTGATATGAGTGCTTGGTTGTATAGTTGAACACAGGCTTATCTGTTCCGGGAACCGCGAGTCCTGAGACTTCGGCTCCGACGGCGATCCGTAAAGAAGGCGGGATTTGTCATCCGCCCTGCATTGCTGCTTGCAGATAAGCGCCAAAAAAAAGCCCCGCGAGGTGTGCGGGGCGTATGGCGGATTCAGCTTGCGTTAATCGAGTTTCTGCTCGTAATGGTTCCCGGCGTCAACAACGCGCCATATTTTCCATTTGCCCTCTTCCTTTCGCGTCCATACCTGAAGGTGTTTTGCCTTGTTATTTTCAATACCCAGTGAAACGTCCAGTTTCATGCTGTCTCCATCTGGTTTGGCAGGGGAGACATTAAGGCGTGCGATCCATGCCGGGTCATAGTCCTGGCAATAGGTGAAGTAATCTGAGCCCAATAATTCCTGTTCAGGCATGTCATAAATTACGGCCATTCGCGCCAGTAATTTCTTTGATGCCCATTGCTGCATGGTTTTCGTTTTAATCAGTTCATCTGGCGGCGTTTTGCCAAATTCATTCAGATAATAGGTGTAAAACGCCGTGATCTCTTTCTGCACATCCGTCCCGGTGTTTGCACTTGCAAAAGGAAGGTAAAGCGCCAGCAATAACGAAAGTACGTAACGCATCATTTTTTCCTGTAGATAACATACGGTGGGTGGAATCTGCGATAGCCAGGGCCTGGGTACATGTCCCGTTGTTTAAAATCTGAATACCAGTTTTTGCCGTCGAACATCGTCATATGGCCACTGATATTACCGCCTGGATAAGGCTGAATAACGGCAACATCTCCTTTTTCCGGCGTAGCCGAAGCAGGCAATGCTGTAAATCCTGCTTTTAACAGCGAGTCACCATAATCTTTGGCATCGCCTGTTCTTATAAGATTAATTCCACCTGCCGATATTGCCTGACGTGTGTAAGTAGCACATTCTGATCGCGATTTAGCTCCGGCATGTTTCACCAGATAAGCCACCGCTGCATCTTTATCCCATGCCATAAACATCCCTCTGGAGAAAAAGAGTAAAACATAAGGTATTACAAAGCGCAGCCATGCTACCGCACGCCAACAGGCTGAAAATGAGAGTAATCTTATTTGGTGGCAAAATATGGCTGCTTTTTTTGGTAGGTTTTTCAGTCACTACGCAAGTTATCGCCGGGAAAGGCCTGTTAGAAAATATAAAAAATAAAGCCCCGCATAATGCGAGGCCTGACGCGTGATGCGGGCAGATCGTTAGCCGTATTTACGGGCAAATTCCTGATCGGAATTGCACAGGTAAATAATAAACTCGATAAAGGCAATGATCGACGGAATAAAGGTCCAGAAGAAGATCAGATAAAGCAGACCCTGGCCAGGTTTTCCTAAGTAAAATTTATGTGCACCGAAACCGCCTAAGAAGAAGGCGAACAATGCGGCCGAAATGCGACTTTTCTTGCCAGCTGCAGCCTGCGGCGCACCGCAGCTCGGGCAGGCCACTGCCTCTTTATGAATTTCCTTTCCGCAACCACGGCAAAATGCCATATCACTCATAAAAAACTCCTGTGTGTAAATCATTTATCATTTTTTGAAACATCGCGTCGTATGTTATAGCGAAGCGGTAACAGGGGGAAATAAAAAATGCATTGGCAACAAAGATAGGTTTGTTTTGCTATAAAGCGCCCATTAATATTGTACGGGGGTGTTAAAAGCGATGAAAGCGCCCAAAAATGATACCGGTGCACGAACTAATGGTTGCCACTCTGGCTGCAAGGGGTAAATGTGAATATCAGCGATGTCGCGAAAAAAACCGGCCTGACCAGTAAAGCGATCCGTTTTTATGAAGAGAAGGGGCTTGTGACGCCGCCGCTACGCAGTGAAAATGGCTATCGCAGTTATACCCAGCAGCACTTGAATGAATTAACCCTGTTACGCCAGGCGCGTCAGGTGGGATTTAACCTTGAGGAGTGCGGTGAGCTGGTGACGTTATTTAACGATCCGGCCCGTCACAGTGCGGATGTGAAGGCGCGAACGTTGCTGAAAGTGGCAGAGATTGAACGACACATTACCGAATTACAACAGATGCGTAGCCAGTTGCTGGCGCTGGCCGATGCCTGCCCCGGCGACGACAGCGCCGAGTGCCCGATTATTGATAATCTTTCCGGCTGTTGCCATCACGCTGTGAAGGGTTGAGCATAAACATTACCGTCCCGCGATACCACGGCGAAGCGGCCAGCCGCCGCGCATCATCGCTGTCCCACTTGCCGTGTTGCACTACCCCGAGTTTAAAGGGTATGCGCAACCCGGCCAGCGCCGGCAAATAGGCCGAATAGTTGTGAACTGTACTGCGTCCCTGATAACTCTGCACCACTAACTCATCCACAGGCAACGTGTTGAGTGTGTTGACACTCCCCGTCCTGGCCCAGTCCAGCAGCCCCGTGATGCTCAGCGCATAGTGTGACGGCAGGCGTTGCCGTAGCCGGCGTAAAAATTGCCCATAGTCGTCGAGTCGGTATGTCGCAGCGTCAAAATCTATCTGCAGACCCACGACCTGGTTTCCGGCCGCGCGCCAGCGTTCCGCCAGCCGGATGATTCGCATCAGCTGTTCATCGGGTACATCCAGCGTGGTAAAGCGAACCGTTAACCAGATCTGCGGAAAAGTCAGGCGATTCACCGGCAAGCCTTTCCGCTCGAACTGAACGTTGCCCTCCAGAAGAATCACATCGCCCTGGTGCAGGTAAACGGTATCGGCATGACGCAATGCCGCGCCAGGACGAACGCCGGACCATAGCCAGTACTGCCCGCCCTCCGCCGTGAAGGCAGAGGAGGGGAGCAGAGAGCAAAGAAACGCGATTACCAGTAATACTTGAGTTCTCTGGCCCATACACTTCCCGGGTAACGGCTCTTGAGCTGCTGGAACCACGCTTTACGCACGGCTTTATCGACGTCTGCACCGCCGCAATCGTTGTAACCCGACGGGGCATAACACATCACGGCACGATACAGCGCATAGCTTTTATCTTCGGGTTCAGCTTTGGGATCGGCTATTACCTGTTGATAGAGGGCAAGACGGTGCGGTACGCCTGGGCGCGCATCAGTGTGGGTTACGACGTCGAGCAGGTCATTGCCGCCACGATCCTTCTCCAGCGTCACCCGGGTTTGCGTGGTGCGGAAAAACTCACCCAGGCAGTTCAGCGCATGGGCATCGTGTGCTTTCTGGCTCAGGGTGGTGACGATTTTGTCCAGCGGAGCGCAGAAATATGCCGTTTCTTTCTCGGTGCCTTGCCAGTTAAACGACGTTAAATTCACATCATCAAAGGCTTCTTCAGCCAGCGGCGGGGCAATTGCCGTGGTCAGCGACATATCCTGCAGCCAGTCACCGTAGTGCCCTTCGGTCAGATCACGCGTCAGTAATGTGTGCAGCGCAATCGTGCGTTCTTCTTTGTTTGGGCCTTGTTTCGCCTGCTGACGCAGGACCTCCCGCGAGGCTTTGGTTTTCAACACCAGCGAGCGATAACGCAGATTGGTTATCTGGCTGTCAGCGGCAAAAATTTGTACCAGTGCATCACTTTCTACCAGCGTAGCCGCCAGTTTGGCCTGAAGGAGTTGTTGCTGCTCAACCTCTTTACTCAGCGTGAGCAGGTGCAGCCAGTGCTGCTGCGCGGCGGGCCACTGTTTTTGCGCCATCAGCGCATCGCCATAGAGCGTCTGCTCGCTAAACGCGAGAATATTATGCGGTGGCAAGGTTTGCGCCGGGGTAATGCCGCTTTGTACGCTGGCGTACTCTTTTTTACTCCATGCCAGCATCAGGCGCAGATAATTCCACATATCCTCACGTTTGTTTTTCACAAAATCGCTTTTCAGGCTGTCGAGCCATGCCTGATCGACGCAGTGATGCTCGCCATCACATTTGTTATCACGCATCAGGCGCAACGTCTCAATAAACGTCATCAGTGAGGCATCTGGCGCATTCAGGAAGGTATCGCTGCCCCAGGTGATATCCTGGCTAATTAATTTATTGTCGCTTTCACCGATCAGCGCGACCAGCGCATCGGCGTTGCTGCTCTGCGACAGCGCCTGTTCATAGAGTTTCGCCAGCGCATTGTTATCCTGCAAATACCAGTTGATACGCCGCAGCATTCCCTGCGCTGAGTCTGCATAAGCGCCCTGCGGCCAGCTTTTCAGATAACTTTCCGCCGCGTCCCGCGCCTGCTGTGCGAGGGCTTTATCCACTTTGCGCACATCAAAGTCGCCGTATTCGCCGTTAGCATTCTCGGTGCTGGCGTTGAGGGCGTTACGCATCAACATATAGCTTGCTGTCTCGGCAAGCCACGGTTGAGGGTGAGTTTTCAGGGCGGTAAAAATGCGCCCGGATTCGGCATAATCCCCGGCGTAAAAATCATTTGCGCCTTGCAGATACAAACGGAATCCCTGGGCCGTCGAGCCCTCCGGGACGTTCAGTGCCGCGACGGCCTGCTCGCTGTCGGAGGTACCATTCACTGCCATCCGTGCTTTAGCCAGTGCCCGGCGTTGATCCGCTGTTAGCGAGTCGTCTGCCAGCATGGCGGCGAAAAAAGCTGACAGCGAGTCGTCATTGCGCGAGACAAAACGGTTCTCCAGATCTTCCTGTTGCACCGCCGCGTTGCTGGCATCCTGCAGGTCTGCGCCTTGCGCCGTCATGCGCTGCAGCACCGCATCGGTGGCAGCTTCAGGATCCAGGCCGAGTGCGATCATCTGTTGGTGCAGTGTATCTTCCACAAGTGGGGTGGGCGCGGTTTCTGGCGGTGGGCTGGTCGGGTTAGCCATATGCACGCCGAAATAAAAGTCGCGGCTGCGGGTAATATCTGGCGGCACTGGCTGACGCAGCGGCGAGATCCCTTTCTGCTCATCAATAAGCCGGAGCAGGTTATCGCGTGTATCGGTTTCAATGGCCAGAACCGGCGGGCTGACAACAAAGCAGCCCGCGCGGCCCCACGGGCAGTCATCCATATCAAATGAGGCCAGCGCAGGGGCGCTGAAGGCAAAAGCCAGGCATACACCCGGCACAAGAGGGCTTTTTAGCACGATCGCTCCCGTGATCTTAGAGTTGTGTTATTCGCTAATGGCTTTGATATGCAATGTGATGCCTTCCACGGCGATCACTTCGACACGGGTGCCTGCTGGTAAATCTGTTCCGGCGCTCACAGGCCATGAGCTATCGCCGACACGCATATGGCCCCGACCGTTTATTAGTGCGGTATCGAGCTGAAAACGGCGGCCCATCAACTGTTGCCCACGCAGGTTAAGCGACGCGTCTGCAGGTTTTTGTTGCTTAACGCGGTGCGAAAGCCATTGCCACCATAGCCAGGCGGCAAGCATGGTTAATATTGCGAACAGGACGCCTTGCCACTCCCAGCCGAAAGGGATTACCCAGGCGACTAAGCCAGTGAGCACCGCCGCGACGCCGCTCCACAGCAAATAGCCATTGCCACCCAGCATCTCGGCGGCGAGCAACAACCCGCCCAGCGTGAGCCAGGCAAGGTGCGTATGTTCAAGCAGCAACGCGGCTATCATTTTTTACGCTCGCTGGCGCTGTCTTTGACCAGTTCGGCGATCCCGGCAATGGAGCCCATCAGGCTGCTGGCATCCAGCGGCATCATCACCACTTTGCTGTTGTTCGCAGAACCAATTTGTTGGAGCGCTTCAGTATATTTTTGCGCGACAAAGTAGTTCACCGCCTGGATATCACCGGCAGCGATGGCTTCAGACACCATTTGCGTGGCGCGGGCTTCGGCCTCAGCCGAACGTTCGCGGGCTTCAGCCTGCAGGAATGCCGACTGGCGATCGCCTTCCGCTTTGAGGATCTGCGACTGTTTTTCCCCTTCCGCTTTCAGGATCTCCGCCTGGCGCACCCCTTCCGCTTCGAGGATGTAAGCGCGTTTCGTACGTTCCGCTTTCATTTGCGCATTCATGGAAGCAATCAGTTCCGCGGGCGGGCGCACATCGCGAATTTCAATACGGGTGACTTTTACGCCCCACGGATTGGTGGCTTCGTCGACGATATGCAGCAGGCGGGTATTAATGCTGTCGCGCTGGGAAAGCATTTCATCCAGCTCCATGGAACCCAGTACGGTACGGATGTTGGTCATGGTCAGGTTAATGATCGCCAGCTCCAGATTGCTCACCTCATAGGCGGCGCGGGGGGCATCAATAACCTGGATAAAACAGACCGCGTCGATGGTGACGTTGGCGTTGTCTTTTGAGATGATTTCCTGAGAGGGAATATCGAGAACTTGTTCCATCATATTGATCTTACGACCAATACGATCCATAAACGGCACTACAAGGCTAAGGCCCGGTTGCAGCGTGCGGGTGAAGCGACCAAAGCGTTCCACGGTCCACTGGAAGCCCTGAGGGACAATTTTTACGCCAGAGATGACCACCACCAGCGCGACGAAGATAAGAACGAGAATGACGATTGGCATCAAAAAAACCTCCTGTTTAATTTGATGCCATCTTAGCCGGAATTGGCGATCAAAGCAGCATGATCGCCAAATTTTGCCGCGGAATTAATACAACAGGGAGTAAAGCTGGCGGCGGTATTTCGAGGCTAACGCATCGCCCGTGCCCAGCGCAGCCAGGATTTCCTGTAACATCTTGCGCGCTTCGCCGTTCGCGGCGGAAAGATCTTTGCGCAAATGACTGAACAGCAACTCAAGCGCCTCTTCGTTGCGGCCAACCTGATGTAATTGCAGCGCCAGTTGCGTCGCCAGCAGCGCATCGTCCGGATTCTCAGCGACCTGCTTCTGCAACTGTTGGATTTCCGGCGTATCGGCGGCTTTCTTCAACAGTTCTATCTGCGCGATCAGCCCCTGATAGCGGGTGTCCTGATCCTGCAATGGCACGGTTTTCAGTACCGTTTCGGCTTCATCCGCGCGGTGAAGAATAATCAGGGTTTCGGCCAACAGCAGGCCGATTTCACTGCTCTGTTGCGAAAGCTGCCATGCTTCTTTCAGTAACGGCAGCGCCTCGGTGTGCTTGCCTTCCTGCATCAGCAGCATCGCCTGTTGGGCTTTCAGCTCTTCTTCCCGCGGCAACACTTTGTCCAGCAGGGCGCGGATAGCTTCTTCAGGCTGCGGCCCCTGGAACCCGTCTACCGGCTGCCCGTTCTGGAACAGATAAACGGTCGGGATCGCGCGCAGGCCAAACTGCGAGGCCACCATCTGTTCAGCGTCGCAATCCACTTTCGCCAGAATAAATTGCCCGTTGTACTGTGCGGCCAGATTTTCCAGCACCGGCGTCAGTTGCTGGCAATGCTGGCTACGATCGGACCAGAAATAGAACAACACTGGCGTGGCGACGGACTGCTCCAGAACCTGTTGCAGATTGGCTTCGGTAATATTGACGATATTCTGTGCGGACATGTGCAATTCTCTGTTTTTACTGTTTAGTACTACATGGGGACAGGCGCCTGGCCTTCAACTCACCCGTGTAAAATTTTATCCATCGCGCGCCCTGGCAGCAGGCGTTTTAGTACGCAGACCGCCCAGGTGACCAGCGTCACCGGATAGCGCATTTTGGGATGATTGCTCTCAAAAGCATGGCGTACTTTCGCGACCACCGCCTCCGGGCCGAGGGTAAATCGCGCGGCAATGCCGGGATTTTCTACCGGCTTATCGCTCTGTGTCTGGTTGACGTTATCCGTAAAGCGGGTGCGGATGGGACCAGGTTCAATCAGGCTCACCTTAATGCCAGTATGGCGCAGCTCCATACGCAGAGCGTCGGACCAGGCTTCCAGCGCATATTTACTGGCAGCATATGCGCCGCGCCCCGGCGTAGAGATTAAGCCCATTACCGATGAGGTCATGACGATTCGCCCTTCGCCGTGCGGTAACATCGCGGGCAATAAACGCAGGGTTAACTGATGCGTGCCGAAAAAGTTGCTGGAAAATTGCTGTTCCATTTGCGCCCGGCTGATGGTCGACAGGGGGCCGTAGACGCCGTAACCGGCATTATTAAAAATGCCATAAAGGCGATTTCCGGTCTGGGCGATCACTTCATCCGCCGCCCGCTCAACGCTTTGCGCATCGTCGAGATCCAGCAAAATGCCGGTAAAGCCTTCCCGATCCATACGCGCCACATCATCCGGCTTGCGGCAGGCCGCCAGGATGTGAAAGCCCTGGCGTTTCAACTCGCGTGCGCTTTCCAGGCCGATACCGCTGGAACATCCTGTTATTAAGATCGTTTTTTGCATAACTTTACCTGGAGGCATCCCTGATTGGTCAGGAGTCGTGGTTAACTAAAGGAGCCAGTCGCGTTGCCATCCAGTCGGCAATAAACGGCTGGGCATCGCGGTTTGGGTGAATGCCATCATCCTGCATCCATTGCGATTTCTGATAGACCTCTTCCATAAAAAAGGGCAGCAGAGGGACTTTCAACTCGTTGGCAAGCTTAGGATAAATGGCGCCGAACGCTTCATTATAGCGACGACCGTAGTTGGCGGGCAGCCGAATTTGCATCAGCAGCGGTTCGGCGTTGGCGGCTTTAATTGTTTGAATCACCTGGCGCAGCGTCTGCTCTGTCTGCTGCGGCGCAAAACCACGCAGGCCGTCGTTGCCGCCCAGTTCCACCAGCACCCAGCGCGGTTGATGCTCCTTCAGCAGCGCGGGCAAGCGTGCTAAACCCTGCTGCGCGGTGTCTCCGCTGATGCTGGCATTAACCACCGTCGGTTTTTGCTGCCATTTATCGTTGAGCAGCGCGGGCCATGCGGCGTTGGCCGCCATGCGGTAACCGGCACTCAGACTGTCGCCAAGAATTAATAACGTGTCTGCTGCGGCGGCGCGGAACGTGAACAAAAGCAAAAACAGGAAGGGCAAATGCCAGCGGAAAACATTGTTGAAGTTCATCATCTTAAGAAGTCCGTCGGTCAGGGGGAGCATGAACTCTCCATCCTTACCGGAGTTGAGCTTGTTGTCAAACCAGCCGAAACTCTCGCCCTGATTGGCGAATCCGGTTCCGGGAAGTCGACATTGCTGGCGATCCTCGCCGGGCTGGATGACGGCAGCAGCGGCGAAGTCAATCTGCTGGGTAAACCGCTGCATGCAATGGATGAAGAGGCACGCGCACAACTGCGGGCGCAAAATATCGGCTTTGTTTTTCAATCTTTCATGCTGATTCCGACACTTAATGCGCTGGAAAACGTTGAATTACCGGCGCTGTTACGCGGCGAAAACAGCGGCGCAAGCCGTAACAGCGCCAAAGCCCTGCTGGAAGAGCTGGGACTGGGTAAACGTCTTGATCATCTGCCAGCTCAGCTTTCCGGCGGTGAACAGCAACGTGTGGCGCTGGCGCGGGCTTTCAATGGGCGGCCTGCAGTGCTGTTTGCCGATGAGCCTACGGGTAACCTCGATCGGCAAACCGGGGATAAAATCGCCGACTTACTCTTCTCCATGAACCAACAATTTGGCACAACGCTGCTGCTGGTCACGCACGATCCGCAACTGGCAGCGCGTTGCGATCGGCGTTTACGCCTGGTTAACGGTGTTCTGCAGGAGGAAGCATGATCGCCCGCTGGTTCTGGCGTGAATGGCGATCGCCATCGCTGTTGATCGTCTGGCTGGCGCTGACGCTTGCCGTGGCCTGCGTACTGGCGCTGGGGAATATCAGCGATCGTATGGAGAAAGGGCTGAGCCAGCAGAGCCGTGAATTTATGGCTGGTGATCGGGCATTACGCAGCAGTCGCGAGGTACCCCAGGCCTGGCTTGATGAGGCACGAAAAAACGGCCTTACCGTCAGCGAACAGATCAGTTTCAACACCATGACCTTTGCTGGCGACACGCCGCAACTGGCCAATGTGAAAGCCGTGGATGATATCTACCCGATGTACGGCGCGTTGCAAACCCGCCCGGCGGGCCTGAAGCCACAAGCGGGCACGGTGCTCCTGGCGCCAAGGTTAATGGCACTGCTGGATCTGAAAACTGGCGACACCCTGGAAGTGGGAGACACGACGCTGCGGATTGCCGGGGAAGTGCTGCAGGAGCCAGACTCGGGGTTTAATCCGTTCCAAATGGCGCCACGGTTGTTGATGAACACCGCAGATGTGGCCAGAACAGGTGCGATACAGCCAGGAAGCCGTGTGAGCTGGCGGGTAAAATTTGGCGGTACGCCTGCGCAACTGGCTATGTATGAAAAATGGCTGTTGCCGCAGCTGACGCCGGAACAGCGATGGTACGGTCTGGTGCAGGATGACGGTGCGCTGGGAAAATCGCTGCAACGTTCACAGCAGTTCTTGCTGTTGTCGGCGCTGTTAACGCTGCTGCTGGCAGTGGCGGCGGTCGCTGTTGCAATGGGGCATTACTGTCGCAGTCGTTACGATCTGGTGGCGGTACTCAAAACGTTGGGAGCCGGGCGTGCGCAACTGCGTAAGCTGATTGTCGGACAGTGGCTGATGGTGCTGGCGCTGGCGGCGTTAGCCGGCGGGGCAACCGGGTTGCTGTTTGAATACACCTTAATGTTGTTACTCAAACCCGTGCTGCCTGCTGCGCTGCCGCCCGCCAGCCTGTGGCCATGGTTGTGGGCGATAGGCGCGATGGTAGTGATTTCACTGCTGGTGGGGTTACGTCCATACCGTTTACTGCTGGCGACCCAGCCGCTTCGCGTACTGCGCCGGGATGTGGTGGCGAATGTCTGGCCGCTGAAATATTACGTGCCGGTGATCGGTGCGGTAGCTGTTTCGCTGCTTGCCTGGCTGATGGGCGGCAGCATGCTGCTGTGGTCGGTGCTGGCTGGCGCCGTCGTGCTGGCATTGCTGTGCGGCGGACTCGGCTGGCTGCTGCTCGTTGTGCTAAAACGGCTAACGCTAAAAGCATTGCCGCTGCGGCTTGCCGTTAACCGATTGCTGCGCCAGCCGTGGTCGACCTTAAGCCAGCTTTCGGCTTTCTCACTCTCTTTTATGCTACTGGCGATGTTGCTGGTGCTGCGCGGTGATTTACTGGATCGCTGGCAGCAACAGTTACCACCAGAAAGCCCGAACTATTTTCTGATCAATATTGCGCCAGAACAGGTTATGCCAGTGAAGGCATTTCTTGCCCAACATCAGGTGAACCCGGAGGCGTTCTATCCGATAGTGCGCGCCAGGCTGACGCAAATGAACGGTCAGTCGACGGAGGGCAACGCCGATGAAGCGCTGAACCGCGAACTGAACCTGACCTGGCAGTTACAGCGCCCGGATCATAACCCGATCACCGCGGGGAGCTGGCCGCCGAAACGTGGTGAGGTCTCAGTGGAAGAGGGGCTGGCGAAACGGCTGGGGCTAAAGCTGGGCGATAGCGTCACGTTCAGGGGCGACACCCAGGATTTTAGCGCCACAATCAGCAGCCTGCGCAAGGTGGACTGGGAAAGCCTGCGGCCCAACTTCTTTTTTATTTTCCCGCAGGGCGCGCTGGATGGGCAGCCGCAAAGCTGGCTGACCAGTTTCCGTTGGCAGAATGGCAACGGCATGTTAACGCAGCTCAACCGTGCCTTTCCGACGGTCAGTCTGCTGGATATTGGTGCGATTTTAAATCAGGTTGGCCAGGTGCTGGAACAGGTCAGCCGGGCGTTAGAGGTGATGGTTGTGCTGGTCACGGCCTGTGGCGTACTGCTGCTACTGGCGCAGGTCCAGGTTGGCATGCGCCAGCGACATCAGGAACTGGTCGTCTGGCGCACGTTAGGGGCGGGCAAGCGGCTGTTGCGCACAACACTTTGGTGTGAATTCGCGTTGTTGGGGTTGGTGTCCGGCCTGGTGGCGGCCATCGGTGCCGAGACGGCGCTGGCCGTGCTGCAGACCCGGGTGTTTGACTTCCCATGGGAGCCTGACTGGCGGCTATGGCTAACGCTGCCATTATGCGGCGCCCTGTTGCTCTCTTTCTGTGGTGTGTGGCTGGGCAGCCGGTTGCTTAAAGGAAAAGCGCTGTTCCGTCAATTTGGTCATTAACCTTTTCATCAATATTTGCTCAACGAAACGCACGCCGATGATTCCATTGGTGTGCGTTTATTTCAAAGTGTAAAAGTTCCCCGGGCAGATGTTTAGCAGCACAAAATAACAAAAAATCCCCACAAAACATCGGCTTATAAAAGTTACTATTTGACCGCTAATTGTATTGGCTGTGTCTGTCCATCAAGGAAAAACCCTAATCATGAAAATAAAAACAAGCGCACTGGCGACAGCCATTGGCGCAGCAGTGGCATTGACGTCTTTCGCAACTCAGGCTGAAATCACCGTCCTGAAACAGGACCCGCAGGCAGGTAATCCGTTAAGCCGCCTGAATTTCACCGTTGGCGGTTCTATCCGTCCGCAGTTTGACAATGTCATGGGTGACAAAGATAACAAATCCTACAAACGCAACGGTTATGACGGCGGCACTCGCTTCCGTTTCGCGGCGGATTATTACCTGTTCGATGATATTAGCTGGGTAAGCTACTACGAACTGGGCGTTAACGTTCCGGCGCTGTTTGACTGGGATAGCCACTATGCCGAAGGCGCAAACAATACGACGCGCCGTATGCTGTACACCGGTCTGAAAAGCAAGACCTGGGGTACACTGACCTTTGGTCAGCAGAACAGCGTTTACTACGATGTGGTCGGTGCGAAAACCGATATCTGGGACTACGACATGAAAGCCCAGGCACCGGGCAACGGCGTGAAAGGCGACTACGACGGTTCTTATCGTTCACGCAAAATGCTGAAATATAAAAATACATTCGGTGACGTTGATCTCTATGCTTCTTACCTGTTCGCTGACACGGATCTGCTGCTGAGCAACAGCGTGCGTTACAAACGTAATGGCGGCGGTTCATTGGGCGTGGATTACCACCTGGCGAAAGACCTGACCTGGGGCACCGCGTGGAACTACACCAAGGCCAATGTGCGTAACAGCACCAGCGGCGACACCGATTCTTACAGCCAGAATATTTACGGTACCGCGCTGAGCTGGACGCCGGATAACTGGACCTTCTCCTTCGGCGGCGGCTGGTACGAAAACTTCCTGACCACCGGGCAGAAAAATGTTCACGACTACTTTGCAGGCGATGCGTGGGGTATTGAATATTTTGCCGGATACAAAATTCCGGTCGGTCAGTATGCGCTTAAATACGTTCAGCCTTACGTGATGGGCGACCGCCTGAAATACACGACCGGTCGTTACTATCAGCGTATCGACAACGGCCTGGGTGTGACCTTCCAGCTGGATTACGGCTTCCGTGTTGACTACGAACACGTCTTCACCAACAGCACCGATAAGTCACTGGGCGACATGAACATCGTTCGTCTGCGCTACGACTTCTAACCCGGCGCAACGCACTTGCCGGATCGCTTCGTTTAAATCCGGCAATGTTTAGCGATAAAAAGCATAACGAGAGCCAGACAGCCCATCAAACGTGTGGCTTTTCGTTATGCTTCATTGTGTTACCCCGCCAGGATCTCCCCTCCATTCAGTGACATACTTCACGGTAAGTTGAATTTATTTCAATTACCGCCGCGTTGCGTTTATGCCATCTTAGTCGGCAGCCTTCTTCACAGGCTGAAAAGGGAACGCGTCGCATTGCACGCCGCGTCACACAGCAGACCCACTCGTTAGGGAGAATTTATGAGACAGCGTCTCAGCTTGCGCGCCGCCTTCGGCGCACTACTTCTGGTATGCGGCTTACCGTTTGCTCAGGCCAGTAGCGATCCCCACACCATTGTCTTCGGTGTGGCGCCAGGCCCTTATGGCGACATGGTTAAACAAGCCATTGCCCCCTCGCTGAAAGAGAAAGGCTATAAGGTTGTCGTGCGCGAATTCAGTGACTATGTGCAGCCCAACATGGCGCTGTCGAACGGCAGCATCGATGCCAACCTGTTTCAACACAGCCTTTATTTCGATAAATTCACCGCCGATAAAGGGCTGAAATTAACCAAACTGCTCTCCGTCCCGACGGCGGGAATGGGTTTTTATTCCCACAAAATCAAAAGCCTGGATGAGCTGAAAAAGGGCGACATTGTGACGTTGTCCAACGATCCCACCAACCTTGCGCGTGGGCTGCGTTTCCTGCAAGCGCTCAATCTGATCACCATCAAAGATAATATCGATCCGACGAAAGCGTCCGAGCGCGATATTGCCAGCAACCCGAAGGGGCTGGTGTTTAAACCGCTGGAAGCGGCGCAATTGCCCCGCACGCTGGACAGCGCAACCGCAGCGCTGGTAAACGGCAATTTCGCGATTGCGGCCAGAATGGATCTTAACGCGGCGCTGAAACAAGAGCATCTGGATGAGAACCTGAAAAATATCATCGCGGTGCGCACAGAAGATGCGGAAAAGCCCTTCGCCAAAGATATCGTTGAAGTGGTGAAATCCCCGGCTTACCGCGCGGTGATCGACGATCCTAAAAACATCTTTACCGCTTTTCAGAAACCCGACTGGATGACCAACGCTGATAAGAAATAACACGTCACAGGAATGAACAGGCAGGCTGCGGCCTGCCTTTTGCCGTTTGAGGTTTGCATGATCGAAATAGAGAAGGTTTGCGTCGATTTTCCCGCTGGCCGGGGCGCCGCCAGCACTACGCGTGCGGTAGAGGAGGTGACATTACGCATTCGCGCGGGTGAGATCTTTGGCATTGTCGGTACCAGCGGTGCTGGCAAAAGTACGTTGCTGCGCACGCTCAATGCCTTACAGCGCCCAAGCCAGGGCAGTGTAAAAATTAACGGCGTGGCGATTTCCGCCCTCGAAGGGGCGACCCTGCGTCAGGCACGTCAGCGCATTGGTATGATTTTCCAACACTTCAACCTGATGCATACCCGGACTGTAGCGCAGAACGTGGCCTTCAGCCTGAAAGCCGCAGGCTGGGAGCGCAGTAAAATCGCCCCGCGCGTGGCGGAGATCCTCGCGCTGGTAGGGCTGAGCGATAAAGCCAGTCGCTTTCCGGTACAACTGAGCGGCGGGCAAAAGCAGCGGGTGGGTATTGCCCGCGCCATAGCCAATCATCCGGATGTGCTGTTGTGTGATGAGCCGACCTCGGCCCTGGATCTGGAAACATCTGCCACCATTCTGGCCCTGCTCAAGCAGATTAATGCGCAACTGGGGATCACCATCGTGCTGATCACTCACGAGATGAATGTCATCAAATCGATCTGCGATCGGGTGGCCGTCATGTCTGGCGGCAGGGTCGTGGAAGAGGGAGAGGTTTTCGATATCTTCGCTCACCCGCAACATGCCTTTACGCAGCAGTTAGTTTCGCACACGCTGAATCTGACTCTGCCGGAGCGCCTGCAGCAACATTTGCCGGGCCAGTTGCTGAAGATCCTGTTTATTGGCGATTCTGCTGAACAGCCCGTGCTTTCTGACGCGGCGGTCAGGTTTGGCGTCGCGGTGAACATATTGCACGGTAAAATTGAGTACATTGGCGAACGGGCGCTGGGAATATTAGTGGTGCAACTGACCTGTGCTGACAACCCGCAACTTGTCAGTGACGCGGTAGCGTATATTCGCAACCGTACCGCGCAGGTGGAGGTGATCCGTGGATGATTTAATTGCAGACCTGACGCTGGCGTTTGGCGAAACCTTCCAGATGCTGAGTATCTCGACGGTGCTGGCAATCCTTGGCGGCTTGCCGCTGGGGTTTCTGATTTTTGTGACCGACAGGCACCTGTTCTGGCAAAACCGGCTGGTTTATCTGCTGAGTTCAGTGCTGGTGAATGTGATCCGCTCGGTGCCGTTCGTGATCCTGCTGGTGCTGTTGCTGCCCTTAACGCAGTTCCTGCTGGGTAACACCATCGGCCCGATTGCGGCGTCGGTACCGTTATCGGTCGCAGCGATTGCTTTTTATGCCCGACTGGTAGATAGCGCCCTGCGCGAAGTCGACAAGGGAATTATTGAAGCGGCGGAAGCCTTTGGTGCCAGTCCGTTACGCATTATTTGTACGGTGTTATTACCCGAAGCCAGCGCCGGTTTACTGCGCGGCCTGACAATTACGCTGGTCAGCCTGATTGGTTATTCAGCAATGGCGGGGATCGTTGGCGGTGGCGGTGTGGGCGACCTGGCGATCCGCTACGGTTATTACCGCTATGAAACTCAGGTGATGATTGCCACCGTGGTGGCATTAATTGTTCTGGTGCAGGTTGTACAGGTGCTGGGCGACTGGCTGGCAAAACGCGCCGATAAACGCGATCGCCATTAATGCGCAACAAACAAAGCCGCCCACGGGCGGCTTTGTTTTATCCGTCAGGGTTAGCCGCGAGACAGCAGTGACTGCGCCCAGGCTATACTACTGGCGTATTCCGGCGGCAGCAGAGGCACCAGTGCTTCCAGCGTGGCGCTCAGACGATCGGTATCATCATCATTGAGGTTTAAATGGCCGACTTTACGCCCGTCACGCACCTCTTTGTCGTACCAGTGAAGATGCACCAGGGGCAGTTTCAGCCAGTCGTAATTTAAATCGCTACCGATCAGGTTAATCATCACCGACGGGCTATTGACCACGGGCGGGGGCAGTGGCAGATCAACCACTGCACGAAGATGCAGTTCAAACTGGCTGATTGATGCCCCATTTTGGGTCCAGTGGCCGCTATTATGCACGCGCGGTGCCAGCTCATTGATTAACAACCCACCGGGTGTGACAAAACACTCCATTGCCATCACACCCACGTAGTTGAGCTTATGCATGATGGCTGACAACATGCTTTCGGCTTGTTGCTGCTGTTCTGCATTTGGTTTTGGAAACGCGACGCTGGCGCGCAGGATCCCATCCTGATGCAGGTTGTGGGTCAGAGGGTAGAACACTGTGCTGCCATCGTGGCCGCGCGCGCCCACCAGTGAGACTTCGCCAGAAAAATGAATGCCCTGCTCGACAATGCATTCACCGTAGCAGTCGTCTGGCAGCTGTGCCGTTTCTGTTTCACGCAAACGCCACTGGCCGCGACCGTCGTACCCGCCCACGCGACGTTTAACAATCGCCAGTTCGCCCAGGCGCGAGAACACCGCAGGCCATTCGCTTTTGTCAGCCAGTAATTGCCACGGGGCGGTCGCCAGTCCAAGTTCATCGAACAGCTGTTTTTGGGTCAGACGATCGGCAATGATCGGGAACACATCACGGTTAACAAAGGCAGGGTGACGTTCCAGCTCGCGGGTTAATGCGGTTTCTGGCCAGCGCTCAATTTCCGCGGTAATAACGCTGTGCTGAAACGGCACGGCTTGCGGATCGGCGTCCAGCCCGACGGGCCAGACGGCAATGCTCAGCGGCTCGCCAGCCTGGCGCAGCATGCGCCCAAGCTGACCATTGCCCAGTACGCAAACCTGTTTCATGCCGCACCTCGTGGGTCCGGGTTATCCAGCACTTCATCAGTCTGCGCCTGACGCCAGTCCGCCAGTCGCTGATGCAGTGCAGCATCATGCTGAGCAAGAATTTGTGCGGCCAGCAGGGCGGCGTTGGCTGCGCCTGCTTTGCCAATAGCCAGCGTGCCGACGGGGATACCGCGCGGCATCTGCACAATAGAGTACAGACTGTCCACGCCGCTTAAGGCCGCGCTTTGTACCGGCACACCCAATACTGGTACCAGTGTTTTTGCCGCGATCATGCCCGGAAGATGCGCAGCCCCGCCTGCGCCGGCAATAATCACCTGATAGCCGTTTTGCTCTGCCTCTTCGGCGAAGCTAAACAGTTTATCCGGGGTGCGGTGTGCAGAGACGATTTCAACATGGTGCGGAACGTGCAGGGAATCGAGGATTTCGGCGGCGAACTGCAGGGTGGCCCAGTCGCTTTTCGAGCCCATAACAATGGCGATGCGCGCCGGTTGGTTGCTTGAAGACATGCGTCTCAAAACTCCTGTGGGTGTGCTTCAGACTACATAAGAGGGCACAGAGAATAGCACGTAAAACGGCCAAGGAAAACGGTTGCGTGGCGATGTAAGCGGCGATCGTCGCGGCAGCGAAAACGTCATCAGAAGGGGAAAGCGATCAGATCTACGTCAGTTTCGCTGACACGCACCATTGAACCTTCGCTGTGCCATGCGCCTAACACGGCACGGTGGGCAGGCGCGTTATTTGCGGTTAGCGTATGGATAGCTGGACGGTGAGTATGCCCGTGAATTAGCCACTGTACGCGGTGTTGCTCCATGGCTGCCACCACCGCTTGCGCGTTGACGTCCATAATCTCAAGTGACTTGCTGCTGTTAGCGGCTTTGCTGCCGGCGCGCATTTTTGCCGCTACGCGGCGACGGATAAACAGCGGTAAAGCGAGAAACAGTGTCTGTAGCCAGGGTTGATGAACTTTAGCCCGAAACGCCTGGTAGCCTTCATCATCAGTGCACAGGGTATCGCCGTGCATAATCAACACGTTACGACCGTACAGGTTGAGTACCTGCTCTTGCGGCAGCAGTTGCATACCACTGGCACGGGCAAAACGTTTACCCAACAGAAAATCACGGTTGCCGTGAATAAAGTAGCAGGGGACACCCGCCTCGACGACGGCGCGGATCGCGGCCGCGACCTGCTGGTGCAGCGGGTTTGGATCGTCATCGCCAATCCAGGCTTCAAACAGATCGCCCAGAATGTAAAGGGCATCTGCCTGGCGCGCTTCGCCCGCTAAAAAACGCAGAAAACCGGCGGTGATCGCCGGTTCTTGTGTTTGCAGATGCAGATCTGCGATAAAGAGCGTCGCCACGATTACTCGCTGACGGTCACGCTTTCGATGATCACGTCTTCTTTCGGAACGTCCTGGTGCATACCGCTGCGGCCAGTGGAGACGCCTTTGATTTTGTCTACCACGTCCATCCCTTCAACCACTTCTGCAAACACGCAGTAACCCCAACCCTGCAGGCTCTCGCCGCTGAAGTTCAGGAAGTCGTTGTCCGCCACGTTGATGAAGAACTGCGCGGTAGCAGAATGCGGAGCCTGGGTGCGCGCCATTGCCAGCGTGCCACGGGTATTTTTCAGACCGTTGTTGGCTTCGTTTTTGATGGGGTCTTTGGTGGTTTTCTGATTCATGCCCGGTTCGAAACCGCCGCCCTGGATCATAAAACCGTTAATTACACGGTGGAAAATGGTGTTGTTGTAGAAGCCTTCACTGCAGTAGTCCAGGAAGTTTTTAACTGTTTCAGGCGCTTTGTCATCAAAGGTTTTGATTACGATATCGCCGTGATTAGTGTGGAAAGTAACCATTATTGCATCCTGTTCTGATAGGGTGGTGCCAGGACCCGACTGCGGGCCAGAGATAGTCGCTTGTTATAGCATAACCGCGCGGCTGGATCACCTTGCAAAGTGTGCTGCTTCGGGTTTGAATTACGGGTAATATAAGCCACTTTCGCTACGGCTTTCGTTCCACACACGTCTACATGGAATCTTCGATGTTAAAAATCTTTAATACACTGACGCGCCAAAAAGAGGAATTCAAACCTATCCATGCCGGGGAAGTCGGCATGTACGTGTGTGGTATCACTGTTTACGATCTGTGTCATATTGGTCATGGCCGCACATTTATTGCGTTTGACGTGGTCGCCCGTTACCTGCGTTTTCTCGGATATCGCCTCAAGTATGTGCGCAATATCACCGACATTGATGACAAAATCATTAAACGCGCCAACGAAAACGGCGAAAATTTTGTCGCGCTGGTTGACCGGATGATCGTTGAAATGCACAAAGACTTTGACGCGCTCAACATTCTGCGCCCGGATGATGAACCGCGCGCCACGCACCATATTCCCGAAATTATCGAAATTACTGAACGACTGCTGGAACGCGGCCACGCTTACGTTGCCGATAACGGCGATGTGATGTTCTCCGTGCCGACCGATCCGACCTATGGCCAGCTGTCGCGCCAGGATCTCGATCAGCTGCAGGCGGGTGCGCGCGTTGAAGTCGCGGAAGTGAAACGCAATCCGATGGACTTCGTGCTGTGGAAAATGTCCAAGCCGGGTGAGCCGAGCTGGCCGTCGCCGTGGGGCGAAGGGCGTCCGGGATGGCATATTGAGTGCTCGGCAATGAACTGCAAACAGCTGGGATCGCATTTTGATATTCACGGCGGCGGTTCGGACCTGATGTTCCCGCACCATGAAAATGAAATCGCACAGTCCACCTGCGCGCATGATGGCGAATACGTAAATTACTGGATGCACTCCGGCATGGTGATGGTTGATCGCGAGAAGATGTCCAAATCGCTGGGCAACTTCTTTACCGTGCGCGACGTGCTGAAGTACTACGATCCTGAAACCATTCGCTATTTCCTGATGTCCGGCCACTATCGCAGCCAGTTGAACTACAGCGAAGAGAACCTCAAGCAAGCGCGTGCTGCGCTGGAGCGTCTTTACACCGCACTGCGTGGCACGGATAAATCTGTGGCGGCAGACGGCGGTGCGTCTTTCGAAGCCCGCTTTATTGAAGCGATGGACGATGACTTTAATACGCCGGAAGCTTACTCCGTGCTGTTTGACATGGCCCGGGAAGTTAACCGTCTGAAAACAGAAGATACCCACGCGGCCAGCGCGCTGGCTTCACATTTGCGTAAACTGGCAGCGGTGCTGGGTCTGCTGGATCAGGATCCGGATGTCTTCCTGCAAAGCGGCGCGCAAGCCGATGAAGGGGAAGTGGCGGAAATTGAACAATTGATCCAGCAGCGCCTGGATGCGCGTAAAGCCAGGGACTGGGCTGCAGCGGATGCTGCGCGCGATCGTCTGAATGAGATGGGCATTGTGCTGGAAGATGGCCCGCAAGGCACGACGTGGCGTCGTAAATAACCCTTATACCCCGGTAGCGTCACGGCTACCGGGTCTTCTTTTGCGCAGGGCTGCTAAGCGCAGCGTTAACGTCTGCGCCACCACAGTAATCCCATTATCACCACCCCTGGCAACCACACCCACAGCAGTTCCGATATGATCACCTGGTGCCCGTAGGGCGTGGTGTAGCGCGATAGTGCAAACGGCGCGACTTTAATCACCTGCCACGGCGCAAAAAAGCGTTCATCCGACCACGGCCACAGCCAGCCGACGCCTTTACCGCCGGTGGTGATCGAATCCAGTAAACTGTGCGACAGCAGCGACACCGTCAGAAAAGCCCAACAGCGTGTCACGCTGGCTTTGAATCGTTTCCTGCAAAGCCAGGTGACCAGCAACGGTACCACTAAGGCAAACAACAACGAATGTGTGAATCCGCGGTGGCCAAAAATATTGCCGTAGGCAACGCCAAATTTGAATGCCAGTACATCGGCATCCGGCAACATGGATAAGCCAATACCGGCCAGCAATAAACGGCGTGGAATAACTTTGCTGCCCAGCCCTAATCCAAGGCAGAGCGGCACGGCGGCATGAGTGACAATGGTTGGCATGAGGTATGTCTCTGAGTAAAAAGAAATTATAACGCCAGCCCGATGACGATGAACTGCGGTGTTGTCTGAATCCCTATCATCTGCGGCGGGCGCTGACATTGAATGCTGTTTTCAGCAGTCAGCTGCTCACCGGGTCATTTTCTAAAGGGTGCTACACATTACGCCGATTCCCGCACAATCAATTGACCGGACAATGTAATGCGCTGTGTTTGCAGTTCAGGTTCTTTCAGCTTGCGTATCATCAGGCCTGCCGCCTGACGACCTGTTTCTTCGCTGGCGGAAGAGACATAGGTAAACGATGGCGAGGTGAGATTGACATGCAGCATATCTTCGAAGCCAACCAGCGCCACTTGTTGCGACAGAAAGACATCTTTGCCGACGGTATGGCCAGTCTGATGAATTCCGGCAATAGAACCGATGATGGCATCCGGAGAGTGGCAGAGCAGGGCGGTGAGCGTGCTGTTCTTTTCTAATAATTGCCGGACCGCATAGCTCGCGGCCTGCGTACCATCGCTGCAGGCGGGGGTTGACTCTTCCCGTAGCACTAACCCGTGCTGGTTCATCGTGCTGCGAAAACCAAGCAGGCGCTGCTGGCGGATAAGATCGCCCTCAATGCCGCCAACGTAAGCAATATTGCGATGGCCGCGCTCAATCAAATAGCGTGTCGCGAGACTGGCCGCCTGGCGGTTATCCCGCATCACCAGGTTGCAGGTTTCGTTCAGTAAAGATTGGGAGACCACCACCAGCGGCAGCGGGCAGGTGCGGATTTGATCAGGCAGAACGGTGGAGCGGGTATCCGATGCCAGATAGATCACTCCCGCCACGCCTTGTTGTTTAAACGAGAGCAGGCAGCGTTCCAGATGATCGCCGTCGTTAAGCGGCTGACCCAGAAACACCATGTAACCCTGTTTTTCCAGCTCCAGCACGATACTGGCCATGACTTTAATCGAAAAACTGTCGCCAAAATCCCGCAGGATCAGGCCTATCAGATTGGAGGTGTTGGCGCGAAGGTTAGCCGCGGCGACGTTGTGAACATAGCCGAGTGACTCGATAGCCGCATGGACTTTTGCGATTGTCGCATCAGAAATTTTCCCTTTCTGGCGAAGCACCAGTGAGACGGTAGAAACCGAGACACCCGCCTGTTTTGCGACATCAATGATGCTGACTTTCTTCAAATTCACTCCCTGAAACGTCACGCTATGCAGCCTGATGCGTGCGACACACACCAGGCCGCCAGTCTATTACTTGCCAATCATTGTGGACATGGTCTGGGCGATAAATTGTGCCCTTGCACCAAATATAACCTGGATACCGTTATCACCGACGAACACCACGCCACGTGCGCCCAGTCCATTGAGGCCATCTTTATCCACTACATCACTTTTTGCCACTTCCAGGCGCAGACGAGTGATGCAGGCGCCAACCGAATCGATATTGTGTGCTCCGCCGAGCATAGCAATAATCTCCGTGGCCAGTTCGCTATCGCTTTTATCATCCGCGGTGGCGGTCACTTCCGTCCGCCCCGGTGTTTTCACGTCGAAGCGGCGGATCACAAAGCGGAAAGTGAAGTAGTAGATTAACGCCATGGGAATACCGACGATCACTGCATTGAGGAAATTCGTCTGGTAGCCGTTAAAGGACGGCAGGATGCCGAATGACAGATAATCAATAAAGCCAGCGGAGAACGATTTGGCAATGTGCGCATGCAGCAGATACATCGTCATGTAGGCCAGACCGGCCATAATTGCGTTAAAGACGTAGAGAATGGGGGCAACAAAAATAAAGGTAAATTCAACCGGTTCAGTGATCCCCGTCAGGAAGCAGGTCAACGCGGCAGAGAACAGGATCCCGAAAGCGATTTTTTTGTTGCGGGTATGTGCTTCGTGATACATCGCAAGGCAGGCGGCCGGCAGGGCAAACAGCATCAGCGGGAATTCACCCTGCATAAATTTCCCGGCGTTCTGGTAAGTGTCGCTACTAAAGGATTTTACGCCTTCTTCCAGCATCTTAAACCAGATGGTCTGATCGCCGTGGATCACCTGGCCCGCCTGAGTCGTGTAGTCGCCAAACGAGTACCAGAACGAGGGATACCAGATATGATGCAAACCGAGTGGGATCAGCGCACGCTCGACAAGGCCAAAGATAAAGGTCGACGCCGCCTGGTTATCACCGTTGACAATCAGTGACAGCGCATCAATGCCTGCCTGAATATGTTGCCAGACATAAGGCAGTAGCAGGCCGAGCACGAATGAGAGAAAGGCGGTAGCAATAGCGACGAAGCGTTTACCGGAGAAGAACCCAAGAAACTCGGGCAACTGCATGGTATGGAAACGGTTATAACACCAGGCCGCAAGGATCCCGCAAATAAGCCCGCCGAATACGCCCATTTGCAGTGTTGGAATACCAACCACCATCGCATATTTACCGCCCTGCGATGCCATTTCCGGTGTGATACTCAACATAGTGCCGATCGTAATGTTGGTAATAAACACCGATACGGCTGCAGACAGCGCCGCAATACCGGATTCTGAGGCCAGTCCGACAGCAGAGCCGATAGCAAATAGCATTGGCAGGTTGTCAAAAATAACGCCACCTGCATTCATCATCAAAGGCAGGTGGAATTTATCGCCGAAAGCCAGTAACAGGCCTGCGGCTGGCAGTAATGAGATTGGCAGCATGAGTGCGCGACCAATCATCGATAACTTCGACAACGATTTAACAAAACCCGATATCAGACTCATGCTGATCTCCCCCGAAAGTGCGCTCTTTTAGCGCTGTTATTGTAAGTATAACGTTCTAGTAAAACGTTCTACTTATCGTGAGTGAGGCATGCATTTCCCGCAACTGAATTTTTACATTCAGCCAGATGAGATTGTGATTCTTTGAGAACGATCGGTAATTAACCGTGATGGCAGAAGGGAGATAACAATAAAAAAGCCGGGGCAACAACGCCTGTCCCGGCCAGTAAGGGGGTTACGCCGTCACAGTAATGCTTTGCCCTTCGAAGCTGACCGTTTGCCCGGCCACGATCTTGCAGCGTTTGCGCGTTTCAACTGCGCCATCGACTTTCACCAGACCGTCGGCAATGGCGATTTTCGCCTGCGCGCCACTTTCGCTCCAGCCTTCCAGCTTCAGCAGGTCGCACAGTTCAACGTGCGGGTGTTTACCAAGAGAAAATGTTGCCATCTTATGCGCCTTCTACATCATGATATTCTTCACACGCTTGCAGCGTATTCTGGATTAGCGTGGCCACGGTCATCGGCCCAACGCCGCCTGGCACCGGAGTGATATATGCAGCACGCGCTGCGGCTTCTTCATAAATCACATCGCCGACGACTTTACCGCTTTCCAGACGGTTAATGCCGACATCAATCACGATCGCGCCTTCTTTGATCCACTCGCCAGGAATAAAGCCTGGCTTGCCGACCGCAACGATCAGCAGGTCGGCATTCTCCACATGGTGACGCAGATTGCGGGTAAAGCGGTGCGTTACTGTAGTGGTGCAGCCGGCCAGCAGCAGTTCCATACTCATTGGACGACCAACAATATTGGAGGCGCCAATTACGACGGCATTCAGGCCATAGGTATCAATGTTGTAACGCTCAAGCAGCGTTACAATGCCCCGTGGCGTACACGGACGCAGACGTGGTGCGCGCTGGCACAGGCGACCGACGTTATACGGATGGAAACCGTCAACATCTTTGTCCGGTGCAATACGTTCCAGTACTTTGACATTGTCGATGCCCGCCGGCAGCGGCAATTGAACCAGGATGCCGTCGATGGTGACGTCGGCATTCAGTTTATCGATCAGTGCCAGCAGGTCGGCTTCGCTGGTGGTTTCCGGCAGATCGTAAGAGCGGGAGATGAAACCCACTTCCTCGCAGGCTTTGCGCTTGCTGCCGACATAAATTTGCGAGGCAGGGTTGCTGCCCACCAGCACGACGGCCAGGCCAGGGGCGCGTTTTCCGGCCGCCAGACGCGCCCGTACTTTTTCCGCAACCTCAGAGCGCACCTGCTGCGCAATCGTTTTACCATCTATAATCTTTGCTGCCATCAGAGAGAGGATTCCATCTGTCATTCAACTAAGGGGGATGGCGCTATTTTGGCAGAAGCGCGGCGTGCTGTCAGTTACCGTTTGCGGATTTCGTGCTCGTCTGGGCGTCATCCTGGCGATGACAACGAATGATCCTCAGGCAAGAGCGGAATTTGGGCGCAAAGAGTCGACAGATAAGTATGCGGAGTGAGCATTTGAGCCAGAAAATCGTGCGAATCCCTTGAAAATGTATGTTTTCGGTCACTTAGCAAGCAAGCGACGGAAAATTCATTGACTCACCAGGCGCTGACCGTATAATTCCAGCCGTTTCCACCGCAAAGGTGGGCCATCCGCGCAATGCGCCCTTAGCTCAGCTGGATAGAGCAACGGCCTTCTAAGCCGTAGGTCACAGGTTCGAACCCTGTAGGGCGTACCATTTTCAAGTCAACACACCTCTACTGAATTCTTTTTTTCTCCTTTATACTCCCTGAAATTACTGGATTTTTCTGTCACGAGTTCTATCGAAGTCAACTCAGTTATACCCAAATCAAGTGGTATCTGGGGGCCTTTGAGGGGGCTCATCTCGTTCAATAGAAATTAGGGGCCCCATATGCCACTAAATGCACGACAGATTGATACTGCAAAACCCAAAGAAAAAGAATACAAGCTCACCGATGGCGGTGGCTTGTATCTGTTAATAAAGCCTAATGGTGCGAAGTACTGGCGCTTTAAGTACCGTGTTTTGGGTAAAGAGAAAAAACTTTCTATCGGGGTTTATCCTGACATATCTTTGGCAGATGCCCGTATGAAACGCGAAGAAGCTCGCAAGATTGTTGCTTTAGGTGGCGATCCGAGCGAAGAGAAGAAAGCTGAAAAATTGGCTCAGAAGGCTAATGTAGAAAACACTTTCAAAGCTATTGCGTTGGAATGGCATGAGTACAAACGCCCTAATTGGTCTAAGGGTTACGCTGAAGACATTATGGAAGCCTTTGAAAACGATATATTCCCTGATATTGGCAAGCGTCCAATCGCAGAGATAAAGCCGCTTGAGATCCTCAGTTCGCTTCGTAAACTCGAAAAACGTGGAGTGCTGGATAAACTGCGTAAAATTCGCCAGGCCTGTAACCAGGTCTTTCGTTACGCTATCGTCACCGGCCGCGCCGAAACTAACCCAGCCTCAGAGTTGGCAAGTGCGTTAACTACGCCTAAATCCGTCCATTACCCTCATCTGTTAGCGGATGAACTTCCGGCCTTCTTACAGGCACTGGCCGCTTATTCTGGCAGCCCAATAACCCGTCTGGCAACACGGATTCTGATGCTAACGGGTGTTCGTACCATTGAACTCCGTATGGCGGAATGGAAAGAATTTGATTTCGATAAAAAAGTATGGGAAGTACCGATAGAGAGGATGAAGATGCGGCGGCCACATCTGGTGCCTCTCTCCGATCAGGTGATAGCAACGTTACGAGAAATTCAAGCAGTCACAGGGCGTTATAAGCTGGTATTCCCCGGGCGTAACGACATCACCAAGCCGATGAGTGAAGCGAGTATTAATCAGGTTTTAAAAAGGATTGGTTATCACGGGAAGGCCACGGGGCACGGATTTCGGCACACGATGAGTACTATCCTGCACGAACAGGGCTATAACACTGCCTGGATTGAGTTACAGCTTGCTCACGTGGATAAGAATACCATTCGCGGCACTTATAACCATGCGCAATACCTGGAGCAGAGAAGGGAGATGTTGCAGTGGTATGCGGATTTTATTGATGAGCTAGGAAAAAGTGTGGCGGTGGTAAGAATGGAAATTGCGAGGTAAATATAATAATGCATAAGCCTTCTAACAGCCAGGATGGCTTATGCATTGAAATTTCTTACGTATAAAGTGGGTTGGTCAAAGACGAATAAATGATTTCACTTCTCAATCCGCTATTTGCTGAGAGTTTAGCTGGATACTTACAAATACAAAGGCAGCTATGTGCCAGGAGCGGAAGTTTCTTACATTGCGATATGTTATTTTAGAGGGGCAGGTCAATGTAGAAAACCCGCTCAGTAGCGGGTTTATGTAATATTGAGGACATATAATAGGCATTAAATATTGCATAAAGTCATAAAGTATGGTTTTTCAACCACAGCTAAACTGTTACCGGTATACGAACAGGTAGCGGTGAATGTGCCCAGTTGTTAGCGATTAAAGCTCTTACACCATCAGCGTATACATGGGTGTCTCCGTTTAAAGATTTCAACGTAACAATTATAGTTACTGGCAGAGGTTCACTTAAAGCCGGTTCATTTGCTCTAAGGGTAGCTTTTGCTTGTAGAGCCCAATCTCCAGAAGCTATTCCGCGGTTAAATGCTTTACGATGAACTTTAACTGGTGACCACTTTCCACCGTGTTCAATCTGAGCACTTTCATAGCCTGATTGCCCTGTCTCTCCTTCCATCGGAACTTTTCCTTTCATGCTATTGTTTTCGATCAAACCAAAACTAAGTTCGACATTAGCACGGACGTATTCACTTCCCGCGTTAGGATCTAGCGGTGGGGCATAAGCGGCAGTGATGATTATTTCACCCTTAAATTTATCGTTGTGAATTAGAGAGGCTGGTATTGGGTAATTTTCCTTTCTCCATCTCATTCCCGGAACAAGGAATGTCTGGAAGATTAAAGTGAATCGATCATCCGTGTCATGCAATGTTTCAACTACTTCCTCAGGAATTCCTGCGCCATAATACCGTCTCTCAGCCGTAGAATAATCGGGAGAAGAAAGTTGCGCAGAATGTATCAAAAGCGCTTTTACTAATGAAGGCGATACATTGAAGTCCTGATTTGTTGCTATTTTCTGCCAAGTATGTGCTGCTAAACTGGCCACTATTGGAGCAGCGAAGCTTGTTCCGAAACCTGTACATAACCTATTATCAGGGCCGATAACTTTTAAGCTGCTGGCCCCCGTGGCCCAAGGAGCATGAACTCCTCCCCCAGTATGGATAATATCTGGTTTAGGGGTGAAAACTGGACCAGGTCCTCGACGCGTATAAGGTGTTGGCGTGCCCAAAGTACTCAGAGCACCGGCAGAATCAATATGGGAAACAGAGCCAACAGTTAACGCGCGGACAGACTCTCCGGGAGAAGAAACGATATCGGCTCCGCCAAGTAAGCTTGGATTTGGCCATGTACGAATTGGCGATTCTACATAGTTACCTGCAGCGACGACGAATAAAATTCCAAATTGATCGCTAAGTTTGTCTAACGCGATAGCAAAATCACTAAATATATGCTCGCTGCATGGTCCGCCCCCTAATGAAAGATTCCAGATTTTAATATCAGGTCTCTTTGTAACTGCATCTGTTAATCTTAAAATCAAATCTGATATGTATGACCCCCCCTCATCCAAACCACATACATCATGTACTCTGGATGTTGTATTAGGAATCCAAGAATGACCATCATTTAGGAAATGGGCGCCTGAGACTAACGATGAGACCATCGTCCCATGTTCGTACATGGTATCAGGGGGAATAACATATGTATCTCTACTGACTATCCATGGACTAACCGTTACAGCAATGGGACTGACTCCTGTATCAAAAACAGCTACAAGAGGTAATTCATCATTCGGGGCAGGATAATTATCGACCGCAGCTCCCTCCACAAGGCTAGCATTAACAGGAGAGGCCGAATAAATTGGTTCAGGTACTAAAGTTCGAACCCCAGGGTGATTAATTAAAATATCCAATAATGAGTTGTGAACAGTTGAACGGTCTTTCAAACGCAACAAAGGAGGCCCACGCCTTTGTCTAATTGAAGTGTAATCAATTCCACTATCTTCTAATATACGGATTATATTTTCATAATTGTCGTATGTCGCATTTTCGCCCGTATATTGGAAAAGTCTAACGAGTATATTTGGAGCTTCAAAAAGGGCTTCGCGTCCGCTTGGGATTTTTCGTGATTCATCCCATGGCTCAATGCTTTCAATCGCACTGAGATTAGCAACCACCTCTTTAATTCTACGATTTAATATTACAGACTCTAACACATCAAAGCTTCCCGCATGCGCCGCAACAAGCATTTCATCAATTTTAGCGTGGCCTGCATTTAGCAAACCAGCCTCTTTTGTCACTTTATTTGGCCTGTGGGACTTCGCTATGCCTTGTTCTCTAAGTTTGAATACGATTGTACCCAAGCTTCCTGGAAATGCAGAAAGCTTGGTTTGTAAATAATTTTTTGTACTCGTTAAGTTACTGACTAATTCTTGTCTGTATTCTGCTGTTACTTCGACTAACTCCTTTGCCCCCCCGCCTCCGCCGTCTATTGAACCCAAGTCACTCCGTGAAAAAGGTATTCTAAGTATAGGATTTGAAACTTTAGCATTACTAGACTGTGTGCCCCTTCTGCTCATAAGCGCTTGGCTCCTTCAGAATGTTCGTTATCACTCTTGACGTAAGCTTATACAAACTAGCGAGAATCCTGATCGAAAATGCTTTTTGATCCTTGGAGCGAAGCCAACGAATCTCATCTTCGTAAGTGCTTAAATTTACACCGTCAATAAGAGATTGTGCAAGATACAAACGCCTATAAAGTTTAGGGATACTGATCTTTTTATTACCCTCAATCACTGCATCTCGGCGAGCATCCAAACTGACTTGTTCAATTATTGCACCAGACATACCTTCTGATTTTTTCGCCAGATCTGTTAAGTCAAGGTCATCACCTATCATATTTTTTAATCTATTTTTCCATATTAACTCTCTTTGACACTGGTCTGGGAGAGGCATAGGTATCCTGAAACTAAATCTTCTCCAAACTGCGGGGTCTAATAGTTGTTCGTGATTTGTTGAAGCAATGATAATTGTATCATCTGAAGCAGCATCAATGTTTTGCAGAAGCGAAATAACTACTCGTTGCAACTCACCGATATCACGCTCATTTCCTCTAGCCCCCGCAAGTGCATCAAATTCATCTAAAAATAGTACACAAGGCTGTTGAGTCACATATTCAAATACTTGTCTCAAATTCTTACTAGTTTGACCTAAAAGGCTACTAATTAAAGTATCGCAACGAACTGTCAATAAAGGATAACTCAAACGAGATGCAATATACTTGGACATCATCGTCTTACCAGTTCCTGGCTTTCCGTATATCAACAAACGGCTCGGTAGAGCTGCATCTAGTTTGAAAAACTCATCAAATCGTTGAACATTCGTTATAAACTCATCTACACGGCTCTTAATGCCCGCAGGTAAAAACAGTTCATTTTTATCAAGCTTTGGGTAACTGACGTCTACTGTATTTAGTCTGCTATCAATATCTACCGGTAACGACTTTATTGATACTCCTCCTCCCGCCTTCTGCGCTCCAGCCAGAGCTTGTGGAGCTCGCAGGAGTCGCTCTCTGACCATTTTTGCCTGCTTAACTTCACCAGCTTGTTCAAGTTTGTCAGCCAAAAGACCAGCATAATTACTGGCCATTGACGCATTGGCTTTAGTTGCACCTTCAATTATTTTGAGTACTTCGGAAAGATAGTCCATTTACATCACCTATCACAGAATTTGGCAAAAAAAGCGATAATTGAATCAAAATTCACGACAATCGTAACGCATTTTTGGGTTTTTGATACGCTTTTTTTGGTTTTTAATCTATATGAGCTGGGATAGTGCACAAACCAACAAACACAAGGAATGTTCACCTGTATTTAACATGGTTTTTGGCGCATTCCTTAACTTGACCTGCTCCCCGTTGATGAACACACGACGATGTTAGTAATGTCTTCATCAGCAACATGAGGACAAACCCAAGAAGCGTTTTTCCGACGAACAGATCATCAATATTCTTCGCGAAGCCGGGGCGGGTGTTTCCGCCCGCGAACTCTGCCGTAAGTACGCCATCTCCGACGCCACGTTTTATACGTGGCGTAAGAAGTTTGGCGGCATGGAAGTACCTGAAGTAAAAAGGATTAAGTCACTTGAAGAAGAGAATGCCCGCCTCAGGAAGATGCTCGCCGAAGCCATGCTGGATAAAGAGGCACTACAGGTGGCTCTGGGCCGAAAGTACTGACGACAGACCAGAAGCGGGAAGCCGTGAAAGTGATGTGCAAAGCGACAGGTCTGTCGCAACGGCGTGCCTGCAGGCTGACAGGTTTGTCCCTGTCGACCTGCCGTTATGATGCACACCGACCGGCTACTGGTGCGTATCTGTCTGTACGTATCACCGAACTGGCAATGGAACGCCGACGTTTCGGTTACCGGCGTATCTGGCAGCTTCTGTGTCGTGAAGGCCTTTGCGTTAACCACAAACGGGTCTACCGCATTTATCATCTCAATGGCCTAGGCGTAAAACGCAGACGGCGCCGTAAGGGGCTGGCAACTGAGCGGCTTCCGCTGTTGCGTCCGGCAGATCCCAACCTGGCGTGATCAATGGATTTTGTCATGGATGCGCTGGCCAGTGGTCGCCGGATTAAATGCCTGACCTGCGTTGATGATTTCACGGAGGAGTGTCTGACGATCAGCGTTGCTTTCGGGATTACAGGCGTTCAGGTATCACGCATTCTGGACAGCGTTGCGCTGTTTCGTGGCTATCCGGCGACGATAAGAACAGATCATGGGCCTGAGTTTACCTGCCGTGCGCTGGATCAGTGGGCCTTTGAACATAATGTTAAGCTGCGGCTTATTCAGCCGGGCAAGCCGACACAGAATGGCTTTATCGAGAGTTTTAATGGTCGTTTTCGCGATGAATGCCTGAATGAGCACTGGTTCCACGATGTTGTTCATGCAAAAGAAATTATAAGCGCATGGCGGCAGGACTATAACGAATGTCGGCCTCATTCTTCGTTGAATTATCAGACCCCTTCAGAGTTTGCAGCGGGATGGCGAAACGGAGAATACGGGAGTAAATCAACCGACATTACTAACTGATTATTGTGTTTAATACTGGGGGCAGGTCAATGCTTTTATTTAATAAATTCTGTCACATACACACTCAGTATAGATGACATCTTTAACGCTATGAGATTTGGCCATGAATCTCATGCGAATTTGTGAATTCAACGTTCACAATTGCATTTCCAGAAACGGATATACCATGTCGATCAATACCGAACACAGCACTGCTGTCCGGCGGCAGTCCTCTGACAGACGTGTATGCGTAACCCAGCGCTGCTTCAAGCGCACCTTTTTCATATGCAATATCCCCCCTGAAACAGACTATGCAAGGTTTCAGTACGTTAAGATAATGTCCTGTAAGATCTTGCCCATGCTTCTTTTGGTAAGCATTGCACACGTCCTCTACCAGTTCCGGCAACCGCATATAATTATGCAGCCGGAGTTTGTGGGCATGAAGATGGACCTCCCGCACAAGATGCCCGTATGGCCCCCAGTGTATTTTGTTTGTAGTTCGCATTCTGAAAAGTTTATCAGGTACGCCAGCATGAAAATTCCAGGCCTGTAATTTCTCTTTAACCTCAGAGTCAGGTGCCAGATTTACCAGCATGTCCATCACAAGTGACTCAGACTGGTTCAGCGCAAGTAAGCCCTCTTCAAAAGTATTGTCAGTAAAAGTGCGGGTACCGTGAAACCAGTATGCGGTGGTGAACTCACCTGGAGAACCCAGTTCCGTACATACGTATTCTCTCAGATACTGTTGTGAGTCGACCATAATGGAATGATCAGTCTCGTAAATCTGCTCAAGGTCGAGCGATAACAACACCTTCTTTAGCTCCATTACGCTGCAACCAAAACCGGCTGAAAGCGTGAGCAGCGCCTGAGCTCGTGTTGAACAATCTAGAGTAAACATAGTTAAGTCCTTACACACCGTCAGAAGCGGGGACGCCCCGGTGGCGTCTCATATTCGCGAGCAGCAAAGCCGCGTAATATTTTAGAAAGGGTAAGAGCTCTGGAGCACTGAAAGTAGCATAGATATGTCCCTGGTCATCCTTAAAAACAATACGGTCTACGAGGTGTGCGTCGCTGACTGACTCTACCTGGACACTGAAATGGGCTACAGAATTTCGCATTTTATTGATCAGTTGTCGGAGGTTCATTTCCGGCCCGGGCAGCTGTGACTGGTGTAACCCCATATCTGCTTTAAGTTCCTGCGTTAAACGAGCAGAGGGAAGGAAAGCCAGAGCTCTCTCCTTCGGCAAAACGATAAGGCCCAGAAGGCAGTTCAGGGTAAGTGTGTAGTTGTACTGCTCATTGAATGGCTTGTTTTCAATCATTACGTTGTACTGTTCGATAAGCGCAAGGGTTTGAATCGCCACGGGTTTAACAGACACCTCAGAGTCATTTAAGATGGCTTAAAGAGAGGTGCCCATGAGCGGTAAGCGTTATCCCGAAGAGTTTAAAATTGAAGCAGTCAAACAGGTTGTTGATCGCGGTTATTCTGTTGCCAGCGTTGCAACACGTCTCGATATCACCACCCACAGCCTTTACGCCTGGATAAAGAAGTACGGTCCGGATTCTTCCACTAATAAAGAAGAGTCAGATGCTCAGGCCGAGATCCGCCGTCTCCAGAAAGAGCTGAAGCGGGTTACCGACGAACGGGACATATTAAAAAAAGCCGCGGCGTACTTCGCAAAGCTGTCCGACTGAGGTACGCCTTTATCCGTGACAACACCTGTTGCTGGCCTGTTCGCCTGCTCTGTCGGGTGCTGGATGTTCATCCCAGTGGTTTTTACGCCTGGCTTCAGCAGCCGCATTCACAACGCCATCAGGCAGACCTGAGACTGACAGGACAGATTAAACAGTTCTGGCTGGAATCGGGATGCGTCTATGGTTATCGCAAAATCCATCTGGATCTGCGGGACAGCGGGCAACAGTGCGGAGTGAACAGAGTCTGGCGACTGATGAAACGTGTCGGGATAAAGGCTCAGGTCGGATACCGGAGCCCGCGGGCACGTAAAGGCGAGGCCAGTATCGTGTCGCCCAACAGGCTCCAGCGACAGTTCAACCCGGATGCTCCGGATGAGCGTTGGGTAACGGACATAACCTACATCAGGACCCACGAAGGCTGGCTGTATCTTGCCGTGGTTGTTGATCTGTTCTCACGCAAAATTATCGGCTGGTCCATGCAATCCCGGATGACAAAGGACATTGTCCTGAACGCACTGCTGATGGCTGTATGGCGGCGTAATCCCCAAAAACAGGTGCTGGTTCATTCGGATCAGGGCAGTCAGTACACAAGCCATGAGTGGCAGTCGTTCCTGAAATCACACGGCCTGGAGGGCAGCATGAGCCGTCGCGGTAACTGCCATGATAATGCGGTTGCAGAAAGCTTTTTCCAGTTGTTGAAACGCGAACGGATAAAGAAAAAGATCTACGGAACGCGGGAAGAAGCCCGCAGCGATATTTTTGATTACATCGAAATGTTTTATAACAGTAAGCGTCGGCATGGTTCTAGCGATCAGATGTCACCGACAGAATATGAAAACCAGTATTATCAACGGCTCGGAAGTGTCTAGATTATCCGTGGCGATTCAGTTCTTTGAACAAACTCAGTCTCAAAATCAGAATAATTTCCCATTAAATCCTCCCGTTCCGATTCAAAAGCTCACTATACCATCCTGCCTGGCAGGCGGTTCAGGTACGGAATTTCCGGCTTTCAGGGTTTTCGGACCTCTGGTGAAATGAGAAGATAAAGATACATGTATAGCATCCCCGGCATCACTTTCAATTGTTCTACACCCATCATAAATGACAGATTTAAAGAATATAAATTAATACGAAATTTATTAATGCTAGGTTAGCATAATGGCCACAACAAAGATGAAAGGAACGAGGATGCTCAGCCAGCTTAACCTGCGTTTTCATAAAAAGCTGATCGAGGCGCTGAAAGTGCGTGCCGGTCGTGAAAATACCTCGGTCAATGCCCTGGCCGAACGCTTCCTCGATGATGGACTGAAAACGGCCGCTGCCGGTGATGGCTGGTTTCAGCTGATTGCCGATCCGGAGGCCACAGTCCGGCAACTGTACCGGCATATCGTTCTTGGCCAGACTTTCGGCACGTCAGTGGTCTCCCGCGACGAGCTACGCTTCATTCTGGTTCATGCCAGGGACGCCTTTCTGCGCGGGCAGGGCAGACTGGCAACTCTGCCGGCCCTGAACACGCTGCTCGATATCACCCGTGATCTGCTGGCCTGGCAGGTGGAACATGACCAGCTGGTCGACGGCCACTACCTGAAGGGGATCTTCCGCCTGGCCGGTGAAAACTGGACGGAGGAATTTGATGCCTTCCGGGCGGATCTACGTCCGGTCGTGGACCAGCTTTATGCTGAGCATCTCCTGCGTCCGCTGGAAAGCGACTGTTTCGCACTGGCTGAGGTTCCGGACGCCATCTTGGCCGAGATTTTCACCCTGCCACGGCTGAAGGCTATTTTCCCGCTGATCCTACGCGGGCTAGACTGGACAGAAGAGAAGGCGACCGGGTTGGCACATGAGCTGCGTCCGGTAGTCCCGGCCGTGACGGAAACCATTGAAGCCGGTACGCTGCGCCTTGGTATTCGCATCGAGGGGCAGACCCCTGGCGAGCGCCCCGGTGCCTGGTACAGCACGCCCCGTTTGCACCTGCTCATCACCGGCCAGGACTTCGTGGTGCCGTACAGCTGGGAAGTCTTCTCGGAACTGCTGGGACTGTTCACGCTGTATGCCCGTCATCCGCATGCGCTGTCTCACGGTCATCAGGGCGAACAGGTGATGTTTTCCCCGCCGGGGGACGTCACGAAGGAGGGATTTTTTGGTATCGGGGGGCTGCGCATCTTCCTGCCGGCGGAGGCCTTTGAGTCGCTGGTTAGCGGGCTGACCGCTGCTGCAGTGACCGGGCCGCTTGCGGAGGCCCTGACCGGGCTGCGCTGCCTGTACGGAGATATCTGATGAGCCAGACATCGGCAATGTCGCCTGGTATCCGCCTCGGCCAGCCGATAACCAGATTTGAGGACGATCGCTACAGTGCGAATGAAGTGGCCAGGCATCTTGCCCGGTCTGTCTTGCGTCTTGGCCGGGAAGGCAGTGCGGTGATTGGTATTGAAGCCCCCTGGGGATCTGGCAAATCAAGTCTCCTTAACCTGCTGGAATTGCAACTTCAGAGATCCTGCGGAGAGAAGGATAACATCATCACTCTGTCGCCTTGGTTAAATGGTGACAGTTTCAGTCCGGTCGGTTCGCTGCTGCTTCCCGTGGCGGCCATTGTTGAAAAGTATGAGTCTGCCAAATACCGGAAGCGAAAAAAGATCGCAGAGACAACACTGACCATTTTCCAGTACATCCAGGCCACTTCGCGCCTAGCATCTCCCTTTGCGGAGCTGGCTGCACGTATTCCCGGCGTGCCTGACATCAGCGCCTATACCCGCGCACTCGGTAAACTTGATTTGTCGGGTAGAAAACCCACAGCCGCCGAACTGCGCAGCCGTATCGCTCGCAGAATAGAAGAGCTGGATCTGAGCTTTGTGATACTGATAGATGATCTTGACAGGCTCGAACCCTTGCAGGCGGCAGAAGTGATCAGGGTGGTAAAATCTGTTGCCGATTTTCCACGTTTTCGCTACGTCCTGAGTTATGACAGGGATATTCTGGCCAGTGCACTCAGTACGGCTCTTCAGGTGGAAGACGGGCTGGCCTATCTGCAGAAAATCATTCAGCTGCCGTTCAGTCTGCCCCGTCCGGAAACATTCCGGCTTCAGGAAACGTTTATTCAGGACGCTATCGCTGTCTACTTACAAGTCAATGGTGAGGAGCCGGATGAAAAAACACTTTCAGGGATCATTGCTGCCGCAACTGTTTATGGCGTATGTTTGTCCACTCCCCGCATGGTGGATCTGACAATTAATGCCCTGCGATTTCGTTACCCGGATGTAAGGGATTACGTCTGGTTTCCTGATCTGTGCCTTCTGCAACTTATCAGGGTCACCAATGCCCGTTTTCATGACTGGATAGAACACTATCTCAGTGAGTATGCCGTCGTCGTTACCCGACAGGGAGGCATGAGTGAAGAAGATGCATCAAAGATGAGCGAAGCACTCCAGAAATGTCTGGAGCTGTATGGTAAGACAAGGGCATCCTCTCCCTGGGAACTTAAAAAATGGCTGCCAGGAATACAGGGAAGTAAAGACCAGATACTGTTGTTTGAAACCGGAGATAGCGTAGCGAGAGAGAGCATGGCCGACCAGAAAAGGCTGGGTTCTCATCTATACTGGCGTTACTACTTTGCGTTTTCAGCCCCTCAGAACGTGTTACCTCCGGCATATCTGGACGGGCTTCTGCTGCGCTTTGCGCAGCCTGGGGAATTTACAGCTCTGGCAACTGAAATGCTTAGCAAAATTAAAGAAATCAGCATCAGCTCGTTTACTTGGTATGAGCATATCCTGAGTGAGTTAACAGCCAGTCGGATAAACAGTCTGAGCTATGAATCATGTTCGGGATTACTGCATTATTTCTTTAACTATAACGATGATGTTGTCCGGCGTTTTCAAATGCTGGGGCGATGGCTTGATCGTCACGATACGCCGGGAAAAGCCGTGGTTTTAGATCTGCTTCGGCGGATGCTGAAATTGCGTCGAAGGCAGTCCCTGGCACAACTTCAAAGGCTTTTTTGTCACGGACAGTCCTGGTCATGGCCAGCACAGTTTATGCGGGATTTACTCTGGGGGCACGGGATGAGAGGAGGCAGGGCTTGGCCTGCAGATGAGCAGTTTCTGGCCAAAAAGGAACTGGACGTCATGCGGATGATGCTGAGTGGCAGAATGAGCAGCTCAGCCCGAAAAAATCAGCTGTTCATGTGCAATGACCTTGGCGGTTATCTGTATGCCTGGGGAGAGATTGATTCGCGAGAGACGGTAAAAACTTGGATCCGGTCAGTTGTCGCAAAGGATGATGGCTTTTTGAATCTACTGCTTATCATAAGGGGTGAAGCTTACAGTAGCGTCCATGGCCCGTATCTTTCGCTCGATCTTGAAAGACTCAGTGATCTGCTTGGTAGCTCTGAAATCATCCTACAACGTCTTGAAACCTTGCATGAAAAAAAGTACCTGCCAGAAATGACTAACGACATTATGAATTCAGTCAGATTGTCTCGGGGATGGGGGCCCTGATGCCGTATTTCAGTTTACACACAGCTGGTCGGCGCATTAAATATGTACCATGATGCCATCCTATGCAGTTGTTCCACGCTCAGGATCGTCACGTGATAAACCCCGCTTGAGACATTATGTTCCCGTTATCCAGTCTGAAAATGGTTTAGCGACTCGTAATTTTTTGCTTTATGCTTCGCTTACCATTCAGAAAGGAAGACAACGTGAAGAAAAGTGATTTTCAGTGGGTCAAACGCTCTCCCCGGCCAGAGCGCTCAGAATTTGCAAATGAGCAGCCGTTGCCCCTTTATCCCGAACATCTTTTCCCTGCGGTATTATCTGAGCCGCTTAAGGAACTACACCGTAATACGCGTATTCCGGATGAACTGACGGGGAATATCATCCTCAGCGCGGCTTCCCTGGCATGCCAGTCCCTTATTGAAGTGATTCATCCTCATACCAGTGTTCCAGAGCCTTGCTCTCTTTATTTTTTTACCATCGCTGAATCCGGGGCCGGAAAATCAACAATCAAAAACAGGGTGATGAAACCCTTTTATGATTTTGACGAGAAAATGCGGCTTGAGCACCTCAAACAAATGTCAGCATTTGATGCAAAATTTGAAATCTGGAAATGTAAGCGAAAAGCACTTGTCAGGAATCTGAACAAAGCTATTGACAGGAACTATTCTGGTGAATCTGAATCATGGGAACTTGAGAAACATAACATAATCAAACCTCATCCTCCGGTACTTCCTCAGATTATTTATAACGATACCTCAGCAACCGATTTAATTCAGGGGCTCAGCCAGTATTCTGACGCAGGACTTATTACTGATGAAGCCATTACCTATTTTGGCAGCAGGCCAAAAAGTAAAATAGGATTTTTAAACAATGCCTGGGACGGCAGCCCCTACCATTTTCGACGTGCAGGTAAAACAGACTGTCATTTTACGCCCTGTTTAACCGCCTCTCTGATGACACAAACGGCGATCTTTGATGGTTTTATGGAAGCCCACGGCGACGTTTTCAAAGAGAGCGGTTTTCTGTCGCGATTTTTGTTTTCCAGAATTGACGATCTGAAACACTTTGCTGAAGGTACTATTCCCACTGAAATTACCTGGCCTGCGATAAATAACTTCTACCATCTATTGAATGACCTTCTGGATAAGAAGAAAACCAGAATTGATGAACAAACTACAACCAGAAAACAACTGAGACTCTCCCCTGCAGCAACGACACTCTGGGAAAAACACCGGGAGCAATTATTGCTAAAAATGGTACCAACAGGAGAGTTTTATTATATTCGTGATTTCGCGGCAAAAGCCAGCGCTAACGTATTACGATTGGCCGCTATTCTCCAGCATCTGAGTAACGAATGCGCGGACGAAATCAATGAAGACATCATTCAAAACTGCACGGAAATTATCGACTGGTACCTGAGGATGATTAACCGGATCTTCTTTTACACGCCAGAACGCCTTCGTTTCATTCAGGACGTTAAAAAGTTATACCGATTTATTTTAAATGGCTGCATTAAAAGCGAGAATAGCCGCTTTATCACATTCAGTGAGATTGAACAATTAGGCCCTAATAATCTCCGCAGAACAGAAAAACTCACGCCAGTGTTAAATCATTTAATCGGCCAGGGCGATGTAAAAATCCGTATGGATACACTTAATGGAACAATCATGCTCGTTGCGAGAAACCATGAAGACATTTACCCCATGCCTGGAAACAAGATGTCTGCCAATATTATGGAAGCGGACTCTACGCCTGTAACCCCGAGCTTTTACATTGACCTTGATGATATCAGGTTAAACACGAATTAAAAAACGAAAGCGTAGCTACTTCATATGAAAGATCCGTGCGCCGCATAGTGTCAGTACATAAAATGGCCATTTTTTATTAAAAACCTGTAAATTAATTTTATGAAATCCGCTAAAACACCTTCTTTAGCGGATTTTTAATCATTAATTTATTAACTCAATACAGGTTTAGATTAAAAAGTATGCAGATGCGAGGGCGCAGGCTGTGGCAGCAAACCAGGGGAAATGGATGTGTGAGGTCTAATCGAAAGCCTTAAATGAAAATATTTCCATTCGTCAGACGATGCTGACTCTACAGAAATGTTATATTTAAGGACAAATACACATTATTTTATAAAGCTGATGTTAACCCTCATGACCACGAGAGTTTGCAATACGCTCCAGCACCCAAGCTTCGATTTCACTTTTAAGCCAGCGTGAGCTACGCCCCAGTTTAATCGGTTTAGGAAACTCACCCAGTGAAATCAGTTTATAAAACCATTTGTCACTCAGCCCGGTGAATTGAGTGATAAAGACCATATCGACCATTTTGTCGCTCAGCAGGCCAGTATTATTCAGCATTGTCATAACGGAATTCTCTGTCTTGATTGAAAGGGAAGACAGGAGCACCGGAGTTAATGTGTCAAATTTTACACCGGCACTCTGTCATAACATCTGCTGTACTGGTAAAAAAATACTTACACGCAATCAGTCTTGACTGCACCCAAAGTTACGCTGTCCGTCTGAATAGTCCTTGCTGTACTCTTTAGCAAGGTAATTAATACGATTCGTCACCACTTCGTACTGCGTAGTAAAATCAGCACTTTTTTTACTGAGGTGGTAATAACCATTTGCCGGAAACTCCACCAGTGAGTAATAATGCGAATGGTTAAGCTCCAGTGCCCGTACCCAGGCTTCCATAATCATTAAAGCCAGGTTATGTGAATACTCACCGTTCACTGACCGGTAATTACCCGGATACGCATAGTTTTCACGATTAAGGAGTAATGCAACATGATAGTGTTTCTTACCACAGTCACTGAACTCACGCGTCCAGATATAACGAATCCGACAAGGATGAATCCGTTTACCCTCATTCTGTCTTTTCAGTAAATTTACTTCAATCTGAGCCTTAACGGAGGATATGAACCGTGTAATTAGCGATGAGTCGGTATTGTAATAGACGGAATTGAATTCAGGTAAGCGTAAATCGACCCGCAGGACTAATATACGGGAATATTCATTAAGTGATTTATTAAGGGTATCCTGAATCCGTTTAACATGGTTCCGATTCAATGGATAGTGGTTGTGCATATTGAAACTCATGAGTGATGTCCTGATGTTAGTTATGTTCAATAAAATGTAAGTCTGGAGTAATAAATTACTTTTAAGTAATAACGAGAGTATGTGGCAGGTAATTCGAGGGTGATTTGTGACCAGGCCACCTGGAGCACTGTATGACTGTCGAGCGTATAGGCCTGAGTATACTATGAATGTAATACCCTTCAATTGAACCTGGCAAACAGCGTGCTATCATACTCAATGAGAAGAATAATTCTCTAACAGAAACTTTAGAATAACACCCTCTCAATTACACTTCTTATCCTAATGGCAATAGCTTGCTAATAATACCTTTGCAATAATATTCTTCTATATAGTTATATTACCAATCCGACAAGCAAGGACTTAATGACATCAAAATCACAATAGAAGAAAGAAATATTAATTTAGGCTGTTCGCAGGGTAAATAAACCGATTATTCCACTCTCAAGTTAATCCTAATTACTAATATAATAATCAGTGCTAAAAGTCATTCAAAATGACCGTATCTGACCACGTGTTAAATGGCCTGAATCCTGCCAGCCGCTCTCCCCCGATAACCCTCCAGTACCTCGCATACAATCAACCCCTTTTCAATGAATTTTCAGGTATATATCACCCTTCTGAAGTGAAACCGACCATCCATAAACTCGGACGAGGTTTACGGTAAAAATCTTTGCTGAACCACGATCTATTTTGTCGATCGGTTCGATCGAATTTCATCGTTATCCCCTTCATTTTTGCAGCTATAAAATCCCAACGGGATGCTTATGGCTGTCAGTCTTCTATTAAAAATCATGTATATACCCTTTCCGGGTAGCGTTATACGAAAACCAGAGGTGCTTAAAAATGAGCAGAAAAATGATTCCCCCTTTACTGCTGACCTGTGTGCTGGTGCCAGCAGTGGCAATGGCCTTCGGTAATCAAACCACCTGGACCCGTGGCTGGGCTCAGGGTGTGTCTGAGTTTGTTATCAAGGGGAAAGGCCAGTCTCGGCTTTATCTGGCCTGTGAGGACGATGGCACGCAACCTGCCACCATCATCTTCACAGATACTACGGGACATCAGGTCAGCATGGACAGTGGCAAAACGCTTCAGGTCCGGATTGACGGGGGTGAAACCATTGATATCAGTGAGTCCGACAGTCGGGGCGGGGATAACAATCTGGCACAGGCCTGGAATGCCCTGAAAACCGGTAAGCAGGTGCAGGTTACCGGGAATGGCATCCTGCCCGCGCTGTTCACGCTAAAAGGTGCAGGCAATGTCCTGCCGGAATTCGGCACTCATGGCTGCGTTTCGAAAGCGTCACTCTGACCGCGGCAGATACTGTTTTTTACTGTCCCCCCACACATTCTCTCCCGCATCTTTCCGTCTGAACAAGGAACCCGATATGAAAATTAACCTGAGCTTATTGCCCGTATTGTTTTGCTTCTCCATCCCTGTGATGGCTGCATCAGCTCCGCCGATTAAAGTGGAAACCAGTAACAATATTCACCCTGCCGGAACACGCTACGTCACTGTTGTGGTCACCTCACTGGATGACAGTATCAACGTTGAAAACATAGACGTGAACCGCGGTAACTGTCGTATCGATAACCAGAAGTACCTGTCTTCAAAAAATAAGAAAACCATTCTGCCTGCCACCCTTCGCTACGGGCAGTCCGTCAGAGTGAGTTTTTATAATAATTGCGTGGCTTCAGAAGTCGTCGTCACCACAGACAAGGGGGGATGGCGTTACACCTACCACTGAACCACTTTCCTGTATCAGCTTCCTCAAATAAATCCTCACTCCACCAGAGGACTGCCACCTGGCAGTCCGGAGCAAACTCTATGACCTTTCTGAAAATGCTGGTGACAGCCCTGAGCCAGGCGCTGACCTGGTGCGGCGGACATCAGGCCCGGCAGTTTATTGAAATTCGCCTGCGTCAGGCAGGCTACGATGACAGCAGTATTGATACAGCCCAGGAAGCGGTCACATTGCTGGTCACTGCGCTTATCACTGCCCTGATGGCACAGATACTGAAGATGCTGGATACGCTGTAGTCCCGCCCGCCCTATCTTTCCCATTGTGAACATCATATCTGCCCCTGCCTCCTCACGGAGCAGGGGCTTTTGCTTTTATGCCTTCAGATTAATCAGATGAGGAATCAACCATGCGATTAGCCAGCCGTTTTGGCCGGGTGAACCAGATTCGCCGCGACCGTCCCTTAACCCACGAAGAACTGATGCAGCATGTCCCCAGCGTCTTCGGGGAAGACAAGCACGACTCCAGAAGCGAAAAGTACACCTACATACCCACCATTACCCTGCTGGAGAATCTTAAACGCGAAGGGTTCCAGCCATTTTTTGCCTGCCAGTCACGTGTGCGCGACCAGAGTCGACGGGAACATACAAAGCATATGCTGCGCCTGCGTCGTGCCGGTCAGATAAACGGTCAGCAGGTGCCGGAAATCATCATTCTGAATTCTCACGATGGTGCATCGAGTTTTCAGTTGCTGCCGGGGATATTCAGAAGCGTCTGCACCAATTCGCTCGTCTGCGGACAGTCGTTTGGCGAGATCCGCGTGCCGCACAGGGGTGATGTTGTCGGGAAGGTGATTGAGGGGGCCTATGAGATTCTCAGCGTCTTTGACCGGGTGGAGGAGAAACGCGACGCCATGCAGTCCCTGCAACTACCGCCACCAGCACAACATGCACTGGCTAAAGCAGCGCTGACATACCGTTTTGGGGAAGAGTACCAGCCAGTGACTGAATCGCAAATCCTCGCACCCCGGCGCTGGCAGGACGAGAGCGATGACCTGTGGACCACTTACCAGCGCATTCAGGAAAATCTGCTGAAAGGCGGACTAAGTGGCCGTACCGCGCAGGGTAAACGCACCCATACACGCGCAGTAAACGGGATAGATGGCGACGTTAAGTTAAACCGTGCGCTCTGGGTGATGGCGGAGAACATGATGGACCTGTTGGGCAGGTAATCACCCGCGCCCCGCCACCGAAATCAATCCCCGGCCCGACAGCTCCATTCAACATACTCATGCATAAGGAAAAATTAACATGACCGACATTATTAATCTTAACGACAACCATCAGCGACCTCTGCAGGCTGGCGATAACGGTTCTGCACCGGCACTGACAGCCACGCCCGTACCGGACGAACAGCGTGTGGGATTCTGGCCGCAGCACTTTGGCAACATCCCGCAGTGGATAACCCTTGAACCGCAGGTCTTTGCGTGGATGGACCGGTTCTGCGCTGACTACAGCGGCGGTATCTGGAATTTTTATACTCTCAGCAACGGCGGGGCCTTCATGGCTCCGGAAACGGACAACGATGCCTTCTGGCCGCTGTTCAACGCCATGAATGGCAACGCCGCAGACATGAGCGCCGAAGCTGCAGGGATTGCAGTCTGTCTTGTCGCTTACAGTCATCACGCATGCCGCACAGAATGCGACGCCATGACGGAACATTACTGGCGTCTGCGTGACTATGCGCTGAACCACGCAGAATGCAGCGCCATCATGCGCATTATCGACTGAGTGTCCCGCCATGCCGTATGAACTGTCTCGCCTTAATGTCCTGTGGGATGCACTTGGGAAAACAACGGTCAGGGATGAGGACGGTGATGTTGTGACCGACGAACCCTTCCTGCAATTCCCGACGGGTACCCCTCTCTTCCATATATGGGCATGGTTCGAATCCCAGCACGACGGGTTCGTCGTTGCCGTGAAGTTGTACAACACATCCCCTCCCGACGCGTCAACAGACAGGAAAAGCAAATGAATACCACCACTTGTCCTCCCGGCAGCGGGGAAATATCTCCCACTGCACAGCGCACCATCAGACGTGCACTGACCTTACTGGAACGCCAGTTACGCGAGCCCGGCGCGGCATTCACCTCCAGCCAGGCGGTCCGCGACTGGCTTCGTCTGCAGCTCGCCGCGCTGGAGCGTGAAGTATTCATGGCACTCTTCCTCGATAACCAGCATCGTCTTATTGCCCATGAAACGCTCTTCACCGGCACCATCAACCATACGCAGGTACATCCCCGTGAAGTGATAAAGGCAGCACTGAAATACAACGCGGCTGCCATTGTGCTTTCACACAATCATCCGTCAGGTTATGCGGAACCCGGTCATGCTGACCGACTTATCACTGACCACTTGAAACAGGCACTTAAACTCGTGGATATCTGCCTGCTGGACCATCTGGTCGTGGGAGGCATGGATATTGTCTCGTTTGCCGAGCGTGGCTGGCTTTAGGGAGGGAATAACGATGAAAATCATCAGCAAACGTCAGGCAATGGCGATATACCGCCAGCATTCTGAGTCCCGGCTGTTTCGCTTCTGTACCGGGAAATATAAGTGGTCCGGCAGTATCTGCCATTACTACGGCAGGGAAGTGCAGGATATCCGGGGGGTGCTGGCCGTGTTTGCTGAACGCCGACAGGACCGCAACGGTCCGTATGTGATCCTGCGCAGCGTTACCCTGAACTGACTCACCGTTAAGGAGTACTTACATGCAGAAAGCAACCCGTGTCATCAACCATAACATCGCGGAACCCTGGTGGGGCCTCAGACGCAACATCACGCCGTGTTTGGGGGCCCGGCTGGTACAGGAGGGTAACCGCCCGTATTACCTTGCTGACCGCGCCAGCATTGCCGGGACATTTAATGACGCAGATTTACGCCATCTGGACCAGGCATTTCCGGTACTGATGAAGCAGATGGAGCTCATGCTGACCAGCAACGAACTCACGCCCCACATTCAGCGCTGCATCACGCTCCACGCAAAAGGGCTGATATGTGAGGCCGATACGCTCGGCTCCTGTGGTTATTTGTACATCGTAATTTATCCGACATCTGCAACAACCGCATAAACCCCGAACACTTTTCCTTCGTCAAACCAGCCAACAAAGAGCGCAAACCATGCAAAAACAATCCCTGTCCCTTCAAAGGGCGGCATCGTCACGTCTGTCATCAGTCAAAATCTGGCAAAAATTACTGGAGTATCTGCTGGAGCAACACTACGGCCTTACCCTCAACGACACACCGTTTGGCAACGACAGTGTGATCCAGAAACACATTGATGCGGGAATCTCACTGTGTGACGCGGTGAATTTTATCGTGGAAAAGTACGACCTGGTGCGTACTGACCGTTGCGGCTTCAGCGTGACAGAGCAGTCCCCGTTTATCGGCAGCATTGATATGCTCCGCGCCCGGAAGGCTACCGGGCTGATGACCCGCAAGGGATATAAAACCGTTACTGACATCACAGGTGGCAGATTCAGCGGAGGGAAATAATGACGTTAGCCCTGATCGTTGACGCCGACACCGTCAGCGATCAGCCCCTCAGGCACCAGCACAACGACTGGTGCTTTTATCAGATCTCTATCAGTTGATACAGATGTTCGCTCAGACAGCGGGTATGGCGGTAACACCTTAGCGGAGATATCTGTCTGCAGTAGAAGAGGGTGCGGCAGGACGCCACCAGAACATCAGGGGCCGCATCGTCTGTCAGGAGGGGGCTTAATTCCGGGGCGTTCAGTAAAATGAAACATTTCTCCGGGAGCATGCCACCGGCATTCCCTTTCGGAAAATAACCGCCCAGATACAGTAACACGGCCAGCAGGCGAAACTGCCGGGTGAGTACCGCTTCGGTGTCCCGGTAATGTGCGGCTATCCACAGGCATTCCCGCAGCATAAATCGCCGGGTCCGCTGGGTCAGGTCACCGCCTTTGTCATACCAGCGTTCGACGATATCCCTCGCAGAGCGAATGGATTCATCACCCGTTGTCGCAGTTTGCCACGACCGTGCCAGAAGCGTTGAGATATCCATGGATTAACGCCGCAACTGCGAAACGGCTGCGGGAGTATTGCGGACACCGGGCAGATATATATTGCGGACCAGCTTCAGGAGGAAAAAGACATCGCTCAGGTTGCTCACGCCGGGTACCAGATGGCGAAAGGCTATCCGCGCACGAAAACGCGCCCGGACCGCCTGCCGGTCACTCACCCTGCGCCGGTACAGGCCCAGAAAGTGACGGCTTTCCACCAGCGCATGCCTGACCAGCGCTCGTCTGACTGAGCGGTACTGCGTCTGTGTGCTGAGTGCCAGAATATACGCAATTACATCGGTATAACTGACAGCCCGGATATCGTAATAATCCGGGCGGTGGGTAATTGACGCCGGGTTATTCACCCACAGGTAATCCTGTCTGTCAGAGAAATAAAACCGGCCATCTGCGGCGGCAAGCTGTATCGTCCAGAGAATGTCCTTGTGGCTTTTCCCTTCCTGGAATCGCAGGTCATGCTCGCGGATATACGCTGAACGGATTATCTGCAGCCACAGGTAATGCGGCCACTCCCTCTGACTGACGCAATGGCGTATCCACTGCTGACCCGTCAGCGTCTGACCGTAAGGCTGTCTGCGGTGAACGGGATGCCGCAGATGTCCGGCGCTGTCTGTATGCCGGGCATTGAAAAGGACGACATCGGCCTGTGCTTCGCGTGCTGTGCGCAGCCGCTCCTGCAGAAAATCTGCCGCAACCCGGTCATCCGCATCCAGGAACACCACCCATTCGCCACGGTGAATCGCCAGTGCAGCATTACGGGCAGCATACACACCCTGATTTTCCTGGCGAATGAGAATAAGCCGTTCATCTGTAATGGCGCTGAGTACCGTCCATGTTTCGTCGGTTGAACCGTCATTCACAACAATGATTTCAGTACTGAGCGTTGTTTCGCCAAGCAGTGTATGGACCAGAGCTCCGATGCTGTCAGCTGCATTGAAGGCAGGAATGATGACGCTGATATCGATGTTGATTTTCATTGCACTAAGGGAATGTAAACAGAAGGAAGGTTCAGAGTTGTCACCCCATCAGGGGCAATAACCTGCCGGGTAAGAAACATTATCAGGAAGAGCGTTCAGGTGATTTTCGTGCTGGTGTGGATACCACCCGTTTTTCTCTGATTTCCTGGTTAACCACCATCAGACAGTCATCGCAGAATTCTTTATCCAGCCCGAAAATCCGGTCCAGAACGCCTCTTTTCTTGTTACATCTGGCACATCTTTTCATTCCATCACCTGCTGTCGCATTCCCATGCCGTGCCCGCAGGACAAAAGAAGGCCGCCCGCCAGAAGACAGGAAATAAATTAGTAAACAATACGTTAAATGATTTTTTGGGAATTTATCACAGACACTACCGGGCCGGATAATTCATTTTGCAGATCAATTTTTATCAATCGATCGGTTTAATCGATCATCTTTTTACTCTGCGTTACACGCCACTCGCGTTCCTGCTCTCTTTACAGGTGCGATCAGTTTGTTGAACTGGAAAGGGCGCTATGCCTGCGGGATAATCAAACCATTCCCGATAACCGACATCATGTGGAAGAGAAAATCTACAAAAATTATTAACTCTTGGCATGGCTGTTATGAGCGCAGGCTGTGTGAAAACTCATAGCTTCAATTAGCCAAACAATATTTCTCATCTGTGTTTTAAGAATGTCGTTTAAGTTGACGAGGTAATCTGTGATTTTATTCGGATGACTCAGAAGTTTTTATTGCGGGGAAGAACCTGATATCTGTTGTTACTGGAGGATAAAACGGCTGGAACCGTTAGCCGTATTGTTCCTGCAGCTGAATTATCAATCCTGAAGTACCCCATATCGATAGCATCCTTTTCAGGTTATAAGCCAATATATGTAGACTGATTTCCGTACTGACGTTTTTAAATTTCCGCATCAGGAAGTGCGTTGCACCCATCCACATTTTAATTGTCCCAAACGGATGTTCTACCGTTTGCTTTCGCATGACCACCGCCTGAGGAAATGACTCAAGCCTCGCATGCATTTCTTCCATTTCAGCTTCATGAACCCAACGCCGTATACGCCTTGGATCGCGTTTTGATGTAGTGCATCTGGAGCGCTGGCTGCAATCGCGACAGGCAATATTGTTAAAGTACAACTGTTGCTCCAGTCCGTCCTCTGTTGAGGTAAATCGATTCTGAAGCTCATTGCCCATTGGGCATACATAAACATCTTTTTCCCTGTTATATCTGAACATTGAGCGGTTATAGAGCCCCTTACGTTCAGCACCAGAGGTATCTCCCTTTGGCACCAAAGCCACTGCTCCGCTATCCAGAACTGTTTTAATATCGCTGCGACTGTAATACCCTTTGTCGGCCAGTACTGTTATGTCTTTCCGGCCAACAGCTTTCTGAGCCAGTGTTGCCATTGAACCAAGTTGTCCATTATCTGTTGTGTTGGTGACTTCATGCGCAACAATCAAATGGTTTTTCGTATCCACAGCTGTCTGAACGTTGTAGCAAACTTGCCGGTTCATATTATTTGTTTTCATCAACCGGGAGTCAGGGTCGGTTAAAGAGAGTTGTTTATCTGGCTGTTGTGCGACTGCTTGTTGAATTTCCTGAAGCTCACGTAAGCGCTTTTTTAACCAGGCCAGTTTAGTGGCTGTTAACTTTGTGTTTGCATCGGGCTCAGTATTCTTGTCGGCTTCATCCAGCTTGTTTAAATAATAAGTAATACTTTGCTCAACGCGCTCAATATGGTCATTGGCTTTCTGGGATGTGAAGTTGTTGGGTTTGCTGTTTACTGCTTTGAATTTGCTGCCGTCAATGGCAACAACGACATCAGTGAACATTTGCATTTGCCGGCACAGGCCAATAAAGTCCCGACAGGCATTCCTGATACCTTCACCGTTATCTTTTCTGAAGTCTGCAATGGTTTTAAAGTCAGGCGTTAATCGTTCAAGTAACCACATCAGTTCAACGTTCCGATGGGCCTCTTTTTCCAGTCTACGGGAGGACTGAATTCGGTTGAGATATCCGTAAATGTACAACTTCAGTAGGGTGGCAGGGTGATATCCGGGCCGTCCAGTTCGCTTTGCATCAACTCTTCTGAAACCAAGAGAATCAAGCTCTAATCCATCTACAAATATATCAACCACTCTGACCGGGTTATCTTCAGTGACAAAATCATCCAGTGCATCAGGGAGCAATGTCACCTGATGCCTGCCTTGTCCTTGAATGTGATGGACCATGTCGGTATCCGCAGTATTCATTTGTATGTTTATAATTTTAATGAAAAAGTCATTCCGTCGCATGGGTTTATCAAGAATGGTTGATCATATGAAACCATCGCTTAGACCAAAAAGTGATCAGGAGTTTTCACACAGCCTGAGCGAACAGCGGACCTTTGATTGAAGTGTTTCCTCTCTGCTGAGTCAGCGTGGATACCCGCAACATCACAATTAAATAAGAAAGGGTGTGCCATAATTCCTGCCATTACGGCGCAAATACAACATTCGTGGATTGAGAAGGAACGAAACATGGCTGTTATCCGCCACATCAGCATTCAGAATTTTCGCTCAATACGGCAGGCAGAATGGTTTCCAGGTTCAGGGATGAATTGCCTGATAGGCCCTGGAGATTCAGGAAAATCGACCTTTATTGATGCTATTGATCTAGTACTCGGAGCGCGAAGATCGTTCACATTCAGTGATGCTGATTTTTATCTCATGAATTCGGCCAATCCAGTATGCATCAGTGTAACTCTCGGACAGCTTGATGACGGGCTTCGGAACCTTGAGAACTATGGGCGTTATCTTCGTGGTTTCAATAGCGAAACAAAGGAGATCCATGATGAACCCCGAGCAGGAGATGAAACCGTAATCACACTGAGAATGGTCGTCGGTGCAGATCTCGAACCAGACTGGTGCTTATTTTCAGAACGAGCAACAGCGGAAGGGCTGGAGAAAAGGTTACTGTGGAAGCACCGTGAGCAGTTAAGCCCTACTCGCCTTGGGGCAACCTCGCATCATCATCTGGCATGGGGCAACCGCTCAGTGCTGAATAAATTATCTGCACAAGATTTTGATATTAGTTTAACGTTGGCCGAACTGTCCCGACAGACACGACACAACTTTGCTGCCCGGCAACTACCGCAGTTGGATAACATCCTTACCGAGGTCAGAACCATTGCAAATGAGTTAGGCGTTCAGGTTGGAGAACTTAAAGCGCTGCTGGACGTGAATGGCGTCTCCCTGTCTAACAGCGCAATCAGCCTACATAACAGTGATAACACGCCACTGAGAATGCTTGGAACAGGATCAACCCGATTGCTGGTGAGCGGGTTACAAAAAGCTGTTGGGCGTCCTGGGATCATACTGGTTGATGAAGCAGAGTACGGACTGGAACCTTACAGGATCAGCCGACTCTTGAATCAACTGGGTTCTCGTGATGATAAACCCACTTCGCAGGTATTCATCACCACCCATTCCCCATATGTTCTCAGAGAACTCAAGGCAACCCAGCTCTGTGTGTTGCGGAAACTAGAACAACCAGCCCCAGAGCATTCACACAATTTCCTGACACTAAGTGGGGACGATAAGGAACAAGCTACCATAAGGGCCTGCGCTGAAGCCTTTTTCAGTAAAGCCGTAATTGTGGGCGAAGGTGGAACTGAGGTTGGTTTTATCAGAGGGCTGGACTTGTCCAGACAATGCAGGGGAAGAACAGGGTTTCAGGATCAGGGGGCCTTTGCTACAGATGGCGGCGGCGGGGACAATTATTTCAAACGCGCCGAGGTTTTTGCACAACTGGGATATCGAACTGCCTTATTAAAAGATTCAGATATCACGACACCTGCACACAGGCAACAGACAGAACATTGCCGGGCTAGTGGTGTGACCATTTTTGAATGGGGTAATGGTTTTTCAACAGAGGGTGCCCTGCTAGCCTGGTGTCCTGCTGAGACTATCCGTGACATCGTTCTCCTTGCTGCAGATCTGAACAGCCAACAACAAGTGGATCAGCACATTCAGAACTGCTCCCGAGGGGCTTATAACTTTGATACGTGCACAGGTGAACCAACAGAAGAAATGAGAACGCCAGTGGCTCACGCTGCTGGCAAGTATGGTTGGTTTAAAACGATCGGGAAGGCTGAGGATCTGGCGGAGAATATCGTGGGTCCAGTCATCAATCAGTTTTCACAACCATTCAAAATATTTATAAGAGATCTGCTGGCGTGGGCTGCGGAAAACGGTGATCCACGATGAGTGTGGATGCCGTTTTAAACGCCACTAAAGGCCTTATTATAGCGCCAGCGGGATGTGGCAAAACTCACCTGATTACTGAAGTTCTTGGTTTTGCGCAAAGGAAGCCGTATCTCGTGCTGACACATACAACCGCAGGTGTAACGGCACTCAAAAAGCGACTGAGCCGTTTTGCAATTCCTCCGCAGAACTATGTTGTGACAACAATAGATGGATGGGCTCTGAAAATAGCTGGCTGCTTTCCGGGATTGTGTCCGCTTGGTGTGGGTCCTGAAAATCCAGCCGTTTTTTACCCTTCTCTTCGCCGTGCCGTACGGAATCTGGTTGTTAACGGTAATATTAGCGAAATCATCACAGCTACTTATTCGCGTTTGCTGGTCGATGAATACCAGGACTGCAATAGCGAGCAACATGAACTGACTTGTGCGCTTTCACGTTTGCTACCAACGGTAGTCTTTGGTGACCCGATGCAGTGTATCTTCAACTTTAGCGGCCCTATGCCCGACTGGAACCAAACCGTTGAAACTTTTTTCCCTACTCTGGCAACCTTACAAACGCCCTGGCGTTGGAAAAATGCACAAACGCCATATTTGGGCCAGTGGATCCTTGAGCAAAGACATCGATTATTTCGCCGGGAGCGTATCGACTTAAAGTCCTGTCCTGACTATGTACGTTTTCGACCTCTTTCACGAAATCATAATGACAATATCCAGCGCCAGCAGCGCGAATATTACGCGCTGCTGCGACAGTTTCCCAACGACTCGGTTTTAGTTATAGGTGATTCACGAAGAGCTTCATCCAGGCATCAATTTGCACAGCGAATCAATGGCATTGATGTTGTCGAACCGGTAGATCTGAGTGACGTGATAAAAATGGCTACATCCCTTGACGATGCTAATGCTACCAACGTGATGCCAAAGCTTTTACAGGCAGCAGCTGAGTTGATGACAAACGTTGGCGTTAGCACAACCTTACGAAGAATTAGTTCTATTCAGGCTGGACGAAACAGAACAGCTCCTTCTTCGCTTGAGAATGCATTGGTAGCGCTTGCTCTGGCCCCCACCCGACAAAATATTCGAACGGCACTTTTTTTGCTCGAGGAGAAGGAAGAGACGCGCGTATTCAGGGCCGGAGCTCTGCACGTTCTAAAAGATGCGATAAATCTGTCCATCAGCTCACCTGACAAAAGCATTAGAGAGTCAGCATCAGTTATTCGTGAACAACGTAGATACCAAGGTGAAGGACGCGTATCGCACCGTTCAATAGGCTCAACTCTTCTTCTGAAAGGTCTGGAATGCGACCACGCGGTGATATTAGATGCGGGAAATATGGGGGCAACTGATTTGTATGTTGCGCTCTCAAGGGGGGCTAAGTCTGTTACGATCTTCTCGGGTCGTGATGAGTTCAAACCATAATAGCCCAAGACTGCCCCCTAGACGCTCATACCTTAGTGTTTATAAGGTCCGCTGTGAGCAAGGAACGGGCATTCTTCAGCCAGATTGTTAGCACTCTAATAATCACTGTACTTATCTGGACACCTACAGTACTTGCTAGTACAGATTAATATTTATTAATTGCGTTCACAAATATCAGATGTGCCCACAACTTATTTTAAATTATACAGATGCAATATAGTGTTTTGTGCGTGAAATCTACAAAGGCATAAGCGTCTGTGTTTTAATACAGATCTTTCCTTCGCATAAACATTGGGCATAAATATGAGCCGTCCTACTTTTTTCATCTCGTCGACTATTTACGATTTCAGAGATCTGAGGTCGGCATTGAAGTTTTGTTTAGAGGAGCAAGGGGCAATCGTCCTTGCATCCGAGTTTAACGACTTTCAGAAGCCGTTAGAGCAGCATAGCTACGATGCATGTTTGACAGCCATGCAAAAAGCCGACTATTTCGTCCTTCTGATCGGCAGTCGTGTCGGTGGTTGGTATGACGAAGTCAACAAAATTAGTATTACCCAACAGGAATATCGGCAAGCGTACGAGCTTCACAAGCAAGGGAAATTGAAAATACTTAACTTTGTTAGGAGCGAAGTATGGCAATACCGTGAACAGCGCAATGAATTGAAGAAGCTTTTGAAGGCGGAGGCTGTTGATCCCAAACTTAGCCATCGTTTACTCACTTCTCCGAGCAAATTTGCTTCTGATGCAGAGGCGCTCGCGAATTTCATGGCTGAAGTTGGCCGAAATGCAGAAACGAAAAAAGCGCTTGAGAATGGCTCCCCGCTTCCTACCGGTAATTGGATACACACTTTTTCTAACTTTCGAGATATTTGGGATGTTGTCCAGTCCCAAGTTCTAACAGGGTTGCCTGTAGATAATCTTGCATTTAGGAAGCTCTTAGCACGGGAATTGAGAGAGATCCTTAAGTTGGGGCTCGTGAAATTCGAAGAAGGTGTCGTTCACTCCCCAATAGAGACTGTTATGAGCTTCCACAGAGAGCATAAGCTTACGTTTGGAGGTCATAATAACGAACGAACGGTGATTAGCAGTGTATATTGGACTAGAATGTCGATGTTTGGTATTCACCTGTTGTCTGATCAATTCCAGACCCAAATAGTCGACCGGGCACTTGAGACCAGTTATTTTTTAAATTTCGATCACCATGTTAACGGTTTCGTTGAAACACCTGTATATGAAGCACTATTTAAGCTTCAGATTGAAATGCGGTCCCTTAATCGAGCGAATAAGGCAGAAGTGCTATCGGTGATTTTTGATAATTCACCTAACCGAAGGGGAAAAACGGGAGTCACTATAGACATAGAAACAACCAGTCTCGTCCCGTTCCTCCATTTAATGGACCGATGGACAAATGTTGTGCTGCTTAGTCAAGCGATTCATAAGCATCTGGACGGAAAAGAGTTCGTAATGCCATCTCTTCGGCCTCCTTCACCAATAGCAGATATGAATGAAATGATTGCAGCAGAGTCTCCGTCCGATGAAGACGTCTACAAATTTTTAACGTTATAGTGTGCGAAACTCAACGAATTGTTGCGTTGGACATTTGACCTGATGACCATTTTTGCTGCTTGAGGTCCTTTTTTTAAATAAAAATTCCAGTGAGGTTAAAATGAGTGACATAAAAGAGATGTTAGTAGAGATGAAAAAGGCTTTTGCGTTTGGTAGGGATTTATTAATTCCTGCCTATCAAGAGATTCAGTATATCACAATACATACTGAAATTTTGTTTGAGGATATTGACGAAAACCTAAGAATACTTAATAAGGTGATAAAAAACGATCTGTTGTTAGTCGAAATACTATTCGTAGCTCATGTTCTTGTATTGATGGTTTTTCATATATACTTAAAAGTGCTCTTAAAATTACACTCAACGAACTTAATCAAGAGGCATACAGCAATAAGCAGTTGAATTATATTAATAGTTCGCACACAAATGGATCTGGGGCCGAAAATTTCAAAGAGTCGTTGAAGTGTTTTGCCAGAAAATATGGTATTGATGTGTCTGATGTCTTCGGTACTGGGGAGTTTTATAAACTAAAAAAGCTGTTCGAAATACGTAATCGTTTAATGCACCCAAAGGAAAGAAATGATTTCTCTATATCTAGAGAAGAAACAATGCTATTGCTTGATGCGATAGTTTGGTTTGTTAACTCTTTTCATAGAGTGTTTAATGAAATATTAGATAAAATAATGGTACAGGCAAATGAGGTGTTGAGTTATAAAATTTAAAAACAATCGATGCTCATATTGTTTATACTAGGTGCTAATTTTAGCAATAAATAAATGTTAACAGATTTCGAAAGCTGTTAGCAATTTTATTAAAAATAATTGCTGCACAGTTTGGCGTGATAGTGACAGCGTTTTCTGACGCGCAGGGCGGTAACCGTAAAGCAGAAGTAAGCAGTGAGAAAGCCGCACGTATGCTTCTAGCTGGCGAAGGGAATATGTCATCACTCCTGTAGTGGTAATCTTGAGGCTGGCAAAGCTATGCTAGAATGAGCAGATTCAGCGACAGTCGCTTGCATAGATCATATTCGGGGTCAGGGTCAGTTAAGCGAGTTTCCTGCTGGGTACTGGTGGTGTTTTAGGTGAAAGACATTGGTTCAACAACCGCTTAATTCTTTCAATAATCGACTGAATGAGCCAGCCAGATAACAATTAGCACTTTTCAACCACTGTGAAAACAGATTTGCCGGGATGGTGGGTAATAGTTCTTATACCGCGCTATTAGAATTCGGTATGTCCGCTCCTGGTACGAAGCAGTCAGGACTTATGAGTTTTTGGACCGCGATGAATGGAAACGATAAATCCTAAAAAGTTTTACACCTAATGAACCTATTACTAACATCACGATGTATTAATTAACGGGTAGTGAGTCATAGTGGGCATACCACCTTTAAGTGCTCTGAGTTAGTGGGAAGATGAACGCCATCGTCAGCAGACATTATTCAGGGATGTTGGCGGTAAGGTAATTAGTAGCTACAATTCTACCGATTCGAAATCGCTTAAGTTTTCAGCGAAATGCGTTTGGGGGCCTAATTGGGGGCCCCGGCGTTTTTCGAACGAAGAAAAAACTAGTAATAACAAATGGTAAAAGGAGTTTGTTCGAATCCTGTAGGGTCCTTCCTTCTACTCACGTCTCCATAAGTCTATAAAACCCAGACTTCACGCTGTTTATCAGCAATCTATAGTCTACCGTCGTCTATTAACATATCTTGAAATCTACCGTTATGTTTGGGGACATTTGGGGGGGTATTCTGTTCAATGAAATGGGATACCCCAGAATGAAGTTCACCGCACGTCAGGTAAGCACCGCTAAACCTCAGGACAAACCCTATTAACTCTCTGACGGGGCGGAATAGCCAAATGGTTCTCGATACTGGCGACTCGAATATCGTTATGCAGGTAAAGAGAAGTTGCTGGCTCTTGGTGTATACCTTGCTGTCACCCTGGCTGATGCGCGCAATAAACGTAATGAGGTAAAACGTGTCATTGCAGCTGGCAGCGATCCGTCTGATGTGAAACAGGCCATTAAAAACGCCAGGACCGTTGTTATGCAGAACAATGTTGAGCCGATTGCGATCACTGTGGAGATCATGACCGCGCCTTGACTTAATAACATTGTTGGCCACCAAGCCGTTTCTTTTCAGCTAATTCAGAGCGTATATTTAATTTTTAGCCTGAGAGAGTTGTAAGAGCATGGACATTCTGATTCGTGAAGTAAACGAAGATGACTATAACGACTGGCTTGTGTTGTGGGATGCCTATAACAGCATCGGTGGCAGCAAAGTAAGCAACGAAGTAACAACGCATACCTGGAACCGTATAAATGATCCGAATTCTCCTGTCCTCTGTCGCGTTGCTGAGTTGAATAATCAGATCGTCGGATTCTTGCTCTGTGTGCTGCATGAAGGCACATTTGTCATCACGCCGGTATGTTATCTCGAAGATTTTTTTGTTCACGAATCTTTGCGTGGCGGAGGGATCGGGCGAGCAATGTTACAGTGTCTGCATGATGAAGCTGTCATTAAAGGCTGGTCAAAAGTTTACTGGTTTACCCGTACAAATAACGCCGCGCGCAAACTTTACGACAAAGTGGCAACTACCGATGACTTTGTCCGGTACAGAATGGCTTTATAGAATCATTTTTTACTCCTCATTCACCACAAGATTTTCGAAGACCGCCGACTGGCGGTCTTTTTTATTTCAGGTTCCGGCCAATCAACTCCCGATGGCTTTGTTGTTAAATGCAGCCCGAGTGACCCTGACCCAAAATCCTGCGCCATTCAGAAACAGAATACCGGCATGATCTACACTCCCGGAACGGAGGTGGTGCCGATGAAAAATCATGATTCACCGAAGAGCAGATTGTTTTTGCCTTGTATCTGCCTCATGCGGTATTGGTACGGGAAAAAAACGTAATGGGTGCGTTTCTCGTTTCTGTGTAACGCCACACACTGGCCGCTGCCAACAGATTTACCGATATAAGCCCGCGGCATTGCTGCTATGCAAGCCGTTTCCTTTATTCCTGTGTGGATGAGTGCGCCCAAATTCTTTTACATGCCTGATTCCAGGCAAGCAGGGAATGAGTGGAGTATGTCTGATTGGGGTTATTCCTGATCGGCGTGGGCACTTATCCGCACGCATTCGCCAGGTATTGCATTATCAGCACATTTGCCCGGCAGACCGTAGCGCACTATCGTGATACTGGTTTCACCGCCGCGCCTTACCTGACGCTTTTCGTACACCGTTACAATAAGAACGAGTATGCAAGATTAAAGTAATAAATCGGGAAGATTAATGCAGTTCAACGCACAAAAAACGCACAAACCAAATTTTTTTGGGTATGTTGCAAGCTGATTTTTTTATTATTTAAATACAAGTGGTTATTTTGAAATATTGAACCCTGTAGGTTGCAATTATCTATCGTCTCTCACTGTCTTCTCTGGCAATTTGAACAGGCTTATTCACAGGCGGCGTAAAACTCATCTTTGCTGTATCCGTACCATCCCGAGCATTTTTGGGCTGTTTCCGGCACTTTTACTGTGGCCTTTTTATTCGTCCCCTTGTACCGGCAAACAAGAAATATGGAGGTGTTATGCGCTCTTGCATAATCCTGCGAATCCTTGAGGGTCCATGTCATTTCTTCATCCGTATCCGGTAATAATGATGCCCTTTCTTCTGGCGGCCCGACGAAAACGTCAATCAAATTCATGGAGTAGGTTTTATTGCTGTCTTTTATAAAAGCCGGGCAGTTTACTTTTTCGGCAAAAGCAGTGCTGGAAAAAAACAGTGCCACGCTACTTAAAAAGAGTGCATTACTCCACGACATAGTCATTTCCTCCGATGTTTTCGGGCATGGTTGCTGAGTAAATCGAATGGTTCGCTGGCCGGGGGGATGACTTTCTCGCCTCGGCTATCGATATTTTATCCCATCCAATGGTCTGGAACCTGGCTCCCCTGTGCAACTAGTCCTGGGTAAATAGCTGGGTGGGGCCTGCCATCGGTATAATTCCCCTATCGACCAACGAGATCAAGAAGAGGTGTCTGGTCGGTGCGGTGGGGGCATCAGCAAGTAACAACCGATCGGTGACAGCCCGACCGGTGTTTCCAGAACACTTTATGGGATTACGCTATAGCAGTTTTGTCCTGGCTGAAGATCTTACTGCAGTGGGGACACATAAGGGCAGCGCCTTTCTGGACGCGGGTGAAACTATGTTCTGACTGCTTAGCGCAGTGAGGGCAAGTGCATTGGGTAAGGTAGTTGCGATTGTTTTTTGAGTCTTTGCGTTGTGGCATAGATTGTTTCCTGATGAATGGGCTGCAACCATACACCATCCTTATGTATATAGCCCGTATCTTTAAAGGCTGGGGGGCTGATTTTCCAGCCTTTTAACGCATTTAATCATTCAGCTAAATCTTTATCGGGGGCGCCCCTTAAAGACTGAATATCAATTTCAGCGTCGCTCGTTTCAAGCAACTGCGTCAACTGAATCAGGTTGTTAAACTCATTCATCAGAAGTTCTCCGTCAGATTTCAGTGGGATATCAGTCGCATCAAGCGCTGCGTTAATCGCTTTTTTTACATTATCCAGCATTTCATTCATGCCGCCGTTTTTGCCAAGCGTCAGCAACAACGCGCCGATTAACAAAGACTGCGCCTCTACCCTGGCTGCAAGTAGCTTGGCTTCTGCATCCATTTTAGAGATTTTTGCAATAACACCGAGTATTAAATTTTTCATAAAAGCCCCTGTTTTTGCCATACTACCCCTGAATATATTATGGCTGAGATTTTACTCATGGAAGCTGAAACGCATCTATGAGTACGGGCAACATATCCGCATTAGACTGAACCGGTATTTCACGAAAATCATGCACGCCACGAAAACGTGGCAGGAAAGAGGTACAACGTACCGGTTAACGGTAGTGGACTTATTGTTATCGACACACCGCCGTTGCGTCTGACAATGGGTAACTGAGGGGACGCTTTCGTTTGTTTACCTTTGCCCCGATTGTGTACTGCTTTATTCCTCAATAACCAACCGGATTGTGCTCCCCACGGTGAGCGCCTGCAGCCAGGTACACAGTTCTGTGGGATCGTAACCGGCTTTAAAAGTAGCCCCGGTGTGTTGAATGCCTGTGACTTGCGCTGCGCTGTCAGTCAGCGTAACCGTAACGCTTTTATTACTCAGCACGATGCTCGCTATTGCCGCAGTAAGTTCGTATTCAGTGGCGTCGCTTTGAAAACCGATGCATTTATCCACCGGTTCATCCTCTTCATCAAAACGGCTGATAATAAAAAAATGTTCAGGTTCTTCATCGCCATCGCCCACACCCAGGATATAAACATCGTCCTCTTCGGTGTAATGGATACGGGTTGCGGTAAACGCGGCGTTCGCTGACATAGTCTTTTCTCCCTGCTGTACCACGGCGGAGTATAGGTCGTACGGGGAGGAAATGTCTCATTCGATTTCCCTCGGCCCCGGTGGCTTGTGTATGCTGGGTGACAGATCAGGCGTAATTAAGGAGCGATCAATGTTAGAAGGGTATTTCGATCTTGATGGGGCAACGGGTGAGGATGCTGTCGAAAATCGTAAGCGCTTGCTGGCCGTACAGGCCGCGCTGGAGATTTCCAAAGCTTGTGTTTCTGCTACCACGGCTAACAGCGGTATCCGAAGCCAGATGGATCTGCGCAATGTCGCGCAGGAAGTCGCCACGCTGGCGGATGCGATTCAGGACGCGCTGGAAGCAAACGCATAGCACGTAAGGGAAGAAGGGGGCGGAGCTTTTCCGCCGCCTGCATCAATGAATTCATTACATCTGCCGGGAAAGCTTTTAACACGGCTGACGGTTCCTGACTTTTTATTCGTAAATATGTTGCCTGGATCAAACGGATGAAAGGTACACCTTATGCGTGGAAAGACGTTAGCAACAGGCTGGTTTTTTCTGTTTCTGTCTCTGGCTTCGGTCGCCAGTGTGCCGCAACCCGCGCCAATATCTCATCAATCAGGCTCGTTCTTTCATCACTCCGCAGGGGCGGGCGATACGGCTGAAAACCCGGATGACCATGTTCAGGAGTCGACTGAGCGCTACGCGTTACGGCGAAAGGGTTAAAGCCATCAATGACAGAATAGCTTTGATAAACATTAAGGAAACCTTAATTTTTATTTAATGTAACTAATATTTTTGTGATATTAATTGCATATATAATGTCTGCGAAATATATCTGGAAAAGTTTCATTTAGGATGTATATTTGAGAATTACCCTGGGCTGAAAATACAATAAGTTATCCTGATATAATGACACATGAAATTTTTATTGAAAAAGAACTGATTTCATTGGCGTTATCGCTGATGAATGACGGGGCACAGGCATTATTATTAACAGAAAATAATAATCAATCTCAACAAATCCCTTTTACAACAGATTGGTTCGCAAGCCAGACAAACCGTATGCATGCCCGCCATTTTTGCGTGACCTGGCAATTATTAAACGATACCGGGCATACAAGTGAAACAAAGAGCATTCTAGAGGCTTATCGCCAGTATACTGAAGATTGTCTGTGCGAACTCGCTGTTCCCCCCGCCTTAACATTGCTGCAGGCATGGGCGCTGGTACAGGCCTGTGAAGCGTGCTCGCAGCATACAGGCGAATGCGCGCCAGCGAACTGTTTCGGTAGCCACAGTGAGGCGTCTGAACTGGAGTCATGGGTGTACGCGTTCTGTGTGGGCACTGTACACGACATCCCCTCTGAAAATCTTAAATATCAATGTAATAGGCGTTTTACCTGCTAACCCTGCCCCGGCCCGGACTCCTCCGGGCGGGTTTAAAGCTGCGATCTCCTGCTTTTTTTGTTACCCTGGCATCGTTCAATAAGCATGGAGAGAGCATGATGCCTGCAAATAATCCTGAGCGAAAAATAAAGGGTATTGTGGAGCAGTTAGACAACGCTGTTGCACGACGTATTGAATATCTGGAGTTGCATAAGAAAAGGCTCAATCAGGATATTGCATTGATCGAAAGTTATGACTATTTGCACGAAGATGCGTTAATTTTCGAAGCATTATCGGAGGTGCGCGATAATCTTGACGCTGCAACGGCGGAATATTATCGGATAAAAGCCCGGGCTGGCTTTTTAGGTTTGAAGTCACCGCTGAAGTTATATAAAGCTTCGCGACGTTATGCCGAGGCGGAAAAATATTATCAACAAAATAATGATGCGCTGCATGAGCCGCAACCGATAGCCGAACGCCAGCTGAAAATAAATGAACATACCCACTGGGTCAACAATGAAAAAAGCCGGCTGTCTGTGCTTAAAAGAGAGCAGGATGAATGCCTGACGGAACTGGCACTGGCCAGAACTTTTCAACGTAACGCAACAGATGCCTGTCGGGCTGCAGAAGGTACGGGGTGGCTGGCCCACGATTTTATGGGCTATTTCCTGGCGATAGTAGAGGCGGTGCATCAGGACGATTATCGTAAGGCCTGCCAGCTTTTGCCGATGCTGCGTTTTCAAAAAAAGCCGACGCCGGAGCAGTATCTGGTTTGGGCAAAGGAGGCCAATTTACTCAGGGAGCAGGCGTTTAAACAACAAAGCGGCATGCCTGCAACCAGCGCGTACCGGGAGATCGCAGCGCACTCCATTCAGCTTGCAAAAAATACCCTTCGGCAAAGCCCGCCAGGCTATCTCAATGTTGCCGAGCAGTGGCAATTTCTCTCTTACCTGACGATAGTTCCGCAAAAATTCCGTATCGATGCGCATTGGGCCATTTATTGGGCCATGTTTCAGTGCGGCCAGTCGCTCGCGAATGTCATTACCCATACCGATCAAAATGAAGATACCTACACTGGCGAGCTCCGTGCGCTGGTTAATCACTGGCTGGCCCGTTGGGCTAATGAACGCATTGCCAAATTTGGTTATCCGCAGAGCCGTTCTTTTTTCGGCACGCTGATGACCGCCGGAACGAAAGAAGAGATGCGCACCGGGGCAGATATCGGTCTGATTGTGGATCTGAATATAGGCGGCATGGTATGCCGCAAAGCGGCGTTATTTCAGGCTAAGAAAACCCGCGCCGGCAGAGCGGATATCGGCAGTCATTCCGATCAACTGGCGAAATTAACATTGGCTCCGGCGATGGGGTATTACCTTTTTTATCATCAGTACGATTATCCGTTAAGTGCGCCTGCGCCAACCGTCTGTTCTGCGGCGGAACTGCGCATGGCAATTGAAGCCAGCGGCAGAGACATTCACGCCAGCAGACTGGGGATGGATGTGAAAAGTGTGGGGTGGGACTGGGCCAGCTTTGTTTCGTTTGGTCTTTGCGAGGCAGATTCCGGTATCGGCGTGCCGTTTACCACGGCGCAGGAGGCCCTTACGCTACTTGGTGGCGGAAGCGCAGGGCTGTTGCCGAAAAATTTACTGCTGATATCTGTTTCTGGTGATGAAATGGTTGAGGAATTAATACAGGCGTTGAGAAACGACTATCACCGCGCCAAAGATCAGTTGAAGCAAAAAGGGCATGCGCGTAGCGGGCCGCAGTTAAGTTTGTAATCGCTGCCGTTGCTGCTCAGGGTCCATGATTATCATCACAGTTCCCGTCCTGGGGGGTTGTGAGCCGGAGGATGATTCGTTATAAGAACGCCTTAGGGACGTCATCGGACAAAACTGAGCGAAACCTGATTCCACTGTAGCCGGACGCGGCTGCAGTGGAGTCAGGTTTTTTTTTGCCTTTTTTTCGTACCTTGCTGCATCGGGGATAACATCAGCACCACACAGTGAGATAGCTGGCATGAAAGTAGAAAAAATACTCAGCAATAACGCTGTCCTGCTCACGAAAGACAAACAAGAGATCGTGGCCATTGGACGGGGAATTGGTTTTGGCAGAAAGCCGGGCGATAGGGTGGATGAGAGCCAAATTGAGAGCCAGTTTGTCAAAAAATCAGCCGGGCTGGCGGATGTCTTCGCGCAGTTACTTGCGGAAATCCCGCCACCGCAGCTGGCGGTCAGCCAGCAGATTATCGCGTTGGCGCAGCAGCGTCTGGCGATCACCGTGCAGGATACACTGTTCCTGGCGCTGAGCGATCATATTAACTTTGCCCTCCAGCGGCAGGCAAACGGCCTGACCATCAAAAATTTTCTGCTGTGGGATATCAAACGTTTCTATGCAGCGGAATTTGCCGTTGGGCTGGAAGCGCTGGCGCTAATAAAGGAGAAACTGGCCGTCAGCCTGCCGGAGGATGAAGCCGGATTTATTGCGCTACACCTGGCGAACGCGAAAAACAACAGCGATATGCACGATACGATGCAAAGCGCCACCATCATTAAAGATGTGCTGACGATCCTGAAATATGATCTGCACGTCACTTTTGACGAAGACTCTCTGGATTATCAGCGCCTTATTACCCACCTGAAGTTCTTTGCGCTGCGGCTGTTGCAACGCGATAACGTCTCTCACGGCGACGATACGATCTACCAGGGTATCACCGGGATGATGCCTGCCGCCTGGGCGTGTGCAATGAAAATCCATGATTATGTTGATAAAAATTATGGCTGCCAGCTCACCACGGACGAAATCATGTTCTTAACCATCCACATCAATCGCCTGAGCGGCGGCTAAGTGTATTGCGCGTTGCCATTCTGCTGGCTCTGTCAGGGCCAATATTGGCGTTTCAGGCTGATGCTGCGCATTTTTTCTGGTCTGCCGGGGCATCACGGGCAGGCTGCTGATGATAAAGGAGAGACTAACAATGCAAACGACATTTCCTGAGGGTTTTCTGTGGGGCGGTTCGGTTGCCGCAAATCAAGTAGAAGGCGCCTGGAATGAAGGAGGAAAAGGAGTTTCAACCTCCGATCTGCAACCCGCCGGGATCCATGGCGACGTCGTGGAACGTGATGGCGTCAATACCAATATCAAAGATCTGGCGATCGATTTTTACCATCGCTATCCGGAAGATGTGAAGTTGTTTGCCGAGATGGGCTTTAAAGTGCTCCGCACTTCGATTGCCTGGACGCGGATTTACCCTGAAGGAGACGAAACTCAGCCGAATGAAGAAGGGTTGGCCTTTTACGATCGGCTGTTTGATGAGATGGCACGTTACGGTATTCAGCCGTTGATTACCTTGTCGCATTATGAAATGCCTTACGGACTCGTTAAAAAATACGATGGCTGGGGTGGCCGCGAAGTGATTGACCTCTTTGAACGTTATGCGCGAACCGTCTTTACCCGCTATCGCGACAAGGTGAAATACTGGCTGACGTTTAACGAGATCAATATGGCGTTGCATGCGCCGTTTACTGGCGTTGGTCTGGCAGGTAAAAGAGATCAGCAAGACATTTATCAGGCTATACACCATCAACTCGTTGCCAGCGCCCGGGCGGTAAAAGCCTGCCATGAAATCATTGCCGATGCGAAAATTGGCAGTATGTTACTGGGCGGCATCCGCTACCCCATAACGTGTAAACCAGAAGATGTGTTAAAGGCGCAGCGCGTCAATCGCGACTGGTTGTTTTTTGGAGATGTGCAGGCGAGAGGAGCCTATCCGGCCTGGATTAAGCGCTTTTTCCGCGAAAACGGCATCAATCTGCATATTACCGCGCAGGATAAAGTGGATTTAACCGAAACCGTCGATTTCATCTCCTTTAGCTACTACATGAGCGGCTGTGCGGCAGCACAACCGGATCTGTACCAAAGCTCGCGCACCAACATCATGCGAATGATCCCTAACCCACATCTGGAGAGTTCGGAGTGGGGGTGGCAAATCGATCCACAGGGGCTGCGATTCCTGCTGAATGAGCTCTACGATCGTTACCAGAAGCCGCTGTTTATTGTGGAAAACGGACTCGGTGCGAAAGACGTTCAGGCGGCAGATGGCACGATCAATGATGATTACCGTATTCAGTATTTGCAGGCGCATTTGCTGCAGGTCAGAGAAGCGATTGAAGATGGCGTGGAACTGCTCGGTTATACCAGTTGGGGGCCGATCGACCTGGTCAGCGCCGGGACAGCGCAAATGTCAAAGCGTTATGGTTTTATCTATGTCGATCGTGATGATGCAGGCAACGGTACGCTGGCGCGACGCCGCAAGAAGAGCTTCTTTTGGTACCGGGATGTGATCAGCAGCAATGGGGCGACGCTAAACAATGCGTTCTGATGCCAGGGGCGTTTAGCAAAGAGGGTCATGAGGCTAATCAAACCCTGCGGGGGAATTGCCCCCGCAGGGTTCTGTCATCAGACTACTGGCAGTCCATCGCCAGTATCCTGTTACCTCCACGCGTCAGGGCATCACGATCACAATCGCCCGGCGGTAGGCAAACAAGGACGGTGTACCGTCGTCCTGCGCCTGCAAAATGAGGTGGAACGGTGTGGCAGTTTTCACTGCTGGCGCCGTAAAACTGACTTCGGTTGTTTCACTGTATTCAAGCTTCAGTTCTGGCGCAAAGTGAATACCCATGGTTGTTGCCGTTGGTTCTTTGTATTGCCACCAGCGGTAGCGCAGGCGGTCATTATCCGGATCGCGGGAGCCTTGCGCCGACAAATTCACCTTCTCACCTGCCTTCACGTGTAGCGTGACAATCTCCGTGCCGGGCTTGCCATTAAGCACAAGTTGCGGATTGTGGTTGGCCTGTTTGACATCGCTGTTCACGCTCCAGTCCATACGGGCAGCAAAATCGTTCTGGTACGCTTCGCGCCAGCGCCAGATAGTTGCCGGGGCAGTACGGTAATTGTTACCGTCCACACCAGTTACCGTGTCGGATGTGCTGGTCCGCAGTCCACTGCGGCTGTCCGGGTTCACGGCGGCATAACGTCCTCCCCATCCTCCGAATTCCGGATGTTCAGGCGCATTCAGCCCGTTTTGCAGCAAATAGAGAAACGAGGGGGTATCTCCTTCCATTGTGTATTCAATGGCGGGATAAACCGCACCGAGTGGGCCTTTGCTGCGGATATTCTTCGTTAGCCAGTCGTTATTCACCTGGCGCATATCGCTGCCGGCAGCATAGCTTGAAGACATGCCTATCCAGGTGGCAATAAAATAGTCGTTCCACGCATGAATACTGGTGATATAGCGCAGGTCCGGGAACTGAGCGCGGATCCACTCCCCGGTATTGTCCTGATCGGAAATGGCATACACACGGATCTTTTTGACAAAAGCCGCCACGTCTTCAGGCGAGCGGGTGGCGCGTACGTCATACAGCGCTTGCGCCAGATCGACAGCACCGCCCCAGACGTCGATCCACAATGGCCGGGAGTCCTGCTTATCTACCGACTGAATAATCAGCTTTGAGGCTGGCGTAGATTTGCCCGCACCCACGTACTCCATGCCGTAACCGGCTCTGCCCGCCCGCACAACGTTTCGCAGGGCATCTGCGCTCGGGTAACCTTCCGCATGTTTACGTAAATTGGGTAGCGCGCGTTCATAGGCATCAATGCGCTGATACATCATCTGCGGGTTCACTTTATCGCGTAGCCATGTCGACGTGGTGGCAATCAGCCCTTCAACATCAAACTCATTGCTGTAAACAAGGAAACGCACCAGCGATTGTGAGTCGTCTGGTTCGTTGCCGATGTCCGATAAAATCAGGATCCGCGTTTTTTCTGCGACACTCTGCTGCGGGGCAGCCAGCGCGTTTACACTGGTGGTTGTTAGCGCACACGCCAGCAACGTGCTGAAGACTTTGTTAAAAGTGGCCATGAGGTATTCCCTGTTTGCCGAATGACAAAAACAAAAAAACCTGCTTTCCGTTGCCGATAAAAGCAACGAAAAGCAGGTTTCGCCAAAAAAAGTTCTGTTACGCCCTGAGGGCTTGGTTATAGAAAGCGTCGACGCGTCAGGCAATGGATAAAATTGATAAATGTGATGAATGTTCTGTATTTACCGCCTATTTAAAATGCGGAAGGATTTTTTTTAGTGACAATTTTCACAAAACAGGCGGTTGCGGTAGTAATTCTTAAACGGGCTTGTTAGAAAGAGAACGTTCGTCAGGACGTCACCAGAGAAATCTGGGCGAGACCTGGATAAAGCAGTGTGATTTTTCACACTATTTTATCCAGGTTTTTTTTTGCTTTTTTTCCAGCTGGCCAGCGGATACAGGCAACGGGCGCATATGAACTGGCAATTACTGTCGTTTGTGAAACGGGAAGTCTCATTATGAATAGCAAAGTTCTGGCAGAAAATATTCTGCCGCTGGTGGGTGGAGAGGGCAACGTTGCGACGCTGGTGCATTGTGCCACGCGGCTGCGTTTTAAAATCATTGACCACAGCAAAGTCCGTCTGGCGGAGCTCGAAGCGCTGGATGGCGTGATTACTGTGGTGAATGGTTCCGGGCAGTTACAGGTGGTGATTGGCAACCGCGTACCAGAAGTTTTTCGCGCGTTCGGTGCCATCTCCGGGCTGCTAGACGATGACAAAGCAAAAAAAGATCAGCCTGAAGCGGGGAATAGCGCCTCGATTCTCGGACGTTTGATTGATCTTGTCGCGGGTATTTTTACGCCATTACTCGGAGCGATGGCGGCTGCCGGGGTATTAAAAGGCGCGCTGGCGATTGTGCTGGCCGCAGGCTGGATGAGCAACAAAGAGAGTACCTATATTATTTTGCATGCGGCGTCAGACAGCTTGTTCTATTTTCTGCCGCTGCTGTTGGCCATTACCTCGGCGCGAAAATTTGAAACCAATATTTTTGTCGCCGTCTCGGTGGCTGGCGCGTTAATTTATCCCAGCATTCAGGGGCTATTCGACGGCGGTCAGGCTGTAACGTTTTTTGGCCTGCCCGTAGTAATGATGAAATATACCGGTACGGTGATCCCGATTATTTTCAGCGTTTGGCTGATGTCGATAATCGAACGTTTCCTCAATCGCCATATCCATGAAAGCGTGCGCAATATTCTGACTCCGTTTTTCCTGCTCACGGTGATGGTGCCGCTGACGCTGATGACCATTGGCCCGGTAGGGATTGCGATCAGTCAGTTTGTCGCCTCGTTATTTGTATCGATTTATGGCTTTAACCCCATTATTGCCAGCGCGTTAATGGCGGCGGCCTGGCAGATATTGGTCATTTTTGGTGTCCACTGGGGCTTCGTTACCGTTTTTATTAACGATATTTCGGTCATGGGGCACAGTTTTTTGAAAGCGGCGTCCAGCCCCTCGGTGTTTGCCCAGTCGGGCGCGTTGCTGGCAGTGATGCTGCGTACCAAAGATAAAAAGATGAAGGCACTGGCGGGAAGCTCATTTATTGCCTCGCTGTTCGGTATCACGGAGCCGGGGGTTTACGGTGTCACGCTGAAATTGAAAAAGCCCTTTATCTGCGCGGTAATTGCTGCCGCGCTCGGCGGCGCGGTGGTGGGATATGCGAAAAGTTCCGCGATCTCAATGGGGATGCCGGGTTTATTGACGCTGCCAATTTTCTACGGCGAAGGGTTTGTCGGCTTTATTATTGGCTGCGCAGTGGCATTTATTGGCAGTCTTGCGCTAACGCTGATTGTAGGTTTTGACGAACCCCATTCCCGGCCTGCTCCGGCAGTACCTGGGGGAGAACCGCTGGCAATGGCGCACAAACGTACAACGCAGGAACAGATGTCAGCGGCTGGTGAGCAGATTGCCGCGCCGCTTTCCGGTTCATTGATCCCGCTTGCGCAAGTGGATGATAAGGTGTTTTCGGCCGGGATTGTCGGGCCGGGGTTCGCGATCGTACCGGAAGAAGGGCAGGTGTACGCCCCGGTCGACGGTTACATTGCCAGCACCTTTGCCAGCGGCCACGCGATTGGTCTCCATTCCAGCGGTGGGGCAGAAATATTAATCCACGTCGGCATTAATACCGTGCAACTGGAGGGGCAGTATTTCCAGATGCAGGTCAACGAGGGCGATACGGTTAAAAAAGGCCAGTTATTGCTCACATTCGATCTCAATGCCATCAAACAGGCAGGGTATGACACGGTGACGCCGGTAATTGTCACCAATAGCGAAGCCTGGCCCAAATTACAGATAAGCGATCAACCGTACTCCCGTGTTGGAGAGCCGGTGATGGCGCTATCGGTATAACGCTCCCTGATAACGGGAGTGGGTGTGCGACGAGCGTCGTTGTCGGCGCAATAAATTAAAAAGTTAATCAGTTATAGCGCTACCCCCACAGGACGTTACTGATTTCATTCAGGCGAGACCTGCAACTGGCGGAATAAATATCCGTCAGTTGCGGGTCTTTTTTTTGGGGGGCCATATCGAGGGGAAATGATGAACGTAACAATGAGAGCCACAAAAACGGCGATCGCGCTGGCATTACTGTCCTGCTATAGCGCCAGCAGCAGCGCGGTAGCGCAGAAACTCACCTTAGAGCAGCGCATGGAAGCACTTGAAGCGCAACTGAGAGTGACCCAGCAGAAATTACAGGAATATGAGAATAAAGAGAAAGCCGGGCAGCGTCGTGTCGATGTCGCCCAGCCTGCGGCAATGCAGCCCGCCGTCGGCGCAGGAACGACAATCGCCGCGGCGGAAGCAGAACCGGAACTCTCTCCTGCCACGCTGAAAAAGATCAGCCATTACGTGCAGGACGATACCGGTTTTAAATATTCAGGCTATTTCCGCTCCGGCTGGGCCACCACCACGAATGGCGGGCCAAAATCATGGGCAGTGGGTTCGCTGGGACGTTTTGGTAATGAATATGATGGCTGGTACAACTTGTCGCTGAAAAAGCGGGCATGGCGCGATGGCGGCAAATCCATCTGGGCCAATGTGCAGTTTGAAGGTGATTTAGGCTTAACGCAGAGTAATGAATCCTTCGAGAAAGGGATGTCCGGCGGCGGTATGGGCAAGCTCAGCAAACTTTATGTTGAAGGCAACGGCCTGCTGCCTTTTGCGCCGGAGGCCTCGGTATGGGTGGGGAAACACACGCTGCCGCAATACGAAATTCAACTGCTGGACTGGAAAAGTAACCGCACACTCTCCGGTGCAGGTGTGGGGATAGAGAACTGGAAATTTCCGGTCGGCGCGGTAAGTATGGCGCTAACGCGTAACGACATTGATAATTACAGTACTGTTTGTGCTGCGGGTTCTTCCAGCTGTAGCGACACGACGCAAGTCAATGTGAATATTGCTGAAGCGCGTTATAAAAATCTGCCCGTTACGGATGATGTCGCGCTGGAGTTGGGCGCAAAATATGCTTTTGCTAACCAAACGGATGAACAGAAAAAAGCGCAAAACGACAATGCGTATTACCAGGTTAAATCCTCCTGGCTCGCGCAGGCGATTTTACGTAATCCTTTACTTAAGGGCACAAATGAACTGACGCTGCAGCTGGCAGATAATTCACTGGCCAGCCAGTTTATGAATATTTCCAGCGCCAACCCGGATTTTGATTACAACAGCTCATATTACGGCATACACAGCGGAGGAATTGGCTGGCGGCTGGTGAATCAGGGTGAGTTTTATTTATCTGAGAAAGTCATCATGGCGCATGCGCTGGTGTATGGTCGCGGTCACGATCTTTACTCGACATTTACCGGGGCGCATACCGATTTTGAAACGGCGCGCGCCGTAATTCGTCCGTCGTGGATCTGGAGTCAAAACATGCAGACCGCGCTGGAGTTAGGCTATTTCACGCAGAAAAACAGCGTCAACAATATGACATACGACGAGTCGGGTTATAAGGTAACGCTGGCCCAAGTGTACAAAGTGGATACCAGTATTCTGAACTCACGCCCGGAAATCCGCTTTTACAGTACCTGGCTCAAAGCGCTGGAAAACGAGATTGATACACAGTCGTTTAATGATGGGAAAGATTATCAAATAAGTTTTGGCGTGCAGGCGGAAGTGGTTTTTTAAGCAAAAAAAGAGGGCGGCATCGCGCCGCCCCTTATTTTCAGAGCGCGAAATCTTCGAGCTTTTTACCTTCAGCGAGCGCTTTCGCAATCGCTTTTGGCGTGCGGCCCTGGCCTGTCCATGTTTTTACGCTGCCGTCTTCATCAGTGTACTGATATTTAGCAGGACGTGGCGCGCGGACAGATTTTGACTTCGTTGTCTGACCTTTCAGAGAGGAGAGGAGTTCAGTCGGATCAATGCCTTCATCGATTAATTTCTGACGAAATGCAGCCAGCTTGGCTTCTTTCTCTTCGAGTTCTTTGCGTAAAGAGACATCTTCTTCACGACGTTCTTCAACAACCACTGACAACTTTTCGAGCATCTCTTCGAGTGTTTCAAGAGTAACTTCACGGGCCTGAACCCTAAGCGTACGAATGTTATTAAGTGATTTAAGGGCTTCTGACATAACGTCACTCCTTGTGATGGAATTAAAAAATCTTTCCATCTAATTTTTAGTGATATCTACATAAAGATCAATACGAGAACCGCTGTTTTAGCAAATATATACCCTTGTATGCAAGCCTGTAACTTAATACAAAAGTTCCTGACAGGAATTCACTCACCCGGAATAGTTGAAAAAATGCTGACGCTGAATGATTCTACTAATCAACAAAACATCCACGTATCAGGCTGCGCGGGTAGAAATAATGCCGGGTGCAGCCATTATTTCTCAGTCAACAGACGCGTACAGCCGGTAGGGTTATTCGTGATATATCGCGTGTTTGAGTCTGGAAAAATTATTTCTGAATTCACGTGTTTTTTCTTTTCGGTTTGCATCCGCCTGCACCGCCATTTCAGCGCTGCTAAATGTTTGGTTAAATAATTCCACAATATCATGCTGAACATGTCGGCAAAGTAAGTAACTGAGGAATTTGGCGCGCGTCAGGCACTGTTGCGAATATTCCTGGTCAGTTGCCAATACCGCGCGCTCCAGCTCATATCTGAAGTCGAAAAAATCAACTCTGTTAACAATGTTTGGTGACTTTTTCTTCATAATTTTTTTCGCAAAGCGATCCGTGATATTGCTCAGTGGATACGCCTGGCCGTTATAACGGTTACCAGGTTTTACCAATATTAAACTGGAATTGTTCGGCCTTATCGCCATCGTATTTTTTAAAGGGCTGCGCCCACGAAAAGACCAGTGGACCTAGTGGTGACATCCATTGCAGGGCAATACCGGCAGAAACGCGAATATGGTAAGGGTCGCTATAATCGGCCAGCCCCGCGGCTTCGGTTTGCGCCGTATTCTGCCAGGAGGTGCTCCAGACTGTACCGGCATCAACAAACAGTGAGGTGCGCAGGCTGTCGGCATATTTGTCGCTCACAAAGGGTGTCGGCACAATAAATTCGCTGTTCAACACCACCATCGCATTACCGCCTGCGGCATCAGACGAGCTTTTTAACGGGCAAGCGCTATAGCTGCTCTCTGTGCCATTGCACTGATAATAAGCCGACTTGGGACCGATAGTATTGGAAGAGAAACCCCGCACTGAGGTTGAGCCGCCCGCGTAGAAGTTGTCATAAAACGGTACTTCGTTACCGTTCAGGCCTCCGGCGTAGCCCGCACGGAGATGCTCCATCCACACCCAGTTTTTTCCTTCATTTAATGGAACATACTGAGTGGTATCAAACGTCAGCTTGTAGTAGCTGTTATCCGAACCGGGGACGGTGACTTTTCCGGTTAAGCTGCTTTTGTTACCTGCCCGCGGGAAAAAACCGCGATCGAGATCGTTATAGCTCCAGCCCAGACTGGCGAAGACATCGTTGGCACTGTATTCCGCGCCGCTGTCGCCATCTTTGGTGACCACGTCGGGATAAATGCCACGCGAGTTGAGATAACGCCATGTCGTTAATTCCGGCTCCATATTGGTTAAATGGTTATGTACATAATCCAGGCCGACATTGAGGGAATTATTTTCGCTGATCGGGAAGCCCAGGTTGCCGCCAAGTCCATAGCTTTGCTGATTGTAGCTACCGGTATCGGCGTCTGAGGCGTCATAACTGTTGTAGAAAATCTTGCCGCCCAGGCTGATGCCGTCGACGGTATACCAGGGATCGGTTACTCCCAGTTCGATATAGGACTGATAACTGCTGCGGGTGCCGTTAAAACTGACGGTGTTGCCGGTGCCGAGCCAGTTATCCTGTGTGACGCCAAGCTGATAACTGATGCCGCTGTCCGTACCGTAACCGATACCGAAGTTAAAAGAACCGGTATTACGCTCTTTCACTTTATAGATCACATCAACCTGATCCGGCACGCCTGAAACCGGTACGGTCTGGCTATCAACGGTTTCAAAAAAGCCGGTGCGATCGAGACGCTCTTTGCCTTGTTGCACTTTTTCATCATTCAGCCATGCGCCTTCCATCTGGCGCATTTGCCGGCGCAAGACCTGGTCGCGTGTGATGTCATTCCCTTCGTAGCGAATCTGGCGCACGGAGTAGCGACGTCCGGCAGTGACATGAACATGCAGCCTGACGTTTTTCTGTTCATCGTTGATTTCAGGCTGTGTGGTGACCTGCGGCCAGGCGTAACCATATTTACCGAAGAGTTTTTTAATCTCACTCTCTACGTGTGTGATCGCCGCGCCGCTGTAGGTTTTGCCGTCCAGTGAGGCTGCCAGCGCGTCGATTTCCTGATTGTGTTGCGCCAGATCGCCCGTAACGGTGGTTGACACCACCTGGTAACGTTCACCTTCAGAAATGTTCATGGTGATATACAGCGACTTTTTATCCGGGGTCATGCTGACCTGGCTGGAAAGAATAGCAAAGCGGGCAAAGCCGCGATCCAGATAATAGCTGCGCAGTGTTTCAATATCGGCTTCTAATTTTTGTTTCTGATATTTTTCATCTCCGATCAGATTCCACCACGGAACGTGATCGCGCAGTTGTAATTGATTAAGCAGCGTCTCATCACTAAAGGCGTGGTTACCAATAATATTTATCTGAGCGATCCTGGCAGAAATACCTTCCTCGAAAACAAATTTTAAATCGACGCGGTTACGGGGCAGTGGTGTCACAACGGCATGCACCTGAGCACTGTATTTCCCTACGCTGTAATAAAAATCTTGCAGTGCTTTTTCTATATTTGCCAGGTTATTGCGATCGAGCGATCCCCCTTCATCAATGCCACTGGCGTTGAGGTTCTGTTTCAGTAATTCATCTTTAATCGATTTATTACCTGAAAAACTGATTTTGGCGATAGTGGGACGCTCAGTCACCTTTACCATTAGCGTTTTGCCATCACGCAGGATTTGCACATTCTCAAAGTTACCGCTGGCGTAAAGCGCACGCACGGATTCACTGATATCGTCATTGGTCACCTCTTCACCTGCTCTGACCGGCATGCTAAGTAAGGCTGCGCCTACGGTAACGCGTTGCAACCCGTCGAAGCGGATATCATCTATCCGGTAAGTGGTGGCTGCGTGAAGGGCAAAGGGGGAAAGGAATAAGCCAGCGATAAAATTACGTTTTTTAAACATGAATGTTTCGTCTAAGAGAAATATGACATAAAGAGCCTGCCGAAGTTAACTCTGGGTGATCCCTGAACCACGATCAAATTTACCCAAAACACCCCGAATAAAAACGCAGAATCACATTTAATTATGGTGAAACAATGGAGAAAGGATGGATAATCCAGAAGGTTAAAAAATTTATTCGCTCACGGAACTTAATTTGAATTAAAACATCAAAACGGCGTCTTCGATTAATTTAATGCCTGGTTAGGCGTGGGGATTTAATAAAAAAGCCCCCTTCCTTCAACGGGGGGGAAGGGGGAAAAGTTTGTTAGGTTTACAGTTCTTTGGTAATGATAAAGAACGCAGCAACTTTAACGAATAATGCGGCAGATAAAATGGAGCCAGCATGAATAAATTATGGGGGCTGCCTTTGTTTATTTTTGCAGAAGGCTGTGGTTTTTTTAGTTATTCCGTCGGATTCAAAAATAAAAAAGCCAGTGAACATTTTTTACCGCTAAGGTCATCCCTGGGCCGGGACCGTGAGGTTTCCCCCCTTCACCGCATTGCTGCAGTTGGGATTTGGAAGGGGGGAAGAGGTACTACAATGAAGGAATGGCATTGCGCCATTATTGATGCCGACCGGATCCATTCCCATCGACATCAACGCGTTAAGGATATACTCAGACCGTGAATGGATTATGCAGAAGCAGTGAAGATTTTGTCATCATCTATAACAGACGATACAGGCTGTGCCCCGGGCAATAAAAAAGCCGGAATATTTGATATTCCGGCCCGATGCAAGGCATCAGAAGTGCGTATTTACGCTGACATAAAACGTACGACCCGCTTCGTTATAGGTTTCTGCACCTGCGCCATACAAATATGCTCCAGTGGTGGAGTTGCCGGTGGTTTGCGCATTGCCTGCCCGGTAATGACGCACATCGAAGATATTTTCTACGCCGCCCGTCAGACTCAGGTTTTTATTTACCGTCCAGGTCGAACTCAGACCGACAATGCTATAAGGGCTGACTTCATTGAGTTCGCTGCCCGATACCGCCGCGCCTTTGTAGTTAAAGCGTTTCGGTTTCTGTCGGCCGTACCAGGTGAAGGTGCTTTGTAATGACCAGTCATCACGTACCTGCCAGGCGAGCGCAGAATTCAGCGTGAATTGAGGGATCACCGACAGACGATCGCCCGTGGTCTTGTTTTTGCTTTGCAGCATCCAGGTCAGATTGTTGGTCCAGTTTACTGTTTCCGTCACGGGAACGTTAAAGGTGCCTTCCAGACCTTCAACCAGCGCTTTTGGAATATTTTCCCATTGGTAGATATTCGTCGTGCCGTTGCTGGCCGTACCGACCGCGGCATAACCGGATTCGATCTTGTTGTGGTAATCGTTACGGAAGTAAGTGACCCCGGTCTGGAAACCGTTGTGCTTATACTCAATACCGATCTCTTTGTTGACGCTGGTTTCAGCTTTCAGATCCTCATTACCCATCAGGTAACAGGCCGCGCTGCTGTTGTAGCAACCCTGACCGTTGCTGTAGAGAATATAGTTCGGGTTGAGCTGGTACAGGTTCGGCGCTTTATAGGCGCGGGCGATCCCCAGTTTCAACGTCCAGTCTTCCGCCAGACCTTGCGACAGATTGAGCGACGGGCTCCAGTTATTGCCAACAATACTGTGATGATCAAAACGCAGTGCCGGCGTAAGCATGGTACTGTCGGTCAGCGCGATATTGTCCTCGGTAAACAGCGAGAAGATCTCGGCGCTTGAGTAAGGGCTGCGTCCCGTGCTGTCGGTGCCGGAAATTGAACCGTAAGAGAGCGACTGAGCAGTAGACACGCCATCTTTCATACGCTGCTGGTTCCATTCCGTCCCCACGGTCAGATTTTGATCCACGCCCAGCGTAAACGGAATATTCACCTCGCTGTGCAGCAACACATCCGCCAGGTCGATATCGGAGAACTTATCGCTGGAGAAGATCCCCTCCGTTCCGCCCGCCAGGCCTTCGTTCATCCTGGAGTTACGCGTACGTTCATACTGGGCGTACGTATTGGTTGTCACGCCGTTATCCCAGCCGCCGGTCCAGGTCAGCCCGTAGGTTTGACGGTAAAGACGGTTAGTCTCTTTGCCGTATTTGCTCTTCACTAATGTGCTGGTATTCGTGTTCTGGGTGTCTCCGGCGTACAGGTTCCCCTGGCGGCTGTAGCCGGACTCAAATTCCAGGGCCTGCATTGGCGCAAATTCCCAGCGCACTTTGCCGTGAATATCCTTGTTGATGACACCTTCGCGACCCGCCGGGTAGGATCCAGCGTAAGTACCGGTGCGTGCGGCCTCATGACCGGAGTTAATATCCTGCGCATCGGCCTGCGTTTTGCTCAGGTTGCCCCACAGGTTGAAACTGACTGTGTCAGAGAGCGGGCCGTTAAGGCTAAAGTTGGTGCGTTTTGTTGACCCCTCTTTACGGTGCTGCGGGGCATTCAGATAGGTGTTCCACGAGCCGTGCCATTCGTTCTGGTTCGGTTTGGTGATGATATTGACCACGCCGCCCATGGCACCGTTGCCATAGCGCGCCGCAGCCGGCCCTCGGACCACATCGATATGATCGATCATTTCTGCGGGCACCCAACTGCTGTCGCCGCGGCTGTCACGATCGCCGCGCCAGCCATAGCGCACCGCATTTCGGCTGGTGACGGGCTTGCCATCAACGAGGATCAGGGTATTTTCCGGCCCCATACCACGAATATCGATCTGGCGGTTATTGCCACGCTGGCCGCTGGTGGAGTTGCCTGTCAGGTTCACGCCGGGTTGGGTACGGATCAGTTCGGATACATCGCGCGCGGGCGGGTGTTTGCTGATTTCATCCGCCGTGATGGTCGAGACGCCAGAGGCCTGTAACGTTTGTTTGGCGGCGGTAACCACCAGGGTATCTTCACTGTGTGTGGTATCTGTTTTCTGGCTGGTGTCAGACGTTGTGCTGGTGTCAGCGGCATAGGCCGGAAGCGTCAGTCCCCAGAGCGCCATGTGAACCAACATGGCCAGTGAGTAGTGCGAAGTGTGTTTCATGCCATATTCCCTGTGTTCTTCTTTTACGCTTGATCCTCGCTTTTCCATTGCCGAATCATTTGCAGACGTAGCGATGCCTCCTTGTGCTGTTGCGCAAATAAGACGTAAAGCGGGTAAGTGCTTTCCAGCGCCAGCGAAAAGGAATAAAGCGAGAGAGGTCATTACATGACGTTATTAGCAAGTAAAATCATGCGGCAATGACGTTAGTGGAAATGGCATTGATTATCAACATAATAATCATTCAAATATTTCAAAATATAATTTATATATAAATCAATTATTTAAATTTGTTGCGAATTTGGTAATTACAAGTGGGGTTTAACAATGCACATTAAAAAACACAGATAAACCACACTGTGTTCATATTATTTCCATAATTAATCTGGTCATGACTCACTATTTACATTAACCATCCGGTGAATCTTATTTTCTTCACTCGCCACTGACCCGCTGCGGAAAAGATGCCAGCAGCCAGTCAATAAATACCCGCAAGCGGTGCGTGACATGCCGGTTTTGTGGATAGACCACGTGGAAAGGATACGGTGCCGGACGCCATGCGCTGAGGATCTCCACCAGTGCGCCGCTTTTTAGCGACGGGCCAAGGGCATAGCTGAAGGTCTGAATAATCCCTAATCCTGCCAGCCCGGCAGCGAGATGCGCATTACTTTCATTAACGCCAATGCGGTGTTCAATTTTGATGTCGGTGGTTTCGCCATTGCGTTCAAAACGAAACGGGAAAGCCCGCCCGGTTTGTGGCGAAAGGTAACTCACCAGCCGGTGGCCGTTTTTTAACTCTTGCGGATAAGCTGGTGTACCGAAAGCTTTCAGATAATCCGGTGTGGCACACGTCACCAGCGTGGCGCTGCCAATACGACGGGCAATCAGCGACGAGTTGTCCAGCGGCCCACCACGGATCACGCAATCGACGTTATCGCTAATCAGATCCACTGCGCGATCCGAAACGCCCAAATCAAGACGAATGTCCGGGTAGCGTGCCAGAAAATCAGGCAAAGCAGGGATCAACACATCCCGTGCGGTAGAGCCGCCCACATCAACACGCAACAGCCCGCGCGGCGTACTGCGCACAGCGTTAAATGAGGTATCGATATCTTCCAGATCGCGCAGCAGACGCGCGGTCCTCTCGTAATAGTCGCGTCCTTCCGGCGTTACCGTGACCCGGCGGGTAGTGCGTTGCAGCAGGCGCACGCCGAGATGGGCTTCCAGCTCCTGCACCAGCTTACTGAGCGTAGCGTTGGGCATCTCTAACGAGTCTGCCGCCCGGGTAAAGTTGCCTGCTTCCACCACGCGGGCAAAAGCCCGGATTGCCATTAATTGGTCCATAGCGCCTCCTTTGTTGGGTTGATTATACACACACAGAAATAGTCCTTTTTATTTTTCGCTATTTTTCAATAAAAACACCGACGGTACAGTGCAGCCATACCTGAGGCGAGAAGCAATACGCACAGGTGCATCTTATTCACTGCAATGAAAATTGAGGCGCAAAAAATGAGTACAACACTGAGCGGAAAAATTGCCCTGGTTACGGGCGGCACCAGCGGCATTGGCCTGGCTACGGCGAAAGAACTGGTCGCACAAGGTGCGCAGGTCTTTATCACTGGCCGTCGGCAAAAAGAGCTGGATGCGGCGGTAGCAGAAATCGGCCAGGGCATTACCGGCATTCGCGCAGATGCCTCCGTTCTGGCGGATCTCGATGCGGTTTATGCCCATATCGCCAAAAGCGCCGGGCGACTGGATATTCTGTTCGCTAATGCGGGCGGCGGAGATATGTTGCCACTGGGGGCGATTACCGAAGAGCAGTTTGACCGGATTTTTGGCACCAACGTGCGTGGCGTTCTGTTCACGGTGCAAAAAGCGTTGCCGCTGCTGGTTGACGGTGCGGCGATTGTGCTGACCGGCTCAACAGTGACCATTAAAGGCACCGCCAGCTTCAGTGTTTATAGCGCCAGTAAAGCGGCGGTACGCAATTTTGCCCGCTCATGGGCGCTGGATCTTAAAGATCGCGGCATCCGTGTTAACGTGGTCAGCCCAGGGCCGGTACGCACGCCGGGTTTAGGCGAACTGGTACCGGACGAGCATCGGCAGGGGTTGTTTGACGCGCTGGCGGCGCAGGTACCGCTTGGCCGCCTTGGTGAGCCGGAAGAAATTGGCAAAGCGGTGGCCTTCCTCGCCTCTGATGCCGCCAGCTTTATCAACGGTAGCGAACTGTTTGTTGATGGCGGTATGGCGCAAATCTAACCCTCAGAGAAGGCGCATTCTCCGTACCAGAGGATGCGCGCTTCCCCGGCGTAGAGCCCGGCTGCCGCGCCGGATTTGCCATTTTCGGCAATAGCTAAGCGATTTAAATACTTTGTTATTTCCGCCGTTCTCTCACATCGTGGCCGCACAGTAAGCAGTGAGTGTGGGCGTGAATGGTAAAGCAAGGTCCAGTCTATTTACATGAAGAACAGCGTGTCGTTATTCGTCAGCTTTCCCGATCCTGGTTATGGCGCAGCGAGCTGCCGACCTGGCTGGTTATTATTACGGTGTATGGTGGCTGGTTTACCACCCTGGCGTATTGGAAAACGCTGGGGTTACTGCCCGCAACCCTGGTATTGATCGGGTTTACCTGCTGGTACCTGTCGGTGCAGCATGAGCTGATCCACGGGCATCCCACGCGCTGGCCACGGTTTAATCAGTTGCTGGGGCTGATGCCACTGGCGATCTGGTACCCGTTTGGCCTCTACCGTGATGCGCACCTCGCGCACCATCGAACACATTTGCTGACGCTGCCGGACGAGGATCCGGAATCGTATTATTTTACCCCTGCAGACTGGCACCGCCTGCCACGCTGGCAGCAATACATTATTCATCTGCGCAATACGTTTGTGGGGCGTTTACTGATTGCGCCGCTGCTGGATATAGCGCAGCTACTGGCGGGAATGGTTAAGGCGTTTCGTTTTCGGCAACGTTCAGCGATAGCCATGTGGTTGGTGCATATAGCCCTGCTGGCGCTGTTGCTGCTGTGGTTCAGATACTGCGATTTTTCGCCGCTGTGGTTTGTCCTGGCCGTGAGCTATCCGGCGCTGGCAATAACCAAAGTGCGTTCGTTTCTGGAACATCGGGCGGCGGACGATCCGCTGGCGCGTTCGGTGATCAACGAAGCCGCGCTGCCGTGGCGGCTGTTGTTCCTGAATCTCAACTACCACGCAATCCATCATGATTTACCCGGTGTCCCCTGGTATGGTTTGCGCACGCTGTATCTGCGTGACAAAGCCGCCTGGCAGCAGCGCAATAGCGGGTTTCTGGTTCGCGGCTATAGTGAATGGTTACGACGGTTCTTGTTGAAAGCCGTTGAGGTCAATGCCCACCCCGGCGACAACATACGACATGACTAAGCTTGCGTACCCGATGTATGACCTTCACCGTCCGGATACCGTTGCGTTACTGGGCGCGTTACAGGAATTGCTGGCAGCCAGAGGGCTTGCCGCTGAAGCCATCTTTCCGGTGGACGACCTGGACTCGCACTGGCAGCAGCCGGATGTGTTGCTGAGCCAGACCTGCGGCTACCCGCTGGCGACTCGCTTAATGGCGGTTCAGCCGCTGGGCTGTTTTCATTATCTGGCGACAGGGTGCGAAGGTCACCTTTACCGCAGCCTGCTGGTGGCGCGCCAGGCCGATAGCGGAAAGGCACTGGCTGATTTTCGCCATCGCCGCGCGGTATGCAATTCCCCCGATTCACAGTCTGGCTACAACGTCCTGCGCTATATGACGGCCATGTTGCCGGGGGAAGGGCGCTTTTTCTCGCATCTGCTGTTCAGTGGCAGCCACCGGCAGTCGCTGGTGGCGCTGGGCCAACAGCAGGCCGATATCGCCGCTATTGATTGTGTCACTTATGCGTTGCTACAGCGCCATCAGCCCGCTTTGTTGGCCGGGCTGACCGTGATTGCGCAAAGCCCGCTGGCACCAGGATTGCCGCTGATCACCGCCCAGGGCACGAATGCGGAAACCCGCGCCCTGGTGCAGGCTGCGCTGCAGCAACTGGTGAGCGACAGACGTTATCGTGAAGTATGCGATGCCGCATTAGTGGGCGATTTTTGTCCTGTCACACGGCGTGATTATGATTGGCTTTTGCACTGGCGGGACGCGGCAACAGCGCGTGGTGTAACGCGGCTATAATTCGTGAATACTTTCAACATGTTGCCATAATTTGTTACCTGCAAAGGGCACATACCGCCAAAGACAAAGCCGGGGGGAAGGCAGAAAGTGAGGGTTTTGTCAGTTGCCGTCCGGGCAGCAATTTGAAGCCGGAAGAAGGAAAACTCATGAGCAAATTATTTTCGGAAGTGAAGATTGGTCAGGTTGAGCTGGATAACCGTATCGTGATTGCTCCCATGTGCCAGTACTCGGCCGTTGAGGGGAAAGCGACCGCCTGGCACCGCATCCATTTAGGTAACCTGGCGTTATCGGGGGCGGGATTATTAATTATTGAAGCCACGGCAGTCGAGCCTGCGGGCAGGATTTCACCGTCAGACCTCGGATTATGGGATGACGGCACAGAACAGGCATTACGAACAGTGATCGACGATATTCGCCATTATTCGCCGGTCAAACTGGGCATTCAGTTAGGTCATGCCGGGCGTAAAGCCTCGGTAAGCGCGCCCTGGCTGGGCGGGAAGCAGCTCGCACTGGAAGAGGGCGGCTGGGAAACGTTGTCGGCTTCGGCCCTGCCGCACGATCCCGCAGAACGCGCGCCGCGAGAAATGAGCAAACAGGATCTGGCGCGAGTGAAGCACGCGTTTGTTGATAGCGCCCTGCGCGCGGTGGCGCTCGGTATTGAGGTGATCGAGATCCATGCCGCGCATGGCTATTTATTGCACCAGTTCCTTTCCCCGCTTTCCAACCAGCGCAGCGATGAGTACGGCGGCAGCCTCGACAATCGCCTGCGTTTCACGCTGGAGGTCTTTAAAGCCGTGCGCGATGCCGTGCCATCGCAGGTGGCTGTCGGCATTCGCATTTCGGCCACGGACTGGGTCGAAGGGGGATGGGATGTGGCGCAGTCCGCCGTATTAACAGAAAGAATCGACGCGCTGGGCGGCGATTATGTTCACGTTTCCAGCGGTGGGTTGTCGCCGTTGCAGAGCATCAAGGTCACGGCCGGGTACCAGGTGCCGTTTGCCAAAGCATTGCGCCAGAAGACCCGTATGCCGGTGATTGCCGTCGGGTTGATCACAGAACCTCAGCATGCAGAAGAGATTTTGCAACAGGGCGATGCCGATCTGATCGCTATCGCGCGCGGTGCGCTTTATGATCCCCGCTGGCCATGGCACGCTGCAGCCGCGCTGCATGGCGCAGTGAAGATAGCACCGCAATACCGCCGCGCAGAACCTCACGGTGTGAAAGGTACGGTTAAATAACGTTATTGGGTTCGCCAGACACTGCCCACCGCGGGTGGGCAGTTTATAGCCCCTTACGTACCAGCTCTGCCGCTTTCAGGAAAACATCTTCTTCGACGCCGTCGCCCCGGTTCCTGCCTTGTCGCTCGATTTCGTCAATTATGCTGTCCCGGTTTATTGGCGTTCGCTCTGCAATCAGGCCAATGACCGCTGCACCAATGGCTAATCCAATGAGTCCCGTGTGCTCATCATTGAACTTCATGCTGACATCCTCGTTTTCTTCTCTTCACCCAGAAAATTTAGCACAGTGGTTGGTTTTCGCCATTTACAAGAAATTTCTTTTATATCAGAGTGTTGTTATTTTTTTTGGCTTGTTGATACATGTAAAAACGCCTGAAGCAGTGGCTTCAGGCGTAAGGATGTTAAATCAGAAGGATTGCCAGTTATCCTGTGAGGAAACCAGCGCCAGTTTTGCCGGTTGGGTGGCGCTTCTGCTGCGCGACTCGCTGGCCGGATGGCGAGATTTCACGCCGGATTCGAACAGCGCGATCGCTTTGCTCAGCCGCTCAGCCTCTTTCTCCAGTGAAACCGCATTGGTCTTCGCTTCCTGTACCAGCACGGCGTTTTGCTGTGTCGCCCCGTCCATTTCCGTCATTGCCTGGCCGATTTGCTCGATGCCACGGCTTTGCTCGTCGGAGGCTACGGAAATTTCGGTCATTAATTTATTCACTTGTTCCACAGAAGAGATGATAACCGACATGGCACCACCCGCTTCCTGTACCTGTTCCGCCCCGGTTTTGACCCGCAAAACGGATTCCTGAATTAAGGTTTCGATCTCTTTTGCCGCTTGTGCACTACGCTGCGCAAGCGCGCGAACTTCACTGGCGACGACGGCAAACCCGCGCCCCTGTTCCCCGGCGCGCGCCGCTTCAACCGCCGCGTTAAGTGCCAGCAGGTTGGTCTGGAACGAGATGCCATTAATCACGCTGGTGATGTCGGCAATTTTTTGCGAGCTTTCAGAAATACCGTGCATGGTGGTCACCACTGTGGCGGTGATCTCGCCACCTTTTTGGGCCGTACGCTGTGCCTCTTCAGTCAGTTTGCGCGCGTCGCGCACGTTGTCGGCATTATTTTTCACCGTGGAGGTCAACTGCTCCATACTGGCGGCGGTCTGCTGCAGCGCTGCTGCCTGCTGATCCGTACGCCCGGAGAGTTCATCATTTCCTTCGCGGATCTGACTGGTGCTGCGGAAGATACTGCCGGAGCTGTCCTGAATAGTTTCAACAGTGGTGCGTAGGCTCGCTTGCAGGCTGCGGATATAGGGGATCATCTGACCGGCACAGTTGCGGCCAAATTCATGCAGTTCATTGTTCAGTCTGCCTGCGGTCATGGTTTCCAGATGTTTTTGGATCATGCCCAGCGGTTTGACCAGAAAGTTCACCAGATAACGGTCGGTAAGGAACAGCGTGAAGACACCTGCGATCAGGGCACCGATCAGCACATATTTATTAAAGCTGACTTCAGCGCGTGTCTGATCGAGCAGGTCATTCGACTGGATCGCCTGGGTATATTTCTCGGCCGTGGCGCCAAATTGTACGCTCAGCGGAGGATAGCTTTTACGAAACAACGCGCGGAATTGATCGGTTTGTTGACTCTTCGCCGCGCTCAGCATCGGGACGATGCCGTTATTCAGCAGGGTTTCCCAGTCATTTACCATCGCGTCGACCAGCGCTTTATCCACACCGGGATGTGGGGCCTGGCGGAATTTCGCCAGCATATCTTGAGTGATGGCCAGTGCTTTTCCGGCAGACTCGAACGTTTTTGCCGCATTTGCCTCATCACCCGACTGCTGAAAATCCATTGCCCGCAGCATGCGCGTCACTGTGCGAAAATATTGATCGTTGCCTTTTACCAGCAGGGCATACGCATTTTTTTGCCCGGCGTTTTGTTCCAGAAGTTGTTCGATAGTGGAAAAGTTATGGAAAGTCAGGAGGGTCGCCATTCCCCAAATAATGCTGAACAAGGCTAAAATAATCAGCAGCATTTTTCGGATAGTGATGTCGCGAAGTATTTTCATTATGCTTACCCCGGTAATAGAAATTACCCTTCAGGTTGGTGTTGGCCCAGCTGTCCGGCTATCTTACCCTCCTGGTTATTTTGACCAGAACGCCTCAGGCGTTGATAAAACGGTCTTTTATATTTTTGAAAAAAACGTTTTATTATATGAAAATTGATTTATATCAATTTAAAGATACTTAAACAGACAAAATCAAATAATTCCCACGATTTGATCACAGAAATCACTTTGTAAAAAATAAAAAAGAGATTTTAACGCAAATAAACTAATCGGCTACTTTTCCGCTGCTTCGATTTCTGTGGAAGCATTGAAATTTGCATTAAGTTTAATTTTATCGAGCGTTGTCGGTCGGCTAATAAAATAGCCCTGGATAATATCGCACTGCCAGGTTTTAAGCTGATCCAGCTGCTCTTGCGTTTCAACGCCTTCTGCGGTGACCTCCAAATCGTAATCTTTACCCAGACCAATGATCTTTTCGACGATTTTATGTGCAGTGACAGAGTCGTTCATCCCAAAAATAAAAGACTTGTCGATTTTAATGCCATCGAAGGGGAAGTTATTCAGATAATAGAGCGATGCGTAACCGGTACCAAAATCATCGATTAATAGTTTGACGCCTAACGATTTTAATTCTTGCATCACTTTTTTCGTGGTGTCCGGACCATTAAGGGTGATGTTTTCAGTGAACTCCAGTTCCAGCCTGGATGCCGGGAAGTGCGCATTGGTTAGTGCCGTTTTAACCCGTGCGATCATGGCGATGTCTTTACACTCCATCGGGGAGATGTTGACGGAAACCGACATATTTTCAAACTGTTGACCAATTTCATGACACGCAGTGAACAACACCCAGTCGGTAAGCGCAACGATAATGCCTGTCTCTTCTGCCAGCGGAATGAACTGATCTGGCATCAGTAAACCGTAGCCGGGATGCTGCCAGCGAACTAATGCCTCAACGGATGTAATGCGTGAAGTGCGCAGATCGTACCTGGGCTGGTATAACAAAAACAGTTGTCCTTCATTGATGGCCGAACGTAATTCTCGTTCCAGTTCCCGGCGTTGCACGATCTGTTTTTCCATATCCGGCTGATAAAACAGGTAGTTATTTTTCCCGGCATTTTTAGCTTTATACAGGGCAATATCAGAGTAGCGCAGTAAATCCTTAGCGGTTAGGGCATCTTTAGGTAATTGCGCAATGCCAATACTGACGCTGATATACACCTCAGTAGCAGAAATATAAAACGGTTTATTAATCTCGCTAATAATTCGCTGGCAAAATATCCTGATATCTTCTTCACTGTTTACATCCGGGGAAATAATAACAAACTCATCGCCGCCATGACGGGCAACCAGATCGGTATTACGTACGCATTTACGCAATCTTTCGGAGACATCGCTCAGGACTTTATCGCCTGCCAGGTGTCCGTAAATATCGTTAATGGCTTTGAAGTCATTAATATCAATGCTCATCATCACCAGCGATCCCGCCTGCGATTCATGAGTGAGGAGTTTCCCATCAAGGAATTCTTTCATGGTTAAGCGATTGGGTAAGCCGGTTAACTCATCATGGTGGGATAAATATTGGATGCGTTCACTGGCTTGTACTTCAAGCGTTACATCCGATGCGGTTGCGCGAAAGCCTAAATGACCGTTCGCCAGCATGACGCGTTTGAGCGTTAAATTACAATACCGCTGGCTGCCCAGTGCCGAGACGTAGCCACATTGCGAAAGCGTCAGGCTGTGATCAGCTGACGGTTGTGCCAGCCAGGCGATCAATGCGTTGTCTTTATTGACGAAAAAGTCGGTAAAGCGCCGTCCGATCCACTCCCCGATATGATGCCCGGTCACGACCGGAAAGCGATTTGAAATCCAGGTTAACCGCAGTTGCGCATCGGCTTCCCAGACCCAGTCGGTGGTGGTTTCCACAATATCGCGAAAGCGACGTTCGCTGGTCAGCAATGCCTGGCGGCTCTGCTCCAACAGAAAGATCTTTTCATCGTTAACCCGTGCGCGGAACAGCGCTTTACGTGCCAACTGCCATGCCAGCAAAACGGAGCCGATCATCAGCGCTGCCAGCAAGGGCAGGACCCAGGTGAACAGCGTCAGCGCGAACAGGGTACTGAAAAAAATAAAGCCCATCAGTAACGCCATCATCAGGATGGTCTGTTTCATGATGCTATGTGTATCGCCTGTCCGCAGAGAGGGCGTTCTGTCGTCAGGTAGACTCATTCGTGCCCCTGGTATATTAACTAAGCAGATTCTTAATGTTATTAACGGCAGGGCGCGCAGTTTATTTACTGTCAATGTGACAATTTATTGATAATTCGCGTAGTTATGTGATTCCGCTGAATATTTTTTCTGGCGCTAAAATCACATAAAATAAAGATTAATGTAACCTTAAGGTCGTAAGGCAGGAATAAATAAGCCTGCTAACGGCAGGGATTTAATTATAAACATGGGCGCGTAGCGATTTCCCGCAGAACCTCTCGCGGCGAACCGCGAGAGGCGCAGACATGATCACTTCTTACCGTTAGGTTTTAACTGCTCGCCTGGTTTTAAGCGGAACAGCTCGTCATCGCGGGTGGAGTAGCGCACGGTGCCATCATCCAGCCGGTATGCACCTTCGGTGAAACCCGCACCGTTGAGGAAGGGGGCGACAGCATCCGGTTTCCCTTGATAAGCCGCTTCCAGCGCCAGCAGGGCATACGGCGCTATATGGTCGACATTGGCGTAAATATACTGAGGATCATCGACAAAGAAACCGTTCAGGCGTTTATGCGCAATAATATTGTTCGCCACGTTATCTGCCAGCGAGAGGTAGTTTTTATCGCCGGTGGCACGGGATAAATCAATCAACGCAAAAATGGCATAAGGTTCGCTATTGGTGGTCGCCATATTCAGCTGGCTGTTTTTCCCTCCCGGTTCGCCGATATCACCCAGACCCTGACCGCGAGCAATACCGCGTGCCACTTTCCACATATCGGCATCCTGCTCCAGCGTCCAGGCGCGGGCATACGACAACAAGAACTCATTGCCAGCCGGATAAGGCTTCAATTCCGTGCCTTTTTTGCCGTAATAGCCGTCGCGCGGTAAGACATAGCCTGAGAGATCGGTACCGTTGGCCAGCATCGGCCGGAAGGTATTGCTCTTCTCGTCATAGGCATATTTGGCGAAGGCTTTCAGACCATCCAGCGTCCATTTTTTGAGATCATCGCCGTCGCGCCCCAGCGATTTCGCCAGTGCCAGCTGCATTAATGCGTTTTCCGAATAGAGCGTACTGGTGCGGCCTTTCAGCATCATATTGCCTTCCAGTGCTGTCGGGCCGAATTCCGGGCCAAACTGGCGCTGTGCACGATCGCCATATTTCGAGTTGGTGTCGGAATCATCGGTTGTTTCGGCGCGTTTCAGCGCCTGGGTGAACTGATAAACCCCCAGTCCGGTTTTTTTATCGCGTGGCAGCACATACTGCTCCGCCAGTCGCCTGGCCCAGATCAGCGCGCCTTTTTCGCCCTCGTATTGCCACAGCAGGGAGGCGGAGTAAATCAGATCGTTGCCGGCATTGAGGAAACTCAGCCCCTTGGTGGCAAAGAAAGGCGGTTGCTGTTCAAAATCGCTGGCCCACAGTTTTCCCATGGCTTTGCCATATTCGCCGTGACGGCTGGTTTCAAGGATCTTCCAGTCGTAAACATGTGCGTTCCAGAAAGCACGTATAAAACGCGCAGTGGCCGGTTTATCAACAGCGAACATCAGATCGTAATAGGGATAAGCGTTTTTCAGTTCATGGACCTGTTCTTTCTCGCTCGGCCCTTCCGGTTGCAATGTGTTGAGATCGATAAAACGGTGGCCCCCCCACAGCAGCAGCCCACTTTTGTCCTGATAGTGCTGGAAGTAATAGCGGACGTTGTCCTGCGCCAGTTGCTTATATTTAGTGTCACCGCTCAGATTGCTCAGCCCCACCAGCACCCGCATCAGGTTTTGCTGAGCCGAGAAATTCGACAGAACGGCAGTTTTGCCATCCGGAAAGATCCACGTCATCTGAGCGCCAGTGCGCGGATCGACGCCATCAGCCAGCAGCGGGACGTCGCTGTGCTGTTTGCTCCGGGCTTTTTCAATCACCGTATCAGCAAATGCCTTTACGCTGCTAAGTCGCTGGCTATCCTGCGCGGTGGCGGTGTGAGAAAACAGACTTATTAACCCTATCGCGAGCGCCAATTTGGAAAGTGTCATATTTCATCTCATCATTAAGAATAAGGATTTCTGGCGAAATCCTTATTGAAGAGGGAATACCGCAAGCGGATCGTTAGAAATTATATTTTATGCCCACACGATAACGCGTCTGGCGCTCATCGGTATATTTGCTGCCCGATACGTTACCAATTGCAGCGTACGGCGACCAGTTTTTGTCCCATTTGTAGGTCAATTTAAAATCATGTGACCAGTCATAGTTTTCATTATCGGCGATCAGCACGCCAGCAGAGGTCGCATGTTTGTAATCCAGTTCGTAATCAAGCTGATAATTATCAAACAGTTTCCACGACAGCGCAGCGGTCAGGTTGTAGCCGTTTTCGCTGGTGTCTTTCGTGGTACCGATGTTACTCGAGTTACGCTTGAAGTACGGGCGGTAGCGCAGTGTACCGCTCACATCGCTGCTGAAATTCACCTTACCGCGCAGATAGGGACGATAGTTGTTAGAGGTGGAACTGGAGTCCAGTGAAAAACCCGGTTCGAGCTGGAAAGTCGGGTTAATTTTATAGACATAACTGGCCACCACTTCTGTGCCATTGCTAACGGTTTCATGGTAGGCCTTATCTTTATTTTGCGAGCCTTTCCATTTGCCCTCCAGCGATAAACCAAAGCCGTTAGCAAAGCGGTGCGACATTAATAAACGATCTTTGTGATTATTTCCGCCGCTGTCAGTTATTTCATGGCGATAATCAAATGTCACAGCCTGTGCAGCAATACTCACCAAAGGTACAGTAACTAATAAAAGCGTGCGTAACATAAAATCCCCTATTATTTATAGTCAGTAGGTACAAGATGTCCTCTGCAAAATTGCAGATAGTTTTATTCAAAGAGGAATGGGACATTCTCTCTCATTGCAAAACGATATAATTAGCAGACATAATTATTATGCCAAATATAGTTACGCTGCTGTGGCTGACACCGAAAGCAGCAGTTAATTAACCCCTAAATGTGGCGTGTGGTGCCGGGTGCCTCCCGGTGAATTGCGGGCCGATCTCCACAATTCGTCCATAAAAATGGAACCTCATTGAGGTTTCTTCATATCAGCTTGACCCCGCCGCTTAGGGGGATTCACCACACAGAATATGTTGTTAATGATGCATTGCTGATTAACAAGCGATAAATAGGTTGTTTTCATCTCTCGTTTAGACATTAAGTGGAACGCACTTTTACACAATTTGAAATGATGTTTTGAGACTGAGATCGAACTTTAAAGAGAGAGTAAAAATTATTCAAAGACCGTTTATAAAGATAATCTTACTCTTTAATTTTATTTTAATATCAATGTGTTACATGGTTTACATGCAGATGTGTATGTGATCAGGATTAAGCTATTTCGCAGGCAAAATAATTTTCCTGATAAACTTATTCCTGGAATAAAAAATGAACGTCGGGACAAAAATGCAATACACTGGGCTTATCACCCGAACGGGCTAACGGGAATGAGCACGACGTTACGTCTTTGCAACTTAAACTAAACATAAACAAGACAGATCGGGCGCTTTGATCTGCCTGATTACCTACCTTACATTCAGGATAAAACAGAAAACGCCTTCCGTATGGGAGAGCAAAAATAAAAACATAACCTCTGGAGTACCCACATGAAAATCTACGGAAAGGATCGCCTTTTCATCTATGGAATTGAGAAAATACTCAAGGAGCTGAATCAGGAAAAGGGGCGATGGTTTCGCCACGGTGAACCGTCAATATATGTGGCTACGGGAATGGATATTGTGGAAATGTATTCATTATTGTTCTCCTGCCCACCCGCGCACTATTCTATTTTTATCTCATCGGAACGCCATTTTGACTCGCTCAGGCTGCTGTTCCCTGGGATGGTGAAATTGTGCCTGGCGGAAACTGTCCGTGCAGATGCATTACGCCATGCGCTGGAGGTGATGAGTTTACTGTCGGAGCAGAACCAGCAGCCGGGTTATCGCCACAGCATGCTGAAATTCACCAGTGCCGAGCAGCAAATTCTGCGGCTATTGCTGCGCGGGCATTCGGTGGATGATATCGCCCGTATACGTGGCGTGAGTCCAACCACCGTCAGCGTACAGCGCAATGGCATGATGAAACGGACCGGTACCCGCAGTCTGCAGGAACTCTGTTCGCTGTATGCAGCGATGCGTACCCGGGCTGAGTGCCCCCCCGCTAAGCGCCACGTGGTGAGTTTTTCCTGAACGGTAACAGGCATAGCCACGGCGCTTCAAACAGTGTGGGCGAAGGGCACTGATCATGCCCATATGCGTGACTGTTTAAAACACCATGGCATGTAACACGGTGCGGATCAGAATGCCAACAATGGCGCCAGGCAGGGCAAAGCGAAACAAGCGGACAAAACGGCTGGCGATACCTAAAAAGATGCCGATACCGGGCAGATCGAGGGTTTGCACCAGCAGCCCCGCCGAGGCATTGAGTTGCGCGGCGGTGAGTTGACCGTGCTGCACCATTTCCGATGCCACGCCAAAATAGGCGGTGCCGCCCGCCATGCATTTGGTTAATGTCAGCAATACATACACGCTTGAAATATTGAAGAAAGCGAGCACGGGGGTTAACAGTGCGGTTAAGGCTTCCACCGCGCCGGCTGCTTTTAACAGCCCGACCACGGTTAGCGACAGCAGTAGCATCGGCAGCGACCCGAGTGACAAGCGTATGGCATCTGCCCCTGCGCCATTGATCACTGAAATTAACCCGGCGCGGGGTTTATCGCGGTGAAGTTCCGCCTCCTCGCTACGCAGACTCACCCCGGAGAGTTTTCGGCCTGTCACGTACCAGGTCAGTGTCGATGCCGCCAGGCCGCCGATCAGCGAAATAATAATCGCCACTCCCCAGTGCAGGCCAAACGGCGTCAGCGGGTAAAAGACATTTGCCTGGCCCATGGCGAATAACATTGCCAGTGTTGCGGCCAGGTGGCGGTCAGAAGTACCGCGTTTTTCCATTAGCGCCAGCGAGGCAAGCGGGGCGGCGAAGCTGACAAAATTCAACTGGATGAGGGCGAATATGCCCATGCCGTTTATGCCAAACGGTTTCAGTAACGGGGCAGTGATTCGGACAATCACCTCCAGCACGCCTTTCTCTTCCAGGTACTTCATAATGATGAGCATCACAACCATGATCGGCAACAAGGTGTACAACGCAACATCTACCGAGACCTTGCCCGCCGACATGATGACTTCAATGATATTCATTACTGACTCCGGTGAATGTTTTCACCGATATAGTACACCCGGCAACAATGTGACAGGCCTGGTCAGGCCATTGTATTTTCTTATTTTCTGTAAGCGGACGTGGCAGAAGGCGGAGCGTGCGAACGCTGCGCCAAAACGTGAAAACCGTTCTGGCGCAGGGGATCAGAGGAAATGAATATGCTTTTTGCCGTGATCCGGCGAAATCTCAATTCGGGCGTTAACCTGAAAAACGTTGGCCAGCATCTCTTGCGTTAACACCTCGTCCGGCGTACCGCTGGCAACGATTTGCCCTTTTTGCATCACAATCAACGTATCGCAGAACATCGCCGCATGATTAAGGTCGTGCAGGGCAATAATACTGGTGACCGGCAGTTCGCTGATCAAACGCATCAACTGCATCTGGTGATGAATATCGAGATGGTTGGTCGGTTCATCCAGCAGGATCTCACCGGGCGACTGTGCCAGCGCGCGGGCAATGTGTACCCGCTGACGTTCGCCGCCTGAGAGGCTTTGCCACCCCTGATCGCTGTGCTCAAGCATATCGACGCGGGCCAGTGCCGCATTGACAATCTCGTCGTCGTGATGTGACCAGGCACTGAAGGGGGAATGATGCGGAATTCGCCCCAGCTTCACGACATCACGCACGCGGATATTGGCTTCGGTGGCAGCGTGCTGTTCCACAAATGCCACGCGTTTTGCCAGCGCTTTCTTTTTCAGCGTGGCGATGTCGCTACCGTCGAGCATCACTGTGCCGCTATCAGGCCGACGCAGGCCCGCCAGTATGCGCAACAGAGAGGATTTTCCTGAACCATTGGGACCAAGCAGCCCCAGTGTTTGCCCTTTTGGCACCGCCAGAGAAACGTCATTGACGATGATTTTTTTACCCACCCGCCAACTGAGCCGGCTTGCGCTAATGCTCATGCAAACCTCCTTGAGCGATAGAGAATAATGGCAAAGAACGGGACGCCAACCAGCGCGGTGACCACGCCAACAGGCAGGGTTTGCGGGGCGATCAGCGTGCGTGAAGCGATATCTGCCAGCACCATCAGAATGGCACCCGCCAGCGCGCTGGCCACCAATAAACGGCGGTGCAGCGGACCAATGAAATAGCGCATCACATGGGGAACCACCAGCCCGACAAAGCCAATCGATCCGGCCATGCTGACAATAGTGGCGGTGATCAGCGCCGTCACCGAAAACAGGATCAGCCGGACCACGCCCACCGGGATGCCCAGCGAGGCGGCGGCATCATCGCCAAAGGTAAACGCATCCAGCGCTTTGGCGTGATACAGACAGGCCAGCAAACCGAGAATAACGACGACCAGCACCAGCTGGAATTCCGGCCAGCGCACACCGCTAAAACTGCCCAGCAACCAGAACATCACATCGCGGGCTTGCTGAGCGCTGGCGGAGGTGCTGACACTCCATGCGGTAATGGCATTAAACAGTTGCGAGGCGGCAACACCCGCAAGAATGGTGCGTTCATTGCCGCCGCGCGCGCCGTTGGTCAACACGGCCACAAAGAGGAAAGCGGCAAACGCGCCAAGAAAGGCGCCAGCAGACAGCGAGAGCGCACCCGCGCCGATCCCCAGCACCACCACCGAGACTGCGCCCGTTGATGCCCCGGCGGAAACACCTAAAACGTAGGGTTCCGCCAGCGCATTTTTCAACAGGCTTTGTAATACGGTCCCGCAAATGGCCAGGCCTGCGCCGCAGCATGCGGCCACCAGCGCACGGCTGAGGCGGAAATCCCACAGCACCGTTTCGTGGATCCGGTTCAACGGTTCGTGGGTCAGCCCCAGCTTGTTACTCACGGCATAAAAAGTGGTTCTTAATGGGATCGACAATTCACCCACGCCAACGCTGACCGCTATCACCAGCGCTAATAACAGCAATGACAGCACAAACAATATCCCAAGCTGCGCCTTTTTCAGCGCAGCAACAGACGGTGTGGTCATTTATCCAGTCCCAGGGTCTTCAACTGGGCGGCAACCTGCTCAGCACCATATAGCGTACGGATTGTCGGGTTCATTGCCTGGCCATCCATCACTACGATATGGCCTTTTTTCACCGCCTCAAGCTGGCTGACAGCCGGATCGCTCTTGAGGAACTTGATTTTCTCTTCGGCGTTATCCAGTGCCCAGCGGTTACGATCGAGACTGGATACCACGATCACATCCGGGTTCGCCGCGATGATGCTCTCCCAGCCGAGGGTCGGCCATTCGCTTTCCGACGTAATGGCGTTATGCCCGCCGAGCAGATGGGCAATATAGCCGGAGGCACTGTTTTTACCGCCTACATAAGCATCTGCCGTGGGAGACGCACTGGAGAACCAGAAAACAAACGAGAGATTTTTCTTGCCGTGGCCAAACTGGCTGCGCAGCGCCGCTTCACGTTGCTTAAATTCGGCAATCAGCGCATCACCGCGTGCCTGCACATCAAAGATTTTCGCCAGATCATCAATCTCTTTATACAACAGGGACGGATCCCACAGGCTGTGACGGCTCCCGTAGATATCGCCGTTGTCCTTTTTCGTGGCACACACGCCCGGCGAGAGGTAACTGTTGGCACCAATGGCGGCAAAATCTTCTCGTTTTGCCACTTTACTGTCCGGTCCGAGCAGGATCGGTAACTGCGCAACCACAAAGTCCGGCTCCTGAGCAATGATTGACTCCAGCGTTGGGATCTCAACGGTCAGGACTTTAACTTTTGCATTCCGTTCAGCCAGTTGCGGCAAGACTTTTGTCGGCCAGAAAGCGCTGGCAACCATGTTGTCTTGCAGATCCAGCAGCAGCATGATTTCCGCCGTGTTTTGGCCCAGCGCGACCACGCGCTGCGGGGCTTTTTCGAACGTGATCGGAACGCCGCAGTTATCCAGCGTCAGGGGATAATGCGTAGCGTCTGCCAGCGCGGAACCGGCAAACAGTATCCCCAGTGCAAATAACGATTTTTTAACGAAATGCATCATCATGACCTTTTGTGATTATTGATTTTGTAAATGAAAATCATTCTAATGCCGGCTCTTATACCGAGCGGCATAAACCTTGTCAATAATGAGGAAGGGCAAAGTCAAAACCTCAGACTCTGTAAGTCAATAACAAAAGTTGCCAGCGCTCTGTTAACCCGGTAAAAAGTGGCTTTTGTGCACGCCTCACCCGCTAAACGGTTTTTGCATGTTTGCTTATTTTTCTGCCCCGACAAAAGGGACATCGCCTTATCTGCTCGCGGGCAGTCAGCTTATCTTTAATATCGGCTTTTATGCCGTGGTGCCGTTTCTCGCCATCTACCTGCGCGATGACATGCAGCTTTCCGGCGCGCTGATCGGTTTGATTATTGGTCTGCGGACGTTCTCGCAGCAGGGGATGTTCCTGCTGGGTGGGGCGTTATCCGATCGCTTCGGTGCGCGGATCATTATTCTTTGCGGCTGTCTGGTGAGGATCAGTGGTTACCTGCTGCTGGCAATGGGCGATACGCTGCTGCCGGTGGTACTCGGCGCATGTTTAACGGGCGTGGGCGGCGCGCTGTTTTCTCCTGCTATTGAAGCGCTGCTGGCAAAAGCCGGCACGCAAAGCGAAAAAGAGGGCAAACGCAGCCGTTCGGAATGGTTTGCGCTGTTTGCGATCTGTGGAGAACTGGGCACCGTACTGGGGCCGCTGCTGGGATCGTTGCTGGCAGGGTTTGGTTTTCAGCAGGTTGCTCTGGCTGGGGCAGGGGTGTTCGTTATTGCGTTGCTGGTGCTGTTTTTTGCCCTGCCGCGCACGCCGGGCAAAGCTGAAACGCTGCATATACTGCCGTGGTGGAAAACGTTTCATAACCGCCGGTTTGTGGCTTTTATGCTGGCGTGGAGCGCTTATCTGTTTAGTTACAATCAACTCTACCTGGCGCTGCCTGTTGAGCTCACCCGCTCCGGCAGCAGCGAAAAAACGCTTGGCCCGTTGTTTATGCTGGCCTCGGTACTGATCATCACGTTACAAATGCCGCTGGCGCGCCTCGCCCGTCGCGTTGGTGCAGCGCGGATGTTACCTGTTGGGTTCGCGCTGCTTGCGGCTTCGTTTATCAGTGTTGCGCTGTTTGCGGCAACGCCTGCGCCAGAAAGCTGGCAGCGCTATGTTCCCGCGGTCTTCATGATCACGCTGTTAACACTCGGGCAGATGCTGATTGTGCCGGTGGGCAAAGACCTGGTGCCCTATTTCGCCAATAATCAGAACCTTGGTGCGCATTATGGCGCGTTGTCCTCAATGGGCGGTGTCACGGTGCTGGCGGGGAATTTTCTGTTGGGTGGGCAGCTCGATAATGCGCTCACGCCTTCCCCGCAGGCCAGCATTGCGTGGCTATGGCTGGCTCTGTTGCCGCTACTCAGCGCGCTGGCGATGGTCGTGATTTGCCGCCCGCTCAGGCATCGTCACGGCTGAACAGGCGTTAAACGCCTGGTGAGGCATAGCCGCCAAGGATAAACCACGTCAGGAATGCGACCGCGACGATAAACACCAGAATGGGGAACGCAATACCAATTCTCATAGATCCTCTTTGTGCTGTGACCCGCGTTAAGCCGTAAGAAACCCCGTCGTCTGCGGGGAGACAACGTTAGCACAAATCTGCGCGAAGTGACCGTTCTGAAACGCTAGAAACGGCTGTAATTCGCCTGCTCGATAATAATTTTCAGGTAACTGTTGGCGATATTGTCCCGAAAGAATTTTTCCTGATCGTGGCTCATCAGAAAGCCTTGCCAGGTTTTTGGCGCCACGCCCAGATACTGTTCAACGCGCCCGTTGCTGTGTTCGAGTTCAAGCACGCTGGAGTTGGGATCGTAGCCTGCTGCTTTTAATGCACGGCAGCTCAGTGGGTGTCTTTTCATGGTGGATCATCCTGTCCTTAAACATCACTGTTAAAAATGCTTTTCTCCTATCGGCAGGTTTTCATGAATATTTACAGTGGCAGCAAGGATTTACCCCAACGAGATTTGGTAGGATGTTTTTCTGAAACCCTGCCATGCAAGTTGCATAAAACGATCGGATGGACCTATGGATAGAGTGATGGCGGTAGTGGTGTTTAACCGTATCTGCGAACTGGGGAGCCTGAGTGCGGCGGCCAGGGCGTTGGGTATTTCCCGACCGATGGTCAGCCGCTATCTCGATGAAATGGAAAAATGGGCGGGCGCCCGGCTTATTCACCGTTCTTCCCGTCGTCTTACACTTACCTCTGCCGGGGAAAAGACGCTGCAACACACGCGACAACTGGCTCCGCTGTTTCATGATATTGAACAACAGTCGACGCGCGAAGCGCCATCCGGCACGTTGCGTATTGCCTGCGCGCATTTTACTGCCAGCCACATTGTCGGCCCGGTGTTACCTGCATTTCTGGCACGTTACCCGGCGCTGAAAATCGAAGTCGATATCAGCCATCAGGCGGTCAATCTGATTGGCGAGCGCATCGATCTGGCGATCCGTATTACCAATAATCCTGAGCCAGGCGCCATCGCGATGCGTCTGGGCGAGTGCCACTCTGTACTTTGCGCCTCGCCAGACTACCTGCGCCGATGCGGGGAACCGCAAAGCCTGGCAGATCTGCAGCAGCATAACTGCCTCTATTACAGCGGTTTTGCAGGGCAGACCTGGCACTTTACCGACCGGGAAAATAATCGGCTTAACGTGCAGGCAAACGGCAATCTAAGCGCCGGTATCTCGTCCGTCTTATGCGATGCCGCTATCGCCGGGTGCGGCATCGCGCTGGTTCCTGAGAAGGAGGCCCGCACCGCGCTGGACAGCGGCGAACTGGTCAGCGTGCTGGCCGATTACGTCCCGCAGCCGCTGGGGATTTATGGGCTTTATCAATCCCGCTCGCACCAGCATGTTGCATTAACGTTGTTTCTTCAGGCAATTGCCCAGTCGTTACGCCAGCAGACCTGACGGTAACCCCGCCGGTTACCATTTCATTTCGCCGGTGTTCACTTTTGCGCTCAATTCCAGGGAACTCTCTTCGGCGAGGGCAGGCCAGTGCTGTTTCATGGCGTTAACCACCCCTGCTGCATCTTTTTCCGTCTTCAGCGCCTGTTCAAACTGTTGCAGGTAATTCGCCGTGAAGGTGATGGCGCCATCACCCGCCGGGCGGTTGCCCAGATAGTGGCCGGGAATAACCTGTTGCGGTTTTAACGCCTGCATTTCCCTGAGGATCTCGCGCCATTGCGTACGCGCAGCGGTTGTTTGCGTATCTGCTGTCCAGACGTGAATACCGCTTGAGATGGCTGTGCCGCCGAGAATTGCTTTATTAGCCGGGATCCAGACGTAAGCCGCATAGCTTTGCGGGTGGCGCAGCTCCACTGTTTCGCCATCAATCGTCAGCTGCAGTGAATTCAGCGGTTGCGGCACGATCACGCGTTGCGGTGCACCTTCTTTCATCTGCGGCCCCCAGAAAGCCAGCTTCGCCGCTTTTGTGGCTTCGATATGCTTAATCACCGTCTCCGAAGCGACCACTTTCACCTGCGGAAAAGCCTCGACTAACGGCTCGAGGCCAAAGTAGAAGTCCGGATCGCCAGAGGTAATCACAATCTCTTTCAGTGTTTTGCCGCTGGCTTTCACCATCTTTGCCAGTTTTTCGCCATCTTTGGTGCTGAACTGAGCATCAAACAAAATCGCTTCGGTTGGGCCAGACACCAGCGTAGACGAGACGGCGAAGAGGCCTTTTTCCTGCGGGTTATAGACTTGCAGACTCAACGGCGCGGCAAAGGCCGGAGCGCTTGCCAGTAACATCAGCATGCTCAGGGTGGTACGTTTCATGAATTTTGTCCTTCTCTCGGGGGGCAGGCGTTCCATTGTAGGCAGATTGGCGAGCATGAGAATTCCTGAAACGGGAGATGCTCAGTTTCATAAAACGATCAGGTGTGCGGCCCTAATGCGCTTGTTGAAATGTAAAGCACTGTATTTTAGGGAATTAAACGTAAATCTATATACCCGCAGCGCCTCGCCTGGTTTATCATAGGCGGGTGGACAGCATTTGCTGTCTCGCGGGTTACTTTAATCCTCACAGCAAACAGAGTTGGCAATAAAATTATGATCGGTTTTGTAGGCATTCTATTGTTATTACTGGTGATTGTTTTTTCTTTTTATAAGCATATTCAACAATTACGCGCCCGAAAAATCGGCGGTACGCGGCGACTAGTCCGCCGGCGCTAATTTAGCGCGCTCCCGTTGAAAGGTCGGGCCTGGCAGGGCTTTTTATTTCCGCGCAGTCAGGGCATGTTGCTGTTAACAAAGCTGACAGGATTATCATTTTCGCGTCATTTTTGAGTCAGCATCCTTGCGCTAAGGTGGCGTTACCCTGGCGAGGAGGCGGCACTGATGGAAATGCAAAAAGCGGTAATACATGAAATCCAGCAATGGATCGATGACAACCTTGACCTGCCACTGCGTATCGGCGATGTCGCGATGCGCTCGGGCTACTCGAAATGGCATTTACAGCGTCTGTTTCATGCAGAAATGCGGGTGCCGCTCGGCATTTACATTCGCGATAAAAAGCTGGAGAGCGCCGCGCAGGAGTTGCTCAACACGCAACAATCCATCATGACAATCTCTACTAAGTACGGTTATGACTCCCAGCAGACCTTCACCCGTACCTTTGCCCGTAAATACCATATGCCGCCAGGCGTATGGCGGCGGCGACACCAGGCCTGACGTTTTCGCGGTGTTGCATGAAGGCGGCAAAATGTCAGCATAATGTCAGCGCACAAGCGCTAGAATCATCAGCAGAGTGGTGCGCGCGGCAGGTGCCGAAACGTAGAAGGGGGCACACCCATGAAGCTGCTATTAATCGAAGATGAGGAAAAGACGTCCTCCTATATTAACCGTGCGCTTAGCGAACAGGGCTTTACGCTGGATGTCGTCAGCGACGGCGTCGAAGGGCTGCATATGGCGCAGGAGTATGACTACGATGCGATCGTGCTGGATGTGATGCTGCCCGGCATGGACGGCTACCAGATCCTCGAGCGGCTGCGCGCCAGTAAAAAGACGCCGGTGTTAATGCTTTCGGCGCGCGGTTCTGTTGAAGAGCGCGTAAAAGGGTTGCGCCATGGGGCTGATGATTACCTGCCAAAACCCTTCTCGTTGATTGAACTGGTGGCACGCATTCAGGCTTTGCTGCGCCGCAGGCCGGGCGACGGCGCGGATATTACGCAGTTGCATATTCATGATCTGCATCTCGACTTACTGGCGCGGCGTGTCACCCGGGGCGGCGATCGGCTGGAACTGACCGCGAAAGAGTATGCGCTGCTCAGCCTGCTGGCGCGTCATCAGGGCGAGATTTTGTCGAAAATGATGATTGCCGAGCAGGTCTGGGATATGAATTTTGACAGCGATGCCAATGTCGTCGAGGTCGCCATCAAACGTCTGCGTGCCAAAGTGGATAACCCGTACCCCATTAAGTTACTGCATACCGTACGCGGCATGGGCTACGTGCTGGAAACCCGCCAGGAGAGCAAAGCAAGTTGATTCCGTTCTCGGTCGTGAAGCGCTCCATTGCCGGGCGTATGGCGCTGCTGTTCTCCGTCGCTTATGTCTTTGTGGTTATTACCTTTGGTGTGGTGCTCAGAAGCTCGCTGTACACCTCTCTGGAAAGCCAGATGCACAACGAACTGCTGTTTCGCGAGTCGTTAATGACGCCGTGGATTGAGAACCACCATAACCTGGAGAGTTGGTCGACGCTGGAAGCGAAGTTCAATACCCTCTCCACCTCGGAAGGCGGGCGCGTTAAATACTGGCTGCTCAGCGCCGATCCGCGTTTCGCCATGGGTGGGCCGCCGCCGAGCGGGGTCGACTGGTCGTCGCTGAAAGATGGCTTCAGCACCGCGCCAGGTAAGACGGAATTATCCTGCCTGCTGTTTCTTTACTCGCGCGAGATCCCGGCGAAAGAGGCGCGTCCGGCGCTGCGCTATGTTGTGGCGATTGACTCGACACCGTATATGGGCACGCTGTATGAATTCACCTGTACGCTGGTGGTGATCAGTATTGTCGGCGTGATGTTTATTGCTTTGCTGGGCTACCTGATTGCCCGCAACGGCATGCGACCCGTGAATATGCTCAGCGAGCAGGCGCGTCATCTTGCGCCGGGTAATCATGGTCAGCGTTTGCAAACCCGGACCCTGCCAGATGAACTGCAAACGTTGGCGGTGTCGTTTAATGGCGCGCTGGAGCGCCAGGAGATTGCCTGGCGGCAACTGGAAAGTTTTAACGCCGATGTGGCACATGAGTTACGTACGCCGTTGACCAATCTGATAGGGCAGACGCAACTGGGGCTGTCGCGCCCGCGTTCCGTTGCCGAACTGCAGGATCTGCTGGAGTCCAACCTCGAAGAGCTGGAGCGGATGACCTCTATCGTCAACGATATGTTGTTCTTATCCCATGCGCAGGCGGGCGAACATGCCACGCAGTTAACCCGCGTCTCGTTGCGTGAAGAAACTTTTAAAACGTTTGAGTACGTGGAGCCTTCGTTTGCAGAGAAGAATCTGCGCGTTGAGGTGGAAGGGGATGTCACCGCCTCAATCGACCGCCGTTTATTCCACCGTTCGCTGGCGAATTTACTGGAAAACAGTGCCCGACATGCACCGCCGGAAAGCACGGTAGTTGTGCGGCTCCAGTGCGTCGAAAATCATGCCCGGGTGGCGGTATCGAACGTTGGCGAGGCGATCGCGGTTGATCATCTGGAGCGCTTGTTTGAACGTTTCTATCGCGTAGACGCCTCGCGTACCCACAGTGATATGCATCACGGGCTGGGACTGTCGATTGTCAGAGCCGTTGCCAATATGCACCGGGGCGATGTGTTCGTCAGCAGCCAGAACGGAATGAATACCTTCGGTTTTACCCTGTCGCTGGGATGAGGATGGCACCCTCAGGCGCAAAGAAAAGGCCGTAACGCAACCCGTTACGGCCTTCTTTCACAGCCAGACGGTTATTTATACAACGTGGCCACGCCAAAATATTTATCGTCGCCACCGGCGGAAATGATTTTATAGCTGCTCGCACCTTGCTGGTCGGCTTTTTGCGCCAGGCGGTGTTGTAGCCCGCCGAGTGTGCCTGCGCCTGAAACCGATACACTCCCAACCGGCGTCAACCCGGCATCGGACGTCACTTCGGTGGCAGCCCATGATGCTGTCGAGAAAACAACCAACGCGGTTGCTAACATCTGCACGTGTAATTTTTTCATCGTAACCACCTCTTCATTCGGAATAATGTCAGAGTATCTTCTGACAGTAGCAATATTACGCCCAGTAACTGTCATTTCTCTGACCAGAAAATAACGACGCTGTCAGATAACAAAACTCCACAATTCTTTTAATAAACTCACCGTTAGCGCAAAAAAATCGGGAAAGATGAGTGCGTCTTTTAATCAGCAGGCAGGGTACGCACGTTGTGGAAATAAGGCTTGCTGGGTGTGGAAATAGTCCAGGCCATGCGTAAGTGGAATAACGTTTTACCATGGCAGATGTTGAAAATAACCTTATACCGCGTAGCGGCCTGGCTAAACTTGGGCTTCGTGGTATGCAAAGAGACGGTTAACGGCGTATTTCCTGCAGGCAAATAATCTATACGGGAGCGGCGTCAGGCGCTGGTCGGGATCTCGTCGGCCCATTTCGTGGCGAGTTTAATCATTTCGGCCACCACGCTGCGATTGAACCCCAGCCGGTGCCCAAGCGCGCTGACCTCTTCCCAGTTGTGATTTTCATATAATTCAATCAGCTGCAGGTATGGGTATAGCGGTCCTTTTTTCTCTCTTAGCGCCATCATGACATTAGTCGATACGTCTATCTGGCTAATCAGATCCGCCATGGGCATTTCAAAAATATTGTCCAGTTGCGAAAACAGCCCGACGATAAACGCATCATCGGCAGAGTGGCGGCTTATCGAGCGGGCCGAGGCGAGTTCGCAAAACCGGGCGCGGAACAGGCTTTGATGGTAGATATCATCGGTTTTCTGTTTGTTCACCGAGGTTAAACACGACACCAGCACAAAGCGGCGCAGTTCATTGGTACCGAGGTAAAAAATAATGTCTTTCAGCGACTGGCTGCGAATATTTTTAATGCCACGAGCATTGAACACAATATTCTGCGCATAGCGCATGATCTTAAATGACAGCGCGAGATCCTGCTTTAGCAGGGCTTCAATTTTGCCAAAATCCGGTGAGTCGGCATTCACCTCTTTCATTAATTTCAGCGTTATAAGTTGATTCTGAACCAGCTTGTTTGCCGAGTGGATCACCGGTTTGCTGAAAAAATGCCCCTGAAACAGGGTGCAGCCCATATCGCGGAAACATTCGTACTCTTCCTGCGTTTCGACTTTCTCGGCCAGAAATACCGTCTCTTTCAGCAAATCGCCTTTACTGGTGATATAACTGCGGATCTCATCCGGGGTATTCAGGCGCACATCAAATTTAATGATACTGACGTACGGTAAAAACGCATTCCAGGTTTCACCTAACTCAAAATCATCCAGCGCAATACGAAACCCGTGGGCATAGAGCTTTTTTACCGTGTTAAGCAGCAAAGGCGTGGGTTCTGCCGTTTCAAGAATTTCAACAATCACCCGGTCTTTCGGCAGGGTTTCCGCCATTCCCTGCACTAACAGTTCATAGGGAAAGTTAACGAAGATAGCGCTGTACTCTTTCAGGCGGCCTAATGGCGCACCAAGGAATTGCTCGACAATAATTTGGGCAGTGGCGTACTCCGGGGTGACGTCGGGAAACCGGTTCGTCATACTGTCTCTGAACAACAGTTCGTAACCGACTGTGTTCATATTTTCATCAAAAATCGCCTGGCGGGCGACAAACGAGAACATTCGTTACTCCACTCCACAGATGCCTGCAAATCTAAAAAAACCGGGGAATGCGCTAACCTGAACCGGTCAACCTTCGTTATTTTTTCGCAGGATAAAATGGAAGCCTGGACGAAAATGACGAAGACGCAAGTCGGACTTAAGGAAGGCCGTATCTTTTGTAAACTTCTGAGGAATTTAAGTCAAATTCCACGCTGCGGAATAATAACCAATTACGCTATTTATTGGTAACTTTTGGCAATGCCGGCAAAAAAATAACCCGATTTTGCCGCGGCGGGATCGCTGCCGGAGAACATGTATCGTTATCATAATCGGCGATCCGCTTAAGCGAAACGGCATTGTTACTGTGTCATGTTGATTAGCATAAAACGGTGAGAAAGGTGGCATAAATCGCCGCAACATGCGGCGTGCGTGACCATGCGCACACCGCGTCAGGGCTGAAAACGGCAAAGCATGATCACTATCATAATTCTGAAAGTGATCTGCATTTATCTGTTGTCAGGAATATTCCGATAGACTATTGTGAATTTACCCCAGTACAGAGCTAACGCCACAACAAGTGAGTGCCGGAGATAAGCGCCGGGCGGGGTAAGATAGATTGAGCACTTTTGGGAAAGAAATAAAACAACAGGCCCTGGCATATGCCGGGGCGTTTTATTTTTGGCGCTCGCCATGACGACAAAGCGTGTACTCAGTCGCGATCGATCGCAAACGGCTGCCAGGCCTGACGCACCGGCATCACTTCCACACGGTTAATATTCATGTGGTCCGGCAACGTGGCGATGTAAAACATCTGCTGTGCAATATCCAGTGCGCTTAAGGGTGTGGTGCCGCGATAAAGCGTGTCTGAAGCGGCCTGATCGCCTTTAGTACGCACCAGCGTAAATTCCGTCTCCGCAATGCCTGGGGCCAGGTCTGTAACCCGCACCCCGGTACCCAGCAGGTCGCAACGCAGGTTATAGCTAAACTGTTTCACAAACGCTTTGGTTGCACCATAGACATGACTGCCGGGATAGGGCCACTGTCCGGCAATCGAACCAATATTGATAATCGTTGCGCCAGCACCGTGCTTAATCAGCGTTGGCAACAGCGCATGGGTCATATTGACCAGCCCGCTGACGTTGGTATCAATCATTGTCTGCCAGTCTTCCAGTTCCACGCGCTGGGCGGGCTGTGGGGCAAGCGCCAGCCCGGCATTATTGATAAGCGTAGTCACATCGGCAAACGCAGCAGGCAGGCCCGCAACGGTGTTTTTAACCGCCTCTTTATCACGCACATCCATCGCGACAATATGCACCGGCACTTTGCTCTGCAGCCGGGTCTGTAACCCCTCCAGGCGCGCCAGACGCCGCCCGCTTAACACCAGTGACCAGCCCGCGTCGGCAAAAACCTGCGCTGCCGCTTCGCCAAACCCGGACGTTGCGCCGGTAATAAACACCACTTTTTTCGCTGCTGTCATTGTCTTCTCCTGTGCGGGTTGAGGCGTCACTATAAAAACCTCCCGCCGCGCCAGACAGAGCCAGTTATTCCACAAGGGTGTGACACGGGTGTCACAAGCCGCAAACAAGACTGGCTCTACCTGTAGGAGCACGTGCCACAGCATGATGCAGGCAACAACCACGACAGGAGAGGAGCAGGGGATGAAATGGGCACTTCAGCGCGAAACGGCAATCACCAATGACGATGTGCGTCAACGGGATCGGTCGTATGTGTTTCATTCATGGTCGATGCAGGGCAACCTCAACCCGCTGGTGATTGCCGGGGCGAAAGGCTGTGAATTATGGGATTACGACGGCAATACGTACCTGGACTTTAGCAGCCAACTGGTCAATGTGAATATCGGTTACCAGCACCCACGCGTGCTGGCAGCAATGAAAGCCCAGTTGGATGAGCTGGTGACCATTGCGCCGGCTACCGCCAACCTCGCGCGTGGCGAAGCGGCAAAACGCATTGTTGAACTGGCGCCGGCCGGCTTCAGTAAAGTCTTCTTCACGAATGCGGGTGCCGACGCCAATGAAAACGCTATTCGTATGGCGCGCATGTACACCGGGCGCGACAAGATCTTTTCCGCTTACCGTTCCTATCATGGCAATACCGGCAGTGCGATCGCCGCGACTGGTGACTGGCGTCGCGTGCCGAATGAATATTCTCGCGGCCACGTACACTTCTTTAACCCTTATCTCTATCGCAGCGAGTTTAACGCTGAAACAGAAGCGCAAGAGTGCGAACGTGCGTTGGCGCATTTACGCCGGATGATTGAGTGTGAAGGCCCCTCCTCGATTGCGGCGATCCTGCTGGAATCCATTCCGGGTACAGCAGGCATTCTGGTGCCGCCGACCGGCTATATGCAGGGTGTTCGCGCCCTGGCCGATGAGTTTGGCATTGTACTGATCCTGGATGAAGTGATGGCCGGTTTTGGCCGCACCGGCAGTTGGTTCGCGTTTGAGCAGGACGGCATAGTGCCCGACCTGATCACTTTTGCTAAAGGCGTAAATGCCGGTTATGCCCCGGCGGGTGGGGTACTGATCTCCGCACCGATTGCGCACTACTTTGACGATCACTTCTTTGCGGGTGGGCTGACGTACTCCGGCCACCCACTGGCGATGGCAGCGATTGTTGCCACGCTGGATGCGATGCAGGAAGAGCAGGTGGTAGAGAACGCCGCACGTGTCGGCAATGGCGTGTTGCGCCCGGGGCTGGAAGCGCTGGCGGGCAGACATCCGCTGATTGGTGAGGTTCGTGGTCGCGGCATGTTCCAGGCAATGGAGCTGGTCAGCAACAGGCAGACCAAAACGCCGCTGGCGGCGGCAGAGATGAGCGCGATTAAAACGGCGCTCACCCAGGCCGGTGTGCTGAGTTTTGTGGTCGAGAACCGCATCCATGTGGTGCCGCCCTGCACCATGAGTGCGGAAGAAGTGCAGCGCGGTTTGGCCATTTTTGACCGTGTTTTGTCTCAATTTGACCCACTTTGCTCTTGATTTTGCTGGCGTCAGGCATTCCTGACGCCTTGTCTGGTCAGTCCTCTGATTTCAAAGGCATTTTTTGATAAACTCCCCCCGATTATTAGCACTGTATTCCGCAGCGTTCTCCTGATAAAACATCTCTTTTGGATTTATCTTTAATACCTGGGGAGAGAAACATGCCGGAAATGAATCAGTATGGTCAAAACGTCGGCGACACAGTGCCACACTGGAACGGCGTCCAGCCGCTGCCACGACGCGTATTGCAAGGCCACTATTGTCGTCTGGAGCCGCTCGACGCTCGGGTACACACGCCACACCTGTTGCACGCCTATTCTCAGGCGGAAAACGACAGCGACTGGACCTGGCTCGCAGGGCAGCGCCCTGATGACATCGACAGCATGGCGCGCTGGGTGATTAGCAAAATGATCGACAAAACGGTCATCCCGTTTGCGGTCGTCGACGAAGTAACAGGGAATGCGGTCGGTGTCATCGCCTGGCTGGCGAACGACACGCAAAACGGCACAGTTGAAGTGGGGCATGTCACCTGGTCGCCACAGATGAAAAACAGCACGCTGGGTACGGAAGCCGTGTGGCTGATGCTGCGCCATGCTTTTGCCTGTGATTACCGCCGTGTAGAGTGGAAATGCGATGCGCTGAATGTGGCCTCGCGCCGTGCCGCAGAACGGCTGGGTTTTCGCTGGGAAGGGCGTTTTCGCCAGCACATGGTGCGCAAAGGGCGTAACCGCGACAGTGACTACCTCTCCCTGCTCGATAGCGAATGGTCGCAGTGCGATGCCGCCATCACCGCCTGGCTCGACGCCAGCAATTTCGACCATGAAGGCCAACAAAAACAGCCTCTCGGCGCTTTTTTTGCGCGCTTATCGCCGTGATGAAACCGGCATCGGTTTACCCGATGCCGTCTCTTTATCCTGAGCGCTATTCACCACGTACCCCGGGATCAGGGCTTTTGCGCACGCGCCAGTTGAACCGCGTTTTGCCAGTCAACCCAGCGTTTTTGCAGGCGAGCATGGCGGGCCATATCCGGCAGGAAAGTGACATGTTCGGGTAACCAGGCGCGCAGCTGTTCGCTATCGACCTGCAAAAGCGCCTTGCGTGCCAGCAGCGCGGCGCCCATCGCAGAAAGTTCGGCCACATCACTGCGCATCACCGGGCAGCCGAGCAAATCCGCCTGATATTGCATCAGCCAGTCATTTTTTGTCGGGCCGCCGTCTACCATTAGCGCCTGCAGGGAAAACGCGCCGTGCTGACGCATCGCCACCACTACATCGGCTATTTGATAGGCGATCGATTCCAGCGCCGCACGGATAAGGTGCGCACGTTTCACTCCCCGGGTCAGGCCATGGATCAGACCGCGCGCCTGTTCGTCCCACCATGGCGCGCCCAGCCCGGTGAGTGCCGGAACAAAATAGACGCCAAGTGTTGAGTCAACGGAGGCGGGCAGGGTACACAGTGCCTGCGCCAGTTCATTTTCCGGCAGCTCGCTCAGCCCGGTGCTCTCTGCCATCCACGCCACGGCATCGCCGGTATGGGGAATATTGCCCTCCAGCCCGTAGACCAGCCGCTCGCCATCATGCCAGGCGACCGTGGTCGCCAGCGATTTCACATCGCACTGCGCACTGGCCACCGGCGCCATTACCGACGAACCGGTGCCGTAAGTCGCTTTTACGCAACCGGTCGCGCCAAGACCGTGGGCGAACAATGCCGCATGGGAGTCGCCAATCATCGCCAGGATCGGGATCCCGTCCGGAATGCCGCTCAACCCTCTGGTATGGCCGAATAATCCACTGGAGGGGCGGATAGCAGGCAACGCGGCGCGAGGAAGACCAAACAGGGTCAGCATGTCGTCATCCCAGTCGCCGCTGTGCAGGTTCAGTAACTGCGTGCGCGAGGCATTGGCGTAATCGCAGCAGAACGACTCGCCAGCGGTTAACTGCCACAGCAGCCAGCTGTCGATAGTGCCAAGGCAGATGTCACCCTGTGCGGCCAGCGCGTGCCCCTGGGGGATCGCCTCCAGCAGCCAGCGCATTTTAGTGGCGGAAAACAGCGGGGCGATCGGCAGCCCGGTAACCGCTTTGATAACCGCTTCCAGGCCTTGCTCACGCAGGGCATGGCAAAAATCCGCCGTGCGCGAACATTGCCAGCTGATGGCCGGGCCGCATGGTGTGCCACTGGCGCGATACCAGCCAATCGTCGTCTCGCGTTGATTGCTAATAGCCAGGGCCGCCACGCGCGCCGCGCCCACCTCAGCCACTACCTGGCGGATCACCGCCAGCGAGGCTGCGAGAAGCTGTTCCCCGGACTGCTCAACCCAACCTTCGTGCGGCGTCTGGATCGTCAACGGGCGTGAACATTTCGCTACCACCTGGCCTCTGGCATCCAGCGCCACGGCTTTGGCGTTAGTGGTGCCCTCATCGAGAGCAATCACAATCTCTTTATCCAGCGACATGCCGTTTCTCCCTCTGGCAATCAGCGGTGCAGGTAAGTGTCGACGCCGAGATAGCGGGTAAAGGCTTCATGCAGCACGTCTGCGCTGGCGGCGTGGTTCATCGCCACGTGATGTTCAAAGCCATTGCGGCAGATCCACGACAGCAGGTTTTCCAGACGCGGCACTTGAATAACAGCCCGGCAACCGACGGTTTCCAGCGGATCATCGACCGACTGGCCTTCGCCAACGTATGCTTTGATCTCACCGGTCAGATCGTCGGTACTTAAGCGAAAGTAGGTCAGCGCCCCGGCTTTCAGGCGACCATGTACTGCCCCGCAGGTGTTTTCTTTACCGACGGCCGTGCCGATAATGTCGGCCGTGCCCATGTGCGGTGTCTCAAGGCTGGCAGAGGCGAAGTTACCACAGTGGAAAAGCACGCATTTGTCGCGATCGTCGCCAAAATTATTGTTCCAGTCGGCAATCGAAGCAGGGCTCATATTGGCGCTGGCAAGCGCATACATGGACAGCGCGCCCATAACGTCCACTTCGCAGGCCGACGGCATAAGCTGGCCGGACATCACACTCATGATCGAGCAGACATTAATGCCAAGGTTTTCCTGTAACGACGTCCAGCACTGGATGGCCGTGGTGTCGATATCGTTGGCGGTCACCCATTCGCTGATCACCACAAACAGTTTTGCCATGGTGATCAGTTTGTCAGCGGGGATAGCGCTGGCGTCGGCATTATCCACCAGCAGACGGCGTTTCTCATCAACACGAATATCGTCATCACGCAGGGTTTTAATGCGGGTAAAGACCTCTGAGAGATCGAGCGTTTCAACCGCGATCCCCAGCCTTTCGAGCAGTTTCTCGCTGTAACGCACGGTATTAAACCCGGCCGGCCGCGCGCCAATGGCACCAACACGCACGCCACGCATACTGCTGACGACCCGGCAGATCTGCTCAAACCGTTGCAGATCGCGTGCAAACACCTCGCCACTGAGCGCACAAACATGCTGGGTCGTCAGGGTGAACGGAATGCCATACTGGCGCAGGTTATTGCACAGCGAGATCTTGCCGCAGAAGCTGTCGCGACGGGTTGCCAGACCCATCTTATCCAGATTGTCCTCTTCAGCTTGCACCAACACCGGGACGTTCAGCCCGGAGAGGCGCAGGGTTTCCGCCACGGCTTTCTCATCGCCAAAATTGGGCAGCAGCACTACCACGCCGTGGATCGCATCGCGATGCGCGCGGAACAGCGCGGCACAGGTTTTGGCATCCTGACGGGTTTCCACTCCGCCCAGTTCGGTTTGCGTCTCATCGAGCATAATAGTGTGGATACCCAGCCGGTTAAACAGCGCGACAGCCTGTTCGCGTGCCTGAGCCACCAGGTAGCTTGGGAAGAAACCACGGTTGCCGATAATGACCGCCATGGTCAGTTTTTGCGGAATTCGGGACATTGTTCTCTCTCCAGTAAGATGTTCTTTTTATTGTTATTACCGCGCGGCCAGCAGGGCGCGGGTCTGTTTTACAACCCCTGCCGCGTCGATGTGATGACGGGCACGGGTGGCGGCACGATCGGCGGCAATGGCGTATTGCCCGTCCGGAATGCCAAGCCGACGCAGCGGGATCGCGCAGCCCGCTTCCGCCAGCACTTCTGCCACCAGGCTGCCGACGCCACCATTGATATTGTGTTCTTCGACGCTGATGACGGCGCGGCTGGCTTGCAGCAGCGACAGCAGCTGGGATGTATTGCAGGGGCGAATAGACGGTACACTGATAACAGCGGCATCAATACCTTCTGCTGCAAGTTGTGTGGCGGCTTCGACAATTTCATGTACCGTCGATCCCATTGCCACCAGTGCGATATCGTTGCCGTGGCGCAGCACATCAATGTTGCCCGGCGTGAAGCGGTAACTTTCGTCATGCAGTTCCGGCAGTGCTTTACCATCAAGGCGGATATAGACCGGGCCAACGTGGGCGAGGGCGTAATCAATGATCTGCCGACACTCCCGTGGGGATGACGGAGCATAAATCTCAATATTGCCAAAACCACGCAGTACCGAAATATCGTCAATGCTGTGATGTGTACTGGCCAGCGGCCCGTAGCTGGCTCCGGCGTTAAGACCGAACAGTTTGACATTGGTGTTGTTGTAGCAAATATCGACCTTAATCTGCTCATTCGCGCGGGAAATTAAAAATGGCGCGGCGTTACAGGTGACAGCGATTTTTCCGCCCAGCGCCAGCCCGGCGGCGGCCCCGACCAGCGTTTGTTCAGCAATGCCGACATTGACCACGCGGCCAGGGAATCGTTGCATAAACGGTGAAATCTTGGCCGTGGAGGTGGAATCTGCGACTACCGGAACCAGATCGATCCCGTTATCTACCGCATCGATAAAGGCGTTAACCATCACCGTTGCCAGGTGTTCGCTATTACTCATCTTTCAGTTCCTCCAGCGCCAGTGCGATCTCTTCCCCTTTTGGCACGCGGTGGTGCCACTCCGGACGCCCCTGAATAAAGGAGACGCCTGCGCCTTTGGTGGTGTGCGCTATCACCACATGCGGTTTGCCTGCGGGGGTCAGCCCTTCGAGCGTGGCGACGACATCGGCCATATCGTTGCCACGGCATTCGGTCACGGCCATGCCAAAGGCGCGCCATTTTTCGTCGAGTGGATCGGTATTGAGGATCTCTCTGGTTGGCCCCGCCAGTTGCAGGCTGTTTTTGTCGTTAATAATGATCAGGTTGTCGAGTTGGTAATGAGCGGCAACCAGCGCGGCTTCCCAGTTACTGCCTTCCGCCAGCTCGCCATCACCCGTAACCACGAAAACGCGGCGTGTGCTGTTGTTGCGTTTCGCCGCCAGTGCAATGCCCACCGCAACCGATAAACCGTGACCCAGTGCGCCCGTGTTCAGTTCAATGCCCGGTGTTTTGTGTTTAACCGGGTGGCCCGGCAGGTGGGAGTCCGCGTGCTGGTAGGTTGCCAGCCAGTCCACGGGGATGAACCCGGCTTCGGCAAGCACGCAATAGTAGCCGCCTACTGCGTGGCCTTTGGACTGAATGTAAATATCGCGCTCAGCGCTCTCTTTGGTTTGCGGCGAGCAGTTCAGAATGCGGAAGTAGAGCGCGGTAAGCAGTTCCACCTGGGATAAATCTGCCCCCGTATGCCCGCCAGCCGGGCTTTCGGCGTTCAGCACGATGATGCGACGGCGTACCGCACGTGCTTTCTTTTCTAGCTCATCGACAGAGAGCGAAAACGGATTCATAGAACACCTCTTGAATGTTTAATCTTTTATGAATAAATATTCAATCAGGGTGAAAAAGCACATCCAAAGCGGATGTTGCATTGTGTTATTGCAAGCAGAGGCAAGGGTTTGACACGTGCTTGGAATATATATTCACGACTGACTTATTATTCATGGTTAAAGATATGCCTTGTGGTAAGGTTTGTCTACGCTGTGGATCGGCAAATTTGAAAGAAAGGAGAAAAGGATCACATTTGGATCGGCACCGGGCAGAAACCGCGGCTTGTTATCTATTCAATGATGAATAAAAATATCGATAACAGATAAAGGGGATGTGTATGTCAAAGCAGGATGAACAGCGGTTGTTGGTGAAGATCGCCACACTTTATTACAACGAAAATAAAAAACAGTCAGAAATCGCCACCTTGCTGCACTTGTCGCAATCCTTTGTCTCGCGTGCGCTGACCCGCTGCCAGAAAGAGGGGCTGGTGAAAATCACCGTTGTGCAGCCCACCAACATCTTTGTTGCGCTGGAAAAGGCCATTGAGCAGCAGTATGGCATTCGCCAGGCGATTGTGGTGGATGTGGGGGAAAACGCCGGTAATGCGCAGATCAAACATGCCATTGGCAGTGCGGCAGCGCACTATGTGGAGACGCGTCTGCGTCCGGAAGACCTGGTCGGCATCTCCTCATGGAGCAGCACAATCCGCTGTATGGTCGATGAAATGCACCCGCAGAGTATTCGTGCCGCCGGGGTGATCCAGTTACTCGGCGGCGTGGGGCCAAACGGCAACGTACAGGCGACCATTTTAACCCAGCAACTGGCGGCGCATCTGGGGTGCCCGTCATGGCTGTTACCGTCGCAAAGTATTGAGCATTCGGTCGAAGAGCGCGCCCGTCTGGTGAACAGCCCGGATGTGGCGGCAGTGGTAGAAAAGTTTGCTGAAGTGGATGTGGCAATTGTCGGTATTGGCGAACTGGAGCCTTCGCAGTTGTTGAAAAATTCCGGTAACTATTACAACGAAGCCATGCTGCGTTTGCTGGCGGAACGCGGCGCGGTGGGTGATATTTGTCTGCATTATTATGACGCAGCAGGTCATCCGGTGCTCAGCGAGGATGAAGATCCGGTCATTGGGATGGAACTGACGCAAATCCGCCAATGCCCGCATGTTATTGCCCTGGCCGGCGGTGAAGAGAAACGCAACGCCATTCGCGGCGCGTTGCAGGGCAATTACATTGATGTGTTGATCACCGACTACCCCACCGCGCGCAGCCTGGTGAAAGGCGGTTAACGGCGGCGTGAAAACCGTTACGGCGGTGTTTAGGCCGGATGGCACACCCGCTATTCCGGCCTTGTCCGGTTAATACATTTCCAAAACGTATTAAATTTTTTTTGTTATCACTGTTTTAAATAAAGGTTATTGCCTTACTTCTTTTTAATCTTAATTAAGCTCCGCATTGCGCCGATGGGATTGTAGACAGCCATGTTTTCGCTGTCCTTTCACTTTCTTATTTCACAGCAATGACCGGGGCTACTATGCAATTTATTCGCAATCTGAAGATCAAGTTCGTGATGCTCGCGATCCTGATCATTTTTACTGTTCTCTGGGGCGGCGTGTCGTTTTTCTCACTGCATGCATTAAGCGGTTTAACCGAAGAAGTCCAGCTCACTAACGTGCAACAGGTCAACGGCGATATCATCAACAATGCCAGCGATCGCTACTATCAGGTTAAGCTGCTGATGGACCGCGCTTTCGTTTATAAATCCAACAATGATGGTCAGAATTATCAGCAAACGCTGGAGCGCATCAGTAAAGATGTCGATTTTCTGCAAGGTGGCTTAAATCAGTTTAAGGTCACCGATCACGCCAATATCAGCAACACCTCCACGGACAATATCTATAACAGTTCGCTGACGTTATTTAACCAGGCGATCAAACCCATGTTCGAGGCGGTGAAAGCCAACAACATCGACGCGTATACCCAGTTGTCGAAAGATCAGTTTAGCCCGCTGCGCAGCGGATTCTCGCAGGCCATTGTCGCCTACAACCAGGAGATCCACGATCTCAAAGCCGCTGCCAATGATCGTATCGGCAGTTGGGTTTCGCAGACGCGCACCACCATCATTGTGGCGATGATAATTGGCCTCGCAATGTTGGTGATGTCGGAGCGTTATCTGGCGCTGTTGCTGGCGCGCTCGCTGGAGTGGGTGAAACAGCATCTGCAGGTGCTGTCGGTCGGGGAGCTGGATAAGCCGACCCAGCCGTTAGGTAACAACGAAGTGGGGCAATTAATTCCCTATCTGGAGACAATGCAGAACAACTGGGTGAAGACGGTTACGCAGATCCGTAACAGTGCCGGGGGGATTTACCAGGGCGCCAGTGAAATTGCCTCCGGCAATACCGATCTCTCCTCCCGTACGGAAGAGCAGGCGGCCGCGCTGACCCAGACCGCCGCCAGCATGGAACAGTTGAGCGCGGTGGTAAAACAGAACGCCGATAACGCCAGCGAAGCCAGCGTACTGGCAAAAACCGCCTCAGCGGCAGTGAATAAAGGTGAGGAACGTGTGCAGGCCGTCATTGCCAGCATGAAGAACATTACCGAAAGTTCGCAGAAAATTACCGACATTATCAATGTGATCGACAGTATTGCCTTCCAGACCAACATCCTGGCGCTGAACGCGGCCGTGGAAGCAGCGCGCGCGGGCGAACAGGGGCGTGGTTTTGCGGTGGTGGCCAGCGAAGTGCGTAACCTGGCGCAGCGTAGCGCCGGAGCGGCAAAAGAGATCAAAACCCTGATTGATGAATCCGTGGCTAACGTTAACAACGGTTTTGACCAGGTGACGCTGACCAGCGAATCAATGGATAACATTCTGCGTTCTGTCACCAGTGTGACAGACATTATGGGCGAGATCGCTTCTGCATCTACCGAGCAAAGCAAAGGCATTGGTCAGGTAGGAACAGCCATTTCGCAAATGGATAGCGTTACCCAGCAGAACGCCGCGCTGGTGGAGGAGTCGTCTGCCACTTCCAGCTCGCTGGAGCAACAGGCCTTCCAGTTAACCGAGATTGTGTCAGTGTTTAAATTGCCAGGCGATGCCGGGCGTCAAAATGCGGCAACCAAAGCCGCGCCGAAAGCAGGCAAACCGGCACCGCGGCCTGCTGTGGCCGCAAAAGGGCGCAGTCAGGAAAAAGAGTGGGAAGCATTCTAATCCGATAAAAAAATGCCCGGTGCACACACCGGGCCTACACAAAAAACCCGGGAAATGCCCCGGGCAAGCTGGTTCTATTTGCCTTCTATCACCGCTTTTTGCGCCACCACTGCCGCTTTTTGCTGCATGCGGTTTTGCATCTGGTCAATGATTACCGCCACAATAATCACGATGCCCTTGATCACCATTTGCCAGAACTCACTGACGCCCATCATCACCAGGCCGTCGGCGAGAAAGCCAATCACAAAGGCGCCTATCAGCGTGCCCAGCACGGTACCGCGCCCGCCTGCCAGCGAAGTTCCGCCCAGCACCACGGCGGCGATGGCATTCATTTCGAAGGCGGTGCCGTTGGCCGGGTGGCTGGCCAGCAACTGGGCAGACACCACAATCCCCGCCAGCGCAGCGCAAAGCCCTGAAAGGGTGTAGACCCAGATTTTCACCTGTTTCACCCGCACACCGGAGAGCTCCGCAGCCCGTTCGTTATCGCCGATGGCATATACATGACGACCAAACGGCAGGCGACGAGCGACATAGGCGATCACCACCGCCAGCACGATCATCAGCCAGATGGCCCACGGAATGCCGAGCAGGGTGCCCGCGCCAATCTCATCGAAGCCGGTATTTCCAAGTTGCGGGTTGCCGGCAAGACCCGGGAAGGTTTGCCCATCTGAGGTGAGCATGGCTGCCCCACGCAGGACATACATGGTGCCGAGGGTGCAAATAAACGGCGCGACATTGTAGCGAGTGATGATCCAGCCATTCACCGCGCCTATCAGCCCGCCAGTCAGCAACACACAGGGGACGATCACCCAGACACTGGGGAAAATCGCAATGCCGAACATCGGTAGCACAATGCCTTTCGTGATCATCCAACCCGCGATCATCCCGCACAGACCAAGGGTGGCGCCGATCGACAAATCAATACCGGCGGTAATGATGACAAAGGTGATACCGAGTGCGAGAAAAGCATTAATGGCAATGTGTTTGATCATAATCACCAGGCTGCCGGTGGAGAGGAAACCCGGCACAGTGGCGGTAAAAAAGCCGACGATCAGTAACAGCGCAATAAAGGTGCGTAACTTAAGCAGTAACAGGATCACGCTTTCACGAGACAGTGATGCACCCGCGCGTGGCGACAGCGCGACAGTTTGTGTTGTTTTCATATCAGAACCCCTGAGCACTTGCTGTTACCAGCGCCGATTCCTCGGCCCGATCGCGCACGATATCGGCAGTCAGTTTGCCGCCCGACATCACCAGAATGCGGTCAGACACCGCCATAATCTCTTTCAGATCGGAGGTGGAAAAGACCACCGCGATCCCCTGTTGGGACAACTGGACCATCATGCGGAACACGTCGGCTTTTGCCCCAACGTCAATTCCGCGTGTCGGTTCATCCAGAAACAGCACTTTCGGACTGGTCAACAGCGAGCGGCCAATCACCACTTTTTGCTGATTGCCGCCGCTCAGCGCCTGAATCTCCACTTCCGGTGAAGAGACTTTGATCGACAGGTTGCCAATGGTGCTGGCCACCACGGCTTGCTCATCTTTTTGCGCGATGGCGAAGCCGCGCTGCAAACGCCGCCACAAACTGGCGATAGTGAGATTTGTCGCCACTGATGAAATAGGGAAGATGCCGGTGCGTTTGCGATCTTCCGGCACCAGGCTCATCCCCATGCGGATACGTTCCGCCGGGGTCAGCCGCTGCGGTACCGGTTTGCTGTCGAGCCACAATTTTCCCAGGTAGTTACGTTCCGTGCCCAGCATGCACTCAAACAGCTCGGTGCGTCCGGCGCCCATCAGGCCGTAAATACCTACAATTTCACCGGCATGAACGTTGAAACTGACATCATCGACTGTGGTCACGCCGCTGGCGTTTACGCAGGTAATATGCTCGGCTTCGAGAACCGGCGCGCCAAAAGTACGTCCCGGTGTGAGAAAGTTTGTCACCGGATCGCTGCCGAGCATCTCGCGGACGATCCACGGTACGTCGATATCACAAACGTTTGCTTCGGCCTGGAATTTGCCGTCACGCAGAATGGTTATCACATCGCCAATCGCCATGAGTTCTTCCAGACGGTGGGAAATATAGATAATCGTCACTCCCTGGCGGGTCAGTTCGCGGATCACCCGAAACAGGATCTCCACTTCGGTTTTACTTAGCGCCGATGTCGGTTCGTCGAGGATCAAAATGTCGGCATCTTCCGCCAGCGCTTTGGCGATCTCCACCAGTTGCTGCTGGCCGACTTTGAGGTTGCCCACCAGTTCACGCGCAGAGATAGGCTGGTCAAGGCGTTTGAGCAGTTCGGTGGTGCGTCTTTCCTGCTCTGCTTCGTTAATCGGCGTGATTCCTTTTTGCAATTCCCGGCCGAGGAAAATGTTCTCCGCGACGTTAAGGTTTTCAAACAGATTCAGTTCCTGGTGCACCATGCCGATGCCATGGGCAGCGGCAGCGCGGGTGTTGGCGAGATGCACGTTTTTGCCATTCAGCTCAATCTGGCCCAGGCTGGGTTGCTGCACTCCGGCGAGGATCTTCATTAGCGTGGATTTCCCTGCGCCGTTCTCGCCGATAATCACATTCACCTTGCCGCGCCAGACGTTGTAATCCACGTTATCCAGCGCAACGGTGCCGGGGAACAGCATCGATACCCCTTTGGTGCGCAGGATTATGTCGTCCACAGGGATTTCGCTCATTACTGTGCCTCCTGTTTCAGCGTCAGCGCGACGGCGTCTTGCGCCTTGCCGTCGCTGATGGTCACCGCCATCAGTACGGTGGCGGGTTTCCCGGCCCAATGGGCGTCGACGGCGGGTAAATGCTTCACGGCTTCACGGTTATAAGCGCGCGAAAGCTGCGCAAACTGGACCTGGTTAGTGAAATCTTCGAATTTAAAGCCGCTGGCATCGCGGATAGCATTGCCGCGCACGACCGGGCCGAGCTGCACGTTCAGCGGCTCACCGCCAAGGCGGATCACCAGTTGCCGTTCACGGTCATTGCTGACGTCAACACGTTCAATCTGGCTGGTGAGTCTGACAAATACGCTTTGCGGCGTGGTCGCCCTGTTCTTCATCTGCGCGGTTAACGCACCGCCGTCCAGTGCCTGTTTTTGGGCGGCATCGATAACGCGTTCCTGCCAGGTTTGTTGCGCGATCTGCTGTGGGGTCAGCTTGTCGAAGCTGGCTTTCGCATTCGGATCGGCAGGCATAATCGGCTTGCCGTTTTCATCCAGATCCACCACGGTGCAGGCCGTGAGCAACAGGGCGGCGCACCCTGTTAGCGCGGCGCCCCATTGTTTTAACGACATATCGCCTCCGCGCTATTTGCTGAGGTTGAACATTTTCAGTTTGCTGGCGTTGCTGTCATCAATCAGCACGCAGTCCATCAACTGTTTTTCCTCTTTCTGGGCTTTACCGTTTTTCAGGAAAGCGTCCGCCTGCACCACCGCCATTTGTGCCTGTTGCCAGCCCGGTTGCAGCACTGTCGCTTTGATGTTGCCCTTGTTGATAATGGAGTCGCGCACATAGTCGCTACCGTCAAACCCGACCACAATCACGTTGTTTTTCCCGGCCGCTTTCAGCGCGGCTTCTGCGCCGAGCGCCATGGTGTCGTTACCCGAAATCACCCCGACAATGTCCGGATGGGTCTGCAAAATGGCTTCCATACGGGTAAAGGCCTCGGTCTGGCTCCAGTTGGCGGTTTGCTGCGCCACCATTTTCATGTCCGGGTAGTCGTCAAGTACATCGTGGTAACCCTGCGAGCGTACGCTGGCATTGGTGTCGGACTGGCGGCCCAGCAGCTCAACGTATTTGCCTTTACCGTCCAGTAGCCTGGCGAATTTCTCTGCGCCCAGTTGCGCGCCCTGGTAGTTGTTGGAGACGATTTGCGCCACAGCGATACCGGTTTTATTGATTTCCCGGTCAATCAGAAAAGCAGGCACGCCTGCGGCTTTGGCTTTTTCCAGCGGCCCGACGGTTGCATCTGCGCCCGCGTTGTCGAGAATAATTGCCTTCGCTTTGCGGGCAATGGCGGTTTCAATCAACTGGTTCTGTTTGTTGACATCATCGTCATGGGAAGCCACCAGCGTGGCATAGCCCAGCTCTTTCGCTTTGGCGGCCGCGCCGTCGGCTTCTGCTTTAAAAAACGGGTTGTCGTGTGAGGGAGTAATAATCGCGATCAGGCCGCTATCGGCGGCGAAAAGTGAGCCGGATGCAGCGATCATTGATGCCAGTACAACAGATTGCAGTAGGGTCTTCTTCATCTTTTTCTCCACATTGAATATATATTCAATAATGATTTATTATTCAAAATAACGATAATTCGATGGCGACAAACTGTCTACGGTTTGCGCAGCTAATTTCTTAAAAGGAGAAAAGGATCACGATCCGGGGGTTAACCAACCGCCAGCGTCATGACGTCAGACTGATCGGCCTGCCAGTGTACAATCACTTGCCGATCAGCAAGTTGAGGAGAAAATTCAGCAAGAATGCGTAACGTAAGCTGTGACCTTTCGACAGCCACGATCGCGGCGCTGGTAAAACCTGGCAACGGCAGGCACTGGTGCGAAAAAGCTTTATACAGACTCTCTTTGGCACTAAACGCCAGCGTCAGTGCCAGCGGAAACGGCAGACCGCTGCGTGCGAGTACTTGCTGTTCGTCAGCGTTGACAATGTGCTCTGCCAGTTCGGCGCATAACCCGCGGCTGAACAGCGCTTCAATGTCCACTCCAACAGGGTGTTGCGCCACCACAGCAATCGCCCGGTTATCCCGGTGGCTGATGCTGCCGTACAACCCTTGCGGCCAACAGGGCTGGCGCTGCGCACCAGGCGCAGGCACCGCGATAATGCCCACGTCACGCAATGCATGCGCGGCGGCAACACGCCCGGCAAGATGTTCCGCCTGGCGTTTGCGCCCGCAGTGCATCAGCCCGGCGTGATGCGGTAGCCAGAGCAGATCGGCTGCGGTAAACGTCGTGGGATCAAAATCAATGCGGTGCAATGTGTAACCGGCGAGAGAAAAGGGGCTGTGGAGGGTGTGCATGATCGCCTCGCTCGCCTGTCCCTCCCCCCCGCAGGAAGAGGGGGCTTCCTGCTGAGGGGAGGGGAGGTACGGCTTAGAAGTGCGTGTTAACGCTCATATACCAGGTGCGGCCGGATTCGTTATACGTTTCCGCGCCTGCGCCATACATGTACCCGGTGGAGCCGCCCGTGGCCTGTGCATTACCTGCACGCCAGTGACGTTTATCCAACAGGTTGTCAACACCGCCCGTCAGGCTGACGTTTTTGGTCACATCCCAGGTCGCACTCAGGCCAATGATACTGTAAGGGCTGACTTCGTTGGTGGCGGAACCCGTCACACGTTTGCCCTGATAGTCATACTTTTTCGGCGCCTGTTTGCCGTACCAGGTGAACGTTGACTGAACCGAAACGTCCGGCACGACCTGCCAGCTGAGCGTCGAGTTCAGCGTGTATTCCGGGATGATCGACAAACGTTCGCCGGTCTCTTTGTTTTTGCTTTGCAACATGTAGGTGAAGTTGTTGCTCCAGGCCACCGTATCGGTCACCGGGACATTGAACGTCCCTTCCAGGCCTTCCACCACGGCTTTCGGCACGTTCTCCCACTGGTAGAGGTCGGTTTTGGTTTTGCCGACAGCAGTCTGGCTCAGCGGCGAATAACCCGCTTCGATCTTGTTACGGTAATCATTTCGGAACCAGGTCACCCCGGCCAGCCAGCCTTCATGTTTATACTCCAGACCAATCTCTTTGTTGATGCTGGTTTCTGCTTTCAGGTCGTCGTTGCCCATCATATAGCAACCTACACCGCTGCCGCTGGCGTAACACCCCTGGCCTTTACTGTAGAGAATGTAGTTCGGGTTGGTCTGATAAAGGCTTGGCGCTTTGTACGCGCGGCCAATACCCATTTTCAGGGTCACGTCATCGCCAAGACCCTGCGAAAGGTTTAGCGACGGGCTCCAGTTATTGCCAACAATGGTGTGATGGTCAAAACGCAGGGCCGGGGTCAGCATGGTGCTGTCAGTCAGCTCCATGTTGTCTTCTGCAAACACGGAATAGATATCCGCATTGGAGTAGGGGCTACGATCAACACTGCTCAGGCCGTTAATCGGCCCGCCCTGTAACGTCTGGGTGTTCGAGGCCATGTCTTTCATGCGCTGCTGGTTCCACTCGGTGCCCAGCGTCAGGGTCTGGTTAACCAGCAGATCCAGCGGCAGGTTCAGCTCGTTGTGCAGCGTAATGTCGGAAAGATCGATATCGGTGAACTGATTGCTATTAAACAGGCCTTCCGTTCCGCCCGCCAGCCCTTCGCCCAGGCGTGAGTTACGGGTACGTTCATACTGCACCCAGTTGGTCGTGGTCACACCGTTATCCCAGCCGCCGTTCCAGGTGACCGAGTAATTCTGGCGGTAAAGACGGTTAGTCTCTTTGCCGTAGTTCTCTTTCACATAGTTGTTTGTGCTGCTGTCATTGTTGGTGTTTTGCGTGTCGCCAGCGTAAAGATTGCCCTGGCGGCTGTAGCCTGCCTGGAACTCCAGCGACTGCAGCGGTGCAAAGTCCCAGCGCACCACGCCGTTGATATCTTTGTTGATCGAGCCTTCACGCCCTGCCGCCATGGTATTGGCATAAATGCCGGTACGTTCAGACTGGTGATTCTGGTTAATGTCCCAAGCGTCAGCCTGGGTTTTTGCCAGGTTGCCATACAGGCGGAAACTGACGTCGCCGCCCAGCGGGCCGCTCAGGCTAAAGTCGGTACGTTTGGTCGCGCCTTCGTCTTTATGTTCCGGAGCATTAAAGTAGCTGTTCCATGAACCATGCCACTCCTGTGCGCTGTTTTTCTTGGTGATAATGTTCACCACGCCACCGGCTGCGCCATTACCGTAACGTACTGCTGCCGGGCCACGGATCACTTCGATGCGCTCGATCATCTCTGGCGGCACCCAGTTGGTATCGCCGCGGCTGTCGCGCTCGCCGCGCCAGCCAAGACGCACCGAGTTACGGCTGGTGACCGGCTTACCGTCAATCAGGATGAGCGTGTTTTCCGGCCCCATTCCGCGAATATCAATCTGGCGGTTGTTACCGCGCTGGCCGCTGGTGGCGTTACCGGTTAAGTTGACGCCTGGCATGGTGCGAATGATTTCGGACACATCGCGGGCGGGAGGATTTTTACGGATCTCGTCGGCGGTAATCGTGGACACGCCCGGAGCCTGGAGGTTTTGCTGTGCCGCAGTGACGACGATAGTGTCATCGTTATCGGTGGTGGTGCTGGTCTTGTCCGCCGCCATTGCGGGCAACGCAGCACCGTAGATCCCCAGATTGACCAGTAAGGCCAGGGACTTCATCTTGTTGTTCATTGTATTACCTGCTTTTCGTCGCCGCTCTCCTGGTGCGTCCTTTCCCCAGGGGGAGGAGGCGGCATGATGAAACCGACACGCGGCGAGGGCCTCAGTCCTGAGAAAGTTCGCCCACGGCGGCCATTAAACGTATGAAAGACGCGCTTCCCACAGCGCGCCAATACGCTATTGCAAATGAAAATAGTTATCAATAATATTATCGATATTTTTTGATCTGCAAGCAAAAATTTCCACAGCAAATTCGAGGTTAAAGCCGTGACGTCAGCAACGGGAAGTGATGCCTGGTGGGACTCCAGACAGGGACCGGAATGGGTTAAAGAAGCACAAGGGCAGTACCGTGTGACGTTCTGGTGGCGGGACCCCGCCGGCAGCGAAGCAACCTCAAAGGTGCGCCGGGTATGGATCTACATTACCGGGGTTACTGACCACCATCAGACTTCGCTGCCGCAGTCGCTCACGCGCATTGCCGGAACGGATGTCTGGCACTGGAGCACGCTGCTTGACGCCCGCTGGCGCGGCAGTTATTGCCTGATCCCTTCAGTGCATGAGGACGATTTCCCGGCAGAACTCTTTACCACCACGCCGCTGGATCGCCACGCGCTGCGTGAAGGCTGGCGCAAACTGTTGCCGCAGGCAATTGCCGATCCCCTGAATCCACAAAGCTGGCGCGGCGGCCGTGGTCACCCGGTATCTGCGCTGGAAATGCCCGACGCGCCGCAACAACCCGGCTGGCACGCTTCCGACACCCCTTTCAATGAGCCGCATCGCCTGCAATGGCACAGCACGCGGCTGAATAACACCCGGCAGGTTTGGGTCAACACCACTGGCAATGCTGAGGCGGCCGAACGTCCGCTGGCGATCCTGCTCGACGGGCAGTTCTGGGCGAAGAGCATGCCGGTGTGGCCCGCGCTGGCGGCGCTCACCCGCGAAGGCCAACTGCCAGCGGCGGTATATGTGTTAATCGACGTGATCGATAACGCGCATCGCAGCCAGGAATTGCCCTGTAATGCCAACTTCTGGCAAGCGGTTCAGGACGAGTTGCTGCCGCAGGTGAAGGCGATCGTGCCGTTTAGCGATCGCCCGGAACGCACCGTGGTCGCCGGGCAAAGTTTTGGCGGCCTTTCGGCGCTGTATGCGGGCCTGCACTGGCCACAGCGTTTTGGCTGCGTGCTCAGCCAGTCCGGATCGTACTGGTGGCCCCACCGGGGCGGCGAGCGGAACGGCATTCTTATTGAACAATTAGAAAAAGGCGAGTTAACGCCACACGGCCTGCGCATTGTGCTGGAGGCCGGAGTTCGCGAGCCTGTCATTTACCGGGCCAATCAGGCTCTTTTTTCCCTGTTACAACGCACACAGCAGTCGGTTTTCTGGCGTCAGGTTGACGGCGGGCATGATGCGCTTTGCTGGCGGGGTGGGCTGACTGCCGGGCTTATTACGCTCTGGCAGCCACTGATCCGCCCTCGCTGAAGCGCCTTTCCACGACAGGAGTTTGCTATGGAATTCACTAACCCCTTCGATAATCCGCAAGGGCGGTTTTACATTCTGCAAAACAGGCAGCAGCAGTTCAGCCTGTGGCCTGCGCAGTGCACGTTACCGAAAGGCTGGCATGTCGTCTGCGAGCCGCAACCCCAGGCGGAATGCAACGCCTGGCTGGATGCACACTGGCAAACCTTAACGCCAGCGCACTACGTACAAGCAGGGAGTGGCCAATGAAAACACGTTTACCGTTGGTTGCCGCTCAGCCAGGGATCTGGATGGCGGAGCAACTCTCTTCCCTGCCGAATGCCTGGAGCGTGGCGCACTACGTTGAGTTACAGGGTGATATCGACGCCGGGCTGCTGGCGCAAGCGATTGTTAGCGGTATGGAACAAGCCGACACCCTGCGAACCCGTTTTGTTGAGGACAATGGTGAAGTATGGCAATGGGTCGATGCATCGCAACAGTTCGCCATGCCGTCAATTGTCGATCTTCGTCAGGCCAGCGATCCGCACACCGCAGCACTGCGCGCCATGCAGGCCGATCTCGGGCAAAATTTGCGAATAGAGAGCGGTAAGCCGCTAGTATGCCACCAGTTACTGCGCACCGGCGATCGCAGCTGGTACTGGTATCAGCGTTATCATCATTTAGTGGTTGATGGTTTCAGTTTCCCCGCTATTACCCGACAAATCGCCGCCATTTACACCGCCTGGCGACGCGGTGAACCGACGCCGCCGTCACCCTTTACGCCGTTCGCTGAAGTGGTGGTAGAGCATCAACGCTACCGCCAGAGCGACGGCTGGCAGCGCGATGCGGCTTTCTGGGCGAAACAACGCCGCGAGCTTCCGCCGCCGGTTTCTCTTTCTCCGGCACCGTTGCCGGGGCGCGCCGCCACCACCGATATTCTGCGCCTGAAAATGCGCCTCGATGATCAGGCGTTTCGCCGTTTAACGCAGGCCGCGCCACAACAGCAACCCGCCGACCTGGCGCTGGCGCTGGTGGCGTTATGGCTGGGGCGTCTGTGTGGGCGCACCGATTATGCCGCCGGGTTTATTTTTATGCGTCGGATGGGGTCGGCTGCGCTTACCGCCACCGGCCCGGTACTCAACGTCCTGCCGCTAAGTGTTCATCTTGATGGCGCGCACACCTTACCCGAACTGGCAACGCAACTTGCCGCATCACTCAAAGCCATGCGCCGCCATCAGCGTTATGACGCGGAACAGATTGTGCGCGACGCCGGGCGTGCCGCAGGTGACGAGCCGTTGTTTGGCCCGGTCTTCAACGTGAAAATGTTCGACTACCTGCTGGATGTCGACGGCATTCAGGGCGTGACGCATACCCTGGCGACCGGGCCCGTGAACGACCTCGAGATAGCGTTAATCCCGGAAGAAGAAGGCGGCCTGACGCTGGAAGTGCTGGCTAATCGCCAGCGCTACGACGAGACCACGCTGCATACCCATATCGCCCGTTTACCCGCATTGCTTAACCAGTTCGCCGATAATCCGGCGTTGCGCTGCGGCGATGCGGAGCTACTGGCCGCGCATGAGTCACAGCAACTGGCGCGGATTAATGACACCGGTATCGCATTGCCTGCCACTACCCTGAGCGAACTGGTCGCCGCCCAGGCGGCGAAAACGCCAGACGCCCCTGCGCTGGCGGATGCCCGCTGGCAATTTAATTACCGTGAGCTGCGTGAGCAAGTGGTCGCGCTGGCACACCGTTTACGTCAACTTGGCGTCCAGCCTGGCGATAGCGTGGCGGTTGCCCTGCCGCGATCGGTGTTCCTGTCGCTGGCGCTGCACGGCATTGTTGAAGCCGGGGCAGCCTGGTTGCCGCTGGATACCGGTTACCCGGATGAGCGCCTGCGCATGATGCTGGAAGATGCGAAACCGCGCCTGCTCATTACTTCCGAAGACCAGGCCACGCGCTTTAGCGACATTCCGGGGCTGGCGCACTTCTGCTATGAAGCGCCCCTGGAAGCCAAAGGTAGCGAACCGCTCCGGCTGGCGCGTCCCGAACAGACCGCCTATATCATTTTCACCTCTGGCTCTACCGGGCGACCAAAAGGGGTGATGGTGGGGCAGACTGCCATCGTCAACCGTTTGTTATGGATGCAAAACCACTACCCCCTGACGGACACCGATGTGGTGGCGCAAAAAACGCCATGTAGTTTTGACGTCTCGGTGTGGGAGTTCTGGTGGCCGTTTATTGCCGGTAGTCAGCTGGTGATGGCAGAGCCGGACGCGCACCGCGATCCGTTGGCGTTACAAGCCTTTTTTGCGCACTTTGGCGTGACCACCACCCATTTTGTTCCGTCAATGCTGGCGGCGTTTGTCGCTTCACTGACGGCAGAAAGCGCGTCGCAATGTTGCCGGACGTTAAAGCAGGTGTTCTGCAGCGGCGAGGCGCTGCCTGCCGATCTGTGCCGTGAGTGGCAACACCTGACCGGCGTGCCCCTACACAACTTATATGGCCCGACGGAAGCCGCTGTCGACGTGAGCTGGTATCCGGCGCATGGCGAAGCCCTGGCGGGCGTGCAGGGCAACAGCGTGCCGATTGGCTTCCCGGTGTGGAATACCGGGTTACGCATTCTTGATGCGATGATGCGCGAGGTGCCGCCCGGCGTGGCGGGTGAGCTTTATCTGACAGGCATTCAGCTGGCGCAGGGTTACCTGGGGCGCCCGGATCTGACAGCCAGCCGCTTTATTGCCGATCCGTTTGCGGCCGGGGAACGCATGTACCGCACGGGCGATGTGGCGCGCTGGTTAGAAAACGGTGCCGTCGAGTACCTGGGGCGCAGCGATGATCAGCTGAAAATTCGTGGTCAGCGCATTGAACTCGGTGAGATTGACCGCGCGATGCTCACACTGCCGGATGTGGCTCAGGCTGTGGCGCATGCCTGCGTCTTTAACCAGGCGGCAGCCAGCGGCGGCGATGCCCGCCAGGTGGTAGGTTATGTGGTTTCTCTTTCTGGCCTGCCGCTGGATACCGCGGCACTGCAGGCGCAGCTGCGCGATCAGCTGCCGCCGCACATGGTACCGGTACAGGTGCTGCAACTGAGCGCGTTGCCGCTCAGCGCTAACGGCAAGCTGGATCGCAAAGCGCTGCCGTTGCCCACGCTGAGTGCGAAAAGCAAAGGCCGCGCGCCGCGTGAAGGGAACGAAACACGGGTAGCGCAGGCGTTTGCCGGGCTGCTGGGCTGTGAGGTGAACGACGCCGAAGCAGACTTTTTCGCGCTGGGCGGTCACTCCTTGCTGGCGATGCGCCTGGCGGCACAGCTCAGTCGCGAATGCGAACGGCAGGTTACACCGGGGCAGATTATGGTGGCGTCGACGGTGGAAAAACTGGCCGCACTGCTCGAACACGCATTGTCTGCAGAACAGGCACAGCGGCTGGGGATGGAAACGTTGCTGCCGCTGCGCGAAAGTCAGGGGCCGACGCTGTTTTGCTTCCATCCGGCATCCGGCTTTGCCTGGCAGTTCAGTGTGCTGTCCCGCTATCTGTCGCCACGCTGGTCGATTACCGGCATTCAGTCGCCGCGACCCGCCGGGCCATTACAGCAGGCCGCCACGTTAGACGAGGCCTGCGAACAGCATCTTGCGACGCTACTGGCGCAACAGCCCCACGGGCCGTATTACCTGTTTGGCTATTCGCTCGGCGGTACGCTGGCGCAGGGCATTGCTGCGCGCTTGCGTGAACGTGGTGAAGAGGTGGCTTTCCTGGGGCTGTTGGACACCTGGCCGCCGGAAACGCAGAACTGGGCGGAAAAAGAGGCCAATGGGCTGGATCCGGCGGTGCTGGAGGAAATCGAGCGTGAACGTCAGGCTTTTCTGGCGGCGCAGCAGGGGCAGGCGTCCGGCGAGTTGTTCCGACATATTGAAGGCAACTATGCGGATGCCGTGCGTCTGCTGACCACCGCACACAGTCTGCCGTTTGATGGTAAGGCGACACTGTTTGTCGCCGAACGCACCCTCCCGCAGGGAACCGATCCGCAAACCTGCTGGGCACCGTGGATTGGTGAACTGGAGGTGTATCGCCAGGATTGCGCCCATGTCGATATTATCTCGCCCAGGGCGTTTGAGCGCATTGGCCCGGTATTGCGAGAGGTGCTGGGAGAGTAAAGTCCCTTCAGCAGGCCCGGCGGCGAAACGCCAGCCGGGCTTTTTAACAATGGCGGCCCAGCGGTACAACCAGCGGCGTATGCGCCACCGGATCGTCAATGATCATGCAGCGCAAGCCGTACACAGCCTCGATCAGTTCGGCGGTAACAATCTCTTTCGGCGCGCCTTGCGCCACTATTCTGCCGTCTCGCAGTGCAATCAGATGGGTGGCGTAACGGCACGCCTGGTTCAGGTCGTGCAGCACCGCCGCCAGCGTATAGCCTTGCTCGCGATTCAGCTCGCTTAACAGTTCCAGCAGGTCTATCTGGTAACTGATATCCAGCCAGGTGGTGGGCTCATCAAGCAGCATAATAGCGGTCTCCTGAGCCAGTACCATCGCAATCCATGCGCGCTGACGCTGCCCGCCGGAGAGCGTGTCGACACTCTGGTGTGCCAGCGAATCCACACCGGTGGCTTTCATCGCCCGGCTGACTGCTGCTTCATCTTCCTTGCGCCAGCGGGTAAACATCGGCTGGTGCGGGTAGCGCCCGCGTGACACCAGCTCCTGCACGGTGATGTCGCCCGGCGTCGTGGCGTTTTGCGCCAGCAGTCCAATACGTCGCGCTACCTCTTTACTGGCAAACCGCTGGATCTGTTCGCCATCAAGCCAGACATGCCCCTGGGCCGGGGTCATCAGCCGACTTAAGGTGCGCAGGAGGGTTGATTTCCCGCAGCCGTTAGGACCGATAATCGCCGTGAACTGGCCATCGGGAATGGCAACGCTAAGTTGCTCGGCGATAATTTTTTTGCCATAACCCAGGGTTAACGCTTCGCCGCGCAAACGGGCTGCTGTATCGGTCATTTTTTGCGGGACTCCTGAATTAACAAGGCGATAAGGTAAATGCCGCCAAGGCTGACGGTCACCACGCCCACGGGTAACTGGTACGGCGTAAAGGCTTGCTGGGCAATGCTGTCTGCCAGCAACAGGATCACCGCGCCACAAAGTGCTGACTGAGTCAGCCCCCAGCGTGCGGTGGCGCTGATGCGCCGGGCAATATGCGGCGCAACCAGCGCGATAAATGAAATCGGCCCGGCCAGCGCGGTCGCGGCTGCCGTCAGCGCCACCGCCACCAGCATCAGCATCAGCCGTGAACGTTCAACGCTCACGCCCAGTGCACAAGCAGTGTCATCGCCCATTTCCAGCAGGCGCATACGGCGAGCGAGCAGGGCGGCAAACACAAACATCAGCAGCATGATGGGCGCAGAAGGCAGGGTTTTTGCCCAGGTCAGGCCGTTCAGCGAACCTGCGTTCCACAACCCGGCGCTGACGGCTGTGTCCAGAGACGCATGCAGCAACAGCCAGGTATTAAATGCCATTAGCATGGCGCGCACGCCAATGCCAACGATGATCAGTCGGAAGGTTTCGATACCGTTACGCCACGCAAGAAGCCAGACAATCAGCGAGGTGGCAAGACCGCCGATCATGGCGGCAAGAGCAATGGCGGTCATATGCTGGCCAAATAGCACCATCGCCACCAGCACGCCGCTCCAGGCACCCACGTTAAAACCCATGACATCCGGGCTCCCTAATGGGTTACGCAGCAGTGACTGAAAAATGGCACCGCTGACGCCCAGTGCAGCGCCAATCAGCAACGCCATCAACACACGCGGTAAGCGCCATTCCATCACCACCAGCCGCATGGCGCGCGGTGCATCGCCGGTGAGCGCGTCAATGACCTGAGAGAACCCGAGAGTGACAGCGCCGCTGCGCAACCCCCAGACGGTCAATAGCAGCGCGGCGACCAGCAACAGCAGGCAGCTTAACAACAGACGCGGAGACGGAGAGGTCATAAGCGGCCTCCACGTGCACGGCGCACCAGCACAATTAACACCGGCGCGCCGATGAATGCGCTGACCACGGAAACGCGCAGCTCACCGGGCACAATCAGGCGCCCCACAATGTCTGCGAACAACAAAAGTGCAGGGGTGGCAATCAGCGTTACCGGCAATGACCAGCGGTGATCGCCGCCCACCAGCCAGCGCGCCATATGCGGCATCATCAGCCCGATAAACGCAATCGGCCCTACAACCGCGGTCGCGCTGCCGCAGAGGACGGTAATCGTGAGCAGACCGAGAAGCTGGGTGCGCGCGACTTTACTGCCCAGCGCAGTGGCGGTATCGCTGCCGAGGCTCAGGCTGTTCAGTGAGCGGCAGAGTGCCAGTGCGGTTGCTGCCGCCAGCAATACCGGCAACGTCACGATTTTCAGGGTTTGCAGGGTGCGAATATCCAGCGATCCTGCCTGCCAGAAACGCAGTTGATCGTAGACATCGGCATTAAGAAGCGAGATGCCGCTGGAGAGCCCTTCCAGCACTGCGCCGAGCGCAACGCCCGCCAGCGTCAGGCGCACCGGGCTGAGTTGCCCGCCGCCCTGGCTGCCCGTGAAGGCCACCAGTAACGATGCCGCCAGCGCACCGCAAAAGGCCAGCAGCAACTGGTCTGTGGCGGTGGTCGCGCCGAGAAGTGCCGCGCCGAGCACAATCGCGAAACTGGCGCCAGCATTAACGCCCAGCAGCCCGGGGTCGGCCAGCGGGTTGCGGGTCAGCGTTTGCATGAGCGCGCCGGCAAGACCCAGCGCGCTGCCAGCCAGTAACCCCGCCAGGGTTCGCGGCAGTCGGGCATCCTGAATAATGGTGCAATCCGCGCTCTGGCAAACGCCGGTAAGGGCGTCTATCACCACGGCGGCGGGCATGGGTTTTGCGCCAACGAACAGGCTGAGTGCAGCGGCGGCAAAAAGCAGTATCAATAACCCGGCGAGGGTGAAGGGGCGCGCCGGGAAAGAAGAAAACGACATAAAACGTCCCAAACTTGATAATGATAGTAATTATCGTTATCGATCTTGTTTTGATATGTTACCATGCATAGCCTGCGAATGGACATAAAAAGTGTGTATTTAAGGCGTTGTAATGAAGCAACAATCCTGGTTACTCAATCTCAGCCTGCTGCGTACGCATCCGGCATTCCGCGCGGTGTTTTTGGCGCGTTTCATCTCGATTTTATCGCTGGGATTATTGGGCGTGGCAGTACCGGTGCAAATCCAGGCCATGACCCACTCAAGCTGGCAGGTCGGTCTGGCGGTAACGCTGACCGGCGGGGCGATGTTTATTGGCCTGATGTTGGGCGGCGTACTGGCGGATCGGTATGAACGTAAGAAGCTGATTTTACTTGCACGCTCTACGTGCGGCGTGGGTTTTATTGGCCTGTGCCTGAACGCGCTGCTGCCCGAACCTTCGCTGGCTGCAATTTATCTTCTTGGCCTGTGGGATGGTTTTTTTGGCGCCCTTGGCGTAACAGCCTTGCTGGCGGCCACGCCAGCGCTGGTGGGCCGCGAAAATCTGATGCAGGCCGGGGCCATCACAATGTTGACTGTGCGGCTGGGATCGGTGATTTCACCCATGTGCGGCGGACTGTTGCTGGCCTCTGGCGGCGTGGTATGGAACTACGGTCTGGCGGCGGTGGGAACGTTTATTACCTTGTTGCCGCTGTTGAGCTTACCCGCACTGCCTCCGCCGCCGCAACCGCGCGAGCACCCGCTGAAATCGCTGCTGACGGCGCTGCAATTCTTACTGCGTAACCCACTGATTGGCGGCATTGCGCTGATTGGCGGCCTGTTGACGATGGCCAGTGCGGTCAGGGTGCTCTATCCGGCGCTGGCCATTAACTGGCATATGTCGGCAGCGGAAATTGGCCTGCTGTATGCCGCGCTGCCATTAGGGGCGGCAATCGGCGCGCTGACCAGCGGTAAGCTGGCGCACAGCGAGCGGCCCGGAGTGATTATGCTGACGACGACCGTCGGGGCATTTATCGCCATTGGCTTATTCAGTCAAATGCCGAACTGGGCGCTGGGCGTGCTATTCCTCGCGCTGTGCGGCTGGCTGACGGCGGTGAGTTCGCTTCTGCAATACACGCTGTTACAAACCCAGACCCCGGAGGCGATGCTCGGGCGCATCAATGGCTTGTGGACTGCGCAAAATGTCACTGGCGACGCGATCGGTGCGGCGCTGCTCGGGGCCATGGGATCGATGATGACGCCAGTGGCTTCCGCCAGTATCAGCGGGATGGTGCTGGCTGTGGTAGGGCTTGGGCTTTTGGTAATGCTCAGCGAGCTGCGCCGTTTTCGCCAGACGCAGCCCGCAGCATAGTTAATCAAACAGCGCAGAGAGACGCTGTAACACGCGGGTCGCGCTGTAGTAGTCGAGGCGGAAAGTTTCTGCGCCCAGGGCGTAAACGCGCTTGTTCTGTACGGCGGATAAATGCGCCAGTAAAGGGTTGGCAAGCAGCGCATCGGCATCCTGCTGGTCGCTGGCAAACAGGAACAGTGACTGGCCATTCAACCCGGCCGCCAGGTTTTCACCGCCCAGTTGCACAATATCGTGGCGTTTGCCCTGACTCTGGCTGGTTTGCAGCCCGGCAGGCAACCCGGCAAGCGCAAAGCCAAGTTGTTGCATCAACTTGCCCTGCGCCGATTCTGCAGTCCATACGTTGGCACCGTGCGCTGCTGGTGTATAAACCAGCGCGCTTACCGGTTGCGGTGGCAATTTAATGCGCGCTTTGACATCGGCCAGTTGGTGATTGAATTGTGCAATCCGCGCTGCGGCCTGTTTTTCCTGGCCGGTGATAAGGCCAAGCTGGGTCAGCAAATCTTGCCAGCTCTTGTCGTCGTAATTGATGACCAGCGTCGGCGCAATGGTGGAGAGCTGATCGTAGAGGGCCAGTGCAGAATCGCCGCCGGTCGCGCTAATCAGGATCAGGTCGGGCATTTGCGCCGCGACGGCTTCGGCATTCGGTTCACCGATATACAGGCGTGCAACATGGCGCTGTTTAGCCACGTCGCCCCACTGGCGCAAGAAGCCCTGATTATCGGCAAAGCGGTTATTGGGCGTGGTTGCACCGCTGGCAATGACCGGGGCATCTATCGCCAACAGCGAGCCAGTGAGGGTAACGCTGGTGGAAACAATGCGCAGCGGTTTGCTCGCGATCTGCTGTGTGCCGTGGCTGTCGCTTACCTGGCGGGGCCAGTCAGCGGCCATTGCTGAGGATAGTCCTAAAAGAAAAATGCCCAAAAACGTTAAGGGCTTACGGCACAAAAAGGGAAATTTCACGAGACGCATCCTGTTTTTGTTGAGGTTAATGCTTCTCATTTTCAATGTTGAGCGGGGAGGATGCAAGGGGCAGTCACTCAGAGAGATATTCTGCTGTTGACAGAGCCGTGCATAACTTTTTATCTTACTGCGCAATAATACAAATGATAATCATTCTTAGTTCATTTATCGTTGTTGGAGGATGATATGGATACGTCCCTGGCTGAGGAGATCCAGCTCTCTGTGCAGACGCTGGCCGCGGATCAGTTTTTCTTTATGTCGCCGTACCGTAGTTTCACCACGTCCGGCTGTTTTCGTCGTTTCTCTGAGCCCGCCGCAGGCGGCGATGCCCAGGACAGTCGCTTCCAGAAAAAACTGGCACAGGCATTTGCCGAAGCCAAAGCTGAAGGTATTGCCAGCCCGGTGATGGTGGGGGCGATCCCGTTTGATACCACCCAACCTTCTGCGTTGTTTATTCCGATCACCTGGCAGGCATTTTCCCGCCCGGCGAAACAGCGCTCTGCCCGCTACTTCAACGCAGGCGAGATGCCGAACGTGAAGGCACAGACTTACCTCCCGGATCAGGATGTTTTTATGGAGATGGTGGCGCGCGGCGCGGCCAAAACCGCCACCCCCGAGGTGGATAAAGTGGTGCTTTCCCGGCTGATCGACATTACCACCGATGCGCATATCGACAGCGGCGTCTTGCTGGAGCGATTGATCGCGCAAAACCCGGCCAGTTTCAACTTCCATGTGCCGCTGCCTGAAGGTGGCGCGTTGCTGGGTGCCAGCCCGGAGTTGCTGCTGCGTAAAGAAGATCGCCACTTTAGCTCCCTGCCGCTCGCGGGCTCTGCACGTCGCCAGCCAGATGACATGCTCGATCGTGAAGCGGGGAATAAATTGCTCGCCTCGGAAAAAGATCGACACGAGCACGATCTGGTGACGCAGGCGATGAAAGCGGTGCTGACGCCCCGCAGCCAGTCGCTGACCCTGCCGGACTCGCCGCAGTTAGTGACCACGCCGACGCTATGGCACCTGGCAACGCCGATAGAAGGCGAGGCGCTGGAGGGCGAAAACGCCTTGACGCTGGCTTGTTTACTGCACCCGACGCCTGCGCTGAGCGGTTTTCCGCACCAGGTAGCGAAAAAACTGATTGCTGAACTGGAGCCTTTCGATCGGGAACTGTTTGGCGGGATTGTCGGCTGGTGTGATGCCGAAGGTAACGGCGAGTGGGTGGTGACCATCCGCTGCGCCCGTGTTCATGACAAAAATGTCCGGCTGTTTGCCGGTGCCGGGATTGTTCCTGCCTCTTCGCCGTTATCGGAGTGGCGTGAAACCGGCGTCAAACTGACCACCATGTTAAACGCGTTTGGTTTGCAGTAAGGAGCAGATAATGACCCTTCCCTTTAATCGCTGGCCGGAGGCGTTCGCTCGCCGCTACCGTGAAAAAGGTTACTGGCAGGATGTGCCGTTAACCGACATTCTCACTCGCCATGCGCACAGCGAAGTCACTGCAGTGATTGACGGCGAGCGCGAGTACAGTTATCGCCAGTTACATCAGCTCTCCGACAATCTGGCCTGCTCCCTGCAGGCTCTGGGCCTGAAGCGTGGGGAAACCGCACTGGTGCAGCTCGGCAATGTGGCCGAGTTCTATATCACCTTTTTTGCGCTGCTGAAAATAGGCGTTGCGCCCGTCAATGCGCTGTTCAGCCATCAACGCAGTGAACTGAATGCGTACGCCACGCAGCTCAAACCGGCCTTACTGATTGCCGATCGTGAGCATGCGCTGTTCGCGAACGATGATTTTACAACCGATTTTGTGGCGCAGCACAATGCGGTACGTGTGGTGCTGCTGCGGGGTGACAACGGCGAACATGCGCTGAATGCGGCGATCGCTCGCCCGGCGGATAATTTTATTGCCACGCCGACACCTGCCGATGAAGTGGCGTTCTTTCAGCTTTCCGGCGGCAGCACCGGCACGCCGAAACTGATCCCACGCACCCATAATGACTACTACTACAGCATTGCGCGCAGTAACGAAGTGTGTGGTTTTACGGCGCAAACCCGCTACCTGTGCGCGCTGCCGGCAGCCCATAACTACCCGATGAGCTCACCGGGCGCGCTGGGCGTGTTCCTTGCGCAAGGCTGCGTGGTACTGGCCGCCGATCCGAGCGCCACACTCTGTTTCCCGCTGATTGAAAAACATCACATCACCGTCACAGCGCTGGTGCCACCTGCTGTCAGCCTGTGGTTACAGGCGATCCAGGAGTGGGGGAGCAACACGCAACTGGCATCGTTACGTTTATTGCAGGTGGGCGGCGCGCGGTTGTCGACCACCCTTGCTGCGCGTATTCCGGCAGAAATCGGCTGCCAGTTGCAACAGGTGTTCGGTATGGCGGAAGGGCTAGTGAACTACACCCGACTGGACGATCCGCTGGAGCGCATTATTGCGACTCAGGGACGCCCGATGTGCCCGGACGATGAAGTCTGGGTGGCGGATGAAAACGGCAATCCGCTGCCGCGTGGTGAGGTGGGCCGCCTGATGACGCGCGGCCCTTACACCTTCCGTGGTTATTTCAACAGCCCGGAACACAACGCCAGCGCGTTTGATGAAAACGGTTTTTACTGCTCCGGCGATCTGATTGCCATCGATGACGAAGGCTATATCACCGTGCAAGGGCGTGAAAAAGATCAGATCAACCGCGGGGGCGAGAAGATTGCCGCCGAGGAGATCGAAAACCTGTTGCTGCGTCATGAAGCGGTGATCCACGCCGCCCTGGTCAGCATGGAAGACAGCCTGCTTGGCGAAAAGAGCTGCGCTTACCTGGTGGTGAAAGCGCCGTTACGCGCGGTGGCGATCCGTCGGTTCCTGCGCGAGCAGGGGGTTGCAGAGTTCAAACTGCCGGATCGCGTGGAGTGCGTGGATGCACTGCCGCTGACGCCGGTGGGTAAGGTCGATAAAAAACAGTTACGTCAGTGGCTGGCGCAGCGCGCCCCGGCGTAAAGGAGAGAGAATGGCTATTCCAAAATTACAGGGCTACGCACTGCCAACGGCGGCCGATATCCCGGAAAACAAAGTCAGCTGGGCCTTTGAGCCAGCGCGTGCCGCGCTGCTGATCCACGATATGCAGGAGTACTTTATTCAGTTCTGGGGTGAAAACTGCCCGATGATGCAACAGGTGGTGGCGAATATTGCTGCCCTGCGTCAGTTCTGCAAACAACACCATATTCCGGTCTATTACACGGCGCAGCCGAAAGAGCAGAGCGATGAAGATCGCGCCTTACTGAATGACATGTGGGGGCCGGGCCTGACTCGTTCGCCGGAGCAGCAGCGCATTGTGGCGGCACTGGCACCGGATGAGGCAGATACCGTACTGGTGAAGTGGCGTTACAGCGCATTTCACCGCTCGCCACTGGAGCAGATGCTAAAAGAAACCGGACGTAACCAGCTTCTTATCACCGGGGTTTATTCGCACATTGGCTGTATGACGACCGCCACGGATGCGTTCATGCGCGATATCAAACCGTTTATGGTTGCCGATGCGCTGGCGGATTTCAGCCGTGACGAGCATTTAATGTCGCTGAAATATGTTGCCGGTCGCGCAGGGCGTGTTGTGATGACGCAGGATGTGCTGCCTGTTCCGGGGAGCAAAGCCGCGTTGCGGGCGCTGATCCTGCCGCTGCTTGATGAGACCGACGAGCCGCTCGATGATGAAAATCTGATCGACTACGGACTCGATTCCGTGCGCATGATGGCGCTCGCGGCGCGCTGGCGCAAAGTCCATGGCGACATCGATTTTGTGATGCTGGCGAAGAACCCGACCCTGGATGCCTGGTGGGCGCTGCTCTCTCGCGAGGTGAAATAATGCCTGCGCTGGATTTTACCGGTAAAACCGTGTGGGTAACCGGCGCGGGAAAAGGCATTGGTTACGCCACCGCGCTGGCGTTCGTTGAGGCTGGCGCGCAGGTCACCGGGTTTGATTTGGCGTTTGCCGGGCGCGATTACCCTTTCGCCTGCGAGGTGGTGGACATTGCCAGTGCGGAACAGACGGAAGCCGCCTGTGCGCGTTTGCTGGCGCAGCATAATCGGCTGGATGTGCTGGTGAACGCCGCCGGAATTTTGCATATGGGGGCAACGGATGCGCTCTCACCGCAGGCATGGCAGCAGACCTTTGCGGTGAATGTGGGCGGGGCGTTTAATCTGTTTCGCCTGACCATGTCGCAGTTCCGGCGTCAGCAGAGCGGGGCGATAGTCACGGTCGCCTCGGATGCCGCGCATACGCCACGCATTGGCATGAGTGCCTATGGCGCCTCCAAAGCGGCGCTTAAAAGCCTGGCGCTGACTGTTGGGCTGGAACTGGCGGCAAGCCATGTGCGCTGCAATATTGTTTCGCCCGGTTCAACAGATACCGACATGCAACGCACCTTGTGGGTTAGCGATGATGCTGAACAGCAACGTATTCGCGGTTTTGGCGAACAGTTTAAGCTCGGCATTCCGCTGGGTAAAATCGCCCGTCCACAGGAAGTGGCTAACACAATCCTGTTCCTTGCTTCCGATTTGGCCAGCCACATCACCCTGCAAGATATTGTGGTGGATGGCGGTTCCACGCTGGGGGCATAAATGATCTGGAAACGCCATTTAACCCTCGAAGAACTGAATGCCACCAGCACAGACACGCTGGTCGCGCACCTCGGCATTCTCTATACCCGCCTTGGCGATGACTTGCTGGAAGCGGAGATGCCAGTCGATACGCGCACGCACCAACCCTTTGGTTTGTTGCACGGCGGCGCTTCAGCCGCGCTGGCGGAAACGCTGGGGTCGATGGCGGGCTATCTGATGACCCGTGACGGTGAATGCGTGGTGGGCACGGAGTTAAGCGCCACCCATCATCGCCCGGTATCACAGGGGAAAGTGCGCGGCGTTTGCCAGCCGCTGCATCTTGGCCGGCTGAATCAAAGCTGGGAAATCGTTGTGTTTGATGAGCAAGGGCGTCGCTGCTGTACCTGTCGGTTGAGCACGGCGGTGCTGGGCTAACGAAAGATGTGCGTTCTCTTCTGCTGCAGGAGAGGACGATTCTTGCGATCCCGTTAACACAATCATGTAAATGCCTGGTTGCAGGGCAGATTTTGCTTGTTTCAAAGTTGTTAAATCCCACGAGTTGATATAGATACAAATTGTAATATCTCTCTGTCTCTCAACGGATAACCGCTATGAACAACTCAGGGAAATACCTTCTTTGGGGTTTGCTCTCCCTCGTCGGAGCGTTCGCCCTCGGCTATATCGCACTCAATCGTGGTGAACAGATCAACGCCTTGTGGATCGTCGTGGCGGCTGTCTGTATTTACCTTATCGCTTACCGTTTTTATGGCTTGTATATCGCCAAAACCGTGCTGCAGGTTGACCCGACGCGCATGACGCCGGCGGTACGGCACAATGATGGCCTCGATTATGTGCCGACCGACAAGAAAGTGCTGTTCGGCCACCACTTTGCTGCGATTGCCGGCGCAGGCCCCTTAGTTGGGCCGGTACTGGCGGCACAGATGGGGTATTTGCCTGGCATGATCTGGATCCTGGCGGGCGTGGTGCTGGCCGGTGCGGTGCAGGACTTTATGGTGCTGTTCGTCTCTACCCGCCGCGACGGGCGGTCGCTGGGTGAACTGGTGAAAGAGGAGATGGGCGCGACGGTGGGGGTCATCGCGCTGGTGGCCACTTTTATGATTATGGTGATCATCCTGGCGGTACTGGCGATGATTGTCGTTAAAGCGTTGACCCACAGCCCGTGGGGAACCTACACCGTGGCGTTTACCATTCCGCTGGCCCTTTTTATGGGCATCTATATTCGTTACTTACGCCCCGGTCGCATTGGCGAAGTGTCGGTCATTGGCCTGGTGCTGCTGGTGTTCGCCATTATTTCTGGCGGCTGGGTGGCGGCAAGCCCGGCGTGGGCACCTTACTTTGACTTCACCGGCGTGCAACTGACGTGGATGCTGGTGGGTTACGGCTTTGTTGCCTCTGTACTGCCGGTGTGGCTGCTGCTGGCACCGCGCGATTATCTCTCTACCTTCCTGAAAATCGGCACCATTATTGGCCTGGCAATCGGCATTTTACTGATGCGTCCAACGCTGACCATGCCTGCGCTGACTAAGTTTGTTGATGGTACCGGGCCGGTATGGACCGGTAATTTGTTCCCGTTCCTGTTTATTACCATTGCCTGTGGCGCGGTGTCTGGCTTCCATGCGTTGATCTCCTCCGGCACCACGCCGAAGATGCTCGCCAGCGAAGGGCAGGCCTGTTTTATTGGCTATGGCGGCATGCTGATGGAGTCCTTTGTGGCAATCATGGCGCTGGTGTCGGCCTGCATTATCGACCCGGGCGTCTATTTTGCGATGAACAGCCCCATGGCGGTATTAGCGCCAGCGGGAACCACCGATGTAGTGGCCTCGGCGGCGCAAGTGGTCAGCAGTTGGGGCTTTACCATTACGCCGGATCTGTTGAAACAGATCGCCAACGAAGTGGGAGAGCAGTCGATCATTTCGCGTGCGGGCGGCGCCCCGACGCTGGCCGTTGGTATGGCCTATATTCTGCATGGCGCGATTGGCGGGTTGATGAGCGTCTCGTTCTGGTATCACTTTGCGATCCTGTTTGAAGCGTTGTTTATCCTGACGGCGGTCGATGCCGGGACGCGTGCGGCGCGCTTTATGCTGCAGGATCTACTTGGGGTCATTTCGCCTAACCTGAAACGCACAGAATCGCTACCTGCAAACTTGCTGGCAACGGGGCTGTGCGTGCTGGCGTGGGGCTATTTCCTGCACCAGGGCGTGGTCGATCCACTGGGCGGGATCAACACCTTGTGGCCGCTGTTTGGCATTGCTAACCAGATGCTGGCGGGCATGGCGTTGATGCTCTGCGCGGTGGTGCTGTTTAAGATGAAACGCCAGCGTTATGCGTGGGTCGCGCTGCTGCCGACCGCCTGGTTGCTGGTCTGTACGCTGACCGCTGGCTGGCAAAAAGCCTTCAGCCCGGACAATAAAGTTGGTTTCCTTGCGATTGCCAATAAATTCCAGGCGATGATCGACAGCGGCACTATCCCGGCGCAGTACACGCAGTCACAACTGGCACAGCTGGTGTTCAATAACCGCCTTGATGCCGGTCTGACCATCTTCTTTATGGTGGTAGTGGTCGTGCTGGCGCTCTACTCGCTGAAAACCGCGCTGGCGGCGCTGAAAGTGGATCAGCCGACGGCGAAAGAGACGCCTTATGAGCCGATGCCGGAAACGGTAGAACATAGAGTCGGCCAGGCGAAAGGCGTTCATTAAATGACGTTCCCCCTCTCCCTGGCGGGAGGGGGCGGAGTGAGGAGGTAAGCATGTTCGATACCCTGTCGAAAGCCGGGAAATACTTAGGCCAGGCGGCAAAGATGATGATCGGCGTACCGGATTATGACAATTACGTTGAACATATGCGTGTGACGCACCCGGAGCAGACGCCTATGACGTATGAGGCATTTTTCCGCGAGCGTCAGGATGCACGTTACGGTGGTAAAGGCGGCGCACGCTGCTGTTGAGCCGCCCGGTCTGATGCCGTCAGGCGTTGGTGCCGCCATCCACGACAATGTCCGCCCCGGTGATCTGCTTCGCCGCCGGGCTTGCCAGGAAGGCCACCGCTTCCGCAATATCCTGCGCCTCGCCATAATGACCCAGCGCAATTAACTGGCGCTGGGCTTCCGCACCTTCGCCATCTGCCGGGTTCATATCACTGTCTGTGGAACCGGGCTTCACCATGTTCACGGTAATGCCGCGCGGGCCGAGGTCACGCGCCAGTCCACGCGTGAGTGAGTTAAGCGCTGATTTGGTCATGGAGTAAATGGCAATCTGGCCGAACGGCACGCGATCGGAAAGACAACTGCCGATATTGATGATGCGCCCCCCGTGCGGCAGATGGGGAATGGCCGCCTGCGTTGCATAGACCACACCGCGAATATTAACGTTAATCATGGCGTCGATATCGTCTTGCGACATCTCTTCCAGCAGCCCGCCACGGGCGATACCCGCGTTATTGACCAGAATATCCAGCCCGCCTAATGCTTCCACAGCCTGCGCAACCGCCGCCTGAGTCGCCTGCGGGTTGGCGCTGTCGGCCTGGATCGCTACGCCGTTACGTCCCAACGCGCGGATCCCATCGGCCACTGCCTGCGCCTTATCTGCTGATTTTTCCCAGGTAATGGCGACATCCGCACCGGCCTGCGCCAGCGTCAGCGCAATGGCTTTCCCCAGACCACGACTGGCACCTGTAACAAGCGCGCGTTTACCTGCTAGTGAATATGACATGGTAGCTCCGTAATTATGTATTGATCGACACATAATTAAAATAAGCGTGCTTTCCCTCTGCCGTCAATAGTATTAATATACCGATCAGCACAAAATGCGAGGAGGCGATGTGAGCCGGGGAAGACCACGGGAATTTGACCGTACCGATGCGCTGAACAGCGCGATGAAAGTGTTCTGGCAAAAGGGGTACACCGCCACGTCCATGAGCGATTTGTACGCAGCAATGGGCATTAAATCACCCAGCTTGTATGCGGCGTTCGGCAGCAAAGAAGATCTCTACGAAGAGGTATTGCAGCATTACGAAAAGTGCGTAGCGCCGCTGATTTGGGGGGGGATGGAGAGCGAGCCTTCGACGAAACGGGCGGTGGCGCAGTGGCTGGAACGTTCGGCCGATGCTCTGACCCGTTGCGATATGCCGCACGGCTGTATGGTAACGCTCTCGGCTGTGGCCAGCGAAGGCAACGACAGGCTTGGCCGACGCGTACGTGACTTACGCAGTAGCGGCATTAATTTGCTGAAAGCGCGGTTGACGCAGGCGCAGGCGGCGGGTGATCTGCCTGCCGAAACAGACATTGAGGCACTGACCCGTTTATACGTCAGTATCCAGCAGGGCATGTCAATTCAGGCTCGGGATGGTGCGAGCAGAGAAACGTTGCTCAGCGTCGCCCGAATGGCGATGGCACTGTGGCCTGCCTGACGTAGATATCATGACGGCAGCGAAAAACGCGGCGCTTTCATTCCGCTTTGTTCAGATTTTGCTCTTCGCGCCTGTTTATTGGCACGTGAAATACCCTTTGAGGCGGCAAGCTTGATATATACCCTGGAAAAGCCGCCTTTCTTCTTCGTTATTCCTTACTCGCTCATCGTATACCGGATATATCCTTCTGCAGCCTTGTTAAAATGCATCCTGGCTTATAACACCGGGTCAGTTAATTCTCTATGTAGTACAGAATATAAACGTCTCTTTACTGTTTGTTTTATTATTTTAATACATAAAACAAAGCATTAAGTTATTTTTTGATTTAAGTGAAATTTTATTTATGCTGATTTATACCATTTATGGGAGCTTGTTTTTTTATTATTTTCGTAAGACCATATTTATAAGTAATGAGTTTGTTGTACTTAAGTCAAATATATCGACTCTGTTTACTGATCTATTTCGTGAGTGTTAAGCGCGCATTGTCTGGCGCTGTTTCCATTATTTGTGCAGTGCATCGCCCCGCCATCTCCTCATGGCAGACAAGGATGCTGTACGCCAGCCATATCGTATTCCGCCTGACTCAGGCTGGAGGATCTTCGCGTTAACTGGCGCGTGGCTGTCTCTTTTTAAAGGAATAAGAAGATGAATACTGATAAACCGGTTCGTTTCTCTCAACGTGCGCTCAGCTGGTTTATCATCGGGCTGCTGGTCTGGCAGCCGGTGGCCCCGGCCTTTGCCGCCGCCATCACTCCGAACGGGCAGACCACCCTGGACCAGGCCGCCAACGGCGTGCCGGTGGTCAATATCGCCACCCCCAACGGCGCGGGGATTTCCCATAATCAGTTCAATGAGTACAACGTCGGCAAAGAGGGGCTGATCCTCAACAACGCCACCGGCCAGCTGACGCAGACGCAGCTTGGCGGCCTGATCCAGAACAACCCCAACCTGCGTGCCGGGCAGGAAGCGCGCGGCATTATCAACGAAGTGACCGGCGCCAGCCGCTCGCAGCTGCAGGGCTACACCGAAGTGGCCGGGCGGGCGGCGAACGTGATGGTTGCCAACCCGTATGGCATCACCTGTAACGGCTGCGGCTTTATCAACACGCCGAACGTCACCCTCACCACCGGTAAACCGCAGTTTGATGCGGCCGGAAATCTTTCCGCGCTGGAAGTCACAAAAGGCACCCTGACGGTGGAAGGCCAGGGGCTGGACGCCAGCGGCAGCGATGCGCTGTCGCTGATTTCGCGCGCCACGGAAGTGAATGCCGCCATTCATGCAAAAGATTTAACCATTACCGTCGGGGCCAGCCGGGTGGATGCCAGTGGCAAGGCGACGGCGATGGCCGGAGAAGGCGCAGCGCCAGTGGTGGCGGTGGATACCGGGGCGCTGGGGGGCATGTACGCCAACCGTATCCATCTGGTATCCACGGAAAACGGCGTCGGGGTGAACCTTGGCAACCTGACGGCGCGCCAGGGGGACATCACGCTGGATGCCCGCGGCAGAATGACCGTGCGCAACAGTGTGGCCGCCGGGTCGCTGGCGGCGAAAGGCGACAGCGTGACGCTGAACGGCAGCCATAAAGCGGGCGGTGATATCGCGGTGCAGGCCGCACAGGATGTGGCGCTGAACAACGCGACGCTCGCTGCCGACGGCAGACTGATGCTCAGCGGCAACGGTAACACCACGCTCAACGCCAGCCGGCTCTCCGGCGGCAGCGATATCGCCCTGAGTGGAAAACAGATAAGCGCAGACGCCGCAAGCCAGGCCAGCGCTACACGCCATGCCACTCTGGAAGCGCAAAACCTCCACTGGCAGGGCGAATTGTCCGCAGGCGGCGACGGCCGGATAACGGCCAGTACTCTGGATAACCGCGGAACGATCACGGCAAAAGGGCAACTGACCACCGCCAGCGACAGCCTGCAAAACAGCGGCACCCTGCAGGGGCAGACGCTGGAAATTAACAGCCAGACGGCACAAAACAGCGGCACGCTGATGTCAGCCGGTGATACCCGCATTACCGCCGGACAACTGGACAACCAGGGAACCGCTGCGGCTAAAGGTCACCTGACCGCCAGTACTTCAGCCCTGACCAACAGCGGCACGCTACAGGGTGAGACGCTGGACATTCAGGGAGACAGTGTGCAGAACAGCGGCACATTGCTCTCTGCCGCACAGACGAACATCACCGCCGGGAAACTGGATAACCACGGCTCGGTGGCGGCAAAAGGGCGGCTGACCGTCACGGCCGGCAGCCTTGGCAACAGTGGCACCCTGCAGGGGCAGACCCTGAATGCGTCCGGTGATGTGGTGCAGAACAACGGTACGCTGGCCTCCGACGGTACACTGACGGTGAACGCCGGGACGCTGACCACCGGCGCGGATTCGTCCATCACCGGTAAAGCAGATGTGACGCTGACGGCGCAGAACACGGCTGACCTGAACGGGCGGCTGAATGCTGACCAGGCGCTGAGCATCAGGACGGCTGAGCTGCAGACCCGCCAGACTGCGCAGCTGCAGAGTGGCGGTAACATGACGCTGGCGGCAGGCAGCCACGCCACGCTGAACGGCACCCAGGCGGCGAAAGGCACCCTCGGCGTCAGCGCAACAACACTCAGCCACGGCGGGAAGTCAAATGCCGGGGCCATCACCCTGACCGCGCCGGACGGCATCACCAACAGCGGCACGCTGGTGGCAGATACGCTGAACCTCAGCGGCACGCACATTATCAACAGCGGCCTGTTACAGGGCACGCAGGGGCTGAACCTGCAGACCGGCGGGCTGGATAACCTTGCCGGCGGCACCCTCTACAGCGCGCAGGACCTGGCACTCGACCTTCCGGAGCTGACCAACAACGGACTCATCACCACCGACCGTGACCTGCGCCTGAGTGGCGGCACGCTGGTCAACGGCGGCGAAATCAACGGTGTGAATCTGTTCAGCGATTACGCCAGTCTGGGCAACAGCGGGCGACTGCTGGCGGATAACGGGCTGAGCCTGACGGCGGACAATATTACTAACCGCGGTCTGCTGGCGGCGAAAACTGTCGATATCACTGCCGGGACGCTGCACAACCAGGGCACCGTACAGGGCGACGACGTGCTGACGCTGGCCGCGCAGACCACCGTCAGCAGCGGAGCAATGCGCAGCGCGGGCGCGCTGACGCTCACCGGGCAGACGCTGGATAACAGCGGCACTCTCGGCGCCACGTCGCTGCTGCTGACGCTGGCGCAGCAGGTGAACAACCGCGCCGACGGGCGTCTGGTTGCGGATAACGCCCTGACGCTGACGGCCCCACAACTGCTCAACAGCGGCCTGATTGCGGCGACCAAACTCGAACTCAATAACCCCGACATCACCAACAGCGGCACCCTGCAGGGGACGGATTCGCTCACGGCCACCGGTACAGCGCTCACCAACCAGCAGGGCGGCTTACTGCTGAGCGCGGGCAGTCTGGTGCTGAAAAACGATCGCCTGACCAACGCCGGTCAGCTGCAGGGCGACACCCTTAACCTCGCCACCGGCGAATGGATCAACAGCGGTAATGCGCTTGGCGAAAATGGCCTCAGCGCTACCGTCAGCGGGCGTTTCACCAACCAGGGCAGGCTGCTGAGTCAGAAGGCGCTGGCGGTAGAGGCGGGCAGCAGCCAGAACAGCGGATCGCTGATGGCAAAAGTGCTGACGCTGCAGGGCGACCTGCATAACAGCGGCCTGTTACAGGGTACAGAAAGCCTGGCATGGCAGGGCGGCAGCCTGACCAGCAGCGGGCAGATGGCCAGCGGCGACAGCCTGACGCTGCACGGTACGACGCTGGAAAACCAGGGCAGCATCCTGAGCCAGACGCTGGCAGATATCACCGCCACAGAGGTATTGAATACCGGCACGCTGGCGGCGAAAGATCTGCGTATCAGCGCGCCACGCATCACCAGCAACGGCATCGTGCAGGGTAACGACAGCCTGATCCTGACCACGCAGGATCTGGTCAACGGCAGCACCGGGCAGCTTGTCAGCGGTAGCGACCTGAACCTGGATCTGACCTCGCTGGACAACCAGGGGCTGCTGTCTGTGAATGACGCCCTGACGCTTAAAGCCAGCACGCTGACCAACCGCGGCGACCTGGAGGCCGGAGCGCTGGATCTGACGCTGAATGGCGCCCTGGATAATCAGGGTGTCATGCTCGCCCGCCAGGACGCGACCCTGCGTGGCAGCGCGCTGGGCAACAGCGGAAAAATAGCGGCGGACAGCCTCACGGTATCGGGTACCACGGTGATCAACAGCGGACTGGTGCAGGGCACCCGGAGGGCGCAGGCTACGGCGGACACGTTCACCACCACGACCGGCGGCACATGGCTCTCCGGCGGTGCACTGGCGTTGAATGCGGGCGCTTTCAGCAATACCGGGACCTGGCAGGGCAGTACAGTGGCGCTGACCGGGAACGCGCTGGATAACCAGGGCGTGATTAACGGTCTGCAGGGGCTGACCGGGGTGATCAGCGACAGACTGGTCAACGGCGGCCAGATGGTCAGCGGCGGGCTCACAGATTTGCAGGCGGGCACGCTCGGTAACAGCGGACGCATCACCGGCGACACACTGGCGCTGCATGCCGCGACGCTGACGAACAGCGGTCTGTGGCAGGGCACCCGGGGTCTGGCGCTGAGCGGGGACACGCTCACCACCGGGGCCGGCTCCCGCACCCTGAGCGGCGGGGGCTTCACCGTTAAAGCCGGGCAACTGTCCACACAGGGCACACTGCAGGGCGGGACGGTCAGCGTCACGGCGGATGACTGGACGCTCGGCGGCTCGCTGCTGAGCCAGGGTGATTTTAACGCCCGGGTGGGCGGCGCACTGACGCTCTCCGGGTCGCTGGCAGGCCAGGGCGCGGCAGATATTCAGGCGCAGACGCTGCACAACAGCGGGCAGCTCCTCAGTGAGGGCGATGTGACGCTGAGCGGCGGGACGCTGGAGAACAGCGGGACGGTACAGGGGAAAACCCTGGCAGCGCACGGGGCGGGCATGACCAACAACGGCACACTGACCGGGCTGGACAGCCTGACACTGGACGCCGCACAGCCCGCCGCCGCTCTGATGGCGCGCATGGCGATGGCCGCTCCGCAACTGACGCTGATTAACGGGGATAACGGGGCGCTGTTAACCCGCGGAACGCTGGATATCACCGCCGGCACGGTGGATAACCGCGGCAGCTGGCAGGGCAACACCGTGCTGCTGGCGGCGCAGTCGCTGGATAACCGCGGTGCCATTCAGAGCGCGGGTGACCTGACCCTGCAGCTGACCGGCAGCCTGAGTTCGGCGGCGGGCAGCAAAATCACCGCCGCAGGCACGGCGGCCCTGCAGGCGCTGTCGCTGGCGAACCAGGGGCAGTGGGCGGCGAAAAACCTGACCCTGCGGGGCACCACGCTGACCAGCGGCGGGGCGGTGAGCGGCAGCGACGGGCTGACCGTGGCGCTGACGGGCACGGCAACCCAGCTGGCGGGCGGCTCGCTGGCCAGTAACGGCGTGCTGAACCTGCGTGCGGACTCCCTCGGCAATGCAGGGAAAATTCAGGGGAACGGGCTGGCGGTCACGGCGAATTCGCTGACCAACAGCGCCGGCGGTGAGATGGTGAGTACGCAGGGGCTGACCCTGACCACGCCGTCCCTGTTTAACTACGGCCTGATTCAGGGCGGCGGCGAGTCGCGTATTGATGCCACCACCCAGGCACGCAACGAGGGCAGACTGCTTTCCGGCGGGCAGCTGACGCTGACCACCCCGCAGTACACCGGGGCGGGCTGGCTGCAGGCCACGAACCTTATTCTCAACGCCGCCATTAACGGCGGCACCGGCACGCTGCTGGCCGACCAGATGACGCTGACCGGCGACAGCTTCACTAACCAGGGCACCACCCAGGCGAATACCCTGACGCTCCGTTACACACGGCTCACCAACACCGGCACGCTGCTCGGTAAGAACCAGCTGACGGTGAACGCCACGCAGATGGAACAGTCCGCCGGGGGTAAACTGTTCAGCGGCGGCGACCTGTTTGTGGGGGCCGGCAGCCTGGATGCGCTGGGCCAGGTGGTGGCGCTGGGTAACCTGACGCTGCAGCTGACGAATGCCTTTACGGCCAGGACCGCGCTGGCGGCAGGCAACACCCTGAGCGTCACCAGCAACGGGGCGATAGATAACCAGAGCGTGCTGCAGGGCCAGGCGGTGAACCTGAGCGCGGGCGGGCAACTGACCAGTAACGGCCGCATCACCACCGGCAGCGGCACGAGCACCTTAAGCGGCAGCGCCATCGTGCTGAACGGCAACAGCACCCTTCAGGGCGGCGGGGATATCACGCTGGCCAGCCGGGGCAGCATCACGGCGAACGGCTTTGCCGGCACGCGCGGCAGCCTGACGCTGAGTGCGCCGGGGGCGATTATCAACACCGCACTGCTGTATGCGGCGAACAACCTGGCGCTGTACGCCAGCAGCATCACCAACCAGCGCGGCGACATGCTGGCGGGCAATAACCTGTGGCTGCAGCGGGACGCAGCGGGCAATGCCAGCAGCGAGGTGGTCAACACCTCCGGCAATATCGAGACCACGAACGGTGATATCACCATCCGCACCGCGAAATTGCTCAATGAACGCGAGGGGATCAGTGAGTCGCGCAGCTATCAGGCGGCGGCAGGGAGTCCTGCGGCAGGCGGTGCCAGCTCGATCCAGGTGAGAGTCCGGGATCTTCCCCCGGACGAATGGGGATACATTTTTACGATTATCAATAACGCGGGCGGTGGTGGTGCGATTGGTGATGTCGTGCCAATGGCCAAAGGCAGTGTGAAACGCTACTTAGTCGGTTCCACCGTGGTTAACGTCACGGCGAAGGGGGGCGCCTCGCAAATCTCTGCGGGACACAATCTTAACGTGAATGCCGCCACGCTCAATAACCAGGCCAGTAATTTAATGGCTGGCAATGAGGTAAACCTCGCGGGGACCACACTGAATAACCAGTCTTATTTTGGCTATTCAGAGGATGAATACAGGACTTACCGATACCACGGGAAAACAGGCAAAGCATCCAGTATCGATGGAACGCCTACTTCGGTAAAAAATAAAAACCGTGTCGTGACGTATACACTGGACGGTGCACCGGAGTATGACACGCATAATACCGATCAGGTTTTTCGCTCGGTGATTCAGGCTGGCGGTAGGGTTAACGCCAACTTTTCGAGCAATATCAGTAATACCGCGACGACATCAAATGGTGGGGGAATAACCCATGCCATTGCAGCCCCTTCGCTGAACAGCCTGAGCAATCAGGCCATTGGCTCCGGGGTACAAAAACAGAGCCTGAATAACGGCAGTGTGTTGACAGTCAACTCTCCGCAGTGGCAGGACCAGTTGCACAACGCCCTGCAACACATCAACGGTGGCGGCGCGCTGGAGAGTGGCGGCGCTGCCGGGGCGGAGATGGGCGGCATCCGCACGCAACAAAAAGGCAGTGCCAGTCTTGGCAGTCTCGCCAGTGCGGGCGTCACCAGTGCGGTGTTGAAAAACATCAGTAATGGCGCCCTGAGCCAGCATCAGGGTAAATCTGTCGACACCAGCGCTTATCCGCTGCCGTCCGGTAATAACGGCTATTTTGTGGTGTCGGATAACCCGAAAAGCCCGTATCTCATTACCATTAACCCGAAACTCGACGGCCTCGGGCAGCTTGACCCGAACCTGTTTGGCGATCTGAACAAACTGCTCGGCATCAGCCCGCCGTCCGCTCCGCGTGAAACCAACAGCGCCTATACCGACGAGAAAAAATTCCTCGGCTCCTCGTACATGCTGAGTCGCATCAAACTGAACCCGGACTACGACTACCGTTTCCTCGGCGATGCGGCATTCGACACCCGTTATGTCAGTAACGTGGTGCTGAACCAGACCGGCAGCCGCTACCTTAACGGCATCGGTACCGATCTCGACCAGATGCGTTACCTGATGGATAACGCCGCCAGTGCCCAGCAGTCGCTGGGGCTGAAGTTTGGTGTGGCGCTTTCCGCCGATCAAATCGCTTCGCTCGATCACAGCATTCTGTGGTGGGAAGCTGCCACGATTAACGGCGAAACGGTGATGATCCCCAAAGTTTACCTGTCGCCAAAAGACGTGACGGTCAACAACGGCAGCGTCATTGCCGGTAATAATGTCAGCCTGAAAGGCGGCAGTGTCACCAACAGTGGCAGTACGCTGATTGCCAAAAATGCACTCAGCCTTGAGAGCCAGGGGGCAATTAACAACCTCAGTGACGGCGCGCTGAAAGCTGGCGGGAGCCTCAATTTAAGCGCAATCGGCGATATTAATAACATCAGTTCAACCATCAACGGCAAAACGGTTGGCCTGGAGAGTCAGAACGGCAGTGTGAATAACGTCACACTGGCGAAAGAGTTTGAACTGAACAACACACGTGGCGGGCGTACCGTCAACGTTAAGGAAACCCTGCTGGGAAATACGGCGTCCATTGTCGCGCAGGATTCGCTGGGCATTCTTGCCGGGAAAGACATTTCAGTGAAAGGCGCCGCATTGTCAGCCGGTAGTGATCTCTTGTTAAACGCTTATGGCGATGTCTCCATCACCGCGAATCAAGTGAATAACAATGTCAGCCAGGCCGGTTACTACGGGAAAACCGTGCGGAATGTTTCTGCTTCGCAACAGGGGAGCGCGATCCTCGCGGGTGGCGATCTGAATGTTAAAGCGGGCAAGGACATTACACTCAGCGCAAGCAAGGCGAATGCAGAGAAGGCGGTTACCCTTGCTGCGGGTAACGACGTGCATTTGCAGGCTGCGGCGGCAACCGAAAGTCATCGTTTCCAGGCCAAAAAGAAAACCGTGATTAATGAGCAGGTGCGCCAGCAGGGCACAGAGATTGCCAGCGGTACTGACACGTTAATCATTGCTGGCCGGGATGTGAACGCCGAAGCGGCGCAGGTGACAACAAAAGGTAACATCGGTGTACTGGCCGGGCGCGACGTTAACCTGACGACGGCTACCGAAAGCGATTACCACTACAAAGAAGAGACCAAAACCAAAAAAGGTTTCCTGAGTAAAAGCACGACGCACACCATTTCAGAGCAGAGCGCCACACGCGAAGCAGGAACCCTGCTGAGCGGAGACAGCGTGACAGTTAAAGCAGGTAATGACCTGCAGGTGAAAGGCTCTGCTGTGGTGGGCGACAGTGATGTGGCGCTGAATGCGGGTCACAACGTTGATATTACGGCGGCGACCAACACCGATGCCAACTGGCAACTGAAAGAAAAGAAAAAGAGCGGCCTGATGGGTTCCGGCGGCATCGGCTTTACCATCGGCAGCAGTAAAACGAAGCAGGATCTGAAGCAGAAAGGCACAACCCAGAGCCAGAGCACCAGTACCATTGGCAGCAATGGCGGAGACGTAAGCATCACTGCCGGTAATCAGTTACACGTTGGCGGCTCGGACGTTATCGCCAAAGATGCGCTCACCCTGACCGGTGACAGCGTGGTGATCGATCCGGGACATGACAAACGCACAACAGACCAGAAATTTGAGCAGAAGAGCAGTGGCCTGACAGTCGCGCTAACCGGTGCGATGGTCGATGCAGTCAACAGTGCCGTCACAACCGCCCAGGCGGCAAGCAAACAAAGTGATTCCCGTCTGGCTGCATTGCAGGCCACCAAATCGGTGCTTTCCGGCTATCAGGCTATGCAGGGCAAAGAGATGGCGGACACCACTGGCGAGCCCAATTCCGGTATCCGGGTCAGCGTTTCACTGACCACGCAGAAATCGAAATCTGAGCAGCACCAGGTATCGGATCAGGTCAGCGGTTCGACGCTGAATGCCGGCGGTGATCTGTCGATTAACGCCACCGGTAAAAATCATGAAGCCAACAGCGGCGACATTCTGGTTGCTGGCAGCAGCATGAAAGCGGGCGGCGATGCCAGCCTGAACGCGGCGCGGGATATTCTCCTGACCGGCGCGGCCAGTACGCAGAAAACCACCGGCAGTAACAGCAGCAGCGGTGGCGGTGTGGGCGTCAGCTTTGGCGTCGGCCAGGGAGGCGCAGGTCTCAGCGTCTTTGCCAATGTCAATGCGGCAAAAGGTCATGAAAAAGGCGACGGTACCGACTGGACTGAAACCACGCTGGACAGCGGGGGTAAGGTGTTGCTGCACAGTGGGCAGGATACATCGCTGACTGGCGCGCAGGTCAGCGGTAACCAGGTAACGGCGGACGTTGGGCGTAACCTGACCGTCACCAGCCTGCAGAACAGCAATAACTACGACTCGAAGCAAAGCAGCGTCAGCGCAGGTGGTAGCTTCACCTTCGGCAGCATGACGGGTTCGGGCTATGTCAACGTTAGCCAGGACAAAATGCACAGCACCTTCGACAGTGTCGCCGAGCAGAGCGGGATATTTGCCGGTGCGGGCGGCTTTGATGTTACGGTCGGCAACCATACTCAACTCAATGGCGGGGCTATTGGCAGCACGGCCACGGCAGATAAAAACAGCCTTGATACCGGTACGCTGGGCTACAGCAATATCACCAACAAAGCGGACTACAAGGTTTCGCACTCCGGCGGTGGCTTCAGCTCCTCCGCGAGCATGGGGGCGCAGGCTGCATTAAATGCAGCCAGTACGCTGATGTCGAGCGTGGGCGGTTCGGGGCATGCACAGGGCACCACCCAGGCGGCAGTTTCAGACGGCACAATCACGGTTCGCAATACGGCGAACCAGCAGCAGGATGTCAGCGGGCTGCAAAGGGATGTGACCCAGGCCAACGACGCCATCAGCCCGATCTTTAACAAAGAGAAGGAGCAGAATCGCCTGCAGGCCGTACAGATGGTCAGCGATATTGGCAATCAAGTGGCGGATATTGTGCGCACCCAGAGCGATATCGATGGTCTGAAAGCGGCGATCGCCAAAACCGGCACGTCGCTTGAGGGGCTGCCGGAGAAAGAGCGCCTGCAAAAACTGGCGGTATTACGCAATACGCCAGAGTACAAAAAGGTGGCCGATAACACCGGTACCGGCAGTGATGTGCAGCGTGCGATCACCGCTGCAACCGCTGCTATCAGCGGGCTGGCGGGCGGCAATATCAATGCGGCGTTGGCGGGGGCTGCGGCACCGTATATCGCCAATGAAATCGGTAAAAACATCACCGACCAGAATACCGCAGCGGGGATTATGGCCCATGCGGTCGTCAATGCTGTGCTGGCGAAAGTGCAGGGTCAGGATGCACTGGTCGGCGCTTCTGGCGCGGTAGTGGGTGAAGCCACGGGCATTTTGCTGGCGAAGCAGGTGTACGGCAAAGATCCTGCCGCGCTGACGGATACCGAAAAACAGACCGTTGCGGCGCTCTCTACGCTGGTGTCCGGGCTGTCTGGCGGATTGATGGGCGGCAACACGGAAACGGCAGCCGCGGCGGCGAAGGCCGGGCAAACAACGGTCGAAAATAATGCCCTGAAAAGAAAAGACGCCACGGAATTATTCAAGCAACTCAATGAATGCAAAGATGACACTTGCCGCAAAGAGGTCACCAAAAAGTATGCGGCAATCTCCAAAGAGCAGGAAGCCAGCGTGGCGAACTGCAAGGGGGCAGAGTGCCGGGAAAAAATTAAGGAGATGCAGGACATCACATCAGACTATGCGGAACGTTCCGAAGAACTGATGAACGCCTGGCATGAAGGACGCCACCTCACGGATGCCGAGTTCCAGGAATTAATGTACTTGCGCAGTACCGGGGCGGATCTGCAAAGGGTCACATTGATGGCCGTGCGTAACGGCGGGTCGGCGCGAGACTTGCTGGATGCAATGGCCGACGCTGGGGGATCGAACCTGGTTGGCGGTGGCAAACGCGGCCCGTCCAAAGCCACGTCGGGGAAAGAGAGTCAAACTGGCAGTAAAAACATGCCCCCGGAGGAAAGTCCGCAGCCCGAACTGAGCGCTGGTGACTGGAAAGCCGGTAAAGGTGACTACAGCGAAACACAAAATGGCGTTACCACGGTTGAGCATCCGACAGGTAAATATGATGGTAACGGGCTGCCTTATACGCAGGAGAGTAGTGCCCAGGCCTCAGGAAAAAATAAAGATACGCAAATATGGACTGGCACTAAAAAAAGCGATCCGGTGACCAATGCGTATGAGCACTGGGATAAACACAAATCTGAGTTTCCTGAGTACCAAAACGCAACCCAATATGTGAATGCTACGCATGATTTTGTTACGAGGCCACCTGAGGGAACACTCACGAAAACGCGGCCTAATGGCGACACCTTGTATTACAATCCGGCAAGCAATACTTTTGCCGCTAAAGATGCAAATGGCGTGCCCAGAACCATGTTCAGGCCCGAAAAAGCGATGGAATACTGGAATAAACAATGACAGAAGACGACTTAAATTCATGCCCATGTTGTGGCCACAAAACAATAAGCGAACCTGGATGCTATGAGGTTTGCCCTGTCTGTGACTGGGAGGATGATCCGGTTCAATCATCCGACCCCGCTTTTGCTGGCGGAGCAAATGCATTAAGCCTGGAGGATGCCAGAAGGGAATTTTTGCAGAAATCCAGTTAGCGTTACTACAAGGACGCTGAGGTGGAAAGGATCCCGTCCGGTGCTGCACTTCGCAGCACCGGGCCTGGCATCACCGCGAGAGTGTTTCGACTTTTTCAAACGCCGCGCGCAACGTGTCGGCAGACAACTCAACCGGGAGATAGTGGATCGACTCGACCGGGCGCAGCGTGTGGGCAATCACCTTGTCCAGTTCGGCGCGGTTTGTGATGTCGACATCCAGCGCTGCCAGCGAGGTCGGCAGATGAAAACGCTGATAGGCGTTAATCAATTGCTCCAGCACATCCTCCTGGCCGAGCAGCGCGCTCTGCACCAAAATGCCATACGCCACTTTCGTGCCGTGAAGGAATTTATCCGTTTGCGGCAGCACCGTTAGCCCGTTGTGCACCGCGTGTGCGGCAGCGACGCGGGTATAACGCTCGCCCAGCCCGCCGACCATCCCACCGCCGGCAATAATCGCATCCACCACATCGCGAAACGCCTGTGTCACTTCCCCACGTTGTTGATCGGCCAACGCCTCTTCACTGCGCTCAAGCAACACATCACGGATCGCCAGCGCGCCGTTAATGCCCAGACGCACCGTTAACGGCAGATTTTCCGGTTGTGGCGCCAGTACCACCGCTTCGTACCATTTCGCCAGCGTATCGCCGATGCCTGCCAGCAGGTATTCCGCCGGGGCATTAAGGATAATGCGCGGCTCCACCAGTACCAGGAAGTTGGCGTCGTCGAAAATCTCAAATTGCAGCGCCTGACCGGCATCGTTGTACCACACCGACAACGGTGTCCACGCGGCACAGGTCGCAGCGATAGTCGGAATAGCGACCACCGGTAAAGCGAGACGGCGTGCGACGGCTTTGACGGTATCCAGCAATGCGCCGCCGCCAACACCGATCACCACCGCACGGTCACCGCCGGCCTGCTGCACCAGTTCGCTCACATCGCGCTCGCTGCAGTGGCCTTTAAACAGAATGTGTTTTGCCCCCGGTGCGTTAAACCCTTCCGGCAGGAACGCGTTTGCGCCCGCAAACGCGCGCTCACCGTAGATCCAGACCGCGCGGGAGAGCTGCTCTGCGGTGTAGAAGTCGTGCAATCGCGCAAGGCTGCCCGCGTGAGAGTAGTAGTTAGCCGGACCGGCGACGACGCGAATATCTGTGTTGCTCATGAGTGGTGTCCTTGTGCAGAATGCTAACCCGATGTTATGTCTGGACATCCGGATGGCTAATAATATTTCGCTTTATCTTATGCCTTTTCTGTCGTTGCCAGTCAAGCGAGGCTGTGAAAAATTCGTTAAATCAACCTATTAATGGCAGGAATTTCCGCAGCATGAGCAACCACCATCTCGAAATGCGTACCATAAGCCTGGCCTTTGGCGGCTTTAAGGCGTTGTCGCAGGTCGATTTCACGTTGCGTGGCGGTTCTGTGCATGCCTTAACCGGCGCCAATGGTGCGGGGAAATCGACGTTAATGGCGGTGTTGTGCGGCACGCACGATCACTACGAAGGCGAAATCAGCATTAATAACCAGGTCGTGTCGATCCGCTCCCCGCGTGATGCCAAACAGCTCGGTATCCATTTGGTGCAGCAGGAAGTGGATGTAGCACTGATACCCGGCCTCAGCATTGCTGAAAATATCATGCTCGATAAGCTGGCAGACGAGGGGCATCGCTACCGTTGGGGCGCCATCCGCCAGCAGGCGCAGCAGGCACTCGCGCAACTGGATGTGGTCATGGATGTGAAACGCATCATTGATACCTGCACCCTGGCAGAGAAACAACACATTTTGCTGGCCCGCGCGCTCTCCCATCATTGCCGCTTCTTGATCCTCGATGAGCCTACCGCAGCGCTCGATCAACATGAAAGTGAGCGCTTATTCACCGTCGTCCGACGCCTGCAGCAACAAGGCATTGGCGTGGTATTTATCTCGCATCGCATTCACGAACTGAAAGCGATTTGCGACACCTTAACCGTACTGCGCGACGGCAAACGGATTGAGTCCGGTCCGATGGACGGGCTGAGCGGCGAACAGATTGTTGAAAAGATGCTCGGGCATGAACTGAGCGATATTTATCCCCCGGCACGCCCGCCACACAGCGATGAGGTGCTGCTCAGCATTGACGGTTTGCACGATGATGGCGTGCTGAAAGATATTTCGCTGCGGCTGCGTAAAGGCGAAATCCTTGGCATTGCCGGGTTAGCCGGTGCCGGAAAAACGGAACTCTGTAAAGCGTTGTTTGGTGCCAGCAAAAGCCGGATAACCCGTGGTGAATTGAACAACCAGCCGTGGCGGCCCCGCGATCCGGCGGATTCAGTGACGCGTGGGCTGGCGCTGGTACCGGAAGAGCGGCGCAAAGAGGGCGTTTTTATCGACGAGCCCATCAGCATGAATTTATCCATCAGCGCAGATAACAGCTTTTCGCGCTGGAGCCTGTTTAGTCACCGCCAGGCCTGGCGCTGGGCGCAGGAAGTGATTGCCCGCGTCGGTGTACGCACCAGTGGGCCGGGGCAAGCGCTGCGCCGCCTCTCGGGCGGGAATCAACAAAAAGTGGCGATTGGTAAATGGCTACGTGGTAACGCCAACGTGCTGATTTTTGACGAGCCGACAAAAGGGGTGGACGTCAAAGCAAAAACCGATCTGTTCCAGCTTATTGATGGCCTGGCGCGGGAAGGCAAGGGTGTGATTTACGCCTCGGGCGAATTTGCCGAACTGGTGGGTTTGTGCGATCGGATTTGTGTGCTGTGGGACGGGCGCATTGTGGCAGAAGTGCCGGGCCTGGATGCCCGCGAAGAGACACTACTTTATTATTCCACCGGAGGAACGGCGCCGTGAGTAAGGCCCTGTCAGTCAATGCGGCGGCCTCGCCGCGCCAGCAGTTTTTTGATTTTTTGTATAAATGGGGCATGTTGCTGACCGTGGTCGCGCTGGTCGCGATTTTCGGTTTATCGTCCGACAACTTCCTCGATCCGTTCAACATCATCAATATTCTGCGCTCGATTGCCATCGTGACGGTGATTGCGATTGGCGTTTCTATTTCGCTGACCATTGGCGGTTTTGATCTCTCTGTCGGTTCAACCGCGTCGCTGGCTAATGCGCTGGTGATTTCGCTGTTTGTCTGGCACGGCTTTGGCACGACCGAAGCCATCATCGTTACCCTGCTGCTTTGTACGCTGGTCGGGCTGTTTAATGCCTTCCTGATCGTTGTGCTGCGCATTCCCGACATGTTGGCAACGCTGGGCAGCCTGTTTGTGATCCAGGGCGTGGCGATGACCTACAGCTATGGCGGCTCCATTACTGAAAATATGGTGTTACCGAGCGGGGAGATGGCGGAAGGAACAATCCCGGCCGTGTTCAGCCTGCTGGGTCAGGTACCCATTATTGTGATCATCATGCTGGTGGTGACCATTGTTGCGCAATTGGGGCTGTCGCTGACCACGCACGGCCGGCGGATGTACGCCATTGGCGGCAACCCGGAAGCGGCGCGGCTGTCTGGCATTCGCACCACGCGCTACAAAGTGGCCGCTTATGTCATCTCGTCACTGCTGGCAGGCGCAGGTGGCATTTTACTGGCGTCGCGCATTGGATCGTCGCAGGTCAACGCCGGGAGCGGTTACCTGATGGATGCCGTGGCAGCAGCGTGGATCGGCTTTTCACTGGCAGGCTCCGGCAAACCTAACGCGCTGGGTACGCTGGTGGGGGCGGTGATCCTCGGCGTGCTGCAAAACGGGCTGGTGATGCTGTCGGTGCCGTATTACGCGATGGACATTATTAAGGGGCTGGTGCTGGCCGGTGCTCTTGCGTTGACTTACTTCCAGCGTCGTTAATTATTCAGGGGAAACAGACATGAAAAAAATTGCACTCTCGCTGTTGGCGCTGGGGTTACTGAGCGCGCTACCGGGCCACGCGGCTACGCCTGCACCGGTGCCGGACGCTATTGCTAATCATAACGGGCCGGTACGTATTGCGCTTATCCGCAACCTCGGTTCCGATGATAACACCACCCAATTTGTCTCTGGCGCGTTGCAGGAAGGGAAGAAGCTGGGCTTTAAAATCAGCACATTCCTCAGCAACGGCGATGACGCGAAATTCCAGGACTTCGTTAACCAGGCGATTAGCCAGAAATATGACGGCATTATTCTCTCGCAGGGGCGCGATCCGTACTCGACCGATCTGATTAAAAAAGCCGTTGCCGCCGGGATTAAAGTGTCGGTGTTTGATACTGCCGTGAACGGTGAAATCCCGGGCGTGACCGTCACCCAGCAGGATGACGCTTCGCTGACCAAACTCTCTTTTGGCGAACTGGTGAAAGACTTCAACGGCAAAGCCAACATTATCAAACTGTGGGTGGCTGGCTTCCCGCCAATGGAGCGCCGCCAGGCCGCGTATGCAGAATTGCTGAAAGCTAACCCAGGTATTAAAGAGCTGGAATCCATTGGTGCCGTCTCTTCCGATGTGCAGGGCGATACGGCTAATAAAGTCGGCGCTGTGCTGGCGAAATACCCGAAAGGCAAAATCGATGCTATCTGGGGCACCTGGGATGCGTTCAGCCAGGGGGCGTATAAGGCGCTGAAAGAGAATGGACGCACCGAGATCAAACTCTACAGCATCGATGTCTCTAACCAGGATCTGCAACTGATGCGCGAAGCCAACAGCCCATGGAAAGTGAGCGTGGCGGTGGATCCGAAACTGATTGGTGCAACCAACGTTCGCCTGATCGCCAACAAGATTGCCGGTGAGCAGACGCCAGCGACGTATGACTTTAAAGCGGCGGCGATCCCGCAGGCGCTGCTGTCCAGCCAGCCTGGTGCGGTAAACGTTGCTTCGCTGGGTAAAATCATTCCGGGCTGGGGCCAGACTGAAGACTTTATCGCGCCGTGGTTCGCCACGCTGGAAGCGAAAAACAAATAAGGCACAGGGCGAAACCGCAGGCCACATAGTGGCCTGCGAATCGCTTTGCGTCTGAAGACAGGATGACTCATGACAACTGAACTTCCGCCCCCGGAATACAGCCGCAATATGCGGCTGATCGGTCACAGCGACCAGGGAGGACGCCCGGATGGCGTCCAGTTAATGGTGCATCGCGGCTTCGCGTACATTGGACATATGGTGTCGCAGGGCTTTTCCATTGTTGATGTGCGCGACCCGAAAAACCCTCAAGACGCAGGCTATGTTCCCGCACCGCCAGGCACCTGGAATGTGCACTTGCAGGCGCACGACGATCTGCTGCTGGTGATCAACGCCCGCGATCTGTTCGCCGATGCGCGATTCGCCGACGAAAAAGTCTATTACACCCGCTCGGTGGGTGACACGGTTAGCGATGTGCAGGATAAAGGCTGGAGCGCCGGGTTGCGGGTATTTGATATCTCCACGCCCGATAAGCCACGTGAGATCGGCTTTTTGTCGCTGAGCGGCATTGGCATTCACCGCATCTGGTATGTTGGTGGGCGCTGGGCTTATGTCTCGGCACTGATCGACGGCTTCACGGACTATATTTTTCTGACTATCGATCTGGCCGATCCGCGTAAACCGCAGGTTGCCGGGCGCTGGTGGCTGCCCGGGATGAATCAGGCAGCAGGAGAAACGCCCGCATGGCCGGAAGGCAAACGTTATGCGCTGCATCATGCGATTATCGCAGGTGACACGGCTTACGGTAGCTGGCGCGATGGCGGCCTGACGCTGCTGGATGTGAAAGATCGTACCCAGCCGAAGCTCATAAGCCATCGTAACTGGAGCCCACCGTTTGGGGGCGGCACACATACCGCGTTACCCTTACCTGATCGCGATCTGCTGGTGGTGCTGGATGAAGCGGTGCTCGACCATCAGGAAGATGGCGAGAAACTGATTTGGCTGTTTGATATTCGGGAGCCGTCAAACCCGGTCAGCATTTCAACTTTCCCGCAGCCAGACGAGAGAAATTACGTGGCGAAAGGGGCGCATTTTGGCCCGCATAATCTGCATGAGAACCGCCCTGGCAGCTTTATCAGTTCGACGCTGATTTTTGCAACGTATCAGAATGCAGGGGTGCGCGCTTACGATATTTCCAACCCGTACCGCCCGGTCGAAACCGGGGCTCTGGTACCGGCTGCACCGGCAAAAATGATGGATACCCGACCAGGGCGCCCGCAGGTGATCCAGTCATGTGATGTGTTTGTGGATGCACAGGGCATTATTTACAGCACGGATTACAACGGCGGGCTTTCGATCATTGAATACCTGGGATAGGTGTTGTCGGCCGGTTACCTAACGCGCCATCGGGCGTCCCCCTATGGCGCAGAATAAATTCGTACTACGAATACTGGCGTACCCGTGCAATTAACTCATCGACGTTGTTAATACGTCCGGCAATCACGATCAGCGCTTTGCCCAGTGAAATGGCGTGGCGCAGGCAGGCATGGCGCATGTCTTCATCAGCGATGGTGTCGATATCCGCCACATGAGACAGCCCCACCGTGCGGCGAATTAGCTCGGTGCCGCAGAAGCCAATGGCGTCCACCCAGACTTTTTGCAAAAACGCACCGGCGTAACCCGGTTGCGCCAGGGCGGCATCCCGGGTCTTCTCTGCGGCCAGCGCCAGAAAGCGCGTGGAGAATGTGGTCCACAGCGTCTGGATGTCGCTCAAGCGCTGTTCGCGTGCTGCGGCCGCATCGCGAATACCCAGGTGCCCTGGCAGGCCGCAGTAGTTCAGCAGAAGATTGCCAATGGCGGTGCCGATGTCGAAGCCGATCGGGCCGAAATAACCGAACTCCGCATCGATGGCCTTCAGGCTGCCCTCGGCGACAAAGATCGAGCCACTGTGAATATCGCCGTGCAGCAATGCTTCAGCCTGAGAGAAGAAGCGGTGCTTCAGAGACGCGACCGCCAGCTTCAGTTGTGCATCCTCGCGCAGTGCAGCGACATCGGCCTCCAGCGCTGCAGGGTAATTGTTACGCTCGTGGATCTGATAAGGATCGTTAAAGAACAGATCTTCGGTGATCTCACACATCTCCGGATTAATAAACTGCGCGACCCGGGCTTTTTTGCTGTGCGGGTGGAGGTAAAAATCGCTGGTATGAAACAGCGTTTGCGCGAGGTATTCACCGAGTTGCGCTGCAGCCTGCGGATAATAGGTATTGTTGATCAATTCTCCGCGCCAGATTTTATGGTCGGAGAGATCTTCCATCACCATTACCGCCAGCTCGGGGTCGAAGTGGTGAATGTGAACGGTATGCTGCGGGCAATGTTGATAATGCTCGACCAGCGTTTGCGCTTCCAGGCGGGCCCGGTCCAGCGTGAGCGGCCAGGACTCTCCAACGCAGCGCACATAAGGCAGGGCCTGTTTCACAATAATGCGGCTGACGCCCTGACGATCGAAGATTTTAAACACCAGGTTGAGGTTACCGTCGCCCACCTCCTGCGCATCAACCAGTTCGGTCGGATCTGCCAGACCGCCAAATTGTTGGGCGTAAGCCACCGCATCCTGGGCGGTAAAGGTATGGTATTGCGACATTGCCTCGATCCTCTTATTTTGCGAATAAAGCCATTTAGACGTCTATACATCCGGATTTCATCCTGACACAATACGATACAACAACGCAACAGGGATTTAACGATATGCAGTCATTACAGACCACCAGTCTGCGCGTCGCCGAAAATCAATTATTTATTCTCGATCAGCAGGCGTTACCGCAGGAGAAATGCTGGCTGCCGGCCAGTACGGTAGAAGAACTGGTCGGCCACATTCATGCCCTGCGCGTACGCGGCGCACCGCTGATTGGCCTCTCCGCCAGTCTTCTCCTGGCGTTGCTCGCCGAGCAGGGCGCAAACCGGGAGCAACTTGCACAGGCGCTGGAAACGCTGCGCGCCGCCCGCCCGACGGCGGTGAACCTGATGAATAACCTCGACAGAATGCGCCTGGCGCTGGCGCAGGAAGACAGGGTCTCCGCGCTGGCTACCGAGGCGCTGCGGCTTATTGAAGAAGATAAAAAACTCTGTGATGACATTGCCCGTGCCGGTGTGGCGTTGGTGACGCCCGGCAGCCGTTTGCTGACCCATTGCAACACGGGCGGTCTGGCAACGGCGGGCGTGGGAACAGCACTGGGAGTGATTGCGCGCGCGCATCAACAGGGCCGGGTAGCGAATGTCTGGGTCGATGAAACCCGGCCGCTGTTGCAGGGCGGGCGACTGACAGCCTGGGAGTTGGGGGAGCTGGGCGTACCTTACCAGCTGATCACCGATTCGATGGCTGCCAGCCTGATGGCAAAAGGGCAGGTGGATGCGGTGTGGGTCGGGGCGGATCGCATTGCGGCCAACGGGGACGTGGCGAATAAAATCGGCACATATTCCCTGGCGGTACTGGCAAAATTCCACGGCGTACCGTTTTATGTGGCGGCACCGCAAACCACCCTTGATCGGCATTGCCCTCATGGCGACGCCATTCCTATTGAGCAGCGTGCAGCCGCAGAAGTTACTGGCGTTGCAGGCAGTTTTGGCGCAGTTCAGTGGGCACCAGAAACGGCACAGGTCTATAACCCGGCCTTCGACGTCACCCCCGCGGCGCTGATCAGCGGCTGGGTACTCGACAGCGGCGTGGTTACGCCAGCGGATGTGGCGCAGGGAATATTCCAGTAAGTTATGCCCGCGTCGTACCCCGGGGCAGGGCGTGGCTACTGCCCGGGGTTATCTCAGGTGTTTTCTCAGGTTCAGGCCGCCGGGTGCAGTAGCACGACATCGTCGTCTGTTCGTTTTGCCTGGCTCCCCGCAACGCTGCTGCCGTTATTTTCATAGCGCGGCGGGGTGATAACGGGGTAGACATAGCTCCCCACTTCGCTGCACCGCTCCGGGTTTTCTGCCCCGGCATAAAAAAGATAGTACTGGCCCGAATCCGGAAAAAAGGCGAGGTCATCGCCATTGCCAAAGGTGGTACTCCAGAACGGCACGCCCGCTTTGGTATGGTTTTGCTCTTTGCCGGAGGCCACCTGGAAATGGTCGCCCCATTTCATGGTGATCAGGTGATAGTTAAAAAACGATACCGTCAGTGCGCCGCGCGTCGGGCAGATGAGTTTTATGGCATCATCGGCGCGGGCCGTAGAGATTGCGCTGAGCAGCAGTAACAGCAGGGAAAATTTCATCGACAGGCTTCCGGAAAATCAGGCAAAACACGAGAATAATCAATCGCGCCGGTGAACACTCGTAACAAACTATGTCAGAGAAACATAAAGCGAATCAGGATGTTAAGCAGAAGGGCAGACAAGAGTTTTCTGCTTTCTGTATATGTTTTGTTTAGCTTAACATGATAATAATTATCAAAATCATTCATGTCTTTCTGCGCAGGGTTGTTTATGCCAGCAAAATCCATCGTCAGGTTCGTTCTCTCCGCTTTTTTCGCCGTGCCTTTACTCGCTCATGCGACGCAATATCCCATTACCGTGACCGACTTTGCCGGCCGTAACGTCACCGTTGAACACGAACCTCAGCGCATTATTTTGCAGGACGGCCGCGACATCATGGCGATGGCGCTACTGGATCGCGATAACCCATTTAAACGGCTGGTAGCCTGGAACAATCTGGCGAAAAAACAGGATATTGCCACATGGCAGATGCTGAAAACCCGCTGGCCCGAATCGACCACAGTGATGGATATGGGCTTTAGCGATAAAGGCAACGTAGACCTGGAAAGTGTGCTGGCGAAACAACCGGATCTGATGGTTGCGCAGCTGCGCGCCAAACCAGCGCTGATCGAAAGCGGCGTGCTGGGTAAGCTCACCGCGCTGAACATCCCGGTGATATTTATCGATTATGAAGTCGATCCGGCGAAAGACACGGCCGACAGTATCGATTTGCTAGGAAAAGTGGTGAACCGCGAGAGCAATGCGACGGCATACTCCAGCTGGTATCGTCAGCAATTACATCACATTGAGCAGAAAACGGCCGCTATCCGCCCGCAACCGAAAGTGTTTGTTGAAGCGCTGGCCGGAAATGCAGATAGCTGCTGTTTCACTCACGGCCACAGCGGCTGGGGCGGGCTGGTTGAAGCTGTCGGCGCAAAGAATATCGGCTCCGATCTGCTGCCAGGCGCCAGCGGTTTTGTTGCGCTGGAGAAGCTGATTAGCGTCAACCCGGATGTCTATATTATGACCGGCTCGAAGCGCGGCAATAGCCAGGTGCTGCCGCTGGGGCTGGATGTGTCACCGCAAGAGGTGAACGCACAGGCGCAGGTATTGCTGCAACGTACCGGTATCCGTCAGATCCCGGCGGTCGCGGCGAAACATGTTTATGGCGTTTATCACCATTTCTACAACCATCCCTACAATATTGTCGGCATGGAATACCTGGCGAAAGATATTTACCCCCAGGCGTTTGCGGCTCTGAACCCGGATGAGACGTACCATTACATCATCAAAAACTTCACCAAACTGCCGGACAACCACTTTGTGTACAGCTGGCAGCAGGGCGAATAGACGTAATGAGTACTGCAATTGAGTCACATGAGCAGGGAACTGATGCACCGGCAGACAGCCTGATGCACCGTTACCGTGGGATTATCCGCAAACGCATCAGCCTGCTGGTCGTGCTGGTGGTGTTGATTATGGCGTCGATGCTGCTGGATTTTACTCTTGGGCCGTCCGGTCTGCCGCTGGATGTGCTGTGGCAAACGCTGGTCGATCCCACCAGTGTGAATGCCGGCACACAAGTGATTGTCTGGGATATCCGCCTGCCGTATGCGTTAATGGCGATCATTGTTGGCCTGACGCTGGGGCTGGCAGGCGCAGAGATGCAGACCATCCTTAATAACCCGCTGGCCAGTCCGTTTACGCTTGGTGTCTCCTCTGCCGCGGCGTTTGGCGCTGCGCTGGCGATTGTGCTCGGCATTGGTATTCCGGGCATCCCGGCGCAATGGTTTATTTCGGCCAATGCCTTTTTCTTTGCGCTACTGGCGGCGTTGTTGCTGGATGGCATCACCCGCTGGACACAGGTTGCGACCTCCGGCGTAGTGTTGTTTGGTATTGCGCTGGTGTTCACCTTTAACGCTCTGGTGTCGATGCTGCAATTTATCGCCAATGAAGATACGTTGCAGGGACTGGTGTTCTGGACCATGGGCAGCATTGCCCGCGCCTCGTGGGAGAAACTGGGTATTCTGCTGCTGGCGCTGGCGATCATCGTCCCGTTTTCCATGCTCAGTTCATGGAAGCTGACCTCGCTGCGTTTAGGCGAAGATCGCGCTATTAGCTTTGGTATCAATGTCCGCCGTTTGCGGCTGGCGACCCTTTTACGCATCAGCATTTTGTCGGCGTTGTCTGTGGCGTTTGTGGGGCCAATTGGTTTTATCGGCCTGGTGGCACCGCACATTGCGCGCCTGATGTTTGGCGAAGATCACCGCTTTTATCTGCCCGCCAGCGCATTGTTGGGCGCACTGGTGCTGTCGTTGGCCTCTATTGTTTCCAAAAACCTGATCTCCGGCGTCATTATCCCGGTGGGCATTGTCACCTCACTGGTGGGAGTGCCGTTCTTTATCACCATTATTGTGCGCCACCGGGGGAGTGTATGAATCAGCAAAGCGGCCTGACGCTGCGCGGTTTTGCCGCCGGTTACCACAAACGGCACATTATCAAGGATCTCTCCATTCCGCTGTTACCGCGCGGCAAGGTGACTATTCTGCTGGGGCCAAACGGCAGCGGTAAATCCACCCTGCTGCGCGCAATGGCCGGGCTGAATACCGCGCAGGGTGAGCTGCTGCTGGATGGCAGTGATCTGCTGAGTCAGCCGTTTGCGAAGCGGGCAGAGCAGGTGGTTTATCTGCCCCAGTCCTTGCCTGCGGGGGTGCATTTGCATGTGCTCGAGTCGATCATTGTGGCGCAACGCGCTTCCGGTGGGCTGCACAGCGCGGCGAAACAGGCGGAGGTAATGGGGCTGCTGCGTCAGCTTGGCATTGAGCATCTGGCACTGCATTTTCTTGACCAGCTCTCCGGCGGGCAGAAACAGCTGGTTGGGCTGGCGCAGTCGCTGATCCGTCAGCCATCGTTACTGTTGCTGGATGAGCCGTTAAGCGCGCTGGATTTGAACTACCAGTTCCACGTCATGGATTTGGTGAAACGCGAAACGCAACGCCGCAATATCGTCACTGTGGTGGTGGTTCATGATATCAATATCGCGCTGCGCCACGGCGATCATGTCCTGATCCTGAAAAACGGCGCGCTGGTCGCCAATGGTGAGCCGGATGAGGTGATCACACCGCCCACGCTGGCGCAGGTCTATGGTGTGCGCGGGCGCGTTGAGCCGTGCTCGCAGGGGATGAAACAGGTCATTATCGACGGTTTAACCCGGCAGGCGAGCTAGCGCATACGCACCATCCACTGCTGGTGCTCCTCATTAAGCGTCCCGGCCGCCATTTCCAAAAATGCCGTCACCGCCGCCGGGCGATGTTTACTGCCCGGCGCCTGAATTTGCAGCGTGCGCTGGCTCAGCGAAGTATTATTGATGGTTTTCAGCGTCATCCCCTCGCGCCCGGCGCGCCACAACACACTAAAGTGACTGCACACGGTAATGGCGTGCGGCGTATGGCGGGTAAAGTCATACAGCGCGGAGAAGTTATTACTGCTGAAGGCCGGTTCGAGAAACGTGCCCGCCATGCGGCACGAGAGATCGAACAGCTGGCGGAGCGTGGTTCCGGTTTCCGGCAGCACCAGCGGATAGTGGTGTAAATCGCTAATAGCAACGCTCTGCTGTTGCACCAGCGGATGGGCGGAGTCCAGTAACAGCAATACCGGCGCAGGCCATGCGGCAATGATCTCCACTTCCCGTTCCGGCGCGAGGCTAAACTGGAAGGCAACATCGCATTCGCTGCGGCGGATCCACTCCGCCACCTGCATTGCGCTACCCACCTGTAAATCGAAACTCACCCCCGGATGGCGCAGACGAAAGCGTGCCAGCAGGCCAGGCAGCAGATCAAAGGCCATACCGTCGGTGCAGACGATACGCGCCAGCGCTTTACGTACTGCTTTTAACCCTTGAATTTCCGCCAGGGCGTATTCCATATCACGCATGCTTTTGCGCACATGATGAGCAAGAATTTGCCCGGCATCGGTGAGCACCATACCGCGCGCGTGGCGTTCGAACAGCGTCACGCCAAGCCGCGACTCCAGTTTTTGGATCTGTCGACTGATGGCGGAACCCGCCACAAACAGTTGTTCGCTGGCCGTGCTAAGCGAGCCGGATGTCGCCACCGCCAGGAAGTAACGCAGTTCATTGGTCAGCATGGGGGGTTCCTGTGCATTGCCCTGAGATTGTGCAGTTTACCCTTATCAAAAAGGCAACGCCTAGTTGCAATTATTATTATTGTGGCAAGGCTCTGTTCTGGTTTAGAACAAAAAGACAACAACAGACATTTGCGCCACAGGCAGCAAATTGAACAGGGTAAACACCATGACAACACAACAACTTATCGCCCAGGCGCTGGCGTGGTTCGACAGCGGCCATTTCAAAAACATGCTCGCCAGCAGGGTGGCGATTGCCAGCGAAAGTCAGCGCAGCGATCGTGACGATCAACTCCTGCGTTACTACCACGAAGCCTTTATTCCTGCCTTCCGGGAGATGGGTTTTCGTACCGAAATCATCGCCAACCCGGTAAATGCCGCTCGCCCTTTTTTGCTCGCCAGTTACGAGGAAGATCCTGCTTTGCCGACCGTGATGTGTTACGGGCATGGCGATGTGGTGTTTGGCGATGATGCCCGCTGGGGGGAGGGGTTATCGCCATGGACGCTGGTTGAGCGCGACGGCAACTGGTATGGACGCGGCACCGCAGACAATAAAGGTCAGCACTCGGTGAATCTTGCGGCGCTGGCACAGGTTTACCACGCCCGCAACGGACGCTTAGGCTTCAACTGTGTCTGGCTGTGCGAAATGGGCGAAGAGATGAGTTCGCCAGGGCTGGCGGAAGTCTGCCAGCAACTGAAACCCCGGCTGAAAGCCGATCTGTTTATCGCCTCCGATGGCCCGCGTCTGAGCGCGGATCGCCCGACACTGTTTCTCGGCTCGCGTGGTTGTGTGAATTTCCGCCTGACCATTCACGCACGTGATAAAGATTACCACTCCGGCAACTGGGGCGGCCTGCTCAGTAACCCAGGCACGCAGCTGGCAAACGCCATTGCCAGCCTGGTGGATGGCAAAGGCGAAATCCGCATTCCGGCCCTTAAGCCGCCTGCGCTGACACCTGCGCTGAAAACGATTCTGGCGGATATCACCCCGGCGCGCGGTCAACATGACCCCGCTACCGATCCGCAGTGGGGCGAGCCGGGCTTATCTGCCGCCGAAAAGTTGTTTGGCTGGAATACGCTGGAAGTGCTGTCGTTTCTCACGGGTAACCCGGCTCAGCCGATGAATGCCATACCTGGCCAGGCCACTGCCGTGTGCCAGTTGCGTTTTGTGGTCGGCACGGAGTGGTCGCAGTTACAACAGGCGCTGCGTGCCCACCTGGATGCGCACGGTTTCCCGATGGTGACAGTCAGCGAGGTGCGGGGTACGCCGGCAACGCGCTTCGATCCTACCGATCCGCTGGTGCACTGGGCGCTGGACGTGATGGCGCAGTCCAGCGAAAACAAACCGGCGCTATTGCCGAACCTCGGCGGCTCGCTGCCGAATGATGTTTTTGCCGGAATTTTAGGCCTGCCAACGCTGTGGGTGCCGCACTCCTATCCGGCCTGCGGCCAGCATGCGCCGGATGAGCACTTACCGGTGGCGATTGCCCGCGAAGGGCTGGCGATCATGACCCGGCTGTTCTGGGACCTGGGCGAGCAGGGGCAGGATCTGCTGGTTCGCCATCACCAGCATCAGAGCGGAGGTGAACAATGAGTACCCTCACGCGGGACATCGAAGACAGCGGCGTACGCCCGAGCTTATACAAGACGCTGTTTGCCACCTGTATTGGGAATGCGCTGGAGTGGTTTGATATTGCGGTGTATGGCTTTTTCGCCAGCTATATCGCCCAGGCATTTTTCCCGACGGTCAACCCGACGGTGTCGCTCCTGCTGGCTTTTGGCAGCTTTGGCGTGGCGTTTCTCATCCGTCCGCTGGGCGCGGTGGTGCTGGGAGCCTACGCCGACAAACATGGCCGCAAGGCGTCGCTGTTGCTCTCCATTAATTTAATGATGCTGGGCGGGGCGATCATCACCTTTATGCCAGGGTATGCAACGCTGGGCGTAGCCGCACCGTTGCTTATTCTGGGGGCGCGGCTGATTCAGGGCTTCTCTGCGGGCGGCGAATTCGGCAGTTCGACGGCATTTCTGGTGGAGCACTTTCCGGAGCGGAAAGCCTTTATCGCCAGCTGGCAGTTCGCTACTCAGGGAGCCAGCACGCTGATGGCGTCTGCGTTTGGCCTGGGGCTGGCGCAGTGGCTGACGCCGGAGCAGCTCTCCGACTGGGGCTGGCGCATTCCGTTCGCCTTTGGTCTGGTGATTGGCCCGGTAGGAATGTGGATCCGTCGCCATGTGCATGAGCCAGCGGCGTATGCCGAAGCCGAGAAACCGCGCCATCCGGTGAAGTTATTGCTGGGATCGCAAAAGCGGCTGGTGGGGCTGGCAATTGGGCTGATGATTGTCTCAACGGCGATCAACTATATGCTCAACTATGTGCCAACCTGGGCGACGAAAAATCTGGGGCTGCCGCCGTCTTCCGCCTACAGCGCGACGCTGCTCGCCGGCGTGATCCTCACCGTGGTGACGCCAATAGGCGGTTTGCTGGCAGAGCGCGTTGGCCGGGTTCGGTTATTGTGGGTGGCGTTGGTGTTGATGGCCTTTACCTTGTTGCCCGCATTCTGGCTGACCAGCCTGAACGTGACGCCACTGTCGCTGGCTATGCTGGTAGGCTGGATGGCGTTACTGAAATCGATCTACTTTTCCACCATTCCGTCGTTAATGGCAGATATCTTCCCGGTGTCGACCCGCGCCAGCGGTATGTCGATCAGCTATAACGTCGCGGTCACCGTATTTGGCGGTTTTGCGCCGTTTATCTGTACGCTGCTGATCAGCGCGACCGGTAGCCACTTTGCCCCGGGCTTATATCTGATGGTGACTGTGTTCCTCAGCGTTATTGCGCTGTGGCAAACGCAAAAACAGCACCGCTAAAGGTTTCCCCCACGGTTTAGGTGGGGGAGATTTATCCGCGCTGATTGGGGTTCTGGGCATAATAGTGCAGCACCTGCTGATAAGGGGCCGTACGCGGATCGGGATGTTGCGCGACCGCCGTCAGAAGCAGGCTGACTGCACATTCATATTCGCCCAGGTTATACAGGCACAGTGCGTAAAACGGTCTGACTTCCGTCGCCTGTGGCCAGTCGATCATGATCGCTTCAAACAGTGCTTTCGCTTGCTGATACTTACCCAGGCAGCGCAGGGTGCAGGCAAGACCAAACTGCGCCTCAAACCTGTCGTCATCGTTCTCCAGGCCGGCTTCCAGCGCCGCAAGATAGTGCTGTTCTGCTTCCTGCTCTTTACCTTCGTTATCGTAAGACCAGGCCATATTCAACAATGCGCGGGCGCGCAGTTCCGGCACTTGCGTCAGCGCCTGCAACTGCTGGCGACTTTGTTGATGCTCGCCCTGTTGGCGCAGGGCAATGGCGTCGTATAACCTGTTGTCCATTTGAATGTAACCTTTTGATTATTTTTATACGTTATTGAGCTAAAGCGCGGCAGCAGTAAAGCTAGCGGGCGCTCAGCCGCCAGATCGTGTTGCTGGCATCGTCGGCGATCAATACGCCGCCTTGTTTATCCATCGCCAGACCCACCGGCAGCCCGCGCACCTGTTTTTGATCGTCGGTAAGAAAACCCGTGACCACCGGTAACGGCTGACCAACCGGCCTGCCGTTTTCGAATTTCACCCACACCACCTGATATCCGTTCAAGGGTTTGCGGTTCCAGCTACCGTGTTCACTAATAAAGGCCCCACCACGGTATTGCGGCATATCATCGCCGGTATAGAACAGCAACCCCAGCGGTGCGACATGTGAACTGAGCGCATAATCGGGTTTGATCGCCTGTTTCACCAGGTCCGGGCGTGGGGGCTTAACCCGTTCATCCACGTGTTGACCAAAGTAGCTGTAAGGCCAGCCGTAAAAGCCATGCTCTTTTACCGAGGTCAGATAATCTGGCACCAGATCGGAGCCAATTTCATCGCGTTCGTTAACCACCGCCCATAATGCGCCGGTTTGCGGTTCCCATTGCAACCCGGTGGGATTTCGCAGCCCGCTGGCATAGATACGGCTGGCACCCGTGGCGGCATCCACTTCCAGTACCGCCGCCCGGCGATACTCCGCACCGATTCCATTTTCCGTAATATTACTGTTGGAGCCGACGCCCACATACAGTTTGCTGCCATCCGGACTGGCAAGCAGCGATTTGGTCCAGTGATGGTTGATCGGGCCGCCGGGCAATTCTGTGACCGTCTCGCCAGGCGTAGTTATGCGGGTTTCCCCCTCCTGATAGGGAAACCTGACCAGACTGTCGGCGTTTGCCACCCATAGGGTATTGCCTGTCAACTGAATACCAAACGGCGAATGCAGGTTTTCAATATAGGTGTGCTTTTGCCATTTGCCGTCGACATGACGTAACAGGGTGATTCTATTGCCGCCCGGTCCCCCTTTACCAGAAGCCTGTTGAACCAGGCTCATGATCAGCTGCTTGGGGCGTGTCGTCGGCTTTGCCGGGCCATTTGCCTCTGCCACCAGGATGTCATTATTGGGTAAGACATACAGCTGGCGTGGGTGCAGCAAGCCGTCGGCGACCTTCTCAATTTTCATTCCCTGCGGGACTTTCGGCATCTCGCCATTTTTCCACGGCACACCTTCCGGCACCTGCATGGGCGGTAACAAAAAATTCTGTGCGGAGGGCAGTTCAGGATCCGGGCCAACCTGTTTTACCGGATCGATATTGGCTCCCTGATCGCACCCGAAAAGAAGCGTCGTCATGAGCGCGGTGAGCAGTGTGTTGCGACAGTTTTTCATGGCCTTCCCCTTAGCTGACGCGAGAGCGCAGCGCGAGTTGAACATTCGCAATCAGCAGCAGAGCCACGACGACCGTCGACAGCACCACCCCCAGCGGCACAACGGCATAAGCATCGCGGCTGTGCACAAAGGCGTTAACAATAGCCAGCACGATGGCGCACAGCGACAACCAGAAATGGGTTTTCACCCCGGGTCCCGCCGCGGTTCGTTGGGTAAACCAGACCTGCACCAGATTGATGAGCCGGGGGAGGATGGCAATAATCAGTCCGATAGCGATAAGCCAGCTTGCTGCGTCGGTCCACATGATCTGAACGGTTTTCAGATAGAGAATGTCGAAAATCCAGGCGGCAACGAAAAAGCCGATCGGCAGCGGATTGAGCAGTTCATAGAGCGCAAGTGCCACGCGCGAAGGTCCGGAGGTGTTTTGCATAAGCCTTTCCTGTTGGGATGGGCAAATCATCAGGCGGTGACCGTAAGGCGCGCCACAAAATGTGCTTGTTAAAGGGTAGTCAAAGAATGGTGGGACAACAGAAAAGGACGTCGAAGCCCTGAGTGGCTTCGACGTCAGCAGATTAATTGCGATAAGTGATTTTTAACTTGCCGATAAGTTCGATGATTTTGGCTTTTGCGTTGGCCGGCGTGTCGGCCTGAACGATGAAATAGCCCAGTCGATCGTCAGAGCTTTTTGGTACCACCACATTATCGCCAGGACGAACGCTGATTGCCGAACGCAGCACTGCATGATCGTGCTGCACGCTGGCGAGGTTCTCTATCGACTCCAGCACGCCATCGCGATCCGCACAGATATACCCCACAGCGCAACTCATCGGGTTTTCTACCGTGAAGTCCACCGGCAATTTCAGCGCATTCAGCACCGCCTGGCGGAAAATATTGATGCGGTAAGCGCCTGGGATCAGGTCTGAGGTGATGTTATCGCCGCCGGGACGGCCGTTGACCTCTACAATGCGCGGGCCGGTTTTGGTGTATTTCACCTCCACGTGCGCCGGGCCGTTGGTGAAGCCAATCGCCTGCAATGCCTGACGAGCGACCTCAATGATCTGCGGTTTTTTATCTTCAAGGATCGAGGTGGGGAAAATATGGAACATTTCGACAAAGTAAGGCAGCGGGGAGGTGACTTTTTCCGTCACTTCGGCGAACACCACCTCATTGTGGTTTAAGAAGATCTCGACGCTAAACTCCGGCCCTTCAAGATACTCTTCCACCAGGTACTCTTTACGGACGCTGAAGCCCATATAGCTGGTGGTAAAGTTCTCCAGCACGTTGAATGCGTCACGCAGTTGCTGCACATCGTTAATAAAAAAGACGTTCTGGCTGCTGGCGGTGTTGGTCGGTTTGAGCACCACCGGGTAACCAATGGTGGAGGCCGCATCTTCGGCTTCGCCACGGGTATGGACAATTTTGAACTGTGCGCTGGGCACGCCGCGCTCGCTGTAGCGAATGCGGGCGAGGTCTTTGTTGCGCGCCAGGGTTGCGGTTTCGTGGCTGATGCAGGGAATATTTAAACGCTGCGCCGCCTCGGCGGTGGTGGCCATGGCGTAATCTGTGGCCGAAATCATCGCATCCACATGCTGATATTTGCTGTTGTGGATGGCGTGGTAGATAGAATCCGCGTCGCGAATATCGCAGACCAGTAAATCGTCGTATTCGCCTTCGTAACCATAGAGCTGTGGATTGTCTTTCGCTGAAACCAGCACCACAACGTAAAAACCCTGTTTGTGTGCTTCGCGTGCAAAACTGACGCCGAAGAAACTCGGCTCGACCAAAAAGATGACCTTTTTATCTGACATAGTCGTTACCCCTGTAAATTTTCAGGATGCTTTTTTGAGAGCAACAGTTGATTAAGAACAAACATGACGAATCCCGCCCCCATCATCAGCGCCATGATGACAATGCCAATCATGGCGCCATGCTGATCGAGGTAGGACCCAATAAACAGTGAGAACAGGCACTGGCAGATCAGCGAAATCCCGATCCACACCGCCATCGAACGCCCCATGTAATCCTTCGGCACGGTGTGCATCAGCAGGGAGTTCATTAAAATTCGCAGCGACGAGTTGCACAGACCCAGCAGCAGGCTGCACAGATATAAGTTAAAGACGATGCTGTTCTGGCTGAGGAACAGCAAATTGATGCAGGCAAGAACAAAGAACCCGGCAATCAGTTTACGGGCATCCAGTTTCATCGCCAGCGACGACATCAGAATGCCGGACAACAGCCCACCAATGCCGTAAGACATGTCAGCAAAGCCAAAGGTCACGCTATCGCGTTGCAGGGTGTTATTGACATAGTCTGGTAGCACCACGTTAAAGATCATGGTGACAATCAGCGGCACGATCGATACAACGCCAAGCACAAAAATCCCTTTGTTCTCGAAGAGAAACGCCCAGCCGCGGCGTAGCATCAGGGTGTAATTCTCACCGGTAGTCTCACGTGTGACAGACTGGTATTTGATCAGGTTGATGACAATGGCGCTGAAAACGAACATCAGCGCATTAACCAGCAGAATGGCGTTGAAACTGAAGTATTTATAAATAAACCCGGATGCCGCCGCTGCAAGAAACATCCCCACTTGCAGGCTGATCTCCAGCAGGGAGTTGCCGGTGACGTATTTTTTTTCTTCGAGAATTTCCTGAAGGAAACTGCGCGAGGCCGACATATACACCGTCCAGCCGACGCCATTAATAATGGCGAACGCGTAGAGGTAGTACATATTGAAATCGAAATTCGTCAGCACCACGAACAGCAACAACAAAAAGACGGCGCGGATCGCGTGGGTGAAAAAGATCACCGTTTTTCGGTTGTACTTGTCGGTGATCACGCCGGAAAACAGCGATGCGACAAAACCAGCGATGACGTTAACCGCCAACAGGATCCCTACGTACTGGTTCGACCCGGTTTTCATCAGCACAAACCAGTTGGCCCCGATGGTCGCCATGCCGACGCCAAACCCTGACACGATGTCAGAGAGAAAAAACGATCGGAATCGCGGATCTTTGAGAATGGCAAAGCTCGTGCTCATATATGCTCCTTGGCATAAACAGTGTCTTTTATCGTGGTGAGTAACCTTTCCAGCGAGAAATTCAGGCCAGCCAGCACCTCATCCTGCGTGCCGCCATACTGTGGCCATTCATCATTAGGGGTGTAAGCCACCACCCGTTTGTGCGGCAGGCTCAGCGCCAGTTCCGCGGCCACGCTGCCGGCACGACGGTGCTCTTCCACCACGATAAGCACGCCGGGGAGTTGGGCAATTTCCGGCATAATTTGCTGCAACGACGCGTTGTCGACGTAGCACAAGTGCAGGTGATTGACCTCACCCAACGTTTTTTTGGCAGCCACGCAGAGTTGCGTGGCTTTTTCACCCACTGACACCAGCGTGACAGGGCGGCTGGGGTGGTAATCCTGTTCCATGATCAGCGTGTCGAACGCGCTGCTGCGTTCAAGATCGGGGTAGCTGTCGTTACGCCCCAGGCGGATATAGCACGGAGCATTCCCCTGAGCGGCTTCGCGCACGACCAGCCGGGTTTCGGCTTCGCCGTAAGGGCAGGCGATGCGGATCCCCGGAAACAGCCTGACCGCGCCAACATCCTCCAGGCTGTGGTGAGTGGTGCCAAACCAGCCGCCGGACACGCCGCCGTAAGCGCCAATCACCGTGATTGGCTGGTTCATGTACCCCAGCGAGAGTTTGAGCGCTTCGGCACAGCGCAGCGCTGCGAACGGCGCAAAGGTAGTGAAAAACGGTTTGAACCCTGCGGCGGCAAGCCCGGTACACATATCTATCGCCGCCATTTCCGCAATGCCGATATTGTAAAAACGCGCCGGGAAACGCTGCTGAAAAGGGGGATTGCGTCCGCCAAGATCCGCCTCCAGACAGAGGATCTTCGCGTCGTTTTCGGCACATTTCACCAGTTCATCTTTGCACGCCTCTCTACCTGACAGCATCGGTGAGCCTCCTTTTCCATTTGATCGCCTGGTGAAGTTTCAGTTTTGCGTAGTGACAGGATGGGTTGCCTTCCAGCTCTGCAACCCCTTTGCCTTTGACCGTGTTGGCGATGATCACCAGCCCCCGGTTCTGGCGGGCGGAAAAGGCCTGCTCCAGCTGCGCGAAGTCATGACCGTCAATTTCAACCACATCCATCCGGTAGGAAGCAAAACGCGCTTTCATATCGGCAAGGGGCGAAATATCCCGCACGTAACCGTCGTTCTGCGCGCCGTTGTTATCAATCACATAAATAAAGTTGCTGATTTCCTGCGCGCTGAGCACCTGCAACACCTCCCAGCACAACCCTTCCTGCAATTCGCCATCGCCGCCAATGGCCACTGCAATGCCGTTACGCTTCAACTGGCGCTGTGCCAGCGCCCAGCCGGCGGCATAACCGATGCCATGACCGAGGCTGCCCGTGGAAAAGCGAACATGCGGAATTTTGTGGTTCGGGTGCCCGGTGAATAACGAATCGCTGCGACCATAGCTTTCCGCGGGATTATTTTCGCTGTAACCCAGCACATACAGTGCGCTGTAGAGCGCAGCAGCGGCGTGGCCTTTGCTCAACACCACGCAGTGATGCTCATCGGCCTGATAGCGGTTCAGGGCATAGAGCAGAATGTCGATCACCGACAACGAGCCGCCAATGTGGCAGCCCACATCGCTGGCGGCGATATCAATGATCACACCGCGCGCCTGCGCGGCGAGGATCGGTAATTCATCCAGCGAGGCCATTGCTCTCCCCCTGATTCAGTCGCATCCAGTTGATGACGGTTTCCTGCAAAATGCGCCGCGACAGCAACACATCGTTGGTGTAGTTCACTTCCCTGTCGGTATGGTCGAGCGCGGAATCGCCCGGGCCATAGGCAATAAACGGCACATTGCGCCAGGTGGTAGCCAGCGTGTTCATATCGCAGGTGCCTTTTTTCACCACCGGGCGCGGCGTGGTGTCCGTTAGCACGTGGTTGAAGGCCTGGGTGAGCGCGCGGTAGAGCGGGTTGGTACGTGAGGATTTGTAGCCTGGCGTACTGCGCAGGATCTCCACGCTCAGCCCTTCGCTGTTGAGGGCGAGCAGCGACTCGATATAGCCAGGACGCGCCTCTGGTGAGACGCGGAAGTTAATGGTGAGCTGCGACTCCTCGTAAGAAAGCGCATGGCGATGGGTAATGCCGATAATGTTCGAAATATTGTTGCTATCGAAGTCGTTCATCACCGCGCGCAGCGCGCCAGCGGCCTCGTACACATGCTCGATGGAGGTCTTAGCATCGCGGGCGGCAGTGTGCTCCATGCCTTTGCGCGCCGTGATGGTGATTTTCAGCAGGCCATAGTAGCCAATGGCAACGTGCATCACGCCGCTCGGCTCGCCGATGATCACCGCATTGGCCGGGTAGTTGTCGCGCACGTAAAACGCCCCCTTTGACGAGGAGACTTCTTCTTCCGTGGCACCCACAACCAGCAAACGTGCGTGGGGAGGCACGTCTACCTGCTGCAACACTTCTATGAAGTTAGCGAGACACCCTTTGGCATCAACACTGCCGCGACCGCTGACAAAGTCTGCACCCGCATCGCTACGCCATAGTCCCGGCACCGTATCCAGATGCCCCAGCATCAGCAAGGTGTTCGGCCCGTTGCCTTTACTCAGCACCAGGTTGCCCGCCGGATCGATTTGCGCGTCGATACCGGTCCCCGCCAGACGCTGGGAGAGAAAGTTCGCCAGTACCGACTCGTCGCCGGAAATTGACGAGATATTGACCATCATATTGAGCAGGCGCATTGGTTCGCTGACACCGGTGCCGCGCCAGAACCAGGTTGCGGCGCTGGAGAGAGAGTGCGGGCCGTTAATGGCGATATCGCACACGCCGTGTTGCAAGGCGAGCCGACAGGCGCGCACTTTTTGCTTCATTCGCCCGCCAACGGCCACCTCATCGTCAGCATAAATGTCGGAAAGGGTACTGCCGGGATCGTTAACGTCGCGCAGGATGCCCGCCGTGCTGGTGACAAAACGCAAATGGTTGGCTTTTAACGCGACGGCCAGGTGTGCAGCCAGCATATCGGCATCGATATTGATGTACTGCCGGGCATGGCTTTCCCAGATGGGCGGCGAGAGAAACACAATGTTATAGCTCTCCAGCAGGGCATGCAGGACAGCGGTTTTCGCCTCGCTAAAGGTGCCGTAGAGCGAGTCGCGAACAATGCGGCTACGCCCCTCTTCGGTGATTTTCAGCGGCTTGCCCATCGCCCCGGTCACCAGCTGATTGTCGCCAGCGACCTGATAATAGGCTGAGAAGCCCAGTGACTGCGCCGCGAGGTTAACCAGGTTGCCAATGCGGTCGTTGTAAGCTTTGAGGATCACGTTCATATGATCGGGGCTGCAATAGCGCACCCGATCGCCATTAGCCAGCGGCAGGTAAGCCACCTCGATACCCTGCTGGCGATATTCCCGCTCGATTGCCTCTGCGCCGCCGCACACCACCAGAACCTTGCCGCCTGCGCGGCTGATCTCCATTACTTCGCGGAAAAAACCGCTACCGCTGTATAAGGTGCTGCTTCCTGCTTTGATGACGTAGAGATTATCCATTATGGCCACCCGGCTTCGTTGAGATGATCCAGTCCGGCGAACGACTCCAGGCCGAGCCAGATATTGGCGGCCTGCACTGCCTGGCCTGCCGCGCCTTTGATCAGGTTGTCCAGTGAGCACAGACTCAGGCACTTATCGCCCTCCACCACGGTGGATACTTCGGCATGATTGGTGCCGCAGACGGTTTTCAGCATCGGCACCTGGCCATTTTTCAGGTAGTGCACAAACGGCGTGTGCTGATAGTGCGAGAAAAATGCCTGGCGCACATCCACCGCTGTGCAGCCCGGTTTGAGCGTGCTGTAGGCACTGACGTAAATCCCTCTGGCGGTGTCGAGACTGAACGCAGCAAAGGTGATATTGAGCGGGTCGGCGGTCAGTTGCTGTAGCTTTGCCACTTCCGGCGCATGACGATGATTAAAAGCTTTATGCAGCCGAAAATTATGCGAACGTTCCGCATGGGTTTCGCTGCTCTTTTTCCCCGCGCCGCTGGAACCGGTTTTCGCATCGACGACAATATTGCCTGCAATCAGTTGGTTATTAACCAGCGGCCACAATGCGTACAACGATGCCACCGCCATACAGCCGGGCAGATTGATAAGCGTTGCCGCCGGATCGGGGGGGATGAATTCCGGCACAAAATACTGGCACACCGTCTGCGCCGGAAGGCTACCTGGCGTGGCGGGATAATGGATTTCGTTGATCGTCTGCTCGGTGAAACGGTAGTCGCCGCTGACATTAAACAGACGCGAGCAATGCTCGCTGACCAGCGAGATCATCTGCGGCAGCATGCCGTTCGGCAGACAGGAGAACACCAGGTCAAAATGGTGTTCTTTTATCTCGTGAACAGACGAAAACTTCAGCCCCGGTTTGTGGTTGTGGCGGCGGAAGCTACGCAACTGGCGTTCAACCGGCAGCCCTTTTTTTGACTCCGACGAGACAAATTGCACATCTATCTGTGGGTGCGCGCTGAGCAAGCGGTACAGCTCGCCGCCCACGAATCCGGAGCCGCCCAAAATGGCGGCAGAGTAGACAGTGTTCATCCGAGTCGTGCATCCTTTTCATAAGGCGGGACATCGTCAATCTGCCGGGCGATTTCCGCGATACGTGAAAGCTGGCGATCGACCTTTTTAAAGGCCAGCACATAAGACCGCAGTTTTTCGTACTCCACCGGCGAGCGCAGCTCACGGCACAGCACCAGCGTGCTGCGCAGCATTTTCATCGCGTTGGGGAAATCCTCATGTTGATAGTTTTTGCGCTCCGCGAGGAAGAACGGGAAGCCTTTACCAAACCCTTTCTGATTGAGGAAAGGGAGGTGGAAAGGCAGCAGGGTGTTTTGCCATTCGCGGGCAAAAACACCTTCTTCATTCAGCGCCTGCTGTAGAGCCTGTTTAATTTTGTGTTCCGCAATCCCTTGCAGCTCCGGCAAGTCACTGTTGATGGTGATGCGGAACATATTGAAGCTGTGTTTCGCCCCTTCCGGAATAGCCGGGCCACGGAATAGGCGCGTGGTTGCCAGTTCGGCGATCAGATGTTGCGCGTTGCGCTGGCGAACCTCGTCGTAGTAATCAAGGCGTGCCAACTGGCTGATACCGAACGCCGCTGCCACCCAGGACATACTGTAATCAAGACCGGACTCCTCAAGAAATGCACAGGCGCGTTGGTAGCTACTGTGATCTTTAAAAAAGGCAATCCCTGCCTCACCGCCCAGCGGGAAGTTTTTGTCCGCCATCAGGCTCTGCCCGGCGGCATCGCCGAAGGTGCCGCAGTAACGACCCTGCCAGCTGGCCGAATGCGCATGCGAGGCATCTTCCACCAGCAACAGGTTATGGCGCTGGCAGAAATGCGTCAGCGCGTCGAGATCGGCAGGCAGGCCGTGGACATGCACCGGCATCACCGCTTTGGTGCGGGGCGTCAGCTTTTTCTCCAGCTGAGCCGGGTCGATGCACCAGGTGCCTGGGGTAACATCGACAAAAATAGGTATCGCTTTGGCGGCGACAATCGCCTGCGCAGTTGCGATAAACGTAAAGGCAGGCACCAGCACTTCATCACCAGGTTTCACGCCTGCGCCAACCAGCGCCAGATGCAAACTGGAGGTGCCACTGGCAGTAGGGATTGCATAAGCTGCGCCTACTTTTTGCCGGTATTTTTCTGCGAACTCTGCCACCACGTCCTGCGGCGACTGCTGCACAGAAATCATCATCTGGAACAGATCTTCTTTAGTGATGTTCGGGAAAATGGTTTTACGGTTAGCCTTCGGAATGACCGGCGCGTCGCCGTCCAGCGCCAGACGATGGTCAACCACGCTCTCTTCAGGCATTGCCAGCGGCGTCATAATGAAATCGGTCTTCATTTGTTTAACCCCATTTTAATCAGCGACATTTTGACGCAGGCACCCACCAACGGACTGAGCCGGAAATTAAATTGCAGGCCCGGCTGAATTTCTTTTTCTGTTTCTTGCTGAGTCCACATGGTGCGCAGATCGAAAGCGCCGAATATTTTCAGGCGTTCCGCTTTCTTATAAATGCTCTCTGAGTCAGTGAGCAGTACGGCGCACGGGCCAAAACCCAGCGCGGCGAAGTCAATAATATTGACCGGCTCGTCGTTACTGCATGATTTGCCAATGTCGTGGAGGTTATCCCAACTGGCGTCATGCAAAAGATAGGGTCTTGCGACGCTATTATCGTGACCGATACCCAGCCATTTCAGTAATTTCCCTTGCTGCTCATCGAGGGTGCGCTGATTGGTTTTCCCGCCGTAGACAATATCCTGCCCCCAGAGGGCGCCAATAACACCGCCGCTGAGGCTGTTATAAGTCACTGCATATTTCTTGCCGGATGATTTTTTTAAGATGTTCTCCAGCCCTTTCAGCTCACTTTCATTTTTCTCGATACTCATAATTACGCCCGAGGTTAACACTCTCGCTAAAACGAATGAGACCTGGAAATGATGTGTAGCTAATTCATGAGTTCCTTGAGACTGCATAATTCCACCTTGTTTACTCAACAGAGTTGATGGTGTATCTGGCGATAAGTGCGGCGACATCAACCTTGTGAACTTTCCATGATTTGGCAAATTCAGGGTTCTGATTGACCTCGCAAACCACATATTGTCCTGTGCGTGTGTTAAGCATTAAGTCGAGCCCGTAAACACCCGCCCCAAGTACGTTGATCACGGCTTTGGAGAGGCGAAGTATGTCGTCATCGATGTCGAGCGGAATAATGTGCGCACCCAGGTGCGTATTGGTTTTCCAGTTATCTTCCGAGACGCGTTTAATGGCTGCCACGGGCTGGTCGCCAACAATCACGACCCGGACATCGAAGTTATCTTTCTCAATATATTCCTGCACCAGCACCGGTAAGTGCTGGCCTTTAATATCCACCGACTCCCTGGCAGCGAGCCATACAGCCAGGCTAGCCGGGCCGTCAATCAGCGTCACACCACGGCCCCAGGAGGCGTTTACCGGTTTGATAACAAACCGGTTGCCGAATGAGGACAGTAACCCTTGCAGGTCGCCATACTGATGCACAACCCGCCAGGCAGGCACCGGTATTTCGTGCCGGGAAAAAAGCACCGATTGCAATCCCTTATCGGTACAGATCTCGATGGCGTGGCGTGAATTAATGGCTTTAACACCTGCAGCTTCAATATATCGGGCGCGCGACAGAGCCGAGCTCTGCGAAAGACAGCGCACCAGCGCAATATCGTAGTGTTTTACGTCCTGCACGTTCCATGATGATTGTTCGGAGATAATCTCAACGTCCGCACCGTATTGCTGCAAAAATTCGACAATGCGTTTTTCTTCTTCCCTGATTTTAGTGACGAATAATAAAACGGCTGTCTTACTTTCCATTATTCGCCCCAGTCTTCTTCCACCTCAGGAGCAAATTCCAGACGATAGTCGTTGCCATCCTTAACTAATTCGTGCTCCTGGCCGCAGGCGCCACATTCAACGATTTCACCTACTAATACATCGTCAACAACTTCAAAGGTGGAGGAGCAGGTCAGGCATTTAAACTCTTTCATGATGGTTCCTTTTCGCTTGTCTAAATAGTGAAATTGCTTTCAAGGTAATTTTTGATCGACAACATAAATTCATGCTGATTTTCAATCTCGCCAACGCGATCGGCCTCGCCTTTAAAGGTGTGGCATAACGTCATGCCGAGAAAATCGCAAATATATTGGAATTGCGTGGTGATAATATCTGCTTTTTGTTGCGGTTTATCGCCGCCGATTACCACCAGCACAATTTTTTTACCGTTACAGCGTTGGCGAAAGTCCGGGATTTTCTTTAATGATTCAGAAAAACGGTCGATAAAGACCTTCATTGTCCCGGAAATCCCATACCAGTAAACCGGTGAAATAAATACCGCCACGTCACTTTGCAGAAACTTATTAATCAAAAAATCATAATCATCGCTGACGGGCTTATATTTAAGATCGGTTTCCCGATAATCTTCATATTGGGTAATAGTAAAATCTTTCAGACGGAATGCTTCCGCATCGAAACCACTAAACACTTTTTCAATGATAATTGAGCTATTGCCTGGGTAGCGAGAGCTACCATTAAATACTACAAATTTACTCATGCGCTTTACCCCGGACCACTGCGGTGAATATCACTGATTATCGTGATGGGAATGCGTGGCACATAAACCGTGGCAAGAGCCGCCACGCCGTCTTGTGCTGCAGGCATTATTAGGCAAAAACCAGGAGGGGATAAATAGCCTTTCTTTTTATTGATTTATTACTCACAGTTTATAATCATGCAGGTAATGACGGCTGGAGTATCGAAAATGGACTACCTGAAGAGTGTCGAAGCGTTCATCCTTTCTGCTGATAAAGGCAGCTTCACCGCCGCTGCTGAAGTGATGTGCATTACTCCTGCAATGGTGGGTAAACACATCCGCGAACTCGAAAAGCGGTTGGGGTGCCAGTTAATCCACCGCAGTACCCGGCGTCAGGGGCTGACCGGGGCAGGGCAGCGCTTCTATGCTCACGGCATTCAGATCCTGTCCGCCGTGCATGAAGCCGATACCATTGTTCACCGGTTAAATGATGAAGTGGCGGGGGATTTGCGCATCAGCGCGCCGGTGGCGTTCGGCAACCGCGTGCTGACACCCACGCTCACCCCGTTTATGTTGCGTTACCCGGAAGTGAATATCGATCTGGTGCTTACCGACCGGCGCGTGGATCTCATCGAAGAACGTTTCCAGATTGCCATCCGCATTGGTAACGTGCGCGACGAAGGGCTGATCGCGCTCCCCATGCCGCCTTATCGCATGATGCTGGCCGCATCCCCGGCTTACCTGGATACCTACGGCGCGCCACAAGTGCCGGAAGATCTGGCGAAGCATAACTGCATCAGTTTTACGCAGTGGCAATCGAACCACTTCTGGCAGATGGACGGGCCAGGCGGGCGTTATGAGGTTGAGATCATTCCGCGGTTGATTGTGAATTCCGGCGATGCGGTGCGCCAGGCGGCGCTCTCCGGCCTGGGGATTGCGTTCAACTCGGCGGTGATCCTCGAAGCCGATATTCTCTCCGGTAAGCTCACGCGCGTACTGCCGGATTACACCCCGCCCATGCGGCCCATGCATCTGTTACGCTTACCCATCCGTCCCGTGCCGTCCACCATTGCTGCCTTTATTGAACACCTGTCGGAAGCCAACCTTATCGGGCAATAACCTTTCTTCCAGGGGGCACCAGGCAGACCCCGCCCTTTTTGGCACGGAGTGGAACCCGTTCACGCGGTTTTAGCGGCGATGGCTAAAAAATGCAGCAGGGCAGGCGGTACGTTACCGCCGTACCTGCTGTTTTTATTACAAAGCCTCGCAGCCGGTTGAGTAGTGCCATAATTGCCCGTTACTGAAAAAAGGCTAGCGCGTTATTTCGGCGCGTCTTCCGGTAAATAACCCAATTCAGCTGAAATTTCTCTGGCGGTATGTTGCAGGGCAGCCAGTAAGCGTTCCTCACCTAATAATTCGAGACGCGACGTCGAGAGAGAAATCGACACGGCATAGGGTACGCGGCCCTGAATGTCGAACACCGGTACCGCCAGGCAGGAAACCCCTAACTCGTTCTCTTCTCTGTCTTTTGCCCACTGCTGCGCGCGAATAGCTTGCAGTTCCTGCTGCATCACATCGAGTTTATCGATGGTGTAACGGGTGAGCGGTTTAATATATTCGCGATGGCTTTTCCAGTACGCTTCGACATATTCCGGCTGACCGAAAGCCATATATATTTTACCCATTGCTGAGCAATATAATGCCTGGTGCTGGCCGATATAAGCGCGGGTTCTTAACATTCCGGTAGTCGGTTCTAATTTATAAATCAGAATCGCATGATCATCTTCACGCGTGGAAAAGTTAACTGTCTCACCGATCGCCAGATTCAGCGCTTCGAGGTGGGGGGCCGCCACATGAATGATATTTAATGACGACAGGGCTTTTTGCCCAATGGCCAGGCATTTGGTGGTTAAGCGGTAGCTGCCAGCGGCGGGTGCCGGTTTGACATAACCGCAGGACTGCAAACCCTGTAACAACCGGTGCACGGTACTTTTATTCAACTGCGCCAGTTCTGAAAGGTGTGCTAAGGGGCAGCCGTTAGGGTAATTGCTCAGAATATCCAGCAGTTGTAATCCCCGGAACAGGCTTTGGCTGCCTGCCGGTTTCTCTTTTTCTTCTTGCATTGATGCGCTCTCGCTTCCTGCCGTGTCGGCACCGTTAAATTTGCCAGCCTCAATACTAACGCAAAATGGAACGGGCAACACAAAATCAGTCAAAGTTTATAACTCATTGATAATAATGTATTTTGAAATTCAAAGTGGAGAGGGGATCACATATCTGTATTTTGATATGTGGAATGGTATTTCGTATTTTGAAATTCAGGAGTATAAAAACAACACAGAAGTTCGATGCAATCAGGAGAAAAAAATGAAGGTGACCTTCGACGAGCTTAAGCACGCCTTTAAACGGGTTTTGCGTTCGCGTCATGTGGGTGAAGAGACTGCCGATGCCTGCGCGGAGATGTTTGCCCGCACCACCGAGTCGGGTGTCTATTCACACGGTGTCAATCGCTTCCCGCGTTTTATTCAGCAACTGGATGCTGGCGACATCATTCCGCAGGCGCAGGCAAAGCGCATTGCTAACCTCGGCGCGATTGAGCAGTGGGACGCGCAGCGTTCGATTGGCAATTTAACGGCCAAAAAGATGATGGATCGTGCCATTGAGCTGGCATCGGATCATGGCATTGGCCTGGTGGCGGTGCGAAATGCCAACCACTGGATGCGCGGCGGCAGCTACGGCTGGCAGGCAGCGGAAAAGGGCTATATTGGGATTTGCTGGACCAACTCCATTGCCGTCATGCCGCCGTGGGGCGCAAAAGAGTGCCGTATTGGCACTAACCCGCTGATTGTGGCGATCCCGTCGACGCCCATCACCATGGTCGATATGTCGATGTCGATGTTCTCTTACGGCATGCTGGAAGTGAACCGCCTGGCCGGGCGCGAGCTACCGGTTGACGGTGGCTTCGACGATGACGGCCATTTAACGAAAGAACCCGCTGTGATTGAGAAAAATCGCCGCATTCTGCCAATGGGATACTGGAAAGGTTCCGGTTTATCTATCGTGCTGGACATGATCGCCACCCTGTTATCGGACGGGGCATCCGTGGCGGAAGTGACCGAAGAGAACAGCGATGAATATGGCATTTCGCAGGTGTTTATTGCCATCGAAGTCGACAAGTTGATCGATGGCGCAAGTCGTGATGCCAAACTGCAACGCATTATGGATTACATCACCAGTGCGGAACGTGCGGATGAAGACACGCCTGTCCGTTTGCCAGGACACGAATTTACGCGCCTGCTGGCGGAGAACCGTCGCGACGGCATTACGGTAGATGACAGCGTTTGGGCGAAAATCCAGGCGTTGTAAGGAGCGGATCATGCTATTCGGTCATATTGCTCAGCCTAATCCCTGCCGCTTACCGGCAGCGATTGAAAAAGCGCTCGATTTTTTACGCACTACTGATTTCCGCACGCTTGAGCCTGGTGTGGTCGAAATCGAAGGGCGCACCATTTTTGCGCAGATCCTCGATCTCACCACCCGGCCACGCGAGGAGCAAAAACCGGAAGTGCACCGTAACTATCTGGATATCCAGTTTATGGCATGGGGTGAAGAAGAGATTGGCGTTGCTATTGATACCGGCAATAACGTTATTGCCGAAAATTTACTTGAGCAGCGCGATATTATTTTTTACCAGTCGAGTGAGAACGAATCTTTTTTTGAAATGGTGCCAGGCAGCTACGCGATATTTTTCCCGCAGGATGTTCACCGTCCCGCCTGTAATAAATATCGCGCCACGCCTATTCGTAAAATTGTCGTTAAGGTGGCGGTTTCCGCATTGAATTAATTTATCAATTAGCAGGAGCAAAATATGAACAGCAATAACGCCGGTTATATTATCGGCGCGTATCCCTGCGCGCCTTCTTTTCACCAACAGGGGGAATTGCAGGAGCGTGCGTTCTGGCGGCAACTGGCCGATACGCCACACATTGCCGGCATAGAGCAGCCCTGCCTGGAGCATCTGCACCCGCTGGGAGACGAGTGGTTATTAACCCATACGCCGGGCGAGTGGCAGATTGTGGTCACCGCGGTCATGGAAACCATGCGCCGACGCAGCAATGGCAACAGCGGTTTTGGTCTTGCCTCCAGCGATGAGGAACAGCGTCGCGCGTGCGTGGCGTACTACCGCCATCTGCATGACAAGATCGGCGCGCTGAATGCCCGTTTCCCCGGCAAAGTCGTCGCCCTGGAAATACAGGCTGCGCCGCTGGCAGGCAATACCAGCATTGAGCAGGCTACCGATGCGTTTGCCCGTTCAATAAGCGAAATAGCCCGTTGGGACTGGGCGTGTGAACTGGTGCTTGAACATTGTGATGCCATGAATGCCACTGCGCCGCGTAAGGGGTTTTTACCGCTGAATAACGTCCTGGAAACGCTGGCAGGTTATGAGATTGGCGTGTGCATTAACTGGGCGCGTTCGGCAATCGAAGGGCGTAATACCACGCTGCCGCTGACCCATACCCAACTGGCGAAACAGGCTGGTAAATTGCGCGGTCTGATGTTTTCCGGCACCAGCGAGAGCGGCCCGTATGGCGAGTGGCAGGATCTGCATGCGCCGTTTGCTCCGTTTTGCGCCGAAAGCCTGTTAACGGTGAATAACGCCAAAACGGTATTGCAGGCCGCCGTACCCGAAAATCTGTTATTTACCGGTATTAAATTACTTGAAATAGACGCCAACGCCAACGTGGAACATCGCGTGGAAATATTGCGCGACGGCATTAACGCATTACATCAAGCCAGACAATAAATACAAAATAGCTGACATCGCATACCTGTTACTTTTAACGAGATGCTAATTATGAACATATCCTCTTACTCTACAACTGCCGATATTCCGCGCCAGCGCTGGTTAAGAATAATTCCTCCTATTCTTATCGCTTGTATTATTTCGTACATGGACCGCGTAAATATCGCGTTTGCCATGCCCGGTGGGATGGATCAGGAATTAGGTATTTCCGCCTCCATGGCCGGTCTCGCCGGGGGCATTTTCTTTATTGGTTATCTGTTCTTGCAGGTGCCGGGCGGCAAAATCGCCGTCCACGGTAGCGGCAAGAAATTTATCGGCTGGTCGCTGGTGGCCTGGGCGGTCATTTCCGTACTGACCGGCATTGTTACTAACCAGTACCAACTGCTGGCGCTGCGCTTTTTACTCGGCGTGGCGGAAGGGGGCATGCTACCGGTAGTGCTGACGATGATCAGCAACTGGTTTCCGGACGAAGAACGTGGCCGCGCCAATGCCATTGTGATCATGTTCGTGCCGATTGCCGGTATCGTCACCGCGCCGCTATCAGGCTGGATCATCACAGCGCTGGACTGGCGCTGGCTGTTTATCATCGAGGGTTTGCTCTCGCTGGTGGTGCTGGTGCTGTGGTCGATGACGATTTATGACCGCCCGCAGGAAGCCCGTTGGATCTCCGAGGCAGAGAAAAATTACCTGGTGGAGACACTGGCTGCCGAGCAGCGTGCGATTGCCGGTAAAGAGGTGAAAAACGCCTCGCTGAGCGCCGTGCTGTCTGACCGGACCATGTGGCAACTGATTGCTCTCAATTTCTTCTACCAGACCGGGATTTACGGCTACACCCTGTGGCTGCCTACCATCCTGAAAGAGCTCACCCACAGCACCATCGGGCAGGTGGGCATGCTGGCTATCCTGCCGTATCTCGGCGCCATTGCTGGCATGTTCCTCTTCTCGTCCCTTTCCGACCGTACCGGTAAACGCAAGTTATTCGTCTCTGTACCGCTGCTCGGTTTTGCGCTGTGCATGTTCCTCTCCGTGGCGCTGAAAGAGAGCATCTGGTTGTCGTACGCGGCACTGGTGGGTTGCGGGTTCTTCCTGCAATCGGCGGCGGGTGTGTTCTGGACCATTCCCGCACGGCTGTTCAGCGCCGAGATGGCAGGCGGCGCACGTGGGGTGATCAACGCGCTGGGGAACCTCGGCGGTTTTTGCGGCCCGTATGCGGTGGGCGTGCTGATCAACCTCTATAGCAAAGATGCAGGCGTCTATTGCCTCGCTATCTCGCTGGCGCTGGCAGCGCTGATGGCACTGCTGCTCCCCGCGAAATGCGATGCGGGAAACGCCGTCGCCAGCCCGGTCAGCACCCGTAAACGCGAAGCCTGATAACCCTGCCCGGCGGCATCGCGCCGACCGGGCCAAAGCCAGCCGGAGAAGGCATTGCCACTACCCGGCTATAAAACGAGAGCATGACGATGAGTGAGAAAGAGACCTTCTGGCTGGGTATCGATTGTGGCGGTACTTATCTGAAAGCCGGGTTATATGACAGCCAGGGCAGGGAGCATGGCATTGAACGCCACGCGCTGATCACGCTCAGCCCGCTACCGGGTTATGCCGAGCGTGATATGCACACTCTGTGGCGCGCCTGTGCCGACACGATTTCACGCCTGCTGCAACGCACGCAAACGCAGGGCGCGCAAATTCGTGGGGTCGGGATCTCCGCACAAGGCAAGGGCCTGTTTCTGTTGGATAAGCATGATCAACCGCTGGGTAACGCCATGTTGTCATCGGACCGCCGTGCGCTGGAGGTGGTGAGACGCTGGCAGCAGGATGGCATACCGCAGCAGTTGTACCCACTCACCCGCCAGACAGTGTGGACCGGCCACCCGGTTTCGCTGCTGCGCTGGATAAAAGAGAACCAGCCACAGCGTTATTCGCAAATTGGCTGCGTCATGATGGGGCATGACTATTTGCGCTGGTGTCTTACCGGCGTCAAAGGCTGCGAAGAGAGCAACATTTCCGAATCCAACCTCTACAACATGTCCCGTGGCTATTACGACGCGCGCTTGTCGCAGTGGCTGGGGATAGGCGAAATCGACGCGGCATTGCCGCCCATTGTCGGTCCGGCAGAAATTTGCGGGGAAATCACCGCTCAGGCAGCTGCCATAACCGGTCTGGCGGCAGGAACACCTGTCGTTGGCGGTTTGTTTGATGTGGTTTCTACCGCGCTCTGCGCCGGGCTGAAAGATGAACGGCGACTGAATGCCGTCATGGGCACCTGGGCAGTCGCCAGCGGTATAGCAGATGGCATTCGCGATAACGAAGCCCATGCCTATGTGTACGGGCGCTACGTGAATGATGGCCAGTACATTGTGCACGAGGCCAGCCCGACCTCGTCCGGCAACCTCGAATGGCTGACTACCCAGTGGGGCACGCTCACTTTCGATGAGATCAACCAGGCCGTTGCCAGTGTGCCCAAAGCCGGTAGCGATCTGTTTTTCCTGCCATTTTTGTACGGCAGCAACGCGGGGCTTGAGATGACCAGCGGTTTTTACGGCATCCAGGCGCTACACACCCGCGCCCATTTGCTGCAGGCGGTTTACGAGGGGGTGGTGTTCAGCCACATGACCCATCTCAACCGCATGCGGGAGCGCTTTACCCATGTTGAAGCGCTGCGCGTGACCGGTGGCCCGGCGCATTCGGCGGTATGGATGCAGATGCTGGCCGATGTCAGCGGTTTGCCTGTTGAACTGCCGCAGGTCGAAGAAACCGGCTGTTTCGGCGCGGCGCTGGCCGCGCTGGTGGGCACTGGCGAGTATCGCGACTTCCATCATGCGCAGCAGGTGCTACGGCATGACATCCACACTCTTATACCGGACATGACCGCCCATGCCGCCTACCAGCGCAAGTACACCCATTACCAGTATTTGATTGAAGCACTACAGGGCTTTCACGCCCGCATTAAGGAGCAGACGTTATGAGCCGACCATTACTGCAACTGGCGCTCGACCATACCAGCCTTGCGGCTGCCCAGCGCGATGTGGCGCTGTTACAGGACCATGTGGATATCTTAGAAGCTGGCACCATTTTGTGCCTGAGTGAAGGGCTGAATGCGGTGCGCGCGCTGCGTGCCCAGTGCCCGGAAAAGATCATTGTCGCGGACTGGAAAGTCGCTGACGCCGGAGAAACGCTCGCGCAGGAGGCGCTGAGCGCCGGGGCGAACTGGATGACCATTATCTGCGCCGCACCGCTGGCAACGGTAGAGAAAGGCCACGCGATTGCGCAGGCGCACAACGGTGAAATTCAGATGGAGTTATTCGGCAACTGGACGTTTGACGACGCACGCGACTGGTATCGCATTGGCGTGCGTCAGGCGATTTATCACCGTGGTCGCGATGCGCAGGCCAGTGGCCAGCAATGGGGAGACGCGGATCTGGCGCGGATGAAAGCGCTGTCGGATATCGGTCTTGAACTGTCGGTGACTGGCGGACTGGCGCCTGCTGATTTACCGCTGTTTAAAGAGATTAACGTAAAAGCATTCATTGCCGGGCGCGCGTTGTCCGGGGCGGATAACCCCCAGCAGGTTGCCGCTGCATTTCATCATCAGATTGCTGCTACCTGGGGAGAGAAGTGATGCGTACCCATCCGTTAGGCATTTACGAAAAGGCGCTGGCCAAAGATCTGAGCTGGCCAGAGAGGCTGGTGCTGGCGAAAAGCTGCGGTTTTGATTTTGTCGAAATGTCGGTCGATGAAACGGACGAGCGCCTGGCACGACTGGAGTGGAGCACCACGCAGCGTGCATCGCTGGTCGAGGCAATGCTGGAAACCGGCGTCGCAATTCCATCGATGTGCTTGTCAGCGCACCGCCGTTTTCCGTTTGGCAGCCGTGATGAAAGCGTACGCGAACGGGCGCGGGAGATCATGACCAAAGCCATTCGCCTGGCGCGCGACCTCGGTATCCGCACCATTCAACTGGCCGGGTATGACGTTTATTACGAAGAGCATGACGACGGGACGCAACAGCGCTTTGCCGAAGGGCTGGCATGGGCCGTGGAACAGGCCGCTGCCGCGCAGGTGATGCTGGCGGTCGAGATTATGGACACCGCCTTTATGAACTCCATCAGCAAGTGGAAAAAGTGGGACGAGATGCTCGCCTCGCCATGGTTCAGCGTCTACCCGGATATCGGCAACCTGACGGCATGGGGCAATGATGTGCCTGCCGAGCTGGCGCTGGGCATCGATCGTATTGCCGCTATTCATCTGAAAGACACGCAGCCCGTCACCGCAGAAAGCCCGGGTCAGTTCCGTGATGTGCCGTTTGGCGAAGGATGTGTCGATTTTGTCGGCGTGTTCCGCGCCCTGCAGCAACTGAATTATCGTGGCGCCTTTTTAATTGAGATGTGGACCGAAAAAGCCAAAGAGCCGGTGCTGGAGATTATTCAGGCCCGCCGCTGGATTGAAGCCCGTATGCAGGAAGGAGGATTTGTATGTTAGAGCAACTCAAAGCTGAGGTGCTGGCCGCTAACCTGGCGCTGCCAGCCCATCATTTGGTGACGTTTACCTGGGGGAATGTCAGCGCCGTTGACGCGAGCGGCACACTGATGGTGATCAAACCTTCCGGCGTGGAGTATGAGGTGATGACCGCCGACGATATGGTGGTGGTGGAAATCGCCAGCGGTAACGTGGTTGAAGGCAGCAAAAAGCCCTCGTCGGACACGCCGACACATCTGGCGCTCTATCGCCGCTTTCCGCAGATTGGCGGCATTGTGCATACCCATTCGCGCCATGCCACGATCTGGTCGCAGGCCGGGCGTGATCTGCCGGCGTGGGGTACCACCCACGCGGATTATTTCTACGGCGCGATCCCCTGCACCCGGTTAATGACCGACGCGGAGATCCACGGCGACTACGAGTATCAAACCGGGGAGGTGATTATCAGCACCTTTGAGCAGCGCGATATTGACCCGATGCAGATCCCGGCAGTGCTGGTGCATTCACACGGGCCATTCGCCTGGGGCAAAAATGCGGCCGATGCTGTGCACAATGCCGTGGTGCTGGAGGAGTGCGCGTATATGGGGCTGTTCTCCCACCAGCTGGCACCGCAATTGCCGGATATGCAGCAACCTCTGCTGGATAAACACTATCTGCGTAAACATGGTGCAAAGGCCTATTACGGGCAGTAGAGGCTTATCCACATGCCCGGTAGCGCTGCGCTTACCGGGCCTGCGTTCCGTCAGCGACGCAGACAAAGGGATGACAGAAAACGCGGCGCTGTTTAAGGTAAGAGAACCTTTTATCCCCGGGCGGCCTCGTTGTGAAACAGACCTTCGCGTTAGATTTCTCTCATCGCGCATTGATTCCTTATGCGCATGATTACCGGCACGGTGAACATGAGCACTGGCATACGCATCCCTGCGATCAATTGATCCTCACCTTAAGCGGGGTGATCCGCGTGGAGACGCGCCAGGGGATGTGGGTAGTGCCGCCCGCGCGGGGCGTATGGATCCCGGCGAACATTTCTCATGCTTTGCATATTGAGGGTGATGTGCGTGCCCGTGGTGTTTTTGTTCAACCGCTGGCGCGGGCGGATTTACCGGTTATTTGCCAGGTGGTGCAGGTCAGCGATCTGTTACGGGCGCTGATCCTTAATGCGCTGGAACTGCCGCATGCGTATCAGGCCGGCAGTCGCGCAGAGCGTATTTATGAACTGATCCTCGATGAAATCCGTCTGATGAACACCCTGCCATTTTGTTTACCCGAACCCACATCGCCACGCTTAAAACAGCTGTGTGATGCGGTACGGCAAACGCCTGCCGGGGCCTGGTCGCTGGAGAGTGCGGCCCGCCAGGTCAATATGAGCGGACGCACGTTGTCGCGCCATTTCTACCAGCAGACTGGCCTGCAATTCAGTGAGTGGGTCCGCCGGGCAAGGTTGCTGGTGGCCTTAACCCGGCTGGCGCATGGCGAGCCGGTCATCCAGGTGGCGCTGGAGTGTGGTTATGCCAACCCGAGCGCGTTTAGCGCGATGTTTCGCCGGGTAATGGGTGTCTCGCCCGGCGATTACTTTACGGTGCGGTAAACGGGGCCGCAGCGTTTAGCAAGGCCTGCAACGAAGCGCGGGTAATGTCGCTATCAATGCTGACACCCCAGGCACGATCGCCATGTTTATTTTCACAACAGATGTACGCCACAGAACGGCTGTCGCTGTGTTTCCCCAGCGTATGTTCGTGGTAGCTTTCAATGTTGATTTCAATGTGCAGATTGCGGCACAAGGCCGTAATGGCCGTGGAGAGAAAGCCGTTGCCGGTTGCTCCGATCTTCAGCGTTTTGCCAGCACAGCGGATCTCGGCCAGCAGCGCCGTATTTTGCCCTGGCTGATTGGTACAGGCGTACTCAATCAGCTGTAACGCAGGCTGCTCTACCAGACCATAGCGCTGGCGGAACAGGTTCCAGATTGCCATCTGCGACATCTCTTTTCCCGCTGAGTCCGCCGCTTCCTGGACGAGCTGGCTGAACGCTTGCTGCAGTTTGCGCGGTAGTGTCAGGCCGTGGTTTTGCTCCAGCAGCCAGGCTGCGCCGCTTTTGCCGGACTGACTGTTAACGCGGATCACCGCTTCGTAGCTGCAGCCAATGTCGGCAGGATCCAGCGGCAGGTAGGGCACTTCCCAGCAGGCGTGCGGGCTGTTTTGTCGGGCGGCGAAGCCTTTTTTAATCGCATCCTGATGCGACCCCGAAAAAGCGGTGAAGACCAGTTCCCCGGCATACGGATGGCGGGGCGCAACGGGTAACTGATTGCACTCCTCGACAATCTCCACGACTTTTTTCATCTCGCTGAAATCCAGACCTGGCGCAATCCCCTGGGTATAGAGGTTTAGCGCCAGCGTGACCAAATCGGTGTTCCCGGTGCGTTCGCCATTACCGAACAGGCAGCCTTCCACGCGCTCAGCACCCGCCAGCAGAGCGAGTTCCGCGCTGGCAATGCCCGTGCCACGATCGTTATGCGGATGAATGCTAATGCATACCTGTTCGCGGCGGCTGAAATAGCGGCAAAAGTGCTCAATCTGATCGGCATAGACATTTGGCGTGTTGACTTCGACGGTGGCCGGCAGGTTGATGATCATCGGGCGTGTCGCGCAGGGTGCCCAGACATCGGCCACGGCTTCGCAAATTTCCAGCGCGAATTCCGCTTCGGTAAAGCAGAACGTTTCTGGCGAGTACTGAAACACCCATTCGGTGCCTGCTGCCTCCTCGCACTGGCGGCGGATCTGCGTGGCGGCTTTCACCGCCAGCGCCACGATCTCGTTGCGGCTCTGGCGAAAGACGATCTCGCGAAACACGGGCGCTGTCGCATTGTATAAATGCACCGTGGCGCGGTGTACGCCCTGCAGAGATTCAAACGTACGGGCGATCAAATCTTCCCGTGCCTGGGTTAATACCTGAAGGGTGACATCGTGCGGGATGCGCTGCTCGTTAATCAACTGGCGCACAAAATTGAAGTCCGTCTGCGAGGCCGATGGGAACGCGACTTCAATCTCTTTAAAACCGCAGGCGAGCAGTAAATCCCAAAATTTCAGCTTTCGCGCAGCGTCCATCGGTTCGGCCAGCGCCTGGTTACCGTCGCGCAAGTCTGTTGAAAGCCAGCGCGGTGCCTGCGTCAGGGTGTTATCCGGCCAGCGGCGATCGCGCAGTGGCAGAGGGGGATGACCTGCATATTTTTCAGAAGGGTTGGTTAACATCATGCGTCTCTCCTTGGGGTAGGCTTCCAGTTTCCACAGAGACGCGTCGGCGTGCGCACGCGCAGATGACAATGTCGTATGTAAAAGTGACAACGTGCGTGCACCCGCGTGGAAAACGAGGCAAAACCGAGACTGCCTCCGCCGCTTCGTTAGTAAGAAAAAGGTTAAAGTTCCGCATAGCGGGCCTGCGGTTTCTATACTTGGCTGCGGAGGTAAGCTATGAAAAAAATGCTGTATTCATTGTTCGCAAGTCCCGACAGATTATTACAGGTGATGAGCCACGGCGAGATTCAGGATGCGATAGAAGATGGGGAACGGATCCTGGTGGATGCCGACGGTAATACCTCGGTCAATATTCGTTGCCAGCGTGTGCAGGACGATTTCAAACGCCATGTTGATGCGCTGAAGAGGGCTTAACGATGGGAACAGCTATCTTTATGGTGTTGATGGTATGTGGCTATTGGTATACCTCGCACGATCTCTCCACGCGATTCAAATTCAAACGCAGCTTCGGCTGGGATGTCTATTTTCTGGTGGCCCTTTATGGCTGTGTCTTTGTCCTGCAGGGGATACTGGCGACGGCATTGCTGTGGCTGGGTTTGCTGATCGCCTCTGCGGTGATGAATGCGCTGCCGTCATTTTTTGGCGCGGAACATCACCATTTGCATATGGTCTTTATGAACTGGAGCTTTTTAGGCATCCAGGCGCCGGTGGTGATCATGCTCGCCTTTGCGGTATTTCTCTGTCTCTGGCGCTCCAACTGGGCAGGCAGCGCCCGGCTGGACAGCAATGGTCGCCGGGAGTTGTATAAACATTTGTCGCGGGCGAATGGCGTAGAAGGGCTGATCTATCAATGTATGGAAAAGGGCGATTTAGCCTGGATCACCCTCAAATCGCAGCGCATCTATATTGGCATGATCCACACCGCAACGTTTGATAGCGGCGATGCCAACAACATTGTGCTGATCCCGATGCTGAGCGGTTACCGTGATGACGCCACACTCGATCTGCATGTTGAGCACAATTACAGTGCCTGGTATGCGTCGCACGACATCGACTTGTCTTCCACGCCGCGCTCGGCATTGGATTTTCGCAAAGTGTTATTACTCTCGCAGGTTGAAAGTTTGTCGTTATTTGATCCTGCCCAGGTCATGGCGATGGGAATAAATCGACCCGATGAAAACCCGGCATAACCGTTCTTGACCGGGCTAAAAAAGCGGTGTACTCCAGGGCGTGATTGAGACACACAGAGAATTAGGGATCCTATGAACGAGAATTTTTTTTACCTCACCTTTGGGAGTGTGCTCCTGGTGGCTATTGCGATTCCTCTTGCGCTACAAAAAATTAAACCCAATCGATGGTACGGCGTCAGAACCGCGTTCACTTTAAACAATCCTCTGATCTGGTATCGGGCAAACCGTTTTTATGGCCTGTTCATGATTGTCTCTGCGGTGGTTTTTTTTATTGTGTCAGCCTTGTCAGGCACCTGGCGTAGGGGGGACGGTAACGCTAACGTCACTCTTGTGTTGTTTCTCATTGAAGTTTCTGTACCTGTGGCGATGACGTTTTTGAAACTGATTGCAATGAAACGGCGTTAGAACAGGGATTGCAGGGGGCAGGGATGCATCAGTCGCCGGGCAAGCTGACTTGCCCGGCATCATCAACCTTTACACGCGAATCTGATCCACTATTACCGGCTGGGCGGTTTTTGCTGTGGGTTTGTCAACATGCCGGTACTTATCCAACAGGTGGATTTGGATCCGGCGCAGCAGATCACCATTGAGTTTGTAGAAACGGAAATAGATCAGCAGCGAGATGAGGAAGAAGCAGGCCGGCAGCGCCAGCATAATTACTTGCATCCCCATTAACGTGCTGGCGGACTGCGCAACGTTCGGCACATAGCCAATCACACCGAGGACCACTGCAATAAAGTATGCGGCAAACGCGGCGCCGGCTTTCACGACCAGTGTCTGTACCGAATACGCAATGCTTTCGCAGCGCACATTGAGCTTGTATTCGCCGTAATCGACGGTGTCGGCCACCATAATCACCTGCAACACCCAGAAAAACGCTTTGCCAATACTGAACAGCACCCCGGCCAGCAATATCACCCAGGCGTTGGTAAAGCCCATAAGGGCCATCCACAGCAACACGCCGCCGCTGACAATCGGCAACACCGATGCGCCAGCCCATAGCACACGGCGCGAGAAAACTTTCACCAGTTTCGGGAACAAAATGAGGATCAGCAGGTTGGCGACCCCGGCGTAAGACATGTAGTAGGGGAACAGGTCGACATTGCCAATGACATACGTGAAGTAATAAATCGCGAACCCTTCAATGACGTTCGCTGCGGTGTTATAGGCCAGCGCCATCACCAGTAAACAGGCCAGTTGATCGTTTTTAAAAATCAGCTGAACCATCTGTTTCAGGCTCATCGGCGTGTTGTCGGCGGTGGGCTGTTTGTCAGAGGAGTAAACCTCATGCACATTGCGCAGCGTGACAATAGTGGAAAGCACAAAAAAAGCAATTAACACCAGCGTCAGCATTTGAAAGCCGAAGCCACGATCCGCGCCGCCCACGGCATTAACGAACGGCAAGGCAATCCCGGCGGTGACAAAGCCCGCCAGACTGGCAAAAAACCGCGGGTAGGGCACCAATTGTTCGCGTTCGCGCTTATCCAGCGTGATGGTCGGCACCAGCGACCAGAATGGCACATCCATAATGGTGTAAGTGAAGCCCCACAGCAGGTAGGTCCCCCAGACCCAGATCAATTGGGTTGTGCCAGTAAAGTGGTGAGCACTGAACAGCATGTACAGCACCACGGAGTTTGTCAGGGTGCCGATTAAGATCCACGGTTTAAACTTCCCCCAGCGCGAGCGGGTACAGTCCACGATCCAGCCCATAATCGGATCGGCCAGCGCATCGAGAATACGCGCCACCAGAAATAGCGTGCCGACCATACCGACCGACAGGCCGACAATATCGGTGTAGTAATACATCAGGTACATGTAGACGATACCGATCGCAAAATCCTTACCAAACGCGCCAAATCCGTAGCTGAGCTTTGTTGTCATTGAAATACTCATAGGGTACCGATTGCCTCTTTCAGTGTCGGAAGGTCGCCAACAGCCGGGCATGCCCGGCTGTCTGCATTAGTGGTGCAGCCAGCCCGGCAGCCAGTCGCCATGGCTGGCGATCAGGTCATCCACCAGTGCGTAGATCTCTTCGATACCCAGAACGGCAGCGGTATGCGGATCCATCATTGTTGCGTAATACACATAGTCACGGTTCTCGGTGAGGATTGCCTCCGTCAGCAGGGTTTGAACGTTGATATTGGTTTGCATCAGTGCCGCAAGGTGCGCGGGCAGTTTGCCCACTTTCGTTGGCAGAATACCGTTGGCATCCACCAGGCACGGGACCTCGACACAGCAGCCTTCCGGCAGGTTATCGATCAGGCCATCGTTACGTACGTTGCCGTAAATCACGCTCGGCTCGCCGGTCCAGATGGCGTTCATAATGGTGCTGGCGTACTCCCGCGACGGCTTGATGTCGATGCGTTCGGCCGTTTTGTATTCGGCGAGCTCTTTTTGCCAGTTCGCCAGTTGCTCAACGCAGCGTTTCGGGTACTCATCCAGCGGAACCTGGTAGCGTTCAATCAGGTCTTCACGTCCCGGTTTAATAAACCAGGGGGTATATTCGGCAAAATGTTCAGAGGATTCGGTCACGAAGTAGCCCAGCTTTTCGAACATTTCATAACGCACGATGTTCTGGCAGCGTGGGTTGCCGTGAAGGTTCGGCCTGGGAGCTCGTTTGTCGGCATACGCCTGGTGCAGTTCCGGGTAGAGGTTGGTATAGCTCCCATCCGGCTGTTTTTTCTCGAGCGACAGGTAAAACGCCATATGGTTGATGCCAGCGCAGCGGTAGCGTAATAGGGCCGGGTCGATATCGAGATCGTGCGCCAGCTCCTCTGCGGTACCCTGTACGGAGTGGCACAGCCCAACCTGCTTAATGTGCGGGTAACGGGCATACATTGCCCAGGTGTTCATCGCCATCGGGTTGACGTAGTTGAGCAGAGTGGCCTGCGGGCAGACTTCGGTCATGTCTTCGCAAATCTGCCACAAATGAGGGATGGTGCGCAGCGCGCGCATAATGCCGCCAGGGCCGAGCGTATCGGCGATGGTCTGCTCCAGACCGTGGCGTTTACAGACCTCAAAGTCTGTCACCGTACAGGGTTCATAGCCGCCAATCTGGAAGGCGACGACCACAAAATCGGCATCTTTAAGTGCGGTTTTTTGATCGGTATGGCAACTGATTTGGCCGTAAGCCCCGACCGAATCCATCAGTTTACGCACCACAATGTGCGACTCCTCCAGCCGCGTGGCATCAATATCCATCAGCGCGACATGCGCATCTTTTAGCGCCGGACGCTGGAAGACATCGCCCAGGATGTTTTTGACAAACACCGTAGAGCCGGCGCCGATAAAGGTAATTTTTGCGGCAGACATGTGCGTTCTCCTTGAGAGTGGTTGTACGTCCTGAGCGTGGCACGCGCCTTGTTTGCCATCTGCCTTCTTCCCGCAGGTGCATTCCCGAAAACTCAGATCTCGCTATGCATCGCGCTGGATCTGAGTTTCCAGGAAAAAATAAGCAGTTAAGCAGAGTTAACGGCAATACCTTTAACTAAAATAGAACAGGATGGCGCAAAGCGAAGCGTGAAAAGTGATGATTCAGGACGAGGGCAGGATGGCAAAAGAGCAGATCAGAGCGGATATGTGCAGTGGCGATGAGAAGACCACCCGTGGGCCGCTGTCGCTCTATTCGGAGTACCAGCGCATGGAGATCGAGCTGCGCGCGCCGCATGCGATGTCTGCCAGCCACTGGCATGGCCAGGTGGAAGTCAATGTGCCGTTCGACGGCGATGTGGAGTACCTGATTAATAACGAAGTGGTGCGCATTAAACAGGGCTATATCACTCTGTTCTGGGCCTGTACGCCGCACCAGTTGACGCGCCCCGGTGACTGCAAGCAGATGGCGATTTTTAACCTGCCGATGCACCTGTTTCTCTCATGGCCGCTCGACCGCGAACTGATTAACCATGTTACCCACGGCATGGTGATTAAATCGCTTGCTGCCCAGCAGCTTAGCGCCTTTGAGGTGCAGCGCTGGCAGAATGAGCTTAACAGCGCTAATGAACAATTACGGCAACTGGCGATCGATGAAATTGCGCTCATGCTCAAGCGTTTTAGCCTCTCCGGCTGGCAGCCTATTTTGGTGAATAAGACGTCGCGGACCCATAAAAACAGTGTCTCGCGCCATGCGCAGTTTTACGTTAGCCAGATGCTGGAATTTATTGCGCTGAATTATGATCAGGTGCTGACTATTGACGCCATCGCTGAGCATGTAAAGCTCAATCCAAATTATGCGATGGGGATTTTTCAGCGGGTGATGCAACTCACCATGAAGCAGTACATCACCACTATGCGCATTAACCATGTGCGCGCGCTGCTCAGCGACACGGACAAAACCATTCTGGATATTGCACTGACCGCCGGTTTTGGTTCCAGCAGCCGTTTTTACAGCACTTTTCAGAAATATGTCGGTATGCCGCCGCAGAAATACCGCAAACTCAGCCAGTTACGTCGGCAGCAGAGCGCGTCCTGAACAGGGCGTCCTCGTTATTTTGTAGCATAATGACCGCGACGGGCGGCATTACTGCAACCAGGTGTCATGCACATAACGTTCGCGGCTTTTATTCTGATCGATAAGGCATTGGGTGTGAATATCATCCTGGCTGGTGGCCCATTCGCCCATTAAAGCGGCGGAGGCCGCGCACATTTCATCTCGGGATGCGAGCCACAATTTTTGCGCTTTAGCGAACTTCTCCCAGAAGATATCGTTTATTTTGACGCCATCCGGATCGTTAAGATGATAAGGCGTGTTGTAGTCGCGCGTGATCACAGCATGCAGTTGGGCGATTGTCGCACTTAACGATTTTTCCGAGCGTTTTATGGCCTCTTCTTTACACTGCGCCTGGTTCTGGCCTGCACCCCAGGCTGGCAAAGAGAGGCAATGTTTAACCTCGTTCCCCAAATTCAGTGTTGCCGCCATGGCATTAGCTGTTGCCAGCGACAAAATCATTACCGTTGCTTTTGCGAAATCCATCAGTTGGTCAGTCCCGTTACCCGCATTTTTACCGGGTATATAAGAACGGCTTTCAGAGGGGAATTCAATTCCTTTTCGCTTTGGTCTGCGGGTAAGTTGCAGAGCGGGCGGCTGTCAGAAAAACGTTCTTTCAGCCCCCGGGTAAGAGAAGGTTACAAGCGGAAGGCATTAACATCGTTGAGCAACTTACCGGCCTGGTGGCTGAGTGAGTTGGCGGCGGTGGCCATCTCCTCCACCATTGCGGCGTTTTGCTGCAGGTTCCCTTCCATCTGGCTGACGGCTATATTGACCTGATCAATACCGTGGCTCTGCTCGGTGGAGGAGTTGTTGACCTGATTGATCAATACCGTGGTTTCGTCTACTGCGCCCAGCGCCTCGTTCATCCGTGTGGTGACGTTGGCCGCGTAACTGACCCCATCGCCGACATTTTTAATGGCTTCATCAATCAGCCCGCGAATGTCTCGCGCAGCGACGGAAGAACGCTGTGACAGCGAGCGAACTTCACCGGCTACTACCGCGAAGCCTTTGCCTTGCTCGCCAGCGCGGGCGGCTTCGACCGCAGCGTTGAGTGCCAGGATGTTCGTCTGGAAGGCGATGCCGTCAATAATGTCTGTAATTTCAGAAATTTTTGCCGACGAGGCGGAGATATCATCAATCGATTTTTGCAGTGCGCTCAGTTCACGATGACTCTCATTGACCATAGCCTGAACACGGCCAATAAAGGTGTTTGCTTCATGGGCATTATCTCTGTTGTGTTTCACCGTGGCTGACAACTGGTTCATGCTGGCAGCGGTTTGCTCCAGAGAAGAGGCCTGCGATTCCGTACGCGACGAGAGATCATCATTACTTTTGGCAATTTCGCTGGCGGCAGTATCCACTTCATTACTGGCATCTTTTACGCTGGTTAATACCGCGCGGATTTTATCCATCAGGTTGTTAAAACTGGCGGCTGTTGCGCCCAGTTCATCGTTTTTAGTCAGATCAACTTTTACCGTTAAATCCAGTGAGTTGCTGATAACGCCCATGCTGGATTGCAGGCTTTTTAAGCCTTTACTTAAGTAGCTAAGAATAGAGGTGGCAAATACGGCAATTAATGCCAGCAAAAAGATAATGGTGCCAAGTAACAGCCAGAACGTATTAAGGTATTGCTGATGGTTATTTTCAGCATAGCGTTTCGCTATATTATAGTTTAACGCCAGCATCTCTTTTAAATTCGCGCTCAGTGCGACCGAAGCATTCGCAGTGATACCGCCATCGGAAACCATTTTCCGCGCGGCTTCTACCCCCTCGCTGTGATAAACGCCAACCATGGATTCGGCTTTTTGCCGGTAATCATCAAACGCGTCTTGCGTTTTTTTCAGTAACTCAGCATCCGTCGAGTCGCTGACCAAATTTTCGCGATAATACTTAAATATCTCATTGGTTTTATTCAGCTCATCGCGCGCCTGTGTCATATGTTTGATAAACACGGCTTCGTCATTGTTCAATAGCGACATTAAAATTTGCCGCCTTGCCTCTTCGCGATGCTGAACGGCCTCGCTGAGCTTGCTAATACTCGGCAGGCTATTATCAATAACATAATCAAAGCGTTCCTGAGCCTGATCTAAAGCGCGAATGCTTAAACCGCCCAGTATCAGCATTGCCAGGAAGGTGATTGAAAATACGAAAGTCAGTTTTTTTAAAATGGTCATAACGGCCTCAAGTGCGATCCATATCCAGGTGAACATTATTTTTATCGGCGTCCTAACTAAAATCTTCACGTGGAACGAGATAAAAAAAGATCTTTTTTGATCTGTGTTCGGGTTATAAGGAAATGGCGAAAAATAGTATTAAAATTCAACGGGTAATATTTATTAATAATTGTCAATTTTATATATAATATATTCGGATTTCATGGCGATGATATATCATATAAAATAAAGCGTGATCATCGTTATATTTAATGATGAAAAACATAAATGGCATTTTTTTATGCGTTTTTCGACTTATTAAAACATCTCTGATTGCCGATAGTAGATATAGCACCGGAGCACACAGCAGTAATGTCTTAACACCCATTAATTAGCCTGATAATGCTAAGCAGGCTAATTCGGTGTTGTTGGCATTTATTTATCGTCATCATTCCCATACAGGGCGTCGAGGAACCATCAGATGGCACGTCAGCTTACTCTCTTTAAAAATCTGTCCGTCGCGGCAAAGTTATTTGGCGGTTTTTCTGTTTTGCTCGCCATTATTATTCTTTCATCCGTAGGAGTATCTATCAGCTATCAGTCATTCGCGATCACTCCGATAAAGCGCGGCTGGTCACCCAGATTAGCGATGATCTGAATACCGCCCGACGCAATCGCCTTGTTTTTCAGCTTAGCCATGACCCGAAAACGATGGAGGCCAACCATGTCGCCATTGAAAAAATGCTGGCCAGTATCGAACAGGGTAGCCATTTCGTTTGGGAACAGGACACCGGGCTGTTATTCGACAATCTGAAATCCACGCTGCCGCAGTATGCCGAAGCCCGCGATAAGCTGGTGGCAGATGAAAATGCCGCCACAGAGCAGTCCAGGCAAGTGTTGGCAGCGCTGAATCACCCGGTGTTCACCGAATACCGCGACGTGGTGAAAGGGAGTGAGGCGCCGCAAAAAAATGATGTCAATTACGTGATGTTACTGGCGGAATTACGGGCCGATGCAGACGGTATTGTCGACTCTCGCGGTAAAGAAGATAAGAGCATGTTCGCCGGGGCGCTGCAAAGTGCTAACGCGCTCCACGCCCTGATGAAGCAGGGGGAAGGGGCGGCAAACACCGTGCTGGCGGATGATGTGCACAACCAGTTGCAAAACCTGGATCGTCAGGTGGATGCCTATTTTGCCGCACTGGCAAAAGCCAAATCCACCTCTGATGCCCTTTCGGTCATTGCTGAGAAACTCAATAGCGCCACCACGAGTCTGGCAAAATTACAGACCGAAAAGAGCAATGCTTCAATCGGTAACGTGATTTACATTTTGCTGGTGGTCACTGTGTGCGCAGTGCTGGTCGGAATGGTTACCGCATGGCTGATTACCCGACAGATGACGCGGCAGATCCGTTATAACCTGACGCTGGCAGAAAGCATTGCCCAGGGCGATCTCACGGCCGTGATTGAGGCGGAGTCCAACGATGAGCTGGGTCGGTTGAGTGCCGCTATGGCGGCCATGAATGAGAAACTGCGTGAGTTGATTTCGCAGATTAAAGCCTCGGTGGTGAATGTGGCGTCGGCGTCATCGCAGATTGCGGCGGGTAATACCGATCTTGCCTCCCGTACGGAGGAGCAATCGGCGGCGGTCGTTGAAACTGCCGCCAGTATGGAAGAGCTCACCTCTACCGTAAAACGCAACGCAGATAATGCCCGCGAGGCCAGCAACCTTGCGCAGACTGCTGCGAAAAACGCGCAGGCAGGCGGCAAACTGGTGTCGGATGTGGTGACGACGATGGATAACATCACCGAAAGCTCTAACAAAATTAAAGACATTATTACCGTTATTAACGGCATTTCGTTCCAGACCAATATTCTCGCCCTTAACGCAGCCGTCGAAGCCGCCCGCGCTGGCGAGCAGGGGCGCGGTTTTGCCGTGGTGGCGGGTGAAGTCCGAAACCTTGCGCAGCGTAGCGCCGAGGCCGCCAAAGAGATTGAAGGGCTAATTCAGGAGTCGGTCGACAGGGTCAGCTCCGGCTCGGAAATGGTCAACAAAGCCGGGGAAACGATGAAAGAGATCGTCTCTTCCGTGGAAGGGGTGAGTGGCATCATGACAGAAATTTCTCATGCCTCCGATGAACAGAGCCGCGGTATTGATCAGATCAGTAAAGCCATGAGTGAGCTGGACACCACAACACAGCAAAACGCCGCGCTGGTGCAGGAGTCTTCCGCTGCTGCTGGCTCGCTTGAGCAACAATCCGGCCAGCTAAGCCGCCTGGTTTCGCTGTTTAAACTGAACAACGACACCGTGGATAAAACGCCAAAAACGCGTGCAGTTACTGCTCGCCCTGTGACGCAGGCGACGGCACCCGCAGGTGATGGCGACTGGGAAACCTTCTGAGCCTGACCGTAGCCCGTGCGGTTAACGGGCTACGGCGCGCCTTCACGCTCAGGAGAGATCGTGGAGATCTTTCTCCAGCAAGGGCGTGAGGGCAATATCGCTAAAATGCACCTCCAGCCCCTGGCGTTCGGGGGTGCAACACATCATGCCAACGGCGCATTGCGCATGTGGGAAAGGGCAAAGCCGTAACAGCGGCCACACCTGCCCGTCGGTGGAGTACTGCAGCCGCAGCGCATCCCCTTTGCGGCTCAGGCGCAGCCAGAAGTCCCCGGCATCGCCAGGAAACAGACCTGTTGCCCAGTCAGACTGACCAAGCGTCAGCACGCTGCCCATCGCCGGCGCACCGTCGTTAAACTCGATCCCGGCTTTCAGCCAGTGCTGGTTGTCTGCCACCAGCAGAATGCCCGCCTGATCGTACAGGGCCGAGAAGCGCGCCCGTATCCGCACCTGAAAGGTAAAATCCCCCGTTACGTCGCGCACAAAACCATGCCCGCTAAAGCGCTCAAAGCCGTACCAGGTGGTTTGCCAGAAATCGGTATTGCCATCGGTCACCACGCTAAGCCCGTCCGGCGTTTTGCGCCAGACTTGCGGCGCGTTAATCCAGTAAAAATCGTCCGACATGTTTCGCTCCTTCTCCCATTAAGCGGCTTAACGAGTGTTGCCTGGGGTGAGGATTATTTCCAGGGTGAGGCAGACAATCCGCGCAACGTATTGCCAGTGAAGTGGACTGATAATGGCGTGTTCAGGTTGCTATATTTCGCAAACGGCGCGCGACGTGCCTGATTTTGCATACGCAGTGGGGCAGATAATTAAATGAAAATGTCTGTCACGTAAGAGCTACTCCCCTCATTAATCCAGGGAGGGGAGGGCTTAAACCATTAGCGCAACCTTGGATACTGGTCCGCTATCGCATCACCCGTAAACTGCGCGATCCATCCTTCGGGGTTATCGAAAATCCGGATAGCGGTAAAGTTTGGCTCTGAGCCCATATCAAACCAGTGCGGGGTACCGGCAGGCACGGAGATCAGATCGTTTTTCTCGCACAGCACCTGATAAACCTCGTTGCCGATATGCAGGCAGAACAACCCGGCGCCTTCTACAAAGAAACGCACTTCGTCTTCGCCGTGGGTGTGTTCGTTAAGGAATTTCGCGCGCAGCGCTTCTTTTTGCGGGTTATCGGCGCGCAGGCTGATCACATCCCAGCTCTGGTAACCTTTTTCTGCGACCAGTTTCTCGATAGCGTGCTGGTAAGCGGTGATCACCGTTTCTGGCGTCGGGTTCACACCCAGATCGTGGTCGGCCTGCCAGCGTTCAAAACGCACGCCTTTGGTATTCAGTTGCTGCTGGATCTCTGCAGCGTCGGTGCTGTGCCACACCGGTGCGCTGGCATCGTTATCGGTATAAATTGTCAGTGCGCTCATGAAGGGATCTGCTCCGGCTTAATGGTGCTGAAAGAGGAAACCTGATGATGATGACTGGCCGGGTCTTCATCGTCACGAATCAGTTGTACGGTGCGAAAACCGGCCTCTTCTGCGGCGTCCAGCTCCTGGTGAATATCCGACAAGAACAGGATGGAAGAGGGCGGCAGTGCCAGTTGCGTCGCTATATTGCGGTATGACTGCACCTCTCGTTTCGCGCCGATCAGCGTATCGAAATACCCGCTGAACAAATGAGTAATATCACCTTCGTCGCTGTAGCCAAATAACAGTTTTTGCGCTGCCACTGAGCCCGAGGAATAAACATACAGATCAAGGCCCTGCGCCTTCCAGTTTTCAAGCTGCGGCAAAACGTCCGGGTAAAGGTGGCCGGTAAAGTCGCCGTTGACATAACCATCGCGCCAGATGATCCCCTGCAACGCTTTCAGTGCGGTGGATTTTCGGTCTTCATCCATAAACGCGAACAGTACATCAATGAGTTCGGCGGTGCTGGCATCCGGTTGCGCGACTTCTTCACGCAGATTATTCAGGATGGTACTCACCGGCTCTTTGTATTGCTCCGCCGTCACAAACCCGGCCAGCCGTTCACGGGCGTAGGGGAACAGTATGTTATGCACAAAGCGGATATCACTGGTGGTGCCTTCAATATCGGTAACGATAGCGCGGATCATAGTCTCTCCAGCAGGCGGCGCTGCAGTTCGCATTCAAATAAAAATTCCAACCCTTCCAGATGACGGCGGGCTTCGGCGACATTGCGCCCCCAGCAGGTCAGCCCGTGGCCGCGCAGCAGAAAACCATAACGTAAGCCGTGGGTCTGCGCATAGTCCTCAATGCGTGTTGCCAGCGCGTCGATGTCCTGATCATTATCGAAAATCGCCACTGGCACCGTATCCAGGTGTGTGGTCTGGCCGCTGAGCGACTTTTGCATTTCGTAGCCATCAAGCAACAGGGCGGCGGATTTTTCGATTCGCGAAAGCACGGTGGCATTAACGGTATGTACGTGCAGCACCGCGCTGGCCTCGGGGTAGAGACGGTAGATCAAGGTGTGCAACCCGGTTTCCGCCGAGGGTTTACGGCCGGAAGGCGCATGATTGTCGGCAATAGAAACCTGCAAAAAATCTGCGCTGGTCAGGCTGCCTTTATCTTTGCCGGATTCGCTTAGCCAGCACCAGTCGGCGTCCTGACGTACAGACATATTGCCACCGGTTGCGGGGGCCCAGCCTTTTGCCCCCAGCCAGTGGCAGGCAGAAACGAGTTCATGGAGTTGCAGGTTGTCGGTCATAACGCTTCCTTATAAGGAATATTGTTATCGTATAGACGTCTAAGCGTCTTGATTGCCAAATACTAGCATCGTGTTATAGTGGCGGCAACATGCGTATAACAACCAGGCAGCTGATAATGAGCAATAACGCACTGATTCCACAAAGTAAACTGCCCTCGCTTGGCACCACGATCTTCACGCAAATGAGCGCACTGGCGCAGCAGCATCAGGCCATTAACCTGTCGCAGGGGTTCCCGGATTTTGACGGTCCACGCTATTTGCAGGAGCGGCTGGCTTTCCATGTGGCGCAGGGCGCGAATCAGTACGCGCCGATGACGGGTGTACAAGCGTTGCGCGAAGCGATTGCGGAGAAAACCGAGGCACTGTACGGCCATAAACCGGATATTAACAGCGACATTACCGTTACCGCTGGGGCAACCGAAGCTCTGTATGCGGCGATTACGGCACTGGTGCGTCCGGGAGATGAAGTGATCTGCTTTGATCCCAGTTACGACAGCTACGCGCCAGCGGTGGCGCTCTCCGGTGGTGTGCTGAAGCGCATTGCGTTACAGCCGCCGCACTTTCGCGTCGACTGGCAGGCATTTGCCGGGCTGTTGAGTGAGCGTACGCGTCTGGTAATTTTAAATACGCCGCATAATCCCTCCGCAACGGTATGGCGAAATGCGGATTTTTCCGCGCTGTGGCAGGCTATTGCCGGGCAGGAAATTTACGTGCTGAGTGATGAGGTTTACGAGCACATCTGCTTTGCCGAAGAGGGGCATGCCAGCGTGCTGGCGCACCCACAACTGCGTGAGCGTGCGGTGGCGGTGTCGTCATTCGGTAAGACTTATCATATGACCGGCTGGAAAGTGGGTTACTGCGTGGCGCCTGCCGCCATCAGCGCGGAACTGCGCAAAGTACATCAATATCTGACCTTTTCGGTTAATACCCCGGCACAGCTGGCGCTAGCAGACATGCTGCGCGCCGAGCCGCAGCATTATCGCGACTTGCCGGGGTTTTACCGCGCCCGCCGCGATGTGCTGATCGCGGCCCTCAGTCAGAGCAAGCTGGAGATTTTGCCGTGTGAAGGCACCTACTTCCTGCTGGCGGATTACAGCGCGATCTCCGATCTTGATGACGTAAGTTTCTGCCAGTGGCTGACCAAAGAGGTCGGGGTGGCGGCCATCCCATTGTCGGTATTCTGCGCCGATCCGTTCCCGCACAAACTGATTCGCCTGTGTTTCGCAAAACAGGAGTCGACGCTACTGGCTGCGGCAGAGCGCCTCTGTAAACTGTAATGCGCCTCGGGCGGTGCTGCCTGCGCCGCCTTACTTCTCGCCCATTATGGCGTGCAGTTTTTCTGCATCCGGCAGTCCCACCTCCTGCTGTAACACGTTGTCTTCATTCATGTAATAAATAGCCGGAGTGGCGTTTGCGCCGAGATCGTCCATGATCTTTTGATTGATGTTGAGCTTTTTCAGGATTTCCGGCGGCACGTTTTTTGGCAGAGTTAACGCCATTTTGCCGTTCGATTGCTCATAGTCGTGCCAGCTTTTCGCGGGATCTTTCGCGCTCATGATCGCGGCCGCAGCTGCCGGGCTTTCGGGTTTGATCACCCCGACCATTAGCGTGCGGATCTGTACTTTGCCGGCTTCCACCCACGGGCGAGCCTGTTGCCAGAACTGCTTGCAATACGGGCAGTAAGGATCGGCAAACACATAAACCACGCGCGGAGCCTCTTTTTTACCATCAAGGATCCAGTCGGCTTTTTCCATTTGCTGCCATAATGCGCGACCCGCCGGAGCATAGATCTCTTTAGCGATCAGTTTCTCGCTCAGGTTATTGCCAGCGCCATCGTACATATAACCAGAAATTGCGTGTTTGCCGTCCGGCGTGAGGTAAATGGTAACGCCCATTTCTTGGTATTTGCCGAGATAGCCCTTCATTCCCCCTGGCGCGTCGAAGGATTTAATGATAGTGATGCCTTGCTTTTCAATGGCCTTGACCGGTGCGGGCAGCTCTTCGGCGTGCAGGGTAAGCGGGAGCAGTGTCAGCATTAACAGGCGTTTACACATAAAAATCCTTATTAAATCAACGGATAAAAATGAACTTAGGGCAAACCTATTACAATCATCGGTAAGACCTCAGCTCAGAGCATTGTCGCGGGCGGCCAGCAGTGGTGTAATCATCAGGCTTGATGACCTAAGGTTATGAGCGCAACACTTTGCCAGCTTGCTGGCGCTGAAGTTACCCACGGGTATTTCAGGTATCGAGGCCACCCGTCGCGGTGGCCTTTTTACTTTTGGCATACCAGCCGTTCACATGGTTGTTCGTTGCGGGTTGTTAGCTAACGCTTATTGATTTGATAAAGCAAACGCATTAGCCCTATCAAACAAAGTTCGTTACCTTACACCCCATCGAAAACACGGAGGAAGTATAGATGTCCTTAATTAATACCAAGATTAAACCTTTTAAAAACCAGGCGTTCAAAAACGGTGAGTTCATTGAAGTAACCGAGAAAGATACTGAAGGCCGCTGGAGCGTCTTCTTCTTCTACCCGGCTGACTTCACCTTCGTATGCCCGACCGAACTGGGCGACGTGGCCGATCACTACGAAGAACTGCAGAAACTGGGTGTGGATGTTTACTCTGTTTCTACTGACACTCACTTCACCCACAAAGCGTGGCACAGCAGCTCCGAGACTATCGCAAAAATCAAATATGCGATGATCGGCGACCCGACTGGCGCCCTGACCCGTAACTTCGACAACATGCGTGAAGATGAAGGGCTGGCCGATCGTGCTACCTTCGTCGTTGACCCGCAGGGCATCATCCAGGCTATCGAAGTCACCGCTGAAGGCATCGGCCGCGACGCATCTGACCTGCTGCGTAAAATCAAAGCAGCACAGTATGTGGCATCTCACCCAGGTGAAGTGTGCCCGGCTAAATGGAAAGAAGGCGAAGCGACTCTGGCTCCGTCCCTGGACCTGGTTGGCAAAATCTAAATTTCTGCGCATATCGCGCCATAGCGCTGTTGGCGTTGCTTGCTCACCCCGGTCACTTACTTGTGTAAGCTCCCGGGGAATTACCCGCTAGCCGCCTTGCTCTGTCGCGAAATTGCTGGAAATTGTCTCTGATACGGGTGCTTTTTTGCGCCCGTTTTATTCAGCACCATGATGCAAGTTGCATTAGTGCAGCCACACTGTCGGCTTGCATGATGATGTTTTACGAGAGGGAATAACGATGCTCGACACCACAATGAAAACGCAACTCAAGGCGTACCTTGAGAAACTGACCAAACCTGTTGAGTTGATTGCCACGCTGGATGACAGCGCGAAATCGGCAGAAATTAAAGAACTGCTGGCAGAAATCGCTGAATTGTCTGAGAAAGTCTCTTTTAAAGAAGACAACAGCCTTACGGTGCGTAAACCCTCATTCCTGATCACTAACCCAGGTTCGAACAACGGCCCGCGCTTCGCCGGTTCGCCGCTGGGTCACGAATTTACTTCGCTGGTGCTGGCATTGCTGTGGACCGGTGGACATCCGTCTAAAGAGGCGCAAGAGCTGCTGGCGCAGATCCGCGATCTCGACGGTGATTTTGAATTCGAAACCTATTACTCACTTTCCTGCCATAACTGCCCGGATGTGGTGCAGGCGCTGAACCTGATGGCAGTGCTTAACCCGCGTATCAAACATACGGCGATTGATGGCGGTACTTTTCAGAACGAGATCACCGATCGTAACGTGATGGGCGTGCCGGCAGTGTACGTGAACGGTAAAGAGTTTGGTCAGGGGCGTATGACGCTGACGGAAATCGTCGCCAAAATCGATACCGGTGCAGAAAAACGCGCGGCGGAAGCGTTGAACAAACGCGAAACTTACGATGTTCTGATTGTGGGTTCCGGCCCGGCGGGTGCGGCAGCCGCAGTCTATTCGGCGCGTAAAGGTATTCGTACCGGTCTGATGGGGGAACGGTTTGGCGGCCAGGTACTGGATACGGTCGATATTGAGAACTACATTTCCGTGCCGAAAACCGAAGGCCAGAAACTGGCCGGCGCGCTGAAAGCCCACGTTGCGGATTACGAAGTGGATGTGATTGACAGTCAGAGCGCCAGCAGGCTTGTGCCGGCAAGCGTTGAAGGCGGCCTGCATCAGATCGAAACCGCCTCTGGCGCAGTGCTGAAAGCACGCAGCGTTATCATTGCTACCGGGGCAAAATGGCGCAACATGAATGTGCCGGGTGAAGATCAATATCGCACTAAAGGCGTGACTTACTGCCCGCACTGCGACGGCCCGCTGTTTAAAGGCAAACGTGTTGCGGTGATCGGCGGCGGTAACTCCGGTGTTGAAGCGGCTATCGATTTGGCCGGTATTGTTGAGCACGTCACTTTGCTGGAGTTTGCGCCAGAGATGAAAGCAGACCAGGTTCTGCAGGATAAAGTCCGCAGCCTGAAAAATGTCGATATCGTACTGAACGCGCAAACCACAGAAGTGAAAGGCGACGGCAGTAAAGTCACCGGGCTGGAGTACCGTGACCGTGTGAACGGCGATATTCACCAGGTCGCGCTGGCCGGGATCTTCGTGCAAATTGGGTTGCTGCCTAATACCACCTGGCTGGAAGGCGCCATTGAGCGTAACCGCATGGGCGAGATCATTATCGATGCCAAATGCGAAACCAGCGTGAAAGGCGTCTTTGCGGCGGGCGACTGTACGACGGTGCCGTACAAACAGATCATTATTGCTACCGGTGAGGGTGCCAAAGCCTCACTCAGTGCGTTCGATTACCTCATTCGCACGAAAACGGCATAACTCACAATAAGAAAGTAAGGCATTACCTGCACATATGAAGAGGCTACCTTCGGGTAGCCTCTTTTTTTACGCTGCGCGTCTGGCGACTTGACCGCTTACCTGACGACCAGCACCGGAATATGCGCGTGGCGCACGATATTGGCGGCATTGGAGCCGAGCAAGTGTGTCGAGATAGACGGGTTACGCGAGGCAATCACCACCATATCGGCATGCTTTTCTTCCGCCAGCTCGTTGACCATATCACGCACGTTACCAAAGCGAACATGGGTATGAATGCGTGACGAGTCGATATGAAAGTGAGTGATCATGGTACTCAGGCGCGTCTGCGCTTCGTGTTGCAGATGTTCTTCGAAACGGCGCAAATCGGCAGCGAAACGGTGCAGACTGAGGCTGGCGGAGGCGGGCAACACATGCAAAAGATGAATAACGCCTTCGCTCTGGACCAGAAATTCAGCGTGTCGCACGGCTTTGTCGCTTAACTCCATTTCGAAAACATCGACCGGCATAATGAGTGTCTGATACATAAACGCTTCTCCCTGTAGATTATGTCCATCTGATTGAAGCATAAAGGGGAGAAATATTTTGTTGCCTGGCTGGCAAATATGATGAATGGATGAGAGCGGAAAGAGGATGCGGATGCATCCTCTGCTAAACAGCGCAGCGGCGGGGATTAGAGCATAAAGTCGCCAGCAGCTTCAGGCTGGTAAAGTAACGCCAGCACTTCAAGGTCGGCTGTGGTGCCGCCCGGTAATGTCCAGTGAATGGTATCGCCCACGCGCAGGCCCAGCAGTGCGGCGCCGACCGGGGCCAGCACAGAAAGCTGAGTTGCGCTGTCTGTCACCTGCGACGGGTAGACCAGCGTGCGCACGCGTTCTTCACCGCTTTTCAGCTCGCGAAACTTCACCGTACTGTTCATCGTGACCACGTTATGTGGCATCGCTTCCGGCGCGCACATCTGCGCACGATCCAGCTCTTCATTTAGCGCATCCGCGACCGGCAGGCTGGCGTAAGCGGGTTGCTCAAGCAGGCTGTCGAGGCGCTCAGCGTCTCGCTCATTAATAATAATGGCAGGTCTGGGCATCTGTTACTCCATGACATTTGATTGATCCAAAGAAAAACCCTCGCCGACGGGCAGCGAGGGTTTGTCTACCGGTGATGATACTGACCCTGTGACGTACTGTGAAGTGACCCCGCGCACATTTGCCGGATTTCTGCGTGCTAATAACCCGCTTTGTCGATCACAAAACGATCGCCACAGTTACCCGGATGCGGCTGTGGCAACAGTGAGCCTGCGGCTAATGGGGCATTGATGGCATCGGCCTTGATGGCGATCTGCATCTCTGTGAGCCAGGCCGGATTGCCGTTACAGGTCAGTTTGAAGGCTTTTACGCTCTGAGGGCCATAAGCGTGTGCCACGGCGTGGTTAAACGCGTCGCGGGTGACCGTTTTGCCGTAGTTGTCGGCGAGGAAAACGCCGAGTGCACTCTGTTTGATTTCGGTGTTCATCCGTACCATTGCACCGAAATAATCGTCTGGATCGAAACCAAAGCACACGCCATGTTTGGCATATTCGTACCGCTCCAGGCAGGTATTGCTTCCCGCGCCGGGCATCACGGCATTGAGCTTGTTGGCAACTTCCAGCGATAGCCCGGTTTCTGCCGCAGCACATTTTCGGGTGGCTTTGGCTTCCGGCATGTTGGGAATGGGGCGCGTCGCGCAGCCAAAACGCATCCAGCGATTGTTATCGACACCGCGGGCGGCAATCGATTTGGGTAACGACGGCCACAGGCCATGCACCGTCAAATAATCGGCTTTGTTTGCCGGCTCTTTTTGCAGACGGCACTCATCGGGTTCGCTACGGCCGCTGTCATGCAGACTCTGGCAAAACCCGGTTTGCCAGGAGAGCGCCAGCACATACCGATCAAAGTCACCGTACTGTGTAGGTTGCAGAGGGGCGGCGTCAGCAACGGAAAGCCACGTTGCGACCATGCCCATGCTGATGATAGCGAGTCCCTTTTTAAGCATTTCAATTCCTGATGGGTAAGCCCTGCTTATTGTCATAGGCTATTAAACCATAAAAAAAGCGCCGTAAAGGCGCTTTTTCATCAGTGAAAAGGCTTAATGTGCGACAACGCCGGGCACCAGGAGTTCTGTGGCGATGATCACCACTATCAACCCGACGACGACCGGCACAGAGGTGCGTTTCACCACTTCAAACGGAGAGATGTTCGCCATCCCGGCGACGGCAACCACCACGCCAGAAACCGGTGAAATCGTGCGGCCAAGGTTGGAGGCTTGCAACATAGGAATCGACAGATATGCCGGGTTAATGCCGGATTCATGTGCCAGTTTGGGGATCATCTCGACAAAAGCATAGAACGGCGCGTTACCGGAACCGGTGGTCATGGCCGCCAGCATGGTAAGGATCACCAGCACCAGCATCAGAATAATGCTCGCTGAGCCAAACGAGGTGGCGATGGAAATCAGACTTTGAATAAAGCCAATGGTGCTCAGACCCTGGGCAAAGACCCCGGCGGCAACCAACAACATCACCACGCCTGCAAAGGCATCTGCCATGCCGCGGTAAGCGACTTCCAGGCCGGAAAACACCTTCTGCGTGTTAAACCCGCGGATAAATTCCAGCACGGCCGCCAGCAACATACAGATCACCAAAATGGTGATGATGTGCAGCTCCGGGCCCCATTTACCGTCAAAAATCAGCACCCCGATGATCGGAGTAAACGGCAGGAGGGCATAAAACGTCGGCGCCGTGGTGGTGATGTCTTTTACGTCCAGCATTTCACTGACGATATGCTCTTTTTTATCCAGATAGCGCTGCCAGAAGAAGTGCGCCACCGCCATCGCCACAATGGCTGCAATGGAGATAGGCAGGGTGGTTTTAAAGGCGAAATCCACCAGTGGCATTTCAGCGGCTTTGGCCGCCAGTACCACGTCTCCCGAGGTCGGAGAAAGAATAATGGCGGCAGGAGAGGCGCAAATCGCCGCAGCGGCACCGCGACTGATACCGACGTTCACCATTACCGGAAACAGCGTCGCCATTAACAAAACGCCCAGGCCCGTTGCCGAAGAGACGGCGAGTGACATCAGGCAGGCCACAAAATAGGCGGCAATCATCAGAATATATGGCGAGTTAATAAAACGCAGCGGGCGGGAGGCCAGTTTCACCACCATGTCGTTAGCGCCAATGTGCGTCATATAAGCGGCAAAACCGCACAGCATCATGATCATCATGCCGAGATCGCCGCCGCGGCTCATCAGCAGGATTTTCACATACTCGACAATATCAGTTGCGCTATAGCCGGTGCTGGTGGCGCTACCGGGTAAAATTTTATGCCCCATTAACGCGCTGACAATTAACAGTGCCAGGCCGCCAACAAACAGCACGCCGGTGGCGGAGTAACCTTTGATGATGTAGCGTGCAACGCCGACAATCACCACTACGCCGATCAGCAGTTCAACGAGTATAGAAATCATGTTATGGGTTCCGCAGGTTGGCCCGAAAGATAAGTAAGTAAAAAAACAGCAACGCAATGTGCCGAATAACACCTTTTCAGTAGATGATTAAAATCAACAAAGCAGCGCTTTGAGGGAATAATCGCGGTAAATAATTATCCGGAAACGAAATAAAAAAAGACATTCAATAAAGGCCATCGATTTAAAAAACGGTGATTGTTTTTTAAATGATGCAAAATGGTTAATTGCTTTGGGTGATTTGGTTTCTGTTTGCAGCCGGACGTAAATTTGTCAAAAAAAACTTTAAAAATAAAAATTGGCCTGCTTATACTCGCCGTTAATTTCTTTTCACCTTCTGGTGCTTTATGTACGCAGGCTGGCTATACCGATTGCGCTTTATTAAGCGGCATCTTTTGATGCTGCTGATAGCATTCGGTTGGCTGTTGATACAGAGCCAGGTCGCGGTCGCTTCCCATGACTGTGCATTAAGCGTGCAGAGCGGCAATGTTATGGTTCAGCATATGGACCACAGGATGATGGCAGGCAGCGCGCCGCAAACAAACACCCTGAAAACGCCGCTGTGCGAAAAGCATTGTGTTCCGGACCTGGCGCAAAAAGAGACGCCGCACCCGCCGCTGGTGGCGTTGCCGGTTAGCCTCTCTGTTGCGGTCGTCAGACCGGTTTGTCATGAAATGTCCCGAGAGGGATGGTCATTAACCCCGCCCGCCGCAGGCCCGCCGGCAACGATCCGTTTTTGCCGGTATCGGGAATAGATAACTGTTAATCCATTGAATTTAAAAATTTTATGATTAACAGGAGTCTTACTATGCGTTCTTATGTCCTTTATGCGCTTGCCGGCGCAATGCTGTTCTCTTTTTCCGCCGCTCAGGCGCAAACCCCGCACGATATGCACGGCATGCACGATATGTCGCAGCATAACGTCATGCCCATTGACGTGTACCAAAGCCAGGGCGTAGTGAAAAAAATCACCCCGCAATCCATTTCTATCGCGCACCAGGCTGTGCCCGCGCTCAACTGGCCACCCATGACGATGCAGTTCTCGCTGGCGGAGGGCAAGGTCCTGCCCGTCGTGCAACCTGGCGACAATGTCAGTTTCACCTTTATGCAAAGCGAGAACGGTTACCAGCTCGTTTCGTTGACGCCGCAACAGTAACCGGGGGCAGACATGGAACGATGCACACTGAGCCTGCGGCTTGGTGGGGTGTTGCTCGGGTTGATGTGCTCTGCCGTACAGGCGGAGCCACTGACGCTGACGCAATCCCTGGCCGCCGCGGAGCGCTACTCTGCTGAACTTTCTGCAAATCGCAATGAGGCGCGCGCGCTGGATGCGATGGCGGATTCTGCCCGCCAGCTGCCGGATCCAAAGCTGAAATTCGGTATTGAAAACGTCCCGGTACAGGGCAACAACGATCGCCGTTTAACCCGAGAAGGCATGACCATGCAGCGGGTGGGCATCATGCAGCAGTATGTCAGCGCCGAAAAACGCGATCGCAAAGCCGATACCCTGCTTGCCGAAGCCCGTATCGTAAACGCCAAATCAGCAGTAGTGCGTGCCACGCTTCAGCGTGATACCGCTCAGGCCTGGCTGGAACTCGCGTTGTCGGAAAAGGCCTTACACACTGCGCGCCAGTTACTGGCGGAGACGGAACGACAGCAGGGTGCGCAGCACGCCAGCGTGAGTGCAGGCGATGCCGCGCCAGACAGTGTTCTTGCCTTTCGCGTTGGATTGAGCGCCATGCGCGACAAAGTCACGCTGGCGGAACGCGATGTGCGACTGGCGCAAACCCGCCTGTTGCAACTGACCGGGCAAAACGTGACGGATGTGGCCGGTGAGATCCCCCACTATCAACGACTACCCGCCGATGAAAACTCGCTGGAACAGGCCATTTCCCGGCATCCAGATGTGATGGCCGCTGCGAGTGCCGCCAACAGCGCCAAAGCCCGTTCTGCTGAGTCTGCTATTGCGGCCATTCCGGATGTGGAAGTGGAAGTATGGTATGGCCGGCGTGCCGAGGGGTACGAAGATATGGCGGGAGTCATGTTTACCGTCGACTTGCCGCTGTTCCAGTCCCGTCGTCAGGACAAGGATCATGCTGCGGATGTTTCCCGGACGCTGCAGGCCAACGATCAACTTGCGCTGACCGAGCGGGATCACGTGGCGCAACTGCACGCGCTGATTGCGGAATACCATGCCGCTCAAACCCTGTGGACCCGACAGCGTGATGAGGTGCTGCCGCTGTTACGCCAGCGCGCCAGTTTGCTGGCGTCACAGTATCGTGCCGGGCAATCCGGCTTACCGGAGTTGCTGGAAGCGCGGCGTAATGTTCTCGATGGTGAGCTTGCTGCTAACCAGGCTGAAAAAGCCATGGCACGGACGTGGGCCGCGATCCGCTGGTTGATCCCGCAGGAGTTAATGTCATGAATAAAACCATTTTAGCGCTCCTGGTTGCTGCCGTTGCGGCAGCCGGCATTGGCTATTTTGCGGGTCGCCAACATGTTGTCCCGGCAACGGCGGGCGCCCCTGCGCCGGAGCGTAAGGTGCTGTACTGGTACGATCCGATGGTACCGGATCAGCGTTTTGATAAGCCGGGGAAATCCCCGTTTATGGATATGCCGCTGGTGCCGCGCTACGCCGATGAGGCACCCGCCATCGGGGGCGTGAGTATCAGTGCGCAACAACAGCAAAACCTCGGAATGACCACCGCCCGTGTAGAGAAACGCACTCTCGGTAGCGCGTTTTCAGCTTTCGCCACTGTCACCACTGATGAACGCAGTGTCCGTAGTGTGCCGTCGCCAGCGGCAGGCGTGGTCGAGAAACTGTATGTCCGGGCGCCGCAGCAGTGGGTGAAAAAAGGTGAGGCGCTGGCACAGTTGTGGATCCCGCAGTGGACGGCGGCCCAGCAGGAATATCTGGCGGTGCGTCAGTTAGGCGATGCCGCGTTGACACGGGCAGCCCGCGAACGGCTGGCCTTGCAGTTTATGCCGGAGGCAATTATCCGCGCCGTTGAGCGCAGCGGGAAACCACAAACCCGCCTGATACTGCGTGCCGGGGAACAGGGCTATGTGGTGAAGCTGGACACCCGTGAAGGGGCGCAGGTGGTTGCCACACAGAGTCTTTTTGAACTGGCGAGCCTCGATCCGGTGTGGCTGGTCGTGGATTACCCGCAAACGCAGGCATATGCGCTGGCGGCAGGCAGTGAAATTTTCGCCACCTCCGCCAGTTGGCCGGGGGAGCAGTTCCACGGTCGGGTCAGTGAATTATTGCCACAACTGGAGACCGCCACCCGAACGCTGAAAGCTCGTATCGTGCTCGACAACCGCCAACAAAAACTGAAGCCAGGCATGTTCCTTACCGTTACCGCAGCACAATCCTCGCAGCAGGCCGCAGTACTGGCCATGCCAGAGGAGGCGCTGATTACCACCGGAGCGGCCAACAGAGTATTGCTGGCGACCGGGGAGGGCCATTTCCAGGCTGTGAATGTCACTGTTGGCCGCACAGCACAAGGCTGGGTCGAAGTTCTGTCGGGGTTAAAAGAGGGCGACAGTGTCGTGACATCGGGTCAGTTCCTGATTGATTCAGAAGCCAGTCTGCGCAGCGCGTTGCCGGCTCAGCACTCTTCGGCTGCAATGGAAAAAAGCGTTCAGCAATATGATGCTACGGGCGTAGTGAAGGCCATCGATAACGGCAGTATCACACTGGCGCACCAGCCTGTACCGGCGCTCAACTGGGGGGCGATGACCATGGATTTTGTGATGAAAGCACCGCAACCGGCGATCAACGTTGGAGACAAGGTGATGTTCAGTTTTACGCTGGATGATGAGGAAGGGGCGGTGATCACGCATCTGATGCCGGTGCAGGAGGCAATGAAATGATTGCTGCTGTCATTCGCGCATCGCTGCGTAACCGCTTACTGATCTTGCTGGCCGCCGTGGTGCTCACCGGTTGGGGGTTGTGGTCGCTACAACGCGCACCGCTGGATGCGTTGCCGGATCTGTCGGATGTGCAGGTTATCATTCGCGCCAGCTATCCAGGCAAGGCGCCGCAAATTATCGAAGATCAGGTTACGTATCCTCTGACAACCGCCATGTTGTCCGTGCCGGGCGCAAAAACGGTGCGGGGGTATTCGATGTTTGGCGATGCCTATGTCTATGTCCTGTTTGATGATGATACCGATCTCTACTGGGCGCGCTCGCGCGTGCTGGAAAATTTAAGTCAAATCCAGTCTTCTCTGCCTGCCGGGGTGAACGTCGGCCTGGGCCCGGATGCGACCGGCGTAGGGTGGGTGTATGAGTATGCGCTGGTGGATCGCAGTGGGAAGCACAATCTGGCGGATTTGCGGGCGTTGCAGGACTGGACGCTAAAATTTGAGCTGAAAACGGTGCCGAACGTTGCTGAAGTGGCAAGCGTGGGCGGTATGGTGCGCCAGTACCAGATCGTCGCCGATCCGGCACGCATGCGGGCGCTCACTATTACGCATGAACAGCTGGTCAGTGCGGTACAGGCGGCCAATCAGGAGAGTGGCGGGGCGTTGCTGGAGATGGGCGAAGCTGAATATATGGTGCGTACGACCGGTTATTTGCGCCAGTTAGCGGATTTTCGCCAGACAGTCATCGCCAGTCGCGACGGAGTGCCTGTAATGCTGTCCGATGTGGCGACGGTGCGCCTTGGGCCTGAGTTGCGTCGCGGTGTGGCGGAGTTTAACGGGGAAGGGGAGGTTGCGGGGGGTATCATCGTGATGCGTTACGGCAAAAATGCCCTGCAAACCCTTCATGCAGTGAAAGCAAAGCTCCGCGAGGTGCAAAAAACCTTACCTGCGGGCGTTGAAATCGTGCCGGTCTATGACCGTTCGACGCTGATTGAACATGCTGTCGGAACGCTGACCCATAAACTGATTGAAGAGTTTCTTGTCGTGGCGCTGGTTTGCACGCTGTTTTTGTTCCATTTTCGTTCAGCGCTGGTGGCCATTGTCTCTCTGCCGTTGGGGATTTTGGGTGCGTTTATCGTGATGCATTATCAGGGCATTAACGCCAATATTATGTCCCTCGGCGGCATTGCAATTGCTATTGGCGCGATGGTAGATGCAGCCATTGTAATGATTGAGAACATGCATAAGGTGATGGAGCAGTGGCGGCATGATAACCCCGGCCAGCAACCGACGGGCGCTGATTACTGGCGCTTTTCAGAAAAAGCCGCCGTTGAAGTCGGCCCCGCGCTGTTTTGCAGTCTGTTGATCATCACGTTGTCGTTTATTCCGGTGTTTTCGCTGGAGGCGCAGGAAGGGCGCATGTTTTCCCCCCTGGCCTTCACCAAAACCTGGGCCATGGCCGTGGCGGCCGGGCTGGGTATCACGCTGGTACCGGTACTGATGGGGCTGTTTATTCGCGGCAATATACCCGACGAGAAAGCCAACCCGATTAACCGCTTCCTGATCCGCATTTACGAGCCGCTACTGGATCGGGTGCTGGCATGGCCGAAAACGACGCTGGCCGTTGCACTGGCGTTTTTGATCGCTACATTCTGGCCGCTAAGCCAGTTAGGAAGTGAATTTATGCCTCCCCTCAATGAAGGCGACTTGCTGTATATGCCGTCGACTTTGCCGGGGATTTCTGCCCGTGAAAGCGGGCGTCTCTTGCAACAAACCGACAGGCTTATCAAAAGCGTGCCAGAAGTGGAAAGCGTGTTCGGCAAAGCCGGACGGGCAGAAAGTGCCACCGACCCTGCGCCACTGACCATGCTGGAAACCACCATTCGTTTTAAACCGCGCGATCAGTGGCGGGCCGGGATGACACCGGAAAAACTGGTGGAAGAGTTGGATAAAACCGTCAACGTGCCAGGTATCGCTAACGTTTGGGTGCCACCGATCCGTAACCGGCTGGATATGCTGGCAACCGGCATAAAAAGCCCGGTGGGGATAAAGGTGAACGGAAATAACATTGCAGATATTGAGCGTGTGGCGCAGCACATTGAGCAGGTGGTGAAGCGCGTTCCGGGCGTGACTTCCGCGCTGGCGGAACGTCTGGCAGGTGGCCGTTATGTGGATATAACGATTAACCGCCAGCAAGCCGCACGTTATGGCGTATCAGTTAAAGAGCTGCAATCGCTGGTTTCAACCCTGGTCGGTGGAGAAAACATTGGCGAGGTGTTACATGGTCGCGAGCGTTTCCCCATTAATGTGCGCTATCCACGTGAAGTGCGTGATAGTGTTGATTCCCTACGGAATTTACCGGTGATCACCGCCAACGGCGAGCAAATCGCCTTGGGTGAGTTGGCGGATATTGTGGTGACGGAAGGCCCGCCCATGTTGAAAAGTGAAAATGCACGGCTGTCGAACTGGATCTATGTCGATCTGCGCGGACGTGATTTGAAGTCAGCGGTGGATGAGATGCAGCAGCGGGTTGCGGAGCAGGTACAACTGCCGCAGGGGGTGACGCTGTCGTGGTCAGGTCAATTTGAATACCTGGAACGAGCCACGGCAAAATTAAAAGTCGTCCTGCCGGTAACGCTAATGATTATCTTTGTGCTGTTATTTATCACCTTTAAACGTGTGTCAGATGCCTTATTAATAATGGGGACTTTACCCTTCGCATTGATTGGCGGTGTGTGGTTGTTATGGCTGCTGGGATATAATTTATCTGTTGCCGGGGCGGTCGGGTTTATTGCCCTTGCTGGCGTGGCGGCAGAGTTCGGCGTTATTATGGTGCTGTATCTTAACCAGGCGCTGGAAAAATACCGGCAGCCTGGCGGTGGGGAGGAAAATAGCCGACTGATGCGTGCCATTCATGAGGGCGCAGTGTTGCGCGTACGCCCGAAAGTGATGACCGTCGCGACCATCATGGCGGGGCTTTTGCCTATTATGTGGGGCGGTGGCAGTGGTTCTGAAGTGATGAGCCGTATCGCTGCGCCAATGATTGGCGGTATGGTCACTGCCCCGTTGCTATCGATGTTTGTGATCCCCGCAGTGTATTTGCTGCTGCATAGAAAACGGTAGATTAATTTGCGCCCCAATATCGGGGCGCTCATCCATTATTATTAAGAAATAACTTAAAAAATAAATTCCTTACCAATCTTTTCAGTATTAATCCGATTTCGTTAAGGGAATATTCAGATAGCATACCCGAGAATATATCCTGTTTCGTAATATGGAATAACTACAGTGTCTGTAAATAAGAAGTTTTTTTGTATTTTATTATCTTTATTTTGTCAGCTTTCGGTGGTTAACACAGTACACGCAGCAGAAAAGGGCTGGTTTTCTGATTTTACTGACGACGTAAAGCAAACCTGGCAGCAACCTGAGCATTACGATCTCTATGTGCCCGCCATCACCTGGCATGCGCGTTTTGCCTATGACAAAGAGAAAACTGATCGTTATAACGAGCGCCCCTGGGGGGCTGGTTTTGGTCAGTCCCGTTGGGATGAAGATGGAAACTGGCATGGCCTCTATTTGATGGTGTTTAAAGATTCCTACAACAAATGGGAGCCGATTGGTGGCTATGGTTGGGAGAAAACCTGGCGTCCTCTGGCTGACGACAACTTTCACCTTGGCCTGGGGTACACGGCTGGTGTGACTGCGCGTGATAACTGGAAGTACATACCCATTCCGCTGGTTTTGCCGCTGGCATCGATTGGCTATGGTCCGGCAACGTTCCAGATGACCTACATCCCTGGTACGTACAACAATGGGAACGTCTACTTCGCCTGGATGCGTTTTCAGTTTTAATGCTTTCCACGAGAGGCAAGTGATTTGACGTGGCGAACAGTTTTTAGACAGTGGCGAAACGCGGGATAAACCCGCTATCGAAAAAAACTTCGCGACATTTATCACTTTTTCTTGAATAACGACTGGACAAAAGTCGTCACAATTGTTGTACTGATACACGACACAGCATTTGTGTCGTTTTTTCATGTAAAGGTAATTTTGATGTCTAAGATTAAAGGTAACGTTAAGTGGTTTAATGAATCCAAAGGATTCGGTTTCATTACTCCGGAAGATGGCAGCAAAGACGTGTTCGTACACTTCTCTGCAATCCAGAGCAATGGTTTCAAAACTCTGGCTGAAGGTCAGCGCGTTGAGTTTGAAATCACTAACGGTGCCAAAGGCCCATCTGCTGCTAACGTAATGCCTGTCTAATCAGCTGCGTTGAGCAAGAATTTCAAAACCCGCCGAAAGGCGGGTTTTTTTTGTGGTCTCAGTTTGCATTCGCCGCTGAAAATAACCACATCGCCAGCGCCGTCATCGCAAACGAACCCAATAAATTAACGGCAACATTGAGTAATGCCCAGCCTGCACGCCCTTCCTGCAACAGAAACACCACTTCCGCAGAAAAGGTCGAGAACGTAGTCAACCCACCGCAGAACCCGGTGGTCAGCAAGACTTTCCACATCGGGTCAATATGCGTCATACGGTTAAACCACGCCAGCCCCATACCGATAATAAAAGCCCCCAGCAGGTTAGCTGTCAGGGTACCCAGCGGGATCGCCTGATGCGCCGGGTTAAGCTTCATGCTCAACATCCACCGCGCGACGCTGCCCGTGCCTCCGCCGATAAATACTGCTAAAAGAAGTTGTAACACCGTGAAATCCTGCTATTTGATTAGTAAGAGTGTGAGTTTAGCGCTACGGCCTCTTAATGGCTATGACGGCAAACGTGGAGGAGACGAGATGATAGTTGCGGCTGGGCAGTTCGTTGTCACGCCCGGATGGGAAAGCAATGCGCAAACCTGCGTATCGTTGATGGCGCAAGCCGCTGCCCGTCAGGCGTCGCTATTGGTTCTGCCAGAGGCTTTACTGGCGCGGGACGATAATGACCCTCATCTGTCGGTGAAATCCGCTCAGGAGCTTAATGGCGGCTTCCTGCGAGTACTGCTTGATGAAAGTCGGCGCAATAGGCTGACGACGGTACTCACCGTGCATGTACCGTCGACGCAAGGGCGGGCAGTAAATACGCTGGTAGTACTGCGCGGCGGGGAGATCATCGCGCAATATGCCAAGCTGCACATGTACGATGCCTTTAATATACAGGAGTCCGCGCGTGTGGATGCAGGGAATGAAGTCGCGCCGCTGATTGATGTGGACGGTTTCAAAGTCGGTCTGATGACCTGTTACGATCTTCGTTTTCCGGAGCTGGCAATGAAGCTGGCGCTGGGCGGAGCGCAAGTGTTGGTATTACCGGCAGCGTGGGTGCGTGGCCCGCTAAAAGAGCAGCACTGGGCGACGCTCTTGTCGGCGCGGGCGCTCGACACCACCTGTTATTTGGTGGCAGCTGGCGAGTGTGGCAATAAAAATATCGGGCAAAGTCGGGTAATTGACCCACAGGGTGTTACGGTTGCCGCTGCGGCAGAAGTACCTGCTTTGATTTTTGCTGATGTCAACCCGGAGCGACTGGCAGAAACACGAGAGAAACTACCCGTTTTACGGAATCGACGTTTCGCTGCACCGCAATTGCTGTGATGTTTTTTTAAACAATGCTTGATTCATCTCGTAACAGATTGCTATTGTGTGCGCGCGCCGAATGACCGTTAATGAAATCCGGTTATAATGGTGCTTTATGCAGCCTGTTTTACGAAAGAAGGTATCTATGGGTGAGATTAGTATTACCAAACTGCTGGTCGTGGCGGCACTGGTTGTTCTGCTGTTCGGAACCAAGAAATTGCGCACGCTGGGCGGTGACCTGGGTGCAGCCATCAAAGGCTTCAAAAAAGCCATGAACGATGATGACGCCGCGAAAAAAGACGCCGAAGGCGGAGTCGCGACAGAAAAACTCTCTCACAAAGAGTAACCGCCCCCGACAGGCGAAAAAAAACCGGCCAGTAAGCCGGTTTTTTTGTTTTTGGTGTAAGCAAGTGTTACTTCACTTCCTCACCTTTTGCCTGCAGGTCGGCATGGTAAGAGGAGCGAACGAACGGACCGCATGCGGCATGGGTAAAGCCCATAGCCAGCGCTTCTTCTTTCATCTCGTCAAATTCATCCGGGCTGACATAGCGCTGAACCGGCAGGTGATGGCGGCTCGGCTGCAGGTACTGGCCCAGCGTCAGCATCGTCACGCCGTGGCGACGCAGGTCACGCATCACTTCAATGATTTCTGCATTGGTTTCACCCAGACCTACCATCAGACCTGATTTGGTCGGAATTGAGGGGTGCGCTTCTTTAAAACGCTCCAGCAGCTTAAGGGACCAGTTATAGTCCGCCCCCGGGCGTACCTGGCGATAAATGCGCGGCACGTTCTCCAGGTTGTGGTTAAACACGTCTGGCGGCGTTGCGGTCAGGATCTCCAGCGCACGATCCATACGACCGCGGAAATCCGGCACCAGCGTTTCAATTTTAATCGACGGACTTTTTTCACGGATCGCGGTAATGCAATCGGCAAAGTGCTGAGCGCCACCGTCGCGCAGATCATCGCGGTCGACAGAAGTAATAACCACATAGCGCAAGGCCATATCGGCAATGGTCTGTGCCAGTTTCTGCGGTTCATTTGCATCAGGTGCGACAGGGCGGCCGTGGGCGACATCGCAGAACGGGCACCGGCGTGTACAGATGGCACCGAGGATCATAAACGTTGCGGTACCGTGGTTGAAACACTCAGCGAGGTTCGGGCAGGATGCCTCTTCGCAGACAGAATGCAGGCCGTTTTTACGCATGGCCGCTTTGATACCCTGAATACGGGAAGAGTCGGCCGGAAGTTTGATTTTCATCCATTCCGGTTTTCTCAGCAGAGCTTCACGCTCTGTGGCCACGTTTTTAACCGGGATAAGAGCCATTTTATCGGCATCGCGGTATTTAACACCGCGTTCCATCACAATGGGTTTACTCATAGCGTGCGTGTTCCAGTTGCGGGTAACGAAGTCAGCATTTCAATTCAAGGGAATGTTGTATTTATCAACTATTTTTGAATTAACGTGCGCGCAGTATACCATTGATGGCGGGCGGAAAGCAGCCTGACAACCTGCCTATTTGTAAAATAGTTGTTGTTTTGTGCAGAATGACCAGAAAGGGTAAGTACAATGGACAGGTGAAAACGGGCTTTAAAAAGCCCGTCGGATGACATCAATAACGTTTTCCAGCACCGGATCCCGCAGACTCAACTTGTTGTAATACACAGAAATATCGAGGTTTTCTGAGCTAACAGGCGGGAAGTCGATCTCGACCAGTGGCCAGCAATCGCTGAATAATTTGAACAACTGCGTGGTCATCAATCCCAGCAGATCGCTGTTGCCGATCAGTGCTGCGATAGTAAACATATTGTAACTGCTGAAACTGATCTGGCGCTCTGGAAAGAGATCCTGCACCCGTTGACGTAAGCCGCTCAGATTTTGCGCTTCCAGCATCACCATCGTGTGCTCATACTGCTGCAAAACCTCTTCGTTAATCGGCCCGTTCAAACAAGGATGCCCTTTACGGCACACCAGCATCAGGCGATCGGTATACAGCACATGGCTGTTAATCGCGCGTGACGCAGGAAGATGGGTGTCAATAATTAAATCCGTCTGAAACTGACTCAGTTGGCTTTCGCCATCTTTTACCGGAATATTGCGTATCATCAGGTGCGGGGCGCTGGCCTTTATTGCCTGGTAGATAACAGGTAAGGCTAATGCACCAATAGAAGGGGTAGTCCCAATCGTTATAGTACGCTGCTTATCGTAGCTGCCGGTGAGATCCAACGCGCCAAGAATAGATTCCAGTCCCTGACTAATATATTCATGCAGGTGCGAAGCGTAAGCCGTCGGCGTAACGCCCTGGCCTTTACGAATGAAAAGCGGATCGGGAAATATTGAGCGCAATTTTTGAATTGACTGGCTAATAGCAGAAGGCGTGAGGTTCAGCACTTTTGCCGCGTTAACGATCCCTTTGTGGACATATACTGCTTCAAAAATAGTCAATAAGTTGAGATCAATATTACGCAGTGTCCGGAAGATTTGCGGTTTGTCGTCCTCTGGTCGCCCGGTTATTCGCTTCGCCGGCAGGTTATTATTATCCACGCTTCTGCTCCGTAATCATTCGCAATATGAATGATAGTTGAATTTGTTTTTTTTGTTGATTATTAATTTGAGTTAACGTCCTGTCTCATATCATCATTACGTAGGTTTTTCATCGCGATGGCAGACAAGCACTCAAAAGACGTTTGGCCATAAGCATGAATACGAAGCCCGGGAAAGCATCGTAATGCTTATTAACCCGACAAGGCAGGTAGGTTGAAAATAGAGAATATGGCCTCTATTGTAAAGCGCTAACAGGTCAAATAAATAACGACCCGCACGAAATGCGGGTCGTAATACATCATATATTAAGCGCCCATATATTGATGTGGTGGATTGTTTAGTAACGCTAAAAACTCACGGATAAGAATTGTCCTTATTTTATCCTTATCGGGTTCTGCGCTGAACTGGCTCACCTGAGTCATTTCCATGCCGGCATAACCACAGGGGTTGATACGCAGAAATGGCGTGAGATCCATCGCAATATTTAACGCCAGCCCATGGAATGAGCAGCCTTTACGTATCCGCAATCCCAGCGAGCAGATCTTTTTTCCGTCGACGTAAACGCCCGGTGCATCTGCGCGGGCCTGCGCAGCAATATCCAGCGTAGCCAGGGTGTTAATCACGGTGTTTTCCAGCAATGTCACCAGCTCGCGCACGCCAACTTTGCGGCGCTTAAGGTTGATCAGCACGTACATGACCTGCTGGCCGGGGCCGTGGTAAGTGACCTGCCCCCCCCGATCGCTCTGGATCACAGGAATATCGCCAGGTGCGAGCAGATGTTCGGCTTTGCCTGCCTGACCCTGGGTAAAGACCGGGGGGTGTTCGACCAGCCAGATTTCATCGGGCGTGGTGTCGTCGCGGGTATCGGTGAATTCATGCATCGCCCGGGACACGGGATCGTAAGGCTGCAAGCCCAGGTTGCGGATGAGGATTGTATCCTGAGACAAAACGGCATCTCCAGGGGAGAAAAGAGTGGGGGAAGTATATCATAGGGAAGACGTTACCCGAATGTTTCCGGATAACGTCTCTAAGAGTTACAGCACCATACGAACAATTTCGATATTGCCAAGCTCTTCGTACAGCGTTTCAACCTGCTCAATGTGGGTGGCAGTAATGGTGATAGATACCGAGTGGTAATTGCCTTTGCTGCTTGGTTTTACCTGCGGAGAGTAATCACCTGGCGCATGGCGCTGTACCACTTCAACCACCTGATCAACCAGCTCAGGTTTCGCCAGACCCATTACTTTGTAGGTAAAGGGTGTCGGGAATTCAAGCAGTTCTTTGAGATTGGTTTTCATGTCAGCTCCGGCGTAAAAAATAACAACTCCTGCCACAAGGGCAGGAGTTTTTTAGGATACCTAGTATATGGGGGCGAAGATCACACTTTCAAGTGTTCAATTTTTAGCCAAACCAGTGATGGAACATCAATTTAATGTAATCAATGATTTTGCCGAAGAAATTGCCTTCCGGGATCTCCTGCAGCACCACGAGCGGGCGTTGCTCGATGGTTTTGCCATCCAGCTGGAAGTTGATTGACCCCACAACCTGATTTTTCTGCAGCGGTGCGTGCAGCTCACTGGTACTCAACACGTAGCTGGCTTTCAAATCTTTCATACGCCCGCGCGGGATGGTCAGATACACGTCTTTATCCACACCAAGCGAAGCACGATCGCTGTCGCCGAACCACGCAGGCTCGGAGGCAAACTCTTTACCGGCTTTGAGCGGACTCACTGTTTCAAAGAAACGGAAGCCCCAGGTCAGCAGTTTTTTGCTTTCGGTTTCGCGGCCTTTGAAGGTACGCCCACCCATAACTGCCGAGATCAGGCGCATCTGGCCTTCGGTTGCCGATGCGACCAGGTTATAGCCTGCTTTGTCGGTATGGCCCGTTTTGATGCCGTCTACGTTCAGGCTGTTATCCCAGAGCAGGCCGTTACGGTTAGTCTGGCGGATACCGTTGAAGGTAAACTCTTTTTCTTTATAGATAGAGTATTCGTTCGGCACATCACGGATCAGAGCCTGTCCAATCAGCGCCATATCGCGTGCGGAGCTGTACTGACCGTCCGCATCCAGGCCGTGTACGGTCTGGAAATGGCTGTTTTTCAGGCCAAGCGCGTTGACATAGTTGTTCATCAGACCGACAAACGCATCCTGGCTGCCTGCCACGTAATCCGCCATAGCGACACAGGCGTCGTTACCGGATTGCAGATTAATCCCACGGATAAGCTGGGAAACCGGAACTTGCATGCCCGGTTTCAGGAACATCAGCGAAGAACCGCGGAAAACCGGGTTGCCGGTTGCCCATGCGTCGTTACCGATAGTCACCAGATCGCTGTCTTTGAACTTGCCGGCTTTCATCGCCTGACCAATAACATAGCTGGTCATCATTTTTGTCAGGCTTGCAGGATCGCGGCGCGCATCGGCGTTCTGTTCCGCCAGCACTTTGCCGGAGTTGTAATCGATCAGGATATAAGACTCCGCATCGATCTGCGGAACGCCAGGGATCATGGTTTTAATATTCAGGTCATCAGCGTGAGCGGCAGAAAGTGTGGCTGCGGTCAGCGCTGTGGTGAGCGCCAGGCGCTGCACAAAACGAACGGAGAGAGTGGTCTTCATGGTCGAACAACGACATCCGTGATGGAGTTAAAAAAAGTGCCTTACTATAGCAAAAGCTATATCGGCAGGCATCTGACTTTCCGCATGACTTTGTTAATGTTGCTTACACAAGTTGACAGAGTCAGACGCCTTACCCGGTTACTGCGCGTTAGTAATAAACGACTGGAGTTGCGCTTCGTTTTGCAAACGCCCCTGCAATGCGCTGGCATCGGCTTTATTACTGAACGGCCCTAACTGCACGCGCCAGACTGCGCCGTTTTGTACGACACGGCCTGGAACGGAAAATTGCTGCGCAAGGCGCTGCTGATATTGCTGAGCCCGAGCCTGATCGCTGACCGCACCCACCTGCACCATATAACTGCCGCTGGCTGCAGCGACTGCAGTGCTGGCTGTCGCTGTGCTGGTTGCAACATGCCCCTGCACAGAACCTGGCGCGGTGACCGGTGCGTTGCGCGTTGCCGGTGCGCTGGTCTGCATGACTGCTGCGGATTGCTGGGCCGGAGCCACAGTCTGGGTCATCGAGGTAGACGGAGTTGTTGCGCCAGCTTGCGTTGCGCTAGCGGCATCGCTCCCTTCAAGAACACCGGATGCCAGCGGCGTTGGCGCGCCAAGGAAACCGCCACCGCTTACCGGTGCGCCGGTAGTATCGTCGCTTTTCAGGGTATCGTTGCTGATCGCCTGAACATTGCTCTGTGGTTGTGCAGCCGGAGCAGGCGTAGAAGTCGCACTGCCTAAACCACCGCCAAGGTCAGGGCGTGCCGGCAGGACATACGTTTGCTGTGCAACCTTGGTACAGGCCATGCCTGGACCAGAAAGCGAACCGTCCTGTGCCACCAGAATCGGATCGATGCGCACTTTGGTGTTGTTTGAGGTATTCAGGCGATCCGCTGCCGCACGGGAAAGCGAAATAACACGGTCGTTGCCGTACGGCCCGCGGTCGTTGATGCGCACCACAATCATGCGACCGTTGGCCAGGTTAGTGATACGCGCGTAGCTTGGGACAGGCAACGTCGGGTGGGCTGCCGTTAGCTGCATCGGGTCAAATGCTTCGCCAGATGCCGTCAGGTTGCTGCCCGGCTCGGCATCATAAATGGCAGCAAGACCTGCCTGACTGAAGCGGGAGGGATCCTGGACCACTTTATAGCGTTTGCCATCGCGTTCGTAATCCTGATTCGCCGTCGCATTGAGCGGCTCGTAGTGAGGCTCCGCGCCGCTGATTTCAACGACAGGGCCGTTGCACACCGCAGGTTGAGGCGCTACGGTCGTCTGTTGCTGACCATCATCATTTGAACATGCCGCCAGTAATCCTGCTGCTATGCAGACCCCAAGCCATTGCTTACGCATTGCGCACCTCATATCGTTATACGTTTTTGGACAACATTTTCCTGTGGGTATGGATCGACATCACGATACCAAACCCGGCCATGAGTACGATCAGGGCGGACCCCCCGTAACTTATCAGCGGCAACGGTACGCCCACCACCGGCAGGATACCACTCACCATACCAATATTTACGAACACATAGACGAACAAAATCAACATTAAACCACCGGCCATGACCCGGCCAAATGTGGTCTGTGCCCGGGCGGCAATCCATAGCCCACGCATAATCAACAATAAATAGAGTGCCAGCAAAATCAGAATGCCAACCAGACCGAGCTCTTCCGCCAGCACCGCAAAGATAAAGTCGGTATGGCGTTCAGGCAAGAACTCCAGCTGAGACTGGGTGCCGTGCAACCAGCCTTTACCGCTCAGTCCCCCGGAGCCGATCGCAATTTTCGACTGAATAATATGATAGCCCGCGCCCAGCGGATCGGTTTCCGGATCGAGCAACATCATTACCCGCTGACGCTGGTAGTCGTGCATCAGGAAGAACCACAACACCGGAATAAACGCAGCAATCAGCACCACGGCGATACCAATCAACCGCCAGCTCAGGCCAGAGAGGAACAGCACGAACAGCCCGGAGAGCACAACCAGAATGGACGTTCCCAGATCCGGTTGTGCTGCTACCAGTAGCGTGGGCACGAAGATCAACACCAGCGCAATGCCGGTATTTTTCAGCGACGGCGGGCAAACATCACGGTTAATAAAGCGCGCTACCATCAACGGTACTGCGATTTTAGCAATCTCCGAGGGCTGGAATCGCACGATGCCCAGATCCAGCCAGCGTTGCGCGCCTTTCGAAATTGCACCAAAGGCATCTACCGCCACCAGCAGAATAACGCAGAAAATATAGAGGTAGGGCGCCCAGCCTTCATACACACGCGGTGGAACTTGCGCCAGCACCACCATAATGATCAGGCCCATTGTAATCTGACCAATTTTGCGTTCGGTCATGCCAATGTCCTGACCGCTGGCGCTCCAGATAACGATGGCGCTGTAAAACAGGAGCGCCAGAATGATCAGCAGCAACGCCGGATCGATATGGATTTTATCCCAGAACGATTTCTTGTTCGGATTATCCGTCATGATTATTGGTCCTCCGTTGCCGATGTTGAGGGGTTTTCCGTCGGCAAATCGGTGTTGTTATCGCCAAGCATAATATGGTCGAGGATCTGGCGCATAATGGTCCCCACTGCCGGGCCTGCGCCGCCGTTCTCGAGGATCATCGCCACGGCGACCTGCGGATTATCGTAGGGGGCAAATGCGGTCATCAGTTTATGGTCGCGCAGACGCTCTGCAATGCGGTGAGCGTTGTAGGTTTCATTCGCTTTCAGGCCAAAAACCTGAGCCGTACCGGATTTTGCCGCCACTTTATAAGGCGCATTCGCAAAGTATTTATGACCTGTGCCGTTAGCCCGGTTTGCCACGCCGTACATGCCATCTTTGGCGATTTCCCAATAACCAGAATGGATATCGCCCACTGGCGGTTGCGCTGGTTGTTGCCACGGGACCTGTTTGCCGTCTTCAAGCGTGCTCATCAGCAGATGCGGGACTTTGACGATGCCGTCGTTGATCAGGATCATCATCGCTTTGTTCATCTGCAACGGCGTCGCGGTCCAGTAGCCCTGACCAATCCCGACCGGAATGGTATCGCCCTGATACCAGGGTTTTTTAAAGCGTTTCAGTTTCCATTCGCGCGTGGGCATATTGCCGGAGCGCTCTTCCGAAAGGTCAACGCCGGTGTAATGACCATAGCCAAACTTATTCATCCATTCGGACAGGCGGTCAATCCCCATGTCATAGGCGACCTGGTAAAAGAAAGTATCCGCCGACTCTTCCAGTGATTTGGTGACATTCAGGTGGCCGTGGCCCCATTTTTTCCAGTCACGGTAACGCTTATCAGAACCAGGCAACTGCCACCAGCCAGGATCGAACAGGCTGGTATTACGCGTGATCACCCCTGCGCTCAGCGCAGAAACCGCAACATAAGGTTTCACGGTGGACGCCGGAGGGTAAACACCTTGCGTCGCGCGGTTGATCAGCGGGGTGTTGGGATCGTTAAGCAGCGACGAATAATCTTTGCTCGATATCCCATCGACAAACAGGTTGGGATCGTAACTTGGCATGGAAACCAGTGCGAGGATACTACCGCTACGGGGATCGGTAACCACGACGGCGGCGCGGCTGCCCGCCAGCAACGTTTCAATGTACTGCTGTAATTTAAGATCAAGCGTCAGATAGATGTCGTGCCCGGCCTGCGGCGGCACCTCTTTCAACTGACGGATAACCCGCCCGCGGTTGTTTACTTCCACCTCTTCATAGCCCGTCTGGCCATGGAGTACATCTTCGTAGTAGCGTTCAATCCCAAGTTTGCCGATATCATGCGTAGCGGCGTAATTGGCAAGTTTTCCATCTTTATCCAGTCTTTCGACATCTTTATCGTTAATTTTGGAAACATAGCCAATAACATGGGTGAGCGCTGAGCCATACGGATAGTAGCGGCGTTTGTAGCCTTTTACTTCCACGCCAGGAAAGCGGTACTGGTTAACGGCAAAACGCGCGACCTGCACTTCCGTGAGGTTAGTTTTAACCGGAATGGAGGTAAAGCGATGTGAACGTGCGCGTTCTTTCTTAAAGTTGGCGATATCGTCATCGTTCAGATCGACCACATCGCGCAGCGCATCCAGCGTTTGCTGCACATCGTCAACCTTCTCCGGCATCATTTCGACCTGGTAGATGGTGCGATTGAGTGCCAGCGGCGTGCCGTTGCGATCGTAAATAATGCCGCGGCTCGGTGGGATTGGCACCAGTTTGATGCGGTTTTCGTTGGAGCGGGTCTGGTAGTCCGCAAAACGGACGATTTGCAGATTATAAAGGTTAGCGACCAGCACACCGGAAAGCAGCAAAATCCCGGTGAAGGCGACCACCGCCCGGCGCACAAACAGCGCGGACTCAGCCGTATAGTCGCGAAAAGAATTCTGTAATTTCATCCGCTGCTTAATCTGCCCAAGACGTGTTATTACTCACGGTGATAAGGATGGTTGGTGGTAATACTCCATGCGCGATAGAGGCTCTCGGCTACCAGCACACGCACCAGCGGGTGAGGAAGCGTCAGCGCAGAGAGGGACCAACTTTGTTCTGCCGCCGCTTTGCAGGCCGGAGATAATCCTTCCGGCCCGCCGATCAGCAGGCTGACGTCACGCCCGTCCTGCTTCCAGCGTTCCAGCTCAAGGGCCAGTTGCGGTGTATCCCAGGGTTTACCAGGGATATCGAGGGTGACAATCCGATTTTTGCCCGCCGCAGCCAGCATCAGTTCACCCTCTTTATCGAGAATACGTTTGATATCTGCGTTCTTGCCGCGCTTTCCGGCAGGGATCTCCACCAGTTCGAAGGGCATATCTTTTGGAAAACGACGCAGATACTCACTAAAACCTGTCTGTACCCAGTCCGGCATTTTCGTGCCGACGGCGACCAGTTGCAGCTTCACGCATTAACTCCAGAGCTTTTCCAGTTCATACAGGCGGCGACTCTCTTCCTGCATGACATGGACGATGACATCGCCTAAATCGACCACCACCCAGTCGGCGGCGCTTTCGCCTTCCACACCCAGCGGCAACATTCCGGCTGCACGGGATTCCTGAACAACGTGATCCGCGATGGAGATAACATGGCGCGTGGATGTCCCGGTGCAAATAATCATGCAATCGGTGATGCTGGACTTGCCCTGAACGTCAATGGCAACAATGTCCTGACCTTTCAGGTCATCAATTTTGTCGATAACAAAATCCTGGAGTGCTTTACCCTGCAAGTGTTCCCCCTGGGTGAGTAAAAAGTGAGCTATTAGTAAATGGCCTGACATTATACCTGAACTGCGCGGATTGTCGGGACAAATGTCCGATCCCACTCTTTTAAAGCGGGCTATCATCCCATCACGCGCGCGCGATTGCATTGCCAATTTTGTAAAACAATTCTGCGCGCGGAGGATAGCAGCCTGCCATGGCGTGTCAATGACCTCATCACCACCGCGAAGAGGAGAGGGGAAAAAACAGACTATGTTTCGTCAGCCTGCCAGATAGCACGGCTGTTCAGCACCCGTAGCGTAGCGAAATCGTCATGAATATCTATCGCGCTCCAGCAGCCCTGATCAACCCGAAAATGCCATAGCGAAGAGGCTGACATCTTGAGCAATCGGGCAATGAGCACGCTAAGTACGCCCTGATGACTCACCACCAGCACGTTGGGGTGCTCGCGCAGTCCGGCGAGATGGGCGATGAACTGTTCAACGCGGGCAGAAAATGCCTGAAAGCCTTCGCCGTTGGTAGGAACGGCGTTCTGCCAGTCAGTACACCATGCGGCGTAACTTTCCGCGTCTTCGTGCGTCAAATCGCGATGATGGCGCATCTCCCAGTCACCAAAAAACATCTCATTGAGCAGCGGGGTAGTGTGAACAGCCATTTCGCGACCCTCCAGCACATGCTGCGCGGTGATGTGCGCCCGCTCCAGCGTGCTACACAATACATAGTCGAAGGGGACATGTTGCAGTAGTCCGCACAGGGTTTGCGCCTGGCGCACCCCTTTCGCCGTCAGCGGCGTAGGGGAATGACCACTGTAAAGTCCGGCGACATTTGCTTCTGTTTCTCCGTGACGTACCAGCCAGAGTCGCATTGTTCTCTCCCGTCTCGATTTCTGCGCAAAGTTTAACACTGCATCCTGAATCCACCTGTCTTTTTCGTTTAAGATAACGGCTTTTAGCCGGAGCGGGAGATGGCTTTGTTTCATAGTGCGCATGGCGGTAATACACATGAAGCGGCTGCATTACTGGGTATCGCCCCGGAGCAACTGCTCGATTTTAGCGCCAATATCAATCCGGCAGGGATGCCGGATTCGCTCAGGCAGGCGCTGGGCAATAATTTGTCGCTGGCAGAGCGTTACCCGGATGTGGAGTACCCGCGTCTGCATCAGGTGCTGGCGGAGCACCATCAGGTTCCGCTTTCATGGGTGGTTGCCGGCAATGGCGAAACGGAAGCCATCTTCGCGCTGGTGAACGCGCTGGCACCGCGTAACGCCATGCTGGTAACACCGGGCTTTGCCGAGTATCGCCGTGCATTAACGTTGGGCGGGAGCCGCATCACCGAATTTGCATTGCGTGAAGAGGAAGGCTGGCAGATAACGGCGCGTCTGCTGGATGCGCTTACGCCATCGCTGGACTGCCTGTTTTTGTGCACGCCCAATAATCCAACCGGATTACTCCCTGACGATGCCTTGCTGCATGCGATTGTGGCGCGCTGTAAAACGCTCGGCATCGCGCTGATCCTTGATGAGGCCTTTATGGATTTTATCCCTCATCGTACAGGTTTTATCCCCCATCTGGCTGGCAACCCTCATCTGTGGGTGTTGCGCTCGCTCACTAAGTTTTACGCCATCCCTGGCCTGCGGTTGGGGTATGTGCTCGGCAGTGATGCAGAGACGGTGACGCGAATGCGTGCGGCACAGATGCCGTGGTCAATCAACGCCTTTGCGGCGCTGGCAGGGGAAGTGATTTTGCACGACAACGTCTATCAACAGGCCAGCTGGCAGTGGCTGGCGGCCGAGCGGCCACGTCTGTTAACGGCATTGCAGGCGCTGCCTGCATTAACGGTATGGCCGGGGGAGGCGAACTACCTTTTCCTGCGTTGTGATGCGCCCTCGGTCGCGCTCCAGCGTGCTTTACTGGAACACTATATTCTGATCCGAAGTTGTGAAAATTATCCGGGGCTGGATGGGCGTTATTTTCGCGTCGCGGTGCGTAGCGGGGAAGAAAACGATAGGCTGATAGCGGCACTGCATGCCGTACTTAGCGATACAACCCCTGCGCGTTGATGTAGTCGAGTACGGCGGCAGGCAATAAATCGTCGCAGCGCTCACCACGCTCCAGCCGCTCACGTATCAGCGTCGCCGAGATGTTAAACCACGGGGTTTCCGCCAGATAAATTTTGCCTGCCGGCAGCGCGTGCAGGGCATCGGCATCGGTAGTGAGGTGTTTTTCCAGCCACTGCTGATGGTCTTCTTGCGCCATGGTCATCGGGTAACCGGGACGGCGGCAGACAATCAAATGGCAATTATCCAGAATGGTTTCGTAGTGGTGCCAGCCGGGGAAAGAGAGCAGGGAGTCCTGGCCGATAATAAACGCCAGTGAACGCTGTGGACCTTGCTCTTCCCGCCACTCTTGTAGCGTTTGCGCGGTATAAGAGGGGGTGTCCCGGCGGAGTTCCCGTTCATCAAGGGTGAACAGAGGTTTGTCGGCAATTGCCAGTTCCACCATGGTTTTACGCTGCTGGCTGCTGGCTTCCGGTTGCGAACGGTGCGGCGGCACGTTGTTGGGCATAATAATGACCTTCGACAGCCCAATCTGATTTGCCAGTGCTTCTACCGGCTTCAGGTGCCCGTAATGAACCGGATCAAATGTTCCGCCAAACAATGCCTGCAACTGATTCATATCACCCATCAATAAAAACGTCTGCCAGTGCCTTATGACAGAGTAGCAGAGAAAGCCCCTCCAGCTCGGTCCATACCGACTGACCAAAGTCCTGCTTCACTACCAGTTCAATGCGGCTCAGCAGATGCACGGCCTGCCGTAACTGATCCAGGCTCAGTCGCGTGAGGGCGTCGCCGGTAATACCGCGACGGTTTTGCCAGACCCGATGTTTATCAAACAGCGCGCGTAGCGGCGTATGCGCCGATTGCCGCTTCAGCGTGACCAGTAGTAGCAGTTCGCGCTGCACCGTTCGCAGCAGGATCACCGGCTCGCAGGCCTCAAGTCGTAACTGGTTGAGAATATGCAGCGCGCGTTTGCTCTTGCCAGCCAGAAGGGCATCGACCCAATGGAATGGCGTAAAATGCGCGGCATCGTTGACCGCCTGCTCTACACGCGGCAGGGTCAGCTTGCCGTCCGGCCACAGCAGGGCCAGGCGATCCAGCGCCTGCGCCAGCGCCAGCAGATTGCCTTCATAGCAATAGCAAAGCAGTTGGTTAGCGGCGTCGTCCAGTTCAAGTTTGTTCTGCTTCGCGCGGGAGGCAACCCAGCGCGGCAGGTTTGCCTGCTCTGGCGTCTGGCAACTGACCTGGACGACATGCTGGTTTAGCTGGCTTATCCAGGCTGCGTTTTCCTGCGCTTTTGTTAGCTTATTACCGCGAACAATCAGCAACAGATCGCTATGCAGCAAGCTGACCAGCTTTGCAAGCTGTTCGTTCATTGCCGCATTGGGGCCATTGTCCGGCAGTTGCAACAGCAGCGTCTGGCGGCTGGCAAACAGACTGAGCGCCTGGCAGATGGAAAATATCGCATCCCAGTCGGTGCTGGCATCCAGCGTAAAAGTGTGGTGTTCAATAAACTCCTGCGAGATAGCGGCCTGACGCACGGCATCCTGGCTCTCTTGCAGAAGTAGAGGATCATTGCCCAACAGCAGATAAGCCGCGCGCAGCCCTTCATTGAGCTGCGCGCGGAGTTGTTCCGGATACAACCTGAGCATTAGCTACCCGGTTTTGCCGAAACAGAGGGGGCAGGAGCTTTACCGGCAGCGTGCGTTTGCTCAGCATCGGCGGTATGGATGCTCGGCAGCTTACGGATCAGCTGTTCTGCGGCCTTGTCATACATTTCCTGAATGATCATCTCCTGCTCGGCATCTTTTGCCAGTGCCGTTTGCGGGTTATCAAAGAACGAACGGAACACTTTGGTGCTGATCGGGTAGATGTCATGCCCCGGGATCAGTACGCTCGCATTCACCGTCAGTACCATTTGATACTCCGCAGTACGGCCATCCTGGAAGATCGACGCCGTGTCGCGGGAGAACGTCACCGCGCCAAGGCGCAATGACGGTACATCCTGACGCAGCGAACCTTTTTCAACCAGCTCAACGCCATTCAGGCGCAGCTGGCTGCGGACGGCGCGGCTCAGCGGGCCGTTGGGATCCCCGGAGTCGAAGATCATCGTTTTCATCTCAGCCGGCACTTGCGTGGTACTACGCAGATGCCAGCCACATCCGGCGGTGACCAGCACCACCAGGGATAACAACAATGTAGCCAGATGTCGCACGCTTCCTCCCGCGCTTAGCCAACAACCAGATTGAGCAGTTTACCCGGTACGTAAATCACTTTACGCACGGTAACGCCATCAAGATATTTCGCCACCAGGTGTTCCTGGCCCGCGCGTTCACGTACTTGCTCTTCAGTCGCGTCAACAGCGACGGTAATTTTACCGCGCACTTTACCGTTAACCTGCACCACGACCAGCGTGGTGTTTTCCACCATCGCTTTTTCGTCAGCAACTGGCCACGGCGCGTTGTCGATATCGCCTTCACCACCCAGCGCTTGCCACAGCGTGAAGCTGGCGTGCGGGGTGAACGGGTTGAGCATACGCACCACTGCCAGCAGCGCTTCCTGCAGCAACGCACGATCTTGCTCGCTTTCCTGCGACGCTTTCGCCAGTTTGTTCATCAGCTCCATGATCGCCGCAATAGCGGTGTTGAAGGTCTGACGGCGACCAATATCATCGGACACTTTAGCAATCGTTTTGTGTACGTCACGACGCAGGGCTTGCTGATCTTCATTCAGTGCGGCCACATCCAGCGCAGCGACTGCGCCTAATGATGTATGTTCGTAGACCAGTTTCCAGACGCGCTTCAGGAAGCGGTTTGCCCCCTCAACGCCGGATTCCTGCCACTCCAGCGTCATGTCGGCCGGAGAAGCAAACATCATAAACAGACGAACGGTGTCCGCGCCGTAACGTTCAACCATTTCCTGCGGGTCGATACCGTTATTTTTGGACTTGGACATTTTGCTCATGCCGGTGTAGACCAGCTCGTGGCCAGCCGGATCGGTCGCTTTGACAATGCGGCCTTTCTCGTCGCGTTCGACGATAGCGTCTTTCGGAGAAACCCAGTTACGTTCACCGTTTTCACCGACGTAGTAGAAGGCATCTGCCAGCACCATCCCCTGACACAGCAGCTGTTTAGCCGGCTCGTCGGAAGTTACCATGCCCGCATCGCGCATCAGTTTGTGGAAGAAGCGGAAGTAAAGCAGGTGCATGATGGCATGTTCGATGCCGCCAATGTAGATATCGACCGGCAGCCAGTAGTTGGCGGCTTTCGGATCCAGCATACCCTCGCTGTACTGCGGACAGGTGTAGCGCGCATAGTACCAGGACGACTCCATAAAGGTGTCAAACGTATCCGTTTCACGCAGTGCAGGTTGACCGTTAACCGTGGTTTTGGCCCACTCAGGATCCGCTTTAATAGGACTGGTGATGCCGTCCATGACCACATCTTCCGGCAGGATCACTGGCAGTTGATCTTCGGGGGTTGGGATAACGGTGCCGTCTTCCAGCGTGACCATCGGGATCGGGGCACCCCAGTAACGCTGACGAGAAACGCCCCAGTCGCGCAGACGGAAGTTCACTTTACGCTCGCCCACGCCTTTGGCCGCCAGCTTGTCGGCAATGGCGTTGAAAGCAGCGGTAAAATCGAGACCGTCAAATTCACCCGAGTTAAACAGCACGCCTTTTTCGGTCATCGCCTGCGCCGACAGATCCGGCTCGCTGCCGTCAGCATTGAGGATAACCGGCTTGATGGTCAGGTTATATTTGCTGGCAAATTCGTAATCGCGCTGATCATGACCCGGCACCGCCATTACCGCACCGGTGCCGTACTCCATCAACACGAAGTTAGCCGCCCATACCGGAATGGCTTCGCCAGTCAGCGGGTGAATGGCTTTCAGGCCGGTGTCGACGCCTTTTTTCTCCATCGTTGCCATGTCGGCTTCGGCCACTTTGGTGTTGCGGCACTCGTCGATGAAGGCAACCAGTTGCGGGTTGTTCGCCGCTGCCTGCTGTGCTAGCGGGTGACCCGCGGCAACGGCCAGGTAAGTGGCGCCCATAAAGGTGTCCGGACGGGTGGTGTAAACCGTCAGTTTCTGATCGCTGTTCTGTACGTCGAAAGTGATTTCCACACCTTCAGAGCGGCCGATCCAGTTACGCTGCATGGTTTTCACGGTATCTGGCCAGTGGTCCAGATTGTCCAGATCGTTCAGCAGTTCGTCGGCATAGGCGGTGATTTTGATAAACCACTGCGGGATCTCTTTACGCTCAACTTTGGTGTCGCAGCGCCAGCAACAGCCATCAATAACCTGCTCGTTGGCCAGCACGGTTTGATCGTTCGGGCACCAGTTCACTGCCGAGGTTTTCTTGTACACGAGGCCTTTTTTATACAGCTCGGTAAAGAACTTCTGCTCCCAGCGGTAGTATTCCGGGGTGCAGGTCGCCAGCTCGCGGCTCCAGTCATAGCCGAAGCCCAGCATTTTGAGCTGGTTTTTCATATAGGCGATGTTGTCGTAAGTCCACGGCGCCGGGGCGGTGTTGTTTTTCACCGCCGCACCTTCAGCCGGCAGACCGAATGCATCCCAGCCAATCGGCTGCAGAACATTTTTACCCAGCATGCGCTGGTAACGAGAGATCACATCACCAATGGTGTAGTTACGAACGTGGCCCATGTGTAGTCGGCCAGAAGGATAGGGGAGCATCGACAAGCAATAGTACTTCTCTTTGCTCTCGTCTTCAGTGACTTCGAATGTGCGCTTCTCTTCCCAGTGAAGCTGTACTTTGGATTCTATCTCTTCCGGGCGGTATTGCTCTTGCATGGCACCAGTAGTCCTGTTTTTGATACCGCTACGAATGTAGCGTCGTTACGTGGTTTTTCAAGAGGCATAGCATAGCCCAAACGCCCGCCTCAAAACAGCCTTTCCGCGAGACGCGGATGAAATAGCCCCGCCTTTTTCACGGTGACTTTTTGTTGACGCTGTCGGGCTGTCGACACTGCGACAAAGAAATAACGTCTATCATTAGAGAGGGTTACTTAACCGGGAGGCGAAACGATGAACAAGGTTGCTCATTTTTACCGTGAACTGGTCGCCACGTTGACCGAACGTTTGCGCAACGGAGAGCGCGATATTGACGCATTAGTCGGCCAGGCACGTCAGCATGTCTTGCAGACCGGTGAGTTAACTCGCACGGAAATTGATGAATTGATGCGGGCCATTCGCCGGGATTTAGAAGAGTTCGCCCGCAGCTACGGCGAAAGCCAGGAAGAAGTGGCCGACAGTGTGTTTATGCGGGTGATTAAAGAGAGCATCTGGCAGGAGCTGGCGGATATTACGGACAAAACACAGCTGGAATGGCGGGAAGTATTCCAGGATCTTAATCACCATGGGGTTTATCACAGCGGCGAGGTTGTCGGGCTGGGAAATCTGGTCTGTGAGAAATGCCATTTTCACCTGGCTGTCTACACACCAGACGTGTTGCCGCTTTGCCCGAAATGCGGCCATGATCAGTTTCAGCGTCGGCCTTTTGAACCGTAAAAGGAAAAACGCCTGCCCGTTCAGGGCAGGCATTGCGTGGCTTAATGCAGGATCTTGGCGAGGAAATCTTTTGCACGTTCGGATTGCGGGTTGTTGAAGAACGCGTCTTTCTCGGAGTCCTCCACGATTTTACCTTCATCCATAAAGATCACCCGGTTGGCCACTTTACGGGCAAAGCCCATTTCATGGGTAACGACCATCATCGTCATCCCTTCATTGGCCAGTTCCACCATGACATCCAGCACTTCGTTGATCATTTCCGGATCGAGCGCTGAGGTCGGTTCATCGAACAACATGGCTACCGGATCCATGCATAGCGCGCGGGCAATGGCGACACGCTGCTGCTGACCGCCAGATAGCTGTGCAGGGAATTTGTTGGCATGCGCCGACAAGCCGACACGCTCAAGCAGTTTCAGCCCTTTGTCCCGCGCTGCGGCTTTATCCCGTTTCAGTACTTTGACCTGCGCCAATGTCAGGTTTTCGATAATTGACAAGTGCGGGAATAACTCAAAATGCTGGAACACCATGCCCACGTGCGAACGTAATTTTGCCAGATCGGTTTTCTTGTCGTTCACCATGGTGCCATTGACGGTGATCTCGCCTTTCTGCACCGGTTCGAGGCCATTTACGGTTTTGATAAGTGTCGACTTCCCGGAACCGGACGGGCCGCACACGACCACCACTTCGCCTTTTTTCACTTCGGTGGAGCAATCGGTCAGCACCTGAAAGTGGCCATACCATTTCGAAACATTTTTCAGGGAAATCATTAGACGGTCCTTTTCTTCAGCCAGCTGACCAACAGCGAAGCACTGAGACTGATAACAAAATACACGGCGCCGGCAAACAGGATCATTTCGACCTGCGTTCCGTCACGCTCGCCAATAGTGGAAGCCGTACGGAAGAAATCCGCAAGGCTCAGGACATACACCAGAGAGGTGTCCTGGAACAGCACAATCCCCTGCGTTAACAGCAGCGGAACCATGGCGCGAAACGCCTGTGGCAGAATGATCAATTTCATTGACTGCCAGTGGGTCATGCCCAATGCCAGCGCTGCGCTGGATTGCCCGCGGGAAATGCTCTGAATACCCGCACGGATAATTTCAGAGTAGTAAGCCGCTTCAAACATGGAAAAGGCGACCATCGCCGAAATGAGGCGAATATCGGTCTGCGGCGACAACCCGAGCACGTTTTGCAGGAAGCCTGGCACAATCAAATAGAACCATAACAGCACCATCACCAGCGGGATGGAACGAAACACGTTGACATAGCCTTTGGCGAACCAGCGCAGCGGCCCGAACGTGGACAGACGCATTACCGCCAGCAGCGTTCCCCAGATAATACCGACCACAATGGCGATCACGGTGATTTTCAGCGTAACAACCAGCCCGGCCAGTAAATAGGGCAGGGAGGGCGCGATAGAACTCCAGTCAAATTCGTACATTGTTATTTGCCTCCCATATTGCCCGGCAGGCGGATTTTGCGTTCAACCAGGTTCATCGCCAGCATAATGATGGCGTTGATGAAGACATACGCGATGGTGATAGCAGTGAAGGATTCCCAGGCATGAGCTGAGTAATCCAGCAGTTTCCCCGCCTGTGCCGCCATATCCACAAGGCCGATGGTCGACGCGATAGCGGAGTTTTTTACCAGGTTCATCATCTCGGAAGTCATCGGCGGCACGATCACGCGGTACGCATTAGGCAGCAACACATAACGGTAGGTCTGCGGCAGCGTTAACCCCATCGCCAGACCGGCATTTTTCTGCCCGCGCGGCAGTGACTGGATCGCTGCACGTACCTGTTCGCAAACGCGGGCTGCGGTGAACAGGCCCAGGCAGATCATTGAAGAGAGGAAGAATTGCACATTGGGATCGAGTTCCGACTTGAACCACATGCCGAGATTTTCAGGCAGCAGTTCCGGCACCACCAGGTACCACGTAAAGAACTGAACAATCAGTGGCACGTTGCGGAACAGCTCAACGTAACACGTGCCGATACTGGACAATAAACGGTTAGGTACGGTACGCAAAATGCCAAACAGAGAGCCAACCAGAAACGCGATAATCCAGGCCGTCACTGACAGTGCGATGGTGACCTGAAAGCCGCTCCATAACCAGCCAAGATAGGTTGTGTTGCCGAACGGGGCCTGTTGCAGGAAGATTCCCCAGTTCCAGTCTATGGACATAAATCTACTCCGGAAAAAAAAGGGTAGCAGCGCTACCCTCGAAGATTGTATGAAGAGCGAGTTTTCTTGCTGAAAGGGGAACGACCCTTCAACGTATAGTCTGTCCGTGCTGCTTCGACAATCGAGAGGGCAGGAAACCCCGCCCCTAATGGTTTTAATTAGTTCAAGGCTTTGTCATTCGGTTCTTTGAACAGCGCTTTCATATCGTCAGAGAGATCGAAGCTAAGGTTCATGTTTTTAGGCGGAATGGGGTTTTTGAACCATTTATCGAAAGATTTTTCCGCCGCGCCTGAAGTCTGGTACTGCGCAATGGTGTCATCCATCAGCTTTTTGAATTCCGGATCGTTTTTGCGCAGCATGCAGCCATAGGCTTCTTTGGACTGCGGCGTCCCCACGATTTCCCAGTTATCCTGTTTCTTCGCTTTTGCACGCTCGCCCGCCAGCAGTGCGTCATCCATCATAAAGGCCACCGCACGACCGCTTTCCAGCGTACGGAACGAGTCACCATGGTCTTTGGCGCTGATAATGCGCATGTCCATTTTTTTCTCGTCGTTCAGCTTGTTGAGCAGAATTTCTGAGGTGGTACCAGAGGTGACCACAACGGCTTTGCCTTTCAGGTCGGCGAAATCTTTGATCGAGCCACCTTTCTTGGTCAGCAGACGGGTGCCTACCACGAAAATGGTGTCAGAGAAGGCGGCTTGTTTCTGGCGCTCAACGTTGTTGGTGGTCGAGCCGCACTCAAAATCGAACGTGCCGTTTTGCAGCAGTGGGATACGGTTCTGAGAGGTGATAGGGATCAGCTTCACAGCCAGATCCGGCTTGTTGAGTTTTTTCTTCACCGCTTCAACGATAGCGTTGGAGTAGTCCTGAGAGTAACCCACCACTTTTTGCTGATTGTCGTAGTAAGAAAACGGTACGGAAGATTCACGGTGACCAACGACGATGACGCCGTTTTTGGCAATTTTATCCAGCGTAGATTGCTGTTGCTCTGCCGGCGCGGCGTCCGCCGGTTTAGCATCTTCAGCGTGGACCAGACCGGCTGACAGTCCCATCACCAGCATCGCGGCGGCCAGTTTACGTAATTGCATTTCCAGACTCCTTTATCGTCAGTGCGAAAGCACGTTGATACCCGTTGTGTGTACGTTGTGTTGTTTTTATGGCCTGCTACATATTCGTGCAGTGTTGTGTATGTTTGTTACATTCAGCATGGCTTAATGTAAAGGTTTTGCTGCAACATTGTTTATTTTTGCGAGACGCGCCGCACCATTAGCAGGCAAAAATCTTACATTGCACCAGTCTGGTGCGTCTGATGTTCACTGCCAGTGCGATCTCAGAACGCATAAGCAGCTTTCATAGTGACCTGATAAATATAAGCAAATGGCATGCCATAATGGTGTGTGGCAGAAGGGCAGGTAAAGCAAGGAACTGTTGGCCCGGAGAGCACCGGGCCAATGACAGAGAAAGATTAACGACGGCGTTGACGCAGGCTCATTACCAGCGCACCAAAGCCAAGCAGCGCAGTAATGCCCCAAATTGCCCAGTTGCCCATGCGCGCATACGGCGTTAACCCCCGGGTCGGCGTCACCTGAGCGGTAAGCACATCGCGGGTGAACTGTGGGAGCACAGACTGGATCTCGCCTTGCGGGCCAATCACGGCGGTAATGCCGTTATTGGTGCTGCGCAACAACGGACGCGCCAGCTCCAGCGAACGCATCCGCGCCATCTGGAAATGCTGCCACGGCCCGATCGACTTGCCAAACCACGCATCGTTAGAGATGGTCAACAGGAAGTCAGTATCCGGACGGAAATTATCGCGTACCTGTTCACCAAGAATGATCTCGTAACAGACTGCCGGCGTCAGATTAAAGCCATGCGCCTGCAGCGGCGGCTGCACATAGGCGCCGCGACTGAAGGAGGACATTGGCAAATCAAAGAACGGCGCCAGCGGACGCAGAATCGACTCCAGCGGGACAAACTCACCAAACGGCACCAAATGATTTTTGTTATAGCGATCGGTTGAACTGTAACTGTAGGCGCTGTCTTTACCCAATGTGATGATGGTGTTGTACGTGTCGTAACGGTTTTGTTTGTTCAACCGTGCGTCCACAATCCCGGTCACCAGGGTCGTGCCGTTTGCCCGCAGCAGATCGTCCATGGCATTTAAAAAGCGCTGCTGATTGATTTCCAGATCCGGAATAGCGGATTCAGGCCAAATAATCAGTTGCGATTTCCCCATCATCTTTTCTGTTGCGTTGCTGTAAATCGTTAACGTATTCAGCAGTTGGTTTTCATCCCACTTCAGCGCCTGGGGGATGTCTCCCTGCACCATAGATACCTGGGTGGTGCGTGCCGGTAGCAACTGATACCACTGGATATAGCGCAGCGGGAAGGGAAGGGCGAACAGGACGATCGCGACTACCAGCGGACGCCAGGTGCGCGTGATCAGCGCCAGTGCCAGCAAACCACTGACCATCATCAACAGGAAGCTGATGCCTTCAACACCCAGTATCGGTGCCAGACCTTTGAGTGGCCCATCAATCTGGCTGTAGCCGAACTGCAACCACGGAAAGCCGGTCAGCACCCAGCCGCGCAAAAATTCAGTGATTTGCCAGACAACCGGCGCGGCAATCGCCACACGCAGCCAGTCGGTTTTTGGCCATAAACGCGCAAGGATGCCGCTAAACAAGCCGGTATACAGTGACATATAGGCTGCCAGCAGTACCACCAGAAAGACGTTGACCGGCCCCGGCATGCCACCGAACTGCGCGATGCTGACGTAAACCCAGTGGATGCCACTGCCAAACAGACCCAGCCCCCAGAAATAGCCAATCCAGGCAGCCTGTAACGGGCGGCGATTGAACGTTAATCCTTGCAGACCGATCAGGGAGATAACCGCAGCAGGCCAGATGTCATAAGGAGAAAAAGCCAGCGTTCCGCTGGCTCCGAATAACAGCGCCAGCAGCAAACGTACGCGCTGACGCTCAAACAGTGAGGCAAATACCATTTACATTAATCATCCAGTTTCGGTGGCGGGGAATCATCCGGCATTTTGACATGAACCTGAATAATACGTCGACTGTCGGCCATCGCGACCTTGAATTGGTAACCATCAATTTCAATGGCTTCCCCGCGCGCAGGCAGGTGACCAAACGCCTGCATCACCAGCCCGCCGATGGTGTCGACCTCTTCATCACTGAAGTGGGTACCGAAGGTGTCGTTAAAATCTTCAATCGGCGCCAGCGCTCGCACCGTCCAGGTATGGCGGCTGAGCTGGCGGAAATCGATATCCTCTTCTTCGTCATATTCGTCTTCGATTTCGCCGACGATAAGCTCAAGGATATCTTCAATAGTGACCAGACCGGAGACGCCGCCGAACTCATCAATAACGATCGCCATATGGTAGCGTTGCGAACGGAACTCTTTCAGCATGCGATCTACACGCTTGCTTTCCGGCACCACCACCGCGGGGCGTAACACTTTTTCCATGCTGAATGCTTCAGAGTCACTGCGCATAAAGGGCAGTAAATCTTTTGCCATCAGGATCCCTTCGATATGATCTTTGTCTTCACTGATCACCGGAAAGCGGGAGTGGGCGGACTCGATGATGACATCAAGGCATTCGTCCAGCGCCTGGTTACGTTTCAGGGTGATCATTTGCGAGCGGGGGATCATGATGTCGCGTACACGCTGGTCCGCAATGTCCATCACCCCTTCGAGCATATCGCGCGTGTCCTCGTCGATGAGCTCGTTTTGCCCGGAGTCCCGGATCAGCTCCAGCAATTCATCACGGTTTTTCGGCTCGCCGTGAAAAAGCTGGCTCAGCAAAAGGGAAAAGAATCCCTTTTTATTGTTGGTGTTGTCGCTACTGTGTGAGTTATCGTCGCTCATGGCGTCGTGTGGGTTCTCATGTTGGTTGAATTGTCGCTCGTCACGCGTAAACACAGCGCCGGACGGCATTTTGGGGTTTGTACGCGACCTGCGTCGCGCACGGGTTACTCTTTCTCGGAAATGTACGGATCCTCATAGCCCAGAGCAAGCATTATCTCTGTCTCGATCCCTTCCATCTCTTCTGCTTCATCGTCTGCAATATGATCGTAACCGAGCAGGTGTAAACTACCGTGGATGACCATGTGTGCCCAGTGCGCCTCCAGGAGTTTCTCTTGCTCCTGCGCTTCCTGTTCAACCACCTGGCGGCAGATAATCAGATCGCCGAGCAGCGGCATTTCGATACCCGGCGGCGCTTCGAAGGGGAAAGAGAGCACATTGGTCGGCTTATCTTTGCCGCGATAAGTCAGGTTTAGCTCGTGGCTTTCGGCGCTGTCGACCAGGCGAATAGTGACTTCTGCTTCTTCCTGGAACTGCGGGATCACCGCATCCAGCCACTTCTGGAACTGCGCTTCTTCCGGCAGGCCGTTGTTGTCTTCGCATGCCAGTTGTAAATCCAGGATCACCTGACTCATTTCTGCTCCTGCTCCTGGGCTTCGCGTTTGCGCTCGGCGGCCAGTTCTGCTTTACGTTTTTGTTCGGCTTCTTCCCAGGCCTCATACGCAATCACGATACGGGCTACCACCGGGTGGCGCACCACATCTTCGCTGTGGAAGAAGTTAAAGCTGATTTCGTCAACATTGGCCAGCACTTCGATGGCATGGCGTAAACCAGATTTAGTGTTACGCGGCAGGTCAATCTGCGTGATATCGCCGGTGATCACGGCTTTGGAGTTAAAGCCAATGCGCGTAAGGAACATCTTCATCTGTTCGATGGTGGTGTTCTGGCTTTCATCGAGAATGATAAAAGCATCGTTCAACGTACGGCCACGCATATAAGCCAGCGGCGCAACTTCAATCACGTTACGCTCGATCAGTTTCTCTACGCGTTCAAAGCCCAGCATCTCGAACAATGCGTCATACAAGGGGCGAAGATAAGGATCGACCTTCTGGCTGAGATCGCCAGGCAGGAAGCCCAGTTTTTCACCCGCCTCTACCGCCGGGCGCGTGAGCAGAATACGGCGCACTTCCTGACGCTCCAGCGCGTCGACAGCGGCGGCAACCGCCAGATACGTTTTACCGGTACCGGCCGGGCCAACGCCGAAGGTGATGTCGTGGTCGAGGATATTGGCGATGTACTGCGCCTGGTTTGGCGTGCGGGGCTTAATAACGCCGCGCTTGGTTTTGATGTTGATAGCCTTGCCATACTCCGGAATACTCTCAGCGCTCTGTTCCAGCACGCGGGCTTCTTTGATCGCCAGGTGGATTTGTTCCGGTTCGATATCCTGCGTCTGGCCGCGCATCGGCGCGGTATCGACATACAGACTGCGCAGAATATCCGCAGCGGCGCTGACGCAGATTTCGCGTCCGGTGAGTTTGAAGTGGTTATCGCGACGGTTGATTTCGATACCCAGTCGCCGCTCCAGATGTTTGATATTGTCATCAAACGGGCCGCACAGACTAAGCAGACGTGCATTGTCCGCCGGCTCAAGGGTTATTTCACGCGTATCTATGTTCAAACTGTTCCTCTTTTAGGTGTGTCGAGGGCGATGCCTGTTAAGGAATTATTCACGGCATAGCAGGAAGTCGCAAGCGTTGCGGATGATGTTGGGGTCAGTGCGAGGAAAAGCAAGGCCTGCCAGAAATAGCAGGCCTGTTGCATTATGGCTGATACAGGCCAACGCCGAGGTCATTCTCTTTACGGGTGCGGGCGATAACCGATGCCGGGGACTCCACAACACGCAGCCCCATTTCGTCTTCGGTACGCACGACGACGCCGCGCAGGGAGTTGGTATAAACGTCGACAATTTCCACATCCACGAATTTACCGATCATCTCCGGCGTGCCTTCGAAGTTCACCACGCGGTTGTTTTCCGTACGACCGGAAAGCTCCATGATATTCTTGCGAGAAGTCCCTTCAACCAGAATACGCTGGGTGGTGCCGAGCATACGGCGGCTCCAGGCCATCGCCTGCTGGTTAATGCGTTCCTGCAGAATGTACAGACGCTGTTTTTTCTCTTCTTCCGGCACGTCATCCACCATATCGGCAGCAGGCGTCCCCGGTCGGGCGGAGAAAATAAAACTGTAGCTCATGTCGAAATTGACTTCGCCAATCAGCTTCATGGTTTTTTCAAAATCATCCTGACTTTCACCCGGGAAGCCGACAATGAAGTCAGAGCTGATCTGGATATCCGGGCGCGCGGCGCGCAGTTTGCGAATAATGGCTTTATATTCCAGCGCGGTGTGCGTGCGGCTCATCAGATTCAGCACCCGGTCGGAACCACTCTGTACGGGCAGGTGCAGGAAGCTCACCAGTTCCGGCGTATCGCGATAAACCTCAATGATATCGTCGGTGAATTCGATGGGGTGGCTGGTGGTAAAGCGAATACGATCGATGCCGTCAATCGCCGCCACGAGGCGCAGCAATTCGGCGAAGGTGCCTGTGCTGCCGTCGAAGTTCTCACCACGCCAGGCGTTCACGTTTTGCCCCAGCAGGTTCACCTCACGTACGCCCTGTGCCGCCAGTTGCGCGATTTCGAACAGGATGTCATCAGACGGACGGCTGACCTCTTCACCACGGGTGTAAGGCACCACGCAGTAGGTACAGTATTTGTTACAGCCTTCCATAATCGAGACGAATGCGGTCGGGCCTTCGGCACGTGGTTCCGGGAGGCGGTCGAATTTTTCGATTTCCGGGAAGCTGATGTCCACCACCGGGCTGCGGGTGCCGCGAACGGAGTTGATCATTTCCGGCAGGCGATGCAGGGTCTGTGGCCCAAAAATAATGTCGACATAGTGCGCGCGCTGGCGGATATGGTCGCCTTCCTGCGAAGCCACACAACCGCCGACGCCAATAATCAGATCGGGATTTTTCTCTTTCAGTAACTTCCAGCGGCCCAACTGATGGAATACTTTTTCCTGTGCCTTCTCGCGGATGGAGCAGGTATTAAGCAGCAGCACATCCGCTTCTTCCGCCACTTCGGTCAATTGATACCCGTGCGTGGCATCCAGCAGATCGGCCATCTTGGATGAATCGTATTCGTTCATCTGACAGCCCCAGGTTTTTATGTGGAGTTTTTTTGTCATCGACTTGCTCTTGCTTAGGTTCGTATACCCTAAAATAACGGATATAAGCCAGGATTGCAGGGCGCGTATTGTAATGCTTTGGTCGCGTGCTGACCAGTCTGACGGTTGTCCGACTCAAGGGGTAAAAAATCCGGTAAACTTAACGGATTCTCGTTTAAGGATAGTGAGCCATGATAAATCAATCCACTGAGGTCGCCGTTGTCGGCGGCGGCATGGTCGGCGGGGCACTGGCGCTGGGGCTGGCACAGCAGGGTTTTTCAGTGACGGTGATTGAACAACAGGCCCCTTCGCCTTTTGAGGCGCACGCACACCCGGATGTGCGGATCTCGGCAATCAGTGCCGCGTCTGTCGGGTTATTGCGCGGCCTGGGCGTATGGGATCGTATTCAGGCGATGCGTTGCCACCCATACCGACGACTGGAAACCTGGGAGTGGGAAAATGCCCATGTTGAATTCGATGCCCGGGATCTCAAACTTCCTCTGCTTGGTTACATGGTTGAGAATACGGTTTTGCAGCGCGCGCTGTGGGAGGCGCTGGAAACGCATCCTCAGGTAACGCTGCGCACGCCTGCCGCGCTCAGCACAATGCACGCCCATAAGGAGCAGCACCAGTTAACCATCGATGATGGCTCAACGCTGCTGGCGAAGCTGGTGGTTGGCGCGGATGGCGGCAATTCACGTGTTCGCCAGGCCGCAGGCATTGGTATTCACGCGTGGCAGTATCATCAGTCATGCATGTTAATCACCGTGGAGTGTGAAGAAGAGGCGGGGGACCGCACCTGGCAACACTTTACGCCAGACGGGCCGCATGCCTTTTTACCGCTCTTTGACCGCTGGGCATCGCTGGTGTGGTATGACAAACCAGCACGCATTCGCCAGTTGCAGGCGATGAGTATGGCGCAACTGGAACAGGAAATTACGCGACATTTCCCGCCACGGCTGGGGCGTGTAAAACCGGTTGCGGCGGCTGCATTTCCATTGGCGCGTCGGCATGCATTGCAGTATGTGCGTCCTGGACTGGCGTTGGTTGGCGATGCGGCGCATACCATCCATCCGCTGGCCGGGCAGGGGGTGAATTTAGGGTATCGCGATGTGGATGCGCTATTAGATGTCCTTGCCAGTGCGCGTACCCACGGTGAAGCCTGGGCCAGTCTGTCAGTTTTAAAACGCTACCAGATGCGACGTATGGCAGATAACTTCATTATGCAAAGCGGGATGGATCTGTTCTATGCCGGGTTCAGCAACACGCTTGGCCCGGTACGCCTGCTGCGTAACATTGGCCTGATGGCGGCTGACCGCGCGGGTGTACTAAAACGCCAGGCGCTCAAATATGCCCTGGGGCTGTAAAGCGGGCGGGCGCAGTGCCCGCCTTTCTCAAAGGACGGATAACAACTTATCGAGCGCCGTGTGCGCGCCCTTTTTGTCGATAAAAAAGGCCTGATAACCCTCAAACCCCTCAACCTGTTGTAACGCCAGTGCGCCGTTACGCATTTTACGCAGCAGTTGCACTGTGCGATAAAGCGGCACCAGCAGAATAATCAATGCGCCGAGGGCAGCCAGCCCGTAATAACTGAACAGCGGTTCCGCACTGGCCTGCTGCACAAGCAGGGCTACGGCAGCGACTTGCAAAAAGAGCCTGGCGATAAATCCCCGCAACAGAAATTGCTGCAGGCGTTCGGGAGTCCGAAAGCAGGGGTTTTTCAGCGATGACCGTGTTTCCTGCACCGGAATACCCTGCACGTAGACCGTCCAGTGAGTGGTTTCTTTCATCAGCAGAGCCTGGCCGCTTTCGCTCAGCGTATGCAGACGCATTGAGATGGACACCGGAAAGACAAGACCCATAAAGAGACCATAAAAGATCGGCGCGGAAAGGCCGATAAAGGCGAGGCCGAAGCAGGCGACAACAAAGAGCACATACAGGGGGGCATATATTAACAGGGCGGTGGTTTGATAGTTCATCTTGCGGACTCAAAGGAGAGAGAGCGTTAAGTTACCATACGGTTTAAGCCGTTACTCACTACCCACTCCAGGGAAGTGCAGAAAACAAAAAAGCCCGCCGAAGCGAGCTTTTTTGTTTTGAGTGGCTGGGGTACGAGGATTCGAACCTCGGAATGGTGGAATCAGAATCCACTGCCTTACCGCTTGGCGATACCCCAAAAGTGCGTTCGCAAAAGCAAACGTCTTTTAAGATGGCTGGGGTACGAGGATTCGAACCTCGGAATGGTGGAATCAGAATCCACTGCCTTACCGCTTGGCGATACCCCAACAACTCTTTTTAAGGTTTAACGCAGTCTTTGCGTCAGTCCCTGAATGTGGTGGCTACGACGGGAATCGAACCTGTGACCCCAGCATTATGAGTGCTGTGCTCTAACCAGCTGAGCTACGTAGCCAAATTTTACTGCTAACCCAGTCCATCGACTGGCTGGGGTACCTGGATTCGAACCAGGGAATGCCGGTATCAAAAACCGGTGCCTTACCGCTTGGCGATACCCCAACGACTGACGCGAATTGACGCAGGAGTCGAAGAAGATATGGCTGGGGTACCTGGATTCGAACCAGGGAATGCCGGTATCAAAAACCGGTGCCTTACCGCTTGGCGATACCCCATCCGTGCAACACCTGTCTGGGAATGGTGCGGGAGGCGAGACTTGAACTCGCACACCTTGCGGCGCCAGAACCTAAATCTGGTGCGTCTACCAATTTCGCCACTCCCGCAAAAAAGATGGTGGCTACGACGGGAATCGAACCTGTGACCCCAGCATTATGAGTGCTGTGCTCTAACCAGCTGAGCTACGTAGCCATCTTTTTTCGCGTTACCTTATCGGCGTTGCGGGGCGCATTATGCGTATTGGGCCTTACAGCGTCAATACCTTTTTCATCGAAAATTGCCGGAATGTGACTGTTTGGTTAGGTTGCGAACAGCATGACGCTTTATTCAGCAAAAAACGATTTTATGCATTAAATCAGAGACACAAAAAAAATACAGGCCCCGCAGGACCTGTACGCATAACCACTGTTTATCAGTAAGCCGACTGGTGAATACCCACTGCGCGGCCTGACGGATCGTTCATGGTTTTGAAGGCTTCATCCCATTCGAACGCTTTGGCCGACGAACAAGCGACAGATGGGCCGCCAGGCACGCATTCTGCAGCGCTTGGCACCGGGAACAGCTCCTCAAACACTTCACGGTACAGATACGCCTCTTTGGAAGCTGGCGTGTTGTACGGGAAGCGGTAGCTGGCGGTAGCCAGTTGCTGGTCAGTAACCTGCTGTGCCGCTACCTCTTTCAGCGTGTCGATCCAGCTGTAACCCACCCCGTCGGAGAACTGCTCTTTCTGGCGCCACGCTACGCTTGCCGGTAAATAGGACTCGAAGCATTCACGCAAAATGTGTTTTTCCATCTTACCGTTGCTGCCACACATTTTATCCTGCGGGTTGATGCGCATAGCCACATCGAGGAATTTCTTATCCAGGAACGGGACACGCGCTTCCACACCCCATGCCGACATCGCTTTGTTGGCGCGGGCGCAGTCAAACATGTGCAGAGCCTGCAATTTACGCACGGTTTCTTCATGCAGTTCTTTAGCATCCGGCGCTTTATGGAAATAGAGATAGCCGCCAAATACTTCATCAGACCCTTCGCCCGAGAGCACCATTTTGATGCCCATCGCTTTGATCTTACGGGACATCAGATACATCGGCGTTGAGGCGCGAATGGTAGTCACATCATAGGTTTCGATGTGATAAATCACATCGCGGATCGCGTCCAGGCCTTCCTGCACGGTGAAATGAATTTCATGGTGCACAGTACCAAGGTGGTTTGCCACTTCCTGGGCGGCCTTCAGATCCGGCGCGCCTTTCAGGCCAACGGCAAAGGAGTGTAACTGCGGCCACCAGGCTTCCGAACGTTCCTGATCTTCAACGCGACGCGCAGCGAATTTTTTGGTAATCGCGGAGATAACCGATGAATCCAGACCGCCAGAAAGCAGCACACCGTAAGGCACGTCCGACATCAGATGGCTTTTAACGGCGTCTTCCAGCGCCTGGCGCAGTTCTGCTTTATCGGTGACATTGTCTTTCACCGCATTGTAGTCAAACCAGTCACGCTGGTAATAAGAACGGATTTCCCCGTCTTTGCTCCACAGGTAGCTGCCGGCCGGGAACTCTTTAATGGTACGGCAAACCGGAACCAGCGCTTTCATTTCAGACGCGACATAGAAGTTGCCGTGCTCATCATGCCCCATATAGAGCGGGATAATGCCGATATGATCGCGGCCAATCAGGTAAGCGTCTTGTTCGCTGTCATACAGGGCGAAGGCGAACATACCTTGCAGATCGTCCAGGAAAGCCGGGCCTTTTTCCTGATACAGCGCGAGGATCACTTCGCAGTCGGAGCCAGTCTGGAAGGCATAACGGTCGCCATACTCAGCGCGCAGAGCCTGATGGTTGTAGATCTCCCCGTTGACTGCCAGCGCATGTGTTTTTTTCTCGTTGTAGAGCGGCTGAGCACCGGCGTTAACATCAACAATGGAGAGACGTTCATGGGCCAGGATTGCTTTGTCGCTTGCATAAACGCCGGACCAGTCCGGGCCGCGGTGGCGCATCAGGCGGGATAATTCCAGCGCTTTTTTACGTAACTCTACCGCGTCGGTTTTAATATCCAGTACGCCAAAAATTGAACACATAGACTTCTCCGTTAACCTTTCAGGGCATGCAGTGTTGTGGGGTTGCAGACGTTGCGTCATCGCTTTGTCTTATCGCGTGCCTTCAAAAATGCCGTAAAGGGCGGGGGGGTGCAAGCGTTTTACCGTCGGGAAATCAAAAAGCGCAATCGCGATTGTGGAATGCTGAAAAAAGAGCACCTGTTGCGCAGCATTATTGATGAATTATCAAAAAATCTCGCTTTTTATTGAATGCTCTATTTTTTATCAGGGGTAAAAAAGAGAAACCACGCCAAAAGGCGTGGTCGGGATTAAATAACGTCGATTTCAGCGACAGAGGGGTAAATCCATGAGGGACGAAACGGCATGCTGTCGACATCGTCGAGTCGCGATACACCCGATAGCACAAGGATTGTCTCCAGACCGGCCTGAAAGCCAGCCAGAATATCGGTGCGCAGGTTATCGCCAACTATGACCGTCTGCTCTGAATGCGCCTGCATGGTATTGAGTGCCGCGCGGATAATCCACGGGCTGGGTTTACCAACGTAAAACGGCTGACGCCCGGAGATCTTCTCAATGCCCGCACAGAGCGCCCCGCACGCCGGATAGTAGCCGCGCCCGTGTGTGTCCGGGTTGGTGGCGATAAAACGTGCACCGTTTGCCACAAAGAAGGCGGCCTTATGCATCATTTCCCAGTTATAGGAGCGCGTTTCACCCACGATCACGAAATCGGGGTTGATATCGGTAATGGTAAAGCCAGCTTTATACAGCTCGTGAATCAGTGCGCCTTCACCCACCACGTAGGCTTTTTTCCCTTCCTGACGTTTCAAAAAGTCTGCCGTTGCCATCGCCGACGTATAAAACGCGCTGGCGGGCACATCGATCCCGGCAGAGGCGAAACGGTTCGCCAAATCCTGGCCGGTTTGCGACGGATAATTGGTTAACAGCACAAGCGGCATCCCTTTCTCAAGGATACGGGTCACAAATTCTGCTGCGCCGGGAACGGCAACATTGTCGTGCATCAGCACGCCATCAATATCACAGATTACATTCTGAATGGTCATGGACTGTCCGGATAAAAAATAAGTGTTAACTATAAACGCTGTTAGCTTTCCAGCAAACGTTGCAGCAGCAGACCGTTCAGCATAGCGCGCTTTACCAGCGCAAATGCGCCGATGGCAGAGCGATGATCCAGCGTTGAGCGCACCACCGGCAGGTTTTTGCGAAACGCTTTCAGAACCTGCGTATTAATGCAGCCTTCAATAGCTGGCAGTAGTACTTTCTCTGCTTCGATAATTTCCCCGGCAATCACCACTTTTTGCGGATTAAACAAGTTGATAGCGATGGCAATGGTTTTGCCCAAATGGCGACCGACGTGTTCAATGACTTCGCACGCCAGCGCATCGCCTTTATTGGCTGCTTTACAAATAGCTTTGATGGAGCAGTCGTCAAGCGTGAGGCGACTCTGGTAGCCCTGTTCAAGCAGATGGCGCACCCGCTGCTCAATCGCCGCGTTGGCGGCAATGGTTTCAAGGCAACCGAAGTTACCGCAGTGGCAGCGTTCACCCAGCGGCTCCACCTGAATATGACCGATCTCGCCTACGTTACCGTTGCGGCCAATAAAAATGCGGCCATTAGAGATAATCCCGGCACCGGTACCACGGTGGACGCGCACCAGAATGGAGTCTTCGCAATCCTGACTTGCCCCAAAGTAGTGCTCTGCCAGCGCAAGACTGCGAATGTCATGACCGACAAAACAGGTGAGTTTGAACTGTTTTTCCAGCGCATCCACCAGCCCCCAGTTTTCGACCTGGATATGCGGCATGTAACGGATGACGCCACTTTCAGGATCCACCAGCCCCGGCAGGATCACGGAAATGGCTATCAGTTCACGGATTTTACGCTGGCAGGACTCAATAAACAGGCTGATGGTGTTAAGCAGCGCATGTTCCAGCGTTTCCTGCGTGCGTTCCGGCAGCGGATAATGCTCCTCCGCCAGCACCTTTGCGCTCAAATCGTACAGCGTCAGGGTTGTGTCGTAGCGGCCAAGCCGTACGCCAATCGCCTGGAAGTTGCGGGTTTCGGTGACAATGGAGATGGCGCGGCGGCCTCCGGTGGAGGCCTGCTGATCGACTTCTTTGATCAGTCCGCGTTCAATCAGTTGACGCGTGATTTTTGTCACGCTGGCGGGAGCAAGCTGACTTTGTTCGGCAATCTGAATGCGCGAAATAGGCCCATGCTGGTCGATCAGGCGGTAAACCGCCGCGCTGTTAAGCTGTTTAACGAGGTCAACGTTACCGATTTGAGCTTGTCCGCCTGATGTCATACCGTTTATTTACTCAGTGACGACCTCGTTACCATTAACGATGGTCTTGATGATTTTATACTCGCGTGTGAATGCGGTCAGATTCGCGACTTTACCGGCAGCAAGGCTGCCAAGCGAACTGGCAACGCCAATTGCGCGAGCGGGGTAGAGGGTTGCCATGCGCAGCGCTTCGTCCAGCGCAATGCCAACATGTTCCACCAGGTTACGCACCCCTTCAATCATCGTCAGGGAGGAACCGCTCAGCGTTCCGTTTTCATCCACACACAGTCCATTACGGTAGTATATTGTTTTACCAGCAAAAATGAACTGGTCAATATCTGCACCCGCAGGCGCTGTCGCATCTGTCACCAGGCAAAGTTTGTCGCCTTTCAGACGCTTAGCGTTACGAATATTAACGTAATCGACATGCAGACCATCTGCAATAATGCCGCAATAAACATCCGCATCATCGAGCACGGCGCCGGCAAGTCCCGGCTCACGACCCGTAATGTATGGCATGGCGTTATAAAGGTGGGTGGCAAAAGTAATCCCGGCGCGGAAACCGGCTTTGGCCTCTTTCAGCGTGGCATTGGAATGCCCGGCGGACACCACAATGCCCGCAGTTGCCAGTTGGCGAATCACTGCTTCGCCTGCCATTTCCGGTGCCAGCGTCACTTTGGTGATCACATCGGCGTTTTGACACAGGAAGTCGACCAGCGCCGGATCCGGTTTACGCACGAATTCCGGATTGTGGGTGCCTTTTTTCACAATGTTCAGCCACGGCCCTTCCAGGTGAAGGCCCAGTGCCTGGTTCGGGTATTTGGCCAGGTAGTCGCGCATGACCTGCACGCCCTGTTTCATCAACACATCGCTGGTGGTGATCAGCGTTGGCAGATAGCTGGTACAGCCCGATTTCTCATTGGCTTTCTGCATGATTTCCAGCGTCTTCACGGTCACGGCTTCAGCCGTATCGTTGAATTGCACGCCGCCGCAGCCGTTTAGCTGAACATCAATAAAACCGGGGGCAAGAATGGCGCCATTAAGCGAGCGTTGTTCAATACCGGCAGGCAGCTCGGCCAGCGGGCAGAGGCGATCAATCAGGCCATCGGCGATCACTAACGCGTGATCATCCAGGATTTCATGGCCGGTATAGATCCGGCAATGGGTTAAAGCATACATAAGACCCCCGGTAACAAATGAGGCCGCTCCACGATTTTCCCCTCGTGAAGCGGTAACTGAATTACAAACCTTTAATGTTTTCTGCTTCTAACTCGTTAAAGTATTTGAGCGTTTTTACTTTCAGTTCCATGGTGGACGGTTCATCACAGACAATCACCGCTTTCGGGTGCAACTGCAGACAACTGATAGTCCACATATGATTTACATTGCCTTCGACGGCCGCTTGCAGCGCTTGCGCTTTAACGCCGCCCAGCACCAGGATCATGACTTCTTCGGCATCCAGCAGAGTACCAACGCCCACGGTCAGAGCATATTTTGGTACCTGGTTGACATCGCCATCAAAGAAACGTGAGTTCGCCACGCGGGTGTCATGGGTCAGCGTTTTAATACGCGTGCGAGACGCCAGGGAAGAGGCCGGTTCGTTAAATGCGATATGACCATCGTTGCCCACGCCGCCCATAAACAGATGAATTTTACCGTAAGCGCGGATTTTTTCTTCGTAACGGCGGCACTCTGCGTCAATATCCGGCGCGTTACCATCCAACAGGTTAATATTTTCAGCCGGAATATCAACGTGATCGAAGAAATTGCGATGCATAAAACTGTAGTAGCTTTCCGGATGCGTTTTCGGCAGGCCGACATATTCGTCCATGTTAAACGTGACGACATGCTGGAAGCTAACCTGGCCCGCTTTGTGCATTTCAACTAACGCTTTGTATGCAGTAAGAGGCGTACCGCCAGTCGGCAGGCCAAGTACAAACGGGCGATCCGCGGTCGGTTTGAACGCGTTGATGCGGTTAACGATATGGCGGGCTGCCCATTTGCCGACTTGTTCTGCTGTCGCCAGTGGAATCAGTCTCATTATTCACCTCTGAAAGTTAAATGAAAAACAGTGACGGAATGCATGCGAGCTCAGCGTTAAGCCTAACCTGGTTTCGTGACAGAGAAGGAAGCAATCCATCTTGATATTTTGAATCTTAAAATAAGTTTTGCTCGTTTGCCAGTGTAAAGGAGGGTTATTGACGATACTTAGTGATTTTTATCACAAAAAGTACGTATTTAATTTGCGAGGCGAATTAATTTTTCACACACTCTGCAGTGTAGTGCGAAAATAGCCGTGATTTCAGGTTAGTTACACAATAAAAAACGACTGTTTCAGTGAGCTCTCGTCGGGTTCATAGGGGGAATAAAAGTGAGTATTTTAGGTTATCTGCAAAAGATTGGCCGCGCACTGATGGTGCCCGTGGCCACGCTGCCTGCAGCAGCAATTTTGATGGGGGTCGGGTACTGGATCGACCCGGTTGGCTGGGGTGGCGAAAATGCACTGGCGGCGTTCTTTATCCAGTCCGGCTCTGCCATTATCGACAATATGGGCGTGCTGTTTGCGGTGGGTGTCGCTTACGGTATGTCAAAAGATAAAGACGGTGCTGCGGCGCTGGCGGGTTTTGTGGGTTTCCTGGTACTGACCACGCTCTGTTCGCCTGCTGCGGTTGCCATGATCCAAAAAATTCCTGCTGATCAGGTTCCGGCGGCGTTTGGCAAAATCAAAAACCAGTTTGTTGGTATTCTGGTGGGGATTATTGCGGCGGAACTTTATAACCGCTTTAGCAGCGTTGAGCTGCCGAAAGCGCTCTCCTTCTTCAGCGGTCGCCGCCTGGTGCCGATCCTCACCTCGTTTGTGATGATCGTAGTGGCGTTCATCATGATGTTCATCTGGCCGGTAGTCTTTAGCGGACTGGTGGGCTTTGGTGAACATATTCAGAAACTGGGTTCAATTGGCGCTGGCGTTTACGCCTTCTTCAACCGTCTGCTGATCCCGGTCGGTCTGCACCATGCGCTGAACTCCGTATTCTGGTTTGACGTGGCGGGTATCAACGATATTCCTAATTTCCTTGGCGGCGCGCAGTCTATCGAAGCCGGGAAAGCGGTTGTGGGGATCACGGGGCGTTATCAGGCGGGCTTCTTCCCAATCATGATGTTCGGTCTGCCTGGCGCTGCGCTGGCGATTTACCACTGCGCACGTCCGGAAAATAAAGCCAAAGTGCTGGGTATCATGATGGCCGGGGCGTTCGCCGCTTTCTTCACCGGTATTACCGAGCCGCTGGAATTCTCCTTTATGTTCGTCGCACCGGTGCTGTATGTGATCCATGCGGTACTGACCGGTATCTCCGTCTTTATCGCCGCGAGCATGCAGTGGATTGCTGGTTTTGGTTTCAGCGCCGGTCTGGTGGATATGGTGCTGTCCTCGCGTAACCCGTTGGCGACGCACTGGTGGATGCTGATCCCGCAGGGCCTGGTGTTCTTCGTTATTTACTATGTGATCTTCCGTTTCACCATTACCAAATTCAACCTGCTGACGCCCGGGCGTGAACTGGCGGTGGCGGGTGATGAGGCCGATGGTCAGGACGTGAATGTCAGCGTGAACAGCGAGCAGGATATGAAAGGCCTGGCGCGTCAGTACATTGCTGCCATTGGCGGCTCCGATAACCTGACCGGTATTGATGCCTGTATTACCCGCCTGCGTTTAACAGTAAAAGACTCCTCGCTGGTAAATGAATCCATGGCGAAACGTCTTGGCGCTTCCGGCGTGATCCGTCTTAACAAAACCGGCGTACAGATTATTGTGGGCTTCGTGGCGGAAAAAATCGCCGATGCGATGAAAACCGCAGGTGATGTGCCTGCAGCAGACAAGGCAGGTGCACCTGCAGCGCCGGTGGCGTCGGTAAAGCCTCAGGCGGTACCGAACGCGACCACCATCGCTGAATTGGTATCGCCGGTAACGGGTGAACTGGTGGCACTGGATCAGGTTCCGGATGAAGCCTTTGCCAGCAAAGCAGTGGGTGATGGCGTGGCGGTAAAACCAACGGAAAATGTCGTGGTTTCTCCAGCTGCGGGCACCATTGTAAAAATCTTCAACACAAATCATGCATTTTGCCTGGAAACAGAGAAGGGCGCAGAGATTGTGGTCCACATGGGTATCGACACTGTCGCACTGGGTGGTCAGGGCTTCTCTCGCCTGGTTGAAGAAGGGGCCGAAGTGGCTGCGGGTCAACCGATCCTCGAGATGGATCTGGTGTACCTTAACGCCAACGCACGTTCAATGATTAGCCCGGTCGTGGTCAGCAATATTGACGACTTCTCCGGCCTGGTGATGAAAGCGCAGGGTCACGTTGTGGCCGGTCAGACATCTCTGTATGAAATTAAAGGCAAGTAGTTGCTCCTGAGTCAGCATTAATGCCTTAAGCGGCGGGGAAAACCTCGCCGCTTTTTTTTACCCCAATCTCAATCAGTGCCATACTCGTGCCTCTCTTATGGAGGTTGATGATGAAACGGATCTTTTTTTCTCTGTGCGCCATTTTAATACTGAGTGGTTGTATTCCGCGCTATGCCACCATTCGCCCTGGCTACGATGTCGATGTGCGCAATCGCGAGGGGGAACCGATCCCCAATGCCACCCTGTGGGTGCGTACCGGACGTTCTCCGCCGGGGTATTTCCCCCCGCCGGAACAATTCCAGTCGGATGCGCAAGGGCATATCCACGTCGAAAAAAAATCCCGGTGGGAGAAGATCATTTTCTTTATCCACGGCACCAACTTTTATCGCTGGAGCTGGTGCATTGAAGCGCCGGGCTATACCCCCCGTAGCGGCGTTGGTGAGGCGATCCGCAGTCCGTTGATCCTTGCATCTGCCGGGCAAACGGAGCGCTGTCCTGATGCTAAAGCAGACGCTGATGACCTTTCCAGCAGGGATCGCTGATTTGTATAAGTAAAGGTTGTTTCCTGCGCCCGCTTATTAGATCATGCACCGTTATATGTTGTTTACGCTTTGAGGAACCCGTGATGAGTGAGGCTGAAGCCCGCCCGACTAACTTTATTCGCCAGATCATTGATGAAGATCTGGCCAGTGGTAAGCACACCACCGTCCATACCCGTTTTCCGCCTGAGCCGAATGGTTATCTGCACATTGGTCATGCGAAATCCATCTGCCTGAACTTCGGGATTGCCCAGGATTACCAGGGGCAGTGCAACCTGCGTTTCGATGACACAAACCCGGTAAAAGAAGACATCGAATACGTTGAGTCAATCAAAAATGACGTGCAATGGTTGGGCTTCAACTGGTCTGGTGACATCTGTTACTCCTCTGATTACTTCGATCAACTGCATCAGTATGCGATCGAGTTGATCAATAAAGGTCTGGCCTATGTCGATGAGCTTTCTGCCGATGAGATCCGTGAATACCGCGGTACGCTGACGCAGCCGGGTAAAAACAGCCCGTTCCGCGATCGCAGCGTTGAAGAAAACCTGGCGCTGTTCGAAAAAATGCGTGCCGGTGGCTTCGAAGAAGGGAAAGCCTGCCTGCGTGCAAAAATTGATATGGCATCACCGTTTATCGTCATGCGTGACCCGGTGTTGTACCGTATTAAATTTGCTGAACACCACCAGACCGGTACTAAGTGGTGCATCTACCCGATGTATGACTTTACCCACTGCATCAGCGATGCGCTGGAAGGCATTACTCATTCTCTGTGTACGCTGGAGTTCCAGGATAACCGTCGTCTCTACGACTGGGTGCTGGACAATATCACCATTTCGGTTCATCCGCGTCAGTACGAGTTTTCTCGTCTGAATCTGGAATACACCGTGATGTCGAAGCGTAAGCTGAATCTGTTGGTGACCGACAAGCACGTTGAAGGCTGGGATGATCCGCGTATGCCGACCATTTCTGGCTTACGTCGTCGCGGTTACACTGCTGCATCCATTCGTGAGTTCTGTAAGCGCATTGGCGTGACAAAACAGGACAACACCATTGAGATGGCGTCGCTGGAATCGTGCATTCGTGAAGATTTGAACGAAAACGCTCCGCGTGCGATGGCGGTTATCGACCCGGTTAAACTGGTTATCGAGAATTATCCGCAGGGTGGCAGCGAAATCGTCTCCATGCCTAACCATCCGAATAAACCGGAAATGGGCGTGCGTGATGTGCCATTTAGCGGCGAAATCTGGATCGATCGTGCCGATTTCCGCGAAGAAGCGAATAAGCAGTACAAACGCCTGGTGCTGGGTAAAGAAGTGCGCTTGCGCAATGCCTATGTGATTAAAGCTGAACGTGTCGAAAAAGATGACGCAGGGAATATCACCACCATTTTCTGTTCATACGATGCAGAAACCCTGAGCAAAGATCCGGCAGACGGTCGCAAAGTAAAAGGCGTGATCCACTGGGTAAGCGCACAACATGCGATGCCGGTTGAAATCCGTCTTTACGATCGCCTGTTCAGTATTCCGAACCCGGGTGGCGCAGAGGATTTCCTGGCCACTATCAATCCGGAATCGCTGGTGATCAAACAGGGTTACGCAGAGCCGTCGCTGAAAGCCGCAGAAGCGGGTAAAGCGTACCAGTTTGAGCGTGAGGGCTATTTCTGCCTCGACAGCCGCCACGCAACCGCGTCCAAACCCGTGTTTAACCGCACCGTTGGCCTGCGTGATACCTGGGCTAAAATCGGCGAGTGATCTGGTCAATCACAAACAATCCTGCTTAAACGCCGCCTCCTGCGGCGTTTTTTTTTGCTTAGCGATTAGCATGTTACTCCCCATTAACATTCGCGTCGCGAATTAATGTATCTCGAGATTGACCATTTATTCCCTCATGTGCAGGGATGATAACGCCTTTTTTCGTAATTTTATAATATGTAATCGCTACCATTCATCCTTAACGCATTAATAAATAAATAAAAAATAGCGAATGTTATTGATGCTGTCACATATTACAAAATGCGTCTATTTATGTGCTCTTCGTCATAATCTTGCATTTCTCCCATTAAAAGGCATTGATAATTCGCGTCGCGAAAAATAGTCTAAAGACGGTAGTTAATTCGGGGGTATTTGCTAACTACCTACACTCATTGGTGTTTTTTTTCTTCGCCATATTCGGCGATGTTTTATATCCGTCAAGAAGGAATACTCATGCGTACTTTTAGTGGCAAACGTAGTGCGCTGGCACTGGCTATCGCCGGTGTCACAGCAATGTCGGGCTGGACACTCTCTTCGGAAGTGCATGCCGCAGGCTTTATCGATGATTCCACGCTCACCGGGGGAATTTATTACTGGCAGCGTGAGCGTGACCGTAAAGATGTACTGACCGATAAATATAAAACCAACCTTTCGCATTCCACCTGGAATGGCAGTCTGGATTTTCAGTCTGGTTACGCGGCAGATATGTTCGGCCTGGATATCGCCGCTTTTACCGCCATTGAAATGGCAGAAAATGGCGACAGTGCGCATCCGAACGAAATCGCATTCTCTTCCAGCAATAAAGCCTACAAAGAAGACTGGTCGGGTGATAAAAGCGGTATCAGCCTGTACAAAGCCGCCGCCAAATTCAAAACCGGCCCGGTATGGGCGCGCGCCGGCTACATTCAGCCAACCGGGCAAACTTTGCTCGCACCGCACTGGAGTTTTATGCCGGGCACCTATCAGGGGGCCGAAGCAGGGGCGAATCTCGACTACGGCGATGCGGGTGCGCTGAGCTTCTCATACATGTGGACCAATGAGTACAAAGCGCCGTGGCATATCGAAATGGATAAGTTTTATCAGAACGATAAAAAAACCAAAGTCGACTATCTGCACTCCATTGGCGCGAAATATGACTTCAAAAATAACTTTATGCTTGAGGCCGCATTTGGCCAGGCACAAGGGTATGTCGATCAGTACTTCGCAAAAGCCAGCTACAAATTTGATCTGGCAGGCAACCCATTCTCTACCAGTTATCAGTTTTATGGCACCCGCGATAAAGTCAGCGATGGCGGGGTAAATGATATCTATGACGGCACCGCATGGTTGCAGGCGCTGACCTTTGGTTACAAGGTTGGGCAGGTTGATCTCCGTCTGGAAGGGACCTGGGTTAAAGCCGATGGTCAGCAGGGCTACTTTCTGCAACGTATGACACCGACTTACGCCTCCTCTAACGGTCGCCTGGATGTCTGGTGGGATAACCGCTCTGACTTTAACGCCAACGGTGAAAAAGCGCTGTTCATCGGTGCAATGTATGATTTGCAAAACTGGAATCTGCCTGGTTTCACGGTGGGGGCTTCTTACGCCTATGCCTGGGATGCAAAACCCGCCAGGATGGCCTCACCGGATGCCTGGTACGATCCGAACTACCGTCTGAAAGAGTCGGCCTACAGCCTGGACGCTATCTACACCCTGCAGGATGGCCGCGCTAAAGGTACGATGTTCAAACTCCACTTCACACAGTATGACAACCACTCCGATATCCCCTGTTACTCCGGCGGTTACGGCAACATCTTCCAGGATGAGCGTGACGTGAAATTTATGGTTATCGCGCCGTTTACTCTTTTTTGATGCGTTATTTGCCGGGGCGCACCCGGCAAAATACAAGGAATAAGTCATGAATACTGTACGTTTAAGTCTGCTGGCCAGCACAGTGCTGGGCATTTTGAGCAGCCCAATGGCGCTGGCTGGTCAAAGCACTGTCGATGCAATCAGCCAGTTTCATCTCAATTATGCGATCAAAGATAACCATGCCGGGCAGAAGGGTGTCGATTGCGCCAGGCTTGGCGCTGACTGGGCGTCGTGCAACAAAGCCGTTATCACACTGACCAATAATGGCGATGCGGTAACAGATAAAGCGTGGGCAATTTATTTCCACAGCATCCGCCCGATCCTTGAGGTGGCGAACGACCAGTTTAAAGTCATTCATATTATGGGCGATCTGCATAAACTGGAGCCGACCGACAAATTCAGTGGTTTTCCGGCGAAACAGTCTGTTGAGATCCCCATCATCAATGAATACTGGCAGCTGTTTATAACCGATGTACTGCCGCGTTGGTATGTCACTTCCGAAGGGGCGACGGCGAAAGTGATCGCCAATACCGACACCGAAGATTTGACGCAGTTCGTCACCCTGCCTGGCGAGCAGTGGAAGCGCACGGCGGATGACAAAAACATCCTGATGACGGCTGAAGCGCGTTTTGCAAAAAACAGTGATGTGAAAACGCTCAATTTGCACACCCTGCGTGGCCAGATTATTCCTACGCCGCAGGCGGTAAACATTCACGGACAGGATGTCGACCTGAGCAATGGCGTGAAGCTGGATCTTTCTGCGTTAAGCAGCGATGCGCAGGACGCGGTGAAAAGTCGTTTTGCGTTGCTGGGCGTGCAAGCGGGAAGTTATCCGGTGCGCAGCGAAATAGCTACGCGTGATTTCCAGGGCGATGAGGCGGTTTCCGGTGCGTATAAACTGCATATTGGTGCAAAAGAGACGGTGATCACCGGTTACGATCAGGCCGGGGTTTTTTATGGGCTGCAATCGTTGTTGTCGCTTATCCCGGCTGACGGGGCACTGAAAGTGGCCACGCTGGATGCGAAGGATGCGCCTCGCTTCGACTACCGCGGCATTCACCTTGATGTCGGGCGTAACTTCCACAGTAAAGACGCCGTGCTGCGTCTGCTGGATCAAATGTCGGCCTACAAACTGAACAAATTCCATTTCCATCTCAGCGATGACGAAGGCTGGCGTATCGAAATTCCAGGCCTGCCGGAATTAACGGACATTGGCAGTAAGCGTTGCCATGACCTGAGTGAGAAATCCTGCTTGTTGCCGCAGCTTGGATCCGGGCCCGACAGCAATAACACCGGCAGCGGTTTCTTTACCCGTGCGGATTACATCGACATTCTGAAGTATGCCAAAGCGCGGCAGATTGAGGTCATTCCGGAAATCGACATGCCAGCGCATGCACGTGCTGCAGTGATTGCCATGGAAGCGAGATACGATCGGTTGATGAAAGAGGGCAACGAGCAAGCCGCGAATCAGTTCCGCCTGCTGGATCCTACAGACACCTCCAACACCACGGGGGTGCAGTTCTACAACCGTACTGGCTATCTGAACCCTTGCCTCGACTCATCGCGTAACTTTGTGGATAAAGTTCTGGGTGAAATTCAGCAGATGCATAAAGAAGCCGGGCTGCCGCTGCAAACCTGGCACTTTGGGGGTGACGAAGCGAAAAATATTTACCTTGGCACCGGTTATACCGACAAGAAAGCTCCCGAAGCAGGCAAAGGCATCATCGACCAAAGCAACCAGGATAAGCCGTGGGCAAAATCGCAGGCATGCCAGGCGATGATCAAAGACGGCAAAGTGGCTGACGTGGAGCATCTCTCCAGCTACTTCGGGGTTGAAGTGAGCAAGCTGGTAAAAGCGCGCGGTATCGACACGATGCAGGCATGGCAGGATGGACTGAAAGATGCCAAAAATGCGTCGGCATTTGCCACCGATCATGTGAACGTTAACTTCTGGGATACGCTCTACTGGGGCGGGTTCGACTCGGTTAATGACTGGGCCAACAAGGGCTTCCGTGTCATTGTCTCCAACCCGGATTACGTCTATCTTGACTTCCCGTATGAAGTGAACCCGCAAGAGAGTGGCTATTACTGGGGCACGCGTTTCAGTGATGAGCGTAAGATCTTCAGCTTCGCGCCGGACAACATGCCACAAAACGCAGAAACCTCTGTTGATCGTGATGGTAATCCGTTTAGTGCGAAATCCGATAAGCCGTGGCCAGGCGCTTATGGCCTTTCTGCGCAGTTGTGGAGTGAGGTAGTACGTACCGACGCTCAGATGGAGTACATGATCTATCCACGACTGGTTTCTGTCGCCGAGCGCGCATGGCACCGTGCTGCATGGGAGCAGGACTACAAAGCAGGGCGCGAGTACAAAGGCGGTGAGACACACCTTGTCGATGTGAAAGCACTGGATAAAGACTGGATGCGTTTTGCTAATCTGTTAGGGCATCGTGAACTGGCAAAAATGGAGAAAGCGGGTGTGCATTACCGCCTGCCGGTACCTGGCGCGCGCGTCGTAGGTGGCGTGCTTGAAGCCAACACCAGTTTCCCTGGAATGGTGGTGGAATACTCTACCGACGGGGGTAAACAGTGGCTGCGTTATAACGATAAGGCACGTCCGCAGGTGAGCGGGGAAATACGCGTGCGTACCACCAGCCCGGACGGTAAGCGCACGAGCCGCGTGGATAGCATCAAAGCCTAGTTGAGGCTTATTATCCGGCCCGGCAGCGAAAGCATGTCGGGCTTTTTTATTCCCGCATAAACACGGTTCCCGGTGAAGGCCGCGTGTTACGTTTCGTTTTCCCGGTCGGGAAAGCGCAGTGTCATCCAGGGGCGTTTAACAGGCAAAAAAAAGCCAACCGTCAGGTTGGCTCAGAGTAAGAAGAACGATTATTTCGCGTCGTGCGCGTGTTCATCTTCGCGGCAGTCACCTTCGGCGCAGTGGCCATAAAGGTAGAGACTGTGATTCGTCAGACGAATGCCGTGTTTGGCGGCAATTTCGCGCTGGCGCGCTTCAATGGAATCGTCACTAAATTCAATCACTTTGCCGCAATCGAGGCAAATCAGGTGATCGTGGTGATGCTGTTGGGTCAGTTCAAAAACGGACTTACCGCCTTCGAAATTGTGACGGGTCACAATCCCGGCGTCATCGAACTGGTTTAACACACGGTAAACAGTGGCCAGGCCGATCTCTTCGCCCATGTCGATCAGTCGTTTGTATAAATCTTCCGCACTGACATGATGGTTATCCGGTTCCTGAAGCACTTCCAGGATTTTTAACCGAGGAAGCGTGACTTTCAGGCCGGCCTTCTTTAATGCGGTATTGTTGTCAGTCATGCGGAATCTGTCCTGTTGCTATACGATTCACTTCCTTAGCGGAAGTTATAGGAATGCACCTGGGATAATGCGTCTCATTATAGAACTGCCATGCCTAAATGAAAACTGCAAGCCCTCAAGTAAAGTAAGCTTTTAAAACGTGGTCTCGCCAACAAACTCCTTGCGGCGAGGCCACTTTAGCAGGGCTTATTGTACAGCGATGAAGGAAAAAGTTAAAAATTTGTAGCAATTATTTCCATCGCTTTTACCTATTAATACGGTGCAACCTACAGGTTGCACCATTATCATCAGGCGTTGATGATGTCGTCCAGGTGCAGCTCTTCAGAAACTTGTTTTACCCATTTTTCGACACGCTCTGCGGTCAGTTCTGGCTGCCTGTCTTCATCAATTGCCAGCCCGACGAAGTGATCGTCATCCACCAGGCCTTTAGAGGCTTCGAAATGGTAACCCGCCGTTGGCCAGTGACCGACGATAGTTGCGCCGCGTGGCTCGATAATGTCGCGAATGGTGCCCAGCGCATCGCAGAAGTATTCGGCATAATCTTCCTGGTCGCCGCAACCGAACAGGGCGACTAACTTGCCGTTGAAATCCACTTCTTCCAGCGTCGGGAAGAAATCATCCCAGTCGCACTGCGCTTCACCATAGTACCAGGTCGGAATGCCAAGCAGCAGAATGTCATAGCCTTCGAGATCTTCTTTGCTGCTCTTGGCAATGTCATGAACATCAGCAACGTCTTTACCAAGCTGTTTCTGAATCATTTTGGCGATATTTTCAGTGTTGCCAGTGTCGCTGCCGAAGAAAATGCCTGTAATTGCCATGAGTAAAATAACCTCTTGAAACTTAATGAGTATGGTGGTGGCGTTTAGCCCACAGATAAGGGCAATCATAGCAGAACAGGGAAGTGCGCGGAAACTGCTATCGCCACGGACTGCACTGTATGCCACATGAAAGTATGAATAAAGGTGATGATTCGGAGGATTCGTTATTCGCGCAAGGCCTGCAGCTGCGTAAGCAGCATCTCTTCGATAAGCTCGCTGCGGCTCATATTACGGGCGTCCGCCAGCTCATTGAGGGCGTCTACCGCCTCAACGTTCAGTTTCAATTCGACGCGTTTAAGCCCGCGAACTTTATCGCGTTTTAGCTGATTGCGTTTATTGATGCGCAACTGTTCATCACGCGCGAGCGGGTTAGTCTTCGGTCGTCCCGGGCGACGCTCATTCGCGAACAGATCTAGGGTCGTACGGTCCGTTTGTTCTTTAGCCATGGTTTAAGCATACTACGGGAAATACAAGCAATCGGGTCGTAGCCCGGGCTGAATAGCGCGCCATCATACATCAGCACAACGGGCACGCCAACGACCGGGCGCGTTCAAACGACCGGTCGCCGCCTTTTTAATCAGTTTGCCTTTTCAGCGAGATAACGACGGATTGCGCGCATAACCGCATCGGGTTTCTCTGCATGCACCCAGTGGCCCGCGCCTGCAATAACATGCGCCCGCGCCTGTGGGAATTGCGCCAGCAGCGCGTCGCGGTATGCTTCGGTCACATAAGGTGAGTTGCCGCCGCGAACAAACAGCGCGGGTTTCTCCCACGCCGGGACGTTTTCCCAACCGACAATCTGCGAATATTGATCCCACAGTACCGGTACGTTGAAGCGCCACTTCCCGTCGGCAAAGGATTTCAGCAGAAACTGAATCACACCTTCTTCGTTAATGACTTCACGCATTATCGCTGTGGCTTGCTGGCGTGTGGTGACGTGCGCCTCGCTGACGGCGTTAATGGCGGCAAAAATCTCATCATGACGGCGTACGTTATAATTAACGGGCGCAATATCAATTGCCACCAACTGGTCGATGCGTTCTGGCGCCAGCGCGGTGAGTGCCATTACCGCTTTGCCGCCCATAGAGTGACCAATGAAAGTGGCTTTCTCGATCTGATGAGCGTCGAGCGTATCTCGCAGATCCTGCGCCATCGCCGGGTAGTTCATCTCGTCTGAGCGGGGAGAAAGGCCGTGGTTGCGCATATCCACCTGCAATACGTCATGGTCCTGAACCAGGTCTCGGGCGAGTATGCCAAGGTTATCCAGGCTGCCAAACAGACCATGAACAAGGACAACAGGAGAATTGTTGTGCGGATGTTGTGCAGTTAGCGCGCGTGTATTCAATTTCATGGCAAAGTTCTTTTTTTCACTCAAGCGGGTTAGGTTATTATGTTGAACATTCTGCCGCCCTGCTGCAAGGTTCAGAAATCGTCTGAGTTTTGCCGCTACCCTGGTTTGACGCTATCCGCTGTTGAGATTTCACTTTATAATCCCAACACTTGTATTCAGATTAGATATCGCACTGGATTAAGATGAAAACGATCGAAGTTGATGATGAGCTCTACACGTATATTGCCAGCCACACAAAGCATATTGGTGAGAGTGCATCCGACATTTTACGGCGCATGTTGAAATTTTCCGCCGTTGCCCAGTCCCCATCGCAGTTACAGCCTGCGCCGGTAAAAGAGACGCGTACGGTCAGTACCGTTGAAGGGGTTAAACCGGCAAACACCGCCAAAGATAAAGTCCGCGCCGTGCGTGAGCTGCTGCTGTCTGATGAGTACGCCGAACAGAAAAAGGCGGTGAATCGTTTCCTGCTGGTGCTGTCTACACTCTACTTACTGGATGACAAGGGGTTTACGGAATCCACCGAGTCTCTGCATGGGCGCACCCGCGTATACTTTGCTGCGAATGAGCAGACTTTGCTTCAGAGCGGCAACCAGACCAAGCCGAAACAGGTGCCGAATACCCCTTATTGGGTCATAACCAACACCAATACGGGCCGTAAATGCAGCATGATCGAACATATCATGCAGTCAATGCAATTCCCGGCGGAATTGATTGAGAAAGTTTGCGGCACAATTTAATCCTTGCATTGAAAGGACCAGGCAATGGCTAACCACCCACGCGCGGGGCAACCTGCACAACAGGGCGATTTGATTAACGTCGCTCAACTTACGGCGCAGTACTATGTGCTGAAACCTGAAATTGGTAATTCAGAACATGCGGTGAAATTCGGCACGTCCGGTCACCGTGGCAGCGCAGGTCGCCACAGCTTTAACGAACCGCATATTCTGGCCATCGCGCAGGCGATTGCTGAAGAGCGCGCGAAAAATGGTATTACCGGGCCGTGCTATGTGGGTAAAGATACTCACGCACTGTCTGAACCTGCTTTTATCTCCGTGCTCGAAGTGCTGACAGCCAACGGTGTAGATGTTGTGGTGCAGGAAAACAACGGCTTTACCCCGACGCCTGCCATTTCCAATGCTATCCTGGTACATAACAAAAACGGCGGCGCGCAGGCGGACGGCATTGTCATTACCCCGTCCCACAACCCGCCGGAAGATGGTGGCATCAAATACAACCCGCCAAATGGCGGTCCGGCTGATACCAATGTCACCAAAGTGGTGGAAGATCGTGCCAATGCCTTGCTGGCTGATGGTTTGAAAGGCGTCAAACGCATTTCACTGGATGCCGCGCTGGTGTCTGGTCATGTGACCGAAAAAGATCTGGTGCAGCCGTTTATCGAAGGGCTGGCAGATATCGTCGATATGGCCGCTATCCAGAAAGCCGGTCTGAAACTCGGCGTCGATCCGCTCGGTGGTTCCGGTATTGAGTACTGGAAACGCATTGCAGAGCATTACAAGCTGGATCTGACTCTGGTAAACGACCAGGTTGATCAGACATTCCGTTTTATGCACCTGGACAAAGACGGTGTGATCCGTATGGATTGCTCCTCTGAGTCTGCAATGGCTGGGTTGCTGGCGCTACGCGATAAGTTCGACCTGGCGTTTGCCAACGATCCGGATTATGACCGTCATGGCATCGTTACCCCGGCGGGCCTGATGAATCCTAACCACTACCTGGCAGTGGCAATCAACTACCTGTTCCAGCATCGCCCGCAGTGGGGCAAAGACGTCGCGGTGGGTAAAACGCTGGTTTCCTCGGCCATGATTGATCGTGTGGTGAATGACCTCGGCCGTAAGCTGGTGGAAGTGCCGGTTGGCTTCAAATGGTTCGTGGATGGCCTGTTTGACGGCAGCTTTGGTTTCGGCGGCGAAGAGAGCGCAGGGGCCTCGTTCCTGCGTTTTGACGGCACCCCCTGGTCGACCGATAAAGACGGCATCATCATGTGCCTGCTGGCTGCGGAAATCACCGCCGTCACCGGGAAAAACCCGCAGCAGCATTACGATGAACTGGCCGCACGTTTTGGTGCGCCAAGTTACAACCGTCTGGGCGCCAGCGCCACTTCTGCGCAGAAAGCCGCGCTGTCTAAACTGTCACCAGAAATGGTCAGCGCCAGCACGCTGGCAGGCGATCCGATCACTGCACGTCTGACCGCTGCCCCAGGCAACGGCGCGTCGATTGGTGGACTGAAAGTGATGACCGACAATGGCTGGTTTGCTGCACGTCCGTCGGGCACTGAAGACGCCTATAAAATCTACTGTGAAAGCTTCCTGGGTGCTGAACACCGTAAGCAGATTGAGAAAGAAGCGGTAGAGATTGTCAGCGAAGTGCTGAAAAACGCGTAAGCGTTTGACATAAAAGGCTCCTGCGGGAGCCTTTTAACATTGCATTGCGCGGTTTAACTAACCCAGCGCCACCATCAGCGCCCCGGCAGTAATTAACGCGACACCCGCCGCGGCAACCAGCGATACTTTCTCGCCAAACAGCACCACTGCCAGGATCACCGCAAACACCACGCTTAATTTATCGATCGGTGCCACGCGCGACACATTGCCGCTTTTGATGGCCATAAAATAGAACAGCCAGGACAGTGCACCCGCCACGCCACTCAGCACCACAAACAGCAGCGCTTTTTTATCCGCCAGCACGGTGGCGACCAGCGACAATTTCCCCTGAACCACTACCACACCCAACAGAAACAGCGCCATCACCACCGCACGAATAGCCGTGGCCGTATTGGCGTCCAGATGTTGCAAACCGATTTTGCCAAAAATGGCGACCAGCGCGGCAGTAACCGCCGACAGCAGGGCATAGATTAACCAGGCGCTCATCCTCTCCTCCCAAAAATCAGCAGGATACGCCCTTACAGCATAAACCGGTAGCCGATACCTGTTTCGGTAAGTAAATGGCGGGGGCGGGCAGGGTCGACTTCCAGCTTTTGCCGTAAATGACCCATATAGATACGCAAGTAGTGACTGTGCTCCACCGCATTCGGGCCCCAGACCTGGCTAAGCAGTTGCCGCTGCGTCAGCACTTTACCGTGGTTATTTAACAGGACCGCCAACAAACGAAACTCAATGGGCGTAAGGTGGATCTCCTCTTCACCTCGCTGGATGCGGCGGCTGGCGAGATCGACACGGATATCGGAAAAGACGATCACCGGTTCATCCGGGCTGCTGGCGGCGTGGCGACGCAACGCGACGCGCAGACGCGCCTGCAATTCGCCAATGCCGAACGGCTTGCTAAGGTAATCATCGGCACCGGCATCCAGCGCGGCAATTTTATCGTGCTCTTCAGTACGCGCAGACAGGACAATGACCGGCATCTGGCTCCACTGGCGCAAATCGCGAATAAAATCGATCCCATCCCCATCCGGCAGGCCCAAATCAAGAATAACCAGATCGGGCTTTCGCGTAGCGGCCTCAATTAACCCACGTTGCAGCGTTTCTGCTTCATGCACGCGCAGGCCTTCGGCCTCCAGCGCGGTACGCAGAAAACGGCGGATGGCTTGTTCATCTTCGACAATCAGAACGTTAATCACAGATCCTCGGATAATTCATCCAGTTGGGGCGGCGTTTCCAGCGGCAGTGTAACACAGAACAGAGCACCCCCTTGCGGGCGGTTGTGGGCGCTAATGGTGCCGCCATGAACATCCACAATAGCCTGGCAAATAGCCAGTCCAAGTCCAACGCCGGGAATCGCCGACTCTTTGCTGCCGCGGGCGAATTTGTCGAAAATCGCCTGTTCCTGGCCCGGCGGGATCCCCGGCCCGTTGTCCCACACCTCCAGCGTCAGTTGGTCGGCGCTACGGGAAGCATTCACGCCAATATCCGCCCGCCATCCGGCATATTTCACCGCATTTTCCAGCAGGTTAATCAATACCCGCTCGAACAATGGGCCATCAACGTGCACCAGCATTAACGGATCGGGTAGGGAAAGGGCGATATGTCGGCCGCTCAGCCCAGGCTCAAGCGTTTTCAGCGCGCTGCCGACGACCTCTTCCAGTGTCAGCCACTCTTTGCGCAAGTTAAAACCACCGGACTGAATACGCGCCATATCCAGCAGATTATTGACCAGCCGCGTGGTGTTAAGCACATGCTGGCGGATCTCATTGGCTTGCGGCGCATGTTTCGAGCCTTCGCTGGCCAGATCCAGCGTAAGGATTTCAGCCTGGCCAAACAGAACCGTCAACGGCGTGCGCAAATCGTGAGAGAGCGCAGCCAGCAAGGAGTTGCGAATGCTTTCCCGTTCGCTGGCAAGGCGCGCCTGTTCTTCACTGGTGGCCAGCGCCTGGCGTTCCAGCGCACTGGCGGCCAGCAAGGTAAAGGTCTCCAGCAGGCGTTGTTGTTCCGGGATCATCAGTTGGCGTAAATTCGCCGGTTCGACAATCAGCAGACCATGGGTTTTCTGGTCGCTTTTCAGCGGCAGAATTTGATAAGGCACTCCGGGTAGCGTATCGGTGCCTGCGCCCGCCGGTTGCCCTTTATCAAAACTCCAGCGGGCGATGGCGTCATCCCACGGCGTCATGCCCTGCGCCTGCGTTAACGCACTGAGCCGCCCGCCAGCATCCGGCAGCAGCAGTTTGCTGCGGGCATTAAACGTGGAGTGAATAAAGGTTTCGCAGGTGGTGGCGGTGTCCTGATTACTACGCCCGGCAGCCAGCGCTTTCGACATCTCATACAAATGGCGGGTACGCTGCTCGCGGTAACGCGCGACCCGCGCCTGATAGCGCACCCCGGCGGTGAGATTGCCGATCACCAGCCCGACCGTCAGCATCACGCCAAAAGTCAGCAGGTATTGAACGTCAGAAACGGCCAGCGTGCCGCGCGGTGCAATAAAAAACAGGTCAAAACTGACTACGTTAATGACCGTGGCAAAAGCCGATGGCCAGCGGCCAAAGAATAGCGCCACCAGCACCACGCCGAGCAGGTAAATCATCACCAGGTTGGCGGCGTCGAATGCCGTCAACCATTGCATGGCAATTAAAGTGATGGCCGCGCAAAGCGCCAGCGCAACCGCGCAGCCTTTAAGTTGCACGCCCCAGCGTTCAATAAAAGGCCGGGCGTCGCCCGCGCGGGCAGGCAGGGCGAGGGGGGCATCTTCAAGGGCTATGATAACCAGGTCGAGATCCGGTGCATGGCGCGCCAGCCTGTCGGCAAACGACTCCCGGTGCCACCACGGGCGTTTATTCCGACGACCGATCACAATCTTGCCGAGATTGTGCTCACGCGCATAGCGCAAAATTGCTTTCTCTTGCGCCGGGTCGGAAAGGGTTGCGGTTTCTGCTCCCAGTTCCTGTGCCAGATGCAGCGCGCTGAGGATAGCCCGCCGCTGCGGCTCCGGCAGTTTATGCAACGTGGGCGTTTCAACATAGACCGCATGCCAGACGCTGCCGAGTTTGGCGGCGAGACGCGCTGCGGTACGGATCAATTTTTCATTACCCGCGCCATGCCCGATACAGAGTAGGATCGCATCGCGGGTGTGCCACACTTTTTCTTCCCCCTGGCGATCGCGCCAGGCCCGCATTTGATCGTCCACCCGGTCAGCGGTGCGCCTCAATGCCAGTTCACGCAACGCAATCAGATTACCTTTGCGGAAAAAATGTTCGATAGCGCGTTCCGCCTGGCCACTAATATAAACCTTGCCTTCATGCAGTCGCTGGCGGAGATCGTCCGGCGGTAAATCCACCAGTACCACTTCGTCGGCGCTGTCGAAAAAGGGATCGGGGACGGTTTCACGCACCTGAATACCGGTCACCCCACTGACCACATCGTTGAGGCTCTCAAGATGCTGGACGTTAACGGTAGTAAACACGTCGATACCGGCTTCCAGTAATTCCTCAACGTCCTGCCAGCGTTTAGGATGGCGCGAGCCGGGCGCATTGCTGTGCGCCAGCTCATCCATCAAAATCAACGCCGGACGCCGCGCAAGGGCGGCGTCCAGATCAAATTCCTGAATTAAACGGCCACGATGATGAATACGCCGGGCGGGCTGCGTCGCCAGCCCTTCCAGCAACGCGGCGGTCTCTTTTCGTCCGTGGGTTTCCACCACGCCAATCAGAATGTCCAGCCCTTGCCCCCGCAGCCGCTGTGCCTCTTGTAGCATGGCGAACGTTTTACCTACCCCGGCGCAGGCGCCGAAAAAGATTTTCAGCTTGCCCCGGTGTGCGGAGGCGGCATGCTCCAGCAAGCGGTCAGGATTGGGGCGCAAAGGCTCATCTGTCATGCTTTATTTGTCCTTCAGCGCATCCAGCGCAAGATTAAGTTCAACCACGTTCACCACCGGCTGACCGATAAAATTCACCAGCGGAGTGGTGGTATGTTCGGCAACCAGTTTCATCACCGTCTGTTCCGGCAGATGACGCGCCTGCGCAACGCGAGGAATTTGCCAGGCAGCGGCGGACGGAGAGAGTTGACCATCCAGGCCGCTGGCAGAGGCGGTGATCAACTCGACCGGCACATGCGCATCGGCAAGAGGGTTCCCTGCGCGCAACTGTGCAATACGCCCGGCAACTTCTTTGTCCAGTTCCGGGTTGCTGCCCGCCAGGTTACTGCCGCCAGACGCCATGGGATTATAAGGGCTGTCTGACGTGGCGGAAGGGCGACCGTGAAAATATCCCGGCGCGGTAAAGGCCTGGCCCAACAACCGCGAGCCGCGCACCGTATCGCCTTCACGGATCAGCGATCCGTTCGCCTGTTCGTTAAACCACCATTGCCCAAGCACCGTCGTCACCAATGGGTACAGCCCGCCGGTCATCAGGGTTAACAGTATTAACAGCAGAAATGCAGGACGTATAAAAACCATTTTTCTTTCCCTTCTATACCAGGCCGAACAACGTGAGAAGCAGGTCTATCGCTTTGATACCGATAAACGGCACTACCAGACCACCCAGCCCGTAGATCCACAAATTACGGCGCAGCATGGCGGATGCGGTCAGCGGCTTGTAGCTCACGCCTTTCAGCGCCAACGGAATAAGAAACACAATCACCAGCGCGTTAAAGATCACCGCACTTAAAATGGCGGATGCGGGGGAGTGCAGATGCATAACATTCAGCGCATTCAGTTGCGGGTAGGTGGCCGCAAACGCCGCCGGAATAATGGCAAAGTACTTGGCCACATCATTGGCGATACTGAAGGTGGTTAGCGAACCGCGCGTCATCAGCATCTGCTTACCGATATGCACCACTTCAATGAGTTTGGTGGGGTTTGAGTCCAGATCCACCATATTGCCAGCCTCTTTCGCTGCCTGGGTGCCGGAGTTCATCGCTACAGCGACATCGGCCTGCGCAAGCGCCGGGGCATCGTTGGTGCCGTCGCCAGTCATCGCTACCAATCGGCCTTCCGCCTGATACTGGCGGATCAGCGCGAGTTTGGCTTCCGGTGTGGCTTCGGCAAGGAAGTCGTCGACGCCTGCTTCGGCAGCAATCGCCGCGGCAGTGAGCCGGTTATCCCCGGTGATCATGACTGTTTTGATGCCCATTTTACGCAACTGGGCAAAACGCTCTTTGATGCCGCCTTTAACAATATCTTTCAGAGCGATCACGCCGAGCACCTTCGCCCCTTCGGCCACGACCAGCGGTGTAGCCCCCTGGCGTGCGACGCGTTCAACCAACGCGTCGACATCCGCCGGGAACTGACCACCGTTGGCCTCAACATGGCGACGGATCGCATCCACTGAACCTTTACGGATCATGCGGTCCTGCACGTTAATTCCGCTCATGCGGGTCTGGGCGGTAAACGGCACAAAGGTCGCCTGCAGGCTTTGCATATCCCGTTCGCGCAGGTTGAAGCGTTGTTTGGCGAGGATCACAATGCTGCGCCCTTCCGGTGTCTCGTCCGCCAGCGAGGAGAGCTGTGCCGCGTCGGCAAGGGTTTTCTCATCCACGCCGTGGGCAGGAAGGAAGTCGGAGGCCTGGCGGTTCCCCAGGGTGATGGTGCCGGTTTTATCCAGTAGCAACACATCAACGTCACCGGCAGCTTCGACGGCGCGACCGCTGGTGGCAATGACATTCGCCCCCAGCATACGGCTCATGCCGGCAACGCCAATGGCCGACAACAAGCCACCAATGGTCGTGGGGATCAGGCATACCAGCAGCGCAACCAGCACAGTCACGCTGACCGCCGTACCGCCATATACCGAGAATGGCCACAACGTGGCGGTAGCCAGCAGGAACACCAACGTCAGTGCCACCAGCAGAATGGTCAGGGCGATTTCGTTCGGCGTTTTGCGGCGCTGCGCGCCCTCAACCATGGCGATCATTCGATCGAGGAAGGTTTCACCGGGGTTCACGCTGCACTGGATCACCAGCCAGTCAGAAAGGATGCGGGTCCCGCCTGTTACGGAGGCAAAATCGCCGCCGGATTCGCGGATCACCGGTGCCGATTCCCCGGTGATTGCGCTCTCGTCCACCGATGCGCCGCCTTCGATCACTTCGCCATCGCAGGGGATAATATCGCCCGCTTCAACCAGTACCACATCGCCTTTACGCAGATCTGCCGCCGGAATGTGATCGATCTGCGCATCATGTTGCGGGGCGCGCAGTTTGCGGGCAAACGCGGTTTTTTTCACACCTTTCAGGCTATTGGCTTGTGCTTTACTCCGGCCTTCTGCCAACGCTTCGGCGAAATTGGCGAACAGCACGGTGACCCACAGCCACAGACTGATCGCGCCGGTGAACCACGCGCTGCCTGCGAGGTGGCCTGTCGCCATGGCAACCGCCAGCAGGGTGGTTAATACGCTGCCAATCCAGACAATAAACATCACCGGGTTACGCCACTGCACCGCCGGGCTTAACTTGGTCACGGAATCCATCAGCGCCTGACGAACAAGGTTCGGTTCGAACAGGGCCAGTTGTTTGCGACTCATATCACGCGTCTCCGCCTGTCTCAAAATAAGAGGTATTCCGCCACCGGACCAAGGGCCAGGGCAGGAATAAAGGTCAATGCGCCAACCAGCAAAATGGTGCCGATCAGCAGGCCAATGAACAGCGCGCTGTGTGTTGGCAGTGTACCGGTGCTGACGGGCTGGATCTTCTTAGCGACCAGTGAACCGGCAATTGCCATCACTGGCACGATCACGCCGAAACGACCAACAAACATGCAAAATGCCAGCAGGCAGTTCCAGAACGGCGTATTTGCGCTTAAGCCCGCAAAGGCGCTGCCGTTGTTATTAGCGGCAGAAGAGACGGCGTACAGCACTTCGCTAAAACCGTGAATGCCAGAGTTGAACATGCCGCTGCGCCCGGCGTCAGTCATCATGGCCAACGCCGTACCTAACAACACCAGCGCTGGGGTCACCAGGATCGCCAGCGCGGTCATTTTCATCTCGCGCACGTCGATCTTTTTACCGAGGTATTCCGGCGTCCGGCCGATCATCAGTCCGGCGATAAAGACCGCCAGCAATACGAACAGCAGCATGCCGTACAGACCAGCGCCTACACCGCCAAACACCACTTCGCCAATCTGCATCAGCCACATGGGGATCATGCCGCCCAGGGCGGTAAAAGAGTCATGCATAGCGTTGACGGCACCGCAGGAGGCGGCAGTGGTTACCACGGCATACAAACTGCTCGCCAGAATGCCAAAGCGACTCTCTTTACCTTCCATATTGATGGCGCTGTCGCCGCCCAGCGTCAGGAAGTGCGGGTTACCTTGCAGTTCTGCCCACATTACGATGGCCGCGCACACCACAAATATCAGCGTCATCGCCCACAGCAGTGCATGGCCCTGACGACGATCGCCGACCGCATCGCCAAAGGCGAAGCACAGTGCCGCGGGGATCACGAAGATCGCCAGCATCTGCACAAAATTGGTTAGCGCGGTGGGATTTTCAAACGGATGGGAGGAGTTGGCATTAAAGAAACCCCCGCCGTTGGTACCGAGTATTTTGATGGCTTCCTGCGAGGCGACCGGGCCCATCGGCATCAGATGTTGTACGCCTTCCAGCGAGGTGTAAGGCTGGTAGGCGGCAAGGTTTTGCAATGTGCCCTGTTGGATAAAAAACAGCGCCAGAATGAGCGACAGCGGCAACAACACCCACAAGGTGACGCGGGTGATGTCGACCCAGGCGTTGCCCAGCGTATCCATGCTGCGGCGCGAAAAAGCACGGATCAGCGCAAACGCCACCGCAATACCGGTCGCGGCAGAGAGGAAGTTCTGCACGGTGAGTCCCGCCATCTGGCTGAAGTAGCTCAGGGTGGTTTCCCCGGCATACGATTGCCAGTTTGTGTTGGTCACAAAACTGACCGCTGTGTTTAGAGCCAGATGCCAGCTAAGGCCAGGGGCGTTCTGCGGGTTTAGCGGCAGATATCCCTGCAACATCAGCAGGCTAAACAGCAGGATAAGGCCGAAAATATTCAGCCACACAATGGCGAGCAAATAGTGCCGCCAGTTCATTTCACGGGTGTCGATCCCCAGCCCGCGCCAGAGGATATTTTCTAAACGGGCAGGGCCGGGCAGCGGTTGCCCGGCGATCATTTTCGCCAGCAGCGATGCCAGCGGGCGCGCGAGAATAAACAGAACCAGCAAAAAGCTGGCAATCAGAAGAAACGCCTGGCCTGCCATCAGAAAGCCTCCGCGTTGATCAGGGCGTAAACCAGGTAGCCCAATAACAGGAAAACCAGCACGATGCCGATTACGACGCCTGCACTCACAATTCACCTCCGGGGTGATTTAAGGTTGTGCAGTGAAAGTAATTTTTTGGACGCAAAGATTTCGCAAAAATCGGCGGGGCAGGTGTAAAAAAAGTATAAAGACGGCAGAATCCACAATTTAACTAATGATTAGTATTAATTTAACTGTTTTGTAACTTAATTACTGGGTGAATGTAAATAACGCCAAAAATGACAAAAATAGTGGTCGGATGAGTAGTAAAATTACAAACAAAGCGGTACTATTTTAACCAGATTACAGCGCTGCCCCGGTTTTTTGTAACTGGCTTCCGTGGCGGCGAATATTTTTCCGGTGAATGTTACCGGCCTGACAAAGGGGAGAGATTATGAACATGTATAAAGAATTTCCGGCACATATTGTGTTGATGCGTCGTGCTTTCGCCATTGCAGCCGGCGTGCTGGCGTTGCCTGTTATGCTATTCTGGAAAGACCGCGCACGATTTTATAGCTATCTGCATCGCGTCTGGGCAAAAACCAGCGAAAAACCGGTATGGATGGATCAGGCCGAAAAAGCGACCTGCGATTTTTATTAAACTATCGGCTACACACAGCAAACCGATACGACCACCGCACTGCGGTGGTTTTTTTTTACCTGTGCTCTTTGGCTACACTAACGGGTGCTTCACGACCGCAATCGTGGCTTGCGTCGCTGTTACGACTTAAACACAATATGGCAACATTATTTCCCGACGCGTCTTCGGCCGGGCAACGCGATGTTGCTCAGGTCAGGGCATTGCGCTGACATAACGGACTCCAGGAGCATTATGACCACCCATCTGGTCTGGTTTCGCGCGGATTTGCGCGTGCACGATAATCTTGCGCTTGCGGCAGCCTGCCGTGATCCTCAAGCCCCTGTAAAAGCGCTCTTTATTGCTACCCCAGCACAGTGGCGCCAGCATGATATGGCGCCGCGTCAGGCCGCTTACATCAATGCACACCTCAATGCGCTGCAACAGGCGCTAGCGGAAAAGGGCATTCCCCTTATTTACCGGGAAGTCGCAGATTTTGCTGCCAGCGTGCAGGCGGTTGCGGAGGTCTGCGACAGCGAGAAGGTGAGCCATCTGTTTTACAATTATCAGTATGAGTTCAACGAACGCCAGCGTGATGCGGCCGTTGAAAAAGCGCTGCCGGAGGTCGCCTGCCAGGGATTTGACGATAGCGTAATGCTGCCGCCGGGGAGTGTGGTGACCGGCAATCACGAAATGTACAAAGTCTTTACCCCGTTTAAGAATGCCTTCTTGCGACGTCTGAAAGAGGATCTTCCGGAATGTGTCGCTGCGCCGCGCCCGCGTGAAGGGGAAGCAATACAGATCGACGCGATAACACTTAATTATCCACAGCAGGCATTTGATGAGACCCTGTTTCCTGCGGATGAAAAAAGCGCCCTTGCCCGGTTGCGCCATTTTTGCCAGCAACAAGCAGGTGCGTATGAGCAACAGCGCGATTTCCCGGCCATAGAAGGGACCAGCCGTTTATCCGCCTGCCTGGCGATCGGCGCTCTGTCACCGCGTCAGTGCCTGCACCGTCTGCTGGCTGAACAGCCGCAGGCGCTGGAAGGTGGGAGCGGTGCTGTCTGGCTTAATGAGTTAATTTGGCGTGAGTTTTACCGCCACTTGATGACGTATCATCCGGCGCTCTGCAAGCATCGCCCCTTTATCCGCTGGACAGAGAAAGTGCAGTGGCAGGATCGACCGGAACAACTCCAAGCCTGGCAGGACGGTAAAACGGGCTACCCGATTGTGGATGCGGCCATGCGCCAACTGAATGCCACGGGTTGGATGCATAATCGATTACGCATGATTACCGCCAGTTTCCTGGTCAAGGACTTACTTATCGACTGGCGCTGCGGAGAGCGTTATTTTATTTCACAATTGATTGATGGCGATCTGGCGGCAAATAACGGCGGCTGGCAGTGGGCTGCCTCAACGGGCACCGATGCTGCACCCTATTTTCGTATTTTTAACCCGACGACGCAGGGCGAGCGTTTTGATGCCGACGGCGCGTTTATCCGCCGCTGGCTACCGGAGCTGGCTTTGGTACCGGCAAAAGCGCTGCACCAGCCCTGGGCCTGGGCCGATAAGCATGGCCGTAGCCTGGATTATCCCCGTCCGATTGTCGACCATAAACAGGCGCGAACCGCCACCCTGGCGGCTTATGAATCCGCCCGTAAAGCGTAAGGATCACTGATGAACAATACCGAACTGGAAAAACTGATTAACGAAAAACTGAACAGTGCGGCTTTCAGCGACTATGGCCCAAACGGGTTACAGGTTGAGGGGCGGGAAAACGTCCAAAAAATTATCACTGGCGTGACTGCCAGCCAGGCGCTACTTGATGAAGCGGTGCGTCAGCAGGCGGATGCCGTGATTGTCCACCACGGCTATTTCTGGAAAAACGAATCGCCGATCATTCGCGGTATGAAACGCAACCGCCTGAAAACCCTGTTGGCGAACGACATCAACCTCTATGGCTGGCACTTGCCGCTGGATGCCCACCCCGAACTGGGCAATAACGTCCAACTGGCGGAGCTGCTAGGCATTACGGTGATGGGCGAGATCGAATCGCTGCTGCCCTGGGGTGAACTGTCGATGCCGGTACCGGGGCTGGAACTGGCATCGTGGATCGAGGCGCGTCTTGGGCGTAAACCATTGTGGTGTGGCGATACCGGGCCAGAGAAAATCACTCGCGTTGCGTGGTGTACCGGCGGGGGGCAGAGCTTTATTGATAAGGCCGCCAGCTTTGGTGTAGATGCGTTCATTACTGGCGAAGTGTCTGAACAGACCATTCATTCCGCGCGCGAACAAGGGCTGCACTTCTACTCTGCGGGCCACCACGCCACGGAGCGCGGCGGTATTCGCGCCCTGAGCAACTGGTTAACAGAAAACAGCGATCTGGACGTGACGTTTATCGATATTCCTAACCCGGCATAAGGAGAGGGCAAGTGCAGCGAGCACGGTGTTATTTGTTGGGTGAAACGGCAGTCGTGCTGGAGCTGGAGCCACCCGTGACGCTGGAGACGCAAAAGCGTATCTGGCGGCTGACGCAGCGTCTGGCCGGGGTTCCTGAAGTGGTAGAAGCCATTCCGGGAATGAATAACATCACCGTAGTGCTGCGTGAACCAGAACGGCTTGCGCTGGATGCGCTTGAACGGCTGCAACGCTGGTGGGAAGAGAGCGATGCGCTGGAGCCGGAGTCGCGGTTGATAGAGATCCCGGTACTGTACGGCGGCCAGGCAGGGCCAGATCTCAGCGTGGTGGCAGAGCACAGTGGAATGACACAACAGCAGGTGGTCGGGCTACATGCCTCTATCGAGTATGTGGTGTGGTTTTTAGGTTTTCAGCCGGGGTTTCCGTATCTCGGTGGGATGCCGGAGGCACTGGCAACGCCGCGTCGTGCTGAGCCGCGTGTGCGAGTTCCCGCCGGGTCGGTGGCCATTGGCGGCTCGCAAACCGGCATCTATCCGCTGGAAACGCCCGGCGGCTGGAACCTGATTGGTCATACGGACATCACGCTGTTTAACCCGCAAAGGAAAGAGCCTGTGCTTCTGCGTCCCGGCGATCGGCTGCGGTTTATTCCGCGCAAGGAGGGGGTATGTTAAAAATTATCCGCGCCGGAATGTATACCACCTTACAGGGAGGCCGCCGCACGGGTTTTCGTCAGTCTGGCGTGAGCTACTGCGGTGCGCTGGATGAGCCGGCCTTAAAGATAGCCAATGCACTGGTGGGTAATGCCCCGGACGCCGCCGCACTGGAGATCACGTTTGGGCAGTGCGAGGTCGAATTTCAGCGCGACAGCGGGTTTGCGCTCACGGGGGCAGGCTGCGAAGCGAAACTCGACGGCAAAGCGGTGTGGACCGGCTGGCGCTACCCGGTCAAACGTGGGCAACGACTGGTGCTGAAACGTCCACAGCATGGCGTGCGCAGTTACCTTGCGGTCGCAGGGGGCTTTGCTGTCCCGGAAGTAATGGGCTCGCGCAGTACGGATTTAAAAACGGCGATCGGTGGGCTGGATGGGCGTTTATTGCGCGATGGCGACACGCTGCCCATCGGCGGTGACGCGCACCGTTTTCATGACTCGCGCGGAGTGAAACAACTGCTGTGGGGGAACCGTATTCGCGCGCTGCCAGGACCGGAATACCAGGAGTTCGAGAAAGCCTCGCAAGAGGCATTCTGGCGGCTGCCGTGGCAGTTAAGCCCACAAAGTAACCGGATGGGTTACCGTCTGCAGGGGCAGTCGCTGGTGCGTACAACCGCGCGTGATCTGGTATCGCATGGTTTGCTGCCGGGCGTTGTGCAGGTGCCGGCGAATGGTCAGCCCATTGTGCTAATGAATGATGCGCAAACCACCGGCGGTTATCCGCGCATTGCCTGTGTTATCGACGCGGATATGTATCACCTGGCGCAAATCCCCCCCGGCCAGCCGGTGCATTTTGTGCAGTGCTCGCTGGAAGAGGCGCTGGCGGCGCGACGCGAGCAACATCAATACCTCGAACAACTGGCATGGCGGCTGCGCGATGAAGATTGATCTTAACGCCGATCTCGGCGAAGGCTGCGGCAATGATGCCGCGCTTTTACAGCTGGTCTCCTCTGCCAATATCGCTTGCGGGTTTCATGCGGGCGATGCGCAAACCATGCAGACCTGCGTGCGCGAGGCGTTACGCAATGGGGTGGCGGTTGGCGCACATCCGTCCTTCCCGGATCGTGAAAATTTTGGCCGCACGGCCATGCAGTTACCCCCGGATGTTGTTTATGCGCACACCCTTTACCAAATTGGCGCTCTGGCGGCGATCGTGCGTGCCGAAGGCGGCCAGTTAGGCCATGTGAAACCTCACGGCATGCTCTATAACCAGGCGGCGGACGATGCCGCTCTGGCCGATGCCATTGCCCGTGCGGTACATGCGTTTGACCCGGCGCTGGTGCTGGTGGGGCTGGCGGGCAGTGAGCTTATCCGCGCGGGTGAACGCTACGGCCTGAGCACGCGCCAGGAAGTGTTTGCCGATCGTGGTTACCGCCGCGACGGTCGTCTGGTTCCCCGCAGCGAGGCTGGCGCGCTCATTGAGGATGATAACGCCGCACTGGCGCAAACGTTGTCTATGGTGCTGGAAGGGCGGGTACAAAGCGTCAGCGGCGAATATGCCCCTGTGCAGGCGCAGACCGTTTGCCTGCATGGTGACGGGGAACAGGCTTTGCTGTTCGCCCGTCGATTACATGCGGCGTTTGCCCGCCACGGCGTGACCGTTTCCGCCCGCTAATCAAAGGAGTTGTTATGCCAGAAGGACCGGAGATCCGCAGAGCGGCCGATCGTCTTGTGACCGCTATTCAGGGAAAACCGCTGACCGATGTCTGGTTTGCGCTCCCACCGTTACAGCCTTATGCCGCTGATCTCGTCGGCCAGCATGTTGTGGCTATCGAAACGCGTGGCAAAGCGCTCCTGACCCATTTTTCTGGCGGGTTGACGCTCTACAGCCACAATCAACTTTATGGCGTCTGGCGAGTTGTCGATGCCGGTGAGACGCCAGAAACGAAACGCGTGTTGCGCGTGAGGTTACAAACTGCCGATAAAGCGATCCTGCTTTATAGCGCCTCCGACATTGCTCTGCTAACGGCGGAGCAACTAGCGCAGCATCCTTTTTTACAACGCGTTGGGCCAGACGTGCTCGACATGACGCTGACTGCAGAGCAAGTAAAGGCGCGCCTTTTGTCGGCGCGTTTTCGTCGTCGTCAGTTTTCAGGCTTACTGCTGGATCAGGCTTTTCTTGCCGGGTTGGGAAATTATCTGCGTGTTGAGATCCTCTGGCACACCGCGCTGGCACCGCAGCATAATGCCGCGCAACTGAACGATACACAGGTTGAGGCGCTGTCGCATGCGCTGCTGGATATCCCGCGCCTGTCGTACCAGACGCGCGGCACCGCCGATGAAAATCGCCACCACGGGGCGCTATTTCGCTTTAAGGTCTTTCATCGGGCTGGGGAACCCTGTGAGCGCTGTGGTGGGATCATTGAAAAAACCACGCTCTCTTCACGCCCGTTTTACTGGTGCCCGGGGTGTCAGCGTTAACGGTAATAAAAAACGCGCCGGGCGGCGCGTTTTTTTATACGGTTTTCGGTCTCAATCTTTTTTAAGATCGGAACTGAATTCGCGTTTTTCGTAACCGGTGTAGAGCTGACGTGGACGGGCAATTTTAATGCCATCGTCGTGCATCTCATTCCAGTGTGCAATCCAGCCTACGGTACGCGCCATCGCGAAGATAACGGTAAACATAGACGCCGGAATGCCCATCGCTTTCAGGATAATACCGGAGTAGAAATCGACGTTCGGGTAGAGTTTACGTTCGATAAAGTACGGGTCGTTGAGCGCAATGTGCTCAAGCTCCATCGCCACTTCCAGCAGATCATCTTTGGTGCCCAGTTCGCGCAGCACTTCGTGGCAGGTTTCACGCATTACGGTAGCGCGCGGGTCATAGTTTTTATAAACGCGATGACCGAAGCCCATCAGACGGAACGAGTCGTTCTTATCTTTCGCACGACGCAGGAATTCCGGAATGTGTTTAACGGAACTGATCTCTTCCAGCATACGCAGGGCTGCTTCGTTGGCGCCGCCGTGTGCCGGTCCCCACAGGGAGGCGATACCAGCAGCGATACAGGCAAACGGATTCGCGCCGGAGGAGCCCGCAGTACGGACGGTGGAGGTCGAAGCGTTTTGCTCGTGATCCGCATGCAGGATCAGAATGCGATCCATAGCGCGTTCCAGCACCGGGTTTACTTCATACGGTTCGCACGGGGTGGCAAACATCATATGCAGGAAGTTACCGGCGTAGGAAAGGTCATTGCGCGGGTAGATAAAAGGCTGACCGATAGAATATTTGTAACACATCGCGGCGACTGTCGGCATTTTGGACAGCAGACGGAAGGCAGCAATTTCGCGGTGGCGTGGGTTATTCACGTCCAGCGAATCATGATAAAACGCCGCCAGCGCGCCGGTTACCCCGCACAGTACCGCCATAGGATGCGAGTCGCGGCGGAAACCGTGGAACAGACGGGTGATCTGCTCATGAATCATGGTGTGGCGGGTTACGGTCAGTTTGAATTCGTCGAACTGCGATTGCGTCGGTTTTTCACCGTACAACAGGATGTAGCTGACTTCCAGGTAGTTGGATTCGGTAGCCAGTTGATCAATGGGGAAACCACGGTGCAGCAGGATGCCTTCATCACCGTCGATAAAGGTGATTTTCGATTCGCATGATGCGGTAGAGGTAAAACCTGGATCAAAGGTGAATACACCTTTTGAGCCGAGACTACGGATATCAATAACATCCTGACCGAGTGTGCCTTTTAGCACATCCAGTTCAATAGCAGCGTCACCATTATAGGTGATGTTTGCTTTTTTATCAGCCATTTACGGTCTCCTTAGCGCCTTATTGCTTAAGACTACTTCGGCACCGGATTTGTTTTCACCTGCTCATCAACGTTACCAGTTTGTTATTTAGCTCGCAGCTCTGTTTAAGAGGAGGTACCAGGGTACAGAGCGATGGGCGCGTGCAAGTACACATTGAAATACAGCGAAACAACAACAAATCAGTGTCTTAGCAATCCGAATTTATCAAACCTGTATATCACTAATAACTGTCCTGATTACATCGGTCAATACCGTCACACTGTTACATAACTAAATCTCAGGTGAAAGGCAGACCCCATAACTTTTACGAATTATAAGCCCTTTATGGCGTAGTTTGTAACAAGAATGTTTAACTTTTGTCAAATCAGATGATTAAAATTTAAAATAATGTTGTTATCGTGATGGGCGTCACTGTTCTGCATAAAACCCGACAAACTATATGTAGGTTAATTGTAATGATTTTGTGAACGACCTATACTGCCGCCAGGTCTCCGGAATACCCTGCAATCCCGAGCCACCCAGCGTTGTAACCTGTCGTTTAGCATCTGGAAGCTAATTTTTTGCATGACGAGCAGTTATAGAAAAGGACGCTGTCTGACCCGCACGCAGACCGGAGGAAGGAAACTATAAGAATAGCATGTGGGCGTTATTCATGATAAAAAATGTGAAAAAACAAAGACCTGTCAATCTGGATCTGACAACAATTCGGTTTCCTGTTACGGCTATAGCTTCCATTCTCCACCGTGTATCGGGCGTCATTACTTTTGTGGCTGTCGGTATTCTGCTGTGGTTGCTGGGGTTGTCGCTATCCTCTCAAGAAGGCTTCCTGGCGGCTTCCGCTATCATGGACAGCTTCTTCGCTAAATTCATTATCTGGGGCATTCTGACTGCGCTGGCGTATCACGCGGTTGGCGGCATTCGCCACATGTTAATGGACTTCGGCTGCCTGGAAGAAACCCTCGAAGCAGGGAAACGTTCCGCTAATCTTTCTTTTGTGATCACTGTCGTGCTTTCAATTCTCGCAGGAGTCCTCGTATGGTAAGCAACGCCTCCGCATTAGGACGCAACGGCGTACATGATTTTATTCTCGTCCGTGCTACTGCCATCGTTCTGACGTTATACATCATCTATATGGTCGGCTTTTTTGCCGTCACCGGCGATCTGACCTGGGAAATCTGGACTGGCTTCTTCGCCTCCGCCTTTACCAAAGTCTTCACCCTGCTGGCGCTGTTTTCGATTTTGATCCATGCCTGGATTGGCATGTGGCAGGTGTTGACCGACTACGTTAAGCAACTGGCTGTTCGTCTGATTCTGCAACTGGTGATTGTTGTTGCGCTTGCGGCTTACGTGATTTATGGATTCGTTGTGGTGTGGGGTGTGTAATGAAACTGCCAGTCAGAGAATTTGATGCTGTTGTTATCGGCGCAGGGGGTGCAGGTATGCGCGCCGCGCTGCAAATTTCCCAGAGCGGCCAGACGTGTGCGCTGCTCTCTAAAGTCTTCCCAACCCGCTCTCACACGGTATCTGCACAGGGCGGTATTACCGTTGCGCTGGGCAATACCCATGAAGATAACTGGGAATGGCACATGTACGACACGGTAAAAGGCTCCGATTACATCGGTGACCAGGACGCCATTGAATATATGTGTAAAACCGGCCCGGAAGCGATTCTGGAGCTGGAACACATGGGTCTGCCGTTCTCCCGTCTTGATGACGGCCGTATTTATCAGCGCCCGTTTGGCGGCCAGTCGAAAAATTTCGGCGGCGAACAAGCGGCGCGTACTGCAGCGGCAGCGGACCGTACCGGCCATGCCTTGCTGCATACCCTTTATCAGCAAAACCTGAAAAACCACACGACGATTTTCTCGGAATGGTATGCGCTGGATTTGGTGAAAAACCAGGATGGCGCGGTGGTAGGGTGTACTGCGCTGTGTATTGAAACCGGCGAAGTGGTTTACTTCAAAGCCCGCGCGACGGTGCTGGCAACCGGCGGCGCAGGTCGTATTTACCAGTCCACCACGAATGCGCATATCAACACCGGTGACGGCGTGGGTATGGCGCTGCGGGCAGGCGTACCAGTGCAGGACATGGAAATGTGGCAGTTCCACCCGACCGGGATTGCCGGGGCAGGGGTGCTGGTCACGGAAGGGTGCCGCGGTGAAGGTGGCTACCTGCTCAACAAACATGGCGAGCGTTTTATGGAACGTTATGCGCCGAACGCGAAAGATCTTGCCGGTCGTGATGTGGTTGCGCGCTCCATCATGATCGAAATCCGCGAAGGTCGCGGTTGCGACGGTCCGTGGGGGCCTCACGCGAAACTGAAACTCGATCACCTGGGTAAAGAGGTGCTCGAATCGCGCCTGCCAGGGATCCTTGAATTGTCCCGTACTTTTGCGCATGTGGATCCGGTCAAAGAGCCGATCCCGGTGATCCCAACCTGCCATTATATGATGGGCGGTATCCCGACCAAAGTGACCGGCCAGGCGCTGACCGTAAACGAGAAGGGCGAAGATGTGGTGATCCCGGGCTTGTTCGCGGTGGGCGAAATTGCCTGTGTATCGGTACACGGTGCCAACCGTCTGGGTGGCAACTCGCTGCTTGACCTGGTGGTGTTTGGCCGTGCAGCGGGTTTGCACTTGCAGGAATCCATTGCTGAGCAGGGTGCGCTGCGCGATGCCAGCGAATCCGATGTTGAGGCCTCTCTGGAACGTCTTAATCGCTGGAATAACAACCGTGATGGCGAAGATCCGGTCACTATTCGCAAAGCGCTGCAGGAGTGCATGCAGCATAACTTCTCGGTATTCCGTGAAGGTGATGCGATGGCGAAAGGTCTGGAGCAATTGAAAGTGATCCGCGAGCGTTTGAAAAATGCCCGTCTGGACGACACCTCTACCGAGTTCAATACCCAGCGCGTGGAGTGCCTGGAGCTGGATAACCTGATGGAAACTGCCTATGCCACGGCGGTATCCGCAAACTTCCGTACTGAGAGCCGTGGCGCGCATAGCCGCTTCGACTATCCGGATCGTGACGATGAAAACTGGCTGTGTCATTCCCTGTATCTGCCAGAAACGGAGTCCATGACGCGTCGCAGCGTCAATATGGAGCCGAAACTGCGTCCGGCGTTCCCGCCGAAGATTCGTACTTATTAATGCGGAGACAGGAAAATGAAACTCGAATTTTCAATTTATCGCTATAACCCGGATGTGGATGATGCTCCGCGCATGCAGGATTACACCCTCGAAGGCGAAGAAGGGCGTGACATGATGCTGCTGGATGCGTTAATGCAGCTGAAAGAAAAAGATCCTACGCTGTCGTTCCGCCGTTCCTGCCGTGAAGGGGTATGCGGCTCTGATGGTCTGAACATGAACGGCAAAAATGGCCTGGCGTGTATCACTCCCATTTCTGCGCTGGGTAACGGCAAACAGAAGATTGTTATTCGCCCTCTGCCAGGACTGCCGGTTATCCGTGATTTGGTGGTGGACATGGGGCAATTCTATGCCCAATATGAGAAGATTAAGCCTTACTTATTGAATAATGGGCAAAATCCGCCAGCCAGAGAACATTTACAGGCACCGGAACAGCGCGAAAAGCTCGACGGTTTGTATGAGTGCATTCTTTGTGCATGCTGTTCGACTTCTTGTCCGTCTTTCTGGTGGAACCCGGACAAGTTTATTGGCCCGGCCGGTTTGCTGGCGGCGTACCGCTTCCTTATCGACAGCCGCGATACGGAAACCGATAACCGCCTGGAAGGGTTGAGCGATGCTTTCAGCGTATTCCGCTGCCATAGCATTATGAACTGCGTCAGTGTTTGTCCTAAGGGACTGAACCCGACGCGCGCCATCGGCCATATTAAGTCGATGTTGTTGCAACGTAGTGCATAAGTGATCGCTGCCGGATGGCGTTTACGCTTATCCGGCCTACGCTATTTGTAGGCCGGGTAAGCGCAGCGTCACCTGGCGACAGAGTAAGAAGCAGGAAATCTTTAAAAACCGCCACTGTAGACATAATCGAGATGTTTGGTGCGAGACAAGGCGGCAACTGAGCGCATCCCAGGGAACAGAGTTAACGATGTGACCTGGGTAAGCAAAGGCAGCCAACGCAGTCGCAACCCAAACAGCAAAGATTAGGGCAGTTTTTAAAGGTTCCTTCGCGGGCCACCTAAGAGCCCGCAAGTGAACCCTGGGACGTGCGCTAAGCAGTGTACGTCGTAGTTATCCACGGCGAAGTAAGCATAACAATGCTTAAGGGATCACGATGCAGAACGGCGCAATGAAAGCCTGGCTGGACTCTTCTTACCTCTCTGGGTCTAACCAGAGCTGGATAGAACAGCTCTATGAAGACTTCTTAACCGACCCTGACTCGGTAGATGCTAACTGGCGTTCCATGTTCCAGCAGTTACCAGGCACCGGAGTCAAACCGGATCAATTCCACTCCAAAACACGTGATTATTTCCGTCAACTGGCGAAGGATGCTTCACGTTACTCTTCCTCTATCTCCGATCCGGACACCAATGCGAAGCAGGTTAAAGTCCTGCAGCTGATTAACGCATACCGCTTCCGTGGTCATCAGCATGCGAATCTCGACCCGCTGGGACTGTGGCAGCAAGAGCGCGTCGCAGACCTCGATCCGGCTTACCACGACCTGACAGAAGCAGACTTCCAGAACAGTTTCAATGTCGGTTCGTTCGCCATCGGCAAAGACACAATGCCGCTGGGGGAGTTGATTGAAGCGCTGAAAGAGACCTATTGCGGCTCAATTGGTGCGGAATATATGCACATCACCAGCACCGAAGAGAAACGCTGGATCCAACAGCGCATCGAATCGGCTGCCGGGAAATCCAGCTTTAGCGCCGAAGAGAAAAAACGTTTCTTAAGTGAACTGACCGCAGCCGAAGGGCTGGAACGTTACCTGGGCGCCAAATTCCCAGGGGCGAAACGCTTCTCGCTGGAAGGTGGCGATGCACTGGTGCCGATGCTGAAGGAGATGATCCGTCACGCAGGTAACAGCGGTACTCGTGAAGTGGTGCTGGGCATGGCGCACCGTGGTCGTCTGAACGTACTGATCAACGTCCTGGGTAAAAAACCGCAGGATCTGTTCGACGAATTTGCCGGTAAACATAAAGAACACCTCGGCACTGGCGATGTGAAATACCATATGGGCTTCTCATCCGACGTGGAAACCGAAGGCGGCCTGGTACACCTGGCGCTGGCGTTTAACCCGTCGCATCTGGAGATTGTTAGCCCGGTGGTGATCGGTTCTGTTCGCGCCCGTCTTGATCGCCTTGCTGAGCCGAGCAGCAATAAAGTGCTGCCGATTACCATTCACGGTGATGCCGCCGTTGCCGGGCAGGGCGTGGTTCAGGAAACCCTGAACATGTCTAAAGCACGCGGTTACGAAGTGGGTGGCACCGTGCGTATTGTAATTAACAACCAGGTGGGCTTCACCACGTCTAACCCGCTGGATGCACGCTCTACGCCGTACTGTACCGATATCGGTAAGATGGTGCAGGCGCCGATTTTCCACGTGAATGCGGACGATCCGGAAGCCGTCGCCTTTGTTACCCGCGTGGCGCTTGATTTCCGTAACACCTTTAAACGCGATGTGTTTATCGATCTGGTGTGCTATCGCCGTCACGGTCATAACGAAGCCGACGAGCCGAGCGCGACCCAGCCGCTGATGTACCAGAAAATCAAAAAACACCCGACGCCGCGTAAAATCTACGCTGACCGTCTGGAGCAGGACAAAACCATCACCCTGGAAGATGCCACCGAGCTGGTGAACCTTTACCGCGATAAGCTGGACGCGGGCGAATGCGTGGTAGATGAGTGGCGTCCGATGAACATGCACTCCTTTACCTGGTCACCGTACCTCAACCATGAATGGGATGAGAGCTACCCGAACAAGGTCGAGATGAAACGTCTGCAAGAGCTGGCCAAACGCATCAGTACGGTGCCGGACGCTATCGAAATGCAGCCGCGCGTGGCGAAAATCTACGGCGATCGCCAGTTAATGGCGACAGGTGAAAAACTGTTCGACTGGGGTGGAGCAGAGACGCTGGCTTACGCCACCCTGGTGGATGAAGGCATTCCGATTCGTATTTCCGGTGAAGACTCTGGCCGCGGTACGTTCTTCCACCGCCATGCGGTGGTGCATAACCAGAGCAACGGTTCTACCTATATTCCGTTGAGCCATGTCCATAATGGCCAGGGACAGTTCCGCGTCTGGGATTCCGTGCTTTCTGAAGAAGCCGTGCTGGCATTCGAATACGGCTATGCCACAGCGGAACCGCGTACCCTGACTATTTGGGAAGCCCAGTTCGGTGACTTCGCCAACGGCGCGCAAGTGGTTATTGACCAGTTCATTAGCTCCGGCGAGCAGAAATGGGGCCGTATGTGTGGTCTGGTGATGCTGCTGCCGCACGGTTATGAAGGACAGGGCCCGGAGCACTCCTCCGCCCGTCTGGAGCGTTATTTGCAGCTGTGCGCAGAGCAGAACATGCAGGTTTGCGTGCCGTCGACCCCGGCGCAGGTTTACCACATGCTGCGCCGCCAGGCGCTGCGCGGTATGCGCCGTCCGCTGATTGTGATGTCACCGAAATCGCTGCTGCGCCATCCGCAGGCGGTTTCTACGCTGGATGAACTGGCGAATGGCACCTTTATGCCGGCGATTGGCGAAGTGGACGATCTCGATCCACAAGGCGTGAAACGCGTTATCCTTTGTTCTGGTAAGGTTTATTATGACCTGCTCGAACAGCGTCGTAAAAACGACCAGAAGGATGTCGCCATCGTCCGTATCGAACAGCTGTACCCGTTCCCGCACCAGTCTGTGCAGGAAGCGCTGAAACCTTATGCTCACGTGCATGATTTTGTCTGGTGCCAGGAAGAGCCGCTTAACCAGGGCGCCTGGTACTGCAGCCAGCATCATTTCCGTGAAGTGATTCCGTTTGGGGCTGCTCTGCGTTATGCAGGTCGCCCGGCCTCCGCCTCCCCGGCGGTGGGATATCTGTCCGTTCACCAGAAACAGCAACAAGATCTGGTTAATGACGCGCTGAACGTCGATTAAATAAAGGATAAATAATGAGTAGCGTAGATATTCTTGTTCCCGACCTGCCTGAGTCCGTTGCCGACGCGACTGTTGCAACCTGGCACAAAAAACCGGGCGATAGCGTCCAACGCGATGAAGTACTGGTGGAAATCGAGACTGACAAAGTGGTACTGGAAGTACCGGCGGCAGCGGACGGCATTCTGGATGCGGTGCTGGAAGATGAAGGCACTACCGTGACTTCTCGTCAGATCCTGGGTCGTCTGCGTGAAGGCAACAGTGCTGGCAAAGAGAGCAGCGCCAAGTCGGACGCGAAAGAGTCTACCCCGGCGCAGCGCCAGCAGGCGTCGCTGGAAGAGCAAAGCAATGATGCGCTCAGCCCGGCGATCCGTCGCCTGCTGGCCGAACACAACCTCGACGCCAGCGCCATTAAAGGCTCCGGTGTGGGTGGTCGCATCACGCGTGAAGATGTTGAAAAACATCTGGCGAAAGCCCCCGCTGCGAAAGAAGAGAGCAAACCGGCTGCCGCTCCTGCAAGCAGCCCGGCGCCGCAACTGGCTGGCCGTACCGAAAAACGCGTACCGATGACCCGTCTGCGTAAACGTGTGGCTGAGCGTCTGCTGGAAGCAAAAAATTCCACCGCAATGCTGACCACCTTTAACGAAGTCAACATGAAGCCAATTATGGATCTGCGTAAGCAGTACGGTGATGCGTTCGAAAAACGCCACGGTATCCGTCTGGGCTTTATGTCGTTCTATGTAAAAGCTGTCGTCGAAGCGCTGAAACGCTACCCGGAAGTGAATGCGTCTATTGACGGTGATGATGTTGTTTATCACAACTACTTCGATGTCAGTATGGCTGTCTCCACACCGCGTGGTCTGGTCACGCCGGTTCTGCGTGATGTTGATACGCTGGGCATGGCCGACATTGAGAAGAAAATCAAAGAGCTGGCTGTTAAAGGCCGCGATGGCAAACTGACCGTTGAAGATTTGACCGGTGGTAATTTTACCATCACGAACGGCGGCGTGTTTGGCTCCCTGATGTCTACCCCCATCATCAACCCGCCGCAGAGCGCGATCCTGGGTATGCATGCCATCAAAGATCGTCCGATGGCGGTTGACGGCAAAGTTGAAATCCTGCCGATGATGTACCTGGCGCTCTCTTACGACCATCGTCTGATCGATGGCCGCGAGTCTGTTGGTTTCCTGGTGGCCATTAAAGAGCTGCTGGAAGATCCGACACGTCTGCTGCTGGACGTGTAGTGTCCTTTGCCCGGCAGCGCTACGCTGCCGGGTTAATAACGAACACCTGCTTTGTAAGCCGTCATCCGGCGTGACAAATTAAATGAAGGATGGATAGAACACATGAACTTACACGAGTATCAGGCGAAACAACTTTTTGCCCGGTCAGGTCTGCCGACTCCGGTTGGTTACGCCTGTACTACCCCGCGTGAAGCAGAAGAAGCGGCATCGAAAATTGGCGCAGGCCCGTGGGTCGTAAAATGCCAGGTCCATGCCGGTGGTCGCGGTAAAGCGGGCGGCGTAAAAGTCGTCAACAGCAAAGAAGATATTCGCGCATTTGCGGAAAACTGGCTTGGCAAACGTCTGGTGACCTACCAAACAGACGCCAATGGTCAGCCGGTAAACCAGATCCTGGTTGAAGCGGCAACGGATATCGATAAAGAGCTGTATCTGGGCGCGGTGGTAGACCGTAGCTCGCGTCGTGTGGTGTTCATGGCGTCCACTGAAGGCGGCGTGGAAATCGAAAAAGTGGCGGAAGAGACGCCGCACCTGATTCACAAAACGGCTATCGATCCGCTGGCGGGCCCGATGCCGTACCAGGGCCGCGATCTGGCTTTCAAACTCGGTCTGGAAGGCAAGCAGGTTCAGCAGTTCACCAAAATTTTTATGGGGCTGGCGACCATTTTCCTTGAGCGCGACCTGGCACTGATTGAAATCAACCCGCTGGTTATCACTAAACAGGGCGACCTGATTTGCCTCGATGGCAAACTGGGTGCCGATGGCAATGCGCTGTTCCGCCAGCCGGAACTCCGTGAAATGCGCGACCAGTCGCAGGAAGATCCGCGTGAAGCGCAGGCTGCACACTGGGAACTGAACTATGTCGCACTGGATGGCAACATCGGCTGCATGGTGAATGGCGCAGGCCTGGCAATGGGCACCATGGATATTGTTAAGCTGCACGGCGGCGAACCGGCGAACTTCCTCGACGTGGGCGGCGGTGCAACGAAAGAGCGTGTGACCGAAGCGTTTAAAATCATCCTGTCCGATGAGAACGTGAAAGCCGTTCTGGTTAACATCTTCGGCGGCATCGTGCGCTGCGACCTCATTGCCGACGGTATTATCGGCGCGGTCGAAGAAGTGGGTGTTAACGTACCAGTGGTGGTGCGTCTGGAAGGTAACAACGCGGAGCTCGGGGCAAAACGCCTGGCGGACAGCGGCCTGAATATTATCGCAGCGAAAAGTCTGACGGATGCAGCACAGCAGGTTGTTGCCGCAGTGGAGGGGAAATAATGTCTGTTTTGATTGATAAGAACACCAAAGTTATCTGCCAGGGTTTCACCGGTAGCCAGGGCACTTTCCACTCCGAGCAGGCGATTGCCTACGGTACGCAGATGGTTGGCGGTGTGACGCCAGGCAAAGGCGGCACCACGCATCTTGGTCTGCCAGTGTTTAACACCGTGCGCGAGGCGGTAGAAGCGACCGGTGCGACGGCGACGGTTATTTATGTTCCGGCCCCGTTCTGTAAAGACTCCATCCTCGAAGCGATTGATGCCGGCATCAAGCTGATTATCACCATTACTGAAGGTATCCCGACGCTGGATATGCTGACAGTGAAAGTGAAGCTGGATGAAGCTGGCGTGCGCATGATTGGCCCGAACTGCCCGGGTGTTATCACTCCGGGTGAATGCAAAATCGGCATCATGCCGGGTCACATTCACCAGCCAGGTAAAGTCGGCATTGTTTCCCGTTCCGGTACTCTGACCTATGAAGCAGTAAAACAGACCACCGATTATGGTTTCGGTCAGTCTACCTGCGTGGGTATTGGCGGCGACCCCATTCCGGGCTCCAACTTTATTGATATCCTGAAACTGTTCCAGGAAGATCCGCAGACTGAAGCCATCGTAATGATTGGTGAAATTGGCGGTAGCGCAGAAGAAGAAGCGGCTGCGTACATTAAAGATCACGTGACCAAACCGGTTGTCGGCTACATTGCCGGTGTGACTGCGCCGAAAGGCAAACGTATGGGCCACGCGGGCGCCATTATTGCCGGTGGTAAAGGCACAGCAGATGAAAAATTTGCTGCGCTGGAAGCGGCGGGTGTCAAAACTGTGCGTAGCCTGGCCGATATCGGCGAAGCACTGAAAGCTGTCATTAAATAAAACCTCATTGCTCCTCAAAAAGGGGAGCGTATCCCTCTGCATACGGCAGAGTGCGGAAGCATTAACGCACACGCTTCGTCTGCAGAGGCACGATTTCGACATGGTTGGCCGCTCCCGTAGCGGCCTTTTTTATGGCCCGAGTTTACGCACGCTACCCTCTGTGCCGCGCGGGATCATCGCCGGGTAAAGCGATTCCCCTTTCTCAGTCAGAACATACTCCTGGAACGGCATACCATCGGTTGCAGGTTGCGTGATGAAAATCCCAATATCCACCAACGTGCGAAGCCGATCGGTGAGAATATTGCGCGCCACGCCCAGCTCACGCTGAAAATCACTAAAACGCCTTACACCTGCTTGTGCATCACGCACAATGAGTAATGCCCAGCGATCGCCAAGCACATCAACAGAGCGTGCAACGGGGCAGGGCTGTTTCTGGAAGGTAATTCGTGATGACATAGGCTGCCCTCAGTGAATGAGTGGGGTTAGAGGAAAAGCTACGTTATCAGGTCTTCAACCTGGCATGGAAGAGCAGCCGCCGTGATGTAATGTAAAAGAGCAGAAGGGGTAATTATCCAATAATCACCGGTCGGTGTTAAGTGTGTTAATTAAAAAGGTGAATTAATTGTGAAATATATCGAAGCCATGAAGTAAATTAATTTTGTGTGTTCTGGCGTGTTTTTACTGCGGCAATTTTTACTTCGCCTGCAAACGTTAAATAACCTCGTTAATATTTATCTTTACCTGCCGATTGATAACCGCTAATGACGTTAAAATGAACATCCCATTAACATGGTTTTTACTAAGAATTCACCGTGTATACAAAATTAACAATGGTGAATAATATTGATTTAAATCAATATTTAAAAGCTTGGAAAAAGCACCAAAAATCGTTAAATTGTCGCCGATCAAATTGGCTAAAAAGTGGTAAATTCGGTATAAATTGATCACTGTCGAAAAACGTAAAACAAACCCAATAAAAACCTTTTTATTGTAAGGGTTTTGCGGAGTAATATACTCGAGAGATCAATTAGAGTTTTTTCTTAACCTGGTTGTAACTTTTTGATTCACCGTCCGTAGCGAATAGGCGGTGATTAAAAAAGTGCAGCTAATTTGTATTGGGGCATGCGTGTGAACCTTTTCATGGGGTTTACTCTCGGAGTCTTCATGCGATGAGCAAGGAGTCATGATGTTAGATATAGTCGAACTGTCGCGCTTACAGTTTGCCTTGACCGCGATGTACCACTTCCTTTTTGTGCCACTGACGCTCGGTATGGCGTTCCTGCTGGCCATTATGGAAACGGTATACGTTCTCTCCGGCAAACAGATTTATAAAGATATGACCAAGTTCTGGGGCAAGTTGTTTGGTATCAACTTTGCACTGGGCGTGGCAACCGGCCTGACTATGGAGTTCCAGTTCGGGACAAACTGGTCTTACTATTCCCACTATGTTGGGGATATCTTCGGTGCGCCGCTGGCCATTGAAGGCTTAATGGCCTTCTTCCTCGAATCCACCTTCGTAGGTCTGTTCTTCTTCGGATGGGATCGTCTGGGCAAAGTACAGCACATGGCAGTGACATGGCTGGTCGCACTGGGCTCCAACCTGTCCGCGCTGTGGATCCTGGTGGCTAACGGCTGGATGCAGAACCCAATCGCCTCTGATTTCAATTTTGAAACCATGCGTATGGAAATGGTCAGCTTCGCTGAACTGGTGCTGAACCCGGTCGCTCAGGTGAAATTCGTTCACACTGTGGCATCCGGTTACACTTGTGGCGCCATCTTCATCCTTGGCATCAGCTCCTACTACTTGCTGCGCGGTCGCGACATCGCATTTGCAAAACGCTCCTTTGCTATCGCAGCCAGCTTCGGCATGGCAGCGGTACTGTCCGTTATCGTACTGGGTGATGAATCCGGTTATGAAATGGGCGACGTGCAGAAAACCAAACTGGCCGCTATCGAAGCTGAATGGGAAACCCAGCCAGCGCCGGCAGCCTTTACGCTGTTTGGTATTCCTGACCAGGACAAGCAAGAAAACAAATTCGCTATCCAGATCCCCTTCGCACTGGGCATCATTGCTACCCGTTCGGTCGATACGCCGGTTATCGGTCTGAAAGATCTGATGGTACAGCACGAAGAACGTATCCGTAACGGTATGAAAGCGTACCAGTTGCTGGAGCAGCTGCGTGCGGGTTCTACCGATCAGTCTGTTCGCGACCAGTTTAATAACGTGAAGAAAGACCTCGGTTACGGGCTGTTGTTGAAACGCTATACCCCGAACGTGACCGATGCGACCGATGCGCAGATCCAGCAGGCAACTAAGGACTCCATTCCACGTGTTGCGCCGTTGTACTTCGCCTTCCGTCTGATGGTGGCGTGCGGTGTGCTGATGCTGCTGATTATCGGTATCTCGTTCTGGACCGTCATTCGTAACCGCATTGGTGAGAAAAAATGGCTGCTGCGTGCTGCTCTGTACGGTATCCCGCTGCCGTGGATCGCCATCGAAGCAGGCTGGTTTGTCGCGGAATATGGCCGTCAGCCGTGGGCGATTGGTGAAGTCCTGCCAACCGCTGTCGCTAACTCGTCGTTAACCGTTGGCGATCTGCTGTTCTCAATGATTCTGATTTGCGGCCTCTATACGCTGTTTATGGTGGCGGAAGTGTTCCTGATGTTCAAATTCGCTCGCCTTGGGCCGAGCAGTCTGAAAACAGGTCGCTATCACTACGAGCAGTCCACCGTGGCTTCTCAGCCGGCACGCTAAGACAGGAGTCGTCAAATGATCGATTATGAAGTATTACGTTTTATCTGGTGGCTGCTGGTTGGCATTCTGCTGATTGGTTTTGCGGTCACCGACGGCTTCGACATGGGCGTGGGGATGTTGACTCGCGTTCTGGGACGTAGCGACACTGAACGCCGCGTGATGATCAACTCCATCGCGCCGCACTGGGACGGTAACCAGGTGTGGCTGATCACGGCGGGCGGCGCGCTGTTTGCTGCCTGGCCGATGGTGTATGCCGCTGCTTTCTCCGGCTTCTACGTGGCGATGATCCTCGTACTGGCGTCACTGTTCTTCCGTCCGGTCGGTTTTGATTACCGTTCGAAGATTGAAGACAACCGCTGGCGCGGCATGTGGGACTGGGGCATTTTTATCGGTAGCTTTGTGCCGCCGCTGGTCATTGGTGTGGCATTCGGTAACCTGTTGCAGGGTGTACCGTTCCACCTCGATAATGACATGCGTCTGTTCTACACCGGTAACTTCTTCCAGCTACTGAACCCGTTTGGCCTGCTGGCAGGGGTGGTGAGCGTTGGTATGATCCTGACGCAAGGCGCGACCTATCTGCAAATGCGCACCGTGGGTGAACTGCATCTGCGTGCTCGTGCCACTTCGCAAATTGCTGCGCTGGTCACCCTGGTTTGCTTCGCACTGGCGGGTTTATGGGTTGTTTACGGCATTGATGGTTATGTCGTGACCTCTGTTATGGATCACCATGCTGCTTCCAATCCGCTGCATAAAGAAGTGGCACTACAAGCTGGCGCGTGGTTGACCAACTTTAATAACACGCCAGTACTGTGGCTGGTTCCGGCACTGGGCGTTGTGCTGCCGCTGTTGACTGTGCTGACCGCGCGTCTGGATAAAGCCGCATGGGCGTTTATCTTCTCTTCACTGACGCTGGCGTGCATCATCCTCACCGCAGGTATCGCGATGTTCCCGTTCATTATGCCTTCCAGCACAATGATGAAAGCGAGCCTGACCATGTGGGATGCGACATCGACACAACTGACCCTGAACCTGATGACCTATGTGGCGCTGGTCTTTGTCCCGATCATTTTGCTCTACACCACCTGGTGTTACTGGAAAATGTTCGGACGCATTACCAAAGAACACATTGAAAGCAATACCCACTCTATGTACTAAGTAAGGAGCAGAATATGTGGTATTTCGCATGGATTTTAGGAACGCTTCTTGCCTGTGCTTTTGGAGTGATCACCGCGCTGGCGCTGGAGCACGTTGAAGCGACCAAAGCCGGAAAAGAAGAACACTGATGGATAACATTATCGCAAAACTGTATGCGGTAATGGACAGGGGCCCGTTAAGGGCCCTTTCCTTAGTAATGGCATTACTGCTGGCTGGCTGCGTTTTCTGGGATCCGTCCCGTTTTGCTGCCAAAACCAGTGAGCTGGAAATCTGGCATGGTCTGCTGCTGATTTGGGCCGTGTGTGCCGGCGTAATCCACGGCGTGGGTTTTCGCCCGCGTGCGCTTCACTGGCAGGGGATTTTCTGTCCGCTGGTGGCAGATCTGGTTCTGCTTGCTGGTCTTATTTTTTTCTTCTTTTGAATAAGAAATATCCGCTATCCTCATGGGCTTGCAAAAGCCCATAAATTTTTACTCTCCGTTTACTTGAACCCATTCCAAAGCACCTTGCCCGCGCGTATAGTAGCGAAGTTTAAAAGCTCTAACTTTTTTTGCATTACCGGGATGTAAAGTGAATACAACGCTGTTTCGATGGCCGGTTCGGGTCTACTACGAAGATACCGACGCCGGTGGCATGGTTTACCACGCCAGCTACGTTGCTTTTTATGAAAGAGCCCGCACAGAGATGCTGCGCCACCATCACTTTAGCCAACAGGCTCTGCTGGCTGAGCGTGTCGCCTTCGTGGTACGCAAAATGACGCTGGAGTATTTTGCACCCGCCAGACTCGACGACATGCTCGAAGTCCAAACGGAAGTTACATCAATGCGCGGAACCTCTATGGTTTTTACGCAGCGGATCGTCAACGCAGAGAACAAAGTGCTGAACGAAGCTGAAGTACTGATTGTCTGTGTTGATCCACTCTTAATGAAGCCTCGTGCGCTTCCCAAGTCTATTGTCGCGGAGTTTAAGCAGTGACTGACATGAATATCCTTGATTTGTTCCTGAAGGCAAGCCTTCTGGTTAAACTTATCATGTTGATTTTGATTGGTTTTTCAATCGCATCCTGGGCCATCATTATCCAGAGAACGCGCATCCTTAACGCAGCAGGACGCGAAGCAGAAGCCTTCGAAGATAAGTTCTGGTCCGGTATTGAACTGTCTCGTCTGTATCAGGAAAGCCAGGGGCGCCGTGACAATCTGAGCGGTTCGGAACAAATCTTTTATAGCGGGTTCAAAGAGTTTGCCCGTTTGCACCGCGCCAACAGCCACGCGCCAGAAGCGATTGTCGAAGGTGCATCACGTGCGATGCGCATTTCGATGAACCGCGAGCTGGAAAGCCTGGAAAACCACATTCCTTTCCTCGGTACCGTTGGTTCCATCAGTCCTTATATTGGTCTGTTCGGTACGGTCTGGGGGATCATGCACGCCTTTATTGCATTGGGTGCGGTGAAGCAGGCCACCTTGCAGATGGTTGCGCCAGGTATTGCGGAAGCACTGATCGCGACGGCTATCGGTCTGTTCGCTGCGATTCCGGCGGTGATGGCGTACAACCGCCTGAACCAGCGCGTGAACAAACTGGAACTGAATTACGACAACTTTATGGAAGAGTTCACGGCTATTCTGCATCGCCAGGCATTCGCCAGCAGCGAGAGCAACAAGGAGTAAGCCATGGCCAGATCGCGTGGACGGGGCAGTCGTGCCCTGAAGTCCGAAATCAACATTGTACCGTTGCTGGACGTGTTGCTGGTGCTGCTGCTGATCTTTATGGCGACGGCACCGATCATTACGCAAAGCGTTGAGGTCGATCTGCCGGATGCGACACAATCGCAGACCGTCAGTACCAACGACGATCCTCCGGTCATTATTGAGGTTTCCGGTGTCGGACAATACAGCGTGGTGGTGGAAAAAGATCGTATGGATCAGCTACCGCCGGAGCAGGTGATTGCCGAGGCGCAACGTCGCCTGCAATCCAATCCGAAGACCGTGTTCTTAATCGGCGGCGCAAAAGATGTGCCGTACGATGAAATCATTAAAGCGCTGAACCTGTTACATAGCGCGGGTGTGAAATCTGTTGGCTTGATGACGCAGCCTATCTGATCACCGGCCTAACAGGCGGACAGTTTTTGGGAACCGAGAGTGTCAAAGGCAACCGTACAAAACGACAAGCTCAAGCGAGCGATAATCATTTCTGCCGTGCTACATGTGATTCTGGTGGCGCTGCTGATTTGGAGTTCGTTCGATGAGCATATTGATGCATCTGCGGGTGGCGGCGGTGGCTCATCGATTGACGCGGTAATGGTCGATCCGGGCGCAGTGGTGGATAACTACAATCGCCAGCAGCAGCAACAAGCTAGCGCGCAGCGAGCAAAAGAACAGCGTGAAAAACAGGCGCAACAGCAGGCGGAAGAGCTGCGTGAAAAGCAGGCCGCTGAGCAAGAGCGTCTGAAACAGCTGGAAAAAGAACGTCTGCAGGCGCAGGAAGCCGCACGCGAGCAAGCCGAACAGCAGAAAAAAGCAGAAGAAGCGGCAAAACAGGCGCAACAGCAGCAGAAGCAGGCGGAAGAAGCGGCTGCGAAAGCGGCTGCCGATGCAAAAGCTAAAGCGGAAGCACAGGCAAAAGCCGCTGCAGATGCGGCGAAGAAAGCGGAAGCCGATGCAGCTAAAGCGGCTGCGGATGCGCAGAAGAAAGCCGAAGCTGAAGCCGCAAAAGCCGCTGCCGACGCGAAGAAAAAAGCTGAGGCTGAAGCGGCGAAAAAAGCCCAGGCTGATGCTGAGAAGAAAGCCCAGGCCGAAGCGGCAAAACAAGCCGCCGCCGAGAAAGCAGCAGCTGAAAAAGCAGCTGCTGCAGAAAAGGCTGCCGCAGCGAAAGCCGCCGCCGCTGAAAAAGCCGCAGAAGAGAAAAAAGCGGCCGCGGCAGAAAAAGCCGCAGCCGATAAGAAAGCCGCAGCGGACAAAGCTGCCGCAGCCAAGAAAGCTGCCGCAGAAAAAGCCGCAGCAGCCGAAGGCGTTGACGACTTGTTTGGTGACCTGAGCTCCGGTAAGAATGCGCCGAAAACGGGTGGTGGATCGAAAGGAAACCACGCTTCGCCCGCAGGTTCTGGTAACACTAAGAATAATGGCGCTTCAGGTGCAGACATCAGTAACTACGCAGGGCAGATTAAAGCGGCAATCGAAAGTCGTTTCTATGATGCTTCTTCATATGCAGGAAAAACCTGTACGTTACGTGTCAAACTGGCGCCAGACGGCATGTTGTTAGATATTCAGTCGGAAGGTGGCGATCCGGCGCTTTGCCAGGCTGCGCTCGCTGCAGCGAAACAGGCAAAAATGCCGAAGCCGCCAAGTCAGGCTGTATATGAAGTGTTCAAAAATGCGCCGCTGGACTTCAAACCTTAAGGTACACTTACCCTCGCTACTTGCGGGGGAAAAGGTGCTAAGGGCGTCCTGACGCGGGTAGTTTTGTCTTATTGAGTTTGTTAAAATTCTGCTAAATTATCGCGGGTTTTCCGCCCGGATAAGGGAGATATGATGAAGCAGGCATTACGTGTTGCATTTGGTTTTCTGATGCTGTGGGCAGCAGTGCTGCACGCAGAAGTACGTATCGAGATCACCCAGGGGGTGGACTCGGCACGCCCGATTGGCGTTGTGCCGTTCCAGTGGGCAGGGCCTGGCGCTGCACCTGAAGACGCAGGCGGCATCGTTGCAGCAGATCTGCGCAACAGCGGCAAATTCAATCCACTCGATCGTTCCCGTCTGCCGCAGCAGCCGGGCAGCGCGCAAGAAGTACAGCCAGCGGCCTGGTCCGCGCTGGGTATTGACGCGGTAATTGTCGGTCAGATCACCCCGAATCCTGATGGCAGCTACAACGTGGCGTATCAGTTGGTGGATACTGGCGGTGCGCCGGGTACCGTGCTGGCGCAAAACTCGTTTAAGGTGAACAAACAGTGGTTGCGTTATGCTGCCCATGCTGCCAGTGATGAAGTGTTTGAAAAACTGACCGGTATTAAAGGCGCGTTCCGTACCCGTATTGCTTACGTTGTACAAACGGCAAACAGCCAGTTCCCTTACGAACTCCGCGTTTCCGATTACGACGGTTATAACCAGTTCCTGGTGCACAAATCTCCGCAGCCGCTGATGTCCCCGGCCTGGTCTCCGGACGGTTCCAAACTGGCATACGTGACCTTCGAGAGCGGTCGTTCCGCGCTGGTTATTCAGACTCTGGCGAATGCCAGCATCCGCCAGGTGGCGTCTTTCCCGCGTCACAACGGTGCGCCGGCGTTCTCTCCGGACGGGTCTAAACTGGCCTTTGCACTGTCAAAAACCGGCAGTCTGAATATCTATGTTATGGATATTGGCTCAGGTCAGATCCGTCAAGTGACGGACGGTCGCAGCAACAACACCGAACCGACCTGGTTCCCGGATAGCCAAAACCTGGCCTTCACTTCTGACCAGGCAGGGCGTCCGCAAGTGTATAAAGTTAGCGTTAACGGCGGTGCGGCACAGCGTATCTCCTGGCAGGGTTCTCAAAACCAGGACGCGGATGTGAGCAGCGACGGTAAATTTATGGTGATGGTAAGCTCTGACGGTGGTCAGCAGCACATTGCTAAACAAGATCTGGCAGCGGGTGGCGTACAAGTTCTGTCGTCAACGTTCCTGGACGAAACGCCAAGTCTGGCACCTAACGGCACAATGGTAATCTACAGCTCTTCTCAGGGGATGGGATCCGTGCTTAATCTGGTTTCTACAGATGGGCGTTTCAAAGCGCGTCTTCCGGCGACTGATGGACAGGTTAAATTCCCTGCCTGGTCTCCGTATCTGTGATAATAAATAGATGTTTATAAAAGGAATCAAAGAAATGCAACTGAATAAAGTGCTGAAAGGCCTGATGCTGGCTCTGCCTGTTATGGCAATCGCTGCATGTTCTTCTCACAAGAACAACACTAGCGACCAGAGCGGCGAAGGCATGATGGGTGCTGGCACTGGCATGAACGGTAATGGCAACATGTCTTCCGAAGAACAAGCGCGTCTGCAGATGCAACAGCTGCAGCAGAACAACATTGTTTACTTCGACCTGGACAAGTATGACATCCGTTCTGACTTCGCAGCGATGCTGGATGCTCACGCAAATTTCCTGCGTAGCAACCCGTCCTACAAAGTCACCGTAGAAGGTCACGCTGACGAACGTGGTACCCCGGAATACAACATCTCCCTGGGCGAACGTCGTGCTAACGCCGTTAAAATGTACCTGCAGGGTAAAGGCGTTTCCGCTGACCAGATCTCCATCGTTTCTTACGGTAAAGAAAAACCTGCAGTACTGGGTCACGACGAAGCGGCTTACGCTAAAAACCGTCGCGCCGTACTGGTTTACTAAGAGAATTGCATGAGCAGTAACTTCAGACATCATCTGTTGAGTCTGTCGTTACTGGTTGGCATAGCGGCCCCCTGGGCCGCTAATGCTCAGGCGCCAATCAGTAGTGTCGGCTCAGGCTCGGTCGAAGACCGTGTCACTCAACTTGAGCGTATTTCCAATGCTCACAGCCAGCTTTTAACCCAACTTCAGCAACAACTTTCTGATAATCAGGCCGATATTGATACGCTTCGTGGGCAAATCCAGGAAAATCAGTATCAGTTGAATCAGGTGGTTGAACGCCAGAAGCAAATTCTGTTGCAAATCGACAGTCTGGGAAGCGGGGCAGCTGCAGGTCAGGCACAGCAAACCTCGGGCGATCAGGGAGCGGCTCAGGCTCCAGCGGCGGATAACGGCGCGGCAAATACAGGTGCGGCCACTTCTGGCGCGCCGGTACAGAGCGGCGATGCGAATACCGATTACAACGCTGCGATTGCGCTGGTGCAGGATAAATCTCGTCAGGACGATGCCATCGCGGCTTTCCAGAACTTCGTCAAAAAGTACCCGGATTCAACCTATATTCCGAATGCCAATTACTGGCTCGGTCAGTTGAATTATAACAAGGGCAAAAAAGACGACGCTGCCTATTACTTTGCCTCCGTGGTGAAGAATTACCCGAAGTCGCCTAAAGCACCGGACGCGATGTACAAAGTCGGTGTGATTATGCAGGACAAAGGGGACAGTGCAAAAGCGAAAGCGGTCTACCAGCAGGTGGTCAGTAAATACCCTGGCACCGATGGCGCGAAACAAGCACAAAAACGCCTTGGTTCGATGTAATGCATAGCGCATGACCAGAAATCGCGTTTTTTCTGGTCTTGTCGCATGAATCATAAGCAGTTAAGTGATTTGCGTCGAAATTGTTGTTGCGCTGAATTCTTAAATCAGTAATATATGCCGCCGTTGCCACGGGTTATCGCATAAACCGGAAGCAACGCAAAAGTGGGTCGTTAGCTCAGTTGGTAGAGCAGTTGACTTTTAATCAATTGGTCGCAGGTTCGAATCCTGCACGACCCACCACTTTAACATCCGTGTGGAGATGTTAAACGTGAAGGATAACGTTGCACAGCAACGGCCCGAAGGGCGAGGCAAAGCCGAGTCATCCTGCACGACCCACCACAAAGTTATATCCAGCGTAGTATCGGGTGATTAGCTCAGCTGGGAGAGCACCTCCCTTACAAGGAGGGGGTCGGCGGTTCGATCCCGTCATCACCCACCACTCGGGTCGTTAGCTCAGTTGGTAGAGCAGTTGACTTTTAATCAATTGGTCGCAGGTTCGAATCCTGCACGACCCACCACTTTAACATCCGGGTGGAGATGTTAAACGTGAAGGATAACGTTGCGCAGCAACGGCCCGAAGGGCGTCGCAAAGCCGAGTCATCCTGCACGAACCACCATTTTGCAGTTCTGAAAAGAATTTTCTTCGAAGTTACTACCCGTATGGGTCGTTAGCTCAGTTGGTAGAGCAGTTGACTTTTAATCAATTGGTCGCAGGTTCGAATCCTGCACGACCCACCACTTTGTCTGGTGATGGTCAACTTCGAAGGCAATCCCGAAAGGGTCGTTAGCTCAGTTGGTAGAGCAGTTGACTTTTAATCAATTGGTCGCAGGTTCGAATCCTGCACGACCCACCAATGTAAAAAAGCGCCCTAAAGGCGCTTTTTTGCTATCTGAGCATGCTAAAGATTCGACAAAATTGTCGGGAACAATTTTGAACAACGCGAAGCGTTGGCCCGGAGGGAGAGTCTCAGGATGAGACGAATGTACCTGCAGCAGGTTCGGATCGAAGGGCGAGTGAAGCGAACCATCGTGTTACCTTTTTGCATAAAAAATGACGCTGGCGGTGCTTTTTGCTCTCAGCTCTGCCTTCAGAACGACAGGCGCAACGGCAAACGAGTCTTCCTCCCCGTACAACGCGCTGACCACTACCCACACCTACAAAAATTTCCCACGACAATTTTTATGCAATCGGCTATCTTGTTTAGTATATGAAACGTTGTCGGCGTAATACTGGCATTCTTAACCGTTGTTATGGTTATTAAGTTAAGCAAGCAAAACGAGTAAGCATGATGAGCGTAATGTTCGATCCCGAAACCGCAATATATCCCTTTCCGCCAAAACCCGCGCCGCTACGTCAGGATGAGAAGCAGTTCTACCGCGAGAAAATCAAAAGCTTACTGAAAGCGCGTAATGCCGTGATGGTGGCCCATTACTATACCGATCCGGAAATTCAGCAACTGGCAGAAGAGACCGGTGGATGTATTTCCGATTCACTGGAGATGGCGCGCTTCGGTGCGAGACATGCCGCTTCAACGCTGCTGGTCGCCGGTGTGCGTTTTATGGGGGAAACTGCCAAAATCCTCAGCCCGGAAAAAACCATCCTGATGCCCACGCTGAATGCCGAGTGCTCACTGGATCTGGGTTGTCCGATCGATGAGTTTAACGCCTTCTGCGATGCGCACCCCGATCGTACTGTTGTGGTTTATGCCAATACCTCCGCAGCCGTGAAGGCACGTGCCGACTGGGTGGTGACTTCCAGCATTGCCGTTGAGTTAATTGAGCACCTCGACAGCCAGGGCGAAAAAATTATCTGGGCGCCGGACCGCCATCTCGGCAGCTACGTGCAAAAACAAACCGGTGCCGATGTTTTATGCTGGCAAGGTGCATGTATCGTACATGACGAGTTTAAAACTCAGGCGTTGATGCGGATGAAAGCGTTGTACCCGGACGCGGCAACACTCGTACATCCCGAGTCTCCACAGTCGGTGGTTAATCTGGCCGATGCGGTAGGCTCGACCAGCCAATTGATCAACGCGGCGAAAAGCCTGCCGCATAAGCAACTTATTGTCGCTACCGATCGCGGTATCTTCTATAAAATGCAGCAGGCGGTGCCGGAAAAAGAGTTACTCGAAGCGCCAACCGCCGGCGAAGGGGCCACGTGCCGCAGCTGCGCGCACTGCCCGTGGATGGCAATGAATGGCCTGCAAGCCATTGCCGAAGCGCTGGAAAACGGCGGAGCGGCCCACGAAATCCACGTCGATGCTGCACTGCGCGAGGGTGCATTACTTCCGCTTAACCGCATGCTCGATTTTGCAGCTACACTACGTGCTTAATTTATTACTGCGTAGTATTACGCTCTGGGGAAAGAATGGATTTTTTTAGTACACAGAACATTCTGGTGCACATTCCGATTGGTGCCGGCGGGTACGATCTTTCATGGATTGAAGCCACGGGCACACTGGCGGGTTTGCTTTGTATCTGGCTGGCGAGTCTGGAAAAGATCAGCAACTATGCTTTTGGATTGGTGAACGTCACTCTGTTCGCTATCATCTTCTTTCAGATTCAGCTCTACGCCAGTCTGCTGCTGCAACTGTTTTTCTTTGCCGCCAATGTGTACGGCTGGTACGCCTGGTCGCGGCAAACTTCACAAAATGAAGCGGTCCTACAAATTCGCTGGCTATCATTGCCAAAAGCATTAACCCTGCTGGCAACTTGCGTGGTCGCGATTGGTTTGATGACCTTCTTTATCGATCCGGTATTTGCATTCCTGACACGGGTGGCTGTCGCGGTGATGCAAACGCTGGGTATGCATGTGGCGATGCCGGATCTGCAACCCGATGCGTTCCCGTTCTGGGACGCCTGCATGATGGTGTTGTCGATTGTGGCGATGATCCTGATGACCCGCAAATATGTCGAAAACTGGCTGTTGTGGGTGGTTATTAATATCATCAGCGTGGTGATTTTTGCCTTGCAGGGCGTCTGGGCAATGTCGCTTGAATACATGCTGCTGACTTTCATCGCACTTAACGGCAGCCGCATGTGGATGAATAGCGCGCGTGAGCGAGGTTCTCACGCGCTTTCAGCTCAATGATGGTGTGAAGGATGAGGGTCAGGCTGCGCCTCGCTGAGATGGCAGTCTGGCCCGCTACAGGGCTGATACTCCATCTGTATCGTCGCATGTTCAATATCGTAATGATGAACAAGAAAATGCTGGATGTCGCCGAGCAGCTTGTCATGATCGCGCGGCGGTACCACCTGCACATGCAGCGTCATCAACGGTTTCTCACCGACCAGCCAGACATGTACATGATGTACGTCGCGGACTTCCGGAATAGCCCGTCGCAAGTGGCGTTTTAGCGCGCCAATATCCAGCGAGCCAGGCGCGCCTTCCAACAACTCATTCACGCTCTCTTTCAGAAGTCGCCACGCGCTGCGCAGCACCAGCACAGAAACCAGCACCGACAAGATAGGGTCAACTGGCGTCCAGTTGGTATAAATAATAATTAGCGCGGCGACAATCGCTCCCACCGATCCCAGCAGGTCGCCCAGTACATGCAGGGCAGCCGCGCGCACGTTGAGGTTCTTTTCCTCGCTCCCCCGATGCAACAACCAGAACGCCAGCACATTAGCCAGCAGCCCGGCGATGGCGATGACCATCATGGTTGCTCCGGCCACGGGGTGCGGATGGTAAAAACGCTGGAAAGCTTCCCAGACAATCAAGAGAGTAATAAGCACTAACGCGAGCGCATTCACAAAGGCTGCCAGCGTGGTCAGCCGCAGCCAGCCAAACGTCCGCCGGGCGCTGGGCGGTTGACGGGCGAAATGAACCGCCAACAAGGCAAACAGCAGGGCGGCGGCATCGGTAAGCATATGGCCCGCATCTGCCAGCAGCGCCAGCGAACCAGAGAGGAGGCCGCCCACCACCTCAATCAACATAAAGACAGCGGTAACACTAAATGCCAGCAATAGTCGGCGAGCGTTAGTGTCAGCAGGGGCGTGTGAATGTGAATGCGCCATTGTCGGGATCGTGCCTCTTCATAATTATGAGCGACTTACATCATTGCAGATTTTTAGCGTATGGTGAGAAAAAAGTAAGGAGAGCCGTAGCTCTCCCTCTTGTTAAGGCTTTATACCTTACTGGGTGGTACCGTCGGTTTTGGTGTTCACATGTGTGTTATTACCATTACCTGTTTCCACTTTTTTGTTCTCGTCAGGGCAGCGACCATCTTTACACATTGAATTTTTGTGGACTTCATCTTTGGTCATATGTTGCGACGACTTATGGCTATTCGTGGCCGGATCGCCAGTGTTGATTTTGCTGTTATCAACGTTATTCGGCTCCAGATTCTGTTTCGCATCCGGGGCAACCTGGCCGGCAGACGCCGCAGCGTTTGCATCGCCGTTGCTGCTATCGGACGTGGAGGACGTTGCGGCGAAAGCACCGCCGGCGAAAGTCAGGGAAGTGGTCAGTAAAAGCGTCGCTAATTTATTCATTTTCATCATGATGCTCCTGTTCTGGTCGTTTTTACCGTGCAGAAAGCCGATAAAAGCAGCGCGAACGAATTATCACGCTCAGTGGTTAAACATGCCATTATCAACCGCTTCGGCAGCATGGAATATTAACAAAGTGCAAAATAAAAGTTATTACAGTTAAAAAGTGTAGTCGTGTTCTCTCTGTTCGCTACTTTCTGGCGGCGTTCCGCCTCATTCCAGGAATTATCCGTGCGAAGTGTAAAATCACGTTTACACTTCCTGGCTGACGAGATAGATTGGAAGGATTGCATTCATTACAAAAAGTACAGCGACACTGGAAAGATCATGAATTATCAGAATGACGATTTACGTATTAAAGAGATCAATGAGTTATTACCCCCTGTAGCGCTCCTTGAAAAATTTCCCGCCACTGAAACGGCTGCCAACACGGTTTCTCATGCCCGCAAAGCGATTCACAACATCCTGCGCGGTAATGACGATCGTCTGCTGGTGGTGATTGGTCCGTGCTCTATTCATGATCCTGCTGCGGCGAAGGAATACGCCTCGCGCCTGCTGTCGCTACGAGAAGAGTTAAAAGGCGAGCTGGAAGTGGTGATGCGCGTCTATTTTGAAAAGCCGCGTACCACTGTTGGCTGGAAAGGGCTGATTAACGATCCACACATGGATAATAGCTTCCAGATCAACGACGGCCTGCGTATTGCGCGTAAGCTGCTGCTGGAGATCAATGATTCGGGCCTGCCGGCAGCAGGTGAGTTTCTGGATATGATCACCCCACAATATCTGGCGGATTTGATGAGTTGGGGAGCCATTGGTGCTCGCACCACCGAGTCGCAGGTACACCGTGAACTGGCTTCCGGTCTCTCATGCCCGGTGGGGTTTAAAAATGGTACCGATGGCACTATCAAAGTGGCGATTGACGCCATTAACGCTGCCAGTGCACCTCACTGCTTCCTGTCGGTGACGAAATGGGGCCACTCGGCAATCGTAAATACTGCCGGTAATACGGACTGCCACATCATTCTGCGCGGCGGCAAAGAGCCGAACTACAGCGCGAGGCATGTCGCTGACGTTAAAACGGGGCTCAACAAAGCAGGCCTGCAAGCGCAGGTAATGATTGATTTCAGCCACGCAAATTCCAGCAAGCAGTTCAAAAAGCAAATGGAAGTCGGGTCTGACGTTTGCCAGCAAATTGCCAGCGGCGAAAACGCCATCATCGGCGTGATGATTGAAAGTCATCTGGTGGAGGGCAATCAGAGTCTGGAAAGCGGTGAACCGCTGGTTTACGGTAAAAGTATTACTGATGCCTGCATCGGCTGGGAAGATACCGATGCCATTCTGCGTCAGCTAGCCAATGCGGTGAAAGCGCGTCGCGGTTAAATTCTGGCAGGGAGTGCAGTTGTCTGTGGTGAAAGCCCACATGCGCTGCGCTAACGGGCCAGAAACAAAAAGCCGGGCATTTTATGCCCGGCTTTTTTATTACTTCGCTTTACCCTGGTTAGCGACAGCAGCCGCTTTTGCGGCGATCTCATCCGCGTTGCCCAGATAATAATGTTTCAGCGGTTTAAAGTTTTCGTCGAACTCATACACCAGCGGTACGCCGGTCGGGATGTTCAGTTCAAGGATTTCTTCTTCGCTCATGTTGTCGAGGTACTTCACCAGCGCACGCAGGGAGTTACCGTGAGCGGCAATGATCACGCGCTCACCACTTTTCAGACGCGGCAGAATGGTGTCGTTCCAGTAAGGGATTACGCGATCGATGGTCAGCGCCAGGCTTTCGGTCTGCGGCAACTCGGCTTCGGTCAGTTTCGCATAACGCGGATCGTGGCCCGGAAAACGCTCATCATCTTTGGTCAGCGCCGGCGGCGTAACAGCAAAGCCGCGACGCCACTGCTTAACCTGCTCATCACCGTATTTTTCTGCGGTTTCGGCTTTGTTCAGCCCCTGCAGCGCACCGTAATGACGTTCGTTCAGTTTCCAGCTTTTTTCAACCGGTAACCATGCCTGATCCAGCTCATCCAGAACGTTCCACAGCGTGTGGATGGCACGTTTCAGCACAGAGGTGTAAGCAAAATCGAAGGAGTAGCCTTCCTCTTTCAGCAGTTTGCCTGCTGCTTTTGCTTCGCCTACGCCTTTTTCGGACAGATCAACATCGTACCAACCGGTAAAACGGTTTTCGTTGTTCCACTGGCTTTCGCCGTGACGAACCAGAACCAGCTTAGTAACAGCCATACTCTTACTCCTGTAAGCCTGATTGAATGATAACAATTCTCATTATATTGCCGGGCAGAGACCTGCGGCAACGATTACCCTTAACCATAGCGAAAATAGTGGCGCAGTGTAAGGTGCTTGTGAACCAGGGGTTATGATTTTGTCTGTAACTGACGGTTATTTCAGCAAGATGATGAAAAAAAGCCCTCCGGAAGGAGGGCGGGGGATCAGTGCGGAATAAAGTGATATTCCGTCAGGCTGACATAGACGTCGCCGGGGAGTAAAACGCAGTCCGGCTGCGGGAAGTCCGGGCGGTTGGGGCTGTCCGGCAGGAATTCACTCTCCAGCGCCAGACCCTGCCAGGCACTGTAGGTCACACCGCCGCGGGCGGGCGTACCATCAAGATAGTTCCCCGAATAAAACTGCAGTGCTGGTGCACTGGTATACACTGCCATTTCCAGTTGCTTATCTGCCGACCAAAGGTGCGCTGCAGGCTGGCTGACGTCACCGCGGGCTTGCAACAGGAAGGCGTGATCATAGCCTTTTACTGCCTGCTGATCGGCATCGGCCAGAAAATCCTGCGCCACTGTTTTTGGCGTGCGGAAATCAAAACTGGTTCGGGCTACTGCTTTCAACCCGTCGGTGGGCAAGCCCATACTGTCCACCGGCAAATAGGCATCAGCCAGCAATTGCAAGGTATGGTTACGCACATCCGACTGTTCGCCATCCAGATTAAAGTAAGCATGGTTGGTCAGGTTAACCGGGCAGGGCTTGTCGGTTGTGGCGCGGTATTCAATGGCCAGGCGGTTATCATCACCGAGGCGGAAATGCGCTCTTGCATGCACATTACCGGGAAACCCCTGGTCGCCGTCCGGTGAGTTCAGCACGAATACCACTTCGTTATCGTTTTGCCGTTCAATCAACCAGCGGCGTTTGTCAAAACCTTCCGGGCCGCCGTGTAACTGGTTTTCGCCCTGGCTTGGCAGCAGGGTGTACGTCTGCCCGGCCAGTTCAAAACGGCTGGCGGCGATACGGTTGGCATAACGGCCAATCGAGGCGCCAAGAAACGCGGTTTGATGCAGATAGTGTTCCGGCGTTGCGCAGCCGAGTAAGGCTTCACGCACGGACCCATCCTGTAACGGGATACGCGCCGATAACAGCGTGGCACCCCAGTCCATTAACGTCACCACCATTCCTGCGCGGTTGCGCAGCGTGATGAGACGAAAAGGCAGCCCGTCCGGGGCTATGGCAGACGATTCGTTTAACACTGTCCTGCTCCCTGTGAAGGTTTGCACACATAGAAGGTTTCTTTGATGCCGGTTTTTGCTTCGTACTGACGTGCGACAGCCTCTTTAACTGCAGGCACCATCGCTTCGGGTACGAGGGCAACCACACAACCACCGAAACCGCCGCCGGTCATGCGCACGCCGCCCTGGTCGCCGATAGTGGCTTTAACAATCTCTACCAGCGTATCGATTTGCGGTACGGTGATTTCAAAATCATCCCGCATGGAAGTATGGGACTCGGCCATGAGTACACCCATACGCTGCAGATCGCCTTTCTCCAGCGCGCTTGCCGCTTCGACGGTACGGGCATTTTCGCTCAGCACATGACGAACGCGTTTCGCCACCAGCGGATCCAGCTCATGGGCAACGGCATTAAACTGATCGATGCTGACATCCCGCAGCGCTTTTTGCTGGAAGAAGCGCGCGCCCGTTTCACACTGCTGGCGGCGGGTGTTGTATTCGCTGCCGACCAGCGTGCGTTTGAAGTTACTGTTGATGATCACAATGGCCACGCCTGCCGGCATCGAAACCGCTTTGGTCCCGAGCGAGCGGCAGTCAATGAGCAGCGCGCTCCCTTTTTTGCCGAGCGCAGAGATCAGCTGATCCATAATGCCGCAGTTACAGCCAACAAACTGGTTTTCCGCCTCCTGACCGTTCAGCGCGATTTGCGCGCCATCCAGCGGCAGATGGTACAACTGCTGGAAAACGGTGCCGACCGCCACTTCCAGCGAGGCGGAAGAGCTTAAGCCCGCGCCCTGCGGCACATTTCCGCTGATGACGAGATCCGCGCCGCCAACGTTAGCGTCACGTTTTTGCAGGTGTTTTACCACGCCGCGCACATAATTTGACCATTGCTGGCTGTCGTGGGTGACGATCGGCGCATCAAGAGAGAATTCATCGATTTGGTTATCGTAATCGGCGGCAATGACCCGCACGAGGCGATCGGTACGCGGCGCACAGCTGATCACGGTCTGGTAGTCAATGGCGCAGGGCAGCACGAAACCGTCGTTATAGTCGGTATGCTCGCCGATCAAGTTGACGCGGCCTGGTGCCTGAATGGTATGGGTGGCAGGGTAGCCAAATTTCTCAGCAAACAGGGCCTGGGTGTTCTCTTTCAGACTCATTATTATTCTCCGGATTCGCGAAAATGGATATCACTCACGGCGCGCAGGCGTTCGGCAGCTTGCTCAGCCGTCAAATCGCGCTGGGTTTCGGCCAACATTTCGTAGCCAACCATAAATTTGCGCACGGTAGCAGAACGCAACAACGGCGGGTAAAAGTGCGCATGCAACTGCCAGTGTTGATTCTCTTCGCCATTAAACGGTGCCCCGTGCCAACCCATTGAGTAAGGGAAAGAGCACTGGAACAGATTGTCATAGCGACTGGTCAGTTTTTTCAGCGCCAGCGCCAGATCGCGACGCTGTTCAGCGTTTAAATCGGTCATACGCAGCAGGTGGGTTTTTGGCAACAGCAAGGTTTCAAACGGCCAGGCGGCCCAGTATGGGACCACTGCCAGCCAGTGCTCTGTCTCAACCACTGTACGGCTGCCGTCTTGCTGTTCACGCTGCGCGTAGTCGACCAGCATGGGAGAGTGGTACTGGTCCAGGTAGGCTTTTTGCAGGCGATCTTCGCGTTCCGCTTCGTTAGGCAGGAAGCTGTTTGCCCAGATCTGGCCGTGTGGATGCGGGTTCGAGCAGCCCATCGCCGCGCCTTTGTTTTCAAAAACCTGCACCCAGGGATAGGTTTGGCCCAGTTCTGCTGTCTGCTGTTGCCAGGTTGATACCACATCTTCCAGCGCGCTGATGCTCAGTTCTGGCAGTGTTTTACTGTGGTCTGGCGAAAAACAGATAACCCGGCTGGTGCCGCGCGCACTCTGGCTGCGCATCAACGGATCGCTGCTTTCCGGCGCGTCTGGCGTGTCGGTCATTAGCGCCGCAAAGTCATTCGTAAATACGTAAGTGCTGGCGTAATCCGGGTTTTTATCACCGGTTACTCGCGTATTCCCCGGGCAGAGAAAACAGTCCGGATCATGGGCGGGTAGCGTTTGCTTCGCCGGTGTTTCCTGCGCCCCCTGCCAGGGGCGCTTAGCGCGATGCGGTGAAACGAGGATCCACTGTCCCGTCAACGGGTTGTAACGGCGATGAGGATGATCCACCGGGTTAAATTGCGTCATTACGGTTCCTTTAATCAGGATAGCCCTGCGGATGGCGGGACTGCCAGCGCCAGGTATCTTCTGCCATTTCGTCGAGCGTGCGGGTGACACGCCAGTTCAGCTCTTTATCTGCTTTGGTGGCATCTGCCCAGTAAGCGGGTAAATCACCGTCGCGGCGTGGCGCAAAATGCCAGGCAATAGGTTTGCCACAGGCTTTGCTGAACGCGTTAACCACATCCAGCACGCTGCTGCCCACGCCCGCGCCAAGGTTATAAATATGCACGCCTTGTTTGCCTGCCAGTTCTTGCATGGCGGCAACGTGACCATCAGCCAGATCCATCACATGGATATAATCGCGCACGCCGGTGCCGTCAGGTGTTGGGTAGTCATTACCAAAAATAGCCAGCGAATCACGGCGACCAACGGCCACCTGCGCAATGTACGGCATCAGGTTGTTAGGAATGCCTTGCGGATCTTCGCCCATATCGCCTGATGGATGTGCGCCAACCGGGTTAAAGTAGCGCAGCAGCGCAATGCTCCAGTCCGGCTGTGCTTTCTGCAGGTCAGTCAGGATCTGCTCAACCATCAGCTTACTTTTGCCATACGGGCTTTGCGGCGTGCCTGTCGGGAAGCTTTCAACATACGGGATCTGGGGTTGATCGCCATAAACTGTGGCGGAGGAACTGAAAATGAAGTTCTTAACATTGGCGGCGCGCATGGCGCTGATCAGACGCAACGTACCGTTAACGTTGTTATCGTAGTATTCCAGCGGTTTGGCCACGGATTCGCCAACGGCCTTCAATCCGGCAAAATGAATCACCGCTTCGATAGCGTGATCGTGCAGGATCTCTGCCAGCAGCGCTTCGTCACGAATATCGCCTTCGACGAACAGCGCAGCTTTACCGCCAAAACGTTCGATTTCATGCAATACGCTGCGTTTACTGTTGCAGAGGTTGTCGAGGATGACGACGTCATGACCATTTTGCAGCAATTGGACGCAGGTATGACTTCCAATGTAACCGCTACCACCTGTAACCAGAACTCGCATGTTTAACTCCATTAGGCATATGGTATGAATAAACCTTAGCATAACAGAGAGGTGAAAACTGTGACATGGGATAAAATAGTGGAATCGCTTACACTGATTTCTCTGCTAGCCGGTTTCTCGCGTAACCGCTGGAAAAAACAAGGATTATCCTGGCATTTCCAGCGAATAGTATTAGTCCGAAAACGTCTTCACTGCTGTACAGTGAAGCAGACATTATCAGCGTAAGCCGGATAACGCCTCGTGCAGGTTATAAGTCATCAGCGACAGCCAGGCAATCAGCCCAAAGTACAAAAGCGAATATTCCAGACGTTTGCCAGGGGTCAGCGTACTGAGATTGGGCGTTTCATTGCGCCGCGCCACCATCTGCGAAACCGCAAGAAAGCAGACGATAAGCAACAGCGGGCTCGGGTGGAGATAAAAAAAGCACAACAACACCGGAACCCCGAGATACCAAATCTTACGCGAGATGGCGACCGTAATGCGTCCGCCATCCAGCGGCGGCACCGGGATTAAATTGAACAGATTAAGCAGGAAACCGGCATAGGCCACGGCCATCAGTAGCGAACTGTTCAGGTATTCCGCCAGATAATAGCAGGCAAGGGCAGCCAGCGATCCTGACAGCGGGCCAGCAATGCCGACCCACGCTTCTGTTTCCGCATCCGGGAGTGCATCTTTCAGTGCGATCCACGCCCCGACAAACGGGATAAACATCGGTAATCCGGTATTTAATGAACGCTGCCGTGCGGCAAAGTAGTGCCCCAGTTCGTGGAAAAACAGCATGGCGACGATACCTGTGGCGTAAGGCCAGCCAAACAGCAGCGCATACGTGGCGACCGACAACAGCATCGTCCCCCCGGAGAGTATAAACTTTCCGAGGGTTGCACCTTTAAACAGCAGAAGCAGCAGGCTCATCGCTATTCAACGTGGTTTTCGGTTTCGGTTGCCGATTTTTTGCGAAACAGTACTTTTTTCACGCCGACACCGGCAGCCGCGATAGCAATCAGCGCAAGCTTCCAGAACTTCAGCAGAGTGACACCGATAATCGCCAGCAGGCCGAGTTTTTTCGCCGCCAGCCCACCGATTAACGCAGCAAGGCCATAGCTGGCAATGTGGTCGGTCGAGGCATTAAAGTCGCTGTATTTTTTACCGTCGTTAAAGGTCGTGGCATTGAGCAGGGTTTTAGCCAGCGGTTTTTCCTGCTCGACAGTGCCGCGATCCGTGACCAGATTCAGCGACAGGTAACCGTGGCGGCCCAGCAGATAAGTGTTGTAGTTAACGCCCTGATCTTTTTCCGGCACATTACTGCCAATGTCGCGGATCGCGGCAGACCAGATAAGACGGTGGTTTGCCGCATCGTAGGTTGGTTTTTCAACCCAGCCGATGACCTCAATCGGCGCGATGCCTTTTTCAGCGCGATCTTTATTGCCTTCTTTGGTTCCTTCCTGCAAATTACTAAGCAGTTCCTTCGCGTCCCAGTCCTTTGCATCATCATCTTTGATATAACCGGCGTCGTCATATTCAATAGAAACAAACCCGGAAATATCATTGCTAAATACCAGCCCGTAAAAAGCATCATCATTAACAGAATTACCCAATTCACGCATGAAGACGGCCGCTTCTTTAGGCGGTATCCAGGCGAAACCCGCCGGTAAATTCAGCGTTGCCTGATCGCCTAATGTAATTTTGTGCGGGCCGTGAACACTGGCGCGTTGCATATTTTGCACCGCCTGACGCATTTGATTATCTTGTTCGCTATTCGCAGAGGAGGCACTCTCCTCAGCAAGTGCGTAGGTACTCAGGCCAAGGAAGAGCGCCGCCACCAGCGACAGGGTGCGGGTCATAGAGAGGAGTGAGGTCATAATAGTCCTGTCATTTTTCTCCCGGCGTCCATCGTCGGGATTGATACTTGCCATAATAAAAAAAGGCCACTGACAATATGGGTTGCCAGCTGGCCAGATAAAAATCGTATTTTGGATGCTAATTAAGCCTGCGTATTACAGCATATTTGCTTAATATCAGGCATCCCCAATTATTGTGGTTCCAGCACGTAGCGATAGCCGTCATCCTGCGGCACAAACGCCAGACGATGCGTAATACACGATGGCGCGTCTGCCGCATGGTGGGAAACAAATAATAGCTGCGTCTTCCCTTCATTAATCAATACATCGACAAAGCGGCGAATTAACTGCCGGTTAAGCGGATCCAGTCCCTGTAATGGCTCATCAAGGATCAGTAAGGTTGGGTGTTTAACCAGAGCCCGAACAATCAGCGCCAGCCGTTGTTGCCCCCAGGAGAGGCTGTGGAAGGGGGCGTCTGCCGTGCGGGCATCAAAGCCCAGAATATCCAGCCATTGCTGCGCCAGTTTGTGCTGCTTATCCGATACCGCCTGATAAATGCCGATTGAATCAAAATAACCGGACAGAATGACGTTACGTACGTTGGTGCTGACGCGATAGTCCAGGTGCAGGCTACTGCTGACATAGCCGATGTGCTTTTTGATATCCCAGATGGTTTCGCCGCTGCCGCGACGGCGGCCAAACAACGTCAAATCGTTACTGTAGCCTTGAGGATGATCGCCGGTGATCAAACTGAGCAACGTGGACTTGCCCGCGCCATTTGGCCCGACGATTTGCCAGTGCTCGCCGGGGGCCACGGTCCACGAAAGCTGGTTAATAATAGGACGATCGTTATAAGACACCACACCGTTATTGAGCACGATCAGCGGCGCACCCGGGGTCAGCGTTTCCCGCGCGGGGGGCGCGTCGGGATCGGGCAGGGCAATACCAGCGAGTTTCTCACTGTGCGCCAGTTGGGCAATCAGCGCCTGTTGCAACAGGGCGGATTTCTCCCCGGTATCGGTCAGGGCACAATCGACCAATACCCCGGCATTGCGTACAAAGGCGGGGATCTCATCGAAGCGGTTCAGCACCAACACCACGGTATAACCGTCGGCATTCAGTTGTGCCAGCAGCGCTGCCAGTTGTTGACGAGAGTTAACATCAAGGCCGTCGAAGGGCTCATCAAGGATCAACAAATCCGGCTCGGCCATCAGCGCCTGGCAAAGCAATGTCTTACGGGTTTCACCTGTTGAAAGGTATTTGAAACGACGATCAAGAAGAGATGTGATGCCAAACTGCGCCGCCAGCCGGGTGCAGCGGTCGGCGTCTTTAATCTCATCCTGGATGATTTCCGCCGTTGTGCGCCCGGTATCTTCCTCGCCGGGGCTGAGCATATCGGTGTTATTTCGTTGCCACTCGTCGCTCACCAGTTTTTGCAGTTGCTCGAAGGAGAGACGGGTCAGGCGGGTAAACGTCGACTCCCGGGTGCCTTTCAGCAGGGTCAGTTCACCGGCCAGTGCGCGAGCCAGCGCGGATTTTCCACTGCCGTTTGCCCCGACAAACGCCCAGCTTTCACCGGCGCGCAGGGTTAAATTTTCAAGATGCAGTGTGCGGGTATCGCTAAGACGGAACGTGCCTTGCGAAATATGCAATGATGACATGATGTATCCCATTTTTTGCAGCATTGAAGTTCAGGGATACGTGCATTACCTCAGTTTGTCAACGCAATTAGCATAACGTAGCGATAATCACGCGATCGGCATTAAAATAGGCCGTCACTTCGTGCTGTTCCTGCAACTTCTCCACCTCTGCAGACGGCACGGTAGCGCAGAGCTGCTGGCCGTCCGGTAGCGTCATCAGCACTTCGCTCTGCTGCTCGCCACGCTCAATGTGACTAATACACCCGGTTAGCTGGTTATCAGCTTTTGCCGCCAGCGCGGTATCCTGGGTAATGTTGACCCACGGCGCTTTTAACAACACCAGCACCTCTTTGCCTTCGTCGAGGCCAAGCCTTTCTCCGCTTTGCGCTGTGATCGCGACTTTTAAACGTGTGGTGCCGTCTGCCAGCAGAACGTCCACATGTTGCTGAACCTGTTGGTGATCGCGGGCGGTAATAGTGCCAAACCACTGGTTGCGGGCGCTGGTTTGCAAAGAGAAGCGCGAAATGGCCGCCAGCAGGCTGTTTAAAGGCAGGGCATCGTCGTCGCTCAGCACATCAAAGGCCTTTTGCTGGATTTGTCCAAGCAGATCATAAAGTTGAATAAGGCGCTGACCGTAACGGGTTACCACTGCGCCGCCGCCGCCTTTGCCGCCTGTGGCGCGATCGACGAGCGTGTGGTCGCTCAGTTGATTCATCTCATTGATCGCATCCCAGGCGCTTTTATAGCTGATGTTAGCGTTCTTCGCACCCTGGCTAATAGAGCCTGTCTCTGCAATTTGTTTCAGCAGCGAGATACGGCGCGGATCGGCAAAAAGACGCTGCTGGAGTTTAAGAGTGAGGAGAATTTCAGCCTGCATTACACAATGTCCTGGCAAAAAGTCTATTGTGAAGGAAAACGACCTGTAAACCTAGCCTGAGGCTTGATATTGATGGCAAAGCTGCGGTTCCAATCGCACAAAAGGCGAGTGTTTTCCCGCCGGTTCAGGCTAGAATGCGTCATCCACAATATCTGGAGTCGACCATGTTAGAGTTACTGAAAAGTCTGCTGTTTGCCATCATCATGGTCCCCGTGGTGATGGCCATCATCCTGGGATTAATTTATGGTCTTGGCGAAGTGTTTAACGTTTTCTCCGGCGTTGGGCGCCGCGACCGCACCAGCCAGCACCGCTAAGCCATTTGCTAAAACGCCCACTTTCGTGGGCGTTTTACGCTCAAGATCGTTCCCTCCCTGCCGATAGTTTTCTCATATGCCCCTCATTCTTGATGGGTATTATCTTCTGAGCGGTAAACTCTGGTACTATCGTTATGTTTTTTTATATATAACGACACTCAGAGGAGTTAGCAATGGCACGTACATGGTTGCGCTTTTTTGCCGGAGCGACATTAACGCTTTCCGTTGCCGGGCATGCCCTGGCGGAAGAAAGCAAGATCACCGTTTTTGCAGCGGCATCGCTGACCAATGCGATGCAGGATATCGCGGCGGCCTATAAAAAAGAGAAAAACGTCGAGGTGGTTTCCTCGTTCGCATCCTCTTCTACGCTGGCGCGCCAGATTGAGGCGGGGGCACCGGCCGATCTGTTTATCTCTGCCGATCAGAAATGGATGGATTACGCCGTCGGGAAAAAAACGATCGACACCGCAACACGGGAAACGCTGCTTAGCAATAGCCTGGTGGTGGTCGCGCCGAAAAGCAGCAAACAGAGCGACATTACCGTGAATACAAAAACTGACTGGAACAGCTTGCTGAAAGGCGGCCGCCTGGCTGTTGGCGATCCGGATCATGTCCCGGCCGGTATTTATGCCAAAGAAGCACTGACCAGACTGGGCGCATGGGATACCCTGTCGCCGAAACTGGCGCCAGCAGAAGATGTGCGTGGCGCACTGGCGCTGGTGGAACGCAGCGAAGCGCCGCTCGGTATTGTCTATGGTTCCGATGCGGTTGCCAGTAAAGGGGTGAAAGTAGTTGGCACATTCCCTGAAGATTCACACCAGAAAGTGGAGTACCCGCTGGCGATAATTGAGGGGCATAAAAACGCGACAGTGACCGCGTTTTATGATTACCTGAAAGGCCCGCAGGCTGCTGAAATATTCAAACGTTACGGATTTACGACGCACTAATGATATTGACGGATCCCGAATGGCAGGCGGTACTGCTGAGCCTTAAAGTCTCTTCCCTTGCGGTTATCTTCAGTTTGCCTTTTGGGATCTTCTTCGCCTGGTTGCTGGTGCGCTGCTCGTTTCCGGGTAAAGCGCTGCTGGACAGTTTTCTCCATCTTCCTTTAGTGTTGCCGCCTGTCGTGGTCGGTTATTTATTGCTGATTGCCTTGGGGCGACACGGTTTTATCGGCCAGTGGCTCTACGACTGGCTGGGTATCACCTTTGCGTTTAGCTGGCGTGGCGCGGTTCTGGCGGCGGCGGTGATGTCGTTCCCACTGATGGTGCGGGCGATCCGTCTGGCGCTCGAAGGTGTTGATACCAAACTGGAGCAGGCGGCCCGCACGTTGGGTGCCGGACGCTGGCGCGTGTTTCTCACCATCACCTTACCGCTGACCCTTCCGGGTATCATTGTTGGTACGGTGCTGGCATTTGCCCGCTCGCTGGGCGAATTTGGCGCGACCATTACGTTTGTCTCCAACATTCCGGGCGAAACGCGCACTATCCCTTCAGCCATGTACACATTGATTCAGATGCCGGGAGGCGAAACGGCGGCGGCGCGGCTGTGCGTGATTTCGATTGTGCTGGCGCTGGTTTCGTTACTCATTTCGGAGTGGCTGGCGCGTATTAGCCGCGAACGGACAGGGAGATAAGCCATGCTGGAGCTCAATTTCACCCAAACGCTGGGTACCCATACTTTGCGCGTGGCCGAGACGTTGCCCGCCAGCGGTATTACCGCCATCTTCGGTGTCTCTGGTGCGGGCAAAACGTCGCTGATCAATGCGATTGGTGGCCTGACGCACCCCCAACAGGGACGCATTGCGCTAAATAACCGCGTGTTGTTCGACACCAATAGCAAAATTTGCCTCCCCCCGGAAAAACGCCGTGTGGGCTATGTTTTCCAGGACGCACGTCTCTTCCCGCACTACAAAGTGTTGGGGAATTTGCGTTACGGCATGGCGAAGTCAATGAGCGGGCAGTTTGATAAGCTGGTAGCGTTATTGGGCATTGAGTCACTGCTGGATCGTCTGCCCGGCGGCCTTTCCGGTGGTGAAAAGCAGCGAGTGGCGATAGGGCGTGCGTTGTTAACCGCACCGGAATTAATGCTGCTGGACGAACCGCTTGCGTCGCTTGATATTCCCCGCAAGCGCGAGTTATTGCCTTATTTGCAGCGCCTGGCACGGGAGATCAATATTCCGATGTTGTACGTCAGTCATTCACTGGAAGAGATCCTGCACCTTGCGGATAAGGTAATGGTGTTGGAAGCCGGTGAGGTGAAAGCGTTCGGTAACCTGGAGGATATCTGGGGCAGCAGTGTCATGAACCCGTGGTTGCCGCAGGAGCAGCAAAGCAGCATTTTGAAAGTCAGCGTGCTTGAGCATCATCCTCACTACGCAATGACGGCGCTGGCGTTAGGTGATCAACACCTTTGGGTGAGTAAAGTTGATCGTCCGCTGCAAACGCCACTGCGCATTCGCATTCATGCTACAGATGTGTCGCTGGTGCTGCAGCCGCCGGGGAGCACCAGTATTCGTAACCTACTGCGCGCGAAAGTGGCTGAATGTTTTGATATTGACGGGCAGGTCGAAGTGCAACTGGACGTTGCAGGGCGCACCTTGTGGGCGCGGATCAGCCCCTGGGCCAGAGACGAATTAAGCATCAAACCCGGCCAGTGGCTGTATGCACAGATCAAAAGTGTATCGATAACCGCCTGATTACAGTAATGCTTTATAAATAAACCCGGCGATGCTATCGACGGTATTGTCGCCAATAACCACATTTGCATGGGCTTTGACCTCATCGTCGGCATTGCCCATCGCGACACCGATGCCTGCGGCCTGCAGCATACTGATGTCATTATAATTATCGCCAAACGCCACCACATCCTGCATCGACAACCCCTGCGACGTCACCCATTCGGTCAGACGTTTGCCTTTGCTATTGCCGCTGCGGGCGATGTCGACCTGATCGTGCCATGACCACTCACACGCCAGCCCCAGCGTCTGTTCAACATGCCGGCCAAATTTTTTCAGTTTTTGCGTGTCTTCGTCGGTGAGAGCGAATTTCCAGATGGCGTCAACCTCTTGCGCCGTTGCCGCCAGTGAGTCCACCTGCTGGAATACCGGGCGTTGCTCCGGCGGCAATGCCTGCGCCCAGTTGGTAGTACGCAGTACATGCCCGGTCGGTTTCTCGTAGACCATTGCATTGTCGACATACATCAGGCCGTGAATGGCGTGCGCTTCAAGCAGGGAAATAAGCTGTTGTGCCTGCGAAACAGGCATCGGGTCGGCGGCGAGCACTTTTTTAGCATGATAATCATACAAATAGGTGCCATTACAGCAAATTGCAGGTGTATCGAGCGCCAGTGCCTGATAAAAAGGATGGATGGCAACATGATGCCGACCGGTGACGATAATGATCTTATGGCCAGCGGCCTTAGCGCGAGCCAGTGCTTCGAGGGATGAGGGCAGAAGCGTTTTTTTCGGGGTAAGTAATGTACCGTCTAAATCGAGTGCAATAACGCGCGAAGTCATATCGTATTCCGTGGTCGATGTTGAAATTTTCATGTCCGGGGATGGTACACCGGGCGGGCAGATGCGCAAAATTTGCCGCCGAATTTCCGCATTCACGTGCAAACGACTATCCTGGTTATATAACGCAGAAAAAGAGAGGAAAGGAGTATTCATGAAACAAACCGTTTATACCGCAAGTCCGGAAAGTCAGCAGATCCACGTCTGGCGTTTGGCTCCTGAAGGCACCCTGACGCTTGTCCAGGTGGTCGATGTTCCCGGCCAGGTTCAGCCGATGGTCGTCAGCCCGGACAAGCGTTACCTCTATGTGGGCGTACGCCCGGAATTCCGCGTTCTGGCTTACCGTATCGCCCCGGATGACGGCGCGCTGACCTTTACTGCCGAAGCGCCATTACCGGGCAGCCCGACGCATATCTCAACCGATCACAGCGGGCGTTTCCTGTTCAGCGGCTCTTATAATGCTGGCTGCGTCAGCGTAACCCGCCTCGACGATGGCATTCCGACCGACACCGTGCAGGTGGTCGAAGGGCTGGAAGGCTGCCATTCGGCCAATATCTCTCCGGATAATCGCACGTTGTGGGTGCCTGCTTTAAAACAGGATCGCATTTGCCTGTTCACGCTGGCCGATGATGGTCAACTGACCGCGCAGGAACCGGCAGAAGTGGCGACCGTGGAAGGCGCTGGCCCGCGTCATATGGCTTTCCATCCGAACAAACGTTTTGCTTATTGCGTTAATGAGCTGAACAGTTCCGTCGATGTCTGGCAACTGAATGATGCGCACGGCCAGATTGAGTGTGTGCAGACGCTGGATATGATGCCCGCCGATTTTTCCGATGTTCGCTGGGCGGCAGATATTCACATCACGCCGGATGGCCGCCATTTGTATGCCTGCGATCGTACCTCCAGCCTGCTGACCATTTTCAGCGTTTCTGAAGATGGTAGCGTGCTGGCGGTGGAAGGGTTCCAGCCAACGGAAACCCAGCCGCGCGGCTTTAATGTGGATCACAGTGGGAAGTTTGTTATCGCCGCCGGGCAGAAGTCGCACCATATTGCGCTGTATGAAATTACGGGCGCACAGGGACTGCTGACGGAAAAGGGTCGCTACGCGGTAGGACAGGGGCCGATGTGGGTGGTGGTAAACGCCCACTAAGTCGACTGACGGGCATTAGCCGCGTCGAAAAGGCCACCCGCAGGGCGGCAAAAAGCGTAAAAAAAAGCCGTAACGGATGTTACGGCTTTTTTAACAGCATCACGGGCTGGCGTTGTGCCCCCGTCGCGTGTTACTGCTTCGGTACCGCAACCACTTTGCTGCCCACGCCGCGGTTGTTAAACTCCCACATGCGGTTAAACTGCGGGTTGTTCAGCTCGCGCTGGACGTTACCTTTATCATCAACTGTGCCTGTGTTACCGGCATAGGCGCGACCAGAAACGCTGGCGTCCGCCCAGGGTTTCGCCACATTAAAGCCTTCGTTGATCACGCTATCGCGGATCACCACCTGACCATTGGTATTGCCATCGACATCCAGTGAACGGCCAAGCTGCGCTACGCCATTTCCGGCAGCGTTAAAGCGGCTGTTTACGGCGAGGAAACCATAATAAAGGTTAGACAGTGTGGCCGGTGCAAACACATAGCCTGCCTGCTGCGTACGGGAGTTAACCACGCGGAAGTCGGTATTATCAAAGACCACTGCACCGCGACCTGCCACAATGTCCACATCGCCTTCAAGGTAGCTGTTGGTCACCAGCGTGCGGGTCTGACGATCGGTACGCAGGGTGTTGTCCACATTGCTGTTGGTCACGAAGAAGGTGTTCTGACGGCCCAGAATATTGACATTGTTGATCTGCACTTTGTCGCCATCGCTGCGCAGTGCCACGGCCTGGTGGTTACCTGCATCAACGGTATCGCCCAACGTGTTCTGAATGGTCAGGTTCTGCAGCTGCAGACCATTGTTCTGCGACCAGAATACTGCAGAACACATCACGCCCACAGTGGCGCTGCGTTTGCTCTGGCAGTTATCGAACATATACCACGCCGGTTTACCCGGCATATATTTGCCTGATGGGTTAACCAGACGACGCCAGCTGTTCGGATCCATTTCGGAGTCGATCGCCTGGCCGATTTTCACATCCTGCGCCTTCTCACCCGTACCGTAGAGGGTCACGCTACCAGAGGCTGCCGGCACATACACCGTACCAGTATATTCGCCAGGCATCACGGCAATGTACTGACGTTCGCTGGAGTGCTTGTTGATCGCCGCATCGACCGCAGCCTGGATAGTGGTATGAGTCACACCGGCTGTTCCCGCCGGGCCAACCACAAAATCGGCTTTCTCCGGCAGGCGGATGGCGAACGGTTTCCATGCCGCGCTGTCTGGCGTCATGGCGGTAAAGTAACGCTCAGCCACGAAGTTTTTCGCTTCGCCCGCGCTAAGAATAGGACGCGCCGGGGTGCCAGGCGCAGTTTGTTCAGACGGGCGTTCAGCTGGCGGGGTTGAGCTACAGGCGGTCAGTGTCACGCCAAAAGCGAGCGCCAGCGCCAGACGGGAAACCGATGATGTGTTCAAGGGGTGCTCCAGACTATGCAAAGTTGAAAAGGTTACGTCAAAGCCTGCTTTTGTATACTAAGTTGAGCGAAACAGGAAGCCAAAACAGAAAAAAGTCGTCAGTAAAAGGGTGAAAATTGCCACGGTGTTCTTAACACGGATATTCCCGCCGCACAGTGCCGGCGGCGGGGGGGATTTTCAGGGGTGCAGGGTAAGGCCTTTGATGACCTTATCCACGGCTTTTTTCGGCCCGCGCAGGGCAATGCCGACCAGATTTAGCGCGTCTGCATCCTCTTGCAGGAAAACGGCCCGATTAGCATCATCATTGCCTGTGGCGAACATCGCTTCCACATACGGGACGAGGGTCACATCGCGCTCCAGCCCTTTGCGGTGGGTACGCTGTAGATCGTCGAGCGACCCGGCAAAAATCAGCATGGGCTGACCGGCAATGCGCGGGTAATGTCGCCCGGCGGCATCGACATAGGGTTCGCCCAGCACCTCGGGCGCGGCAGACACCACCCCGGTTGCAAGAAACGCCACCACATTTAACCGTTGCCAGCTCTCCAGATCGTCTCTCACCACAAGGGCAACTTTGGTATCAAACATGCGTTTTCTTCTCCATCTGTCATAAAAAAAACCATCATCGGAGAAGTGTGTTCAGCGCGATAGAACGTTTGTGCACTGCCGCTGGAAGGCGGCAGGGGAGAGGCGATAAGCGCGCTGAAACCAGCGGCCAAGGTGGCTTTGATCGGCAAAACCGACCTGTATCGCCACCTGGGCAGGCTCGATACCGTGGCTCAGCAGCGCACGGGCAGTGCGCAGACGCAGGCGCACCAGCCAGGCGTGCGGCGTTTGGCCAAAGGCTTTCTGAAATTGCCTGCTCAGGCGAAAACGGTCAATGCCGCACTGCGCAGAAATGTCGTCCAACCCGATATCGTCGGCCATGCGGTCGTGCAGCATCTCCCTGACCTTCTGCATACGCAGCGCCGTTTCATCCGCAGGCTGAACCGCTTTGCCATCAATATGCCGGGTTAATAGCTTCAACAGATGATCGAGGCTTTGATCGCGCGCGAGTCGACCTTCCTGTTGGTGGATAGCGAAAAAGGCCTGCTGAATAGCGTGGATCAGCAGATCATCGTCGGTGAGCGTATGGCGAAAGGCCGCTTCGATTTGCGACACATCGTGCTGCCCACGTTGCTGCAACATGGTGGTGACCCACTGTTGAGGCAGGTAAAGCATGGCGTAGGTGAAGCCGGATTTATCGGGCGCATGCCCGTCATGTACCGCGCCCGGCTCGATCAAAATAGCGCGGCCGGGGCGGCTGGTGTGCAACTCACGGTGGCAATTAAAACGCTGCACGCCTTGTTGGGTTACACCGACCAGCACCTCATCATGATCGTGCGGATCATAAGCATGGCCGGTAAAATGGGCGCTGACGCTTTCAATGCCGGTTTCCTGCTCGCGATGAAAGTCCACCCAATCACCGGAGTGCATGCGCTGAGCAGCCATTTAGCTAAAGAGCGCGGTCAGGCTGGCGCTGGCCAGTTTATGGAAATGGACATTAAACCCGACCATTGCACCGCTGGCGTCTTCATCCACGTCCAGCTTGTCCACATCGAGAGCATAGACAGTAAAGATGTAGCGGTGAGTTTCGCCTTTCGGTGGCGCGGCACCACCGTAGCCCGCCTTACCAAAATCGGTGCGGGTCTGTACCGCGCCGTCTGGCAGGGGGGAAATGCCCGATCTGGCCCCCTGCGGCAACACCCGTGTATCGGCTGGCAGGTTGGCGACGATCCAGTGCCACCAGCCCGAACCGGTGGGGGCATCCGGATCGTAACAGGTGACAACAAAGCTTTTGGTACCGGCGGGAACATCATCCCATGTTAAATGCGGCGAAAGGTTATCGCCGTCATAGCCCATGCCGTTAAACACATGGCGATGCGGGAGTTTTTCTCCGTCGCGTAAATCATGGCTGAGTAACTTCATTGGTGCTCCTTGATTAGCGATGCAGTCGTTTCAATAATTCTTGTGCCGTCGCAGCGGAAGAGGCCGGGTTCTGCCCGGTGATCAAATGACCATCGGTCACTACATGCACGCCCCAATCTTCAGTGCGCTCAAATTGGCCGCCCGCTTGTTTTAACGCATCTTCCACTAAAAAAGGAACCACTTGCGTTAACCCGACCGCCTCTTCTTCGCTGTTGGTAAATCCGGTGACCCGTTTACCTTCTACCAGCGGCGAGCCGTCTGGCTTATGGGTATGGCGCAATACGCCTGGTGCGTGGCACACCGCGGCCACAGGTTTGCCTTCAGCCCAATATTTCTCAATCAATGCGATAGAGAGCGGGTGCCCGGCCAGATCCCACAGGGGGCCATGTCCGCCAGGATAGAAGACGGCTTCATACTCTTCCGTTGAAATCGCGTCGAGCCGCAGGGTGTTAGCAAGTGCGTGTTGCGCTTTGCTATCGCGACGAAAGCGTTCTGTGTCCTGAGTTTGTGCATCAGGTTCGTCGCTTTTAGGATCGAGCGGTGGTTGCCCGCCAGCGGGTGAAGCCAGCGCGACTTCAATGCCCGCGTCCTGAAATATGTACCAGGGGGCGGCGAATTCTTCCAGCCAGAAGCCGGTTTTTTTACCGGTATCGCCAAGGGTGTCGTGTGAGGTCAGTACCATTAAGATTGCCATCTTTTCCTCCGGATGCATCGCTAAAGTCACCCCGGAAGTGTAGTGCATCCGGGGTATCTGTGAGTGCGATCAGGCAGAGAACAGGTCGTGACGCTGCACGGCAGCATTGACCGCGCGGGTCAGGCATGAGAGTTGTTCGGCGGTAATAACGTAGGGTGGCATGAGGTAGATCAGGCGCCCAAACGGACGGATCCATACGCCTTGTTCGACAAAGAAGCGCTGGAGCGCGGCCATATTTACCGGCGAATGCGTTTCTACCACACCGATGGCGCCCAGCACACGCACATCCGCCACCGTGGCAGCCTCGCGCGCGGGGGCCAGTTCTGCTTTTAACTGTGCTTCAATCGCGGCGACCTGTGCCTGCCATGCACCGCTCTCCAGCAGCGCCAGGCTGGCGGATGCCGCCGCGCAGGCCAGTGGGTTGCCCATAAATGTTGGGCCATGCATAAAGCAGCCCGCCTCGCCATTGCTGATGGTTTCTGCCACCTTGCGGGTGGTCAGTGTTGCCGAAAGCGTCATCGCCCCGCCGGTCAGCGCTTTGCCAAGGCAGAGGATATCCGGCGTGATATCCGCATGCTCGCAGGCAAACAGTTTACCCGTGCGGCCAAAGCCGGTGGCGATTTCATCGGCAATCAACAAAATGCCTTCCCTGTCGCACATCGCCCGGATGCGTTTTAGCCACTGCGGGTGATACATGCGCATGCCGCCAGCCCCCTGAACCACCGGTTCGAGGATCACAGCTGCAATCTCATGGCGATGTGCGGCCATCAGGCGGGCGAATGCCACCATATCGTGCTCGTCCCAGTGGCCGTCAAAGCGGCTTTGTGGTGCGGGGGCAAACAGGTTTTCCGGCAGGTAGCCTTTCCACAGGCTGTGCATGGAGTTGTCCGGATCGCAGACCGACATCGCCCCGAAGGTGTCGCCGTGATAGCCGTTGCGGAAGGTCAGGAAACGTTGCCGTGCTTCGCCTTTCGCCTGCCAGTATTGCAGCGCCATTTTCATTGCCACTTCCACCGCGACGGAGCCGGAGTCCGCCAGAAAGACGCACTCCAGCGCCGCCGGGGTCATGGCTACCAGTTTGCGGCACAACGCGACCGCAGGCTCGTGGGTAATTCCCCCGAACATCACATGGGACATGGCATCAATTTGCGTTTTCATTGCGGCATTAATGGCAGGGTGCCCGTAGCCGTGGATCGCTGCCCACCAGGAGGACATGCCATCCACCAGTCGCTCGCCGCCCGCCAGTTGCAGTTCGCATCCCTGTGCCGATTGCACCGGGTAAACGGGCAGGGGCGCGGTCATGGAAGTGTAAGGGTGCCAGATATGGCGCTGGTCAAAGGCTAAATCGTCCGGGGTCATAATCGACTTGTAAACCAAATTAAAAAGTTTTAGGTTTACAAGTCTACACCGAATAATGAATTAACAACACCTTTTGGAGACGCCCGATGGCTCACCACGCACGCTGGACAATGTCGCAGGTTACCGCTTTGTTCGAAAAACCGTTACTGGAACTGCTGTTTGAAGCGCAGCAGATCCACCGCCAACATTTCGATCCACGCCAGGTCCAGGTCAGCACACTGCTGTCGATTAAAACCGGTGCCTGCCCGGAAGATTGCAAATACTGCCCGCAGAGCGCGCGCTACAAAACCGGTCTGGAAACGGAACGGCTAATGGAAGTGGAACAGGTGCTGGAATCGGCCCGCCAGGCAAAACAAGCCGGCTCCACCCGTTTCTGCATGGGCGCGGCCTGGAAAAACCCGCAGGACAGGGATATGCCCTACCTCGAAAAGATGGTCGAAGGGGTCAAAGCCATGGGGCTGGAAGCCTGCATGACTCTCGGTACGCTGAATGAAAGTCAGGCGCAGCGTCTGGCGCACGCCGGGCTGGATTATTACAACCATAATCTCGACACCTCCCCGGAATTTTACGGCAACATCATTACCACCCGCACTTACCAGGAACGTCTCGATACGCTGGAGAAAGTGCGTGGCGCCGGGATCAAAGTCTGCTCGGGTGGCATTGTCGGACTGGGCGAAACGGTCACCGATCGTGCGGGCCTGTTGCTGCAATTGGCTAATCTGCCGACGCCGCCGGAAAGTGTGCCGATCAATATGTTGGTGAAGGTGAAGGGCACGCCACTGGCGGAGAATGAGGATGTCGATGCATTCGACTTTATTCGCACTATTGCTGTGGCCCGTATCATGATGCCTTCCTCTTACGTTCGTCTCTCTGCTGGTCGCGAGCAGATGAACGAACAAACCCAGGCGATGTGCTTTATGGCCGGGGCCAACTCGATTTTTTACGGCTGCAAACTGCTCACCACCCCCAACCCGGAAGAAGATAACGATCTGCAGTTGTTCCGCAAGCTGGGGCTGAATCCACAACAGACTGCGGTTCTCAGCGGCGATAATGAGCAACAACAGCAGATAGAAGCCCAACTGTTGCATGCCGATACTGACCAGTATTACAACGCGGCTGCCCTGTGAACTGGCAGCAACGCATCGACAACGCGCTGAGCGAACGCCGCGCGGCAGAGGCTCTGCGCACCCGGCATGTCGTGTGCCAGGGGGCCGGCCGCTGGCTGACGATAGGCGATCGCCGCTATTGCAACTTTTCCAGTAATGATTACCTGGGGTTAAGCCAGCACCCGTTCGTTGTCCGCGCCTGGCAACAAGGTGCCGAACAGTTCGGTGTCGGCAGTGGCGGTTCTGGCCATGTCTCCGGCCACACGGTGGCGCATCAGGCATTAGAAAATGAACTGGCGGACTGGCTGGGGTACCCGCGTGCGCTGCTTTTTATCTCGGGGTTTTCGGCTAACCAGGCGGTGATTGCGGCGTTAACGGCGAAAGAGGATCGCATTGTGGCCGACAAGCTCAGTCACGCCTCGCTGCTGGAAGCGGCCAGCCACAGCCCGGCGCAGCTGCGGCGTTTTGCCCATAACGACGTCCGGCAACTGGCCTCGTTGCTGGCAAAACCGCTCTCTGGTCAGCAACTGGTGGTCACTGAAGGCATTTTCAGTATGGATGGCGATAGCGCCCCCCTGTGTGCAATCAGTGAGACTGTGCAGCAAACGCAGGCGTGGTTGATGGTGGATGATGCGCATGGCATTGGTGTGGTGGGAGAGCAGGGACGCGGAAGTTGCCATCAACAGGGCATCAAGCCCGATGTGCTGATTGTTACCTTTGGCAAAGGCGTTGGTGTGAGTGGCGCGGCGGTACTGTGCAGCGACACGGTAGCCAACTATTTGCTGCAATTCGCCCGCCATCTGATTTACAGCACTTCAATGCCGCCTGCACAGGCGCTGGCGTTGCGCGCTGCCTTGCAGGTGATCCAAAGCCCGGAAGGTGACGACCGGCGTCAACGTCTGGCGGCGCGAATCGCGCAATTCCGCCAGGGCGCTGCGCAGTTACCGTTGGCGGTAACGGGTTCACAGAGTGCCATTCAACCGTTGATCGTCGGTGAGAATGCGCGTGCGTTGCGCCTTGCCGAACGCCTGCGGCAGCAGAACTGTTGGGTGACGGCGATCCGCCCGCCTACCGTACCGCCCGGCACAGCGCGCCTGCGTTTAACCTTGACGGCGGAACATCAGGCTCAGGATATCGATCGTTTACTGGAGGTGCTGCATGGCGGTGAATAAACAGGCCGTGGCCGCCGCCTTCGGCCGGGCTGCACAGAGTTATGCCCGCCACGATGCGTTACAACGCCTGAGCGCCGATCTTCTGCTGTCGAAACTTGGCGACTACACAGCAGATAACGTGCTGGATGCCGGTTGTGGACCGGGGACAATGAGCCGTTACTGGCGCGGGCAGGGCAGTGATGTCACGGCCCTGGATCTCTCTGCCAGCATGCTGGATGAGGCGCGTCGCCAGTACAGCGCGCAGCAGTATGTGACGGGCGATATCGAAGCACTGCCCTTTGGCGATACCGCGTTTTCACTGGTATGGAGCAATCTTGCGGTGCAGTGGTGTAACGATTTGCATCAGGCGATCGCTGAATTATACCGCGTGACGCGCCCCGGCGGTCGGGTGGCGTTTACCACACTGGTGGACGATTCTCTGCCGGAGCTGAATCAGGCATGGCAGGCTATCGACAGTGCTCCGCACGCGAACCGCTTTTTAAGTCTTGCTGCGATCCAACAGGCGTTACAGGGCTGGCGTTTCGATGCCGGGACGGAGCGAATCACACTCTGGTTTGACGATGCCGCCAGCGCGCTGCGTTCGCTAAAAGGTATTGGCGCAACACATTTACATGCGGGCAGGCAACAGGGACTGACGCGCGGCAAATTGCAGCGTTTACATCTTGCCTGGCCGCAACAGCAGGGTAAATGCCCGCTGAGTTACCATCTTTTTTGGGGAGTATTAACACGTGACTGAGCGTTATTTTGTCACCGGGACGGACACTGAAGTCGGTAAAACCGTGGCAAGTTGTGCCTTGCTACAAGCGGCGAATTTACGTGGATTACGCAGCGTCGGTTATAAACCGGTAGCCTCCGGCAGCGAGATGACGGCGCAAGGGCTGCGCAATAGCGATGCGCTGGCGCTGCAGTACTACAGCAGCCTGTCACTGGCCTATGATGCCATTAACCCGTACACCTTTGCGGAGCCGACCTCACCGCATATTGTCAGTGCGGATCTCGGGCAACCCATTGAGGCATCGGTGATGTCTGCCGGGCTGCGGCGGCTGGAAATAGACGCCGAATGGCTACTGGTGGAAGGTGCCGGGGGATGGTTCACGCCGTTGTCTGAAACCCTGACCTTTGCCGACTGGGTCGCGGCGGAACAGTTGCCCGTGATCCTCGTGGTAGGGGTCAAGCTGGGCTGTATCAATCACGCCTTGCTGACGGCGCAGGCGGTGCAGCAGGCGGGATTAACGCTGGCCGGCTGGATAGCCAACGATGTGGTCGAGCCGGGCAGGCGCCATGCGGAGTATATGGCAACGCTTCGGCGGATGATCCCGGCACCGTTGATTGGCGAAATCCCGTGGTTTGCCCATGCAGCGGAAAGGGAAAACACAGGCCACTTTCTTGATCTCAGTGTCCTGCGCCCGGCGTCATCCAGTGCGAAAGCATCTGGTCATCCAACTGTTTGATATCCCCCCCGGCGACACTGCGCCCGCGGTGCAGCAGGCAGAAGCGATCGGCGACACGGCGAATAAACGAAAGCTGCTGCTCCGCCAGTAAGACGGTCATGCCGAAGTCCTGGTTGAGGCGCACAATCAGGTTGCCCAGTTTATGCACAAATGCCTGGCCGAGCCCACGCGTCGGTTCGTCCAGGATCAGCAGGCGCGGGTGGGTCACCAGCGCCCGCGCCAGTGCCAGTTGATGCTGGTTATCTTCTGATAATGCCGCGCCGCGCTCTTTTCGTAGCGCATAGAGCTCCGGGAACAGATCGTAAATATCCTGGCTTACGGCGCTGCGTGGCTCACCGCCCGCCAGCATCGCAATGTGCAGATTCTCTTCGATGGTCAACTGTGAAAATATCCGTTTGTCTTGCGGCACATACCCCATGCCGATGGCGCACCGGTGTTCCGCCTGCAGGCTAAGCAGATTACAGGGCGGCGCGCCAGCTTCCTGCCAGATCATGCTGCCACTCTCCACGGGGAGATAACCGGTGATGCAGTTGATGAGGGTGGTTTTGCCCATACCTGGCAACCCAATCACCGAGGTGCAGACGCCTGGGGTTAAATCGAGGTCGATGTTCCACAATGTATGCTGGTTACCGTAATACTGGTTAATTGCACGTAAGCTCAACATGGCCTGTTCCTTATCTCGGTCGGGTGACACTCAAACTCTGCAAAAGGCTTGCCAGAACGGTATAAAGACTTTTTTTTCGGATATGGCCGATCTCGCTGGCATTTAAAACGTGATGAGGAACAATCCCAGCAAAAAATGCTGCACTTTACCGGTGCTTGTAGTGATGAGTTGTGGTGCAGAAAAACCGCAAATTGTGAGGAGGATCGTCCGGGGATCTGGCGCTTCGTTAGCTGAAAATCAGCAAAAAGAAGTGATAAAAATTTTTTAGCGACCCTGATTTGGGACGACATGGGAATTTGGCGGAAGGCGGGGTATACGGCCTGGCGGCAGTTATCCACTATTCCTGTGGATAACCTTGTGTATTAGAGTTAGAAAACGCGTGGCAAGCGAGAAGGGACGCGGCTTGCGCCTGAATTGGTGCGAAACGCGGCTTTTTGTAATTATACTTATATTTCAATGCGTTAAATAAAATCAATGCCTGTAAGAAAAGTGTCATTGGCTGCCACAAAACTTTCACTGGCTGGCTTGACAATTGTTAAAAGAGAAAATCTTCTGGGGATAACCTGCAAGACCTGGTGTTTTATCTTATCCGCGTTGAAATTTTAGCGAGGAACATACCCCAGGCGCATGCGTAGAGCACATAAAGGATTTTGCTACTGTTTTTACATACAGTATTATTTATTGGCAAATCTGCGGAGGGTGAGTAAAATGTGTTACCTGCCCGCTCATTCCTTCATCAGGTAGCCGTTCATGAGTAAACCGTTCAAACTGAATTCCGCTTTTCGCCCGTCCGGCGATCAGCCAGAAGCTATCCGTCGTCTCAAGGAAGGTCTGGAAGACGGTCTCGCCCACCAGACGCTACTTGGCGTAACCGGTTCAGGGAAGACGTTCACCATTGCGAACGTGATTGCCGATCTGCAGCGTCCCACGATGGTGCTGGCACCGAATAAAACGCTGGCCGCCCAGCTGTACGGCGAAATGAAGGAGTTTTTCCCGGATAACGCCGTCGAGTATTTTGTCTCCTACTACGACTACTATCAGCCAGAAGCCTATGTGCCCAGCTCCGACACGTTTATCGAAAAAGACGCCTCGGTAAATGAACATATCGAGCAGATGCGTCTGTCGGCAACCAAAGCCTTGCTGGAGCGGCGCGATGTAGTGGTGGTGGCATCCGTTTCTGCCATTTACGGCCTTGGCGATCCGGATCTGTACCTGAAGATGATGTTGCATTTAACCATCGGCATGATCATCGACCAGCGTTCGATTCTGCGCCGGCTGGCTGAGCTGCAATATACCCGTAACGACCAGGCTTTTCAGCGCGGCACTTTCCGCGTACGTGGCGAAGTAATCGATATTTTCCCGGCAGAATCGGACGATCTGGCGCTGCGTGTGGAGCTGTTCGACGAAGAGGTGGAACGCCTGTCGCTGTTTGATCCGCTGACCGGCCATGTGGAAGCTACCGTACAGCGTTTCACGGTCTACCCCAAAACACACTATGTGACGCCGCGTGAGCGGATAGTACAGGCGATGGAGGAGATCAAAGACGAGCTTGCCGATCGCCGTAAATCGCTGCTGGCGAATAATAAACTGCTTGAAGAACAGCGCCTTAGCCAGCGTACTCAGTTTGACCTGGAAATGATGAACGAGCTGGGTTACTGCTCCGGTATTGAAAACTACTCCCGTTATCTCTCCGGGCGTGGGCCGGGCGAACCGCCGCCGACGCTGTTTGATTATCTGCCTGCGGATGGTTTGCTGGTAATCGATGAATCGCACGTGACCATCCCGCAAATTGGCGGCATGTACCGTGGCGACCGGGCGCGCAAAGAAACGCTGGTGGAGTATGGCTTCCGTCTGCCCTCCGCGCTGGACAACCGCCCGTTGAAATTTGAGGAGTTTGAAGCGCTGGCGCCGCAATCCATCTACGTCTCGGCGACGCCGGGGAATTACGAATTGGAAAAATCTGGCGATGATGTTGTTGATCAGGTGGTGCGTCCGACCGGACTGCTCGATCCGGTGATTGAAGTGCGCCCGGTGGCAACACAGGTCGATGATCTGCTGTCGGAAATCCGTAAGCGTGTGCAAATTAACGAACGCGTACTGGTCACCACGCTGACCAAGCGTATGGCAGAAGATTTAACCGAATACCTTGAAGAGCACGGCGAGCGCGTTCGCTACCTGCACTCCGATATCGACACTGTCGAACGTATGGAAATTATCCGCGATCTGCGTCTGGGCGAGTTTGATGTGCTGGTGGGCATCAACTTACTGCGCGAAGGGCTGGATATGCCGGAAGTTTCGCTGGTGGCGATTCTGGATGCCGACAAAGAAGGGTTCCTGCGTTCTGAACGCTCGCTTATTCAGACCATTGGCCGCGCGGCGCGTAATATCAACGGTAAGGCGATCCTCTACGGCGATAAAATCACGCCATCAATGGCGAAAGCGATAGGTGAAACTGAACGTCGTCGCGAGAAACAACAGCGCTATAACGAAGAGCACGGCATTACACCGCAAGGCCTGAATAAAAAAGTAGTGGATATTCTGGCACTGGGCGAAGGGCTGGCGAAAACGCGTGCGAAAGGGCGTGGTAAATCGCGCACGCCGGCTCAGGTAGAAGCGGCTGAACTGGCGCTGACGCCGAAAGCGCTACAACAGAAAATCCACGAGCTGGAAGGGCAAATGATGCAGCATGCGCAGAATCTTGAGTTCGAAGAGGCCGCAAAAGTTCGCGATCAGTTGCATCAACTGCGCGATCTGTTCATTGCCGCTTCATAACTTGCTCTCTGTCACACTTTACGCTGATTCCGCCGGGCCAGCTTAATGTTGGCTTAATACAACACTGACAAACTGGCCTCCGGTTTACTGGAGGGCAGTGTGATGCAACAAATGCGTGTTCGTGAGTTTTTCGCTGTCGCCTTTGTCCTGGCGTTGGTGATCGGCTTCAGTCATATGTGGGTGTTAAGCTACTAAGTGCGCTTAGCGGGTGACAGGGTGGAATTTAACCCATGCCCGCACGCCTGACTGCGTTTTTCGGTTGTGCAAAAAGAATTGCGCGTCGTGTAATTGCGCAATGCGTGAAACAATACTTAATCCCAGCCCAATTCCCCCGTACCCACTATCCATCCGTACAAACGCTTTGCTCAGCTCGCCGCTGCGGCTCTCATCGATCCCCGGCCCTTCGTCTTCCACGGCCAGCACGGGCGAGGTAGCCCCTTCTATACGCACGCTGATGGTGGTCCCCGCCGGGCTGTAGCGATGGGCATTTTCCACCAGGTTTCTTAACAGCACCCGCAGCAGGGTCACATCGCCGGAAACCGGGATTGCTTGTGCATCGAGTGGGATCACCAACTGCTGTTGCCGCCCGGCGAGGATCCGTTCCAGTTCGCCCTGAATCGGCATCACCACATCTTCCAGCAGCATCACCTGCTGGTAACTCCCTGCTGAGAAGGACTGCCCCACACGGGCCAGTTGCAACAACTGGGCAATGTTTTCCGTCATCTGGTCAAGGCGCTGCACTAGCGGATCAACATTCAGGCCATTGGTTTTGGCCATTAACTCCAGGTGCAGGCGTAAACCGGCCAGCGGTGTACGCAATTCATGCGCCACATCGGCGGTAAACAGCCGCTCCCGATCCAGTGTTTGCGTCAGGCGCGAAACCAGTTCGTTAATCGCCGAAGTGACGGCCTCAACTTCACTGACGCTGTTGTTCAGGGTAATCGGCTGCAGGTTATCCGGGGTGCGCTTATCCAGTTCCTGTTGCAACTCAGAAAGCGGACTGGTGATGTTTTTGACCGCCTGCATACAAATCAGCAACGCCAGACCCACAATAAGCAGACTCGGTACCAGCAGGCTTGCGACCGCTTCACGGACTTCATGCTCGATCTGCTTGTGATTGTTGTGATTGTGCATGGCACTTTGCACCAGCAGCTGGATTTGTTCCTCGCTTTCATGCCATAGCCAGAACACGCTAATTACCTGACAAAACACCAAAATACCGCCAATGGTGAGCAGCAAGCGGCGGCGCATGCTCCAGTGCCTGAAGTCGAAAATAGCCATTACTCCGTCCGGTTCTCGTGATGCACCAGCATGTAGCCAAAACCGCGCACGGTGCGGATCCGCGATTTGCCGATTTTGTCGCGCAGATTATGAATATGCACTTCCAGCGTGTTGGTCGACGGCTCGTTATCCCAGTTGTAGATATCGTTGTAGAGGATTTCCCGGTGCACCGGGCTGTCGGCTTTTAGCATCAGGCGCGACAGCAGTGCGTATTCCTTCGGCGTTAAATCCAGTAACTGGCCGTCCAGCCAGGCCTGGCGGCGGGTAACATTCAGCGTCAGATTGCCGTGGGTGATTTCGTTATCGCCCTGATTGTTATGTCGACGCAGCAGCGCGCGAATGCGGGCGTTAAGTTCATCCAACGCAAAGGGCTTGACCAAATAGTCGTCTGCGCCGGTATCTAACCCGGCAACCCTGTCTTCCAGCGTGTCGCGTGCGGTCAGGATCAGTACCGGTAGGGTAAATTTCTCGCGACGCAGGCGGGTAAGCAGATGCAAGCCGTCTTCGTCCGGCAACCCGAGGTCCAGAACAATCAGGCTGTAATGGCCGTTCGCCAGGCACAGCGTGGCCTCATGCGCGGTGGATACACCATCGCAGGCATAGCCTTCGCTTTGCATTGCCAGAATTAACCCCTGCAACAGCAGAGCGTCGTCTTCAATTACCAGAATTTTCATTTAGCCTGCTCCCGGCATGACGTTAAGAGATCGTCCTGGGCACGGTACTCTTTCGTGCTGACACCCAGTATACCCAACATGGTAGGGAAGAGGTTGTCCTGCGAGACGTCCTGCTCCCGGGCATTTTTCTGCAAACACTGGCTGTTAATGCCGTAACGCTGCTGATAATCCTCCGACAACCACAGCAGCATCGGCACATGTTTTTGTGTTTCCGGCGCAATGGACCAGGGCAGGCCGTGCAAATAGACGCCGTTTTCACCAAGCGATTCTCCATGATCGGAGAGGTAGACCAGGCTGGTGGTAAATTTGTCCTGCTTCGATTGCAGCAGTTTAATTGCTTTATCAACAATATAGTCAACATACAGGATCGTATTATCATACGTGTTGACCAGTTGCTGCTGCGAGCAGGTCTGGATCTCATTGGTATCGCAGGTCGGTGTAAACTTGCGGAACTGCGGTGGATAACGGTTGTAGTACGTTGGCCCATGGCTGCCAATGGTATGCAGAACTATTACCCCATCGCCCTGTAATTTATCAATATAGCTGGCGAGATCGTGGAACAGGATCTCGTCCTGACACTCGCCTTCAATGCAAAGATCCGGCAAATTTAACGCGGTCATATCCTGCGTCGGCACGCGGCTACACGCCCCTTTACAGCCGCCGTCGTTCTCATTCCACAAAACGTTTATTCCCGCGCGCTGAATAATATCCAGCAACCCTTCCTGGTGCGCCGCCAGCTGATCATCGTAATGCGCGCGCGTCATTCCCGAGAACATGCACGGCACAGAAATGGCGGTGGCGGTACCGCAAGAGGCAGTATGCGGGTAATAGAACACATTATCGTGTTTTAACAACGGGTTCGTTTCGCGCGCATAACCGCCCAGCGAGAAGTTTTCTGCACGGGAGGTTTCGCCCAGTACCAGGATCGTCAGGTTTTTACGCGGCCCGTTTTGCATTTCCGGGCGCTGGCGCGCATCTTCGCCGAGTCTCATTAACGGCAAATTCGCCATGCTGTGGTGGGAATACCATGACAGTGAAGCGGCAATTGAATTAGAAGGACTGAGATCTTTCACCAGCTCTTTATTATTACGAAACAGCGAGGCGTAATCTTTATAAAACAGCAGCGCGACCAGCACGATAAGCAGCGCGGAAAGTACCACGCTGATAAGACGATAAATCACGCTGCGCAGTACCGAACGGGCGGGCTTAATCTTGATCCACCAGGCGATAGCCACAGCCAGCACGGCGGTAAACAGTAACGTCAGCACCATTTTTGTCGACAGCAGGGCAAAACTCTCCGCCGGCGTGGTGTCGAGAATATTGGTGATCATTGAACGATCGATAATGATGCCAAACGTCGAAATAAAGTATTGTGCCGCCGCGCTGACCAATACAAACAGGGTAATGAGCAACCGATCGAGGAAAATAAACGACGCCAGGGTGACGACAATATTAATGACCGCGAATGCCACCAGCGGCATGGAAAGAAATACCAGCCAGTTACGCAGTGAATCCACCGGCAGAAGCATAAACGCATGGTGATAGAAGACGCTGTTCAGTGGTAACGCGATATAGACCGCAAACAGAAAAATAAACAGCAGACGGCTTAAGGCGGGCCGACGAAAGTGAAACATAGCGAATCCGTGTCCGGCAATGAGTGTGACGGAAGGATGACAACGTTTTTTTAAGACAACCTTAAGAAATTAAGAAAGCGTCAGCGGGCGTTAAGATTACCCGCCCGTGGCTCAGCCGAGTTGCTGTACCGCTTTCTCCAGCGCTGCACGCAGCAGGTGGCGATCGTGACGATAGGGGATATCGCTGGCTTCCAGCACTTCCTGAATAATCAGCCGATCGCTCACGCCACTCGTGTCTACTTTTGGCCCAACGATGGCGGCATCGACAATTTTTCTCCCGACGTACTGCTCCATAATTGCCAGCTTATCGCCCAGTTTCAGGCTGGCGGCGGCCGGGCTTAGCTCTTTACCAAGATTGGCAATATAAACCACCGGTGCGGGCGTTCTTCGCAGCGCCTGCGCCAGCTCATCAAGCAGGAGGAGGGGCAGCAGGCTAGTGTAAAAACTGCCAGGGCCAATAATAATTAAATCCGCTTCGGCAATGGTTTGCACCGCTTCGCGGGTGGCGTGCACTTTGGGGAACAGCATGAGCTCCTGAATTGGGGCATGCAGTTGATCAATATTCACTTCGCCGTAAACCTGATGGCCTTCACTGTCGGTGGCCATTAAATCGACCGGTTGCTCTGACATCGGAATTAAAAAAGCATCCACCTTTAATAAATTACGAATTAAATTGATGGCTTCCAGCGGCCGCACACTCAGGTGATCCAACGCCTTTAACATTAAATTTCCAAGGTTATGCCCGGAAAGTTCGCCATTTCCGCTAAAACGATACTCAAACATGGCGGAAGCGACGCTGGGTTCGGTAATTAACTGATTGAGGCAGTTACGCATATCTCCCCAGGCGATACCGCCTTCGGAGCGGCGAATACGCCCGGTGGAACCACCGTTATCGGTGGTCGTCACAATCCCTGTTAGCCGTGAACCCAGTGAGGAAAGCGAAGACATTACACGCCCAAGGCCGTGCCCGCCGCCGAGAGCGACCACACGATCCAGGTCTGCAAGTGTGCGATTACGCATAATGATTCCTTATGAAGAATTACTCCGCTACGTTAGCGTAAATACCACCAAAAGACGATGCTGCGCGGAGGGTAAAATGACACATATCAAGGCAAAAACGGCATTTTCACGTACTCTGTAGCGAAAGTGCACGATCATATCGCTATGTATTGTTTTATATAACGTTGATCGTGATGGCGGAACCTCCGCGATCGCGCTACTATCGCCCTAAGCAATGTTAGCGTTACATACAATATATACACTCAAGCCTTTGCGCCTACGTCGAAAGATACGGTGTTCTGGCCGTAGCAGAAGCTGCTACCAGGGTGCAGGAAGAAATGACTGCATCTCCCGTACTTGGAAAGGTGTACATGGCCTCACAACTTACCGATGCGTTCGCGCGTAAGTTTTACTACTTGCGTTTGTCGATCACCGATGTGTGCAACTTTCGTTGCACCTACTGTTTGCCGGACGGTTACAAGCCGGGCGGCGTCAACAATAAAGGCTTTCTCAGCGTCGATGAAATTCGCCGCGTAACGCGTGCCTTCAGTGCCATGGGTACGGAAAAGGTGCGCCTGACGGGTGGTGAGCCGTCGCTGCGCCGCGATTTTACCGACATCATCGCCACCGTGCGTGAAAACAGCGCTATCCGCCAGATTGCCGTCACCACCAATGGCTATCGTCTGGCCCGTGATGTTGTGCAATGGCGCGATGCCGGCCTGACCGCCATTAACGTCAGCCTCGACAGTCTGGATGCCCGCCAGTTTCATGCCATTACCGGGCAGGATAAATTCCGCCAGGTGATGGACGGTATCGATGCCGCCTTCGCCGCAGGCTTTGCTAAGGTCAAAGTCAACACGGTGCTGATGCGCGACGTCAACCACCACCAACTCGACACCTTTCTGGCGTGGATCAAATCGCGCCCTGTCCAGCTACGCTTTATCGAATTGATGGAAACGGGCGAGGGCAGTGAACTGTTCCGCAATCATCATATTTCGGGCATGGTGCTGCGCGATCAACTGCTCCAACGCGGTTGGATCCACCAGTTGCGCCAGCGCAGCGACGGCCCGGCACAGGTTTTTTGCCATCCGGATTATGCCGGAGAGATTGGCCTGATCATGCCTTATGAAAAAGATTTCTGCGCCAGCTGTAACCGTCTGCGCGTCTCCTCCGTCGGCAAACTCCACTTGTGTCTGTTTGGCGATGGCGGTGTAGATCTGCGCGACCTGCTACAGCATGATGCACAGCAAGCAATGCTGGAACAGCGTATTGCCGCGGCGTTAACGCATAAAAAGCAGACCCACTTCCTGCACCAGGGCAATACAGGTATTACGCAAAACCTTTCATACATCGGCGGGTGATCGCCGCAAGGAGAGTAAGATGAGTCAGGTCAGCGCTGAGTTTATTCCGGTGAAATTGGCGATTTTGACAGTGTCAAACCGCCGTGGTGAAGAGGACGACACCTCGGGCCATTTGCTGCGTGATGAGGCACATGACGCCGGTCACCAGGTAGTGGATAAGGCGATTGTTAAAGAGAACCGTTATGCCATTCGCGCGCAGGTTTCCGCGTGGATTGCCCGTGATGATGTGCAGGTGGTGCTCATCACCGGCGGTACCGGCTTTACCGAGGGTGATCAGGTACCCGAAGCGTTGCTGCCGCTGTTCGACCGTGAAATCCAGGGGTTTGGTGAGCTGTTCCGTATGCTCTCTTTTGAAGAGATTGGTACATCCACTCTGCAATCTCGCGCCGTGGCGGGCATGGCCAATAACACGCTGATTTTCGCCATGCCTGGTTCGACTAAAGCCTGCCGTACCGCATGGGAAAACATTATTGCCCCGCAGCTGGATGCGCGCACGCGCCCGTGTAATTTCCATCCCCATCTTAAGAAATAAGTTATGTCACAACTGACCCATATTAATGCCAATGGCGAAGCCCACATGGTGGATGTTTCCGCCAAAGCAGAAACCGTTCGTGAAGCACGCGCCGAAGCCTTTGTCACCATGTTGCCGCAAACCTTGGCCATGATTGTCGACGGCAGCCACCACAAAGGCGACGTGTTCGCCACTGCACGTATTGCCGGGATCCAGGCAGCAAAACGCACCTGGGAACTGATCCCTCTTTGTCACCCGTTGCTGCTGAGCAAAGTCGAAGTGCTGTTGCAGGCCGAGCCGGAGCGTAACCGGGTGCGCATTGAGGCGCTTTGCCGCCTGACGGGCAAAACCGGCGTGGAAATGGAAGCGTTAACGGCGGCCTCGGTGGCGGCGTTGACCATTTACGACATGTGCAAAGCAGTGCAGAAAGATATGGTAATTGGGCCGGTGCGTTTGCTGGCAAAAAGTGGCGGTAAGTCGGGTGATTTCAGGGTTGAGAGTGATGATTAAAGTCCTGTTTTTCGCGCAGGTGCGTGAACTGGTCGGTTGCGACAGCATCGCCACTGACACCGTATTCCCCTCTGTAGAAGCGCTGCGTCAGCATCTGGCGGCGCAGGGTGACCGTTGGGCACTGGCGCTGGAAGAGGGCAAGTTGCTGGCGGCGGTGAATCAGACGCTGGTCAGTTTTGACCATCCTCTGACCCGTGGCGACGAGGTGGCGTTTTTCCCACCGGTAACCGGGGGCTGAGATGAGCGAAACCCGAATTTGTGTTGATCCCGCCGCGTTCAGTGTCGGTGACGAGTACACCTGGCTGGCCGCGCGGGACGAAGATGGCGCGGTCGTGACTTTTACCGGCAAAGTGCGTAACCATAACCTTGGCGACAGCGTCAGCGCGTTAACGCTGGAACATTATCCGGGAATGACCGAAAAATCGCTGGCAGAAATCGTCGCAGAGGCACGCAACCGTTGGCCGCTGGGGCGGGTCGCGGTCTATCACCGCGTGGGCGAACTGTGGCCTGGGGATGAGATTGTCTTTGTTGGCGTCGCCAGCGCGCACCGCAGCAGCGCCTTCGAAGCCGGTCAGTTTATTATGGATTATCTGAAGACGCGCGCACCGTTCTGGAAGCGCGAGGCCACGCCGGAAGGGGAACGCTGGGTGGAAGCACGCGACAGCGATAAACAGGCCGCGCAGCGTTGGTAATGCGTTGAGTGCGGATGTGTTACGCTTATAGGGCATTAACCTACTATTCAGGAGTGACTATGGACCGTTATCCTCGTTCTGATTCTATCGTCCAGCAGAGCCGCACCGGGCTACAAACTTATATGGCGCAGGTCTACGGCTGGATGACATGTGGCCTGCTGCTCACCGCCTTTGTGGCATGGTACGCTGCCGGAAATGAGAAAGTGATGGCGCTGGTGTTCTCCAGCCAAATTACTTTTTTCGGTCTGATTATCGCCCAGCTGGCGCTGGTGTTTGTCCTTTCGGGGCTGATTCATAAGCTGAGCGCCGGTGTCGCAACTTCGCTGTTTATGCTCTATTCAGCGCTCACCGGTCTGACGTTATCCAGCATTTTGTATATCTACACTGCCGAATCCATCGCCGCGACTTTTGTGGTCACCGCCGGTATGTTTGGTGCCATGAGCTTGTACGGTTACACCACCAAACGCGACTTAAGCGGCTTTGGCAATATGCTGTTTATGGGGCTGATTGGCATTGTGCTCGCGTCGCTGGTTAACTTCTGGTTGAAGAGTGAAGCGCTGATGTGGGCCGTGACGTACATCGGCGTCGTGATCTTTGTCGGACTGACGGCTTACGACACGCAAAAGCTGAAAAACATTGGTCAACAAATTGATCTCCGCGATCATTCTCAACTGCGTAAAACCGCCATTCTTGGCGCTTTGACGCTGTATCTCGACTTTATCAACCTGTTCCTGATGCTGCTGCGTATTTTCGGCAACCGTCGTTAACAGACCGCTTTGCGATCCCGGCAAATGCCGGGATTTTTTTGCGTTTTTTTCAGTAGCCTTTCAGGGAGGATCAGGGTGAAACTGTTTGGCTGGCTACGGCCTGCGCAGGTTGCGCCGGCACAACTCATGACCGGTGTCTGCCTGTGGCTGGCGGCGGCGATGCTCTTGAGCGCGGCAGTAGCATGGTGGGTGCTGGACGTGATGGCGATTAACGCGTTTCGCACTCCCGGGCCGGCCATCGCGGTGATGATTATCCTCTGGTTTGCCACTGGCGGCCTGCTCAGTCTGTTGTTCCCCCGGGGTAAAAGCGTGGCGGCGTTGTGCGGGCTCACCGCTGTGAGCCTGATGACCGGGCTGCTCTTTGCCAGTCTGTTTTCACTGCCGGTGCTGCTGCTCCTGTTCGCGGTAACGGGCGGTATGTTTGCCATCAGTGCTGTGGTGGCCCGTCTGGGCATTCGTGGCGGGGGGTATTTTTTTCTGATGTTGCTCACCGGCATGGGGCTGGCGGGGTTAGCGAATAGCCTGCAAGGCAGTAGCGGCTGGCTGTGGACCGGCTCCGTTATGATGGTGCTAATGTTCAGCCTGGTCAGCGTTAACAGAAGCCGGTCGATTGCCGATTCGGCACGCGGGTTGTATGCACGGGACTACACCAGCGTGCAGTGTTGCGCGCTACGTGGCGCGCTGGCCATTTATCTTGGGGTGATCACCGCGTTTTTTGAGCTGGCGCGTTTGCTGGTCGACCTGCTGGCGCTGGTGGGATCGGGCAGCAACACGTCGCGTTAAGGTTGCCGATTCAGCTCATGGCTCTTTCATTCTTCTCGCGCAGTTTTTTCGCCCGGCTCTCAAGCAACAGATAACAAATTAGCGCCAGCAGCAAGGGCAGAAAATAGTAAAGCACACGATAGGCGAGCAGGGCGGCGATGATGATGCCCTGCGAAACATGCTCCCCTGCCAGCAGAGCAAGAAATACGGCTTCCAGCACGCCAATCCCGGCCGGAATATGCACAATGACACCGGCAATACTGCTGACCAGTAATACACCCAGCACGAAGAAAAAGTCCGCTTTCATGCCCATTAACAACCAGATGATGGCTCCCATTACAATCCAGTTCGCGCTGGAAACGACCAGCTGCACAATAGCAAATCGCCATGACGGGAGTACAAGTTTATGCCCCTTCACCGTTACATGGCGGCGTTTAGCAAAGGCGCAACCCCACATATAGAGGGCAATCAGCAGCAATAAAATGATGCCGACAATGCGTAATGTGCGCTCATCGATATACCAGTGCGCCGGGAGTTGCACCACGCCGAAGGTAAAAATCAGCCCACCGAGTAAAATATACCCGAGCCAGTTAGTAGTAATACTCAGTGAAAAGATACGCGTGATAGTGCTGCCCGGCAGCCCCAACCGGGAATAAAGCCGATAGCGCATGCCGATCCCGCCGACCCATGTGCTGAGCGTTAAATTGAAGGCATAACAGATAAATGACACCAGCATCACCTGGCGTTTCGCCAGTTTATGCCCGCAGTAAGCACGCCCCATCAGGTCGTAGCAGCCATAAATCAGATAGCTGATGATCACCAGCGCCACGGCGCTCAGTAAGGCCGTGCGGTTATAGTCGCTGATCACCGTCCAGACATCACCCCAGTCGACTTTGCGGGCGTACAGCACCAATAGCACGACAACGGCGATAAAGAACAACACTGTCAGGACTTTTTTAGCGAGCCGCCAGCGCGGGTGGGATTTGGACATCAGGACTTCACCTCCGAATTTTCTACCCGATCCTGCGTTTCCAGCTCCGGCTGCACAGGCGGCTCGACTAACGCCAGCTGCGGCGTATGCGCAGGCAGCCAGCCAACCATCGCCGGGAAATGACGTAAAAAGTGGAACACAACCACGCTTTTGCCGAGGTTCCACCAGGTGCGTTTGGGTGCCATTGACTCATCTACGCGCTTGCAGTCACGGTCGATAATGCCCTGTAAGTTCTCGCGCAGCGTATGGTTGAACTGGCGATCGTGAATGATCAGATTCGCTTCCAGGTTGAGCGACAGGCTTAGCGGGTCGAGATTGCTGGAGCCGACGGTTGCCCAGTGATCGTCCATTAACGCCACTTTGCCATGCAACGGACGCCGCCGATATTCATACACCTGCACCCCGCCTTTCAGCAGGTAGTTATAGAGCAGTTCCGCACCGACTTTGACAATCGGCATATCCGGCTCGCCCTGGACAATCAGTTTAACCGTCACGCCACGGCGGGCGGCGCTGCGCATAGCATGGAGCAGCCGGTAGCCAGGGAAGAAATAGGCATTGGCGATAATCACTTCGCGGCGTGCATTGGCCAGCATTTTCAGGTAATGACGCTCAATATCATCCCGGTGCTCGTCATTATCACGCCAGATAAACAACGCCTGCGCTTCGCCCGGTTTGCGGTTCTCTTCCGGGCGATGGCGACGCCGCCGCCACCAGCGTTTTGCCGGGGCGTTGTCGGGCAGGTTTTCCAGTTCAAATTGCAGAATATCTTCCACAACCGGGCCCTCAACCCGCACGGCATAATCCTGTTTTGCTTCCGGGCCGTAATCGGTCATATGCTCTGCTGAGTAATTGATCCCGCCGACAAAGGCCACGGTGTTGTCGATTACCACGATTTTGCGGTGCATGCGACGAAAGAGATTGGTGCGCATACCTAACAAGCGCGGGCGCGGATCGTAGTAACGAAACAGCACGCCTGCGGAGGTCAGTTCACTGACAAAGGATTCACTCAGATCGGGCGAACCATAGCCGTCAAGCAACACTTCAATGTTGATGCCGCGTTTCGCCGCTTTTAGCAGCTCGCGCTGTAATTCACAGCCGACTTTATCTTCAAACCAGATAAAGGTTTCCAGAATGACGCGTTGCTGCGCCTGGCTGATCGCCTTGTACAGCGCCGGGTAGTAGTTATCGCCATTTTCCAGTAACTGAATGCGGTTCCCTTCTCGCCAGCTACTTTTCATAGGTGGATCTCCGCACTTAATGGCGCATGATCGGACAGATGGCGCCAGTTACGCAGCGGCAACGCGGTAGGCGCGCTGGCGCTGGCATTTTTCACATAGATTCGGTCAAGACGCAGCAACGGGAAACTGACCGGGAACGTCCGGGCAGGGCGGCCATGTGCGCGGGTGAAGATCTCCTCCAGCCCGGCCTGGATTTTTAACGGATGATTGGCCCGCTGCCACCAGTCATTGAAGTCGCCCGCCACCACTACCGGTTCATGCTCTGGCAGTGTGTTGACCCAGTCCGCCAGCATGGTTAATTGTGCCTGACGGTGAGCTTCCCGCAGTCCAAGGTGCACACATACCACATGCACAGGGCTACCGAGATCCGGCGGCACAATCCGGCAATAAAGCAGGCCGCGCTTTTCGCTGCCGTCGACGGAAACATCGCGATTTTCATAATATTCAATCGGAAAGCGAGACAGCACCGCGTTACCGTGATGCCCTTCGGGGTAGACAGCATTACGCCCGTAGGCGTAATCGCTCCACATGGTGTCGGCAAGAAATTCGTAGTGGGTCGTGTCCGGCCAGTTTTCGACATGTAACGGGTGCACTTCATGGGCACCCATCACTTCCTGCAGGCAGACGATATCCGCGCTGACGGTGCGTACCGCGTCACGCAGCTCAGGCAAAATAAAGCGTCGGTTAAACGCGGTAAAGCCTTTATGGGTGTTAATGGTGAGCACTTTCAATGAAAATTGTCGCGATTGTTGGGTCATAATTCTCCTGCCAGCGTCACTCTCCTGATGAAAATAAATTGTAGTCCCTGTCACAAAAAACGGCGGGGTTACGGAATTTTCCGTAAATGCGAGTACTCTTCAATCAGACTAAAATCCTCCAGGAGAGTGGCCATGAAGTGGCAACAACGCGTTCGCGTCGCGACAGGTCTGAGTTGTTGGCAGATAATGTTGCATATGCTGATTGTGGCGGTGCTGGTGATGGGCTGGACCAGCGGCATGCTGGTGCACGTCGGCTTAGGGCTGTGCGTGGTCTATGGCGTGAGCGTGCTGTTAATGCTGTTTTTACAGCGTCACCATGATGAGCGCTGGCGTGAGGTTGGCGACGTGCTGGAAGAGTTAACTACCACCTGGTATTTTGGCGCATCGTTAATTGTTATCTGGCTGCTGTCACGCGTGTTGCAAAGCAACCTTCTGTTGGCGTTGGCCGGGCTTGCCATTCTTGCCGGCCCGGCGGTGATCTCACTGTTGACCAAAGAGCGCAAACTCCCTGCAAAACCGTTTGGTTTGCATCAAGGCCGTAACCCGGCAAATCCCCACGAACATCGGTAACGGCTCAGGCGATATTACGGCGAAATAAGGCATATGCCGCTGACCCGGTGGTCGCGGCAATCACCAGTAGCGGCCAGACACTTTGCCAGACAATCGGGAAACTGGCGTCTTTCAAATAAATTTGCTTGGTAATATCAGTAAAGTGGCGAATCGGGTTTACCCACGTAATATCCTGCAACCAGATCGGCATATTCTCCACCGGCGAAACATAACCGGAGAGCAATATCGCTGGCATCATAAAGACAAATACGCCAATAAACGCCTGCTGCTGGTTAGAACAGAGTGACGAAATCAGCAGACCAAAGCCCACCAGCGACAAACCATAAATTAGCATGGTGAAGTAGAACAGCAGCAGCGAGCCTGCAAAGGGGATTTTGTAGGCCAGAATCCCCACCACCAGCACAATGGTGGCCTGAAAGGTGGCGACAATCAGTGCCGGGACCGCTTTACCAACAAATATTTGCCAGGTCGCCAGCGGCGACACCAACAACTGATCGAGCGTGCCCTGTTCGCGTTCACGGGCGACCGAGAGCGAAGTGACAATCATCACGCCGATGGTGGTGATCATGGCAATCAGCGAAGGCACCACGAACCATTTGTAATCCAGATTGGGGTTATACCAGTTACGAATTACCAGCTCGCTGTTATTGGGTTTGACCTGCCCGCTCATCAATTCCTGCTGATAATCTTTGACCATTTGTTGCAGGTAATTAGCCGCGATTTGCGCACTGTTGGAATTTCGCCCGTCGAGGATCAACTGCATAGGCGCCGGGGTGCCTGTATCCAGATTGCGGGAAAAATCCGCCGGAAAACGCACCAGCAGCAGGGCGCGTTGCGTATCAATTGTCGGGCGGATCTCTTGCGGGCTTTTCAGCAGCAAAACGTGAGGAAAAGCTTTGGCACGGGCAAAGCGTTGCGTTAATTCCACGGCATGTTTGCCGTTATCTTCGTTGTAGATGGCGATAGTGGCGTTGGTGACTTCAAGGGTGGCGGCGAAGGGAAACAGCAATACCTGCAGCAGCACCGGTAACACCAGAATGGCACGGGTTTGCGGCTCGCGCAGCAACGACTGCAACTCTTTGCGGATAAGCGTCAATAAACGATGAAACATGACTTTTCCTTACTCCAGCCTGCGTTTTGTTTTTAGCCACGTCAGCCCAATGAACATCACCGCCGAGGCAACCAGAAACAGCACATTGACCAGCAGTACCACTGGAATATTGCCCGCCAGAAACAGGCTTTGCAGGGTACTTACAAAGTAACGCGCCGGAATGATATAGGTTACCGCGCGGATCACCGCTGGCATGCTATCGATTTGAAAAATAAAGCCAGACAACATAATGGAAGGCAGAAATGCGGCATTCAGCGCCACCTGGGCGGCATTAAACTGATTACGGGTGACGGTAGAGATCAGCAGCCCCATGCCCAGCGTACTGAGCAGAAACAGACTGGTGATCAAAAACAGCAGCAGTAACGAGCCCCGGTAAGGCACGCCGAGAATAAATACCGACACCAGCATGCACAGCAACATCGCCAGCATGCCAAGAAAGTAATAGGGGATAAGTTTACACAGCAGCAGTTCCACCCGCGTTACTTCGGTGGACAGCAGAGCTTCCATCGTACCGCGCTCCCATTCGCGGGCGACCACCAGCGAGGTGAGGATGGCACCAATCACCGTCATGATGATGGTCACTGCACCAGGAATAATAAAATGCTGGCTAATGGCGGCTGGGTTAAACCAGTAGCGGGTCTGAATATCAATCAAGGTATCAAACGACTGGCCGCGATCTTCCGCCCGTTGCTGCTGCCAGAGTTGCCAGATGCCCTGAATATAACCCTGTACAAAGTTCGCAGTATTCGGTTCGCTGCCGTCAGTGATCACCTGAATCGGCGCGTTATCGCCCGCCCGCGCCATCTGCGCGGCAAAATTGACCGGAACCACCACCAACCCGCGAATGCGTCCGGCCTGCATCATCTGGATCAACTGCTGGCGGTTGTCGCTGATGGTCGCATCAATAAACGGTGAACCCGTCAGCGTGTGGGTGAAATCCAGCGCCTCTTCACTGTGCTGCTCCAGCAACACCCCGACACGCAGTTTGCTGGAGTCGAGGTTAATGCCGTAGCCGAAAATAAACAGCAACAGCAGCGGGATCACCACCGCAATGAGCCAGCTACTGGGGTCGCGCACAATTTGCCGCGTCTCTTTTACACACAGCGCGCGCACGCGCCGCCAGCACAGCGCTTTACGCATCATGGTGCTCCTTATCCCAGTTTTGAATCAGCGTAATAAACGCATGCTCCATGGTGGGATCGGCGTGATCCGCATCGGCCGTCTGCGCTTTCAGCGCGTCAGGCGTTCCGCTGGCGATCAGTTTGCCACGGTACACCAGGCCGATGCGGTCGCAATACTCCGCCTCATCCATAAAGTGCGTGGTGACCATCACCGTGACCCCTTTTTCCACCATGCTGTTGATATGCAACCAGAACTCACGGCGCGTGAGCGGATCGACGCCCGAGGTCGGCTCATCCAGAAACAGAATATCGGGTTCATGCATCAGCGAGCAGGCGAGCGCCAGTCGCTGTTTAAAACCGAGCGGTAGCGCGTCGGTGGCGTGGCTGGCTATCTCCTGTAAACCGAATGCGTCACACATGCGGGCAATTTTCTCGCGCTGTGCCTGGCCGCGCAGGCCATAGACGCCGGAAAAAAAGCGCAGATTCTGTTCAACGGTCAGGTTGCCATACAGGGAAAACTTCTGCGCCATATAGCCAAGGTGCTGGCGGGCTTTGCCGGAGCTGACTTTAAGATCCATGTTGAGCACCAGCGCCTGGCCTTCCGTGGGCACCAGCAAACCACACATCATTTTAAAGGTGGTGGACTTCCCGGCACCGTTGGGGCCGAGCAGACCAAAAATTTCCCCGCGTTTAACGGCAAAATTCACGTGATCGGTGGCAGCAAAATCACCAAATTTTTTGGTCAGCGATTTGGCTTCAATCACCGTTTCCTGCGCGTTGCCCTCTACGGTGTGCAGAATTGCGCCGAGCGGTGATTCGGCGGTTGCCGCACCGCCCAGCAAATCAATAAATGCATCCTCAAAACGCGGTGCCGTTTCCGTCATCTGCAACGGGGGCATATTATCTGCCGCCTGTACCTGTGCAGCCTGCGCCTCTTTGCGCAGGATCATACGCACCGAACGCCCCTGGATCATCGCATCACTGACTTGTGGGTGTTTCAGCAGTCTGCGCAGAAGTCGGCGGTTGTTCTCCTGCGGGCTGGAGACTAAAAAGCTGCGCCCGGCCATGGTTTGCGTCAACGCTTTAGGCGCGCCCTGATAAAGCAGTTCTCCCTCATTCATAAGCAGCACATCACGGCACTGTTCAGCCTCGTCCAGATAGGAGGTGCTCCAGAGGATCAACATGCCTTCACCCGCCAGTTCATGCACCATTTGCCACAGTTCGCGGCGGGAAATGGGATCGACGCCGACGCCCGGCTCATCCAGTAACAGCACTTTAGGTTCGCCGACCAGCGTACAGGCCAGCCCAAGCTTTTGTTTCATACCGCCGGAGAGTTTCCCGGCCAGGCGGCTGGTGAACGGGGCAAGCGAGGTAAATTCCAGCAGCCGGGCAAACGTCTGCTGTCGTTTTTCCCCGGTAACGCTGCGCAGATCGGCATACAGCCTGAGGTTTTCCATCACCGTCAGATCTTCATACAAGCCGAATTTTTGCGGCATGTATCCCAGCATGGCATGCAGTTCAGCGTCCTGGCGAATGGGATCCAGCCCCATCACGCGCACCTCGCCCTGATCGGCTTTCATTAACCCGGCCAGCATGCGCATCAGCGTGGTTTTCCCCGCGCCATCCGGCCCCACCAGCCCGGTGACATACCCTGCGTTAATCGTACAGTCCAGGTGTGCGACGGCGGGTTTATCCATGCCGGGAAAGCGTTTTACCAGACTGCGTAAATTAATCGTCGCTTCATTCATGGCCTGCCTCATCGCTAAAACGCAGCGTGACCGGCATACCCTGGCGCAGCGTGTCGTCAGCATCGGTGACAATAATGCGCAGACGGTAGACGAGATCGGTGCGTAAATCCGGGGTTTCGACTGTTTTCGGCGTAAATTCAGCGGTGGGGGAGACAAAACCGATTTTCCCATGAAACGGTTGATTCGGGCGGCCGTCGGTATAAAGCAACACCGCCTGACCGGCTTTTGCGCGATGCAGGTTTGGCTCGTCAATATAAGCACGTACCCGCACCGGGCGGGTTAATGACAATGTCAGCACGGTGCTGCCTGCGCTGAGCATGCTACCTGGCTCAACGGCACGCGTTAGCAGTGTGCCATCCGACGGCGCGACCAGCGTGGTGTCATGCAGGTCGAGTTGCGCCTGTGCCAGCGCCGCCTCGGCTTGTTCCAGGCTGGCTTTGGCCTGGGCGATTTCCTGCGGGCGGTTACCGGCCCGGTACTGACTCAGTTTGTCCTGGGCCGATTTCAGCGTAGCCTGCGCCTGGTCGCGTGCCGAGCGGGCATTTTCCAGATCGTTTGCCGAAATGGCCCGGCTTTTCAGCAGCCCTTGCTGGCGCTGATAGTAATTCTGTGCGTAATCGTAGGCGGCGCGTGCCTGATTGACCGCGGCGGCCGCCTGAGCAATTTCCTCATCCCGGTAGCCTGCGGTGGCCAGCGAATATTTCGCTTGCGCGGTAGCAACATTGGCCTGGGCCTGCAACAGCGCATTTTCATACGGGGCTTTGTCGATTTCGCCCAGCGGCTGGCCACGTTTGATTGCATCGCCTTCGTCCACTGTCAGCGAGGCGAGACGCCCGCCGACGCGGAAACTGAGATTAACAGTACGGATATCGACGTTACCGTACAGGGTGAATGTGCTCTGCTGTTTACTCTGATACCACATCCAGCCACCGCCCAGCGCGGCGAGAACAACAACGACCAGCAACACGACGACGACAGGTTTTTTCATTACTCCAGGCTCCTGAGGGTTAATCCTTGCAAAATCAGATCGATATGACAGGTGATTACCTGAAAAATCAGTGCTGATTTTTGCTCATCAAACTCGGTCCAGCCTGCACGCAGCAGGAATGTTTCACGCCCCAGACGAAACGCGAGAATTTCGCCCAGTAGCGCATGGGTATGAATAATGGTTTGCGTATCTTCAGCGTCTCGCCCGGTATAGGCGGCAAGCAGGCGCGTAAGATGGCAATGCAGGGGGGCGATAACCTGATCATGTACCAGCTGGTAAGCACGGGTAGGGGAGAGCTGCTCGCGTGAAATAAACTTACTGAGGTTCAGCGTTTCGTCGTGCGTCAGCAGGGTGATCATATTTTTACAGGCGCGATGAATAAGCCCCCGGATTTCCTCTTTTTCAACGTTGGGTTGGGCCAGTAACGTTTCGGCAGCCTGAGCGTGCGGGCGGAAATTCTCATTAATAAAGTCGGCAATCCATTGCGCACAGGCGAGGTACAAATCTTCTTTGGACCCAAAGTAGTAAGTAATGGCGGCGATGTTTTGCCCGGCCTGCGCGGCAATATCTCGCGTTGTGGCATGCAGCCCGTATTCGCCAAATTGCGCAAGTGCGGCGGCAATTAACTGGCTTTTGGCATGTTCGCCTTTGCTGGTGGTTGGGATTGTATTCATGGTGGTGATGAAAATTAATCAATCGATTGATTAAATTTAGGCTGGAGGGACAAGGTTGTCCAGTATGAAAGGGGCAAATTATGCTCAGGCCGTACTTTGGGGGATAATTTATGCGTGTGATCACAAAAGCTGATACACTCCGCCCCTTCATGACATTGTGGTTTTTGTCATCAGTCAAATTATTATCTCCCTGAAAACTACACCTGTAACAGGTCGGGGCGGTGCGGAGTTGTTATGTCATTTGATGCCCTTGGCCTGAATTCGGATATCCTGCGTGCTGTTGCTGAGCAGGGCTATGTTCAGCCGACCCCTATTCAACAGCAAGCTATCCCGGCGGTGTTGCAAGGCCGCGACCTGATGGCCAGCGCCCAGACCGGTACAGGTAAAACGGCAGGCTTTACGCTGCCCTTGTTGCAGCGCCTGATTCAGAACGAACCGCATGCGAAGGGCCGCCGCCCGGTACGTGCGCTGATCTTAACCCCAACCCGTGAACTGGCGGCGCAGATTGGCGAAAACGTTGCAGCCTATAGCAAATACCTGAACATTCGCTCGCTGGTTGTTTTCGGCGGTGTCAGCATTAACCCACAAATGATGAAATTGCGCGGTGGCGTCGATGTGCTGGTGGCAACACCGGGGCGTTTGCTGGATCTGGAACATCAAAATGCACTGAAACTGGATAGCGTTGAGATCCTGGTGCTGGATGAAGCCGACCGCATGCTGGATATGGGCTTTATTCATGATATTCGCCGTGTGCTGGCGAAGCTGCCGGCGAAACGTCAGAACTTGCTGTTTTCCGCCACGTTCTCTGATGAGATCAAACAGCTGGCGGAAAAACTGCTGCGTAACCCGCTGGAAATCGAAGTCGCCCGTCGCAACACTGCTTCCGAGCAGGTGACACAGCATGTGCACTTTGTCGATAAAAAGCGTAAACGGGAACTGCTGTCGCAGATGATTGGCGAAGGAAACTGGCAGCAGGTGCTGGTATTTACCCGTACCAAGCACGGCGCGAACCATCTGGCGGAGCAACTGAATAAAGACGGGATCACTAGCGCGGCTATTCACGGGAATAAAAGCCAGGGCGCACGTACCCGCGCACTGGCGGATTTTAAATCCGGTGATATTCGCGTACTGGTTGCTACCGATATTGCGGCCCGTGGTCTGGACATCGAAGAGTTGCCGCACGTTGTTAACTACGAGCTGCCGAATGTGCCGGAAGATTACGTTCACCGTATCGGCCGTACGGGCCGCGCTGCAGCGACCGGTGAGGCATTGTCGCTGGTGTGTGTAGATGAGCACAAACTGCTGCGCGATATCGAACGGTTGCTGAAAAAAGAGATCCCGCGCATTGCATTGGCAGGCTACGAGCCGGATCCGTCAATCAAAGCGGAACCGATCCAGAATGGTCGTGGTCAGGGTGGTGGCCGCCAGGGCAGTGGTCGCGGGCAGGGGGCCGGTGGCCGCAGTCAGTCTGCGCCGCGTCGTAACGAAGGCGAGGCGCAAAAAGCGCGCGCGCCGCGCCGCAGCGAAGGTGGCTCCCGTCGCCTTGATGGTAACCCGGCAAATGCCCAGACCCCGCGTGATAACCAGGGCAAACCGGCAGGAAATTCAGCTCGCCGTCGCCGTCCACGTAAGCCTTCTGCAGGTCAGTAATGCAGGATTAACCGGAGGCGCGATGCGCCAGCCGGTGAAGAACGCCGCCGTCGGGCTAATGCCTGCCGGCGGCGTTGTCTTATCAGGGGGTTGTGATGGGTTACCCGGCAAAACGTGCCAGCCAGCTCTGGCGGGCTTCCCGCGCACGCTGCGCCACGCTTGCCTGTGGGTCAGAATTAAAGCCGTGCCAGGCCCCCGGCCAGACATTCAGCTCCACGCTCACACCTGCGCGAATCAACCGTTGCGCATAGGCCACATCTTCATCCAGAAACAGATCCAGCGTGCCAACGCCAATCCAGGTGGGGGGTAATCCCGTCACCTCCGTAGCCCGCGCCGGGGCGGCATACGGCGAAACCCCTTCGCTGCCCGGTTCACAGCTCAGAAGCGCCCGCCAGGCAAAACGGTTATTTTCTCGCGTCCAGATAAACTCCCCGGTGACCGGATTGACATCAGTTGCGGTCGCGGTACGGTCGTCGAGCATCGGGAACATCAGGTTCTGAAACGCCAGTTGTGGCCCGTGGTGATCGCGCGCCCAGAGCGCCAGCCCGGCGGCAATGCCCGCGCCAGCGCTGTCACCCATCAAGCCAATATTACTGGCGTTGATACCCAGCATGTCGGCGTTTTCCACCATCCATACCAGTGCGGCATAGCAATCGTTCAGCGAGCCGGGAAAGCGTGTTTCCGGTGACAGGCGGTAATCGACCGAGACCACCACGCAATCGTGGCGGGCTGCTGTCGGCCGGGTCAGTGACAGCGATTGTTCCGGGCTGCCGAACAGATGGCCACCACCGTGAATATGTAAAACCCCCATTCGCCCGGCACGCGGTTGTTGCGGGGCGATGACGCGCACTCTTACCGGGGGGGGACCTACCATGTGCTCCGACATCGTCAGCGCCAGTCCATCGTGCTGGTGCATATTCTCCAGCGCGGCTAGCTGGCGTTGTTGGCGGATGGCGGGAAAGTCGGCGGCGTCAAGGGAGGAAGGTGTCCAGGATTGAATAGCGGGGCGAAGCTCAGGATCAACCAAATGCCATGTGCTCATGCGAAAACCTTTATCGTCTGCGGGTCAACGTAAAGGAAGCGCCGTAGCGCTTCCTGAATGCAACCTTACAGCACTTCGCCGTTGCTGGCGATAACCTGCTGATACCAGTCAAAACTTTTCTTCTTGCTGCGTTTCAGTGTGCCCTTGCCTTCGTTGTCTTTGTCGACATAGATAAAGCCATAGCGTTTTTTCATCTCCCCGGTTCCGGCACTGACGATATCAATCGGCCCCCACCACGTATAACCCATGATGTTGCACCCATCTTCAATGGCTTCCGCCATCGCCTGAATATGACGACGCCCATAATCGATACGCGCCTGATCGTTGATTTGCCCGCTGGCATCCGGCTCATCCACTCCGCCATAACCATTCTCGACAATAAACAGTGGCTTACGGTAACGATCCGCCAGTTCGTTGCACACAATGCGGAAGCCCTGCGGATCGATAGGCCAGCCCCATTCGGTTTTTTCAAGGAAGGGGTTATCCAGCCCGGCGGTACCGCCGGTGTCAATGCGGAACTGGCCGCCCGCCTGATGCAGTACGCTGCGGTAATAGCTAAAGCCGAGATAATCCGAAGGGTAATCTGCCAGCAGTTGCAGGTCGCCGTCGGCAATTTCCAGCTCGACGCCAGATTCGCGGAACAGACGCGGCGCGTAGGCCGGATAGTGGCCGAACATCATTACATCGGAAAAGAATAGCGAGCGTCGGCGTAATTGCATCGTAGAGAAAATATCATCCGGATTACAGGTGGCCGGGTAGACGGTACTTAGTGATAACATGCAGCCAATTTGCGCGGTGGGGATAATCGCATGACATAGCTTGTTCGCCAGCGCGTTCGCCACAAACTGGTGATGGTTGGCCTGCCAGATATCTTGCGCGCTGGCGTCGGCATCCACTGCACCGGTGGCGAATGGCATGCGGTTCATGTTATTCAGCTCGTTAAAGGTCATCCAGTATTTGACTTTTCCCTGGTAGCGCCGGAACACCGTCTCGCAATAGCGTGCGAAAAAATCAATAAGTTGTCTGTTTTTCCAGCCGCCATATTCCTGGTAGAGCGCCAGCGGGGTTTCGTAGTGGGAAAGGGTGATCACCGGCTCAATACCGTATTTGAGCAACTCATCAAACAGCCTGTCGTAAAACGCCAGCCCTGCTTCGTTGGGCGTGGTTTCATCGCCACGCGGGAAAATGCGCGTCCAGGCAATTGACGTGCGGAAACATTTGAACCCCATTTCGGCAAAGAGCGCCACGTCTTCTTTGTAATGATGGTAAAAGTCCACCGCCTGGTGGCTGGCGTAATAGCGGCCTGGGTCGACGACTGCATCATGTTGACCGGAGGCGATGCCGCCCCGTACCACGTCGGCGATAGACGGCCCTTTACCGTCTTCATTCCACGCCCCTTCCGCCTGGTTGGCGGCAATTGCGCCGCCCCATAAGAAATCTTTCGGGAATACAGCCATTTCCGCTCCTTAATCCGTTAAATCTGCGCCGTTAGAGGCGATCAGTTTTTTATACCAGTGGTAGCTTTTCTTCAGCGATCGGGCCTGTGTGCCGTTGCCCATATCGTCCTGGTCCACATAAATAAACCCATAGCGCTTAGAGATTTGCGCCGTACCTGCGCTGACCACGTCAATTGGCCCCCACCAGGTATAACCAAACAGGTCGACGCCATCGCCAATGGCTTCCTGCATCTGCGCGACGTGCTGGCGCAGGTAATCGATACGGTAATCGTCATCAATCGAACCATCCGGGTTAACGGTATCCACCGCACCCAAGCCATTTTCGGCAATAAACAGTGGTTTCTGGTAACGGTCATACAGTTGATTAAGCGCCAGGCGCAGCCCTTTCGGATCGATCTGCCAGCCCCACTGGCTGGTGGGCAAGTGCGGGTTACGAATGCCGCCAGTGATCATATTGCCTTCAGCCCCTTCCAGTTTTTCCGGGTGCGCGCTGACGGTACTCGACATGTAGTAACTGAAGGAGACAAAATCCACCGGGTGCTGGCGCAGGATCTCATCATCACCGACCACTTTTTGCAGCGTAACGCCTTTCTCCGCCAGCATGCGGTCGGTGTACGCCGGGTAGTAGCCGTGCGCCTGCACGTCGCTAAAGAACAGCGACACTCGCTGCATCTCTTCGCAGGCCTGCAAATCATCCGGATGGCAGGTATGCGGATAGAGCATCTGGTAGCTGATCATGCAGCCGACCTGCGAGCCAGGAATGATCGCGTGGCAGGCTTTGGTCGCCAGGGCGCTTGCCACAAACTGGTGGTGCGCGCCCTGGTATTTGTCCTGCTCAAGATGTGGGTTGTCTTCTTCGATCACCCCCACGCTGACATAAGGATGATGTTTGACGCAGTTAATCTCGTTAAAGGTCATCCAGTACTTCACTTTTTTGCGATAGCGGGTGAACACCGTCGTCGCAAAGCGCACGTAAAACTCCACCAACTGGCGATTTGGCCAGCCGCCGTAATCGGTGACCAGCGCCAGTGGCATCTCATAGTGCGAGAGCGACACAATGGGTTCGATGCCGTGCGCCAGTAACGTGTCGAAGACCTCATCGTAAAATTTCAGCCCGGCTTCGTTCGGTGTCGTCTCATCGCCGCGTGGAAAGATGCGTGTCCAGGCTATCGACATGCGAAAGCATCTAAAGCCCATTCCGGCAAACAGCGCGATATCCTCTTTAAAGTGGTGGTAGAAGTCGTTGCCTTTGCGTTTGGGGTAATATTTTTTACTGTTGGGATCCTGCGCTTCACGGACCTGCGCGTGGGTCATGCCCAGCCACTGATCGAGCCAGCGTTCACGGGGCAGTTCGCTATCAAAGGTGTAGACATCCGAGACGGACAACCCTTTGCCGTCCACGTTCCATGCGCCTTCCAGCTGGTTTGCGGCAGTGGCGCCCCCCCATAAAAACCCTTCCGGAAATGCTTTCGAAAATGCCATCTTTCTGCTCCTTATGCCGCTGTTGCGGTCAGTGTGAGAAATTCATCCCGGCTGGCGACATCGCCATTGGCTTTAACCGGGCTGATGTCGCCGTACTGTTCGCTGTTCGTCACCACCACGATCACGCTGGGATCGATGCCTTCGGCTTTCAGCGCCGCAAGGTCAAAGCTCACCAGTAAATCGCCCACTTCCACCACCTGCCCGACGGTGATATGGCGGGTAAAGTGCCGCCCGCCAAGCTTCACCGTATCGATACCAATATGAATCAGGATCTCTGCACCGGTATCGCTTTGCAGTGCCAGTGCGTGGTGAGTGTCGAACAGCGATTCCACTTTGCCGTTGACCGGCGAACGCAGCTCGCCACTGGTAGGGTAAATCGCCAGGCCTTTACCAAAAATTTCATCGGCAAAGACCGGATCGCTGAGCGTGTTCAGGGCTTTCAGTTCGCCGCTGACCGGAGCAAACAGTTTTTCTGCGCTGCGCGCCATCGGCATCGGACTCATGCCAGCGACCACCGTTTCTTCAAAGCCGAGCACCACTGTAACCACCGCAGCACACACGAAGGAGATGGCAATACTGACCAACGCCCATAAAAATGTCGGGCCAACCAGCGCCGGAAGACCGGGCAAGCCGCTAAGCGCAAAAGCATAGGTTTTGACACCCATCGCCATGGCGAAGCCGCCGCCGCAGGCACCGCCAATCAGCGCCGCAGCAAACGGGCGTTTATAACGAATATTGATGCCGTACATCGCCGGTTCGGTAATGCCCAATGCGGCACTGAAGCTGGTCGTGAGCGCCAGGGACTTTAGCTTTTTATCTTTGGCACGCAGGAACACGCCAAAAGCTGCTCCTGCCTGGCCCAGGTTGGCAACGTAGAAGAGGATTTTGAACGGGTCAAAACCCATCTGACTGATGTTGTTGATCATGATAGGCACCAGCACATAATGCATGCCGGTAATGATGATCATCGACAACGTACCGCCGACCACCACCCCCGCCACGATCCCCATGTTTTCCACCAGCCAGATAATGCCGCCAGAAAGCGCGTTACCAGCGAAAATGCCCAACGGACCAATGGCAATCAGCGTGATGGGGGTGACAATCACCAGGCTTAGCAGCGGCACAAACATGGTTTTCAACGCGCCAGGCATGAGGCGGTCAATGCCTTTTTCTACCCGGCTGAGCAACCACACCGCCAACAAAATGGGGATCACTGTCGAGGCATAATTCACTGTGGGCACCGGCAGACTCATAAAGCTCACTGGTGCGCCGGACTTGAACAGTGTCTGGATGGCGGGGTGGAACAGGGCGGCGGCAAGCGCAACCGCAACGTAGGGGTTTGCGCCAAATTTATTGGCCGCGCTGAAGGCCAGCGCCAGCGGCATAAAGTAGAAAACGCCGTCGCTGATTGCCAACAAGATTTGATAGGTCTGGTTGCTGGTTTCCAGCCAGTGCATGGCGACCAGCAGCGCCAGTACACCTTTGAGGATACCGGCCCCGGCAATCGCCGGAATGATCGGTGAAAAAATACTGGATAAGCCTTCCAGTACAACTGACACCGGATTGTGGCGTTTGCCATGCTGCACCGCCCCACCTGCCGAAACGCCCGGCAGTAACGCCTGCAGCGCCTCGCACAGCGGTGCGACGTCGTTGCCAATAATCAACTGATATTGATCGCCGGAGATATTCACGCCAATGACGCCATCCAGTGCTTCCAGCGCCGCACGGTCGGCCTTGTCGTTCTCTTTGAGTAAAAATCGCAGACGGGTAATACAGTGAAAGAGCGAGAGAATATTGTCCTTGCCGCCGATCCGGGTAATGATCTGCTGCGCGGTATTCTGATAGTTCATGGTCATTCCTCCAGACTGCCACCTGCATTGCAGGTGTCATAACAATTACCGGTAAGTTACCGGCGCGTTGTTCTTCTGGGGTTTGCCTGATTTAACAGTAACAAGCCTGGAAAGAATAGGTTTACGACTCTGCCCGTTGCACCACGTTTTCTATATGCACGGTCAGATAGAGCTTTTCCGAGTTGCTCATGGTGTGGTGATAGTTTTTGCCGACAAACTCATTAATTGCATCAACACATTTCAGGGTTGTCTGATAACGACGTTGCACCATGGCAAATAACTCTTCGTCGTCATTATTTAACACCACACCATCAATCACCCGTTGGGCAAAGAACTTCAAATGGGTAATAAATCGCTGATAGTTCAGACTGTGCTCATCGAGTGGCAGGCTAAAAAAATATTTAACAATATTCTGGAGCTGGTAAATAAGGCGCGTAATTTGCGCGGTTTTACCCATGGTGTCATTCAGCCCGGCGTTAACAATGTGCAGGGCGATGCTACAGGCCTCGCTGTCGGGTAATAACGTGCCTGTGCGTGCCACTATCATCCCCAGAGCCTGGCGGCCAATGCCATATTCTGCGGTATAAAAATGACGAACTTCCCACTCCAGCGGATTGGGCAGCACATCGTTATTTTGGCTACGTTGCAGGGCAAAATGCAGGTGATCGGCCAGCGTGACGTACAGCCCTTCGCTTAATTTGTGTGGCAGTGCATTCCGCGCCAGCGCGACAATATCGTCGGTCAGTTGCAGTATTTCTACCGGCACTTCGCTGACCAGATCTTTAAAGCGAGCGGAGATTTGCGAATCCTGCAGACGAAATATTTTTTCGATGGCTTGCTCGTCGACGACGGCGCCGCTGTGGGTATTAAAACCCAGCCCGCACCCGGTGAGAATAACCTCAAGGCCACGATCATCAATAGCGCTGACAACGTTATTATTTAATATTTGTTTGACCAGCATCGCCAACTCCTGCAAACAAAAACGGGCAAAACATAAATACAGCCGCGGACGGATTTGTCCTCTAAGTCTGCATTTAGGTTTTGCCCGATATTCGGTAACAAGCGTAATGCAGGTAAAAAACTAGCATTGCGTTGATGAATGATCAACGCGTCGGCAGGCGCATTAATGACCCGATATGCCAATTTGTGATCGGCTCTGCGAAAAATATTCTGTATCTGCGACTGGACGGTCGCTTTTAGGTACCCGCTTCCGCCTTGCAAAAACCGTTACCCCCGGCGCGCTAAAAATGCCACAATAATGGCTGTTTATACAGTATTTCAGGTTTCATCATGGCCCTTACCGCCGCGCTAAAAGCGCAGATTGCCGCCTGGTATAAGGCGTTGCAACAACAGATCCCGGACTTTATTCCCCGAGCGCCGCAGCGGCAGATGATTGCTGATGTCGCGAAAACGCTGGCGGGGGATGAGGGGCGGCATCTGGCGATTGAAGCGCCGACCGGTGTGGGGAAAACCCTCTCTTACCTGATTCCTGGTATTGCTATCGCCCGTGAAGAGCAAAAAACGCTGGTGGTCAGCACCGCCAACGTTGCGCTGCAGGACCAAATCTTCAGCAAAGATTTGCCGTTGCTGCGTAAAATTATCCCTGACTTACGTTTTACCGCCGCTTTTGGGCGCGGTCGCTACGTTTGCCCGCGCAATCTGGCCGCGCTGGCGAGTACCGAACCCGATCAACAAGATCTGCTCGCCTTTCTGGATGATGAATTAACGCCGGGCAATAAAGAGGAGCAGAAGCTCTGCGCGGCGCTGAAAGCCGATCTGGATAGCTACAAATGGGACGGTCTGCGTGATCATACGGACAAAGCCGTTACTGACGATATGTGGCGACGCCTCAGCACCGATAAAGCCAGCTGCCTGAACCGTAACTGTCACTACTACCGGGAGTGCCCGTTTTTCGTTGCCCGGCGTGAAATTCAGGAAGCGGAAGTGGTGGTGGCGAACCATGCGCTGGTAATGGCGGCAATGGAGAGCGAAGCGGTGCTGCCGGAGCCAAAAAACCTGCTACTGGTACTGGATGAAGGCCACCATTTACCGGATGTCGCACGTGATGCGCTGGAAATGAGCGCGGAAATCACCGCCGCATGGTATCGGCTGCAGCTCGATCTGTTCAGCAAGCTCATTGCTACCTGTCTGGAACAATTCCGCCCGAAGACCACGCCGCCACTGGCGACACCAGAGCGGCTGAATGCCCACTGTGAAGAGTTATATGAGCTGATTGCTTCGCTGAATAACATACTTAATCTCCTGCTGCCTGCCGGGCAGGAAGCTGAACACCGCTTTGCGATGGGGGAACTGCCGGACGAGGTGATGGCTATTTGCCAGCGTCTGGCGAAACTGACGGAGATGTTGCGGGGCCTGGCAGAGCTGTTCCTGAATGATTTAAGTGAGAAAACGGGCAGTCACGATATCGTGCGCCTGCACCGCGTGATCCTGCAAATGAACCGCGCGCTGGGAATGTTTGAAAGCCAGAGCAAGTTGTGGCGGCTGGCATCGATGGTACAGGCGTCGGGTGCGCCTGTCTCCAAATGGGCGACGCGAGACATGCGTGATGGCCAGTTGCATCTGCAGTTTCACTGTGTGGGGATCCGCGTCAGCGATCAGCTGGAGAAACTGCTTTGGCGCAGCGTACCGCATATTGTCGTCACCTCCGCCACGCTGCGCTCGCTGAACAGTTTTAGCCGTTTACAGGAGATGAGCGGCCTGCGAGAGAAGGCTGGCGATCGCTTTGTGACACTGGACTCGCCGTTCAATCATGTTGAGCAGGGCCAAATTGTTATTCCGCAAATGCGCTACGAGCCGCTGATAGAAAACGAGGAACAGCACATTGCTGAAATGGCAACCTGGTTTCGCGAGCAAGTGGAGAGCAAAGCCCATCCGGGCATGCTGGTGCTGTTTGCCAGTCAGCGGGCAATGCAACTGTTTTTGACCTATGTTACCGATCTGCGCTTGTTACTGTTGGTGCAGGGCGATCAACCGCGTTATCGGCTCGTGGAGCTGCATCGCAAACGGATCGATGCTGGCGAACGCAGCGTACTGGTGGGGCTGCAATCCTTCGCTGAAGGGCTGGATTTAAAAGGCGATTACCTGACACAAGTACATATCCATAAAATTGCTTTCCCGCCTATCGACAGCCCGGTGGTGATCACCGAAGGGGAGTGGTTAAAGAGCCTCAACCGCTATCCGTTTGAAGTGCAGAGCCTGCCGAGCGCCTCGTTTAACCTGATCCAGCAGGTCGGGCGGCTGATCCGTAGTCATGGTTGTCGTGGAGAAGTAGTGATTTACGACAAGCGGCTGCTGACAAAGCGCTACGGTAAACGCCTGCTTGATGCGCTACCGGTGTTTCCTATTTCACAACCGGCGATGCCCGACGTTATAGTGAAGAAACCAGAACAAAAGCGCCGCAGGCGCCGTTAACGATGTGAGCACGTAAGGAGTTTCCATGGACTACCGCACCATCATTAAAGAGATTGGCCGGGGGAAGAATCACGCCCGGGATCTGGATGTTGATACCGCGCGCGGGCTGTACACGCAAATGCTTAATGGCGAGGTGCCAGAACTGGAGATGGGCGGCATTCTGATTGCCCTGCGCATTAAAGGTGAAGGCGAAGCGGAAATGCGGGGTTTTTACGAGGCTATGCAGCAGCACACCGTCACGCTGACCCCGCCCGTGGCGAAACCGATGCCGATTGTTATTCCCAGTTATAACGGTGCACGCAAGCAGGCTAACCTGACACCGCTGCTGGCCATATTGCTGACAAAGCTTGGTTTTCCGGTATTGGTGCACGGCGTCAGTGAAGATCCTTCCCGTGTGATAACGGAGAGTATTTTTAAATTACTCGGTATCGACGCGACCCTGCACGCCGGCCAGGCGCAGGCACGGCTCGAAGGGCATCAGCCGGTTTACATGCCGGTGAGCGCGCTTTGCCCGCCGCTGGAAAAACAGCTGGCGATGCGCTGGCGTATGGGGGTGCGTAACAGTGCGCACACGCTGGCGAAACTGGCCACGCCCTTTGAACCCGCAGCGGCGCTGCGCTTATCCAGTGTTTCACACCCGGAATATCTGACTCGTGTGGGCAAATTCTTTGCAGATATCGGCGGGCGTGGCCTGTTGATGCAAGGCACTGAAGGTGAGGTATACGCCAACCCGCAGCGTTGCCCGCAGATCAACCTTATTGATACGCAGGGCGAGCGTACTTTATTTGCACGCAATGATTCGCCTTCGCAGGCCGCCCCCGTCGGGGTAGCAAAAGACGCGGAAAGTACCGCACGCTGGATAGAACACTGCATTGCGGGTCGCGAAGCGGTGCCGGAGTCGTTGAAGATTCAGTTAGCCTGCTGCCTGGTGGCGAGCGGAGAAGTGGCTTCGCTGGACGCCGGGCTGGCGCGGGTTGCGGAAAGTTTTTGACGAAAAAAAGCCCGTCACATCACTGGACGGGCAAAAACAGGGTAACAACAGGGTCAATGAGGGTGGAGCACCCCGGCAGAGGGTTATGTGCCGGGGGTAAAACTTCGGTCAGGTTATTTGTAGATAACCGCGGTGCCGCTCATTTTGTTATTGCCGTTAGCGGAAGTGATGCTGTAGCCAGATGCGCCAGCTGCTTGTGCTTTTTGCGCCAGTTTTGCTTCCAGACCGTCCAGCGTGTCTGCATTGTCTGCAGAAACAACACCGATTTTATTCAGATTTTCGGCCTGAGCCGGGCTGACGGATTGTGCAGCAAACGCGCCAAAGGAGAGGGTGGACAGGGCGATAGCAGCAACAGCATATTTAATGGTTTTCATGGTTAAATTCTCGCAGGTTATTCTGTATGGAAGACGATGTTCCGTCGATGTGATAAGTATCACGGTTTTTCGCGAGAGATAAAATCGAAGAGAATTGACGGCGTTGTTCTAAAAAATTGAACGATAGACAACTTTTTGTATTTTAAGGTTTTTATTAGGATTTGAGCGCGTATCAGCGGCCGCGTTGAAGCGTCGAAAGATTTGCGGCACATTTTGCTACGTGGCGGGAATCATTCTGTGGATGTAAAGGCAACCGCTTGCGCTGGTTACAGAGGTCAGGAAACGTCAACGTAGCTGGCTATCTTTCGAACCTCTGCGATTATATCCTGAAAATGTAGAGTTATGTAAATCTTTCTTCTGTTGGCAGGATACGCATAAACGCACCCCCGGGATCGCTTTACGACGCGCTTCCGGAATGGGTTCGCCACACTCCTCACACTCTTTTAGACTGTCGCCCGCCGGGATGTCGCGGCGAGCACGCGCGACAGCATCTTCGATCGTACTGTCGATCTGTTGTTGTACCGCATCATCGTTTGCCCAACCTGAAGCCATAATGTTGCCCTCCGTATTAACAGTATAGTCGCGCAGGCCGGATCGGCGTCGACAGCTGTTCCGGCCTGCCACACTGGCTAACGGTTATCCGGGCGAGTTAAATCAAAGCGCAGTGCTTCACTGATGCCGTAATAGGCCGATGGGCCGCCGGCACGCAGCACCGGTTGCGCTTTCGCTGTCTGGTAAATGCCCTCTTCTAAAAGCGACTCGTCGATATGTACCGCCACCACTTCACCCAGCACCAGCCAGGTATCAATGGCGCTGCCGGCTGCGCTCGTCAATTGAATGCACTGCGAAAGGCGACACTCAAAGTTGACCGGGCTTTCCGCAACGCGTGGCGCGCTAACAAGGCGTCCTGGCACTGGAGTCAGGCCCGCGCGGGTAAACTCGTCTTCACCATGCGGTAGTGAGGCGGAGGATTCATTCATCTGCACGGCTAAATCGCGGGTCGTCAGGTTCCAGACAAATTCTTTGGTTTCGCTGATGTTGCGCACGCTGTCTTTCCAGCCGCTGCTGGCAAAGCCAATGATCGGCGGGCGATAATTGAAACAGTTAAAAAAGCTGTACGGCGCAAGATTGCGGCGACCCGCGCCATCCAGTGAGGCTATCCAGCCAATCGGGCGAGGGCCAATAATGGCGTTGAGCGGGTCGTGGGGCAGGCCGTGGCCCTTCGACGGTTCATAAAAATACATAGCATGTCCACGTGATAAGAAAGTTTCTTCAGCCTCACTTATTTACCCGGCCAGCGTCAACGGGTATCTTACGCCGCTGCGAACAGGAGAATGCCATGAATGCCCAGAAGCCGGGTTTACACCCGCGTAACCGCCACCATAGCCGCTATGACCTCGGGGCGCTGTGCGCCGTCAATCCGTCACTGCATGATTTTATTATTGCTAATCCCAATGGCGAGCCGACGATTGATTTTGCGCAACCGCTGGCGGTAAAAGCCTTAAACAAGGCGCTGCTGGCGCAGTTTTATGGTGTGCGCGAGTGGGACATTCCGGACGGTTTTCTCTGCCCGCCAGTACCGGGGCGTGCTGATTATCTTCACCATCTGGCGGATGTGCTGGCTGAAAGCAATCAGGGCCAGGTTCCAATACAAGCCAGCGTGCTGGATGTGGGAACGGGCGCGAACTGTATTTATCCGCTGATTGGCGCTCACGAATATGGTTGGCGCTTTACCGGTAGCGAAGTGAATGATGCGGCCTTTGCCAGCGCGCAGGCAATTATCAACGCTAACCCTGGCTTAACCCGCGCAGTGCGCCTGCGTCGACAGAAAGATCCGGCGGCGATCCTGAACGGCATTATCCATAAGAATGAGCAGTACGATGCGGTCATCTGCAATCCGCCGTTCCACGACTCAGCGCAAAGTGCGCAGGCGGGCAGCGAGCGCAAGCGCCGAAATCTTGGGCAGTCGGCCGACGGCGCGCTGAATTTTGGCGGCCAGCAGCAGGAACTGTGGTGCGAAGGGGGGGAAGTGGCCTTTATCAGTAAGATGATTGCCGAAAGCCCGTCGTTTGCCCGCCAGGTGTTATGGTTTACCTCGCTGGTTTCTCGCGGCGATAACCTGCCAGAACTCTACCGCGCTCTGACCCGGGCTGGCGCTGTGAAAGTGCTGAAAAAAGAGATGGCCCAGGGGCAAAAGCAGAGCCGCTTTATTGCCTGGACCTTCCTTGATGATAATCAGCGCACCCGCTGGGGACAGACGCGTTTCAAAGCGTAGGTTCAGCCGGTGGCTGCGGCCCTGTGCCTGACACGGGTTGCTGTAGTGCGGGGCTGCCCGGCGGGGGCAGTACCTGATAGGTTTGCACTGGCGGGCGCACGTTCGCCAGATCGAAATGTTTCTTCACCATCGTGTCGAGGGCGAAACGTACCGTCCACTGTTTAAGCGGCAGCGTGGTGAAGGTCACGCGCAGCGTAAAGGCGGTGTTGGTTAACCCGACCAGGCCGGTGAACGAAGGCTCGCCGATGATCAGCCCGCGAATATCCTCCTTTTCCAGCAGTTCAGCAACGGCATCTTTCAGCGCCTGGTTCGCTCTGTCGGCGTCTTCGTGGCGATCGACATCATAATTCGCTACCACAGAGCCAATACCGCGAACAAAGTTGGCGAAGGTCGTGATCGATGACCAGGGAATAATGTGATACGCCCCGGTATCCTGACGTACGCCGACGGAGCGAATAGTCATGCGTTCTACTGTGCCGGTTAGCGGGCCAATGGTCACCAAATCGCCGGTATTCATGCCATTCTCAAACTGAATAAATATCCCGGTGATAATATCTTTCACCAGCGTTTGTGACCCGAATGAAATCGCCAGGCCCAATGCACCTGCACCCGCAAGCAGTGGCGCGATGTTGACGCCAATTTCCGACAGCACAATCATCACTGTAATGGTACTGATCACGACCGCCAGCGCATTGCGAAACAGCGTTAATAATGTGCGGGTGCGTGCGCTGGGCAGCGGCCGGCCATGAATATCAGAGGCGAGGCGGTTTTCAATCAGGCTTGCCAGCAATGTCCAGCCCACCGCGGAAAAAAACAGGATCAGCGCAATACGGATCAAAATATCGACCGTTTTTTCACCTGCGCCATAGGTCAGCCACTGCCAGATATCAAACAGTCCCCACGCATTAAGCAGCAGCATAACCGTCACGCATACCACCAGGAAACGTGCCGTCTTCAGCGTGGCAGAGAGCCAGCCATTGAGCCGTTTTTGCAGCTCCGGATAGTTACGCTGTACCGGTGGTGAGAGCGTAATGGTTTTGTTCAGCCAGCGTGACAGCACGCCGGAAAGAAACGCCGCAATGCTCAGGATTGCCAGACTGCGAACGGTTGCGCCCATCATAAATTTCAGGCTGTTACCAGGATCGAACAACGAGAAGAAGAACAGCACAATAAAATAGGCACTTGCCAGCCAGTGCCAGACCAGGGCAAAGGCGCGGATAAACAGGCTGAAAAATGCCAGTGAGCGATCGGCCAGCGCGATCAAATGGTGCTGGATCTCTTTCTTGTTATGGAAGATCAGGTACAGCGCCCAGACCGTGATAAACAGCATAATCACCACATTTGCCAGCGCGCCAAATTGCACGTTGACCTGGTTTGAGATGATTGGCACGGCGACCAGCAGGCCATAACCAATCAGGCTGCTGAGCGCACTCAAGCGCAGGTGCCAGTAACGGGCGGTATGATCTTCAATGCGGAACGGGCGCAAGTCTGGTATGCGTGGGCAAAACACCAGCCGCAAAATGGCTTTAAAAAATTCAATCAAGGCAAACGCATTGAGGAACAGGCTCTGCTGGAAAGCAATAGTGCGGTTGCCATTATTCAGTGCGGCGCTGAGCAACTGCCCAACGAACAGTGTCAGCGCCAGCAGCAGCAGATCGATAATGAACGCGCCGATGATCATGGCGGGAAGCTGAAGCCAGTTGCTGCGATCGCGGTTTTTCCGCCGTCCCCACGCGCCCATTTTGCGGTACAGCGGCAGTACGCAGAGCCGAACCAGCATCCAGAAGGCAAACACCAGCGCGGCCAGCAGTAAAAAATATCCCGCTGCATTCACAAAGGTCTGCGGGTTAAAAGTCTTATGCGGCGATCCCATCAGGTTGCGGTACAGCTGGGCAAAGCGCTGCGCCAGCGCTTCGCCATAATAATGGCTGACTTCAGTAATGTTCTCCAGCACGGTTTTTTGTTCTTTCACCTCTGGCGGGGTGATCGCTGGCACCGACTCCTGCGTGGGCGCCGTTGCCACTTTGCGTAGCTGGTCGATCAGTTCCTGCCGCGATGCATCGTTTTCCAGCACATCGGCCAGCGCGGCATAAGCCGCTTTTTTTTGTTCCACATCCGGCTCGGTGGTTTGTGAGGCTGGGGCATTGTTGGCTGCAGGGGTGATGCCGGGCAGAGTCGCCGCATGTAGCGGCGCGCACAGCAGGCTAATCAGTAGCACTATCCACGGCATAGGCTCCTCCGGTGAGAAAATCCCGCAAAAAGATAAGTATAGATGCCGTAACGAGGCGCTGAAGAATTGGGATAAATCCAGGCGAGGGCGAAAAAAAAAGCCCCTCTTGCGGGGGGCTTTGATGCGTCAGGCGACGTGTTGCAAAAATTCCTGCAAACGCGGGCTGGGCGGATTTTCAATTAACTGTTGCGGGTTGCCGTCTTCGGCAATACGACCTTTGTCGATGAAAATCAGACGCGATGCCACTTTTTCGGCAAAGCCGATTTCGTGGGTCACGATCACCATCGTCATGCCTTCTTCGGCCAGATCCTGCATTACTTTCAGTACCTCGTGACGCAGTTCCGGGTCGAGTGCCGAGGTAGGCTCGTCAAACAGCATCAGTTTTGGTTTCACTGCCAGCGCACGGGCGATAGCCACACGCTGCTGTTGACCGCCGGAGAGCTCGGAAGGGTAGTGATGCGAACGCTCGGCAAGGCCAACTTTCGCCAGCAACTCTTTCGCCAGCTTTTCGGCATCCGCTTTATTGGTACCGCGCACGCGCAGCGGGCCAAACATCACGTTTTCCAGTGCCGTCAGATGCGGGAACAGGTAGAACTGCTGGAATACCATCCCGGCTTCCTGGCGGATCAGACGCTCGTCCACTTTCGGATCGTTCACTTTCAGGCCATCCACAATCAGATCGCCGCTGGTGATCTCTTCCAGCTTGTTGATGCAGCGCAGCAACGTGGATTTGCCCGAGCCAGACGGCCCGATAATGACCACTACTTCGCCCTGTGAAATGTTGAGATCGATATTGTGTAGCACCTGGGTTTGACCAAAGTGCTTGGAGACGTTTTTAAATTCAATCACAGGATTTTCATCCTTCCTTCAAGACGACGGAGCACGATGTTCAGCGCCTGGGTAATGATCAGGTAGATCACCCCAACGGCGGTCCAGATTTCCAGTGCGCGGAAGTTGCCGGCAATGATTTCCTGGCCCTGGCGGGTCAATTCAGCCGCGCCAATAACGATAAACAACGAGGTATCTTTAATACTGATAATCAACTGGTTACCCAGCGGCGGCAGCATACGGCGCAACGCCAGCGGCATAATCACGTGGCGAATGGTTTCAACGCGTGATAAGCCCAAAGCGAGGCCTGCTTCGCTGAAGCCTTTATGAATAGACAGCACGGAGCCACGGGTAATTTCAGCGATATACGCGCCCGAGTTGATCATAATGGTGATCACGGCGGCGCTAAACGTATCGATACGGATATCGGGGAAGGCCATTGGCAGTGCGAAGTAGATATACATCACCTGAACAACGATAGGCGTACCGCGAATAACTTCGATAAACACCAGTGCGATGTGGTTAGCGATCCAGCCGCCGTAGGTACGGGCTAAACCGGCCAGCAAACCAATAATAATACCGCCTGCCAGACCGAGGATCGAAATCCACAAGGTCATCTTTGCCCCGTCGAGCAGAAGCGGAATGGCGGGCCAGATGGCGCTCCAGTCAAACTGCATAATATGTATTCCTGTATACCGTGGTGATAAAACACCGCATCTTGCACGCTGCCGTTAAGTCACCTTAACCCTTTCTGCCTGTTACTGCATACCTGGCAGGACGCCGCAGCCTTGCCGTTGCGACGCAACGTAAAAGACACTGTGTTGATATCAGGGGCGAAAACCGCCCCTGAGGTGTAACGCTTTAAATTTTATAATAATTATTTAGGCTCAGTACCGAACCATTTTTTGTAGATTTCGTTATAAGTGCCGTTATCACGCAGGGTTTTCAGCGCGCCGTTCACTTTCTCACGCAGTTCGTCGCTGCCTTTCGGGAAGGCAATACCGTACTGCTGAGCTTCCAGAGACTCACCCACCGATTTGAACTTGCCGTTGCCAGCCGTTTTGATGAAGTAAAGGATATTCGGCGTATCGTGCAGTACTGCATCTGCACGGCCGGTGCCCAGTTCCATATAGGCATTATCGATGTTCGGGAACTGACGCAGATCTTTGGTTTTGATGTTTGCTTTCGCGTAGTCAACAGAACCGGTGCCACTCTTCACTGCCAGCACTTTTCCATCGAGATCCTTCACGCTTTTAACGTCGTCGTTGTTGGCTTTCACCATTACCAACAGACCGCTTTTGTAGTAGCCGTCAGAAAACTCAATGGCTTTTTTACGCTCTTCGGTAATGGTAATACCGGCCAGTGCCAGATCGATGTTTTTGGTTTGCAGCGCAGGGATGATGCCGCTGAAGTCCATCGGCTTCAGTTCGTAATCCAGTTTCAGCTCTTTTGCGATAGCAGCCCACAGATCGACGTCAAAACCAACATATTTACCGTCTTGTTTGAACTCGAAGGGTACGAATGCGGTATCGGTTGCGACGACCAGCTTTTTGTCAGCAGCCTGAGAAGAAACAGCAAAGGCGAGGGCGAGTGCAGCCAGGGAAAATTTCAATACAGACTTCATAGTTTTTCCTTTTGTATCCGGGGAGCGAACCCCTGCGAGAATGAACGCAGTATGAAAAAATCATGCCAGGTTTACAACCTATTGTTTTGTAAAGACGAAGCTTTACACGATTGCACAATAAGTGTAGCAATAATGTCGTGGTGCACCATTTTGAGTCACTGTTTTGGTGCGTTTGGCGACGCGAACCTGTTTTGCTCTTATTTAGCGCAGATTCCGGGCGTAAAACAATCGGCTAATAACAATTTTGTGATGGGATAGTAACGAAGTGGTAACTTTATGAGGGGGGAAGGGCAAAGTGGTGCACTATAAAAGTGCAAACCCTCTCGTCGGGCAACGAGAGGGTCATCAGTGATGCTTATGGATTATTCAATATTGGATTCGATGAACCACAAGAATTTATCCAGATCGCGGGAAGCGGCAGTAAAGATATCGGCCGTATCTTCGTCTTTCGCTTCGCCGATGGCTTTACGCACATCATTCGCAACGATGGCATAGCGGTCAGCCAGCTCTTTCAGGTGATCCTGCACGCTGTGAATATCCAGCGGGTAGCTTTTCAATGCAGTTTTGCTGTTGATCACCTGTGTGGTGCCGAGTGCCACGCCGCCCAGCTGTACCGCACGTTCGGCCATGGTGTCGAGATGATCGACGAGCGCGGTCCGGAAGCCATCCAGCATTTCATGTACGGCAATGAAGTTTGCACCGCGCATATTCCAGTGGGCCTGTTTGGTAATCAGCGACAGGTCAATGAACTGGATCACCTGGCGATTCAGCAACTCAACTGTCGCTTTTTTATCGCTATCCGATACATCGTTACGGGTATAAAGCAGATTAGACGCTTTCGTTTTTACCAGTTTAGCGGTACTCATAATCTCATATCCTCTTGATGTTTGTGTCCCAGGTAATTACTGAAACTAAGTATAGCACCTGATTAACCTTATCAGTTTTGGCTGTGCCTATCAGTTCGATAGCATAATCAAAATATAGGCGTGATTTTTGAGAAGTACCAACTAATCAAATGAATTATAAGAATATTCAAATAAGCTGGATCAGTGAAAAAGAGAATAATTCTATTTGCGAATAAATGAAGGTAAACGTAAAAAATAATTTCTGTACTATTGCGTGGATATCCGGCACAAGCGCCAACTTATGCCGGATAATAAGTGTTAACCTATATCAACTTCTTTAATTCTTGTTTCCCGCCGTAGGGTCAGCGTTGATCCCATCGAGGCAATAACAATAGCCATCAGCGCCAGCACCTGCTGCATGGCCAGCGTTTCACCCAGAAAGACCATACCGGAGATGGCCGCCAGCGCGGGCTCCATACTCATTAGGGTGCCGAAGGTTCGTGTTGGCAAACGGGTCAGGGCAATCATTTCCAGAGAGTAGGGTAAAGCGGTGGACAGAATCGCGACGGCAATTCCCAGCGGTAATATCGACCAGTGCCACAATAATTCCCCGGATTGCAGTGCGCCAAGAGGAACAAAAATCACTGCGGCAATTAACGAGCCTAACGCGACCGTTGCCGGGCCATGTTCTTCACCGGCACGTTGGCCCGCGAGAATATAGATTGCCCAACACGCCCCCGCGCCCAGCGCTAATGCCGCGCCGGTTAAATCCACTTGCGAGACACTGCCACTCAGCGGCAACAGATACCACAGGCCAAGCACGGCAAGGATCACCCAAATAAAATCCACCGGGCGACGGGAAGAAAAAAGCGCTACGGCCAGCGGGCCGGTAAATTCGAGCGCGACAGCTATGCCTAATGGCACCGTCTGAATAGAGAGATAGAACATGTAGTTCATGCCGCCCAACGACAGGCCGTAAAACAGTAGCGGCAAACGTTGCTCGCGTGTGAAGCGCAAACGCCAGGGCTTGAAGATCACCACCAGAATAAGCGTCCCGAGAGCCAGACGCAGGGCTGTTACACCCGGCGCACCGACCAACGGAAACAGCGATTTAGCCAGTGAGGCGCCCCCCTGAATCGAGGTCATTGCAATTAAAAGCACCACCACCGGTACCCATACCGGCATTTTACGAGACAGCCCAGGCATCCTTTCTCCCGTCAATTTTTGTCAACTGAAAGTAAAACAACCAGTCTACTTGAATTACCTGGCGGCTGGTTGAGAGTTTGTTGAAAAAAAACCGCCAAAATTGCGTAGAATAGGTAACATCTGATGGTTAATTAACCTGTCCAATTAGGAATTATCTGGATGAACGTGCCGCTTTGAAAGCATCATAATGGCACGTTGTGCGGGAAAATGACTGTTTTTTGAAAGAGTTGGTCAGCGGTGGAAATGTTCTGTTACATGAAATGCAGTCTTAGACATCGTTTCCTGCAAAGAGTTTCTTAACTATTTTTGATATATTTAAAAACGTAGGACGTAGGATTTACTTGAAGCACATTTGAGGTGGTTTATGAAAAAAATTGCATGTCTTTCAGCACTGGCCGCACTTCTGGCGGTATCCGCAGGTTCTGCAGTAGCAGCAACTTCTACCGTAACCGGTGGTTATGCTCAGAGCGACGCTCAGGGCGTGGCTAACAAAACCAATGGTTTCAACCTGAAATACCGCTACGAGCAGGATCAGAACCCGCTGGGTGTTATCGGTTCCTTTACTTACACTGAAAAAGATCGTACCGAAGACGGCGCTTATAACAAAGCTCAGTACTACGGCATCACTGCAGGTCCGGCTTACCGCATCAACGACTGGGCAAGCATCTACGGTGTAGTGGGTGTGGGCTACGGCAAATTCCAGCAGACTGAAGCTGTTGCTAAAACCGCTGACACCAGCGACTATGGCTTCTCCTACGGTGCTGGTCTGCAGTTCAACCCGATGGAAAACGTTGCTCTGGACTTCTCCTACGAGCAGAGCCGTATCCGTAACGTAGACGTCGGCACCTGGATTGCCGGTGTTGGTTACCGCTTCTAATCGCTTCGGCGATATAAAAAATCCGCCCATGTGGCGGATTTTTTTTGCCTGCAGTTTAGAAAAATCTAGCGGCTATTGCGGGTATCGAACAGGTCCGTGCCCAGATGGTTGTAGTCAACTTTCTGTAACTTAAAGTTTGTAATGTAAACTGGCCCGGCTTTTTGCTCGGAGATGAAGCGGTAAGAATTTTTAATCTGCTCCGCTGCGATACCGGTCCACTGCGAAAAAAAGCTTAAAAAGTCATTTGCGGAACGGCGCGCTTTGATAACCCGATGGTTTTTGTCATCACTGGAGAGCACCAAAAACGGGACCTGGAAATTTTGCTGGAAGTGATCATCATGCGCCAGGTACTGCACCTCTTTGCCGCGCTCTTTAATGCTCAGCCCGTGATCGGAAAAATAGACCATCGAAAAGCTTTCGCCGGTATTGACCAGTTGTGAATAGAGCTTGCCAAGCAGATCGTCGGTTTGTGTCATGGAATAGAGGTAGCATGAGGTTTCTTTCGACTGCACGAACTCGTTGTATTTTCCACCGGTACGATCGCAAGCTTGCGGGTGTGACCCCATCAAATGCAGCACAATCAGTTGCGGTTGGGTACGTTGGGTCGAAAAGACCTGCGCTGTCATTTTCAGCAGATCTTCATCATGGGCGTTTTTGTTAGCTTCGAAATCCCCGTTTTTCAGGAACTGCACCTCATCGGCACGCTTCGCAATGCTGGCAATGGCGGTGTCATATTCACCAATCTGCCCCTGATTAGAAAACCACCAGGTCTGAAAACCTGCCCGGTTCGCCAGCGTCACAAAGTTATCCTGATATTGCGGCTTGCCGTCGACCACGCGGTTTAAGGTCAGCCCGAGGGATTTTTGCGTTGAGCCGCTTGCTGCAACATAATCCATAAACAGCGTGCCGTTTACCTGGCTGGCAAACGGCGTGTTATTCCAGTGACCGCCAAATGCGCCAAGGGCATCGCGACGGGCGCTCTCGCCAATCACCACCACATAAGTATGATATTTCGGTTTGACTGCCAGCACATTCCAGGTGTCTTTCATGCGCGAAAGTTGCGTCATGTTCTCTTGTTCTTTCACCACTTCGAAATGGTTAACCGCTACGTCGCGCACGAAGCGCAGTACCGGCACACCCGTATCGATCAAGCGGAATTCATAACCGTGGAAGTGGTTTTGCACCGGGCCAATAAAGTAAGAGGCCACGCAAAAAACGGTGCCTATGGTGTCCCATTTTAGCCACGGAGTTGTCGGCACCGTGACCCGGCGGCGCAGCGAAACGATACCAAGCGCAAAGATAAAGACGCCAATCGCATAGTGATACCACGGGAAAATGGTCAGCATTTCCGTCGACTCTTCCATATTGGTCGAGTGCAGGGCCAGCAGCGTATTAAAGTTTGGCGCGCCATAAGCCTGGCCGAAGGGAAAATAGCAAGCCGCGACCAGCGAAGTGATGCCAATGACTGCTTTTTGCGCGCGTGGCGCATGACGCCACAGCACCAGCAATGCGCAGGTAAAGACGATGGCGTAAAGCACGCTAAATTCGTAACCCAGCGCAAAGTTAATCAACATTGACTGAAGGAAATAGAAACCCGTCCACGGGTTTATCGTCTGGCTGCGGAAGGCAACGGATTCTTTAAGGATTAGGCTCATTGATGCTATCGCGAAAACGCCATGTGCTCACCCTGGCGTAAGGGTCAAAACCTGCCGGACAGTGCGTGTGAAGAGGGGAGGGGGTCCGCATCTGCGAGCCGCAATTTGTGCAGGGCTGCGCAAAGATAAAGCGAGGCACAAAGAAGGTCAACACCCGGTAACCGGTTGTTTTGAGAGAATGATTGCAAATCCAGCAAAAACACGCAGTTTTTTAGATGAACGAGCCAGTATGGCGGGGAAATGTGACAGAAAAATGAAGCGGCGTACCGCGACGCCGCATTAGTGGGAAGTTTTATCGTGACTCTGCTGCGGCTTACCGTTAATCATGTCGCACAACATAGTAAGCAGCATTAAACGTACTTTAAAGGGAGAGTGACTGAACACGTGTATACACCTCTTAAACTCATTCATTTTATCCTCCTTACGTTTATCCCCTTCGATCCATGAAGAGTGAACGTATTACATACAGATATAGCACAGGCTATATTACATAGCTACGGCTAATACGTTAATTTTTTGTACTGTTTCACGGATGGTTTACAATGGCGCTTCTCTTTTATGATGCTGCACAGGCGTCACTCTGTCAGAGGAAGCACAATGAACCGTCGCGCAGGTAAGCAAACAATAAAAAAAGTGACGCTGGTAAATGTTGAAGAGCATGTAGAAGGCTTTCGTCAGGTGCGTGAAGCGCATCGCCGCGAGCTGATCGACGATTATGTCGAACTGATTTCCGATCTGATCCGTGAAGTGGGTGAAGCGCGTCAGGTTGATATGGCTGCACGCCTTGGCGTCTCACAGCCGACAGTGGCAAAAATGTTAAAACGGCTGGCAACCGTGGGGTTGATCGAGCAAATCCCGTGGCGTGGCGTGTTTCTGACCCCGGAAGGGGAACGGCTGGCGCAGGAGAGCCGTGAACGCCATCAGATAGTGGAAAGCTTTTTATTGGTGCTGGGCGTCAGTGCAGATACCGCTCGCCGGGACGCCGAAGGGATGGAGCACCACGTCAGCCAGGAAACCCTCGAGTGTTTCCGCCGCTTTACTCTGCAACATGAGCACCCGCCTGAATGACACTGCCCTTTTTCCGCGCGCTGGCGCGTGACCGTTTTTTACACCTTTTATTGCTGATCGGCATCGCACTGAGCTTTTTCGTTCCCTTCCGGCCAAAAGCCTGGCCAGGGGCGATTGACTGGCACACGATCATCACGCTGAGCGGGTTAATGTTGCTCACCAAAGGGGTTGAGCTGAGCGGCTATTTTGATGTGCTGGGGCGGCGCATGGTACGGCGTTTTCATAGCGAACGACGTCTGGCAATGTTTATGGTGCTGGCAGCGGCGCTGCTTTCCACCTTTCTTACCAACGATGTGGCGCTATTTATTGTTGTTCCGCTGACCATTACCCTGAAAAAGCTGTGTGAAATTCCGGTCAACCGTTTGATTATTTTTGAAGCGCTGGCGGTCAATGCAGGATCGTTATTGACGCCGATTGGAAACCCGCAAAATATCCTGATGTGGGGGCGATCCGGGATGTCATTCCTGGCGTTTATTGGGCAGATGGCGCCGCTGGCGCTGGCCATGATGGCTACACTGCTGGTGCTGTGCTGGTTCTGTTTTCCCAACAAAGCTCTCAGTTACCATAATGGCACTAAATCGGCGAACTGGCAGCCGCGCCTGGTGTGGAGTTGCCTGGGCTTTTATCTGGCTTTTATTACCGCGCTGGAACTCAAACAAGAGCTGGCAGGGCTTGCCATTGTGGCGGTCGGTTTCCTGCTGCTGGCGCGGCGGGTGGTGCTGAGCGTTGACTGGACATTGTTACTGGTGTTTATCGCCATGTTTATCGACGTGCATTTGTTGATCCAACTCCCTGCGCTGCACCAGATCCTGAACAGCACCAGTCAGCTTTCACCCGCAGGTTTGTGGCTGACAGCAATTGGTCTGTCGCAATTTATCAGTAATGTTCCTGCCACTATTCTGCTGCTGAACTATGTGCCGCCAGACACCCTGCTAGCGTGGGCGGTTAACGTCGGCGGGTTTGGCTTATTGCCTGGGTCGCTGGCTAACCTGATTGCATTGCGCATGGCCAATGATCGGCGTATCTGGTGGCGTTTTCATCTCTACTCTCTGCCACTTTTAGTGTGGGCAGCGCTGGTCGGCTACGGACTATTCTTATTCAGATAGTGCTGATTTGTCAGTTTATCCTGGCAAATGTATAGCAACCGCCTAACTTTAGGTAGCGGTGCATCTCTGGCACCGTTACCTGACAGGACTGTTGCGATATATGGCCGAAAATACAACGCATCCTGACGATGTTCAGGAAAATAACAACGAAAGCCCCCGTAAACGCCCCGGAAAAAAACCGCTGACTATCCTCGCCATTGTCGTTGGCGTGATGGTAATTGTTGCGCTGGTGTGGTGGTTGTTAACCCGTAACCAGGAAACCACCGACGACGCCTTCACCGATGGCGATGCAGTGACCATAGCCCCCAGGGTGGCCGGTTATGTCACCGAACTGCGGGTGAAAGATAACCAGCGGGTGAAAAAGGGCGATCTGCTGGTGAAAATCGATCCGCGCGATGCCCAAGCCCAGCACGCTCAGGCGCAGGCTCAGTTAGGCCTGGCTACTGCGCAATTGCACCAGGCGCAGGCCCAACTGGCACTGTCGAAAGTGCAATATCCGGCGCAACGTGATGAAGCCCGCGCACAGGTATTGAAAGCGAAAGCCGACCTTGCCAATGCCGAAGCCGCCTACCGCCGTCAGCGCGGCGTCGATCCTCGCGCCACAACTCAACAGAATATCGACAGCGCCAATGCACAGTTGCGTAGCGCTCAGGCCCAGCTTGCCAGCGCTCAGGCGCAGCTTGAGGTGGCGGAGCAGGTGCAGTTGCAGATCCGCCAGCAGGAAACCAACGTCGAAGCGCGCCAGCAACAGGTGGCGCAGGCGAAAGCCCAGCTGGAAACCGCGTCATTGAATTTGTCGTGGACGGAGGTGCGCGCGCCATTCGATGGCTTTATCACTAAACGTAATGTGCAAAATGGCACGCTGGTGCAGGCGGGCAGCGCCCTGTTCTCACTGGTGTCACCTGACGTGTGGGTTGTCGCGAACTTCAAAGAATCTCAACTGGAGCGCATGCGACCGGGTAATAAGGTGAGTCTGAAAGTCGATGCCTGGCCAGACAGGGAGCTGGAAGGGCATATCGACAGTATTCAGCAGGGCAGCGGTTCAAAATTTGCTGCCTTCCCGTCGGAAAACGCCACCGGAAACTTTGTCAAAATCGTGCAACGCGTGCCGGTAAAAATCGTCATTGATAAGGGTCTGGATCCGAATAAACCCTTACCGTTGGGCCTCTCCGTTGAACCGAAGGTAACGCTGGAATGACCGATCACAGCCACGATAACTGGCGTCCGGCCAGTAACCCGTGGGCGGTGGCGTGGGTCGTCACCCTCGCGGTGTTTATGGAGATCCTCGATACGACCATAGTCAACGTGGCTCTGCCGCATGTCGCCGGGTCACTCTCCGCCAGTTATGACGAATCCACCTGGGTGTTGACCAGCTATCTGGTGGCGAACGGTATCGTGTTGCCGATTTCCGCGTTTCTCAGCCGGGTATTTGGCCGTAAACAGTTTTTCCTGATCTGTATTGTGATGTTCACGGTCTGCTCGTTTTTGTGCGGTATTGCCACAGAGCTATGGCAAATCATCCTGTTTCGTATCCTGCAGGGCTTCTTTGGCGGGGGGCTGCAGCCCACGCAGCAGTCGGTACTGCTGGATTACTTTAAACCGGAAGATCGCGGCAAGGCGTTTGGCCTGTCGTCGATCGCGGTGATTGTGGCACCGGTGATGGGGCCAACCCTTGGCGGCTGGATCACCGACAACTACTCATGGCGCTGGGTCTTTTTTATTAATATTCCAGTCGGGATTGTCACGGTCCTGGCGATTTATCAGTTGCTGGAGGATCCGCCCTGGGAGCGTAAATCGAAGAAAAAACTCACCATTGACTGGCCTGGCATTGGCCTGATTGGGCTGGGCCTCGGCTGCTTGCAGGTGATGCTCGATCGCGGTGAGGATGAAGACTGGTTCAACTCCGACTTCACCCGCATTTTTGCTGTGCTGACAGCGGTGGGTATTGTCGGGGCTATCTACTGGCTGGTGTATGCGAAAAAACCGGTGGTGGATCTGCGCGCAATGACAGACAGAAACTTTGCTGTCTCCAGCTTGCTGATGGCCGGGATGGCAATGGTACTTTACGGCAGTTCGGTAGTGATCCCGCAACTGGCGCAGCAGGACCTGGGGTATACCGCCACCTGGTCCGGGCTGGTGCTGTCGCCGGGCGCCGTCCTGATTGTGTTGACCATTCCACTGGTACTGAAGTTGATGCCGGTGGTACAGACGCGCTGGATCATCGCGTTCGGCTTCTTCTGCCTGGCGGCCTCGTTCTGGTGGTCGCGCACGCTCACGCCGGATATCGACTTCACCACGCTGATGCTGTTCCGCAGCGCGCAATCCATCGGTCTTGGGTTCTTGTTTGTTCCGCTGACCACCATCGCGTTTGTCACTATACCCCGGCAGCTCAACGCCGATGCTTCAGCGCTGTTTACCATGTTCCGCAATGTCGCCGGATCGATTGGTATCTCGCTGTCAACGGCGGCGATAACCGAACGCTCGCAGGCCCACAGCGCCCATTTGTCAGAACAGACGTCGCCGTTCAACGAGTCGTTCCAGCAGGCGTTACGGTCATCGGCCGAGGCGATTCGCCATTTCACCACGCTGGCAGGCGACCCGCTCGCCACCGCCACCGGGCAGATGTATAAAACGATGATCGCACAGTCTCGGTTTCTTGCTTATATCGATGTCTTTACGCTGCTGAGTGTGGTGGCGTTAATACTGATCCCCTTTTGTTTATTGCTGTCGCCAGTGAAAAGCGAAGGCAGCGCAGGAGCACATTAATATGCCAGGGCGTCTTTCTGTCATCTTTCTCTCTCTGTGGCTTGCAGGCTGTGCCGTCGGGCCGGATTACCAGCCCGCGAAGCCGCAAACGCCCGCCCGCTTCAACGATCCGGGCGACAGGTCAGCCGCGTCCCGCACCTCTACCCAGGCGGTGAATAGCCGCTGGTGGACGACTTTTCGATCCGCGCAATTGAACAGCCTGATCGAAAGAGCCATTACCGGGAATTTATCCTTGCAGCAGACCGTGCTGCGTATTGCCGGTGCGAGGGAGCAAACTGCGCAGGCAAGCGGTGCTTTGCTGCCTGCGGTCAACGGTTCGCTAAAAGGCACCCGCCAGCAGTTGGGGCTTGAGGGTGAACTGAAGTCCAACGATGTTTATGGTCAGTTAGGAAATGCCGATCCGGCGATTACCAGTGCGCTGGGGGCGTTAACGCAGCCTGTGAACCTTTATCAAGGCAGCTTTGATGCCCAATGGGAACTGGATCTGTGGGGCAAGGTACGTCGTCAGGTTGAAGCGGCGCAGGCCCAACAGCAACAGGCGATTGAACAACGTAACGATGCCTTAGTTTCGCTGGAAGCGGAAGTGGCGCGCAGCTGGCTACAATTGCGCGGTGCGCAAAGCATTATTGCCACGTTGCAAACCCAAATCGACAGCGCGCAGCAAACTTTCGAACTGACCGATAACCGGCAAAAAGGCGGTTTAGCGCCGCAACTGGATGTCGAAAATGCCCGTGCGCAGCTGGGTAATCTTGAAGCGCAACTACCGCAGTATCAGGCGCAGGAGCGCCAGGCCATGAATGCCCTGGCGATCTTGCTGGGCAAAGCTCCCGGCGCGCTGGATAGTGAACTGCGTCAGCCGCAGCCGTTGCCCGCGTTGCCAGAAATTGTGCCGACCGGTATTCCTTCCACCCTGGCGCGTCGCCGCCCGGATGTGCGTGAGGCAGAAGCGAGCTTGCATGCCGCCACGGCACAGATTGGCGTCTCGGTGGCGCAGCTGTTCCCCAGCTTTAGCCTCAGTGGTCAGTTTGGTCTGCGCAACTCGGATGCCGACTGGCTGACCGACTGGAGCAGCCATTTCTACAGTTTCGGCCCGCAAGTGTCGATCCCGATTTTCCAGGGTGGACGGCTGGTTTCCAGCGTCAAGCTGGCGCGGGCGCAGCAGGGCGCAGCTGTGCTCAACTACCGGCAGACGGTGTTAACGGCGCTGGGGGATGTGGAAAACGCGCTGGTCAGCTATCGCACCGATCAGCGACGGGAAGCCGGGCTGGAGAAAACAGTCACCGCGTTGCAGAACGCCTTTTCTCTGGCCAGCGACAGCTACCGCAAGGGCATCGCCAGCTTTATCGATGTGCTGGATGCTCAACGCCAGTTGGCGCAGGCGAGCCAACAGCGTGAGCAGGCGCGCGTGCAGAGCAGCCTTGACCTGGTGGCGCTGTATAAAGCGCTCGGCGGCGGTTGGGAACCCTATCAAAATGTGCAACTCCCTGATTATTCAGTGTTTGGTGAGGCACCTCGCGGATAATCAGAGAATTGGGCAAGAAACAGGCAGGATCCTCACATTCGCGCCTCGGGAGGATTGCGTATAACTGTCTGCGTCAACGAAACCGATTAAGGAGACGCCAACATGCGCTACAAAAAACTGGGCAATACCGGACTGTTTGTTTCTGAATTATGCCTCGGCACCATGACGTTTGGCGGTGAAGAGGGCATGTGGGGCCAGATTGGCCAGCTACAGCAGACAGAGGTCGACACCCTGCTGGGGCGAGCGCTGGATGCAGGCATCAACTTTATTGATACTGCGAACGTTTACGCCAACGGGCGCTCGGAAGAGATGACCGGCCAGGCGCTGAAAAACCTGAAAATCCCGCGTGAAAACGTGGTGATTGCCACCAAAGCGTTTGGCGAAACCGGCACTGCCGGGGTCAATTCGCGCGGGAGTTCCCGCTACCACATTATTCATAGCGTGAAAGAGAGCCTGCGGCGGATGCAGCTGGATCATATCGATCTCTTTCAGTTACACGGTTTTGATCCCGCGACGCCAATGGAAGAGACGCTTGCCGCGTTGGATAACCTGGTTCAGCACGGTCATGTGCGCTACATCGGCGTATCGAACTGGGCGGCGTGGCAAATCACCAAAGCATTGGGCATTTCGGAGCGCCTTGGACTGGCGCGGTTTGCCTCGCTACAGGCTTATTACACTATCGCCGGGCGCGATCTGGAACGCGAACTGGTGCCAATGTTGCAAAGTGAAGGCGTAGGGTTAATGGTCTGGAGCCCGCTGGCAGGTGGCTTGCTGAGCGGTAAATACAGCCGCGACGGGCAGGGCGAAGCGGGGGCGCGTCGGCTGACGTTTGATTTCCCGCCGGTGAATAAAGAACGGGCATTCGACTGCGTGGATGTAATGCGCGTGATTGCAGACAGCAAAGGCGTTTCGGTGGCACAAATTGCGCTGGCCTGGCTGCTGCACCAGCCGGTGGTCAGCAGTGTGATTATTGGCGCGAAACGCGAGTCTCAGCTTGATGACAACATAGCTTCGACCGCTATTCATCTGACGGACGACGAGTTGCAGCAACTGGATGCGGTGAGTGCTCTGCCGCGTGAATACCCAGGGTGGATGCTGGAGCGTCAGGGCGAGTACCGTCGTCATCAGTTGCAACAGCAGTCACGCTAATTCTTCTGTCGCTCGGTGTGCCGGGTAATATGGCACACCATCTTTTCTCTTCTCAGGCCGGTTCAGGCGAAGCTGCTCACCCATTAATCTTCGAAAACCGTCACAAAAACGCACTGACTTTTTTGCCCACTTTTTCGCCTTTGTCTATATGACTAGTCATATGTATGAAATGACTAGTCATGGAGAAAAGTGATGAACAAAACGTTACCGACCGGCTTTTTATGGGGAAATTCCGTTTCCAGCATGCAAACGGAGGGCGCATGGAACGAGGGTGGTAAAGGGAGGTCGGTCTACGATATTCGCGAAGCCAGTGAGTTTGCCTCCGACTGGAAAGTTGCCACGGATTCGTATCACCGTTACCAGGAAGATTTCGACCTTATGCAGGATCTGGGCATGAATTGTTACCGCTTCCAGATTTCGTGGAGTCGGGTTTGCCCACAGGGAGACGGCGAGTTCAATGAGGAAGGGATCGCGTTTTACGACCGCTTTGTCGACGATTTGTTGGCGCGCGGCATTGAGCCCATGATCTGCCTTTATCATTTCGATATGCCGCTGGCACTGGCACAGCAATATAACGGTTTTGTCGACCGTCATGTGCAGGATGCCTTCGTACGCTATGGCAAAAAGATGATCGACTGCTTCGGCAGCCGGGTGAAGTACTGGCTCACCTTTAACGAGCAGAATATCTACCATATGCCGGGGGCGTTTCAGGTCGGCGGCTATTTACAGGGCGAGAAAACGCTACGCGAGCTGTACCAAATTCAGCACCATGTGATGATGTCACACGTGCTGCTCACCCATTATTTGCATGATACGCAACCGGGGAAATTGATGGGCGGTATGCTGGCCCATCAACTGGTCTACCCGGCGACCTGCAAACCGCGCGACGTGTTCTGCGCCACGCAATATGACGAATTCCTCAATCAGAACCTGCTGCGGGTGTTTGCCGGGCAGGGCTACAGCCCGGAAGTGCTGGCCGTGGTCGACAGAGAAGGTTTCCGCGATATCTATTGCGATGAAGATTTGCGGCAAATAGCGCGCATGAAGAATGATTTTATGGCCTTCAGCTATTACGCCAGCAAAACGCTGGATAGCGACGCTATTGCGCCGGGCACGCCGGTTAATTACTACCTGGAACAGGGCGATAAAGCTAACCCCTGGCTGCAAGCCACTGAATGGGGATGGCAAATCGATCCGCTGGGTTTTCGCGCCATTATCACCCGTTATTACAACGACTGGCGCTTGCCGGTGTTCCCGATTGAGAACGGCATTGGCGTGATTGAAGAGTGGGATGGCGTTAACCCGATCAATGACGACTACCGGATTGCATACCACCGCGATCACCTGCAAGCGATGCAGGAAGCCATTTTCGAGGATGGTGCACAGGTTCTGGGCTATCTCGGCTGGGGCTTGATTGACATTCTTAGCTCGCAGGGGGACATGCGTAAACGCTACGGCGTGGTGTATGTCAACCGCGACAATCATGACCTGAAAGATATGCAACGTGTACCGAAAAAGAGCTACCGCTGGCTGCAACAGGTGATCCGCAGCAACGGCCGCGACATGTAAACGTGACGGATTGAGGGAGGCATCACGATGTCTGGTACGAAAATCACGCCCAATATGCAGTCGTTTGTCGATAAGTTTGTTGATTTCTCCGCCCGTCTGGCGAATCAGGTGCATTTGCGTTCTCTGCGCGACGCGTTCGCCGCCGTGATGCCGATTTTTATTCTTGCCGGGCTGGCAGTGCTGATCAATAACGTGATTTTCCCCTGGGTTTTGGAAGGGGAAACGCTGGCGCGCTTTAAGGTATGGGGTGAAGTGGTGATCAACGGCACGTTGAATATTGCCGCGTTGTTGATTGCCCCCATGACCGCATGGTCGCTGGCGCGCAATAAGAATTTCGATAATCCGGTTTCAGCGGTGGTCATTGCGCTGAGCAGCTTTATTATGATGATGCCCATGCAACTGGAGGTTGTGCCGGCAGGCGGCAAAACCACCGTGACGGTCAGCCAGATGCTCTCCTTTATTAACATTGGCACGACCGGGATTTTCGCCGGGGTTATCATCGGCCTGCTCTCCACGGAGTTGTTTATCCGTGTCGCCAGCGTGAAGCGATTCGAAATATCACTGGGAGATAATGTCCCGTCAGCGGTGGGAAAATCGTTCTCGGCGTTGATCCCAACTATCATTACCTTGTCTGTGTTCGCGATCATTGCGGCGCTCCTGTCTAACTTTCTGCACACTGATTTGATCCACCTGATCACCACGCTGATCCAACAACCGTTGCGGCAAATTAATACCAGTTTGCCGGGTACGTTGTTTATTTACAGCTTTGGTAACTTCTTGTTTACGCTGGGTATCCACCAGACGGTGGTCAACGGGGTGATCCTTGAACCCTTCTTATTGATTAACACCAACGAGAACATGCTGGCGTTTGCCAACGGTCAGCCGATCCCGCACATCATTAACAGCATTTTTGTGCCCACGTTCGGCATGATTGGCGGCACTGGCAGTACCCTGTCGTTACTGTTGGCGATCTTTATTTTTGCCCGGCAGAAATCGTCGAAGCAGGTCGCTCGCCTCGCCATCTCACCGGGTTTGTTCAACATTAATGAGCCGGTGATTTTTGGTTTACCGATAGTCTTTAACCTCCCGTTGATGATCCCCTTTGTGCTGCTTCCGGCGCTGGGGATCTGGTTTGCGTGGCTCTGTACCACGCTGGGCTGGATGTCTCGTTGTGTGGTGATGATCCCGTGGACCACGCCGCCAATCCTCAGTGCCTGGCTGGCAACGGCAGGGGACTGGCGGGCAGTGGTGGTACAGTTGCTGATCATCCTCTTTGGTGTATTCTTCTACCTGCCTTTCCTCAAAATTTCTGAGAGGGTGGCCTTAAGAAACAATGGGATAGAAGAATAAACCAGAGGAAGGGCGATGGCGGCGAAATATATCACAATAGCGCGGGAAATTAAGCGGCGGATCCTGAGCCAGCAGTACGCAGCCAATGCACCGTTGCCCGATCAGTTTGCGCTGGCCGCCGAGTTTGCCTCCAGCCGGATGACCATCCAGCAGGCGATGCGCCAGCTCATTGTCGAAGGGCTGGTCTATACCCGCCAGGGGCAGGGCACGTTTATTCGCAAAAATTTTCTCCAACACTCGCGCTGGGATCTACCGGGCAGCGATTACTTTGGCGCGACCAAAACCTGGGAAAATGTTGGCGAAGTGACCAGTAAAATCATTCGCTTTGAGTTGCGTTTCCCGACGGAAAAAGAGCAGGCTTCGCTGCTGGTGGGGCCAGACGAACCCGTCTATGACTTCAATCGCTTGCGTTTACTGGAAGGTGAACCGGTGTCGCTGGAGTTTACCCTGATGCCGGTCAGCCTGGTGCCTGGGCTGAATCGTGGGCATCTTGAAAGCTCCGTCTTTCGTTATGTGCAGGAAGAGCTGGCGCTGAAGATCATGGGATCGTATCGCATCGTGCGTGCGCTAAAGCCGGGTACGGAAGACAAACGCTATCTCAACTGCGATGACACCGATCCGGTACTGGAAGTGGAACAAGTGATCTATCTGGAAGACGGCACGCCGCTTGAGTACGCGCATTGCCACTACCGCTACGATCATGGCGGAGTTATCGTGGTTAATAACGGGGGATAGTTGGCGAATGGCGAGGCGTTAACCGGCCTGCGAGGTGTGCAGACCGGTTAACACTGCCCTGTGAGCGTCATGCTACCGGGCAGGAAAATGTTACTTAGTTCAAACGTACCGGCATACCGGAACGGTTCTGTACCGCCTGATCGACGATATTGGCATCGACATCTGGCTGGTTAGTCACCGTCTGCACCGCTTTGGTCAGCGCAATCGGCACAATCTCACCACCTGTGAACTGGGCTTCGGTAGTCGACAGGGGATTATGCACTTCGATATAGCGGCTGCCATCCGGTTCGGTGGTCGCTTTTACCGGCTCGTCAATAAACTGCACGCGCGTGCCGACCGGTACGTTTTCGAACAGGAACTTGATGTCATCATTACGCAGACGCACGCAGCCGTGGCTTACGCGCAGACCGATACCGAAGTTCGCATTGGTACCGTGGATTGCGTACAGACGGCCGATATAGAGCGCGTACAGACCCATCGGGTTATCCGGGCCGGCCGGCACGACAGGCGGCAGCGGTTGACCCATTGCAACATATTCCGCATGCATTTTGGCGGTTGGGGTCCAGGTCGGGCCAGCTTTTTTACGTTCGACTTTGGTGGTCCAGGCAATCGGCGTATCTTTACCCAACTGACCAATACCGATCGGCAGTACGATTACCGTGTTGGTGCCTTTCGGGTAATAGTAGAGGCGCATCTCCGCACTGTTGATCACGATCCCTTCGTGAACCGTATCCGGCAGGATCAGCTGCTGTGGAACATTCATCACAGTGCCGCCTTTCGGCAGGTAGGCATCAATGCCCGGGTTTGCTTCCAGCATGTTGGACAGACCCATCTGGTATTCCGCCGCAAAATATTCCAGAGGCTGTGTATTGCCTTCCGGGATAGTCACGACCTGGTTCTGGCCAATCACACGGCTGCCATCAGTCGGCAGCGGATAAGTAACAGCAGACGCGCTTTTGCAAAATCCCACGACAGCAAAGGCTGCCGCAAAAAGGGTAGTTAATTTCATGTTCATCTTATGCAAGATTATTGGCAAACGGGCCGTTGGGTTGAGAATGCAGGAAGCGCATTATATGTGCATTCCACCGTCCAGGGAATTCAGATGTGTACGAAATCACACTTTTTTCCCTTTGCTTGCAGTTTAGCGGGCTGACAGTGGGCAGGAATCTAATTCGGATTTGTGGCATAATATGGTGTTTGTCACATATTTCAGGATACTTCCGTGTTAGTTACCAGCAACGTCACCATGCAGTTCGGCAGCAAGCCGCTGTTCGAAAACATTTCCGTCAAATTTGGCGGCGGCAACCGTTACGGCCTGATTGGCGCCAACGGCAGCGGCAAATCCACCTTTATGAAAATCCTCGGCGGCGATTTAGAACCGTCGCTCGGTAACGTCTCGATCGATCCGAATGAGCGCATTGGTAAATTGCGTCAGGATCAGTTCGCCTTTGAAGAGTTCAGCGTGCTCGACACGGTTATCATGGGCCACGCAGAACTGTGGGAAGTGAAGCAGGAGCGCGACCGCATTTACGGGCTGGCGGAAATGAGCGAGGAAGATGGCTACAAAGTTGCCGACCTCGAAGTGCAGTATGGCGAAATGGATGGCTACTCAGCTGAAGCCCGCGCCGGTGAACTGTTGCTCGGCGTCGGTATTCCGGTTGAACAACACTATGGCCTGATGAGCGAAGTGGCTCCCGGCTGGAAATTGCGTGTGTTGTTGGCGCAGGCGCTGTTTGCTGATCCGGACATTCTGCTGCTCGATGAACCGACCAACAACCTGGACATCGATACCATCCGCTGGCTGGAGCAGGTGCTGAACGATCGCGACAGCACCATGATCATTATTTCGCACGACCGTCACTTCCTGAACATGGTCTGCACCCACATGGCGGATCTCGACTACGGCGAACTGCGTGTCTACCCCGGCAACTACGATGAGTACATGACGGCCGCCACCCAGGCGCGTGAACGCCTGCTGGCGGATAATGCCAAGAAAAAAGCGCAGATTGCCGACTTGCAGTCTTTTGTCAGCCGCTTTAGCGCCAACGCGTCCAAATCGCGCCAGGCCACTTCTCGCGCCCGTCAAATTGATAAGATCAAGCTGGAAGAAGTGAAAGCATCCAGCCGTCAGAACCCGTTTATCCGTTTTGAGCAGGACAAGAAACTCTTCCGTAACGCGCTGGAAGTGGAAGCCCTGACCAAAGGGTTTGATGACGGTCCGTTGTTTAAAAACTTCAACCTGTTACTGGAAGTGGGCGAGAAAATTGCCATTCTGGGGGCGAACGGCGTGGGTAAAACCACAATGCTGAAAACGCTGGTGGGGGAACTGCCTGCCGACAGCGGTACAGTGAAGTGGTCCGAAAACGCGCAGATTGGTTATTACGCGCAGGATCATGCAGAGGATTTCGACAACGATTTGACCGTCTTTGACTGGATGAGCCAGTGGAAACAAGAAGGCGATGACGAGCAAGCGGTGCGCAGCATCCTTGGGCGTTTGCTGTTCAGCCAGGACGATATCAAAAAGCCGGCGAAGGTGCTCTCCGGGGGCGAAAAGGGCCGGATGCTGTTCGGTAAGCTGATGATGCAAAAACCGAATATTCTGGTCATGGATGAACCCACCAACCACCTGGATATGGAATCCATTGAGTCGCTGAACATGGCGCTGGAGATGTATCAAGGCACCCTGATCTTTGTTTCTCACGACCGTGAGTTTGTCAGCTCGCTGGCAACCCGTGTGATTGAAATTACGCCGCAGCGCGTGGTGGATTTCAGCGGGAATTATGAAGATTATTTGCGCAGTCAGGGCATCGAATAAATTTACCGTCGTCTTTCACGCCGCAGGTGTGTTGGCTGCGCGCTCGTACCCCGGTCACTTACGTGAGTAAGCTCCCGGGGATACTCGGGCTTGCCGCCTTCCTGCAGCGCGAAATACTTAGGTAAATTGGTGGGCATGCCTGATGAGCCGGAGAAGGCCTGGCTGTGGTTCTGTCGGGCAAAACATTTTTTCACGCCGCAGGTGTGTTGGCTGCGCGCTTGTACCCCGGTCACTTACGTGAGTAAGCTCCCGGGGATACTCGCGCTTGCCGCCTTCCTGCGGCGCGAAATACTTAGGTAAATTGGTGGGCATGCCTGATGAGCCGGATAAGCCTTAACGCTATCCGGCTTTTTGTTTTACGCGAACACCCATTCGGTGGCCGCCACGCCGTTAATCAATAACTGGCGCTTATCCCCTGCCGGCAACGTCACTTTCAGCGCATTCCACGCCGGACGATAGTCGCCGCGGGTTTCGACGCGTAAATCCACCGTGCTGCCTGTGCAGCCCATTTCCCAGGTCAGCCACAGTGCATTACCCTCTTTATAGCCCCAGGACTCTCCATCATCTTCAAACAACATACCGCTGGAACGCCCCGTACCTTTCACCGGGAAGAGCTGCAATTCGCGGGTGTTATCTGCTTTTGCGTCCACATGCGTGATCCGCTCGCTCAGGGGCAGACCTGCACCGGCGCGCACCAGCAGCGGCAGGGTTTCCAGCGGCGCCGCCAGCGTCACCCACTGACCGGGCGCATACCAGTTACCGCTGTAAAAATCGTACCAGCCCGTATCGTTGGCAGGCAGCCAGACACGGCGCTCGCGCTGGCCCGGCTCAACAACGCTGGCGACTAATATGTCGCGACCCAGCAGGAAGTCATCACACTCTTCAAAGGTCTGCGCATCGTGCTCATGATCAAGGAAGGTCGGGCGCAACATCGGTTCGTCGTCCGCGTGTGCCTGCCACAACAAGGTGTACAGATAGGGCAGAAGACGGTAGCGCAACTCAATGGCGCTGCGGATCGATGGCGTGACAGCCGGGTACATCCAGGGTTCGTTCACCGTCTGGTCATCGTTCCATGAGTGAATGGTGAAACGCGGGTGCATCACACCATTTTGTACCCAGCGCACGAACAGTTCTGCATCTGGTTTATCGCCCGAAAAACCGCCCACATCGTGACCCACATTATAAAGACCCGACAGGCTCATCCCGACACCCATTCGGGTGTTATAGCGCAGGGTATCCCAGTTGGTACGGTTGTCGCCGCTCCAGGTCTGCACATAACGCTGCATTCCGGCGCAGCCGGAACGGGAAATCAGATACGGGCGCTTGTGCGGAGCAAAACGCTGCTGCGCTTCCATTGAGGCGCGCATCATCAGTAACGGCATTACCGGGCGGATATGTTTGATGGCGATGTCACGGCCAAACCCCTGGCAACGCGCTTCGCCGTCCCACACTTCAAACTCGTTATTGTCGTTCCAGGTAGAGTCAATGCCCATTTCCAGTAGCTGCGTGGTAACGCCTTCCTGCCACCACGCAATAGTCTGCGGGTTGGTGAAATCGAGGTGAGAGCCTTCATCATCCCAGAAGCTTGAGCGTTCCGGCGCATCCGCCTCGGAGTCGCGAATAAACAGCCCTTTTTCTGCCACTTCACTGTAGCGTGGGTGATCCTGCAACAGACAAGGCTTGATATTCGCCGCCAGTTTCAGTCCGGCCTCGTGGAACGCCTGGGTCATTACTTTCGGCTGCGGGACTTTGTCATAGTTCCAGTTAAAGACGTAGCGCTTACCGTTGATCGAGGTGTAGCCGGAAGAGAGCTGGAACGAGTCGCACGGAATAGCATGCTCTTCGCACAAGCGAATAAAGTTCATTAACTGGTTTTGCGCATCCGGGGCATCGGTGTAATGCATCGTTGAGCCGCTATAACCTAGGCTCCATTTCGGGCCGAACAGGGTCTTACCGGTCAAACGCACAAACGCTTTGGTGACATCCAGCGCGCGCGTGCCGGTAAAGAGGTAGTAATCAATATCGCCGGCTTCTGCCTGCCAGCGACGATACGCGGTGTGATAATTATCGATCTCGTTGCCGAGATCCAGCCAGCAACTGCTGAGGTTATCGTAGAACAGACCGTAGCTGATATCATCGCGACGGGTAAGGGTAAACGGAATATGTTTATACAGCGGATCCGTGCTGGCAGCGTTATAACCCATGGCATCCAGGTTGCGCATTTCATAACGCTGGCCGTTACGTTGCAGGTTGCCCGCCTTTTCACCGAGCCCGTAAAACCGTTCCTCTTTTTTACGGCTGAGATAGTGCGCCACGCCGTCGCCGTGGGCATTAACCAGATAAGCGCTGGTTGGGCGATCGCCTGCCAGCCACTGCCACTCTCCGGCGTCATTACGGTAGTGCCACTCCAGCCATAACGGCTGATGAACCGTAACCCGCAACTGCTCGCTTTGTAGCGTTAATGTTTCTTGCTGCTGGCTCAGTGACCAGGCGGGCAGGCTAAAGCCCGACAACTCTTCACGTGCACGGCCTTCCCACGGCACGTCATCTTTCGGGGCAATGCTCCAGGTTCTGTCCAGCGCCAGCTCGCCTTTACGCTTTAGCAGCACGCGGAACAGATTTTCCTCCAGCACATACAGGCACAGGGTGTGTTGCCCGTCCACCAACAGTTCAACATGGTGATCGGCCTGCTTTTGTAACGTCCAGTTCTTCAGGGTTTTCATATCAGACATCCACAATCATGCGCGTTTCGCGCGACGTTCAGCAATAAATGCCACCAGGAAAATAGCGCCAATCAGGTCAAAGAAACCCATGGCAATAAACAACGGATTAAAACCAATTTTGTCGGCGGTGACGCCAATCAACAGTGAGAAGAGGAAGCTGGCGATCCAGGCCGCCGAGCCACGCATACCGTTGACGGTCGCCATCTGACCTTTATCGAACGATTCCACCACCAGCGCGCTCAGCATGCAGGAGATGATCTGATGACCGAAACCGCCAATCGAAATCAGCACAATGGTGATGTACGGATCGCGGGTGAGGGCGACAATAGCTAAAGAAATCATCAGGAACGCGCCAGTAACCGAACTGGCCACCACGGAGTTGACGCGGGAGCAGCCAAACCAGCGGGTATAGAGTTTGGTGAGGTAACCACTGGCTACGCTGCCGAGATCGGCAGCAAGGAAGGGCAGCCAGGCGAACATGGCGATCTGTTTCAGGTCCATACCGTGTTCTTTTGCCAGGTACAGCGGTACCCAGAAGCTGAGCACAGCCCACGCCGGTTCCGCCATAAACGCCGGAAGGGCAATACCGTAAAATCGTTTGTTTTTCGACACGGTTTTCAGTGCCGTTAAAAAGGGCAGCTTGACGGCAGGGGGCTCATTATCCTGTTGAATAAACGCCAGTTCATCTTTGCTCAGATTCGGGTGTTTCTCCGGATTGTGATAAAACGCCCACCACAGCACCACCCACACCAGCGCCAGCACGCCGGTGAACATAAAGGCGCCCTGCCAGCCAAACGAGGCGTGAGCAAAGTAGATGATCGGCGGTGCCAGCATCGCACCAATGGAGAAGCCAACACCGGCCCAGCCTGCGGCAACCGGACGTTCAGATTTCGGGAACCATTCGCCAATGGTTTTAGCATTCGCCGGGGTGGCTGCCGCTTCCGACGCGCCCATGGTGAAACGCAAAATCGCCAGGTGCAGCCAGTTACCCGCACCCGCGTGGAAGATACAGGCCAGCGCCCAAATTATGGCGCACACCATAAAGCCGACCTTCAGGCCAATCACGTCAATCAGCCAGCCACACAGCGGCTGGAAAAGGGTATAGGCCAGCTGGAAGGCGCCGACAATCCAGGAATATTGTTCTGTTGTGATCCCAAGGCTTGTTTTCAGTTCCGGTGCCAGAATACCCAGCGAGTTACGGGTGATGTAGTTCACCGTTACGCCGAATAAAAACAGCACCAGCATCCACCAGCGTAATTTTTTGACTATCCGACGGCTTTTTGTTGCCGCCATTTCATTATTAATCCCCTGGCTCATTCTTATCTCCGCACATCTTCTTGTAGGGAAGTCGAAGCGCGCCATCGGTAACGTGTTATACCGGATTGGTTCGCGTGATGATTTTTGTTTAATTTTGCTGCCATCATGCATACAACTAGTATGGAAGTTGTACGACACATTTACGGTAGGGGAGAATAATCGCGCGCCATAGCGGATTTTGTGCAAGGATTCTCATAAATAGCGCAACACATCCGGCAAAATCATTATCACTCCATGAATAACAGGCTTTCTGTCTCATGAAAATTTTCCCATTATGGAAATGGAGCGAGATCACAGAATGGATAAAAAGCTCAAAATCAGCGAAATTGCGCGCCGCACGAACCTGTCGACCAGCACCGTTTCGCGCGTGCTCGCCGGGAAGGCCAACACCAGTGAAAAAGCCAGAACTGCGGTACTGGAGTGCGCCCGTGAACTGGGCGTAATGGACGGGATAGCCGCCGGGCGGTTGCTGCTCAATAATCTGATTGTTTTTGCCCCGCAACGCGCTTTTGATGAACGCTCGGACATTTTCTATTACCGGGTGATCCAGAACATCAATAAAGCGCTGGATCCGCACGAGGTTCGTCTGCGTTATTGTGCGCTGGAGGAACTCGACAGCGATGCCAATGAATTCCTCGCCAAAATGAATGCGCCGGAAACCCAGGCGGCGATCCTGCTGGGGATTGATGATCCGCATATTCATGAACTGGCGGCTGACATTGGCAAACCTTGTGTACTGATTAACTGCCGCGACGGACGCATGCGATTGCCGTCTATTGCGCCGGATCACCGCACCATTGGTGAATTTGCGGCGCGTTACCTCTTTGATATGGGGCACCGGGACGTGGTGAACGTGATGTGTCTGCGCCGTTACACCATGGATTTACGCCTGGCGGGCATTAAAGAAGCCTGGCAACAGTTCAATCTGCGCTTTAACAGTAAACGGGATCTGATCACCGTTCCCAGTTTTAGCGCCAAAGAGGCTGAGCAGCGCGTGGGGGAATGGCTTGACGATCCAGCACACAAAACACCGCCTACCGCCTTTCTGGTGGGCGGCGACTTCATGGCGGAAGGGACAATGCGCGCATTACAGCAGCGTGGGCTTCGCGTCCCGCAGGATGTGTCGGTCATGAGTATTGATGCGTTTAACCTGGCGGCAATCCAGGATGTGCCGCTCACCGCAGTTCACGTACCGCGAGACGAGCTGGGCGTAGAAGCCGTGCATCTGTTACAGCAGCGGTTGATTCGCCCGCAGTCGCCATGTGGCTCTTTACTGCTTAACGGCCTGCTTACTGTACGCGAATCGGTACGGCGGATACGTCCCGGCAGGCAACGTACCGCCGTCGAACATGAAGGGCTGTACGACGTTTAAACCTCTAACCCCAGCGCGCGCTTACCGTGAATGTTCAGGTCGTTCAGCGTAAAGCGGCCTGACCAGTCGCTTTCGTAGTTCTCGCGCGGGAAATCCCCGGGCGATGCCCCTTGCTCCAGCGCCACTTTTACTTTGCGCGCATAGGCGAGGTTTTTCTCGCAAAGCGGCGCGGCAGGAATGTACATCACGTTGCCCCAGCCTTGCTGATTATTTACAGCGGCAACGGAGTGAACCACATCGCAATGCCACCACACAGAATCACCGGCTTCCAGCGGCGGAATGCTACTCAGTGCTTCCATCAACAGCGGGTGCCAGCGTTCCGAAACCGGTAATACTCGCCCTGGCGCAACGCCACAGAGTTCATCTTCCGGTACATCATCCAGCAATGGGCGCAACAGGATCCAGGCCATCGCCTCCGGGATCGGCACCACATGAAGTAGCCCCTGGCCGGGGATCATATCCGACAGCGCCGTCCAGCCCTGGAAAGTACGGAATACCGAACACTTGGTCGTGTTGTCGACGGTGTATTCTTCGACTTCGGTGCGGTGGGCAGCGTCCCACGGATCGTACTCTTCGGGTTTACCGTTAAAGACCTGCGCAAAGACGCGTTGATAGGCTGGCAGCAGCCAGCGCTCCAGCGCTCCGGAATCCGTATGTGCGCCAAGGCCTTTAGAGGTGGTGCCAGGCGGACGGCGGCGAATGCGATCCGGGTAGATCACGCTGACATCCGGATCGAACCACTGTTGCCCCTTACTGTCGAAATGCCACAAGCGGTTCAGGAAGGATTGTGCCGCCGCCATTTCACTGCTCTGGCGTGCCTGCATTTGCGCCTGTGACCAGTAAATTGGGTAGATTTCCGGGCGGGAGGCCTCCAGCGTGCCGAAGAAACTGTCGCCCGGCCCTTTGTAAACCTCATCAAAACGATTCTGGTCGAGATAATCCAGCATGGCGCGATCCCAGCCCAGCGCCTGTTCTCGCGGAAAATGTTGTTTGATGACCACACAGCCGCGCCGTTTGATCTGCGCGCGCTGTGCGTCGGTGACCTGGCCAGCAGCAATGTCCGCAAACGGAATTTGCGGCCAGACTGACTCGCCTTGTGCCTTCAAGGCGTTGATTTCCGCGACGCGAGCGGCAATCTTCGCGCTCAGGCCGTCAAAGACAGCCTGCATATCGCCTATCTGCGCGCGCAGAACCTGCTTCATCTGACGGATGGCCGCCGCAGGATCGGCGGGCAGCGTCTCATGGGTAAAAGCCATGTGCACCTCTCTTTCTTTCATTCGAAAGTAATATATATTGCATACGATAATCTAAGTTAAAAATAAGTTAATGCAAGTTTAAAAACTTGATGAAGAGCACAAAGCGGAAAACGAAGAGAGAAGAAGGGAGAAAGCAGGAAGGGAGAAAGCAAGAAGAGAGAAGGCAAGAAGAGAAAGGCCGGAGCAGGCGCTCCGGCAGAAGATCAGCGGTTGAAGGGGGCCGTGTTATCAAGCACGGCCTGGATCACATTCAGCGCCCCCTGATGATTGTTGTCATCGGTCTGGTGATGGGCAATCGCTTTGATCGCATCACCGGCATTGCCCATGGCAAAGGAGAAGTCGGTCATGCGCAGCATTTCTGCATCATTACCGCTGTCGCCAATGGTGACGCACTGCTGCGGCGAAACCTGCCAGCGTTTAAGCAGTCGGCTGATGCCATTTGCTTTATGCAGGCCTGGGATAATTAAATCCACAAAGCCAAAGCCGCTGGTCACCGGCTTCATAATGCCGTCGAGCGAAACGTGCAGCGCATCGATAAGTTGTGGGATGTCGCTGTCTGGCAAATTCAGCGAAAACTTAAACAGCGTGTCGTCAATCTGCTGAAAATCACGCACCGGTTTTAAACGGTAGTAGTGCTTCGCCATCAAATCGACAAATTCTGCCGGGGCGTTTTCACTGACGTAGGCGCTTTCCAGACCACAGGCGACAAAGTTGAGGCTGCTGTCTTTCAGCAACTCGCCCATTACCACCTGCGCTTCGTGACGCGTCAGTTCGCCGTGGAACAATTGTTGACCATGCTCGTAGACCAGCGCGCCGTTTTCGGCGACGAAGGAAATAGTCTCTTTCAGCTCCGGGAAGAAGGAGATCAACTGGTAATACTGGTTGCCGCTGGCGACCACAAACTCTATGCCACGCTGCTGAAGTTGTTTGAATTGCGCCATAAAGCGTGAGCGATCGTACTGCTTGGCGTCATCAAGGAAAGTTCCGTCCATATCCGTGACGATAACTTTGACGGTCATACCTGGCTCCTGGTTATTACTGCGACGAGTAACATTCTAGAGATAATGTGAGCCGATGCACAAATTTATTTCGAATGAAAGTAAGTGGCGAAAAAATGGGCGGGGCAGGGGGCAACGTGGCTGTTGTGTTTACCCGGGCCCCATCCTGTAAAGGCGAGGGAAAATGGCTCCCTCACCCCGGCAACGCGCAACGCCGGGGGAGGGGGAAAGTCACAATGTGTGTTCGGTGCGGGCAATAATGTCGTCCTGGGCATCCGGCGACAGAGCCGTAAAGAAGGCGGAATATCCGGCGACACGCACCACCAGGTCACGATACTGATCCGGGTGTTGTTTCGCCGCTATCAACGTCTCGCGGGAAACAATGTTGTACTGAATATGCCAGCCTTTATGCACCTCAAAAAAGGTGCGCAGTAAGGCCATCAGTTTCTGTCTGTCGCTGTCATTGCACAGCGTGGCGGGGTTGAGTTTTTGATTGAGCAGCACGCCTCCGAGGATCGCCGCTACCGGCAGTTTACCGACCGAACTCATCACCGCTGTGGGCCCGAGATGATCGGTGCCGGACGCCGGGCTTGCCCCTTCCGCCAGCGGCGTTTTGGCTTTGCGCCCGTCCGGTGTCGCCATCGTGGCGGCGCCAAACGGCACGTTAGCAGAGATGGACGACGTCCCGGCGTAATACTTGCCGCCAATCGGGCCGCGACCATAACGGGGATTGTGGTACTGCTGCAGTTCGTCGATATAGGTTTGATACGCGCGCACCAACAGAGTATCGACACTGTCGTCGTCATTGCCATATTTTGGCGCGCTGTTCACCAGCCGCTGGCGTAGTTGTTCGTGCGCAAGACCATCGAAGTCCTCTTTCAGCGCCTGTGCCAGCTGTTGTTGCCCGATTATGCCCTGCTCGAAGACCAGTTTTTTTACCGCGGCCAGGCTGTTGCCGAGGTTAGCAATACCGACCTGTAAACCCGACACCCAGTCATATTTTGCCCCGCCTTGCTTAATGCTTTTGGCCCGCTCAATACAGTCATCCACCAGTGTGGAGCAAAGAATATCCGGCACGTTCTCTTCCAGCATGGTGTCGACGACATACTCAATCTCAATCGATTTGCGCGTGAAATAGCGGATCTGTCGATCCCAGTCCTCGATTACCTCGTCGAACGCCTGGAAATTACCCGCCGACAACGCATGATCTTGCGGCAGAAACACCTTGCCGCTGGTGGCGTCGCGGCCCCCTTCCAGCGCTGCCAGCATCACGCGTGCGAAGTTGATAAAGCTCATACCGGTGCAGCGGTAGCCCCACTTACCGCCGACCGCGGTTTCAATACAGCCAATCGCTGCGTAGTCATACGCGTCCGCCGGTTCAATACCGAGTTTGATAAATTCAGGGATGACGATTTCATCGTTATTGAATGCGGGCATGCCGAAACCGCAGCGGATCACCTGCACGCAGGCGTCGAGGAAGTCATTGCTCATTCCCGCGTGGTAGCGCACGCTGAGGTTCGGTTGCGTGGAGCGCAGGCGACCGCAAGACTCGAGAATGGCGTAAGAGAGCGGGTTGACTGCATCCTGCGCTTCTCCGTTATGCCACAACTGGCCGCCGATGGTCACATTCTGATAGAGCGGGCTGCCCGCGGAGGCTTTGGAGTGCGAACCGGAACGGATTTTGTTCACCTCCAGCAGTTTCAGCCAGCAGCTGTGCAACAGCTCAATGGCTTCTTCCCGTTGCAACGTCTGCTGCAACTCCACATCGCGGCGATAATAAGGATAAAGATATTGATCCATGCGGCCAAACGAGACGGAATGGCCGTTGGATTCTATTTGCAGTATCAACTGGATGAAGTAACACAACTGCAATGCCTGCCAGAATGTTTTCGGCGGCTCATGCGCAATGATCTGGCAGTTTTCCGCCATCGCCAGCAACTCGTTACGCCGCTGCTGGCGCGTCTCTTCATTCGCCATGGTACGCGCCAGTTCTGCAAAGCGCGCAATATGCAGAGTGACCGCTTCCAGCACGATGTCTGTCGCTTTCAGGAACTGCTCGCCGTGCAGATCCGCCAGCACCGTCAGGTTAATGCGTGCGCGCCGCGCCGCGACTTTCCGACGCAGACCATCAAGCCCCTGTTCCAGCAACAGCGGGAAGTTGACCGCAAGATGCGCATCGCCAGAGGTCATGTTGCCTTCTGCTTTAATGATGCCGGTTTCCAGCAGCGCTTTTTGCTCATCGGTAAACATGCCATAGCAGCGATCCTGCACCGTCTGGCCGCGCCACCACGGACAAATGTCATGCAGAACGCGTTTATTTTCGTCGCTGACGGCAAAGCCGGCACCAGGACGATCCGCCAGGTCGTCGATCTCTTTTTCAATCCACGAAACGGTATATTCCGGAAAGATCGGCGCGGCGCGGACTTCACTGGCCTGATTACCGATAATCAGTTCATCATGTTTAATCCAAATGGTGCGCTGCGCAAGGTGATGGGCCAACGCCAGCGCCCGGCGTACCGGGATCGGTTTATCCATGTTTTGCTGGTAAATCTGCGTGTAATGGCTCGCGCGTTCGGTACACACCGGCGGCTTAACAATGTGCACCAGCGCCGTTTTGTGCGCCTTAATGCGGTCAGTGAGTGTGTTCAGTTGCAGCGTCGTCATACTCTTATCCTCGTAATGTCACGCTCAGCCCGTGGCTGCAGGCATATTCTTTGGCAAAGGCCAGCAGGGCGGGCGCATCGAGCGGCTTGTCAGGGGCGGTGTAGGGTTCGCCAAGCAAGTGATACTTATTGATGCCCAGCGTGTGATACGGCAAAAAGTGGATCTCGCGGACTTTTAGCGTCTGCGCGGCAAAGTCGATAATGGCCTGGATCGCAGTTTTATCGGCATTGAAACCGGGGATCAGCGGCACGCGGATAACGATCTGCTTCCCCGTTTGCGCCAGGCGTTGCAGATTATCGAGTACTCGCCTGGCGCTACCGTCAGTCCACTGGCGGAAAACCGCCTCATCCACATGTTTTAAATCCGCGAGGAACAGGTCAATAAAGGGCAATGAAGGTTCAATATAGCGCCAGGGCACATGCAGACAGGTTTCCACTGCCGTATGGATGCCCTGCTGGTGGCTGGCTTGCAACAGGGCTTGCGCCAGTTCAGGCTGCATAAACGGTTCGCCGCCGGAGAGGGTAAGTCCGCCGCCGCTGCGATCGTAAAAGGCTTTGTCGCGCAGCACCGTTGCGGTGATCTCTTCTACGGACCTCTGTTCGCCACAGACGCTCAACGCATGCGTTGGGCAGCAGTGGGTCAGAATATCCAGCGTGCGCTCAGTCAGTTTTTCCCGGTGAATCAGGAGATCATTCAGCGCCCGGCTGATCACGTCTGGCGCCGCCGTCTGGCACAATTCGCACCCGGCCAGGCAGAGCCGCGGATCGAACAGCAGATCCCGCGCCCGTGCGCGGCTTTCCGGGTTTTGGCACCAGCGGCAGCCCAGTGAGCAGCCTTTCATAAACACGACGGTGCGAATGCCGGGGCCATCGTGAGTGGAATAACGCTGAATATTGAAAATCATCATCATCTCCATCTTGCGTATGAAGATTAAATTACTTTCGAATGAAAGTTTACTTGATGAAAATCAACTCACCGCGATATAGCGCAGCAGGGTTCCTAAAGTATGGAGAAGGTCACATTGTGGGCCGGTTACCGGATGGGGGCCCGATAAAAGAGCTCGCCATCCGGCACGGAAACCTTAACCGCCGCACACCTCACAGGCGGGATTGCGCAGCAGCTTCATGTCGCGAAACTGGCAGGTCATCGCATCGTACATCACGATTTTCCCCGCCGCAGGGGTACCGTAGTGGGTTAATACCTTAATGGCTTCCATCGCTTGTAATGAACCAATCACGCCGACCAGCGGCGCCATTACGCCGGCTTCCACACAGGTGAGGGCGTTTTCACCAAACAGGCGGCTCAGGCAGCGGTAGCAGGGTTCGTTTTCACCCCAGGTAAAGACGCTGATCTGCCCCTCCATACGAATTGCCGCGCCGGAAACCAGCGGCGTTTTATGTCGGAAACAGCCCGCGTTAAGCTGGTTACGAATAGCGACGTTATCGGTACAGTCCAGTACCAGGTCGTGGGCGGCAATCTGCGCAAACAGTGCCGTTTCATCCAGTAGCGCATTAAGGGAGGTAAACTGCACATGTGGGTTAATGCGCTGGAGCGTCGTGCGGGCGGAATCCACTTTGGCCATGCCGATCCCTGCATCGCTGTGCAGGGTCTGGCGCTGCAGATTGGAGAGGGCGACGGTGTCGAAGTCCAGCAGCGTCATCTGGCCTGTGCCCGCAGCCGCCAGATATTGCGCGGCGGCACAGCCGAGCCCTCCCAGGCCGACCACCAGTACGCGAGCGGCTTTTAACCGCTCCTGACCGTCAAAATCAAAACCGCGCAGAATAATCTGCCGGTTGTAACGCATCATCTCGGCGTCGCTGAGTTCTTCGACCATCGTTAGCCTCCGAAGAGATGATTAAACATCTCGACGTCTACCCACTCGCCATCTTCAACATTCCCGCGTTCGCGCTCCAGCACGACAAAGCAGTTGCCCTGACCAAACGAGCTGAAAATATGCGAGCCCTGGTGACCCGTAGTGCGTACTTCCAGCGTACCGTCTTCGCCCCGGCTGAGTACGCCGCGCTGAAAGTCGAGACGACCCGGGGTCTTTTTCAGGCGGCCAGCCACTCGGGCGCGAAAACGCAAGGGCTGCGCGGGCGCGATATTGCCGCTCAGTTTGGCCAGCAACGGCTGCACCAACTGGTAGAAGGTGAGCGCGGCGGAAACCGGGTTACCCGGCAGGCCGCAGAACCAACTGTGCGCCAGTTTGCCAAATGCAAAGGGTTTTCCGGGTTTAATGGCCAGCTTCCAGAAGGCGATTTCACCGAGCTCATCAAGGATTGTTTTGGTGTAGTCCGCTTCACCAACCGATACACCGCCGGAACTGATCACCACATCGGCCTGGCTGTCGGCTGCAATAAAGGTGTCGCGCAGTTTTTGCGGGTCATCCGGGATAATACCAAGGTTAATTACCTCGTAGCCCAGTTGCGCCAGCATCAGGTGCACAGTTAAACGGTTGGTATCGTAAATTTGCCCCTCTTCCAGCGGGTTCCCTGGCAGTTGCAACTCGTCACCGGTGGAGAACAGCGCTACGCGCACTTTACGCAGCACCGGGATGTCGGCAATGCCGAGCGACGCCAGCACTGGCAGTTCGGCGGCAGTCAGACGGGTACCGGCAGGGAAGACGCTGGCGCCTTGCTGAATATCTTCACCCGCCCGGCGAATGTTCTGGTTTTCACGTACTTCAGCGGTAAAACGGACGCCGGCATCTGTCTCTTCGGTCTGCTCCTGCATAACCACGGCATTGCAGCCAGCGGGAATTGGCGCGCCCGTCATAATGCGCACGCAGGTGCCCGCCGGCCAGACGCCATCGAACGGCTGCCCGGCAAAGGCTTTCCCGGCAACGGGCAACACCGCGCCATTTTGCAGATCCGCCAGTCGTACGGCGTAACCGTCCATGGCCGAGTTATCAAAACCCGGTACATTCAGGGGAGAGGTAATATCCTGCGCCACCACGCGGCCAAAACAGGCCGACAGCGGCAGTGTTTCGCTGTCGGTCAGCGGAGAAATGCGTGACAACATTTGTGACAGTGCCGTCTCGAGGGAGATCAGGCCATTTGATGATTCCATATTGATATCCTGCACAACGCGTTGAAGCCGCCATTATGGCAGAAAAGCGCCCATGCCTGAATGCCTTACGTTTACCCCATTGTAGTCACGTCTCTTTACATCGTTGTAACGACTTCCTATATTCAGAAATCTTCGCAAACAAAGTAACCCGGGCGAAAAACATGGTTAAAGCGGTGATCGCAATACACGGTGGGGCGGGTGCAATCAGCCGCGCGCAGATGAGCCCGGAAAAAGAGCAGCGCTATGCACAGGTGCTCTCTTCCATTGTTGAAACCGGGCAACGGATGCTGGAAGCGGGCGAAAGCGCGGTGGATGTGGTGACAGAAGCGGTACGGCTGCTGGAAGAGTGCCCACTGTTTAACGCCGGTATTGGTGCCGTTTTCACCCGTGATGAAACCCACGAGCTGGACGCCTGTGTGATGGACGGCGTGACGTTAAACGCGGGCGCGGTGGCGGGGGTGAGCCGCTTACGTAACCCGGTGCTGGCGGCGCGACTGGTGATGGAACACAGCCCTCATGTGTTGATGATAGGCGAAGGCGCCGAGCAGTTTGCTTTCGCGCACGGCATGGAACCGGTCGCGCCGGGGCTGTTTTCCACCCAGGCGCGTTTTCAGCAACTTCTTGAAGCGCGCGATGCCGGGCACACCGTACTCGACCACGGTTCTGCGCCGCTGGATGAGAGCAAAAAATTCGGTACGGTGGGTGCCGTTGCGCTGGATAAGCAGGGAAACCTTGCAGCCGCGACCTCCACCGGCGGTATGACCAACAAACTGCCGGGGCGTGTGGGCGATAGCCCGTTACCCGGTGCCGGGTGTTATGCCAATAACGCCAGCGTGGCGGTGTCATGCACAGGGACGGGCGAGGTCTTCATTCGTGCGCTGGCAGCGTATGACATCGCGGCACTGATGGATTACGGCGGGCTGAGTCTGCATGAGGCCGCTGAGGCAGTGGTGATGGAAAAGTTACCGGCGCTGGGCGGTAGCGGCGGGGTGATTGCCATTGATCGTGAAGGCAATGTGGCATTGCCGTTCAACAGTGAAGGGATGTATCGTGCCTGGGGTTACGCCGGGGATGCGCCAAGCGTCGGCATTTATCGTGAATAAGGAGTGTGGGGTGTCGCAAGGGTCAGAATCAGAAGCGGATGTTGTGCTTGAGGTCAGCAATTTAGCGATCGGCTTTCGCGATGAGAAACAGGTCACCCCGGCGGTACGTCATCTCTCTTTTTCACTGAAACGGGGCGAAACGCTGGCGATCGTGGGGGAGTCCGGTTCCGGCAAATCCGTCACGGCGCTGTCCCTGCTGCGCCTGATTGAGCAATCCGGTGGGGAAGTCAGTTGCGATCATATGTATCTGACGCGCCGCAACCGACAGAAAGTGGATTTAACCACGCTCTCGTCCTCGCAAATGCGCGGCGTGCGTGGTGCCGACATTGCCATGATCTTTCAGGAGCCGATGACCTCGCTTAACCCGGTCTTTACCGTCGGCGAACAAATTGCAGAATCCATCCGCCTGCATCAGAAACTGGGACGTGAAGATGCGCTCATTGAGGCGCGGCGGATGCTGGATCTGGTGCGTATTCCTGAATCTGAATCGATCTTATCGCGTTTTCCGCACCAGCTTTCCGGCGGCATGCGCCAGCGCGTCATGATTGCAATGGCGCTATCGTGCAGGCCGGCAGTATTAATTGCGGATGAACCGACCACCGCGCTGGATGTCACCATTCAGGCGCAGATCCTGCAACTGATTGCCGTTTTGCAAAAAGAGATGGCAATGGGCGTCATTTTTATTACCCATGATATGGGCGTGGTGGCGGACATTGCCGATCGTGTGCTGGTGATGAACCAGGGGGAAGCCGTGGAAACCGGCAGCGTGGCGCAGGTTTTCCGCGACCCGCAACACCCCTATACCAAAGCGCTGCTGGCCGCCGTGCCCAAACTGGGAGCGATGAATGGCAGTTCGCTGCCGCGCCGTTTTCCGCTGATTTCCCCCAAAGATCCGCTGCGCCAGGAGGCGGAAACCGAGCAGGATACGGTGGTACCGGGCGAACCCATTTTGCAGGTGCGTGATTTGGTCGCCCGCTTTCCGTTACGCACGGGGATCCTCAACCGTATCACCCGCGAAGTGCATGCTGTGGAAGGGGTCAGTTTTGATTTGTGGCCAGGCGAAACGCTGTCGCTGGTGGGGGAGTCCGGCAGTGGCAAATCCACCATTGGTCGCGCGCTGCTGCGGCTGGTGGAGAACCAGAGCGGTGCGATTACTTTTAATGGCGAACGCATAGATACCCTATCGGCCAACAAGTTGCAGCTGATACGGCGGGATATCCAGTTTATTTTTCAGGATCCTTACGCCTCGCTTGATCCACGCCAGACGGTGGGCGATTCGATTATCGAACCGCTGCGCGTACATAACCTGCTGGGCGAAGCAGAGGGGCGGCAGCGGGTTGAGTGGTTGCTGGAAAGGGTCGGGCTGAAGCCAGAACATGCGTGGCGTTATCCGCATGAGTTTTCCGGCGGGCAGCGTCAGCGCATCTGCATTGCGCGCGCGTTAGCGCTGAACCCGCGCGTAGTGGTAGCGGATGAGTCCGTGTCGGCGCTGGATGTGTCGATCCGTGCGCAAATCATTAATTTATTACTCGATTTACAGCGAGAGCTGGGGATCGCGTTTCTGTTTATTTCTCATGATATGGCGGTGGTGGAGCGGATAAGCCACCGGGTTGCGGTGATGTATCTCGGGCAAATTGTCGAAATTGGTCCGCGGCGTGCGGTTTTTGAAAACCCACAGCATCCTTATACGCGCAAGTTGATGTCGGCGGTTCCCGTCGCCGATCCTGCGCATCGTCACGCGCAGCGTGTGTTGTTATCTGATGATATGCCCAGCAATATCCGCAAACGCGGCGAGTCGATGCAGCGCGTGCAGTTGCAGAACGTGGGGCCGGGGCACTTTGTTGCCCGCTCGACGCCTGGCAGCACGCAATCCCGTTTTTAACTGAGCACTGGCAGGGATTTTCAGGAGAACAACATGACACAATTCGTTTCACGTAACGGGCGGCTTGCTTTCAGCGTGGTGCTTGCGCTGGCCGCGACGCCTGCCTTTGCCGCGAAAAACGTGGTTGTCGCGGTGGGGTCGAATTTCACCACACTCGATCCTTACGACGCCAACGATACCCTGTCACAGGCGGTTGCGAAGTCTTTCTATCAGGGGCTGTTCGGCCTGGATAAAGAGATGAAACTGGTCAATGTGCTGGCGGAAAGTTACTCGGTATCCGAGGACGGGCTGGTTTATACCCTTACGTTGCGCAAGGGGATAAAGTTTCAGGACGGTACCGACTTTGATGCTGCCGCCGTCAAAGCCAACCTCGATCGTGCCAGCAACCCGGCGAACAGCCTTAAGCGTTATAACCTGTATAAAAATATCGACAAAACCGAGGTGGTCGACCCGGCTACGGTGAAAATCACCCTTAAGCAGCCCTTCTCGGCGTTTATTAATATTCTGGCGCACCCGGCGACGGCGATGATCTCTCCGGCGGCGCTGAAAAAATATGGCAACGAAATTGGTTTCCACCCGGTGGGTACCGGGCCGTATGTGCTGGAGGCCTGGAACCAGACGGATTATGTAAAGGTGAAGAAATTCGCCGATTACTGGCAAAAAGGGTTACCGAAGCTGGACTCCATTACCTGGCGACCGGTGGTAGATAACAATACCCGCGCCGCAATGCTGCAAACTGGCGAGGCGCAGTTTGCTTTCCCGATCCCTTATGAACAGGCGGAAGTGTTAAAGCGTAACAGTAAGCTGGAGCTGATTGCCAGCCCCTCCATCATGCAGCGCTATATCAGTATGAATGTGACGCAAAAGCCGTTCGACAACCCGAAAGTGCGCCAGGCAATCAACTATGCCATTAACCGCCAGGCGCTGGTGAAAGTGGCTTTTGCCGGGTTTGCCACGCCCGCAACGGGGGTGGTGCCGCCGACCATCAGTTATTCTCAGGCTTATGAGCCCTGGCCCTATGATCCCGCGAAAGCGCGTGAACTCCTAAAAGAGGCCGGTTATCCGCAGGGCTTTACCACTACGCTGTGGTCGTCACATAACCACAGTACGGCGCAGAAGGTGCTGCAGTTTACCCAGCAGCAACTGGCGCAGGTGGGCATAAAAGTGCAGGTGACGGCAATGGATGCCGGACAACGTGCGGCCGAGGTCGAAGGGAAAGGGCAGAGCACAAGCGGCGTACGGATGTTCTATACCGGCTGGACGGCCTCGACCGGTGAAGCCGACTGGGCGCTGTCGCCGCTGTTTGCGTCATGGAACTGGCCGCCCACCCAGTTTAATACAGCCTTTTACCGTAATCCGCAGGTGGATAAAGACTTCACTGAGGCCCTGAAAACCACCAGCCCAGAGGCAAAAGCACGTCTGTATAAACAGGCGCAGGACATTATCTGGCAGGATTCGCCGTGGGTACCGTTGGTGGTAGAGAAACTGGTTTCGGCGCACAACAAAAAGCTGACCGGGTTTTATATCATGCCCGATACCGGATTCAGCTTTGACAACGCTGATTTGCAATAAATAACGCATTCCTCCTTGTATGCTGTCAGGGGGCATGGAACTCGCGATGCTGAATTATATTATTAAACGTCTGCTCGGCCTGATCCCGACACTGTTGATCGTGGCGGTGCTGGTGTTTTTATTTGTGCATTTACTTCCCGGCGATCCGGCGCGGTTGATTGCCGGGCCGGAAGCAGATGCGCAGGTCATTGCTATGGTGCGCAGCCAGTTGGGACTGGATCAGCCGCTGTGGTTGCAGTTCTGGCAATACATTACCCGTGTCGTACAGGGCGATTTTGGTTTGTCGATGGCTTCTCGCCGCCCGGTCGTTGAAGAGATTGCCAGCCGCTTTTTGCCCACTTTTTTGCTCACGCTCACCAGTATGTTCTGGGCGATGCTGTTTGGCCTTGGCGCAGGCATTGCTGCTGCCGTGTGGCGTAACCGCTGGCCGGATCATCTGGGAATGGCGCTGGCAGTCACCGGCATTTCGTTTCCGGCTTTTGCGCTCGGTATGCTGTTAATGCAGGTCTTCTCTGTTGAACTGGGCTGGTTGCCCACCGTCGGGGCAGACAGTTGGCAGCACTACATTTTGCCATCGCTGACGCTTGGCGCGGCGGTGGCAGCCGTTATGGCGCGTTTTACCCGGGCCTCGTTCGTCGATGTGCTTAACGAAGATTATATGCGTACCGCACGCGCCAAAGGGGTGAGTGAGCGCTGGGTTATTCTCAAACATGGCCTGCGTAACGCGATGATCCCGGTAGTGACGATGATGGGGCTGCAATTTGGTTTTTTGCTCGGCGGCTCGATCGTGGTGGAAAAAGTCTTTAACTGGCCGGGACTGGGGCGACTGCTGGTGGACTCGGTAGAAATGCGCGACTACCCGGTGATCCAGGCCGAAGTGTTGCTCTTCTCTCTCGAATTTATTCTTATCAATTTAGTGGTGGATGTGCTCTACGCCGCCATTAATCCAGCCATCAGGTATAAGTAAGGATGCGACTTTTTAACTGGCGTCGACAGGCGGTATTGAATGCGATGCCCGTGGTAAAACCGGGCCATGTACGCACGCCGTGGGATGTATTCTGGCGACGTTTTCGCCGTCAGCCGGTGGCGATGACCGCCGGGCTATTTGTGTTGCTGTTGATCCTGCTGGCGATTTTCGCCCCGTGGATTGTGCCGTTTGATGCTGAAAACTACTTTGATTATGACCGCCTGAATGAAGGGCCGTCGCTGGTGCACTTGTTCGGCGTGGATTCTCTGGGGCGCGATATTTTTAGCCGGGTGCTGGTAGGCGCGCGCATCTCACTTGCCGCCGGGGTGTTTGCGGTGCTGATTGGCGCGCTGACGGGTACGGTACTGGGGCTGCTGGCAGGCTATTACGAAGGCTGGTGGGATCGGATTATTATGCGCATCTGCGATGTGCTGTTTGCTTTTCCCGGCATTCTGCTCGCGATTGCTGTGGTGGCGGTGATGGGCAGCGGTATGGCGAATGTGATTATCGCTGTGGCGGTGTTTTCGGTGCCGGCCTTTGCACGCCTGGTGCGTGGCAATACGCTGGTGCTGAAACAACAAACCTTTATCGAATCCGCACGCAGCATTGGCGCCAGCGATGCGGTGATCCTGTTCCACCATATTCTGCCCGGAACGGTGTCGTCGATTGTGGTCTATTTCACCATGCGTATTGGCACATCGATTATCTCTGCAGCCAGCCTTTCTTTTCTCGGGCTTGGGGCTCAGCCGCCCACGCCGGAGTGGGGCGCAATGCTCAATGAAGCGCGGGCAGATATGGTAATTGCGCCGCACGTGGCGCTGTTTCCGTCACTGGCCATTTTCCTGACCGTGCTGGCTTTTAATCTGTTGGGCGATGGCCTGCGAGACGCGCTGGATCCGAAGATCAAAGGTTAAGTGTGGCGGCAGAAAGAAAAAACCCGGCGATGGCCGGGTTTTAAAGAGGTTAAACGCGCGTGCCCCACAGGTCATACTCGTCGGCGTTCTCTACTTTCACGCGGATCACATCGCCAGGTTTGACGCGGGTTTCGCCGTTCAGGTAGACCGCACCGTCGATTTCCGGCGCATCTGCCATGCTGCGGCCAATCGCACCTTCTTCGTCGACTTCATCGACAATCACCAGGATTTCGCGACCGACTTTCTCTTGCAGTCGTTCTGCTGAGATTTTCTGTTGCAGCTGCATAAAGCGGTTCCAGCGCTCTTCTTTCACCTCTTCCGGCACCTGATCCGCCAGTTCGTTGGCGGTTGCGCCTTCTACCGGGCTGTATTTGAAACAGCCTACGCGATCCAGACGCGCTTCTTTCAGGAAGTCGAGCAGCATCTGGAAGTCTTCTTCGGTTTCGCCAGGGAAGCCGACAATAAACGTAGAGCGCAGAGTCAGCTCCGGGCAGATCTCACGCCATTGTTTAATGCGTGCCAGCTGGCGGTCAACGGCTCCCGGCCGCTTCATCAGTTTAAGGATGCGCGGGCTGGCGTGCTGCAAGGGAATGTCGAGGTACGGCAGAATCTTACCTTCCGCCATCAGCGGAATGACATCGTCCACGTGCGGATAAGGGTAAACATAGTGCAGACGTGTCCAGACGCCGAGTTTGGCCAGTTGTTCGCACAGGCCGACCATACTGGTTTTCACCGGTTCGCCATTGTGGAAGCCCATACGATGCTTCACATCTACACCGTAGGCGGAGGTGTCCTGCGAAATGACCAGCAGTTCTTTCACTCCGGCATCGACCAGACGTTTGGCTTCTGCGAGCACGTCGCCAATCGGGCGACTCACCAGATCGCCACGCATGGACGGGATAATGCAGAAGGTGCAGCGATGGTTGCAGCCTTCAGAAATCTTAAGGTAAGCGTAGTGACGGGGCGTTAGCTTAACGCCCTGTTCCGGCACGAGGCTGAGGAACGGATTGTGCTTCGGTTTCGGCACATAGTGGTGAACATGTTCGAGCACCTGCTCATAGCTGTGCGGCCCGGTGATTTCCAGTACTTTCGGATGTACTTCGCGGATCTGGTCTTCTTTTGCGCCCAGGCAGCCGGTAACGATAACTTTTCCGTTTTCGTTCAGCGCTTCGCCAATGGCTTCCAGCGACTCTTGCACGGCACTGTCGATAAAGCCGCAGGTGTTAACGATGACCATGTCGGCATCGTCATAGCTCGGGACAACATCGTAGCCTTCGGTGCGCAGTTCCGTGAGGATGCGTTCAGAATCCACCAGGTTTTTCGGGCAGCCAAGAGAGACAAAGCCGATTTTCGGCTGCAGGTTCACATTGCTCATATGTTCAAAAAATAATCAGTTATAGGATCTCAGGGCAGGGATTGTACAGGTCTATTGCCTGGATTTATAGGGGGGGCCTGTTACGTCGTTGATTAGCGCACGTCGGGGAGAGGGATTGCCAGCTGCTTATCTCATCGTCTCCTTACCGTCATGGCTTCACGGGTTGCTCATCGTGCCGGCAATCATTACTGATCGGAGAACGAGGAAATCTCTATTAACGACGGCATGATTCAATGAAAAATAGTACTCAGTACGTATACCCACTAAACATCCCCCGCAGGAATCTCTCAAAATAGATGGAGCTAAAACGCGGTGTTGGTTCCTTAAAGCGCCGCAATGGACATGTAAATGTTGGAACTGTTTTGCGCTATTAACGTTGCCTCTGGATTGAGGAGTATTCATTACTCATCGGTTGGTTGCAGCGTGAAGATCACTGCCCGCGCTGAGGCCTGTACCGTGACGATTGACACGCCTGTTGAGAGATGGTTGTATTACACAACTATCTACTATAAACGGGTAAACGCATGGCAACACCTCAACTCATCAATGACATTCGTGCTGCTTCGCGGCAGATGGTACGTGAACTGGGATTTATGAACAGCACGCTGGCGGCGACGGATTATTCGCCTTCCGCGGTCCACACCCTGCTGGAAGTGGGCATGCGCGGTTCCATTACCGCTGCAGAACTGGTGGTGTTGCTCGGCCTGGAGAAATCCAGCGTCAGCAGGATGCTGGCCAGGCTTATCCAGGCCGGTGAGTTAAAGGAGGTGCCGCTGGCCCACGATGGGCGGTTTAAACAACTGGAACTGACCGCCCAGGGAAAAGCGAGCGTGGCGCGCATTAACCACTACGGAGAGGTACAGGTCCAGAAGGCGATGGACTACCTGCCACCAGAGCGACAGAAAATGGTGGCGGGGGGACTGGCGGCATATGCTTCAGCACTGGAAGCGTGCCGTAAAGATGCGCCGCTCCCTGCGGGGACGAAACCGGAAATCATCACCGGTTACCTGCCGGGGATGATTGGCCGCATCAGCGAAATGCATGCGAACTATTACTCGCGACATTATGGGTTTGGCTATTTCTTTGAAAGCAAAGTGGCGGCGGGTCTGGCTGAATTTGCGGGTCGGCTCGAGAGTGAACGTAACCACATCTGGCTCGCGGTTCAGAATGACCGTGTAGTGGGTTCGGTGGCGATTGATGGTGAGGATTTGGGCAATAACGAGGCACATCTGCGCTGGTTTATCCTGGATGATGCATGCCGCGGCTCCGGCATCGGGCGTCAGTTGCTGGCCAGTGCCATGCAATTTTGCGATCGGCAGCAGTTTTCCGCCGTGCAACTCTGGACGTTCAGCGGCCTGAATGCCGCCCGACGCCTGTATGAATCTTTTGGCTTCAGGCTGGCGAAAGAGTGGCAGGGAGACCAGTGGGGTAGCAGCATGCTGGAGCAGCAGTTCACCCGCCACCGAGTCAGTGAACAGCGCTAACGTTTCACCGGCTCGTATCCGTTCCGCATGCCTGGTAAACCATGCGGAACGGTGTTCGTCTTTAATGCGTATTGCAAGCGGGTATCACTGTCATGCTTAAAACTCGTAGCGTGCACCGAGGTTATAACGACGTCCTTCGAGCATCGCCAGTTCTCTGTTCGAGGTGGTGTATATCGGGTTGACGTCAAACAAGTTATACACGCCCGCCATCAGGGTGATCTGTTTATTCAGATGGTAACGCGCCCCCAGATCGACCAGCGCATAGGCATCCGTTGAACTGGATTTACCGAGGTCTGGCGATTTGCTACGCCAGCTCGACCTTGCCCACAGATCCAGATCGTTTGTCGCACTCCAGGTCAGTGAAAGGTTAGCCATACTGCTCGGAAAATCATTCAGCGCATAGCCTTTATACTCACCGCTTTTTTGTTCGCTGTGCGTGTAGGTATAGTTCGCATTGGCCTTCAGGGAAGGCGTTACCTGCCAGTCACCGTTTAGCTCCAGTCCGTAAATCTCGGCATCACTGACGTTGAAATACTGGAAGACGCTTTCCGCCACATACCCGTTGTACTGGCACTGTTGGGTATCCGTCGCTTCGCAAATGGTGTAATCGCTGATTTTATTTTTAAACCGGGTATGGAAAATTGTCGCATCCAGCGCCAGCGTCTCTTTTTGCCAGTACACACCCAATTCGGTGTTGATACTCTGCTCCGGCTTCAGATCGTCGTTACCAATACCAATTTCGGAATAGGGATAGGAACCATAAACACTGGTGAAACCCGCGTTATTCTCACGCAGATCCGGTTTTTTATACCCGGCAGAAACCCCGCCTTTCAGCGCCCAGTGCTCATCCAGTGTCCAGTTTCCGTAGAGTTTTGGCGTTACGTGGTAGCCAAAATAGCTGTCATGATCCAAACGGGCAGAGGTGGTCAGCGTGAAGTCCGGCACCATCATCCAGGCGTCTTCGGCAAATAGCGCCCACCCATCGCGGGTGATTTTACTCACGGGCGTAACACCCGGAGCCATTTTATCTTCGATGCTGAAAGTGTCATTGAGCTCATTGCGCGTGAAGTTAACGCCCAGCGTTAGCTTGTGATCGCCCAGGGAGAAGGTATTCGCGCTGTTGGCTTCGAAGTTACGCTGTTCAATGAATTGTGAATCCATGCCCGGTACCCGATATTCCGTACGGGCTTTTTCATAGCTGATGAAGTTTTTTGCTTCCAGCAGATCATCGCCATACCAGGCATGTTGTGACAGTGACACGGCCTCGCGGTCGAAGCCCCAGTACCACTCTTTCTGGTTATGGCTTTTTTCCTGATGCCCACGCGTGGCATTGAGATCCCAAAGTTGGGTGTCGGTTGGCGACATCGAGATCGTGGCATCGAGATTGCCGGACTGGTGCTTTACAAAGCGCTGTTTAGTTGCGCTATCGTCATCGCGGCGATCGAGATAATCTGCGCCGACGCTGATCCCAAGCTTACCGGGGATCACCGGCCCCATCACGAAAGCGTTGGTCTGATTCGTGTTGCCGTATTCGCTTTTCTCCTGCAGGAAGTAATTATCCTCTAGTACCCCGGTCCATTTATCCAGGTTCCAGGCTTTTTTGGTGATGACGTTGACCACCCCTCCAATGGAGTCGGAGCCATAGAGCGAGGACATAGGCCCACGGATCACCTCGATCCGTTCAATGGCCGCAAGTGGCGGCATAAACGCGGCTTCGGTGCCTATGCTGTGGCCATACGGGCGTGATTCTCGCGTCGCCTGTTTGATGCCGTTCACCATGTAGGCGGTGTACGTGGAGTCCATCCCGCGCATCTGAATATCGCCCGTGGCCAGCGTGCCGTGGCCATTGCCGACCAGTACACCCGGCATTTCTCGTAACGCTTCGGTGATGTTCTGGTTGGAACGCGTATTGAGCCCTTTCTCGTCGACGACGGAGATCGTTGCCGGCGCGTCGCGACGTTCCTGGCTGAAACCGGTCGCCGTGACGACCAGCTCATCTTCTTTTGCGGTGTCGCTATCTGCAGCATTCACAACGGTCGTGAGAGGCGTGAGGGCAAGCGCAATCGCCACGGACAAACGTGTCTTAGTTTTCACAAAAAATCCCTTAGAATTTGCTTAAATCGATTTTGAGAACGTAGTCCGCTTTCGTCTCTTTCTCGTCCTGTTTCACGCTGGCATAGAGCGTACTGGTGTCGGCAGAAAGGGCGAGACTGTTTGGCATCGCGGTCGTTTTAATGGTGTGTTTCAGACGGTAGCTGCTGGCGTCAATGATGCTGATTTGTCGGGCGTTACGGTGCGTGACATACACTTCATCGCGCGCGGCGTTATAGAGCACGGCAATCGAGTTGGGCGTCGGAATACGCTGAACAAGTTCGCCAGAATCGAGTTTGACGACCAGCACATCCGGGGTGTTGGTGTCGGCAATGTAGCCAACTCCCGCTGCGGTATTAAGAGCAATGTTCAGGAAGTAGTGTTTCGGCTCTGCCGGATCGACTTTCACGCGCGACAGGAGCTGCAATGTTGCGCCGTCCAGAGTAATGAGCTCGCCTTTACCGTTCACCACATAAACGTTGTTGCCGGCTTCATCCACAGCAAAGCCGACGGGTTCCAGTTTCTCCAGTGTTTTCTCCAGCGCCTGCTTTTGCGTATCCACGACCCACAGTAACCCTTTGTCTTTGGCGCCAATGCCGGAGACATACAAACGCTGATGCAGCTTATCGAGCACCACTTCACGCACGTGGGCTTTCTTATTCGGGTCGCTGTCGTCACTCAGTTGCAGTGTTTTGATGACGTTATTCGTACGGGTATCCAGCAGAGTGAGGGAGCCTTCCAGGGAGTTACCCAAATACAGGAGATGGTTTGCTTCATCCAGGGCGACGGCAAAAGTGCGTCGTTGCGTCGTGATGCGCTGATCAATTTTCAGGGAATCGGCTGCCAGGCGGAATACCAGACCGTCTGTTTTGTCCTTTGCAAAAGAAGGCGCGGAGGCAGCAAAAAGGGTTTTTTGCCCGTGGTCATAAGCCAGCTCGTACACCCCGTGGCCAAGAGGCTGAGACTGGAAATCCCTCTCGGTAAATTCCTGGGCGTATAAAGCCGCGGAAAAGAGCGCAAAGGAAAGTGCGAACACGCGAAGGGCAGTTTTGTGTGGATTCATGGTAGGCATGTAATCTTTCTTTACAGTTATTCACAAAAAGATAATGCTAATGAAAACAAATATCATTTTCAATTGCGTCGAATGAAAAGTGACCTACCATTTTTAGTACTAAACAGAAAGATGCCCCGTTGCGGGTTGAGATTGCCGGGTCGTACTGGCACTGTTATCCCGCGAGAACGGGCGAAGACGCGTGGCTGGCAAAAAAACGCACCATGATCAACAGCCAGACAAGCGAGACGAAAGGAGCAAGGGTGAAGCCATTAACAGACTTAATCGATATGCAGGATCCGGGCTGGGTGGTCGTTGAAACGTGGTTAAGTGAGGCCACTAACCCTTATGAGATCCTGCCAAAAGATCCGCAGCTTGCCGAACAGGCGCTCTGTCAGTTGCAAGTGACCACCCGTTCATCCATGGGGGCGGTCGTGTATGAAACGGGCGGGTTGCTGATTGATGGGGGCTGGCTGCGTATCCTGGGCTCGGGCCACTCAAGACTGCCGCGCGACCCGGCTGCGTGGACGCAATCGGTAGCCGGTATGCAAGCTTTTGGCGGACTGCTGATTGCCGACGATGCCAGCGGTGGCTTTTTTGCCATTAACGGTGGGGGACTGGGTGAAGAAGTCGGTAATGTTTACTACTTTGCACCCGACAGCCTGGCCTGGGAAAGCCTGGAAGTCGGTTATTCGGCATTTGTGCAGTGGACGTTGTGCGGCGATCTGGCTTTGTTCTACCAAACCGTGCGCTGGCCCGGCTGGCAGGATGATGTTGCGGCGCTGGCGGGCGACAAAGTATTTTCTTTTTACCCTTTTCTGTGGACTGAGCCGCAAATGACAGCCGGGCAACGCTCGAGAACCGCCGTGCCTGTTGATGAACACTGGGCGCTCTGCCAGGAATTACAACAGCAACTGGCGCAATAATCGCATGAACCGTTACAAAAGCCGGGGGAGTAGGGGCTGGGCCTCTGGCGATGTATCACTTCTTCAAGCCCAATAACCCCTTGAACACATAGGCAGAAAGTCCATTTATCCTGTTGCAATTAATAATGATTCGCATTACGTTATTGCGCGTCATTTCACTTCCCGGACAGGACTGATGCTGATAACCCCAAAAAAATATTTCCCTTTGCAGCGAGAGGTACGTTTTTGATGCAAGTAAAAAAGACGACGTCTCGATTCAACGGTTTGCGCCTGCTGGCGCTGTCGGGGTTGTTGCTGAGTTCCACAACCGCTTATGCCAGACCGGATATGACGCCGCTGGGTCCAAACATTGCCGATCGTGGGTCCGCGTTTTATCACTTTTCTGTTCGCACGTTTGATTCCGCAGATGGGCAACGGCATTACAAGGTATGGACCGGCGTACCCGGCAACACACCACCCGCAGCGGGGTACCCGGTGGTGTATATGCTTGACGGTAATGCGGTGATGGATAAGTTATCGGATAACGTCCTGCAAAAACTGTCGCAGGGTAATGCACCCGTGCTGGTAGCGGTCGGGTATCAGACACCGCTGCCGTTTGATCTCAATGCCAGGGCCTGGGACTACACCCCGGCGGCCGGCGGGAAAGCGCAGAATTTGCGCGGCAGAACCGGCGGCGGTAGCGTTGTGTTCCGCCAGTTGCTGGAGCAGACCATTGCCCCGGCCGTGGAAAAAGATCTCCCTGTCGATTCACAAAAACGCGCGCTATGGGGGCACTCTTACGGCGGCTTATTTGTGTTGGATAGCTACCTTTCCTCGGCATTTTTTACGGCATATTATTCTGCCGTTCCGTCATTAGGGCGCAATAACTTTGCATTACTCCATGCAGTCGAGCACGTTACCCGGCAAAACACCCGCACGAAATCTCTGTGGTTTATGGAAGGCGATGGCGAGCAGAGAAGCCGGGAAGAGGATAAGGTGCCAGACGTACTGAAAGCCGTGCGTGAAACAGCTTCCGCGCTGCGTGCTGGTGGCGCGCCAGTCACTTACTGGCTTTTTCCCGGTCTGACGCACGGCGCCATGTTTGCCCGTTCATTTGAGGCCGCGTTATTAGACGTGGCGGGCAATGGCCAGGACGAAAAACCTGCCCGCATTCGCTGAACCGCGCGTCTTTCAACGTGGTGTTTGCGGGAGCGGATGACGATATTTCACGCCACTCCAGTATCTGTGTCCCTTATTGTCTGCTCTTTTCCAGCCACGCTTTTCCAGTTCACGGGCAAGCAGCCTGTTCATAAAACCATGACCCATGCTGAAAACAGAGCCGTGTTCTTCAGCATGCTTAATCAAATATTCAGCGGCTTCACCGGCTCTTATTCTGGCGGCGGATCGTGACTCTGAACCGGTGATAAAGCCGAGCATCCAGCAGAGGCGAAAAACAATCAGCCATGTTTGCGGGCGCAGCCTGAGAAAGGGAACGTTCACGACAGCAAGAGGGACTTCATGCAGTTTATGAATGATCTCATCTGGCGTGTATCCTGTCGCCAGCAGTGAGGCGTGTGCGCGTCGCAGTGGACTACAAACACAATAATCGCTCTGTCCGGCCATCGATATTATTTCCGCCGTCGGCGCGCCCACAATATCTGAGGCATCGTAACCGGCTATCCAGGCTTGCATCGCATTGGCTTTGATTCTTTTCGCACTGTGCAGAACGGTAATTTCTGGCTGCCCATGGCGTATTAATGTGATATTCAATTCGCTTATTTCCCTTGCCTGGTGGGTCGAATGGGCACTATATCACAAGGGGGCCGCGAGCCATTTTTAATAGAACTGGCATGACCATCGCCATTCACCCTGCGGCGAGCGGAAGAAATAACCGATGCCGTTATCTGCCCACATCCAGTTCACTTTTTCCTCCGAGCCTACCTGGAAGACAAAATTATCGAGGCCTACCCCATGCTGAATTTCATAGGGGTAGCCGCCCACTTTAGTCTGCGGGTAGCGGTTAAATTCCCTGAAAAATATTTCTGTGGCGGCGGGATCGGCATTCACGGCGGATAAGTCTACAACGTCCCATGCGTCTTCCCATCCGGGTGCATCCTGGTGCAATGTCCAGCGCAACGGAAAAGGTTTATACGGGTGGGCAACATCGGGTAAGGGGCTCAAATTGTCGGTGCTTTTATATTCGCGAATAAGCCAGCCGTCGCCATGTTTATTATCGAAAGGGTGTTCGCGTAAATTATGAAACAGCACCAACAGGGCAATATCGCTTAGTGCTTCCGGTATCCAGGGTAATTCTGCCACCCGGATCTGCAACAACGGAAACATGGGTTCTCCCTGCCAGAGCGGAAGCCCTTCTGCGGCTAAGCCAACACCGCGGCAGAACCATGATGTAAGGGGATCTTCCGGTGGGCGAAAGCCTCCTACGGTAGCCACGCAAGCGGGGCGTAAATTTTCGCGTAACTGCTCCAGTGCGATTTCCGCGGTGATTTTGGTACTCATCAGATATTACTTGTGCCGTTAAGGTGATCCTTGGCAATTTACCCTCATATCACCGCAGAGGAAATGGCTGGAATAGAGTAGGGGGCGGACAATAAACAGTCGCGAATGTATTTACCGTTTACCACCAATAATGACATATCCCATCCTGGCTTCTTCGCAGTGCGGATCGCCGCAGCCGCAGAGATCAATGGCCTTATGCACGGCATATTTATATCCGGCAAGGAAAGGTGCCATAGCGACATCACTTTCGTCGTAATTCCAGTAAAAGGCGATACACCAGAAAGAACGCATCGGTTGATGCTGCGCCAGCAAGTGCAATTTGGCGTAATCTTTTTGCAGCACGCGGCGCAGAGTACTTAGCCGTTTCACACATTTCAGTTCGACGTAAATATCCTGGATCGCTTTGGTTGTCTCTCTTTTTAAGACCAAATCGACAGACATGACTCTTCTGATTGCGCTGCCAGGCAGGGTCAGAGAAAACTGTTTTTCACGCTGGCACTGAAACAGCGGATGGTGCTGAAAGTAATACTGCAATTCAATCTGCAACCATTTTTCCCAGTCGTTGATCTCGCCATTGATCATTTGCATCTTTTCAATGACGACATCGTCCGCTAAAAAAACATCCAGTGAGTCTTCAATCTCTATAAAATCCCGATTATCGCCGCGCATGATTATTCCCTGATTCGATCTGTTTGCCTGTTATCGACGCTGGCGGACCTTTCTTTAACCGTCGCGGTAATGCGCTTCCATTTCATCCAGCGCGGCCTGGTTTTCCAGTCCCCACTGGTACATTTGCTCAATGGGTTCGGCAAACGTTCTGCCAAGCGGCGTGAGCCGGTAGTCGACTTTCGGCGGGATCACGTCATATACATGGCGGGCGATCAGCCCGCGTTGTTCCAGCTCTTTCAGTGTCTGGAACAGCATCTTCTTCGAAATGCCTTGCAGGCTGCGCTGCAACTCCCCTGTGCGGGCGCGTTCATCCGGCCAGTGATAGAGCGCGTGGAGTACCATGGTGCTCCATTTCACCGAGAAGAGATCCATCAGGCGACGCGGTGGTGAATCCGCGTAGAAAAAGAGTTTACCGTCAACCCAGGCGGGCATTGTTCTGTCCTCTGTTTATGGTCACCAAATGGTGACTACTATCAAAATAGAATCATGTTGACTATAGTCTGCCGCCTTCAGTTAGCCACAGCCAGTTCATTTGGAGGCACGATGAAAATCAACGCATTAATCGCACACGACGCGGCACGCCCTTTAACATCCGGTCAGATAGCACTGCGTCCTTTGCAAAAAAAGGATGTCGACATTGAAATCCTCTACTGCGGCGTGTGCCACTCCGATTTGCACATGGTACGTAATGAGTGGGCGGTCAGCCGCTATCCACTGGTGCCAGGGCATGAAATCGTCGGCCGTGTGGTGGCAGCGGGAGAAGAAGTAACCCATTTTAACGTGGGCGATATCGTCGGGGTGGGCGTAATGGTCGATGCCTGCCGCGAGTGCCATTTCTGCAGGCAGCATGAAGAGCAATACTGTGAAGCGGGCTTCACCGCCACCTATAACGGCATTGATAAATACACCGGCGACAGCACCTGGGGCGGCTACGCGCAGCGCGTGAGGGTCGATCAGCATTTTGTGGTGGCGATCCCGTCTAACCTGCCGCTGGCAGGTGTCGCACCGCTGCTGTGTGCGGGGGTGACGGTCTGGTCGCCGCTGCGCCATTTCAATGTCACGGCGGGCGACAGGGTTGGCGTGGTCGGTCTGGGAGGACTCGGCCATATGGCGGTAAAACTGGCCACTGCAATGGGGGCGAAGGTCACGCTATTTACCACCTCGCCGGAAAAGGGCGCCGATGCCCGTCGCCTGGGGGCAACCCAGGTTGTCGTCTCGCGTGATGCTGCGCAAATGGCGGCCTGCCAGACTTCGCTGGATTTGATTATTGACTGCGTCGCTGCCCCGCACGATTTGGATCCTTACCTGGCCACGCTGAAAACCAACGGCCGTCTGGTATTGGTGGGGATCCCTGACCAGCCGCATGCCGCGCCAGATATCACACCAATGGTGTTTCGCCGTTTGAGTATCAGCGGTTCGTCAATTGGCAGCATTCAGGAAACACAGGAGATGCTGGATTTCTGCGGCGAGCACGCTATCACCGCAGACATTGAGATGATCAGCGGAGAGGAGATTGAAACCGCCTTTGCCCGCATGCTGAAGGGCGATGTGAAGTACCGTTTTGTGATCGACATGCAGGCAACCCGCTGGTGAAAAAAAATGCTGTCGTGCGTTGCGGCAGCCCTCACGCTTTACGAAGCAGGCGGATGCACTCCTGCGGCGTCCAGCCAGCTTTGCCTGACGGCAAGATGACCCACACCCCACCGCGCCATTGCAAATCACCATGGCTGGCGCGTGTGCATTTTCCTTTGCGCAGTATGCGCGGATTGGGTCAGGCCGACATATCATCGCGAATCACCCGGGCAGTCGTCTGTATTACACCATGCCGTTATTGCCGTGGCGCAAAAAAGCCGGGCGCTGGTTAAGGCGCGCGAACCATGCCTCAATGGCCGGTACCGGCGGGTGTTCAAACGGGGTCATCTTCCAGCGATTCACGGACAAACCCAGCACCACATCCGCCAGGGTAAACGTCTCGCCTGCGGCGAAGGCCCCGGTTCGTTGCAGTTGTTGTTCAAGGATACCGATACAGTGATTCCACTCTTTGATGCCAGCAGCGATGGCATGCTGATCGTTATATGCCGGGTTATTGCGCCCCAGCGCCGGAAATACATAGCGCCAGGCATTGTTAAACTCGGTTGCCTGCCAGTCCATCCAGTGTTCAACATTCGCGCAGGCCCGTGGCTCGGTGGGAAGCAGATCGTTACGCCCGGCTTTACGTACCAGATAGCGGCAAATGGAGTTGGATTCCCACAGGGTAAAATCGTCGTCAATCAGTACCGGCACCATGGCATTCGGGTTTAGCGCGCGAAACGCCTCGGTTTCTGTTGAGGCAAACCCGCTACCATAATCTTCCTGCAGATAATCCAGTCCTGCTTCTTCACAGGTCCAAAGAACTTTGCGCACATTTATTGATGTTGTCTTACCAAGAATTTTCAGCATCGTGTTGATGTCCATTCCGCCTGATTGATCGTTTAAAAACAATACACCAGCAGAATGCTTTCCCGCTACGGGCCGTCTGTGCCGTTTTGCTTATTACGCGAATGCTGAAAGGAAAGACGGGTGCTGGCTGGCGTGATTCATTGGTGAGAGCTATGGTTTAGAAGTACCCTGGAGAGTTCTCTCTACGGCGGCCGGCGGGCATGGCTGGTGCGTAGGGTGTAAAGGATTATCGGTCCTGTTTATTTATTGACCTTCCTCATGCTTTTGTACAAAAAATGACCATATTATGATTTGCCACTTAGGCGAACAAGGGAGGAAACCTGTATGACCCTTGACGACATCACTCGTCGTTTATTGACGAAGTTGGTTGCGTGCAGAACCGATCTTGCCGGCTATAGCCAGTTACTGAAAGTAAAGGGATATATGTCGGTCAGTGAAACCGAACGTCTGCGCGAACGTTTTTTTGCACTTGCGCAGGAGATCCGCGATAAGGGAGAACGGCTCAGCGAGATGCCGGACCGCGATACGCGCGGCGCCCTTTATCGCGCAGAGGAGGCGCTCTCCTCTGCGGCAGTTTGCTTGATGAGTGGACGGCAGGATTGCCCAACTTACATCACGGTAAATGCCGACAAGCTCGAACGCTCCTTGAACGTACTGAATTATTGCATTCAGTATTTGAACGAGCATGCACCGCTAGAAGAAATCTGAGTTTGAAGAGGGGGAGGCGACTCCCCCTTTGTTATTCAAGTTTTTGTAAACCCCGATTCGCCCAACGCGCCACAGGCTAACCTTTATCCAGTTCATGGAATATAAAGGAGCGCCGTATGCGCCATTTCCTCCTGCTGGGTCTTTTTATCAGCGCCTCTGTGTTTGCCGCCCCGTCGGCAGTGAACGTCAATGTGCTGCAAACCAAACTCGACCATCCCTGGGCACTGGCTTTTTTGCCGGATAACCATGGCATGTTAATCACGCTGCGCGGCGGGCAGTTGCGTCACTGGCTACAGGGCAAAGGGCTTTCCGATCCCATTACCGGTGTGCCAACGGTGTGGGCGCACGGGCAGGGCGGTTTGCTGGATGTGGCGCTGGCACCGGACTTTGCCCAGTCACGACGGGTCTGGCTCAGTTATGCCGAAGCCGGTGAGGATGATAAAGCGGGAACGGCAGTTGGCTATGGGCGCCTCAGCGAGGATATGCAGCATCTTGAACATTTCCGTACTGTGTTCCGCCAGCAGCCAAAGCTCTCGACGGGCAACCATTTTGGCGGCCGGATGGTGTTTGACGGTAAAGGCTATTTGTGGATTGCGCTGGGTGAGAACAACCAACGCGCGACAGCGCAGGATACAGATAAATTACAGGGCAAAGTGGTGCGGTTAACCGATCAGGGCAAGGTACCGGAGGATAATCCGTTTGTTGGCAAAGCGGGCGCGCGTCCGGAGATTTGGTCTTTCGGCATTCGAAACCCGCAAGGTATGGCGCTGAACCCCTGGAGCCATACCGTATGGCTGAATGAGCACGGGCCCCGCGGCGGCGATGAAATTAACATTCCGCAGAAAGGCAAGAACTACGGCTGGCCGATTGCTACCTGGGGCATTAATTACAGTGGCCTGAAAATCCCTGAAGCGAAAGGCGGCATTGTCCCCGGCACTGAGCAACCTCTTTTCTACTGGAAGGTGTCGCCCGCGATCAGCGGCATGGCATTTTATGGCAGTGAGACCTTCCCACAGTGGAAAGGGAAGCTGTTCATCGGCGCGCTGAAAGAAAAAGAGGTCATTGTTATGAGCGTGAAGGGCGACAGCGTCAGCGAAGATGGCCGTATTCTCGGTGAGCGCAACCACCGTATCCGCGATGTCCGCACCGGCCCGGATGGCTACTTATATGTGCTAACCGATGAATCAGATGGCGAATTATGGAAAGTCAGTCCGAATTAATAGCCCGGGTAAGCAAAGCCGCTGCCCGGCAGTGTGGCCTGAGCGCGGCGTTGCTTTGCCTGACCTGTGTCTCACGTTACCGGGATCATCACCGTATTGCGAAACCCTGGCCGCTCGCACAATTGTGCATACCAGCGGGCTAAGTGGGGGCGCGGCGTCCAGCTCAGACCCGGAATGTTATGCAGGTTATAGATGAACGGCCCAACGGCAATATCGCCACAGCCGAAGGCGTCGCCGGAGAGCCATGGCTGGTTCGCCAGCACGCTGTCCAGTAACGTGAACTGCGCGTCCAGCGCCTGCTTCGCGGCCTCAATGGCGGTGTTGTTGCGCTGCCCCGGCGGTGTGCGAACCAGGCCCATCAGCACCGGGCCGTGTTGCGGAGCCAGCGTACTTAGCGCCCAGTCCATCCACTTTTCGCCCACGGCGCGTGAGGCTGGCGCATCCACCCACAGGCGGCCCTGGCCGTACTGCGCCGCCAGGTAACGTAAAATGGTATTGGATTCCCAGAGTACAGCCTGGGTTTCATCGTCGCGTAGCAGCGGCACCAGACCGTTGGGATTCATTGCCAGATAGTCGGCATCGTGGTTCAGCCCAAATTGCCCGCCCGCCAGAATATGCTCATATGGCAACTCAAGCTCTTCCAGCATCCAGCGTACTTTTTTGACGTTGGTCGAATTATTCCTGCCCCATAGCGTTATCATGCTCACCCCTTTGCCAGTGAATGTTTCAGCGTGCTCTATGGTGAGTGAAAGTTAACGTTCTGGCAACGACTTAGAAAAATCGTGCCGTAACGGGGCACGGCGCACGGTTATTGCGTAAACTTTAAAAACTTTACCCAGCGATGGTTTTTTTCGGTTCGTTTGTGCGCTATTACTCACCGTTTCTTACGGCACGGTATTGTGACGTTTTTTGAATGGATACTCGGGTGGCCTATATGAAGCATTTCTCTTTATCCCTTCGCAGCCTGGTTGCAGGCTCTGCGCTGTTGGTTCTTTTCACGCCTTCTCTATACGCAGCTGAACAAACGCCTGGTGCGCCGCCAGTTGATGCCAGAGCGTGGATCCTGATGGATTACGCCAGCGGTAAAGTGCTGGCAGAAGGCAACGCCGATGAGAAGCTCGATCCTGCCAGTCTGACCAAACTGATGACCAGTTACGTTGTGGGACAGGCGCTAAAAGCCGGAAAAATTCACCTCACCGATACGGTTACCGTCGGCAAAGATGCCTGGGCGACCGGTAATCCGGTGTTGCGCGGCTCGTCGTTAATGTTTCTTAAACCTGGCGATCAGGTGTCGGTGGCGGATTTGAACAAAGGGGTGATTATCCAGTCGGGTAACGACGCCAGTATCGCCATTGCGGACTTTGTAGCTGGCAGCCAGGACTCGTTTGTCAGCCTGATGAACAGCTACGCGCAAAAGCTTGGCCTGACCAATACTACCTTTAAAACGGTCCACGGGCTGGATGCGCCGGGGCAGTTCAGCACCGCGCGGGATATGGCGCTGCTGGGCAAGGCACTGATCCATGACGTGCCGGATGAGTACGCCATTCACAAAGAGAAAGAGTTCACCTTTAATAAAATTCGCCAGCCTAACCGCAACCGCCTGCTGTGGAACACCAGCATGAATGTGGACGGGATGAAAACCGGCACCACCGACGGTGCCGGATATAACCTGGTTGCGTCGGCCACCCAGGGGGATATGCGGCTGATTTCGGTCGTATTGGGCGCGAAAACCGACCGTATTCGTTTTAACGAATCGGAAAAATTGCTGACGTGGGGCTTCCGCTTCTTTGAAACCGTTTCACCGATCAAACCGGATGCGGCCTTCGTCAATCAGCGTGTCTGGTTTGGCGATGCCAGCGAAGCGAAGCTTGGCGCGGGTGAATCCGGTGCCATTACCCTCCCAAAAGGGCAACTGAAAGATTTGAAAGCCACGTACACGTTAACTCAGCCGCAGCTGGAAGCCCCGCTGGCGAAAGGTCAGGTCGTGGGCACTATCGATTTTCAGCTTAACGGCAAAACCATTGAGCAGCGGCCGCTGGTGGTGATGGAAGCGGTAGGCGAGGCGGGCTTTATCGGCCGGATGTGGGATTTTGTATTACTGAAGTTCCACCAGTGGTTCGGCGGCTGGTTCTCCTGACCTTAACAGGCCGTGCCCGCCAGGGGCACGGTCAGTAAACCAGCTTAATGTGGTGCGTTTTGGCGGCGTTAACCAGGCTTTCATCCGGCCGACAGTCGCTGACCAGCACGTCGAACTGGCTCATTGGCCCCATGCTGGCCGGGCGCACTTTACCAAATTTACTGTGATCCACGACCAGCACATGGTACTGCGCGCTGGACATCGCCCAGTGCTTTACCGGCAATTCCTCCAGATTAAAGCAGGTCGCGCCCTGCTCTGCATGCACACCTGCCGCCGAATAGAAGGCGATATCCGGGCGAAGATTACTCAGCGTCTCTTTAAAATTCAGCGGCTTGAAGATAGCGTTGCTGGCATGAAACACGCCGCCGCACAGAATAGCGCGGCACAGGGGTTTTTCCTGTAACGCCAGAAAGGTATTCAACGAGTAGCAAACGGCGGTAAATGGCAGATCCTCAGGGATGGCTTCGATGATCCACGGGGTGGTGGTGCCGCAGTCGAAAAACGCCATCTGGTGCGGTTGCAGCAGAGCTGCGGCCAGACCCGCCGCCCGACGTTTCTCTTCCACCAGCCGGGTTTTTTGATCGCTTAACAGATAGTGGCTGGCGCTGCGCGGCTCCAGCACGATGTAGCCGCCTAACAGCACTACCGGGGCGCTGTTGGCGTTCAGATCGCGGCGAATGGTCATTTCAGAAACGCCCAGCAGCGCCGCCGCTTCTTTAAGATGCAGCTTGTCACTGCGCTTCAGCGCCGCCAGTAGCTGGCCTATCCGTTCGTCACGTCTTGTTTCCATAAAACCTCTGTATAAAAGAAAGCCCTGCATTGAGCAGGGCGTTCATCTTACCTTTGCCGTGGGGCTTAGTCACGCACCCAGCCACGGCGGATCAGGGTAGCAAAACAGAGGCGATAGCACTGCTGCACGCTGCGATAAAGGGCCGGGCCAAAACCTTGCCACAGGATCTGCGCCGTCAGGCAGCCGCCCATGCCGACCAGAAGGGCACCGAGCATATCCAGCGGCCAGTGGACGCCCAGATATACGCGGGACCAGGCGATCAGCAGGCCAATACCCATCAGTACCGCACCGGACCATACCCGGTGCCAGGCAAGAAAGGCGACGGCGAAAGTAAAGATAACTGTGCCATGATCGCTCGGGAAGGAGCTATCCGGCGCGTGATGCAGAAAGTTATAACCCACCTGATCGGCAAACGGGCGATCGTGCGGGAAGAAATGACCCAGTAACAGTGAGCAGCAGAGGCTGACAAACATCGCCATTGTCACTTTGATGATCAACTGGCGTTGAGCGGTGACCTGACTGCGCGGCCCCCATAGCCAGAGGCCCACCGCCAGCAGCGGCACGATGCTGATAAGATCGCTGGCCGCGAAGTCGGCAAACGCAATTAGCCAGTGAGGGGAGTCGGGTGTGGCGTTAATCCAGTAGAACAGGGCGTGATTCAGGCTCTCTAGCATACTCGTGTTACTCTTTGATTAAACAATCCAAATTGATGCGAAAGCGCCCACCTTAAAAGCGGCGCGGTGAACGGTAAAGGGGTTTTGTCTTACTCGGCTGAGAGTTAGACGATTCCTGGTTAAACCGTGAATAGCAACACGTTACTCCCCCGCACTTAAGCAAACCTTAAACGAACAAAAATGTGCTTTATTTACTCAGTGACTGCGAATTCCCTATCGCCGCCGGGTAGCTTTGATTACACTCGGCGCGATTTCTCACAGGATGAAGAGACTGCATGCAAAACCACTCCCTCTCAGGCCAACGCCTGGGCAGACGGGCGCTGTTATTTCCCCTCTGCCTGGTGCTTTACGAATTCTCGACCTATATCGCGAACGATATGATCCAACCCGGTATGTTAGCGGTGGTCGCGCAGTACAACGCCGGGATCGAATGGGTGCCGACTTCCATGACCGCCTACCTGGCGGGCGGCATGTTTTTACAATGGCTGCTTGGCCCGCTGTCGGATCGCATCGGGCGCCGCCCGGTGATGCTGACCGGCGTGGTGTGGTTTATCGTCACCTGTCTGGCGACTTTACTGGCGCAGGATATTGAACAATTTACTTTGCTGCGTTTTTTACAGGGCATCAGCCTCTGTTTTATTGGCGCGGTGGGGTATGCGGCAATCCAGGAGTCCTTTGAAGAGGCGGTGTGCATTAAGATCACCGCACTGATGGCCAATGTGGCGTTAATCGCGCCTCTGCTTGGCCCCCTGGTGGGGGCGGCATGGGTGCATGCTGCGCCCTGGGAGGGGATGTTTGTTCTGTTTGCGCTACTGGCGGCGTTTGCCTTTTTTGGTCTGCAAAAGGCCATGCCGGAAACCGCAACCCGGCTGGGTGAGCCGCTCTCCTTCAAAGCGCTGTGGCGGGATTATGCCGAGGTGATGAAAAACCTGCGCTTTGTTGCCGGAGCGCTGGCAACCGGGTTTGTCAGCCTGCCGCTACTGGCGTGGATCGCCCAGTCGCCGATTATCATCATCAGCGGCGAACAGTTGAGCAGCTATCAGTATGGGTTGTTGCAGGTACCGATTTTTGGTGCGTTGATTGCCGGTAATCTGGTGCTGGCACGCCTGACGTCACGTCGTACCGTGCGGGCGTTGATCATCCTGGGTGGCTGGCCGATTGTCGCCGGGCTGGTGCTGGCAGCGGTGGCGACCATGGTGTCATCGCATGCTTACTTGTGGATGACCGCCGGGTTGAGTCTCTACGCCTTCGGTATTGGGCTGGCGAACGCCGGGCTGGTGCGCCTGACACTGTTTGCCAGCGAGATGAGTAAAGGTACGGTATCGGCGGCGATGGGGATGCTACAGATGTTTATTTTCACCGTTGGGATCGAAGTCAGCAAACATGCCTGGCTGGCGGGTGGCAATGGTTTGTTCAGCATTTTCAACCTGGTGAATGGCCTGCTATGGCTCGGGCTGATGGTGGTGTTCCTGCGCGACAAACGGGTAGGAAATTCCCTCGAGGGGTAAAGCGGCATTCGCCTTAGCAAATGCCGCTGATGTCTCAGCAGCTTTCGGCTTCCGCTTCTGTTGCCGGTCTGGCAACCGCACGGGCGACCAGCGCGGCAACCAGCACCAGGCTTAATACCACCAGCATGGCGCTGCGTAAGCCATAGTGCTCGCCAAGGAAACCGAGCAGCGGCGGGCCCACCAGGAAGGCCAGATAGCCGGTGGTTGCTACGACGCTGACGCGGGTAGGCGCGTCCGGGCCGGTATCGCTGGCAGCGGAAATCGTCAGCGGGAAGCCGAGCGAGGCGCCCAGCCCCCACAGGATAACCGACACGCCCGCCACCCAGGCGCTGTCAACAAAGATAATCAGCCCAATGCCCAGCGCTCCTAAAATGGCGCTGGCGCGCACCACCGCCACCCGGCTGTAGCGATCGATAAACCAGCCGCCGGTAAAACGCCCCACGGTCATGCCCAGGGTGAAGCCAGTATAAATCAGCGAGCCAGACGTTGGGCTAAAGCCGTGGCCGTCGACCATTAGCAGCGGCAACCAGTCATTGGCGGAACCTTCGGCAAAGGCCATGGCCAGAACGATCACCCCAATCAGCAACAGTTGTGTATCGCGCCAGAACGGTAGCCCTTTTTTCCCGCTGGCATCATCGCCGGCGGCGTCTTTCCCGGTACCGTCGGGAATGGCGGCAATGGCCAGCATTATCGGTACGATGGCCACCAACGCCGCCAGCAGAATATGCACGTTCGCTGCCAGACCCAGCGCTGTTAATGTCATGCCGATGCCGGCGCCAACCAGCGTGCCCAGGCTGTAAAAACCGTGCATCATGGGCAGCACTGTCTTATTCATCTCCTGCTCAACTACCGCCCCTTCGATGTTCATCGCCACTTCACCAGAACCCATGCTGCCGCCAAAGAAGGCAAGGCCAACGGCAAATAACAACGGTGATGCAAACCACAAGGCCACACTGAGGATCAGCATACCCAGCACGGCAACCGACATGCTGGCGCGGATCACTTTCCGCGCGCCAAAGCGTTTCACCAGCCAGCCAGAGGCAAGAATACCGCTCATCGACCCTACCGACAGACCAAATAACACCGCCCCCATTTCTGCGGTGGAGACGGAGAGGATGTCGCGAATTGCTGGCGTGCGTGTGGCCCAGGAAGCCATTAGCAAGCCGGGCAAAAAGAAGAAGGTGAATAACGCCCATAGGCGATTTCGCAGGGCTTTGCGGGTATCGTTTGCAGTCATAGCGTCACATCGGACAAGAAAAGGTGAGACAACACTAGCAAGGAAGTGTACATTTGTACATAAATGAGTGAGAGGACTTATGGCCCGTCGACCTAACGATCCACAGCGGAGAGACCGCATCCTGCAAGCCACGCTGGACACCATTGCTGAACATGGCATCCATGCGGTAACGCATCGCAAAATAGCCCGTTGTGCGGACGTACCGCTCGGCTCTATGACCTATTATTTTGCGGGTATTGAGGCTCTGCTCGAAGAAGCCTTTACCTGCTTTACACAGCAAATGTCTGCGCAATATCAGGCGTTTTTCGACGGTGTTGACAGCCCCGGGCGGGCCTGCGATGCGATCGCAGAGCTGATTTATAGCGCGCAGGTCACTACCGTGCGCAATATGGAATTGATGTATCAGTTGTATGCTTTTTCGACTCGCCAGGCAGGGCTAAAAAGCATAATGCAAAACTGGATGCGGACCAGCCAGACCACGCTTGAACAGTGGTTCGAGCCGGTAACGGCCCGCGCGCTGGATGCGTTTATTGAGGGAATGACACTGCATTTTGTTACCGATCGCGAACCGCTGCACCGTGACGAGATCCGTTTCATGGTCGGGCGGATCGCCGGCCTGTCAGACAGGCTGATAACACCCGTCGCTTAACCGGCAGGCATACGGGCTGACATCCATTGCCAGGCACAGTGCAACATCGTCGGCAAAACCCCGCGCCACCAGTTCGTTAGCGGATGAACAATGGTAAAGATCCTCTTGCCGACAGGCGTTAAATGCCGCCATTGCAGCGCGAGCTTCTGGCGACATACTTTCTCTTCCCAGTGCGGCGATAATCGCTCCAGCGGCAAGGTGATCTTCCAGCGCCGGGCGCAGGCTGCCGTCTGGCCAGCGTTCTCCTGCCGGGATAACGACGATGCGTTTAAACGCCGCGCAGGCCCGTGCGGTGGCGGCTCTGTTGCGAAAGCAGCCGCTAAAGACTGCCGCCCCGCAGTCGCGCGCCTGATAAGAGAGTGTCGATCCGTTCGGTGAGGGCAACACCAGCCGGTGTCCGGCAGGAATAGTCAACAGTGATGCAGGCGAAAGAGTGTAGCGATCGCCCGCAAAGGTGCGGGTGAAGCTGGCGACATCTGCCCCGTTTTCCTGCGCAAAGCGCCGGGCGCTTTCATCCTTCCACGGCCAGGGATAAATGTGCGCCTGGTTATCATTGGCAATGCTGACACAACTGGAGAAGGACATCACATCGACAATCACCACGCAGTCCACATGCCGGGCAAGTTGTTTCGCGGCGTTCTGCCCCCACTCCAGCCGAACGTCGAAGCGGCTTTGTTGGTACCACGTCTCATTCATCATGCGCCTCTTATTCCACACGGGTGACATCGGGATGCCGCTCACTGGCGGCTTCGTGGAAAATATCGCCCAGCCAGCCGGGGATCCCGGCTTCACTGAGATCGTCAGGAATGATAATCCCATACAAGCGTGAGTATTTATTTTCATTCCTGTCGACGCGAAAGACCTGCCAGCGGCCCTCAACGCGCTTAACACCTATATAGCGGCCAAAAACGTTATAAATCTGCATAGGGAGCCGTCCTTCCGGTTGCGGTTCTGTTAATAAAAGAGGGAACTGTCACGAAAATCAATCATCATGGTGAATAAATTCTCGCCAGTTATAGCGAGGCCGCCTATTCTTTGGGGGCAAAAATGATGAACAGCATGGTGTGTTAAATCTCCGGGAAACCCTCAATAAAGGACAACTGTGATGCTATCGTTCAGCCAACTCTGGGATAATCATCCCTATCCGGACAGCCCCTGTGACAGCTCTTTTGTCAACCAGTGTGCCATCAGAATGGGCGTGGCGCTGGAGAAGTCGGGCGTTAACCTCAACATCTATCATGGGGCGAAGTGTTACCCAGGCTTCGGCCATAACCCCAAACATGTGCTTCGTGCACAGGAACTGGCCAGTTGGCTCTTAAACCGCAAGGATCTGGTCGGCCAGGCCGTCAAGAAAAAATCCGTTACCCAGTCAGATTATGCCGGTAAAAAAGGCATCGTCTTTATTCAGGATGGTTGGGGTTCAACCGATCATATTGATGTCTGGGATGGCAGCAAAATGATGATGAAAGGCGGAAGTCCGGATTATTTTGCTTTAGGGAAAGAGGTGTGGTTTTGGGAGTTATTATGACCAGGATAATCCAGTATACCGCCGGGATTGCTGCGCTGCTGCTGAGCTGCCAGAGTTATGCCGACTCTGCCGTGACGGACAGCTTTGACTGGCAAGGCCACCAACTGGTGTTGCAGCAGGCGCAGGGTAAGTGTGAGTTGGAAATCGCTTCGCCAGGTAAAGAGAAAGCAACGCATGTGCTGAACATGACTCCACCTTGCTACTTTTTACGCCGCGGTGAGGCGCAGCCTTTGCATTACGCTTTTCCAAAACAGAACGTGAGCGCCGCTTTTATTATTCTTGGCACGCCACTCACGCCAGACGAACAAAAAACCTGGAATGTTTCCGCCTCTATGCAGTGTGGAACCCAAGGGCAGGGCGTATTCTTCACGGGCAAAACGTTTCGGCTGAGTGAAAAGTCACTCAACAGAATGTTGCTATGCAAAGACAAAGGGACGGATGAGAAAAACTTTCGGTTCCTGCTGCAATAGTGCAAAAATAGCCGTAACCAGGGCCGAAAGGCCCTTTTTTCTTCACCCCTTAGGGGAAAATAAGCAGGCAGGGAATGATTGTTAATACAGTGATGTGGATAATTTCGTCGATGATCTTTTTCGCCTGGATCTTCGGCATCACTCTAAAACGTTCTTTTGCCGCCAACGCAAAGCATTTTTGTCTTCTGCTGGTGGTACACGTGGCGCTTAGTATTACCGCCATTGAACTGAAAAAACGTGGCGTGGTGGTGCTGCATAAGAGCGATAGCCTGTGGCTGCGTGAGGGTATGGCAGTACTGTTAAAAAGTTATATGGTGCTGGTGATGGTCATTATGGTGAGCTTTATGGTTGCGCTGGTCAGCCGGGGCGCGCAGCAGATGACGCATTTTCATAAAACCTATAACGCCGGGAACCTGAACCGTAACCCGGTGAAATTTTACCTGAACCGGCAGTCGGCCATTGTCTGGGGGTATCGATTTTTCTTCCTGCTGGGCGGCGTCTATATGCTGTGGGCTATCTGGTTCCGCCTGCCATTTTAACCGGCAAGTATCCTTGGCAATACGCACTGTGCGCAGGTTGAGATTTTAACGTCAATGTCTGCGTTTGTATCAGTTATATGCCCTCGCTATGCAGGGCGTTTCTCACCCCTTTCGCGAAAGGCCTCCGGGTACGTTTTCTGGTAATAGCCTTTCATTTCCCTCTCATCGAGCGACAGCGCTTTTTTCAGATGTGATGACCAAAGCAGGACGAGCGCCATCAGCATGACCACCACTCCGCAAGCCACAGCGAATAGCGTGACGCCAAGCCAGTGAAGATACCAGCCTGCAATAATCACCCCAAAAGGGTTGGCGAGGCTTGAAAGGAAGGCCGCCATCGCTGCCATACGCGCCCGGTAATGCCCGGGCGTGGCGATTGATCTTAGCGTGCTGAGATTGACATTAATAAAAATAAACGCCAGACCGCTGAAAAAAGCCAGTGCAATCGAAGCGGTCATATTCGCCACCACCACAATACCCATAACACTGCCGCCCAGACACACGAACCCCACAATGACTGTGCCAAAACGGCCCATCCCCGTGCTGAGCACCCGGTTGAAATAAAGGCTGCCAGACAGCAATCCGAGGGCAAATGAACACTCAAATGCGCCCAGGTACCAGGGCGACAGGTGTAATTGTGTGATGATCCAGTAGGGCACCGCCACCGAAAAGAAGGGAAACAGCGTGAAATTAATCAAGGCAGAAATAAGGGCTATATAGCGCTCTGATTTAACATGATAAATGGCCCTGAACCCCTCCCGTGTTTTGCTTAACCAGCTTGCGCTTTTGTGCGCCGGGTGCGCGGGCATGGCGCTTTTCATCAGCAACGCAAAGGCCAGGCATGAAAACCCCTGCAGAACCACAGCAACATACAGGGCCACACTTGCAGAAAACAACCCGACAAGCGACGCGACAAGCAATGGAGCGGATAACGCAATCACAGAATTGATCGCGGAACGGCTGGCAATCGCCCGGGACACCTCACCTTCTGCGACCAAATCGGGTATTAATCCCATGATCGTGGGTTCCCTCGCCGAGGCGACAGCACTGATCACAACAAGGCCAGCGGTTACGGCGACGAGATGAAAATACCCTGCAGAACAGGCGAGGGAAAGCAGCACGATCACGATGAAAACAATGCACTGGCCACTGAGGATGAATTTGCCGCGATGAAACTGATCGCCGAACGCAGCCAAAAAAGGCTTGAGATAAACCTCAGTGGCAACGGAAAAGGCGATCAGCGAGGAAAATGCCACCGCGGAATGCGTTTCCTGTAAACACCACCACGCCAGCGCAAAACGGAACACATGCGCTGTCAGCAGGCTGAGCGTTGTGCCTATCTGTAACAGGAAAAATCTGCGTCCGAGTTGCATGAATCCATCGATTTTCATGGTGATTTCAAAACCAGTCGACTGAGATAAATACCACCATAACGTCCTGCTAACGTAACGTACATCCCGCAAGAAAAGGTAGGGTATATTCCTTTGTTTACGTTAAGTAAAAATTGGTTCTAAGAATTATCTTAATCAGTAAAACGTATTCATTCCCAGCTTGCTTATCTTTCAGTACGGCACAGAATATCACCGGATAAACCTTATGGAGATCAGCAGGAAATGGCGTACATCGCAGCAACGCCCCGAGCTTATATTGGGCAATCTGTTGGGAGTGGTCAATGTGTGGCTTTTACACAAAAAGCAGCCAATATGCCTCGTACAGTAAACTGGAAGCGCGGTGCGCTGGTTAAAGGAAATATGAATATCGCACCAGGAACAGCGATAGCGACATTTGATGACAATGGCCAGTATGGCAACCATTCGGACGGACGCTCTCACGCGGCCATATATATGGGACAAGATTCAACCGGTATACAGGTATTGGATCAGTGGGTAGGGCATGGTTTTGACAGAAGTGGTGCAAAGGTTGCTGTCCCTAAACCTGTAAGCCAAAGAACAATAAGTTTTACTCCCAAAAACCGTGCTGAAAACGTTGGAGGAAATTATTATGTTGTGGAGTAAGGCAATTCTTTTAGCCTCTGCTATCTCGCTATTTTCTACAGCCGTCTACGCTGAAAAAATAACCTGTCCTGAGGTCTTAAAGGATAGCGGTAAAATATACCGAATGAATATGGTTAGCGTTTTTGAGGGTAAGCCAGAAAAACTGGTCGATTTGATGCCCGATACCGATGACAACATGATCTGGACGCTAAAACAATCTCAGCAAAATGTAAAAGCACAGCATACGGCTATGTACCTGGTATGCCGGTATAAAGGGACAGATAAAACAGCGACACTGAAAATTCCTGCGTCGGCGAAACAATGCACAGCATGGTTTGGGGAAAATAAAAACCAATTTTATGCCGCCTGCGAATAACCTCTTCTTGTAAGGATTCCGTCGCACCGAGCAACTTCTTTCAGGCTGTCATCGAGATGGGGCAGACCTGAAAAAAGTGCCAACTAACGCCGACTTTTTATTCCTGCCGTCAGATGCTCTGAAATGCGCAGCGGGCCTTTAACACGCCACTTTGTTGGGTTTTACGCGACAAAAAAGCTTTGCCAGGTGACCCTGGGCCTGATACAGAAACGTGGCAGTGCCTGGCAGACGGCCTACATATTCAGCGAAGGATAGAGTAAAAAGCATCCACGTGGTTTGCCCATGACGATGGCATGTTTGCGGGGAAATTAAGCTGCATATCCGTTATTGCTGCTAATAAGATAATAAGTACGGGCAAATAATTAAGAATGTTAGCTTAATATCTGTCCCATCTACACCCATCATTTATTAAGACATGAAATAAAACGGACTTTTATAACAGGAATACATTCATATAGTTTAGGAATATTACATGTGCATTTCTGTAAGTATGAGCCCGTGCCTTATTCTGTTTTATTTATCTTTCGGATTGCCAAGTACTGCTTTCAGCTCGTCGAGATCTTCTTCTACTGCGGTTTTGAGGCCTCTCTTCTCCAGCCACTTTCGTCCCCAGAGGCTTAAATCAAGAACAAGCTTGTTGAGTTCGCGTCCTTCTTCGCTCAGTGAATATTCAACTCTTGGCGGAACGACAGGATATATCTGGCGAATAATCAGACCATCCTCTTCTAGCTCACGTAACTGCTTGGTCAACAAACGTTGGTTAATGCTGGTCATAAATCGCTGTAGTTCACTGAAACGTAGCGTACCGTCCTTGAAAAGATGATAGAGGATCACTCCTTTCCATTTCCCACCCATTATGTGAAGTGCAGCCTCCATCGAGCAACCGGGGGCCGAGTCATAATTACGTAATTTCTTCATAAATTCAGTATGGTTACCTTTTTGTAAGTATGGGCATATTTTTAGCGTATAAACAAAATATCATCATATGTTACTTTTAGCGGGTCAAATATGAAACACCTTTTGGAGAAGAAATGTCAGCCTTACTTTTTGAACCGATTACTATCAACGGTGTAGAATTCCGCAACCGCATTGCTATGTCCCCGATGTGTATGCACTCTGCCTCTGACGACGGCTACATCAACGATTTCCACGTCGTCCACTACGGCTCTCGTGCCCTTGGCGGCGCCGGCCTGATTATGCTGGAAACCGCAGCTGTGCTGCCGAACGGTCCTATCGGCCCGGGTGATATTGGTATCTGGGACGACAGCCACGTTGAAGGGCTGTCACGCGTCACCGCGGCTATCCATCGTTTCGGAGCAAAAGCCGGGGCACAGATTGGTCACGCGGGTCGTCAACTGGGCATTGATCACCTGCCATCTATCGCTCCTTCAGCCATCCCATTTACTCCGGAGTCCCGAGTACCGCAGGCGATGAGCATTGAGCAAATTAAAGAAGTCGTGGAGGCTTTCCGTCAGGGCGCACGGCGTGCACGTGAAGCAAACTTCGACGTTATTGAAATTCATGGTGCACATGGGTATCTGCTGAATCAATTCCTGTCTCCATTGGCCAACAAACGTACCGATGAATATGGCGGCAGTCAGGAAAACCGTTACCGTATCGTGCGTGAAGTGATCGACGTGGTCCGCAGTGAATGGAAGGGCCCGTTATTCCTGCGCATTTCTTCCACCGACTATGTGGAAGGCGGCAACCGACCGGAAGACTTCCTGGTATATGGTAAGTGGATGAAAGAGCAGGGTATCGACTTGATTGACTGTTCTACAGGCGGTATCGCAATGGTTCCAGTTAACACCTACCCGAACTATCAGGTGCCTGCAGCCGAACTGCTGCGCCGCGAGCTGGATATCAAAACTGGTGCGGTGGGTCTGATCGAATCGGGCCGCCAGGCGGAAGAAATTCTTCAGAACGGGCGTGCGGACATTGTACTGGTTGGCCGCGATATGCTTAAAGATCCTTTCTGGGCACGTACCGCTGCGGACGACCTGAAAGTCGAGATCCCGGTACCGGCACAGTACACTCGCTACGGCTCCGGCTGGCAACGTTCACAACCGCGTTTGCCAGCAGCTCCGCTGGATGTAACTGTAGAACGTTAATTAGCGAAACCGAAGTAGTGAAGCTGGACCCGAAGTAGACCCTTGACGTAACCCATAATAATAACCAGTCGACACTTCCTGTTGCCCCTGCTTGCTGACGCAGGGGCTTTTTTATCTTTTCAATTATCGCTTCCGGTTAATACATTCCGATATTGTAAACAATCCTCTGTCGCCACTGCGCATTGTCGTATTGGGATTGAAGCGCAGAGCCGTTTCAAGGTGATCCGGCGCAAGGTGCGTATAGCGCATGGTCATTTTAATATCGTGGTGCCCCAGTATTTTTTGCAGAGCAAGAATGTTGCCGCCGGACATCATAAAGTGTGCTGCAAATGCGTGGCGCAGTGCGTGGGTTAGCTGCCCAAGGGAAGCACAATCGACGTTTTCTCCACCATCGCTAAAAACTGAAAGTAGCAATCCGTGAAAAACTTGAAGCCGTCCAGCGCAATGATTTCTTCATAATTGAACGGTTAGTTCCCTACTGAGAACCATAAGGTATCATTATTGCGAACTGGTTAAGAATGAGGGCGAAAGAGAATTATGAATTGTCCACTGCGTGGCCAGGCCGCGCATACCCGCAGTAGCTTTCAGGTTTCCAGTGAAACCAAGGAACGATATAACCAGTGCACGAATATTGAATGCGGGCATACTTTCGTCACGCATGAAACCTATGTTCGCTCTGTATGCCGCCCGCAGAAAATCAGTGCAGCTCCGCCTCATCCGAAAGGAACGCAGGGGCAATTAGTTTATTGATTCTGACCCGCCGCTGGCGGGTTTTTTATTGCTTGTATTTGATGATTTCTTTTAAGCTATTATAATCAAAAAACTCTGTTGCTTTATGGTCTTCAAGAAGAAGTTCAATTTTTGAGAACGTGTCTATCTTTTTCAATAAAGATGCTGGTATCGTTGATGGATTTATTTTTACACCTTCATCCTGAGGTGTTATCTTTCCTATAGCATAGTCATTAAGGTAATATCCTTCGCCTTGATTGATAATAGATAGTATTTCTTGTTTTGCCTTTAATGTTCCTAAAAGATTATCTTGCTTTGTATATGTGATATATATCTTGATTAATGAGTAAATGTATTCATTCATCAATATGAAAATGGAAAACTCTGGTGTTTGTGCCTTGAGTTGAGGTATGACATGGGAACCCCAGCTATCATACTCTCTTAAAAGTGCATCTCGGTTGAACATTACATTTAAAGTAGTGTTTAGTATATTGTTATCTTCATGATTTTTACTGATAGTATAGTTTAAAGGAGGCATCCCACAATGTTGGACATAGTTCCTAAGTTTGCCCATAAATTTGTATGAAAATTTACTGTCAAATTCATGAGCTGTAAGTTCTTTGAAAAAAGAAATTTTCGTTCCTTTTTCGTTGTCGCTTTTTCTTATATTTGCTTCCATATGGTCTATAAAAGTTCTGGCTGACGCAAGAAAATTAAGGATTAATGCATTTGACTCTAGGAATAAATTGTCGAAAGGATAGCCTAGATCGTTAAGTTCAATAGATGTATATTGAATTGCTTTTTTTACAAAAAGGTCGTTAAGCGCATTGTAATTATATATAACATATTCAATTAATGCATGGTGGCGTTGAAAAGCAATTAACTTCGAACAATTGGATATAATACTATCGACTTCTATTTGGTTGAGAACACGAAGTGACTTAATATTTCCTTCGCTCATACGGAAAAGTTCTAAAATAGACATTAGCACTCCATAAGGGCATCATAATCTTGGTGATTTTCTGGAATAGAATTCAATTTAAAATTAATAGGTAACATTCACAAGTAAAAAACTGTCCTTGCTAAATTTAGTGATCCCTGAAGGGCATGAGCCCGTGTGTAAGTGCTATACCTCACTATCACATAGGTTTCTGCGCTGCCGCCATTTTATCGCCATTGACAGAAAAGGGATGGGCTAACACGCAGTTTTGCAAGGGATAAAATAGCAGGCAACAAAAAACCCATCAACCTTGAACCTAAGTGGCGGGGTTGATGGGCTCCACAAAATGGGGACATCAAAGAAAAGCAGTGGCACTAGTTATGACTGACACCCCAGAAAAAAGTTCTGCGCGTAACGGAAATATTTTTCATCTTCAGACTTATCCGAGGCCAGGCCAGATGATGATGATCAATGTACCGGCTAACGTCAGCAACACGTTGGCGATGGCGTAAGTGCCCGCATAGCCCAGCGCCGGGATATTGCTTCGCGCGGTATCGCTGATGATCTCCATGGCCGGTGCGCAGGTACGCGCCCCCATCATGGCACCAAACAGCAGGGCGCGGTTCATCTTCAGCACATACGCGCCGAACAGGAAACAGATTAGCACCGGCACCAGGCTAACAATCAAACCGGCCACCAGCATCTGGCCGCCCACCGCGCCCAGACCATTACCAATCCCACTGCCCGCGCTCAGGCCAACGCCGGCCATAAACACCATCAAACCAAACTCTTTTACCATCATCAGCGCGCCCTGCGGGATATAGCCGAAGGTCGGGTGGTTGGCACGCAGGAAGCCAAGCATGATGCCGGCAAACAGCAGGCCTGCAGCATTCCCGACGCCGAAACTGAAGGAACTAAACTGGAAGGTGATCATGCCGATCATCAGGCCGACAATAAAGAACGCGCAAAAGGCGAGCAGGTCGGTAACCTGACTGTGAATGGAAATAAAGCCAATGCGATCGGCGATGGTTTTCACCCGGCGTGCATCACCGCTGACCTGCAATACGTCGCCTTTGTTGAGCACGATGTTGTCATCGATCGGCATTTCAATCTGGCTGCGGATCACGCGGTTCAGGAAACAACCGTGATCGGTAAGCTTAAGCTGTGCCAGGCGGCGACCCACTACGTTATGGTTTTTGACCACGATCTCTTCGGTAACGATGCGCATATCGAGCAGGTCGCGGTCGAACACTTCTTTGCCGTTGCGGAAACTCGGATCGAGGCGCGCATGCGCATCCGGGTAGCCCACCAGCGAAATCTCATCACCCATTTGCAGAACGGCGTCACCGTCCGGGCTGGCAAGTATGCCATTACGACGAATACGCTCGATATAGCAACCGGTCTGGCGGTAAATCCCCAGCTCTCGCAGGTTTTTTCCATCGGCCCAGGCCACCAGTTCCGGGCCCACGCGATAAGCTCGGATCACCGGCAGATAGACTTTACGGTGAGCATCGGTATCGAGCCCGCGTTCCCGGGCAATTTGTTGGGCGCTGGTCTGCAGGTCCTGGTGTTGCAGCTTCGGCAGATAGCGGGCACCAAAGATCAGACTCACCAGACCAATTAAATAGGTTAACGCATAGCCGAGGCTGAGGTTATCCAGCGCGCTGGAGAGTTGGCCGCTTTCCATGCCTGAGTGGCGCAATGTATCGCCCGCACCGACGAGTACCGGGGTTGATGTCATGGACCCTGCCAGCATCCCGGCGGTCAGGCCGATATCCCAGCCGAAGAGTTTGCCTAACCCTAACGCAATCAACAGGGCGCTGCCGACTAATACCAGCGCCAGCATCAGGTAATTCTTACCATCCCGAAAAAAAATGGAAAAAAAGTTAGGCCCGGCTTCAACGCCGACACAGAAAATAAACAGCATAAAGCCCAGGTTTAGTGCATCGGTGTTAATGCTGAAATGCTGCTGACCCAATAATAATGAAACGACTAAAACGCCAATGGAATTACCGAGTTGTACTGAACCAAGGCGTAATTTACCGAGACAAAGCCCGAGAGCCAGAACGACAAACAATAACAGTATGTAATTCCCGTTTAACAAATCTGCGACGTTTATATTCACGGAGGCTAACTTCTTGTTTACTTGTAAGCTGTTGAAAGAAATGGTTATTTAAGCTAGTGTTTTGTTTGTGCGCTGACGTAAAAAATCAGTGCCATACCAGAACTTCCTCACAAAACAAAAACTGGCCGCTAGTTTAATCGTATTGGATTACAACGGCTAGTGAGAATCGCGTATTCACTCGGGTACTTTTTTAGGCAAGGATCGCCACCATGCTTTATCTGTCCGGACGTTCTTTTTGAATGAATGATAAGTACGCCAGAGAAAGTTTCAGGAGGATTGTTTGAAGAACAGACAAAGTTGGATCGGTTTTATTTGCTGTTTTATCCTTTTTATTGCGGTTTGCCTTTTTCTGATCCTAAAGGTGCGCGCTGAATTACCGGGTTCTGCGCATCCTGAATTGGGGCTACTGCTGTTCATCATTCCTGGTGTGGCGGGCTGCCTGGTTTCGCGCCGTCGCCATATCATATTGCCGCTGATGGGCGCGGTTGTGGCTGCGCCTGTCTGCTATGTACTGGCTCATCTGTTGTTAGCCCCGGCTCGCCCGTTCTGGCAACTGGTGGCATGGATGTTCAGTGCGGTGTTCTGGTGCGGCATTGGCGGGTTAGGCTGCCATTTTTTGCGAAATCTGTGTCACGCTCAGGCCGGTAGCAGAAAATAAAACGCCCTCAGCAGAGGGCGTTTTTCTTGTATCAGGCAAACAGGCCAAGATTCGCTTTGGCATAAGCTTCAAAGTCGGTATATCCGCCAATGTGCTGCTGATCGAGGAAAATCTGGGGCACGGTCTCAACCGGTTTGCCCACGGTTTTTTCCAGATCCGCTTTGGTGATCCCTTCAGCGTGGATGTCCACATAACGATAATTAAAGTCATCGCGCTCGTTGGTCAGTTTTTCTGCCAGTTCTTTTGCGCGTACGCAATATGGGCAGCCAGGGCGGCCAAAAATTACAGCGAACATGCTCTCTCCCAATCTTTAATTGACTACCGGCTATGATGACCATAACCGACGGTGAGGGAAAGCAGGTTATGCCTGTTGCTTTAATTTTTGCAACCTTTCAGCGCAACGCACGGTAATACACGCCGGGCAAGCTGGCCTATACTGGAGGTCTTGTTTATCCGGGGGATTATTCATCATGACACCGACGATTGAATTGCTGTGCGCCCATCGTTCCATTCGCCATTTTACCGATCAGCCCATAACTGAAGCCCAGCGTGAGGCGATCATCGCCAGTGCGCAGGCGACATCCAGTTCCAGCTTCCTTCAGTGCAGCTCGATTATTCGGGTGACCGATCCGGCCCTGCGTCAGCAGCTGGTCACGTTAACCGGCGGGCAACCCCATGTAGCGCAGGCGGCGGAGTTCTGGGTGTTCTGCGCAGATTTCCATCGCAATTTTCAGATCTGCCCGGAGGCTAACCCTGGCCTGGCGGAGCAGTTACTGTTAGGTGTGGTTGATACCGCGCTGATGGCGCAAAATGCTTTTACGGCGGCGGAATCGCTGGGGCTGGGCGGTGTGTATATTGGCGGCATTCGTAACAATATTGAAGCAGTAGGGGAGCGGTTGCAGATCCCGCGGCACGTTCTGCCCCTGTTTGGCCTGTGCCTTGGCTGGCCTGCGGACGATCCGGGACAGAAACCGCGTCTGCCTGCTCAACTGGTGGTGCATGAAAATCACTACCAGCCGCTGGATGAAGCGGTACTGGCAGAGTATGACCGGCAAATCGCGCACTATTATCAGACACGTGGTAGCAACACCCGCACCGATACATGGAGCGATCATATTCGGCGGACCATCATTAAAGAGAGCCGTCCGTTTATTCTTGATTATTTGCATAAACAGGGCTGGGCGACACGCTAATTCCCGTTCATCCTGCACGTCGCTACGTGTATTATACGCGGGCTTTAACCGGTCTTCTTAGCGAGGTGCAGGGTGAAAATAGCCATATTATCCCGGGATGGAACGCTCTATTCATGTAAACGTCTGCGAGAAGCCGCCATGCAGCGCGGCCACGTCGTCGAAATCCTCGATCCGCTTTCGTGCTATATGAATATCAGTCCTGCGGCATCGTCGATTCACTATAAAGGCCGCCAGCTGCCGCATTTTGATGCGGTGATCCCGCGTATTGGTTCAGCCATCACCTTTTACGGTACCGCCGCCCTGCGCCAGTTCGAAATGCTGGGAAGTTATCCGCTGAATGAATCTGTTGCGATTACCCGTGCCAGAGACAAGTTGCGTTCTTTACAACTGCTCGCGCGGCAGGGCATTGATTTGCCCCTGACGGGCATTGCCCACTCTCCTGATGACACCAGCGATCTGATCAATATGGTAGGCGGTGCGCCGCTGGTGGTGAAACTGGTTGAAGGCACGCAGGGTATTGGCGTGGTACTGGCCGAAACCCGGCAGGCTGCCGAAAGTGTGATCGATGCGTTTCGCGGGCTAAATGCACACATTCTGGTTCAGGAATATATCGCAGAGGCCAAAGGCTGCGATGTGCGCTGCCTGGTAGTGGGTAATGAAGTGGTGGCGGCGATTGAGCGCCGGGCGAAAGAGGGCGATTTCCGCTCGAACCTGCATCGCGGCGGCGTGGCGACGGTTGCGACTATCTCGCCGCGTGAGCGCGAAATGGCGTTGCAGGCCGCACAGACACTGGGGCTTGACGTGGCCGGGGTGGATATTCTGCGCGCCAATCGGGGGCCGCTGGTGATGGAAGTGAACGCATCCCCAGGCCTTGAAGGAATAGAAAAAACCACCGGGGTGGATATTGCAGGGCGGATGATCCAGTGGATTGAACGCCATGCCACGCCGGGGTTTTGCCTGAAAACAGGCGGGTAGGTCGATTTTCCTGCGCTATTAATGGTATGGCTGACGCTTTTTGCGTAAGCTATGGGCAATTTTTTTCAGTAAGAGAGCACTGCTTTATGGATTCACTCGTCGTTCCTGGTCTGGACACGCTTCGTCACTGGCTCGACGAACTGGGCATCACCTTTTTTGAGTGTGATAACTGCCAGGCATTGCACCTGCCGCATATGCAGAATTTTGACGGCGTGTTCGATGCCAAAGTCGACCTTGTTAATGACATTCTGCTTTTTACCGCCATGGCTGAAGTCAAGCCTTCTGCGCTGCTCGCGCTGGCCTCCGATCTGTCCGCCATTAATGCCAGCTCACTCACGGTCAAAGCGTTTCTGGATATTCAGGATGATAACCTGCCCAAGCTGGTGGTCTGTCAATCTTTATCGGTCGGCCCTGGCGTCACGTTTGAGCAGTTTGCCTGGTTTGTTCGTCAAAGCGAAGAACAGATCTCGATGGTGATTATGGAAGCCAATGCGCATCAGCTGTTATTCACTTCCGGGGAAGAAGACCTGTCGGCTGCTGAAGAGTCGCACAATTTTCTTCACTGACTCGTCGTCGCATTAGCGCAGTCGCTGCCAGAGCGACTGCATAATAAATATTATTATTCTGCAATTAACCTTTTCTTAAAGCATTATTCACCGCCAATCCTCGCGTAACGGCTTATCACATAGACACTTCTTGCATAAAAAATTGATAAAAGGCGTTTTTTAATCTGACCTATAGCCTCAAACCCTGGCTACAGTTATTCTTGCGGTGCTTAAAATAGCATGCGGCGTCCGCCGGAAGCGTTTTCTGCTCCGGTGCTGTGCAGAGTGACAAAATATGCATGATTCTTGCATATCTTAAATGCGTACACTTAGTTCGTAGATTGACGAACTTTCCAGAAGGAATGAGATATGACCGCCTTGAGTAAAAAATGGGTATCGGGTCTTGTTGCGGGTGCGTTGATGGCTGTCTCTGCCAGCACGCTCGCAGCGGAGCAAAAGACGCTGCATGTTTATAACTGGTCTGATTATATTGCGCCGGACACCGTCGCGAATTTCGAAAAAGAAACCGGCATTAAAGTCGTTTACGACGTGTTTGACTCCAACGAAGTGCTGGAAGGTAAATTGATGGCGGGCAGTACCGGCTTCGACCTGGTGGTGCCATCTGCCAGCTTCCTTGAGCGCCAGCTGGCGGCCGGTGTTTTCCAGCCGCTGGATAAAAGCAAGCTGCCGAACTGGAAAAATCTCGATCCGGAAGTGCTGAAAATGGTCGCTAAACACGATCCGGATAACAAATACGCTTTCCCGTATCTGTGGGCCACGACCGGCATTGGTTATAACGTCGATAAAGTGAAAGCTGCACTCGGCAAAGATGCGCCGGTGAACAGCTGGGATCTGGTGCTGAAACCCGAAAACCTCGAAAAACTGAAAAGTTGCGGTGTCTCCTTCCTGGATGCACCGGAAGAGATTTTCGCCACGGTGCTGAATTACCTCGGCAAAGATCCGAACAGTAGCAAGGCGGATGATTACAGCGTTGCAGCCACCGATCTGCTGCTGAAGCTGCGTCCGAATATCCGTTACTTCCATTCTTCGCAGTACATCAATGATCTGGCAAATGGCGACATCTGTGTCGCTATCGGCTGGGCTGGTGATGTCTGGCAGGCTGCGAACCGCGCTAAAGAAGCGAAGAATGGCGTAAACATCTCCTATACCATTCCGAAAGAGGGCGCGCTGGCGTTCTTCGATGTCTTCGCTATGCCGGCGGATGCGAAAAACAAAGACGAGGCTTATCAGTTTCTTAACTATCTGATGCGCCCGGATGTGATCGCCCACATTAGCGATCATGTGTTCTACGCTAACGGTAACAAAGCCTCGGTACCGCTGATCAGCGCCGAAGTGCGTGATAACCCGGCTATTTTCCCGCCGCCGGATGTTTTCGCCAAACTGTTTACGCTGAAAGTCCAGGATCCGAAAATCGACCGCGTCAGAACCCGCGCGTGGACTAAAGTTAAAAGCGGCAAATAATTCAATCACCTGACGGGTGAACTGCTGCACCGGGGCAGTGCAATTGCCCCACAAATGGACAGAGGCGTTGGCCCTCTGTCCAGTCATTTGTACGACAACCCGTTGATACGGGTCGATGTTTTTGCCGGAGAGCACTTGAGTGAATGACGCTATCCCCCGCCCACAGGCGAAGAGCCGCAAGGATCTGACGCCGCTGCTGGAAATCCGCAATCTGACCAAATCCTTCGACGGCCAGCATGCTGTTGATGATGTCAGCCTGACCATTTATAAAGGCGAAATTTTTGCCCTGCTCGGTGCATCCGGCTGTGGCAAATCGACGCTGCTGCGTATGCTCGCCGGTTTTGAACAGCCCACTCACGGGCAGATCATGCTTGATGGTGTGGATCTGGCGCATGTGCCGCCCTATCTGCGACCGATCAATATGATGTTTCAGTCTTATGCGCTCTTCCCGCATATGACGGTGGAACAGAACATTGCCTTCGGCCTGAAACAAGACAAGCTGCCAAAAGCGGAAATCGCCAGCCGCGTGGCAGAAATGCTGAGCCTGGTGCACATGAGCGAATTTGCCAAACGCAAACCGCATCAGCTTTCGGGCGGGCAGCGTCAGCGCGTTGCGCTGGCTCGTAGCCTGGCCAAGCGGCCAAAACTGCTGCTGCTTGATGAGCCGATGGGCGCGCTGGATAAAAAACTGCGCGACCGCATGCAATTAGAAGTGGTGGATATTCTTGAGCGCGTAGGCGTGACTTGCGTAATGGTAACGCACGATCAGGAAGAAGCCATGACCATGGCCGGGCGTATCGCGATCATGAATCGCGGTAAGTTTGTGCAAATTGGCGAGCCGGAAGAGATATACGAACACCCGACAACCCGTTACAGCGCGGAGTTTATCGGTTCGGTGAATGTTTTCGAGGGGCTGTTAAAAGACCGCCAGGATGACGGGCTGGTGATCGAGTCACCGGGGCTGGTGCATCCGCTGAAAGTCGATCCCGATGCTTCCGTCGTGGATAACGTGCCTGTTTATGTGGCGCTGCGTCCGGAAAAAATCATGCTGTGCGACGAGCCGCCCGCTGATGGTTACAACTTTGCCGTAGGTGAAGTGGTGCATATCGCTTACCTGGGTGACCTCTCTATTTATCACGTGCGTTTGCAAAGTGGGCAAATGATCAGCGCCCAGTTGCAGAACGCGCATCGCTACCGTAAAGGCGCACCGACATGGGGCGATGAAGTTCGTCTCTGTTGGGATGCGGATAGTTGTGTGGTTCTGACGGTTTAAGGAGCGATGATGAGTACACTGGAACCACCGTCCCGCGTCGCCAAACCGGGCGGTCTGACACTGTGGCTGGCGCGTATGCAAATGCGCCACGGGCGCAAGCTGGTGATTGCGCTGCCTTACATCTGGCTGATGCTGTTGTTTCTGCTGCCGTTTTTGATCGTTTTCAAAATCAGCCTGGCAGAGATGGCGCGGCAGATCCCGCCGTACACTGACCTGATTGAATGGGCTGATGGTCAGCTGACCGTGACGCTGAATCTGGGCAACTTCCTGCAACTGACCGATGATCCGCTCTATTTTGAAGCGTATCTCCAGTCGTTGCAGGTGGCGGCGATTTCCACGCTCTGTTGCCTGCTGTTGGGCTACCCGCTGGCGTGGGCCGTGGCACACAGTAAGCCATCAACGCGTAACATTCTGCTGTTGCTGGTGATCCTGCCGTCGTGGACGTCATTTCTGATCCGTGTTTATGCATGGATGGGGATCCTGAAAAATAATGGCGTGCTGAACAACTTCCTGATGTGGCTGGGCGTTATCGATCAGCCGCTGACGATCCTGCACACCAACCTGGCGGTGTATATTGGCATTGTGTATGCCTATCTGCCGTTTATGGTGTTGCCGATTTATACCGCGCTGACGCGTATCGATTATTCGCTGGTGGAAGCGTCGCTGGATCTTGGCGCCCGCCCGCTGAAAACTTTCTTCAGCGTCATTGTGCCGCTGACCAAAGGCGGAATTATTGCCGGGTCGATGCTGGTGTTCATTCCGGCGGTGGGGGAGTTTGTGATCCCGGAACTGCTGGGCGGCCCGGATAGCATTATGATTGGCCGCGTGTTATGGCAAGAGTTCTTTAATAACCGTGACTGGCCGGTGGCATCGGCGGTGGCGGTGATCATGCTGCTCCTGCTGATAGTGCCGATCATGTGGTTCCATAAACACCAGCAGAAACAAGGGGAGGGCCACGCATGAACAACTTACCGGTAGTGCGCTCGCCGTGGCGTATTCTGATCCTCGTGCTCGGCTTTACCTTTCTGTATGCGCCAATGCTGATGCTGGTCATCTACTCGTTTAACAGCTCAAAACTGGTGACCGTGTGGGCGGGCTGGTCTACGCGCTGGTATGGCGAGCTGTTTCACGATGATGCGATGATGAGCGCGGTGGGGCTGAGTCTGACCATTGCTGCCTGTGCGGCCACCATGGCAGCGGTGCTGGGTACCATTGCAGCGGTGGTCATGGTGCGTTTTGGCCGCTTTCGTGGCTCCAACGGCTTTGCCTTTATGATCACGGCACCGCTGGTGATGCCGGATGTGATCACCGGTCTGTCACTGCTGCTGTTGTTTGTCGCTCTTGGTCATGCGATTGGCTGGCCTGCGGATCGCGGCATGCTAACCATCTGGCTGGCGCACGTCACCTTCTGTACGGCTTATGTGGCAGTCGTTATCTCTTCGCGCCTTCGTGAGCTGGACCGCTCAATAGAAGAAGCCGCGATGGATTTGGGCGCAACGCCGTTGAAGGTGTTCTTTGTGATCACCCTGCCGATGATCATGCCCGCGATTGTCTCTGGCTGGCTGCTGGCGTTTACCCTCTCGCTGGACGATCTGGTGATTGCGAGTTTTGTTTCCGGCCCGGGCGCGACCACCTTACCAATGCTGGTCTTCTCCAGCGTGCGAATGGGTGTGAATCCCGAAATTAACGCGCTGGCTACTTTGATCCTCGGCGTGGTCGGTATTGTGGGTTTTATCGCCTGGTATTTAATGGCCCGCGCGGAAAAGCAGCGTGTCCGTGACATCCAGCGTGCAAGGCAAGGCTGAAGTTATTAGAATCGGGAAATTGTGTTGCTGATGCCGCGCCTGCCGCGGCATTTTTTCACAGGGAAAACACCGAATTGGGATCCGTTAACAAGACAGCGCATCATGCGAAGCTGAATGTGCCTGCCCTGGTGCAGGTGGCGGCCATCGCCATTATTATCATTCGCTGTGTAGATATGCTGATGGTCATAAACGTGCTGGGCGTGCGCGGGATGATTGATTTTGTTCAGCGCAGCGCGCAGACCTGGAGTCTGACGCTGATTTTCCTGGGCAGCCTGCTGCTGGTATTTATTGAGATCCTGTGTGCGTTTTCCGTGGTGAAAGGACGCAACTGGGCGCGCTGGCTCTATCTTGCTGCCCAGGTCGTTGCCAGCGGCTATTTATGGGCTGCATCGCTGGGCTATGGTTATCCGGAATTGTTCAGTATCCCGGGCGAGTCGCGGCGCGAGATTTTTCGCTCGCTGGTGATGCAAAAACTGCCGGATTTGCTGGTGCTGTTCCTGTTGTTTATCCCCTCGCCAAGCCGACGCTTTTTCCGTTTGCAATAACGGTGGTACAATCCCGCCCCCGCAAAACGAAAGGCTTTATTATGCAGTGCGCACTTTACGATGCTGGTCGTTGCCACTCCTGTCAGTGGATTGAACAACCCATCGCCACGCAACTCACCGCGAAAATGGACCATCTCCGCCACCTGCTGGATGGATTACCCGTCGCGCAGTGGTGTGTGCCGGTGAGTGGTCCGGAACAGGGGTTTCGTAATAAAGCCAAAATGGTGGTCAGCGGCAGCGTCGAAAAGCCGCTGTTGGGCATGCTGCATCGTGACGGTACGCCGGAAGATCTTACCGCGTGCCCGCTCTACCCGCCGACATTTGCCCCGGTTTTTGCCGCACTCAAGCCGTTTATTGCGCAGGCTGGATTAACCCCCTATAACGTGGCGCGTAAGCGCGGCGAATTGAAGTACCTGCTATTAACAGAGAGCCAGCAGGGCGGTGACATGATGCTGCGTTTTGTTCTGCGCTCGGAAGCTAAACTCGCGCAATTGCGCGCCGCGCTACCGGCCCTTCAGGCTCAGTTACCGCAGTTGAGAGTGATCTCCGCGAATATTCAGCCAGTGCATATGGCCATTATGGAAGGGGAGCATGAAATCTTCCTGACGGCGCAACAGGCGTTGGCGGAAAATTTTAACGGCGTACCGCTGTGGATCCGCCCACAGAGTTTTTTCCAGACCAACCCAACGGTAGCAAGTTGTCTGTATGCCACGGCGCGCGACTGGGTGCGGGCGTTGCCGGTGGCGCATATGTGGGATTTGTTCTGCGGTGTCGGTGGTTTTGGCCTGCACTGCGCCACGCCGGAAATGCGCCTGACTGGCATTGAAATCGCGCCGGAAGCCATTGCCTGCGCAACGCTATCTGCCCAGGCGCTGGGGCTGAAAAATCTGCAGTTCCAGGCGCTGGATTCCACGCAGTTCGCCACCGCGCAAGGCGACGTGCCGACGCTGGTGCTGGTTAATCCGCCAAGACGTGGTATTGGCGCACCCCTGTGTGACTATTTAAGCCGCATGGCACCGCCTTACATTGTTTATTCCAGCTGCAATGCCAGCACCATGGCCAGTGATATTCGCCGTCTGCCGGGCTACCGTGTTGAACGCGTGCAGCTGTTTGACATGTTCCCGCATACTGCCCATTACGAAGTGCTGACGTTGCTGGTTCGACATCCTTAATTTTCGTCAATGCCCTATCCGGATCCTGGTGGCATAATGCTCCGGCGTAAATAAACAATGGATAAAATGATGAAAATAAAAATGTTATTGCCGGTCATTCTCTTCGGCCTGGTGGGATGTACCTCGGTCCGTGTCACGCCGTTAGCGAAAACAGAAGCCATTAACCGGATTTGTATTCAAAAAAATGATGCGGTAAAAGTCAGCGATCTGTTGCCTGTTGTGCAGCAACGGCTGACGTACAACCATATCCAGTCGGTGGTGTTCAGCGGCAACCGTCCGGATAATTGCCCCTATATCATGAACTATACGGCGCGTCGTACCTGGGATGTGGTGCCGTATCTCTCCTCTGCCGAATTTACCATCAATCGTGATGGCGTGATGATTGCCTCGGCAGAGTTCCATTTACGCGCCGGCGGTGGATTGTCACTGATGAAATGGCGCGGAACAGACTACAAAATCAACCCGGTGATTGACCGCCTGGTTGGCGCCGCCGATTGATTCAACACCTCCCACAGCCACGCTACCCGGGTGTGGCTGCTTTAAATCGCGCATTCTGCCGCTTATTTACGCTTGCGCGAGATTATATTCTCGCTGTCTGCCGCAATTTTTGGTTTTTATACCAGGCTTAAGCATTAGCAGGTCAACTGATAATGTGGGGCAGAATGAAAGAGCAAAAACGATCAACGATTGGTATCGCGCCATACGGCGGTTCAGCAGGTGGCTGGGGCGCGCTCAAAGCGGTGGCGGACGCACTCCGCGGCCAAATGTCAGTCAAACAGGACGTGATTGCACTTTTCAAAGTTAACCAGCCGCAAGGGTTTGATTGCCCAGGCTGCGCATGGCCCGATCCACAGCATACCTCCTCGTTTGAATTTTGTGAGAACGGCGCGAAAGCGGTGTCATGGGAAGCAACCAGCAAACGCACCACGCCTGAATTCTTTGCTGCTCACACCGTCAGTGAGCTGTGGCAGCGGAATGCTTTCGAACTGGAAGGCGAAGGGCGTTTAACGCACCCGATGAAGTACGACCCGGCCAGCGATACCTATCAACCCGTTGACTGGGACACCGCTCTGCAAGAGATCGGCGAACATCTGCAAGGTTATCAGGACCCTAATAGTGTGGAGTTTTATACCTCTGGACGGGCCTCCAATGAGGCGGCATTCCTCTGGCAACTGTTTGCGCGTGAGTATGGAACAAATAACTTCCCGGATTGCTCGAATATGTGCCATGAACCGACCAGCGTGGGGTTACCGGAGTCAATCGGTGTGGGTAAGGGGACGGTGGAACTGGACGATTTTGACCATTGTGACCTGGTGCTGTGCATTGGGCATAATCCCGGCACGAACCACCCGCGTATGCTCGGTACTTTGCGGGAAGTTGCCAAACGCGGTGCCACCATCGTTGCTATCAACCCGTTGCGGGAAAGGGGGCTTGAACGTTTTACCTCGCCGCAAAGCCCCATTGAGATGCTGGCGTTAGGCTCTACCAAACTGGCCTCCACCTATTATAAAGTGCGGGTTGGCGGCGACGCCGCGATGCTCAAAGGGGTGATGAAAATCCTGTTGTCGATGCACGAAGAGGCGCAGGCAAAAGGCGACGCCGGCGTGATTGACGAGGCATTCATTCGCGAACATACACAGGGGTTCGAGGCGCTGAAAGCGGATCTCGACGCCACTGACTGGGATCATATTCTTAAGCTCTCCGGCATGGATCGCAAAGAAATTCAGAATATTGCCCGACTTTATGCCGATGCAGAGCGCACCATTATTTGTTATGGAATGGGCATCACGCAGCACCAGTATGGCACGCAAAACGTGCAGCAAATTGCTAACTTATTGCTGCTGCGCGGCAACATTGGCAAGCAAGGCGCAGGCATTTGCCCGCTGCGCGGTCACTCGAATGTTCAGGGCGATCGCACGGTTGGCATTACTGAAATTCCCGCTCCGGCACTGCTGGATCGCATTGAAAATGTATTCGGTTTTACGCCACCACGTGAGCATGGTCACGGTGCGGTGGCGGCAATCCAGACGATGCGCGACGGTAAAGTCAACGCTTTGTTGTGTCTGGGGGGTAACCTGGCAGAAGCGATTTCCGATCCGCAAACCACCTTTCCGGCGATGCGTAAGCTTGATCTGGTGGTGCATATGGCCACCAAGCTCAACCGTTCGCATTTACTGCTGGGGAAACACAATTATCTGCTACCGGTATTAGGTCGCACAGAAACCGATATGCAGCAATCGGGGGCGCAGAGCGTGACGGTGGAGGACTCGATGTCGATGGTACATGCCTCGCGCGGTACGCTGACCCCCGCCTCGCCGCACCTGAAATCTGAACCGGCACTGGTTGCAGCTCTGGCTAAAGCAACCCTGCCGGATACCGTGGTCGATTGGGACAAAATGGTGCGCGACTACAATAATATTCGCGATGCGATAGAAGCGGTCTTTCCCGATTTTCACCAGTACAACGAACGGGTAAAAACACCTGGCGGGTTCCGTCTGCCTAACGCTGCATCCGTCCGGGTGTGGAATACGCCTTCGGGCCGGGCTGAATTTAAAGTGATGCAGGGAATAAACGAAGATCCGCGATCGCTGAAATGCCACGATTTGGTGCTGACCACACTGCGCAGCCACGATCAATACAACACTACGTTGTACGGGCTTAACGATCGCTATCGCGGGGTGACCGGGCGTCGCGACGTGCTGTTTATTAATGCCGATGAAGCCGAGAAGCGTGAGCTACGTGTGGGTGATCAGGTGAATGTGGTTGCACTCGATCCGCAGGGCAACCCGACGTCGCGGCGGATGGAAAACCTGACCATTGTGGTGCTGGATATGGCACCGGGGTCGGTGGGCGCATATTACCCGGAAGCAAATGTTCTGGTCCCCCTCGACAGCCACGACACCAAAAGCGGTATTCCGGCGTATAAAAACGTGCCTGTTGCGATGGAGCGTGTTCAGGTTCCGTCAGTGACGTCCGGGGCGCGGCGGTGAAGGAAGGTGAGGAAATAAACCCGATGAGTCGAAGCTCATCGGGTTATGTGCAGATTACTGCGGGAACCACTGGTCGCTGATTTTCTGATACGTGCCGTCGGCTTTAATGGCTTTCAATGCGGCGTTCAGTTTTTCCAGCAGGGCTTTATTGTCCGGACGTACCGCAATGCCAAGGCCGGTACCAAAGTATTGCGCGTCGGTCACTTTTGGCGTAGCAACCCCCAGTTGTGGGTTGGTTTTCAGCCACTCATTTACTACTGCCGTATCGCCGAAGACGCCATCCAGACGGCCATTTTTCAGGTCGATAATCGCATTCTGGTAGCTGTCATAGGCCACTGTTTTGACTTCCGGGTGCTTATCCTGCAGGTATTTCTGGTGTGTGGTGCCGTTTTCCATACCGATACGTTTACCTTTCAGATCCTCAAAGGACTTGAAAGCGTCTTTTTTGGCAATAACCAGCGCAGAGTTGGCATAGTACGGTTCGGTAAAGGCAACCTGTTTACTACGTTCCGGCGTGATATCCATACCCGAAATCACCGCATCATATTTTTTAAATTTCAGTGCCGGGATCAGGCTGTCAAAGGCGTGGTTCGTGAACGTGCACTCTGCCTGCATCTGTTTGCACAGCGCATTGGCCAGATCGATATCAAAACCGACGATTTTGTTGTTCGCATCCATCGATTCGAACGGCGGGTAGGTGGCGGAAACGCCAAAATTAATTTTATCAGCAGCAGAGGCACCTGCGGCGAAAGTGGCGAGAAGGGCGGCCAGTATCAGTTTTTTCATTATGGAACTCCTGTCTGTCAATCTTATTGTTGTTGCCGTGTCTGAGGCATGGGCTAACAATGCCATCTACTGAATTTATATGCAACAAAAATGCTTAACTATTTTATGTGGCCAATAAAAAAGGCGGGTAATAAATGCGTTACCCGCCTCGTGTTTATTATTTATGCAATCAGTTGCGACGTTCGAAAGCCAGCGCTTTGCGTTCAATCAGACGCATCATCAGGGTCAGCAGACCATTCACCACCAGATAAATCAGACCGGCCGCACCAAATACCATCACATCGTAGGTGCGCCCGTAGAGCAACTGTCCATGCCCCATCACTTCCATCAGCGTGATGGTGTAGGCCAGCGAAGTACTCTTAAACACCAGCACCACTTCGTTGGAGTAGGAGGAGAGTGCACGTTTAAACGCATAAGGCAGCAAAATCGCCAGCGTCTCTTTTTTACTCATTCCCAGTGCCTGGCAGGATTGCCATTGACCGTCCGGAATAGCACGAATCGCCCCGTAAAAAAGCTGGGTGGTGTAGGCGGCGCTGTTCAGCGACAGTGCCAATAGTGCGCACAGCCACGGCTCCGACAGCAAATGCCAGATTACCGGGTAGTTCTGCAATGTCGGAAACTGCCCCGGCCCGTAGTAGATCAGGAAGATCTGTACCAGCAGCGGTGTGCCGGTAAACAGGGTAATGTAACCGCGCACAATCAGCGTCAGTACCGGTGTTTTCAGGGTCAGCACAATGGTGAACACCAGTGAAAGCACCAGCGCAACCACCAGTGATGCCACGGTCAGCGTCAAACTGGTATGCAGGCCTTTGAACAGTTCGGGTAAGAATTCCAGCATCAGCCCGGTCTCCGTTCAAAGCGCGTGGCGCGCAGATCAATACGTTTAAGGATCCACTGGCTGAGCAGGGTGATCACCAGGTAAATCGCCGCCGCCACAATGTACCAGGTAAACGGCTCCTGCGTACGGGTAGCGATACTTTTGGTTTGCAGCATCAGGTCGTTAACGCTGATCAGCGACACCAGTGCGGTGTCTTTGAGCAACACCAGCCACTGGTTCCCCAGCCCTGGAAGCGCATGACGCCACATTTGCGGCATCACCAGACGGAAGAAGATCGCCGCTTTCGACAGACCCAGCGCCTGGCCGGATTCGCGTTGCCCATCCGGTACGGCTTTCAGCGCGCCGCGCAGCGTTTGCGAAGCGTAGGCTGCATACAGCAGTGACAGGGCGATCACACCGCAAAAGAAGGGGCTGACATCAAAGTTCTCAATCTGTACCTGTACCGGAATGCGCACGACACCCAGGTTGATGGAAAAACCATCGGAAAGCACCAGTAACAGCTGTGAGGAGCCAAAATAGATAAACAGCACCACCAGGATTTCAGGCAAGCCGCGCAGCAGTGTGACCCACGCCGTGCCAATCCATGCAATGGGACGCCATTTAACGGACTCCCAGACGGCAAAGATCATCGCCAGAATCAGGCCGATGATCAGCGCACAAACGGCAAGGCCGACGGTCATCCCGGCGGCGCTCGCTAATGGAAACATTTCGTTCATTAAGTATTACTTCTGGAACCATTTGTTATAGATGGTCTGGTAAGTCCCATCTTTCTTCACTTTTTCCAGCGCAGTGTTGAATTTCTGCTGCAGTTCAGTGTTGCCCTGACGTACGGCGATACCTAAACCGGTGCCGAAGTACTCTTTATCAGTCACTTTGTCGCCTACTGCAGCCAGTTTGGCATCTGCTTTCAGCCACTCGGTCACTACGGCGGTGTCACCAAATACCGCATCAATACGACCGTTTTGCAGGTCGAGACGGGCGTTCTGATAGCTGTCGTAAGGTACGGTGGTAATTTCCGGGTGCTTATCGTTAATGAATTTCTGATGCGTGGTGCCGTTTTGTACGCCAACACGTTTGCCTTTCAGCTGGTCGATGCCGGTGAACTTGCCCTGCTGGCCAACAAACAGCGCAGAGTTGTCATAGTACGGGGTGGTGAACAGTACCTGTTTTTCACGCTCCGGGGTGATATCCATGCCCGCCATCACTGCGTCGAAACGACGGAATTTCAGGCTGGGGATCAGGCTGTCAAATGCCTGGTTGGTAAAAGTACAGGTAGCGTCGATCTCTTTACACAGCGCGTTAGCCAGATCCACGTCAAAACCGACGATTTTGTTGTTGGCGTCTGTGGATTCAAACGGAGGGTAGCTCGCTTCGGTCGCGAAGCGGATGGTCTGGGCTGCGGTAGCGCTAAGGCTGATGCTTGCAAGTAGCGCGGCGATCAGTACTTTTTTCATTGTCATTATTCCCGATTCTTCAGTGAGATAGGTAGTATTTAAACGCGTCGGTCTGCGGCGCGGCAAAGCAGCCCGCATCCCCTTGCTCAACAATGTGACCGTTTTCCATATACACCACGCGGCTGGCTGTCTTGCGCGCCACTTCCACTTCGTGGGTCACAATAACCTGAGTAATCCCGGTTTCTGCCAGTTCACGAATGATGCTGACGATCTGTGCGGTGATTTCCGGATCGAGCGCTGCGGTGGGTTCATCAAACAGCAGAACCTGCGGTTCCATCATCAGCGCACGGGCAATCGCCACACGCTGTTGCTGCCCGCCAGATAAATGCAGCGGATAGCGATCGCTATAGGGCGTAAGGCGTAAACGTTCCAGCAGCTTTTCGGCACGCGCCAGTGCCTGATCTTTGCTTAAACCGAGCACGCGGCACGGTGCTTCAATCAGGTTTTGCTGCACGGTCAGATGCGGCCAGAGATTGTATTGCTGAAACACCATACCCACATTCTGGCGCAATTCACGGATCGCTTTATCTGACGGGGTTTTGGCAAAATCGAACTGATTACCGGCAATGCTTAACTGGCCGGAACGCGGCATTTCCAGCAGGTTGAGTACGCGCAACAGCGAACTTTTACCCGCACCGCTTGGGCCGAGCAGCACCAGGGTCTCGCCCTGAGGGCAATCCAGTGTGATATCGAACAGCGCCTGGTGCGCGCCATAAAAGCAATTGATGCTGTTTAATTTAATACTCATCGAAGCAGTCTGATAGCAATTGAGGCCGCAAATAGTAACGTTGACAGAATAGTTATGCAATATTTGTGCGTTAAAACTTAAAAATAAACCAAGTTCACACATAAAGTTAGCACAAAATACCGGGGCGGGAGGGAACCAGGCATAAATGTCGGCATTCGTCGCGGAATGCCAGACATTTTACGGGGATTATTTATTCACCTTGCATACAGTCACCGATGGGCAAGGGACTGGCGCAGCGTGCCTGATGGAGCATTGATCTTACCGCCCATATAGCGCACATCATCCACTGCCCAGCACTGGCCTTCACGGATCATCAGCACTTCATCTTGCCACTGCTGGCTGCCCTGGCTCAGCGTGACGCGCAGGGGAATATTTCGTGCATCGGTATTCGGAATGCTCGACGCGCTGGCGACATCCGCCCCGGTTGGCGCAACACTGTGGCTGGAGAACGGGTCAGCTTTCAGGAATGCAGCGTTACGCGTGTCGCGGCTGGCATCGGCGAGTGTTTTAGCGAGCGAGTCGCTCAGGTAGGGACGCAGCGCGTCCAGGTTGCTGTTGGGATGGGCAATACGGTAGTCGTAAAATTGTTGCGCGACACTATCGGGGCCGCCTTCAACACACGGGCCGCTACGAGTACCAATATCCTTAAATGCCGGTGTGACAGTGGTACAGGCGCTCAATAACAGCGCGCAGGGCATTACAACAGACAAAACGGAATAGCGCATGATGATTTCCTTATTTCTCTTAAGATGTCACTCCCTTTCAAGAATAGTGTATTGATCTGATAATGTGTGTCGTAACGCACTGATGACTAAAAGGAGAAGACGATGCAATTTTCCACAACGCCAACCCTCGAAGGGCAACCAATCGTTGAATACTGCGGTGTGGTCACCGGGGAAGCCATTCTCGGGGCGAATATTTTTCGCGACTTCTTTGCCGGCATCCGCGACATCGTTGGCGGGCGCGCCGGATCGTATGAAAAAGAGCTGCGCAAAGCGCGGGAAATTGCCTTCCACGAACTGGGTGAGCAGGCCAAAGCGCTGGGAGCAAATGCGGTCGTCGGTATTGATATTGATTATGAAACTGTCGGCAAAGACGGCAGTATGTTAATGGTCAGCGTCAGTGGTACGGCGGTGAAAACGCGCCCATGAAAAGAGGGATAGTCATACTGCTGGCGTGGCTGCTGGTGGGATGCGCGAGCGAAAAAGGCATTATTGATAAAGCCCATTATCAGCTTGATACCCGACGGCAGGCACAGGCGGCTTACCCCCGGGTAAAAGTGCTGGTTATTCACTACACGGCAGACGATTTTGATGTATCACTGGCCACACTCACCGATAAACAGGTCAGTTCGCACTATTTGATCCCGGCCAGCCCGCCGCGCCATGGCGGAAAACCGAGGATCTGGCAACTTGTGCCGGAGCAGGATCTTGCCTGGCATGCTGGCGTCAGCTTCTGGCGAGGGGCAACGCGGATTAACGATACCTCCATCGGTATTGAACTGGAGAATCGCGGCTGGCGTAACACTCCGCAAGGAAAACAATTCGCGCCTTTTGCGCCAGCGCAAATTACTGCGTTGATTCCACTGGTAAAAGATATTGTTGCGCGCTACAACATTGCCCCGCAAAACGTGGTAGCGCATGCGGATATTGCCCCGCAGCGTAAAGACGATCCGGGGCCACTGTTCCCCTGGCAGGCACTTGCTGTTCAGGGCATCGGGGCCTGGCCGGATCGAGAGCGCGTGGCGTTTTATCTGCAAGGGCGTCCGCCGTATCAGGCTGTTGATAACGCTTTGTTGCTCGATTTACTGGCGCGCTATGGCTATGAGGTCAAACCGCAAATGACGCTGGAGCAACAGAAACGGGTGATCATGGCGTTTCAAATGCATTTCCGCCCTGCATTGTGGAATGGGATGGCGGATGCCGAGAGTGTGGCGATTGCCGAAGCATTACTGGAAAAATATGGGCAGGCGGGATAACCGCTGCAGGTTTATTAATGACGAGGTCAACGCACATGATGTTTCGCATCATCACCGGCATGCTCCTGATGGCGGCTTTTTCAACGCAGGCTGCGCTGAAGCCGGTGTACGGTTGTTCTTACTGGAATAAAAAAACCGACACACTGGAAAAGCTCGACAAATGCGCAGCAGTAAAAGAGGGCAAACTGGTGTTCTTGCCGGATCTGTTCGCCAAAAGCCACGATGTGGATGGTATGTCGTGGGTCGGGTTATATGATTACACGCGCGATGCGCAATTGCCGGATGCGGATTATTACGTGCGTTCCGCGGATAATTACCTGTCAGTGGTTCACTTTGATAACGGTCCGGACTGGTTTGTCGAAGGGCTGGTGCGCTCCCGGCAGAATGGCAAAGTTGGCTACTGGGATGACACGTTTCGCAACCGGATTGCACCGCAGTTCGATTATGCCTGGCAGTTTAATGCGGGAAAAGCGCTGGTCTGCAATGGCTGCGCGCCGCAAAAGGATGGCGAGCACGTAGCTCTGATGGGCGGTCAATGGTTCTACATTGATAAAAACGGCCAGCGCGTCTCTGAAATCAAGTCAGGGCCGTTTTAACCCGTCTTAGCGGTGCAACGTGCCGTGGTCTTTTAGCCAGTACGCCGTGCGTTCAATGCCTTCATCCAGCGTGACAATCGGCGTATAACCCAGCTCTTCTTTGGCTCGGGAGATGTCCAGCGTAAAGTCGAAATTGAGTTTCGACACGCCATAGTGAGTAAAGGCCGGCTCTTTCGAACGCTTATCGCCGAAGTGCTCCATACTGCGTGCCACCATATCCAGCATCGCATAGGGAACCGAACGGATACGGCAGTGAATATTCAGCTCATCAATCAACTTCTGCACAATGCTGCGTAGCGAGCGTGGTTCACCGTTGGTGATGTTATATGCGCGCCCGGATGGCAGGTTGTCGCAATGTTGCTGGCTCGCCAGCCACATCGCATGTACCGCATTTTCGTAGTAGGTCATATCCACCAGCGCATCGCCGCCACGGGGCAGTAATACGCTGCGGTAGTGGTGCATCATTTGCGCCAGACGGGGAATAAACACTTTGTCGTGCGGGCCAAAGAGACTTTGCGGGCGCAAAACAGTAAAGCGGGTGTTGGGGTTGGCCTGAGCGAGCAGATCGATCACTTCTTCTCCGGCTGCTTTGCTGCGTGCGAATTCGTTAGCAAAACGAACAGGGCGAAACGTCTCCTGAATATCCCGGTGGTGATGATAATCAAAATAGAGTGAAGGGGAGGAGATATGAATGAAGTTCCGCACTCCCCACGCCACCGCCCATTCACCCAGGCGACGGGTGGCACGCACATTGGCGAGATCAAAGGCTTGCTGAGTGCCCCACGGCGAAGTAAAGCTGGAGCAGTGCCACAGCGTGTCGATTCCGGCGAGCATCACCTTGGCCTGCGATGAGACCAGCTCGGTCAGATCTGCATGCACAAACTCCGCGCCCATTTTGCTCAGCACCTTGCCCATGGCTTCGTTGCGGCCAGTTGCCCGGACGCTGATACCTTTTTGACGGAGATATTCGACCGCGTTTCGGCCTAAACCGCTGGTGGCGCCCGTGACCAGAACCTTCATATCAATCCACTAGTTTGAATGGCATTTATCGCGCGCATTCTTCCGTGAATTACGCCGCTATGCAATGGGATTGATGAAAGAAAAACGGTTAACGTCAGACTTTTTCTGCATTTTGTTCTGCCAGACGGGCAATTTTTTGCGCCATCCCACGAAAAATGAACAGGTGCGCCGGGAACATCGCCAGCCAGTAGCCCAGCCCTGGCATACCGTGTGGATGCCACCAGGCGCGGACATCCAGTAGCCGGTAATCACCTTTGTCGGTAAGGGTAAAACAGAGCCTTCCCAGACCGGGCGCTTTCATGCCAAACAACAACGCCAGTTGTTCCTCGGGTTCGACGATGATCACTTTCCAACTGTCTACCGCGTCGCCAGTCTGTAAATATGCCCGATCCGGGCGGCCACGCGGCAGTTTATGGCCAGCCAGGTGATCCAGCGCGGCACGCGCCTGCCACAGTAAATTGCCAAAAAAGTAACGCTCTTTACCGCCGATCCGGTTTACCACTTCCCATAATGCGCTCAGGCTGGCGCGGGTTTGTACCGTATAACCCGCCTGTTTGGGGTAATAACCATACTGCGGGCGCCAGCGGGAAAATGCCTGCGGGTCATAGCCCCAGTCGCTGGAGTTGACCAGTTTTTCCTCTTCCTGCAGCGTGCGCCGAACCGCGTCATCAAATGGGATCAGCGTTTGAGGGATCAGGCGACGCAGGGCGCGGTCGTCCGCCAGCAGATCGTGCTTAAGCCCCTGGATCAGGGCTTTCGCTATGGAGGGCGGCACCGAGGTGATCAGATGCAAAAACCAAACGGAAATGAGCCGTGTCGGCAGCGGGATGGGGATCAGCGGACGGTGTACACCACTGACGGCCATAAAATGGGCGAACTGTTGCTGATAACTCAGCACGTCTGGCCCGGCAGCTTCAAAGACGCGGTGTTCCGGGGCCGGGTGGTTAAGTAACGCCAGCAGATAATAGAGCAGATTTTCCAGCGCAATCGGCGTGGTACGTGAACGTACCCAACGCGGCGGCGTCAGCACCGGCAGGTTAAAAACCATATCACGCATGACTTCGAACGCTGCCGAGCCCGCACCAACAATGATCCCGGCTCGCAGCTCGGTGACCGGCGTACCCGCTGCCCGCAGCAGATCGCCAGTATATTGTCGGGCCAGTAAATGATCGGAATCTGTCGCGCCCGGGGCCTGCAATGAGCTGAGGTAAATCACCTGCTTAACCGGCGTTTCCCGTAGCGCATCACGCACATTGAGGGCAATTTGCCGCTCATGTGCTACCAAGTCGCCACGTTCACCCATGCTGTGCACCAGATAGTAGAGCGTATCGACATCCTGTAACAGTGCGGGCAGCTCTTGTGGCCAGTAGAGATCAACACAGTGAAAACTCACCCCCGGCAATGACTGTTTTTGTAACCGGTTCAGGCGTCTCGCCACCGCTTTCACGTGATGGCCCTGCTGACTCAGCGCAGTGACCAGCCGTTGCCCGATATAACCGCTGGCGCCCAGCACCAGGATCCGCTGCGCCACATGCTGCTCCTTAACGTTGTAAAAAGGCTTGCCAGTGGCGAACGACGTCTGCCAGTTGCTGACGATCCACATCAAGATGAGTTACCAGTCGCACGACGGAAGAGGCGTTAATCAGGACGCCGCGTTCGCGCATAAACGCGCCCAGCGCCTTCGCCGGCTCGCCCACGCGGATAAACAGCATATTCGTGTCATGGCGCATGACATCCGCGCCGATCTCGCGCAGCTGTGCGGCCAGCCAGGCGGCGTTCTGATGATCGTCTTTCAGACGGGCAACGTTGTGTTTCAGAGCATACAGCCCCGCTGCCGCAAGGAAACCTGCCTGACGCATCCCGCCGCCGGTCATTTTACGCCAGCGAAGCGCACGGGCAATAAAGGCGTTGTCGCCAAGCAACAGTGAGCCGACCGGTGTACCGAGGCCTTTCGACAGGCAAATCGTGAACGAGTCACAATATTGTGCAATGTCTTTTAGCGCGCAGTCATACTCTACCAGGGCATTGAAGATACGTGCGCCGTCAACGTGCAGCGCCAGCCCGCGTTCACGGGTAAATTCCCATGCCTGTTGCAGGTAGTCGCGCGGCAACACTTTGCCATTATGGGTGTTTTCCAGACTGAGTAATTTGGTGCGGGCGAAATGGATATCATCGGCTTTGATTTTGGCAGCGACTTTATCCAGCGGCAGCGTACCATCAGCGGCGGCATCAATCGGCTGCGGCTGAATACTGCCCAGCACTGCGGCACCGCCCGCCTCATAGAGATAGTTATGCGCGCCCTGGCCGACAATGTACTCTTCTCCGCGTTCGCAATGGCTAAGCAGGGCAACCAGATTGGCCTGGGTACCGGTCGGCAGAAACAGGGCAGCTTCTTTGCCACTGAGTTCTGCGGCATAACGTTGCAGTTCATTCACCGTCGAGTCATCCCCGTACACATCATCCCCGACCGGCGCGGCCATCATCTGTTCGAGCATGGCGCGCCCCGGGCGGGTGACGGTATCACTGCGTAAATCAATCACGGCATTTCCTTATCTTACGATGGGTCATGCCTCTTTTTACCTGAGCCAGTTGGTTTTCGCCAGTTCGATCACTTCATCGCCGCGGCCGCTAATAATGGCGCGCATCATATACAGGCTAAAGCCTTTGGCCTGCTCCAGTTTGATTTGCGGCGGGATCGCCAGCTCTTCTTTCGCGACGGTAACATCCACCAGTACCGGGCCATCCGTAGCAAAGGCCCGTTGCAGCGCATCATCCACGTCGGCGGAGGACTCCACGCGAATGCCTGGAATACCGCAAGCCTCGGCGATGCGGGCAAAGTTGGTGTCGTGCAGTTCCGTGCCATCGGTCAGGTAACCGCCTGCTTTCATCTCCATAGCCACAAACCCCAGCACGCTGTTATTAAAGACGATGATTTTCAGGGGCAATTTCATCTGTACCACTGAGAGAAAATCGCCCATCAGCATACTGAAGCCGCCATCACCGCACAGCGCCACCACTTGTCTTTCGGGATGGGTGGCCTGCGCACCCAGCGCTTGCGGCATCGCATTGGCCATGGAGCCGTGGTTAAACGAGCCCAGCAGGCGGCGTTTGCCATTCATTTTCAGGTAGCGGGCCGCCCATACGGTTGGCGTGCCAACATCACAGGTAAAAATGGCGTCATCATCGGCGAAGCGACTAATCTGCTGGGCCAGATATTGCGGGTGAATCGCTTTATCGCTCGGTTTGGCCAGTTCGTCCAGGCCTTTCCGTGCCTCACGATAGTCAGACAGCGCCTTATCCAGGAAGCGGCGATCGGTTTTTGCTTCCAGCAAGGGTAACAGGGCCGCAAGCGTGGCTTTGATATCACCGACCAGCGCCATATCGACTTTGCTGTGCGCACCGATACTGCCAGGATTAATGTCGATCTGAATAATTTTTGCGTCGGTAGGGTAAAAAGCGCGGTAAGGGAACTGTGTGCCCAGCAGCACTAAGGTGTCGGCGTTCATCATGGTATGGAACCCGGACGAGAAGCCAATCAACCCGGTCATGCCCACATCGTAAGGGTTGTCATACTCCACATGTTCTTTACCGCGCATGGCGTGCACAATCGGCGCATTCAGTTTGCCGGCAAAGGCCAGCAATTCCTCATGCGCGCCCGCACAGCCACTCCCGCACATCAGCGCGATATTGCTCGAATAGCGCAACAGTTGCGCCAGTTTTTTCAGTTCTTCTTCTGTAGGGGTAACGACGGGTTGCGGTGCGCTGTACCAATTGCTGCTGGCAGATTCGGGGGCGGGCTTGAGCGCCACGTCGCCGGGCAGCACAATCACGGACACCCCTTTATTGAGTACCGCTTTGCGCATGGCAATCGCCAGTACCTGCGGGATCTGCTCCGGGGTGGAAACCAGTTCGCAATAATGACTGCATTCGCGAAACAGCTCCTGTGGGTGGGTTTCCTGAAAATAACCGCTACCAATTTCGCTGGAGGGAATATGCGCCGCGATAGCCAGCACCGGAACATGGTTGCGGTGGCAATCAAACAGACCGTTGATCAGATGCAGGTTGCCTGGCCCGCAGGAGCCGGCACACACTGCCAGTTCGCCGGTAAGCTGCGCCTCTGCCCCGGCGGCAAACGCGGCCACTTCCTCATGGCGCGTCGGCATCCAGTTGATGGTGCCCATGCGATTGAGACTGTCGCTCAGGCCATTAAGGGAGTCTCCAGTCACGCCCCAAATTCGTTTTACGCCGGCCTGTTCCAGCGTTTTGGCGATATACGCTGCCACTGTCTGTTTCATTTAACGCGCTCCTTTTTGTGATCTTGCTTACAAGCTTAGACAATGAATGCGTGACAGTGAGAGATTGCGCTGACCCTGAATAAAACAGGGGTTTATTTTTCTTATAGTTCGGAATATTCTGACAATGGTCGATGAAAACAGGAATCATTTCAAATGGTTAAATCATTGTTAAACTCAGTTAATAATATGTTTTCGCATGAGGATTTCGGCAAGTTATTGCTGCGCTTGCTGGTGGGCGGCTTAATGTTATTCCACGGTCTGCACAAGTTAATCGGCGGTATTGATGGCATCGCCGGTATGCTGGCAGCAAAAGGGATCCCGGGCTTTGTGGCTTATGGCGTGCTGGTGGGTGAAGTGCTGTGTCCGATCCTGCTCATTCTTGGCGTGTTTACCCGCCCGTCAGCGCTGGTGCTGGCGTTTACCATGGTGGTGGCCTGGTTACTGGTTGGGATAGGCAAAACCGGGACGCTGGATGCAACCGGCGCGTGGGCTATTGAAAGTATTGTTTATTTCTTTATCGGGGCACTGGTTGTTGCGTTTATTGGCGCAGGCCGTTATTCCGTGGCGCCAGCCTGGAAGTAGTGCGAACCCGCACATCTTTGTTAACGCTGATCACACGTCATAAAAAAACGCCCTTCATTATAAAGGGCGTTTTGCTTTATCAATGCCTTACGCCAGCACCAAATCCCCTTGTGGGTGGCAGGAGCACGCCAGCACATAGCCGTCGGCAATCTCCTGTTCTGTCAGTGTCATCGTGCTGCTCACGGTATACTCGCCGGAGATCACCTGCGTTTTACAGCAACCGCAAACGCCTGCGCGGCAGGCGGCAACCACCGGCATTTTATTGCTTTCCAGTGCCTCCAGCAGGGAGCTACCGACGGGGGCATAAAACGTTTTCAGCGGAGAAAGCTTGCTGAATTTCAGCCCGCTTGTTGCGGCTTCTGCCACCGGCGTAAAGAATTTTTCTTTAAAGAAATATTTCACGCCCAGCGCTTTCACTTCTTGTTCAACCCAGTCCATATAAGGCGCCGGGCCGCAGGTCATGACAGTGCGTTGTGCCAGGTCCGGCACACAGGTAAGCAGTTCACGGCTCAGACGGCCAGCGGCAAAGCCGGTGGTCGCATTGTTTTCTGCCACCAGCGTGACCGGAAAATCACGCCATTCGTCGGCAAAAATCACATCTTCCGGCGAACGCACATTGAAAATGACCTGAACATCCGCGTGCGGGCGGTTTTTCGCCAGCCACCGGCGCATGGACATAATTGGTGTCACGCCGCACCCTGCCGCCAGCAGCAACAGCTTATCGTTTGGCTTATCGTCGCAGGTAAATTCCCCCTGCGCGGCAGAAAGCCACAGATAATCGCCGCGTTTCACCTCCCGTGTCAGCCATTGCGAGCCTGCGCCATCATCAATACGACGTACGGTCAGCGTAATGTATTCGCTCACGCCCGGCGTGGATGAAAGGGTATAAGCACGGAGCGTTTCCGCGCTGTTGCGAATGCTCACCAGCGCGTATTGCCCGGCACGGTACGGGTAGTAATCATGGCACAGCAGCGACAACGTCCAGACATCCGGCGTTTCCTGCCGGATGTGGTGAACCTGCATACGCCATGGGCATTGAGGGGTTGGCATGGTCATCGTTAACTCCTTATGCGCTCAGCAACTGCTGCATATCCTGTTCAACGGTCGTTACCTGGCGCAGGCCGAATTTTTCGTTCAGCACCGCCAGCAGATCCGGTGTCAGGAAGCCAGGTGCGGTCGGGCCGGTAACAATGTTGGTGACGCCAAGTGAGAGCAACGTCAGCAAAATGACAATTGCCTTTTGTTCGAACCAGGAGAGCACCAGCGACAGCGGCAGATCGTTGACGCCGCAGCCCAGTTTCTCTGCCAGCGTTACTGCGAGAATAATCGCAGAGTAGGCGTCGTTGCACTGACCGGCATCGATCAGGCGCGGCAGCCCTTCAATGTTGCCGAAGTCGAGCTTGTTAAAGCGATATTTACCGCACGCCAGTGTCAGGATCAGGCAGTCGTCCGGCACCTGGGTGGCAAAGTCTGTGAAGTAGTTACGTTCACCGCGCGCGCCGTCACACCCGCCCACCAGGAAGACGTGACGCAGTTTTTCGCGGCTTACCAGATCGATCAACGAATCCACCGCGCCGAGCAGGGTCTGGCGGCCAAAACCGACGGTGATCAGATGTTCGATTTCGCTGAACGGGAAACCTGCCATTTGCTGTGCCTGATTAATCACCGGCGCGAAATCGTCACCTTCCAGATGGTTCACGCCCGGCCAGCCGACGATACTGCGGGTCCAGATACGATCGTCATATGCGCCAACGGTCGGATCGATAATGCAGTTAGAAGTCATCACAATCGGGCCAGGGAAGCGGGCAAATTCTACTTGCTGGTTCTGCCAGCCGCTGCCGTAGTTACCGACCAGATGTTTAAATTTACGCAGTTCCGGGTAACCATGCGCCGGTAACATTTCGCCATGGGTATAGACGTTAACGCCGGTGCCTTCGGTTTGTTGCAACAGATTGTAGAGATCTTTCAGGTCATGGCCGGAAATCAAAATGCACTTACCGGCAACCGCTTTAACATTCACCTGGGTTGGCGTCGGGTGACCATACATGCTGGTTTCACCCGCGTCGAGAATACTCATCACGCTGAAGTTCATCTGGCCAATTTCCATTGAACATTCCAGCAGCGCGTTCATATCGGCAGGCCAGGTTCCCAGCCATGCCATAATTTTGTGGTAACGCGCGTAGATATCATTGTCGTACTGCCCGAGAACATGGGCATGTTCCATATAAGCCGCAGCACCTTTCAGACCATACAGGCATAGCAGACGCAGGCCGAGAATATTTTCGCCAATCGCGGCTTTATCTTTGTTCGGGGTAAATTCGGTGGCCTGACGTTGCAGTTCACCCAGATCGTCGCTTACCAGTTGCAGGTCGGCCATCGGGTTGTTCACGCTGGCCTGCGGATCGATCGCGAGGCAGAGCGCTTTCAGCGCCTCACGTTTGGCAATCGCCTCACGGGCATAACCCACAATACGCGGGGAATCGAAGTTGACATTGGTCAGGGTAGAGAAGAACGCACGCGGAGCGAAGCTATCAACCTCATGGTCGATCAGATCGTAATCGCGGGCTTTGCTGGCCCAGGCGGAGAGCCCCTGTAACGCGGCAATCAGCAAATCCTGAAGGTCGGAGGTTTCGGCGGTTTTACCGCACATCCCCTGCGCATACGCACAGCCATTTCCTGCCGGGGTTCGGATGGTTTGTTCACATTGCACACAGAACATGGTCACACCTATATTATGTTAAAGTTATATTTGAAATGCATGTTTAAGATTATGCTGGCGTGCGGAGGCTTAAAAGGTCTTTTGTGTGCAAATTAAGGGGAGATTGATTTAGCGCAAGTTTAGCGGCAGAGATCTACCGCCAAAGGAGTATCAGGCAGAGAAGAAGGCCATCAATAATGGCACCAGCAGACTGAGCGCAAAGCCATGCACAATGGCTGCGGGCACCAGTTCCAGCCCACCCGAACGCTGCAGCACGGGTAAGGTAAAGTCCATAGAGGTGGCGCCGCACAAACCCAGCGCTGTGGAGCGACTGCGGCGAACAAGTCCAGGGATTAACATAATGGCGATCAGTTCACGCGCCAGATCGGTAAAGAACGCCGCGCTGCCAATGACCGGGCCAAAGGATTCTGTTAACAAAATACCGGATAGCGAATACCAGCCAAACCCGGAGGCCATTGCCAGACCGGTTTTCATTGGCAGTCCTAACAGCAAGGCGTTGATCACGCCGCCCGCCAGTGAACTGACAACAACGACCACTGAGATAATCATGCCACGGCGATTCAGGACAATCTGTTTCAGCGTCATACCGCTGTTACGCAGCTGAAGGCCCACTAAAAACAGCAGGAAAATCAATGTATATTCACTGGCTTCAGTCGCGTGCTCTAAAAAGGCCAGCCCGCTAAGACCGAGGGCGAAACCGAGCATCACCACGCCGCAAAGGCGCAGGGATTCCAGCGCCATGGCAATGCGTGAGGGCAGCTTTTCCTGCTGATGCTGGTGTTGCCAGGGCAGGGATCTTTCCAGCCACAGCAACGCGGTCGCATTACACAACAGGATCACCGTTACGCTCACGGCACTGTAATGAAAAATAGACAGCAGGTTGCTGCTGAGGTTATCCAGAAACGCGAGGCTAATACCCATAAAAAACAGGATCAAATAAACAATCCAGCTCAATAATTTATTAATCCAATGCAGGGTGGTGCGGTGGCGCAGCGGAATAAGATAGCCGCCAATCAACGGCAGAAGAATAATTAACAATCCTGAAAGCATGAACAGCCCGAATCCTTGCAAAATGTAACACTCGGGTAACACACTACCGAATGGTGTGAAATGAGTAAAGCAGCGAAAAGCGAGCAAGATTATGCACATTAGCTTCGCTTACTTCGCGCCAGTGAGAAAAAGGCGATCGTCGTTTTCCTGCAGCGCGTACGGCCAGTCACTCCGCCGATCGGCAACCTGTTATTCTGATGGCCCATCCGGAACATCCAGGAGAGCGCGTAAAGGGTGACAATTCCTCTTTATGCGCACCTCTGCCAGTAAGTCACCTTTTTACCAATGAAATTTTGTACTTAGCGCGTGATTTGCTGCTTTTTACCCCGCTATACTGCAAGCACTGGATGCTGAAATGCTCGGGAAGATCGGAGGACGCATGATTCTGGAGCGCGTGGATATTGTCGGGTTTCGCGGCATCAATCGTTTATCGCTGATGCTGGAACAGAAGAATGTGCTGATTGGCGAGAATGCCTGGGGTAAGTCGAGTCTGCTGGATGCGCTCACTCTGCTGTTGTCACCCGAAACCGAACTCTACCATTTTGTGCGCGATGATTTCTGGTTCCCGCCTGGCGATGTGCAAGGGCGCGAGCACCACCTGCATATTATCCTGACTTTTCGTGAGTCGGAGCCGGGCCGACATCGCGTTCGGCGTTATCGCCCGCTGGCTGACTGCTGGGTTCCCGGCGCTGACGGTTTTCACCGCCTGTTTTATCGCCACGAAGGCGAGCTCTCTGAAGATGGCAGTGTCATGACGCTGCGTGGTTTTCTTGATGCCGAGGGGCAACACTTGCCGCTGGAGGATATTGACGAGATGGCGCGCCATCTTGTGCGGCTGATGCCAGTGCTGCGCCTGCGCGATGCACGTTTTATGCGGCGCCTGCGCACGGACGGTATCCCCGATGCGCCGGGTATGGAAACCACGGCCCGCCAGCTTGATTTTTTGAGTCGCGAGTTGGTTTCCCGCCCGCAAAACCTGACCGATGGGCAGATCCGTCACGGGTTGTCAGCCATGGTGCAACTCCTTGAACACTACTTTTCTGAACAAGGCAGCGGTCCATCGCGTCAGCGCCTGATGCGTCGCCGCTCTCATGATGAGCAGCGTAGCTGGCGTTATCTGGACATTATCAACCGCATGATCGATAAACCCGGCGGGCGGATGTACCGGGTGATCTTGCTGGGCTTTTTCTCTACCCTGTTGCAGGCCAAGGGGTCTGTGCATCTCGATCGTGATGCCCGGCCTTTACTGCTGGTGGAAGATCCGGAAACACGGCTGCATCCGATTATGCTTTCCGTGGCGTGGCAGTTGCTGAACTTGCTGCCATTACAACAGGTGACAACGACCAATTCGGGGGAATTACTGTCGCTGACGCCGGTAGAACAAGTGTGTCGGCTGGTGCGCGAATCCTCCCGCGTAGCGGCCTGGCGTCTCGGTCCGGGCGGCTTAAGCGCTGAAGATGGTCGGCGTATTGCTTTTCACATCCGTGTAAACCGTCCTTCTTCGTTGTTTGCCCGCTGCTGGCTACTGGTAGAAGGCGAAACCGAAAACTGGGTGATCAATGAACTGGCGCGCCAGTGTGGTCACCATTTTGATGCCGAAGGGGTAAAGGTGATTGAATTTGCCCAGTCCGGTTTAAAACCGCTGATTAAATTCGCCAGGCGGATGGGCATCGAATGGCATGTTTTGGTGGATGGCGATGAAGCCGGGAAAAAGTATGCGGCCACGGTGCGCGGGTTGTTGGATAACGATAATGACCAGATCCGCGATCATTTAACGACGCTGCCCGCACTGGATATGGAGCACTTTATGTACCGGGAAGGCTTTGCGGATGTCTATCATCGTGTGGCGCAATTGCCGGAAAACGTGCCGATGAATATGCGTCGGGTGATCACCAAAGCCATCCATCGCTCTTCAAAACCGGATTTGGCTATCGAAGTGGCGATGGAGGCTGGCAGACGGGGCGTTTCCGCCGTACCGCATCTGTTTCGTAAAATGTTTTCTCGCGTGTTGTGGCTGGCACGCGGCCGGGCTGACTAGCGCTGGCAGCGGCTCGTTGCCTGCAAATGTAAGCTATCAAGCAACTCGTAACGGCGACGATATTCCGCGCGTTTTTTACTGGCGATCTCTTCCATTGGCTTGCGCGGCATGGTCAGCGGCAGCACAAAGTCGCCGCGACTGTCGGTTTCAGCCCCCAGCGATGCCCAGAAACTGTTGTAATCGGCGTGCAGTTTGTCCTGTTTTTTCCGGCGGTAGCGCACGCTGCGGTAAATGTGCGTTTCGTTACTGACTGCGCGAATCGCTTGCACGTCCAGACACTGCCCCAGCGCCATCGCGGTTTCTACCAGCAGGCGTTTGGGGAACAAACCATGGCAGGCCTTGGTAGCAGACTGGATCCGATCGTGCGGTACGTGTGCCTTCGCCCCCTGCAAACCACCAATGTAAAGCGTGCGCTTCCCATCAACCAGGCAGAAGGTGAAGGTCAGCTCTGCCAGCGTGGTTTGCCCGGCATCACAGATCATCAGCGTGGCCTCACCCTCTTTATCCTGCATCGGGTTGGCATACAGGTGCAGCGAGTAAGTTTGTTCATCTTTGCCGTTCAGTACTGCCAGCTCGGTGCCGGTTTTGCTTAAATAACCGTTTACCACCGCAGCAGGTAAAAGGCGGATCATATTTTCATAGTGCCAACACAGCGCATGACTGGCTTCGTTGCGGGACATATTGATCGACAACCACGGGCGGTGTAACCGGCAGGGCAAACCGGGCTGCACCTGCAGCATCTGCGGCAATTGCGGCAGGCTCGCAAGGCGAGTCAGATAGCTGGCCGTGCTGATCGGTGTGCTTAGCGAGCGCAGTAAAAACTTTCGACGATAGGCGGGGTTTTTCCAGGCCAGGCCTGGCGTCAGTGTTCCGGAAGTTAATGTGCGGAAAAGTTGCCAGGCACTGGTGGGGAAAGGGGGCGCAGAAGTAGAAAAATCAGCAAAAATAGACATGATAAAATCCGGAAGAAACGGGAGGAGGTTATTGCAACAGCGGCTGTCTCAACGCTGGTTAAATGAAATATGGAGAAATTAAGATTATTCTGTTTCGTTGATGTTTCGTTTAGATAACATTGGTCTCTATACAACGCACAGTCCGACAATCTGGAATTTTTATGAATCTGAAGGGAAAACGCAGGACGGGAATGATTGTGCTGGCAGTAGCGGTTTTACTGGCGGCGTTCTGGTTGTGGGGCAAGCTCAATGCACCTGTCGTACAGTATCAAACGCTGATTGTTCGCCCCGGCGAGCTGCAACAAAGTGTGCTGGCCACCGGCAAGCTTGACGCCTTACGCAAAGTGGACGTGGGCGCGCAAGTCAACGGTCAGTTAAAAACTTTGTCGGTCAGCATTGGTGATAAGGTAAAAAAAGATCAGTTGCTGGGTGTTATTGACCCTGAGCAGGCGCAAAACCAGATTAAAGAAGTGAATGCCACCCTGATGGAGTTGCGTGCGCAGCGTCGCCAGGCGCAGGCGGAATTGAGGCTGGCGAAAGTGACGCTGGCGCGCCAGCAACAGTTGGTCAAAAGCAATTTGATCTCACGTCAGGATCTGGATACCGCCATTACCGATGTCGCGGTAAAAGAGGCGCAAATTGGCACTATTGACGCACAGATCCAGCGTAACCAGGCTACGTTAGACACGGCCAAAACTAACCTTGATTACACCCGTATTCTCGCGCCCATGGCGGGGGAGGTCACCCAAATCACCACCCTGCAAGGGCAGACCGTCATTGCGGTGCAGCAAGCGCCGAACATTCTGACGCTGGCGGATATGAGCACCATGTTAGTCAAGGCGCAGGTATCCGAAGCGGATGTGATCCACTTGAAACCGGGGCAAAAAGCCTGGTTTACCGTGCTTGGCGATCCCGGAACCCGTTATGAAGGCGTGTTAAAAGATATTCTCCCAACGCCGGAGAAGGTCAATGACGCCATCTTCTATTACGCCCGTTTTGCCGTGCCGAACCCGCAGGGTATCCTGCGTCTGGATATGACCGCACAGGTTCATATTCAGCTAATGGGGCAGAAAAATGTGTTGACGATCCCGCTGGCGGCGCTGGGCGATCCGGTCGGTGACAATCGTTATAAGGTGAAAGTATTACGCAATGGCGAAACCCGCGATCGTGAAGTGACCCTCGGAGCCCGCAACGATACCGAAGTGGTGATTGTTAAAGGGCTGGATGCGGGTGAAGAAGTGGTCATCGGTGAGCTGAAACAGGGGGCGGCGCAATGAGTGCGCTGCTTGAGTTAAACGGCATTCGTCGCAGTTACCCGTCCGGTGACGAGCAGGTGGAAGTGTTAAAGGGTATTAGCCTGTCTATTCAGGCCGGGGAGATGGTGGCGATTGTCGGAGCTTCGGGTTCCGGAAAATCAACGCTGATGAACATTCTCGGTTGCCTGGATAAACCCACCAGCGGAACCTACCGTGTAGCGGGTACGGATGTTTCCACACTGAATAGCGATGCACTGGCGCAGCTGCGTCGTGAGCATTTTGGCTTTATCTTTCAGCGCTACCATCTTCTCTCGCACCTGAGTGCGGCGCAAAACGTCGAAGTTCCGGCGGTGTATGCGGGCACCGAGCGTAAAGCCCGGCTGGCTCGCGCCCGTGAGTTGCTGGCGCGTCTGGGGCTGGAGGAACGCGCCGATTATCAGCCATCGCAGCTTTCTGGTGGCCAACAACAGCGTGTGAGTATTGCCCGCGCGTTGATGAATGGCGGGCAGGTCATCCTTGCCGATGAGCCAACCGGCGCGCTGGATAGCCACTCAGGCGACGAGGTGATGGCGATTTTGCACCAGCTCCGCGATCGCGGCCATACGGTGATAATCGTGACCCACGATCCTCAGGTTGCCGCACAGGCGGAGCGGGTGATTGAAATCCGCGACGGTGAGCTTATCAGTAATCCCCCCGCGAGGGAGAAAGCTGCAACGCCAGCGTATCCGGAGGCTGGTGTGATGTGGGCAGGCGGCTGGCGTCAGTTTGTCAGCCGTTTTAATGAGGCACTGACCATGGCCTGGCGGGCGATGGCGGCCAACAAGATGCGCACGCTTCTCACCATGCTCGGTATTATTATCGGCATCGCGTCGGTGGTATCGATTGTGGTGGTGGGCGATGCCGCCAAACAACTGGTGCTGGCGGATATCCGTTCGATTGGCACCAACACTATTGATGTCTACCCGGGCAAGGATTTTGGCGATGACGATCCACAATATCGGCAGGCGTTAAAATATGACGATCTGGTGGCCATTCAGAAACAGCCCTGGGTGCGTTCAGCGACACCTTCTGTCTCGCAAAATCTGCGGTTACGCTCGAACAACATTGATGTTGCCGCCAGTGCTAATGGGGTGAGCGGGCAATATTTTAACGTCTACGGCATGACCTTCAGTGAAGGGGCTTCCTTCAATGATGAACAGTTGAAAGGACGTGCGCAGGTGGTGGTGCTCGACAGCAATACCCGGCGTCAGTTATTTCCTAATAAAGCATCAGTGGTGGGAGAAGTCATTCTTGTCGGCAATATGCCCGCCACGGTCATTGGCGTGGCGGAAGAGAAACAGTCGATGTTCGGCAGCAGTAAAATCCTGCGCGTCTGGTTACCCTATAGCACCATCGCCGGGCGCATTATGGGGCAGTCCTGGTTGAATTCGATCACCGTGCGGGTGAATGACGGTTACAGCAGCGAACAGGCCGAGCAGCAGCTTACCCGGCTGCTTAATTTACGCCACGGTAAGAAGGATTTCTTCGTCTGGAACATGGACGGCGTCTTGAAAACAGCAGAAAAGACCACACGTACTCTTCAATTGTTCCTGACCCTGGTGGCGGTGATTTCGCTGCTGGTCGGCGGGATTGGCGTAATGAACATCATGCTGGTGTCCGTGACTGAGCGTACGCGTGAAATTGGCATTCGTATGGCGGTGGGCGCCCGTGCGGGCGATGTATTGTCGCAGTTTCTTATCGAAGCGGTGTTTGTGTGCCTGGTTGGCGGTGCGCTGGGCGTCGTTCTGTCGATGCTGATCGCATTTACCTTGCAGCTTTTTTTGCCCGGCTGGGAAATTGGTTTTTCTCCCGTGGCCCTGTTTACCGCATTTTTGTGTTCAACCTTTACCGGCGTATTGTTTGGCTGGTTGCCGGCGCGCAATGCGGCGCGACTGGATCCGGTGGACGCGCTGGCACGCGAGTAATAAAAATGCCAGCCGATTGGGCTGGCATTTTATCCGGGGCATGTACACAATTAATTAAGAAGCGTCAGGCCATAGCCTCTACTTCGACGGGCACGATGAGACTGGCATGATTGCCTTTAGGGCCCTGGTGTACATCAAACCGGACAGTTTGCCCGGCTTTTAGCGTTCTGTAACCATCCATTTGAATGGTGGAGTAATGTGCGAAGATATCTTCGCCGCCGCCTTCAGGGCAGATAAAACCGAACCCTTTGGCATTGTTGAACCACTTAACAGTACCCGTTTCCATGCTTCGACATCCTTCGTAAATCTTATTTAAGTAAGATGGAATGAACCGGTGGCAGAGTGTGGGGGCTGTTCAAAACCTCGCCAACTCTCGAGAGTACAATTTAGAGAAATCGAATAACGCGTCAAGCGTTTGGCTGGGGTTCTGGGAGGCGACGCATCAAAATTTTGAAGCAGTTAACGGTATGAAGGAAGAATGTGACAGCCGTCGCGGATGGCAACGATAGATGATAGTTATCTGACAACTGATGTAGATTGAAAATGCATCTAGACTCATGTAATCGGCCGATTAAACGCCGCCGGAACCTGTAACCTAAGATGAAAAGCTAACGATGGGTAAAAGCAATAGCTGGCTGGATTTCGAACAATTGGCGGAAGAGAAACTGCGCGACGCGCTGAGTCCGCCATCCATGTATAAAGTAATGTTAATGAACGATGATTACACGCCGATGGAATTTGTTATTGACGTGCTACAAAAGTTCTTTTCTTATGATGTAGAACGTGCAACGCAACTGATGCTCACGGTTCACTATCACGGGAAGGCCATTTGCGGTGTCTTTACTGCAGAGGTCGCGGAGACGAAAGTCGCCATGGTGAACAAGTATGCCAGGGAGAACGAACATCCGTTGTTGTGTACGCTGGAAAGAGCCTGATTTCAGGCAATAAAACTTGGGGGAGGTGCCTATGCTCAATCAAGAACTGGAACTCAGTTTAAATATGGCTTTCGCCAGAGCGCGCGAGCACCGACATGAGTTTATGACCGTCGAGCACTTGTTACTGGCTCTGCTCAGTAACCCATCGGCCCGTGAAGCGCTGGAAGCGTGTTCCGTGGATTTGGTGGCGCTGCGGCAGGAACTCGAAGCCTTCATCGAACAAACCACACCCGTTCTGCCCATGAGCGAAGAGGAGCGCGATACACAACCGACGCTCAGCTTCCAGCGTGTTCTTCAGCGCGCGGTGTTTCACGTTCAGTCTTCCGGCCGCAGCGAAGTGTCTGGTGCTAACGTGCTGGTCGCCATCTTTAGCGAGCAGGAGTCCCAGGCGGCTTACCTGTTGCGCAAACATGAAGTGAGCCGCCTTGATGTGGTGAACTTTATTTCGCACGGCACGCGTAAAGACGAGCCGGGCCCATCATCTGACGCAGGCAGCAGCAGTAGCAGCAGCCAGGCGAGCAGCGAAGAGCAGGCAGGCGGGGAGGAACGTATGGAAAACTTCACCACCAATCTCAATCAGCTTGCTCGCGTGGGCGGTATCGATCCGCTGATTGGCCGTGGCAAAGAGCTGGAGCGCGCTATTCAGGTGCTCTGTCGCCGGCGTAAAAATAACCCCTTGCTGGTGGGCGAGTCCGGTGTGGGTAAAACCGCTATTGCCGAAGGTCTGGCGTGGCGTATCGTGCAGGGTGATGTGCCGGAAGTGATGGCCGACTGCACCATTTACTCACTGGATATCGGGTCACTGCTGGCAGGTACCAAATACCGTGGTGATTTCGAAAAACGTTTTAAAGCGCTGCTGAAACAGCTTGAGCAGGACAATAACAGCATTCTGTTTATCGACGAGATCCACACCATCATCGGTGCGGGCGCTGCGTCCGGTGGGCAGGTGGATGCCGCGAACCTGATCAAGCCGCTGCTCTCCAGCGGTAAAATCCGCGTGATGGGTTCAACTACCTATCAGGAGTTCAGCAACATTTTCGAAAAAGATCGTGCGCTGGCGCGTCGTTTCCAGAAAATTGATATCACTGAGCCATCTGTAGAAGAAACGGTGCAGATTATCAATGGCCTGAAACCCAAATACGAAGCACACCACGATGTACGTTACACCGCTAAAGCGGTACGTGCAGCCGTGGAGCTGGCGGTGAAGTACATTAATGATCGCCATCTGCCGGATAAAGCGATAGATGTGATTGACGAAGCAGGGGCGCGTGCGCGCCTGATGCCGGTCAGCAAACGCAAGAAAACCGTCAATGTGGCGGATATCGAATCGGTTGTGGCCCGTATTGCGCGTATCCCTGAGAAGAGTGTTTCTCAGAGCGATCGTGACACGCTGAAAAATCTCGGCGATCGCCTCAAAATGCTGGTGTTTGGACAGGATAAAGCCATTGAGGCCTTAACCGAAGCCATCAAGATGAGCCGTGCAGGGCTGGGTCAGGACCATAAACCGGTCGGCTCCTTCCTGTTTGCTGGCCCCACAGGGGTGGGTAAAACCGAGGTGACGGTCCAGCTGTCGAAAGCGCTTGGCATTGAGCTGCTGCGTTTTGATATGTCCGAATATATGGAACGTCACACCGTCAGCCGTTTGATCGGTGCGCCTCCTGGCTATGTTGGGTTTGATCAGGGCGGTCTGTTGACCGACGCAGTGATCAAGCATCCGCATGCGGTGTTGCTGCTTGATGAAATCGAAAAAGCGCACCCGGATGTCTTCAACCTGCTGTTACAGGTGATGGACAACGGCACGCTAACGGATAATAACGGGCGTAAAGCGGACTTCCGCAACGTGGTGCTGGTGATGACCACAAACGCCGGGGTACGGGAAACTGAGCGTAAATCCATTGGCCTTATCCACCAGGATAACAGTACCGATGCGATGGAAGAGATCAAAAAGATCTTTACGCCGGAGTTCCGCAACCGTCTGGACAACATTATCTGGTTCGATCATTTGTCGACGACGGTTATCCATCAGGTGGTCGACAAGTTTATTGTCGAACTCCAGGTGCAACTGGATCAGAAAGGTGTGTCGCTGGAAGTCAGTCAGGAAGCACGCGACTGGCTGGCCGATAAAGGCTATGACCGCGCAATGGGTGCACGCCCGATGGCGCGTGTTATTCAGGATAACCTGAAGAAACCGTTGGCTAACGAGCTGCTGTTTGGCTCGTTGGTAGATGGCGGGCAGGTGACCGTGACGCTGAATAAAGAGAAGAATGAACTGGAGTATGACTTCCAGAGTGCGCAGAAGCACAAACCGGAAGCTGCGCATTAATCTCTGACGTTAATGTAAAAACCGGGCTCTGAGAGGCCCGGTTTTTTTACGCCCGTTATTTACGGTTTCAGCATAAATTTGATGCGTCAGGAGGATGCCAGACGCGGATCGAAAACAAAAGGGTGTTCTTTCACTGTTTTCAGCAGGGTACTGAAGCCTGGGTGATGCGGATTTAAAACGGCATTGTTTTCCAGTGGAACCACGCAGGAAGGCACGACCAACGCCACACTGCTGTTGGCTTCCAGCCAGGCGGTGCCCAGATCCATTGTAGAGAGCGGAGCGGGGTATTCCTGCCAGTCCGCCGGCAGCCATTGCGTGTCCAGAAACTCAATGTCCTTGTCCGGGATCTCTATGCTGAACAGCCCATACTGACGCAACATACTGTCGCTATGGATGTGCACCAGCATCTCAAGTGCAGCCAGTGAAATTGAAGAGGCGACATACACCGCCGGATGGCCTTTATGGTTCCATCGACCGCCGTAAAGGTTTGCGCCGCTACCGGTCCAGGCTTCGCTGGCGTAGCGGCGGGTAACCAGACGGTAGAACATCACGCAAACACCCCATGTTCCAGTCGGCCGATCAGATCGGTCACTTCCAGTGCGCCACTTTCGGTTGCTATCAACGAAATTGGGGCGACGTCCCCCAACGCACGCACCGGCGTTTGTAGCCAGCTGTACGCCATTTTTTTATCGCCAAAAAAATGCACTGCTGCATCTACGACTCTGACCAGCCGGGCTATACGCTCACTCTCATCGGGTGTCAGGGTGCGGCCTGCGCTTTTTCGCCGCGCAACATTGCGTTCGTTAATACCCGTGACCCGCAAAATGTCCGATCGCGACATTTCCGTCCATTGATGAATATTATCGAGAATGCTGACAGGTAAACCTTCATTTAGCATTTGGACTAATTTTATGCCCCTGTTAGCGGGAAAACCCGCAAAACGCCAGAGTGCATTTTCAGCCGGTTTTTGATCCGGGCTCCAGGTTCTCATGATCCCTCCTGAATGCAGACATTTGTCAGCACTTAGTATAGACAATTGGCAGAGGTGTTTAAAGTTTAATCGCAGAGGGGATGAATAAGGCGCAAATAAAAAGGCCGGGATAACCCGGCCTTAAAAAGAGGTGCACTCAGCGGTGCCAGCGGAAGATCTTAGCGGCTACGGAAGACAATGCGGCCTTTGCTCAGGTCGTACGGGGTCAGTTCCACAGTCACTTTATCGCCCGTCAGAATACGGATGTAGTTTTTACGCATTTTTCCGGAGATATGCGCAGTGACCACATGGCCGTTTTCCAGTTCTACGCGGAACATCGTATTAGGTAACGTTTCCAGAACGGTACCCTGCATCTCAATATTGTCTTCTTTGGCCATCTAATCCTCGGGGGTATCACTACCATAATTTTTGAATCGGCAAGATAATGCCGAAGTTCGTCTGTTAAGTAAAGATTTGTGCTGATAAAACACAGCAAAACGACTTTTGCATATTACCCTCACGCCACACATCACGACGCGTTAAAAGCGCAGTCGATAAGGGGAGCGGTGAAATATAACGAAGGGCATCCCTGATACGAACAACTCCCGGGTGAGGCGGGGCAACAGGCAAAAGCAACGCTGAGCGTCCATTATAACACCCTGATAAAAAATGTGCCGAAAACATTCTTCAGAGAGATGAAAACAGCGTTCTGGGCACCCAAAAATGGGACGGCAGCGCTTTTTTGCGCATTCCGGCGACATACAAGAGATAATCCCGGCGGGGAATTTCAACCGCACCCAGCGAGGCGGTGTGGCTGTTCAACACCTGGCAGTCAATGAGCTGACCACCACAATGCAAGAACGCCTGGCTGAACACCAACAGCGCCGTTTTAGAGGCGTTTTCACGGCGACTGAACATGGATTCGCCACAGAATAGCGTCCCCTGCGCTACGCCATACATGCCGCCAACCAGTTGCTCATTTTCCCAGACTTCAATGGAGTGCGCATGCCCCAGTTCATGCAGACGGTGGTAAGCCATCACCACATCCGGCGTGATCCATGTTCCTTCATCGCGATCCTGCGAGCATCCATCAATGACCTGACCAAAAGCATGATTTACCGTGACGCGATAAGGGGAAGTTTTATGAAAACGTTTCATGCTGCGGCTGAGATGGAAGGCGTCCGGCCACAGTACCGCGCGCGGATCCGGCGACCACCACAGGATAGGGTCGCCCGGCGAAAACCAGGGGAAGATACCGCGCTGATAGGCCATCAACAGACGCGCCGGACTCAAATCTCCACCCAGTGCCAGCAAGCCGTTGGGTTCACGCAGTGCTGCCTCAGGCGAAGGGAAGGCGATAGAATGACGAGATAGCTGAACCAGACGCATGACAACTCTGCTCCACAACGCGACCAGGGACCCTTCTTAATATCGTCATTTTGGTCGTTTCACTTTAGCGTTACCGCCACGGGAACGGCAAAATGACGAATATTCACTTACAGACGCTGCTTAAACTGGTAATAACGCCCCTGTTTCGCCATTAACGCTGCGTGATTACCTTGCTCAATTATTTGCCCGTTGTCCATCACAATTATCCGATCGCAACGTGCCAGGCCGCGCAGACGGTGCGTGACCATCAGCAGCGTTTTTCCCTTCATTACTTCTGCAAGTAATTCAAGAATCTGACTTTCAGTAGAGGCATCCAGACCCTCTGTCGGTTCATCCAACAGAACGAGTGGCGCGTCGTGCAGGAGCGCACGGGCAATCGCCAGACGGCGCAGTTCGCCGCCGGATAATTGGCGGCCACCTTCGCCCAGCCAGGCGTTCAGGCCGCTGTCGTCGAGAAGTTTTTCCAACCCAACGCGGGCCAGCATAGCACTCAATGCCTCATCGCTGGCCTCTGGCGCAGCCAGCAGTAAATTATCACGCAGGGTGGCGCTAAACAGGTGCACACGCTGCGGTACCATACTGATGAGATTGCGTAAGTCAGGTTCCGAAAAATGACCGATTGGCTGATCATTCAAACGGATCTCGCCCTGCTGCGCATCCCATGCTCGCGTCAGCAGTTGCAACAGTGTGGACTTACCGCAGCCGGTGCGCCCCAAAATGGCAACATGTTCACCTGCGGCGACGGAGAGCGATATGGCCTCCAGTACGCGTTGCGGCTGGCCTGGATAGCTGAACGACAGTGCATCGAAATCGACGGCAACGTGAGTTGGCACAGCGCTATTGCCCGACGGAAAGGTCACTTCCGGCTGGCATTCGGTGAGTTGTGTAATGCGTGTCGCAGAGGCAATGACCTGCCCGAGATGCTGGAATGCGCCCGTGACGGGCGCCAGCGCTTCAAAAGCTGCCAGCGCACAGAAAACAAATAACGCAATCAATGCACCTGGCTGCGTGTTACCACCCACGTCGCCAGAGGCAAACCACAGCATGGCGATCACGGCACCGCCGCTAATTAACAACATTAATGCCTGCGAGGCGGCCGTCAGATCGGACTGGCGACGCTGAGCGTCATGCCAGCTTAATTCTGTGTTTTCCAACGCCTGTCGGTAACGCTGGCTGGCACCGAAAATCGTCAGTTCAGCCTGGCCTTGCAGCCAGTGCGTGAGTTGCTGGCGGTACTCGCTGCGCAACAACGTCAGGTTTTCGCCCGCAGGTTTACCCGCGCGGTAAAACAGCGGTGGCAGGATAAACAGCGTGGCCAGCATAATCCCGCCCAGCAACAGAGCCAGCGAGACATCCAACATACTCAGACCCACCATGACCACGATGATCACCATCAGCGCGCCCACGAGCGGTGAAATCACGCGCAAATAAAGGTGGTCGAGGGTATCGACATCCGCCACTACGCGGTTTAGCAGATCGCCCTGGCGAAAACGGGCTAAACCGGCAGGGGAGAGCGGCAATAGCTTGCTGAAAGTCGTCACGCGCAAGTGTTCCAGTACGCGGAAGGTCGCATCGTGGCTGACCAGTCGCTCGAAATAGCGTCCGGCAGTGCGGGTAATGGCCGCGCCACGCACGCCAGCGGCAGGCAGCATATAGTTAAAACTGTAGAGCCCGGCGACGCCCGCTACGGCGGAAGCGGAGAGGAACCAGCCGGAGAGTGTCAACAGACCAATGCTGGCCAACAGGGTGATAATGGCGAGGATCACACCCAACATCAGCAGCCATTTGTGGCGCTTATAGAGTGCGAGATAAGGCAATAATGCGTGCATTTAGATCTCCTCCTGTCGATGGGCAAGAAGGTCAGCAAACGCCCCCTGCGCGGTGGCAAGGGCGCCATAACGGCCTTGTTCAATGATTTGCCCGTCCTGCATCACCCAGATAGCATCCCATTCGCTCAGATTTTCCAGTTGATGAGTCACCATCAGTGTCGTCTGCTGGCGGGACGCATCGTTCAGTGCCTGCATGACGCGTTGCTCACTGTGGCTGTCAAGGCTGGCGGACGGCTCATCCAGCAGCAACAATTTGCAGGGTGCCAGCAGAGCACGCGCAACGGCGACGCGCTGAGCCTGACCGACGGAAAGCCGCACGGCCTGATCGCCAGGCTGCGTTTCCAGACCTTCCGGCAACAGCGGCAGAAATTCACTCACCCAGGCTTTATCCAGCGCCGATTGCAATTCATCCTCGCTGGTATCAGGGCGGGAAAGCAGCACGTTTTCGCGCAACGTGGTCGCTGGCAATTGCGGGTTTTGCCCAACCCAACTAATGGCTTCGCGCCAGGCATCGGGGTCGAGATCCCGCAACTCTATGCCATTGACGCGCAGTGAACCTTCATAAGGCAGGAAACCGGAAAGCACATTGATAAGCGAACTTTTCCCGGAGCCGCTGCGACCGACCAGTACGATCCGCTGCCCGGCAGGCAGGGTAAAATTCAGCGGCCCGGCAAGCACGGCGCCTTCGGGCGATTTCAGCACCAGATCGCAAGCGGTGAGCATAATTGGCTCATCGCTTTTCAGCGTGATATCGCCGCGTTGCGGATGGGCCAGTGGTGCTTCCATAAACGTTTTCAGGCTGTCGGCCGCGCCAATAGCTTGTGCTTTCGCATGGTAAAAGGTGCCCAAATCGCGCAGCGGCTGGAAAAATTCCGGTGCCAGAACCAGTGCCAGAAAACCGGCAAATAGCGTAACGCCTGTGCCATAGTGGCCAAAATCGAGTTCCCCAAGATAGGAAAAACCGAAATAGACGGCGACGACGGCAATAGAGAGTGAGGTGAAAAATTCCAGCACACCGGATGATAAAAATGCGAGGCGCAGTACTTCCATCGTGCGGCTACGGAAATCCTGCGAAGCACGACGAATGTTATCGGTTTCTGCCGCGCCGCGGCCAAAAATACGCAGTGTTTCCATACCGCGCAGCCGGTCAAGAAAATGACCACTCAATCGTGCCAGCGCTTTAAAATTGCGGCGATTAGCATCCGCCGCGCCCATCCCGACCATAGCCATGAACAACGGGATCAACGGTGCGGTGGCAAGCAATATCAGCGCGGCTGCCCAGTTGATGGGAAACAGGGTGATCACGATCAGCAGCGGTACGCTGGCAGCCAGCGCCATTTGGGGTAAGTAACGTGCGTAGAAGTCATGCATATCGTCGATTTGTTCGAGGATCAGTGTTGCCCAACTGCCCGCAGGTTTACCCTGAATCCACGCCGGCCCGGCCTGCTGTAAGCGATCAAGCACGCGGCGACGGATCTCAAAGCGGATATGCGCACCCGCATGAAAGCCAACGCGCTCACGCAGCCATACCACCCAACTGCGTAGAATAAAGACCAGAACCAGGAGAATGAAAGGCAGCAGCAGCGCTTCGCGCGGGATGTTTTCCATAATCATATGATTGAGAATCCGCGCGAGGATCCATGCCTGCGCCACAATCAACACGCCGCTGACAACGCCAAGCAGGCGAGATGCAGTCAGCCAGCGACGGGAAATAATGCTTTGCTGTTTTAACCAGCGAGTAAGTTCTTGTTGACGGGTTTTATTCATTGCGCGCTTTGCAGGTGAAGTTATCGAATTTTTAGCCTGCGCAATGTTACATCGGGGCAAAAATAAAGGCGACTTATAGTCGCCTTTTTTACCTTTGTTACTGACTTGTAAAGATTATTTACTTTCAGCCAGTCCGTCGAGATAACGCTCCGCATCCAGCGCTGCCATACAGCCTGTACCTGCTGATGTTATCGCCTGACGATAAATATGATCCATCACGTCGCCTGCTGCGAAAACACCCGGAATACTGGTTTGGGTTGCGTTGCCGTGAATACCGGATTGCACTTTAATGTAGCCATTTTCCAGCGCCAGTTGGCCTTCGAAAATGGATGTGTTCGGGCTGTGACCGATGGCGACAAACAAACCCGCTACGTCCAGCGTCTCAATATTGTCCGCATTCTGCGTATCACGCAGGCGTAAGCCACTCACGCCCATCTGGTCGCCAGTGACTTCTTCCAGCGTACGGTGGGTGTGTAGCACGATATTGCCGCTTTCAACTTTATCCATCAGACGCTTGATCAGGATTTTCTCCGCGCGGAAGGTGTCGCGACGGTGAATAAGGTGAACTTCAGAAGCGATATTCGCCAGATAAAGCGCCTCTTCGACGGCGGTATTGCCGCCACCGATCACGGCGACTTTCTGGTTGCGATAAAAGAAACCGTCGCAGGTCGCGCAAGCGGAAACACCGCGGCCTTTGTACGCCTCTTCGGATGCCAGCCCCAGATAACGAGCGGAAGCACCGGTAGCGATAATCAGTGCGTCACAAGTGTATTCGCCGCTGTCGCCGATCAGACGGAATGGACGGTTCTGCAAATCAACGCTGTTGATATGATCGAAGATAATTTCGGTATCAAATTTGGTGGCATGTTCATGCATGCGCTCCATCAGCAGCGGACCGGTCAGATCATGCGGGTCGCCCGGCCAGTTTTCCACTTCAGTTGTGGTGGTGAGCTGGCCGCCTTTTTCCATACCGGTAATCAAAACGGGCTGCAGGTTTGCACGCGCAGCATAGACCGCAGCGGTATAACCGGCAGGGCCTGAACCAAGGATAAGCAGCTTACTGTGTTTGGCCGTACCCATGAAATCCTCATTATTGTTTGGCAGACATTGGGCTGGATTGTAGGGAATTTGACGGCGTAAAAAAAGGGTGCGGCGATTTTGTTAACGATATGTGTAATAGAAATAGCCGATGGCTGGGTTTCATATCGACGTGAGACATAACAAATTCTACTGAAAAATGGTGAGTTATAAGGTGATAAAATGAGGAATAGAGAAGGGCGGTGATGAATATCTGGCACGTTGTACTAAAAAAAGATGTTTTGCTTTGACAATCCCCTGCGCATTTGCGAAAACATCTGAGGAAGAAAAAAAGCAGTGTTTCGCGCGTGACCCTAATTCATGCATGTAAATGCCATTTTTACCGGGCTAGTGAAATCTACGCATGGCGTGGACAGACGCCATTCGTGATATCGATAGCTGCCGTCGGGCAACGGTCTTCTTAATATAGCCCCTGGGATTACGCGCCGTGCCATTTTAAAAACACGCGGACGTACCGCGACGGGCAAAGACTCTGAACAGTGAAGTGCACAGGGTCAAGACAGGAGTAGGGAAGGAATACAGAGAGACAATAATAATGGTAGATAGTAAGAAGCGCCCTGGTAAAGACCTCGACCGCATCGATCGTAATATTCTGAACGAATTGCAAAAAGATGGGCGTATTTCCAACGTCGAGCTTTCTAAACGAGTGGGACTTTCCCCGACGCCGTGCCTCGAGCGTGTGCGCAGGCTGGAAAGACAAGGGTTTATTCAGGGCTATACAGCGCTGCTGAACCCGCATTATCTGGATGCGTCACTTCTGGTTTTTGTTGAGATTACTCTGAATCGTGGCGCGCCGGATGTGTTTGAACAATTTAACGCCGCAGTGCAAAAACTTGAAGAAATTCAAGAGTGTCATCTGGTTTCAGGCGATTTTGACTACCTGTTAAAAACGCGTGTGCCGGATATGTCTGCATACCGTAAACTTTTAGGGGAAACCCTGCTGCGTCTGCCAGGCGTTAACGACACCCGCACATATGTAGTGATGGAAGAAGTTAAACAGAGCAATCGTCTGGTTATTAAGACGCGCTAATACGGAACAGGTGCACAATCGCTGTTTTTTGATTACACTCCTGTTAATCCATACAGCAACAGTGCCGGGGAGACCCGGCGCTGTTGTCCGTTTTAGCATCAAGGACCTGGAGAGCCTGTCTTGAGCCAGGAATACACCGAAGACAAAGAAGTCACACTTACCAAATTAAGCAGCGGGCGTCGACTCCTGGAGGCGTTGCTGATCCTCGTTTCACTTTTTGCCGTTTGGTTGATGGCGGCGCTTCTGAGCTTTAACCCGTCGGATCCCAGTTGGTCGCAAACCGCCTGGCATGAGCCTATCCACAATCTGGGCGGTCAGCCTGGCGCATGGCTCGCCGATACGCTGTTTTTCATTTTTGGCGTTATGGCTTATACCATTCCGGTGATCATCATCGGCGGCTGTTGGTTTGCCTGGCGTCACCGTGCCAGTGAAGATTACATCGATTATTTTGCCGTATCGCTGCGCATGATTGGCGCGCTGGCGCTTATTCTGACCTCATGCGGTCTGGCGGCCATCAATGCAGATGATATCTGGTATTTTGCTTCCGGCGGCGTGATTGGCAGCCTGCTTAGCACGACGCTGCAACCGCTGTTACGCAGTAGCGGAGGCACGCTTGCCCTGCTTTGTATCTGGGCTGCCGGGCTAACGCTCTTCACCGGCTGGTCTTGGGTCACCATTGCCGAGAAGATCGGTAGCGTCATTCTGAATATTCTCACCTTTGCCAGTAATCGTACGCGACGCGACGATACCTGGGTTGATGATGAAGAATATGAAGAAGAGGACGACGAAGCACCTTCTGCAGCGCCGCGTGAGTCCCGCCGTGCACGTATATTGCGGGGCGCACTGGCCCGCCGCAAACGGATCGCTGAGAAATTCGCCAACCCGATGGGCCGAAAAACCGACGAAGCACTGTTCTCCGGTAAGCGGATGGACGATGACGAAGAAGAGATCGCGTACAGTGCGCGTGGTGTGCCCGCGGATGCGGATGACGTCCTGTTTTCCGGGCATCGCGCGACTGAAGCCGAACAAGAGTACGATCCGCTGCTGAATGGTCGCAGTGTCACCGCACCGATCGTTGCCGCTGCCGCCGCAACCACGGCCGCACAGGCTTATGCGGCACCATCCGAACCCTATATTCCGCCGCAACAGGATGTTGAGTGGCCCTATGCGCAGGCACCCGTTCCTGTGCAGGAACCCGCGCCGGTTCAACATGCTCAGCATACAGAACCTGCAGCTTACCAGCCTGAACCGTATGCGACGCCAGAGTGGCAGCAACCCATGGCAGAAACGTCCTGGATGCCGGAATCGCCTGGCGCCTCGCTGACACCTCACGCAGAAGAACGCTACGCACCGCTGGCAAGCGATCCCTTACCGTGGCAGGACGCGCCGCAGGCTGCCCCTGTGCATGAACCTTTGCCAGAGCCTTTACCGGAGCCGACTGTCGAAGAAGTGAAACAGACTCGCCCGCCGCTTTACTATTTTGAGGAAGTGGAGGAAAAACGCGCTCGTGAACGTGAGCAGCTTGCCGCCTGGTATCAACCCATCCCGGAACCTGCGAGCGCTGCACCGGTGCCTAAACCGGCAGAGCCAGTCAAACCGTCTGCACCGGTTATCGACCAGGATATTATCGCACCTGTTGCCGCTGGCGTTCAGCAGGCCACTGGCAATGTGGCTACTGCTGCTGCCACTGCGGGGCCAGTGTTCAGCCTTGCCACGGGCGGCGCCCCGCGCCCGCAGGTGAAAGAGGGGATTGGTCCGCAACTGCCGCGCCCTAATCGCGTGCGCGTACCTACCCGCCGTGAACTGGCTTCGTATGGTATTAAACTGCCGTCTCAGCGGATGGCAGAAGAGCGTGCCCGCGAAGAAGAAGTGCGTCACGGTGAGGATGACGATGCGGATATGCTGCAACAGGATGAGCTGGCACGACAGTTTGCGGCTACCCAGCACGATCGTTATGGCGATGAGTATCAGCATGACATCCCGCAATATCACCGGCAGCCACATTTGAGCGAAGATGAAGCTGAAGAAGCTGAACTGGCACGTCAGTTTGCTGCCTCTCAACAGCAGCGCTATGCGGCAGAGCAGACTACCGCGACGCCGGCATTTATGCCTGAAGACTTTGCGTTTTCGCCGATGAAAGCGTTGGTGGATGAGAGCCCGAGCGAGCCGCTGTTTACACCGGGTGTAATGCCCGAATCTGATGAGTCTGTTGCGCAACCGCAGCAGTATCAACAACAACCGCCGCAGCAGATGCACCCTTATCAACAGCCGGTGCAGCCTCACTATCAGCAACCTGCCGCGCAGCAGCCGTTGCATCCTCATTATCAACAGCCGGCCGCGTCGCAATCGCAACAGCCGGTGCAACCTCATTATCAGCAACCTGCTGCGGCGCAACCTCAGCAGGCCTCACCGCCGCCACAGGAAAGCCTGATTCATCCACTGTTGATGCGTAATGGCGACAGCCGGCCGGTGCAAAAACCGACTACACCGTTGCCGTCGCTGGATCTACTGACCCAGCCGCCAGCGGAAATCGAGCCGGTAGACACCTTTGCCCTCGAGCAAATGGCACGGCTGGTTGAAGCGCGTCTGGCAGATTTCCGTATCAAAGCCGATGTGGTGAACTACTCGCCAGGCCCGGTTATAACCCGGTTTGAACTGAACCTGGCGCCGGGGGTTAAAGCAGCCCGAATTTCTAACCTCTCCCGCGATCTTGCGCGTTCGCTGTCGACAGTGGCCGTTCGTGTGGTGGAGGTTATTCCGGGCAAACCGTATGTCGGTCTTGAGCTGCCGAATAAGAAACGTCAGACGGTGTATCTGCGAGAAGTACTGGACTGCGTTAAGTTCCGCGAAAACCCGTCACCATTAACCGTGGTGCTGGGTAAAGATATTGCGGGCGATCCGGTGATTGCCGACCTGGCTAAAATGCCTCACCTGCTGGTGGCCGGTACCACCGGTTCCGGTAAGTCGGTGGGTGTGAATGCCATGATCCTCAGCATGCTGTATAAAGCGACGCCGGAAGAGGTGCGCTTTATTATGATTGACCCGAAAATGCTTGAGCTTTCTGTTTACGAAGGCATTCCGCATCTGCTGACGGAAGTGGTCACCGACATGAAAGACGCGGCCAACGCGCTGCGCTGGAGTGTTAACGAGATGGAACGCCGCTATAAGCTGATGTCCGCGCTCGGTGTACGTAACCTGGCGGGTTATAACGATAAAATTGCGGAAGCTGCGCGAATGGGGCGCCCTATCCCGGATCCGTACTGGAAACCCGGTGATAGCATGGACGTCCAACATCCGGTGCTGGAGAAACTGCCGTACATCGTGGTAATGGTCGACGAATTTGCCGACCTGATGATGACCGTCGGCAAAAAAGTAGAAGAACTGATTGCTCGTCTGGCACAGAAAGCGCGTGCCGCAGGGATCCACCTGGTGCTCGCAACGCAACGCCCGTCGGTAGACGTTATTACGGGGCTGATTAAAGCGAACATTCCGACCCGTATTGCTTTTACTGTATCGAGTAAGATCGATTCGCGCACCATCCTCGACCAGGGCGGCGCGGAATCCCTGCTTGGTATGGGTGATATGCTCTATTCCGGGCCAAACTCCACCTCTGCGCCAGTACGTGTACACGGTGCATTTGTTCGCGATCAGGAAGTGCATGCTGTTGTGCAGGACTGGAAAGCGCGTGGTCGCCCACAGTATGTCGATGGTATTACCTCCGACAGTGAAAGCGAAGGTGGCGCAGGTGGCGGCTTTGATGGCGGTGAGGAACTCGATCCGTTATTCGATCAGGCTGTCAATTTTGTGACGGAAAAACGTAAAGCGTCTATTTCTGGCGTACAGCGTCAGTTCCGCATTGGCTATAACCGTGCGGCGCGCATTATCGAGCAGATGGAAGCGCAAGGGATCGTCAGCGAGCAGGGGCACAACGGTAACCGTGAGGTGCTTGCGCCGCCGCCGTTCGAATAAATCGATAACCACGCTCTTCTGCCTCCCTTTTTATGAGACGCGAAAAGGGAGGCAGTTCTGCTTCTGAACGATTTTCTTTAATGTCTTCAGTAAACCTCCAATAATGCGATCTACCCTGTGTTTGACGCAGGCGCATCTGTGTTGCAGCGAACAGGAACGCGGATCCCCACCGTCACTTCTCTCCGATCCGTTCATATGCGGGCACGTTACTGCCACGCTATTTAATTGGTTAACAAATGTACCGGATGCTGCAAAACGTATTTCCTAAAAACAATAAGTAGGCGCCAGAACGCCTTGTGGCCAGATGATCTTTCAGGTTTTTTACCGCGAAATTGCGTAGCCAAATTGGTATAGTTAAGACCGCTATTTACATTAGTCTGTTGACTGGCAGCATGATAATTCTCAAGGAATCAAGATGAAAAAAATTGCCATCACCTGCGCCCTTGTGGCGAGCTTTGCCGCCAGCAATGTCTGGGCGGATGCTTCCAGCGATCTGAAAAGCCGGCTCGATAAAGTCAGCAGCTTCCACGCCACTTTCACCCAGAAAGTGACGGATGGCAGTGGGGCTGCCGTACAGGAAGGTCAGGGCGATCTGTGGGTAAAACGCCCGAATCTGTTTAACTGGCATATGACCCAGCCGGATGAAAGCATTCTGGTTTCGGACGGGAAAACCCTGTGGTTCTATAACCCGTTTGTGGAACAGGCTACGGCGACCTGGCTGAAAGATGCCACCGGTAACACGCCGTTTATGTTGATTGCCCGCAATCAGACCAGCGACTGGCAGCAGTACAATATTGCGCAAAATGGCGACGATTTTGTGCTGACACCGAAAAGCAGCAACGGCAATCTGAAACAATTTACCATCAACGTTGGCCGTGATGGCACCATCCACCAGTTCAGTGCAATTGAGCAGGATGACCAACGCAGCAGTTATCAATTGAAATCACAGCAAAACGGCGCCGTTGATGCCTCGAAATTCACTTTTACCCCGCCGCAGGGCGTAACGGTTGACGATCAACGTAAGTAAGAGGCGCGCATGAGCAACATGTCGCTCGATTTCTCCGATAATGCGTTTCAACCTCTGGCCGCACGTATGCGGCCAGAAAATTTAGCGCAATATATTGGCCAGCAGCATCTTCTGGCGCCAGGCAAACCGCTGCCGCGTGCGATTGAAGCCGGGCAACTGCACTCGATGATCCTCTGGGGGCCGCCGGGCACCGGAAAAACGACGCTGGCGGAGGTAATAGCCCGCTATGCCAGTGCGGACGTGGAGCGTATCTCGGCGGTCACCTCCGGCGTAAAAGAGATCCGCGAAGCCATTGAGCGCGCGCGCCAGAATCGTAATGCCGGTCGGCGCACCATCCTCTTTGTTGACGAAGTCCACCGTTTTAATAAAAGCCAGCAAGATGCGTTTCTGCCGCATATTGAAGACGGTACCATCACGTTTATCGGCGCGACCACTGAGAATCCCTCCTTTGAACTCAACTCGGCACTGCTCTCTCGTGCGCGTGTTTATTTGCTGAAATCCCTCGCTACTGAGGAGATTGAGCAAGTATTGACGCAGGCAATGGAAGATAAATCCCGCGGTTACGGCGGTCAGGATATTGTACTGCCCGATGAGACCCGGCGAGCGATTGCTGAGCTGGTGAATGGAGATGCGCGGCGTGCGCTCAACACGCTGGAAATGATGGCCGATATGGCCGAGCTGGGCAGCACTGGCAAACGCGTACTGAAAGCGGAACTGTTGACCGAGATCGCTGGCGAACGCAGCGCGCGTTTCGATAACAAAGGCGATCGTTTTTACGACTTGATTTCCGCACTGCATAAATCGGTGCGCGGTAGCGCGCCGGATGCGGCGCTTTACTGGTATGCGCGAATCATTACGGCAGGTGGCGATCCGTTGTATGTTGCGCGGCGTTGCCTGGCGATTGCATCAGAAGATGTCGGTAATGCCGATCCCCGTGCTATGCAGGTCGCTCTTTCCGCCTGGGATTGTTTTACCCGCGTAGGGCCAGCAGAAGGGGAGCGTGCTATCGCGCAGGCGATTGTTTATCTCGCTTGTGCGCCGAAGAGCAACGCGGTCTACACGGCGTTTAAAGCGGCGCTGGCGGATGCGAGGGATAAGCCGGACTATGATGTCCCGGTCCATCTGCGCAATGCGCCAACGAAGCTGATGAAAGAGATGGGCTACGGACAGGAGTATCGCTATGCGCATAATGAAACGAATGCCTATGCCGCTGGCGAAGAGTATTTCCCGCAGGAGTTAGCACAAACGCGCTATTATCACCCTACGAACAGGGGGCTTGAAGGCAAGATTGGCGAAAAGCTCGCCTGGCTCGCCGAGCAGGATCATAAAAGCCCTATAAAACGCTACCGCTAGTGCGGGCGTTGCGGTAAGGTTACTGCTGTATATCGCCGACCGCAGCCTGCGGTCGCACTCTCTTTTATTTCAATTCGATAAGCACAGGAAAAGCATGCTCGATCCCAATCTGCTGCGTACCGAGCCAGACGCAGTCGCTGAAAAACTGGCACGCCGGGGCTTTAAGCTGGATGTAGATAAATTACGTGCGCTTGAAGAGCGTCGTAAAGTCCTGCAGGTCAATACTGAAAATCTGCAGGCAGAACGCAACTCGCGATCGAAATCCATTGGCCAGGCGAAGGCACGCGGGGAAGACATCGAGCCATTACGCCTGGAAGTCAACAAGCTGGGTGAAGAGCTGGATGCAGCAAAAGCCGAGCTGGAAACCCTGCTGAGCGAAATCCGCAATATCGCGCTGGCTATTCCGAATATTCCGGATGACTGCGTACCGGCCGGGCGTGATGAAAACGACAACGTTGAAATCAGTCGCTGGGGCACTCCGCGTCAGTTCGACTTTGAAGTGCGCGATCATGTTACCCTGGGCGAAATGCACAACGGGCTGGATTTTGCCGCAGCGGTAAAACTGACCGGTTCCCGCTTTGTTGTGATGAAAGGTCAGATCGCCCGCATGCATCGCGCGCTGGCGCAGTTCATGCTCGATCTTCACACCGAAGAGCACGGCTATGCAGAAAACTACGTGCCGTATATGGTGAACCAGGACACGCTGTACGGTACCGGTCAGTTGCCGAAATTTGCCGGCGACCTGTTCCATACTCGTCCGCTGGAAGAAGAAGCTGATAGCAGCAACTATGCGCTGATCCCGACAGCGGAAGTACCGTTGACCAACCTGGTACGCGATGAGATCATCGATGAAGACGATCTGCCGATCAAAATGACCGCGCATACGCCATGTTTCCGTTCTGAAGCGGGTTCTTATGGTCGTGATACCCGTGGCCTGATCCGCATGCACCAGTTCGATAAAGTCGAAATGGTGCAAATCGTTCGCCCGGAAGACTCAATGGCGGCGCTGGAAGAGATGACTGGTCACGCTGAAAAAGTATTGCAACTGCTGGGCCTGCCGTACCGCAAAATTCTCTTGTGTACTGGCGATATGGGTTTTGGCGCCTGCAAAACATACGACCTGGAAGTCTGGGTTCCGGCGCAGAATACCTACCGTGAAATCTCCTCCTGCTCCAACGTATGGGATTTCCAGGCTCGCCGCATGCAGGCGCGTTGCCGTAGCAAATCCGACAAGAAAACCCGTCTGGTGCATACGCTGAACGGGTCCGGTCTTGCGGTGGGGCGCACCCTGGTTGCCGTGCTGGAAAACTACCAGCAGGCCGATGGCCGTATCGAAGTACCGGAAGTATTGCGACCTTATATGAAAGGTCTTGAGTACATCGGTTAATCAGCTTTTGCTAAATATCTGAAGGCGCCTGCGGGCGCCTTTTTTACGGCCGGTATTCAGCGACTTCTACGCAAATTTCATCATGAATTTTTTCGACCGATATTTCCGTTATATGGTGGCTATTTATTTTCATAATCAATGAGATGAGTTGATTTTTTATTGTTTGCTGTCAGGGCTGGATGAATTTTATCAATCGTCGTGGTGCAAATCGTGTCAGTGCCTAAAAACGGTGGATTGACAATGTTTTTGCCGGTGGCATGATGCGCACGACTTCTGAACTTCCTCACGGTTTTTACCCATGACCACCTATACCCGGCCAGTGCTGTTTCTGCTCTGTGGCCTGATGCTGTTGACGCTGGCGATCGCGACGCTGAATACGCTCGTGCCCCTTTGGCTCGCTCATGAAGATTTGCCCACCTGGCAGGTCGGTATGGTCGGCTCCTCCTATTTTACGGGCAACCTGCTTGGCACATTATTAACCGGTCGTTTGATTCGCCGTCTGGGTTTTAACCGTAGCTACTACATTGCTTCGCTGATTTTTGCCGCAGGTTGCGTTGGGCTGGGGCTCATGGTGGGCTTCTGGAGCTGGATGATTTGGCGTTTTATCGCCGGTGTTGGCTGCGCCATGATATGGGTTGTGGTTGAGAGCGGCCTGATGTGCAGCGGCACTTCCCGTAACCGTGGGCGTCTGCTGGCGGCTTATATGATGGTTTACTATGTCGGTACAGTGCTGGGCCAGTTGATGGTCAGTAAACTGCCGACTGACCTGATGAGCGTACTGCCGTGGGTCACCGGGCTGGTGCTTGCGGCCATCCTGCCGCTGCTCTTCACCCGGATTGTGAATCAGCAGAGTGAAGAGCAGGGCGCGACCTCAATGTGGCCAATGCTGCGTTTGCGCCAGGCTCGTCTGGGTGTCAACGGCTGTATCATTTCCGGGATCATTCTGGGCTCGCTTTACGGCCTGATGCCGCTCTATCTGTCACATCAGGGGATTAGCGATTCGGGCATTGGGTTCTGGATGGCGTTGCTGGTCAGCGCGGGCATCATCGGGCAATGGCCCATTGGCCGCCTGGCCGACCGTTTTGGTCGTTTGCTGGTGCTGCGCGTACAAGTTTTTGTGGTGATCATGGGCTGTTTCGCCATGTTAAGTAATGCGGCAATGGCACCGGCGCTGTTTGTGCTGGGTACGGCGGGGTTTACGCTTTATCCGGTGGCGATGGCGTGGGCTTGTGAAAAAGTGGACCACCACCAGCTTGTGGCAATGAATCAGGCGTTGCTGCTGAGCTATACGATTGGCAGTCTGCTGGGGCCGACCCTGACAGCGATGCTAATGCAGAGTTATTCCGACAGCCTGTTGTTTATTATGATTGCTGGCGTTTCATTTATCTATCTGATGATGCTGATGCGCAAAGCAGGACATCATCCGACGCCGGTGGCTCATGCCTGATCGGCAGCAATAAAAAAGCCACAACATACACGCTGTTGTGGCTTTTTTGTCTCCGGTTCTGTCAGTACATCACTTTATGTCCGTACTGCTCCAGGATGCCTTTGACGCGATCCATAGTCTCTTTTTTCGGCGGGTGAATACCGTCCAGCTTGTACTCTTCACCCATCGCCACCCACTTGTGTTTACCCAACTCGTGATAGGGCAGCAGCTCGATTTTTTCAACGTTACCCATATCGCGGGTAAACTCCCCCAGCCGATGGGCAGAATCGTCATCATCTGACCAGCCCGGCACCACGACGTAACGGATCCAAACTTTGATGCCTTTCTTCGAAAGATACTCGGCAAACTCAAGCGTGCGATGGTTAGAAACCCCGACCAGATTCTGGTGGATTTCGTCGTTCATCTGTTTCAGATCGAGCATCACCAGGTCGGTCACTTCCAGCAATTCATCAATCACTGGATCGTAGCGGCGCACAAAGCCGTTCGTGTCGAGGCAGGTATGAATACCTTCTTTCTTACAGGCGCGGAACCAGTCGCGGACAAATTCTGCCTGCAGGATGGCTTCACCACCAGAGGCAGTAACACCGCCCCCGGAAGCGTTCATAAAGTGGCGGTAGGTGACGACATCGCTCATCAACTCTTCAACGGTAATTTCTTTACCGCCGTGCGTGTCCCAGGTATCACGGTTATGGCAATACAGGCAGCGCATCAGGCAGCCCTGGAAGAAGGTAATAAAGCGAATGCCCGGGCCGTCGACCGTGCCGCAGGATTCAAAGGAGTGAATGCGACCAATAACTGACATTGCGGTGTTTTCTCCAGATATGGCCCATCCGGGGCCTGTGTCTGCGCAGTTTGATTCCTTCTGCACTAAGTCTGTTCTGGCAGATATCCAGCAATAATAGATGGCTGACAGAGCCTACTTCAGGTGTTAAAAAGGCCCCACTTGCGTGGAGCCTTTATTGTACGCTTTTTATCTCGCGATTTCAGTCAATACCATTACATGGTCTGAGTGAAAGTACGGGTAATAACGTCCTGCTGTTGTTCTTTAGTCAGGGAGTTAAAGCGTACTGCGTAACCAGATACACGGATGGTCAGCTGCGGATATTTTTCCGGGTTTTCCATCGCATCGAGCAGCATTTCGCGGTTCATAACGTTCACGTTGAGATGCTGACCACCTTCGATGGAGGCTTCATGGTGGAAGTAACCATCCATCAGGCCTGCCAGGTTGGTTTTACGTACTTCGTCGTCTTTACCCAGCGCATTCGGAACGATAGAGAAGGTGTAAGAGATACCATCTTTAGCGTAGGCGAACGGCAGTTTGGCAACGGAGGTCAGAGAGGCAACAGCACCTTTCTGGTCACGGCCGTGCATTGGGTTAGCACCCGGTCCGAACGGTGCGCCAGCGCGACGGCCATCCGGGGTGTTACCGGTTTTCTTACCATACACAACGTTAGAGGTGATGGTCAGAACAGACTGGGTCGGGATCGCGTTGCGGTAAGTCGTCAGTTTCTGAATTTTCTTCATGAAACGTTCAACCAGGTCAACCGCCATGTCATCGACACGTGCGTCGTTGTTACCAAACTGCGGGTATTCGCCTTCGATTTCGAAGTCGATAGCCAGACCGTCTTCGTCACGAATCGGTTTAACTTTCGCATATTTGATAGCAGACAGGGAGTCAGCCGCAACGGACAGACCTGCGATACCGCATGCCATCGTACGGATAACGTCACGGTCGTGCAGCGCCATCAGAGAAGCTTCGTAGCTGTACTTGTCGTGCATGTAGTGGATGACGTTCAGTGCGGTGACATACTGTTTAGCCAGCCAGTCCATGAAGTGATCCATGCGATCCATCACTTCGTCGAATTTCAACACGTCGCCTTTGATTGGCTCAGACTTCGGACCAACCTGCATTTTCAGTTTTTCATCAACGCCGCCGTTGATAGCGTACAGCATGGTTTTCGCCAGGTTAGCACGCGCACCGAAGAACTGCATTTGTTTACCCACAACCATCGGGCTTACGCAGCAAGCAATCGCATAGTCGTCGTTGTTGAAGTCCGGACGCATCAGGTCGTCGTTCTCGTACTGCAGAGAAGAGGTGTCGATGGAGACTTTAGCAGCGAATTTTTTGAAGTTCAGCGGCAGTTTTTCAGACCACAGAACAGTGATGTTCGGCTCCGGAGACGGCCCCATGGTATACAGGGTGTTCAGGAAGCGGAAGCTGTTTTTGGAAACCAGAGTACGGCCGTCAACGCCCATACCGCCGATAGATTCAGTTGCCCAAATCGGGTCGCCAGAGAACAGTTCATCATATTCAGGGGTGCGCAGGAAGCGGACCATACGCAGTTTCATGACCAGGTGGTCAATCATTTCCTGCGCGTCTTGTTCAGTGATTTTGCCTGCTTTCAGGTCACGTTCGATGTACACGTCCAGGAAGGTGGATACGCGACCGAAGGACATTGCAGCGCCGTTCTGGGACTTAACCGCGGCCAGGTAGCCGAAGTAGGTCCACTGGATAGCTTCCTGAGCGTTGGTAGCCGGACCAGAGATATCGCAACCGTATTTAGCGGCCATTTCTTTGATCTGACCCAGCGCACGATGCTGTTCAGCGATTTCTTCACGCAGACGGATTGTCGCTTCCAGGTTAACGCCATTTTCCAGGTCAGACTGCAGAGACTGGAACTGGGCATATTTGTCTTTCATCAGGAAGTCGATACCGTACAGCGCAACGCGACGGTAGTCACCAATGATACGGCCACGGCCATAAGCATCCGGCAGACCTGTCAGAACGCCAGATTTACGGCAGTTCAGGATGTCTTTGGTGTAAACATCGAATACACCCTGGTTATGGGTTTTGCGGTATTCGGTGAAGATTTTTTTCAGGGCCGGGTCCAGTTCGCGGTTGTACGCTTTGCAGGAACCTTCAACCATTTTGATCCCGCCAAACGGGATGATGGCGCGTTTCAGAGGTGCTTCAGTCTGCAGACCAACGATTTTCTCCAGCGCTTTGTTAATGTAGCCCGCGTCATGAGAAGTGATGGTAGAGGCAACGGAAGTGTCAAAATCAACTGGCGCATGGGTGCGGTTTTCCAGTTTAACGCCTTCCATTACTTTGTCCCACAGCTTGGTGGTCGCGTCAGTTGCGCCAGCCAGGAAGGACTCGTCGCCTTCGTACGGGGTGTAGTTTTTCTGGATGAAGTCGCGTACGTTTACTGCATTCTGCCAGTCACCTTTCGCAAAACCTTCCCAGGCTGTGGCTAATTTTTCATTAAGCTCGGACATGTAACACCTACCTTCTTAAGTGGATTTTTTATTTACTGCCTGAAACAACCATTAATGATGATCGTTGCCACGCAGGTAAATGACCCAGTATGTCAACCCGACTAATAATCCTCCACCTATGATATTCCCAATTGTTACAGGAATCAGGTTATCAGTGATGAAGTTCATTATTGTCAGGTGAGAAAAACTTTCCGGGCTGGAACCGACTGCGGTCCAGAACTCCGGGCTCGCAAAGTTGCGAATTACGATACCCATAGGGATCATAAACATATTTGCGATGCTGTGCTCAAAACCACTGGCCACGAACATCGCAACCGGTAGCACCATAATCATCGCTTTATCCATCAGACTACGGCCGGAATAACTCATCCACACGGCCATGCAGACCATCAGGTTTGCCAGGATACCCAGTGCAACAGCTTCGACAAATGTATGGTGCAGCTTATGGTCTGCGGTCTGCAGCACGTTTAAGCCCCACCCGCCATTGGCAACCATATACTCGCCAGATAACCACATCAGCAGTACAAACAGCAGTGCCCCTACGAGGTTGCCGACATAGACATTGATCCAGTTACGGGCCAGCTGCCCCCAGGTGATACGGCCACTGGCTTTCGCTACAACAATCAGCACGGTCGAGGTAAACAGATCCGCACCGCAAATGATGCAAAGAATCAAACCCAGTGAGAAACAGATACCACCAATCAGTTTAGCAATACCGAACGGCATCGTCGCTGTACCGGTGGTAGCAGTGATATAGAAAACAAAAGCGATGGAGATAAATACCCCTGCGGTGATCGCCAGGTAGAAAGTCTTAAGCGGATGTTTAGTCGCTTTATAGACACCAGCTTCTTCGGCAACTTTGGCCATCTCTGCTGGAAGTATAAGATCAAAAGGGTTGTCAGCTTTCACACTAACTCTCTCTTTATTAAGTCGGCGACGAGATACTAACAAAGCATTATAGAAGAGAATTTGATATGGATCATATCTCGCCTGGCTTATAGGACCGCAAAGAGCGTGGTTTTTCTACGAATGCGGAGTAACTTGTTGATTATCCAAATAAAAATAAATTTTAAAAATTGCAAAATGAGTTGAATTTTTTTATTCCGCCTCCCGGGAAACAGTTAATTAAAATGGAGTAATTGCCATAGGTATTAACAATATTAGTTTAGGATGATATTAATATTTACCCAACTTTAACTTAAATATTACATACGGCGCTCATTGCCAAAAAATAAATAAAAAGGGGCAATAAAATTGCCCCGTAATATAGCGTAGACCTTTCATTAAGCCTACAGATTGTCATGCTATTTGTCGCTATTTCGACCAGAACGCACGTTTGGCGCGTTGTAATTTTTCGTAAGCGGCTAACAAAGACTGATGCGCCGGGAAGGCTTGCAATGTTCCATCTGCGGGTTGCAGGTCATAGAACGGTGCTTCACCACTCAGCGCCGCACTGGCGGCTTCAACGGCTTGTGCGCCATACATGCGTACAAACGCATTCAAATATTGCAATGGCTGACGGTCTTCTTCCTGCGCCAGCAGCAATAACGTTTGCAGGCAACGGTAGTAGTTTGCGCGCTCGGCGCTAAAGATCGAGGCGTTAAACTCCATAGTCCACTCGGTCCAGGCCAGCGCCTGATCCAGATCACCGCCTGCCAGGGCTAACATCGCTTTCAGTTCGCCAATGCGCAGCGTGTACCAGCCATTGTCTTTGCCTGTCGCCAGACCCAGCAGCTCACGCACGCGGGTAAAGTCATCATGACCTTCATCATCCAACTGGGCGATAAGATCAAGATAGGCTTCTTTATCCCACTCGCTGCCCGGCAGAGAGAGGATAGTCTCGCGAAGATGCGTTCCCATGGTGTTGTTTGCCAGCCAGAGATCTTCGGCCGGATAGATGTCGGACATACCCGGTACCAGAATGCGGCAGGCATACACGCCAAGATGCTCATAATCGGCGATATACACTTCCTTATCTTCGGCCTGGAAGATCGCCATCAGGGTGGCGAACTCCTCTTCCGTGGTGCCAGCAAAGCTCCAGTCAACGAAGGGGTAGTCGGCATCCTGTTTAAACAGATCCCAGGAGATCAGACCGCTGGAATCGATAAAGTGCGTTTCAAGATTGGCATGCTCCGCCACTTCTTCATCGTCAAAGGTTGGCGGGGTAAAGACGTCCAGGTCTTTCAGACCACGGCCTTGCAGCAATTCGGTTACGGTACGTTCCAGCGCTACGCCAAAGTCGGGGTGCGCACCGAAAGAGGCAAAACAGGTGCCGTTAGCCGGGTTGAACAGTACGACACAAATCACCGGGTATTTGCCGCCGAGCGAGCCGTCATAAGCAAAAATTGGGAAACCTTCCGCTTCCAGTTTAGCGATGGCTTCCACCACGCCCGGATAACGTGCCAGTACCTCCTGCGGAATTTCTGGCAGGCTGATGCTCTCGGCAATAATGCGGTTTTTAATATGACGTTCGAAGACTTCCGACAGCCCCTGAACACGGGCTTCGTTGCGGGTGTTGCCTGCAGACATGCCGTTGGAGACATACAGGTTACCGACAATATTCATTGGAATATAGACCGTTTGCTCATCGGACTGACGGGTGAACGGCAGGGCGCAGATCCCACGCGCGTCATTACCGGACTGCAAATCAACCAGCATACCCGCGGCAAGTTCGTTCTCCGGATCGTAAAAGGCGCGCAGACGAGCATCCAGAATACCTTCCGGCAGGCTGTCGTCTTCCGGCAGTGGGAACCATTTTTCGTTCGGGTAATGAACAAATTCACCCTGTGCGACGGCGTCACCCAGCCAGAAATCAGCAAAGAAATAGTTGGTGGACAGACGTTCGAAATACTCGCCCAACGCGGAAGCCAGAGCGGCTTTTTTGGTGGCGCCTTTGCCGTTGGTAAAGCACAGCGCGCACTCTTTATCGCGGATATGCACAGACCAGACGTTCGGAACCGGATTCAGCCAGGAGGCCTCTTCGATGTTAAAACCAAGATCGGTGAGCTTTTGCTGAAAGCGAGCGATGGAATCTTCCAGCGCGGCATCTTTGCCGGGAATAAATGTTTGAGTCATGGCAGTCACTTTTTTCGTACGTAAAGCGCGCAATGATACGGGTTTTGCGTGACTGACGCTATCTTCGACGCCAGCCCGGCGAAAATAAAACTTCTGGCTATGCTTATGGAAAATAACTCACTGTTCAGGCACAAAAAATGAAAGCATTTGACCTGCATCGCATGGCGCTTGACAAGGTCCCCTTTGATTTTCTGGGGGAGGTCGCGCTGCGTAGTCTCTATACCTTTGTTCTGGTCTTCTTATTTCTCAAAATTACCGGACGCCGCGGTGTGCGGCAGATGTCGCTGTTTGAGGTGCTGATTATCCTGACATTGGGGTCAGCCGCCGGGGATGTCGCCTTCTACGATGATGTACCGATGCTGCCGGTATTAGTGGTGTTTATCACTCTGGCAGTGCTTTATCGGTTGGTAATGTGGCTGATGTCGCACAGTGAAAAGTTGGAAGATTTACTGGAGGGTAAACCCGTAGTGATCGTGAAAGAGGGTGAACTGGCATGGGAAAAGTTACATGAAGAGAACCTGACGGAGTTTGAGTTTTTTATGGAGTTGCGCACCAATGGCGTTGAACAGCTAGGGCAGGTTCGCCTGGCGATTATGGAAACCAATGGGCAACTCAGTGTTTATTATTATGCTGATGAAGAGGTGAAGCCCGGCCTGTGCATTTTGCCGGAAGGCTGCAGCGAGCGTTTTAAAAAGGCGCCTGAAGACGGAGAATATGTCTGTGTGCGCTGCAGTAAGATTGTCTCTTTACGCGCCAATGAAAAGAAAAATTGCCCACGATGTGCAAATCCGGAATGGTCGAAGGCCAGCCGGGCAATTCGCATCACATAACAGGGTTTTTATCGGGACTCTTTGGGCAATACAAAACTTTCTGCTATGTGATTTAGCGCACAACTTCTTCCCCGCGGCTATTACCCGTTGCGGCCTGTGGCGCTGGATGATAAAACCGATGTCACAGGAATAACTTATTGCTTTATAGCGTGGTGAGGGGAAATGACTCAGGTCTTTAATTTTAGTTCTGGCCCGGCAATGTTACCGGCGGATGTGCTCAAACAGGCGCAACAGGAACTGTGCGACTGGCAAGGGCTTGGCACATCGGTGATGGAAATTAGTCACCGCGGCAAAGCGTTTATCCAGGTGGCTGAAGAAGCAGAAAAGGATTTTCGCGATCTGCTGAACATTCCCTCCAACTATAAGGTTCTGTTCTGTCATGGCGGTGGGCGCGGCCAGTTTGCCGGCGTTCCGCTGAACTTGCTGGGCGATAAAACCACCGCAGATTACGTTGATGCTGGCTACTGGGCAGCAAGCGCAGTAAAAGAAGCGAAAAAATACTGCCAACCGAATGTCATTGACGCAAAAATCACTGTTGATGGCCTGCGTGGCGTTAAACCCATGCGCGAGTGGCAACTGAGCAGTAACGCGGCCTATCTCCACTACTGCCCGAACGAAACCATCGACGGCATCGCTATTGACGAACCCCCCAATTTTGGTGATGTGGTGGTGGCGGCAGATTTCTCCTCGACTATTTTGTCCCGCCAGATCGACGTGAGTCGCTTTGGCGTGATTTACGCCGGCGCACAGAAAAACATCGGCCCGGCCGGGTTAACGCTGGTGATCGTTCGCGAAGATCTGCTGGGTAAAGCGCATCAGGCCTGCCCGTCTATCCTCGACTATTCCGTGCTGAACGAAAACGACTCGATGTTCAACACGCCGCCGACGTTTGCCTGGTATTTGTCCGGCCTGGTATTTAAGTGGCTGAAACAGCAGGGTGGCGTTGCCGCAATGGATAAACTTAACCAACAAAAATCCGAGCTACTCTATGGTGTGATCGATAACAGCGATTTCTACCGTAATGATGTGGCGAAGGCTAACCGTTCTCGCATGAACATTCCGTTCCAACTGGCAGACAGCGCGTTGGACAAACTCTTCCTTGAAGAGTCTTTCGCTGCAGGTCTGCATGCATTGAAAGGCCACCGTGTGGTTGGTGGAATGCGCGCTTCCATCTATAACGCCATGCCGCTGGCTGGCGTTCAGGCACTGACGGACTTTATGGTCGACTTCGAACGTCGCCACGGTTAATCGCCGCGTTTAGCGTACCCCCGTAGTTGGACTACGGGGTTTTATTCTTTTTGTAGAGAGTGAAGTTTCATGGAATCCCTGACGTTACAACCCATCGCGCGGGTAGATGGCACCATCAATCTGCCGGGTTCGAAGAGTGTCTCTAACCGCGCCTTGCTGCTTGCCGCATTTGCCCGTGGCACCACCGTTCTGACCAACCTGCTGGACAGCGACGATGTGCGCCATATGTTGAATGCCCTCAGTGCGCTGGGAGTTCATTACACCTTATCCGCCGATCGCACCCGCTGCGAAGTGACGGGCGTTGGCGGCCTGCTGCAGTCGACTAAATCACTGGAGCTCTTTCTCGGTAATGCCGGTACTGCTATGCGTCCGCTGGCGGCGGCACTGTGCCTGGGCGCCAATGATATTGTGCTGACCGGTGAGCCGCGCATGAAAGAGCGTCCTATTGGGCATCTGGTGGATGCGCTGCGTCAGGGCGGTGCAAAAATTGATTATCTCGAACAGGAAAATTACCCTCCGCTGCGCTTGTATGGCGGCTTTACGGGGGGGGATGTCAGCGTTGATGGCAGTGTCTCCAGCCAGTTTTTAACCGCACTGCTGATGACCGCGCCGCTGGCACCGCAGGACACTGTCATAACGATTAAAGGCGATCTGGTGTCCAAACCGTATATCGACATTACCCTGCATCTGATGAAAACCTTTGGTGTTGAGGTCGAAAACCAGCAGTACCAGCGTTTTGTTGTGCGCGGTAACCAGCAATATCACTCTCCGGGTCAGTATCTGGTGGAAGGGGACGCCTCATCAGCGTCCTATTTTCTGGCAGCCGCCGCGATTAAAGGCGGTACGGTAAAAGTGACCGGTATTGGCCGCAATAGCGTGCAGGGCGATATCCGCTTTGCCGATGTGCTGGAAAAAATGGGCGCGACAGTGGTCTGGGGCGATGATTATATTGCCTGCACCCACGGTGAGCTGAACGCGATTGATATGGATATGAACCATATCCCGGATGCGGCAATGACAATTGCCACGGCGGCGTTGTTCGCCAAAGGCACTACCCGGCTGCGAAACATTTATAACTGGCGCGTAAAAGAGACGGACCGCCTGTTTGCGATGGCAACGGAGCTGCGTAAAGTCGGGGCGACGGTGGAAGAGGGCGAAGACTATATTTGCGTCACGCCGCCGGCAAAACTGCAGCTGGCGCAAATCGGGACCTATAACGATCATCGTATGGCGATGTGCTTCTCGCTGGTGGCGTTGTCGGACACACCGGTGACGATTCTCGACCCAAAATGTACTGCCAAAACGTTCCCGGACTACTTTGAACAGTTGGCCCGCATTAGTACCCTTGCCTGAGACGTTTTTCTCTCCCGCCTGACCAGGGCGGGAGGATCTACCCGCTATTGTTGAGAGTGTCGCCCGCCTTTTGCGCCATGTTACTATTCGCCCGGGATTCTTTCCCGCGATTCAACTCGTTAAACATGGACTGTCTATGAAAAAAACAATGATTTTCAGCTGCCTGATGGCGGCAACTCTGGTCTCTGGCTGTAAAAACATGGGTAGCATCAACACTGATGCGCTGGCTAAATCCGGTATGTCTGCCTACAAAGCGGCGACGCTTAGTGATGCAGATGTGAAGGCGCTCTCTGAGCAGTCTTGTGCGGAAATGGACAAGCAGAACAGTGTGGCGCCAGCCTCCAGCACTTATGCGAAACGCCTCGACAAAATCGCCAAAGCGCTGGGTAACAATATCGATGGCACGCCGGTGACCTACAAAGTCTATATGACCAAAGAGGTTAACGCGTGGGCAATGGCGAATGGCTGTATTCGCGTCTACAGCGGTCTCATGGATATGATGACCAACAATGAAGTCGAAGCCGTGCTGGGTCATGAAATGGGGCACGTGGCACTGGGCCACAGCCGCAAAGCGATGCAGACAGCCTATGCGACACTGGCTGCGCGTGACGCCATCTCCGCCAGCAGTGCGGCGGGTGCGCAACTCTCTCAGTCTCAGCTTGGTGATCTTGCAGAGAACATGATTAACTCCGCTTTCTCGCGTAGTCAGGAATCCGCTGCTGATGATTTCTCCTATGATTTGCTGAAAAAACGTAATATCAGCCGTCAGGGATTAGTCACCAGCTTTGAGAAACTGGCGAAGCTGGATGCCGGTTCTGAGAAGTCGATGTTTGATTCTCACCCGCCTTCAGCGGAGCGTGCTCAGCACATCCGTGAGCGCATTGCCGCTGATAAGAAATAAGTCCCTCCTGTCGGGCTGGTGCAAATCAGCCCGCTTCCTGCACAATTCTTCTACACTCAGCTTCATATATTCCGTTATTCGCACACGGGAGTAACTATCGTGTGCATAGCCGCGTATAATGCGCGGCGTTTATGTAACGGTATGCCTTGATTAAGGAGAAAAAGATGACAGCAATTGCCCCGGTAATCACCATTGATGGGCCAAGTGGTGCAGGTAAAGGCACCCTTTGCAAGGCAATGGCGGAAGCGTTGCAATGGCATCTGTTGGACTCAGGCGCAATTTATCGTGTGCTGGCGTTAGCGGCGTTACACCACCATGTTGACGTGACCTCTGAAGAGGTACTGGTTCCGCTGGCCGCGCATCTGGATGTGCGTTTTGTCTCGACCAATGGCAACCTGGAAGTGATTCTGGAAGGCGAAGATGTTAGCGGTGAAATCCGCACTCAGGAAGTGGCGAATGCGGCATCGCAGGTGGCAGCCTTTCCGCGCGTGCGCGAGGCGTTGTTGCGCCGCCAGCGTGCGTTCCGCGAAGCGCCGGGCCTGATCGCCGACGGGCGCGATATGGGCACCGTTGTGTTTCCCGATGCCCCGGTGAAAATTTTCCTTGACGCCTCTTCTGAAGAGCGTGCGCACCGCCGTATGCTGCAGTTGCAGGAGAAAGGCTTTAGTGTTAACTTTGAACGCCTTTTGGCCGAGATCAAAGAACGCGACGATCGCGATCGTAATCGCCCCGTTGCGCCGTTAGTGCCTGCTGCCGATGCTTTAGTACTCGATTCAACCCGTTTAAGCATTGAGCAAGTGATTGAGAAAGCGCTACAATATGCTCGCCAAAAATTGGCCCTCGCATAATTGCGACCGAATTTGCAGTACCCCCGTTGCAATGGAGTGACAGCGGGTATGTTAAACAACCCCATCCGGCATGGAGCCAGGTGGACGTTAAATATGAAACCTGAAGATTAAACATGACTGAATCTTTTGCTCAACTGTTTGAAGAATCCTTAAAAGAAATCGAAACCCGCCCGGGTTCCATCGTTCGTGGTGTTGTTGTTGCTATCGACAAAGACGTAGTACTGGTTGACGCTGGTCTGAAATCTGAGTCCGCCATTCCGGCTGAGCAGTTCAAAAACGCCCAGGGCGAGCTGGAAATCCAGGTTGGTGACGAAGTTGACGTTGCTCTGGATGCAGTAGAAGACGGCTTCGGTGAAACCCTGCTGTCCCGTGAAAAAGCTAAACGTCACGAAGCTTGGATCACGCTGGAAAAAGCTTACGAAGACGCTGAAACTGTTACCGGTGTTATCAACGGCAAAGTTAAAGGTGGCTTCACTGTTGAGCTGAACGGTATTCGTGCGTTCCTGCCAGGTTCTCTGGTAGATGTTCGTCCGGTCCGTGACACTCTGCACCTGGAAGGCAAAGAGCTTGAGTTCAAAGTAATCAAGCTGGATCAGAAGCGTAACAACGTTGTTGTTTCCCGTCGTGCGGTTATCGAATCCGAAAACAGCGCAGAGCGCGATCAGCTGCTGGAAAACCTGCAGGAAGGCATGGAAGTTAAAGGTATCGTTAAGAACCTCACTGACTACGGTGCATTCGTTGATCTGGGCGGCGTTGACGGCCTGCTGCACATTACCGACATGGCATGGAAACGCGTTAAGCATCCGAGCGAAATCGTAAACGTTGGCGATGAAATCACTGTTAAAGTGCTGAAATTCGACCGCGAACGTACCCGTGTATCTCTGGGCCTGAAACAGCTGGGCGAAGATCCGTGGGTTGCTATCGCTAAACGTTACCCGGAAGGCACCAAGCTGACTGGTCGCGTAACTAACCTGACCGACTACGGCTGCTTCGTTGAAATCGAAGAAGGCGTTGAAGGCCTGGTTCACGTTTCCGAAATGGACTGGACCAACAAAAACATCCACCCGTCCAAAGTTGTTAACGTTGGCGACGTAGTGGAAGTTATGGTTCTGGATATCGACGAAGAACGTCGTCGTATCTCCCTGGGCCTGAAACAGTGCAAATCTAACCCGTGGCAGCAGTTCGCTGAAACCCACAACAAGGGCGACCGCGTTGAAGGTAAAATCAAGTCTATTACTGACTTCGGTATCTTCATCGGCCTGGACGGCGGTATCGACGGCCTGGTTCACCTGTCTGACATCTCCTGGAACGTTGCAGGCGAAGAAGCAGTACGTGAATACAAAAAAGGCGACGAAATCGCAGCCGTTGTTCTGCAGGTTGACGCAGAGCGTGAGCGTATCTCTCTGGGCGTTAAACAGCTCGCAGAAGATCCGTTCAACAACTACGTTGCACTGAACAAGAAAGGCGCAATCGTAAACGGTAAAGTGACTGCAGTTGACGCGAAAGGCGCAACCGTAGAACTGGCTGACGGCGTTGAAGGTTACCTGCGCGCTTCTGAAGCTTCCCGTGACCGCGTTGAAGACGCAACTCTGGTTCTGAATGTAGGCGACGACGTTGAAGCTAAATTCACCGGCGTTGACCGTAAGAACCGTGTAGTTAGCCTGTCTGTTCGTGCGAAAGACGAAGCTGACGAGAAAGATGCAATCGCTTCTGTTAACAACAAACAGGAAGAAGGCAACTTCTCTAACGCTATGGCTGAAGCTTTCAAAGCAGCGAAAGGCGAGTAAGTTACTCCCAACCTCGCGGACTGTAGTGACGAAGTTAACGTGCTACAGTCCGAAGGATGACGAGTCACTTGACAGATTGCAGGATTCGTCCTGTAATCAATGACAAAGGGCGGCTACGGCCGCCCTTGTTAAAGCTAGTAAGCGAATTTTTGCCTTGAAGGAAACCGGAGGAATCATGACCAAGTCAGAATTGATAGAAAGACTTGCAAGCCAGCAATCTCATATCCCGGCAAAAGCTGTGGAAGATGCCGTAAAAGAGATGCTGGAGCATATGGCCTCTACTCTTGCCCAGGGTGAGCGCATTGAGATCCGCGGTTTCGGCAGTTTTTCTCTGCACTATCGTGCTCCTCGTACCGGGCGTAACCCGAAAACAGGCGACAAAGTGGATCTGGAAGGAAAATACGTTCCGCACTTTAAGCCGGGTAAAGAATTACGCGACCGCGCCAATATTTATGAATAAGGTTTAGCGAGTCGCTAAAACTTACACAGCAAAAAAGCACCCGCAGGGTGCTTTTTTGTTTCCTGTCGTTCGGTATTCCCTGCGGCCTTGATCGCAATGATACTTGCGCAAAATGTAACGCAGCAAAAAAGTCTCTGCCTGCGCCGCAAAGCTCTAAAATCACTCCAGACAGCACCACGGTAGCGTCACATACTCTCCGGCAACAAGGAGTCAGATATGACGTTACCAGCGCTTGCCGCCTGTATTTTATCGGGCATTTTGCCCCTGCTCGTGTTACCCGTTTTACCCGACATTGGCGTTGTCTGGTGTGCGCTGGCATTCGGTTGTGTGCTTGCCTGTTACCGCGCGCCCATATTGCGGTACACCGGCTATACCCTGATCTTTTTTGCATGGGGGATCCTTGCCGCGCAGCAATCCCTCTGGCCAACACAGTACCTGCCCGGAAGCAATCGTCGCGTTGAGATAACTATCACCGACACCGACAACATGACCCGACACCGGGGGAAAATCATCCGACTGAACGGGGAGCGTCTCTTTCCGGCACCGGGTATTGTGCTCTATGGCGAATATTTGCCGCAGCAAGTTTGCGCCGGTCAACGTTGGGCAATGACCGTCCGGGTGCGGGCTGTCCATGGGCAACTGAATGAGGGGGGATTCGACTCGCAGCGCTATGCACTGTCGTCCCATTTACCCCTCAATGGGCGGATCATTAACGCCGAGGTGCTGGATAGCCGCTGCAGCTGGCGCGCGGCGTATTTACAGTCGCTGAAAGAGCGACTGGCTTCCTACTCCTGGCAACAGGTCATACTGGCGCTGGGTATGGGGGAGCGATCCGCACTGGATGGCGAAGTGAAAGATGTCATGCGGCAAACAGGAACGGCACATCTGATGGCGATCTCGGGTTTGCATATCGCGCTTGCCTCGATGATGGGATGGCTGCTGGTGCGTGTTGCACAGTTCTGCTTTCCCGCCCATGCGATTGGCTGGCATTTGCCTCTGTTGACCGGGGTGGGCTGCGCGATGAGTTACGCCTGGCTTACGGGGTTGCAGCCCCCTGCTTTACGCACCGCAATTTCGCTTGGCGTCTGGGCTGCTTTAAAGTTGTCTGGCCGGTTATGGTCGCCATGGCAAGTCTGGCTGTGTTGTGTTGCAGCAATCATTGCAACCGATCCGCTGGCGATACTTTCCGACAGCCTTTGGCTCTCAGCCTTTGCTGTTGCAGCGTTGCTGTTCTGGTATCAGTGGGTGCCCGCGCCATGGAAGCAGCAGCGTAAATGGGTGCGCGCATGCCTGAATCTTGTGCACCTACAAGTGGGGATGACGCTGCTGCTTTTACCCATCCAGTTGTCGGTTTTCAACGGGATCAGCCTGAGCTCACTCATCGCCAATCTGGTGGCGCTACCGCTGATCACATTCATTACGGTGCCATTGATCCTGGCCGGTATGGTGCTGCATTGGGTGGGGCTGTCGCTGGCAGAAACGGCATGCTGGTATGGTGCAGACAGGTCGCTGGAGATCGTGTTTGCGTTTCTGCGCGGGTTACCCGCCGGCTGGCTGAGCATAGACAGGCGTTGGCAGTGGCTGGCCTGGGCACCCTGGTTTATGTTAGCGGCTGCGCGTTTTCGCTTGTGGTGCCATTCTCCCGCGCTCTGCATAGCATGCTTTGTCACTCTGGCATTCCCCTTCTGGCGGTCTGAGCGGGCAGGGGAGTGGTCGGTCCATATGCTGGATGTCGGGCATGGGCTGGCTATGGTGATTGAGCGTAACGGCAAAGCGCTTCTCTTTGATACCGGGAATGCCTGGCCGGGTGGAAACAGCGGCGAACAATTGATCGCGCCATGGCTTCGTTGGCGAGCATTAGAGCCCGAAGGCGTTATCCTGAGCCATGAGCATTTGGATCACCGGGGGGGCCTTGAAAGTTTGCGGAAATCCTGGCCCGCAATGTGGATACGCAGTCCGTTGGGATGGGGCGATCATCAGCCTTGTTTTCGCGGCGAGAACTGGCAATGGCAGGGATTAAACTTTCGTGCGCATTGGCCGCTGCCGGGCGAAAAAAGAACGGGGAATAATGGTTCATGTGTGGTGAGCGTTGATGATGGGCTGTATCGTATTCTGCTGACGGGTGATATCGAAGCGCAGGGCGAAATGACCATGCTGAGTCACTACTGGCAGCATCTTAAAGCTACACTGGTACAGGTTCCCCACCACGGCAGCAATAGCTCCTCGACGCTGGCGTTTATTCAGCGTGTGGGAGGCGAGGCCGCGCTGGTATCGACATCGCGTTATAACGCGTGGCGATTACCTTCGCCCAAAGTGGCTGAACGCTACCGTCAGCAAGGGTATCGCTGGTTGGATACGGCCCATCAGGGGCAGATCACCGTCTCTTTTACCGCGCGCGGCTGGGAAATCCATAGCTTACGAGATCAACTTTTACCTCGTTGGTATCATCAGTGGTTTGGCGTCCCCAGCGATAACAGGTAGAATATGCGGCTATTTCAACAAGTGCTGGTTTTTTGAATGCAGAACGATAAAGATCTCTCCACATGGCAGACCTTCCGCCGCCTCTGGCCAACTATTGCGCCTTTTAAAGCGGGTCTGATCGTGTCGGGGATAGCGTTAATCCTCAACGCAGCCAGCGATACGTTTATGCTATCGCTGCTCAAACCGTTACTGGATGATGGTTTTGGTAAAACGGACCGTTCAGTGCTGCTGTGGATGCCGCTGGTGGTTATCGGGCTGATGATCCTGCGTGGTATCACCAGCTATATCTCCAGTTACTGCATTTCCTGGGTGTCCGGAAAAGTGGTAATGACCATGCGCCGTCGTTTGTTCGGCCATATGATGGGAATGCCAGTTTCCTTCTTTGACAAACAGTCTACTGGCACCTTGCTGTCACGGATCACGTATGATTCCGAACAGGTCGCATCCTCCTCGTCCAGTGCTTTGATCACTGTAGTGCGTGAAGGCGCGTCGATTATCGGCCTGTTTATTATGATGTTCTGGTACAGCTGGCAACTGTCGGTGATCCTGATTGTACTGGCACCGATTGTCTCAATTGCCATCCGGGTGGTGTCCAAACGTTTCCGTAATATCAGTAAAAACATGCAAAACACGATGGGCCAGGTGACCACCAGTGCGGAGCAGATGCTAAAAGGGCATAAAGAAGTACTGATGTTTGGCGGTCAGGAAGTGGAAACCAGCCGTTTCGAAAAAGTCAGCAATAAGATGCGCTTGCAGGGCATGAAAATGGTCTCTGCCTCTTCCATCTCCGATCCGGTGATCCAGCTGATCGCTTCCCTGGCGCTGGCGTTTGTACTCTATGCGGCAAGCTTCCCGGCAGTAATGGATACTCTTACCGCAGGGACCATCACCGTGGTGTTCTCGTCAATGATCGCCCTGATGCGGCCGCTGAAATCGCTAACCAACGTGAATGCCCAGTTCCAGCGCGGTATGGCGGCATGTCAGACGTTGTTTGCGATTCTGGATAGCGAGCAGGAAAAAGACGAAGGTACCCGGGTTATCGAACGTGCTCGTGGCGATATCGAATTTCGTAATGTGACCTTTACCTACCCGGGCCGTGAAACGCCGGCGCTGCGAAATATTAACCTGACCATTCCGGCGGGCAAAACGGTTGCGCTGGTGGGGCGCTCTGGCTCCGGTAAGTCAACCATGGCCAGCCTGATCACGCGTTTTTATGATATTGATGAGGGGGAAATCCTCATTGATGGTCACGATCTGCGTGAATATAAGCTCACCTCTTTGCGCGATCAGGTCGCACTGGTGTCGCAGAATGTACACCTGTTTAACGATACCGTAGCCAATAACATTGCCTATGCGCGTACTGAAAAGTACAGCCGCGAGGAGATTGAACAAGCGGCGAAAATGGCTTATGCCCTCGACTTTATCAACAAGATGGATGAAGGGCTGGATACGGTCATTGGCGAAAACGGTGTTCTGCTCTCTGGCGGCCAGCGTCAGCGTATTGCCATTGCCCGTGCGCTGCTCCGCGATAGCCCTATCTTGATCCTTGATGAAGCCACTTCGGCGCTGGATACGGAATCTGAACGCGCTATCCAGGCTGCGCTCAATGAGTTACAGAAAAACCGTACCTCAATGGTAATCGCTCACCGCCTGTCCACCATTGAACAGGCTGATGAAATTGTCGTGGTGGAAGATGGGCGCATCGTTGAACGTGGCAGCCATGCTGAACTGCTGGCGCATCGCGGTGTTTATGCACAACTTCACAAGATGCAGTTTGGCGAATGATTGCCCGCATCTGGTCCGGTGAATCGCCACTGTGGCTGCTGCTGTTACCGCTCTCCTGGCTCTACGGCCTGGTGAGCGTTGCCATCCGTTATGCTTATCGCCTGGGTCTGAAAAAGGCCTGGCGTGCGCCAGTGCCGGTGGTCGTGGTGGGTAATCTGACCGCCGGCGGCAACGGTAAAACCCCGGTGGTGATCTGGCTGGTGGAGCAGCTGCAGCAGCACGGTGTCCGCGTGGGGGTTGTTTCACGCGGATATGGCGGTAAAGCGGAGCGTTACCCTCTGTTATTGGAGGCTACGACCACAACCGACCAGGCCGGGGATGAGCCCGTTCTGATTTATCAACGCACTGGAGCACCGGTCGCGGTGTCCCCTGTGCGTGCCGATGCGGTGAATGCGGTTCTGGCCCAACATTCGGTGCAAATCATCATTACTGATGATGGTTTACAGCACTATCGGCTGGCGCGAGATATTGAAATTGTTGTGATTGATGGGGTCCGGCGTTTCGGTAATGGCTGGTGGCTGCCTGCCGGGCCGATGCGTGAGCGCGCTTCACGCCTGAAGACGGTCAATGCGATTATTACCAATGGCGGGGTAGCGAAAACCGGTGAGATCCCGATGCGCCTGCGCCCCGGTATGGCCATCAACCTGCGAACGGGTGAGCGCCGCAACGTGAGCGCACTGGCCCATGTCGTCGCCATGGCCGGTATTGGTCATCCTCCGCGTTTTTTTACTACCCTTGCTGAGTGCGGCATCACGCCGGAAAAAACCGTGGCGCTGGCCGATCATCAGGCGTTGTCGCATGCGGATGTTCGCGCGCTGGTGCAGCCCGGTCAGACGCTGATCATGACTGAAAAAGATGCCGTTAAGTGCCGCGCATTTGCGGAAGATAACTGGTGGTATTTGCCTGTCGATGCGCAGCTGGAAGGCAAACAGGCGGAAAAGCTACTGCAGGAATTGCTCACTCTGGCGCGCTGAAGATCGTCACACCGGCTGCGCCCTGTTGACTTAACAGGAACCCCCATGTCTGTGCCGCACCTTTCATTGACCGCTGCCCGTCATTTACACCTCGCCGCCCAGGGCTTGCTGCGTAAACCATCCCGTCGGGCAACGCCCGGCGATATCCTGCAAACTATTAAGCGTATGTCGCTATTGCAGATCGACACGATCAACATTGTTGCCCGCAGCCCTTATCTGGTGCTATTTAGCCGGCTGGGTGCCTATCCGCAGCAGTGGCTTGACCAGGCGCTAAGCGGCGGCGAACTGATGGAATACTGGGCGCATGAAGCCTGCTTTCTGCCACGCGAAGATTTTCCCCTTGTGCGGCACCGGATGTTGTCGCCGGATAAGATGGGCTGGAAATATCGCCAGGCCTGGATGGAAGAGCATGCGGGTGAAATCGCGCAACTGATTGCCCATATTCAGCAGCATGGCCCGGTACGCTCAGCAGATTTTGAACACCCGCGTAAAGGGACCAGCGGTTGGTGGGAGTGGAAGCCGCATAAGCGCCACCTGGAGGGATTGTTTACGGCCGGAAAGGTAATGGTGATTGAGCGGCGAAATTTTCAGCGGGTGTATGATTTAACGCACCGGGTGATGCCGCACTGGAACGATGACCGCGATCTGCTGCCGCAGGCGGAGGCGGAATACCACATGCTGGCGAACAGCGCCCGCAGCCTGGGGATATTTCGTGCGCAATGGCTGGCGGATTATTACCGTCTGCGTCGGCCCGCTTTGCCTGTTTTACTGGAGCGTATGCAGGCTGAAGAGAAGATTTACCCGGTAATGGTTGAACGACTGGGGCCAGCCTGGCTGCATGCCGGGTTATTGCCGCTGCTTGAGCAGGCGCAGTCTGATAAGCTTCGCGCCACGCACAGCGCTGTGCTGTCGCCGTTTGATCCGGTCGTCTGGGATCGTAAACGCGCGGAGCAGTTATTTGGTTTCAGCTACCGGCTTGAGTGTTATACCCCGGCACCTAAACGGCAGTTCGGTTATTTTGTCCTGCCACTGTTGCATCGGGGGCGTCTGGTCGGGCGTATGGACGCCAAAATGCACCGGAAAGATGGGGTACTGGAGGTCATTGCGCTCTATCTTGAAGACGGTATCAAGCCGGGCGCCTCGCTGGAAAAGGGGCTGCAAGGGGCAATAACAGATTTTGCCCGTTGGCAGGGCGCGCAGAGGGTGACCTTCTCCCGCTTGCCGGAGGGGTTATTTATGGCTGCGCGCGCAGGCCTGGAAACAGGCGCGGTGTAAGAATTGAATATGTTAAGCTTAACCCGTTAATCGTCGGTGCATCAGGAGGAAAAATGGATCACCGTTTACTTGAAATCATCGCCTGCCCGGTTTGTAACGGCAAACTTTACTACACCCAGGATAAGCAGGAACTGATCTGCAAAGTCGATAGCCTTGCTTTCCCGGTGCGTGACGGTATTCCTGTGTTACTGGAAAACGAAGCGCGTTCGTTAACTGCTGAAGAGAGCCGTCCATGAGTTTTGTGGTGATCATTCCCGCGCGTTACGCTTCCACGCGACTGCCAGGAAAACCGCTGGTCGATATCAATGGCAAACCGATGGTCGTGCATGTACTGGAGCGCGCCCGTGAATCGGGAGCCGAACGCATTATCGTGGCGACAGACAATGAAGATGTTAAGCGTGCGGTGGAAGCGGTCGGCGGCGAAGTCTGCATGACCCGTGCCGATCATCAGTCTGGCACCGAGCGCCTGGCGGAAGTGGTAGAAAAATGCGGCTTTAGCGATGATACCGTCATTGTCAACGTGCAAGGCGATGAGCCGATGATCCCACCCGCCATTATCCGCCAGGTTGCAGAGAATCTGGCGGCGCGTAATGTCGGCATGGCGACGCTGGCAGTGCCGATCCACAGTGCAGAAGAAGCGTTCAATCCCAACGCAGTAAAAGTCGTGACAGATGCCGAAGGGTATGCGCTCTATTTTTCCCGCGCGACCATTCCTTGGGACCGCGATCGTTTTGCGCTTTCCCGTGACGCTATCGGCGATACATTTTTGCGCCATATCGGTATTTACGGTTATCGCGCAGGGTTTATCCGCCGTTATGTCAGCTGGCAAACCAGTCCGCTGGAACAGATCGAGATGCTGGAGCAACTGCGGGTGCTCTGGTATGGCGAGAAAATTCATGTGGCGGTGGCCAGCGTGGTGCCCGGCACGGGCGTGGATACGCAAGAAGATCTTGAGCGCGTGCGCGCAGAACTGCATTAATCCTTCCATCCCCTCCTTGCGGAGGGGATTTCTCTCTAAACAGCTAAATTATTAAAATGTTTTGATCTCATCAGGGTGACATCTTTCAACCTGGCGCTCATTATAAAAGCAGTAGTATTGATGAGGGCAATCTTCTATGGAACAACTGCGCGCCGAATTAAGTCATCTGCTGGGGGAAAAACTGAGTCGTATGGAGTGCGTCAGCGAGAAACCTGACTCGGCACTCTGGTCGTTATATGACAGTAAAGGCAACCCGATGCCATTGCTGGCACGGAGTTTTTCTACTCCGGGTCTGGCGCAACAGCTGGCCTGGAAGATTTCGATGCTGGCGCGCAGCGGTACGGTGCGCATGCCGGTGGTATATGGTGTGATGACCCACGAAGAGCATCCGGGGCCAGATGTGTTGCTGATTGAGCGGCTGCGCGGCGTGCCCGTCGAAGCGCCTGCACGGACCCCGGAACGCTGGGAACAGTTGAAAGATCAAATCGTCGAGGGCTTACTCGCATGGCACCGGCAGGATAGCCACGGCTGCGTGGGCACTGTCGACAGTACCCAGGAAAATATCTGGCCATCCTGGTATCGCCAGCGGGTGGAAGTGCTGTGGACGACCCTTAACCAGTATCATAATACTGGCCTGACCATGCAGGATAAGCGTGTGTTATTCCGTACCCGTGAATGCCTGCCCGCACTCTTTGATGGGTTTAACGACAACTGCGTGTTAGTGCACGGTAGTTTTAATTTACGCAGCATGCTGAAAGATGCACGCAGCGATCAACTGCTGGCAATGGTCGGGCCGGGTATAATGCTTTGGGCGCCGCGAGAGTATGAGCTGTTTCGCCTGGTCGATGGCAACCAGGCGGAAGATCTGCTCTGGCACTATTTGCAGCGTGCGCCGGTGGCCGAGTCCTTCCTCTGGCGACGCTGGCTCTATCTGTTATGGGACGAAGTGGCGCAACTTGTGAGCACCGGGCAATTTAGCCGCACCCACTTCGACCTTGCGTCAAAATCACTGCTCCCCTGGCTCGCCTGAACTGCCTTTCAGCCATTGCCAGACCCTGCCCAGGCTTTCATAACCCACCCGGTCGCTGTGCATCAGCCAGACCGGGGAGGGGATCACGCGTTCCCACGGGTTGAGCGGCGAGGTAATCGCCAGTTGGTTCGCCGGAGCGGGTAGCGGATGCAGCCCAACATGCTGGAAGAAAATCATCGCCCGGGGAAGATGTGACGCGGAGGTCACCAACAGGAATGGATCATCGCCAATCGCAGCTTTCACCGCTGCCGCTTCTTCTTCCGTATCTTTGGGCTTATCCAGGGTGATGATTTCGCTGCGCGGAATACCGAGGCTTTCCGCGACGCGCGCCCCGGCTTCCGCCGTGCTGACAGGATTGGTTTTGGCCGCCGCACCGGTAAAGATAAGCTTCGCCCCCGGGTTTGCCTGCCACAGGCGGATCCCTTCATTCAGCCGTGGCAGACTGTTGCTGATCAGATTGGAACTGGGTGCCCAGTCATCATTCCAGGTGTAGCCTCCCCCCAGGATCACGATGTATTTCACCTGCTGCGTACCGCGCCAGGTGGGGTACTTATCCTCAATGGGTTTTAACAAACCGTCTGCGACAGGTTGCAGGCTTAACAGCAGTAAAACCAGCCAACCGACACTGATAAATGCCTTGCCTGTTTTTTGCCAGCGGCTGAACCATACCAGCACGAGGCCAAGACCTATCAACAAAAGTAAAAACGGGAGCGGCAGCATCATGCCACCGATGTATTTTTTGAGGGTAAAAAGCACCGTATCCGTCTCCTTTTTGACCATACAGCAGGCGATTTCAGCCGATCTTACATCAGATGGGTTCATTATCGGTACGGCTGTGACAAAATAGCGGTTTTGTCAGAAGCGCGGAGCGGCCATGACGGATCGAAACTTCGACGACATCGCGGAGAAATTCTCACGCAATATCTATGGCACGACCAAAGGTCAGTTGCGCCAGGCGATCCTCTGGCAGGATCTGGACGTATTACTGGCCTCAATGGAACCAGACCGTTTGCGGGTGCTGGATGCCGGAGGTGGAGAAGGGCAAACCGCGATCGGTATGGCGCAACGCGGCCACCATGTGACGTTGTGCGATGTGTCGAAAGAGATGATCGCACGTGCGCAGACAGCGGCGGATGAGAAAGGTGTGAGCGGTAACATGCATTTTGTACAATGCGCCGCTCAGGATATATCACAGCATTTAGAATCGCCGGTTGATCTGATATTGTTTCATGCTGTGCTTGAATGGGTCGCAGAACCCGTCAGTGTATTGCAGACCTTATGGTCGATGCTGCGCCCGGGCGGAGCGCTGTCATTGATGTTTTACAATGCCGACGGGCTGTTAATGCACAACATGGTGGCAGGGAATTTCGACTACGTGCAGGCAGGCATGCCGAAACGCAAAAAGCGCACCCTTTCTCCGGACTATCCCCGGGTTCCTGCGGATGTTTACGGCTGGCTTGAACAGATTGGCTGGCAGATAACCAGCAAAACCGGCGTGCGGGTTTTTCATGACTATTTGCGTGAAAAGCACCAGCAGCGCGACTGTTTTGACGCCTTGCTGGAACTTGAAACGCGCTATTGCCGTCAGGAGCCGTATATCAGTCTCGGCCGCTATATTCACGTGACCGCGCTTAAGCCGCAAATCGATGGAAGGATAAACGATGAGTGAATTTTCCCAGACAGTCCCCGAACTGGTTGCCTGGGCCAGAAAGAATGATTTCTCCATCTCGTTGCCGGTCGACAGACTCTCTTTTTTGCTGGCTGTCGCGACGCTTAACGGCGAGCGCCTGGATGGTGAAATGAGCGAAGGTGAACTGGTAGATGCTTTTCGTTACGTCAGTGATGCGTTCGAACAAACCAGTGAAACGATAAGCCAGCGCGCCAACAATGCCATTAACGATATGGTGCGTCAGCGTCTGTTAAATCGCTTCACCAGCGAAATCACGGAAGGGAATGCAATCTACCGTCTGACGCCGCTGGGCATTGGGATCACGGATTATTATATTCGTCAGCGTGAATTTTCCACGTTGCGACTCTCAATGCAGCTTTCCATCGTCGCGGGCGAATTAAAACGCGCGGCCGATGCGGCGGACGAGGGCGGGGATGAATTTCACTGGCACCGTAACGTCTATGCGCCGTTAAAATATTCGGTGGCGGAGATCTTCGACAGCATCGATCTGACCCAGCGACTGATGGACGAACAACAGCAGCAGGTGAAGGATGATATCGCCCAGTTGCTGAACAAAGACTGGCGCGCCGCGATTTCCAGTTGTGAACTGTTGTTGTCAGAAACGTCCGGTACATTACGCGAACTGCAGGATACGCTGGAAGCTGCCGGCGACAAGTTGCAGGCCAACTTGTTGCGCATTCAGGATGCAACCCTGGCGCACACTGACCTGGAGTTCCTCGATCAGCTGGTATTTAACCTGCAAAGTAAGCTCGACCGTATTGTTAGCTGGGGGCAGCAGGCAATCGATCTGTGGATCGGGTACGACCGTCACGTACATAAATTCATTCGTACCGCTATCGATATGGATAAAAACCGCGTCTTCGCCCAGCGCTTGCGTCAGTCCGTGCAGTCCTATTTTGATGCGCCGTGGGCGCTGACCTACGCCAGTGCCGATCGTTTGCTCGATATGCGCGATGAAGAGATGGCGCTGCGCGATGAGGAAGTGACCGGCGAATTGCCGCCGGATCTGGAATTTGAAGAGTTTAACGAGATCCGAGAGCAACTTGCAGCAATGATCGAACAGCAACTGGCCATCTATAAAACGAAAGGTGTGCCGCTGGATCTTGGTCTGGTTGCTCGCGAGTATCTGGCGCAGTATCCCCGCGTTCGTCATTTCGACGTGGCGCGCATTGTGGTTGATCAGGCGGTACGTCTTGGCGTAGCGCAAGCAGATTTCACCGGCCTGCCGCCGAAATGGCAGCCGATTAATGATTACGGAGCCAAGGTACAGGCGCATGTCATCGACAAATATTGAACAAGTGATGCCAGTCAAACTGGCGCAGGCGCTGGCAAACCCTCTTTTTCCGGCGCTGGACAGCGCGCTGCGCGCGGGTAGACATATCGGCCTGGATGAACTGGATAATCACGCCTTTTTGATGGATTTCCAGGAGTATCTGGAAGAGTTTTATGCCCGCTATAACGTCGAGCTGATCCGTGCGCCTGAAGGTTTTTTCTATCTGCGCCCGCGTTCTACCACGCTTATTCCGCGCTCAGTACTGTCGGAACTGGATATGATGGTCGGAAAAATCCTTTGCTACCTCTATCTCAGCCCGGAACGTCTGGCTAATGAAGGCATCTTTACCCAACAAGAGCTGTATGACGAATTGCTGTCGCTGGCGGATGAACCGAAACTGCTGAAGCTGGTCAACAACCGTTCGACCGGTTCAGATCTTGATCGACAAAAATTGCAGGAGAAAGTCCGTTCCTCATTAAATCGCCTGCGCCGGTTGGGCATGATTTGGTTTATGGGCAATGACAGCAGCAAGTTCCGCATTACCGAATCGGTGTTCCGTTTCGGCGCAGATGTGCGCTCTGGCGATGATCCGCGTGAAGCGCAACTGCGCATGATCCGCGACGGTGAGGCAATGCCTGTGGAAAACCACCTGCAGCTCAATGATGAGCCGGAAGACAATCAGCCGGATAGCTCGGAGGAAGAGTAATGATTGAACGCGGAAAATTTCGTTCGCTAACGCTGATTAACTGGAACGGCTTTTTTGCCCGCACCTTTGACCTGGATGAGCTGGTAACAACCCTCTCCGGGGGCAACGGTGCAGGGAAATCCACCACCATGGCGGCCTTCGTCACCGCGCTTATTCCGGATCTGACGTTGCTGCACTTCCGTAACACTACCGAAGCCGGGGCGACCTCCGGTTCGCGTGATAAGGGCCTGCACGGGAAACTGAAAGCAGGGGTCTGTTACTCGGTGCTGGATGTGATTAACTCCCGGCATCAGCGCGTGCTGGTGGGGGTGCGTCTGCAGCAAGTCGCCGGGCGCGATCGCAAAGTGGATATCAAACCCTTTGCCATTCAGGGGTTGCCGACGGCCATGCTGCCGACACAACTGTTAACCGAAACGCTGAACGAGCGCCAGGCGCGCGTGCTTTCGTTGCAGGAAGTGAAAGACAAACTGGATGCGATGGAGGGCGTGCAGTTTAAGCAGTTCAACTCCATTACCGATTACCATGCGCTGATGTTCGATCTCGGCATAGTGGCGCGTCGACTGCGTTCGGCGTCGGATCGTAGCAAATATTATCGCCTGATTGAGGCCTCGCTATACGGCGGGATTTCCAGCGCCATTACCCGTTCGTTGCGCGACTACCTGTTGCCAGAAAACAGCGGCGTGCGTAAAGCCTTCCAGGATATGGAAGCCGCGTTGCGTGAAAACCGCATGACGCTGGAAGCCATCCGTGTTACCCAGTCTGACCGCGATCTGTTTAAGCATTTGATCAGCGAAGCCACTAACTATGTGGCGGCAGATTATATGCGCCATGCCAACGAGCGGCGGATCCATCTGGATAAAGCGCTGGAGTATCGCCGGGAGCTGTTTACCTCGCGCCAGCAACTGGCTGCGGAGCAGTATAAGCATGTCGATATGGCGCGGGAGCTTTCCGAGCATGCCGGATCGGAAGGGGACCTGGAGGCCGATTATCAGGCTGCCAGCGATCACCTGAACCTGGTGCAGACGGCGCTGCGCCAGCAAGAAAAAATTGAGCGTTACGAGGCGGATCTCGACGAGTTGCAGATCCGCCTGGAAGAGCAACATGAAGTGGTGGCGGAAGCCGCCGAACGTCAGGAAGAAAACGAAGCGCGTGCCGAAGCCGCCGAACTGGAAGTGGATGAGCTGAAAAATCAGCTTGCCGATTACCAACAGGCGCTGGATGTGCAACAGACGCGTGCCATCCAGTACAACCAGGCGCTGCAGGCTTTACAACGTGCAAAAGAGCTGTGCCATCTGCCGGATCTGACCCCGGAGACGGCTGACGAGTGGCTGGAAACATTCCAGGCAAAAGAGCAGGAAGCGACGGAAAAATTGCTGTCGCTGGATCAGAAACTGAGCGTAGCGCAAACCGCCCATAGCCAGTTTGAACAGGCGTACCAGCTAGTTGTGGCCATCAACGGCCCGCTGGCACGTAATGAAGCCTGGGAAGTGGCCCGTGAATTACTGCGCGACGGCGTAAACCAGCGCCATCTGGCAGAACAGGTGCAACCGTTGCGTATGCGACTGAACGAGCTGGAACAGCGCCTGCGTGAACAGCAGGATGCCGAACGCATGTTAGCGGACTTCTGTAAGCGCCAGGGTAAACAGTACGACGCAGAAGAGCTTGAGGCGCTGCACCAGTCGCTGGAAGCGCAAATCGCTGCCTTGTCCGATAACGTTGCCGTTGCAGGCGAACAACGTATGGCGATGCGTCAGGAACTGGAACAGCTACAATCGCGCATCCAGTCGCTGACCAAACGCGCGCCCATCTGGCTGGCGGCGCAAAGCAGCCTTACGCAACTGTGCGAGCAGAGCGGCGAAGAATTTGAATCGGGTCAGGATGTCACGGAATACCTCCAGCAACTGCTGGAGCGGGAACGTGAAGCTATCGTTGAACGTGATGAAATCGGCGCGCGCAAACGTGCGGTTGATGACGAAATTGAGCGCTTAAGCCAGCCGGGCGGGGCCGAAGATGCTCGCCTGAATGCACTGGCGGAGCGTTTTGGCGGCGTGCTGCTGTCGGAAATTTATGACGATGTCAGCATTGACGATGCGCCGTATTACTCGGCGCTGTATGGGCCATCACGCCATGCGATTGTGGTGCCGGATCTGTCGCAAATTGCCGAAATGCTGGAAGGGCTGGATGATTGCCCCGAAGATCTCTATTTAATCGAAGGCGATCCGCAATCCTTTGATGACAGCGTGTTCAGCGTAGACGAGCTGGAAAAAGCGGTGGTGGTGAAAATCGCCGACCGTCAGTGGCGTTACTCCCGTTTCCCGGCTCTGCCGCTGTTTGGCCGCGCGGCGCGTGAAAGCCGCATTGAGAGTCTGCACGCTGAGCGTGAAGCGCTGGCGGAACGTTTTGCTACGCTCTCCTTTGATGTGCAAAAAACACAGCGTCTGCATCAGGCCTTCAGCCGCTTTATTGGCAGTCATCTGGCGGTGGCATTTGACGACGATCCGGAAGCGGAAATCCGTACCCTTAACAGCCGCCGCGGCGAGCTGGAACGGGCTATTAATAACCACGAAAACGACAACCAGCAAAGCCGTGTGCAGTTCGAACAGGCGAAAGAGGGCGTGGCGCAGCTTAACCGCTTGCTGCCACGTATCAACCTGCTGGCGGACGACACACTGGCCGATCGTGTGGACGAAATCCAGGAGCGCCTGGACGAAGCGCAGGAAGCCGCGCGCTTTGTTCAACAGTTTGGCAATCAACTGGCGAAGCTGGAGCCGGTGGTGTCAGTGCTGCAAAGCGACCCGGAACAGTTTGAGCAGTTGAAAGCGGATTACGCGACGTCGCAGCAAGTGCAGCGTGATGCGCGTCAGCAAGCCTTTGTGCTGGCGGAAGTGGTGCAGCGCCGTGCGCATTTCGGTTATTCGGATGCGGCGGAGATGTTCAATGGTAATAACGATCTGAACGAGAAGCTGCGCCAGCGTCTGGAGCAGGCTGAAGCGGAGCGTACCAAAGCCCGCGAAGCCATGCGCAGCCACGCCGCGCAGTACGGTCAGTACAACCAGGTACTGGCCTCACTGAAGAGTTCGTTTGATACCAAAAAAGAGCTGCTTAACGATCTGCAAAAAGAATTGCAGGACATTGGCGTGCGCGCCGATGGCGGTGCTGAGGAACGGGCGCGTATTCGCCGCGATGAGCTGCATGCGCAACTCTCCTCTAACCGTGCACGTCGTAACCAGCTGGAAAAAGCGCTCACCTTCTGCGAAGCGGAGATGGACAATCTGACCCGCCGGTTACGCAAACTGGAGCGCGATTACCACGAAATGCGTGAGCAGGTGGTGACTGCAAAAGCAGGCTGGTGCGCGGTCATGCGCATGGTGAAAGATAATGGCGTGGAACGCCGCCTGCACCGACGTGAACTGGCGTACCTCTCCGGCGACGAGTTGCGTTCAATGTCGGATAAGGCCCTGGGTGCGCTGCGCCTGGCGGTGGCAGACAACGAACATCTGCGCGATGTTCTGCGTATGTCTGAGGATCCAAAACGTCCTGAGCGCAAAATCCAGTTCTTTGTGGCGGTCTACCAGCATCTGCGTGAGCGTATCCGTCAGGATATTATTCGCACTGACGATCCCGTTGAAGCCATTGAGCAGATGGAGATCGAGCTGAGCCGTCTGACAGAAGAGCTGACCTCCCGCGAGCAGAAACTGGCGATCAGCTCTCGCAGTGTGGCGAATATTATTCGTAAAACCATCCAGCGCGAGCAGAACCGCATCCGTATGCTCAACCAGGGGCTGCAAAGCGTCTCTTTCGGCCAGGTTAACAGTGTGCGACTTAACGTTAATGTTCGCGAAAGCCACGCCACCCTGCTGACCGTGCTGTCGGAACAACATGAGCAGCATCAGGATCTGTTTAATAGTAACCGCCTGACATTCTCGGAAGCGCTGGCGAAGCTGTATCAGCGTCTTAATCCGCAGATTGATATGGGGCAACGTACGCCACAGACCATTGGTGAAGAGCTGCTGGACTACCGCAACTATCTGGAGATGGAAGTAGAGGTAAACCGGGGCTCCGATGGCTGGTTGCGTGCGGAATCCGGTGCACTCTCGACCGGGGAAGCGATCGGTACCGGTATGTCGATTCTGGTGATGGTGGTGCAAAGCTGGGAAGATGAAGCACGTCGCCTGCGTGGTAAAGATATCTCCCCGTGCCGTCTGCTGTTCCTTGATGAAGCAGCGCGTCTGGATGCCCGTTCTATCGCCACACTGTTTGAACTCTGCGAACGCCTGGAGATGCAGCTGATCATCGCGGCACCGGAAAATATCAGTCCGGAAAAAGGCACCACCTACAAACTGGTGCGTAAAGTCGTGCAGAATAACGAGCATGTGCATGTTGTCGGCCTGCGGGGTTTTGCCGCGCAGCTGCCGGAAACATTGCCGGGTACGGCAGACGCTTCCTAGCGAATGCATAACCAGAAAGGGCGACAGCGATGTCGCCCTTTTTTATTTTTGTGACTATGCCTGACCGGGTTTTATCTTTAAACTTCTTTACATTAGGTAAGGCAAATGCTTTTTAGTGTTTATATACTGAAAGAGAATGACAAGTTCGTACGCGCAATGTGAGAAACAGGGGGCAAGGGATGTTGCTTAAGAAGTTGTATGGTCGTCGGATGTCAGCGCTGAGTTTGTGTCTGGCATTTGCATTCGCTCCACTGTTTAATGTGCAGGCTGATGAGCCTGAAATGGTGCCTGTCGACAGTTCTGCAACGCCGGGTGAACAGCCTACGGTGTTGCCACAGCCGCTGGCGCAATCGCCGGCGACTGCCATGATGGCCGGTATCACGCCTTATCCATCGGGTGTCGATGTGGCGGCAGTGCGGGCGCAGTTGCAGTCGCAATTGCCGGCTAACTGGACACCGGTCTATATGAATCAGCTTGCTGCGCTGTATGCTGCGCGCGGGCAAAAACCGATGTGGGACAACCGCGACGCCGTCCAGGCATTTCAGCAACAACTGGCGGAAGTCGCTATCGCTGGTTTCCAGCCGCAATTTACAACCTGGGTAGAGCTGTTAACCGATCCGAATGTTTCCGGACAGGCGCGCGATATTGTGCTTTCAGATGCCATGCTGGGCTACCTGCAGTTTGTGGCCGGTATTCAGGCGAAAGGCCAGCGCTGGCTTTATAGCGATAAGCCATACACCCTTGCTGTACCGGCGCTTTCCGTGATCAACCAGTGGCAAGTGGCGCTTGATAACGGCACGTTGCCCACCTTTATTAACACTCTTGCGCCTCATCATCCGCAGTATGCCGTAATGCACCAGTCATTGCTGTCACTGGTGGCGGATTCCCGCCCGTGGCCGCAACTGACCGGCAAGGCTTCGCTGCGTCCTGGCCAGTGGAGCAACGATATCCCTGCTTTGCGCGAGATCCTGCAACGCTCGGGGATGTTAGATGGCGGGTCGAACATAGCCCTGCCAGGAGATAACGTTGCTGTTAGCCCCTCTGCGCAACCGGTGAGTAAAACGGCCAGTGCGCGTGGGCCCTACGATCGTCAATTGGTTGAAGCGGTAAAACGTTTTCAGTCATGGCAGGGGCTGCATGCGGATGGCGTGATTGGTCAGTCAACTCGTGACTGGCTGAATGTTTCCCCGGCGCAGCGTGCGGGCTTGCTGGCATTAAATATCCAGCGTTTGCGTCTGCTGCCGGGTAATCTCGCCACCGGTATTATGGTTAACATTCCGGAATATTCGCTGGTTTACTATCTCAATGGGAACCCGGTGCTGGCTTCACGGGTGATTGTCGGCAGGCCGGATCGCAAGACGCCAATGATGAGCAGCGCCCTGAACAATGTGGTCGTCAACCCGCCGTGGAACGTGCCGCCGACACTGGCACGGAAAGACATTCTGCCGAAAGTATGGAACGACCCGGGATACCTTGAACGCCATGGCTACACCGTGCTGCGCGGCTGGAACAGTAACGAGGCGATCGATCCCTACATGGTCGACTGGGCGACGATTACGCCGTCGAACCTGCCTTTCCGCTTCCAGCAGGCGCCGGGAGCGCAAAACTCGCTTGGGCGTTATAAGTTCAATATGCCGAGTTCTGACGCCATCTACTTGCATGATACCCCCAACCATAACCTGTTCCAGAGAGAGACGCGCGCACTGAGTTCTGGCTGTGTACGGGTGAATAAAGCGTCTGAACTGGCGAATATGCTATTGCAGGATGCGGGCTGGAACGATACGCGAATTTCCGACGCGTTAAAGCAGGGTGATACCCGCTACGTTAATATTCGCCACGATATTCCGGTCAATCTTTATTATTTGACGGCATTCGTCGGGAGTGATGGTCGAACGCAATATCGTACAGATATTTACAATTATGATCTGACGGCGCGATCGGGCGCACAAATCCTGGCAAAAGCCGAACAATTAATCAGGTAAATGAAGCAGTTCGTAAAATAACGTTGTCGTAAGAGAAGGTGAAAAACGGGCCTTGCAGGCTACAGAGCCCGTATTTACTGGGATGAGGCAACCTTGACGTGGCGTTTGATGCCCGGTAAGGTGCCTCTCGTGCGCAAAAGTGCATACATTACGTTCAATTTTGTTTTATCTGTAGACCTGATTACCATGGATAAATTTGACGCTAATCGTCGCAAATTGCTTGCGCTAGGTGGGGTTGCCCTTGGTGCATCCCTCTTGCCAGTACAGGCGTTTGCCACCCTTTCTACTCCGCGCCCGCGTATTCTGACGCTTAATAATCTCCATACCGGGGAATCTATTAAAGCCGAGTTCTTCGACGGCAGGGGCTATATTCAGGATGAATTAGCTAAACTTAACCATTTTTTCCGTGATTATCGCGCGAATAAAGTCAAAAGCATCGATCCGGGATTGTTCGACCAGCTTTATCGTCTGCAGGGGCTGCTTGGAACACGCAAACCTGTACAGCTCATTTCGGGTTATCGTTCTGTTGACACCAATAATGAACTGCGCGCGCACAGTCGCGGTGTGGCGAAAAAGAGTTATCACACCAAAGGACAGGCTATGGATTTCCATATTGAAGGGATTTCACTGAGCAATATTCGCAAAGCTGCGTTATCTCTGCGCGCTGGTGGTGTAGGATATTACCCCAGCAGCAACTTTGTGCATATTGATACCGGGCCGCTACGGCACTGGTAAAACTCAGGCCTGAGCTACAGGAGCAGCATGAACTATCGCATTATTCCGGTTACCGCGTTCTCCCAGAACTGTTCGCTTGTCTGGTGTGAACAAACCCAACTTGCCGCCGTGGTCGATCCCGGTGGTGATGCGCAGCGCATCATCGACGAAGTAAAAGCGTCGGGCGTGACGCTGACGCAGATATTGCTGACGCATGGTCATCTTGATCATGTCGGGGCGGCAGCCGAACTGGCGCAGCACTATGGTGTGCCAATTATTGGCCCGGAAAAACAAGATGAGTTCTGGCTACAGGGCTTACCGGCACAGAGCCGTATGTTTGGTTTAGAGGATTGTCAGCCTTTAACGCCGGATCGCTGGCTGAATGAAGGCGATACGGTCAGCGTCGGGAAGGTGAATCTGCAGGTGCTGCATTGTCCTGGTCATACGCCAGGCCATGTGGTGTTCTTTGATGCGCAGTCGCGCTTGCTGGTTTCTGGTGACGTGGTCTTTAAAGGCGGCGTTGGGCGCAGCGATTTCCCGCAGGGCAACCATGCGCAACTGATCGACTCGATCAAGCGCAAATTGCTGCCTCTGGGGGACGATGTGACCTTTATTCCAGGGCACGGGCCGATGTCGACGCTCGGAAATGAACGATTGCATAATCCGTTCCTGCAGGACGAATTACCGGTCTGGTAAACCCGCAACAAAAAAGGTCGCCGCGGCGACCTTTTTACTTTCACGGGCTATTACAGCACCGCGACGATAGCTTCACACAGCGGTGACATGTTATCCGGCGTCATGCCCGCCACATTGATACGCCCGGAGGCGACGGCGTAAATGCCAAACTCTTCGCGCAGACGCAATACCTGCTCTTTGGTCAGTCCGCTGAACGAGAACATACCGTTTTGCCGCGTGATAAAGCTAAAATCACGATCTGCCCCTTTCTCCTGCAATGTATTCACAAACAGCAGACGCATACGCTGAATGCGCTGGCGCATGTCGGTCAGTTCTTGTTCCCAGATGGCGCGCAGGGCATCGTTGCTGAGAATCGTCGCGACCACAGACGCACCGTGCGCCGGTGGGTTAGAGTAGTTGGCGCGGATCACCGATTTCATCTGGCTGAAAGCACGATCGGCGCTCTCTGCATCAGCAGCAACCAGCGTACAGGCGCCCACGCGCTCATTGTACAGGCCAAAGTTTTTCGAGAATGAGCTGGCAACCAGCAGTTCTTTATGCAGCGCGGCAAAGGCGCGTAAACCTTCTGCATCCTCTTCCAGACCGCGAGCAAAGCCCTGGTAAGCGAAGTCGAACAGTGGCAACCAGCCTTTCTCTACCGAGAGCTTAGCCAGCGTTTCCCACTGTTCCAGTGTCGGATCGATCCCCGTTGGGTTATGGCAGCAGCCGTGGAACAACACCACATCACCTGCCTGCGCGTTATTCAGGCTGGACAGCAGCCCTTCGAAATCCAGCGCGTGGTTTTGCGCGTCATAGTAAGCGTATTCGCATACTTCCAGACCCGCAGAATTGAAGACGCCTTTATGGTTCGGCCAGCTTGGGTTGCTTACCCAGACGCGTTTTGCGCTGGTGTTCCTGGCGAGGAAATCCGCCGCAACACGCAGACCGCCAGTACCACCAGGGGTTTGCGCCGTACGTGCACGTTTGTCATTGATAATCGCGTTGCCTTTGCCGAACAGCAGTTCCTGAGTACAACGACCAAATTCAGGAATACCGTCAATGCCGAGGTAATTCTTGGTGTTTTCATTTTCCAGCAGATAAAGCTCCGCTTTTTTTACGCTGGTCAGCACCGGAGTCTTGCCGGTTTCATCCTTATAGACGCCGATCCCTAAGTTGATTTTATTGGGGCGTTCATCGGCGCGAAACAGATCGGCCAGACCCAGAATGGGGTCGGCGGGGGCGGCGGTTATATTTTCAAACATGACGAGGTTCCATTTTGATGACAGAAGGGAAATCCGCTATCAGGTTAACGGCTGTGACACAAATTGCCAACCGTTTGCGATAAAAAGCGCGACACTTTTCAAAAGTTGCTGGTATTTCTGATTTACATATAAAAAAACAGGGCCGAAGCCCTGTTTGATATGCATATAAACAATCGAGGGTGACTGATTAGAACTGGTAAACGAGACCTACAGCAACGGTGTCGTCAGAGTTGATGCCCAGTTTGTTGTCTTTGTCGATCTGGTTGATCTGGTAATCAACATAGGTAGACATGTTTTTGTTGAAGTAGTAAGTTGCGCCCACTTCGATGTAGTTGATGAAATCTTCGCTACCAATACCTGCAACATCTTTCGCTTTAGATTTGTAGTAAGCGATGGACGGACGCAGACCGAAGTCGAACTGGTACTGTGCTACAACAGAGAAGTCCTGAGTTTTGTTCAGGTAACCGCTAGTAGAAGCGCTGGCACCCGGAAGTGTGGTGCTCATGCGGGTAGCATTACGGGTTTCACCGTACAGTGCTGCCAGGTAGATGTTGTTCGCATCATATTTCAGACCAGTTGCCCACTGCTCAGCTTTTTCACCAGACGTGCCGTAATTGGTGTTAGCCTGCTGGTCATTGGTACGGTCAGCTGCGCCGTAAGCGCCAACGATGCCGAAGCCCTGGAAGTCATAACTTACAGAAGTCGCCCAGCCGTCGCCGTTGGAACGCGTTACGTTATCAGAACGCTCGTTTTTGCCGAGGTACTGAACACCGAAGTTCAGACCATCAACCAGGCCGAAGAAGTTGGTGTTACGGTAAGTCGCCAGACCGCCGTTACGGCCAGAGAAGAAGTTGTCGCTATTGCTGGTATCACCACCGAATTCCGGCAGCATATCGGTCACACCGATAGCGTCATATACCAGACCGTAGTTACGACCGTAGTCGAAAGAACCTGCGTCGCCGAATTTCAGACCAGCAAATGCCAGACGAGTTTTATTATCGGTCTGAGCATCTGAACCTTCAGAGTTGTTACCCTGGAAGTTGTATTCCCAACGACCATAACCAGTCAGTTGATCGTTGATTTTGGTTTCGCCTTTGAAACCCAGACGAGCATAGGTTTTGTCGCCGTCGTTACCATCGTTGTCAGAGAAGTAATGCAGACCTACAGCTTTACCGTAGATATCTACTTTGTTGCCGTCTTTGTTGTAGATCTCAGCAGCGTTAGCTGCACCCGCTACCAGCAGGGCAGGGATAACCACTGCCAGGATATTGCGCTTCATCATTATTTATTACCCTCATTGGTTTTTTTTGAACACCTGCCACTGCCGCCAATAAATTCCGTCAATAAAAATTTACGGAACTATTGATGAGAGTTTGGTGTCTTTCTGTGTCTGAGAGGCATCTTTCCAAACATGTACACGTTACGCTAGCCTGAAAGTGCTACAAATGTCTTAAAGCAGTAACAAAAAGAAATATTGTGTAAGAATTTATTAATTTTGGGGAACTTTGTGAACCACCTCAAAATTCAGAACTGACTGCTGATAAAAACAACACATCCTTTCCTATTTATATGAATTACTTATATTTAATTGAGATAATGTCTTTTCTTATCCAGGAATCGTTCTCATCATGCTTTTTCTTATGACGACGTTTAGCCATCCAGATAGCCGTGTCTTTTTTAACCAAACGTGCGAACTTTTGCCTTTACGCCTTGCAATAATTTGCCATGTGAATTGTCTGTAAGAAGTATTTAGCGGGGAAATTTCAGGAGAAGCGGAAGGCGCAGCGCAGGTAAGTGTGTAAGGGTTTGAAGAGGGTGTTAGTGATTGTTACCAGCACTGGAATAAAAAAGGCCAGCGCGATGGCTGGCCTTTTGGCAAACATTAAAACGTTGCGCTGCGTGGTGTGCGCGGGAATGGGATCACGTCACGAACGTTCTGCACGCCGGTGACATAAGCGATAAGACGCTCAAAACCCAGTCCAAAACCGGCGTGCGGTACAGTGCCGTAGCGACGGAGGTCGCGATACCACCAGTAATCTTCTTTATTCAGACCCATTTCGGCCATACGGGCATCCAGCACATCCAGACGCTCTTCACGCTGCGATCCGCCGATGATTTCACCGATCCCCGGTGCCAGCACGTCCATTGCGGCAACAGTTTTACCGTCGTCGTTAAGGCGCATATAAAACGCTTTGATATCTTTCGGGTAGTTTTTCACCACTACCGGCGCTTTAAAGTGTTTTTCCGCCAGATAACGTTCATGTTCAGAAGCCAGATCGACGCCCCAATACACCGGGTTTTCGAAAGTCTCGCCGCATTTCTCGAGGATGGCTACCGCGTCGGTGTAATCCACCTGCGCAAAATCCGCTGCGATAAAGCGCTGCAGACGGCCAATAGCATCTTTGTCGACGCGCTCTTCAAAGAATTTGAGGTCGTCCATACGTTCGTCGAGGACGGCTTTAAAGGCATACTTCAGCATCGCTTCGGCCAGACGGGCGTTATCGTCCAGGTCGGCAAAAGCCACTTCCGGCTCCAGCATCCAGAACTCCGCCAGGTGGCGGCTGGTGTTGGAGTTCTCTGCACGGAACGTCGGGCCGAAGGTGTAGATTTTTGACAGGGCGCAGGCGTAAGTTTCGCCATTGAGCTGGCCTGATACAGTCAGGAAAGACTCTTTACCGAAAAAATCTTTGTCATAGTCCACTTTGCCTTCTGGCGTACGCGGCAGGTTTTCCATATCCAGCGTCGAAACGCGGAACATTTCACCAGCTCCTTCAGTATCGGAAGCGGTGATCAGCGGCGTGGAAACCCAGAAGAAACCCTGCTCATCGAAGAAACGGTGCAACGCCTGCGCCAGCGTATGACGAACGCGCGCAACGGCACCGATCAGGTTAGTTCGCGGACGCAAATGCGCGACTTCACGCAGATACTCAATGCTGTGGCGTTTCGCCGCCATCGGATAGGTATCCGGATCTTCAACCCAGCCAGTCACTTCAACGTGTGTGGCCTGAATTTCCAGGCTCTGGCCTTCACCCGGCGAAGCCACCACTTTACCGGTGACAATTACGGAACAGCCGGTGGTCAGACGCAGCACTTCGTCATTGTAATTGGGCAGAGAATTATTAATAACGGCCTGTACAGGATTAAAGCAGGAGCCGTCATAAACGGCGAGGAAGGAGATACCAGCTTTAGAATCTCGGCGGGTGCGCACCCATCCGCGTACGGTGACTTCGCTGTCAACGGCAACGCGGCTATGGAATACGTCGGCTACAGGCACAACGCTCATAATATTCTCTCTGTTAATAGTCGGAAAAAATAAACACTTGTCCGCCCGATAAGGGGGAATATCTATGTTACCTGGCATACGCCATCAGACAAGCAGAATTCGCAGGAACAATTAATAAATTGTCGGCAAAAAGAAGGGAGCCGTCTGGCTCCCCGATGATTAGCTGGCTTTTTTCACCTGCGGCAGGTCAAACGCTTTGCGCAGGGCGCGAACAAACGCCTTATCATGGCAGATGGTTTTGCCGGGGCTGTCCGATAATTTAGCCACCGGTTTGCCGTTACACTCGACCAGCTTAATCACAATATTCAGCGGCTTAACGTCAGGGATATCGCACGTTAAGCGGGTACCGATGCCGAAGCTGAGATTAACCCGTGATGAAAAGTGGCTGTAGAGATCCAGCGCTTTATTGAGATCGAGGTTGTCAGAGAACACCAACGTTTTGGACAGCGGATCGATACCCAGTTTTTCATAATGGGCGATGGCTTTTTCACCCCATTCCACCGGATCCCCTGAATCATGACGCAGCCCCTGATAACGGGTCGCGAATTCCGGGCCAAAGTCGCGTAAAAACGCATCCATCGTAATACAGTCGGTGAGCGCAATCCCTAACTGACCCGGATACTCTTCCAGCCAGGCCGCAAGGGCAGCACGCTGGCTGGTGGCAAGGCTTGGGCTGATTTGCTGATGCGCCTGGAACCACTCATGTGCCTGGGTGCCCATTGGCGTCAGGGAAAGACGGCGTGCCAGGTCGTAATTACTGGTACCAACAAACCAGGGTTCCTGTTGAAGGCGTTGCACAATGGCTTGCTGCACATCGCGTGAGAAACGACGACGGGTGCCGAAGTCCATCAGACGGAAGCCGGACATATCCAGCGCGGCGGTTCTTACAGCAAAATCCGCCAGCTTTTCTTCCAGATGCAGCAGAGCCTGCTGCACACCCATCTGTGGTGAGCGGCAACGGTGTACCACTTCACTGATCATCGCCAACAGCGGCACTTCCCACATAATCACTTCACGCCACGGGCCGGAAAGACGAATGTTGAGCTTGCCGTTGTCGTTGCTGATCGTGACCTGTTGCGGGTCGTAACGGAAGTTACGCAGCCAGTCGAGGTAATCAGATTTGAAGAAAGGGAGGCTGGACAGCCAGCGGAACTCGTCATCCTGCAAGCGCAAATGTTGCATGGCATCGACGTGTTCGCGGATCGCGTCAGCATAGATGCCGAGCAGGTCGTCGCCGCGACAGCGGAATTCTGCGGTTACGTGCACATCATAATAATGATGGAACACCGCCTGCTGCATATGCAACTTGTAAGCGTCGGTATCCAGCAGCGTTTGCAGACCAGGGAAAGCGAGTTGAGTCATGGCGCGCAGTAGCATCCTCTTACAGGAGCGTTTAGTACAATAAACAAAGCAGGTAAGTTGCTGGAGTATACCTTGTTTACCAATTTATTGAACCCCGATCACACCACATCGCACAGAATGGGTCGATGGCAGTTCGTGCCTCTTGTTGCATAAATGTAGCAAACAGAGCGTTTCCCTCTGAAAAGATGAAGATTCTGCGTGGCGCGTTTTACGCAACCGGAATAGACTGGAGTCGTAACCACACAGAAGATGCTAAAGGTTTTTTATGACACAACAGCCACAAGCTAAATACCGCCACGACTACCGTGCGCCGGATTACCTGATTAGCGATATTGACTTGACCTTTGATCTCGACGCTGCAAAAACCGTCGTCACTGCGGTGAGTAAAGTGTCACGCCATAGCGCCTCTCCTGTACCGCTGCGTCTGGATGGCGGCGATCTGACGCTGATTTCCATCCATGTTAACGACACTGCCTGGACCCACTATAAAGAAGAAGGCAACCAACTGGTGATCGACGGTCTGCCGGACCGCTTTACGCTACGCATCGTTAATGAGATCAGCCCGGCGGCGAATACTGCGCTGGAAGGGCTTTATCAGTCCGGTGAAGCACTGTGCACTCAGTGCGAAGCCGAAGGGTTCCGCCATATTACCTGGTATCTTGATCGCCCGGACGTGCTGGCGCGCTTTACGACCAAACTGATTGCGGACAAAACCCGCTATCCGTTCCTGCTGTCCAATGGTAACCGTGTCGACCAGGGCGAACTGGACAAGGGTCGACACTGGGTACAATGGCAGGATCCCTTCCCGAAACCCTGTTATCTGTTTGCGCTGGTGGCGGGGGATTTTGACGTTCTGCGCGACACCTTTACGACCCGCTCCGGGCGTGAAGTGGCGCTGGAGTTGTATGTCGATCGCGGTAACCTCGATCGCGCACCGTGGGCGATGACCTCGCTGAAAAATTCCATGAAATGGGACGAAGCGCGTTTTGGCCTGGAGTACGATCTCGACATTTATATGATCGTGGCTGTCGATTTCTTCAATATGGGGGCAATGGAGAATAAAGGGTTGAACATCTTCAACTCGAAATATGTTCTTGCCCGTACCGATACCGCCACCGACAAAGATTATCTCGATATCGAACGCGTGATCGGCCATGAATATTTCCATAACTGGACCGGTAACCGCGTGACCTGCCGCGACTGGTTCCAGCTCAGCCTGAAAGAGGGGCTCACCGTGTTCCGCGATCAGGAGTTCAGTTCTGATTTAGGGTCACGCGCGGTAAACCGCATTAACAATGTGCGCACCATGCGCGGCATGCAATTTGCGGAAGACGCCAGTCCGATGGCGCACCCGATCCGTCCGGATAAAGTTATCGAAATGAATAACTTCTATACCCTGACGGTGTACGAAAAAGGGGCTGAAGTGATCCGCATGCTGCATACCCTGCTTGGTGAAGAGAACTTCCAGAAAGGGATGCAGCTCTATTTTGAGCGTCATGATGGCAGCGCAGCGACCTGCGACGATTTTGTGCAGGCGATGGAGGATGCATCCAATATCGATCTGTCTCATTTCCGCCGCTGGTACAGTCAGGCAGGCACACCGATTGTCTCGGTGCAGGATGATTACAACCCGAACACCGAACAATACACCCTGACCATCAGCCAGCGCACCCCGCCAACGGCGGAGCAGCAGGAGAAGCTGCCGCTGCACATCCCGTTCGATATTGAACTGTACGATAACGAAGGCAAGGTGATCCCGTTGCAAAAAGGCGGGCATCCGGTGCATCACGTGCTGAATGTGACGCAGGCCGAACAGACGTTTGTGTTTGATAATGTCTACTTCCAGCCGGTACCGTCGTTGCTGCGTGAATTCTCTGCGCCGGTAAAACTGGAATATAAATGGAGCGATCAACAACTGACCTTCTTAATGCGCCATGCCAGCAATGACTTCTCACGCTGGGATGCGGCGCAAAGCCTGCTGGCGACGCACATTAAACTCAATGTGGCGCGTCAGCAGCAGGGGCAGGCGCTGTCGCTTCCTTTGCATGTGGCGGATGCCTTCCGCGCGATCCTGTTGGATGAAACCATCGATCCGGCCCTGGCGGCGGAGATCCTGACTTTGCCTTCGGCGAATGAAATTGCCGAACTGTTTGAGGTGATTGATCCGCTGGCAATTGCCACGGTGCGCGAAGCGCTGACCCGCACGCTGGCGACCGAACTGGCTGATGAGTTCCTTGCCGTGTATAACGCACATAAACTCGACAGCTATCAGGTTGAGCATGCAGATATTGGCAAACGTGCATTGCGTAACACTTGCCTGCGTTATATCGCCTTTGGCGATGCACAACTGGGCGACAAACTGGTCAGTAAGCAGTATCACGACGCCGATAATATGACCGATGCGCTGGCAGCTCTGTCTGCAGCCGTGGCGGCGCAATTGCCTTGCCGCGATACGCTGATGCAGGAGTACGACGACAAATGGCATCATGACGGTCTGGTGATGGACAAGTGGTTTATTTTGCAGGCAACCAGTCCGGCAGATAACGTACTGGAGACGGTGCGTGGATTGCTGAAACACCGTTCGTTTACGCTGAGCAACCCGAACCGTATTCGTTCGCTGATTGGCGCCTTTGCCGGCAGTAACCCGGCGGCGTTTCATGCGCTGGACGGCAGCGGTTATCAGTTCCTGACTGAGATGCTGACTGAGCTGAACAGCCGCAACCCACAGGTGGCCTCGCGCCTGATTGAGCCGCTGATCCGCCTGAAACGCTATGATGCCAAACGTCAGGCAATGATGCGTGCGGCGCTGGAGCAGTTAAAAGCGTTGCCGAACCTCTCTGGCGATTTGTACGAAAAAGTCAGTAAGGCACTGGCGTAACAAAGAAGAGGGGCGCTGTTCGCGCCCCTTTTTGTCGATCAGGCCTGGCGGGTTCGCGGTACCACCGTGTTTTCCGATCCGCTGCGCTTCATTACCCGGTTCAACACTTCCTCTTCCAGTTCCGCCAGCCGTACCGATCCCAGACGACGCGGTCGCGGAAGATCAATACTCAAGTCCAGGCCAATTTTGCCTTCTTCTATTAATAAAACGCGATCGGCCATGGCAACCGCTTCATTTACATCGTGCGTCACCAGCACCACCGTGAATCCCTGTTCCTGCCACAGTTGTGTGATCAGCGCCTGCATCTCCAGGCGGGTTAACGCATCCAGCGCACCAAGCGGTTCATCCAGCAGCAGCAGCCCCGGTTTGTGCACCAGCGCACGCGCCAGCGCCACACGCTGTTTCTGCCCGCCAGAGAGCGCCGCAGGCCACTCCGATGCGCGCTGTTTCAGCCCGACAGACTGCAGCGCCTGCTGTGCCGCGTTGCGCCAGGGCCCTTTTAATCCCAGCCCGACATTATCGATAACCGACTTCCACGGCAGCAGCCGCGCATCCTGAAACATCATGCGCGTGTCGCTCTGAATGCTGGCCAGTGGCGTTGTGCCCGCCAGCAGTTCGCCGCGGTTTGGTGATTCGAGCCCCGCCAGCAAGCGCAGCAGGGTGCTTTTGCCGCCACCGCTGCGACCGACCACCGCAACAAACTGCCCGGTGGCGATATGCAGATCAAGCCCATTCAACACCGGTTTATCGCCATAGTGTTTGCTTACGCCACTCAGTAACAGCGGGATCCCCTGATTCAGCTTTGCCGTATTCATGCGTTTGCCTCCTTCCCATGATAAGCGGGGTGCCAGCGCAGCCACAGGCGTTCCAGCAACTGCGCGCTGACATCGGCGAGTTTGCCGAGCAGGGCATAAAGGATGATCGCGACCACCACCACATCGGTTTGTAGAAATTCACGGGCGTTCATCGCCAGGTAACCGATACCGGCATTGGCTGAGATGGTTTCCGCCACAATCAGCGTGAGCCACATCAGGCCGAGGGCGAAGCGCACACCCACCATAATGGAAGGGAGTGCACCGGGCAGGATCACATGGGCGAACAGCGCAAAACCGGACAAACCATAACTGCGCGCCATTTCGACCAGTCCGGGATCAATGTTGCGAATGCCGTGCCAGGTATTGATATAGATCGGGAAAAGCGTACCGAGCGCGACGAGAAAAATTTTGGCACTCTCGTCAATGCCAAACCACAAGATCACCAGCGGGATCAGCGCAAGATGCGGTACGTTACGCAGCATTTGGATGGAGGTATCCAGCAAACGTTCGCCCCAGCGAGACAAACCGCTGATCAAACCCAGCGCCAGACCGATACTGCCACCAATGGAAAAGCCGATAGCCGCACGCCAGGAACTGATGGCCAGGTGCTGCCACAGTTCGCCGCTGGCACTCAGGGTCCAGAACGCTTCCAGCACCCCTTCGGGCGAGGGGAGAATACGCGTAGACAGCCAGCCTGCTGATGAGGCAATTTGCCAGATAATCACAATCCCGGTTGGCAACAGCCAAGGCGCAATGCGCAACAGCGTTTTGTTCTGTGCAGCCATCTGTGCTCCTTAGCTCTGCGCCACTTTTCGTGGAATAAATTCATTCGCCACTGTCTCGCCCTGTAATTGCAATGGCTGAGGCTGCGGGATCTGCGGGATGGCGACATCAAGGTGAGGGAACAGTAATTCACCTACGCGGTACGCCTCTTCAAGATGCGGATAACCGGAAAGAATAAAACTGTCGATACCCAGCGCGGCATATTCGTTAATCCGCGCCGCTACGGTTGGCCCGTCGCCGACGAGCGCCGTTCCTGCGCCGCCGCGTACTAACCCGACGCCTGCCCACAGATTCGGACTGATTTCCAAATCGCTACGCCGACCTTTATGCAGGGCGGCCATCCGCTGCTGGCCAACCGAATCCTGCCGGGCGAAGGCGGCCTGGGCCGTTGCAATCGTCTCGTCATCAAGATGAGAAATCAGACGATCTGCGGCCTGCCAGGCTTCGGCATTGGTTTCGCGCACAATAATATGCAGACGGATGCCAAAACGCACTTTACGTCCGTGTGCTGCTGCTTTTGCGCGGACCTGGTCAATCTTCTCTTTCACCGCTCCAGGGGGCTCACCCCAGGTGAGATAAAGATCGACTTGCTCTGCCGCAAGATCCTGCGCCACATCCGATGAGCCACCGAAATAGAGCGGAGGCCGCGGTTGTTGAACCGGCGGGAAAAACAGCTTTGCGCCACGTACATGGACATGTTTGCCCTCAAAATCCACCGTTTCCCCTTCCAGCAGTCGGCGCCAGACATGTGTGAATTCCGACGACACTTCGTAACGCTCGGTATGGTTCAGAAACACACCATCGCCTGCCAGCTCCTGCGGATCGCTACCAGTGACCAGGTTAAACAGCGCGCGACCATTAGAGAGACGATCCAGCGTGGCGGCCTGGCGTGCGGCCACGGTGACTGATGTAACGCTTGGGCGTAGAGCGACGAGGAATTTAAGGCGCTGCGTAACCGGGATCAAAGACGCGGCCACCAGCCAGGCGTCTTCACAGGATCGCCCGGTCGGGATCAGCACGCCGCTAAATCCCAGCCTGTCCGCCGCCTGGGCGATTTGCTGCAAATAGGCTTGATCAACAGGCCGGGAGCCGTGGTCAGTGCCCAAATAATGACCATCACCATGGGTGGGTAAAAACCAGAACAGATTCAGGCTCATAACTTCGCTCCTTGTTGAGTTGGCTGCCAGATGCGGGTGCGAATATCGACTTTTTTCGGTAACAGATGGTTGTCGTAGAAAAGATCGGCTGTCTGCTGTTGTAACGCTGCCGTGGCCTCGTTGACAGGTACAATTTTGGTCGGCGGACGGTGATCAAAATAGGTGGCAATGACGGGTTGCGGTAATCCCATAGTTTTTGCCAGCAGCGCGACACTTTCATCACGGTGACTAAGGGTGAGGGCATCCGCTTCGCTAAAGGTGTCCAGTACGCCCTGAATAAAGGCACCGTTTTTTTCTGCATAGGGGCGGGCAGATAAATAGAAGGAGCCGGTCTGTTTCAGCGTGGATCCATCTTTTAATACTCGCACACCACCTTGTAATAGGGCGGCGGAGTAGTACGGATCCCAGATTGCCCAGGCATCGACATTCCCTTGCTGGAATGCCGCGCGGGCATCTGCTGGCGTCAGAAACACGGGTTGTATGTCAGTAAATTTCAGCCCGGCCTGTTGCAGCGCGCGCAGCAGCAAATTATGGGAGCTGGAGCCTTTTTGTAACGCCACTTTATGGCCTTTTAACTCACCGACGGTTTTGATAGCACTGTTTTCTGCCACCAGGATCACTTCGGCTTTTGGTTTCGGCGGCTCAACGCCAACGTAGACTAAATCGGCACCCGCCGCCTGCGCAAAGATCGGCGGGATATCGCCCGTGCTGCCGATATCAATACTGCCGACGTTAAGCGCTTCCAGCATTTGCGGGCCGGCCGGGAACTCGACCCAGGAAATTTTGGTGTTCGGGTAGCGTTTTTCCAGTAAGCCATGGCTTTTAGCCAGCACCATACTGACGCTGCCCTTTTGGTAGCCAATGCGTAATGCCTCTGGCGCAGGTTCTGCCGCCTGTGTCCAGGTCGCCACCGTCAATAATCCGCTCAGTGTCAGCCAGCGGGCGGGATGATTAAAAAATTTAAACATGAGCCACTCCCTGTGGTCGGTGAAAGTCAGGGGCCTGAATATCGCGGCGGTGCAGCGCCTGCCAGAACGTTTCCAGTGCGCTGTCCAGCCGGATTTGCAGGTTGGGGCTCAGGCCGGGTTTGTGTTGATAATCCAGCACCTGGCTGTCGTCGGCGAAGACGCCGTGCAGGATCTCCTGGGCTTTTAGCGCACTGAGCACTGGCTTGAGTGCGTAATCAACCGCCAGCATATGTGCCACCGTACCGCCCGTGGCCAGAGGCAGCACCACTTTGCCTTCCAGCGCGCGTTCGGGCAGTAAATCCAGCAATGTCTTCAGCGCGCCGGAAAACGAAGCCTTATAGATAGGGGTGGCGACGATCAAACCGTCGGCCTCTTTCAATTGCTCAATCAACGTTTTTAACGCCGGGCTGTCGAAGCGGGCATAAAGCAAATCTTCAGGCGCGAAGTTATGCAGGTGCCAGTGGCACACGTCGATATCCTGAGCACTCAAATGCTCGCGGGCATATTCCAGCAATGCGCTGGAGCGGGAAGGGAAGCGCGGGCTTCCGGCAAGGGTGACAACGCGCATAAAAGCTCCTTATAACCAATTGTTTGCTTTTAGGTAACATTCATAACAATTGATGTCAGTGTGACAGAGCCGATTTATTCCACTAAATGCTTTATTTGAAGAAAAAATGCTAAAAATTGCATAAAGAGAAAGCAGGCAGGGAAACGATTGCGCCCAAAGACGCTTTTTTTTGCCGCAGGTCAATTCCAATTGCCGGGGGTTTCGCAGATAATACGCCCCCGGTTTGCACACCGGGAATCCAGGAGAGTTCATGTACTATCCCTTCGTTCGTAAAGCCCTTTTCCAGCTCGATCCTGAGCGCGCTCATGAATTAACATTTCAGCAATTACGCCGTGTGACCGGCACGCCGCTTGAGGCGCTGGTGCGTCAGCGTGTACCGGAAAAACCGGTTCAATGCATGGGGCTGACCTTCAAAAATCCGCTGGGACTGGCGGCAGGTCTGGATAAAAATGGCGAATGCATTGATGCACTCGGCGCGATGGGGTTTGGCTCCATTGAGATCGGCACGGTAACGCCACGCCCGCAACCGGGAAATGATAAACCGCGGATCTTCCGTCTGGTTGCTGCCGAAGGCTTGATCAACCGCATGGGCTTTAATAATCTCGGCGTGGATAACCTGGTCGAGAATGTTAAAAAAGCCCACTTTGATGGTGTACTGGGCATTAATATTGGCAAAAATAAAGATACACCTGTCGAGCAGGGAAAAGATGACTACCTGATTTGCATGGAAAAAATCTATGCCTATGCGGGTTATATCGCTATCAATATCTCCTCGCCGAACACGCCGGGGCTACGTACCCTACAATATGGCGAAGCGCTGGATGATCTCCTGACCGCGATTAAAAATAAGCAAAGCGATTTGCAAAACATCCATCATAAATATGTTCCGGTGGCGGTGAAGATCGCGCCGGATCTTTCTGAAGAAGAATTGATCCAGGTGGCCGACAGTTTAGTTCGTCACAATATTGATGGTGTGATCGCCACCAATACCACACTGGAAAGATCGCTCGTTCAGGGAATGAAACATTGTGATGAAACCGGTGGTTTAAGTGGACGTCCACTGCAATTAAAAAGTACTGAAATAATCCGTCGTCTGTCGCAGGAATTAAATGGCCGCTTGCCGATTATTGGCGTTGGCGGTATCGACTCGGTTATCGCTGCGCGCGAGAAAGTTGCTGCAGGCGCAACGCTGGTACAAATCTATTCTGGTTTTATTTTTAAAGGCCCACCGCTGATTAAAGAAATCGTCACCCATATCTAATCTTTTTTTCCTTACTGAACCACCAGGGCTTTATTTCCAGCCCTGGTTGTTTTATATTCCGTCACTGTTGCTAATTTAAACATTATAGTCTTTTATTATTGGGTAATAACCGAGGCGGCAGAACAGGATGAAAAAGTAACAGGATGTTTAAGGGACGGGGGGAGAAAAATGCGAATTAAGCCTGACGATAATTGGCGTTGGTATTTTGATGACGAGCATGATCGAATGATGCTCGACTTAGCCAATGGCATGTTATTTCGTTCCCGCTTTGCCCGTAAGATGCTGACGCCCGATGCTTTTTCGCCATCCGGTTTTTGTGTTGATGACGCCGCGCTCTATTTCTCTTTCGACGAAAAATGCCGCGATTTAGATTTATCTCATGAGCAGCGAGCGGAACTGGTGCTCAATGCGCTGGTAGCGATTCGTTTTTTGAAACCGCAAATGCCAAAAAGCTGGCATTTCACTGCGCACGGTGATCTCTGGTCGCCTGTCATCGGTGAAGGTGCCTGCGTCTGGCTGAGCGATACGCAAGAGTGCGTAAATCTGCTGGTGGTTGAGACAGGCGAAAATGCTGCGCTCTGCCTGCTGGCGCAGCCGTGCGTGGTGATCGCCGGACGCACGATGCAGCTCGGCGATGCGATTAAAATCATGAATGATCGCCTGAGACCGCAAACGCATGCCAGCAGCCTGCGCTATGAGCAGGCTGTTTAAGCCTCCAGCCGAAGCGCTGTTTTAGGTATACAGCTACAGCAGAGAATTGAACCGTCTCCGGCGATGGCCGATTTTTTCATGGCGCTGACTTCACCTTCCACCAGACGTATGCGACAGCAACCGCAAATCCCCGCCCGGCAGGAATAAGGCACGCGAATCCCCTGGTTTTCCAGTTGCTCCAGCAATACCTGCTGATTATTGCCGCGGAAAGTCTGCCCCTGCCAGTTAATTTCTACCGTGTTGGTCGGCTGTATATCCGTTTCTAACGCCTCTTCCACTTCACCGGCACCGTAAAGCTTCGCCGGTGCGGTCGCCAGTACCACGACCTCGTCACCGACACGGATCACCCCACTATTACGGGCAATTAAATTCTGACCGAAATTCACATCACCCGTATCTTGTGCAGTGCGGAATCTCTGCAATGTCGCCAGGGGTTCACCAGAAGGATGTTTCTGGCCACGCTCCGGGCTGACCGTAGTGAAAACACAACGGCTGCAGGGCTTCACCACATCAAACACCACATCACCCACCCGCAGCACTTTCCAGCTATCTTCTTCCCAGGGCTGTGCGCCTGTTACCACCAGGTTGGGGCGAAACTGCTCCATTTTCACGCTGGCCGGGCACCGGTTCTGTAAATCACGCAGTGAGGCTTCGTTGGTCAGCAAATAGGGGAAACCGTCGGCGAAGGATAAGGGCACCGCTTCATGCCGCTTGACCCGGCGGGTCAGGGTTGCGCCCACCCAACGTAGCTGTACATCACGAGCAAAAAAGCCGCTAAGCCACTGGTTAATCGCCGCCGGCGCGATCAGAGCGGTGAAATGGTTCCCCCAAACTTCCGTTGGCGAGGCTTCAGGAGCGAAGTCGCCAAAGCGGATCAGCGCGCTGCTGCCGTCGGGGGCGGTCAGATGCAGCCCATCGGTGAGCGGCGACGGCGTAAAGCGCACCATCTGCGGAAACTGCCGGGCAGTCATAAAGGTGCCATCGGGCTGGGTAATCATAAAAACGCGGTCAAAGGCAAGGCCGCTGATGTCGGCAAAAGCATGCGTCAGGCCAATACCGCGCATGGATTTCACCGGATGGATAAAAAGACGTGAGAGAGTCGGCACGTCTTACCCCCTGTCAGACGAAAATTAGCCCTCAACTTTATGACATGAACGCCAGATTAGCTATAATGCGCAACAATTTTCGTTGAGTATAAGTGACATTATGATTTCTCTGTTTGCCAGTACGGCCCGCGGGCTGGAAGAGCTGTTAAAAACTGAACTGGAAAAACTCGGTGCCGTCGAGTGCCGTGTGGTTCAGGGTGGTGTCCATTTTGAAGGTGACACGCGGCTCCTGTACCAGAGCCTGATGTGGAGTCGTCTGGCTTCGCGTATTATGCTGCCGCTCGGTGAGTGTAAGGTTTACAGCGACCTTGACCTCTACCTTGGCGTGCATGCGATCCCGTGGACAGAGATTTTCAATCCTGGCGCGACCTTTGCCGTCCATTTTAGCGGGCTGAATGAAGAAATTCGCAACAGCCAGTACGGTGCATTGAAAGTAAAAGACGCGATTGTCGATAGCTTTACCCGCCAAAACTTGCCGCGTCCAAACGTCGAGCGCGACATGCCGGATCTGCGCATTAACGTGTGGTTGAATCAGGAAACGGCCAATATCTCGCTGGATCTGAGCGGTGAAGGTCTGCATTTACGTGGTTATCGCGATCGTACCGGTATTGCGCCGATCAAAGAGAATCTCGCAGCCGCTATTGTCATGCGTTCTGGCTGGCAGCCGGGGACGCCGCTGCTGGATCCCATGTGTGGTTCCGGCACTTTGTTGATCGAAGCTGCGATGGCTGCAACCGACCGGGCTCCGGGGCTGCATCGCGGTCATTGGGGTTTTGGCGGTTGGGCGCTGCACGACGACGCCATCTGGAAAGAGGTTAAAGCCGAAGCGCAAACCCGTGCGCGCGAAGGGATCGCGGCTTACCCATCGCGCTTCTACGGTTCTGACATTGACGCGCGGGTGATTGAACGTGCCCGTAGCAATGCCCGTCGCGCCGGCGTGGGCGAACTGATCGCTTTTGAAGCAAAAGACGTGGCGCAGTTAACTAACCCGCTGCCGAAAGGCCCATACGGTACGATTATCAGCAACCCGCCCTACGGTGAACGTCTTGAAAGCGAGCCGGCGTTGATTGCGCTCCATAGCTTGCTGGGGCGGTTGCTGAAAGCGCAATTTGGCGGCTGGAATCTGTCGCTGTTCAGCGCTTCTGTCGATTTACTTAATTGTCTGCAGCTGCGCGCTGAGCGGCAGTTTAAAGCTAAGAATGGCCCGCTGGACTGTGTGCAGAAAAACTACCATCTGGCCGAAAATACGGGTGAAGCAAAGGCCCCGGCGATGGCGGAAGATTATGCAAACCGCCTGCGCAAGAACGTGAAAAAGCTGGAGAAATGGGCGCGTCAGGAGGGGATCGAATGCTATCGCCTGTACGATGCCGATCTGCCGGATTATAACGTGGCAGTGGATCGCTATGCGGATTGGGTGGTGGTGCAGGAGTACGCCGCGCCGAAAACCATTGATGCGCAGAAAGCGCGCCAGCGTCTGTTTGATATTATTGCTGCCACGATCCATGTGCTGGGGATCGCGCCAAATAAACTGGTGTTGAAAACCCGCGAACGGCAGAAAGGCAACAATCAGTATCAGAAGATGAATGAGAAGGGCGACTTTATGGAAGTGAGCGAATATAACGCTCGCCTGTGGGTTAACCTGACAGATTATCTGGATACGGGTCTGTTCCTCGATCACCGCATTGCGCGTCGCATGTTGGGGCAGATGAGTAAAGGCAAAGATTTCCTCAACCTGTTCTCTTACACCGGTAGCGCCACCGTGCATGCTGGTCTGGGCGGCGCCCGTTCCACCACGACGGTAGATATGTCCCGCACCTATCTCGAATGGGCTGAACGTAACCTGCGTCTGAATGGCCTGAGCGGCCGTGCGCATCGCCTGATCCAGGCCGATTGCCTTGGCTGGCTGCGCGAGACGGATGAACAGTTTGACCTGATCTTTATCGATCCGCCGACCTTCTCTAACTCGAAGCGTATGGAAGACTCCTTTGATGTGCAGCGCGATCATATGCGTTTGATGGAAGATCTCCAGCGTCTGCTGCGCAAGGGCGGTACCATTATGTTCTCCAATAACAAACGCGGTTTCCGTATGGATCTCGACGGGCTGGCGAAACTGGGTCTGAAGGCACAAGAAATTACCCAAAAAACGCAGTCGCAGGATTTCGCCCGTAACCGTCAAATCCATAACTGCTGGCTGATTACCGCAGCCTGAAAGGAAAAGTAAATGTCATTAATCAGTATGCATGGCGCATGGCTGTCATTCAGCGACGCGCCGCTTCTCGATAATGCCGAACTGCATATCGAAGAAAACGAGCGCGTCTGCCTGGTCGGCCGTAACGGTGCCGGTAAATCCACGCTGATGAAAATCCTTAACCGGGAAGTAAACCTGGATGATGGTCGCATCGTTTATGAGCAGGATTTAGTGGTGGCGCGTCTGCAACAGGATCCGCCGCGCGATGTCACAGGCAGCGTCTACGATTTTGTTGCCGAAGGGATTGAAGAACAGGCCGAGTACCTCAAGCGTTACCACGATGTTTCGCACCTGGTGATGACCGACCCCAGCGATAAAAACCTGGCTGAACTGGCGCGTGTCCAGGAGTTACTGGATCACCACGGCCTGTGGCAGCTGGAAAACCGGATCAATGAGGTTCTGGCGCAATTGGGGCTGACGGCGGATATGTCGTTGTCGGCACTGTCCGGGGGCTGGTTGCGTAAAGCCGCATTAGGGCGCGCGTTGGTCAGCGGCCCGCGGGTACTGCTGCTCGATGAGCCGACCAACCACCTTGATATCGAAACCATCGACTGGCTGGAAGGGTTCCTGAAATCGTTTGGTGGCACCATCATTTTTATTTCGCATGACCGTTCCTTTATTCGCAATATGGCAACGCGCATTGTCGATCTCGATCGCGGCAAACTGGTTTCTTATCCGGGGGATTACGATCAATATCTGTTGGATAAAGAAGAAGCCCTTCGCGTGGAAGATCTGCAAAACGCTGAGTTTGATCGCAAACTGGCGCAGGAAGAGGTGTGGATCCGTCAGGGCATTAAAGCGCGTCGTACCCGTAACGAAGGCCGCGTGCGCGCTCTGAAGGCTATGCGCCGTGAACGCAGCGAGCGCCGCGAAGTGATGGGTAGTGCAAAAATGCAGGTGGAGGAAGCGTCCCGCTCCGGCAAAATCGTCTTTGAGATGGAAAACGTTAACTATGCCGTTGACGGGAAAACGCTGGTTCGCGACTTTTCGACTCAGGTTCAGCGTGGTGACAAAATTGCACTGATTGGCCCGAACGGCTGCGGTAAAACCACACTGCTGAAGCTGATGCTTGATCAACTGAAAGCAGATAGTGGCCGCGTGCATGTGGGTACCAAACTGGAAGTCGCCTATTTCGACCAGCACCGTGCCGAGCTGGATCCGGAAAGAACCGTCATGGACAACCTCGCGGAAGGTAAACAGGAGGTGATGGTCAACGGTAAGCCGCGCCATATCCTTGGTTATCTGCAGGACTTCTTGTTCCATCCGAAACGGGCAATGACGCCAGTGCGCGCGCTTTCTGGTGGGGAACGTAACCGACTGCTTTTGGCGCGTTTGTTCCTGAAGCCCAGCAACCTGTTGATCCTCGATGAACCGACCAACGACCTTGATGTCGAGACCCTGGAGTTGCTGGAAGAGCTGATCGACAGCTACCAGGGCACTGTTCTGCTGGTGAGCCACGATCGTCAGTTTGTGGACAACACGGTGACGGAGTGCTGGATTTTCGAGGGAGAAGGGCGGATTGGTCAGTATGTAGGCGGTTATCACGATGCGCGCGGGCAGCAATCTGCTTCCCAGGCGCAGAAGCAGGCCGCGGTGAAAAAAAATACGGAAACGCCGGTTGCCAAAGCAGAAACTGTCAAACGAAGCGCCAACAAACTAAGCTATAACCTGCAGCGTGAGCTGGAACAGTTGCCCCAGAAGCTGGAACAGCTGGAAGCTGAACTGGAATCGCTGCAGGCCCAGGTGGCGGATGCCGCGTTCTTTAGCCAGCCTCATGATCATACGCAAAAAGTTCTGGCTGATATGGCTTCGGCGGAGCAGGCGCTGGAAACAGCGTTTGAACGCTGGGAGTATCTGGAGGCTTTGAAAAACGGCGCATAAAGGGAGTCAGTATGTGTGAACATCACCACGCTACCCGTCACATTCTTTGTTCACAATGTGACTTGCTGGTTGCGTTGCCGTCGCTGGAACATGGTCATAAAGCCACTTGTCCTCGCTGCGGCACCACACTGACGACCGAGTGGGACGCGCCGAGGCAGCGTCCCACTGCTTATGCTATTGTCGCGCTATTCATGTTGCTGCTCTCCAATCTGTTTCCTTTCATCAATATGAAGGTCGCGGGCGTCACCAGTGAAGTCACACTGCTTGAGATCCCCGGCGTAATGTTTTCGGAAGATTACGCCAGCCTTGGCACGTTTTTTCTGCTGTTTGTCCAACTGGTGCCAGCTTTCTGCCTGATCACCATCCTGCTGCTGGTCAACCGCGTTACGATGGATTTTCGCCTGAAAATCGCGCTGGCGAGGATCCTGTTTCAGCTGAAAAGTTGGGGGATGGCTGAAATCTTTCTTGCTGGCGTGCTGGTGAGCTTTGTGAAATTGATGGCTTATGGCGATGTCGGCATTGGCAGTAGTTTTATTCCCTGGTGCCTGTTCTGTCTGCTGCAATTGCGTGCGTTTCAGTCTGTTGACCGCCACTGGCTGTGGGATGACATTGCTCCGGCGCCGGTTGTACAACAAACATTGCATGTGGGCGTCCCGGGCATTCGTCAGGGGCTGCGTTCATGCCCGTGCTGCACAGCGATTGTGGCGGCGGATGATCCCGTTTGCCCACGTTGCCATACGCGCGGGCGTGTGCGGCGTAAAAATAGCCTCCAGTGGACCATGGCATTACTGGCCACCGCCGTTCTGCTCTATCTTCCCGCTAATATTTTGCCGATTATGGTGACGGATCTGTTAGGCGATCGCATGCCCTCGACGATCCTCGCCGGCGTGATTTTGCTCTGGAGCGAAGGCTCCTACCCCGTGGCGTTGGTGATCTTTATTGCCAGTATTATGGTGCCGACCCTAAAAATGATTGGCATCGCCTGGTTATGCATTGATGCGAAGGGGCACGGCAGACGCGATTGTGAAAGGATGCACCTGATTTATGAAGTGGTTGAGTTTGTCGGGCGTTGGTCAATGATCGACGTGTTTGTTATCGCAGTACTGTCTGCGCTGGTGCGTATGGGCGGATTGATGAATATCTATCCTGCGATGGGGGCGATTATGTTTGCACTGGTCGTTATTATCACGATGTTTGCGGCAATGACTTTTGATCCGCGTTTAAGCTGGGATCGCGCGCCAAAAACGCACCATGAGGAGTCGTTAAAGCATGGAGAATAAGAGTGGGGAGGCCAAGGTGCAGAAGGTAAGAAACTGGTCGCCGGTATGGATTTTCCCGATCGTCACCGCCCTGATTGGCGCCTGGATCCTGTTTTATCATTACAGCCATCAGGGGCCGGAAGTGACGCTGATCACCACCAATGCAGAGGGCATTGTTGGCGGAAAGACTACCATTAAAAGTCGTAGCGTGGATGTTGGCGTGGTGGAGAGCACCACCCTGACCGATGATTTAACCCATGTTGAAATTAAAGCGCGACTCAATTCCGGGATGGAAAAGCTGCTGCATAATGATTCGGTCTTCTGGGTCGTGAAACCGCAAGTGGGGCGCGAAGGCATCAGTGGGCTGGGAACGCTGCTTTCCGGCGCGTATATCGAACTTCAGCCGGGAGTAAAAGGAAACAAGCCGGAACAGTATAATTTACTGGATTCTCCGCCGCTGGCACCGCCAGACGCTAAAGGCATCCGGGTGATCCTCGACAGTAGCAAGGCCGGGCAACTGACCGCTGGCGATCCTGTTCTGTTCCGTGGCTATCGCGTTGGTTCTGTCGAAACCAGCACGTTCGATACGCAAAAACGCACTATGAGCTATCAGCTCTTTATTAATGCGCCAAATGACCGGCTGGTGACGAGCAATGTGCGTTTCTGGAAAGATAGCGGCATTGCCGTGGATCTCACGTCGGCCGGCATGCGGGTTGAGATGGGGTCGCTGGCCACGTTGTTCGGCGGCGGCGTGAGTTTTGATGTACCGGAGGGCGTCGATCTTGGTCAGCCGGTGGCGGAGAATACGGCCTTCACGCTGTATGACGATCAGCGCAGCATCCAGGAGTCGCTCTATACCGATCATATCGACTACCTGATGTTCTTCAAAGACTCCATCCGCGGCCTGCAGCCAGGAGCACCCGTTGAGTTCCGCGGTATTCGTCTGGGTACCGTCAGTAAGGTTCCATTCTTCACTAAAGGTATGCGGCAGGCGTTGAATGATGACTATCGCATTCCGATCCTCGTGCGCATTGAGCCAGGGCGCTTGATTAACCAGCTCGGTGAAGATCCCGATATGAGCGCGCATCTTAATGAATTGCTAAAACGCGGCCTGCGCGGCTCTCTGAAGACCGGCAATATTGTTACCGGCGCACTGTATGTCGATCTCGATTTCTACAACAACGTGCCTGCCATCAATGGCATGCATGAATTTGCTGGTTATCAGATCATCCCTACGGTGAGCGGTGGTTTAGCGCAGATCCAGCAGCGCCTGATGGACACGCTGGATAAAATTAATAATCTGCCGCTGAATCCGATGATCCAACAAGCAACCAGTACTTTGTCGGAGAGTCAGCAGACGCTTAAACGCTTGCAAACGACGCTGGATAATTTGAACAAGATAACGGCCAGTCAGTCGATGCAGCAACTGCCTGCAGATATGCAAAGCACTCTGCGCGAGCTAAACCGCAGTATGCAAGGCTTCCAGCCCGGTTCAGCGGCTTATAACAAAATGGTGGCGGATATGCAGCGTCTTGACCAGGTTCTGAGAGAGCTTCAACCAGTGCTAAAAACCCTCAACGATAAGAGCAATGCGCTGGTGTTCGAAGCGAAAGGGAAAGACGATCCGCAGCCAAAGAGGGCGAAACAATGAAAAAATACATTCTGACCGGCATTGTCTTGCTGCTGACGGCGTGCAATAGCGGTAGCGATAATAAACGCTACTACCAGCTTCCCTCGCCAACGCAAACTGCGGTACAGACCAGCACAGGGCAGGCACAGGGAAGCCGCCAGCTGTGGGTTGAGCAGGTTTCCGTACCGGATTATCTGGCGGGCAACGGGGTGGTTTACCAAACCACCGATGTGCAGTTCGTTATCGCCAATAATAATCTGTGGGCCAGCCCGCTTGATCAACAGCTACGCAATACGCTGGTGGCAAACCTCAGTAACCAGCTACCGGGTTGGGTTGTGGCGTCGCAACCGCTGGGTAGCGAGCAGGATACGCTGAATGTCACTGTAACGGGCTTTCATGGGCGCTATGACGGGCGGGTTATTATCAGCGGCGAGTGGTTACTCAAGCATCAAGGGAAGCTGGTGAAACGGCCATTTCATATTGAGCTCAAGCAGCAGCAGGATGGTTACGATGATATGGTGAAAATGCTGGCGCAGGGGTGGCAGCAGGAAGCCGCCAGTATCGCGACGGAAATACAACGTCTGCCATAACGAAATATAATGGTTTACAGACCGCCAGAAGCGTAAGCCCTGGCGGTTTTTTTTATCTCTTTTGCCTCAGAACGTTACTTGTACTCGATCACATTTCTTGTACAAATGAACCATCGAATAGTTCACATTTATGACACTGGCGTGAATTTTGCGCATTGACGGCAAAGTCGATTCAAGGTATTCGTAACCTGTGGTTGCACATTTAGTGACCACTGTTTTCTTTTCCACCAGATCAAATAATGAGGGAAACGAGGCATGAAGAGACAAAAACGAGATCGCCTGGAACGGGCACATCAACGTGGTTATCAGGCTGGTATTACTGGACGCCCGAAAGAAATGTGTCCGTACCAAACCCTGAATCAAAGGTCCGAGTGGCTGGGAGGCTGGCGGCAAGCCATGGAGGACAGGGCCGTAATTGCCTGATCTGTCTCTTTAAAAAAGAAACCTCCGCATTGCGGAGGTTTCGCCTGTACAGGGTAGTGAAACCCAATATCAGAATGCAGACGTGTCCTGGAACAGACCGACTTTCAAATCATTTGCGGTATAAATAACGCGACCATCCACCAGCACTTCACCGTCAGCCAGACCCATGATCAAACGGCGGTTAACAATGCGCTTGAAGTGGATACGGTAGGTAACGAGTTTCGCGGTCGGCAGGATTTGACCGGTAAATTTGACTTCACCTACGCCCAGCGCACGGCCTTTACCTTCGCCACCCAACCAGCCCAGATAGAAACCAACCAGCTGCCACATTGCGTCCAGACCCAGACAGCCTGGCATCACAGGATCGCCAATGAAATGGCAGCCAAAGAACCACAGGTCCGGGTTGATATCCAGTTCAGCTTCAACATAGCCTTTATCAAAGTTACCGCCGGTCTCAGACATTTTGACCACACGGTCCATCATCAGCATGCTAGGGGCCGGCAGTTGCGGGCCTTTTTCACCAAACAGTTCGCCGCGACCAGAGGCAAGAAGATCTTCTTTTGTATAGGATTCGCGTTTATCTACCATGTTCTCAGTAAGCCTTATTTGTAGTTTCGGACGCAGGATAGCTAACACGTGTACGCTGAACAAGTCCGATCAGTTTTGACTAAACCAATTTAACCAGCGAAGCGGCCACGGAAAACGATGACGAGCATCTTGTTGCATCGCCTGGGCGATACGTTCCTGGATGGCTTGCTTAAGGTTATTCTGCCCTTCAGCATCCCATGACAGGCCAGTTAATAAGGGTAGTGCATCCGTCACGTCATCGACCGCCCAAATGAAAAATTGCTTCGCCTCCATGGCATCCAGCAGACTTTGTGGCAGGGATAAGTGACGGACATTCGCCGCAGGAATAATGACACCTTGTTCACCCGTCAACCCACGTTGCTGGCAGATGGCGAAAAAGCCTTCGATTTTCTCGTTCAGTCCGCCTACAGGTTGCGCACGACCAAATTGATCCACGGAACCGGTAATCGCCAGGTTTTGATTCAGTGGCACTTCAGCTAACGCGCTGATCAATGCACATAATTCAGCCATGGAGGCACTGTCACCGTCTACTTCACTGTAAGATTGTTCAAACGTGAGTGAAGCTGAGAAGGGGAGTTGCTGTTCTAAATCCAGCTCAGCCATCAAAAAGGCCTGCATGATCATCATGCCTTTGGCGTGGATATTGCCGCCGAGTTCTGCTTTACGCTCAATGTCATTGAATTCGCCGTCGCCCGTGTGGACAACGCACGTAATGCGCGAGGGCTCGCCGAAGGCACGCGGATGACCAGGAAACTCAATGACCGACAGCGCATTTATCTGACCAATACGTTCACCTTCAGTTTCGATCAGGATCTGCTCAAGTAAGATCTCATCCTGCATACGCTCGGCCAGGAAGCCTTCCCGCCATTCACGCTGTGCAAGCATGGTCTGAAGTTCTTCACCACTAAACGTCTCGCTGGTTGACATAGCGGCAACTTCGCGCAGTTGCCGCATAAGCCACAATGGGCACAGGGGCAGTGTTTCCTGATCGCCCGTATAGCGAACCGCTTCACGTATAAGCGTCTTCCATGCATCCGTTGCCGGGCAGGGAAGCTGTGCGCAGTGCGCGGTTTGCTCAACCCAGCGGCGCCATACTGCCATCGTTTCAGCATCGGCAATCTGCAATGTTTCTTCGTATTCGCTGTAAATGGCCTGCGAAGCGAGTTCTGGTTCCATCTCCTGGAACTCAGCCAGAGAATCGCGTTCACCGATAAGGATGACCTTCAGATCCAGCGGCATCGATGGAACGATTACCGGCAATGGCCGTGACTCGTCAAACGAGACCCAGTCGAAACGACGACGAGTGATCATGCTTTTCAGACGCATCCACAACAGCGGCTGGGCTAACAGAGTGCGCAACGAAATCACCAGGATGCCGCCATTTGCCTGATGTACCAGACCAGGTTGCAGTGTGATTTCATGGTTAAACTGACGCAGGCAACCGAACAATTGCTCTGCTTCCACCCAGTCAGCAATGACGACCCGCTGATGACCCACGAAATTAGCCGTCGGATCTTCAGTAGTTTCAAAGCGGATTTCTGCGCCATTGATATGATATTGACCGCCTGTTAGCGGGCGCGCTTCAGCGCTCATTTCATCGGCAGCGTTAGCGATAAGCTCGAGATATTCGGCTTCTTCTGGCGCTTTGGCTAATAAAAAGCGCGACGTTGCCAGCGGATAAAGCAACTGCTCCAGCGCGTACTGTAATCGGGGTTGCGTATCGGCCAGTGAAAAGTCGGTGCCTTGCGCCAGCTCAGACGATTCAAATATTTCCTGATAGCTATCGGTATCAGGAATTACGTCGTTCCATTCGAGTTTTGTAATGGTCAAAGTCGTTTTTTTAGTTGGGTGTAAAAGCGGGGATTATACCGTAAACACCGGTACAGCACACGGATTACCCGACGCAACCACGGTCACGATCCAACGTGGATGATTTCTTTTCAGCAGAGCCGCAAAAAACTGATATTCTGAACTGAGTTACACGGTAACGTTGAGATCGCAATGAAATATCAACAACTGGAAAATCTCGAAAGCGGCTGGAAATGGAAGTATCTGGTGAAGAAGCATCGTGAAGGGGAATTAATCACGCGCTATATAGAAGCCAGTGCTGCTAAAGAAGCAGTCGATGTATTGTTGACCCTTGAAAATGAGCCGGTACAGGTTAATAGCTGGATAGTGCAGCACATGAATCCCGCGCTGCTCAACAAGATGAAACAAACCATCCGGGCCAGGCGCAAGCGGCATTTTAATGCTGAACATCAGCACACGCGTAAGAAATCCATCGATCTGGAATTTGTTGTCTGGCAACGGCTTGCCGGGCTTGCGCAGAGGCGCGGGAAAACATTATCAGAAACGATTGTACAGCTGATAGAAGATGCGGAGCATAAAGAGAAATATGCCAGCCAGATGTCGACGCTAAAGCACGATCTACAGGCATTATTAGGCAAAGAATGACGCGTGCTGTTTGTTTTACAAATAGCAGGCAATAAAAAACCCCGCTCACAGGCGGGGTTTTTTAGACGGAAACTTAAGCCTGAGGCTGAGTTACCACGTCTTTGCTGCCACGAACTTCGATCTCAACACGACGATCCGGAGCCAGGCAGTCGATCAGCGCAGCGCGCGGTTTCACGTTGTCACAGGTATTGCCAGTAACCGGCTGGGATTTGCCCATACCACGTGCGGAAACTTTGTTCGCCGGGATACCTTTAGATACCAGGTAATCAACAACGGACTGAGCGCGTTTTTCAGACAGACCCTGGTTGTAAGCGTCAGAACCGATACGGTCGGTGAAGCCCAGAACCACTACGGAACCGTCTTTCGGATCCAGGTTGCTCAGCTGGCTGTACAGCTGATCCAGCGCCTGCTGACCTTCCGGTTTCAGGGTAGCTTTGTTGAAGTTGAACAGAACGTCAGACTTCAGAGTGAAGTGCTTGGTCTGTACTTCCGGAGCCGGAGCCGGAGCCGGAGCTGCTACAACCGGTGCAGCATCTTCTTGCTGGCCGAAACGGTAGGAAACACCAACGCTCAGCAGACCGTTATCCGGACGTCCACCAACGGTATTTGCATCACCGATGTTGTTAGTCCACTGGTATTCCAGACGGGTAGCGATGTCGCGGGTAACTGCCCACTCAACACCACCAGCGAATACTGGGGAAACACCGGTGTCGTGATCTTTGAAACCTGCGTTGTTCTGAGCGTCTGCACGCCATACCATACCACCCAGACGGGTGTACAGATCCAGGTCATCAGTAATCGGGTAACCCAGTTTAGCGGTCAGCTGAACGCCCTGAGCTTTAAAAGCACCGTTTACGGTATCGCCTTTGTACGGCATACGGCCTAACCAGTCGTAGCCCATTTCAAAGCCAACGTACGGGTTAACCTGATAACCACCGAACGCACCAGCACCTAATTGGCTTTCGTGAGTCGGGCCATCGTTAGGGATCTGGTTGTTACCAACATCGTGGAACTGAGACCAGCCCAGTTTAGCACCTGTATACCAGGTGTTATCTTTCGGAGCGGCCTGCGCTACGGTAGCGAAGCCAGCCAGTGCCACTGCAATCGCGATAGCTGTCTTTTTCATTTTTTGCGCCTCGTTATCATCCAAAAATCGCCATGGGAATCTCTCAGAGAAGCCACGGTTAAATCCTTCACCGGGGGCATTGCTCATTTATAACTCAGCAGATATCTTTACCGATATCCTTGGCTTATGCCGAGCACCCCTAGCGATGTAAAGTCTACAACGTAGTTAGAAACTTACAAGTGTGAAGTCCGTCAGGCATATGAAAAAAAAGGCTTTGTGTACACATTATTTAACATTTCTGACTAAGCTTTAGTCGATATGATTTACCCGCAAAGCAGGCTGGACGAGCTTTGTCGCTGTATTTGACAGAGAAAAGGTACAAGCCAACTATTAATAAAAAATATCCTGGGATAAATCTTAAATTTACTCAATGATACAAATTTGAGTGAATTTTTATCCCCGATAGCTGTCTCGGAGCCAAAGGATCATGACGAACGGGACGCATTACGAAACCAATAGCGTTACCTTCTTCTGCGGCCATTGCCAGACGCCGGTGTTCTTCTTCCGTTAATTCTTCAGCATGCCAGCCAATTACAACACTATAATTACCGGTGCGTAATGCGCGAATCATCGATTCCAGAGTAACGTCAGGCGATAGCTGATTAAGTTGCATAACCTTCGTTAGGGGAAGACCTGCAGCTTGTACCCAATCGCGGCTTAACTTTTGTTGGGGTGTTAACCACAATTGCCAGCGTGATTGTTGGCCCAACTGCTGCAGTAAAGGAAGCAAAAGAAGTTGCGTCATCATGGGCTGGTCTTCGCGATAGACCACTTCGCTAATCAACCCTGTCGTGACGCTGGTGGGTTCAACACGCTTAACGGTGCTGAGTGCGGAAGCGAATGTTGTTGAACGATTAGCATAACCAGAAGTGTACATAATCAATCCAGCCCTTTGAGTTACTGTATAAACATACAGTAACCTTTGGACGTTCAAAGATCAACCTCATTTTCTGAAACAAACTCGCAATTTTGTTTTGTCGCAGCTTCACAAAGTAAAATTTGCTTGCCGTCCTGCCCACAGTTGCCTATTTTCCTGATTAACGGATCCGTTACCTATCTTAATGTCGTTACTACGTGATTTTAAAGGAATAATCATGGAAGAGCTGTCACACCAACGGATTCATCAATCGTGTAAATACCTGTCCTCGCTCGGGGAAATTCGCCATCGCGCACATTTTGGTGGCTATAGCCTGGCGGTGGACAATACCATCTTCGCTCTGGTGTCTGTAGGCGAACTTTATCTCCGCGCTTGTGAAGAAAGTACACACTATGCCATCACCCGTACCGCACCTCTGCTGAGCATCAACAGACGCGGACGTCAGGTCTCGTTAAATTACTATTTCGTCAACGAGGGCTTATGGAGCGATCGGACGCTCTTATTGCAGTTGGGGGAATTGTCGCTCAACGCTGCACGACGCGATACGCTACAACGATCTGTGCAGAAGCGATTAAGGGACTTGCCGAACGTGACATGCCAGCTTGAAACCTCATTATGTGGAGTGGGGATAACCGATGTGCAGACGCTGCGCATGCTTGGGGCGAAGGCCTGTTGGCTGAAACTAAAAAGAGTGAACCGACATCTTAGCGTAAATGTTCTTTTTGCGCTGGAAGGGGCAATCAACGGTTTACATGAAGCAGCACTCCCGGTGCAAAAACGCCGGGAGTTAATTGAGTGGCTTAATGAATTGCAGGTTAAGGGAGCAAAAGCTTACTGAAGGATTTGCCGTTTCAGTCGGTACACTTCGGGCAATAAAGCGATTAACAGCCCAATTTGCTGAAGCACCAGAGGGGCTTTGCTGTCCGGTCGTGGTTCGAGATGTTTGATACGCTGTGATAATTCGGCGAGTGCGGCCTGCACTCGCCCTTCACTGCCCGGTAAATGATGCAGTGCATCATCTACATAGCAGACGGCGTCATCAAGCAGTCGAAGGATCTCCGGTTGCGTAAGCTGCTCGCGATGTGCTCCCAATGCTGAAATGTAACTGGTAAAGGTATGGTTCAGGCATAAGAGCCGGAACGCTGCATCGCGAAGTTCTGGCGTGGCGCCCGGTTCTGAAGACATATTCGATACCACAGAGGCTAGTTCCGCATCTCGGTTATATGCATTACGCCGTGCAATCCGGTAGGCCAGCCGGTTATCCCGCCCCTGGTGATATTGTTCCAGGATGGCATCGAGGTAACGGCAATTCGCGTTGAAAGCCTGCTCTGTTATTCTGGAAAGGTGGCGAAAACGCCAGTCCGGCCAGATAAAACTCACCGCAGCCCAGGCAATAGCACAGCCGATAAGCGTATCAATAATGCGGGGAACCGCCACTTCATACCCTTCGCCCAGCAGGTTAAAGCAGAGTAGAACAAGTAACGTAATAAACATGGTTGCATGGGCATACTGTATGGTGCGAAAAGCGAAAAAAAGCACCCCGGTGATCACGATGAGTACCAGTTGTCCTTCATGTGAGGGGACAAAATAGAGAACAGGTAAGCCAATAGCCACACCAATCAGCGTGCCGATCACCCGCAGGGTTAAACGATGGCGGGTCGCATTATAGTTTGGCTGGCAAACAAACAAACTGGTAAGCAGGATCCAGTAACCATGCTGTAAACCTGTCACCTGGATAAAAGCGTAACCGACGCACAGCACGACGGACATGCGAATAGCATGGCGGAACAGGGCGGATTCAGGTGTCAGGTTGTTGCGAAGCCGTAGCCAGATATCGCTGAAGCCACTCAGCCGATCATCAGCAAGCTGCTCTTCTGTGTCGCTGGGCTGTTGCAACTGCGGTTGCCCGGACTCTATGGTCGCGAGCTGAGCATCAATGGCGCGTAAGTTGTCGAGCAGAAAACCCAGCGCTTTCAAATGTTCCGATGATGTCGTGCCATTCGCCCGAATGCGGTCCAGCGCAGCATCAAGGTGAACAAATGCTCTCTCGAAGCGCGCGTCATGCTGATAGGGCGTACGCAGCAAAATGGCGCGGGCGAACTGGGCGCAGGCCAGAGATTGCATTGACAGTAGCCGCTGAAAACGGAACATAACATCGCTATAGCGGAAGTGCTCGCGCAGGGTCTGGTATTGAATATGTGAAGAGCTGGCGCGTTCGTGAATATCCTGCGCGACAAAATAATAATGCAGCGTTTGACGGGTGCTACGTTGCCCGCGATCGCCGCGCAAACGGGTAAGCAGCGTGGCTTTAGTCTGGTTGAGCGTCGTGACCAGTTGACCATTGGCGAGGGCGAGATCGTAAAAGGGAGCCTGGCTCTCATCTTCAATATCCGGATCAAAGAGACGCGCTTTGAGCTCCAGATAGTGCGCCAGCCCTTCGTAGCAGCGCGACAGGTTGTCCTGGAGGGCACGAACAGGAAAGACCAGGTGCCCAACTAACGTTAAAACGTTAAACCAGATTGCGCCAGCGAGCAGTAACAGGGGCTGTTGATACCACTGCTCAAAAAGCGATATCCCCAGCATGGTATAAATCGCGATTAGCAGCGCGCCAAAAGCAATCGTGGCGTAACGTTGGCCCAGTCCTCCCAGCAGGATAAAACCAATCGTTGAACTGACCAGGCCAATGGCGAATAACCACGGCCAGGGGTATAAAAGTTCGACAGAGGCTGAAGCAATAAAGAAGCAGAGCAGCGTAATAAGAAGATTGCGTAGCCGCCCGGTAAGGCGGTCGTCCAGATCCGCCAGTGCGGCTGCGACCACACCCAGAGTAAGCGGGATAGTCAGCTTGACCTCTTGCAGCATCCAGGGCAGTACTGCAGTTCCGCAGAGCGCGATAAAAATCCTGACATTATAGAGCCAGGCACTGTTCCATGTGTAACGGCGAATAAAAGGACTCAGCATAATGAATGACGATCCGTTTACTGAAAACGGCGACGCGCGTTAGCTTCGCGCGCGGCGCGGGCTGTTTCGACCGAGACGACCCGGCGGCCAACCGGCCATAATGCAATAGCGGCAATCTTGAAATTCGCCACGCCGACGGGAATACCAATAATGGTCATGCACTGGGCGATCCCCGCAACGATATGCATGATGCAGAGCCACCAGCCGAAAAGAACAAACCAAAGAATATTCAGCACGGTACCGCCAACGTTCAGCAGCCCGTTTTTACCCTGAGGCGTTAGTTCGTCGACATGAATCGCTTCATTACCCCAAGGGATTAGCGAGAGTTTAGTGATTTCCCAGCAAGAGCGCGTCAACGGCAGGGTAACAATTAACAGAATGCTCACCAGCGTTGCCACTAACCAGCCCAGGGTGGTGGCAAAACCGCCAAGAACAAAGTTGAGAATATTCAGAATGGTACGCATAAAACCTCAGTGCAATGCAGTAAGCGAAATATCCCCGCAATTGTAACGATTTTTTTGGCTGGAGCACCAATTCTCTGGCAGGTAAACTGACAAACATTGTCACAAGCTGAGAACGATAAGTCATGGAATTGAAAGCGACGTCATTGGGAAAACGGCTGGCGCAGCATCCTTACGATCGCGCGATGATCCTCAATGCAGGCATAAAAGTGGCTGGAGACCGACATGAATACCTTATTCCTTTCAACCAGCTACTGGCAATAGAGTGCAAACGCGGGTTGGTCTGGGGTGAAATGGAGTTCCTGCTTACGGATAAAAAAGTTGTTCGTCTCCATGGTACGGAATGGAGCGAAACCCAACGTTTTTATCACCATCTCTACGAGCGCTGGAATAACTGGAGCGTGGAAATGAGTGAAGTTGCGGCAGGCGTTTTATCCAGACAACTGGATGTGATTGCCGGTCGCGTTGAACAAAAAAAGTGGTTAACGCGCAAACAGGTCAGTGGTCTTCAGCAGCAATTACAGCAAGCATTCACGGCGCTACCTATACCGACCAGCCGCCTGTATGAGTTCGATAATTGCCGCGAACTGTGGCGTCAGTGTCAGGAATGGCTTAACGATCTTGAAGGCCGAAGGGCACAGCATAACCAGACTTATACCGATGCCATGCTGACGGAGTATTCGGCGTTTTTTGATCAGATCGAAACCTCACCTTTAAATCCTGCGCAAGCGCGCGCGGTCGTCAATGGTGAACAAGCATTACTGGTGCTCGCTGGTGCCGGTAGCGGTAAAACCTCTGTTCTGGTGGCGAGAGCAGGATGGTTATTGACGAGAGGAGAAGCGGCGGCCGATCAGATCCTGCTATTAGCCTTTGGTCGCAAGGCGGCACGGGAAATGGATGAACGTATTCGCGCACGGCTGCATACAGACGAAATCTCCGCTCGTACTTTTCATGCTCTGGCGCTACATATCATTCAGCAGGGCAGTAAAAAAGTGCCGCAGATCAGCGAACTGGAGGGCGATACATCAGCCCGTCTGGCGCTGTTAACCGAAAGCTGGTGCCAGCAATGCAGTGAAAAGAAAGCGCAGGCTAAAGGTTGGCGGCAATGGCTGGAAGAGGAGCTCGCGTGGAGTGTTCCGGAAGGCAACTTCTGGGAAAACGAAAAATTACAACGGCGTCTTGCTCCGCGGCTGGATCGTTGGATTGGCCTGATGCGTATGCACGGTGGCGCGCAGGCAGAAATGATTGCCAGTGCGCCTGAAGAGATACGTGATCTGTTTAGTAAGCGTATTAAGTTAATGGCGCCTTTGCTGAAAGCCTGGAAAATGGCCTTAAAAGCGGAAAATGCCGTCGACTTTTCTGGCCTGATTCATCAGGCGGTGAATGTACTGGAGAAGGGACGTTTTATCAGCCCGTGGAAACATATCCTGGTGGATGAATTTCAGGATATTTCGCCGCAGCGGGCACTGCTATTGGCGGCGCTGCGTAAACAAAACTCACAGACTACGTTATTTGCGGTAGGGGACGACTGGCAGGCGATTTATCGGTTCAGTGGCGCGCAACTCTCCCTGACTACGGCGTTCCATGATTATTTTGGCGAGGGCGATCTCTGTGCGCTGGATACCACTTATCGTTTCAATACGCGGATTGGTGAAGTGGCGAATCGCTTCGTTCAGCAAAATCCATGGCAACTGGCGAAACCGTTAAACAGCCTGACAGCAGGCGATAAGCATGCCGTTACGCTGCTGGGGCAAGATCACCTGGATGCCCTGTTGGATAAATTGAGCGGCTATGCCACGCCAGAAGACCGCATCCTTGTTCTGGCCCGCTATCATCATGGCAAACCCACCAGCCTGGAAAAAGCTGCAACGCGCTGGCCTAAATTACAGCTCGATTTTATGACAATCCATGCCAGCAAAGGCCAGCAGGCAGATTATGTGATTGTGTTAGGGTTACACGAAGGGACAGATGGTTTCCCTGCGCCAGCCCGCGAATCCATAATGGAACAAGCGCTGTTGCCCCAGCCAGAGGATTTTCCTGATGCGGAAGAGCGGCGCCTGCTGTATGTCGCGTTAACCCGCGCACGGAAACGTGTCTGGCTGTTGTTTGACAAAGAGAACCCGTCGCGCTTTGTCGACATTCTTAAATCGCTGGATGTCCCGGTAGCAAGAAAACCCTGAAATCAGGCGGCGCGAGCCGCCCGATCTTATTTCAGTCGTTCAGAAAGGTAGCGTTGATAATCGGGGATCAGAATTTCAACCGGCGTATTGAACTGCGGGGAGGCGATAATAAAGTCCGCAGTAGACAAGTTCGTCGCAACCGGAATATTCCAGACCGTTGCCAGTCGGAGAAGCGCTTTTACATCGGGATCGTGTGGAACGGCGTTCAGCGGATCCCAAAAGAAAATTAAGACATCAATTTTCCCTTCGGAAATTAACGCGCCCACCTGCTGATCGCCACCCATCGGCCCGCTCAGCATGGCATTCACTTCCAGCCCTGTTGCGCGCTGGATCAAATTTCCGGTCGTGCCTGTCGCATATAACTGATGTTGCGCTAACACCGATTGATGCCGTTCTACCCACTTCATTAACATCTGCTTGCAGTGATCATGAGCGACCAAAGCGATATGTTTGTGCTCGGGTAGGGTGCGAGTCGTTAATTCCATATTTTTTTCCGTCAGTGATTTTTCTACAGATTACTGGAAGCGCTTGTTGCTGCAAGAGAAGTCGCCAAAAAAAACTGAAAATGGTTGAGTTCCACAGTTTGATTTACACTTTGTGCATTCGCCCGGAGGAAACCATGAAAGAAAACGATATCGCAGGTATTTTACAATCAACTCAGACTATTGCGCTGGTAGGGGCAAGCGATAAACCCGATCGCCCGAGTTATCGCGTAATGAAGTATCTTCTGGAACAGGGTTACCATGTGATCCCAGTTTCGCCAAAAGTCGCGGGTACGACACTGCTGGGGCAGCAAGGTTATGCGACACTGGCCGACGTGCCAGAAAAAATTGATATGGTTGATGTCTTCCGTAACGCCGAAGCCGCGTGGACTGTCGCGCAGGATGCCATTGCGGTAGGTGCAAAAACCTTGTGGCTGCAGCTTGGTGTTATTAATGAGCAGGCCGCCGTGCTGGCGCGTGAAGCGGGGTTGAACGTGGTAATGGATCGTTGCCCGGCTATTGAAATCCCGCGTCTCGGGCTGGCGAAATAAAACACCCCGCACAAGCGGGGTGAGATCAATTACGCAGGCGCGGTGCCTGAAGTTGTTTACGAATGGTGCGCGCCAGTTCGTCCATCGAGGGTTGTTCCGGATGTTCATCCGTCACTTCGCTGGTCAGTTGCGCTTCTGCAAGATAGGTATGGACGGGTTGCCCATCATCATCTTCCATCACCACGTGATACCAGGGCAGTGCGCGCAACTCGTCATTCACCGCCAGTTCATCGGCGGAGGGTTCGTCAAGAGAATATTCGGGGTCGATATCGACCACTACGCCAAGATAACCCAGCAGTGAGTGGCGAACCTGCTGGCCGATACCGAATTTGCTGGCAATCATTGTCACCTCCCGGGAGCCTTGCATAACACGAGATATGTAGGCAAAGCTCCAAAATTCAAGTTACATGACGCGACAGGCAAACCCTTTCAGATACAGCCCTTCCGGGTAGGTAGCGATCACAGGATGATCGGCGGCCTGACGGAACTGCTCTATAAATTGTATATCACGACCAGCATCTATTGCGGCATCTGCAATGATTTTCTGAAATAAATCTGTGGTCATCAGACCTGAGCAGGAGAAAGTGAGCAATACACCGCCCGGGTTGAGCAGCTGGATCGCCAGCATATTGATATCTTTGTAGCCGCGGCAGGCGCCCATCAACTGGCTTTTGTTCTCGACGAACTTTGGCGGATCCATGACGATGACATCAAACGTTTCTCCCTGATCGCGATATTTGCGCAGCAGTTTGAAAACGTCATCGCGAACAAACTCCGCCTTGCTCAAATCCAGTTTATTCAGAGTGACGTTTTGCTTTGCTACATCAAGCGCTTCTTGCGACGTGTCTACACTCACAACCTGACGACAACCGCCCATCAGGGCAGAAACCGCAAAACCGCCAGTATAAGAAAAACAGTTCAGAACACGCTTGTCCGCCACATAGCGGCGTGTTGCCAGACGGCTGTCACGCTGATCGAGGTAGTAACCCGTTTTATGCCCGCCCTGAATGTCGACAAACAATTTCATGCCGTTTTCTTCAATCGGCAGCAGGGCTGGCGGCAGTTCTCCCAGTACCGGGCCTTGCGTCAGTTCCAGACCCTCTTTCTTACGTACGGCAACATCGCTACGATCGTAAATTGCGCAATGCGGGTACAGCGTTTGCAGTGCCGAGAGCAGAGCCGGGCGCTGATATTCTGCGCCTGCGCTTAATAACTGTAGGACAAGAAAATTACCAAAGCGGTCAATGGTGACGCCGGGTAACCCGTCGGATTCCCCGGCGATGAGACGATAGCTATCCAGTCCGTCGCGCTGCGCCAGCCAGTCGCGCCACTGTTGTGCCTGCTGGAGGCGACGAGTGAAGAACGCGATGTCGATACTTTCATCTTTATCGAATGTCCAGACACGCGCACGAATTTGTGACGCCGGCGATAAGGCACCGCGCGCCAGCCATTTGCCCTGGTGATCGACAATATCCACGGTTTCTCCGAGGCTGGCTTTCCCTTCCATACGGGCAACCGCGCCGGAGAAAACCCAGGGATGACGGCGTAATAAAGATTTCTCACGCCCTTTGGCTAACACTAAACGTACACTCATATTTGGCTATTCTATAAACTGAAGAAAATGGGCGCTATTGTCTCGGGTTCGCCCGGTAAATGCAACGCGCCAGTACGGAAAGGGGAATGAAGATGGCACATGTCTGCACAAAAGCCTGGGTACATGGAAGGGTACAGGGGGTGGGGTTTCGCTATAGCACACAGCATGAAGCCAAACGCCAGGGCCTGACGGGTTACGCCCGTAATCTGGATGATGGAAGCGTCGAAGTTCTCGCGTGTGGTGAGGCCGAAAGTGTTAACCGTTTGATCGAATGGCTAAAAGCCGGAGGACCTCGCAGCGCACGTGTTGACAGAGTTCTTACGGAACCCTGTCAACCAGACCGGGAATGGGGCGATTTCAGTATTCGCTATTAAATACACTTCACAGGTTTAGGCAGGCCCGCTATTTTCGTTGCCTGCTTCGCAGGCCCTTTTGGGAAAAGGCGGTAGAGATAGCGGCTGTTGCCTTTTTCTTCGCCGTACTTGTTCGCCATGGCTTTTACCAACATGCGAATGGCTGGCGAGGTATTGAACTCCAGATAAAACTCACGCACAAAACGCACCACTTCCCAGTGCTCGGGGGAGAGAGCAATTCCCTCTTTGTCTGCGATAGCCTGTGCCAGTGGCTCGCTCCAGAGTGCACTCTCTTTCAGATAGCCTTCGCTATCGGTTTCGATTTCTTTGCCTTCAAAGATCAACATTGTTTTTCACTGCCTCAGCCAACAACGGCGGGAGTGTAGCAAAAAATAAAGCCCCGCATAAGCGGGGCTGAAGGCAGTTCTTTGCGGCTTAGTCTCTGCTGGCAAAACCGAGGATGCTCAACAGGCTCACGAAGATGTTATACAGCGATACGTACAGGCTCACCGTGGCGCGAATGTAGTTGGTTTCACCGCCATGAATGATGTTGCTGGTTTCAAACAGGATAGCGCCGCTGGAAATCAGAATAAATACTGCGCTAATAGCCAGATGCAACGCTGGCAACTGCAGGAAGATATTCGCTACCATACCAATCAGCACAACGACAACGCCAGCCATCAGCATACCACCGAGGAAAGACATATCTTTGCGAGTTGTCAGTACATAGGCCGAGCAGCAGAAAAACACCAACGCGGTGCCGCCGAGCGCCAGGCCGATCACATCGCCCATACCGGCAGAAAGGTACGCATTCAGCATTGGCCCCAGGATATAACCGAGGAAGCCAGTAAAGGCGAATGCAGCCAGGATACCGGTCGGCTTGTTGGCGAGCTTATAGGTCAGGAACATCAGACCATACATCCCGACTAATGTCAGGATTAAGCCCGGCGACGGCAGCATCAACACGGTACTGGCTGTCGCGGTAATGGCGGAAAAGGCCAGTGTCAGGCTCAGTAAGAAATAGGTATTGCGTAAAACCTTGTGCGTGCTTAGCAGGGAAGTGCGATCACGCGATGAAGAAATAATACGATCCATGAGTCACTCTCTTATGACAGATGTAATTAATTGTGGAGTCTAAAAAAGACTGGTTCCCTGACAAAGTTGTTTTACCCATCTTTACTCATAAAGCAAGTCTGTTTGCACGGTGACTTTTGCGTAAAAACGGGCAGACGATGCCACAAGCGATAAATGTGAGGCAAATCCATACTGGTGTCTTATATGTCACTGAAATCCATTGCCCTCTAACCATTTGAGCGCTAAGAGTGTTATGGCATCGTCATTATGTTAACTATCAAGGCGAAGGGACATGAAAAAACAAACACAAAAACATATCGCACTCTCTTTTTTGACTGTCAGCATGTTGGGCGCCTCTGCTGCCTCTTATGCGGCGACAGTGCCAGCCGGAACGACGCTGGCGGAGAAACAGGAACTGGTACGTAACAATGGCAGTGAACCTGCATCGCTTGATCCGCATAAAGTTGAAAGCGATGTTGAGTTCAATATTGTCAGAGACATGTTCGACGGACTGGTGTCGGTCAGAAAAGATGGCTCTATTGAACCGGGTCTGGCAGAAAAATGGGAAAACAAGGACAACACGGTCTGGATTTTTCATCTGCGACCTGGGATTACCTGGTCTGATGGTACCGCGATTACGGCGAAAGACGTGGTCTGGAGTTGGCAGCGGTTGGTGGATCCGAAAACGGCTTCCCCTTACGCCAGTTACCCCGGCAATATGCATATTGTGAATGCGGTTGATATTGCACAGGGCAAAAAATCACCTGATACGCTGGGTGTAAAAGCACTGGATGACATGACACTTGAAGTAACACTGTCGCAACCGACGGCGTATTTCTTGCCGATGTTAGGGCATCCTTCACTGGTAACGCTGGACCCGGTACTGATTGGCCGTTACGGCGACAAGTGGACGAAGCCAGAACATATTGTGACCAGCGGCGCTTACAAAGCGACAGAGTGGGTCGTGAATGAACGTATCGTTGCCGTGCGCAATCCGCGCTATTGGAATGACAAAGCGACGGTCATCAATAAAGTGACTTACCTACCAATCAATTCGGAAACCGCAGATGTAAATCGTTTCAAAGCGGGTGAAATTGACATTACGAATACCATCCCGGTGAACCAGTTTGCCCAACTGAAAAAAACGCTTGGCGATCAGGTTAGTGTAGTGCCGCAGTTAGCGACCTACTATTACGAGTTCAATACCACCAAGCCACCCTTTAACGATCCGCGCGTACGCCGGGCGCTCAATATGGCGCTGGATAAAGATATCATTGCCGATAAAGTGATGGCGCAAGGTCAACGTCCTGCATGGGTTATCAGTCAGCCTGAAATTGGTGGTGTAAAAATCGTCCCGCCAGAGTACGCATCGTGGCCACGTGAAAAAAGGCTGGCGGAAGCAAAAAAACTGCTGAATGAAGCGGGCTTTAATGAGCAGCATCCGCTGAGTTTTAATCTGCTTTACAACACCATGGAAACGCACCAGCGCATTGCCATTGCCGCGAGCTCTATGTGGAAGAAAAATCTGGGTGTTGAAGCCAAACTGCAGAACCAGGAGTGGAAAACGATGCTGGATACCATGCATAACGGTACTTTCGATGTTGTACGTTATGCCTGGATTGCCGATTATGATGATGCGGCGACGTTTTTGAATAATTTCCGCACCGGGGAGAGTGAAAATACCAGTCAGTACACTAACCCAGCTTATGACGAAGCCTTGCATAATGCCGCAAAAGCGAAAGATATTGCGGAACGAGGCAAATATTACCAGCAGGCGGAAGATCTACTGGGCCAGGATGTCCCGGCCATACCGGTGTATCACTATGTGCGTACCCATTTGGTCAAACCATGGGTAGGTGGCTTTGACCCCGACACTCTTGGTTTCTTCCTGACGAAAGATATTTATATTAAAAAGCACTGAGTGTTTTTACAGCGATTGCGTTGAATAAATCATCATAATGCTGATATTTCAGGCGAATAACACACTTTTGATGATTTTTCAGGCAAATAAACATTCTTGGTCTTTACAGACGACACTGGGATGTTTATAGTGCGCCTCATTCCGGAAGTGTGGCCGAGCGGTTGAAGGCACCGGTCTTGAAAACCGGCGACCCGAAAGGGTTCCAGAGTTCGAATCTCTGCGCTTCCGCCAGATTAAACAAGGGGTTACCAAAAGGTAACCCCTTTGTTTTTTTGGTTTATAGTCCATCCATCGAAGCTTTCCAAATTCTGACTGTTTCGCCGCAGGTCGTAGCATGGCTATCAACTTCATTTTTCGCTCACGAACCTGTACTCGCCCTCTTTTTTGAACCAATAGGCTTTGTTGCAGAACACGTGCAGCGACACAACGAGCCCTGCGCTACACAGTTACTATCAATGCACGTGGGATAAGAGCGGGATTAGCGTTTCGAAAGCGCAAACCAGCCAGATGGCAGGTCATATCATAAAAGTATTGCTGGCAGGGGAACGAAGCGGAGGAGAAATATCATTGATTTTCCTCCACCTCAGGAGCATGTCAGGAAGGTTAAATCTTCGCGCCTAAAATTCTGGATGCGACAGCTTTTGCGGCTTCAAGTTTTGCTTTCCCCGCTTCGGAATGTGTGCCAGATTCGAATGCTTTGAAGTTAAGTTCAATGTTCTCCACTGCTTTTTCTACAAACACTCTAGGCAGTTCTGAGCAAATGGACTGAAAAATTATTTCATATGCTAAAGCACGACACTGAAGATCATTAATCACTTCTTCTACTGGCTTCATAACCTCTCCTTAAGAACAGTATGACAATCACCCACAGACAAAAAATGTCCGTCTCGAGTACCTGTGCGATATGAATATTTACTATCGTTCAGTTAGACAAATAACACCAGAGAAAGCCGTGACCAAAGCGGGCCGGACCCATCGAAAGACACATCGAAGCCGGTTATAGGTGCGGTAACGCCATTCTGCTACTAAAACCCCGGTTCGAAAATTAACGCCCATGCCGTATCAGGCGATCTTTTTTGGGGGGATGGATGCCCGTGATGATCCGTGTCCTGGTTTTCGCATAGACGTTCGCGGTGCAGGTAAGGACGCCACCGTCTGCCGTTATGGCTGCATACTGCCACAAGGCACAAAAGCTTTCAGAGTACCAATCTCCGGGGGCATCCCTGATTAAAAAGGGCTACCGAAAGTAAACCCTTTTATTTTCTCGCCTTCGGTCAGCGCGAACCATTTTTCACTTACCTTCCAGGGGAGAGAAGCATACCGATCAAGCCGCTAAATGCTTACTCGATCTGGTACGGGTGAAAATGGGTGTCAGCTGTGCAATTTAGCGCAGTGAACGGGTGCAATAAAAAATAGGCCGCTTACCGATAGAGAATACAAAACCATCATTACCCAGGTTGTGAATGGAGTAAGTTATTTGTTTTTGCGGATAAACATAAAAGTCCGGTAACATTTGAGCGATAATCTCATCGGGTAATGATTCAACATTAGCAAATTTGTGAATGACACTGGATTTGAGATGGTAGATGTCTTTATTGTCAGTCCAGCTATAAGAAATATCTCGTCGAATATTTCCTTGCTGATGAACACCTTGTGCATAGGTGCCACTTACCGAAACAACACCTTTCTTTTCATGTGGTGTGTACATGAAATCCAGCGTTAAATCTGCACGAGCATCACCGTGAAAAACGACGATAGTCGCTGAGCATGCATCTGAATGGAGAAGCTGTAATTTCATCCTGTCATAAAAATAAGGTAGGCAAGCACCAGTGATGAAAAATAATATTAAGAAGCAGAGCGTTTTCCCCTTAGTCATCGTTCACCCCCCGAAAAAATAGCGAGGTGCATTCGGGCGAAGTGGAAGGTGAAAGTTCATTTTTGCATAAAAATGCCGTCAGGGTGGGAGACGTTCTGGATAAATAAGCGTAAATCCAGGGATGCGTGCGGCAATCCAGACCGGTACTTTTTATTATGTTGCTAATGTGTCCGTCATTATTATCGCCATCATAGGCATCATTGTTTGCATAAAAATTACAGCCCTTTTCTTTTTCAATCCAACGATACGAATGAAATAAAACGGGGGCTCCACTGATATGTTGAAAGAGTAGTGTGGTCAGCATTCCCATAATGAAAGAAATAAGCATGACGATAGCGAATGCTTTCCAGTGCAGACGTTTCGGAGAAGGCTTTTTAATGTTGATTGACGGCACTCCAGCCAAAAGCAATGGAGTACTATGAGGTAATGTTTCGTTAGTGGGGATCTCGTTGTTCGTTGTATTGGCAGTGTCTGGAACAAACTCAGACATAACTTCCGCTTGCCTGTAAACCTTCACACTGGCATCAATCTGAAAGCCTTTTCTAGGGATCGTCGCAATGAGTCTTCTGTCTGTTTCGCCAACGGCGCGTAAGCCACGGCGCACGATAGAAATGTTTTGATAAAGGGTATTGGCGGGCACCAACATTCCTTCTTCTTCCCAGACTTTTTTAAAGAAATCTTGTTGAAGTACAACGTTGGGTGAGGCTTCCAGCAATAGCAGAAGACACCGGCTTGCCGGAGATGTTAATGTGACACTGACCTCAGGATTATTTGCAGAAATTAGCTTTTTGGATCCCGGTCTGAATTCAATGTTATCGTTGATAATCCAGTGCATATATTGATTATGACGAGGCCGGAGGCGCTGTCCCTTTTAGAATAAAATCTTCATTGATTAATAGCTTCCCAGATATTTATTTCAACATACCGTTGTGTTAATTACCATTCTTTTTACAAGAAAATGTGTGTCTTAACGTTAATATCTAAAGGTATGCTTTCTATTCGGTATTTAATTTACAATAAATAGAAGTGCATACCTCTATGTAATTATTGAAAAAAGTCCAAGCCCTTTATTGCTTTAAATTAAACTACGCGAACGTTTAAGATTTTTTGTAAGAAGCCATGTTGTTAGTCATTCGCATGAATTATTGGTCTTGATGAATCTTTCATCGTAGATAATGATTGTACTCGAAGCATGTTTTAACGCCGGGAGGCGAAGAATATCACCCGGACGCAGATACCAGGATTCACCCTCTTCTTCAGTTGAGGTGCAAAACGGTTTTATCAGCAGTTTGAACCAGGTATTGCCGGTATTTTTAAAGGTCCCGTTAGTACGATTATACGCCCACTTAAAATTTATTTTACGCGGCCTTACAACAAGCACTGTATCTAACACAACCACTGGCATCATACCTACGGAGCTGGTTGCAGTGCGGGCGATATTGCGATTCTCAGGCGAAATTTCATAAAAAATAGCGCGATAGTAACGTTCTTTGTCGTCATGAGGACCATTGTATTGAAATTTAAAAAAATCTCCCTCGCTGGGTTGCAGTACCAATTGCTTTGGTGTGTAAAGCAGTTCGCCAGGAAATACTGGCGTGCGAATCTCATTTGCGCCAGGTTTGTCAATGCCAAACACAGTGACCCTGTAAAGGCGAGCCGACACGTTATTATTGACGATATATTTACTGACAACCGACTTTTCGGGCGCCATCGAAAAAGTTAGATTTCCTGCATAAATAGCCTGAGATGGCTTGGGCAGAATGAGTATCATCAATAAAAATATATTTTTTAAAGCGTTATGGAACATTTCGCCACGTCGCCTTTACTCTGATCTCCCCGGCTGCGCTTACGTCACCGTACCATTGATCCCCCGTTAATGAATAAAGGGACTGTGGGGAATCCATTGCCACAGAAAACCTCACTGTTGATTTGTTCATGAGCCCGTTGTTGCCATTACTGTCGATCCAGGGAGACTCCACCCAGAATGCATCCGTCATATCCCGCCACTGACCATCACAGCCAACATCATAGGTTCTCATGTCGCCGGTACGGGTGGCGAAACTGAGGTAAGCAGGAAAGGGCACTTGGGTCAGGCCGTCCGGGGAGCTAAAAATACACCAGGAACGGCCCTGTAATGACTGGGTGGGGCCTGAAACGTTAATCATGACTTCATCTGCAGCGGTTTTGCCATTCGTGGTAACGGTATAATCAAAATCCAGAGAAGGATTTCCGTTACCGACATTGCCTTGTCGGGTTGGATTAGCAACCGCATCGCTGGAAATGATGCTTATGCTAAAATCACGTGGTTTAATGATAAGCTGACTCGATGTTGAAAATTCATACCAGCCTGATTCAGGTGCAGTAATATTACGCAGGCGGAAATTGAAGATGTCTCTTGAGTTCACATCACTGATGCCCAGATCGACCATTTTTTTCAAAAAGTTTGAAGATAAAAATACAAAGACCGAATACCAGCCTTTCATATCATTGAAGGTATAATAATTTATCATGCCATTAACGGTTTTCCATGACTGGCCATCAAGGCTGAACTGCATGTCACCGGACGATATTGCTGCTTCAAGCGCGGCATTTTTAATGGATGGGAAAATCTGAATGGAAGTATTACTGAGGCCATTTTGATTCAAAACATAACTCATCATACGGCATGCAACACCGCTATTTCTGCCTATTACCTGAAGAAAGCAGCCGGAGCTATCGGCGCCTAATGTTGGTTTGCCATCACTGTTTATGAAGATTTCAGACAGAGCTGATGTGTTATAAAGTTTTAATTGTGCACCTTTCGTGAAAGAGACTTTGCGGGTATACCAGAGACCTGTCGCCATATTCTGGCAACGTTCGCCTTGACTGGCGTTGTAACTCTCGCGAGTTTGACAACCATTAATCGTCATTGAAAAGTTACTGCCAACCGGGATGCTATTAAGTTGTTGGTAAAATTGGTCGGACATCATCCCATGCATCCATTTCGCCCCACCGGGAGGCACAACAACGCCATAGAACCCCTGGTTATCGGTCATTTCTGGTTCGATCAAACTGGTATTTGCATCACAGCCGGAGTAATGGCTAATACAGCGTAAACCCGAGAGCGGGTGGGCAACAGGGGAGTTTTCGAGCCACATGTCAAATCTCCAGTTGCTGTTTAAGAGAGTGTTATAGCCATTATCGATATAACCCAGGCTCTGTTGATAAAGTGAACCTTTAAGCGTGGTCCAGCGATTGGAACCGGTCATTCTCGGATCCAGTGCGCCTGCAGGAGTCACAAAAAAACTATCATCGGTGTCATTTTCAACAAAAACATATTCGCGGGTTGGTGCATCACTGAATACTGTTTTTGTCACGGCAGAAAAAACGGGATAAGTAACAGCAATTAAAATAAGAAAGAGATATGTAGGATATCCTTTAACCCGCATGGTTAAACTCCGTTGGCGTTGTACTGGCATATGATTTTAAACCCCGGCAAATAACATCACCTACCCAAATAGCCCCCCGTGCGTCGCTAATAGCCAGCTCCGTTTCACAGCGTTTATTATTGCCATAGTAAAAGTCTATGACAGGGTATTTCTTATCAACATCCATCACAAACTCACCATTATTGTCGGTCTGTGCCCGGCCGACATGGTTGTTGATTGGGGCATTGGCAAGTGATGTCCCATCTTCTGCGTGTATGCGACCGAATACAGTGACGATCTGTTTTATTGTCGGCTCAATAATGACAACATTGCCTGGGTAAAGCGTAAGCGAACTCTTTCTGCCGCTGGAAATATCATAACTATCCAGCGAGTTTTTGCTGTTTTGAATTTCAATTTCATACGTATTGTAAGATTGCAAGGGGATATAATTACGTGAGCCGGTTAATTGTACAGCTCGTCCGTTAACCCTTGCTGAAAGTTGGCCTTCGTCTTCGATATCCGTCCGGATAATAATGCCAGCATTGCCTTCATTACTACCACTGGCCACTATTTCTTTTCCCTGCCAGCCAATACTACCGCTGGAGGTTAAATTAGCATTGATATAACCGTCAGCACCACTATTTACATTGACCGTACCAGAGGACAATCTCGATTCGTATCTTACGCCAGCCCCACCACTGAACGCACGATGACCCTGAGCCGAGCCTGAAACCACATGAGAAATATCAGCACCGACATTACGAATAATGCCTTCGTCATACGTTTTCTGTACTGCAATATTCGCCGCTGTGTAACCGTCCTGGTGCGTCATTCCAGTACGAAGCCAGTTTCCCAATGGCAGAGAAAAATCTAGCGCCACGTATTTTTGAATACTTGAACTGTTGCTGTAGAGTCCCGTTTCATACCGTTGTACGCCGAGGCGTAAGCCCAACGAGCCGAAAACGCCGTTATACAGTGGCTGCGCGTAATCAACCAGGTAGTAGTGACTCTTATGATAACGATCTTCATTATAGCTGGCACTTAGCGAACCGAGCCTTGACCACAGCATATTGCCGTTTAGCGAAAGACCAACCGCGCGGTTATTAGCCCTATTGCGACGTAACGCATTACCAATGTTCGTCTTTTCCTGGCTAACCCATATTGAACTGAAGCCGCCGGGCAGTGCCATGCTCATATTACTGATTAGGCTCCATGAACGGTCTGAAGAGGCCATATTCTGCAGATTTATGTTTAAAAAATCGTCGACTGGCAATGACAGATTCGTTTCGACGATGCTTAGCGAATTGTAGTTATACCCTGTCGCCATCCAACGAGAATTACTCAACATGCCTGAGGAAGAGACGCCAATAATGGTAGTGTCACGTGCTTTTTTTTCATTGCCCTCTTCCGGGTACCAGTCATTCATATGTATCCGGCCACCCCATATCTGCCAGCCAGTAGCAATGCCAGCCCCGGTATTCTGCGAGAAGATTTTATTTACGCGCTGGATACTTTTATTGATCGTTTTACCGTTAACTACCACTTCAACAGTGATGTCATAAATGCCGTGCGGTAACCCACGGGTGTCAATTTCATGACTACCCATATTAAAATTCTGAATGCTCAGTAACTTATTATCGCGATACAGGAGAGCTTCCCCGGCAGAGGGGAAAAAGGCAATGATCGGCGTAACGGAATGAGAAGAATCAAATACAGTCGAATTTGCATTATTCCCCCAGGAGAAACCATAAGCCTTACCGGAGGAAATAGCGGTAATCGGGCCAAGAGATTGCAAATTCCATGTATCAAGCATGCCCGCCGCGAAGCGGTAACCCGCAAAATCGCGTTCATACATCGCCTTATACATGGCAGTTTGTTGGTGCGCAGTTCCCATACCATAAAGCGTGCCATCGACAAAGATATGATGTTCACGCATCGCCAACGCTTCGTTAAGAGATAAGTAACTTGAGGTATTATTATCTCCGTCTGGCGTCTGGTTGCTATATACGCCCAGAACATAGTTAAGCGCACTGCTGAGTTTTTTTCCGCTTGATGCGCCCATATGCGCTGTATGCTTTTGCAACAGTGTTGCTAACGCCTCAGGTTTTATCACCAGTTGTAACGTAAGTTGCTGAAAATTAAGATGCAGAAAAGCATTATTGTTAAGTGTAATTTCCATGTGTTGATCAAAAGCGACGTCAGTAAGGTCGATTAATTTGTCGCTTGTTTCATCATTCAAATGAGCATTCTCGTCATGGCGTTCGAGTTCAATTCGACGTATCTTTAACGTGTTATCATCCATCAATATCAAAGCGCGACCTATACGCTGATCATCTTTGTTATCATGCGCATTATTTAGATGTATAAATAAAGGTATATTCATGCCGTCATGCAGAGCTTTATTAAAAGTCTCGGGTATTATCACGCCGCCAAAATTTATAATATTCTGGTTGTTGGCACAGGCATTATTGATTGCATTGAATGTCATCGTGGTGAATGCTATTAAAAAACAAATGGCTTTTCTATCCATAATGAACATTAGCGTCACTCCATGACAACTTATCTATTTAATTGGTAAGAATTGTTCAGCTTGCCATGCCGCAATGCGACTTTCAGGATCCAGTATGTTTACTTTGGTAAATTTACGCGTGCGCCCTGGAAGTAAAAAATAGTTTTCATGGCATTGATCACCCTTCCCAATTTCCTGACAGGAACCGTAAGCAATTATGCGAAGAGTTGCATTGCCGGTATTTGAAACGCTGCCGTTGGTATAGTGGTAGTTATAGTGGGCCTTGCGCGGAGTGACGACCAGGATCGTGCTGATCCTCGCTGAAGCCGTTGCCATAGCGCTACGCACACTCTTATTCTGTTGTTCCATACTGAGAGCCTGGTCTGTCCAGATAATGCGATAGTATCGCTCTTGATTGTCTTCAGGTCCTTTATAATAAAAGCGGATTGTTTCAGAACTATGTGCGGGCAAAAGAGTACTGCCTGGTGTGTAGAGAATTTCATCTTTATTTTCCATAGGAATGATCTTCCCCTCAGCAAGGGGGGACGTGATTCTTTCTATGTCAATATTGATAAGGCGACCGGATGACGTCGTATTTTTGATTTCTTTACTTAACATGACGCTATCGCTGTAGATGAATGAAGATATATCTCCAACATCCAGCGCCCACGTGGGGAAATTAAAACTTACCAGCAGGCTCATCGCAGTAATGAATTTTTTCATAGAGATACCCGTATGGTTAAACAGGAGCAATGACATGCTCCTGTTTCGTCGCCACTATGTTCAACTGGTCTAGGTTGCATCGAACTGAACACTAACATCACCGCTCCAGACTCCTTCCGGAAGCTGGCTGAAGTCTGACATGGGCGCCGTTCCATTGGTCGTGCCACTTATGATGGAGAAGGTGAAGTTCTCCTGAGCAGAAGATTTGCCACTGGTTTTGTAGCCATTTGACAACGCGCTAAGATTTCCACCCATGATCCCGCCTGCCGTGTCAATTAATGTCGTATCAGTGCCTTTTGCTAAGGGGGTTCCCTGATAATTGACACCGACATCTAACGTCGATCCGGAGCCATCAAGCTGGGTTAAGGTGTTGGCGACCAGGCGTGAAGTCAGTTTGAATGCCGTTGCCGTGGTGTCCCCGTCAATAGAGACATCAAACAGTCCTTTTTGCGAGTTAAATGCGTTTAGCCCTGCCGCATATTGGAAAGATAAACTTCCTAGAGGCGTGACGGCCAATTTGCCTGACGTGTCTTTTTTGGCCGTAGCCTGCCAGCTTGCAACTGCCTGAGCGGTTATATCAGCTGCCTGTGCAGCCTGAATACCCAATGCAGAAAAAAGGATGAGTGCCGTTACATTATGTTTCATTGTCAATTACCCTCAGTGAGTTAAATATGTCTGCAGTAAAACGACTGCTTCTCTTTTGAGTAAACTATGCGAGCGCTACACGTTTAGTTGAATAGTTAACATTGCTCCTTATTTATTTAATGAGCCGGCATTTGTTTTGCACATATTCTTAATCATACGCTTATCGATTATGGTGAGGCTTATCAATATAAAGGTCCTCACATGACTGCTCGATGATAATAATTCTCTTTTTTGAGCTTTATAAAATCATGGAAATTTGAGTTAGAGAGAATAACATCACGAAAAGTCGCCAGTTAGTAAAAAAAGCTGTTCGAAAAATGATATTAGTAGTGTTAAAAGTTTCTATCATAAAATAATCTTATTTTTCAATGTGCTGCTGTGCAATTTTAGCGTTTCTTTAACATTTTGGCTTAACGCTTTACGGGGTTGTTTGGGGTATTTAAGTCAGTCGATAAAATATTAGGGAGCATTAATGTGATAATTTAAGATATAACTTGCATAAAATATCAAGTCTTGTATAAGCGTTTTGATTCGGCTTGCTATGAGGAAGTTAATGTTATGAAAAAATCTTTCTGAAAAATGTTTTATGTCAGCAGGTTGAATATAGTATCTACATGATCTTCCATGAACAGCTTTATTGATGTTCTTATAAGGGTATGCCATATTTTTCTTTACTATGTAGTAACAGTTATTAAGCCATGGAATAAAAAACTGAGTTGTATATTCCCTAAGCCAATACAAGAATTTTATGGAAATGAATTTTTCATGTGGATTAAGGAAGAATTCATTTGATTTATTTGGGGCGGGCGTTATTTTTTGTAAAAATCACAAGGAGAGGGGGGCCAACTAAGTACTGATTATTTACAAGGCGCCTCGGGATAACTCCAGGAACAGAGTGGCTGACTACGCGCATTCGCGTAAACACGGAGGCATGAAATCTTTTTCAGCAGTGGATAGTCACACCGACAGAAAAATTATAAGGCATGCCTGTTCCAGGCTTGAGAACAATATGAAGAGATATCTCCTACGGGTAACATTTTTTATCGTGTTGATAACGAGTCTGGACTCTGTTGCCGAACCTCAACTGGAACGGTTGGTTAAAGAACAGCGAAAAAACGACAACAGTAATCTTTTTGAGAACAAAATTGATAAAAAAGATGTGCTTTCTGACTTACCTGACGACAGCGAGTTAACCTTTGAATTGCCTGAAGAAGCGTTATGTTACCCAATAGATAAAATGATTATTGAGGATCAGTTTATTCGCCTAACGAAGATCAGCAACACAGTAAAATTCTTCATGGGAAAGTGCCTCGGGGTAAAAGGGCTTGAAAAAATATCGCAAGTTTTACAAGATGCTCTGATTATGGCCGGCTATGTGACTTCACGTGTGCTGATACCCTCTCAGGACCTATCATCAAAGAGACTGATCATGCGTATTGTGCCGGGGCGAGTAGGCGATATTATTATTGAAAATGCAAACATATCGAAAAATTCCCTGCCTTTTTCAACAGGCGATATCCTCAATTTAAGGCATATTGAGCAGGGGCTGGAAAATATACAAAGAACACCCTATACACAGGTAAAGATTGATATTGTGCCGGGGGGGGGGGAAACCAAAGCAATATTATCATTAAAATTGAGCGCGCAAAGACATGGAACGTCAGGCTTGTGTATAACAATTGGGGAGAAGGCTCCACGGGTAAAAATTTGTATAGCGGGGTTGGCTATCTCTATAATCTGGCCAGAGTCAGTGATATTTTTTATTTATCAGGCACGCGAAGTACAACCGGAGCATATGACAATGTGAGTACATATTATAGCCTGCCGTTTGGTTTTTGGGCGTTCGACCTCTTCTACAATACCAGCCACTCACGGCAAAAAGTGAATGTTTCAGCATTTTCTTTTGATTATTTAGGCAAGAATGAGTATTTCAATTTCAAAACTTCAAGAACACTCTTCAGAGATAAAGATAAGAAACTTTCAACCAGTGTTGAGGCCATACGACGCAAAGCGAAGTATACCCTTGGTGATGTCAATCTCGCTTTGCAGGAGCGAAACATGGGGAATCTTCGGCTTGCGGTCAATTACAAGCAGTACTTCTATGATGCAACCCTGGATGTCGCACTTGGCTGGCAACGTTTTTGCCGATTATTTGGCGGAAAGAAAACACCCGATATGTTGTCAGGTTCGGTAAGTTCAAACAGCAATATTATTACCGTGAATCTTGACTATACAAAATGGTTAGAAATATTAAATCGTCCATTTTTTTATAATATGAATATTGGCGTACAATACTCTCCGGATACACTGACTTTACAGGATCAATTTTCTGTAGGTGGCCGATGGACGGTGCGTGGCTTTGAAAATAGCACCGGCGTTGATGGCAATTCAGGTAGTTATATAAGAAACACTCTCAACTTTATTACAGGCTATCACGATACCTTGCTTTACGTGGGCGCAGATTATGGGCAAGTATCAGGCACGTCTGATTTGTCTGTTTCTGGAATTAACACCAAACTTGCAGGCGCGGTTATAGGTGGAAAAGGAACCCTTGAATCGTTCGGATATGATATTTCTGTATCAGTGCCACTAATGAATAATGCCTCTTTTGAAAATGATCGCTTCACGGTAAGTGCAAATTTTTCCTATCAAATCTAATGGTGTATTTTGCGCGGCTATCGGGTAGATGAAGTGGTTTTTATAAACACTACTTTTGACGGAAACTCTTTGTCTACATTAATCAAAATTCATTTGAATGAATGACGCCAGCGCTGCTGTCGGCATGCTCTTTGTAATAATATTGCGCAGGAATAAGCCAGTTTTCTCTCCGCCTGAAAGGATCAGGCGGAGCAGCTTTGATGATGAGTGTTCATTGGTGTGGTTTCAGTCTTTCCGGTTTTAAGACCTGCTGGTGAGAAAAACCGACATCATCGAAGAGGTTTTCACTGATCAATAGCAGGTCGTTTATTTTTTTTCCACCCAGCTTTTTACAGGCTCTGTTACGATAGGCATAGACTCGCTTTGGCGATAAATTCATAACGCTGGCTATAAAGCTAATGCTTTTTCCCTTTAACGATTCTTTCAGTATCGTATGCTCAATAGCATTCAGCGAACTTTCTGTTTGCTTGATGATTTTTTTCTTTTTCACCACCCGCTTGATAGCATTCTTGATTTCTACTAACGAAGCTTTAGCTTTGAGGACTTCATCCGCTTGATTAATGATAATGTTTCTGCTTACATCAAGGATGACTAATATTTTGCTTAATTTACTTATTAGTGCAATCTCTTTTGCATATGACTTATTTTGTGCTTCAATATGAAGTATGATAACGTCATCCAACGACAGGTTATCGAGGTCTAAACCTTCAAGTTCTACTGGGATAATATTCCATTCTTTAGGCAGGGTTAATGAGATAATGCCTTTTTTGAAATAAATGTTATTACTGATTATATATATATTCATTCGCCATCCGTTTCAGTATTATCTAAAGGATCCTCTATATTGTAATGCTGGCGGAAATCTGTCTGGCAATTAAATTGTCTTATATAAGGAAATAAACGCTTAAGAAAGAGCTAAGCTTAAGATTCAGCTTTATTAGGCACTTGACATCATCAGGTTAAACTCAAGGCTCTGCCAGAGTAGCTACAAATCTGTAACAATGATCATAAAGGTTTCATCCAGTATCTCGGTCTTCTGAAAACTACTCACCTTGTTGATTAATCCCACCAGGTAAATCCTGATGTCATCCATGCAGGGCAAGTCAGTAGCGGTATGGGTGCATTTTTCATGTTAACGATTATAGGTCTATAATATTTTCAGTGCTGTATAAACTGGCTCTTATCTGGATTCATATTCTGTATTTGCAGGTCTTTTATTTATTTAAAATGCATATGCGTTTGTTTTACGAGATATCGTTCTGAGCCATGGCGGATCGAGTGTTCAACTCATCTCTCTATTGCTCGTACGGATTATCTTATACCAACCGCCACAGAGGGCTGACGTCCTGACATCGGCCCTGATGAAGCGCTCTGCCGACTCTAGCGTAAGGAACTCACTGATGGAGACTTACTTCAAGAATATGAAAGATGAGTGGTTACAGCTGCTTGAGCAGACTGCTCCACGGATCCGTCTGATGGCCTCTGAACTTGCCCGTAGTCATGCGTATGACCTGAGCATGCAATTTTATAAAACGGTGCTGGCAGATACCCACGCTGAAGAGTTTCTGTCTAATGAACAGGTGGAGCGGCACCTGAAAAAGGCGCTGGAGGAGTGGATCATCGATGTTCTGTCCTGTAACACGGAGGATATCGATCGGCTTATTAAAGTTCAGCAGGATGTCGCAGAGGTCCATGCCCGTATTGGTATTCCTGTTGAACTGGTTGAAATGGGTTTTCGCGTCCTTAAGAAATCTATTTATCCGGTAATTCATGCCAGCCCTCAGAACGCTGAAGACAAACTGGAAGTTTACCATTACGTTATTAACAGTATCGATCTGGTGATGGAGATTATGTCCCGATCCTTCACCTTTACAGAACACAATGCAATAAAGGAAGATGAGAATTATCGTATCTTTTCTCTACTCGAGAATGCAGAAGAGGAAAAAGAACGCCAGGTCGCAGCGCTGTTAACGTGGGAAACTGAAATTGTTTACAAACTGACACTCGATAATGATCTTGGTAATAGCGTCCCGCTCAGTCAGTCTGATTTTGGGCTATGGTTTAATCATAAAGGTCGGCACTATTTTAGTGGCATTGCCGAAGTCGGTTATATTGCAAACTTAATACAGGAATTTGACGGCGTTTTTCGCTCAGCCAGGCAAGCATCGCGTTTCCTGAATAACAAAGCGCAGCGCGTAAAATTTATGATTCAGGTCAGGAATACCATCTCGCAAATCGTGACTTTGCTTCGTGATCTCTTTGAAGAAGTCTCCCGCCATGAGGTGGGCATTGACGTTCTTACCAAATTACTCAATCGGCGCTTTTTGCCGACCATTTTCAAGCGGGAAGTTTCGCTGGCTAATCGTACCGGTATCTCTTTAGCCGTTTTAATAATTGATGTTGATAAGTTTAAACAAATTAATGATACATGGGGGCATCACACTGGCGATGAAATTCTCAGTAAAGTGGCCTATGCGTTTTACGATAATGTGCGCAGCAGCGATTTTGTGTTCCGCTACGGTGGCGATGAATTCCTTATTATTCTGACCGAGGTGAAAGAGGTTGACGCATTGCGCATTGCCGAACGCATTCGCATGCGGGTTGAAAAAACCAATATCAAAGCACCTGATGGGCAAGCGATCCCGCTTTCGTTGTCGATTGGTGTTGCAATGTTTCAGGGGCACCCTGATTACGAACGCATGATCCAGCTGGCTGATGAGGCGCTCTACGTAGCAAAAAAACGCGGGCGTAACTGCGTTGAATTATGGAAAGCGCCTTCTGAATAATGTCTTTAAATGCGTTGCGTCCATAATCTGCCGAATATTGATTTCTCTTTTATATGTTCTGAGCCTCATCACTTTTTGCGCCAGTCCACACTCCGTGGCGCGTGTCACGGTGCGCTGTCATAAATGTGTCACACTCTTTTTCCGGGATACAAAAATAGAGAGGAAACAGGATGAAAAAGATCTTTTGGTTCAGTGCGCTCGCCGCGGCGATGGCAACACCTGCGGTGATGGCGCAAACCGTGCCACAAGGGTATCAGTTACAACAAGTGCTGATCATGAGCCGGCATAATTTGCGCGCGCCGCTGGCAAATAATGGCAGCGTGCTGGAACAATCTACTCCGAATAAATGGCCGGAATGGGATGTACCTGGCGGGCAACTCACCACGAAAGGTGGCGTGCTAGAAGTGTATATGGGGCACTACATGCGCGAGTGGCTGGCGGAGCAAAAGCTGGTCGCGAATGGCGAGTGCCCGGAGTCAAAAAGTGTCTACGCCTGGGCCAACAGCTTGCAACGTACTGTTGCGACAGCGCAATTCTTTATCAATGGCGCTTTCCCTGGCTGTGATGTGCCGGTTCATCATCAGGAAAAAATGGGTACTATGGATCCGACCTTCAACCCGGTGATCACTGATGAGTCTGCGGCGTTCAGTGAGCAGGCGGTAAACGCGATGGAAGCACAGCGCCAGCATTACGCCTTAGGCGAAAGCTATAAGCTGCTGGAGAAGATTGTTCACTACGCACAATCACCCGCCTGTAAAGAGAAGCATCAATGCTCGCTGGCGGAGGGCAAAGATACCTTCAGCGCCAAATACCAACAGGAACCCGGTGTCTCCGGGCCGCTCAAGGTGGGAAATTCCCTGGTGGATGCGTTTACCCTGCAATATTACGAAGGGATGCCGATGGATCAGGTTGCCTGGGGCGAAATTAAAAATGAGCAACAGTGGCAAACGTTATCGAAATTGAAAAACAGTTATCAGGACACGCTGTTTACCTCAGCGGACGTCGCGCGGAATGTAGCAAAACCGCTGGTGAAATATATCGACAAGACGCTGGTCGAAGAGGTCGGGAGCGCACCAAAAATCACCTTGCTGGTAGGCCATGATTCCAATATTGCTTCGCTACTGACGGCGCTGGATTTTACCCCTTATCAGCTTCACGACCAGCATGAGCGCACGCCGATTGGCGGGAAGATTGTCTTCCAGCGCTGGCATGATACCGCAGGCAAACGGGATCTGATGAAGATTGAATATGTCTATCAGAGCAGCGAACAACTGCGAAATACCCAGCCTCTTACCCTCAAATCACCGGCACAACGGGTTACGCTGGCGCTGAAAGGATGCCCGGTAGATAACGCGGGATTTTGTCCGATCGAGAAGTTTAATGCAGTTATGCGCGACGCCGCGAAGTAAAGTAAGACTCCCCCGCGTCAGCGGGGGAGGGAAGCACTACACGTTTTGGCGCTCTATGGTTTGTTCACCCCAAAAAAGCGTGTCCTTGTCTGTCTTTTCAAAAGCACGAAGCAGGACTTCGTCGCTGCCTTCTTCCCAGATTTGCTCCGCCAGCACTTCGTCATACTCCGCCAGTTCAAAAATCGCTTCAGCAATTTCTGGCGATGTATTACGTAAACTGGCCCATTCACCTACGCGGTGCGCTTTCGCTTCTTGAGTTGGCATCGGTATCCTCCTGTAGAAGTTAGCCGTTCAATTTAACTGCCAGACCGGCAACATACTCACCCTGATAACGGGCAATCGCCAGCTCTTCGGCACTGGGCTGCCGCGAACCATCGCCTCCGGCAATGGTGGTCGCGCCGTATGGCGTACCGCCGCGCACTTGTGAAACATCGAACAGTTCCTGCGCAGCGTAGCCGATGGGAACAATCACCATCCCATGATGTGCAAGCGTAGTCCATGTTGAGGAGATTGTGTGCTCCTGGCCACCGCCGGTACCCGTGGAGCTAAATACGCTCGCCAGTTTGCCATACAAAGCACCAGAGGCCCACAGTCCGCCGGTCTGATCGAGAAAAGTACGCATCTGCCCGGACATGTTGCCAAAACGGGTTGGCGTACCAAAAATAATCGCGTCATAGTCCGCCAGTTCCTGCGGCGTTGCCACAGGCGCATTTTGGGTTTTTCCGCCCGATTTCTGGAACAATTCAGCGGGCATCGTTTCCGGCACGCGCTTAATCACGACGTCCGCGCCATCAACCTTCTGAGCTCCTTCGGCGATAGCATGCGCCATCGTTTCAATGTGTCCATACATGGAATAATAAAGCACCAACACTTTAGCCATTTCTGTCACTCCTCGGTTTGACGTTAGCAGTCCGCATAACGCTGCACTCATTTAAGCGTATGCCGGGGCGCAAAGAGTGCAAGTAAGAGCGCCATTTCTTTGATAAATGGCAGATAAACAGAATGCGCGCTGCCGTTGCAATTTGACACATTTTGGCTCGCGACTGTTTTTAAAGACATAAGAAGAACTTATCTGTTTCGCTTCGGTAAGCGTTGCCAGTCGGCACTTAACCTGTTGCAGAATATTACCGGTGACTGGCTGAAAGGCGTTCATCCACTAAGCTTAATCTCACGCGGCGCGGATAAAGGCTCTGCCTTAACGCCGTGAGGTGAAAGGATCCTCTTTTACTGAATGCAGTATGATGTCTGATATTTCACTTATCTGGAGGTGAGAGATGGCAAACCATCGTGGTGGTTCAGGTAATTTCGCTGAAGACCGTGAAAGAGCATCAGCAGCAGGTCGTAAAGGCGGTCAACAGAGCGGCGGGAACTTCAAGAATGATCCTCAGCGCGCTTCTGAAGCAGGTAAAAAAGGGGGCAAAAACAGCCATGGTAGCCGCAGTAGCAGCTAACGTTGGTGGCGAATAACGCTGAACCGTTGTCGCCAGCCTCACCGCCGGGGTAACCCGGCGGTTTTTTATTGCCTTGCGCAGATGGCCCGCTCACCGCAAACTATGGCGTTTTCCCTGTGCTGGTTGTGCTATGTCTTTCTCTCGCTACGCCTTTTCCGTAAAACCACAAGAAGCTTTACTCATCCTGATCACCCTGTTCTGGGGCGGGACGTTTCTGGCTGTACAGTACGCCGTATCGCTAAGTGGCCCGTTTTTCTTTGTCGGGTTGCGCTTTGCCACGGCCGCGCTGGCGGTGGCTTTGCTGTCATTGAATGTGTTGCGTGGCATCACCTGGCTGGAAGTGAAAGCAGGGGTAGTGATCGGTGTTGCCATTGCATTGGGATACAGTCTGCAGACCTGGGGGCTGCAATTTATCCCGAGCAGTAAATCGGCGTTTATTACCGCGATGTATGTGCCGCTGGTGCCGCTACTGCAGTGGCTTTGCCTCGGGCGTTTGCCGGGATTAATGTCCTGTATGGGAATCGCGCTGGGGTTTACCGGCTTGCTGCTGCTGGCTGGGCCGGAAGATCATCTGCTGGCACTGGGTAAGGGAGAGATCATTACGCTTGCCAGCGCACTGGCGATTGCGGCCGAAATTATTTTGATCAGCGCCTGGGCCGGGAAGGTGAATGTCCGTCGGGTAACGGTGGTGCAACTGCTGACGGCTTCGTTGGTGGCATTTTTTGCGATGATCCCAACTGGGGAATTTGTGCCGCCGCTCTCCGGTGGCTTGCTATGGGTAGCGCTGGGGCTGGGGATTTTCAGCGCCATTATTCAGGTAGTAATGAACTGGGCGCAGCGCAGCGTGTCTCCCACGCGCGCAACGGTCATTTATACCGGCGAACCGGTATGGGCCGGGGTTTTTGGTCGCCTGGCGGGAGAGCGCTTGCCGCTGCTGGCGCTGCTGGGCGGCGCGTTGATTGTGCTGGGCGTGCTGGTTAGCGAACTAAAGCTGAAAAAGCACAACGCGTCGCTGCCCGCGCCGGATGCGGAAGAAAAACCGTAAACGCGTTTTGCTGGCATAAAACATGGCAGGAAACGTCTTTATCACTAAGTAAGAGCGCGTAAAAACAGGGCGCAGGATCGAGGTGTCCTGTGCCATTTGTTATGCTGCAGCCAACCAAAGGAGAGCATAAATGGCACAGGGTAAAGTGAAAGGTGCTGGTAAACGCAGCAGAGCAGTAAATGAGAAACGGCAGGCAATTCTGGCTGCCGCACTGGAGGTCTTTTCGCGGCTGGGCTTCCATGGCGCACGGCTGGAACAGGTGGCGGAGGGCGCAGGCGTCTCCAAAACCAATTTACTCTATTATTACCCGTCGAAAGAGGCGCTCTATATTGCCGTGCTGCGCCAGATCCTCGATATCTGGCTGGCCCCGCTGAAAGCGTTCCGCAGCGACTTTGCACCGCTGGTGGCCATCAAAGAGTATATTCGCCTGAAGCTGGAGGTTTCCCGCGATCATCCGCAGGCTTCAAAGTTGTTCTGTCAGGAGATGCTGCAGGGCGCGCCGCTATTGAAAGCCGAATTGACGGGGGATTTAAAAGCGCTGGTGGATGAGAAATCAGCCATCATTGCTGACTGGATAGCCCATGGCAAACTTGCCGCCGTCGATCCGCACCATCTCATTTTTATGATTTGGGCCTCCACCCAGCACTATGCGGATTTCGCCAGCCAGGTGGAAGCCGTTACCGGTGCGACCTTACAGGATGAAGCGTTCTTTTTACGCACCGTTGACAACGTACAGCGGATGATTATCGAAGGTATCCGCGTGCGTTAATGTGCAGGCGGCAATGGGCAGCTCATATCACCTTCTTCACATTGCAACAGCGAGGCCAGCCAGGCTTCACGCTCGTTGGTTTTATCTGCCAGGCACTGGTTTTGCACCATAGGTTGTGCGCTGCCACCATCGACCCCAGAGCTGACGAAAGCGCAATCACTGTCGCGCAGGGTGATCCAACTTTGCTGGGCCTTTTTCAGCAGTGTCGCCTGTGCCGGGGTCGCGCGTTTGAGCGCGGTTTGGTAAGTCTGGTTGAGTTTTTTATCTGCTGCCTGATACTGCCCGGCGGTACAGCTATTGAGTTCGGATTGCGTGGCGGCGTTATCACACTCGTCGGCAAATGCCACGCTGCTGAGCAACAGCGCCGTCAGCGCCAGCATGCTACGTTTCATCAATGTTCCCCTGTTAACAACGTCAGTACAGCCGTTTAATTAACATAGCACCTGTCCGATGTCACCTGAATGTCAGCGCAGCGCTGGTGCGTGACTAAGGGTAACGGCTTAAAACCTCCCTTAAACACGGGGTAATGCCATGCCGTAATGCGCGACGGTAAACGCTACCGGAAGGCCGGATTACCTTTCTCGTTTCAGTTCTCAAATCTGTAAATTAATTTTGTCGGCACTACGACCGTTCGGGCGGAAAGAGACGTGCTGTGATGTGTAAATGATAATGATTTGTTTCTATTATGTTATATATTGCATTTATTTTAACATTTACAAAGAAGTTCTTGATGAGAACACCTTTAATTTTAACTTAAATTTAATTAAAATTTTACTGTTAATTTACATTTTTGGGCATTGATCACAATTCATAAAACGACGTTGTTTTAGCTCTTCCCTTCGTTGTTAACCTCCCTTCCGCGACTTTCCTCTGTCCTCAAGAAAGGTACAACTATGAAATTCAAACTCGCATTACTCAGCGCAGCCCTCATTTCTGCAAGCATGGTATCTGGCCAGGTTGTTGCCGCGGAAAAGTACGAAATCGCCGTGGTGGCGAAAGTGACCGGTATTCCATGGTTTAACCGTATGGAAACCGGCGTCAACGAGGCGGCGAAAAAACTGGATGTGAATGCTTACCAGACCGGGCCGTCGACGCCGGATCCGGCGCAGCAGGTAAAAGTGATTGAAGATCTGATCGCCAAAAATGTTAATGCCATTATCGTGGTGCCAAACGACGCGAAAGTCCTGGAGCCGGTGCTCAAGAAAGCGCGCGACAAAGGCATCGTCGTGCTGACGCATGAATCGCCGGATCAGCAAATTGGTCAGTGGGATATCGAAACCATCGACAGCGAAAAATATGCCCAGGCCAACGTCGATGAGCTGGCAAAAGATATGGGCGGGAAAGGCGGCTATGCCATTTACGTCGGTTCGCTGACGGTGCCACTGCACAATGCCTGGGCCGATTACGCTATTAAGTATCAAAAAGAGAAATACCCCGAGATGTTTGAAGTCACCTCGCGTCTGCCGGTAGCCGAAAGCATCGACAAATCCTATGCCACTACCCTCGATCTAATGAAAACCTATCCGCAAATGAAAGGGGTAATTGGTTTTGGATCGCTGGGACCGATTGGCGCGGGCCAGGCCGTGCAGAAGAAAAGGGCGAAAGACAAACTGGCGGTTGTGGGCATTGCCATGCCGGGCCAGGCTGCGCCGTATTTAATGCGTGGCGATATCAAAAAAGCACTGCTGTGGGATCCGCGTGATGCCGGCTTCGCGCTGGTGACCGTGGCTGATCAACTGCTGCAGGGTAAAGAAGTAACCTCCGATCTGACGATTGACGGGCTGGGCAAAGCCGATGTCGATATGGAGAAAAAAGTCATCCGCTTCAACAAAATCCTCGAAGTTACTAAAGATAACGCGCAATCACTCGGCTTCTGAATTTTTCAGGCCACATCAGGGAACCGGAGCCCGGCCGCAAGGCCGGCTCTTTTCGCAGTACGTTTAACTATCGCGTCCCCGAGGGCGCAGGCAGGGGTATTGTCGATGACAGACACCACCGCATTTATCACGCTTGAGAATATCAGTAAGCGATTCCCCGGCGTGCTGGCGTTGGATAACGTGGATCTGACGCTGAAAAAAGGCGAGGTGCACTGCCTTGCCGGGCAAAATGGCTGCGGTAAAAGCACCATCATCAAAGTCATCTCCGGGGTTTATCACCCGGAAAAGGGTGCCAGCATCGCGCTGGATGGCAAATTGTTCCACCATCTTACGCCGCAACTCTCCGCACATTACGGCATTCAGGTTATTTACCAGGATCTCTCGTTATTCCCCAATTTTAGCGTGGCGGAAAATATTGCTGTTCACCGTTATCTTCCGGGCGGCGATCTGTGGGTACTCAGAAGCGCGATGCGCGCACAGGCGCTGGCGGCAATGGCGCGAATTGGCGTGCGCCTTGATCCGGATAAAAAGGTGGAAAAACTCTCGATAGCCGATCGTCAGCTGGTGGCGATTTGCCGGGCCATTGCCGCCGATGCGCGGCTGGTGATCATGGATGAGCCGACCGCCTCACTGACGCGCCAGGAGGTTAACGGCCTGCTGCGGGTGGTGAACGAGCTGAAAGCGGCAGGCATTTGCGTGGTGTTTGTTAGCCACCGTCTGGATGAAGTGATGGAAGTGGCCGATCGCATCAGCGTCATGCGTGACGGCAAGCTGATTGGCACCTGGCCAGCGCAAGAGCTGGATAGTCATGAACTGGCTTATCTGATGACAGGTCAGCGTTTTCATTACAGTCCGCTACCGGAAAAACCGCCGGTGGATCAGCCGCCGCTGCTGGAATTGCGTCACCTCAGCCGTAAAGGCAAATACCGCAATATCAACCTGGCACTGCGTAGCGGCGAAATCGTGTCCATTGTCGGCCTTCTGGGCGCAGGTCGTACTGAACTGTGCATGAGCCTGTTTGGTATGGCCCGGCCGCAGGATGGCGACATCCTGATTAATGGCAAAGCCGTCAGGTTACGCAATAACCACGATGCCATTCGCCATGGCATTGGCTATGTTTCGGAAGACAGGCTGACGCAGGGGCTAATAATGGAGCAATCCATTTATGACAACACCATCGTGACCGTCTTCGACAAATTGCATACCCGCGCCGGGTTACTCGATCACCACAAGGCGCAGCAACTGTTCGCTGAACTGATTCGTGAACTGAACATAAAAGTGTCTGATCCCAGCCTGCCCGTCAAAACGCTTTCCGGGGGGAACGCGCAGCGTATTGCCATCGCCAAATGGGTGGCAACGCAGCCGCGGATTTTGATTCTCGACTCGCCGACCGTGGGGGTAGATATCGCCAATAAAGAGGGGATCTACCAAATTGCCCGTCATCTGGCGGAGCAGGGGATGGCGGTATTGATGATTTGCGATGAAATCCCCGAAGCGTATTACAACAGTCACCGTGTGCTGGTGATGCGTCAGGGCGAACTGGTGGCGGAGTTTAATCCCCATCGCTGTACAGAACAGGAGATCGCGGAGGTGGTCAATGCGTAACGCAGCCCTTGCTCGCCTCGTGGGGCAACACGAATTCTGGCTTGGTCTGCTGGTGATTGCGCTGGCAATTGGACTGAGCATCGGAACTGACGAATTTCTAACGCTGGGGAATCTGACGGATGTGGCGACCAGCTACGCCATTCTCGGGATCCTCGCCTGCGGCTTATTTGTGGTGCTGATCTCCGGCGGTATTGATATCTCGTTTCCGGCAATGACGGCGATAGCCCAATACGCCATGGCCAGCTGGATCATTGCCCATGGCGGTAATTTTGCGGTGGCGTTGCTGCTGTCGGTGGCGGTGGGGCTGCTGCTCGGGCTGATAAATGGTTTTCTGGTGTACTGGTTACGCGTGCCCGCGATCATCATCACCATTGCCACGCTCAACGTCTATTACGGATTGCTGGTTTACGCCACCAAAGGCACCTGGTTGTATGGTTTCCCCGACTGGTTTATGAACGGCATCAACTGGTTCTCCTTCACCGCCGCAGACGGCTACGACTATGGCCTGACATTGCCGTTACTGTGCCTGGGCGCCACCCTCATTTTTACCGCCGTGCTGATGAATCACACCCGGCCTGGCCGCCAGATCTATGCCATGGGCGGTAACCGCGAAGCGGCTTCCCGTCTGGGGCTGAATCTGCTGAAACTGCATTTTTACGTCTATGGCTATATGGGCATCCTGGCGGGTGTGGCGGCGGTGGTGCAGGCGCAAATTACACAGTCAGTGGCACCAAACTCATTACTCGGTTTTGAGTTGACCGTGCTGGCGGCGGTGGTCCTCGGCGGCACCAGTATGAGTGGTGGACGCGGTACCCTGACCGGTACGCTGCTGGGCGTTGTGCTGCTGGGGTTCCTTCAAAATGGCCTGACATTACTTGGCGTCTCTTCTTACTGGCACACGGTACTGAGCGGCGCGATCATTCTGGTGAGCATTAGCGCTACTGCCTGGAACGAAAAACGCAAACTGGCAAGGGAACTTTAAGATGAAATCCATCGTCCGATTTCTGCCCGGTGACGCCATCATCCGCTTGCAATGCGTGATTATTATCGTCGTGGCACTGGTCTTTTCTGCCCTGCTGGGCAGCCGATTTTTCAGCGTGGCTAACTTTCAGTCCATCGGCTCGCAACTGCCGATCCTTGGCATGCTGGCGCTGGGTATGGGCATGACCATGCTGACCGGCGGTATAAATCTGTCGATCATCGCCGGGGCGAATGCCTGCTCACTGGTGATGGCGGCAGTCATTGTAATGCACCCCGATAACCCGCTGTTCATGGTGCTGGGGTTGCTGGCAGGGCTGATGGTGGCTGTTGCCATTGGTGTTGTTAATGGCGCATTGGTGGCGTGGATTGGCGTGTCGCCGATCCTTGCGACGCTCGGCACCATGACGCTGATTTCCGGCCTGAATATTTTGCTCTCAAATGGCACGGTCATCTCTGGTTTCCCGGCTGCCATTCAGTTTCTGGGCAATGCTACGCTGCTCGGCATCCCGGTAGCGCTGGTGTTGTTTCTTGTGGTGGCGATACTGCTGTGGGTGCTGCTGGAGCATACTACGCTGGGGCGCAGTCTCTACCTGGTGGGGTCTAACGAGCAGGCCACGCGCTACAGCGGCGTGAATACGGTGCGGATACAGATCTCGGTATATGTCATCTCCGCCATACTTGGCTGGGTTGCGGCCATCTTAATGATGGCGAAATTCAACTCGGCGAAAGCAGGCTACGGCGAATCCTATCTTCTGGTCACTATTCTGGCTTCGGTACTCGGCGGCATTAACCCCGACGGCGGCTTCGGGCGCGTGCTCGGTCTGGTGCTGGCGCTGGTGGTGCTACAGATGCTGGAAAGCGGCTTTAATTTGTTAGGCATCAGCAGTTATTTGACCATGGCGCTCTGGGGCGCGGTGCTGATCCTCTTTATCGCATTACAACATCGTAAAGCCTGATGTCAGGAGAAAAAGAATGGCGAGCTATTTCATTGGTGTAGATGTCGGGACTGGCAGCGCCCGCGCAGGGGTATTTAATCTGACCGGCCGTATGGTCAGCCAGGCAAGCAGGGCGATTGAGATCTATCGCCCGCAGGCGGATTTTGTTGAGCAGTCCTCCGACAACATCTGGCAGGCAGTCTGTAATGCCGTTCGCGATGCGGTAAACCAGGCGGACATTAACCCGATTCAGGTCAAAGGTCTGGGGTTTGATGCCACCTGTTCGCTGGTGGTGCTGGACAAAGAGGGAAAGCCTCTCACCATCAGTCCTTCCGGACGCAGTGAGCAGAATATTATTGTGTGGATGGATCACCGCGCGATTTCACAGGCTGAACGCATTAATGCGACCCATCATCGGGTACTGGATTACGTGGGCGGGATCATTTCGCCGGAGATGCAAACGCCAAAGCTGTTGTGGCTGAAACAGCATATGCCTAACACCTGGGCCAATGCCGGGTATTATTTTGATCTCCCGGATTTCCTGACCTGGAGGGCGACGGGCGATGATACGCGCTCGCTCTGTTCGACAGTCTGCAAGTGGACCTATATGGGGCACGAAGATAAGTGGGACACGAGCTATTTCCGCCAGATTGGACTCGAAGATCTGCTGGAGCATGATGCAGAGAAAATCGGCCGTTATGTGAAAACCATGGGCGAGCCTTTAGGCCGTGGGCTGACACAACGCGCAGCAACAGAGATGGGGCTGATGCCTGGCACGGCTGTCAGTGTCTCGATCATTGACGCGCATGCCGGCACGCTCGGTACGCTGGGAGCGAGTGGGGTGTCGGGCGATGTGGCGGATTTTGATCGTCGCATTGCGCTGATTGGCGGCACCTCGACCGGGCACATGGCTATCTCGCCACAGGCGCGTTTTATTGGTGGCGTATGGGGGCCGTATTATTCGGCGGTGTTACCTGGCTACTGGCTCAACGAGGGAGGACAGTCGGCCACGGGCGCGTTAATTGATCACATTATTCAGTCACATCCATGCTACGAAACGCTGCTGGGCCAGGCCAAAGCGCAGGGGCAAACCATTTACGAAGTGCTGAATGCGCTGTTGCGTAAAATGGCCGGTGAGCCGGAAAACATCGCGTTCCTGACCCGTGATATCCATATCCTGCCGTACTTCCACGGGAACCGATCGCCGCGTGCTAACCCCACGTTAACCGGCGTGATCAGCGGGCTGAAGCTGTCGCGCACACCGGAAGATATGGCACTACATTACCTGGCGACCATCCAGGCGATTGCGCTTGGTACGCGCCACATTATTGAAACCATGAATCAGAGCGGTTACAGCATAGATACGGTGATGGCCAGTGGTGGCGGCACGAAGAACCCGATCTTTGTTCAGGAGCATGCCAACGCGACCGGCTGTGCCATGTTGTTACCCGAAGAGAGTGAAGCGATGCTGCTTGGCGGGGCGATGATGGGCACCGTGGCGGCCGGGGTGTTTGACAGCTTCCCGGAAGCGATGTCGGCCATGAGCCGCATTGGTAAAACGGTGACGCCACAAACCAACCGCATCAAGCAGTATTACGATCGTAAATACACCGTGTTCCATGAGATGTATCAGGATCATATGAAGTACCGCACCCTGATGCAGGAGGAGGCATGAGCACAGGCTGGCGTCAGGCGTGCGATGCCTGGCAGATTTACAGTCAGGAGATGGCGGCGCTGAGCAGCCATCTCAATGAGACTCTGTGGAATGCATTGATGGCCGAACTACGAGGTTGCCGGGGCAAAATTGCGGTCACGGGGGTAGGCACATCGGGCATTGCCGCCCGTAAGATTGCCCATATGCTAGCCTGCGTGGAACGCCCGGCGATCTGGCTCAACGCTACCGATGCAGCACATGGCGATTTAGGCTTTCTGGAACCGCACGATCTGATGATTATGCTGTCGCGCGGTGGCAATTCGGATGAGTTAACGCGCCTGTTGCCTGGGCTGGCCAAAAAGGGCGTTGGGATTATTAGCGTCACAGAAAATCCGGACTCCGCGATTGCACGTGCTGCACGGCTGGTCATTTCCACGGGCGTGAAGCGCGAGATCGATCCGCTCAATATGCTCGCGACCACCTCGATTGTGCTGACGCTGGCGATTTTCGATGCTGCGTGCAGCTGCCTGATGCGGGAAAGCGGCTATTCTAAAGAGACATTATTGTCGGTGCACCCCGGCGGTGATGTCGGGCTTACCCTGAGAAAAAAAGCGCCTTAAGGCGCTTTTTTATGGCGAGTGCTTTGCGATAAGCCGGGTGGCATTGCCGCTTACCCGGCTTATCGCGTGCTTAGCCAATGGTCATCAGGCTGGCGTTCCCGCCCGCAGCGGCGGTATTGACGCTCAGCGAGCGCTCCACCCACAAACGCTCCAGCAGAATATTGGTTTCGCCACGGGCAAAACCCTGTACCGAGACAATCGCGCCACTGCGGGCTGCCACGTTTTCGCACAGCGCCACCAGTTGATCCGAGTCACCGTGGAAGATCACCGCATCGAAGCGTTGCGCCATTAATGCATCGGCTTTGGCGAACTGGATCCGTTGTTTGACGCTATCGGGCAATGCGGAGGCCATGTCGCGATGCAGCGCATCATCCGGCCACAGTACCTGGCTTCCGCAGGCCAGCACTGCTGCCAGTTGTACCAGCGCATCTTGCTCGTTATCCGCCACACACAGTACGCGTTCCCGTGGTGCCAGCGTCCAGCTGTTGCGTTCGCCGGTTGGCCCTTGCAGCTGACGCTGTGTGCCGGTTTGCGCAAGTTCGCCGAACTGCCGGCACAGCGTCTGCAGCGCCGGACGCGCATTCGCCCATGCACTTAAGGCTTCGAGCGGCTGTAGGAGTATTGCTTTCAACTGAGCATCAAGCGGTGCATTGGCATCATGGCGGGCCAGTGTTTTTTGTACTGCCTCTTCCGGGCGGCTGCTCAGCAGGCGGTATAGATAAAGCGGCCCGCCAGCTTTCGGCCCGGTGCCGGACAACCCTTCACCACCGAAAGGCTGCACCCCGACCACTGCGCCCACCATATTGCGGTTAACATACAGGTTGCCGACATGCGCATTCCCCGTGACCTGAGCGATCGTCTCATCGATACGGGTATGAACGCCAAGCGTCAGGCCGTAACCCGACTCGTTAATCTGGCCGATCAGCTGATCCAGTTGGTGACGGCGGTAGCGCACCACATGCAGAACCGGACCGAAGACCTCTTTTTTCAGCTCATCAAAGCTTTCCAGCTCAATCAGGGTCGGTGCAATAAAGGTACCGTTACGCCATTCGCCTGCGTCTTCGCTGTGTTCACGCACGGCCTGGAAGACCGGGCGGCCTTTCGCCCGCATCGCCTGAATATGTTTATCAATGTTTTCCTTCGCTTCCGCGTCGATCACCGGGCCGATGTCTGTTGTCAGGCGACCCGGATTTCCCATCCGGCACTCTGCCATGGCGCCCCGTAGCATGGTGAGGGTGTGCTCTGCGATCTCTTCCTGCAGGCAGAGTACACGCAGCGCAGAACAGCGCTGACCGGCGCTATCAAATGCCGAGGCCAGCACATCTACCACTACCTGCTCTGTGAGTGCGGAAGAGTCGACGATCATCGCGTTCATACCGCCTGTTTCGGCGATAAGCGGCGTCGGGCGACCCTGTGCATCCAGACGGGTGGCAATGTTACGTTGCAGCAAGGCCGCAACATCTGTGGATCCGGTAAACATTACGCCACGTACCCGCGCATCGGCGGTGAGTTGCGCGCCGACCGTTTCCCCGCGCCCCGGCAGCAGTTGCAGAACCCCGGCCGGTACGCCTGCTTCCAGCAAAATCGCTACCCCCTGGGCCGCAATCAACGGCGTTTGCTCCGCCGGTTTAGCCAGCACGCTGTTGCCAGCGGCTAGCGCGGCGGCAATTTGCCCGGTAAAAATTGCCAGCGGGAAGTTCCACGGGCTGATACAGACCACCGGCCCCAGCGGGCGGTGCGTTTCGTTGTCAAAATCAGCGCTGACCTGGCCTGCGTAATAACGCAGGAAATCGACGGCTTCCCGCACTTCGGCAATCGCATTGCTGAAGGTTTTACCCGCTTCGCGCACCAAAATGCCAATCAGTGACTGCATCTGATCTTCCATCAGTACGGCGGCGCGCTGCAGAATGGCTGCACGTTCCTGTGGTGGGGTGGCAAACCAGATAGGCGCGTGACTTACTGCGTTGTCCAGCGCCTGCTCAACCTGGTCCGGGCTGGCTTCGACCACATAACCGACAGTGTCTTTTGGCTCGGCTGGGTTTACAACGGGCTGTGGCTCGCCTTCCATCACTACCGCCTCCAGTACCGGGCGGGCGTACCATTTCTGCGCGGCGCTGTTGAGCAGGGCAGAGGAGAGCGAAGCCAGACGGTGTTCGTTGGCCAGATCCAGCCCGGCAGCGTTAATGCGCCCCTCGCCATACAGCGCTCGCGGCAGCGGTATTTTCGGGTGTGGCAGGCCGACCAGACCTTCTTGCGCCGCGAGTTTTTCCACCTCGGCGACCGGATCTGCCACCAGGGCATCCAGCGGCAGGGTGTTATCGGCGATGCGATTGACAAAGGAGGTGTTGGCACCATTTTCCAATAAGCGACGCACCAGATAAGCAAGCAGTGTTTCATGGGTGCCGACCGGCGCATAGATCCGGCACGGGCGGTTAAGCTTGCCGTCGGCCACTTTGCCGACGACTTGCTCATACAGCGGTTCTCCCATGCCGTGCAGGCACTGGAACTCATACTGGCCAGGGTAGTAGTTCTGCCCGGCCAGTTGGTAAATAGCCGCCAGCGTGTGGGCGTTATGGGTTGCGAATTGCGGGTAAATCAGGTTTGGCACCGAGAGTAATTTTTTGGCACAGGCGAGGTAAGAAACGTCGGTATAAACCTTGCGGGTGTAAACCGGGTAGCCTTCCAGGCCTTCCATTTGCGCGCGCTTGATTTCGCTGTCCCAGTAGGCGCCCTTCACCAGGCGGATCATCAGGCGACGGCGGCTGCGTGTGGCGAGATCGATAAGGTAGTCAATCACAAACGGGCAGCGTTTCTGGTAAGCCTGAATCACGAAGCCGATACCGTTCCAGCCGGCCAGTTCCGGTTCGAAGCAGAGTTTTTCCAGCAGATCGAGCGAGATTTCCAGACGATCGGCTTCTTCAGCATCAATGTTGATGCCAATGTCATACTGGCGCGCCAGTAACGTAAGTGACTTCAGACGCGGATAGAGCTCTTCCATCACGCGGTCATATTGCGCACGACTGTAACGCGGGTGCAGCGCCGAAAGCTTAATGGAGATGCCAGGGCCTTCATAAATGCCGCGCCCGTTAGAGGCTTTGCCGATGGCGTTGATCGCCTGCTGATAAGACACCATATAGGCCTGGGCATCGGCAGCGGTCAGCGCCGCTTCACCTAACATGTCATAGGAGTAACGGAAGCCTTTGTCTTCCAGTTTGCGTGCATTGGCCAGCGCTTCGGCGATGGTTTCACCAGTGACGAACTGCTCTCCCATCAGGCGCATTGCCATATCGACGCCTTTACGGATCAGCGGCTCCCCGCTTTTACTGATAATGCGATTCAGGGCGTGCGAGAGGTTAGCTTCGTTATGGGTCGAAACCAGGCGGCCAGTAAACAGCAGCCCCCAGGTCGCGGCATTGACGAATAACGACGGGCTGCGACCGATATGAGATTGCCAGTTGCCGTTACTGATTTTGTCGCGGATCAGCGCGTCGCGGGTGGCTTTATCCGGAATACGCAATAACGCTTCGGCAAGGCACATTAGCGCCACGCCTTCCTGCGACGAGAGTGAGAACTCTTGCAATAAACTTTGCACCATACCCGCACGTCCGGTGGCCGTTTTCTGGTTACGTAATTTTTCGGCTAACTGGTATGCGAGTTTGTGCGCATTTTCCGCGACGGGTTGCGGCAGGCGAGCCTGCTCTAACAGCATTGGCACGGCATCGGTTTCTGCCCAGCGCCAGGCTCCCGTGATCGCCGCGCGTGATACCGACTGCGGCAGGATCTGCTCGGCAAAATCCAGGAACGGCTGGTGGATCTCTTCGGCAGTAAGTTGCGGTTCATCGTCATGGCCGTTGCTCCCTGCTGCGCCTGCCAGTTCCGGCAGCGGTTCATTGCTTTCCAGCTTTTCCAGATAATTAAAAATGGCTTGTTTAATCAGCCAGTGCGGCGTGCGATCGATAGTCGCCGCTGCGGCTTTGATCCTTTCGCGCGTGGCATCATCAAGCTTGACCCCCATGGTAGTGGTGCCCATGCTCTGCTCCTTTTTTACAGTGTTCTGCGGTTCAGGCTGAAATATCTACCATGTTGCAACTTTGTGCAACCTTGTTAAATGTGACCTGGTTGGCAACGTCAAAAATGAATGGATTGTTAATTGTTGGTAATAAGGAAAAGCGCGGCATAACTTGCCGCTAAGCCAGGATTTATGCGGCAGGTAACACTTTTATAAGGTGCAACCTTTAAAAGTGTGACACAGTGCAACCTATACAAATTTGATATTAAGCACGGGATGAATTTGATGTAAATGCTGTGTTAAATCAATTGTGCATAAGCGAGCCTTCCGGCAGGATACGGTCGCCTAAAACAACAAGTACGCACCATCACCCCGTTCCGGTGGTGGATAAAAGCGGCAAAATAATCCTTTGCCGAAAAGAATCCTGGAGAATCCTTCATGGCAATTAGCACACCGATGCTGGTGACATTTTTTATTTATATCTTTGGCATGATATTGATCGGTTTCATCGCCTGGCGTTCTACGAAAAACTTTGACGATTATATTCTTGGCGGTCGTCGTCTTGGGGCTTTGGTCACCGCATTGTCTGCCGGTGCATCCGACATGAGCGGCTGGCTGCTGATGGGCTTGCCGGGCGCGATTTTTATTTCCGGGATTTCCGAAAGCTGGATTGCCATCGGCCTGACGCTGGGGGCGTGGATCAACTGGAAACTGGTGGCAGGGCGTTTGCGCGTTCACACCGAGGTGAACAATAACGCGCTGACATTACCGGATTATTTCACTGGCCGTTTTGAAGATAACAGCCGCCTGTTGCGGATTATCTCGGCGGTGGTGATTTTGGTGTTCTTCACTATCTACTGCGCTTCCGGCATCGTGGCGGGCGCACGGCTCTTCGAAAGCACTTTCGGCATGAGTTATGAAACGGCGCTGTGGGCCGGGGCGGCGGCGACCATTCTCTACACCTTTATTGGCGGTTTCCTGGCGATTAGCTGGACCGATACAGTACAGGCCAGCCTGATGATTTTTGCGCTGATCCTGACGCCGGTCATTGTGATTATCTCTGTCGGGGGCTTCGGCGATTCCCTGGACGTGATCAAACAGAAAAGCATTGAAAACGTCGATATGCTGAAGGGGCTGAATTTTGTCGCTATTGTGTCGCTGATGGGCTGGGGACTGGGCTATTTCGGCCAGCCGCATATCCTGGCGCGTTTTATGGCGGCGGATTCTCATCACACTATTGTGCATGCCCGCCGTATCAGTATGGCGTGGATGATACTGTGCCTTGCTGGCGCGGTTGCCGTGGGCTTTTTTGGCATTGCGTACTTTAGTAATAACCCGTCGGTCGCTGGCGCGGTGAACCAAAACGCCGAGCGCGTGTTTATCGAGCTGGCGCAGATCCTCTTTAACCCGTGGATCGCCGGTATTTTGTTGTCCGCTATTCTTGCGGCGGTGATGTCGACCCTGAGTTGTCAGTTGCTGGTCTGCTCCAGCGCGATCACCGAAGATTTCTATAAAGCTTTCTTGCGTAAAGGAGCGAGCCAGACGGAGCTGGTGTGGGTCGGGCGTGCAATGGTCCTGTTGGTGGCGTTGGTGTCTATTGCGCTGGCGGCTAACCCCGAAAACCGTGTTCTTGGACTGGTAAGCTACGCGTGGGCTGGTTTCGGCGCGGCGTTTGGCCCGGTGGTGTTGTTCTCGGTATTGTGGTCGCGTATGACCCGTAACGGCGCGCTGGCGGGGATGGTTATCGGTGCGGTAACGGTACTGGTATGGAAACAGTACGCGTGGTTGGGTCTGTACGAAATTATTCCCGGCTTTATTTTCGGTAGCATGGGTATTGTGGTGTTCAGCCTGCTGGGCAAAGCGCCTTCTGCGGCCATGCAGCAGCGCTTCGCCGAAGCCGACGCGCATTACCACTCTGCGCCGCCATCCCGTTTACAATCAGAGCAATAAAATATTGAAGCAAAAACCCGCTTCGGCGGGTTTTTTTATTGCTAAATAACTGTAATTAGGCTGTTATCTTCCGACACATAACAATGAGGATAACCTATGAAGTTGATGACAGGGGTCACCGCACTGATACTGGCGGGCGTGCTGACCGGTTGTGTCGCACCTGCCAGCAAACCCTCGGCCACGGCCGCCGTTCAAAGTTGTAAAGCAGAAAATCAAATGCAGCAAACCACGCTGTATTTTGGTCTGAACCGTCCGGCGGGCAAGGCCATTACCGCCCAGGAGTGGCAACAGTTTGTGGATGGTGATGTGACGCCGCGTTTTCGCGATGGGTTAACGGTGTTTGACGCCAGGGGGCAGTGGCTGGGAAATGACGGTCACGTTGCCCGCGAGGCCAGCAAAGCGTTGATGCTGATCCACAGCGCGGATGCACAGAGCGAGAAGAATATTGAAGCATTGCGCGGGGTTTACAAGTCACGCTTTGCGCAGGAATCGGTTATGCGTGTTGACCAGCCGGTCTGCGTACAGTTCTGATGCTTTCCCTCTCCCCGCAGGGAGAGGGAAAAACTTACAGTACTGCCCCCGCAAAAGCGGCAGAAAGCAGACTCACCAGTGTCGCGCCGTAGACCAGGCGCAGGCCAAACCGTGAAACGGCATTGCCTTGTTGTTCATTCAGCCCTTTAATGGCGCCCGCCACGATGCCGATAGAGGCAAAGTTAGCAAAAGAGACCAGGAACACGGAGAGAATGCCCAGACCGCGTGGCGTCATACTGGCGGAAATTTTTTGCAACTCGATCATTGCCACAAATTCGTTTGCCACCAGTTTTGTCGCCATAATGCTTCCTGCCTGCAGCGCATCGCTCAGAGGAATGCCAACCAGCCATGCCAGCGGGTAGAAGACGTAGCCAAGCAACTGCTGGAAGCTGAGCCCAAACAGCGCGGAAAACAGTGCATTCACTGCGCTGATCAGGGCAATAAATCCAATCAGCATCGCCAGAATAATCATCGCCACCTTGAAACCAGCGAGAATGTATTCACCAAGCATCTCGAAAAAGCTCTGCGACTCGTGAAGTTTTTCCAGTTTGATCTCTTTTTCTGTTCCCGGGCGGGAGGGGTTAATCACCGACAGAATAATAAACGTGCTGAACATGTTGAGTAACAACGCGGCGACGACATATTTCGCATCCAGCATGGTCATATAAGCGCCGACAATCGACAACGACACGGTCGACATGGCGGTGGCGGCCATAGTGAACATACGACGCGGGGAGAGATCGGCGAGGATGCCTTTATAGGCGATAAAGTTTTCTGACTGGCCGAGGATCAGCGAGCTGACCGCGTTAAACGATTCCAGTTTGCCCATGCCGTTCAGCTTTGACAGCAGGGTGCCGATCAGGCGAATAAACAGTGGCAGAATGCGCCAGTGTTGCAAAATGCCGATCAATGCCGAGATAAATACAATCGGGCACAGCACGCCGAGGAAAATAAACGCCAGCCCTTTTTCACTCATGCCGCCAAAGACGAAAGCGGTCCCTTCACCGGCAAATTTCAGCAGAATTTCAAAAAAGCCGGAGACATGTTTAATCAGCGTCAGACCGCTCTGAGCATGTAAAAAGAACCACGCCAGCGCTAACTCAATCACCACTAATTGCAGAATAAAACGAATACGGATCTGACGGCGATCGAAACTCACCAGCCAGGCCAGCGCAAGGATCACTACCAGTGCCAGCAGAAAATGCAGGAAATTAATCATAGCGTTATGTGTGCAGATAAACAGGGCGTTTATTTAGCCATAGCGGCTGCGTTGGGTAAATACAAAGTTAAAGATTTGTAAGCAAGATTTTTGCAATATTTCAATTACTTCTGCATAACGTGCCAGCCCTTACAGTTAGGCTGCTACGCATTTACATCCATTTATCATTCTCATCATATTTCGCTTGAGTTTCCTTGCGTCGTAATGATAATCACTATCACTAGAATTTACTTTTCTTTGCAACCTTTGACCGCGCATGACAGTAGGGGCGTCCTCCATGTTTGTTCCATTTCTTATTATGTTACGTGAAGGCCTCGAAGCGGCACTGATCGTCAGCCTGATTGCCAGCTACCTCAAGCGCACCCAGCGCGGGCGCTGGATTGGGGGGATGTGGATCGGCGTTTTCCTTGCCGCCGCACTTTGCCTGGGGTTGGGCATTGCTATTAACGAAACCACCGGCGAGTTCCCGCAGAGAGAGCAGGAACTGTTCGAAGGGATTGTCGCGTTAATTGCGGTGGTGATCCTGACCTGGATGGTGTTCTGGATGCGTAAAGTATCGCGCAACGTCAAAGTGCAACTGGAGCAGGCAGTGGATAACGCGCTGGCGCGCGGGAACAACCACGGCTGGGCACTGATCATGATGGTCTTTTTCGCCGTTGCGCGCGAAGGGTTAGAGTCGGTGTTCTTTTTGCTGGCGGCGTTCCAGCAGGATGTGGGCATCTGGCCGCCGGTTGGCGCCTTGCTCGGCCTCGCCACGGCGGTAGTGCTCGGCTTCTTACTCTACTGGGGCGGGGTTCGCCTTAATCTTGGTGCCTTTTTCAAATGGACCAGCCTGTTTATTTTACTGGTTGCCGCAGGGCTTGCGGCGGGCGCTATCCGCGCCTTCCATGAAGCGGGCCTGTGGAATCACTTTCAGGATGTGGCGTTCGACCTAAGCAATGTGCTCACTACGCACTCGCTGACCGGTACGTTGCTGGAAGGGATCTTTGGTTATCAGGAGACGCCGAGCGTCAGCGAAGTCACCGTCTATTTTCTGTATCTCATTCCGGCGCTGGTGCTGTTTGTCTGGCCTCCGCGCGCGGGTTCGCAGCCGTCGCGTGCTGCGCCGTAATCTCGTTATTAGTTGGCATCGTTACAACATACTTATTGAAGGGAAGGGTCATGGTGATTCATTTTCGTCGTAGTGCAATACAGGTAGGGATCGCAGCGCTGTTCGCCTGTGCGTTGGGTGCGCAGGCTGCGGATGTTCCGCAGGTTAAAGTCACGGTAACGGACAAGCAATGTGAGCCGATGAACCTGACGGTGAACGCAGGCAAAACGCAATTTGTGATTGTTAACCACAGCCAGAAAGCGCTGGAGTGGGAGATCCTGAAAGGCGTCATGGTGGTGGAAGAGCGCGAAAACATTGCTCCGGGTTTTAGCCAGAAACTGACCGCCAACCTGCAGCCGGGTGAATATGACATGACCTGCGGTTTATTAACCAACCCGAAAGGCAAATTAATTGTTAAAGGTGAAGCGACGGGTGATGCGGCAAAAGGCGACGCGTTGCTGAGCCTCAGCACGGCGATCACCGACTATAAAGCCTATGTGGTTGCCGAAACGGCACAGTTGGTTACCGGAACCAAAGCCTTTACCGACGCGGTGAAAGCAGGCGATATCGAAAAAGCGAAAGCACTGTATGCGCCGACGCGCCAGCATTATGAGCGCATTGAGCCGATTGCCGAGCTGTTCTCCGATCTGGATGGCAGTATTGACGCGCGTGAAGATGATTACGAGCATAAGGCCGCCGATCCGAAATTTACCGGCTTCCATCGCCTGGAAAAAGCCCTGTTTGGCGATAACAGCACTAAAGATATGGGTAAATATGCTGATCAGCTCTACACCGATGTGGTCGATCTGCAAACCCGAATTAATGAGCTGGCCTTCCCGCCGTCGAAAGTGGTGGGGGGAGCTGCCGGTCTGATTGAAGAAGTCGCAGCCAGCAAGATCAGCGGCGAAGAAGATCGTTACAGTCATACCGATTTGTGGGATTTCCAGGCTAACGTGGATGGCGCCCAGAAAATTGTTGATTTGCTGCGTCCGCAGTTGCAGAAAAACAACAGCGAATTGCTGGCGAAAGTGGATGCTAACTTCAAAAAAGTGGATGCCATTCTTGCCAAATACCGCACCAAAGAGGGCTTTGAAACCTACGACAAGCTGACAGACGCCGATCGTAACGCGCTGAAAGGGCCGATCACCACACTGGCAGAAGATCTTGCCCAGTTGCGTGGCGTGCTCGGACTGGACTAACACCATGAGTCAACATGATAACCACGGCGTCAGCGAGCCTTCCCGGCGCCGTTTATTAAAAGGAATGGGCGCGCTGGGCGGCGCGCTTGCGCTGACAGGCGGATGCCCGGTAGCGCATGCCGTCAAACCGCAGAGCGCGCCGGGTACGCTGTCACCCGATGCCCGAATGGAAAAGCAGCCTTTTCTCGGTGTTCATCAGGCCGGGATTTTAACGCCGCAGCAAGCTTCCATGATGCTGGTGGCCTTTGATGTTCTGGCCGCAGATAAAGCGGATCTTGAACGTTTGTTTCGCTTACTGACACAGCGCATCGCTTTTCTTACCGCTGGCGGCCCGGCGCCGGAGACGCCGAACCCGCGCCTTCCGCCGATGGACTCCGGTATTCTCGGGGCCTTTATTGCGCCAGATAATCTGACCATGACGGTTTCCGTTGGTCAGTCACTGTTCGATTCTCGCTTTGGTTTACAGAAGCAGATGCCGAAAAAGCTGCAGAAGATGACGCGTTTTCCCAACGATGCGTTGGACGCGGCATTGTGCCATGGCGATCTGCTTCTTCAGATTTGCGCGAATACTCAGGATACCGTCATTCATGCGTTGCGTGACATCATTAAGCACACGCCTGATTTACTGAGTGTTCGCTGGAAGCGTGAAGGATTTATCTCTGAGCACGCGGCCCGCAGCAAAGGTAAAGAGACACCGGTTAACCTGTTAGGTTTTAAAGATGGCACAGCCAACCCGGACAGCAGCAACAATGCGCTGATGAACGAAGTGGTGTGGGTCACGGGCGATCAGGGCGAACCCGCATGGGCCGTTGGCGGTAGCTACCAGGCAGTGCGGATTATTCAATTCCATGTAGAGTTCTGGGATCGCACGCCGCTGAAAGAGCAGCAGACGATCTTTGGTCGTGATAAGCAGTCTGGCGCACCGTTGGGTCAGCAACATGAACATGATGTTCCGGATTACGCCAGCGATCCCGATGGTGAGGTGATTGCGCTGGATAGCCATATCCGGCTGGCCAACCCGCGCACCAAAGAGACGCAGTCAAGCCTGATGATGCGCCGTGGCTATAGCTATTCGCTAGGCGTGACCAACTCGGGCCAACTGGATATGGGGCTGCTGTTTGTCTGCTATCAGCATGACCTGGAGAAAGGTTTCCTCACGGTGCAAAAACGTCTCAACGGCGAAGCGCTGGAAGAGTATATTCGCCCAATCGGTGGCGGGTACTTCTTTGTTTTGCCTGGGGTAAAAGAGTCGAATCACTATCTTGCCCAACCGCTGCTGGAAGCGTAAAAGATCCTATCCTGCCCGCAAACGGGCAGGATAATCTATTATCTGTAGTATTCAGACATACTTTTTCTGCCATCCAGATATCATTTTTTTGTATTAGAAAGTATCTGTTATCATTCTGTAATATTCCTTGCAGATACTCTTTTGAACGACGCAGTGGTCTTGCACGTTATGGTTACGTAAAAATAATGTTGCAAATATGATAAGCTTTGATGTAATTATTGAAAGCGTTGAGACCCTGCGGTGATGACGTCACCTGGAGATCGCGGATGGTAAGGTCCACTAGCGGACAATCAAAAAGACCACGCAAAACCCGGCACGGAGGTGCAACCTCCGGCAGCGACTTCTTCGCCCCTGAATTTTCTTCTTCTTTTTTTACTCCCCTTTCCAACGATGTGACAGACGATGCTGCTGTCCGTTCTGTTACGTCATTTTCAAAGGCAAGCCATGGCTTACAAGGAAGCCAACCCTCAGACGTTTGTGCGCATAATCGCGTTAACCAGGACGCGTGTGATGTAAACCAACAACTCAAGGTGCTATCCATGGGAAGACAGAAAGCAGTGATCAAAGCTCGTCGTGAAGCGAAACGCGTGCTGAGACGTGATTCACGCAGTCATAAACAACGTGAAGAAGAGTCGGTCACCTCGCTTGTGCAGATGAGTGGCGTAGAAGCAATTGGCATGGCGCGGGACAGTCGTGATAACTCGCCCATCGCCGCGCGCAATGAAGCTCAGGAGCACTACCTGAATGCTATCGAGAGTAAACAATTGATCTTCGCAACGGGCGAAGCCGGATGCGGTAAAACATGGATCAGTGCGGCGAAAGCGGCAGAGGCCCTGATCCATAAGGACGTGGAAAGGATTATTGTCACCCGGCCGGTCCTGCAAGCCGATGAAGATCTTGGCTTCTTGCCCGGTGATATTTCCGAGAAGTTCGCGCCTTATTTCCGGCCTGTTTATGACGTGCTGGTAAAACGGCTGGGCGCGTCCTTTATGCAATACTGCCTGCGACCTGAGATCGGTAAGGTGGAAATCGCGCCGTTCGCCTATATGCGTGGACGTACATTTGAAAATGCGGTGGTTATTCTTGATGAGGCTCAGAATGTCACTGCTGCGCAAATGAAGATGTTTTTAACCCGCCTCGGGGAAAACGTGACGGTGATCGTCAACGGTGATATTACCCAATGTGATCTGCCGTCTGGCGTTCAGTCGGGTCTGAGCGATGCACTGGCACGTTTTGAGGAAGATGAGATGATCGGCGTCGTGCGCTTTAACAAAGACGATTGCGTACGTTCTGCGCTCTGCCAGCGCACGCTGAAAGCCTACGATTGATTCGCTAACCTGAAAACCTGGCCTGCCGCTGGCGGGCCAGGTTTTGCTCCCCCCTGGAATTTGTCTTTCCTGTAGATAAAGTCTGGTTATACCTTTGCCGATAATTGCTTTGGCCTAAGCGGGTTTGCCGCTTGCGCCAGACTTTTATTGCCCTTTGGTAAGGATATCAACCAATGAAAATGCCCGGAAAATTCTCTGCGCTCGTTATCCCGCTGATGCTGGCGGGGTGTAGTAACAAACCCCTTCCTCCCACGGAAAAAATAGTACAAACCACGATTATTAAAGCGGACAATGGTTCGTCGCTAAAAATCGAAGGATATGAACAACTCAAAACCGATTTCCATACGCCGACGGATACCTCGCTACGCTACATCACGCGTGCTGATACCAGCAAAGTGGTGGCGTTAAAGACCTTGAGCTTTATTGCTGGCGCTTTTGCCGGCGGCGCCCAGGAAAGCGGATTTACCAAAGATCAACTGACCGGAACGCCCATCACAACGTTATCCAACCCATCGGTGACATTTTTTAGCACCGGGATAGAAGAATCACTGAAAGCGGCAGTGGCGGAGAAAAAGGCGGGGCAATTGCAGCACCCGATTGAGATCCGACCTTATGTCTGGATGCTGGTTTACGAAAATCTGTCCGGTGGGGAAAATTATGAACTGCACTATTCAACGATGATTAGCCGCAGTAAAGATAACCCGACCAAAAAATACGATGGTGCCAGTGTGAACTGTACGCCAGAGCCCATAAAACTGCCGCTGGCAGAGTGGGAAGCCAATAACTACCAGAAAGTGAACGATGTTACGCGCACGTATATGGCGAACTGCCTGCGCGAGTTTAATGAAATTAAAGAGCAGTTTTTGCAATAACATTGGGCGGGCGGTGGGAGAATTGACTTGTCTTCCCCGCCCGTTATCGAACCCTGTCGTGGGTTCTCATCCCCCCGGCAGGAAGAATATAAAAGAAAAAAGCCCGTACGCTTGTACAGGCTCTTATCTGAAATGATGGCGGTGAGGGGGGGATTGACTCGCTTTGCTCGCCCTGCGGGCAGATTCCTCGCGAACTCGTCATCTGTCCAACGGGCTGCGGCCCGTTGTCGACCCCGGTCGTGGGCTCTTACCCCCCCGGCAGGAGGAATATAAAAGAAAAAAGCCCGTACGTTTGTACAGGCTCTTATCTGAAATAATGGCGGTGAGGGGGGGATTGACTCGCTTTGCTCGCCCTGCGGGCAGATTCCTCGCGAGCTCGTCATCTGTCCAACGGGCTGCAGCCCGTTGTCGACCCCGGTCGTGGGTTCTCATCCCCCCGGCAGGAAGAATATAAAAGAAAAAAGCCCGTACGTTTGTACAGGCTCTTATCTGAAATAATGGCGGTGAGGGGGGGATTGACTCGCTTTGCTCGCCCTGCGGGCAGATTCCTCGCGAACTCGTCATCTGTCCAACGGGCTGCAGCCCGTTGTCGAACCCGGTCGTGGGTTCTCATCCCCCCGGCAGGAAGAATATAAAAGAAAAAAGCCCGTACGTTTGTACAGGCTCTTATCTGAAATGATGGCGGTGAGGGGGGGATTCGAACCCCCGATACGTTGCCGTATACACACTTTCCAGGCGTGCTCCTTCAGCCACTCGGACACCTCACCACATTGTATTGTTGCCTGCCAGCTGGGGTGGGCAACGGGGCGCTACTATAGGGAGTTGCGCTAAAACGGTCAAGCAGATTTTCGGCTTTGCTGATTGTTCGCTTAAGGTCTGAGCAATGTGCAATACGGGGTGGTTTCTGCGCGAATGTTTGAGGCTGGCTGAACCGGTCTGATCAAGCCCGGTCATCAACTGATAAGGAAGGTTAGCGGGACACTTCGGGTTGTCGACCCCGGTCGTGGGTTCTCATCCCCCCGGCAGGAGGAATATAAAAGAAAAAAGCCCGTACGTTTGTACAGGCTCTTATCTGAAATGATGGCGGTGAGGGGGGGATTCGAACCCCCGATACGTTGCCGTATACACACTTTCCAGGCGTGCTCCTTCAGCCACTCGGACACCTCACCACATTGTTTTCCCGATGTTGTCGGGACGGGCGCTAATGTAGGGAAAACCGCTAACGCCGTCAATCATCTTTTGCAATAAATCAGCGCGTTTAGACAAACTTCAAACAACATGCTTCTTAAACGTTCTGAAATCGCTTTTTTTCTCGTCATGGCACTTTCTGCGCGCCGCGCGGAAGAAATTTGTTATGCTGCTAACCCTTATAAATCATACACAACAGCTCCGCGGACCATGCGGAGACAACACGTTTAACGCCGGAGTTGATATGGACATTCTCTTTTATCACCCCTCGTTTGATAGCCACGACTGGATTAGCGCCCTGAGCGATGCCTTGCCTCAGGCGAATGTCCGTGTCTGGAGCGCGGGCGATAACGCACCCGCAGATTATGCGCTGGTATGGCATCCTCCGGTTGAAATGCTGAGAGGACGCGCATTAAAAGGGGTCTTTACGCTTGGGGCCGGGGTGGATGCCATTCTCAGTCAGCTTAAAAACCATCCGGACATGCTGGCAGAAACAATCCCGCTATTTCGCCTGGAAGATACGGGTATGGGACTGCAAATGCAGGAGTATGCCGTAAGCCAGGTGTTGCACTGGTTCCGTCGATTTGACGACTACCAAATGCTGAAACAGCAAGCCACATGGCAGCCGCTGGAAGAGTATGAGCGAGACGACTTCACTGTGGGTATTCTTGGTGCGGGCGTTCTGGGTGCCAAAGTGGCTGAAAGCCTTCTGCCGTGGGGATTCCCGCTACGTAGCTGGAGCCGTAGCCGCAAGTCGCTCCCCGGTGTAAAGAGTTTTGCCGGAAATTCGGAGTTGAGTGCTTTTCTGCACGGTACGCGCGTGTTGATTAACCTGCTGCCTAATACGCCGGAAACAGCAGGGATCATCAATCAGTCCTTGCTCAATCAACTGGCTGATGGGAGTTACGTGATGAACCTGGCACGTGGTGTTCATGTGGTAGAAAGTGATCTGCTCCTCGCGCTTAAGAATGGAAAAGTGAAAGGGGCGATGCTGGATGTTTTCCATCAGGAGCCGTTACCGCAGGATAATGTGCTATGGGCGCACCCGCGCGTCGGCATTACCCCGCATATGGCGGCAACGACCCGAAAAACGGAAGCCGTTGCTTTTATTAGCCATACCATTCGTCAGTTGGAGCGTGGCGAGCCGGTCACTGGCAGGGTCGACAGGCAGCGCGGTTACTGACAGCAGCCCGGCGACGCCGGGTTTTGTCATTAAAATAGACCACGATAACTGCTATCCTTGCAGAAATAACTACAGGAGTGAGCCATGTATCCCGTTGACCTGCATATGCATACCGTCGCCAGCACCCACGCTTACAGTACGCTGCATGACTATATTGCCGAAGCCAAACGCAAAGGCATTAAACTGTTTGCCATTACCGATCACGGTCCCGATATGGCAGATGCGCCGCACTACTGGCACTTCGTCAATATGCGTATCTGGCCAAGGCTGGTGGAGGGTGTGGGGATCCTGCGCGGTATTGAGGCCAACATCAAAAACGTCGAGGGTGACATCGACTGCACCGGACCAATACTGACTTCGTTGGATCTGATCATTGCCGGTTTTCATGAGCCGGTTTTTCCGCCACAGGATGAAGCGACGCATACCCGGGCGATGATCGCCACCATGGCGAGCGGCAACGTGCATATTATTAGCCATCCTGGTAACCCGAAGTTCCCGGTGGATATCCCGGCCATTGCTGCCGCTGCGGCGAAATATCAGGTCGCGCTGGAAATTAATAACTCCTCGTTTATCCACTCACGTAAGGGAAGTGAAGCAAACTGCCGCGCAGTGGCGGCGGCTGTCCGAGATGCGGGCGGTTGGGTAGCGTTGGGATCGGATTCGCATACCGCATTCACATTAGGTGACTTTAGCGAGTGCCGAAAAATTCTTGATGAGGTCTTCTTCCCGGAAGACCGAATCCTGAATGTCTCTCCTCGCCGCCTGCTGAATTTCCTCGAATCCCGCGGCATGGCACCTATTACTGAATTTGAAGAACTTTAATACTGACTGGAATAACTGAATGAACGAATTTTCAATCCTCTGCCGCGTGCTCGGCTCGCTGTTTTATCGCCAGCCGCAAGATCCGCTGCTGGTGCCGCTGTATACCCTGATCCGTGAGGGGAAACTGGCGGAAAGCTGGCCGCTGGAGCAGGACGAATTACTGGAACGCTTGCAAAAAAACTGTGACGCGCAGGCGCTGGCGGCAGATTACAACGCGCTGTTCGTGGGTGATGAATGCCGTGTTTCACCGTTTCGCAGCGCGTGGGTTGAAGGCGCGACGGAGGCTGAAATTCGTTCCTTCTTATCCAGTCGCGGCATGCCACTGACGGATGTGCCTGCCGATCATATTGGCACCTTGCTGCTGGCGGCTTCCTGGCTGGAAGATCAATCAGCAGAAGATGAGAGCGAAGCGTTGGAAACTCTGTTTGCCGACTATTTGCTGCCCTGGTGCGGTACCTTCTTCGGTAAAGTCGAAGCTCATGCCACTACACCGTTCTGGCGTACCATGGCGCCGCTGGCCCGTGATGCTATCGCCGCCATGTGGGATGAGCTGCAGGAAGAGTCAGAAGAATAAAGTGTGATTATCGTCACGCGTTGAATGCAACGGAATAATTGTTGTTTCAAATAATCTGATTGCTATCACATAAAGAGGGCGCGTATCTGCTATGATGCGCGCCATGAACATACTCTTTTCTCTTGCACTGACGACCGGGATCCTCTCTGGCTTGTGGGGCTGGGTGGCTGTTTCACTTGGCTTACTGAGCTGGGCCGGTTTCCTTGGTTGTACCGCGTACTTCGCTTGCCCGCAGGGTGGCGTGAAGGGGTTGCTGATCTCTGCTTGTACCCTAATGAGCGGAGTGGTCTGGGCGCAGGTGATTATTCACGGCGCAGCGCTGGCACCGCATTTTGAGATCGTCGGGTATATGATGACCGGTATTGTCGCCTTCTTAATGTGCATACAGGCGAAAAGTGTTCTGCTCTCGTTTGTGCCTGGCACGTTTATTGGCGCTTGTACCTCGTTTGCGGGGCAGGGCGACTGGCGACTGGTTGTGCCTTCGTTGGCGGTTGGGCTGTTATTTGGCTATGCCATGAAAAACAGCGGACTGTGGCTGGCATCACGGCGTGCGGCGCTGTTGTCTTCAGAAAAAAATCCTTTATAAATGCAAATCACGAGTCTTTTCGTGTTATTACGCATCATTTCCGCAGCTTAGCTTAAATTTGCACAAACACTGGTTTTAAAACGTTCGCCGCTGTGCCATTTTAATCCTGGTCATACCAGTATATGAGGTGGTTTCAAAGGTGAATAGGCGGCTTTTCAACGTGTATATATTGGCTCTCGCTGGCATCTTTCTTGCCGCCTCTGCTGCGTCGGCAACAATGGTTAACGATGGAGCACTCCTGCTACGCGGTAAGATTGTTGAGGGCGGCTGCAATATGAAGACAGTCAGCCATACGCTGACGATTGCCTGCCCGCGTGATGGTGTGGAAGATAATCAGCGTATCGATTTTAAGACGCGCACCACACAGGTCCAGGGCGCTTCGCAACTCGCCAATGTGCAGGTTCGTTACCTCAATACGCCATATTCTAAAGTGCTGGTTGGCGTTTCCTATAACTGATTGCATGGACGGGTTCCGCCATTTCCTGTTAGCCAGGATACACTTAATGATGTTCAAGGGGCGACAGTCTGAAGGGGACGAATATGCAGCCACGTATACAGGTGATCCAGGGGGATATCACAACCCTGGATGTTGATGTGATAGTCAATGCGGCAAACTCATCGTTACTGGGTGGGGGCGGAGTGGATGGTGCGATCCATCGCGCTGCCGGCCCGGCACTAATGGAAGCGTGTAAACAAGTCCGGCAGCAAGGCGAATGTCCGCCCGGGCATGCGGTGATCACTACGGCGGGAAATTTGCGCGCCAAAGCGGTGATTCATACGGTTGGTCCCGTCTGGAGAGGCGGCGATGAACATGAAGCCCGGTTACTGGAAGACGCTTATCGGAATTCGCTGCAGCTGGCCGAAGCCAATGGTTACACCACCATCGCCTTTCCGGCGATTAGCACTGGCGTTTATGGCTACCCAAAAGCGGCGGCAGCCGAAATTGCCGTGAATACGGTTTCTGACTACCTCATCCGACGCCTTCAGTTGCAGCACGTCTGGTTTGTCTGCTTTGATGACGAAAACACCCATCTCTATCAGCGCCTCATAACCCAACTGGGCGACCAGCCCACGGGGTAAACCCGGAGCGACTGCGCACCGGAGCAGGCAGCCGGTTATCGGGTTGAAACCTGAGGCTGCCCGTCCGTAACCTGGGGTTTGCCAGAAAAAAGGAACCGCAGCAGCGGAATGCGCAGATGCACTTCATACAGCAGAATAGCGATGCCGACCACAAACACCAGCCCGGTAATAAAACCTAACAGGTTGGACTGAATATGCGGGGTTATCCACGCGCCGAACAGCAGCGTCAGCGGGTGGTGTACCAGGTAAATAAACAGTGAAGCGTTAACGAAGTAGGTGACACGCGCCGACTGGAAATTCAGTAACCGGTGACCCAGCGAAAAGACTACATTCACCATCCACAGCCCCAGCAGCATGGTAATTACGGCTTCGTTTTCATACATCCAGCCCTCTCCGCTGCCGTAGCGTTGATTAAGCAAATAGGCGGAAAATGCCAACAGCGAACCGACTGCACACCCAATTGATGGGGTAGTAAACAAGGTTTTCAGCCGCGGATTAATGAAGGTTAACGCGCCCAGAAGGAAAAAGGGGATGTAGAACAGAGACTGCATCACCGTGAAATTAAATAACGCATCGCGTAATATTTCGGGCGAGATAACAAGAATAATTCGACGGATCGCTGCCCAGACAATACCACACAGCAGGAACCAGAGGGTCAGCTTGCCCATGGAAATAGAACCTAAAAAGCGTTCGGCATTGTTTTTTATTTTTTTAAACAACCACATGCTTACGGTCGTTAATATGACGAGCACCAGCAAGAACCATAAATGGGAAATCAGCTCCCACGCAAGGGTGTTGAATTTGTCATAAGTCGAAAGGGTATGCCATTCGCTGGTTTTGTCTTTCACATATTGCAACATAATAAATTGCGGCAAGGTGAGAAGCGGAATAGCAGTTAGCATCGGGATCCCGACACGTTCAACGCGCACTGTCCACCAGCGTTTCATCGGGTAACGCAGATAAAGCATGTATGAAAAATAACCGGAAATCACGAAAAACACCTGCATGCGAAACGCATGTATGGCGTCATTGAACAGCGTCAGCCACCATGATGGATAGGCGCTGTTGACATGCCACATATGGCTGGAATAGATCAGCGATATGTGGAAAGGGATCCCAAGCAGCATCAGCCATGCGCGTATGGAATCAAGGAAATATTCACGTTGTGCAGGGGCTTTGGTCATAGCGCTCTGTCCATTCTCAGACTTTTCGTCTTATCCATAAGACAAATAATGATTACATTCGAAAGTAACCCTACACTATGACTACGAAGCTGTCTCCAGGATAGCTCGCAAAACGATAAAGGATTAGTTTTATTTGCTTATTCGCTGCGCTCGCATACAGAACAATGCGGGGATTCAGTTGTCGGATTGCTTGAGTTTCCATTAAAATGGATCGGATCGATTTAAGCACACAAAGGGGGAAGTGCTTAGTTATTATGAAACCTAAATTACGAATGATGAAAATGCGTTGGGTAGGTGCAGCTGTACTGTTGTCACTTTATACGTCATCTGGCTGGGCTTTTTCTATTGATGATGTCGCAAAACAGGCACAATCTCTGGCCTCTAAAGGCTACGAAGCGCCCAAAAGCAACTTGCCCTCTGTGTTCCGTGAGATGAAATACGCGGACTATCAGCAGATCCAGTTTAACCATGACAAAGCCTACTGGAACGCGACCAACACCCCGTTTAAGCTTGAGTTTTATCATCAGGGTATGTACTTCGACACGCCGGTGACCATCAACGAAGTGACCAGCACCGCCGTGCGCCAAATCAAATACAGTCCGGACTATTTCAACTTCGGCAACGTTCAGCATGATAAAGACACCGTTAAAGATCTGGGTTTTGCCGGTTTTAAAGTGCTTTACCCGATCAACAGCAAAGACAAAAACGATGAAATTGTCAGCATGCTGGGTGCAAGCTACTTCCGCGTAATTGGCGCAGGACAGGTCTATGGCCTTTCCGCGCGCGGTCTGGCGATCGATACAGCACTGCCTTCCGGCGAGGAGTTCCCACGCTTTCGCGAGTTCTGGATCGAACGTCCTAAACCGACCGATAAACGCCTGACGATTTATGCGTTGCTGGATTCGCCGCGCGCCACAGGGGCGTATCGTTTCGTGATCATTCCTGGCCGTGACAGCGTGGTCGACGTTCAGTCTAAAGTCTACCTGCGTGATAAAGTCGGCAAACTGGGCGTAGCACCGCTGACCAGTATGTTCCTGTTCGGGCCGACGCAACCGTCATCGGCGACAAACTACCGTCCTGAGCTGCACGACTCTAACGGCTTGTCGATGCTGGCAGGCAATGGCGAGTGGATTTGGCGTCCGCTGAACAATCCGAAACATTTGGCTGTCAGCAGCTATGCCATGGAAAACCCGCAGGGTTTTGGCCTGTTGCAGCGTGGGCGTCAGTTCTCCCGTTTTGAAGATATTGATGACCGCTACGATCTGCGCCCGAGCGCGTGGGTCACGCCGAAAGGCGAGTGGGGCAAAGGCAAAGTTGAACTGGTTGAAATTCCAACCAACGATGAAACCAACGATAATATCGTCGCTTACTGGACCCCGGACCAACTGCCGGAACCCGGTAAAGAGATGAACTTCAAGTACACCATCACCTTTAGCCGTGACGAAGATAAACTGCATGCGCCAGATAACGCATGGGTTCTGCAGACGCGTCGCTCTACCGGCGATGTTAAGCAGTCGAATCTTATCCGTCAGCCAGACGGTACCCTTGCGTTCGTGGTGGATTTCACCGGCCAGGATATGAAAAAACTGCCGAAGGAAACCCCTGTCACAGCGCAAGCCAGCATTGGCGATAACGGTGAAATCGTAGAAAACACCGTTCGTTATAACCCGGTTACGCAAGGTTGGCGTTTGATGCTGCGCGTGAAAGTGAAAGATCCGAAGAAAACGACGGATATGCGCGCAGCGCTGGTCAATGCCGATCAGACCCTGAGTGAAACCTGGAGCTATCAGCTACCTGCCAATGAATAAGACAATCGAGTATATCGACGCGCTGCCGCTCACGGATGCGGAAAAGGCAGCGCTGCCGAAAGAGAGTATCCAGAGTGTGCATAAGGCGCTGGATACCGGGCACACGGACTGGAAACGTGAAGATGACACGCCGTTAGGATCTGTCGAGGCGCGTCTGCAAGGCAGCTGGCCGGATGCGCTGGCGGAAGGTCAGTTGTTAAAAGATGACGAAGGTCGTGCCCAGCTGCAGGCCATGCCGAAGGCGAAGCGCTCTTCTATGTTCCCGGATCCCTGGCGTACTAACCCTCTTGGGCGTTTTTGGGATCGTCTGCGTGGGCGCGAAGTGGCGCCGCGCTACCTTGCGCGTCTGACTAAAGAAGAGCAGGTTCAGGAGCAGAAGTGGCGTACCGTCGGCTCCATCCGTCGTTACATCTTGTTGCTGCTGACGCTGGCGCAGACCGTGGTCGCCACCTGGTATATGAAAACCATTCTGCCGTATCAGGGCTGGGCGTTAATCACGCCGACCGATATGGCGGGCCAGGATCTGTGGGTTTCGTTTATGCAGCTGCTGCCTTATGTGCTGCAAACCGGCATCCTGATCCTTTTTGCTGTTCTGTTCTGCTGGGTATCGGCAGGTTTCTGGACGGCGCTGATGGGCTTTCTGCAGCTGTTGATTGGTCGTGATAAATACAGTATCTCGGCCTCGACAGTTGGCGATGAACCGCTGAACCCGGAACACCGTACTGCGCTCATCATGCCAATTTGTAACGAAGACGTAGATCGCGTTTTTGCAGGCTTGCGCGCAACCTGGGAATCCGTAAAAGCCACCGGGCAGCAACAGCACTTCGACGTGTATATCCTGAGCGATAGCTACAACCCGGATATCTGCGTGGCTGAACAAAAAGCCTGGATGGAACTGATTGCGGAAGTGCAGGGGGAAGGGCAGATCTTCTATCGCCGCCGCCGCCGCCGCGTGAAACGTAAGAGCGGCAACATTGATGACTTCTGCCGCCGTTGGGGCAGCCAGTACAGTTATATGGTCGTGCTGGATGCGGACTCCGTCATGAGCGGCGAGTGTCTGACGGGCCTGGTGCGTCTGATGGAAGCGAACCCGAATGCCGGGATCATTCAGTCTTCGCCGAAAGCGTCTGGGATGGACACCCTCTATGCGCGTTGCCAGCAGTTCGCAACCCGCGTGTATGGACCGCTGTTCACTGCCGGCCTGCATTTTTGGCAGTTGGGGGAATCCCACTACTGGGGGCATAACGCTATCATCCGCGTGAAACCTTTCATTGAGCACTGCGCGCTTGCGCCGTTGCCGGGTGAGGGGTCGTTTGCCGGCTCTATTCTGTCGCATGACTTTGTGGAAGCTGCATTAATGCGCCGTGCTGGTTGGGGAGTGTGGATCGCCTATGATCTGCCAGGCTCGTATGAAGAGCTGCCGCCAAACCTGCTGGATGAACTGAAACGCGACCGCCGCTGGTGCCACGGTAACCTGATGAACTTCCGTCTGTTCCTGGTGAAAGGGATGCACCCGGTGCACCGGGCGGTGTTCCTCACCGGCGTGATGTCCTATTTGTCTGCGCCGCTGTGGTTTATGTTCCTCGCGCTGTCAACGGCCTTGCAGGTAGTACATGCACTGACGGAACCGCAGTACTTTCTGCAACCGCGTCAGTTGTTCCCGGTGTGGCCACAGTGGCGTCCGGAGCTGGCGATAGCGCTTTTCGCATCGACTATGGTCCTGCTGTTTCTGCCGAAGTTGCTGAGTATTATTCTGGTCTGGTGCAAAGGGCCGAAAGAGTACGGCGGCTTCTTCCGGGTGACTCTCTCGCTGTTGCTTGAAGTTCTGTTCTCGGTACTGCTGGCACCGGTGCGTATGCTATTCCACACGGTGTTTGTGGTCAGTGCATTCCTTGGCTGGGAAGTGGTCTGGAACTCGCCGCAACGTGATGATGACTCCACACCGTGGGGCGAAGCGTTTATGCGCCACGGTTCGCAGTTATTGCTCGGGTTGGTGTGGGCAGTAGGGATGGCCTGGCTGGATTTGCGTTTCCTGTTCTGGCTTGCGCCGATTGTCTTCTCGCTGATCCTGTCGCCGTTTGTATCAGTGATTTCCAGCCGTGCGACGACCGGTTTGCGCACCAAGCGGATGAAACTGTTCCTGATCCCGGAAGAGTATTCACCGCCGGAAGTGCTGGTGGCGACGGACAAATATCTGGAGCTGAACCGCTCTCGCTCGCTGGAGGACGGCTTCATGCATGCAGTGTTTAACCCGTCCTTTAACGCGCTGGCGACGGCAATGGCCACCGCGCGTCACCGTGCGAGCCATGTCCTGGAAATTGCCCGCGATCGTCACGTTGAGCAGGCGCTGAATGAAACGCCAGAAAAGCTGAATCGCGATCGTCGTCTGGTCCTGCTCAGCGATCCGGTCACGCTTTCACGCCTGCATTACCGTGTGTGGTCGGCCCCGGAGCGATATCTCTCCTGGGTGAGCTACTACGAAACGCTGAAGCTTAATCCGCTGGCGTTAAAGGCGAAGTAAGCCGACATTAAGGAAAATACCGGCCACAGGCCGGTATTTTTTTACCCATGCAACATAGCTGAGGTGGCAGGTGAGGATTGTTTTGATTGTTATAATGGCGTGCGTATTGAGCGGTTGCGGGAGCATTATCAGCCGCACCATACCCGGGCAGGGCCATGGAAATCAGTACTACCCGGGTGTGCAATGGGATGTTCGTGACTCAGCCTGGCGCTATATTACTGTACTGGATCTGCCGTTTTCGCTGGTTTTCGACACCCTCTTGCTGCCGATAGATGCCCATCATGGCCCGTATGAGTAATCAGCGCTCATCCCACTCGTCAGCGGCGGTTTGCCCCTCTTCGGTATCGAGTGGGGGCTCCAGCTGGAATTCCCCTTCGTCCCATTCATGCAACGTATTTTCTTCCTGCCACTCCTGGGTGATTTCGATTTCATCATAATCACCATCAAACACACTCTGCGCCGCTTCGCCACTGAGCATGGGCAAACACTCTCCCGGTTCTTCCTCGTTGGCAAAAAATTCTGCCTGCCATGCAATATCGCCATCCTGCAGAATGTACTTTTGCACATTAAACTGCTGCACATTCACGTCTTCTTCATCCAGTTCAGGATTAGTTGCGAGAAACTCCTCACGGGCAGCGTCAATCGCTTCAGACAATGTCGAATAAAAATTCAGGTTAGGTTCGGCCATATCAGACTCCTTTGCATGGAAGAAAAAAGACATGCAGAAATCTATAGACGCTGACACTGACAGCGTCAAATCGCTAACAATGTTATCTGTGATTTCAGGAGAATAGTGACGATGAGAAGAGTCGGTGGCTGAAGGTTGGCGTACTGCCAAACGCACAGTACGCCCCCACTATTTAGTGGCTGATTTTCGCCCCGGCCTCTTGCAGAATGGCCGGCCCTTCTGCGACCTCAATTTTTAGCCCGGTCGTTGCCAGTTCCGCATTGCGTACGCGGATACCGCGTTCCGCCGCGATATTAACATTGCTGAAATGGAAACCGCTTAGCGGCGCTTCCGGCGTGCCAATGATAAACGCTGCGGCTTTGCTCTTACCGGTTGAGGTCAGGTTCTCAACAGTAATATTGCTAAAGTGTGGGGTAGTGTGTTTATCGAAAGGCTGCTTTGCATCACTGTCTGGCGGATAAATCTGCTCACCAAGCGTAAAACCTCCGGCTTTGAGCATTTTATCCACTTCGTCCTGCACAATAGGCGCCGCTTTGTAATAGGCCGAAAACACCAGGGGTACTTCAACGTCATGCAGAGTGGTATTGCGGTAGGTCACATTCTTTACCTCACCGCCTTTTCCGCGAGGGCTTTTAATCCGGATACCGTACATCGAACCCTCAAACGTATTGTTTTCTACCAGCACATTATTAACGCCACCGGCACTTTCACTACCGATGGAGATACCGCGCCCCTGTTTGAGGGTATTGTTGGCAATATAGATGTTATCGACAACGCCGTCCGGGAAGCGACTGTCCGGTTTCTCGGCCTTAATGGCGATATGGTCGTCATTACAGTCGATATAGTTATTGGTAATACGAATGTTCTGGCTATCAATCGGATCGATGGCGTCAGTATTCGGCGCATGCCAGGGCGATAAAATGCGCGTGTTGTTGATATCGATATCGTGGGAGTAGCGCATCACAATATGAAAACTGGGGGAGTGCGTCAGTGTGATCCCGTCAACCAGTACATTGCTGGACTGGCGAATATAGACCAGGCGCGGCCTGTCGGTGCCGCCTTTTTTACCCGTCGCGCGAATGTTTTCGCGCCAGCGCTCCCACCAGACCGCCCCCTGGCCGTCGATGGTCCCTTCACCCGTAATGGCAACATTATGGGCATTCGCGATGCTAATAAACGGCAGCCAGCCATTCTCCGCTTCAGCGTACTTCGTCTGCTCACTGGCGCGATAGGCGTCAATCTCGGTGGAGGCTACAAGCGTGGCATCTTTTTCCAGCTTTAACTGCACGTTGCTTTTCAGAAATAGCGGATTTGTCAGGTAATTACCCCGGGGAACCCGGACTGTGCCACCGCCGGCCTGGGCGCAATCATCAATGGCCCGCTGAATTGCAGACGTATTAAGATCGATTTGCAAACGGTGACCTTCCGCGCCGTATTGTGTGATATCACAAATTTTTTCCGGGAAGGCAACGTTGCTGGCGGCGAAACTCGTGCTGAGGGGAGAGAGGGTCACCACGCTGGTCGCGAGGCATGAGAGCAGGATCCGTTGTCGCATAGAAACTCCGTATTGAAATGGTGTTTCTAAAAAATAACACTGTTAGTTCTTTTCTGTGCGGTTGACTTCACGCTTTGCAGATTATGGTTCATTTGCCTGAAAGGTTGGCATTTTTTTGTGCAACAGAACGGGTGTGTTTCGGGCGCATGTCCATTGCCATATTCTTACTCATCTGCCTGGACGGGCGCGCGCGGGGATCTTTTCTCGTTCTGACTCACCACGCGGCGTGCCGGACGTTGCAAACTAAACCATGAGTAGACAGCATTAAACAGCACCACGGCTGCGGTGACGCAGAACACCGCGCGGAAACTGTAGCTGGCAGAAACCGCTGCACCAATCAGCGGCCCGGTCACGTTGCCGATATCGCGGAAAGACTGGTTATAGCTGAAAATGCGCCCGGCTATCTGATTGGTGGAGTTGTACACCAGCAGCGTCTGCACCGCAGGCAGTAAAGCGCCGTCCGCAGCGCCGAGCAGAAAACGCAGGATGCCGAGCTGCAACGGCGTTTGCACCAGCGACATGGGGATCAGCAACAGGACGGAAATGACCAGCGCCGCGATCAGGATCTTCTCGGGACCAATCCTGTCGCCCAGTTTACCCAGCCGCGGCGCGCTGAGCAGCGCCGCAACCCCAGGTACAGAAGCAATCATGCCGCTAATAAATGCAATATTACTGACGTTGCCTGCCAGTTCACGTACATACAGCGTCAGGATCGGTGCAATCGAACCGGTGGCAACCTGAATAATCATGGTCGTAACAAACAGACTGAGCACCAGTTTCGGGCTTTTTAGCGAGGCGAAGACCTCTTTGGCATGCAGCATCTCGCGTTTCGGCACCGGGACGAAGTTTTCCCGGATGGCGAACAGGGTTAACAGGAAACAGATAAACAGTACCGTGGCAGTAATAAAGAAGACCATGCGTAGGCCCCAGGCATCTGCCAGCAGACCGCCAGCCAGCGGGCCAAGAAGCGCACCCGCCACGCCGCCGGTAGAGAGTGTCCCTAACGCCCAGCCGCTTTTGTTGCGCGGCATTTGCGTTGCGATCAGCGCGTTAGCATTGGGAATAAAGCCGCCTAACATGCCCAGCAATGCACGAAGAATCAGGAGTTGCCAGACGTTTTGCGCGACGCCCATCAACGCCATAGCGATGGCCATCCCGAGAGCAGAGCGGAGCAACATGATTTTCCGGCCTTTACGGTCGGCAAGCCCACCCCAGAAGGGTGAAGCGAAGGCGGAAAAGAGGAATGTGATGCTGAATACCAGCCCGGACCATATATTAAGCGCGCCGTGCCCGGTAACCCCCAGCTGTTCAACATACAGCGGCAAAAACGGCATCACGAGGCTGAAGGCCGCCCCCGTAAGGAAGCACCCAAGCCAGGCAACCGTAAGATTGCGTTTCCAGTTTATCGGGACATCAGAGGATGGCATAACTTTCCGTAACAGCGCACGTGCGACGCAGAGAGTGATTAGACTATTCGTAAGCCTGCTAATTATGCGCCCGGGTTACAGATGCTGCAATCGATCGCGGACCTTATGTGTGACAAAAAGAAAACAACCCGCAATGCGGGTTGTCAGGGGTCAGTAGAGGGATGGCTCGCCTTCCGGGCGCGTTTTAAAGCGCCGGTGCAGCCACATATACTGCTCTGGTGCCATCATAATGCAGCGCTCGACAACGCGATTCATCCACGCCGCAGTGGTTTCCGCATCATCCAGTGGCGGAGAACATTCAGCTTCCAGCATGATCAGTTCATATCCTTTTCCACCCGGTTTACGGCGCGGAACAAAAGGAACAATGCAGGCTTGCGACATACGGGCCAGCATCCATGTACCGGAAGTGGAAGCTGCCTGCTTAACGGCAAAAAAAGGCGCAAACACACTGGCACGCGGGCCGTAATCATGGTCTGGCGCATACCAGACGACTTCGCCACCCTTCAATGCACGGATCATCCCTTTCAGGTCTTTACGATCGATCATGCTTTTGTTGGAGCGCATACGCCCGCGAGTTTGCAGCCAGTCAATAAGTGGATTGTCATTTGGCCGATATACTCCAATGCCTGGCTCATTCAGGCCAAACATGCGGGCACCGATTTCCAGCGTCAAAAAGTGCACGCCAATCAATAAAATGCCGCGGCCCTGCGCCTGTACATTACGCACATGCTCGAAGCCGGAAACCTCCATCCACTTATTCATGCGGCGATCGGACCAAAACCAGGCGATGCCCGTCTCCATCACGCCCATACCAACGGACTCGAAATTATCCGCCACCATCTTCTCGCGTTCTGTGTCGTTCATCTGCGGGAAGCAGAGTTCCAGATTGCGCCGTGCGATCTCTACGCGGCGCTTCATCACCAGTTTAGCCAGACGGCCCAGACCGCAACCAAGGCGATAAATCACCGGATAGGGAAGCTGAACGACCAGCCACAGCACACCGATCCCCAGCCAGGTGAGCCAGTGGCGCGGATGCACGAGTGCTGCGGAAAACTTGGGTAAATGCGTCATAGTTGTCCTTTTTTAAGCAACAATTACCTGTATTATCTCATTTTTTTGAAATTAACCAAAATCAGAGCGCACATTACGCCTGTTTTGCGGGTAACTGTTGAAATGACGTGATAAGAATGAGGGAAAATGTAGCGCAAAATGTAAGGATGTAAATTATCCGTATTTGCTTTATGATGCCGCCGTTTTTCTACTCTTGCAGGATACGTACACCATGCCAGTGTTACACAACCGCATCTCTAATGATGAATTAAAAGCCCGCATGCTTGCGGAGACTGAGCCGCGCATCACCGTCTCGTTTTATAAGTATTTCTCCATTGTTAACCCGCAAACCACCCGCGATGCACTGTATCAGGCATTTAACCGGCTGAGTGTGTTTGGCCGCGTCTACCTGGCGCACGAAGGGATTAATGCGCAAATCAGCGTGCCGGAGAGTCGTTTTGCCGCGTTCCGCGATTTTTTGTATGGCTTCGACCCGGCACTGGACGGCTTACGCCTGAACATCGCCATTGATGACGACGGTAAATCATTCTGGGTATTGCGCATGAAAGTGCGCGATAGGATCGTAGCGGACGGTATCGAAGACGCGAGTTTCGATGCCAGCGATGTCGGTGACTATCTGAAAGCAGCGGAAGTGAATGCGATGCTGGACGATCCCGAAGCGATTTTTATCGATATGCGTAACCACTACGAATACGAAGTGGGGCATTTTGATGGTGCGCTGGAGATCCCCGCCGATACTTTCCGCGAGCAACTGCCGAAAGCGGTAGAGATGATGCAGGAGCATAAAGATAAGAAGATTGTGATGTACTGTACTGGCGGCATCCGCTGTGAAAAAGCCAGCGCCTGGATGAAGCACAACGGTTTCAATAAAGTGTGGCACATTGAAGGCGGGATCATTGAATACGCACGCCGTGCCCGTGAACAAGGGTTGCCGGTACGCTTTATTGGTAAAAACTTTGTCTTTGACGAGCGGATGGGTGAGCGTATTTCACAGGATGTGATCGCACATTGCCACCAGTGTGGCACCCCCTGTGATTCCCATACCAATTGTCTGAATGATGGCTGCCATCTGCTGTTTATTCAGTGTCCGGCGTGTGCCGAGAAGTTTCACGGTTGCTGCAGTGAGCTGTGCAAAGAAGAGCGCGAATTGCCGGAAGAAGAGCAGCGTAAACGCCGTGCCGGGCGTGAGAATGGCAATAAAATTTTTAACAAATCCCGTGGCCGCCTGAACACAAAATTGGGCATACCCGACCCGGAATAAGTCAAACAGGAGAGGGCAAACCCTCTCCTGGTGCTATTATTTCTGACGTACACCTTCCACCGAAATAATTAATTCAACATCCTGCGATGCCGGTCCAAGATCGGTCGTGATGTTAAAGTCTTTAAGTTTGATTTTCCCCGCCGCTTCAAAACCAGCGCGCACACCGCCCCATGGATCGTTGCCCTGACCAATCAGTTTTGCATTAAGCGTAACCGGTTTAGTGACGCCATTCAGTGTCAGGTTGCCGGTAATATCCAGCCCATCACCGTTCTTTTTCACCTCGCTGGACGTGAATGTGGCTTGCGGGAATTTTGCCACATTGAGGAATTCCGCACTGCGCAAATGCTTGTCACGCTCAGCGTGATTGGTATCGACGCTGTTGGTATTGATGGCCACATTCACTTTATCCGCCGTCGGGTTGGCTTCATCGAAGCTAAACGTGCCATCAAAATCTTTAAACGTACCGTACAGCCAGCTGTAGCCCAGATGCTGGATGCGGAAATTCACGAAGGCGTGCTGCCCTTCCTTATCAATTTTATAATCTGCTGCCACGGCAGAACCGGTGGCAAAAAACAGCGATGCGAGAGCGAGTCCCGGCAGGATCTTCTTCATATTATGCTCCAGAGTCAGGCGACGATTTTCCCAGCATGCGCTTGAGAGTGGCGTCTTTATCGATGAAATGGTGTTTAAAAGCGGCAAGGCCATGCAGCACAGAGAGCACAACGACACTCCAGGCCAGCCACAGGTGAACAGTACCGGCCAGATCGGCCTGTGAGCCGGCATCGGCAAAAGTTGCCGGTACCTCAAACAGACCAAACACGCTGATAGGCTTACCGTCGGCTGTCGAGATGAGATAGCCGCTGAAAATGATGCCGAGCAGCAACAGATAGAGCGCAATATGCGCCATCACTGCGCCCATGCGCGTCAGGCGTGAATAGGTCGAGAGCGGCGGTGGTGGCGGAGAAAGAAAACGCCACAGGATGCGGATAACCAGGCCCAGCATTAGCAGAACGCCAATGCTTTTATGTAACTCCGGCGCCTGGTGATACCAGCCGTCGTAATAGCTTAATGTCACCATCCATAAACCCAGAGCAAACATGCCGTAAACAACCACAGCAACCAGCCAGTGGAGGGCAACAGAAATAGCACCATAGCGAAATGGGGTATTACGCAATTGCATAGTGGTTAACCGAAGTTAATAGCGAGTTAATTTAAAATGGCGTGAGATAAATAAGATTGCAACTCAAAATTAGCAAATTAGAATGCTATTTTTTCTATATCATAATTTTTGAATGATAAGAACATTCTATGTTCAGGTTATTAGAGGGGTGATAGCGAAAAATCCAAATGAAATAAGGATTTTCTTAATTTTAAGAGGTTCAAATATACTGTCCTGAAACTGACTCTGTTGAAGGCGATGTCAAGTTTTGTCAATTTTTACTGCAATGAGATGACAATGTAGATAATATCGATGGCTGCAATCAATAACCACAATACAATATATGCCATTAAATGTTCACGGACGTTATTAACTACGTGATGAAAAAGACGGCGCATACGCGCTCCGTAATTGCAAAATAAAGCGGCCTTATAATAAGGCCGCGAAAAGAAAATCACGCAAAACGTGAAAGCGAAAAAGGCGTTAAATCAAATGCGGTTTTTTCACCTTGCGCAAAGGCAACGGCAATTTCGCCCAGCACAGGAGCAAATTTAAATCCGTGGCCACTAAGGCCTGTGATGATCAGGGTGTCCGGGTGTTCCGCAAGCGTATCAATAATGAAGTCTTCATCCGGCGAATTATCATAGGTGCAGGCTGCGCCGTACAGACAGCCGCCGATCCCAGGCAGAAACTGGCGCAGAAATGGGAAACACTCAGAACCATCGCTGGCGACTTCACCAAATGGTGTGCGCTGTTCGGCGCTGTCGATTGGCTGACCGCCATTATGGCGACCTATTTTCAGCTCATTCTCTTCGGCCGGGAAACCATAATATTGCGAGCCATCCGGCATTTCACCGGTAAACGCCGGAAAACGATTTTTAGTGCTATAGCGCCCGTCGGCCTGGAACCAGGCAAAGACTTTACGGACTGGCTGTACTGGCAGCGCCGGAACCAGTTGTTTAACCCATGTCCCGGCGCTGACCAGCACTTTCTTGCCGGTGAAGGTGCCTTCAGGCGTGTCGATACTGATCCCGCCCTCGTGATGGTGTAGTGCATTTACGGGGCAGTTGAATAATTGGGCACAGCCCGCTTGTTCCGCAAGGCGGATCCAGGTTTTGACGGCCAGTTCGCTGCGCAGGACGCCTGAGTCAGCTTCAAACAGGCCTATGTAATCCTCGGGCACCCGGATCTCGGGCCAGCGCGCCATTAGCGACGGCGCATCGAGCTTTTCTACCGCCAGTTGCCATTGTGCGGCGCTCTGTGCAACGTTAGTGAGGAACGCGGAATTAGCCGGGCCAAGATTGACAACACCGGTACGTTCAAATACCGCTTCACCACTCTCAACCGCCAGTTGCTCCCACAGTTGCTGTGCGCGCAGTACTAACGGAACATATTTTTCGCCTTCGCCGTAAGCGTGGCGAATTAAGCGTGTATCACCATGGTGACTGCCTTCTTTATGGGGCGGTAAATGCGCATCGGTCATCAGCACGTTTAACCCGGCGCGAGTGGCGTAATAACCGGCGGCAGCGCCGACGGAGCCGCTGCCGATAATAATCAGATCGTAGTTCATGTTGTTCTCCAGGCGAATGCTTTTTTCAGGAGGGTAAATAACCTGGGGGTGTTATACAAGGGCAGAAATAGAGAAGGCACCGCGAGGGTGCCTTTTGAGTGCATGAAAGCATTAATTTCTAATGCCTGCGGTACTCGTCTTCCTGGTAATCGCCTGATTCTATCTTGGCAATGCCCGCTTCGAGAATCGATATAAACTGACGGGCGACATCAGTGGTTAACCATAACGTCTGGCCAACTTCAGTCTCTTCCTGAGCGGCTCTGTTTGGGGTCTGGTAGTGCAACCGGAGCATCAGTGCATCATAGCTATCAACGGTGCTGATGTCCCATCCGACCAGCGGATGGGTCTGGATGACTTCATTATTCTTTACCATCATAACCCCCATTTTGGCGTGTTTAATTAGACAACGACTTTCGAGGTTCAATGCGTGTTTTTTTTGAAGCCTTTTCAGTATACCAACAACTTTCCCTTCAGAGCGAACAAATAAACACTCTGCAACATATTTTTTGCACTCCTTTCACTTTTTTGAAGGAGAAAGCGCAATCTTGAGCATGAATTTTATGACAAACGGAAAATAAACGTAACGTGCTTAAAAAAGAAACAAAAAAAGCCGGGGCGACCCGGCAAAAAAAGCCCATCACAGGGAAAAATTAATCGGTGATAAACCAGTCGTCAGCGCTTTCCCAGGTTTCCTGCAAAATTTCGCTTATGCGATCTTTATCTTCTTTTGCGCCGCCGAGCACCGACAGATTATTTGCTGCGGCATAGCGAACCGTAATGCGATTTTCACGATCGGGATAGGAGTTGTTCAGTCGACGGGATAATTCGCCCGCCAGTGCATCAATAGCGCCCGGCGGTAAGGGTGTTGTTTTGGCGATAGTCACTTCAATGCGCATAATAGCCCCCTGTGTAATTTACTGTATATATATACAGTTTATATCAGGCCTTTACAACAGGGGATGTAATTATTTTAACGCTTAACGCGCCAGCGTACCGTTTCACCCGCGAGGAATGGCACCAGTGCATCGTCCTGCAGAGGAAGGGTCTGCGGCACGAGCTGTTCTTCGCGCACCAGTTCAATAAAGCTTTCATTGACTGGCAAACCGTAGAAACGCGGGCCATTCAGCGAGGTAAACGCTTCGAAATGCTGGAGCGCCTCCATCTCCTCAAACACCGTCGCGTAACTGCCCAGGGCCGTTGGCGCGTTGAAACAGCCCGCGCAACCGCAACTGGCTTCTTTACGATGCCGGGCATGTGGAGCGGAGTCGGTGCCAAGAAATGCGCGCTCAAAGCCACTGGCTACCAGTTCGCGCAAGGCCTGCTGGTGGATATTACGTTTGAGGATCGGAAGGCAATAGAGGTGAGGGCGCACACCGCCAACCAGCATATGATTGCGGTTAAACATCAAATGCTGCGGTGTAATTGTGGCCGCCAGAAACTCATTACCGTCACGTACATAGTCGGCGGCATCCTTGGTAGTGATATGCTCAAACACCACTTTCAGCCCCGGTAAGCGCTGGCGCAGCGGCTCCATAACCGTTTCAATGAACCGTGCTTCACGATCAAAGATATCTATGTCGGCATGGGTCACTTCACCGTGTACAAGCAGCGGCATGCCTAATTTCTCCATGCGCTCCAGTACCGGCATAATCGCATCGATGCTGGTTACACCGTGGCTGGAGTTGGTGGTGGCATTCGCCGGATAGAGTTTTGCTGCAGTGAAGACGTTTTCCTTAAAACCCCGCTCCACTTCGTCTGCGTCCAGCGTGTCGGTTAAATAACAGGTCATCAGCGGGGTGAAATCATGCCCGGCGGGAACGGCGTCGAGAATACGCTGGCGATAGGCACGTGCAGCGTCGACAGTAGTGACAGGCGGAACCAGGTTAGGCATAACAATCGCACGAGCGTAAGTCTCGCTGGTCCACGGCACGACAGTTTTCAGCATATCACCATCGCGTAAGTGGACATGCCAGTCGTCAGGGCGGCGGATTTTCAAAACCTGGGATTGTGTCATTGGAGTGCTCCGGCTGGTGAGGATCAGTTGTTTTTTGCCGGACACAAAGGATATGCGGAAACGTTTTCGTTTGCACTCTTTTCCTAAAAAAAAGGGCGCATTTGCGCCCCGGTGACTCAGTCGGTAAAGGGAATGACGATCTCGCCCGGTTTCACCTCAATACCTTTGGCGAATTTTTTCGCCAGCGCCTCGCCTTTGCTGCTGTCATCTTTCAGCACATAAGCCGGTCGCTGATTGAAATAGCTGCGCAGCGACTGGTTAAGATAAGGCATAAGCGTCTGCAAGACGGTTTGCATCTTCTCCGGCGTTACCGTGGCATCGACAACTTCCATCTCCTGGAGATAGATCGCGCCTTTCTCTTTATCGAACACTGGCAGGGCTTTCATTTTAAGCTTAATGTTCGCTTTCTGGTTGCCAAAGAGCGAGGTCATATCCAGGTTGGCATCGCCCGTTAGCGTGACTTTGTTGGGTTCTTCACGACCAATGGCACTGGAAAGATTGCTCAGCACAATGTGCGCATCGGCAAGCCCGGGTACACCGATATCTTTGGCAAAATTATTGCGTTTTTGCAGCGCCTGGTTAATTTCCTGCTCGCTGATGGAATATTGGGTGAGTTGGTTACACCCGACCAGCACGCCACTTAACAGTAAGGCCGCGGCAAAAAAGAGTCTCTTCATGTGTTCCTCAACGTGATCCAGATGCTTCAATCCTGGGGCGTAGCATGCGGTACCTGAAGCATAAAGACCAGCGGAAAAAGCCGAATGCAGTGGCGGAAGCGGGCTTCCGCCACTCGCCGCTTAAATGGCCATCGAAGAGAGCAGATTGATTTGTGTTTGCTTGGCCATGTTATCGCGATAATCCGCGACGCGTGTCGGCCAGTTGATCCCCGCCACGAGGGTGAGGTTGCGCAGCAGCGGGAACAGATGAATATCATCATCGGAGAGTTCGCCGTTGACCGCGTTTGGTTTCGCAATCAATTTATCCAGCGCGCGGAGATCGTCGCTGATGTTTTTGATCAGCCCGGCAGAATGGGCGAGATGGTCGGCAAAATTGCCGATGGCAGCCTCTTTTTTCGCCACAAAGTATGCGCGCGCCTGCGGGGTAGAAAACTCATCAAACGCGGATTTGGCAAAGCGCGGGATCAGCAGCTTATTGACATAGCCGTTGACTTTACGCAACCACTCTTCCAGTTGCGGGCTCTGTTTACCGGTCAGTAGCGGTTTACCGTCGAGATTATCGACATAATGGACGATATCCATGCTTTCAGGCAGATAGCGGCTGTCATCTTTTTGCAGAATCGGCGCCATTTTTTGGCCGATCATCCGGGTGGGTGTAGCTTCGTCATCGTTGAGCAGAACATTGAGTTCGACGGGGATATTCTTGAGGCCGAAAATCATGCGGGCTTTAACACAGAAAGGGCAGTGATCATAAATGTAGAGTTTCACGTTTCTCCTCCATACTGGCTTATCCATCAGCTACCAGTATGGTGGAGAGCAAAGAGAGGCGCAAATCAGGCGCCCGGCTCCAGTATGCGGGGGTGCAAACGTTTAAGACCAAACTGCCACAGCAGGGCAAAAAAGGTGAGAAGACCAATCAGCGCCAGCATCATCCAAGGCAGCTCCGGCTGATTTAAGGCCTTACCCGCATCAAACAGCCAGCCGCCTCCGGCGTAACCCAGCGCGCCGCCAAAGGCAAGACCAAGCCTGCTGAAACCCATATAACTCCCACGTGCGCGGGCATCCGCCAGTTGCGCGCCGAGGGTTTCTCGCGCCGGTTCCGCAATAATCGAACCGATATAGAAGGTGCAAATCAGCGTGAACAACTGCTGAAGCGTGCCGACCATGCCCACCGGCAACAAGCTGAAAGACATCATCAACAGGCCAAACATCAGACGGTGCTCAAGACGGAAGCGTTTTTCGCTCCAGCGTGCAATCGGATAGAGCAGTGTCAGCGACAGACATGCTTCGATGGCATACATCCATTTGACCGCCGCTGGCGATCCGGCAATATCATTGACCATAATCGGCAGCATCAGCATCACTTGTACCGCCAGCATATAGTAGCCCGTCAGCGTCAGAACATAGGTGACGAAACGCTTGTCGCTCAGTACGCGACCCAGGCCTTCCCGCACCGGCGCTTTCACGGTGGAGAGTTTCCATGCGGGTAGCAACCAGGCGTTAAATGCCGCACAGAGCACAAACATCAACGCGCCCACCACGCAAACAAGACGAAAATCGTATTGCAACAGCCAACTGCCGAGCAGCGCTCCCACCACGGCCCCCGCGCTGTCCTGCATCATCAGGAGCGAGAAGAAGCGGCTACGTTGGCGAGGGCGCACCAGTTTGACCACCAGCGCCGAACGGGGCGGATCGAACAGAGTACCGCCAAGCCCGGAAAGCAGGCAGGAGAGCCACAACAGCCAGGGCTCGGTGGCCACGCCCATCGCCACAAAACCGCCTGCGCGCATCAACATGCCGGTGACAATCAGCGGTTTCGCGCCAAAACGATCGGCAATCGCGCCGCCAAAAATGCCCAACCCTTGTTGAATAAACTGCCGCAAACCGAGCGCAATCCCCACCATTAAGGCGGCCCAGCCCAATTGATCAACAAAGCGAATAGAAATCAGGGGAAAGACAACGAAAAAGCCGAGGACAACCAGCATATTATCGACAAGCAGGAAGTATTTACCCAGGCTCCTTGCCTGCGATATGCGCGCCATTTCCCCTCCGGGAAATTAAGAAAGATAAGACAATCTTATTCTGCGGGTTCGCCAGGCCTTTTCCCATATTGATGGTGACAATATTTTTTTATCAAAATCAGTCTTTGATTGAGAGTTTTCATCGAAAATGGCACCTGACGCAGAAAATGCCCTGTTGCTGTTTTCCTGAAGTGGCTATGCAAATGTATAGTAAAGGGAAGGGGTTAAAAAAGTTGTAAAACGGAAGGAGTGGTAATGCATGTTTGGCTATCGCAGTAACGTGCCGAAAGTACGCTTAGTAACGGACAGATTGGTGGTGCGCCTTGTCCATGACCGCGATGCCTGGCGCCTGGCGGATTATTACGCTGAAAATCGCCAGTTTTTAAAACCCTGGGAACCCGTGCGCGATGAAAGCCATTGTTACCCTTCCGGCTGGCAAGCCCGGCTTGGCATGATCAATGAGTTCCATAAACAGGGGACGGCATTTTATTTTGCGCTGCTCGATCCTGAAGAGAAAGAAATCATTGGCGTAGCCAATTTCTCCAATGTGGTGCGTGGATCGTTTCATGCCTGTTACCTGGGCTACTCCATCGGGCAGAAATGGCAGGGGCAGGGGTTAATGTTTGAAGCCCTGACGACGGCGATCCGTTATATGCAACGCACGCAACATATGCACCGCATAATGGCTAATTACATGCCGCACAATAAACGCAGCGGTGATCTTTTGGCGCGGCTCGGCTTTGAAAAAGAGGGCTATGCCAAATCGTATCTGTTAATCGACGGGCAATGGCGCGATCACGTCTTAACCGCATTAACTGCACAGGACTGGACCCCGGGTCGTTAAGGAGCAAAGATGAAGTATCAGTTAAGCGCCGTGGAAGCACGGGTTATTGGCTGTTTGCTGGAAAAACAGGTCACCACCCCGGAGCAATACCCGCTCTCTATTAATGCCGTCGTCACGGCCTGTAATCAGAAAACCAACCGTGAACCAGTAATGAACCTTAGCGAGTCCGAGGTGCAGGATGTGTTGGATGAACTGGTAAAACGTCACTATTTGCGCACGGTCAGCGGTTTTGGCAATCGGGTGACCAAATATGAACAGCGTTTTTGCAATTCCGAATTTGGTGATTTAAAGCTGACCTCCGCAGAGGTGGCGCTGGTCACGACGTTGCTGTTGCGCGGGCCGCAAACGCCGGGCGAATTGCGTGGGCGCGCGGAGCGCATGCACGCCTTCCGCGATGTGACCGAAGTTGAAAATGCGCTTGAGCACCTGGCCAGCCGTGAAGATGGCCCTTATCTGGTGCGCTTGCCCCGTGAACCGGGAAAACGTGAAAGCCGGTTTATGCATCTGTTTAGCGGCAACGTGCAAACGCTGGTGAATGTTGTGGAAGCGGTCAGTCCGGCGGATGCACTGACGACGCGTGTGGAAGCGCTCGAACAGGAAGTGGCGGACCTGAAACAGCGTCTTGAGGCGCTACTGGCCCATTTGGGGGATTAAGCGTGGCGATATTACGTATTGGTGTGGTGGGGCTTGGCGGTATCGCGCAAAAAGCATGGTTACCCGTATTAGGCGCGGCAACGTCGTGGACGCTGGCGGCCGCCTGGTCGCCGACCCGGGAAAAGGCAGAGCGTGTGTGTGCAACCTGGCGCATTCCTTATGCTGACTCGCTGGCAAGCCTGGCGGCGCAGTGCGATGCGGTCTTCGTTCATACGTCAACGGCGTCGCATTATGCGGTAGTCAGTGAGTTACTTAACCTTGGCATGCATGTCTGCGTCGATAAACCACTGGCTGAAAATCTGCAAGATGCAGAGCGTTTAATTGAACTTGCCGCACGTAAGAAACTGACTTTAATGGTCGGTTTTAACCGCCGTTTTTCACCCTTGTACCAGGAACTGAAACAGCATATTCCGCAGGCCACCTCGCTACGCATGGATAAACACCGGGCGGACAGCGTTGGCCCGCATGATTTACGCTTCACCCTGCTGGATGATTATCTGCATGTTGTGGACACCGCCTTGTGGCTGGCAGGCGGCCCGGCATTGTTGAAAAGCGGCACGCTACTGACCAACGATGAAGGGGCCATGATCTATGCCGAGCACCATTTCAGCATTGACCATTTGCAGATCACCACCAGCATGCATCGCCGCGCAGGCAGCCAGAGGGAATGGGTACAGTCGGTCACTGACGGTGGGTTATTTGATATCACGGATATGCGCGAATGGCGGGAAGAGCGCGGGCAGGGCGTCATTGCACGTCCAGTGGCGGGCTGGCAAAGCACACTGGAACAGCGCGGTTTCGTCGGCTGCGCGCATCACTTTATTGAATGCGTGCAAAATCAGACAGTTCCGCAAACATCCGGTGAACAGGCAATCCTGGCGCAGCGTATAGTCGACAAGCTGTGGCGCGAGGCGATGAGTGAATAACGGCCTGTAACATCTGACGATAGTAATTCGCCTTTTTCTCTGTAGACTAAGCGCTTCGCTGTACACCAACGCCTGCAATGCAGGCGTTGTGTCTTATGGAAACCAGAATGAACCTATTAAAATCGCTGGCGGCTGTCAGCTCCATGACCATGTTTTCCCGCGTGCTGGGTTTTGCGCGCGATGCCATTGTGGCGCGGGTTTTCGGCGCAGGTATGGCAACCGATGCCTTTTTTGTGGCGTTTAAACTACCAAACCTGTTACGCCGTATTTTCGCTGAAGGGGCCTTCTCGCAGGCATTTGTTCCCATTCTTGCGGAATATAAAAGTAAACAAGGTGAAGACGCGACGCAGGTCTTTGTTGCATATGTTTCCGGTTTGTTGACACTGGCGCTGGCGGTAGTCACCGTTGCCGGGATGCTGGCGGCCCCCTGGGTTATTCTTGTCACCGCTCCAGGGTTTGCCGATACCGCAGATAAATTCGCACTGACGTCGCAGCTGCTGCGCATTACCTTTCCTTATATTCTGCTGATCTCGCTGGCGTCGCTGGCCGGTGCAATCCTCAATACCTGGAACCGTTTTTCGGTTCCAGCCTTTGCGCCCACATTTCTGAATATCAGCATGATTGGTTTTGCCCTGTTCGGTGCGCCTTATTTCCATCCGCCGGTGCTGGCGCTGGCGTGGGCAGTGACTGTGGGTGGAGTGTTGCAACTGGTTTACCAACTGCCGCACCTGAAAAAGATTGGCATGCTGGTGCTACCGCGTATCAGTTTCAAAGACGCAGGCTCAATGCGGGTGGTTAAGCAGATGGGACCAGCCATTTTAGGGGTTTCTGTCAGCCAGATTTCCTTGATCATCAATACTATTTTCGCTTCTTTTCTGGTTTCTGGATCCGTATCGTGGATGTACTACGCCGACCGTCTGATGGAGTTTCCTTCTGGTGTGCTTGGCGTGGCACTGGGGACGATTCTGCTGCCTTCGCTGTCGAAAAGTTTTGCCAGCGGCAATCATGATGAGTACTGCCGCCTGATGGACTGGGGGCTGCGTCTCTGTTTTCTACTGGCGTTGCCCAGCGCGGTGGCCTTGGGCGTGTTGGCAAAACCGCTGACAGTGTCGCTGTTTCAATACGGTAAATTCACCGCCTATGATGCGTTGATGACGCAGCGGGCCTTGATCGCCTATTCCGTAGGGTTGATGGGGCTGATTGTGGTCAAAGTGCTCGCGCCGGGTTTCTACTCGCGTCAGGATATTAAAACGCCGGTAAAAATTGCCATCGTCACCTTGTTACTGACGCAAGTCATGAACCTGGCGTTTATTGGTCCGCTAAAACATGCAGGTTTGTCACTGTCGATTGGGCTTGCGGCTTGTCTTAATGCCGGGTTGCTCTACTGGCAACTGCGCAAACAGAAAATTTTTACCCCTCAACCGGGCTGGTCACGTTTCCTGATCCGACTGGTCATAGCGGTGGTGGTAATGGCAGCTGCGTTGCTCGGCATGTTGCATGTTATGCCTGAGTGGTCACAAGGCACGATGCTATATCGTCTGCTGCGGCTGATGGCGGTTGTGCTGGTGGGCATCATTGCGTATTTCGCCACGCTGGCTGCGTTGGGTTTCAAAGTGAAAGAGTTCACTCGGCGGACAGCGTAAACAGGAAGTCAGCCAGGGGACGGATCCCCTGGCTAAAAAAAGAAGAAAAGATCAGATGGAGATTTTCTTGCCGCCGCGGCTTGCGGTCGAAGTGTAACCATTCGCGCCGTAAAGACCAGGCTCCTGATGCGGCCTTAACACGTCCAGCGCCTGTTGATTGCGCTCAATTTGCCCTTCCAGCAGCCATCCATTGTGCTGGTTGAGATCGCGCAAATGCTGCGTTTTCTGCGTAATGATTTGCCAGCGATCGGCGATGTCGTCGTTTGCGCTATGTTGCGCTTTCTGCGTCGAACGGCGTTGTTGCTCAAGATAATCCAGGGTTGCGAGCAGGGAGCTTTTTTCTTCCGTGATACGCTGCAACGCGCTGCCATTAATATGGCCAACGGAAAGCTGTTTTTGCTCAGCATCCATCACGTCTTTCAGAGCGCTCAGGATAACTGTCATTTGATCAAGGATGTCTGACAGTCGGTTCATACGGTTTATTTACCCTGCAAGTAACTCTTCGCTTCATCAATCAGGGCATCGGCGATTTTGCCGGTGTCCATCTTCAGTTCACCGTTACGGATCTGCGCTTTCAGTTGTTCAACGCGTTCCATATTGATGTCTTTCGCATCAGCCTGCATCAGTTTCGCTTGTGCGCCGCTGATGGTGACATTGGTGCTGTTCGTCGCCGCTGCTTTTTCCTGACGTGTTTTTTGCGTCTGGGTTTCACTGGTTTCACGCTGTTGTACAGTGCTTACCGGTTTGAGAGGCGATGTCCGATCAATGCTCATAGTGTTGTCCTCATTGAGGTTCCCCGGCGTTTGGGGCCCGCTATCTTTAGTCGTTGCTTATATATCGGCAGCCGACGTAAATTCTTTAAAAAGATTATAGGTTAATCAGAATATTCCCATCAGCGTTCACCACACCGCTGACAATCTGGCCCGAAGACATGCGTACGCGGGCGTTTTGCGCCACCGCAGCATTGTTCATCGCCTGCCCTTCGCCGTTCACACTAAAGCCGTCGCCTGTGGCCACAACCTGTACCCGCTGACCCGCTTTAATACGCCAGGCCTGGCGTAGCATCGACAGCTGTATCGGTTGCCCGGGGGCGAGATCGCGCAAACTTACTGCATCCTGCGCCTGGGTAATATCCAGCATGGTTCTCGGCGGTAACTGGTCGAGTCGCCCGCGTACGAGTGAGACGCTGCCGGGCTGCAGTGTGCTGCCACGCGCAACGGCCTGCGCAGCCGCCACATAGTTACCCGTCGCCTGGACTTCCACCTGCAAATAGCGCTTTGCGCCCGCGCAATTCGCCAGGACATTCAGATTCCCCCACAGTTTAGCATTTCCCACCACGCTCAGCTCTGGCCGATCACAGGTGGGCAACAAATTCTGTGGGGTGCGTATATTTACCACTACCTCGTCACTAAAGCCAGCAAGACGTTGAGCAAAGAGAGACGTCAGCTGCGCCTGCAAGTCGGTGGCCTGCGTAAGCGGGCTCAATAACAGTAAGAGCGCGGCCAAACCGCTTTTAAACGTGTTCATCGCAGACTCCTGCCTGTTGATGTGATGGAGCGATTTTAACCGCAGGGCAAATCTATCAACGCAATAAATAGCGACGCATTTTGCGCTTATTCCGTCGATAAGGCGCGCGTAAGGAGATTTAAGCTGTTGGCTAAATAACTGTCATCAGTGGGGGAGCCATGCTCGATAAACTTGATGCCGCACTACGTTTTCAGCAAGAAGCGCTGAACCTGAGCGCCCAGCGCCAGGAAATTCTGGCGGCAAACATTGCCAACGCCGATACCCCCGGGTATCAGGCGCGTGATGTCGATTTTGCCAGTGAACTGAAAAAGGTCATGGAGCGCGGTCGTGCTGAAGAAAGCGGTGTCTCGTTGGCGCTGACTTCTTCACGTCACATTCCTGCGCAGGCAATGACCCAGCCGTCTATGGATCTGATGTACCGCATCCCGGACCAGCCCTCGTTGGATGGCAACACCGTGGATATGGATCGTGAACGCACTCAGTTCGCTGACAATAGCGTGAAATACCAGACCGGGTTAACGGTGCTGGGCGGGCAGATCAAAAGCATGATGAGCGTTCTGCAAGGGGGGAACTAATCCATGGCTTTACTGAGTATCTTTGATGTCGCTGGCTCAGCGCTGACCGCACAGTCCAAGCGTCTGAACGTCGCAGCCAGTAACCTGGCGAACGCCGATAGCGTCACCGGCCCGGACGGTCAACCCTACCGTGCTAAGCAGGTTGTTTTCCAGGTTGATGCCGCGCCAGGTCAGGCAACCGGCGGCGTGAAAGTGGCCGATGTGGTTGAGAGCAAGGCGCCGGACAAACTGGTTTACGAACCGGGTAACCCGCTGGCCGATGCCAGTGGCTACGTCAAAATGCCGAACGTGGATGTGGTGGGTGAGATGGTTAACACCATGTCGGCCTCACGTAGCTACCAGGCAAACGTTGAAGTTCTCAATACCGTTAAGAGCATGATGCTCAAAACGCTCACCCTCGGCCAGTAAAGGAGACGCGCAAGATGACTATCGCCGTAAAAGTGAATGACCCGACCAACACTGGCGTCACATCCACAACGGGGACAACCACCACCGGGACAAATAGCGCGTCTGACCTGCAAAGCAGCTTTTTGACGCTGCTGGTCGCGCAGTTGAAAAACCAGGATCCGACCAACCCGTTGCAGAACAACGAACTGACCACGCAGCTTGCGCAGATCAGTACCGTAAGCGGGATTGAAAAACTGAACACCACGCTGGGCTCTATTTCCGGCCAGATCGACAACAGCCAGTCGTTGCAGGCAACCAACCTGATCGGCCATGGCGTGATGATCCCGGGGCAGACCATTCTGGTGGGTAAAGAAACCTCGACGCCGTTTGGCGTTGAACTGACTCAGGCCGCCGAAAAGGTAACCGCTACCGTGACCAGTTCTGACGGCACCGTAGTGCGCACCATTGATATCGGCGCGCTGAAAGCGGGCGTCCACACCTTCAGTTGGGACGGCAAGCTTTCTGATGGAACAACAGCGCCGGATGGCTCTTATAAAGTCTCTATCGCTGCCAGCACTGGCTCGACACAGTTGGTTGCTCAACCGCTGCAGTTTGCGCTGGTGCAAGGTGTGACCCGTAATAGCAACGGGAACACGTTAGATTTGGGTACCTACGGTACGACCACCCTCGACGAAGTACGACAGATTATTTAAAGCCTTAACACTTATCAGGAGTAAGTCATGGCCTTTTCACAAGCGGTCAGCGGCCTGAATGCTGCGGCCACCAACCTCGATGTCATTGGTAACAACATTGCCAACTCCGCCACTTATGGCTTTAAATCCGGAACTGCGTCCTTCGCTGATATGTTCGCCGGTTCTAAAGTGGGCCTGGGTGTTAAGGTTGCGGGTATTACCCAGGACTTTAGCGACGGTACAACGACCAACACCGGTCGTGGTCTCGACGTGGCACTCAGCGGGAATGGTTTCTTCCGCGTGGTCGACAGCAACGGTTCTGTGTTTTACAGCCGTAACGGCCAGTTTAAACTGGATGAGGATCGCAACCTGGTGAACATGCAGGGTATGCAGGTTACCGGTTACCCGGCGACCGGCACGCCGCCGACTATTCAGACCGGTGCTAACCCAACGGCGATCACCATTCCGAACACGCTGATGGCGGCGAAAACCACCACCACAGCAACGATGCAGATCAACCTGAACTCCACAGACAAGACGCCGAGCATCGCCACGTTCGACCCGACCAACGCCGACAGCTACAACAAAAAGGGCTCTGTCACCGTATACGACAGTCAGGGTAATGCCCATGACATGAACGTTTACTTTGTGAAAAGCTCAACGGCCAACACCTGGGACGTTTACACCCAGGACAGCAGCGTATCTGGCAGCACCGCAACGCTGGCGACCACCATGACGTTTGATACCAACGGTAAACTGACCGGTGGCACCAGCGCGAATATCACTACCGGTACTATCAATGGCGCGACCCCGGCGACCTTCTCGCTGAGTTTCCTGAACTCCATGCAGCAGAACACCGGTTCCAACAACATCGTGGCGACCACGCAGAACGGTTACAAGCCGGGCGACCTGGTAAGCTACCAGATTAACGACGACGGTACGGTTGTTGGTAACTACTCCAACGAACAGAAGCAGGTGCTGGGCCAGATCGTGCTGGCGAACTTCGCCAACTCAGAAGGTCTGCAATCTGAAGGGGACAACGTGTGGTCTGCCACGTCTTCTTCCGGTGTTGCGCTGTTAGGTACTGCGGGTACAGGGAACTTTGGTTCACTGACCAACGGTGCACTCGAAGCTTCTAACGTGGATCTGAGTAAAGAACTGGTCAACATGATCGTTGCGCAGCGTAACTACCAGTCGAACGCGCAGACGATCAAAACCCAGGATCAGATCCTTAACACGCTGGTTAACCTGCGTTAATCATCTGACGGGATGGCTTAATGGATCACGCAATATACACCGCGATGGGCGCCGCCAGCCAGACGCTGAATCAGCAGGCTGTCACTGCCAGCAACCTCGCGAACGCATCAACACCGGGCTTCCGTGCGCAGCTTAACGCGATGCGCGCGGTGCCGGTCGAAGGACTTTCACTGCCAACGCGTACGCTGGTGGTGGACTCCACGCCAGGCGCTGATATGACGCCAGGTCAGCTGGATTACACCTCACGCCCGCTGGATGTGGCGTTGCAGCAGGACGGTTGGCTGGCAGTACAAACGGCAGACGGTTCCGAAGGGTACACCCGTAACGGGAGTATCCAGGTCAGCCCCACCGGGCAGTTGACCATTCAGGGCCATCCGGTGATTGGTGAAGCGGGTCCGATTTCTGTACCAGAAGGCTCGCAAATCACCATCGCTGCCGACGGGACCATTTCTGCACTCAACCCAGGCGATGCGGCTAACACCATTTCGCCTGTTGGCAAGCTGAAACTGGTGAAAGCAGATGGTAAAGAAGTGGTGCGTGGCGATGACGGTTTGTTCCGTCTTAGCCAGGCGGCACAGGCAACGCGCGGCACGGCATTGCAGGCCGATCCGTCAATCCGTGTGATGTCGGGCGTTCTGGAGGGCAGTAACGTTAAGCCCGTTCAGTCCATGACCGACATGATTGCCAGCTCGCGTCGTTTCGAAATGCAGATGAAAGTTATCAGCAGCGTCGATGAGAACGCGCAGCGCGCTAATCAGTTGCTGTCACTGGGTTAATAAACAGGACTACTTATGATCAGTTCATTATGGATCGCGAAAACCGGCCTCGACGCCCAGCAAACCAATATGGACGTTATCGCCAACAACCTGGCGAACGTCAGTACCAATGGTTTTAAGCGTCAGCGTGCGGTATTTGAAGATTTGATGTACCAGACGATTCGTCAACCGGGTGCACAATCTTCTGAACAGACTGTGCTGCCTTCCGGCTTGCAGATCGGTACCGGTGTTCGTCCGGTTGCGACCGAACGCCTGCACAGCCAGGGTAACCTGTCTCAGACCAACAACAGTAAAGATGTTGCGATTAAAGGCCAGGGCTTCTTTGAAGTTCAGCTGCCCGACGGCACCGCCGCGTATACCCGCGATGGTTCCTTCCAGGTTGACCAGAATGGCCAGTTAGTCACGGCGGGTGGTTTTCAGGTTCAGCCTGCTATCACCATTCCGGCGAACACCCTGAGCATCACGATTGGCCGCGACGGTGTGGTTAGCGTGACCCAGCAAGGATCGGCCGCGCCGGTGCAGGTTGGCCAGTTAAACCTGACCACCTTTATGAATGACACCGGTCTGGAAAGTATCGGTGAGAACCTGTACACCGAAACCCAGTCGTCTGGCGCGCCAAACTCCACCACGCCGGGACTGAATGGTGCGGGTCTGCTGTACCAGGGGTATGTGGAAACCTCAAACGTAAACGTTGCCGAAGAACTGGTAAACATGATCCAGGTTCAGCGCGCTTACGAAATTAACAGTAAAGCAGTATCGACGACCGACCAGATGCTGCAAAAACTGACGCAACTCTAAGGCGTTATCCGGTGCGGTATCCGCCGCACCGGAACCCTGATTTCGAAGATGAATGCAATGCAAAAATACGCCGCGCGCAGCTATCCGATTATGGCTTTACTGGCATTAACCCTCAGTGGGTGTGCCTGGGTTCCGTCCAAGCCGTTAGTAGAAGGGGCGACCTCCGCTCAGCCGATTCCGGGTCCGGTGCCTGTAGTGAATGGCTCGATTTATCAGACCGCGCAGCCGATCAACTATGGCTATCAGCCACTGTTTGAAGACCGCCGTCCGCGTAACGTTGGCGATATGCTGACCATTACGCTGCAGGAAAACGTCAGCGCCAGTAAAAGCTCGTCGGCGAATGCCAGCCGCGATGGGAAATCCAGCTTTGGTATTGATACCACGCCGCGCTATCTCGAAGGCCTGTTTGGCAATGCACGTGCTGACCTGAGCACTTCCGGCAGCAATTCGTTTGAAGGCAAAGGTGGCGCAAACGCCAGCAACACCTTTAGCGGCACGCTGACCGTTACGGTCGATCAGGTGCTGATCAATGGCAACTTACATGTAGTGGGTGAAAAACAGATCGCCATTAACCAGGGCACTGAATTCATCCGCTTCTCCGGTGTCGTGAACCCACGCACCATCAGCGGCAGCAACACGGTTCAGTCTACGCAAGTGGCTGATGCGCGCATTGAATATGTTGGCAATGGCTACATTAACGAAGCGCAGACCATGGGCTGGCTGCAACGTTTCTTCCTCAACTTATCGCCGATGTAACCGGGGTGAATTATGTTTAGATATCTGGCTGGAATTGCGTTGGTACTGGTGGCGACTGTCGCCCAGGCTGACCGCATCCGGGACCTCACCAGCGTACAGGGCGTACGAGAGAACTCTTTAATTGGCTATGGTCTTGTCGTCGGCCTCGACGGCACGGGTGACCAGACTACCCAAACGCCGTTTACCACGCAGACGCTGAATAACATGCTGTCGCAGATGGGGATCACCGTCCCCACTGGCACCAACATGCAGCTGAAAAACGTGGCAGCGGTAATGGTAACGGCGCAGTTCCCGGCCTTTGCCCGTCAGGGTCAGACCATCGATGTGGTGGTCTCTTCCATGGGTAACGCCAAAAGTCTGCGCGGCGGGACGCTGCTGATGACCCCGCTGAAGGGCGTGGACAGTCAGGTTTATGCCCTGGCACAGGGTAACATCCTGGTCGGGGGCGCAGGGGCTTCTGCCGGTGGTAGCAGTGTGCAGGTGAACCAGCTGAACGGTGGTCGTATCACCGGTGGCGCGGTGATTGAACGTGAACTGCCAACACAGTTTGGCAATAGCAACACCATTAACCTGCAACTGAACCAGGAAGACTTCACCATGGCGCAGCAGATTGCCGATACCATCAACCGCAGCCGCGGTTACGGTAGCGCAACCGCGCTGGACGCCCGTACTGTACAAATTCGCACGTCCAGCGGCGGAACATCGCAGGTGCGTCTGCTGGCCGATATTCAGAATATGGAAGTCGGCACCACGCAGCAGGATGCGAAAGTAATCATCAACTCGCGTACCGGCTCAGTGGTCATGAACCGCGAAGTGGCGCTGGATAACTGTGCCGTTGCGCAGGGTAATCTCTCGGTAACGGTTAATCAGCAGGCTAACGTCAGCCAGCCGAATACCCCCTTCGGCGGCGGCCAGACGGTGGTTACTCCGCAGACTCAAATCGATTTGCGCCAGAGTGGCGGTTCGCTGCAAAGCGTACGCTCCAGTGCCAACCTGAACAGCGTGGTTCGCGCACTTAATGCGCTGGGCGCCTCGCCGATGGAACTGATGTCCATTCTGCAGTCCATGCAAACCGCAGGTTGCCTGCGTGCGAAACTGGAGATCATCTAATGTTGACCGACAGCCGATTGATGAGCAGCGCGGCATGGGACGCGCAATCACTGAATGAACTGAAATCGAAGGCAGGACAGGATCCGCAGGCAAACCTGCGCCCTGTTGCCCGCCAGGTGGAAGGCATGTTCGTGCAAATGATGCTGAAAAGCATGCGTGAAGCCCTGCCGAAAGACGGTATTTTCAGTAGCGATTCAACCCGGCTGTACACCAGCATGTATGACCAGCAAATTGCCCAGCAGATGACCGCAGGCAAGGGGCTGGGGCTGGCGGATATGATGGTTAAACAAATGGCTGGCGATCAGGCGCCGGTGGAGCCTGCCGATCAAATGCAGCAGGTGCCAATGAAGTTCCCGCTGGAAACGGTCACCTCTTATCAGAATCAGGCGCTGACGCAACTGGTGCGTAAAGCGATGCCGAAAGCGCCGGAAGATAACGACGAACCGTTAAGCGGCGACAGCAAAGACTTCCTGGCTCAGCTTTCGCTGCCAGCGCGTCTTGCCAGCCAGCAAAGTGGTGTTCCACATCACTTGATTCTGGCGCAAGCGGCACTGGAATCGGGCTGGGGCCAGCGACAGATCCCGCGCGAAAACGGCCAGCCGAGCTATAACATTTTCGGCGTTAAGGCCACTTCCGGGTGGAAAGGCCCGACCACGGAAATCACCACCACGGAATATGAAAATGGCGAGGCAGTAAAAGTGAAAGCCAAATTCCGTGTTTACAGCTCGTATCTGGAGGCCTTGTCCGACTATGTCGGTATGCTGACGCGCAACAAACGTTATGCGGCAGTCACCACAGCAGCGACGGCAGAGCAGGGCGCACAAGCGCTGCAAAACGCGGGTTATGCAACCGATCCTAACTACGCACGTAAGCTGACAAGCATGATCCAGCAGCTGAAATCGATGGGTGAGAAGGTGAGCAAAGCCTACAACAGTGACATCGAAAATCTATTCTGAAATTTCTCAAGTTTCACCCTGGGTTGCCGATAATTATCAACAGGACTCATGTCTGAAAGTGTATAAGGAACCTCCATGTCCAGTTTGATTAATAGCGCCATGAGTGGGCTCGCCGCAGCCCAGGCTGCGCTTAATACCGCGAGTAACAACATTTCCAGCTACAACGTGGCTGGATATACCCGTCAGACGACGGTGCTTTCTTCCGCGAACAGCACATTAGGTGCTGGCGGCTGGGTTGGAAATGGTGTCTATGTCGCCGGCGTTCAGCGTGAGTACGATGCCTTTATTACCAACCAGCTGCGTGCGGCAGAAAACCAGAACAGCGGTTTGACCACGCGTTACCAGCAGATGTCGAAAATTGACGATGTGCTGTCGGATACCACTAACTCGCTTTCCAGTAGCCTGCAGGGTTTCTTCTCCAGCATGCAAACTCTGGTGAGCAACGCGTCTGATCCGGCCTCCCGTCAGGCATTGTTGGGTAAAGCCGATGGGCTGGTAAACCAGTTTAAAGTCGCTGACCAGTATCTGCGCGACCAGGATAAACAGGTGAACCTGTCTATCAGTTCCAGCGTTGATCAAATTAACAACTACACCAAACAGATTGCCAGCCTTAACGATCAGATTTCTCGTCTGACCGGTGTGGGTGCAGGCGCGTCGCCGAACGATCTGCTCGATCAGCGTGACCAGTTGGTCAGCGAACTCAACAAAATTGTTGGTGTTGAAGTCAGCGTTCAGGACGGTAACACCTATAACGTGACTGTGGCGAACGGCTACACCCTCGTGCAGGGCAGTACTTCGCGTCAGCTGGCAGCTGTCTCGTCCAGCGCTGACCCGTCCCGCACCACGGTGGCGTATGTCGATAACACCGCCGGGAATATTGAAATCCCGGAAAAAATGATCACCACCGGCTCGCTGGGTGGACTGTTGACGTTCCGTTCACAGGATCTGGATCAGACGCGCAACACTCTGGGGCAGCTGGCGTTGTCCTTTGCGGATGCGTTTAACAAACAGCACACCCAGGGTTTTGACGCTGATGGCGTACAGGGCACAGACTTCTTTAACATTGGTAGCCCGTCTGCGTTAAGTAATTCAAAAAACACTGGTAACGCCACGTTAAACCCAAGCGTCACTGACAGCACCGCTGTACAGGCGACAGACTACAAAGTGGCTTACGACGGCACTAACTGGAACGTGACGCGTTTGTCTAACAATACGTCGTTCACCGTCACACCGGATTCAACGGATGGTTCGCTGAATTTTGACGGTCTGAAAGTGGCCGTAGGCGGAACAGCAAACGCCAACGACAGCTTTACCGTGAAGCCTGTCAGCAACGCGATTGTGAACATGAGCGTTGCAGTGACGGATGAGTCGAAAATTGCGCTGGCCTCTGTTTCCGGCGATGGCGCAAGCGACAACCGTAACGGTCAGGCGCTATTGGATCTGCAAAGCGCCAAGAAAGTCGGCGGCAACAAGACCTTTAACGATGCGTATGCCACCCTGGTGAGCGATGTGGGTAACAGAACCTCTACGCTCAAAACCAGCAGCACCACGCAGACGAACGTGGTAACGCAGCTGACCAAGCAGCAGCAGTCGATCTCCGGGGTTAACCTCGATGAAGAGTACGGCAACCTGCAGCGTTATCAGCAATATTATCTGGCGAACGCCCAGGTTCTGCAGACCGCAAGCACGCTCTTTAATGCGCTGCTGGAAATTCGCTAAGTAAGGGGTGAGTGATGCGTATCAGTACTCAAATGATGTACGAGCAAAACATGCGCGGTGTGACTAACGCGCAGAGTAAATGGCTTGATTATGGTGAGCAAATGGCCACCGGGCAGAAAGTGAATCGCCCATCTGACGATCCGGTTGCCGCTTCACAAGCGGTCGTTATTTCGCAGGCGGAGGCGCAAAACAGCCAGTACGCCACAGCCCGTACTTTTGCCGTACAGAAAGTGTCGCTGGAAGAGAGCGTACTGTCGCAAGTGACGCTCGCCGTTCAGGGTGCGCAGTCCACCATCGTGAAAGCGGGCAGCGGCGCGCTGAGTGATGATGACCGTGCCTCGCTGGCAACAGAACTGCAAGGGTATCGCGATCAATTGCTGAACCTGGCGAACAGTACCGATGGTAACGGTCGCTATATTTTTGGCGGTTATAAAACAGCAACGGCACCGTATGATTCCACTGGCACCTATAGCGGCGGTTCGCAAGCCATCTCTCAGCAGGTTGATGCGTCCCGTACTATGGTCATTGCCCACACGGGTAATGAGATCTTTAATCACATTACCAGTAATGCCACTCCGGAACCGAACGACCCGGTGACGGGCGTGCCGGGCACATCTGAGACCGACCTGTTTAAGATGCTCGACACTGCGATCACGGCACTGAAAACGCCGGTTGCGGGTGATGAGACAGCGAAAGCGGCGGCGCAGGCCGTGGTTGATAAGACCAGCCGTGGTTTGGGGAACTCGCTGAATAACGTCTCGACCGTGCGTGCAGAATTAGGTACGCAGTTGAATGAGCTGGACACACTGGATGCGCTGGGTGATGACCGTGCTGTTGCGTTGGATCAGCAGAAAAGCGATTTGATTAACGTGGACTGGAACTCAGTGATTTCGTCTTACACTATGCAACAGGCTGCGCTGCAGGCGTCGTACAAAGCGTTCAGTGATATGCAAGGCATGTCGTTGTTCCAGATGAATAAGTAATGTTTTCATTTTGAGCATGTCTTGAAACTGGGGCATGTTCGGTATGCCCGCTCCATCACCCCGGAGCGGGCTTTTTTTTATCTCACGCTTTTTGTACGGCTTGCGCTGTCTCACGCGCATCAAACAGACGGATCAGCAGTGCAATTACCCCGGTAACGGTTGCCAGCACCACCACACCTTGCCATGAGGCAACAGAGTAGATTTTACTGCCAAGCGCCGAACCGGCGGCCATACCTATAAACACCCCGGTAAACAGCAGTGCATTCAGGCGACCACGTGCTTGTGGCTCCAGGCCGTATACCAGGTTCTGATGTGCCACCAGGCTGGATTGCAACCCAAGATCGAAACCCACCGCAGAGAGCGCGATCAGCGCCAACTGGCCGTGCGGCGTTAATACCGGCAGCAGGAACATCAGCGCAAAAGAGACGGCTACCAGGCCGGCGCCAAGTTGTGTAACTTTCTCTGCGCCGACTTTGTCTGCCAGTCCTCCCGCCAGCGGCGCGGCAAGTGCACCGGTCGCACCTGCGATGCCAAATGTCCCTGCAACGGCGCTGCCCAGGTGATATTTTTCCAACAACATCAATGCCAGCGTAGACCAGAACGCACTAAACGCGACGGATAAGAAGCCCTGTGCCATCGCGGCGCGACGTAATGCCGGGTAACGCTGCCACAGGTGCGCCATTGACTTCATCAGCGCCGGGTAGCTCAACGTAGAGTGAGTGGCAAAACGCGGTAACACCGACCACAGCAGCACGCCGACCAGAGCAATACTGATCGCAGCCATTTGATACATTACCCGCCAGCCGAATGCCGCACCCACAAAGCCACTGACGGTGCGCGAAAGAAGAATGCCTAACAGCAGACCGGTCATCACTGTGCCGACCATTTTCCCCTGTTTACCCTCCGGCGCCAGGATGGCGGCAGCCGGAACAATATCCTGCGCCATCGTCGCGGCCATGCCCAGCAACAGGCTGATCACCAGTAGAGAGGGAAGGTGGCTGGCAAGGCTGCACGCCAGCAGGAGCAATGCCAGAGCGGCGCTTTTCAGCAGGATCAATTTACGACGATCGTGGCGGTCGCCAAGCGGCAGCAGGAATAAAATCCCCAGCGCGTAGCCTGCCTGAGTCAGTGTGGGCACCAGCCCCATGCCGTTAACAGTAAGGTGCAGGTCACTGCCCATCAGGGGCAACAGCGGCTGCGAATAATAAATAGCGGCGACGCTGGTTCCAGCGCCGAGCGCGAGGGCAAAAATGACCCAGCCAACAACATCTGCTGATAAAGAATGACGGTTCATACGCGGTGTCCCCGAAAGGTTTTGAGTTAACTGTTACGTAGTTCAACTACGGTGTGGAGACATTTTTGCTTAAGCCGGCATAGCGCGGTAGCCAGCGGAGTGGTAAAACGGTTATACGTGTAACGTATAGGTATTAATGTTATGAAGCGCCAGGAGCGTATAGACAGGGTAGATCTGATGCGGACATTGATCCGTATCGTTGAAGCGGGGTCGTTATCTGCTGCAGCACGGCAACTTGACACTACGCAGGCCACGGTAAGTCGCCGTTTGCAGTCGCTAGAGACACTGCTCGGCGTAAAACTGCTGTTGCGCAGTACCCATGCAATGAAGCTGACCGATGATGGCGAGCGTTGTTATCAGCATGCGAAACGCGTGGCCGACGCCTGGGTTGCGCTGGAGGATGAATTAAGCCAGTCGGATGATGAACCAGTGGGCACATTGCGGGTGCGTGCACCGCATGCCTTCGGTCAGGAGCAATTACTGGGGCCGCTAACCGATTTTCTTGAGCGTCATCCGCAACTTTCTGTCGAATGGATGCTGAACGATAAGAATGTCGATTTTCTCAGTGCGAATATCGACTGCGCAATCCGCGTTGGAGCGGAGGTCGATCCGGCAACGGTTTCCGTGCTACTGGCAGAAGTTCCTCGCAGTCTGGTTGCCTCGCCTGCGTTGCTGGCGCGCTTCCCCGCAATTCATACCCCCCAGCAACTTTCCGTTCTGCCATGGATTGCATTAAGCACTTTTTACCAGCATGAAATTCAGCTCACCCATCCTCAGAACGGTGAGGTAGAGCAGGTGGCGATTTCGCCGCGGCTGTATACCGACAGCCTTTATGCGGCGCGCAACACGGCACTGAGTGGCCTTGGCCTGGCGGTTATATCCAGTTGGGCGGTAGAAGATGCGATCAGAGAAGGTAAGCTGGTGGAGTTGCTGCCAGAGTGGCAGATCGCGCCGTTACCGGTTCATCTTGTCTACCCGTGGGCGCGTTATTATCCCGCACGGTTGCGTAAGTTTTTACAACTGATGCGCGAAGTAATGCCCGGCCTTGGCGGTATGCGCCAGCCGGTGCGGCAGGCATAAAAAAGCCGACCCGGAGGTCGGCTTTTACACTCGGTCAGATCACTCTACAGGGTGTGGTTTTGTCGCCGGTGCAGTTGCGGCGTGAGTGGCGCTATGGCCGCCCGCAGCGCCTTTACCGCTGAAGGAGAAGTCCGGGCGAACCCAGTCGCTATGACGCGGTGCTTCCGGTACATAGGCAGGTGCCGGTGCTTTGGTCATTGGCGCGGTGGCGATTTTACGAGCCATCGGTTCGGCGCTAACCTGCGTGGAAACATTTTCCTGCGCTTCTTCTTCCTGAGTTTCTTGTACGGCTGAGTTTTCACCTGCCGTTACCGGTGCAATAACTGCCTCGGGCTCCGCGGCTGGCTGGACTTCTTCAGCCACGTCTTTCGCGTTTTCCGCAACGGTGCGATCTTCTTCCGCGATCAATTGCGGCTGTTGATCAACAGACGCTTCAATCACTTCCGGATGCGTGGTTTCAACAGCAACCGGTTCTGGCGCAGCAACCGGAGTGTGCGGTTCAACTACTACCGGTTCGGCAGGGTCAGCGGTCTCTGCAGGGGCTTCAACGACTTCTGCCGGCTGGCTGGCAAGCAATTGTGCTTCGGCAATGGCTGGCGCAACATCCTGACTGGCAACGGCGTTTTGCTCGATGTCGCTATCCTGAACCTGTTGCTCGTCCTGTGGGCGCACAACCGGATAAGTAATCCACACTTTACCTGACGCCATTTCTGGTGAAGCACAGGCCACGGTCAGCGGCATGGCAGACTGCAGCGGATAACGCTCATCACGATAGCGACGACGACGCTGGCCGCTCACACGCAAGTGACGCGGAGAACGACGTGAGCGACGCGGCATGGTGTTGTCGCGTGCTTCACCGTTATCATCCTGCTCCTGCTGAGGGGCATTATCCACAACGGCAGGCAGATCAACCTTCGCCACTTCTGTACGCGGCGCTGATGCTTCCGGTACTGCGGTTTCTTCGACCTGCTCTGCAGGCGCTTCACCGATACGAACTTTCTGGCTCAATTGGCGCTGCTTACGGCGTGGCATAACCTGTACACGCTCTTCCTGTTCCGTTTCCTGAGCAGGCAGTTCTTCACGGTTCAGTTCCTTCACTTCCTGCTGTGCCTGACGCTTATCGTCATTGCGGCGGCGAGTGCGCTCGCGACGCGGCTGCTGATCGTCACGGGTTTTAGCTTTATCGGACTCTTCTGCCGCTACCGGCTGACGAATTTCACGGGTTTCCGCATTCTGCTGTGGTTTTTCACGACGGTTGCGGCGATTCTCTTCGCGACCCTCGCGGTTTTCACGGCCTTCGCGCGCTTCGTTGCCTTCACTGCGGCTATCACGGCGCTCATTACGATCGCGACGGTTGCCCTGGCGTGATTTCCGACGGTCTTGCTGACGATCTTGTCTTTCAGCTTTCTTCTCTTCTTCTTTCACTTCAACCGGGGCAGGCGTTGCTTCACCGGCAAACAGGCCTTTCAGTGCAGAGAAGAAACGGCTTACCAGACCCGGTGCAGCAGGGGCAGTCGCGGCGACTTCTGGCTGGGCTTTTGCTGCGGGGGCCGTTGCCGGAGCTTGCGGAACCGGTGGGACATCCGGCATCACGAAGGTGGCGAGAGCGGGCTGCTCCGGACGTTTACGTTCGGCAACGTCTTCTTCGGATGGCAGGGCCATCGCTTCTTCATGCAGTTTCGGCAGCAAATAGCTCAGGGTTGGCGTCTCTTCGCCTTTACGGACACGCAGCACGGAGTAGTGCGGGGTTTCCATCTGATCGTTCGGGACGATCACACAGCGAACACCGCCCTGACGAGCTTCGATGGCGCTAACGGCGGCGCGTTTTTCGTTCAACAGGTAAGAAGCGACCTGTACCGGAACAATCGCGTGGACTTCCTGCGTGTTCTCTTTCAGCGCTTCTTCTTCGATCAAACGCAGGATAGAGAGAGAGAGCGATTCGTTATCACGGATAGTACCGGTACCGCTACAGCGCGGGCACACGTGATGGCTGGACTCGCCAAGCGACGGACTCAGACGCTGGCGCGACATTTCGAGCAGGCCGAAGCGGGAAATATGGCTAATCTGGATACGCGCACGATCCTGGCGTACCGCTTCGCGTAGACGATTTTCAACCGCGCGCTGATGGCGTACCGGGGTCATATCGATAAAGTCGATAACAATCAGGCCGCCAAGGTCGCGAAGGCGCAACTGACGGGCGATTTCATCCGCCGCTTCAAGGTTGGTGTTGAACGCCGTTTCTTCAATGTCGCCACCACGGGTTGCACGGGCGGAGTTGATATCGATGGCGGTCAGCGCTTCGGTAGAGTCAATGACGATAGAGCCGCCGGACGGCAGGCGCACTTCACGCTGGAAGGCAGATTCAATCTGCGACTCGATTTGGTAGTGGCTGAACAGCGGAATTTCACCGGTGTACAGTTTGATTTTGCTGCTGAAATCTGGACGACCCAGCGCAGAGATATGCTGGCGGGCCAGCTCAAGCACTTTAGGGTTATCAATCAGAATTTCGCCAATATCCTGACGCAGGTAATCGCGGAACGCACGCACAATAACGTTGCTTTCCTGATGGATCAGGAAAGGTGCAGGACGGCTGTCGGCCGCTTTTTGGATCGCTTCCCAGTGTTTCAGGCGGAAGCTTAAATCCCATTGCAACGCTTCGGCGGATTTACCCACGCCGGCGGTGCGCACGATCAGTCCCATCCCGTCCGGAAGTTCCAGGCTGGACAGGGCTTCTTTTAACTCGGTGCGGTCGTCGCCTTCGATGCGACGAGAGATGCCGCCCGCGCGCGGATTATTTGGCATCAATACCAGGTAACTGCCTGCGAGGCTGATAAAAGTCGTCAGCGCGGCACCTTTGTTGCCACGTTCTTCTTTATCAATTTGGACAATCACTTCCTGACCTTCACGCAGCACATCCTTGATGTTCGGGCGGCCGTGCGCGTTGTAATTGGCAGGGAAGTATTCGCGGGCGATTTCTTTGAGGGGGAGGAAACCGTGACGTTCAGCGCCGTAATCAACAAATGCGGCTTCAAGGCTCGGTTCGATACGGGTGATTTTACCTTTGTAGATGTTCGCTTTTTTCTGTTCGTGGCCCGGGCTTTCGATATCCAGGTCGTACAGGCGCTGCCCATCAACAAGGGCGACGCGCAACTCTTCCTGCTGAGTTGCGTTGATTAACATTCTTTTCATCGTAACTTACTCATTATTCTTACATTGACGACTAAGCTGCGGGCATGATGACGCCTTTCCGGGGGAGAACCGATGGCCTCGTGACTATTCACGTCGCCAACCTCACGGTTGTCGGTCGCTTAAGAGGCGCAGTGTGTCGGCTGCCTGTATTTCCTGTGGAAAAAACAGCGCAATTATCAGGGGAACAGCCTGGGAAAAACTCTCCAGAGAAGATTCCATCTACCGGTAAGGACTGCAACCCGCAGCCCGCTAACTGCCTGAAAGTTCAATACGTCTTACGCCATTGCTGCGTGTATGATCGGACAGGCAAAACTGGTCATTCCGCTCATTTACTTGTTTTAGCAAAATTCAACACGGAAAACGGCAACATTATTCCTTGCGAACCCTGTTATAGCAAGCTGACTTTTACCATTTATCACCCGGTTACTCACAGTTTTTTCACCTTTGACCCGAGATCGGTTTAATAACCGTCGAATCAACTGTGCAAAAAGCGGCAAGCCAGGCTCAGAAGTAAATATAAGCATATAAAAATGAGTGGCGCTAATCATGCAGCCTATTTAGAATCGCCTCCCATGAAAACTGAGACACCATCCGTAAAATTTGTTGCTATTTCTGCTGACGAAGCAGGGCAACGCATCGATAACTTTTTGCGCACCCAGCTGAAAGGTGTGCCGAAAAGCATGATCTACCGTATTTTGCGTAAAGGCGAAGTACGGGTGAACAAAAAACGAATTAAACCGGAATATAAGCTGGAAGCCGGCGATGAAGTCCGTATTCCGCCTGTGCGCGTTGCGGAAAGAGAAGAAGAAGCGGTATCGCCACATCTGCAAAAAGTCGCCCAGTTAACCGACGTCATTCTTTATGAAGACGACCATATTCTGGTACTGAATAAACCTTCAGGTACGGCGGTCCATGGCGGCAGCGGTTTGAGCTTTGGCGTGATCGAAGGCTTACGCGCGTTACGCCCGGAAGCGCGTTTCCTTGAACTGGTTCATCGTCTCGATCGCGATACCTCCGGCGTGTTGCTGGTGGCAAAAAAACGTTCTGCGCTGCGTTCGCTGCATGAGCAACTGCGCGGCAAAGATATGCAGAAAGATTATCTGGCACTGGTGCGTGGCCAGTGGCAGTCCCACGTGAAGGTTGTACAGGCGCCTCTGCTAAAAAATATTCTGCAAAGCGGTGAGCGCATTGTGCGCGTGAACAGCGAAGGCAAACCTTCCGAAACCCGCTTTAAAGTGGAAGAACGTTATGAATTCTCTACGCTGGTTCGTTGCAGCCCGGTCACCGGTCGCACGCACCAGATTCGTGTTCATACACAACATGCCGGCCACCCGATTGCGTTTGACGATCGCTATGGCGATCGCGAGTTCGACAAACAACTGGCGTCCACGGGGCTTTCGCGCCTGTTCCTGCATGCGGCTGCGCTTAAGTTCACCCATCCGCATACTGGCGAGACACTGCGCATTGAAGCCCCGCTTGATAATGCGCTGAAACATTGCCTGCAAGTGCTGCGCAACGCCAAATAACCTTTTCCCCTCCCATTATGGGAGGGGAAAGGCTCTCTCCTTAAGGCTTCAGCCATTTATCCAGCCAGGGAAAGACCTCAGCCTGTTGTTCCTGATAAAAAACATGGCCCAGCGCTGGCCAGCTTTTAGTGAGCAGTTTGTCGTCGGCATGTTGCGATGACCAGACCTTATGCACTTTATCAAACGCCTCCTGTACCGCTTCCGGCGGGAAAAGTTTGTCTTTGCCACCGCTGAAAATCAGCATGGGTTTCGGCGCGGCGATACTGGCAATATCGGGAATATCCATTCTGGCAGGCATGCCGGGATGCAGCATGTAAAAAGCGGACTGGCCTCTCAGCACATTGTTACCGGGTTGCATCAGGCCGTTATAAGTACCAAACCACGAAATCACGGCCGTCGCCGCGACTTTGTCGCTTAACGCTGCCAGTTGCCAGGCGCGAAATCCCCCCATAGAGAATCCCACGACGCCGATACGCTGTTTGTCCACGCCCGCATGGGCGGCAATGAAATCCACCGTGCGCATATCTTCATAAGCCACTTCGCCGGCCAGTGAGCGGCCAAGATTAAAGTAATTACTTGCCAGCGCTTGCTGTTGTTCGTACACCATCGGCCCACGATCGCCCCAGCCTGGGCTGTCGATTGCGATCACAGCGTAGCCACGGCTGGCCAGTTCATCGCCAATAAACTTACCGCTAAAAAATTTGTCTGCCCACGCCTGAGCACTGGCCAGTTTTTCGTTGTCACCCCAGGGGCGAATCAGCTTCTCTTTGCCGATGTCAAATTTTGAACCGTGATCGTGTAACAGCACGATAGCAGGATGTGGGCCGGGTGATTTAGGCATCAGCAGCAGTGCCGATACACGGTTATCATCCGTAATGTTAAGCGCCAGTTTTTCGGCAAAATAAGTGCCACGATCCTCTTTGGTTATCGATTGTGGGGCAAAGGGTTTAGTGGCGTCTGGCGTAAGCAGGGCAGAGCGAAAATGCTGGCGGCTCTGTTTTTGCCACTGCGAGAAGTTGTGAAAGTTCCCGGATAACCAGGAGTCCGGGTAGCGCATTTGCGCTTTTAAGGCCTGCCAGCTTGCAGGAAGATTACCTTCCACCACTCCTTGCGTTTGCCAGGAATCTTGCGCGCTCGCGCAGAAAGAAGCCAACAGCGTCAGCATCAATGTCACTTGTCGGGTACTTTTCATCACCTTTCCTTAAATTAAAACACTGTTTTAATAATTGAGGTGAATGTACTGGCTGTTTAAAAAAGAATCTGTGATCGCTAAGGCATTAACTTAATAGAGGATTACACTGCTCGCGACGAAGCATCTGGCACAGGGCAATAAGCGGTAACCCAACCAGTGTATTGGGATCCCGCCCTTCCAGGCGCTCAAACAAGGCAATACCGAGACCTTCGCTTTTGAAGCTTCCCGCGCAGTTTAAGGGGCGCTCTTTGCGAACATAATCGTCAATTTCCTGTTCACTTAAATGCCGGAAATGCACATCGAAAGGCTCACATTCGGTTTGTAAATGACCAGTGGCGGAATTAAAAAGCGCAAGGCCGGTATAAAAAGTAACAATATTACCGCTGGCTTTCATGAGTTGCTGGCGGGCATTTTCTTCGCTATGGGGCTTGCCGGTGATCTCACCGTCCAGCACGCACACCTGGTCAGAACCAATAATAAGATGATGGGGGTAAGCCTGCGCCAGCGACTGGGCTTTATCCTGCGCCAGGCGAAGCACGAGGTGTCGCGGAGACTCACCCGGTTGAGGGGTTTCATCGGTATTTGGCGCTGCGCATTCAAACGTTACCCCCAGCTTTTCCAACAGGGCGCGACGATAAGGAGAAGTAGAGGCAAGAATAATAGTAGACATATTTTTTTCACCAAATATGGCTTAACAAGGACAGGCATTTTAAACTGTAGGCCGCAATGTGTGCGAATTATTGGCAAAAGGCAACCGTAGGCTGCCTTTTTCTTTGACTCTATGACGTTACAAAGTTAATATGCGCGCCCTATGCAAAAGGTAAAATTACCCCTGACTCTTGATCCGGTTCGTACGGCTCAAAAACGCCTTGATTACGAGGGTATCTATACTCCCGAACAGGCCGAGCGCGTCGCCGAGTCTGTGGTCAGCGTGGACAGTGATGTGGAGTGCTCCATGTCGTTCGCTATCGATAACCAGCGTCTCGCGGTCTTAACCGGCGAAGCAACGGTCACGGTATCGCTCGAGTGCCAGCGCTGCGGGAAACCGTTCACCCATCATGTTCACACAACGTATTGTTTTAGTCCTGTACGTTCTGACGAACAGGCTGAAGCACTGCCGGAAGCGTATGAGCCGATTGAGGTTAACGAATTCGGCGAAATCGATCTGCTGGCGCTGGTCGAGGATGAAATCATCCTCTCCTTGCCGGTAGTTCCGGTGCATGATTCTGAACACTGTGAAGTGTCCGAGGCGGACATGGTCTTTGGCGAATTGCCTGATGAAGCGCAAAAACCAAACCCATTTGCCGTATTAGCCAGCTTAAAGCGTAAGTAATTGAGGAGTAAGGTCCATGGCCGTACAACAGAATAAACCAACCCGTTCCAAACGTGGCATGCGTCGTTCCCATGACGCGCTGACCGCAGTCACCAGCCTGTCTGTAGACAAAACTTCTGGTGAAACCCACCTGCGTCACCACATTACCGCCGACGGTTTCTACCGTGGCCGTAAGGTCATCGCTAAGTAATCACGCGCAAGCGTGATTAAGCTTAGTGAGGATTTCCCCGCGTAAGCGGGGATAAACCGAACCAGGCTGCGACGATACCTTGACACGTCTAACCCTGGCGTTAGATGTCATGGGGGGCGATTCAGGCCCGGCCGTGACAGTGCCTGCAGCTTTGCAGGCACTGAACTCTAATTTGCAACTCAACCTTCTTTTAGTCGGCGATCCCGACGCTATCACGCCATTACTTACCAAAGCTGATTTTGAGCAACGCTCGCGCTTGCTTATTGTTCCTGCACAGTCAGTTATTGCCAGTGATGTGCGCGCCGCACAGGCGATCCGTAATAGTCGCGGTAGTTCAATGCGCATTGCGCTTGAGCTGGTAAAAGAAGGGCGTGCACAGGCTTGCGTCAGCGCAGGTAATACCGGTGCGCTGATGGGACTGGCGAAAATGTTGCTCAAACCAATTGAAGGGATTGAGCGCCCGGCGTTGGTGACGGTGCTGCCACACCAGCAAAAGGGCAAAACCGTCGTGCTGGATTTAGGCGCTAATGTGGATTGCGATAGCACGATGCTGGCGCAATTTGCAGTGATGGGCGCAGTTATGGCGGAAGAGATCCTTGGCATTGCAAATCCGCGTGTGGCTCTACTCAATATTGGTGAAGAAGAAACCAAAGGCCATGACAGTATCCGCGATGCAGCGGCATTATTAAAATCGCTTCCTGCAATGAACTACATTGGTTACCTGGAAGCGAACGAATTACTGACCGGTAAAACGGATGTGCTGGTTTGTGATGGCTTTACAGGAAATGTCACATTAAAAACAATGGAAGGGGTTGTCAGGATGTTCCTTTCGCTGCTGAAATCGCAGGGCGAGGGGCAAAAAAGGTCGTGGTGGCTGATTTTATTAAAGCGTTGGTTACAAAAAAGCCTGACAAGGCGATTCAGTCACCTCAACCCCGACCAGTATAATGGTGCCTGTCTGTTAGGATTGCGCGGCACGGTGATTAAGAGTCATGGTGCAGCCAATCAGCGCGCTTTTAGCGTAGCGATTGAACAGGCAGTGCAGGCGGTGCAGCGGCAGGTTCCACAACGAATAGCCGCTCGCCTGGAATCTGTGTACGCACGCGCTGTTTCGCCAGAGCAAGAAGGTGAACACCAGAGCGCGCGTATATTACCCAAGAGTGACTGAGCGTACATGTATACGAAGATTATTGGTACCGGCAGCTTTCTGCCCGAGCAGGTTCGAACAAACGCCGATTTAGAAAAAATGGTGGAAACCTCTGACGAATGGATTGTCAGCCGTACAGGGATCCGTGAGCGTCGCATCGCCGCTGCAAACGAAACTGTTTCGACCATGGGCTATGCAGCTGCGCAACGCGCGCTGGAAATGGCCGGCATCGATAAAGATCAGATTGGCTTAATCATTGTGGCGACAACCTCTGCGACACATGCCTTTCCGAGTGCGGCTTGCCAGATTCAGAATATGCTGGAGATTAAAGGCTGCCCGGCATTTGATGTCGCCGCGGCCTGCGCCGGTTTTACCTATGCGCTGAGTATTGCCGATCAATACGTCAAGTCGGGTGCAGTGAAAAATGCGCTGGTAATTGGTTCCGACGTTCTGGCCCGCACGCTGGATCCAGAAGATCGCGGGACCATTATTCTGTTCGGCGACGGTGCTGGGGCTGTGGTGCTGAGCGCTTCTGATGAGCCGGGTATTATTTCAACCCACCTGCATGCCGATGGCAGCTATGGTGAGTTGCTGACGCTGCCGAACCTCGATCGCGTGACGCCGGTTAATTCAACTTATCTGACAATGGCAGGTAATGAAGTCTTTAAAGTCGCCGTTACCGAACTGGCGCGTATTGTTGATGAAACATTAGCGGCCAATAATCTTGAACGCAGTGAGCTGGACTGGCTGGTGCCGCACCAGGCTAACTTGCGTATCATTAGCGCAACGGCGAAAAAACTCGGTATGTCGATGGACAATGTGGTGGTGACGTTGGATCGCCACGGCAATACGTCTGCGGCTTCCGTTCCCAGCGCACTTGATGAAGCCGTCCGTGATGGGCGTATCAAACCGGGCCAGCTTGTTCTGCTTGAAGCATTCGGCGGCGGGTTTACCTGGGGCTCCGCGCTGGTTCGTTTCTGAGTACAAGGATAAAAACATGACGCAATTCGCATTTGTGTTCCCCGGGCAGGGCTCTCAAACCGTTGGTATGCTGGCTGATATGGCGGCGACTTACCCGGTTATTACCGAGACTTTTGCTGAAGCCTCCGCGGCGCTGGGCTATGATCTCTGGGCGCTGGTGCAGCAAGGCCCAGCAGAAGAACTGAACAAAACCTGGCAGACCCAACCGGCACTGCTGACCGCCTCCGTCGCGCTGTGGCGTGTATGGCAGCAGCAGGGTGGCAAAACCCCTGCGCTAATGGCGGGTCACAGCCTTGGCGAATATTCTGCATTAGTATGCGCGGGTGTTATCGCTTTCGCTGACGCTGTGCGCCTGGTTGAACTGCGCGGTAAATTTATGCAAGAAGCTGTGCCGGAAGGTACGGGTGCGATGTCTGCAATCATCGGGCTTGATGATGCCTCAATCGCCAAAGCCTGCGAAGAGTCTGCCGAAGGGCAGGTTGTTTCTCCGGTGAACTACAATTCTCCGGGCCAGGTTGTGATTGCGGGTCATAAAGATGCCGTTGAACGTGCAGGCGCCGCTTGTAAAGCGGCAGGAGCTAAACGCGCGCTGCCGCTGCCAGTCAGTGTGCCGTCTCACTGTGCGCTGATGAAACCAGCGGCAGATAAGCTGGCTGCTGAGCTGGGCACAATTACTTTTAACGCGCCGCAGATCCCGGTTGTCAATAATGTGGATGTGAAGTGCGAGACAACGCCTGAAGCGATTCGCGATGCCCTGGTTCGCCAGCTTTATAGCCCGGTGCAGTGGACGAAGAGCGTCGAATTTATGGCAGCACAGGGTGTTGAACACCTGTATGAAGTGGGTCCAGGTAAAGTCCTCACTGGCCTGACAAAACGTATTGTTGACACCCTGACAGCGTCTGCGCTCAATGAGCCGACCGCGATGTCAGAGGCACTTGCGCAATAAAAGAGGAAGCCTATGAGTTTTGAAGGAAAAGTCGCGCTGGTCACCGGTGCAAGCCGCGGTATTGGCCGCGCTATTGCAGAGACCCTGGTTGCGCGCGGCGCGAAAGTTATCGGCACTGCCACCAGTGAAAATGGTGCTCAGGCGATCAGCGATTATTTGGGTGCTAATGGTAAAGGTTTGCTGTTGAATGTGACCGATGCTGCATCTATCGAATCCGTTCTGGAAAATATTCGCGCTGAGTTTGGCGAGGTCGATATTCTGGTTAATAATGCCGGTATCACTCGTGACAACCTGTTGATGCGCATGAAAGATGATGAGTGGAACGATATCCTCAATACCAATCTTTCATCTGTTTTCCGTCTGTCAAAAGCGGTAATGCGGGCTATGATGAAAAAGCGTCATGGGCGTATTATCACTATCGGTTCTGTGGTTGGTACCATGGGAAATGCTGGTCAGGCCAACTACGCTGCGGCGAAAGCGGGTTTGATCGGTTTCAGTAAATCGCTGGCGCGTGAAGTTGCGTCCCGCGGTATTACGGTGAACGTTGTTGCTCCGGGTTTTATTGAAACGGACATGACGCGTGCGCTGTCTGATGATCAGCGTGCGGGTATTCTGGCGCAGGTTCCTGCGGGTCGTCTTGGCGGCGCTCAGGAAATCGCCAGTGCGGTTGCATTTTTAGCCTCTGACGAGGCGGGGTACATCACTGGTGAGACCCTGCACGTTAACGGCGGAATGTATATGGTTTAACCACGATGAAATATATTTGCGTTATTAGGGCGAAAGGCCTCAAAATAGCGTAAAATCGTGGTAAGAACTGCCGGGATTTAGTTGCAAATTTTTCAACATTTTATACACTACGAAAACCATCGCGAAAGCGAGTTTTGATAGGAAATTTAAGAGTATGAGCACTATCGAAGAACGCGTTAAGAAAATTATCGGCGAACAGCTGGGCGTTAAGCAGGAAGAAGTTACCAACAATGCTTCCTTCGTTGAAGACCTGGGCGCTGATTCTCTTGACACCGTTGAGCTGGTAATGGCTCTGGAAGAAGAGTTTGATACTGAGATTCCGGACGAAGAAGCTGAGAAGATCACCACCGTTCAGGCAGCCATTGATTACATCAACGGTCACCAGGCGTAAGTGAACATCTCCAGGCGGTCACTCGACCGCCTGAGTTTTATCTAATTTAATCCCACGAATCTCTTTATTTATCCCTCCCTGGAGGACAAACGTGTCTAAGCGTCGTGTAGTTGTGACCGGACTGGGCATGTTGTCTCCTGTCGGCAATACCGTAGAGTCTACCTGGAAAGCTCTCCTTGCCGGTCAGAGTGGCATCAGCCTGATCGACCATTTCGATACTAGCGCCTATGCAACGAAATTTGCTGGCTTAGTAAAGGATTTTAACTGTGAAGACATCATCTCGCGTAAAGAACAGCGCAAGATGGATGATTTCATTCAATATGGAATTGTGGCTGGCGTACAGGCCATGCTGGATTCGGGTTTCGAGGTCACCGAAGAGAACGCAACCCGCATTGGCGCCGCGATTGGCTCCGGCATTGGTGGTCTCGGTCTGATTGAAGAAAACCACAGCTCCCTTGTCAACGGCGGTCCGCGTAAAATCAGTCCGTTCTTCGTGCCTTCCACGATCGTGAACATGGTTGCAGGCCATCTGACGATTATGTTTGGTCTGCGTGGTCCAAGTATTTCAATCGCAACGGCTTGTACGTCAGGCGTGCACAACATCGGCCATGCCGCGCGCATCATCGCTTACGGCGATGCAGACGCAATGCTGGCAGGCGGTGCAGAGAAAGCCAGTACTCCGCTGGGCGTTGGTGGTTTCGGCGCAGCGCGCGCACTCTCCAACCGTAATGACAATCCGCAGGCAGCAAGTCGCCCGTGGGACAAAGACCGTGACGGCTTTGTGCTTGGCGATGGCGCCGGCATCATTGTGCTTGAAGAGTACGAGCACGCGAAAAAACGCGGCGCGAAGATTTATGCTGAGATCGTGGGTTTTGGCATGAGCAGCGACGCTTACCACATGACGTCTCCTCCGGAAAACGGCGCTGGCGCCGCCCTGGCGATGGTCAACGCACTGCGTGATGCAGGCATTGAGCCGGGTCAGATTGGTTATGTCAACGCACACGGCACTTCAACGCCTGCGGGCGACAAAGCAGAAGCTCAGGCTGTGAAATCCGTATTTGGTGAAGCAGCGAGCCGCGTGCTGGTTAGCTCCACCAAATCTATGACCGGCCACCTGTTAGGTGCAGCAGGTGCAGTAGAATCTATCTACTCGATCCTGGCGCTGCGCGATCAGGCTGTACCGCCAACCATCAACCTGGATAACCCGGATGAAGGTTGCGATCTCGACTTCGTGCCGCACGAAGCTCGCCAGGTTAGCGGTATGGAGTACACCCTGTGTAACTCCTTCGGCTTTGGTGGTACCAATGGTTCACTGATCTTCAAAAAAGTCTGATTATTTCAGCCTGCGTAAAGGCCCGCCTGTCGGGCCTTTTCTATTCGGTTTTCTCCGCTTGTTCTGCACTGTCCATCCTGCCAAACTGTCCCGTCACAGCAATAAGGATCCTCTATGTTCTTGATTAATGGCACCTGGCAGCACACGCTTCCCGCCACTGACCGGGCAACACAATTTGGTGACGGTTGCTTTACCACGGCACGGATAATTGACGGGCAGATCCAATTTTTGTCTGCACATCTCCAGCGCTTACAGCAGGCATGCGAACGCCTGCTGATTTCCTTTACTGACATGTCTTTACTGGAGCAGGAGATGAAAACGCTGGCGGCGGCACATGCCGATGGTGTAGTAAAAGTCATCATTAGCCGTGGCTCAGGCGGCCGGGGTTACAGTGCAGCGAACTGCACGACACCGACGCGTATCTTGTCTCATTCTCCGCGCCCCGCGCATTATGCGCACTGGCGGCAGAAAGGCATTACGCTCGCGCTCAGCCCGGTGCGTCTTGGGCGGAACCCCCTGCTTGCCGGCATCAAACATCTTAATCGCCTTGAACAGGTTTTAATTCGTGCGAACCTCGAAAAGACCGGGGCAGAGGAAGCTCTGGTGCTGGATAGCGATGGCTGGTTGACTGAGTGCAGCGCGGCCAATCTTTTCTGGCGCTGCGGAGGCGATGTGTTTACCCCACGACTCGATCAGGCCGGTGTGAATGGCATTATGCGGCAATATTGCATACGGCAACTGGCATCTTCCGATTTTAACGTTGTCGAAGTGAATGCGTATCATGATGCCTTAACAAACGCAGATGAAGTCCTTATTTGTAACGCGTTGATGCCGGTGATCCCGGTACGTCAGTGGGAAGATTGCCACTGGGCAGCGCGTGATTTGTTCCACTTTTTAGCCCCCCTTTGTGAGCAGATAAATCAGTCATGAAGAAAATGTTACGTTTCGTTATCCTCCTGCTGGCGGTATTGGTTATCGCTGCGGGCGCAGGTATGTGGAAAGTTCGCCAACTGGCGGACAGTAAGATCCTCATAAAAGAAGAGACCATTTTTGCCCTGCAGGCCGGCACTGGCCGTCTGGCGCTGGGCGAACAGTTATATAACGAAAAGGTGATTAATCGCCCGCGCGTGTTTCAATGGCTGTTACGGCTGGAACCGGACCTCTCCCATTTTAAAGCCGGTACCTATCGCTTTACGCCGGGAATGACGGTACGTGAAATGCTGCAATTGCTTGAAAGCGGTAAAGAGGCACAATTCCCACTGCGGCTGGTAGAAGGCATGCGCCTGAGCGATTACCTGAAACAACTGCGTGAGGCGCCGTGGATCAAACATACGCTGAAAGATGACGATTATGCCACCGTGGCACAGGCCCTGAAGTTAGAGCATCCGGAGTGGGTTGAAGGTTGGTTCTGGCCCGACACCTGGATGTACACCGCGAACACGACCGATGTGGCGTTACTGAAACGCGCACATCAAAAGATGGTGCGTGTGGTTGAGCAAACCTGGGAAGGGCGTATGGAGGGGCTGCCCTATAAAGACCAGAATCAACTGGTGACCATGGCCTCCATCATCGAAAAAGAGACTGCCGTGGCCAGTGAACGCGATAAAGTGGCCTCGGTGTTTATTAACCGTTTGCGCGTTGGCATGAAGCTGCAGACCGATCCAACGGTGATCTACGGGATGGGCGCGCGTTATAATGGTAAGCTGTCGCGCGCGGATCTCGAAGCGCCTACAGACTACAACACCTATGTGATAAGCGGCATGCCGCCGGGGCCGATTGCGACGCCGGGCGAAGCCTCGCTGAAAGCAGCAGCGCATCCGGCAAAGACGCCGTATCTCTATTTTGTGGCGGATGGTAAAGGCGGCCACACTTTTAATACCAATCTCGCCAGCCATAACCGGTCAGTGCAGGAATACCTGAAAGTACTTAAGGAAAAAAATGGGCAGTAAATACATCGTCATTGAAGGACTGGAAGGCGCAGGTAAAACCACCGCGCGTGATGTCATCGTCGAAACGTTAAAAACGCTGGATGTCGGCGAAATGGTCTTCACGCGTGAGCCGGGTGGAACGCTGCTCGCAGAGAAGCTGCGCAGTCTGGTGTTGGATATTCGTTCCGTTGGCGACGAAGTTATTTGCGATAAAGCCGAAGTCCTGATGTTCTACGCTGCCCGCGTACAGCTAGTCGAAACCGTCATTAAACCTGCGCTGGCAGAGGGCAAATGGGTGATTGGCGATCGGCACGATCTCTCTACCCAGGCGTATCAGGGTGGGGGACGGGGTATCGATCAGTCGATGCTGGCGACACTGCGTGATGCGGTCCTCGGGGACTTTCGCCCGGATTTGACCCTCTATCTGGATGTAACCCCGGAAGTGGGGCTGAAGCGCGCACGCGCACGCGGCGACCTGGATCGCATTGAACAGGAATCGCTGGATTTCTTTAATCGCACACGGGCCCGCTATCTCGAGCTGGCAGCGCAGGATAAAACGATCCGCACCGTCGATGCGACGCAGCCATTGGAGGCGGTTATCCGCGATATTCGCCAGGCCGTGACCGCGTGGGTGCAGGAGCAGGGCGCATGAAATGGTATCCGTGGCTGCGACCGGACTTTGAGCAACTGGTCGCCAGTTATCAGGCCGGGCGTGGGCACCACGCGTTACTGATCCATGCCTTGCCGGGAATGGGCGAAGATGCGCTGATCTATGCCATCAGCCGCTTTCTGCTGTGCCAGACGCCGCAGGCGCACAAAAGCTGCGGCCACTGCCGCGGTTGCCAGCTTATGCAGGCGGGGACGCACCCGGACTATTACCCGTTGGCACCGGAGAAAGGCAAAACCACGCTCGGCATTGATGCCGTGCGGGACGTCAGTGAAAAATTGTATGAACATGCCCGTCTTGGCGGCGCAAAAGTAGTCTGGATCCAGGACGCCGCCGTGCTGACCGATGCGGCGGCCAATGCGCTGCTTAAGACCCTGGAAGAGCCGCCAGCGCAGACCTGGTTTTTCCTTGCCTGTCGGGAACCGGCCCGTCTGCTCGCCACGCTACGCAGCCGCTGCCGCCTGCACCATCTGGCACCACCGGCCGAGAATTATGCGAGTGCCTGGCTGGGGCGTGAAGTGTCAGCATCCCCTGATGCCATCCTGACTGCGCTACGTCTGAGCGCAGGTTCGCCGGGGGCGGCGGAAATGCTGTTACAGGAAGAACAGTGGGCGCAGCGCAAGCAACTGTGCCAGGCCACGGAGACGGCCCTACAAAGCGGTGACTGGCTGGCGATGTTGCCCGTGCTCAATCATGAGCGGGTTGCCGAACGTTTGCAGTGGCTGGCTTCGTTGTGGCTGGATGCGCTAAAAGTTCAACAAGGCGCGACCTTACTGAGTAATGTGGATTGTGCCGGCCTGGTTCATGATCTTGCTCGTCAGTTACGAAGTGAAACCTTGCATGCATTGCTGCATTCGGCATTTATCTGCCGTGAACAACTTCTCAGCGTCGTGGGTGTGAACCGCGAGTTGCTGTTGACCGATCTGCTGTTAAATCTGGAACGCTACCTGCAACCCGGTACTGCGCTTCCTGTATCCCATCTTTAAGAGAGACATTATGTTTTTAGTCGACTCGCACTGCCATCTTGATGGCCTTGATTACCAGGCTTTGCATAAAGACGTAGACGATGTGCTGGCGAAAGCCGCCGCGCGTGATGTGAAATTTTGCCTTGCCGTTGCGACAACCTTGCCGGGCTACCTCAGTATGCGCGAGCTGGTGGGGGAGCGTGATAATGTCGTCTTCTCCTGCGGTGTGCATCCTCTCAATCAGGATGAAAGTTATGATGTTGAGATGCTGCGTCAACTGGCCGCGGAAGAGGGGGTGGTCGCCATGGGCGAAACAGGCCTCGACTATTTTTATACGCCGGAGACGAAAGCCCGCCAGCAGGCATCTTTTCGTAACCATATCCGTATTGGCCGCGAGCTGAATAAGCCCGTGATTGTTCATACGCGCGATGCCCGCGCTGATACGCTGGCGATCCTGGAAGAAGAGAAGGTGACAGATTGCGGCGGTGTTCTACACTGTTTTACAGAGGATCGCGAAACCGCTGGCAAGTTGTTGGATATGGGCTTTTTTATCTCATTCTCCGGCATTGTTACCTTCCGCAATGCTGAACAACTGCGTGATGCCGCGCGCTATGTGCCCCTCGATCGCTTGCTGGTCGAAACGGACTCACCGTACCTTGCGCCGGTACCGCACCGTGGTAAAGAGAACCAGCCTGCGATGACCCGTGATGTGGCGGAATATATGGCTGTCTTAAAGGGGGTTTCCCTTGAACAACTGGCGCAACAGACCACGCAAAACTTTGCCAGTTTGTTTCACGTTGACCTCTCCCGCCTGCAATCCGCCTGATCTCGCAGCTTATTTTAGTACTCGTAATTAATAACCGATCAGAGTAAAGTTCACCGCCGTAAAAAAGGCGGTGACGCTCGCTTTTCATTCGAAGGTACCCGCCTTTTGTAAATTAATGTGAGTTTTGCAGCGTGTGCTAGCTGAAACGTGATAGCCATCAAACAAACCGAAATCGATTTATTTTACTCTGTGTAATAAATAAAGGGCGCTTAGATGCCCTTCCCACGGCGCGGCTCTCCCCCCGCGCCAATGCGCGAAAAGCGTAAAAAAGCACTAATACTCAGGAGCACTCTCAATTATGTTTAAGAATGCATTTGCTAACCTGCAGAAGGTCGGTAAATCGCTGATGCTGCCAGTATCCGTACTGCCTATCGCAGGTATCCTGCTGGGCGTCGGTTCTGCAAACTTCAGCTGGCTGCCAGAAGTGGTTTCCCATGTTATGGCCGAAGCGGGCGGTTCCGTTTTTGCCAACATGCCACTGATCTTCGCTATCGGTGTTGCGCTGGGCTTCACCAATAACGACGGTGTTTCGGCTCTGGCTGCAGTTGTTGCCTACGGCATCATGGTGAAAACCATGGCTGTTGTTGCACCGCTGGTCCTGCATTTACCTGCTGACGAAATCGCCGCAAAACACCTGGCTGATACCGGTGTTCTGGGCGGGATCATCTCCGGTGCGATCGCAGCGTACATGTTCAACCGTTTCTACCGCATTAAGCTGCCTGAGTACCTGGGCTTCTTTGCCGGTAAGCGTTTTGTTCCTATCATTTCAGGTCTGGCCGCGATTTTCACCGGTGTGATCCTGTCCTTCATTTGGCCGCCGATCGGTACTGCTATCCAGACCTTCTCTCAGTGGGCTGCTTACCAGAACCCGGTTGTGGCGTTCGGTATCTACGGCTTCATTGAGCGCTGCCTGGTACCGTTTGGTCTGCACCATATCTGGAACGTACCTTTCCAGATGCAGATTGGTGAATTCACCAACGCGGCAGGTCAGGTGTTCCACGGCGATATTCCGCGTTACATGGCCGGTGACCCGACTGCGGGCAAACTGTCTGGTGGCTTCCTGTTCAAAATGTACGGTCTGCCGGCTGCGGCTATCGCAATCTGGCATTCCGCTAAACCGGAAAACCGCGCCAAAGTGGGCGGTATCATGATCTCCGCCGCGCTGACCTCGTTCCTGACCGGTATTACCGAGCCGATCGAGTTCTCCTTCATGTTCGTTGCGCCGATCCTGTATGTCATCCACGCGATTCTGGCAGGCCTGGCATTCCCGATCTGTATCCTGCTGGGTATGCGTGACGGTACGTCGTTCTCGCACGGTCTGATCGACTTCATCGTGCTGAGCGGCAACAGCAGCAAACTGTGGCTGTTCCCGGTTATCGGCCTTTGCTACGCGGTGGTGTACTACACAATCTTCCGCGTGCTGATCAAGGCACTGGATCTGAAAACGCCAGGTCGTGAAGAAACCACTGAAGAGAATAAAGTGGGCGCGACCAGCGAAATGGCTCCGGCCCTGGTGACAGCATTTGGCGGTAAAGAGAACATCACCAACCTGGATGCGTGCATCACGCGTCTGCGTGTCAGCGTAGCTGACGTAGCGAAAGTGGATCAGGCTGGCCTGAAGAAACTGGGCGCTGCGGGTGTGGTTGTGGCCGGTTCCGGTGTACAGGCGATTTTCGGTACCAAATCCGATAACCTGAAAACCGAAATGGATGAATACATCCGTAATAACTAAGCCATAGTCTGGGGAGACTGAGGGAGCCTGATGGCTCCCTTTTTTATTGCTGTTAAATAATACCGGCTGCACAAGAATCAGTTGTGTGGAGGCTTAGCTGTCCCTGTACAGACACAACACCCTCTTATGCGGTAATAAAAAAGGGGAGCCAAAAGGCTCCCCGGGCAGGAATAGCGATGATCAGAAATCGTAATTCGCACTCACCGAGAAGTTACGCGGCGCGCCATACACCGTGTAGCTGCCGACGTAATCGTAATATTCCCGGTCGAACAGGTTGTTGAGGTTTGCCTGAACAGAGAGGTTCTTCGTGACCTGGTAGCGGCTGAAGAGGTTTACCAGCGCATAGCTGCCTTGTACCGCACGGTCGGTTGAGCCGGAAGGGCCAGTTGCGTCATTCCATGTCTTGTTCTGCCAGTTAACGCCGCCGCCGATGGTCAAGTCTGGCAGCATCGGCAACTGGTAACGGGTGAACAATTTCATGGTGGTACGCGGCTGATCGGAACTGACCGTCTTGCCGTCTTTATCTTCTGCCACAAAACGGGTGGCACCGAAAGTTAATTGCCAGTTATCTGTCAGCGCACCGTTCAGCTCAAACTCAATCCCTTTGCTGACTACGCCATCCAGCGATTCGTAGATCGATTCACCGCTTGGCATATAGGTATAGGTGTTATTCGCGACGCCGTCCTGCTCAATGCGGAACACCGCGATGGAAGTGGTCAGACGGGTATTGAACCAGTCTGCTTTGACGCCGGCTTCATAACTCTTGCCGGTGGTTGGGTCGAGATAACGACCGCTGGCATTACGCTTGTCCTGCGGCTGGAAAATCTCGGTGTAGCTGACGTAAGTCGACCAGTCTTCATTGATGTCATAAACTAGCCCGGCGTACGGCGTCACATCATCTTTGGTGCTGTGCAGACGCGTATCCGGCGAACCGGCCGGGTTATAGCGAATATCGTAATCGGTATAACGTGCGCCGACGATCAGGTGTAGCGGATCGGCCAGCGAGAAGCGGGCGGACGCATAAGCAGAAGACTGACGGATATCATCTTTGCTGTAGAGTGCCCAGGCGCTCCAGGTTGGATCGGCGATATTGCTGTTCCAGCCATTGGTGAAACTGCCCACGTTAACCGTGCTGTCGGGGAGCGGCAGGGAGTTGTCGTAATGGTTACGCTGGCGGCTGTAGCTGCCGCCAAACATCACTTCATGCTGACGGCCAAAGAGATCAAACCCGCCCCGCAGGAAGGCGTCAACGGCATCTTGTTTACGCTCGCCACGGTTCCAGCCGCCATAGCCGACCAGACCATCGCCGGTATCTCTGTCGGCATAGCCGTACATATACATCAATTTGCTGTCGAAATTGGTTTTCGCATGCATACCATTGATGTGTGCTTCCCAGCCATCGCCAAAGCGCTGGGTCAAATTGGCGAAGAGCCTGGTGTTGTCTTTGTTGGAGTAGGCCCAGTCGGGCGCAACCGTGGTGCTGCGATCGTATTTTGCTTTTGCGCCGTCGCTGTACCAGGTTGGCAATCCGCCCCATGTTGGGCTGTCGGTGTTGCTTTCCTGGTATTCATAGCCCACTGAAAGCGTGGTGCTGTCGGTGACGTCGGCATCAACGACACCGTAAAGGAATTTTTTGCGATAGTGGTAGTTATCCACCCAACTGTCATTGTCCTGATAGCCGGTAATCAGGCGGCCACGCACTTTACCCGATTCAACCAACGGGGCTTGTAAGTCCAGGACATAGCGCTGTTTGTCCCAACTGCCATAGCTTGCTGAGGCAGAACCTTTAAAGGTGTTACTGTCGGCATGTTTACGCACCATGTTGACATAGGCCGACGGGTTCCCGGTACCAGACATCAACCCCGTGGCACCACGTACCACTTCAATACGATCATAAATTGCCGTATCGGCAGCGGTGTCGCCAAAGTTCCATACTTCACTGATCGAGGTCGGCAGATCATCGTAGGCGTAGTTGCTTACGAAGAAGCCGCGGGAGTAGAACACCGTCCGGTCGCTATCCTGTACCTGCGCCGTTACGCCGGTGGTATTGGTCAGCACCTGACCAATGGATTGCAGATTCTGATCCTGCATACGCTGCTGGCTGACGACGCTAACGGACTGTGGAATGTCGCGTGGCACCAGTAGCAGTTTTGTGCCAGTGGTGGTGGTTTTGACACTGTAATCCTGATCCTGGCTGGCGGTAATGTCGCCGCTATTTGTCGCAGTACCTTCTACCACGACAGTCTCTTCAGATGTGGTGGTGTCAGCTAATGCGCCAGCCGGCGCAAGCGCCATGGCAATGCACACGGCAAGCAGGGAAGGTGTGGCAGCGAGCGGACGCGCGTCGTCCCTGGCGTGTTGAGTGAAAGACATGAATAAACCCTTCATGGTGTGTTTAAGGGAGTGTCCGGCGGCGATACGTTGTCGCGGGGGACGTTGGTTTTAATTTGTTGGATAGTAATCGCGCATGGAAATGCAAATGCGAAATATACGCATTCACTACAATGATGTAAACAGATGTAAGCAGTAATGATGAAATGCCGTTTCAGCATGCTGAAAATAGGTTGTTGGCTATTCCTGCGCCAGAGGTACCTGAAACCAGAAAGAAAAAGTGCGTTATGGTTGAAACGATAAGAGTATCTCGATCATACTTGAGAGCTATAATTGACGACGGCCGCGGGCACATTCCCCCGCGCTCATAAAAGGAAAACGTCATGGCCGAAGAAACCATTTTCAGTAAGATTATTCGTCGTGAAATCCCCTCCGACATTGTGTATCAGGATGAACTTGTCACCGCGTTCCGGGACATCTCTCCGCAGGCTCCAACGCATGTGCTGATCGTACCTAATATCCTGATCCCGACGGTAAATGATGTGACCGAGGCGCATGAACAAGCGCTTGGCCGTATGCTGACCGTGGCGGCGAAGATCGCGCGTGCAGAAGGCATTGATGAAGATGGTTACCGTTTGATCATGAACTGTAATCGCCATGGCGGGCAGGAGGTATATCATATCCATATGCACTTGCTGGGTGGACGCGCGCTTGGGCCGATGCTGGCGCAGAAAGGTCTCTGACATGACAAGAGGGCGTGTTGCGTTATTACTGGCGGCATTGACGCTGACAGGGTGCACTTCGCATCCCGCGATCCCGGTGGCCAGCGATCAATCCCTGGTAATGGAGTCCAGTATCCTGGCGGCTGGCATCACTGCAGAACCGCCGACATTAAACACGCAGGAACTCCAGCCCTCCGCGTCCTCCCGGCTGTTTAACGAAAGAAAACAGCCTGTAACTGTGCATTATCGTTTTTACTGGTATGACGCCAGAGGTCTGGAAATGCATCCCCTGGAAGCGCCACGCAGCGTGACTATCCCGGCAAATTCCGCCGTGACGTTGTACGGCAGCGCGAACTATCTGGGTGCACATAACGTCAGACTTTATCTCTACCTGTAAGGGGTGACACTTGATTAAAACTATTGGACGCTATGCCCTTTTGACGAGCTTCGCCATGTTGCTCTCGGGGTGTATTATTCGCGGCGAACAGCAACCGGCGCCGGTCGATCAGGCGGGCGCGGGAACACAGCAACCCACGCCACAACAGCCGCAGCAACCGGTGCCAACGGTACCGTCTGTGCCGTCGATTCCTACGCAGCAGCCAGGACCGATTGAACATCAGGAGCAAAATGGCCAGCCTGTACCACGTGAACGTCACTATGACTGGAATGGCGCGGTGCAACCGATGGTCGGCAAAATGCTGCAGGCCAGCGGCGCCACTGCCGGCAGTGTGCTGCTGGTGGACAGCGTAAACAACCGCACCAACGGTTCCATTAATACTGGTGAAGCGACCGAAGTCGTGCGCAATGCGCTGGCGAACAATGGCAAATTTACGCTGATTACCGCGCAGCAGCTTGGCGTGGCGAAGCAGCAACTGGGCTTGTCACCGCAGGACAGCCTGGGAACGCGCAGCAAAGCTATTGGTATCGCGCGAAATGTCGGGGCGCAGTATGTGCTCTATTCCAATGCAACCGGCAACGCCAATGCCCCAGGTCTGCAAATGCAATTGATGCTGGTGCAGACCGGCGAAATCATCTGGTCGGGTAAAGGTGCGGTTCAGCAACAGTAAGCTTACGCGTGACGCCTTTCTGTCACGCTATTTCCCGCAGTACGCTCCCGTCGCCAGCCAGAATACCGGGCTGAGCGGCGGGAGCTGTCTTATTAGCGACGGGCAGCATTACCTTGTGCTGCGCCATCGGCATCAGGCAACGTCTTCGCCATTTTCCCGTCAGTATCGTGTCTTTAAACATCTGCCCCACGCCATTGCGCCACGCGGCTGGCTTTATACCCGTGAGTGGATGGTGATTGACTACCTGCCCGGAGAAACACGAAGCGAGCTGCCGCCTGGTGACGAGCTGGCAGCGTTGCTATATACGTTGCACAGCCAGCCCTGCTTTGGCTGGCCGATCTCGTTGCTGCCGTTGCTGGAGGGCTACTGGCAACAGTCATCAGCCACTCGCCGCACGCTTATGTGGTTGCGTCAGTTAAAACGGCTGCGTCGACAGGGAGAACCGCGACCCTTGCGGCTGGGGCCGTTACATATGGATGTGCATGCCGGTAATCTGGTGCACGGGCCTCAAGGCTTGAGGCTTATCGATTGGGAATATGCCGGTGATGGCGATGTGGCGCTTGAACTGGCGTCTGTATGGATGACAAGCGAAACGCAACGCCATCACCTTGTGCAGGATTACGCGCAACGGGCCGCGATCGCCCCGAATTTACTGTGGCGGCAGGTCTTGCGCTGGCGGCCCTGGGTTTTGATGTTGATGGCGGGCTGGTATGAGTGCCGCTGGCAGCAGACAGGCGAACAACAATTTATTGCACTGGCGAACGAAATCTGGCGCCAGCTACAAACTGAAGGAAGAGAGAGGTGAGTGTGGGTCCGGTCATGTTGGATGTGGAAGGGTACGAACTGGATGCGGAAGAGCGCGAAATTTTGGCGCATCCGCTGGTGGGCGGCTTGATCCTCTTTACCCGTAATTATCACGATCCGGCGCAACTGCGGGAACTGGTGCGCCAGATCCGCAGTGCGTCGCATCATCGCCTGGTGGTGGCTGTCGATCAGGAAGGCGGTCGCGTGCAGCGTTTTCGTGACGGGTTTACCCGTCTGCCTGCGGCTCAGGCCTTCGCGGCGCTGCATGGGCTGGAAGAGGGTGGGCGACTGGCGCAGGATGCGGGCTGGTTGATGGCCAGCGAGATGATCGCCATGGATATTGATATCAGTTTCGCTCCAGTGCTCGATGTGGGGCATATCAGCGCGGCCATCGGAGAGCGCTCATACCATGCCGATCCGGAGAAGGCGCTGGCGATGGCGACACACTTTATCGACGGTATGCACAGTGCAGGCATGAAAACGACGGGCAAACACTTCCCCGGCCACGGAGCAGTGACGGCGGACTCGCATAAAGAGACACCGCGCGACCCGCGCCCGCAAGCGGAGATCCGGGCGAAAGACATGTCTGTGTTCCGTCAGTTGATTGAACAGAACAAGCTGGACGCCATCATGCCCGCCCACGTGATCTATGCTGATGCCGATCCACGTCCTGCCAGCGGTTCCCCCTACTGGCTCAAAACCGTGCTCCGTGGGGAACTGGGTTTTGACGGTGTGATTTTTTCTGACGATTTGTCGATGGAAGGTGCGGCCATTATGGGCAGCTATGCGGAGCGCGGTCAGACATCGCTGGACGCCGGTTGCGATATGATCCTGGTCTGCAATAATCGTAAAGGTGCCGTCAGTGTGTTAGATAACCTGTCGCCGATCAATGCAGAACGTGTTACGCAATTGTATCATAAAGGTTCATATTCTCGTCAGGAGTTGATGAGTTCTGCGCGCTGGAAATCTGTCAGTCAGCAGCTCGAGCGGTTACAGGAGCGCTGGCAGGAACAGAAAGCGGCTCATTAATGCCTGCGGACGCGATGTCGAAGTGGTGAGGATACCATGATTATCTATTTACACGGTTTTGACTCAAACAGCCCCGGCAACCATGAAAAAGTGTTGCAGTTGCAGTTTATCGACCCGGATGTGCGACTGATCAGTTACAGTACCCGGCACCCGAAACATGACATGCAGCATCTGCTGAAAGAAGTCGACAAGATGCTGCAACTTAATGTCGACGAGCGTCCGCTTATTTGCGGTGTCGGTCTTGGCGGCTACTGGGCGGAACGTATCGGCTTTTTGTGCGATATCCGCCAGGTGATCTTTAACCCTAACCTGTTCCCCTACGAGAACATGGAAGGGAAAATCGATCGTCCGGAAGAGTATCTTGATATCGCCACCAAATGCGTGTCTAACTTCCGCGAAAAAAACCGCGATCGTTGCCTTGTAATTTTATCGCGCAACGATGAAGCGCTCGACAATCAGCGGGCGTCGGAGGAGTTGCATCACTATTACGAAATAGTCTGGGACGAAGAGCAGTCGCATAAGTTTAAAAATATCTCGCCGCATCTTCAGCGTATCAAAGCGTTTAAAACCCTCGGTTAAGTCTCTCCCGGCAGGGTCGCTCTGCCGGCAAACCCTCTCTTTTCTTCTGTTACCGCTGATTTTACGCATTCCCTCGCTCATTTTTTGGTGAGACGTCTACACTTGTTCATCTTTTAGGCATCAAAACTTGATGTACATCAATTTTGGTATGACCAATGAACCTGACGTGATATTCTCAGTAGCAATGTTGGTTTGCAAGCCTGTAACCCTTTGTTAACTAAAGGCTATTTATATAACTTTTAGTTAACAATTGGTTAATATTTTAGGGGGTCACTTTGACTACACCATTGAAAAAGATTGTGATTGTTGGTGGTGGTGCTGGCGGTCTGGAACTGGCAACGCAGCTGGGCAAAAAGCTCGGCCGTGGTAAAAAAGCCAAAATCACGCTGGTGGATCGCAACCATAGTCATTTATGGAAACCGCTGCTGCACGAAGTGGCGACAGGATCGCTGGATGAAGGCGTCGATGCTCTGAGCTATCTGGCCCATGCGCGTAACCACCATTTCCAGTTCCAGCTCGGTTCTGTAGTAGACATCAATCGCGAGAGCAAAACCATTACGCTGGCTGAACTGCGTGATGAGAAAGGTGAACTGCTGGTGCCTGAGCGCAAGCTGGCTTACGACACGCTGGTAATGGCGTTGGGAAGCACCTCCAACGACTTCAACACGCCAGGTGTTAAAGAGCACTGCATTTTCCTTGATAACCCGCACCAGGCGCGTCGCTTCCACCAGGAAATGTTAAACCTGTTCCTGAAGTATTCCGCCAACCTTGGCGCAAACGGCAAAGTGAATATCGCGATTGTCGGCGGCGGGGCGACGGGGGTCGAGTTGTCTGCGGAACTGCATAACGCAGTGAAACAGCTGCACAGCTATGGCTACAAAGGTCTTACCAACGATGCACTGAACGTGACGCTGGTAGAAGCTGGTGAGCGTATTCTGCCTGCGTTGCCGCCGCGTATTTCCGGCGCGGCACACAACGAACTGACCAAAATGGGCGTCCGCGTATTGACCCAGACCATGGTCACCAGCGCGGATGAAGGCGGTCTGCATACCAAAGAAGGTGAATACATCCAGGCCGACCTGATGGTCTGGGCTGCAGGGATCAAAGCGCCGGACTTTATGAAAGAGATCGGCGGCCTGGAAACGAACCGCATAAATCAACTGGTGGTCGAACCGACGCTGCAAACCACACGCGACGCCGATATTTATGCCATTGGCGATTGTGCTTCCTGCGCTCGTCCGGAAGGGGGCTTCGTGCCGCCGCGCGCACAGGCCGCTCACCAGATGGCCAGCCTCGCGCTGCACAACATTCTGGCACAGAGAAAAGACAAGCCACTGAAAGCCTATGTCTATAAAGATCACGGTTCGCTGGTGTCGTTGTCGAACTTCTCTACGGTTGGCAGCCTGATGGGTAACCTGATGCGCGGCTCAATGATGATTGAAGGCCGTATCGCGCGTTTCGTCTATATTTCGCTGTACCGCATGCACCAGATTGCCCTGCACGGCTATTTCAAAACCGGTCTGATGATGCTGGTAGGCAGTATTAACCGCGTGATCCGTCCACGTTTGAAACTGCACTAATCATTGTCTGCCTTTGCGCTCTCGTGACGTTGTGTCGCGGGAGCGCTATTTCCTCCTGTCGATGAGCGTTATAGCGTTCGGAGAACTCTGAATATCCCCGTTTACCCCGTATATATCCCATTTTTTCCACTCTTTCCGATTGGCTTAATGCTTGCCCGAGTTGCAAAATTGTTACTAATACAAACGAGGGAGGAAATCCTGTGAATAAATCAATGTTAGCGGGTATCGGTATTGGCGTGGCCGCTGCACTGGGCGTTGCCGCGGTTGCCAGCCTGAATGTGTTCGACCGTGGACCTCAATATGCGCAGGTAGTCTCTGCCACGCCAATCAAAGAGAGTATTAAAACCCCCCGTGAAGAGTGCCGTAATGTGACCATGACGCACCGTCGCCCCGTGCAGGACGAAAACCGTATCACCGGTTCTGTTCTCGGCGCGGTGGCCGGCGGCGTACTGGGGCATCAGTTCGGCGGCGGACGCGGTCGGGACGTGGCCACCGTTGTTGGCGCGTTAGGTGGCGGCTATGCGGGTAATCAGATTCAGGGCGGGTTGCAAGAACGGGATACTTACACCACGACCCAGCAACGTTGTAAAACCGTGTATGACAAATCAGAAAAAATGATCGGTTATGACGTGACGTACAAAATTGGCGACCAACAGGGAAAAATCCGTATGGACAGAGATCCAGGAACGCAAATTCCGCTGGATAGCAATGGTCAGCTTATTTTGAATAACAAAGCATAAAACAGATGTACTCTGCATGTTGGCTCCCCAATTGCTCAGGCTGGGGAGCCTTTTTTCATTAAAAAAGCCTTACATTGCTGCAAGGCTTTAATGGGTCATATGAAGTCGTGTTGGCGAACCACCAGTACACCGGTGATGAGAACAGAAATAAAAGCAAAAAGTACCGAACCCCCACACAAAATCCACAGACCCAATAACAATGTTATTACTATTAACACTTTAATGAATGGTAATAGCAAAATCATCTCCATATTCCTTCTGCATGTGTTAAGTCAGTGAAATGCCTTTTATTCACGGTACAAATTCAGTACGGCTTGTAGAGCGAGAGTAAAGGAAAGTCATAGCTTATCGCATCTTCATGACGCTTATTATTCACGTATCACTCGAGCTAATCATTAGCAAGGCAATAATCACAATTAAGCATAGGAAAGGCGGCAAAAATAGCTGATAGATTTTACCTATTATTAAGATAGGCTGCGGCGAACAAAAGAGAACCCGAACGGCACCGTGCCGTCGGGTTAACGGGGGTCACACCTGAAGAAGGGTAGGCCATAGCCGCAGTGTCGTGCGGGTGATTTGCAGCAGTTTCTCGCAACTTGCGCCTTCACGCGCGCTCACCGACATGCCCTGCAGAACACAACCAAGGAACTGCGACAGCACTTGTGGATCGGCACTTGCCGGGATCTCTCCCCGCTGCTGGCGACGGGTAATAAACTGTAGCAGCGTCTCTTCCTGCTGCGCGTGGCGGGATTTAATGGTTTCCGCGATGGCATGTGAAGAGGCCGCGAGGGTCGCCGAAGTATTAATCATAAAACAGCCAGCAGGGGTATCGGCACTGGTAAAACACCTGGCGACAGCGGTGAAGTACGCCAGCAATGCCTGCTCTACGGGGGTGTCGTCCTGGTGCAAAGGCGCTTCGTGCTGGTTGGCAAATCGCGCGATATAGCGATCCAGTACCGCACGAAAGAGCCCCTCTTTGTTGGTGAACTCGGCATACAGCGTCGGTGCTTTCGCCCCGGTCGCCTCAACGAGATCGGATAATGATGTGGCTTCGTAGCCATGCTGCCAGAACAGCGCCATGGCTTTGTCGAGCGCCGCTTCCCTGTCGAACACTTTCGGTCGGCCACGGCTTTTTTTGGTGCAACTGGTCATTTCAGTCGTCATAGGGCCGCTTACCTTTGTTGGTTTGTTGAACGTACATTATAAAAACATTCCGTCAGCGTGACCAGCGACAAATAGCACAAATAATTAAATCTTATGTTTATGAATTTTAAGCAATTACATTTTTAAATAACGATCGTTATAAAAATAAGTTGACGCGTGATGAAAATCACACTTATCATTTACCTATCGATCGTTAACATATTCGATAACGATACCCTTCATCTGCATTACAGGTAATAACATCATGACTAACGTAAAACCTTTTTTTGCTGCTGCTGTGCTCAGTTCTCTCTCTTTCGCAAGCTTCGCTGCGGTTGAAGTTCAGTCTGCTCCTGCAGGCCAGCAAGAACTCGCAACGGTGGGTGTTTCCGCCAGTACTAACCTGAGTTCTGTAGAGAACAAACTGGCGCAGAAAGCGGAACAGATGGGCGCAAAGTCCTATCGCATTACGTCTGTGACAGGTACTGATAAACTGCATGGTACTGCGGTTCTTTATAAATAAGGTCAACCCCCTCATTGACCCTTATGCCTCTGCCATAAAAAAGGCCTGCATTGATGCAGGCCTTTTTTGTGCGCGCGATATTGTCAGAGCATCTGCGCGTTTTCGTCGTGATAACGGGTCACGTCCACCGGCATGCCGGAGCGGACCTCCATAGCATGTGTCATCACCTCTGCATCACTGCGCGCATCGTCTTTAAACGCCTGCATGGCGGCGTTGAGTATGATCGGCAGCGTTTTCGGATCGTCATCAATCGCTTTGGATAAGGGCTGATGCACTTCCACCAGGCGGGTGCCGTCCGGTTCGACCGACGCTTTGATCGGCGTATTAATAATGTTCACCGGCGTACCGGGTGAGACCGCGGCATAGAGCGCGGAAATATCCCCGTCGCGCAGGCGAATACAGCCGGAACTGACACGCATGCCTATCCCAAAATCGGCATTGGTGCCGTGTAACAAATAAACCCCGCCAAAAGCCGCCAGGCGGATCGCGTGGTGCCCCATCGGGTTATCCGGCCCGGCCGGAACCACGGCAGGTAAATCAATACCCTGGGCTTTATAACGCGCGCGAATGTTTGCTGTCGGTGTCCAGGTTGGATTGGCGCGTTTATCCGAAACCGTTGTTACCATTGTCGGCGTGAGAGTATCGCCGCCCAGCTGGCCAATGCCGATCGGGTAGACAATCACTTCACTTTTTCCGGGGGGATAATAGTAAAGACGTAACTCGGCGAGATTAATGACAATCCCTTTACGCGGCGCATCCGGCAGCAGGGTTTGCAAGGGAATGGTTAACACGCTGCCTGCCCTGGGAACATAGGGGTCAACGCCGGGGTTAGCCTGAAGCAATGCCAGAAAACCGACATTGTATTTTTTGGCGATCGCTTCCAGCGAGCCGCCGTCATTTTGTACCACGTGAAAGCGATTTTCACCGACCACGCGGCTTCCCGTCGGGGGCAATGGCCAGTTATTGGCGCGGGTAGGGAATGAAAGCACCGCCGTCATTGCAACGGTTACAAGCGCAAGCCAGAGGGAGAAGCGGAGCGTTTTAATCATGATCATAATCCATGTTAATCATAAGGTTATTTTTATAGGACTGTGTGATGGGATTATGGTGTGCCAGCATGTCGGGAAGTCCTGGCCGAATGCAAAATGTTGTAAATGTTTAGCGCAAATGAAAAGGCCAGGTCTGATGAGCTGGCCTCTGGGACGACATCAGGCGATAGCGTTGTCGGCAAGCTGGCGCATAAAATTACGCACCCAGTCCATGCGGGTTTTTCGTTCCGCCAGATCTTGTGTGAATTTAAGCCTGGTCGGGCCATCAAGGCGGAAATGCTGCGGTTGTTTTTGCAACAAACCGATCAGCCAGCCCGGGTTGACGTTATTTTTCTCGTTGAATTCAATCACGCCACCTTTTTCATTGCCTTCTAGCTTACGAATACCGAGTTTCTGTGCCTGCTGGCGGAGCAGGGCGATATCCAGCAATGTGCGGGCGGCATCCGGCAGCAATCCGAAGCGGTCAATCAGCTCAACTTTAATCTCGTCCAGCGCATTTTCATCCTTCGCACTGGCAATGCGCTTATAGAATGACAGGCGCGTGTTTACATCCGGAATAAAGTCATCCGGCAATAGCGATGGCATGCGCAATTCCACCTCCGTTTGCTGGCTGGTGAGATCTTCCAGCGAGGGCTCGCGACCCGCCTTTAACGCCTCGACCGCGTTCTCCAGCAGTTCCATATAGAGTGAGAAACCAATGGTTTCCATTTGCCCGCTTTGATCTTCGCCAAGCAGTTCGCCAGCGCCACGGATCTCCAGATCATGGGTTGCCAGCGCGAAGCCTGCGCCCAAATCTTCCAGCGAGGCAATGGCTTCCAGACGCTTCTGCGCATCGGTGGTCATGGCTTTGGGATGTGGCGTGAGCAGCCACGCATAGGCCTGATGGTGCGAACGCCCGACGCGACCACGCAACTGATGGAGCTGGGCAAGGCCGAAATGGTCGGCGCGCTCAATGATGATTGTGTTCGCGGTAGGAATATCAATCCCGGTTTCGATAATGGTCGTGCAGACCAGCACATTAAACCGTTGATGATGGAAATCATTCATCACTCGTTCCAGTTCGCGTTCGCGCATCTGGCCGTGACCGATAGCAATACGCGCCTCCGGCACCAGTTCCGCCAGCCTGTCTGCCGCTTTCTGAATATTTTCCACATCGTTATACAGATAATAGACCTGGCCGCCGCGCAACACTTCACGCAGGATGGCTTCACGTACCACCAGATTATCGTATTCCCGTACAAAGGTTTTCACTGCCAGACGGCGAGCGGGGGGAGTGGCGATAATCGACAGATCGCGCATGCCGCTCATCGCCATATTCAGCGTGCGCGGGATAGGCGTCGCTGTCAGGGTCAGAATGTCGACATCGGCGCGCATGGCTTTAATCCGCTCTTTATGGCGCACGCCAAAACGGTGTTCTTCGTCAACGATCAGCAGACCGAGATCTTTCACCTTTACGTCGTTTTGCAGCAGCTTATGGGTGCCAATCAGGATATCGACTTTGCCTTCTGCCGTCTGTTCCAGCACCTGTGCCTGCTCCTTTGCGCTGCGGAAGCGCGAAAGCAGCTCAATACGAACCGGCCAGTTGGCAAATCGATCGCGGAAATTGTCAAAGTGCTGCTGTGCGAGCAACGTCGTGGGCACCAGCACGGCGACCTGCTTATTGTTTTCGACCGCAAGGAAAGCGGCGCGCATTGCCACTTCGGTCTTACCAAAGCCAACATCGCCGCATACCAGTCGGTCCATCGCCAGTGGCTGACACATATCGCTGAGCACGGCGTTAATGGCCTGCGCCTGGTCCGGCGTGGTTTCAAAAGGGAAGCCATCGCAAAACAGCTGATACTGCTCACGGTCGTGTTTAAAGGCGAAGCCTGCTTTTGCTGCGCGCTGGGCATAGATATCCAGTAATTCAGCTGCCACGTCGCGTACTTTCTCTGCGGCTTTCTGCCGCGCACGCGTCCAGGCATCGCTGCCCAGTTTATGCAGCGGGGCATTGTCTTCCGCACCGCCTGCATAGCGGCTGATCAGATGCAGTGACGACACCGGAACATACAATTTGGCATCGTTAGCATAGGTCAGCATCAGGTACTCATTTTTGATCCCGCCGGTTTCAAGCGTGGTCATCCCGGCATAACGCCCAACCCCATGCTCAAGATGCACAACGGGCTGGCCATCATGCAATTCGGCGAGGTTACGGATCAAGGTGTCCGGATTGATTGTCCGACGGCTATCCTGGCGGCGGCGGGCAACACGTTCGCCCAGCAAGTCGCTTTCACAAATCAGCGCGCGGTTACGCAGGGTATCGATAAAACCGTGCTCCGCCGCGCCTGTTATCAACCAGCTGCCCGCAGAGGTGGCCTCGTCAAGACGACGGATACGTTTCGGCGCGACTTTAATGCGTGCCAGCAGCTCAATCAACGCTTCACGACGGCCTTCACTCTCAACGGAAAACACCACCGGGCCGTTGAAGGCTTCAAGGAATTTTCGCAGGTTATCCAGCGGTGATTTTTGCTGCGCCTGCACGGCCAGATCCGGCAGCGACTGGTAACCCAGATTGCTGTGCCCGGCCTTCTCGGGCACATGCTCGCTTTTGAGTTGAATGCGAGGCCATTTCTTCAGCTCGCTGAAGAGGGCATCGACACGCAGCCACAGCGCTTCCGGTGGCAATAAGGGCCGCATGGGATCCACGCCGCGGTTCTCGAAACGTGCTTGCGTCTCTTGCTGAAAACGCTCGGCGCTGGCCTCAAGATCGCCCGTGTTGACCAGCAACGTATTGGCCGGGAAGTAGCTGAACAGGGGCGGCAACGGTTCGTTGAAAAACAGCGGTTGCCAGTACTCAATGCCCGCAGGCAGCGTACCTTTACTTACCTGCTGATAGATGTGTTCGGCATCGCGTTTGACATCAAATTTATCGCGCCATTGGCTGCGAAACAGTTCAATGGCCGTTTTGTCCGTCGGAAACTCATGAGCAGGTAACAAATTGATCGCTTCGACTTCTTCCAGCGTGCGCTGGGTATCGGCATCAAAAAGACGCAGGCTGTCGATTTCATCATCGAAAAAGTCGAGCCGGAAAGGCTGCACACTGCCCATGGGATACAGATCAAGCAATGCACCGCGGGTAGCATATTCGCCGTGCTCCATAACCTGATCAACATGGCGATAGCCCGCACTGTTTAACTGTTCGCGCAACTGATCGCGGGACAGGCGCTGCCCTTTTTTCATCACCAGCGCGTGGCCGTTCAGAAAGTTATGTGGGCAAACACGCTGCATCAACGTATTAACGGGAATAATTAAAACGCCGCGCTGCATTGAGGGCAATTGATATAACGTCGATAGCCGCGATGAGATAATCTCCTGGTGCGGTGAGAAGCTGTCATAAGGCAGCGTTTCCCAGTCGGCAAGATTGATGACCAGGTTATCGGTAAACTGCGCGATCTCATCCTGCAAACGCAGAGCGTTCTGCATATCGGGGGCGATCAACACCACCGGGCCGGGATGACGCTCAATGATCTCAGCCACTTCAGTTGCACAGGCAGCACCAGTGAGTTCACCCAACTGGCGCTGGTCACCGGCTTTCGTCGGCAGGGAATAACGGTATTGTTCAGGCATAGACAGTATCGGGGTCTCTGAAGGATATACCCCCATATGGGGGCATACCACTGATACGCAATCCCTTTATTATCTGCGATTGCGCCGTTTTAGCCAAGCCGAAGGCGCAGGATTAGCGCGTCGCAGCAGCCGGGCGCAGCTTCGCAGGCGGGGTGAAAAAGAGATCGGCAAACAGCGCGCTGGAGAGTTTACGCACCAGCAGCCCGACCAGGGTGCAAATCAACAGTGCCGCAAAGGGATAGACCATCAGCAGCGCCAGCTCGACTTTTGGCGGCCAGGCACCGGCATTCAGAGGTTTAAGCAACGCAAGGCTTAACCCTTCAATCAAAATACGGTGGGTGGTGTAAATCGCCAGCGTATTGGAGCCCACCACATTCAGCAGGCTATTTTCACTGGGCGGAAAGCGCTGCTCCAGCGCCCAGAACAGCCGCATAATCCCGACAATTGACAGCAGGCACAGCGGCAGGGGCATATTGAACATCCATAAACCGAATGCGACCGCCACGGCAACGGCGAACAACAGGGCGTAGCGGCGAAGGGGTACCGTTTTAACCCACTCCATTAAGGCGTTGCCGTACCAGGCCCCCAGACTGTAAAAAATCATATTACGCACAACGCTGTTCATTCCCCACCACGGCAGCGGCAGGAAATTAATGGCGAGGCTGGCGAGGACCATCAGTCCCAGCACCGGTACTTTCCATCTGCTCAACAATTTACACAGTGTGAAATAGACCACCAGTGCATAGAGGTACCACAAACTGGTGCTGGCCGTGAGCATACCCGCTAAAAACTCGTGCCAGTTGTCGGCGTAAGCGGCATTGGAGGCATTGCTGAGATCGCGATCCGGTGCCAGCCAGTCGTTAATGTGGCTTAAGCCGACCCATTGCAGCACGCCCCAGAGTGCCAGTACGTAAACAATGCTCCAGATGCGTTTATCGAGTGTCTCTTTCCACGGCATATCGTCAATGTAGCGGCGGATCAAATAGCCAGAGATAAAGAAGAAGACCGGCATACGGAATGGAGCGAGGTAAAGATTAAAATAGACCCAACACTTTGCCAGCGTTTGTGACCATTGGTGTTGGAAAAGATCCAAATGCGGGTAAAAAGTAATTACTGAGTGATATATTACCACCAGGCAAATACATAACCCTTTGATCTGATTAATCCATAATGCTTTCTTTTTCATTAGCGTCGTTGCCTGTTATTGCCAAAATTTCGACTACTGATCCTGGTGAGCAGGGTCGGGGCTGTAATGAGGAAGTGTCTGTATTTGTTCATTTTCGGATTATGTCGACGGACGGGAATGACGAAATGGATGAACAATAGCGTGTTGACCCAGGGCGATGCGTAATTAGCAAATTGATTTTTCGGTATTTTTTTGAAACTTGATGACGAATTCTTACGGTTTCACTCATTTACGCTCTGCGCTTTCGCTTATATACTTCTCAATCTGCTATCAGCAATCAGACGGATTTCATGTACCAGCCTGTCACTCTTTTCATCGGTCTGCGCTATATGCGTGGGCGTGCAGCGGACCGCTTCGGTCGCTTTGTCTCCTGGCTCTCGACCATTGGCATCACCCTCGGCGTTATGGCGCTGGTCACGGTGTTATCGGTGATGAATGGCTTTGAGCGCGAGCTGCAAAACAACATCCTGGGGCTAATGCCGCAGGCAACTCTGACCACCCAAAACGGCTCGTTGAACCCGCAGCAGTTACCCGCGAATCAGCTGAAACTGCAGGGGGTGACGCGTATTGCGCCGCTGACCACTGGCGATGTCGTGCTGCAAAGTGCGCGCAGTGTGGCGGTGGGGGTAATGATGGGGATTGACCCGACGCAGAACGATCCGTTGACCCGCTACCTGGTTAACGTCAAGCAGAGCGAACTGCAGGCGGGGCAATACAACATTATCCTGGGTGAGCAACTGGCCGGGCAGTTGGGCGTTAACCGGGGCGATCAAATCCGTGTCATGGTGCCTTCCGCAAGCCAGTTTACGCCGATGGGGCGTTTGCCAAGCCAGCGCCTGTTTACCGTCATTGGGACTTTCGCTGCCAATAGCGAAGTCGATGAATACCAGATGCTGGTCAATATTGACGATGCCTCGCGCCTGATGCGTTACCCGGCGGGCAATATCACCGGCTGGCGGTTGTGGCTTAATGAGCCGCTGAAAGTCGATGTGCTCAGCCAACAGGCGCTGCCCACAGGCACCAAATGGCAGGACTGGCGCGATCGCAAAGGGGAGTTATTCCAGGCGGTACGCATGGAAAAAAACATGATGGGGCTGCTGTTGAGCCTGATTGTGGCCGTGGCGGCATTTAACATCATTACCTCCCTTGGCCTGATGGTGATGGAGAAACAGGGCGAAGTGGCCATACTGCAAACCCAGGGGCTGACGCCGCGCCAGATCATGGCGGTGTTTATGGTGCAGGGTGCCAGCGCCGGTATTATCGGTGCGTTGCTCGGTGCCGTGCTCGGGGCGTTGCTGGCCAGCCAGTTGAATAACCTGATGCCGATCATCGGTGCATTGCTTGACGGTGCGGCGCTGCCGGTGGCCATTGAACCGTTGCAGGTCATCACGATTGCGCTGGTGGCGATGGCCATTGCGCTGCTTTCTACGCTTTATCCTTCCTGGCGCGCCGCCGCCACTCAACCCGCTGAGGCTTTACGTTATGAATAAGATCCTGTTGCAATGCGACAACCTGTGCAAACGCTATCAGGAAGGCTCCGTGCAAACTGATGTGCTGCACGATGTCAGTTTCAGCGTGGCGGAAGGGGAACTGATGGCCATTGTCGGCAGTTCCGGTTCCGGTAAAAGTACGTTGTTGCATCTGTTGGGCGGGCTGGATACTCCGACCTCTGGCGACGTGATTTTTCGCGATCAGCCGATGAGTAAACTCTCGTCTGCGGCCAAGGCAGAGCTGCGTAACCGCGAGCTGGGCTTTATCTACCAGTTTCATCACCTGCTGCCAGATTTTACCGCGCTGGAAAACGTGGCGATGCCACTGTTGATTGGTAAAAAGAAACCGGCAGAGATCGAAACCCGCGCCCGCGAAATGCTGGCAGCTGTGGGTCTTGAGCACCGCGCACGCCATCGTCCTTCGGAGCTTTCCGGCGGTGAACGCCAGCGTGTGGCGATTGCCCGTGCGCTGGTGAATAACCCGCGCCTGGTACTGGCGGACGAGCCCACCGGCAACCTTGATGCCCGCAACGCAGACAGCATTTTTCAGCTGTTGGGTGAATTAAATCGTTCGCAGGGCACGGCGTTCCTCGTCGTAACCCATGATCTGCAACTGGCGAAGCGAATGAACCGCCAGCTTGAGATGCGCGACGGCCGCCTGAACGCAGAACTCTCCCTGATGGGGGCCGAGTAATGGCATCGCCTCTTTCGTTACTGATTGCCCTGCGCTTTAGTCGCGGTCGTCGGCGGGGCGGTATGGTGTCGCTGATTTCAGTGATCTCCACCGTAGGCATTGCGCTGGGCGTTGCCGTGTTGATTGTGGGACTGAGTGCGATGAACGGCTTCGAGCGGGAGCTGAATAATCGCATTCTGGCGGTGGTGCCGCATGGTGAAATCGAGCCGGTCAACCAGCCGTGGAATAACTGGAACGACGCGCTGGCAAAAGTGAAAAAAGTGCCTGGCATCGCCGCCGCTGCGCCATACATCAATTTTACCGGTCTGGTGGAGAGTGGCGCCAATCTGCGGGCCATTCAGGTCAAAGGTGTGGATCCGGTTCAGGAAACGGATCTGAGCGCGTTACCGAAGTATGTGCAGGGGAATGCCTGGCAGAATTTTAAAGCCGGCGAGCAGCAAATCATTCTCGGTAAAGGGGTTGCCGATGCGCTGAAAGTGAAACAGGGCGACTGGGTTTCAATTATGATCCCTAACTCTGACGATGCGCACAAACTGCTGCAGCCAAAACGCGTGCGGCTGCATGTGACGGGTATTTTGCAACTGAGCGGGCAGCTTGACCACGGTTTTGCCATGATCCCCATGCCGGATGCCCAGCAGTATCTGGACATGGGCGGTAGCGTGACGGGCATCGACATTAAAGTGAACGATGTGTTCAATGCCAATAAACTGGTGCGCGACGCGGGTGAAGTGACCAACAGCTATGTTTATATCAAAAGCTGGATCGGCAAATACGGATACATGTACCGCGACATTCAGATGATCCGCGCCATTATGTATCTGGCGATGGTCCTGGTCATTGGCGTAGCCTGTTTTAACATTGTTTCGACGCTGGTGATGGCAGTAAAAGACAAAAGCGGCGATATTGCCGTACTGCGTACGCTCGGGGCGAAAGACGGTCTTATCCGTGCGGTTTTTGTCTGGTACGGCTTGCTGGCGGGCCTGTTGGGCAGCGTGTGCGGTGTGGTGATTGGCGTGGCGGCTTCATTACAGCTGACCGCTATTATCAATGTGATTGAGAAGATGATTGGCCATTCGTTTTTGTCGGGCGATATCTACTTCATCGACTTTCTGCCATCGGAACTGCATCCGCTGGATGTGGTATACGTGCTGGCAACCGCACTGTTGCTCAGCCTGCTGGCGAGCTGGTACCCGGCCCGACGGGCGAGCAATATTGATCCGGCACGAGTCCTGAGCGGGCAATAACGCCGACATCGACAGGCCACAACCAAGGAGTGGCGATGCATTACGGGTTTGATATTGGCGGCAGTAAAATCGCGTTAGGCGTCTTTGATGCCGGGCGGCGTATACAATGGGAAACGCGCGTGCCCACGCCCCACGACAGCTATACGTCTTTCCTGCGTGCCATTGCACAACTGGTGGCTGAAGCGGATGCACGCTTTGGCATGAAAGGCAGCGTCGGTATAGGTATTCCGGGGATGCCGGAAACCGCCGATGGTACGTTATACGCCGCCAATCTCCCTGCTGCCAGCGGGCAGCCGCTGCGCCGCGATCTCTGCGCGCTGTTGGGCAGGGACGTTCGCATAGACAATGACGCCAACTGCTTTACCCTCTCTGAAGCCTGGGATGATGAGTTCCGCCAGTATCCGCTGGTGATGGGGCTGATCCTCGGCACAGGCGTGGGGGGTGGGCTGGTGATCAACGGCAAATCCGTGAGCGGGCACCGGTTTATTACCGGCGAATTTGGTCATATTCGTCTGCCTGTTGATGCGCTTGGGTTGATGGGGTTTGACTTTCCGCTGACCCGCTGCGGCTGCGGCAAAATCGGTTGTATTGAAAACTACCTTTCCGGTCGTGGTTTTGCATGGTTGTATAAACACTTCTACCATCAATCACTGTCCGCACCGGAAATCATCACGCGCTGGGAACAGGGTGAGGCAAAAGCACAATCCCATGTCGAGCGCTATGTGGATTTGCTGGCGGTCTGCCTGGGCAATATCCTGACGATAATTGACCCGGATCTGCTGGTGATTGGCGGTGGGTTATCAAATTTCAGCGCGTTGACGCAACTGCTGCCGGCACGTATCCGTCCGCATTTGCTGCCAGCGGGCGAGGTGCCGCGTATTGAGCGTGCACGCCACGGCGACGCGGGTGGTATGCGCGGCGCTGCGTTTCTTCATCTTACTGACCCGTCCTGAGAGGATGCCATGCAATCGCGACGTTCACATCGTCTCAGCCGTTTTCGCCGTAACAAGCGCCGCCTGCGCGAACGCTTACGCCAGCGAATTTTTTTCCGTGACGCAATGGTGCCTGAAGTAATGGAAAAACCAAGAGTCGTTGTTCTGACCGGGGCGGGGATTTCCGCCGAGTCCGGGATCCGCACCTTCCGTGCGGCAGATGGGTTATGGGAAGAGCATCATGTGGAAGATGTGGCAACGCCGGAAGGCTTTGCCCGCAACCCGCAACTGGTGCAACGTTTTTATAACGATCGCCGTCGGCAGTTGCAGCAGCCGGAAATCGTGCCTAACGCCGCCCATCTGGCGCTGGCAAAACTGGAGCAGGCGCTGGGCGACCGTTTTCTGCTGATCACGCAGAATATCGATAACCTGCATGAACGCGCCGGTAATCAAAACATCATCCATATGCATGGCGAACTGCTGAAAGTGCGCTGTTCGCAGAGCGGTCAGGTGCTGAACTGGGCACACGATGTTAACCAGGACGACAAATGCCACTGCTGCCAGTTCCCGGCGCCGCTGCGCCCGCATGTGGTGTGGTTTGGTGAAATGCCGCTGGGGATGGATGAGATCTACAGTGCGCTGGCGATGGCAGACGTCTTTATTGCCATCGGCACGTCTGGCCATGTTTACCCCGCAGCCGGGTTTGTACATGAGGCGAAGCTGCAGGGGGCGCATACCGTAGAGCTGAATCTCGAGCCGAGCCAGGTAGGCAGTGAGTTTGAAGAGAAACATTACGGTCTGGCGAGTGCAGTGGTGCCGGAATATGTAGAAAAACTGCTGAAAGGGCTCTAGCCTTCGGTTGCCATCCGGCCTGTGTCACGGATGGCGTTTACCGTTTTGCCAGCAGGATGGCGCAGCCTGAAAAGCCGTCGCCATCCGGTTGCGATTAACGTCCTGCTTTTAGTTTCTGGTAATACTCTTCGTAAAGGGCGCTGGTGCTGCCAACGTCGTTTTGCCATTCCCCTTTATTAATGGTCTCCGCGTCCGGGTAGAGGGATTTATCGTTCGCCACATCTGCTTTCAGTAACTTACGCGCGGCGAGGTTGGGCGTCGGGTAGCCGATGGTTTCCGCGACTTGTCTGGCAATCTCCGGACGCAGCAGGAAGTTAATCAGCTTCAGAGCACCCTCCACGTTTTTTGCGTTCGCCGGAATGGACAGGCTGTCCATCCAGAAAATACCGCCTTCTTTCGGCCACACAACTTCCAGTGGCGTTCCCGCCTGGCGCGCCACATACGCTGAGCCGTTCCACACCATGCCCAGATTCACTTCGCCTTCCATATAGGGATTAGCCGGGTTATCCGAGTTGAAGGCCGCGACGTTAGGCATCAGTTTTTGCAACTCTTTATACGCGGCCTCAATCTCTTTCGGGTCGGTGGTATTGCCGGAATATCCGAGCTTGCGCAGCGCAATCTGGAACACTTCGCGGGCATCGTCGGTCAGGAGCAGGCTGCTTTTATATTCTGGCTTCCATAAATCCGCCCAACCGGTAACCGTTTTCGGATCCATCGCTTCGCTGTTCACGCCGATTGCCGTCGCTCCCCAGATATAAGGAATGGAGTAATCATTATTGGGATCGAAAGGCTTATTCAGCATTTGCGGGTCGAGATTGTGAAAGTTGGACAGCCTGCTTTTATCTATCTTCTGGATCATGCCCTCTTTACGCATCTTATCGACGTAATAGGTGGAAGGCACCACCAGATCATAGGCACCGTCTTTGTACGTTTTTAGCTTGGCGTACATGGTTTCATTCGACTCATAGGTCGAATAAATAACCTTAATTCCGGTCTCTTTGGTGAACTGCTCCAGCAGCCCTGGCGGCACATACTCGGTCCAGTTATAGAAATAGATCGTTTTGTTGTCGTCCGCATGCGCGACGCTCATCCCAATGGCGAGAACACCTGCTGCGAGCAGGTGGCGTGACCAGTTTTTCATTTACGTCCCCTGAGTTTTTGTTTTATCACGAGCAATAAGCTGGCTGGCAATCACCAGCACCAGCGACAGAACCAACAGAATGGTGGCCAGCGCGTTAACTTCTGGCGACACGCCGACTTTGACCATGGAATAGATCTTCAATGGCAGAATTTCATACCCCGGGCCAGTGACGAAGGAAGAAACCACCACATCGTCCATCGACAGGGTAAAACTGAGCAACCAGCCTGCGGCAACGGCAGGCATTGCCAGCGGCAGGATGATTTTGCGCAGGATGGTAATCTCGCTGGCGCCCAGATCTTTCGCCGCTTCCAGCATGCGCACATCGAAGCCTTTCAGACGCGAAAAAACCGTCACCACCACAAAAGGCAGGCAGAAGGTGATATGCGAGAACAGCAGCGACCAGAACCCCAGTTGCACGCCAAGCAGCATAAATAACACCAGCAGCGAAATAGCCATCACGATATCGGGCGACATCATCACCACAAATAACATGCCGCTGACAAACGGTTTGCCGCGAAAACGGTAACGATAAAGCGCCACCGCTGTCAGGGCGCCAATCAAGGTGGCGAATGAGGCCGACAGCACCGCCATGGTCAGCGAGTGTTGCGCTGCCTGCAGCAAACTGTCGTTGTTAACCAGCAGGCTGTACCACTGAGTCGAAAAGCCCTGCCAGTTAATGCCAAAGCGCGAGCTGTTGAACGAATTGACGATCAGGATAATGATCGGAATATACAGATAAGCATAAATGGCGGTCATAAATCCGCCGCGCAGCAGTCGACCGATCATTCCAGCTCCACCTTCTTATTCAGCAAACGCGCCGCACGCCAGTACACGAGCAGCATCAGCCCCATGACCAGCGTCAGGGTGATACTGGTGGCTGATCCAAACGGCCAGTCACGAATGTTCAGGAACTGGCTTTTGATGACGTTACCGATCAACAGATTTTTTGCGCCACCCATCAAATCGGAGACGTAAAACAGCCCCATAGCCGGCAGCATTACCAACAGGCAACCGGCAACAATCCCCGGCATGGTCAGCGGAATAATAATGCGAATAAACGTTTGTAGCTTACTGGCACCCAGATCTTTTGCTGCTTCCAGCAAGGGCTTATCGAGCTTTTCAATACTCGAATAGAGTGGCATGACCATGAACGGCAACAGAATATAAACCAGCCCAATAATCACCGCCCCTGGCGTAAACATGATGCGCAGCGGCGTGTCGATAATGCCGAGCCACAGCAGGCATTCGTTAAGATAGCCTTTGGTGCTGAGGAAAATCTTTAGTCCGTAAATGCGGATTAGAGAGTTTGTCCAGAAAGGCACTATCAACAAAAACAGCAACAGCGGGCGCACTTTGGCAGGCAGCTTTGCCAGAAACCAGGCGAAGGGATACCCCAGCACCAGGCAAGCCAGCGTGGCTATCGCCGCCATATTCAACGAGTGCAGCAGCACGTCGAGATAGAGCGGATCCAGCAGGCGGGTATAGTTATCCAGCGTGAACACCAGTTTGACGAAATGGGCATCATCACGGGTTAAAAAGCTGGTGGCAATAATCATCAAATTGGGCAGGAAAACGAACAGTACAAGCCAACCGACGACAGTAGCAATCACCCCATTCTGGAATTTACTTGTCCTCTTCATCAGCCAGTACGACCTCCCAACTCTCTACCCAGTTAATGGCCATTTTCTGGTCCAGCGAGTGGTCAAAATCCGGATCATCTTCATTAAAGAATTCGCTGACCATCACCATTTTGCCGTTTTCCAGTTCAACCATTGACTCCAGCGTCATGCCTTTATAGTTGCGCTCGCGCACATAACCAATCAGGCCTTCAACCCCGGCAACATCGTGAATTTCCTCGACGCGCAAATCTTCCGGACGCAGCAGTACATTAAGCCGCTGGCCTTTTTCCACGGCAAAGTTGACGTAAATATTGCATTCGCGACCTTCGACATTCGCGCGCACGCGGCTGTCGTCCAGACGTTCGATCACTGTCGCGCTGAAGATATTGATTTCACCAATAAAACTGGCGACGAACAGGTTTTTCGGCTCTTCGTAAATCTCCCGTGGGGAGCCGTCCTGCTCAATGCGGCCTTCACGCATCACTACAATGCGATCCGACATGGTTAGCGCTTCTTCCTGATCGTGGGTGACGAAAACAAAGGTGATACCGAGCTTACGTTGCAGTGCTTTGAGTTCATTCTGCATCTGCTTACGCAGTTTATAGTCGAGTGCGGAAAGCGACTCATCCAGCAGCAGTAAGCGGGGTTTATTGACCACGGCACGAGCAATGGCAACACGTTGTTGTTGACCACCGGAGAGTTGATGCGGTTTGCGCTGTGCGAACGTTTCCAGTTGCACCATGCGCAGCGCGTCCATCACCCGCGGTGTGATCTCTTGCGAAGGTGTTTTTTGCATCCGCAGGCCAAAGGCCACGTTATCGAAGACGGTCATATGTGGGAAAAGCGCATAGCTTTGAAAGACGGTATTCACATGACGATGCTCCGCCGCAACGTGGGTGATATCGTCAGCATCGAGGTGGATATGGCCAGAATCGACGTTTTCCAGCCCGGCAATCAGTCGCAGAACCGTGGTTTTACCGCAGCCGGAAGGCCCGAGCAGCGTCAGAAATTCGCCGTTATTGATGGTGAGATTGAAATCAGAAATGACATTTTTGCCATCAAAGCTTTTGCGAATACCGGCCAGTTGCACAAGCGGTGAACGCGAACGCGGTTGTGTGTTCAATTTTTTACTCTGTCCCATGTCGACGCATCGAAAGGCTTATCAGATGCGGGGTTTGTGGTTAACCACCTTTGGGTTGTGCACGATTTAAGGGCTGGCATTCTACGGCAAAGCCATGAAATCGCCAATCGTTGTTCTTTGTAAGCCTGCCAGGTGCGGCTTTTCTCAGCTACGTTTATTACGCGGGAGGCAATTTTGAAAATATTCTCGTTTACGGGGTAAAAGTGACCTGACGCAATATTTGTCTTTTCGCGCTTATTGATAATGTTGAGACATTTTGTGGGGGTGGCTTTATGGACAAATTATTAGAGCGTTTTTTGCAGTACGTTTCTCTGGATACTCAATCAAAGCCCGGCGTCCGTCAGGTGCCAAGCACGGAAGGACAGTGGAAACTCCTGCGTCTGCTGCAAAACCAGCTTACGGAGATGGGGCTGGAAAAGGTCACGCTGAGCGATAAAGGCACGGTCATGGCGGTGCTGCCGTCGAACGTGTCAAAACCGGTGCCTGCCATTGGGTTTATCTCCCATGTTGATACCTCGCCAGATTGCAGCGGTAAGAATGTCAATCCTCAAATTCTGGAGAATTACCGCGGCGGCGATATTGCGCTGGGCGTTGGCGATGAAATCCTCTCGCCGGTGATGTTTCCGGTTTTGCATCAGTTGCTTGGTCAGACACTCATCACTACCGACGGCAAAACGCTGCTTGGCGCAGACGATAAAGCTGGCGTGGCCGAAATCATGACCGCGCTGGCGGTGCTGAAGAAAAAGAATATTCCCCACGGCGATATTTGTGTCGCGTTTACACCGGATGAAGAGGTGGGTAAAGGCGCGAAACATTTTGACGTGGAACGCTTTGGTGCACAGTGGGCTTACACCGTTGATGGCGGCGGAGTGGGTGAACTGGAGTTTGAAAACTTTAATGCCGCCTCGGTCAACATCAAGATCGTGGGTAATAATGTGCACCCCGGCACGGCAAAGGGGGTGATGGTCAATGCCCTGACGCTGGCCAGCCGTATTCATGCGCTGGTGCCGGAAGAAGAGAGCCCGGAACATACCGAGGGCTACGAAGGTTTTTATCATCTCACCAGCATTAAAGGCACGGTTGAACGTGCCGACATGCATTACATCATCCGCGATTTTGACCGCAAAGCGTTTGAAGCACGCAAGCGCAAGATGATGGAAATTGCCAAAAAAGTGGGGAAAGGACTGCACCCTGACTGTTATATCGAACTGGTGATTGAAGACAGTTATTACAATATGCGCGAGAAAGTGATCGCCCATCCGCACATTGTCGATATTGCCCGACAGGCGATGCACGATTGCGAGATTGAACCGGACATGAAACCAATCCGGGGCGGCACCGACGGGGCGCAACTCTCCTTTATGGGACTGCCCTGCCCGAACCTGTTTACCGGTGGGTATAACTATCACGGCAAACATGAATTCGTGACGCTGGAAGGAATGGAAAAAGCCGTACAGGTGATTGTGCGTATCGCCGAGCTGACCGCGCAGCAAGCGTCGTTGTAATGCCTGGTGGCGCTTCGCGCAGTTGAACTGAGCGGCGATTTAGCCTGTGCCGGATAGGGTAAACCGCTATCCGGCACAGTCTGGGTTATCAGGTATTAATCTTCGAAGAACCAATAGCCGCTATTGACCAGTGCGGCGAGCATGGCCAGGAACGACGGATCGTCCAGGGCATCGCCAAACATCTCCCCGGTCAGCACAATATGGCTTGCCAGTGCTGTCAGCGCCGGTCGGTGCGGCGAATTGATTCGCTCACCATTGGCGAAAACATCTTCCCCGATGCGCAACACGCGCAGCCCGCCCAGACGCACCAGTTTGTCGCCCTGTTGCAGCGCGTCATAGATCTCATCTGGCTGATAAGGCGGCTCCGGCGGCGCGATATCCAGTTCATGGCGCGTCTGCGAAATAAATTCACCCAGCCACTCGCTAAACTGCGCGGGTTGGTTGATCAAATCGAGCATCATCTCGCGTAATTTATCCTGCTCTTCCGGCAGAATATCTGCCGGGTGTTCACGCGGTGGGACGTCCGGATCGGTGTAACGATGGCTACCCAGTTCACGTTGCAGAATATAATCGGCAAAGCCGCTAATCAGCTCGCGACCGCTTGGTGCACGGAAACCGACGGAATAGTTCAGCGAGTTTTCCAGCGAATATCCCTCATGCGGGAACCCTGGCGGAATATAGAGAATATCGCCCGGCTCCAGTTCTTCGTCGATAATGGCCTCGAACGGATCCACTTGCAGTAAATCCGGGTGCGGACAATGTTGCTTCATCGGCGTTTTTTCGCCTACGCGCCAGCGGCGACGTCCGGTGCCCTGAATAATAAACACATCGTACTGATCAAGGTGTGGCCCAACGCCACCGCCCGGCACCGAGAAAGAGATCATCAAATCATCGGTACGCCAGTCGGGCAGGGCGCGGAATGGCCGCATCAGCGCGGCGGCTGGCTGATGCCAGTGGTTAACGGCCTGCACCAGCAACGACCAGTTGCTTTCACCCAGATGATCAAAGCTCTCAAAAGGGCCGTGACCCACCTGCCATTTACCGTCAAGGTGGCTGACCAGGCGGCTATCGACTTCATTTTCCATTGCCAGACCAGCCAGCTCATCCGGGCTGATAGGATCGACAAAATTTTTAATTCCGCGTTTCAGCACGACCGGGCGTTTTTGCCAGTAGCGTTGAATAAAGTCTGGCCAGTTTATGTCTACGTGATATTCCATATGCGTTTCCGGCAATTAATCAGGGCTGAGTAATGGATCATAGTAATGCTGCCAGGGCATTTTGTCCTGCGTAACGGCGCGAACAGGCAAGAAAAAGGGGCCACGATGGCCCCAGAGTGTCTGTCTCTGTGTGTTATTGACTCAGTCCACGGCAACCACGCTCTGCTGGCGGCCAAACACCACTTCCATTTTTGCACCGCCGAGCAGGCTTTCTTGCGTCAGGATCTGGCCTTCATACTGATCGACAATGTCGCGCGCCACCGAAAGCCCAACGCCCTGTCCTGGCCGTAACGTGTCGGCGCGTTGCCCGCGATCGAACACCATTTCGCGCTTGGCAGCAGGAATGCCAGGGCCATCATCCTCAACAATAATATGTAGCGTATCGTCTGTTTGTTGGGCTGAAATTTCAACAAATTCAAGGCAATATTTACAGGCGTTATCCAGCAGATTGCCCATAACTTCCATAAAATCATTTTTTTCGCCAACGAAACTGATCTCCGGTGAGATATCCAGGGTGATGTTCACCCCTTTACGCTGGTACACCTTGTTCAGCGCGGAGGTCAGGCTGTCGAGCAGGGGGGCAACCGGGTGCAATTCCCGGCTGAGCAGGCCACTGCTGCCGCGCATGGTGGCTCGATGCAGGTAATAGCCAATCTGCTGAGAAATACGGCTGATTTGTTCCAGCATTATAGGTTCGGCCTCGCCCACGCTCAGCTTCTCACCGCGCAGCGAGCGAAGCGTACTTTGCAAAACCGCCAGCGGCGTTTTCAGACTGTGCGTCAGATCCGTGAGCGTAGTGCGGTATTTATCGTAGCGTTCACGTTCGCTTTTTAGCAGACGGTTGAGGTTACTCACCAGGCTGGTCAGCTCGCGGGTCGTTTCCGGGTTTAACAGCTCGCGGTGGTGCTCTTCCAGTTCACGAACTTCCCGCGCCAGTGCTTCGATGGGGCGCAGGCTCCACCATGCGGCCAGCCATAACAGCGGCACCACCAGTAGCAGGTTGGCGGCCAGCACGTAGACAAACCAGCTCCACACCATGTAAGAACGTTTCAATTCAATAGGAATAGTATCGACCACTACAATGGTGAGCTGTGGCATCCGCGCGGTTGCGGGGTAAATATTGACCGCGACCGAGTGGGTCATTTCTGAACTGCTGTCGTCTTCGCGGATCTCTTTTAACTGCCGGGCGACGGAATGATCATCGTCGACCAGCGTACTGCTGGCACCCACATCGGCTTCGATTTCATGAAACCCATTGGTTTTCAGCCAGTCGGGTTCTATGCGTTGCTGTAGCCACGGTACATCGCGTTGTGACCAGATCAGCTTGCCTTGCTGATCGTAAATAAGCGCCACGGTTGGGCTTTGCAGATTGAGATTTTCCGGCAGATCAACATTCAGCGCGTTGTTTTCCCACTTCGCCAGCGTGTAGAACAGGTTGCTTTCGCCGCGCAGCAAACGGAAAGTAGTTTTGTCAAAGCTGACGCTATAACCCACCAGCGCGACCATGCCATAGGCGAGGGAGAGCACCATCACCACGGCTGCGGTGGCGAGTAAAAAACGTACCCGCAGCGAGAGCGGAAAAAAATGTCGTAACACGCGTCTCATTTAGGCAGTTCAAATAAATAGCCCTGGCCACGCACTGTGGTGATCACATCGCCCGGATATTGTGCCTGAATTTTTTTACGTAAACGCCCCATCAGTACATCAATGGTATGGCTTTCGCGCAGTTCCGCATCAGGATAAAGCTGTAGCATCAGTGAATCTTTACTGACCACTTTACCGCTGTTGCGGATCAGCGTTTCCATAATGGTGTATTCGAAGGCGGTCAGTTTGATCACATCGTCATTCACGGAGAGTTCGCGACGGGAGAGATCAACCTGAAACGGCGGCATAGAGATCAGCTGTGAAGCAAGGCCACTATTGCGGCGCATCAATGCCTGAATACGGGCCATCACTTCTTCAATATGGAACGGCTTGGTGACGTAATCGTCGGCCCCGGCGCTCAGCACTTCAACTTTGTCCTGCCAGCCTTCACGGGCGGTCAGCACCAGCACCGGCAGCGTGACGTCATGACTGCGCCAGCGGCGGATCAACGACAACCCATCTTCATCTGGCAGGCCGAGATCAACGATGGCAACATCCGGGATGTGTTCGTTAAGAAAGTAATCGGCTTCCTTTGCATCTTCCGCCGCATCTACCTGATGTCCCAGCTCCTGCAACTGAACTTTTAAATGGTGACGCAGCAGAGCATTGTCCTCCACAACCAGTATGCGCATGGTCAGAACTCTCCATAATAATTTGATACATCTAGTCTAACGCTGATTGTGGTGTAGAAGGGATAAACATTTATTAAACCGCAGAGGAGAGAAACCCTCTTTCATGGCGAAAGAGGGTGTGATGAGGCAATTACTTCAGTTCGTCAACCAGAGTGATGGCACGACCAATATAATTGGCTGGCGTCATGGCTTTCAGGCGGGTTTTCTCTTCTTCCGGCAGCGCCAGACCATCGATAAACTGTTTCATGCCTTCGGCATCGACACGTTTGCCGCGCGTCAGCTCTTTCAGTTTTTCATACGGCTTTTCAATCCCGTAACGACGCATAACCGTCTGGATAGGTTCGGCCAGCACTTCCCAGTTGTGATCCAGCTCGTCGAGCAGACGATCGCGGTTCACTTCGAGTTTGCTCACGCCTTTCAGGGTTGACTGGTAAGCAATCAACGCATAACCGACACCGACGCCGAGGTTACGCAGCACCGTAGAATCGGTAAGATCGCGCTGCCAGCGGGAGACCGGCAGTTTACTGGCCAGATGCTGCAACACCGCGTTGGACAGGCCGAGATTGCCTTCGGAGTTCTCAAAATCAATCGGGTTGACCTTGTGCGGCATGGTAGAGGAGCCAATTTCTCCTGCGATGGTTTTCTGCTTAAAGTGGTTCAGCGCAATATAGCCCCAGACATCACGATCGAAATCGATCAGGATGGTATTGAAGCGCGCCATGCAGTCAAACAGCTCCGCAATATAATCGTGCGGCTCTATCTGCGTGGTGTACGGATTCCATTGAATGCCCAGAGAGGTGACGAACTCTTCGCTGAACTGATGCCAGTCGACTTCCGGATAGGCGGCGATGTGAGCGTTATAGTTACCCACCGCACCGTTGATTTTGCCCAGGATTTCGACCTGATTTAACTGACGGAACTGGCGATCCATGCGGTAGGCGACGTTGGCCATCTCTTTACCGATGGTGGTCGGCGTTGCCGGCTGACCGTGGGTGCGGGAGAGCAGGGGAATATCGCGATATTGCACCGCCAGCTCTTTAACTCCGTCGATAAGCTTGCGCCAGTAAGGCAGGATCACCTCGTCGCGGGCGGTTTTCAGCATCAGCGCGTGCGACAGGTTATTGATATCTTCTGACGTGCAGGCGAAGTGGATAAATTCAGAAACGGCATGCAGTTCCGGAATGTCCGCCACTTTCTCTTTCAGAAAGTATTCAACCGCTTTTACATCGTGGTTGGTGGTGCGCTCGATGGTTTTAATACGTGCTGCGTCTTCTTCACTGAAGTCTTCGACTATTTTATCGAGGAAACCGTTTGCGTGGACAGCAAAAGCAGGAACTTCCTTGATCGCCGCGTGTGCCGCCAGTTTTTGCAGCCAGCGCACTTCTACCTGAACGCGAAATTTCAGCAAACCGTATTCGCTGAAGATCCCGCGCAGCGCGCTGACTTTATCGCCGTAGCGTCCATCGACAGGGGAAACGGCGGTCAGTGAGGATAATTCCATAAGTCACAACTCCGGGAGGTTAACAATGAGCAAGAATTTGTTTGGCCTGGGTCGTCAGGCGATTTCGGGACAACATTAATTGCAGGCGACCGCCGCCGACCTGGTGCCACAGCACCGCGGCGCGGATCCCGGCTAGCAGGGTAGCGCGGACTTTCGCCTGCACTTGCGGGCTTTGCAATACCGCAGGCGAACCCGTTACCTGGATACGCGGCCCGAGCGGGCTAATCACATCAACATAAATGGCGGCCATCGCGCTCAGCAGTGTGTCTGACTGTAGATCAAAATGCTCCAGCTGGCGCTGTAAACCGGCAATACGGTTGCCAAGCGTATCCATGGCTCCTTTGTTGCCGGCAAGTTTACGCTCCAGCACCATCATACTTAGCGTGTAGCGGGTCAGCTCGGCATTAAGCCCCTGGCGGCTGCTGGCATTGAGTACACCGAGCAGGGTTTCCAGCCCGGTGCGCAGGTTGGTTTCGCTGCCGCCGAAGACGCTGAGCGTTGAGTCAGGATTGAGATCGATAACACTGTTCAGTGAAACATGCAGCGCGTCGCTGTCACAATGCCCCTGGTGCGCCAGTTGTTGCACCAGACGTGCCGACTGGCAAATGCCTGCCAGCGCCAGGGTAATGTCGTAATAGTTCTTCGCCACTCTCGCTCCTTTTGCGCCCGCCTCTTAGCCACAGCGCGGGCTTTCGTCAGTCCGGTCTTGTGAGATCGTGTTTACAGAGGCAGCGGCAAACGCTGCTCAATAATGCCGCCGCCAAGGCACACTTCGCCGCTGTAGAACACAGCCGACTGGCCCGGTGTCACAGCAGCTACCGGATCGTCAAAACGCACTTCAATGCGTTCCGCGTCCAGTACGGTTACCGTGCAGGGAATATCTTCCTGACGATAACGGGTTTTCACCGTGCAGCGCAATGAGCCCTGCAGCGGCTCACGATCGACCCAGTGTAGTTGCTGGGCAATCAGCCCGACGGACATCAGGCGCGGGTGTTCATGGCCTTGTGCGACGATAAGGATGTTGTTTTCCACGTCTTTGTCGACGACATACCACGGCTCTTCGCTGCCTTCTTTTGTACCGCCAATGCCAAGGCCTTTGCGCTGCCCGAGCGTATGGTACATCAGCCCCTGGTGCTCGCCGATCTCTTCACCGTCAACAGTGAGGATTTTGCCCGGCTGGGCAGGGAGGTAGCGGCCAAGGAACTCACGGAATTTACGTTCGCCGATAAAACAGATGCCAGTAGAGTCTTTTTTCTTCGCGGTGGCCAGCCCCAGGTCTTCAGCAATCTTACGGACCTGCGGTTTTTCCAGCTCGCCAACCGGGAACAGGCTTTGCGCAATCTGTTCATGGCCCAGTGTATAAAGGAAATAGCTCTGATCTTTGTTGCCATCCAGACCGCGCAGAAGGCGGCTTTTGCCATCCACATCTGCACGGCGCACATAGTGACCGGTGGCGATGAAATCCGCACCCAGATCTTCGGCGGCAAACTCAAGGAACGCTTTAAATTTGATCTCTTTGTTGCACAGAATATCCGGGTTCGGCGTACGCCCGGCTTTGTACTCGGCCAGGAAGTGTTCGAACACGTTATCCCAGTATTCTGCGGCAAAATTGACGGTGTGAAGCTCAATGCCGAGCTTGTCGCAAACAGCTTGCGCGTCTGCCAAATCCGCGGCCGCTGTGCAGTATTCTTCGCCGTCATCCTCTTCCCAGTTCTTCATGAACAGGCCTTCCACCTTGTAGCCCTGTTGTTGCAACAGGTAAGCGGAAACGGAAGAGTCAACACCGCCGGACATACCGACGATCACTTTTTTTGGGCTATCTGACATAAGAATACTCACGACGTAGAACTTCAGGGCGGCGTATTCTAGCACGGGCTGGCGACGCAGGCATCCTTTGTTGCCCCTCTCAGGTTGCCGATGCGTTGCTTTTCGTCGCCATGCTCTGGCTTACGCTGTAAATGGCCAGTTAAACTCGCCCACCAGCGCCAGCGGATAACGCTCCCCGCGCTGCCAGCTACGGATGCTCTCTGCCACCAGTGGCGAGCGTAAATTCGATGCCTGCAAAATCTCTTCAGCGCTTACCCAAAGGCAGCGATCAATATCACTATCGTGCGGCTCAGTGGCGCACATTTCGTTAAGCTCAATGGCAAACAGGAAACGTAAAAACGGGGTTTTATCTGGCGCAATCCAGTGATGCATGCGAATAAACTGCTGCGGTGCGACGTCAATGCCAGTCTCTTCCCAGAGCTCACGCTTTGCAGCCTGTACCAGGGTTTCGTTGGCTTCGAGATGACCTGCAGGTTGGTTCCACAGGGCTTTTCCGCGAATCGTTTCTTCGACCACCAGGAATTTACCCTGTGCATGTACCACACAGGCAACGGTTACGTGGGGTTTAAACATGGGTACCTCCGTTGCGTATTAAGCGTCTCGCCACTCGCCATTAGCGAGGTTATCCAGCGTGTAAGTTCCCATAGCGTAACGGATAAGTCGCAGGGTAGGGAAGCCAACATGCGCGGTCATGCGCCGCACCTGGCGGTTACGTCCTTCATATAAAGTGATTTGCAGCCAACCGGTGGGAATGGACTTGCGTTCACGAATGGGCGGATTACGCGGCCATAGCCACTCTGGCTCGCTGACCCGCTCGACACCTGCGGGCAGCGTGGGGCCATCATTCAGGGTGATGCCATTACGCAGGGCGTTAATGGCTTCGTCGGTTGGTTCGCCTTCAACCTGAACATAGTAAATCTTGCCGGTGCGTTTGCCCGGCTGGGTCAACTGTGCCTGCAAACCCCCATCATTGGTTAACACCAGCAACCCTTCGCTGTCGCGATCGAGGCGACCAGCCGCATACACCCCCTGAACAGGAATATAATCCTTCAGTGTGCTGCGCCCGGCTTCATCAGTGAACTGCGGCAAAACATCGTAGGGTTTATTGAACAAAATCACACGTTTTGGCTGGCTTTTACGTTCAGACTGAGTAGCTTGTTGTGAGCTGAATCGCTCAACCCGGTGATTTCTAAAAGAACTTTTCTTCATGGTATTTTCACTGGTTATCAATTGCCGCATTATAACCGAATCACGATTGCCTTTCATGGAACCCAACTATCGGTTAGTATTGATGGGATCATTACAATTCATTAACAAAAAACGGTTTGCTCTGTGTGATTCACGTAACAGGTGAGCGGACGCAGTCTGAGCGCCCCGGCATGAAGTCAGCGAGCAAAACAACCAGAAGCGCTCGAAGGAGAGGTGAATGGAAAGCAAAGTAGTTGTTCCGGCGGAAGGTAACAAGATCACCCTGCAAAATGGCAAACTCAACGTTCCGAATAACCCGATTATCCCGTTCATTGAAGGGGATGGGATTGGTGTTGATGTTACGCCGGCGATGCTGAAAGTGGTCGATGCCGCTGTGGAAAAAGCCTATAAGGGCGAGCGTAAGATTTCCTGGATGGAAATTTATACCGGTGAAAAATCTACCCACGTTTATGGCCAGGATGTCTGGCTGCCGCCTGAAACGCTTGATCTGATCCGTGATTACCGTGTTGCTATCAAAGGCCCTCTGACCACGCCGGTTGGCGGTGGCATCCGTTCTCTGAACGTTGCGCTGCGCCAGGAACTGGATCTCTATATTTGCCTGCGTCCGGTACGTTACTACCAGGGTACGCCAAGCCCGGTAAAACACCCGGAACTGACAGACATGGTCATCTTCCGTGAAAACTCCGAAGACATTTACGCTGGCATTGAGTGGAAAGCTGACTCTGCCGACGCGGAAAAAGTGATCAAATTCCTGCGCGAAGAGATGGGCGTGAAGAAAATTCGCTTCCCGGAACATTGCGGTATCGGCATTAAGCCGTGCTCCGAAGAGGGCACCAAGCGCCTGGTTCGTGCAGCGATTGAATACGCCATCACCAACGACCGTGATTCCGTTACGCTGGTGCACAAAGGTAACATCATGAAGTTCACCGAAGGCGCGTTCAAAGACTGGGGTTACCAGCTGGCACGCGAAGAGTTCGGCGGCGAACTGATCGACGGTGGCCCGTGGCAGAAAATCAAAAACCCGAAAACCGGCAAAGAAATCATCATTAAAGATGTGATCGCCGATGCGTTCCTGCAGCAGATCCTGCTGCGTCCGGCTGAATATGACGTTATCGCTTGTATGAACCTGAACGGTGACTACATTTCTGACGCCCTGGCGGCACAGGTTGGCGGTATTGGTATTGCCCCGGGTGCAAACATTGGCGACGAGTGCGCTCTGTTTGAAGCGACCCACGGTACTGCGCCGAAATATGCAGGCCAGGATAAAGTGAACCCGGGTTCCGTGATCCTCTCTGCAGAGATGATGTTGCGTCACATGGGCTGGGTTGAAGCGGCTGACCTGATCGTCAAAGGCATGAGTGGCGCGATCAACGCCAAAACCGTGACTTACGATTTCGAACGTCTGATGGAAGGCGCTAAGCTGCTGAAATGTTCAGAGTTTGGCGACGCGATTATCGCGAACATGTAATCCGCCTCACGGGTTAAACAAAAACGGGAACCGGATGGTTCCCGTTTTTACGTCTGCTCTTAAAATCGTTCTTAAAAGCATGATGAAAATGAACCCTTTTGAACCAATTAATACCTCGATCATCATAATAATCTCGATCATCCTACGGGAGTGGTGCCCGCAATTTCTGTGTATCTACTGCTAATATCCTTATGCCCACACAGTTTGTATAATATCCTTCGCTTCTCGGTTCCTGGCCACACCGCACCGGGCTTTTATTCTGGTTGTGTGGCTATAAAAATTAACATCAGTCGCGCCATGGTCGCCACTACAGGGAAATTTTCACAATGAAAAAAATAAGAGTACTGATGCTGATTGGATTAATGACCGCCAATATAGCGTTGGCAAAAACATGTGCCCCTTCGGATGCTGAAGCCGCTGATGTGGTGGTAGATTCATTAAATACCTGGAGTGCTGTTAACCAATATCGGGTAAAATTTGGCCACTGTGATGAGGGTGACATTGCGGAAGGTATTTCCGAATCTGTTGCGCGGCTTTTGGTCGACCACTGGGATACCTTGCCGGATTTAACAACCCAGATCAGTAAAAATCCTGCGCTAAAGAATTACGTTCTTCGACATATTGATTCAACACTTGATGCTAAAGATCTTGATAAAATCCGAAGTCAGGCATCGCAGTTATGCCCCGTAAAACAGGGCGCGCTTTGTCGCGAAATCAAGCGAGCAGCAGAAAAAGCAGCACAAGAATAACATTGCATCGGTTTGATCGAACGGAGGCTATGGATTGGCACCGTTCCGGATTAAGGACGAGCTGAATAATACTTCCAACAAGACGTCGATATTTATCCAGGGCTCGTTGTAAATTGGTCAGCCTGTTGAAGCTTGAACAATAGGTAAAAAGAACGACTGATCGCGTGGGGCATCTCATTTCTGAATCTAAGCCAGTTCATCAACATACTCTCTATTTCCATCGCGCTCAGCGTAGGGAGAAAACCCAAATAATAAATATACCGCTTTTTTTTGTTCTTTCATACAGTCCCCTTGCAGCTGAGATGCATTGCCCGTAAAGACAGAAAATTAATCGGCAATCATATGTCTTGAAAGATGTTGGTTTATTTATTGGGCTAACGAAAAAAAAAGCTGATTTAATATCTGATACAGGCAATACGATTGTCTGGATCCTGTCTGATTATCAACATGAAGCCCCGGAGCTTCATACTACTTTATTTCTTGTATGGCGTTACAAGCATTAAAAAGACGAAATCGTTATAAAAGTCCCTGAAGAGGCAAAGCAGTGTGCGACTTCTTTTGCTGAAATAAACGGTTTATGGCTTTATGTAAGTAAAATACGGGCTGCGGTAATCCGCGTAATGGGAATGTGCTTAACTAACGACAAAATTTGCTGTTTTGTTACATTGCAGCATATTGCCACGGTGTAATGGGTTAAGTGGCTGGCCTGAATCGTATTCTGGATAGTCGCTCTGTATAAAAACCAGCCATAATTAGCGAGTCTCACCGGGTGGTCTTTCGAGAAGACAGCGTTCAAAATTCGCTCTGTCTCCATGACAGTGAGGAATGCGTTTGGCTGGTACATGACTTGCCCATAAATTATAACGAAGCTTATCATCGCCTTTCATCATTCCCTCTCCTTGAAATTGATTTGCTATGCCGATCCCTCTCTGGCAATGTGGCACCGCCAGTAATGCACAGCCCCGGTTGTTCAGGAAAATCTATGGATAAATATGTTGAAAATTTGAACGGATTTATGGATGCGTTGGGCACCATGAACCGTGATATCAACCGTGGATCTCACTATTTTATGGTCAAGCTTGAGGAAGGAGATACCCTGCGCGCTGCCGTGGCGGAGTATCATCGTCAGCAATCCGAGAAACATCCACCCGAGTACTGGCATCCCGTCTTTAGTGAAACAACCTGGCAGCATTCAGAACGTGTTGCCGCAGCCTGGTTTTTTGAACATTCCGCCATGACGACGTTGCCGGAAAATATCAAAAGTAATCTGCTGGCTGACTTTCACGACAAAATAAATGAAATGATGGGAAAGTTCAGGGTATTTGAACTCATTACCACCCCTCCGGTCTGGTATGCATCGAACTGGGATGAATTCGTTTTTGATTCCCAGTATGGTCGCTTTCTTCTCCATTTTAGTTGTTACGACTGAACGCACGGAGCGTGATGCCATGTCAGGACTATATCGTTTGAAATCAGGATATTTTGGGGTTCTTACCGCGCTGTTATTGTTCAGCTTCTCTTTTCACGCATGCGCAGCTGGCAAAAAATCTGCCGAAAAGTGCAACGCTCAGGCGATTACCGAGGCGAAGAAATTGCTGGCTTTTTATCGCGACAACGATGACAGAATGGAGATTGATAGCGAGGTGACGCCTCTGATGAAAATGAAAAATCCGCAAAATCAGGCGCAATATTTCGATGTTTTACAAGTGTGGGGCTATCTCTACAAAGGAAAATATCGCATGCGGTTAATTTTCCTGGCTGACTGCACCCTGATGGGCGAAGAAATCCTTGAATACGCGAATCCCTAAAAAAGCGCGCTGAATGAGTGTGTGGGAGGGATAAGTCACAGAAAGACCTGATGCGCTATTTCGTCCCATTTATATGGGAGCTTGTCTTCTCTTCGCCTGCGTAACTACCGCGACGAGGGTACACGTTCAGCGTTTACGGCAATTATTACAGGCAAGGGTGCCGGTAATGACACCCTTAGCCTTTCTTCAGAGCCCGTCGGGGCGCGGGACTTCAAAATAATTGCCGTCAATGTCGCGCGCATAGTAATGGCCATCGCGCACGTAATACCGCTTCCCGTTAAAGTCCAGCACCTGTGCGCCGGAAGGTGAAGGTGACGCAGAGGGTTTTTCCACCACCACATACTGGGTACCTTGTCTCTGATAATAAATCCCGTTCACCAGATAGTAGGTTAATCCCCCAAGTAGCACTGTGGTTGCGATATCCGGAAGAATGCTAAACCTGTCACCTGGGCGTGGGATATCGTCGCGGTGACCGCCATTGGGATAACCCGGCCCGCCATGCGGGTGGAAACCAGGCTGAGCAAGCACGGTGCTGGCGCCTGCTGCGAATAAGGTGATGGCCATCGCCAGTTTGTTTATCAGTTTCATCTCATCATCCTTTCCCGCTGAGGCTGATTCCTCGCCGGGGGGCTTCGTTATAATGCGGCATAAATGTGCAGAAAAAGTGAAACACGCATGAAGGAGTGTAAGGCCAGTCGGGTATCGGCATAAAAGTTGTAACCCGCCGTTAAAAACATGGCGGCAGAGAACGTAGCGCGGCAGTTCCAGGCCCTGGTAACCCATACACCTGTCTCGTTTATAACGACCCTGTGATTATTTTCTCGCGCAGGGCCCGCCAGACGGGCGTTGTTTTTCGCGGGCTCGCCCGAAAAAAGCGTATTCCTGGCCTTCATTACAGCCAAACGCTGGCAGTATCTGCACGGTATCCGCATTTTCAACGCCCCCCGCCAGCTTACCGCACACTGGCGTGAAACCAGGCTGCGGTAATGGGAACCGTTGACGTTCTGGTCAGAATTTTACAGAGGGCGCGATGTTATCGGCACAGATGCGAAGGGCAGAGAGGTTCACTCCTGAACAAGCCACATGTCCGCTTCCTCGAACATCTCTTCAAGCATACGGTTTAATTTCTCACGGTCACTTTTGCTGGCATCGCTGTTTAAACCGTTAGCCTGCATCGGTTTTACACGCACGTCGGCCTCCGGAAAGAGACGCTGCACGCGCCTGGTCAGCTCGTTGAGGATTATCTCTCTGGCGCCCGGTAAACCTTCAACATTACGCTTGTCATAGATAAGCTCAACAAACATAAGGCATTCCTTTTTGCTGGTTAATTTTCCCTGTGTTTATACTGTATGCATAGTCAGTATTCAAGCCTGAAGGGAAGAAATCCCCCCTGGTCTGTAGAAACCGCCCTGGCAGGTTGGGGGGGTAAGGGACGAGTGGCTTTATATTCAGCAGCATATGGCGTATGTTAGCGCCCGGTTCGTTGTATTGGTTGTACCTTCAGGAGGATGTGTGTTTGCCGAGTATGGAGTTATCAGTTACTGGTCTTATCTTATTGGCGCGATTTTCATCATTTTAGTGCCGGGGCCGAACACTTTTTTTGTCTTGAAGAGCAGTATCGCCGGCGGGCTAAAAAACGGCTATGTGGCGGCCAGCGCCGTCTTTATTGGCGATGCGGTGCTGATGTTTCTGGCCTACGCGGGTGTTGCGACGCTGATTAAAACCACGCCTCTGCTGTTTAATATCGTTCGCTATCTTGGCGCGTTTTATTTGCTTTACCTGGGTTGCAAAATGCTCTACAGCACCTTTGTACATAAGACCCGGCAGCAGAATGAACAGGAGATCCACAAAGGCGATGTTTTTCGCCGCGCGCTGGTTTTAAGTCTCACTAACCCGAAAGCGATTCTGTTTTATGTGTCGTTTTTTGTGCAGTTTATCGACATTAACTATGCCAGTCCGGGTACGGCTTTCTTTATTCTTGCCAGCACCCTTGAAGTCATCAGCGTTTGCTATTTCAGCTTTCTGGTGATTTCTGGCTCATATGTGACGCAGTGGGTGAAAACTCGCAAGAAGATCACCCGTATTGGTAATTCTCTGATTGGTCTGATTTTTGTCGGGTTCGCGGCCCGCCTGGCCACATTGCAATCCTGACCGCGTAAAAAAGGTTCCGCAAGCTGGCCGGAACCTTTTGGCTTATTACTCCGCTAACGCCGGCATGCGTTCCATGACAAACGCCAGAACCTTCTCGCCATCCATCGCGGCGAAAGGGTAACTCTCAATAACCGCAATCGGCGCGGAATCATCAATCGCTTCTTTCAGTTCGTCCAGCTTGTACTGAATATGTGGTGCGACCAGATAACAGTCAAAAGCCGGAGCGACACTGGCAAAATTAGAAACGCCAATAGCGCTAATCAACATCTGATGACCCTGCGCTCTGGCGGCTTTTTGCATCTTTCTGGCCAGCGCGTTGGCGGTATTGCCGAACAGACAACAGATCAATAACTTTTTCACAGGAATACCCCCTTAAATGTTGTGACTATATTTGCTCCGCCGGACGCCAGGAAAATGTGCTGCCGGTGGCAAAATTGCAACATCTCCATTTACTGAAAGACAGAGATGGCTTCTGCCAGACGTATCGCTTGCTGATTCATACGCCCGGAAGCCTCCGCCCCCTCCAGCACGCGCTCGGCGTTCTGGTGCGTAATTTTGTCCAGATCTTCCACTGCCAGGCTCACTTCGCTGAGCGCGGTGGCTTGTTCGGCGGTGGCGGCGCTAATCTGCGCAATTAGCGTCGTGACGTTCTGGACCTGGTCGACGATTTGCTGCATCGTTTTACCAGCGTCATCGGCGAGCAGGTTGCCGGAATTCACATGATTCACGCTGTTCTCAATTAGCGCTTTAATTTCGCTGGCTGCGCGGGCGCTGCGCTGGGCAAGGCTGCGCACTTCACCTGCGACGACGGCAAACCCTTTTCCCTGCTCGCCCGCACGGGCGGCCTCAACGGCAGCGTTCAGTGCCAGAATGTTGGTCTGAAAAGCAATGCTATCGATAATGCTGGTGATACTGGCGATTTGCTGAGAACTGTCGTCTATGGCCGCCATCATGGTGATCATCTGGCTCATTACTTCGCCGCCTTGCTGGGCGGCGTCACGCATGCCTTCAGAGAGGCGTGTCACTTCCGCGGCCGTTTCACGATTGCTTTTTACCGTCGCAGTCATTTCATTCATCGTCGCGGCGGTTTGCTGCACATTGGAAGCGGCCTGTTCCGTCTGCCGGCTGAGCGAGTCATTCCCGGCACGCAGGGACTCCGAGGCCTGCAGCACCGTTTGCGCCTGACCGCTGACATCATTCACCAGCCAGCGGAACATCAAACCAAGCTGATTAATCGCGCGCAGCGTCACGCCGACTTCATCCACGCGATGAGGCTGATCGACCTGGTGAGTTTCCCCGCTGGCGACCTGTAAAGCCTGGCGGCACAGGCGCTCCACCGGGCGGACAATCTGGTGTTCCAGCCACACGCCGCAGACCAGCAACAGTAATGCCATCACAGCGGAGAATAACGCCCAGTGTCCGGGCGTGACTGCACTGCGCCAGGCAGCGAGCATACTGAGCAGTAACGTCACAATCAGTGCGGAACGTAATCGCCAGCGTAAGGGCATGGTGACAAACAGTGACCGCCAGCGCATCAGGCCGGTGCGGATAATCAGGCCCTTATGGAAGCGCCTGCCTTTTGCCTGACCGTCACGGAACTGTTGGTATAACGCCTCGGTTTGCGCCACTTCTTCGGCCGTTGGGCGGGTTCGTACCGACATATACCCCTTGATGTTTCCGGCGCGGATCACCGGAATCGCGTTGGCACGTACCCAGTAATGATCGCCATTTTTGCGGCGATTCTTCACCAGTGCGCTCCAGGGCTCGCCCTGTTTTAACGTCGCCCACATATCGGCGAAGGCCTCTTTCGGCATATCCGGGTGGCGGACCAGATTGTGCGGCTGCCCTTTAACTTCATGCAGGGTAAAACCACTGACTTGAATAAACGCATCGTTGGCGTAATTGATATAACTGGCCGGATCCGTGGTGGACATCAAAGTGGCATCATTATCGAAAACGTACTCTTGCTGGGTGACGGGTTCGTTGTTACGCATAGTGAGTCTTCTCAAAAAAGTCAGGAGCGATAAGGGCGTTAAACGGGTTATATCTGTTGAGTCGCTAACCCTGCCTACATTATTTTTAGTACGTTATCTTTGCTGAGCTGATGAGAAATATATTATGGAAAAAACTGGAAATTTTACTTTAGTTGAACTTGCCTGAATTCAATTAGGGCGATCAGGCGCTTTCGCCATAGTGCGAAAAATAGTAGGCAAAGATAACTCTATATAATGTAGATGTTTTTATTATTGTCTGTGGTGAAAAATTAATTTTATGCCAGATTTTTGTGGAGAGCTCCACGGCGGTGACTCGAATGCCCGTTGTGGTGGGTGCGGGTAATATTTGTGGCGATGATCAAAAAGTCGCGGGTGGATTGTTTACTGGCTCACTAAAACCGTTGCTGAACATTTTCGTGGCCGCGATATTCAGCTAATCTGAAATCCCAACAGTGAAAGGAATTGTCTTATGAAAGGTACTGTCGTTCATCACGAACACCGCATAGGTTTCATTGTTATTCGCGACGAAAAGGGCAAGTTTGCTATTGCTGAGCTGCTCGGAAAGTACGATGTCGAAATGGGGGATGTCCTGTCCGGCAATTTGCAGTCCAGCGGTGGCGAAACGTTATTTAATCAAACGCAAGATGAATCGATGGAAGTTTTCATTAAGGGATACGGATTGTCTGAACAGGATGCAATTAGCATGCTCCTGCGTACTCATTAATTATCTGATGCCAAAGCGCTTGTTCTGAGCGCTTTGCTTTTTTACGCCGTGCCATAAGCGGGGAAGGTGTGCTGCATTAATAAAAATGGTGTAAACAAGGGATAAACCGTCTGCGACAGTCACAGTCATCGGGCTGTAAGCCAGCAAAGTGCAAAGAAGAAAATAAAAGATGGCAGTTTCGACACCAAAACTGCCAGCGAAGAATTTAAGGCTTGTTAAATCGTATATCCGTCACTTGCGTACTTTATAACCTGCCGTCGGAATTGAATCAAACGCAAATTTTTCTGCCCATGGATTGAGAAATTTGATGATCAGCGTATTAATTCGCCAGGTCGCAAGTTTGCCCTCTCCGGCAACAAACGCCGGAGCAGGGCACGGCGGTTTTACACCGCGTTGTGTTGTGTGCGCAGTTTAAAAATCTGCACTATCTCCAGTAAGTTCTCAGCCTGCTGCTGCATAGCGTGTGCAGCAGCAGACGACTCTTGCGACAGCGTGGCGTTCTGCTGTGTCGCTGCATCCATATGCGTTATCGCAACATGCACCTGATCGATACCGACGCTCTGCTCTTTGCTGGCCAGGGAAATGGTTTCGACAAGCTGGCTGACACGTTCCACGCTTTGCACGATTTCATCCATGGCATTACCGGCATTTTTTACCAGCGAGTTGCCTTCATCAATGCGGTTAACGGAACGCTGAATCAATGCACCGATCTCTTTCGCCGCTGTGGCGGACCGTTGCGCCAGCGCCCGCACTTCGGAGGCGACAACAGCAAAGCCGCGTCCTTCTGTACCGGCGCGCGCAGCTTCAACGGCGGCGTTCAGCGCGAGGATATTGGTCTGGAAGGCGATACTGTCAATGACGCCGATAATGCTGCTGATCTCAGTAGAAAGCTGGTTAATTTCGCTCATGGTATTCACCACGCGCTCCACTACTTCGCCGCCCTGATTGGCGACGCGGAAAGCTTCACGGGTAATATCGCTGGCGACACGCGAGTTTTCGGCATTATTTTTAACTACCGAGGTTAACTCTTCCATTGACGCGGCGGTTTGTTCCAGCGCGCTGGCTTGTGCCTCATTGCGCGCAGAGAGTTCACGGCTTCCGGTGGCGATCTCCTGCGATGCCCCGGCGATAGTTTCGGTACCGGAACGGACGCCGGTAACAATGCGTGTCAGGTTACTGTTCATCTCCTGCAACGCACGCATCAGCTCGGCGGTTTCATCGCGGCCATTAACCACAAACGAAGATTGCAAATCGCCGGAAGCCACATTGCGGGCGACTGAGACGGCCTGCGCCAGAGGATGGGTAATGCTGCGTACCAGCCACCAGGTGATAAGCAGCCCCACCAGCAGGGTTATCGCCATCACGATCAGCAGCATCAGGCGCGTCTGCGCAAAGTGTTCATGGTTGCGCGCATCAGTCTGCTGACGGATCAGCGTCGCTTGCTTCAGCGTGGTGGCGACCATTTCATCGATCATGCGCGTGGGTTCGCGATCAATCCCGGTGACCAGGTGATCAACGCGCTGTGCGCTGCTGGCATCCTGTACGCTGTACTGCTGCAATGCCGCCAGATATTGCTCTTCCAGCCGGGCATGCAAACTTATCGTTTTTATCGCTTCGCTATTATCGACGCCAATTTCGGGCAGCATCGCACTGAGGGTTTTTAATAATGTCTGGGTCTTCTGACTTTGTTCTACAAACGCGTTTTTGTATTTATCAAATGTCTGCTGGCCTTGTGTGCCACGTAGCAGGGTGTTCTTCCACTCCTGGACCTGAATTTTAAATTGCACCTGCGCGTTGCGGGCGGTGTCGATGCTGTCCGCAACCACCTTCTCCGTGGCCATAATCTGCTGGTTTTGTACTAATCCGCTGGCGTTGATAGACAAGCCACGTATGCCGATAAACAGCGTTGCCAGCAACAGCAAGGTTGCCAGGCAGCCGAGGCGTTGCCCGATAGTAAGGTGGTTGAGTTTCATCGTTTCATACTTCCCATAGTCTGTGGATGCGCGAAAGGCGCATGCCAGCAATATCGACCATCTTTAAGCGTGGCTTTAATGAGGAAATGGCGGCTAAAGGGGTAGAAAAGCGATAACGTATTGATGCAGGTTATAATTCAGAGTTTATGACATTTTCGTGACACTGCCAGACTGCGGCTAAAGACAACAGTCTGGCTAATTTTTAGCGGCTACGAATGGTGCTGATACTGTTGGCTGCTATTTTGGCCAGCAGACGAAAGGGTTTGCTGTCTGCCATCCACTCGGGGATTTCATCCGGCGAAAGGGGCCGGGAAAAAAAATACCCCTGGGCTTCATCGCAGCCGTACTCTTCCAGCATGCGCGCTGTTTCCAGGTCTTCTATCCCTTCGGCCAGCACCACATACTGCAACTCTTTGAGCATCATAATCACGTTGCGGGCGATGATCCGACTGCCAGGATCGGTGGTTACCTGGCTGACCAGCGAACGGTCGAGTTTGATGACATCAATAGGAATGCGGCGTAAGTAGCTGATATTGCTGTAACCTGCGCCAAAGTCATCCAGCAGGATGGTAAAGCCCAGCAGTTTGAGCTTATCCAGCTCTTTCAGTGCCGGATCGCTCTCCAGCACTTTCTCGGTTTCCAGGCATTCAATCCGCACATCGGATGAATACAAGCCGGCAGCAAGCACATCGCGGTGCAACTCTTCGGCAAATCCGGGGCGTGAAAAGTCACTCACCGTGACGTTAATCGAGATCGGTAACAGAATGCCGCGCTGTTTCCATTGGGTGAGTTGTTCGATCACCTTTTTGATCACCCATTGGGTAATGTCCGCCATCAGCGAGGTTTTTTCTGCCAGCGCGACAATCACCGCCGGAGAGATATTGCCCAGTTGCGGGTGTTTCCAGCGCAACAACGCTTCGACACCTTCGGTTTTGCCGGTGCGTAACGAAATTTTTGGCTGGTAAACCAGGTAGAGTTGATTTGGCGACTTAATGGCTTCGCTAAGGTCGTACAACAACTTAAAATCTTTATTGCGTTTGTGGTCGAGGATCGGGTTGAACTGCAGTGCGGGGATATCCTGGCGGATCGCTTCATGCAGGGCGCTGATCCCCTGACGGACGAGTTCCTGAGCGTTATCTTCCCGCGGGGAAAATTTCACATAACCGGCGTGGATCTTCAGATTGATGTCGATATCCCCGGCGACTTTGGCCTGAATGCCGGGTAAACGTTCCGCCCGTTTCACCAGCTTCAGCGCATCGGCAAGATCCACCAGTACAGCGTAGCGCCCGGTGGTAAAGGCATAGAGCATCACTTTTTCTTTCAGCTTCAGCCGTGAACGCAGCAGCGGCCCGAAGCTTTGTACCAGCTTTTCCAGCGCCTCCTGACCGAGATAGCGCGACAGCTCATACGCGCGCGCCATATCGATACAGTCGAAGATCACCAGACCGTAGTCGCCGCCTACGTTGTCGTGTGTCAGTCGCTCCATCTCTTTCATTAAAAACTGCCGGTTAGGCAGTCCGGTCAGCGCATCGACCAAGCCGGAGGCGTAACAGGATTCAAGAAAGATGGCGGCGAGAGAGGCCACTCGATGGAAATTGGTGACCTGCCGCGACGAAGGCACATAGGTTTCCGGGTGGCTAACGCATAATGTGCCGAGGATCACACCATCTTTATTAATCATTGGCGCGGAGGCGTAAAAAAGAATATCGCCGCTTTTTACCAGCGGTTGATAATTAAATCGCTCATCAATACGGGTATCAGAGCAAATAACGGTCTGGCCGCTTTTGAGACAATATTGGCACATCGTTTGCTCGATACAAATTTGGACATGCGCAATCGGAATGTTTTTAACATATTTGATATATTGGTAGTCTTCGTCGAAAGTCGTAATAAAGCATCCGTCGACGCCCATTACTTCGCATGCCAGATTTGCAAATTCAGCAAGGGCAGCATCGCGGGGTTTATCTTCTTTACTCAGCAGCTCCAGTACCGCATGCCGTTTGCTTTCGCTGTTTTTGAGACCAGTGAACATAGCGAGCTCCTGCCCAAATAAATGAGACAACGGTGTTCTGCTCGGATGACGCCATCATATGCACAGGCAGGTAAAACGAAATAAATTTAGCTTAGTATTACCACCAGCCGAATTGGGTTCCGGCAACGGCAACGATCGCCACAATAAGCATAATGATAGTTGTCTTTCTCACGAAAACTCCTTCACTGGCGAGAAACGCCAGTAATCAATTATATAAGAAATAGAAGAAAATGAGATTTTTCTCAAGCTGCTAAATCGCCTGGATCTGCTTAATCGAGGCGCTGAAAGGCTTTTTTTTCTTTATGATTTTTAACCTGGTACATGACTTCGTCTGCTGCACGTAACGCGCCATCAGCATCGGTTTGGTTAGGGTCGATTTGAACAACGCCAACGCTGGCACCAGGGTAAAAAATATGGGTTTTGCCGAGCTGATACTCCCCGGTAATGCGTTTATTGAGGCTCTGACTGAGCGACGCCAGCTCCGGGGTCTGCTGTTCGTCTAAGGGGCCGCCGAGGCAGGCAATCAGAAACTCATCGCCACCCAGACGCCCGGCAATATCGTCTTTACTGCGATCCTGCAGCAACCGCTGTCCGACCTCCACCAGGAAACGATCGCCCGCTTCATGACCGAGCTGGTCGTTGATGACTTTAAAATTATCCAGATCGATAAAGGCGATAATCACATAATTATCGAGATGGCGGGCGAGGGAAAACAGCGTGGACAAATTATCAAAAATCGCCCGTCGATTGGGCAGCCCGGTTAAAACGTCGGTGTAAGAGTGGGCTATCAATGCCGCGTTTGCCTCACGCAACTGCTGCACGAGATGCTCTTTTTCAATGTACTGCGCAATCAGCCCGGCAAACAGGTGCAATACCTGCTCGCCACGCACGCTGAGCGACCGCCTGGCATTACTGGCAGCGCACAGCGTGCCGTACAAAGAGCCGTCAGCCAGACGCACCGGGGTACTTAAATAGGTGGTAATGCCCAGCGCTTTCGCCGCGTCGCAGTCACTCCACATCTCTGCCACGTTATCGCTGTAGGGGCAGCCGTCGTCCAGTGCCCGTTTGCATAAACTGTCGCCCCAGGGCACAGAGAAACCTTCCGGGATCGCCAGTTTTTTACTGTTACGCGAATAAAGGATGTGTTGCAGGCCGGCGTCGTCATCAATTTTGGTTAAGTATGTCGATTCCATCTCCGTTACTATTTCCAGCATTTCCAGCAGCTGGCGAACGAGGCTTTCAAGGGATTGTTCTTTCGAAAGCGTTTCTGAGACACGGGCGAGAATGAAATCTGACATTATCTTATGACTCCAGTGCATGGGGCTGTCATTGCCATACACAACACAGGCGGAAACATTTGGTAAGAATAATTAAAGCATGAACCATAAAAATTTTATATATCAAAGCGGAAAGATGACAACTTCTGGCGGGGAAAAACGAAAAAAAGCCCCGTTGATGAAGCGGGGCAAAAACTCATTGATTACGGAATGATGTTCTCTGGTCATGGGTGAGAACGGGGCTAACTATAGGGAAAGAAAGTGCAGTAAGGATGAAGAAATCATGGAGATGTCTGGTGCTGATGATTATTCTGAAGCGTGCAACCCACTGAATAGAGACCCGATCATGCGTTATTATCTGTTGCTTCTCCCTGTTATCCTCTCTGCCTGTTCCTCCGCCAAACCGGAGGCACCCACGCCGCCGCAGATCGGTAAAGCGAACCCTGCAGCGATGTGGTGTATGCAAAAAGGCGGCCAGCGTGTGCCAGTCCAAAGCCCGCAGGGAGTCCGGACGGAGTGCAAATTGCCGGGTGGTGAAGTGATCGATGAGTGGTCGCTATGGCGACGCGATCATCCTTCAGCAGGATCGTGACAATAGCAGGTTTGCCAGGTTACACTTCTCTTTAAGAATTATCTTATTTTTAACCGACCACACGAGAGAAGTATGTTCCAGTTACGACCGGGCAGCCTGGCGATGATTATCGGTGCCCAAACCGCCAACGGACGGTGCAATATTGGTAAATCCGTTGAGCTGTTCGCGCTGTGTCAGCCCGGAGAGCGTTTCCTTAACCCGGTTAACGGTGTCGTGACCGATATGCCACGCAACGCCGCCCGGGCGTTATGGCTGGTGACTGGCGATGTCACCGCTTTTGATGGTCAGCAAGGTTTCGCCTTTGTGCGTGCGGAACACCTGATGCCTCTGATGCCAGACAGCCTGCCGGAAGATATGCTGGAGCGCGTGCTCGACTAAATCAGCGAGCGCAGCCATTTCGCCAGCACTTCGGCGTGGTTATGTTGTGTATCTTTCGCCGCGTATAACAGTGTGACGGTGCCGTTTTTGCTGCGCGCTGCCAGTATCTGTCCCTCTTCTTTATGCGCGGCCAGCTCCTGCCGATACTGTTCACTGAACGCCTGAAAATCAAGCGTTTCGCCGTGGAATGCTTTCCGCAATTCTGTCGACGGCGCGAGGTTTTTGCTCCAGCCATCGTAGGGCAGGTCGGTTTTTTTTACGCCGCGCGGCCAAAGCCGGTCGACCAGCACCCGGTAACCATCTTCTTTTTTGGCCGTGTCATAAACGCGTTTGCATTGGATCATCGACATTTCTCCCTTTCATTTACCCAGGCCATCAGCGCCGGTAATTGCTGTTCGGAAAAGACGCGGATGCCATGCTGTTGTAACAATGCGGTGGCAACGCCCATTCCCGGCTGGCGCGTGCCGCTAAACGTACCGTTATAAATAGACTGGCTTGCGCAAGTGGGGCTGCCGTCGGTCAGTAACGCCGCGCTGCATCCGGCCTGTTGCGCCGCCCGCAAAGCCAGCCATGCCGCCAGTTGATAATGGGCGGTCACGTCCTGACCGCTATTTTCAATAATTTGCGCCCTGCCACGCATAACATCCGCGCCGTTACCCGCAACAATTTCAGCGGGTAGACGTGGCACCGGAAGCCCTGCGGCGAGTTCCGGGCAATGAATAACCAGTCTGTTTTCCTGCTGCCAGCGTTGCAAAGTTGCCTGTAATGCCGCTTTTTCACTGCCGTTATAACGCACTTTTAAGCCCATCAGGCAGGCGCTGACAAGGATCTTAGTCTGCTGCACGGGTTCCGCCACGGTGATTCACTCCTGTTTACCTGGTTGTTGCTGTCTGCCGCTTTCACAAGCCCCGATTTTAAAGTGTTGTGATTCCATTAAAAGACAACTAATGTGATATTCCTTATGTTACTTATTATCTGCCCCGGCATAAGGACACTTCTATGCAGCACATCCCTCCGAAGAAAACACTGCGCATTGCGTTGATTGGCGACTACAACCATGACGTCGTGGCACATCAGGCGATCCCGCTCGCCATTGACGATGCTGCCGCCGTGCTGGAAATCACCGCCGATTACGACTGGCTGCCAACCCGAGAAATAAACAGTTATGAAGATCTGGTTGGCTACGACGCTATCTGGGTGGTGCCGGGCAGTCCTTATCACAACCCTCGCGGTGCGTTTCTGGCGATTCAGTATGCACGGGAAAATGCGGTGCCGTTCCTTGGCACATGTGGCGGTTTCCAACATACAGTGATTGAATATGCCCGCAATGTGTTGGGCTGGGGCGATGCCGCGCATGCCGAAACCGACAACGAAGGGCGGATGGTGATCTCCGCGCTAAGCTGTGCGCTGGTGGATGAGACCGGCACGATAGAGTTGCGCCCCAATACGCTGATTGCCCGCGCGTATGGACGTGAAATGATCGAAGAGGCCTACCGTTGCAGCTTTGGCGTTTCGCCGGAGTTTGCCCGCGAACTGGAAAGCGGTAATCTTCGCGTGACCGGCTGGGATGAAGACGGCGAAATCCGCGCAGTGGAACTGGTCACGCATCCTTTCTTTGTCGCCACCCTGTTCCAGCATGAGCGTGCGGCGTTGGCCGGGCTACCGGTGCCGTTGGTCCAGGCGATGCTGCGCGCAGCATGTGAATAAAAAAACAGGCCTGCGGGCCTGTTTTTTTAAGTTTGCATTATTCAGCGGTAACGGCTTTATCGCGACCTGCCAACGCTCCACATGCTGCCATAACGGCGGCTAACAGCGCGCATACCAGCAGTGGGATGTGCCAGTCGCCGCTGGCGTCGTGGATTTTCCCCATCAACGGCGGGCCGCAAGCTGCCAGCAGATAACCGACCGATTGCGCCATCCCGGAAAGGGCGGCTGCCTGATGGGCTGAGCGGGCGCGTAGTCCGATAAAGGTCAGTCCGAGAATCATTGTCGCCCCGGATCCGAAACCAAAAACGAGGGTCCACAACATTGCGTGTTCCGGCAACAGCCATAATCCCAGTGCACCGACAGTACACATCAGCGCCATCAACGCAGCAATGCCGCGCTGATCTTTCAGCCGGTGCAGGATCAGCGGCACCAACAACCCCGGCGCGGCGGTGGCCAGTTGCAGAAGACCGTGCAGCGAACCGGCTTGTGCCTCGGTAAAGCCAAGGGTGGTCAGAATCGAGGGCAGCCAGCCGATGACAATGTAGTAAATCAACGAGTTGATACCGAGGAACAGGGTCAGTTGCCAGGCCAGCGCCGATCGCCAGATACCACGGCTGTGCATAGCCCCTGACGAAGTCAGGCTGACACCGGCTCCCTGCCGTAAGTACGGCAGCCACAGCGCGAGCGCCAGCAACGGAAAGATCATCAGCATCAGCAGCGCGCCGTGCCAGCCTGCGCCACTCGCCGCCAGTGGTACGATGACCGCCGAACCGAGTGCCGCCGCCCCGCCCATAGTCAGGGAATAAGCCCCCGTGAGTTTAGCCACATGCCCGGCAAAATCGCGCTTGAGGATGCCAGGCAGCAAAACGTTGCCCAGCGCGATGCCACAGCCAATAACGGCAGTCCCCATAAACAGCAGCGTGGCAGAGGGCAGGGAGCGAAGGGCAATGCCGGCGCAGATCAGCAACATAGCGGCGAACAGGCTGCGCTCCATCCCAAAACGGCGGGCAACGCCTGCCGCCAGCGGGGAAATGAGGGCAAATGCCAGCAGTGGCAGGGTCGTGAGCATGCCAGTTTGCGCAGTAGAAAGCCCGTATTCAGTGCTGATAGCATCAAGTAATGGCGCGGCCCCGGTAAACGTCACGCGCAAGGTGGTGGCAATCATCAGGATCCCGGCAATCATCAGGATCCCTTGTTTGCCTCGGGCTGGAAGACAAGTCGTCATGGGAGTCTCGTGCAATAAAACAGGCGGCTACGATAGCGCTTTTTGTCACTGATTGAATCAAGCTAAAATGACACTTTATCGCTAAATTCGGACAACTTTATGCACGGACTCGGCCTGGGGGGATACGATCCTGATAGCCAGCAAGAAGCGGCGGTGGCTTTCAATATTACTGTCAGTGAAGATGAACAATTGATTCCTGCGCATCATCATCGTAAAGGGCAGCTCATTCTGGCTCTGAAAGGCGCCATCACGTGCGAAGTGGAACATGCACGTTGGATGGTGCCACCACATCATGCGATGTGGCTCCCCGGAAGCGTGCCCCATAGCAACCGGGCAACGGCAAACGCGCAACTCTTTTTCCTGTTTATTGAGCCATGGGCGGTGGTGATGCCAGAGCACTGCTGCACGCTGAAAATTTCCCCGCTGGTACGTGAGTTGATTGTCTCCCTGGCGACCCGCACGCCTGCGCAGCGGCGTCAGCCCGCCACGCAGCGACTGGTACAGGTGCTGTTCGATGAGTTGCCGGGGCAGCCACAAATGCAGTTGCAATTGCCGGTTCCGGCACACGGCAAAATCCGCCAGATGGTCGACAGTATGGAACGGGATCCCGCCGCGCGGCAGACGTTAGCGCAATGGGCGCACACATTCGCCATGAGCGAACGCAATCTGGCGCGGCTGGTGGTTAAAGAGACCGGACTGAGTTTTCGCCGCTGGCGACAACAGATGCAACTGATCCTCGCGTTACGGCTGTTGATAGACGGCAAGCCGGTTCAGCAGATAGCCCATACGCTGGGTTACGACTCCACCACGGCATTTATCACCATGTTTAAAAAGGGGCTCGGGCAAACGCCGGGGCGCTATCTGGCAACGCTCGGCGAGGCGTAAAATATTCTGCTGCCTAATCCCTTGTTTATCTGTGGATTAAACGGTTTTCTGCTAACAGCTGCCTGGAGATAAGACGTTCGTATGGGGGGCGGGTTTTTAATAACTTTTTCAGATAATCAATACACTTTTTGATATTTGTCTGCGGGTAAAGGTTATGTGAATTTAGCGCTGCAATTCACACAATAACAAGGCTTAAGGATCAGCATGGCAACCTCATTACATACTCAAAAAATAACCACAGTCGGTGCGCTGGCGCTGCTTTCTGCACTCTCTTTCTCCGCCCATGCGGATAAACTGGCGGACATCAAAGCCGCAGGCGTGGTGAAAGTCGCCACCTTTGATGCCAACCCGCCTTTTGGCGCGGTGGATCCTAAATCTCACGACATCGTCGGCTATGACGTTGATTTCGCCAAAGCGCTGGCTAAAAGCCTGGGCGTTAAACTGCAACTGGTCGCCACGAACCCGGCTAACCGCATTCCTCTGCTGCAATCTGGTAAGGTAGATCTGATTGTTGCGGATATCACCATCACGCCGGAACGCGCACAGGTTATTGACTTCTCCACGCCTTATTTTGTAACCGGACAGCAGTTCCTGGTGCCTTCTACGGCGGCAGATAAACTGGATGCCTTCAGCAAAGCGCGCATTGGTGCGGTGAAAGGCACCACCGGCGAGCAGGCGCTGCATCAGCGTTTCCCGCAGGCTCGCGTACTGGCGTATGACGATATCCCACTGGCACTGACTGCACTGCGTAACGGTAATGTGCAGGCGATCACTCAGGACAGTACCATCCTGGCTGGCCTGCTGGCGGAAGCGCCAGATAAAGCCAAATTCAAAATCCTGCCGGACCTGCTGTCGAAAGAAGAGATTGGTGTTGGTGTCAGCAAAGGCGAACCGGCGCTGTTGAAAGCCGTGAATGATGAGCTGGTAAACCTTGAGAAAAATGGCGAAGCCGCGAAAATCTACGACACCTGGTTTGGTCCGCAGACCAAAACTCCGGCCCCGCGCAGCTTTACAATAGAAGCGAAGTAATATGTTGGCAGGTCTGTTCTCCGCCTCTGTGGCTGATGCCACGGAGGCGTTGTCCCTGGAAAAGGGCACGGTCACGTTTCGCGGTGTGAATAAGCGCTACGGCGATAATACCGTGTTAAAGCATATTGATTTGCACGTCGCAGCCGGTGAGGTGCTGGCGGTTTGCGGGCCTTCCGGGTCCGGTAAATCAACACTGATCCGGTTGATAAATCAACTGGAAACACTGAGCGGCGGCGAGATCTTTGTTGATGGTCAGCCGACTCGCCAGCTAACCGGACGCGGGCTGCGTGAACTGCGTCGTCACGTCGGGTTTGTCTTTCAGCAATTCAACCTGTATGCCCACCTGACGGCGCTGGACAATATCACCCTTGCGCTACGGCATATTCACGGTAAAAGCGCTGCCCAGGCGCAGGAAATCGCGCTGGCGCTGCTGGCGCGCGTCGGTTTGCAGGATAAAGCGCACCATTACCCCTCTCAACTCTCTGGCGGTCAGCAGCAGCGGGTGGCGATTGCCCGCACGCTGGCGGCGGACCCGCATATCATTCTCTTTGATGAACCCACTTCCGCGCTGGATCCGGAAATGATTGGGGAAGTGTTGCAGGTGATGAAATCGCTCGCCCATAGTGGTATCACGCTGATTGTTGTCACGCATGAGATGCAATTCGCCCGCGAGATTGCCGACAGGGTTATTTTTATTGATGGCGGCGAAATCCTTGAGCAGGCCGCCCCTGCGCAGTTCTTCTCTGCACCACAGCACCCGCGTGCGCAACGTTTTCTGCAGAAGGTGCTTAACCCGCTGCATGCAGAGAGCAAGGAGTTGTAATGGCGCTGCATCTCGACTGGGCAGGCGTGATGACCGGCCAGCCTGCGCAATGGATCACGTCTGGCTTTCTGACCACTGTCTGGGTGACGGTCGCCGGAATGGTACTGGCCACCGTATTGACCGTGTTGCTGCTGGCGCTGCGGCTTGCGGGGGGAAGCGTTGGGCGAAGCGTAGTTGCTGTGTGGGTGTCGTTGTTTCGCAATACCCCTCTGCTGGTACAACTGCTGTTCTGGTACTTTGCCGCCTGGAATCTGTTGCCGCAGAGCTTCCGCCAGTATGTCAATGACGATCATGCGTTCAGCATCCTGCCGGGCGATGTCTGGTGGTTTACACCGGAGTTTCTCTCGTCTGCGTGGGCGTTGGGGCTGTTTACCGCTGCATTTTTGGTAGAAGAGATCCAGGCCGGACTGCTGGCGGTGCCAAAGGGGCAAATTGAAGCGGCGCAGTCACAGGGCTTCAGTCAGTTAGCGCTGTTTCGCTGGGTGTTGTTGCCGCAGGGGCTGCACAACGCCTGGCAGCCGGTCGTGGGGCAATATCTTAACCTGATGAAGCTGTCGTCGCTGGCAACCGGCATTGGTTTTGCCGAACTGACCTATCAGACCCGACAAATTGAGAGTTATAACGCCCACGCGCTGGAAGCCTTTGCTGTGGGGAGTGTGCTCTATCTGGCGCTTGGGCTGGTAATGAGTTTGCTGTTCAATCTGCCGCGCCAGTGGCGCGCATTGCGTCGTGCACCGGAGGCCCAGCGTGATCGCTAACATAACGGTGATTACCGATAATCTCGACTATCTGCTTTGGGGCCGTGCGGCGCAGGGCGAAGTGGGCGGGGTGCTGCTCTCGCTATTGATGACGTGTGGGGCAGCGGTTCTGGCCTTTCCGGGCGGCATTGTGCTGGCTTGCCTGGCCTGGCGTTTTAACGGCTGGCCGCGGAAGCTGCTGTTTATTTGGGCAGAGTTGATCCGCGGTATTCCGCTGATTTTCGTTATCTTCTGGCTGTGGTTTTTACTGCCCTGGCTGACAGGGGCTGACCTGCCGGGGGCGCTGACTGTGACGCTGGCGCTGGCGTGGTTTACCTCGGCAGCGGTGATGTACTCGACGCTGGCGGCCCTGGGGGCGTTACCCAAAGGGCAATATGAAGCCGCCCTCAGTAGCGGGTTCGGCAGCGTCGCCATCCTGCGGCGGGTATTATTACCGCAGGCGCTGCGTAATGCATTGCCGTCATATGTCGGGTTGTTGATCGCGCTGCTAAAAGACACGTCACTGGCGTTTATTGTGAACGTGCCTGAGCTGACCACCGTTGCCGGGCAGGTGAATAACCGGGTGCAGGTTTACCCGGCGGCGCTGTTTATTTTTACCGGGTTAGTCTATTACCTGCTGTGTAGCGCGCTGGAATTTGCGGTAAAACGCAGACAGCGACGTTATTCACTGCCGGCCAATTAGCAGCGACACCAGCCCCGCCGCAATCAGTGGCCCGACCGGTACACCCCGGAACAGGGCCACCCCTAAAACGGTTCCCACCAGTAAGCCCGCCACCAGTGAGGGCTGCGAACTCATCAGCGTCACACCGCGCCCGCCCAACCAGGAGACAAAAACGCCAACTGCAATGGCAACCAGTGATTTCCAGTTTACAAACGAGTGTAACAGCGTGGACGGCGGAAGCGATCCGCTGGCAATCGGTGCCATCACGCCGATGGTCAGAATAATAATGCCAATCGTCAGCCCCTGTTTTTCGATCCACGGGAAAAAGGTGTTCAACGGGGTGATACGGACAATGATCAACACCATAATCGACACGGCGACGGTGGTGTTGTGACTGACAAAACCGAGTGCTGCCAGCGCCAGCAAAATAAACAGGGTGGTATCAAACATGCAGGGATTCCTTGCCAAAAATGAAACCCGTTTACTTTACGCGTAAACACGTGACAGGGCAGGCTTTTTCATACCAGCAGTGAAGATTCAGGCAATTGCCAGAACCGCTAATAATCCTCGTTCATGAGGTGGTGCAGGCAATGACCGGGGGCCCGGTCACTGCGTTACTGCCGGCGAAAGTCCACCAGTTCCGGCTGAGCAATACGCAGGTAGTCGCGGGTGCTCATGATCACGGACTTTTCCAGTAACCCCGCATTGAAGGCAATGTCGTCGAAACGCTCAAACAGCACGGGATCGGCGACCAGTTGCAGTTCCGGGTGGAAGGAAAAGGGTGGGATGGCGCCAAAGACGCAGGCGGTTAACTGCTCCACTTCCGCCGGGCTTGCCAGCGAGGCTTTCAGCCCGCCAAAATGTTGCGCCAGACGGGAGAGATCCGCCTGCAGATCGGCGGCAAGAATGGCCAGCACATGTTTTTTTACGCCATTGCCTTTGATCTTACAGACCAGCGCCTTCGCGCCCTGGCCGAGAGCAGTTCCGCGAATTTCGCTCACGGCTTCGCATTTGCCAACAGCATCATGCTCGACGACCTGAAAACGCGCGTGCAGCTGCTCAAGAAGGGTAAGCAGATGCTGGTGGACGTTGCGGCTGGCTATTTCTGACATGATCGCTCCGGTGCAGTGAAAGAAATTAAGCATAACCCACTGACCAGACGATGAAAATAAAAAAGCCGCCTGGTCAGGCGGCAAAAAATACAAGCACTACAAACAACGCTTTGTGTGTACTGTTTATTTCTTTTGCAACAGGTAGCTGTTTTCAAAGCCCGGAACGCTACCAATAACATCGAACCCGTTAAAGAACCCCCCTGCACGCAGCAGATCGACAGCCGGGCCGACTTCCGGAGAGTATTGATGATCGCGGTAATCATCAAACACAATAAATCCACCGCTGATCACCGTCGGTGAATAGAGCAGGAAGTCAGTCAACACGTGCTGTTTCAGGTGACCACCGTCAATGTGCAGCAAAATGGTTTTTGGCGAGAGCTGCATAACGCGGTCAATGCTGCGCTCGGAATAGCCACGCACCAGATTAACTTCCGGGAAAATGTGTTGGTGGTAGAAACCCAGCTCCAGAGGCTGGTTAGTCAGTTCCATAGGATCGATACTGATGATCCGGCGCTGACGGTTGCAAATTTCATTCATAAAGGCGCTGGATTTGCCCTTCCAGACGCCGATTTCAATAATATCGCCTTCCGCGCCGGAGTTAGTGATTAACCAGCACAGATAGCCCAGCAACTTGACATGATCGTGGAACGAGAGTTCCCGACGGGGCATGGCCATTTCTGGAGGTAAAATCAATTGCGTCTGTGCGAAGGTTTCTCCTAAATCATCCCAGATGGCATCGATGTACTGCTTCATTTCTGCATCACGGGTGAAGACCTTCAAGTCCTCGAGATCAAGCATGCTCATATATCCTGTCTAGTGTTCAACAACTGCCGCGCCACGCTGCATTCGGCTGGGTATGGTTAAAATGTGCCATATTAATTTTTGCGCAAGGGGACAAATAGCTGCCCTTTTGTAGGGCATTTCAGGCATTAGCCCGAAAATGGCGGCATTTTTGCGGGAAAGGTCACAAAAGAGGGCGATTCTGAAGAGAAAAAGCCGGAAAACACGTTTCCGGCTGGGGCAGTGCATTCAGGCACCTGAATTGGCGCTTTGCTTGTGAAAAAGCTCCCGGAATACCGGGTATATGTCTTCCTGATCGCGGATATGTTGAATGGCAAAATTATCAAACATCGTTTGCAGGTGCTCGTACTCGCGCCACAGTGTCTGATGCGCGCGACGGGTGATTTCGATATAGCTGTAGTAACGCACCACCGGCAGGATTTTCTTCGCCAGCAGTTCGTGGCACAGCGGTGAGTCATCGGCCCAGTTATCACCATCCGAGGCCTGCGCGGCATAAATGTTCCATTGCGCCGGGTCATAACGCTCTTTCACCACTTCATCCATCAATTTGAGCGCGCTGGAAACAATCGTCCCGCCGGTTTCCTGCGAGTAAAAGAACTCGTGCTCATCCACTTCCTTCGCCTGCGTATGATGGCGAATATAAACCACTTCAACGTTTTTATACGTCCGGCTCAGGAACAAATAGAGGAGAATATAAAACCGTTTGGCCATATCTTTCGTGGCCTGATCCATCGATCCGGACACGTCCATCAGACAGAACATCACCGCCTGGCTGGAAGGCTCGGGGCGTTTTTCGTAATTTTTGTAACGTAAATCAAAGGTGTCGATAAACGGCACGCGCTCAATTTTAGCTCGCAACTCCGCAATCTCTTTACGTAAACGCTCCTCTTCCAGCAACTGCACTGGCTCGCTGTTGGCGACCGTCTCCAGGCTCTCCTCCAGCTCGCGTAACTCGCGGCGTTTGCCCGCAGTCATGGCGGTACGACGGGCAAGCGAGTTTTGCAGTGATCGCACGACGCTGATATTTGCTGGTACGCCGTTGGCGGTATAGCCCGCTCGGTGAGTTTTAAACTCGTTCATCTGCCGTTGCTGATTTTTCTTCAGATTCGGCAGCGCCAGGTCTTCAAACAGCAAATCGAGATATTCATCTTTGGAGATCTGGAAAACAAACTCATCCTGGCCTTCACCGTCCTGGCTGGCTTCGCCCTGACCGCTACCGCCACCACCGCCGCCGCCCTGTGGGCGTTCGATACGGTCGTTTTGGACAAAATGATCGTTTCCCGGATGCACGCGATGGCGCAGGCCGCCGCGCCCCTGATGGAACATCGGTTCGCTAATATCTTCCGTGGGAATAGAGACGGACTCGCCGTTCTCCACGTCAGTCACCGAGCGCTTATTGATCGCCTCAGAGATCGACTGTTTTATTTGCGCTTTATAACGGCGTAAAAAACGCTGACGGTTAACCGTACTTTTGTTTTTGCCGTTAAGACGCCGGTCAATGAACCAGGTCATAGTTCCCTCCCGCTGCGTATGCCAACTCTGTCGCAGGGCCGCGCACGTGGCGCGGCCTGGTCGCTTTGTTATGATGATTTACGTACACGCAGATACCATTCGCAGAGCAGACGAACCTGCTTGCGGGTGTAGCCTTTTTCCATCATACGATCGACAAAGTCGTCATGTTTTTTCTGCTCGTCGGTTGAGGTTTTGGCGTTAAACGAAATCACCGGCAACAACTCTTCGGTGTTCGAGAACATTTTTTTCTCGATAACCGTGCGCAGTTTTTCGTAACTGGTCCAGTTCGGATTGCGGCCATTATTATTCGCTCTGGCACGTAACACAAAATTGACGATTTCATTACGGAAGTCTTTCGGGTTGCTGATCCCGGCGGGCTTCTCGATTTTTTCCAGTTCCGCATTCAGCGATTCACGGTCAAACAGCTGGCCGGTATCCGGGTCGCGGTACTCCTGATCCTGGATCCAGAAATCCGCATAGGTGACATAACGATCGAAAATGTTCTGCCCGTATTCGGAATAGGATTCAAGGTAGGCGGTCTGGATCTCTTTGCCGATGAACTCGGCATATTTCGGGATCAGGTAGCCTTTCAGGAACTCGAGGTAACGTTCAGCCTGCTCCTGCGGGAACTGTTCACGTTCGATTTGTTGCTCCAGTACGTAGAACAGGTGTACCGGGTTCGCTGCCACTTCGACATGATCAAAGTTGAAGACGCGTGAAAGGATCTTAAAGGCGAAACGTGTCGACAACCCGTTCATCCCTTCGTCCACGCCAGCATAATCGCGGTACTCCTGGTACGACTTGGCTTTTGGATCGGTATCTTTAAGGCTTTCGCCATCATAGACCCGCATTTTCGAGTATACGCTGGAGTTTTCCGGCTCTTTCAAACGCGAAAGAATGGAGAAGCGGGCCAGGGTTTCCAGGGTTCCCGGCGCGCAGGGCGCGTGGGACAACTCAGAGTGGTTGAGCAGTTTCTCGTAAATTTTGATCTCTTCAGAGATGCGTAAGCAATAGGGCACTTTGACGATATAGACACGGTCAAGAAATGCCTCATTGTTTTTGTTATTACGGAATTGCACCCATTCCGATTCGTTGGAGTGAGCGAGGATAATGCCGTTAAAGGGCAGGGCGGAGATGCCCTCGGTACCGTTGTAGTTCCCTTCCTGTGTGGCGGTCAGCAGTGGGTGGAGCACCTTAATCGGTGCTTTGAACATTTCCACGAACTCCATGATCCCCTGATTCGCGCGGCACAGTGCGCCCGAGTAACCGTAGGCATCAGGATCGTTTTGCGCATGGTTCTCCAGCTTACGAATGTCTACTTTACCCACCAGCGCGGAGATATCCTGGTTGTTCTCGTCACCCGGTTCGGTTTTGGCAATGGCGACTTGTTCCAGAATCGACGGCCACACTTTCACCACGCGGAATTTACTGATGTCGCCGCCAAAGTCATGCAGGCGCTTGGCGGCCCACGGCGACATAATGGTACCGAGATAGCGGCGCGGTACGCTGTACTCTTTTTCCAGTATTTGCGCGTCTTCTTGCGGGTTAAACAGGCACAACGGGTGGTCATTTACCGGGCTGCGTTCGCCATTGGCGCTGAGCACATAGATAGGGACCCGCTGCATCAGTGATTTCAGGCGCTCCGCGAGGGACGATTTACCACCGCCCACCGGGCCGAGCAGATAAAGGATCTGTTTCTTCTCTTCCAGGCCCTGTGCGGCGTGTTTGAGGTAAGAAACGATTTGCTCGATAGCCTCTTCCATACCATAGAACTCTTCAAATGCCGGGTAGCGTCCAATCACCCGGTTCGAAAAGAGACGGGAAAGCCGTGGCTCCTGGGCAGTGTCGACCATCACTGGCTCACCTATGGCCATCAATAGCCTTTCTGCCGCGTTAGCATAGGCACTGCGATCTTGCTTACAGATTGCAAGAAACTCCTGCAGTGTGAACTCTTCGTCCTTGGCAGCTTCATAGCGCTGGCGATAGTGATCGAATATATTCATGGCATGCCGTCCTTTCGTTTTTTAGCACAGGTTAAGAGCCGTTCATATGAGTAGTAGAGGCTCCCGGAAGCGTTAACTGAACGACGCTGAAAGTCACAGAGCAACCCTTATGCCAGGTTGCAAGTCATTAACAAAAAGCGGCTCAGGTAAATCGTCTTCTTAAATTAAGCGTAGATGGCTTTGCAAAACTTGCATGCTGCCAAAAAGCAATTTCAATGGCATATCAATAACTCATCCAAAAAAAACTGCTTTTGAGATAAGCGTCAACTGACGCTGTCTTCAACGGGTCATATAATTGCAAGCCGCCTGTCATTTAATGACCACATGATTGCTGGTTGAGTTTTGTAATCTTTAGGTAAAAAAATTTGGGGTGTACATAACAGGCGGGTAAACTTCTCGCGCCAATTATTTGACAACAGGAAAGGAAGGACTGTGACCAAACTCAAACTCCTGGCACTGGGTGTGCTGACCGCAACGGCCGCGTTTACGGCGAACGCAGAAAATACCTTTTCTCTTGGTGCGGGCGTAGGTGTCGTAGAATCCCCGTACAAACAATATGACCGTGAAGTGCTGCCGGTGCCGGTTATCACCTATGAAAGCGATAATTTCTGGTTCCGTGGTTTAGGCGGCGGCTATTACCTGTGGAATGACGATGCCGACAAACTGTCGATCACGGCGTTCTACTCGCCGTGGCATTTCAAGCCGAAAGACAGCGATAACAATCAGCTGCGTCAGCTGGACAAGCGTAAAGCGACGCTGATGGCCGGGCTCTCTTATATTCACAATACGCCGTATGGTTTCCTGCGCACCACCGTTGCCGGTGACACGCTGGATAACAGTAATGGGTTTGTCTGGGATCTGGCGTGGCTCTACCGTTATACCAACGGTGGGCTGACTCTGACGCCGGGCATCGGTGTGGAGTGGGCGAGCGATAAGCAGAACCAGTACTATTATGGTGTTTCACGTGCCGAATCGCGTCGTAGCGGCCTGAGCAGTTACGATCCGGACAATAGCTGGAGTCCATACCTGGAACTGAGCGTCAGCTATCGCCTGACTGACAGTTGGAGCATCTATGGTACCGGTCGTTATACTCATCTGTCGGATGAGATCAAAGACAGCCCAATGGTGGACAAGTCCTGGGCAGGGCTGTTATCCACAGGCGTGACATACCGTTTCTGATTGTGCGCTTGAACAGGGCAATCTGTGCATGAAAACAGGGCCATTGGCCCTGTTTTGCTTTACGGTGGTGCATTTATCGCAGGAGGATAATATGGCAGATAAAAACGTCACTTTTTCCGGCCAGGCTTCGCTTCCCGCCATCGGCCAGGGCACGTGGTATATGGGCGAAAATGCGCAGCTGCGCAAATCTGAAGCGCATGCACTACGGGCGGGCGTTGAGCAAGGACTGACCCTTATCGATACCGCTGAAATGTATGCGGACGGCGGGGCAGAAGAGGTGGTCGGCGAAGCCTTACTGGGTGGTCTGCGGGACAAGGTGTTTCTGGTTTCTAAGGTCTACCCGTGGAATGCAGGCGGCCAAAAAGCTATCGACGCCTGTGAAGCCAGCTTACGCCGTCTGAAAACCGATTACCTGGATCTCTATTTACTGCACTGGCGCGGTAACTACTCCCTCAGTGAAACCGTCGGGGTTATGGAAACGCTGATCCAACAAGGCAAAATCCGCCGCTGGGGCGTTTCTAACCTCGATTACAACGATATGCAGGAATTGTGGCGCGTAAGAGGCGGCAAAGCCTGTGCTACCAATCAGGTGCTGTATCACCTGGCATCACGCGGCATTGAGTACGATCTGTTGCCCTGGTGTCAGCAGCAGGCAATGCCGGTAATGGCCTATTGCCCACTGGCACAGGCCGGGCGTTTACGCGACGGGTTACTGGAAAACAGTGTGGTGCGTGAGATTGCCAGCGCGCATCGCGCCAGCGCGGCACAAATTCTGCTTGCGTGGGTAATCAGCCATCAGGGCGTGATTGCGATCCCTAAAGCGTCGACGGTGGCGCATGTCGAGGAGAACGCAGCGGCATTGCACATTACGCTGAGCAGTGATGAGCTTGCACGTCTGGATAACACCTTTCCGGCACCAAACCGTAAAACACCGCTGGATGTTGTGTAACGCGTTTTTACCCTCTCCGGTGGGAGAGGGTATGATTAATTGCTCATGTATTTTCTTCCGCTTATAAAAGTTTCGTTAGTTGCTGGTATCAGTCAACGATGTCATTGTCGATATTTTTTATCAAAGTGTTCATGATGTCCGGGGCTTGATTGAAGCAGCGATAAAAGGTAAGAGTGAATTAATTAAATATATATCGAATGACACGCAGTACATGCGATACGAAAGTAATAGACAAAGGATAGCATACCTGAAATGAAAAAAAATATGTTTGTGATTGTTCTGGCTGGTCTTTTTTTGCCCTTAAAAGCATTTGCTGGACTTGGTGAGGGACTGGAGACCGAACAGTGCTATAAAAAATATAATAATGACTATCACATGGCTCATGATTGTATCTCACAAAAAAAGAAAGAAATTCTTTCAAAACTAGATGAATTTATAAAATCAACGGGTAATGATATAGTTAAGCATTACGATGGCCCTGTTTTCAACAGTAATGACGAAAATTTGACTATTGGGGATGTTTACAGGACACATTTCATTGCGTCGCAAAAAAATTGGGAGATACACAGAAAGGAATTATGTCTCGGGGTTGCATCTGAAATTGGAAAGGAAACATATGATTACCAACCTACTATCGATCAGTGTGAAATAAATTTAACAAAAAGGCACATTGAAGAAATTAAATTAATGTCTATTCCTAAGACTAATTAAACTCCATATTGACGCAGGGGAAAGCACTCTGCGTCTACTGTTAAAACAACCAAAGCTATATGTTTTGACAACTGGAATTACAACGTGTGGGATATATGAAAAGTTAAGGCGCATAAGTCTTAAAAATAAGTTCTACTTTAACTAATACGCACTGTGATCAAATTTATATTTCCTAAGCACAACTTTTATCCAAACCCGACATCTTCCCCCTCCCAGTCGAACCCCATATGACTAAGGCTGGGCATTTTGTAGAGCTTACCAGGATTGCATGTTGCTGCGGGATATGCTGAACCGTAAAACACCGCTGGATGTTGTGTAACGCGTTTTTACCCTCTCCGGTGGGAGAGGGTATGCGCATGATCAGCGTTTCACCACGCGGATAGTTTGCGCCAGGCGGGACGGTTTCTCTTCGGTGGCTTTCTGCGGCGCGGTCGCGTTGACCGACTCCACACACACGAACGTTTTATAACCGTCGTCCGGCATATCTGCCATGCTTACGGAGAGCGCCGGGCCTGGGTTCCACGCTACCACGTTGGCGTTGTGACTGTGGATCACTTCGATGGTGCGATTCAGTGCGCTGTCATGGATCAGACTGCAGGCTTCGGCATTGAGATAGACGCGGTCGGTACGATCCGGGAAGGTCTGTACCCCGTCTGCCAGGACGTCTTCTTTTGCGTCGTTGACTTTATCGATGAAACGATCGCCAAGTCCGCTCACTTTCACTGCCACGATGTCGCCGACGTTAAAGTAGGTGTGTAGCGCGGAAGTGGTTTCGAACTCGCCGTGCGCTTCCAGTTCCATTTCACAGGTTGCGCCAATTTTGTAGCGGGCGTAGAGCGTAAAATCGTGCGGCCAGAATTTGCGGGAGGCATCGCTGCTTTGCAATTCAAATGTCAGAACAGCGCCAGTGGCATCTTCATTATGCGCTTTCAGAACCCATGGCAAATTACGCGCAAAACCGTGCGCAGGCAGGCCCTGCTGTTTTGCCGGGCCAAACCAGGGCCAGCACACCGGAACGCCGCCACGCAGTGCGACGCCATCTTTAAAGGGGGTGTTACCGCTCAGCCACAGGACCTCTTCTTCACTCTGCGGTTTCCAGGAGAGCAAATGCGCTCCCTGCAGTGCGAATGACGCTTTGACCTGCGGGTGGTCGACGACAATCAGCTCCAGCTCGTCGAGCTTGCGGCGAGAGAGCGTCGGGGTAATTTGTTCGACTACCGGAAGTGCAAAAATTTTATTAATCATTAACGCAATCCTCTGTCTTCAAAACAAAAAAAGAGCGACCGAAGTCGCTCTTTCAGATCATGTTCTCATCTCAACTTATTTGGAGATGTGAGCGATCAGGTCCAGAACTTTGTTGGAGTAACCAGTTTCGTTGTCGTACCAGGACACCAGTTTCACGAAGTTGTCGTTCAGTGCGATACCTGCTTTAGCATCGAACACAGAAGTGCAAACTTCGCCGTTGAAGTCGGTAGAAACAACGTCGTCTTCGGTGTAACCCAGAACGCCTTTCATCGGGCCTTCAGAAGCGGCTTTGATGGCTTTCTTGATTTCTTCGTAAGACGCTGCTTTTTCCAGACGAACGGTCAGGTCAACAACAGACACGTTCGGAGTAGGAACGCGGAACGCCATACCAGTCAGTTTGCCATTCAGTTCCGGCAGTACTTTACCTACTGCTTTAGCAGCACCGGTAGAGGACGGGATGATGTTCTGGGATGCGCCGCGGCCGCCGCGCCAGTCTTTGTGAGACGGGCCATCAACAGTTTTCTGAGTTGCGGTGGTTGCGTGAACAGTGGTCATCAGACCTTCGATGATACCGAAGTTGTCGTTGATAACTTTTGCCAGCGGAGCCAGGCAGTTGGTGGTGCAGGATGCGTTGGAAACGATGTCCTGGCCAGCATATTTGTCGAAGTTAGCGCCACGCACGAACATCGGGGTGTTGTCTTTGGACGGGCCAGTCAGAACAACTTTTTTCGCGCCTGCAGTGATGTGTTTACGTGCAGTTTCGTCGGTCAGGAAGATACCGGTTGCTTCAGCAACAACGTCAACACCGATTTCGTTCCATTTCAGGTTAGCCGGGTCTTTCTCAGCAGTAACACGGATGGTTTTGCCGTTAACAACCAGGTGGCCGTCTTTGACTTCTACGGTACCGTTGAAGCGGCCGTGAGTAGAGTCATATTTCAGCATGTACGCCATGTATTCAGCGTCCAACAGATCGTTGATACCAACGATTTCGATGTCAGAACGTTCCTGCGCAGCACGGAAAACAATGCGACCGATACGGCCAAAACCGTTGATACCTACTTTGATAGTCATATATTCCACCAGCTATTTGTTAGTGAATAAAAGGTTGGCTGTAAAATTACAAAAACCTTACGCAGCGTCAAGCGGAATCGTGTCAATCATTGCGACAAATCAATCCTCCGCATAACCTTTGTTCGACTGACTCGCCTCACTCTTCCCATGAGCATGCTCCCCATATCGGGACGCCGCCCGGAATTTTAAAGGTCGCCAAGGATAAAAATGTGATGATTCTCACAATTCGCTGGCTGCTTTATCGCAACTGCTAAGTTTAGAACAAAAGTTAGCACCGCAGTGTTAATGTTTTGTTAGAATCGGAGTGAACGTTGTCGGGTTTTTTACCGAGAGAAGTGAGCAAATGACAAAGAATTCTTCTGAAGACGACCTGAAAAACGAACTGACGGAAATGCAGTTTTATGTGACGCAGAATCACGGGACTGAACCGCCGTTTACTGGTCGCTTACTGCATAACAAACGCGATGGCGTATACCACTGCCTGGTTTGTGACGCGGCGCTGTTTCATTCGCAAACCAAGTACGATTCTGGTTGCGGCTGGCCCAGCTTTTTCGAGCCAGTAAGCGAAGAGGCCATCCGTTATATCAATGATTATTCCCACGGTATGCAGCGCGTGGAAATTCGTTGTGGTCAATGTGATGCGCACCTCGGGCACGTTTTCCCGGACGGTCCGCAACCGACCGGCGAGCGTTACTGCGTGAATTCCGCCTCTCTGAGTTTCACCGATGAGGAAAATGGTGACCAGACCCGCGGTTGAAAAATCGATTCAGCGATTATTCCATCGGAGTGAAACAGGATGAGTCTTGAACAAATCGTTAACAGCATGACGCCGGAGATCTACCAGCGTCTGTCAACGGCAGTCGAATTAGGTAAGTGGCCAGACGGTGTGGCGCTGACGCCAGAGCAAAAAGAGAACAGCTTACAGCTGGTGATGTTGTGGCAGGCGCGCAATAACACCGAGGCGCAGCACATGACCATCGATACCAATGGGCAGATGGTCATGAAGAGCAAGCAGCAGCTAAAAGAGGATTTTGGCATCTCGCCGAAACCGATAGCGACCTTCAAATCCTGAACAAAAAGCCCCGCTCGATTATGCTGGCGGGGCTTTTCGACGAATTACAGCGGAATGATCCCCATCCCTAATGCGGCAACCAGCGCCAACACGCTTAACGTCCAGACTTTAAAGATGGCATGTCTGATGTGTTCATCCACACGCAGCGAGAGCAGGTTTAATCCCAGATGCGTAGCCGGAATGACCGGGCTTAGCAGTAAGCCAATCTGTTCAGTAATCAGCATGGCAATGGTCACGTGCATTGGCGAAACATGAAAGGTTTCGCCCAGCCCGACGGCCAGCGGCAGCAGTGCAAAGTAAAACGCGTCGGAACCGATTAAAATGACGATCGGTACGCTAAACGCTGCCAGCAGCAAATAGAGATAAGGTCCCAGACTGGCAGGCAACACCGCGGCCAGCGAATTCACCAGCGTCGTGATGATGCCCGTATTTTGCAGAATACCGACAAACACGCCAATGGTCAGAAAGATCACAATAATCGGGAAAACAGTGAGCGCGTAATCCTTTATTTTTTGTTGTGCATCTTTCGGATTAGGGAAATTGATCACGGTGGCAATAGAAAAGGCGATCATAAACAAGTAATTACCCGCCACCAGGCCGCTGATTAATACTACGATGGTGGTGATCACCAGCGCAAAATTGAAACGTAATAACCCTTTATTTTGCACTTTCTTACTGACCAGAAAATCATGTCGTAATGCGAGGAACGCGCTGTGATCGATTCCGGCGTTATTTTTCATTTCCACTCTGGCCATATACCAGCACAGGATCACCCCTAACACGAACAATACACCTTGCAGTGGCAATAAATTGTAATATACATCGAGGATATTTAAATGGGTGACGGCAATAGCGCGGTTGAGCGAGCCCCCCCAGGGCGTAATACCGGTTACGCCAACACCAACAGTGATGAGCAACAGCAAGGTTTTTTTACTGATATTCATTTTTTCATAGATCGGTAATAACGCGGGCACCGTTACTAACAGGGTCGCATAGGCATTACCATCCAGACTGCATATAGAAGAGATAATCAGCGTCGCCAGCAATACAGAGAACACCGATTCTGAGACAAAACGGAGGATAAACCGCACAATGACATCAAACACGCCGGCTTCTTTCATTAATGTGAAGAACATAGCGCTGAAAGCGACCAGCGTGGCAGTACCGACAACAGATTTCAGGCCGCTGGCAACATATTCACTCAGTACCTTAAAATCAAAGCCGCAGACCAGAGCCGCGATAGTTGGCAAAATAATAAAAAGCACAGCCGGAGGAAAGGTGTTTTTTAATAAACACCAGGTTAAAACGCCGAACATTACAATGCCGACGATAAGCATAAGAGACATATCGTTGTCCTGTTTTTTTAGAATAGTAGAGTAGCGGTCTGCGTGAATAACACGCAGACACGATCGCAGAGATTTAATTCAGGTGGCTTATTTCATATTAAACAGCGTATTCAGCTCGGCGACATTCTCCTCGCTAAGAGTCCGCATGCCATAGGGTTTTAGCATAAAATAGAGTTTGGCTGTCTCTTCCAGCTCTTCGGCATTAAAACAGGCTTCCCGAATATCTTTCCCGGCGATAATTGGCCCATGATTCGCCAATAGCATGGCGTTATGATCGCGCGCCAGTTTTTCTACCTCATCGGCAATTTTTGGCGAGCCGGGGCGAATATAAGGGATCACCGGTAATTTACCGACACGCATAACATAATAAGGCGTGATAGGCGGCAGGGCATTTTCAACATTCAAATCACTGAGGCAAGAGAGCGCCGTGAGCCAGGGTGAATGTAAATGAACAATACCCCCGCAAGTGGGGCGCTGGCGATAAATAGCCAGATGCATTAACACCTCTTTGGAGGCTTTTTGCCCGGAAATCAGCTCTCCGCTCATCGTCACCTTGCTCAGTTGGTCGGCATCAAGATCGCCGAAACTGGAATTGATCGGCGTCGCCAGAATGTTGCCGTCCGGCAGCTTCAGGCTAATGTTTCCTGCGCCACCACTGCTGTAACCTCGCTGATACATCGATCGCGCATAACGCACAAGATCATTACGTAACTGGTACTCACTCATTGAAAATTCTCCTGCGCTTTTAAGAAGAAATCGGGTGCGCCGAAATTGCCGGATTTCAGGATCATCCACAGAGATCCATCACGGCTTTGTGTCCACGGAACGCCGGGCGCCACGGTATGACCAATCACCATGCCGGTGACATGAAGGCCCTGAGTGACCGCTCCGGAGGTTTCGCCGCCCGCGACAATAAATTTATTAAAACCGTCCTGCCGCAGTCTGTCGGCCAGCTGCGAAAAGAAACGTTCGATTTTTTCACTGACCTGCGCCGCGCCATAATGCTTCTGAACGGCTTCAATGAGTTGGGGTGGCTGGGTGGCGTAAATCAGGGGCGCGAGAGCGCTATCGGCATGGCGTATCGCCCAGCGCAGCACGCCAGGCAAATAACTTTCATCATTGACGATTTTTTCAATATCCAGCGCCAGCGCATCCGCTCGCTGTGAGTAGAAATTCACTTGTTGGTTGGTCATTGAAGAGCAACTGCCCGACAAGATGATCGCTTTGCCCGCTTTGGGTACCGGCAGTGTTGTCTGCGCGACGGGGTTATCCGTTACATCCAGGCGCGCAATCGCGCTGCCCAGGCCTGCCGCGCCAGTCACCAGCCGGAAGTGGCGCGTTTTACTTGCTACCACGCGCAAATCCTGGTTATCGAGCACATCGAATACCACGTACTTAATTTTATTGAATGCCAGTTGTTCGAGCTGGCGGGCGATGTCATCAGGCGCATTTTTAACGGTATTCAGATCCACGATGCCGCATAAACCGGTGGATTGCTCTTCCATCAACGCTTTGATGGAAGACTTCATCATCGGCGTGACCGGGTGGTGCTGCATCCCGCTGTGATTCAGCAATTGCCCTTTGACAAACAAATGGCCGTGCACAATGGTGCGCCCATTGTCCGGCACGGCGGGGCAGAGCACCGTCATGGAGGCATTAACGAGTTTCATCAACGCGTCCGTCACCGGGCCGATGTTGCCATAAGCCGTAGAGTCAAATGTTGAGCAGTATTTAAAGAAAAGCTGCTGGCATCCCATCTCCAGCAGCCATTCTCCCGCGCCGAGAGACTGTTCTACCGCCACTCCGGCAGCGACAGAGCGGCTTTTTAAGGCAATCACAATGGCGTCGGCTTCTCCGGGCTGCACGGTTTCTGCCGGCACGCCATTAAAAAGAATGACCCGCCATCCCGCTTCCGCCATGAAACTGGCAATGTCCGTTGCTCCTGTAAAGTCATCTGCGATGACACCCAGCTTTATCATGTCATTTTTCCGGTGGTGAAATTTACTCTCGATACTGCTTTTATTAGTTAATAAGTGCAATATGGGGTGGGTGTGAAATGTGTTTTTGATCACAAAAATGTATGCGAGCAGATTGTTGTATTTAACTTTTTTCTAACTTTTCCTCACCTTGCAGCGTGATTTCTGGCTTTTGTGGCGCTATCCTGTTTCAAGTCTCCTGATGGTTGTTAAAAAAAGAAAGCATTTGTTGTGTTAAAAATGTGATCTTCATCAATTTGCATTGAATGCATTTATTGATATAAAAATGCAATCGATAGTTAATCAGTGAACTGGAGTGTGTATGCGTATTTTGGTTTTACCTTGTGATGGGATCGGCCCGGAAATTACGTCTTCTGCGGTTACTGTACTGAAGGCGCTGGATGCAGCACGCGGCCTGGGTTTTAGCTTTGACTATGATGATGTTGGCTTCAAAAGCCTGGAGAAATTCGGTACCACGCTGCGTGATGAGACGCTCGAAAAAGCAAAAACCTACGATGGCATCATTTTGGGCACGCAGTCGCATGCGGATTACCCCGTACCGGAAAAAGGGGGACGTAATGTCTCTGCCGGGTTTCGTATCGGGCTTGATCTGTATGCCAACGTTCGCCCTGCACGCACGCGTCCTTTCCTGACCTCAAACATGAAAGAAGGAAAGACAATGGATCTGGTTATCATGCGTGAAGCGACGGAGGGTTTTTACCCCGATCGCAACATGACGCGCGGTTGGGGAGAAGTGATGCCCAGCCCGGATATGGCGCTGTCAACGCGGAAAATCACCCGCCATTGTTCCGAACGTATCGCGCGCAAAGCTTTTGAACTGGCTATGCAGCGGCGTAAAAAAGTGACCGCCATTCATAAAGCCAACAGCTTCCACATGACCGACGGTCTGTTTCTGGAGTGCGTGCGCAACGTCGCCAGGTCCTTCCCCGAAGTGGAGCTGGATGACCTGCTGGTGGACGCCTCCACTGCGCACCTGGTACGCAACCCGGAACGTTTTGACGTGCTGGTTGCCACTAACTTTTACGGCGACATCATTAGCGATCTGGCCAGTGAACTCTCGGGCAGCCTCGGACTGGCGGGATCCATTATGGCCAGCGACACGCACTGCTGCGCGCAGGCACAGCATGGTTCCGCACCGGATATTCAGAATCTCGACAAAGCCAACCCGGTATCGATGATCCTGTCGGTAGCGATGATGCTGCAATGGTACGCAGAAAAACACGATAAGCCGGTGTTCCTGAAAGCCGCTGAAGAGATCAACCGTGCAGTAGACGAGGTGCTGGAAAACCCGGAAAACCGCACACCAGATCTGGGTGGCAAATGTGGTACCAAAGCCTTCTCAGAGAGAGTGGCAGCGGCAATCCGCGCCTGATGTTAATAGCGCCATCTGCGGATGGCGCTCTTTTAAGGATAACCTGATGCAGCAACGTATTGTGCTTGTCCACGCGACACCCCTGGCGATGGCACCGATTAACGAGGCGTTTGCCCGCCTGTGGCCAGAAGCCAGCGTCAGCAATTTACTCGACGATGCCCTGTCGGTTGATCGCCGTCGCGAGGATAACCTGACCCCGCATTTATATCAGCGGATTGCGGATTTGGTTGCCTATAGTCAATCGATAGAGGCAAGGGCAATTCTGTTTACCTGCTCGGCTTTTGGCGAAGCCATCGATGCCAGCGCAGCGGGGCAGGCTGTGCCTGTGCTGAAACCGAATGAAGCGATGTTTGAGCAGGCGCTTAACCTCGGAAACCGTATTGTGATGCTGGCAACCTTTGGCCCTGCCGTAGCGGGTATGGAGGCAGAATTTGCCGACATGGCCTCGCGCATTAACCCGCAAGCGACACTGCGTACCTTCGTGATTGCCGATGCGCGTGACGCGCTGGAAACCCATAACCCGGCGTTACACAATCGTCTGCTGGCAGAGAAAGCTGCCACCGTGAAAGATGCCGATGTGATTTTACTGGCACATTTCTCAATGGCCATTGCCCTTGACCAGGTTCAGGCTGCCGTGACCTGCCCGGTATTGAGCAGCCCGCAAGCGGCGGTCAATAAACTCAAGTCGTTACTGAAATAACACACGAGCGCGACTCTTATTACAGGGCGAACTGTGAACAGCGTAAATAAAGAAAAGGAGGTGAAATACAGCGTTATTTCACATCCTGTCGGCTGCGTATTGCCGGAAAAAAGCTGCGATTGCCATCATCATATTTTTGATCCTCGTTTCCCGTGGGCGCCAGGTGATACCCGAAATTTACCTGCGGCAACGGTAAAGGATTATCAGCATTTTCGGCAGCGGCTTGGATTACAACGCAACGTAATTGTGCAACCGTCTTCCTATGGCGATGACAATCGCTGCTTGCTGGCTGCGTTACGCTATTTCGGTGGTGAGGCGCGCGGTGAAGCTGTGATCACGCCTGCCATCAGCGATGCGCAACTGGATGAATTGGCAGAAGCGGGCGTAACAGGCATTCGCTTCAATTTTGGCGCGAAAGCGGTGACCACGCCCGACATGATTTTGCCGCTGGCGCACCGGGTGGCAGAGCGGGGATGGCATATACAATTTCATGCGCCGGCAGATACCGTGCTCGAATTAAAACCGTTCATTGAGAAAGTCCCTAACCGAATTGTAATCGATCACTTTTTCCGTTTACCGCAACCGACGCCGATGGTGCATCCAGCCTGGCGATTTGCATGGGAGTTAATCGACAAAGGCAATTGTTGGGTGAAACTTTCTGCGCTGTATCACCAGTCTGCCGTCGCGGATGTTGCTGATATGTCTGCGGTGATCCAGGCGTTTATATCACAAGCAACTGAACGTGTTCTCTATGGCAGCGACTGGCCACATCCGAATCTCATTTCAGCCAATAAACCGATGCCCGATGATGCCCTTATTCTGAACCGCCTGTTCGAATGGGCGCAGAATACCTATTGTCGTCACCGGTTATTTGTTGCGAATGCTGAAGAATTTTATCGATTTAATTAGCTTTGCATAAGGCCAATATAAATGAAAATAGCACACGCTGAGACCTCGAAAAATAAACCCTCCCATTATCGGTATGTGATCTTACTGATGGTGTTTTTTAGTATTGCCCTCAATCATGGCGACCGGGCAACGTTTTCTATTGCCGGCACCGATATGGTGAAATCCGCCGGACTGGATATTGTTGCGCTTGGTTATCTTATTTCCACTTTCACCTGGGCCTATGTGCTCGGGCAATATCCGGGCGGGTGGTTACTGGATCGCTTTGGCTCGAAAAAGGTGCTGGTTACCGGCGTTTTCACCTGGTCTGCCTTTGTCTTCCTGGTCGGTTTTAGCTCCGCATTTGATAATGTCTGGGTAACGCGCATCCTGATGTTTGGTTTCATTTTTATGATGGGACTGATTGAAGCGCCGACGTTACCGGCCAACTCCCGTTTCCTGGCGGCCTGGTTCCCGGCGAAAGAGCGGGGTAAAGCATCGGGTTTCACCACTGCAGCGCAATATTTTGCCCTGGTGGTATTTTTGCCCACCATGGGCTGGTTCTCTTATCACTATGGCTGGGAATCGGTGTTCTGGTTTATGGGCGGGTTGGGGATTGTAGTGTCGCTGGTCATGAATAAGGCGCTGGCGGATACCCCAAAAGTCCACCCGTTAGTGAACAGTGCGGAACTGGAATATATTCAAAGCGGCGGCGGCCTGACGAATATGAAAGTGACACACAAGAACGACAATTCCGCCAAAGGCTACACCCGCAAGCTGCTCACCAACCGCCTGGCGCTGGGCGTCTATATGGGGCAATTTTTCTTTACCGTCCTGTCGTACTTTTTTCTCACCTGGTTCCCGGTTTATCTGGTTCACGATCGCGGCATGACGATCCTGAAAGCCGGTTTTGTCGCCTCGCTGCCGGCGTTATGCGGTTGTGCAGGCGCGTTGCTGGGCGGCGTATTGTCCGATTATATGTTGAAGTCCGGATTCAGTTTATCGGCGGCGCGCAAAACACCGATCGTTATCGGTATGTTACTGGCGGTAAGTATGGTGATTTGTAACTACGTCGATTCGGCCTGGATCGTGGTGGCCATTATGTCGCTCGCCTTTTTCGGCAAAGGATTTGGTGCGATGGGCTGGTGTGTGGTATCCGACTTCTCACCTAAAGAGGCAGTGGGATTGAGCGGGGGGTTGTTCAATATGATCGGCAACATTTCCGGTATTTTCACCCCAATCATCATTGCTTACATCATCAAAGATACCGGTTCGTTCAATGGTGCGCTGATTTTCGTGGGCGTGTGCGCGTTTCTGAACTTGTGTTGCTATCTTTTTATCGCCGGGAAGATCCAGCGCTTACACTTTCCGGGAGAACACACCGATAGCACGACAATCACAGGAGAGCCGGATGCCAGCAGAAGCTGATTTACCGCTACGTTTCGCCATTAACCTCGGCAACGCGGTACTTGCGACCACCACCGCGCAGGGCGAACCGGGCGGGATCACCGTTGAGATAGCCAAAAAAATAGCCGCCCGCATGAACCGCCTACCACAGTGGGTGACTTACCCCGCCGCGGGAAAAGTGGTGGCAGATGCGGCCAGTGGCCGTTGGGATATTGCATTTCTGGCTATCGATCCCAAACGTGAAGCGCAACTGCATTTCACCGCGCCCTATATCACTATTCAGGGAACGTTATTGGTGAAGGCAGACGATCCATTGCGCAGTGTTGCTGAGATGGATAAGCCAGGCGTGGTGATCAATGTCGGTGAAAATGCGGCCTATGATCTCTGGCTTTCGCGCCATCTCAACCACGCAACCCTTAACCGTCTGCCGTCCTCGCAGGCGGCGATTGATCACTTTTTGCAGGGCGAAGGCGATATGGCGGCCGGGATTCGCCAGCCGCTGGAAAAAGCAGCGCGGGAAGCGGTGGGGTGCCGGGTGCTGGAGGATAATTTTACCGAAATCGCGCAGGCTATCTGCGTGGCGAGACAGGATGCGGCTTCATTTGCCTTCCTGCATGAATGGCTCGCGCAGTGGCAACAAGAGGGCGTGATTGAGCAGATTATCGCTGCGCATATGACCTGACGTTAACCGGGTATCAGCGTTCGCCATTGGCGAACGCTGCCTTGTCGAATGTGCAATTTTCATTCAGCGATCTTTATGACAGGTTAATTCCTAAGACAAGACCGATAAAGACGTAAGGCGCGCATAATGCACAAAACCGTTCCGTTGACCCCGTTCCGTTTTCACCGTTCAGACTTTCAGATAGTCGCCCTCGACAGCCTGTTACCGCTTCCCGCAGTGCAAAAATTACCGTGGTGCCTCCGGTTGTTGCTGGAAAATGTCGCCCGGCGGTCACCGGAAACCCTGCCCACGTTTTTGCATTACCTTTCTGGTGCGTTGCCGCCTGGAGAGGTGCTGTTCTATCCCGACAGGTTAATGTTCCATGACACGACCTGTTTGCCTGCGTTGGCGGACTTTGCGGCCATGCGCGATCTCATTGCCGAACAGGGCGGCGATGCACGCAAGATGAATCCGCGCATACCGGCGGTGCTGACTATCGATCACTCCGTGATTGTTGAACGTTATGCCAGCCCGGATGCGGTAGAAGAAAACCTGAGTATTGATTTTCACCGTAATCAGGAGCGCTACCGGTTTATCCGCTGGGCGGAACAGTCGCTGGATAACTTTCGCGTGATCCCGCCCGGTACCGGCATCATTCACTTGATGAATCTGGAGAATATCGCCGACGTGGTGAGCACCGATCGGCGCGGGGCAATCCCGCTGCTACACCCGGACTGCATGATCGCGACCGACAGCCACACGCCAATGATTAACGCCTTAGGCATTCTTGGCTGGGGCGTGGGCGGGCTGGAAGGGCAGGCTGCGCTGGTTGGTGAACCGGTTACGCTGCGTTTCCCGGACGTTGTCGGCATCCGCGTGAGCGGCGTTTTGCCTGCCGGTGTGACGGACAGCGATCTGGCACTGCATATCACCCGTTTGCTGCGCGAGCACGGTGTCGTGGGTAAGTTTGTTGAATTTACCGGCCCGGCGCTGGCGCACATGTCGGTGGAGTCGCGGGCGACTATCGCCAATATGGCCCCGGAATATGGCGCGACAGTAGTGCTGTTTCCCTACGATCGCCGCAGCGATGAGTATATGCGTCTTACCGGACGCAGCGAGGCGCACTGCGATCTGACATGGGCATATCTGGCGCGTCAGCAGTTGTTATACGATGCAGATGGGCCGCAACCGGATTATCACGCGGTGATTGAGATCGATCTGGCGGCTATCTCGCCAGCCATGGCCGGACCGGTCAACCCGCACCAGCAGGTAACGTTGCCTGAGGTGGCGCACAGTTTCAGCCAGACGTTGCCATCTGGCGAAAGCCAGCGTCAGTGGCAGCACTCCTGCTATGCCGAACCGGTGCGCCAGGGTGCAATCGCTATTGCCGCCATCACCAGTTGTACGACCACCGCCAATCCCCGGCTTATCATTCAGGCCGCGCTGTTTGCCCGCAATGTCGCGCGTGCCGGGTTGGTGCCGAAACCGTGGGTAAAAACCTCGTTCTCGCCCGGATCCCGCGCCGTGACCGATTATCTGACGCAGGCCGGGTTGTTAACGGAGATGGAAAAGGTCGGCTTTCATATCACCGGGTACGGATGTATGACCTGCATCGGCAGTTCCGGCGCGCTGCAACCGGCCATGGAAACGCTGGTAGCGGAAGGGCTTAAGGCTGTGTGTGTCCTTTCGGGGAACCGTAATTTCCCAAGACGTGTTAATCCGTCGTTAGGGCACGGTTATCTCACGTCGCCAGCGATGGTGATCGCCTGGTCGCTGCTTGGCAATATTCAGCACGATATTGCCGCCACGCCACTGGGTGTGGATACGCACGGGAAACCGCGTTATCTGGCTGATTTAATGCCAGACCACGAAGAGGTGCAGGCGATCGTGAGGCAATTCGTCACCCGCGAACATTACCAACTGCGTCGGGCAAGCGTGTGGCAAGGCACGCCGCACTGGCAGAATATCGCCGCGCAGGGCAGTACGTTTTTTCCGTGGGACACGACCTCGACCTATCTTCGCCGCCCCGGTTATCTGCAAGGGAAAGGGCGCGACCCGGCCGCGCCGCTAAGTTTACGCGGTGCGCGCGCTTTTTTGCGCCTTGGCGATGATGTCACCACCGATCATATTTCCCCGGCCGGGGCCATTGCCGCCGACAGCGCAGCAGGTCAGTGGCTGCTGGCGCAGGGGGAGTCTGTGAACGATCTTAATCTTTACTCCACGCGCCGCAGCAATCATGAGGTCATGATCCGTGGCGCGTTTACCAATTCGTCGGTTATCAATCGGTTGTTACCGATGGCGGCGCAGACGCGAGGCGGGCTTGCCTGGGCGGCTGATCATCAACAAATTATGCCGGTCTATGCCGCTGCGCAGAGCTGGCTACAACGACAGATCCCGCTGGTGGTGCTGGCAGGAGAGCGTTATGGCGCGGGGTCGAGTCGTGACTGGGCCGCAAAAGCACAGGCATTACTGGGCATTAAGGCCGTTGTGGCGTGCAGTTTTGAGCGCATTCACCGTACCAACCTCATCGGCATGGGCATCATTCCGTTGTGTTTTCTGCCAGGCGAGGCGAAGAATGTCCCGCCTCTGGATGGCAGTGAACAGCTGGATTTTAGTGGGCTGGAATGCCTGAGTCCCGGCCATACCGGGGTGAGTATGACCATTTCGCGACACGGCACGCCGATAGCCAGCATACAATTGCAGGCGGCGATCGACTCCACACAGGAGCTGCGTTATCTCATGCACGGTGGCATTTTGCCGTATGTCATTCACCAGACTATCCATTCTCAATGAGGGAGAGCATGCGCTACGACCTGACCACGCTGTCGCTGTTTGTGGCCGTGGCTGAAGAACAAAACCTGACCCGCGCGGCCCGGCGTAAACACATGGCTGTTTCGGCGGCCAGTAAACGCATCAGCGAGCTGGAATTGCAGGTTGGTACGCCGCTGCTGCTGCGGTTGCCGCGCGGTATTGAACTGACCCCCGCCGGCCACTCGTTGCTCTTTCATGCCAGAACCATTGGCAAAAATCTTGCGCAAATGGAAGAAGAACTCGGGGATTATGCCGCCGGTGTTCGCGGGCATATTCGCATTTGCGCCATCCAGGCGGCTTTAATGCATCACCTGCCGCTGGCGCTCAATCGGTATCTTGCGGCCTTCCCACAGACGGATATCGACATAGAAGAGCGCACCGGCATGGGCGTGGTACAGGGGCTACTCGAGGGCAGCGTCGATGTGGGGTTTTTCTCTACCTGGACCACCCCCGCGGGGCTTGAGGTCTGGCCATGGCGTGAAGACAGTCTGGCCGTGTTGATGGCGATCGAACATCCACTGGCAATGCGAGACGCGCTGAGATTAAGTGAGTGCGCTGGCGAGAAAATGATTGGCGCGCACCGCGACAGCACGGTCAGCCGTATGCTCGAGCGGGAAGCGGCAAAATCAGGCATTACGCTGGACATTAACCTACGGGTGAGCAGCTTTACCTGCATGGCTGAACTGGCGCGCCAGGGGCTAGGGATCGCCTTGTTACCGGTCAACGAAGTCAATCACTTCACCTTGCACCCGGCGCTGAAATGCATTCCGCTGGAGGAGCGCTGGGCAAAGCGCGAACTGCTGGTAGCAACGCGCCGCTATCACGAGGCGTCTCCGGCCGCTAAATCACTGATCGATCATCTGACCGGTGGGCAGCGTGCCCCGCAGTGAATAGCGACTGCGGGGTGGGGATTACACAAAGCAGATGCAGGTGGGGCTCTCCGCCGGAATAATCATACCGCTTGCAGTCAGCATGCCGGACCCGGCATCAACGTGGAATTCACACAGCGTGTCGGCGTCTTCGTTGGCACTGTAGAAGCAGGTCCCTTCGGGCGAAAAAGCGGTAAAGCGCGGCGTTTTGCCGCCACAGTTTACCCACTCGGTGGCTGTCAGCGTACCGTGTTGTTGATCAATGCTGAAAATACCGATGCTGTCATGCCCCCGGTTCGCAGCGTAAAGAAAGCGCCCGCTCCGGTGTACTTCTACTTCGCTGGCGTCGCTGCGCTCTTCCCAGCCATCAGGCAGACTGCTGAGGGTCTGTTTCAGGCTGAGTGAGCCGCGTGAGGCATCATAATCGAAGACACAGAGGGTGTTCCCCAGTTCTGTGAGGCAGTATAGCCAGCGCCCGGAGGGATGAAAGTCGACGTGTCGCGGCCAACTGCCGTCGGCCAGCCGGACTTCGTCCGTTTTTATCACCTCGCCTTGCTGAAAACGGTAAATTTGCAGCATATCAAGGCCCATTCCTGCATCGCGGCCCTGAACGGGAACCGCGAAATGCTGCTGATCCGGGGCGAAGATGATCTCGTGAGGACGCGAGAGGTTTTTTGCGGCGCCCACGGCGGCAGGGCGACCGGCAATGGGGGTAAACGCCAGCGGTGGCGAAAGCGCATCGGCATTTTCTACGGCCAGGCAGGCAATATTTCCTGCTTCGTGGTTGGCAATCAGCACGTATTTTTCATCGGGCGTCAGCACAGCGTGAACCGGGTTATTCCGCCGAAGAGGATCCAGGTCCGGGTGACGGTTAGCAGGGCCAGTGGTTTGATCGGACAGCCAGCGTAGTTCTCCGCTCTGGCTGTTGCGCTGATAGACGCTGATCCGATCACCGTCACCGTGGATTGCATACAGTCGCGTTGCCGCTGCGTTGAGGGTAAGCCATGAGGGATTTTCCTGTGATGAAGCGAGCGTCTGCACCAGGTGCCAGACGCCTGGTGCATCTATCCGAAAAACCTTAATTCCGCGTCCACGTGCGCCGCGTCTCTGCGACGTTCGGCAGCCAATGTAAGCATAAGAGGGCATGATCGACTCCTTGTTGATGTGCATTTATTAAAGTTTAAATGCACATTTTAGGCAGCGATCTGGATCACGATAAGAATAAAAATAAAATAAAATCAATAATCAAACAAAAGCGAAATAACAGCAGTACATCAACAAAAGCACTTCATGTCAGGCCTTGGCTAAGACCTGCGTGTCGATACGGCTCTTATTGTGTAGCGCTTTCACCAGATGCTGTTTCATGGTGTACGACGCCTCAATTAATTGACCGGATTCAATCAGTTCAAGAATATGCAAATGATCTTTCACTTCGGCATAGTAGCGGCCGCGATCGTCCATAATGCGGTAGTCCAGCAAGCGGCGCATGCGGTTGACATTACGCAGGGAGATTTCGAAATAAGGATTGTTAGAAAAACTGATCAATGTCTCATGAAAGCGATAACCCGCCAGTTGCAGCAGCGCAGGCGAAAGTTTTTCAATGCCGGAGTCGAGCAACATCTGCAGCTCTTTTTTCAGTTCCGCCACCTTATCCTGCGGGGCTTTATAGGTCGGTTCCAGGATCGCCATCGGTTCGATCACCATACGAAAGCTGAAGATTTGCTCGAGCGCTTGTTTGGTTTTGGCGACGGGCAGGAAACGCCAGCCATACCCTTGCTTACGCTCCACCCATCCTTCGCTCATGGCGCGGCTCAGAATAATATTCAACTGGGTTTTCGATAAGTCATAGGTGCGCAGCAAATATTGTTCTGTGACTTCAGCTTCGATATTGTCCTGCAACCAATCTTCAGCGATTTTGTAATACTCTTTCGGCAGATCGCCATCGGTATTGCGTAAGTTGCTCACATGCGCCTGTGGCTGGTAATCATCGTTGACAAAAAAACCGCGGTTTTTTTGCTGGTTAAGAATGCCTTTAAATTCCAGAAACAGTAACGCTTCACGTACCGGGGAGCGGGAGACATCGAAATTCTCCGCCAGCTTTGGCACGCTTAAATGCGCGCCTGGCGACAACATTCCGCCGTCGATCATGCTGATAATTTTGTCTGAAATACGTTCCGTCAGTGAGCTAACCTTCATATAAGCTGCCTTATGCCTGTGCAGGGTGCATCTGGATGCAGATCAATGCCAATATTATTGCATTTTAAAAAATTTAAATGCAATCATGGCGCGCTGAATAACCCGGCACAGAACAGGGTATTAACGCGTTGAGAACAAAAGAGACGGCTAATGACCGATGATGAGCGCCAGATTATTGCGCAGGCAATAGAGATCCTTGACCGACGCTTACGCGAGCCCGGTTTGAAAATGACCGGTTCAGAAACAGTGAAGCAGTTTTTGCGCTTAAGCCTGGAGCCGGATGAGCGGGAAGTCTTTGCCGTCATGTTTCTCGACAATAAAAATACCCTAATCGGCTTCGAGAAATTATTCCTTGGCACCATCAATCGTGTGGAAGTGCACCCCCGAGTCATCGCGCAACGCGCACTACAGCTTAACGCCGCAGCCCTTATTCTGGCGCATAACCACCCCTCCGGGGATCCATTATTAAGCCGTTCCGATTATCAGTTAACCAAAGATATTCAGAAGGTAATGCGCTTGCTAAATATTGTGGTCCTCGATCATCTGGTGATTGGCTCTCATGGGATATTTTCGCTCGCAGAAAAAGGTCTGATGTAAAAAAGCGGGCACGCGAAAAGCTGCCCGCGTCGTTATCACCGGGAATAGAGCGGATAAATCCCCAGCAGTAAACCGCAGGCGAGAAATAACATGCACAATAAAAATGCCCATTTAAAGGTGTATTTCTGATGATCGCTGAACTCCACCCCCGCCAGCCCGACCAGCAAATAGGTCGAGGCGACCAGGGGGCTAAGCAGGTGCACTGGCTGGCCAACCAGCGATGCCCGGCCAATTTCTACCGGCGCGATACCATAGGTTTTTGCGGCTTCGGCAATCACCGGTAATACGCCGTAATAAAAGGCATCGTTCGACATAAAAAAAGTACCGGGCAAGCTAATTAAGGCCGTGATAGGCGCTAAATATGGACCAAAGCTGTCAGGTAAAATATCCAGCAGCGTGCCCGACATGGCGGTCACCATTCCGGTGCCGGAGAGAATACCGGCAAAGATCCCTGCCGCAAGGAATATCGAGGTCTGATTAAGGGCCGCAGGCGCATGGGCCGCAATACGCTGACGTTGCGCTTCAAGCTGCGGATAATTGATCAGCAACGCCAGCGCAAAGGCAATCATAAATAAGACGGCCAGCGGCAGTAATTCCAGCACCAGTGAAACCATTAATACGGTAGTCAGCGCAGAATTAATCCAGAACAGCTTAGGGCGACGCAGGGCCTCTTTTTCATCCGGCGCGTGGGTAATATAAGCCGCGGTTGTCTCTTCAGCGGCAAATTTCCGCCCGAGATGACCGGGGTGAATTGACAGCGTTCCCAGGCGCTGGCGCTCCCGCATGCCAATAAACCAGGCCAGCGCCAGTACACCAATAAAGCCGACAATCATTGTGGGAATTAACGGAATAAAGAGCTCGCTGGATTCCACTTTTAAGGACGCCGCGACTCTGGCGAGCGGGCCGCCCCACGGCAGCAGGTTAGTGATACTCCCCGACAGGAACACCACGCAGGTTAGCGCAAGCGGATCGAGGCGGATGCGTTTAAAGAGGGGTAACATGGCAGTCACACAGATCATATAGGTGGTCGAGCCATCGCCATCCAGCGACACCATTGCCGCCAACACCGCGGTGCACATCACCGCTTTAACGGGGTCGCCTTTAATAACGCGGATAAAGAAGCGAATAATCGGATCAAACAAGCCCGTGTCAAACATGGTGCTGAAATAGAGAATGGCGAAAATCACCATGATCGCGGTGGGGGCCACTTTCTTCAGACCGTCAATCATCATGCCGCCCATGTCGGCGCTGAAGCCTGCAAGCATGGCGAAAATAATCGGGATCAGCGTTAATGCCACTAGCGCCGAAAGTTTCCGGGTCATGATCAGCACCATAAAAACAACAATCATGCCGTAACCTAAAAGTGAAAGCATAAGGATCTCCTGCCGGCGCGGAGAGATCGCGCCAACTGTCAGAAAGTTCGCGTCTGTTTTCGCGGGGCTGTTCATCCCCGCGGTGCAAGTTGATAGCCTGCCACCTGAGGTCTGCTACGGGCTAAGCCTGTGCAGGGGGGTTGTGGTGGCTTAGGGGTGATAAAGCGTCATAAATACTCCAGAGGTCAGTTAATTGTTTTCATAATGTTAACAACATTCGATCAAATGGGTTTTTTAGCAAGAAAAATGCAATAAAATTGTGAGTCAAATCGATTAAAAACCGATCATCACTGCCCAAGGTGAGCACTGCTTGCGGGGGTGAAATGCAATATTCAAGAGGTATCAGTTTATAATTAGAGCGTTTTTTTCATCTGCGAATGTGCAATGCACAGAAATGCATAATTTTTACGGCATAAATGCATTTATGTGATAAAAAGTGCATTTTACGTGCGTGGCGGAAACGCAATGCTTCCGCCAGCAAGGGGGATTACGGCTGCGTTTCTTGCCAGTCCGCCAGGGTGTAAAGCGTGGCACCGGCAGCCGCCATTGCCATAAAGGCCTGCGCGCTGTCGTCAGCATGAAGATTCACACCGCGGCAGCCATCGGTGATCACACTGACCTGATAACCGAGTTGTAACGCATCCAGCACGGTGAATTTTACGCAGTAGTCGGTGGCCAGCCCGAGGACCACCAGTTCGTTAATACCGTGTTCGCGCAACCAGCCATCAAGGGCGGTTTTCTGCCGGTGGCCGTTATCAAAAAACGCGCTGTAGCTGTCCAGCAAGGGGTTTTCCCCTTTATGGAATACCGCCGCAATCGCTGTTTTATCCAGCAGCGGATGCAACTGAGCACCTTCACTGTGTTGCACACAGTGATCGGGCCAGAATGTTTGCGGCAGGCCATCCAGCTCGCCCTGGCTGAAGGGCGCTGCGTGATGCTGGCTGGCGAAGCTGCCGTGATCCGCCGGGTGCCAGTCAAGGCTGGCCACGATGGTTTCTGCGCGTGCGTGGCACCAGGCCATCATGGCATTGGCAATGTCCACCGTACTGTCGCCTTCTGCGACAGCCAGTGCGCCACCCGCACAAAAATCATTCTGGATATCGACCAGCAGCAAAGCGCGTTGCGTCATGGTTGCCTCCTCACTCGTCCGGCGTCAGTTCACCGCGCAGGTTTTGGGTCATTGCGCTGCGGATTGCATCGGCATCCAAATCCTGGCTTAACAGATAGTGAAGTTTAGTCAGCGTGGCTTCTACCGTCATGTCCGCGCCGCCAATCACACCGGCATGGGCGAGGGCGTTGCCGGTGGCATAGCCGCCCATATTCACTTTGCCGGACATGCACTGGGTCAGGTTCACTACCACAATGCCGCGCGCGCTGGCTTCCTGCAGCTCTTTGAGAAACTCACCATTTTGCGGTGCGTTGCCCACACCATAAGAACGCAGGATCAGCGCTTTTACCGGCTGGCGTAAGAAGTTGCGCACGACATCGGCAGAAATACCGGGGTAGATAGTGACAACGCCAATCGGTTGCGGAGTGATCGGATGCACTACCAGTTCCCCCACGGTGTAAGGCGCAGGCGGCGTATTAAGACGACGAATATGGATACCCGCTTCAAGCAGCGGCGCGAGATTGGGCGAGGCAAAAGCATCAAAACCATCCGCATGCGCTTTGGTGGTGCGGTTCCCCCGGAACAGACGGTTATTGAAAAAGAGTGCCACTTCGTTGATGGGGAAATTCGCCGCCACATACAGCGCATTCAGCAGGTTGATCTGCCCGTCTGAACGCAGTTCCGCCAGCGGAATTTGTGACCCTGTCACAATGACCGGTTTACCGAGATTTTCCAGCATAAACGACAGTGCAGAAGCGGTGTACGCCATGGTGTCGGTGCCGTGAAGGATGACAAAACCGTCGTACTGGTCATAGTTCGCTTTGATATCGTCGGCGATATGTTGCCAGTCTTCCGGCGTCATATCGGAGGAGTCCATCAACGGATCGTATTCGTGGATGGTAAAGTCGGGCATTTCCGGACGATGGAATTCAGGCATCAGCGCCAGCTGACGTTGCAGGTGCCCGGATACAGGCACATAGCCGTGCTCAGAGCGCTGCATACCGATGGTCCCGCCCGTGTAGGCTACGTAAATGGATTTTTTTTGCATAATAATAAGTTCTTAGCATCAAAAAAATCCCCTCCGGCGGGAGGGGACGTGAACAGGCGATTTTAGCGGATATTGGCGCAGTTGAGACAGAGCGCGTAACGATTTTGTGGATCGTTAAACACGGCCAGTTTATCCGTTTCGTTTTTGACTTCCAGCGCGGCACTCGCCAGCGGGGCGGGCAGATACGCCTGTAAGGCCTGCGGCAACATGGCGCGAACAGAGCCGGACATGCTGTCCATTACCCGGTCAAAGAAGCTGGCTTCCTCTTCGTAGTAATCGACGTGCCACTGTTTAAGCTTCGCCAGTTCAGCGGCTTTCGCCAGCGCGTCGTCAAAGTCACCCAGCCCATCGACCAGACCATTAGCTTTCGCATCCTGCCCGGTCCAGACGTGGCCTTGCGCAATCTGATCGATCTGCTCCGGCGTACTGTTGCGCGATTTCGCCACCAGCGTGATAAAGCGTTTATAGCCATTTTCTATGCTGAGCTGCATCATCTGCTGCACTTCATCCGGCAGGGCTTTGGTCATGCTGATATCCGCCAGCGGTGACGTCGCCACACCGTCAGTATGCACGCCAATGCTGCTGAGGCTGTTTTCCACGGTGTTGATAACCCCAAAGATACCGATAGAACCGGTAAGGGTGCTGGCATTAGCCAGAATGTAGTTTGCCGGGGTAGAGATCCAGTAACCCCCGGACGCGGCCATTCCGCCCATCGAAACCACCACCGGTTTGCCTGCCGCTCTGACCGCCGCCAGTTCGGAACGGATCACTTCTGATGCGCTGACGCTGCCACCAGGGCTGTTAACACGCAGCACAATGGCTTTTACTTTCGGATCCAGACGAGCATCGCGGATCTGCGCGGCGGTGGTGTCACCGCCCACGTTACCCGGCGTCTCTTCTCCATCCATGATCGCGCCATTGGCGAAAATCACCGCCACGGTATCGCCGACATCACTCGGTTTCTTCAGCGAATAGTCATAATAACTGACGGCACGGAAGTTCTTATCCTGGTCGCTCCAGCCAAACTGTTTAACCAGTGCTTTTTCCGCATCGGCAGCGGAGCCCAGTTCATCCACCAGTTTGTTATCCAGCGCATATTTCGCGGTATCGCCATCGGCTTTGCGTAAACCATCCAGCATGGCCTGCGCCCCAGGGAACACCTGCTGCGCGGTGATCTGGCGGTTCGCGGCCACGGTATTAAGGTAGTTTTGCCACAGCTCATTGATCCAGCGGCTGTCGGCCTCGCGCGCAGCGGGCGACATATCGTCACGGATAAACGGCTCGACGGCTGATTTATATGTACCGACGCGGAACACATGCGTGGTGACTTTCAGCTTATCCAGCAGCGATTTGTAATAAAGCCCGTTGGTAGCAAAGCCGTGCAGGTCAACCACACCCTGCGGCGAGAGCCAAATCTTGTTGGCGAAACTGGCAAGGTAGTACTGCCCCTGGCTGTAGTTATCTCCGACGGCATACACCGGTTTACCGCTGTCGCGGAATTCGCGTAGCGCTTTACCGATATACTGCATCGATGGCTGATCGGCACCGGCGAAGTTTTTCAGATCCATCACGATGCCGGTAATATTGCGATCGTTTTGCGCCTGGCGGATGGTTTCAACGATGTCGAACAAGGAGTTCTCTTGCAGGCGATCGGAACTGGCGCCAAAGAACTGACGACCCAGCACGCCGAGCCGGTTGCTGGCGCTCGGTTTGTCGACGACCACACCGGAAATATCCAGCAGCAAAGCACCGCGACTACTGTGATCGGCTTTACCGCTGCTGACCTGCATCCAGATGCCTACACCCACCAGCACCAACAAGATAAAGAACAGATTCAGCACCAGATTGCGGATAAAGTTCAGCAATCGCCAGGCCCACTTAAAAAAACCGGCAATAATACGCCAAAGGGTTCGCATGTATTCTCCCTGGTAGTTAACGCCCACCGCTGCCCTGAGCGGCAAAGTGTGGTTATCCTAATTACCCCGCCGTCACTTGTCAGCAGGAATCGCCTCCGGCGCTGTAACAAATTCTACGCCCGTGTTAATTTTATGAATAAATTTGACTACAGGAGGTTAACTAATGGACGCACTTGAATTGCTCGTCAACCGTCGCAGTGCTTCCCGACTGGCGGAGCCAGCGCCGACAGGTGAACAACTGGACAACATTCTTCGCGCCGGAATGCGCGCTCCGGATCATGGCACGCTGCAACCGTGGCATTTTTTCGTCGTTGAAGGCGAAGGGCGCGAGCGTTTCAGTCAGATTCTGGAACAGGGCGCTGTGGCGGCCGGCCAGGATGAAAAGGGCATCGAAAAAGCCCGCACTTCACCGTTTCGCGCACCGCTGATTATTGCGGTGGTCGCCAAATGCGAAGCACACCCTAAGGTCCCGGAATGGGAACAGTTGCTTTCGGCGGGGTGTGCTGTGATGGCCATGCAAATGGCGGCGCTGGCGCAGGGGTTTAATGGTATCTGGCGTACGGGGCCGTTGACCGACAGCCCGGTCGTGCGTGAGGCATTTAACTGCCGCGAGCAGGATAAAATCGTCGGCTTCCTCTACCTCGGCACCCCGCAACTGAAAGCATCCACCACCGTCACGTTACCGGACACCACGCCGTTTGTGACGCGTTTCTGAACAGCAGACTATCTCTTGCAGGCCCGGTCAACGTCATCGCGCTGCCGGGCCATTCTGAACGTTTATTTGCGCTGAGCGGCAAATTCATCTTTGGCTTTTTGTAACTGCTGCAGGAAAGCCGGGTTGGTGTGCAGCGTGGCGACAACCGCCGAACCGACAATACGCGCAGCATCAACATCACTCTGCCAGTGGTAACCGCAAATCACCCGGCTCTGGCCAAGATCGAAACCACGTTTAAAGATCTGATCCTGGCGCGCCGGATTCACCTCCGCCAGCACTAGCGCGGTTGCCCAGCCGATGGACGTATGGCCGGAGGGATAAGAGCCATTTTTCGACAGCGTGTCCTGCTCTTTGGTATTGCAGGTCGGTACGCCATAGAAGGCAAACGGGCGGATACGCATATATTTCTGTTTCGCCCCACGGGTGGCCAGATCGCCAGCGTCTTCAATCATGTTGGTCAGCAGCTTATGTAGCTGCGGAGAATCCTTCTCGGTAATGGGTGAGCCAAATGCGGCCGAGAAGGCATTTGCCACGCCTCCCGCACTCAGGTTGGCGTCTTCAGCCGCCTGTTTACCTCGTTCGGTGTTGCGCAATAAACGGCCTTGTTCATACATCGCCTGATCGTTCAAAAATGCAATGCTGCCCACTTCTGGCGGAGGCGGCAACAGCGCCAGGCTGTCAATCGCCTGATTATTTTTAAGGTAGTAAAGGTCAGGTTTGGTGGTGGCATCGTTGCCCGCAGGCACCAACGCCAGTGCGCTGGTAGAAAGCAGGCTGGCAAGACAAAATGCGAGAATATTTTTTTTCATTCGCCGTAGTTCCTTGGTGTTGGATAATGTCCGTTGCCCTCTCAGGCTCTGTCATATTTCTGTCACAATTAGAAAAAAATTAAATTGGCTTAGCTCGCAAAATGACAGATGAGATGCTCTCTGGCGACAGCCGTGACGTAAAAACAGGCGCGTCAGGGGCGGCTTTCGTTCGCTTAATGAGCAACAGCGCGCGATTTCAGATTGCCAGACTTATCACCTTACCGTTTGGGCGCTACCATAGCGGGATTGCATTGACAGGAGATGTCCATGAGCGAGCAAGTTATACGTTTAACGCAATACAGCCACGGAGCCGGTTGCGGTTGTAAAATTTCCCCCAAAGTGTTGGATACTATTCTGCACAGCGAGCAGGCGAAGTTTCTCGACCCGAACTTGCTTGTCGGCAACGAAACGCGCGATGACGCCGCCGTTTACGATCTGGGTAACGGTACCTGCATTATCAGCACCACTGACTTTTTTATGCCGATTGTCGATAACCCCTTCGATTTTGGCCGCATTGCCGCCACCAACGCCATCAGCGATATTTTTGCGATGGGGGGGAAACCGATCATGGCGATCGCGATTCTGGGCTGGCCGATTAACACCCTGGCACCAGAGATTGCCCGCCAGGTGATTGAGGGTGGCCGCTTTGCCTGCCAGCAGGCGGGCATTGTCCTTGCGGGCGGGCACTCTATTGATGCGCCAGAGCCCATCTTTGGTCTTGCGGTAACGGGCGTGGTGCCTACTGAGCGCGTGAAGCGAAACAGCACCGCCGAGGCGGGGTGTCGGTTATTCCTGACCAAACCGCTGGGGATTGGCGTTCTCACAACCGCTGAGAAAAAGTCGCTGCTGAAAGCAGAACATCAGGGACTGGCGACTGAAGTGATGTGCCGGATGAATATCGCCGGGGCGGCGTTTGCCGCTATCGACGGGGTGAAAGCCATGACGGATGTCACCGGTTTTGGCCTGCTCGGGCATTTGAGCGAAATGTGTCAGGGCGCAGGCGTGCAAGCGCAGATCAACTGGCAGGATGTGCCGAAGTTACCCGGTGTCGAAGCCTATATCGCACAAGGCGCGGTACCGGGCGGTACGCAACGCAACTTTGCAAGCTATGGCCATTTAATGGGTGAAATGCCGGCTGACGTGCGTGACCTGTTGTGCGATCCGCAAACCTCTGGCGGGCTGCTGCTGGCGGTCTTGCCAGAAGCGGAAACGGCAGTGAAAGCCACGGCGGCAGAATATGGCATTGAACTGAGCGCCATTGGCGAACTGGTGCGTGCCCGTGGCGGCCGCCCGATGATCGAGATCCGTTAATTTTATGCGGTTATTTATTGCCGAAAAGCCCAGTCTGGCCCGCGCTATTGCCGATGTGCTGCCAAAGCCGCATCGCAAAGGCGACGGCTACATTGAGTGTGGTAATGATCAGGTGGTGACCTGGTGTATCGGTCACCTGCTGGAGCAGGCGCAACCCGATGCTTACGACAGCCGTTATGCCCGCTGGAACCTGGCTGATTTGCCGATTGTGCCTGAGAAGTGGCAGTTACAGCCACGCCCCTCAGTGCTCAAGCAGATTAACGTCATTAAGCGTTTGCTCGCCAGTGCAGAACAGGTGGTACACGCGGGTGACCCGGATCGCGAAGGGCAGTTGCTGGTCGACGAAGTGATCGACTATTTGCAACTGGCCCCGCAAAAGCGCCAGCAGGTGCAGCGCTGCCTGATCAACGACCTTAACCCACAGGCGGTAGAAAGAGCGATTGAACGCCTGCGCGCCAACAGCGAATTTATTCCGCTGTGCGTGTCGGCGCTTGCCCGCGCCCGCGCCGACTGGCTGTACGGCATTAATATGACCCGCGCTTATACCTTACTTGGCCGTAATGCGGGCTATCAGGGCGTGTTGTCTGTTGGTCGTGTACAGACGCCCGTCCTCGGGTTGGTGGTGCGCCGCGATGAAGAGATCGAAAACTTCATCGCCAAAGATTTTTTTGACGTGAAAGCCCACATCCTCACTCCGGCGGGTGAACGCTTTACCGCATTGTGGCAGCCGAGCGAAGCGTGTGAGCCCTACCAGGATGAAGAAGGGCGCCTGCTGCACCGCCCGCTGGCGGATCATGTGGTCAGCCGTATTTCCGGGCAGCCCGCTATCGTCACGGCGTATAACGATAAACGGGAATCAGAACTGGCTCCGCTGCCGTTTTCGCTGTCGGCGCTGCAAATCGAAGCGGCTAAGCGTTACGGACTAAGCGCGCAAAATGTTCTGGATACCTGCCAGAAACTGTACGAAACCCACAAACTCATTACCTACCCGCGTTCTGATTGCCGCTATCTGCCGGAGGAACATTATGCCGGGCGGCATGCTGTGATGAATGCAATCAGCGTTCACGCGGCAGATTTACTGCCGCAGCCAGTGATCAACCCGGATACCCGCAACCGGTGCTGGGACGATAAAAAGGTCGATGCGCACCATGCCATTATCCCGACCGCTCGTGCCGCGAAGGTCAATCTTACCGAGAACGAAACCCGGGTTTACAACCTGATCGCCCGCCAGTATTTGATGCAGTTCTGCCCGGATGCGGTATTTCGCAAATGTCAGATCGATCTGGATATTGCCAACGGCAAGTTTGTTGCAAAAGCCCGTTTCCTTGCTGAGGCAGGGTGGCGTACCTTGCTGGGCTCGAAGGAACGTGATGAAGAAAACGACGGGACGCCATTACCTGTCGTGGCGAAAGCAGATGAACTGCTGTGCGAAAAAGGCGAAGTGGTCGAGCGTCAGACTCAACCGCCGCGTCATTTTACCGACGCCACCTTGCTCTCTGCCATGACCGGAATTGCACGGTTTGTGCAGGATAAAGACCTGAAAAAGATCCTTCGTGCCACCGATGGTCTGGGCACCGAAGCGACCCGCGCCGGGATTATCGAACTGTTGTTTAAACGTGGTTTCCTGGTGAAAAAAGGGCGCTATATTCATTCAACCGATGCGGGGCGGGCGCTGATCCATTCGCTGCCGGAAATGGCGGCCCGACCGGATATGACCGCGCACTGGGAATCCGTGCTGACGCAAATCAGTGAGAAAGAGTGCCGTTACCAGGATTTTATGCAACCGCTGGTCGGCACGTTGCATGAGCTTATCCACCAGGCGCGTAATACCCCGGTACGTCAGTTTCGCGGGCTGATTGCACCGGGCGGGGAAAAGAAAAAGAGCTTTGCGAAAGGTCGGGGTAAAAAACGCCCGCCAGCGGCGGAAACCCCGACAGAGATGTCGTAGGCTGGACCTACGTGCCAGTCGCCATACTGCGGGGGCGGCTGGCGCGTTGCTTATCCGGTCAGAAACCTGACGCTAAGCGCAGCGCCACCCGGCATTATGCCAGTTGGCCTGCGCCTTGCGAGTTCGAACCGGGTTAAATGACGCCCTGCGCCAGCATGGCGTCGGCGACTTTGACAAAACCGGCAATATTCGCCCCACGCACATAGTGCGTCTGTTTACCTTCTCCACCGTATTCCACACACGCCTGGTGAATGTCGAGCATGATATGGTGCAGACGGGCATCCACTTTCTCCGCTTTCCAGCCCATGCGCGCCGCGTTTTGGGCCATCTCCAGACCTGACGTTGCCACACCACCGGCATTGGCCGCTTTCCCGGGGGCAAACAGGACGCCAGCGTCAAGGAACAGTTCTGTTGCTTCGATGGTGGTAGGCATATTGGCCCCTTCAGCAACGGCTTTAACCCCATTGGCAATTAGCAGGCGGGCAGCGTCAGTATCAAGCTCGTTTTGCGTGGCACACGGCAGCGCAATATCTACCGGTACGGACCACGGTTGCTGACCTTCGAGATAGGTCAGGCCAAATTCGCGCGCATAATCGGCAATACGACCATCGCGGCTGGCTTTGATTTCGCACAGGCGGGCGAGTTTTTCTGCGGTAAAGCCGGACTCATCGACCACGGTTCCGGCCGAATCAGAGGCTGTGACCACGCGGGCGCCAAAGGCCATGGCTTTCTCAATCGCGTACTGCGCGACGTTGCCGGAACCCGACACGGCGACGCGCAGGCCTTCAAAACTCAGCCCGTGGCGTTTTAACATGGCTTCAGTGAAGTACACCAGACCGTAACCCGTCGCCTCCGGGCGGATCAGGCTGCCGCCAAATGATAACCCTTTACCGGTGAAGACACAGGCCGTGTTGTTAGAGAGTTTTTTCATCATTCCGGCCATAAAACCGACTTCACGCGCACCAACGCCAATGTCGCCCGCAGGCACGTCGGTGTCGGCCCCCAGGTGACGATAAAGTTCGCTGATCAACGCCTGGCAGAAACGCATCACTTCGCCGTCGCTTTTGCCTTTTGGATCGAAATCGCTGCCGCCTTTACCTCCACCCATCGGTAGAGTGGTGAGGGCATTTTTAAAGGTTTGTTCAAAACCCAGAAACTTCAGGATGGATAAATTCACCGAGGGGTGAAAGCGCATTCCGCCTTTGTACGGGCCAATGGCCGAACTGAATTGCACGCGCCAGGCACGGTTAACCTGCACCTGGTTGCGGTCGTCCACCCACGCAACGCGGAACTGGATCACGCGTTCCGGTTCTACCAGACGCTCCAGCAGTGAAAACTGGCGGTAACGGGGGTTGGCTTCGAGAAAAGGCCAGAGGGTAGTCATAACTTCACGAACGGCCTGCGAAAACTCCGGCTGGTGTGGATCGCGTTGTTGAACATAAGCAAGAAATGATGCAAGAGAGTGGGTCTGATCCATAGATATAAGTTTCTCTTATCGGTGTGAATGTCTTGTGGTTGTGTGCGCAAAAAATGGGCGCTTTTGGACTATAACATCCGCAATGCGGCAGCGGGCAAGGGAAAAATTCGCTCACCAGGCAAATTAATAACCCCCGTGCTGTCATAACTAAAACCGATGATCCGTGAAATTAAAGTCCTGCCAAATAGATCCGTTATAGTAATTAGTGGAGTCAATTAGAAAGGACAAGTTATGACCCGTTTCACGTGGGCAGTGGCGACAACATTACTGGTCGCCTCCTATGGTGTGCTGGCGGAACGTATGCCGTCGCCTGGTATTGAAGTGAATGTTCCCGCTGAGGTGTTCAGCTCCGGCGGCCAGACGCAAACCACACAGCCCTGCATGCAGTGCTGTGTTTATGGCAATCAAAATTATACCGAAGGGGCGGTGATCAAAACCGAGGGCGTGCTTCTGCAATGCCAGCGTGATGAGAAAGCGTTGTCCACTAATCCGCTGGTATGGCGCCGCGTGAAGCCATAAACGCCTCCAGCAGCGGGACGTCTGCCGGGGCGAGCGATTGTTGCAGCGCATCGGCGGGCGTACACCATAGCAGGGCGCTGTGGTAGTGCCGCGTGGGTTCTCCCTGAAAGTGCACCACATGCCAGGCATGTAAATGAATTAACCGCCCGGAGACTTCGCGCTGATGGCTGGCGACGTAACCTGCCGGGTGGGCTTCAATGCCCAGTTCTTCGCGCAATTCGCGCGTCAGTGCCTGCGGCTGACTTTCGCCGGGTTCGACTTTCCCACCCGCCAATTCCCACAACCCGGCCTGATCGGCATGCCCGGGGCGTTGGGCGAGTAAAATTTTGCCATCGCGTTCAATAATAGCGGCGACCACATCGATACTGTTGCGTGTTGTCATACGAGCCTGTTTTCCATTAAGAGGACTGGCTCCATTCAAACCAGCCGCCGTCATACACGGCAATACGTTGCCAGCCAAGCGAGCGGGCGATCAGAAAAGCCAGCGATGCGCGCCAGCCCGTGCCGCAATAAAATACCACCTGTTTGTCGCCAGTGATCTGCTCCTGTTGCCACAAAGTGGCAATCTCTTGTGGGGCGCGCAGTGTGCCATCCGGGCAGTGGTAATTCTCAATATACTGACTGTCGCCTTCTGCATGCCCCCAACGGGCTCCCGGGATCTCGCCGGCTGCAGCAATGTAACCATAACCGCTGGTGGCGCCGGTGAATTCAGCCCGGCTACGTACGCTGACCAGCACCGTATCCGGTTGCGCCAGTAACTGGCGGGTTTGAGATTGATTCAGCAGCCATTGCGGCTGCATGGGTAGTGGTGCGGTAAAAGGTTCGGCGTGAAGGCGGCGGGCTGGGCCCACCTCCACCTTCAGTCCTGCGCGCAGCCAGCATTGCCAGCCGCCATCAAGCAAACGCACATCCTGGATCCCGGCGTATAACAGAATTTGCGCGAGCCGCTCGGCGGCGTAATTACCGCGACCGTAGAGGATCACAGGGGTGTCGACGTGCAGGGCATAGCGGGTCAGCACGGCGCGCAGACGTGTGGGGGAAACAACATTCCACAGCGGCGGTGCTTCTACCTCGCGCGTATCCATATACACTGCGCCGGGAATGTGCCCGGCGCGATAGGCTTGCGCGGCCTCGTAACCCACTTCCAACAACCGCCATTCCCGGTCTGGCGCAGCGGCCTGATTACACTGGTGCTGCAAATCGTTGAGCCAGTCAACACTGACCCACGGGCTGCAAACGGGCGCGGAGTCCATCAGTTTCAGATCTTAAAGGTGGCCCAGACCGGCGCGTGGTCGGAGGGTTTTTCCATACCGCGGATGTCATAATCAATACCGGTTTCGATGCAGCGCTCTGCCAGCGGCTGGCTCGCCAATAGCAGGTCTATGCGCAGGCCACGGTTATCATCAAAGCCTTTAGAGCGGTAATCAAACCAGGAAAAACGATCCTGCGTGTCCGGGTTGGCTTCGCGGAATGTGTCAACCAGGCCCCAGCTTTTCAGGCGATCCATCCATTCGCGTTCTTCCGGCAGGAATGAGCATTTACCGGTACGCAGCCAGCGTTTGCGGTTCTCTTCGCCAATGCCGATATCCAGATCCGTCGGGCTGATGTTCATGTCACCCATGATCAGCACCGGGTTCTCTTTTTTCAGTTCGGTATCAAGGAACTGCTGAAGATCCTGGTAGAACTTCTCCTTCGCCGGGAATTTCAGCGGATGGTCGCGGCTTTCGCCCTGGGGAAAGTAACCATTAATAACGGTGATATCGCCAAGCGGAGAGGGGATCTCTGCCATGATGATGCGGCGTTGCGCTTCGATGCCATCGTTGGGGAAACCGCGGCGTACCGAGACAGGCGTGGCTTTCGTCAGCAGCGCGACCCCGTAGTGGCCTTTTTGCCCATGATAGAACACGTTGTAGCCAAGGCGTGCCACCTCTTCGAGGGGGAACATATCATCATGAACTTTTGTCTCCTGCAGGCCGATCACATCCGGCTGATGCTGTTCTACAAGGGCCTGAAGTTGATGGGGACGGGCGCGCAGCCCGTTGATATTAAAAGAGACAAATTTCATAGTCGCAGCCACTTAGCAGAGTGAAAGATGCAGAGATGTTAGCAGAGTTTATGTTTCGCAACTGCCACTTATTGGTACGGCGCTTGTTTTGCCTGCCCCTTTGCACAAAAAACGCGCCAGCTGCCCTGTTTCTGTGCAGGATGCGCTTAAAAAGGGTGGTGGATGAAAATTAATTTCGCTGATGATCACAGTTCCAATATTAATTATTCTTATTGCATAAAGTCTCACGCCATTCCGCCTGCCATCACACATCGATCGCGAATTATTCACTTTTTATGCAATTAAAGTGAATGGCGACAGGTTGTAAGTGGTTGAATTATTGTTGAACAACCCCGTTTATGCATTTTCTCCGCTAGCTGGCACGAACCATGCAATCTACATTTACAGCGAAAGTCTTCACATTCGTTAACATTTTATAAACTTTTTATTTACCGGATGAGGTCGCTATGTCTCTGTCAATTACGCGTGAAAATTTTGATCAATGGATGTTGCCTGTCTACGCGCCAGCACCTTTTATTCCGGTTCGCGGAGAAGGCTCACGTCTGTGGGATCAGCAAGGTAAAGAGTATATCGATTTCGCGGGGGGGATTGCCGTTAACGCGCTGGGACATGCGCACCCGGCATTATGCAACGCCCTGAGTGAGCAGGCGGCTAAATTCTGGCATACCGGCAATGGCTACACGAATGAACCGGTGTTGAAACTGGCGAAGCGGCTACTGGATGCAACGTTTGCCGACCGTGTTTTCTTTTGTAACTCGGGCGCGGAAGCAAATGAGGCCGCGTTAAAGCTGGCGCGTAAATATGCTCACGATAACGCTGGCGCGCAGAAAAGCGGCATTGTTGCATTCAAAAATGCCTTTCATGGTCGCACATTGTTTACCGTGAGTGCGGGCGGCCAGCCTGCCTATTCGCAGGACTTTGCGCCGCTACCGCCGGCAATCCAGCACGCGGTGTATAACGATCTGGCTTCCGCCAGTGAATTGATCAATGACGACACCTGCGCGGTGATTGTCGAGCCTGTGCAGGGCGAAGGCGGCGTGGTGCCAGCCAGCACCGCGTTCCTGCAAGGTTTGCGCGAGCTCTGCGACCGCCATAACGCACTGCTGATCTTTGATGAAGTGCAAACCGGTGTTGGCCGCACCGGCGAGCTGTATGCCTATATGCATTACGGGGTGACGCCAGATGTGCTCACCACCGCCAAAGCCTTGGGCGGCGGATTCCCGATTGGCGCAATGCTGACGCGTGAACAGTTTGGCAAGGTGATGAATGTTGGTACACACGGCACAACTTACGGTGGTAACCCGCTGGCCGGGGCCGTTGCCGGAACGGTGCTTGACCTCGTTAATACCCATGAAATGCTAAACGGCGTGAAACAGCGTCACCAGTGGATAACCGAGCAACTGGCGGCCCTGAACGAACGCTATCACCTGTTTAGTGACATTCGCGGCCTCGGGTTGCTGATTGGCTGCCAGCTTGCGGAAGAATACGCCGGGAGTGCAAAGCTCATTTCGCAGCTGGCGGCGTTGGAAGGGGCAATGGTACTGATTGCCGGCGCGAATGTGGTGCGTTTCGCGCCCGCGCTGAATATCAGTGAAGAAGAGATCCGCGTCGGGCTGGAGCGTTTTGCCCGCGCGTGTAAGGAATTCGTTGCGGAGCGTTCATCATGATGGTGATCCGTCCTGTCGCTGAGGGCGATCTCGCGGCACTGCTGGCGCTCGCCGGGAAAACCGGGGGCGGGCTGACCTCTCTCCCGGTTGATGAAGCCACACTTGCGGCACGAATTGAACGTTCGCGTCGCACCTGGGCGGGGGAACTGGCGAAGAGTGAGCAGGGGTATGTTTTCGTACTGGAAGAGACGCAAAGTGGCGAAGTGGCCGGGATTTGCGCCATCGAAGTGGCAGTGGGGCTTAACGATCCCTGGTACAACTACCGTGTGGGCACACAAGTACATGCGTCAAAAGAGCTGAATGTCTATAACGCGTTGCCGACCCTGTTCCTCAGTAATGATCACACCGGCAGCAGTGAACTGTGCACGTTATTTCTCGATCCCGCCTGGCGCAAAGACGGCAACGGCTATTTGTTGTCGAAATCGCGGTTTCTGTTTATGGCCGCCTTCCGCGATTGCTTTAACGAAAAAGTGGTGGCGGAAATGCGCGGCGTGATTGACGAGCATGGCTATTCGCCTTTTTGGGAGAGTCTGGGGAAACGTTTTTTCTCGATGGAATTCAGCCGGGCTGACTATTTGTGTGGCACCGGGCAGAAAGCCTTTATTGCTGAACTGATGCCGAAGCACCCTATCTACACCCATTTTCTGTCGGAAGAGGCGCAGGCGGTAATCGGGCAGGTGCATCCACAAACGGCACCTGCCCGTGCGGTACTGGAAAAAGAAGGTTTCCGTTATCGCAACTATGTCGACATTTTCGACGGCGGTCCGACCCTTGAGTGCGATATTGACCGGGTCAGAGCCATCCGCAAGAGTCGTCTGGTGACCGTTGGCGAAGGCCATCGCGCGCCCGGCGAATGGCCGGCCTGCATGGTCGCGAATGAGCAATACCAACAATTTAGGGCCATGCTTATTACAGCCGATCCGGCCTGCGAGCGCCTGTTATTAACGCCAGCAGAGCTGGATGCCCTGAAATGCCAGCCGGGTGACACGGTTCGTCTCGCCCGCCTTTGCGCTGAGGAGAAATCACAATGAGTCTATGGATTAATGGCGACTGGATCACCGGCGAAGGAGAGCGTCGGGTAAAAACCAACCCGGTGAGTCATGAAGCGCTGTGGCATGGCTTCGACGCAACGGCTGCGCAGGTTGAGCAGGCCTGTGAGGCGGCACGTAAGGCTTTTCCACTGTGGGCGCGCCAGCCATTTAGCACTCGCCAGGCCATTGTCGAGAAATTCACGGCGCTGCTGGAGGCGAATAAAACCACGCTGGCGGAAATTATTGCGCGCGAAACCGGTAAGCCACGCTGGGAAGCGCTGACAGAAATCACTGCGATGATCAACAAAGCGGGGATTTCGGTGAAGGCATACCATACCCGAACCGGTGAGCAACATACCGAAATGGCCGACGGCGCCGCGACATTGCGTCACCGCCCTCACGGCGTGCTGGCGGTATTTGGCCCGTACAACTTCCCGGGCCATTTACCTAACGGGCACATTATTCCGGCGCTGCTGGCAGGCAATACTCTGCTGTTTAAACCCAGTGAACTGACGCCATGGACCGGGGAAGCCGTGGTGAAACTGTGGGAGCAGGCGGGTTTGCCTGCTGGTGTGCTTAACCTGCTGCAGGGCGGTCGTGAAACCGGGCAAGCCCTGAGCACGCTTCCAGGCGTGGATGGACTGCTGTTTACCGGCAGTGCGCAGACAGGCTATCAGTTACATCGCCAGCTTGCCGGGCAGCCGGAAAAGATCCTGGCGCTGGAAATGGGGGGCAATAACCCCTTAATTGTGGACGAACCCGAGGACATTGATGCCGCTGTACATCTGGCGATCCAGTCGGCATTTATTACTGCCGGTCAGCGTTGTACCTGCGCCCGTCGTTTGTTGGTGAAACGCTCCGCAACCGGGGACGCTTTTCTGCAACGACTGGTGGAGGTCAGTGCACGGTTAATTCCACAGGCGTGGGACGCAGAGCCGCAACCGTTTATGGGTGGGCTGATTTCAGCCGGGGCGGCTCACCACGTCATACAAGCCTGGCAGGCGCATGAAGCACGCGGGGGTAAAACCTTGCTGGCGCCACGCCTGTTATCGGAAGGTACATCATTGCTGACGCCAGGCATTATCGCGTTAACGGGCGTTGCCGATGTGCCAGATGAAGAGGTCTTCGGCCCGTTGTTAGGCGTCTGGCGTTACGATGACTTTGATGAGGCCATCGCTCTGGCTAACGCTACCCGCTATGGGCTGGCCTGCGGCCTGATATCGTCAGATCGCGAGAAGTTTGACCGGTTATTGCTCGAAGCCCGCGCCGGGATCGTTAACTGGAATAAACCCCTGACCGGTGCGGCCAGCACCGCGCCATTTGGCGGAGTGGGCGCATCAGGCAATCACCGCGCCAGCGCCTGGTACGCGGCGGATTATTGTGCCTGGCCGATGGCAAGCCTCGAAACGGCGACATTACACCTGCCGCAAACGCTCAGCCCGGGACTCGATTTTGCCCATGAGGAGCCGCGATGAAAGCGCGTGAAGTGAACTTTGATGGCCTGGTGGGGTTAACCCACCACTATGCCGGGCTGTCGTTTGGTAATGAGGCCTCGACCAGACATCGTTTCCAGCTTTCCAATCCACGGCTGGCGGCGAAACAAGGGCTACTAAAAATGAAGGCGCTGGCGGATGCCGGTTTCCCGCAGGGAGTGATCCCGCCGCAGGAACGGCCAAATGTTGCGCTGCTGCGCCAGTTGGGCTTTAGCGGCAGTGACGAACACGTTGTTGCGAAAGCCGCGACCCAGGCGCCACATTTGCTCTCAGCGGCCAGTTCTGCATCGGCCATGTGGGTGGCGAATGCTGCAACAGTGTGCCCGTCGGCGGATGCCCTCGATGGCAAAGTGCATCTGACAGTGGCGAACCTGAATAACAAGCTCCACCGGGCAACAGAAGCACCGACCACGGAAGCGTTGCTCCGGGCAATTTTCCCCGATCGGGACACCTTTGCTATCCACGGCGCGCTGCCGCAGGTGGCGATGCTGGGCGATGAAGGCGCTGCGAATCATAACCGCTTCGGTGGCGATTATGGCGAACCCGGTATGCAACTCTTTGTTTATGGTCGGGAAGAGGGGGGCGAGACGGGGCCAGCCCGATACCCGGCACGACAAACATTAGAAGCAAGTCAGGCTGTGGCGCGGCTGAATCAGGTTGATCCGCAGCGTGTGATTTTTGCCCGCCAAAACCCGGATGTCATCGATCTTGGCGTCTTCCACAATGATGTGATTGCCGTTTCCAACCGGCAGGTGCTGTTTTGCCATGCGCTGGCCTTTGTCGATCAGCCGCGTTTGTTAGCCGAATTGCGTGCCCACGTTCCGGGGTTTATGGCGATTGTGGTACCGCAGAGCGCCGTATCGGTAGAGGATGCGGTAGCAACCTATCTGTTTAACAGTCAGCTTTTGAGTCGTGACGATGGCAGCATGATGTTGATATTGCCACAGGAGTCGCAGACGCACGCCGGCGTTTGGCGTTATCTGAATACACTGCTGGAGCAGGATAACCCCATTAGCGAGCTGAAGGTGTTTGATTTGCGTGAAAGCATGGCGAATGGGGGAGGCCCAGCCTGTTTGCGTCTGCGGGTCGTGCTTAGCGAGACGGAGCAACAGGCGGTAAACCCGGCAGTCATGATGAACGACAGGTTGTTTACTACGCTCAATGACTGGGTTGATCGCTATTATCGCGATCGCCTGACGCAGGCCGATTTAGCCGATCCACAGCTGTTGCGTGAAGGACGCGAAGCGCTGGATCGTTTGACGCAGCTACTGAACCTGGGGTCTGTTTATCCATTCCAGCGTTAACAGGAGGTCGTATGGATAACTTTCTTGCCGCCACATTATCGGGTGACATTCCGCGTAAAATGTCTGGAGAGTCGGGGGGGATTCACTGGCTGTGGCATGAACAGGGGATCCTGGAGTTAGTGCCGCCGCAACCTTGCGGGCGATCGCTGGTGATTTCCTGTGCTATTCACGGCAATGAAACCGCGCCGGTCGAGATGCTGGATATCCTGCTGAAAAATTTATTTTCCGGTGTGCAACCATTGACCTGGCGGCTGCTGGTGATCCTTGGCAATCCCCAGGCGCTGACCCAGGGCAAACGCTTTTTGACCAACGATTTGAATCGTCTGTTTGGCGGACGCTGGCGCACACTGCCTCCGAGTGATGAAACGCTGCGCGCCGCACAGCTGGAGCGGGCGGTCACCCACTTCTTCGATGAAGGCGAGGGGGGGCGCTGGCATCTTGATTTGCATACGGCGATCCGAGGGTCGCACCATGTCCGTTTTGGCATATTGCCGCAGCGTGCAGAGCCGTGGGATGAGCTGTTTCTTGAGTGGCTTGGCGCCGCCGGGCTTGAGGCGCTGGTGTTCCATCGTGCGCCGGCAGGCACCTTTACGCACTACAGTTGCGAGCAGTTCGGTGCGTTGGCCTGCACGCTGGAGTTGGGTAAAGCTTTGCCCTTCGGCGAGAATGATCTGAGCCAGTTTCAGCGTACCGCCTGGGCGCTTGCTGCGCTGGTTGCCGGAGAGCCCGCGCCAGATACTGAAACCATGCCGTTGCGGTACCGCGTGGTGCAGCAACTGACCCGTAACAGCGAGGCGTTCAAACTCTATATTTCTGCCGATACGCTCAATTTCACGCCGTTTGAAGCGGGCACCTTATTGGCGGAAGATCGCGGGGAGCGTTATGTCGTTCAACATGACAGGGAGTATGTCTTGTTTCCAAACCCTGACGTCGCCATTGGTCTGCGTGCAGGATTAATGCTGGAAAAAATAGATTAATACCGAAGCCCTGCTGATGCAGGGCTTATTTTCATCACCCTCATGAATAAATTACAGATTTATCCTGGTGAGTGGCTTTATTTATAATCAGGTTTATTTTATAATTCTTCATAATCCCTTCTGAATCAGTAAGTTGTATATTTAATTTTCATCTCTTCACCCTTTATCCTTATTTCCTCCTTATTTGTCGTAAAAAGGTTATTTACACTTTCATTGTTTTACTGTCGCTCTGATTAATTGACGATAAAGGCAGTAAAGTGAATAGCGTCAACACGGCAACCGCCGTAAGTAAAACCGAAGTAAGGAATAAAATTATGCGTAAATTAACTGCCCTGTTTGTTGCCTCTACCCTGGCCTTCGGCGCCGCTAACCTGGCACACGCTGCGGACGCGCCTGCTGCACCGGCGGATAGCAAGCCGATGATGCATCACAAGGGTCCAAAAGGGCCGCATGAAATGATGATGTTTAAAGATCTGAATCTGACCGATGCGCAGAAACAGCAGATCCGCGACATTATGAAAAGCCAGCGAGACCAGATGAAACGCCCGCCGGTGGAAGAGATGCGTGCCATGCATGAAATTGTGGCCAGCGACAGTTTCGATAAAGCCAAAGCCGAAGCGCAACTGACGAAAATGGAAGCGCAGCATAAAGCCGACATGCTGGCACATATGGAAACCCAGAACAAAATTTATAACATTCTGACGCCGGAGCAGAAAAAACAGTTCAATGCGAATTTTGAGAAGCGTCTGACAGAACGTCCGGCGCCGGAAGGTAAAATGCCTCCTGCACCTGCTGAATAAAATAATTCAGCCCCCTCTTAAGACCGCCGGTTTTGCCCATTAACGTTTACGTGGTGGGCAGATCCGGCGGTTTTTTCTTACCTTCCTCTTGCCAGCCGCCACCGGCACGGTATTCTCATCATGCCACCCGCTTTAAGGGTGTTACTTATCTGAAATTTAGAGTTTTTTACTTGCAGAGTGAGGCATGCGTCTGAGGCTAATCCGCCTGGCTGCGGCCAACCCTGCATGGCATTCTGAACAATAACAAGTCAGTACGCTGTTCTGCGAAGCAGCGGCGCAGGCCTTGTGCCGCGCCATTCAGGAGTGATGATGGAATATTTTGATATCCGCAAAATGCCGGTCAATCTTTGGCGTAATGGTGCGGGTGAGACGCGTGAGATTTGTTGTTTTCCGCCGTCGACGCGGGATTTTAGCTGGCGTGTGAGTATCGCTTCCCTGGCGAGCAACGGTGAGTTTCCGCAGTTTCCGGGCGTTGACAGGGTGATCACGCTGATTGAAGGGGGAGAAGTCACGCTGGACGGCGGCACTGCCTTTCACCACACCCTGAAACACCATCAACCTTTTACCTTTGCCGGTGAACAGGCTGTAAAGGCCGAATTGTCTGACGGAAAAATGTCGATGGATTTTAATGTGCTGACGCGCCGTGATCGCTGCCGGGCAAAGGTGCGTATTGCTGACCGCACCTTTACAACCTTTGGTGCGCGCGGCGGCGTGATCTTTGTGCTGAGCGGTGCGTGGCAACTCGGCGAGAAACTGCTGACAGCCGATCAGGGTGCGTACTGGCAGGAGGGCCACCATACCCTCCGGTTGCTAAAACCGGAAGGGCAGTTACTGTTCAGTGAAATCACCTGGTTGCCGGGGCACTAACTCAGTTCGATAATCTCATGCTCGCCTGTGAGAAGGGGTTTGCAAAGAATTTTGTAGCCGTCATGATCGAAACCGGCCGGGGTGCGCAGCAGTTCCCCGGCATCGCGCAGCCGGCTGACTGAGCCCAGCCATAGCCAGTTATGGATAATATGGTACTGCGTCATGGCATTGCCGTGTTCTTTCAGCGCTATCGGCCCCTGCCACGGCCAGCAGATCAACTGCATACGCGCCATCGCTGCGGTAAATCTTTCATGGTGCGTTTGCAGCGACTCTTTACCACAACATGCGCCAGCACAGCGTTGCAATGCTGAACGAAAGCAGGGACGCCCCCGTGTTATGGACTCCAGCCCGAGCAGGCCATAACAGAGCTTTTCGTCATCGGCGATACTCTGGAGTGCCTGCAGTGCCGCCCGGCGATTAGCGAACAATCCATACAAATCGGGCGAGGCTGAAAAATCCACCTCTTTTGCATACACTACCTGCGGCTTATCGCCGTGTAAGCTCAGCGAACAGAGCTGGCGATTACGGCGCAACCGTTTATTGAATAACGGTTGCTGCTCCTTAATGAGCCTGGCTTCTAACAAGAGCGCACCCATTTCGCCGGCGGTACAGATCCAGCTAATTCGCCGCGACTGGCGGAGCATGGCGGCTTCGTCCGGGGTGCGCAGGTGTGAAAGAACGCGGTTGCGAATATTCACGCTTTTGCCAATGTAGAGCGGCATGACCTCGCTTTCCCCGTGAAAAATATAGACCCCGGGCAGATTGGGCATCGCTTCCAGCGAGGGGCGAAGATGTTCGGGATATGCATAGATTGCCGCCGCTTCGAATTCGGGACGCGGGGCGGATAGACGCCTGACCACAACGGACTCCTGATACTGTTTACTTATCCAGTATAACAGGCGTGTGGCGGTTAAAAAAGAGGCGGCTTACACCGCCTCTATGATTACTTCTTCCAGAAGTCGTCGAACACGGTGATCGGTGGGCGACGTTTATGCTCGGTTTTCACATACCAGCCTTCGATAATCTTCGCTGTGTCGGCATCCAGCGTTTTGCCTTCCAGATAATCGTCAATATTTTCGTAAGTGACCCCCAGCGCCGCTTCATCCGGCAGTGAAGGGCGATCGTCTTCCAGATCGGCGGTGGGCGCTTTCTTGTAAAGGTGTTCCGGGCAACCCAGCCAGGCCAGCAGTTGTTTACCCTGGCGCTTGTTGAGGCGGAAAAGCGGGTTGATGTCGGTACCGCCATCGCCGTATTTGGTAAAGAAGCCGGTGACTGCCTCGGCAGCATGGTCGGTGCCCACCACAACGCCTTTGCTCATGCCAGCAATGCTGTATTGCGCTTTCATCCGCTCACGCGCTTTTTCATTGCCGCGTACAAAATCACTCAGTTCGATACCGGTATCACGTAATGCTTGTTCGCTGGCGAGCACGGCGCTCTTGATATTTACCGTCAGCACGCGGTCCGGCTGAATAAAGGCAATAGCGTCCTGGCAATCCTGCTCATCGGCCTGCGTGCCGTAGGGCAGACGCACAGCGATAAATTGATAAGCCTCATCGCCGGTTTCCTGGCGCAGCTCTGATATCGCCATCTGACTCACTTTGCCGGCAAGGGTGGAGTCCTGCCCACCACTAATGCCAAGCACCAGCGATTTCAGAAAGGGAAACGTTTTCAGATAGGTTTTCAAAAAATCTACACTGCGACGCACTTCTTCTTCGGCATTGATCACCGGCTTCACGCCTAACGCCTGAATAATCTCTTGTTGCAGAGTCATTTACCCCTCCGTTATGTAATCCTGCTTTGCAGGTTGCAAATAAATGATGGGCTCAAAGTAACCCTTTGGCCGTGAAACGACAAGGATCACAGTTTTGAGTGTCGCAATTTACGGCGTTTTAGCAAATTATCTCTGTTTTATTAGAACTTTCCGAAAGTTATGCCATCGCCGCTGTAAAGTTGAAAAATGCAATTTTATATTCCAGGCTTAGATAACACGCTGATACACAAGCGGATAAACAAGAGGATGGAATATGAACAAGAACATCGCAGGAATTCTTGGTGCAGCAGCAGTGATGACCATGCTGGCAGGGTGTACGGCTTACGATCGCGCCAAAGACCAGGTCAGCCAGCCGGTAGTGAAAGACGTCAAAAAAGGCATGAGCCGCCAGCAGGTGATGCAGATTGCAGGTCGCCCATCATCTGAAGTGACGATGATCCACGCTCGCGGTACCTGCCAGACTTACATTCTGGGTCAACGTGACGGCAAAACCGAAACATACTTCGTTGCCCTGGATGAGACCGGTCACGTTATGAATTCTGGCTACCAGTCCTGTGCCGAATACGACACGGATCCGCAAGCTAAGCAGTAATTTTTCTCTTTTAGCCTGAGCAAACAAAAGCCCCATGTCGATAATGGGGCTTTTTTTATCCGCTTCAGGATCAGGCAGGAATGGCGTCTATTTTGCTAATGCGTGACCACACCCGGTGCGCAGCCAGCGCGGTGAGAACCTCGTCGACAAAGGTCGGAGAAGCGCTATCCGCCTCAATAATGCCCTCTTCACCTTGTGCGTCGACATTCAACAGGGCTTTGAACTGACGAGCATCACCTAGCAGCGCGATCGGTTTCAGGTGCTTATACGCCTCCAGCAGGTAGTATTTCGCATCGCCATTTTGCAACAGCCCACTGAGATGACCGCCAGGTACAACTACCGCATCTACGGTCAGGGAAGGCGAGCCGGCAAATGTCGCTGCAATCGGTAATTGCGAGCCATCATCAGCAATCACTTCTCCCATACGGGAATAGAGCAGTTTCGCGTGCACACCGTGGTCTTTTAACTGCTGTAACAGCGTGAGCACGTCGGCAGCGCGAACCTTCTCGTTCAACAATACGGCGACGACACGGCCTTTGACTGTGCCATCCGGCACCGCATATAAACTGAGCGCCGGATCTTTCTTCAACCCGTTAACGTCCGGCGGCGGCGCGGTGTTAAGTTGTTCATCACTGAGCGTAATACCGAGGTTCTCTGCTACGGCTGTCGCCAGATTGACGTCAATGCGCACCAGTTGATCGACGACGCGTTCCCGAATATAAGCCCGCGCCACTTTGCTGAGTTCAAAACTGAAGGCATCCACAATGTGGCGTTGCTCAAACGGTGTCTGGCTCAGCCAGAACAGACGTGGGTGCGCATAGTATTCGCCGAAAGAGGGGCTGCGCTCGCGGATTTTAGCACCATCGACCCGCTCCTGAGTGGTTTCAAAGCCACCGCGTTTGGGGCCAGGAGGCGTTTCACGCGGCCAGTTATCGTTGATCGAGTTCGGCTCATAGTTCGCCGGGTTGGTGTCGATCTCCATGCGATGCATGCCGTCGCGCTGGAAGTTGTGATAAGGGCAGGTGGGGCGATTGATCGGGATTTCATGGAAGTTCGGGCCACCGAGGCGGCTAATCTGGGTGTCGGTGTAAGAAAACAGACGCCCTTGTAACAATGGATCGTTGGTGAAATCCAGACCGGGGACAATATGGCCCGGATGAAATGCGGCCTGTTCATTTTCGGCAAAGAAATTATCCGGGTTGCGGTTAAGCACCATTTTCCCGACGCGCTGCACCGGCACCAATTCTTCGGGGATCAGTTTGGTGGGATCCAACAAATCAAAGTCGAACTTGAACTCATCCTCTTCCGGGATCAGTTGCAGACCCAGTTCATATTCCGGGTAATCGCCCGCCTCAATCGCCTCCCACAATTCCCGGCGATGGAAATCGGGATCGCGGCCGGTCAGTTTTTGCGACTCGTCCCATACCAGCGAGGCTTTGCCCGCCAGCGGCTTCCAGTGGAAACGCACGAACGTTGCCTTACCTTCGGCATTGATCAGCCGGAAGGTATGAATGCCAAAACCTTCCATTGTGCGATAGCTACGGGGGATGCCGCGATCGGACATCGCCCACATCACGTTATGCAGCGTTTCTGGCTGGAGAGAAACATAATCCCAGAAGGTGTCATGAGCGCTTTGGCCTTGCGGTATCGCCCAGTGCGGTTCAGGTTTTACCGCGTGAACGAAATCCGGAAATTTATGTGCATCCTGAATAAAAAACACCGGCGTGTTGTTGCCAACAAGATCAAAAACGCCCTCGTCAGTGTAGAACTTGGTGGCGAAGCCACGAATATCACGCACGGTATCGGCTGAACCTGCGCCACCCTGAACAGTTGAAAAACGCACAAAAACAGGTGTGATCTTCTCTGGATCGGAAAGAAAATCGGCTTTTGTCACGTCGCTCAGGCTGCGATAAGGCTGGAAGTAACCATGCGCTGCAGAACCTCGCGCATGCACGATACGCTCCGGGATGCGTTCATGGTCGAAGTGGGTGATCTTTTCCCGCAGGATAAAATCTTCAAGCAGTGTTGGACCGCGTGTGCCGGCACGTAATGAATTTTGATCATCGGCAATGCGCACGCCCTGATTGGTGGTAAGAGGATAGTTTTCGCCGCCCTTGCGAACAGACGCCAGCGAGGTGAGTTTGCTGTTCGCGGTATCCGGGGCTTTCAGGCTGCCCGGTGCGGTTGGTTGCTCGCCCGGCGCGGTCGGCTGGGGAGAAGGGCGGTGTGAGTTATCTGCGGGCGCCAGGGAATCCAGTCCGGGGCGCGACTCGCTGGCATCGTGAACCGGCGCGTGATGTTGTGACTCTTTTTCATTCTGCGACATTGAACTCGTCTCCTGTTTCCATTGCTGAAAAGGGTCGTTGTTACATTAAAACCCCTCTAACTATAGAACAATGTCCTGACGGCGACGGTTTGAGGGGCGCCTGAACCCCGCGAAAAATAAGAGAAAGTCACCGCAGGCGCGACGCGCAGGGCAACTTTCGGCTATGATAGGTGATTACTGGTTGTGGAAATTGTCTTTAGTGAATGCATTGCCTATGAAACCTTTTCGTCAACAAAACCGCGCTGTTATCAGCTATGTACCCCGTGTCGAACCGGCTCCGCCCGATCACGCCCTGAAAGTTGAAGGGTTTCGCGATGTCTGGTTATTACGTGGCAAATATGTGGCTTTTGTCCTGATGGGCGAGCATTTTCGCCGTTCTCCGGTGTTCAGCGTACCGGAGTCAGCCCAGCGCTGGGCGATGCAGATGCGGCAGGAAGGTGAGATAGATATCGATAACGAATAAAAAAACCGCCTGACGGTGCAGGCGGTTAATGTGGTACTTGTTCTTTTAGCGATGCGCCAGTTCGGCGTCCTCTTCGCTATCCAGCACGGTTTTATCCGTTTGCTTCAGCCACTGGCTGGTCAGCGTGCCTGCGGTCATTGAACCATTGACGTTGAGCGCTGTACGGCCCATATCGATCAGCGGTTCGACAGAGATCAGCAGTGCGACCAGCGTCACCGGCAGCCCCATTGCAGGTAGCACGATCAGTGCTGCGAACGTTGCGCCGCCGCCGACGCCCGCTACCCCGGCGGAACTGACCGTCACAATGCCGACCAGCGTGGCAATCCAGACCGGATCAAGCGGGTTAATGCCGACCGTCGGGGCTACCATCACCGCCAGCATGGCCGGATAGAGGCCAGCACAGCCGTTCTGGCCAATGGTTGCGCCAAAAGAGGCAGAGAAACTGGCAATGGATTCCGGCACACCCAGACGACGCGTTTGCGCTTCGACGTTCAGTGGAATTGAGGCCGCGCTGGAACGGCTGGTAAAGGCAAACGTCAGTACCGGCCATACCTTACGGAAAAATTTCAGCGGGCTGACGCCGTTAATGCCCAGCAGCACGCCGTGCACCATGAACATAATAGCCAGACCCAGGTACGAGGCAATGACGAAGCTACCCAGCTTGATGATGTCCTGAATGTTGGAACCTGCCACGACCTTGGTCATCAGCGCCAGTACGCCATACGGCGTCAGTTGCATGACCAGACGAACCAGTTTCATTACCCAGCTCTGCAGAGTGTCGATAGCAGTCAGTACGCGTTGCCCTTTCGGCGCATCGTCTTTCAGCAGTTTCAGTGCCGCGACGCCGAGGAATGCGGCAAAGATCACCACGCTGATAATCGACGTCGGGTTTGCGCCGGTGAGATCGGCAAAAGGATTTTTCGGCACAAACGACAGCAGCAGTTGCGGCACCGTCAAATCCGCCAGTTTACCCACATAGTTGCTCTGAATTGCATTCAGGCGCGCGGTTTCCGCCGAGCCCTGCACCAGTCCTTCCGCAGTCAGACCAAACAGATTAGTGACCAGCACACCCACCAGAGCGGAAATCAGCGTCGTGAACAGCAGCGTGCCGATGGTTAAGAAACTGATTTTGCCCAGTTGAGAGGCATTATGCAGGCGGGCAACCGCACTCAGAATCGAAGCGAAAACCAGCGGCATAACGATCATTTGCAGCAGTTGCACATAGCCATTACCGACGATGTTGAACCACTGAATAGAGCTTTTCAGTACCGGATTATCGGAGCCATAGATCGCCTGCAGCGCCAGTCCAAAGACCACACCAAGGCCTAAACCGACCAGTACTTTTTTTGCCAGACTCCACTGTTTGTGGCGAGTCTGCGCCAGCAAAAACAGCAGTGCCACGAACACCACGATGTTCGCGATTAATGGAAAATTCATCCCCGTTCTCCTGATATCATTATTCGGTCAACCTGTCGGCCGATCCCGTGGCGCAAGGTTAGCAGAACTCCCAGGACGCTCTTATATCCAAATGGAATGGGTTATGCCAAAAATGCGATAACGGGTTAATTACTGGCCGGATTGTTGATGAATAAAGCGATCAAACTGGCTTTGCAATGCGTTAATCACTTGTGAGGACCAGCGTACCGCCCCGTTTTCGGGCAACGTGGGGGGCATCCACACGGCATAAGTAAACAGCGCCATACACAAGACGCGCTCCAGTTGATTGCCTTTTTGCGGTGAGAGCAGCGGCAGACGAAATCGCCAGCGACAAGGCCATAACAGAGGGACACCCGCCGGGGTGATCATATCTGCCAAAATATGGCTTAAATACCCAACCACCATGCCTTGCAGTGCATCGGCCGGAATAACCCAGCTTTCCGGAACCTTCAAATAAAACAGGGTTAGCGCAAGGAATACCGCGAGCAGACTGTGGGTAAATCCCCGGTGACCAAAGGCGCGTGCCACAGGTTTGGAAACCCATTTCAGCCGCTGTCCAAGGAATGATTTCGGGTGGTCAATATCGGGTAGCAGGCAGGTGAGAATGGCTGATGGCACAATATGCCACCAGTCGGCCTGAGCAAGCACGGGCGTCAGCTCAGCGTTTTTGGCAAACACCGTGCAGGCAATGGAAAAAAGCAGGTGGCCTTCCGCCGTCATGATCAAACTCGCGTAACTGTCGATGCATACAGTATAGGATGTTTGTACAGTAGGCGGAAGAGGTGACGGTGTAACTCTTTGTCACAATCCTGTCAGATTTAGCGCGCCAGCCAGCCACCATCGACGGCAAGGGTATAACCGTTGATATAGTCCGCGGCCCGGGACGCTAAAAACACTGCAGCGCCCTGTAAATCGGCGGGTTCTCCCCAGCGCCCGGCAGGAATGCGATCGAGGATCTCCTGACTGCGTTCGGCATTTTCACGCAATTGCTGCGTATTGTTAGTCGCCATATAGCCCGGCGCTATGGCATTCACATTGATATGGTGAGGGGCCCATTCATTCGCCAGCAGGCGTGTTAGTCCCATCACACCACTTTTCGAGGCCGTGTAGGACGGAACGCGGATGCCACCCTGAAAGGAGAGCATTGAGGAGATATTAATGATTTTACCGCCATCGCCTTGTGCAATGAATTGCCGGGCAACGGCTTGTGACAAGAAGAACACCGTTTTGAGGTTGAGATCCATTACGTCATCCCAGTCCTGCTCGCTAAAGTCGATTGCATCGCAACGGCGGATAGTACCGGCATTGTTCACCAGGATATCAACGCGTCCCATCCTGGCAACGGTTTCGGCAACAATTCCCTCAAGCGTCTGCTGGTGGCGCAAATCTGCCTGAATCGCCAGGAAGCGGCGTCCCAATGCTTCTACTCTTTGGGCGGTTTCATGCGGAATTTTACGGTTTACGCCAACAATATCGCAGCCCGCTTCCGCCAGCCCCAGTGTCATTCCCTGGCCAAGGCCGGTATCACACCCGGTCACAATGGCCACTTTACCCGCAAGCTTAAAGGCATCCAGTATCATGAGTTCTCCGGCATATTATTGTTGTGAAAGAGGGCGTCAGCGCCTGAGTTTCAGGATAGAAGGGGGGCGGGGAAAATACAAATAAAAATGAAATGATGTTTCAATTATTTTGAGCGGGGCGACAAAATGCCACCCCGGTAACTTAGCCCAATAAATGGGATAGCGTCAGTTGTTGAAGAGAATCAAGTTTGACGTTCGCCAGAACATAACGCGGATCGGCACGATGTTCGGCATCCGGCACAACGATGGAACGCATGCGGGCCGCTTTGCTGGCGATCATGCCATTGACAGAATCTTCCAGCGCCACGCAGCAGAGCGGTTCAACGCCAAGTTTCGCAGCGCAATCAAGGTAGACCTGCGGGTGGGGTTTGCTGTAGGGGAGCGCTTCAGCCGAAGCCAGCGCATCGAAGTTGTCGCGCAGGTCAAACATGGCGAGTACTTTTTCCAGCATACGCAGTGGCGAGGCGGAGGCCAGACCCACTTTCAAACCGTTGGCTTTGCACAGTGCGACAGCCTCGCGGGCACCTGCGAGCAGCGGGCGTTCTTGTTCAACCAGCGAAATCGCGCGCTGTATGATCCGATCGGTGACCTCCTGACGACCAGGACCGTTCCAGGGTTGCTGCGCATACCAGAGTTCAACCACCATATCGATGCGCAATCCGAGGGTATCCGGCAGTTCATTGCGTCGTGTGATATCGACCCCAAGTCCTGCGATGACGTCCAGTTCAGCGCGATCCCAGAGTGGCTCTGAGTCGATAAGTAATCCATCCATATCAAAAATGGCAGCAAGAATTTGTTGCGGGGCAGACATAACACCTCTCTTTTTAGCGGCTCGTGTCGGGAAGAAAGTTCGGATTATGAGCGAAAGGGCATCATACCGCCTTTAAAGATCAGGCGAAAATGATTCTCTGCAGGTAGACTTAGGCGCAAACCGTGCGTCACAACCAAGGGGAAGCCATGACGTATCAACAAGCTGGACGCATAGCCGTGCTGAAACGCGTTCTGGGTTGGGTGATTTTTATTCCGGCCATTATTTCGACCATTATTTCCATTCTGAAATTTATGTACGACCACAGCGACAAGCAGCCCGGTATCAACGCGGTGATGCTGGATTTCGCTCATGTAATGATCGAAATGATGCGCTTCAATACGCCGTTTCTGAACCTGTTTTGGTACAACTCGCCAACGCCGGATTTTCACCAAAGCCTGAACATCATGTTTTGGATTATCTTTGCGCTGATCTTTGTGGCTCTGGCGTTGCAGGCTTCAGGCGCGCGGATGAGCCGGCAAGTGCGTTTCCTGCGTGAAGGGGTGGAAGATCAGGCCATTCTGGAAAAGGCCAAAGGCGATGAAGGTCTATCGCGCGCGCAGCTTGAAGCAAGGATCGTGGTGCCAAATCACTCCATTTTCCGCCAGATTTTCCCGCTGTATGTGTTGCCGGTGCTGATCATTGTCGCAGGCTACTTCTTCTTTACGCTGCTGGGGTTTTTATAACGTGAAAGGGCCCGGTAGCAGCATCTGTCCGGGCCCGATGCAGAAAAATATCCTACACGGCTAACACGCGTTCGAGGGCTTTTTGGGCATTCACCAGGTGTTCGCCGCCGAAAAGGATCGCGCGGTTGAACAAGGTATAGAGCTGGTAGACAGGCTGGCGTTCGAGGAAATCATTCGGGAGCGGAGAGACTGACTGGTAGCCATCGTAGATTTGCGGCGGCTGATCCGGATGAAGCGGCAGCATCGCCAGGTCACATTCACGATCGCCCCAGTAACATGCCGGATCATAAATGTAAGGTCCATCCGGCCCGAGGGCGCAGTTGGCCGACCATAAGTCGCCGTGAAGCAGCGAAGCCTGCGGCTGGTGCGACGATAAACGCTGCTGAACATGTTCCACAATGGCATCGATGTTGCCGAACTCCAGCCCTTTTTCTGCCGCCAGTTCCAGTTGCCAGCCAATGCGCTGTTCGGCGAAAAAGGTAGACCAGCGTCGCTGCCAGGCGTTGGGTTGTGGGGTAGTGGATAAGTCGTTATCAAAATCAAGGCCGAACTGCGGCTGATCGCTCCACTGATGCAAGTGCGCAAGCTGCTGGCCGAGCAGAAAGGCGCTGTGTGCATCCAGCGGGCGGGCTGGGAGATATTCCATCACTAAAAAGCTGTAATCACGGTCGCTGCCGAGCGCCCATACTGCGGGTACTTTGACCGTATTGCTCCGTGCCAGCAGCGCTAATTGATCGGCTTCGGCGGTAAAGATGGGTAACAGTTCACGTTCATCGCATTTCACGAAGAGATCGCGGCCCGCATAACGCACGCGCCATGCAGCGTGGATTTCGCCGCCTGGCAGCTCCTCACGCTGCTCAATCTCGCCTTCGCCCAGTTGCTCGCTTAACAGACGGCTTATCGCTTGCCACATGATGTCTCTCCCATGTAATCAGCCAGATCATAAGGTTAGCGCACTAAAGCTTTCAAAAAACAGGATATAACGCACAACTGAGCAACGAAGGGCACAACAGCGTTCTTAATGATCTTGCTGTTGCCAGGTGTCCCAGGTGCTAACGGTAATGTCGGCCTCTTCGTCGATCGCGCTTTCCGCCAGTCCACTCGCCAGCGCGTGGACATCTTGCTCGCTGAGCGCGCTGATAAAACCGAAGGTGTTAGTGCCGAGATCGTGCACGTTGCCTTGTTCATCGGTCATGGTGAGGAGAAAACCCGCGCGTGTAAAGTGGTTATTCAGTTCATTGATTTCGGTCAGGGTTCGTTCATGAAAGGTGACCGTTACGACGTAGCGCGTGATGCTGTCACTGCCCATATTTCACCTCGTTGTAATCCTGAAAGTTTTTTTAGCATAGTCGGCAAGGAAAATTTGTCGACTACCCTGATCGCTTTGATGCGCGCCCGCCCGCCCAGCGAAGCGCGACTTTTTCAGACTTTACGCAGATAGTCGTAAATTTTCTGCGTGTCTTGCAGGGCGCATAACCGCGTGCCCTGGTTAATAGTGGCCGCGCTCCCGGCAGCAACGCCAAAACGCACCATATCGGCAAGCGGGGCATTCTGTGCGAGCTTGAGCGTCATCGCGCCGACCATGCTGTCTCCTGCCCCTACCGTACTTTGGCTTTTCATTGGGGGTGGCACAACCTGCACACAGTCTTCCGCATCAACGCCCAGTGCGCCTTGCGGTCCCAAAGATACCACCACCCGCAACGCTTTACCGCTGCGGACAATCTCCTGTGCCGCAAGGCGAACATCATCCGGTTGCGTCAGTTCCCGCCCGACCAGTGCGCTCAACTCTTTCTGATTGGGTTTTACCAGTTCAATATTGCCGATCGATAACGCGGCGGTGAGCGCCTCTCCGGAGCTGTCCACGATGCATCGGATGCCCTGCTGCTGCGCCGCTTTGATAAGCTGTGTCAGGTTATCTACTTTGATGCCTGGCGGCAGACTGCCGCTGATCACCAATATTGCGCCGGTTTCAATGGCGAGGACTTTTTCTTCCAACTGGCGAAACTCATCATCGCTGAGCGCTGCCCCCGGCATAACAAAGCGGTACTGTTCGCCGCTCGACTCGATATGTACGTGCAAGTTTTGCCGCGTCCAGTCTTTGGCCGCCACCGCGATAGTCGGCACGCGTTCATCCGCCAGTAAATTGACCAGGTGTTCACCGGTCGCTCCGCCCGCAGGAAAGAGGGCTGTTGCTTTGCCGCCCAGGTGCGCAATCGCCCGGGCCACGTTGATGCCGCCGCCGCCGGGTTCAAATACTGGTGTGCTGCAACGCAGTTTACCTTCAGGGTAGATGTGTGGTGTTAGCGTCGCGCTATCCAGAGAGGGCGCGAGCGTCAGGGTATAAACAGAAACCATCATGATCTCCTTTTTATCCGGTTGCCCTAAGCCTGGCACCGATCACCCGGAAGGGAAAGGAATAACAGTATGATTTTCACCATGAAATTGAGTTAAGGCATAAAAACGATTAATAACCAAATACCCCTTTTTGAGATCTCTCTTATTCAAAAAATCAAATAAGATTTCATTGATATGTTTAACGGGGCTTTTTATAATTTGTTACCTTTCTTAGGACCGTTGGTCATTGATCCTCATGAAAGATTCCGGGACCGTGTTGGTCTCTTTTTTTGCTGTACGGACTCTTAATAAATGAAGCTTTTTAAGACAGTACCCGCATTGCTTATCGCTGCGGGCGTGCTTGCGTCGATGAATGCTGCCGCAGATGATACCGTTTTTACTGTCATGGATGATCCTTCAACTGCGAAGAAACCGTTCGAAGGTAGCGTGAATGGTGGCTATCTCGCCCAGTCCGGCAACACAAAGAGTTCTTCTTTGACTGCCGACTCCACGCTGACCTGGTACGGTAGCAGAACGGCATGGTCTTTGTGGGGCAATGCCAGTAACACCTCATCAAACGATGAACGTTCGTCTGAGAAATATGCTATTGGTGGCCGTAGCCGTTACAACCTGACGGATTATGATTACCTGTTTGGCCAGGCGAGCTGGTTGACGGACCGCTATAACGGTTATCGCGATCGCGACGTGTTGACGGCAGGTTATGGTCGTCAGATCCTGAACGGTCCGGTGCATAGCCTGCGTTTTGAATTCGGTCCTGGTGTGCGTCATGATAAGTACACCGATGGCGACACGAAAACCACTGCGCTGGGGTACGCTTCTGGCACCTATGCATGGCAGATCAGTGACAATACGAAATTCACGCAGGGCGTTTCCGTCTTTGGTGCGGACGACACTACTGTGAACTCCGAGACGGCGCTGAACGTCGCTATCAACGCGCATTTCGCGCTGAAAGTTGCGTATAACCTGACCTGGAACTCCGAGCCGCCATCCACCGCGCCGGAACACACCGATCGCAGAACGACGGTAACGTTAGGCTATAAAATGTAATTAAGTGGGCCGGAAATACCCGGCCCATTATCTTTATTTGTTAATTTGTGCTATTTACTTCGGCCTTTGATAAATTTCATTTAAGTATATTCATCCTCTCCTTAATTTCTCCATAATTAATTGTTGTGAAACACATTCAGTTTATTTGACACGAATGGATAAATAAATTGACTGTGCAAAAGTGTGATCCAGATCTACACTATGAGCACGGGTAATTAATCACCCAGACAGTCATCTGTGTTATTTAAATTAGAGAATGAAATCATGAAAAAAATCAAAACTACTGCAGCAGTTGTAGTGCTTTCTGCACTCTCATTTGGTGTCTTCGCTGCTGATACCGTTAATGCACCTGCCAGCCAGAACAGCTCAAACATCACTAATATCGAGGCGGGCTCTAACATGGTTACCGTTGCTCAGTCTACGCACGGTAACAACGATGCCGCATTTGATGCTCACACACTGGTTGCTGGTGAGTGGAACTAATTATCTCTTCCGTTCCTTCCTTTTCTTAAAAAACCGGATTGTGTCGTACCGGTTTTTGTATTTACGCGAAAGAGGGGGCAACTGTAAAATAAATCGTTAGCAATTTTGACAAAAACTGAAAGTAATTATTTATTGCTTCTTTTAAATAGCTTTTAAGATTTAACTGCGTAGCAGGGCAAGAATATTTTGCGCCGACTGGTTGGCGACTTTCAGTACCGCATCCTGACCTTGTTGCAATATTTGCGCTTTTGCCATTTTACTTGCCTCTAACGCATAGTCCGCATCCTGAATACGACTTTGCGCCGCTTGCGTTGCAATGCCTTGTTGTGCCAGAACGGATTTATTCGACTCAAAACGATTGATCGACGCGCCATACTGCGCGCGATAGCCACTGATTTTATCCAGCGCCTTATCCAGCAGCCCCATCGCCACACTGGCGGTGCCCGTTGATCGTAAATCCGTCTGCGCCAGCCCTAACGATTTCAGATCCGAGGGGGTGGTTGCCAGCGTGACAGCTTTTACGTCGTCGCCGTAATTGGCGCTGGTGACCACTTCCCACGGACGACTCTGTTTCGGCGGCGTGGTCGGTGTGATAGTTGGCGTGGGCAAATCGCCCCAGGTCAGGTTACTGGTAAACGAACCGCTACCCAGCACCATCACGATCAGATCTTCGCTGGCCTTATCGATTTTTAAACGTTCCAGACGGTTCGTTCCATTGCTGCCGTCATTAAAGGCCCGGCCCGTTTCATAGCGATCGCCGTCGCCACTGTAGCGAATGGTCATGCCGTTATAATTAAGGGTAGCGCTGCCGTTCAGCGCCCAGGATGTCCCCCCCTCAATTAATTGCGAATCATCGTAAGTGGCGCCGCTTTGAAAACCATTGGCCGCCGTCAGTACTTTTGACGTGGCTTTGGTCGAATCCGTTATGCCGCGGCTTTTCCATGTATAGTCCGGATCGCTGCCCGTGAGCGGCGTACCGGCCAGATGTTTACCGTCGCGAGTAAACAACTGGATGTCATCATCCAGGCCCAGCGAATCCATGGTTAGCGTAATGTTTGTGGCGCCGGCAGGGATATACGCCAGAGAGACAATGCCAGAACTGAATGTATAGTTCGTGCCCTGCGCCGGAAACTTAACGCTGAGCGGCGGGACATTGCCTATCAGCTCAGGAGGCAATTCAGGGCTGTCGGTAGCCAGTGGATAGCGGCCAAAAATCTCAGTGCCTTCCGAAATGGCCTGAATACTCTTAAGAATACTTTGATATTCGTTATCAATGCTCTGATGATCGCTGGCGGAAAGGGTGCTATTACCTGACTGGATCGCCAGACTTTTGGCGCGGATCAGTAATTCACTGATGGTGTTCAGCCCGCCATCAGCGGTTTGCGCCATACTGATAGCGTCATCCAGTCCGCGGGATACGACAGTATCCGCGTTGACATTTGCGCGCATGCGGTTGGCAATGGCCTGACCTGCTGCATCATCCTTCGCGCTATTGATCCGTAACCCCGACGACAGACGCTGAATAGATTCCTCCAGCGTCGAAGCGGTCGCCGCCCTGAGCGTCAGGTTCAGACCGGTCATGTTGTCGTAATTGATCGATGGCATTGCTGTATTGATTCATTCAGACCGCTAATGTTTCAATCATCGGCAGGCGGCAGGGTGATCTTTAACCCAAATTGGCGGAAAAATTTAACTTTGTGCAAATGTCTGAGCGAAGCGGTGTCGGTGGGAAAGGGGCATCAGGCCAGGGCAGAAGGAGAGAAAACTTGCCACATCGTAAGCCTCTCCGGTAAAAAGCTCCCTTCCGGGTGAAATCCGCACGCATCGGAAGGGCAATAAAAGTTATTCGTTACAAAGAACATCTCTAATAATGTTGCAACGCACAGGATGCACCTGGCGATGTTTCTTTATTAGATATGGTTAGCTTAACGCAAATTCTTAGGTAACACCACGCAACCGGAGGCATGATGGGAAAGGCAACAGATAACGAGTTATATGAGGAGATGTGCCGGGTGGTTGGAAAAGTGGTGCTGGAAATGCGCGACCTTGGGCAAGAGCCGAAACACATTGTTATTGCTGGTGTGGTCAGAACGATGCTGGCAAACCCCCGCATAAAACGCTCTCCCCTGACGCATGATGCGATGGAGGAAGTCATTCGCGCCTTAGGTTACGAAGCCTGAGGTGAGTAACAGAAAAAGGCACGCCTAACGCGTGCCTTTTTGAGCAGGTGGATCCTTATTAGTGCCGTTTTTTATGACGGCCTGGCAGGTTCCTGGACGACTTCATGCTGTAGTGCTTATAAAACGAGAACACAATAATCGCGACCAGCGCGATAACCAGAAGTGGATAGATTATTTCCATTCATTATCAGTTGGTTAGGCGTTGATGAATGCTATTCGAACCTGAAGCAGTGCAACAGGACAAAATAGCGTCTTAAAACATGATAAACGTCAGATGGCATTAGTATTTTTAAAATGCCTTTTCATTCTGCTTACCAAAATGAAAAGGCAATACACAGTAATTTCGCCTGGAACGACCATTGTTGTAAATATGTAATCACCCCGGTGAAACAAAATAGAAAAAACTCACTTCAACAGGGGCGTCCACACGACAAACCTTAGTGCAGTTAGCGGGTGGGAGTTAATTTGGCTGACGCTTTCTTTATTAATGCGGTGTCCCCGGGTGCCCGGTGAGGTAGGAAGTACCGTAATGTCGACATCCGCCGCGCAGTATAACGATTTTTTTCATACTTTTATGTGAAGCCAATGGCGTGTACTATTGGGGGGCGTTATCAGCCGGTGGGGGTGGGTACATCCCGAATGCTGTTGTACAGACTTTGCAGAGTGAAGCAAAGAAACACCTTTAACTTGCTGATATAAATACATTGTTTAGTTTTGTATGTGCTCTTTCGTGTGGGGCACCACTGCAAATAAGGAAATGAAATGCCTGTAATTACTCTTCCTGATGGCAGCCAACGCCATTACGACCACGCTGTAAGCCCCATGGATGTTGCACTGGATATCGGTCCCGGACTGGCGAAAGCCTGTATCGCTGGCCGCGTTAATGGCGAACTGGTTGATGCCACTGATGTCATCAACAGCGACGCTAACCTTGCTATCATCACCGCCAAAGATGATGAAGGCCTGGAAATTATCCGTCACTCCTGCGCGCACCTGTTAGGCCACGCTATTAAGCAACTTTGGCCAAACACCAAAATGGCGATTGGTCCGGTCATCGATAACGGTTTCTATTACGACATCGATCTTGACCATACGTTGACCCAGGAAGATATCGACGCGCTCGAAAAACGTATGCATGAGCTCGCCGAAAGCAACTACGACGTCATTAAGAAAAAAGTGAGCTGGCATGAAGCCCGTGAGACGTTTGTCAAACGCGGTGAAACCTACAAGGTCTCTATTCTTGATGAAAACATCGCGCATGATGACAAGCCGGGCTTGTATCATCACCAGGAATATATCGACATGTGCCGCGGTCCGCACGTGCCGAATATGCGTTTTTGCCATCATTTTAAACTGATGAAAATTGCGGGCGCTTACTGGCGCGGTGACAGCAACAATAAAATGTTGCAGCGTATTTACGGTACTGCATGGGCAGATAAAAAAGCGCTGAATGCGTACCTGCAGCGTCTGGAAGAAGCAGCGAAACGCGATCACCGTAAAATCGGTAAACAGCTCGACCTGTATCATATGCAGGAAGAAGCGCCGGGTATGGTGTTCTGGCATAACGATGGCTGGACGATTTTCCGCGAACTGGAAACGTTTGTACGTTCCAAACTGAAAGAGTACCAGTACCAGGAAGTAAAAGGTCCCTTCATGATGGACCGTGTCCTGTGGGAAAAAACAGGCCATTGGGACAACTATAAAGATGCGATGTTCACTACCTCTTCTGAGAACCGTGAATACTGCATTAAGCCGATGAACTGCCCGGGTCATGTGCAGATCTTCAACCAGGGGCTGAAATCCTATCGTGATTTGCCGCTGCGTATGGCAGAGTTCGGCAGTTGCCACCGTAATGAACCATCGGGCGCGCTGCATGGTCTGATGCGCGTACGTGGGTTTACGCAAGATGATGCTCATATCTTCTGTACGGAAGAGCAGGTTCGCGATGAAGTGAACGCCTGTATCCGTTTAGTCTATGATATGTACAGCACTTTTGGTTTTGAGAAAATCGTCGTCAAACTGTCAACGCGTCCTGAAAAACGCATTGGTAGTGACGAAATGTGGGACCGTGCGGAAGCAGATCTGGCCGTTGCGCTGGAAGAAAACAACATCCCGTTCGAATTCCAACTGGGTGAAGGTGCTTTCTACGGCCCGAAAATTGAATTTACACTGTATGACTGCCTCGATCGTGCATGGCAGTGCGGTACTGTACAGCTGGACTTCTCTCTGCCGTCTCGTCTGAGTGCCTCTTATGTAGGCGAAAACAACGAGCGTCAGGTGCCGGTGATGATCCACCGCGCAATTCTTGGCTCACTGGAGCGCTTTATCGGCATCCTGACTGAAGAATTCGCAGGTTTCTTCCCGACATGGCTTGCACCGGTGCAAGTTGTCGTGATGAATATCACCGATTCCCAGGCTGATTACGTTAATGAATTGACCCGGAAACTGCAAAATGCGGGCATTCGCGTAAAAGCAGACTTGAGAAACGAGAAGATAGGCTTTAAAATCCGCGAGCACACTTTACGTCGTGTCCCTTATATGCTGGTTTGTGGGGACAAAGAGGTTGAGGCCGGCAAAGTTGCTGTGCGTACCCGTCGTGGTAAAGACCTGGGTAGCCTTGACGTAAATGAAGTTATCGAGAAGCTGCAACAAGAGATTCGCAGCCGCAGTCTTCAACAACTGGAGGAATAAAGTATTAAAGGCGGAAAACGAGTTCAAACGGCGCGTCCTAATCGTATCAATGGCGAGATTCGCGCCCTGGAAGTTCGCTTAACAGGTCTGGAAGGCGAGCAGCTTGGTATTGTGAGTCTGAGAGAAGCTCTGGAAAAAGCTGAAGAAGCCGGGGTAGATTTAGTTGAAATCAGCCCTAACGCCGAGCCGCCCGTTTGCCGTATAATGGATTACGGCAAGTTCCTCTATGAAAAAAGCAAATCTTCTAAGGAACAGAAGAAGAAGCAAAAAGTTATTCAGGTTAAGGAAATTAAATTCCGACCTGGTACAGATGAAGGCGACTATCAGGTAAAACTCCGCAGCCTGATTCGCTTTCTCGAAGAGGGCGATAAGGCCAAGATCACACTGCGTTTCCGCGGTCGTGAGATGGCCCACCAACAGATCGGTATGGAAGTGCTTAATCGCGTGAAAGACGATCTGAATGAACTGGCAGTAGTCGAATCCTTCCCTACGAAGATCGAAGGCCGCCAGATGATTATGGTGCTTGCTCCTAAGAAGAAACAGTAAGGCCATCAAGTAACTAAACCTTGGGCCGCAAGCTCAGGGTTTAGTTCGCCTATGTTTCGTTTATTAACAATGCGAAGTGGAAGTTAAAAAATGCCAAAAATCAAGACCGTACGCGGTGCTGCTAAGCGTTTTAAAAAAACCGGTAAAGGTGGTTTTAAACACAAGCACGCTAACCTGCGTCATATTCTGACCAAAAAAGCTACCAAGCGTAAACGTCACCTGCGTCCGAAAGCCATGGTTTCCAAAGGCGATCTGGGCCTGGTAATCGCGTGCCTGCCGTACGCATAAGTCGTTAACCTTTTAACTTTTTAATTAGAATATACAGGAGAGCATATGGCTCGCGTAAAACGTGGTGTGATTGCACGTGCACGTCATAAGAAAATTTTGAAACAAGCTAAAGGTTACTACGGCGCGCGTTCACGCGTTTACCGTGTTGCCTTCCAGGCTGTTATCAAAGCTGGTCAGTACGCTTATCGTGACCGTCGTCAGAAAAAGCGTCAGTTCCGTCAACTGTGGATTGCACGTATCAACGCAGCAGCACGTCAGAACGGTATTTCTTACAGCAAATTCATCAACGGCCTGAAAAAAGCCTCTGTTGAAATCGACCGTAAGATCCTGGCTGACATCGCCGTATTCGACAAAGTGGCATTCTCTGCCCTGGTTGAAAAAGCGAAAGCAGCTCTGGCGTAAGCCAGTTTAAGAGAGGGAGCCTGGCTCCCTCTTTTGCTTTAACATTATCAATCCATTGACATTTTGCCGTGATACGCTTTCAATAAGCCATCACAGCTCACTTACCCGGTTAAGGTAACGCAAGCATGAATGCTGCTATTTTCCGCTTCTTTTTTTACTTTAGCACCTGAATCCAGGAGGCTTGCGCGTGAAAGAAGAAACGGAAAACAGCGCCAGAAAGCCTCCCTTGTGGAGGCTTTTTTTGTATCTGCCGCATGTAAATATCGTCATATAACGAGGAAAACCATGTCACATCTCGCAGAGCTGGTTGCCAGTGCCAAGGCAGCCATTAACGATGCCCAGGATGTCGCCGCGCTGGACAATGTTCGCGTCGAATATTTGGGTAAGAAAGGGCACCTGACCCTTCAAATGACCACCCTGCGTGAGCTGCCGCCAGAAGAGCGCCCGGCTGCCGGGGCGGTGATCAACGAAGCTAAAGAGCAGGTACAGCAAGCGCTGAATACCCGTAAAACCGACCTTGAAAACGCGGCACTGAACGCGCGCCTCGCGGCTGAAACTATCGATGTTTCCCTGCCTGGACGCCGTATCGAGAATGGTGGTTTGCATCCGGTAACCCGCACCATTGACCGTATTGAAAGTTTCTTCGGTGAGCTCGGCTTTACCGTGGCGACAGGTCCTGAAATCGAAGATGATTATCATAACTTCGACGCCCTGAATATTCCGGGCCATCACCCGGCACGCGCTGACCACGACACTTTCTGGTTTGATGCCACCCGTCTGCTGCGTACGCAAACGTCCGGCGTGCAGATCCGCACCATGGAAAATCAGCAGCCGCCAATCCGTATCATCGCGCCGGGCCGTGTTTATCGTAACGACTACGATCAGACACACACGCCGATGTTCCATCAAATGGAAGGGCTGATTGTTGATAAAAATATCAGCTTTACCAACCTGAAAGGCACGCTGCACGATTTCCTGCGTAATTTCTTTGAAGAGGATCTGCAGATCCGCTTCCGGCCGTCTTACTTCCCGTTTACTGAACCTTCTGCAGAAGTCGACGTAATGGGTAAAAACGGGAAATGGCTGGAGGTGTTAGGCTGCGGTATGGTTCATCCAAACGTGCTGCGTAATGTTGGCATTGATCCGGAAGTTTACTCTGGCTTTGCGTTTGGAATGGGTATGGAGCGTCTCACCATGCTGCGTTATGGCGTGACCGATTTGCGCGCTTTCTTCGAAAACGATTTGCGTTTCCTCAAACAGTTTAAATAAAGGCAGGCAAAACAATGAAATTCAGTGAACTGTGGTTACGCGAATGGGTAAACCCGGCCATCGATAGTGAAGCGCTGTCTGGCCAAATCACTATGGCGGGTCTTGAAGTCGACGGCGTTGAGCCGGTTGCCGGTGCGTTTCATGGCGTGGTAGTTGGCGAAGTCATGGAGTGTGCTCAACACCCGAACGCGGACAAATTGCGCGTAACAAAAGTCAATGTGGGCGGTGATCGCCTGCTGGATATTGTCTGTGGTGCCCCGAACTGCCGCCTGGGTCTGAAAGTGGCTGTAGCGACTGTTGGCGCAGTGCTGCCGGGCGATTTCAAGATCAAAGCCGCAAAATTGCGTGGGGAGCCGTCAGAAGGCATGCTGTGCTCCTTCTCAGAACTGGGGATTTCTGACGATCACAGCGGCATTATTGAATTGCCGGCAGACGCGCCGATTGGTACCGATATCCGCGAATACCTGAAACTCGATGACAACACTATCGAAATCAGCGTAACCCCAAACCGTGCTGACTGCCTGGGCATTATCGGCGTCGCGCGTGATGTTGCTGTACTGAACCAGTCTCCGCTGCTTGTGCCGGAGATTACACCGGTTACCGCGACCATCACCGATACATTGCCGATCGTGGTTGAAGCGGCAGACGCCTGCCCACGCTACCTCGGTCGCGTCGTAAAAGGGATTAACGTTAAAGCCCCTACGCCGTTGTGGATGAAAGAGAAACTGCGTCGCTGCGGAATTCGTTCTATCGATGCTGTTGTCGATGTGACCAACTTCGTACTGCTGGAACTCGGTCAGCCGATGCATGCGTTCGACCGCGATCGCCTGGAGGGCGGGATTGTCGTTCGCATGGCGAAAGAGGGTGAAACCCTGGTTCTGCTGGACGGAAGCGAAGCCAAACTGAATGCCGACACCCTGGTGATCGCCGATCACAGCAAAGCGCTGGCGATGGGCGGTATTTTTGGCGGCGAGCATTCCGGCGTGAACGCTGAAACACAGAATGTCCTGCTGGAGTGTGCGTTCTTCAACCCGCTGTCGATTACCGGCCGTGCACGCCGTCATGGTCTGCACACGGACGCGTCTCATCGTTATGAGCGTGGTGTTGATCCGCAGTTGCAGTATAAAGCCATGGAACGTGCGACCCGTTTGCTGCTCGACATTTGCGGTGGAGAAGCAGGCCCGGTTATCGATGTGACCCATGAAGACACGTTGCCAAAGCGTGCCACTATTCGTCTGCGCCGCAGCAAACTGGATCGTTTGATTGGTCATCACATCGCTGATGAGCAGGTGAGCGATATTCTGACGCGCCTGGGCTGTGAAGTGACCGAAGGTCAGGATGAGTGGCTGGCCGTTGCGCCGAGCTGGCGTTTCGATATGGAAATCGAAGAAGACCTGGTTGAAGAAGTCGCGCGTATTTACGGCTACAACAATATTCCGGATGAACCGGTGCAGGCTGGCCTGATTATGGGTGAGCACCGTGAGGCGAACCTGTCACTTAAGCGCGTGAAAACGATGCTGAACGACAAAGGCTACCAGGAAGTGATCACCTACAGTTTCGTTGATCCGAAACTGCAACAGCTGATCCATCCGGGCGAAGAAGCGCTGATTCTGCCAAGCCCGATCTCCAGTGAAATGTCTGCGATGCGTCTGTCATTGTGGACCGGCCTGCTTGGTACCATCGTCTATAACCAGAACCGCCAGCAGAGCCGTGTACGCATTTTCGAAACCGGTCTGCGCTTTGTGCCGGATACGCAGGCAAATCTGGGTATTCGTCAGGATGTCATGCTGGCGGGGGCCATCTGTGGCAACCGTTCCGAAGAGCATTGGGATTTGGTGAAAGGCAGCGTCGATTTCTTCGATCTGAAAGGTGATCTTGAGTCTGTCCTGGAACTGACGGGCAAATTATCGGCAATCGAATTCCGTGCAGAGACCAATCCGGCATTACATCCGGGGCAGTCGGCGGCGATTTATCTGAAAGATAAACGTATTGGTTTCATTGGTGTTGTCCATCCTGAGCTGGAACGCAAGCTCGATTTAAACGGCCGTACACTGGTGTTTGAATTGGAGTGGAATGCGCTTGCAGACCGCGTGGTTCCTCAGGCTCAGGACATTTCTCGCTTCCCGGCGAACCGCCGTGATATCGCTGTTGTGGTTGCCGAAAATGTGCCTGCAGCAGATGTTTTGGGCGAATGTAAGAAAGTTGGCGTAAATCAGGTAGTTGGCGTAAACTTATTTGACGTGTACCGCGGTAAGGGTGTAGCGGAAGGGTATAAGAGCCTTGCCATTAGCCTGATCCTTCAGGATACCAGCCGTACACTCGAAGAAGAGGAGATTGCCGCTACCGTTGCCAGATGTGTAGAGGCATTAAAAGAGCGATTCCAGGCATCATTGAGGGATTGAACCTATGGCGCTTACAAAAGCTGAAATGTCAGAATATCTGTTTGATAAGCTTGGGCTTAGCAAACGGGACGCAAAAGAGCTGGTAGAGCTGTTTTTCGAAGAGATCCGTCGTGCTCTGGAAAACGGTGAACAGGTAAAACTCTCCGGCTTTGGCAACTTCGATTTGCGCGACAAAAATCAACGTCCGGGTCGTAACCCCAAAACGGGCGAAGATATTCCCATTACAGCCCGGCGCGTGGTGACCTTCAGACCCGGCCAGAAGTTAAAGAGCCGTGTTGAAAACGCTTCGCCGAAAGCTGAGTGATATGAACTAATTAAAAAGGCCGCTATGCGGCCTTTTTTCTTTTCAGCCCTGCGCATCAATCATAAAATCAGTCTCCTGACTGACCGCGAAAACGGAAATCATGCTGGCATACGCACATCTTCAACAGCAAAAAAATCGCCGCTGGCTTTGCGGACTATCGCTGCTCTTACTGTTTGCGCTCTTCTTTAGTCTCTGCGCGGGTGAACAATGGATTGCGCCGTCTGCCTGGTTTACGCCCAACGGGCAACTCTTCGTCTGGCAAATTCGCCTGCCGCGCACGCTGGCTGTAATGCTGGTGGGTGCGGCGCTTGCCCTTTCTGGTGCCGTGATGCAGACCCTGTTTGAAAACCCGCTGGCGGAGCCCGGTTTGCTCGGTGTTTCCAGTGGTGCGGGCGTTGGGGTGATTGCTGCTGTGCTGCTCGGCGGTGGTATGCTGCCAGGCTGGGCATTAGGGGTATATGCGATCGCGGGCGCACTGATTGTCACCCTGATTTTGTTGCGTTTCGCGCGTCGGCACCTTTCCACCAGCCGGTTGTTACTGGCCGGGGTGGCATTAGGGATCATCTGTACGGCATTAATGACCTGGGCGGTTTACTTCTCGACATCATTCGATTTACGGCAGTTAATGTACTGGATGATGGGCGGCTTCGGTGGCATTGACTGGCAGCAGAGCTGGTTAATGCTGGCGCTGTTGCCAGCCATTATCTGGATAAGCCTGCAATCGACACCACTTAATATCTTGGCGCTGGGCGAAGTTTCGGCGCGACAACTGGGCTTGCCCTTATGGCTGTGGCGTAACCTGCTTGTGGGCGCTACCGGCTGGATGGTTGGTGTCAGCGTGGCGCTGGCCGGGGCGATAGGATTTATTGGTCTGGTGATCCCGCATATTCTCCGCTTGTGCGGTTTGACAGACCATCGTGCGTTACTGCCTGCTTGTGCGCTGGCGGGCGCGGTTGCGCTGTTACTCGCCGATGTGGTTGCCCGTCTGGCGTTAAGCGCTGCAGAACTTCCGATAGGTGTCGTGACCGCAACGCTGGGCGCGCCCGTCTTTATCTGGCTATTATTGAGGGTCGGGCGTTAGATCCGGCATCCATAACATCAACAAAAGGTACGCTATGCAACAGGATATTCTGAACACTGAAGTAACGACCATTAATGGCGAACGCACTACGCTTGAGGCATATCGCGGCGATGTTTTGCTGGTGGTTAACGTGGCATCTAAGTGTGGTCTGACACCGCAGTATGAGCAACTGGAGCAGATCCAGCAAACGTTGGGTAAAGAAGGGTTTAAGGTGCTGGGCTTCCCCTGCAATCAGTTCCTGGGCCAGGAACCCGGCTCCGAAGAGGAGATCAAAACCTTTTGCAGCACTACCTATGGCATCACGTTCCCGATGTTCAGCAAGATCGAGGTCAACGGTGAGGCCCGCCATCCACTGTATAAAAAACTGATTGCCGCTGCGCCAAAGGCGATAGCGCCTCAGGGGAGCGGTTTTTATGAACGAATGGAAAGCAAAGGACGGGCGCCAAAAGAGCCGGGCGATATCCTCTGGAACTTCGAAAAATTCCTGATTGGGCGTGATGGTCAGGTGATCCACCGCTTCTCGCCGGACATGACTCCGGACGATCCTGCGCTGGTGGAAGCGGTTAAAGACGCGCTGGCAAAATAATGTCAGGGCTGTTAAACCTGCGGGATGTGGCCGAAGCGGGCAGGCTGGGGCCGATAACAGCGCAGGTGGGGCGCGCTGTTATCCTGCATTTAGTCGGGCCGAACGGCGCGGGTAAAAGCACGCTGATGGCCCGGCTTGCCGGGTTGTCAGAGGGGCAGGGGGTCGTCTCTTTTGAGGGTAAACCCCTGGCAAGCTGGTCAGCGACGCAGCTTGCGCACCAGCGTGCTTATCTTGCCCAGCATCAAACCCCACCATTTGCGATGCCGGTCTGGCACTACTTATCGCTGCATCAGTCTGATAATGCGCATAGCACGCTGGTGCCAGAGATCGCCGGCAAGCTGGGGTTGATGGACAAGCTTGACCGTTCCGTTAACCAGCTTTCGGGTGGTGAATGGCAACGTGTGCGTCTGGCCGCAGTGATTTTGCAAATCCACCCGCAGGGGAACCCTTCCGGGCGACTGCTCTTACTGGATGAACCCATGAACAGTCTCGACGTTGCCCAACAGGCCGCGCTGGACAAGCTGGTTGATGAACTGGCGGCGGCGGGGATCACAGTGGTGATGAGCAGCCACGACCTTAACCATACCCTGCGTCACGCGCATCAGGCCTGGTTACTCAAAGCCGGTAAGCTTGTTGCTGCCGGGGCTGCAAACGAAGTATTAATGCCATCAATACTTGCCACTGCGTATGGTATGCCGTTTCGCCGGCTGGATATTGAAGGGCATGCGATGTTGCTCCCGCTGGCGTGACAAAAACGTGACTTGCCAGGGATCTCATTCCCACGGTAGATTATTCCGGAAAAAAGAAAGAAAGAGGCTTGATCCAGAATGCGTATCTGGTTTCTCGTGGCAGCAGCGTTATTCCTTGCAGGATGTAGCTCTCATCGCGCGCCGCCACCTAACCCGAGGCTGTCCGACTCGATTACCGTTATCGCGAACCTGAACGATCAGCTTGGCGAATGGAGTGGCACGCCCTATCGCTATGGTGGAATGAGCCGCTCAGGTGTGGACTGTTCCGGTTTTGTGATGATGACCTTTCGGGACAAATTCGCCCTTCAGCTTCCGCGTGAAACGCGTCAGCAGGCAGAAATTGGAACCCGTATCGACAAAGATGATTTACTGCCCGGCGATCTGGTTTTCTTTAAAACCGGCTCTGGTGAAAATGGTCTGCACGTAGGAATTTACGACACGGACAATGCATTTATCCACGCATCGACGAGTCGTGGTGTGATGCGATCCTCACTGGATAACGTGTACTGGCGTAAAAATTTCTGGCAGGCGCGGCGCATTTGAGTCATTAGCGTCGTTCGCGACATGATAAAAGAGGAATCGCGCTACGCAGAGCGCAGCCTCTTTTGTTTTTAAGGGTTTACCTTTTTGATTCCAGGAAATTTCCGCTAATTAATATTTATAATATTAATTAATCTGGTCGTACACTTGGAACCGGGTATGCAGATTATTCGCATTTATCCTGGATGGTTTAAAAAGGATTAAGGATAATTCGAATTTAAAACGGAAAAAAATGACGTTAATCCTATTAAAATTAAGAAATTTGAATTATGTATATCTGGGTCTGTGTATGCCGGAAATCACCCTTAATGCGGGACTGGCTCAATGATCGTATCGCTTGATGACACATACCGCTCCGAGCTTTTATTACTGCCTGCGAAAAAGCGTAACGGGATGCTTCAGGGGCTGGAAATTATCGTCAACTTTGTGGGGTTAGACAGCAATGTCCGCGCCCCTACAGAGCTGGTTGCCCCACGTCTTACGGCAAGCGAAACGCTGGAACTGTTTACCGAACAACTGGCGTTGCTGGAAACCTGCCAGCTCTTTTTTATACAACATCAGTTAATCGCCTGGATAAATATCTCACCCCATATTGTTGAAGCTCTGCTCAGCGACGAACAACTTGCGGCCAGCGTCAATAAATTTCCGTTCCTTGAGTTAATGATCAATGAGAATTTTCCCTGTCTGAATAAGGGGAACGAAAATCAGATATTGTCTCTATTGGCGAAACAATATCCGTTGGTGTTAGCCAATTTCGGTACTGGCGCCGCATCGACGAAAGCCATTTTTGATGGCCTGTTTAAAGGTGTGATGTTTGATAAAAATTTTGTACATCAACGATTATCGTCAAGCTCTTTTGAACCCTTTATAAGGGCGATTGTTTCTCAAATTGAACCCTATTGCCGATCGATAATGATTGCCGGCATTGATGACGAACTGGCGCTAAAGCGGATTGCGCCATTCCCTTTCAGCGCCATTCAGGGCGCGATGTGGCCGGCAGTCACTGTACCGATGCTAACCTCACTGGCACATTCATAGCCTTGCTTTTCCTCCGTGTTTAAATACCGTTGCAGGCTCTACACTAAAGGCAGGAGGATTTATGACCCTGTCTTTTACAACACACTGGCGCGATGAGCTGCCACAATTTTATACCGCACTGCTTCCAACGCCGTTGCATAACGCCCGTCTTATCTGGCGTAACACCGCGCTGGCGCAGGTGCTGGGCGTGCCCGATTCACTTTTCCAGCCGTCGTCCGGCGCTGGCGTCTGGGGAGGCGAAACCTTGTTGCCCGGTATGTCGCCGCTGGCGCAAGTCTACAGTGGGCATCAATTTGGTGTATGGGCCGGTCAACTGGGCGACGGGCGTGGTATTTTGCTCGGCGAACAGCAATTGCCAGATGGCTCAACCCGCGACTGGCATCTCAAAGGTGCAGGTCTGACACCGTATTCACGGATGGGCGATGGCCGGGCCGTGTTGCGTTCTACCATCCGTGAGAGCCTGGCCTCAGAAGCGATGCACCACCTCGGCATTCCCACAACGCGTGCGCTGAGTATTGTCACCAGTGATACTCCCGTCATACGCGAAACGCGCGAGCAAGGGGCAATGCTCATGCGCATAGCTGAAAGCCATGTGCGGTTCGGTCACTTCGAGCATTTTTACTATCGGCGTGAACCGCAAAAGGTGCAGCTACTGGCAGACTTTGTCATCCGTCACCATTGGCCGGCGTTGCAGGAAGACAGCGATCGCTACGTGTCCTGGTTTCGGGATGTGGTGCGGCGCACGGCAAAGTTGATAGCCCAATGGCAGGCGGTCGGCTTTGCCCACGGCGTAATGAACACCGACAATATGTCGATCCTGGGGCTGACTATCGATTACGGCCCATTTGGTTTTCTCGATGATTATCAGCCAGGTTTTATCTGTAACCATTCGGATTACCAGGGGCGCTACAGTTTCGAAAACCAACCGGCGGTTGCCCTGTGGAATTTGCAGCGTCTGGCGCAGTCGCTTTCACCATTTATTGCGGTTGAAGCGTTAAACGCCGCACTGGACGAGTACCAGCACATTCTGATGGATGAATATGGCGTGCTGCTGCGCGCGAAGCTGGGTTTCTTTAGCCAGCAACAAGGGGACAATGCGCTGCTTGATGCGCTGTTTTCACTGATGGCGCGGGAAGGGAGCGATTATACCCGGACTTTCCGCATGCTAAGCGTGACGGAACAGCTCAGCGCCAGCTCGCCGCTGCGTGATGAGTTTATCGATCGTGCCGCGTTTGATGCGTGGTTTGCGCGTTACCGCGCACGTTTACAGACCGAAAATATTGATGATGCACAGCGCCAGCATCAGATGCTGAGCGTTAACCCGGCTATGGTGTTGCGAAACTGGCTGGCACAACGCGCGATAGCCGCCGCTGAGCAGGGCGATATGACGGAACTGGAACGGTTACATGAGGCATTGCGCCAGCCTTTCATCGATCGTAATGATGATTATGTCAGTCGTCCGCCAGACTGGGGAAAACGGCTGGAAGTAAGCTGCTCAAGCTAATCTTACTTAGTAAGGATCAGTTTCCCGGCATGGGTCTGGCGCAGCAAGTACTCTTGTCCCTTGTGCTCAATGACAATGCGCCCTTCGTCGCCCAGCAGCGTCTGGCTGTTGATGCGGCGATCGGCCGGGGTCACGTAGGTTGTATTTTCCTGCGAGCTGACAGGGAGGCGCGTCGTGCTATCCATATGCGACATATCCACTCAAACAATGCAATGTTAACAATGATAATCATTATCAATATTATAGAGTGAGAGGCAAGCGCATGACGGAAGAATATCGGTATTCCCCCAGGAAAACGTAGGCGGATGCATTCGGCGTACCCGCCGCGGACGGCGGGCGAAGGTCAAAAACGCGTGGCGATGGCAGCGGCCAGGTCATCCAGCAGCCGTTCACTGTCTTGCCAGTTCAGGCAAGGGTCGGTAATGGATTGCCCGTACGCCAGTGGTTGGCCATGAACGATTTTTTGTGTGCCTTCCTGGAGAAAACTTTCCACCATCACGCCAGCAATGGCCGTAGAGCCATTACGGATCTGCGCACAAACATCTGCACATACATCCAGCTGGCGGCGGTGCTGTTTCTGACAATTGCCGTGGCTGAAATCCACCACCAGATGTTCTGGCAGACCGAATTCACGCAGCGCCTCGCAGGCTGCGACGATATCGCCATGATGATAATTCGGTTTTTTCCCGCCACGCATGATGATATGACCATAAGGATTGCCGCTGGTCTGGTAAATGGTCATTTGCCCGCTTTTATCCGGCGAGAGGAACATATGGCTGGCACGCGATGCGCGGATCGCATCGACGGCAATACGCGTATTACCATCCGTACCATTTTTGAAACCGACCGGGCAGGAGAGCGCAGAAGCCATTTCCCGGTGGATTTGGCTTTCTGTTGTCCGCGCGCCGATAGCACCCCAGCTGATCAAATCGGCAATAAACTGGCCGGTAACCATATCCAGGAACTCGGTTGCGGTCGGTACGCCCAGCTCATTGACCTGGAGCAGTAACTGACGTGCCAGTGCGATACCGTGGTTAACCCGATAGCTGCCGTTCAGATCCGGGTCGGAGATCAGCCCTTTCCAGCCCACTACGGTGCGGGGTTTTTCAAAATAGGTCCGCATCACAATTTCCAGATGCGCATGATATTTTTCCCGTAAGGTGCGCAGACGACGGGCATAATCCATCGCCGCGTCCAGATCGTGGATCGAGCAGGGGCCAATAACCACCAGCAGGCGGCGGTCTTCGCCATTAAGGATTTTTTCTATCCGGCGGCGGGAGTCGGTTACATGCTCCGCCACCGTTGCGCTAACGGGGTATTGCTGCGCAAGTTCAGCCGGGGTGACCAGGCTGTCAATTCGCGCAGTGCGAAGTTCATCGGTTTTATTCATCAGAGATCTCAAAAATGTGTGCTTCATCGGCAGAAATACCGGAAGTAATGGGCGACACCTTAAACCAATCCTGGCTTAATTCAAGTGTAGCCGTGACGCCCATCACGTTGTTGCGGCACATCATAGCGCATTGCGAACTCATGTACTAGCCTGTTAGTACATGCGGCGGTTCAGGCCCATAATGTCGAGCATTTTGGTCGCAATCTCTTCGACGGAGTAATTGGTGCTGTTAAGGCACGGAATATTATTTTTGCGGTAAAGCGCTTCCACTTCCTGCACTTCCATACGGCACTGGCGCAGCGATGCGTAGCGGCTGTTCTCGCGACGCTCTTCACGAATGGCGGCGAGACGTTCAGGATTAATGGTCAGACCAAATAATTTATGTTGCAGTGGCTTCAACGCAGCGGGAAGAATGAGATTATCCATGTCATCGGCAATAAAAGGATAATTTGCCGCGCGAATACCAAATTGCATTGCCAGATAGAGACTGGTTGGCGTTTTACCGCAGCGGGAAACGCCGAGTAAAATCACCTGCGCCTGATCAAGGTTGCGCAACGAAATACCATCATCATGGGCAAGCGTGTAATCAATTGCCGCAATACGCGCATCATATTTGGTTAAATTCCCAGGATTAAGGCCATGCGTGCGGTGCGCAATCGGGGTGGGATCGAGTTTTAATTCTTGTTGTAAAGGCGCAACCAGCGCCTGGACGATGTCCTGACAGAATCCTTCGCTTTGCAAAATAATGTTGCGAATTTCCGGGATCACAATGGAATAAAAAACCAGTGGGCGATTACCGGTCTGTTGATAGAGCGCATCTATTTGTTCTTTGACAGCTTTGGCGCGGCTTTCGTTTTCGACAAAGGGCAGCGTGATGCTGCTAACGGCGACAGGGAATTGTGACATCACCGCATGGCCTAATACCTCGGCTGTGATAGCGGTTCCATCAGAAATATAAAACACGTGGCGATCAACAGAACTGTCCATTTAACCCATCCTGAATATCATGCGTAATTCTATGAAAGCATAAATTAAAAGCCCGATCTTGCGTATACCCTTTTTCTCATTTTTAAAAATGAAATGCTGTTTTTATTTTTAATGAAAAGTGCAGTTCAGTTTTTTTAATCTACTATGAAAAATAAGGTTTTACTCAAAAAAATTATTTCCTGAAGGGCGTTGATTGATGGGAATCTGTCCGAAAAACCAGAAATCGTAATTGCTTACACGATTCACCGTTTTTTCAATGAAATTAAATATGCCAGGATTAATGCGTAGTCTGGTGTTTTACCCATTCATATATCACAAAAGGATTGTTTCGATGTCCAACAATGACTCGTCTCCGCTGGTGCTTTGGTATGACCAACTCGGCATGAATGATGTAGACAGAGTTGGAGGCAAAAATGCCTCCCTTGGTGAGATGATTACTAACCTGTCCGGTGTGGGTGTTTCCGTACCGAATGGTTTTGCGACCACCGCCGATGCGTTTAACCAGTTTCTTGAGCAGAGCGGGCTGAACCAACGTATTTATGAACTGCTGGATAAAACGGACATCGACGATGTTGCCGAACTGGCGAAAGCCGGGTCGCAGATTCGCCAGTGGATCGTCGACACGCCGTTTACGCCAGCGCTGGAAAAAGCCGTTCATGATGCGTATGCCAGGTTGTCAGAAGACGATGCGCAGGCTTCCTTTGCTGTTCGATCGTCGGCAACAGCGGAAGATATGCCGGATGCGTCCTTTGCCGGGCAGCAGGAAACCTTCCTTAACGTACAAGGCTATGACGCGGTGCTGGTGGCGATTAAACATGTTTTCGCCTCACTGTTTAACGATCGCGCCATCTCTTATCGTGTGCATCAGGGTTATGACCATCGCGGCGTTGCGTTGTCGGCAGGGGTGCAACGTATGGTGCGTTCCGACATCGGATCTTCCGGCGTGATGTTCTCCATTGATACCGAATCCGGCTTTGACCAGGTGGTATTTATCACTGCGGCCTGGGGGCTGGGTGAAATGGTGGTGCAGGGTGCGGTAAACCCGGATGAATTTTACGTGCATAAACCGACGCTTGCGGCTAATCGCCCGGCGATCGTGCGTCGCACAATGGGGTCGAAAAAAATCCGTATGATTTATGCGCCGACCCAGGAACACGGAAAACAGGTGCAGATCGAAGACGTGCCGCAGGAAGAACGCGATCGCTTCTCACTGACCGACGAGGAAGTGCAGGCGCTGGCGAAGCAGGCTGTACAGATTGAACAGCACTATGGCCGTCCAATGGACATTGAATGGGCGAAAGACGGTCATACCGGCAAACTGTTTATTGTGCAGGCGCGCCCGGAAACTGTTCGCTCGCGTGGCCAGGTAATGGAACGTTACACGTTGCATGCCCAGGGCAAAATCGTCGCTGAAGGCCGGGCCATTGGCCACCGCATTGGTGCGGGTACGGTTAAAGTGATCCACGATATCAGCGAAATGAACCTGATCCAGGCGGGCGATGTGTTGGTGACAGACATGACCGACCCGGACTGGGAGCCGATCATGAAAAAAGCGGCGGCCATTGTGACTAACCGCGGCGGTCGTACCTGCCATGCGGCAATCATTGCCCGCGAACTGGGGATCCCGGCGGTAGTGGGATGTGGCGACGCGACCGAGCGCATCAAAACGGGTGAGAAAGTGACCGTTTCCTGTGCCGAAGGTGACACCGGGTATGTGTATGCCGATCTGCTGGATTTTAGTGTGAAAAGTTCCAGTGTCGATACCATGCCGGACCTGCCGCTAAAAATCATGATGAACGTGGGTAATCCGGATCGTGCCTTCGATTTTGCCTGCCTGCCTAACGAAGGTGTAGGCCTGGCGCGTCTGGAATTTATCATCAACCGCATGATTGGCGTCCATCCGCGTGCGCTGCTTGAGTTTGATGATCAGGATCCGAAGCTGCAAAACGACATCCGCGAAATGATGAAAGGTTTCGATTCGCCGGTGGAATTTTACGTTGGCCGTCTGACGGAAGGCATTTCAACGCTTGGGGCAGCCTTCTGGCCAAAACGTGTGATTGTGCGTTTGTCCGATTTTAAATCGAACGAATATGCCAACCTGGTGGGGGGCGAGCGCTACGAGCCGGAAGAAGAGAACCCGATGCTCGGCTTCCGTGGCGCCGGGCGTTACGTGGCCGACAGTTTCCGCGACTGTTTTGCGCTTGAATGCGAAGCCGTGAAACGTGTGCGTAATGAGATGGGGTTGACCAACGTCGAGATTATGATCCCGTTCGTACGCACCGTTGAGCAGGCGAAAGCCGTTGTCGATGAGCTGGCGCGGCAGGGGCTGAAACGCGGCGAGAACGGGCTGAAAATCATTATGATGTGTGAAATCCCGTCGAATGCCCTGCTGGCTGAGCAGTTCCTCGAGTATTTCGATGGTTTCTCGATCGGGTCGAATGATATGACTCAGTTAACGCTGGGCCTTGACCGTGACTCCGGTGTGGTGTCAGAACTGTTTGACGAACGCAACGATGCGGTGAAAGCTCTGCTTTCTATGGCTATCCGCGCGGCGAAAAAACAGGGCAAATATGTCGGTATTTGCGGTCAGGGGCCATCGGATCACGAAGACTTTGCTGCCTGGTTAATGGATGAAGGCATTGACAGCCTCTCCCTGAACCCGGACACCGTCGTGCAAACCTGGTTGAGCCTTGCCGAACTGAAAAAATAACGGCTAAATCAAAATCCCCGACATCATGTCGGGGATTTTTTCTGCTTTCACTGCGAATTCGTCTTCGATCACAATTACCAAAAAACGTAAAAAGCCTGGTAATTATTGCAATTGTGACCCGCATTTCTTCTTCCAATACTTGAGCCGGTAGTGAGTGGCGTGACGCGAATTATCACGTCAGGTTGAAATATTTTTTCACCTCACAAGGCTAATAAAAATGACAATTCCCTCTGTCCTGCGTACTTCAGACAAAATAGGCTACGGCCTGGGCGATATGGCCAGTGCGCTGGTCTGGCAAACAGCCACGCTGTTTCTCGCCTATTTCTATACCGATGTGTTTGGCTTGCCAGCTGCAATTATGGGCACCATGTTTTTAGTGGTGCGTGCGATTGATGCTTTTGTCGATCCCTGTATTGGCGCGCTGGTCGATCGTACTCAGACGCGGCACGGCCGTTTTCGCCCATGGCTGCTGTGGTTTGCCATACCCTTCGGCGTAAGTTGCATCATTACGTTTTACGTGCCGGATGCGGGGGCGACGGCAAAAATTATCTACGCCTGCGTCACTTATGCGATCCTGAGTTTTATCTATTCGGCCATTAACGTCCCTTACTGCGCCATGCCGGGTGCGCTGACCATGGATCCGCATGAACGTCATTCATTGCAGTCCTGGCGCTTTGGCCTGTCCTTTATTGGCGGTTTGATCGTCACCGTCATTGCCTTGCCATTGGTGGCGCAGTTGGGTGGCGGCAACGATCAAAAAGGCTATTTCTACGCTATGAGCCTTATGGGGATCCTCGGCATTGCGCTGTTTTTTGGCTGCTTCTTTATGACCCGCGAGCGATTCACCCCGCGTAATGACAGTTCCGGTTCCCTGGTCAGTGACCTGAAACTGCTGGCGGCAAATAGCCAGTGGCGCATCGTATTTGTGTTCAATATTTTGCTGTTAACGGCGGTGGTGACGCGCGGTTCTGCAACCATGTATTACGTCAAATATGTGCTGCAACGTCCGGAAATGGTTTTTACGTTTATTGTTTCTGGCATGCTTGCCGCGCTGGCTGGCGCACTATTATCTGCACGTCTGCTGGGGAAATTTGACCGTGTGCGTGCCTATCAGTGGACGATTATTACCTTTGTCGTCTTTGCCGCGCTGATCTTTATTATTCCTCCTACCCAGGTATGGCTTATTTTTGCCGTCAACATCGTGTTCAGTTTTATTCAAAACCTGACCACGCCGCTGCAATGGACCATGTTCTCTGACGTTGTTGATTATGAAGAGCATCGCAGTGGTCGGCGGCTGGATGGCCTGGTATTTTCCACTGCGCTATTTGCCATTAAATTCGGCCTTGCGCTGGGCGGTGCCGTGGTGGGCTGGGTGCTTGCGGCGGTCGACTATGCGCCCAATCAGGCGCTACAAAATGCGACCGTACTCACCACCATTAACGCACTGTTTACCCTTATCCCTTGCCTGTTGTTTATCTGTATGGTGCTGCTGTTAACGCGTTACAAACTCAACAGCCAGCTTGCCGACACCATTGCACAGCAATTGATTCAGAAACGTGGCGAGCCGCAGAGCACAACGGAGCCGCAAGATTCCCCGGATTTCAGTAACACAGGAGTGACCCGATGAGTGCGATTTATCAGGATGCCAGCCGCCCGGTTGCAGAGCGCGTGGCTGATTTACTGGCGCGAATGACGCCGGAAGAGAAATTCGCCCAGATGCATGCGCTGTGGCTGGTGCTGGACGAAAACGGCAAGCACCGGGAACGTACGGACCTGAGCGATGAGTTTGCCGGTGTCAGTGCGCAGGCTGCGCTGGATCAACGGTTGAAGCTCGGCGTCGGGCAGATAACACGCCCGCTGGGCACCCATATCGTTGACGCACACAGCGGCGTGCGCGCAGCCAATGCGCTGCAAAAGAGACTGGTGGAAGAGACGCGCCTTGGTATTCCGGCGTTGTTCCATGAAGAGTGTCTGGTGGGCCTGTTGTGCAAAGACGCTACGCTATTTCCCTCCTCACTGAATTATGGCTCAACCTGGGATCCGGAACTGATCAAGCGTGCGGCGCAGCAAATAGGCGAAGAGGCGCGCTCTACGGGCTGTAAGCAGGGCCTTGCACCCGTGCTGGATGTTTCCCGCGATGTGCGCTGGGGGCGCACCGAAGAGACGTTCGGTGAAGATCCCTGGCTGGTGGGGATCATGGCGTGCGCGTATGTAGAGGGTTTACAGGGTGAGAAGGGCGATTTACTGGCGACGCTTAAGCATTACGTCGGTCACTCATTTAGCGAGGGAGCACGTAACCATGCACCGGTACATCTCGGTTTTTGCGAACTGAACGACACCTTCCTGTTGCCATTTGAGATGGCGGTCAAGCTGGCAAAAGCCGGGTCGGTGATGCCGGCTTATCATGACATTGATAACCAGCCAGGCCATAGCGACCACTTTCTGCTGACTACCGTGTTACGTGAGCAGTGGGGCTTTGACGGCATAATCGTTGCCGATTATGGCGGCGTCAGTTTGCTGCACCAGCATCATGGCATTAGTCATGATGCGGCAGAATCGGCCGCGTTGTCTTTCAATGCCGGTCTGGATGTCGAATTACCGAAAGATGATTGTGCGCGGCATCTGGCGCAGGCCGTAGAACGTGGGCTGATATCGATGGCTAAGATCGACGAAATCGTTGCCCGTGTACTGGCGGTGAAGTTTCGCCTGGGTTTGTTTGAGCAGCCTTATACGGATGAGCGCGCTATTCGCTTGCAATCTGACGATGCGCGACAGACCGCGCGCGAGGTGGCGACGCGTTCACTGACGCTGCTGGAGAATAATGGCATTTTGCCACTTAATGGCACGCCGCGGCTGGCAGTCATAGGCCCAACGGCGGACGATCCGTTGGCACTCCTTAGCGGTTATAGCTTCCCGGTGCATCTGATTATCAGCGATATGCTGGAAGAGACTTCGCAGGTCACCACGCCTCTGCAGGCGTTGCGCAACGTGCTGGGCGAGGAAGGTGTTCGCTATGCTAAGGGCTGCTACATTATTGAAAAGCGCGCCTCAGGCGCACCGGTATTTCCTGGTGATACCTCTGGCAAGCCGATCCAGCAATCGCCAGTATCGAACGATACCTCGCTGATCCCGCAAGCAGTGCGTGTAGCCCAGGAGAGTGAAGTGGTAATCGCGTGTGTGGGCGATCTGGCTGGTTTGTTCCAAAGTGGCACGGTAGGCGAAGGCTCAGACACGGATAGCCTGGCTCTGCCTGGCGTGCAGCAGCAATTATTGGAAGCGCTGGTCGATACCGGTAAGCCCGTCATTGTGGTGATGACCGGCGGGCGTCCTTATCACCTGCAGGGGCTGGAATCGCGCGTTGCCGCTTTGCTAATGGCATGGGCGCCGGGGCAGGAGGGCGGCTGGGCCATTGCAGATGTGCTGACAGGGCGTGCCGAACCGCAGGGGCGGCTGGTGGTGAGTGTACCCAAGAGCGCGGGCGCGATGCCGTACTACTACAATCATAAACTGAAAAGCGGCGGCACGCCCTTTGCCTTCCATTTCGGTTCCCGCTACCCCTTCGGCTACGGTCAAAGCTGGACGCATTTTACCTATGCTCAGCCGGTTTTGCTGACGCCAGAGGTCAGCATTGAGGGGGAAATCCGTGTTCAGGTCGCCGTCAAAAACAGCGGTGAACGCAGCGGCAGTGAGGTTGTGCAGCTCTACGTTCGCGATCACATCGCCTCGCTGGTGCGCCCGGTAAAAGAGTTGAAAGCCTTCCAGCGCGTGGCCCTGGCACCAGGTGAAACGGCGACACTGACCTTTACCCTGCCGGTCGATATGCTCAATTTTACGCGCCGCGATGGCCGACGTATTGTCGAGCCGGGAGAGTTTACGCTGCAAATAGGCGCTTCATCGGCCGATATTCGCGGCGCGGTTACCGTGAATGTCACTGGCGAAACCCGGGAGCTCCCGCGAGACTGGAATATGATGAGCCAGTGTCATATTAACCAGTAGTTATTTGAGTAACATAAGGCCTGTTAATATAACAAACAGGCCTGTTACCTAACATCTGCCTAAGCGATTTGTGGGATCGTAAGCTATTTGTGCGTGCCCCTGTTATTTATTGATTGTGCTGATAATTACCCTGCATATAATTCATCTTATCAACTGATTTATGCCATGCCAGCAATACATACGTCATGTCTGGTGAGGCGGAATATTCGCGTAAGGAAGATGAAATGAGAAAGAAATACGGGGAACACCGATATGTGCATTTTATTTGTAATGGGCTTACCGGTTTTATTGAAGTGGAACCGTGTGGGGGGATGTGGGTGAGCTATGCGGGCGAGCGCCGGGGCTACGGCGGGCTGCAGGGCCGGTTAAAACACGTTGTCGACCATATTATGCAGCAGCATGGGTTAATGCATCACTGACGTATTCGTCTGTTATTACGTATTTCCTCGCAGTAAGAAATGCAGCACAGAAATCCTTATTTATTCGACGGTGAACCTTTTGTTTACCGGCAGATAAATACACTTACAAAACCAGAGAGCAGTTAAATGAAAGCAATATCAATGATTATTGCGGTACTGGCCTGCGCCAGCCTCGCAGGTTGTGCGTCATATAACGAACATATTAAAGCCTGTGACGGGCAGGACGTGAGCGCGGTCCATCTCGCGTTTGATTATTTGCCGATCGGTGCAGTGCTGGATAACGGAACCTGCGCGGTGACAGGCGGTAATCATGTGCAAACAACACGTACTCAACATGCAGGATAAAAAAAAGCCCATCGTGGGAGATGGGCAAAGACTACACACAGCAATTCATTGTTTCACTCAGGGGATTTCCATGCTTATAAATCAAGATGTTGATCTATAACCTTGAGCTAATAGTAGGCATCCTGAATTTTTGAGTCGATCAGATTCGTCTCATTAGTTAAACATACGTAAAGAATATACCTGCCAGGTACCGCATTCTGCGGGGTTTGGACGTCTCTTGCCAGAATTAGCGCAGCTGAATGATAAGCAATGCTTAATGATTACTTAAGGCGGGCTTCCCCGCCTTAAGGCGCGTCAGGAGGGGTTGTCTAAATCTTGCACATCGGTAAGTGCGTTATCACTGTCTTCGGGGGCCGGGGCTTCACTGACCCATGCCGAGAAAAGTCGCCACGAAACGGCGAGCAGTACCGGGCCAATAAACAGCCCAATCATACCGAAAGCGACCAGTCCGCCAATTACCCCGGACAGAATGAGGATCAGCGGCAAATCAGCCCCCATGCGGATCAGCACCGGGCGGATAAAGTTATCCAGCGTTGCCACCACACAACTCCATACCAGCAGTACGGTGCCCCAGGTCGAGTCACCACTCCAGTAGAGCCAGATAATAGCAGGAACTAATACCAGCAAAGGACCAATCTGTACCAGGCAGGTCATCAGCATCATCACGGTGAAAAGGGTAGCGTAAGGTACGCCGGAAATCGCCAGACCGATACCACCAAGTACCGCCTGCACCAGCGCCGTCACGACCACACCGAGCGCCACGGCGCGTATCGCCTGGCCGGCAAGCAGTACCGCCGCATCTCCGCGGCGGGAAGCCAGCCGGATGGCAAAGTGGCGAATACCCTGTGCTACCTGCTCACCGCGCCAGTACAACAGGGCGCTGAATAACAGCATCAGAGTACAATGCAACATAAAACGGCCAATATGCGCAGCCTGACCGACAAACCAGGTCGTGGTGGCGCCTACGTAAGGGCGCAGTTTCGCCATAATACCGCTTCCGCCCATGTCCAGCAGACTATGCCAGCCAGCATAAAGCCTGTCGCCAACCAGTGGAATGCTGTGCAGCCAGGCCAGATCCGGCGGCGATGTTACGCCGGTTGTTACCGCATGAATAACCGGGCCGCTGGAGTCAACCAAGCTATTAACCAGCAAAGCAACCGGAATAATAAACAGCAGGATCAGCAACAGCATCATCACCAGCACCGCCAGCGAGCGGCGGCCAAAAAGCACGCGTTGCAGACGCAGCAACAACGGCCAGGTTGCAATCACCACTGTACCCGCCCAGGCGAAGCCGAGGATAAAGGGCTGAACGACCCACAGACAGGCAATGATCATGAGCGCTAAAAACAGCACCGACAGCATGACTTGCGGTACATCCCTGGACTGACGTAGATCAACCATATGAATTACTCACCTTTTTACGTGGCCGAAAATTCGGTATATCGGGAAATCACCAGTGATAATGATTAATGATTTCAGCGATTTTGGACAGTCTGATTCTGCCTGTAATTCTCATGGGCGTATAAGAAAAAAATGTGATACAACGATGAATGCAACAAGCAAACGATTAACTCTTTACAACACTCACCGTCAGGCAGGGTCAAGCATAATGATCCCACAGATTTCCCAGGCACCCGGCGTCGTTCAGCTGGTGCTGAATTTTTTGCAGGCTTTGGAGCAACAAGGTTTTACAGGTGATACCGCCACCAGTTACGCCGACAGGCTGACAATGGCGACAGATAACAGTATTTACCAGTTATTACCCGATGCTGTCGTTTTCCCTCGTTCAACGTCAGACGTTGTCCTCATTACCCGCCTTGCCGCCGAAGAGCGGTTTCGCACGCTGGTGTTTACCCCGCGTGGTGGTGGTACCGGCACCAACGGGCAGGCGTTAAACCAGGGCATCATTGTTGATATGTCCCGCTATATGAACCGCATTATGGAGATCAACCCGGAAGAGGGGTGGGTGCGTGTAGAGGCGGGGGTCATTAAAGATCAACTGAATCAGTACCTCAAACCTTACGGTTTCTTCTTCGCCCCGGAACTCTCCACCAGCAACCGTGCGACACTCGGTGGCATGATCAATACCGACGCCTCCGGTCAGGGCTCGCTGGTGTATGGCAAAACGTCCGACCACGTTCTGGGCGTTCGCGCTGTTCTGCTGGGCGGCGATATCCTGGATACACAGGCGATGCCGGTTGCGCTGGCGGAAACGCTCGGGGCGGCGAACACGGCCATTGGCCGCATCTATAAAACGGTGCTGGAACGTTGCCGCGATAACCGCCAATTAATTCTTGATAAATTTCCGAAGCTTAACCGTTTTCTGACCGGTTACGATTTACGTCATGTCTTTAATGATGAGATGACGGAGTTTGACCTCACCCGTGTGCTGACCGGGTCCGAGGGCACGCTGGCTTTTATTACTGAAGCCCGTCTGGATATCACTCCTTTACCGAAAGTACGCCGGCTGGTGAACGTCAAATATGACTCCTTTGACTCTGCGTTGCGCAATGCGCCATTTATGGTGGAAGCGCGGGCGTTGTCGGTGGAAACGGTGGATTCCAAAGTACTGAACCTGGCGCGGGAAGACATTGTCTGGCATTCGGTTAACGAGCTGATTACAGATGTGCCGGATAAGACAATGTTGGGTTTGAATATTGTTGAATTTGCCGGCGATGATCAGGCCGTGATTGATGGCCAGGTGCAATCGTTGTGCGAGCGTCTGAGCACATTGATGGCGGACGGTGAAGGCGGCGTGATTGGCTGGCAAATTTGTGAAGATTTGGCCGGTATTGAACGTATCTATGCAATGCGTAAAAAAGCCGTCGGGCTGCTGGGCAATGCCAAAGGTGCAGCAAAACCCATCCCCTTTGCCGAAGATACTTGCGTACCGCCGGAGCATCTGGCCGATTATATTGTTGAGTTCCGCTCGCTGCTGGACAGCCACGGGCTGAGCTATGGGATGTTCGGTCACGTTGATGCCGGGGTGTTGCACGTGCGTCCTGCACTGGACATGTGCGATCCGCAGCAAGAGATACTGATGAAAACCCTCTCTGATGAGGTGGTTGCACTCACGGCAAAATATGGCGGCCTGTTATGGGGCGAGCACGGGAAAGGTTTCCGGGCAGAATACAGTCCGGCATTTTTTGGCGAGCAACTCTATGGCGAGTTGCGCAAAGTCAAAGCAGCGTTCGATCCGCAAAACCGTCTTAACCCTGGGAAAATTTGCCCGCCAGAAGGCATAGATGCGCCGATGAAGCAGGTCGACGATGTTAAACGTGGCACGTATGATCGACAGATCCCGATTGCCGTTCGTGCCTCCTGGCGTGGGGCTATGGAGTGTAACGGTAACGGTCTGTGTTTTAACTTCGACGCGAAGAGTCCGATGTGCCCGTCGATGAAAATTTCGGCTAACCGTATTCATTCACCGAAAGGACGCGCCACGCTGGTGCGGGAGTGGCTGCGCCTGCTGGCGGATCGCGGAATCGATCCTGTTCAACTGGAAAAAGAGTTGCCGGAAAAACGCGCCAGTCTGCGTTCGCTGATTGAACGGACCCGCAACAGCTGGCATGCGCGCCGTGGCGAATATGATTTTTCCCATGAAGTCAAAGACGCTATGTCGGGCTGTCTGGCCTGCAAAGCCTGTTCTACCCAATGCCCCATTAAGATAGATGTGCCGGAGTTCCGCTCCCGGTTTCTGCAGCTTTACCATAGCCGTTACCTGCGCCCCATGCGCGATCACCTGGTCGCGACGGTAGAAAGCTATGCGCCGCTGATGGCGCGAGCGCCGAAGACCTTCAACTTTTTTATGAGTCAGCCTTGGGTGCGTTCGTTGTCAGCAAAACACATCGGCATGGTGGATTTGCCGTTACTGTCGGTGCCGTCGCTGCAACGCCAGATGGTGGGCCACCGAACGGCCAACATGACGCTGGAGCAACTCGAACAACTCGATGTAGCGCAAAAAGCAAAAACGGTGCTGGTGGTCCAGGATCCCTTTACCAGTTATTACGATGCGCAGGTGGTCGCGGACTTTGTCCGGCTGGTGGAAAAACTGGGTTTCCAGCCTGTTGTGCTTCCTTTTTCGCCCAACGGCAAGGCGCAGCATATTAAAGGCTTCCTGAACCGTTTTGCGAAGACAGCGCAAAAGACAGCCGATTTCCTCAATCGCGTGGCTAAACTTGGCATGCCGATGGTAGGCGTCGATCCTGCGCTGGTGCTCTGTTATCGGGATGAGTACAAGCTGGCTCTGGGCGATGAGCGCGGCAATTTTCATGTGCAACTGGTGCATGAATGGCTACCTGCGGCGCTGGAAGAAAGAGACGCGCAGGCGATCAGCGGCGAGCCGTGGTATCTGTTTGGTCACTGCACTGAAGTGACGGCGCTGCCTGGCGCGCCAGCGCAATGGGCGTCTATTTTCGCGCGTTTTGGCGCGAAGCTGGAAAACGTCAGCGTTGGCTGTTGTGGAATGGCCGGAACCTACGGGCATGAAGTGAAAAATCATGCCAGTTCACTGGGTATTTATGAACTCTCCTGGCACCAGGCCATGCAACGTCTGCCGCGCAGTCGCTGTCTGGCAACGGGATACTCCTGTCGCAGTCAGGTGAAACGTATCGAAGGCAATGGCGTCCGTCATCCGTTACAGGCTTTACTGGAGATACTGGCATGATCTGGAAACGCGCGGTGACCCTGGAAGCGCTGAATGCCATGGGTGACGGCAATATGGTGGGGTATCTCGACATTCGTTTTGAGCGCATCAGTGATGATGCGCTTGAAGCGTCGATGCCGGTAGACCATCGCACCCATCAGCCATTTGGATTATTGCACGGTGGTGCCTCTGTGGTGCTGGCAGAAACGCTGGGCTCGGTGGCCGGGTATTTATGTACGGAAGGAGACAAAAAAGTGGTAGGGCTGGAGGTTAACGCCAACCATCTGCATTCCGTGCGTAGCGGGCGTGTTCGCGGCGTTTGCCGCGCACTGCATGCGGGCGGGCGGCACCAGGTGTGGCAAATTGATATCTTCGATGAACAGTCACGACTCTGTTGTTCATCGCGGCTGACAACCGCCATAGTCTGAGCCACAAACCTGTGTAATTGGAAAGAAAAATTCATTTTTTATTCACTATTCTTTACATAGGTTCTTAGCCGTTCGTGCTATATTGCGCAGCACTGGATGTGTCGCTTCGGTTGACCCCTTTCATGGAAACCGCAGTGAAGTGTTGTAACGCATAATGACCTGATGAAGCGATTCATTGTCTCCTTAAGCGCTACTGAATACCGGCTTTTTGGTGACAATGATGGCTACATTTAAACCCGCATTTTTACACCCACGTTACTGGATCACATGGTTCGGACTTGGGTTTCTCTGGCTCCTTGTGCAACTTCCGTATCCTGTCCTTGCCCGCCTTGGCGCGGGCCTTGGGCTTGCTTCTCGCCCCTTTCTCAAACGCCGCGAGCGCATAGCGCGCCGTAATCTTGAGCTGTGCTTTCCGCTAATGGATGGCGCACTGCGCGACGCTTTGATCGAAAAGAATTTCAAGTCGCTCGGCATGGCGCTAATCGAAACAGGTATGGCCTGGTTCTGGCCGGATCAACGCGTGCGTCGCTGGTTTGACGTTGAAGGCTATCAGCATTTGCAGTCGGCGCAGGCTAGCCAGCGCGGGGTGATGGTCGTGGGCGTACACTTCATGTCGCTGGAGCTCGGCGGCCGGGTGATGGGGTTGTGTCAGCCGATGATGGCAACCTACCGTCCGCACAACAACCCGCTGATGGAGTGGGTACAGACGCGTGGTCGTATGCGCTCGAATAAGTCAATGATCGATCGCCGCAACCTCAAGGGGCTGGTCAATGCACTGAAGCAGGGTGAAGCGGTGTGGTTTGCACCGGATCAGGATTATGGTCGTAAAGGCAGTATTTTTGCGCCGTTCTTCTCAGTTCAAAATGCCGCCACGACCAATGGTACTTTTGTTCTGTCGCGCCTTTCCGGGGCGAAAATGCTGACGGTCACCATGGTGCGTAAAGAAGACAATTCAGGCTACGCGCTGCATATTGGCCAGGCGCTGAGTGATTATCCTGTACAGGACGAATTCGCAGCGGCCAGCTATATGAACCGGGTGATTGAGCGTGAAATCCTGCGCGCGCCGGAACAATATTTATGGATCCATCGCCGCTTCAAAACACGACCTGTCGGCGAGCCTTCTCTTTATAATTAATCAGCACGTTGAACGCCCCGTTTTGGGGCGTTGTACTATTATTTTGCCAATAAACGGCTACGGGATGCATATGATCAGGTTGATTGCGGGCGGCTGCTTGGCCCTGTTTACTGTTTGTAGTTCTGCGGCGGGCATCAGCCTGCTGTGTGATGAGTATACGGCTGTTGTCGATCCGGGTGGATTGACGGTAAATGGCCGCCACTACACCAATCCGCAGGAGAAACCGTATGAAATCTCCGACCAGTACAGCGGGCGCACCCTGACGTACACCGACAGTAACGATCAAAACAGCGATAGCAACTGGGTTTCTATTCATATCATTACCCAGCTTTCCAGTGGCAAAAAAGCTTTTTTCTATTCCGATAATCATCATACGAATGAGAAGGCGATTATCTGTACCCGCAAAGATGAGGTACAGCAGCCCTAACGGGCGATACGCTAAATAGCCACACTAAATGATTGGTTACCTTCTATTTGATTTTCTTATGCAGGGGTATTCTCTGTCACTGCGAGGAACAAGCAAATTAAGGGAAAGGATCATGGATACGTCATTAAAAGGGGTGCCAGCTTCACAGACGGGCTCTGCTGTCGTCAAGGGGAGCTGGAAGGCGAGGGCTGAGCTGCAAAGCGGCACGTTTCAGACGCTCCTGAAGCAGGCCGCAAAAGAAGATAAATCGCAGAAGGCGCCGCCCTTTAGCCGGTTAACCCCCACCACGTTAAAAACTATCGTCACCCAGCTCTCAGCGGGGCAAAGCACCACACCTTCCGCCGGATCGCAACACGCTACTCACCAGGGTAAAAAAGCGCTGACAGATGAACAGAGCGCAATTCTCAGCATCAAAACTACACTGCTTGCCGAACGTGAACGCTACAGTGGCAAAGTGCAGAAACTGGCTAACCCAAAAGACCCGCTACTGGTGTTCAACCTGCTGCGATTGTAGTGACTCCCGGCCTGCTCAGTTATGGGCAGGCTGTTTGTCGCCGATGTTCTCAGAGTCCTTCCAGCAGACGTAACTGACTGTAGGTGAGCGGACGGGACAATGCATAGCCCTGAATGCCTGGCGAGGGATGTTTCTGCAGAAAGTGCAGATCTGCCGACTTCGCGATGCCGGTACAGAACACCGTAATACCTGCAGAGATAAGCGGCCCGATGCAACGGCGTAGCGCAGTAAAGGTTGCAGCATCCTGATGGATATTCTCAATCATGGCGCGGTCAAGGTGGATCGTATCAAAAGATAACTGTGACAGAGTGCTGGCGGGTATTGCGCCGGGCTTGGCCTCGTCCAGCGCCAATAAAAAGCCATATTCTTTAGCCTGTCTTAAATATGTAACGTAATTAATAAGTGGTGCTTTAAGGATCTTCTCGCTTATTGTGATTTCCAGATTCTGAGGTGCAACATTATTCTGCAAACTGCGTTTATAAATGCCTGCCAGGTATTCCATGTTGCCCATCAACTGCGCGGGTAACTTAAAGGAAATTACCAGCGCAGATTTGAGTTTAAGTAAGTTACATGCACTCGCGATAATAAAATCACAAACCTGAAAAAGCGTCTGCGGATGCGTTAACTCAGGCGTGATCTGTTGCGCAGGGATTAAGAAACCTTCGGCATTAAAAAATCTGGCAAGCACTTCATAACGTAGGATTTTATTACCTGAAAGCTGAATAATCGGTTGAAACTCAGCAGTCATCTGCATTTTCTTGCCAGTAAATTCTAAGGTTTGTATTTCCATTATCCCTGATAAGGATCTCCACAAAATGATACAGCATATTGAAAACATATAATTTTTTGATTCTACATGCCGAATGATAACCGTTAAAATTGTTTTGAATGATCGATTACTCTTACTTTGATAGTCTCTATCTATCACTGTTAAGAAAATGATCGCTTAAATCTATAAATAAAACTGGTATTTCAAACTCGTTAGCTTTATTTTGGGATGACCTTTGATTGTTATGATTTTGAGATGGATCTTATCTACTTGTTTTTAGTGCAAGAGGGGCATTGAGGCGCGTCAGTTAAAGCTTATCCTATCGTTTTGTTTTGCATATACCCAGCAAACCTCCGTCAAATAACAATCCATAAATCAAACGGTTGGTTTTTTTATCTCTAATTAACGTACGAATTGTTTATTTCGAATTTAGAAAAATCTTAATCTATTTTTTGTAGTATTAAACAGGCATCATGGATATTAGAATCGGGGCAGGAATGGCCAAAAAATGAGAAAGTGACGTTTCTGCGTCATCTCTGCCCCGCATAACTTGTTGTTGCGGAGCGTATAGGTTCATCTGCGCTGCGCGCATTACAATGATTCGGCCGCGGCCACTGACCCGCGGCGACATCATTTATCATGTAAGGGATAAAGCATGGCGGAACACTGTTCACTCCCACCAGGAAATGTTATCCATTCGTTAATTCAGCATCCGCATATGCTGTCGATTTATGCGCAAGATATGCCTTATGCATTAACTGCGGGCATCAGTGCGCTCGATCAACAAACGAATCGTATGGTGCTCGACATTGAATACGCCGGTAAGGATATCGAAAATTATCTTTTTGAGGGTGGTCTGAACTTCGATCTCGAAGCGGTTAAAGCCGGCGAGGATATTGAGCGCGATACTTATAGCCTGAGCCGTATCCCGGCCAGACTCATAAAAACAGACAGCAAATTCTACCGGTTCGAATGCCAATTACCGGAATCTGCCCTCGTTGAAGAGAGCCGTGGAGAAATACGTATTCCGTTTATTCTTGGAATGCAGGCGCGTGCATCCCTTGATGTTTACTCACAGCAACTCTCCATTCCCGGCCGGGTACGCAATTTATCCGTTGGCGGCTGCATGGTCGAGATTGACCTGTTCGAGAGTATTGCTCTGGAAGTTGGGCAGACTATTTCAGGCATAACGCTGGAGTTTCCTGACGGAGAACGTTTTGACGCGCAGGGCGCTATTCGCCATATCCGCCCGTTTGGTAATAACGGTTATGCCGCAATCGGGATCCAATTTGTCGACCTGACCTCATCCCAGTCCCAGTCGTTATTCCGCTATGTGAATGAGGCGGAAAGGGAGGCCGCGTACCGGACAGGGATCCGCGGCATGATGGTCTACGAATCGCCGCTGTTTATTCCAGGGCAGGGTGAACGTAAAGCCCGGCAGCGTGAAATGCAGGAGCGCGAGAAACGCGCGCGCCAGACGCCAATGGAGCAAGGCGTGATGAAAGTGGCGCACCGCCTGCAGGTGGCGCTGATGTACATGAAAACGCGTAACCGTTTACCGGTTGATATCTTTTATGACTGCGTCGATACGTTGCTTTATCTGCAACAGCAGGATCGCAAGGTACTGCTGTATGCACTTTCCTGCCTGCGCGACGAGCCAGAATGGGTACGGCATGCCATCCAGGTTGCAGCCAGACTGGCTGATATGCTGCGTCTTCGTGACCCGCGCGATCCGCAACTGCGTGAGGCCACGCTAGGTGCCATCATGCATACACTGGGTAAACCGCTTCTGGTCAGCGCCGCGTTGCCTTCCCTGAAAATCAACATGAATGCGCAGCAGAAAGCGCTTCTGCGAACCCATGTTGTTACATTGCTGAACCGTTTACGTGCGCTGGGGTGGACGCCGGGGCTGACCTGCCGCGATGTGATTGAAAATGCCAACGAACGGCTCGATGGCTCAGGTTATCCTGCTGGTAAACGCGGGGCGCAACTTTCCGCGCTGGCACGGCGTTTGTCGGTTATCAAAGCAATCAATAAACAGACGCATGCCCGCAATGGCGAGCCACCGCTCACGCCGCTGGTCGCCTGCCGTAACATTTACCAGGCCGATCACGTTTGGGATCGCGAAGTGATTGTCGAGTATCTGCAAATTTACGGTTTTTACCCGATCGGCAGCCTGGCGAAATACGCCGGCGGTTTTCTTGGCTGGATCAGTGATATCGACAGCAAAGGGAAGCCGGAGGTGGTGCACATCGTGAAGAATTTGCGTTTCCCGGAGAGCACGATCCATTGCGTCGTGTCGAAAGAGGCATTAACCCAGATGGGCGCGCTGGAGGACATTGTTAACCCGGCAGATTACGGCCTGAAAGTGGTTAAACTTTAAGGCCGTGATCACGCGTGGTGTATTACCCGTACTGTTTGAGGAAATCGACAATCAGTTGCGTGACTCTTTCCGGGTTTTCGCGGTTACTGATATGCGCAGCATTCGGGATCAGCGTAAAGTCGCAGCCAAGTTTATCGGCCATTAAACGGCCTTCCGTTGCCGGACGTGGAAGGTCGAGCGCGCCGGTGGCGACATGAACAGGACAGGTAATATTTTCCAGTACGGGCAGGCGGTTTGGGCGACCAAAAATGAGTTTGCCGAGGGGAACAATACTGTTACGCAGCTGTTCTGCGCTGAGCGACGCCAGGGCGCTGTGCAGGTGCTGAACATCTTCCTGGGCAGCGTATCTGGAGTAAAACTGTGCGACCACATACTCCAGCATCGGTGCCGGTATAGCCCCGGTGACGTTGATTGCATTGAGCATCATGAAGTATTGATCTCTCGCTGCCTGCGTTTCATCGCCGATGAACGTATCGAATAGCATCAACGCTCTGACCCTTTCAGGTGCCGCGGCTGCCAGTTCGGCACCCCACATGCCGCCAACGGATAAGCCGACCACCGCGAACTGCTCAATACCCAGCGAATCCATTAATGCCAGATGATCGCGGGCGATATCCGCCATCGATGAGACCGATTCGGGCAGGGCGGGTGATTCGCCATGACCCCATAAATCGCTGGCGATTACGCGAAAATGGCTCGCCAGTGCATCAATCTGCGGCGACCACATAGACTTATCAAACAGATAGCTGTGGCCCAGTAAAACGGGAAATCCTGCACCTGTATCTGAATACGACATTTTTAGCTGCGTCTTCACTCATACTCTCCTTGCGCTATAGAGCCCTCGCGTGGGCACGGATTTTAATCAGCCACATCATAGCTGAGATGCTCACCTACGGTGAAGGAGGCAAAATCCCATTCTGCCAGCCAGGTTTTTGAATTAACGCACCGGGAATGGCGGAGTAAGGATGCGAGGTATGTCCTTGATTCCCGGTTTTGTGATGCAGCTAACTTTTTGATTACTGACTAACTTTTTGATTCAAAGAATTTTTCAACTCCTATCTCAAAAATAGGTATTGCCTATACATCTTTTCTTTTTTAACCGCTTGCTCATGGCTGGCCGTTTAAAGTCATTATTTATCAATTTATTAAACAATTTTTCACTTGTCTGTAAAGCCATTCAGCAGGGTCTATGCTTATAGCAAGTGCCGAAAAAAGGGGCATCGGCGGAATAACCCTTCGGAAAAGAGGTTGAAGTGATAATCATTATCACTAACATAGCGTTATGCCCTTCTGATCTGCTGATGTGAGGTAAAGCGATGGAATCATTTAATCCGGAAGATTTTGCATGGCGCGGGCTCACCATGACGCCTGCTGCTGCAGAACATATTCGTGCTCTGGCTGCGAAACAGGCGGGTGTGCTTGGCGTGCGGCTTGGTATTAAACAGACCGGCTGCGCCGGGTTTGGCTATGTGCTCGATACAGTGACCGAGCCCAGTGCCGATGATTTGCTGTATGAATCTGACGGCGCGCGTCTTTATGTGCCCCTCCAGGCCATGCCGTTTATCGATGGCACCGAAGTGGACTACGTGCGCGAAGGCTTAAATCAGATCTTCAAATTTCATAACCCAAAAGCTCAGCACGAATGCGGCTGCGGCGAAAGTTTTGGGGTATAGGCGGTACTATGTCTCGTAATACTGAAGCAACAGATGATGTCAAAATCTGGACCGGCGGCAACCTCAACTACAAAGAGGGTTTTTTCACCCGCCTGACGACCGATGAGCTGGCCAAAGGCATCAACGAAGAGGTTGTGCGGGCGATCTCGGCCAAGCGTAACGAGCCGGAGTGGATGCTCGAATTTCGCCTGAACGCGTTCCACGCCTGGCTGGAGATGGAAGAGCCGCACTGGCTGAAAGCCCACTACGACAAACTGGATTACCAGGATTACAGCTACTACTCGGCCCCGTCGTGTGGCAACTGCGATGACACCTGTGCTTCGCAACCCGGCGCCGTTCAGCAGACGAATGCCAACGCCTGGTTAACCGAAGAAGTGGAAGAAGCGTTTAACCAGTTGGGTGTACCGGTTCGCGAAGGGAAAGAAGTGGCGGTAGACGCCATTTTTGACTCCGTTTCGGTGGCAACCACCTACCGTGAAAAACTGTCGGAACAGGGGATTATCTTTTGCTCCTTTGGCGAGGCGATCCACGATCATCCGGACCTGGTAAAGAAATACCTTGGCACGGTCGTGCCCTCAAACGACAACTTCTTCGCGGCGCTGAATGCAGCAGTGGCCTCGGACGGTACCTTTATCTACATCCCGAAAGGGGTGCGCTGCCCAATGGAGCTGTCGACCTATTTTCGCATTAATGCAGAAAAAACGGGCCAGTTCGAACGTACCATCCTTGTGGCCGATGAAGGCAGCTACGTCAGTTATATCGAAGGCTGCTCTGCGCCGGTGCGCGACAGTTACCAACTGCACGCGGCGGTGGTGGAAGTGATTATCCACAAAGATGCCGAAGTGAAGTACTCAACGGTGCAAAACTGGTTCCCAGGTGACAATAACACCGGCGGTATCCTCAACTTTGTGACTAAGCGCGCGCTGTGTGAGGGCGACAACAGCAAGATGTCGTGGACGCAGTCTGAAACCGGTTCGGCCATTACCTGGAAATACCCGAGCTGCATTCTGCGTGGTGATAACTCGATTGGCGAGTTCTTCTCCGTAGCGCTGACCAGTGGACATCAGCAGGCCGACACCGGCACCAAAATGATCCACATCGGTAAAAACACCAAATCGACGATTATTTCGAAAGGGATCTCGGCCGGACACAGCCAGAACAGTTATCGCGGCCTGGTGAAAATCATGCCGACGGCCACCAATGCCCGTAATTTTACCCAGTGTGACTCCATGCTGATTGGCCCCGACAGCGGCGCACATACGTTCCCTTATGTTGAGTGCCGCAATAATAGCGCGCAGCTGGAGCACGAAGCGACCACATCACGTATTGGTGAAGATCAACTGTTCTACTGCCTGCAACGTGGCATCAGCGAAGATGACGCGATCTCAATGATTGTTAACGGCTTCTGTAAAGACGTGTTCTCTGAGCTGCCGCTGGAGTTTGCCGTCGAAGCGCAAAAATTGCTGGCTATCAGCCTTGAACACAGCGTCGGTTAAGGATTAAGGGACAATAAATGTTAAGTATTAAAGATTTGCAGGTGAGTGTTGAAGATAAAGAGATCCTGCGTGGTCTGAGTCTGGAGGTTCGCCCTGGGGAAGTGCATGCCATCATGGGGCCGAATGGCTCCGGCAAGAGCACGCTTTCGGCAACGCTGGCCGGGCGTGAAGATTATGAAGTTGTTAGCGGCAGCGTGGCGTTTAAAGGCAAAGATCTGCTTGCGCTTTCACCGGAAGACCGGGCAGGCGAAGGCGTGTTTATGGCTTTTCAATATCCGGTCGAGATCCCCGGCGTCAGCAACCAGTTTTTCCTGCAAACGGCGCTCAATGCGGTGCGTAAATATCGCGGCGAAGAGGCCCTGGATCGTTTTGACTTTCAGGATCTTATGGAAGACAAAATTAAGCTGCTGAAAATGCCGGAAGATTTGTTAACCCGCTCGGTAAACGTGGGTTTCTCTGGCGGTGAGAAGAAGCGCAATGACATTCTGCAAATGGCGGTACTGGAGCCGGATCTGTGCATTCTGGATGAAACCGACTCGGGGCTGGATATTGATGCGCTGAAAATTGTTGCCGACGGCGTAAATGCGCTACGCGATGAGAAGCGGGCTTTTATTATCGTTACGCACTACCAGCGGATCCTTGATTACATCAAACCCGACTTTGTGCATGTGTTGTATCAGGGGCGCATTGTGAAATCGGGCGACTTCACCCTGGTTAAGCAACTGGAGGAGCAGGGCTATGGCTGGCTTACCGAACAGCAGTAACGCACTGCAGCAGTGGCATCACCTGTTTGAAAAGCAGGGCGGTACCCGCTCCGACATCGCGCAGCAACACCTGCAACAGCTGCTGCGACTGGGGCTACCGACGCGCAAACAGGAAAACTGGAAATACACGCCGCTTGATGGCTTGCTGAACAGCCAGTTTGTGGCGACGACGGCCCCCGTCAACGCGCAACAGCTTGCAGCACTGGCCTTGCCGGTGGAGGCCATACGGCTGGTGTTTATCGATGGTGAGTTTAACGCCGCCTTAAGTGATGATACTGCTGGTTCCGGTTTCGACGTGTCGTTTGTGGATGCGCGGCAGAATTTGCCTGCACCGGTACAGCCAGAAGTGTTCCTGCATTTAACGGAAAGCCTGGCGCAGGGCGTGACCTGGATTAAGGTGGCACGTGATCAACGGCCTTCTAAGCCGTTGCTCTTAATGCATATCACTCAGGGCGTGGCGGGTGAGGAGATGAACACCGCGCACTATCGCCACCATCTGGAACTGGCGCAGGGTGCGGAGGCGACAATCTATGAGCACTATGTCAGCCTCAACGCGCAGCCGCATTTTACCGGTTCGCGCCTGACAATGAACGTTGCGGCCAATGCGCACTTGCACCACGTCAAACTGGCGTTTGAAAACCCGGTGAGTTACCACTTTGCGCACAACGATATCTGGCTGACGGATGACGGTTCTGCAGAGAGCCACAGTTTTCTGCTGGGGGGCGCGGTGTTGCGCCATAACACCAGTACGCAACTGAATGGCGAAAACACGCAACTCAATATCAATAGCCTGGCAATGCCGGTGAAAACGGAAGTCTGCGACACCCGCACCTGGCTGGAGCACAACAAAGGCTACTGTAACAGCCGCCAGTTACATAAAACCATTGTCAGCGATAAAGGCCGGGCAGTGTTTAACGGCCTGATAAATGTGGCACAGCACGCCATTAAAACCGATGGGCAGATGACCAACAACAACTTGCTGCTTGGGCGTCTGGCGGAAGTGGACACCAAGCCACAACTGGAAATTTACGCCGACGACGTGAAATGCAGCCACGGTGCCACCATTGGCCGAATTGACGATGAGCAGATGTTTTACCTGCGCTCGCGCGGTATTGATCAGCAGGCGGCGCAGCAAATGATTATCCATGCCTTTGCCGCAGAGCTGACAGAAGCTATCCGCGACGAAGCGCTGAAACAACAGGTGCTGGCGCGTATCAGCCAGCGCCTTGCAGGGGGCGTAGCATGAGTTTTCCCGTTAACAACGTGCGTGCCGATTTCCCGGTGCTGCAGCGTGAAGTGAACGGATTGCCGCTGGCGTATCTTGACAGTGCCGCCAGCGCGCAAAAACCGAATCAGGTCATTGACGCGGAAGCGGAGTTTTTCCGCCACGGCTATGCGGCAGTCCACCGCGGCATTCACACCCTGAGCGCTGAAGCCACACAGCGTATGGAGAATATTCGTGTGCAGGCGGCGGCATTTCTCAATGCCCGCTTGCCGGAAGAACTGGTGTTTGTGCGTGGCACGACTGAGGGCATCAACCTGGTAGCGAACAGCTGGGGGAACAGCCAGGTTCGCGCGGGGGATAACATCATCATTACCGCGATGGAGCACCACGCCAATATTGTGCCATGGCAAATGCTGTGTGAGCGGGTGGGCGCGCAGTTACGCGTGCTCCCGCTGAACCAGGATGGCACATTACAACTGGAAGTGCTGCCGACATTGCTTGACGAGCGCACCCGCTTACTGGCGGTTACGCATGTGTCTAACGTGCTCGGTACCGAAAACCCGGTGGCGGAGATCATTGCCGCTGCGCATCAGTTCGGGGCGAAAGTGCTGGTGGATGGCGCGCAGGCGGTAATGCATCATCCTGTCGATGTACAGGCGCTGGATTGTGATTTTTATGTCTTTTCGGGTCATAAGCTCTATGGCCCAACGGGCATTGGTGTGCTGTATGTCAAAGAGGCGATCCTCAATGATATGCCACCGTGGGAAGGCGGCGGCGCCATGATCGCCACAGTTAGCCTGACCGAAGGCACGACCTGGGCAAAAGCACCATGGCGTTTTGAAGCAGGCACGCCCAATACTGGCGGGATCATCGGACTGGGGGCGGCCCTTGATTATGTAACGGCGCTGGGGCTAGACGCGATTGGTGAGTATGAGCAAACGTTAATGCACTATGCCTTAACATCGCTGGCGGATGTGCCGGATCTCACGCTGTATGGCCCGGCACAACGCCAGGGAGTCATTGCTTTTAATTTGGGTAAGCACCACGCTTACGACGTTGGCAGCTTCCTGGATAATTACGGCATTGCGGTGCGTACCGGGCATCACTGCGCCATGCCGCTGATGGCATTCTACAATGTGCCCGCCATGTGCCGTGCGTCACTCGTTATGTACAATACGGAAGAAGAGGTGGATCGTCTGGTAGCAGGCCTGAAACGTATTCATCAGTTACTGGGCTAACTTAAGAGGCGAACATGGCGGTATTACCGGATAAAGAGAAATTGCTGCGCAATTTTGGCCGTTGTGCCAACTGGGAAGGAAAGTATCTTTATATTATTGAACTCGGTCAGCGACTGCCGGCCTTAAGCGACGAAGATCATAACTCTCAGAACCTTATTCAGGGTTGCCAGAGCCAGGTGTGGATTGTCATGCATCGCAACGAGGCCGGGGTCATTGAACTGGCCGGTGATAGTGATGCCGCGATAGTCAAAGGACTTATTGCGATTGTCTTTGTGCTGTATCAGCAGATGACTGCGCAGGATATTGTCGCGTTTGATGTACGCCCATGGTTTGAACAGATGTCGTTAACGCAACATCTCACCCCCTCCCGCTCGCAAGGGCTTGAAGCCATGATCCGCGCTATCCGCAACAAAGCTGCAAACATTAGCTAAACTCTAAAAACAGCTTCCATCCTGTGATGCGAGGTGATATTCACCTCGCATGGGCTTTCAGCATTCTGGTGGCTTGCCAGTGAATACAGGAACTACACATGAAACGCGTCTCTCTTCTTTCTCTGTGCTTTTTCGGCGCGGTTAGCGCAACCCAACTGGCCTGTGCGGCGGAGTACTCATTGCCAGCGGATAGCAGCCGTCTCCTTGGTCAGAACCAGACGTACACCGTGCAAGCCAGCGATAAAAATTTACAGGCCATTGCCCGGCACTTTGATACGGCCGCGATGTTGATTCTGGAAGCCAACGACACTATCGCGCCCGTGCCGCGCCCGGGTACGGTCGTTACCATTCCTTCGCAATTGCTGTTGCCGGATACGCCGCGCGAGGGGATTGTGGTGAACCTCGCAGAGCTGCGGCTTTACTACTTCCCGCCGGGTAAAAACAGTGTGCAGGTCTATCCTATCGGTATTGGTCAACAGGGGCTGGAAACGCCGGTTTCGGTGACCCGCATTAGCCAGAAAATCCCCAATCCGACCTGGACACCCACCGCGGGCATTCGGGCACGCTCACTGGAGCGGGGCATTGAACTCCCGCCCGTGGTGCCAGCAGGGCCGAATAACCCGCTGGGGCGCTTTGCGCTGCGCCTGGGGATGGGGCAGGGTGAATATCTTATCCACGGCACCAATGCGCAGGATAGCGTAGGATTGCGCGTCAGTTCTGGCTGTATCCGTATGAGCGCACCAGATATTCAGGCGCTTTTTGCGCAGGTTGCAGCGGGTACGCGGGTCGCTATTATCAATGAACCGGTGAAATATGCAGTCGAACCGGATGGCCGGCACTATATTGAAGTGCATCGTCCGTTGTCGCAAACCGTTGAAGAGGACACGCAACGTTCGCCTATCGCGATTTCCGCCACGCTGGCGACATTGATCGATCAGTCCGGCGGCGACAGGCAGTGGGTTACTAAAGCGCTGAATCGTCGTGCCGGTTACCCGGTGGCCATTCCGGCAGGGAAATCCGCGTCAGTGACGGAGAGCGTAGTTTCAGCGCAAAACAGCGACGATAAAATGGCAACAGATACGGCAACAGATCAGCAGACGGGGACACAACGGGGCGGGTAAATAGCAGGCAAAAAAAATGGCGCACAATGTGCGCCATTTCATCACAGGTACTCTTACTTACGGTAAGAATGAGCCTGGTTGTCCAGACGCTGGTTAGCGCGAGCTGCGTCGTCTTTAGCAGCCTGAACGTCGGAACGGATTGCGTTCACGTCGTTGCTCAGCTGGTCAACTTTAGCGTTCAGAGTCTGAACGTCAGAAGACAGCTGATCGATTTTAGCGTTGCTGGAGCAACCAGCCAGCAGAGTAGAACCCAGGATTACCGCGCCCAGTACCAGTTTAGTACGATTCATTATTAATACCCTCTAGATTGAGTTAATCTCCATGTAGCGTTACAAGTATTACACAAAGTTTTTTAGGTTGAGAATATTTTTTTGATGGGAATCCACTTAAATTTGATCGTTCGCTCAAAGAAGCACCGACTTTTAGAAAAAAGTTAAAAAACGTCTGTTAAAACAGCACAATCTCATCGGATTCATCTTAGATAATGTCGCGATTAAATAGTGAAAGCCTATTTGCTTTTTTATTTATGGCGGTATTCAGAATATAAAAAAAGCGCCACAAGGGCGCTTTTTTTATCAACGATGAATGTCCGGTTTTATTACAGAACGTGGACAGACGCCGTGTTGGTGGTACCGCTCGGAACCAGCGCGCCGGAAACCATAACGACCACGTCGCCTTTGGCTGCCAGACCGCTTTCCAGCGCTACCTCTTTACCCAGACGGTAGAAATCATCGGTAGAGGAGATCTCTTTCACCAGCTGCGCGACAACGCCTTTGCTCAGCACTAACTGACGTGCGGTCACTTCGTTAGTGGTCAGGGCCAGAATGGTGGCATCCGGGAAGTATTTGCGCACGGCACGTGCAGATTTACCGCCCTGGGTTGCAACGACAATCAGCGGTGCTTCCAGTTTTTCAGCCGTTTCAACCGCGCCACGGCACACCGCTTCGGTGATGCGCAGTTTACGGCTGTCGTTGTTGAAGTCCAGACGGCTGGTCATCACGCGGTCGGTGCGTTCGCAGATGGTCGCCATGATAGAAACGGCTTCCAGCGGATATTTACCTTTTGCAGACTCACCAGACAGCATCACGGCATCGGTACCGTCAAGGATGGCGTTCGCCACGTCGCCAGCTTCTGCGCGGGTCGGACGCGGGTTTTTGATCATTGAGTCCAGCATCTGGGTAGCAGTGATCACCACTTTGCGCGCGCGGATACATTTTTCGATCATCATCTTCTGGGCGAAGATTACTTCTTCAACCGGGATTTCAACACCCAGATCGCCACGGGCAACCATGATGCCGTCGGAGGCTTCGAGAATTTCGTCGAAGTTGTTCAGGCCTTCCTGGTTTTCAATTTTGGAGATGATCTGAATGTGCTCGCCACCGTGTGCTTTCAGGTGTTCGCGAATTTCGACTACGTCGGAACGTTTACGAATAAAGGATGCTGCAACGAAGTCAACGCCTTGTTCGCAGCCGAAAATCAAATCTTGTTTGTCTTTTTCAGCCAGCGCTGGCAGGGCGATGGAAACGCCAGGCAGGTTTACGCCTTTGTTTTCGCCAAGATCGCCGTTGTTCAGCACTTTACAGATAACTTTGTTGCCTTCTATGGCAGTCACTTCCATACCGATCAGACCATCGTCAACCAGTACGGTGTTGCCGACGCTCAGGTCGCTGGTGAAGCCTTCATAGGTGACGGCGACGGTATCGGCGTTGCCGACGACAGATTTGTCGGTGGTGAAGGTGAAGGTCTGGCCGGCTTTCAGAGAAACATCATTGCCGCCTTCCAGTTTAATGGTGCGGATTTCAGGGCCTTTGGTGTCCAGCAGGATTGCCGCTTTTTTCCCGGTTTTGCTCATCACGTTGCGCAGATTCTGGATGCGCTGGCCGTGCTCAGCATAATCACCGTGAGAGAAGTTCAAACGCATGACGTTCATGCCCGCGTCTAGCATCTTCGCCAGCATCTCTTCGGATTCGGTTTTTGGACCGATGGTGCAAACAATTTTGGTCTTTTTCATGACAGTTCTGGTCTTTAAGTTTGAGTTGAGAAGGATATGGAAATCACGCTCCGGGTAGCGCACGGCTCCGGAGTCAAACCTGTGTTGCGAAAAGAGCGATGCCACAGACTAAGGATAGGTGACATCAAAAAAGCGTGCAGAGTAATGTGTGCCTGAGATTCAGCCAGATCGGGGAAAAATTGATGTGAGTTATTTGTTTTACAGTTCAATCAGCTGAATCCATTCAAATTAGGATGGCGGCATTATAGCGTCCACGTAGACAGAAAGGAATTAAAAACGCTGTTTCAAAATACGAAATTATCGTCATCCTCCTTTTGTTGTGTAACCGTTATCACAAAATTGCGCAACCGTTGCGTGAGCGAGACGGCATAGGGCCTGGCCATTGCGTTGATATCAGTTTTCCCCCTTTTTAGGCAACGTTTGAGGCAACGTTATTTTCGGCTACAGCCGGGTTTATATATTCTCGCTTTTATGGTGACTTAAAAATAATCAATCGGATTGTTCCGTTTGTTATTTTATATGAAGGTTGTCAGTCCTGAATTAAATAAAAGAGAGCGCTTCGGCTTGCTTGTAAAATAACAGATGAGGCGATTTTGTTTTGCTCTACATTCTGATCTTAGCGAGGCGGATATATCTTCATAATGCCATCCAGAGAGGCGAGGATATATTTCATATTTCCAGTGATTGTCACTTTTTCGCACTAAATTTGCTTTAAGGATAATCCTAAATTTCTTGCTTTTGATGAGTGGTAAGTGGTTGTTTTTTCGATGTTATTGAGATCGGGCTTAAAAATGTTCAAAAACTAAGTTATTGATATATAGAGATCTTAAGCTTTAGAAAGAATTTGCAATAAATCTCCTTATTACTACCATTAATCGACTCTTAACGAGACTCAATAAATTTATAAAGACATTCACTCCGGATTATTGCATCCGGAGGTCGGCTGGTGCCCGCTTATTATTTACTACCAGCCTTATTTAATGCGTTTACTCATGATTAAGGTTAGGCGATGACGACTTCCGCAGTGGTTGGTCATGGATATGCTTTTATTTCACCGCCAGAAATTCCTACTCAGCAGGGGCCAATGGGTATCCTGTATGATTTTAATGACGGCGCCCGGTTACTGTTGCCGCCCGGCAACTGGCGGGTAGAAATAAGCGATGAAGAAACGGGAAATATTCTGTTTTCCGACGATGTCGCGCAGGGCTGGGTGATCAGCACAAAAAAGTATTACGTGCGGTTTCGTCTGCGGGTCTGGGACGGTGTTCAGTCGGAACCCGTGCTGGATCACGTTCTGGACATGCGCGGCAAAAAGGTACTGGTTTCATTTCCCTGCGGTACGCTGGGTGACCTCATTGGCTGGCTACCCTACGCCGAACGCTTTCGACAGACATACCAGTGCAACGTTGATTGCACCATGGCACAGCCCATCGTCGATCTTTTTAAGCCTGTCTATCCGCAGCTCAATTGCTTTACCCCTGAAGCCTGGCAGGCCGGGCCGGGCGTGAGCGAGCCGCCCTATGCCAGTTGGCGCGTCGGGCTGTTTTTTCATGGCGATCTCAACAAACAGCCATTTGATTTTCGAGCCGTTGGTCTGCACCGCAGTGCCGGGCATATTCTCGGCGTCGACCCTACGGAAATTGTTCCGGATCTGCGCCAGCGCAGCCCACGTCGTATCGCCGAACCCTACGTCTGCATTGCGACTCAGTCCACCAGTCAGGCCAAATTCTGGAACAACGGCAGCGGCTGGCATGAAGTGATCGACTATCTCAAAGAGCAGGGTTACCGCGTGTTGTGTATCGACAAAGAGCGCGTGGTAGGCCGCGGTTACATTTGGAACAAAATCCCCCACGGCGCCGAAGATTTCACCGGCGATCTGCCCCTCGCTGACCGCGTAGCGCTGCTGGAGCACGCCGAATTTTTTATCGGCCTCGGCAGTGGTCTCTCCTGGCTTGCGTGGGGCTGTCGTATTCCGGTGGTGCTAATCAGTGGATTCAGCCTGCCGAACAGCGAATTTCATACACCCTGGCGCGTCATCAACACGCATGTCTGCAACGGCTGCTGGGATGACGTGCGGCTTAATTTTGATCATCAGGACTATTTCTGGTGTCCGCGCCACAAAGGCACGGAACGCCAGTACGAATGCACTCGTTTTATCACTGGCAAGCAGGTCATCGGCCATCTTCGTCGGCTGATTGCCCTGCAAAGCAATCCCTTTGGCATCAAAACAACAGCATTGGCAGACCCCGATCAACACGCCGCCTGACGGATGAGAGACGGGTTTCGAGGACATTTAAATGAAGAAGAGTCTTAACTGCAGTTACCGGCTGGTGTGGAATGACGTTCAGCGGGCGTTTGTGGTGGTTTCAGAACTGACCCGGGCGAAAGGCAAGCGTGCAAGCGGCGCGGTGTTAATCGCAGCGGCGGTGGGCGGCATGTTTGCTAGCAGCGGGGCGATGGCGTTCACCGAGGATGTCACCGGATCGACTCGGGATGAGGTAGTACAGGAGGGCGTACAGAACGTACGCACCGGTGGGTTAACTACCAACCACACTATCGGCAACCGCGGCATCCAGATAGTGGCGGGTGGCCAGACGGTGGATACCCGCGTTCAGAATGGCGGCTCGCAGATTGTGCGTCAGAACGGCCAGACGACCGGGACCGTTGTCACTGACGGGACTCAAATTGTTGAAGTAGACGGGACAGCAACGGGTTCGCAGCTTAACAGCGGCGGCAAGCAGGCGGTCGCCGGTATGGCTAATGGCACCGTTGTCGGTGCTGGCGGTGTGCAAACGGTGCTGCAGAGCGGGGTGGCAAGCCAGACGATTATTAACAATGGCGGCGTGCAAGCCGTTAACGGCAGTTCAGCGCAGGGCGTCATTAACGCTGGCGGCATTCAGCTCATCAACAGTGGTGGTTTTTCTCAGGACGCAACGGTCAACAGCGGCGGTGTCCAGCACGTTAACGTCGGCGGTTCCGCTGCCGACACCGCCATCTTTGGCGGCGGCAGGCAAGTCGTGGCCGGCACGGTATCCGGTGCTCACCTCAACGACGGTGGCGCACAGCTGGTTCAGCAAACCGGCAAAGCGACCGGCACTATCATCAACAACCGCGGTACGCAGACCGTAGACGGCACCGCTATCTCCGCAGTTGTCAACAGCGGCGGTACCCAACTGGTGCATAGCGGCGCGCTGGCGGCGGGCACCGCCGTGAACAGCGGTGGGGTTCAGCATATCAATCAGGGCGGGGCAGCCTCCGACGGCGTAGTGTTTGGCGGCGGCACCCAGGTGGTCGCGGGGACCGCATCCGGCACCAGCGTCAACGATGGCGGTGCGCAGCTGGTGCAGCAAACTGGTAAATCGACCGGTACCATCATCAACAATCGTGGCACGCAAACTGTAGACGGCCAGGCCATCTCCTCAATCGTCAATACTGGCGGTACACAGCAGATTAATCGCGGCGGACTGGCGACAGGCGGCGTGGTGAACACCGGTGGGCTGCAGCATATTAGCGAAGGCGGTGCGGCATCCGATGCCATTTTGCTCGGCGGCACACAACTGGTGGAAGGCGCAGCCTCTGGCACCGTCATCAATAACGGCGGGCTGCAACAGATTCACGCCAGTGGCATGAGCAGTGATGCGGTAGTTAACGCTGGCGGCGAACAAGATGTCGATGGCGTCTCGTTCTCAGCAGAAGTGAATGACGGTGGTCTGCAAAAAGTCCGCAGCGGCGGTGCCGCCACCAGCGCGGTGATCAACAGCGGTGGTATTCAAAATGTGCTCTCAGGCGGGTCAACCGCTTTCACCACGCTGTTGGGCGGTATTCAGCAACTGGCGGGCGTGGCGGCAGACACCATTATCGGTGCAGGCGGCGTACAACACGTGCAGGTGGGCGGCAGCGCCACCGGGTCGCTGATCAACGATGGCGGCCTGCAGCGCGTGGACGGTACAGCCACCTCATCGGTTATTTATGACGGCGGCACCCAACTGGTGAACCGTGGTGGGCTGGCAGATAACGCTACCGTTAACAGCGGCGGTCTGCAGCACATCAATGAAGGCGGCGCCGCGTCCGACACCACGGTGTTTGGCGGCGGTCGGCAAGTTGTTGCCGGCACGGCCTCCGGTACCAGCATCAACGACGGCGCTTACCAGCTTGTCCAGGCTACCGGTAAAGCCACCGATACTATTATCAACAGCGGCGGCACGCAGGCGGTAGACGGCACGGCGATCTCCGCCGTGGTCAATGATAGCGGTGTTCAACTGATCCACTCCGGCGCGCTTGCCGCGGGCTCGCTGGTTAACGCCGGTGGTCTGCAGCACATCAACGAAGGTGGCGCAGCCTCAGATGCGCTGCTGTATGGCGGCACCCAGATTGTTGAGGGTACGGCTTCCAACACCCGTGTGGACTCAGGCGGTGTGCAGCAGGTTCACGTTACCGGGAAAACGACGGACAGCAAAATCTATGACGGCGGTTTCCAGGATGTTGACGGCACGGCTAATGGCACTGTCGTCTATACCGGTGGCAAACAGTTGATCCGCAGCGGCGGTCATGCGAACAACACTCGCGTCGATAAAGATGGCGTACAGATTGTGCGTGCCAACGGTGCGGCTTCCAAAACGACGCTGCTGGGCGGAACGCAACTGGTAGCCGGGCTGGCGGGCGACACGGTCATCGGCGACGGCGGCATTCAGCACGTCCAGGTGGGCGGTCTTGCTACAGGGGCGCTTATCAACAGCGGTGGTCTGCAGCGTGTGGATGGTTCGGCAACCTCTGCTGTCGTGAATAACGGCGGCGTGCAACTGGTGAACAGCGGTGGGCTGGCCGCTGGCTCCATCATCAACAGCGGTGGTTTGCAGCACATCAACCTTGGCGGCGCGGCCTCTGATGGCACCATCTTCGGTGGCGGTAAACAACTGGTAGCAGGAACCGCGTCCGGAACCAGCATCAGCGATGGCGGTCTGCAGATTGTGCAGGCTACCGGCAAAACCACCAACACCATCATCAACAGCGGCGGTGTTCAGAGCGTGGATGGCGATGCCACCTCATCGGTGGTACGCAACGGCGGCACCCAACTAGTGAATAAAGGTGGCCTGGCGACAGATACCACGGTCAACAGCGGCGGCCTGCAGCACATCAATCTCGGCGCTGCGGCGGCTGGGGGCACCATCTTCGGCGGCGGAAAACAGGTGGTGGCGGGCACGGCGGCGGGTACCAGCCTGAATGATGGCGCCTATCAAATCGTTACCACCAGCGGGAAAGCGACCGGCACCCTGATCAACAGCGGCGGTGTGCAGAGCGTCGATGGCAACGCGACGTCGGCGGTGGTGCGCAACGGTGGCACCCAACTGGTGAATCAAGGTGGCCTGGCGGCAGGCACCACAGTGAACAGCGGCGGTCTGCAGCACATCAGCCTCGGCGGCGCGGCATCTGACGGCACCATCTTCGGTGGCGGCAAGCAGGTGGTAGAAGGTACTGCCTCCGGTGCCAGTCTGAATAATGGTGGTATGCAGTTGGTGACCGCGAGCGGTAAAACCACCGAAACCCATATCAACAGCGGTGGCGTACAGAGCGTAGACGGCACGGCCATTTCCTCAGTGGTGAATGACGGCGGTCTGCAACTCGTCAACTACGGCGGCCTCGCAGCGGGCTCGATCGTGAATAACGGTGGGGTGCAGCACGTTTCCGCCGGCGGTGCGGCGTCTGACGGCACGGTGTTTGGCGGTGGTACCCAACTGGTAGAAGGCGCTGCGTCTGGCACCAGCATCAGCGACGGCGGGGTACAACTGGTAACCAAGAGCGGTCAGGCCAGCGGCACGCTGATTAACAGCGGTGGCGTACAGCGAGTCGACGGGCAATCGTTCGACGCGGTGATTAATAACGGTGGCCTGCAAATCGTTGACCCGTACGGCTGGTCACGCCAGAGCGTCATTAACGCTGGCGGAACGCAGATCCTCAGCAACGCCGCAGTGGCGATCTCCACCGTGTTGAACGGCGGTGAGCAGCACATCAATAACGGCGCAAAATCCTTTGCTGCGCGCCTGCTGGGCGGTACGCAGAATATCGGCAGCGGCGGGCAGGCCTATGAAACACGCGTCGAGAAGGGAGGTGTGCAGAACGTTAACTCGGGCGGTTACACCTACGGTGGGACCATCTCCACTGGTGGCAGACAAAACGTTGCCTCCGGCGGCGTCACTGACTTCACCTTTGTCGATGGCGGCTTGCAAGTGGTTGATGGAACGTCGATTGTCAGCATCGTGAAAAACGGCGGACGTCAGGTGATTAACAAAAACGCCAATGCTGAAGTCTCTGTGGTGATTGATGGTGGCATTCAGGAGGTCTTCGGCACGACCACCGGGTCGGAAATCACCAATGCAGAACAGCGTATCTATGACGGGGGTTCAGCGACCTCTACCGTGCTCAGCGACGGTGCGGTGCAGGGGATTTACGACGGTGCCGTAGTGACCGATACCCGTAACCGCAACAGTATTCAGAACCTGTACAGCGGTGGGCGTGCGGAAAACACCCTGATGGATAATTTTGCGGTGCAGAATATCGCGGCGGGTGCAACGGCAGTGAAAACCTCGATGATCAACTCCAGCCAGCAGAATGTTCGCGGCAGTGCGGTTGATACCGACCTTTCCGCGAACGGTGTGCAGAATATCTACCGGGGCGGGACCGCAACTCGCACCGCGATCTACGAGCGCGGCATCCAGAATATTTACAGCGGAGGTTCATCGGTGCTTGCTGTCATCCAGGCCGGCGGGATCCAGAATGTGCTTAACGGTGGGACCTCCATCAGCACCACCATTAACGATGGCGGCACCCAGAACGTAAGCAGTGGCGGGACGGTCATCTCCACCCTCATCCGTGAGGGCGGGATCCAGAACGTTAATGATGGCGCGATCGTTATCGACAACAGGGTAGTGGGCGATCAGGTGGTCAATCAGGGCGGCACCGTTGCCTCGTCAACCGTCAGCGAAAATGGCACCCAAAGCGTCACTTTCGGCGGCACGGCTATTGCTACTACGGTTAGCAAAGGCGGCGCCCAGTTCGTTCGCGCCGGGGGCGTGGCGGATCTGACAGCGATTGAAAGCGGCGGCATACTGGCGCTGGAAGATGGCGCAACGGTCACCAATATCAACCTTAATAGCGGCGCAGCGCTGATGGCGGGCACTGACACCACGCTCACCGGCACCAACGCGCTTGGCAGTTTCTCCATTGCCAATAGTGTTGCGGAAAACGTACTGCTGGAAAGTGGCGGCCTGCTATTGGTTGCTGCAGATGGCAGTGCCAACAACACCGTGGTAAGCGAGAACGGTACACTGAGCGTTGCCGAGGGCGGTATGCTGACCGGCGTAACCCAGGTCAACGACGGCGCAACGCTTGCCGGTAACGTTAACAACAGCGGCGAACTGCATATCACCACGGATACCAGCGACAATACCGTTAACGCGGCCATTATCGGTAACGGTACGCTCTATAAAGAGGGTGATAACACCCTGACCCTGAGCGGTGTGCTTGAACAATCTGGCGGTACCTACCTGCAGAGCGGCACCCTGGTATTCAGCGGGCTGGATGCCGTGACTGACATCATCGCCCAGAGCGGCACCTCACTACAGCTGACCAACGGCACCTCGCTGACCGGGATGATTGACCCGACAGATCTGACCATTGATGCCGGATCAAACTGGCTGATGACCGCTAATTCCCTGCTCGATAACCTGACGCTGGGCGGTTCGATTGATTTCCAGGCACCGACCGGGACCTTCGTTCCGAAAACCCTGACGGTCACCAATCTGGTAGGCAATGGTGGCACCATTACCCTGAACACGCTGTTTAACGGCAATACCGCAGTGAGTGACAGCCTGGTGCTGGACGGCGGCACAGCTACCGGTAATACACAGATTGCCATCCGTAGTCAGGGCGGTCTGGGGGCACGTACTACCGGAAACGGTATTCAGGTGGTGAATGCCATCAACGGCGCGACCACTACCGATGATGCCTTCAGTCTTAGCGGCAGCCTGCAGGCAGGTGCATATAACTACACCCTGCAACAGGGCAGTGCCGACCAGAGCTGGTATCTGACGACTGCTGACGCCGGCAGCAATGAGAACGGTCCGCAGAACTACCGTTCGGCGATGTATCTCTATAACTCCGTCTATGCTCAGGCCATGGACTACGACAGTGCGCTGCTCGGTTCACTGGATGCCCGTCGCTATGCGGCACGTACCGCAGCCGAAAGTGGTAGCAACATGTGGGCCCGTTTCCAGGCCGGCCAGATGAGCCACGATCACGGCAGCAACGATCTGCGCAGCGGCAACACACCAGACAGTAAAGGCGGCTATACCTTCCTGCAAATCGGGAGCGATCTGTGGCAGGGATCGGCTTCTACCATGGAGTGGAGCGTTGGCGTATACGGTGCGGCGGGACTTTCTGCCGTCGACGTGCAGCGTAACAACAAGTCGAAAGCCGGTACGGTACGCGACGATGCTTACAGCGGTGGCCTCTATCTCAACGGTGTGCATGAGAGTGGCTGGTGGATGGATGTGGTGGCCCAGGGTACACGCCACAACTTCGATACCAACCCGCGCGACGGCGACGGCCTCAAAACCCACGGCTGGGGCTACGTTGGCTCCTTCGAAACCGGTCTGCCGTTTGAGATTGGCGGCGGTCTGATGCTGGAACCGCAGGTGCAGTACCAGTATCGCGGAGTAAACCTGAAAGATGGTAATGATGACGTAGCAAACGTGCAGTTTGGCGACGGTCACAGCCAGCAAGTACGTGCCGGTCTGCGTCTGGGTAACAACGCGACGCTGAAAGAGACTGGCAAACCCGTACCGGTAAGCTGGTGGGTGCGTCCATCCTTTATCCAGACCTTTGATTCGAAGGGCACGCTGAACGTCAACGCGCCAGGCGTAGCAGGCAGTGAGGTCGCATTTAATCCGGATCAGGACGGGGCAGCGGCAGCACTGGATGTCGGCATCGACGGCCAGATCCGCGACAACGTTACCCTCGGAGTGCGCGCAGGCTATACCCGGAGCATCAACGATGCGGGCACCGGGGGCTACGGCGGTCAAATCACGCTGAAAGTCGGTTTCTGATAGCCAGACTGTAAAACGAAAAGCCGCGCCGAAAGGTGCGGTTTTTTTATGCCTGTTTTTTCAGCGAATACGGAAAGGTTGCATGATTACTGTCGCTAAGGTGCGGCAGTGGTATTTATGCTGAGATGAAAAACCGGGAAAGAAACTGAGATTTACTAAGAATGGTGCGTCCGAGTGGACTCGAACCACCGACCCCCACCATGTCAAGGTGGTGCTCTAACCAACTGAGCTACGGACGCACTGAAGAAGGATGGTGCGTTCAATTGGACTCGAACCAACGACCCCCACCATGTCAAGGTGGTGCTCTAACCAACTGAGCTATGAACGCAGTGTTGCGGTTGACAACGGGGACGAATATTAGCGGCAGGTCAGGGAAGTGGCAAGCAGAAAATGGCAATTTTCTTCCTGAATTCACCCGATTGCGGAACAACTGAACAAAACGTCGTGAAAGTAGCCGCCAGCGGGCGGCTACCGCCATTTTAATGCGCAGCGCGCTGCAAAATTGTCGCCGAAGGCTGGCGTTGCAGGAAACGCATGCGCAGCATCATCATAATTGCAGCCGATGTCAGGCCAATAATAAAGCCTGTCCAGAACCCCGCCGGGCCCATCCTGTCGACCAGCACATCCGTCAATGCCAGCGTGTAACCTGCGGGCAATCCCAGCACCCAGTAGGCAATAAAGGTGATATAGAAGATTGAGCGTGTGTCTTTATAACCACGCAGGATACCGCTGCCGATCACCTGAACAGAATCTGAGATCTGATAAATCGCCGCTAATAACATCAGATGTGATGCCAGCGCGACCACCTCCGGATTTTTGTTGTAGAGCAGGGCAATGTGCTCGCGCATCAGCACGGTAAAAATCGCTGTGAGCGCTGCCATACAGACACCGACAATCAACCCGGTATGGGCTGACGTTTTGGCATCGAGTGTCGAACCCTGCCCAAGACGAAAGCCCACGCGGATTGTCACCGCAGCCGCCAGCGACATCGGCAGTACAAACATCAGTGAACTAAAGTTGAGCGCAATCTGGTGACCGGCAACATCAATAATACCGAGTGGCGAAACCAGCAGGGCCACAACGGCAAATAACGTGACCTCGAAAAAAAGCGCCAGTGCGATAGGCAACCCCAGTTGCGTCAGGCGCTTCAGCGCCCCGGCATCGGGTTTGGCAAAACGCTGCATTTTTTGAATATCCCGCATTGCAGGGGCGCGTTTTACATACAACCGCATACCAATAAACATCACCCAGTAGACGGAGGCGGTCGCTACACCGCAACCCACACCGCCCAGCTCCGGCATGCCAAAATGGCCATAAATAAAGATATAGTTCACCGGAATATTGACCAGTAACCCAAGAAATCCCATTACCATGCCGGGTTTGGTACGGGCAAGGCCTTCGCACTGGTTACGCATGACCTGGAAAAAGAGGTAACCCGGCGCGCCCCACATCAGCGCACGTAAAAAACGTACCGCTTTTTCGGCCAGTAACGGGTCAATGTTCTGCATCGCATGAATGATATGCCCGGCATTCCACAGCACAATCATGATCAGTAATGAGACAAAACCTGCCAGCCAGAAACCTTGCCCGACCTGGTGCGCAATGCGATCGCGACGACCCGAACCGTTAAGTTGGGCAATGACCGGGGTCATGGCCAGCAACAACCCATGGCCAAATAGAATCGCGGGAAACCAGATAGAGGTTCCGATGGCCACAGCCGCCATATCTGTGGCGCTGTAACCCCCGGCCATCACCGTATCAACGAAGCCCATCGCTGTCTGGGCTACCTGCGCGAAAATAACTGGCAATGCGAGGGCCAGCAATTGACGCGCTTCTGCAACATACTTCTGCACGTGAACACCTTTTATATTGTTTTGTAGTTATTAGAGAGAATGGAACAGCTAATCAGGAAGGAGTTTTATCCTTGTGCTAAACGATGCCACAGCGTAATAAATGTGGCATGTGCTCAAATAGTACCTGCTATGTGCTTTTTTTGCCACGTTAACCATAGAACAAAATTATTTCTTATCGGGCGCTGATTTGCACAACTTATCATCATCTGTCAGGGAAAACGGGTGCCCCCGGGATTGTGACTGGCAAGGGCAATTTTCACCTGTTATTGTGCGTAAAGAAAACGGTCACGCCGTATGAATGGTAACAGGAGTGGTAGGTATGTTTACTGGTATTGTACAGGGCACGGCAAAACTGGTGTCTATTGATGATAAACCCAATTTCCGCACCCACGTTGTTGAACTCCCTGAGTATATGCTGGAGGGCATCGAAACCGGTGCGTCGATCGCCAATAATGGCTGTTGCCTGACGGTCACGGCGATCAACGGTAGCCATATCAGTTTTGATTTGGTGAAAGAAACACTGCGGATTACTAACCTCGGTGAATTAGAGATCGGGGATACGGTCAATGTTGAACGCGCCGCCAAATTTAGCGACGAAATCGGCGGGCATTTAATGTCCGGCCATATTATGACCACCGCTGAAATCGTCAAAATCCTCACCTCCGAAAATAACCGGCAGATTTGGTTCAAGGTGCAGGATCCTGCACTGATGAAATACATTCTTTATAAAGGCTTTATCGGCATTGACGGTATCAGCCTGACGGTGGGTGAAGTCACGCCCACGCGTTTCTGCGTTCATTTGATTCCGGAAACATTACAGCGCACTACGCTTGGGGCGAAGAAACTGGGTCATCGCGTGAATATTGAGATCGATCCGCAAACGCAGGCGGTCGTGGATACGGTAGAACGTGTGCTGGCCGCGAAAGAAGCCGCTGTTGTGGTGATCAACGAAGAGTGATCCTGACGGGCAAAATAACAGAGGCCGCACTGGAAACAGGGCGGCCTCTGGTCCTCTGCGACATGCGTTAGCGCGCGACGCGCAACCCGTTTTCCACACCCCGGCTAAAAACAACCTGCCAAAGCTGAATATCCCGTGCACGGAAAGCGCCCGCGCAGGCGTTCAGGTAGTAACTGAACATACGTTTAAAACGTTCGGAGTAGTTGTCGGCGATTTCCGGCCAGGCGGCAAGAAAACGCTCATACCATGCCATCAGTGTACGATCATAATCGGCGCCAAAATTATGCCAGTCTTCCAGCACGAAATGGGGTTCGCTGGCTTCGGCTATCTGGCGCACTGAAGGCAGGCAGCCGTTAGGGAAAATGTAGCGGTTGATCCACGGGTCAACATTATGGTCAGTCTGATTTGAACCGATGGAGTGCAGTAAAAACAGCCCTTCCGGTTTCAGGTTACGGTCAACCACCCTGAAGTACGTGGCGTAATTTTTCGGCCCAACGTGTTCAAACATGCCGACCGAGACAATGCGGTCGAACTGGTCATGCAAATCGCGGTAATCCTGCAGGCGAATATCCACATCCAGCCCTTCGCAACGCTGCCGCGCCAGTTTTTGCTGCTCAGCAGAAATGGTCACGCCCACCACGCTGACACCATAATTTTGCGCCATAAATTGCGCCAGACCACCCCAGCCACAACCAATATCCAGCACGCGCATACCCGGTTTTAACTGCAGCTTTTCACAGCAAAGCGTCAGCTTAGCCCGTTGTGCGTCGTCCAGCGTTTTGGCCTCTTTCCAGTAGGCGCAAGAGTATTGCATCTGTGGATCCAGCATGCGGGTAAACAGATCATTACCAAGATCGTAATGCTCTTTACCGACAATCCAGGCCCGTTTTTTACTTTGCAGATTAAATAATCTTGCTCCGGCAATGCGGAGTGTATCTTTTAAGTGGTGCGGGAGTTGTTTTTCGAGGCCAGCGCGGAGCACTTTGGTAAAGAAGATATCCAGACGGTCGCAGTCCCACCAGCCGTCCATATAACTTTCGCCGAGTCCGAGCGAACCCTCTTGTAATACGCGTTTAAAAAAATCAGGATTTTTCACCTGAATATCCGACGCCGCAGGACCGTTAATCTGAATACCTGCGCGGCTCAGTAGTTCGTTTGCTATACGGAACCAATTATCATCCCGTACGCTAACTTCTTCTATACACGATGAACTCATAACTTCTCCATCACTCATCAGTGATCAGAACCTTCAAACAGCGTAGACGCTTTTTCGGGCTTGTGAGAAATCTCACGGTTTTCGCCGTGAGGCTGATATCCGACGTAGAACAGAGGAAGGGAGACGACCCTTGCCAGAATGGTCTTCCATGGCACAACGGGCGCTATCCAACGCCCGTTAATTGATAATATTTATCGTATTTATAGAACAGCGAAATTTAGTATAGGCTTCAATATCAGGTGATTCAACAGAAAACTGTTAGCATGCTAATCAGTGACTTAAGCATAGTCGCTGGCGCGACTATGCGATGTTTACCGCGAGGTGGTGACGGTATCTGTTGCAGTGGCGTCACGGTGTTGGGCACGTTGCAGGCGATAACCAACCGTTGCCAGCACCACCATTGATAGCATTACGCTGGTGGTGGTCAGCAGCGGTGTCGCAATCAGCCAGGAAACCATCAGACTGGCGAGGAAACATAACCCCAGTTGCAGCGTATTTTGCAATGCTGCGGCACGGCCGGTGGCCTGCGGGAAAGGGCGTAGCGCCTGGGCCACAACAATGGGATAGATAGCGCCGTTTGCCATTGCCATGAAACAGAAGGGGATCAGCAGCGCGGTGAGTGACACGCCAGGCATAAAGCCCACGGCCCAGGTTGCCATTACACTCAGCGCGAACCCGCTCAACAACCACGGTAATAACTGCTCTCCCTGCCATTTTTGCAGGGCGGCGCGGCAGCCGTAACCGCCAATCAGAAAAGCAATCGTCTGCGGCACATAGCTCAGGCCGATCACCGCGGGGCCATAACCCATGTCGTGCAGAATAAACGGCGAACCGGTCAACCAGGCGAAGAAGCTGGCCGAGCAGGCAGCATAGATAATCACGTTACCGCGATAATCTCTGGCGCGGAGCAGATCCATAAAAGTCAGCGGCTGCGCGTCATGCGCGGCTGCTTTTGTTGAGGGTTTAAGCCGTAACGCCGGGATCATCAACAGTAAGGTAATCATCAGCAGCGTGGCGAAAATGGCCTGCCAGGAGAGATGCGCGAGGATCCAGGCACCCAGCAACGGTGCCAGTGCCGGTGTCAGCCCGACCAGCGGCATAATGGTCGCGAAGATACGGTTCACGCGATGTGACGGATAGTGATCCGTTACCAGAGCCTGCCAGCTTACCGTAGCGGCACACACGCCGACAGCCTGTACAAAACGCAGGACCAGCAATAATGTGGCATCCCGCACCCATAGAGTGCCCAGGCAGCCGATGGCGAAAATAGCCAGCCCGCTTAACAGGACAGGTTTGCGACCATACCGATCCGATAACGGCCCCCAAATCAGCTGCGCGACAGCGAAGCCAGCGAGAAACAAACTGAGCGTGGCGCTGACCACCGCGGAGGAGGTTTGTAAATCTTGCTGTATCGCGCTGAAAGCGGGCAGGTACATATCGGTGGCTAAAAAGCCCAGTACGCTTAAGCCCGCGAGCCAGACTAAAAATCCTTTGCCAGGTTGCATGGTGATATTTTATCTCTTGTGCAGGTGTTCAGGGGAGTCGAGTGTAAGGAGTGCATTGCTGCTTGTGAAACGCTAATATTTGCGTGGTGATTTCAATTTTTTTGCAGGCAGATTATGTGGTCTGAATATTCTCTTGAAGTGGTTGATGCTGTCGCACGGAATGGCAGTTTTAGCGGCGCAGCGCAGGAGTTGCATCGTGTGCCTTCTGCGGTGAGCTATACCGTGCGCCAGCTGGAGGAGTGGCTGGCGGTTCCGCTCTTCGAGCGTCGCCACCGTGACGTGGAATTAACACCTGCAGGCGTCTGGTTTTTGAAGGAAGGGCGCTCTGTTATCAAAAAAATGCAGGTCACACGTCAGCGGTGTCAACAGATTGCCAATGGCTGGCGTGGGAAACTGGCGATTGCCGTCGATAATATCGTCAGGCCCGCCCGAACCCGGCAATTGATCGTCGATTTTTATCGTCACTTCGACGATGTGGAATTGCAGGTCTACCAGGAAGTATTTAACGGCGTCTGGGATGCGCTGGCCGACGGGCGAGTTGAACTGGCTATTGGTGCCACTCAGGCGATCCCGGTGGGCGGGCGCTATGCGTTCCGCGATATGGGTATGTTGAGCTGGAAGTGCGTTGTTTCCAGCCGTCACCCGCTGGCGAGCCTCGACAGCCCGTTGAGTGATGAAACGTTGCGCAACTGGCCTTCATTGATCCAGGAAGATACTTCCCGTTCTCTGCCAAAGCGGATCACCTGGCTGCTGGATAACCAGAAGAGGGTGCTGGTACCGGATTGGGCCTCGTCGGAAGCGTGTCTGTCGGCAGGGGTATGTGTGGGAATGGTCCCGTCGCATTTTGCCCGGCCATGGCTGGAAAGCGGAGACTGGGTAGCGCTGGAACTTGAAAATCCCTTCCCGGATGCAGCCTGTTGCCTGACATGGCAACAAAACGAAGCCTCGCCAGCGCTAAACTGGTTGCTGGACTATTTGGGCGACAGTGAAACACTGAACCGGGAATGGTTGCGGGAGCCGGAGTGAAGGCTCCCACCGAAAAGTATTAACGACGGTAGTCGCGGAACGGGCCGTCAGCAACCGAACGGCGCTCAATCAGGCGCGGATGGACTTCAATGGATTGCGATTCTTCACGTTTGTTAACGATGCGATCCAGCAGCATGGTAAACGCCGTTTCTCCCAGCGAGTCTTTCGGCTGATGGATAGTGGTCAGTGACGGCGTAAAGAAACGGGAGTTGCGCACATTGTCGTAGCCAATGAGCGAAATATCCTGCGGTACGCGCAAGCCCATTTCATCGGCGGCACAGAGCGCGCCCATGGCCATAATATCGCCCCCACAGAAGACGGCTGTCGGACGGTGCGCCTGCGACAGGATCTGCTGCATAGCGCGATAACCGGACTCCGGCTCAAAGTCACCCTGCACAATCCAGCTTTCCGGCACGGTGATCATGGCTTCGGTCATGGCTTTCATAAAGCCTGCCAGACGCCCAGCGCCGGTGTTGCGCTCCAGCGGCCCGGGAATAACGCCAATGTCACGATGCCCACGCTCCACCAGATAACGACCAGCCATATAGCCGCCTTCAAAGGCGTTATCAATCACCGAGTCAGTAAAGTCAGCTTTGGCTTCGCCCCAGTCCATCACCACCATCGGAATATGGCGGTACTCTTCCAGCATGCTGAGCAGCGACTCCGGATATTCCGAACACATCACTAACAAACCATCGACGCGTTTTTGCGCCATCATGGACAGATAAGCGCGTTGTTTTTCAAGGTCATTCCAGGCGTTGCCGAGAATCAGGGTATACCCTTTCTGAAAACACTTTTTCTCGACAGCTTCAATGATTTCAGCGAAATACGCCGCTTCGCTACTGGTTGCCAGCAAACCGATCGATTTGGTGTGATTCACCTTCAGGCTGCGCGCGACGGCGCTGGGTGAATAGTGCAACTCTTTGATCGCCGCCCACACAGCATTGCGCGTCTCTTCGGCGACGAAACGGGTTTTGTTAATTACGTGTGATACAGTTGTGGTGGAAACGTTTGCTCGCTTCGCTACGTCTTTGATCGTTGCCATCAGATGTCACTCCAGACCATATCTTAAGCTCCTGATAATACATAAGGTAAACGTTTGCCTTCAATCACCCTGTACCCGCGAAAGGGAATGCGGTACGCCGGGAAAAAGACACTGGACGTCAGGAGGGGAGTCAATGGCCGGTACGCTAATAAATTTAGCGTCGAATTTTGTCTGATCTTGAGCAAAAGGGGAAGAGATAAAACATTCGTCTCACGAATTCCTGCAAGATTTTTATGATTATTTGTGCAAAAATGCGCTAACGCACTTTTTGTGTGGAAATTAAAACGGAGAAAATTGATGAGCACCGACCTGAAGTATTCACTGTTCACCACCATTATCGTTCTGAGCCTGATTGTTTTCGGCGCTCTGACCGCAGCTCTGCATTGATCCCGCGCGAGGGAGAGGCTTTTTCTCCCTCCGTTTTGCCCGCTTTTCTGCCCATTGTTATCAAACCCGCAATAATCTTTTGTCATTTTGCTAACTGCTGTTTTTTGTGATTACTGTCATACTTTTGGCTTCTACAACAGTGTCATCCACCGACACGGTGTTTCCGGAGTCTATCTATGAAAGTGAATTTTCCTTTGCTTGCCCTGGCGATTGGCGCCTTCGGCATTGGCACCACTGAGTTCTCCCCGATGGGGTTACTGCCAGTGATTGCCCGCGGCGTTGATGTTTCTATTCCGGCGGCGGGGATGTTGATTAGCGCATATGCCGTCGGTGTGATGGTCGGTGCGCCGTTAATGACACTGCTACTTTCACATCGCGGCAGACGTAACGCGCTGATCTTTTTAATGGCGATTTTTACGCTCGGTAATGTGCTTTCAGCAATCGCACCGGATTACGCCACGTTGATGCTGGCGCGTATTGTTACCAGTCTTAACCACGGTGCCTTTTTTGGTCTTGGCTCGGTGGTCGCAGCCAGTGTGGTGGTGAAAGAGAAACAGGCCAGCGCCGTGGCCACCATGTTTATGGGGCTAACCATTGCCAATATTGGCGGCGTGCCTGCAGCCACCTGGATGGGCGAAACCATCGGCTGGCGGATGTCGTTTTTAGCTACCGCAGGCCTGGGCGTGATAGCGATGCTGAGCCTGTTTTTCTCGCTGCCGAAAGGTGGCGCGGGCGAGCGCCCCGATGTGCGTAAAGAGCTGGCCGTGTTGCTGCGTCCGCAAGTCTTATCGGCACTGCTCACGACGGTGTTGGGCGCCGGTGCGATGTTCACGCTTTATACCTATATTGCGCCGGTGCTGCACACCATCACTGACGCAACGCCGGTCTTTGTTACCGCCATGCTGGTATTAATCGGTGTCGGCTTCTCGATTGGTAATTATTTGGGCGGTAAGCTGGCGGATCGTTCTGTAACCGCTACGCTGAAAGGTTTTCTGGTGCTACTGATAGCTATTATGCTGGCGATCCCGTTGCTGGCGCAAAGTCAGGCAGGTGCGGCTATCAGTATGGTGATCTGGGGTGCGGCGACCTTTGCTGTGGTGCCACCGCTGCAGATGCGCGTGATGCGTGTCGCGCATGAGGCACCTGGCTTATCGTCCTCTGTCAATATTGGGGCATTTAATCTCGGTAATGCGCTGGGTGCCGCCGCCGGCGGTGCGGTGATTTCGGGTGGTCTGGGTTACGCCTTTGTGCCGGTGATGGGGGCGATCATCGCCGGGCTGGGACTGCTGCTGGTGCTGTTTACCCGTCGTTCGCAAGCGGAGCGTGTCTGTACTGCGCTAGAGTGATTAAGCAGGAGGGGAGATTTCCCCTCCTGTCATCTCAGGCGGCGAAATTTTTTGCCACAAACTCCCAGTTTACCAACGCCCAGAAGTGTTCCAGATAGTTCGGACGGGCGTTACGGTAGTCAATGTAATAAGCATGTTCCCAGACATCCACCGTTAACAGCGGCGTGGCATTGGTAGTGAGCGGTGTACCGGCATTCGAGGTCGATACAATCGCCAGTCCGCCATCCGCTTTCTTCACCAGCCAGGTCCAGCCTGCGCCAAAGTTTTTCACTGCTGCTTCAGTAAACTGCGCCTTAAAGTCGGCCACGCTGCCGAAGGATGTCTCAATGGCAGCGGCCAGTTCGCCAGTTGGCTCACCACCTGCATGAGGGGCCAGGCAGTGCCAGTAAAAAGTATGGTTCCAGACCTGCGCTGCGTTATTGAACACGCCGCCTTCGCTGTTTTTGATGATCGCTTCCAGCGTCTGGCCTTCAAACGCGGTGCCTTTGATCAGGTTGTTAAGGTTTGTGACATAGGCCTGATGGTGCTTACCATAGTGGTATTCGAGTGTTTCGGCCGAAATATGTGGCGCCAGGGCGTCTTTTGCATACGGTAATGCAGGTAATTCGAACGACATTGCTGCTCTCCTTCATTATTTTAATACACTCAATAGCCCTACTGAGTGTATGGATAGAGTAGCAAATAGAAAGCGCTGGCAAAAGAGAGAGTTACCTGCCGCCTGCGCGGCAGGTGATGAAATTAGCGGATGGTTTTCGGCGTGACAACGCGACGTGCGCCGACATAGTGACGCTGCCAGTAATCTTCACTCAGGGACGTCACCTGAATATCCTGGCCGCTGCGAGGCGACTGAATGAATTTGCCGTTGCCTACGTATACGCCGACATGATCGGCAGTCCCGCGCCCTTGTGTGCGGAAGAATACCAGGTCGCCGCTTTCCAGTTCAGCCACGTTCACGGGCGAGGCATCACGCAGGTGATACATTTCATTGGCGGTACGTGGAATACGGAATTTCACCAGATCCTTATAGGCGTAGTAGACCAGACCACTGCAATCAAACCCGGTGTTCGGTGAGGTGCCACCCCAGTGATACGGTTTGCCAATCTGATTCATCAGTTTAGACATCGCCGTTTTTTGCGCTTTCTGGATGCGAACTTTGTGCGCATCAGCAATGGTTGCCGGTTTGCTGCTTTTGACTTTTATACAGTGTGGCTTGTGGCCTTTGCGCGGCGTACATTTTTCCGTCCAGGTGACGGTTGCGGTTTTAACCTGGCTGGGCTTGCTACGACGCGAAGAGAGTTGGCTGGCTTTGCTGCTGGTGGTGACTTTCTTTACTGAAGACTTTTTGGTCTCCGTGGTTTTTTTAGTGGTTGTTTTTGTTACTGCATTGCGACTGTTTTTCTTTGTGGTCTTTTGTGAAGTGCTTTTTTTCTTACGTTCGGATGCTTTCACCAGATGCGATTTTTGCACGGCCGACGCTCGCGCTTGTTCAGAAGCGCTGGCTAATGGCGTGAAAGAAAGCGTAGTGAACAACAAAGCACAGAGCGTGACTGAAGCCTTAGGTATCCGCGCCACTGAGCAATCCCCTGTTAGAGCAGGCATTAAACATGCATGCATATGATTTTCAAAACCCGTCGATTCTAATCCATAAAAAGCCCAAAAGTTAATAGTGTTTTTGCATCTATAGCTTCGTTTCGTTAACAAGCGCAAAAAAAAGCGGCAAAACGTTTCGATCGTGAGTAAGAGTTAAGCAACAGGCGCAATCCGAATTGTGCACATTCATCGTTTAGATGAAACATTTAGAAAGCAGTACGTAAAACGCTAACAAATTGTTATTTTCTGTTAGAGGCATGAGCCGTTACAATGTTTGTATCTGCCGAAGATGTTGAAGGAAGTAAGACAATGAGCACGACTATTGAAAAAATCGAACGTCAAATCGCTGAAAACCCGATTCTGCTGTACATGAAAGGTTCTCCGAAGCTGCCAAGCTGTGGCTTCTCCGCGCAGGCTGTACAGGCGCTTACTGCCTGTGGCGAACGTTTCGCCTATGTGGATATTTTGCAAAATCCGGATATCCGTTTTGAACTGCCGAAATATGCTAACTGGCCGACCTTCCCGCAACTGTGGGTGGAAGGCGAATTGATTGGCGGCTGTGACATCATCATTGAGATGTACCAGCGTGGCGAACTGGTTCCCCTGATTCAAGAGACTGCAGCAAAACATAAAGACCAGCCGTCAGCGGAATAAGGCTCGCCTGATATTCCATAAACGTCAAAGGGTTCATGTTTGTGCATGAACCCTTTTTTACTGCAGAAGAAAACCACAGCCTGCGGACGCGGTCCTCGATGGGTTTTGACCCTAAGTTAACGTGCCGGAATTAAATCTCACTGAAGGGCAGACCCTGTTTTAAGGCGCTGGATATATCTTCTTTGATGTAATCAACACCGACTCCTATAGCAGCATCTTTACATCAGAAGGTGTATTTCACTCCCGCTGTGGTGAGAAAGTTGTAATTTTCTATGCCGCCAGCGTCTCTGTAGTCTGTCGAAACGCCACTGCGGTAGTTATTGACGTTAACGTTGGTCTTTTTATTGGTTGCACGATTCCAGGTCCCTTCGACATAAACTTTGACATTTTCCGAGACGTAATAACCGACATTGGCTGCCAGCGAAAAGTAATCTTGGCCGCTGCTCTTATCGGTAAAGGTCAGGGTCCTCAGGTAATGCTCATCGTTTCCTGTAACCCGCGCCCATGCGCTGTATTTAAATGTGCCGCCGATTTCAAAATCCCGGTAACGGTACTGACCGGTAACACCGATATACGGTACGCTGAAACGCTGTTTATAGCCGATACTCATCACATTTGGCGCAAAGGTGCCGGTATTAGCGCCGTTATTGTAGCTATAACTCCCGCCACGGCTGTTAAAGCTAAAGCGGCTCTCCTGGTACCCTGCCATGACACCCATGCGCCATTCAGGGTATTTGAAAATCCAGCCGGTCGCGTGAATATCGAACTGGTTGGAAAAATTAAGATGCGTATTCGGGTGTGAGCTATGATCTGTCCAGCCATTTTGAGAGGCGCTTTGCCAGTCATAGTCATCCATCCGCCCTTCTTTGCGGGTGAAGGTGGTCCAGCCTGAGGTGCCAAGCGAAAACCACGGCATGGCACTCCATTCCAGCGAGCCCTGAATCACCGCCGCGTTGCTATAACGCCAGTCCAGTTGGCTGACTTTACGTCCCCCTTGTGCCGGGGAATATGCCCTTTCGCTGGTTTTTCCACCCAGTGAGCCCAGGTTCACACCCGCAGTAACGTGATCCCAGTTAAACATTGGAGGTTGAGGTTCTGCCATGGCTGAATAAGCCAGTGGCGCGCAAATCGCAAAAGCGAAAATTTTTAACATGTGCATCAGTTCACCTTAATTTAAAGAATCTCCAAATGGGTACCTCTGTGAAGATGTGTTAACAGGATGTTGCTGCGTAACGCATTTGCTTTGCTAATCATTAACCCATGCATAGGACATCATTCAGGTACGCAAAAGGATCATCGGCTGCACTGACGCAAATTTTATGCTGGAAGGGTAAATGGGATAATTAAGCTTTCATTTGTGATTTTCCATACATATTAATTGTGTTATTTTTAATTTTGTGGTTTTCAAATCTAATAAAATAATAATTTACAGATAAAAGTTCTTTTTATTACATCTTATGTATTCTTAGCCAATTCAGCATGTTTATGAGTTTTTTGTTGTTATAACGATATTTTATAAAGTTAAGCATATGTGATGCGTTCAGCCATCACGGTAAAAAATAGTTATCGCCGGTAATCAAAAAATGCGCTGATGAAGGATGTTTTTTACAATGCAGGAGAAGAGACAAACGAGCGCGAGAAACCAAAACAGCCTGCGACGGGGGGTATTGTGCGCTGGAGTCGGGGTGGGCGTATCTTCCGGCAGGCACCGAGGCCTGCCAGAAACAAGATAATCAAAGCCAGTCATCTGGCGAGATGGGTTTTTATGCCTGTGGTTCGGCAGGCGGAAGCGGCCAGCCACCAAGGCGCTTCCAGCGGTTAACGATTTCGCAGAAAAGCAGGGCGGTTTGCTCAGTATCGTACAAGGCGGAATGTGCCTGTGTGGCATCGAAAGCAATGCCTGCAGCGGTACAGGCTTTTGATAACACCGTTTGTCCGAGGGCGAGGCCGCTCAGTGACGCGGTATCGAAAGTGACAAAGGGGTGAAACGGGTTGCGCTTCAGCGAGGCGCGTTCTGCGGCGGCCATCATAAAACTGTGATCGAACGTAGCATTATGCGCCACCATGATGGCACGATTGCAGCCCTGATCTTTGATGCCCTTGCGTACCATTTTGAATATGGCATGAAGCGCATCGTATTCACTCACCGCGCCACGCAGCGGATTGGTCGGATCGATACCGTTGAAGGCCAGCGCTTCCGGCTGCAAGTTTGCTCCTTCAAATGGCTCAACGTGAAAGTGCAGCGTAGTGTCTGGCATCAGCCAGCCGTTTTCATCCATTTTCAGGGTAATGGCGGCGACTTCCAGCAGCGCGTCGGTTTTGGCGTTAAACCCTGCGGTTTCGACATCAATCACGACAGGATAAAAACCGCGAAAACGGTCGCACAGACCAGCAAGTTGAGCGTTATCGGACATCAGGATCTCTTGAGACGGAAAAATGGCAGCGCATTATGGCAAATTTTACGAAGGGATGTAAAACAGCGGGCGCGAAGAGCGCCCGAAAGGATCAGTTACCCAGACCGTGGCCTGCGTCTTTCTCTTCAATCAGCTCAATTTTGTAGCCGTCAGGATCTTCGACAAAGGCAATAACGGTGGTGCCGCCTTTAACCGGGCCCGCTTCACGCGTAACGTTGCCGCCATTTTTACGGATCGCTTCGCAGGCTTCTGCCGCATTTGGCACACTCAAGGCAATGTGACCGTAAGCGGTGCCCAGGTCATAGCTTTCTACGCCCCAGTTGTAGGTCAGCTCAATCACCGCTTCGTCGGTTTCCGGGCCATAGCCCACAAACGCCAGAGAGTACTTATACTCCGGGTTTTCACTGGTGCGCAGCAGTTGCATTCCCAGCACGTTGGTATAGAAATCGATGGAGCGTTGCAGGTCGCCAACGCGCAGCATGGTGTGAAGTAAGCGCATAATGTCCTCTTTTATAAATGGTTTAACCTTGCGGTCAGAAACACTGTTTTAGTATAGCGGCGGGAAGCCGCCGCTATCAATCAACAATCAGAGGATCACAACGTTGGGTAGTCCGTATAGCCCTCGGCGCCACCACCGTAAAAGGTTTCCGGGAATTGTGGGTTCAGCTCGGCTTTCAACTGCAGGCGTTTTACCAGATCCGGATTAGCAATATAGGCGCGGCCAAAGGCGACGGCATCAATTAAGCCTTTTTCAATCAGATCTTCCGCTTTTTCCGGGGTATAAGCACCTGCGCCGATAATCGGTCCATGGAAGCGTTCACGTACTTTCTGGCGGAAGGCTTCGGTGTAAGGCTGGCCGCCTGCCCAATCCGGCTCGGACATATGCAGATAGGCGATGCCACGTTTGCCCAGCTCTTCAATCAGATACAACGCGTCAGCTTCTTCATTCGGGCCGTTGTCGGTGTTCTGGAACGAGCCAATCGGAGAAACACGAATACCAATACGGTCGGCGCTCCACTCTTTGCTCACGGCATCGACCACTTCCAGCACCAGACGGGCACGGTTTTCGACGCTGCCGCCGTACTGATCGGTACGGTGGTTAGCGGAAGGCGACAGGAACTGGTGCAGCAGGTAGCCGTGGGCGGAGTGCAGTTCGACCAGATCGAAACCGGCTTCGCGCGCATTGGCAACGGCCTGGCGGAAATCGTCAACGATGCCCGGAATTTCGTGGGTTTCCAGCGCGCGTGGCATGGAGGTATCTTCACGAATGGCATTGCCGTTGGCATCACGTAGTGAGGTACGGGTACCTGCGCTGATGGCGGAAGGGGCTACTGGCGCTGCGCCACCGGGTTGCAGGCTGTTATGAGAGATACGACCGGTGTGCCACAGTTGTACAGCAATACGACCGTCATCACCATGTACTGCGTCGGTGATTTTTTTCCATGCGGCGATTTGTTCCGGGCTGTGCAGCCCTGGCGCACCGGCATAACCTTTTGCCTGCGCGGAAATCTGCGTGGCTTCACTGATAATCAGACCGGAACTGGCGCGCTGGCGGTAGTACTCCGCCATCAATGGCGTCGGGATATCGCCCGGCTCAATACTGCGCAAGCGCGTCAGCGGCGCCATCAGAACACGGTTTGGTACGGTAATTGCGCCCACTTTCAGCGGCGTAAATAATTTACTCGACATAACAACTCCTGAATAGACCGGTCGACTAGTGGTAAAAGAAATAAAAACGCCTGAATTATTCAGACGTGGTAATGATGGATTGCACATGCGCCAGCGCGCTTTCCAGCGGAAGGGCGCTGCGCGAAATTTTTGCCTGCAAATTAGCTCCGAGCCACAGCGCATACAACACCTGCGCCTGGGTGAACGCATCGCCAGCGAAAGACAGACTTTGCTCGCGCCGTCCTTTTTCAATCGCATCTGCGAGGAGGGCGATGACACCGCTGGCGCCTTTGTCCATTGCTGCACGCATATCTTCCGACAAATCGCACACTTCAGCAGAGAGTTTCACCGTCAGACAACCGCTAATGATGCCCTGCTGACAAAACTGATTGAGCGTTTCCTGGTAGTAGGCCAACACTCTGTCACGGTAATTTCCTGCGCCACTGGCAAAGTGATTGGCCAGTCGCTGGTGATACCCGGCGTAATGACGCTCAAGCAATGCCACGCCGAAGGCCTCTTTCGAGCGAAAATAGTGATAGAAAGAGCCTTTCGGTACTTCGGCTGTTTTCAGTAATTCGCTCAGGCCCATACCGGTAAACCCGCGATGCATGCAAAGCCGCTCGCCGGTCGCCAGTAAATGTTCGCGTGTGTCGTGTTCGGTATGTCTGGTCATCAGATTACTGTACTAGACCAATCGGTCTGTTGCAATTGGCAAACAATGCGCTTTAGGGGTTGCGCGTTATGACCTGGCAGTCTTCAATAGAAGTAGACGCTTGCATTGCAGGAGAGGACAGTGCCAGAACAACTGGAGTTTTTCCCTATCCAGAGCCCGTGCCGGGGAATTTGCCAGTCCGATGATAAGGGCTTTTGCCGCGGCTGTATGCGGAGCCGGGATGAACGTTTCAACTGGCAGCACATGAGCGACACGCAAAAGCAGGAGGTTCTGCGTCTGTGTCGCCAGCGTTGGCTGCGCAAAATGCGCGCCGCGAAATCACTTCCTCCCGAAGAACCTCAGCAGCCTTCACTGTTTTGACGCCGTAATTGCGTATAATCGAAGGAAATTACCTTCGAGGAAATCGTTATGGTTCAACGTATTGCCCTTGCGCCGCAAGGTCCGGAGTTCTCCCGCTTTGTTATGGGTTACTGGCGTTTACTGGAATGGAAAATGTCTGCCCGGGAGCTGGTCGGGTTTATTGAATCTCATCTTGAACTGGGTGTGACAACTGTTGATCATGCCGATATTTATGGCGGATATCAGTGTGAAGCCGCATTTGGCGAGGCGTTGAAGCTGGTGCCGCAGTTGCGCGCGAAGATGGAGATCGTCAGCAAATGCGGTATTGCCACTACCGCTAAAGCTGAACATGCCATTGGTCATTACATTACCGATCGCTCTCATATTATTCACAGCGCAGAGCAATCGCTCAGCAATCTGTCGACTGACTATCTGGACCTGTTGTTGATCCACCGCCCGGATCCGTTAATGGATGCGGATGAAGTGGCTGAGGCATTCCTCAACCTGCACCAGAGTGGTAAGGTGCGCCACTTCGGCGTTTCTAATTTCACCCCGGCGCAATTTGCGCTGCTGCAATCCCGCTTGCCATTTACACTTGCCACTAACCAGGTGGAAATTTCCCCGTTGTATCAACCGCTGCTGCTGGACGGTACGCTCGATCAGTTGCAACAGCTGCGCGTGCGCCCGATGGCCTGGTCCTGCCTTGGCGGTGGCCGTTTATTTAATGACGTGGAATACCAGCCGCTACGCGAAGAACTGAGGGCCGTGGCGCAGGAACTGAATGCGGATAACATCGAGCAGGTGGTATATGCCTGGGTAATGCGTCTGCCGTCGCAACCGTTGCCGATCATTGGCTCGGGTAAAATCGAACGTGTACGGGCAGCATTAGGGGCAGAACAGTTGCAAATGACCCGCCAGCAGTGGTTCCGCATTCGTAAAGCGGCGCTGGGTTATGACGTTCCATAAAGCCGCACAGGCGACTTTCCGGTGAAATCTTTTACCCTGGTTTAGACTTACAGGGTAAAAGTAATTCTAAGGAGGTCATATGAAGCGTTTTAGTCTGGCAATACTGGGGTTGTTAGTCTGTGCCGGCGCGCAGGCAGCCAGTGAAGAAGTGGATATGCATCTCGTTACCGCTCAGGGAATAGGGCAATCGATCGGCAGCGTAAAAATCAGCGAAACCGATAAGGGCCTGGAGTTCACTCCCGATTTGAAAGCCCTGCCGCCGGGCGAACATGGTTTTCACGTGCATGCCAAAGGCAGTTGCGAACCAGCAATGAAAGAGGGCAAAGCGTCGGCGGCGGAAGCGGCAGGCGGCCATCTTGATCCTCAACATAGCGGTAAACATGCTGGTCCTGAAGGGGACGGGCATTTGGGCGATTTACCCGTGCTAGTGGTGAATAACGACGGTAAAGCTACGGAAGCGGTGGTCGCGCCACGGTTGAAAAAACTTAGCGACGTGAAAGATAAAGCGCTGATGGTGCATGTTGGCGGCGATAATATGTCCGATCAACCGAAACCGTTGGGCGGCGGTGGCGCGCGTTACGCCTGTGGCGTTATCAAGTAAGCGTGCCAGCCGGTGGTGCCTGTTCCAGTTGCGACAGTGCGCAATACAGGCGCCAGACAACGGAGGCCAGCTCGCGAGCAGCGGGTTGATGGTGTTTACCCAGCGTCGTACAAATCTGCTGCAGTTCTGCCAGCGTGGCGGTAAGCGTTCGTTGCTGAACGCCACGTTCACTCATCACATCACGCAGTAAGGCGATGCAAATATCACGCACTTTTGATAAAGGATCGGAACGGATCTCCCATTCACGCAGTTGCCAGACCACATGTGAACAGTTCAATAATACGACGCCCCAGCGCAACAGCCAGCGGCGCGCCAGGGCATCTTTGCTGTTACTGAGTTGACTGATGTGATGGTAGACCACCGATTCAAACGCATGTTCGCTCAGTTGCGGTATGCGGCTAAGTTGATCGACAAAACTGCGGCGCAATGCGCGAATATGACGGCGACTTTTTCGCGCGTCTGACCCAGGACGCAGGACGGCGAAGGCCAGCCAGGCCAGTGCCACACCGAGGATCTTCGCCAGGTTGTCATTTAAGAAATCGGCAAAGTCATACACCGGCGGATTAGTTACAGCGATAAACGAGCCCATAAACACAATCAACTGCCCCCACAGTCCGGCCAGTTTCGGCATTTGCAGTTTCAGCAACTGCAGTGTGGTCAGTAACGGGAACAGAAACAGCAAAAACGAAGCGAGCTCGTTGATTTGCACCATCAGCCCAAACTTCACCACAAAGCTGAACAGCGACAGCAGCGTTAAGGTGCGCAGCAGTAGCGTCAATGAGTTGAATGGCGCTGGTGAAACCGAGTAAAGCACACAGCTAATTGCCGCCAGTGTCAGTGCCGCCGGGCCGCTTTCCCACTGCGTGGTAATGCTCCATGCACCAACCAGACTGAGTGCACAGAAGGTGCGCAGCCCGCTCCAGAGCGCCTCAGCGTGGTCGGTATAGCGCATTAAACCCGGACTGCGGGGCACCGTATAAGCGCTGATCGGCGTGACATTCTCCACTCGTAACAGCCAGCGGCTGCTGACCAGATACAAACGACAAAAATAACGTAAACGCTGCCAGAAAGCCCGATGGCGGTAATCGTCAGTCTCTTTTGGCGCGAGGGGGGCAATGATCCGCGCCACAGTTAGCGCATCGGTATGCGGATGCGCCAGCGCAGCCAGTAACTGCTCAAGAACCGGGCGCAGATTCGCCGGGGCATCGGGCCAGTTCAGCAGCATTCTGCGCAGGCTGGAGATCACGCTGGTCATGCGTAATTGCTGATGCAGCAACCAGGTCAACAGCGTATTTTGCCGCCGGAAGCGGTAATGACTCCAGAAAGCCTGAATGCGCAGTAAATTTGTCGTCAGGATCTGGCCAATCACACTTTCATGGGCGCTGCGGATAGCATCAGTTGTTTCGGGTTGCCAGAGCAGGCTGGCGTGTTCCAGCAAGCGTGCGTGCATCTTTTTCAGCGCGGTAAGCAGCGCCGGGCCATCGGCGGTGCCGGGCAGGATCATCATCATCATGCCGCCGCACACGATGCCAAGTATTACCTCGCATACCCGCGCCTGGGCAATATCCCACAATTCGGTGATATCGGTGACATTCACCATTGTAAAGGCAATGATCGCCGCAGTGTAACCGGCCAGCTGGCAGGCATAGGCGACATTATTGCTGAACTGGGCGCAGGCCCAGGTACACAATGCAATCCAGCCGGACATCATAAACAGAAACAGCCATGGATCGTTCAGCGTCTGCCCGGCAATGATCAGCGCGGCGCAGGCCCCCAGCAGACTACCCGCAATACGCCCAAGGCTTTTACTGATGACGCCACCCACAGTAGGGAAACTGACCACAGCGGCGGAGGTCAGCGCCCAGTAAGGCTCGTCGAGATCAAGATAATACGCCACCGTCAGCGCCAGACACATGGCGATGCCGTTGCGCAATGCATATCGCCACTGACCGGCGCTGGCTTTCACCCACGGCAGTTTGTTCCAGAGCGAGAGCGGCGAGATCATCACCGACCGCCGATGGCTACGGTGCAGGTGGTGCCGGAAACCAGGGTGACATCCTGCGGCACACTGTCGAGCTGGATCCGCACGGGCACGCGTTGCGCCAGGCGCACCCACGGTACGTTAGGTTTGATATCCGGTACCAGTCCGCTGTCTGTTTCTATGCTCTGATCATAAATGGCACGACCAATACTGGAAACGTGACCCTGTAACGTTACGTTGCCGCTGTAGAGAACAATTTTCGCCGTCGCGCCAGGATGAATATGGCGCAGTTTGGTCTCTTCGAAATAGCCCATCACATAAAACGAATGACCATCCACCAGTGCAAAAATAGGTTGCCCGGCGGTTGCGTAGTTCCCTTTGCGCGCGGTGAGGTTTGTGACCCAGCCATCGACAGGCGCTTTGACGTCTGTTTGTGTTAACTGCCATTTTGCCTGTGCCAGTTGGGCCCCGGCGGCAGCGACACTCGCTTGTGCCGCTTTTACACTAATATTGGCAGTATCGAGATCTTCCGCGGAGATGTAGTTTTGCGAAAGATGACGACGGCGGTTGGCTTCGTTATTGGCTTTTGCCAGTTTGGTCTGCGTTTTGGCCAACTGAGCTTCGGCGTTAAGGACAGCAATGTGGTAGGGGGTGTCGTCAATGCGAAACAGTATGTCGCCAGCTTTTACCCACTGGTTATCGGTGATATGAAGCTCGCGGATACTGCCGGAAACCTGCGGAGTAATACTGACCTGCTCGGCGCGGACTTTGCCGTCGCGCGTCCAGGGCGATTGCATGTAATAGTTCCACATCCACCCTGCGGCGACAATTGCCACTGCCAGCACCAGTAACGTGGAAAAATATTTCAGCGATTTCAGATTCATCATGACCACACAATCAACAAGCCGAGGGCGAGGCTCAGCGCAATAACAAACAGAGAAAGATCCATCAGGATGGGGTGCCAGATGTCGCCGGCATAGATCCAGTCACGCAGGGCGCGGTGGGCAATAAGCCACAGTAAAAAGCCCAGCATCACCGCTTTAAATAAGGGAGGAAAGTAAACCGATGCGCCGAAAATCAGGTCCTGCAGGGGGAGAACCGGGGAACTGGAAGTTAACTTCACGCGTAGGTGTCCTGTGCCGTCACGCACATCGCCGGGACAGGAGAGACAGTCATAAAAGCGCGAAAATTACACCATAATAACGGTGTAACGCGCTGCAATTGCCCTGACGAGTGCTGCAATACATTTGTTTTAGCAATATAAATACTGCAAACTATTTTAAAATGAGTATAATAACTTAGCAAGCTAATTATAAGGAGATGAAATTGGAATCGCCATTAGGTTCTGATCTGGCACGCTTAGTGCGCGTCTGGCGCGCTTTGATTGACCATCGCCTGAAACCTCTGGAATTAACGCAGACTCACTGGGTAACGCTGCACAATATTCACCAGCTGCCTCCCGATCAGTCGCAAATTCAACTGGCAAAAGCGATTGGCATTGAACAGCCTTCGCTGGTGCGTACGCTGGACCAACTGGAAGATAAGGGGCTCATTTCCCGCCAGACCTGTGCCAACGACCGCCGGGCTAAGCGGATCAAATTGACAGAAAAAGCGTCACCTATCATCGAAGAGATGGAAACGGTTATTCGCAAAACGCGGGGGGAAATTCTCTCCGGGATCTCTGCTGAAGAACTCGATCTATTAATTAAGATGATTGCCCGGCTGGAGCAAAATATTCATGAGCTACAGTCGCGTGATTAACAGTAAAAAGCCTTGCATTCGCAAGGCTTTTTTATGCCCCTGAGAGGACAAATGAAACCATGTGACCACCGGGCTTAGCGCGGGGAAACGGTTACCTGACGGCCATTGCTTGCCAGCACAACGCGCTGACCTGCGGCGAAACGGGTATTGCCCTGTTTCTGTACCACCATAATGGTGTTGCCGTCGTCTTTACGGATTTCCAGTTCAACACCCTGTGTTTTGTTCAGCGAACCCTGTACCGACTGACCCGCTACGCCACCTGCCACAGCACCGGCTGCCGTCGCCAGAGAACGACCTGTACCGCCGCCAACCGTGTTACCGAGGAAGCCACCCAGGACAGCACCGCCAAGCGCGCCGATGACATTATTCTCATCGCCACCCTGAATCTGTACCGGACGTGTGTTCACAATGGTGCCGTAAGTGACATTTTGCACTTGTTTGGCTTCGGATGCAGAATAAACATCACCAGAAAGCGTATCGTTGTTCACGCAGCCTGCCAAAGTAAAACCAATCAGCGAAACTGCCAGTGCACGTAACATCATTTATGAATCTCCTGTTCACCATGTAACGCTCGTATGAGCATCCGTCATGGTTAAATTATATGGCATTTTAACAAGGCCAGGTCATATCTTCTGCCAAATCCCAGCAAAAAGAGTAATCAAAGGGACTTTAACCGGTTTTAAACGAAGCGATTATAAGCGCTGGTCAGATGAATTTCACTTAGCGAAAAGCGACTGGATTGTTAAAAAGTGTTTGTACGTAATGGCGTTAACCTACACTTTGTGGTGGAGTGTTAACCCTCTGCCACGCATTAAAGGAAGGCGTATGAAATCGGGTCGCTACATTGGATTGATGTCGGGAACCAGTCTGGACGGTATTGATGTCGTACTCGCGGCAATTGACGAAACGATGGTCGCCCAGCAGGCCAGCCTGACATTTCCTATTCCGCTGCCGTTAAAAGAGGCGATCCTCAGCATCTGCCAGGGCCAGCAACTCACGCTTTCGCAACTGGGGAGGCTGGACACCCAACTGGGCAAATTATTTGCCGATGCGGTGCTGGCTCTGATGGACAAAGAACACCTGCGCCCGGAAGACATTGTCGCCATCGGCTGCCACGGGCAGACCGTGTGGCATGAACCTGTCGGCATTGCGCCTCACACCCTGCAAATTGGCGATAACAACCAGATCGCTGCCCGCACTGGCGTGACCGTGGTGGGGGATTTTCGTCGGCGCGATATGGCGCTTGGTGGTCAGGGCGCGCCGTTAGTACCTGCGTTTCATCATGCGCTACTGGCGCATCCGGTCGAACGCCGCATGGTGCTGAATATTGGCGGCATTGCGAATCTTTCATTGCTGATCCCAGGCCAGCCGGTGCGCGGATATGACACCGGGCCAGGTAATATGCTGATGGATGCCTGGATCTGGCGGCAAAAAGGTAAGCCGTACGATAAAGATGCCCAGTGGGCGAGCGAAGGCAAAGTGGTGTTGCCATTGCTGCAAAATATGCTGAGCGATCCCTATTTTTCAACCCCCGCGCCCAAGAGCACAGGCCGTGAATATTTTAATTACGGCTGGCTGGAGCGTCATTTGACAAGCTTCCCGGCACTGAACGGAAGCGATGTGCAGGCGACGCTGGCCGAACTGACGGCCATCACCATTTCGGAGCAGGTACTGCTGAGTGGTGGCTGTGAGCGGTTACTGGTATGCGGTGGCGGTAGTCGCAACCCGCTGGTAATGGCGCGTCTGGCGGGGCTGTTACCGGGGATTGAGGTCGGCACGACCGACGATGCGGGTATCAGCGGCGATGATATGGAAGCACTGGCCTTTGCCTGGCTGGCATGGCGCACGCTGGCAGGGCTACCGGGAAATCTACCTTCGGTCACCGGCGCGTCTGCCCCCTCGGTGCTGGGGGCGATTTTCCCCGCCAACCCGCGCCAGAATCAGAGTTAACTTAATTTCACCTTGCTGGCACACCGTTAGACTGACCATGCTTAGGGAGGGCTGTTTGCCCTCCATGACCAGGACAGTCCCGGGAATACCACATGAAAAAATTGTTGATCGTCTGCCTGCCCGCGCTGCTTGCCGGATGCAGTTATTACCATCAGTTTGTTGAACGGATGCAAACCGATACGCTTGCGTACCAGTGTGATGAAAAGCCGCTTACCGTGAAACGCAATAATTCGCGCCAGCAAGTCAGCTTTGTCTGGGATGACAAGTTACTCAACCTCCAGCAAGGCTTATCCGCATCTGGCGCTCGTTACACTGACGGCGTGTATGTCTTCTGGTCGAAAGGGGATACCGCGACGGTCTATAAACGTGACCGTATCGTGCTGAATAACTGCCAGTTACAAAATCCGCAGCGTTGAGATTTTCACAGGGGGGCGCATAATAGCCCTACCTGATGACTACACTCGCTAACGCCATGTCTGATAACGATCAATTGCAGCAAATCGCGCATCTGCGCCGTGAATACACCAAAGGTGGCCTGCGCCGCGGCGACCTCCCCGCTGAACCGCTGAAACTCTTTGAACACTGGCTGGGCCAGGCTTGCGAAGCAAAACTGGTTGACCCAACGGCCATGGTGGTCGCGACGGTGGATGAGCACGGCCAGCCCTACCAGCGTATTGTGTTGCTCAAGCATTATGATGAAAAAGGCCTTGTGTTCTACACCAATCTTGGCAGCCGTAAGGCGCACCATATCGAACACAATCCGTCCGTCAGTTTGCTCTTCCCGTGGCATATTCTTGAGCGCCAGGTGATGGTCACCGGTAAGGCAGAGCGTCTGTCGACGCTGGAGGTAATGAAATACTTCCACAGCCGCCCGCGCGACAGCCAGATTGGTGCCTGGGTGTCAAAACAGTCCAGCCGCATTTCTGCGCGCGGCATTCTGGAAAGTAAGTTTCTCGAACTGAAGCAAAAATTCCAGCAAGGCGAGATCCCCCTGCCAAGTTTCTGGGGCGGTTACCGTATCAGTATTGAGCAGATGGAGTTCTGGCAGGGGGGCGCAAACCGTCTGCATGATCGTTTTTTATACCAGCGCGAAAATGACGCGTGGAAAATTGACCGTCTTGCCCCGTAATCACTGAAAAATGTTGCGTTAAGCGCTGGCACTCCGTGTGCCGGCGCTTTATTCTATCTGCCCCCCATGAAGTATCCTTTCGCATCTGGCGAAAAGTCGTGTACCGGCATAGGTGCAGTCCGTTTTATACATGGAGAATTTGATGGCTAGCAGTAACTTGATTAAACAATTGCAAGAGCGGGGCCTTGTGGCCCAGGTGACGGATGAGGAAGCGTTAGCAGAGCGACTGGCGCAGGGCCCGATCGCGCTCTATTGCGGCTTCGATCCCACCGCTGACAGCTTGCATTTGGGGCATCTTGTTCCATTGTTATGCCTGAAACGCTTTCAGCAGGCGGGCCATAAGCCGGTCGCGCTGGTGGGTGGCGCAACCGGGTTGATCGGCGACCCGAGTTTTAAAGCCACCGAGCGTAAACTGAATACCGAAGACACCGTGCAGGAGTGGGTGGATAAAATCCGTAAGCAGGTTGCGCCATTCCTTGATTTCGATTGTGGCGATAATTCAGCGATTGCTGCAAACAACTATGACTGGTTCGGCAACATGAATGTGCTGACCTTCCTGCGCGATATCGGTAAGCACTTCTCTGTTAACCAGATGATTAACAAAGAAGCCGTGAAACAGCGTCTGAACCGCGATGATGTCGGCATCTCGTTCACTGAGTTTTCCTACAATCTGCTGCAGGGTTATGACTTTGCCTGCCTGAACGAACTGCACGGCGTGGCGTTGCAGATTGGTGGTTCTGATCAGTGGGGCAACATTACCTCCGGTATCGATTTGACCCGTCGTCTGCACCAGAATCAGGTGTTTGGTCTGACGGTTCCGCTGATCACCAAAGCCGATGGCACTAAATTTGGTAAAACCGAAGGCGGCGCGGTCTGGCTGGATCCGAAGAAAACCAGTCCGTATAAGTTTTACCAGTTCTGGATCAACACCGCAGATGCAGATGTCTACCGTTTCCTGAAATTCTTTACCTTTATGGACATCGCAGAAATTAATGCGCTGGAAGAAGAGGACAAGAACAGCGGTAAAGCGCCGCGCGCGCAGTATGTGCTGGCGGAGCAGGTCACTCGTCTGGTGCATGGCGAAGAGGGGCTGATTGCGGCGAAACGCATTACTGAAAGCCTGTTTAACGGTACGCTGAGCGCGCTGAGCGAGGCTGACTTTGAACAGCTGGCGCAGGATGGCGTGCCGATGGTAGAAATGGAAAAAGGCGCGGATCTGATGCAGGCGCTGGTAGATTCTGAGCTGCAGCCGTCGCGTGGCCAGGCACGTAAAACCATTGCCTCTAATGCGGTGACCATTAACGGTGAAAAACAGTCCGATCCGGAGTATTTCTTTGCCGACAGCGATCGCCTGTTTGGTCGTTACACGCTGTTGCGTCGCGGTAAAAAGAATTACTGCCTGATTTGCTGGAAGTAATCTGTTGCCTTTCCAGGGGAGTGAGAAATCACTCCCTTCTTTTATTGCCCTATCTTGCAAGGCTCTCAACATGAAGAATATCCTCGCCATTCAATCGCATGTGGTTTTCGGACATGCGGGGAACAGTGCTGCCGAATTTCCGATGCGCCGTCTGGGCGCCAATGTCTGGCCATTGAATACCGTGCAGTTTTCTAATCATACGCAATATGGCAAGTGGACCGGCAGCGTGATGCCGCCAGCCCATTTAACGGAGATTGTGCAGGGTATCGCCGCCATCGACCAGCTTCAGCATTGCGATGCCGTGCTGAGCGGATATCTGGGATCGGCGGAGCAGGGCGAGCATATCCTTGGCATTGTGCGACAGGTGAAAGCAGCGAATCCGCAGGCGAAATACTTTTGCGATCCGGTAATGGGCCACCCTGAAAAGGGCTGTATCGTGGCGCCGGGCGTCGCCGAATTTCATGTGCGCCACGCATTACCCGCCAGCGATATTATCGCGCCAAATCTGATTGAACTGGAGATCCTCTGCGAGCATGCGGTGAATACCGTAGCAGAAGCTGTGCAGGCGGCACGCGAGTTAATTGCGCAGGGGCCGCAAATTGTGCTTGTGAAGCATCTCGCCCGTGCCGGGCTGAGCGTGGATAGGTTTGAAATGTTGCTGGTAACGCCGCACGAGGCCTGGCATATTAGCCGGCCGCTGGTGGATTTTGGCGCGCGTCAGCCTGTTGGGGTCGGCGATGTGACCAGCGGGCTACTGTTAGTGAAATTGTTGCAGGGAGCCAGCGTGCGCGAGGCGCTGGAGCATGTCACTGCAGCGGTGTACGAAATAATGAAAACCACCCAGGCGATGCAGGAATATGAACTGCAGGTGGTGGCGGCGCAGGACCGCATTGCGCAGCCGGAGCATCTGTTTAGCGCCACGCAGTTATAAAAATGGCGGGGAGATCCCCGCCATAGCGTAAAACCGCTTTGCATGCCGGGTAACGTTGTGTCACCGGCATGCATATCGGGAACCGGGAGCCTTGCTCAGGCAATCCCTTCTGCTGCCATGGCTGCAGCCACCGCAGGGCGAGCCGCAGCACGCGCCATAAACGCATCAATGTTCACAAGGCCGGTCATATCCAGTTTTACCGCGCGCGCCCAACGCAGGACGGTAAACAGATAGGCATCCGCGATGGTGAAATGTTCACCACTTATCCACGCTGTATTGCCCAACGCCTCGTTGACATACTGCAGTTTCTTCGCCAGCAGCGCACGTACGGTAGGTTTGTACTCTTCCGGTGTATCCGGGCGGAACAGCGGCGTAAAACCTTTATGCAGTTCAGTCGCGATGAAGTTCAGCCACTCCAGCGTCTTGTAACGCGGCAGCGTGCCTGTCGGCGCCAGCAACTGGCTTTGTGGTGCGTTATCAGCAACGTATTGCATGATCGCCACACCCTCGGTGAGCAGCGTATTGTCATCCAGTTGCAGTGCAGGAACCTGGCCTTTGGGATTGATAGCAAAAAAGTCTTCACCGTTTTCCAGGCGTTTTTTCATTAAATCTACGCTGGTCAGGGAGATCTCGTTTCCGGCTTCACGCAGGGTGATATGGGAAGCAAGAGAGCAGGCGCCGGGCTTGTAAAACAGTTTCATTGTTTTTTCCTTATGGCTGAATTCCGGCATAGGTTATTACGCCCAGGCATAAAAAAAAAGCCGATAACGTGCGTTATCGGCTTTCTCTGTCGTCTTCCCCGCAGGTCTTAAGCAGCGGCGGTTTCCGTTGCTTTCGCAGCGCTGTCGTCGCTCTGCGTCATACGGTTAAGTTTCGGTGCCGCCAGAATCATCAGCACTGCGATCACGGCAGTGACGATACCAATCTGGAGGAAGACGCTGCCATAAATATTCAGCGACATCAGCGGATCGGTGACGTTTTCCGGGATTGCCATCTGGTTTGCCACATAACCCGCGATGATGTTCGCTCCTGCAGTGGTCAGGAACCAGCTACCCATAATAAAGCCCATCAGGCGCTGCGGCACCAGTTGTGCCACCATGGCCAGCCCCAGCCCCGAAATCATCAGCTCACCGATACTCTGCAGACCATAACTTGCGATCAGCCAGTTAACGGAAACAATACCGGCCTCAGAGGCGAACTTCGCGCCCAGCGGCAGGATCAGGAACGCACCGGAGCACAGCACCATACCGATGGCGAATTTGTGCGGCATTGGCAGCGTATCGCCCATTTTGTTATAGATAGCGGCGAGAATCGGGCTACCAATAATGATCCAGAACGGGTTCAGCGCCTGATACTGCTCAGGTTCAAACGCAATACCGAACAGCGTGTGCTCTACGTTGCGAATGGCGAAGAAGTTCAGCGAGGTCGGCATCTGGCTATACAGTACGAAGAAGACAATCGCCTGCAGCATCAGAATAAAGGCAACAATCATTTTGCGACGTGCCGCGCCTTTAAGTGCAAACGTCTCTTTTGCAAAAATGCAGATGATGCACAACGCTACGACGCCGAGAACCATACGTGCGATGCCCTGGTTATGCAGCAACCAGGTTGCAATCGCGACCAGGACAACGATCCCGACGATAGTCGCCAGCAGGTAGCCAACACGCACCGGTGCGAAGTCCGGTTTAGAACCGTAGTTTTTAACCCAACGTTTACAGAATGCAAAGTTAACGATGGTAATCAGCAAACCAACAACGCTCAGACCGAAAGCGGTGCTCCAGCCAAAGCGTGCAGCCAGCCACGGTGTCGCCAGCATGGAGAAGAAGGAGCCAACGTTAACAGCCATGTAATACATGGTGAATGCGCCATCGAGACGCGGGTCATTTTTCTCGTAACACGTAGAGAGCAGGGAAGACGGGTTGGCTTTAAACAGGCCATTACCCACGGCGATAGCCGCCATACCCATGTATACGATACCTGCATCATGACCGGACCAGGCAACCAGCGCATAACCCACCGCCAGTACGATTGCGCCCAGCATAATCACGCGTTTGGTACCCAGTACTTTATCGCCCAGCCAGCCGCCGATGGCGACGAGACCGTACACCAGCGCACTGAAAGAGGAGAACAGAGTGATAGAGTCCGCTTCTGACATACCCAGTTGTTTAACCAGGTAAACGGCCATGATCCCTTGCAGGCCGTAGTAACCGAAACGCTCCCAGAGCTCAATGGAGAAAATGAGATAGAACGCTTTCGGTTGTTTAAAAGCGTTTAAACTCACGCTTTCGGTTGGTTTGTTTGCAGTCGACACATATACCTCTTTTTTTACATCCCATATTAACGGGGGTGTTCGGCGCGTAATGACCAGAGTTCATCACGCTTATAGTTATATTGGGAGGGGAAACGGCGGGTAATGTTCACTATCCTGGCCGTTCAGGCAAGCCCTTTGAAATATTCTGTTACATAGATCCGTGTCGTTACATTCCTCGGTGAATTCAATTGTTATTCAGAGTTAAATTTCACCATTGCAATAATCATGGTTTTTTTCACTACTCAAACCCAGTGATTAGGGTTATTAAGGTATATGTTCTGCTGTTTTGCCTATGAAGTAGTGTATTGGGCTGGTTTGTGAAAGATATCTGGTCATATGTCTCGACAAGGGGTGGGTAAAGTTTGTACTGCCGAGGTTGAGAGCTGTATAAAACACACTTTTTTAACAACGCATTAGCAATGTCATCATTCTCACAGGCTAGTAGGATTTTTTTCGTATAAAAAAAGGTTTTAACTTATTAATTACGCATAAGCGGCAGATTATCTGCAGGTGAGGTGTGTTTAGCCGAATCATCGCCCTCAGAAAGAAACTTTCAAAGATGTGAGAATCGTCACGTGCTGAAATTCTAGAAAATCAGTGCGTTCAGCAGGTATTGCCGCAACGGAATGCTTTAAAAGATCAATAAGGAGATAATTTTTGTGGAAAAGCCGCGCATTGTTCATGACATCAGGCGGTCCGGCTGTCAGACTTTCCTGAATCCTTTTTTACGGAGTTAACCGATGAATTTTCACCCCTGGCTCAACGCGTTGCATATTATTGCGGCGATTATCTGGATTGGCGGTATGTTTGTGATGGCAGTGGTCGCTGGCTGGAGTGCGGTGCAGAAAGATCCTTCGCTCACCGACGGGTTGCTGGTGGAGGTGCGGCGCTGGAGCCGAAGAATCACTACGCCCGCAATGTTACTGTTGTGGGCGGCGGGCATCATCATGGTACTGGCGCACGGCCAGTGGCCGCATGGCTGGCTGCTGTTAAAAGCGTTGGTGGTGGTGTTGTTGTCTGGGCTGCATGGTTTTCTCTCCGCCACACTGCGCCGAAGGGTTGCAGGTGAAGCGGCGAAAGGCACCGCTATGGTCGGCAAAGCGACTACGCTTATCATTGTGGCGGTGGGGGTGATTATCCTACTGGCGATCCTGCGCCCCTTCTGAAGCGTGTCAGATATCGACTTTGCTATCGTATTCGCACAGATCTTCGATAATACAGGAACCGCAGCGCGGTTTACGGGCGATGCAGGTGTATCGCCCGTGCAGGATCAGCCAGTGGTGACAGTCAACTTTAAACTCCGCCGGCACGACTTTCAGCAGCTTCTCTTCCACCTGCTCTACATTTTTCCCCGGTGCGAAACGGGTGCGGTTGGCGACGCGAAAAATATGCGTATCGACCGCGATAGTGGGCCAGCCAAAAGCGGTATTCAGCACCACGTTTGCCGTTTTACGCCCGACGCCCGGTAATGCTTCCAGCGCTGCCCGATCTTCCGGCACCTCGCCGCCGTGCTGTTCCAGCAGAATACGGCAGGTCTTGATGACATTTTCCGCTTTGCTATTAAACAGGCCAATGGTTTTGATGTATTGCTTCACACCTTCGACGCCCAACTCGAGCATGGCTTTTGGCGTATTGGCTACCGGGTAAAGCAATGCGGTGGCTTTATTAACACTGACATCAGTCGCCTGAGCCGAAAGCAGAACTGCAATCAGCAGTTCAAACGGCGAGCTAAAATTCAGTTCGGTGGTCGGGTGGGGATTGTTGTCCCGCAAACGGGATAAAATTTCCAGCCGTTTCTCTTTATTCATTATGCCTTCTCTGGGGATGCCTGCGGGCCTTCGCTGGCAAGGGTTGCCGCTTCACGTCGTTTTTTCATACGCTGGTCAATCAGATATTTAACCGCCAGCATCATTCCGAGGCCGATAAACGCACCAGGAGGCAGCATTGCCAGCAGGAAAGGAGAATCCGTATGAAATACTTCAATACGCAGGATTTTCGCCCAGCCGCCCAGCAGACCGTCTGCGCCGTCAAACAGCGTGCCATTGCCGAGGATTTCACGCAGCGAACCCAGCACAAACATTGCGCTGGTGGCTCCCATACCAATAGAAAAACCATCCAGTGCCGACAGCGCCGGACCTTTTTTAGCGGCAAACGCCTCTGCGCGCCCGACAACAATACAGTTGGTTACGATCAGCGGAATAAAGATCCCCAGCGACTGATAAAGGCCAAATGCATAGGCGTTAATCAGCATCTGGACCGCGCTGACCACCGAGGCGATGATCATCACGTAGACAGGAATACGGATTTCATCCGGCGTCCAGCGCCGCAATGTAGAGATAAACAGGTTGGTCAGGGTTAATACCAGCGTGGTCGCCAGCCCCAGACCAAGGGCATTGGTTGCCGTGGAAGTAACCGCCAGCAGTGGGCACATTCCCAAAAGCTGAACCAGCGCGGAGTTATTTTTCCACAACCCCTGGACGATAACCTCTTTCACTTCGCTCATGGCTACTCTCCACACACCGGTAAACGGGATAGCTGCTCGGGCAGCGTCGTGGCATACAGTCCGGTACGTTTGACTGCATTGACCACCGCACGAGGGGTGATAGTCGCACCGGTAAACTGGTCAAAATCGCCCCCATCTTTTTTCACGGCAAAATGACTGTCATTCGCACCGTCAATTTTTTTGCCCGTGAAATGGGTGATCCAGTCAGTCACGCGCAGTTCAATTTTATCGCCGAGGCCCGGAGTTTCGTGATGTTCCGTTACGCGTACGCCGAGCACGGTACCGCTAAAATCCACACCGACCAGCAATTGAATGGCGCCGGAATAGCCGTCTGGTGCGGTGGATTCAACGATCGCCGCCACGGGCTGGTCATCTTTTTTCGCGATCCACACCCGGTGCGGGCCTTTACCCAGCGCCGGATCGCTGACCACGAAACAACTCCGCTGCAGCGCGTTATTATAGCTATCACCCGGGATAACCTGGTCGAAAAGGGCTTTCTGCTGGATTGCCGCCTGTTCGGCAATAGTGGTTTTGGTCAGTTGATCGATAGCCGCCGTCAGCCCGGTGGAGCCCGCAGCGAACAGGGCCAGCGTCACACCATGTTTACGCATTGTCTTTAACATGGCCACTCCTTAACGATGCCCGTACACGCGGGGACGTGTGTAGTAATCAATCAGCGGCACGGTAATGTTCGCCAGCAGGACGGCAAAAGCAACACCGTCCGGGTAGCCGCCAAAACTGCGGATCAGCCATACCAACACGCCTGCCAGCGCGCCGAAAATCAGGCGACCTTTATTGGTGGTCGAGGCGGTGACCGGATCGGTCAAAATAAAGAACGCACCGAGCATGGTGGCGCCAGAAAGCAGATGCAACTGCGGGGCCGCCAGCGATTCCGGGGCAAAGATCCAGCCGAGGGTCGCGCAAATCGCCAGCGTCAGCAGGAAACTGACCGGAATATGCCAGCGGATCGTTTTCTGCCACAGCAGGAACAGACCGCCAGCCAGGTAACCCAGGTTTACCCACTGCCAGCCCACCCCGGCCAGCGCGCCATGATAAATAGCAGACTGCAGAATTTGCTCAACGGAATGACCGGCATGCAGCGATGTTTTAAAGGTATCGAGTGGCGTTGCCTGGCTGACACCGTCAATCCCCATACGCAGGGTGTCCATGGTCGCGCCTGTTGCGCTATGTCCGGTGAAAATCACCTGTAACGCATCAATAAAACCTGGCACCGTACGGGCAATCTCATAAGGCGGCAACCAACTCGTCATCTGTACCGGGAATGAGATCAGCAGCACCACATAGCCAATCATTGCCGGGTTGAAAGGGTTATGGCCCAGACCGCCATACAGTTGCTTGGCAATGATCACCGCAAATACCGTCCCGAGTATGATCATCCACCACGGAGCGAAAGAAGGAATGCTGATCGCCAGCAACAACCCGGTGAGCAGTGCAGCGTTATCGGCGAGGATCGGCCGCACACGTTGCTTACGTAATTTCAGCACCAGCGCTTCGGCGACCAGAGCGCTGGCAATGGCGAGGACGATCTGTACCAGCGTACCCCAGCCAAAAAACCAACACTGTGCGGCAATACCCGGCAATGTAGCCAGCGTGACCAACAACATAATACGCGAGGTCTGGCGCTGGTTATGGGTATAAGGGGAGCTTGCGATTCTGAAAACCATTTAATCCTCGTTTACGGCTTGCTGCGCGGCTTTTTTAGCCTGAACCCTGGCGATGGCAGCGGCGACGGCGGCTTTGCGCGGGTCGTCATTGGCGGCTTCCGGGGCAGGCGATGTGTCTCGCGCCTGCTCCTGTGCTAATTTGCGCGCTTTGGCGCGGACAATGGCAGCCTCGACGGCGGCTTTGCGCGGGTCGACAGGTGTGTCGATGGTGTCCGGCTCAACCGCGTCCGGCCGCGGCGCGGCAGCATCTGCCTGTGCCAGTTTGCGCGCTTTGGCGCGGGCAATGGCAGCCTCGACTGCGGCTTTGCGCGGGTCGACAGGTGTGTCGACGGTGTCCGGCTCAACCGCGTCCGGCTGCGGCGCGGCAGCATCTGCCTGTGCCAGTTTGCGCGCTTTGGCGCGGGCAATGGCAGCCTCGACAGCGGCTTTGCGCGGGTCGACAGGCGCGTCGACGGTGTCCGGCTCAACCGCGTCCGGCTGCGGCGCGGCAGCATCTGCCTGTGCCAGTTTGCGCGCTTTGGCGCGGGCAATGGCAGCCTCGACGGCGGCTTTGCGCGGGTCGACAGGCGCGTCGACGGTGTCCGGCTCAACCGCGTCCGGCTGCGGCGCGGCGGCATCTGTCTGTGTCAGTTTGCGCGCTTTGGCGCGGGCAATGGCAGCCTCAACGGCGGCTTTGCGTGGATCATTGCTGTCGCTGGTCGTGGCTGCGTCGGATTGTGCTGCGTTTTGTGCTTTCTCCGCCTGACGAGCGCGTGCCTGTGCTTTACGTGCTTCGCGGGCAGCAATCACTTCGCTGTTGTCGGGCTGCGCGCCTGCCTGAATGACGACGGACTGCGCGGCACGGGTCTGTTTTTCCCTCACACGGGCAAGCGCGGCATCTATGGCCTGCTGGTCTTTCGCGCCGGGTTGCACCGCCGCTTGTTTATGACGCTCCTGGCGGGCAAGCTTGTCACGCTCGAGTCGCGCCTGGCGGGCTTCAAAGCGTGCTTTAGCTTCGGCAGTCCGTTTTTCTTCCTCTGCGATGGCGTAAATCTCCGCCTTTTCCTGGCGGAAATATTGCACCAGGGGAATATTACTCGGGCATACCCAGGCGCAGGCACCACACTCAATACAGTCGGAAAGATTATGCGCTGTCGCTTTATCGTGCTGCTGGCCTTTGCTGAACCAGTACAACTGCTGGGGTAACAAATCCGCCGGGCAGGCGTCGGCACAGGCGCTACAGCGAATACAGCCTTTCTCTTCCTGCGGCTCTCCCATTTCACTGGCAGAGGGTGCCAGCAGGCAGTTGGTGATCTTTATGACAGGAACATCCAGCCACGGCAGGGTAAAGCCCATCAGCGGGCCGCCCATAATGACTAATTGTTCAGCAGAAGGAGAGAAACCGGCATTGTCGAGCAGGTGGCGTACCGGTGTGCCCAGGCGCGCCCAGACGTTACCGGGCCGGGTCACGGCTTCGCCGGTCAGGGTGACGACACGTTCAGTCAGCGGCTCGCCGTCGATCACTGCACGCTTAACGGCATAAGCGGTACCGACGTTTTGCATCAAAATACCGATGTCGGAAGAGCGTCCGCCGTGCGGCACCTGTTTACCGGTCAGGATCTGCGTTAACTGCTTCGCGCCGCCGGAAGGGTATTTAGTCGGGATCACTTTCAGCTGAATATCATGTGAGCCTGCCAGCACCGCCCGCATCATCGAAATCGCTTGAGGTTTATTATCCTCAATGCCGATCATGACCTGACGCGGCTGAAGAATGTGCGCCAGAATCCGCACCCCCTCCATAATCTGTGCGGCGCAATCCTGCATTAAACGATCGTCGGCGGTAATGTACGGTTCGCACTCCGCGGCGTTGATGATAAGCGTGGTGATCTTGTCACCGCCGCCCTGTAGCTTGTTGCCGGTAGGGAAACCGGCGCCGCCCAGCCCGGCGACGCCAAACTGGTGAATTCGTGTGATCAACTCTTCACGACTGTGCGAGCGGTAATCCTGCCAGCCATCACGGTCGATCCAGCGATCTTCGCCGTCTGCTTCAAGAATGACGCTCATTTCCGGCAGTGCCGAAGGATGGGCGGTTGAGTGCGGAGCAATGGCCACAACCCGGCCCGAGGTCGGCGCATGGACAGGCAGCATACGCCCACGACCACGCGTCAGCGGCTGACCGCGCAATACGTTGTCGCCAACTTTAACGCACAGTTCCCCTTCAGCGCCGATATGTTGTTTCAGCGGAATAACAAAGCGGTGCGCCAGCGGTATCTGCCGCAGCGGCGTGCCGTTGGACTGGGTCTTCATTTCCGGCGGGTGAATGCCACCGTGAAAATCCCACAGTTTCTCTTTTCGGAAAGCGGAAAATAACTTAAGCATGGTGTTCCACAGGAATTATGCGCACAGGAATGGTCTGCAAATCCCATTTCCAGCTTTGGGTGGTCGTTTCCACCGGGCGCAATTCGATACACTGCGTCGGGCATGGATCTACGCAAAGATTACAGCCGGTGCAAAGATCGCTCATTACGGTATGCATGGCGCGCGTCGCGCCAACAATCGCGTCGACCGGGCAGGCCTGGATGCATTTGGTGCAGCCGATGCAATTATCTTCATCAATAATCGCCAGCATGCGTACCGGCTCTTGCGCATCGGCATCGCCGTCAATCGGTTGGGGATCGACATTGAGCAGGGTGGCGATCTTCAGCATTACGGCTTCTCCGCCCGGCGCGCAGCGGTTAATTTTTTCACCCTGAATGCCTACCGCTTCAGCGTAAGGCCGACAGCCGGGGTAGCCGCACTGCCCACACTGGCTTTGCGGTAAAAGTTCATCAATTTTTTCAACAACCGGATCGTCTTCCACCGCAAAACGGCGGGAGGCATAACCGAGAATGAGGCCGAACAGCAACCCGAGCACGCTCAGGGCGGCAACGGCAATCGAAATTGCGCTCATTACAGTTTCACCAGACCACTAAAGCCCATAAAGGCCAGAGACATTAAACCCGCAGTAATTAAAGCAATCGCATTACCGCGAAATGGCGCGGGTACATCGGCAACAGCCAGACGTTCGCGGATCGCGGCGAACAGCACCATCACCAAAGAGAAGCCAACTGCGGCGGCAAAGCCATACAATGCGGATTGCATGAAATTGTGCCCAAGATTGATGTTGAGCAGGGCCACACCCAGCACCGCACAGTTAGTGGTGATCAGCGGCAGGAAGATGCCCAGCAGGCGATACAACGCCGGACTGGTCTTGCGCACCACCATTTCCGTGAACTGCACCACTACCGCGATAATCAGAATAAATGCCAGCGTGCGCAGGTAGACCAAATCCAGCGGGATCAGTACCCAGGTATCGATGAGCCAGGCGCAGATAGAGGCCAGCGTCATCACAAACGTGGTCGCCAGTCCCATACCCATTGCGCTTTCCAGTTTTTTGGAAACGCCCATAAACGGACACAAGCCAAGAAACTTCACCAGGACGAAGTTATTGACCAGTACCGTTCCGATAAATAGCAGCAGATAGTCTGTCATTATGTGGCCTGAAATAAAAAAAGCCGCCTATTATCGGCCAAACAGCACCGGGCGACAACAGGATAACTGTAAGGTTATTACGGGTTAATAAAGGTCTTCTGAACGCGGGTCGAGCGCTTGAAGTAGGGCACCATTACGGCAGCGGCAAGCAGCGGAAACAGCAACTGGCGCAGGGCCAGTTCATCGGAAACCGGTGAAAAAGCGAACGCTTTGACTGCAAGCAAAACGGAGATCAACAACCAGATAATATAATGCTTTGGCACGCTGCGACGGCGTTTAAAAAAGGCTATGGCCAGCCAAAGGGTGTAAAACCAGATAGCGATAGCAAACGCGAATGAGGCGAACCACAGCAGTTGCGTACTTAGCGGCTGTGCGCCGAGTAGCGTGAAAGTTTGCGGCGTGAGCAGTGCCGTGGCATACATCAATAATGCCAGTGTGGAACTGAAGAGCACGACCAACAGCCAGGCCAGAGGCGCAAGTAACCAGCCTCCAATGCGTTCTGCGGATGTTGTTGTCATGCTTTTTCCTCACTGAAGGCGTTACAGCTACTGGTCATTTTGCCGGTCGCTGAGTATAAAGCATTACACGCTGATTGCCAGTAGCGTTACTGCACGTAATGCCATACCGACTTTGGAACGCACCCAATGTCAAATAAGCGGCCGCCGGAGACCAGCTCAGCACGACGATGATCTGCAGCGCGGTACATGTTAATGATCTCGTCGTTATCGCTCAGCGTGTAGTTGAGGTGATCAAATAATTTTTCCAGACTTTCAAGCGAACTGATTTTGCGAAATTTTAATAAATAGTCCTGGACGGTCATATTGAGGGTTATCCATATATTGAAAGAGGCAGGATTATGCGCATGTGTAATTCGTTCGAATAATAAACATTCTTAACAGCACGTAAATAGCTGCTTAACGCCCTGCCATTAAATTAAGAGTTTTCTTTGCGAATAAAACCAGACGCCAGAACAGCGCCCCGGTAAAAGATTAACGATCTTCCCCACGACTGGCAATAAACATCTGCACGCCCCGTTTTACGCAGCGGCGACATTAAGCCGATTATTTTTTCTGCGCAATGGCTGTTTGTTCTGGCGGCTGGTAATTATCGATATGACTGGCAAAAACCAACAGAATAGTCGATACCCCGAGCACTACCCAGCCCATTAATTCAATGATCCGATTGACGATTGCGGCCATACTTCTACTACTCCCTGATGTTAGCCCACGCATGTTACTGATGCCGCCCGCTCGCGGCAAGGCATTGATGGAGGATTTAAGCAGATTCCGAAGCGCTAAACCAGGGCGAAACGGCATCTCTTTATACACTTAACCTGGCCACGTGCGAACGGGTTGTCCTGGCCTGCCAGATAGTGTGAAATAGCCTGACAAAAGAGGAGAGGCGCACTATGAGTGATAATATCCGTGTCGGATTAATTGGTTATGGCTATGCCAGTAAAACATTTCACGCGCCGTTGATTGCCGGAACCGCTGGAATGGAGCTGGCGGCGGTTTCCAGCAGTGATGAAGCCAAAGTGAAAGCAGACTGGCCGGCGGTGCCGGTCGTTTCAGAACCAAAACACCTGTTCAACGATCCGCAAATCGATTTAATTGTCATTCCCACCCCCAACGACACACACTTCCCGCTGGCAAAAGCCGCGCTGGAAGCCGGAAAGCACGTGGTGGTAGACAAACCCTTTACCGTGACACTGTCACAGGCGCGTGAACTGGATGCGCTGGCGCGCAGCCTTGGCCGCGTATTATCGGTGTTTCACAATCGCCGCTGGGACAGCGACTTTTTGACAGTTAAAGCTTTACTGGCCGACGGTGCGTTAGGAGAAGTGGCCTACTTTGAATCGCATTTCGACCGTTTTCGCCCGCAGGTGCGTAACCGCTGGCGCGAACAGGGCGGGCCGGGTAGCGGCATCTGGTATGATTTGGCGCCGCATTTGCTCGATCAGGCAGTAAATCTGTTTGGTTTACCGGTTTCAATGACGGTCGATCTGGCACAGTTGCGCCCGGGTGCCCAGGCGACGGACTATTTCCATGCTGTGCTGGCTTATCCACAGCGTCGCGTGGTCTTGCACGGTACCATGCTGGCGGCGGCAGAATCTGCGCGCTATATCGTGCATGGCACGCGTGGAAGCTATGTGAAATATGGTCTGGATCCACAGGAGGAGTGCCTGAAAAATGGTGCGCGCCTGCCGCAGGCCGACTGGGGCTATGATATGCGTGACGGGGTATTAACCCGAATTGATGGCGAAGAACGTAAAGAAGAGAACTGGCTGACGCTGCCGGGCAATTATCCGGCTTATTATGCCGCCATCCGCGATGCGCTGAACGGCGTCGGTGATAATCCGGTTCCGGCCAGTCAGGCTATTCAGATTATGGAATTGATCGAGCTGGGTATTGAATCGGCTAAACACCGCGCTACGCTGAATCTGACCTGAAAACAGACCGCTCACGCCGCAACGTGAGCGGTTTTTCTCAGGCGTTTGCGACCTTATCCCGCAGCGCCTGTTTTTCTGCAGCGCTCAGGAAGGCCATCTCCAGACCGTTAACCTGCGCCTGGCGGATCTGCTCGCGGCTTAATCCCGCTGCCGGAGCAGCGACCTGATATTCATGACCAATCTCCACGCCCTGAACGGCGGGATCGTCTGTATTGATGCTGGCCAGAATGCCATGCTCAAGGAACGTTTTCAGCGGATGACGCGCCAGTGACGGGACGGTGCTGGTTTGGATGTTCGATGTCAGACAGGATTCAATGCCAATTCGCTGGCTGGCGAGGAAGTCCATCAGCGCGGCATCTTCAACGGCTTTCACCCCATGCCCGATGCGCACGGCACCCAGCTCGCGGATCGCCTGCCAGATGCTCTCCGGCCCGGCCGCTTCACCTGCATGGACAGTGATATGCCAGCCGGCATCGCGGGCGCGATTAAAGTGCGACAGGAAGAGACTTCCGGGGAAACCCAGCTCATCACCCGCCAGATCCAGCGCAGTGATGCCGTCGCGATGAGCCAGCAGGGCTTCCAGCTCCTGCAAGCAGGCAGCTTCGCCAAAAGTACGACTCATGATGCCAATCAGGCGTACCTCAACTCCAAAATCGCGGCTGCCTTCGCGCACGCCAGCAATCACCGCCTCTACTACACCTGCCACCGGCAGGTTATGGGTCATTGCCATATAACCCGGAGAAAAACGCAGCTCGACATAATGCAAACCGTTTTGCGCTGCATCCTGCATATTCTCATACGCGACGCGGCGGCAGGCCTCCAGCGAGCCCAGAACTTTCACACCCCAGTCAAGTTTGGCAAGGAAACTCACCAAATCCGGTTCGTTAGAGGTGACCTGGACATGCGGCCGCAGGGTGTCGAGAGTCTCAGCTGGCAGAGATAAGTTGAACTGGCGGCCAAGATCCAGAATTGTTTGGGCACGGATGTTGCCGTCGAGATGACGATGAATATCAGTTAGTGGCAGGTTAGGATCAATCATGGTCGCACTCTTATTTTTGAAATGTGCACGTTATTATACATCAGCAGCCAGGGTGATTACATATATTGCTGCCTCACGTCTGTTTTTCAGTATGCATTATCAACGCAACCGTTTTCGGGGAGGGAAAGAGCACGGTTAATTTTCACGACCAGCAAAACAATGCGGGTAAATTACCCGTCTCGCTGGCGCAAAAAAAAGCCACCGTAACGGTGGCCATGAAGTATTAAAACCCAGGTGGTAAATGGAATTTTTCGTTGACGGCTCGATCCGCCTGTACCGTAATATCGATATCGTTCTTAATCACTCCGTTAGATTTCAATGTTTCCGCGATCTCTTTGCCCCGGGTGAGCGGAAAAGGCCAGTTATCAATATCATCACCTTTAGGAACAATCAGCGTCATCGACTTACGTCCGGCCTTATCTGCACTGATAACCTGATCAATCATAAACTGGCTGACGTCTTTAGCTGTCGCGTAAGGCAGATTGCCATTGTGGGATTCACGTAATGATTTGTCCTGATCGGTGGTCTTATTGAGCAGGCATAACAAGATGACAGGAACAATATATTGCAACCCTTTATACACGTTGACTAAATAACCAAAAGCAATACTTGCCGCTACGATCAGGTACATAAAAAGTCCCCATACGGCGGCGGGGCGAAGCGCGTAAAAAGCACCTGCCTTCGCACAAATTAGCAGCAGGGCAACAAGCGTTATGGCGCCACATAGCAAGGCGACAACATAAACATAGCGGCACTCTTGCGCTGAAGGATGTTTCGCCCATTTGGTAAATAACACGATGCCTGTCACTAAACCGGTCAGCACAACGGCGGAAAACGTGGCTTCAACCAGTTTAAACAGCGAGAACAATGAGGTGGCCGCCCCATGAATATCCAGCCCGGATGTGGCCATCATTTCGGCTCTGCCGCCGTTCATTTCATAAATCGCCGACGCCAGCCATGCCACCAGGATCAGCGCATGAAGAGGATAATTACGCACGGAAAGAATAAGATTACCTCTGTTTTTAATGCAGCTAAAAAGCAGCACTACCCCACAGAGAATAGCAAGAAAAATATTGGCGAAAATATTCGAAAAAATACACAGGTAGGCAGCAAATATTACCAGGCTGACATTGGCCGGATTTTCATTTCTGAAATTAGCCAGCGCACTGCCTTTACGTAGTAAATATAACGTTAACGCACCATTGAGTAGTGCCGGCATTATATAATGATAGTAACATGTTAAATTTTGCTCCCACAACAAATAGGGGCTGTTATTATCGCTGAGTTTTCTGAACAGCCCAAACAGACAAAGGAAATAGAAAAACGTCAGCGACAGACTTATGAAGTGGCTGAAGTCCATTTTCTCCCGAAAAAGCGCATACAGATGATACAGAAACATTACTACCAGCGCGGCAATCAGCACGGCGGTAAAAAAGGTAATAGATTCAAGAAACGAGAAACCCAACGGCATCAGCACCGCAGAGGCCATATTACAAAATAAGGGAAAGGCGACCTCCGGAACGACTTTGATTGGATTAAAACTGCGCCATTGCGGATAGGCTTGCCTGCTTAAGGACAAATTATACCATTCATCGCCCGAAATAATGGTCACCGGGTGAACAGTGGTAAAAAAGAGCGCAACGCATATGAAGAGAAATAAAAAAAACAGTCGGGTTATCATCTTTTCGCGTGCTTGTGGAGCTCTGTTCATGTTGTTCCTGTTTGTGTTCTGCCCGGCGGGTCGTTGCCGCGATTTTATTTTTTTTTGCTCTTTAAGATATATCGGGGTCGTTTTTTCACTTCGGTATAAATGCGCCCAATATATTCCCCTAACACACCAATGCCAATTAACTGCACTCCGCCAAGAAACAGAATAGAAACCAGCAGTGAGGGGTACCCCCGAACCGGGTTACCGAAAGCCAGGGTATTGATAATCATCCATGCACCGTACAGAAACGCACACCCCGCAACAAACAGACCAATGTAAGTCCACATACGTAGCGGGAGTGTCGAGAAGCTGGTAATTCCCTCCAGTGCAAGGTTCCAGAGTTTCCAGCCGTTGAACTTGGTATGACCGGCGATGCGTTCCGCGCGAATGTACTCCACCACCTCCGTGTCGCCGCCCCCCCAGGAGAGAATACCTTTCATAAACAGATTGCGTTCCGGCATCTGCTTAATATTTTCAACAACGTCTCGCGACATTAGGCGAAAATCTCCCACATTATCTTCAATACGTGGGCGGCTAATCCGGTTGTGAAGCATATAAAACCATTCGGCGGTTTTGCGTTTCAGCCGCCCGTCAGTCGAACGATCGATGCGTTTTGCCAGCACCATATCGGCCCCCGTCTGCCATTTCTCAATCAGACGGGGGATGACTTCAATAGGATCCTGCAAATCAACATCAATAGGGATGATGGCATCACCGGTGGCATGTTCCAGCCCGGCAAAGAGCGCCGGTTCTTTGCCAAAATTGCGCGTGAATGATTGCGATACGACCAGCGGATCTGCAACAGCAAGTGCATTAATTATTGATTCGGTGGCGTCTTTGCTTCCGTCGTTGATAAAGACGATTTCGATGTCGTGCTGCCTCAGCGGTACATATTCACGCACCTGTTGGTAGAACAGTGGAATCGCTTCTTCTTCATTGTAGACCGGCACGACCAGCGAAATTTTCATTGGTCCTCCCTGAATACAACCACTTTTGAATACACAAACCCACAAATCAGACTAATGGCTGAGAAAGAGACCAGTGTAACGGCTGGCGGAAGGCGCAGACGATCGGCAAGGTAGCCGACGAGTAAGCTTAACGCTCCCATAAATCCGACATACAAAACGTATCTGTGCAAGGTTGTAGACGACTTGAATGTAAACCGGGCATTGGCATAAAAACTAAAACTCACCGCGACGATAAAGCCACACAGATTAGCCACAGCCTGATTGGTATTGAATGCGTAGAGGCACAGTGCAAACACCGCCCAATGGAGAAGCGTGTTTAATACCCCAACAGATGTGTATTTAGTGAATAATTTTAACATTGGTCACTGCTTTAATGAGTTCGCCCGCAGGAAACAGGTGCTTAACAGAAATGAGAAGCGTATGAAAATCCATCATAAAATGTGCAATTTATCATTACGTTGCAAGTTATCTTAGTTGCTTTCATATCATAACACCCCCTCTGTTACCGATCACCTTTCATAATAATGCACGCATGAGCAGGCAGATGGCTGACGCCGGGTTTCAGGTCAGCGACTGCAGGGCAGCAATCAATCCATGTACGCCACGTTCCAGTTTTAGCCGCGGGCATCCGACATTTAACCGCAAAAACCCCCGGCCTTCCGGGCCATACGTGTCGCCGCGCATCATGGCGATCTTCTGTTGCTCAATGAGCGCAACGTGGAGTGCCGTGTCGTCGATCATCAATGGACGCAGATCGATCCATGCCAGATAGGTCGACGCCGGGATTTGCCAGCGCAACGCCGGAAATGCGCCATTCAAGGTACTGGCGACATACGCGAGGTTAGCCCGCAAATAACCACGTAACGCATCCAGCCAGTCCGCCCCCTCACGGTAAGCTGCAATATGGGCGACGATCGAGAGCACCGCAGGTGAAGAGAGGCCATTGCTGTCTTTCAGCGCATTCAACCAGCGCTCGCGGGAGGGCGTGTCGTCAATCAGGCCCCATGCACCGGTCAGCCCTGGAATGTTGAAACTTTTTGATGCCGAAGAGAATAGCGCCCACGGGCCGCGTGCAACCCTGGCCCACGGGATGTGTGGCTGCGTGCTCCAGACCATATCCATATGGATTTCGTCGCTGATCACCTTCACGTTATGGCGCTCGCACAGCGTAGCCATCGTGTGTAACTCCTGCTCCGTCCAGACTTTACCGGTGGGATTGTGCGGACTACACAGCAACAGGATTTTACTCTGTGGGCGCGCAAGCGCTGCTTCAAGACGGGCCATATCGCACTGCCAGCCCGTCTCGTCTGGCGTTAACGGCACCGCCAGTAACTCACGCTGGTTGCTGGCAAGGGTCTTATAAAACGCATCGTAAGCGGGGGTGTGCACCACTACCGCATCGCCGGGATGTGACCACTGGCGAATAAGTTCGGCAATCATCCAGATGACAGAAGGGCCATAAACAAGGGCCTGGGTGTCAATGGCGGTATGAAAACGGCTTGCCAGCCAGTGTTCAATCGCGCCGAGAAAGTCGTCGTTTTTCCAGCGACTGTAACCTAATACACCATGCGCCAGGCGTTGCTGCATAGCGGTGATAACGCAGGGCGCTGTGGCAAAATCCATATCGGAGATGGTAAACGGCAGGAGATCGGCGCGACCAAAACGGTCAGCGACGAAGTCCCACTGTGTACACCAGGTGCCATGGCGATCGATGACTGTCGAAAAATCGAATTTTTTTTCACTCATGCCCGGATTCCCCTCCGGCCGTTGATGCGCGTATCAGCGAGGCCATTTCATCTTTCACCGACTGCACCTGGGGGCCAATCACCACCTGTAAGTTGTGCTGATTAACCTTAATCACGCCAATCGCGCCGTTAGCCTTCAGGGCGTCGGCGCTAACCTGTTCCATCTTATTAACCGACAGCCGTAAACGGGTGATGCAGTTATCCAGCGAGGTGATATTCCCTGCACCGCCGAGTGCCGCCAGCAATGCCGGGGCATTATACCCCGATGCGCCAACATTTCCCGCTATCGCGGGGTCGGCCGCGGCGCTCTCGCGCCCGGGAGTCTGCAGATTAAAGCGGGTAATGGCGAAACGGAACAGGGCGTAGTAAACGGCAAACCACAGTGCCGCGACGACCGGTACCAGGTACCATTTGGTCGACAATCCATGCAATACGCCAAAAACAATAAAGTCGATCACATTGCCGTCGGTATTGCCAATCGTCACGCCGAGCATTGCCATCACGGTGAAACCCAAACCGGTGAGCAGTGCATGGATTAAATAGAGCGCCGGAGCCACAAAAAGAAACAAAAACTCAATAGGTTCTGTGGTGCCGCCGACCACGCATGCGATAACACCTGAAATCATTAACCCTTTAATCTTATGGCGGTTTTCCGGCCTGGCACAGTGATACATCGCCAGCGCCGCACCGGGTAGACCTCCCAGGAAGGCTGGCATTTTGCCTTGCGACAGAAATCGTGTCGCAGTTTCCGAGAAGCCTTCTGTTTCGGGGCAGCTTAACTGAGCCTGGAAAATGGTCAGCGCGCCGTTAACGGTGTGTCCGCACACGTCCATTGTGCCGCCTGCTTCGGTAAAGCGGATTAGCGCCACCAGAATATGCTGCAGGCCGAAGGGGAGCAGCAGGCGTTCGCCGGTGCCAAAGATCATCGGGCCGAGCTCACCGGCGCGATCGATAAGGTGCCCAAGGCCGCTAATACCCAGCGCAAACCATGGCCATACCAGCGGGATCAGCAGACCAATCAGCCCCATCACCACGCTGGTAACGATCGGCACAGAGCGGGTGCCGCCGAAAAAGGCCAGCGCGTCCGGCAGACGTAAAGCGTGAAAACGTTCATGAAGACGCCAGATAATCACGCCGGCAATGACCGCGCCAAGAATACCGGTATCAATCGACGGGATACCCAGCACAGTCTGCACATTGTACGCTTTCAGGATCGCTGCATCGCTGGTGGGCAAAACGCCTTGTGCGGTCAGCCAGAAGTTGACCGCCAGATTCATCACGGCATAGCCAACGAACCCTGAAAACGCGGCGACACCTTTCTCTTCCCGTGCCAGCCCCAGCGGAATGGCAATGCAAAACATCACCGGTAAAAAGCTGAAGGCGAAGGAACCGATTTTGCTCATCCAGATGAAGACTGCCTGCAATATGGGGTGGCCTAGTAACGGCAGCAGGGTGATCACGTCGCGACTGCTTAATGAACTGCCGATGCCGAGCATGATCCCGCAGAACGAGAGCAGCGCCACCGGCAGCATAAATGTTTTTCCAAGCTGCTGAAAAAACGCCCAGAGGGTGATCTTTTGTGCAGTTTTCCCTGTCATAACGCGTCCTCAATTTAAATGTGTAATAAGAGTCAGGACCGCAGAGAGTAAGGATTTTATCGGGTTTTGTTGCGAGGCAACGCACGTAATTAAGCGCACGTCGCTTTTTAAGATTTCAACAAGAGTGCAAAACAAAAAAAGCCCCTCCAAAGAGGGGCTGGATGATTATTGCTGCGGCACGGCAGGTACGGGTGGGGTGTTGCTATCCGGCTGTTGCAGAGACGGCAAACCAAACATACCCACAAACTGCTCCAGCGGCATTTTCTCGCCGTTCAGTGTGACCTGACCGTTGGCATACTGCAGGCTGGTGAGAATGTTGTTATTTTCCAGCGTAGTGATACGGAACATCTGGCCCATTGCCGCCAGGCCTTTCACCTGCTGGTTGGCCAGTTTTGTGGCATCTTCTTGCTGATAACCTTGCAGTTTCGCCACCTGCGTCATAAATTCTGTGGCCATATCTACCGGAATGGTCAGCTTGCTATCGAGTGACTTCACATTCCGGTCGATTTGCTCTGCCAGAGTTTGCGGCGTCCCGGTCGCAGTGGATGGATCTTTCAGGAACAGCGAAAGGTTGAACGTTGTCTCCCCTTTGGCATTTTTCCAGCTCAACGGGGCTACAGTGATCACCGGCTCGCCTTTCAGCAGCACCGGCACGGCATTCAGAAACGCTTCAGTGGCTTTTTGCTGATAAAGTTCCGGGTTTTGCATCACCTCCGGCTGCGCCATTAGCGCGCGGGTCTGCGCATTATATTGCTGGCTGAACTGGTGCCACGCCTGGCCATCAATTTGCCCGACTTTCAGTGTCAGTTTGCCGCTACCCAGATCCTGCCCCTGTACTTTCAGGCTGTTAAGGTCGTAATCCAGCTGGCTGTTAATGGTTTTTTTGTCTGCCGCCACCTCGGATTTGGCGGTGAAATGCATTCCATCCAGCACCGCCATCTCTTTATTCTCAATCGCGATAGTGAGCTTATCCACGCTCAGTTTCTGGCTGCCAACACGCTCTTCGAAACTGGCGACTTCGCTGGTACCGTCGGTTTTCAGGTTATTAAACGACAGCTGGACTTTCTGGCCATATTCGTTCACGGCATCGACAAGGCCGCTTTCAGCTGAACCGCTCAGCCCAATAGCATTGCCGTCTTTGTCCACATTCAGGCGGAACTCGCCGCCGCTGAAGGAGACTTTTTCGCCATCTTTTTCTGAATTCAGCGGGCGCAGGCTGATATCGCTACGGGTGTCGCCGTTATAGCTGATACGCGTATCTGCGATGAATGGAGATTCGCCTTTGGCGATATCGAACAGCGGTTTGGTCACGTCGTTATTGACCAGTTGCGTATGCACCGAGGCCATTGACGGGGTCAGGTTAAACGACTTAACCTGGGTCAGCGGAAAGGGGCCGTGATCGACAACTTCCTGCAACACAATGGACTGACCAGGTTTTAACCAGGTGTTCTCGCTACCTGCAACCGGTTTGATCAGCAAGGTAAACTGGCTGGAAAAGAGGCCGCGATGATAATCCTGCGCGGAAAGTTCGATGTTGGCTTCCGGCGCGTTGTGCTTAATTTGCGCGTTGGCCTCGCTGACCCTCTCAGCAAGACGCCCCTCCAGTTGTTTCCCTGTATACCAGGCGCCTGCGGTCCAGACGACCCCCAGCGCAACAATCACTCCTGCGGCAACCAGCGTTTTTTTCATAGCGTTTATCCATAAAAAATGAAACCAGGCGGTATACGCCGCCTGGACTGTTGAAATAAGTTACCTCAAGCTTAGCAATCCTTGCTAAAAAATACAGTAACTTAGTCTCACTTATTAAACACTCGCGCCAGTCTGCCCGTGCCGCTGGCGGCCACCGGTGACTCGCTGGCGGCAATAAATGCCGATTCGCCAGGTTTGAGCACCAGACGCTGGCTATCTTTACTGAGCACGGCTTCCCCCTCAACGCAAAAGACAATCGCTGCGCTCTGTTGCGCCAGCGCAGTTTCACTCGCCGAAAGGTCATGCAGGGCGAACGCGAAATCATCCACCGGGATAGGGAAATCCAGCTCTGCACCGTTACGTGTCGGCTGGGTCAGCAGTGTGTCAGCCGGTTTAGGGGTAAATTTGACGTTGGCGACCAGCTCTGGAATATCAATGTATTTTGGCGTCAGGCCCGCACGCAGCACGTTATCAGAGTTGGCCATCACTTCCAGCGCCACGCCTTGCAGGTAAGCGTGCGGTGTTTCGGCAAACAGGAACATTGCCTCGCCTGGATTCAGTTTCACTACGTTAAGCAACAGCGGGGAGAAGAGGCCACTGTCATCCGGGTAAAAGGCCGCAATCGTACGGATGGTTTGCCAGGGCTCGCCTTGTTGCTGCTCAAGCACCGATTTCAGTACCGCCAGCGCGCGGGACTTTTCGTCGCCCTGCATATTCAGTAGCGCGGCGAACAGTTCACTCAGGCGCTCTGCGCCAGGAGCCTGTAAAAAATGGGCAATGGCCGGGTGCGCGCCGGCAACCGGCTGCAACAGCGAAACAATGTCGGCATATTCACGAAACGCATTCATCGCCAGGAAGGGAGTCAGGGCGAATACCAGTTCCGGTTTGTGGTTCGGATCCTTGTAATTGCGTTCTGCGGCGTTCAGAGGGATGTCCGCGTCATTCTCTTTGGCGAAGCCAATCTCTGAGTTTTTTTTATTAGGATGCACCTGGATCGACAGCGGCTGATCGGCACACAGAACTTTGAACAGGAACGGCAGCTCACCAAAGCGTTCTGCCACAGCCGCGCCCAGCAAGCTCTGCTTATCCTGGTCGATCACCTCGCGCAGTGCGCGGGTTTCGCCATTGGTATCCTGCACCTTTGAGCTGCTCTTCGGGTGGGCGCCCATCCATAACTCAGCCATCGGCAGGTTATTCGGATTGGCGATCCCATAGAGATCCGTTAACGCAGTTTTACTTCCCCAGGCGTAGTTCTGCACTGAGTTGATGAGTTTTTGCATTATCAAGCCCTTTCAATTGAACACACTATCGCGCCATTAAAGCAATAAAGCGGGGCGATGTAACCAGCGGGGATAAAAAGTCGTATTAGTCTCAGTTTTTGTTAAAAAATTGTGTAGGATAAGTCGACTCGCTTTGATACAGGGCAGAAGGAAGCGCTGCCGGAACAATAACCAGATCGTGCCGTAAGTGAGAGAACAATGTCGAACAAACCCTTTTATTATCAGGATCCTTTCCCGCTAGGAAAGGATGATACCGAGTATTATCTGCTCAGCCGTGACCATGTTTCTGTGGCGGAATTCGACGGACAGGAGATCCTAAAAGTTGATCCGCAGGCGCTGACCTTACTGGCCCAGCATGCTTTTCATGACGCCTCTTTTTTACTGCGCCCGGCGCACCAGCAGCAGGTGGCAGACATTCTGAATGACCCACAAGCCAGCGAAAACGACAAATACGTTGCGCTGCAATTCCTGCGTAACTCTGAAATCGCGGCAAAAGGTATTTTGCCCACCTGCCAGGATACCGGCACAGCCATCATTATGGGCAAGAAAGGGCAACGTGTGTGGACGGGTGGCGGCGATGAAGCAGCGCTGGCGCGTGGCGTCTATAACACCTATATCGAAGACAACCTGCGCTATTCGCAAAACGCCGCGCTGGACATGTATAAAGAGGTCAATACTGGCACCAACCTGCCAGCGCAGATCGACCTCTACAGTGTCGATGGCGAAGAATATAAATTCCTGTGCATCGCTAAAGGCGGCGGTTCCGCCAACAAAACTTACCTGTACCAGGAAACCAAGGCGCTGATCACCCCGGCGAAGCTGAAAAACTATCTTGTCGAGAAGATGCGCACGCTCGGTACCGCAGCCTGCCCGCCGTACCATATTGCGTTTGTCATCGGCGGAACCTCGGCGGAAGCGACGCTGAAAACGGTGAAACTGGCGTCTACCAAATATTACGATGCGCTGCCAACGGAAGGTAATGAACATGGTCAGGCCTTCCGCGATGTGCAACTGGAGCAGGAACTGCTGGTGGAAGCGCAAAACCTTGGCCTGGGCGCGCAGTTTGGCGGTAAATACTTTGCGCATGATATTCGCGTGATCCGCCTGCCGCGCCACGGAGCTTCTTGCCCGGTGGGCATGGGCGTGTCCTGTTCAGCGGATCGCAATATTAAGGCGAAAATCAACCGCGAGGGGATCTGGCTGGAAAAACTGGAGCAGAACCCGGGGAAATACATTCCGCAGGCACTGCGCCAGGCAGGCGAGGGTGAGGCGGTGAAGGTGGATCTTAACCGGCCGATGGCGGATATCCTTGCGCAACTGACGCAATATCCCGTCTCCACGCGTTTGTCGCTGACCGGAACCATTATCGTGGCGCGTGACATTGCCCACGCCAGGCTGAAAGAGCTGATGGATAAGGGCGAACCGCTGCCGCAGTACGTTAAAGATCACCCAATTTACTATGCCGGACCGGCTAAAACGCCTGAAGGCTATGCCTCTGGCTCACTGGGGCCAACGACGGCAGGCCGTATGGACTCCTACGTGGATCAGTTACAGTCGCAGGGCGGCAGTATGATCATGCTGGCAAAAGGCAACCGCAGCCAGCAGGTAACAGACGCCTGTCATAAACATGGCGGTTTCTATCTTGGCAGCATCGGCGGCCCGGCGGCGATCCTGGCGCAAAACAGCATTAAAAGTCTGGAGTGTGTGGCCTACCCGGAACTGGGTATGGAAGCCATCTGGAAAATCGAGGTTGAAGATTTCCCGGCGTTTATCCTGGTGGATGACAAAGGTAACGACTTCTTCCAGCAGATCCAGTCCGGGCAGTGCGCCCGCTGCGTGAAATAACATTACCGCCCTACGGGGCGGTTTTTTAAAGCACGAACCATTAAGCAACATAATAAAAAGCATCAATACTTTTACTTGTTTGCAAGTGAGCAATGTCGGCACTCAACACCACTTTGTACTCAAGGAGAAAGTAATGACAACGCATCGCAGTGAGAAAGATTCAATGGGCGCGATTGACGTCCCGGCAGATAAACTGTGGGGGGCGCAAACCCAACGGTCGCTTGAGCACTTCCGTATTTCAACGGAAAAAATGCCCGTCTCGCTGATCCACGCGCTGGCGCTAACCAAGCGAGCGGCGGCGAAAGTCAATCAGGATCTGGGGCTGCTGCCCGCCGAAAAAGCCAACGCTATTATTGCCGCGGCGGACGAAGTGCTGGATGGAAAACACCCTGACGAGTTTCCGCTGGCTATCTGGCAGACCGGCTCTGGCACCCAGAGCAATATGAATATGAACGAGGTACTGGCGAATCGCGCCAGTGAGATCCTCGGCGGCGTACGCGGAATGGAGCGCAAAATCCATCCGAACGATGACGTTAACAAAAGCCAGAGTTCAAATGATGTGTTTCCGACCGCCATGCATGTTGCTGCGGTGATTGCGGTGCGCGAGCAGTTGCTCCCGCAACTTCAGGTGCTCAAGAATACCCTCAGTGAGAAAGCCAGCGCTTTTGCCGATATCGTCAAAATCGGCCGCACACACCTGCAGGATGCCACGCCGTTGACCCTTGGCCAGGAGATCTCCGGCTGGGTTGCGATGCTGGAGCACAATCTGAAACACATTGAGTTGAATCTGCCGCACCTGGGCGAGCTGGCGCTGGGCGGGACAGCTGTGGGCACCGGGCTAAATACGCATCCGGAATATGCCCGGCGAGTCGCTGAAGAGCTGGCGCACTTCACGGGTCAGCCGTTTATCACCGCACCGAATAAATTTGAAGCGCTGGCGACCTGCGATGCACTGGTGCATATGCACGGTGCGCTGAAAGGTCTGGCATCGTCGCTGATGAAGATCGCCAACGATGTTCGCTGGCTGGCTTCCGGCCCGCGCTGTGGTATCGGCGAAATTGCCATTCCGGAAAACGAACCTGGCAGTTCTATCATGCCGGGTAAAGTTAACCCGACACAGTGTGAGGCGATGACCATGCTCTGTGCTCAGGTGCTGGGCAATGATGTGGCGGTGAACATTGGCGGTGCGTCTGGCAACTTTGAACTCAACGTATTCCGGCCGATGGTGATCCACAATTTCCTGCAATCGGTGCGTTTACTGGCCGACGGTATGGAGAGTTTTAACGAGCATTGTGCCGTCGGCATTGAGCCAAACCGGGAGCGTATCGCGCAGTTGCTTAATGAGTCGCTGATGTTGGTTACCGCGTTGAATACCCATATCGGCTACGATAAAGCGGCGGAAATCGCCAAGAAAGCGCACAAAGACGGCCTGACGCTAAAAGCGTCGGCACTGGCGTTGGGCTATCTGACGGAGGCCGAATTCGACAGCTGGGTTCGCCCGGAATCGATGGTCGGCAGTATGAAACCTGCTTAACCTGCTAAATAGAGGTGCAACCGCGGGATCAACAGCGTCAGCGGTTGTGCCTGCGGTTTATAGCGGTGTTGCACCGCGTCGGCGTTATAATCCAGCAGTTCGCCAATATCCGGCACCGCTGCCCCATTCTCTTCGGCATTCAACACAATCAGGGGGGTCGGGCAGGCGTACTGTACCTGCTTTTGCTCCCCGGCGTACCAGACCCGCGCAATAGGCTGGACTTTTACCGGCCGTTTGATCTTCAGTTTTGCCTGTCGGGGCAACGCGGCAATGTCGTTATATTCCTGCTCGATCTTCACCAGCCACTGTTCGCGCGTCCAGGCGGCGACTGCGCGGGGCGATTTCATGCTCTTTTCCAGCTGTGCCAGCACCTCATCGCGGGTGAGATTTTTAATAATGTGCTTATTCGCCCAGCCAAAACGCAGGGTATCAGGGGAGCGAATGGCGGTAAGCGCCCGGTAAGCATTCAGTGTAATCAAACCGGGTAGATGGCGGTGTACCCACTCGAAACGTGCTGCGGGTGGCAGGCCTGACTCTACAGTAACAATGCGTTCAAAAGCGAGCTTGAGGGCATTAATGGTATCGATGCGCTGTTCCAGTGCCGTGATGGCGGATTGTGCCGCCTGGTAGCAAATTGCGCCCGGTAAACGCACAGCCGCTTTACTGCTGCGGTTTTCTGATTGTTGCTGAATGAACAGATGGGTGTAATGGCGCAGCGCCAGCTCGGCAGCTTCTTTACCAATATGCTGTTTGACCGGGATCACCGACAGCGGCGCGTGCTCTGCGCCTTTGGTGATTTCTGGCAGCGTAAACACGCGACCCGCCATTAAGCGACATTCGCTCAGTTGGGCTTTAAACGCCGCTAACTCCCGTTCCATCTGCCGGAACGTGGTGTTCAGGCGTTCAATCAGGTCTAAAGCAGCCATGCTTACTCCATTAGTTACAACATACTCATAAAGTTATAGCACAGGCGCAGGGGTTGAGCCACTGCGCTGTAGGTGCTTATCAGGGGAGGGTAATGTTGTGGTAGATGGGCCAGTTGAAGGTAAATTGCGCACCGCCAAGCGTTTCGCTCTGCGCACAGATAACTTCACCGCCAAAGGCTTGGGCAATAGAGTGAACAATGGCCAGCCCCAGACCACAACCGCCCGTGGCGCGGTCGCGGCTGGGATCGAGACGTACAAAAGGCTCGAACACCCGCACGCGCTCTTCCGGTGCGATGCCTGGGCCATCGTCTTCAACCATGAGACTGGCCTGTGCCCCTTGTCGTTGCAGCGTCACTTTGATCGTCTGCTGGCTATAACGCAGGGCGTTATTAACCAGATTATCCAGGACGCGCTCCATCAACCGCATATCCAGCGCGCCATAATCGTCACCGGGCGTGCAGGTGAGTTGCAACTGATGTTGTGGATTCATACTACGGGCATCGTCCATATAACTTTGTAGCCAGACCGGCAGGTCCGGGCTGGTCAGTTTCAGTTCGGTTTGTGGACGATCGAGACGGGCATAGGTCAGTAACTCTTCGATCAGGGCTTCCAGTTGCCCGATATCACGGTTCAGTGCCGCATGTTCTGACGCGCTGAGGTTGTCGCTCATTTCAAGACGATAACGCAAGCGCACCAATGGGGTTCGCAGTTCGTGCGCAATACCATCGATAAGCTGCTTCTTGCTGGCGATTAACGCATTGATATTATCGGCCATTTGGTTAAAGGCGATGCCCAGCCGTTCGAAGCTGGAGGCGCTATCAAAGTGAATACGCTCCTCAAGATGACCTTCGCCAAAACGCTGCGCGGCGGACTCAAGCCGCAACATCTCTTGCCAGTGTGGTCGCATCCAGATAAATACCGGAAAGGCGAGGGATATGGCAATAAAAGCCATCAGCGCCATATCCAGCAACCGCATCTCATGCAGGAAAAACAGATATGGCACCGGACCTACGGCCAGAACGTAGTGACTGCGGGGGATCCGCTGGATAAAGGTGTACTCGGCATCCAGCGCCACAATGTCGCCTTCGCGCAGTCGCTGGGCATGCGGCGGGTCGAGAGTAAATTTGCTCATCGGTTCAATGCGCAAATTAAACGACAGATTCAGGTCCAGCTCTTTCAGCGTGCTTGCCCACTGGTGTGGCGGGATCTCGCGCAGCTCGCTGCGCATCAAATACAGCGAGCTTTTCATCAGGTCATCCAGCGTCTGACGGCCCGCCCGCTCAGCGGTGAATTTATATACCAGGCCCACCAGCATGGTCATCACAATAAAGCAAACGAACAGCAGAAGGTAAAACTGGACGAACAGCTTTTTCATAATGTTACCTGGTTAAGCGGCCTTAGTTATCCCACGCATGCGGGGCGAACAGATAACCTTTGTTGCGCACGGTTTTGATTCGGTAAGGCTCGGTGGCGCTGTCGAGCAGTTTTTTACGCAGGCGGGAAATCGCCACATCGACGCTGCGATCCAGTCCATCGTAGGTGACGCCGCGCAGATTCTTTAACAGTGCATCCCGATCCATAATTTGACCGGCATGGGTTGCAAGTTCCCACAGGAGATCGAAATCCGCCGTCGAGAGCGCCACTTCTTCGCCGCTCAGCAACACCTGGCGGTTCACCGGATCGATGGAAAGAGTACCAAAACGAATAATATTGTGCTGTCTCAGCGGCGCAGCAGCGGGTTCTGCCGGCGTGCTGGTGCGCTGACGTAAATGGAGGCGCAATCGCGCCAGCAATACGGCTGGCGGGGTGGTCTTCAGAATATAGTCATTGGCCCCCATCTCCAGCGACAAGATATGATTCATATCGCTGTCGAGCGAGGTGAGTAGGACAATCGGGCCGTTCCACTGTTTACGCAAGTCGCGGCACAGTGTCATCCCATCTTTGCCTGGCAGCATAATGTCCAGCAATACCAGTTCAGGATTCTCCCTGGCGATCACCTCTTCCGCGCGGTCGCCACGGGGTTCAACAATGACATCCATATCGTGTTTACCCAGATAGGCTGCAATCAGGGCGCCTACTTCCGGATCATCTTCTACAAATACGATTTTATTCATATGCCATCGGGATAGGTCAAAAACGTCAACATACACCGCCTTGCTGCAAGCTGCCATTAATCTTTTCTAAACAAGAGGCGTTCCGCTATGCTGTAGGTCTTTGTTGTTCAAGTATTATAGGTAAAATTATGGGACTGTTTATCAAAGCCGCGATCGGTGCGCTGGTGGTGGTACTGATTGGGCTGCTGGCGAAGACAAAAAATTACTATATTGCCGGGTTAATTCCGCTGTTTCCCACCTTTGCCTTGATAGCCCATTACATTGTGGCGACCGAAAGAGGGATTGAGGCGTTGCGTACTACCATTGTGTTCGGCATGTGGGCGATCATCCCCTATTTTATCTATCTTTTGTCGCTGTGGTACTTCACGGGGTTTTTGCGGGTGTGGCCGGCGCTGGGCTGTGCGGTGCTCTGCTGGAGCCTCAGCGCCTGGCTGTTAATCTACTGCTGGAGCCGTCTGCACTGATCTTATTTCACTAACATCCACGTCGCGGGAACTGCGGCAATAAGTAGCAGCATAATCAGTAACTTTTCCCGGCGTTTGAGCAGTTCTGGCATCTCATGTGTGCGACGCGCATACATAAATACCAGTAACCCCGGGGCATATAGCACCACTGACAGCAGCAAATGCATTGGGCCAGAAGCGTAAAGCAGCCATAAACCATACAGGCAGGCACCCACGGCCACGGCCTGATGCAACGGGCGCTGGGCGATTTTCAACAAATAAGCGCCGACCAGGAAATAGGGGACGAGGATCATCTCCGAAGCGATGGTCAGCAGGGTGTTGTAGTCCGATCCCGTCAGCCAGATTAACACCAGCGAAACCTGCACGCTGATGTTGGTCAGCCATAATGAAGCGGATGGCGCGTTATTTTTATTCTGCCGGGCGAAAATGCGTGGGAACGCTTTATGGGTTGCTGCCAGCAGAGGCACTTCTGCTGCCATGATGGTCCAGCTCAGGTACGCACCGCACACGGATACAATCAGACCGGCTGCGATAATCACTTCCCCCCAATTGCCCATCAATTTGACCAGCAGGCCCGCCATCGACGGGTTACGCATGCCCGCCAGTTCCGCCCGTGGGACGACGCCGATCGACAATAGCGTAACCAGCAGGTAAACCGTTAGCGCGGCCAGTACCGCCAGCATGGTTGCGCGACCCACATCGCGTTTGTTGCGCGCGCGCGCAGAAACGACTACCGCGCCTTCGACACCGATAAACACCCACAGAGTAATCAGCATCGTGTTTTTTACTTGCTCCCACACCGGAACGCCCAACGAAACACCGCTAAAATCGACATTGAATTTGTCGATATTGAACGCCAGCGCGGCCAGTACTACAAACAGACCCAGTGGCACCAGTTTTGCCAGCGTTGCAGCAAGGTTAATGCTCGCGGCCGTTTGAACCCCGCGCAGCACCAGCGCGTGAACGATCCACAGGAGCGCTGAGGCCCCGACAATGGATTGCCAGGTATTACCATCACCAAACAGGCGTAATTGCGGGGTGTCAGTGAAAAAGCTCAGTGCGGAAAAGACAATCACCAGGTAGGAGACGTTGGCGATCACGGCACATAGCCAGTAACCCCAGGCGGAACAGAAGCCGACCAGTTCGCCAAAACCGGCGCGGGCATAGGTGAAGATTCCGCCGTCCAGATCCGGGCGAATACGGGTGAGGATCAGCATGGCGAACGCCAGCAGTAAAATCCCTGCGCCGGTGATCGCCCAGCCAATGATCAATGCCGCAGGGCTGGCGACTTCCGCCATGTTTTGCGGCAGGCTGAAGACGCCAGCGCCGAGCATTGAACTCAAAACGAGAGCCGTTAACGCGCTAAGGCCGAGTTTCTTTTCCATTGTTATCCTGTCAAAAATGCAACAAATCCAGAATAATTATTTTGCCGGGGCGCATAAATATGGTGGATATCACTAAGGCGCGGGATTTTACGGAGAGTCGCTAAGGCATGCAATGAGGGCGACGACAATTTTGTTAAAAAGCAGAAAAAAGATCAAAAAAAGGCGGCCGTAGCCGCCTGATTCATCCGTGCAGATTATTTATAGAGATCGGCACTGATGGTCATATTGTTGCCGCGCTCTGACCACTGACGCGTAATGTGATAGTACTTGGCGCCTTTTTTAGCGGCGCGTTTGGCAACCTGGTAGGAGACTTCCGTCATGCTGCTGTAGTTACCAGTGAACTTGATGCTGTCGAACGGCACCATCTGTGCAGCGGTGATTTTATTCAGCTCTTCAATTTTTGTGCCGTCAGGCAGCGTGACAGAATAACGACCGCCGGAGGTCGATTGCGTTTCGAAGAAACGGCCTACGCCCAGGCCTGGTGTGGCATCGCTGGCGACGCCCGGGATTTCAACTTTTTTTGCTTCTTCCCCGCCTTTCGCCAGTGCAGCACGGCCCGCGTCGGAATCACGCGGAATGGCATCGGCGCTCTGGATCACACGTTTTTTCGCATCTGCTTTATAAATGAATGCGGTGATCATCTGGTTGCCGCCCTGGTTGGTGTCGAACTGGCGCACGATATAGAACGAGGCCGCGCCTTTCGCTTGTGCCGCTTTGGTGATGGCATCGTTTACTTCGGGCTGGGAACGGTAGAAACCCTGCACGGTGACGGTATCGTAAGGTTGCAATTCAATGGCTTTGTCTTTTGGTAATTCGGTGATGCCATTGATAACGCGATATTGCGGTGCATCCGCCTTGGTGGCGTTCGCTTTGTAGAGATCGGCGACGACACGCTGGTTGCCGCTGTTACCGGCATCGGAAGAGTCAACAACGTAGAACGATGCTGCGCCTTCTTGATCTGCGCGCTTGGAGATGGCAGCCACGGCATCGCCAATGGCATTAAAACGGCCAATAACCACGACGCGATCGTAGGGTTTCAACGCTGCCGCTTGCTCCGGGGTTAACTCTGTCGCTGCGTTGGCTGACAGCGCTGTCGCAGAGAGGAGTGCTGACGCCAGGAGGGTGTTCTTAAGCTTCATAAAAATAGTCCTTCGCCTTGCGCAAACCATAAACTGGTGTTGTTGTTGAGAAAACGCCGACGATTATTGCATTTAAACAGCGCAACTGTCTGCGTCATTTTTCACTGAGTGTGCTATGGGCGGGTAATAACGATAACTTTAAGTGATATGTTGATAAAAAAGCCGCTTGACCGGCAAAAGCGATAAAGCATATGACTTTTTAAAGTTAATACATTGTTAAAAAGCAATTCCTGCTGGAGATTAATCGTGTTTTGTCGCTTCGCTTGAGCGGAATATCGGCCTGTTATAAAGAATTAAAGGCAAATAACCTTGCCAGCCCCTACCTGAACTTACTTTTCGCGGATAAAAGCATAAATTCTTTTTTCCGGCTGTGGATCACAGGCGTCATTTTCAGTAGGTTATAGAAAGTTTGTTACTGTTTTATTTTCCGGGACACATTCCGCAATACTGGTGTACAGGTGCGACGTTGTTCCGGTGAGGACTGACAAACCATCATCTAAAACCGATGGAAGGGAAAACTATGCGTATTGGTGTACCTAAAGAACGGTTGGCCAATGAAACCCGCGTTGCCGCGACGCCGAAAACGGTCGAGCAATTGCTTAAATTGGGTTTCACTGTCGCAGTAGAAAGCGGCGCTGGCAAACTGGCAAGTTTCGATGACGATGCGTTCACCCAGTCCGGGGCGACGATTGTAGACGGCAGCAATGTCTGGCATTCAGACGTTATCCTAAAAGTTAACGCGCCCGACGAAGATGAGATCGCACTGCTTAACCCCGGCACAACGCTGATTAGCTTTATCTGGCCTGCGCAGAACCCGGCGTTGATGGAGAAGCTGGCTGCGCGTAACGTAACCGTGATGGCAATGGACTCTGTGCCGCGTATCTCCCGCGCGCAGGCGCTGGATGCCCTCAGCTCAATGGCTAACATTGCGGGCTATCGCGCCATTGTTGAAGCTGCGCATGAGTTTGGTCGTTTCTTTACCGGGCAGATCACTGCCGCCGGGAAAGTACCTCCGGCGAAAGTAATGGTGATCGGCGCGGGCGTAGCAGGTCTTGCCGCGATCGGTGCCGCCAATAGCCTTGGCGCCATTGTACGTGCTTTTGATACTCGTCCTGAGGTTAAAGAGCAGGTGCAAAGTATGGGGGCGGAATTCCTCGAGCTGGATTTTGAGGAAGAGGCGGGCAGCGGCGATGGTTACGCGAAAGTGATGTCTGAAGCCTTTATCAAAGCGGAAATGGAACTGTTTGCCGCGCAGGCGAAAGATGTCGACATCATTGTGACGACTGCGCTTATTCCGGGGAAACCGGCACCGAAGCTGATCACTCGCGAAATGGTCGATTCCATGAAACCCGGTAGCGTGATTGTCGATCTGGCTGCGCAAAACGGCGGTAACTGTGAATACACAGTACCGAATGAGATCAGCACCACGGCTAATGGCGTCAAAATTATTGGCTATACCGATCTGCCGGGACGCCTGCCGACCCAATCCTCACAGCTATATGGCACCAACCTGGTTAACCTGCTGAAACTGCTCTGCATTGAAAAAGATGGCAACGTAGTGGTCAACTTTGACGACGTAGTTGTGCGCGGCGTGACCGTGGTGCGTGATGGTGAAGTCACCTGGCCGGCACCGCCGATTCAGGTTTCTGCCCAACCGCAGGCTGCGCCGAAAGCGGCGGCTGCGCCAAAAGAAGAAGCCAAACCGGTTTCGCCGTGGCGCAAATATGCGCTGATGGCGCTGGCGATAATTCTGTTTGGCTGGCTGGCGGATGTCGCGCCAAAAGAGTTCCTCGGTCACTTTACTGTTTTCGCACTCGCCTGTGTTGTCGGGTATTACGTGGTATGGAATGTCTCCCATGCGCTGCATACGCCGTTGATGTCAGTCACCAACGCCATTTCCGGCATTATTGTGGTTGGCGCGCTGCTGCAGATAGGCCATGGCGGCTGGGTCAGCTTCTTAAGCTTTATTGCGGTGCTGATCGCCAGCATTAATATTTTTGGTGGTTTCACCGTCACTCAGCGCATGCTGAAAATGTTCCGGAAGAACTAAGGGGTAACAGATGTCTGGAGGATTAGTTACAGCTGCATACATTGTTGCCGCGATCCTGTTTATTTTCAGCCTGGCGGGGCTTTCAAAGCACGAAACCTCCCAGCAGGGTAATAACTTTGGTATCGCCGGTATGGCGATTGCGCTGGTGGCGACCATTTTTGGCCCGGATACCGGCAACGTTGCGTGGATTCTGGTGGCGATGATCATCGGCGGTGCGATCGGTATTCGTCTGGCGAAAAAAGTCGAAATGACCGAAATGCCGGAGCTGGTGGCGGTACTGCATAGCTTTGTTGGCCTGGCGGCGGTACTGGTAGGTTTCAACAGCTATCTGGATCACGAGGCAGGTCTCGCGCCGGTTCTGGAGAACATTCACCTGACGGAAGTGTTCCTCGGGATCTTTATTGGTGCGGTCACCTTTACCGGGTCGATTGTAGCGTTTGGCAAACTGCGCGGGAAAATTTCATCCAAACCGCTGATGCTGCCCCATCGTCACAAGCTGAATCTGGCAGCGCTGGTCGTCTCTTTCGCGCTGTTGTTGGCTTTTGTCCGTACCGAACATGTCGGTGTACAGGTGCTGGCGCTGTTGCTGATGACCATTATCGCGCTGGTGTTCGGCTGGCACCTGGTGGCGTCGATCGGCGGGGCGGATATGCCTGTTGTCGTCTCGATGCTGAACTCCTATTCCGGTTGGGCAGCCGCCGCGGCGGGCTTTATGCTCAGCAACGATCTGTTGATCGTTACCGGGGCGCTGGTGGGTTCTTCCGGTGCAATTCTCTCTTACATTATGTGTAAGGCGATGAACCGCTCCTTTATCAGCGTGATTGCCGGTGGTTTTGGTACCGATGGTTCCTCTTCCGGCAGCGATGACGAAGTAGGCGAACACCGTGAAATTAACGCCGAAGAGACCGCTGAAATGCTGAAAAATTCGCATTCGGTGATCATCACCCCAGGTTACGGCATGGCAGTGGCGCAGGCGCAGTATCCGGTGGCGGAAATCACTGAAAAACTGCGTGCGCGCGGCGTGAAAGTGCGTTTCGGCATTCACCCGGTCGCCGGGCGTCTGCCTGGGCATATGAACGTGTTGCTGGCCGAAGCGAAAGTGCCGTATGACATCGTGCTGGAAATGGACGAAATCAATGATGATTTTGCCGACACCGACACCGTGCTGGTCATTGGTGCGAACGATACGGTTAACCCGGCCGCGCAGGACGATCCGAAAAGCCCGATTGCCGGTATGCCTGTACTGGAAGTGTGGAAAGCGCAGAACGTTATCGTTTTCAAACGTTCTATGAACACCGGTTACGCCGGGGTGCAGAACCCGCTATTCTTCAAAGAGAACACGCAGATGCTGTTTGGCGATGCCAAAGCCAGCGTCGATGCCATCCTCAAAGCGCTGTAACTACCACAGCCGACCCTACCGCTCTCCGGAGCGGTATTTTTTTGCCCGCCGTTGACCAAACCGTTGTGTCTATACTTGTTGCTCCATGTTTTAAAAGCGGAGGAAGGATGACGTTTTTGCCACGGTTCGACTTTATCTCACTACTGATGTTGCCCTCATTCTGGATTGGGCTGGGGACAGTAGTGATAGTGACGCTGATTGTCTACTGGCTGTTTAAGCGTTTACTGTCGATGTTGACGAAAGGCGCGCAAAGCTGGGGAGAACGGCATCGCGGCGTGGGTAAAATGCAACATGTGCTGGTGGATATGCTCAGCCGCACCAGTAAGTTTCTGCTCTTCATTGCCGCTTTACTGTTTAGTTTGCGCTTTGTCGAGCTCCCCGATCGTCTGTTCAGTACGCTCGGTCACGCCTGGTTTCTGGTATTAGCGATCCAGATGGCGCTGTGGCTGGATCAGGGGGTGGTGTCATGGATGCGTCATTTGATGTATACGCCCGGGGCCAGCAGAAACCCGGTAACGATGGTGATCGCCGGACTGCTGCTGCGCATGATGCTCTGGACGGTGATGCTGTTGTCGATCCTCGCCAATGCTGGCGTTAATATCACCGCGCTGGTCGCCAGCCTTGGCGTGGGCGGTATTGCTATTGCACTGGCAGTGCAAACCATCCTGAGCGACGTCTTCGCTTCGTTGTCGATTGGCTTTGATAAGCCCTTTGAAATCGGCGATTTTGTGGTCTTTAACGACGTCGCCGGTACCATTGAGCATATCGGGCTGAAAACTACCCGTATTCGTAGCCTCAGCGGCGAACAGATCGTCTGCGGTAACGCTATCCTGCTACAACAAACCCTGCATAACTACAAACGTATGCAAACCCGACGCATTGTTTTTACTTTTGGTCTGGCGTTAAACACGCCGCCGGAGAAACTGCGCCAGGTGGGGGAGATGATCCGCACCATTATTACTGAGGTGGGCGATACGCGTTTCGACCGCGCGCACTTTCAGGGGTTTGGTACAGATCGGTTGAATTTTGAAGTGGTGCATATTGTCAGTACCGCGGATTACAACAAATACATGGATATTCAGCAGGAGATTAATATCCGGATCATGGAAGGCCTGGCGGAGCAGGGGATCGAACTGGCGCTGCCAGGTGTCGTTATTCAGGGCGGGCTGGCGATTACCGGAGATGAAAAAGTCGCTGAAGCATGAAAAAAGAAACCCGCCGGATGGCGGGTTTTGCATTTTAGTCGTCTTCGTCGTCATCCAGTTCGACAGGTGACTGATAATCATCGGGTTTGATCACCAGCAAATCGCAACGTAAATGATCGATCACCTGTTCGGCGGTATTGCCAAGAAACGCAGCGGAAATACCGGTACGCCCGACGGTGCCAAGCACCACAATCCCGGCCTGCAGGTGTTCAGCCAGATCCGGGATCACTTCTTCCGGCAACCCTTTCTCTACATGGGTGTGTTTTTCATCAATGCTGAACTTCTGGCGCAGCGCTTTCATTGCCAGCAGGTGCTGACCCCGAATGGCATCGTTGTAGACGCTGGGGTCGAATTCAGGCAGCTCGATGGCGATATTGATAGGCGTAACCGGGTAAGCGCCCACCAGATGGACTTCCGTATGGTTAACCTGTTCGGCCAGTTGCAGTGTCTCTTTGACCAGTTTTTCGTTCAGCGAATTGTGGTAAAGCTCTTCGCTGGCGAGGTTAACCGCCACCACGGCTTTGCCGCCTTCCGGCCAGGGCTGGTCTTTGACCATCCACACCGGGCACGGACATTTACGCAGCAAATGCCAGTCGGTAGGGGTAAAAATGACCGACTCCAGTTTGTCGTGCTGGTGGGTCATCTTCAGCAGCAGATCATGGCCGCCCGCCAGGACTTCCTGAATGATGGCTTCGAAGGGACGGTTGTGCCAGACCACTTTGATATCGATGGGGACGCCCGCATCAATGTAATATTTTGCCTGCTCGCGGATCCACGCGGTTCGCTGGCTAATGACGCCCTGACGCATCGCAGTGCGCTCATCCGGGGACAGAAGGGTGGTCATCTCATACGAGAAATCATAGATCGGTAGAAAGGCTTTGATTCGGCCACCAATCCGTTGATGCAAATACACAGCACGCCGTAGCGCTGGCTGATCGTCCTGATTAGGATCGATGGCGACCAGCATATTCTGATACTTAGCCATACAGGGTCTCCTTACATCTGTCACCACAGTCTGTAACGTAAAAGATAACCCATAAGTGCTGAATGAAACAGGGAAAACCTTCCGCCAGATCAATAAATACAAAAAATTTAATGACCCGGCGAAGGGGAGTCAGGCGGGGATGAAACTCAGGCGACGTTACGTGAATGGCCGGCCAGTTGCGCCAGCGTCTCGCTGTTTTCGATGGTGATATATTTCCCTTTTACCGCCAGCATGCCGCTCTTCTGGAAACGCCCCAGCAGACGGCTAATGGTTTCAACCGTCAGGCCAAGATAGTTACCGATGTCGCCACGGGTCATGGTCAGACGGAACTCACGCGGAGAGAAACCACGCTGCGCGAACCGGCGGGATAAATTGTAGATAAACGCCGCCAGACGCTCTTCCGCATTTTTCTTCGACAACAGCAGGATCATATCCTGATCGCCTTTGATCTCGCCGCTCATCAGACGCATCATCTGCTGACGCAGATTGGGCATTTTGCCAGAGAGATCGTCCAGTGTCTCAAACGGAATTTCACATACCATTGACGTTTCCAGCGCCTGAGCGAAGCTCGGGTGATGACCCGTGCCAATAGCGTCGAAGCCGACTAAATCACCTGCCAGATGGAAACCGGTGATCTGCTCGTCGCCCTGCTCGGTGATGGTGTAACTTTTGATGGTACCCGAGCGAATGGCGTACAGGGATTTCAGCTCATCCCCTGCTTTAAACAGCGTCTGACCTTTCTGGATGGGCTTCTTACGCTCAATGATGTTATCAAGCTGATCCAGCTCGTGTTCATTGAGGGTAAACGGGATGCAAAGCTGGCTGATACTGCAATCCTGACAATGGATTGCACATCCACCAGACTGTATGCGTCGTATAATTCGCTTTTCCGGGATCATAGGTCTGCTCAACGCCGTAATTGATATTGGTCAATTTTAACATCTTTTTATTGAGCACGTAAGCCTGGCAAAACGTCAATTCACGAATATTGAAACAGGTGGGGCGAGCAGCAAGAGATGACTTCGCATCATCTCTTTGAAATTCCATCACTTCGCTAAGGTTTTCCTTCACGAGTGCGGAGAAAAGGGCACTAAATATGCGTTTTTTCTCACAATAACAAATAGCCTTCATGCCGCAACAACCACTCTTTACGCTGCATGCCGCCGGCATAGCCTGTCAACGTACCATTGCGGCCAATAACGCGGTGGCAGGGCACAACAATACTGACCGGATTTGCGCCGTTGGCGGCACCCACGGCCCGCGCCGCGCCGGCACGCCCAAGAATAGTCGCCAGTTGACCATAATGCATAACCTGGCCGCAGGGGATGGTACGCAGCATCTGCCAGACTTCACGCTGAAAAGGTGTGCCAGCCGTTGCGGTAGGCAAGGTATCAATAATAGCGAGATCGCCAGCAAAATAGTCGCGCAGTTTCTGGCTTAAGCCGCCGGGGTTGCTCGACGGGACGCGCTGATATCCTCCGCTGCGGTAATGAATGTTCAGCAATTCAACCATCCGATCGCTGTGCTCTTCCCACTCGACCGCACGCAAACGAAAGTTCTCATCGCACAACACCCACAACGGGCCCACCGGGGTAGCGATTTTATCTTCGAGCAACGTCAGCATCAGGCATCCTTTTCAACGAAAAACGATCGACAATCTACCATGACGGTTGGGGGCTCGCCATACCCCGAAAGGGCGTGCTTTAACAAGACAATAAGAACCTTGCTGCAATAATAATCCGCAGAATGGCATGATCGAATAGATGATATATTGGGTTATTTTCAGCAAAGAAAAAAATAGAGCCTGCCGACATCCGTCAGGCTCTACAGTACACACAGCAGCGCTTCCTGTCGTTATTTTCTCGCGGTCTCATCCTTGCGTATTAAATATAGTTATAGACGGCTGATGCCATATTTCCACTATTAATTGGTGATTGGTTTCACGTTAATTTAACTAAAATCCATATAACCCAAAAATTTAATTTAAGTTAAGTCCGGGAAAGCCATTACTAACCTTGTTGTTTTTATATATGACTGGAGTGGCTATTTATAAGCCCTTCGTCCCACCCGCTGAAGTGCCCCCGAGCATTGTGAGCGTACGCCACGCCAGCTATAGTAAGCACACTGAAGTCGACGGAGGCCGAACACCATGAACCCGGATGAAAAATCGCTGTTCCTTGACGCCATGGAAGATGTTCAACCCCTTAAGCGTTGTACAGACGTTCACTGGCAACCGAGTCGCAATACACGGGCAGTACAGCGTGTAGATACGCTGCAGCTGGACAACTTTTTGACCACCGGCTATCTCGATATTGTCCCGCTGTCGACGCCGCTTGAGTTTAAGCGCGACGGCCTCCAACACGGCGTGTTAGACAAGTTACGCCAGGGTAAATACCCTCAGCAGGCCAACCTGAATCTGCTGCGCCAGCCGGTGGAGCAATGCCGGCAACGGCTGTTCAGTTTTATGCATCAGGCCCGGCTTAACGGGTTGCGTAATGTATTGATTATTCATGGCAAAGGGCGTGAGGATGATTCACACCCGAATATTGTGCGCAGTTATTTAGCGCGCTGGCTGACTGAGTTTGACGAAGTGCAGGCATTTTGCACTGCCTTGCCGCACCACGGCGGTAGCGGGGCCTGCTATGTTGCGCTGCGTAAATCGGAACAGGCCCGGCTGGATAACTGGGAACGGCACGCCAAGCGCAGCCGCTGAATGCTGCCCGGCCTGGGAATATTATGCCTGTCGGTTTTCCCGGCCGAAGATAGCCGGGAGCGCTTCATCGCTCCGCCCGGTGTGGCACCCGGTTCTGTGGGGCATAACGTATTGCTCCGTTTACGCAAATAACTCCGCATCGATATAAATGACACGTTATTTCGCGCAAAGAAAATTCGCCATATAAATTAAGTAGCACTCCATGGTCGCTTAAAAAACGATCGAACATCCCCTTTTTTATAATGCGGCCCTTGCTTCCAGACAATATCCAGGCTACACGGGGTGCGAAGAATATTATCGGGATCATAAATTGGGGAGTAACTATATTTTGATAAGCTTACCGTAATTAGTTTCCTACGAATTATTGGTATATTTTTAATGCAGACGCACACGTCACGACAATAGTGGGGCGGCACAGTATTGTCGGCGGCGCGCACGTCCAGATTCAACCCCCCTTCATACCCCTAAGCGTAACGGAGATTGCCGGTGCGTTTCCGCTTGATCTTTGCTATCAATATACAATACTGTATATAAACACAGTATATTTTGATGGTGAGCATAATGCGGATTTTCACCCCAGCCGAACTACGTAAGATAGTGGCACTCCCCCTGTTCAGTCATCGGGTTCCCTGCGGTTTCCCTAGCCCCGCTCAGGACTATGTTGAGCGACGGATCGACCTGAATGAATTTATGATCCGGCACCCCAGTGCCACCTATTTCGTAAAATCCAGCGGTGACTCAATGATTGACGCCGGGATCGGTGACGGCGATTTACTGGTGGTGGATAGCGCCCGCCAGCCAGAGCATGGCAACATTGTTATTGCTGCCGTTGAGGGTGAATTCACCGTTAAACGCCTGCAACTGCGGCCGTGTATTATGCTCAAGCCTGAAAATTCCGCCTATAAGCCGATTATGATCGGCAGCGAAGACAAGCTCGAAATTTTTGGCGTGGTCACGTTCATCGTAAAATCGGCAGGCTGATCATGTATGCATTGTGCGATGTGAACACTTTTTATGCCTCCTGCGAAACCGTGTTTCGCCCGGATCTGAAGGGGCGACCGGTAGTTGTGTTGTCCAATAACGACGGTTGCGTCATTTCGCGGTCTGCGGAAGCAAAGCCCTTTGTAAAAATGGGCGAGCCGTACTTCAAACAAAAAGAGGTGTTCAGGCGTTACGGCGTGGTGTGCTTCAGTAGCAACTATGAACTCTATGCCGACATGTCCAACCGGGTGATGACCACGATTGAGGAGCTGTCTCCTCGCTGCGAGTTGTACTCTATCGATGAACTTTTTTGCGATCTGACAGGCATGCGGAACTACCGCGATTTGACCGGATTCGGGCGCGAACTTAGAAATGCGGTACTGCAGCGTACCCACCTGCTGATCGGCGTCGGCATTGCGCAAACCAAGACGCTGGCCAAACTGGCAAACTATGCCGCAAAGCAGTGGCCACAACAGACGGGGGGCGTGGTGGACTTATCGAATGTCGATCGTCAGCGAAAACTAATGGCCTTCCTACCGGTTAGCGAAGTGTGGGGGGTAGGTCGGCGTATAACGAAGCGCCTTGAAAGCTTGGGTATCAAGACCGCGTTGCAGTTGGCCGAGGCGGATAGCCGATTTATCAGAAAACATTTTAATGTCGTTATGGAAAGGACTGTCCGTGAGTTACGGGGCGAACCGTGTTTTGAGCTGGAAGAGTTTGTGCCGGACAAACAGGAGATCATCTGTTCTCGTTCCTTCGGTGACCGCATCAGCAATTACGAAGCAATGCGTCAGGCTATCTGCAGTTATGCTACCCGGGCGGCGGAAAAGCTGCGCAGCGAGCACCAGTACTGCCGGTTTATTTCCGCATTTGTCAAAACCTCGCCGTTCACGTTAAACGAACCCTATTATGGTAATCGTGCATCGGTCACGCTGTTGACGCCAACCCAGGACAGCAGGGATATCATCGCGGCGGCGACGCGCTGTCTGGAAGCTATCTGGAAAGAGGGCTACCGGTATCAGAAAGCCGGGGTAATGCTTGGCGACTTTTACAGCCAGGGGGTGGCGCAACTTAATTTATTTGACGACAACGCACCGCGGGAAAACAGCCAGAAGTTAATGGCGGTATTGGACCACCTGAATACAAAAGAAGGGCGAGGGGCGCTTTATTTCGCCAGCCAGGGGATTCAGCAACCGTGGCAGATGAAGCGTGAAATGTTGTCGCCACGGTACACCACACGCTATGCCGATCTGCTAACCGTGAAATAACCTGTTGTTTAACAGGCTTAACGGTAACGTGTCAGGGCTACGTCGTGGCCCAGCTATGTGTGCATGCACAAATAGCTGGGCTTATTATCACACGCCAGAGCGGGCGTTCCACTCCTTGCGAAGCAACGCATAAATGAACGTGTCGTCAAAGCGTTCAATGCCCTCTTCGTTGACGAATGAAACAAACTCTTTGAAACAGCCTTCACGCCGCATATGCAGGCGTTCACACAGTTTTTGCGATGCGAGATTGTAATCTTCCACATACGCATACAAACGCCGGGCTTTCTGCTGCGTAAACAACACGTGAAAAAGCGCGGAAACCGATTCTGTCGCAAACCCTTGACCTTCATACCGCGAATTAAAATGCCAGCCGACTGACCAGGTATTTGTGTCAGGCTCATCCCTGTTGTCAGCAAAGAGATGTCCAATTAAATGATCATTGTCTTTAAGACATACGGCGAACTGGCTGCTATCGCCCGATCGTTTGATTGCTTCTGCCCTGGCTTCAGCGAACGAATTTAACTTCTCATCCTGGAAACAAGGCGTACGCGGTGAAGAGAGATAGTCCAGCAGTGGAAGCGCATCTTTTTCGTTAAATGCGCGGAGAATAAGCCTGGAAGTGGTGGTCACGATCATAGGACAGGAATCAGTAAGGTCAATGAGCACACAGCTTACCCGTTCGCGTGCTCAGCGCCAGCGCTTTCGGAAGACATCTCATTTTCATTGAGCATCAATATACTTCACGATGTTCTGTATGGGGAATTGATGGGACGCAGGTTGTCGCTATCAGAGTCCGTTAACCTGTTGAAGGCCTTTACTATGTCTCTTCGTTCATTGCGTGCGCTATGCCTGACCAGTTTTTTTATTGCTGATGTTCGTGACGGACTGGGGCCTTTTTTGGGGATATTCCTGACGCAGCGCCACTGGCAACCTGATGAAGTGGGGCTATTAATGACAGCCGGTGGCGTAGCGGGATTACTGGCCACACTCCCGGCGGGTTTTATCACCGACACCGCAAAAAACAAACGCGGACTGCTGGCTTTGCTCTGCGTGATGATCACCGTGAGTACGCTTTTGCTCTGGTTCAACCAACGCAGCGGCATAGCTGCGTTCTCCCAAATTATAAGTGGCATATGTGCGGCGTTTATCGGCCCGCTGCTCACGGGGATTACGCTGGGTCTGACAGGGCAAAAGGGGTTTAGTGCGCAGATGGGGAAAAATGAAGCCTTCAATCATGCCGGGAATTTCCTGACGGCGCTGATCGCCGGCGGCATCGCCTGGTATGGGGGAATTGGCGGCATTTTCTTATTGATGGGGTGTACGACGCTGCTGACGCTGGGGGCGTTGTTGGCCATTCGCCACAAGGATATCGATAACAACAGGGCGCGAGGTCTGGAGTCTCCGGCCGCTCAAGCGGTGCCCGGTTTCTCCATCCTTACCAAACATACACCCCTGCTTATCACGGGATTCACATTATTGCTGTTTCATCTGGCCAATGCCGCCCTGTTACCCATGCTCAGCATGCGGGTTGCTGCCACCTCAGCAGCCATTAATCCCGGTTTGTATGCTGCCGCCACCGTGATCATTTCTCAGGCAGTGATGATCCCGGTCGCGTTATGGGTTGCGCTGAGAATCGACAAATACGGATACTGGCGATTGATTATGCTGGCCCTGCTGATCATGCCTGTGAGAGCAGCGCTGGCCGCAGCTACAGATGCGCCGTTAATGATGGTACCCGTACAAATACTGGATGGGCTCGCCGCAGCGATATTGGGCGTGGCGGTGCCGGGTTTTATTGTGAAATTGTTGCGCGGAAGCGGGCACGTCAATGCAGGGCAGAGTGTGGTGATGCTGATGCAAGGCATCGGCGCGTCCATGAGTCCCGCCTTAACAGGGGCAATTGCCGGGCATTACTCTTTTGCCACGGCCTTCGGGGTGCTTAGCGTTATTGCGCTTATTGCACTGTTCATCTGGTGGCGATATGCGGATGTACTGATTACGCACGCCTCCACGAGTGCAATGAAGGCGGGGGCAGACTGAGCACGGCGAACGGGCCAGGATGGGGTATAGCGGGTAATAAGATGAGCGGTCACTTAAAGCAGGTTTACGCTGTTCTCTAACCAGCCAGGAAGATGATTCCTGTACCAGTCGAGATAGAAGGGCAGTTCGGCTTTTTGCCGCTCATGAAGAAGTATCACCACTTCCGTAACAACCCATGCTTTGGCAATAGCTATGTCTCTCGCCAACGTTTTTGAGGGGGAACGGGAAGAGAGGCGCTGATAACGCTCTGCGAGGTCAATAAATGCCTGCTGCGTCCCCATTCCCTTAATCAGGGGCGCGAGATCGATGGCCGGGCTTCCTGTACCGAACCTTTCCCAGTCGAAAAGAACGAGATCGCCGTTATCTCTTCTCCCCCAGTTGCCGGCATTACTGTCACCAGAAATCAGGCATGTCTGAAAAAACAATACATTGCTACAGCGTTGGAAATGGCGGAGCTGTTGTGCGGCGTGGTGGGGTAATGCCAGAAGCGCGAGCGATTTTTCAAGTGCACATGCGGACCAGGAATGGGGATGGTAACGCCATTCTGGCCTGGCGGGATAATCATGCAGGCGCCCCAGCATAAGCAGGATGTCATCTCCCGCTGCGGCAGTCTGGTCAACCGGGTGGGGAATGTATTCCAGTCTTAGCTTGCGTATATGAGGATCGGCAGACAACAATTCAGGTGCGGTAACGCCAGCCAGAGCAAGTTCATGGGCTGCGTGTTGATAAAAAGCGTACTCCACCTCACCCACAGGGCCTTTCTCGATGACCGAATGCCCGGTTTCGTCCATAAGACGTTCTACGCTGGCTGCGCCCATGCGGGCAAGATCCTTAACTGACATGCCTTTCTCCTTAAGCGCGCGGTGATTATCTTTTGCGACTTGAGTGTAGCGCGGATTTGCAGCCGCGGTCTGGCATATCCGGTAAAGCCTCACCCTTACCGGACATGCATTATCACGTTATCAACATTAATGATTGACGTTAGCTGGCTGTACCGGCAACCCGGAACACACTCACCAGGTCTTTCATTACCCTTGCCTGCTCGTTGAGCATTTCCGACGCGGCAACAGACTCTTCAACCAGTGCTGCGTTTTGTTGGGTGGCGGTATCAATCTGACCGATGGCAATATTAATTTGGTGAACGCCATCGCTTTGTTCAAGACTGGCGCGTTCTATTTCCTTCAGAATGCCGGACACATTGTCCACATCCAGAACCATTTCATCCATTTTACCGTTTACCTGCCGAACCATTTCCAGACCACGCAGGCTCTGTTGAGTTGAGTTTTCAATCAGGGTGCGGATATCTTTCGATGAGTTAGCGGTTTTTTGCGCAAGGTTACGAACTTCCTGCGCGACGACCGCAAACCCTTTGCCGTGTTCCCCTGCGCGTGCGGCTTCTACGGCGGCATTAAGCGCAAGGATATTGGTCTGGAACGCAATGGAATCAATAAGATTAATGATGTCAGACATTTTGTCTGCCGAGCTGCTGATGTTCTGAATTTCCTGCGTCAGTGACGTCATCAGTTTGCCATTGTCCCGGGCAACGTGGCTCGCTCTTTCAGAGAGTTGTGATGCGTTTGCCGTGTTATCGCCGGTGTTTTTTACCGTCGAAGAGATTTGCTCCATTGAGGCGGCTGTCTGCTCAACTGAACTTGCCTGCTCCTCCGTGCGGGCAGAAAGATCGCGCGTTCCGGCCATGATCTGCGAGGCGCCGGTCGCAATGTTCTCTGCGCCGCTGCGTATCTCCATCACAATTCTCTTTAATTCTTCCTGCATGTGATGAATGGCACTGGTCAACAGACCGGTTTCGTCTTTAGAAGTTACCTTAATTTCAGAGCTCAGATCTCCCCCGGCAATCCGTGTCGCCGCATCTACCGCGTGCTTTATAGGAGTAACGATTGCCCTGGAAATAAGGAATGCCGTAATCGAGCCGAAAGCCAGACTGATCAACCCAATAATAATCACCACCACCTTACTCATGCTGTAATCATGCAGAAAACCCGTGTAGGACTTCTGCATTTCATTACGCTGAAGTGCAATGAATTGATTTATTTTTTCAATGTACTTCATTTGCTGATCCCGCGTAGTGTGTTTATATTCACTACTGGCTGTATCCGGATCAGATTGCAGGTTATTGATCACAATGGCTCGCGAATTAATATAGTCGCTTCGTGCCTGAGTGACCGACTTAAGTAATGACTGAGAGGCTTCATCGTCTGCTTCTTTACTCAGTTGTGTGTAAAGTGAACTTATCTGACGCGATTTTTCGTTAATATCTATTATTAGTTTGGCTTTTTCTGCAGGATCCTTTTCAAGAAGAGCGCTGAGCAGTAACGTCGTGGAGTTATTGACTTCACGTATAAGATCGTTACCCAGCGCGGTCGTTGGGTAATCTTCGGTAACGATCTGCGAAATTTTATCTCTGGCTTCACTCAACCGAAAAAGAGAGTTTCCGGTAATGATAATAAGCAATACTAACAATATGCCAAATGATAGCATTATCTTATTCCTGATGCTGACGCCATTAAGCTTTTTAATATTTGTGCGGTTATCCATTTTCTTTCCTTGTTTGATATATAAAAAAAGCATCTTCTGTTTAAAGAAGATCAATGAGTAATATCGGCATTCTTGCGTTAAATCTTAGTTATTGATCGTTAAAAGCTTTTTAAACTAAAGTTATTGATAGTTTTTGGCTATCAATAACTTTATTAAGTGATCGATAGTTTAATTGCTGTTTTAATTCTTCAAATTTTTTAACGAAAAGAGATACAACTGCTCAAATTTATTAAGTAGCACAAGCTAAATTTGACACGGATATTTTTATAATTTTGAAAAACAATGTTTTTTTGTAAAGCGGCAACAGAGTGAGAGGCGGCTTTTTCTGTGATTTTACGAATGAATATGCATCAAAGAGGCCGTTTGTTGTAAACCCGCAGTTGCTGTAAATGTTAGGCATGGTTAATGATTATTTAAAAAAATAAAAACAGCAGTAAGGGATAATATGTTTTGTTGTTTTTCTAATTAATGATTTGTGGCCAGCTTCAGGAATGTTCACAACGCGATGAAAGTACATAATCTTTTACGGGTAAGCCAAATACCATTCTTACTTTCCTTTCGGAATGACCTACATCGTTCACATCGCTACGCAATAATAATTTGCTTACTAAAAGATATCAAACTTGCACACTGTTCATTTGATAAGAATTCATTTGTAGCGGGGAGTATTATTGAGGAGGCTGTATGGCATTTCGCAAACAAAGATAACGCCCATATGAAGAAGACGCTGGCAGAAGACATGCCGGGTAAAGAAATTTTACCGGAAACACCGGTTCGAAAATGCTGCGCTGACGCGCCGGGTACACCGGTTTAAGGTCTTTACATACTCACTTTTCATTCTTGTCGGCACAGTCAACATGTGCTGAACGGTGATTGCGCACACTGTAGCCTTATTCTGGCCAGCGGTTAACAACCCCTTAAATAAAGTATTTCCAGGTTATATTTAAGGGGGTAAGGCTGGCTAAAGGGACTTATTTTACTTGCATCCGATATTCAATCATTCCGCTTTTTTTAGCCACCCAGTCATATAATCTTTGTCCCCGATAGTTGGCCTCATGGGTATGCCAGTAAAGATGGCAGGCATGGCGTTTCCTGGCTTCTTTTTGAACATGCTCAATGAGTTGTTTACCAACGTGTTTTCCCCGATTATCTTCGCAGACATACAAATCTTCAAGGTAGCAGTAATCACTCTCAGCCCAGGTGGAGCGGTGAAAAAGGTAATGAACAAAGCCGACCAGCCTCCCATTTTTTCTGGCTACTGCACAGAAGACGGGTTCGATTGGGCTGGAAAATCGCTGCCAGGTCCGTTTTGTAACCGATTCGGCAATATCCACATTGTAAAATATTTGATAATTTTTCCACATAGGTAACCAGCCTTCGTAGTCGGTTTCCCTGGCTGCTTCAATTGTGACAATCACTTCACTCATAATAATGACCTCTTCAAGAGTTGATATTCAATTTCGCGATGAATTCGCGTGAGGGGATTTCATGCCCTTATTAATTTTCGATTTTTGAAAAACGAAACGATAAGCTGGCCTTTATTGCCAAAGCCAGAAACCCTCTGTCATTCAGATAGCCGCGTATGCTTGCGGAACAAACTATAAAGGGTGAATGGCACGTTTAGCCCCACCAATTTTGGCAAATCAAGCAGACCAATTTATGCTGTTGCCTTACCATTCCTGTTATAGACTGGGCCTAAACGAGTCATGACGGAGATCCTGATGTTCAGGCATGCACAACTCGAAACGGTAAAGGCATGGATGATTGATCCTGCTAACGGATCATTACCTCTGCATGAGAGGATCCAGAGAGCGATACGGGCGTTGATACTGGAGGGAACACTCTCTAACGGTAAAGCCCTTCCGGCCTCACGCGCCCTGGCTAAATCCCTCAATGTTTCCCGTGATACCATTGAATCCGCCTACATCCGTTTACACAGCGAAGGCTTTATTGAAAGACATACGGGCAAAGGGAGTTTCGTTTCCGCCAGTACCCGGTTGTTAAAATCACATTCCCGACGACGTCAGTCAGCGGCAGTTGTTCCCGAGCCAAAGCTCAGCGCGCGTGGACAGGTGATTTATAAGAGTGGCGGTATACGCGAATTTTCATTGCCTCGCCCCCTGGCCCCGGGGATCCCCGAAACACGGTTATTTCCGACTCAAACCTGGGACCGTCTTCAACGGCAGGTGCTAAAAGAATATCGCCACCATGCCCTGGAGCAGAGTCCCCCACAGGGTATCGCGCGGTTACGGCGGGCGATCGCGGAATATGTCAATCTGGAGCGCGGCGCGCATGCCACGGCAGAACGTATCATCGTTTTGACTAGCTCCCAGCAGGCGCTCGCACTCTGTTCGAGCGTTCTGATGGACAGCGGAGATGGCATTGTGACGGAGGATCCTGCCTATCAAGGAGCGCGCAAAGCGTTTAAAGCTGCCGGATTAAAAAACATTCCGGTTCCGCTTGATGATAAAGGCATCTGCATTGCATCTCTTGATGCAGTGACAGAACCTACAAAAGCTATCTACCTTACACCTTCCCATCAGTATCCTACCGGCGTCACACTGTCCCTTGAGCGGCGGCTGGCGGTCATCGACTGGGCAAACCGCCACCAGGCATGGATCATTGAGGATGACTATGACAGTGAATTTCACTATGAAGGAAAACCTATGGCCTGTTTGCAGGGGCTGGATGCCTTCAACCGGACGATCTATATCGGGACGTTTACGAAGTCGCTTTTCCCGGGGCTACGTATTGCCTATATGATCGTTCCTGAAGAACTTGTTGAACCGCTGACGATAGCCAGGACATTAATGGATGGTCATACCGCCTCGATCACCCAACTGACGCTGGCCAAATTTTTAGAGGACGGACATTTTGGTTCATATGTCCGGATGATGCGCAGTGTTTACGTTATTCGTCGCGACAAACTGGCGAGCCTGGTAGACAGGCTCCTTGCAAATTTTGTTACCTGTATAACGCCAGCGGGTGGCATGCAGATGGCTTGCCGCCTCAGGCCGGGAATATCAGAGACAGCAATTGCTGTTGCTGCTCGTCGTGCGGGTATTGATATGCTTGGGCTTTCTGACTTGTATGTGAACAGCCCAACATCCACCGGGTTTTTAATGGGATTTGCAGCCTACACCGAAGAGGAGATAGAAGACGCCGTAGAAAAAATCGCGGCCATTTTTCGTCATCTCTGACGCTTTGATTGCCCCCGGCCATTTTCCAGCCGCGGCACAGAAGAGGGTGAATCAGGCCGAAACTGTGCGCGAGCGTTAAGTCTTTACAATGCAAGCAGGCCTGGTTTTCCCGGATGAATATCGCGCCCGCCAATACCGTTCACACGGCATTTTCCAGCGAGGAAAGATGGCGCATAACCCGCGTAAAAGAGGCCCCCAGTTCAGAGCTTTCGCCAGCACAGATGCCCGACAATGCGTTGAACAATCGATAACCCAGGCCCTTCACCCGGTTGACGAGAGCCAGACTGAAAGCGCTGAAACGGATGAGTTTACGTAAACGCTTATTAGCCTGGATGGGCTCATTAGCGCCTGTTGCCCTTCTGGCGGCAATATTACTCCCGGTTTACAAGGATTACGCTTCACTGCGGCGTGATAACAGTTATGACGCCTGAAGCGAGATATTAATGGGAACGTAGCGATGTGAATGTTCGGGCAATTTGCACTCAAACCAGATATAAGATTTCTTTTAAAAATGCGATTCGCAAGGGCTTAAGATGCGTACGGTCGACGAATTAAAAATGAAGTATCCAGGTGCGAATGTCTGGCAAATAGGGGACAGCCCCGAATTGGCCTCGGAGCTTGCAGACCTGATTTTGAAAGGGATTAAAACGGCCTCATGTGGATCATTAACGTCTTACCAGCAGGATGAATCGCCGCCCAAAATTGGGAGTTATAACATCATCCTTGATGGTCAGGATGTGCCGGTATGTGTTATCCGATTAGTTTCAATGCGGCTGGTGCGTTTTTGTGACGTGAACGACGCGTTCGCGCGCAAGGAAGGTGAGGGAGATTTAAGCCTTGCGTACTGGCGCAGAGAACATCAGCGATTTTTTACCCAGGAAGGGTGTTTTTCTGAAGATATGGAACTGGTCGCTGAAGAGTTTGAGGTGGTTGAGGTTCTGTAATTCGGGCAAGGTGGATGCCTGCCTGAAAAGGCGGGTATAGCCCTCTTTATTTTCCTCTATCTGCCGTGCTGGGGCATGTCGTTATCAGTGAAAGCGGCAGGGGGAACCATTAGCAAAAGGAGGTAAGGAGGCCGTGTCCGATACGATTCGCATCGCCCCGTATTTCGTGGCCGGATCGCACTTCGCTATTCATACTTTAGCCCGCAATTTTGTCCCACCGCATCAGCAAATACGGCCAGCAACGCGCCATATCCCGCTCATTTAATCCGGAAGTGCCAGCAGCAAATGCTTTAGCAACACTTCAAGTTCCTCACGTTGTCCGGCAGATAACCCGGCCAGCATGGCATTTTGCGTTGCGGTGTGAACGACCAGCGCTTGTTCAATACGTTGTTGCCCATTAATGGTCAGGCCAACCAGCGTGCTGCGTTTGTCATCAGGATCACGGATCCGCTCAATCAGCCCTTGTTCTTCAAGGTGATTAAGGCGATTGGTCATTGCCCCGGAAGTGACCAGCAGCGATTTATACAACTGTGTTGGAGAAAGACAATAAGGGGCACCTGCACGGCGCAGCGTGGCAAGGACGTCAAATTCACCCTCACGAAAGCCGAACGGCTCCAGAGCCTGAGCGCGCATTTTGCCGAGATGTTTCATCACTCTCAGCATCCGGCCAAAAATTTTCATTGAAGAGACGTCCAGTTCGGGCATCGCGCTGTCCCACTGGCTGACAACGAAGTCGATATGGTCATTCATTTTCGCACCTTAAAAGGGGAATTTATCGAGTTGTGCGGTACATCTTACACAAGGCGAGCATTTATCTTAACGTTAAGATAAATACTTGCGGCAATTTTGCTCAAGCGCTCACTCACCTAAGAGGATCCGGTCTTGAAACGCATCGCAGTCTCACCTTTTATGTTTGCCTTTATCGCATTTATGGTCGGGCTGAATCTTCGCCCCATTCTGGCTTCCATCGGACCATTATTCCCTGTTTTACAATGTGATGTGGGGTTATCTGCCACGGAATTCAGCCTGTTAACCACACTGCCTGTCGCAATGATGGGGCTCGTTGCGCTGGGTGGCCCCTGGCTGCTGGCCAGAACAGGCGCCGTTCGGGGGATCACGCTGGGGCTTTTTATTCTGCTTATCGCCTGTGTCTGTCGTGGTTTTACGACCTCACTGACAGGGCTTATGAGCACGGCGTTAGCGGGCGGGGCGAGCATTGGCATGATCCAGGCGTTAATGCCCGCCCTGATAAAAAAAGAGTATACGCAATCGGCCAGCACCTGCATGTCGCTGTTTAGCACCGGCATAATGGCTGGCGCTGCGCTGGCGGCCGCCAGTGCTGAACCGCTATTTTCATGGTTCGGGTTAACCTCGGCGCTGGCCATCACCGGTCTGTTAGCGCTTCTTGCCCTGATATTTTGGTTAACCTGGGCCAGGCATCATCAACGTGAAAAAACCGTGTACGCCGGGGTGAATTTATCCTCATCCCGGACGGGGTTACTGCTGTTGTTTTTTGGCGTAGGAACCGGAGCCTACACGCTGGTGTTAGCATGGCTGCCGCCTCTCTATATCCAGGCAGGATGGACCGCCCGCAGCAGTGGGTACATGCTGGCCTGGTTAACATTAACCGAAGTGGTGGCAGGGTTTGCCGTCTCAGCGTTGATATCGCGCTTTCCTGACCGCCGTGTTCCGCTGGTTAGCGTTCTGTTCGTGTTGCTGGCGGGATTGTTGTGTCTCGTCTTTTCGCCGGGAACGACACCTGTGTTATCAACGCTGCTGCTTGGTACCGGCATCGGCGCACTGTTCCCACTATCGCTGATTGTGACGCTGGATCATGCACGCACGCCGGCTGAAGCCGGAAAGTTACTGTCAAGAGTGCAGGGGGGCGGCTACCTGATCGCCGCGCTGATGCCATTAATTGCCGGTATTGTGCGCGATCAGGCAGCTTCGCTGACTCACGCGTGGCTGATCATGAGCGCTGGCGTCGTCGTATTGATTGCGATAGCCACGCGTTTTAAACCCCTCGTCGCCAGGTAAAACGTCGGCCACGGCAAGAAACGTTCGGTCTGTGGTTCTCGCGGCTCGGGCATTTCGCCTGGTATCGCCGGCGCGCGAACGGCGTTTCGGCGAGTCAGCTCGTTTCAGTGCCGTTCTAAAGCGAAGAGAGTCGAATCCCCGCAACAGGGTGTAAAAAAACCGCCTGTCGGCGGCTTATCAGAGGGTTACCAACTTTTCGCGGGACTCCGGGTGTAAGCGCCGCTACGGACGCTGGCATCAATGGCGTTGCGGCAGTCTTCGGTGCCACGCGGATTAGATGCTTTCTTACACTCTTCGACTTTCGCGTTGCGCTCCTTGTCATGCGTTTTGTACCACTCAATGCTCTGTGCATTCGCGTCGCAACCGCTGAGCAGTGCAGCGGCCAGCAGGCCGATTGACAGTAATTCCGTTCTCATGATGTCTCCGTATGGGTGGACTGTATCTGCGATTATAGCCGGACAACGCGCCCTGTTGGAGGGGAGACATGACTGGGTTTCAACACCAGGCTTGAAACGGATACCTGTGCGGTTGAGAGCCGTGATTTTCGTCCTGCACTAAGCACATCCCCTTCGATCGCTCATCGCCGCGTTTTCCCGCGTATTTCATCGCTTCCAGCGCCAGGCAAGCGCGTGGTGGCATGTTGAGCGCCGAGCTAACTCTCCCCGCTCAGGTCTTGAAGCAAGAGCATGAAGAAACGCTATCCCGGAAGATGCGCTGCTCAGGTATGATGAATACTCAAAACGTAAAAACCAGGTTGTTACAATGAAACATATAGTCGGTGCTGTTATTTTCATGACAGGCATTTCTGTTACCTACGCTGCTGATAAAGCAGATATAACAGCGGGGCCTGAAAGGGATCGCTGTTGGCATGATTATTCTGACAGGGGAAAAGCGTCTGAGTGCCTGCATGAATTAAGTGATAAAAGTAATAAAAAAATGGATGCGATGATTACCGCCACCGCCAGGCAAATAAAAGAAAACAATACGGGCCCCGTATTCAGAAGCAATGATCCGCAACGGACGATTGGGGATGATTTCAGTAAGTTTTTCCTGGCGTCGCAGAATTCATGGAAAGTGTATCGTAAAAATTTCTGTTTAGGTGTGGGATCGCAAATAGGCGAAGATGCCTGGGATTACTGGCCGTATATTTACCAGTGCCAGATCAATCTTAATCAAAGACATGCCGAAGAAATCAAAATGCTTCGTGCAGATGAAGAGTAAGCCCGAAAAATGAAATAGAGGACAGGCAAATACAAAGGAGATGATTTTCGTAAAGCATTGCAGCGCACGGATAATAACATTGAGCGAGTGGTATGCGGTAATCAAAACACCGTGGTCAACGTTAACCATTCTCCTCCGTGTAAACAGAAGGGTTGGCCGAACGTGTCCGGTTTGTTTTGCCTCACCTTGTTGTGCGGGTGAGGCTGACAGATAAGATGTTACTGACCCGGCGCTTCTTTATTGGTTGCCGCAATTTTCTTATTCGCTTCCCCGCTTTCATTAAGCGCCTTACTGGCAGCTTTTTCCGCATGTGCAGCACTGTATGCAGCCAAATGTGAAATGACAATCGCGTATATACTCATCAACGATACCCAGAGGATGCTGTTTTTCCACCATAATAGCGTGGGAATTGTCAGTACCGTCCAGATCAATGCCAGAAATAAATGTAATTTGGCCATCAACCGGGCTGTTAGTTTTACTTTCATTTTTGTACCTTACTACCTCTGTTTTTAATCATCCTGATAATAGGTATAGCAATCTTACTGGAGTGTGCCTGGATTATATTGTTACAGTTTGTACGTACCCAAAGTTCAGATAATTCCTCTATGCAATAAATATATTACCGGGTTGATGAAGAGTGGTGCTTTTTTATTCAGGCCTTGCAGATTCAATGTTCAGCACAAAATTTATTCAGTGAAAGTTATTGGCAAGATGCAATAACGATTGGGTTCAATCAATTGACTGGCTGTGCCTGGCCTGGCGTTAAGTCGTCTGTTTGCTTCGGGCGCACCGGTACCGAGGCATCTTTTATTCGTTATACGCGTAATTCCACGTGTTTATGCTACCTGTGCATTCAGCCGGTCTGACCTGTTACGTTTTTTTAATTATTTCTGCGCTTAAAAACGACCGCATCCTGCCAACTACGCGGGCTACCAATGAAAAGTATTGAGATCAGGGGGTTACATTTCCTTACGCTAAGCCGCTTTGATGAAATAATAACGTCACGTAATTAATGAAAAGTGAACAGTACAGGTTGTCGTTTTGACCGTGATGTGTGGTTTGCCGTTCTCCCCCGGGAACGGCTTTTTTAGCCAGGACGGCAGGCATCGCGTATGTGCAGACAAAGCGACTCATCAGGCAGCCCGGGTTAAACCCCTGCGCTGCATAACGCTGGCTCTCCTTATAACCAGAATCTTACATTCAGAAACGATATAGTAAAAATTAGTTATATTTGCGCAGGTAAATTATCTTTTCACCTTACATTGAGGGCGGGTTATGACGGTTTTCATCTCAACACTCTGCATGTCCGGTAGCATGTTTGCGGGGGCTCCGGCTTCCAGATACATCAATGCGCTTTCATTGATCTTGAGCGAAAGGATGCACTTAATGCGGGAGGTGGCCGCTTACAAAGCGAAGCATCGCCTACCCGTTGAAGATTTAGAACGGGAGAAGAAAGTACTGGCGGAGGCGCGAAAGACGGCGCAGGAGGCCAATCTGGTGCCGCAATCGGTGGAACCCTTTATCAGCGCGTTAATGGAGGCAGGGAAAACAATACAGTATCGCTACCTGGCCGACTGGCCGCCGCACGCCAATCAGGCGGTCACTTACCGGGATCTGGCCGGGATCCGGCAACGTATTAATGAACTGGACAGGCAACTGCTAACCACGCTCAGCCAGCGATTGCTGTCCGGGGCATTCACATATTCAGAACGGGTGTTGTTGGCTGAGATGACGACGTCACCCAACCTTTCTGAAGCCGAAAAAGACCACCTTCTTGATACCCTGCGTGTTATTCAGCGTGCCGGGTAGGCGTCTGTTAGCCGGAGATGCAGAGATGTTATTCCTCATTTTAAGGAAGGCGGAGTCTGTGCCGCATCCCTGTTTTCTCTACCGCACATGTTATGCGCAAGGGCCGCCTGCCTGTGGCGCAGACGTGAATATTCACCCTACAAAATACGTTGATGCTTTAAAACGGTATTACAGGTGCGAGGTGTTATAACAAAATCCGTCCTCGCGGGATAATAACGAGAATGATGTGATTCGCAGTGTTAATTTTTGCGATGTTCAATACTGTTTATTTAACTACCTCCGGTTAACAATAACGTAAAAGCAAACCATTAACGGTAGTCATTGTTATTTTCGGAGTGGTCATGGCATCTGAAGCGCATCATTTTATTGTCTCTATCGTGAGTAATTTTAAAGCGTCCGTTGGGGTGATGAACGTATTGATGCTTGAACCCGAGGAGTACGAAGCTTTGCTTCTGTTGTACAGCAAACTGACCGCTCTACGGGCAGGCATTAAACAGGATCTGCGCGTGCTAACCAAAGCCAGTCTGGATAGCAATGCCAGGCTTTGCCTTTATCAGATCTACAAAGGGCTAAACTCCCTGAATAATTGTCTTGCGGGCTTGAGGAATACCCCATTATCTGAACAGTTTTATTTTGATTTCGACGATTTTAAGCACGCCGTTAATTCCCTTGATGCATTGTCCGGGCGGCTTTGGGCAACATAAGCGAGTAACGAATAAACATAAGCCGAAAAGGATTAATACAAAATAAACACCAGCCATAGTGAAAAAACAGCGAAAATGAATCCACCCGGAACACTGTATTAATGCGCAAAAGGGACTGGAGACGATCCATTTTCTCTCTTCTCCTGGTTGCGTTACCTGCATTCGCCGCAGAATATGCATTTCCTCCCGGGTTAGCAGAGGATCAGGACCAAACCGCCACCATTTTATATTAGGAGCATTATGTTTTTACGCCGTTTTCATATGAACAGCATTCTTAGCGGCATGATTGTCGTTCTGGTATCTGCGGGCAGCGCGACAGTATCCGCCCGGGAGAGTCTGGATCTGCCAGAGCCAGCGTTGCCCACACGTGTCTGTGCAAAACTGGCTCCCATTGCTGCTTCCTCAACAGAGGATGATACCCAGCGGCTGCAGTCGGCGGTGGATCACTGCCCGCAGGGTGCGGCGGTACAACTCCAGGCCGGGCGCTTCGCCAGCGGGCCGCTTAACATGAAATCTGGTGTGACGCTATGGCTGTTGCGGGGGGCCGTGCTGGCAGCCAATACGGACCCGCGTGTTTATGACAAAAACGGGCACTGTGGAACACTCGACCATAAAGGGAATGGCTGCCGGCCCTTTATTCTTTTTAACGCGACATCCGGCGCGGGCATAACCGGAGAAGGGACAATTGACGGGCAGGGTGGCGAGCCGATGAAAGGGAAGAACGAAAGCTGGTGGCAGCTGGCACGTCGGGCGCAGCAAGAAGGGGGAGCACAGAATGTTCCTCGCCTGATTGAAGCCGATAATGCCTCTGCCATAGTTTTTCACGGGATTTCCCTGCGTAATTCGCCCGGATTCCATGTCACCCTGAAAAACGTCAACGACGCGACGTTCTGGGGTGTGCGCATTGACACCCCGGCGGATGCCCGTAACACGGACGGCATAGATCCCATTTCGTCACAGAATATCCTTATCGCACATAGCTTCATCAGAACCGGTGATGACAATGTGGCGATAAAAGCAGGCGCGGGTGGGGCAACCCGCCACGTAGTGCTACTGGATAACCACTTTTACTGGGGGCACGGAATGTCTATCGGTAGCGAGACAGTAGGCGGCGTCAGCGACATTTATGTTCGCGATCTGACGCTTGATGGCACGACTTCCGGGCTTCGCATTAAGAGTGACGTCAGTCGGGGCGGCCTGGTCAGCGATATTCGTTATGAACATATTTGCCTGCGGGGAAATCGCCGGCCTGTCGATTTTGATACGCAATATGACGCACACGCTGTGGGTCACGCCATTCCCGTCTACCGCAATATCTCACTGCGTCATGTTTCCGGCGAAACCGGGCAACTGATCGTAAAGGGCTATGATGCACTTCACCCTGTGCAGATTGTGCTAAACGGTGTGCATTTTAGTAATGCTGCCCGCTGGCTCATCGAATCAGCGCAGATCAGCGCGGGGCCAGACGGCGTCTCACCTGTTCCGCCGGGCGAGGCTGGGCTAAACGCAATCACGGCGACCAGGGTTTGCGCTACACGCTGGGTGCCCTTTCCTGTAACCGGTGCTTCCGTCCACTAAATATGCCGGGTTTTTCCGGTTATCGCGCAAGGCCATAAGCCCTCCATACAGGAGGGCTGCCGGGTGCGGTTTACATCTCAGCCCTGAGCTATCAGCAATCTTCAATGATCAGATACGCGGCATTTACCGGACCATGAACGCCCACCACTTTGATCAGTTCAATGTCTGCTGTTGAACTGGGGCCGCCGATCAGGTTGATACAAGAAGGCATACGTTCGCCCGCCTGTGCTTTTTGATGGAGCGCTTGCGCCAGTTGCGCCACGCGCGGAAGGATGCAGCTTTTTCGCACGACAAAAATAGAGGCGGCGGGTAACAGACTCAGCGATCGACCACGTTCAGGCGACGAGTAAAGCACCACGCCACCGGACTCGGTTAAACCATATTCAGCGAAGACTACCCCCACTTTGGCTTGTTCCGCCTTGCGGATGTTCTCTTCACCTTTGGCCGGATCCCAAATAAACGCATCATAAACTTCCTCAAGACGCTGCGTGATGCCCAATGCTTTCAGCCGTTCATCGCCGCTGACCACCACGGGCTGGCTGCCATATTTTTTGCATAAGTTCAGCACCGCTTCGCCTGCGTTTTCCTCGCGGGTCAACTCACAGTGCGCCAGCATCACCGTCGAGGCCACCTCGATAAATTGATCGCAGCGCTGCTGCAGGCTTAGCCCGGTGAGACGCGTCTGCGCGAAGTTGTTCACGGGTGGCGTTCCTTGTTCCGGTGTGTAACGTATTTCCCGTCCCAGTGCCTGGCTGATGGTGGTCAAAAATGCCATTCGATTATCCATTCTTCTTCCCCTGCGCCTGATGTTTTTTGAACCAGCGACGAAAACTTTCGCCATCTGCGTCTGGCAAGTCACGCGCTTGCGTCCAGTCGCCGATCGCGCCGATCCGAAGCGGTGTTTTGCCGCCTTTAATAAACCAGCTTGCCACCTGCGCTCCGGCGATCATGCCGACTTTCCATAAACCGGGGTGGCTGTTGGCATAGGTGAACATTTTCATTGCGCGCTGTTCTGCTTTAGGGGGTAATCCTTCCTCTGCCATGACACGACGATGGCGAAGGATTAATGTAGACAGGGGAATACGTACCGGGCAGACACTGTCGCAGGCAGTGCACAGCGAGCAGGCATAGGGCAGGTCTTTGAAATCTTTATACCCGCCGAGTAAAGGCGAAATGACCGCGCCAATGGGTCCAGGATAGATAGAGCCGTAGCCGTGTCCGCCGATATGTCGGTAGGCGGGGCACGTATTCATACAGGCACCGCAGCGGATACAGCGCAACACATCGCGAAAATCGGAGCCGAGGACTGCAGAGCGGCCATTATCAACAATAACCAGATGAAACTCTTGCGGCCCATCCACCTGATCGGCCTCGCGCGGCCCCGTCAGCCATGTGTTATAACCGGTGAGGCGTGCGCCAACCGCGCTGCGGGCGAGCATGGTAATAAGCACATCGACGTCTTCAAACGTCGGTGCAATACGCTCCATACCCATTACGGCGATATGCGTTTTCGGCAGTGTCGTGCACATCCGCGCATTACCTTCGTTGGTTACCAGGCAGACCGACCCCGTTTCAGCAACAGCAAAATTACAACCGGTTACGCCCACTTCCGCGCTCAGAAACTCCTGGCGGATCTTCTGACGAATAAACAGGGTCATCGCTTCCGGTGTTTCAGGGCCATCGTAACCCAGGTGTTCGTGCAGGACGCGGCGGATCTGATGGCGATCTTTATGAATAGCAGGCACAACAATATGGGAGGGCGGATCCTGATCCAGTTGCAGAATATACTCGCCCAGATCGGTTTCAATCACCTGAATCCCGGCATCTTGTAATACCGCGTTCATGCCAATCTCTTCCGTGACCATCGATTTTGACTTCACCACTTTGCGCGCCTGTTTGGACTGCGCCACCGATAAGATATAGTGCGTGGCCTCTTCTTTTGTTTTCGCGAAAAAAACATGGCCGCCATTTTCTGTCACTTTTTCGGAAAGTTGATACAAATAGGCGTCGAGGTTATCAAGAACGTGTTCCCGGATCTGGCTGGCACGCTCCCGCCATGCGTCCCAGTTTCCCAGTTCCTCCACCATCCGCTGGCGGTTAATACCAATCCGCTGCTGCGCATTAGCCACCGCTTTACGCATAATAGGATCGTCTAACTGCTGGCGGATCCGCGATTTAAAATCCGTATTGCTGGTTTTTAAAGACATGATGCTCTTCTCCCGGTTAGCGGCTCATCAGTACTTCGGCAATATGCATAACTTTTACATTCCGGCCTTCGCGCTGGAGACGTCCGCCAATATTCAGCAGGCAGCTGGCATCTGCGCCAATCAGGTATTCCGGCTGCGCATCCATTAAATGGGCGACTTTTTCTTTCACCATTTCGCCCGAAATCTCAGCCATTTTTACCGAGAAGGTGCCGCCAAACCCGCAGCAGGTCTCCTGATCCGTAAAGGGAAGCAGCTCAAGGCCTTTCACATGATTGAGGAGTGTCAGCGGCTCTTCTTTAACGCCTAATTTGCGTGAGAGGCTACAAGAAGGATGGTAAACGGCTTTGCCAGCCAGACTGGCCCCCACATCGACAACGCCAAGTTTATTCACAATAAAAGAGGTCAGGTCGTGCATTCTGGCGGCCACGTTCTCGGCCCGTCGCGCCCACTCTGGCTCTTCGGCCAGGTAGCCTGGGTAGCTTTTAATGGCATAAGTACATGAGCCTGCGGGAGAAATAATCGGGTCGTCATTTTCCTCCAGCGCTGCGATGAGGTTTTTCATGCCTGGAATCGCTTCTTTTATATACCCGCTGTTCATGGCGGGCTGGCCGCAACACCCCTGTTTTTCAGGGAAAGCGACCTGACAGCCGAGCTGTTCAAGCAATAACACCGAATCGCGCGCCATACGCGATTTCAACGCATCACCAATACAGGTGACATAGAAATTGACGTTCATTGTGAGCTCCATTGCTTTTATAAATAGACCCGGTTCCGCGATGCGGTGCCGTTAAGCCATAAACCAGTAATAAAAAAGGCCAACCTTCAGCCCAAGAATGAAGATATAAGCGGCACAGTACTTCATGGTGCCTGTCATGATCGTGCCGCCTTGCCCCTCCATACGTGTGGCAGAAACGGCAATGGCAATACTTTGCGGAGAGATCATTTTCCCGCCTGTTGCGCCGGCGGTATTGGCCGCCGCGAGCCAGTTTGGATCGATGTGCAGCTTTTCCGCCGCCATGGTTTGAAGCTTGCCGAACAGGACGTTGGAATTGGTATCGCTGCCGGTGACAAACGTGCCAAGTGCGCCAATGACGGGCGAGATAAAGACAAACGCCCCGCCAGTCAGTTGCACCATCGACTGGGCCAGGGTGGAAATCAGCCCGCTGACGTCCATCACGGTTGCCAGCGCGACGATGGCCATAATCGCGATGATCGAATTTTTCAACTGGTATACGGTCGCGACAAACACCTGCAACATGCCATGCGGTGATGCCCCCTGGATAAAGCCGCCAATCAGGGTGGCAAGGATGATCAGTACGCCTGGCGTGGCAAGCCATTCCACCTTCAGCGTTAATGTGTCTCCGTTTGCCAGCGGGAAGTGCAGCACGGAGGCAATCTGCGACACCGCAGATTTGATGCCAGGGAAAAGCGGTGAGCAGAGCAGAATGAATACAAACATCAAAATATAAATGGAACAGGTGCGTAGGAGCACGCACGCAGAACGTGGCGCCGCGTCGGTTTTGTTTTTATTCTCGACTCGCCACTCAGTATCGGTTTTGCCGTTGCGCGCACGGCCAGCCAGCGCCACCACGACCAGGCTCACCAGACTACCGGCAAAGGCAGGCAATTCGGCGCCGAGATGAACTGCCACGAGGTACTGGGGGAGAAGGGTTGCCACCCCGCATAGGAGCGTAATGCCAAACACACCGCGAATCGCCCGCAAGCCGCCGCCAATGATGCAAACGATCACAAACGGCAGCAGGATGTTGAACACGGCGAGTTGCATGATAATGGTGCCGCCAAGCGTGTTAACCGACAAATGCACCTGTTCAGCCAGAATGGTGACGGGAATACCCACTGCGCCAAAAGCCGTGGGAACCGTGTTAGCAACCAGCGAGGCGACAGCCGCTTTGAGGGGCGGAAAACCCAGGGTGATCAGAATACCGATAGGTATAGCGACGGCCGTACCATAACCGGCTGCCGCTTCCAGAAAACCGCCGAAACACCAGGAAATAAGCAGTACCTGGATCCGCTTATCATCACTGATGCCAATAAGCACATCGCGCAAAATAGCGAGTGCGCGTGTCGCCTGCATCACGTTGTAACTGTAAATCGCCCCCAAAATTACAATCACAATTGGCCACAAACCCTTCAGGGCGCCGTACGTCAGGGCGGGGCGCAGTGTTTCCTCTGGCATATGCCAGAACACCATCGCCAGGCCGCACGTCAAGGCGAGCGTGATCAGCACGGCGTAATGAATAGGGGTTTTCACTTTCAGTATTAAAAAGACCATTAGCATGAGCGGAAGGAGGCCCAGCGCAAAAAGGAGGAATTCGGGCATTATAAAGTCCTGTGTTTAAACTTTGGTGGTTTTGTATGACAAATAACAGGACGAGGTTATAACCGACTGCGCAGCGGTAAATCGTTCGAGTGGATCGCTTCAGCAAAAATAAAACTAAAAAAAATCAACAAAAGATGCACAACTATTTAAATATTGTTAATTTTTATTTAAATCTACATACCACGATTAACCAATATAACAATATGGGGGTAGGCAACAGGAAGAGCGATATCGGGCACGCAGTACCGCTGTGGCGCCGACCCGTTCCGCGCTGATCGTGCTTTCCTATGTTGCTTGCTGGCCCACCCGTCGCCCGGGCACCTGAAACGGTGTTGTCGCAAAATGTGGTGCTGAGTTGACTCGCATGTGCCTGCTTTGCCGAACCGTAAAAAAGCGGGGGTGCATGTGGCGCTGTGCCATTCATGGACACGGCAGTTTATCCACGGTGGGGCTGACGCCGCTACGAAATTATTCTGCCGCATAAGCTCTGTCTAATAGGTAGCTGCCGCCATTGTTTTTACAATCCATGACGAAATCACTACACTGGGACGTAATGTAACCAGTGGATGGCCTGAATGACGACGCTTAAAATTAATAATTTCTTCTTTATCATTTTGTTATTACTGGTCAGCCTGGCCTTTTTCAGCCTGATCCAACCGTACTACTCCGCGATTATTTGGGCGGTCATTCTGGCGCTGATTTTTTACCCATTGCGGACGCGTTTAACGACAATGCTGAACGGGCGAAACGGTATCGCCTCACTGATTACCGTGTTGTTAATCTGCGTAATTGTGTTTATTCCCATGATGATGGTGTTATCGTCGCTGGCGGTTGAAATGAATGGCCTGTATCAGCGACTGCAAAATAACTCAACGAATTTGCCGCAATTATTGAGCGATGGCATTGCGCATTTGCCATCGTGGGCGAGAAATTATCTGCGGGAAAATGATTTTGATTCTGTCGTGACTATTCGCGAAAAACTCTCCGGCGCGGCGTTAAGCGTCGGGCGCTACCTGGCAGGCAGCGCGGTGTTGATTGGCAAGGGCACGCTGGGCATCACCATCAGTTTCTGCTTAATGGTCTATTTGCTGTTTTTCCTGCTGAAAGATGGCGCGCTATTGGTGCGCAAAATTTATGAAGCGACCCCATTATCGGCAAAAGTAAAACGTCGCCTGTTCCTGAAGTTTGCCGGTGTGGCGCGCGCTACAGTGAAAGGCACGCTGGTGGTGGCGATTGTTCAGGGGGCGCTCGGCGGCATGGGTTTCTGGTTTGCCGGTTTTCATGGCAGCCTGCTCTGGGCGGCGCTAATGGCCTTCCTGTCACTGATTCCGGCGGTGGGAACCGCGATTGTCTGGATCCCGGCAGTCATTTTCCTTTATGCCACCGGTGAACTCGTGACGGCAACGATGCTGACCCTCTACTTTGTGATAGTGGTTGGGCTGGCGGACAATATCCTGCGGCCATTGCTGGTGGGCAAAGATACCCGTATGCCGGACTACCTGATCCTGCTGACGACGCTCGGCGGGCTGCAATTTTTCGGTATCAATGGCTTTGTCCTGGGTCCGCTGATTGCCGCGCTGTTTATTTGCTCATGGAATTTGCTGGCGGAAGCGCAGGGCGGTACTGCAAAAGAGGTTAAATAAACGGTGGCGCACCGGCTGATATTTTATCTGGTGCGCTAAACGAGGCGTAAAGAATTGCAAAGGCTTTGAGTAAAACCTTAGCTTGTGATAGAAATAAGCGGTGTTTAACTACCGGAGACAATTTTAATCCGCTACGATGAGAAGCAATTTGCGGATAATTGTAATTATATGGACATTCTGTTCAGTAAATTCCCTTCTGTTTTTTCCCTTCCTGCTGATTGCGGCTACCTGCTTGCCGGTGAACAATACTGGCGCTCGGCGCTATAGTTTTCTTTCTTCCTGAGCTGACGCACTGGCGCGGCTGATATTGTTATTTTTTCCGGTTTTCCATTTCAGGTAAACCGCAAGGAACTCTATTCTCAGCGGGAGAAAGAAAATGTTTTATTGGATTTTATTGGCGTTGGCGGTTGCTGCCGAAATAACCGGCACATTGTCGATGAAATGGGCGAGTATGAGCGATACACACGGCGGCTTTATTTTAATGCTGGTGATGATTGCGTTGTCCTATATTTTGCTGGCATTTGCCGTTAAAAAAATCGCCCTTGGCGTGGCCTATGCGTTATGGGAAGGCATCGGGATAGTGCTGATCACGGTTTTCAGTGTTTTTCTGTTCGATGAGCCCTTGTCTTCGTTGAAAGTGGCAGGCCTGACGACGCTGGTGCTTGGCATTGTTTTGATCAAGTCAGGTACGCGTAAACCACCACGGTCGCAGGAGCGAAAACATGTCACAGTTTGAGTGGGTTCACGGTCTGTGGCTGGCCAGTGCAATTGCGCTGGAAATTATCGCGAATATTTTCTTAAAATTCTCTGATGGTTTCCGCCACAAACGGTATGGTTTCGTGTCACTGGCGGCCGTCCTGGCAGCATTTAGCGCCTTGTCACAGGCGGTTAAAGGGATCGATCTTGCCGTGGCGTATGCCCTGTGGGGCGGTTTCGGTATTGTTGCTACGCTGGCGGCAGGATGGATTCTTTTTGGTCAACGTCTCAATTATAAAGGCTGGCTGGGCTTGCTATTGTTAATCGTCGGTATGACACTGATTAAACTCGCCTGATGGGGTCGCTGCTCGTTATCATGGGCAGCGAAATTCACCGGCTGTATTACGCTTAAATAATTATCACATCTATTAATTGCTTTTGCGGGCCACCATTGAGAGGCGGCGAATGTTTAATCCGTTAAGCTGGCGCAATATCCCTACCGCCCGAACCCTGTTTATCATGATTTTTATGGCAGGGATTGGCCTGATTATTTCTGTAGTCGCACTGCTTTATCTTTCGTTACACCTGATCAGCACCCAAACCAATGAAATCGACAAGCATCGCACTTCGCTGGCAGTGCAGGGAGCCGTTCAGACGGCGGTTAACCGCACACGCTCGCTGGTGATTGATAATGCTATCTGGGATGAAGCGGTGCGCGAAGCCTATCATCCTCAGCCAGACAGTCAGTGGTTTTATAAGACCTGGGGCGAAGGTTTTAAAGTCAATAATCTCTATGACGGCACGTTTGTGCTGGATGAACATTTCCGCGTGATTTGGGGAGCTTTTCTCGGCGCGCCTTTTACGGAAAGTAATCTCGCTTTTTTTGGCGACGGTATGGCGGCGTTAATCCGCGATCATGCGTTTTCGCTTCAGGCGGGAAAAGAGGTTTATGCCGGGATCACCCGCACCCGCGAAGGGGTGGCATTTATCAGCATCGGGCTTATTCGTCCTACGGTCGGTCGTCTTGATGTGAGTGATGGCACGCGCCGTTACCTGGTGATCACCCGCCATCTGAATGCAACGATCCTGCATGACCTTGGCGCCACCTTTAAGATTGAAAACCTGAGTTATTCCCCCGGTGTGGCAACGGATGCCAGCATCCCGCTACGTGGTTCTGCCGGCGAATTGCTGGGCTACCTGAGCTGGACACCTGCGCTGCCCGGCGCACAGGCTGCCCGCGCAGCCGCTGGGCAAATCCGCCAGATTGCGCTTTTTAGCTCTGCGTTAATTTTGCTGTTCAGCGTGTTGAGCTGCGCCGGATTGTACAAACTGGCGAAAGGGGAAAAAATCGCCCGCAAAATTGCCCTGACGGACTGGTTAAGCCGCTTACCTAACCGGCGTGCGCTGATTGAGCATCTGGAGCAGTTGAGTGCGCAGGGCGATCGCGAACTGATCAGCGTGGTGTTTATCGATCTTGATGGTTTTAAAGATATTAATGACATCTATGGCCATGACGTTGGCGATCGATTGATTGCGACTATCGCCCAGACGCTGCGGGAGAAAGTGCCCACTGATGGCATGCTGGCGCGGATGGGCGGTGACGAGTTCGCCATGACCATTAGCGGGCCCTGGTCGGTGGAGAAAGCGGCAGAGTTTGCGCAGGCGGTATTGCACTATCTGGAAATGCCGGTGCGCATTGGCCGCCGCACGATCCATATCGGTGCCAGTATCGGTATTGCCAGCGGTACGCTGGTGGAGTGCTCAAGTACCGAACTGTTCCGGCGTGCCGATATTGCGATGTACCACTCCAAAAGTAGCGGTAAAGCGCGGATGACACATTACGACGCGGAACTGAACAGCGCCCGTGAACGGCAGCTATTAATTGAAAATGATATCCGCGAGGGGCTGGAGCGCGATGAGTTTGATGTCTGGTATCAGCCGATTGTGGATGCTCGCAGCCAGACGATGATCGGTGTCGAAGCGCTGGCCCGCTGGCCGCACCGACCCGGTGGTGAGTTGCGGCCCGATGAATTTATTCCGGTAGCGGAAACCAGCGGTCTTATTTACGCGCTGGGCCAGTTTGTGCTGCGTCGTGCATGCCAGGATCTGGAACCCCTGAGCACGCTGAAACTGTCGGTCAATATCTCCCCGGCGCAGTTTCGCGATCCGGAATTTGAAAATAAAGTGGCCAGCGTGCTGGAAACTACGCGGTTTCCGGCTAAGCGGCTGCAACTGGAAGTCACGGAAACGTACGTACTGGAAAACCCGGAGCGCGCACGTTCTGCCATTGCCAATTTGAAAGCGCTAGGGACGGCGGTGGCGCTGGATGATTTTGGTACCGGTTATTCGAGCATTGGTTATTTGCGGCGTTTTAATTTCGACACCATCAAAATCGACAAATCACTGGCCGGGCTGGTAGAAGAGGATGAGCAGGCTTCGGCGCTGGTCGGAGGGACGGTCCGTATTGCCAGTGCGCTGGGAATGCAGGTCGTGGCCGAAGGGGTGGAAAATGAGAAACAGATGAAGTTGCTGCGGCTGGCCGGGTGCGACCAGCTACAAGGCTACTATTACAGTGCGCCAAAGCCGCTGCAGGAAATTTTGCAACTGCCTTTACTGCGGCAACGCTGAGTTATTCCTCATCTTTTGCCAGCGCTTCCAGTTTGTCGCGAAAACCCGTCACTGAAATGGCGCGGTTATCGGCGCGCCAGCGATCTTTCGCCGCCGGCGCGGAGCTTTGTACGGCAATCAACTGCCAGCCTGCGTCGGTTTTGAGCATTAACGGGGAACCACTGTCACCCGGCAAGGTATCGCACTGGTGCGAAAGTACACTGTTTTGCGCCCAGCCGGTCACTACACAATCCTGATGACTGTAGAGTAAATCGAGATGATCTTCGGGATAACCCGACTGGGTCACTTTCCGGTCGGTGGCTTTTAGCGCCGCCGTAAGCGCATCTTTATCGCCCGCAAAGAGCGGTAGCGGCGTGATACCGGAGGGGGGATTTCGCAACACCACCAGGCCAAAATCCCACGAGGCGGCAGAAGAGGGAACGATCCAGCCGTCGCCGTCGGCTTTCAGGCGGTGACCGAGAGAGGGATCGACTCGTCCTTCGATATCATGAATTTCATAACGCCAGACACCTTTTTGCGACACAAACCGCAGGGCGATGGCTTTATCGACTTTTCCGCGCGGCGGTGTTAACAGGCAATGCCCGGCGGTTAAGGCCAGGTGCGGAGAGATAAGGGTGGCAGTGCACAAATTGCCGCTGGCGGTTTCCAGTTGACCAATGGCATCCCACGGCGCTTTGGTGGGGTTGGCGACACGCACACGATCATCATGACCAAAAAAAAGCGTTTGCACATCGTGGCTGCTTACGGCGTCATCATCGCCTTCGTCAGCGTGTCCAACAGCGGAAAACAACAGCAGCGGTCCCAACAACAGCACAACGGTTTTTCGCATATCACACTCTGGTGGGGTAATTATGATTATTAACTTTAAGCCCAGATTAATAAATATAGACGGGACACAAGCAAAGTGGGAGCAAAATCAGCTAACTACATCAGTAAAGGTAAAAGCGGACGGCGATAAGCGCGCAAATAATCAACATCGCCAGAATAACTTCAAAACGATAACGTCGCAGCATATTGCCCTCCAGAGAAAAGCGGCGCTTCCCCCAAAGGTTCAGCGCCGGTTTGTCACAGCACCCTGTAAGCGGATGCCGGACTCAGTCACGCGGTGTCTTATGCAGCCGGTTGAGCAGCTGGTTTAGCGGTATGTTTTACATGTTTAGTGTGTTTAACATGTTTTTTAGCAGCCTGCGCTTTCTGTTCTACAGCAGGTTTAGCGGCTTTTTTGTGATGTTTTTTGGCTTTAGCAGCCTGCGCTTTTTGCTCTACAGCCGGTTTGGCGGCTTTTTTGTGATGTTTCTTGGCTTTTGCTGCTTGTGCTTTCTGCTCTACGGCTTTTTTGTGTTTTTTATGCACTTTTTTCGCTGGTGCGGCTTTGGTGGTGGTGGTTGGTGCAGCGGTAGTTGCAGCCGGAGCAGCAGCCGGAGCCTGAGTAGAGGTTGCCGTGTCAGCGGCGAACGCAACGGAAGACAGACCCATAGCAGCGGCAACAACCAGAGCTAATACTTTTTTCATTCCGATATCCTCGAATTAGTTTCATCATTCAACCCCACTGCGGGGCCGTTGAAAGAACTATATCCCTAAAAAATCAGGCGTTCCGTGAGTGATTAGTATCGGCGTGTAACGTAATGTACAACGAGGAAAAGGGCGCCGGGAAGGCTGTCCCGGCGCGGGATTATCAAAGATAACGGCGGGTAAGATGCTGGCGGAAATAGTGGCTATTCAGCGCTTCACCTGTGGCATTTTTAATGAGCTGTTCGGTACTGAAGCGGCTGCCGTGTTGCCAGATATTCTGGCGCAACCAGTCGAACAAGGCGCTGAAATCACCGGCTGCAATCGCCCCGTCAAGACCCGGAAGCGCGGTGCGCGCGGCGTGGAAAAGCTGCGCGGCGTACATTGCGCCCAGCGTATAGGACGGGAAGTAGCCGAAGCCGCCGTCGGTCCAGTGAATGTCCTGCATGCAGCCGTTGCGGTAGTTGCCTTCCGTGGAAAGCCCAAGCCATGCCTGCATTTTTTCATTCCACAGCGCCGGAATATCCTCCACCTCAATATCGCCATCCATCAGGGCGCGTTCAATCTCATAACGCAGGATCACATGCGCCGGGTAACTGACTTCATCCGCATCGACACGGATGTAACCGGGTTTAACCCGTTGATTCCATGCAATAAAATTCTCTTCTTCGAATGCAGGTTGCATACCGAAACGCGCGACAATAGCGGGCTGCAGGCGACGCAGGAAGGCATCGCTGCGGCCCAGCTGCATCTCGAAAAACAGGCTTTGCGATTCGTGGATCGCCGTGGAGCGCGCCAGCGCAATTGGCTGCCCCGGCCAGCTACGCGGCAGGTTCTGTTCATAGCGTGCGTGCCCGGTTTCATGCACCACGCCAAACAGGGCGCTGAGCAGTTCGTTTTCATCGTAGCGAGTGGTAATGCGCACATCTTCCGGTACGCCGCCGCAGAAAGGGTGTGCGCTGACATCCAGACGCCCGCCGTTAAAGTCAAACCCCAGTACCTGCATTGCCTGCAGGCCCAGTTCGCGCTGATCGGCGATGGGGAACGGCCCTTGCGGGGCAATCAGAGCCTGTTGCGCCTGCTTTGCCACCGCCTGGTTCAGCAAGTCCGGAAGCCAGGACTTCACGTCGCCAAACAGTTCATCAAGCCGGGCGCTGGTCATATCCGGTTCGTATTTATCAAGCAGGGCATCATACGGTGAGCAGCCTTTAGCGTCGGCGCGTAACCGGGCCTCTTCGCGGCTGAGTTTGACAACCTCTTTTAGATTGGCGGAAAAGCCCACCCAGTCGTTATTGGGTCGTTGCGTACGCCAGGCGTGTTCGCACTTACTACCGGCCAGTGACTGCGCTTCTACCAGGGCTTCTGGCAGCAGCGCGGCTTCCTGATAATGACGATGCATTTCCCGAAGGTTGGCTTGTTCGATGTCGTTGAGATTTTCTTGCTGCGCTGCCTGCAGCCACTGTGCCACGTTCTTATCGGTCAGGATCTGGTGGCGCAGGACACTTAACTCCGCCAGCGCTTCACCCCGCGCCGCGCTACCGCCCGGTGGCATCATGGCAAACATGTCCCAACCGGCGATGGCAGCAAGATGCGAAAAGCGCGACAGGCGCAGGAAGGTGCGGGTGAGTTGCTGGTAGTTTTGCTTGTCCATCTATGCCTCATATTTTTCTGTTTTGCGACGAATAACCACCTAAAAGTGGTAGTTAATCCGTAAAGCATGGAATTTGTACCATAATAGATACATCTCAACGACATAACCAATATACAGCACGATTATGAATCCGTTTGTATGGGTAATGATTGCTCTGATGGCGCTTGATGCCGTGCGGGAATTGCAGGGTGCGGCATCGATCCTGAGCCTGTTTTAATACAGGCGGACACAGCGCACATAAAAAACCCCGCCAGAGCGGGGTTGTAAAACGGTTATTGCCTTAACGCAGCCGCGCATGAAGCTGGCTGCCGACGAACACGGCGAGCACCAGCATGGCGGCAATAAATCCGCCGACGCCATTCCAGCCATAGTTGTGCCAGAACACACCGCCTAACGTCCCCGCCACGCTGGACCCCAGATAGTAGCTGAACAGATACAACGACGATGCCTGACCTTTGGCACGACGTGCGCGCGGGCCAATCCAACTGCTGGCGACCGAGTGCGCGGCAAAGAACCCGGCGGTAAAAAGCAACATACCGGCAAAAATTAACCACAAGGAGGCAAACAGGGTCAGTAACAGGCCCAGCAACATAACGCTGCTGGCACCCATCATCACCGGGCCACGACCATACTGGCTGGTCAGCGCGCCCGCTTTAGGTGAACTCCAGGTCCCGGTCAGGTAGGCAATCGATAACAAACCGACTACCGCCTGGCTCAGCATCCACGGTGACTGCATCAACCGGTAACCAATGTAGTTAAACAGGGTGACGAACGAGCCCATCAACAGAAAACCTTCAAGAAACAGCAGCGGCAGGCCTTTGTCACGCCAGTGTAGCCGGAAGTTAATGAACAAGGTTTTGGGGCGCAGCGATGAAGGACGGAAATGGCGTGATTCCGGTAAAATTTTCCAGAACATCAGCGCAGACGCCAGCGCGAAGCACCCGATGGCTGCCAGCGCGATCCGCCAGTTAAAAAAGTCGGTAAAAACACCGCTGATCAAACGCCCACTCATTCCGCCGATCGAGTTTCCGCTGATGTACAACCCCATCGAGAAGGCCACAAAGCTGGGGTGGATCTCTTCGCTTAAATAGGTCATGCCGACCGCCGCCACGCCGCTCAACGACAACCCCAGCAGCGCGCGCATCACCAGGATGCCGTGCCAACTGGTCATCATCGTGGACAATAACGTGCAGCAGGACGCCAGCAGAAGGGCGGCCACCATCACTTTTTTGCGCCCAATGGCATCTGACAGTGGGCCAGTAAACAGCAGGCCAACCGCCAGCATGGCAGTAGAGACGGAAAGGGAAATACTGCTACTGGCCGGAGAAATGCCGAATTCCTGAGACAGCACCGGCAGGATCGGTTGTACGCAGTAAAGCAGGGCGAAGGTCGCCAGCCCGGCAGAGAACAAGGCCAGCGTAACGCGCATAAATTGGGGAGTACCACGTTTAATAAATTGCCCCGGCGCAGCGACGGACGGTTCATTGACGCCACTTGCCGGGCTGGTGTCAACGGTTGTTGTACGACTCACTTGAGATCCTTACGTTTGTTCCCGTGATTTGGGTGACGGGCTTACCACACGCTAAGGGTATGAAACGAGGAATATTCTGTCTAATATATTAATAATCTCAAATAAGACCTTATACATATGAATATCGAACTGCGTCATCTGCGCTATTTTATTGCCGTGGCTGAAGAGCTGCATTTCGGCCATGCGGCAGCACGACTGAACATTTCGCAGCCGCCGCTGAGCCAGCAGATCCAGATCCTCGAACAGCAGGTGGGCGCGCGTCTGCTGGCGCGAACCAATCGCAGCGTCTCGCTCACCCCTGCGGGCAGCCAGTTCCTGGCGGACAGTCGGCAAATATTAAGCCAGGTGGATGACGCCGTAGCCCGTGCGGCGCGCCTGCATCAGGGGGAAACCGGCGAGCTGCGCATTGGCTTTACCTCTTCGGCTCCGTTTATCAAAGCCGTTTCCGATACGCTGTCGTCGTTTCGCCAGCGCTACCCTGATGTGCACTTACAGACACGGGAAATCAATACCCGCGCCCAGATTGCGCCGCTGAACGAAGGCACGCTGGATCTCGGTCTAATGCGCAATACACCTTTGCCGGAGACGCTGGCCTGGCAGGTAATATTGCGCGAGCCGTTGCTGGCGATGATCCCCCGCGATCACCTTTTGGCCACCAGGGCTGCGGTATCGCTGGTGGAACTGGCGCGGGAGCCATTTGTCTTTTTCGATCCACACGTCGGTACCGGCCTGTATGACGATATTATTGGTCTGATGCGGCGTTACCAGTTGTCGCCGCGCATTGCTCAGGAAGTGGGGGAAGCAATGACCATCATAGGGCTGGTGGCTGCGGGCATGGGGGTGTCGATTTTGCCAGCCTCTTTCCGGCGTGTGCAGCTTAGCGAAATGCGCTGGGTACCGATCATAGAGCCGGATGCGGTATCGGAAATGTGGCTGGTGTGGTCAAAACATCGGGAGCAGGGAACAGCGGCGGCGCGTTTCAGGACGCAGCTCCTGGCAGCAGCAGGCGAGTGAATTTTGCGCATAAGTCGTTGCAAAATGTGCTGTAAATCACAAGCCGGGGTAAATATTTGACGACAACCAGTAACTCCTTCACCATAGCCAACAGTTTATTTCGAAGCGCGAAAATAAGGGAGTCAGAGGTGGTTGCTGATAGTCAGCCTGGGCATATTGATCAAATTAAGCAGACCAACGCAGGGGCGGTATATCGCCTGATTGATCAGCTTGGCCCGGTATCGCGCATCGACCTGTCACGCCTCGCGCAGCTTGCGCCGGCCAGTATTACCAAAATCGTTCGCGAAATGCTTGAAGCGCACCTGGTGCAGGAGACGGAAATTCAGGAGCCAGGCAGCCGCGGGCGTCCGGCGGTTGGGCTGGTGGTGGAAACCGAGGCCTGGCACTATCTTTCGCTGCGCATCAGTCGCGGCGAAATTTTCCTTTCCCTGCGCGATCTCAGCAGCAAACTGGTGGTGGAAGACCGTCTGGAATTACCGCTTGCCGCCGAACTGCCGTTGCTGGAGCGGATTATCGACCATATCGACCGTTTTTTTACCCGTCATCAGAACCAGCTGGAGAGGCTGACAGCGATTGCTATTACGCTGCCTGGTATCATTGATACTGAAAATGGCATTGTTCATCGCATGCCGTTTTATGACGACGTAAAAGATATGCCGCTAGGCGAGGCGCTGGAGAAGCACACCGGCGTGCCGGTATATGTTCAGCATGATATAAGCGCATGGACCATGGCTGAAGCGCTGTTTGGCGCTTCTCGCGGTGCGCGGGATGTTATCCAGGTGGTGATTGACCATAACGTTGGCGCCGGGGTGATTACCGACGGGCGCTTACTGCATGCGGGGAGCAGCAGCCTGGTGGAGATTGGACACACGCAGGTCGATCCTTACGGTAAGCGTTGCTACTGCGGCAACCACGGTTGCCTGGAAACCATCGCCAGCGTAGAAAGCGTGCTGGAAATGGCGCAACGGCGGATGAGCCAGTCGATGAGTTCGATGCTGCATCAGAAACCGCTCTCTGTTGAATGGTTATGCCAGGCGGCGCAGCAGGGGGATCTGCTGGCGAAAGACATTATTAGCGGGGTCGGCGCGAACATTGGTCGTATTCTCGCCATCATGGTCAATTTGTTCAATCCGCAAAAAATATTGATTGGCTCACCGCTTAGCAGTGCGGCAGAGATCCTTTTCCCGGCCATTGCCGATTGTATTCGCCAGCAGGCGCTGCCCGCCTACAGCAAACACATCAGTGTCGAAAGTACCCAGTTTACCAATCAGGGCACCATGGCCGGTGCGGCGCTGGTAAAAGACGCGATGTATAACGGATCTTTGCTGATTCGTTTGTTGCAGGGGTAACATTTTTACACTGTCGTCGTAAAAATTGCGCTATCTCAAGCCGGGCCAGATGCAGTTAACTTAGACTTTCCCTCCTGAATTATTTTCCTGGTTTATATTTTCGTTGAACAACGGTGGGGTTCGTCATGCTTAAGCGTTTCTTTGTAACGGGTACAGACACTTCTGTCGGCAAGACAGTGGCGTCCCGCGCGCTACTACAGGCGCTGGCTGCCAGCGGTAAAACAGTGGCGGGTTATAAACCCGTGGCAAAAGGGAGCAAAGCGACGCCGGAAGGGCTGCGTAACAAAGACGCGCTGGTGCTGCAAAGTGTCTCTTCGCTGGAATTACCGTATCAGGCGGTGAACCCGATAGCCTTAAGCGAAGAAGAGAGCAGCGTCGCGCACAGTTGCCCCATTAACTACACCTTGTTATCTGACGGTCTGGCCAGTTTATGCGACCGTGTCGACCATGTTGTCGTGGAAGGGACGGGCGGCTGGCGTAGCCTGATGAACGATCTGCGTCCGCTTTCCGAGTGGGTGGTACAGGAACAAATGGCGGTGGTGATGGTAGTGGGCATCCAGGAAGGCTGTCTTAATCACGCGTTACTGACGGCGCAGGCGATAGCCAGCGACGGGTTGCCGCTGATTGGCTGGGTTGCAAACCGAATCAATCCTGGGCTGGCCCACTATGCAGAAATTATCAGCGTACTGAGCAAAAAGCTGCCCGCGCCGCTGGTGGGGGAACTGCCGTACCTGCCGCGCCCGGAACAGCGTGATTTAGCGCAATACATCAATCTGCAGATGGCGACCGGAATGCTGGTCGCTGACCGCGTGCTGGCATGAAAAAAAACCTCCTTGCGGAGGTTTTTTTATCAGGCATCGCTGTGAATATTAAGCGCCCGGCGCGTTTTCCCGGAGCTTAAGTAATCCGCAATATAATCCTGCGAAATCTCCCCGTTATAGCGGCCTTCTTCATCGACGATGGGCATCCAGCTGGTGTTGCTTTCATACAATTTGGACAACACCACACGCAGGTTATCTTCCGCCTTACCGGTAATGCGGAACGGATGCAGCAGATCCGCACAATGGCCGGCCGCATTACGTGCCTCACGGCGCTTAACAAAGCCCAGCGGTTTACCCGCATTATCCACAACGGTGATAGCGCGAATGTCATTATCATCCATGGTGGCGAACGCTTCAGCAGCGGAGGTGGATTCACGCACCGTGATAGTCGGTTGCTGATCGGTAACGTCCCCTGCAGACACTAACAACAGGCGTTTGAGGGTACGATCCTGGCCGACAAAAGAGCCGACAAACTCATTGGCCGGTTTTGCCAGCAGCTCGTCCGGGCTGGCGCACTGAATAATGCGTCCCTGGCGGAACACGGCGATCCTGTCGCCCAGTTTTAGCGCTTCATCAATGTCGTGGCTGACCAGCATAACGGTCTTTTTCAGCTTGCGTTGCATATCGAGGAACTGGTTCTGGATCACCTCGCGGTTGATCGGGTCGACAGCGCCGAAGGGCTCATCCATCAGCAGTACCGGCGGATCCGCAGCCAGCGCACGGATCACGCCGATACGCTGTTGCTGGCCGCCAGACATCTCCCGCGGATAGCGATGCAGGAATTTTTTAGCGTCCAGCGCCACCATCTCCATCAACTCTTCCGCACGGCTTTTGCAGCGGGCTTTATCCCAACCCAGCATACGCGGCACCACGGTGATATTTTCTTCAATGGTCATGTTCGGGAACAGGCCGATTTGCTGAATAACGTAACCAATGTTGCGACGCAGGGTGACGGTGTCCATTGCACTGGTGTCTTCACCGTTTATTAAAATAGTGCCGCTGCTCGGCGCGATCAGGCGGTTGATCATTTTAAGCGTGGTGGTCTTACCGCAGCCGGAAGGGCCCAGCAGAACACACATTTCGCCTTCGGGTACATTCAGGTTGACGTTGTCAACAGCCTTCACCGTCTGGCCGTTTTTCTGGGTAAATTGTTTGGTCAGATTTTCGAGTTTAATCATTAGCGGATCCCCTTCGGCGTCAGCACAATTTGTAAGCGGTGCAATAACCAGTCGAGCACAATGGCGAGAATACAAATCATCAGTGCCCCGGCAATCAACATACGAATGTCACTGCCGCCAATACCATTTAGTAACAACAGGCCAAGACCACCGGCGCCAATTACGGCGGCGATCGCCATCACTCCAATGTTCATCACCACAGCGGTACGAATACCGCCGAAAATCACGGGCAGCGCCATGGGAATTTCGACCCAACGCAAACGCTGCCAGAATGTCATGCCAATACCGCGACCGGCTTCCTGTAGGCCCGGCGGCAGACTGGTGAGCGCAGTGTGGGTATTGCGCACAATTGGCAGCAGCGAATAGAGGAATACTGCAGTTATCGCCGGTACGGCACCAATGCCCTGACCAATCAGTGAAAAGACAGGGATCATCAGGCCAAACAGGGCAATCGACGGAATGGTTAAAACCAGCGTCGCCAGACCCAGTACCGGGGCAGAGAGCCACTTATGGCGCACAATTAAAATGCCCAGCGGTACACCGATAACAATCGCCATTCCTACCGCCAGCAACACCAGCCAAAGATGCTGAAAGGTGAGCGTGGCCAGAAAACCCGCGTTGTCCATCATGTAATGAATCGTGTCCATAGGCGCTCCTTACAACAACCCTTTTTCACGCAGGAAGTCGCTGGCGACCTGCTGCGGCGTTTGATGATCAATATCGACTTTGGCGTTCAGCGTCATAATCACCTCGTTGTTTAACATCCCGGAAAGGGTGTTAAGCGCATCGGCCAGCCCCGGATGTGCCGCCAGCGTGTCCTGGCGCACCACCGGCGTCACCGCATAGCTGGGGAAGAAGCCTTTGTCATCTTCCAGTACTTTCAGGTCAAAGCCTTTAACCCGCCCGTCGGTGGTGTAAACCAGCCCGGCGTCAACAAAGCTGTCACGGATAGCGTTATACACCAGCCCTGGATCCATCTGGCGGATTTGCGGGCGGTCCAGCGCCATGGCATAGGCCTGCTGCAGTGGTTTCATCCCATCGCTGCGACCGGAAAATTCCAGATCAAGGCCAAGCAGCCAGTTGTGCTTCGGGTCGGTTTTGCGGATCTGTTCAATCTTCGCCACCATTTCGGACATGGTGTTGATATGCTCTGCCTCGGCGCGTTTACGCTGCATCGCGAAGGCGTAAGTGTTGTTCATGTCTGCCGGGTTCAGCCACACCAGACCGTGTTTGGCATCCAGGCGTTTTACCGTCTCGTAAGACTCCTGCGGCGTCATACGTTTGTTAATGTGGTTGAAAATGATCAGCGATGTACCGGTGTACTCCCATGTCATATCGACCTGCTTATTGATCATCGCGTTACGGGAAATCACCGTCGCGATATTGGTTTGTGGCTGAACCTGAAAGCCTTTTTTCTGCAGGTACTGCACGGTCAGTGCCGACAAAATATGCTGCTCGGTAAAACTTTTGGTGGCCAGGATCAGCGGCGCGGCACAGGCGCTGGCACTAAACATCAGCATCGCTGCCAGCGCGCCCAGCAGGTGGGTTAATCGTTTCATAGCGATTCCTTTTTCTTATTCTCAGGCGGTGTGCGGGCTAAGGAAGCGCCCCAGCGCCGCCAGCAAACTGTCGAGGATCAGCGCAAACAAGGCCGTAGCGGCAGCGCCTAAAATCAGCGTCGGGAAATCATTCAGGTAAATGCCGGGGAAGATAAGTTCACCATAGCTGCTGGCGCCAATCAGAAACGCCAGCGGCGCAGTACCCACATTAATGGCGGTCGCGATTCGCACGCCGGAGAGGATCACCGGCAATGCATTGGGCAGTTCGACCTGGCGCAGGCGCTGCCATTTGGTCATGCCGATGCCATTTGCCGCTTCCAGCAGCGAGGCGGGAACCGAACAGAGCCCGGCATAGGTGTTACGCACAATCGGCAGCAGAGAGGCCAGGAACAGCGCGATAATTGCAGGCGTATCGCCAATGCCAATGACCACCATCGCCAGCGCCAGGACTGCTAGCGGTGGCAACGTGTTACCGACGTTAAAGATTTGCATCACATATTCCGCCACACCACGCATGGCGGGGCGGCTGAGTGCGATACCGCTGGGAATACCGACCAGCAGAGCAAAAAACATGGAGCTGAACACCAGAATCAAATGTTGTTGCCCGAGATAGACCAAATCAACCTGGCGGGCTTTGATGGTTTCCAGACCGATACCCCAGGTCAGTAGCGCCAGGATAACGGCAATACCGACAATAAAGAGCAGGGCGCGTGTAAGCATGGACGTTTGCATTGCAGTGTGTCTCCCTGTTTGCATGCGTTATTGCAACGGACGGTTGCGTGTTGTTATGCCATGTTCGGCAGGGTGCATTGAGCTATAGCAAGCGCCTGGGAAGGATTCCAGTTAACAGTTTGATTTTCGGTAAGCGAAGCGGCGCGGTGAATTTGAACCAACCCTTATGGCGTCAAGGCTGTATACATAAAGTAAAGAATTGTCTTAAAAGAGAAGATTAAAAGTGACGCCGTCACAAATGTATCGCCATAGCAGGGCAATTCCGGTCAGGTTGACCGGGATTGCCGTTAACGAAAGAGGGGTTTTTGCGCGACCGGGACCAGTAAACGGGACTGCCAGTCCACTAACGTCAGCTGCGCAAGCTGGCCAAGCGCGTGCCAGAAGGGGTGCCGGGCTTCTTCGCTAAACACATGAAGAAAGCGGCCTGACCACGGGAGTAAATGCCAGGCCAGTAACTGGTCACAGGCCGGGGTGTTGCCTTGTTCGGCAAGCCAGGCCGCCATGAGTAGCAATGCGCCGAAGTGGTCTTCCGGTTCGTCCTGCTGACGCTGAAAAGCAATATCGTTGTCCCGCATCCACTGGCGTAACGCCAGTGTGGAGTCGCCAAACAGCACGCTCTCTTTGTCCAGCCATACCGATCCCCACGGCGGAGCGGGCAGCGCCAGCGGGCCAATCAGCAGTCGCTGCCAGCTTGCGGCCAGCGGCTCTTCAAAGTGTGCGGTAAAGCCCGCCATCAGCGGGGCAAGTGCGTGTGACGGCAGGGGCCACTGCGTCGCCCATGCCCCCTGGGTAAACACCGCAATCAGCGGCGTCGCCGGTTCGCTATCCGGCGGATAGTAAAACAGCGCCCCGAGCACCCGGGCGGTGAAAATAAACGATTCGCGGGAGGTCTCTGTCATGGTATCCCCATTGATGTTGTTGCAGGCCGGAAAAGGCGTAAGCCCTTCTCCGGCTCCTGCGTTTAACCCGCGACGGCAACGCCGACGGTCATGTGCAGCCCGTAAAAAAGGCCGCGGCCGAGAACTTCTCCTGCAACCACCAGCATGATGCCAGCCAGCAGACTGAGTACACGCGGTTGTTTACGCCGCGTCAGCGGGCAGATCCAACAGCCCAGGCCCAGCGTCAGCAGGATAAAACGCCATACCTGTAACATGCTGTAATCCGGAACCAGCGTAACGGCCGGCTGCACCGAACTGTGGATCGTGCCGAGTTGACCGCTTTGCAGCATGACCAGCACACAACTGGCAACAAGGGCGGCAACGCTGACAGCAGCAAACTGTGCGGCAGGAAAACGCACCCCCGACAGGCGCAGCAGCAGCGCGGCCAGGAGTGGCCCGCCCACCAGCATCGTCAGAAAGAACCCGGCGGTGGTATAGCCGTTGTGCCAGGTCGGTACCGTGTCAATCTGGTAAACCCGGGTCATCGCCCAGACAAACAGCACACCCAGCAACATGCTGATAATCAGCCAGCTGCGCCCTAATTGCGCAGGCATTTTTCCCAGCCAGCTCAATAACCACCAGATGCCGCCCACGGCAAAAAACAACGATCCGGAGGCAATCTCATTACTGAGCGCCGATGCGCCAATGCGGTTCAGGGAGTTAAAGGCCCGCAGCGGCGAGCCAAGGTGCATCATTGAGGCAAGAAAACCGATCCCCATCAACAACCAGAGCAAAAACATGCTGCGGACAATGCGTATCTGCCCAACGTTATCCGCTTTTGCCGCCATCCAGCCAAGACCGGTTACAATAAGCCCACCTGCCACGCACTGACCGAGTACGGTAAACAGTACCAGAGGCCATTCATGCCATCCGTTTCCCATTTTATACCTCCTGAGGGTTGGCCAGATAACCGGTTGTGTCCCCGGTTGGGCGGCTGTTGGCGTTGGGTTTAATGACGATATTTGGCCGGGTAAAGTGCGAAGCCGGGAACGGCGCGATCGCCGCCAGCTCGCCGTGCTGTTTGCGTAGTGTATCGATCGGGCCAAAGTCGAGCGCACGTAAAGGGCAGGATTCAACACATATCGGTTTAAGCCCCTTAGCGACGCGGTCGTAGCAACCGTCGCACTTGGTCATATGGCCTTTGGCGGCGTTATATTGCGGTGCGCCATACGGGCAGGCCATATGGCAATAACGGCACCCGATGCAGACATCTTCATCTACCACCACTAAACCGTCTTCGCGTTTGTGCATTGCGCCGCTCGGGCAGACTTTGGTACAGGCGGGATCGTCACAATGGTTGCAAGAGATTGAGAGGTAATACGCAAATACATTTTGCTGCCAGACTCCGTTATCTTCCTGCCAGTTACCACCCGCATATTCATACACCCGGCGAAAGCTGACATCCGGCGTTAAGTCTTTGTAATCCTTACAGGCCAGCTCACAGGTTTTGCAACCGGTGCAGCGGGCAGAATCAATAAAAAAACCATACTGCGTTGTCATCGGTTACTCCTTAAACCTTTTCGATCTCGACCAGATTGGTATGCTGCGGATTGCCTTTTGCCAGCGGCGAAGGGCGATGGGTGGTCAGCGTATTCACGCAGCCGCCGTGGTCGATGCGATCGCCGTCCATGCTGGCCTGGTGCCATGCGCCCTGGCCCATCGCGCTGACGCCCGGCATAATGCGCGGCGTGACTTTGGCGGCAATACGCACTTCGCCGCGTTCGTTAAACACGCGCACCAGATCGCCATTGGCAATACCGCGCTGTTGCGCATCAATCGGATTGAGCCACACCTCCTGGCGGCAGGCTTCTTTGAGAACATCGATGTTGCCGTAGCTGGAGTGCGTGCGGGCTTTGTAGTGAAAGCCGAAGAGTTGCAGCGGGTAGTGTTTGCGCGCCGGGGAGTCCCAGCCTTCGAAGGTGGAGGCGTAAACCGGTAACGGGCTGATGACTTCGTCTTTTTCCAGCTCCCATGTATTGGCAATCTGCGCCAGCCGACTGGAGTAGATCTCGATTTTACCGGAGGGGGTTTTCAATGGGTTGGCCTGCGGATCATCGCGGAATTTTTTATAGGCAACAAAGTGACCGTTCGGATCTTTACGCTTATAAATCCCCATCGCTTTCAGCGCCTCGTAAGCGGGAAGCTGCGGATCTTTGGCAACCATTTTGGCATACAGATATTTCAGCCACTCCTCCTGCGTGCGGCCTTCAGTAAAGCGCTGGTAAATATCCGGCCCCAGACGACGGGCGATTTCACTGGTGATCCAGTAGATGGGTTTTCGCTCGAATTTAGCGCGGGTGACGGGTTGCAGGAAAATCAGATAGCCCATATTACCGGCGTAATCATTGGGAATAATGTCCTCCTGCTCAACGGTCATTAAATCGGGCAGCAGAATATCGGCATACATAGCTGATGAGGTCATAAAGTTCTCAATGACCACTATCATTTCGCATTTACTGTCATCCTGCAGGATATCGTGGGTTTTGTTGATATCCCCATGCTGATTAGTAAGGGTGTTACCGGCGTAGTTCCAGATAAATTTTATCGGCACATCCAGTTTATCTTTACCGCGTACACCGTCGCGGGTAGCGGTCATTTCCGGGCCGCGGGCAATGGCGTCAGTCCAACTGAAACAGGAGATTGCCGTTTTGACCGGGTTTTCCGGCATCGGCATGCGTTCAATGGTAATGGTGTAGGTCGACTCACGTGCGCCACTGTTGCCGCCATTAATTCCGACGTTACCGGTCAGGATAGGCAACATGGCGATCGCGCGCGAGGTCAATTCGCCATTCGCCTGCCGTTGCGGCCCCCATCCCTGGCAAATATAAGCCGGTTTGCTGGCGCCGATTTCACGGGCCAGCTTAATGATTTTGTCCGCCGGAATACCGGTTATTTGAGATGCCCACTGCGGTGTTTTCGCGACGCCGTCATCGCCCTGGCCCAGTATGTATGCTTTGTAATGGCCATTTGCCGGCGCGTCTGCCGGCAGGGTTTTCTCGTCGTAACCGACGCAATAGGTATCAAGAAACGGTTGATCGACAAGATTTTCCGTGATCAACACCCAGGCCATTCCCGCCACCAGTGCGGCATCGGTGCCGGGACGGATCGGTATCCACTCATCTTCGCGCCCGGCGGCGGTATCGGTGTAGCGCGGATCAATCACCACCATACGTGCATTCGAACGTTCCCGCGCTTGCTCAAGAAACCAGGTGATGCCACCGCCGCTCATACGGGTTTCAGCCGGGTTGTTGCCGAACATCACCACCAACCTGGTGTTTTCAATATCTGAGGTGCTATTGCCTTCGTTGGAACCGTACGTGTAAGGCATGGCGCAGGCGATCTGCGCCGTGCTGTAGGTGCCATATTGCCCAAGGAAGCCGCCGTACATTGCCATCAGGCGGGCAATAATAGAGGCGGAAGGCGAGGAGCGGGTGATGTTGCCGCCGACGATGCCGGACGAATAATTAATGTACACGGCCTCATTGCCGTATTTCTGCACCACGCCTTTTAAGCTGTTAGCAATGGTGTCCAGCGCTTCGTCCCAACTGATGCGCTCGAACTTGCCTTCACCGCGCTTACCGACGCGTTTCATCGGGTAATTCAGGCGATCGGGGTGATTAATCCGCCGACGAATAGAACGCCCGCGCAGGCAGGCGCGCACCTGGTGGTTGCCATAGTGATCGTCGCCGGTGTTGTCGGTTTCTACCCAGTAGACTTCATCATCCCGCACATGCAACCGCAGTGCGCAGCGGCTTCCACAGTTGACCGAACAGGCTCCCCACACCACTTTGTCCGTTGCGGGCTGCATGGCTTGTTGCACGGCGGCGGCAGCGGAACGCATACCAAAAGGGAGATGAAAACTTCCTGCTGCCAGTGCCAGCGACCCGAGGGCGGTCGACTTCACCAGCGTTCGTCGGCTGATGCCGCCGCTGTGTTCGCTTTCAGACATAGCTCACTCCATTATTATTTATAAAAGAAATTACCTGCGGTATTAAAAGCAGGCTAATAATGGGGTCATCCTACCCAGCAGGGGGTAGAAAAGTCTTAATCACGATCAAGTCGAGGGAGATCCCCCTGATATTCAGGGGGAAAGCGTTATTGCGAGCCGGCGCTCTGTTCGCCCTGCGGGGCAGCGCCATTGGTGCGGGTATAAAGAATTTTATAACTGTCATTAGCGCAGTGACCGACAACCTGAGCGCCCGTCTGATCGGCCTGGTCATTCGGCACAATCGTCAGGCTGAAACCCGATTCCGGGACACCGTTATTAATGATGCGCTGCTGGATATCCGTTTTGACGCGCTCGCAGGAGTCCGGTGCAGCAACAGCAGGAAGCGATCCCACCAGCAGTAACGCACAAAACCAACGTTTATATTGCATCTTCATCTCCTTTTAAATGCCCGCCCTAAGCTTAGCACCTCTGGCGCCGTGACAAGGTAAATCTCTGAATCATCTGATGAAGGCGGCGTCGCAGGCAATGCCCTCAGGCAGGGTTGACGGCGTTCTCGCGAGCAGAAACTCACCAAGCAAAGCAATGTTATTGAGGCGGGGCGAATCTTTCGGCCATACCAGCCAGTAGCTGTCACCGGTTGTGATTGCCTGAGGGTACGGGATCGCCAGCAGATTTTGCGCCAGGGCCTGCTGGCTTAACAGCACATCGCCAATGGTCACACCGTGACCGCCGATCGCGGCCTGAAGCCCCTGTTCGAGGGTGTCAAAGAGCAGGCCCTCCGTGAGATTGAGGTGGGGGAATTGCCCGGTGCCAGCCAGCCAGCGTCGCCAGTCGCGCCGATCCCGCGATGGGTGAATAAGCGTGCATTGCGCCAGGTTGTTTTGCGCCGGGGCCAGCAAAGCCGGGGCGCAGAACGGGATAAGGTACTCATCAAACAAGCGTAAACTCTGGGTGTGTTCGCCGAACCGGCCATCGCCAAGCAAAATAGCGCAATCAAAAGGCTCTGTACGGAAATCCACCACGTCTATATCCATCCAGACGCTGCTGATCTCAATGACTGGCGTACTGTGATGAGCGCGAAACTCGCCTAACTGATTTAAAAGCCAGCGCATGGTCAGTGTCGAGGGCGCTTTCAGCCGCAGCTGGCGGTGGTTGCGGCGCAGCGTCTGGCAGGCGTTTTCCAGCTGCATAAACCCTTCCTGCAGGCGCGCAGCCAGTTGCTGGCCCGCGTCTGTCAGGCGGATTTTAGGGCCGTGTCGCTCAAACAGACGGCACTCAAACCACGCCTCAAGTGTGCGAATATGCCGACTGATCGCGCCTGGCGTGACGTTGAGAAAAAGTGCGGCCTGACTAAAGGAGTTCATTTGAGCGGCTACGGAAAATGCACGTAAGGCGTAAAGCGGCGGCATGGTCTGGTTCATGTTGTGGTGTCAATTGTGAGTTTTAAGCCGCATATAACGGCACTTTTACTCGTTTTTCAAGCCACTGAATTTGGCGGATACTCAACGCAAAACCGCCAGGAGAGAAAGATGCCGCCAGTCAACGTATTGCTGCTGTGGGCGTATATCGCCGCTGTCTTAACACTGCTATTTACACCCGGGCCAGTGGTGTTGCTGGTTAGCGGTACGGCAGCACGGGGCAGCTATGCCCGTGCCTTTTTGACCGCGCTGGGGACGCACCTTGCTTCGCTGGTGCTGATTGCGCTGGCGATCATGGTTCTCGCGGGCGCGGTTTCGCTCTCACCGTTCTTACTCAATATGGTTGCTCTGGGCGGATCATTATTTATCACCGCCAGTTCGCTAACGGCGTTACGCCAGGGCGCCGCAGAGCCGCGAAAAGGTAACGCACAGGGAGGCTTTTTTCAGGGTTTTATGACCGGAATGGCAAACCCGAAGGATATCCTTTTTTTTATCGCTTTTTTCCCGCAATTTATTGCCATAACCCGCGATTTTATCGCCAGCGTGACGATTCTTTCGACACTGTGGATCCTGCTTGATTTTAGCGTGTTATCGCTCTATATCATCGCCATCAAACGCTGGTTACCCGTCACGCAAAGCTACCGCTTTGCCCGGCTATCGTCGTTGATATTACTGGTGATTGGCATTGCCGGAGCAGGGTACTCCTTTATGGCATTGAGGGCGCATTAAACCGGTAAGTCACGATGTGATTGCCCTATCTTAGAAAGGATTTGCTACTATAAGTGCAATACAAAAGAAAAATGTGGTGAACCCGTTGAAAAAACAGCTATTGGTTATCGCACTGGCGGCTCTGATTGCCGGGTGTGACGACGCTAAAGGACCTGTCTCGTATACGCCAGAAATGGCCAGCTTTTCCAATGAATTTGATTTTGATCCGCTGCGCGGCCCGGTTAAAGATTTCAGCCAGACGTTGCTAAATGAAAAGGGCGAGGTCGCTAAACGCGTCACCGGCACGCTGTCGAAAGAGGGCTGTTTCGATAAGCTGGAACTGCACGATGTGGAGAATAACAGCGGCGTGTCACTGGTGCTGGATGCCAATTATTATATTGATGCGGAATCGCAGGAAAAACGTCTGCGCTTGCAAGGCAAATGTCAGTTAGCGGAGTTTCCGGCGGCTGGCGTCACCTGGGATACCGACGATAACGGTTTTATTGTGCTGGCGCGCGGCAGAGAGATGGAAGTGAAATACCGCTACGACGAGGAAGGCTATCCGCTGGGTAAATCCACCACCTCAAAAGATGCGCACCTGACGGTGGCGTCTACGCCGTCGAAAGACAAACGCAAAAAACTGGATTACACCGCAGTCAGCACGCTGAATGATAAACCGCTCGGCGAGGTGAAACAGACCTGCGACTACGACAGCCACGACAACCCGGTGAGCTGCAGCCTTGTCACACGTGACGAGAGTGTTACGCCTGTTGTGGAGCATAAATTCAGCATCAAAAATACCATCGAATATTATTGATGCTGCAACCACCGCGCTTACTGCGCGGTGGGTTTTAACAATGTCGCGCCGGTTTTATGTTCGGCCAGGTACTGGTGCTGGAACAGGCACATGCGAATAGTGTTGCGATATTCGCCATTAATAAAGAACTCGTGAATTAACTCGCCTTCCACTTCAAACCCCAGCTTGCGATAGATGTGAATCGCTTTCTCATTTTCCTTATCGACGATGAGATAAAGCTTGTAGAGATTGAGCACGGTAAAGCCATAATCCATCGCCAGTTTTGCCGCTTTGGTCGCCAGCCCTTTCCCCTGATGTTCGGGTGAAATGATGATCTGAAACTCTGCCCGGCGGTGAACGTGATTGATCTCTACCAGTTCCACCAAACCGACTTTTTCGCCGTTACTCTCAACGACAAAACGGCGTTCGCTCTGATCGTGAATATGTTTATCGTACAGATCCGACAGCTCAACGAAGGCTTCGTAGGGTTCTTCGAACCAGTAGCGCATCACGCTGGCATTGTTATCAAGCTGATGGACGAAACGCAGATCCTCGCGCTCAAGCGGGCGCAGGCGGACAGGATGATTGTCACTCACAGGCAATCCTTTTGCGAAGAGGGAAGCGGGCGCTGAAGGCGCCCAAACAGGTTACTGGATTTGGCGACCGGTGCGGCGATCGAGGCAGCGTAAGGTATTGGGTTCCCAGTAAGCATTGACGTTAGTGCTCTTCTGGCAGTTATCTTGCGCATCGAATGCAACGTCGGTTTTGTCCCACTCTTTTTCTGCGCGTTTGTTGACCTTATGGCGCAGACTGCGGGTGTCATTCCATTGCTCTTTTTCCATCGCGGCGTTCTGGCGGCTTTGCGCGTTATCGCCGGATTCAATCACCAGACGGTTTGTTTCAGCCAGTGCAGAAGTGGTGTACACGATGGCACCCAGCGTCAGCATTGCGGTGAGGCACAGGCGTTTGCTAAGTGGAGTTGTCATTGCGATTTCCTTATATGGGATAAACAAAAGACGTACCTGTTTATTCTAAGCCATCCCGGCCATGGCGAATAGCCAGGGAGAACAGTAGTCAGAGCATTATCATGTATGATGGTTCAACCGTGATTGAATAAACGTGCCGAAAATGCTCAAAACGACCCTTCTTTTCTTTGCCACTGCCTTGTGCGAAATCCTTGGTTGCTTCCTCCCCTGGCTATGGCTAAAACGCGGTGCCAGCCCGTTACTGCTGGCACCCGCAGCGCTGGCGCTGGTGATGTTTGTCTGGTTGCTGACGTTGCACCCCGCTGCCAGCGGCCGGGTATATGCTGCTTATGGCGGCGTCTATGTCTGTACGGCGCTACTCTGGCTACGCGTGGTAGATGGCGTCAAGTTGAGCGCGTATGACTGGCTCGGCGCGGTGGTAGCCTTGTGCGGTATGTTAATCATTGTTGCCGGATGGGGGCGCGTATAGCGGCGGATTTTTTGTGATCCCCCGCCGCTTTTTTGATCGATATACTTGTATGGTAGTAGTTCAGGCGAGTAAATTCCCGGCATCACGTTAAACGATGTAAGGAATCGCGGAATGAAAATCATAGGGGCTGAAGTCTTTGTTACCTGTCCTGGGCGCAATTTTGTCACCTTAAAAATCACCACGGATGAAGGCATTGTCGGGCTGGGCGATGCCACTCTTAACGGCCGCGAACTGTCTGTCGCGTCCTATCTGAAAGATCACCTCTGCCCGCAGCTGATTGGGCGCGATGCACACCGCATCGAGGATATCTGGCAATTTTTCTATAAAGGCGCGTACTGGCGTCGCGGCCCGGTGACCATGTCGGCAATTTCCGCTATCGACATGGCGTTATGGGATATCAAAGCCAAAGCGGCCAATATGCCGCTCTATCAGTTACTGGGCGGCGCCTCGCGCGAGGGGGTAATGGTCTACTGCCACACTACAGGCCATTCCATTGACGAAGTGCTGGACGATTACGCCCGTCATAAAGAGATGGGTTTCAAAGCGATTCGCGTCCAGTGCGGTGTGCCGGGGATGAAAACCACCTATGGAATGGCAAAGGGCAAAGGCCAGGCCTACGAGCCAGCCACCAAAGGCCAGTGGCCGGAAGAGCAGCTCTGGTCGACCGAAAAATACCTCGATTTTACGCCGAAGCTGTTTGACGCCGTGCGCAGTAAATTTGGCTTTAATGAGCATCTGCTACACGACATGCACCACCGCCTGACGCCGATTGAAGCAGCGCGCTTTGGCAAAAGTATTGAAGCGTACCGCCTGTTCTGGATGGAAGATCCTACCCCGGCGGAAAATCAGGAATGCTTCCGTCTGATACGCCAGCATACCGTCACCCCAATTGCCGTTGGTGAGGTGTTTAACAGCATCTGGGATTGCAAGCAGCTTATTGAAGAGCAACTGATCGACTATATCCGCACCACCATTACCCATGCCGGCGGGATCACGGGAATGCGCCGTATTGCCGATTTTGCCTCACTCTACCAGGTACGCACGGGATCGCACGGTCCGTCTGATTTGTCGCCAATTTGTCATGCTGCCGCGCTGCACTTCGATCTGTGGGTGCCAAACTTTGGCGTGCAGGAATATATGGGCTATTCCGGGCAAATGCTGGAAGTCTTCCCGCATAACTGGCGTTTTGACAACGGCTATATGCACCCCGGCGACAAGCCTGGGCTGGGCATTGAGTTTGATGAAAAACAGGCGGCGAAATACCCCTACGATCCGGCTTATCTGCCCGTCGCCAGACTGGAAGATGGCACCCTGTGGAACTGGTAACCGAGGAGCGCGAAATGAAAAGTGTGGTGATAGAACAACCCAATCAACTTGTACTCGCCGACAGACCGTTACCACAACCGGCAGCGGGAGAAGTGCGCGTCAATGTGAAGCTGGCAGGAATCTGCGGTTCTGACAGCCATATCTACCGTGGGCATAACCCCTTCGCAAAATATCCGCGCGTTATCGGGCATGAATTTTTCGGTCTGATTGATGCTGTGGGTGAGGGGGTATCGCCGGAGCGAGTGGGTGAACGCGTGTCGGTTGATCCAGTGATCAGCTGCGGCCACTGCTACCCGTGTTCGATTGGTAAACCAAACGTATGTACGTCATTGGTTGTGTTGGGCGTACACCGTGATGGTGGGTTCAGTGAATACGCGGTTGTCCCGGCGGCGAATGCATGGCTCATTCCGGAAACCATTCCTGACGAGAACGCAGTGATGATTGAGCCTTTTACCATTGCGGCCAACGTCACTGGACAGGTGAACCCTATGGAACAGGATATTGCGCTGATTTATGGCGCAGGTCCGATGGGGCTGACCACTGTGCAGGCGTTAAAAGGCGTTTACAAGGTAAAGCAGGTCATTGTCGCAGACCGTATTGACGAACGTCTTGCTATGGCGCGCAACAGCGGTGCGGACTGGGTTATCAACAATAGCAAGCAATCCTTACAGGAGGCGCTGGCAGAGAAGGGGATCAAACCAACACTGATTGTGGATGCTGCCTGCCATCCGTCGATTTTGCAGGAAGCGATTGCGCTGGCATCACCTGCTGCGCGCATTGTGATTATGGGATTCTCCAGCGATCCCAGCCAGATTGTCCAGCAGGGCATTACCGGCAAAGAGCTATCCATTTTTTCATCGCGCCTCAATGCCGGGAAGTTCCCGGTGGTGATCGACTGGATGGAACGCGGGCTTATCGATCCCACCCGGTTAGTGACGCATAAATTTCACTATCAACATGTCACCGATGCGATTGAACTGTTCGAAAAAGACCAACGCAAGTGCTGTAAGGTCTTGTTAACGTTCAATTAAATACAATAACAATGCGGTTAAGCGGTACGCATATCCTTTTTTTCGAGATTGCGATTATGACACAAGTTAAAGCTGAAAGAACGACCTCGGATCTGGTAAAAGCGGCGGTGTCCGGCTGGTTGGGGACGGCGCTGGAATTTATGGATTTCCAGCTCTACTCACTCGGTGCGGCGCTGGTGTTTCATGAGATCTTTTTCCCGGAACAGTCGGCGGCAATGGCGCTGATTCTGGCAATGGGTACCTACGGGGCCGGGTATGTAGCGCGTATCATCGGGGCATTTATCTTCGGTAAAATGGGCGACCGGATTGGGCGTAAAAAAGTGCTGTTTATCACCATTACGATGATGGGGATTTGCACCACGCTTATCGGGGTGCTGCCGACCTATGCACAAATTGGTATTCTCGCGCCGGTTTTACTGGTCACGTTGCGCATTATTCAGGGACTGGGGGCCGGTGCGGAAATCTCCGGCGCGGGTACTATGCTTGCGGAGTATGCACCAAAAGGGAAACGCGGGGTGATCTCTTCACTGGTGGCAATGGGCACCAACTGCGGCACCCTAAGCGCAACGGCAATTTGGGCTGTGATGTTCTTCACGCTGGATCGTACTGAACTGCTGGCCTGGGGATGGCGTGTGCCGTTTATCGCAAGCGTAGTCGTGATGATCTTTGCAATCTGGCTGCGTATGAACCTGAAAGAAAGCCCTGTATTTGAACAAGTGCATGAAGGTGATCACGCTCCGGTCAAAACGCAGCCTGCGGAAACGGGGCTGGGCGCGATGTTTACCAGTAAGTCGTTCTGGCTGGCGACCGGGTTACGTTTTGGACAGGCAGGGAACTCTGGCCTGATCCAGACCTTTCTGGCGGGCTACCTGGTGCAGACCCTGCTGTTTGAAAAACGTATTCCCACCGATGCGCTGATGATCAGTTCCATCATCGGTTTTCTCACCATACCGCTGCTGGGGTGGTTGTCTGATAAGGTCGGGCGCCGTTTACCTTATATCTGCCTGTGCATTTCGGCGATTATTCTCGCGTACCCGATGATGTCGATTATCGTCGATAAGAGCTACAGCCCTGGCGTCATCATGTTGTCGATGATTGTCATCCATAACTTTGCTGTGCTGGGGCTGTTTGCCCTGGAAAACATCACCATGGCGGAGATGTTTGGCTCACGGAATCGTTTTACCCGTATGGCTATCTCCAAAGAAGCGGGCGGTCTGGTGGCGGTCGGTTTTGGCCCAGTACTGGCGGGGATCTTCTGTAATATGACCGGTTCCTGGTGGCCGATTGTGGTGATGCTGATCGTTTACTCACTGATTGGTCTCCTCTCTGCCGTATTGATGCCGGAAGTGCGCGACCGTGATTTGAATATTCTGGAAGATGCGGCCGAGCCGCAGATTGTGACAGATGCGCAGCGGTATTCTGGTTTACAACCTGGTCGTTAAACCATAATGCTGTCACATAACTTTTTTTTTGTATTACACCACTTCGGTAAAAGTTAACGTAAATCAATGTTTAGCTTCCAACAATTGGTATGGTGAACGACATAATTTTTTTCACCTTACTACCATTCTAGTTCATGTAGTCAGCAGGAGGCCGGAGCGTTCACCGCTACCAGCCTTCTGCGGACAGGGATTTTCGCTTTATCTATTAACGAGTCGCAACTATGGAAAATCAGTTACTACACGCGAAAGCAACACGTCCTCACTATCACCGCGACGCATTGCAGACGCGGATTGTGCACCTGGGTTTTGGCGCGTTTCACCGCGCGCACCAGTCCGTGTATGCCGATATTCTCGCGGCAGAGCACGGCAGTGATTGGGGTTACTGTGAAGTGAATCTGATCGGTGGCGAGCAACCAATCGCCGATTTGAAGCAGCAGGATAACCTCTACACCGTGGCGGAAATGTCAGCCGATGCATGGACTGCCCGCGTTGTGGGTGTGGTGAAACGAGCGCTTCATGCCCAGGTCGATGGTCTGGAGACGGTGCTGGCGGCGATGTGTGAGCCGCAAGTAGCGATTGTGTCGCTGACCATCACCGAGAAGGGCTACTGCCACTCTCCGGCGACGGGGAAACTGGTACTGGAAAACCCATTGATTGCTGCCGATTTGCAAAACCCACAGCAACCGAAATCCGCCGTGGGAGTGATTGTTGAAGCCCTGGCGCGTCGTAAGGCGGCGGGCCTGCCGGCCTTTACAGTGATGTCTTGCGATAACATGCCGGAAAATGGCCATATCACGCGCAATGTTGTCTGCGCTTATGCCCGCGCGGTGAATGCAGATCTGGCGGACTGGATCGAAGCGAATGTCACCTTCCCCTCCACAATGGTGGATCGCATTGTGCCTGCGGTGACAGCCGAAACGCTGGAGAAGATCGCGCAACTGACGGGCGTGCGCGATCCGGCGGGAGTGGCCTGTGAACCGTTCCGCCAGTGGGTGATCGAAGACAATTTTGTTGCTGGTCGTCCGGCCTGGGAAAAAGCGGGTGCCGAACTGGTAGCCGATGTGATCCCGTTTGAAGAGATGAAACTGCGCATGCTCAATGGCAGCCACTCATTCCTCGCGTATCTCGGCTATCTGGCCGGTTATCAGCACATTAATGAGTGCATGGAAGACGAGAATTACCGTCGCGCTGCCCACGCGCTAATGCTGAAAGAGCAGGCACCAACTCTGCAAGTGAAAGGCGTCGACCTGGCGCATTACGCCGACTTGTTGATTGCCCGCTACAGCAATACTGCGCTGCGCCATCGTACCTGGCAAATCGCTATGGACGGTAGCCAGAAACTGCCGCAGCGCATGCTGGACTCAGTGCGCTGGCATCGGGTTCATCAGCACGACTTCTCCTTGTTGGCGTTAGGTATCGCCGGCTGGATGCGTTACGTGGGCGGCGTGGACGAGAAGGGGCAGGCTATTGAAGTCAGCGATCCGTTGCTGCCAACCATCAACGCTGCGGTCAGCAGCAGTGCGCAGGGTGAAGCGCGCGTGCAGGCGCTGTTAGGCATCGAAGCGATTTTTGGCAATGAACTGCCGAAAGATGCGGTGTTTGTGGCTCAGGTGCAAAAAGCGTATCAGACGCTGCTCGAGAAAGGGGCAAAAGCAACGGTGGCGCAATACGCTGCGGCACTGTGATCGTTATGAATGCCGCCGCGGCGGCATTCTCACCATTTAGTGCAGGCCCAGGCGGATCAGTTCCACCGGTTCGAACTGGCCTTCACATCCTTCCACTTCCACCGTTTTACTGCGACGCACTTTGGCGGCATTTAATCCCTCTGCATGAATGGCAGTGATTTTACCGGTCCGGCCTGTGCCATTAATCATCACACGGCTGCCGACAGTAATAGGGTTACGGTTACGATCATAAGTCATCATGGTGGTTTCTCCTTGTTAACATCCGCAAAATCATCCGGGGCAGAAGACGTCCCCGCGACGGACTGTTTATCAATACGCCTCTGAGACGAGAAGTTTTTGCTTTTGATCAACATCACACTTTTTTACGGTAAAAAAATGCGTCTGCGGCGCAGGACAAGGAGAGGGGGGAATTACTCTTCGGTGAACCAGTCGCGATTTTCCTGGCGGATGGTGATCACCGACTCGCTGATCTCTTGCAAATGCAGTGTCATGGCACGATCAACCGCATCGGCATCGCGTTTTTCCAGCGCGGCGAAAATGTCCAGGTGCTGGCGCAGCAGCATTTCCGGCGGTGACACATGGTCGAGACTCATATAGCGCACACGGTCGATGGTCGCTTTAATGTTTTCGATGGTGTCCCAGGCGAGCTGACAATCGGCAATTTGCGCCAGCTTATGGTGGAAATTATCGTCCAGTTCAAAAAAATCGTTTAACTGCTTGCGTTCGATAGCCGTGCGCTGCTGATTCAGGTTTTGCTCTAACTGATAACAGGTGCTGTCTGTGACAAGCGTTGCTGCACGGCGGGCAACGGCACACTCAATCGCCTGGCGCACAAAACACCCGTTACGGACCTGTGTCATCGAAATTTTATTCACGTAGCTGCCGCGCTGCGGGCGGATCTGGATCAGGCCGTTTTCCGCCAGTTTAATAAAGGCTTCGCGGACCGGTTGACGCGAGACATCAAAGCGAACCGACACCTCTTTTTCCGATAACGGCGTGCCTGGCGGGATCAGACAATGCACAATATCCCGCCGAAGGATGCGGTAGATTTGTTGATTGACGGGTTGTGTGGGATTGAGTTGCGTTTCAGCAGCCATTCGCTCTTACTTTTTAAAGGGTTAACCTGTCTACCATACCATTTATTTAACCGACATCCCATACCCCGGCCCGCAGGCCGGGCGGGGGGTTACTCTTCGCGGTGCACGCTCAGCCCCGCATACGTCTGGCTGACAGGCATCATTTCCAGCGTGTTGATATTGACGTGCTTCGGTAAGGTGGCCACCCACCAAACCGCTTCGGTAACGTCTTCCGGCGTCAGTGCGGTGGTTTTCTCGTAAGTCTTGCTCGCTTTGTTATCGTCACCTTTAAAGCGCACATTCGAGAACTCTGTGCCGCCCACCAGGCCCGGCTCAATATTGGTCACGCGTACGCCCGTGCCATTCAGATCAGTACGCAGGTTCAGGCTGAACTGGCGCACAAACGCTTTACTGGCACCGTAAACGTTGCCGCCGGCATACGGCCAGCTCCCGGCGGTAGAACCAATGTTGATCACATGGCCGCGTTTACGCTCGACCATACCAGGCAACACCGCACGGGTCATATAAACGAGGCCTTTATTGTTGGTGTCGATCATTGTTTCCCAGTCGTCGATATTGGCCTTATGCGCCGGTTCCATGCCCAGCGCCAGCCCGGCGTTGTTGACCAGTACATCAATGTCGCGCCACTCAGCCGGCAGAGAAGTGATTAACGCCTCAATTGCCGCGCGGTTACGCACATCAAGTTGTGCCGTATACAGGTTGTCGCCCAGTTCGTCTTTTAACTCCTGCAAACGTTCCTGACGGCGTCCTGTGGCAATGACTTTGTGGCCGTTTTCAATAAAACGGCGGGTGATCCCCTCGCCAAAACCCGCTGTTGCTCCGGTAACCAGAATAATCATCTCACTGTTCCTCAACGCTTTTTGTGGTGATGTACCATAGCATGCGCTGCCGATAAGCGGTAACGCAAGTTATCCAGAAAAGAGTGTGGCAAAAAAAGCGGCGATGCGCGCAGACGGGATTAATGATTGCGATGCGCGCAGGGGATGCCTACTCTGAAGGAACTCACCGCATTCAGGAGCGAAATATGTCGGTTACCAATCCATTTTTTACCCCCAGCCCGCTGCCTTATCAGGCACCGCAGTTCGATGCAATCCAGCAGCAACACTATCGCCCGGCGTTTGACCAGGGAATGCAGCAAAAACGCAGCGAAATTGCGGCGATTACAGCGGATCCGGCAGCGGCGAGTTTTGATAACACCCTGCTGGCGCTGGAACGTAGCGGGCAGTTGCTCAATCAGGTATGTAATGTCTTTTTTGCCATGACCTCGGCTCATACCAATGATTATTTGCAACAGCTGGATGAGGCGTTTTCGGCGGAGCTGGCCGGGCTGGCGAATGATATCTACCTTGATGACACGCTGTTTGCCCGGGTCGATGCCGTGTGGCAGCAACGCCAAAGTCTGGGGCTGGATAGCGAGTCGCTGCGTCTGGTCGAAACGACCCGTCAGCGTTTTGTGCTGGCAGGCGCGTTACTCACGGAGGCTGATAAAACAACGCTTAAAGCGCTGAATACCGAAGCCGCAACACTGACCAGCCAGTTTAACCAACGCCTCCTGGCGGCAGACAAAGCCGGCGGTCTGGTGGTGGATTACGCGCATCAACTGGATGGATTAAGCGCACAGGAACTGGCTGTCGCGGCGGAGGCAGCAAAGGCGAAAGGGCTGGAAAACCGCTGGTTATTGTCGCTACTCAATACCACGCAACAACCGGCGCTGGCCTCGCTGCGCGACAGGCAAACACGGGAGAATCTGTTCACGGCCAGTTGGCTGCGTACGCAACGCGGTGACGCCAACGACACCCGTGAACTGGTGTTACGGCTGGCGGCGTTACGCGCGCAACAAGCGAAATTACTGGGCTTTGCTGACTTCGCCAGCTGGAAAATTGCCGACCAAATGGCGGAAACGCCACAGGCTGCACTGTCGTTTATGCGCGGAATTGCCCCTGCCGCGCGTGCCCGCGCCGAGCGCGAACTGGCGGATATACAGCAAGTCATCAACGATCAGCAGGGCGGTTTCTCTGCACAGGCATGGGACTGGGCGTTTTACGCCGAGCAGGTCCGGCTGGCGAAATACGCGCTGGATGAGTCGCAAATCAAACCCTATTTCGCGCTCAATACGGTGCTGACCGAAGGCGTGTTTTGGGCAGCCAGCGAGTTGTTTGGCATCCGTTTTCGCGAGCGTAAAGATATTCCGGTTTATCATCCCGATGTGCGCGTATGGGAGATTTTAGACGCAGATGGTAGCGGCATGGCACTGTTTTACGGTGATTTTTATGCCCGTGACTCAAAAAGCGGTGGTGCATGGATGGGCAATTTTATTGAACAATCCACGCTGCTGGCGACACAGCCCGTCATTTATAACGTCTGTAATTACCAGAAACCTGCCGACGGTCAGGCCGCGTTACTCTCCTGGGATGAGGTGATCACCCTGTTCCATGAGTTTGGCCACACCCTGCATGGTCTGTTCGCCAGCCAGCGTTATGCCTCGCTCTCCGGCACCAATACGCCACGCGACTTTGTCGAGTTTCCCTCGCAGATCAATGAGCACTGGGCCAGTCATCCGCAGGTCTTTGCGCGTTATGCGTTACACCACATAACCGGTGAGCCGATGCCGGAAGCGCTCCGCGAAAAAATGCTGCGTGCAACCCGCTTTAACAAAGGCTACGAGATGACGGAGTTACTTAGCGCTGCTTTGCTGGATATGAACTGGCATAGTCTGGCTGATGGCGAGGCGGTGACAGACGTAGACAGCTTTGAACAACAGGCGATTCGCAAAGAGAAACTCGATCTGGCGGCGGTGCCGCCGCGCTACCGGAGCAGCTATTTCGCGCACATCTTTGGTGGGGGGTATGCCGCCGGGTATTACGCCTATTTATGGACGCAAATGCTGGCAGACGATGGCTATCAATGGTTTGTTGAGCAGGGCGGTTTAAGCCGAGCCAATGGTCAGCGTTTCCGCGAGGCGATTTTATCCCGAGGTAACAGTGACGATCTGGCCGATCTTTATCGCCAGTGGCGCGGGCACGATCCGGCGATCGAACCGATGCTAAAAAATCGGGGCCTGAGCGAATAATATTTCACCCTGAGCTACCGGGCACAGTGCCCGGTAGTATTCCTCTCAGGCTGCACGCAGCCAGGCTTGTTTGATCTCTTTCACTTCAGCGAGTAACGCCAGCGTTTTGCCTTCATCCTGGGTGAAATCAACCAGAAAATAACGGTTGACCCTTTTCAGCCAGTTCACCAGATTCGGTGCATCCCACCAGGCAAGATCCAGCAAAGCCTCGATCACTTTTTCCGAAAAACGAAAACGCACCAGTCGTGCCGGGCTACCGACGTAAATGCCATACGGTTCGGAAGTGAAGTTTGGTGGCAGTAGCGAACGGGCACCGACAATACAGCCGTCTTCAATGGTTCCGCCGCCGAGCATCATCACTTCATCACCGATCCAGACATCATTTTTGATGACGGAATCACCGTATTGCGGTAAGACCGGGCTTTGCAAATCCGGATGCTGGAAAGAGATGATCGACGTGGACATGGCACGCGTCTCATGCTGCCCGTTAAGAATAAACCGCAGTCGTAATCCGCCAGAAACAAACCGGCCCACGCGCAATGCCTGCGCATTGCTGTCGTATTTTGCGATCGAACCGACACCAAAACCGGAGCATTTACCGATTTGCATATGGCCGATTTCTGACGCATCACCCAGCCAGTTTTGAAAAAATCCCTTCGGCAACGTACTGAAAAGACCGTCCTGGTAAGCGAGCACATCAAATTTTTCCGCCAGCGGATGGTCGGGTGAAAAACCCAGACAATCGTTATCCGTATCAATGTTCATACATAACCCGTGAGCAATAAAAAAAGAGAAAAGGCCGTTCAAAATGTTTAGCGGGCGAATGGTTATGCAATAGCCAGATCGGATCAAGGGCAGAATTTGGTGGGGAAACTGATGCCATGCCCTGTTGACAGGCCCTGTACCTGCTTGCACAAGTATCAAAACACTTTAAAAAGTTACATAACGTGGGGAGATATTGACCTGTTTCATGTCGGCGCAATACCGTGAGGCGTGGTGATGAATCCCCCTGCGCGGAGGGGCTACCAGTCAGACCTTTTTGGGGTAAGGCGGGTTTGCGGGCTGGAGCAGACTCACCGGGAGGCACCCGGCATCACCGTAATCTGTACAGCCAGAGACCTGTTCTGTGGTCTGGTCTCTGGCTGCATTCACGCATTACCGTCACGATCGCCTACCTGCCAATATTCATGGGTTTTAAGGATATCCTTAAAGGCCACCTGTTCTGCGCCGATAGTCCTGAATATTTGATTTCATTTGGCTGTGAAAATAATTATTCAGGGTAGGGAACTCCGATGGCTGTTATCAATACCAATACACTCTCATTGATAAACCAGAATAACCTCAGTAAATCGCAAGCGGCGTTGGGTACCTCGATTGAGCGTTTATCCTCGGGGTTGCGTGTTAACAGTGCGAAAGATGATGCCGCCGGGCAGGCCATCGCTAACCGCTTCTCCTCAAATATCAACGGCATGGGCGTTGCCGCACGAAACGCGAACGACGCAATTTCGCTGGCGCAAACCGCAGAAGGGGCGCTGAGTGAAATCAATAACAACTTGCAGCGTATTCGTGATTTGACGCTACAGGCACAAAACAGCACCAATTCAGCTTCCGATATTGACTCTATCCAGGCAGAAGTGAACGAGCGCATGGCAGAGATCAACCGCGTGACCACGCAGACGGATTTCAACGGCATCAAAATACTGGATACCTCTTCCGGTACTTTCAGCTACGGTTTTCATGTGGGTACCGATGATGGCGAAGCGATCACCATCAGCATGGGCAGTAGCGACAGTTACAACTTAGGTGCCAGTTCCGGCAATATTCGCGATGTGTCGGGGGATTTTATCAACGGCAATGCCCGCAGCACCAAAGCAGAAGGTTTTGACGTGTTAAAAGGCGCAGTCTCTTCTGGCGGTATGACCAGCGGCACGCCACTGGCGGCGCTCGACGAGGCGATCAAGGCAGTCGATACTCAGCGTAGCGCTTTAGGTGCTTACCAGAATCGGTTTGAGTCGGTGATCAGCAATTTAACCCATGCCGCAAACAATCTCTCGTCGGCGCGTAGCCGCATTCTGGACTCGGACTACGGGACGGAGGTGTCGACGATGTCGCGGGCGCAAATATTGCAGCAGGCTGGTAGCTCAGTGCTGGCGCAGGCCAATCAGGTACCGCAAACCATGCTATCCTTACTGCGGTAAGCCCTTCTTTCAGCTTATTCAGTTGTTAAAGTGTGGGCTACCTCACAGTTACGCCATAGCGTTATCCGCCTCATTACGCCAAATTAAAAGACCCAATTTTGGAGCTTAACATTCCGTGGCATGACACAGGCATTCAGTGAATGACTGTGTTACTGTCGAATGCTATTTGAGCAACTGAGGTAACCGACATGAGCAAAAATGTAGTGGTAATTCGCGCCGGTGGTAAGGTTGAAAACGTGACCGTGGAAGACAATGCAAAGTCGGTCACGTTTAAAAATGAGCAAAGTGCATTCCTCGAAATCCCGATTGAAAGCTGGGAACTGGATGGCGAAACGTTCCTTGTCGCCCGGTTTTCAGACCTGGTCACCCAACAAGAAACTGAGCAGGCCATTCGTCAATTCTACTGATTACTGCCGCCTGCGGGCGGCTTTCACTGCCAGAAGCGGAGAGGTACATGGAATATCAACCTGAAGTGCCAGAAGTCGTCACCCCCACTATCAGTACCCAGGACAGCGCATTATCTCATCTGGTGTCCTGCGCGAATTTGGGCGCAGGCATGGTGGTCACGCTGGTCGTCGACGGTCAGGTAGTGGCCGGTGAACTGGTTTCTGGTTATGAATATGCGTTATTTACGGCGCGCGCAATCCGGTCTGTTGCCGGCGATGAAACAGTGACAAATTCTATTGCCCGTTTCTTTGACGATCTGGCCGAAGATTATCGTGTCGAAGACGACCACGTTATTCCACTTAATTATTTACATATTAAAGATCCGTCATGGATGACCGGTAATGCGGGCTGGACAAGTGTGAAAGGCACAATATTGCGTGTGCATATTGCGAAAGTCAGTGGCTTCTCTTTAGGTAAAGCCAAAAACGCGTAAATATAAACGTAAAAAGGGCCTCTCTGAGAGGCCCGCACTAGACGACTTTTTTGGGCCACCGTCTCCTGCGTGGCACGGATATACAGGATTTTATTGTAAGTCTCGTCCCACAAACGGAACAAATAGCACCATGTGGTTGCTGTTGACCCGGGCAGAACGTTGTGAATAAAAACTTTTGGCTGCTGCAAACCGGGCATTGAAATCTAATATTGGGGATAACCCCTCCGGTCTGTTAAGTGGAGCCATGACGTTATCACAATAAGCTCATTCTGAAAGATATATCGTCTGGAATTTCAATAGCAAAACGTTTCGCCCGCCCGCTAAAAATCTCACGATCTCCCTGAACACAAGGCCATGGCGGGAAAAAATAGCGTTCGTGTTGAGGTGCTCGTTTAATGTTTGTTGATGGTGGCGATGCTAAATTGCTCAGTGATCCGTTAACCCGCAGTATGAGTTAGCGCGTAAAGCAAAACACAAATCTATCCATGCAAGCATTGACCGCCGATTTCTGGCGGTTTTTTTTATTCAGTTGCGGTAAGAAAAAACGGCCTCTTACGTGTTTGCATAAGAGGCCGTCGCGGCGGGGGAGTATCGCTGTTCATCAGTCATCCCATTTGTGACTAAAATAAGCAGCCAGGAAACCAGAGAACAAAATAATTCCCAGCACTGCCATAAATACATGCATATTTCCGATCATATCTAAACCTCCATCTTTATTAACTGCTGACCTCTCAAACATTAATATTTCGCGATGGAGCAATAATAACCCGTAGAAGTTAAATAAAAGCTGAATAATGTTAATTATTTCGCAGGGACAGTAAATTTTTTGCGATAAGTCGCCGGGGAAATACCATGATGCTGGCGAAAGTGATGACGGAACGAGGCGGCGTTGGTAAAGCCGCTATGCCCGGCGACCAGTTCAATACTCATACGTGAGCGGGTCAGTAGATCCTGCGCACGTTGCAAGCGCTCCTGTAAAATCCAGCGCTGCGGCGTGGTGCCGGTGGCATCCTGGAAACGGCGCAAAAAGGTGCGCGGACTCATGCCGGCACGCTGTGCCAGCGAGGAAACGGTGTGGTTTTGCGCCAGTTGCTGATGAAGAAAGTCGAACAGTTGGCCCAGCTGTTTGCTCTCGCGTGTGCGGGCGACCGGGCGGGTCAGTTGCTGGGTTTGTGAACCATCGCGGTGTGGCTGCACTACCAGTCGTTGCGCCACGCGGTTGGCTATCTCCATCCCGTAATCCTCGCGCACCACATGCAGGCAAAGATCAATCCCCGCCGCGCTGCCGGCAGAAGTCATCACTGTGCCTTCATCGTAATAAAGGGCATCTTCCAGCACCTCAATTGCCGGGTAGTGTTCGCGTAACAGCGCGGTATAGCGCCAGTGGGTGGTGGCTTTTCGCCCGTTCAGCAACCCGGCTGCGGCCAGCACAAACACGCCGGAACAGATGGAAATAATGCGGCAACCGCGCTGATTTGCCGCCAGCAGCGCGGCGCACAATTGCGGCGGTACCGGCGTTTGCGCGCCGCGCCAGCCGGGAACGACAATCGTATCGGCCCCGGCAAGCAACTCAAGCCCGCCTTCCGCCACCACCCGCACGCCGCCGGTGGCCTGCAGTTCGCCCTCATCGACCGCCGCTACCGCAAAGCTGTACCAGTTGTCGCCCATCTCCGGACGCGGCAGACCAAAAATCTCCACGGCGACGCCAAATTCAAATGTACACAGCCCGTCATAGGCGAGCGTTACTACCCGGTGGCGTACCGGTTCCTGTCGTGAAATTGTCATTTTCCTGGTGTTATCTGGCATAAAGAGGGGCAGTGAAGTTGTGCTGTTATGGGTAGATTAGTGGTACCACAAACAAGGAGAAAGCACTATATGAGCTATGTAACTGAGATCCCCGCGGCTTCGCCAGAAGACGCCGCCAGCCATTTTATGCATCGCCTGAGTATGGAGACAGATTGCGCGGATGTGCACCACGCCCTGACGCACCATGAACAGGATTTCGTGTTATTGCACGTCGTGGGGAGCGAGGAAGCGTTCGCCCGCCGCCATGTACCGGGCGCGCTACATTTGCCGCACAGCCAGATGACCCCGGAGCGTATGGCGCAGTGGCCGGCGGATACCCTGTTTGTGGTCTACTGTGCCGGGCCGCATTGCAACGGTGCCGATCGCGCGGCGCTGAAACTGGCGCGTATGGGGCTGCCGGTGAAGATTATGCTTGGCGGCATCACGGGCTGGGAAGATGAGGGTTACACCTTTGCCCGCGGCAGCAGCATGGAGTCTGCTTAAGCGCGGAACTTTCATCTTCCGTTACGGAAGATGAATTTTCCTCATGTCCCGTGAATTTTTCTCGTTTGCCGCTTCCCGCCCGGTGTGACATGTTATTTGGACATTTAGCCATCCAGAAGTCTAAATATTCAAATAATGAATTATCACGCCGGGCAACCATCTTCCCTGGCGCACGAGGAGAGTAATATGCAGCGACATCAGGCCCCGTTCCGCGCAGACGTAGTCGGCAGTTTTTTACGTCCGGACGCTATTAAACAGGCGCGTACGCAGTTTGCGCAGGGGGAGATCACCGCGCAACAGCTGCGCCGTGTGGAGGATGATGCGATTCGTCAGGTGGTTGAACAGCAATGTGCCTGCGGTCTGCATGTGGTCACCGACGGTGAGTTTCGCCGTGCATGGTGGCATTTCGACTTCTTCGATGGTTTGCAGGGGGTGGAACGTTACGATGCCGACAAAGGGATCCAGTTTAACGGTGTTCAAACCAAGGCGCACGGCGTGCGGGTCACGGCAAAACTGGCCTTTGGCGATCACCCAATGCTGGATGATTTCCGTTACCTGAAAAGCATCAGCGGCAATGCGCAGCCGAAAATGACCATTCCCAGCCCCAGCGTGCTGCATTTCCGTGGCGGGCGTAAAGATATCGATGCCACGGTGTACCCGCAACTGGATGCCTACTTTGACGATCTCGCTACCACCTGGCGCGATGCGATCCACGCCTTTTATGCAGCGGGATGCCGGTACCTGCAACTGGATGATACCGTCTGGGCTTATCTGTGCTCGGACGATCAGCGCCGTCAGATCCGCGAACGTGGCGACGATCCGGATGAACTGGCACGGATTTATGCCCGGGTGATCAACAAAGCGCTGGAAGGGAAACCCGAGGATTTGACCATCGGTCTGCATGTTTGTCGCGGGAACTTCCGTTCCACCTGGATCTCCGAAGGCGGTTACGAGCCGGTGGCGGAAGTGCTGTTCGGCAGCGTCAACGTCGACGCCTTTTTCCTTGAATATGACAATGACCGTTCCGGTGATTTTGCGCCGTTGCGTTTTGTCCGCCCGGGTAAACAGCAGGTCGTCCTGGGGCTTATCACGACTAAAAACGGCGAGCTTGAAAACCCGGAAGGGGTCAAAGCGCGTATTCAGGAAGCGGCAAAATTTGTCGACATCAACCAGATTTGCCTCAGCCCGCAGTGTGGCTTTGCCTCAACCGAAGAGGGCAACACCCTGACACCTGATCAGCAATGGGAGAAAATCCGTCTTGTAACCTCGATTGCGGAACAAGTGTGGTAAGCCTGAGCGCGAAGCGATCCTGGCATCGCGAACCTGCGGGGGCTTACCCCGCGTAACGTTAACCCGGTACGCTCACGCGTTACCGGGTTACGCTGTTATTGCGGCTGCATGACACCCCAGGGGCGGATTTGCATGCCACGGATCATCATCATCCAGGCCAGCACAATGGTGACCATCAGGATGATAAACAGTGACCAGGCTGGCAGGGTCGTCAGAATGATCCCGGTCAGCAAGGGGTTCATGGCGGCGCCGAGCCAGCCCAGTGCCTGCGCCGAGAAGTAGGTGGCTTTCATCCCCGCCGGGGCGATGTTATCGATCAAAAGATATTCGCCTGGTGCGTAGATAACTTCACCCAACGTAAAGACAGCGGCCGAGAAGCCCCATAGCCATAAGTTATTGCCAGAGCACATAAAACCGGCCAGACCGAGTACAAAGCAGACCGTACCGGTAGCCATCAGCGGGCGCAGGTTTGTCGCATTCAGTTTGCGGCCAACGGCGTACTGCAGCGTCACGACCACGGCGGCGTTGACCGGTAACACTACGGCGACCACGCGCTCGGCAAAAGTGCTGTCTGCCACTGCCATGACATATTGGGAGAGGCAAGAAGCAAACGAACCTGCGACGAACGAGGCGAGAAAACCCGACAGAGTAAACCAGCCCAGGGCTCTGTCTTTCAACAATACGGACGGATTCCACGCCACCGGGCCGCCCAGGCTGTCGCCCACAGCCACACGACGCACAAAGAGTTGTATAAACACCAGCGGGAACGCAGCGCACACCGCTGCCAGCCAGAAGGGCAGATTAATGCTCTGCATCACCAGCAGGGTGCCGATCGGCGGACCCACCGTCCAGCCGATGTTAAGAAAGGTGTAATTCAGCGAGAAGATTTTGGCTTTCGCTGTCGGCGTGAGGGTGTCCGCAAAATAGGCTTTCAGCACGGTTGAAAAGACGGAGTAGGCGCAGTTGATCAGCGAAAAGAAGAGCACTACCAGCCAGGCGTGATGCACCAGCGGAATCGCAGCGAAACCGGCAATAAACGCGGTGATGGCCAGCAGCATGTAGCGCTTTTTATCGAACTTGTCTGCCAGCATGCCAAAGCCGAGGCTGAACAGTACGCCGATTGTTAAGGCGAGCGTCATCGCATAGCCGATTTGATCCACCGCCATCGCATACTGCCGATTGAGGTAAATGGTCATAAACGGCAGCGTGGCGCCGCGACCGATGGTCAATAAAAGTGATGATGCCAGTAAGGCGGCGGTGGAGCGTGTTTGCGTTGGACTCATTGACGTACCCGACATGCATGTTGTTATAGTTTTTTGTGATGTATACAGCAATAACATGCATAAAGTGCGAAGTACACCCGCAGATTTGTCGTCAGATGCACAAACTGACCTACCTGATTTAATGATCTGTCACTGTACATTTTTTTGCGTTAACGTAAATTTTTTACAAAATTTTAAACAACACAGGGGAGAAGCATGTCGCGTAAAGATGTCCTGCTGGCGATGCTGGTCGTGGTGGCGTGGGGACTCAATTTTGTGGTGATCAAAGTGGGTCTGCATAACATGCCGCCACTCCTGCTGGCCGGTTTACGCTTTGTACTGGTGGCTTTTCCGGCCCTGTTATTTGTGGCCAGGCCCAAAGTGCCGATGCGTTTGCTGCTCGGTTACGGTCTGACGATCAGTTTCGGGCAGTTTGCGTTTTTGTTCTGCGCCATCAAATTCGGCATGCCTGCCGGGCTGGCATCGCTGGTGCTACAGGCGCAGGCCTTCTTCACCATCATTCTGGGTGCCGGGGTGTTTGGCGAGCGCTTACAGGCAAAACAGCTGGCCGGTATTTCGCTGGCAATTGTGGGCGTGCTGGTGCTGATTGAAGCCAGCCTGAGCGGTCAGCATGTGCCACTTCTGGGCTTTATGCTCACCCTGGCGGGCGCCTTTAGCTGGGCCTGCGGCAATATCTTCAACAAGAAAATTATGCAACACACCTCCCGGCCGGCGGTGATGTCGCTGGTCGTCTGGAGTGCGCTGGTGCCGGTTGTCCCGTTTATGGTGGCCTCTCTGGTGTTCGATGGCCCGGCGGTGATCCTGCAAAGTCTGGTCAGTATTGATGGCACTACGCTGTTGTCGCTGGTGTATCTGGCGTTTATTGCCACCATTCTTGGCTACGGTATTTGGGGCACACTGCTGGGGCGTTACGAAACCTGGCGTGTCGCGCCGCTGTCGCTTCTGGTGCCGGTGGTTGGCATGGCCAGTGCAGCGGTACTGCTTGGTGAGACGCTCTCTGTGCTGCAACTGATTGGGGCGGTGTTAGTGATGGCAGGGCTGTATATTAATGTCTTCGGTTTTCGTCTGCGCCGGGCGGTACAGGCAGGATAAAAAAGCCCCGCACGAAGCGGGGCTACACGATTAGCCGCGCTGATTGTAGTAAGGCACGCCTAATTCGTCGGATTTGTCGCTTCCCGCGCCCATATGATTAAAGTCATACGGAGAGGTTTGCTGGGCGCTGGGTAAAATCATCACATTGCGCGCATTTTGTTGCGCCGGATGACTGAACTGCTCCGCATAACTCTGGCCGGATACCAGCACCATCAGGGTGACGGCGGCACAGGCAATACGTTTCATACTTTCCTCGATACGTCTTAAAACAGGCGATTAGCAAATACAGTGATTGAGTGGCAGTAAATACCGGGATTCTGCAGGCATATCCGTCACCCGGAACTTATGCGGTGGCACGTCAAAATAGTTCTTAAACGTGCGGGTCAGGGTTTGTTGCGATTCAAACCCATAACGTTCCGCCAGATACAGGATCGGTTCGTTGCTCTCCTTGAGCTTTTGTGCAATTTCCGTCAGCTTGCGGCTGCGAATGTATTGACCCAGCGAATGACCAGTCTCTTTTTTAAACATCCGTTGCAGGTGCCACTTAGAATAGCCTGAACGTTCTGACACCTTTTCCAGCGACAGCGGCGACTCCAGGTTATCCTCGATCCAGTCCAAAATGCTATGAATAGTAATAGCGTCAGTATTGCGTCTGGACATCGTCATACCTCTTTGTTTTACGGCAAGATCTTCTTAAGCAAATGCTCAAGCGTTGCCACTTCTTCTACCGTTAAGTTTTTAGTTAATTCCTGATGCAGGTTCTGCCCGAGCAGTTGATGACATTGCTCACACAGCGCGGCGCCCTCGGCAGTTAACTGCACCAGCACGCCGCGCTTGTCATTAGGGTTCGGGTTACGCTCGATCCAGCCTTTGCATACCAGTCTGTCCAGCATGCGAGTCAGGGCGCCGAGATCGACAGAAAGTACTTTCTTCAATTCCACCGGGGTGATGCAGACCTGGCAGCGGATAGAGCACAACACCTTAAATTGGGTGGCGGTGATATCCAGCGGCGACAGATAGTCGTTCAGTAAACGATCTTTTTTTTGGTTAACCATGTGGATCAAGCGGCCTAAAGGAATGATGTCGTTAAATAGATCATTCGTGCTTTTCACAATGGTTGCCCCGGCAAGTAGATTAGTCACGGCAGATATTATTGCTCAGGCAAATATAAGTCAACCCGATGAATTGGCCGATGCCACTATTTGCTAAAACGGTTCATCTTTTTAAAAAATAACTGGCGTAAATAATTGAGTGCACAGACTTTTCCGTAACGTGATGATGTCGCGGGTCTGCTTTTCACGTTGCGTTGCGGCTATACTGCTGAGGTTTTGGCCCTTACAAGGAGTGATGTTCACCATGCTGGAATTGTTGAAAGCGATTGGTCTCGGTCTGGTGGTTTTGCTGCCGCTGGCGAACCCGTTAACCACCGTGGCGCTGTTTTTAGGGCTGGCGGGGAACATGAACAGCGCGCAGCGTAATCAGCAAGCGCGAATGGCCGCCGTGTATGTCTTTGCCATTATGATCGTTGCCTGGTACGCCGGGCAGCTCGTGATGAATACCTTCGGCATTTCGATTCCTGGCCTGCGTATAGCCGGTGGGCTGATTGTGGCTTTTATTGGTTTTCGGATGTTGTTCCCGCCGCAAAAACCGCACGAGTCGCCGGAAGTGAAGACCAAATCCGCAGAGCTGGACGAGGAGCCAGGGGCAAACATTGCTTTTGTGCCGTTGGCGATGCCGAGCACGGCCGGGCCGGGCACCATTGCCATGATCATCAGTTCCGCCTCGACCATCCGTCATGGGGCTGAGTTTCCGGACTGGGTAGTAACACTTGCGCCGCCGCTGGTCTTTGCCGCGGTTGCCGTCATCCTCTGGGCCAGCTTGCGCAGTTCCGGTGCCATTATGCGGCTGGTGGGCAAGGGCGGCATTGAAGCGATCTCCCGGCTGATGGGGTTTCTGCTGGTCTGCATGGGCGTGCAATTTATGATTAACGGCGTGCTGGAAATCATCACCACCTTTCCTGCAGGGGCCTGATGGGAACGCGTTTCGCCGTTGTCATTATGGCGCTCTGCTGGCTGGTGGGGTGCCAGCAACGATCGGGGGATACGCCGCCGCTGGGGCAAAAGACGTTTGCCCGCTATCAACAGCAGACGCGGGCGTATGTAGCCGCGCATCGCGCATTCCAGACGCTGGATAAAAATGCCGAATTAGCGCTAAACATACCGCAAGAGTGGCGACCGGCAACCCCAACTCGGCGGGGCATTTTGTTGATCCATGGTTTGGGTGACGGGCCGGGTTCGTTTGTTGATATTGCGCCGCAACTGGTGAAGCAGGGGTTTCTGGTGCGTACGGTCCTGCTCCCCGGGCACGGTACACGGCCCGCTGATCTGCTTACTGTTAGCGTGGAACAGTGGCGTGAAGTGGTGCAGGAGCAAGCCGATATACTCGGCAAAGAGGTAGATGCATTGTGGTTGGGTGGGTTTTCAACCGGTGGCAATCTGGCGCTGGATTACGCGATGGCGCACCCTAACAACGTGCAGGGCTTATTGCTGTTTTCCCCGGCGTTTAAATCCCGCACCCGTTACGACTTCCTGGCGCCAGCGGTGGCGTTATTCCGCGACTGGCTGCGCCCGCCGGGTGCCATTTTTCCGCAGCAGATCGCCACGCGGTATCTACGGGTACCGATTAACGGTTATGCGCAGTTCTGGCATACGTCAGCACGCGCACGGCAATGGCTGGCGCAGAAAACCTGGGACAAACCGGCGTTGATGGTGCTGACGGAGCATGATTCAGTGCTGAACACCCGCTGGATCCTCGGCCAGTTTGCCCGGCATTTTACCCATCCCGCCAGCCGGGTTATCTGGTACGGTAAACCGCCCGCAGGCGCAGAGGGTGACAGACGCATTCTGGTCAGGCCCGACGCGTTGCCGGACGAACGCATCAGTCAGTTTTCTCATATGTCGGTGCTGTTCGCGCCGCAAAACCCACTGTATGGCCGTAAAGGAAGTGTGATGCTGTGCGCGAATGGCCAGCCAGAAGCCGCCGCCAGACGTTGCCTGGCCGGAGAAACGGTGTGGTATTCCGACTGGGGGCTGGTCGAGGCGGATAAAATTCACGCCCGCCTGACCTGGAATCCGTGGTTTGACTGGCAAACCGCGGTGATGGATTCGGTTATTTCACCGTCACAATGAGGGTTTACAGATGTCCGGCGCTGGTCTGCTCTTCCAGTTTTACTGGCCAGCGGCGGAAAATTACCACCGACCATACCAGCGCGGCCATCGCCGGCAGCGCACCGGCATAGCCAATCACATCCATTGACCAGTGCAGGCTGACCTGGTTTCCGACCAGCGCGCCAGCACCGATGCCGATATTGAAAATACCGGAGAACAGTGACATGGCAACGTCTGTTGCATCCGGTGCCAGCGCCAGTACTTTCACCTGCATCCCAAGGCCAATGACCATGATCGCGATACCCCAGAACATGCTCAGCACCGCCAGATGTGTCTCGCTGCCGGACGCGGGCAGCATCAACACCAGCGAGGCGACCAGCAGTGCGATGGCACCACTGACCAGCCCGGAAGCATGTTTATTGCCCAGTTTGCCAAACAGTACGCTGCCGATAATGCCGGCACCGCCCAACAGCAGCAGCAGGACGGTCGCGAAGTTGGCGCTGAAACCGGCGACGTTTTGTACAAAGGGTTCAATATAGCTGTAAGCGGTGTAGTGGGCGGTTACCACCACCACGGTGAGTAAATAGATGCACAGTAATGCCGGGCGACGCATCAGCAGCGGCAGGCTTTTAAGCGAGCCGGAGTGTTCGCTGGGCAGCGGCGGCAGCAATTTCACCAGGCAGACCAGCGTGACCAGTGCGCCCATACCAATGGCAAAGAAAGTGGTGCGCCAGCCGAAGTATTGCCCGACTACGCGGCCAATAGGCAGCCCTAAAACCATCGCCAGGGCGGTGCCGGTGGCTAACAGGCTCAGCGCCTGTGCGCGTTTCCCCGCCGGGGCCAGGCGAATGGCGAGTGAGGCGGTAATCGACCAGAAAATGGCGTGCGCAAAGGCGATGCCGATACGGCTGATCACGAGGACGTTAAAATTCCAGGCGAGAAATGACAACACATGGCTGGCAATAAAGAGCACGAACAACCCAATCAATAACTTACGACGCTCGATCTGGCTGGTCAGCAGCATAAACGGCAGGGACATCAGGGCGACGACCCACGCGTAAATGGTCAGCATGATCCCGACCTGCGGGGTATCCATGTCGAAACTCTGAGCAATGTCCGACAGTAAACCGACAGGCACGAATTCGGTGGTGTTAAAGATAAAAGCGGCAACGGCAAGCGTTACTACCCGTAGCCACGCAACTTTTCGTGAAACCGTATTCGTAGTCATAAACGTGTTTGGATGGGTTGGAAAAAGGAGAGGAAATGATCTTAATGCTTTTGTTGGCGAAAATACAACCATTTTGTGATCTGGATCGCATTCTGTGTTTGATGAAAGTTAATGCCGTTTGTACGTATGGTGTTGCGGTCTCGCATTGGAAATAGTCGTCTCTTAGGATGCGGAGTAAGCCTTTGTGTGGTTGCAACCGATTGTTAAACAGACTTTTTAAGTATTTATAATGGATGTCTTCGCCGGGTATTGAGCATCCATGCTAAACATAAGTACTATCAACCAAGACTATTCATTGCTTCACACCATAAATACAGCTGGTGTTGGAAACGAAGATAACAAAGTTTTTGCAAAAAGCTTATTCATATGGGCATTCCTCGTATTTATCATCTTCATCAGTTTCTTTTACAACAAATATGCACCAAAGATAACCAAACAGTCCCCATAGACATAAAACAGCAAGAACCCATAAAAGGCAGCTATAACCATCCATATTAATTCCTCGGACTGTATTTTTGACGGGCAAATTGCCAATAAATGTAACTTTTTAATGAAATAAAAAATAATTTATAATCATGATGTTATGGGGTTTTTTATTTGTACTTTGAATGCAGGAAAACGCGAGTTTCTTCCTTCATTCATTTGTACAGGAAATACCACCCCATTTTGCTGACGGCCGTATCCTTCGATCGAATTTATTGCTAAGCCATCAGCAGGCTGAGGCGGTGTGAATACCGTAAAACTCAAGGTTGATCACGACATGCCTGTCTCTGTTTTAACTTATTGATGCTGATAATTATTGCTTTAATTTAAATTGCTTTGCGGAATGCGTTTTGGTTACATTCGGAAGGAAAGGATGTAACAACAATGCAGCAACCGGGATAAATGCCGTAGCGGAACGTGGCAGGCCAGGCGCTCGGCGCGATTGGCAGCAAGCGTACCTGCTGGCACGTTGGCACCGGTGCCATGCTATCCAATAAGATGACAATAAAACCAGGGGCAGCAATAAAATGAAAAATGAGGTGATTGATTTTTATATGGTCGATGCGTTCAGCGACCATACCTTTGGCGGCAATGCTGCTGCTGTCTGCCCGTTAACGGAGTGGCTACCGGATGAGGTTCTGCTGCGTATGGCGCAGCAACACAATCAGTCCGAAACGGCGTTTTTTGTGCGTAACGACAGCGGGTTCGAATTGCGCTGGTTCACCACCCTGGATGAAATTAATCTCTGCGGTCATGCAACCCTTGCCGCTGCACACATTATTTTTGAGTATCTTGATTACCCGCATACCGAGATTCGCTTTACCACCCGTTATGTGGGTGAATTGCGCGTGAGCCGTAATGGGGACTGGTTGACGCTCGATTTCCCGGCCTGGTCTACGGAGGCCGTGAGCAACCCACCTGAACTCTTGTTTACCACGCTGGGCATTGACGCTGCGAAAGAAGTGCGCGTCGGGCGTGACTATCTGGTGGTGCTCGAAAACCAGGCCCAGGTGGAAGCGCTGCAGCCAGATATTACCGGGATGATCCCGCTGGACAAGATGGTGTGTGTCACCGCGCCGGGTAATGATATTGACTTTGTCAGCCGTTTCTTTTGCCCTGGCGAAGCGGTTGCTGAAGATCCCGTCACTGGCTCTGCGCACAGTATGTTGATCCCGTACTGGGGCGAAAAGTTGGGTAAACAGCGCATGCAGGCGCGGCAGGTTTCCGCCCGCGGCGGCGATTTGCGCTGTGAGTGGCAGGGCGATCGCGTGCTGATTGGCGGCCAGGCAACGCTGTATCTGATGGGAAGAGTGTTTTTACGTTCATAACCCTGCGCAATCAGGGCAGACGGGCAATATTCGCTTTAATCACGCCGACAGAGTGGTGAAATTTCGCCACTTCGTCACTGGCCAGTTGTAACTCAATAATCTGCTGCACACCGTTTTGTGCCAGCACGGCTGGCACCCCGATCGCCACCTCATTTACCCCATATTCCCCGTCGAGAATGCAGGAGATTGCCAGCGCGCGGTGGCTGCCGGTAAAAATATTGCGGCAAATCTCGGCAATGGTCCCGGCGATGCCATATTCGGTACAGCCTTTTCGGGCATAAATTTCAAAACCGTGGCGACGCACCTGATCGGCCAGCGCATCCACATCCAGCCGCTGGCCGGTTTTACGTTGATAAACGTCCGCGATGGGTGAGCCGTACACCGAAGAGTGCGACCACACCGGGAACTGCGTGTCGCCGTGCTCGCCAAGAATAAACGCATCAATACTCTGCGCGCCGATGTCGAGAGACTGCGCCAGCGCCCTGCGTAAGCGGGTGGTGTCCAGCCAGACCCCCGTACCAATGACCTGCTGACGCGGCAGGCCGGAGAGTTTCCAGACCTGCCAGGTGATAATGTCGCAAGGGTTGGTCGCCACCAGGAAGATCCCATTGAAACCGTTCGCCATCATCGTAGGGACGATATTTTTCACAATGCGTGCGGTATTGGTCAGCTCATCAAGTCGGGTCTGCCCCGCCTGCAATGGGCCGCCGGATACGGTGATCACGGCGATATCGACATCGGCACAGTTGTCTACAGTGCGGGTGGAAATAGTCATCATGCCTGGCATGTATGCAGCCGCATCTGCCAGATCCTGGGCATGACCCTCAACCCGTTGTTTGTCGAGGTCGACGAGGATCAGCTCTTCGCAGATGGTCTGGTTGAGCAGGGCGTAGGCGGCGGAGGCCCCCACGTTACCCGTGCCAATAATCATCACTTTGCGGGCTTTGGTATTCATGCAGATTCCGTTATCAGGGTGAGCTCTGCGCGTAAGGTACCGCCTGTGCTGACGTAAGCGCAACGGTGAGCCTGATCTATTGGTAAATCGTATGACGTGCGCACGGTTGCCCATGGTTACTTTAACAAAAGGATAACAATAAGGAGCCCCTATGTACCATATTGCTGAGGCCACGGCTGACCAACCCGAGATCATTGCCCTGATTGCCGCGCTGGACAGCTACCAGAGCGCGCTTTATCCGGCAGAGAGCAACCACCTGCTTGACCTGGCTGCGTTGCCACCGGCAAGCCTGATCCTGCGTAAAATTATGCACAGCGACGGCGGGGCTGTCGGCTGCGGCGCAGTGGTACTGAACAGTGACGGCAGTGGAGAGATGAAACGGGTATTTATCGACCCTGCTCACCGTGGGCAGCAACTGGGCGAGAGGCTGATCGCGGCGCTGGAGCGGGCGGCGCATGACCGTTTTTGCCATACGCTGCGCCTTGAAACCGGCATCAGGCAACTGTCGGCGATCAAATTGTATGAACGTTGTGGCTACCAGACATGCCCGGCTTTTGCACCGTACCAGGACGATCCGTTAAGCCTGTTTATGGAAAAGAGCCTGGTCGCCGATCTGCGTTTAGCGATGCAGTAAACCGCCATCAGGCCAGCAGTTCGATAAATGCCTCAAGGTGGCGTGTTTTTGCGCCGCGTCGCCACACCAGCCAGGTGGTCAGCCAGCGCCAGTTCTCTGCCAGCGGCCAGGCTTCAACCTGATGATGACCGGGCATACTTTCCAGCATACTGCGCGGGATCAGTGCCAGTCCGGCCCCGGCAATCACACAGGCCAGCATGCCGTGGTAGGACTCCATCTCATGAATTTTACCCGGCGTTGCGCGATCGGCATGAAACCAGCTTTCGAAATGGCGGCGATACGAGCAGTTAGCGCGAAAGGCATAAATACTGGCACCATTCACCTGTGCGGCACGTTCAATCGCTTCATGCCCGTGTGGCGCGACAATCATCATCTCTTCGCGGTACACCGGGATCCCTTCCAGACCGGGGTGCATAATCGGGCCGTCAACGAAGGCTGCGCTGAGCCGCCCGTCAATCACGCCATCGATCATCGTACCGGAGGGGCCAGTGGCGAGATCGAACTGAATACGTGGGTAACGTTGATTGTAACGCGCCAGCGCCGCCGGAATGCGCACCGCCGCAGTGCTCTCCAGCGCGCCAAGGGAAAACAGCCCTTGCGGTTCGTCACCTGCGACCACCATGCGCGCTTCATCCACCAGCGCGAGGATTTGCTGGCTATAACGCAAAAAGCGGTGTCCCGCCGGGGAGAGCCGTAAGCGCTGATTTTCGCGGATAAACAGATCGACGCCGAGATCGGCCTCCAGTTGGCGAATACGGGTTGTCAGGTTCGACGGCACGCGATGCACTTTCTGCGCCGCCTGCGTAATACTGCCGGTCTGCGCCACGGCGTTGAACATTTCAAGTTGGGTTAAATCCATTTCATTCTCGAATTGTGAATGGTGAGATTAATATTATTCAGTTTTAAGAAATAGCAAATTCCGGCACTCTGATGCAAGTCCTGAACACTTTTGAGGAGCACTACGATGTCTGCGACCCCGACAACCCATGCGATTTCTGTCAACCCGGCCACCGGCGAAACCCTCGGCGCGACACCGTGGGCCACCCGCGAAACGGTGGATTCGGCGCTGGAGATGGCTGCCCGTGGCTACCGCCAGTGGCGTTTGCTCAGCGTGACGACCCGGGCGCAAAAACTGCGCGATCTGGGGGCAGTACTGCGCGAACGCGGTGAAGAGATGGCCCGCATGATCAGTGATGAGATGGGAAAACCGATTCTGCAGGCCCGCGCGGAAGTGAACAAATCGGCAGATTTATGCGACTGGTACGCCGAGCACGGCCCGGCAATGCTGAGCAGCGAACCGACACGCGTTCCCAACAACCAGGCGACCATTGAATACCGTCCGCTGGGGCCAATCCTTGCAGTGATGCCGTGGAACTTCCCGTTGTGGCAGGTTTTACGTGGCGCGGTACCGATTTTACTGGCGGGTAACAGTTATCTCCTGAAACACGCGCCGAACGTACTCGGATGTGCTGCTTTGATCAGTGACATCTTTACCCAGGCCGCTTTCCCGCAGGGAGTGTTTGGTTGGGTGAACGCCACCAATGAAGGTGTTAGCCAGGCGATCAACGATCCGCGAATTGCAGCCGTCACCGTAACAGGCAGCGTGCGCGCTGGCGCTGCTATTGGTGCACAGGCCGGGGCGGCGCTGAAAAAATGCGTGCTGGAACTGGGCGGTTCCGATCCGTTCATCGTGCTGAACGATGCCGATCTTGATTTGGCAGTGAAAGCGGCCGTTGCCGGGCGTTACCAGAACACCGGGCAGGTTTGCGCAGCCGCCAAACGCTTTATTGTGGAAGCCGGCGTAGCACAGGCTTTTACTGACAAGTTCGTTGCAGCGGCTGCTGCGCTGAAGCTGGGCGCGCCGGACAACGAAGACAACGATCTTGGACCGATGGCGCGCTTCGATTTACGCGATGAGCTGCATGCTCAGGTGCAGGCCACGCTTCAACAGGGCGCGACACTGGCGCTGGGCGGCGAAAAAGTGCCGGGCGCAGGTAATTACTACCCGGCCACGGTGCTGACGGGCGTCACGCCGGAGATGACAGCCTTCCGCCAGGAGCTGTTTGGCCCGGTTGCGGCCATTACCACCGCGCGCGATGCGGAGCATGCGCTGCAGTTAGCCAATGACAGTGATTTCGGCCTCTCTGCCACCCTTTTCACCGCCGATTATGCGCTGGCGGAGGATATTGCCCAACGGCTGGAGTGCGGCGGCGTATTTATCAACGGCTATAGCGCCAGCGATGCGCGCGTTGCCTTTGGTGGGGTGAAGAAAAGCGGTTTTGGCCGCGAACTGTCGCACTTTGGGCTGCATGAATTCTGTAACGTGCAAACCGTGTGGAAAGATAGGCGATAAACCCGAGCGCGCCCGGACAGGGCGCGCTGCTCCCTGCTGTCATGGGGCTGTCATGATCCTTTTGTAGACTCGCGGTAACGTTGTGGTTATAGAAGAATATCATGAACTTAATGCAAATTTTTCGCCGTATGCTTCGGCGCGTCTCACCCCGGCAATTTGGTCTGTTGGCCGGTATCTTCTGCATCATCGGGCTTTTCTCAGCCTTACAAATTACCTCCTCGATCGTCCTCTCCGCCTCGTTACGCAGCGCACAATATAATGAACAGCTTAACCAGCGAGCGCACTTGCAGCAGGTTCGGGTTGATGAAGCCCGCGTCGCGTTGCTCACCGCCAGCGATTTGCTCAACCGGGCAGGGGTCTATTTTATGCAGGATAAAGAAACGGGCTCCGAAGGGAGCTGGCATAGCCTGATGGACGAGACGCGTAACGCCCTGGCAGCGTCGCAAAAAGCCTGGCTGGCGTGGCTGGCGCTTAATCCAGCGAAAGACGAGGCGCTGATCAACAGCTACCAACTGTTTTATGGCGCGCTGAAAGAGCAGGCAGATGGGCTGGCTTCGACGCAGTCGATCGACGCCTTCTTCGCTGTACCGGCGCAGGCATTCCAGGCGGACTTCAACGAGAATTACGCCCGTTTTCAGCAGGCGAGTGAAAGCCGGGCTGAAGAGGGACGCCAGGCGCTGATGGCGAACTTGGCGCAACTCCAGCATGTCTTTGTGCTGGTGCCACTGTTGCTGGTGGTGATTGCGGTACTGGTCTGGTTCGCCATGTCACGTTGGGTGATCATCCCTTTGCGCCGTTTGCTTGCGCACATCAACATTCTTGCGGCGGGCGATCTCGGTACGCCGCTGCCGCCGGTATCCCGTTTTAATCGCGAAGTCGGTCAGCTCAGCCTGAGCATTCACACTATGCAACAAGGGCTGCAACAGTTGGTCATGGAGGTCAGCGATGCGACATCCTCAATGGTCAGTACCATCGGACACCTGGCGCAAGGCAACCAGCTTCTTTACCAGCAGTCGGCTAAACAGGCGCAGGAGCTGACCGATGTTACCGAACATATCGCGACGCTGGAGTCGTACGTGGAAGGCAGCACCGGGTTTGCCCAGCAGGCGCGCCAGCAGGCGGATGAAGCGCAGAAAGTCGCTGCTGGTGGCGATCGCATGATGGACACCGTTAACCAGTCAATGCGTGAAATCGTCGAACGTTCGGCGGAGATGCGTAACATTGTCGATATGATCGATGGCGTGGCCTTCCAGACCAATATACTGGCGCTGAATGCGGCGATCGAAGCCGCACATGCGGGCAACCATGGCCGTGGCTTCGCCGTGGTGGCGAAAGAGGTCGGACTGCTGGCGCGTAAAAGTAGCCACTCCACCCAAACCATTCAGCAACTGATTAACCATTCATTACAAGGGATTAACGACGGTACGCAGGCGGTGAGTCGACTGGAGAATAACCTGCAACACGTGACCGGTCTGGTAGGGCACTTAAGCGCGGTACTGAATGAGATCTCTGCCGCTACCCTCAGCCAGGGGGAAAGCATCCATCAGATGACCCGCCGTTTACATGCGCTAAACAGCGTGGCCAGCCGGACGGGCGAGCTGGTTTCGACGGCCACTGAAGCCTCTGAGCGGCTGCACCATGACTCGCATCAACTGATGCAGGCTGTTGCGCGTTTTCGCCTTCCTGCCTGACGCAATATCGCCGTCTCTGTTATACTCGCAGGCCATTTTTGGCCTGTGGGCAAAGGGGTTGGTGTGGCAACGGCAATGGAAAATGAAGTACTGGATGCGGTACTGGCAGAGGTGCGTCCACTTCTGGGGCAGGGCAAGGTCGCCGATTATATTCCCGCGCTGGCGACGGTTAGTGGTAACAAGCTTGGCATCGCCATCAGTACGGTGAAGGGGGAGCATTTCCAGGCGGGTGATGCGAATGAGCGTTTCTCTATTCAGTCCATCTCGAAAGTGCTCAGCCTCGTGGTCGCCATGAACCACTACGCCGAAGACGAGATCTGGCAGCGGGTCGGCAAGGATCCTTCCGGTCAGCCTTTTAACTCCTTATTACAGCTGGAAATTGAGCAGGGCAAACCGCGCAACCCGTTTATTAACGCCGGTGCGCTGGTCGTGTGCGATATGTTGCAAAGCCGCCTGAGTGCGCCGCGCCAGCGCATGCTGGAGATTGTGCGTAAACTTTCTGGCGTCAGCGACATTGCCTATGATGGGGTGGTCGCCCGCTCTGAATTTGAACACTCAGCCCGTAATGCCGCGATTGCCTGGTTAATGAAATCCTTCGGTAACTTTCATAACGATGTCGCCACCGTTTTGCAGAATTATTTTCACTACTGCGCCCTCAAAATGAGCTGCGTCGAACTGGCGCAAACCTTCCTCTTTCTCGCTCATGGCGGCCATGCGGCGCATGTTGAAACGCCGATGGTTTCGCCAATGCAGGCCCGGCAAATCAATGCCTTAATGGCCACAAGTGGTATGTACCAGAACGCCGGGGAGTTCGCCTGGCGAGTGGGCTTACCGGCGAAGTCTGGCGTCGGCGGCGGCATTGTAGCCATTGTCCCGCAGGAGATGGCGATTGCCGTCTGGAGCCCGGAACTGGATGATGCAGGCAATTCGCTGGCGGGCGTGGCGGCGCTGGAAACCTTAACGAAAAAACTGGGGCGATCGGTGTACTGATGACGGATCTTGCGCCGCTGTTTGCGCGCCTGTCGCGCTCAACATTTCGTTCACGTTTTCGCCTTGGCCCGAAGGAGCGGCAGTACTGCCTGGACAAAGGTGCCGGGGTGATTGCTGACCACGCTGCCGATTTTGTCGCGCAGCGTCTGGCGCCAGCCGAGCCGCACAACGATGGCAAACAGACCCCCATGCGCGGGCACCCGGTTTTTATTGCCCAGCATGCCACCGCCACCTGCTGCCGCGGCTGCCTGGCGAAGTGGCACCATATTCCTGCTGGAAATCCATTAACACAAACTCAACAACAGTATATTGTTGAGGTGATTTACCACTGGCTGGTCGTACAAATGAATTCGCCCCGCTGAATCAGGTTGCGCATCGCCGCTCCCTGAAGGGTAAGCATGCTAAACTTTACGCAAATTCATGCGTTTTGTCGGCCAAACTACAGTGTTAGTGCTATGGATTAAAATGTAATGCGATCTTTTTTTACAACCCCTTTTCGCGCATTTCGGGAAGACACGCCGTTGAATAATGCGGCGATGATTTTTATCCTGACCACGCTGTTTTATATACTGGGCGCCATGATGCGTCTGGTAGAAGAGCTTTCGCTTTTTTGGCCGCTCAATGCCGTTATGGCGGGGGTATTCGCCCGGCATGCGTTCCTGCATCGCTGGCATTATTACCTGATTAGCTATGCGGCGATGTTGCTCTACGATGCGATTACCACCCACTGGGGTATGGCTTCGCTGATCATCAACTTTTCCAATATGGTGTTTATTGTCACCATGGTGCATTTGATCACCTGGGAGCACAGCCACAAGCTGAAAACGCCGGAACCGGTAAACGCACTCAAACTCTTTGGTTATTGCTTTTTGGCAGCGCTGCTGTGCGCCTTTTTTGGCGCAGTGGGTTCGGTGGGCATTAATGGTCAGGGATTCGTCTTATTGGTGGCGGACTGGTTCAGCGAGCAGTTTTCCACCGGGGTGTTGATCCTGCCGTTTATGCTGACCATGACACGCCTGCACACGCCATTGCCATTTAAAGTGCAACAGGTCATTCCGCTGCTGGCAGTCGGAGTTTCGGTTCTCGCTTCGGTGGGGATTGGCGGTGCGGGCAGTCTTGCGTTCCCATTGCCAGCGCTGATCTGGTGTGCGGTCCGCTATCCACTACCCTTGACCTGCCTGGTGACAATGCTGACCGGAGGGGTAGAAATCATGCTGGTGGCCAAAGGGGCTATCAATATTTTCCTCGCCTCGCCGGTCGAGATGCCGCATATGTTTTCCGCCCGATTGGGCATTGCGACCATGGCAATTTGCCCGGTAATAGTTTCTGTCAGCGTGGAGGCTATAAACCGGTTGATCCGCCAGGTGTCGCTGCGCGCTGATTTCGATTTTCTGACCCGCGTCTATTCCCGTTCCGGTTTGTATGAAGCGCTGAATCACGATAACAAGCGTTTTGTCGACAAGCATGTCACGGTGATGCTGATGGATATCGATTATTTTAAAAGCGTGAATGATAACTACGGCCACGAATGCGGCGATAAAGTGCTAACCTCTTTCGCGCAAAAAGTGCTTGAAGTGCTGGGCGAACGGGGCATCGTGGCGCGTATGGGCGGTGAGGAATTCGTCGTGGTGGCGACCACTGCCGATCCGGAAGAGGGCTTTAAGCTGGCGGAATCGGTACGCAAATCGGTCGAAAGTTATGCGTTTAAATGGCGGCACCAGACGCTGCGCCTGACAGTCAGCATTGGCCTGAGTAACGGAAAAACGGAAGCCTGGGCGTTGACGGAGATGTTCAACGAGCTGCTGGCCGAGGCCGATGAAAACCTCTACCGCTCGAAAAAAATGGGGCGTAATTGCACCACTTCAAGCAAAAATATTGTCTTTGCCGACGCCGCCTCGCAGCACTCTGCCGGAGGATAAGCGCGCGTTGTAACCTGGTCTGCTGACGATAGAAGCAATCAGTATTGCCGGGTTATTAAATTGCTTGCTACTGATTTTTAAGGCCAATACTATGGCTGGCTGTACGTAGCGGGAAGATAACGCAGCATGACTGGATCGGATAATTTACCTGAAAACGAGCGGATCCCGGGCAGGCGTTTTGTCCGGCGAATGTTCATGATGCGTATCCTCGGCACGCTGCTCTGTTTTTTCCCTATTCTTTCTGTGCTGCAAGAACTGCAGCGTCCGCGCTGGATGCTGGGGTTGCTTGCTGCTAATGCCTTTCTCTGGCCGGGTATCGCTTTTTTACGCGCCCGCCACGCGCCAGCACCCTTGATTACGGAGCTGCAAAACCTGGTGATGGACGCCGGAGCGGGCGGCGTATGGATTGCGTCGATGGCGATCAATCCGCTGCCATCGGTGGTGATCGCCACGATTCTGCTGTCGGATCGCCTGTCGGCGGGCGGCTTCACGCTGATGCGCAAAGCGGGCCTTACCATGCTGATCATGTTCCTGCTCTCCTGGCTGGCGCTCGGGTTGCCCGTTAATCTCCATGTCAGTGAACGTACCCTGTACGCCACGCTGCCGTTGATCGCGATTTATATACTGGCGCTCAGTGTGCTAACCAACAGTATGGCTGCGAAACTGCGCCTTAAAAGCCAGGAACTCGGGCGAATAGCCATGATGGATCCGTTGCTGGATATCGCCAATCGCCGTCTTCTGGAACAACGTATCCAGCAGGAACTGGAGAAACAACGCCTCACCCCGCGCTATGCGTCGCTGATGTTTATCGATATCGATAATTTCAAAGAGGTGAACGATCGTTTTGGTCATAAGGTTGGCGACGCATTACTGGAAACCGTTTCGCGGATATTGCATAGCACCACCCGAAAAACCGACACCCCTGCGCGGCTTGGCGGCGATGAGTTTGTTATTTTGATGCCGGACACCTCGTCAGAACAGGCCCACGCTGTGGCCATGCAGATCATGAATGCGGTGTCAGCAATGAGCATCACACCGGGAAACGTCTTTCAGTGTACGCTTAGCATCGGCATCGCCAGCGTGTTGCCGGGTATGCTGACTGTGTCGGATTGGTTGAAAGCGGCGGACGATGCCCTTTATCAGGCTAAACGGCGGGGGAAAAACCAGATCTATTCACACTGATAAACATGATGAATAGGCTAGACTTTATGCTGTATATGCAGTGATGAATGACAGATTTTTTCATATACTTGCATAACACTGCCTGTTAATGATGAGAACGGCATCCTATGAATACACCTGCTTTTCCCGCCGATGAGGAAAAACGTCTTGCCTCGCTACACGATTCCGGAATTCTGGAGAGTGGCGCCACGGACCGTTTAGACCGCTTAACCCGCCTGGCAAAACGCATGTTTAATGTGCCTGGCGCATTAATTACGCTCGTCGACGAAGACACGCTGCATTTTAAATCCAGCGCCGGATACCCCAAAACCACGCTACCGCGAAAAATTTCCTTCTGCGGTCATGTGATCCTTTGCACCTCGCCAATGATTATTCAGGATACGCTGCGTGATGAACGATTCGCCGATAATCCGCTGGTCACGGGTGAATCGAACATCCGTTTCTACGCGGGGCATCCCTTGCGCTTACCGGACGGGGCGATCGTCGGGTCGTTCTGCCTGATTGATAATCAGCCGCGTGATTTTAGCGATACCGAACTGGACAGCCTGAAAGATTTCGCCCTGATTGTTGAGGACGAATTTGCGGTGATGAGTGCAGCCACCACCGACGAACTGACCGGGTTATTTAACCGTCGTGGTTTTGAGAGCCTGGCAAAATTTGCTATCACCGGCGCCCGTCGTCGGGCGGAGCCGCTCACCCTGGCGTGGATCGATCTCAATCACTTTAAAGAGATCAACGATACCTGGGGACATGCGGAAGGTGACGAAGCGCTGAAATCCATGGCCTCGGTGATGACCGCCAGTCTGCGTGAAGCGGATATGCGTGTGCGCTATGGCGGCGACGAGTTCGCGATTGTCTTTTCCGATACGGATGAGCAGGGCGCATGGATCGCCATGCAGCATCTGGTCGAACAGGTTGCGGCATGGAACCAGACCTCCGGCAAGCCCTGGAAACTGGCGTTTTCCTGGGGTATCAGCGAGTTCGACCATAATGGCTCGGGCGAACTGCGTGAATGGATGAAAGATGCGGACGAGAAAATGTACGCCATGAAACAGCAGTGTCATCGTGCGCGCAGGGTATAAGTTAACCCTATCACCGTGCAGCTTGTGTTAGCGTTATGTTAATTGGATAGTGGTTGTTTTATAAGGACGAAAAATGACCACTTATCATATCCATGCCCTTTCGGGCAATCGTCTCTCTCTGCACATCAACAACTTGTGCGAGGTGCTGGAAAATTGTGTTTCCGGCGGCGCTTCTGTCAGTTTTATGCATCCCTTATCGCGTGAAAAATCCCTTCAATTCTGGTCCGGCGTGGCGGCCAGCGTCGCGCGTGGCGAGCGAATTGTGCTGGTGGCAGAAGATGATACCGGCGGGATCGTCGGCACGGTACAGGTGGTGCTCGAACAACCAGAAAACCAGCCGCATCGCGCCGATGTCTCCAAGCTTTTAGTCCATGAAAAAGCCCGTCGTCAGGGGCTGGCCCGACAACTAATGGATGCGCTGGAAACGGAAGCCCGGGCCCACGGTAAAAGCGTACTGGTGCTGGATACTGCCACCGGTAGCGGGGCTGAAAACTTCTATGCGCAATGTGGCTGGCAACGGGTGGGGGAGATCCCGCGTTACGCCCTGATGCCGGACGGAAATGTGACGGCTACGACAATTTTTTACAAGTTCATATAACGGCGGTCAATAAGACGTCTCATTTTGATCAAAACAGGGTTCCATGGTCGAAAAGTCTGGTAAGTTATTACACCAATCTTCAAAGGTTGTATGACTAATCAAAAAAGGAACCCACTGTGAACACATTAAACCGTCGCAATTTTCCCGGCGCTGAATACCCTGAACGTATTATTCAGTTCGGCGAAGGAAATTTTTTGCGCGCTTTTGTCGACTGGCAAATCGATCTGCTGAACGAGCACACCGACCTTAACGCCGGTGTGGTGGTGGTTAGGCCAATCCAGAGTGATTTCCCGCCGTCCCTCAGTACCCAGGATGGTCTGTACACCACCATTATTCGTGGTCTGAACGAGCAGGGCGAAGCCGTTAGCGATGCCCGCGTGATCCGCTCGGTGAACCGCGAAATCAGTGTTTACACGCAATATGATGAGTTTCTGAAACTGGCGCACAATCCGGACATCCGCTTTGTGTTCTCGAACACCACTGAAGCGGGTATCAGCTACCATGCGGGCGACAAATTTGCCGATGCCCCGGCCGTCAGCTACCCGGCAAAACTGACCCGCCTGCTTTATGAACGCTTCAGCCACTTCTCTGGCGCAGCCGATAAAGGCTGGGTGATCATTCCTTGTGAACTGATTGATTACAATGGCGAAGCCCTGCGTGAACTGGTGCTGCGCTACGCGCAAGAGTGGGCGCTGGGCAATGATTTCATCCAGTGGATCGACACGGCGAACGCTTTCTGCTCCACGCTGGTCGACCGCATCGTGACCGGCTACCCGCGTGATGAAGTGGCAAAACTGGAAGCGGAGCTGGGATATAAAGATAACTTCCTCGACACCGCTGAACACTTCTATCTGTTTGTGATCCAGGGCCCTAAATCACTGGCTTCTGAACTGCGTCTCGACAAGCTGGCGCTGAACGTTCTGATTGTTGACGATATCAAGCCTTATAAAGAACGTAAGGTTGCCATCCTTAATGGTGCGCACACCGCGCTGGTGCCGGTGGCGTGGCAGGCGGGGCTGGACACCGTGGGCGAAGCGATGAACGACAGCGAAATTTGCGCGTTTGTTGAGAAAGCCATCTATGAAGAGATCATTCCGGTGCTGGATCTGCCGCGCGATGAACTGGAGTCATTCGCCAGCGCTGTAACCGGGCGTTTTCGCAACCCGTACATCAAACACCAGCTGCTCTCTATTGCGCTGAATGGCATGACCAAGTTCCGCACCCGTATCCTGCCGCAACTGCTGGCAGGCCAGCAGAACCACGGTAAACTGCCGTCACGCCTGACATTTGCTCTGGCCGCCTTGATTGCTTTTTATCGCGGCGAGCGCAACGGCGAAACCTATCCGGTGCAGGATGACGCGCACTGGATCGAACGTTTCCAACTGCTGTGGAGCCAGCATGGCGATCGTCAAATCAGCACCAGCGAACTGGTCAAATCCGTGCTTTCGGTCAGCGAACACTGGGAACAGGATCTGACACAAGTCAGCGGACTGGTGGAGCAGGTGACGCTCGACCTGGATGCTATCCTGCGCCAGGGTATGCGCGCGGCGGTAAAACCGCTGTGCTGATAGCCAGCTGAATACGTTTCATCGATAAAACCCGGCTACGGCCGGGTTTTTTTATCCCCGAACGCGGGTACAAGCACGAACAGGAAAGGGTTAAGAGACAAGGTGTAGCGCGTTAGTTACAACATACTTATAGATAGTTGTATAACAGGTTTCAGTAACCTCTGCGCCAGTACTCGGTTTAGTAGGGCATATTTCCGTCACAATTTATTAGCAACCTTGCAACCGTGATTGCGATCACGTTTAATAGTGCCGTTTCCCATTTCCTTATGATGCAAAATGATTGTCCGACCTGAACAACACTGGCTTTCTCGTCTCTTCGTCTGGCACGGCTCAGTGCTCCCCAAAATCGCTTCCCGACTGTTGATGAATTTTCTGCTGTCGATTGCCGTCGTGCTGATGTTGCCCTGGTATACCTCGCTGGGCATCAAACTGACGGTGGCACCGTTCAGTATTCTCGGTGTGGCAATCGCTATCTTTCTCGGTTTTCGCAATAACGCCTGTTTTGCCCGTTACAGCGAAGCGCGTTTGTTATGGGGCCAGCTGATGATTGCCTCGCGGTCATTACTGCGTGAAGTAAAAACAACGTTGCCAAATGACGCGGGCCTGGCGCATTTTATCCGCCTGCAAATCGCGTTTGCACACTGTCTGAGAATGACGCTGCGGCGAAAACCGCAGGGTGACGTCCTGGCGAAATACCTTACGCCACAGGATCTTCACAACGTGGTGAATGCCCATTCTCCGGCGAACCGCATTCTGTTGTTAATGGCAGAGTGGTTGGGTGAACGCCGTGCGCAGGGCGCGCTGTCGGACATCCTGTTTCACAGCATTACACAGCGTTTGCATGATATGTCGGCGGTGCTCTCCGGTTGTGAGCGCATTTTCACCACACCGTTGCCGTTCGCGTATTCGCTGATCCTGCACCGCACGGTCTACCTGTTTTGCATTATGCTGCCGTTCGCGTTGGTGGTGGATTTGCACTACATGACACCGTTTATCTCGGTATTGATCTCCTACACCTTTATCTCGCTGGACACGCTGGCGGAAGAGCTGGAAGATCCCTTCGGTGAGGAGGATAACGACCTGCCGCTGGATGCCATTTGCAATGCCATCGAGATTGATTTGTTGCAAATGAATGATGCCGACGTCCTTCCGCACAAAATGACACCAGGCAAAAACTACCAGCTGACCTAAACTGACAAAGAGAGAGTAAGGAATCATTAAGATTTACCCTGTCTAATGGCGATACCCACCATACAGAGGGACATGCGATGGAAAAGTCAGATAAAACGGTTTCGTTAGTTGTGACCCTGGTTGTCAGCTTATCTCTTCTCGCTACTGCGTGGGATTTGTCCCTGGTCAGCAGTTTGCCGTAACGTATTTACGTGCTCAACAGCGCCCGCGTTTCCTGCGCCGGGCGCTGTAACAGGGCGACAACTTCTTCCCGCGAACGCACATTGGTATAGCCCATAATTAATCCGTAGCGCTTACTATTCTGGTTATACCAGGGTGACAGCGCGCTCACCTGTAACTGATGGCGTTGCCATATTTGCGCCAGCCGCACGTCTTCAGTACTGGTGCGCAAAAAAGCAATAACGTGCATCCCGCCATCGCTCACTTCTATGCTAAAAAGCTGAGGGTAAACTTGCTCCAGCGCGGCCAGCATCATATCTCTGCGCTGAGAGTAGAGCGGTCGCATCCTTTTCAAATGCTTATAAAAATGGCCTTCACTGAGAAATGCGGTGAGGATTTTTTGCGTCAGCACGGGCTGGCCACTTTCCGTTAACCCGCCCGTTTCACGAAACTGCGCCAGCGTTGCGCGGGGCAGCACAAGGTAACTGATGCGTAACGCAGGCATCACAGTTTTGCTGAATGTGCCCATATAAATGACCCGATCCTGCGTATCGAGGCTTTTCAGCGCCGGTAACACTTTACGGGTGTAATGAAATTCGCCGTCATAATCATCTTCAATAATCCAGCTATGGTGGCGCTGTGCCCACGCCAGCAACTGTTGCTTGCGTGGCAAAGTGAGTGTAACGGCAAGTGGGCTTTGATGTGACGGTGTCACAAAAAGAAAACGTGCATCGCGGTGATAGCGCTGTAAAAAGTCCACATTCACACCCTGATCATCGACCGGCACAAAATGAAGGTTGCGGGCAATACGCTTCAGTGTTTGCTGGCCAAAATAAAACCCGGGATCTTCAAACAGTACTTTATCGTCTGCTGTGCCCAGTGTGTTGAGGATCAGCCGCAGGTTATTATTATATCCGCTGGTAATAAACACCTGTTCCGCTGAGCAATTCACCCCGCGTGAAACCGTCAGGTACTGGGCAATGGCTTCCCGCAGCGGGCCGTAACCCATCAGCGGCGGATTGATCATTTCTTCTGGAGACATAGAGCGTACCGCTTTACCGCAGAGCAGCAGCCATTTCTTATAGGGGAAAGCATCCAGTGAGGGGATGCCGAGGCGGAGAAATCCCTCCCGATCGGCAAAACTGTCGGCTACGCCTGGCGCTATGCCTGAAACGGACGCTGGCAAAGGTGCAGGGGCTGCGCGGGCGATAACCAGATCCGGATTGACCCGCGTACCGCGTGCGCCCTGGCTCACCAGATAGCCTTCACCCACCAGGATCGCCCATGCTGTTTCAACCGTTTTGCGTGCCACGCCCAGTTCAGTGGCTAACACCCTCACCGAAGGTACTTTATCGCCGGGTTTCAGTAAACCACTGCTAATGCTGTGGCGATATTGCTCATAAATCGCTTTATATCCCGGCTTCATGTCCTACCTAAATTCCTGCTTTTTGCGTCTTTCTACTACGCCATAAGAACGTAATATAGCCGCTGTCGAATCAATAAACGAGGTAAATAACTATGAGCAACCGCATCAATATTTTCCAACTGGCTCCGGCACTGATCAAATCCCTGAGCGACGCCAGCCAGGCATCGCACGACAGCAGCCTCGACAGCAGCATTAAAGATCTGGTTGATATCCGCGCCTCACAGCTTAATGGCTGCACATTCTGCCTGGATATGCATGTGAAACAGGCCAGGATCCACGGTGAGCGCGAGTTACGCCTGTATCATCTTGCCGTGTGGCGCGAATCCCCCCTGTTTACTGCCAAAGAGCGTGCGGCGCTGGCACTGACCGAATCGTTAACACGCCCGTCGGAACACGGCGTGACAGACACGCTTTACCGTGAGGTACGTGAACATTTTAGTGAGGTTGAACTCTCTGAACTGACCTTCGCGATTGCCATTATCAATAGCTGGAACCGCGTGATGTTATTGCAGCAAACTGCACCGGGAACGTATGACAGCGCTTATGGTCTGGAACGCGCCCAACTGCAATAGTCAGCGCGCTTGTTGAATAAAGCTGATAAATGCCCGCAAACACATCCGGGATGTGACGATGTCCCGGATAATAAAGGCACAACCCTTTAAAAGGTTGTGTCCACTCATTCAGCACACTCATCAGCCGGCCTGCGCGTAACTCATCTTCACTCTAAAAGCCCGTAAAAAACCGACGCCAGGCCCTGTACGCACTGCCGCAAGCGAGGTAAACAGGTCGGTGATTGCCAGGCGAGCTGTTATCCTGGCCTCGTGAAAGGCTTGCGCCGTGCTGCCACACCCAGCCCATAACAAGCCGGGCGGGTGTGACAGCGCAGCGTGCGGGTTAACGCGCCAGCTGGAAGAAGCGCACAGAATCGCGCAGGATTTCGCTCTGCTCAGTCATGGACTGGGCAGCGACAGCCGCTTGCTCCACCAGCGTGGCGTTCTGCTGTGTCACCTGATCCATTTGATCAATAGCGACGCTAATCTCCTTAATACCCTGATGCTGTTCGGTGGAGGCAGCAGAGATTTCCGCCACGATGTCCGTCACCTTATTCACCGAGGTGACAATGTCTTCCATCGCACGGCTGGCGGTGTCGGCAAAACGTGAACCGTCGGTGATTTTCTCAACCGTCCCTTCAATCAACTGCTTGATCTCTTTTGCCGCATCTGCACTTTTCTGCGCAAGGTTACGTACTTCGCCTGCCACCACCGCAAAACCTTTGCCCTGTTCCCCGGCGCGCGCGGCTTCCACTGCGGCGTTAAGGGCGAGGATATTGGTCTGGAATGCAATGCCTTCAATGACGGAGATAATGTCGACGATTTTTTGCGAACTGTCCGAGATTTCATGCATACGCTTCAGCATGTCGTGGACTTCTTTGCCACCTTTCACTGCCGTTTGCGATGTCTGGCGAGCCAGGTCGCTGGCTTTGCGCGCGTTCTCGGCATTGCTCTTCACATTTTCTGTGATTTGCTGCATGTTCGACGAGGTTTGCACCAGCGAAGCCGCTTGCTCCTCTGTGCGCTGCGACAAATCATTGTTGCCTTCGGCGATTTCGCTGGCAGCATGGGAAATGGATTCGCTGCCGTTGATAATCCCGTTGATAATTTCCGCCAGCTGGCTGTTCATAAACTTGATGGTTGCCAGCAGGCTCTGGCTATCATTATCGCGGAGATCGACATTCGCGCTCAGGTTTCCGGCGGCAATCTCCTTCATGATCGACACGGCATACGCCGGTTCACCGCCTAACTGACGGGAGAGATTACGCGAAATAAACAGGGCGATCATACCGGTGGCGATCAGAGCCAACAGCAGTAAACCTGTCAACATGTATAACGACTGGTTATAGTCCGCTTGCGATTCAGCGCTGGCTTTATCACCTAAAGCCAGTTCCAGATCCACCAGCGTTGCCAGATCTTTCATCAACTGAGTACGGTATTTTGCTGACACCGCACCGCTGATTTTAGAAGCCTCGTCGGTATTTCCGCTGCTAACGGCATCAATCACTTTGGCGTTCACGTCGACAAAGTTTTTGAAGTTATCGACCACGGTGGCAAACAGCGCGCGCATCTCCTGGGGGGCATCGGCAGAGGTTTTGGCGTACTGCTGCTGTGCATTGAGGAAGATAGCCTGGTTTTGCAGTAATTCGCCGCGATGTTGCTCGCGAGATTCGGTCGTCGTGGAAGTAATGTACTGGATCTGCTGCAAACGCATCTCCGACAAGACACCTCGCATTTCGAGGGTGTATCGCACGCCGGGAAGGCGGTTTTCACGGAATTGATCAATACGATGATTGCTGGAGTTGAGTTGATAAATTGACACTACGCCCAACAGCAACATCATCACAATCAGGATGGAGAAGCCGACGAGCAATTTGGTCAGAACAGTGGCCTGCGCTATTTTTTTCATAGTCCTACGCTATACAAAGAAAGGTATTATTAATAACGGCAATAATTGGGAAAATATTGATGTTTTTATCTGATCTTAATCACATTACGACGTGAATTATGTGCAACGGCACATAGCAGAAAATCAATTTGAATTAAGGGGATAAAGAAAGGCTGGAATGTAATGGAAATGTATTTAAGTCTATTGAAATATTGTTTCAATATGTAATGTCCTGGCGCAGAAAAAGCGGATTCCTGCGCCAGAAATATCCCGTACCGGAATTAACGAGAAACGGTAATCGGCAACTCATCGGCCCATCTTGCGGCCTGATTCATCAATTCGCCAATCTCGGCGGGCGGTAAACCGATTCCTTCCGCCACGTTGTTCGCCTCGTCCCACATCCGCAGTTCATAGAGCCGCGCCAGCTGCAGGATCGGATAAAGTTTACCGCTCTCACTCTGCAGCGCTTTTTCCACATCCGGCGCAACGGTGATTTGTTCCAGAAGCTCATCCAGCGGCAGGCCGAGGATCACATCCAGCAGAGAGAAAAGCCCGACCATAAAGGCGTCATTCACCACTTTGCTGCTCAGGGTTTGCGCCGCCACGCGTTCGCAGAATTTTGCCCGGATAAGGCTCAGATAATAAATTTCAGTATTCGACACTTCCTCAAAGGAGGTCAGACAGGCCATGAGCACAAAACGGCGCATTTCGCCCATGCCGAGATAGAGCACAATGTCGCGCAACGACTGGTTGCGAAACCCGGTGATACCGCGTGTGTTATAGAGAATATTCTGCGCGTAACGCATAATTTTGAAGGAAAGGGAAACGTCGCGTTTTAAAAGATCTTCAATTTTATTTAAATTAGGCGATTCGACGTTAACTTCCTGCATCAATTTCAGCGCGAATGCACGGTTTTGCACCAGTTTATTTCGCTTAGTGACAATCGGCTTGCTGAAAAAATAGCCCTGAAAAAGGTTGAATCCTAATTTCTTATAGGTTTCAAACTCCTCGTAGGTTTCGACTTTTTCCGCCAGAAAAATGGTGTGACGTAATGCGTCGCGGTTTTGGCGAATATAAAGCCCAATCTCCTCTGACGAGGTTTGCCTTATATCAAATTTAATCACGTCGACATAAGGCATGAATTTTTCCCAGTCGCTGCCGGGGGTAAAATCATCCAGCGCCACGCGAAAACCTTGGTTATGCAGGCGTTTTACGGTTTCCAGCAGCTTGCGGTCAGGTTCTGCGTTTTCAAGGATCTCAATGACAACGCGATTTTTCGGCAGCGTTTCCGCCAGACCTTCTACTAATAATTGGTAGGGGAAGTTGACATATACGGTGCTGTTATCATTTTTGCGCCCGACCGGGGCGCTGAGAAACTGCTCCTCAATTAACTGGGTGGTAGCCTGCTCAGCAGAAACATCCGGAAAACGGTTATCCATACTGTCCCTGAAAAGGAGTTCGTAACCGACGGTGTTTAATTGCTTATCAAATATCGCCTGTCTGGCCACAAAAGAATACATTCGCTACCTCGCACACCCGTGTACTTTTGTATAAGTTTTCCAAATATATAAGCAACAGTATCACTCTGACTACCGGAACCGTGTGACCTCAGCAGAATATTTTACTTTTATTGTTCAAGGATAGGACAGCAAAGCGAAAGATGTACAGCCAGGCAGGTTTGATAACGGCGAGCCCGTCAGAATAGTTTGCGTTACGGGTGCCAGCTGCACGCAGACAATCCCCTAATGGGCAGAAAATTGACAGGCCGATAAGGGCATTTCAATACTGAAGGGTGAACCCGCTTACAGGAACCGTTTATGACCAACACAACTCAGCCTCCCTTTGTGATCCATAATTTCAACGAAATAGCACTGGAGACCTTTGAGCGCCCAACGTTGTACACAACGCAATGGGGATCGCTCACCAAAGGCACGGCCGCCGGTAAACTGGGCGCCTCTGTCGATACGCTGCCGCCTGGCAAACGCGGGTGTCCGTTTCATTTGCACCATGCCCAGGAAGAGATGTTTATTGTGCTCAATGGCACTGGCACGCTGCGTATTGGTGATGAACAACGGCCCATTAAGGAGGGGGATGTGATTTGCATCCCGCCGGGTACAGACTGGCCTCATCAGATCATTAATACGTCGGATCACCCGCTGCGTTACATTTCGATCAGTACCATGGAAAGCCCGGAGATCTGCGAATACCCGGATGCGAACAAATTTCTCGCCCGCGCCCGCACGGAGGGCCAGGACGATTTTCGCCGGGTGGATTTTCGCGGGCCAGGGGTAGATTACTGGGAAGGCGAGGCCTGAGCCTGCAGGGCGACAACATGGCTGACACGTTCCCCGTTGCATACGTCATGGATCATCAGGGTGACCGGATCGGTCACGGGTGGTACAGGGCGATCCTCGAGCAGCAGCGGGTTAGCCGGGCAAATTGATCCGCAAATCAATGCCGGAACGCCGGCAACCACCGCGCTGGCAGTGCGGTGCACATGTCCACTACACAGCGCCAGCGGCGGAAACGCCAGCCGCGAGAAGAGGGGGAATAAGGCCTCTGCACCCAGGCAGATGGCGCTGTCGATCGGCGTAATACCGCTCGTGAAAAGGTGCTGATGCAAAAAGATCACTGCCGGTTGCGGGTAAGCCGCGAGCGCGGTTTCAAGCCAGGCGAGGTGCGGGCGAATATCGCCGCCGCTCTCTCCGGAGACGGTAACGTCTACGCCAATCAGCGGCACGCCAGCCACCACCTCGCTAAAATGCAGCGCGTCGGTTGGCCGGCGGTGCGCAAAGTCAGGCAGTGCGGCACACATCACCTGTTTGTCGTCGGCGTTGCCCGGCAAGATCCGCGTCGGGCAGGATAGGCGCCGTAACTCCGTGGCGATCGCCAGGTAACCCTCATGCCAGCCGTCATCGGTGAGATCGCCCGTCAGCACAACCATGTCGGGTTGCAGAGAGATAAGCCAGTCAACGGCCTGACGCAAACGCTGCAGGTTATCATTACCGGCTGTGGCGTGAATATCACTCAGTTGGGCAATCAGCATGGTTCCTCCGTTTTTATGTTGTCAGTATGGCAAAACCTGTCTGCGGTGGCACTGAAACGACAGTCATTGTCTGTGGCAGAACTCACCGCTATGCTTGCCGCAGAGTTGCTCATGGAGATTGCCGTTATGACATACCGCGCCTGGTTTCTTATCCTCGATCATTCCGACTACGTGTCGGGGGATTACATCAACAGGGATGATCTCGAATGGCCGCCTGCCAACGAACTCGTGGTACTTGAGGTTAACCCCTGTGGTGAGCGTGGCGCACTGCGGCGCAAGGTGGTGGTCTGCAACGGCAATCGCGTGGAGGCGTTACTGCATGTGTATGTAGGGGTGGATGAGTTAGGTTTCCTGTTGGTTCAGTGTTTCAGCCATACCCTGAGCAATGACCGAAAGGTGGCCTTCATTTGCGGGCAACATGTGCACCTGTTCGATATTGCTTCTCAGCGCACCACATCCTGGTTTCTGCAGGATTACGTGTCACAACTTTGCCCGGTGCCGGAGTACCTTGAAACGCTGACGGATGATTTCCTCGTTGCCACCTTTGAGTATGTTTTCCTGATCAACGTGCAGCGTGGCATCGTCTGGAAATCGCCACAGTGTGGTTACGATTGTGTAGGCGTACACCGGATTAAAGAGGGTATCGTTTATGGTTCGGGCGACTGGGATCCACCGTACGATGCGCGCGATTTCAGGCTCGATCTCCGAACCGGGCAATTTATTGAATCACCGCATTAAAGTGCGGGTCTGCTTCGCCTGTCGGTCTTAATCCATTGCCAACACGGGCCGGGTGGTTCTGCCCGCTGTCTGGTAGAACCGCACGGCATCCTGCCACTGCGGCAGGCCAAACAGCGACACACCGGCGCAGGGGCTATGACGTAAGCGCGCCCAGATCGTGCCAAATGCCTGCTGCCAGGCGGCGGCAGGCAGGGTATCAAGGTAATTACGGATGTGAAACCAGTGCACGGCAGGCTGACCCTGGCGGAGAATGAACGGCTGCCCGGAAAGCAACCCGTAACTGACAAATTGCCCGTGCCGCGGCATGGCGCTAAGCAGTAACGCCGCCAGCGCGCCGCCAGTAGCGTCATATACCACCTCTGCATCGCGGGCGGTCTGTTCTATGGCATCGGTCGCGGTATCGGCCAGTGGTGTGATCCCGTTGGCAGCCAGCCTGTCGGCATGTATGGCTGAGCGGTAAATTCCGGTAACCCGTGTTGCGCCGCTAAGCCTGGCCCACTGGGCCAGAAAACCAGCACAGTCGGAGCCCGCAGCCGTCACAACAACCTGTTTGCCCGCAGGCGGAAAGTGCTGAAGCATCAGCAGCGCTGCCATCGGGTTGATCCAGGCTCTGGCCGCGAGGCTATCATCAATATCCGTCGGCACCGCAACGGCGAACGCGGCCGGGCAATCGACGTACTGCTGCCAGGTGCCCTGGCCGCGCAAAGGCAATACCCGCTGACCCAATAACGCTACCGCGTCGCCAGACGCCTCAGTTACCACGCCAACCCCTTCATAACCAGCGGTGGCGGGCAGGGTAATGCGGTGACGGTACGCCCCGGTTACCGGGATCAAATCCGAGGCATTGACCGGAGCAAACCGCATTTTTACGCGAATATTGCCCGCTGCCAGTGATCCCAGTTCGCTATGCTCATACTGCAAAGTCATCAGCGGTTCACCGAAACGTCTGTACACTACTGCGGAGTTAACCATGCTGCCCATTTGTGATGTCGTTAGCCTGATAAAGGATTATACCTATGTTTTTCCCGAAGAAATTATTCTGTGCTCTGTGCCTGGCGAGCACCTTGCCGGTCAGTGCCGCCAATATTGATACGGCGACGCTGACGGCGGTTGCCCGCCTGCAAGAGGCGCGCCTCGACGCACGTATTGGCATTGCCGTGGTAGATACCGGCAGCGGCGAAACGGTGAGTTATCGCGGTAATGAGCGTTTCCCGCTTAACAGCACCCATAAAGCGCTGTTGTGCGGGATGCTGCTCAGCAAAGTCGATCACGGCGAACTGACCCTGCAGGATACCACCCACTTTACCCAGAGCGAACTGGTGACCTACTCGCCGGTGACCAGCAAATATGTTGCGCCAGCGAGCATGAGCTGGCAGCAATTATGTCGCGCTGCCGTTAGCGAAAGCGATAATACCGCGGCCAATCTTGTCGCGAAAAAGGTAGGGGGGCCAGCAGCATTCACCCGCTATATGGCGCAGTTGGGTGACAGTGTCACGCGGCTGGACCGCAATGAGCCTACTTTAAATAGCGCAATTCCAGGGGATATGCGCGATACCACCACGCCGATCGCCGTAAGCCAGACGTTGCAAAAACTGGCGCTGGGAGACGTGTTAACACCCCTTTCGCGCGCACAACTGGTGCAATGGATGCGTGAAGATAAAGTGGCCAACCCGCTGTTGCGCAAAGTGCTGCCCGCAGGCTGGGTGATAGGCGATAAAACCGGTGCCGGGGATTACGGTTCGCGGTCGATTATCAGTATTGTCTGGCCCGGGAAAAAGAGTCCTCGTATCGTAAGTATTTATATAACGAATACCCACGCCACCCTCGCCGAAAGTAATGACGCCATTGCCCGTATTGGCAGCGCCATATTTAACGCGACTCATTAATAAACCGGCAGAGAAGATCCTCTGCCGCTAACTTTAGTTAAATAACAATCTGCCCAGAATTACCCGCAAAAATAACCATAAATGGATAATGGTTAAGTTATAAAAATATCCCTATAATCTCCGTCCCTTTTCATGTCTTAAGTTTAAGCTGGAGGTTAAATGGATCTCAGCCGGAGGCAGTTTTTTCGCATCTGTGCGGGCGGTATGGCAGGAACAACTGTCGCATCCCTCGGTTTTTTATCATCTTTTTCCGCGCAAGCGGAAACTCGTCAATACAAACTTTTAAAAGCAAAAGAGACGCGAAATAACTGTACTTACTGCTCAGTGGGCTGCGGCATGCTGATGTACAGTCTTGGCGACAATGCCAAAAATGTCCGCGAAAGTATTTACCATATTGAAGGCGATGCCGATCATCCTGTCAGCCGGGGTTCATTGTGTCCAAAAGGCGCAGGGGTTCTCGATTATATTCACAGTGAGAATCGTCTGCTGTATCCGGAATATCGCGCGCCAGGATCGGATAAATGGCAACGAATAAGCTGGGACGATGCTATTGAACGTATTGCTCGCTTAATGAAAGCCGACCGCGATGCCAATTTTATTGAAAAAAATGCACAGGGCGTAACGGTCAATCGTTGGGCCACCACCGGGATGCTGTGCTCCTCTGCGGCCAGTAATGAAACCGGCATTCTGGATGGTAAATTCACCCGCGCGCTGGGGATGGTTGCTATCGACTGTCAGGCGCGGTTATGCCACGGTCCGACGGTTTCCGCACTGGCACCGACGTTTGGTCGCGGGGCGATGACCAACAACTGGGTGGATATTAAAAACGCCAACGTAGTGCTGATCATGGGCGGCAATGCGGCTGAAGCGCATCCGGTGGGCTTTAAGTGGGTGGTTGAAGCCCAAACCAAAAATAACGCCACGGTGGTGGTGGTTGACCCGCGCTTCAACCGCAGCGCGGCGGTGGCCGATTTCTATGCGCCGATCCGTGCCGGCTCCGACACGGCATTCCTGCTGGGTGCGATCCGCTATCTGATTGAGCATGACCAAATCCAGCACCAGTATGTGCGTCACTATACCAATGCCAGCCTGATCATCCGTGATGATTACGCCTTTGATGAAGGGCTGTTCAGCGGCTACGACAAAACCAAACGTCAGTACGACAAATCGAGCTGGTTCTACCAACTGGATGCCCAGGGTAACGCGCTCCGTGATGAGACACTCAGCCACCCGCGCTGTGTGTGGAACCTGCTGAAAGCCCACGTGGCGCGTTACACGCCAGAAATGGTCAGCCGCTTGTGCGGCACCAGCGTGAAAGATTTCACCCATGTTTGCCGCCTGCTGGCATCGACCAGTGTACCGGATCGCACTGCCACTATTCTCTATGCGCTGGGCTGGACGCATCACTCCGCCGGGGCGCAAATCATCCGCGCCGCAGGCATGCTCCAGCTCCTGCTGGGCAACATCGGCATGGCGGGCGGTGGGGTCAATGCCTTGCGCGGCCACTCCAATATTCAGGGCTATACCGATCTCGGGTTACTCTCCACCAATCTGCCCGGCTATATGCCGCTGCCGTCGGAAAAACAGCCCGACTACCAGACCTATATCTCGCAAATCACGCCGCCTTCACTCGGTGTGAATGAGGTTAACTACTGGCAGAATACGCCGAAATTCTTTGTCAGCTTGATGAAGAGTTTTTGGGGCGACAATGCCACCGCGCAGAACAATTGGGGCTATGACTGGCTGCCGAAATGGGACCGTTTGTACGATGTGATGACCCAGGCGGAACTGATGCTGGAAGGGAAGATCAATGGATACATTGTGCAGGGTTTTAACCCGCTGGCCGCCTTCCCGGATAAGAACAAATCTTCCCGCGCACTGGCAAAACTGAAATACATGGTGGTGATCGATCCGCTGGTTACGGAGTCTTCCAACTTCTGGCAGAACCACGGTGAGATGAACGACGTCAACCCGGCGGAGATCCAGACGGAAGTGTTCCGTTTGCCGTCATCCTGCTTTGCGGAAGAAGATGGCTCTATTGCCAACTCCGGGCGCTGGTTGCAGTGGCACTGGGCAGCGGCGGAACCACCAGGTGAAGCATTACACGATGGCAAAATCCTCGGTCGCCTGTTTATGCGCCTGCGTGAGCTATACCAGCAAGAAGGCGGCGCAAACCCGGCACCGCTGCTCAATATGCGCTGGGATTATCACGACCCGCGCGATCCGCACCCGGAAGAAATTGCCCGCGAAGCCAATGGCCGCGCGCTGCGCGATCTTTACGACGACAAAGGCGTGCTGATTGCCAAAAAAGGCGAGCAGCTCAGCAGCTTCGCACAGTTGCGCGATGACGGCTCCACCAGCAGCTTTTGCTGGGTTTACTGCGGAAGCTGGACCGAGCGCGGCAATCAGATGGCGAACCGCGACAACAGCGATCCGTATGGACTGGGGTGTACGCCCGGCTGGGCCTGGTCATGGCCTGCCAACCGCCGCATCCTCTACAACCGCGCCTCTGCCGATCCGTCAGGTAAACCCTGGGACAGCAAACGTGCGCTGTTGCACTGGGACGGTCAGCGCTGGGCGGGTATGGACGTCGCCGATTACAGCCAGGCCGCGCCAGACAGCCAGGTCGGGCCTTTTATCATGAACCCGGAAGGGGTGGCGCGTCTGTTCTCAATCGACAAAATGAACGATGGCCCGTTCCCGGAGCACTACGAACCGATCGAGTCGCCGATCGGGACCAACCCGCTGCACCCGGCGGTGATCTCCAGCCCGGTGGCGCGCATTTTCCCTGATGACATGGCAAACATGGGCAAAGCGGATGCCTTCCCCTATGTGGCGACCACGTACTCCATTACTGAGCTATTCCGCCACTGGACAAAGCATGCCCGCTTAAACGCCATTGCGCAGCCGGATCAGTTTATTGAGATCGGCGAAGCCCTGGCGCAGGAGAAGGGCATTGTGGCGGGCGATACCGTCAAAGTGATGTCCAAACGCGGTTTTATCAAAGCCAAAGCGGTGGTCACTAAACGTCTGCAAACGCTGACCATCGACGGACACCCGGTGAATACCATCGGCATTCCGTGCCACTGGGGGTTTGAAGGTGCGACGCGCAAAGGCTTTCTCGCCAACACGCTGACCCCCTCCGTTGGCGATGCCAACTCACAAACGCCGGAATACAAAGCGTTTTTAGTCAATGTCGAGAAGGTGTAAGGAAACCCTGTTATGTCCATGCAATCACAAGACATTATCCAGCGCTCGGCCACCAACGGGCTGACCCCGCCACCGCAGGCGCGTGACTTCCGTGCTGAGGTCGCCAAACTGATCGACGTGACCACCTGCATTGGCTGTAAAGGCTGCCAGGTGGCCTGTTCCGAATGGAACGACATTCGCGATGACGTCGGCCACTGTGCCGGAGTTTATGACAACCCGCTGGATCTGAGTGCCAAATCCTGGACGGTGATGCGTTTCAGTGAAACCACGCACTACGACAAGCTGGAGTGGCTGATCCGCAAAGATGGCTGTATGCACTGTGCGGAACCCGGCTGCCTGAAAGCCTGCCCCTCCGCTGGCGCGATTGTGCAGTACGCCAACGGCATTGTGGACTTTCAGTCAGAGCACTGCATTGGCTGCGGTTACTGCATTGCCGGGTGCCCGTTTACTATTCCGCGTCTTAATCCGCAGGATAACCGGGTGTACAAATGCACCCTGTGCGTTGATCGCGTCAGCGTAGGTCAGGAGCCAGCCTGTGTAAAAACTTGCCCGACGGGCGCCATCCATTTTGGTACCAAAGCAGAAATGCTGGAACGGGGTGAAGCCCGCGTGGCGCAGTTACAGGCGCGTGGCTACCGCCAGGCAGGACTCTACAACCCGCAGGGCGTCGGCGGCACACATGTGATGTATGTGCTGCACCATGCCGACCAGCCAGCGCTGTACCACAATCTGCCTGCCGATCCGAAGATAGATGTGCCGGTAAACCTGTGGAAAGGGATCCTGAAACCGCTCTCTGCTGCAGGGTTTGTCGCCACGTTTGCCGGGTTGCTGTTCCACTATATCGGCATTGGGCCGAATAAAGAGACGGATGACGACGAGGAGAGCGATCATGAGTAACCGCAAGATCCTGCGCACCAAATTTATCGATCGCGCATGCCACTGGACGGTGGTGATGTGCTTCTTTCTGGTGGCGTTATCCGGTCTGGCGCTCTTTTTCCCGTCGTTACAGTGGCTGACGCAAACCTTCGGCACGCCGCAGATGGGGCGGATCCTGCACCCCTTTTTCGGCGTGGCGATCTTCCTTATCCTGATGGTGATGTTTGTGCGCTTCGTGCATCACAACATTCCCGACCGCCAGGATCTGCCGTGGATCAAAGGCATTGTCGAGGTGCTGAAGGGCAATGAGCATAAAGTCGCGGACGTCGGGAAATATAACGCCGGACAAAAAATGATGTTCTGGACCATTATGAGCATGATTTCCGTGCTGCTGGCGACAGGGGTGATCATCTGGCGGCCGTTGTTTGCCCACAATTTCCCCCTCTGGCTCGTTCGCTGGAGCCTGCTGGCGCATGCCACTTCCGCCATCGTACTGATGCTGGCCATCCTGGTACATATGTATATGGCCTTCTGGGTAAAAGGCTCCATTACCGGCATGATCGAAGGGAAAGTGAGCCGTCGTTGGGCCAGGAAACATCACCCGCGCTGGTATCGCGACGTCGAAGCCGCCGAAAAGAAACAGCAGTAATAACCCTTATCCAGCCCGGTGTGCGCGATGCCATCGGGCTGTTTGCCTTAGGCCTGGCGAATTATCGTCTATGATTGTTCTTCGTGACATCGTGGAGAGGTAATTGCATGGGCTCGAAATCATTCAGTAAAAGCTGGGGTGCGGAGTACGTTGCCGGGGGTAGCGTACGTTTTCGGGTCTGGGCCAGTGGGCAACAACATGTCAGCGTGGTGTTACCGTCTGGTACACATCCCATGCAGCGCAGTGAAAACGGTTGGTTTGATCTGACTGTCGATAATGTCGCTGCAGGCACGGAATATCAATTTATGCTTGAAGACGGGACAACGATCGCCGATCCGGCGTCCCGCGCGCAGTCTTCCGACGTCAATGGCCCCTCTGTGGTGGTTGATCCCGAACATTACCGCTGGCAACACGCCCACTGGCAGGGCCGTCCGTGGGAAGCGTCGGTGATTTACGAACTGCACATCGGCACATTTACGCCTCAGGGAACATTTCGCTCTGCCATTGCGAAACTGCCGTACCTCGCTGAACTCGGCATTACCATGATCGAAGTGATGCCTGTGTCGCAGTTTGGCGGCAACCGTGGCTGGGGTTATGACGGCGTCTTACTCTATGCGCCGCATTCGGCCTATGGCACGCCGGATGATTTTAAAGCCTTTATCGATGCGGCACACGGTTACGGGCTTTCAGTGGTGCTGGACATTGTGCTCAACCACTTCGGGCCGGAAGGCAACTATTTGCCGACGCTGTCACCGGACTTTTTCCACCCCGAACGGCATACGCCCTGGGGAGCGGGCATTGCCTATGATGTGGATGCGGTACGGCGGTATATCGTTGAAGCGCCGCTCTACTGGCTTACCGAGTTCCACCTTGACGGCCTGCGCTTTGACGCTATCGACCAGATTCAGGACAGCGCGCAACCGCCAGTGCTGGAGGAAATTGCCCGCCGCATTCGCCAGCACATTACCGATCGTCCCGTCCATCTGACCACCGAAGATTGCCGCAATATCATTGACCTGCATCCGCGAGCGCCAGACGGATCGGTTCCGTTGTTTACCGCCGAGTGGAACGATGATGTGCATAATGCGGCTCACGTGATGGCAACCGGCGAAACCCACGCCTATTACCAGGATTTTGCCGATCAACCCGAGGTCTGGCTGGCTCGCGCGCTCAGCGGCGGTTTTGCTTTCCAGGGCGAAGTCGCCCCGTCGAACGGGAAATCCCGCGGCGTCGACAGCCGTAACCAGCCGCCAGTGGCGTTTGTCGATTTTATCCAGAACCACGATCAGACCGGTAACCGCGCGCAGGGCGACAGGCTGATCACGCTGGCGGGCGAGGCACGGACCCGCGTTCTGCTCGCCGCGTTGCTGTTTTCGCCGCACATTCCGTTGCTGTTTATGGGCGAAGAGTATGGCGAGACGCGCCCCTTCCTGTTTTTTACCGATTTTCACGGCGATTTGGCCCGCGCAGTGCGGGAAGGACGTGCGAAGGAGTTTCAGGGGCATGCCGGGCACAGCGACGAAGCCGTGCCCGATCCCAATGCCCTCGATACCTTTACCCGCTCGCAACTGGACTGGGAGAAACTCCACCAGCCCGTAGGGCATGACTGGCTAACACGTACCCGTGAGTGGCTGGCGCTGAGGCAACAATATGTGGTGCCGCTGCTGGCCAGCGCGCAGGGGCAGAGCGGCGACGTGCTGGCGACTGCGCCGGGCTATGTGGCCGTCCGCTGGCGCTTCCCGCAGGGCACGTTGTCGCTGGCATTCAATATTGGCGAAACGGCGCAACCGCTGCCGGATCTGCCGGGCCAGACGCTGGCGGCCTGGCCTGATAAACAGCATGAGCTGCTGCCGAATGCGTTTGTGGTACGTCTGGAAAAGGGAGAAGCACAATGAAAACGCCAACCGCGACTTACCGTTTACAGTTTCGTAATGGCATGACCTTTGATGGCGCGGCGGCGCTGGTTCCCTATCTGAAATTGTTGGGCATCAGCCATCTTTATGCCTCACCAGTATTCACCGCGACACCCGGATCAACGCACGGTTACGATGTGACCGATGCCAATGAACTCGATCCCACGCTGGGCGGGCGTGAAGGTTTTGATCGTATGGTTCAGGCCTTAAAAGCCGCCGGGCTGGGGCTGATTCTGGACATTGTACCGAACCATATGGCTGCATCGCTGGACAATGCCTGGTGGCGCGACGTCATTGCCCACGGCGAAAAAAGCGCTTATGCCCACCACTTCGACATCGACTGGTCACAGCGTCTGACTCTGCCGTTTCTGGGCGATGATTTTGCTACCGTGCTGGAAAACGGCGAACTGTCGGTACAGGCCGATCCGGTGACTGGCCAGCCTGCGCTCACTTACTACGACAACTTTTATCCGCTGGCGGAAGGAACCTGGCAGGGTGACGCGCAGTCGATTCTGGGGCTGAACGACAAGGCGCAACTGGCTGCCCTACACGATCGCCAACCCTGGCGGCTGATGAGCTGGCGCGATGCCCCAAATGCGCTCTCGTACCGGCGTTTTTTTGAAATCACCGGGCTGGTCGGGGTACGGGTAGAGGATGAGCGCGTTTTTGCAGATACCCATGCGCTGATCCTTGAACTGGTCCACAGCGGAGCGGTAGATGGCTTACGTATAGACCATATTGATGGGCTGGCCGACCCGCAGGGCTATCTCACGCGGCTGCGCCAGCAGGTTGGCCCGGATTGCTACCTGACGGTGGAAAAAATTCTCGGCAAAGGCGAACAGATACCTGCCGACTGGCCGGTGGCCGGCACCACCGGGTATGAATTTATTGCTGCGCTGTCCGATGTGCTGGTCGACGATGAGAACGTTGACCGCTTACGCGATGCCTGGCACGCGCAACTGGGCCGAAAAGTGGATATGCACGCTGAACTGCGTGCGGCAAAGCTGCTGATGGTGGAGCGCAATTTTCGCGGTGAATTCACCACGTTACTGGCGCTGGCACAGGCGATTGCCCTGACCGAGATCCCGGTGCCGCCGCATGAGGCGGTGCATGAGGCCTTACGTGAGCTGCTGATCGCCTTTCCGGTGTATCGCACCTATGGAACTGAACAGGGACTGCCCGCCGCCGACAACGACTTGCTGCGCAAGGTGGTCGCCAGCATTCAACGCGGCCCGCACGCCCCTGATGCGCAGGCGCTCGATTTTATTACCCGCATTTTACGGGGTGAAATAGCACACAATGCGGTGCGTGAGGCGGCGTGCTTTCGCACGCGTTTTCAACAGCTGACCGGGCCGCTGATGGCCAAATCGGTCGAAGATACGCTGTTTTTCCGCCAGAACATGGATCTGGCGCTTAACGAGGTGGGCGCGGAGCCGTTGCCCCGTACCTTTTCGCTTAACCGTTTCCATGCCGAGATGAAACAGCGGCTTGAACACCAGCCGGATGCGCTATCGGGCACGTCGACCCACGACACCAAGCGTGGAGAAGATGCAAGGGCGCGACTCTATACGCTCACCGAAGCACCTGAACGCTGGGCAGAGGCCGTGGCGCGCTGGCAACAGATGAACCAGTCGAAAGTGGTCCTGCTTAATGATGGCCCCGCGCCCCGGCCAGCGGTGGCATGGATGATTTATCAGGCACTGGCAGGTGTCTGGCCGGTTGAGTTGCAGGCTGATGATGTCGCAGGCTTGCAGGCGCTGGAAGAGCGCTTTGTGGCTTTTGTAGAAAAAGCGCTGCGCGAAGCGAAACAGCGTACCGACTGGATCGACACCAACGATGCCTACGAGCAGGCGGTGCTCGACTACACGCGCCATTTGTTGTCGCCGGACAACAGTGCATTTTTGCAGGATTTTGTCACATCCCTGCAGCCGTTTATCCTCGCCGGGCTGGTCAACAGCCTGACGCAAACGGTCATCAAATTAACGGCGCCTGGCGTGCCGGATATTTACCAGGGGAGTGAAGCGCTCAATTTCAGCCTGGTTGATCCCGACAACCGCCTCATGCCGGATTACGCCGGGTTGGAGCAGTTGTTGATGGCGGATGAGCAGGCAGAACCCCAGTCGCAGGAAGGCTGGTCGAGCGGGCAGCTAAAGCAGTTTTTTATCTATCGACTGCTGCATTTACGCCAGCGCCTGCCGTCGCTGTTTCGCCGTGGGGCGTATGTGCCGCTGCATGCCTCGGGCGAGCAGTCAGACAATATTATCGCCTTCGCCCGCGTTGACGACCAGGACGCGCTGATTGTGCTGGCGCCACGTTTGCTGTTCGGCGCACTGCAGGGCAGCCTGACGGGGGCAAACATTGGTTTACCTGCCGAACTGGCGAATCGTCATTACCGGGACATACTAAGCGATGAGACGATTTTTTTAACGGATAACGTCCGGCTGCGATCTGTCGGTGGTTTTACCTTCGCAGTACTGGTAAGTGCTTAAAAGAAAAGGGTGCGATTCGCAATCGTTATGTCTGGTACAGCATTACAGGCGATAAAGAGGAATCTATGTCTGACGGTAAACGCTTTTATATTACGGCAGGGCAAGGGCAGCAACTCGGCGCTAATTTCGATGGCGAGGGTGTTAATTTCGCGCTTTTTTCAGCGCACGCGCAGCGTGTGGAACTCTGTTTGTACGATCCCAGCGGAAAAGAGGAGATAGCCCGCCTGGATCTGCCGGAAAATACGCATGAGATCTGGCATGGCTATGTGCCTGGTCTGCAGCCTGGCGCACTCTATGGCTACCGGGTGCACGGTCCATTTGATCCGGAAAATGGGCATCGTTTTAACCCAAACAAACTGCTGCTCGACCCGTATGCGCGTGAGATTGTGGGCGATATCGCGTGGAATGCTGCGCATTATGCTTACGATCTGGGGCACGAAGATAAAGATTTGACCTTTGACGAGCAGGACAGCGCGCCGTTTACCCCTAAGTGTCGGGTCATCGATCCGCAGGCCTTTGACTGGCAGGATCAAGGGCGGCCCGCCATCGCCTGGCCACACGCGGTGTTCTACGAAACCCATGTAAAAGGCTTTACCCAGCTTAACCCTGCTGTGCCGCCAGAACTGCGCGGCACATTTGAGGGGATGGGGCACGCCGCTTCGGTAAATTACATCAAAAGCCTCGGCATCACTTCGGTGGAACTGTTGCCCGTGCACTGGTTCCCGGACGATCAGCACCTGCTCGACAAAGGCCTGCGCAATTTCTGGGGGTATAACACGCTCGGCTTTTTTGCGCCGGCCACACGTTATTACGGGCCGCGGGGTATTCAGGGTTTCCGCGATATGGTGCGGGCGTATCATGACGCCGGCATCGAGGTGATCCTCGATGTGGTTTACAACCACACGGCGGAAGGCAATGAACTGGGGCCAACTCTGTCGTTTAAAGGCATCGATAATTTCTCGTACTACCGCACGTTGCCGGATCAGCATCGCTACTACATCAATGACACCGGCACGGGCAATACCGTCAACACCTCCCATCCGCGCGTATTGCAAATGGTGATGGATTCTCTGCGTTACTGGGCCGAATCCATGCACGTCGACGGCTTTCGCTTCGACCTGGGTACGATCCTTGGCCGCGAGCCGGAAGGGTTCGACCAGCGCGGCGGCTTTTTTGATGCAATGACGCAGGATCCGGTACTGTCGAAGCTGAAACTGATTGGTGAACCCTGGGATATCGGCCCTGGCGGTTATCAGGTCGGCGGTTTTCCGCCTGGCTGGGCGGAGTGGAACGACAAATACCGTGACACGCTGCGGGAATACTGGAAGGGCGATAACGTCTCGACCGATTTTGCTGCCCGTTTGCTCGGCTCCGGCGATTTATACGATCAGCGCGGGCGTCGCCCGTGGGCGAGCGTCAACTTCATCACCGCGCATGACGGTTTTACACTGAATGACCTGGTGTCGTACAACGAGAAACACAACGACGCCAACGGCGAGGACAATAACGACGGTCACAATGACAACCGCTCTTACAACTATGGTGCTGAAGGCGTCACCGACGATGAAGGCATCAATACGGTGCGCGAGCGGCAAAAACGTAACTTCCTCGCCACGCTGCTCTTTTCCCACGGTAGCCCGATGCTGCTGGCCGGAGATGAATTCGGCCGTAGCCAGCAGGGTAATAACAACGGTTACTGCCAGGACAATGAGATCTCGTGGATCAACTGGGATGCGCTGCAAGGGCAGGGTGAACAGTTGATGGCGTTTACCCGGCAGTTGATTGCGTTGCGCGCATCGCAACCGCTGCTGCGCCGGGAAAACTGGCGCGATGGCATGGTGATCCGCTGGTACAACGCGGGCGGTGGCGAGCAGCTACCGGAACAGTGGGATGAAGGCACCACACTGGGCGTCTATATTGGCCGGCCAGACCTGCAAACTGAACCGGGCATCTGGCACGACGTGCTGATGTTGTTTAACCCCTTCGAAGGCACCGTTCCCTTCCGCATTCCGCAGTTTGGCGAAGGTGGCTGGGTGCTGGAGTTAACCACCGCCGATACGGCAAAACGCGGAATTGTTATCACCAAAGAGAAGGATTTTGAACTGGAAGGGCGCAGCATCGCGCTGTTCCGCCGTCCGTAAATGGAGGCGCGCCAGGCCTGGTGGCCTGGCGCGTTGCCTGTCACTGTTGCGGGGTGACCACCGGGGTTTGCCACGTATTTTCTCCGCGTACTTTCCCTTGCGCGTCGATAATCTGATAGGTCACTTCAACGTCTCCTGTCCCCTGGGGCGTGGCGGACACCTCGGCGACCGTTACCCCACTGTCAGCCTCCACGGTAAGCTGCTTTTGCTCCGCCACCAGCGTCTGATCCTGCTGCGTAACCTGCCATTTCAGCGTGCAGTCGGTGCAGGGGGTTTCGGTGTCGTTAATTGCCCACAGGCGCAGGGTCGCGGGTTGCCCGCTTCGCCACTCAGCGCTCACAGGTTCAATTGAGGGGAGCAACGGCTGATAGGCCTTTTGCAGGGCGTAGTAGCCTTCTTTTGGCTGGCGCAGGTAATCCACTACCCCCCAGTTGATGGAAGGCCAGGTTTCAACAAACATAAACTGGAACAAGGCGGTGACCGGCTGGTAACGCTGGCGACGGTAACTCTCTGCCGCCATTGCCACCAGTTGTGCCTGGTAGTGCTGAGTATTGTGAATAAACTCTTCCATTGTATTGCCGCGCGGGATATGGGCGAACTTAAACGTCTGGAAAGGCTGAAAATTATGGTACTTCCAGATAACCCAGCCGGGATCGTCGGCCGCGGTGGTCGCGGGCCAGCGTGACGCAGGTGGAATGATTTTTTCAAGCGTGGCGAGTTGCGGAAGCGCCTGCGCGCCGAATTCCGTAATGATGCCGGTTTTCGCCGGTGCCAGCAGGTCACGCATGACGCCAAAATACCAGCCCTGCCAGTAATGCTCTTCCACCGCAGAAAAACGATGAACGATCCGCGTATTGTCTTCTGCAAGCGTATCCGCTACCCGTTCCGTCAGCGTTCGATTCAACCCCTTATGCCAGTCGGGGAAACGCTTCTCCATCCACGGTGAGTTCCACGGGGGTTCGTTATGCCCACCCCACACAATAATGGAGGGCGCATTGCCGAACTGTTCTACCATTTCGCGGGTTTGCCGCACCGCGTTGTCGGTAAAGGCGGCGCTGTCATCATAGCCCCATTGCAATGGCACATCCTGCCACAGCATCAGTCCCAGCTCATCGGCGACCTGGTAGAGTTCACGGTTCGCCACATGGCCATGAACGCGGATCGCATTCGCGTTCATGGCCAGCACCAGACGCAGGTCGCGGCGGTATTTCTCGGCCGTCATGCTGCTGAGCCATGGGGAGCCAATGTAATTAGTGCCTTTAATAAACAGCCGCTTATCGTTGATTAGCCAGCCCTTGTTGTCCGGCTGCTCATCCACTTTGCGCAGCCCGGTGCGGCGGGTGGCACTGTCCATCACGCCTTCGTTGTCGGTCAGCCGGGCACGCACCTGGTATAAATTTGCCTTACCTAGGCTTGCCGGCCACCAGAGTCTGGCGCCGTCCATGGGCAGCGTGACCGTGAGGCTCTGGGTTTTGCCATTACTGGCTTCCAGCGTCACGGGCTGTTCAAGTTGGTATGATTGCCCGTAGAAATTCGCGGGATCGGCTTTCAGCCGCAGCGTGGCGGGACGGGTGCTTTTTGTCCGGTAGCGGATTTCGGCACGTAACGCCGGTTTTTGCAGCCCGTTTTGCCAGTCCGGGCGCAAAATCACTTCATCGATGACCGCACCCCGGCTCAGATGCAGGCGCACCGGTGCCCAGATGCCGCCAGAGTTCGCATCCTGGCCCTGTGGCGACCATGCGCCGCCCGGCCGGGTATCATGCTGGTTAAGCACACCTTTTATCAGGGCCTTATGCAAAGGCCAGAGGGTTTTCGGATCTTCAAACGGGCTGTCGACGCGCACAGCCAGATGGTTACGGTGACGCACGCTGTCCGTAACATCGACCGCGAAGCGCTGGAAATACCCTTCGTGGCGTGTCAGGTGCTGACCATTCAGGGAAACGTCGGCGTAATAATCCACCCCATCAAACACCAGCGTTGCCAGCGTATCTGCTTCAAGCGCGGGCAGGGTGAATTCATGGCGATACCACATTGCCCCCTGGTGATCATACCCGGCGCTGTACCAGTTGGCCGGAACGGCAAGCGTGCGCCAGTCGGTGGTGCGGTCCGTGTCGCCATTAAACGTGCCATCGTTGGCGTCATGCACCCGCCAGTTGCCAGCCAGTGACCAGCTCACCGGCGTGGGTGTCGCCCCGGCAAGGGCCGAAAAGGCGAATAACAACGTGACAACGTAACCTTTCATGAGATATCCTCCCGATGTTGCAGCCAGCCGGCTGCACGCTGGCGCTCCTGTAGAAACTGGCTTAACAGAGTGGCGAGTGCCTGTTCATCCAGACTCTGCGCCTGCGTTTCCAGTTCCTGCAGCACTTCACTCAGGCGGGTAAACCCCAGCGCAATCGCTTCGCCCCGCAGTTTATGCGCGTCGCGGCGCAGGGCTTCGCGATCCCGGCTGCTGACCGCCTGCTCAATACACTGCGAGAGACTCAACAGCCCGCTGCCAAAAATGGTGAGCAGTTCGTTCATAAATTGCTGATCGCCGCCCAGTTGCTGTAACAGCGCGGTCTCCTCCGGTAGCCCATCAATCAAATCCGCAGGCGGGGCTGGGGGCTCACCGGCAACGCGGTTCAATTCGGCGGCCAGCGCGTCGCGGGTGACGGGTTTTGCGATATAGCCATCAAAACCCAGCGCCAGGCAGCGCTCTTTGTCACCCTGCATGGCATGGGCGGTCATCGCCACGACCCGTTGCGGTGTTAAGCCGCGCTGGTGTTCCTCGTCGCGCAGCAGGCGAATGGCGGTTTCACCGTCCATGCCTGGCATTTGCAGATCCATCAGGATCATATCCCAGTGGCTTTCATGCCAGCAGGCGAGCGCGGCGCTGCCGTCATCGACGATATGACAATGGTGGCCGAGCTGTTCCAGCAACCGGTTCGCCAGTTTCTGGTTTACCAGGTTGTCTTCCGCCAGCAAAATGCGCAGCGCCTGATGCGGCACGCTGGGGTAAGCAGGCGTGTCGATAACCGTGCGGGCAGCAGGTACGGAGACGACCGGGTGCAGCAACGACGCGATGGCCTGGTGTAACTCACTGTGATCCACCGGCTTGTGCAGGTAGTGAGAAATGCCAATACGCTTGAGCATATTTCTGTCGAAGTGGCGGTTCATCGAACTGAGCATGATAATGCGGCTATGGCTGGCTTCGGGTAGCACTGACAGCTCCAGCGCCAACGAGATGCCATCCATATCCGGCATTTGCGCATCCAGCAGAATGAGCGGGAAAGGCGGGCTTTGCGCCGCCAGCGCCAGCGCTTCCAGCGGTTTATTAATACAAACGGGCGTCAGGCCCATGCTGGTCAGCTTGGCCTCCAGCAAACGCAGATTGGTGCCGTTGTCATCAACGACTAACACCCGCTCCCCGTGAAATTTCAGCGCTTCTGTAGCCGTCATCTCGTTTTCAGGTAAGCCTTCCAGCGGCAGAGTGAAAGCAAACTCGCTCCCGGCACCCGGCGTGCTGCTAACGGTCAGGTTGCCGCCCATCATCGCCACCAGTCTGGAGGAGATGGTCAGCCCCAGCCCGGTTCCACCGTAACGGCGCGTGGTGGAGCTGTCTGCCTGGCTGAAGGCTTCGAAAATCAGTTTTTGTTTCTCCGGCGGAATACCAATACCGCTGTCGCGTACCCGAAAACGCCAGCTCCGGCCTGCGTCTGTGGGGTCGATGCTAAGCAACACTTCACCCTGGTGAGTAAATTTCAGCGCATTGCTGATCAGGTTGGTGAGGATCTGGCGCAAACGGATGCTATCCACCCGCACGACGTCCGGTAACGTGGGGGCAATATCGACCAGCAGTTCAACCCCTTTCTCGCTGGCGGCAGGCATATGCGGGCGGATCAATGACTGAATAAAAGGGCGGATCTCCAGCGCTTCGTCATTGAGGAGGATTTTCCCGGCTTCAATTTTTGAAAAGTCGAGAATGTCATTAATGATGTGCAGCAGAGCCTGGGCGGAACTCATTACCAGCGTCAGGTATTCGCGCTGTTCGGTATTGAGTTGCGTTTCAAGGCAGAGTTGCGTCATGCCCAGTATGCCGTTCATGGGCGTGCGGATCTCATGGCTCATATTCGCCAGGAACGCGCTTTTCGCCTCATTGGCCTGGCGAGCGGCATTCGCGGCTTCAATGGCTATCAGTTCGGCTTCTTTGCGGCGGTTAATGTCCTGCAAGGTGCCAATAACCCGTTCCATTGCACCGTTCAGACTCAGGGTCGTCACCTGGCCGGATAACAGCATCCAGCGCCACGCATCCTGTGGATGGCGAATACGGATTTCACACTCAAACACCGGGAAATGGTGCGCCCGTGAGCGCAGGACGGCCTTCATTAGCCTGGGGCGATCGTCGGGGTGCACCCGTTGCAACATGCTGCTGGCGCTGTATTGCCAGTTTTCACGTGGCTGGCCCACCAGCGATAATAGCGTGTCGCTGACTTGTAAAAGATCCGGTGAGACCTGCCAGTCCCAGATACCAATATGAATGGATTCGGCAGCCAGTAAAAAATCGGCGTGCAGATCCTGGCGCGAGCGCTGCGCCATATCAAAGTGTGAAATATCCGTGTGCAGGCTGATAATGCCGCCATCGGGCAGTCGGCGGTGCTGAACAAACAGTCGCTGCTCCCCGGTGACCCGGACTTCGTAGTGATTGTCGAGCCGGCAGTTACCGAGCACCGTCTCTTTCAGCGCCTGGCGTCGCGCCGGTTCAGTATTGAACGCGCTATCGATAAAGTGTCCCGCCAGCGCCTCCAGGGTGGTGCCGGAGCGTAAATGTGGCGCTATCGCCGGGTAAAACGCGGCGATTTTCTCATTCCATGCCACCAGTTTTTCGTCGGCGTCATACAGCATCACCGCGACGGGGAGCAGGTTGATGTCGATCCGGGAGGCGGAGGTCATGATTGTGCCCCGGCCTGATAGTGCAATTCCGCCTGCCGTCGCAGATACTCCAGCCCGGGGGCGATAGCCATTGCCCAGGCGGTAAGGATCTCCTCATCGCACTGTGGGTCGCGCTGCCGTACCGTGTCGAGCATGGCCTGCCGCCAGAGGGCAAAGAAGCGGGGCGGCAGGTGCAAGCCGCTGTCGCTTTGGTCGCGTGCCAGTTTTTCCAGAAAATCGGGGACAAATAGCGAGCCATCGACGGCCAGCATGGCAAAAAAACTTTTAAAGATGAGCTGGCGACCCTGTTCGGCGTTGCCGAGTAAGAAATGGCGCTCGGTTTCCGGCGACATGGTGACGAATGCCTGATAAAAGGCGTTAAAAAACGGCTTCTTATCATCCTGAGGGAAAACCCGGCTCAGGCTGGCCTCAAAGAGATCGCGATAAAATTTCATTTTTTCTTCTCCATCCGGGGTTCGCCGGGTAAGCAGAGTCCCGGTGCGTTGAAGACATCGGTTGCCCGCAGGGTGAAGTAGCTGTCGTTTTCGATAATCCCGTGTTGAAACAGTGGGCCGCCATGAGCCTTGTAGAACAGCGTTTCGAGGATCATCGCGTTGGTGGACAGGGTCACTGTGCGGTTAACATCGCCAGTGGCTTCGACCCGGCCTTCGTACCAGCCGTGTTGTGGATCGTTCGCACGTTGTGTTACCCGCATCAGGGCGTCGGTAAAGGGATCATCCCACAGCACCCACAGAGCAAACACCGCTTTGGTGGAAACCTGCGCCAGCCGTGGATAGTACTTGCCGTCCGCGCCGAGTGTGTTCCAGGCGTAACCGTTGCCCCAAACGGTGTCTTCAACATGCCATGGGGCCTGTGTCAGGGCATAATCGGCGCGCGCAGTGAGGACTTTCTCCTGCTCCCAGCGGGTTTGCTGGGTTTGCCATACCAGCCTGGCGCGATCACGGATCGCATTGCGGACCTCGCTCTCCACCCCTGGCAGTTGCCAGCCAAACTCCAGCCCCGGCAGCATGTAAGGCAGGGTGGAGAGGGTGGAAGGTTGCCAGGTGGTGCGCGGGTCGCGGGCGTCGACTGCCAGCGCGCGACGGTAAATAATGACATTGCGCGAGGGCGGTGCGAACGCTTTTTCCGGCGCAAAGCCCCACAAACGAAAGGCGCTGGCCGCATATTCACTTTCGCCCAGTCTTAACTCTTCGCGCAGCACCGGGGCGCCATTCTGGAGGGAGGAGGACCACAGTTCGCCGTGCGTATCGATCACCGGGCAAAAATTCCAGCGCAGCACAATCTTGTCGAGATACTCCTGATACTGCGGCGCCCATTCGCTGACCAGTCTTAACGCCAACAGCAGTCGCGCCATATCCCGTGCTGACCAGCCGTTGCGTTGTGGATTGCCGGCAAAATCCACCAGCGTGGCATTCTGCGTGGAGTAGAGGCGGCCTGGCGTGCGGGTGTCGGAGAGCGCCAGCCGGTTCAGCGTGCCGAGGATCTGCGTCAGGCGGTGATCGAACGTTTCCTCGTCGATAAGCGCCAGTTCCCGTGCCGCCAGCAGGGCAATCAGCGTATCGCCCATTTGCCATAGCGTGGCACGGGGCTGCGTGTCGCTGCCGTTAACCAGCCCGGTTTGCGGCTGGGTATTATTAACGAAATAGCGCCAGGCAACTTGCGCCCATTCACGCTCCTGCGGCGTCAGGGGCGTAATACGCGCAGTGGTGTTCCACCCACCTTTGGTTAGCCAGCGCCAGCCCGCGCCATCATTTCGCCACAGCGCAAACAGCGTCAGCGCTGCGATGAAAAGGCACAGCAGCGCAACCCCCCCTTTGCGACTTACTGTTTTAAGCATGAGGCCGCCACCGCAGGTAATTTCACAGGCTCATCTTCTTTACAGGATGCGCACTGGCATGCCTGGCAACTTGATGGGGTACGCAGCGCGGTGCCGGTCTGCTCACACCAGCTTTTCACCCCGGGCGTTGCAGCGAGGAAAGGGCGGTTGCGTTTGGTGTTGTTCTCTTCAAACAGATCGACCAGCTTTTTCTCCCATAACGATGGCGCAAACGCGGTGTCTTTCGGGTTTTCGGTGTTAAAGCGCAGCAGTTTGCCCTGTTTTTTAAACATCAGGGCTTCCAGCATGATGCCGTTATTATTGGCGGTGAACTCTTTAATTGGCCCGCTGCCGTTTTCGTACAGCCCCTCGTAGTAGCCTTTGCCTTCTTCGTTGGCGTTCTCGATGGCTTTTAGCAGGCGATCGGTGTAGGGCGAGTCCCACAGCACCCACATTCCCAGCGCCGCTTTCAGTGAGACTGCAGACGTTTCCGGTACGTACTGGCCTTTATCGGTAATGGTGTTCCAGTTAAAGCCGTCGCTGAATACGGTGTCATAGACAAAGTAAGGGGCTTTATCGAGCTGATGCTCAGAGCGGGCGGTGAGCACACCGGTAATGGTGTAGCGGTTCTCCTGCGCCTGATAGACCCTGTCGGCGAAGTTTTTCATCCACGGGTGCGAGAAGTTATTGTCATTGCTGTGGTCGCTGGCTTTGTCAAAACCCATTTCCAGCCCGTACAGCAGGTAGGATTCGGTCACTACATAGTTATGCTGGAAGGTTTTGCGCGAGTCGCGTGAGTCATAGGGCACCAGCACGCAGTAAATATCTGCCAGGTCATAGGGTTGCGGGCGGCTGGCCTGGCAGGTGTTGAACCCCCATAACTGGTACCCTGCCGAGGCATATTCTTCGTAACCCAGTCGTCCTTCCTGCACATATTTCGGCTGACCGTTTTCCAGGTAGGAACCATACAGCGTGCCGCACCCGTCAATCACATGGCTGAAATCCCAGCGCAGCACCACGTTATCAATGCCGTTGCCATATTCCGGGTAGCGTTCTTTGATGATTTTCAGCCACATCAGCATACGGCCAATATCCAGCGCCGAGTAGCCAATCTCGCCGGGTTTGTTCAGGTAGTCCACTTTCTGTGCCGTAATGGTGTTATAGGCTTTGTTTGGCAGCTCATTGCGGAATAACTGAATGGTATTGAGAGTGGCAAGAAACTTAATGAACCGCCGATCAAATTCGGCTTTATCGATGATACCCAGTTCCCGCGCCGCCGTCAGCGCCGCCAGATAAGAGGCGCTGTCCCACATTGTAGTGGAGGGGTATTTGTTCACCGCATTCACCAGCCCGGTAGTGGGTTGATAGTTGGCGACAAAGTACTGCCACGCGTTTTTCGCGATCTGCATCTCCTGTTTCGTCAGATCCCCGTGACGAGCCGGATAGTCAGATGCTGGCAATCCTGATGCGGCCTGTGCGCCGGTTACCACCAGCCAGAGCGCGACAATGCCAGCCCAGCGGCGAAAAAGCGTCAAACATTTCAACTTCATGGTGTTGCTCCTGCTGGGGTTGTGCGGACAGGGCCAGTCATACAGCCAAGGCACAGCATCTGCCCGTGCGCGATAAACGAAAGACTCTCCAGAACGACGGCGTTGGTATCCGCATCGATTACGTTATTCACACTGTTATTGAGGTTGAGGCCGCGCTGCCATCCCTTACCGGGAACCTGAAGCGTGACCACCTGTTCACGCAGGGCTTCACTCCACGGGTTGCGAAACAGGGCATACCAGGCAAATGCTGAGCGCGTGGAGGTGATGGCGCTCTGTTCCGGCGGCGCGGTACTGCTGCCGGGGCGGTTCTCTGGCTGGCTGTCCGGCAGAGTGTTCACGTAATCCGGTGCGGGTTCAGCGTAATCGGTACTGATCGGCGGTTTGCGTACGCGCAGGCTATTGCGACGCTGCTGGATCTGCATAATGCGCCAGGCAATTTCACCGCTTTGCGCATCAAAACCCGTCTCCAGCCCGGTAAGCAGATACGGCAGGCTGATGAGCGACGGCTGTCGTCCCCACGGGGTGCGTAACCCTTCGTCAGGAACCATAATGCCGTCGATATCGATCATCGTCTGGCCTTCCGGGGGATTGGTGACCGCCAGTCCCGCTTCGCCACCAATCAGGCGCAGCGTATTGCTGGCGTAGAGTCGGTAACCGTAGCTGTTTCGCGGTTCGTCGGTGGCAAGCGTCCAGTGATGCACCGGCAATGAGGCGCGCGTGGTTTCTCCGCTTGTTACCAGCGCGCTGGCGTTCCAGAGGGTGAACAGATCGCGAATTTCAGCGCTGTGCTGCGGGTAGCGCCATAACAGGTTTTGCAGTGCCATCAACAACCTGCCCATGCCGATGGCGGAGCTGTCAGCGTGCCCGAGGATTTTTAACGTATCTGCGTGGTAATAACTGGCCGGGATGCCCTGCGGGTTAAGCGGTAATCGCCCGAGGCTGAACAGCGCGGCGGTCACGCGTTCGTCAAACTCATCAACGGTGATAATGTCCAGTTGCCGGGCAGCCATGGCGGCGAAAAGGTAACTGCCGGTGCTCCACAAACTGAACCAGGGTTCACCATCACGCGCATTGGCCAGGCCATTAGGCTGGGTGTTATTCACGTAATACTGCCAGGCGACGCGCGCCCAGACGGCTTCATTAAATGTTAATTCCCGTGGCGCGGGCAGCGGCGGAAACGCTTTGCTCAGCACCATCCCTGTGCTGCTCTCCACCCGGGTCGGCATCTGGCGCTCTACCCACACCACAATGGCGAAGCCCAGTAAAAAACCGAGCAGGATGGTGATATAGCTGCGGGCATTCAGTAATGCATCGCGCATTTTCATTGCGGCGACTCCTCATCAGGCGGTGTCCACATGGCCGCGAGGATCAGCGGGAGCATGGCGGCGATGTTCACGCCGCCCCAGAAAATATTGATCACATAGCCAGAGGGATCATCCACCTGTCCACGCGCGACCTGAATGCCGCCCCACAGCAGGCCGAGCAGCGTCAGCGCGACAATGGCAATTTGCGGTTTAACCAGGTAAAGAAAACGACCCGTTTGCCGCTCCTTGGGCGTGACATGGAACTTGATCTGCTCGCCACGCAGCACCGTATCCAGCGCCCGCAAATTCATTGAGAAGAAAGCAAGGTAAGAGGCCCGTCCATCCCAGGCGGATATTCCCCAGGTGCCAAACATAAACGCCAGCTCAGAGACGATAAAAAACGGTAAAAAATGCAGGTAAAACGGCGTTGACCACGCAGACACCGGCGGAATGCCGGTAAACAGGTAAATGATTGGCGAGATCAGGAAGACGGTGTTCCAGACACAGGCGAGATAGGACCAGAAAGTCGTGGCATACATCAGCGTCTGTGGCAGTGAGAGTTTAAAACGGCGACGGGAAAAGATGTTGTCATGGAACAGAATATCCAGCGATCCGGCGGCATACTTAAACCGCTGGATCATCCAGGTCAGCATATCCTGCGGCGATAACATCTTGGACTCAATACGGGGATGCATCACTGAACGCCAGCGGCGCGCATCGTCCCCGTGCAGCACAATCGACGTGTAGATATCTTCAGATACGTGGAATTTATACGGCGTTAGCTCGGTGTCGTAGAGCACATGTGGGCGCATCGCATCCTGCAGGGCTTCACGCATGCCGGGGTCACGGATATCACGGGTATGGCGTTCGATCTCGGCATCCACATTCCACACATAGCTGCGTAACGCGGCCTGCATCACGGCTTCGCGGCGATGAATAGACGCGGCGCCGCAGCAAAAGGCCGCATTCGCCCAGTTGCGACGACGCAGGATCACATCGTAAAACATGCGCGGATCGTTGAAAAAGGGATCACGCCCGATGGTCACCGGGCCGCAGACCTTTTCCAGCACCCAGCCCAGCCCGAAACCGGCTTTCCCGGTTTTTCTTGCCAGCCAGCGCGGCAGGCGTTCGCCTTCCGGTAAATCGAAAAACCACTGCGGGGTTTGCACCCAGGCAACATCCGGATCGCGAAAATAGCCCAGTGTGTGGCTTAACAGCGTCGGAAAAACACGGGTATCGGCATCGCAAATCACCACAAAGTCGCCGTCGGTCTGTTCCAGGCCATTACGCAGGTTTCCGGCTTTGTAACCCATATTGTTTTGCCGGGTGATGTAGTTAACGCCTTCCTCCTCACAGACGGCTTTCATTTCGGGCCGCCGTCCATCGTCCAGCACATGAATGCGGTAATCCAGCGGGCAGGGATAAGCCATTTTCAGCGCATCGCGGATCGACAAACGGACCAGTTCCACATCTTCGGAGTAAGTCGCAATAAACAGGTCGACTTTCACGGGCCTCGACTCAACGGCGTCTTCCGCGTGGTGGCAGTCGTTAATATCAGCAGGCGGGGCTTTTTGCGGCGGGTCTTTATCCTGCCAGAGATTGATGGTAAACAGCACCGTGCCAATCCAGGCCAGTGTTTCTGCAACGATCAACGGAATGGCATACCATAACGCATCCATATTCAGCGATTCTGTCCAGCGCCAGCGAATATAGTTTGCGCCGAGTACCAGCGCGGCAATAGCCAATATTTGCCACGTTATTTTCACCCAGCGTGGCGTGGTCAGTGGTTCCGGCGGTCGACGATCTTCAAATTTCGAAAAATAAAAACCCATAACGGCAGATATCCTGATCTGTTAATTATTCACATTCGAATAATAGGCGCTGTAAAGATAAAGCCAGGGAAGTTCTGATAGCCGAAAAAAACCTTTTAAAGTCATTGTAGAACCCCGCTTGTAACTTTCAAGAATGACTACACTTTCCTTTAAGTGAAGGTGAAAAAACGCTGCATATGGCTTAAGAATATATTTTTATAGTGCTATAGCGTCCTTTCTCTTTGCCGAACGGGCTGAACTAAGCTATTAAAATATAAACCTCATCAACGCTTTTCAGGGCAACGTTACGCTATGGAGATAAGCCAGTCTGCGCCTGCTGTTGTGCCAGAAACCCGAGAAAAAACAACGTGGCACTATGTCTCAGTCGACCGCCGCGATCTGCGTATTGATATGATGCGTGGGGTGGCTCTGGTGATGATGGTGGTCGCACATACGGAAATTATGTCCGTATTGAATATATTTACCTGGGAGCGTTTTGGCTTAACCACCGGGGCCGAAGGCTTTGTGATTCTTTCCGGGTTTATGATCGGCATGCTGAACCGCAACCGATTACAGAAAGCGGTGTTATTGACGATTTCATGGGGATTATGGCGACGCGCCTGGAAAATATATCAGGTTAATATCATCATCATACTTTCAATTTTGTTGCTGTCACACCTCCATTTTATTAACACTTTTGAAGTTACGCATTTTACCGACCGTTATTCTGGTAACGCATGGTCTTTATTTCCCACAAGCCCGCAAATTCGTGAGACATGGTTTAATATCGTGCTCTTTTTGCAGATTGGCCCACATCAGACGCAGATCCTCGGACTATATATTTTCCTTCTGTTGCTCAGCCCGCTGTTTCTTGGCCTGTTGATGAAGGGCAAAATTATTTGGTTACTTGCCGCCTCGCTGGCGGTGTATTGCGCGTGGCAAATCTGGCCGCTGCGCGTTACGGTCTCCGAGTTTGAATTCGCCTTCCCGTTAATGGCCTGGCAGTTTATCTATGTAATAGGCATGAGCTGTGGCTGGTACAAAGAGGAGTTGCTGTCGCTGGCGCGCACCGGGCCGGGTAAATGCCTGGTGGCGGCACTGGTGATCGTGGCGCTGGTGCTGGGCTTTGTTGCGCAGAATCACACGAACCCGTTTATCCCGCCGGTATTTTTGCTGCAGGTGATCACCCCGGAACATTTTAATGCCTTCTATCACACCTGGGCGGCAAAAAATGGCCTTGGGCCGGTGAGGGTGCTGAACGATATCAGCCTGATGGTGACCGTCTACCTGGTGCTGACCCGCTGCTGGACGCCCCTTTACCGTGCTGCGGGGTGGTTCTTTATTCCGCTGGGCCAGCACTCGCTTTATACCTTTATTTTGCATGTGTACGTGGTGCTGATCGTCAGCCAGTTTGTCACCTTCGATTTATGGCGCCAGGCATGGCTGACCAACACCCTGATTCATGCAGCGGCACTGGGGGTGTTATGGCTAATGGCAAAATATAATGTCGCCGGGCGCTGGATACCCAATTGAGGGAATACGCAATGCGGGAAAAAGTGTTACTGGCGTCGATGGTGCTCTTGCTGACGCCGGCCTGGGGGAAAGATCAGCCCAGTGATGTTGCACAGCATGACAGTGCGGAACAGATCCCGGCAGGAGGGATGAACAGCCGTTGGGGGCGACTCTTTGCCGGGAACAACAAAAAATTTACCGGCACAGTGAGCTTTAACTCGGGGCTGAAACAGCAGCTCGTCACCATTCCGAACAGTTCAGAATCGGCTTCGCAGAAAAAGAAATATAACCAGACACTCAATCTGAGCCTGCAATACTCCCCGTACAGCTTCTGGTTCGCCAATGTGATCACACGGCTGCCGATGAGGGACACCAGCCGCTATACCACCGATTTTCGTTACAGCTTTGGCTATGACGACTGGCATCCCAACACGTTTAGCCTGGTTTACGGTAACTACGGCGATAACCATATCTGGACCACGGGTAATAAACGCCACACCTACTTTGAGCAGGGCGCGGTAACGCTGGCGTATAAGTTTTCGCTGCCGACGCCGCTGGAGAAAAAGCTGCTGATCAATAAAGACGATGCGCTCACCTGTCAGCTGGGCTACAGCTGGGTGCCGCGTTATTACGATCTGCACAGCGACAGCGTGCGCGAAAACAAAAATGTCATGCTCGGTGGCTGTGGCTACACCCTGAAACAGCATTTTTTCGTCCGGGCTACGGCATTCTGGTTCCCGGACAGCAGTCAGCAGCAACCGTGGAATGGCGACTTTAGCTACAGTTTTGGTTATGCCACCTACAAACCCGGTTCGTTTTCGGTGCAGTACAGCAACTATGCCGGGACGCGATATCCGGGGCACGGGGGCGGAAACGCCAAATTCCGTGAAGGGACTGTCAGTGTGATCTGGTTTTTACCGCTTTAGGAGCCATCATGCCGGAGCAAAAACACGTACTGATCGTGGATGATTCGCTGGTCTACCGCCGTTTACTGGTGAACCTGCTTTCGCAGTGGGGATACCGGGTGAGCGAAGCGGAGAATGGCGAAGATGCCCTTGCCATCATGACGCATACGCCCGTCAGCATGGTGATCAGCGACTGGGAAATGCCGGTGATGGATGGGCTGGCGCTGTGCCGGGCGATCCGCGACATTGAATACGGTCACTATGTTTACCTGATCCTGCTGACGGCGCGAGAAAGCGCTGACGACATTACCGCAGGGTTTGATGCCGGGGTAGATGACTTCCTCAGTAAACCAGTGAACCAGAGCGAACTGCGCGCGCGCTTGCATGCCGGGGCGCGGATCCTGGCGCTGGAAGCCAGCCTGGCGGCGCACAATTTGCGACTCAGCGAGGCGCTGACGCAGATAGAGCAGGACATGCAGGTTGCGGCGCGTTTGCAGTTGTCGGTTCTGCCTGCACATCAGCTGCATTATCAGGGGTACTTTGTCGACTGGATGTTTCTCCCGTCGGCGTGGGTTTCCGGCGATATCTTTCATGTTTTTCCGCTCGACGATCATCTGGGTTTCTATTTTGTCGATGTGGCCGGGCACGGGGTGAGCGCAGCCATGTTATCGCTGGCTGTGGCTCGCCAGTTTTTGCAGGGCCGCGTGGTGGAGCGCTTCCTGTTCGACGAACAGGGCAACGTCACCTCGCCCGCCAGGGTGGTCAGCATACTGAATGACCGGTTCTGCAATGAAGAAACGGATATCGTCAGCTATTTCACTATGGTGTATGGGGTTATTGATCCGCGTGATGGTTCTGGAACCTTGTGCCAGGCCGGACACCCGACACCGTTTATTGTTACGCCCGAGGGCGCGATCCGCGAAACCGGCAGCGGCGGCGCGCCGGTGGGGCTGCTGGCAAATATGCAGTGGGAGGATACTGCGTTTGTGCTGCGTGAAAACGAGCGCTTGTGCCTGTTCAGCGACGGCATTACCGAGTGCGAAGGGCCGGGTGATGAGCAGTTTGGTGATAACCGGCTGCAAAACTGGTTACAACAACAACGCGAGTGCGCTGTAGAAGATCTGCTGCCGCGTTTTGGTCAGCATCTGACAGCGTGGCGCAACGAAGGCCGTGAAGGGGAACGCACTATGACGGATGATGTGTCACTGTTAATTATTGAGCGCAGAGGGGAGTAGCATGAATATTGATATCGAACGGTTGCCTGAGGCGAACATTATGACGCCCGTGGTCAGAAGGCTCGATGCCTCCGTGGCGGGAACATTCAGGGAGATCTTGTCACAGGAGATGGCCAACGAGCACAAAGCGCTGATTATTGATTTTACCCAGGTCGATTTTATCGACAGTAGCTGCCTGGGTACGCTGGTATCGCTACTGAAAATGATGAATGGCAAAGGCGAAATGATTGTGTGTGCGTTGAAACCGGGCATCCGCAATATGTTTACGCTGACCCGCATGGATCGGGTCTTTCGCATTTGCGCCGACCGCGATGCGGCCCGTGCCGAACTGAGCAAATAAGTGTGATGCCCTCTTCAATTACCCTCCCGGCATCTGCCGACTCGCTTGGCCCGCTGGCGGCGTGGTTACAGGATCATATGGCGTTGTTACCGGTCGACGAGACGTGGTGCTTTGCGCTCGATCTTGCCGTGTGTGAGGCCGCAGCGAATGTTATCCACCATGCACTGGCTGCTGAACACCGCCTAACATTTACCGTGAACTTCCATTGCGAGGAGCAGGGGGTACGGGTGGAGTTGATGGACGCAGGCCTGGCGTTTCCCGCCGCCAGTCTGCATAAGGCGCAACGTAAAATCGGCAGCGATGAAGAGCTGGATCTTGAGAGTGGCAGAGGGCTGATGTTGATTTTGCAGAGCGTCGATCGCTTCAGTGTGGCGCGTGAGGGCGATCGCAATATCACCACGCTGGTGAAAAAGTACCAGAGCGCATAGTCTGCGCCCTGGGTGTTCAACCCCTCAGGCGCGAACGATTAACTTTCCCTGTACCAGCAACAGCGCGGTTTTGACCATCAACAGCGCGATCACCAGATTGGCAGCAATAAAGAGCGGGAATGACATCCAGTATAACGCGCCGCCCGGTGCGCCATGTCCCAGCTTAATAGCGGTCGATGCCAGTGAAGCCACGCCGAAAGAGAAACTCCAGAACGAGGGGTTAAACGGTTGGGCGCTGTACCAGGGGATCAGCCTGATCGTAAACAGCATTTGCAGCAGGCCATAGCCAAACAGCAATTTGGCAAACACATCGATCTCGCCGCCGTTAACGCTCAGCCAGGCACTGCAGGCGACAAAGGCAGGGGCCATCTGGATGCCGAGCGAGGTTCTTACCGCCGGCGGCATCTCGCCAAGATTGCGCAGCCGGCTCAAAATTGTCGGCTCAAGGCTCAGCCAGGAAAAGATCCCGGCCCCGAGAAATAACATTCCGACATCATTAAACCCCAGTGCTCCGCAGGCCATGGCGCTAATAAAGTTATTCGCAACGGTAGGCAAATAGAGGCCCGGTGTGGTTGCTTCTTTTGGGTGGGAGCCGCGCCACAACCCGGCCGTTTGCCATGCCGCGTAGGTGAGTTGCACGCAAACCGACACCAGGAACAGCCCCAATGCCAGCGCATAAGACCATGGGACAATACCGATTGCCACTAACATTGAGGTGGCGGGGACGAGACTGACAAAACTGCTTTTGAGCGGGTGAGTGATCTCCTCCAGCAAGGTGTGGCGATGGCGCAGCAGACGGATCAGAAAAGCGGCCATCAGTACTGCCCAAATCACAATAGCGAGGAGAATAAGCGTGGTCGCGGGCACCACGCCAACCGGCCAGATGGTGGCGGCAAAGCGCCAGGCGAAACCGAGCCCAATAATCCCAAGCACAATGCCAAAATAGCCAGCGGGCAAATTTAAGGGTGATTTTTTCATCACCATACTCCTGAGAAAGGTAAACACACCGTTTAAAACGGGTTGGAGTATATAGGATATGTGAAATGCATGTTTGGGTTTTTACTGTTGAAAATTGAGCGTATTAAGATTTAACTCCTTGAAAATAAATATTTAACATAAAGTGATTTTCCACGATTGTTTATTAAATCATCCTTTTTTGCGTAGCGATAATATTGCCGGCAATTCGGGGTTTTAATACGCAGAAATATTGCTAAAAATTTTTGTTAATTAACGTTTGCACTGAACAACCCACTGTGAACGCCGGCTGCGCTGGTGCTCAGCTTTCTGCTGTGAAAAGTCTGATTTCCTCTTTGCCGACAATTTTATTTACGGTGACGTCGCGCATACTCACATAAAAATGGCCGGGCGCTGTGATGCAAATAAACAGGGGGGATTGTGCCTGAATATGTCATTTCTTCCGCAACGGCCACCACGCAATATGTGGCTGAAAACCTTTATGATACCGCTGAGACACAATGGCAGCCGGATAATCATGATGTTCGCCAAAGTGTGCCGGACATGCAGGGCGCCTTTCGGGGAATGTTATGGCAGATGACGGCAAATATCGCCAGCCATACCTTCAGCAACGTGTTTGAAGGTTACGCGGATGCGGCTGAGGTTTGGCAACATCTGTTACGTACCGATGCCCAGGCGCTCTCCTGGGATGCATTGTTACGCCAGACAGCGGAAGGCGTTCTGCATCATGATGCACTGTTACCCGCGGCGGTGCGTGAGCCTGCGCGAGAAAGTGCACAGTTTATTCTGCGTTTTGCCGATTTTTATCAGGATGCCGTTACCCTTTTCGGGGGCCGTGAGCTGACGGATCTGTTGACGCGCTATGCCGATATTCTCCCGCAAGTGGAAGGCAAAGCCGCGCAAGATTTGTTATTCATTTTGCAAAACGCAGACCATCTGCGTCAGGGCACCTTACCGCAACGATTACACCTGTTGCATGACATTCTTGGTCATGACCTGCTGCAGTCGCTCCCGTTAGTGTCACAACTGCGTGCCAATGTCGCCACCATTATTCGCGCAGCCGGCTACTGGCAAATGGCGGAAACGCTATGGGAATCCACCTCGCAGATCAGCGCCAGCAACGCACCGGTGACCGAGAAATTGACGCGCATTGCCGCACTGCTTTTACGCCAGCGGGCGTTATTACCCGCGGAATGGCAGAGCGCCATTGACGTTATCAGCCAGACGCAGCGCCAGGTGGCCGACTTGCTCGCGCAGCCCGGAGACAGTGATATCTCTATGTTAATACGCGCCCGTCAGGTGATGCAGTCGCTGACCGATCTGGTCAACACCTCTGCCATATCTGCGCTTTTGCCTGCGGTGATGCGTGACAGCATAGACGGTTTATTGCGTCAGGGGCGGTTGATTGTCGGCGCGCTGGATGGTCTGTTTTCCACTGAGAGTACGCAGGGCTTTGAGGCGTATCTGGCGCAAACACTGGCGCTCAGCGATGCACTTGCCCCGGAATTGCTGGCACCTTTGCGCGCGCTGGCAACGCAGATCCGCGCGGTGATCGCACCTATGCACGACAGCAATTTTCCTGCCTGGCCCGAACCGGCATCCCCGGCGGCGGTACTGAACTGGCTACAGCAGATACTGATGCAGCCTGCATTTCACGACACGGTGTTGCCCCTTTTGCCGGAAGGATATCGGCAGGCACTGACCAGCGCACTGCATTTGAGTCAGCAGGCCGGGACGTTTCCGGTGCAGGGCGCAACAGGTGAACAACTTCAGTGGCTGATCAGGCAGGTACAGAACCCGGATTTGCGGCAACTGATGGCGCAGGCAGGTTTAGAGCCTTACCTCAAATCCCTGACCACGCAGCTGAGCGGCGATCTTTCCGCCGAACTGTTTGCCCTGTTTTTGCAGGTTATCAATCCGGAACAGTCCCTGTCCCAACGGTTAGGTAAGCTGGTGAGTGGTCTTTTTCGCCGCGGCGCGTTGTCAGAAGCGGTAAGTCAGGGCCTGGGCGCCGGATTGCGCTGGTTGCCAGGCGGCCAGGTGCTGGCGCCGCTGTGGCGGCTGGGCGTTCACTGGTATCAGCGTACCCTGCTGGCACCCACATGGGCAGAAACGCTGCACAATTTTTTGCAGGTGGTGCAGGACGATTTATCGGGCAATGTACTGGTGATGGATTTGGTCGCCCACCTGACCGGAGTGATGCCGCCCTCAGCAGCAGAAGCGATGCGCACACTTCATACTATCCATGCTTTCCAGCTCCAGCGCGATCTCACCACCCCGGATGACACGCTGCGCTGGGTTCTCTCCGGTATGCAGCACTACCCCGAGCTGCAAGCCTGGTATCAAAACTACCTTAATTTAACGCTGGTCTGGTCGGTGAAAAAAATCCTCGATACGCCGGATGTACGCCTGCAGCAGCAGGAAGTGGCGCACTTGCAGGCGCGCCTGGCGGAGCCAGAATGGCGGGTGTGGCCGGGTGTCGGCCAACTCTCTGCGTTATTGCCATTATTGCCGTTGTTGCCGGCTATCCGCGAAGAACTGGGCGACCGCACCCTGCCAACAGGGCATTCGTGGCTGGAATGGAGCGGGGCGGTCGCCGATATTCTCGCGGCCAGCGAACACCCGGCTCTGCGTCAGTTACGGCAACAACTGGAACAAAATATTGAGACATGGATCAGCGAGACCCTGCTGCAAGGGGTAGCTGGCGCAGCGCAGACAAGGTTGCTGACCTCGCGCAGATTGCCGGAAAGCTGGAGCAGTGCAGGGATGTCCCATGAAGGCATGCAGGTAGAGGGTGATGTCTATATTAGCGGCGGAGAACGGTTCATCCGCGATGAGGGACGTATGTATCGCGTGGAGCCTGATACTGTGCCCGGTGTATTGCGGCTGATAAAACCCGGTGAAACGCATGCCAGTGGGGGATCGCCACGTATTGTTCGTGAGGACGGGCGCTGGCGCATTGATCTGCGTCCTGCTGCTGGCCTGCCGGGGGGCAGTCCGGGGTGGGGGGCTGAGATGGCAGGCGGTATTGTTCGCTTGAGCGAGCATGATATGGACTGGCTGGCCTCGGAGGAGACGCAGCGGGTGGCGAAAGTTGCCACGGGCGTGGGACTGGGGATCTGGTGGCTGGGCACGTTATATGCGTTCTGGCGAAGTTACCACCAGGGCGCACGCACCGCTTATCACGCTGCACCGCAAGAGGTTACGCCTGCGGAGCCGGAAGCTCCTTCGCATGAAACAGCCGCACGGTTACTGAACCGAACGACAGCAGAAACCGTACTGGATATCGACGAGCCGCAACGGACTGAGGCAACGGGCGGGCGCTGGCAGCGCGCCGGAAGGCTGGGGCGTCAATATGCTGTACCGCTAGGTATGACGGCATTGGGGGCGATTTCCAGCGCCGCTTATTTACAGTGGGTATTGCGAAACCCTGAACAGGAGAGCCTGACAGAAGAAGACTTAACGGCGCTGCGCACCATGCTGGCACAAAGACACGATCAGATCGTTATCGACATGCCTGTGCCGGATAAGGCAGCACTCTCTTCGCGAACCGGTCAACGCAGGTTACTGGCCGATGAGGCGCCTGTATTGTCCCCTCAACAGGAAAAACAACAACGCTGGCCACCGTTACCGCGCTCATCGGCGATTGATGCGGCGCTGGAACAAAAAGTCCGCGAAATCTTTCCACCGCCAGGCACGCCAGAGGGTTTTGTTGCTGATTACAAAGCCGAAGTCGGTGATGAAAAATTGTATTTATATAACGGCCTGCGTTATGTATTTATTGCCGATAGTTACCGTTATATTGACCTTTATATCAACAGCCCGCGGGGGATCACTGCGCGGCTATATGCCACACCGTCTTTATATGATGAAGGCAATGCCTCGCTATCGATTATTTTCAGGCCTGAAGCGCAGAAATGGTTCCTGAATTCATCAGAGAGTGAATCGTCCACGGCGGACGTGACGACAGAGGCGACAGAGGCGACAGAGGCGACAGAGGCGACAGAAAAAATTACGCGAACTTCAGCCTCCATGCAATTAACAAAACTGGCAGGAGCCTGGCAGGCGGATAAAGCCTTTCAGTACACACAGATGGTGCCGGGCCAGGAGGGTGAAATTTATCAGGACGATAAATTGTATATTTTCCTGCACGGGCAATACTGGCCATTTACCTTCGTCAGCGACGACATTGGGGCGATAAATTATGGTGCAGGTAGGGCTTATGTCAGGCGTAGCCAGGAACAATGGGATATGGCGACGACGCTTCGACCCATGCCCATGCCCGGCGCATCCGTTGTTTCGCCTGCGATCGAGGAGCGTGTTGAAAAAGAGTTCGACCCCAGCAAAGCCTGGCAGCCCGCCTTCGGTGATTTTATAACGTCAAAAGAAAAAGGGATTTACAACACCGCATCCGGTAACGAAACCTGCATCTACGTTGCCACCAACTTTTGGCCGATAGTCATCCAGAACTCAGATTCGTCCTCCGGGCCTGCCGGGAGTGGGGTGATTTATGAAAAGCCTAATGACAGCACAGCGAAAAAGATTTTCATTTTTAAAGATCGCGCCAGAGGGCTATGGGAGGACCTGGATCAAACTCCAACAAAAGGAACCCGGGAACGCCCTAAGAATACCACCGCATCCGCATGGTTACTGGAAGAGGCCCGGCTCTGGGATATTGATATTACAAGCAAAGATTTTAATCCATCCCTGGAGGGGAGTGGTGGAATATACCGACAGCCGAATGGCGATCTCTATATTTATTTGAATAAATCCTGGTGGCCATTTGTTTTGTCTGGCGGCAATATTGGTGTGATTGCTGTTAAGAAAAATGGCAAGCCAGCCAATGTCGTGGTACATAATTATAATGGTGTCTGGGAATATGCCGGGGAAAGTCAGGTCGAAACGCCCCTTGCCATCAGCGATTTTCTCGAAAAATTAATGATCAATACCACTCTGGGTAAAGAAACACGTCTTGCACTCTTTCAGGCACTCGACGGGCATGATTTTATTAGCTGGAATATGTTGTTGCAATTGCTTATGCAGATTATCGACCAGGAGTTTTTTCGTCTGTATACCCAACCCGATAACGAAAAACTAAAAGAGGTGATATTGCTTAAAAGCAAAATAGCACGTATGCAACAACAAATGCGCTATGTAGAACCGCTACCATCAGTTACGTCTAAAAATGAGTGGAATAATGCATTGCTGGATACTTACTATAATGCATTTTCAACGGGACTTATTGATGCAACGGATATCTACGCAGCCTGGCATTCCCGGCAGGTGTCGCAGGATGTGGCCAATAAGAAGAAAACCCTGGACAGTTACAATATAGATAAAAAAATTTCAACATTAAATAATGAAATTATTGATGCTTCTAATGAATTAAAAAAACATATGCATGACATCGATAATGAATTTATTCCCCCAGACGGAAGTGTGACGTTATCACTTGCCAATGCTGTACGGGAAAAACTTAAAATATTATTATCAAAGAAAGTACAACTTGATGAAACTGCAGCGCATATCGATAGTAAAATTTCTGAGTATAATAAAAAAATTTTATTCCATAATGAAAAATATAAAATATATGATCAAGGCCTTTCGCTTGCAAAAAAAACACTAGGTCATGATTTGCTCAGTGCTGACGATAAAAGCAAAACCTCATTGGCGACAGAACAGGCAATTATGACGCTGGCACTTCAGGAGGTGAGTATTGTTATAAAAGAGCGAGCAGCATACACTGAGAAAGAGCTGGAAGATCTGAAAACGATACGGATCGCCAGAGATCTGGTCATCAGGATGTCTGAGCAGCAAAGCGCCTTTCATTCAATGGTGAATCGCTTAACATTTATTGGTGTTGAGAAGCATACGCTTGCTAATAATTACGCTGATATTGTTTGGGTAAATGAACAAGCAGATAAAATATATAAAAATAACCTCTCATTACAGGAGGGGGCAGAAATTGCTTCTTTTCTTGCTCCCTCTCTGTATTGGCTTTTAAAGAATAAAAAACAAGTCAGCGATCTGCATGGTCAGGATATCACGAAAATAATGGATGATTATTATTCTGATGTTTATCGTCTTAATCCCTTGACACAGGTGGATAAAATACCTGAAGGCTATACCTCGCTCTCGAATATGTTAGGCAGTGACTATTTTGCTGAGCAGACGGATTACAATAAGCAGTTCACCGTCTATAAAGAAAAATACAGTGCCTATGATGCCAGTGAACTTGCCAGGAATGTCTTGCTCTTTTCCGGTTTATCGCTTACCGACATGCTAAAGAGAACAAAGAAAAGGCTACGTTTTGAAGTGAAAACCACCGATACTGATTCTGACAGGATGCCGGGGGAATTACTTTTTATTCAACTTCAGGATGACAGATGGATTTTTTTCTCGCTCTTTCCTGGTGCGATTTTTAGCAAAATATTTACCGCTAAAGAAATGCAGAGTAACGTTTTTTTGAAAGAAATCTCTGAACTGAAACCCACTGCAAAATTCAGCTTCGATGAATATCTTGACCTTTACTCAAATACCTTTCTTAAACAACATGCCGGAATGGGGATGGGGATTTTTAACGCCCGTTGGGCAGCAGTGAGTGAACATTTGATAAAACCGACGCTTTATAGCCCCGACAGTGGTTTGAGTTATCCCTCGCCGTTTCTGGAAAAAAGTAATTATGGCATTATCTATCACGAAAATCTTAACGCAACCCAACCCGATGATGATGTGGTTTCGTTATTGAATACCAGCCTTGGTGATGTATTAAAAAATTCTGCGGAGGCTCGTCGCAAAGAACTTTACACACCATCATTGATGCAAAAAATTGCCTTTGTATTGGTGCCTTTTTATCATGAAATTTATCACACCATGACCAATCCCGAATATGAAGTGGATTTGAATTCCATTCTCATTGATGTGGTAGGGGTGGTTTTCGTAGCGGTGAGTGCAGGTATACAAATAGCCACAGTAATTCATCGGATGAAGTCAATAACAGAGTTACTACGACAGGGGGTAAAAAACGGTTTAAGCGGCAAGATATTACAGTTGTATGTAATAAAAGAAATCGCTAAAGATGCCGCTTTTAGCGCGCTTAAAATAACAAAAATCAGTATAACGGCGCTGATCGACCTTATTGATCCGCTGGCGATAAAAGAGATCTCAACATTCACCATTCATCATTTTAATAAATCAAAAAATCTTCGCTTGCTTATCCCCGATGCAACACCAGCGGCACAGGTTCGGGGGATTAATAAAAAGTATGCCCGTGCGGATGTTTCACTCGATGATATGCAAAAACAGATGCTAAACGGAGGCGAAGTTTATTCCCCCTCCAGTTTTGAGTCGGGCCGTAAAGAGTATTATATCGCCGCTGATGGCGATGTTTATCAAGTGAGGTGGGATGATAGTGCGAATACCTGGCGTACAATGGATCCCAAAAATCCAGGGCGTTTCGCTTACGGTGAGCCGGTGGCCTTTGAAACGGGAGAATGGAAAATCAACAAGGCGTATGGCGGGCTGCGCGGAGGCGGTAAAGTCATACAAGAAAACAGCAATGTAGTGATGGAAATCCAGCAAATAAGGCGGGGATTGAAGGAAGAAAAGGTACTGGAAAATCTAAGTGGTGGCACGGAGTTTAAGGCGGATGATATGCTGGAAAAACTCAAAGAGGTAGGAGAAATTGCACAATCCATCGCTCATCCTAAGGGTAAATGTGAATATGTTTCTTCCTATGTTGCATTATTTCTCATAAAAGAGAAATTTAAGAATATACGCTATCGAGGTATGGCGTTTTTTATAAATGGTTTCGATAAATCTCCGTTAAACCATTACGTTGTTGTTGCCAGAAAAGTTGAAGGAGGACCTGATTATGTTTTCGATCTTACGGCTGCTCAATTTGGCGGTATATATCACGAGCTTAATGGGCCAATTATTTTGCCGGAAGAAGTGTGGGCGCAAAAATATGCCAACCTCACCAGTCGGAGCCTGATTAAATACGGCGATTACAAGGATCGGGCTTCTGCAGTCACAGATTTCGGTCCCTACAGCAATTACTTTTACTATGGGCCTAACTCCCTGATCCCGAATGCCTGGGTACTTTTACGACCGAACTGGTATTACCCTGGTGTCAATATGGCTGAAGCTGCAGCCGGGGTGCGCAAAACGGTCTCTTCTCCGGGACTGGGTTTTCCTAACGCGGTTAGGGCTGCTGCCCGGCGTGGCATGTTCAACACATTTGTTTCGGATGTGAGCTGGGATTACGCGGTCGATGTGCTGGAAAATGCTGAATTACTGAGTCGTGGGCCCGCTGAAGAGTTGCGTAAGGGTATTAAAAGGATGGTTAGTGAGCGCAGTTCAGGCACAACCAGAGTGAGTATGCAAAGTTTATTTTCCCGCACACAGCCTATTGAGAACAGTGAAAACTTGTTGCGAGTGCGGCAAGGAGATCTGCTGTTGTTCAATACCGTTGATCCTCATCTTCCCGACGCTGGTAGTCAGCCTTTTCATATTATGGTGGGGATTGGAAATGGACGGTTTACCGGTGTTAAAAACAGTGTGTTGGATCCCGCGCTGGGGGACAGCAAGAAAATCATCACCGCTGAGCAGTTAGGCGAGTTTAAGGAAAACGCCTTTCGACGCAGAGGCGGAGATACCGCAGCGGATATACAGCTTATTGCCGCTGAGCCCAGGGGGATTGTCAGAGACGAGAGTGCAACGCTCTTCGAACTGGCGGAACAGGCCATGGCATCAACGGAGGATACGCTCAGCGCGTTAAACGCCTCGACTGAACTTTTGTGGAAATCCGGTGAGTTTGCCCCTGAGCAGATGATTGCCTTAAGAACCCATTTAACACCTCTTTTGAAGTTCAGCTCCCAACAAACGGGCGGAGAGATAACGCGTTCGGTAAATCAATTCTTCATTGCCTCTGAAAATGTGGGTAACAGTGCAGACCTCGCAGCCCTGCCAAAGGGCAAAATGGTCATCTTCGGCGATCCAGGCAGTACGTCCTTCTCCGCCCATCATCTGATGTACAGCCTTGGCGAGGGGAACTTTATGATGGTCAACCCTACGTTGTTGGATCCACGACTAAAAAGCACGAATGCGTTGGTCAAGGCAAACCAGTTCCCGGACGATCTCTTTAGCAAATTTGGTGTGCAGGCAGGCGAGCTTTCATTAAGCGATTTGCGAATGACGTCGCTACTTGGTCGTGATGCGAGCTTCTTTGCCGAAGGGCCCAAATTAACGATAAGACTTCATGGCGCGGCGTCTAACGTCAACTATATGGACGCTAATGAGCTTTCGGAAGTGATCAAAGGGATGGCGCTACGGGAACAACCGCCTATCAAGCTGGCAGGCATCCGGGAAATTCATCTTGAATCCTGCTTTGGCGCCTTTGGCCGGTTACCCACCGGGAAAGCGCTGGCTGCATTACTGGACAAAAAAGTGGTGGCTTATCCGCTTCGTTTCAGTGAAAAAATACGCAATAACCCCTCTATCCTGAACCGTGCCAGAACCTATCTTCCCGGTGAGTTGTCGCATGCCGAGCGGGTAAAAATAGCCGAGCAAAACAGTCTTAATCACGATTTCTGGAATAAACTGCTGGCACGATACCGGGCAGCTAAATCAAAAATTGTTAAGCGTGAAGCCGATCCGTTTACCGACCTGATTAACAACGTTGCAGATTTTGTGAATGGTGATATTGATGAGCGCGTATTCATGGAGGAGTATCCGGCATATCTTAATGGACTTTACGCCACGCGTGATGAGTTCGACGATCTCTGTAGTGGTGAGATAAATAATGCTGAAGATTTTGCTGAACGTTGTATGGATATTCTCACGCTGAGTGCCTGGTCTGCCGACTTGCTGGATAAATATCTGGGCGGGACGGGAAGTGCTTCATGAATGCATTTTCTGCGTTCATATTATTTTTTTATCATTTTTGACAATATTTCTGCTGCTCATTCGTCTACTTCATCACAAGCCATTTTTTGTTATGAGGTAAATGAAGATGAGAGAGTTTGACATGCGCGAAGGTCGTCACGGCCACGGTTTTGGTGGTCACCGGATGGTTAAACCCGTGATTATGGGCCTGGTATTTCTGGTCGTACTTGGCCTGCTGGTAATGTCGCTGTGGAATGCATTGCTTCCGGCCATACTGGGCGTAAAAAGCATCGGTTTCTGGCAGGCGTTAGGTTTACTGGTGCTGTGCCGCATCCTTTTTGGCGGTCTGGGATTCCGGCCCGGGATGTTTGGTATGCGCCGCCGGATGCATGAGCGCTGGATGCAAATGACGCCTGAACAGCGAGAAGAGTTTGTTCGCGCGCGCCGCGAAGGCTTTGGGCGGCATGGCCATCGCGGGCACTGTGGCTGGCACGGCTGGCAGGAAGAGAATGCCCCGCGCCCGCAGGAAGGAGAGCGCGAGCCTAAAACAACGGATCAACCATGAGTGCAACGAAACCCGGTGCGCCAGAGTCGTTGTTGATGTCAGCGATCGGCGCCTGTCGATCGCGACTGAATGCGTTCATCCGTCGGCGTACCGCGCGGGATGATGCCGACGATATCCTGCAGGAAGTGACCTATCAGTTAATGAAAGTGGAACAGCCGGTGGAAAATATCGCTGCCTGGCTGTTCCGCGCGGCGCGGAATGAAATTGTCGATCGCGGGCGTAAAAAAAAGGAACTGCCGTTTTCTGGTTTATTTGCCAGCGATGAGGAGGGCGATTTCCCGGAGGATGAACTGGCGGAAACGCTGTTTGGTACGCCGCAAACCCCGGAGGACGAGTACCTTAAAATCCTGCTTTGGGAGGAAGTCGCCGTAGCGTTAGAGGAACTGACCCCGGAGCAACGGGAGGTTTTCGAGAAAACGGAACTGGAAGGGTACAGCTATAAAGCGTTGTCAGCGGAGAGCGGCGTGAGTGTGCAGACACTGTTATCACGTAAACATAAAGCAGTGCTCTATTTGCGCAGCCGGTTGCGCTCTGTTTATGATTCTCTCACCGACGAATGAACAGGGTGCCCTGACGGTGACGGATGACGATCTCAACACACTACTGAAAGATAAGACCGATTATCGCAAACGGCTGCATCTGGTTACGTTGTTGCGCGGGGAGGAGAGTGCGCGAAGTTCCGCGGCTCTGGTCTACCTGGCGCAGCATGATTTTGTTTATCAGGTGCGGATCGCGGCATGGCGCGTTGCGCAGGAACGAAATATCGCCTGCACCATGCCGCAGCCCCGCCCGCGCTATGCCATCATGCTGGAAAAAACACTGGAGCGGGTTAAACGCCTGTTCAAAGCTGCCGCTGATTTCAGTTTAAATTGGCTGCCTTAGCCTCTCTGTCTCACGTTTTGCATGAGAAAACGTGACGATTAGGTGATAACATCTTGTTTTCGTGAGGAGGCGAGCAATGTTAAAACATCTTATGCTTACCGGGGTTGGCCCCGCGACAACGTTTGGGCCAGTGGAATTTTCGCCACGGCTCAATTTCATCACTGGCGATAATGGCCTGGGTAAAAGTTTTCTTCTCGATATTGCATGGTCTTCTCTGACACGGACCTGGGCTCGCAATAGCCAGGCTGTTCCGTTTCCTGGCGTGAAAAAATCGACTATCTCCTACAGCTACAGCAAAACGACCACCGGTCACGTTGAAGAAAAAATCAGTTTCCGTAAAGAAGATCAGAGCTGGCAATGGCCCCTTAAGAAGGGACGACCGGCGATCCCCGGCGTGGTGATTTATGCCGGCGTTGATGGCAGCTTCAGCGTGTGGGATCCCAGCCGTAACTATTGGCAGGATGATGAGGCAAGCTCCCGTGCCCGCTCTTTTGATTTCTCTCCCAAACAAGTGTGGGAGGGGCTTAATGGGCCGGATGGCATGACATACTGCAATGGACTGATCAGCGACTGGGTTCTGTGGCAAAGTCGTTCCGATCCGGCTTTTAATGATCTGATCAAAGTGTTGAGCGTGCTTTCGCCTTCCGCTACCGAGCAGTTAACGCCGGGCGATCCGGTGCGGTTTGGGTTTGATGTTAAAGAGTATCCTTCCCTGCGTATGCCTTACGGTCAGGATGTGGCCTTATTAAATGCCTCAGCCGGCATGCGCCGGATTGCTGCACTGGCTTATCTGCTGGTGTGGACATGGAAAGAGCATTTGCTGGCAAGTGAACGAACCGGACGTAATAAAGCCAAAGAAGTGATCTTCCTGATTGACGAAATTGAGTGCCATCTGCACCCGCAATGGCAGCGTCGCGTGGTACCGGCATTACTGGAAGTTATGCAGGCCTTAACCGGCAAAAAGGTGGCGGTGCAGTTAATTGTTGCTACCCACTCGCCGTTGGTGCTGGCTTCGGTTGAACCTACTTTTGATGAGAGTCTGGATAAAGTATTCAACATCAAACTTGAAAATAACGAAGCCAAAATCAGCGAAGAGGCATGGGCAAAACAGGGAGATGTGGCGAACTGGCTGGTTTCTGATGTATTTGGTCTGCAGCAGGCCCGCTCGGTGGAAGCAGAGCAAGCGATTGAAGCTGCAGAGGCCTTAATGCGTGGCGACATGGATGCCCTGCCAGAAGGTCTGCGTTCGAAAGAGGCGATCAATAAGGCATTGAAACGGGTGTTGGCCGGGCATGATGATTTTTGGCCCCGCTGGCTGGTAGAAACCAGACAAGTACCCGGAACCTGAGCCGCCCATCATGATAAAAATTGATCGTTCAGCGTTTGATGAACCCGACAATTTTGACGAAAAATGTCGCCAGAAAGGTGCGCAGTGGCTGCTGGATCATCCGAAGGCGAGCCGCCCTAAGGGTAATCGCAGGCCGAAAGATTTCTGGTCACCCTTTAAAGGCGCGCTGGCAACGGCGTCGAAAGATTTATGCGCTTACGGCGCGATGTATGAACCCGCGGGCACGGTCGATCATTTTGATTCGGTGGATAACAACGAATCACTGGCCTATGAATGGACTAACTATCGGTTCTCCTCCGGCTGGATTAACAGCAGTAAAAACAAAGCGACGACAATCCTCGACCCGTTTATTGTTGAAGACGGCTGGTTTGAGATCCTGCTTCCTTCATTGCAGTTGGTGACCGTGCCTGCGAACATTCCGGAGCAGTACAAGCAGATAGCCGAGGCTACGTTGACACGGCTCCACTTACGTGACGACGAACGCGTGATCCGCCAGCGCAGGAAGTGGCTGGCAATGTTTCAAAGCAATAAGCTCACGCTTGATGGTCTGCATGAAATGGCCCCACTCATTGCCCGGGCGGTGGAAAAACAGCGCCAGCAGCAACAACTGGCGCAAACGGTGGAAATACCCGCCGAAGAGGGCGGTTAACTGCCGCTAATACGCGTTAACCGCCCCAGCGGCTTTTGAGGTAGTTGACGGCTTGCTGTGTTTGCGGCTGATTGAGGAAATCCTCACGGAACAGAATCGTGCCGCTGATTTGCGGTACCGACTCGTTAAGATCGAGTTGTTTTTTCAGCTCAGGCACGCCGCCCTGTACTGTCCAGTCAGGCTCTTTGGTCGAGGGTTCCCCCACTTTATACAACGCCACGCCAATATAGAGGCGGGTTCTGGTCGGTTTGACCACCTCTGACCACCACTTCGCCAGCACATCGTAACGGGCGGCATCACGCGAAAAAGGCCAGTACAATTGGGGCGCAATGTAATCCAGCAACCCCATTTGCACCCAGCGGCGCGTATCGGCATAGGATTCATCATATGCCGCTGCGCCGCGCGTATCGGAACCGGCGGGATCGAAAGAGCGGTTACGCCATACCCCCGCCGGACTGACACCAAATTCCACGTTCGGATTGAGTTGTTTAATTGTCCGCGACACCTGTTCAATCAACTGTTGGGTATTGTTACGCCGCCAGTCTGCTTTTGAGGCAAATCCCTGCCCATATTGGCGGAACGTATCGTTGTCGTTCAGCTTTGATCCCGGCGTTTCTGTATAGAAGTAATCATCGAATTGCACGCCATCCACCGGATAGCGCGACACCACCTCAGCAACGATACTGGTGATCCAATCCCGTGCTTCAGGAATGCCCGGGTCGAGCACCAGCCTGTCGCCCGCGGTGCGGATCCAGTCGCGGTGCAGGACATACACACTGGCCGGATGCAGCGACAATGTCTGGTTCAGTTCCGCAAGCGTGGAGGGTTTGATGTTGACGGCAACCCGGTAAGGATTAAACCAGGCATGCACTTTCATGCCACGTTTGTGGGCTTCATCAAGCATAAATTGCAGCGGATCGTAGCCTGGATCTTCGCCAATCCTGCCTGTCATCATATCTGACCACGGCAAAATTTTTGATGACCACAGCGCCGTACCGTCCGGCTTGACCTGGAAAAAGACAGTGTTAATGCCGAGTGCCTGCAGTTTATCCAGCTTCTGTTTGAGTGCTTGTTGTTGCAGGTTAATACGCACGGCAGCGCTGCAGCCATTGACCGAAGCCAGCGGCGGCCAGTCCAGACGGGAAACCGTTGTCAGCCAGACGCCGCGCACGGGTTGCTGGCTTTTTTGCGCCTGCGTGGGGAGCGGCTGTTTGGCAACCGGCGGCAGGGGCGTCACAAGCGAGTGGGGTGGTCTGGAGGTGCAACTGGCGAGGAAAAGCGCAGTGGCAATCAGCACGCCTGACTTTTGTAGCGACATCGGAGTATTAGTCCTTAATAGCGCGACTATGGATCCACGGGTTAAAGGTGGCGTCATCCGTTTTTGCCGGCGCCGGGTCCGCCAGCGAGTCAAGATACAGCGCTTCGACTTCGGCGCGCGCCCAGGGCGTCCGTCGCAAAAACTTCAGACTGGATTTAACGCTTGGATCGTTTTTAAAGCAATTGATATTGATGCGTTTACCCAGTTCCTGCCAGCCATAACGGGCAACCAGCGCGTTGACTTGCATTTCGAGGGTCACGCCGTGCAAGGGATCATTTGAGTGATGAGCGGCCATGTTGGCTCCAATAATATGCGTTCTGCGCTGGCAGCTTAGCGCGGCTGGCCCGTGCGGGCGAGCAGTAAAACCACTCGCCCGGAAGTCGCCGTTATTCGAACAGGCTGTGATGCAACGTTTTGACGGCGCTGTCGGCCGCGTCTGCGGGGAGCAGCACGCAGAGATTGTGATGAGATGCACCATGGCAAATCATCCGCACCGGGTGTTGCGCCAGTTCAGAGAAGACACTCTGACACACGCCGGAGGCCTGCGAGAGCGTATTACCGATCAGCGTCACCAGTGCCAGCCCGGTTTCTACCTCGACACAGCAGTGCGAAGATAATTCGGTGAGCAGCGAGGTGGTTAAGGTATCGGCTTCACCTGAGGTGGCGCTGGTGGCGTTGAGGATCAGGGCAATACTGGTTTCCGAGGTGGTCACCAGATCCATCGCCACATGGTGGCGCGACAGGATGGTGAACATTTCAGCCAGGAAAACATGCGCAGGCTGGGTATGCGGGCTGCGTAATTTTAACAGCGTCTGATGACGGCGAACGGCCAGCGCGCGGTACAGCGGCGGGTTATCGGCGTCGCGACAGACCAGCGTTCCGCCCGCCGCAGGATTTTTGCTGGAGCCGACGAACACCGGGATATTCTGGCGCATGGCAGGCAGTAAGGTCGCCGGGTGCAACACTTTGGCACCAAAGGTCGCCATTTCGCTGGCTTCTGAAAATGAGATCCTGTCGATACGCTGCGCCTGTGGAACGATCCGTGGGTCGGTGGTAAAAATACCTGCCACATCGGTCCAGATATCAACCCGCGCTGCCTGCAATGCTTCGCCGAGCAGGGAGGCGGTGTAATCGCTGCCGCCACGACCGAGCGTGGTGGTATGCCCCTTTGCATCGCTGCCAATAAATCCCTGGGTGATCACCAACGCATGGTCGGTGCGCGGGCGCAGCTGTTTTTCCGCCAGTTGCGCAATGGCGAGAATTTCGGGTTGTGCGCAACCGTAACCATCGTCAGTGCGGATCACTTTTCGGGCATCGAACCATTCGGTTTCTACGCCGCGTTCTCGCAGCACTTCTACAAACAACAGGGATGACATCAGTTCGCCGTGGCTGACCAGCGCATCGCTGAGCGCTGTCGACGGGGCATTAAATGCGGTTTCTGCAAGGCGGCTGATGTTGTCGATCAGATGATCGATCTCTTCGCCAATCGCCGCAGGCTGTTGCAGGCGAGAGATGATGTTGTACTGGATGGTGCGCAGGGTTTCAATCTTGTCCAGTCGGTCGCGACTTTCCAGACCTGAAGCGAGTTCTACTAACAGATTCGTGACGCCAGCGGAGGCAGACAGGACAACCAGACGAACAGCGTTATCAGCAAGGATAAGGTTGGCGCTACGGCTCATCGCGTCAAAATCAGCAACACTGGTGCCGCCAAATTTGGCAACGACGATAGGGGAATAAATGCGTGTCATAACAATCTCATATCAGGGCGCCATCAGGGGATGGCATGAAAATTTTCATTCTCGGCATAAGGGAAGGTACCCGGCGGGAGAGGATCTCCACGTATCCGGCGGCCTGCGCCTTACGAAATGTCCGCCCGCGAACATTTCTGATTACAACCCAGAAGCTGGCTTCTGTTGTCGGTAGCCTGTCTTGCCTCTCACAAGTTACCGGGTGTGATGCACGTTAGTGGTTTATAATTTTGTGATTCCTTGTCTCATGAGCAGCGTTTTTTTACCCGTTGCGCCTTACGGGGAATTTTTCCGCGGGCATAGTAAGTGATTTAACCCGCCGGATCGATATATTCCTTTAGGTTTGACTTAAGCCGATTGTAAATTCACATAATTAAAACACCATCGACATAAAAAATGATGCGAATCATGATGTTGTTTACAATTCATTCACTGCAAAGCGCGTAACAGAAATGGTTACAATTCCTGCAACGCGGAAAATTGCCTGGAATATATTTTTCCTTTTGATTTTAAAGGGAAAACACCTAAAAAAGCCTGCAAAAATAAAATATTGAGTCCGCTGCTAAAACAACATATATTAGCCGCGATTTTTATAACCCCCTTAAACCTTTATTCAACCCGGTGTTAAACCTATCCGCGGTTGTAGGAGTGATATGATGACGGATAAAGTCCGTATTGATACTTTGAACGCTAATTCATTACCGCAACGCAATGAAACCTTCTTAGCAAGACAAGCCGAGTTTGAATCCAATGTCAGGAGTTATCCGCGCAAATTGCCGCTGGCGATCGCCAAAGCGCAGGGCGTTTGGATCACTGATGTTGAAAATAATCAATATCTTGATTGCCTGGCAGGCGCCGGAACGCTGGCGCTGGGTCATAACCATCCCGAAGTGCTTCAAAGCATTCAAAGTGTCATTACCAGTGGCTTACCGTTACATACGCTCGATCTGACCACGCCGTTAAAAGATGAGTTTTCTGCTTATCTGCTGTCGCTGTTGCCGGGTGAAGGCAAAGAGTATTGCCTGCAATTTACCGGTCCTTCCGGTGCCGACGCCGTTGAAGCCGCGCTGAAACTGGCGAAAAAAGTAACCGGCCGCTCCGGGGTAATCAGCTTCTCTGGCGGTTATCACGGTATGACGCATGGCGCGCTTTCCGTGACCGGCAACCTGTCGCCGAAAGAGGCTGTTAACGGCATGATGCCAGAAGTGCAGTTTATGCCGTACCCGCATCAGTACCGCTGCCCGCTGGGTATTGGCGGTGAAGCTGGCGTTAAAGCATTAACCTATTATTTCGAAAACCTGATCAACGACGTTGAAAGCGGCGTTCGTAAACCGGCTGCTGTTATTCTTGAAGCGGTGCAGGGTGAGGGCGGGGTGAACCCGGCGCCGGCAGAGTGGCTGCAACGCATCCGCAAAGTGACGCAGGAGCATGGCATTCTGCTGATCATCGACGAAGTGCAGGCCGGCTTTGCCCGTACCGGTAAGCTGTTTGCCTTTGAACACGCCGGGATTGAGCCAGACATTATTGTGATGTCGAAAGCGGTTGGCGGTGGTTTACCGCTGGCAGTACTGGGCATTAAGAAGCAGTTTGATGCCTGGGCACCGGGTCATCACACCGGGACTTTCCGCGGCAACCAGTTGGCGATGGCGACGGGCCTGACCACGCTGAAGATCCTGAAAGACGATCGTATTGCCGACAAAGTGGCCGTACAGGGCGAGTGGCTGAAAGCGAAACTGGCTGAACTGCAAAAACGTTACCCGGTTATCGGTCACGTACGCGGTCTTGGTTTGATGATTGGTATTGAAATCGTTAAGCCGAATGAAGCGCAGGATCATATGGGTTGTTTCCCGGCGGATGGCGAACTCTCTGCGCTGTTGCAGAAAAAATGCTTTGAAGCGGGTCTGATCCTGGAACGCGGTGGTCGCAACGGTTGTGTGCTGCGTCTGCTGCCATCCTTGCTGATCAGCAATGCCGAACTGGAAATTTTCCTCGACAAGTTCGAAAGCGCGATGCTGGCTGCCGGCGTTAAACCTGTTTAATCGGAGTAGACATGTCTGATTTAAATCCGATTCTGTCAGGATCAGCGCCAAGTATTGCCGCCTACCAGGATGCAATCGCGCAAAGCACCAAAGCCGTTGTGCAATGGTTGCAGCAACCTGAAATGTATCAGGGCAAGACCGTTGAGCAACTGCGCGAGCGCATTCAGCTGGAATTCACCGCGCAGGGCCTGGGTAACCAGGCCGCCATTGAGCGTGCCGTTGAATATTTCCTGAAAGACAGTCTTTCTGTTCACCATCCACAATGTGTGGCTCACCTGCATTGCCCGAGCCTGGTGATCAGTCAGGCGGCGGAAGTGTTGATCAACGCTACCAACCAGAGCATGGATTCGTGGGATCAAAGTCCGTCTGCAACGATCATTGAGATCAAATTGATCGAATGGCTGCGCGAGCAGGTTGGTTATCAGGCGGGCGATGCCGGTGTCTTTACCAGCGGCGGTACGCAGAGCAACCTGATGGGCCTGATGCTGGCGCGCGATGCGTTTTTTGCCCGTCAGGGTCACTCGGTTCAGCAGCACGGTCTGACCGGTAATCTCAGCAAAATCAAAGTGCTGTGTTCTGAGAATGCCCATTTCTCAGTGCAAAAGAACATGGCGCTGATGGGGCTGGGCTACCAGTCGGTTACGCTGGTGAAAACCGATGCGGTTTCGCGTATGGATCTGAACGACCTGCGTGAGAAACTGGCGCAGGCGAAAGCCAACGGCGAACACGTGATGGCGATTGTCGCGACGGCAGGCACTACCGACGCAGGCGCGATCGATCCCCTGGCGGAGATCGCGGCGCTGGCGGCGGAGCAGCAAATCTGGATGCACGTCGATGCAGCATGGGGCGGTGCGCTGCTGCTCTCTGAGAAGTATCGCCACTATCTGAACGGCCTTGAGCTGGCGGATTCCGTGACGCTGGACTTCCACAAGCAGTTCTTCCAGACCATTAGCTGCGGCGCATTCCTGTTAAAAGATGCCCGTCATTACCAACTGATGCGTTACCAGGCTGCCTACCTGAACTCTGACTTTGACGAAGAGCATGGTGTGCCAAATCTGGTGTCGAAGTCACTGCAAACAACGCGTCGTTTTGATGCCCTGAAATTGTGGATGGGTCTTGAAGCATTGGGTAAAAAGCAGTACGCCGAAATCATCGATAATGGCGTGACGCTGGCCCGGCAGGTGGCGCAGTTTGTTGAACAACAACCGCAGCTGGAATTGGTGATGCAACCGCAACTGGCCAGTGTGCTGTTCCGTTTCCAGCCAGGAAATGCAGACACTGCAGCAATTGCGTTGTTGAACCAGCGGATTGGCGATGCGTTGCTGGCTTCTGGCGCGGCGAACGTGGGCGTGACCGAAGCCGACGGCGTGACCTGTCTGAAGCTGACGCTGTTGAACCCGACGGTAAACCTTGAAGATGTGAAGATCCTGCTGGCAAGCGTCGAAGCCTGTGCGCAGGAATTACTGAACGCGTAATTCACGCGAAGGTGTTCAAAAGCCGACAGCTCATGCCGTCGGCTTTTTTTATGCCCAGTGAAAGTGCAGGGGGCCGGGTCAGTTCGTGCAAGGATAAATCAACATTGCGAGCCAGTGTGTCGTGGCTCTTCTTGCTGGCAATCTCGATAGCCGCATGCTAATCGCCACGGAGTCACAGATGGATTTGCACCGGAATAGTCGGGGCAATCGAACGGCGCCGGCTTCTCTGAACAGGCGTGGCTCTGGAAACAGCGACCCTTTGCAAACGTATTTCGCCAGACCCGGAGCTGCGGGGCCGCAATAAAATCGCAGGGCTTTCCCACAAGAAAGCTGTAAAGAAAGCGGCAGTATTAACCCGAACGGGGTGGGTGCTGAGACAGGGAAATCTGCGGATCGGCTAGCAAGGCCATGCAAAGACAGAGAGACTGCGCATTCAGATATGCCATTTAACATAATATACATTATGCGCACTAAGGTGGATTGACGCACAATCCGGTGTTCGGTGGCCATCAATCTGCTGGTCACCATGTGCAGTAATCTGTTGATTAACGCCCCGACTGGCGTTCCTTGATGAAACCGCATTTGCCACACATCGTCATCACTCTTCACCCATAAGGATGTCCGCCATGTCTGACTGAATATGTCGCCTCGCTCGTCGACGCGGAAGCTTCGGTACGTCAACAACACGCTCGTTGCACTCAGCTCGGACAATGCGAAATCTGTGCTGTGAATATACTGGTCATTATCTTCTGCGATGAGCGCGTCGATCACTTGCTGCCTGTCATAGCGTTTTCCTGAGCGGCCGATTTCAAAAAACTCGCGGTGCAATATTTTACTGAGTATGTCGTCCCGGCGACGTGTTTCCAGCCGGTGCAACTGCTGCTCACATTGCATCAGCCGATCCCGTAAATTTAATCTGGTGCTCAACGCGCTTACTCCCTGGTTCACTGGTGTTGATGAATCGCCGCGGGATTGATCACCTGTGTCATGTCGCCGGCAAAAAATCGTTCAATATTGCGGAATGCCGTTTCGAAATATAACGTGTAGCTTTCCTGCTCCACATAGCCCAGGTGTGGCGTGCACAACACATTCGGCAGCTGTAATAAAGGATGCGCTGGATCGTAAACAGGCTCCTGCTCAAAGACATCCAGCGCGGCAAAACCAGGCCTGCCACTCTGCAATGCTTTATATAGCGCTCCCGGCGCAACCAGTTCCGCCCGGCTGGTATTGACAAATCGCCGCGGGATTGATCACCTGTGTCATGTCGCCGGCAAAAAATCGTTCAATATTGCGGAATGCCGTTTCGAAATATAACGTGTAGCTTTCCTGCTCCACATAGCCCAGGTGTGGCGTGCACAACACATTCGGCAGCTGTAATAAAGGATGCGCTGGATCGTAAACAGGCTCCTGCTCAAAGACATCCAGCGCGGCAAAACCAGGCCTGCCACTCTGCAATGCTTTATATAGCGCTCCCGGCGCAACCAGTTCCGCCCGGCTGGTATTGACAAATCGCCGCGGGATTGATCACCTGTGTCATGTCGCCGGCAAAAAATCGTTCAATATTGCGGAATGCCGTTTCGAAATATAACGTGTAGCTTTCCTGCTCCACATAGCCCAGGTGTGGCGTGCACAACACATTCGGCAGCTGTAATAAAGGATGCGCTGGATCGTAAACAGGCTCCTGCTCAAAGACATCCAGCGCGGCAAAACCAGGCCTGCCACTCTGCAATGCTTTATATAGCGCTCCCGGCGCAACCAGTTCCGCCCGGCTGGTATTGACAAATAACGCGTCCGTTTTCATCAGTGACAGGTCCGCTAACGTAATATTCGCCTCTGTGGCGGCGACCAAACGCTGATGAATAGTGACAACGTCACTTGTAGCAAAGAAGCACTCGCGGCTCGTGGGCACGGCAAAACCATCCTGCCTCGCCTCCTCCTGTGCCCGTTCACTGCCCCAAACCTGCACCTGCATGCCGAATGCTTTCGCATAAGAAGCAATGAGCTTGCCGATTTTGCCGTAACCGAGAATACCCAGGGATTGTTTATGCACGCAGCGCCCCAGCTCAGCCTGCCACTGGCCCGCACGCATGGCCTCCACCGCAGCAATGAACTTCCTGCGGGACGCCATGATCAACAACCAGGTTAATTCGGCAGGTGCAACCGGCGACCCGACGCCTTCAACCACCGCCACCCCGGCGCGGGTACAGGCGTCAATATCAATATTGCGCGCCACTTTACCCGTCTGGCTGATTAACCGGAGTTGCGGCATGGTCTGCAGGAACGCCGCATTCACTTGCGTGCGTTCACGAATCAATATTAGCGCCTGCGCTGTGGGGAGTAAGTGGGCTGCTCTGGGATCGTGATTCAGGTCGTCCAGCACCGAAAAATGGTAATTTTCGCTGTCTTGCAGGCAGGGAAGATTTACTGTAACGCATTGATAATCATCAGGAACACAAACGTGAATCGTCATACACATTCCATCTTTAGGTGACGGCTGATTCAGAGATCCAGTTCCACCCACACCGCGGCATGATCGGACCCTGCATTAACCGGTTTTTTCAGTTCCGGGTAAGTTTCCCACTTGGCCGGTCGCACGCCGGGCCACATCCCTTTACGAAAGACGCCGCCTTGCTTCACCTTTTTCCATAACGCTGGCGAGAGCAAAATATAGTCAATCTTGTTGTTCGCAGTGCAACTGCCCCAGGTTCCAGGGTAGCCGCCATTATCAAATGCGGGATGGGTAAAAATATCCTGTAAATCGGTGTCTTTCAGCAAGGGAGCCAGTGTAGTGCTGTCTGGCGTGTCATTAAAATCGCCCATAATGGCGATCAGCGCCTCGCCTTCTTTGCTGCGTTGCTGATAAATGGCTTTCACCCGTTCCGCTTGCGCTTTGCGCCTTGCATCAGAACTACTTTGCGTCCCAAAGCCTTTGCTTTTTAGGTGGTTAACCAGGATGTGAAGGGTTTCTCCGCTCTTCAGCGGGATGGCAAATTCCGGACAGTCACGGGAAAAGATCAGTGCGCCCGACCGATCTTTGTCGTCCACATGACTGCGGATGGTATCGATGGGAAATGCCCTGGCGGTCATCAACCCAACATCAATGCCCCGCTCATCATTGCCATCAATGACCATCACATGTTCGAAGGGTTTTCCGTTGCGTGCTGGCAGGATTTCATTGTTAAAGGCTTGCAGCGCCGGGCGGCTTTCTGCTTCGACGACTGCCAGAATATCCGCCTGCAGATCAATCATCACCTGGGCCGTTAATAGCATGGCGACTTCATCAACCGGTGCGGATCGTAGCTCCAGAGAACCAACCCAATCCGCGCGACCGTCTGCGATAATCCTGATGTCGCTGCCGTCTTGCGGACGGGTCAGAAGCTTGCCGCGATTGCGGCGTAAAATAACAAAGGGGCCGGTGTCGGACTTACGCAGTCCCAGTTCGTTCATCAACACCACCATTTTTTGCTTCATTTCGGCGGTGTAGGTCAACTCCCCGAGCAAGGCATTCAAAGCCGCGAATCTCTCCAGAATCGGCTTACCGGCAGACCAGTCCTGCTGGTTCATTGCTTTTGCACGATCAAATAAGTTCTCAACATTGTAAGAAGCCAGCCGCATACGCACCCTCCCCTTTATTTCACTTATCGCAGGATTGCACCGCCAGTGTGTTCTCCTGCCAGCCATAACATGTTGCTTTCAACACCGTCGGTTTAGCCTCATACAGCACCAGTAAACGCTGCCCGGAAGCGGAAATTTTCCAGCCAATCGTGGCGGCGGTTTTTTCCGCCAGCCGTTGCGGACGCTGCTTCTCATCCAGACCGTAAATATCCACCTGTTCTGCCGCTGCGCCAAATTGCAACGTCACGGCAAGCAACGGGCGATCATGCCAGCGCCACTCTTGCAACATCAGCAGCGACGGTGCCCAGGCATCCGGCCATGCAGTCGACCATACAGGCTGAATGTTGCCGTTAGTGTTTTTTTCATACAGCGCAAGATGTGAAGATCGGGCATCAATGGTGCCCTCTTCCCAGGCAACCCAACGCTGAGCGCCGTCGGTGTCGTTGTCTGCCTGGCTGAGATTACGCACCGGTGAAGCCATCAGTTGGTTGACCACATCCGGGGCTTTCTCCGCTGCCGGGCTGGCAAAAACAATCAGGCTAGTTAACGCGCCCGCTAAACGTAACATGTTCTTTTTATTCATTTTGATACCGGCCCCAGTGCAGAGTTAGGTGGCACAATAACAATGGATTGCAGGTTGATGATCCCTGCCGTTTTGTCCGTTATGGCACTGAGCGGCAGCCCGGTCAGCGTAGCGTAAGCCGCACGGCTTAAATCAAGGACACGCGCCATTGAACCATCACCGGCACCGCGATCGTTTACTTTGACGATCACGGCACGCCCCTGATAGGTCAGCTTGAGTTTGGTTCCCAGCGGCACATCACGCCAGCGTTCGCGGGGTAATAACGCTGCGGTAAACCCTGCATGTGTGTAAATATCACCACTTGCCGTCATTTTATTCACAAAATAGTCTGAATAGGTTGATGCCAGACCTGATACAGGAAGTCCCATTTTTTGCTCCGCAATGCCTTAAAAAAGTAACAAACACCTTCACTTAGCCGTTGCGCTGATAATACTCGCACTCGTTATTTCAGTGATAAATGTATCTGTCTGGGAAAATAAAAAAGTCTTCTATTCAGATTATTCTTAAGCAATTCCCCATAACGGAGGCCCGTTTTGCAGATGCCCACAAAACGAGATGGCAACGCGGGTAAAAAATGAAATTCAGGTACCCATAACAGGTAGTATCGGAAGAAGGCGGTCCCTTTTATCGGTCTGTGATATTACACTGTTGCTTATTTACAGGACGTAACGGCGAACGCGACGATGAAAAACATTAAAAAAAGCCTCGTGCTCGGCATGATTGTCGACAAACAAAAACAGACAGACAACACCGATAAACTGGATTCGCTGCGCGATAGGTTACTGGATCGCGCTGGGGGGCCAGTAGGATTGCAGACCATGGCTCTGCCGCTCTCTGGCAGCACGCTATTTACACTGTTCAGTTATATGATGTGGCAGGTGCCGTTATGGACGCTGATATTCGCCTGGCAAGGCTGGCCGGAATACAAAGTTTTTACCGGCATCTTACCGGCGGCGCTGGTGTATATCCTTATCACTTATGCCGCTACGCTATTCACGGCCAAAGGCTATATTAGGGTGTTTAAGGTGTTTCTCATTATTACTACGCTCACCGCGTTGGGCTCGGTGGTAAACTTTATCGCGGCGGTTATTTCCTGGCTTCCGGCAACGGGAATTAATTATACCCACCTTGTTACTGCCGCACTGGGGCTTATTTTTAGTGTCTGTAGCGTGCTGTGTCTTAATTCCGCGATGTTTTACCGCACCATGGCTTTTTGCCTGCATAACCATCTCTGGCGCAGGCAAATCAACGCCGAACGGCGTAAAGAGCACCGCCCCGCCGTCACGCGCAAACGCTAAACCCTGTCTCTCATTGCGGCATCAGGCGGTGGCAGACATCACGTACAAACTGCCGCAACCAGCGCTGCGCGACATCGGCTTCGGTGCGCGGGTGCCACAATTGCGATACGGTGATGCCGGGGGTTTTTACCGGCAACTGAAAAACGTGAAAAGCGCTCGCGGCATGCTGGTTAACCAGAAAAGAGGCCGGGATCAACGCCACCAGATCTGTAGATTGCGCCACGGAGAGCGCCGCAGGGAATCCTGGCACGGATGCAACAATCCGGCGTGTTAACCCCATTTCCGCCAGCCCTTCATCCACCGGGCCGCTGAGCAAGCCACGCCGCGACGCCACGACATGATCGTAAGCGACATAGTCTTGCGGCGTGACCGTTTTAATCTGCGCCAGTGGATGCCCGTTTCTGACAATGCCGACAAACCGATCGCGGAACAGTGCCTGCAGGCGAATCTCTGGCCCCATCTCCCCCAGTACGCCAATTTCAAGATCAACAATGCCCTCGCGCAGCGGTTTGTCAGTTTTTTCAGGCTTTGGCAAAAAGCACAGCCGCACGCCGGGCGCAATGCGGGCCGCTTCAGCAATCAGGGCCGGGCCAAATGCCGCTACAAAGCCGTCGTTAGCGCGAATTGTAAACAGCTGTTCCAGCGTCGTGATATCCAGACTGGGCGGCGTCGGGCGCAGTAACGAACGCGCTTCAAAAAGTGCACTCTGCGTGCGGGCACGAACCGCTTCGGCCCAGGGCGTTAACACCATATTGCGCCCTGCCCGCACTAACAATGGATCGCCGGTGGTTTCACGCAGGCGACTCAGGGTGCGGCTCATCGCCGAGGCGCTCAGGCCAAGCCGGCGAGCGGCGGCGGCAACGCTGCGTTCAGCCAGCAGCACATCAAGGGCAAACAGCAAATTAAGATCGGGTTCGTTCATAAGGTTATGTTTCTCGCCTGACGATTGAGAGATGGCGTTTGCTGCAGGGTATAAATGCAATCGATGCGCCTTCCGCCTTATCTTGCGCGAAATTATAGTTATCGCAACACTTCACTTCTCTACACTCAGCGAGAAAACCATGACGTTATTCACCCACGAGCCTGGCGATGAAGGCTTACCCGGACGCGAACGCGCCCAGGCCATGCTCACCGTGATGATCAGCACCACTATGGCTGCTTTTGATGGTTCGATGGTTAACATTGCACTGCCGCAAATGGCGCATGCGTTGCAGGTCAGCGCGAGCGACGCCGTATGGGTCGCCAACGGTTACTTACTCTCTGCGGCAATGACGCTGGCTATCTTCGCGGCGCTGGCAGCCCGCACCGGTTTCCGCGCGTTGTTTGCGGCCGGGCTGGCCCTCTTTACACTGGCATCGCTGGGCTGCGCGCTCTCTGTTTCGTTACCGATGCTGGTCACCATGCGTTTGCTACAAGGCGTGGGCGGCGCAGCGACGCTCAGTATTGCGCCGGCGATCCTGCGTTCTGTATTTCCCCATCGGGTATTAGGCCGCATTCTGGGAATCAACGCGTTGTTGATTGCCTCGGTGACGGCACTCTCGCCGGTGCTTGCCGGCACGTTGCTGGCGACGCTGAGCTGGCCGTGGTTGTTTGCCATCAATATTCCGCTTGGTCTGGTTGCGCTGCTGCTGGCATTGCGTGTGATCCCGGGGCAGGCGAATGCTGTACGCGGAGAGTTTGATATTCCCGGCGCGGTGCTGTCGGCCATGATGCTGGGAGCAGTGATCATGACTTCCAGTGCCTTCGCACGCCCGGAACCGTTGCTTCATGCGGCCCTGTACGGCGCGATCGCTGCCGTCTGTGCGCTGGCCTTTATTCGTCGCCAACAACGTGCGCCGCACCCGCTGCTGCCGCTGACGCTGTTTGCCTCGGCGCGTTTTACGCTGGCGGCGTTAACTTCTCTGGCTTCCTTTGTCAGCCAGGGCATGACCTTTGTCGCCCTGCCGTTTCTGTTCCAAAGCGTTTATGGTTACAGTGCGTTCACCGCCGCACTGCTGTTCACGGCCTGGCCGGTGGGCATTATTCTCGTGGCGCCGCATGCCGGGCGTCTGGCCGATCGTTACCCCCCCGCCATTATCTCTACCGTGGGTTTAGGCCTGTTTGCCGCTGGGCTTTGCTTGCTGGCGCAGATGCCTGACCACCCGCAAATGTGGGACATCACGCTGCGCGGCCTGCTCTGTGGCGTTGGTTTTGGGTGTTTTCAAAGCCCGAATAACCGCGAAATGCTGGGCAATGTGCCGCGTGAACAAAGCGGCTATGCTTCGGGAGTGCTGGCGATTATGCGCACCTTTGGTCAGTCGCTGGGTACGGCATTGATTGGCGTGATCCTGTCGCTGACGACGCAATCAGCTACCCGTGCACAGGAGGCGCACGCGGTCAGCGTCGGATTATGGCTGGCGGCGGCCACCACCCTGCTGGCGATCCTCTTCAGCCTCAGTCGTATCCGCCAGTCGCGCGGGCAATAAATCCCTGTTGTCACCGCTCAGTGGGTGCGTTGAGCCAGCCAGACGGAATGGCCAGCGCACGCGGGATCGTTCAGTACGGCCTCCACAACGTCAAAACCTGCGGCCGTCAGCTGTGACCGGTACGCTTCTGGCGCCAGGCTGGCGTGAAACAAAGGTTCACCTTCAAACTGGCCCATCGCAATGCCATCGGCGGGGCCGCTGGTAAACATCAAGGCGCTCCCGGCATGGCTGTGGCGGGCAAAAATGTCGAACATCTCGCGTTGATCCTGCTGCGACAGATGGAAAAAACTGTCCCAGGCAATCAGGCCATCGAAGGTGTCGTTTAACGCCAGTTGCCGCATATCCTGTTGTAACCAGCGTTGATGAGGAAAACGGGCGCGAGCGCGTGCCAGCATGGCGCTGGCACCATCCACACCGGTTAATGTGAATCCCTGGGCAATAAAATATTCTGCGATGGGCTGGCCATTGCCGCAGCCGATATCAAGAATACTGCCCCTGTTGCCTATGATTGCGGTGAATTTATCCAGCCAGGGTTTTTCAAAAAGTGTACGCGAACGCTGGCGGGCAAACGCCTCCGCGTGGCGTTGATACAGCGAGAGGATCGCCCTGGCGGCAGGATGAGTCACATACACCTCGTGTGTTGTCGGGTTTTCATCGTTGAATTAAAACGTTAAGTTAAAAAATATATCATTTATTGCCATTGATACAGGTTATGAAAGAACAATAATGGGGCGCAAGAAATATTACCTCTATGCACTGGAACTGGAAGATGGCTGTTATTACGTCGGCTCCACGACGTTTGTTGACAGGCGCTTTGCCCAGCATATGGCAGGAAAAGGTGCTGAATGGACGCGGCTGCATCGCCCTGTTCGGGTGCTGGAAACCGTGCCTGTTATGGTCGACAACACGTCGCAATTGGTGTGGCTGGAAACGGAAAAAACCCTCGACTACATGAAGCAATATGGCCATGCGCGCGTGCGAGGCGGCAAGCTGGTCGATGTCTCCGGCGAGTCGGAATATTTCTGGCGTTATCTGCGTAAAGCCGGGGTCGCCCCGACGATCCCGCAACTGATTATGTCGCATGGCACGCCCGCGCAGGTGCCGGACGATATGTGGAACCTGGTGCGGGTGACAAAAAACGATCCCTACCGCAAGATCACCTCGTTCTTTCAGTTACGCTATTTGCTGAAAGAACAAGGGTATGTGTTTGATTACTGGCCTTATGAAAGCGAAGCCGAGAATAAAGCGCTGGCGCGCTGGGTGCTGCGCGGTTACTCCCCGGCGTTTGCCTTCTTTATTAAAGAGCGACATAAAACGAAACCAGAACCCGGGAGGTAAACTGGCAAAGGCCTCAGGGGATCATTCCCTTCAGTTTTGCCAGTAACCACGCGGTGACTGAGGTGGCGTCGCTGATTTTACCGTCGCGAATAAGTGCTTCAAATTCGGCGCAAGGGATTTTACGGGCCGTCAGTCCGACCTCTTCCAAATCCAGATCCTGTTGCTCGTGAGTCAGCTCTTCGGCAAGGAAAATGTGATAACCCTGGCTGGAGTATCCTTGCGCCAGTTTTTGATAGCCGACCTGGGTCATTTTCCCGGCCACCAGCCCGGTTTCTTCTTTTAACTCTCCTGCGGCGACACGCCGCGGATCTTCATCTGGCGCGCACTCCCATGCCCCCTGTGGCAACTCAATGGTGCGTAACTGCAAGGGATAGCGGAATTGCTCCACCACAAAGACGCCGCCATCCTGCAGGGCAATAATCACCACAAAATCCGCTTTCTCGACAACCGAATAGACCCCTTCGTTACCGTCTGCCCGCAAAATGCGATCTTCGCGCAGGCGCATCCATCGATTACGGTAAATTTCCGTGGTCGTGAGCGTTTTAATCTCCGACATTGTGATTCTCCTGAAAATAACCCGCCTGGCATGTGTCAGGCGGGCACGCTATTTATAACTCGCACACCATCTCAAAACAGCGTAAATCGCTCTTCGCCATCGCCGAGCGGTGAAACGCCTCTTGAATCACCGTAAAACCGCGTTTTTGATAAAAGGTGCAGGCATTGGGTGTGGCGGAAAGCGTCAGACGGGTAAAATCGCGCTGGCGGGCTTCTTCTTTAAGCACGGCGATGATTTGGGTCGCCAGCCCTTTTCCACCCCACTGCGGCAGGGTAAAAATCGCCTCGATGCTGCGGGCGTCGAGATCAAGGTAGCCACTGGCGACTGGCTGGTTATTTGCGTCGACAGCCACATAAAACGGAAAACGCGCCACCTCGCTGCGATAGCCTTCCGGCATAGTATCGGGCGTCCATACGGCAATCACTTCCGGTGCGTAAACCCCCTGGCAACCGTGGCGAATGGCGACATTGCGGATCTGCCAGAGGCTTTCGGCTTCTTCAGTTGTGGCCCGTCGGATGTGCATTGAGGCTCCTTATTGATGGGGGTTTTTTCCCCTCAACCATACCGTTTTGTTTTGCAATTGTTCTGAATTTTTTTAGGGGATATTGTCAACCAGCATGCTCTTTCAATGGTTTACAATATAACAACTATGAAATTTCTGGTTAAAATATACGCAACATTTGGTTTTTTAACGCAAATTCCATATGAAAGTTAAGCCGTGTCAAAAATGCGTAACCGGCATCGGGCACGTTAGTGGCAATTTGATGAAAATCACACAGTTAATGTGGAAATCGAGGACGTTTCTTCCTATTAATTTTTATGTTATCAGTATTATCCGCATATCTGACGGGGACGTGCACGCTACCCCGACCTACTCCGAGGCTGATGATGGAACCTATCGTATATGTTGTCGATGATGATAACGCCGTCAGACAATCGATTGTCCGGTTGCTGGAATCTGAAGGTTACCCGTCCGTTGATTTCCCCAATGCCGATGCGTTTCTTTCGCACCCGCAGGCCTCTGTTCCGTCGGCACCCTCCTGTTTGATCCTCGACCTTAATATGCCGGGCATAGACGGCTTTGATGTCACCGGCGTGCTGAAAGATCGCGGGCGCACGCTGCCGATCATTTTTCTTACTGGTTATGGCACCATTCCGTTGACTGTCCGGGCCATGAAAGCAGGCGCACGGGAGTTTTTGACCAAACCGGTGGAGCCGGAGCGTTTACTGGCGGCGGTGGCGGATGCGCTCACTGTCGCAGCGGAAGAGTTTGTGCAGCAGCAGGAACACTTTGCGCTCCGGCAGCGCCACCAGTCGCTGACACCCCGCGAACAGGAAGTGTTTGAACTGGCGATTAATGGTCTGCTGAACAAGCAAATTGCCGCCGAGCTCGGTGTGAGTGAAATCACCGTCAAAGTACATCGCCGCCGGGTAATGGACAAAATGCAGGCCCGCTCGCTGGCCGATCTGGTGCACGCTGCGGGAACACTGCAAATTAGCCGCTCCCGCAGTCGTTAAACGCCCGCAACGGGCAAATCAAAGGCAAACACACTCCCGAAAGGCTCTCTGGCCTGCGCCGTGAGCCTGCCTTTATGCCGCTCAATGATCGCATGACTGATTGTCAGCCCCATTCCCATACCCTGGGCTTTGGTGGTATAGAACGACTCGAACAGCCGCGCCTGGACTTCTGCATCCAGGCCGCTACCGGTATCAGCAATCTGGCAGCTTACCCTTTCTGCCTGTGGGTTCAGGGTGGAAAGGGTCAGGACACGCGGGCGTGAATCCACCTCGGCCATCGCTTCCACCGCGTTCATCACCAAATTGAGTAACACCTGCTGGATCTGCACGCTGTCACCGTGAACCACGCTATTGTGCGCATGGAGTTGATACTCCACGGTGACGTTCCGGCGCTCCAGTTCGCTGCGGGAGAGGGTCAGAATATGCCGCAGCAGGAAGTGCAAATCGACCGCTTCAAACACCGGGGGCTGCCTGCGCGTCAGCGACTGCAGGCTGCGGATCACCTCGCCTGCCCGTTGCCCTTCGCTGATGATTTCTGTCAGCCCGGCACGCACATTTTCAAGGGGCAGCGGCTCGCGATTAAGCCAGCGCAGGCTGGCACCGGCATTGGCGACGATCGACATCAGGGGCTGGTTGATCTCATGGGCGATGGATGAAGTCAACTGCCCGACCGTTGTTGCCCGTGATACCCGGGCCAGTTCGGCCTGCGCCACGCGAACCGCATCTTCGCTCTGCCGCTGGGCGGTAATATCGGTAATGGTGCCGAAATACTCATCCACCTCCTGGCCAACGCGTACGGGATCGCCAATGCCGAGCAGATAGCGGCATTCGCCATCGGTACGGATAATGCGAAACTCGTCCTGCATCGTCAGTCCATCCGCCACACTGCGGGTGATCACCTCACTGATACGGGCGTGATCATCCGGGTGCACAAACGTCAGGAACTCCGCCATCGAAATCAGTTTCTGTTGCTCCGGCAGGCCGAGAATGCGCGCATACTCCTCCGAGACATGCATCAAATCCTGCTCCATTTCCCAACGCCAGGTGCCGGTATGGCTGATCTGCTCGCCAAGCATCAGCGATGTCTGGCTGGCGCGTAGCTCCTTTTCTACCCGTCGGCGCTGGATGTTCTCCTCCAGCAGTTCCGCATACAGCCGTGCGGTTTCCAGCGAGACGGCGGCATGTGCTCCCAGCAGGTTCACTACGCGAGAATGCTCCGCTGTAAACACCTCGGGCATTAGACGGTTTTCCAGATAGAGCACCCCCACCAGCCGCGCCTGCTTAAACATGGGCACGCACATTACCGCCGCGCCGGATGTCAGCAAATAAGGATCCTGGCTAAAAGGGCTGTACTCTTCCGGCCTGCCGGTGCGGATCTCCTGCCCGGTGCGGATCACCGCCGCCAGTACAGACAACGGCAGATCGGTTGCCATCGGCATCTCTTTCATGACCCGCACCCGCACACCTTCATTGCTGGTGTGCGCGCTGGCTTCGATTTCCGGGGTATTGTCATCAAGAACGCGGATTAGCAGCCCACGCTGTGCCCCCGCCCGCTCCAGTAACATGGTCATCAGAATATGGATCAGCCGCGCCAGGTTAATCTCTTCTGACAATGCCCGCGACGCTTTAATAATGCTTTGCAGATCGCGGATCTCTTCATTTTGCGCAAAAGCGATGGTGTCGTAGGGCGTGCTTTCCGCAGGGGTAAACAAATGCGGATGTTCCTGCTCAAGCTGGCGTACTTTCGCCTGCGCACCGGCGCGTCCCCAGGCGGCTATTGCCCCGCGAAAATGGGCATCCGCCGCGGTATGGTAACCGCAGGCCAGCGCAAACCGCCCCGCCAGCTCATGAGACAGCGCATTGCTGGGGTTAAAGCCACCCTCGCGTGAGAGCTTAATCGCCTTCTCGTACTGTGCCAGGGCAATGCTGTTCATGCCATCGAGGCGCACAATTTCTGCGTACACCAGCGCCTCTTTATCACTGAAGGTACCGGGGTTTACCCGTGCCCAGTGGGCAATTTTGTTGTAATGCGTGTTCAGCCTCTGGCGGTGCCCGGCAGAGAACGTATCTGGTGTCAGTTGCATGGCGATCGACAGCGCACTGTAGAGATGATAATCAAGCAGATTGATATGGCCGGGCGCGGACCAGGCATGTTTGCCGGATTCAAGCAGGCAGTGTTCGGCGCGGGTATATTCTCCGGCAAAAAAATGCGCCATGCCGCGATACAGCCAGTACCAGAACAACATGGTGGCGGGCGGCGTGGCGGGCAGCAGCGTCTCTGGCAGGACCGATTCACCGCTGAAGATGTCCGATGGCTGGCGCAGGAACTCAACGAAGTGACGTTGTAACAGAAGCACCGTGTCCATGTCCTGATATCGGGTCTGGCGCACAAATGTCAGCCCGCGTTCAATCAGGGCCAGCACACTGTCAAGATGATCTCCCCGGCTGAGGCTGTTGATCACCTGGCGAAATGCGGCAAAACAGGCAATGGTCAGATCACCATGTGCGACGGCGGCGGTGAAACAATTTTTCGCATACTCAACACTGCGTGACAGCGGTTGCACCCAGACGCTGATCCTGCCGAGCGGCATCAGTGTTTTGGCGGCATAGTCGTGCAAACCGTGTCGCGCCACCAACTCCTGTGCCAGCGTGCCGTACTGAAAACCCAACTCGTACTCGCCGTAACGCTCGCCGATCAACACGCCAAACCAGGCCAGCGCAGAGGTAGACGCACCTGTCAGCCCCCGCTCCAGCGTCAGCTGCAGCATCTGGCAGATCAGCAAAAAGTGCAGTCTCGGGCAGATAAAACTGGCATAAAGCGCGGCACTGGCCAGCAAATTCATTAACGCACCGGTTTCACGGTGGTTCATACACGGCAACGTGATAAACGGATTGATAGGGTGGTCGCCCAGTAATGCCTGGATGTGCTGCCTGGCGTCATCGCACTCTTCGCGCTCCGGCCAGCGATTGAGATGAATACCGAAGACAGACAACCAGCAGAGCGTCGTCTCCAGCGCCAGTTGATAATGAGACTGACGGATATGTACTTCTGCCAGCAAATTCGCCGCCAGCGCCTTTTCGGTTAAGCCTCCGGGCGAGGCCAGCAGCGTCTCACACAGACTTCGGGCTGTCGCGAGATGCCCGAGCAAGAATTCGCACTCTGCCTGTTGCAGTTCCAGCACAAAAAGCGGATCGCCATCGTTGCGTAGCTGACGTGCTGTCTGAAGATAGGCCAGCGCGGAACGGTAATCGCCGGTATGTTTGGCGCGCCGAGCCGCGTCCTGACTCAGCTCGCTGAACATGCGCCGTTGTTCTGGCGTCTGAATGCAGTCCTTCGCTGCCGTGACATGGTGAATGGCGCGGAACAGCACTTCATTGCCTGCTGCCTGCCGGGCAGAACCGGCCAGCAGGCAGGCGGTGGTAAGGTGTAACTGGCTGCGCTCAGCGGGTTCCAGCAGTGCGACGGCGGCTTGCTGAATGCGTTCATGAGGAAAAGCATAATCTTCTGCGTTCAGCGTGATCAGTTGGACCGCCACCGCCGGGTGCAGGTTCAGGCGGATCGCCGCCGGAGACAGACCGGAAACCTCGCTTATCAGCGCCAGCCCGCCGGTATTGCCCAGGCAGGCGAGCGTACCGAGTAGCGCTCGCGTTTGTGACGGCATAGACGGCAGTTGCTGCAGCACCAGGCTTATTACGTTCTCGCTGTAATGCCGGGCGCGAATGGCCGGCAAATCGTACTGCCATTTCCCCTGATAGTGGTTGTGGCTGACCAGCCCGTCTTCGACGATGCGCTTGAAGAATTGATGGACAAACAGCGGGTTACCGCCGGTTTTTTCGTGGATCAGTTTTGCCAGATCGCCAATCGTCGCAGGCCGTGTCTGAAAGATCGCTGCCAGCCAGCGAGAGACGGCTTTCGTCGATAACGGCTGCGGCAGGCACTCTACCGTGTGGCGGGCCGCTTCGCGCAGGCGGGTTAACGCGGCCGCAAACTTCTCATCCTGCAGTGAGGGCAAATCGCGGTGGGAAACCACCAGTAACAGCGGCAGTCCACTGCTGTACCGCAGCAGGTATTCCAGTAACTGCATACTGGCGTCATCAAGCCAGTGCAGATTATCAATGAATAGCACCAGCGGGCAGCCAGGCGTGGCAAAGACGTTGACCAGGCACAGCACCATATGGTTGAAGCGTGCACGGGCATCCAGCGAAAAGGTGTCAACAAACAGTGCGGGCTGGCTGTCGATCAGCAGTCCCAGTTCCGGTGCGAGGCCGACGGCCAGATTCTCGTACCCTGCCAGCGCGCTGCTCAGGCGTGATTTCCAGCGCGCCACCTCTTCTGCCGGTAAGCCCAGCAGGTGTAGCGCCAGGGAGCGGAACGCCGCGCTCAGCACCCCCAACGGAACCACCTGCGAAGACTGCTCGACCTTGCCCAGTGCAATCAGTGTGGATCGCTGTTGAAACACTTTCAGCGCCGAGGCCATCAGCGATGACTTGCCAATCCCTGATGGCCCACTCAGTGTCACCAGCATTGGCCTGCCGCTTTGATTGACCTCTTCCAGCGCGGCGACCAGTTCGCTGGCCTGTGGATGGGCGCGGTAGAGTGTATCGGCAAAATGCAGTGCTACCGGGCGATCCTGCAAACCCGGGGTAAAATCAACGAGCGTGCCTTCTGGCGTCAGTGTGGCCTGGCAACGACGCAGATCGGCAATCAGTCCGTCGATACTCTGGTAACGTTTTTCCGGCGATTTAGCCAACAGCTTCAGTACGATGGCTGACAACATCGGCGGCACCTCTTTCCGTACCGCATGCGGCGGCGATGGCTCCGAAGCGATATGGTGCAACGTCCACTCTGCCTGCCCGCCTTCACGGAGATCGAACGGCAGAACGCCTGTCAGCAATTCATAAAAGACAATACCGAGGCTATAGAGATCGCTGCGGCTGTCTACCGCACGGTGTGTGCGGGTGGTGTGCTCAGGCGACATATACGCCAGCGTGCCGCCGGATAATGGCAGCCAGGTCTGCGCCAGCTCGCCAGCGGTGCTGGATGACAAACCAAAGCCCCCGAGCCGGCAGTGCGTGTCACCAGGAAAGATATTGCCCGGTTTAATGTCGCCGTGGATCAGATTCTGTTGATGCATCTGGCGCAGTGGCGCGCAAATGTGAATGGCCAGATCAAGCCAACTGGCAATACAGGCCATCGGCTGAGCGGTAATGCGGGTCAGCGGCTGAAAAGGAAAGGCAGGATAAACCAGCGCGTAACGCCCATGATACTGCGTGCTGGCGACGGGCTTTACCGCCCAGGTGCTGTCCAGATGTGGGCGCAGCGCGTACTCGTTTTTAAGCAGCTGGCTGGCGCGGGGTTCCGTATCGTCGCTAACGGCGGTCGCCAGAATATACGCATCGCGCGTCCAGGGATGGCGTACATTCATCCAGACAATGCACCCTTCCTGTGCCAGCGGCGTATAGCTGGCATCTGCCTGTAGCGTAACCGGCTGCCCCTCCTCACCTTCGCCGGAAAGAGGCCACAACGGATGCTGCTCAGTTCCGCTCATGGCTTTTCCTCACGCTGCGTCAGTACGCGCTCAATATGGGCAAGCAGGATCTCAATGTCGAGAGGTTTGCGTAAAAAAGCAACGGCGCCAGGTTTCCCCGCGTACCGTTGCCAGGTTTCATCATCGTGGCCAGAGATAAAGATCACCGGCGGCGGTGAGGGTCGGTGTTGCAGCGCGTCAAACAATGCCGCGCCACTCATCCCTTTGAGTTTGATGTCCGCAATGATCAGCACCGCTTCCTGTTGTGCCAGACCGTCATTGAGAAAGGCCTCGGCAGAGTCAAACGTCAGCGTGGCGTAGCCATCGGATTGCAGCAGGTTGCTTAATCCGCTGCGCACGGACGGTTCATCATCAACAATGGCAATACGCCGTGAAAGCGTCATTCGTTATCCTCTGGCGGCAGGAAGCGCTAGTGCGGCGGCGTGTCTGAGCGTTCAGGTTGCGGCGCACCGCTGATTTTCGGTACACACTCATGGCGAAACCACGCCAGCGTGAGCGGCTGGCGGGCAAGCAACCTGCGGAGCGCCGGAACGAGTTGTTCCCCCAGCAGCATGCCAAACAGCCCCAGCAGCGCAATCCCCGGCGGCGCAGGAGAGTGAACACCCAGTAAAGCATAAATCCCCCCTGCCAGAACACCGACAAGGAGTGAGACAATCCAGGATTTCATAGGGTTACCCTGCACTGGCGTGGCTGAGGAGTGTGGCGACAAGTTGCTCACCGAGCACCATACCGAGCAGGCCAACCAGTGCAATGGCGGGCGGCGCGGGCGAGCGTACCTTCAGCAGCGCGTAAACCACGCCAATCAGCATGCCTGCAGCGAGGGAAATCAGTCCAGTATGCATGGTCTTCTCCTGCCATTAAATGAAAGAAGCCGACCGGCAGTACCGATCGGCTGGCGGGTTAACGTGCCGGAACGGGTGCCAGCGTCCGATGCCCTGCTTTGGCGCGGGCAGGCGCTTTGTGCACCATGGTATAGGCGTAATCCACTCCCATTCCGTAAGCGCCGGAATGCTCTTTGACAATGTTCATTACCGCATCGTAGGTGTCGCGGTGCGCCCAGTCACGCTGCCATTCCAGCATTACCTGTTGCCAGGTTACCGGGATCACGCCCGCCTGGATCATGCGCTGCATGGCATAGTCATGAGCCTCTTTTGAGGTGCCGCCGGATGCATCCGCGACCATGTAAATTTCGTAATCGCCTTCCAGCATGGCGCAGAGTGCAAAGCTGTTGTTGCACACTTCTGTCCACAGGCCGGAAACCACGACTTTGCGCTTACCGTTCGCCGCCAGCGCATCGCGTACTTTCTGATCGTCCCAGGAGTTCATTGACGTGCGTTCCAGAATATCCTGCTCGGGGAACACATCCAGCAGCTCTGGATAGGTGTTGCCGGAGAAGCTTTCGGTTTCCACTGTCGTAATGATTGTCGGAATAGAGAAAACCCTGGCGGCTTTTGCCAGCGCGACGGTGTTGTTTTTCAGCACCTGACGGTCAATAGACTGGACGCCAAATGCCATTTGCGGCTGATGATCGATAAAAATCAGCTGACAGTTAGCCGGGGTCAGGACTTCAAGCTTCGAGGTTGTCATATCAGTACCCATAGAGGTTAAAGTGAAGATCGCTACGTTCAGACAGCAAACGACGGGTCATCGCTATCGTTGTCTGCATCGTAGGAAACCCCCGGCGGCAAAACTATTATCTGATGGTATAACTATCCTTTCGTATACCTATACTTTGGTACAACTATCCGGCGCTTTGCGACACTCGCCATAATCACTCCAGAAGCTTACCCGGCCATTGCGGGCCGCCAGACTGGAGGAATTATGGATTCGCTCACACACGCAGAACTGATATTACTTAACGGCCAGTTTCACACCGTCGACCGGGAAAACCCCCTTGCGGATGCGGTTGCCATTCGCGATGGCAAGTTTGTTAAAGTGGGGAGCGCCGCCGAGGCGATGGCGTATCAGGGCGAGCGTACGAAAATTGTTGACCTGCAAGGCCATACCGCCATCCCGGGTCTTAACGACTCTCACCTCCACCTGATCCGGGGTGGTCTGAATTACAATCTCGAGCTGCGCTGGGAAGGCGTGCCCTCGCTGGCCGATGCGCTGCGTATGCTTAAAGAGCAGGCGCTGCGCACCCCGTCACCACAATGGGTACGTGTGGTAGGTGGCTGGACGGAGTTTCAGTTTGCCGAGCGCCGCATGCCTACTCTCGACGAAATCAACGATGCCGCACCGGATACCCCGGTCTTCATCCTGCATTTGTACGATCGCGCCCTGCTCAACCGTGCCGCATTGAAAGCCGTTGGCTATACCCGCGATACGCCAAACCCGCCCGGTGGTGAAATCCAGCGTGACAGCAAGGGTAACCCGACCGGTATGTTGATCGCCCGACCGAATGCCATGATCCTGTATGCCACACTGGCCAAAGGCCCCAAACTCCCGCTGGAGCAGCAGGTTAACTCAACCCGCCAGTTTATGCGCGAGCTGAACCGCCTTGGGCTGACCAGCGCGATCGATGCGGGCGGCGGCTTCCAGAACTACCCGGAAGATTACGAAGTGATTGCGGAACTTCACGGCAAAAAACAGATGACTATCCGCATTGCTTATAACCTGTTTACCCAACGCCCCGGTCATGAACTGGAAGACTTTGAAAAATGGACCGATATGCTGACGCCGGGTCAGGGTAGCGACTTCTTCCGCCACAATGGCGCAGGGGAAATGCTGGTTTTCTCCGCAGCGGATTTCGAAGATTTTCTGGAGCCGCGTCCGGACCTGGCACCCGGCATGGAAGCGGAGCTGGAGCGTGTGGTGCGCCATCTGGTGGAGCACCGCTGGCCATTTCGTCTCCATGCGACCTATAACGAGTCCATCAGCCGGATGCTGGATGTGTTTGAGAAGGTCAACCGCGACATCCCGTTTAATGGTCTGCACTGGTTCTTCGACCATGCGGAGACGATTACCGAAGCCAATATTGACCGTGTGAAAGCCCTTGGCGGCGGCATTGCAGTTCAACACCGTATGGCCTTCCAGGGTGAGTATTTCGCGGAACGCTACGGCCAGCAGGCGACCCAACAGACACCGCCAGTAGCACGTATGCTGGAAGCCGGATTGCCCGTCGGTCTCGGAACGGATGCCACCCGAGTCGCCAGCTATAACCCGTGGACGGCGCTCTACTGGCTGGTTTCTGGCCGCACCGTGGGCGGCATGCAGATGTATGATCACCGGGCCCGGCTTGATCGCGACACCGCCCTGCTGTTGTGGACGCAAGGCAGCGCCTGGTTCTCCAGCGAACAAGGGAAAAAAGGCCAGATCAAAGCGGGGCAACTGGCGGACCTGGCGGTACTGAGCAAAGACTACTTCCGTGTGCCGGAAGAGGAAATCAAAGGCATTGAGTCTGTGCTGACCGTGGTAAACGGCGACATCGTCTATGCCGCAGGCGCGTTCGGTCCGCTGGCACCGCCTGCCATACCGGTGCTGCCCGATTGGTCGCCAGTGGTCACCGTTCCGGGGCATTATCGCAGCGCTCCCCCGCAGGCTGCGCGTGTTGGTCAGGCGGCAGGCGTTCACCACTGTTCCGGGCCATGTGGGGTACACGTTCATCAGCACGACATTGCCCGCGGTTCTGCAATGCCTGTCTCAGACGAGAACGCGTTCTGGGGTGCTCTTGGCTGTAGCTGCTTTGCGTTCTGACATCATGAAAACATCAACTTCCCCTTTTGCGCCCCGTATCGACGCGGGGCTGTTTTTTCTACGCCTGAGCGGCAGTCTGTTGTTGCTGTATGTGCACGGCCTGCCGAAAGTGCTGCACTTCAGCACCGAGCTTATGCGTATTGAAGATCCCTTTGGACTGGGGCCGTGGATGAGTCTGCTACCCGCGATCCTGGCCGAAGTGATCTGCCCACTGTTTATTCTCCTCGGGATCGGGACGCGGCTGGCTTGCCTGCCCATCATCGGGGTGTTGCTGGTTGCCATGCTGGTGGTGCATGCCGACTGGTCGATAGCTGACGGCCAATTCGGCTGGCTGCTCTTGATCATCTTCACCACCCTGGCGTTAACCGGAGCGGGCCGCTGGCGCGTAAGCCTGCCCGCAAAAGCGAAAGGAGCGATGGCATGACACAGCAAAATGAACTGCATGCAGCCGTGACAGTGTCACCTCAGCACGGCGATACGCCACCAGCTTCGGCCTGGCAACCACTGCAACAACGCGTTTTTCGTATGCTGTGGACAGCAACGGTGGTTTCCAATATCGGCTCATGGATGAGCGATATCGGTGTCAACTGGACCATGCTCTCCCTGAGCGCCGATCCGCTGGCTGTGGCCCTGGTTCAGGCGGCCAGTAGCCTGCCGATGTTCCTGTTTGTGCTGCCCGCGGGCGTACTGGCAGACATTGTCGAGCGGCGCAAGATCCTGCTGTTTTCGCAAATCTGGACCTTCTGCGCGGCGGCCGGTCTGGCGCTCCTTTCGTTTACCGGCCATGTGACGCCTGAGGTATTGCTGACGGCCACTTTTCTGCTCAGCACAGGGGCGGCGCTCAGCTCCCCGGCTTTTCAGGCAATCGTGCCGGATCTGGTGGATAAACAGCAGCTCAGCCCGGCCATCGCCCTCAATTCGCTGGGCATTAATATCAGCCGCGCCATTGGCCCGGCGCTCGGCGGGTTGTTGCTTTCATTTGCCGGCCCGTGGATGGTTTTTCTGCTTAATGCCCTGTCGGTGCTGGGCGTGGGTTATGTACTGCACCGCTGGCGGCCTCCCGCCACGCTCCAGCGCCTGCCGCCAGAGCACTTTTTTACCGCGATCCGCGGCGGGCTACGCTATGTGCATGCCGCACCGGTGCTGCGTAACGTACTGGCGCGTACCGTGGCGTTCTTTCTGTTCGGCAGTGCCGGCTGGGCGATGTTGCCGCTGGTGGCGCGGCGTGAACTGGGCCTCGGGCCTGGCGGCTACGGGATCATGCTGGCCTGCATCGGGCTGGGCGCCATTTGCGGCGCGGTGATGCTGCCTAAACTGCGCAAGCGGCTGAATGCCGACCAGATGATGGTGGCCGCCAGTCTGCTGTTTGCTGTGACCATGCTGGCGCTGGCATTTATTCGCCACTTCTGGTTACTCAATCTGTTTGAATTTTTTACCGGTTTTGCCTGGATTGCGGTGTTGTCGACCCTGAACGTTGGCGCGCAGCGTAGCGCGGCTCGCTGGGTGAAAGCCCGTGCACTGGCCGTCTACCTGACGGTGTTCTTCGGCTCGATGACCGTCGGCAGTGCGGTGTGGGGAAAACTGGCATCAGCCTACGGGATTTCATGGTCGCTTTGTGCGGCGACGCTGGGCATGGTGCTGGGGGCTGCTACAGTTTTACGTTGGCGGCTGGAAAAAGATGCCGCGCTGAATCTCGATATTGTCGGCCCGCCGGAAGGCATCACCGAGTTTGCCATTGCCCATGAGCGCGGACCGGTGCTGGTGACCTGTGAATATCAGGTCAGGCCGCAGGATGCGCAACCGTTTATGCAGGCCGTACTGGAGATGCGCCGTGTACGCCGCCGTACGGGGGCAATGGGTTGGGCAGTGTACGAAGATATCCGCCAGCCGGGGGTGTTTGTTGAAACCTGGCTGATGGGATCGTGGATTGAGCATTTACGCCAGCATGAGCGTCACACGGTTAATGACCGGTTAATCCAGACGCGAGTGCTGGCGTTCCACCAGGGCGAGCAGCCGCCGGCGATCCGGTATCTGATAGCGCCTGGTGTTGAGTCCGTTTATGGCAATAACCCACTACACAATGAGGTAAACAGATGAGCACGATTAAAACGCAGGATGGTACTCAGATTTATTACAAAGATTGGGGTGCGGGTAAACCGGTACTTTTCAGCCATGGCTGGCCGCTGGATGGCGATATGTGGGACAGTCAGCTGAATTTTCTGGCTGAGCGCGGCTACCGCGTTATTGCCTTTGACCGCCGTGGTTTTGGTCGTTCTGACCAGCCGTGGAACGGTTATGATTACGATACGTTTGCCTCTGACATCAACGATCTTATTACCGCGCTGGATTTGCAGGAGGTCACGCTGGTGGGCTTCTCTATGGGCGGCGGCGATGTCACCCGCTATATCGGTCGCTATGGCAGCGCGCGCGTTGCGGGCCTGGTGCTGCTGGGTGCGGTGACCCCCATTTTTGGCAAAACGGCTGATCATCCACAGGGTGTCGATCAGAGTGTGTTCGAGGGCATTAAAGCCGGGCTGCTTAAAGATCGCGCGCAGTTTATCAGTGATTTCGCCACGCCATTTTACGGCCTCAATGCCGGGCAGACAGTCTCTGAGGGCGTGCTGACGCAAACGCTAAACATTGCCCTGCTGGCGTCGCTGAAAGGTACGCTGGATTGTGTCACTGCTTTTGCCGAAACCGACTTCCGCCAGGATGTGGCAAAAGTGGATGTACCGACGCTGGTCATTCATGGCAGTAACGATCAGGTGGTGCCGTTTGAAGCGACTGGCAAATTGTCGGCAGAGCTGATTAAAGGCGCAGAGTTGAAAGTGTATGACAATGGCCCGCACGGCTTTGCAGTGACCCATCAGGATCAGCTCAACAACGATCTGCTGGCGTTCCTGCAAAAACGCTGATTTGCCATCAGAGGGAAATGAACCGGGCGACAGACGCCCGGTTTTTTTTACTTCGGTTTATGAAAAAGCTGACTGGCGGTATCGCTAATCACCTGCATGGCACCGCGATCGCCTTTCGCCATCGCCGCCATAAACGCCTTCGCCTGCTTGAAGGTAATGTGCGGTGGCAATGGCGCCACTTCCGGGTCGGTTTTCACTTCCAGAACCACCGGTCTGTCGGCCTGTAATGCCCGCCGCCAGGCATCCCCCAGCGCGTCGGGGGTATCTACAAAAATCCCCTCCAGCCCCAGTGAGCGGGCGAATTCGGCGTAGTGAACATCCGGCAGTTGCTGGCTGGCTTCAAAACGCGGATCTCCTTCCATGACGCGTTGCTCCCAGGTCACCTGATTTAAATCCTGGTTATTAAAGACGCAGACGATCAGCCGCGGATCGCGCCACTGCTGCCAGTATTTCTGGATCGTGATCAACTCAGCCATGTTATTCATCTGCATGGCGCCATCCCCCACCAGCGCTATCACCGGTTTCTCCGGCTCGGCAAATTTGGCGGCAATGGCATAAGGCACCGCCGCCCCCATGCAGGCCAGTCCGCCCGAGAGCGATGCCCGCTGCCCCTGTTTCACGCGGTAATCACGGGCAAACCAGTTGGCACAGGAACCGGAGTCGGACGTGACGATGGCGTTCTCTGGCAACAAGGGGGACATTTCCCACACCACGCGCTGCGGATTGACCGGATTAGCAGGTGCCATGGCGCGTTGTTCCATCTGTTTCCACCAGTCGCGCACCTGGCGTGCAATCTCCTCCTGCCAGTGACGGTCGGTTTTGTGCTCCAGCAGCGGCAGCAAAGCACGCAGGGTTTCTGCCGCATCGCCATGCAGATTCACTTCACAAGGGTAACGCAAACCGAGCATCGCCGGATCGATATCAATCTGCACGGCCCGCGCCTGGCCTTCCGGCGGGAGAAACTCCGTCCATGGGAAACCACTGCCGATGACCAACAGCGTGTCGCATTGCTGCATTAACTTCCATGACGGCTCGGTCCCCAGTAAGCCAATCGCGCCGGTGACAAAGGGGGCGTCATCCGGCAGCACATCTTTGCCCAGCAGTGCTTTGGCGACGCCTGCTCCCAGCGTATTGGCCGCCTGCACCACTTCAACGGCCGCGTTTCGTGCCCCTGCACCTATCAGGATGGCGACTTTTTTCCCGGCGTTGAGTACGGCGGCAGCACGTGCGAGATCGGCATCGTGCGGGATCACGCGCGGAGGCTGATAACCCACGCCAGAGTGGGTAAACCCGTGTACATGCTCCGGCGGTTGCCACGCTTCGTCCTGCACATCTTTCGGGATAATAACCACCCCAACGCCGTTTTGCGCAATCGCCACGCGCACCCCGCGATCCACCAGGTGTCGAACCTGAGCTGGTGTGGCGGCCTCCTGCACAAAATTGGCCACATCGGCGAAGACACGATCAAGGTTCATCTCTTGCTGATAACTGGCGCCGCGCGCGGTGGTTTCTGCCTGTCCGGCGATGGCCAGCACCGGCACATGATCCATTTTGGCGTCATACAGTCCGGTAAGCAGATGCGTCGCACCAGGGCCGCCCGTCGATAAACAGACGCCCAGCTCGCCGGTGAATTTGGCATGCCCTACCGCCATAAACGCGGCCATCTCCTCGTGGCGCACCTGAATAAATTCAATACCCTCGCCAGATTTACTGGCCCGTTGCAGCGCGCCAAGCACGCCGTTGATACCGTCGCCCGGATAACCATAAATGCGAGTCACGCCCCATTCTTTCAGACGCTGCACAAAGAAATCACTGGTTTTCATGCTCACTGTTATTTCTCCTTGCGGGTAGATTACCGTCTTTAAAGGTAGTCGAAGCTCTGCGTTATCCGGGCTAAGATGAGTGGAAAACGCTATCTAAAGGAAAATTAGAATGGAACTAACGGTTAAATACGAAGTGACGGAGCAGGATCAACAGGCGTTATTCAGGGGTTTACGGCGTTACAACCAGCAGTTTGTCGACCTCAGTCAGTGGGCGCACCTGGCGGTCTATTTTCATGATGACTGCGGTGTCATGCAGGGCGGACTGATTGCCCGCCAGGAGGGCGAATGGCTTAACATTCACTATTTGTGGGTGCATGAAGATCAGCGCGGCAGCGGGCTGGGTCGGGAACTGATGCAACGTGCCGCCGCCGAGGCAACAGCGCTTGGCTGCCATCATGCGCTGGTCGATACTTTCAGTTTTCAGGCTTTGCCTTTCTATCAAAAACTGGGCTATCAGCTCCAAATGACGCTCGAAGGTTATCCCCGGATGGGCATGCAGCGCCATTACCTCACCAAATCGCTTGGCGATCACTCCCCGGCTGCGGCCAGCGCACGGTCGCGCCCCTGAATTTTTGCCTGATACAACGCCTTATCTGCCCCCTCTTTCAGGCGGATGGCATCATCAAAGTCGGCATCGGCGATCAGGCTGTAACAGCCCGCACTGATGGTGACAATGGCATGCTGCGCACCTGTTTGCGAGTGCGGGATTTTGGCATTGCGCACCAGGGCGACCGCCTCGTGGGCAATCGCCAGTGCTTCGTCTGCGCTGCTGTTCGGCATGATAATGGCGAACTCCTCACCACCGTAGCGGGCAATCAAATCATGCGTGCGCAGCTTCAGCCGTTGCAGGATTTCGCCCACCATGCGCAGGCAACTGTCTCCGGCGACATGGCCGTAAAAGTCGTTGTAACGCTTAAAGTAATCGATATCGATCATGATAAGCGAAACAGGTTTTTGCGTCAGGGCCGAGGCTTTCAGGCTTTGCGATAAGTAGAGATCAAACTGTCTGCGGTTTGCCAGCCCGGTCAGGCCGTCGGCCAGCGCCATCAGTTGCAGCGTGTGGTTAATGCTGGTCAGCTCATCCCGCAGGGTAGTGAGTTCGGTCTGATGGCGAACATTCAGCCGCACCTGGCGGAAAATTATTGCCCCCATCAGCAGCGTACCGAGCAGCAACATCACGTTTAAGACAATGTCTGGCAGACTGTCGCGCAGCCAGCTGTTCCACAATGCAGGTTTATCGTACCCGGCAGCCACCACCAGCGGATAACGCTCAAGACGGGCGAAACCGTATATGCGCTCAACATGATCCAGAGCCGAAACCCAGGTGCCGTTGCCGCGATCTTTTTTGGCCAGTTCACGGGTGAATAACGGGCTGGCGGAAAGGTTGCGGTTGATGATGTCATCCCCGTAAGGACGCACATAGAGCGCCGTGCCGTCGGTGTCCAGCAGGGCCAGTAAATCGCGGTTCTGCAACTCAAAGAAGCTGTAAAAATGGCGGAAATACTCGACTTTTACCGTAGCGAGCAGCACACCGGCAAAGGCGCCGGAGGTGTCGCTGATGCGTAACGACACCGGAATAATAAGATCGCCCGTGGAACGGCTGCGGATCACATGCCCGAGATGAATGCCGCCGTGTCCATTGCGGCGATGATAAATGAAATATTCGCGGTCGCTGTTGTTAGAGATCACCGGGATTTTGCCAAACGAAGTGGCTTTCATATTGCCCTGCGGATCGTAGATAAACAGCCCGTGTAACTGCGGCAGACGATCTTTCAGTTCGGCGAGATAAAGGTCGAACTGTTTAAAATCAATCGCGGTCAGACCCTCTGCCGGCAGCGAACGGCGAACATCGCGCAGCACCAGTTCGGCCTGCAATATCGTATCTTCCGCCTGCCGCGCCTGGGAAACCGATAAGTTAATGGCACTGCGTTCGGCATCCAGGACTGCCCGTTCCCAGGAGCGGCTCAGTGTCCAGCTAAAGGTGACAACGCCCGCTATGAGCAGGCCGGTCATAAAAAAAGTGATACTGCGCCCAAGAGACGAGTTAAGCGCCAATGCCCGCGCAAGCTTTTTCTTGAATTTCATTCTCTCTCCTGAATCACATCCGCTGTTATTCAGTAAAGCATAGAAGATGGGGAACCTATCGGCCGGATAAACCTGTAAATGGGTCTGATTGAGGCGGTAACTGATTGAAAGGAATGTTTAAAGGCGACTCCCCGGCTGGCCGGGGAATGAACACAACCGGTCACGGCGTAATGCGGCGCGGCCAGTTAATCGGTGAAATGCCATTGAGTACAGGGCGGGCAAACAGGAAGCCCTGGAAGCGCTCAATACCGACGGCCTCCAGCCAGCACCACTCTTCGACTTTTTCGACCCCTTCCGCCACCACGGTAATTTGCAGCTCTGCGCAGCAGTCGATTATGGCTTTGACGATCGCCTGTTTCGGGCCATGCAGGTGGATATCGGTCACGATTGTGCGGTCAATTTTTAGTTTATCCGGCTGGAATTTCGCCAGCAGCGATAACCCGGCAAAGCCGGAACCAAAGTCATCAATCGCCAGGCCGATCCCCGCCGCACGCAACTGACGAATGGCCCAGGTGAACTCCTCATAGCCGGAGATCACTTCATCTTCTGTGACTTCAACAATGATCTGTCCGGGGCTAAGGTTATTGCGTGTGATATGACCCAGCAGGATATCCACTGCGCCGGGAATTTTAACCAGCGACATCGGCAGAAGATTGACCGCAACTTTATGATTGCCAATCCCCATGCGGCTGGCCATCGCCAGCGCCCAGCCCTTCGAGGCCAGATCTGCCTCGTGCAACTTATCGGGCGCTATGGTGGCGAAATACTCCTGCGGACTGCCGCCGTTCGGGCCGCGGATCAGCGCTTCAAGCGAGGAGATATTGCCGCGCAGCGGCTCAATAATCGGCTGAAAGGCAAACTGACAGGGTTGATTGTCCTGGATGGGCGCGTTGATGCTGGCAAAAGGCGGCGTTTTGAGGCTGAATGTCCAGTGCTCTGGCGCGGTATTACGCACCCGATCGTTATTGTTTTGCGAGGCAATAAAGTTACGAATAAATTTATAGACCCGATCGTTACTGGCCAGCTGGTAATTGAGCGTACCGAACCTGAGGATAGCGCGCAGTGCCGTCGCAGGCTGGATGACACGTAAATCAAACAGCATCATCCCGCGGTTGCCAAAACGGCGGCGCGGCGCATAATCGCGAAGCAGTTCGACCACATTGCCGTGGCGGTGATCATGATGTATACGTTCAAAAACGTCGTTAACCGAAGCGAGCGGCCCTTCAAGAACCTGCAAAAAATGTTCGCCGTCGAACAGTAAGATGCCCGTCACCTGCAATCGCTGATTGCGCAGGCTGGCTCGCTCGACAAGTTGAGCCAGTTGAGAGGGATCGAGTGTTCGATTCAGTCGGCTACGGTAAATCAAAGTCGCTAACACGCAATGCTACCCTCAGAATGCCCACACAAAATCTACATAGATGATGCCATCCCGCTATTCTAGCGACAGGGTGAAATTCCCGTCCGCCGATTAGAGGTCATTATGTTAGCGTTCTCGCTGGCTTAAAATCGTCAACCTTGCGCGATAGCCGTGGCGAATATGCTCAATCGCCACCTCCTGCGCCGCTGCGCGATCGCGTTTTAACAGCGCGTCGACTATTGCCCGGTGCTCACGTTTTGCTTCTGCGGTGCGTTCCGGTAACTCGTAGGTTGTGTTACGCAACAGCGACAGGTGAATACGCAAATTGTCTAACATTTCATTGAGATAGGGGTTGTGCGTGGCACGATAAATCTGGCGGTGAAACAGGCGGTTATGATCGTGCAGCGCTTTACTGTCGGTGAGCGTTTCTTCCATGCGGACCATTTCATCCAGCAGCGCAAGCTCTGCATCAGAAGCGGCGGTGACAGCAAGATCCATCGCTAAGCGCTCCAGACCTTCGCGCACATCAAACAGCTGGCGCAGCCGTTCATAGCTAATATGCGCAATTATCAGCCCCCGCTGCGGGCCGGGTTCGGCAAGACCGAGGGTTTCCAGGCGGTGAAGCGCTTCACGGATCGGCGTACGGCTCAGACCAAACTGTTCCGCCAGCCGGGTTTCCTGCAGGCGTTCGCCCGGTTGCAGTTCACCGGCCTCAATGGCGGAAAGCAAAATTTCAAAAGGCGTTAAGCCTGTGTCGCGACCCGTCGTTTTCACGTTAAGCTCCGTTTGTCTATGGAATGACCCTATTAAGGCTGGCACCCTGCCGTCGCCCATCTTGCCACAGGAAAGGTAACGCCTTTGCTTTTTTTGTTCTTAGCTTATCTGAAAAACATCTTTTGACGTTTCCGTCAGGGCTGCTATGTTTATTTTATATTCATTGTATACAAATGAATTCATATAAACACAAACACCGTTTTTGCTTTTTATTGATAAGCCAACACCAGGGCTTTACGTTGTCAGCCAACACCAGGGAATGCTTGTTTTACGATGACAAAAAATAGCGAAGTTAATAACATTCGTGGAGAACAGCTCAGCCAGTTTATCAGCCAGGCTCATCACCTCAACGTCCCCCCCGCCGTCCGCCATGAAGCAAAACGCGCTTTGATCGACTTCCTCGGCGTTGCGCTGGGCGCAGTTAATGATGATGCCGTTAAGGCCGTGCGCCAGGTAGCCAAAGCCTGGCACGCCAGCGGCGATGCGCGGGTTTTCCTTTCCGGTACCACTACCCCTGCCCTTGCTGCGCTGGTTAACGCCACCATGGCACACGCTGCGGATTATGATGATACCCACCCAGCTGGCGCAGGCCATCCTGGCGGCCCGTGCTGGTCAACTGCGCTGGCAATGGCGCAGGCACACCCGGTCGACGAAGAGCACGTGCTGCGGGCATTTGTCACCGGTTTTGAAGTGATGGCAAAACTGGGTGGCGGCTGGGTGCCAGGCGTCGGGCGCAACCTGCAGAGAAGGGGCTTTCACCCCACTTCTGTTGTAGGACGCGCGGGCGCAGCGGCAGTTGCGGCTGCGGTTTTGCGCCTCTCAGAACCCCAGGTTCGCAACGCGTTAGGCGCGGCTGCCACCATGATGGGCGGCCTGCAAAAATCTTCCGGTACGCATGGTAAACCGTTCCACGCGGGCAAAGCGGCGATGGACGGCATTATGGCTGCGCAATTGGCGGCGGAAAACTTCGTCGGCGCGCACCACTTTTACGAGACTGACGGCTGGGTAAAAATCTTCATCCAGGATGGCAGTGCAGAAGTGCCGCCGCTTGATTTTGGCGAAAGCTGGGAACTGCTAACCAACGGCTACAAGCTGTATGCCAGTTGCCGGGGTACGCACGCCTCTATTGAAACCGCCCGCAAGCTTTTCCCGTTGCTGCAAGGGCGCAAGATTACCCGCATTACGGCGAAGGTCCACCCAATGGGCATGGTCAATGCCGGGATCCTCTCGCCGCGCACGCCGCTGGAAAGTAAGTTCAGCATTCCCCACTGTATCGCCCTCGCCTTAAGCGGTTATGCCCTGACGGACACCGATTTTACCCAGGCGACGGTAGACGATCCGCAACCACGCGCCCTGCTGCCGCTGCTTGAGGTCGAGGCCGTGGACGGTCAGTCCGCCAGTTCGGCCTTTATTGATGTCTGGCTGGACGATGGCGAAGTGCTGCACGCCCAGACTGACGTCTATCGCGGCCATGCGCAAAATCCGCTCAGCGATCAGGAGTTGCGCGACAAATTCGATGCGCTCACTATTCCAGTTCTGGGCGCGGCGCGCAGCGCTGCACTTTATGATGCCGCTTTCCACTTCGAACGCCCAGGTTCGCTGGCGCGTATTACCGGGCTTCTTGCCGGCGATCACTAATTCTTTTTGCTACAGGACATGTTAATGACCATTGCCCGACAACTCGCCGGTAATTTGCTGGCGTTCTCCCGGCAGGCGTTCGCGCAGGCGGCATACAGCCATGCGCGTACCGCGATTATTGATACATTAGGCGTTACGCTGGCTGGCGGTGTTCAGGACGGTGCCCACAAATTACGCACTGTGATCGTGCCGTCTGCGGCGCGCGGCAACAGTCGTGTTTTTGGTACGGATCTGACATTAAACGCGCTGGACGCCGCCCTGCTGAATGGCGTGTCTTCACACCTGCTCGATTTTGATGATTCCAACTCCTGGCTGCACGGGCATATTTCGGTGGCGGTTCTGCCCGCTTTACTGGCGCTGGCCGATGAACAGGACCTGAACGGCGAGGCGCTCCTGCGCGCCTATATTACCGGCTACGAAACCGCAGTACGCATGGGCAAAGCGGTTAGCCCGTTCCAGTATCGTCACGGCTGGCATCCTACCACTACGGTCGGTGTTTTTGCCGGGGTTGCTGCCTGTGCGGTCGCGCTGGATCTGAATGAAGAACAGACGGCCACCGCGCTGGCGATGACCGCCTCGCTGGCGTCAGGGATCAAATCCAATTTTGGTAGCGAAACCAAAGCGCTGGCGGTGGGTCAGGCGGCACGCAGCGCGGTGATGGCAACTAAACTGGCGAAAGAGGGGTTCAGCGCCGGGCCAACGGCTTTTGAACATCAGCAGGGCTATTTTCACGTCTACAACGGCGTGGCGAATGTTGATCCCCTGCCGCTGACCGAGCGCTGGGACGCAACGCCATTCATTCTCGACACCGTGAAAAGCAACAACTACAAATACTTCCCTTGCTGCTACGCTATTTTATCGCCGCTGGATGGCATTCTGGCGCTGCGTGAGGAGCACGGCCTGCGTGCGGAAGAGATCGAACATATTGAAATCAAAGTGCACCCGATCCGTTACCCACATATTAATATTCCGCAGCCGCAGAACCCGCTCGCCGGGAAGTTCAGCCTGCATTACTGCGTGGCGCGGGCTTTTGTGACGGGTACGCTAACACTGGATGATTTTATTGATACGGCGCGGTTCGACGATCCGGCAACCCAGACGTTGCTGCGTAAAGTGACGCTGGAAAAGCACAACGAAGAGATCACCCATAGCGCGTTCGTGACGCTGACCACCACCGACGGTCGCCAGTTTTCTCAGCGAGTGGCGGGAGCGCGGGGTTCCAGCCCGGCTATCCCGTTGCCGGATAATTTGATAGAGCAGAAGTTTCTCGACTGCGCCAGCCGCGTACTGTCTCGAGAGGATGCACAGGCACTTTACCAGCGTCTGTTGCGGGATGATTATCGCTAACGGATGCCAGCATGAACATAACCTGGATACCTGCTGAAATTTCGCCGCTGTTCGCGGGCGTCATGGTGTTTTGCAGTTTTCTGACTTCGGCGCTGACGGCGGCCATGGGGCTGGGCGGGGGCACAGCTTTGCTGGCTATCATGGGGCTGGGCATGCCGGTCAGCAGCCTGATGCCGGTGCATGGGATGGTGCAGCTTGGCTCCAACCTTAGCCGGACGTTGATTCAGCGGGTGCATGTGGTCTGGCCGTTAGTGCTGTGGTTCCTGCTCGGTAGCGCGGTCGGCATTGCAGTCGGTGCGCCGGTGGCGGCGGTGATCCCGGACAGCATTGCCCGCATTGCGCTGGGGCTTTTTATTCTCTGGTCAGTGCTGCGCAAACGTGGCGAACAGAAACCGTTAAGCCGCCCTTTCTTCATTATTGGCGGCGGCCTCAGCAGTCTCGGCACCATGATTGTGGGCGCCACCGGCCCGATGGTCGCCGGGCTTATCAGTTCGCAAGGGCTAAAGCGCCAGCCGCTTATCGCCACGCACGCCACCTGCATGGTGTTACAGCACGGACTGAAGATCCTCGCCTTCGGGTTGATGGGGTTTGCCTGGGCCAGCTGGTTGCCTGTGCTGGCGGCAATGATCATTAGCGGTGCGCTGGGAACATGGCTGGGTACGCGCGTGCTGGACAACGTACCGGAAAAACTGTTCCGCGTGCTGTTTCGTGTAACGATGATCCTGCTCAGCGCGCAACTCTTGTGGCAGGGTATAGAAGGATGGTTGAAATAAATCGTTAGTCCATTGTTGTATATGCTTTACTGAATTCGATCTTTGCCAAAAGCACCGCAGGCGAAGATCATTATTCAACAAACGGACGTGTTATTGAAAAATCAATAAATACAGTTAATTAACCTGATAGCAACCCTTTAAAAAGGAATAGCCATGCTGAAGAAAACCCACCTAGCTGCGTCAGTGTTGCTGCTGACGCTGGGGAGTTTTATTTTTCCCGCACAGGCAGAAAACGCCCCCGCCACGAATGGCGACACGCTGAAGAAAATTAAAGCGCGCGGCGAACTGGTTTGCGGTGTGCACCCTGCCCGTCACGGCTTCGCCTCAATTGACAGCAAAGGCAACTGGGAAGGTCTGGATGTCGATTTCTGCCGTGCGCTCGCGGCAGCGGTTTTCGGCGATGCGTCTAAAGTCCGCTTTACGCCGCTGTCGACGGCGCAGCGTTTTGCCGCCATTCAGTCGGGCGAAGTCGATGTGCTGTCACGGAATATCACGGCATCATTAACCCGCGATGTGTCGCTGGGGCTGAACTTTGCGCCGCCCAATTTTTACACGGGTACTGGTTTTATGGTGCGGGCCAACAGCGGCGTGAAAAAAGTTGAAGATCTCGACGGCGCCACGGTGTGTATTACCCCCGGCAGCAGTACCGAGCAAAACGTGGCGCAGATCTTCGGTTCACGCCACCTGCACTACACCCCGGTGGTGATCGAGAACAACAAAGAGTATGTTGCGGCCTATCTCGCCGGGCGCTGTGATGTTATTGCGCGTGACAAAGTGGCGCTGCCTGGCATCAAAACTTTTGATGCGGAAAAACCGGAAGATCACATTATTCTGCCGGGGATTTATTCGAAAGAACCGCTGGCAATGGCGGTGCGTAAAGGCGATGACCAGTGGTTCGATATTGTGAAGTGGGTTGTTTACGCTACCTTCAATGCCGAAGAGATGAACGTTAACCAGAGCAATGTGGATAGCGAACTGAAATCCACCGATCCGGATGTCCAGGGGCTGCTTGGCGTGAGCGGCGGCTTTGGTCAGAAACTCGGTCTGGATGACAAGTGGGTGTACAACATTGTTAAACAGGTGGGTAATTATGGCGATATCTATAACCGCCATTTTGGCCCGCAAAGCGCCGAGCCGCTGGATCGCGATTTAAATAATCTGTGGACCAAAGGTGGTTTGCTTTACGGCCTGCCGATCCGTTAATCGCCGGGGCGCTCATGCATGACCGTGGGCGCCCTTCTCCACTTCTGTCATAACCTTGATGTTTAATGATGAAACAGACTGATAACTCCGGTGCGCTGGCCGTTGCATCCGACGCGCCACGACCTGCGACCGCGTTTCGCCTTTTCACCTTTTTTGGCAGTAAAACCGTGCGCAGTTGGTGCTACCAGTTACTGCTGGCAGCCTTGCTGATCGGTTTTAGTTACTGGCTCTATAGCAATGTCGTGGCGAACCTGCGCGCCCAGCGTATCGCCACCGGGTTTGGCTTTTTGCAGCAGAGCGCGCACTTTGCCATTGGCGAAACGCTTATCGACTACACCCCGCGCGACAGCTACACCAGGGCGCTGGCGGTGGGATTACTGAATACGTTGTATGTCACCGGGTGCGGCATTCTGCTGGCCACGGTGCTCGGTTTTATGGTTGGTATTGGCCGGGTATCGAAAAACTGGCTCCTGATGAAAATCTGCGTCGGCTATGTGGAACTGCTGCGTAACGTGCCGGTAATATTGCAGGTTATTTTCTGGGCGGTGGTGATCCGCAATTTGCCTTCGCCGCGCCAGGCGATTGTACTGCCAGGAATGGGCTTCTTGACCAACCGTGGTCTGACATTCACTGTGCCGGCGGCGCACAGCGGCTGGATGTGGACAGTGCTTGCCCTGCTGGTGGCTTGTGTGCTGAGTATGCTGCTTTCACGCGTTGCGCGTCGCTGGCGCGAACATCACGGGAAACAAGTGCCGACGGGCCGCCTGCGGTGGGCGTTAGTGATTGCCCTGCCGCTGCTCGTCTGGGTGCTAACAGGCGCGCCGCATGAACTGAACCGCCCGGTGCTGCGCGGTTTTAATTTCCAGGGGGGGTTTACCATCAGCCCGGAATTTACGGCACTGCTGCTGGGTATTGCCCTTTACTCGTCGGCATTTATTGCTGAGATCGTCCGCGCAGGTATTCAGTCGGTACCAAAAGGTCAGCTGGAAGCGGCCCGGGCATTGTCATTTTCTCCCTGGCATGTGATGCGCCACGTTATTATTCCGCAGGCGATGCGGGTCATGGTACCGCCGCTGGCCAGCCAGTATGTGAGCCTGGCGAAAAACAGCTCGATCGCGGTAGTGGTTGGCTACCCGGAACTGGCCAATATCAGCAATACGTTGATGAACCAGACCGGCCAGGCACTGGAGGCGATTGCCATTATGATGGTGGTCTATTTGATCATTAGCGGCACCACGTCGCTGCTAATGAACCTGTTTAACCGCTATGTTGCCATTAAAGAGCGCTAAGGAGCCGGTATGCAACACACTGTGATTTTCTGGCTACGGCGTAATCTGTTTAGCAGCCTTGCTCAGACGGCGCTGACGCTCATTCTGGCGATGGTCATTGCCTCCGTGGGCGCTTCGCTGTTGCGCTGGGGCGTGATCGACGCGGTGGGTTTCAGCGGTTCAGCTGAACAGTGCCGTGCGGCGACCGGCGCGTGCTGGGCGGTGATTGGCGAAAAATATCGCCCTATTCTGTTCGGGCTGTATCCCTATGAAGAGCAGTGGCGTCCGGCGCTGGCGATGCTGGTGTGGTTTATCACTATTGGCCTCTCGCTCGCGCCTGCCTGCTGGCACTCCCGTTTGCTGTGGCCGTTGTGGCTGGTGTCACTGGCGATGATGTCAGTGCTGATGAGCGGCGGCGTGTTAGGGCTGAAAGCGGTTCCTTCCGCAGACTGGGGCGGTTTGCCGCTGACGCTGCTGCTGTTTTCTGGCACGGTGATCATCGGCATGCCCGTTTCGGTACTGCTGGCGCTGGGCCGCCGTTCGCCACTGCCTTTCCTGCGCGGTTTGTCGGTGGTGTTTATTGAGGGGCTGCGCGGCGTGCCGTTGATTACCATTTTATTTGTGGCGGTGAACGTTTTCCCGCTGTTTTTACCGGCCGATATGGAAGTGAACAAACTGCTGCGCATTGTTATTGGTATTGCGCTGTTTTTTGCCTGTTACCAGGCGGAGGTGATCCGTGGGGGATTGCAGTCGGTCCCGCGTGGGCAGTATGAAGCGGCAGCGGTACTGAACCTGGGGTACTGGCATACGACCACCAAAATTATTTTGCCGCAGGCGTTGCGTATCTGTCTGCCTGCGGTTACCAACCACATTATCGCGGCCATGAAAAACACCTCGTTTGTGATAATCATTGGCTTGTTCGATGTGCTGACAGCCACCAGCGCGGTTATGCAGGATCCGCAGTGGCGTCGTTATTACATTGAATCCTATGTCTTTATTTCCGCTCTGTATCTTTTGTTTGGCTTTATGCTTTCCCGTTATGCGGTGTGGGTAGAAGGACGCATTGATGCCAGCCGTAACCCTGAAGGAGTCGCCTGATGCAAGTAACACCCCCCTCGCCCGACGCGATTATTGAGATGAAGTCGGTCAGTAAATGGTACGGCAAATTCCAGGTGCTGGATGATGTGTCGCTCAGTGTGAACAAAGGGGAGCGCGTGGTGATTTGCGGCCCGTCCGGTTCCGGTAAATCGACGCTTATCCGCTGTATTAATCGCCTGGAAGCGCACCAGAAAGGCCAGATTCTGGTAAACGGTATCGAAATGAACGATAACGTGCGCAATATCAGCCGCATTCGTCTGAGCATTGGCATGTTGTTCCAGCAGTTTAATCTTTTCCCGCATTTAAGCGTGCTGGATAACCTGACGATTGGCCCGACGCTGGTGCGCAAGATGACCCGCTCGCAGGCCACGGAACTGGCCATGCATTACCTGGAGAAAGTGCATATAGCTAACCAGGCGCATAAGTTTCCGCTCCAGCTCTCCGGCGGCCAGCAGCAGCGAGTGGCAATTGCCCGCGCACTGTGCATGCAGCCAGAGATTATGCTGTTTGATGAGCCCACTTCGGCGCTGGATCCGGAGATGATCAAAGAAGTGCTGGACGTGATGCTCGACCTGGCCGACAGCGGGATGACGATGATTGTGGTTACGCATGAGATGGGATTTGCCCGTACCGTGGCCGATAAAGTGATCCTGATGGCCGACGGGCGCATTGTGGAATCGGCTGCGCCGGAAACGTTCTTCACCCACCCCGAACACCCGCGCACGCGCCAGTTTCTTGATCAAATCCTCAGCCATTAACCCTCGTGCGGCGGTCTGCCCGCCGCACTGTCAGCATGCTCCCAACAATAACCACATTACCTGCAATGACTTTATCGGCTTAACGGTATAAAGTTAAGCTCTGCTGTATTACCGGTGTTTTTTTGTACCAAAAAATTGCGATACTTTTGTAAATACCTTAGCCCGCTATGTTAACGTTTCTATTTTTGAAAGCGTATTTTTTGTACTTTATCGCACACCCTCCTTTTAATTTGTGTTAAGGATTTACTTATCGCCTGGATGATTATTTCAATTCTTTTTTCTTTCGCAAAATCATAACAATATTTAAAAATTGAGTCGTAAGCATGACTAAAAAAATATTTAACGTAGCTACTTTCCGTGGCCGATAAGTTTGTGGAGAATACGCAGGTAAAAACAAAAAAATTAACTGACCGGTAAATAATATTCTATTACTGCGTCAGCAAAACTCATTGAACGCGGTCCATCGTGGAGTTTTTCATGAAGTGCAACACTCCTGTTACACAAAAAGAGTTTTTGCTTAACGACGGTATGACGTTACTGTCGACAACAAATACACACAGTCATATTACGTATGCCAACACCGCTTTTATTGATGCCAGCGGATTTGCTGAAGATCAGTTAATGGGGGAAGCCCATAATATTATTCGTCATCCGGATATGCCGCCTGCGGCATTTGGCGATATGTGGTTCACCATCCAGCAAGGCGATAGCTGGACAGGAATGGTGAAAAACCGCCGGCAGAATGGCGATCATTACTGGGTTCGCGCCAACGTAACCCCTATTTATCAGCAGGGGCAACTGACCGGTTATATCTCGGTACGAAATATTCCACAGCGCGCTGAAATCGATGCCAGTGAAGCTCTTTATCAGCGAGTGAATGAGAATAAACTCAACAGCCATCGTTTTTATAAAGGGCTGGTAGTGCGGCGCGGTTTGTTTTCTTTTTTATCACTTTTTCAGCGTATTAATGTTTCAAAACGCATCCAGTTTGGTGCGGTAATAGCGGCCGCTTTACTGGTTGCGATGCAATTTGCTCCTTTTAATGCAGCAGAACGTGCCGGAGGTTCAGTTATTATTCTTGGGCTATTGTCTGTTTTTTTACAGAGCCAAATATCGCGACCGCTGAAAATAATTTTATCGCAAATGCAGAAAGTGGTGTCCGGCCGTAAGGCGGATTATCGCCATTTTAACCGTGTGGACGAGATTGGTTTATTGATGCGTCTGGTTAACCAGTCCGGGCTTAATCTCAGTTCGCTGGTGGATGATGTTTCAGCCCAGATTAACGGTATCCGCACGATTAGCGGACGGATCTCCAGCGAAGGAGACGCGTTGCGACAACGCACTGAAGAGATGTCTGCCGATCTTCACCAGACAGCGTCCGCCGTGGAAGAAATTGCCAGTGCGGTGCGGCAAACAGCAGAAACCGCCACCGAAGCGATGGCCCGGGCTGATGAAACCAGCGCCAGCGCGATGGACAGCGGCGATGTGATGAAGAAAACCATCTCGATGATGCAGGCGGTTTCCGCTGATAACAGTAAAATTGTCGACATTATTGGCGTTATCGACAGTATCGCCTTTCAGACCAATATTCTGGCGCTGAATGCCGCCGTAGAAGCGGCACGTGCGGGTGAATCAGGTCGGGGTTTTGCGGTGGTCGCCGCCGAAGTGCGTAACCTGGCGCAACACTCTGCCTCCGCCGCGCGTGAAATTCAGTCGCTGATTGAACACAACGTCGCGAATGTCAAAAACGGTGTGGAGATGGTCGCAACGACCGAAACGCACCTGACGGCAATGATCGACAGCGTGATCACCATGTCGACCATGATCAAAGAGATTGGCACCGCGACGCATGAACAGACGCAGGCGCTGGAGCTGATTAATCAGTCGGTTTCCCGCATTGGCGTCATGACACATAACAACACCGGGATGGTGGAACACGTGACCAGCGCGGCGGAAGATCTCTCTGAGCGCGCAGCTCGTCTGCATCGTGCTGTGCATGTTTTTGGTGGTAGCTGATCTTCGCTGACGCCATGCTATAGTCGTTTCCCCTTCCCCGTGGATGTAAGGCTAAGCATGGTTTTTCTCAGAGCAGTGCTGATCTTTCTTCTGTCGACGGCCGCGCAGGCCGCCGACAATCTGCACCCCCCCGCCGGTTTTATGCAACCGCCTGCCCATTCGGTTACGGCAGCCCCTACAGTGAAATGCCTGACCGTACCTGCGCCGTTTACGGGTACGCTCGATTTTCACAGCAAATATGAAGGCTCCGATAGCGCCCGTGCCACGCTTAACCCCGAAGCAGACGCTGCTTTTCGTCAGCAGACAAAACCCATCACTGAAATGGAAAGTGTCGTCAGCAAACAGGTCACCGCCTGGGCGCGCAGTGGCGATCCGCGTTATGTCGCCTGTGCCGTCGGGGCGCTGAATACATGGGCAACCGCCGGAGCGTTAACCGGCGAAGCGGCAAATCATACCGGAAAGTCAATGCGTAAATGGGCGCTGGCCAGTTTCTCTTCGGCCTGGCTGCAACTGGCATTTTCCCCGGCGAAACCCCTGACAGCCTACCCGGCAGAGCAGAAAGCCATTACCACCTGGTTAAGCCAGCTTGGCGATTTAACGGCAGCAGAGTGGCGTGATTTGCCGCTGAAACAGGTCAATAACCACAGTTACTGGGCTGCCTGGGCGCTGATGGCGACGGCGGTAGCGACGCAGCGCCAGGATCTGTTTGACCAGTCGCTTGCAATTTATCGCACCGCTATGCAGCAGGTGGATGCCGGGGGATTGTTGCCGAACGAATTACGCCGTCGTCAGCGGGCATTTTCGTACCACAATTATGCTATTCAGCCGCTAGTGATGATTGCCCTCTTTGCGCGGGCCAATGGCATAAACGTGATCGATGAAAACCACGGTGCCTTACAACGGCTGGGCGATACCCTTCTTGCGTCGCTGGACGATGACAGCCGCTATACGCAGCACACAGGTGTGGCGCAGGAAAGAAATTTTTTACAGCAACCGACGAATCTGGCCTGGCTGGAGGGGTGGTGCCAGCTTTACCCGTGTAGCGCCGCGGTGGAACAGCGCCTGGCCCCGCTGCGCCCGCTGCGTAATACGCGACTGGGTGGCGACATTACGCATTTGCTGGCCGTGGCGCCCTGAGTCAGTTGGGTGGTGGCGGATTTTACCGAAGCGTCCTGTGTTTGTTGTTGTAAGTAAACGAGATCACCGAGACTGTTCTTAAAAGCCGGCGTTGGGATTGCGCTTTGCGCCACAATGTCCGAGGATGATGAATCGGTATGTTTTTTATACCGCGCAATGATGAGATTGAATTTCGCCCGGCGCAGTTAACCGGGCTTGTCCTTGAAACATTGAACTGGATTAAGGAGTAAGCATGAAATCGAACCGTCAGGCACGTCATATCCTGGGACTGGATTACAAAGTGTCGAATACCCGCAAAGTGGTGACCAAAGGCAACCAGGAAGAAACGGTTGTGGCCCACCGTTCCGGGCGTCATCGCCGCGCTGAATAAGGTATCCTTCCCCGCCACTCCACCCGGAGTGGCGTTTTGTTTCATCCCCTCCTTGATAAAAATTCAATCAACGAATACTGCGAATAGGAAGTATTTGCTGAAGTGATGCTTTATACTTGCGCCCGCCGCAGTACCCCACCCGCGAAGCCACCCCACGCGGAGTGATCGTTGATAAAGGAGCTGTAAGATGAATGCAAAACATAATAAAAACCGATCGTTGTATATCCCCTATGCCGGACCCGTGTTGCTGGAGTTCCCCCTGCTGAACAAAGGCAGCGCCTTCAGCATGGAAGAGCGCAGCAGCTTTAACCTGCTGGGTCTGTTGCCAGAAGTGGTTGAAACCATTGAGGAGCAGGCAGAGCGGGCATGGTTGCAATATCAGGGTTTTAAAACCGATATCGATAAGCACATCTACCTGCGTAACATTCAGGATACCAATGAAACTCTGTTCTACCGGCTGGTGGATAACCATCTCGAAGAGATGATGCCGGTGATCTACACCCCCACCGTGGGCTGGGCGTGTGAACGTTTCTCGGATATTTACCGTCGCGCCCGCGGCGTGTTTATTTCGTGGCAGAACCGCGGCAGCATGGACGACATTCTGCAAAACGTCCCGAATCACAATATCAAAGTCATCGTCGTGACAGACGGCGAGCGCATTCTTGGCCTGGGCGACCAGGGGATCGGTGGGATGGGCATTCCCATCGGTAAACTTTCGCTTTACACCTCCTGCGGCGGGATCAGCCCGGCATACACGCTGCCCGTGGTGCTGGACGTCGGCACCAACAACCAGCAGTTAATCAACGATCCGTTGTATATGGGTTCGCGCCACCCGCGTATCACCGGCGACGACTACTACGCGTTTGTTGACGAATTTATTCAGGCGGTGAAACAGCGCTGGCCAGACGTGCTGCTGCAATTTGAAGATTTTGCGCAGAAAAACGCCATGCCGCTGCTTAACCGCTACCGCAATGAAATCTGCTCGTTCAATGATGATATTCAGGGAACGGCGGCCGTGACGGTGGGCACGCTGATTGCCGCCAGCCGTGCGGCAGGCAGCCAGTTAAGCCAGCAGAAAATTGTCTTCCTCGGGGCGGGTTCCGCCGGCTGCGGTATTGCCGAACAGATTATCGCCCAGACCCAGCGCGAAGGACTCAGCGAAGCCGATGCGCGGCAGAAAGTCTACATGGTTGACCGTTTTGGCCTGCTGACAGACGAGATGCCAAACCTGCTGCCGTTCCAGAGCAAACTGGTGCAGAAACGCGAAAACCTGCAAAACTGGGACAGCGGAACGCAGACCGAAGCCCTCTCCCTGCTGGATGTCGTGCGTAACGTGAAACCAGACATTTTGATTGGTGTCTCTGGTCAGGCGGGTCTGTTCACGGAAGAGATCATCCGCGAGATGCACAAACACTGCCCGCGTCCGATTGTGATGCCGTTGTCGAACCCGACCTCGCGTGTGGAAGCGACGCCGCAGGACATTATCAGTTGGACCGATGGTATGGCGCTGGTCGCGACCGGCAGCCCGTTTGCCCCGGTATTGTGGAAAGAGAAAACTTACCCGATTGCGCAGTGCAATAACGCCTATATCTTCCCTGGGATCGGCCTTGGCGTCATCTCTGCAGGCGCGTCGCGCATTACTGATGAGATGCTGATGGCCGCCAGTGAAACCCTGGCGGAATACTCTCCGCTGCTGCTCAATGGCGAAGGTCTGGTGTTACCGGAACTGAAAGATATTCAGAAAGTGTCGCGCGCTATCGCCTTCGCGGTAGGCAAAATGGCACAGGAGCAAGGCATTGCGGTAAAAACCTCTGCCGAAGCGCTGCAACAAGCCATTAATGACAACTTCTGGGAACCGCAGTACCGCAGCTATCGCCGTACCTCGATCTAACCTTTCGCTTTCACCCGGAGCCGCCGTGCTCCGGGTGTCCCCGTGTCTCTTCCCTTTGCTAAGCCGGATCCGTGACGTTTTCCTCATTTGCATGAGCAAGATCGTAAGCCGCCTGCGCCCTTTCCAGCGCCGGGCCATATTCCAGTGCCCAATCATTCAGCGCCATAAACGGTTGTTGTAGCGTTTGTGCCAGGGGAGTGATGCGGTACTCCACGCCCACCGGCGACGTGGGCAGCACTTCACGGTGCACCAGCCCGTTGCGCTCCAGCCGCTTTAGCGCATCTGCCAGCGCCTTGTGAGTAATGCCATCCAGCCGACGGCGGATTTCATTAAAACGGGCAGGTTCGCTGCACAGGACAGTCAGGATCATGATCGACCATTTATTGGTGATGTGTTCCAGTACCGGTCGGGTTTTTCCCACATCAATCAGGCTGTTACAGGTATTTTTCACCATAGCGATATACTCCGCGATATCAGGTATAAACAAAGTGCGTAATTGATATTAAGTATAAAATTTATATCATCTGTTTTCCACCTAACCGGAGAGAACAGATGAGCAGATTAGACAATAAAGTGGCCGTGGTGCTTGGCGGCGCAAAAGGCATTGGGCTGGCGATCAGCCAGCGTTTCGCCCGAGAAGGCGCGACAACCTGGTTTACCTCTCGCCGTGACGAGGAGTTACAAACTGCCAGTCGCACCCTTACCGGCACGGCAAAGCCACTGCGCGCCGATGTCAGCCAGCCAGGCGAACTGGCCCGTATTATGGCGACTGTCAAAGCAGAATCGGGTCACATTGATGTGCTGGTTATTAATGCCGGGATGTCGGAATACGCCACAATAGAAACCCTCAGCGAAACGCATTTTGATCAGACATTCGGCCTGAATGTCCGTTCGCCCGTGTTTGCTTTGCAGGCCGCACTGCCGTTGTTGCAGCCCGGCGCAAGCGTAGTGCTTATCGGATCGATAGCGGATACGATCGGTACGCCAGGATACGGTGTGTACGGTGCGAGTAAAGCCGCGCTGCGTTCATTTGCCCGGACCTGGACACGCGAGCTTTCTGGTCGCGGTATCCGTATCAACGTTGTCGCTCCCGGCCCCATTGATACCGACATGATGGCTGCTGTGTCAGATGAGGTTCGCGACGCAATCACCCGTGATATTCCGCTGCACCGAATGGGTAAGCCCGACGAAGTTGCCAACGCCGCACTCTTTCTGGCGAGCGATGAGAGCAGTTACATTGCAGGCGCCGAGATTTGCGTGGATGGCGGAATGACCCAGGTCTGACCGTGCGGGGCTTCTTCAACAGCCATCCCTGGGTGGCTGTTTTCTCGACTTTTTACGCTGTGCGCCGTTCTGCTCCACTGGCAAATCATTCATTTACTCGCTAAACTCCTTTCACCTATAAACTTACTGAATATATAAGGAGGTTAACTATGCTGTATTGTGAATTGTTCGACTATTCACATGCCTTTGGCGATCGTGCCAGCTCAAGCGTTATCGGTTTCGTGCTGCGATAACTTCGGCTTGAGCGAAGACATACATCCCTTCCCTTGGGCTTACCGGGTTATCGTCAGCGAGATTTGACGAGGCATTAACATGCCTGTAACTCTTGAGTAAGCAATGAGCACATTACTTTCTGCACAATCACTCCGTATTGAAACGGCATTCGGGCCGTTATTTTCCGATCTCAATTTCACGCTGCGTAAAGGCGACCGCCTTGGGCTGATTGGCGACAATGGCTGTGGCAAAAGTACGTTACTAAAAGTGCTGGACGGTTCGCTGTCTCCACTCTCCGGTACGGTCACGGTGGCGCACCACTGTTTGTTGGCACGCGTTGAACAACACCTGCCCGCTGAACTGCTGTCGATGACGTTGCTGGAGGCGGTGATGGCGCAAATCCCGCCATCGGAACGGCTGAGTCAGTACTGGCGCGGCGAGGCGTTGCTGGCCAGTATGGGATTACGTGACGACGAAATTGCCCTGACGGCGGCGACGCTGAGCGGCGGTCAACATACGCGGCTGTTACTGGCGCGGGCATTGATCCGTGAACCGGATCTGCTGTTGCTGGATGAACCGGGTAACCATCTCGATCTCCCCACACTGCTGTGGCTGGAGCAGTTCTTACAGCGCTGGCCCGGGAGCTTTGTGATGGTATCGCACGATGCCTCGCTGCTGGATGCCGTCACCAACGGCAGTTGGATCCTGCGCGACCATACCCTGCATCACTTCGCCTTACCTTGCAGCGCTGCGCGTCATGCGCTGGCCGAGCGGGATGAGAGCGATGCGCTGCGCCATAAAGCTGAGCAAAAAGAGATCGACCGGGTCACGGCCAGTGCCAAACGGCTGGCGACCTGGGGGCGTGTGTACGACAACGAGGACCTGGCGCGTAAAGCCAAACAGATGGAAAAACAGGTTGAGCGACTGAAGGAGGATCAGACCGAACTGACTGCCGGCAGTCGCTGGAAACTGGCCCTGCACGGTGAAGCACTGGTGGCGGACCGTTTGCTGGAAATGAACGCACTGGCCGTTGCGCCTGCCGTGGGGTTGCCTCCCCTGTTCACGGTTCCCCTTGCCCGCCTGAAAAGCGGCGATCGGGTTGCTGTGGTCGGGCGAAACGGGTGTGGGAAATCTTCATTGCTGCGCCTGATTTGGCAGGCCTGCCAACAGCAAAGCGACGACGCCCTGCGGCTGCATCCGCGTTTACAGGCTGGCTATTACGACCAGACGCTGCACCAGCTGCCGGACGACGCCACACTGTTCGACGCGCTGGAGCCGTTTGCCCCGGCACCGGACGATCGCAAAATGGCGTTGATCAGTGCCGGTTTTGCGTGGGCGCGGCACGGGCAACGGGTAGCGACCCTTAGCGGCGGTGAGCGCTCTCGGCTGCTGTTTGTTGGCCTCTCGCTGGCGCGTTTTAACCTGCTGATGCTGGATGAACCGACCAACCATCTGGATATGGCGGGCAAAGAGGCGCTGGCGCAAACGCTGCAACAGTTCAGCGGTGCAGTGTTGCTGGTGAGCCACGATCGGCAGTTAATCAACCAAAGCTGCAACCGCTTCTGGCTGGTTGAACACGGGGAACTGCAGGAGTGGCATGACATTGAAGCCGTGTATGCACGGCTGCGGGAGAGCATTCCTGCCGCTGGGCAACAGGCCACACAGCCTGCCAGCACCTGCGAGACAGTGACCGACGATGCCGATCTGCTGCTGGCGCGGCTTATTGAACTGGAAACGCGTTTAGCGGAAGACCTGCAACGTAAGCCAAAGCATCAGAAACCGGGGTTACAGGCGCAGTGGCGTGAAGAAATTGTCCATATTCACTCACTGTTGTAACCCAATACGGAAATAACCAAAGACAGGCGCTTTCGGGCGTCTGTCTTTTATCATAGGTCGTCCATCCGATATTTATTCTGCCTTGTCTTAAAGTGTTTTGTTACCCTTTATTTTGCCTGTCCTCTGAAAGTTTTGGCGTTATATTTTATGGCGAACGCGATTTAATGATCTCACCTCTGCCATTCAGGAGTTAATTATGTGTAAAGATAACGACAGCAATAAAATAATTACCGTCAAAAAGAAATGGGTTATTCAGGAAGATCCGGCTATTCTCAAACAACAAGGCCCACTGTATAAGTATTTTTCTTCTTTTTGCATCGCCTTGCTAAAAAGCAAATATACGCATTATGCTGCGGTGAACGACATGGAAGAATTTGTGAAAATCTGGCGCCCCATCGCGATAAATATGGGGGTAATTGAAGAAAATATCGATGTTGCTAAAGCACTCGAGATTCAACGTGATCTGGCGGTTATGGAACAGGAGTGGCCAACCTATAAACGTGCCGTGGCCAGTGAACTGTTTCGTGGTGATTCGCTGACTATTGCAGAGAGTTATCCGTGGCTGGATAGCTTTATCGCTAACGGCCATACGACGGTCACCTGTGTACAGGTGGACCAGGAAATCACATCGCCGATTATTATGTCGACCTCAACCGATCCTGCAATGGGATATGCAAAAGAGAAGCCGGTGTTATGGCACTTTGATCTCGACACGGACCACCGTGGCGTTGAAATGGGGTTATATTTGTCTGAGAAAGAGGTCACTTTTCCACTGTATAACCGGATTTGGATCTCATCACTGATATATTTGCCAGAGGGGCATGCTTATCAGGATAATGCCAATAAGTTTGGTGTCCAACATCGCTATATTATTAAAGCGAAAATGTTGCCACCTGCAAAATAATACTATTCTGTAAATTGCCCGGTGCCAGGCAACGCCGGGCAAAATATTACGGTTGTGGGTTTTTCGCTTTCCACGCTTCCCAGGCTGCTTTGATCTCTTTTTTTGCTGCTTCGGCGTCATTAAAACCGTTCAATTCTACTTTCTTACGCCCATCCGGCAATTGCTTATAAACACGGAAGAAGGCTTCCAGGCGTTGCTGCTCGATTTTTGGCAAGTCGGCAAGGGTTTTAATGTCGTCGTATGTCGGGTCAATTTTACTGGCCGGAACGGCAACAATTTTGTCATCGGTTTCTCCGCCATCAATCATTTTCAGCACGCCAATGGGGCGCAGTTTGATTAATGTGCCCGGTGCCAGTGGCGCACGGGTGTAGAAAACCACATCCAGGGGATCGCCATCGCCCGCCAGAGACTGGGTTAGCGAACCGTAGTTCGCCGGGTACGCCACCGGCATCGACTGGAAACGATCCGCAATAATAAAGCCGGTTTTTGCATCAGTTTCATATTTAATAATGCCACCAGCCGGGATCTCGGTGACGGCGTAGAACTCTTCCGGGTTATTTTCGGGCTGCGGAAATTCGAGGATGTTGTCTGCTTGTACAGACGCCGACAGAAGAATACTGACGGCGAGGAGTTTATTCACCAGATGCATTGTTAATCACTCTTTTGTTGAGATAAAACCACAATCTGGCGATGGATGATGACAACAGTATGACAATTGTGTACAGATGTTTATAACCACATTAACATTATGGTTACTCAATTTTTACCCCTACCTGATTTAGCAGCCGCAGACAAAAACTATTTCATAATGTTGCCCTGGGCTTGAAAAAGTATCCTAAAGTATTAATTCTAAAGTGGTATATAACGGATGAAGCCAGACGCCACACCCGGTTCTCAGTTCTTTGCCTCATATTAAAGGAGATTGCTATGAAGGCTGCTGTAGTAACAAAAGATCACCAGGTTGAAGTTACCGAAAGAACATTACGCCCGCTGAAACATGGCGAAGCGCTGCTGAAAATGGAGTGCTGCGGGGTCTGTCATACCGACCTGCATGTGAAGAACGGTGATTTTGGCGATAAGACCGGCGTGATCCTCGGTCACGAAGGGATTGGCATTGTGACAGAAGTTGCCCCCGGCGTGACGTCGTTAAAAGTGGGCGACCGCGCATCGGTGGCGTGGTTTTTCCAGGGATGCGGCCATTGCGAATACTGTAACAGCGGTAATGAAACCCTGTGCCGCGAGGTGATCAATGCCGGGTATACCGCCGATGGTGGCATGGCAGAAGCGTGTATCGTGACCGCTGATTATGCTGTGAAAGTGCCGGATGGGCTGGATTCCGCAGCCGCCAGCAGTATTACCTGTGCAGGCGTCACCACCTATAAAGCGGTGAAAGTGTCGCAGATAAAGCCGGGTCAGTGGGTGGCTATTTATGGTCTTGGTGGTCTGGGCAACCTGGCGCTGCAATATGCCAAAAACGTTTTTAACGCCAAAGTGATCGCCATTGACGTGAACGATGAGCAACTGAAGCTTGCCGCCAGTATGGGGGCGGATCTGACGATTAACTCGCGCACGGAAGATGCGGCAAAAGTGGTGCAGGAAAAAACCGGCGGTGCGCATGCGGCGGTGGTAACGGCGGTAGCAAAAGCCGCGTTTAACTCTGCCGTTGATGCTGTGCGTGCCGGTGGGCGTGTGGTGGCGGTCGGTCTGCCGCCAGAAGCCATGAGCCTCGATATTCCGCGCCTGGTCCTGGATGGTATTCAGGTGGTGGGCTCGCTGGTCGGTACGCGTATGGATCTGGCCGAAGCTTTCCAGTTTGCCGCCGAGGGCAAAGTGGTGCCGAAAGTGGCGCTGCGCCCGCTGGAAGACATCAATGCTATTTTTAAAGAGATGGAACAAGGCCAAATTCGTGGCCGTATGGTGATTGATTTGCGTCATTAATTACCGGATAGTGCATTCAGGACGGGGGCCAGCGGCCCCCTTTTTCGGTTATGGAGGAGCATATGGCAACGACGATCCCCGGTCTTGACGTTCTGTTTATTGCGGGCTTTGGGCCGATCCCGCACAGCGTTGATGAGAGTCAGAATTTTTATCAGCAGGCGCTGGGTCTGCCGTTGAAACCCATGGAAGGCAACAGCGATTATCTGGTCGCCGATCATGATGCGCTGGATGGCGCAAAGCACTTTGCGCTGTGGCCCTTGCACCAGGCCGCGGAGTCCTGCTTTGGCGCAGCAAAATGGCCCGCGACACACCCGGTGCCGCAAGGGTGGATCGAGTTTGAAGTAGCCGACCTTGCCACCGCCACCGAGGTACTGTTGCAAAAAGGCTATCAGCTACTGGTCGCTAATCGTCTTGAGCCATGGGGGCAGAGCATCACCCGCCTGCTCAGCCCGGAGGGACTGCTGGTCGGTTTATCTGTCACGCCCTGGTTGCGATAAACGCCTGGCCGGATAATGCAACATTACCCGGCCAGGTATTGTTATTCAGTCACCGCCTGTAACGGACGTTTTGTTTTAGATTGCCCGTAGAGCAATAACGCCACCATCGCGCCGGATGACAGTAATGCCGCCGGTAAGGTGAGATAGCTGTACGTGAAACCAAAAGCGATGATCAACCCACCGAACCATGCCCCTACCGCATTGCCCAGATTAAAGGCCATTTGACCGCCAGCGGCTCCTAACATTTCGCCGCCTTTGGCGTTTTGCAGCAGCATAATTTGCAGCGGCGCAGACACGGCAAATAAGCCTGCGCAGCAGAGGAAGCCCATTCCCAGCGCGGCCAGCTTGTGTTCGCCGCCGACAAACAGTGCCAGCATCGCCAGGACCACCATCACTTCCGTGACAATGGCAATGCGCAGCGGGCTGAAGTTCACTGACAGCTTGCCGCTGAACATATTACCCAGCACCATCCCCAGCCCCATCAGCATCATCACCCATGTCATGCTGGCCTCTGAAAAACCGGAAACATTCACCATAAAGGGTTTGATATAGCTGAACCAGGCGAATACCCCGGCATTGCCTAACATCGTGGCGGCAAAAATCAGCCAGGGTTCGGGTTTTTGCAGGAAGTGGAACTGTTCACGAAGGTGCGTCGGCGCAGTGTCGTACAACGTGGGCACCCAGAACAGCACCGACACCATCACCAACACGTCAAACAGCGAGATGAGACAGAACGTATAGCGCCAGTTGAAAGCGTGACCCAGCCAGGTACCCACCGGGATGCCCACCAGGTTGGCCACCGTCATTCCGGCGATCATGCCTGCTACGGCGATGGTGACTTTACCCGGCGTCGCGATTTTAGACAGAATTATCGCGCCCACGCCAAAAATGGCCCCATGCGGGAAGCCAGAAATAAAACGCGCGGCAAGCAGCATCGGGTAGGAAGTGGAGAAGGTGAACATCGCATTACCAATTACGCAGAGCGCCACCAGAAACAGCAGCGTTTTCTTAAGCGAAAAACGGCCCGAGAAGATCGCAATAATGGGCGCGCCAATCACCACGCCAAAAGCATAAAAGGAGATTAAATGCCCGGCAGAAGGAATAGAGATGCCGACATTGTTGGCGAGTTCGGTGAGCACACCCATAATACCGAACTCCGCCATACCCAGACCAAAGGTCGCAAGTGCCAACGAAAAAACCGTTTTTTTCATACCACAGACCACTTGTTAATACATTGCGGCAGGCATTATTGTCCATTCACGCCAGGCAGACCAGATGAAATCGCCCGTCTGGCATATTAATCCATGATTTCAGACCGGCTATTACATACGTGCGCCAGAGGTTGCGCTTATTCTTCATTGGAAACGTTGCCGTGGCGCAGCACCGTTCAATAGCGTGAAAGAAACCCTGCCAACGATCTGCCGCCAGGCTATGCTGAAACTGTTCCCAACTCTTTTGAGCAGACCTGTATGCATACGCTTCGTGTTGAACGACTGTCATCCGTTACCGACTCGCTGGCCGCCGATTTAACCCGCTTGCTGGCCGAACTTTCACCCAGCGCGCCGACGCTGACGGTCGAGGATTTTCAACGTATTTTTGCCGCTGATTCAGTACATCTCTTTGTCGCCTGGGATGAAGGCATTCCGGCCGGAATGCTGACGCTGGTTTGTGCGACCTTGTTATCGGGCAAAAAATGCATGATTGAAGATGTGATTGTTGGCCGTGAATTCCGTCGCCGGGGTATTGCCACCGCGCTGTTACGCTCCGCCCTCTCCTTCGCCTGTATTTATGCCGCCCGCCACATTGACCTGACCTCCCGCTCTGAGCGTGAAGAGGCCCATGCGCTGTACCATAAATTCGGTTTTATTGAGCGACAAACGCATGTTTACCGGCTGACGTTGTTAAACAAACCCCTTATCTGATGTGGAGTAGCATTGCATGGTGCTGCCGGGTGTTATGAGCGGCTATTTTGGCAAGCCGCTCCGAACTGGGGTTCGGAGCGGGTATCAGGTTACTTTATCCCTTCGGTGCTCTCTTTTTTGGCTTCCAGACGTTCAACATCACGGTACCAGCGTGGGTGATGTTTCTGCGCCCAGCGACGGCTGACTTTACCTTCCACCATGCCTTTAATTGATCCTTTAACCCAGAACGCCATATACATATGAATAAGAATGGCGTGGATCAAGATAATGGCAGAGGTCGCGTGCAGCAGCAGGCTGTAGCGAATGACCTGAATCGGAAAATAGGCGGCGAAATAAGGACGCCAGATAATCACCCCGGTCACCATCAGTACAAAAATCATGCTCATAATGGTCCAAAACATCATCTTCTGACCGGCGTTATATTTACCGACTTTCGCAACTTTATGTTCATTGCCTTTCAAGACTTCAACAATGTTTTTCAGCCACGGCAGATCTTTTTTGTCCGGGATGTTGTGGTGAACAAAGCGCACGAACATAAACATCAGCGCGACAAACACCGCGACGCCAAAGAACGGGTGCAAAATACGCCCCATTTGCGGCGTGCCGAAGGTTTCTGTTAACCACTGCAAGGTGGGAAAGAAAAATGAAATGCCCGATAGTGCGACGAGAAAAAAGCCGATCACCACCGTCCAGTGACAGGCGCGGTCAATAAACTGGGTGCGCACAATCATTTTCGACTTATTCATGATGATCCTCCTCGTCATCGTCCACTTCTTTATTCGGCCCGATGCCAATGTAGTGATAAATCAGCCCGGCAAAGGTGGCGATAAAACCGGCCGCCGATAACGGTTTCAGGACACCTTTCCATAACCCGACCGCCGTATCGATGTGCGGATCCTGGGGCAAATTATGGTAAAGCTGAGGCTGATCGGCATGGTGCAGCACATACATCACATGTGTACCGCCCACCCCCTGCGGGTTGTAGATCCCGGCATGGGGATAGCCGCGCGCTTTCAATTTTTCCACCCGTTGTTGCCCCAGTTCCAGCATTTCATCCCTGGTGCCAAAGTGAATGGCGCCAGTCGGGCAGGTTTTCACACAGGCCGGCTCCTGGCCAACGCTTACACGATCGACGCAGAGGGTGCATTTATAGACCCGGTTGTCCTCTTTATTGAGACGCGGCACGTTAAACGGGCACCCGGCAATGCAATAGCCGCAGCCGATGCAGTTCTCCTGCTGGAAATCGACAATGCCGTTCGCGTACTGAATAATCGCCCCGGCGGATGGGCATGCTTTCAGGCAGCCCGGCTCCGCGCAGTGCATGCAGCCATCTTTGCGGATCAGCCACTCCAGCCTGCCGTTCTGCTCGGTTTCGCTAAAACGCATCACCGTCCAGGATTTGGCGCTCAGATCGGCGGGGTTGTCATAAACCCCGACACAATGGCCAACGTCATCACGGATATCGTTCCACTCGGAGCACGCCACCTGGCAGGCTTTGCAGCCCACGCAGGTGGAGACATCGATCAGTTTGGCGACTTCTGCTTTATGATCGCGCACGCCCGGCGGTGGCGTCACCGGATGGGTCGCGGAGCGTTTAATAATGTCCTGCGTTTCCATAGCCATACTCGCTCCTTACGCCTTCTCTATATTGACTAAAAACGCTTTGTATTCTGGCGTTTGCGAGTTCGCATCGCCCACGTTTGGTGTCAGGGTATTGGCGATATACCCCTTCTGCGCGACGCCTTCAAAGCCCCAGTGCAGCGGGATCCCGATGGTTTCGACCTGCTGACCGTGTACCTGCAACGGGCGCAAACGGCGTGTCACTACCGCCACCGCGCGAATAAACCCGCGCTTGCTGCTCACCGTCACGCTATCGCCATTGGCGATACCTTTGGCCGCCGCCAGCGTTTCGCTGATCTCCACAAATTGCTGCGGTTGGGCAATGGCATTCAGACGGGCGTGTTTGGTCCAGGTATGGAAATGTTCCGTCAGACGGTAGGTCGTGCCGACATACGGGAACTGATCTTTTTTTCCCATCCGTTTGGCATCTTCCGCGTACAGGCGCACCACCGGGCTGGACACCACATTTGGGTGCAGCGGGTTGGTGCCGAGCGGGGTTTCCATCGGCTCGTAGTGCTCAGGGAAAGGCCCTTCGGCCAGTTTATCGAGCGCAAACAGACGCCCCAGCCCCTCCTGCTGCATGATAAACGGCCCGGTATTGCTTCCCGGCGGCGCAGTGTTGAAGTCCGGAATGTCGTTACCACTCCACCGGGTGCCATTCCACTGGATCAGCATCCGTCTGGCGTCCCAGGGTTTCCCCTGCGGGTCGGCAGAGGCGCGGTTGTAGAGCACTCGACGGTTCATCGGCCAGGCCCATGCCCACCCCAGCGTGTTGCCAAGGCCAGACGGATCGGCGTTATCGCGGTTGGCCATTTGATTGCCCTGCTCTGTCCAGCTACCGCTGTAGATCCAGCATGAAGAGGCCGTCGTGCCATCGTCGCGCAGCAGTGCAAAGCTATTAAGCAGCTGCCCTTTTTTCGCCAGAAGCTGACCATTTGCATCGTAAAGGTCGGTCAGCGCATAACCGTTGTTCTCTTTTGCCACTTCTTCGGAATGCGGATTATGTGGCTGGCTGTAATTCCACGACATGTTCAGTAATGGCTCTGCACCCTTGCCACCCTCCTGGCGATACATTTCGCGCAGGCGATGGTAAATCCCGGCGAGGATCTCCCCATCGTTCAGCGCCTCACCTGGCGCATCCTGGCCTTTCCAGTGCCACTGCAACCAGCGCCCGGAGTTGGCAATAGATCCCTCTTCTTCGGCAAAACACGTGGACGGCAGGCGGAACACTTCAGTGGCGATAGTGGCGGGATCGACATCATTCATCTCGCCGTGGTTCTGCCAGAAAGTGGAGGTTTCAGTCACTAACGGATCGATCACCACCATAAACTTAAGCTTGCTCAGGGTGCTGACCACACGGTTCTTATCCGGGAACGAGGCCACCGGATTGAAGCCCTGGCAGAGATAACCGTTGACGTCCCCTTTGTCCATCATATTGAAGTACTTGATGACGTCGTAAGACTGATCCCATTTCGGCAGCCAGTCGAAGCCCCAGTCGTTCTCTTTCTGCGCGGCATCGCCATAGAAGGACTTCATCAGGCTGACAAAGAACTTCGGATAGTTGCTCCAGTAGTTCACCTGGTCTGGCAGCATCGCTTTCGGCGTATTCGCCGCCAGGTATTGTTGCAGATTGGTCTGTTTTTCCGACGGCAGCGTCAGGTAGCCCGGCAAACTGGTGGACAGCAGCCCCAGATCGGTCAGCCCCTGAATATTGGAGTGGCCGCGCAATGCATTCACCCCGCCACCTGCCATGCCCATATTGCCAAGGAGCAGCTGGATCATTGCCATGGTGCGGATGTTCTGCGCACCCACGGTGTGTTGTGTCCAGCCAAGGGCATACAGGAATGTGGTTGTGCGGTCTGCGGCGCTGGTCGAGGCCAGTACCTGGCACACCTTGAGGAAGTCCGCCTGCGGTGTGCCGCAGATGTTTTCCACCGTGTGTGGCGTATAACGCGCGACATGCTGTTTCAGTAAATTCCACACACAGCGCGGGTCGCTTAACGTTTCATCACGTTTGGCATAACCGTTCTCATCAAACTGGTAGTTCCAGGACGATTTGTCGTACTGGCGCTTTTGGGCATCGTAGCCGCTGAACAAGCCGTCTTCAAAGGTAAAGTCGTCCCGCACCAGCAGGCTGGCGTTGGTGTAGTGTTTGACGTATTCCGCGTTGATCTGGTTATTTTCGATCAGGTAACGCAGCACGCCGGAGAGGAAAGTAATATCCGTCCCGGAACGTATTGGCGCATAGATATCGGCTACCGATGCCGTACGCGTAAAGCGTGGATCGACGACAATCAGCGTCGCGTCATTGTTATTTTTGGCTTCCATCGCCCAGCGGAAACCGACCGGGTGGGCTTCAGCGGCGTTGCCGCCCATCACCATCACCACGTTGGCGTTTTTGATATCAACCCAGTGGTTGGTCATCGCACCGCGACCAAATGTTGGAGCAAGACTTGCTACCGTTGGTCCGTGTCAGACACGCGCCTGGTTATCCACCGCCAGCATGCCGAGAGAGCGCACAAATTTTTGCGTCAGCATGCCGGTTTCGTTACTGGCCGCCGACGCGCAAAGCATGCCGGTAGAGAGCCAGCGGTTAACGGGAACCCCTGCCGCATTGGTTTCGACAAAGTGCGCATCGCGATCGTCCTTCAGCAGGCGGGCGATGCGGCTGAATGCCTCGTCCCAGCTAAGGCGCTGCCATTTATCCGAACCTGGCGCGCGGTATTCCGGGTAACGCAGGCGGTTTTCACTGTGGACATAATCGAGCAGGCCCGCGCCTTTCGGGCACAGCGCGCCGCGGCTGACCGGATGATCCGCATCCCCTTCGATATGGTAAATCGCTGCTTTGGCGTTTTTTGCGCCATCGCCCAGGCTGTACATTAAGAGTCCGCAGCCCACGGAGCAGTATGTGCAGGAGTTCCGAGTCTCTTTGGCGCGCAGTAATTTATAATTTCGCGCCTGAGCCAGTGCCATTTTCGGGGCAAACCCTAATGCGGCAACGGTGGTTCCGGCCATACCGCCCGCGCAGATACGGAAAAATTGTCTGCGACTGACGTTCATGTTTTTCCTCGTTATTAAGTAACTTCGGCCGGGAAATTAAACATTCCACAGAGGGGATGAATTGCGGTAAATCAATAACGCCGGGGGGCTGATACCTAATAGTCCGGGCTGGCGACTTTTATTGATCCTTTATAGGTAGGCAAAAAGCGGCTTTATTCGCCCGCATGTAACCGACTGTGTTATAAGGGCAACTTTATGACGAACCCAATACGAGCAGCAATGAATAAAAAACGCGCAACGCTAATTGGTTTACTGGCGGTATTATTATGGAGCACGATGGTCGGCTTTATTCGTGCCGTGAGTGAAGGTCTTGGCCCCGTCGGCGGCGCGGCAATGATTTATACCCTTAGTGGATTATTGCTCATTGTGACGGTGGGTTTACCGAATGTGCGCCATTTCCCGCGCGGTTACTTGCTCGCGGGCAGTGTGTTATTTGTCAGTTATGAGCTGTGCCTTGCCCTGTCGTTGGGGTTTGCCGCCAGCCGCCAGCAGGCAATAGAAGTCGGCATGGTGAATTATTTATGGCCAAGTCTGACCATTGCCTGCGCAATATTATTTAATGGGCAGAAATCGTCATTGTGGGTAGTGCCTGGGTTATTACTGGCGTTACTTGGTGTGTGCTGGGTATTAGGTGGCGAGAAAGGATTAAACATTGCGGATATACAACAAAATATTCTCTCCAACCCGCTCAGTTATGCGCTCGCCTTCGCCGGTGCCTTTATCTGGGCTATTTACTGTACGGTGACGACGAAATATGCCAAAGGCGCCAATGGCATTACGCTGTTTGTATTGCTGACTGCCGCCACGCTGTGGATTAAATTTGCCTTCACCCCGCAGCCGGAAATGGTATTTACCCTGCCGGTGGTGATCAAACTGTGCATGACCGGGATAGCGCTGGGCTTTGGATACGCTGCGTGGAATGTCGGCATTTTGCATGGCAATGTAACGGTGCTGGCGGCAGCGTCCTATTTTACGCCGGTGCTCTCTTCGGCCCTGGCGGCATTCGTGTTAAGCGCCCCGCTGTCGTTTGCTTTCTGGCAAGGGGCGCTGATGGTCTGTGCCGGTTCGCTGCTTTGCTGGTGGTCAACCCGCCAGCGGGCGTGACTCAGCCCATGGCGCAGGTTGCCCTGCGCCGACATTCACCCTTTGACCTTCGCCAGACTGAACCAGATACCCGTCGCCAGTATCAGCAGTATCATGCCCGCCGTGCTCAGCGCCACGCTGTGCGAGCCGATAAACGCCGTTTTAGCGGCCGCAATAATACCCTGAGCCAGCTCCGGTGCGCTCTCCTGCGCCAGCCGGAAGGCTTCGCCAGGTGATGAAGAAGCCTGTTCGGCCGCCTGCGGGCTTAACCCCGGCGGAAGCTGGATAGATGCGGCAAAGCTGCGGCTTAAAATCAGACCAAAAACGGCAATACCCAGTCCTGCACCCAGTTCGTACGACATGGCTTCAATCGCCCCCGCCGCAGCCGCTTTCTCTTTTGGTGCAGCGGCCATGATCGCGGCGGTAGACGCCAGCAAGGCACTGGCAGCGCTAAAACCCAGCAGCGCCATTAATAGCCCGGCCTGCCAGGGTTGGGTGGCAAAGTTCGTGGCGGCAAGGCCCAGAAAGCTGACGGCACTCAATCCCATGCCGCCGGTGGCGACAATCCGCAACCCCATTTTCGACACCAGCACCCCGGCAATCGGGCCGCTAAAGCCGCTGGCCAGCATCACCGGCAGCATAAACACACCCGCGGCAAAGGGCGTAAAACCATGCACGAATTGCAGCTCTTGTGCCATCAGCAGTTCAAACCCGACCAGGGTGACCATCGCAGTGATCGCCATCAGCGCGCCGCTCAAAATGACCCGATGGGTAAACAAACGCATGTCGATCATGGGCGTGGCTGCTGCTAACTGAAGACGGACAAAGTTGACCAGCAGTGCCGTGCCCGTCAGCAACGTGCTGGCGACGATCCACAGCGGCACGCTGCCTTTTAGCGCGCTTTTGGCGCTCCAGACCAATAACAGGATGGCGACAATCAGCCCCAGCGCCTGCGTCAGGTGCAGTGGTTGTTGCGCCAGGCCTTGTTGGCGTGGAACGTAGCGTGCGGTTAAGGCCATGACCAGTAGCACGATCGGCACGTTGATCAGAAATACCGACCCCCAGTAAAAATGCGCCAGCAGCATGCCACCGACCAGCGGCCCGAAAGCCGCACCGCCGGAACCGACCGCCGCCCAAATGCCCAGCGCGGTGTTTCGTTGCGCGGCGTGGGCAAAGGTGGTGCGGATACCCGCCAGGGTTGCCGGAACGATCATTGCCGCGCCCACGGCCAGCAGCGAACGGGTTGCAATCAGCCAGCTGGCGCTGGTGGCGAACGCCGCCAGCAATGAGGCAATGGCAAACAACGCGCTACCAAGCAGCAGCAAACGTTTGAAACCGATTTTGTCGCCCAGGGCGCCCATCGGCAACACCATGCCTGCCATGACCAGTGAGTAGATATCAATGATCCAAAGCAGTTCATTTCCGCTGGTGTTCAGTGCCGCGCTGAGCGTGGGGACCGCGACATGCAGCACCGTGGCATCGATGGCGACCGGAATATACACCAGCACAATGATGACCAGCGTTAACCACTGACGAAACATAACTCTCTCCATCGTTTAACTATTCTGGACACGCGTCCAGAATGGCGATCCTACGTAATGTTGAACGTGTGTCCAGCTTTTTGTTACACTCGTTGCCTCTCTGTTTGGCTTGAGATTGTTATGGCTTATTTACATCGTGACGATCGCCGGGAGGTGATCCTGCTGGCGGCAATGCGGGTCGCGCTGGCCGAGGGGTTTTCCGCCATGACGGTGCGGCGCGTTGCGACCGAAGCCGGCGTGGCGACAGGCCAGGTGCATCATCACTTTAGCTCGGCCAGTGCGCTGAAAGCGCAGGCGTTTATCCGGCTGATTGACGCCCTGCTGGAGGTCGAAGTGGTACCGGCCACGGCTCCGTGGCGCGACCAGTTACATGCGATGCTGGGGAGTGATGAAGGCGGCCTGGAACCCTATGTTCGTCTGTGGCGCGAAGCGTTGTTGCTGGCCAGTAAAGATCCGGAAATCAAAGGCGCTTACCTGATAACGCTGGAAATGTGGCACGACAAAGTGGTGGAACTGATCGACAAAGGCCATGCGGCGGGAGAGTTTACCCGGCAGGACCCGGCTCAGGAGATCGCCTGGCGGCTGATTGCTTTCGTTTGCGGGATGGACGGAATTTGCATGCTGGGACTGCCAGATGTCGATGATGCGGCATTTAATCGGCATCTGGCCGTGATGATTACCCAGGCATTGTGCTAAGCCTGCACGCCGTGCAATTCAAACCTCGACATCACCGTTTCAAGGTCTTGCAGGCTAAAACCGTACTTGGCATCGTTCACGCCAAGGCCAAAACGCGTTTGTAAGGTTTCGTACAAGGCCGCCACGTCGGGCAACACCTTCTCCTCCAGAACCTGCCCCTGCCGCCAGTGGGTAAAGTGAAAATTGGTCAGCGTCAGTTTTACGCCATCCGGCAGATGGCGGCACATCAGTAAATGATGACGGAAGTGCGATGCAGGCCAGTGCGCCGAATGGAAATTGCCCATGACAAAATCAGCCTGGTATTGCTGCCCCATCTCAAACTGATACATTGACTGCCAGCGTTCGTGGTGGCGGAATTGCAGCACCCAGTCGTCCCCCGCGCGTTGCAAACGGTACAGTCCGTGGGGCGTGGCCTGTTCACTGTCGGCTTGCAAACGGATGGGCGCAGTCAGCGTCTGACCGCCAAACCCGACATCCGCAATCCACGGTTCGCCGTCAAGCTGAACCAGTAACAGGCGGTGGGTACGCGGCGGCATTTGCGACGGGTTTGATAACACCACCCTGCCCAGCAAACTGCGCACCTCAAAACCGATCGCTTTTAATGCTCGCTCAAACAAGCCGTTCTGCTCAAAACAGTAACCGCCGCGACGGGCAACCACCAGTTTTTGGAAAATCGCCTCCTCACTGAGTTCAATCTCGCGAGGTAAAACCACATCCAGATTTTCAAACGGAACGGCACCATTGTGATGCAAATGCAGCGCACGCAGCGTGTCCAACGATACATCGGGCGTCGAGTTCCAGCCAATCCGGGCCAGATAAGCGGTTAAGAAAGGGGTCATACCGGCTCCTTGCAAATGTTGTTCCTTGGTTATAACGCATTTTTTACCCGGTACCGGTAAATTTGTGCCGCTGAATTATCGCTTCGTGCTGCGTTGCATAATCCCGAGCGCGGTGAGCATTAAAAGTAGCCCGGTGATCAGTGTCAGGGTTGCCATTGCCATCCCCTGCCCAACCGAGCCTTGTTCAAACTGCCGCCAGATAAACACGGCAACCGTTTGTGTGCCTGCAGGAGCCAGTAACAGCGAGGTAACCAGCTCGCGTGAGGCAATGGCAAAGACCATTAACATTGCTGCCAGCATCGCCGGGAAAATCAGCGGCAGCACAATCAAACGCAGCGCCTGGAACGCGGTCGCCCCGTGAACGCGCGCCGCAGGCTCAAGATTGCCCCCAAGCTGGCGCATGGCGCTACCGATATAGCGCACGGGCCACGGCAGGAGCAGGCAACAATAGGAGAGTAATAAAATTGCCCAACTGTTGTAGGGGGAGATCGGCCAGAACGCGCGGTTCCACAGCAGGATCAACCCTACGCCAACCACCACGCCCGGTAACGCAGCGGGCATCAGCGACAGCGCATCGATGATCGTGCGCCCCTTGATCTTCTGCAACACCACCAGCCAGGCGGCGCAAAGCCCTAATAGTCCGGTGATCAGCGCTGCCGCCAGCGCCAGTGACAGACTGGTGCCGAGCGCCGGGAGTGCGTCTCCACGTTGCGCGAACAGTGCGGTGATGTGTTTTAGCGTCAGGTTATCCAGCGACAATCCGCCCGACAAGGTGGCACTAAAACCGGTCACCGCCATCGATAAACCGGGCACCACCACTGCGAGAAAAGCGATCGCCGCCATGATGAGCACCACCGGCACCGTCGCCAGCCCGAGCCGCGCGCCAATATGCTCTGTTGGTTTGCCGGACACGCTGGTCACGTCTTTCTCACCGGTTAGTCTGCGTTGCAGCCACCAGCCGCTGAGCGCAATCACCATCAATACCACCGACAACAGCGAGGCGCCAGGCAAGTCAATCGGCCAGTCGGCCAGCTTCTCCTCAATGCCGACGGTGAGCATGATCACACCGGCGCGTGAACCCAACGCTGCGGGCACGCCGTACTCCTCTACAGCAAGGGTGAACGCCAGTAGCATGCCTGCCGCCAGCGCTGGAGACAGCAAGGGCAACGTGATCTCACGGAATGCCCGCCAGGGCGTAGCACCATGCACGCGCGCTACCCATGCGAGACGCTGCCCGCTGGCGAGCAGGCTGCGTGAGACGGCAAAATAGACCACCGGAAAGATATTCAGCGTCATGACCAGCACCATGCCGCTTTTGCTGAACAGCAGGTTGTTTAAATTCACCCCGGTCAGTTGCATCAAATAGCCCTGCGTTTGCAGTACCAGCATCCATGATAAGGCGGCAATATATGGCGGTGTTAAAAACGGGATCAAAAACAGCAGATCCCACAGTTTTGGGCAGGGAAGATCAAACAAACCGCGTGCGACGCCAGCCGGTAAGCCAATAACCGCACTGAGCAGCGCCACGCCAAAAGCAATCTGTAATGTGCCGCTAAACATGGCGGGTAATTGCGGCTCTGCCAGTAACGTCGCGACAGAGGCAAAGGCACCGTTGAACGCGCCAGCGCTAAAGTGCGGAAAAACAGCCTGCAAAAGAATAAACAGCAACGGTAGCGCCACCAGGATGACCAGCAGCACCATCGTTACCCGCGCAATCACATTCTGGTTCACGGCGGATGTCCTGAATGCGGGGTCGCCCCCGCCTGTGTCGAAAGGATTAGTGGGCGAACAGCGTATTGAAGCGTTTGAGTACCTCACCGCGTTCGCTGGTACCGCTGCTCTGGGTTGGCAGCACGTGCAGCTCGGTAAACAGCGGGCGTTTGGCTTCAACGTCGGTGCGGGCCGGCATCAGCCATGCGTCGGCGACCATTTTTTGCCCTTCCGGCGACAGCACGTAGTCAATAAAGGCGTTGGCATCTGCCGCATGCTGCGTCGTTTTGAGGATCATCATTGGGCGTGGTGCAATCACTGTGCCGCTGGCCGGAAAGATCACTTTCAGGGATTCACCCTGCGCAATATTGCCGTAAGTCACATAATCCACTGCGCCAAACACCGCCGCTTTTGCTCCCTGCATTACCGGCGTTACGGCTTGTGCGTTCGGGCCGCTGACGACCATGCCGTTCTTTTTCAACGCATCAAATAACTGCCAGGCGTTATCACCCATGCCGTTTTGCAGGCCAATCAGTAAGTCCAGCGAGGCGCCGGAGAGGGCAGGATCGGGCGTGGTCACTTTGTCTTTAAAATCGGCAGAGGTGAGATCCTGCCACTCTTTCGGTTCCGGCGTACCACTTTTGGTATTCCAGACGATCCCCAGCGCCGAAATGCCTTGCGCTACGTAGTCGGCACTTTTGAGTGTTGCCGGGACGTTTTCCGCATTGGCGCTGTTAAATGGCAGCAGCCAGCCACGCTGGTGCAGATCTTCTGCGGTATCCCAGGAGGCGGAGATCAGAATGTCCGCCTGCGGGTTGGCTTGCTCCGCCTCAAGACGTGCCATCACTTTGCCAGTGGTGGCCTGGAAGATATTGACCTTTACGCCCGTTTTCTGCTCAAAGCCGCTGGCAAGGCTTTTCGCCAGCGAACCGGGGCCAGCGGTGTATACGGTCAGCGCATGCGCGCTGGACATCATCATGGATGACAGCACCATGGTTAAAACGACTCCTTTTTTGACGGACAGTAAGGCTTTCATGCAATTTCCCCTGAGGATGAAGTCACTGTGAGTACCGATTCGACGCTGCCTGTGGCGAGATGGACAATACGGTCGGCCAGCCATTCGGCTTCGCGGCGATCGTGCGTCACATAAACTGCCGTAGTGCCGATTTGCCGCAGCAGTTGCGCCATCTCATGACATAAGGATTCGCGTAATGCGCTGTCGAGGTTGGAAAGCGGCTCATCAAACAACAGCACGCGAGGCTCTGCGACAATGGCGCGTGCCAGCGCAACACGCTGTTGCTGGCCGCCTGAGAGATCGGCAGGTTTCCGTTGGGCAAAGTCGGCGAGGCCTACTCTTGCCAGCGCCTGCGTCACCCGCTGTTCGCGTTCGCGGCGGAGTACATTGCGCATTTTCAGCGGGAAGGCGACGTTTTGCGCCACATTCATATGCGGCCACAGGGCGTAATCCTGAAACACCATGCCGATGTCACGGGCTTCCGGCGGCAGTGACCAGCCCGTTTTCGCCACCAGACGATCGCCGAACCAGATCTGCCCTTGAGCCGGTTGAGCAAGCCCTGCCAGCAGGCGCAGCAAGGTGCTTTTTCCGCAACCGGATGGTCCGAGCAGCGCCACAATGGAGCCAGCCTGGATATGCAAATCGATATGATTGAGAACGGTATGGGCGCCAAAAGCGTAAGAAACACCGTCGAGGCGGATGTCAGTGAATGCGTCCATTAGCACCCTCCCGCAAGCGGAAGCCGTGATAAACCCGTGACGCGATGGCCACAGGACGCATCCACCTGCACAAAAGTCAGGGGAGCAAACATAATGCTATCCTCTTTGGGATTTGATTGCGGCTGACTATAAGCAGCGAATGTGACGAAGAAATGACGTGATTATTGCCATTGATATATATGGCATAATCTAAACTCATATCAATTAATCCCCCACCCCCTAAAAAGGCAATCTCGTGCGTATTGCGACAATTACCAATTTTGCTTATGTCGCCACAGTGGTCTTAACGCTCAGCTCCGGCGTAGCGTTATTTCTGGCCTCGAATGCAGAACGCGCGGAACGCGCTGCGGTGGCGAATAGCCGTACGGTTGATGAACTGACGGACAATCTGGAACGTGAAGCCTGGGCGCTCAGTGAGTTAGCGCGTGAGGCCGTGATCAAGAAACAACCGGAGATCGTTCAGAGCTGGAAAACACGCCAGCAGGAAGACATCGACCTGGAAAATCACCTGGTGGGGCTGCGTGATAATGGCGCATCCAGTGCTGAGCTTCTGATCCTGCGCGACGGGCTTACCACGCTGGATCAGCTTGAAGATGAGCAGCGCATCGCCATTGCCGATGTGGAAGCCGGCAAATATGCAGATGCTATGGAACTCATGTACAGCGCCAGTTATGAAGAGCGGTTATCGGAAACGGAATATCGCTTTGCCCATTTCCGCAGTCTCTCGGATCAACGGGTGCAGGCAGCCATCAAGGATGCCACCGAACGCTCATTGCGGTTGCGTACGCTGTCAGAAATCATGGTTGGCCTGACGGCCATTCTGTTTCTTTTCGTGCTCGGGTTTATTATCAAACACCGCATCTTGCGCCCGGTGGTCACGCTTAGCGACGTGGTTAACCGGCTGGCGACGCAGGATTATGCGGTCGAGGCGCCGGTCCTGGCGCAGGTCGATGAGATTGGCGATATGGCGCAGGCCATCCGTATTTTCCGCGAGAACGGGCTGGCACGTCAGCGGCTTGAGCAAGAGCGCGACGCCGAATGGGGGACGCGTACTCTGCTGGCACGAATGACCCAGCGTCTGCAGGGTTGCGACTCGCATACTGCCATTATCAAAGTGGTGAGTCGGTTTGCGCCGAAAATTATTCCCGATATGGGTGGCCGCCTTTATATTCTCGACAGCCGCAAATCGCGCATGAAATGTGTGGCGCGCTGGGGCTTGCCGCCGGGCGACGATCCCGCTTTTTCGCCGGAGCACTGCTGGGCGCTGAAACGCGGGCAATTGCACAGCCCCCTGCTGGATCCCGTGGATATGCCCTGCGAGCATATTTCGCCCGATATCGCTGCGCGGGCAATTTGCGTACCGCTCAATGCGCAGAACAAGAGCATCGGTCTGCTGACCTTTGATAATTACACGCCGGACAAAGAGCCGCCGTATGTCTACCTGGAACTGCTGGCGGAGACGCTGGCGCTGGCGCTGGCTAACCAGTTCCTGCGCGATACGCTGACCGAAAAAGCAACCTATGATTCACTGACCGGGTTGCGTAACCGTCACAGTCTGGACGAAACACTGCGCAATCTGCTCGATCAGGCCATGATCGACGGTACCCAGCTCAGTTGCCTGATGGTGGATGTCGATTACTTTAAGAAACTGAACGATCTGCACGGTCATGAGGCTGGCGATAAAGTGTTGCGTGAGCTGGCGCGCTTGATCACCGATACGGTGGAAGATAAAGGTCTGGCCTTCCGTTACGGTGGTGAAGAGTTTTTACTGGTGCTGCCAAATACCCAGGAGGCGCAGGCGCGGGAGATCGCCGAACGGCTGCTGAATAATGTGCTCAGGCATCATATGATCTATGAGTCCCATGATATTGGCCCGGTTTCCGTTTCGATTGGGCTGGCCACCTGGCCGCGTCATGCCCGTGCCGACAACCTGGTGCGGGCAGCGGATCTGGCGCTCTATCTCGCTAAAGAACAAGGACGCGGGCAAATTGTGGTTGCCCGTAGCGCCGGATAACCCTCACAAGAAGGAGCCGCTATGAGTCATTTTCGTCCTGTTGCATTGGAACATGCCAGTCGTCTGCTGAATCACGGGCCGACTGTGCTCATTACCAGCCGCGATGATCAGATTGACCGCCGCAATGTGATGGCGGCGGCGTGGTCGATGCCGGTGGAGTTTTCCCCGCCCCGCATAGCTATCGTTGTGGATAAAAGCGCCTGGTCGCGCGAACTGATCGAGCGCAGCGGTATGTTTGGCATTGTGGTGCCGGGAGTGGCTGCCGCTAACTGGAGCTATGCGGTTGGCAGCATTACCGGGCGCGATGAAGATAAATTTAACTGTTATGGCATTCCTGCGTTTGCCGGGCCGGTGCTTGGGTTGCCGGTCATTGAAGAGAAATGTCTTGCCTGGATGGAGTGTCGCTTGTTGCCGCCCACCGCCGCTCAGGAGAAATACGATACGCTGTTTGGCGAAGTGGTGTCGGCCGCCGCCGATGAGCGGGCGTTTATTAACGGGCGCTGGCATTTTGACAATGACAACCTGAACACCCTGCACCATCTCGGCGGCGGCAACTTTGTCACCAGCGGCAGGCGTCTGACCGCAGGTGAATAACCCATAGATGTGGGCGTTAGTCCGCTAGCGCTTCTATCCAGTTCATCGCCAGTTCCGGCCAGAGCCGGGCTGGCTTGTCTTTCACTCCGCGAATGCCAAAACCGTGCTGTCCCTGACTGAACAGGTGCAGTTCGGTCTGTACCTGGTGCGCGTGCAGCGCGTTAAACATCACCAGCGAATTCTCTACCGGTACCGAAGGATCGTCGACCGCATGCAATAAAAAGGTCGGCGGCGTTTGTGCCGTCACATTCAGCTCGGGTGAATAGTGCCTGATCTGTTCTGGGGTCGGCGCCGCGCCAATCAGCGCAGTGCGTGATCCGGCATGCGCAATGGTTTTGTCCATAGAGATCACCGGGTAGCCAAGGATGACGAAATCGGGCCGTGCGCTTTGTTGATCAATCGCATCCTGAGCGGGATAAACAGTTTCGTCATAGCGCGTTTCAAGACTGGCGGCGACATGCCCTCCCGCGGAGAACCCCATTACACCGATTTTGCGCGGGTTGACCTGCCACTCTGCAGCGCGAGCGCGCAGCGTACGCAGCGCGCGTTGTGCATCTGCCAGCGGCGCATTTGCCCCCTCTGTATGGCCATCTTCCGGCATGCGATAAGTCATCACGAACAGTGTGTAGCCCCGATCGTTGAACGGTTTCGCCAGATCGCTCCCCTCTTTATCCAGCACTACGCGTTTGTAAGAGCCACCCGGCGTGACCAGCAATGCAATGCCATTTGCGTGTTGCGGTCGGTAAACGGTAATTTGCGGCGCGCGGATCCCGGTTACGGCGCGATCATGTTCCGCAGGATCTTTACTCCGTTCAAGGAGGGTAAAACTGACCGGGCTATTTTTAGCTCCGGGTGCCTCTCCGCCAGGCCAGACGGGAAAGCTGGTCGGGGCGGCGTGAGCGTGGCTTGCAAACAGTAAGGCAACGGCGAAAAGCGTCGGTAACGGGTTCATAGGCATCTCCAGAATGAAAATGCCTGTTTATCATTTGCCCGTTAAATGAAAATCGAGCTTCGCCACAAAACGGTGTTTCAATTTAATTGAAAATATCAGTATGCGACGATGACATGCATAACGGCGTCGTCCGTGTGCTGAGGGTTACATACTGTAGCCCGGTTTCTTAATCAGTTGCGCCATATGCGGAGCGATGTCGGTATCCCAGACCTGGGTTTGCCACTCCTCCGGGGCTACCGGGGTGAGCGCGACACTGATCGAACTCTCTTTACTGTTCAAATGGCGTATGATCACGTCCGTGATCTCCGTTGCGAGAGCCGTTTTTTGTTCGTCATTTAAGTCGCGGGGAAAACATTTGATATCAATGTGCGGCATAGCCAACTCCTTGTGTGAAGAGACGTTACAGTAACACAGCCGCCCGGCGCGACTTATCCAATAATGTCGTTACTGCGCAGCACGTTTTGCAGTTCCGGCAAGGCGCAAACCACATCAGCAATGGCGCTGATCTTTGGTGTGTTCTCCTGAAACCACTGGTGACGTGGGCCCCAGGTACGCATGACACAGAGATAGATATCCAGCAGTGTGATTTCCTTACCCAGGGCATACGGCGCGGCCTGAAGCTGACTTTCCAGCCAGAGATACAGCGACTTGCGATAACTCATGCAGCTTTCGCGTAACTGGTCAGGTGCATCTGGCGTCCAGCGTTCCGGGTAGTCGGCATAAGTAAATGTCGGGTAGACGTTTGCCACCAGCCAGACCAGTAATCGCCAGAACTGCTGGCGCTCCGGCGTGCCAGCTGCGGGAGCAAGATCGGGACGGGTGTCCAGGATCATCAGCGCCACCGCTGCAGATTCCGTCATGACACTGCCATCGTCCAGTTGCAAGGTGGGTACCTGACCCAGCGGGTTGAGTTTAAGCAGTGCGTCCCGCTGAGGGCCGGGTTGATCAAAACCGTCGACGTTGCGAAACCGATACGGAATGTTTGCCAGCGTCAGCATTACTTCACTGATTGCCGATCCCCAGCCGGGGACGCCATAAACCGTTAACATAAGGACTCCTGGGTAAGGATGAACCCTAAGTTTAGGTCAGGGAGGCAAGAAAGGCATCTGCCTGCTGCGGACTGGTAATGCGAACGAAACGCAGATGCTGATAACGTGGATCGGCCATGTCCTGCGCATAGCGCTGGCGGTTTTTGCGCCAGGTTTTCAGCATCCACAGGATAATTGACTCCCGGCTGAAAAAAACCCGACGCAGGCTCTCCCGGTTACCGGTATTTGGCCACAGCTCCCGGCGACTACGGGCGCGGTCAATGGCTCTTAGCGTTACCTGGCGCAAGGTGCGCCAGAACCCGTAATCTACCCACACCACAATATCGACATGGCGCCATTTAATGTCGCGGCTGCGGTTATAGTTGCCATCCAGTACCCAGCCTGGCTGCGCCAGTAGCGCTTCAAGCCGGGCGTACAGCTCGTCGTCTGGCGTGCCCTGCCAGTTGGGCCGCCAGTAGAGCAGATCCATTTCGATATATGGCACGTTCAACTGGCTGGCAAGACGCTTCGCCAGTGTCGATTTACCGCTGCCGCTGGTGCCAATCACATTAATTCTCACGCCGAGTCCCTTTCGATAAAATGAAAACCGATATCGACAATTTCGTCGTCGATACTGAGCCCTTCTATACGGTCTGCCAGCATGGTAGCCGCGCGCTGCCCAATAATTTGCCGGTCAACGCTGACGGTGGTGATAGCGGGTTGATTCCCGGCGGCAAAATCGAGATCGCCAAAACCAATCACTGCGACATCCTGCGGCACCCGCAACCCGCGAGACTGCGCTTCAATAATGGCTCCCTGCGCGAGGGTGTCTGAACTGCAGACAATCACGTCAAACTCACCCAGCGCAAGTAATTGCGCCAGCCCTTCGCGACCCGAGGTAAAGCGCGCGGGGAGTGCGACATCAACAGTCTGCGGCTCAGTAAGACCGTTGCGCGCCAGCGTTTCGCAGAGGCCCTGTTTACGCTGCGCGGCACGTCTGTCTACCGTCCATAACAATCCCGGCCGGCGGTAGCCTTTACGCAATACGTAATCCGCTGTGGCCTGGCCGACTTTTTCATGGGAGAACCCGACCAGCATATCCAGTGGCGTGGGGGTGAGATCCCAAATCTCTACCACCGGGATACTGGCGTTCAGGATCACCTTTTTCAGGTCGGTCGAATGGTGAATACCGGTCAGCACAATGCCATCGGGACGGCGTGATAAGAGCGCCGCCACCAGCTCAGCCTCTGTCTGCTGTGTGTAACCGGCCACGCATAACAGCATATGGTAACCGCGAACTGCCAGCTGATCGCTGATGGCCTGAATGGTATCGACAAACATATTGTTATTGATTTGCGGCACCACCACGGCAATCAGTCTGCTGCGGCGGGAGGCCAATCCGCCAGCTAATGCATTCGGGATATAACCGGTGGCTTTGACGGCGGCGAGCACCTTTTCCACGGTTTTGGGACGCACCTGTTGCGGCGTGTTAAGCGCCCGACTTACAGTCATTGAAGAGAGCCCCGCCGCCCGGGCGACATCTTCGAGTGTTGGCGCACGCGGCGGAACAGGACGGGATGATTTCGACATGATCACTCACAAGGTTTGAACAGGCTTTTCATATTCGTAGCCACTCTGTTTGTATTATACCCCTTTCTTCTGACATTGCCTCTCTGGCCGCTAAATCAGTGAGTTAGCGCCATATTTTGCCTGTTGATGTTAGCGATATCATTTATGCTGTTGTTTTAGCTGCCTGAAGCTAATAACGTGACAGCAATAACAATTAACCCCACGGCATGCTCAATATTTGTGATCGCCTGTGCATAATTAGCGCAGAGCTCTGGTCAGGATTTGTCGCTGATCCTACAAATGTTAGCGCAATCATTTATTCTGCTATCAGGAGCCAACGATGGGTGTCAGTGCCAATTCCAATGCTGTAAGTTATGCAAAAACCGCAGGGGTAAAAACCGCTGCCGAAACCGGTGACCGTATTGCATGGGTGAAACTCTCCCTCGCCTTCCTGCCGCTTGCTACCCCGGTCAGCGATGCAAAAGTGCTGACCGGGCGGCAGAAGCCACTGACAGAGGTGGCGATTATTATTGCGGAAATCCGCAGCCGCGATGGATTTGACGGTATCGGTTTCAGCTACTCAAAACGTGCCGGGGGCCAGGGAATTTATGCCCATGCCAAAGAAATCGCCGACAATCTGCTGGGTGAAGATCCGAACGATATCGACAAGATTTACACCAAACTGCTGTGGGCGGGAGCGTCCGTCGGACGAAGCGGCATGGCTGTACAGGCCATCTCCCCTTTCGATATTGCCCTGTGGGATATGAAAGCCAAACGCGCCGGGTTACCGCTGGCAAAACTGTTAGGGTCACACCGTGATTCCGTTCAGTGCTACAACACCTCCGGTGGTTTCTTGCATACCCCGCTCGATCAGGTGCTCAAAAATGTGGTGATCTCGCGTGAGAACGGCATCGGCGGGATTAAACTCAAAGTCGGCCAACCGGACACCAAAGAGGATATCCGCCGGCTGACGGCGGTGCGCGAAGCGCTGGGCGATAACTTCCCGCTTATGGTGGATGCAAACCAGCAATGGGATCGCGAAACCGCCATACGCATGGGGCGCCAGATGGAGAAATTTAACCTGGTCTGGATTGAAGAGCCGCTGGATGCCTATGACGTTGAAGGCCATGCGCAACTGGCCTCGGCGCTGGATACGCCCATTGCAACCGGCGAAATGTTGACCAGTTTCCGGGAGCATGAACAGTTGATCCTGGGGAATGCAAGCGACGTCGTCCAGCCTGACGCCCCCCGCGTAGGGGGCATAACCCCCTTCCTCAACATTATGGATCTGGCAGCGAAACATGGCCGTAAACTGGCCCCACATTTTGCCATGGAGGTGCATTTGCACTTGTCGGCGGCCTATCCATTGGAGCCGTGGCTGGAGCACTTCGAATGGCTGAACCCGCTGTTTAATGAACAGCTGGAACTGCGTGATGGCCGGATGTATGTTTCTGATCGCCATGGTCTGGGGTTCACCTTGAGTGAACAGGCTCGCGCCTGGACGCAGGCAAGCTGTGAATTTGGCCTGCGTCCGTAACCCCGCATTTTTTGCTCACACAGGCGCTGGCAAGGCGGAACGCGGTTTCGTAACGCCACGCCCGTCGAAACCGCATTATTTGTTTAGTCGTAGGTGATCCCCGGTGGATTCACCTGCGACTGTGTCACCGCTTCCCCCTGCTCTCCCCAGCGCGCCAGCACCTGCTGATACTCGCCGCGGGCAATCGCACCATTCAGCGCGGCTTGTAAGGCATAAACCAGGCCATTGCCTTTTTTGGTGGTGGTCGCCACCCAGGCTTTCTTCGGCCCTAACCCAACCACTTTGGTGGCCCCGTTGAGCGCCGCTTTATACGCTGCCACCGATTGCGGGCCAAACACCACATCGGCTCGCCCGGACTGGATATACAGGTTGCCGGAGGCATCGTCAGTCAGGTAAATCGGCTGTGCAGGTTGACGCCCTGCGGCACGGTTCTCCTCATTCCAGCGCAGCAGAATACGTTCCTGATTCGTACCGGAGCCGACTATCACTTTTTTCCCCGCCAGATCCTGCGCGCTGTGGATGGCTGCGACAGGACGGGTGGACTTGACCGAAAAGGCCAGCGAGTCTGCGCGGTAAGTGGCAAAATCAAACTTCTCTTTACGCGCTTCGGTGACCGCAATGTTCACCAGCGCGACATCGTAACGCCCCGAGGTAATGCCGAGCGGCCAGTCCTCCCAGGCAGTGGGAACCAGTTTCAGTTTTAACCCCAGGCTTTGTGCTAACAGGTGAGCGATATCCGGATCGCTGCCAATGCGTGTGCGATTATCGCTGGCCAGTAACGCCAGCGGCGGGGAATTCAATGCTGAGATCGCCACAGTCAATGTTCCCGGCTCTACGAAACGGTAACCCGGTGGGATTTTGGCAATGGCCGCCGCATCTTGCTGCACCGCCAGCGGGTGTTCATTGGCTTTCAAATCAATCTGCCCGGCAGCAAAACAGCCGGTACTTAGCAGCAGTAGCCCCAGTAATCCCTGTTTCATGATGTCTCCTTACAAGACCTTAGATAAAAACTGACGTGTGCGCGGATGCTGCGGATTATTCAGAACCGCGTCACTGCTGCCCTGCTCGACGATCCTGCCGTCGACCATAAACACCACCTGATCCGCCACTTCTCGGGCAAAGCCGATCTCATGCGTGACCACGACCAGCGTTGAGCCGGCCCGCGCCAACTTTTTAATCACATCCAGTACTTCGCCGACCAGTTCCGGATCCAGCGCCGAGGTGGGTTCATCAAATAACATCACCCGCGGGCGCAGCGACAGTGCGCGGGCGATGGCGATACGTTGCTGTTGCCCCCCGGAGAGATGTCGCGACCAGGCATCGGCTTTATTACGCAGGCCAACCACATCCAGCAGTTGCCAGGCCTGTTCAATCGCCTCTTTGCGCCGCATTTTTTTATGGGCGATGGGCGCCTCAATCAGGTTTTCCAGCACGGTCAAATGCGGAAAGAGATTGAAATTCTGAAAGACAAAACCGACATTGGCCCGCTGGCGCAGGATCTCCTTCTCTTTCAGTTCATACAGCTTGTCGCCCTGTAACCGATAGCCGATGTACTCGCCATCAATGCGGATAAACCCTTCATCGACACGGTCCAGATGATTAATGGTGCGCAGCAACGTGGATTTTCCCGAACCTGACGGGCCGAGGATCACCGTGACTGACCCCGGTGGGATCTCCAGCGATACCGCATCCAGTGCTTTATGGCGGCCAAAGTATTTACTGACGCCAGTAATGGAAATATGACCATTAAGTGAGGTTGGCATGCACAGGCTCCTGAGTTTGCGTGACACGCGACGGGGAAGAAATGCGCACCCGCGAAGGGTTAATGGCTGAACGGCGTTCGCTGCGCGCCAGCCAGCGCTCAACCAGAAACTGGATCGCAGACAGCACACTCGTGATCACCAGGTACCAGACTGCGCCTACCATGAGCAGCGGGATCACTTCCTGCGTGCGGTTGTAGATCATCTGGATGGTGTAGAACAGCTCCGGCATCGCCAGCACGTAAACCATCGCCGTGCCCTTGGCGAGACTGATGATTTCGTTAAAGCCGGACGGTAAAATGGTGCGCAGCGCCTGGGGCAAAATAATGCGCAATGTGCGACGCCATGCCGGAAGCCCCAGCGCGGCGGCGGCTTCATACTGACCGTGGTCGACGCCGAGAAAGCCCCCGCGAATGATCTCTGCGGTATAGGCGCTTTGCACCAGCGTCAGCCCGACAGTCGCCGTTGAAAACTGCCCCAGCACATTAATCGTTTCATAGCTTGCCCACTCGATGCCGGTAAACGGAATGCCCAACGACAGCCGGTCATACAGATAGGAAAAGTTATATAAAATGATCAGCACCACAATGAGCGGCAGCGAGCGGAACAACCAGATATACCCCCAGGCCAGGCTGCTGAGTAGCCAGGATGATGACAGCCTTGCCAGTGCCAGCAGACCGCCAAAGAAAACACTCAGTACGGTGCCTAACAACGTCAGCAACAGGGTTTGCCCCAGTCCTTCGAGGATCACCGGGTCGAAAAACCAGCGGGCAAACACCGCCCATTCCCAGCGCGGATTAAAGGCCACCGACTGCACAATTGCCGCCAGCACAAACAGGGCGACCACCGCGCCAATCGTCCGTAGCGGGTAGCGTGCGGGCACCACTTTTACCGTTTCTGTCGTTTTCATGCTCACTCCTCAGGCAGTTTTACTCAGGGTGTCGACCGTCAGCACTTTGGTAAAACGCAGCCGTCCATCAAACGGCGGCTGGCTGAACACTTCCGGATCGCGGTGGATATCAAACTGCGGCTGATACCCCTGGCTCAGGTAGAGCCGCACAGCTTCCGGCTGACGAAAACCGGTCGTCAGGTAAAGCTGGCTGTACCCCGCCCGTTGCGCACGGCGTTCAAGTTCGCGGACAATCCGCGCCGCCAGCCCCTGCTGGCGCAGTGAGGGGTGCGTCCAGATACGTTTGATTTCAGCGGTTTTGTCATCGAAGGGCTTGTACGCGCCGGTGGCGATAATTTCGCCGTCACGCTCCAGCACAATAAACAGCCCTTGCGGGGCTAAATACCACTCGGTTAATTCGACCTCGGCATGCCGAGAAAAATAGTCACCGTAGCGTGCGGCATAGTCCGCGAACAGGCCCTGGAGGATGGGCTGTAATTCGGGCGCGTCGGGGGACACATCACGGAATTTTTCGCTCATGGCCTTCTCCTTAATCGCCCAGTCCTGGCGGGTTGATTTCTGACGTCGGGATACGTTCAACCCCCTCGCCCCAGCGATTGAGCACGCTGTCGTAATCACCGTTTTTGATCGCACCGTTGAGTGCCGTTTGCACCGGCTGCGCCAGCCCACTGCCTTTACGCAGCGTGACGGCAATGTGCGCCGCTTTTGGCCAGCCGCCGTCGACGCTGCCGACAAGCCGGGTTTTGCCAGTCAGGGCGGCTTTCCATGCGCCAATCACATTGGGGCCAAAATAGGCATCGGCGCGGCCAGATTGCAGCGCCAGGGTTTGGGCCGCGTCATCTTTGGTGTAGACCGGAGTAAACGGCTGCAGGCCCTTTTTCAGGTTTTCGGCATTCCATGCCAGTAAAATCGCCTCCTGATTTGTGCCGGAACCCACAATAATGCGCAGCCCGGCAATGTCTTCCGCTTTGTCGATCGTTTTTAGCGGACTTGAAGACTTAACGTAGAAACCGAGGGAATCTTTTCGGTAAGTGGCAAAATCAAACTTCGCTTTGCGCTCTTTGGTGACGGTGATATTGCTGATTGCGGCATCGTATTTACCGGAGGACACGCCAAGCGGCCAGTCCTCCCAGGAGGTGGGTACCACGTTCAGCTCCAGCCCCAGGCTGCTGGCAACCAGTCGGGCAATGTCGACCTCGCTGCCAAGCAGGGTTTTGTTGTCATCGGCAAAAACCGTCAACGGCGGGGAGTTCAGCGCGGCCACGGCGACGGTGAGCTTTCCGGGCACCACAAAATGATAATCCTTCGGCAACTGCGCGATCGCATCGGCATTTTTCGGCGTCGTGATCGGCTGTTTATTGGCTTCCAGACTGACGCCGGTGCCATTAATGTTGACCTCGTTGGCCCAGACTTGCGGTATCAGTGCCAGCATGACTGCCAGCAACAAAGGCGTTCTCTGCATCGTGTTCCCTCTTCTTTTATTGGGCGGAGTACGGATTGGCGGGTAACGGCAGACCTAAGCTCTCGCGTAGCGTGGTGCCGGGGTACTCCTTGCGAAACAGTCCGCGCGCCTGCAACAGCGGAACGACTTTTTCAACAAAGCGTGGGAGGGTATCCGGGGTGCCGCCCTGGATGATAAAACCGTCCGCCGCATGGTTCTCGAACCACTGCTGCAAACCGTCGGCGACATGTTGGGGTGTGCCGGAAAAACGTGGCCGCGGCGAAGCACTCTCAAGGGCGACCTGACGCAATGTCAGCCGGCGCTCGCGGGCATTGCGCTTAATTTCATCGGTGGTACTACGGAAACTGTTTTGCCCTAAGTCACCGAGATCCGGAAATGGCGCATCCAGCGGGTACTGGCTGAAGTCGTGATGTTCGAAATAGCGACCGAGGTAGTTAAGCGCATCGCTAATCGACACCAGCGCGGCAGTGGTCTGATACTGCTGCTCTGCGTCCTCTTCGCTGTCGCCGACAATGACGTTCACGCCCTGGAAAATGTGCAGTTCATCATGGCCACGGCCATATTTCTCCAGTTGGGTTTTGACATCACGATAAAAGTTTTTCGCCTCTTCCAGCGTATCCTGGTGAGTAAAAATGGCATCAGCATGGCGTGCCGCCAACTGTTTACCGTCGTCCGATGCCCCGGCCTGGAAAATAATGGGGCGACCCTGCGGTGTACGACCAATATTTAATGGCCCGGCAACCTGAAAAAAATCACCGTGATGATTAAGGGGGTGTAATTTTGCCGGGTCAAAAAATTGCCCGCTCTCTTTATTACGCACAAATGCATCTTCTTCCCATGAATTCCATAACCCTTTCACCACCTCAAGATATTCATCAGCAATGCGATAACGCAGCGCATGATCCGGGTGTTGGGCTCGGGAAAAATTCTTGGCCGATCCTTCCAGTGGCGATGTCACTACGTTCCAGCCTGCCCGGCCCTGGCTGAGGTGATCGAGGCTGGCGAACTGGCGCGCGACAGTAAAGGGTTCGCTGTATGAGGTGGACAGTGTGCCCACCAGTCCCAAATGACGGGTCACGCTGGCCAGTGCCGATAAGACGGTAATGGGTTCAAAGCGATTTAAAAAATGCGGGATCGACTTTTCATTAATATAAAGACCGTCGGCAACAAATAAGAAGTCCAGCTTTCCCTGTTCGGCAATTCGCGCGGTTTGCTGAACAAAGTCAAAGTTAATACTGGCATCGGCAACAGCCGCCGGATGACGCCATGCGGACATATTTCCCGAGGCGCCATGTAATATCGTGCCAAGCCGTAATTGTCGTGCGGTAGACATAATCGATCCTCGTTTTCAGGCAACAGGTGGCCCGGGGCCACCGCCCCAGGCAGAAAAATTTCACATCAGGATTGAAGCAGCGCTTTTTCTGCGAGCCGCGCAAAATAGTGCGCCGCCTCTTCAAGTAAATTCTCGTCAGGGTCAAAGGCCGGATGGTGCAAGCCGTACTGGCTGTCACTGCCGATACTGACAAAAGCGCCGGGGATCTGCTGCAAATAGACGGCAAAATCCTCACCGCCCATATGCAGATCGGCCTCTTCAGTTCGATAACCCTGCTCGTCGGCGACTTCGCGGGCAAAAGTGGCCCAGCGCGCAGGGTTAATCAGCGCTGACGGCCCCTCATACCAGGTGACTGCAATGTCTGCTGCAAAGGCCTGCGCCAGCCCGGCAGCAATCTCATTTACGCGGCGTTTCACCTGGTCGCGCACGGCAGGCTGGTGCGTGCGTAGCGTCCCTTCCAGTTCGACGTGTTCCGGCAGTACGTTCCAGGTATTGCCGCCCTGAATGCGCGTGACGCTAAGCACCACCGATTCCAGCGTGTTGACATTGCGGCTGGCGATGCTTTGCAGCGCGACCACCAACTGGCTGGCCAGCAGGATCGCGTCACTCCCTTCGTGGGGACGCGCCGCATGAGCGCCTTTTCCAGTGACCTTCAGCGCAAAACGATCAACGTTGGCATAAAACGCTCCGCTGCGGGTGGCAAACGCGCCGACCGGCAATCCGGGTTCGTTGTGCATGCCAAAAATAGCGCTCACCCCGTCCAGTGCTCCCGCCTGAATCATACGCTGCGCGCCGCCGAAGCTCTCCTCCGCGGGCTGGAACAGGATGCGCACCCGCCCTGCCAGATGCTGCTCTTTCTCTTTCAGCAACAGCGCCGCACCGAGCATGACGCTGGTGTGTATATCGTGACCGCAGGCATGCATGACGCCGGGATGACGCGAGGCGAAAGGCACATCGGTGACCTCATGAATGGGCAGCGCATCGATATCCGCCCGCAGCGCGATGATTTTTTCGCCGCGACCCACTTCGGCCACAACGCCTGTCGGCAGCGAAAGGGGTAACAGGCGCAAACCGGCGTTTTCCAGCCAGTGACGAACGCGGCGGGTGGTTTCGAACTCCTGCAGCGAGAGTTCCGGGTACTGGTGCAATTCACGTCGCCAGTCGATCAGCTGTTCGGCAAAACTCATCCCGCAACCTCCTGTGTGGCCTGTGCCTGAGTCACGGCTTCGGCCAACAGGCGTAACGAAGTCAGCCGTGCGACACCCTCGGCAATGGGCGTATCGATAATGAATTCATCAATGGCAAAACGTTGATGTAAGGCATCCAGCCCGGCCAGCACGCTTTCCGGCGTACCGGCAATCAGCGAGGGTTCACGCCGGGTAATACGTACCGCCGGGCTACCTGCCTGGCGGGCAAAGGCGTGCCCCTGTGCTTCACTGGCTACGCTGACGCGCTGGCCGTTTGCCAGTTCCACACCCCAGATTTCCACCTGCTGTGCCAGTGCGTCGGCCTGCGCCTGGGTAGCCGCGACGATCACCTGCACTGCGACCAGGGTGTCACGCTGGCTTTGTTGTCGCCATTGCGTGACAACGTCACCTAAAAGAGCCTGATCGCCATTCAGATGCGCCGCAAAAACAAACTCCCAGTCCAGTTTTGCCGCCAGCGCCGCGCTCTCGCGGCTGGCTCCGAGCAAAAATCGCTCTGCGGGCTGCGGTGGCAATGGGGTTGCCAGGACCGTCTCCTCCGCGCTGTCATCTTTGCCAGGTGTTAGCCAGGTATCCAGTTGCGCGAGTTGATCGGCAAAACTGCCCTTCTCTTCGCTGCGCAGGCCTTGCTGCAATGCTCGTGTCGACAGCGGTAAACCGCCAGGCGCTTTACCAACGCCGAGATCAACACGCCCCGGGGCAATGGTCGCCAGCAGATTAAAATTTTCCGCCACTTTGTAGGGGCTGTAGTGTTGCAGCATGACGCCGCCGGACCCAACGCGAATGCGCCGGGTTTGGCCAAGGATCCAGGCGATGACCAGTTCCGGCGACGGGCTGGCCAGTTGCGCAGTGTTGTGGTGTTCGGCTATCCAGAAGCGGTGATAACCCCAGATTTCAGCCCGCTGCGCCAGTTGCAGCGTGCGGTGAAGGGCATCTTGCGCGGTTTCGTGTTCCGCGATGGGACTTTTATCCAGCAGACTCAGACGGTAAGACATGCAGCACACCCGTGTTGGTAAACAGGCGTTCATTATTAGGACGCGAGGAATTTGCTGTGAAACAATTAATTTACATTTAATAAGCAAAAAACTTGCAAAGTAAGCCCACAGAGAGGTTATGGTCATTACAAACCCTTATCAATCAAGCGGACGACTGTTCTGATTTGTTAAAATTCGTTCTGTCGCTCACGGTTATTTCTGTTGCATTTTTCGACGTTCTGAATTAGTTACACTGCCCGACTGCAGTGACCTCACAATTTCCACTAATAGTCGCGCCCTTTCTGGTGGGTATGTTTTGCGTCATTAATCGATTGCGGTTACGATGCTGCGCCATGTTTTGTCTTATCCATCACGAAGAATCACTGGAAAGACAGGGCGTTTACCCAACGGGGCAATCGTTTGGTTAGCCAATCCGTGGGTTGAGGAACTCAGCAAGGTTCAGACAGGTGAACAGGTAAACAATGAAAACAGACAACAACCACGCTGCCGATCATCACGCGGCAAAACGACGCTGGCTCAACTCTCATGAAGAGGGTTACAACCGGGCGATGGGGAATCGACAAGTACAGATGATCGCCATTGGCGGCGCCATCGGTACCGGCTTATTCCTGGGCGCAGGTGCCCGATTGCAGATGGCGGGGCCGTCGCTGGCTATCGTCTATCTGGTCTGCGGTATCTTCTCCTTCTTTATTCTCCGCGCGCTGGGTGAACTGGTGTTACACCGTCCGTCCAGCGGCAGTTTTGTCTCCTATGCCCGCGAATTCCTCGGCGAAAAAGCCGCTTTTGTCGCAGGCTGGATGTACTTCGTTAACTGGGCCATGACCGGGATAGTCGATATCACCGCCGTAGCCCTTTATATGCATTATTGGGGGGCGTTTGGCGACGTACCTCAGTGGGTCTTCGCGCTCGGCGCGCTGGCGATTGTCGGTACCATGAACATGATCGGTGTGAAATGGTTTGCCGAAATGGAGTTCTGGTTTGCACTGGTTAAGGTGCTGGCGATCGTGGTGTTCCTGGTGGTCGGTACCATTTTCCTTGGTACCGGCAAACCGCTGGACGGCGGCACGACCGGCTTCCATCTGATCACCGATAATGGCGGTTTCTTCCCGCACGGTTTGCTGCCTGCGCTGGTTCTGGTGCAGGGCGTGGTATTCGCCTTTGCGTCTATCGAACTGGTAGGAACAGCGGCGGGCGAGTGTAAAGATCCACAGACTATGGTGCCCAAGGCGATTAACAGCGTTATCTGGCGTATCGGCCTGTTTTATGTGGGCTCTGTGGTGCTGCTGGTTCTGCTGCTGCCGTGGAACGCCTACCAGGCGGGGCAAAGTCCGTTTGTGACGTTCTTCTCCAAACTGGGTGTGCCGTATATTGGTGACATCATGAATATGGTGGTGCTGACCGCTGCGCTCTCCAGCCTGAACTCCGGTCTTTACAGCACCGGGCGTATTCTGCGCTCCATGTCGATGGGCGGTTCTGCGCCGAAATTCATGTCGAGAATGAGTCGCCACCATGTGCCTTATGCAGGCATTCTGGTGACTATCGCTGTTTATGTCGTGGGCGTGTTCCTGAACTATCTGGTGCCGTCGCAGGTATTTGAGATTGTGCTTAACGTGGCTTCACTGGGGATTATCGCTTCCTGGGGCTTTATCGTGGTGTGCCAGATGCGTCTGCGTAAAGCCATTAAAGAAGGTCGCGTGCCGGATGTCAGTTTCAAACTGCCGGGTGCGCCGGTAACCTCATGGCTGACGCTGCTGTTTTTATTGAGCGTGCTGGTGCTGATGGCATTCGACTACCCGAATGGCACTTACACGATTGGCTCTATCCCGCTGATCGCGATTCTGCTGGTTGCTGGCTGGTACGGGGTACGGAACCGCGTACAGGCCATTCATAGCACGGCGCCGGTCGATCCGAACGCGCAGCAGCCTGCGCCGCTGGTTGAAAAAACCTCGCGCCCATAAAAAAAGCGCCGACGGGCGCTTAATGTGACTGGCCTGCCTTTTACGCAGGCCTTTTTTATGCCTGCGCTTTCCAGCGTTGCCAGGCGGCAGTAACTGCCGGGGCAATCAACCCGTCATTTCCCCAGCTATTTTCCACGTGATAAACACCGGGCAACCCGTTTGCCAGCAGGCGTTCGTCGTCGTCAACATAGCTATCGATTCCTTAATAAAAAAGCTCCCCGCAGGGAGCTTAAACGAACAGGTTTTTACAGCGCAATGCGGATCACGTCATCCGGCTGGGTGGCCTCTTTCTCACGTGAGGAGGCCTGTTTCACGCTGACGAATAATGTTTTGCCATCGGCCGAGAGCGCAAGGCTGTTCGGGTGTGTAGGCGTGTCGAAGGTTTTCACAACCTTGTAGGTTTTTCCGTCAATAACGCTGACTTTCCCTGCCTGACGATGGGTTACGTAGAGTTCATTACGGACCGGGTTAAACAACACGGCCAGCGATTCTGGCGCGCTGATTTTTTCCAGAACCTGACCATTACGCGTATCGACCACCAGCACTTCTGCTGCTTTTGAATCAGTGACAAACGCGCGATGACCCGCAGTGTCCAGGCTCAGATTAAGGTAGAAATGTTCTTTGCCGTCATCCTGCAGTTTTTTACGATCGATAATGTTGTTCGTCGCGGTATCAATGGTGATCAGCTCACCGTCACCGTTGGTGGTGTAGAGGCGTTTTGCAGCGCTATCGATGGCCAGCCCGGTGCTGTAAGTGCCCGTGTTGGTGAGGGTGGTTTTCAGCTTCATCGCCGCCCCGTCGACCACCCAGACGACACTCTCTTTACCGACGCCCGTGACGTAAACCGTATTGGTGTTTTCATCAACCACCAGTTCGCGTGGGCTCAGCGGTTTGACTGTTTCGGAACGCTGGCGCGCATCCAGCACGACACGCCCTTTTATCTCACCCGTTTTAGCGTCGATGGCGGTGATCGCGCCGTTCGTGGTGTTACCGAACCATAACGTTTGCGTACGGCTGTTTAATGTGGCGCCATAGGGTTTCAGATCGCTATGAATGGCCTGGGTGATGTTCAGCGTTGCCGGGTCGAGACGGTAAACTACCCCACCCTTGTCGGTTTTGCGGCTTTGCGCAGTGGCAAGCCAGAGCGCATTTTCCTGCTGGCTGAAAGCCATTTCATAAGCGCCTTTGCCAACCGCTTTGCGCAGCATCTCTTCGGCAGCATGTGTGGTAAATGACCCCGCCAGCAGCAGTGAACCGAGGACCAGAGAATGCCGCAGGCGCGGCGAGCATAAATGACGTAAAGACATGACGACTCCCTTTGTTCAACACGTTGTTTATTTTTCACATGCATCCAGTGCACGAAGCGCCAGCTTCGCTTGTTGTTATGGTGAGAATAATAATCATTAATGACTGCAAAGTGGAGGATTAAATGTGTGCCGGAGCCGATGCGCCACGCTTTGCTACACTCAGTGTTAACGTAATGTGCCCTTAATGTTTTCAATATCTTTACATAACCTTTAACATATCCGCGTTATGTTCCATTTTGTGCGTTTTTTAACCTGGTTCCTTCATGAATATTATTTCCGTCTCTCGCCTCACCTTACCCGTGATGCTACTCCCGGTGATTTTACCGACACTGGCGCTTGCCGCAGACAATGAACAAACCCTGATCGTGACGGCGACGCCGACGACAGTTTCTGAGCTCGATACCCCCGCCGCCGTCAGCGTGGTGCAGGGTGACGATATTCGCCAGGCGACACCGCGTGTCAATCTTTCTGAATCTTTGGGGAGTGTGCCTGGGTTACAGGTGCAAAACCGGCAAAACTATGCGCAGGATTTGCAGCTCTCGATCCGTGGATTCGGTTCGCGCTCCACGTATGGCGTGCGGGGTATCCGCATGTATGTGGACGGCATTCCCGCCACCATGCCGGATGGCCAGGGGCAGACGTCGAATATCGATCTGAACAGTGTTGAAAGCATTGAGGTGTTACGCGGCCCCTTCTCCGCGCTGTACGGCAATGCATCTGGCGGTGTGGTAAATGTCACCACGCAAACCGGGCGCGAACCTGGCACAGTGGAAGCCAGCAGCTATTACGGAAGTTTTGGCAGCTGGCGTTATGGCCTGAAGGCCACTGGCGCGATGGGGGATGGCACGCACGCAGGCGATGTGGATTACACCGCTTCCACCACCCGATTTGTCACCCATGGCTACCGCGATCGCAGCGGTGCGCGCAAGAACCTTGCCAACGCTAAACTGGGCGTGCGCATTAATGACGCCAGTAAGCTGAGCCTGATTTTTAACAGCGTTGATATCAAGGCCAACGATGCCGGAGGGTTAACCCGCAGCGAATGGCAGGACAATCCGCGTCAGTCACCCCGTGCGGAACAGTACGACACACGTAAAACCATTAAACAAACGCAGGCGGGTGTGCGCTATGAGCGACAGCTCAGTGAGCAGGACGATCTCAGCGTAATGATGTACGCCGGAGAGCGTGAAACCACCCAGTATCAGTCTATTCGCCGCGGGCCCCAGCTCAATGCCAAACATGCGGGGGGGGTGATCGACCTGACACGCCATTATCAGGGGATTGATACCCGCTGGACGCATCGCGGCGAGTTGGGTATTCCGGTGACGTTTACCGGAGGGCTTAACTACGAAAACATGAGTGAGCAGCGCAAAGGGTATGAAAACTTTGTGATGAAGGGTTCAACACCGGTGTATGGCCAGGAAGGGAATTTGCGCCGCAATGAACGTAACCTGATGTGGAACCTCGATCCCTACCTGCAAACGTCCTGGCAGTTAACCGATAAGCTGACGCTGGATGCGGGCGTGCGCTATAGCTCGGTATGGTTTGATTCCAATGATCACTATATTACGGCGCAAAATGGTGATGACAGCGGTGAAGCGAATTACCACAAATGGTTGCCGGCCGGGTCATTGAAATATGCCGTGACCGATGCGTCGAATGTCTATATTGCCGCCGGGCGGGGCTTTGAAACGCCGACCATCAATGAACTGTCGTACCGTTCCGACGGGCAAAGTGGGCTCAATTTTGCGCTGAAACCGTCTACCAATGACACGGTAGAGATCGGCAATAAAACCCGTATAGGTAATGGGCTTCTGACGGCGGCCCTGTTCCGTACCGACACTGATAATGAAATTGTGACGGATGCCAGCAGCGGGGGGCGCACGACTTATAAAAACGCGGGTAAAACGCGTCGGCAGGGCGCGGAGTTATCGCTTGATCAGCAATTTGCCGGCAACTGGCGGGCAAGAGTGGCGTGGACATATCTGGATGCGACCTACCGCAGCGAGGTGTGTAGCGACAGCCACTGCCAGGGTAATCGTATGCCGGGCATTGCCCGGAATATGGGCTTTGCTTCCCTCGGCTGGATCCCGGAACAAGGGTGGTACGCCGGCGCGGATGTGCGTTATATGAGTGACATTATGGCGGATGACGAGAACACCGCTAAAGCGCCCTCTTATACCGTGACCGGGCTGAACACAGGCTATAAATTTAGTTATGGCAACTGGTTAGTCGATGTATTTGGGCGAGTCGACAACGTGTTTGATCGTCAGTATGTCGGTTCGGTGATTGTGAATGAGTCGAATGGGCGCTACTACGAACCCGCCCCTGGGCGTAATTACGGCGTGGGTCTTTCTGTGGCCTGGCAGTTCAAGTAATCAAGTCGTGATCACCCGCCATAAGGCGGGTGATGCCATGCAGCCTACTGTGCTGCGCGCTCTTTTCTGATTTTGTCTGCATAGGCGATGATCTCTTCTCCTGTCTTGCCGGTGAGATCGCCTTTCATTTTTTCTTCCAGTTGCGCGGTATTCTGATTCGCACCCGCCTGCATCAGATCTTTAAGGTTCAGGCGGCTGAGCACAATCACTTGCAGCGCATCGTCATAGGCTGCGCGTTTCGCTTCAGGCAATGACTCTCTGACCTTCCGAATGGAGGTTTTCATGCTGGCTTCACTGGAGGTATCAATGGTGGGCTGGCTATCACAGCCACTCAGAATTAAGGCGAACGCCATTGCAACGGCAAACTTTTTCATAAAAATCCCTGTTAAAAGAAGTGCTTGTTCAGATAAATCCTAACCTGCCTGCGAAATATATGGAAGCATTCAGGCACAATTAATCATGATTCGCCGCCTGGTTACATCGCGTTATTTATTCTCCGTTAGTGCCGGGGTGTGAATAACGCCAGCAGCCTGCGAAGAATAAAAAGCCCGGAAGCAAGCTTCCAGGCTGATGAGTTTCCCGCTGAATCAGAATGCCGTCCAGCCCTCGTCGTGAGTCGCTGTTTCATTTTTCGTTTTCGGCATCGGTTTAACCGGCGGTTTGCCCGCTGGCGCGGCCGGTTTCGCTTTTGCGTTGCCTTGTTCGAGACGGAAAGTTGCCACCAGTTCTTCTAGCAGGCGGGCCTGCTCTTCCAGTGAACCCGCAGCAGAAGAGGATTCGCTGACCAGCGAGGCGTTTTGCTGCGTGGTGCTGTCCAGTTCGCCAACGGCGCGGGCAATCTGCTCAATACCCCGGCTCTGCTCTTCCGAGGCAGAGGAGATTTCCCCCATGATGTCGTTTACCCGGGTGACCGACTGCACCACCTGATCCATGGTTTCCCCGGCTTTCGCCACCAGCTCACTGCCAGTATTGATGCGAGAGACAGATTCGCTGATCAACTGCTCAATATCTTTTGCCGCCTGCGAACTGCGCTGCGACAAGCTGCGCACTTCGCTGGCGACAACGGCAAAACCGCGCCCCTGCTCCCCTGCCCGTGCGGCTTCTACGGCGGCGTTCAGTGCCAGGATATTGGTCTGGAAAGCGATGCTGTTAATTACTGCGGTAATATCGGCAATTTTGTTAGAACTGCTGTGAATATCACCCATTGTGTCGACAACTTCTCGCATTACGCTACCGCCTTCGCTGGCGGTCTTCGAGGCCTGCGCCGCCAGGCTACGGGCATTGCGGGCGTTATCGGCGTTGTTTTTCACCGTGGCGGTTAACTGTTCCATGCTGGCAGCCGTTTCTACCACAGCCGCGGCTTGCTGTTCGGTGCGTGAAGAGAGATCGGTATTGCCTTCGGCGATTTCGGTAGCCGCACGGGATACCTGCGTTACGCTGTTGCGTACTTCATAGATCATATCGCGCAGCGTGTCGTTCATCCGCCCCATTGCCCCGGTCAACTGACCGAGTTCATCGGTGTTTTGCGCACGAATTGTCGAACTGAGATCGCCGCTGGCGATCCGCTCAGCCAGCGCCAGGTTGCGATCAATTGGCCGGGTGATTTGACGAATGACCCACCACGATACCAGGATGCCAATCAAAATGGCGATGATGCCAATCATTGCTGCAATGGTACTGGAGGTATACGCCAGCTCATCATTGTGCGCTTTTACCAGCGAAATGATCTGTTTAAGCGACGCGCTGCTATTGTCGCCACCCACTTTGACTTTGTCTTCGGCGGCTTTCAGCGCCTGCCATGCGGTAAAGTAATTAACACTCAGATCGCGGTACTTGACCGTGTCGCCCCATAAAGCTTGCAGTGGCGCTTGCAGCTCTCCCGGCAACTGAGTGACCAGCGCCTGCACGCTGGTTTGCGTTTGTGTGAAACGACTATCCAGCGCATCGCGCGCTTCTTTTGTCGGGCTGTAACGCACAACCAGCGCCGCATCACGCACGGCGCTAATGGCAAAAAGTTGTTCGTAGACCTGCGTCATCAGCGTTGTGTCGGCCGCCGGGGTACGAATAAGGGCAGTGTAGCGTGAAGAGAGGTCACTGGCGGCGAGCTTATCGAGCGAATCACGCACGGCGCGAATATCACCGCTGGCTTTCTTCATCTCACCAATGCTGTTTTGGAAGTTATCAAGGTGGCCGGCAACATCCCTGATGATCTGTTTTTCCTGGGCGGACCACGACAGGTTGTCTGCGCTGGCGGTTAATTCAGACGCGTGACGGACATAATTCGACATCACCTCACCGGATTTGTCATCACCATAAAAATATTTCAGGCGGTTAATTTTCGCCTGAAAGACTTCAATATTGATGTTGTACATCAGGTTGGTTTTTTCATAGACATCGCGGATTTCTTTAAAACGCAACACACTGAGAACGGTGGCGATGGCGACAAGAAACAGGACCAGACCAAACCCCACGGACAGCTTTCTACTGATTTTTATATTGCTTAACCTCTGGCTAAAAAACATTCCGGACTCCTTGCTGAATACCAAATGTTAGCGCCTGACTGCGCTAACAAATGTTATCGGCAAGGACATTCGGTATTTCAGCGTTAAGCGGGTCTTATCAGTGAAAAACGTGACGCAGATGCTCCCCATTCGCAAATTTTTGCCGGGGAGCACATATGTTAGCGATTAAAAAATTACTCGCCTGAATGGTTTTTTAGCGGTGGAATTGTTTATTGATAATGGTAGCGCCCTCATCAATGGCGCGCCAGAGCGCCCTTTCGCTGGCGAAACCATCCCCCTCTTCCAGCGCGGCCAGCAAATCGCTGTAATCGTGTCCGCGGGTTAAATCCTCTGACGTGGGGTAAAGGTAATTAAAACATGGACCAATACGCACCCATAATTGTTCAATTAACGCCGTCAGGGTCGGCATACCGGCCTGCTGATAAATGCTAAAGCGAAACGCGCGGTTGGCCTGCAACGTTTGTTCGATATGACCACTTTTCAGCGCTTCATGAAAAGATTCGGCCAGAATACGCAACTCCCTGATTTTATCCTTGGTCATATTCTGGCTGGCGGCGCGTGCTGCCATACCTTCAAGGTTTTTGCGTATTTGGTTAATTTCGTTATAACGTTCGAGACTTACTTCCGGAACCAGGAAAGCCTGAGCAGGCGTTGCGTGAAGTGCGCCTGCGGAGACCAGGCGCAGTAACGCTTCACGTACTGGGGTAATGCTGGTGCCTAATTGATCGGCGATTTCTTTGGTGATCAGGCGGGCACCGGGTTTCAGCGCACCAATGATAAGCGCATTTTTCAGACTGGCCTCGACTTGCATAGTCAGGCTTGTCCGTTGCGCTTTTTCCAAATCAAGCATGTTTGTATCCTGTATGAATTCTTATTTGTTTTCAGCCTGGTAGCGTGTCCGTAATCTCAACCGCAAAGAATATATTATATAAACACATGCCTGGTATTGGATTGTCGCGTAAAAGTAGAACAAATGTTATTTATTGTGCACAACTACCAGGAACTGCCTTCACAAGGTCATCGTTCCTTATGCTTGTATAATTAAAGACGTTTTTCAAAAATTTGCACAATTAAAAATGGCGGTTTTTTACCGCCATCGTTTACTTAGCTTTCGGGCCCGATTTGAACCACAACTTTACCGAAATTTTTACCGGCTAACAGGCCAAAGAAAGCGTCTGGTGCATTCTCCAGTCCTTCAGTAACCTGTTCACGATAGTGGATTTTTCCGGCGGACAGCCACTCGCCCATCTGCTGCTGGAATTCATTAATGCGATAACCATAATCCTGGTTAATAATAAACCCTTGCAATCGAATTCTTTTTTTCAGCAGCGTAGCCATTAATAGCGGAATACGATCTGGCCCGTCAGGAAGTTCGGTTGAATTATAACCACTCACCAGGCCGCAAAGCGGAATTCTCGCCGCAGTATTTAATAAAGGAAGCACAGCATCAAATACTTTGCCACCCACATTCTCAAAATAAATATCGATTCCCTGTGGGCAGGCGGACTTCAATTGATCGGCAAAATCGTCCGCATGGTGATCAATACAGGCATCGAAGCCCAGCACATCCACAGCATGACGACATTTCTCGCTGCCACCGGCGACACCGACCACGCGACAACCTTTGATTTTGCCAATTTGCCCAACCGTTGCGCCAACCGGCCCGGTTGCAGCGGCCACCACCAGCGTTTCGCCCTCTTTCGGTTGACCAATGTCCAGCAGCCCCATAAATGCAGTGAAGCCCGGCATGCCAAGAATGCCCAGCGCCCATGAAGGGTGTTGCGGATCGGTACCCAGTTTGACCAGCCCTGCGCCGTCAGAAATCTCGTAATCCTGCCAGCCGCTAAAACCGAGTACCCAGTCACCTTCGGCAAAATCAGGATGCAGCGATTTCACCACCCGGCTGACCGTGCCGCCACACATTACTTCGCCAATTTGCACTGGCGGAGAATACGAGGGCGCGTCGCTCATGCGTCCACGCATATAGGGATCTAAAGACAGGAACACGGTGCGCAGCAGCAACTGGCCTTCTCCGGGGATGGCAAGGTCACTCTCTTCAAGGCGGAAATTTTCTGCGACCGGCGTGCCGTGAGGTCGGGAAGCCAGCACCCAACGACGATTACGATTGGATTGTTGATTCATCATGCTCTCCTCTGCGTATCAGACTAACTATTGATACTAGTCGCTGGCGGGCATGATCGCGTTTACATTACGAGCTGGAATGGTTAAGCCGCACCACCAAATAACGGCAAGGGGCGGTACTTTTATTAATAAATCGGCAGTCATTTGGCGGGCCCAGCTCCAGGCAATCCCCGGCTTTCATTTCGTGGCGCGTATCACCCTCCAGAAAGACCAGTTCACCTTCCTGCAACCAAATCAGCTGGCGCGCCAGCGCATACGAGGACGCCGGCATCGGAATGTCGCTGCCGGCGGGCAATTCAATTTGCACCAGATCGATCGGCAAATCGCTGCGCGGTGAAACGTGGCGACGTAAATAGTGGCTTTGCGGATCGCGCCACACCGGCTGGTCAGCATAACGCAGCAATTTGCCTTCTTGCATTTCCGCACGGGCAATCAGTGTCGACATACTGATGCCAAAGGCACCGGACAGGCGCGCAAGCAGTGTTGCTGTCGGGCTGCTTTCCGCACGTTCGATTTTATGGATCATCGCTCGTGATACGCCTGCCCGCTCCGCCAGTTCACTGAGCGACCAGCCGCGAGATTCCCGTTCAACGCGAATTCGTGCACTGATCCGTTGATTTATATTGTCTGAGATAGTATTCATTACGTAATACTATAGTGTACAAATTTGGGGTTCAACCATGAATATTCGTTATGCCACGAAAGCGGATTGTGGCGACATTGCCGCGATTTATAACCATGCCGTGCTAAACACGGCGGCAATCTGGAACGATCAGACAGTGGATGTGGATAACCGTATTGCCTGGTTCGAAGCCCGCACGCTGCTCGGTTACCCGGTGCTGGTCAGTGAAGAGAACGGCCAGGTCACGGGTTATGCCTCGTTTGGTGACTGGCGCGCCTTCGACGGTTTTCGCCATACCGTTGAGCACTCAGTCTATGTACACCCGGAACATCAGGGTAAAGGGCTGGGGCTGGCATTAATGCAGCGGCTAATTGCAGAGGCGAAACAGATTGGCAAACATGTAATGGTCGCCGGCATCGAGGCGCAAAACCAGGGTTCCATTCATCTGCACAGCAAGCTGGGTTTTGTGATCACCGGGCAAATGCCGCAGGTGGGCACCAAATTTGGCCGCTGGCTGGATCTGACTTTTATGCAACTGCAACTCGATAACCGTACCGATCCGGATGTCCTCTCATGAATCAGTCGCTGACCCTCACCTTTCTGATTGCCGCCGGGATTGGCCTGGTGGTGCAAAATATGCTGATGGTCCGTATTACGCAATCGGCGTCGACCATCCTTATTGCCATGCTGCTTAATTCGCTGGTCGGAATTGTACTGTTTGTCAGTATCTTATTGATTAAATATGGTTTGAGCGGGTTTCAGGAGCTCTATGCCAGCGTGAAATGGTGGACATTAATCCCCGGCCTGCTGGGTTCGTTCTTTGTCTTTGCCAGCATCAGCGGTTATCAGAATGTCGGCGCAGCAACCACCATCGCAGTGTTAGTGGCAAGCCAGTTGATCGGCGGGCTGGTCATGGATGTGGTGAGAAGCCACGGCATTCCGTTGCGAGCGCTTATCGGCCCGGTTTGCGGCGCGGTGCTGCTGGTCGTTGGCGCCTGGCTGGTGGCCAGACGCCAGTTCTGATTAAAGGATGGCGCCACCTTTGGTCAGGTGCTCGCGACGCACGTCCATATCTTCTTTGTGCTGACGCCCGTGATGGGCAATAGCCTGACGCAGGCGCTGTTGCTGGGCATAACGATCTTCGCGGCTTAACGCCGCGTCGTCGCTCAGTTCAACCAGCAGCGCATTCATATCGGCAATAACACTCTGTTGAATGGCCGTATCGACACGGGCAATAACCTCATCCAGATGTGACATACCTTCTCCTTTAATTCAGTTTCGCTTTGGAAAAATCGCTACCCATCAGGCTCACGCTATAGCCGCTAACATTGCTGCGGGTGGCATAGAACGTTTTACCGTTCGCCAGCGCAATCCACGGTGCCTGCTGATAGTAAATCTCCTGTGCCTGACCGTACAGTTTCGCGCGTGTTGCCGGATCAGCGCTCCGTTTTGCTTGTTGCACCAGATTGTCATAGCCTTTGTCACACCAGCGGGCCGCATTAGAACCGGTCTTAATGCTGTTGCAGCCTAGTAACACATCGGCGAAGTTATCCGGATCGCCATTATCCGACATCCAGCCAAACAGTGCCGTGTCATGCTCGCCCTTGCGCATTCCCGCAAGGTATTCACCCCACTCGTAAGAGACGATCTTCGCCTTAACCCCAACTTTTGCCCAGTCAGCCTGGATCATCTCGGCGATGCGGCGCGAGTTCGGGTTATAGGGGCGCTGTACCGGCATCGACCAGAGCGTTGCTTCAAAGCCTTGCTCAAGCCCGGCCTGTTTCAACAGCGCTTTGGCTTTTTCCGGATCGTAGCTGTAATCTTTTAATTCCTTATTAAAACCGAGCATGTTCGGCGGCAACGGTGACCTGGCCACGCTGCCAGAGCCCTGGAAAACCGCATTGATTATGGCTTGTTTATCGGTCGCATAATTCAGCGCCTGACGCACGAGAACATTATTGAACGGTTTTTTCTCCGTATTAAATGCCAGATAACCCACGTTCAACGCCTCTACAGAGTGCAGCGCCAGATCTTTATTGTTTTTGATCTGCGCAAACTGCACCGGGGCCGGAGCCGGAATGATTTGGCACTCGTTAGTTTGCAGTTTCGCCAGGCGGGTCTGCACATCTGGCGTAATGGCAAAGATCAAATGTTTCGTTGGCACTGCGCCGTCCCAATAGTTCGGGTTAGCAATATAGCGGATTTGCGCATCGGTTTTATATTGCTGTAAAGCATACGGCCCGGTACCGACAGGCCAGGTATCGACATTTTCCGGCGTCCCCTTTTTCAGCATTGCATCGGCATATTCCGCAGAAAGGATGGAAGCAAAATCCATTCCCCAATCAGCCAGGAAGGCGGCATTCGGTTCATTCAGGACAAACTGAACGTGGTAATCGTCAATTTTTTTCACTTCTTTGATCAGCTTATCAAGGCCGACATCGGTGAAGTACTCGTAATTACCTTGTGAAACATTATGATAAGGATGTTTGGCATCTTTTTGCCGCATCACAGAAAAGATCACGTCATCGGCATTAAAATCGCGCGTCGGTTTAAAATATTTGTTGCTGTTAAACTTCACGCCCTGGCGCAGGGTAAAGGTCCAGGTTTTGCCATCCTCAGATACACTCCACGCGGTAGCGAGCGACGGAATGGGTGTGTTTTTCACCGGGTCGAAGTTAATCAGGCGGTTATAGAGAACCTGGGAGCTGGCGACAAACGTCGGGCCAGAGCTGGCTATCTGCGGATTGAACGACTCCGGAGAAGCTTCGGAACAGTAGACGATGGTGTCGTTAGAGGCCGCCCATGCGGCGCTTGCCGGTAACAAAGCGCTCAGCGCGAGGGCGAGCAGTGTTTTCCCTGTAGACATTATCAGGAACCTTCTTTTTTATATGGAGCGTTAATCTCAGCACAGCCCGGGCAAACAGGCAAATAACGAATCGCGCTCAGGTTATGCTAAAGCAGTTGATTTTGCTGAAATATCCACCATCATTAAAATTAAAATTTATCTTAAGTGTTTTTCGCGCCGTCAAGTCGATTCGATGCGATCAATGCGTCGAGAATTCAATGGTTTTGAGCTTTCTTCTGCCGTTTACTTGCTGCGACATTGCGTACAGTAGACGCGTGAAGAAGTCTATGGGATGAAAACGTGGCAAAAACTCTCTTGCGCAGCGGCGATCTGGACGATTTCCAGGCCGTTGGCGGCGGCGGTCAGGCCGTATTTGATTCGGCCTTGCAAATTCGTGAAGCACTGCGTCTGCGTAAGCAGCAAGCGCTGGTAGACTGCCTGGCAATTCCCCAGGTTAATGATGAAGGCGATCGCGTTGACTGGTACTCGCCGGTAGATGGGCGGGCGGTTTCCTGGAAAGCCGCCGACGAAGAGGCCCGTTTTAAGGCATTTCGCTACCTCGAAAACACCCTCGACAGCGCTGCGGCCCTCAGCCGCAAATGCATGCAGTCGCCAAAGACCGCGCAACAACTGTTTGGCTCGTTGCTGGAAAAAGCGCTGCAGTTCCCCGGTGAAAACCACGTCTTTCTGGTTGATGGCAAACCGGTCATCACCTTCTGGGGATTCGTCAATCTGAACGAAAACGCCCGTGACAATGTGCTGGAGTGCTTAAAAGAGCCGGAAGTCGCAGAGCCGATCATTGAGATGCTGCCAGAACCTGAACCGGAGCCGGAAGTCGAACCCGCTGCGACGGTCACTTTCAGTCATGCAGATGAACCGTTACTGACGCCACCGCCCGCAGTGAATCTGCCGCCGCAGCCTGCCGTTGTGCCGCCGGTTCAGGCCGCTGAGCCTGTTGTAACGCCTGAACCTGCGCCTGCCGCGCCAGCGCCAGTGGCACCGAAAAAACGCAGCCGCTATGGTCTGTGGGCGTTGCCTGTGGCTGCTGCCGTGGCTGTCGCGGTGGCTGCGCCGTTACTGCTTAACCAACAACGTGACACCCCTGCCCCTGTGACGGCAGTCCAGCCCCCTGCACCTGTAGAAATTGCGCCGAAACCGATGCAGGCTGCGCCAGTACTGGCGGCACAATTGCCTCTGCATCAGGCGGAGGTTGCCGCAGAGCTTAACGCGCCGGAAGCCCCAGAAGAAAAAGCGCCGGTAGTGATCGCCGCTATCCCGAAAGATGCGCTGGTGATGGATGCGCTGGAAGTGAAAATTGGCTCTACTAAATTCCTCAACGGCAACTGGCGCGTGGCGATGGATGTGAAAGATCCAGAAACCGGAAAAGCGCCAACCGTCCGTTTTCAAATCCAGAACAACAAAGGCACCGCACGTATTGTTCACGGTAAAAACGTGACCTGCCGTGCAGAGCTTTATTCCGGTTTGCATCAGACCGGCGAGCTGATGATCAAGAGCCGCAGCAACGCGCGTTGCAGCGATGGTTCCCGTTACCCGATGCCGGAAATTTCCTGTAAAGCAAGCAGCAACGACGTCGCGGAATGTAACGCACGTTTTGACGCCAAAACCACCGTTCCGGTGACGTTCAGAAAAACAGGTGACTGAGTTTATGCTGGTTAATCTTTGCGACTACAAACAGAGCGTGACGCTGATTGCCAACAGCGGCGTGCAATTTCTTGATTTTGGCCTGACGCCGCAGGATACGGCAAACAGCGGCCGTTTTGTGCGTAAAACTGCGAACGGCCCCCTGCTGCGCCTCGACTTTGACCTGGTCAACGGGCGTTTTACCCTGCCCACGCGTGACGGCAGCCAGCCAGAAGTGGTGAAGCCAGAAAGCACGCACGCCATGCAATATTCGCTGACCCTGCTCGATGGCGTCTGGTTGCCGATCCCGTTCTTGCGCTTTAACCCGCCGCGCACCTTTGTTGAAGGCCCTGATAACTGGGCACGTGTGCAGATCCGCAAGCTGAGCGAGCCAGACAGTGCCGGTAACACGCACCGCGTGGCGCTGGCGCTGGACAGCCAGATCAACGATCTCTCCCCGGGCGCACTCGCCCCGCTGGAGAACGACATCCTTAATGGCACCCGTTTCTCGCTCGCCTGGCGCGATGATGAAGTGGCAGATTTCCTTGACCAGACATGGGTGGACGGCTGGTTGCGCGAAGCCTTTTTGCAACATGTAACGCAGCATGAAACCCGCAGCGAACGCGATATCAATCAGGCGTTACGCAGCTTTGAATACCAGGCGCACTGGCTGAACCTGATGACCCTGCTCGGTACCCAGTTGCAGGTGCCGGAAGTCAAAATCGTCACCCATACGCTCAGTACGCCAGCGATCCCGGTCGACTTAATCCTTGATGTTGGTAATACCCATACGTGTGGCGTGATCATTGAAGATCACGGCGATGCTAATGACGGTCTGCGTCAGACGGCAGAGTTACAGGTACGTTCTCTGAGCGAACCGCAGTTCCTTAATGAACCGCTTTTCACCAGCCGTCTTGAGTTCTCGGAAGCGCGTTTTGGTAAGCAGCATTTTTCCGTTGAGAGTGGCCGTGAAGACGCCTTTGTCTGGCCTTCGATCGTGCGCGTTGGCGATGAAGCCCGCAAACTGGCAATGCAGCGGTTGGGCACCGAAGGTAACAGCGGGATCTCCAGCCCGCGTCGCTATTTGTGGGACGAAACCCCGGTATTGCAAGACTGGCGCTTCAGCCAGATGAACAGCAAAACCCAGCGCGAACCGCTGGCGACAGCTTTCCCGTTGATGAATCTGATGAATGACGAAGGCCAGCCGCTTTACAGTCTGCCTCTGGATGAGCGTCTGCCGGTATTTTCACCGCAGTACAGCCGCAGTACGCTGATGACTCATATGCTGTGTGAATTGCTGGCACAGGCGCTGGGGCAGATCAACAGCGTAGCCACACGTCTGCGTCTGGGCTTTCCGGCTTCGCCTCGCCAATTGCGCACCATCATCCTGACCCTGCCCTCGGCAATGCCGAAACAGGAGCGCGAAATCTTCCGTCGTCGTATGTTCGAGGCCATCGCGCTGGTATGGAAAGCGATGGGCTGGCATCCGCAGGATGAAGATTTTGCCAACCGCAAACAGCAGGAAAAAAGTGTAGTGCCGGTTCCACAGATCCATATGGAGTGGGACGAAGCCAGCTGCGGCCAGCTGGTGTGGCTATATAACGAAGCGATCTCCCGTTTTGCCGGGCAAACCGAAACCTTCTTCGCCGCTACCGCCCGCCCGGACCGCACCGAAGCTCCGGGTGTCGTGCCAGGGCGTTCGCTGCGTGTGGCCTCCGTCGATATTGGCGGCGGCACCACCGATATGGCCATTACGCACTATCAGCTTGATGACGGCACCGGCAGTAATGTGAAGATCACCCCTAAGTTGCTGTTCCGGGAAGGGTTCAAAGTCGCGGGTGATGATATTCTGCTGGATGTCATTCAGCGCTGCGTGTTACCTGCCTTGCAGACCCATATGCAGAAATCCGGCATCACGGATGCGGCGTCGATTATGGCGTCGCTGTTTGGGGATTCCGGGCGTATTGATACTCAGGCGGTGTTACGTCAACAAACCACGCTGCAGCTGTTTATGCCGGTGGGGCATGCCATTCTGGCGGCCTGGGAAGAGAGCGACATCAACGATCCGCTGGCTGGTTTGCATGCCACCTTTGGCGATTTGCTGAAACAGCAACCGACCCGCAATGTGATGAACTACCTTAAGCAAGCGATCGACCATGCGCTTCCGGCAGGTTCGGCGGAGTTCGATGTGCTGGCAGTGCCGTTGCAGGTCAATTTCTCTGAACTCCAGGCGGCGATGCTGGCCGGGCAGTTCACGCTCACCGCGCCGCTGCATGCCGTGTGTGAAGCCATCAGCCATTATTGCTGCGATGTGCTGCTGATCACCGGTCGGCCTGGCTGCCTGCCAGGCGTGCAGGCACTGATTCGCCACCTGCAACCCGTGCCTGTTAACCGCATGGTGTGGCTGGACAAATACCGCGTGCATGAGTGGTATCCCTTCAGTCAGCAGGGCAAGATCGGTAACCCGAAATCGACGGCCGCAGTGGGGGCAATGTTGTGCAGCCTGGCGCTGGATCTGCGCCTGCCGCGCTTTAACTTTAAGGCGGCGGATATTGGCGCTTACTCCACCGTGCGCTATCTCGGGGTGCTGGATAACGTGGTTAATACGCTGCGCGATGAAAATATCTGGTATCACGATATCGACCTCGATAAACCGGGCGCGAAACTGGATGCGCGCCTGCACTTCCCGCTGCGCGGCAATGTGACGCTGGGATTCCGCCAACTGGCTAATGCCCGCTGGCCTGCCACGCCACTCTATACGCTGAGTATCAACTCACAAGAGTTGGCCAAAGCGATTGCTGGCGATGGTGTCCTGAATGTACGTCTGCAATTCAGTGGCGGTAACAAACACCACGGGCCGGAGTCCTTTACTCTCAGTGAAGCCTGGTTGCAGGATGGCACACCCGTGGCCGCCGATGCGTTAACCTTTAAATTAAATACGCTGGCCGACCGCCGCCATAGCGGAAGCCATTACTGGATCGACAGCGGGAGTGTGTACCTGAAATGAGTGCGAGCGTAAAAAACACCCAGCCGTTGATGGCGTGGATCTCTGAAAACCGCCTGCAATCGCCCCTGCTGGACGACGATGCCGATGCGTTACTGGCGCGCCTGACCACGGCTGCAGCGGAAGAAACGGCGCTCAACGACGCGGCTGACGCGCCCTGCACTGTTGGCCTGTACGGTCACTCTCAGGCCGCGAAAGCCCATCTGCTTAATGCCTTGTGTGGGAGTGGTAACGGGCGTTTGCATGTGCGACCCGGCGATAAGACGCTGGAGTACTTTACACATGTCAATCCGGGCCATGGACTGACCAGCATGGCGCTGCGCTTTAGCCATTCGGTGTCGGCAATGGACGAGAGTTTCCCGCTGCGCTTGCGCATTATCAGCGAAGCCGAACTGGTGCAGATCTTTATTGCCCATGCGCAACAACAGCCGGAACTGCGCGCGGTGGACAAGTCCGTCATCGACAGCCGTGTCGCCAAATGGCGCGGCCTGCGTCAACCCAACGCCGTGCCCGGCATTTCCTCACAGGAGATCGGCGCAATAGCCCGTTTCTGGCGTTCGGTGGTGCCTTCGTCGGCGCAGCAGATGGATGATGCGTTATGGCATCAGTTCGCCACGCTGCTGCCATCGCTGGATCTCAGCGCCCGTGCCAGCGCCTGGTCGCTGCTATGGGGCGAACAGCAGGAGCTGACCCAGCAGTGGCTGGGGCTGGCGCATACCCTGCATCAGACTGGCAATGCCAGCGAACTGGCTGCGCCGCTGAGCGTCCTGGTGGATAACTTTGCACTGCCGACGGACGGGTTCTTAACCCCTGCCGGGCCGGGGAGCGAAGAGATTCAGGATGAAGTGGTGGTGCATCCCTGGCTTAACGATCAGCTGCAGAATGCGGTCAGTGTGCCGCTCGCGACTTTATCGCTGATTACCCGTGAACTGGTGCTGCCGGTGGAAAACAGCGTGCTGGCTGGCGTCGACATTCTCGATATTCCTGCACCAGGTCCTGAAGCGGGGCAACCCTTATGGCGCAGTAAATGCCGCTGGTTGCTGGAGTGCTATCGCCAGCGTTTACAGCCGGATGTGCTGATGATTTGTAACGCCACCGCAGAACGCTCCGCCACTGCCACTACTGCGCGGGCATTGCTTAACTGGGTCAACGAAACACAATCCGGACAGGAAGCGGCATTACCGGGGCTGGTATGGGCCATTACCCCGCAGGATGCGCGATTTACCCAGGCGCAAAATCTTGATGAAGCCGTTCAGCAACTTGTTGGTAAACCCGGGCAGCACTGGGGCACCTTACAGGCGCTGGATGCGAGCAGTCTGCAACGTTTGCTTGAGTGGCTGGGTCAGGCAACGGCTCCGGGTTTACGACAAAGTCGGTTAAAAGCCTTACATGAACGCCATCAGCAAACGTTGCGCGATCTGTTGCAAAGCTGGGCTGCCGCACCGGTCAGAGAAAATACTGTTCAGCGCGCCCGGGCAGAAGCCGTGGTGCGCGAACTACAAGGCCAGGCTTCACGCCACGGTGAATTGCTGGAAGGACTGCAACCGGATATGCAGCAGTTCGATACGCTGTGGAAAGTTCAGCAACCGCGCGAGGAGAAAGTCAGCGGCCTGTTTAATGAAGCCATAGATTTGTTTGCCGACAGCAGTGAAAGTAGCGAACAGCAGCCTGTCGCCAAAGATGTAGGGCAACAGGCGCATGCGCTGTGGGTTAACCATGTTCGCCAGTGGAGCCGCAATGATGAAAACGCCGCTCGCCTGGGCGTTTCTCCTGGCACCTTACGCCAGATGGCTGAAATCGTCATTATCAGCAGTTACCGCCTTAACCTGCCGGAACAACTGCAAAAAGTAATGCAGCGCGATACCGCCTGTGCCGCGCAGCTATATGCGGCTATCGGTAACTTTGTCGCCTGGCTGGGTTATGCCGATATTCCTGAAGATCAGCGCCCGGCGAGCCGTGTGCAGAAAGGCAGCACCATTTTTGCTACTGGCGCAACAGGGGTTAACGACGCACGGTTAACGAAATTAAGCGAACAACCGGTGCATGCAGCCACGCGTTATGTCTATGACTGGCTCGTAGCGCTTTACCACCGTGCGACAGAAAACATCGGTTATGTTCACCCGCTGGATGTACCTGCCGCGGCGCGAAAGAAACTCAAAACGCTGCTACCCTGAGCCGCCACAGTCCCGGCCACGCCAGTGCGCCGGGATTTTCATTCCAGTTCGCTAATAAATGCTGCCAGCGCCTGCGCTAATGCGGCGGGTTGTTCCCATGACATGGAATGCCCGGCCTGGGGGGTTATCCGCACATCAATGCCCTGATCATAGACGTCCTGCGCGCCTTGATCCGGCAGCGATAAGGCACCGAAGATTAACGTCCTGGGGTGTGGAAACTGCGTGAACAGCGCCATCCAGGACGGTTCAATGCCATCCACCAGACTTTTTGCCCCGCGCCACACCGCCCATGGTGCATCACTTTGTAGCGAACCTGCCCACGGCGTTTTCTCTTTCGCCAGCATCACCGCATAGCCGCAGGTCACAAAGTCTGCTTCAGCCTGGGCCGCTATCTCGCGGCTGAATGCGCCGCCGCCGCGATAAAAATTCGGCTCTGACACTGCCAGCGCGCGAACACGCTCCGGGATCATCGCCGCCACTTCGATAGCAATGCTGCCGCCCATGCTGTGGCCATACAGCCATAACGCAGTAAGTTGGAGATGATCCAGCAGCTCAACGACCACGCTGGCCTGATCGCTGGTGCGGTAAGAAAAACTGGCGGGCCGTTCGCTGTAACCACAGCCTGGCAAGTCAATCAAAATGGCGCGTCGACCGCCAAATGCCGGATCGGCCACCACGCGCGGATATTCATAAGAGGAGGCGCAACCCAGACCATGAATAAACACGACAGGGTCGCCTTTGCCTGGTAAATCCTGCCAGCGAACCTGCCCTTGCGCGTGGTGCGAATAAAAACTGTTCATGTGACTCTCCCATGTCGTAATACTGTAATTATATACAGTATCTCAAGGGGTAGCGCTAGATCAAAGAAATAAGTAAAGCAACGGGGAAGCTGACAGGCCAGGTCGCGCCAACCAGAAAGGCGCTGAGGATGCGGAATGTGCGGGTATCTTGTGTGAGGAAATAGGTAATGAAACCCGATATGACGGACATAACCGCGTAAAAGATCAGTAACTTGATATAGAGGTCCAACGTCTGTCTCCTTTCCTTAGGTAAAACATCCGTTAAATATGTTGCACTTTTTTCGTGGTTTTTATGTTTCCGTCGTCACGCTTTGCTTCAGAACAAGGAAAACAGCAGCGCCACCGGGAAGCTCATCGGCCAGGTGGAACCGATTAAAAACGCGCAGAGTAAACGGATGCGCTTGCGATCGTGAGACAAAAACCAGGTGATCAAAGCGCAGAGCAAGGCCATGACCCCATAAAATACCAACATTTTTTGATAAAGCGTCATTGCAAATATGAACCCAAAAGTAACAAAACGTGCGCAATATGCTCTTTTTGTTGATGTATATCAAGTTTAATTACTTAAGCAACTTATGGGTTTCTGGGAATTATTGATTTAACTCACTGATGCGCAACAGTGCATGCCGGGCAAAACAACCCGCCCGGCTTCTATCACCCATCGGTTAACGTTGGCGTTCACGCCAGGCATCCATCATCTCTTTGGTGACCTCGTTGTCATAACAAACCGGCGCATATCCTCCTGCTCTGCTCCAGGCGCTGCGTTTACCGCAATGGCTACCATTACGCGCCTGGTTATAGGGGCAGGCGCAGGTGCCTGGATACTGAGAAATCGACTCGGCAATAATGGCCTTTTTAATCTGCGCATCGGTTAATGGTGCTGTTTTGGCCATCCCCTCTGCCGCCAGCAGTAAACTGATCGCAGCTATCATTCCGCAGAACAACGAATTCATTTTCATGATAAGTATCCATCAAAGGTATGAACGCTCACATTATTATTCATCTGCTCAATAAGCTTTGATAGCGCGCACGTTATTTTGCGGATTTTTACTCTCGCTTAAATAAGATAATCAGAGTGCTTTGCTTTTATAGGGAAATTTTACTTAAGTTCCGATTTAAATATAAGAAATATTGAAGAATAGCACCGGGAAATTTGGCGGCGATCGTGCATCTCTGTTATTGTCTAACAGCAAGGCATTCTTCAGAACAAACAAGGTAAGGTTATGCAGAAATATGACGATCTGTGGCAAGCCATAGAAGTTCGGGTGCGTGAAAACAATGACATAACGCACACCGATGTGACGACAGACAGTCCCCGGGCGCACGCGGCTCGCCAGCGTACCGCGCAGATATTTATTCTTGAATCGCTGTTGGCCCGTCACCGGGAAAAATATGCCAGCAGCTTTGTTCCGCTCGCCGGCGAAGAAGCGCTCTATCATTTGATTCATAAACGTACCGGCTGGAAACCCTTTGAAATAAAACAGCTCTCTTTCCTTGATGTGATGTTCGTGCTCGCTGAATTATTCCGCGATGAGAACCTGCCCGCAGAAGTACGTGCTGTTTTACGCTCACAAGGGATCAAAGACGAACCGCTACCGACCTATGACTTTTCAGAAAAAGACTGGGCGCCGCGAGAAAATGAAGTGTTTTTGAAAAGATAAGTTTGCGAATTATTAAATAATTAAGGGCTCAACAGAGCCCTTAATTTTAATTAACAGATGCTGCGAGCATTTCGCCGTGCGGCCTGGTTTCAAGTCTTGCAAAATAAAACTCTTCACCTTCACAAAAGTAGGTTTCGATAGGCAAGGTGTTACCCAACGCCCCGCCTCCTACCGCCCACGTCACAGAGGTTTCGCTGTCATCGACGGTCAAAAAATCCGACGCGCCGCCAGGCCCAAGCACGACCACAATTTTACTCATAATGTTATTTCCCCAGCCTGATATTTTTAAAAGCGAGACATTATCGATAGCAACAATGACACTATTGTGACAGGGCAATGATAATGTCTATATGCGGTATTTTTAGTGAGTTATATTTTACCACTCCGCTGATGGTCGCTTATTATTAAACCAGTTCAGGAGAAATGACAACTGCGACATAATAAACTATGAGAAATAGCTCATATTCCGGAGCAATGTCGCCATCCCTGGCGGCACGAAATTAATGCTTAATCATGACATGACGAACAACCGTATAGTCTTCCAGTCCATATAAAGACATATCTTTGCCATACCCGGACAGCTTTTGCCCGCCATGCGGCATTTCGCTGACCAGCATGAAATGGGTATTTACCCAGGTGCAGCCATAGTGTAACCGGGCGCTGAGTCGGTGTGCGCGGCCCACGTCTTTTGTCCATACGGAAGACGCCAGACCGTACTGTGAGTCATTCGCCCAGTTCAGCACCTGCTCTTCATCGTCAAATTCGGTCACACTGACCACCGGGCCAAACACTTCGCGTTGTACAATGGCGTCGTCTTGTTTTGCCCCTGCCAGCAACGTCGGTTGGTAGTAATACCCTGCGCCGTCACGTTTGTTGCCCCCCGTGACCACACGGATATGGCTCAATGCTTTTGCGTCCTCCACCGCTTTACTGACCCGCTCAAGGTGCGCTGCGGAACTCAGCGGCCCCAGCTCCGTTTCGGTGTCGTCGGGTGCGCCCATTTTCAGACTGGCAACGGCGGCACCCAGTTTTTCGACCAGCGCAGCGTAAATTCCTTTTTGTGCATAGATGCGGCACGCGGCTGTGCAATCCTGCCCCGCATTGTAGAAACCAAAGGTGCGCACACCTTCTACTACCGCCTCCAGATCGGCATCATCGAAAACAATGACCGGCGCTTTGCCGCCCAGTTCCATATGGGTTCGTTTGATGGACGCAGCAGTGTGCGCAATGATGTGCTCGCCGGTCGCTATCGATCCGGTGAGGGACACCATGCGCACTTTTTGATGCCCGGTCAGCGGATCGCCCACCGTTTTACCGCGCCCAAACAGCACATTCAGCACGCCTGCCGGGAATATGTCCTTTGCCAGTTCTGCCAGTTTAAGGGCGGTAAGCGGCGTAATTTCGGACGGTTTAATCACCACACAGTTCCCGGCAGCCAGGGCTGGGGCCAGTTTCCAGGCGGCCATCATGAGCGGGTAGTTCCACGGCGCAATGGAGGCCACTACGCCCACCGGATCGCGGCGGATCATCGACGTATGACCTTCAAGATATTCCCCCGCTGCCAGCCCGTTCAGGCACCGTGCCGCCCCGGCAAAGAAGCGAAAGACATCCGCTACCGCCGGGATTTCATCATTAATGACGCAGTGCAACGGCTTACCGCAGTTCAACGACTCAAGATGCGCCAGCGTTTGCGCATTGTCTTCTATCACCTGCGCCAGTTTCAGCAGGCACTCCGCCCGCGCTTTTGGCGTCGTTTGCCCCCAAAGGGCAAATGCCGCGTCAGCCGCCTGCACTGCTGCATCGACCTGTGCGGTTGAGGCTTCGGCGATCTCCAGCAACACGTCACCGGTGGCCGGGTTGTAAACGGCTTGTTTCTCGCCCTCGCCGTTAACCAGTTCTCCATTGATAAACAGTTGATGTTGCATAGTTCTATCCTTTCAGCGTTGTCATTTATTGGCCAGTTTCGGTTTCTCGGGTGAGCCACCATGCACCCAGAATCGGCACGGTGGTGACCAGCATCACCAGCAGTGCAACCACATTAGTGACCGGAACATCTCTCGGGCGTCCCAGCTGGTTCAACAACCACAGCGGCAGCGTACGCTCATGCCCCGCCGTGAAGGTGGTGACGATAATTTCGTCAAACGACAGGGCAAAGGCCAGCATTCCCCCTGCCAGTAGCGCAGATCCCAGATTTGGCAACACCACATAGCGGAAGGTTTGCCAGCCGTCTGCGCCCAAATCCATCGACGCTTCTACCAGACTCCAGGACGTCCGCCGGAAGCGCGCGATCACGTTGTTAAACACCACCACCACGCAAAAGGTGGCATGCCCAACGACGATGGTGAAAAAACCGGGCTCCAGCCCAACGGTATTAAACGCCGAGAGCAACGCCAGCCCGGTAATAATGCCTGGCAGCGCAATCGGCAACAGCAGTAACAGCGATATCGCATTTTTGCCGAAAAAATCACTGCGCCATAAAGCCATTGCAGCAAGTGTGCCAAGGATCAGGGCGATAATGGTCGCCAGGGCGGCAATCTGTAGTGACAGTGTCACAGCATCAAGAATATCGCCACGCGCCGCAGCGATGCTGAACCAGCGCAGCGTAAAGCCCTGCGGCGGAAAGCTGAACGCGGCGTCTTCAGTATTGAAAGCATAGATGGCGATAATCAAAAGCGGGAAATGCAGAAATATAACCCCGCCCCAGGCGGCCACTTTGAGCAACAGCGGTGCGCGTTCAGAGTGCATCGAATGCTCCCAGACGTTTCACTAACGCCAGATAAATCGCAATTAACACGATCGGCACTAATGTAAATGCCGCCGCCATCGGCATATTGCCAATGGCACCCTGTTGGGAATAGACCATATTGCCAATGAAATAGCCTGGCGGCCCCACCAGTTGCGGCACGATGAAGTCTCCCAGCGTCAGCGAAAAGGTAAATATCGACCCGGCAGCGACTCCCGGCACAGCCAGTGGCAGCACCACGTAACGGAAGGTTTGGCGGGGCTGAGCACCGAGATCGGCGGAAGCCTGCAGCAGCGATGGAGGCAGTCGTTCCAGAGCAGCCTGAATGGGCAGGATCATAAACGGCAGCCAGATATAAACGAACACCAGAAAGCGCCCAAAACCGGAGGTCGAGAGTGTATTCCCGCCAATAGCAGGCAGTGTCAGCAGAGCGCTAAGCGCCGGCGCAAGCCCAAGATGATTTAAAAACCACTGTGCCACCCCATCTTTCGCCAGCAATAATGTCCAGGCGTAGGCTTTGACAATGTAGCTCGCCCACATGGGTAGCATGACCGCAATGTAAAAGAAGGCTTTCCATTTTCCCCGACTGTACCGCGCCATATACCACGCCATAGGAAAGGCAAGGAGCGCACTGGCAAGCGTAACCGTAATAGCCATCATCAGCGTGCGGATAATGATGTCGTAATTCGCCGGGTTAAACAGCGCCCGCAGGTTGGCCAGGGTCAAATCCGTTGTGACCGACATGGTAAAGTCGTCGAAGGTATAAAACCCCTGCCACAACAGCGTCAGTAACGATCCCAGATAAATAATGCCAAACCACATCAACGGGCCAAGCAACAGCAATAACAGGCCCAGCAGCGGTTTACGCCAGAACAGACCGCTCAGTGCGGCGCGGCGCGGGGTCATACGGCTTATGCTCATCGGTGTTTTACCCTTCGCCCTGCAAGGGCACCATTGCATCCCGCGACCAGCACGCCCGCACGTGTTGCCCTGGTGCCAGATTATCGGGCAATACTGCATCGGACAGATTGGCCTGGGTGACCAGTAATTTTGCACCGTTGGCCAGGGCCAGTTCAAAGCGAGTCGATGCCCCCTGGTATTGCACGGCTTGCACTACCGCGCTGACTTCAATTTCGCCGGGAGAATTAAGACGGATATGCTCCGGTCGCAACGAATAAAGACCGTTCATTCCGCACAGGGTCGTGCTTAATTCGCCGTCAAATACATTGGATGTGCCAACAAAACTGGCAACAAACGGCGTGTGCGGGCGCAGGTAAAGTTCACGTGGGGTATCGATTTGTTCTATTTTACCGTTGTTGAATACTGCCACACGGTCGGACATTGACAGCGCTTCGCCCTGATCGTGGGTCACAAAAATAAAGGTGATGCCCAGTTCCTGCTGCAGCTTTTTCAACTCCAGTTGCATCTGTTCCCGCAGTTTCAAATCGAGTGCGCCCAGCGGTTCATCAAGCAAAAGTACTCTCGGTTCATTAACCAGCGCGCGGGCAATCGCCACCCGCTGGCGTTGACCGCCAGAAAGCTGCGATGGCTTACGGCTGTGCACAAATCTCAGTGCGACTTTTTCCAGCGCCTCGTGGGCTCTGGCGTGGCGCTGCTTTTTGTCCATGCCTTTTACCATCAAGCCGTAAGCAACGTTGTCGAGAATAGACATATGTGGGAACAGGGCGTAATCCTGAAAGACCGTGTTGACGTCGCGCTGCCAGGGTGGGAGTTCGCTGGCCTCACGGCCAAAAATACGTAACGTGCCGCCGCTGAGTTGCTCAAAACCGGCAATCAGCCGCAGGCAGGTGGTTTTGCCGGAGCCGGATGGCCCCAGCATGGAGAAAAATTCCCCGTCATTTACAGCAATACTGACGCCATCTACCGCCCGGACATCGCCGTACAGACGGGAAACCGCGTCAAACTCGACGGCATAAGTCATGTTTCGCTCCTGGCAGATTAACGGCCGCCCATAATGGCGATGTAATCCTGCGTCCAGCGGCTATAGGGAACATATTTGCCTCCCTCAGAGACTGGCGTTTTCCAGAAAGCGATTTTGTCGAAGAAGCCATAACCATTGGTTTCACAGCCGGCCTCACCGAGTAGCGGACTGGCTTTACACCCTTGAGGCACCACCGGCAGTGAACCAAACCACGCCGATACATCGCCCTGCACTTTTGGCGTCAGCGACCAGTTCATCCACTTATAGGCGCAATTGGGGTGTTTAGCCTGCGCATGTAACATGGTGGTATCCGCCCACCCGGTCACGCCCTCTTTCGGAAACACGGTGGCGATCGGCTGATTTTCGCCTTTCAGGGCATTGGCCTGATAGGGCCAGGCGCTGGAGGCAACAACACCTTCGTTTTTGAAATCGCTCATCTGTACGGTGGTGTCATGCCAGTAACGGTGGATCAACAAATGCTGATCGCGGAGCACTTTCAGCACCGCCTGGTACTGCGGTTCTGTGAGTTGATAAGGATCATTGATGCCAAGTTGCGGTTGCGTCGCCTTCAGGAACAGGGCTGCATCCGCTATATAAATTGGCCCGTCGTAAGCCTGCACGCGGCCTTTGTTGCTTTTACCATCGGGGAGATTTTGTTGCACAAAAACCACTCCCCAGCTCTCCGGTGGCGTGGGAAAGGTTTTGGTGTTGTACATCAGTAAATTGGGCCCCCACTGCCAGGGCGTACCGTACACTTTACCATCAACGTTAAACCACTCGCCCTTGACGAGTTTCGGATCGAGGGTGCTCCAGTTAGGGATCAGGCCAGGATTAATCGGCTGGACGCGTTTACCCATAATTAAACGCAGTGACGCATCGCCGGAGGCGGTGACCAGATCGTAACCTCCTTTCGCCATCAGGCTGACCATTTCGTCGGAGGTGGCCGCGGTTTTAACATTCACAGCGCAACCGGTGTCTGCTTCAAACTGGCTGACCCAGTCGTACTGTTTATCGGTCTGGCCGCGTTCGATATACCCCGGCCAGGCAATGATATCCAGCCGTCCTTCGCCTTTTCCGACGTCAGTTGGCTCAGCGGCATGGACGGTCATCACCGTCAAACCCAGCGCGCACAGACTGCTGCGGGCAAATTTCTTGCTCATTGATTCTGCTCCTGTCGCAATGAAAAATGTGCGGCAGCCTTGCCGTAAATATATCTCCCTCACTAAAAATAGACGGCAGCCTGATGGGCAGAATGACGCCCGGCAGAAATTTCACCAGGTTGTGACTGACGCCGCATAACGTTAATTATAAAAAAGCGAGATAGCGCTAATCCACAGTATAGACAACGGGTTAGCAAATGCGCGTGCCGATGTGTTGCTATTCACATTTCCTATGAATACCCATAATGGGAATATGAAAAATAATGATCACGCGCGACAACTTTGCGTGATCACTAATTTAAAAAAAAGAAAGGCTATGGCCGGAAATAATACACCGCGGAGGTGAGCTATTTTAACATTTCACGGATCAATTCCCCTAACCGAATGACTGCCCGCTCCTCTTTGTCGCCCCACGCCCACGCGCAATTAAAGCGGAAAAAGGCGCGCCAGTTATCGCTGGTCGAAAACATTTTGCCCGGTGCAATACTGATCTGGTGTGCCAGTGCATGCTGGCTCAGGAGGCCCGCATCAAGGTGAGTGGGTAACTCCAGCCATAAAAAATACCCGCTTTCATTACGGTAAATGGTGACTTCTGGCGGCAAGTGGCGCAGTAACGCCTGCCACGCCAGGTGTTTGCGTTCGGCCAACTGGCGACGTAACCGCCGCAAGTGCGCATCGTAATGGTGGGTTGAGAGGTAATCGACAAGCGCGAGTTGTAAAGGGGAACTGGTGGATAACGTGCTCATGAGTTGCAATTGCTGAATGCGCCGGGCATGACGACCCGCCGCGACCCAGCCAACACGAAAACCGGCCACCAGGCATTTCGAAAACGATGAGCAGTGCAGCGTCATATCCTGTGTATCCCAGGCTTTGGCCGGCAAGGGCTGCTCGCGGCCGTAGTAGAGCTCGCTATACACGTCATCTTCAATCAGCGTGACGTTATGTGCTGTAAGCAGAGCAACCAGCCGCGCTTTTTTCTCTGCGCTAAGGGTAAAACCCAGCGGATTCTGGCTGTTGGTCATCAGCCAGCAGGCTTTCACGGGGTACTCCGTCAACGCCTGCGCCAGCGCCGCCAAATCGATCCCCTCTTTGACATCCGTCGGGACAGAAAGCGCTTTTAACTTTAGCCGCTCCAGCGCCTGTAACGCGCCATAAAAACAGGGGCTTTCGATAATCACCCAGTCACCCGGTTCGGTCACCGCCTGTAAACTGAGGTTCAGTGCTTCCAGCGCGCCTGCCGTGATGACGATTTCGTCCGGCGAGATATTCATACCCTGACGGGCATAGCGCCGCGCAATGGCATGGCGCAATTGGCTATTCCCCGGAGGCAGATTTTCAATCACGCTCATTGCCATGGCGCTTTTGCTGACTTTTGCCAGCGAGCGGTTAAGTTGCGGCATCGGGAACAGTTTCGGATCGGGGAACGCCGAGCCAAACGGCAGCACGGAGGCTTCGCAACTGGCCTGCAACACCGAAAAGATATAGGTATTGATGTCCACGGCTTCGTCACGGGTCACTTTTGCCACGGGCGCGGGCGATACACCCGGCGCGGGAGCCACAAAGTAACCGGATTGCGGGCGGGCAATCACACGCCCCTGGCTCTCCAGCAACTGATAAGCATGGCCGACAGTCATAAAACTCAGCCCGCTGCTGGCGACCTGCTCACGCAGCGACGGCAGTTTTTCGCCCGGCCGCCAGACCCCAAGATCAATTTGTTCGCTGATTTGCTGCGCCAGGCGCTGGTATTTTTTCATAAGTTTTCACGCAGAAAGAATCTCATCACATGCTATATCAGCATAGGTATTTTAGGCCATTAAAAACATCTGTTATGCAAAAATATCCCATATCTGTTTCTGCCCCTGCGCGCGCCTACTCATTAACATAATCGCCACAACGTTTGATGTGAGGCAGTACATGTTTGGTTTAGACGCGTTTCATTTGGCGAGGATCCAGTTCGCCTTCACCGTATCGTTCCATATTATTTTTCCGGCGATCACCATCGGGCTTGCCAGCTTTCTGGCGGTGCTGGAGGGGCTATGGCTGAAAACCCGTAACCCGGACTGGCGCACGCTCTACCACTTCTGGGCGAAAATCTTCGCCGTTAACTTTGGTATGGGGGTGGTATCCGGGCTGGTGATGGCTTATCAGTTCGGCACCAACTGGAGCGGTTTTTCGCAGTTTGCGGGCAGTATTACCGGGCCGTTGTTGACATATGAAGTGCTGACCGCGTTTTTCCTCGAGGCGGGGTTTCTGGGCGTGATGCTCTTCGGCTGGAACAAAGTCGGGCCGGGTTTGCACTATTTTGCCACCTGCATGGTGGCGCTGGGCACGCTGATGTCGACGTTTTGGATCCTCGCGTCCAACAGCTGGATGCATACCCCGCAAGGGTTCGTTATTGAAAATGGCCAGGTGGTGCCCGTTGACTGGCTGGCAGTGATCTTTAACCCTTCGTTCCCGTACCGTCTGCTGCATATGACCGTTGCTGCCTTTCTCAGTAGCGCATTATTTGTCGGTGCCTCTGCCGCCTGGCATTTGTTGCGTGGCAATGATACCTCCGCAATGCGCAAAATGTTTTCAATGGCCATGTGGATGGCGCTGATTGTCGCACCGCTGCAGGCAATGATCGGTGATATGCACGGGCTGAACACGCTGGAGCATCAACCCGCCAAAATTGCCGCCATTGAAGGCCACTGGGAAAATCACCCCGGCGAAGCCACCCCGCTGCTGTTGTTTGGTCTGCCGGATATGCAGCAGGAACGCACCCGTTACGCGGTGGCGATCCCGGCGCTGGGCAGTCTCATTCTCACCCACAGCCTGAATAAACAGGTTCCGGCATTAAAAGCGTTTGCGAAAGAAGATCGCCCCTGGTCGCCGCTGGTGTTCTGGTCTTTCCGCATTATGGTGGCGCTTGGCATATTAATGATCGGCCTGGGCATTGCCGCGTTGTGGCTGCGCCTGAAGCATCGGTTGTACCAGTCACGCCCGTTAATGCATTTTGCGCTGTGGATGGGGCCTGCCGGGCTGATCGCGATCCTTGCCGGCTGGGTGACAACCGAAGTGGGCCGCCAACCCTGGGTGGTACACGGTTTGTTGCGCACCGCTGATGCCGTCTCGGCACACGGTGATTTGCATATGAGTATCAGCCTGTTGGCGTTCTTTGTTGTCTACTGTTCGGTCTTCGGGGTGGGCTACAGCTATATGGTGCGGCTTATCACCCGCGGCCCGCAGCGGTGGAACGGAGAAACAAAATAATGGGTATCGATCTGTCATTAATCTGGTTTGTCATTATCGTTTTCGCCACCTTGATGTATATCGTGATGGACGGTTTCGATTTGGGGATTGGCATCCTTTTTCCACTGGTAAAGGATGGCGAGTCGCGGGATGTGATGATCAATAGCGTTGCACCCGTATGGGATGGCAATGAGACCTGGCTGGTGCTGGGCGGCGCAGGGTTATTCGGCGCATTTCCGCTGGCCTATGCGGTGATAGTCGATGCCCTGACGATCCCGCTGACGTTGATGTTACTTGGGCTGATTTTTCGTGGTGTGGCGTTTGAGTTCCGCTTTAAAGCCACCCCCGCGCACCGCCCGTTCTGGGATAAAGCCTTTATCGCCGGTTCTCTGCTTGCCACCTTTGCGCAGGGCGTGGTGGTGGGCGCAGTGCTTAACGGGTTTTCTGTCACCGGTCGCAGTTACAGCGGCGGCCCCCTGGACTGGCTAACGCCTTTTACCCTGTTCTGCGGCGTCGGGCTGGTCATTGCCTATGCGTTATTAGGCGCAAGCTGGCTGGTGATGAAAAGTGAAGAACCGCTGCAAGGGAACATGCGCGCAGCCGCGCAGAAATTGTTGCTGGCGCTGTTAGCGATTATAGCTGCGATCAGCCTGTGGACGCCGCTGGCGCACCCCGCGATTGCGGCGCGCTGGTTCACGCTGCCGAACCTGTTCTTTTTCTTGCCGGTCCCGCTACTGGTGCTGGGGTTAAGCCTGTGGTTATGGCGAAGTTTGCGCAATCCACTGCATCATGCGCTGCCGTTTGTGCAGACGCTCGGACTTGTCTTTTTGGGGTTTAGCGGTCTTGGCATCAGCATCTGGCCCCATATTATCCCGCCGGATATCACCTTCTGGCAGGCAGCAGCACCGCCGCAAAGCCAGGGTTTTATGCTGGTCGGCGCACTACTGATTATCCCTGTCATTCTGGTCTATACCTTCTGGAGCTATTACGTGTTTCGCGGCAAAGTGCAACATGGCGAGGGGTATCACTGATGAAGCAATCGCGATTAAACCGTTTGTTCTGGCTGTTGATCATTTGGGGCGGCAGTGTGCTGGCACTGGCAGCAGTGAGTATGGTGTTTCGTTTTTTGATGGCCGCAGCCGGGTTTAAGTCCCACTGATGGCGGCGCGGCGTTAGCCAGTCAAAAGGCAAACGTCGCGTCGTTTCATTCCTGGCTCGTTAGCCTCCCGTAAAGGAAGCGCGCCAGGCGATGAGGGCTGATTTGCTGTGGTGAACTGCCCCGCAGCAAAGCCGTTATGGCCTGCCCGTCCCGGTTTACTCGGTCTGCGAAACGCGGTGATTGTTGACCGCATACAGTCTGCAGGCCGCAACACTCTGCGGTTGCTGCTGTGCGCACAGATTCAGCGCGGTTGAGGCGGCCTCCTGACTGGTTCGCGCCCAATACGCAGCCCCCCAGTCCCCCTGCTGATCAACAGCAAACGCTTTTTCATAGCGCTGGGTGCTTTCATAAGCCCGAAAAGCCTTTTTCCCGGCAGCGTTAAGCGCTGCAGGTACTTCAAGCTGGGGGTCGGGAAGCCCGGCGACCTCCAGGTAAGGCAGATGTTGCGCCTGTAAAAATTGGGCGACCCGGTTCCACCAGAAATTTTCCGGTGCGGAGTCCATAAACACATGCCCATCATTGCCAAATGCAGGCATGGTCACAAATTCGCCACGGCCTCCCGCCTGTTGCCAGCGGGCGTACATCGCTTTTCCCATCTCCGGCGTAAACGAATGGTCGTTGCTGGCATACAGCCATAGCGTGGGCAGTTGTGTGGTTTTGCCGAATGCGGTAAAGGTTTTTAATAATCCGGCTTTATCACAGAGTGATTTGCCGTCGATGGCGCCTCTTCCGCCATCAAAATTAATGACGGCTTTAACGCCTGGCGGATTTACCGCACCCGCTGCGATTACCGCGAACCCGCCTGAAGACATGCCCGCCAGTAGTGCGTTATCAGGCGCAGCCCAGGGCTGATGACGTACGGCGTCCAGTGCGGCAACTATGTTGCGGGTATCCTGCTCTGCGGCTTGCTGATGCCTGGGCTGAGCGCAGGATCCCCCGGTGTATTCTGCGGCACCGCTGGAGTGACCATACCCCTGGCGCAGGACGACCACAGCCGCATAACCGTGGCGGGCGAATGCGATCGCGGTAGCTGCATAGCGATTGGGGTTGATTTCCCAGCGGTCAAACTCTGCCGTACCCGCCGTGCCATTCGTGATTAGCGCAACTGGCAACGGTTTAGCACTCTCCGGGCGGGTAACAAAAGCGTCCAGTAAGGCTGGCTGGCCATTGTCTAAGGTGACGGCCAGCCACAGTGGTTCTCGTATCAGCCCGGGGATTTGTTGATGCGCCGGTGGGTCAGCTACCACTCCGGCGCGGCCACCAAAAGAGATAAACAGTAAGGCCGCTGTGAACAACCGGAGTGGCAGACGAGGACGAATAACGTTGCGCATGATGGATAGCCTGGGTGGTGTTAGCGTGAGTGCGCAATAGTTATTACGAGCACAGATGATTTCTGCAAGCCAATTAAAGAATATTTAGGTAAGCAAAGATTTACGGCGAAAGTGGCAAGAGCAACCTGCCGAAACTCATGCAGGATTGGCGAGTAAATGAATTTGCCCCTGTTTCAGATCATGCTGATCAGACGTTTTAATACCGCAGAACAGCGATCTTTACGCCACACTAATTCCCACTCTTGCTCAATTGTTAAATCAGACAGTGTGGTGAAAGCCACACTGGGAGGAGCAAAATGGCGGGTTCCTTCTGCAACGACGGTACACCCCATGCCGGCGGCAACTAACGTTAACATGGAAACCGCATCCACGCCGTGCATGACTGAACGTGGTGTAAACCCGGCATCAAAAAAACAATGTATTAGCCTGTCATGCCATGCGGGTGCGGCTGTTCGCGGTATCCAGATAAAGTCCAGATCTTGCAGGTCTTTCAGGCAGCGTGGTTTTTTATTATTCGGCCATGTCCACTCAGCGGGATAGGCTAATAACATTTTTTCTTTAAATATGGGGATCCCTTCAAATAAAGGGTCATCCTGTGGGCGGAATAACAGAAAACCGGCGTCCAGTTGCCCTTCCGCTATTTTTGCCAGTTGTATCTCCGAAATAAGATGATGCAGCGTAATGCCGACATTCGGCGCTTGCTGTCTGTATTTTTTTAACAGGGAGGTAATAGACGGCGCGGCGTTTTGTATAACGGGAAGCGCGAGCGAAATATTGCCGCATTCCCCTCTCGATGCGCGAATTGCGCGTTCTCTGGCCATGGCTGCGTCATCAAGCAACCTGGCTGCATCCACTATAAACTGGTTGCCTGCATCGGTAAGTTTTACTCCCCGAGCCGTTCGCTCAAACAATAAAACCCCTAACTCCTCTTCCAGCCGTTGAATTTGGCGGGTCAACGCGGGCTGCGCAATGTGTAGTTCCTGTGCGGCATGGCTGATACTGCCAAGTTTTGCCACGGCGGTGAAATAGCGAAACTGACGCAATTCCATGGCTATACCTCATCGGTATGGGTGAGATGTTTAAAAGGTATTTTACGGCATACCACACTATTTCTATCATTACTCCCGAGAGAATTCAAGCTCTGTACACAGCCGGGAAATCTCTCTTTGTTATTGAAATACTGAAAGATTTGACAATGCATAAATGAGAAAGCATTGGCAGAACCCTAACCTCTACAACGTAATAAAATATTGAGACATACCCTATGTTCGATAAAAAAACGATAAATCTGGACGTAAAACAACTCATCGAATTTCGCCGGGATCTTCATATGCACCCGGAGTTAAAATTCGAGGAGCACCGCACAGCAGACAAAATTTCCGCCAGACTGACAGCATTAGATATTCCTCACGAGCGTGGTCTGGCAACCACCGGCATCGTGGCCACACTTTATGGGCGTCACCGTAGCGCTGAAAATCCTGGCCCGGCGTTGGGCATCCGGGCGGACATTGATGCCCTTCCCATGCAAGAAACGAATCAGCTTGCTTATGCAAGTCAACACCCCGGGCGCATGCACGCTTGCGGGCATGACGGGCATACTGCGATGCTGCTGGGCGCGGCAGAACTCCTTTCTCAGGACCGTGATTTTGACGGTACGGTGCACCTTATTTTTCAACCGGGTGAAGAAGGCGGTGCTGGCGCACGGATCATGATGGATGAGGGGCTTTTCACGCACTTCCCTTGCCAGGCTGTTTTTGCCTTACATAATTGGCCAGATCTGCCGCAAGGGAAAATGGGTGTAAGAAGCGGCCCGATTATGGCTTCCGGCGTAACCTTCGAAATCATCGTGCGCGGTAAAGGCGGGCATGCGGCCCTGCCACATTCGACGATTGATCCCGTTCCCATTGCCTGCTCTATCGTTTCGCAATTGCAGAGCTTAGTGGCGCGCAGTATTGACCCGCTGGACTCCGTGGTACTTACGATAGGCAAAATCGAAGCGGGTACGTCGCCCAATATCATTCCTGCCGAAGCGAAAATTTATGGTACTTGCCGGACCCTGACCAGCGCATCGCAAACGTTCCTCCTGGACGGGGTTAAACGCATTTCACGCCATATTGCCGAAGCCCATTTCGCCCAGGCGGAAGTGTTGATCAATAGCGGAGGTTATCCCAACACCACTAACCACCCAAAAGAAGCCCGCTTTATGGCGCGTATCATGCGTGACGTGGTGGGTGATGCAAATGCGGACAGCAACGTTCTCCCGGCGATGACGGCAGAGGATTTTGGTTTCATGTTGCAGGAAGTGCCGGGTGCCTACGGCTGGATTGGCAATGGCGAAAGCGATGCGGCAAGTTCAGGCAAAGCACTGCACAGTACTGCCTATGATTTTAATGATAACAATCTGGCGTTAGGCGCCGTTTTTTGGGACAGGCTCGCGCGTAACTGGTTTTTAACGGAAGCCCAACGTTAACGCCAGGTTTGGTAATAAATAAAAATGATGGTTGTTCTTTATATTCATTCTGACATGAAAGAAGTCTTTTTCTTCGCGTCAGAAAAATAAGGAAAATAACATGAATAATGACTATGATCTTTCCGATAACGTCTCTTTTTCCTCGTCAGTACAAAAGCCGACAAAACAGCGATTCTTTGTTTTGTCGATCCTGTTCCTAAGCCTTTCCGTGATTTATCTGGACCGCGTTAACATATCGATAATTGCAGCAAATACACATTTTCTGACCGAAATGGGACTTGCCGGCAAACCGGTCTACATCGGGTTATTAATGAGCATGTTCCTGATAACTTACGGCATCTCCAACGTTATTTTAAGCCCTATTGGTGATTTTATTGGCCCCCGCAAAGCTATGCTCATCGCGTATCTCATTATCAGTGTTTCGCTGATTCTGGGCGGTATATCAAGCTTCTTTGGCTTTTTAATCGGCACGCGCATTTTATTAGGTGTGGGCGAAGGGCTGTATTACCCGATGCAGAATACGTTCGTTAAAAACTGGTTCCCACCAAGAGAGCGAGGAAGAGCGAATACGGCCTGGATTCTGGGCCAGTCGTTGTCTCCGGCGATCGCGATGCCGATATTTACGTGGATCATTGCCGCATACTCCTGGCGTTATACCTTTTACTTCTCTTTTGCGTTAAGCCTGCTTCCCCTGTTATTGATCTATTTCTTTACCTCCAACACTCCCCGGGAAAACAAATTTATTAATGCACGCGAACTGGCAATCATTGAAGAGGATCATTCCGATGAAGGAAAAGCGCCGCAGGTAAAAGAAAAAGCATCTCTGCTGGCCCGAACAAAAATTTACCTCACCAATACGTATTTCTGGATGTTAGTCATTATATTTGCATCTAATTCAATGCTGTCCTGGGGGGTGGTCACCTGGTTACCTACCTATTTAAATACTGAGCGAGGGTTCTCATGGGGAAATGTCGGGTGGGTATCCTCACTGCCTTTTATTTTTGGTCTGTTATTTAAAATCATTTCGGGAATCGCCGTTGATCGCACGGGTAAGAAAGGGATGATAATGCTGATATCCGCCCTGCTATGCGCGACTGCCATTTTCTGTGGGGTGAATATTGATAATAATTACCTCGCCGCGATAATGATTTCGTTCGGCATTGGTGCATCATCCATGCAGCTCCCGTGCGTCTTTACTCTGTTACAGGGCATGGTGCCTGGTGAAGCTATTTCTTCTGCGGCGGGTGCACTAAATGGAATGGCGGTGGGCTTCGGCGCCTTATCCCCTGTCATGATAGGCTTTACATTGAGCCTGACCCATAATTTTCATGCCGTCATGTATCTGTTAGTGGCTATTGTCATGACAGGGGCAATGTTTGCGGGCATCTTCGCCATGAAGCGCCTGTAATCGTGGTGTATATTTCTCGCGTGTTCTGACGGCAGGTTTACCTTTCATTTCTCCTAAGCATGGCGATATCTGATCATCGCCATGCGTCATGATTATTTGGTTTTCAGCACCCGAGAGAATCTCTCGCAAAATATGCGATGAAGCGAATTCACTTATATTGTGAAAAATTGTCAGCATGATGTTTTTTCGTTAAAAAAACCAAATTAAATCGGTCATTTAAGTTTTAAAAAGAAATTCTTTACGCTGCAGATAGATTATATAACTTGTTGCATCTGCTTTTACTCCAGACAATCGCTGCGCAACAAATAATAAGTTTCTAGTTAACACAATAATAACCTCATAACGTTTGCGCCCATTTTTTAGCGGCAGCCTCGCAGCAGAGATGTGTGAAATCTGATGCTTTATATCCAGGGTATTTTTATGAAAAAGCAGGTTGAAACAGTCGTCATAGGCAGTGGTTTTGGCGGTGCGATAGCCGCAAAACGGCTGGCTGATGCCGGTCGAGATGTTCTGATGCTTGAGCGAGGGCCCTGGCGCGACACGGTTCCCAATCGCTCTGCAGGAATGGCTAATCTGGCCCCTTTGCCACAGGGTACAAAGGCATTCACCTGTGCGCTTCGCTCGATAGGATCACATCGATTAAAAAAACCGATCCGGTTGAATAAAAAAGGCTTTATTGAAGCGTATAGCGGCAAAGGTATTCATGTTATTTGCTCATCCAGCGTTGGCGGAGGGAGCCATGTTTATGCTGCTATGCTGGCAAAACCTGCCGATCCTGATTATTGGGCACATCGACACCCTTTAATTAGTAAAGCGTCAATGGACTCCTATTACGCCGAAATCATCGATCTTCTGCAGGCCCGGCCTGTCAGGGTTGAAGATAATATTCCCAATAATATTAACCATACGAACTATGCAGGCGTGTTATCCACCCACGGACTGGCAAATCCTTTTATCGGCATATTACTTCCGCAAATCCCCGGTCACGCCGCCAACGTCGTGGATGCGTACGGCGTGGCACGCCGGGAGTGTGAATATCTCAATAACAGTATCCTTGGTTCCCCTTCCGGTGCGAAAACGACGCTTGATTTTTCCGTTATCTTGCCGGCGATGCGCAAGGGGCTGGCAGTGCGTGATATGTGCGAAGTGACAGGCATTCATAAATTATGCCCCCACCAGGCTGAAGATATGCGCTATGAAATTCGCTATCGCAATCATCATCGCAATACGGATGAAGTCGTGCAGGCCAGGCACCTTATTTTAGCGGCAGGTTGCTTAAACACGGTTCGTCTGCTGATGAACAGCCGTAACGCCATCAATGGTCTTGTAGGCATGCCGCGGCTGGGTCTGGGCTTTGGCACTAATGGTGGCTATTTTGGCTTCTGGAAAGAGAACAGCCCCCACGATCTCTCAAAAGGCTTGCCGCTTACCGGCCCCTTCAGGGTGGAAAATTCTGACAGCGGATCTGTTCAGGTTTTGCGTGCCGCGATCCAGGGGATGGATGAGATGCCGTTACCGGCGCGGCTCAAAAATTGGCTTCGCAGGAATTCGTTTATCGTTGCGCTGGGTAAAGACAACAATAACGGCGTGATAACAATGAAACGAGGAAAGCTCGATATTACCTACAACAAAGCGGATAGCGTCGTGTATCGGGAAATTGAACACGAAATCCGTGAGATACAAACCCGGACCGGGACGCGAATAGTGTCCCCTTCTTCGCCGGTTACCGTGCAGCCTTTGGGGGGAGCATGTCTGGGAACGTCCAATCTGGACGGTGTTATTGGCGCTAATGGCGAGGTTTTTGACAACCCGGGAATCTATATCGCCGATGCCGCAGCGCTGCCCTCCTCTCCAGGCAGACCACCCAGTCTGACAATCGCTGTCTGGGCAGCCCATGTTGCCGACCGATTGCTCGAAGAGCTTCACCAGCAGGCCCCGTCTGCACTATGTCGTTGTTAGCGCACACCGTGCTCGTCTGTAAGCGGAGCTGACTGCGTTAGACGCTCCGTCCTTCTCACCCTCCCATCTGGATTTCAATATATTTGTTCTTCCGTGGGATCAGTCAAAAGGTAGGTCAATGGCAAAGCAAGTTGAAGTGCTGATTATTGGCAGCGGTTTTGGTGGCGCTATTGCTGCAAAACGCCTGGCTGCTGCGGGTCGCGATGTTCTGATGTTGGAGCGCGGTCCCTGGCGCGATACGGTGCCAAACCGTTCTCTCGGCCTGAAAAATCTCGTTCCGCTCCCTCAGGGCGCGAAGATTTTTACCCACGGTCTTCGTACGGTGGGCTCACACCTGTTCAAAAAAACCTTCACCGTGAATAAAAAGGGCTTCATTGAGGCTTATGCGGGAAAAGGCATTAACATTCTCTGCTCTTCGAGTGTGGGCGGCGGTAGCCATGTTTACGCCGGTTTTCTCGAGCGGCCGCTCGCCGCTGACTACTGGGATAATCACCACCCGGAGATAAGCCAGCAATCGATGGCCCCCTACTACGACGAGATCATTCGCGCTTTTAATGCCCGCCCGTTGACCGCAGCAGATCGCGCACCTAACCGCCTTGAAGAAGCGAATTACGATGGCTTACTCACGCCTCTCGGTGACCCGGCGATTGGCATGCTGGTACCTGAACAACCCGGCAAACCGACAAAAATAACCGACCATAACGGGGTTGAGCGTTGGGAGTGCGACATGAAAAATAACAGCTTCCTGGGGTCACCTTCCGGTGCAAAAACAACGCTTGATTTTCTCTTCTTATGGCCAGCGATAAAACAAGGCCTCGTCGTGGAGGATCTATGTGAAGCACTGTCTATCCATCAGACTGAGCCGCAACAGAACAGCGCTATGCGCTATGAAGTACGTTACCGGGATCATCGCAGTGGCCGTGTGGAGTCGGTACACGCGGAGCATGTGATCCTGGCGGCGGGTGCGTTAAATACCCTGCGATTACTGCTACGCAGCCGCGACACGGAACAGGGGCTGGCGGGCATGCCACGCCTTGGGCATAAATTTAGCGGTAATGGCGATTTCTTCGGTGTCTGGAAAGAAAACAGCAGCACCGATCTTTCACAAGGGATGCCTATCGCCTCACCTTTTCGCCTGAAGGATTCGACGAACGATCGCGTCATTGTTCTGCGCGCCAGTATCCAGGGCATAGACGCAGTGCCAATGCCGTCCTTCTTAAAGCGCTGGTTACGCAAACAGTCGGTCATTATTGCCTTTGGCGGTGATGACAGTAACGGCAGGGTTACCACAAAAGACGGAAAATTTACCATCAGCTACAACCAGCATGACAACAGCATTTATGCAGATATTCATGATGAGCTCGCCAACATTAAAAGCCGCACCAACACGAAAATTTATGCACCGCGGGATCCGGTCACCGTCCATCCGATGGGAGGAGCCTGTCTCGGCACGTCAAACCGGGATGGTGTGGTAGGTGCCGATGGCGAAGTGTTTGATCATCCGGGCTTATACGTTGCCGATTCTGCGGCACTGCCCGCCTCTCCTGGCGGTGCGCCGAGTCTGACAATTGCCGCGTGGTCTGCCAATGTGGCTGACCGGCTGATTGCAAAGCTCGAACAGCGCGACAACCCGGATGCGAAACAACAAGCAGTCGCATAATTAAAACGATGCCGGGGTTTTTATCCGGCATCAGATTCACTCAATTGTGCATTACCACGCTTTCACTGACCGGAATACGCGGCATACGCGTGGCCGCTGACGGTGCGCGGGTATCGGCATAGCCAAACGAAATACCAAACAGCAGACGGTAATCATCGGCAACCCCCAGTTCGGCGCGGATCATATCGGCGTGGAACCCCAGCAGGGTTTGCGGAATGCCGGCAAAACCGCGAGCCGTCAGCGACAGCAAAAAACTTTGCGCATACATGCCGATATCTGACGCAACGCGAATGTTATCGCCAAATGAAGGCATAAACAGAAACGCGGCGTGTGGGGCATTAAAAAACTGGTAATTACGCAGATAAGCCTCCTGACGACGCGCTTTATCGTCCCGGGCAATGCCGATGGCGTCGTAGTACAGTCGTGCTTGTTCGTAGGCTCGCTCAAGGTAATTGCCATGAAAATCTTCATAAGCGAAGCTGAAATCCGGTGTCTGCACGCCGTTAAGATCGTTTGTGGTCATTAGCTTGCTCAGCCGGTTTTTCGTTTCACCGGAAACCACATGCACATGCCACGGCTGTGTGTTGCAGTTCGAGGGAGAATGTTGCGCATCCTGCAAAACCGCCTGGATTTGCTCATCCGTCAGGGGGGTTGGTAAAAAGGCGCGGGCGGAAAAACGCTGACGAACAGTCTCATCAAAGGCCAAAACTGAGTGATTCATAATGCTCTCCTGGGTGAAGGTTCACGTATCTTAGCGATGTGATTTACCCGGAAAAACACTACAATGCGCTATGGACTATTGCAGATTACGCAAAGATGAATAACCTGAGTCAAATTAGCGCCCGTTCAATGCATCTCTTTCTGGCAATTGTACGTGAAGGAAACCTCTCTGCAGTGGCGCGTAACGAAGGGATGGCCGTTTCTTCATTGTCTCGCGTGGTGCAGCAACTGGAACAGGCGCTGGAGACGCAACTGCTGTATCGCAATACCCGCGCGGTGATCGCCACCGATGCCGGGCAGATCTACGCCGAAACCTTCCGCGTCATGCTTGCCCAACTTGCTGATGCGCAAACACGGCTCGGTGAACGCCGTGATGAACCAGGCGGGCGGATCCGCATTAACGCCCCTATCTCCTTTGGTTTGCGCCATATCGGGCCGCGGATCAGTGAACTGAGCGAGCGTTATCCACGTCTGAATATCGAACTGAATCTGAATGATGACTATATCGATCCGTTCGCTGACGCTACCGATCTGCTGATCCGCATTGCTTCGCTAAAAGATTCGGAACTGCACGGCAGAGTGATTGCCACACAGCGCTGCCACCTGGTGGCGACGCCAGCGTATGTGCAACGCCACGGGGAACCCACCACGCCAGACGCATTGCAGCAGCATAAGTTGCTGGCGTATCGGGGTAAAACCGGGTTACAGCGCTGGCGTTTCCGCCAGGGAGAAAAACACCATCAGTTTTCACCCCAGGCGAAAATTGTCTCGGATAATGCGGAGTTGTTGTTACAGGCGGCGCAAAATGATGCGGGGATCCTGCTCTATCCCGACTGGCAGGTGGGTGAGTTACTCAATCGAGGGGAGCTGGTGGCCTTAATGCCGGACTACACCGTCAGTTATTCTGCAACTGAGCAATCCCTTTACTTGCTCTATCCTGGCGGCAAATATCCGTCGCTGAATACCCGCACGGTGATCGATTTCTTACTCGACAGTTTCGGCCAGCCGCCTTACTGGCGCTATCTGCCGCCTGCCGTCAGCGACCGCCAGGAATAATCCCGAACGGCATCGGCTCCATAATCCCTTCACTTTTTTGTCGTCAAATTCTCGCCACGCAATAGTGCGAAAAAGGACGTGATATGAAAAAGATTGCCCTGCTGTCTGCCGTTGTGGCGGTGAGTTTTTCTTCAATGATCTTTGCGGCCGATCACCCGCCCGTGCCGCCGAAAGATGATCATCATCGTGTTGAGAAAAAACCGCTGCCGCCGAAACACAAACCGGCAAAACCACCTAAGCACCACGAGAAAAAACCGCCACTGCCGGATGATCATCGTTAATTGAGTTGTACGGTGTTGCGCTTAGCGGGCTTACCTGTGTGTCGGCCCGATAAGCGCAGCGCCAGCGGCGCACCGATCCCCTGATATACCCTCGAGTGTTAATTCACAAACACCTGTGCAGCCTTACACAGTGTCTGATTTGCCCCTGGCACGTATTCTTCTCTCTACCCGCTTCGACTTTTTAAAACAGTTATTTGATCCGTTTCCCTGCTTCATCTATCACTTTTTCTCCGTCCTCTTTTGTGAAAGGGCCTTTCTGCGCATCCGGCAGAATATTCAGAACCACTTCCGAAGGACGGCAAAGGCGCGTGCCAAGGGGCGTGACCACGACCGGTCGGTTAATCAGGATGGGATGCTGAAGCATAAAATCAATAAGTTGCTCGTCCGTGAATCTGTCGTCAGCAAGCCCCAGCAGCGTATAAGGTTCAACATTCTGGCGCAGCAATTCCCGCACCGTGATACCCATATCCGCGATGAGTGTAACCAGCTCGCCACGTGTCGGTGGTGTTTCAAGGTAAAGGATCACTGTCGGCTCAATGCCACTGTTGCGAATCAACGCCAGCGTGTTGCGCGATGTGCCGCAAGAAGGGTTGTGGTAAATCGTAATAGTGCTCATGAAGGTATCCAGTTACTGACTTAAGGAGAGCCGCAGCGCCAGTGCAGCCAGCGTGATAAACAGCACCGGCAACGTCATGACGATCCCGGTGCGAAAATAATATCCCCAGGTGACACGCATATTCTTCTGCGACAGAACATGCAGCCAGAGCAGTGTTGCCAGGCTGCCAATAGGTGTGATTTTTGGCCCAAGATCGCAGCCAATAACATTGGCGTAAACCATCGCCGCCTTTATTACACCGGTTGCCGAACTGCCATCAATAGAGAGCGCGCCAATCAGCACCGTTGGCATATTATTCATCACGGAAGAGAGAAAAGCGGTGATAAACCCTGTTCCCATCGTTGTCGCCCATAACCCTTGACCCGCCAGCATATTCAGGATCCCTGTGAGGTAACCAGTTAACCCGGCATTTCGCAATCCATAGACGACCAGATACATTCCCAGCGAGAAAACGACTATTTGCCATGGCGCGCCACGAAGCACTTTCCCGGTATTGATGGCGTGGCCCTTTTTTGCTACCGCAAAAAGAATAACCGCACCGGTTGCAGCGATCGCACTGACCGGAATCCCCAGCGGTTCCAGAATGAAAAAGCCGGCCAGAAGCAGCAGCAGGACAATCCAGCCAGTACGGAATGTCGCGAGATCCTTAATAGCCTGCGAGGGCTCCCTCAGCTTCGCAAGGTCATACACTGGCGGAATATCCTGCCGGAAGAAAAAATGCAGCATAACCAATGTTGCGCCAATTGCTGCGACGTCCACCGGAACCATCACTGCGGCATATTCAGTGAATCCAAGCCGGAAAAAATCAGCCGAAACAATATTAACCAGATTAGAGACAATAAGCGGCAGGCTGGCGGTATCTGCAATAAATCCTGCCGCCATAACAAATGCCAGCGTGGCGCGTTTGCTGAATCCGAGAGCCAGCAACATGGCTATCACGATCGGTGTGAGAATGAGTGCAGCGCCATCATTGGCGAACAGAGCCGCCGCCATTGCGCCCAGTAAAACGATCCAGGTAAAAAGAAGACGACCGCGGCCCTTACCCCAGCGCGCAACATGCAGTGCTGCCCATTCAAAAAAGCCGGATTCATCCAGCAGCAGGCTGATAATAATGACGGCAATAAAGGTCGCCGTGGCATTCCACACAATATTCCAGACCACAGGGATATCACTGATGTGGATCACACCACTGGTCATTGCCAGTGCAGCGCCGATAATGGCGCTCCAGCCGATGCTTAATCCCTTCGGCTGCCAGATAACCAGCACCAGCGTGAGCAAAAAAATAACGCCAGCCAGTAACATCTTTTACCTCATCACATATGAATTTATGAATGTGTTTTTGTTTTTTAACAGTTACCTGCCGCCGCCGCGTTTAACTTTTCGCGGACATCCTTTCGTTGGCAGTTCCAGCTGGTATCGATGATGCTGGCTGCCCAGGCCGGAATATGCGGAGACAGGCGGTAGTGGATCCATTTTCCCTCCCGGCGGTCAGTCACTAGCGCATGATCGCGCAGGATGGCCATATGTCTGGAGATTTTTGGCTGTGACTCTCCTGTTGCAGCACACAGATCGCAGACGCAAAGCTCCCCCGCTTCACGGAGGAGCATTACAATCGACAGGCGAGTTTCGTCGGAGAGCGTTTTAAAAAGCTGAACCGGATGTCGCATTTTTAGCCTCGATAGCGTTCAATTACACATATGCTAATCCATATGTGTAAAATTGCAAAGATGCACAACGTAATATCGATACGGCATCATTCCTGGGCTTTATCATCTCTGCACTGTAAGCAACCTGGTTTGAGCGTATAAAAACCGATGGGTCTTAAACGATAGTCTTCAACGCAGGCAAAATCGTGCTTCACAATGCAAGGCGCTGTTCAAAGAAGTTTTATGGTTCGGGCGCTGGACTCTCGCGTTTGAGAGCCCAGCTAAAGGGAGGCGAATATTTCTACACGCTTTTATGTTTTGGCAGGGTTTTCAGCAACTCATCGGGGCTTATCGATGCCACCACGCTGCCGGATAATGGCATTTTCAGAATGTGATGTTTAATTTTCCCTACCACATGCATTTCGCACGGACGGCAGTCAAAACGCAGTGTCAGCACTTCGTCGCCGTGGATCAACTGCATGGGCGTTGCACGCCAGCTCTTGATATTGCCTTTTGCCTGTTTAGGGCACAGGTTAAAAGCAAAACGCAGACAGTGCTTAGTGATCATCACCGGGACATCACCCTTCTCTTCATGCGCTTCGAACGCTGCGTCGATCAATTGCACACCATAGCGGTGATAAAATTCACGTGCTTTATGGTTGTACACATTGGCGAGGAATGAAAGGTGCGTTTCGGGGTAAACCGGCGCGGGTGTTGACACCGCTTTGCGGCTGCCGCGCTGGTAGTTTGCCAGTCGGGCTTCTTCCAGCAATTCAACGGCTTCACGACGCAGTTGATTCAATAAGCTGTTCGGCACAAACAGCGCGCCTGGCAAATTCACCTGCACGGTCTGCGCGTAATAACGGGTTTGCCCCAATTTGCTCAGCCCTTCTTTCAAGTTTTCCAGTGCTTTTTCGGGGTTATTCGCTTCGTCAAATTGACCTTCAAGCGTATGCGTCACGCTAACGCCATCTTCACTGGTCAGGGTCAACACCAGTTGTTCCTGCCAGCCGCCCAGTTCGATATCAATGCCGATACGGCGTTCACTGGAGGTTTTCAGCAACGCCTGCTGCCAGTTGTGGTCGAGATTGCGGTTAAGCGCATGATGCGGACGCACGGTTTTCAGCGCCTCTGGCATCTCATTAGGGAAAACGCGATAACGGTTTTCCCCGGTTTTCTCAGCAACATTAACGCGGAAACCCACTACTTCGCGCTTGATCATCACATTCAGCCCATCACCGTTAGCCAGCGGTTCGGTCACTTCAACATCAAGGTGATCTTTCGCCACCTTCAGAACTTCGCCTACCGGCAGGCCGATAAATTTCGGCGAATCAAACGCACCAATATCAATTTTACGCGCATTCACGAAGTAATCGGTGCTGCCACGGTGGAAGGTTTTGTCCGTAGACGGAATAAAGAAGTGTTCGGTGCGACCCGCAGAGGCGCGCGCCAGATCGCCGCGATCTTCAATAATGGCATCCAGCATCTGACGATAGTGCGCGGTGATGTTTTTCACGTAGCTCATATCTTTGTAACGCCCCTCAATTTTGAAGGAGCGCACACCCGCGTCGATCAGCGCCGCCAGATTGGCGGTCTGATCATTATCTTTCATCGACAGCAGATGTTTTTCATAGGCCACTACCCGCCCTTGATCGTCTTTCAGCGTGTAAGGTAAACGGCAGGCCTGCGAGCAGTCGCCACGGTTGGCGCTGCGCCCGGTCTGCGCATGTGAAATATTGCACTGTCCTGAGTAGGCTACGCATAACGCGCCGTGAATAAAGAACTCAATGGTGGCATCGGTCGCGCTGTGGATCGCGCGGATCTGCTCCAGGTTCAGTTCACGCGCCAGTACGATCTGGCTAAAGCCGACGTCAGACAGAAATTTGGCTTTCTCTACGCTGCGAATATCGCACTGGGTGCTGGCGTGCAGCTCTATCGGAGGAATATCCAGTTCAAGTACGCCCATATCCTGGACGATCAGCGCGTCTACCCCGGCCTGATATAAGTCACCAATTAACTGCTGCGCCGGTTCCAGTTCGTCATCATGGAGAATGGTATTCAGGGTGATAAAGATTTTTGCGCCATAACGATGGGCAAACGGCACCAGTTCGGCGATGTCGCGCAGGCTGTTTCCGGCGTTGTGGCGTGCGCCGAAGCCAGGGCCCCCAATATAAACAGCGTCAGCGCCGTGAAGAATGGCCTCGCGGGCGATAGCGGTATCGCGGGCCGGGCTTAAGAGTTCAAGATGATGAGGGTGCAGGCGCATACAATCGTCGTTATCCATTATGTGCAAAATGGCGGCTATTGTAGTCACAACCGGGGCGTTTCACCACCTGCTGAGCCGTGAATTTGCGCCTGCTGGAAATGCAATGTTGAAATCGCTATTTCCGCTCTGTTCGCCACCGGGGTAGAGTCATGTTACGGACATTCCTCGTCACGTTGTTAATCGTCGTTGTTATTTGCCGCAGGCGTTTTGTTTGCGGCTTTTTCTTTCGGGTAATGGATCAGCGAATGAAAATGCGCAGTCTGCGAAGTGCTGTTGCGGTAAGCGTGGGCTTCATCGCCAGCAAAACGTGCGCCGCTCCCGGCTGGCAGTGTTTTCCACTGGCCATTAATGCACATGTCCAGCGCACCGCTGATGACAACCACATGCTCAATCACCCCTTTTTCGTGCGGCGTTGATTCACTTAGCGCCCCAGGCGCGAGTGTGATCGAAAAATGGTCGAAATGGAGCTGTTCATCCCACGGGAAAATGGGCGTGATCACCATAGCCTGCTGATCGGGGTCGTAGGCCTGCGGATTTTGCCCTTCTGGCGGGGCTATAAAGCTTGAAAACGGCACATTCAGACCGGTGGCAATTTTCCATAGCGTTGCCACCGTCGGGCTGGATTCATTGCGCTCGATCTGCCCAAGCATCGCCTTTGATACGCCCGTCTCTTCTGCCAACCGGGAAAGACTCCAGCCGCGTTCCTGGCGTAAACGTTTGAGCGTTGTTGCCAGATAAAGCGTGAGATCCATGACTCCTCCTGTCTGCTTGTGCGCTATAGCGCACAATGGTAAATTATCCGGATGCTATAACGCACAAGGAATACCCATGCGCCTCGCCACTCTGCCTTTACATCCCCCGCTCCCGCTGACCAGCATACTGGCGGGTTTTGTTGCCGTGCTGGTCGGTTATGCCAGCTCGGCGGCGATTATCTGGCAGGCAGCCTCTGCGGCTGGCGCAACCGCTACGCAAATCGCGGGCTGGATGACCGCGTTAGGTCTGGGAATGGGGGTAAGTACGCTGGCGCTGAGCATCGGGTATCGCATGCCGGTACTGACCGCCTGGTCAACCCCCGGCGCTGCACTGCTCGCCACCAGTTTGCAGGGCATTTCCCTGCACGAGGCGGTGGGTGTTTTTATCTTTGCCAACGCGCTCATTATGCTGTGTGGCCTGACTGGCCTGTTTGCCCGGCTAATGAAAATTATCCCCCCTACGCTGGCGTCGGCCATGCTGGCAGGGATTTTACTCCGTTTTGGCTTACAGGCCTTTAGCACATTACAGGGGCATTTCGCATTGTGCGGCAGTATGCTACTGGCCTGGCTGGTCTGTAAAGCCCTGGCACCGCGCTATGCTATTGTTGCAACATTATTTGTTGGCGTGCTGGTTGCCTTTTTCCGGGGTGAGTTGGTTACAACAAACCTCACCTTTTCTACTGTTGTCCCCGCCTATATCTCCCCGGAATTTCGCTGGACGACACTGGTAAGCATCGGTATTCCCTTTTTTCTGGTCACGATGGCCTCGCAAAATGCGCCCGGCGTTGCCACCCTGCAAGCTGCAGGGTATCGGGTGGCTGTCTCGCCTCTGATGGTTATAACGGGGTTGCTGGCGCTTCTGCTGTCGCCCTTTGGTGTCTATTCGATCTGCATTGCCGCTATCACCGCGGCCATTTGCCAGAGTCCGGATGCACACCCGGATGCCAGTAAGCGCTGGCTGGCTGCGGCAGCAGCAGGTGGGTTCTATTTACTGGCCGGGGTCTTTGGCGGCTCAATTACTGCCTTGCTGGCGGCGCTGCCGGTCAGTTGGATCCAGATGCTGGCCGGCCTCGCCTTGCTGGGTACGATTAGCGGCAGTCTGCACCAGGCACTGAACCACGCGAACGACCGCGATGCGGCTGTTGTTACCTTTCTGGTTACGGCCAGCGGCATCAGCGTTTGGGGGATTGGGTCTGCGTTTTGGGGCCTGGTGGTGGGCGGCGTATGCTACGGCGCATTAGCGCTGGCGCGCCGCACGTAACTGCGACGGCGTGAGGCCCATGGCGGCTTTAAAGCGATTACTGAAGTGACTGGCAGTACTAAACCCACAGGCCAGCGCAATGGTGGTTAGCGGCTGACTGCTGTTGATCAGCAAGTCTTTGGCCCGCGCCAGCCGCCGCTGCATCACAAACTGATGCGGCGCAAAGCCCATGGACTGGCGAAACATCCGCGCAAAGTGGTATTCGCTGAGCGACACCTGCGCCGCCAGGTCAGACAACAGCAATGGCGCAGATAAATGGGCGTCGATATAGTCCAGCACATTGCGCAATGCGGCGGGTGCCAGCCCGCCGGTCACGGTCGGCAATTGCCACTGCACATTACTGTAGTGCTGCACCAGGTGCGTTAACAACAACGTTGAGGCGGTGCTTAACGTCAGTTGATTGGCATTCTGTTGCCAGTCGCAGTCGAGTAAAAACTGACGATAGAGTGTGGTAATGCGGGCGTCCTGCGAGAATGTTTTCTCATCCAGACTGAACGTTGCCGGGCTTCTGTCCCACACTTTTTCGCCTACTTCGCGGAGATGTTCATCCGTGCAGTAAAGATGCACAAACGATAAGTCATCACGAATATCCCACACCGACTCACTCTCTTTCGGCATCAGGCAGAAACGATCCGGGCCACCGCCGTTTTTCCAGCCATAAGCGGTTTTATGGTAACTCTCATAGCCGTCGGCAACATACAAACTGAGGGTGTGATGATCGCAGTATTGGGTGATGTGATCGCGTTTATTTGACCATGCGGCCAGCTGGATCCCAGAGTTGAGCGACACCGAATTGTGCAATACGGCGTTGTGTTTGCGCAGGTTTTCGAAGGCTTCGTAACCGTCAGACATTCACGAGAATTATCATAAATCAACCAGACTGACAGTCTATAAATAGCCGGAGGCGGACGCCAGCCTTACGGCAATAAAAGCGCAAGAATATGCAAGTCCGCCGCAGACGGGTGCAAGCGGCGTTGACACTGTCGTGTGATGATGCCGGCTTACGTTTTCAGTCGGGAATAAACATGAACGCATTATTGTACGCTTTGGTGGTGGTGATTTGGGGAACGACCTGGATAGCCATTTTCTTGCAACAAGGCCCGGTGCCTGCGCCGGTGTCGATCTTCTGGCGCTTTGCACTGGCGACGGCCACGATGATGCTGGTGCTGACAGCGCTTCGCAAACTGCGAGCCCTGCCGCTCCGCGACCATCTGTTTTGCCTGCTGCAAGGCGGTTGTGTGTTCGGATTTAACTTCTGGTGTTTTTACACCGCGGCCGCCTGGATTAATACCGGGCTGGAGTCGGTGATCTTTTCCATGGCGGTGTTATTTAACGCCATTAATAGCTTCCTTTTTTTTGGTCAAAAACCTCCGACGCGTTTCTTTGTGGCGGCGGCGCTGGGTCTGCTGGGGATAGTCACACTGTTCTGGCAGGATTTGGTCGCCAGCGGCTGGAGCAGCACCCTGCTGTTGGGGATTGGTTTGTCGGCGCTGGGCACACTCGGCTTCTCGTTTGGCAATATGATAAGCCTGCGTCATCAGCGCAAAGGCCTGGAAACCATCACCACCAATAGCTGGGCCATGCTGTACGGCACGGCAATTATGGGGACGATTGGCCTGCTGCGTGGCGATGATTTTACGCCACAATGGACAACCAGCTACCTCGGCGCACTGGTCTACCTGGCCCTTTTCGGGTCGGTTATCGGTTTTGGGGCTTATTTCACGCTGGTCGGGCGCATCGGCGCCAGCAAAGCGGCGTACAGTACCTTGCTGTTCCCGCTGGTTGCGCTCACCATTTCGACCTTTTATGAAGGCTATGTCTGGCATGCGCAGGCAATTGCCGGGTTGCTGTTGATCCTCACCGGCAATCTGGTGATGTTCGCCCGCCCGGAAACCTGGCTGAGCGGGCGTCGGTCGCGACGTAACGTCAGCGCTTGTTGATGTCGAACATGCTGGCGTCGGTGGCCATATCATCGATAACCTGTTTCAGGGAGTCGACGGTCACCGGCGCGTTTTCATTGTTTACATCTTTACCCTGTCCTTTACGCACCACTTTTAGCACGGGCGCGTTGGTCTGGGCATCAATCAGTTCCCCTTCGAAATAGAGGTGCGTATTCATGGTGCGATGGCCGGTCGCCATTTGCGTACCGGCTACCACCATGGCAACCGGTACCACTTCATAGAATTGCAGTCCCTGTTTGCTGGCATCCACCCCGGTGATCGCGCCGCGGAAGATCAGGCTATGTTGCCCGGGCGAAGTAACCAGCGGTTTACGGGACGCGGCGGCGGCTTTCAGTTTACTGTTGGTGTAATTTAGGACGCCATCCAGCACCTGCTGATTCACCTGGCTGGTCGGTTTTGCGACCGGATAGTAGGTAACCGGGTGGTAGACAATGCTGTCGTATTTGGCGGGATCAAACCCTGGCGCGACCCAACGCAGCACTGGTTTGCCGCTGGCTGAGGTAGTTTGCTGTAATCCTGAGTAGTCTTTTAAAAAACCGGAATATTTTTCCGGTTGAGTCACTTTTGACGCACAGCCTGATAACGCCAGCAGGCCGGAAACAACGGCAACGCTAACTAATGCATGAGTACGCATGGGCTTGTCCCTGTGAGTGCAGAATTGCCTTTAAGTTATAGCAAAGCGGGCGGGAAAGCGGAGGGGCAAAAAATATGGCGAGATCAAAAAATTGCCGCTTCATCAGCCAGACGGCGGTGGGCTATTTTTCAGGTTGGCCTGCCCGAAAAGGGTCGAATGGGCTATCATCGTCGCCAGTATTAGATCATGTATTCTTAATCAATCACGATGAGTGAGAAGTCGTAACCTTAATTTTTTCCCTGGCGCGCATCCTTTCCCTTCTTACGTTAAATTTTACCGTTACCGCTCATATGCATTTACGCCAGCAGCTCAGTGAGGGTGTCTGAACTGAGCTGCACCAGCCCTTTGACGCCATAGTGGTGTCCGACCTTGTCGTGCCGGATGCGAATCTCGCGAATATGCTGATTCGGGTTACTCGTCAGCATCTGCTGTGCCAGCGGCAATACCTCGTCACCGTAATCTTCAAATAATTCGCCCGTGGCGATCACCAGCCGGATATTGTGGATCGGCGCTGTACAGCAAATCGCGAAATAGAGCGCCTGTGCGGTACGTTGTATGCTGGCGGCTTTATCGTTTTCGATAACGTTAAACGCCGGTTCAATTCCCCCCTCATACGGCAGGTGCACAATCTCGGGATAAAAACCATTTTCACCCAGGCCCGGAATACCGTTGGTACAGTAACCAAAGCCAAGACTGCCGAAACCCGGCATAAACGCCACCCATGACTGCCCTGGCCAGCGTTTCGCGAGCAGATAGTTTGTGCAATGCGCAATGTTATAAATGCGGGTCGTTATGCCGGTCTGCTGCTCAATCAACGCCATCAGGTTGACCTGGTTTTCAGCAAACAACGGGCAGTAACGGACTACGCCCGTGTAATGTTCGATCCCACCTTGCAGTGCCACGCTCACAACCCCTATTTGCGACGGGGTCAGTTGCGCAAGCTGACACAGTACGGCAATGCCTTGCGCCAGTTCCGTTACCAGCACGTCGGGGGTCATCATATCCGGCAGCGTTGTATGGTGGATCGCCAGTGGTTCAACAAGGGTGTTGTAGTCGTTGAGTGTGCCCTGAAAACTGCCTTTTCGCAGCATGATGTTGATGCTAAAAGCGCGACCCGCTTTCACTGCCAGCAGTTGTTGGGGGCGGCCGAAGGACACATCTTTGATCTCACGCTCCTCAATCCACTGCTCGGCGAGTAACGGGGAGGTAAGTTTGGTGATCCAGGCCTTTGTCACGCCCAGTTGTCGGGTCATCTCTGCCCGCGATGCCATGCCGCTGTGCAGGATATTAAGGATCTGCTTTTTGTAGTCCACGCCGTTTCGCCTCCGTACCGGGTGGTCACACACCACCCGGCCTGACTGAATATCTCCCTTATTTTACGGAAACAATCACGCGACGATAAGATGTTAATGAGGGTTTGCCGTTATCGGTAACCGCAAGGATCAAATGTTCTGTCCCCGCGCGCAGCGCCTTGATCTCCACACGCTGTTTTTTCCCGTCCTGCAGCGCCAGCACTGCGGGTACTGTCAGGTTGTCTTCACCGCGACGCCCTTGTACCTCGTCCAGCGCTACGGCCTGAGAACTGGCGGAACCAGCCTCCGGGTAAAGGAACCAGTTGTAGCTGAGTTTGTCGCCATCCGGATCTTTACTCCCTGCGGCATCGAGTGTTATGACATCGCCGATCTTCGCCGTCACGTTAATCACCTGCTGGCCCGCTTCGCCGTTCACCACCACCTGAGGATTGTGGTTTGCCGCGGCAAAATCTTTGATACCCCACTCCATACGTGCTGCGAAATCGTGCTGAAACGCCTCGCGCCAGCGCCAGATGGTCGCCTGATTGGAGGTGTACTGTTTGCCGTCGACGCCGGTTACTGTATCGGCCGCGTTCGGATTCCCCGGGTAGAAGTCGCCGCCGCTGGTCCAGATAACATGGGGTTCATGCTGCGGCTGGCGCACAATGTAACGCCCGCCCCAACCGCCCCAGCCAGGGTTACGTTCGCTGTTCAGACCATTGCGGATCAGGCCAAGAAACGCGGGCGTATCCCCTTCCATAATAAACAGATATTTCAGGTAGCCTTTGCCCATCGGCCCTTTGCTGCGAATGTTTTCATCCAGCCAGTGCTGCGACACGGTCGTAAAATCCGCGCCGGGTGCGTTACGGTAGTATTTATCGCCGCTGATACCGGTCCAGGCCGCACGCCCGTAATCTTGCGCATTCTGACTCGATGGATCGACAATATACGTGATCTCCGGGTAGTGCTCGCGGATCCAGAAACCCGCATCGTCCTGATCGGAAATGGAATAAACCACCAGGTTGCGTGTTAATGCCTGCACATCGGCAGCGGAACGCCGCGCTGATAAATCCTGTAACGCCTGCGCCAGGGTGTTTGCTCCCCCCCACAAATTGATAAACAGCGGATGGCTGGGATCGGTGCTTCTCTCAATGGCATTGACCAGCAGATCGGAACCTGCGGTGTTTTTTCCCGCGCCGGTCGCGGCCATGCCATAACGTGCAACACCCGGTGCAACCACTGCCTGCAGTTGTTTTACCGTAGGGAAGCCTGCGGCATGCTTGCGTAAATTGGGCTGAACCTCGCCATAATGCCCCACCACCAGATCAATCATATCGGTGTGGACTTTTTCGCGCTGCCAGGTGGACGTGGTTGCGACCAGCCCCTCCACGTTCATTTCGTTGGAATAGAGTAAAAAGCGCGTCAGCGACATCTGATCATCCGGCTCATTGCCGATGTCTGTCAGCACAAATACCCGAGGTTTTTCCTGCATGGGCAGCACCTTACCTGCAAGTTGCGCACTCTCTGTCGCCGTGCTGGCAGCCAGGGACGCTGAGAACGCCATTGCGCTGCTCATCGCCAGTATGATGCTTTTTGTTATGGTGTTCATGTCGTTAAGGTCTCCTTTTTATGCCATAGCGAACCGGGTCAACATAGTTAACAAAGGAAACAAAGTAAAAAAAGAAAATCGGAATTGTGATAAGTGTAGAAAAATGGGTGTGCGGGCAGAAAGCTCCCGCACTGGTAGCGAGGGTTATAACGGTTTACGTGCCAGCAAGGTGGCAAAACGCAGTTTGATGCGGTTGCCGCTGGCATCAGTACGGTGCAATTCGCCCACGTCTTCGTTGTACTTCAGTGGTTCCCAGTCAGCGTAATACTCACTCAGTTCGCCCTCTTTAAAAGCGAACGGGAAACCGACTGTACAGGGGAAATCGGCGGTATCCATCGCGGCGACAATCAGGTTATAACCACCGGGTTTAGTGCAACGCTGCATATTGGCAATCAGGCCGGGAATGGTTTGCGCCTCGAGGAACATCAACACCACGGTAGAGAGAATAAAATCGTATTCACCATCAAAGCGCAGGGTGTTGAGATCGACGGCGTCAATGTGCAAATTGTCCAGCCCTTCTGCCTGACGAATGCTTTGCAGATTGCTCAGACTGTTAGGGTTTTTATCCCACGCCGTCACGTCAAAGCCTCTGTTCGCCAGATAAAGACTGTTGCGACCATTACCGCAGCCAAGATCCAGTGTTTTACCTGGCTTGACGAAATTCATTGCGTTTACCACTTCGGAATGGGTGGCGGTCATGCTGTATTTTTCGGTGAAATAAGTGTCAGAACGGGTACTCATGGAGATCCTTTACGCAGTCGCGCTATAAGTTGCATATGGCATGCATTTTATTGATTTCGTCGCCGGATAGCCAGCGCCCTAAAAGGTGCTACGTTTAATGCAGGCAGACGGGGGAAATGTAGCATGGATAAGTATCGACTCAGTGATGAGCCGCGCGTTTTCAGTTATCACATCGGTTCGGAAAAACATACCGTGGCGCTGCGGCAGCTCCTTGCACAACGCGATTTTAACGACGTAACGGCCGGCACGGCAGGTGGTTGGGTCGACAGCGAAGCGGTTCTGAGTCAGCAAGGAAATTGCTGGATCTACGATGAAAACAGCATGGTTTTTGCCGGGAGCACGGTGCGTGACAATGCCCGGATCACCCGCCCGTGTGTTATCTGCCACGATGTGCATATTCGCGACAATGCCTGGGTCGATGGCAGTGACATCAGCCATGCGGCGCAATTAAGTGACAACGTCACGGTACAATCTTCCACTGTGCGCGGCTTGTGTCATCTGCGCGGCGACGCGCGTATTCTTAGCGACAGTACGCTGGTTGCCGCGCGAGGATTAACCCCGGACAATCAACAAATTCTGCAAATTTACGACCGCGCCACCGTCAGTCATTCCCGTGTTGTCCATCAGGCGCAAATCTACGGCGATGCCATTGTTAATTACGCCTTTATCGAGCACCGTGCAGAAGTGTTTGATTGTGCGCTACTCGAAGGCAATGCACTGAATGACGTCTGGATTTGCGACTGCGCCAAAGTCTACGGGCATGCCCGCATTCTCGCGGGCACGGAGGAAGATGAGATCCCGACGCTGCGTTACAGTTCGCAAGTGGCAGAACACGCCGTGGTCGAAGGAAACTGTATCCTCAAACACCATGTATTAGTGGGCGGGCACGCCAGCTTGCGCGGTGGCCCCCTGCAACTGGACGAAAAAGTGGTGATTCAGGGGCATGCCCGCATTACTGGGAATGTGCTGATCGAACATCAGATTGAGATCGGCGATAACGCCGTCATTGAAGCGCTAAACGGCGAATGTATCTTGTTGCGCGGGCCGAAAGTCATTAACGACGCACAGCATATTACGCGTACGCCATTGGTAGGTTTACTGTGAGTGATCGACGATACGCGCCCAGATGTGTTGATCGTCATAGTGACCGTTGAGGAATTCCGCCTGTTTCAGGCGCCCTTCGAGGGTAAAACCATTGCGTTCCGCCACGCGGTTGCTGGCAATATTCCCGACACGGCATTTAATCACAAACCGCCGCACGTCGCCCCGGCGGGCATAAAAATCCATCATTGCCTGCATCGCTTGCGATAAAATACCGCGCCCGCAGACTTCTTTGTCCAGCCAGTAACCGATATAAGCCGTTTTGTTGTGCGGTTCAATTGCGTTAAACGACAGCACGCCAGACACCAGTCCATCGACCATAATGACAAACATTTTTGCATAGCCACGCTGGTGCAGGATCATATTGCTTTGCGCGCTTTTACGGGTGTCTTCGACAGAAGTGACATGCTGTGGCCAGTCGAGGAACTGTTGCAACCAGTCGCGGTTTTTTACGATCAGTTGATACAGATCGTGCACAAATCGATCGTCAATCGCGTGCAGGGCGATATGGTCATTAACGGGAATCTGAGTATCTTCCATCGCTCCTCCAAAAAGACATCTCCCCCATACGGGGGAGATGAAAAGTTTAGCGCATCACACGGTCGTCGACGTAGTTACGTTTGTCTGGCGCAGGCGGGAAATACTGGTACAACCAGGTTTCGCTGATGGCATCACCCTGGCAGCGCAGGAACAGGCGCATATCGACCGGATCGGTGGCGTCACTGGTTGGGTACCAGTCGAACAGAATGCGGTACCCGTCGAACGGTTCAACATAGAGGATTTCGACCTGCTTCGCTTCGCCACTGGATAAGGTGATCACCGGTTCAATGCCTTTTGGCGCGGCAGCTTTCAAATCGCCGCCAACGAAATCAATGGCAAAGCGACGGGCCCATTTTTCCGGATAGTGTTCACCTGGCGCCCAGCCTTCCGGGAACCCCCCCATGCCGGTGCGGGTGGCGTAAACGCGGGCCAGCGGTGAGCGCACGGGTGGCATTGCGCTCCAGTAGAGACGGTATTCGAAGGAGAATTCATCCCCCGCTTTTACCGGTTTTTCCGGCTGCCAGAAGCACACAATGTTATCCAGCGTTTCGCCAGTCGTCGGGATTTCCATCAGGCAGACTGCGCCTTTGCCCCATTTGTTACGCGGCTCAACCCACAGGCTCGGGCGTTTGTTATACCAGCCCATGACATCCTGATAGTGTGAAAAATCGCGGTCGAGTTGCAGCAGGCCAAACCCTTTCGGGTTGTTATCCTGGAAAGCGTTGAATTGCAGTTTTTGCGGGTTATTTAGCGGTCGACAAACCCATTCGCCGTTTCCGCGCCACATCGCCAGACGATCGGAATCATGGATCTGCGGGTGGATGGTGTCACAGACGCGGCGTTCGTTATTGCCGCAGCTGAACATACTGGTCATTGGCGCAATGCCGAGCTGTTTAATCTCTTTGCGCGCGTACAGTTTGTTTTCGACTTCCATGATCACCTGACTGGCTTCGCAGTGGATCACGAATTTAAACGCGCCAGTGATGCTCGGGCTGTCGAGCAGCGCATAGACCGTGAAGGAGGTGTCTGCCGGTTTCGCGGTTTCAAACCAGAAGGCGGTGAAATCCGGGAACTCTTCCGGCGTATCTGTGAATGTGTCAATTGCCACGCCGCGCGCGGAAAGACCGTACTGAAAGGTGCTGTCGACCGCACGGAAATAGCTCGCACCGAGGAAGGAGACTATGTCGCGGCGCGCCAGCTCAGGCGCTTTGAAGGCACGGAAGCCAGCAAAACCCAGGTCGCTCTGCCCTTCCAGTTGTTTGGTGTCAACGCCCGCATCGTGGTAGTTAAACAGCTCCGGGCGGAAGTGAATTTCGCGCGCCTGATGGGTTTGCTGATCTAACGAGAACATACGCACGCGGCGGCGAAAACCCATGCCGACATGGAAGAACTGCACATCGAGCTGGCGACCTTCAACGTTATTCCACAGTGAGTGCCGGGCATCGTACTGGATGCTGTTATAGGCCTGCGGCGTCAGCGTGGCCAGCGTATCAGGCAATGCTTTCGGCGCGCCGCCCCACGGTTGCGCCGAGAGATCGTGCGCCATGGATTGCAGCACCGAGAAATCAAAGCGACGGCTTTGCCCGTCGGCAATGTCGGAGTCTGCCGCAAATGCCGCGCGGGAGAAGAGTGAAGCCACGCCGGTGGTACCGTACGTGGCTGCGAGTGCCATGGATGCCTGAATAAATCGTCTGCGGTTCATGCCTGGTAACACGTCCTTCTGGTCGTAAATTGACATTTCGCGGTGAGGCGAAACAGCGGCAAATGCGTTTTTGATAAACGCACACTCTAGACAAAATTCATTGAGAATCCAATTGTTGGGCGCTGATTATCTGAGCAAAATGTGAAATATTTCCTGTCGATAAGAGCAGCCTGAAAGGCGGGTAAAGATCTGTAATGCAAACCCCACTCATGCGAAATGACAAAAGCCCCAGCCGGACATCAAACGGCTGGGGCCAGCAAGGTGATGCATTATTGTGCACTGACACTCACATCAATACCGGGGAAGTATTTCTCCGCCAGTTTTTTGATGGTGCCGTCAGCGCGTACTTTATCTATGGCGGCATCAAGCTGTTTTTTGGTGGCTTCATCACCTTTACGCAGCCCAAAACCGATACCACTGCCAAGGATGGTATCGTCCGATACCGGTTTGCCGATAAAACCAAACCCTTTACCCTGCGGCTTACTCAGGAAACCTGCCTGCCCCGCCGCTGACATCACCAGAGTGGCATCGATGCGGCCGTTCAGCAAATCACCCCATGCCATGTTCTGATCTTTATACGACACCACCGTGACACCGTGCTTTTCCCAATGCTCTTTGGCGTAAGTTTCCTGAATAGATCCTTGCAATACGCCGATAGTTTTTCCTTTTAACCCTTCTGCCGTGGCCTGCATTCCGTCACCGTTTTTACCGACCAGTTGCGAGGGGATACGGTAAATCGGTTGCGTAAAATCGATGCTTTTACGCCGCTGTTCAGTGATGTTCATCGCCGAGTTAATGGCGTCGAATTTCTTCGCCACCAGGCCTGGGATTAATGCATCGAAGGAGGTTTCAACCCAATTGCATTGAATCTGTGCCGCTTTACAGATGGCATTGCCCAGTTCGATATCGAACCCTTCCAGTTCGCCTGCGGCATTGCGACTCTCAAATGGCGGATATTCCGCTTCTACGCCGTAACGCAGTTCCGAGGCGGCAAAGGAAGAGAGTGAGCAGAGCAAACCCATCCCCAGACAGAGTGCTTTCAATTTCATTGTCGATGCTCCTTTAGCGTGGTTTTACGCGGCACAGGGCCTGCGCGCCTGCCCTTAACGTCGCTTCATCTTTTGCAAATGAGAGGCGAATCAATTTGTTATCAGTACCATCAGTATAAAAAGCCGACAGCGGAATAGTGGCTACGCCGTAATCGACAATCAGCCGTTTCACCATCTCGCTATCCTGTTCATCGCTGAAATGGCGATAATCTGCCAGCAGGAAAAACGAACCTGCACTGGGCAGCAAGCGGAATGGCGACTCCGCCAACAGCGATTGCAACAGATCGCGCTTGCGCTGATAAAACGCCGACAGCGACAACCAGCTTTGCGGGTCACGCATATGGTCGGCAAATGCATACTGCATCGGGGTATCAGCAGAGAACATCAGGAACTGGTGAACCTTGCAGATCTCATCCATCAATTCCGCCGGGGCGACACAGTAGCCGACGCGCCAGCCAGTGACATGGTAGGTCTTGCCAAAGGACGAGATAATGACACTGCGCTCCGCCAGTTGCGGGTGTGTCGCCATGCCGTGGTGTGGTTCGCCATCGAAGACCACATGCTCGTACACTTCGTCGGAGAGGATCACGATATCGGTATGACGCGTAATCTCCGCCAGTTGTTGCAGATCGTCGGCTGCAAAAACCTGTCCGCTCGGGTTGTGCGGGGTATTAATGATGATCATCCGCGTACGCGGAGTGATGGCCGCACGCACCTCATCCCAGTTGACTGCAAAATCCGGCACCGTCAGCTTCATGGCGACAGGGACTGCGCCCTGCAGACGCACAATCGGCGCATAGCTATCAAATGACGGTTCAAAGTAAATGACCTCATCGCCAGGATGTACCAGCCCCGCTATTGCCGAGTACAGGCCTTCGCTGGCGCTGGCGGTGATCAGGATTTCGCTATCCACGTCATAATCAGTGTGGTAGAGGTCGCTTATCTTCTGTGCGATGCGCTCCTTCAGCGAATACAGACCGGTCATGGCGGCATACTGATTATGATTGTTCTGCATGGCGCGCGTGACGCCAGCGACCAGTTGCGGATCACAGGGGAAATTGGGCGCGCCCTGAGAAAGGTTGATCGCATTATGTTGGCCGGAGAGCTGGCCAATCACGGTAAAAATCGTGGTGCCGACATCAGGCAGTTTTGAGCGGGTTTTCACCGGGGAGTGCAGGGTCATGCTTAATCCTTTCTCATTATTAGTGCATAACCATTCAAACCAAAACCCCATTGAGGGGACAAGCGAATTGTTGTCATAATAGCCATGACAAAACTGCATAGCTGGAGTTGCCATGTCCCGCCTTTCCCTGCCGCTGAACGCAATTGATGCCTTTCTGGTCACAGCCCGGCATTTGAACCTGACTCACGCAGCCAAAGAGCTATGCCTGACCCAGGGCGCGGTGAGCCGCAAAATCGCCACGCTGGAAACCTGGTTCGGCTTCCCGCTGTTCGAACGCCATGCAAGAGGGTTGCGCCTGTCCCCGCAGGGCAGCGCACTGCTGCCGGAACTGCATAGCGCTTTTGAGCACTTGTTAATGGTGGCCGATCAGGCCCAGGCACAGCAAACCGTGGTGCGGTTAAAAGCGCCGACCTGCGCGATGCGCTGGCTGGTTCCCCGTCTGTTGCACCTTGAACAGCACTACCCGGAGTTGCAAATAGCACTGACTACCACCACCGATCACACTGTTAATTTCAAAACGGAACCCTATGATGCAGCTATCGTCTTTGGCACCCAGTTAAGCGCGGGCGATCTGCTGTTTGACGAGGCGTTAACCCCGGTGATGAGTGCGACGCTGATACCGCCGCAGGCGCTGGATAATATGACTCTGCTTCACCCTACACGTGATAAAACGGACTGGTCACTGTGGCTGGCAAAACAGCAGACGTTTCAGCCTGCCATGCGAAAAAATCAACACTTTGACACCATGGATTTGGCCATAACGGCAGCTATTCAGGGGCTGGGACTGGCGATCGCCGATGAGACCCTGGTGGCGGAAGACATTCGCGCCGGCCGGTTACAACGCCCGTTCGACGAAAGCGTGAAAACCGGGGCCAGTTACCGTCTCGTTCTGCGCGAGTCGCGGCACAAAGCCGCCGGACTGGCGGCGTTTCGTCAGGGGCTGCTGGCGGTTAATCCAACTTAACGTGGTGACGCATTACACGGCGGAAGAAGCTCAGACGGGCGCGCATAAAGCGCTTGACGAGGCGAAATCCTGCATGTTTATTCAGACCAATGCGTAATAAACGATCGCGCCCGCGTACCGCCGCCCGCCAGTGCATCGGCCCTGGCAGCACCGCCACCAGCGGCTCCGCGCGGGCAAACGCTACCCAGTAATCGGCAATATGTGCGGCAAACGCGAGATCATCGTCGTTGACATAATGGCAAGAGGGCTCCGACAACAGCAAATTATCGAAAACGTACGGCACCTCATTTCCATGCCAGGCACCGTTGATATAGGTACCGTGCGCGGCCTGCGCCACATAATCGAACCAGTAGCGCCAGCAGGGCTGCCCTACTCGCTGCTGGGCCTGCATGACCACTAACCCAAGGGTCGTAAACGCCATATCGCGGCACACCTGCCTGCCCAGCTCGGCATCGCCACGCACGCCCGGGTAAAGCAGACGAATAATGCCAAGACCAAGCCGCTGCTGACGTCGCATTTTTTCAATTTCGCCGGCAAGATCGACCCCAAATTCCGCCATCACGCTGGCTTCATCGCTATTGGAGCCAATAATGACCGGCATCGGATGCTGACGCCCGGCGAAAAATACGTCCAGCGTGGTCTCCGGTAGTACCTTATCCCCGGCGATCGGCGCGGGGGCAATTTTAAGCGGCGCCGCCAACGGCCAGAATGCATCTGCTGGAATGTTGCGTAATTCTGCGGCGCTGGCGTTATGCAGACCAAAGTGCGCGGCAATCGCCTCTCCCCGGGCTAACGCGCTCGCCCGTGGCGTATCCGGCAACGTGTAACTGCTCTGGATAATGCCTTTATGAAACAGCCCGTTTGCTAACGGTGAGGCCATCAGCGCCATCACGCTGCGTGCTCCCGCTGACTCACCAAATAGCGTGACCTTTGCCGCATCGCCGCCAAACAGCGCAATGTTCTGCTGAACCCAGCGCAGCGCCGCGATTTGATCCAATAAGCCGAAGTTATAGAGGCGTTCGCCAGATTCTTCTTCCAGTGCCGGATGGGCAAAAAAGCCCAGATGCCCGAGACGATAATTGACCGTCACCAGCACCACACCGCGCGACGCCAGTTGCTTACCGTCATAAGGTGGCAAGCCTCCCGATCCAATCGTAAAGCCCCCGCCATGCAACCAGACCATCACCGGCAACGCTTTTTCACGTACGCGTGGCGCCCAGACATTCAGATAAAGACAATCTTCCGAAAACTGCCCCGGATCGCCGCCGCCCACTTGTTGGCAATATTCGCTGTTTTGCCAGCTGGCAGCAGAAAATTGCGTCGCCATACGCACATCCTGCCAGGGTTCGACCGGGCGCGGCGCTTGCCAGCGCAGCGAACCAACAGGCGGTGCGGCAAAAGGGATACCGCGCCAGACATAAAAGTCGGCTTCGGTACTGCCCATCACGCTTCCCTGACGGGTATGCACCAACGGGGCGGCAGGATTTTCCATAATATTATCCAGAACAATGATTTCTGGCAGAGTACCTGTTTTACAGAAGTCCGCAACGGCGTTTACTGCGCTCTTCCGCTTCCTGGTAGAGGGTAAACTCATTCAGCACCGGGCAGCCGAGCGCCTCCTCAAAGGCTGTCCGGCTGGCGTTGCCGTGGCTACGCGCCTGGGTTTCATTACCGAGATTCGACTGGAAAATACCAGCAGCGCTCACGGGCAAAAAGTCCTCATAGGTAATGGGCTGCGCAACGACCCAGCCTCGTTCAATCAATGGTTGCGGATCATCACCCGCTCGGATCGCCTTGCGGTGTGCCTCTCCTGTAGGGGTAAGACGGTAGCGAAACCATGCCAGCCCCTGTTTGCGCAACAGCATTTCGCTGTCCGGCATATTTTTAAATACATTTTGCAAATGCAACTGATGCGCCAGATTGTCTTTGCCTGTTCCGGCATTGGCCAGCAGTTGATCATAGAGTGCACGGCCTTTCTCTGTCAGCGCCACACCTCGTTGTTCAATTTCACCGAAACGCGCGGTATGCGTACCCTGTTGTTCCCCGCTGAACAGGACTGGTTCATCCAGCGCTTTGAAGCTGGTCTGGCGTAGCAGGATCGGCACATCGCGGCGCGGCGGCCCTTCTATCAGGATCTTCGGTTCAATACCGTATTCCGGCATCAGCGCCTGCACGCGGTCAATATCCAGCGTGCGCGGCGTTAAGTGGTTGATATGGCAGCCAGGGAAACAGACCACATCGGCAATCAGACGGTGCTCATTATGCAGTGCCAGATAGGTTTGTTGATCCACCGTGGCATGGCGGTGCCAGCGAAACGTCTCCAGCGCCTCATTAACAAACGCCTGCGCCTGCGCGGGCGTAAATCCGCCGTTAAGCTCATGCAGTTCAATCAGTTGACGGCAAGCCGGGGTAAAAATATCGCGTTTTGCGAGGATCGCGGCCGCTTTGTTGCGCAGCGCGGGGTCGTCTATTAATTCCAGGCGCAATAACGAGGTAAATATGCGAAACGGATTACGCGACAGCGCCGCATCTTCAATCGGGCGGAAGGCCGTGGAGTGTACCGGAACCCCCGCCTGCGAGAGATCGTAATAGCTGACCGGAAACATCCCCATAATGGCGAACATGCGTCGCAACGTAGACAGCTCTTCCGCAGTGCCAACCCGAATTGCGCCGTGGCGCTCAACATTCAGGCGGCTCAGTTCGTCGGCGTTGGCCAGTTGTTCATGTAAACGGGGGTTGTTCTCCAGGACGGCCAGGTTTACGTCTGCGACCAGTTCCAGTAACGTGCCGTATTGCGGAACTTCCTGCTGGTACATGGCCGACATGGCCTGTGAAAATTGTTCCCGAATATCATCAGCCGTGATGCTGTACGCCATATTATTCTTCCTCCAGGGTTCTCTCTCTGGAGTGTAGAGAGAGAACCCTGGCCCGTGACGGGAAATTTACAAAGTGTGATCGTGGCTGAAAACGCGCACGTTTTGCGCGGGGCGAACATAACCAAAGATTATGAAACGCAATTTGCACAAAACCACACCAACCTGCTGGTTACGTCACATTGCGAAGAAAATCCGTTTGTAACTCAAAGAGATTAGATGTTAATAATAGTTTGCTATCAAGTTATCAAAATTAAACAAACTCACTTGTCACCGGCTCCGCTCAGTTTTTAACATCATCTTATGGAAAAAAACGGTCTGTTTTCACAGCGCATTCGTCTGCGCCATTTACATACATTCGTTGCCGTCGCTCAACAAGGGACGCTGGGGCGCGCGGCTGAAACCCTGAATTTGAGCCAGCCTGCCCTGTCGAAAACGCTCAATGAGCTGGAACAACTGACTGGCAAGCGCTTATTTGAGCGTGGTCGCATGGGCGCGCAGTTAACGGTCGTTGGCGAGCAATTTCTCACTCATGCGGTGCGCGTGCTGGATGCGGTGAATATTGCCGGTCAGTCGCTTAATCAAAAATTTGAGATAAAAACCGACATTATTCGCATCGGTGCGCTCCCCACGGCCGCGTTGGGTATTTTACCTGGCGTAATTGGCCAGTTGCATAAACAGCAGCCGGACCTCACCATCCAGGTCGCCACAGCGAATAACCCGATGTTACTGGCCGGGCTGAAATCGGGCGAGCTGGATCTGGGTATTGGACGCATGTCCGATCCGGAACTGATGAGCGGACTGAGCTATGAACTGTTGTTTCTGGAGTCGTTAAAGCTGGTCGTGCGCCCGGGACACCCCCTCCTGCACAGCACCGTGACCCTGAGCCGGGTACTCGAGTGGCCAGTGGTGGTGCTGCCAGAAGGCACCGTCCCGCGCCAAAACACGGAAGAGTTGCTTGCCAGCCAGAACTGTCGGTTACCGTCAGGGTGTCTCGAAACCCTTTCCGCCTCGCTTTCACGCCAGTTAACTGTCGATCACGACTATGTTTGGTTTGTCCCCTCTGGTGCTGTGAAAGACGATTTGCGCGTCGGAACCTTAGTGGCGTTACCTGTTCCGCAGCAAGGGATTGGTGATCCAATCGGCATTATTACCCGTGTCGACTCTCTGTTGCCCCCGGCAGCCCTTGCGCTGATCAGCGCGATCCGTAAAACCATGCCGGGTTAATCCCGGTGTGGCGCTCTGTGCTTTCTGTTGCGCAACAAGTAAACACGCGGTTAATTGTGTGATAAAAATAGGTTGTTGATAAAGGGTTGTTGTTACGCAACATAGACTAAAGCTGTAACAACCCGCAGCCGGAACAGCAGATGAAATTCAAAACCGCGATCAAACCCTACCACGCCGCTGCCGGTGGACTGGGCTCTCTTGAAGCGACGACTCGCTTCGTCATTGACAGCAAAAATGCCCTCAAAAATATGCGTAACCTGTTGCGCATGAATAAAGCGCGCGGCTTCGATTGCCCGGGCTGTGCCTGGGGAGACGATAACAAAAGCACCTTCAGTTTTTGCGAAAACGGCGCAAAAGCCGTGACGTGGGAAGCAACGCGCCGGCAGATTGATGCCTCGTTTTTTGCGCAACACAGCGTCAGCGCGCTCACCCGCCAGAGCGACTACTTTCTGGAGTATCAGGGCCGTCTGACAGAGCCGTTGCGTTATAACCCACAAACCGATCACTACGAACCCCTCTCCTGGGACGATGCGCTGGCGATGATCGGCGCGCACATTCAGGCGATGGCCCATCCGAACCAACTGGAACTCTATACTTCCGGGCGTGCCAGCAATGAAGCCTCTTATCTTTACCAGTTATTTGGCCGTATGGTAGGCACCAACAACTTCCCGGATTGCTCGAATATGTGCCATGAGGCCAGCGGCGCGGGGCTAAAACGCAGCATCGGCGTCGGCAAAGGCACCATCCACCTGGCCGATTTTGATAAAGCCGATGCCATTTTTGTATTTGGTCAAAACCCCGGCACCAACCATCCGCGTATGTTACACAGCCTGCGCCATGCCGCAGATCGCGGTGCGCGGATCGTGACGTTTAATACCCTGCGCGAACGCGGACTGGAACGTTTTGCCGATCCGCAAAAACCGCTGGAGGTAGTTACTCCGCTGGCAGGTACCATCAGTTCCTCGTATTACCAACCTAACCTTGGCGGTGATATGGCCGCCGTGCGCGGCATTGCCAAAGCGTTACTGGAAACCCAGCGTCAGCGTCTTGCTGCCGGTGAGGCAGGAATTTTCGATGACGCGTTTATCGCTCAGCATACCCAGGGCATTGCGGCATGGTTTGCGCAAATTGATGCTACCGACTGGAAGATCATTGAACAACAGTCCGGCTTAAGCCAGCAGCAACTGCGTGAGGCCGCTGCCATCTGGCAAGAGGCTGAACGGGTGATTTGCACCTGGGCGATGGGCATTACACAGCATAAACATTCGCTGGATACGGTGCGTGAAATCACTAACCTGCAACTCTTAGGCGGCCACCTGGGAAAACCGGGTGCAGGGTTATGCCCGGTGCGCGGGCACAGTAATGTACAGGGCAACCGCACGATGGGGATCGATGAAAAACCGTCGGCATCCCTGCTCGACAGCCTTGCCCGCCACTTTAATTTTGAACCGCCGCGCGAGCCCGGGCACCATACCGTGCAGGCGATTCAGGCGATGCTGCGCGATGAAGTGAAAGTCCTGATTGCCCTGGGCGGCAACCTCGCTGCCGCCGCGCCGGATACGCCGCTGACTTGCGAAGCATTACGTCGGTGCGGGTTAACGGTCTACATCAGTACCAAACTGAATCGCAGCCATTTGATGCCAGGCAAAGCGTCACTGATTTTGCCCACGCTGGGGCGAACTGAAGAAGACATCCAGGCCAGCGGTCGTCAGTTCGTGACGGTTGAGGACTCCTTTAGCATGGTGCATGCCTCAGAGGGCATTGGTAAACCCCTTGCGGTCACGCAGCGTTCAGAAACGGCGATTGTTGCCGGTATCGCCCACGCCACGCTGGGCAACAAGCAGCTCGACTGGCTGGCGCTGGCAGAGGATTATAATCTGATCCGCGATCATATCGCCGCGACTCTGCCGGGTTTTCAGAATTTTAATCAACGCTGCGAAGAGCCTGGAGGGTTCTGGCTTGGTAACGCCGCCGCCGAAGGACGTTTTAACACGCCGTCCGGAAAGGCGGAATTCAGCGCGGCGCCCCTGCCGCAGGCGGTATGCGCGGAAACAGACGCACCGTTTGTGTTGCAGACTCTGCGTTCGCACGATCAGTACAACACCACGATTTACGGGCTTGACGATCGTTATCGCGGGGTTTACGGGCAGCGCGATGTGCTGTTTATGCACCCTGACGATATTCAGGCCCTGGGGTTAGAAGACGGCGATCGCGTAGATATCGAAACGCCGTCTGACGATGGGGTACGACGTCGGGTCGAGAATTTCCGCCTTGTTGCTTACAACATTCCGCGCGGTAATCTGGCGGCCTATTACCCCGAAACCAACCCGCTGGTTCCTCTCACCCGGTTTGGTGACGGTACCGGTACGCCGACGTCCAAATCCATCCCGGTAACAGTTACCCCATCGCAATCCCGCGACACCCGGCGTATTGCATGACCTTTGCGCCCGCGCCCTGCGGGCGTTCTCACTGAATGCGCTCTCCCCCTTAACCATTACGCGAAAGGCTGTGACAGATTCACCCGGGGATTAGCGGGTAAACCGTCACCCGCTGTTAGCGCCAGGCCCGCCAGGTCGGTTTTTTTTGCACTACGCTGCAACCAATCTTAAACAAACATTTCACTCGCCAGACACTGGCTTACGGCGCTGATAAACTCATAGTGTCTCCTTAGCGCAACCTGAAGGTTATCGCCATGCAATATGAAGAACAGCAGCTTATCGACGGGCTTTTTCAGCGCCTGAAACAGACTGAGCAGCAGCACGGTCAACGCGATGCTGACGCCGAACGGCAAATTGCGGAATTTGTTAAGCAGCAACCTGCTGCGCCTTACTATATGGCGCAGTCAATTTTGATTCAGGAAGCCGCATTAAAACGCATGCAGAGTCGCGTCCAGGAACTGGAGAACGAACTCGCAGCCGAAAAACACAAGCAATCCTCCGGCGGCGGCAGCTTCCTGGGCGGTCTGTTTGGCGGTAATAAAAGCCAGGCCCAGCAGACGGATAATGGCTGGAATACAGCACAGCAGCCACCTCAGGATTATGCACGCCAGGCATCGGCACCCGCTCCGTCACGCGGCGGCGGTTTTATGGCCGGAGCATTGCAAACTGCGGCAGGTGTTGCGGGCGGTGTGGTAATGGCCGACATGCTGACCAGCATGTTCCACCACTCTCGCCCGGAAGAAATCGTTAACATTATTGAGGAGCCCGTGGTGCCGACAGGCGGTGTGCCGTATGGCGCAGATCAAAATGGCGGATTTAATGACGTGTCTGACAGCCATTTCCTCGACCAGGATGATCCCTACCAGAGCGATAACGGCACGGACAATTACGATGACAATGACTTTGGCAGTGATGACGACAGTTTTATCTGACCTGCTTACACACTGAAAACAGCCCGGTAGCATGCGGCCGCCGGGTTAGCTCTCCCTCTGCATTACACTCGCCCCACCTCCCTACCAATTCAGGTGGCTTTGTCCATAAGCGATTTTTTTTGGTGCTACCCTGTCAGCCGCTCGCTGCGTGCAGTGAGAATACGATGCTAATGGTTATGTTTTGGACAAGGAGAATGGGATGTTCACGAAAAATATCGTGCGCTCGCTAGCGGTGGCGGCGTGCTTGTTTGCGTTGATGGGTTGCGATGATAAAAAGAGCGACCAGGCGCAGGAGTCACAGGTTTCTGCCGAACAGGCTGAACAGGCCGAAGTGCTGAAATACAATGAGTACATCGCAGCGGCGAATATGTCTTCAACCACCTACGCCGATCAACTTGCGCAGTTCCGTGAAGAAGTTAAACCGGCGCTTGCTCGTAAGAAAAGCATTGATCGCCTTTATTTCAACGCCCCGAACCCGCAGGGATTGATCAATGTTAAAGAGAGCCTGGATAAAGCGCTCGCCATGAAACCAGACATGCCTGTTCTGGATGAACCGGCACGCGCTTACCGCGATGCGGTCGAAAAAATTCAGGCAGTCAACACCGATATGGTGAGCTACATCAACGCCAAAACCTATACCAGCGATCAAGGCGCGCACGGCCGTGAGATCCAGAATGATTTTGAGGCTCGCCTGCAAGCCCTGGTGACAGCCCACGAGGCGTTCCTGCAAAGCATCAAAGCGCAGGACACCGCACGCGTGAAGGCTGCTTTCGAAAAAGCGGAGAAAGGCACGCGCGAGTATTATCACGCGGGCATGATCTATTACCTGAAACAGAGTGTTGAAGCCGCACACAATATTGATGAGAACACCACACTGGGTGATAAAACCGAGGCGTTTAAAACCTCACTCGATCAGTTCAATGCCATGGCGCTGGGATATGACGCCAAAGTGCGCGAATTCAACAAAACGGGCTGCCCGACCATCATGAGCGCTGCGAACAATTATCTGGGTGCGGCACGTACTGTGCTGCAACGCAGTAATGACGGTACCTATGAAAAAGAAGCGCAGCGCAAAAACGGCTCGCGCATGATGCACGAATGGGACGTGAGAGAGATATATAACAACTATAAAAACGTCATCGAAACCTTGAACTACAACCGTTGTTAACGGCTTTACGCTTAACGCGTGTCATAAAAAAGGCCTGAATATTCAGGCCTTTTTCTTTATCAGAAGGTTTCCCAGTTTTCGCCATCCGCCAGCGCTGGTCGCTGCGGTTTAAAGGCTTTTGGCGTTGGCGTTGACGCGCTTTGGCGTTGCGGTGTAGCACCTGTCAGGCGGAATGCGCCAACCGCTTGCGTCAGGCGCGCAGCCTGCTCTTCCAGCGATGCTGCTGCCGCGCTGGCTTCTTCCACCAGGGAGGCGTTCTGCTGTGTAACGTTATCCATTTCGGTGATCGCCTGGCTGACCTGTGTGATGCCTTTGCTCTGCTCGTCAGACGCAGCGGCAATTTCCAGCATAATATCGGTCACGCGTTTCACGGCGGTCACGATGTCATCCATGGTTTCACCGGCGGAAACCACTTCGCCGGAACCACGTTCAATCAGGCTAACGGATTCGCTGATCAGCGCTTCGATCTCTTTCGCTGCCTGCGCACTGCGGCTTGCCAGCGTACGCACTTCACTGGCCACTACGGCAAAGCCGCGCCCCTGCTCGCCGGCACGTGCCGCTTCCACGGCGGCGTTCAGCGCAAGGATGTTGGTCTGGAACGCGATACTGTTGATCACAGCAGTGATTTCAGAAATTTTGCGGGAACTGGACGTGATATTGCCCATGGTCTGGACCACGCCGGAGACAATCTGCCCGCCTTTGGTGGCTTTACCGGACGCATCGCGCGCCAGGCTGCTGGCATGATGCGCGTTATCGGCGTTCTGTTTCACGGTTGCGGTCAGTTGCTCCATGCTGGCAGCCGTTTCTTCAATCGCTGCCGCCTGCTGCTCGGTACGGGAAGAGAGATCGGTGTTACCGGCAGAGATTTCGCTGGTTCCGCGATAGATCTCTTCCGCCCCCTGACGAACGGTGGCAACGGTAGTCACCAGCGAGTGCTGCATGGCTTGCAAATCGCTGCTCAGACGACCAATTTCGCTGCGGCCTGCCACTTCATCCGGAACGGTTAAATCGCCAGAGGCGATACGGGCAATACGCTGTGCAGCGCGTTGCAGCGGGTTAATCACCACACTCCGCAGAACGGTAAAGGTGATCACCGTGAGCACCAGCGCAAACGCAAAGGCTGCAGCCATAAACATCAGCCCCAGCTGCGTGCGGCTATGCGCTTCTTCGGTTAAATGCTGGGCACGTTCAGTACGGATCTGAATCGCTTTCAGCAGCACTTCGTTGTAAGTATTGTCGAGCACACGTGCCTGCTCGCTCTCGTGGTTAATAATGGCTTCGAACATGCCGTTTTTGGCATATTTCAACATGGGTTTCATGCCCGCGATGTAGGCATTAAAGCGAGTGGTTAAATCCTCATCCAGCGCCAGATCTGCCGGGGTTTTTACCGGGCGATCCATATATTGTTTAAAGCTATCCTGCGACTGACTGATACGTTTTTCAGCATCCGCCACGTTCTTTTTCATATCATCCATTTCGGCGATGCGGCTGGCGGCACCGGCGTGGATCAAATTGAGTCGGGCAATACGTAAGTTGTTAGAACTGTTAGACAGCCCCATGCGCACCTGGATTTCCTGCGTAACATCCTGTTGGTCGCGATCGGCTTGCATCAGGAAGTAACCGGCCAGACCGGAACTTAATGCAAATAACACTAAGATGCCGCCGAGAATAGAAGAAAAGAGGGGAACCAGGCGAATATTGTGCATAAATCCAATGCCTTGTGTTTTTTGCATCACTGCTTTGTTATCCATGGCTATCGACTCTCATATTTGTCTGAAACGTACAACAGGAATGATATATAGGCATCGGCAATAATTGGATTATTCTTATGGCAAAAAGCGCAACAGCCGTCACAGTTTTGGAGATTGGTAGCGCCAGCGGTTGCACCGCTGGCGTGAGGCAGGATTAGTTATCGCCGAAATGGATAACGGTACGGATAGATTTCCCTTCGTGCATCAAATCGAAGGCTTCGTTGATCTGCTCAAGCGGCATACGGTGCGTGATAAAAGGATCAAGGCGGATTTTGCCCGCCATGGCCTCTTCGACCATACCCGGCAACTGGCTACGCCCTTTAACACCACCGAAGGCAGAACCGCGCCAGACGCGCCCCGTAACCAGCTGGAATGGACGGGTGCTGATCTCCTGGCCTGCGCCCGCAACACCGATAATCACACTTTCACCCCATCCTTTATGGCAGCACTCCAGCGCCGCACGCATCACATTCACGTTACCGATGCACTCAAAGCTGAAGTCCACACCGCCGTCCGTCATTTCGACAATCACGTCCTGAATCGGGCGGGCATGATCTTTCGGGTTAATAAAGTCCGTCGCGCCCATCTCTTTTGCCAGCGTGAATTTATCCGGGTTGGTATCGATAGCGATAATGCGCCCGGCTTTTGCCTGCACCGCACCCTGAATAGCGGCCAGCCCAATGCCACCAAGACCGAAGATGGCCACGGTGTCGCCCGCTTTAACTTTTGCCGTGTTATGAACCGCACCGATACCGGTCGTGACGCCGCATCCCAGCAGGCAAACTTTGTCCAGCGGGGCTTTCTCGTTCACTTTTGCCAGAGAGATTTCAGCGCAGACGGTGTATTCACTGAACGTACTGGTGCCCATATAGTGGAAAATCGGCTCGCCGTTGTACGAGAAACGGGTGGTGCCGTCCGGCATCAGACCTTTGCCCTGGGTTGCACGTACCGCCTGGCAAAGGTTAGTTTTGCCGGATTTACAGAACTTACATTCGCCGCATTCTGCGGTATAGAGGGGAATAACATGGTCGCCGGGTTTCAAACTGGTGACACCCTCGCCCACTTCCACAACAATGCCGCCGCCTTCATGACCCAGCACAGCCGGAAACACGCCTTCTGGATCGTCGCCCGACAGTGTAAAGGCGTCGGTATGGCAGACACCGGTATGGGTAATGCGCACTAATACCTCGCCTTTTTTCGGCGGTGCGACATCAATTTCGACAATTTTAAGCGGTTGACCCGGGCCGAACGCGACAGCTGCACGTGATTTCATAAGTCTGTTCCTTTTTTGTGAGTACTTTGATGCTTATTTTAGATAAGAGCGCAAAAGATGACCGACTTCCGCCATGCGCACCGCGCGTTGATCGGCAGTGGTATCGCCAGCGACCAGTTCATCTTTAAGGTGGATTTCCACCATCTCGCCCATCAGGCCATTGGCCGCACCACGGATGGCGGCAATTTGCTGCAAAATGGCGATGCAGGGCTCGCCGCTTTCCAACGCGCGCTCCAGGGCATCGACCTGTCCACGGATGCGACGTACCCGTGTCAACGCACGCTTTTTATCTTCAGGTGAATGTGGCATTTGACCTCCTGCATACTATAGGGGGGTATACTACAGGTGCTTACAATAGGTTGTAAACCGTATCTTTTGCCGGGGTATTGTTTTGCTTGACCTTGCCCCGGCGGCTCGTACTATCGTCGCAAAACATCATCAAAATTAATGGTTGGCATTTACATGGAACAGGTTGGAACCGGTGGTCTCGCTTTGCTGCTCGCCGAGTGGCAGTGCTTGTTGCGCCAGACATCGCCCCAGACGCATGAGACGCTCAATGCGCTAACCGATGACGAGATCCGCCATCTGGTGAGCACGTTTTATGACTACATGCTTTCACATCACGAAAGTGAATTGTTCCTCAATACTGAACAGGTGAACACCCGGCTCAGCCACAGCATGTTTCACTGGTTACGGAGTGTGCTGGGCAGTGCGCAGCAGGATTTGCAACCGTTGCTCGAAAAACAGCGCGAAATTGGCATCGTTCATGCGCGAATTGGCCTGCCAATTGATCTCGTCGCACGCGGCGCGCGGAAACTAAAAAATGAGCTGTATACGTTGTTGCAGGGGAAAGAGCACCTCCCCGCCCCACTGCTTAGCGAGATCATCTGTTTCAGCGGCCTGGCAATGGATACAGCCATTGAAGCGATGACTGTTTCGTACTCGCCCACCTATCAAAACGCAATGCAAACGCAGGAACAGTATCGTCTGTTATCGATATACGATGACGTCAATGTGGAGCGGGAACGGCAAATCACCGCGCTGACGACCTGGGAAAACCAATTTATCTATAACATCGCCACCGGGTTGCCGGCCGCCGATCTGATCTTCCTGTCGAAATCGGAATTTGGTATGTGGTTTGCGCATAAAGGTAAACATCTGTTGGGTAACCCGCACATGCTGGCCAATATGGATACGCTGGTCCAGCAGGCGGATCAGCATATTACCCAGGCGCTGGCCAATGAAACGCAGCCTGAGATGGCGTCCCGCATGGCTGTGCTGCAAGCCATACGGCAACTCGCCGGGCAGATCCATCGTCTGCTGGCTTCCATGTTTGACGCGCTGGTTCAGCTTGAGAATGGCAAAGATCCGCTGACCCAACTGCTTAATCGCCGCTTTATTCCTACTATTATGCGCCGGGAAATCTCACTGGCGTTGAATGTACGTAAGCCGTTTATTCTGGCGATGCTGGACATCGATCATTTTAAGAAAATCAACGACCACTATGGTCATCACGCCGGGGATAGTACGCTCAAGACCGTGGCGGCAGTCATTTATGATCATTTTCGCAGCAGCGATTATGTGTTCCGGTATGGTGGTGAGGAGTTTATGGTGCTGCTGGTCGAGTCCGACCTTGTTCAGGCCACAATAATCCTCGAAGCGTTAAGGAAGAAAATTGCCGCATTGACTATTGAGGCTTCGCCGGAACAGCACTTTGCCATCACTGTGAGCATCGGTCTGGCAGAATTTGATTACCATCCGGATTACCAGCGGTTAATTGATCAGGCAGATCGCGCATTATATGCTGCAAAAAGAAATGGCCGAAATCGTCTGGAAACGGGTCAGAACCCTTAGTCACCAAGGCCCGGCGTGTTTGTCGGGCAGTAAAGCGTTTAATATGGTTGGAATGTAGGATATATATTCGACACGGCAACTTTTTCCTCTGTATATTATCTCCGCATACTTGTTGCATATCAATTTATAGAGTAAATTTTTATAAATATATCGCCACTTAACCCATGAAAATTAAATTATATTATTTTGCTTAGGCGCAATTTTATTTATTTGTTAAGCTTTTTCTAAACAAGGAAAAGCGTGCAGAGCAAGGAGATTGTATGCGCTGGAATATAACCGATATGTTAGTATCCCCTTCCACCGGCACCGCTTTTGCCGTCGCGCGGAGCGCGGCTGAGCAGGAGATCATCCTGTGGTATAAAGGGGATTATTTTCTGCGTCCTGACGATACACTCCACATTACCCGTGAGGGGCATGTTATCGATGAAAAAGAGCGGAAGCTTACCCTTATTCATGCCTTGCCCTATTTCCCGACGCTGTGGCGAACCATTAAAAAAAGCACAGCCTGCCCCGGCAATGATAATGTTTCTTTAAGAAATTGTGAAAAACCAGAATGTGTATTTGAGCTGTGTCCGTACGGCATTAAAATGATTTCATGAGTTAATATCACCCTGCGAATATTATTACCGTTTTTTCCGCGCAACGAAATAAAAGCTGCAGTAAAGTGACGTTTTTAGGTTAAGGAAAAGCCATGGAAACCTACGATCAGATCTACCAACAATTACGCGCCAGCGGCGAACCGGCCTGGACCGGCAGCGGCTATTTACGCGCCTGGAGCAAACTTAGCGTTATTCTCGACACGCTGGCGAGCGCGGATCATCTCCCTGCGCCGGGCAGTCATATCCTGGAGTTGGGTTGTGGTAACGGGGCAATGGCCGCGCTGTGGTTTGCCCGTCGTGGTTACCGGGTGACAGGGGTTGATATCTCCCCAACGGCGATCGACTGGGCACGCGAGAATTTTGCCCGCCAGGGGCTGAGCGGGGATTTTCAGCCTGGCAATGTTTGCTCGCTGGAGGGTCTGGCAGCAGGCTTTGACCTGATTTTCGACGGCAGTTGCCTGCACTGCCTGATTGGCGAACAGCGTATGCAAGCCTGGCGCGAAATAGCGCGTCTGCTTAAGCCCGGCGGCCGCTTCGTGTTAAGCAGCATGTGCGGCGAGCCGCAACAGGAAGAGGATCGTCAACATTACGACGCGCAACAGCATCTGCTCTATCGTGATGGCCAACCCTGGCGCACGCTGATGCCGTTGGAGTTATTGCGTGATGAGATCACCCATGCCGGGTTTTGCATTCAACACCAGCAGGTCAGTCACAATCCCTGGTGGGATCACGCCACGCTCTGTGTCACAGCCCGGTAGCCAGCCACCGGGCCATTCATTGCGTTTAGCGTTTGAGAGGTTTACCTGCGGTTTCCCGGGCACGCAACACCGTCAGGAAGGTGATCAGTGCAGCCCCCATCACATAATACGCCGGAGAGAATTTGTCGCCGGTGTTGGTGATAAGCCACACCGAAAACCAGGGGGTAATGCCGCCAAAGAATGCCACGGCGAAGTTATAGGCTATCGACAACCCGCCATAGCGCACGCTGGTTGGGAACAGCTCCGCCATTGCTGCGGTGCAGGCGCCATCAAAGGCCGCGATAAACGCGCCAAGCATCACCATCGCCAGTACGGCAGAGGTCACATCGCCATTGGCCATCACCATCATCGCCGGGTAACTCAGCAGGATGAAACCGGCGCATCCGGCCAGCATGAGCGGTTTTCGACCGTATTTGTCAGATAATAACCCCATAAACGGCACCAGTACCGCGACCGAAAACAGCCCGATCGTGGTAATGGCGTACGCATTTAATTTGGAAAAATGCAGTTCAGTGGCGAGATAACTGGGCATAAAGGTTTGCAGGATCCAGTGCCCGACCGCTTTGATTACCACAAACCCGACGCAGAATAATAGCGCGCCCCAGGCGGTGGTCACGGCCTTACGTAACGGCGCCTTTTCGGTTTGCCCGTTCTTCATGGCATCAATAAATTCCGGGGAATCCTCAAGGTGCTGCCGCAGATATAAACCCACCCAGCCGAGCGGCCCGGCAATTAAAAACGGAATACGCCAGCCCCAGTCATTCATGGCGCTCTCACCGAGCGTGGCGGTGAGCAAAAACACCAGCCCGGAGCCGACCACAAACGCCATAAAACCAAAGTTATCTATCCAGCAGGTAAAATAACCCCGTCGCTCCACAGGTGCATATTCCGCCAGATAGGTCGTCGCCCCGGAGCTTTCCCCTCCGGCGGCAAAACCTTGTACCAGGCGCGTAATGACCAGTAATACCGTGGCGGTAATACCAATCTGGTGATACGTCGGTAGCAGTCCCATCACAAATGTCGCGCCGGAGGTCAGTAAAATCACCGTCGCCAGTACTTTCTGCCGCCCTTTTCGGTCGCCCAGCGACCCGAAGAACAGCCCGCCCAACGGACGCATCACAAAGCCTGCGCCAAAAACAGCAAACGACGACAGCAACGCCACGCTGGGGTTGCCCGCCTGGAAAAATTGCAGGCCGATAATGGCGGCAAGCGTACCGTACAGACCAAAGTCAAACCATTCGACAAAATGGCCGATCCCGGTTGCGAGCAGCACTTTGCGTAACTTACGCGATCCGGCGGCCTGATCCTGCGTTGCCATCCGGTCGAGAGATTCCTGTACTGGCTGTGTCATTTCCCCTCTCCATTCGCTGGTGTTTCTATAATAGATATACTATCTACACCGCTTGTACGAATTCAGCCCAGCACAGATGGCGTAAAATGTGATTTCCGCCCTGCTTTTCCGCCGTAAAAACCAGACCTGATCACATTTTAGCCGCGCAGAAAACACAAAGCCCCGCGATATCGCGGGGCCACAAGGCAGCTCATACCGTTAATGGATCACTGCAGGTCGCGTTTTTTTGGCATCATGCGCAGCAGTGTATTGTCTTTAAACACATAGTGATGCGCCAGCGCTGCTGCTGCATGCAGGGCAATTAAGAAATAGCCCAGATTCGCCAGAAACTCGTGATAGCCCTTAAGCGTATCGACAAGGTCGAAGTTAGCTTCTGCTGCATGAGGCATGACCACGCCAAAGGCAACCCACGGGCCGCCCCGGTTATACATCATCAATAAACCAATGATCGGCAAAGCGATAAACAGCAGATAAATCATCAAATGACCAAGATGCGACAGGCCAGTCAGCATTGGGGAGGGTTTGGGTACAATCGGCGGCGCGGGTCTTTTCAGCCGCACCAGCAGGCGTGTCACCATTAATACCAGCACAGAAATACCGCACGATACGTGGACAACATTAAAATAAGGGCGATAGCTTCGTGGCGCAAACCCACGAAACTCCATGGCGCAATAGGCCGTAACAACCAGCAGGAAAACCAGCCAGTGAATGGCTATTTGTAACCCGGAATAGCGACTACGCATTGTAAAAACCCCGACAGGATAGACCGACCCTCAACATACCTGGCTTTCCTTAAAAATTCATTAACTTTCCCTTCAAACTTTCAGTCACTTATCGTTACAATCCGCTGAATTCTCGCTTCGCCTCCGGCTTGGGAAACGCCCTGCTTTTACTCGTCTACTTTCTCGTACATCCCCCTACTAATCCAGGTAGGATCACCCGTGAATGGCGCACGATTTGATCGGCGCGTCACACAACGGGCCCGCAATCCGCCTATGCTATAACTCAAATTTTTATGAAAGGAGTAATGGCGTGAGAAATATGAGTCGGGAAGATTTGCTAACGTTGATGGATGTCGCCGTTCAGCACGCCAGCACCTTCCCTGTCTGGCCGCAGGGTGAAGCGCCTGGCGCCCAGGTTAGCCCGGTGCGTTTTCAGCTGGAAGAGAACCACACCGGCCCGACAAAATTTGATCGTTCTGTGACAGGCGTTCGCGCCCCGGAAATCACCGTTTACGCCCCGCAAAACCCCAACGGGGTAGGTATGCTGGTCACGCCTGGCGGCTCCTACCGCCGCGTAGTGCTGGATAAAGAAGGTAGTGCGCTGGCCTCCTGTTTCAATGCCAAGGGTTATACCCTGTTCGTGATGACCTACCGTCTGCCCGGCGATGGCCACGCTGAAGGGGCCGACGCGCCGCTGGCGGATGTGCAGCGGGCAATGCGCACGCTTCGCGCCCGCGCGGCGGAATGGCGTATTGATCCGGCGCGTATCGGTGTGATGGGATTTTCTGCTGGCGGGCATGTGGCGGCCAGTCTTGGCACCCGCTATAACGAAACGGTTTATTCCCCGCAGGACAGTATTGATGAGTATGACGCACGCCCGGCATTCATGGCACTTGTTTACCCGGTGATCACCATGCACCAAGAGATTGACCATCCCATGTCGCGCCAGCAATTAATTGGCGACACTCCCAGCGAGGCACAGATCCGCCACTATTCGGCGGAAGAGCGCGTTGACGCACAAACCCCACCAACATTCTTACTGCATGCAGTGGACGATCCGGCCGTCAAAGTCGAAAACAGTCTGGTGATGTTTTCTGCCCTGCGCCGCCTTGGCGTGCCCGTTGAAATGCATTTGTTTGAACAGGGTGCTCACGGTTTTGGCATCCGCGATGCGTTAGGTCTGCCCGCAGCAGTCTGGCCGGAACTGATGATGGCGTGGATAGCCACAAAAGTGTGACACGCGCCCCCGCGCAAGGCGGGGGCCACGGTGATCAGGACTGTAAATACACCATCTGCGTTTGCAGATATTCATTCAGGCCATGACGCCCGTCCGCACCACCAATCCCGGACTTACGCCAGCCTGCATGGAACCCCTGCATAGCTTCGAAATTCTCGCGGTTGATATAGGTTTCGCCAAATTTCAGCCCACGCACGGCTTTCATCGCTGCATTCAGGTCCCGGGTATAAATGGATGACGTCAGGCCATAATCGCTGTCATTGGCCATTGCCAGGGCCTCGTCCAGGGTTTCAAAAGCCACAACCGGCAATACCGGACCAAACGTTTCTTCGTGCATAATCGCCATCTCCTGGCGCACGTCCAGTAACAGTGTTGGCGGGTAAAAATACCCTTTCCCACCGACCGGTTTTCCGCCCACGACCACCCGCGCACCTTCGGCAACCGCACGCGACACTTTTTGTTCCACACGCTCCAGCGCGGCGGCATTAATCAGTGGCCCCATGGCAATATCACTTCGCTGCGCCGGATCGCCAAACTGCACGGCCTTCATCGCCTCGCCCAGACGGTTAACAAAGCGGTCATAAATTCCTTGTTGCACATATACACGCTCGGCGCAGTTACACACCTGCCCGCTGTTGATCACTCTGGAGTCGACAATGGCTTTTACCGCCAGCTCGAGATCGGCATCATCCAGTACAATTGCCGGGGCTTTACCGCCCAGCTCCAGGCACACTTTGGTGATGTTTTTTGCCGCTGCGGCCATGATTTTTTCACCTGCGCCGACGCTGCCAGTCATGCTGACCATCGCCACTTTCGGGTTGCCTGCCAGCTCCTGTCCAACAGTTTCGCCGCGGCCCAGAACGAGGTTAAATACCCCTTTCGGTAACCCAACCTGATGGACGATTTTGGCGAAGGCAATGGCATTACTGGGGGTAAATTCACTGGGCTTGATAACAATCGTGTTGCCGGTGATAAGGGCAGGAGCCATTTTGCGGGCAATCAGGAAAAACGGGAAATTCCACGGCAGAATGCCTGTGGTAACGCCCAGCGCACGTTTAAACACAAAGATATTTTCATTTGGGCGGTCGCTTTGCAGGATCTCGCCTTCGTAGCGGCGAGCCCACTCGGCCATGTAGTCGATGTAATCCGCTGTAAACGCGACTTCCACGTCTGCCAGTTGTTGAATTTTACCGCCTTCGGCAACGATTAATGCGCTGATTTTACTCGCGTTTTCTCGAATGCCAGCGGCGATTTTACGTAACCACCCGGCACGTTCAATGGCTGGAAGCGCTTCCCATGCGGGCTGCGCCCGCTCAGCGGCCTCAATGGCCTGGCGTGCCTCTTCTGCGCTGCCGTCGGGGATTCGGGCCAGGATCTCTTCCGTCGCCGGGTTGACGACATCAAGCCATTGATGACCCTGCCAGCTAACAAATTGACCATCGATAAACATAGGGTGTTGTACCGGTGCTGTCATGACGCGCTCCTGTAATGACATTGTTTTTAACAAGTGAATTAGCTGTTAAAAATCTATCCCTACAACGGTGCTTTCACAGGCACGAAGACGGCTTTTGTGAGTGATCTCATAAAAGTAACGCTAAAAATAAACAAAAAAGTTACATCAGACGGGCGGGCAATGCCCGTTTGCGCCAGCACCTGCGCAAACGGGCATCAGGGTTACAATGAACGGCTGGCCAGTGCTTCTGTGAGGGTGTTATCAGTCATTAAAACCTGCCACGCCTGCTCAACCGCATCCGGGAAATCAACATGGACGAGGAAATCGCGCCCGTTGGGTCCGTAGCCATTTACGTCATCGCGTAAGCGTGGTACTTCACCGAGGATCAGCGAAAGATAACGCTCCACCGCCCAAAGCCCACGCTGCCGCGGCTGAAAGGTGACCCCATCCGGTGTATTGATGAGCTGAGGCGTGAACCCCGGCCAGCTCAGCCAGTGTGGTGCCGCTTCGCAATGCTGACTTACCCTGGCAAAGGTTGCCAGGGTGCGACGCTGCATGGTGGGGTCCTGCACGATCATTGCCGTCTTCGGTTTCATTCCCTGCGTTAACAGCATATCCACGCTAAAACGTGCGTTCTCTCCGCAGTTGGTCGACTTGTCTTCAACCAGGATTTGTTGGTCATCAATTTGCCAGAACTGACGGGCGATATCCGCCAGAATCGCCGCTTCGCTTCTGCCAGTGGTGCTCAGCTTGTTATAGCGCGGATGGCGGGCAATGGCCGAATAGAGGAATGTTGTGGAATGGCCGACGCCGCCGCTGATCAACAGCGGAGTCTGTTGCGCAGCCGCCAGTGCACAAGCCGCATCAATAGTCGGGATCACGGCGTTACCGGCGAGGATCACCACATCAGCACGAACCGGCGTCGGTTTGCCGACAAAATCGTTTTGCGCCAGCCACTCCCCCAGCGTATTTGCTGCCGCCAGGGTCTGCTCGGGCAAAACAGGAAACGTTGTCATCATTCGCAGTACCTCCTTCGTATGACTGCTTACAGCCTACCGCGCTGACGCGTGATGACCAGGGGATAACTCCTAATCCCGTTGGCGATGCTCGCGTAAGGTTTTGTAACCCAATGAGAAGCCTGATTTTACTGTGTTAACGCCCGCCCTGAAAACACCGGTGTCGGCAATATTTTTCCGAAACAAATGGCTTCGGGCTTGCCCACATAACGCCCATAATTTTCACGAATCTGGTAACCGTTACGCAAATAAAAATCCACCGCCCGTTGGTTGATTTTGCGGGTTTCCAGCCACAATTGCTTAAAGCCGCGCACCTGCGCTTCATCCTCCAGTGCGCGAAGTAATTGCGCGCCGACGCCCTGCGTTCCCGGGCGGGCATACATACGTTTAATTTCTCCAATACCGGACGCTATCTCGCGCAGGGCCACGCAGCCCACAGGCTGGTTGCCTGCATCCCGCGCCAGTAAAAAGAAATCGCGTGGTCCCAAAGTGCAGGCATCAAAAGAGGCTCTGCCGCTGCTGCCTGTCAGGGTTTGTAAGTAGTCCGATAGTGCATCCTGCAATTGCAGAGAGGCGGCGTCGGTGGGATCGGTTAAGGCGAGAGTAATCGTGTTCATTGTGACGTTGTCACCTCTTTTGGAATATATTTCTTATCACTTAAGCAGATTGCTGACGGTGCGTAATCTATAATTTTCTTATGCGCTTGCAATGCGTTGACTGGCACAAGTAGAATCCTTAGCGCCCTAACTATTCACTCTTTGAACATTAAAGCCCGCATGGATAATCGCACTTTTATTTATTGTCCCATTGATAACGTCTGCCCGCCCCTCGCCCTGTGTTACCAGGCTCGCTTGTTAACTCGGGTCCGGAAAACGTAATGCGTCTGCCAAAAAGCGATCCGTATGCACCGCGTGAGTGGGCAGCGCATGAAAAACCGATGCTGCTGGGCTCGCCCTCAACGCCGTTTCACAGCACGCCAAGACGCATAGCCTACGGCATTGTCGGCTTGTTGGTCTGCATGACCGGCGCGCTGGGTAATGCGATGGTGACAGCAAACCTGCAAAATCTGCAAGGCACCTTCGCGGCGTGGTCAACCGAAATTGCCTGGCTACCCGCGGTGTATGTGATGACCAACGTCTCTATCAACCTGCTGTTGGTCAAATTTCGTCAGCAGTATGGGTTGCGCGCCTTCACCGAAGGTTTTCTTGTGCTTTATGTGCTGGTGACCTTCTTTCACCTGTTCATTAACGATCTCAGTTCCGCCCTGATTGTGCGGGCCGCACATGGCATGGTCGCGGCCGCACTCAGTTCGCTGGGGATTTATTACCAAATTCAGGCCTGGCCTGCAAAACACCGCTTAAAAGCACTGACGATCGGCATTACTGGCTCTTCGCTTGCCATCCCATTAGCCCGCCTCTTTTCAACGGAACTGCTGCAACTGGATGAATGGCGCGGACTTTATTTCTTTGAACTGGGACTGGCGCTCATCTCGCTGGCCTGTGTGATGGCGCTGAAATTGCCGCCAGGCGATCGCAAAAAAGTGTTTGAGAAAAAGGATTTCATTACCTTCTTTTTACTCGCCCCCGGTATGGCGCTGCTGTGTGCCGTTTTGTCGCTCGGGCGGCTGGACTGGTGGTTCGAAGCGCCCTGGATTGGTTGGTCTCTCGCGCTGGCCGTGGTGCTGATTGTCTCCGCGATGGTGTTTGAGCACAATCGCAGTAACCCGCTACTGAACACCCGCTGGCTCTCCAGCGGCAGTATCGTGCGGCTCGGTTTGATTATGTTGCTAATCCGCATTGTGCTGGCGGAGCAGAACACCGGCGTTTTTGGTTGGCTGCAATACGTGGGTCTGCAAAACGACCAAATGACCGATTTGGCGTGGTCGATCCTCGCCGGTATCCTTTGTGGGATAGTCGCCAGTTGCCTGACCATAAAACCCCAGCGGCTGGCATGGCCGATTATGACTTCTCTGGCGCTGATGATTGTCGCTTCGCTGATGGACAGCAACTCTACAAGCCTGACCCGCCCGGACCAGCTACTGATCAGCCAGTTCTTACTGGGCTTCGCCAGCGCCTTTTTCATTGCGCCAGCCATGCTTGCAGGGATCGGCGGCGTGGTGGCAGAACCGCGCAATCTGGTCAGTTTTTCCGTGCTGTTTGGCATGAGCCAGAACATAGGCGGCCTGCTCGGATCGGCGATGTTAGGCACCTTCCAGACCTGGCGGGAAAAATACCACTCCAGTCTGCTGGCGGATCAACTCACCACCTTAAACCCGCTAGTCAATGAACGATTACAACTCTATAGCCAGCTTTACCAGAGCAGTATCAGCGACAGCGCCCTGCTCAGCACGCAGGCGATTACCCAACTGCAAAATGCGTCAACGCTGGAAGCGAATATTCTGGCCTACAACGATACTTATCTGCTGACGGCATCGGTAGCCGCTGGCACATTGATCTGGATTTCATGGCGCTTGTTGCGCCTGCGCATCACCGCACGTCTGGCATTGAGACGGGCAACAGGAACCAAATAATGTCGTTATTACTTCCGGAGTGTTTATGAGTCAGCAGGATGCCGCCAAAGCGCAGGCAAATACCCGCAGCAATTTGCGTGTCGTCTCTCTTTTCACCGCTGCTGCTATCGGGCTGGTAGGTGTGCTGGTGATCCTTTACGCCTGGCATCTGCCGCCGTTTACCCGCCATACCCAGTTCACTGATAATGCCTATGTGCGCGGGCAAACGACGTTTATCAGTCCGCAGGTGAATGGCTACATCACCGAGGTGCCGTTGCAGGATTTCGCCCGCGTCAAAAAAGGCGATCTGATTATGCAAATTGATGACCGTATTTATCGCCAGCGCGTCCACCAGGCTCAGGCCACGCTGGCCATGAAACAGGCTGCACTGGAGAACAATTTGCAGCAACGTAAAAGCGCTGAGGCGGTTATTGCCCGCAATGAGGCGGCGCTCGCCAGCGCCAAAGCGCAGAACCTGAAATCACAGGCAGATTTAAAACGCGCCAAAGAGCTAGCCGCAGACGGCTCACTCTCTGTGCGCGAGCGCGATGCTGCGTTGGCAACAGCAGCACAAAACAGCGCCAATATTGCCCAGGCACAAGCCACGCTGGACATGTCGCGCCAGGATCTGCAAACGACGATAGTCAACCGTGCCTCGTTGCAGGCAGATGTCGAAAATGCCCGTGCGGCGTTGGAACTTGCGCAAATCGACCTGCAAAACACCCGTATCCTCGCACCGCGCGACGGCCAACTGGGGCAAATCAGCGTTCGACTGGGGGCGTATGTCAGCGCCGGTACGCACTTAACCTCTCTGGTGCCGTCGCAACGTTGGGTGATCGCCAACCTGAAAGAGACACAACTCTACAATGTGCATATTGGCCAGCCGGTGCGTTTTACCGTCGATGCCCTTGATAATCAGGCTTTTAACGGGCGCGTACAGAGTATTTCCCCCGCTACTGGCGTAGAGTTCAGCGCGGTCAGTCCGGATAACGCTACTGGCAACTTTGTGAAAATCGCTCAGCGTATTCCGGTGCGTATTGACGTGGAAGGCAAACCGGAAGAACTGGCGCGGCTGCGCCCTGGTATGTCGGTGCAGGTCCACATTGATACGGCGGAGGCAGAGCAATGAGGCTTCGCGCCGTGGTGGCGCTGCTACCGTTAATGCTGGGAGCGTGCCAGTCTGCCGATGTGCAACGCGCAGTGCCCTCATTACAGATCCCGGCCGCCTGGCGCAGCGCTGCCGGCCCGCTTAGCGCAACCGACAGTGCCTGGTGGCGTAACTTTCATGACAATCAGCTTAATCGCTATGTTGATCAGGCATTGCGTTATAACAGCGATGTGCTGATAGCCCGCGAACGTGTTAACGAGTACCAGGCGCGGGTGTATGCCACCGACAGTGCACTGTTTCCCGAACTGGACGCCGGTTTCTCCGGCACTCGCGCCCGTGCGCAATCTGCGGCGACCGGCCTGCCAGTGCACAGCACTCTGTACAAAGGCAGCCTGACTGCCAACTGGAATGTGGATATTTGGGGAGCCAACAGTAGCGCCTCTGAGGCCGCCAGTGCGTCGCTGGCAGCACAGCAAGCTGCCGCTGCGGCTGCCGATTTGACTGTGGCGACCAACGTTGCCAGTGGTTACCTCACGTTGCTGTCATTGGATGAACAACTACGGGTGACACAAGCCACACTGAAAGCGCGTGAAGAGGCTTTACAACTCGCCCGTCGCCAGTATGAAAGCGGCTACAGTTCACGGCTGGAGTGGATGCAATCGGATTCGGAACTGCGTGCAACGCGGGCACAAATCCCGGTATTACAACACCAAATCAGCCAGCAGGAGAACGCGCTGAGCCTGTTGCTGGGCAGTAATCCTGAGGCTCTCCGGCGCGGTGAATTTTCATCGTTAACGCCGCTGCAACTGCCTGCACAGTTGCCCTCTTCTCTGCTCAACCGGCGTCCGGATATTGTGCAGGCACAGCGGCAGTTATTCGCTGCCGATGCCTCGCTTGCTGTCTCGCGGGCAAAATTACTGCCTTCACTCAACCTGACGGCGACCGGCAGCGAACAGGATCGTACGCTCTCTGGCCTGCTTGATAATCCCCTGCGGTTATGGAGCGTGGGCGGCAGTATTCTTGCGCCGCTGCTTAATCGCCAGGCGTTAAATGCGCAGGTCGATGTCGCCATGTCACAGCGCAATCAGGCGTTGTATAGCTATGAAAAAACCGTGCGCAATGGTTTTAAAGAGGTCAATGACAGTCTTGATGCTATTACCCGCCTCGGCGAACAATGGGTGGAACTTGAGGGGCAAACACAGGTCGCACAAGAGACACTGCGCATTGCGCAGAACCGTTACCGTAACGGCTACTCCTCTTATCTTGATGTGCTGGACGCCCAGAGAACGCTGTTCTCAACGCAGCTGAACGCAGTGCAAGTCAAAAATAACCTGCTCCTTGCGCAAGTGGATCTGTATCGTGCCCTGGGAGGGGGCTGGGCGGGACTGAAGTAATGTATCTTTCAACCAGGAGAGTGCTATGCAACAAAAATGGTCTGCAGTTGATGAATTCTTAGTCAGTCAGTTGATCCCCGAAGACGACACCCTGTCGCAGGTGCTGGCAAACAACCAGCGCGCGGGGTTACCCAATATTGATGTCTCCCCCGCGCAGGGGCAGTTGCTGGCGCTGTTTGTCCGCATGGTGCGGGCGAAGCGCATTCTGGAAATTGGCACGCTGGGCGGTTACAGCACCCTATGGATGGCGCGTGAGCTGCCGCCGGACGGTGAACTGCTGACGCTGGAATCAGAGCCTTTGCATGCCGCCATCGCTCGTGAAAACCTCCACTTTGCTGGCGTCGCGAACCGGGTGACCGTGGCAGAAGGCCCGGCGCTACAAACTCTGGAAAATCTGGGCGACCGTCCGCCCTTTGATCTGATTTTTATTGATGCGGATAAACCCAACAATCCTAACTACCTGAAATGGGCGCTGCATTATTCGCACCCTGGTACCCTGATTATTGGCGATAACGTGGTGCGTAACGGTGAAGTGACAAACCCGACGACGACCGATGCCAGCGTACAGGGCGTGCGAAAATTTATTGAGATGACAGGCACCGATCCGCGCCTGACCGCCACTGCTATGCAGACGGTGGGTGTCAAAGGCTGGGACGGCTTTACTCTGGCCTGGGTGAATGGCTGAGCGGTTTATATGGCCCGGTTACGGGCCATATAAACCACTGCGGCAGGCACTCCGTGCGGAGAGCGCCAGCCGGACCACGTTGCATTACGCGCTGATTTGTTCCATCGCCTGTAAAATACGCTTGTCGGAGATGGGGTATGGCGTACCCAGTTGCTGGGCAAAATAACTGACCCGCAACTCTTCAATCATCCAGCGGATCGCGGTGACGTCCTCATCGCCACGCCGCGCGGGTGGCAGTTTATTCAGCCACTGCTGCCAGGCCTGCTGCGTCTGCTCCACTTTTAACATTTGTGCCCTGTCACGGTGCGGATCGACGGCCAGTTTTTCCAGACGTTTTTCAATGGCCTGTAAATAACGCAGCGTATCCCCGAGGCGGCGGAAACCATTACCGGTGACAAAACCGCGATACACCAGCCCGTTCATCTGCGCTTTTATATCCGACAATCCCAGCGCCATAGTCATATCGACGCGGCCTTTTAACCGTTTATTGATGTTAAACACCGCCGTCAGGATCTGCTCGACCTGTTTGGCTATTTCAACCACCGTTTCGTTTAATTCCGCACGAACTTTCTCGTAAAGAGCCGCAAACTGCGCTTCCGTCCATACCGGGCCGCCCGCGTCGTCAATCAGTTTATCTACACCGCAGGAGATGCAGTCATCAATAAGATCCAGCACTTTGCCGTAGGGGTTAAAGTACAACCCCAGCTTGGCTTTGTTCGGCAACTTCTCATGCAGGTATTTGATTGGGGAAGGAATATTTAACAACAATAAACGGCGGATCCCACGCCACATCGCCTGCTGCTGCTCTTGCGGGTTATCAAACAGTTTGATCGCGACGCTGTCGCGTTCGTCTACAAGTGCCGGCCAGGCTTTAACTTTATAGTTGCCACGTTTTTGCTCATAACTTTCGGCAAGGGTGCCAAAACTCCAGATATGCAGCCCGCTCTGTTCTATTCCGTCGTCGGCCACTGCGGAGAGCGTTTCCTGCACTTTGCCTTTCAGGCTCTCTTTCAGTTCGCTGAGTGAACGCCCTTCCAGCAGTTTTTTATTTTTATCATCAACCACGCGGAAGGCGATTTTCAGATGCTCCGGTACCTGATCCCAGTGCCAGTCATCGCGGTCAACCGTTACCCCTGTCATGCGGCGCAGTTCGCGCTCTAAAGCATCAAGCAGCGGCAGTTCGAGCGGAGTGACCCGGCCAAGGAAGGCTTCGGCATAGTTTGGCGCCGGAACGAAGTTGCGACGAACCGGCTTCGGAAGCGATTTGATCAGCGCGATAACCAGCTCACGGCGCAACCCGGGGATTTGCCACTCAAATCCGCTTTCATCAACCTGGTTGAGCAGCGGTAGCGGTATATGCACCGTAACGCCGTCCGCATCCCCGCCTGGTTCGAACTGATAACTCAATCGCAGCTTGAGATTGCCCTGATGCCAGAAATTCGGGTAGTCCAGCTTGCTGACACCTTCTGCCCCTTCTTTGATCAGCATGCTCTTCTCAAAATTGAGCAAGTCCGGCGTTTCGCGACTGGCTTTTTTCCACCAGCTGTCGAAATGACGTGCGGAGATCACCTCATGGCTGATGCGCTGATCGTAAAACTCAAACAGCGTTTCGTCATCGACCAGAATGTCGCGTCGGCGCGATTTATGCTCCAGCTCTTCCACTTCGGCGCGCAGCTTCAGATTGTCGCGGAAAAAGGTATGGCGCGTCTGCCAGTCACCCTCAACGAGCGCATGGCGAATAAACAGCTCACGGCATAATGCGGGGTCTTTCTGACTGTAATTGACCTTGCGCGCCGCGACGACTGGCAGCCCGTAGACGGTCACTTTTTCGGTGGCCATAACGGCACCCTGCGCACGTTCCCAGTGCGGTTCACTGTAAGAGCGTTTGATCAGGTGCTGCGCCACCGGTTCGACCCATTCAGGATCGATACGCGCGGCGATCCGCCCCCACAGGCGGCTGGTTTCAACCAGTTCAGCGACCATTGTCCACTTCGGTGGTTTTTTAAATAATCCGGAGCCGGGGAAGATGGCGAAACGGGCATTTCGCGCGCCGGTAAACTCCTGTTTATCGGCATCTTTCATGCCAATATGCGACAGCAAACCGGTCAGCAATGCGATATGGATTTCGCGGTATTCCGCAGGTTCGCTATTGACCGGAATACCCAGCTCTTTCACCACCTGACGCAGTTGGGTGTAGATATCCTGCCATTCGCGCACACGCAGATAGTTCAAATAATCCACACGGCACTGACGACGGAACTGATTTGATGAGAGCGCTTTTTGCTGTTCGCCAAGGTAGTTCCATAAATTCACAAACGCCAGGAAGTCCGATTCTTTATCGTGGAAACGCTGATGTTTCTCATCTGACGCCTGCTTTTTGTCCAGCGGGCGTTCACGCGGATCCTGGATGGACAGCGCGGAGGTGATGATCATCGCCTCACGCACGCAGCCATGTTTTTGTGCTTCAAGCACCATGCGCGCAAGTCGCGGGTCCACCGGTAATTGCGACAACTGACGGCCCAGCGGCGTCAGTTTATACGCAGTTTGCTGCTCGTCGGTGGTAATCGCACCCAGTTCTTCCAGCAGACGCACGCCATCCTGGATATTGCGTTTATCCGGCGCTTCGACAAACGGGAAGGCAGCAATATCCCCCAGCCCCAGTGCTGTCATCTGCAAAATGACCGACGCGAGGTTAGTACGTAAAATTTCCGGATCGGTGAACTCGGGGCGCGACAGGAAATCGTCCTCGGAATAGAGGCGAATACAGATCCCTTCAGATACACGGCCGCAGCGCCCCTTGCGCTGGTTGGCAGAAGCCTGGGAAACCGGCTCAATCGGTAAACGCTGCACTTTGGTGCGATAGCTGTACCGACTGATACGCGCCGTGCCGGGGTCGATGACATATTTGATCCCCGGTACCGTGAGCGACGTTTCCGCCACGTTGGTTGCCAGCACAATACGCCGCCCGCTGTGCGGCTGGAAAACCCGGTTCTGCTCGCTGTTGGAGAGGCGCGCATAGAGCGGCAAAATTTCCGTATGACGCAAATCGCGTTTACTGAGTGCATCGGCGGTATCGCGGATTTCGCGCTCACCGCTCATAAAAATCAGGATGTCGCCCGCACTCTCGCGCCCCAGTTCATCAACCGCATCAAAAATTGCCTGCAGTTGATCGCGTTCGGTATCGTCAGCCTCTTCCACAATCGGGCGGTAGCGTACGTCAACCGGATAGGTTCGCCCGGAAACTTCGATAATCGGCGCGTTGTTAAAATGGCGCGAAAAACGCTGCGGATCGATAGTCGCCGAGGTGATGATCACTTTCAGATCCGGGCGTTTGGGCAGCAATTCGCGCAGGTAACCGAGCAGGAAATCAATGTTCAGACTGCGTTCGTGCGCTTCATCGATAATTATCGTGTCGTACTGCATCAGCAGCCGATCCTGCTGGATTTCCGCCAGCAAAATCCCGTCGGTCATCAGTTTGACCATGGTGTTATCGCTAACGTGGTCGCTGAAACGCACTTTATAACCGATGCAGCCGCCGGGTTCGGTTTTCAACTCTTCGGCAATGCGATTCGCCACTGTGCGCGCCGCCAGACGGCGCGGCTGTGTATGACCAATCACACCTTTTATGCCGCGCCCCAGTTCCATACAGATTTTCGGCAACTGCGTGGTTTTACCGGAGCCCGTTTCGCCCGCCACAATCACCACCTGGTGATCGCGCACAGCGTCGAGTATCGCCTGTTTCTTCTGGCTGACGGGCAGGTTTTCAGGGTAATCAATGGCCGGACGCGCCGCTTCACGCAGCTGAACTTTTTCAGCCGCCCCGGCGATCTCCTGGCTGAGCTGCAGCAGCAGCGCCTGTTGAGATTCAGGATTTTTAACTTTCTTGCTGCCCTGAAGCCGGCGGGCGAAACGTTGCCTGTCACGCAGCATCAGGGTGTCGAGTTGTTGATAGAGATCGGTAAGCGTTACTTTATGTTGTTCTGTCATAGCATTACTGGGCAGCGCACTGCCGGAAAACGTCTTAAGTTCTTAATCGCGATAGAATACCACATCGCGACATGGCTTTTCTTGTTCAAGAAATTCGAACATAGGATTCGATATATTGCGCTATCTACCGGCGCGGTTTGTGAATAGAGTGTCATGAAGAAACGGGGCGACCCACATCAAAACAACAAAGGAACCACCCAATGAGCAAAGTATTAGTGCTTAAATCCAGTATTTTGGCAGGGTATTCACAATCTGGTCAGTTGGCAGATTATTTCGTTGCACAATGGCAGGCAAAACACCCCGCCGATCAGATCACCGTGCGTGACCTGGCTGCCGATCCAATTCCGGTTCTGGATGGTGAACTCGTTGGCGCTCTGCGTCCGAGCGATGCGCCGTTGACCCCGCGTCAACAGGAAGCGCTGACATTGTCCGACACGCTGATCGCTGAACTGCAAGCCCATGATGTGATTGTGATTAACGCGCCGATGTACAACTTCAACATCCCCACTCAACTGAAGAATTACTTTGACCTGGTTGCCCGCGCTGGCGTCACGTTCCGTTACACCGAAGCAGGCCCGGAAGGTCTGGTGAAAGGCAAACGTGTGGTGATCGTGTCCAGCCGTGGCGGCATCCATAAAGATACCCCATCTGACCTGGTGGCACCGTACCTGAAACTGTTCCTCGGTTTTATCGGCATCACGGATGTGAATTTCGTCTTCGCTGAAGGCATTGCTTACGGTCCGGAAGTGGCGACCAAAGCGCAGAATGACGCAAAAGCCGCTATCGACAGCCTGGTAGCAGCCTGAGTTCTTCTCTCCCACCGTCTGGTGGGAGGGATATTCCCTTCCCGCTTCGCTATTTCTTCAGCCATTTACCGTTGATGCCCTGCACATATTCCCCCGGTTTCGCCCGTTCAACCAGTTTTTGCCCGGCCATTTTTGCCACGTCATCCACCGCGATGTTGTTACGATCCGCCAGTTGCTGATAGCTGTCGGTACGGGCTTTGTTAATTCTCTCGACCAGCGCTAGCGTCTCTTTATCTTTACTCAGGGCGGCGACATAGCCGGTTAACGTTTCGCCCACGCGCCCCTGACTGCGCGCTTCATCGAGTGTTAGCGCCTGAGCGGTTGCGCTAAGCAGACTCATCGCCAGCAGTGCCATTACGACTCTCTTTTTCATGTTGGCCTCAGAACAGATCGCTGCGCGATTTCAGCAGGGTTTCAACGTCTTTATCCACTTTGATATGGATCTCATGTTCGATCTTGACGTTCATATTGATGGTGATCGGCTCTTTCGGCGCAGCCACTTCGATGCGCGGCGTGCAGCCCACCAACAAGGTTGTCAGTACCATGCCCGGCACCGCTATCAGGGTTTTCATTTATTATCCTCACACTCTTCGCCCTTGGCGCAGCGGGCATCCGGTAGCGCCGCATTTTGCTCAAGCCATGACTGCAAATTGTCGCCAAAACGTAAACTACGCCACAACGTGAAGACGTTCTCTTCATGGGTATAGTTCAAATTCACGGTACTGCTCTTGCCATCCACAAAACTGGTGCCGCGAATAGCCGCCTGCATTTTTAATACGCCCAGATTATCCAAATCCAGCGTTGTCCATGAGCGGGAAATTTCCATATAGCGTAGCCAGTTAATGGCTGCGCCAGCGGCCATGTTGTCCTTCACCACTGCGTCAGCAGTATCCTTATCAATGCGCAGCGTCATCGGGCCTGGGTTATGCAACCAGCCATCTTTAATAATCCACTGAGGATTATCCAGCCACAGCGGCAGTGCGCCGTCGAACGGCCCGGAAAGGGCGAATTGCTTCGGGTTGACCGCGCTGATCAGTTCGCTGGCGGAAATATGATGAATACGTAACAGGGCGGGATCGTGCTGCGGCATCCGCAATTGCTGCAACGTGACTTTCCCGCCCAGCACATCAACGCTGACATCGCTTAAAATCAGCGGATTTTCTTCGCTCCACGGCCAGGCACCTTGCAAATCTGCGGTGATATTTTTGGCCGTTACCTGATTGGCAATTTCGCCGATACGCAACGATACCGGCCGACGCGTGCCAAGTTGCCATGTTGCATCGCGATAGCGAAACGGCAGCACAAAATCGACGCCGCTGATCTGGTTATCCGGTGTCCAGACGCTGCCGCCCTTCAGCACGCCGTGGCCGCCCGCCTCGAACCCCTGCCCGGCTGCTGCTGAAAACGCCACCTGTGCATTAAGTGCCCCCTCAAGCAGCTTCATTTTCCAGTCTGTCGGGATCAGGGGTTGAAAGACGGTAAGCGACTGGCGCGGCCACCACGCCTGCCCCCGCAGTCGCTCCCCATCCCAGCGACCATTGACCTGAACCGGGCCTATAATGTCGGCGCGTAAACTGCCTTTAAACTGAAATACCGTTGGGTCGCTGCCATTGACGCTGAATTTGAGGGTCGATGGCGGTAACGAGCTGCCGCCGCTAAAGGTCGTCTGCCCGGCGTCCAGTGTGAGCGCGCCCGTAAAAGTAGGACTGTCATCGTCGCGGACCCAGTGTACCGGCGCATCCAGCACCAGCCGGGGTGAGTCCATGCGCATACTGCCATATTGCAGTTGATCGAAACCGGTGGAAAGTTCCGTCAGTGTAATGGCGTTGTCCTGCCATTCGCCTCGCCCGGCAACGTCCCAGCGCGCATTCATGGGTGTGAAGTGACCATCGCCCCAGTAACGCCAGCGCCAGTTGCCCGCATCCGGTAAAAAATCCTGCGCCTGACCATCAAGATGCAGGCTGAAATCGCCCATTGCGTTTTGATGGGCACGAAGAATAGCCTGCAAGCGCCCGTCAATACCGCGCTGGGTAAGCCGCACGCCCGCCAGCGGCCAGCGGACTTCATCAATATTGAGTGAGTCGATCACCCGCCCGCGCGAACGCAGCAGCGCGCCTGGGGTAAAAGCCAGTTGCGGATCGTTAAGGCTACCACTGAGATGTGCCGGTAATACCGCGTAAAAAACCAGATCGCCCTGCTTTGCTTCCCCCGTCAATTGCAGCGGCATGGCACTGTTGTCCATGCTGAGGCGTCCTGGGCCAATAGTGAGCACAGCATTCGCTTTACCCGCGTCGCCCTGCGTCAGGACGTTTAACCTGCCACTGAGCGAGGCGTTCTCCAACCCCTGCTGCCAGTCGGTGATTTTCAACCCGACGCGACCGCTCAGAGGGAAGCCTTCATAAGGCCAGTTCCAGCGACCATCGCTAATAGTGAGTTGCCCCCGGGTCAGTTGCCAGGGCAGATCCAGTAACGGATCACTGCCGTCGCGCGCCATGACCACCAATTGCCCTTCGTTATCCCGCCATTCGGCATCGACATCGACCAGGCCCGGTTGCTGCGGCAAGGTCAATGTACTTTGCAGATGCCCATTGAGCGGTATGTTGCCTGGTATCTCTGGCAGCATGAACTCGCCGCCCAGCGTCAGCGGCGGCTGGTCATCGAACAGACGCAATGCCACACGGCTGACCGTCAGCGCCTGGCCTTGCAGGCCCGCCGTCAGTTCCACACGATCGCCCGAGTAGTGCAGCGTCTGCTGGTGCGGTGCAAGCGCCAGTTGTAATTTCCCCTCCCAGGTTTGCCAGGGGGAAAACGTCAGGCGGTCTACCGTCAGCCAGGTGTAAGGCAGCATCGCCTGCCACTGCGTGAGTGTACGCGGCGCAGCAGTGTCGGCATCAGAGGACGGCAGTTTGTTCAGGCAGAGGGTATCGATGTCCAGCGAGCCGATATGCAACTGCCAGCGGCTGGGATGGGTCAGCGTCGCATCCTGCATCACAGCCAGCTGGCAATCACCCGCCAGATAGCGCAAATCCGGAATGATGAATCCATGCCGCGTGAGGCGCGGGCTGGATTCCATCGCAATGCGCGTGCCCGCCGGCAGCCAGATCCCTGCCAGGGTAGGTACCCAGTACGCCAGGGTCAGCAGCAGCGTCAGCGGCAGCAAAATAAACAGTAAAACCAGTGCGATGGCGGCTTTGTATGTACCCTTCATGGGTAGTTAATATCCTGATTATGCCTATGATTTAGCCGATTATGGCAGTTATTGTGGCACGTATAGTCTGCCCTTTGAAGCCGCACATAGTCTTAATCATAGATGGATTGTTGCATTTTCAGTAATGCAGGCAGATAGTGCCTGCGTATCACTTATTTATGGATTTTTACTATGTTTACAAAAGCTTCATTGATCCGCGGCTGGTTTGTCGGCGCGACCGTTTTTACCTGTTTCAGCCTCGGCAGTTATGTGGGTGAACAGTACTGTTACGGATCGAAAATCCCCTGGATTATCAGTGTATTTATCGCATTCTTCATTTGCTGGGGCGCCCGAAGCTCGCTCAAACATCTCCGTTAATAATGACGCCCGTTCAGCAGGTATACTGGATTGGGAAACATTCATCATGTTCATGATTATCAATAACCTTTGAAGGTTTACATAATAATTTTAAAGCGTGATAATATGAGCAGAAAATCATTGGAGAAAGTCTTATGAAACTCGCGGTGTATAGCACAAAGCAATACGATAAGAAGTATTTGCAGCATGTTAACAAAGAATATGGCTACGAGCTTGAATTTTTCGACTTTCTGCTGACGGAGAGGACCGCCAAAACCGCCAATGGCTGTGATGGCGTGTGTATCTTTGTTAATGACGACGGTAGCCGCCCAGTACTCGAAGAGCTGAAAAAGCATGGCGTGAAGTTTATCGCCCTGCGCTGTGCGGGGTTTAACAATGTGGATTTGGATGCGGCGAAGGAGCTGGGATTGCGCGTAGTGCGCGTTCCCGCCTACTCGCCAGAAGCGGTCGCCGAACATGCCATTGGCATGATGATGGCGCTGAATCGTCGTATCCATCGTGCCTATCAGCGTACCCGTGACGCCAACTTCTCGCTCGAAGGTCTGACTGGCTTTACTATGTTCGGTAAAACCGCTGGGGTGATTGGCACCGGCAAAATTGGCGTTGCGGCGCTGCGAATTTTAAAAGGGTTCGGAATGCGTTTATTGGCCTTCGATCCCTATCCAAGTGCCGCGGCTCTGGAGCTGGGCGTGGAGTATGTCGATCTGCAGACGCTGTTCTCAGAATCTGACGTTATCTCCCTGCACTGCCCGTTGACGCCGGAAAACTTCCATTTGCTGAACCGTTCCGCGTTTGAGCAGATGAAAGATGGTGTGATGATCATCAACACCAGCCGTGGCGGCCTGATCGATTCGCAAGCCGCCATTGAAGCGTTGAAAACACAGAAAATCGGCGCGTTGGGCATGGATGTGTACGAAAATGAGCGCGATCTGTTCTTTGAAGACAAGTCGAACGATGTGATTCAGGATGATGTGTTCCGTCGCCTGTCTGCCTGCCATAACGTGCTGTTTACCGGTCACCAGGCGTTTTTAACCGCTGAAGCGTTGATCAGTATTTCGGAAACCACGCTGGAAAACCTGCGTCAGTTACGCGACGGTGACGCGTGCGCGAACGCGCTGGTCTGAGCCTGATTCCCCTCTGCGGAGGGGAATGCGTTTCAGATAATCCCCGATGACACCCAGGCCTCGCCTGATAAACTCCCCCCGTTTTTAATGGAATCGACCTTAGAGGAAGAGATGAAAAAGATTGTGACTTTAGTTGCCTTGAGCGTTGTACTTGCCGGTTGCGTCAGTTCACGCAGCAACACCCTGAAACCTGAGCAGCTGGAAAACCAGCGTTTTGTGCTGGAAAGCGTCAATGGACAGGCACTGCAGTTAACCGGGCAGCAGCCAGAAATCAGCTTTGATAGCGACCTGCGCGTTGCAGGAAAAATGTGTAACGGTTTTACTGGCCAGGGCAAACTTTCTGGCGGCGCGTTGACCGTGAAACATATGGGAATGACGATGATGCTGTGCGCCGAGCCGCAGCGTAACGCGCTGGATCACACCATTAATGCGATGCTGAGCAACGGCGCGCAGGTCGATCTTACCGACGATCAGCTGACGCTGGCGACCGCCGATCAGACGTTAGTTTACAAACGCGCGAAAAAAGCTTAATAGCTGCCGCAACTTCCGGTGGCAAGCGACTGTTCGGTACAGCGTTTGCCATTGGGTAAAGCGCACATGCCCATCATTGAACCATCAAGCTGACGGGCAACGGAGAGGGAGCCGCCGATCATGGCGCAATTCGCCTGTCCACCGCTGGACATCGCTGCTTTCAGCCCCGGCGCAACGTGCGCGGCAGTGGCCTGTTGAACCGGTTCATTATTACTGCATGCTGATAACATCAGCGCGGCACATCCTACCCAAAAAGCAGCTCGCATTCCTCTTCCCCTCACCCTAAATGGCACTAGCGCTAAATAACGCGAAACCCATGCATAATAGGCAGCGCAGCGCAATACGTCGAGAGCTGAAACACCTCTTTATGCGACACAGCAACATTTTCTTGCGCTTTACTGACGCCAGTCCCACTCTGAAAATCGCAATTCATTGATTACCGTTATGTCTGAGGACACAAAAGCGAAAATTGCTCCGCAGGCGCTTTGCTAAAATAGAGAGATAATTACAAGGCTCGTAGCAGTCTTATGGGTCTCTACTTTTGAGCAATGTAAGGGTTTTCTATGATCACGATTGACGGTAATGGTGCGGTTGCCTCAGTGGCATTTCGTACCAGTGAAGTTATCGCCATATACCCGATTACCCCAAGTTCGACGATGGCGGAGCAGGCAGACGCCTGGGCTGGCAACGGCCTGAAAAACGTCTGGGGTGATGTTCCCCGCGTGGTGGAGATGCAGTCCGAAGCCGGTGCTATCGCTACTGTACATGGCGCGTTGCAGACCGGCGCCCTCTCCACTTCTTTTACCTCATCGCAGGGCTTGCTGCTGATGATCCCAACGCTGTACAAGCTGGCCGGTCAATTGACCCCGTTTGTTCTGCATGTCGCTGCCCGTACGGTGGCCACGCACGCCTTATCCATTTTTGGCGACCATTCGGATGTGATGGCGGTGCGCCAGACCGGTTGTGCCATGCTGGCCGCCAGCAGTGTGCAGGAAGCACAGGACTTTGCGCTGATATCGCACATTGCGACGTTGAAAAGCCGGGTACCTTTTATTCATTTCTTTGATGGGTTCCGCACTTCACATGAAATCAATAAAATTGTGCCGCTGGCGGATGACACGATCCGCGAGCTACTGCCGCAGCCGGAGATTGACGCGCATCGCGCCCGGGCTCTTAACCCGGAACACCCGGTGATCCGGGGCACCTCAGCCAACCCGGATACTTACTTCCAGTCCCGCGAAGCCACTAACCCGTGGTACAACGCCGTTTACGATCACGTTGAACAGGCGATGAACGATTTTGCCGCAGCTACCGGGCGCCAATACCGCCCGTTCGAGTATTACGGTCATCCGCAGGCGGATCGCGTCATAGTATTGATGGGTTCCGCCATCGGTACCTGCGAAGAAGTGGTAGATGAATTACTCACGCGAGGCGAAAAAGTCGGTGTGCTGAAAGTCCGTCTTTACCGCCCCTTCAGTGCGGCGCATCTGCTCTCGGTACTGCCGGAAAGCGCACGTACTGTTGCAGTACTGGATCGCACCAAAGAGCCGGGCGCTCAGGCAGAACCGCTCTATCTGGATGTGATGACTGCATTGGCGGAAGCGTTTAATCATGGCAAACGCGAAACCTTGCCCCGAGTGATTGGTGGGCGTTATGGGTTGTCTTCCAAAGAATTTGGCCCGGAATGCGTGCTGGCGGTCTTTAATGAATTACGCGCTGAAAAACCCAGGCCCCGTTTTACTGTCGGTATTTACGATGACGTAACCCATCTTTCGCTACCGCTACCGGAAAACACCCTGCCATCTCGCGCCAAACTGGAAGCACTCTTTTACGGCCTGGGCAGCGACGGTAGCGTCTCGGCAACCAAGAACAACATCAAGATCATCGGTAATGCAACCCCGTGGTACGCGCAGGGCTATTTTGTCTATGACTCGAAGAAAGCCGGGGGGCTGACCGTATCGCATTTACGGGTTAGCGAGCAGCCGATTAATTCGGCCTATCTGATATCTCAGGCGGATTTCGTTGGCTGCCATCAGTTGCAGTTTATCGACAAATACCAAATGGCTGAACGCCTGAAACCTGGCGGCGTCTTCCTCCTCAACACCCCTTACAGTGCCGATGAAGTATGGTCGCGCCTGCCACAGGAAGTCCAGGCGGTGCTGAACCAGAAAAAAGCCCGCTTCTACGTGATTAACGCGGCGAAAATCGCCCGTGAATGCGGGCTGGGCGCGCGTATCAATACCGTAATGCAGATGGCGTTCTTCCATCTTACTCAGGTCTTACCCGGCGAGAGCGCGCTGGTAGCGCTGCAAGGTGCTATCGCCAAAAGTTACAGCAGTAAAGGCCAGGAGTTGGTTGAGCGCAACTGGCAGGCGCTCGCGCTCGCGCGAGAGTCGTTATTCAACGTTCCGCTGGCGGAGGTAAATACCAACAGCGCGCATCGCCCGCCAGTGGTTGCCGACGCCGCCCCGGATTTTGTCAAGACGGTAACGGCCGCCATGTTAGCAGGGCTGGGCGATGCGCTGCCCGTCTCTGCACTACCGCCAGATGGAACGTGGCCCGTTGGCACCACCCGATGGGAAAAACGCAACATCGCCGAAGAAATCCCGATCTGGAAAGAGACGTTATGCACCCAGTGTAATCACTGTGTTGCTGCCTGCCCGCATTCAGCCATTCGCGCGAAAGTGGTATCGCCAGACGCGATGGCAAGCGCGCCGGGCAGTCTGCATTCGCTGGATGTGAAATCCCGCGATATGCGCGGACAAAAATACGTGTTGCAGGTCGCGCCGGAAGATTGCACCGGCTGTAATCTGTGCGTGGAAGTGTGTCCGGCAAAAGATCGCCAGAACCCGGAAATTAAGGCGATCAATATGATGTCGCGCCTTGAGCACGTCGAGGAGGAGAAAACGAATTATGATTTCTTCCTCTCGCTGCCGGAAATCGATCGCAGCGCGCTGGAGCGCATTGATATCCGTACCTCGCAACTGATTACGCCCTTGTTTGAGTACTCCGGGGCTTGCTCCGGCTGTGGCGAAACACCCTACATTAAACTGCTTACGCAGTTGTACGGTGACCGCATGATGATTGCGAACGCGACGGGGTGTTCGTCGATCTACGGCGGTAACCTCCCTTCCACACCTTATACTACAGATGGCAATGGCCGCGGTCCGGCATGGGCGAACTCACTGTTTGAAGATAACGCTGAGTTTGGTTTAGGGTTCCGTCTCAGTGTGGATCAGCATCGCCTGCGCGTTATGCGACTGGTGGATGCGTTTGCTGAACACATTCCGGCATCGCTGCTTGAGGCGCTGCATGCGGATGCTACCCCAGAAGCGCGCCGTGAGCAGGTTGCGCAGTTACGCCAGGCTCTGGCGACAGTGGACGGTGCGCAGCAACTGCTGACCGATGCCGATGCGCTGGTCGAGAAATCGATCTGGCTGATTGGTGGCGATGGCTGGGCGTACGATATCGGTTTTGGCGGTCTGGATCATGTGATGAGCCTGACAGAGAACGTCAATATTCTGGTGCTCGATACCCAGTGCTACTCAAATACCGGCGGCCAGGCATCGAAAGCTACCCCGCTGGGCGCAGTGACCAAGTTTGGGGAGCACGGTAAACGTAAAGCGCGGAAAGATCTCGGCGTCAGCATGATGATGTACGGGCATGTCTATGTGGCGCAAATTTCGCTGGGGGCGCAGCTTAACCAGACGGTTAAGGCTATCCAGGAAGCGGAAGCGTACCCGGGACCGTCGCTGATCATTGCCTACAGCCCCTGCGAAGAACACGGCTACGATTTAGCGCTAAGCCACGATCAGATGCGCCAGCTCACCGCCACCGGATTCTGGCCGCTGTACCGCTACGACCCGCGTCGCGAAGAGGAAGGCAAAATTCCGCTGGCGCTGGACTCTCGTTCGCCGTCTGATGCGCTGGCGGAGACACTGCTCAATGAGCAACGCTTCCGCCGACTGAATGCGCAGCAGCCGGATGTGGCCGAACAGCTGTGGAAAGATGCCGCAGCGGATCTGCAAAAACGCTACGATTTCCTCGCCCAACTGGCGGGAAAAGCGGAGAAAAGCCAGGCAGAGTAATTGCCTTGCGTAAAAAGCCACCGGTCAGCCACGGTGGCTTTTTTAACGCACGTATTTCGCATGACAGCGCCGGTAAGCTGACTGATAATCCTCCTTCCGGCCGTTTATCAGGAGCGATCATCATGCTTCATCATCCCGTTACATCGTCACGTATTGCTTCTGTGGGTTACGACACGCTGAGCCGCGTGCTGGAAATTCGTTTTCACGACCGAAGCATTTATCAGTATCACGGCGTTCCGGAGCGGATTTTTTCCGTTTTTTTAACCGTTGTCTCCAAAGGCCGTTTTTATGATGGCGTGGTGAAAGACAAATTCCCGGAAAGAAAAGTCGCCTGAATCGCTGTCAGATGAGCGCAAAACGCACCATGATGAGCAACGCCGCGCGGCTGTTTTCGTTACGCTGTCTCCATGATCAATGGGATGTTATGAAAACAGAGTAAGGAACAGGATGAAACACAGCACACACTGGCAGGTCCCCGCCATTCAACGCCAGCAACTGGGTAATCTGAGCGTTACCATCATCAGTGACGGCTATCTTGAAGGATCGTTCTCGAACCTGAATGGCATTGACGCCCACCGCGCCGAAAGCGTGCTGGCAGATAATGGCGTCTCTTGTCTGCCGCGAATGAATATTAACGTTTGCGTGGTTGAGTACGCCGGTCGCACCATTTTGATCGACAGCGGCACTGGTGCGAATGACGGTGCCAGCGGTCAGTTACAGGACGCACTCGCAGCCGCAGGCATTGATCCCTTGCAAATTGATACCCTTCTGCTGACGCACGCCCACCCGGACCATATTGGCGGCGTTGCTGATGCCGCGCAAAAGTCGCTTTTTGCGAATGTGCAGCAACTGTGGGTACATGAAAAAGAACTCGCCTTCTGGCGTGATGAAAATGTGTACACCCGCGGTACAGAGCACTTCAAACGCTTAAGTCGTATTGCTTGCCATGCGTTTAATACCTGGGACGACAGACTGGTGACCTTCCGGCAGGAGGACATATTGCCGGGGATCCAGGCCGTGCCCCTGTTTGGTCATACGCCAGGCCATTGCGGTTTTTTGCTGGGGAATGAGCGAGCGTCTCTACTTATCTGGGGAGATATCGTCCATTTCCCGCATATTCAGATAACGCATCCTGAGGTTTCCGTTTCATACGATTTTGATCCTGCACAGGCTGCGAAAACACGTCTCGCTCTGCTCGATCGGGTGTCCGCTGATAACCTCTCTGTGTGCGGTATGCACTTTAACCTGCCGTCAACGGCCAGCATCACCCGGCGCGGGAACGGATATGCGCTGCACTATGCGATGTAAGCCGCCGCGATGTAAGCCTCCTGCAAGAAGGTATTAATGACAATTTCTGCTGTACAGGAAAACGCGAGCACCACCGAAGAAATACTGGATGGACTGCTGTCACTGATCCGCGCCGGGAAGGCTTTCCCCTGTTGTTGCCTGCAGGCCACTCAGACCTGGCAAGTGAATCAATTTGAAGTGGAAGGCGCAACGCTCGCTTTTCCTTTGCGCGGCCATTTTCGCTGTCGTGAAGCGGGTGAGGCATTTTACGCCTCACCCGGCGAAATGCTGGTGCTGCCTAACGCCCGCAGTATCGCTATCGAATGTGAACCCGATGGCGACAGCGGTGAGTTTGTGGCGTTAAGCGTACTTTTTGCTGAAGAGCAACTCGAAGCTGCCAGGTTGCTGCTTGGCGTGTTGCCGCCCGCCGATCCCGGAAAAATGGTTTCAGAGCCAATCGGCCAGTTCATTGCGCCACTGTCGCGCTGGTCCGACGCACTGCGCGCCGGTCACCGGACGCTGGCGCTCCATGCCATGCTCGAAGTGTTGCTCATGTTATACGAAATGGGGCATCACAGCCTGTTACGCATTCAGCCACCCGGCATGGCGATGACCATTCGCAAAATGGTGAGCCGCGATCCAGCACATCACTGGTGTACCGGGGAGATTGAAGAACGGCTTAATATCAGTGGCGCGACCCTGCGCCGACGCCTGGCAGCAGAAAATACCACCCTCAGCGCCGTGATTACGGATGCGCGTATTGCCGATGCGTTACAGTTACTCATGACAACACGGATCCCGATTAAATCCATCGCTGCGCGCGTGGGTTATACGTCGGTCGCCAGCTTCAGCCGACAGTTTAGCAAGCGCTATGGGGCAGAACCGTCGGTATTTCGCCAGACAGCAATCGCGATATAATCCTGCCTCCGGGGCAAATCATTGCTACAATCCAGCCCTAATAGCGTATGTCTGCCAGCGGTGCCGTACCGGTTGGCGCTAAAAACCTGAATTGAGCCTTTTTCATGTCGCAAAATCAAGAAGTTAGCAAAAAAGAACAATACAACCTGAACAAACTGCAAAAGCGCCTGCGCCGTAATGTCGGCGAAGCGATTGCCGATTTCAATATGATTGAAGAAGGCGATCGCATTATGGTCTGCCTCTCCGGCGGGAAAGACAGCTATACCATGCTGGAGATCCTGCGCAATCTGCAACAGAGTGCGCCGGTGAATTTTTCGCTGGTTGCCGTTAACCTCGACCAGAAACAACCTGGTTTCCCGGAACATATTCTGCCGCAGTATCTCGATTCGCTCGGTGTGGAATATAAGATTGTGGAAGAAAACACTTACGGCATCGTTAAAGAGAAAATCCCGGAAGGCAAAACAACCTGCTCACTGTGCTCTCGTTTACGCCGTGGGATCCTTTATCGCACCGCGACTGAACTGGGTGCGACCAAAATCGCGCTCGGTCATCACCGCGACGATATCCTGCAAACGCTGTTTCTGAATATGTTCTACGGCGGAAAAATGAAAGGCATGCCGCCAAAGCTGATGAGCGACGATGGCAAGCACATTGTCATTCGCCCGCTGGCCTATTGCCGTGAAAAAGACATTGAGCGCTTTTCTGAAGCGAAAGGCTTCCCGATCATTCCGTGTAATTTGTGTGGCTCGCAACCTAACCTGCAACGCCAGGTCATTGCCGACATGCTTCGCGACTGGGATAAACGCTATCCGGGCCGTATTGAAACCATGTTCAGCGCCATGCAGAATGTGGTGCCGTCGCATCTGAGCGATATTAACCTGTTTGACTTTAAAGGCATCACTCATGGCTCTGAAGTGGTCGACGGCGGTGATTTGGCGTTTGATCGCGAAGAGATCCCGCTGCAACCTGCTGGCTGGCAGCCAGAAGAGGATGAGACGCCGCTGGATGCTCTGCGTCTCAATGTTGTCGAAGTGAAGTAAATTCCCGCCTCTCTGATAATGCATCAGAGAGGCTTATTTCTATTTCAGTAAACGCACGCGGCAAGCTTTGCCTTTAATTTTCCCGTTCTGTAACTGCTTCCATACCTGACGCGCCACATTCTGACGAACCGCCACATAAACATGCGCAGGGTGGACAGTGATTTTACCAATGTCTTCGCCGTTAAACCCCATTTCGCCAGTCAGTGCGCCCAGCACGTCACCCGGTCGCATTTTCGCTTTTTTGCCGCCGTCAATGCACAGCGTGGCCATTTCGGCTTCCAGCGCAATGAGTTTGACATTCGCGGGCGCGGACAGCCAGTTCAGCGTCAGTTGCAGCATTTCGCTCAGGATATTAGCGCGCTGTGCTTCTTCTGGTGCCACCAGACTGATAGCCAGGCCGCTGTTGCCGGCGCGCGCTGTACGGCCAATACGGTGCACGTGTACTTCCGGATCCCATGCCAGCTCGTAATTCACAACAAGCTCCAGCGATTTGATATCCAGCCCACGCGCAGCAACGTCTGTGGCGACCAGCACACGTGCACTCCCATTTGCAAAACGCACCAGCGTCTGGTCGCGATCGCGTTGTTCCAGATCGCCATGCAGCGCCAGCGCATCCTGCCCGGCGGCGTTCAGCGCATCGCACACGTCCTGACAATCTTTTTTGGTATTGCAAAACACCACGCAGGAAGCCGGACGATGTTCACTCAGCAATTTTTGCAGCAGCGCGATTTTCCCGCCGCGCGAGACTTCAAAAAAGTGCTGGTCGACGGCAGGCAGCGCATCCACGGTGTCGATCTCAATCGTTTGCGGATCACGCTGTACGCGACCACTTATAGCGGCAATGGCTTCTGGCCAGGTGGCAGAAAAGAGCAGCGTCTGCCGTGACGCGGGAGCAAAACGGATCACCTCGTCAATGGCGTCGCTAAAGCCCATGTCCAGCATCCGATCGGCTTCATCCATCACCAGCGTTTGCAGGTTCTCCAGTGATACCGTGCTTTTTTGCAGATGATCCAGCAGACGCCCCGGCGTGGCGACAATAATGTGCGGAGCATGTTGCAGCGAATCGCGCTGTGCACCGAAAGGTTGCCCGCCACATAATGTCAGCACCTTAATGTTGGGCATAAAACGGGCCAGTCGGCGCAGTTCACTGGCAACCTGATCGGCCAGTTCACGCGTCGGACAAAGTACCAGCGACTGAGTCTGAAAACGGCTGGCGTCAATGTGCTGCAATAAACCGAGGCCAAACGCTGCCGTTTTACCGCTCCCGGTTTTCGCCTGCACGCGGACATCCTTACCGGCGAGAATAGCGGGCAGCGCGGCAGCCTGTACGGGCGTCATGGTGAGATAGCCCAGTTCGTTAAGGTTAGCGATCTGGGCTGCGGGCAGAGCGGACAAGGTGGTAAAAGCGGTCACAATATTTTCTCGCGATAAAAAGGCTGACGTTCAGCAGGCGCGTATCCTCTCAGATCTGCCCGGCTAACGCGACAATTTAATCGGTTCTTCATCCGGCGGCGGGTCCGGCAATGGCTGCGGACGGGGGATCGGATCGGGCACAGGCACCGGGTCGACCGGAACCGGGTCTGGGGGTAAAGAATCGACAGGAATGAACAAAGTGAGAGCGGACATGTTGACCTCCATAATCATGAGACACACCTTAAAGGTAGAAGCTCACGGCGCAGAGGCAAAAAAAAGCCGACTCATTAAGTCGGCGTCGTACGAATCAATTGTGCTATGCAGTAATTCAAAAAAGGAAGTAAGACAATATGGAGCGCAACGCCCATCGCTTGACGTTGCATTCACCTGCGAGAGAAATATTGCCCTGAATAGGTATGTCATATATTGACCTGGCGCAAGTTAGATGGCGTTTTTATGTTCATTTTTTGTTAAAAACGTTAAATTTTACAGCCAGTTACTGCGCCGCAACCACCAGGTAACACCACCGATCAACACAACCAACATCAGGCAAAAAATCGAGAAGCCAAGGTGCCATCCACCGCCTGGGATCCCGCCCAGATTCACGCCGAATAAACCGGTTAAAAAGGTACTGGGCAAAAAAACCATCGCCATTAGCGACATGGTGTAAGTGCGACGTGCGAGAGATTCCTGCATCACTTGGGTGATCTCGTCGGTCATGACTGCCGTTCGGGCAATACAGGCATCGATTTCATCCAGCCCGCGTCCCAGCCGTTCAGCGATATCTTTCATACGGCGACGCTGATCATCGCTCATCCATGGTAACCGTTCACTGGCGAGACGGGCGAACACATCGCGCTGGGGCGCCATATAACGGCGCATAACGATCAATTGTTTACGCAGCAAAGCCAGAATTCCGCGCGGCGGAATTTGCTGATCGAGCAGGTCATCTTCGAGATCGATAATCCGGTCATGTAACGATTCAATAAACTCACTAGCGTGATCGGTCAATGCATCGCAAACGTCGACCAGCCAGCCACCACAATCGACCGGCCCTGTACCCTCTTCCAGTTCGCTCACCACATCATCAAGCGCCAGCACTTTGCGCTGACGCGTGGAAACGATCATCCGCTCATCCATATAGAGGCGCACAGCAACCAGTTGATCTGGCCGTTCATCGGTACTGCCGTTAATACAGCGCAGCGTGATCAGCGTGCCCTCACCCATCCGGCTCACTCTGGGCCGCAAACTTTCCCCCGACAAGGCATTACGCACAGTGTTCGGCAACACCGGTGTCGACGCCAGCCACTGGGCACTTTCCGCATTGGTATAGTTTAAATGCACCCAGCACGGCGTTTGCGCCGTGATCACATCACTGTCTTCCAGCGGTTTGACGCCGCCTTTACCATCCAGCAGCCATGCAAAGACCGCATCCGGGACTTTCACATCCGTTCCTGTTAGCGCTTCCACAGCCCCTCCACAATCAGCCTGTCATTGTTGTCAGTCTAGCTATGCCGGGGCGTTAAGCAATCATCACGCTGAATTTATTAACAAATTTTTGCACAAAACAAAAAGCCCGGTTTCCCGGGCCGTATGAAATGGCCTGTATTCAGAAGGAGTGCCAGTAACCCTCCTGGCTGCCCAGCGCCGGAGCGGTTGCCAGCCGTGCGCTGCGTTTGTCTGCGACTGCATTCGTCGCAGGACGATTCGCGACGGTATCCCCTGCAATGCGGAATTTTCCGGTGCGTTTTTGCAACTCCTCCACCTGGTGCTGCAGCGTATCCGACGAGCCGGCAAGCTCATCCACCATCGTTACGTTGCTCTGCGTTACTTGTTCCAGCTCCGCCAGCGCCAGGGTGATTTGCGAAATGCCTTTTTCCTGCTCAAGGGTTGTGACGGCAATCTCATCCATCAGTTTGCTGACGACCGTCGCGCCGGATACGATGTCATGCATATTTTGCTCTGCCTCGCCGACCACCGTCGCCCCCTGGGTGACGTTACTAGTGGTCACAGCAATCAGTGTCTTAATGTTTTTTGCTGCTTCGGCGCTGCGGTGCGCCAGTGTACGAACTTCGCCCGCCACCACCGAGAATCCTTTGCCGTGATCCCCTGCGCGCGCAGCTTCAACCGCCGCGTTGAGCGCCAGAATATTGGTCTGGAAAGCAATGCCATCAATAATTGAGATGATTTCTGTCATCTGATCGGCGCAGTCAGTGATGGACTGCATATTCTTCGCCACCTGCCCCATTAAATTCCCGCCCTTCATCGCACAGGAGGAGGCATCTTTCGCACGGGTACTGGCGAGCCGGGTATTGTCGGCGTTATTTTTGGTGCTCGATGCCATCTGTTCCATACTGGAGGCGGTTTGCACCAGTGCCGCGGACTGCTGTTCAGTTTTCACTGACAGATCGGCACTTCGTGCCGCAAGCTGGGCCGACAGTTCCAGTGCAGAGTCAGATGAGGAACGGATTTCTTTAACCAGATGCGCAATACTATTAGCCAGGCTGTTAATGCCAGGAATCAGGCGACCGGCGCAGTTATTACCAAATTCCGGAATAGTAATTGAGAGATTTCCGGAGGTTACCTCTTCGATACTTTTTTTCACAGTGTTAATCGGCGTGACTAAATAATGCGTCATATATAACCAGAGAAACCCTAACGCTGAGAGTGAAATCACGCTATGGGCAATAATAAGTGCGCTATTTTTTGAGATAAAGATCACTAACCCTTCCATGATAATAAACGTAACCAACATGAAAGAAATAATAAAGGTTCGAACGCTAATATTCTTTAACATAATGACACCAACGAAAACGCCACGGAGGGATATGATCCTTATAGCATCAGCATTGTACGTTTACACGACTAAACTGATAAGCCCTAGTTTTTGATGTTATATAACAACAAAAAATAAAATATCAGAATAAAATTCTGGATAATAAATTTATCTTGGTGTTGAGAAATACAAAACACCACATCAACACCAGCAGAGAATAAAATATATCATATAGATTATAATAAAAACCTCTGGTTTATTCACACGCTATAATTTAATAGATAAATTTGTACGTTTTATTTAATGTTATGGTTTTTGCGGCCGATAATTATTGTTATTTCCCGATTAAGTTAATTCGCACCTGCAATAATAAAACCAGCTCAATCATTAATTTCATCAGGTTAGCTGCTAAAATTAGTGCCAGGATTAGTTAACAACTTTTGCCTGTGTGGATTGCATGATGCTCTATGTTTCGTGGGACCCAATTCTTATCGGTATTTCTTTTTTAGTGGCTTTCATTGCTTCTTTTGTGGCTTTGGATAGCGCAGGAAAAGTTACCGCTTCTGAACCAAAAGTGGCCCTTTTCTGGCGCATTTCCGGCGGAGCAACACTCGGCATGGGGATCTGGTCGATGCATTTCGTCGGTATGCTGGCGATGAAAATGCCGATGATTATGCATTACGATCTGCAATTAATGCTGCTCGCTTTTATGATTGCGCTGCTGGCTTCCACGCTATCGATCAACCTTGCTGTCAATGGCAACCACCTTCCCTGGCGACGCCTACTGCTTGCCACGCTACTACTCAGTACGGGCGTTGTCTCTATGCATTATCTTGGTATGGCGGCGATGATGGGATTTGTTACCATTTACTGGGACCTGAACCGGATTATCCTGTCCATTGTGATTGCTTTCATCAGTGCCGGTGTGGCGTTATGGCTGGCTTTTAGTCTGCGAAAAAATCATCATGGCGTGTTTATCAATCGCGTATTTGCCGCCTTTATCATGGGCGTTTCTATCTGTGCGATGCACTACACCGGTATGAGCGCGGCCAAATTCAGCAACGATGGCTCCGGTATTATCGTGCGCAGCGATGCCATGCATTTAATGCACAACGGTGTCGGTGAACTGGGTCTGTCATTGTGGGTTTCCACCACCACGCTGGTTATTTTCGGCATCATGCTGTTTATCTCGATGATTGACTCTCAACTGCGTACCACCCGTCTGACCGATAGCCTGCGCCAGCTTAACCAGCAGCTGGAAAAACAAGCGCATTACGATGCGCTCACCGGGCTGGCCAACAGGGTGCAATTCGACAATCTCCTGGACGTTTGCCTCAATCAGGCGAAAGAGAAGCAAACCACCTTTGCGCTGATATATATGGATTTGGATCGCTTCAAACTGGTGAACGATGCCTGGGGGCATCATATTGGCGATCGTTTGCTGGTTGCTGTTGCCGGGCGGCTTTCCGCCTGCCTGAGTGAAAAGATGACGCTAGCTCGACTCGGGGGCGATGAGTTTACGTTGCTGGTGCCCGAAACCAACGAGGCCGAGATCGATGTGTTGATGCGGCGGCTGGTGAAGACCATCCAGCATCCGTTTTATGAGCTTAGCCATGTCATTAACGTCTCGCTGAGCGCTGGGGTAAGCTCTTTCCCGCTCCACGGCGATACGGCGCATGAACTGAAACTGGCAGCCGACACGGCGATGTACAGTGTCAAACAGGAAGGACGCAACGGCTGGGCCGTCTATCACGCATTGATGATCCAAAAGACCACGCATGCTCCCCTCTTTTTACAGGACTTGTCGCAGGCCCTGGCCCGTGACCAGTTTGAACTCTGGTATCAACCCCAATATACAGCGCCCGGCCACACACTTTGTGGTTTCGAAGCCCTGTTGCGCTGGCGTCATCCACAACAAGGGATCCTTCTACCTGGCGTGTTTCTGCCGCTGTTGGAAAAAACAGGGTTAATGATTTCGGTGGGCCACTGGGTGATTGATGCTGCCTGTCGGCAATTGCACAAGTGGAACAGCCAGGGGTTCTCGCATCTGAAACTGGCCATTAATATCTCCCCGACGCAGTTCGAACAGCATGATCTCTACGATCAGATTACGGACGCACTGACGCGTTATCAGATTGACCCTCGCCAATTAACGCTTGAGATCACCGAAAATACCGCGCTCAAAAACCTTGATCGCAGCGTGCAGTTATTAAATCAGTTTTCAGCGTTGGGGATGACGGTTGCTATTGATGATTTTGGCACGGGTTATTCCAATATGCTGATGTTAAAAAAACTCCCTGCAACCGAACTGAAGATCGATAAAAGCTTTGTCAAAGATATTCGTGACAACAGCCGTAACGTTAAAATTGTCTCTACTATCATCGACATCGCCCACTCCATGAATATGCATGTCGTCGCAGAAGGGATTGAAACGCAGGAACAGCATGTACTGCTAACAAATATGGGCTGCGCGCTCATGCAGGGGTTCCTGTTTGCCCGCCCGCTCCCGGTGGAAAAAGTTTCTGCACTCCTGCACCAAAACGCATTCGCCTTATCGCTCGAATGTGCAGATGTGTCACAAAAAAAGCCTGCATAAGTGTACGCTTTTCGGTTATGTTGCAATGAAGCCATTCAATTGCCACGATTTTCTGTCAGCAGCGCGCTGGCAACGTGTGCGATAACGGGAGTTGCGATGCTGAAACTTCACCTGCAGGCGCTGGATATTCTCGACACCCCGGTCTGGGTGATCGTCCCCGAGAGCGAAACCGTGCTGTTTGCCAACAAACAGGCAAAAAAATTATCCGCTGGCCGTAGTCTTGGCGACATGCGTAACGGTACGTATTCTGCTTATGCGCAACGAAGCCTTTCGATGTATCTTCCGGGTTTAGAGAATCAGGACGAAGTGGTTGAAGTCTGGAGCATCGGCCCGAAGAATGAAGAAACGCCGCTGAGCTGCCGGGCTTCGCTACGTAGGCTTGATGATGTCGGCGACGTTTTGATCTTTGAAGGTATCTACCGTACTGTTCCCCCGATGCCCAAACTGGCGCGTGCAGCAGGGTATCAGCCGCGTAAACAAGGGTTTTACGCCCGCTTCTTTTACACTACCTCCGCACCGATGCTGCTCATCGATCCCGTACATGATGGGCAGATTGTGGATGCCAACCTCGCCGCTTTGCAATTTTATGGATACGACCGTGAAGAGATGTGCCAGAAACACACCTGGGAGATTAATACTCTCGGGCGCAGCATACTTCCGGTGATGTCAGAGATTGCCCGTCTGCCGGGTGGGCATAAGCCACTTAATTTTGTACATCGTCTTGCCGATGGGTCGACACGACATGTGCAGACTTACGCAGGCCCTATTGAAATCTACGGCGAGCGCCTGATGCTGTGCATTATTCACGATATTACTGAACAAAAACGGCTGGAACAGGAACTGGAGTACGCTGCGCACCGCGATGCACTCACCGGTTTGTTAAACCGTCGACAATTTTACCACCTGACTGAACAAATCTTACCCACCGCGCTGGACTTCAGCTTGTTGCTGGTGGATACCGACCACTTTAAACAGATCAACGATCGGTTCGGCCATCAACGCGGCGATGAGGTTCTGATTGAACTTGCTCGCACGCTGGAGTCAGGCAGTCGAAGTGGCGATTATGTGTTCCGTTGGGGTGGTGAGGAATTTCTGTTGCTGTTGCCGCACACCACGCTCGAGGCGGCGCTTGAGATTGCCGAACGTGTACGTCTCGCTGTTGCCAGCATCAGCATGTCGGGCCTGCCAGGCATAACCGTCAGCATTGGCGTGGCGCGCCATATGCAGAATGAAAGTCTGGATGCACTGTTTAAACGGGTGGATGAAGCGTTATACCGCGCGAAGAATAATGGCCGCAATCAGGTGCTGGCCGCCTGAAAGCAGGCAAAAAAAAGCGCCCCTGGTGGGCGCATCGTTTCTCTGTGCTTCGCGCGTTAGTGGATACCCAAACGCCAGGCGAGATCAATCTCTTCTTTCAGTTCAATATGCGACAACGTCAGTAAATCTTCGAACTCCAGCCTGAGTTGTTTGAGTTTTTTAAGATACTCGGCCGGGGTGAGTGCACTTTTGTCACGACGAAGATACTCAATCGCCAGTTGGGTGGGGTTCAATTCACTCTCCATAACGTCCTCTTTTGTGATGAAAACGACATTATTATATCACAGCCGAATGCTCGTTTTTTGACCAAAATCGTAAAGCACGCGCCTTTTGACCGGGTGTGACCGCAAAAATAAGCGTCCACATAAAAAAGGGGTTGCAGATTTAAATGATAAAGATTATCTTTCTCAACACTGAATACCTGAGTGAATCAGTCAAGTATTCAGTACGACATTGCTCACATTGCTTCCAGTATTTTTTGCCCGCTCATGAAGCGGGCTTTTTTTCGGCCAGGGCACGCCGATAGCGCGTCTCCCGCGCTTCGTCTCCTTATTTCCTCCATTGTGCCTTCACATTCCTTAAGTAAAATTAATGTACTCCTGCTAAGACAGGAACCATTCCGTAATCAATGAGTTTCCCCTTACCTCCCGTGATGTAAGGGGATTTTTTTATCAATGTTTCAGCAAATACATGGTTCGCGTGTAAGCCACATCTTCAGGGTTATTGATCGGATACCCCTTCAGCCAGGGTTTGATTAAACGGCCGTTACTGTACTGGTAAATCGGCGCTATCGGGGCTTTTTCCGCAATGATGTGCTCTGCTTCGTTATAATCTGCATTGCGCGCTTTGGCGCTGGTTTCCAGTGCCGCCTGGTTCATCACCTTGTCATATGCCGCATCGTTAAACCGCGCAATATTGCTGCTGCTGGTTGAGGTTAATACCGACAGGAAAGTTGAGGGCTCATTATAATCCCCGACCCATGACGCCCGGATCACGTCAAAATTGCCACTGTTACGACTGTCGATATAGGTTTTCCACTCCTGATTCTGTAATTTCACATCGGCCCCCAGGTTTTGTTTCCACATTGAGGCCACCGCAATCGCTATTTTCTGATGGTTTTCCGACGTGTTATAGAGCAGCGTCAGTTTCAGCGGTCGCTGCGGGCCATAACCCGCCGCCTGCAACAACGTTTTTGCCTGCGCGTTCAACTCCGCCTGGCTCATGTGCTCTAACTGCGAAGGCTGGGGTTCAAACCCTGCCGTAACATCCGGGGTAAAGCGCCATGCCGGTTTTTCACCGGTGCCCAGCACTTTTTCCGCCATGATCCGCCGATCAATGGTCATGCTCAGTGCCAGGCGGACACGTGGATCGGCGGTCGGCCCTTTCTGGGTGTTAAACGCATAATAATAGGTACCTAGCTGTGGCGGGGTATAGACCTGCCCCGGAATATCCTTCAACAGTTTTTGATAGAGGTTTTTCGGGAAAGATTCCGTAATATCAACATTGTTCGCCAGATAACGCTTGGTCGCCGCCGACTCCTGATTAATCGGCACAAAGGTGACCTTCTGAATCACCGTCTTCGCATTATCCCAATAGTGTTTATTCGGCTCGAAAACCAGTTTTTCGTTCACAACACGATCGACCAGTTGATACGCGCCATTACCCACAAGCTTGCCTGGCCGCGTCCACTCTGCGCCGCTTTCAACATTTGCTTTCTGCACCGGGTAAAAGGCAAAACTGGCGGCTAAGCTCGGAAACCAGGGAACGGGTTTATCCAGTTGCACTCGCAGCGTATGGGCATCCACTGCGCTAACACCCAATTTGTCTGGTGCCGCTTTCCCTTCGCTGATGTTTTTCGCATTGCTGATACCGGCCAGCGCCGCAAAGCTGGCAAAAGGGGACGTGGTTTTGGGATCAACTAAACGCTGCCAGCTATACACAAAATCTTGTGCTGTAACAGGCGTACCATCGGACCATTTCGCCTCTTCGCGCAGGGTAAACGTCCAGACCCGGTTATCATTACTTTGCCATTTCGTTGCCACACCGGGAACAATTTCACCCTTCTCGTTCTGATTGACCAGCCCTTCATACAGATCGCGGATCACCTGAATTTCCGGCAATCCGACAGCCTTTGCCGGATCCAGTGTTGCTGGCTCATCTTTGATATGGCGAACCAGTTCCTGCTTTGCCGCGAGTTGCGTACCGGCAGGGACATCCGCAGCCAGCGAAACAGAAGAAAAACCGCACAGCCACAGCGTGCAGCTTAGCGTAGAAAGTCGAAGCGTCATGAGATCCCCTTGTGATGTGTCATTCCCGGCGGAATATGCGGTAATTATTTGTTTTAACACGGTGGAATGCAAATAATGGGGACCTAAACATTGAAGATAGACAATAATTTAACGCACATGGCATGATTTGCCCCGCCCCGCTTTATGCTCAACACTTGTTATACGCACACGACAGAATAAGGAAGCTTATGCCTGCCACACGTCCACGTCCGCAACGCGGTGCTTTTCCTGCGGGTCAGGAACAATATGGCCGTTCCCTTTTAGGCGCGCCGCTGCTGTGGTTTCCGGCACCGATCGCCACGCGCGAAAGCGGGCTGATCATTGCCGGCACGCACGGTGATGAGAATGCCTCCGTCGTCGCCCTCTCCTGTGCGCTGCGTACGCTGGCACCTGAATTGCGCCACCATCATGTCGTACTGGCGGTCAACCCCGATGGATGCCAGCTTGGCCTGCGGGCTAACGCCAACGGCGTCGACCTCAACCGCAACTTTCCTGCGGCGAACTGGAAAGCCGGTGAAACGGTGTATCGCTGGAATAGCGCCGCAGATGCGCGTGATGTGGTGTTGTTCACTGGGGAGAAACCCGGCTCAGAACCAGAAACGCAGGCGTTATGCCAGCTGATTCATCGCGTTCACCCTGCGTGGGTGGTGACTTTTCATGATCCGCTGGCGTGTGTGGAAGATCCGCGCGAAAGTGCGCTTGGGCAATGGCTGGCGGAGCAATTTTCACTGCCGCTAGTCACCAGCGTGGGTTATGACACACCCGGCTCGTTTGGCAGTTGGTGTGGGGATATCGACCTGCCCTGCATTACCGTGGAATTTCCGCCGATCTCCGCTGATGAGGCCAGTGAGCGCTATCTGCACGCAATGACCTCCCTGCTGCACTGGGATCCTCACAGATGAAGCTCGCCGGTGGTGAAATGTAATGCCGGCTCAACATCCACTGCCAGCCAGGTGGGACCATCAAGATCGGCAAAACGAACCTGATTCGCCAGCGGTAAAGCGGACGCGATGGCGCGAGACGTACAAATCATACACCCCAGCATTAAACCGAAGCCTTGCGCTGATGCCTCACGGGCTAACGCCAGGGCTTCGGTAAGCCCGCCGGTTTTATCCAGTTTGATATTGACCATTTCATAATGCCCGTGTAATGCGCTCAGGCTCTCCCGCGTATGGCAGCTTTCATCGGCACAAATCGGCAATGGATGGATAAAATTGGCAAGAGCATCATCCTCGCCTGCAGGCAGCGGTTGCTCCAGCATGGCAACGCCCAGATCCGCCAGTAACTGGCAGCGCGCCGCCAGCCCTTCGCTGTGCCAGGCTTCATTGGCATCGACAATCAGGGTCGCGTGCGGCGCAGCGGCCCGTATCGCCACCAGTCGCTCGCTGATCAAATGGTCATCCAGTTTCACTTTCAGCAGCCGCGCTCCTTTTTCACTCAGCGCTGCCGCACTGGCGGCCATCTGCTCCGGTGTGCCAATTACGACGGTTTGCGCCGTGGTCACGGTTTCAGGCAACGTCACACCCGCATAGCGCGTCAGCGACGTGTTGGCTTTGCGTGCGGCCAGATCCCACAGGGCGCAATCAACCGCATTACGCGCTGCGCCAGGCGGGAGCAGCGTTTGCAACGTTTCGCGGCTGAGATGGTTTTCCAGCTGTGGCACGATCGTCATAATTTGCGCCATCACCGAGGCTTCGCTCTCGCCATATCGCGGATAGGGCGTGCACTCGCCAACCGCCTTGATACCCTCCTCTTCCAGTTCAACCACCACCACCCGCGCTTCATCGCGGGAGCCGCGCGAAATCACGAATGGCGTATGTAGCGGCCAGGTTTCCTCGTAAATTTTGACGTTTCGCATTCTTCACTCCTCTGCCGCACTGTAAATCAGTATAGATACGAAAATTGGTTTGCCGTGATCTCTGCGGATGGCATACACTAGCGGCGACGTTAACTATTTGTAAACAGGAAGATATCTATGTCACAACTCGTTCATTTCCAGGGCAACCCGGTTCCCGTTGCAGGCGCCATTCCGCAGGTTGGTAGCAAAGCCAAAGCTTTTACCCTGGTGGCTAAAGATCTGTCTGACGTCACACTGGCCCAGTTTGCTGGCAAACGTAAAGTACTGAACATTTTCCCGAGCATCGACACCGGCGTCTGCGCCGCGTCCGTGCGCAAATTCAACCAACTGGCGACCGAAATGAACAATACGGTCGTGCTGTGTATCTCTGCCGATCTGCCGTTTGCACAATCCCGCTTCTGCGGCGCTGAAGGCCTGGGCAATGTGATCACCCTCTCCACGCTGCGTAACCCGGAATTCCTTGCCGATTACGGCGTGGGTATTGCGGAAGGCGCGCTGAAAGGTCTGGCTGCGCGCGCAGTGGTCGTTATTGATGAGAATGACAACGTGGTTTTCAGCCACCTCGTGAATGAAATCACCAACGAACCGGATTACGCCGCCGCGCTGGAATCCCTGAAAGGCTAATTGTGCGCCGCTCAGCGGATTGCATTGCCGATATGAAAAAGCCTCCATACGGAGGCTTTTCTTATTCTTCACTTTTCTTATGGCTCAACCCATATTCGCGGAGCTTATTGGCAATCGCGGTATGTGAAACGCCAAGACGTTTCGCCAGCTTACGCGTGCTGGGATAGCTGCGATAAAGTTGGGTCAGTACCGAGCGCTCAAAGCGGCTGGTAATATCATCCAGCGACCCTTCCATCGCCTCTTCGCCGACCGGCGCAGTGGTGGCATCGTAATCGGGTAACAGAATATCCTGCGCACGTAATTCATAACCTTCCAGCTGGGTTAACGCGCGATAAATAGCGTTTTTCAACTGACGCACATTGCCGGGCCATCCGTAACGGCTCAGCAACGGTAACAGATCCTGAGAGAGTTTCGGGCGCGGCACCCCCTGCTCATCGGCAAAGCGGGCCACAAACAGTTCGGTCAACGGCATAATATCCTGAGGACGCTCGCGCAACGGCGGCAGATTTAACGTCAACACATTAAGCCGGTAGTAAAGATCTTCGCGGAACAGCCCCTTTTGCACCAGCTCCACCAGATTGCGCTGTGTGGCGCAAATGACCCGCACATCGACGTGAACTTCATGATCCTCACCCACGCGGCGGAAGGTGCCATCGTTAAGAAAACGCAGCAATTTTACCTGCATACGCGGCGACATTTCGCCAATCTCATCCAGCAGTACCGAACCGCCGTTTGCCTGCTCGAAAAAGCCTTTTTTACCTTCTGGTGCATGCCCAAAAAGCTCACTTTCGACCGACTCTTCGGGAATGGAGGCACAATTCAATGCCAGGTACGGTTTGCTTGCGCGCGGGCTGGCAAGGTGGCAGGCATGAGCCAGTAAATCTTTACCAGTACCGGTATCGCCGGTGATCAGCAAGGGCGCAGTCAGGGTCGCCAGTTTGCGCGCCTGTTCCACAACCTGACGCATTTTCTGGCTCACGGCAACTATCTGGCTAAATGCGCCAACATCCTGCTGACTAAGATTCTGAAGCTGCCGCCCCATACGGATGGTTGAACGGAGCATGACAACGGCGCCGATTAACACCGGCTCGCCCGTTTCGCCCTCCAGATGAACAGGCGTGATCTCCATCAGGAAGTTTTGCCCACCAATAACGACATGTTCGTTATGCGAGTTTTGCGGATTACCCTCCAGCCAGCGCTGGAAATTGAACCCGGCAATTAATTGCGCCGCGTTATGATTGCGCAATTTATCGGTGTCCTGCGCAAAGAGCAGGCAACTGGCCGGGTTCGCCAGTTCTACTTTGCTTTTCATATCCAGCGAGAAAACCGGTTCAGGCAATGCTTCCAGCAATGCACTGAGTGCGCGGTGTTCACGCTCAGACGGCATCCACAACACGGTACGTACGTCGGTGACGCTGGGTATACGGCGGATTTCAGCCATCAGGCTGCTGAATGCATCAAATTGCAGAGCGGCAAAATTGAGGTAGATTCGCCCGACCGGGTCAATTTCAATGCCGCGTAAATCGATACCGCGCAGCACCAGCAGATCCAGCAGTTCGCGCGTCAGACCAAGACGGTCCTCACAAAAAACTTCAAGACGCATGGGAATACTCAGCCTTATTCATTCACGTAATGAAGGGATAATAAGCCACTTCGTGGTTGGCAGGAAGATGTCTGTCAACAAATATTGACAGCCTGGCGGAAAAAGCGGCACTACGCTGTAAAGGTAAGCGCGCAGTGCCGGTTTGTTACTCAGTGGGGGATGCGGTACGGCGTTTTTGCAGCGTCTCTTTGACCTGACCAATAAGCTGACGACGAAAATCACCCAGCCGGGGTTTATCATCCTCCAGCCAGGGCAGCGGGCGGCACAACTCCATCGCCTTAATACCCAGGCGTGCGGTCAGCAAGCCAGCGCCAATGCCTTGTGCTGCTCTCGCAGAAAGGCGTGCAGCAAGATCCTGCGACATCCAGTCCATACCCACTTCACGCACCAGTTCACTTGCGCCAGCGAACGCAATATTCAGCAATACCAGCCGGAACAGGCGCAAACGGCTGTAATACCCCAGCTCAATGCCATACAGCGTGGCGATGCGGTTAATCAGTCGCAGATTGCGCCAAGCAATAAACGCCATATCGACCATTGCCAGCGGGCTGACGGCGATCATCAGCGTCGACTCCGCCGCCGAGCGGTTAATTTCGCGTCGCGCCTGAGCATCCAGCACGGGCTGGACAAGTTGCGCATACAGGCTCACCACTTCGCGATCGTTTTGCGTTTCGTGGATAGCGGCATACCAGCGTTGCAGTGCCGGATGTGCCTGATCGATCCCCGCCTGTCTGGCCAGTTTTTCACAGAAGGCACGCCCTTTCCCCACGCCGTGGCTGTGCAGCAAATCACGTGCTTCCTCCCGCTCCTCAGCACGCTGGCGCAAGCGCCATAGCCGATGCCATTCACTGGCGACCGAACCCACTCCGGCACCAATAATCAGCGCGCCCGCAGCACAGCCGCCCAGCGCAACCCAGTCCTGGGTCTGCCAGGCATTCATTGTCCACTGCACACCCTGACCCACCACGGTGATACCGAATAGTGCCAGACCGGCACTGACCATTTTGCGCCACAAGCTACGTTTTGGCCGCAGCGCCGCTTCGATCAACGCTTCAGCCTGTCCCTCCTCTGGCATTATATCGGTCATCATCGGTGCGAAATTTTCCGCCTGTGCACCGCTGAAGGTTTGGGCGTTTTTAAACCGTACTGTATTTTCTGCCTCCAGCGGCCCGGCGAAATCGATCCTCGGTTTTAACGGCTCGCTCATCGCAATTTGTCTCCTATTAAAAACTCCAGCGCCGCATCAAGACGAATATGTGGCAGCGGTTTATCCACGTCCATTACCTGCGGGCGAAAGGCTTCGAAGTTAAACCCTTGCTTATCCCAGAAGGCCAGCCCAGGCAACCTGGCCGGGACTTCACCAGGATAAACCGTCAGCGGAGAACCATCGCTTAATCGGTGCCCCCGCAGCGCAGGGATCTTCTCACCATTGACCTCGATTAACCCACTTTGTGTTGCCTGCACAGATGCCAGACCCAGGCAGTCCATACTGATCCCTTCAAACGCAGCGTTTTGCCAGGCATCCTGAATAAGCTGTTGCAGCAATGACACCATATTGGCGTGCTGATCGAGCGTAATGTGATCGGCTTTGGTGGCGGCAAAAAGCAACTTGTCGATAACCGGTGAAAACAGGCGGCGAAATAGCGTGCGCTGGCCGTAATGAAAACTCTGCATCAGTTGCGTCAACGCCAGCCGCATATCGTTAAACGCTTGCGGCCCGCTGTTGAGCGGTTGCAGGCAATCGACCAGGACAATCTGGCGATCAAACTTCAAAAAATGGTGTTTATAGAAACCCTTAACAACATGCTCACAGTAGTAGTTGAAACGCTCACGCAACATACCGGCGTTGGTGTGTTTATCTGCCTGCGCCAGCTTCCCCTCTCCGGTGTTATCGACATCCGGCCACGGGAAGAATTGCAGCGCGGGCGCGCCTGCCATATCGCCGGGCAGCACAAATCGCCCCGGTTGAATAAAATGCAGCCCTTCACGCTTGCACTGCTGCAGATACGCCGTCCATGCGGCGGCAATCTCCGCCAGCCGGTTTTCATCGGCTGGGGCCAATGGATCCAGTCCCGCACATAATTCACGCCATTGCTGCGACCACGCCTGGCGCTGGCCCTGTAGTAACCCGGTCATTTGTCGCGACCAGCTCAGATAATCCTGCGCCAGCATCGGTAGATCCAACAGCCATTCGCCGGGATAATCGACAATTTCCAGATACAGCGTAGAGGTGTCTTTGAAATGACGAAGCAGTGAATCATTGGAGCGGAAGCGCAGTGCCAGACGGATTTCGCTGACCCCGCGCGTGGGTGTCGGCCAGACCGGCGGCGTGCCGTATAACTGCGCCAGCCCTTCGTCGTAGGTAAAACGGGGAATGCCAAAATCGCGCTGCGGAACACGTTTTACGCCGAGCAGGCGCTCTTCCCGCACCGCGCTAAGGAGCGGCAGACGGGCCCCGGCATGAAGATTAAGCAGCTGGTTTACCAGCGCAGTAATAAACGCTGTTTTACCGCTGCGGCTCAGCCCGGTTACTGCGAGGCGTAAATGCCGGTCCATTCCACGGTTCACCAGCGCGTTGAGTTCGCTTTTAAATCGATCCATCGCCATTGTGTGTCGCCCTGAAGTCAAAACAGTTGCTGATAGTGTATGAGATATGGGCAGGCTGTTGTTAATCAACCAGTCAGAAGGGCAAGATGATCCCGCAGGATCATCTGTTTTGCATAAAACGACGTGAAAATTTATTTGCTGCGCGTTTGAGCAGCGGCTCCAGCGCAAAAGCCAGCAGCAGTTTTACCGGCCGTCGGGCCACCGATTTTACGGCCCAGCCAGCAACACCCGCCGGGCCGTAGCGCAACGCGGTAAGTACAACCAGCTTTCCGGCAATTTTCAGACCCGGTTTGACGTTGCGACGAGCTTGTTGCCAGCGAGATGCCATGGTTCACTCCTTATAGCTGACGAAAACGGCTACGCAGTGAGAAGGTGTCAGAGGTAACGTAACGCTCCATCTGCCGCAGGCGCGCCTCACCTGCCGAAAGTTGCGCATCAACCGCATCCAGTAACTGGTTGGTGCTTTGGGTTTCTTCTCCTTCGACGTAATTGTCCGGCAGCGGATCCAACACAAAATACAAAACGATATACGCCGCTACAACAATAAAGAACAGGCCAAAACACATAGCCAGAATGGTCAGGATGCGCACAATTTTGACCTGAATATCAAGATATTGTGCAATCCCGGCGCAGACACCGGCTACTTTTCCGCGCTGGGGAATACGCCATAATTTTTTGTTAAGGTCGAGGCTTGCCATTAGCGATCTCTCCAGTTCGGGTGCTCAGCATCCAGAATATCTTCCAGTGCCTGAATACGTTCGCGCATCCGTGTTGCATCTTCTGATAATTGCAGTAACCGCTGCTGCTCGTTCTGATTCAGTTCCCCGCGCGAGGTGCGGTTGTTGTAATGCAGCCACAACCAGACGGGCAAAATGAACAGAATGAAAAGCGTTAACGGTATAGCCAGAAAAAGCGTGCTCATGTGTACTCCTTACAGGGATGACGCGCGGCGTCCTCTGACGCCGCAGCGATTTATTATTGATTATCCTGTTTCATTTTGGCTTTCAGTTGCGCCAGTTGCTCACTGATTTCGTCATCCGCGCGCAGTTCAGCAAACTGCTGATCCAGCGATTTCTGCTTACCGAAACCGTGGCTTTCAGCTTCTGCTTCCATCTGATCGATACGGCGTTCAAACGATTCAAAGCGCGCCATCGCTTCATCCAGCTTGCCGCTGTCAAGCTGGCGACGCACATCACGGGAAGAGCTGGCGGCCTGATGACGCAGCGTTAAGGCTTGCTGACGGGCGCGCGTTTCACTGAGTTTGTTTTCCAGCTCGCCAATTTCTTTTTTCATCCGCGTCAGGCTTTCTTCGACCAGAGTCACTTCTTGCTCCAGCGTGTCAATAAGCGTCGTGACTTTCTGTTTCTCGATCAGCGCCGCACGCGCCAAATCGTCTTTCTCTTTACGCAGCGCCAGTTCTGCTTTTTCCTGCCACTCGCTCTGCTGTGCGGTGGCCTGCTCAATACGGCGAGTAAGCTGTTTTTTCTCCGCCAGCGCGCGCGCCGACGTCGAACGCACTTCGACCAGGGTGTCTTCCATTTCCTGGATCATCAGACGCACCAGTTTTTGCGGATCTTCGGCCTTTTCCAGCAGCGAGTTGATGTTGGCATTCACGATATCGGCAAAACGAGAAAAAATACCCATAATCTGTTCCTCTTTATTTCTGTAATCGGGCTCAGCCCTGCTACCTGACAATGTTACGCTGTTGAGCTATTACAATCTTCGTGCCAACTTTTTATCTTTATGATTATTAACGAATTGAATAATTTTACCGCTGTGCGCTTTTCGTTTAGAGTGGTTAATAACACCAACAAGTGGCGAATTTCATCATGGCTGAACACAAGGATAACTTACTCGGTGAAGCAAACAGCTTTATCGAGGTGCTGGAGCAGGTGTCGCGTCTCGCGCCGATTGACAAGCCCGTACTCATCATTGGCGAGCGCGGAACCGGTAAGGAGCTGATTGCTAACCGTCTGCATTTTCTCTCCTCCCGCTGGCAGGGGCCTTTTATCTCGCTGAATTGCGCGGCGTTAAATGAAAACCTGCTCGATTCTGAACTCTTTGGACATGAAGCCGGGGCATTTACCGGGGCGCAGAAACGCCACCCTGGGCGTTTTGAACGAGCCGATGGCGGTACCTTATTTCTGGATGAGCTGGCCACCGCCCCGATGTTGGTCCAGGAAAAGTTATTGCGGGTCATTGAATATGGCGAGCTGGAGCGCGTGGGCGGCAGCCAGCCGCTGCAAGTCAACGTCCGGCTGGTGTGTGCAACCAACGCCGACCTGCCGCAAATGGTACATGAAGGCACATTCCGCGCCGACCTGCTTGACCGTCTGGCGTTCGATGTGGTGCTGTTGCCGCCGTTGCGCCAGCGCCAAAGCGATATCATGCTGATGGCGGATCACTTTGCCATTCAGATGTGTCGCGAGTTATCGCTTCCGCTGTTCCCCGGTTTTACCGATCGTGCCCGCGACACGTTGCTGCATTACCGCTGGCCGGGAAATATCCGCGAACTGAAAAACGTGGTTGAGCGCTCCGTCTATCGGCATGGCAGCAGCGAAACGCCACTGGACAGCATTATTATCGATCCCTTTCACCGCGAGCAGCCAGACGCGCCGCAGGCAATAGAAATTGTGCCTGGCGGACCTCAGTTACCGCTGGATTTGCGCAAATTCCAAAACGATCAGGAAAAAAACTTACTGGAAACCAGCCTGCAGCAGGGGAAATTTAACCAGAAACGCGCGGCAGAATTGCTCGGGCTGACCTATCACCAGTTGCGGGCGCTGCTGAAAAAGCACCAAATAAGCTGAAATCGTCGACAATAACAGCAGTCGTCAGCAGACATTTTTACGAAGCCAGGGTAAGTGCGATACACTTTGCACATTAATTTAAAATCGTGAAGAAATCATGCGTCTGGTTTTCTCTTCCCTGTTATTGACCGCAAGCCTCGCAACAGGCTTTGCGCAAGCGGCAACGCCGCCATCTGCCCCGTGGGCGGATATTCGCGAAAGCGGCTTTGTCTATTGCGTCAATGGTCAGGTAAGCACCTTTAATCCACAAAAAGTGAGCAGCGGCCTGATTGTCGACACGCTGGCGGCTCAACTTTACGATCGCCTGCTGGATGTCGATCCCTATACTTACCGCCTGGTGCCGGAACTGGCCGAAAGCTGGGAAGTGCTGGATAGCGGCGCCACGTACCGATTTCGCCTGCGCGACGGTGTCGCGTTTCAGAAAACAGCATGGTTTACCCCGCACCGTGCGCTAAATGCTGATGATGTGGTGTTCACTTTCCAGCGCATCTTCGACCGCGAAAATCCCTGGCATAATGTTAACGGTAGCAGTTTCCCCTATTTCGACAGTTTGCAGTTCGCCGACGCGATTGACAGTGTTCGTAAGCTGGATAACCGTACCGTTGAATTCCGTCTGAAAAGGCCGGATGCCTCTTTCTTGTGGCACCTGGCGACCCACTATGCCTCTGTCATGTCTGCTGAATACGCCGCGCAGCTTGCAAAAGAAGATCATCAGGAGCTGCTTGATCGCCAGCCGGTGGGCACCGGCCCGTATCAGTTAGATGAGTATCGTGCCGGGCAATATATTCGGTTACAACGTCACGAAAAATTCTGGCGCGGTAAACCTTTGATGCAACAGGTGGTGGTTGATCTGGGTTCCGGTGGCACCGGGCGGTTATCTAAATTGTTAACCGGAGAATGTGATGTGCTGGCATGGCCTGCTGCCAGTCAGCTTACTATTTTGCGTGATGATCCGCGCCTGCGTCTGACGCTACGTCCGGGAATGAACATTGCTTATCTGGCGTTCAATACTGATAAACCCCCTTTGAATAATCCTGAAGTGCGCCACGCGCTTGCGTTGTCAATCAATAACCAGCGGCTGATGCAGTCCATTTATTACGGAACGGCGGAAACGGCAGCGTCGATCCTGCCGCGCGCATCGTGGGCTTACGATAATGAAGCCAAAATTACCGAATACGACCCCGCCAAAGCACGTGAACGCCTGAAAGCGCTGGGGCTGGAGAATATGACGCTGCACCTGTGGGTGCCGACCAGTTCCCAGGCGTGGAACCCCAGCCCGCTGAAAACCGCTGAATTGATCCAGGCGGATATGGCCCAGGCCGGGGTGAAAGTGGTCATTGTGCCGGTGGAAGGCCGTTTCCAGGAGGCGCGTCTGATGGATATGAATCACGATTTGACCCTTTCAGGCTGGGCAACGGACAGTAACGATCCGGACAGCTTTTTCAGGCCGATGCTGAGCTGCGCCGCCATCGATTCGCAGACCAATTTTGCACACTGGTGTCATCGCGAATTTGACGAGGTGCTGCAGAAAGCGCTGTCGTCACAGCAACTCGCGGCGCGCATTGATGCCTATGACGAGGCACAAAATATTCTTGCGCGTGAATTGCCAGTGCTTCCGCTGGCGTCTTCGTTACGGTTACAGGCCTATCGGTACGATATTAAAGGGCTGGTGCTGAGTCCGTTTGGCAGCGCCTCTTTCGCCGGTGTCTCGCGGGAAAAACAAGAGGTTTCGCCGCCATGATTATTTTTACCCTGCGCCGTTTGTTGCTGCTGTTGGTGACGCTGTTTTTCCTGACCTTTGTCGGGTTCAGTCTTAGCTACTTCACACCGCATGCGCCGCTTCAAGGCGCAACCATGTGGAATGCCTGGGTGTTCTGGTTTACCGGCTTGCTGCATTGGGACTTCGGTGTTTCCAGCATTAATGGTCAGCTCATTTCGCAGCAACTTAAAGAAGTGTTTCCGGCAACGATGGAACTGTGCATCCTTGCCTTTGGCTCTGCGTTGCTGGTGGGGATCCCGGTAGGCATGCTGGCGGGCGTGATGCGCAGCAAATGGCAGGACCGGCTGGTGAGCGCGATTGCTCTGCTCGGCTTTTCCATTCCGGTATTCTGGCTGGCGTTGCTCTTAACGCTCTTTTTCTCGCTTAACCTCGGCTGGCTGCCGGTTTCCGGGCGCTTCGATTTACTCTACGAAGTCAAAACGGTAACCGGTTTCGCTATTATTGATGCCTGGCTTTCAGACTCGCCATGGCGTGATGAGATGATCGTCAGCGCCTTGCGACATATGGTGTTGCCGGTGGTGACGCTGGCGGTCGCGCCAACCACGGAAGTGATCCGCCTGATGCGTATCAGCACCATGGATGTGATTGAAAAAAACTATATCAAAGCGGCGGCGACACGCGGCCAGTCCATGCTAACGATCCTCCGGCGCCATGTGCTGCACAACGCCCTGCCGCCGGTGATCCCCAAATTGGGCTTACAGTTTTCTACCATGCTGACGCTGGCGATGATCACTGAAATGGTGTTTAGCTGGCCGGGACTGGGGCGCTGGCTGATTAACGCCATTCGCCAGCAGGACTACGCGGCTATCTCTGCCGGCGTGATGGTGATTGGCTCGCTGGTTATCATTGTAAACGTGATTTCCGATATCCTGGGTGCGCTGGCGAACCCATTGAAACATAAGGAATGGTATGCCTTACGATAGCGTCTACAGCGAAAAGCGCCCGCCTGGCGCGCTGCGCACCGTGTGGCGCAAATTTTACAGCGATACCACGGCAATGATCGGCCTTTATGGCTGTAGTGCCCTGCTGCTGCTGTGCATATTCGGTAAGTGGTTCGCGCCTTACGGCCTCGATCAACAATTTTTGGGTTATCAGTTGCTTCCGCCGTCCTGGTCGCGTTATGGCGATGTCTCTTTCTTCCTCGGGACTGACGATCTTGGGCGCGATGTGCTGAGTCGCTTACTGAGCGGGGCCGCACCCACCGTGGGGGGGGCATTTATTGTTACGCTGGCGGCAACATTGTGCGGGCTGGTGCTTGGCGTGTTCGCCGGCGCGACACATGGCCTGCGTTCTGCGGTGTTGAACCACATTCTGGATACATTGTTGTCGTTACCGACGCTGCTACTGGCCATTATTGTGGTGGCGTTTGCTGGCCCACACCTTTCGCATGCCATGTTTGCCGTCTGGCTGGCGCTCCTGCCGCGCATGGTGCGTTCGGTCTACAGCATGGTGCATGACGAACTGGAGAAAGAGTACGTAGTGGCAGCGCGCCTTGATGGTGCTTCCACAATGAATATTCTATGGTTTGCCGTGTTACCCAATATCACTTCCGGCATGATCACGGAAATCACCCGTTCGCTGTCAATGGCGATTCTGGATATTGCCGCGCTGGGCTTTTTGGATCTTGGCGCGCAACTCCCCTCGCCGGAATGGGGAGCGATGCTTGGCGATGCGCTTGAACTGATTTATGTCGCGCCCTGGACCGTGATGTTGCCGGGTGCGGCTATTATGGTAAGCGTATTGCTGGTTAACATCCTGGGCGACGGTATTCGCCGCGCAATCAATGCGGGGGTGGAATAATGCCACTTCTTGATATCCGTAACCTCACCATCGAAGTCAAAACCGGTGAAAATTGGGTGAAGGCGGTCGATCGCGTCAGCCTGACCCTTGCGGAAGGCGAAATTCGCGGTCTTGTTGGTGAATCCGGGTCTGGTAAAAGCCTGATTGCGAAAGCGATATGTGGCGTAAGCAAAGAGAACTGGCGCGTCACCGCCGATCGTATGCGCTTTGACGATATCGACTTAATGCGACTCTCGTCCCGTGAACGGCGAAAGCTGCTCGGCCACAACGTCTCTATGATTTTCCAGGAGCCGCAGTCCTGTCTCGATCCGTCCGAACGCGTGGGTAAACAGCTGATGCAAAATATCCCCAGCTGGACATGGAAAGGTAGCCTGCTACAGCGCTTCGGCTGGCGCAAACGTCGCGCTATTGAGTTGCTGCACCGTGTGGGTATCAAGGATCATAAAGATGCAATGCGCAGCTTCCCTTACGAACTGACGGAAGGCGAGTGTCAGAAAGTGATGATCGCCATTGCACTGGCCAACCAGCCGCGGTTATTGATTGCTGATGAGCCGACAAATGCCATGGAACCGACTACCCAGGCGCAGATTTTCCGTCTGCTTACCCGGCTCAATCAGAACAATAACACCACCATTATGTTGATCAGTCATGACCTGCAAATGTTGAGTAAATGGGCAGACCGTATCAACGTCATGTATTGCGGCCAGACGGTCGAAACCGCCCCCAGTGAGGAGTTGATTGCAACGCCTCACCACCCGTATACCCAGGCGCTGATCCGCGCCATTCCGGATTTTGGCAGTGCGATGCCGCATAAAAGCCGGCTGAATACCATGCCGGGTGCCATCCCGCTGCTTGAACAGTTACCGATTGGCTGTCGCCTGGGGCCGCGCTGCCCTTATGCTCAGCGTAAATGCATTGAAAAACCCCGGCTCGCTGGGGCGCGAAATCATCTTTACGCCTGCCATTTCCCGCTGAATATGGAGAGTGAGTGAGATGGTTGAAACCCTGCTCGAGGTGCGTAACCTCAGTAAAACATTCCGCTACCGCACCGGCTGGTTCCGCCGCCAGACCGTGGAAGCCGTCAAGCCATTAAGTTTTACCCTGCGTGAGCGCCAGACGCTGGCAATCATTGGTGAAAACGGTTCTGGTAAGTCCACGCTCGCCAAAATGCTGGCAGGAATGGTGGAACCAACATCCGGGGAACTGGTGATTGATGATCAGCCGCTGCATTACGGCGATTACACGTTTCGTAGCCAGCATATCCGCATGATTTTTCAGGATCCGACGACGTCGCTTAATCCGCGCCAGCGTATTTCACAAATCCTGGATTTTCCGCTGCGTCTGAATACCGATCTGGAACCGGAGGCACGCCGCAAACGTATTCTGGAAACCTTGCACATGGTCGGTTTGCTGCCGGATCACGTTAGCTATTACCCGCATATGATGGCGCCGGGCCAAAAGCAACGTCTCGGACTGGCGCGGGCGCTGATCCTGCGTCCTAAAGTGATCATAGCCGATGAAGCGCTGGCGTCGCTGGATATGTCGATGCGTTCGCAGTTAATTAATCTGATGCTGGAATTACAGGAAAAACAGGGTATCTCTTATATTTATGTTACCCAGCACATTGGCATGATGAAACACATCAGCGATCAGGTTCTGGTCATGCATCAGGGTTCCGTGGTTGAACGTGGCAGTACCGCCGATGTGCTTGCTTCCCCGCTGCATGATTTAACAAAACGCTTAATTGCCGGTCATTTTGGTGAAGCATTAACAGCCGATGCATGGCGAAAAGACCGTTGATTCAATAGTTTCAGTGGTCGGATTAACTCATCCGGCGACTCATGATAGAATCGCCGCGTTTTAACGACGCTCGTCCCAACAGAATGACGAGCGCCACAACAATGAATATAAGGATTAAAGCTATGGGTTTTCTTTCCGGTAAGCGCATTCTGGTAACTGGCGTTGCCAGCAAACTGTCTATCGCTTACGGCATCGCACAGGCTATGCACCGCGAAGGCGCTGAGCTGGCATTCACCTACCAGAACGACAAGCTGAAAGGCCGTGTTGAAGAGTTTGCCGCCCAGCTGGGTTCCAGCATTGTTCTGGAATGCGATGTCGCTAAAGATGAAAGCATTGATGCCCTGTTCACTGACCTGGCGAAAGTCTGGCCGAAATTCGACGGCTTCGTGCACTCTATCGGCTTCGCTCCGGGCGATCAGTTGGATGGCGACTACGTCAACGCCGTAACCCGTGAAGGCTTTAAAATCGCCCACGACATTAGCTCCTACAGCTTCGTTGCGATGGCAAAAGCCTGCCGCGAAATGCTGAATCCAGGTTCTGCGCTGCTGACCCTTTCCTACCTCGGCGCTGAGCGTGCGATCCCGAACTACAACGTTATGGGTCTGGCCAAAGCCTCTCTTGAAGCCAACGTCCGTTATATGGCGAATGCGATGGGCCCGGAAGGCGTACGTGTTAACGGTATTTCTGCCGGTCCGATTCGTACCCTGGCTGCCTCCGGCATCAAAGATTTCCGTAAAATGCTGGCGCACTGCGAAGCAGTTACCCCGATTCGTCGTACCGTGACCATTGAAGATGTGGGCAACTCTGCTGCGTTCCTGTGTTCTGACCTGTCTGCCGGTATCTCCGGTGAAGTGGTACACGTTGACGGCGGTTTCAACATTGCCGCAATGAACGAGCTGGAAATCAAATAATTCCCGTCGCCCCTTCTCATGAAGGGGCGTTTCGCCTTGATATGCCATTCTGATATTTATTATCACCTAACAATCTTTCATCCCTCCCGCCCCTTACGCCAGGATTAAGCAGCAAAAAAGATCCGGCGCAAAAGACCTGACGTCGTATCCGGATCGCCACATTCAGACCAAGGAACGACCATGGAACGACGCCGGATTGAAGGCAAAAATCACTGGTATCATGAGACCCAGTCAAGCGCCAGCCGGACACAAGCTTTGCCGCTGGTTCCCGAAGCAGCCAGTGTTACCGACCCCTTCCTGCTTGATCTGGTCCTGCCCAATGAACTGCTAGCCGACCTCGACAGCCTCGTTACGCCCGCACGTAAACTTTACGCGTTACTGTTCCCGCCCCGTGTGGCCGTGAATCGCTTGCGCACCTTTAGCGCCTATGACCGCCTCAGCACTGCCCTTACCGTGGCGCAAGTGTTTGGTATCCAGCGTTTATGCAACCACTATGCTGCGCGTCTCGCGCCACTGCCTGGTCCGGATTCCTCGCGGGAGAGTAACTACCGTCTGGCGCAAATCACCCAGTATGCACGCCAGCTCGCCGCCTCTCCGTCTGTGATTGACGCCCGTTCGCGCCAGCAACTCGAAGATGTTGGGCTGTCACTGTATGACGTCGTGACGATGAATCAAATTATCGGCTTTATCACCTTCCAGGCGCGGGTGGTGGCGGTGTTGCAGGCTCTGCTCGGCCAGCCTGTCCGCTTTATCCCGGGAATGGAGACGCAACAGGAAGCGGATGCGCACCTTTTTGCCCACCCCGAAGGGGAATGGTTGCCAGCGATGGACGGTGTGGAATTACGCACGGCCAATGCGCCGCAGATGGCCTCTCTCGCACGCTGGCAGCCTTTGCCTGAACTGCGTCTGCTCGCGCCAGTGCTGGCACATGAACATTTGCAACTTAATGAACTGGGCGAGATTGTTGAAAGCATTGCCCGGAGCAACCCGGAACCGCATCTCGCGCGCCTGTCGGCGCTCTATACCGCGCGGATCAATGGGAGCGTATGCTGTTTTGTTGAGCAGTGCCGCCGCTGGCAGGGCCCTTCTGAACCCTTGACCGCTTTTGTCGACGGCGGGCGCGAACCACAGCGCATCATCGCCGGGAGTACGCCGGAAAGCACGCTGATTCAGGCCGCGTACATGCTTACCTGTGCACCGGACAGGTTCAGTCCGCTGCAATTTTCGTTATTGGTTGAGCAGGGCTTTAGCCAACGCGAGGCGGTGAATTTGCTGACCGGTTGTGCGTTACATGGGTGGCTTAATCGGTTGAAAATCGCACTCGTAGAGAAAGCGTAACCCGTGACGGACAACGTGCAGCTTCCATACCAGAAGTGCTGCAGGCGCAGACAGATTTTGCAGAAACAGCGCTTGCTGCAACAGGCAGAATCGCGTAAAACTGTCAGCCGCTCTTTTGGCCACGAAAATAGATAACTATGCTCCAGGACAACCCGCTGCTTGCGCAGCTAAAACAGCAACTTCATTCTCAGACGCCGCGTGCGGAAGGTGTCGTAAAAGGCACTGAAAAAGGCTTCGGCTTTCTGGAAGTCGACGCGCAAAAAAGCTATTTCATTCCGCCGCCGCAAATGAAAAAAGTGATGCATGGCGATCGTATTATTGCCGTCATCCACAGTGAGAAAGAGCGCGAAAGTGCGGAGCCAGAAGAGCTGGTCGAGCCTTTCCTGACGCGTTTTGTCGGCAAAGTGCAGAAGAAAGACGATCGTCTTTCCATCGTGCCGGATCACCCGTTGCTGAAAGATGCCATTCCCTGCCGCGCTGCTCGTGGTGTCGAGCACGATTTCAAAGAAGGCGACTGGGCTGTTGCCGAAATGCGTCGTCATCCACTGAAAGGCGACCGCGGTTTTTATGCCGAACTGACCCAATTTATTACTTTCGCCGACGACCATTTTGTACCGTGGTGGGTCACCCTGGCGCGCCACAATCTGGAAAAAGAAGCCCCGAACGGCGTGGCGACTGCCATGCTCGATGACGGTCTGCAACGCGAAGATATGACAGCGCTGCCGTTCGTCACGATCGATAGCGCCAGCACTGAAGATATGGACGATGCCCTCTACGTTGCCGAAACCGCTGAAGGCAAACTGCAACTGACAGTAGCGATCGCCGATCCGACAGCCTGGATCGCCGAAGGCAGCAAGCTTGATGATGCCGCGCGGATCCGCGCCTTCACCAACTACCTGCCGGGTTTTAACATCCCGATGCTGCCGCGCGAATTGTCTGACGACCTTTGCTCGCTGCGTGCCAACGAAGTGCGTCCCGCACTGGTTTGCCGCATGACACTGGATAACAACGGCGCGATTGAAGACAACATTGAATTTTTCGCGGCAACCATCGAGTCAAAAGCCAAACTGGCGTACGACAACGTCTCCGACTGGCTGGAAAACAGCGGCGAATGGCAACCCGAAAATGACACCATCGCGGCGCAAATCCGTTTGCTGCACCGTGTCAGTCAGTTGCGCGCACAGTGGCGCCAGACCCATGCGCTGGTGTTCAAAGACCGTCCGGATTACCGCTTTGTCCTCGGCGACAAAGGTGAAGTGCTGGATATCGTGGCCGAGCCGCGCCGTATCGCTAACCGCATTGTCGAAGAGTCGATGATTGCCGCCAATATTTGTGCCGCCCGCGTTCTGCGCGACAAGCTCGGGTTTGGTATTTATAACGTGCATCTTGGCTTTGATCCTGCAAACAGCGAACAACTGGCCGCAATGCTGAAAACCCACGGTATGCATGTCGACGCAGAGGAAGTCTTGACGCTGGAAGGCTTCTGCAAGCTGCGTCGCGAGCTTGACGCGCAACCCTCTGGTTTCCTTGATAGCCGCATTCGTCGCTTCCAGTCTTTTGCTGAAATCAGCATCGAACCGGGGCCGCACTTTGGTTTGGGTCTGGAGGCTTACGCGACCTGGACATCACCCATCCGTAAGTATGGCGACATGGTTAACCACCGTCTGCTGAAAGCGATCATCAAGGGTGAAACACCGAAACGCCCACAGGATGACACCACCGTGCAAATGGCAGAGCGCCGTCGTCTTAACCGTATGGCTGAACGTGATGTCGGTGACTGGCTGTATGCCCGGTTCCTGCAAGATAAAGCCGGTAGCGATACCCGTTTTGCTGCGGAAATTATCGATGTAAGCCGTGGTGGTATGCGCGTTCGTCTGGTTGATAATGGTGCTGTGGCTTTTATTCCGGCACCCTTTATCCACGCTGTGCGTGATGAACTGGTTTGCAGCCAGGAGAGTGGCACCGTGCAGATCAAAGGCGAGACGGTGTTCAAAGTCACCGACGTGATCGATGTAACCATTGCGGAAGTCCGTATGGAAACCCGCAGCGTGATTGCCCGTCCTGCGCTTTAACGGCTTGTAAAGTCAGCTCCTTCCCACCCGGGAGGGAGCCCCTTCCACATTGCGATAGCCCGCGCATTTTTTTCTCATTTCTTCACACAATCCTGTAAAAGCGACCACAATAACAATTCAGGCAACTGGTTGTTTACTGCAGAATTCTGCAATTTATGCACAACGGCTGTTTTGCATAGTGCGATCGTGCTGGCCGACTATTTCAAGAAGAACAATACGTTCATGCCTGACAACGCCCCGGTAATACAGGCGTTTTCCGTCGCTAATGAGTACTCGATGTGCGTTTTGGTGGTCTGGGAGATAGCATGAAAGACGAGCAGGAAAACAATTTGCTGTTTCGTTATCTGGGGTCCGACAGCCCGTTCTGGCGTTTGACTGCCGACAGCAACGCATTGCACTTTTCTCCAAACGAAGATTCTGAGATCAGTCAGGTGATGACGCTAAGTCCCGAGCAGGCGGCGTTGATCCGTGAAATGACCGTGATTACATCAAGTCTGACTATGCCGCTGAACCTGTTCGGCGAAGAGGTAATGGTGCATCTGGTCGGTCATAAAGTCAGCCGCAAAGTCTGGGCGGGTAGCGCTTCGGCCTGGCATGATACCCAGTCCGTTGCCCGTGACCTGGTTCAGGGGCTTTCCTTTGCCGAACAGGTCGTCTCCGAAGCCAACTCTGTGATCGTTATCCTCGATCGCCACGGCAATATTCAGCGTTTTAATCGCCTTAGCGAAGAGTATACCGGCTTGAAAGAGCAGGACGTGATTGGACAGAACGTCTTTAAATTGTTTATGAGCCGTAGCGAAGCCGTCGCCTCCAAACGCAATATCAGTGGTTTTTTTCATAATGGCGCACCGTATGAAGTCGAGCGCTGGGTCAAAACCCGCAAAGGGCAGCGGCTGTTTCTGTTTCGCAATAAATTTGTCCACAGTGGCAGTGGTAAAAACGAAATTTTCCTGATTTGTTCCGGTACGGATATCACCGATGAGCGCCATGCCCAGGAGCGTTTACGCGTACTGGCCAATACCGATACCGTTACCGGACTGCCTAATCGCAATGCCATCAATGAACTGATCAGCGACGCCATTGCTCAACGGGGAGAGACTCAGGTCGGTATTGTCTACCTTGATCTGGATAATTTTAAAAAAGTGAACGATGCCTATGGGCATATGTTTGGCGATCAACTCTTGCAGGCGGTGTCGCTTGCCATTTTGAGTTGTCTGGATAAGGGCCAGGTGCTGGCGAGACTCGGCGGCGACGAGTTTATTGTGCTGGCCACCGATACCAGCCAAAGCCTGCTGGAAGCTATGGCTTCACGCATTCTGACGCGATTGCGCCAGCCCTTTCGCATCGGCCTCATTGAGATCTACAGCGGCTGTTCTCTGGGTATTTCACTGGCACCGCAGCATGGGAACGATCGCGAAAGCGTGATCCGCAATGCAGATACGGCGATGTACACGGCCAAAGAGAATGGACGCGGTAAATTCTGCGTATTTTCGCCGGAAATGAACCAGCGTGTCTTCGAGTACCTGTGGCTGGATACTAACCTGCGTAAAGCGCTTGAGAAAAATCAGCTGATTATTCACTACCAACCGAAAATTACCTGGCGTGGCGAGGTGCGCAGCCTGGAAGCGCTGGTGCGCTGGCAGTCACCGGAGCGCGGGTTGATCCCGCCGCTGGACTTTATCTCCTACGCCGAAGAGTCCGGGTTGATTGTGCCGCTCGGACGAAGGGTGATGCTGGATGTGGTACAACAGGTGGCGAAGTGGCGCGATAAGGGAATTCACCTGCGCGTTGCCGTTAACGTATCGGCCCGACAGTTAGCCGATCAGACAATTTTTAGTGATTTGAAGCAGGCGCTCAGCGATCTCCATTTTGAATACTGCCCTATCGACGTCGAATTAACAGAGAGCTGCCTGATAGAAAATGAAGAACTGGCGTTGTCGGTAATTAAGCAGTTCAGCGCGTTGGGTGCGCAGGTGCATCTTGATGATTTTGGCACCGGTTACTCTTCCCTGTCTCAGCTGGCACGGTTTCCGCTTGATGCCATTAAACTTGATCAGTCTTTTGTCCGTAACGTACATAAACAGGCCATTTCGCAATCGCTGGTGCGTGCCATTGTTGCCGTGGCGCAAGCGCTTAACTTACAGGTTGTTGCCGAAGGGGTTGAGAATGCGAAAGAAGACGCCTTTCTTACCAAGAACGGCGTCAATGAACGGCAGGGATTTCTATTTGCTAAACCCATGCCCGCTGCCGCATTCGAGCGATGGTTGAAGCGCTATCAGGCGCGCAGATCCCATTAACTGGCTTTACTGAGCGTACTGGCAACATGCCGGTTCTGTAACTGCACCAGACGCTCCATATAGGCAATATCTTTCGGTTGCAGGCAGAATGCGGCATCCACCCAGTCTTCGGTAATGTCCATTAATTCGCTCCGCGGCAGTTGCAGTACCCGCTGACGCGCGCGCAGCATGGCGCGCACACCATTGAGACGCGGTTGCAGCGTATCAATAAATGTGCGCGTGGCGATGTAACCCTGACCGGCATCAAACGAGACATCCACCAGACCGTGCGATTCATACCATTCAGCGGCATGCGACTCGCCTTTATAAATCAGCTCCTCCGCCAGTTTCATGCCTGAACGACGGGCGACCAACGAGTAGCCGCCCATGCCGGGAAAGAGATTAAAGGCAATTTCGGGAAAGCCGAGGCGCGCGTCGCACTGGGCCAGGACAAAATGGTGCGCCAGCGCCGCCTCAAAACCGCCGCCTAATGCACTGCCTTCTACCATCGCTAGTGAGATTGCGCCGGTGTCAAAACCGCGTGAAGCCGCATGTACGCAGTCTACACAAGCGCGGGCATACGCTCGTAACGCCTCGCGGCGCCCGTTCTTAATACACTCGACAAAGAACTGCAAATCCCCGCCAGTGTTATACATACCGGGAACCAACGAGCCGGTTACCCAAAAATCCACCGCAAATCCCGACTGCCTGACCAGCCAGGAGATATTCATGATCTCTTCAATTAATGCGTGGTTAAAACAAGGCCGCGGCCGGGCACGGAGCATCATCCATACAGTGCGGCGCTCCTCCTCATAAAAGCCAGAAAGTTGCGTAAAACGTTCATTATCGGTAAACAGTTTGCACGTAGCTTGGTTGATAACAGTCATTGCTTTATCCTCCGGTAAGAAAATAGCGCATTGCGCGCACAGCAAGCCTAATCCACCGTGAAACATGACTGTGGAGCACCTAATGAATATATAATGCGTGCTTATAAGTTTTTGAGATTTCGTTTTTTACCCTTCTCTTTTTACACTCTTTTCTGCATCATTGAATTTATTCATTTTTCGATTTTAAGGTGAAGATATGGCAGATATTGACGTGAAACAGCTTGCCGGCCGGATCGACACTGTTCTGGATATCCTGGTTGCCGGGGATTACCAATCCGCCATCCGTAACCTGGAGATTCTGAAAGCGGAACTGTTAGATCTCGACAATCCCAATCAAACCGCTTCTCCTGGCGCAACAAAAACGCCCTGGGAAATTTGAATGGCGCACTTTTCGCCATCACACGGCAGTCAGGACGGCGACGCCCGCATGGCGATTTTCCTTTCGACGACAATTAGAAATTTGTGGCTATGAATTCCCGACAACAACTCATTTTGCAAACGGTCATTGATAAAGGCCGCATGAGCGTCGCTGAACTGGCGCGAATGACCGGCGTTTCAGAAGTGACAATTCGCCAGGATCTCAACACGCTGGAGAAACAGAACTATTTGCGCCGTACGCATGGTTTCGCCGTGCCGTTGGACAGCGATGATGTCGAAACGCGCATGATGAATAATTATACCGTGAAGCGGGATTTAGCCGACTTTGCTGCGTCCCTGGTTTCTGCTGGCGAAACGGTATTTATTGAAAACGGCAGCTGCAATGCGCTATTGGCGCGCAAACTCGGTGAGCAACGCGATATCACAATCATCACGGTAAGCAGCTACATTGCCCATTTGCTGAAAGATTCTCCTGCGGAAGTTATCCTGCTGGGCGGTATCTATCAGAAAAAAAGCGAGAGCATGGTTGGGCCATTAACACGCCAATACATTCAACAGGTTCATTTCAGTAAAGCTTTTATTGGCATTGACGGCTGGCAGCCTGAAACCGGCTTTACAGGGCGGGATATGATGCGAACCGATGTGGTAGATGCGGTGCTGGAAAAAGGCAGCGAGGCCATTGTACTGACCGACAGTTCGAAATTCGGCGCAATGCATCCCTACTCGCTTGGCCCGGCTGAACGCTTCCAGCGGGTTATTACCGACAATCATCTCACGGCAGAAGCGCAGCTGCAGCTGCAGCAAGCCGGGCTAATCGTGGATATCGTTCCTGCCGGTATGCCTCACTAACTTCTGCGCCCGCGTTTGCGGGCTAACCCCCTCTCATCTGAGAGTTTTCCGACCCATTGATTAAGATTATTTACCTGTCTTGTAACGGACCGCGGCGTAAAATTAATATTAGCGATATAACAGGAAGTGACTATCACCCGCGTGATTGTATTACACCTGCGCAGCAAGGTTTCACGGACTGCTTTAGTACAGCGCTCAGCGACTATACTTAAAGGGAACATCTTTCCGTGAATCGATTATTCAGGAGAAAGTATGATGATGTTAACAAGCAAAAAAATGGCCGCTGCAGTACTGGCAGTAACCCTGGCAATGTCTCTGAGCGCTTGTGGTCACTGGTCTAAACGCGATCGTAACACCGCCATTGGTGCGGGTGCGGGCGCACTTGGTGGCGCAGTCCTGACGGACGGTAGCACGCTGGGTACGCTGGGCGGCGCGGCTGTCGGTGGGATCATCGGCCACCAGGTTGGTAAGTAATTGGTGGGCAATACGGCAACAATAGAATAAATATACTTTCTTTTCAGGTCTGAGTTTACAGTGTAATGATAAGGCCGTGGTGAACACCACGACCTTTCTGTTTCAACCACCAGCAAGTTTCACTTTCATCCCTTTGGCTTCCAGCAATGATTTAAGCAAATCACGTTTATCGCCCTGGATCTCAATGACACCCTCTTTTACAGCACCGCCGCAGCCGCATTTTTTCTTGAGTTCCGCCGCCAGTTTGACCAGCGTTTCATCATCTGCGTCAATCCCCGAAATCAGACAAACACCCTTCCCTTTGCGTCCGCTGGTCTGGCGGGAAATACGTACAATGCCATCGCCTTGCGGGCGGGTGACCTGGACTTTCGGTTCGTCAATGCGCCCGGTTTCTGTGGAGTAAACTAACCGGCTGTTGTTATCACCCATTATGCCCCCTTGCCAAGCGATGCATTGATCGTTTTCAGTGTTTGCGCCGGATCGGCGGAATGGGTGACCGGGCGCCCAATTACCATATAGTCTACGCCTGCGGCCAGCGCCTGTTCAGGTGTCATGATACGGCGTTGATCGCCCGCTTCACTGCCCTGCGGGCGGATACCTGGCGTAATCAGTTTGAACGCCTGCCCCAGCTCACGCTTAAAGCGAACCGCTTCCTGTGCCGAACAGACGACACCATCCAGACCACATTGCTGCGTCAGGCGCGCCAAACGCTCTGCATGCTCCGCCGGGGTAACCTGAATACCCAGATCCTGTAAGTCACTGGCTTCCATACTGGTTAACACGGTCACGGCAATTAACAGAGGCGCGTCTTTACCGAACGGCTGCAGTGCTTCTTTTGCCGCACTCATCATCCTTGCACCGCCAGAGGCATGTACGTTAACCATCCACACGCCAAGATCCGCTGCTGCCTTAACGGCATGTGCTGTGGTGTTGGGGATATCGTGGAATTTCAGATCGAGAAAAATATCAAAACCACGCTGCTGCAGCTCGCGTACCAGTTGCGGTCCAAAAAGCGTGAACATTTCTTTGCCGACTTTCAGACGGCAGTCACGGGGATCGATGCGGTCGACAAACGCCAGGGCTTTGTCTCGGTTATCGTAATCTAGTGCCACTACAACCGGAGAGGCAGTAACAGCGCGGAAAGTCGATAAAGAAGTAGACGTCATGATCAGACCTTCTGAAATGAGGCACCCGCTCAGGCGCAGAATGAATAAACGGCGAGCATTCTACCTGCCCATCCGCAGAAATAACAGGCTCCATTTCTCCCCTGCTAAGCGATGTACTGGCACGGTTGCCGCTAGATTTAAAATTTATATATAAGTATGTTGTAACTAAAATAGAGGCTTTTAAAAATTCACTGACCGTCCAGCCCGCGAATCGGTTTGACCGTTGACCAGGCGCGGCAGGATGGGCAGTGCCAGTACATGGTATACGCGGTAAAACCGCATTTATGGCAGCGGTAGCGCGGTTTGCTGCGGATCTGCTCGCCGACCATTTCACGCAAAACACCCAGGCTTTCTTTGGCGCGCCCCTCTTCTGCTTCGTTCAGATGGTAATCCATCAGTTTGTGGAACACGCGCATTGTCGGATGGCGTTGCAGTTGTTGGGTAACAAACAGTTGGGCGGCATCTGGACCGTCGCGGCGTTCTTTAATTTCCGCTAGCATCAATTCCGCGCTTGCGCCGGTGTTCTCTTCCACGCAGCGCTGCAGGAACTCTGCCCACTGGTCAATTTTGCCCATTTGCTGGTAGCAGGTTTGCAGCATCTCCAGCGTTTCGCTAACCAGTTCTTTATCCTGGTCGATGACACGAAGCAGGCTGTCCGCCGCTTTAAAGTAATCACCATTCGCCATAAACACGCGCCCCATCATAATGGAGACGCGCGGGCTGTCACGGTCAGCGGCAGCGCCCTTCTTCAGCAGCGCCATGGCTCTGTCCATATCTTCGTTGCCCATCTGCTGGAGCGCCAGTTCGCAGTAGAAATGAGCGATTTCACCGCGTTGCTTATCTTTGCCAAGTTTGACCAACCGCTCGGCAGCATCAATCGCTTTTTGCCAGTCACTGGTAGCCTGATAAATTTGCAGCAGTTGCTGTAGCGCGCTGACGCGAAAATCCGTTTCATCAACCAATTGATTGAACATATCTTCGGCACGGTCGTACATGCCAGCCGCCATATAATCGCGACCCAGTTGTTGCACGGCCAGCAGTCGCTGATCATAAGATAATGAGGCGCTTTCCATCAGGGTTTGATGGATGCGGATCGCACGGTCAACTTCGCCGCGTGAGCGGAACAGATTCCCGAGCGTAAGATGCGCTTCGACCGTGCCGGTGTCCTCTTTCAGCATGTCGAGGAACAGGTCTACCGCTTTGTCCTGCTGGTTGCTCAGTAAAAGGTTAACCCCGGCAACGTATTCACGTGAAAGCCGGTTCGCCTCATCCTGCTTTGTTTGTTGAGCATTTCTGCGCCCCATATACCAGCCATAGGCCGCCGCGACAGGTAACAGCAGAAACAACAACTCCAGCATAAACGATTATTCCTTTGCCGCCGGTGCACTGCTCGTCACCGGAACAGTCGTGACAGGTGCAAGCTGGTTTTCAAGGCGTTTGATTTTACGCTCGGCACGCACAAGGGAAACACGCACGCGCAACCAGAACAGACCGCATATCAGCCAGCCAATCGCAAACCCGGCGGCAAAAAGCACGGCCAACAGCGTAGAGATACGGTACTCACCCTGCGCGAGGAGATAATTGAAGGTCACTTGCTGATCGTTTTGCGCACCAAGGGTAATCGACACGACAAAAATCGCTAACACCAGTAAGAAAATGAGTAAATATTTCACATTACGTCCCGTTATGTGGATCCGAGCGATGAAATTATATGCAACCGACTGTACACAGCCTTATAAGCTACCATTTTAGCGCCCGGCGCGAAATGGAAATGCATGACGTTAAATTCTGATTTGGGGTTAAAACGGCAGAAATCAAGGTTCTTGATCCCGCTCAACAATTTCCTCCACCTCCTCGACGGGCGGAGTCAGAGGGCCACACACTTTCTGCGCCAGCCAGGTGGCGAAGGTCACTAATAACCAGGAGATCAGGGTGGCGACCACCAAATCGCGTGGCCAGTGCATGCCCAGTAATAACCGGCTGCCCATGACGCCTGTTGCCCACACCAGTAAAATTACCATTGTCCAGTTTCGTCTGCGCGGCCATAACAATCCCACGCCTAATAGCGCCCAACTTGCGGCAAACATGGTGTGGCCGGACGGAAAGGCAAAACCGGTTTCTTTTTGCCAATGTTTACGCAAAAACCGAGGAATATCATGCTGACTGGAGAGTTGCTCTTTTACCAGATCTCCACGTGCTTTGCGTTTTAACGTGTAGAACTCGCTGGCCTGAATATCGTGTGTTTTTTCAAGCCACATGACAAAAGGACGCGGCTCCTGGACCCGATCTTTCACAAAGGATTTCACGCCCTGCCCTAACAGAATGGCACATCCCAGAATGGCGAAGAGCATCACCGCGGGTTTGAGGCGAAAACGCAGGCACCAAAGAAACCACCCGCACAGTAAGACATGAGTGATTACCCCCCACGGCTGAGTGACTGTTTCTGTGATCCAGTACAAAAAATGCAGCCACCAGCGTGACGGGCCTGGCTCCCATTGCCAGCCAGAGACCCAGACAACTAACGGCATGATTAATAAAATTGCAGCGCCTGCCGTAGTTCGTTTCGCAATTGACAGCATGTTCTCTCCTTCTTTTGTGCGCACAATCATAACCGAAAAATAACATTCCCGCAGAAAGCAACAGATTTGTGCGATTTTTCAATGACACGCTGGTCTCAATTAGGTGATGCTGCGGGCATTGTGGCAAAATATGTTTATAGAGAAGGCCAACAGGCTACAGGTGCGCAGTGCGCCAATATAATCTGGAGATTCACATGCAGCTTAAACGAGTGGCAGAAGCCAAACTGCCTACCCCATGGGGCGACTTCCTGATGGTGGGTTTTGAAGAACTGGCAACCGGGCAGGATCATGTTGCCCTTGTCTTTGGCGATATTTCCGGGCAACTGCCCGTGCTGGCGCGCGTACACTCGGAATGCCTGACTGGCGATGCGCTTTTTAGCTTGCGTTGTGACTGCGGCTTCCAGCTCGAAGCAGCACTTAACCAGATTGCCGAAGAGGGACGCGGCGTGCTGCTTTACCATCGTCAGGAGGGCCGAAATATCGGTCTGCTGAATAAAATTCGCGCCTACGCGCTTCAGGACCAGGGGTACGACACCGTTGAAGCGAACCATCAACTCGGTTTTGCCGCAGATGAGCGTGACTTTACCCTCTGTGCAGATATGTTCAAATTGTTGGGCGTAGACGAGGTGCGTCTGCTGACCAATAACCCGCGCAAAGTTGAGATCCTCACTGAGGCGGGAATTAACATTGTTGAACGCGTCCCGTTGATTGTGGGACGTAATCCGAATAATGAGCACTATCTCGACACAAAAGCCGAGAAGATGGGACATTTGCTGAAATAGTGGTCAGATGAACAAAAAAAGGCCTGCGTTTGCAGGCCTTTTTATTCAGTTGAGCATATTGCGAATAACGTAATGCAAAATACCGTCATTACGGTAGTACGTCAGTTCCGTAGAAGTATCAATGCGGCAACGGCAGTTCAGCACCTCTTGTGTGCCATCCGCCCGCGTCAGGGTCACCGCTAATTCGCCACCGGGTTGGATATTTTGCAAATTTGCAATATCCAGTCGTTCCTCACCGGTCAACCCCAACGTTTTGCGCGTCACACCCTGCGGGAACTCCAACGGCAAAATCCCCATACCAATCAGATTAGAGCGATGAATACGTTCAAAAGATTCGGCAATCACCACCCGAATCCCGAGCAAACGGGGCCCTTTCGCTGCCCAGTCACGGCTGGAGCCAGAACCATACTCCTTCCCGGCTATAACGGCCAGCGGGGTTCCTTCCTGTTGATAGCGCATCGCCGCATCGTAAATCGACACGACTTCAGTGCCGGGCAAATGGCGAGTCATGCCCCCTTCAACACCCGGTACCATTTCATTACGAATACGGATATTGGCAAAGGTGCCGCGCATCATCACCTCATGATTGCCGCGTCGGGAACCATAAGAGTTAAAATCCCGGCGCTCAACACCATGACTTTGTAAATAACGTCCTGCCGGACTGTCTGCCTTTATGCTGCCTGCTGGTGAAATATGGTCCGTAGTAACGGAGTCGCCCAGCATAGCGAGGATCCGCGCACCGTGGATATCCTGCACCGGTTTCGGCTCCGCAGCCATATCGTCAAAGAAAGGTGACAGGCGGATATAGGTGGAATCATTCTGCCAGCCATAGGTGTCGGAGCGTTCGACCTCGATAGCCTTCCACTCCGGCGTGCCTTCAAACACCTCGGCATACTCTTTACGGAACATGTCCGTCGACACCTGCTCAACCGCGCGGGCAATCTCCTGACTCGACGGCCAGATATCTTTCAGATAGACCGGGTCGCCTTTGCGATCATGCCCCAGCGGATCAGTCGCGAGGTTAATATTCATATTGCCGGCCAGCGCATAGGCAACCACCAGTGGCGGAGACGCCAGCCAGTTAGTTTTCACCAGCGGGTGTATGCGCCCCTCGAAGTTACGGTTCCCCGACAGCACAGCCCCCACGGTGAGGTCCCCTTCGCGGATAGCATGTTCAATCGGTTCCGGCAACGGGCCTGAGTTGCCGATACAGGTTGTGCAACCGTAACCGACCAGGTTGAAACCTAACTCATCAAGATACGGGGTCAGTCTCGCCTGCGCCAGGTAGTCAGAAACGACTTTCGAGCCGGGTGCCAGAGAGGCCTTAACCCACGGCTGTCGTTTCAACCCGAGCGTGACGGCTTTTTTCGCCAACAATCCGGCGGCCATTAATACACTCGGGTTTGAGGTGTTGGTGCATGACGTGATCGCGGCGATTGCCACTGCGCCATCCGGGAGCTGGTATTGGTGCCCGTTCAGCGCATAATCAACAGGCTTACGATCTTTTTGCGCGGTGTTCAGTTCCAATTCTGAACTGGCAGCAAATGCTTTCGGCACGTCGCTCAGCGCTACGCGATCCTGTGGGCGTTTTGGCCCGGCGAGACTGGCTTCAACATCATTCATATTCAATTCGAGCGTGCTGGTGAAGACCGGTTCATCTCCGGTGTTTCGCCACATACCCTGCGCTTTTGCATACGCCTCGACCAGTTCAACCTGCTCTTCGCTGCGCCCGCTCAGACGCATATACTCAAGCGTCACGCCATCAATCGGGAAAAAGCCGCAGGTCGCACCATACTCCGGAGCCATATTGGCAATAGTGGCACGATCGGCGAGCGGTAAGGAGTCCAGCCCATCGCCATAAAATTCGACAAACTTACCCACCACGCCATGCTTACGCAGCATTTGCGTAACGGTAAGCACCAGATCCGTGGCCGTGATCCCTTCACGCAATTTGCCGGTGAGTTTAAAACCGACCACATCAGGGATCAGCATAGAAACAGGCTGGCCTAGCATAGCGGCTTCTGCCTCAATCCCGCCGACACCCCAGCCCAGTACACCGAGTCCATTGATCATGGTTGTGTGGGAATCCGTACCGACCAGCGTATCCGGATAGGCGACCCATTCTTTGTCCTGTAATTCACTCCACACCGCTTTACCAAGGTACTCAAGATTGACCTGATGACAAATCCCGGTGCCCGGTGGCACAACGCTGAAGCGGCTAAAAGCTTGCTGCCCCCAGCGCAAAAAGACGTAACGCTCGTGGTTACGCTCCATCTCGAGGCGAACGTTCTCCTCAAACGCGTCATCGTCGCCAAAATGGTCGACGGTGACTGAATGGTCAATCACCAGGTCGACGGGCGACAGAGGGTTCACTTTAGCTGTATCCCCCCCAAGGCGTTTAACGGCTTCACGCATGGCCGCTAAATCGACTACGGCGGGAACACCGGTAAAATCCTGCATCAGTACCCTTGCCGGGCGGTAAGCGATTTCACGATCCGCATGGGCAGTCTTCAGCCAACCGGCAAGGGCACGGATATCCTCTTCAGTAACGGAGTTCCCATCCTGCCAGCGCAGCAGGTTTTCCAGCAAGACTTTGAGCGACTTAGGTAACCGTGCGATATCCCCCAGCTCCCTGGAGGCCAGCGGCAAACTGTAGTAGTGGTAGGTTTTGTTCTGCGCCTGCAACGTGTCCTTACTGGCTTCGCGTAGGGTTGACGACATATGCTCCTCCTTTTAATACAGAGATTGCGATACCCTGATGGTCTTCAGGGTCTGTATTAAAGATAACACAAACATATCGTAACGATTTGATAACAACCCGAATTGCTACAACAGGTGAAAACTGGCGGACAGCAGAAATAAAAAAACCTCGCCGAAGCGAGGTTTTTCAATTCATTACTGAAGCAACATCCAGACAAGTTGTCCCCAGAAAAGGACAGAAACAGAAAACGCCCCCATCCACGACCAATATTTCATTACACAATGATTATTCATAGCGCTATTACCAGAAAATCTATTCATTAAAACTGAGTTACTACTCAATTCATTTATGCCGTGTATTAATCAATGAGTACAAAAGATCGTTTCTACGAATAATGCGAAAATTCACCGCATTTATTCTGATGAAATAGTTATTGTTTTTTAACGTCGTCTTCAGTGAAGGCGTCTATAAATGCTTGTTGCTGCGGCGTCAGCTTCCAGGAAGCCGGAATAGTGGTCACAGGTTGTTTTTTCGCTTGCGGTGGCGTGTCACGAAGCTGACATACTGGTTTTACTGGTTCAAATCGACCCGCTATCGCCATTTTACCCCCAGAATTTCCAGATCAATAACGCAACGACTGCCCAAAACGCGGCAGAGCCTAGAAATACCGCCAGCCAGGCTTTACGCTTGAGCTCAGGATCCCTTTGCGGCTCTTCACTTCCTGATGGCATTGCTAACCTCGTACAATCGACATCACTTATCATTTTGGACACCAACAATCGGCAAAATTAATCATGGGTTGAGACAAATCCTAAAAGAACTTTAGTGGAAAATCCAGTGAATTTACTCACCATTTCCAAAGAAATATTTAATCTTTTGACCCGAAATAAATTATTGAAGTGAGAAATTTGCGATACGGCAATTTAGTTTCTATTTTTGTCACAAATTAGCGACAGGGCTGCGGGAAGATGTGAGCTCAATCACTTGATGGAGATGAGAAAGGAATTAGATGATGATAATTCTAATTTAGGTTTAGGCAGACTTAAGGGTATCTTTTCAATCGTAAAGATACCCTTAGTCATTATTTCTGAGGTAATTTAATATCTTTAAACATGGCTTCTATATCTTCATTTGAGCGTAATGCTACTGCTGCATCAACCACATCGCGGGTTAAATGTGGTGCGAAGCGCTGAATAAAATCATACATATAGCTACGCAGGAAGGTGCTGCGACGGAAGCCGATTTTCGTTGTACTGTGGCTAAAAATCTCATGCGCATCCAGCTTGATCAGGTCCGGATCGGAAACCGGATCGACCGCCATACTGGCAATCACCCCGACTCCCAGCCCGAGTCTTACATAAGTTTTAATGACGTCTGCGTCTGTCGCAGTGAAGACAATACGCGGAGTTAAACCGGCACGATTGAAAGCGGTATCCAGCTCTGAGCGCCCGGTAAAACCAAAGGTGTAAGTCACAAGCGGGTACTGCGCCAGTTCATCAATGCTGACCGATTGCTTCGATGCCAGCGGGTGATCGGGGGTCACTACAATGGAACGATTCCAGTGATAGCATGGCAGCATCACCAGATCGTCGTACAAATGCAGGGCCTCGGTGGCGATAGCAAAATCGGCGTTTCCTTTGGAAACCGCCTCGGCGATTTGCGTTGGCGATCCCTGATGCATGTGCAATGAGACACGCGGATAACGCTCAATGAAGCCTTTTATCACGTTAGGTAACGCGTAACGGGCCTGCGTATGGGTGGTCGCAACGTACAGTGAACCTTTATCTGGCCAGGTGTGTTCGCCGGCCACAGATTTTATGGCATCGACTTTCGACAATACTTCCCGCGCGATACGGATAATTTCCTGCCCGGCGGGGGTAACCTGCGTAAGATGTTTGCCACTGCGGGCAAAAATTTGTATGCCCAGTTCATCTTCCAGCATACGCACTTGTTTACTGATACCAGGCTGAGAAGTATAAAGCCCTTCGGCCGTTGAAGAGACATTGAGGTTGTGATTCACCACCTCAACAATATAACGAAGCTGCTGTAGTTTCATAACAGACCATCCGGATTACGCAAACGAAGTATCGCTTAAGACGATTTCATAATAAAAAAGCAGGAAGCTATAACCACTATATCATTTATAGCTTCTGTGTATAGCAGCGCACAAAGAATAATAACGAGGCAATAAAAAAGGCCGGATGACCGGCCTTGAAAAGCTAAGGTACTGAAGTTTTTACTTTTTCGCTTCAGTCCATTTATTGTCAATAAAGAAGGCAGACCAGCCCGTGGCTTTCCCGTCTTTTTCGGAAGCAACATATTGCTGCTTCGTTTTACGGCTAAAGCGAACAATGGTCTTGTTGCCTTCCGGATCCTGCTGCGGTGCATCGGCCAGGTAACGCAATTTTTCTGGCAGGCGATCGCGGAAACGGAAGAGTTCTTCTACCAGCGGCGCACGTGTTTCGCGTGATTTCGGGAACGTATTGGCAGCCAGGAAAACCCCTGCGGCACCATCGCGCAGCACGAAATAGGCGTCCGATTTTTCACACGGCAGTTCAGGCAGTGGTACCGGATCTTCTTTCGGCGGCGCCACTTCGCCATTACGCAGGATCTTGCGTGTATTTTTGCATTCGTCGTTAGTACAAGCCATGTACTTGCCGAAACGCCCCATCTTCAGGTGCATTTCAGAACCACATTTTTCGCACTCCACCACCGGGCCGTCATAACCTTTAATGCGAAATTCACCCTCTTCGATTTCGTAGCCGTCACAGGTCGGGTTATTACCGCAGACATGCAACTTACGTTTCGGATCGATCAGGTAACTGTCCATCGCAGTGCCACATTTCTGGCAGCGACGTTTGGCGCGCAACGCGTTGGTTTCGGCATCATCTCCTTCCAGCACGTTAAGCACTTCGTTTTCCGGCACCAGGTTAATGGTGGTCTTGCAGCGCTCTTTCGGCGGCAACGCATAACCGGAGCACCCGAGGAACACGCCGGTGCTGGCGGTACGAATACCCATTTTGCGGCCGCAAGTCGGGCAGTCGATGCTGGTCAGCACCATCTGGTTCGGACGCATACCGCCGGTTTCCGGGTCTTGCTCGGCCTGTTCAAGCTGACGCGAGAAATCACCGAAGAAGCTATCCAGCACTTTGCGCCATTCGGCTTCATGGTTCGCCACGCGGTCGAGACTGTCTTCCATCTGCGCGGTGAAGTCATAATTCATCAGTTCACGGAAATTCTCTTCAAGGCGATCGGTAACGATCTCGCCCATTTTTTCCGCATAGAACCGACGGTTCTCAACGCGCACATAACCCCTGTCCTGAATTGTCGAAATGATCGACGCATAGGTAGACGGGCGACCAATACCCCGCTTTTCAAGCTCTTTAACCAGCGAAGCTTCACTGAAACGTGCAGGCGGTTTGGTAAAGTGCTGCGCCGGGGTCAGTTCCGTCAGAGACAGCTCATCACCTTTATTGACTGCTGGCAGCGTACGATCTTCGTCCCCCTTACGCAGCGCAGGCATCACTTTAGTCCAGCCGTCGAAACGCAAAATGCGTCCACGCGCTTTCAGACGGAAATCCCCAGCGCCCACAGTCAGTGTGGTGGAATCGTATTGCGCCGGGGTCATCTGGCAGGCTACGAACTGGCGCCAGATCAGCTGGTACAGCTTCTGCGCATCGTTTTCCATGTCTTTCAACGATTCAGACAATACGGCCACATCGGAAGGGCGAATAGCTTCGTGCGCTTCCTGCGAGTTCTCTTTACTGGCGTACTGATTTGCTTTTTCCGGCAAATATTTCTTGCCGAAATTGTCGCTGATATAGCTGCGCACCATGCTCACCGCATCCTGACTCAGATTAGTCGAGTCGGTACGCATATAGGTGATATAGCCAGCTTCATACAGGCGCTGCGCCATCATCATGGTTTTCTTCACGCCAAAGCCGAGACGGGTACTTGCCGCCTGCTGGAGCGTGGAGGTAATAAACGGCGCGCCAGGTTTACTGCTGGTTGGTTTATCTTCTCTTTCCAGAACGGTGTAGCGTGCTTTTTCCAGCAGGCTCACTGCGGCCATTGTTTGTTCGCGGTTTACCGGGCGGAAGGCTTTATCACCCTCGTGGCTGACCTGCAAAGGCAGGGCGTCGCCGCCAGGCGTGGCCGTAATGGCGTCGATTTCCCAGAACTCTTCCGGCACAAACGCTTTGATTTCGCGTTCGCGTTCGACCACCAACCGCACCGCCACGGACTGCACACGACCGGCAGACAAGCCACGTGCGATTTTCTTCCACAGCAGCGGAGAAACCATATAGCCCACCACACGGTCCATAAACCGGCGCGCTTGCTGAGCATTAACACGATCGATATTCAGCTCTCCAGGCGTTTCAAACGCCTGACGGATCGCATTCTTGGTAATTTCGTTAAAAACCACACGGCTGTAGCGTTTTTCATCACCCCCGATCACTTCCCGCAGGTGCCAGGCAATGGCTTCCCCTTCGCGGTCAAGGTCGGTTGCGAGATAGATATGGTCGGCTTTTTCCGCCAGCGCTTTCAGCTCGGAAACCACCTTTTCTTTACCAGGAAGAACTTCATATTGAGCCTCCCAGTTGTGCCATGGGTCGATCCCCATGCGATTGACAAGCGCGCCACGTTCATCCTTTTTGGGCTTCTTAGCCGTCCTGGCGGAGGCTGAGTCTGCGCTCTTTTTCGGTGCTGATCCACTGGTCGGCAAATCACGGATATGACCTACGCTGGACTTCACCACGTAGTCATTACCCAGATATTTATTGATCGTTTTGGCTTTTGCCGGGGACTCAACGATAACGAGAGCTTTACCCATATTCACCTTACCTAATTAAATTCTTCCAGGAATACGTCGCACTTTGCTTCACTCTCCACGGCGACAAACCCCAAATATTGCGGCGGCGTCAATGGATATCAACCCCATGTTACAAGCCAGGCGCGTTAAACAGTGCGTTCAGGTTACTGACTTAGCAGGCTTTTGGCCTTGAGGCGATAGTGCGCGACGATGTTACGGTCGAATGTCAAGCAATTCTGTTGCCAGATTGACGAAAGCGTCACACTGTACCTGATAAAATTTGTTACGCAACTTTATTAGCATGCAAAATCAAATCGCGCCAGCACAACCGCGCAGCAAACCCATTGCTAAAACAGGGAAAATTTGCCCCTGAGCAGTGCCCGGCGTAGACTTACGGAATTTTTAAGGAGGAGTAAATGCAAGGTACATCTCAGCCCATTGAACGCCAGGCTCTGCTTGAACTGGCCAATAAACTGATCCGCGAACATGAAGATACGCTTTCGGGCATTAAAGCGACTGATGTTACCCAGCGTAACGGCGTTCTGGTGTTTAGCGGTGAATACTTTCTTGATGAGCAAGGTTTGCCGACGGCCAAAAGCACAGCGGTATTCAATATGTTCAAATACCTGGCGCACGAGCTTTCTGAAAAATACCACCTTATTGATTAAAAAAAACGCGAGGCCTGAGCCTCGCGTTTTTCTTACATCAAGGGTTTCTGCCCCCGCTGCCACCAGCGCATCAACAAATGATCAACGCTTTCTGCCGCACTCCCGGTAAAACGCTCCATCAGTTTTTTGCGCTGCTGGTAACGAATACCAATCACCTCATGTTCTTCAATCAGCCCGAGCAACAATTCGTCGCTGGTGCCGATAGCGTCAATCAGGCCTTTGTCCAGCGCCTGCGAACCGTACCAGTGTTCGCCAGTTGCCACCTGCTCGATATCCAGTTCCGGGCGCATTTTGCTGACAAAATCTTTAAACAGATCATGCGTTTCATTGAGGCTCTCGCGGAATTTCTGCCGCCCTTCTTCCGTGTTCTCACCCAGCAACGTTAAGGTGCGCTTAAACTGCCCGGCAGTGTGCAATTCAATATCAATCTCTTTGCTTTTGAGGAAACGGTTAAAGTTGGGGATCTGCGCCACGACGCCAATCGAGCCGATAATAGCAAAAGGGGCAGCGACAATTTTGTCTGCTACGCACGCCATCATATAACCTCCGCTCGCCGCAACTTTATCGACTGCAATGGTTAACGGGATCTGTTTGTCGCGCAGCCGTTGCAATTGCGACGCCGCCAGTCCATAGCCATGCACCACGCCGCCTGGGCTCTCCAGTCGCAACACCACTTGATCCTGTGGCTTCACGACAGTCAGTACGGCGGTGATCTCTTCGCGCAGAGACCCCACCTCACCCGCGTCCATACTGCCTTTAAAATCGAGCACAAAAACACGCGCTTTGCCGTTGGCTTCCAGCTCACCCGCTTTCGCTTTTGCCTTCGCCGCTCTGGCGTCGAGTTTTTGTTTCTTCTTCTGAGCTTTATGCCACTGTTTTTGTTGATGGCTATCCAGCAAGGATACCGCCATCTCCTCCTGCATCTCTTTATATTGTTCACTCAGACGCGTGATGCGCAGTTCGCCGCGCTGGCGTTTGCGCTGTGTCAGGTTAACAATCAGCACCGCGACGACCGCAATCGCGATCACCACGGTTGCGATTTTGGCTAAAAAAAGACCATATTCAGAGAGTAATTCCACGTATCCCACCTCAATTACACCGCTCAACAATCGGACCAGTTTACATGAGCGATGCTGGCGCGTCTCGCCTCACCCGTGGAACATTTACGCCATGTTACTGAATTTTTTAACACTCTGTGGCACAAAGCCTGGCTAACTCTCCGCGTGGCCGATTGAAATAGTGCTCTGTTTAAGGCATAAAGCCAGCATGTGAAGTGAAAACAGGCCCGGGCCTGAGGAGACAGCGTGCACTATCAGCCACAACGCGATCTGTTAAACAACCGATTTATTCTGGTTACCGGTGCCAGTGATGGTATCGGTAAAGAGGCGGCGCTAACCTATGCCCGCTATGGCGCCAGCGTGATTTTGCTGGGGAGAAATGAAGAGAAATTGCGGCAGGTTGCGCAGACCATTCACCACGAAGGTGGTAAGCCGGCGCGATGTTTCACCCTCGACCTGGCGACATGTACGCCAGACGAGTGTCAGCAACTTGCCGACGCGATTGCCGCTGAAATCCCCCACCTCGATGGGGTGTTGCATAATGCCGGGTTGTTGGGAGATGTCGCCCCGATGAGCGAGCAAGTTCCCGCAACCTGGGATGCCGTGATGCAGGTAAATGTCAATGCAACTTTTTATCTGACACAGGCACTTCTTCCTTTATTACTCCGGGCAGAGAGCGGTTCGCTGGTCTTTACCTCCTCCAGTGTTGGGCGACAAGGTCGTGCGAACTGGGGCGCTTATGCCGCATCGAAGTTTGCCACCGAAGGAATGATGCAAGTGCTGGCTGATGAGTACCAGAACAGCCTGCGAGTGAACTGTATCAATCCAGGAGGCATGCGTACCAACATGCGGGCCAGTGCTTTCCCGACCGAAGATCCACAAAAATTGAAAACACCCGCCGATATTATGCCGCTCTATCTGTGGCTGATGGGCGATGACAGCCGCCGCAAAACGGGCATGAGCTTCGATGCACAGCCCGGACGCAAACCGGGGATCGCACAATGAGCGAAGAACGATATCAACAACGTCAGCAACGGGTAAAAGAGCGTGTCGATGCCAGGGTTGCTGCTGCTCAGGACGAGCGCGGGATCGTGATTGTCTTTACCGGCAACGGTAAAGGGAAAACGACCGCCGCCTTTGGTACTGCTACACGTGCGGTTGGGCATAATAAAAAAGTCGGCGTTATCCAGTTTATTAAAGGCACATGGCCGAACGGCGAACGTAACTTACTTGAACCGCTGGGTGTGGAGTTTCAGGTCATGGCTACGGGCTTCACCTGGGATACGCAAAACCGGGAAAGCGATACCGCCGCATGCCTTGCAGTTTGGCAACATGCCGAGCGTATGCTGGCCGATCCGCAACTCGATATGGTGGTACTGGATGAGCTGACCTACATGGTGGCTTACGATTATCTGCCGCTGGAAGCAGTACTGACGGCGCTCAACAATCGCCCGCCAATGCAGACCGTCATCATCACCGGTCGCGGTTGCCACCGGGATATTATGGATCTGGCCGATACGGTCAGTGAACTACGCCCGGTGAAGCACGCATTTGAGGCTGGCGTGAAAGCACAGATCGGTATCGATTACTGATTCTTCGTGTATAGCAACAGGACATGAAAAAAGGGGCTTTCGCCCCTTTTTGCTATTAATCGTTTTTATTGCGCGTACTACCCGCCCGACGATTACCCGTCGGCTGGCTGTGGCGTTTCACCGCACGGCGGATCTGGTTCGCTTTCATGCGACGGCGGTCTTTTTCCACCGCGACTTTGGATTGTGTTTCAACCTCAAGCCCGACCAGTTCACGCAGGTAGTTCGTCTGTGCCAGATCCAGTTCGGTCCATCCACCACGGGGCAGCCCCTTCGGCAGCGGGATGTCGCCATAGCGTACACGGATCAGGCGGCTTACCTGCACGCCAACTGCTTCCCACAGGCGACGCACTTCGCGGTTACGCCCTTCGGTCAGGGTAACGTTGTACCACTGGTTGATGCCTTCACCACCGCTGAATTTGATGGTTTTAAAAGCAGCAGGGCCATCTTCCAGTTGCACACCGCGCGAAAGCTCACGAATTTTATTGTCATCCACTTCGCCAAACACGCGCACCGCATACTCACGTTCAACTTCACGGCTCGGGTGCATCAGACGGTTCGCCAGTTCACCATCGGTGGTGAACAACAGCAGACCGCAAGTATTGACGTCGAGACGACCAACGGCTATCCACCGTGCGCCGCGCAGCTTCGGCAGGCGATCAAACACCGTCGGACGCCCTTCCGGATCGTTACGCGTACAAAGCTCGCCTTCGGGTTTGTAATATGCCAGTACACGGCAAATCTGCTCTACAGACTCTTTTACCGAAATGAGGTGACCATCGATACGGATTTTCAGCCCTGGCGTGACGTCAACACGGTCGCCCAGCGTCGCAATTTTGCCGTCTACGCTAACGCGACCGGCCTGGATAATAGTTTCGATTTCACGGCGGGAACCGTGGCCAGCCCGGGCCAGCACTTTCTGTAGTTTTTCGCTCATAGAGCATCCTTCAGGTGTCGCCTTCACAGGCGTCTGGGTATACTTTCAAAAACAACGAGTTAGTAAAAATCAACGTAACTCGCTGATGTGTAAATAATTCATGGTATACAGCATGGCACACATTTTGTCCCCATGCTGTTACACGCAATGATTCGTGGGCGCACATACTACACTAACTTTAGGCTAAATGATTCAACAAGTTTTGTACGATTACGCGTACCGAATTTGACCTGGTCGGTGGGTTTTGTCACGGAGGCACTCACCAGTGGCCGGCAGATAAGTGCATGGCCTGCATGGATGACTTCACGCCGATGGAAGCGTGAACGGTTAAAGAAAAAGATCTGCGGAACGCGGGAAGAAGCCCGTAATGATATTATTGCTTACATCGAAAAGATTTATAGTAGTCAGCGTCGGCATGGTTCGCGCGCTCCGATACCATCGGCGGAATATGAAAATCCATCTATCAACGGCTCAGAAGAGTCCAGATCAATTGGACTGGAGTCAGGCAGAACCGAAGGACATAGCAGAAGATACGCAGGGTAAGCATCAGGCATGGGTTAATGACTGTCATACCTTAAGATGACAGCCATTAACTGAATGGGCGTGTTGATGTAGATAATTTGTTATCCTGCTCGACTACTCAGACGTCTGACGGTTTTAGCAGCACAGCATCGTCGCCATCGAAATAACCGCATAGCGCAACGGCTTGCGCCGCTATAAGAAAGGTTTAACATCGCCGACGCCTTCGCGGATCACTACCGGCGCATCGTCAGTTAAGTCCACCACTGTGGTCGGTTGCTGCCCAAGATAACCACCGTGAATAATTAACTCCACCAGCTTTTCCAGACGATCTTTAATTTCATCCGGATCGGACTCGGTAAAATCACTGCCCGGCAACATTAACGAGGTCGACAACATCGGCTCATTCAGGGCTTCCAGCAGTGCCAGCGCAATCGGGTTGGAGGGCACACGTAAGCCAATGGTTTTACGTTTTTCCTGCAATAAGCGCCGCGGGACTTCCTTCGTACCTTTAAGAATGAAGGTGTAATTTCCGGGCGTGTTATTTTTAATCAAGCGGAAGGCCACATTATCCACGAACGCATAGGTCGACAGTTCCGACAGGTCGCGGCACATTAACGTAAAATTATGACCATCCGGCAGGTGACGAATGCGGCAAATACGTTCCATCGCCCCTTTGTCTTCAATTTTGCACCCCAGCGCATAACCGGAGTCGGTGGGGTACACGATCACCCCGCCCTTGCGCACAATATCCACTGCCTGATTGATCAGACGGGGCTGGGGGTTTTCCGGATGAATATAAAAAAACTGACTCATACTTCCCTCTCTCTGGTGTTCTGCGGCTTCTCCCAGCAATGCCAGACGCCGTCAACCCCGGCCGGAAGCCAGAGTTTGCGCCCCAGTTCAATCCACGGACAGGGCTGATGGAAATCCGATCCTTGCGACGCCAGTAAGCCGTACTGACGAGCATAAATGGCAAGCTGCGCACGTTCATTGGGAGCCTGCTGGCATTGGGCAACTTCCATCGCCTCACCGCCGCGTTCAGCAAAATGCGCCAGCAGTCTTTTCAGCCATTTAGCGGACAGGTTATACCGACCTGGATGGGCCAGCACCGCCGTTCCGCCAGAATGATGAATGACTTCAATAGCTTGTTCTATTGTACACCACTGCGGCGGAACGTATCCCGTTTTCCCACGCGCAAGATATTTTTTAAACACATCGGCCATATTATTGGCCTTGCCTTGCTCGACAAGGAAACGGGCAAAATGACCGCGGGTGAGCGAAGCGCCCTGCGCCAGGCGTTGCGCGCCTTCTAAAGCACCGGGGATATGCGCCTTTTCAAGACGCCCGGCGATCAGCTCTGCGCGCTGCATACGGCGCGCAGACTGCTGCTGCAAAAATTCACGCATCTGCGTATGCGCAATATCAATGTTCAATCCGACAATGTGGATTTCGTGGTTTTCCCAAACAGTGGAAATCTCCACCCCGGAAATCAATTGCAGCGCCAACCCGGCGCGCGCTATTTCTGCCTGCGCTGCCGGAATCGCATCGGTGGTATCGTGATCGGTGATCGCCAGCGTGCCAACGCGCATTTCAACCGCGCGGTGTACCAGTTCTTCCGGGGTAAGAAGACCATCAGACGCCGTGGTATGGCTGTGAAGGTCGTAAATAATGGCGTAATTCGTGTCGCTCAAAGCGGCTCCGCTAATTTATCAGAACATCTGTTTAAGCTCTATCATACCCACTGAGTGACTTTTTCTGAATTCGAGGGTTGACTTTCTTTGCGTGAACCAGTTAACTAGTACGCAAGTTCACACCAGAAAGGTATCCTATAATGAATGCACATCTCTCTGTAAAACGTTGGTGGCGCACTCCCTGACCGGGCTGTGAGATCACGTGCGCATTCAGCATACCGATACCAGGCCCGCTTACCCAGCGGGCTTTTTTTTGAACAAATTTAATGAGAGCGATTATGCAAACGCAAAAACCAGCACTCGAACTTCTGACCAGCAATGCGGTTTATCGAAGTAACCCAACGGCGCTTTTCCACCAACTGTGTAATAACCGTCCGGCTACGTTGCTGCTGGAGTCAGCCGATATTGACAGTAAGAACGATCTAAAAAGTTTGTTGCTCGTAGACAGCGCGTTGCGCATTACTGCTCTGGGTGACACTGTCACCATCAAGGCGCTCAGCACGAATGGTGCAGCCTTGCTGGTGTTACTGGACCATGCACTGCCATCGGGAGTGGAAAACACCGTGTCTGAAGACAGCCGCGAACTGCGTTTTCCACCGGTCAGTAGTTTGCTGGATGAAGATGCCCGGTTGTGTTCCCTTTCAGTTTTTGATGCCTTCCGCCTGCTGCAGGATTTGCTGGTCATTCCGCAAGATGAGCGTGAAGCGATGTTTTTTGGCGGACTGTTCGCCTACGACCTCGTTGCCGGATTCGAAGACCTGCCCGACCTGACGCATGATCGCCGCTGCCCGGATTACTGCTTCTACCTCGCCGAAACGTTACTGGTGATCGACCATCAGAAACAGCAAACCCGGATTCAGGCCAGCCTGTTTAGCGATTCCGCTACCGAAAAAGCACGACTGGCGCAGCGTATTGATGCTCTGCATCAGCAACTGGAAAGGGATGCGCCACCCTTGCCGGTCGAGACTGTTGAACATATGCGCTGCGACACAAACCAGAGCGACGAAGAGTATGGCGCGGTGGTGCGCGAGATGCAGAAAGCGATCCGCGCTGGCGAGATTTTTCAGGTTGTACCCTCCCGCCGCTTTACCTTGCCCTGCCCGTCACCCCTTGCCGCGTATGACGTGCTGAAAAAGAGCAACCCCAGCCCGTACATGTTTTTTATGCAGGATGATGATTTCACCCTGTTCGGCGCATCGCCGGAGAGTTCGCTGAAATACGACGCCAGCAACCGGCAAATTGAGATCTACCCGATTGCCGGCACGCGTCCACGCGGTCGCCGTCCGGATGGTTCCCTGGATCGCGATCTCGACAGCCGTATTGAGCTGGATATGCGTACCGACCACAAAGAACTGTCTGAACATCTGATGTTGGTGGATCTGGCGCGCAACGATCTTGCGCGTATTTGCACCCCCGGCAGCCGTTACGTTGCCGACCTGACGAAAGTTGATCGCTACTCGTATGTCATGCACCTGGTCTCCCGCGTGGTTGGTGAACTGCGACACGATTTGGACGTTCTGCATGCCTATCGTGCCTGCATGAACATGGGCACCCTCAGCGGCGCGCCGAAAGTGCGTGCCATGCAGCTGATTGCTCAGGCGGAAGGCGCTCGCCGCGGCAGTTATGGTGGCGCAGTGGGTTATTTCACTGCCCACGGTGATCTGGACACGTGCATCGTGATCCGCTCCGCCTGGGTGGAAGACGGCATTGCCACCGTGCAAGCTGGTGCCGGTGTGGTACTGGATTCCGTGCCGCAGTCGGAAGCTGACGAAACCCGTAATAAAGCCCGCGCGGTACTACGCGCCATTGCCACTGCTCATCATGCACAGGAGACGTTCTGATGGCTGACATTCTGCTGCTCGATAATATCGACTCATTTACCTATAACCTGGCAGATCAGCTGCGTGCAAGTGGACATAATGTGGTGATTTACCGTAACCATGTACCTGCGCAAACGTTGATTGACCGGCTGGCTACCATGAAAAACCCGGTGCTGATGCTGTCTCCCGGCCCTGGCGCACCGTCGGAAGCGGGCTGCATGCCAGAACTGCTGACGCGTATGCGCGGCAAATTGCCCATCATTGGCATCTGTCTCGGCCACCAGGCAATTGTCGAAGCCTACGGCGGTTACGTCGGCCAGGCTGGCGAGATCCTGCACGGCAAAGCCTCCAGCATTGAACATGATGGCCAGGCGATGTTTGCCGGGTTAAGTAATCCGCTGCCGGTGGCCCGTTATCACTCCCTGGTGGGCAGCAATATCCCGGCCGGTTTAACCATCAATGCCCATTTCAATGGCATGGTGATGGCCGTCCGCCATGACGCCGATCGTGTCTGCGGTTTCCAGTTCCATCCAGAATCCATTCTGACCACGCAAGGCGCGCGTCTGCTGGAACAGACGCTGGCCTGGGCGCTGCAAAAACTTGAGCAAACCAATACGCTGCAACCGATCCTGGAAAAACTCTACCAGGCGCAAACGCTGAGCCAGCAGGAGAGCCACCAGCTTTTTTCCGCCGTGGTGCGCGGCGAGCTGAAACCGGAGCAACTGGCAGCGGCGCTGGTGAGTATGAAGATCCGCGGTGAACACCCTAATGAGATTGCCGGTGCCGCGACGGCGTTACTTGAGAATGCCGCGCCCTTTCCGCGTCCGGAATACCCGTTTGCCGATATCGTCGGTACCGGCGGCGATGGCAGCAACAGCATCAATATTTCTACCGCCAGCGCCTTTGTGGCGGCGGCATGCGGCCTCAAAGTCGCCAAACATGGCAATCGCAGCGTCTCCAGCCGTTCCGGCTCGTCGGATTTACTGGCAGCATTTGGTATCAACCTCGATATGAATGCTGATAAATCACGGACTGCGTTGGATGAGCTCGGTGTATGCTTCCTGTTCGCTCCGAAATACCACACCGGTTTTCGCCACGCCATGCCCGTACGTCAGCAGTTAAAAACCCGCACGCTGTTTAACGTACTTGGACCGCTGATTAACCCGGCGCATCCCCCGCTGGCACTGATTGGCGTCTACAGCCCGGAACTGGTGCTGCCGATTGCCGAAACCCTGCGCGTACTCGGTTACCAGCGTGCGGCGGTGGTGCATAGTGGCGGGATGGATGAAGTTTCATTGCATGCGCCAACACTCGTTGCCGAACTCAACGGCGGCGAAATCAAAAGCTACCAATTAACGGCTGCCGATTTTGGCCTCACGCCATACCATCAGGATCAGCTGGCCGGCGGCACGCCGGAAGAAAACCGTGACATTCTGACACGCTTACTGCAGGGTAAAGGTGAAGCCGCTCATGAGGCTGCCGTGGCCGCGAACGTTGCGATGTTAATGCGTCTCCACGGCGAGGAAGATTTGCAGAATAATGCGAAAAAAGTACTGGATGTGCTGCACAGTGGAGCAGCCTACGACAAAGTCACTGCACTTGCCGCTCGAGGATAAGAAATGCAAACCGTTTTAGCGAAAATCGTCGCCGACAAAGCCCTGTGGGTTGCTGCACGTAAAGCAGAGCAACCACTGGCCAGTTTCCAGAATGACGTAGTGCCGAGTTCTCGCCGTTTTTACGACGCGCTGCAGGGTACGCGAACCGCTTTTATTCTGGAATGCAAAAAGGCCTCACCGTCTAAAGGGGTGATCCGCGATGATTTCGACCCGGCGCGTATTGCCGGCGTTTATCAACATCATGCATCGGCGATCTCCGTGCTGACCGATGAGAAGTACTTTCAGGGCAGTTTTGATTTCCTGCCGATTGTCAGCAGCATCGCGCCGCAACCGATTCTGTGCAAAGACTTTATTATTGATGCCTACCAGATCTATCTGGCACGTTATTACCAGGCAGATGCCTGCCTGTTGATGCTCTCAGTGCTGGATGATGATCAGTATCGCCAGCTTGCCGCCGTTGCCCACAGTCTCAAAATGGGCGTACTGACAGAAGTCAGTAACGAGGAGGAACTGCAACGCGCTATTGCACTGGAAGCAAAGGTGGTTGGCATTAATAACCGCGATTTGCGCGACCTCTCAATCGATCTTAACCGTACCCGTGAGCTTGCACCGCGCCTCGGTGCCGGGGTCACGGTGATCAGTGAGTCCGGCATCAATACTTACGCGCAGGTGCGCGAATTAAGCCACTTCGCCAACGGTTTCCTGATCGGCTCCGCACTGATGGCCCATGAGGATCTGGATGCGGCAGTGAAGCGTGTCTTGCTGGGTGAAAATAAAGTGTGCGGACTGACGCGTGCCGAAGATGCACAGGCTGCTCACCAGGCTGGCGCGATCTACGGCGGGCTGATTTTTGTCGCCAGTTCGCCGCGCGCAGTGGATGAAGCGCAAGCACAGGCCGTCATGCAGGGCGCGCCGTTGCACTATGTCGGCGTATTCCGCAATGCGGACATAAGTGATGTGGCAGCTAAAGCACGCGCCCTCTCGCTAAGCGCCGTACAGCTACACGGTGATGAAGACCAGGCTTATATCGACGCGCTGCGTACGGCCCTTCCCACCAAAACGCAGATTTGGAAGGCGCTTAGCGTCGGCGATCGTCTGCCACAGCGTCATTTTCAGCAGGTCGATAAATATGTTTTCGACAATGGCCAGGGCGGAAGCGGCAAACAGTTTGACTGGACATTACTGGCGGGAGAGTCGCTCGACAATGTGCTGCTGGCTGGCGGTTTGAGTGCAGATAATTGCGTACAGGCGGCGAAGGCCGGCTGTGCCGGACTTGATTTTAATTCAGGCGTGGAGTCGGAACCGGGCATTAAAGATGCCAGAAAACTGGCATCTGTTTTCCGCACACTGCGCGCTTATTAAGGAAAGAGACAATGACAACACTACTGAACCCGTACTTTGGCGAGTTTGGCGGGATGTATGTTCCGCAAATCCTGATGCCGGCACTGCGCCAACTGGAAGAGGCCTTTGTCAGCGCGCAAAGCGATGCGGAATTCCAGCAACAATTTAACGATCTGCTGAAAAATTATGCCGGGCGCCCGACGGCGCTGACGAAATGCCAGAACATTACCGCGGGCACCCGCACTACCCTGTACCTGAAACGCGAAGACTTGCTGCACGGCGGTGCGCATAAAACAAACCAGGTGCTGGGACAGGCCTTGCTGGCAAAACGGATGGGCAAAACTGAGATTATCGCCGAAACCGGTGCGGGTCAGCACGGTGTTGCTTCCGCACTGGCAAGCGCCTTGCTGGGCCTGAAATGCCGGATCTACATGGGTGCAAAAGATGTTGAACGTCAGTCGCCAAACGTTTTCCGTATGCGTCTGATGGGTGCCGAGGTGATCCCGGTACACAGCGGTTCCGCCACTCTTAAAGATGCCTGTAACGAGGCGTTGCGCGACTGGTCTGGCAGCTACGAAACAGCACACTATATGCTCGGCACCGCCGCTGGCCCGCACCCATTCCCAACCATCGTGCGCGAATTCCAGCGCATGATTGGCGCAGAAACGAAAGCGCAAATCCTCGAAAAAGAGGGACGTCTGCCCGATGCCGTGATCGCCTGCGTTGGCGGCGGTTCTAACGCCATTGGTATGTTTGCCGATTTTATTGATGAAACCGCGGTGGGTCTGATCGGCGTCGAACCTGCGGGTCACGGTATCGAAACCGGGGAGCACGGCGCACCGCTGAAGCATGGTCGCGTCGGGATCTACTTCGGTATGAAGTCGCCAATGATGCAAACTGAGGAAGGCCAGATAGAAGAGTCTTACTCCATTTCCGCAGGGCTGGATTTCCCGTCTGTCGGGCCCCAGCATGCTTATCTCAACAGCACAGGCCGCGCAGACTACGTCTCCATCACCGATGACGAAGCTCTGGACGCCTTTAAAACGTTGTGCCGCCATGAAGGGATTATTCCGGCGCTGGAGTCCTCGCATGCCCTCGCCCATGCGCTGAAAATGATGCACGAAAATCCTGAGAAAGAACAACTGCTGGTGGTTAATCTCTCGGGGCGCGGCGATAAAGACATTTTCACCGTACATGATATTTTGAAAGCGCGAGGGGAAATGTGATGGAACGCTACGATAACTTATTTAAACAGCTGGATGCCCGTAAAGAAGGTGCGTTTGTTCCCTTCGTGACGCTGGGGGATCCGTCGCCTGAGCAGTCGCTGAAAATTATCGATACGCTGATTGAAGCGGGTGCCGATGCGCTGGAACTGGGGATCCCCTTCTCCGACCCGCTCGCAGATGGCCCTACCATTCAGAGTGCGACCCTGCGTGCATTTGCATCCGGCGTGACGCCAACACAGTGTTTTGAAATGCTGGCGGCGATCCGCCAGAAACATCCCACCATTCCTGTTGGCCTGCTGATGTATGCCAACCTGGTTTTCAGCCGTGGCATTGATGAATTTTACGCACAGTGCGCAAAAGTGGGTGTGGATTCGGTGCTGGTGGCCGATGTGCCTATTGAAGAGTCAGCGCCATTTCGCCAGGCGGCAATGCGCCACAATATTGCGCCCATTTTTATCTGCCCGCCGAACGCCGATGACGCCCTGCTACGCCAGATTGCTTCCTACGGTCGCGGCTACACATACCTGCTCTCCCGCGCTGGCGTGACCGGAGCGGAAAACCGCGCCGCTCTGCCGTTACATCACTTGCTGGAAAAATTGACCGAGTATCATGCCGCGCCTTCCCTGCAAGGTTTTGGTATTTCCGCGCCGGATCAGGTTACCGCCGCCATCAACGCGGGCGCAGCCGGGGCGATTTCCGGCTCGGCAACGGTGAAAATTATCGAGAAGAATCTCGCTAACCCGACGGCAATGCTGGCTGAACTCAAGGCCTTTGCCAAACAGATGAAAGCCGCGACTCTGCCGCGCTAATCCTCACGCCGCCTGAATGTCGGGCGGCGCTCTGTTTATTTTCCCTCCCCCTGCATAACGTATTGTTAAAAGGTTCATATTTACTGTGGGATACTAACCACGACCTTTCACAAACGATACGAAGCAGATGCGTAAACTCTTATGTGCATTTTGCCAGAGCCGCTGGACCGCCCTGTTACTGACCGGTATTGCTGCCGGTACGGCCGGCATGCTGATCGCCCTGATGCTGCATGAAATACAACATCTGGCATTCGGCTACAGCCAGCGATCACTGATTGGCGGCCCACCTTTTCTGCAAGGCGTGAGTGAAGCCACAGCGCTGCGCCGCGTTGCCGCACTCACCATTGCCGGAATCATCGCGGGATGGGGATGGTGGTTGCTGGCGCGCTATGCCAAAAAACGTCTGAGTGTCAGCGCGGCCGTGTGCGATATCCGTCAGCCTATGCCGGCCGCGACGACGCTGTGCCATGCCATGCTACAGGTTGTAACAGTGGCGATGGGTTCCCCACTCGGCCGTGAAAGCGCACCGCGCGAAGTCGGCGCACTGTTTGCTGGCGGCATCGCCCGACGTTGCGGACTGAGCGAGGCAGACATCAAGCTGGTCATTGCCTGCGGTGCTGGTGCGGGACTGGCCGCGGTGTATAACGTACCGCTGGCCGGCGCAATCTTTACCCTTGAAGTACTGCTGGTCACCTTTCGTTGGGATGCGGTGATCGCCGCGATCATAACGTCAGCGGTCGCCGCCTTTATTGCTTCGCTGGTGCTGGGCAACGAGCGACAGTACCTTTTCTCTGCGCCAGCGGCACCTGTTTCGCTCATCGTCTGGGCAGCCCTGGCCGGGCCAGTGTTCGGCTATGCCGCCAGCCTGTTTCGGCGTATGAGCCGCCAGGCGCGCGGCAGCGTGAAAAGCAACTGGCAGATGCCGCTGTTTTGTTTTGTTGCTTTTACCTGCCTCGGTTTGCTGTCGATCTGGTTTCCTCAATTGCCAGGTAACGGCCGAGGGCCGGTACAACTGAGCTTCGGTGGCGACGTGACACTGCCGCTGGCCGCGATCCTGATTGGGCTGAAGGTCTTCAGTATCTGGATGGTGTTACGCAGTGGCGCGGAAGGTGGTCTGCTGACTCCGGGGCTTGCCATCGGCGCGTTGCTGGGTGCGCTGCTCTTTTTACTGGTTGGCGCATTTTTCCCCGGCAGCAGCATCGGCGAATTTGCACTGACCGGTGGCGCGGCATTTCTGGCGTCATCCATGCAGATGCCGCTCACCGCGATTGTGCTGTTGATGGAGTTTACAGGTATGGACTTCAGCTTTTTTGTGCCGCTGTCGCTGTGTGTCGCGGGGGCTTATATGACGTGCCGCTATGTTGAGGGTTAGGAGAATGGCTGGCCGCGCGACCAGCCCTGTATGTAAAATGCCGGCTTAAAAACGGTAGCCCGCCGAGAACATAAACACCCACGGATCGAGGCGTGTGTGTACGCTCTGCTGTTCACCGTTGGCTTTAAAACGCACATCCGTGTCGATGTCCATATACCAGACCGACATATTAATCAGCCAGTCGCGGTTGATTAAGTAATCCAGCCCTGCCTGCCCCGCTACCCCCCATGAATCCTTCAGACTGAGGTCAGAAAGTCCGGCCTCTTTGCCCTTATCATTGAATTTTTCATCGAAAAAGGTGGTGTAGTTGATCCCAGCGCCAATGTACGGACGGAGCTTACTTTGAGCATCGCCAAAGTACCATTGTGCCATCAGCGACGGCGGCAGGTGATGCACGGTTGCAATGTCGCCAGTCGGCCCGGTACCGACGCGGTGACGAAAGGGCGTAGCTGCCAGCAATTCCACACCGATATTGTCTGTAGCCATCCAGCTCATCGTGATCCCAAGCTGAGTATTATTGCTCACACTAAAACTGCCAAGACTTCCTAACACATTGTCTGAGCCTTCCGTCGGTCGGACGGTGGCGGAACCGGCACGAATGAAAAACTCGCCTGCTTCATGCGCGTATGCGCCTCCGGAAATGCTACTCAGGATCAATGCGGCCACGGCTAACTTCTTCATATCCACTCCATGATTAAGGTTTTTAACGCGCCGTGAATATACCTACAACTGAGTACAAAGTGATCCAACGCAGATCACACTTAACTTCATAATTTAACATTCATTGATCTGAGATAATTTTTACCCGCAGACACACCACTTAACTTTTGTACTTAAATCAATTTCTCGCTGGTGAAGCCATGAAAAAAATCCTGAGGAGCCATCTTGTGCCGGTGTAAATCCGGGGCTAATTTATTCATCTGCCAATATGTTGATGCGTCATTAAATTCAGGTGCGTTATGAGTTCACTCAATCCGTGTATGTCGTGCGGAGCCTGTTGTGCGTATTTTCGTGTTTCTTTTTACTGGGCTGAAGCGGATGACGCTGGCGGCCCTGTCCCGGCACAGTTTACTGAGCCGCTCACCCCGTTTTTGCGCTGCATGCGCGGAACGAATCAAAAGCAGAGCCGTTGCGTCGCGCTGGAAGGAACACCTGGTGAGTCGGCGCGATGCACCATTTATGAAGGGCGTCCTTCCCCGTGCCGGGAATTTGCCATGTCTGGTGAGAACGGCGCCGCTAATGAAGCGTGCGACCGTGCGCGGGCGCGCTACGGATTAGCGCCTCTTTACAAAGATATGCTTTTCCATACAAGCCATGATGCTGCCACTGAGGGTGTATTCAGGGTACAATTACCTGATATTTAACACCGCAATACTCAAGGAGAGTGCATGTCTATCACGGCGAAATCCGTTTACCGTGACACGGGAAATTTTTTACGTAATCAGTTTGTGACTTTTTTACTGATTTCGCTGTTGGCTGCGTTAATTACGGTTGGTCTTGGGCACGCGTTTATGCCCAGTGAAGATCAACTCTCCGTTTTATTTCAGGACGACAACCTGGCCAACAGCGTCAATTTACTGGAGCTGGCACAAAACATGACGCCGGAACAGCAGCGCGTGATGCTGCGTTTTTCCGGTGTTGCCACACTGGCGAGCCTGATTGGTAACGCTGTTCTGGCCGGTGGTGTATTGCTGCTGCTTCAGCTCGTTTCAGCGGGGCACCGCGTTAGCGCCCTGCGCGCGATTGGCGCCAGTGCTCCCGTACTGCCAAAATTGTTTTTGCTGTTCCTGCTGGCGAAATTTATGGTGCAATTTGCCAGCGTGTTTTTCGTGGTACCGGGTATTGTACTGGCTATTTTACTGGCGTTCGCGCCGGTGATGCTGGTGCAGGATAAGACAGGGGTTTTTGCATCTGTTCGCAACAGTATGCGTCTCGGCTGGGCCAATATGCGTCTCATCGCGCCTGCCGTGATCGGTTGGATCATGGTCACTGTTCTGCTGGTGTTTATCCGTACCCCCTCAGGCATTGCCCCTGAAGTGGCTGCGGTTATCACCAACACGGTCAGTAATCTCGTCTCGGCCGCGTTGCTCATTTATTTATTCCGCTTGTATATGCTGATGCGTGCGTGAATCCCCGATTGCCTGCGAAGGCAGGCAATTTCTGATGATGGAATCGTTGAATGAAGCAGTTTCTTGATTTTCTTCCGCTGGCGCTCTTTTTCGTGGTGTACAAACTCTACGATATTTTTGCTGCCACCAAAGTACTGATTGTTGCCTCAGCCATCGTGCTGATTTACTGCTGGATCCGCTATCGTAAAGTGGAAAAAGTCGCGCTGATCACTTTTATACTGGTTGCCATATTCGGCGGTTTGACCATTAAATATCAGGCTGTGGAGTTTATTAAGTGGAAAGTGACCGTTATTTACGGTCTGTTTGCCGGCGCGCTACTGTTCAGCCAGTGGATGATGAAAAAGACGCTGATCCAACGCATGCTGGGCAAAGAGCTCACCCTGCCGGATGCCGTCTGGTCGCGGCTAAACATTGCCTGGGCGCTGTTCTTTATTGCCTGTGGCCTCGCCAATATCTATGTCGCTTTCTGGTTATCTTTCGATACATGGGTGGATTTTAAAGTGTTCGGCCTGACGGTTATGACACTGATTTTCACGCTGTTAAGTGGTGTTTATATCTACCGCCATATGCCACCGCAGGACGATAAATCCTGATCCCCTGACGCCAGGCCCTGCGCCTGGCTTTTTCTGTGTTTTCTGCCGTCAATTCGTAGTAGCATCCCGCCATAAATCCCTCAATACAGAAGAGATAATAATGACAACGATTCAGGACACTCCGCAGGGAGAACTTGTCTTACGCACATTAGCAATGCCAGCAGACACCAACGCCAATGGCGACATCTTCGGCGGCTGGTTAATGTCACAAATGGATATGGGCGGTGCCATTCAGGCCAAAGAGATCGCGCATGGGCGCGTGGTGACGGTGCGGGTGGATGGCATGACTTTCCTGCGCCCGGTCGCCGTGGGCGATGTAGTGTGTTGCTATGCGCGCTGTGTCAAACGCGGCAATACGTCCGTAACTATCAATGTTGAAGTGTGGGTTAAAAAAGTCTCTTCAGAGCCGATTGGCCAGCGTTATAAGGCGACAGAGGCACTGTTTATTTATGTCGCTGTAGACAATGAAGGAAAACCGCGACCGCTTCCGCAGTTGCCTTAAAAAAAAGCCTCCTGACGGAGGCTTTTTTTATTCCATTGTCGCGCCGCCATTCAGACGGAAGACAATATTCACAATCAATCCTGACCCCGGTTTGCCGGATTCGTAGCGCCATTTACGCATTGCCGCTTTTACTTCTCGCTCAAACATGTTTGCGGGCTGCGCGGAAAGCACTTCGACATTTTCAACGCGTCCATCAGCCGTCACATCAAATTTAACACGCACGCGGCCCTCAATGCGCAACGCCTGAGCTCGCGCCGGGTATTGCGGCTGGTTACGACTCAACGCACGCGGCCCCGCAGGAACAGAGGGGGCCGGTTTGCTGGCCACAGAAGGCGAAGGCGTAGCCGCCGGACGAGCGGGCGCATTATTTTCAAATGGCGATACCGGACGCGGCTCTGCGGGTTTCGCTTCCCGCTTCGGCTGTTTGACTTTTTTCTCCGGCTTCGGTTTGGGCTTCGGCTTTGGTTTAGGTTTTTCAATCACTACCGGCGCTTCTTTCGGCGGTTCAGGAACCGGTTCTGGTTCTGGCTCGGGTTCTGCGACCGGCTCTGGCTGCGGCGCGGGCGCGGCTTGCGGCGGTTCAAGTTCCGCCGGTGCAACCATGGTCACAGAAATAGGCTGCGCAGGTGCGGGCAATTCAATAACCTGATGTACCGAGGTATAGAGCAGACCCGCCACGACAGCGCCATGAATACCCACGGACAACAGTGTCGGCCAGGGAAAGCGGCGAGGTAAATCAAGGGTCATTGAAGTCATAATCGTGTCAGTTAAAAAACCAGACCCCGATTTTAAATGCAAATAGCAATCATATTCAACTAGACATCGCATCGCCGGGTAAGTTTGTCTGCCGGAAGGATAAAAAACCCGCATTTCACACATGGATATTTGCAGGGGAGATCTTTGCATTGCAGTCATTCGGTGTTTCACATAACGTTATGGCTTTCCGATTGGTAAGGAGCTGTGCCCGTGCTTTACGTTATTTTTGCTGAAGATGTTGCTGATTCGCTCGAAAAACGCCTCTCTGTACGCCCTGCTCACCTGGCGCGACTGCAACTGTTACACGATGAAGGACGTCTGCTAACGGCGGGCCCCATGCCTGCTGTTGACAGCAACGATCCTGGTGCGGCGGGTTTTACTGGCTCCACGGTCATTGCTGAGTTTGAATCGCTGGAAGCCGCACAAGCGTGGGCGCAGGACGATCCGTATGTTGCTGCGGCCGTTTACCAGAACGTGACGGTGAAACCGTTCAAGAAAGTGTTTTAAAGCAAAAAGACCCGCCAGTGCGGGTCTTTTGTTATGCGGCCTTGTTCAAAAGCGGCTGGTGGATCCCAGCGGAATTTCAGCATCGGGCTCATGGGTAATGCGGTTACGCAAATCGCGACGAATCAGCTCGATGGCCCAGAACCAGAAAATATGCCCTACCAGTTCAGAAACGTATTCATCAACGGGCAAATCAGCCAGACCCGGCGTCAGACCTAACAACGGGAAAGAGATCCAGTGCACACAAATAGTTGCCACGATCCCAGCCCAAATCCCCTGCCATAATTTTACTTTCGGGAATACTTCTGCAACGAGGCAATACCCGATGGCAAAGACAAGAGAGAAAATAATATGGGTTACCATGACCGGGTTAATAATATGCTCTGAGAACGTATAAACCGTATGGGTTGGATCAATACCTAAATAATCGCGCAAAAAAAGATAAGGTGGATTAAACTCATCCCGGCCGCCAGAAAATGTCCGCGGTGGCAAAGGCACTTCCGCACCCCACTTAACAAACGCAGATAATATCCCTGCGACCACACCCACAATAAAAGCCACGCCAAAGCGACGTCTTGCAGGTTCCGTTCTTACAAAATAGTCCTTAAGTGCCATAATAGTCCCATCTACTTATAAGGTGTTAATTTAGCAGGACAATGTTCAATGAGTTACTGACAGTGGATATTGATCAAGATCACACTGACGTATCTTTACAAGTGAAAATCGCGAATAAAAATGCAAAGTTTAAATGCTTTCCTTTTTATTACCAGCATGACAATGCGCAGTGCATTAATAACTCATAGTGACAGTTTTATTTTTATTTTAAGTATGAGGAAATAAAGGATAGTTATGTACAGATGTATTTAAAAAGCAGCGGTAAACCACTGCTTTTTGGTGCCCTTAATGACCGACAGTCTTAGAAAATAAATTTATGATCACCACTCCGGCAATAATTAGCCCCATCCCCATCATTGCTGGTATGTCGAGTTTTTGTCCGTGCACTAGCCAGCCGACAACACCAATCAGCACAATGCCCGCACCGGACCAGATTGCATAAATGACGCCTGTGGGGATGGTGCGCATGGGAATGGTCAGGCACCAGAATGCAATACAATACCCGGCGATACTGATCACACTTGGGATCAGTCGGGTAAAACTGTCTGAAGACTTCAGTGCCGTAGTGGCGATAACTTCGACAACAATGGCAATCCCAAGAAAAATAAGCGCTTCTTTATTCATCTATCTCCATCCGCAGAGTAAAACTTTCTTCTCGCCAGCCAGAGTTGGCATCCGAAAACCGACCTGGCTACAGGCTGTCCATCATAGAACATATTCTTTGCGTATACATGGCGGCACGGGCATGCAAACCTGGCACGCCAAAAATAACAGAGGGCACCAGATTCGGTGCCCAACGTCATCAAATATCGTAAATAGCAAACAACAACACATTACGATGGCGGTTTAACCCGCATTTTCGGATAGCGTGGATGCGCATATTGCGACGCGACTGACCTTCCAGCCAGCGTGCTTTTCGGCGGCTCATCTGCCGAAGCATACGCCAGCGCCCCACTTCCGTACGACTACGCTTCATTTTTACGACTCAATGCTAAACAGAAACGCCATTATAGTCCGCCGCTTCCGCCAGACCAGCGCTTTCCGGCGTTTTTATTTGCCAGATGAAACCTGATGCGTAAACTCACTGAATGACGTTTTGAAAAGGATTTTGTGTATGTCCACCTTTTACACCGTAATGAGCTGGCTGATTGTCTTAGGCTACTGGCTGCTGATTGCGGGTGTTACGCTGCGCATTCTGATGAAACGCCGCGCCGTCACGTCTGCCATGGCATGGCTGTTGATCATTTATATCCTGCCGCTGGTGGGGATTATTGCCTATTTGTCGCTTGGCGAACTGCATCTCGGCAAACGGCGTGCGGAACGCGCCCGTGCCATGTGGCCCTCAACGGCGAAATGGCTTAACGATCTGAAAAATTTTAAACGTATATTTGCCGACGAGAACAGCAGTGTCGCCTCTTCGCTATTTAAACTGTGTGAGCGACGTCAGGGCATTGCCGGGGTGAAAGGCAACCAGCTGCAATTGCTGACCAGTTCAGACGATGTGATGCAGGCGCTCATTCGCGATATCCAGCTCGCGAGGCACAATATCGAGATGGTGTTTTATATCTGGCATCCAGGTGGAATGGCCGATCAAGTGGCGGAATCCCTAATGGCGGCAGCGCGACGCGGCGTGCACTGCCGTTTGCTGCTGGACTCTGCCGGCAGCGTTGCTTTCTTCCGTAGCCCCTGGGTCGGGATGATGCGCAATGCCGGTATTGAGGTGGTCGAGGCGCTGAAAGTCAATCTCATGCGTGTATTTCTGCGGCGCATGGACTTACGCCAGCACAGGAAAATCGTGCTGATCGATAACTATATTGCTTATACCGGCAGCATGAATATGGTCGACCCACGCTTCTTTAAACAAGACGCCGGTGTCGGTCAGTGGGTCGATCTGATGGCACGCATGGAAGGCCCCGTTGCAACAGCAATGGGCATTGTTTATTCGTGCGACTGGGAAATCGAAACCGGAAAACGTATTCTCCCGCCGCCGCCCGATGCCAATGTGATGCCTTTCGAAGAAGCCAGCGGGCACACTATTCATACCATCGCGTCCGGGCCCGGTTTCCCGGAAGACTTGATTCATCAGGCGTTGCTCACTGCGGTCTATGCGTCGCGTGAATATTTGATTATGACCACCCCCTATTTCGTGCCGAGTGATGACTTGCTGCATGCTATTTGCACCGCCGCGCAACGGGGAGTCGACGTGAGTATTATCCTGCCGCGCAAAAACGATTCTGTTTTAGTCGGCTGGGCCAGCCGGGCTTTTTTTACCGAGCTGTTAGCGGCTGGGGTAAAGATTTATCAGTTTGAAGGCGGTTTGCTGCACACCAAAAGCGTGCTGGTTGATGGTGAATTAAGCCTGGTCGGCACCGTCAACCTGGATATGCGCAGCCTGTGGTTGAATTTTGAAATCACACTGGTTATTGATGATGCCGGTTTCGGCGGCGATCTGGCGGCCGTGCAGGATGACTATATATCCCGTTCGCGGCTGCTTGATGCGCGGTTGTGGGTAAAACGCCCTTTCTGGCACCGGATCGCTGAACGACTGTTTTACTTCTTTAGTCCGTTGCTGTAAAACGTGCCCATCTGAAGTGAAGAGGTAATCATGGAAATGGATCTGAATAACCGCCTGACCGAAGACGAAACGCTCGAACAGGCTTACGACATCTTCCTCGAGCTGGCTGTGGACAATCTCGATCCGGCTGATGTCATTCTGTTCAACTTACAGTTTGAAGAGCGTGGCGGCGCGGAGCTGTTTGATCCAGCCGAAGACTGGCAGGAACATGTTGATTACGACCTGAACCCGGACTTCTTCGCTGAAGTGGTCATTGGCCTGGCGGACACGGACGGCGGCGAAATTAACGATATTTTTGCGCGGGTTCTGTTATGTCGCGAGAAAGATCATAAGCTGTGCCATATTCTCTGGCGCGAATAAGCGGCAGATGTAAAAAAAGGGCTGACAATTGTCAGCCCTTTTTTATCCTGCGATTAAAGCGGGTCAACCTTCAGGCAGGATACCGCATGACGGAAACTGCCTTCCAGCACCGGTCGGGTCTGCGCGCATTCCGGCCCGGCAATCGGGCAACGGGTGCGAAACACACAGCCGGAAGGCGGGTTAATCGGCGACGGCAAATCCCCTTCCAACAACTGGATGGTTTTGTTCTTTTCCAGATCCGGATCCGGTACTGGCACCGCAGACATCAATGCTTTGGTATAGGGATGCAGCGGGTTTTGATACACCTCATCATAGGTGCCAAGTTCCACCGCATGACCAAGATACATCACCAGTACGCGATCAGAAATGTGTTTTACCACAGCCAGATCGTGAGCGATAAAGATTAGCGACAAGCCCATTTCACGCTGCAATTTTTGCAACAGGTTTACCACCTGTGCCTGAATAGAAACATCCAGCGCCGAGACAGGTTCATCACAGATAATCAGCTTCGGCTCAAGGATCAGCGCACGTGCAATACCGATGCGCTGGCATTGCCCGCCAGAAAACTCATGCGGGTAGCGGTTGATCAGGTTGGGCAGCAGGCCCACTTTCATCATCATGGCTTTAACGCGGTCACGCACTTCCTGACGCGGCATTTTAGGATGATAGGTACGCAATGGCTCAGCAATGATTTCGCCGATGGTCATACGCGGGTTCAGCGATGCCAGCGGATCCTGGAAAATCATCTGGATATCGCTACGCACGGCACGCCATTCATCCTGTTTCATGCCCAACAGATCTTTGCCCAGCCATGCGACTTTCCCATCGGTGGCTTTCACCAGCCCGATGATCGCGCGGGCAAAGGTCGATTTACCGCAGCCAGACTCTCCCACCACGCCAAGGGTTTCGCCTTCGTACAGGCGCAATGTTACGCCATCCACGGCTTTCAGCGTTTTACCCGGCTGCCAGAACCACTGTTTGCCGTCTTTGATGTCAAAATGCACTTTCAAATCGGCAATTTCCAGCAGGACTCTTTTCTCTTCTGTTACGGCATTCATACCAACTCCTCCACCGGCTTAAAGCAGGCGCGCAAACGGCCCGGGGCAAACTCCTCCAGCGGTGGAGCACTGTTACAGATATCCATCGCGTGCGGGCAGCGCGGCTGGAAAGGGCAACCTTTCGGCAGCCGCAGCAGGTTCGGCGGGTTGCCCGGAATGGTCAGCAGAGACTCGCCTTCCGCATCCAGACGTGGCACGGCATTCAACAAACCAATGGAATAAGGGTGTGACGGCTGATAAAACACATCGCGGGCATGGCCGTATTCCATTGTACGGCCTGCGTACATCACCAATACTTTATCGCAGATGCCGGCCACGACACCGAGGTCATGGGTGATCATAATAATGGCGGTGTTAAATTCGCGTTTCAGTTCATTCAACAACGTCATGATCTGCGCCTGCACTGTCACGTCCAGCGCCGTGGTGGGTTCGTCGGCAATCAGCAGTTTTGGCCGGCACAGTAGCGCCATCGCAATCATGACGCGCTGGCGCATACCGCCGGAAAACTCGTGCGGATACATGCGCATGCGCTTCCGCGCTTCTGGCATTTTCACTGCATCAAGCATTTTGACCGACTCTTCAAACGCTTCGCCCTTACTCATGCCTTTGTGCAGCATGAGCACTTCCATTAACTGCTCACCAACACGCATATACGGGTTCAGCGAGGTCATCGGATCCTGAAAAATCATAGAGATTTGCTCAGCGCGCAATTTGTTTAGCGCATGCTCAGGCAAGTTGAGGATCTCTTTACCGTTAAAGGTGGCGGAGCCGCCAATACGACCGTTTGAGGCGAGGAGCCCCATCAACGCAAAAGCAGTCTGCGACTTGCCAGAACCGGATTCGCCAACAATCCCCAGCGTTTCACCTGCACGCAGCGAGAAGTTCAGGTCATTAACCGCAGTAACGTCACCGTCAGGGGTCTGGAAAGTCACCCGCAGATCTTTCACATCCAGCAGAGTGCCCGATTGCATTCGCGTCGTCGACGCAGATGCGGTTTCAGTAATGCTCATGACAGCACTCCTTAACGATCTTTCGGGTCGAGGGCATCACGCAGGCCATCGCCGATAAAATTAAAACAAAACAGGGTGACAACAAGGAAACCCGCCGGGAACAGCAGCAGCCAGGGTGAAACCTCCATAGAGTTTGCACCGTCGCTCAACAATGCCCCCCAGCTACTCAACGGCTCCTGGGTGCCCAGGCCGAGGAAGCTCAGGAAGGATTCGAACAGGATCATGCTCGGCACCAACAGGGACGCATACACGACCACAACGCCCAGAACGTTCGGGACAATGTGACGCACCACAATATTAGCCGTGGAGACACCGCCAACCTGCGCCGCCTCAATAAACTCTTTGCGTTTCAGGCTCAGGGTCTGGCCACGTACAATACGCGCCATATCCAGCCAGGAAACCATCCCGATGGCCACAAAAATCAACAGAATATTTTGCCCAAAGAAGGTTACCAGCAGGATCACAAAGAACATAAACGGGAAGGAGTTGAGAATTTCCAGCAGGCGCATCATCACCGAGTCGGTTTTCCCGCCAAGATAACCCGACAGCGAGCCATACAGCGTACCGACGATGACTGCGACCAGTGCCGCGGCAATGCCAACCATCAGCGAAATCCGCCCGCCAATCGCCACACGCACCAACAGGTCACGCCCGGAAGAGTCGGTACCGAAGTAGTGGCCCGATTCCATATCCGGCTGGCTGGACATCATGCCCCAGTCCGTGTCGAAGTAGGTAAACTGCGACACCATCGGCGCCAGCGTAACGAATAATGCAATCAACAGCAGAACGCAAAGACTGGCGACCGCTGCGCGGTTATGCATAAAACGGCGACGCGCATCCTGCCAAAGGCTACGACCTTCGACTTCCAGTTTTTCACTGAAGTTTTCCAGCGCCTCGCTGTTTTTCTTACTTAACATCATGGCGTACTCCAGTGTTAATAACGGATTTTCGGATCGATGACGGCATACAGCACGTCAACAATCGCGTTAAACATAATCGTCAGGGTGCCAACCAGAATGGTCAGGCTCAGTACCAGCGAATAGTCGCGGTTCAGGGCGCCGTTCACAAACAGCTGGCCGATACCCGGCAGACCATAAATGGTTTCGATAACCATTGAACCAGTAATGATGCCGACAAATGCAGGCCCCATATAGGAGAGCACCGGCAGTAACGCGGGTTTCAGCGCATGGCGAAGGATAATTCTGCGCATCGGCAGCCCTTTCGCACGAGCAGTACGGATAAAGTTTGAGTGCAGCACTTCAATCATCGAACCACGCGTAATACGGGCGATACTGGCAATATACGCCAGCGACAGCGCCACCATCGGCAGGATCATAAATTTCAGCGCCCCGCCATTCCAGCCGCCGGCAGGCAGCCACTTCAGAATAATGGCGAAGATCATCACCAATAACGGTGCAACAACAAAGCTCGGTATAACCACGCCGGTCATTGCCAGCCCCATCACGGTGTAATCCCATTTGGTATTCTGCTTCAACGCGGCGATGACCCCCGCGGCCACACCGAATACCACCGCCAGCAAGAACGCGGCAGCGCCTAACTTTGCGGAAACAGGGAAGCTGGCAGCAACCAGATCATTCACCGTGTAGTCTTTATATTTAAAGGACGGCCCGAAATCGAAATGCGCGAGTTGTTTCAGATAGCTGAAATACTGCGTCAGGATCGGATCGTTTAAATGGTATTTCGCCTCAATATTCGCCATAACCTCCGGCGACAATGCGCGTTCACCGGTAAAAGGACTTCCCGGCGCAAGGCGCATCATAAAGAACGAAATCGTGATGAGAATAAACAGAGTTGGAATCGCTTCAAGACAGCGACGTAGGATAAATTTCAACATTGCCCGTACCTTCTGGCCTGTGCCTTTTACACATTCTGTTGCAGGCGGCGTTCATAATGCCTGAATACGATGTGTTCTGGTGCGATAAAGATAAGACACTGTGGGGCCAGATTACCCGGCCCCACTCATTGCCATTAATGCTTGATAATATATAAGTTTTTAACGTAGATATTATCCATCGGGTCTTTACCGGTGTAACCACCGACCCACGGTTTCACCAGACGGGCGTTCACATAGTAGTAAACCGGAACGATCGCCGAGTCTTTATCCAACTGCTGTTCAGCTTTGGAATAAAGGTCTGCGCGCTGCGATTCATCCGTGACTTTCAGCGTATCGCCAATCAGCTTATCAAACGCCGGGCTCTTGTAATGCGCGGTGTTGTTGGAGCTGTCGGAGAGCATGGTGTTCAGGAAGGATGTCGGCTCGTTATAGTCCGCACACCAGCCCGCACGCGCCACATCAAAGGTGCCTTGATGACGCGTGTCGAGGAAGGTTTTCCACTCCTGGTTTTCCAGCTTCACGTCTGCGCCGAGGTTTTTCTTCCAGATGGAAGCCACAGCGATAGCCAGTTTTTTGTGCAGGTCTGACGTGTTATACAACAGGCTGAAGGACAACGGTTTATCAGCGGTGTAGCCCGCTTCCGCCAGCAATTTTTTCGCTTCAGCGTTACGTTGTTCCTGCGTCATTTTGAACCATGCCGGTTCAGTGAGTTTTGCACCATCAGTGTACGGCGGCGTATAGCTGTATGCCGGCAGGTCACCCTGGTTTTTCACTTTATTAACGATGATGTCACGATCCAGCGCCAGTTTCAGTGCGGTACGCACACGAACATCTGTGAACGGGGCTTTTTGGTTGTTGATTTCGTAGTAGTAAGTACACAGATACGGGTCAACGTGAACTTCTTTCGGGATCTCTTTTTTCAGCTTCTGGAACAGTTCGATCGGCATGTTGTTATAGGTCATGTCGATTTCGCCGCTGCGGTAGCGGTTAACATCTGTTACTTCAGAAGAGATTGGCAGGTAAGTAACCTGGTCGATAACGGTTTTTTTGTTATCCCAATAATTGGTATTACGTTCGAGCACAATGCGTTCGTTAACCACCCAGTCTTTCAGTTTATAAGCACCGTTGGTCACGATATTTGCTGGCTGCGTCCATTTTTCGCCGAATTTTTCGATGGTGGCTTTAGGTACAGCAGAAACGGACGGGTGAACCAGCAATTTGTAGAAATAAGGAACCGGTTCGCTCAGGGTTACTTCGAAAGTATTGTCATCAATGGCTTTCACACCCAGGTCGGTAACTGGTTTTTTGCCAGCGATAACATCATCAATATTAGCGATATGCCCATATTGCAGATAACTTGCATACGGAGAGGCGGTTTTCGGATCCGCAAGACGCTGCCAGCTGTAAACGAAATCCTGGGCGGTCACCGGAGAGCCGTCTGACCATTTTGCATCTTTACGCAGATGGAATGTCCAGACTTTGAAATCTTTGTTTTCCCACTTTTCTGCCACACCCGCAGTCGGATGGCCTTCAACATCAGAGATCAGTAGACCTTCAAACAGATCGCGGTTGATGTTGGATTCCGGCACACCTTCGATTTTATGCGGGTCAAGAGATTGAACTTCAGAGCCGTTGTTGCGAACCAGCGTTTGCTTTTCCGCAAGCTGAACACCTGCTGGGACATCAGCAGCCATTGCTGCGCTACCGGTAATTAGCGCAGCCAGAACGCCTGCTGCGACCAGACTTTTTTTTGTGATGATGGACATTGTGTTGATACTCCACTCATTATAATTACTGGCGTTTAGGCCAGCCTGTTTCATCCCCTATGGGGGTCTGAAGAGCGCAGGAGCTTTTGGCGCTATCAGACATCTTTTTTCACTGCTGCTATCACCGACTTTTTTATTACGGATCGCTCAAACGGCAATCTTGCGTCGATTCTTTTACACGCCTCCCCTGTCGAGGCATGTCTTCATGCTGGAGAGAACCGCCGCTTTTGAAAACGATTCTCATTTGTACTGTATATTCTGCGAATTATAAGGCTCATTAAGATAAAGGCGGAAAATAACAAATGCCTTCTGCTGCCGCCAATACATTTTGCAAATTTGTTAACCATTTCTCTTTTGCAGCGCAGCATGAGCTGCGGAGAACTGTCTGCACAGCCTCCCTGTGAATTTTTTATCTATGATTTTCAATCAGATAGATGCGCACTACGACCATGTAACGCGTTTTTGTCGACACCGTGCAGTTTTGCACAAAAAATCAACAATTGACTACTTTTTAGCACATTCAACTGCCAGAAGATTGAAAGTACTAATATCATTTCGATTATGTTACGGCAAGCCCAATAGTATGATGTGAAGAAAATAACAGGCAGCACTGAACACAAATTATTCACCCCCACGAAGGAGAAAATGTAGCCCTATGATAAATAATCATTTTTTTAATTAGTGTAAATTATTATGCTAAATGACCTTTTGCGTATTAATCATATGTTTTACTGATTATGCTGTTTGTTTAACAGTGATTTTAGCCCGGCTTAATTAAGTCGATATATAAATAAATACAGTTCGATTACTCTAACAGGCTTATTAAAAGAAGGTGAATCAGTTCAGCAAGCCGGGGAAGATCGATTTCACCCCTGCAACAATAAACTCAATGCCTAACGCCATTAACAGCAACCCCATAATACGCGTGATGACGTTAATACCCGTTTGGCCTAACAAACGCACCAGCCAGGGAGCGATGCGAAACAATCCCCACGAGCAAAACGCAAACAGGGCAATCGCGATCGAAAAACCCAGCAGGTATTCCACTTTGTGATAACGCGTCCCCCACACAATCGTTGAACTGATCGCCCCTGGCCCGGCCATTAATGGTAAGGCTAAAGGAACGACGCCAATGCTTTCGCGAATAGCCGTTTCTGACTGCTCCTGTTTGTTCTGTTTGTCTTCACCTAATTTCCCGCTGATCATCGACATAGCGATTGTAACCACCAGGATCCCGCCAGCAATACGGAAAGAATCAATAGAGATGCCGAAGAGTTGCAAAATCGCATCGCCAAGAAACAGCGATGTCCAGAGGATGATAGCGACCGAGAGATTTGCCGTCAGGTTAGTTTTGTTTCGCGCACCCGCACTTTGATAGCTGGTCATACTAATAAAGACGGGAATGATACCCACCGGATTCACCAGCGCAAACAGACCAATAAAAAACTTAAAGTAAGTAGGAAAATCAAACATTGTATGAACCACAGTATGCTCCGCAACGCCGCCCTGCTTTCTTTGAAGGAGGGATGACAAAATAATCCATGCAAACGATACGCGTTTTCTCGTGTTTGTTCACCACTCCCCAGATAAAAATGGCACCAATACAACATGTTATTCAATTGTACTAATTGTGATAATCTTAGAGAGCGTTTAGTCAGATGCCATTAACATATGCTACAAACGCCCAAAAATAGCACTGCTGAAAGGAGTCAGCTTCGCTAAAACTTGACGTAGATCACGCAAAGACTACTCATAACCAGGTAATCTGAGTTCACCTAAAGAAAGTAAAAAAAGCGAAGCCGCGTTGAGGCTCTTTCAGTAAATCAGTGGCATGTGGTCAGGCGTTAATTATTTGTTTTTCTGAGATTTACGCAACCTGCAGCCGGTCTGTCTATACTCACCTATTGGACAGCTGGTTTACTAAAAGAGTTTAACATTATCAGGAGAGCATTATGGCTGTTACTAATGTCGCTGAACTTAACGCACTCGTTGAACGCGTGAAGAAAGCCCAGCGTGAATATGCCAACTTTACTCAAGAGCAAGTAGATAAGATCTTCCGTGCCGCCGCCCTGGCTGCCGCAGATGCTCGAATCCCCCTCGCTAAAATGGCCGTTGCCGAATCCGGTATGGGTATCGTAGAAGATAAAGTGATCAAAAACCATTTTGCTTCTGAGTATATCTACAACGCCTATAAAGATGAGAAAACGTGCGGTGTGCTGTCGGAAGATGACACGTTTGGTACTATCACTATCGCTGAACCTATCGGCATCATCTGCGGTATCGTTCCGACGACTAACCCTACTTCTACTGCTATCTTCAAATCTCTTATCAGCCTGAAGACCCGTAACGCCATCATTTTCTCTCCACATCCTCGTGCGAAAGATGCAACTAACAAAGCGGCTGATATCGTCCTGCAGGCGGCTATTGCTGCTGGCGCACCGAAAGATCTGATCGGCTGGATTGACCAACCGTCTGTTGAGCTGTCTAACGCGCTGATGCACCATCCGGATATTAACCTGATCCTCGCCACCGGCGGTCCAGGTATGGTTAAAGCGGCTTACAGCTCAGGTAAACCGGCAATTGGTGTTGGTGCGGGTAACACGCCTGTGGTTATCGACGAAACCGCCGATATCAAACGTGCCGTTGCATCGGTTCTGATGTCAAAAACCTTCGATAACGGCGTTATCTGTGCATCTGAACAGTCCGTTGTGGTTGTTGACTCCGTCTATGACGCTGTACGCGAACGCTTTGCCAGCCATGGCGGCTATTTGCTGCAGGGTAAAGAGCTGAAAGCCGTACAGGATATTATCCTGAAAAATGGCGCGCTGAATGCCGCTATCGTAGGTCAACCGGCGTATAAAATCGCTGAACTGGCGGGCTTCACTGTTCCGGTCACTACTAAGATCCTGATTGGTGAAGTGCAACTCGTCGACGAAAGCGAACCTTTTGCTCACGAAAAACTCTCCCCGACGCTGGCAATGTACCGTGCGAAAGATTTCGAAGACGCGGTAGAAAAAGCAGAAAAACTGGTAGCGATGGGCGGTATCGGCCATACATCCTGCCTGTACACCGATCAGGATAACCAACCGGAACGTGTTGCTCACTTCGGCCAGAAGATGAAAACGGCACGTATCCTGATTAACACCCCAGCATCTCAGGGTGGTATCGGTGACCTGTATAACTTCAAACTCGCGCCTTCCCTGACTCTGGGTTGTGGTTCCTGGGGTGGTAACTCCATCTCTGAAAACGTTGGTCCGAAACATCTGATCAACAAAAAAACCGTTGCTAAGCGAGCTGAAAACATGTTGTGGCACAAACTTCCGAAATCTATCTACTTCCGCCGTGGCTCACTGCCAATCGCGCTGGATGAAGTGATTACCGATGGTCACAAACGCGCGCTTATCGTGACTGACCGTTTCCTGTTTAACAACGGCTATGCAGACCAGATCACCTCTGTACTGAAAGCCGCTGGCGTGGAAACAGAAGTATTCTTCGAAGTTGAAGCTGACCCGACGCTGACTATCGTTCGTAAAGGCGCTGAACTGGCGAACTCCTTTAAACCAGACGTGATCATCGCGCTCGGTGGCGGTTCCCCGATGGATGCAGCCAAAATCATGTGGGTGATGTACGAACATCCAGAAACTCATTTTGAAGAACTGGCGCTGCGCTTTATGGATATCCGTAAACGTATCTATAAGTTCCCGAAAATGGGCGTGAAAGCGAAAATGGTCGCCATCACCACCACCTCTGGTACCGGTTCTGAAGTTACCCCGTTCGCCGTGGTAACTGACGATGCGACCGGGCAGAAATACCCGCTGGCTGACTACGCGCTGACTCCGGATATGGCGATTGTTGACGCCAACCTGGTCATGGATATGCCTAAATCCCTCTGCGCCTTCGGCGGTCTGGATGCGGTAACCCACGCGCTGGAAGCATATGTTTCTGTCCTGGCCTCTGAGTTCTCTGATGGTCAGGCGCTGCAGGCGCTGAAACTGTTGAAAGAAAACCTGCCAGCTTCTTACAACGAAGGTTCGAAAAACCCGGTTGCCCGTGAACGCGTTCACAGTGCCGCTACTATCGCCGGTATTGCGTTTGCTAACGCCTTCCTCGGCGTGTGTCACTCAATGGCTCACAAACTGGGTTCACAGTTCCATATTCCGCACGGTCTGGCCAACGCCCTGCTGATCTGTAACGTTATTCGCTACAACGCGAATGATAACCCGACCAAACAGACTGCGTTCAGCCAGTATGACCGTCCGCAGGCACGCCGCCGTTACGCAGAAATTGCCGATCATCTCGGTCTGAGTGCCCCAGGTGACCGTACCGCAGCGAAAATCGAGAAACTGCTGGCATGGCTGGAAAGCATTAAAGCTGAACTGGGTATTCCGAAGTCAATTCGTGAAGCGGGCGTTCAGGAAGCTGACTTCCTGGCCAACGTGGACAAATTGTCTGAAGATGCGTTTGATGACCAGTGTACCGGTGCCAACCCACGTTATCCGCTGATCTCCGAATTGAAACAGATCCTGCTGGATACGTTCTATGGTCGTGAGTACAAAGAAGGTGAACCTGCCGCTGCTGCTGTTAAAGTGGAAGCGCCAGTAAAAGCTGACAAGAAAGCGAAGAAAACGGCTTAATTGTTCAGCCTGATTAAAAAACCCGCCGACTCTGGCGGGTTTTTTATTTGAGCAAAACACCTTCCACACACACTAACGCGTTGCTTTTACTTACCTCTGACCCGCGCCTGAATCGCGGTGAGAGAGCCCTCTACAAGCGCTTCTTTATAATGCTTACGGCAGACCGAAACATAACGCTCATTGCCGCCAATCACGACCTGCTCGCCTTCATTATATGGCCGCCCGCTCTGATCCAGGCGCAGTACCATGCTGGCTTTACGTCCACAGAAGCAAATGGTTTTCAGCTCGACCAGTTTGTCCGACCATGCGAGTAAATACTGGCTGCCAACGAATAATTCTCCGCGAAAATCGGTACGCAACCCATAACACAGCACCGGAATATCTAACTGATCGACAACTTCTGATAACGCATAAACCTGTTCACGCGTTAAAAACTGACACTCATCAACCAGCACGCAATGGACAGCTTCGCGCTTATGTTCCGCGCTGATTTCCTCGAATAATGCGGATTGTTGATTAAACAAACGCGCCGGTGAGGATAATCCAATACGGGAACTTACTTTTCCGGCGCCGAAACGATCGTCAATTTCCGCCGTGTAGACCACTGTGCGCATACCTCTTTCCTGGTAATTGTAAGAGGATTGTAGTAAAGCCGTAGATTTCCCTGCATTCATCGCTGAATAGTAGAAATAAAGTTGTGCCATCGTGCGCAAAACCCCAATCAAAGTGTGATATTACTTGCGGCGATTGTACCATATTTTATCGGGCAAACCGGATGGCAGAGCGTTTGTCAGACTAAATCCCTTACTGCTACTTTGCTCACAGATATAGCAATTGTTAATCCGCGCTATTGTTACTGCCAGAGAAACAGCCCAGCGAATTCATAATCTTACCAAGGATTTAAATCGGGTTTCACAAACCATATCATCCAGAAATTATTAATGATTTGATCTGCTTTGTGCATTCACTATACGGAATAAACAAGGTCGATATTTATCCATCGCGACTATAAACCCGTTAAGATTAATCACAATTCACACCTAAAGAAACGACGACAACAACATAGAAGCCAGTGCTATAAGTGCTTTTTTGTGCGTTTCTTCAAGTAAAATTTTAGTTAGCGTTATTTTTAACGGGCTTAATTAAGGGGGATTTTTGAATTCCTTACATTACCAGCTATTGCACTGGCAAAATTAACGCTCTATTATTAGCTCAACAAACCACCCCAATATAAGTTTGAGATTACTACAATGAGCGAAGCACTTAAAATTCTGAACAACATCCGTACTCTTCGTGCGCAGGCAAGAGAATGCACTCTCGAAACGCTCGAAGAAATGCTGGAAAAATTAGAAGTTGTGGTAAATGAGCGCCGCGAGGAAGAAAGCGCTGCTGCAGCTGAAGTTGAAGAGCGTACGCGTAAACTGCAACAATATCGTGAAATGCTGATTGCTGACGGTATTGACCCGAACGAACTGCTGAACAGCATGGTAGCCGCTAAAACCGGCACGAAAGCTAAACGTGCTGCACGCCCTGCTAAATATGCTTACGTTGATGAAAACGGCGAATCAAGAACCTGGACAGGTCAGGGTCGCACGCCGGCTGTTATCAAAAAAGCTATCGAAGAAAAAGGCAAGAAACTGGAAGATTTCCTTCTCGCCGAGTAATTCTTCTGCGATTTGAAAAATCCCGCCGCTGGCGGGATTTTTTTTGACGCACTCCACAATATCTTCACAATATATTGCTATTCAGCAATGTTATTTCAATCCGTCACGCTTATTGTTTATGCCTTCGTCTGAAATGCCATTGTTTTGCGGCGTCTGCCTGTTCATGCGGGACGGTGTTATGTTTCTTACCGCAACGTTTAGAAATAAAAAAGCCGGAGATAATCAGCGCAACAGCGCTATTCTCTCCGGCTTAATTCCCTTTGCTGCAAAGGGATTAATTATGCTTTCCCGACGCCTACTGTCTCTTCCAGCCAGGCTTTAAATTCTGTACCCAGCGTATTGTGGCGGATACCGTATTCTACGAAAGCGCGCATATAGCCGAGTTTATTACCGCAGTCATGGCTTTTGCCTTTCATGTGGTAGGCTTCAACTGTCTCTTTCTCGATCAGCATATCAATCGCATCGGTCAGCTGAATTTCATCGCCTGCTCCCGGAGGGGTTTTTGCCAGCAGAGGCCAGATTTCAGCACTCAGGACATAACGCCCTACCACCGCCAGGTTTGACGGCGCAGCATTGGCCTTGGGTTTCTCCACAACACCAACCATCGGTACGCTATCGCCCGGATTCAGCGTAGCGCCTTTGCAGTCAACAACACCGTACGCGGTCACATCATCAACCGGCTCGACCATGATTTGGCTCGCGCCCGTTTCATCGAAGCGTTTAATCATCTCTGCCAGGTTGTCCTGTGACAGGTCTGATTCGTATTCATCAAGGATGACGTCCGGCAGGATCACCGCTACGGGTTCATTCCCAACCACCGGATGTGCACACAGTACAGCGTGACCAAGACCTTTTGCCAGCCCCTGACGCACCTGCATGATCGTCACATGCGGTGGACAAATAGACTGAACTTCTTCCAGCAACTGACGCTTAACGCGTTTTTCCAGCATAGCTTCAAGCTCGAAGCTGGTATCGAAATGGTTTTCGATAGAGTTTTTGGATGAATGGGTAACCAGAACGATTTCAGTGATACCTGCCGCGATACATTCATTCACCACATACTGAATTAATGGCTTATCAACCAGCGGCAACATTTCTTTAGGAATTGCCTTGGTCGCTGGTAACATCCTCGTTCCCAACCCCGCTACCGGGATTACTGCTTTAGTCACTTTCGAATTTATTGCAGCCATTGAAAATCTCCTGGACTGTTCATGCTTTGAACATGTTCATGAATTAACTCGCGTCTGAGTATATCAGCACCATCCCAACGGCCAGGTCTGAAAAGGACGCGCTTACAACTAATTAGGATTAATACGCATAATCTGCGGCGATAGTACCACTCGTTTTATCGTACAGGTAAAGCAATCTACAAAGTCTGATTCAATCGCTCATTCCGCACTCAACATTAAGCGCAGCCGCCCGCCCGCGCCCCACACCTGGCACTGCCACGAGTCACAGCGCTGACTTAATTGATTGAGATAAGTATTGCCTAATGTGCCGAGAGGAACACCATTACTGATTTGAATTTGATGTTCGCCAGTGTTTAATGTTGCGTTAAGACCGGCTGAAACTAATATCAAATTCTTAAGCTCACTGTGGTAATAACCCACCAATAAAGGAAACTGCCCGGGCAAATTGGCCTGACGCAGTAATTGATTGACCTGCTTAAGCAACGCGCCCATTTCCGGCAAGCGCTGCCGTTGATGAGCTAACTGTTCTTGTAACAACCCATTAAATAATGCACGTAGCAGCAATGCGGCTAACACACCGTTATTGCCCGCCCGGGTAACGTCGAGGCAATAAAAAGCCAAATCCTGACCGGAGATAGGCGCGATATCGAGAACTAAGCCGGGTCTGTCAGCCGAGACTAATTGGCGATAATTTACCCGACAATTCGAAATAACCTGCTGAACCGGTGGTTGTAATTCCTGCAGGAGTTTCGCTGCAGCCTGTGGATTACATACCAGCGCATCCCAATCCTGGAACAGGCGCTCTTCTTCTTCAACACGGGAATTAAACATATTGGGATAAAGGCAGGCAAATACCGTTTCCTTTAAGCGGAGAAAATCTTTCACCGGCTTAAGCACCACATCCTGCACACCCAGGCGCAACGCTTTCGCAATATCCGCCATGTTTTCGGTTGCTGAGATGACCAGAATCGGCGTTTGATTTCCGCGATTGCGCAAATGTTCAATTAACGCCAGGCCGTTCATGCGCGGCATGGCCAAATCACAAATAATGAGATCAGGCGTTACGGCTCCCATACGGGCCAGAGCTTCAACACCATCCTCCGCCAGCAAGGTGCTGGCTCCAAGTGATAACAGCCAAGAGTCCAGCAGCGAGCGGAAAACGGGCTCGTCTTCGACTATCAATATCTGTTTTCCGGCCAACGGCTGCGTCATGTCATCTCCCCTGCCTGACGATAGATCAATAGTGGCATGCTTCGTCGATACTCGCCTGTCAGAATTTGCTGAACTCTACGAAAATACGTCATCACACTACGGGTCGCGCCAGTGGTAACAACTCGTCTAATTTTTTTTCGACTGCCAAATGCCCGGCTGCAATCGCTGCATCGGCACGATGAAAATCCAGTGTCGAGATTTGCGGACAGATAGGCTGCAGCAGAATATCTGGCGGGTCGCCTGCCATGCGGTTGCGTTTTAAGCGGTTTTCGAGAACCTGAATTGACGTACTCATGATTTCCATAGCCGTGGGCGTGACCGGACGTTTAGGTGCCGTCCGCCCGAGGCGTTCACGCAGGCGCTGATGCCAGCGTAACACTGCACGGCCCTCAGTATCACTCTCACCTTTTGGCAGATTCACCGAGAGCAGGTCTTGTTGCATAAGGTGCGCATCATGCTGCAAATCGACTGCAATCACCACATCCGCCCCCAGGGCGCGGGTGAGCGAGACAGGGACAGGATTAACGACCGCGCCATCCACCAGCCAGTACCCATTATGCGCGACGGGTGCCATCAAGCCTGGCATACTGCAAGAGGCCCGCACAGCGTGGTGCAAATCCCCTTCGGTGAACCACAACTCCCGCCCAGTGCTCAGGTTGGTGGCGACCGCGCCAAATTTCTTCTGGCAGTGACTAAAATCAGCATACGGCAACACTGCACGATAGTGGTTGAACACGCGTTCACCGCGCAATAACCCACCGCGTTGCCAGGAAACATCCATCAGACGCAGCACGTCCCAGTATCGAAAAGAACGCACCCATTTTTCCAGTGCCGGCAATCGGTCACAGGCATACGCCGCGCCGACCAGTGAGCCAATAGAACAACCCGCGACAATGTCAATTTCGATACCTGCGCGTTGTAACGCATTAATCACGCCGATATGCGACCACCCTCTGGCCGCTCCGGAACCGAGCGCCAGACCAATCTTTACTGTTCTCATTACGCGTGTTTCACTTCCCCCGGCTTACTGTAGCCACAGCGCTACGGCTCAGTTAACATATTGCTACCCTGGCGCAACAGCGCCGTTATTTTTGTTCCAGGAATGCTATTTTGTCTCAATCTTGTCCTTGCGGTAGCGCTCTGGAGTATAGCCTATGTTGCCAGCCTTATCTGTCTGGCGCTCAGCTCCCTCCTGAACCCAGCCACCTTATGCGTTCGCGCTACACCGCTTTCGTGTTACATCAGGCAGATTATCTCATCAACACCTGGCACCCTTCTTGTGGAGCGGAAGCTTTTCGCCACCAGCTTGAGGCTAATTTTCCGCAAACAACGTGGCTCGGCCTGACCCTATTTGAGCATGCTTACGGCGAAAAGGGTAATGAAGGTTATGTCAGTTTTGTGGCACGGTTTAGCGAACAAGGTCAAGCAGGCGCAATTATTGAACGTTCCCGTTTCTTAAAGGAGAACGGCAAGTGGTACTATATCGATGGAACGCGCCCGCAGCTCGGTCGTAACGATCTCTGCCCTTGCGGATCAGGTAAAAAATTTAAAAAGTGTTGCGGCCAGTAAGGCAAACAGCAACGCATAGCAAACATCATCAACAGGATTTACCCGGCAATGCATTCATTACAACGTAAAGTTCTGCGCACTATCTGCCCTGACCAAAAAGGGCTTATCGCCCGTATCACCAACATTTGTTACAAGCATGAATTGAACATCGTGCAAAACAATGAGTTTGTTGATCATCGTACCGGTCGTTTCTTCATGCGCACCGAACTGGAAGGTATTTTTAACGATGGCACACTGCTGGCGGATCTCGACAGCGCGCTGCCGGAAGGATCGATTCGCGAGCTGAATCCTGCTGGTCGTCGTCGCGTGGTTATTCTGGTCACCAAAGAGGCACACTGCCTTGGCGATTTGCTGATGAAAGCCAACTACGGCGGGCTGGATGTCGAAATCGCGGCTGTGATTGGCAACCACGACACGCTGCGTTCGCTGGTCGAGCGTTTCGATATTCCGTTTGAACTGGTAAGTCATGAAGGCCTGACGCGTGAAGCACATGATCGTTTGATGGTACAGGCTATTGAAGCGCATCAGCCGGATTATGTTGTACTGGCCAAATATATGCGAGTGCTGACACCGGAATTTGTCTCCCGCTTCCCGAATAAGATCATCAATATTCACCATTCGTTCCTGCCGGCCTTTATTGGTGCGCGTCCTTATCATCAGGCCTATGAGCGCGGTGTGAAGATCATTGGCGCAACGGCTCACTATGTGAATGACAATCTGGATGAAGGCCCGATCATTATGCAGGATGTTATTCATGTGGATCACACCTACACCGCGGAAGACATGATGCGTGCCGGGCGCGATGTGGAGAAAAACGTGTTGAGCCGCGCGCTGTATCAGGTGCTTGCACAGCGGGTATTTGTTTACGGTAACCGGACGATTATTCTGTAATCAGTAATAAATTGAATTGCTTGCCTTTGCAGCATTACGTGCAAAAAGCAGACAAGTAATTCGTTTTTATTTATTGAGTGCTTTACAGCGGCGCGTCATTTGTTATTATGCGCCGCGCTTCCCGAGAAGGGAGCAGGCCAGTAATATTAGCTTTACCCCGTGGTGGGGTTCCCGAGCGGCCAAAGGGAGCAGACTGTAAATCTGCCGTCATCGACTTCGAAGGTTCGAATCCTTCCCCCACCACCATTCTCATCACAATATGTATTGCCCCAGGTGGGGTTCCCGAGCGGCCAAAGGGAGCAGACTGTAAATCTGCCGTCATCGACTTCGAAGGTTCGAATCCTTCCCCCACCACCATCACTTCATAAAATCCCATGCTGACTCATCAACTCAGAATTTTCAGACTTCACCCAACGGGGAAGGATGAGAAGCTTCGATTAAGGTTCGACCCGAGCGACATCGAGTGAACGTTGCCGCAGGCAACGGCCCGAAGGGCGAGGAGCGAAGCGACGAGTAATCCTTCCCCCACTACCATCACTTCATAAAATCCCATGCTGACTCATCAACTCAGAATCTTCAGACTTCACCCAACGGGGAAGGATGAGAAGCTTCGATTAAGGTTCGACCCGAGCGACATCGAGTGAACGTTGCCGCAGGCAACGGCCCGAAGGGCGAGGAGCGAAGCGACGAGTAATCCTTCCCCCACCACCATCACTTCATAAAATCCCATGCTGACTCATCAACTCAGAATTTTCAGACTTCACCCACCGGGGAAGGATGAGAAGCTTCGATTAAGGTTCGACCCGAGCGACAGCGAGTGAACGTTGCCGCAGGCAACGGCCCGAAGGGCGAGGAGCGAAGCGACGAGTAATCCTTCCCCCACCACCATCACTTCATAAAATCCGATACTGACTCATCAACCCAGAATCTTCAGACTTCACCCAACGGGGAAGGATGAGAAGCTTCGATTAAGGTTCGACCCGAGCGACAGCGAGTGAACGTTGCCATCCGTTCCGGGCCAGTTTACTTCCCTTTCCGCTCCACCACCCTCTGCAATGCTGATTTCGCGCCGGCAATTGACTGCACGCCTCCCCGTAGCCAGATGCCTTTCCCACAATGCTGAAGACGTGCAGCATGATCAAACTGGTCATAATCCACCGGGTAAACCAGCGAGGGGATCGCACGTTGCAGGCAGTGCCACAGAATGCCTGCGCCGCCATGGTGGATAACGGCATCATAATGCGCAAGCCAGCAGTCATAATCGACCCACGGCAAGCGTACAACGTTTTTCTGCCCGGTCACACCGCCCGCAGCCATATCGCCATCCGTGAAGTGGAACACCCAGTCAGGCATCGTCTGTGCCAGTTGCTGCACGGCCTGCACGACAGCCTCTTTATGCCAGTCCAGATGGGTGCCTAATGTCACCAGTACATGACGCTTTCCGGCAACAAAGGGGGGTGCAGCAGTCGGTAGCGGTGGCGTATAAAGCGCCGGGCCAATAAACCTGACTGCGGCAGGCCAGCTTCGCGGGAATTCGAACCACGCCTCCCCCAGTGCCAGAATGCACTCCGCCGAGTAGGCATTTTCACTGCCATCCTGCCGGTAGAGGGAAGAAATTCCCGTCTGGCGGATGGTCTGGCGGAACAGCCTGAAGAGTAGTCGTTTAAATCCGCGCACTTTGTGACGATGTAACGTCTGCGTAAAGCGCTGTAACGCATTGACCGGCGGTAGCAACCCGCCGCAATACGCTGGTACACCATCAGGCGTATCCATCACGCAGGGTGATGGCATGCTGGTCCACCAGGGGACAGCAAGGCGACGGCATACTTCACCCACCACCGGCAGGGTGAAATCTGCAATCGCTAAATCCGGTTTACCCTGTTGCTGCCAGACGCCCGTCAGTTCATCGGCGAAGTTTTTTAGCAACCCCACTACCCGCTTAAACTGCCGGTAGAGGCGCTGCGGGTTTGACTTCACGGCATAACGCGGGTTCACCACTGCGGTCAAAGGAGAGTCATAATCGCCGGGGAGCAGCAACGCTGTCAGCCCTGCGGCTTCAATACGGGTTCTGGCCCCTTCGGTACTAATAATGCGCACCTGATAATGTGTCGACAACGCCCTGCCCATTGCCAGGACCGGATGTAAATGTCCGGCAAACGGCGGCGCCAACAGATCGATATGGATTACGCCCGGGGGGATCAAAGCCAGCAAACGTTCCATTTAGCGGCCCCGCACGTGAATATCGGCCACAAAGGCACGGCATAACGCCGGTAGTTCCGGCTGAGTCAGGTAATGCATATGGCTACTCTCTATCTGTTTGTCTGGCGTGGGAAACCAGCAACGTGAAATATAATCTGTGCGCCCTTGTACTAACACATGGCGGCACCCCGGTCGCTGCCGTGCGACCGGGCCATATGCAAAAATCGCGATGCGCGGCATCACTTCAGCAGGTAAATGCAGATTATTAAACAGTTCCAGTCCGCAACTTCCCGCCAGTACTATGGTCTGATCGGCACCGGCCAGCATCTCTAAGGCCGCCTCACGGTAACGGCGGGCAAAGCGTGCGTGCCGCGATGCCAGGTACTCCAGCATATTACTGACGCTGGCCCGCACGATCCCCGTCTGGCGCCAGGATTCCTGCTGTGGCAACCAGGGGAAGTTACGCGCAACGCAATGCTGCGCCTCATCACTGATCGCATGCATGAAGGCCTGTTGTTGTGGACTCAGCGCCCAGTTTCCCCAACGACTCCTGCCCGTAATAAAAACGTACTGTAAACGCGCTCTGCTCATAGGGAGGTGAAACGCTCATTGCTGTAGATCCGGTAACGGCGGGTGCGCCAGGTAATCGTTCGATTGCACAGGGCATGTAACAGATGAAGCGGTTGTAACAATTCCGAAAGTAGCGACAACAACGGATGCGGTGTGATCTCTACAGCAACCTGTCGTTGTATCCAACGCAAAGCGAGGTGGCGTATTAGCAGGACCGCCGCCAGCACCAGCGCAGGCGTCAGGCCAGTCAGTGCCAGTATGACCATTGCCCACATTAGCAATGGATGCAGCCCCTGCAACAGGAAAATCGCCAGTCTCGTCGCCACGCTTTTCTCGCGGAGCAACAGGGTGGCGAACAGAAACCAGCGGTGCATTTGCCGGTTGTAGTGGCCAACATCGATAATACTGGTCTGTACCCGCACGGTCGCCGCAGACTGAATAATCTCTCCTCCTTGCCGGGTAAGATGGGTCGCCAGCGCCAGATCATCCGTCAGATGGCGCTCGATAGGCGCAAACCCGCCAATCCGTTGCAACAGGGCCAGCGGCAGCATATAGCACATACCATTAAGGGTGAGCGGTGCGCAGAAAGGCACCAACGGCAAGTAAGTCAGCGGCGAATTGTCATTGACGAACTGCGCCAGCAGGCGCGAAGGCAGGTTATGTGCAGGCCGGTACCAGGGCAATGCCGTCACCAGACTGTTGTCACGCAGTTCGCCGATCATCTTACTGGCTGAGCGTGCGCTGAGCAGCGCATCATCATCCAGCACCAGAAAGATCTCCGTTTGCGCCACTGCGCGCGCACGCTCAAGCTTGAAGAGTTTTGGATTTATCCCTTGCGGCGGCGCAGCCGTCACAATAATGCGCACAGCACACTGAGGATGACGTTGCACAATCCGCGCCGTGATGGCGGCAGCTTCGGCATCATCCTCGTCAATCAGCCAGATAAACTGCGCACCGCTGAGTGCCATCAGCGCAGACTCCAGTACCGACTCCAGTGCCGGATCGCCGCTGAGGATCGGTTGCGCCACCGTCAGACGGCGCAGTTCTCCCTGTGCAGCAGTGGCTTGCTCGCGCATTACGCGGAGAGCAAAAACCAGTTTAAACAGCAGGATAGCCAGCCAGCTTAGCGCTATCAGCATCATTTTTGTCTCTCCTGTTGGTGCAGAAACGCCGACAGCGTCGCAGAAAACGTACGTCCAGGCGGACCAAAATCGGCCAGCATCCGTGTTACATCCAGCGTTGCGGAATAGCCAAAAACACCCACGCCAAAACGGGTGATGGGGGGCGCGCCACGCAGCGGCAGCCAGCGCCACAAGCGCTCCATCGCTCCGGCAAAACGCAATGCTGTGGCAACGCCCATTGTCCGCTGGGGTAAGGGTAACGCCATCTGCGTTAATACCTCATCGAGCAGGGTTTCTATCTCTACGGATGCATTGGCCGTAAGGTTATAACAAGGTTGTAAAGGGGCATGATTAGCAGCACGCCACACGTAGTCGCATAACACATCCACATGCAGCAAATCCGTCCGCGCCGGGATATTTTCAGCGCGCAAACGCACCAGTTGCCGCTTACGTGCAGCAGCGATTAACGGTGGGAAGAGTAGCGTGTCCCCAGCACCGAAAATGCCGCAAGGCCGGAGTACCGTTTTTTCACCGACATAATCCGCCAGCACCTGCTCGGCCAGATATTTGCTGCGTCCATATTCACTGGTGAATGGCGGTCCGACAGGGGTGTCTTCTCGCAGCGCATACTGATGCGCAAAGCGATAATACACAGCAGCACTGGAGAGTAAAATCAGGCGCGGCAACCCCTTACGGCGACAAAAAGCGATAACCTGCTGCGTGGTTTCGACGTTGTCGCGGTAATAGTCCTGCGCCGTACCCCAGGGGGAAGGCCGCCCCGCCGCATGGATAACCACCTGCGGGCTAAAATCCAGTTCGTCGAGCCGCTCCAGTGCCAGCGCACGGTAGTGCGGGGAGTGTGGCAGCGGTCGGCGACCCACACCGCGTACCGCCACATTTGGAATATCCGCAAGATAAGACAGTAACCGACCGCCGATAAAGCCGGACGCACCCGTGATAAGGATCTTCATACCCCGTTCCACTGACGGATAATGCGCCGCCGCTTATGGGTAAAGAGACCGTCTATGGGTCCAGCAGATAGCGTCCAGCGCAATGTTTCTGTCGCGACGCCCTCGCCTGCCATCCAGTTGATGAGTGCATCCCGGCAGGAAACCAGCACGCCGGCATCACAGGTTGCAGTGAGGTGGATCTGTGCCGCTCCGGTCTGTACAAGACGATAATCCGCCTCCAGCGGTAATGCCTGCGCCAGAACGCGACTACAGGCATCGGCAAAGACCGGTCGCCAGCGCCCACGTTCATCAGACAGCAGCAGTTGATCATCATGCCGCCCTTCAATGTGTGCAATCGCCCGCGTGACACTTCCGCAAGGACAGGGGGTATCCCGAACAGTGAGTACATCATCCAGACGATATCGCACGATGGGCTGAGTACGCCGGGTGAAGTCGGTGATCACCGGCACAAAGCGGCGTTCATCGATCCATTGCGGTTCAATGTGCACAAATTCCTCATTGAGATGCAGTGTGCCATGGGCGCAGGTCGCAGCCAGGAAGCCCTCCGTCGCCTGATAGATTTCACCCACCTCGCAAAAAATGTCTCGCAACAAAGCGCGATCCTGCGGTTCGAGGACCTCGGCAACAGAAATCACTTTTTTCACCTTCAGGGCCAGATCGCCCGCTCTGACGGCCAGCGCAATGGCACGCAGCACCTGCGCCGGCGCCACGATCAACGTCGGAGATTGCTGCTGCAGGCGGGCAATCTGTTGTGCGAAAGGCTGCAACAGATCGTAGAACTCAAGCGTCAGCCAGCGGCTATTTACGCTCTGGTAAAGCTGGTTATCGGCACGTAAAAAGAGTGCCACCCGCTCGCGGGCGAATAATCCGTCCGGGAGGGATTTCGCCAGCACCCCGGCTGCCCAGATTTGACGCTCTTGCGGGCTGACGACAAATAAACCGCGCTGACCCGAGGTGCCTGACGATAATCCGACACTGAAACGGCCGACGGTTGGCGAAAAATCCCGGCTGTGTTCGCTTTCCAGCGCGCAGGCCAGCAGTTCATCACGCCGCAACCCCGCTGTGTTCATCGCATCAAAGTGGGTCATCATCAGCGCTTTGTCCATCAATGGCCATTCGGTAAACGGCTTATCAAGCCAGGGTTTAAACCAGGGGCTATTAACCAGAACCCGATGGCGAAAAGCCGCCATTCTTTTTGCCTGCCAGGCTTCCAGGCTGGCACGGGAGAGAAAACGGCGGCGGCGAATCAGAAAATAGCGCCCTAACAAGCCAGCCAGATTCATATATCGCCCTCATGACACAACAGGATCTCTACCTCACCCCGCTGCCAGAGCTGGTTAAGCTGCGTCAGCGTGTGGTAATACGCCCTCGTATCGCTTAGCACCAGGTTTGCCAGCTGCGAAGGCCCGCGCAGTGTCTGGTAACTGACGGGAGACCAGGCCGCATCCGCCGCCAGCAATGTCCAGCCATTATCGGTCAACACAAACGCGCCGATATGCCCCGCAGCATGACCCGGTAACGGCACAAGGATGATTTGCCCGTCGCTACCCGGCAGCGCGTATCCCTGCCCGAAAGGTGCCAGCGCAGCGGGCAGTGTCAGGGTCGGGAAGTGCTCAATAAACTGTACCGTTGACTCAAATGTTTCTGGGATCAAGCCCGGAATAAAAGCCTGACGCAGCGCCGCAAAGCCACGCAGCGTTCTCACCTGCTGCCAGCCTTCACCGGAACAGATGCTGGCCACACCCGGAAAATCCCGCAGCCCGGCGACATGGTCGGCATGAAAATGCGACAAAATAATGCCGTCGATATCGCGGCCCACCAGCCCTTGCGCGAGCAGTTGCTGCGCGAGCGACTGCTTTTCGTCGAAATAAACCGGCGTCAACTGGCGATAGACGTTAAACACCCCTTCCCGGCTGTACTGCTCAAACCATGAGGCATACCCCGTGTCCCAAAGCCAGCACCGTTCGCCGACTTCCAGTAACCAGGCGCGAGAGGGAAACTTGCAGACACGAAAGCCTGCGCCTTTCAGCGCCATGCAGCCCAAATGCGTGCAATAGCCCACTTCAAAGCCGGTGATTTTTGCCATTCGTCCTTATCCACTCTCCAGTCAGGGCAATACCGTCTGCCAGCGAAAATTGCGGTTGATAACCGAGAACCTGCTCTGCTTTGGTGGCGCTCAGCGTCATATCAAAGCAGACCGTTCCTGCACTGTAGCGGGTGATCGGTGGCTCTTTACCGCGACAAGCGCCGACCAGCGACATGCCGTGAGCCACCAGCGATAACAGCGGCCACGGCACCGATTTAATCCGATAATTGAGGCCAAGCTGCTGATGAAACAGGGCATCAAGCATCGCTGCCAGCCGCTGGGGTTGGTGATTGGTAATATTAAAGACATCCCCGGATCGCACGGCGAGGTTCTGCGTCGCCAGTGTCATTGCATGCACCACATTGTGCACAAAGGTTAAGTCCAGCAGCGCTTCACCACCACGCGGCAGACGCAGTACACCGCCATCTCGTTGCAGTTGCTGCAACAGGCGCGGGACAATGACCTGATCGTGCGGACCAAACAAGCCTCGCGGGCGCAGCATCACAAATGTTGTTTGCGGGTGGCTGGCAACCGCGGCCTGAATTGCCAGCTCCGCAGCATATTTGGAACGGGCGTAATGGCTGGCAAACTGGCGTGCCAGGTAAGTTTCAGGCACATCGTAATGATGGCGAAAATCAAAGTAGATTGCTGGCGTCGAAATATGCACAAAGCGCGGAACAGCGAGCTGCCCCGCAGCCCCGGCAAGCGTTTGGGTTGCCCGCACATTAGCCTGATAAAATGATGCACGGTTGCCCCAGGGCGAGGATTTGGCCGCGCAGTGCCATACCGCGTCGCAGTGTTTCATTAATGGCAGGCACTGCGCCACACTGGCGGTCGCGAGATCCAGCGGCATAAACGACGCCCCCAACGCGGTCAACACCGCGCCCGCTTCGCGATTGCGCCCGGTGGCTATCACCTGATGCCCCTGCTCCAGTAGCCACTGTGCCGCATTGCGGCCAAGCCCACTGGTTGCGCCCGTGACCAGCACCCTCACGGCAGCAACACCATACCAGACAGGGTTAACCCTGCCGCTGTTCCTATCAACAACACCGGCTCTCCAGAACGCACCTTTCCGCTGCTGAAGGCGTGGTGCAGTGCGGTCGGGATCGACGCCGCGACCTGGTTGCCGTGATGGCGATAAATATCAATTAATATCCTGTCCGGCACCGCCAGCCGCTTGCGCATATGTTCCAGCGACAGATGGCTGGCCTGATGCGGCACCACTGTTGCTATGTCAGCCAGCGTCAACCCGCTCTTGTTCAGCAGACGGGTGAAAAAGCCTTCAATTCGCGCGGAAGCAAAGCGAAACAGCGGTTTCCCCTGCATATGAAACAGAAAATCGCTGTCATGCATGCCCGATCGTGGGTTACGCCGGGTTCCACCGGCGCGGATCTCGCACAGTTCGCTCCCTTCCGGGTAGACTTCCGTCAGGCTGGCCAGCACCCCGCTATGTCCATCGCCACGCTCAACAATGGCACAGGCTGCGCCGTCGCCAAAGATCAACGAAGATTCCTCATGCTGCCAGTCGATCCCTCTGGACGCCAAATCAGCCGCAACAATCGCAATGCGTCGGTAGCTGCCGGTCGCCAGCAGTCCCGCCGCTACGTCCAGTGCAGTAATAAAACTGACGCAACTGCTGTTGACATCAAATCCGGCGGTACCGGCAGGCATCGCCGCGGCTTTAAGAATGTGCGCCGCGCTACAGGGCAACGCCTGGATGCCAATGGCACTGGCGCTGATCAGCAGATCAATGGAGGATGGGGAAATAGCCTGTGCCGCCAGCGCATTGTGCAATGCCTGCGCGGCCAGTTCTGCCTGGCTTTCATCAGGCCGGGCATGAAAACGGTGCTCAATACCGGAACGTTGACGCACATAGCCCGCCGGTTTACCCAGCTGGCAGTCCAGAGAATCCGAGGTGATACAAGTCGCCGGCAACGCGCTGCCGGTCGCAATGATGTTGAGTGCCGCAACAGGTGTGCGCCCAGAACGTGTCCCCATGAAACTGTTCCTTGTTGTTCTTCTTCGGGCGAACAGTTTACGGATAAAAAAAATCCGGGAACAGTCTGCATTCCCGGATTTTTATTCACGACGCGCTTAGCGACGCGCGCGAACTACTTGATATTTTCGAGTTAAATACTCAACCGGCGCACTCCAGATATGCACCAGACGGGAGAACGGGAACAGCACAAACAACGTCATGCCCAGCACCAGGTGCATACGATAGATAAAGGCCACGCCGTCAAGATGCGCAGACGCCCCGCCGTGGAACGTCACCACTGATTGCGCCCAGCCAACCAGTTTCATCATTTCGCTGCCGTCCATGTGCTGTGCAGAGAACGGAATAGTCAGCAGACCGAGCGTGCACTGCACCATCAGCAACGCCATGATCAGTATATCCGCAGCCGTTGACGTCGCACGGATACGCGGATTGAACAGACGACGTTTCAGCAGCAACAGGCCGCCGACCAGGCACAACACGCCGCTGGCCCCGCCACCGATCATTGCCATCTTCTGTTTCACTTCGATCGGCAAAAAGGACTCGTACATCCAGTGCGGCGTCAGCATACCGAGAAAGTGCCCGGCGAAGATGCCCAGGATGCCCAAATGGAACAGGTTGGAGGCGAGGTTCATCCCTTTGCGATCCAGCATCTGGCTGGAGCCTGCGCGCCAGCTGTACTGCCCATAGTCATAACGCAGCCAGCTACCAACCAGGAAGATCGCCCCGGCAATATACGGATAGATGTCAAAGAAGAACATATTAAGGAAGTGCATTAGCGCTCTCCTCCTGTTGTGATATTCAGATATTGCGGTGCAACTGCGCCCGCAAATCGCCGTTGATGCGCAGTAATGTCGGAATCACCACATCCCTGCTCCGCGAAGAACTTCACCTGTTCCTCTTCCCACACGGCATCCAGCGCTTGCGGCGTATCGTCGCGCGCTTCCCCGGCAATTTTTTCCGCCACTTGCGCGTTATCAACTGCGGTTTTACTCAGGGTTAACAGAACGTCGAACAGCGTGGCGTAATGGCTTTCACGCTGCTGCAAGCGCGCCTGTAGCAGCGCCAGAATCGGCGCGATGTCCTGCAAACCGCCAATCGCTTCTGCACGCGGCAACTGTGCCAGATACTCCAGATAGAGCGGCAGGTGATCCGGCAGCTCGCGGCTGTCGAGCTGTAAACCGTGTCGCGCATACTGCGCCAGCAGGTCAACCATCGCCTGGCCGCGATCGCGGGATTCGCCATGCACGTGCTCAAACAGCAACAGCGAGGTGGCGCGACCGCGGTCGAACAGTTCGCTGTAACTGGCCTGCGCATCCAACAGATCCTGCGCAGTCAGATCGCGCAAAAAAACTGTCAGTAACTGCGCATCCGCTTTCGCCAGATTCTCGCCAGCGGCCAGGGCATCAAACAGGTCCTGTTGATGCTGCCACAGGGCAGCATCCGGGTATTCCAGCAAACGGGAAATAACCACCAGTTCAATCATGGGTGCGGCTCCGTTTTTACTGTCACATCAACCGCATCGATACGACGGCTGTTAAACAGGTTGAATTTGTTGTCTGAACCGTGGCATCCATCGCCGAAGCTAAAACCACACCCGCTTTTCTCCGGGAAGGCTTCACGCGCCAGTTCACGATGGCTGGATGGCACCACAAAACGGTCTTCGTAGTTGGCAATCGCCAGGTAGCGGTACATTTCCTGCGCCTGTGCTTTAGTCAGCCCCACCTCTTCCAGTGCGCGCGTGTCTTCTACACCATCGACGGTTTCTGCACGTTTAAAGTGACGCATGGCCAGCATACGCTTCAGCGCCAGCAGGACCGGCGCGGTGTCACCGGCTGTCAGCAGGTTCGCCAGGTATTGCACCGGAATACGCAGACTTTCTACATCTGGCAGAATGCCGTTGCTGCCCAGTTCGCCGGCGTCGGCAACAGACTGGATCGGGGACAGTGGCGGCACGTACCAGACCATCGGTAACGTGCGGTATTCCGGATGCAACGGCAGAGCCAGTTTCCAGTCCATCGCCATTTTATAAACCGGCGATTTCTGCGCCGCATCAATCACACTTTGCGGTACGCCATCTTTCAACGCCTGGGCAATCACGCCAGGATCATTTGGATCGAGGAACACATCCAGTTGACGCTGATACAGATCTTTTTCGTTTTCCGTACTGGCCGCGTTTTCTATTGCATCTGCGTCGTACAGCAGAACGCCAAGGTAGCGAATACGCCCCACGCAGGTTTCTGCGCAGACCGTCGGCATGCCCGCTTCAATGCGCGGATAGCAGAAAATGCACTTCTCGGATTTGCCGCTTTTCCAGTTGAAGTAGATTTTTTTGTACGGGCAACCGGTAACGCACATTCGCCAGCCACGGCATTTATCCTGATCGATCAGCACAATGCCGTCTTCTTCACGTTTATAGATAGCCCCGCTCGGGCAGGTCGCTACGCACGCCGGGTTCAGGCAGTGTTCGCACAAACGCGGCAGATACATCATGAAGGTGTTTTCAAACTGGCCGTACATCGCCTTCTGCATGTTTTCGAAGTTCTGATCTTTGCTCAGCTTCTCAAACTCGCCGCCTAAATCATCTTCCCAGTTCGGGCCCGCGGTGATTTTATTCATCCGCTGACCGGTAATCAGTGAACGCGGGCGTGCAATCGGCTGATGTTTGCTTTCCGGCGCGTTATGCAGGTTCTGGTAATCAAAGTCGAACGGCTCGTAGTAATCGTCAATTTCCGGCATATGCGGGTTAGCGAAGATCTTGCCGAGCAGCAGCGCACGGTTACCCATGCGCGGTTGCAGTTTGCCGTTGATTTTACGGATCCAGCCGCCTTTCCATTTTTCCTGGTTTTCCCAGTCGGTAGGAAAGCCAGTGCCCGGTTTGGTTTCAACGTTGTTAAACCAGGCGTACTCCATACCCTCGCGGCTGGTCCAGACGTTTTTACAGGTCACTGAACAGGTATGACAGCCGATGCACTTATCGAGATTCAGCACCATGCCGACTTGTGAACGAATTTTCATTTTGCGCTCTCCTGTACCTGGTCATTGCCTTCGCCATCCAACCAGTTAATGTTCTTCATCTTACGTACCACCACAAACTCATCGCGGTTGGAGCCGACCGTACCGTAATAGTTAAAGCCATACGCCAGTTGGGCATAGCCACCGATCATGTGCGTCGGTTTTGGCGTAATACGGGTCACCGAGTTATGGATCCCGCCACGCTGCCCGGTGATCTCTGATCCCGGCAGGTTCACAATACGTTCCTGCGCGTGGTACATCATGGTCATGCCGGAGGGTACACGCTGGCTCACCACCGCACGGGCTGTCAGCGCACCGTTGGTGTTAAACACTTCGATCCAGTCGTTATCTGCAATACCCATCTCTTTGGCATCGGCTTCGCTCAGCCAGACCACCGGCCCACCGCGACCCAGCGTTAACATCAGGAGGTTGTCGCTGTAGGTGGAGTGAATACCCCATTTCTGGTGCGGCGTCAGGAAGTTGAGCGCTTTTTCCGGGTAACCATTCGCTTTCACGCCCAGTACTTCTTTTACCGAACGGGTATCGATCGGCGGACGATAAACCAGCAGGCTTTCACCGAAATCACGCATCCACTGATGATCCTGATACAACTGCTGGCGGCCAGAGAGCGTACGCCACGGGATCAGCTCATGCACGTTGGTGTAACCGGCGTTGTAAGAGACATGTTCATCCTCAAGACCTGACCAGGTCGGGCTGGAGATGATTTTGCGCGGCTGCGCCTGAATATCGCGGAAGCGGATCTTCTCTTCTTCTTTATTGGTGGCCAGGTGCCTGTGGTCACGGCCTGTAAATTCACTGAGTGCTGCCCAGGCTTTTACCGCTACATTGCCGTTGGTTTCCGGGGCCAGAGTCAGGATCATTTCCGCCGCGTCGATCGCACTGTTCAGCATCGGCTGGCCTTTTGCCGGGCCGTCTGCCTTGGTGTAATTCAGCTTGCGTAGCAGATCCATCTCGCTCTGGGTATTCCAGGCGATGCCTTTACCGCCATTGCCGATTTTCTCCATCAACGGGCCGATAGAGGTAAACCGCTCGTAAGTGGCCGGATAATCACGCTCAACCGGAATAATGTGCGGCGCGGTTTTCCCTGGGATCAGCTCGCATTCACCTCTTTTCCAGTCTTTTACATCCAGCGGCTGCGCCAGTTCGGCAGCAGAGTCGTGCTGGATGGGCAGCGTCACCACATCTGTTTCTTTGCCCAAATGCCCAACGCACAGTTCAGAGAAGGATTTCGCGATACCTTTGTAGATTTCCCAGTCACTTTTGGATTCCCATGCCGGGTCGACTGCGGCAGAAAGTGGATGAATAAACGGATGCATATCCGAGGTATTCATGTCGTCTTTCTCATACCAGGTGGCGGTTGGCAGCACGATATCTGAGTAGAGGCAGGTACTGGAGAGACGGAAATCGAGCGTCACCACCAGATCCAGCTTGCCGTCAAGACCGTTGTCATGCCACTCCACCTCTTCCGGCTTCACGCCCCCCTGTTTGCCCAGGTCTTTCCCCTGAATGCCATGTTCTGTACCGAGCAGGTACTTAAGCATGAATTCGTGGCCTTTACCGGAGGAACCCAACAAGTTCGAACGCCAGATAAACAAGTTACGCGGGTGGTTTTTACCGTTTTCCGGTTGCTCCGCCGCAAAGCGCAGTGAGCCCTCTTTCAGGGACTTAACGGTGTAATCCACCGGCGTCATGCCTGCTTTTTCTGCTTCGGCGGCAATGCGCAGCGGGTTGGTGCCTAACTGCGGCGCCGACGGCAGCCAACCCATACGTTCAGCGCGGACGTTAAAGTCAATCAAATGGCCGCTGTAGCGGGATTTGTCCGCCATTGGCGACAGGAACTCCTGCGCGGTGACTGTCTCGTAACGCCACTGGCTGGAATGGTTGTAGAAATACGACGTACTGTTCATATGCCGTGCGGGACGCTGCCAGTCCAGAGCAAACGCCAACGGCTGCCAGCCGGTCTGCGGACGCAGTTTTTCCTGGCCGACATAGTGCGCCCAGCCGCCACCGCTCTGACCAACACAGCCGCAGAAGATCAGCATGTTGATGATCCCACGATAGTTCATATCGAGGTGATACCAGTGGTTCATGCCGGCACCAACGATGATCATTGAGCGACCATGTGTTTTATCGGCGTTGTCGGCGAACTCGCGCGCAATACGGACGATTTGCGACTGTGCCACACCCGTAACTTTCTCGGCCCAGGCCGGGGTATAGGCTTTCACTTCATCATAACGGGTGGCACAGTTTTCATCACCGAGGCCACGATCCAGGCCGTAGTTTGCCATGGTCAGGTCATAGACGGTGGTCACCAGTGCGGTTGTGCCATCGGCAAGCTGCAGGCGTTTTACCGGCAGTTTATGCATCAGGACATTGTCGAGTTCGACCCCGGCAAAATGCTCGGTGTTATCGCCACCAAAGTAAGGGAAGCCGACCTGCGCGACTTCGTCGTGTTTACCTAACAGGCTTAGATCCAGCTCAACGTCCGCACCATTACCACCGTCGCGCTGCTCAAGGTTCCACTTGCCTTTCTCGCCCCAGCGGAAACCAATGGAACCATTCGGCGCAACCAGAGTGCCCTGGTTGTCGAGCGCCACCGTTTTCCATTCCGGATTGTTTTGTTGACCCAGGCTGTCGACCAAATCAGCAGCACGCAACATACGGCCCGCGGCATAATAACCGTCGCGCTCTTCGAGCATCACCAGCATCGGCATGTCGGTGTAACGGCGCACATAATCGGTAAAGTACTGGCTCGGTTTATCCAGATGGAATTCACGCAGGATCACATGGCCCATCGCCAGGCCCATTGCGGCATCGGTCCCTTGTTTCGGTGCCAGCCACAAGTCGCAGAGTTTGGCGATTTCGGCATAATCCGGGGTAATGGCAACGGTTTTGGTCCCTTTATAGCGAACTTCGGTAAAGAAGTGCGCATCCGGCGTACGGGTTTGCGGGACGTTTGAACCCCAGGCGATGATATAGCTGGAGTTGTACCAGTCGGCAGATTCCGGTACGTCAGTCTGTTCGCCCCAGGTTTGCGGCGACGCTGGCGGTAAATCGCAATACCAGTCGTAGAAGCTCAGACAGGTACCGCCCAGCAGAGACAGATAACGTGCGCCAGAGGCGTAAGAAACCATCGACATGGCCGGAATTGGCGAGAAGCCTGCCACACGGTCAGGTCCGTAAGTTTTCACGGTGTAGACGTTAGACGCCGCAATCAACTCATTCACTTCCTGCCAGGAAGAGCGAACAAAGCCGCCGCGACCACGCGCTTGTTTAAAGCTTTTCGCTTTATCGGCGTCTTCGATAATTGAAGCCCAGGCCAGTACTGGATCGTTGTGCTGCGCTTTTGCTTCACGCCACAGTTTAATCAGGCGCTTGCGCATCAGGGGGTATTTCAGGCGGTTGGCGCTGTAAAGATACCAGGAGTAACTGGCGCCACGTGGGCAGCCGCGTGGCTCATGGTTTGGCATATCCGGGCGGGTTCGCGGGTAGTCGGTCTGCTGGGTTTCCCAGGTGACAAGACCGTTTTTAACGAAAATCTGCCAGCTACATGAACCGGTACAGTTCACGCCGTGGGTTGAGCGTACGATTTTGTCGTGCTGCCAGCGGCTGCGGTATCCATCCTCCCAGTCCCGGTTGGTGTTTAACAGCTGGCCGTGCCCATCGGCAAAGGTTTCGCCCTTCTGTTTGAAGTAGCGAAACCGGTCCAGGAATTTACTCATCGGGTGTTCTCCTGTTGGAGCCTGCTCGGCTCTCTTGCTAAATCGACATTGCTGGATTTGCCGTGAAGGTAACCCCCACAAAGACAAAGAGAATTGATGGTGATCAAGCCGCTACAGCGTACTTTCTGCGCCCAAATAGCGAGGTACTACCAAAGGGTTAGCCTTTTCTATTTTTTATATTATTGATAAATAAGAATTTTATTCATTACATAAGGAAACCATCTGCACATTTCCGGTGGGCGAGGTATTAAGGGGTAGATGACGGGTTATAAAAAACCGCACCGGTGCCGACGATGTGCGCCGTATAAAAAACAAGAGTATGTTGTAACTAATAATGGTGCTAAAAAAGCGCGGCCATCGCCGCGCAAGGATAATCAACAAGTACTTCGTATTATTGTTTTTTACGCCCGTATATCGCCCAGGTGATGACCACGCAGGCAACATAGAACACGAGAAACACTTTCATTGCGCCCGCCGGAGAACCGGTCAACGCCAGCGAAGTGCCGAAAGCTTTCGGGATGAAGAAACCGCCAATAGCGCCAATGGCCGAGATAAATCCCAGTGCCGCAGCTGTTTCTGTTGCGGCTTCACGCATGGCGTCTTTTTCCGTGCCACCCGCTTGTTGAACGCGCTCCATGGTCATTTTACGGAAAGTGACCGAAATCATCTGGAAGGTGGAGCCGCTGCCCAGTCCCGCCGTCATAAACAGCACCAGGAAGACACAGAAGAAAGCGGTAAAATTCCCCCCGGTACCGCCTGAAGGCAGTGTCAGGAACAGCAATGCACTGAAGATTGCCATGACCACAAAGTTCACCAGCGTGACACGCGTACCGCCAAGGCGGTCAGAAATCGCCCCCCCCGCCGAACGAGCCAGCGCGCCTACCAGCGGGCCAAAGAACGCGAAATGCAGAATTTGCACCTCCGGGAACTGGGTTTTTGACAACATGGCAAAACCAGCAGAAAAACCGATAAACGAACCGAATGTCGCCAGGTAGAGGAAACTCATGATCCACAGGTGCGAGCGCTTCAGTACCGGGAGTTGCTCACGCAAGGAGGCCTTAGATGTCGCCAGTTCATTCATGCCGAACCAGGCCGCCAGGGTGCATACCACCAGCAACGGCACCCAAATCCAGGCTGCGTTTTCGAGGTACAGTGTTGAACCATCCGGCTGCACGGTGCCAGTCGCACCAAAGGCGGCGAAAATCGAGAACGACACGGCCAGCGGCGCGATCAGTTGCATTACGCTCACGCCGAGGTTACCGAGGCCACCGTTAATGCCCAGTGCTCCACCCTGCTTCTGTTTCGGGAAGAAGAAGCTGATATTCGCCATACTGGACGCAAAATTAGCGCCGGCAAAGCCGCACAGCAGCGAGATAATAATAAACGTGTTGTACGAGGTGGTGGGATCCTGAACGGCAATCCCCAGCCACACGCAAGGAATAATCATGATCCCGGTACTGAACGCCGTCCAGCGACGGCCACCAAATACCGGTACCATAAATGAGTACGGCACACGTAACAGCGCACCCGACACGGATGGCAAGGCTGTCAGTAAAAACAGCTGGTCGGTGGTAAACTGAAAACCCACTTTAGGGAGATTGACGGCTACCGCGCTAAAGAGCATCCAGACACAGAATGCCAGGAGCAGGCAAGGTACGGAAATCCACAGGTTACGGCTGGCCGTCCGCTGCCCCTGTTGTTGCCAAAAAGCCGGATCTTCAGGACGCCAGTCGGTTATCACTCGCGTGGACGTACTTTTCTCCGGGATGGATGAGTGCTGCATAAACACCTCTGCTGATCGGTTTGATGCCTGCCACCTTAGTTTTTACAGCGGCAGTTAAGTTGATATAAATCAAAGGAAAAGCAGCCCTTTCAGCGGGCAAAAAATCGCCATGCTCATTAGTGAGTAGCGCATAGTGATAAAAAAGGTGTGGTTTTTCACGGTTCTGACCCCCTCTACTCCGTTCCTTGTTGCAAACGTCGACTCACTGGCAATAAAGGGGTAACTCTTTATGGGTATGGGTATACCCCAGGCGATAGCTGACAATACACGCCATCCGCACCGTTAGCGGCTCAGGAGCCTTATTCGCTTATGCTAAAACGCCTTTTCACACCGCTTACGCTGGTTAACCAACTGGCGTTAATCATGATGCTGTCTACCGCTATTGGCGTGGCCGGTATGGCTATTTCCGGCTGGCTGGTGCAGGGCGTTCAGGGCAGTGCGCATGCAATCAACAAAGCCGGTTCGCTGCGCATGCAGAGTTATCGCCTGCTGTCCTCCATTCCGCTGCACGAAGATGAGCACTACCTGATCGATGAAATGGAGCAAACCGCCTTCAGTCCTGAGCTGGCAAAAGCCGCCGCGCGTGACGGCCAACTGCTGCAACTCGCGGGGTTGCAAAACTACTGGCACAACGAGGTGATCCCGGCCATTAAAGGCGCGCAGCAACCTGCGGAAGTGGCCAGCACCATTGCTGTTTTTGTCAGTCGTATTGATCAACTGGTCACCGCCTTTGACCACAATACCGAGCAGCGCATTGAACATGTGGTGATACTGCACCGGGCGATGGCTGTGTTAATGGGGCTGTTGCTGCTGTTTGCCGTCGTCTGGTTACGGGCGCGTTTACTCCGTCCGTGGCAGCAGCTGTTGCAGATGGCGCGGGCGGTTAGCCACCGCGACTTTACCCAACGTGCCAGCATTAGCGGGCGCAATGAGATGGCCACGCTGGGCGAAGCACTGAATAACATGTCCGCCGAGCTGGCGGAAAGTTATGCCGTCCTGGAGCAGCGGGTACAGGAAAAGACCGCCGGGCTGGAGCAAAAAAATCAGATCCTCTCTTTTTTATGGCAAGCCAACCATCGTCTGCATTCACGCATTCCGCTGTGCGAACGGCTCTCGCCGGTGCTCAATGGCTTGCAGAATTTAACCCTGCTGCATGACATTGAACTGCGGGTTTATGATATGGAAGATGAGGATAATCATCAGGAATTTACCTGCCAGTCAGACGCCAGTTGCGACGACAAAGGCTGCCATTTATGCCCACGCGGGGCCCCTGCTGCACCTGCGGGCGGCGGCACGACGCTGAAATGGCGACTGGCCGATGCCCATATGCAGTACGGTTTACTGCTGGCAACGCTGCCGTCGGGACGCCACCTGAGCCACGATCAACAGCAACTGGTGGATACCCTGGTGGAACAGATTACCGCTACGCTGGCATTGGACCGGCACCAGGATCGGCAACAGCAGTTGATGGTAATGGAAGAACGCGCCACCATTGCCCGCGAGCTTCATGACTCGATCGCGCAGTCGCTCTCCTGTATGAAAATGCAGGTCAGCTGTTTGCAGATGCAGGGCGACGAATTGCCGCCGAACAGTCAGCAATTGTTGGGGCAAATTCGTAATGAACTGAATACGTCGTGGGCGCAACTGCGCGAATTGCTGACCACGTTCCGCTTGCAGCTCAGTGAGCCGGGGCTGCGCCCGGCGCTGGAATCCAGTTGCCAGGAGTACAGCAACCATTTTGGTTTCCCGGTGCGGCTTGATTATCAGCTACCGCCGCGACGGGTGCCCTCGCATCAGGCCATTCATTTACTGCAAATTGCCCGCGAGGCGTTAAGCAATGCATTAAAACACGCCGGCGCCACCGCGGTCAGCGTCGCCGTGCAACAGCAGGAAAACCGGGTAATATTACGCATCAGTGACAACGGCTGCGGGATCCCGGTCAATGCTGAACGAACCAACCATTACGGGTTGATTATTATGCGTGACCGCGCGCAAAGCCTGCGTGGCGACTGTCAGGTCCGGCCGATAGCAACCGGCGGTACTGAGGTGGTCGTGACGTTTATTCCCGAGACTATTTTCTCATCCCTGCAAGGAGATACCCATGAGTAATCAGGAACCGGCAACCATCCTCCTGATCGACGACCATCCGATGCTGCGAACCGGAGTGAAACAGTTGATTAGCATGGCACCCGATATCACTGTCGTCGGCGAAGCCAGCAACGGCGAGCAAGGCATTGACCTGGCGGAATCACTGGATCCGGACCTGATTTTACTGGATCTCAATATGCCCGGGATGAACGGTCTTGAAACGCTGGACAAACTGCGTGAAAAAACCCTCTCCGGCCGCATTGTGGTGTTCAGCGTGTCCAACCATGAAGAAGACGTGGTCACCGCGCTAAAACGTGGCGCAGATGGTTACCTGCTGAAAGATATGGAGCCCGAAGATCTGCTCAAAGCGCTGCAGCAAGCCGCCGCCGGTGAGATGGTATTAAGCGAGGCATTAACGCCAGTGCTGGCCGCAAGCCTGCGCGCTAACCGCGCCACGACGGACCGCGACATCACCCAGCTAACACCGCGCGAGCGCGACATCCTTAAACTGATTGCTCAAGGGTTACCGAACAAGATGATTGCCCGCCGTCTGGACATTACCGAAAGTACGGTCAAGGTCCATGTCAAACATATGCTGAAGAAAATGAAGCTCAAATCACGTGTCGAAGCGGCGGTTTGGGTACATCAGGAACGTATTTTTTGACCATTACGGGCCTGGCAGTGACCAGCCCGTCGTGTTGTCGGCTGTCGGAGCAATCACCGGCTCCGTCAGTTTCAGTTCAATTGTATTGGACGTGACCTTCTGGCCTTTCTCATCTTCCACCAGCGCCGTGAGCGTCCAGCGGTTGCTTGCTCCGTGGCTGCTGTCCCAGCGCGGCATGATCAGCGTCCAGCCATCGACGCTGCGGCCGTTAGCAGGCGGCGTCAGGCTAAGCGCCTGCGTGTCCCCTTGCCAGCTAATGGCTCGAATACCGTGTACGCTGTTGACCTGCAATTTAAGCTGCACTGTCTCCCCGGGTTGCAGATCCCACGGCGGCGTAGCGAGAAAGACCGACAACGTTTTGCGCTGACGATACTCATACACCGGCACCGTGTTGCGGGTCGGGCTGTCATAGCGACTCCCCCGCAACGAGCGGCTTTCCGCCACTTCACTGGCGGAGAGTTGTTTCCACAGCGGCACGCCAAAGCGGTAATTTAATTTCAGCCCCAGGTCATTCTGGCTGACACCACTCTCGCCCTGTTTATGCTCGGCCGTCAGGGTCACCAGCGGTACCGGGGTGTAGTGTACCCCCAGCTTTACCGCCATCGGATTGTGATAACCGGTACCGGAGTCAAACAGATCCACACTGTCGCCAAAATATTGTTCAAGGCTGACGCTGGTGTTGAGCTGTTGCCAGAACGGTAATCTTGCCTGAGCCGTCACATCATAACCGCGCGCCATTCGCTGCTGCAGCGTCGCGCTCTGGTACTCCCAGCTATTAACAGGTTGGTAGTAGTTGGCGGAAAAACGCAGATACTCGCCCCAGGCTTCCGCACCAAGCCCGGCACGGCCAAGGTTATCTTCCAGCAGGTTATCGTAGAAGGTGTTATATCCCAGTAACCAGTTCCCGGCGATCCAGCGCTGCCCCACGCCGACATTGCCGACCAGCCCGGCATCCTGCTGAGTCAGCCCCAGCATTCCCCAACTGAGATAGCGATTATTATCCTGCAGAGGAACAAACCAGTCGCCATGGCTGCCGTTAAAGCCGCCGTCATTATCGACCTTAAAATCAACGCTGGCGGTTCCCCACGGGGAGAGCCAGGATTCAACCTGCTGGTTTACTTCATCGCTAACGACATCACGTATCTGGCCAAAGGCAAACTGACGCGCCTGCGCGCCCGTGGTCAGGCCGTTATCTGTCATACTGGCTTCACCAAAGGCTTTCGCCATCTCCGCAAAATGTTTTTCCTGCGCGCCATTTTCCGGAGCCATACCGAGATCCGGCAAACCGTCACCGTTATTGTCGAAGGGGTTTTCCGCCTGCTGAACAAAGCTGCTCTGTCGGGCACTGACAGAACCTCCCGCCAGCAGAACGACAAGGAGGGAACAAAGCGGGGAACAGATAACATTACGCATAACAACTTTAATCAGGATCGCCCCCGTCACGGGTTATACACTCTTAAAGGGTAACGTTTTTTTGCCCCCCTTTGCAGCCATACGGCCATTTTCAGGAAAATCCTGATCGCGCCCGCTGCGCCGCAACTACAGTTAATAGACTGTTTGTCTTTAGAGAGCCGCGATGAAAAAAAGCATTCGTTCCGCGTTATGCTGTGTATTGCTAAGTTGCGCTGTTCAGGCCACTGCTAATGAACTGTTTGTATTGCAGTCCCCTGCGTTTGCCGACAATGCCCTGATGGAGAAAAAATTTGCCGGCAACGCCAGTAGCAATCCCAACTGCACCGGAGAGAATATGTCGCCGGCGCTGATATGGAGTCATCCGCCTGCCAATACCCAGAGTTTTGCCCTGGTGGTGCACGATCCCGAAGGTGCCTCCGGCCTCGGCGTGACGCACCTGGTCGCGTATAATATTTCGCCTGCTGCGGCGGGTTTTGCGCAAAATGATCTGCGCGACGGTAAAGGATATACCGGCGGGAAAAATACGCCGGGTAATGTCCGCTGGCATGGCCCCTGCCCGCCACCAGGCAGTGGGGCTCATCACTATACCTTCACCCTGATTGCCACCTCGCTCCCCCCTGACCTGCCTGCCGGGCTCACCCGGGAAGCGCTCTTCAGCAAGCTGAAAGGCCACACCCTTGCCGCTGCCGGATTAATTGGCCGTTTTGGTCAGTAATCCTCCCTGTTTGCGCCGCCGCCCTTTCCCCTGGGGCGGCGGCGCAGTAGCATAAGCCCCTGCTGCGCGGCAACTCTGCGGCGCAAACCTGTCGAGGGAGTGAAAATGCAAAAACTGGTCATTATTGCTAACGGTGCCGCTTACGGTAGTGAATCTTTGTTTAACAGCCTGCGGCTGGCCATTGCGCTGCGCGAGCAGAGCGCTGAACTGGATTTGAAACTGTTTCTGATGTCCGATGCCGTGACCGCCGGGTTGCGCGGGCAGAAACCGGCGGAAGGTTACAATATTCAGCAGATGCTGGAGATTTTAACGGCGCAACAGATCCCGGTGAAGTTGTGCAAAACCTGCACGGATGGGCGAGGCATCACCGCATTGCCGCTGATCGAAGGGGTCGAAATTGGCACACTGATCGAACTGGCCCAATGGACGCTGGCGGCAGATAAAGTATTAACTTTCTAATATTGCGGCGAGTTTAATATTTTTTTCTTATAGGTGCCTTTACGTCATCAAGTTTGCCTGCTGGGTTGCCGATAGCCCTTTAAGACAACACAGCAGGTACTATAAAAATGTTCAGATCGATTAAAGCCCGTATTCTGGCGGCGACAGCGGGATGCCTCGTTATCGCTTTGCTGCTTAACACCATCATTAATTATCAGGTAACCAGCCGACATAACACGCAAACTCAGCAAGATATCCTTTCCAGTACCAGCGCCAGTCACAGCATTGCCATTGCCGACTGGATCGCCACGAAAACAACCATGATCGCCTCTTTGCAAAGTGTGGCCCTGACCAGCGACCCGGTGCCGGTCTTTACCCAGATCGCGCGCGCTGGCGGTTTTATCAATGTTTATGTCGGTTACGCCAGTAAAACGGCGAAGTTCTCCGATCCTGGCGGCGTACCGCCTGACTACGATCCGACAATCCGCCCCTGGTATCAGCAAGTGGTAAAAGCGGACGCCCCTGTCGTGACCGCCCCCTATGTTGACGCCAGTACTGGCAGCCTGGTGGTAACGTTTGCCGTGCCGGTGAAAGAGAACGGGGTGTTGAAAGGTGTGGTGGCGGGCGATGTATCGATGGACAGCGTCGTGGCCAACGTTAAAGGTATCAGCCCGACGCCAAACAGCAGCGGCATGCTGCTGGCCAGCGATGGCACAATCATTGCCGCGGCGAATGATAAACTCACGCAAAAACCGTTTACCGATGCGGTGAGCGGCGTCAGTTTCGCTGATTTGCGTAGCGGTAAACCCGTCACAGGGAATTATGCCGATGAACAGAAAGTGTTGCAGGCAAGCCAGGTCAAAGGCACCAACTGGCTGTTAGTCGTGGCGCTGGACAGTGCAGACTCTACCGCCGGCTTACGCGCGCAGTTAAAGGCTTCGGCGCTGACGCTGGTGATACTGCTGTTGATTACCGGAGCCTTTATGCACTGGATAGTTTCGGCCCTGCTCAAGCGACTGTTGACCGTGCGAGACGCCATGAACGCCATTAGCAGCGGCACAAATGATCTCTCCCAGCGTCTGCCAGTGAATGGTAACGATGAAGTGTCGCAAATTGCGCAGGCATTTAACGCCTTCAGCGACAAGCTGTCTGTTGTAATGGCGAAGCTGCGCGATTCCAGCAATTCGGTACAACAGGCGGCGCAGGAGATTGCCGCCGGTAACCAGGATCTCTCCGGGCGTACCGAACAGGCTGCTTCCAGCCTGCGCGAAACCGCGAGTGCGGTCGAGCAGATCACTGCCTCGGTCGCGCAGTCGACCGACGCCGCATCGCAGGCCAACGATCAGGCGCATGCTGCATCACAAGCCGCGTCGCGCGGAGGCCAGGTGGTGAATCAGGCCATCAATACCATGCAGTCAATTGAAGCGGCCTCCACAAAAATCGGTGATATTACCAGCGTGATTGACGCCATTGCTTTCCAGACCAATATCCTCGCGTTGAACGCCTCAGTGGAAGCAGCACGTGCCGGGGAACAAGGCCGTGGATTCGCAGTTGTCGCCGGCGAAGTACGTAATCTCGCCAGCCGTAGCGCACAGGCGGCGAAGGAGATTAAAACGCTGATTGATACCACCACCGACAGTGTGGCAACCGGTTCACGCTATGTCCGGCTGGCCGGGGAAAGCATGACTGATATTGTATCCAGCATCGATAGCGTGTCAGTGATCATGCGGGAAATCACCGTCGCCACCAGCGAGCAGATGAAAGGGATTCAGGAGATCAATCACGCTGTAATCGATTTGGACCGCATGGTGCAACAAAACGCCGAACTGGTGATCCAGTCTGCCGCCGCCGCTGGCGCGCTCCGCTCGCAAGCGGGCGACCTTGCTGAAACAGCCGGACATTTCCGCATTTAATCTTATGTCGGTGCGTTTTGTGCTTTATTTAACGCGCCGACATATCATCACGCCGAATAATGTAATTTTTGTTTAATCGTTACGCCTTTTTTTGATCAAAATCAGCATTCAGGCCCCCTCGCTTTGGTGTTATGCAATGAGTGAATTGTGAACAAAATCACGCACGGGATTTTCCAGCATGGAGCGCGTTGTTTAACGACTACGGGGTTGAAAATGGCGTTGGTGAAGGCAAGTTTGAAGCTGTTTGGCGGCGATACGGTGGTGGTTCGTTGTTCTGAAAATTGTCATATCCATCTGATGAGCGAGAAAGGCCGCTCTTCGCAAACCCAGACGGATATTTTAAGTGTACAAAATAAGGCAAGCGCTTATCTTGCAGTGCCTTACAGTGGTATCTGGAATGTGCTGATTGATAGTCACAGCCAGTCGCTGGAGCACTCAATCAGCTACGTTGCAGCGTGACGGCTGTGGTTTAGCAGGCGAAACCAGGTTGCAGATCCGGGCCTGGTTTTTCTTCTTCCAGTAACCCCCGCACTTTCCCCACCAGTTCATTCAGGCAGTCGTCATGCATGCCGAGCTTAACCAGTTCCTGTTCCAGCGAAAAAAGATATTGTGCGTTGGTGCCAAGCGGGCCACTGGCGGCGGCTATCAGTGGAGCAATCACCTGCGCGCGGGTATCCGACTCATACAACGGATGACGGGGATCCATAATAAACACCAACGCATTCACCATTCGGCCATCATCAAGCGCCAGCTTACACCAACTGGGCATATAGCAGCCGGTGATCATCTCACGCTTCCACAGCAGGCCGAGCTCCTGCTCCAGGGCGTTATCCGGCAAACGGTAGGCCACACCGGTCGTGCGTCCGCCCTCTTTCAGCGCCAGCATGCGCCCAGGTTGACAGGCCGTACCGCGCCCTGCGGTTAAACGCAAACAAAATGCACGATGCCAGCCTACCAGCGTCCCGGTGCAGGATTCATCGAACTCCAGCGCCGGGTTCCACATCAGCGAACCGTAGCCAAAAATCCATACCGGTCCGTCATCAGGCCGACAGGCAAGGGTTGCAGCAAGCGATGCTGCCCGCTGTTCTGCCGACCATAATAGCGATTCCTCAATGTCGCCAAACGCCGTTTTACAATCGGCTTTGAGCAAGAAATCACGCGTTAACATCTTTTACCTCCGCCACTGCATGCTTCCCTGCAACTGCTTTACTGCTGCCTTCCCGACATATGCTGCTGGTTTCAACGCAGCTTACTACGACCATATGCAATTCACTGGCCGCTTGCAATAGCGACAATCTATCGAACAGAGCACAAATCGTGGCTATTTCTTTTTATGCCACTTATCGTCATCCCCTTTTTCGTACTCATGCTTCACGGCCGCCCAGGCTACCCGGTGCGCAGTCTCTTCGCGGCTGGCGTCATCACGACGATCCTCTTTATCTTTATATTGATCCCAGGCGCTATTAAACGCCTCTTTATAAATTTCCTGCGCATGTGCAGGCAGCACATTTTGCACGCTCTCAGGCAGGTCAGATTTGCTTTTATACGGCATTTTAGGGCTCCTTTTGCGATAAAACCCTAAGTCTGAACGAGGAATGCCGTTTTCGCCAACGCAGCATAAATTGTGTCGCAATGAAAAATATATCTATATGTAATTTATAAAGTATTTTAATAAAACACCTTAATTCAGACACCTTAATTTAAAAAGAACAAATGGCGGTAAAATTAAGTAAAAAACACCACGAAATTGCGTATTTTTGCTATTTTAATGTGCTGTACAGCGTTAACTATAATGTCAAAAACCCGCACTGTGGATGGAGAATCACAATGACAACAACACACGAGGCGGTAAAAACCCGCCACAAGGAGACCTCCCTTATTTTTCCGGTGCTGGCGCTGGCGGTGCTGCTCTTCTGGGGAAGTTCGCATTCGCTGCCAGCGGTAATCGGAATCAATATTCTGGCGCTTATCGGTATTTTATCCAGTGCGTTTAGCGTGGTACGCCATGCCGATGTCCTCGCGCACCGCCTTGGAGAACCCTATGGTTCACTGATTCTGAGCCTCTCGGTCGTTATTCTCGAAGTGAGCCTGATTTCCGCGCTGATGGCAACGGGCGATGCGGCACCGACGTTAATGCGCGATACCCTCTATTCCATCATTATGATCGTCACCGGCGGCCTGGTGGGCTTCTCATTACTGCTTGGCGGGCGAAAGTTTGCCACCCAGTATATGAACCTGTTCGGTATTAAACAGTATCTGATTGCCCTCTTCCCGCTGGCTATCATTGTGCTGGTCTTTCCAATGGCGTTGCCGGATGCCAATTTCACTACCGGTCAGGCGTTGCTGGTCGCGCTGATTTCGGCAGCGATGTACGGTGTGTTTTTGCTGATCCAGACCAAAACGCATCAAAGCTTGTTTGTTTATGAACATGAAGATGAGAGCGACGACGACGATCCGCACCACGGTAAACCCTCTGCGCACGGGAATCTTTGGCATACGGTGTGGTTAATCATCCACCTGGTGGCCGTTATTGCGGTGACCAAAATGAATGCAAAGCCTCTTGAAACGTTGCTGGGTGAACTGAATGCCCCGGTCGCTTTCACCGGTTTCCTTGTCGCGCTGTTAATTCTCTCGCCTGAAGGCCTCGGCGCGCTGAAAGCGGTGCTGAATAACCAGGTTCAGCGGGCGATGAATCTCTTTTTCGGCTCGGTACTGGCAACCATCTCGCTAACGGTACCGGTCGTTACATTGATTGCGTGGTTCACCGGAAATCATCTGATCTTTGCGCTGGGTGCGCCTGAAATGATCGTGATGGTCACCTCGCTATTGCTGTGCCAGATCTCTTTTTCCACTGGCCGCACCAATGTGCTTAACGGCGCCGCGCACCTGGCGTTATTCGCTGCGTACCTGATGACAATTTTTGCCTGACGGCTGTTGGCGGCAATAAAAAACCCCGCCAGTGCGGGGTTTTTCGTTTTACTCTGTATCGAGTTCGTCGAAACTCTTCACCAGATCGTCAATCGCTTTGATCTGCTTCAGGAACGGCTCCAGTTTCGCCAGCGGCAGCGCGGACGGACCGTCACATTTTGCGTTATCCGGATCCGGGTGCGCTTCAATAAACAGCCCTGCCAGACCTGTCGCCATTCCGGCGCGGGCCAGTTCTGCCACCTGCCCACGACGACCACCGGAAGCCGCACCAAACGGATCACGGCACTGCAGCGCGTGCGTAACGTCGAATATCACCGGCGAATTGTTGGAAACTTTCTTCATTACGCTGAAGCCAAGCATATCCACGACCAGGTTGTCATAACCGAAGTTGGCACCACGATCGCAGAGGATGACTTTGTCATTACCGCCTTCATGGAATTTATCGACGATGTTGCCCATCTGGCCAGGGCTGACAAATTGCGGTTTTTTGACGTTAATGACAGCCCCGGTTTTGGCCATCGCTTCTACCAGGTCGGTCTGGCGCGCAAGGAAAGCCGGCAACTGGATCACGTCAACCACATCGGCAACAGGCTGTGCCTGCGAGGCTTCGTGTACGTCGGTGATCACTTTTACACCGAAAGTCTGTTTCAGCTCCTGAAAAATCTTCATCCCCTCTTCCAGGCCCGGCCCACGGTAGGACTTGATGGAAGAGCGGTTGGCTTTGTCAAAAGAGGCTTTGAACACATACGGGATGCCCAGTTTCTGGGTCACGGTGACGTAGTGTTCGCAAATGCGCATTGCCAAATCGCGGGATTCCAGCACGTTCATACCGCCAAACAGGACAAACGGCAGGTCGTTCGCAACCTTAATGTCGCCAATGCTAACCACTTTTTGTTTCATAGAATCGCCTTATCGAGTGTGAATCGGAACTCATGCTTAATGCAGGGTAATTTGTTTGTGCGAAATTGTGTTGATTTGCGCGCGGATCATCTCGCTGATGGGATCCTCCGGGCACTGCTCAACGAAATAACTTAAATCATTGAGCGCGACATGGTCGCAATCAAGCTGGGCATAAATCAACCCACGGTCGCGGATCTCGTACGGATCTTCCGGATTGAACTGCAACAGCGCTTCACTGGCTCGCAGCGCCAGCTCCATCTGCTGCTCTTCCATCAGGGCCGACTTCAGCGTATCCAGCAGCTTGCGGATCACTTCGGCGTTATCCGCTTCGTCGAGATCTTCATTGAACAGCTCGGCAACCGGGCTGATATTGCCCTTCAGCCACACTTCCAGCGTGTGCTCATCCAGCGTATCGCCGTTAAACGGGTTAATGAGCCACATTTCGCCATCGAGCCACTCTGCCCGCAGGATTAGCTGCGTCGGGAAGATCACCGGCATCAGAGGGATATCGAGACGCCCGGCGACCCATAACAAAATGGCACCGAGTGAGACAGCGCTGCCCTGGCGATTTTCCAGAACTTTGTCCAGCCATAACGCGTCTGACAGACGGTAAACACCGCGTGTATCTTTAAAACCCCATTCGCCATAAAACAGCTCGACGAGTTTTTCCAGCTGCCAGTCCTGAGGCTTCGCCATGCTGATTTCTTCCCGTGCCAGACTGAGCAAACGCTCCAGTTCGTCATGCACATACTGCGAAGGAAAATCATCGCGGATCAGTTCGGAAACAAGGATCATCCCGTCGCATAACGGCGCTTTATTAAATTCGAAATCGGCTAACGACCTCATGTCTTACCCCAGTATCGGTACTTTTGTGGCGGCGAGTTTGATGATGATGTACAGCACCACCAGCCCCAGCAAAAAGGCAATAAAGCCCGTTTGCTGGCTGCGCGGGCGATGTCGCCCCAGCGCAATAAAACCCAAAACGATGTAGATGATAACGCCAAACAGCTTTTCAGTCAGCCATGCACCTTTAGCAGTAAACGGCAAATAGCCCGTCACCCACATCAACCCTGCGCCACTTAACAGCAACACCGTATCCACACAGTGCGGCACAATGCGCACCCAGCGGGCCTGGGCCCGGGGATGGGCCGACCAGCGCCACCAGTAACGTAAAGCAAACAGGCTAATGGTCAATGCCACCGACGTCAAATGTAACGTAATCAGGATCTTAAAGGCACTCATTGCTGCTTACTCCGCGCGCAGCCACTGGCCAAGAGTCAGGCGCTCATTGTTGCCATAATCACGGCAGGTTTCCACCTGTTGCCAGCCACGCTGGTTAAACAACTCGCGCACCGCAGCACCTTGCTGCCAGCCATGCTCCAGCAGCAACCAGCCGCCCGGTAACAAATGAGATGGCGCATCGTCAATGATGCATTGCAGATCCGCCAGCCCATGGTCAGCCGCCACCAATGCGCTCAACGGCTCGAACCGCACATCGCCTTGCGTCAGATGAGGGTCCTGCTCATCAATGTAAGGCGGATTACTGACAATCAACGAGAACGTTTCCCCGGATAGCGCGCTAAACCAGCTGCTCTGGCGGATCGTAATATTACCCGAGCCCAGATTATCGGCATTGCGCTGCGCCAGTGCCACCGCCTCTGGCACCACATCAACAGCAACAACCTCACAGTCAGGCCTTTCACTGGCCAGCGCCAGTGCAATGGCCCCTGTACCGGTGCCGAGATCAAGAATGCGGCATGGCGCGGCAGGCAAACGGCTCAACGCCTGTTCGACGAGGCATTCGGTATCCGGACGGGGGATCAGGGTGGCAGGCGACACAAAAAGCGGCAGCGACCAGAACTCACGCACACCCACCAAATGCGCGACCGGCTCACCACGAACGCGTCGGGCAAGCAGCGTCTTCAGCTGTTGCTGCTGCCCGGCGGTAAGCTGCGTTTCACCAAAGGCAAGAATATAGGTGCGAGCTTTACCGGTCACAAAACCCAGCAGGATCTCCGCATCACGACGCGGGCTCTCGCTGGCCTGCAACTGACTTATCGCCTCACGCAACCACTGTTGATAATCCATTATTCCTGCTCAGAGAGCGCCGCCAGCTGGTCGGCCTGATATTCCTGCACAATAGGTTCGATCAACATATCCAGCTTGCCCTCCATCACCTCATCCAGGCGATAGAGTGTCACGTTAATACGGTGATCGGTCACGCGACCCTGTGGGAAATTATAGGTGCGGTTGCGGTCGCTGCGATCGCCACTACCCAGCAGGTTGCGACGCGTAGACGCTTCCGCCTGATTACGTTTGGCCGTTTCTGCGGCGTGAATACGTGCCCCCAACACCGACAAGGCTTTCGCTTTGTTTTTATGTTGCGAACGTTCATCCTGACACTCCACCACAATCCCGGTCGGCAGGTGCGTAATACGGATAGCGGAATCGGTGGTGTTAACGTGCTGACCGCCCGCGCCGGAAGAACGGAACGTATCAATACGTAAATCTGCCGGGTTAATGTCCGGCAGCTCCGCTTCTGGCAACTCCGGCATCACGGCGACGGTACAGGCAGAGGTATGAATACGCCCCTGCGATTCGGTGGCCGGTACACGCTGTACGCGATGCCCGCCGGACTCAAATTTCAGACGTCCATATACCCCGTCACCGCTAATTTTAGCGATCACCTCTTTGTAACCGCCATGTTCGCCTTCGTTAGCGCTCATGATCTCAACACGCCAGCGGCGGGCTTCTGCATAACGGCTGTACATGCGGAACAAATCACCGGCAAACAGCGCGGCTTCATCGCCCCCGGTTCCGGCGCGAACTTCCACAAACGCATTGCGTTCATCATCCGGATCTTTTGGCAGCAACAATAATTGCAACTGTTGTTCAAGCTGTTCGCTTTTCTGTTTTGCCTCGAGTAACTCGTCCTGCGCCAGATCGCGCATTTCCGGGTCGTCGAGCATCATCTGCGCGGTTTCGATATCTTCCTGAACCTGTTGCCAGTCAGTAAAACAGCGTGACACATCGCTAAGCTGCGCGTACTCACGCGACAGCGCACGGAAACGATCCTGATCGGCAATGGTTTGCGCATCACCGAGTAGCGCCTGAACTTCTTCATGGCGCTCATGCAGGGCTTCCAGTTTGGCAACGATAGAAGGCTTCATAGGCGTAAGTGCACCTTAGTAATTAGAGATTGTTGTGCTAATCCAGCCCGAGGCTGTTGCGCAGAATATGCAGGCGCTCATCATCCCCGTCACGGGCGGCCTGCTGAAGAGATTTGGTTGGGGCGTGGATCAGGCGATTGGTCAGTTTCCATGCCAGATCCTGCATAATTGCCTGCGGATCGCCGCCCTGCTCGAGCGCGGCGATCGCTTTTGCCGTCAGCGCATCGCGAACATCTTCGGACTGGCTGCGGTATTCACGGATTGTCTCGCTGGCGCTTTGCGCGCGCAGCCAGGCCATAAATTCACTGGTTTCCTGGGCGACGATGGTTTCTGCCTGCACCGCAGCCGCTTTGCGCTGCGCCAGGTTGTGCTGAATAATACTTTGCAAATCGTCTACGCTGTAGAGGTAGGCGTTAGCGACTTTGCCGACTTCCGGTTCGACGTCTCGCGGGACGGCGATATCTACCAATAACATCGGCTGGTTACGGCGCGCTTTCATCGCCCGCTCCATCATACCTTTGCCAATAATCGGCAACGGACTGGCAGTAGAGCTGATGACAATATCGGCGTCTTTCAGGCGTTCATCGATCTCGCTGAGCGAAATCACTTCGGCGCCCACTTCGTCCGCCAGCACCTGTGCGCGTTCACGGGTACGGTTGGCGATGATCATTTTCTGAACTTTATGCTCACGCAAATGGCGCGCCACCAGTTCGATGGTCTCCCCTGCACCGACCAACAGCACATTGACGGAAGCCAGAGACTCAAAGATTTGCCGGGCAAGCGTACACGCGGCGAACGCAACGGAAACCGCGCTGGCGCCAATGTCCGTCTCAGTACGCACGCGTTTGGCCACGGAGAACGACTTCTGGAACATACGCTCCAGATCGCTGGCGTTGTGGTGCCCACGTTGGGAATCGGCAAACGCCTTTTTCACCTGGCCAAGAATTTGCGGTTCGCCAAGTACCAGAGAATCAAGCCCACTCGCCACGCGCATTAAATGGCTGACGGCGTCATTATCCTGGTGCCAGTACAAACTCTGACGCACCTCTTCTTCACGCAAATGGTGATAATCGCACAGCCAGCGCACCAGCGCCTCTTGCAGATTATCGCGCTCTTCTACGCTCAGATAGAGTTCAGTACGGTTGCATGTCGACAGGACCACTCCCCCTTGCACCATCGGCTGTGACAGCAGGCTCTCCAGAGCCTGGTCAAGCGACTCCGGCGAAAACGCAATGCGTTCTCGCAACGAAACGGGAGCCGTTTTGTGGTTGATGCCAAGTGCTAAAAGGGTCATGGGCGCGGGAATAGTACCAACGTTGATAAGGTTAGACTGCAGGCATCATACAGGATGCGCGTGGTCAATAAAAGAGAGACTCCCCTTTCGGAGTAATTGGTAATTTAATGATTTAAGACAACTTGAACGTAGACGCTGTTTCACGGCGACGCTAGCATTAGGGGTAATTACTGCAACGTATCTCAAGGATTTGTCATCATTATGACGTTACCTGCCTCCCGCCTTATCCGTCTGCTGCCGCTGGCCAGCCTCGTGCTCACCGCCTGTACCCTCACCGCCCCGAAAGGGCCGGGTAAAAGCCCCGACGCACCGCAGTGGCGCCAGCACCAGCAGCAAGTGCGTGAACTGAGCCAATACCAGACCCGCGGCGCGTTTGCGTATCTCTCCGATCAGCAAAAAGTGTATGCCCGCTTTTTCTGGCAGCAAACCGGCCAGGATCGCTACCGTCTGCTGCTGACAAACCCGCTGGGCAGCACAGAACTGGAGCTCAATGCCCAGCCAGGCTCCGCCGAACTGGTGGATAACAAAGGCCAGCATTACAAAGCGGATGATGCCGAAGAGATGATCGGTAAACTGACCGGGATGCCGATTCCATTAAATAGCCTGCGCCAGTGGATCCTCGGTCTGCCAGGCGAGGCAACAGACTACAAACTCGACGATCAATACCGTTTGAGTGAGCTGAACTACAGCCAGGGCGGTAAAAAGTGGAAAGTGGTTTACAGCGGCTACGACAGCAAAACGCAGCCCTCTCTGCCTGCCAATATGGAGCTGAGCGACGGCAGCCAGCGCATTAAGCTGAAAATGGATAACTGGATCGTTAAATGATGACCACCTGGCCTGCTCCGGCGAAACTCAATCTGTTTTTGTATATCACCGGCCAGCGTGCGGACGGTTACCACACTTTACAGACCCTATTTCAGTTTCTTGATTATGGCGACACCCTGCACATCGAACCGCGCAACGATGGCGAAATCCATCTGTTGACGCCAGTCGATGGCGTGCCGGCGGAAGAGAACCTGATCGTTCGCGCCGCCCGTCTACTGATGCAGCGCGCTGGCGAAACCGGGCGTTTAGCGGTGGGTTGCGGCGCGGATATCGCCATCGATAAGCGCCTGCCAATGGGCGGTGGGCTGGGCGGTGGCTCTTCCGATGCCGCGACTGTGCTGGTGGCACTGAACCATTTGTGGCGCTGTGGCCTCAGCGTTGACGAACTGGCAGCTCTGGGTTTAACCCTCGGTGCCGATGTGCCAGTGTTCGTGCGCGGCCATGCTGCTTTCGCCGAGGGCGTGGGCGAAGTATTAACCCCAGTGAACCCGCCGGAAAAGTGGTATCTGGTCGCGCATCCGGGTGTGAGCATTCCCACGCCATTGATTTTCAAAGATCCTGAGTTGCCGAGAAATTCACCCAAAAGGTCAATCGATACGTTACTAAAATGTGAATTTGGCAACGATTGCGAGGTTATCGCAAGAAAACGTTTTCGCGAGGTTGATGCCGCGCTTTCCTGGCTGTTAGAATACGCGCCGTCGCGCCTGACTGGCACAGGAGCCTGTGTCTTTTCCGAATTTGACACCGAATCCGCCGCTCGTCAGGTGCTTGAGCAAGCCCCGGAATGGCTAAACGGTTTTGTCGCGCGAGGCGTCAACCTCTCGCCGCTAGCACAAGCCATCGCCGGGCAAGCTGAGCTCCGGTGACAACGTCACTCTTGTTCCAGACGTTGCATCGCGCTCTTTAATACACCGCATGGATAGATTTCTGCCCTGACCGCACATTTTGGCCGACTCTATCCACCACTGGACGCATGCCTGAGGTTCTTCTCGTGCCTGATATGAAGCTTTTTGCTGGTAACGCTACCCCGGAACTAGCACAACGTATTGCCAACCGCCTGTACACTTCTCTCGGCGACGCCGCCGTAGGTCGCTTTAGCGACGGCGAAGTCAGCGTACAAATCAATGAAAATGTACGCGGTGGTGATATTTTCATCATCCAGTCCACTTGTGCCCCCACCAATGACAACCTGATGGAACTGGTTGTTATGGTTGATGCCCTGCGCCGTGCTTCCGCAGGTCGTATCACCGCGGTCATTCCTTACTTTGGCTATGCCCGTCAGGACCGCCGCGTGCGTTCTGCGCGTGTACCGATTACCGCAAAAGTCGTTGCTGATTTCCTCTCCAGCGTCGGTGTTGACCGCGTACTGACCGTTGACCTGCATGCTGAACAGATTCAGGGCTTCTTCGATGTGCCGGTTGATAACGTATTTGGTAGCCCCATTCTGCTCGAAGATATGCTGCAGCTGAACCTGGATAACCCGATTGTGGTTTCTCCGGACATCGGCGGCGTGGTTCGCGCCCGAGCGATCGCCAAGCTGCTGAACGATACCGACATGGCCATCATCGACAAACGTCGTCCGCGCGCTAACGTCTCTCAGGTGATGCATATCATCGGTGATGTGGCTAACCGTGACTGCGTACTGGTTGACGATATGATCGATACCGGCGGCACCCTGTGCAAAGCTGCAGAAGCGCTGAAAGAGCGCGGTGCAAAACGCGTGTTTGCGTATGCAACGCACCCGATTTTCTCTGGCAATGCGGTCAACAACCTGCGCAACTCGGTCATTGATGAAGTGGTTGTCTGCGACACCATTCCGCTGAGCGAGGAGATCAAAGCGCTGCCGAACGTACGTACGCTGACGCTCTCTGGCATGCTGGCAGAAGCGATTCGTCGTATCAGCAACGAAGAATCGATTTCCGCCATGTTCGAGCATTAATCAATGCCTGTAAAAAAACCCGCTGCGGCGGGTTTTTTTATTGCACAAGTTCATTTGTACGATTTATTAATAGCTGACTGACGCATTCACGGATGACATACCATTGTGAACAAGCTGCTCTCCTCTCATGTCATGCCTTTCCGCGCGCTCATTGATGCCTGCTGGAAAGAAAAATATACCGTTGCCCGTTTTAGCCGGGATCTGATCGCCGGCATCACCGTCGGCATTATTGCCATTCCGCTGGCGATGGCCCTGGCCATTGGCAGCGGCGTTGCACCGCAATATGGCCTTTATACAGCGGCGGTTGCCGGGATTGTTATCGCCCTGAGCGGCGGTTCCCGCTACAGCGTTTCCGGCCCTACTGCCGCGTTTGTGGTGATCCTTTACCCGGTATCACAACAGTTTGGGCTCGCCGGATTACTGGTCGCGACGCTGATGTCCGGGGTTTTTCTGATCCTGTTCGGGCTGGCGCGCTTTGGCCGCCTGATTGAATACATTCCCCTTTCGGTCACGCTCGGCTTCACCTCCGGGATTGGCATCACCATCGGCACAATGCAAATTAAGGATTTCTTCGGTCTGCAACTGACGCACGTGCCTGAACACTATTTGCAAAAAGTCGGCGCGCTGGTCATGGCTTTACCGACAATCAATCCTGGCGATGCGGCTATTGGCGTGACAACGCTCGGCACGCTGATCTTCTGGCCCCGTTTGCGGCTGCGTCTGCCGGGCCATTTGCCGGCACTGCTGGCCGGTTGCGCAGTTATGTTATGTGTCAATGTGTTGGGTGGACACGTCGCCACTATCGGTTCTCAGTTCCACTATGTGCTGGCAGACGGCTCGCAGGGTAACGGCATTCCACAGCTATTACCGCAACTGGTCCTGCCCTGGAATTTGCCGAATTCAGCATTTACGCTGAGCTGGGATTCGCTGCGCGCGCTGTTGCCTGCTGCGTTCTCAATGGCCATGCTGGGCGCGATTGAATCCCTGCTCTGCGCCGTGGTGCTGGACGGTATGACCGGAACCAAACATAAAGCCAATAGTGAGCTGATTGGTCAGGGGCTGGGCAACATTGTGGCGCCGTTCTTTGGCGGGATCACTGCAACGGCGGCAATTGCCCGCTCAGCGGCAAACGTGCGCGCAGGGGCCACCTCGCCCATTTCGGCGGTGATCCATGCGTTACTGGTGATCATGGCATTGCTGGTATTGGCTCCCCTGCTCTCGTGGCTCCCGCTGTCAGCGATGGCTGCGCTACTGTTAATGGTGGCATGGAACATGAGCGAAGCGCACAAAGTGATTGACCTGCTGCGCCGCGCCCCAAAAGACGACATTATTGTGATGCTGATTTGCATGTCGTTAACGGTGCTGTTCGACATGGTGATCGCCATCAGCGTCGGCATCGTGCTGGCTTCGCTGCTCTTTATGCGACGTATTGCGCGCATGACGCGTCTGGCCGTAGTCAATGTTGAGGTGCCGGATGATGTGCTGGTGCTACGCGTGATTGGCCCGCTGTTCTTTGCTGCTGCTGAAGGCGTGTTTAGCGATCTGGAGTCACGCATTGTTGGCAAGCGCATTGTGGTACTGAAATGGGATGCCGTGCCGGTGCTCGATGCTGGCGGGCTGGATGCCTTCCGCCGCTTTGTGAGCAGACTGCCGGAAGGCACTGAACTTCGCGTCAGTAATCTTGAGTTCCAGCCGCTACGCACGCTGGCACGCGCCGGTATTCAGCCAATCCCTGGCCGTCTGGCGTTTTTCCCTAACCGCGATGCGGCATTAGCAGATCTGTGAATCCCCTGCGCCGTGGCGGCGGCGCATCATCGCGTCTATCGCCCGTTGTAACCAGTGCAGCACCTCGGGCGTCATCCATGTTCCCTTCATGAGGTGCGGCTCATGCTGCATGGCATTGCGGAATTTCTGCTGCGTTTGCGGATCGGTACCGGCATAGGACTCGAACAGCTCCAGCCAGTGGTTTGCCAGTCGTTGCGCTTCCTCCGACTGCGGATCCACCCCCTCCCGCTGCGCAACGTGCAGTTTTGCCACCAGCGCCGGCCACTCCATCATGCGATCAAAATAATGCGCGCGGGTAAATGCCATCTCCTGCGGTGAGAGATAACGTTGCCAGACAGCCAGTTTACTTTCGGCAAAACTGCGGGTGATAAAATCCGTCATCTCCGTCGTGATGCCGGTCTGTTCACGCATTTGCGGCTCCACGCTGTGCATTTCATTCAGACGCGTAAGGAATTCCGGTTTCCCGGCCGTATCCTGTTGCAGCCGATCCATCCAGCGCCCTGCCAGATCCATCGCCCGCGGATCATCCGGTGGACAATGCTGCGCCATAAGCGCCTGTGCTTCACTGACCATCTGCGCCCAGATTCGGTTACGCTCCTCGTCATAGGCGGCAAACGGCAATGTCTGTAACTCTTCGCGACTAAACCAACGATCGTACATATGCATTAACTCCAGTGTCCGTAACCAGGATTCCAGGTCCGGCTCCACGCCACAGGCCAGAGACTCGCGAAGCACGACTAATTGTTCGCGCAACGTCGCGATGGTCTGGATTTGTCTGCTCAGCATGGTGATTTGCTCATCAAGCAATACCGCAAGCGGGCGTGTTTCCTTCGCCAGGTAATCCCCAATTGCCGAAAGCCCCATCCCTGCTTTCGCCAGCGCCTGGATTAATTGCAGGCGCTTAACGTCGTCAAGGTTATATAACCGGTAGCCTGCGGCGCTTCGTGTGCAAGGCAGCAGCAGTCCAATTTGTTCATAATGATGCAGCGTCCGGACACTGATACCCGCCCGACGCGCCAGTTCACCCACCAGAATTAACATAATGGTGCCTTCTCCTTCACACGAACCCGACTCTGAAGCCTGACGTTACGTGAGGGTCAACAAAAAAGCCAAAAAAAACGGCTCCCGAAGGAACCGTTATCGAAATCATACGCGGTTAGCTGTGAGTATGCCTGTCGCGACGGCAGCGTTTGTCGTAGTGGCGCACCCACCAGTACTTATCACACACCTGTTCATGCCCGCTGACACGGGCACCTGCAAGCCAGAGCACTGCACCGAGGAAAATACTCAGCACCGCGCCATGGGCGAAAATTTGCGGCAGGTTAAGTTGTGGCAACTGGTTTAAAATGGAGTATCCCACTCCGACAACCATGACTACCAGCCCCAACCCCATAAGCGCATTACCGAGTAACGACGCGTTTTTGCGTTTCATATGTCACCTCCGGAACGATGGGTTGGATGGGGATCCCCCCAATCCTTGTGGTTAAAGTATAGGCAACCCCTGTTTGAACGGGTGCGCGTAGGATCACAATTACATCTCGTCGACTAACACAAATTTACAAATAAGCCCCTGAACTGATTGAAATTCGAATGGTTCAGATGCGCAATTATTATCATTCCCCGCGTTTCGCTGTGAGAATTTTGTTTTCGCGCGTCGCACAACGTAAACTACGCGCCGGACAATGATCTGATCAGGAATAAAAAGTGACGATTAAACTGATTGTCGGGCTGGCGAACCCCGGCGCTGAATACGCCGCGACCCGTCACAATGCGGGCGCGTGGTATGTCGATTTACTGGCGGAGCGCGCGCGTGCCCCGCTGCGCGACGAGCCGAAATTTTTTGGCTACACCTCGCGTATCACGCTGGCAGGGGAAGATGTGCGTCTGCTGGTGCCAACGACCTTTATGAACCTGAGTGGTAAAGCGGTCGCGGCCATGGCGACGTTTTATCGTATTAATCCGGACGAAATCCTCGTTGCGCACGATGAGCTGGATCTGCCGCCGGGCGTGGCAAAATTTAAACTGGGCGGTGGTCACGGCGGGCACAACGGCCTGAAAGACATCATCAGCAAACTGGGCAATAACCCGAACTTTCACCGTTTACGCGTTGGAATCGGTCATCCGGGCGATAAAAATAAAGTTGTCGGTTTTGTATTAGGCAAACCGCAGGCTGCTGAACAGAAACTGATCGATGATGCGGTTGACGAAGCGGCACGTTGTACGGAGATTTGGTTGAAAGATGGCCTCACCAAAGCGACTAACCGCCTGCACGCCTTTAAGGCGCAATAAGCCGGGGCTGTGGCATTTTTGCCGCGCGTAACGAAGGTTACGTGTATAATAGGCAAAGTTTTTCACTTTTCTGCAATCCGTTTCCAAAAACGGGTTGAATATCAAGAGATTAAGGTAATTACATCATGGGATTCAAATGCGGTATCGTTGGCTTGCCCAACGTAGGTAAATCCACCCTGTTCAATGCGCTCACCAAAGCCGGTATTGAAGCGGCTAACTTCCCGTTCTGTACTATTGAGCCGAACACCGGTGTCGTACCGATGCCCGATCCGCGTCTGGACAAGCTGGCGGAAATCGTGAAGCCGCAGCGTATTCTGCCGACCACCATGGAATTTGTGGACATCGCCGGTCTGGTAAAAGGCGCGTCGAAAGGTGAAGGTCTGGGTAATCAGTTCCTGACCAACATCCGCGAAACCGAAGCGATTGGCCACGTTGTGCGCTGTTTTGAAAATGACAACATCATTCACGTGAACAACAAAGTTGATCCGGCGGAAGACATTGACGTTATCAATACCGAGCTGGCGTTGTCTGACCTTGATACCTGCGAGCGTGCCATTCACCGTGTCGCCAAAAAAGCCAAAGGCGGTGATAAAGATGCCAAAGCTGAACTGACCGCGCTGGAAAAATGTCTGCCGCATCTGGAAAACGCTGGCATGTTGCGTTCTCTGAATTTGACGGAAGAAGACAAAGCAGCGATCCGCTACCTGAGTTTCCTGACCCTGAAACCCACCATGTACATTGCTAACGTCAATGAAGATGGTTTTGAAAACAACCCGTACCTGGACACCGTGCGTGACATCGCCGCCAAAGAGGGTTCCGTGGTGGTTGCGGTGTGCGCCGCAGTTGAATCTGATATTGCCGAACTGGACGATGCCGACCGCGATGAGTTTATGGCTGAGCTGGGTCTGGAAGAGCCAGGGCTGAACCGGGTGATCCGCGCGGGCTATCAGTTGCTGAACCTGCAAACTTACTTCACCGCAGGGGTGAAAGAAGTACGTGCCTGGACTATCCCGGTCGGGGCGACTGCACCGCAGGCAGCAGGCAAAATCCATACCGACTTTGAAAAAGGCTTTATCCGCGCCCAGACAATCGCCTATGAAGACTTCATTGCCTACAAAGGTGAGCAAGGTGCGAAAGAAGCCGGCAAGATGCGTGCCGAAGGGAAAGATTACATCGTCAAAGATGGCGATGTGATGAACTTCCTGTTCAACGTCTGACATGTTCCCGCATGAGATTGCATTAAATCTCTTGCGGTGCAACAAACCTTACAAAATCCACGCATTTGCGTGGATTTTTGTTTTCATCATGTTTCACAGTCAGCGTAAACGCGCAATCCACGGTGAGTCTGACAACGGAATTAAACCGGACAAAATACGCAGCGCGGATTACTCTTTTTCAATGCCCTGCCGTTCGCCGGAAACTCTTGTTTACGTGTCAGGTCATTCGCAGGCGGCTTCAAAAAAACCACTGTATTTGTTATATTGTTGCTCACTGATTATTCACCTCTGCGGTGCCAAAAAGAACAAGATTCACCGCAACCCAGGACGATAAAATGTTAGATTACCGCTTCCCGACAGCTTTGCAGATGGTTCTCAGCGTAGCGATGGCGGAGCAATTGGGTGAACGTTCGACAAGTGCAATTCTGGCCTACGGGCTGGAGGCAAATCCGAGCTTTATCCGCAAATTAATGGTTCCGCTCACGCGTGACGGCATTATCGTTTCCACGCTGGGTCGTAACGGATCGATTCACCTTGGTCGTCCTGCCGACGAGATTACGCTGCGAGATATCTACGTTTCCGTGATAGAAGATAAAAAGCTCTGGGCGTCGCGCCCCGACATACCGGCTCGCTGCGTGGTCAGCGCCAACGCCTGCTGGTATTTCAAATCTATCGCCGATGAAGCGGAGCAGGCTTCGTTAGAGGTATTAGCTCGCCATACGGTGGCCAGCGCGCTGGAAAAGGTCAAAAAAGCGGATACCAGTGGGTGCGATCCGGTGCCTGAAATGGATACTTCGGATAAAAAAAGCGATTAATCATTTTTTTACGCTAAAAAAACCGCCTTAACATGAAGGCGGTTTTTTATTATCTGCAACCTGCTACGCAGGCAAAACTTCCCTTGCCGGTTTACCGCGCATAACGAATTTACGCAGCGTAACGTAAAATACCGGTGTCAGGAACAAACCAAATAGCGTTACACCCAGCATACCGGAAAACACCGTGATCCCGGTGACGCCGCGCACTTCTGCACCCGCGCCGTGGCCGAGGATCAATGGAATCGTCCCGGCAATAAAGGCAATGGAGGTCATAACAATCGGGCGTAAACGCAGGTGGCACGCTTCCAGCGCCGCTTCCATGATCCCTTTCCCCTGCATTTCCAGCTCGCGGGCAAACTCAACAATAAGAATCGCGTTTTTACAGGCCAGCCCCATGAGTACGACCAGGCCAACCTGCACAAACACGTTGTTATCGCCACCAGTGAGCCAAACACCAAACAGAGCGGACAGCATCGTCATCGGAACAATGAGGATCACCGCCAGCGGCAGGGTCCAGCTTTCATATAGCGCCGCAAGCACCAGGAAGGCCAGCAGAACCGCGACCGGGAAAACAATCAGCGCCGTATTGCCTTGCGTGGCTTGCTGGAAGCTCAGATCCGTCCATTCAATATTCATCCCATTCGGTAATATTTGCTTAGACATCGCATCCAGTTGGGTCATCGCCTGAGAGGAAGAGAGTACGCGTGGATCGGCATCGCCAATCAGGTCCGCCGCCGGGTAACCGTTGTAACGAATGACCGGATCCGGCCCGTACGAGGTGGTGATATTCACCATACTGCCAATCGGCACCATTTCCCCCTGGCTGTTACGGGTGCGCAAATTAGCAATATCTTCCACACTGTCGCGGAACGGCCCGTCGGCCTGCGCCATCACCCGCCAGGTGCGTCCGAACTGGTTAAAATCGTTCACATAAGACGATCCCAGGTAGGTTTGCAGCGTTGCGTAGAGATCGGTCAGCGACACGCCCTGCGCTTTTGCCTTATCACGATCGACCTGCACATCCAGTTGCGGAACGTTAGCCTGGTAGGTTGAGATGGGGAAATGCATCCCCGGCGTCTGCATAATCGCGCCAGACATCGTGTTCACCGCGTTTTGCAGCGCGCCATAACCCAGACCGCCGCGATCCTGGATGTACAGCGAATAACCCGACCCCTGCCCCAGCCCTAAAATCGGCGGTGGCAAAATGGAGAAACCGAAGCCCTGCTGGATTTGTGCGATTTTAGCGTTGATCTCGGCGTTAATTTCCGCCGCCGAATGTTTACGCTGATCGAACGGTTTCAGGCCAAAAAAGACCGTTCCCGTATTCGGCGTATTGGTAAACTGCAGCGCATTCAGCCCAGGAAAGGCGACAGCATAATCCACCCCTTCGGTATTCATCCCGATTTCGCTCATTTTGCGGATCACCGCATCGGTGCGTGCCAGCGAAGAACCTTCCGGCATTTTCACGCCGCCGATTAAGTAGAGCTTGTCCTGGGTGGGAATAAACCCGCCGGGTACGGCTTTGAACATGACGCCAGCGGCACACAGCAGTAGCAAATAAACAACAAATACCGCGCCACGCCGGCCGAGCGTTTTACCAACCAGTCCCTGGTAGCGGTTCGAGCTTCGGTGGAAAAAGCGGTTAAACGGACGGAAGATCCAACCGAAAAGACGATCGATAAGCCTGGTCGGGAAGTCTTTCGGCGCGCCGTGCGGTTTTAATAGCATGGCTGCCAGCGCCGGAGAGAGCGTCAGCGAGTTGATGGCGGAGATCACCGTTGAAATCGCGATCGTCACCGCAAACTGCTTATAAAACTGACCGGTGACCCCGGAGAGAAACGCCATCGGCACGAACACCGCACACAGTACCAGCGCAATCGCGATAATCGGCCCGGAAACCTCACGCATCGCCTGGTGCGCTGCCTGAAGCGGAGCAAGCCCCTCTTCGATATTGCGCTCAACGTTTTCCACCACCACGATGGCGTCATCCACGACGATGCCGATAGCCAGCACCAGCCCGAACAAACTCAGGGTATTAAGCGAAAAGCCCAGCAGATAGAGAATACTGAACGTTCCCACGACCGACACCGGCACCGCGATCAGCGGAATAATCGACGCGCGCCAGGTTTGCAGAAACAGAATCACCACCAGGACGACCAGCACCACCGCTTCCAGCAGCGTTTGCACGACCGCACGAATGGAATCGCGAACAAAAACGGTCGGATCGTAAGGTGCTGCCCACTTCATATCTTCCGGGAAACGGGTGGAGAGCTCGTTCATTTTGGCGCGCACCGCGTTAGACAAATCGATAGCGTTCGCCCCTGGGGACTGGAATATACCAATCCCGACCGCGTCTTTATTATTAAGCTGGGAACGCAACGCATAACTGCCAGAACCCATTTCTATACGCGCCACGTCGCGCAGGCGCACCAGCGAGCCATCTTGAGCCGTTTTCAGAATGATATTGCCAAACTCTTCTTCCGTGTGCAGACGCCCCTGGGCGTTAATTGAGATCAGGAAATCGCTCTCTTTTGGCAACGGCTCTGCGCCAAGTTGCCCGGCGGAAACCTGCACGTTTTGCTCCTGCATCGCCGTCACCACATCCGAGGCCGTCAGCCCGCGAGCCGCTACCTTGTTTGGATCCAGCCAGACGCGCATCGCGTATTCGCCCGAACCGAAAATCTGTATCTGGCCAACGCCAGGCAATCGCGCCAGCTCGTCTTTCACTTTCAGCGTGGCGTAGTTACGCATATACAGTGAATCGTACTTACCATTGGGCGAAAACAGATGCACCACCAGCGTCAGCGTCGGCGATTGTTTCTGGGTGGTGATGCCCAAACGCCGCACATCTTCCGGCAGGCGGGCTTCAGCCTGGGATACCCGGTTTTGCACTTGAACCTGCGCCTGATCGGGGTCGGTACCCGGACGGAACGTTACGGTCGTCACCAGTACGCCATCGGATCCGGCGACGGATTTCATGTACATCATGTTTTCAACGCCGTTGATCGCTTCTTCCAGCGGCGTCGCCACTGTCTCCGCAATCACTTTCGGGTTGGCGCCAGGATACTCCGCACGCACCTGCACGCTTGGCGGTACAACGTCAGGGTATTCGCTGACCGGCAACAGCGGAATGGCGATTAACCCTGTGATAAAAATCAGGATCGACAGCACTGCGGCAAAAATCGGCCTGTCGATAAAAAAGCGGGAAAAGTCCATGTGTCGGATTCTCAGGTAAGGGATCAGTTGAGAGCGGTGCTGGCCGTCATGGCAACGGTTTTCGCGTTAACCGGCATCCCCGGCATAAACACTTTTTGTAAACCATCAACAATGACTTTATCGCCAGGGTTCAGCCCCTGCTGCACGATGCGTAAACCGGCGGCCAGCCGCCCCGGAGTAATATCGCGGCGCTGCGCTTTACCGTCTTTATCAACGATATAAACATATTTGCGATCCTGATCGGTCAGCACCGCTTTGTCGTCGATAAGCGTGGCTTTAAATTCAGCGCTACCCGGCAGACGAACGCGGGCAAAGAGCCCAGGTGTGAACTGACGCTGCGCGTTATCTAACAGCGCACGCATACGGATCGTACCGGTACTCGGCGTTAACTGATTATCAAGAAAATCCACTTTGCCCTGATGAGGGTAGCCCTCCTCGCCAACAAGGCCAATCTCAACCGGTAGCGCCAGGTGATTACTGGACGCCCCATGTCCACTGCGCGCGAGGTTTTGATAGTGAAGATAGGTCGACTCGTCCACGTCAAAGTAGACGTAAACCGTCTTCTGCGATACCACCGTGGTCAGCACGCTGGCGCTGTCACCCGCTGTGACCAGATTACCGCTGGTGATCAACGCGCGGCTGGCGCGACCATCAATAGGCGCGGTCACTTTGGTGAAATCCAGGTTAAGTTGTGCGGCGTCAACGGCTGCCTGCGCGGCGCGAATGTCGGCTTGTGCCTGAATGGCAGCGGAACGGCGTTGTTCCCATTCTTCACGAGATACCAGGTTGGTATGGATTAATTTATCGGTACGGTTAGCCTCACTTTGCGCCAGGCTGGCTTGCGTTTTGGCTCTCGCCAGCGTCGCCTGCGCCTGTTCCAGCGCGGCGCGATAGGTCCTGTCATCAATAGTGAACAGCACCTCGCCCTTTTTCACTTCCTGCCCGTCGGTGTAATTCACTTTATCAATGTAGCCGGAGACGCGGGGACGTAACTGAACACTTTCCACTGCTTCAATCCGCCCGTTAAAGCTATCCCACTGACTGATGGATTTGACGACTACGTCCGCGGCGCTGACGGCCGGAGCTTGTGGCACGGCGTTTTGCGCGACACCGTTATCGCACCCGACAAGCAGTACGGAGAGCAACATGGCTCCCAACGCATGCAAATGAAAGTTAACCCAAGGTTTTTGCAGGCTCATTATTTTTATTCCGCTGATGAGTAGCCGCCGGGCAAGACGCAGCGGGAGACGCTGCGCCACTTCCTTTGTCCGGGTTGGCTTAAGGCCATTTGTGTCGTTCATCGCCACAAAACTGTAACAGTTACGAATACACTATCGCGGCGATTGTAGGGAGGCGCTAAATTTAGTGCAAGAATAATTAATACACTTTATGTGCTATTTGATCGGGGCCGAAGCGACCGTCCCGGTGAGGATTTAAATGCAACAATAAAACTTGCAATTAACGCAAAAACGCGCCACTTTTAAATGCAACAGACAAAGATGCTTTTTACTAATCTGCGTGGGGGAAACAAAATGAACAACGGCGCATTTATTCACGATTTACTCGCCTGGATTGATAACAACCTTGACAGCCGTCTCGACATTGGCACGGTTTCCAGGCGAGCAGGCTATTCAAAATGGCACCTTCAGCGGATATTCAAAGAACAGACTGGCTATACACTCGGCGAATATATTCGCGCGCAAAAGCTGCAAAAATCGGTCGAGCGACTGACACACAGCAATGAACCGATTTTAAACGTAGCGATGGCGCTGGGCTTTGACTCGCAGCAGTCTTTTAATCGCAGCTTCAAGCGTCAGTTTGGCGTAGCACCCGGCGCATGGCGCCGCAGCATTGGCTCTTCTGCAATGCCGACATCACGCCAGCAAACGAGATAGCGGCTTACCTTTGCTGTAATGCAGATCCCTGTTGCGCCAGAGCATTGCCAGTGCAATCCACACGTAACGTGAGTGGACATTCTCATAAATAAAAAAATCGACCGCGTGTAATCGATCCGGCAGCCGCTGCATTACGGCTGTGGCTTTTGTGTTTCCCGGCAAACCACCAGGCTGATAAAAACAAGAATCCACGCCGCGGCGTGGATTCTTTTGCAGGTGAGGTGCAGGCGCGCCAAACGTTCCCCGCTTCGCGCCATAACAGTGGGCGGTTTAAAGCCAGCCCTGCTCCGGTGCGGCAGGTTCCGTGCGGGCGACACGCGGTATCTCGACAGGCTGTGAAGAACGATGTTTGGCCCACAGGTCGGCCACCCATTTTACGCCGCGCGCGGTGAAGCGGGCCTGCGACCAGCTACGGCTGTTTTCTGCCACCCCGCCATGCAGAGTAAATAAGCCAGCATCAATGTGATATTGCTGTGGCATCAGGGCGCCGTTCACCCGGTGCATGATATTGCGCTCTAATAAAAACTGGCGAAACTCCGGTTCTTTCGCCTTTAACATTTTACAGAGCTGACGAAATCCCAGCGATTCGTCCACCCGGACAAAGTCATCAAAAAAGGCCGCTTTTGGCGCCGTCAGCGCCAGTTGCTCCTCGGCATGCTGGCGTTTTTCATACTGTTCTGCCCAGGCGCGCGCTGCTGCTGCCGGGTTGGTGAAATCGGGCAAGCTAATGCTTCTCTCACGTTCCTGCCAGCGATCCAGCATTTCTACGGTAAAGCCAGGTGAAAGACGCGACACCGTAAGCAGAGAGTCCCTTTTATTCAGTAAAAACTCCTGCCGCGTCTCACCTTCGCGCTCATACGGATGCGTGGTCACCGGCTGCGAGAGACGCTGCGCCGTTTCGAGGCTTTTTACAATGCGCTTCACTTCGGTATGCGCAATGCCGGTCATTTTCGCAATGTCGCGGCTGCTCATCATGGCTTGCGGCATTTGCGCGCTGAGGGTGTCAAAAGGAATCAACATGGGTCTCCCCCTTACTAATACAGATACAGGTAACTTGCTGCATTAGTATACAATCACCTGTTTAAATATCCAGTATATTTTTTAGGCGTAACGGGAGACCATCGCGACACGACGGGCTGGATCAAGCCCACCGGTTATTTCTGCCGCCAGGATCGCATCAAGATGACCGGGCCGTACCGATTTGCTCACGGGCATGAAACCCAGGGAGGCATAAAAAGGAGCATTAAACGCGGCCAGCCGATCGGTGGTCAGCGTTGCGCCATAGCATCTCTTCTCGCGCCCGGCGTGCAACAGGGTTTCCAGCAACTGCCGCCCGATACCCTGCCGCTGCCAGTCAGGGTGGACATCCATCTCCGCGATATGCAGCCAGCCCTGTGCGATGTAGCCCCCGGCAAAACCCCTCGGGGTTCCGGTATTATCGAAGGCAGCAAATAACAGGCCCGCTTGTTGATACCGCAGCAGATCGCCACTGGAACTGGCAACAGGTTGCCCCGCCACCGCCCCTGCGGCTTTCAGTGTCGCGAAAGCGGCTCGTTCCACAGCCTGCAGCGCCATAAAATCCGCGTCTGACGCGGCGCGAATCGCCCACGCCGCAGAGGGCAGATCATTCATTACCTTTCCCTTCTCATGCCTGAGTAGTGTGTTTATGCCCGGCCGTCCCCGCAAGGGCCTGGAATTGATGCAAATCGTGGCTGCAAAAGAGCGTGATGTCATGCGCATGCGTTTGTGCCAACGCCCGCAGCCGCTGTTGATTATGCCGCCGCGCGCCATTATCCATCGCCATCATCCACTGGTAAAAACGCAGCCCTGGGGTACAACGTGGAGCAGTCGGTTGCATCTCGCCCCGGTAAAACCAGGCATCGCCGCCATGCAGCAGCCAGCCCTGTGGTTGCTGGATAGCAATACCCGCATGGCCGAGCGTATGGCCTGCCAGCGGCACCAGCAAGATTTCCGGCGGCAATCCCTGCAGCGCTGTCACCGCATCAAAACCAAACCAGCGCTCCCCTTGCGTTTGATACCCCACCCAGGCGGAAGTGCCGCCCCACTGCGCCGGGCGGTAGCGTTCCCGGTCCAGCCAGCGCTGCCGCGTACGGGCGGTATCGAGTTCTTTTTGCATCACATGGATCCGGGCATGAGGGAAGTCAGTCAGGCCACCCGCATGGTCAAAATCCAGGTGCGTCAGCACAATATGCCGTACATCCTCCGCCCTGAACCCCAGTGTCTGAATCTGCGCCAGCGCCGTCAGACCTTCACGCCGCTGGATGTTATTCAGCGCCCGAAAAAACCCAGACAGCCGCTGCGCCGGGTGATCAATATCGTCCCGCCCGAAACCGGTATCCACCAGCACCAGGCCATCCTGAGCCGTTTCAACCAGCAGGCAGTGGCACGCCAGGTGCGCATGCAGCCCTTTACTGAACCCGTCATATAATGCGCCGCCAAAGGGGCACATACAGCCGCAGTTAAGATGGTGAACGTTCATGCTTTTCTCCGGCGTTATGGATTGGCTGACGCGTTTGTCTCAGCGGTGCCAAAGTGTGTCGTGTCACCGTGCGCATGCTCGCCAGAACCCTGAACGCGTTTAAGCTGGATCACATCACCGCGCTGCCAGGCATTTGCGCCAGCCATCACCGGGTGCGCCACCAGATCGTCGCGTTCACGTTTAATGGCAGGCGTATTGATATTGAGCCGACGGTCACGATCGGCCAGCAGCGCCGGATCAAGCTGCCCCTCCCCGGTAAAGCCCATCATTAACGCCGGGATCCCCAGCGGAAGCGTTTTATCGCGATCGGTATGCCAGGTATGCCAGGTTTTACCGTAGGTGTTGACTATTTTGCCCATCAGCGCTTTTTCTGCCAGCGCCGGTAAACCGGGTGCCACAAGGCTGCCGGATTTCACTTCATACTGATGGCTGTGCCAGAGCTTTTTCTCTTCCGGTGGCAAGGTCTTGAACAGCCGTTCGCTGATGATGTACTCCACCCCCATCAGACGTGCATCCCGGGTGTTGCCATCATAGATCACCGCCTGCATCACATCCTCATTCAGGACCGTAACGTAATGGTGAGCTTCCATCTGGCCATTCTTGTCACCACTGTAAAAATGGAAGCCGTCAAGGTAGGCACTTATCGCCTCTACAGGCGGACGGGACTGAATGATTTGCGCGCCCGTTTCCAGGGTGCGCAGTTGACCTGATGTCTGAGCGCCAGGTACCGGCGTTTTTGGTGGCGTGTTATTTGCGCCACACCCCGTCAGAACGAAGCTGGTTAACACTAAACTGAGTAAAGGTTTCATCGGTTCTCCACGTCACAGCAACAGTACTGAACGTAGTACACGGATCCCGATCACGATAGGAATATCGTATGGCAGCGAAGCGCCAGCCGCGCGGCTTGCAGCGATGAAAGCGTTATAACCAGCGCCGGGTTTTGTTGCAGTACGTCGCCCATTCATGCCCGAAGATCCGCTGCATCTGCACTTCTTCGACCTGAATATGCAACACGGTGAGCAGCGCCATCAGAAGCGGGGTGATCAGCACACCTGAAAGCGTGCTGAGCAGCAATGCAGCACTGAGTTGTAGACCCACAAAACCGAGGTAAACCGGGTTACGGGATAAGGCGTAGCAGCCGTCAGTAATTAAGGTTTGTGTTTTATCGGACTGAAGTGCATTGAACGTTGTCTGCTGGCGTACCAGTTGCCGCAGACTGGCTATTACCACAGAAAGACTCAACGTCCCCATCCCCATGGCCAGCCATGATAAGGGGGCACCGCTAAGTAAATGGCGGACATCGACAATGGCAGGCCAGCTAATGAACACATCAACCAGCAAAAAAGCCACCAGCAACACCGGGGGAATCAATATTATTCTTAGCCTGTCGCGAAGCGTGTTCATCCCTAATCCGGCAAGTGAGTATGAATAAAAGGGCAGCAGCAGAAACAACATGAACGTCTTGTCTGCAGCTCTGCTCTGCCCCTGGCATTATTTTTTGATTACCGCCACGGCTTCGATTTCGACCAGCGCCTCTTTCGGTAATTTACCGGCCTGAATGCAGGAGCGCGCCGGTGCGCCTTCGGCACCAAAGAACTCGGCATAGACTTCGTTAAAAGCGGCAAAATCCTCCATCTTTGCCAGGAAACAGGTCGTTTTCAGTACGCTCTCCAGTGAGGCGCCAGACTGTTCCAGCACGGCCTTCACATTCAGCAACGACTGGCGTGTCTGCGCTTTAATGCCCCCTTCCGGGAAGGCCATCGTTACCGGATCCAGCGGCAGTTGCCCTGAGGTAAAAACCAGGTCGCCATAAGACACGCCCTGAGAATAAGGGCCAATGGCCGCCGGGGCGGAGGCAGTGTTAATAATGGATTTCATTTTTTCTCCTTTCAGTAATTCATGAACATAATCAGGTGCCGGCTCGCGTCAGACAAAGCGGCCCCTTAAGGGGTTCGCATAAAACCCCTCTCCTTTATTCCCGATGCTGGCTTACGATATTTCGATATCTGGCAACATGCGCAGGCAACGCTGTTTAATAAAATGGGTAAAGTCACGCACGTAATCTTTCTCTTTGGTATCGGTCAGCGATGCGAGCCAGATTTCAGACATTAATTTCTGCCGGGTAATGGATTTTGCCGTCACGTATTTTTTATCCAGGTACTCCGCCACGGCCCACACAGGCAGTGCCGCAATCCCGCGCTGACTGGCCACTTGTTGCACAATGCCCATCGTCAGCTCGGTGGTTTTTCGCCGGAACGGCACCCCGGCGGGTTTGAGCACCTTACGGCACAGGTCAATGCGCTCTTCCGGCACGGCGTAGGTAATCAACACCTCATCGCGAAAATCTTCCGCCTCCAGCCAAGGCTTGTGCGTTAACGGATGATTATTGGGCAACACAGCCACCATTTCATATTTGAACAGCGGGCTAAAACTGACGCACTCCGTCGGTTCTGTTTCATCGACGATGGCAACATCCGCGCGCTTTTGCAGCAGCAACCCCAGCGGATCAGCCTGAAAGCCGGGCAATATATCTATTTCGACCTCCTGCCACTTATTGCGGAACGCATCCATCACCGGCAATAACCAGCTATAACAGGTGTGGCACTCCAGCGTGACCCGCAAGATACCCTGTTTACCGCTGGCGAATTGATACAGTTCGCGATCGGCGTCCACCAGTGCAGCAAGCACTGACTCGGCCAGCTGCAACAACCGCTCACCGGCCTGGGTGAACTGCACCGGTGAAGACTTACGCACGAACAATGTCACGCCGTAGTGATCTTCCAGCTGTTTAATCTGATGCGACAGCGCCGACTGCGTCAGTTGTAACGCAACGGCTGCGCGGGTCAGACTGCCTGTTTTACGCAATGTGAGCAGGGTATGTAAATGTTTGAGGTCTATTGGTATATCCATTGCGATATCCGTTATTCAGGGCATTCATTCATCGCGTGATTATACCAAAACCGCTCAACGCCAGCGCGGGCTGGCGTTGGAAAATGCCGTTACGCCTGCAGGTGGCGTAACGCCTGAGCAAGATCGTTGACCAAATCGACTGGATCTTCCAGACCAATCTGCAAACGGAACGCTTCCCCGGCATACGGCCAGTGATATTCAGGGCGGTCTTTGCGCGGGTTAAACGGGATCGCCAGGCTTTCAAAACCGCCCCAGGAGAAGCCGATACCGAAATACTGCAAGCTATCGATAAACTTCTCGACAGAGGCTTTGGAATAACCGGGCTTCAGTACCACGCTAAACAGTCCGCTGGAGCCGGTAAAGTCGCGTTTCCAGATCTCATGGCCAGGGCAGGAAGGCAACGCAGGATGCAGAACCTGTTCTACCTCATCGCGCTCCGCAAACCATTGAGCAATTTTCAATGCTGAGGCCTGGTGCCGCTCAAGGCGAAGTGACATCGTCCGCAGACCGCGTTGCGCCAGGTAAACATCGTCTGGCGCGGCATGCAAACCGAACAGATAGACAAAACGACGGATCGCCTGCCATGTCTCTTCATTCGCCGTGATCAGCCCCATCTGCGCATCTGAGTGGCCGACGATGTACTTGGTGGCCGCATGGACAGAGACATCCACGCCGTGATCGAAGGGTTTGAAAAACAGCGGAGTCGCCCAGGTATTATCCAGGATCACTTTTGCATTGTGCGCGTGGGCAACCTGAGTGATGGCCGGAATGTCCTGAATATCGAAGGTTTGCGACCCCGGTGATTCAGTAAACACCACGGTAGTATTTGGCTGGAAGAGATCGACAATGCCCGCGCCAATATTGGGATCAAAAAAGGTGGCGGAAACGCCCATCTTCGCCAGCACATTGTTGACAAAGCCGCGCGTTGGCCCGTAAACGCTGCCGCTGACCAGAATATGGTCACCACTTTTCACCAGCGCCAGCAACGCACTGGTGCAGGCGGCCAGCCCCGTCGGCACTAATAACGCGCGATAGCCCCCCTCCAGCTCCGCCAGTGCTTTTTGCACCGCAAATGTGATGGGCGTACCGAAACGGCCATAATACATGACCTCATCTTCTGCATCTTCAAACAGCGCCTGATGGCGTTCACTGAGCTCTTTGCAGTTTTTAAAAATCACCGTTGAGGCATGATAAACCGGTGGGTTAACCACCCCGCCAAACACCTCAGGATCAAAAGGACCATGGCAGAGATAGGTTTCCGGGGACACCAGGTTATCAAAACTATGATTAGACATTATTACACTTCCTCTTCTTACAACGCGTACCTATGTATTTTCGCCCTTGTCCCCGCCCCCGACTGGCTAACGAGAACAACTAATTCAGTGAGGCCTTCAACCGCAAAACCGCCTCTTTCAGGTTCTCATCCGTAACGCTGACGTAAGACATACGCAGCGTGGCATGATCGGGATCGTTGCAGTAAAAGAACTCCCCCGGAACGTACACCACGCCGTTCGCCAGCGTCTTTTTCAGCCACTGTGTGGTGTCCATTGGATAATTAAATCTGGCCCACAAAAACATGCCGCCCATCGGCTTATGGAAAGTCAGATGGTCGCCCAGCGCGCTTTCCAGCTGCTCACACAGGGTCTGGCATTTGTGTTTATACGCCTCGCGGATCAGCGCAATCTGCCCTGCCAGCCGGCCACTGTTCAGATAGTGGTAAGTCAGCGACTGCGATAACGAGCTGGTATGAAGATCGGTTGCCTGCTTAAGATTCACCACCTGCCGTTTCAACCAGCCCGGGACCACTAACCAGCCAACTCTCGCGCCCGGTGCGAGAATTTTTGAAAACGTGGAGGTATAAATCACGTTGTCACTGTTACCGCTTTCCGCCGCCCAGGCTTTCAGCGGCGTGAACGTTTTGTCGGTGAAGTTAATTTCGCCATACGGATCGTCTTCAATAATGACGAAATCGTAGCGCTGCGATAATTCCACCAGTTGCTTACGCCGATGCTCCGCCAGCGTCACCCCACCAGGGTTACCGAAAGTCGGCACGATATAAACGGCTTTCACCGGGGTGGTCTTCACCATCGCCTCCAGTTCATCAATGATCATGCCGTCGCCATCGGTACCCACGGAGCGCAAATCTGCTTCTGCTAACTGCAGCACCTGCAGTGCCGCGAGATAAGTTGGCCGTTCAACGACCACAATGTCGCCCGGATCGATCAGCGCACGCGCCAGAATATCCAGAGATTGCTGAGAGCCAGAAGTCACCACCACATCGTCAACATCACAGACGATCGCCCGCTCCGCCAGCAACTGGCAAATTGCCGCACGCAGTTCAGGGCTGCCTTCGCTCAGACCGTACTGAAACGCCTCTTTCCAGGCGCTGGAGAGCACCTGATCCATCGCTATCTGTAACCCTTCACGATCGAAAAGGTCCGGATTAGGAATTCCGCCGCCAAGCGAAATAACCCCGTCCATTTTGCTGTGTTTCAATAATTCCCGGATTGCCGATGACTGGAGATTTTGTACTTTTTTGGCAATTTTATTCTGCGACATCTTCCACTACCCTTGTTTGTTATCTCTCAGTCTTAGTATCACATGTCCGGGTTTTTGATAATCATTTTCTGCACCGTAAAAGTGGCGCATGGGTCATCATGAATCTGATTAATGATGACCCATAAAATAATTAACAATGCCGCCTTAAAACGCACTTAATATACCTAAAGACAGCGCAGACATTTATTCATCACACGTTATCAGGAAAACAGCATAACAAACGGCCCGATGCACATCAGCATACCAATTAATATCACGTAATAAACTGACGCCCCCCGAAGGTCAACAAACTTGTCATTTTTGAGAATAATAACTCCCGGCACAATACAGCTAATAATACCGTAGGTCACGCCGCCAAAAACAAATACCTTCAGGATAGGGAAGTTCGTCAGTACGATTAACCACAAGACCAGCACTACCATGAAAAAAGCCGTGACAGAAACCCGTCGTGGGCTGCTTTCTCGTGTTGGGGACAGTTTATCGAGCGTGACTTTAATTAACCCGACAAACGATTCATGCACCGCCAGATAAAGCGCGAGGAAAGCGGTCACGATTGAAAACACGTTAAGAATAACGCTCATGTATTTTACTGCCGCGCCAGGAATGACTTTCGCCGCCAGCGCAAGGGCTGAGATATTGTCCTGGTAGGCGCGCAGCGCATCGGCTTCGCTGATGGAAAGGACAATAGAAACCACGAACAGCAGTACTGTCGCCACAAGGATCAGATACGCGACTTTATGTACACGTAAAATCTTATACTTCGCGACCGCTTTATCCTCTTCACGCTTTTTATACGCAATGTTCATGGGGTTCAGAATCCCGACGAACATGATGGAGAAGATAGCAAATGGTAGTGTCGGGAATGTCCCCACCACCAGGTGTCCAACCGAGGGCAATTCGCCGATGTTGTTCAGATCCCAGAACGGCACCACCACAAAGCCAATCGCCACAATGATCACCAGCTTCACGGCAATCATGCTGCCAGAGACTTTAAACAGCAGTTTTTCGCCTTTCGACGCCACCAAAGAGAGACTGCCAATCAACAACAGCGGCCACCACCAGTGTTCAGAGAGCGTCTGGGTGGTCAGGCCAAATGTCTTCAGATAGGACGCGCTATCATTGGTGATCGCCAGTGCGTACTCCACCATCGATTTCAACATAGTGATGGAATAGAGCGCCCCGAGAAAGACTCCCCAGCGGTTGCCGACATAGCTGGCGATGATGCTCAAATAGGAGTCGTGTTCATCGCTACGCGCCATGGTTTCGATAAACAGCTTCTGCATGTAATACACGGCCGGATAGCCGAGAAGTACCGCCAGGGCAAATACCCAGACACCTTTAAGACCCACCTGCAAAGGGAAAAAGACGATGCCTGAACCAATTGCTGCGCCGATACACAGTACCACCCACCCTAAATCGTACAGGGTAAAGGGGATATTATTTTTATTTATTGCTTCGTTATTTATTCCTACTGTCATAGGAGACCCCAATCGACAAAATAGAATCAACCCGGCCGAGTATTATTTGAAACTCTACTCTGCAACCTTGTTTTATTTTAACCGCAATACTTCGACAACGTTGCTGCCGCTATATTCAACCTAATAACCGCGTTGTTATTAATGATTGAATGCAGAAAGCTTTACACAGCCCCCCGGCAATGGCGAAGGAATATTAGCGAAAACTGTTTCCACTTTTACTCACAAGTAAAGTATTTGGTATTAATATGACAAGCGCCGCAAAATATAATTTTTATTTATCGTTAAATGTGATCTGTGCAAAAGATTTTTATTATCGGGCGACGCCGCGTTAATTTATTTGCTGTGATCGCGCGCATATTTTAAATCAATTCATCAATCGCTTTTTCCCACCGATGCCAGGGCTGGTTTTCCTCCACCAGAAAATCAATAAACGATCGCACTTTGGGGTTGCGAAATTTGCTGGGGAAATACAGCGCGTACAAACTGTGTGTCGGGTAGGCGTACTTCCCATCCAGTTTCAATGCCACCAGTTCCCCGCTTTCCAGGTGCTGGCTGATCAAATAAGACGGCAACCAGGCGATGCCCTGACCGGACAGTGCCGCTTTTAATAACAGCAGGCTGCTGTTGGCCTGTACGGGTGTGCGCGGCTTGATATCACAGTGCGGGTGCGCAATGGTCATGTCGGTGATACGCAGCGGCGGTGTCAACCCCGGGTAAACCAGGCAGTCATGGCTGACCAGTTCTGCGCGTCTGGTCGGCGTTCCACAGCGGGCCAGGTAGCCGGGTGCGGCGCAATACAGCCAACTGATTTTGGATAATTTTCTGGCCGCGTAATTCTGCGGCGGCGTGGCGGTGATCCGCAGGGCAATATCGACATTGTTTTCATTCAGATTGGTCAGGTGGTCGTCCAGATCGAGGATCAATTCAACGTCATGATGCTTTTTACGGTATTCATTGAAGATATCTACCAGGTGGGCGTAACCGAAGGCCACCGAACAGGTGATCCGTAGCGCACCGTGCGGGTGGTTGAAATAACCGCAGGTGGTATTCACGATATCATCAAATTCTTTCAGCAGCTCCGTCGCCCGGGAAACAAAATACTCCCCGGCATCGGTCAGCTGAAAGGTACGGGTGGTGCGCTGGATAAGCGGAACACCAAGATTTTCCTCCATCACCGCCAGCGCCTTGCTGACAGCGGAAGGTGAGAGATTAAGCAGGCGTGCGGCTTCTGACAGCCCCTTCCCTTCGCTGATTTTCACCAGCATTTCGATCTGTTTGATAGTTAATGGAATTGGCATAGTTTTTTCGGCAGGGTGAGCGCAGGTTCAAGCCAGGAACATCTTTGAGGGGCAGTATGTGGTGAAACTCACGCGTCAACAAAGCAGATAAACTTCCCGATCGCGCAAGTTTTTCTTTCATGAAAAGCCTGGGCAGCGTTTGCTCAGGCTTTTTATTATCAGGCTTTCATGCCGGCGGCGGACATCAACAACCGAAACAACATTGAGACGATGCCCAGCGCCACCACACTCGCCGTCCAGATGATCACCAGCCACACCAGGCCTTTCAGCAACGAGGCATTGTTCTTCTCCGTACGCATACTTTTTACTCCTTAATGATAGCCTTCACCCGGCTGTACTTTGCCGCGAAAAACGTAATAGCTCCAGAAGGTGTAACCGAGGATCACCGGCAAAATCGGCAGGCAGCCAATCAACATAAACGCCTGACTTATCTGCGCCGATGCCGCTTCATGAAGCGTGACCGAAGGCGGGATGATATAAGGCCAGATGCTGATCCCCAGCCCGGAAAAGCCTAAGAAAATAAGCATTAACGTCAAGATAAAGGGGGAATAGTGCGCGTTGCGTCGAATGGCGCGTATCACGCCAACGTAGCAGGCCAACACCAGTACCGGTACGGGCAAGAACCAGAACAGGTTCGGCGCGCTAAACCAGCGCCGGGCAATGCCCGGATGCGCCAGCGGCGTCCACAAACTGATGATCGCTAACACTATCAGCAACACCGTGACCAGTGGTATCGTCAACCGGGCCATTTTCTTTTGCAGCGCCCCGTCTGTTTTCATCACCAGCCAGCTCGCTCCCAGCAGCGCGTAAGCCACCAGCAACCCGGCCCCACAAAACAGCGCAAAGGGATCCAGCCAGATCAACGCAGGGCCTGCATATTCCCGACCACTGACCGGCAGCCCGTTAATCAACGCGCCAACCACCACGCCCTGAGTAAACGTTGCCAGCAGCGAGCCGAAAATAAAGGCCTTATCCCAGAATGGGCGATGCGCCGGAGTGGCTTTAAAGCGGAATTCAAACGCGACACCGCGAAAAATCAACCCCAGCAGCATCACGGTCAGTGGGGCAGCCAGCGCGTCGGCTATCACGGAATAGGCCAACGGGAACGCACCATACAGGCTGGCACCGCCCATCACCAGCCAGGTTTCATTCCCGTCCCAGACCGGCGCCACGGTGTTGATCATCACATCGCGCTCCGCCGCATTTTTATTGAACGGGAACAGCAACCCGATCCCCAAATCAAAGCCATCCATCACGATGTACATCAGTGTGGAAAAAATGATAATACCGAACCAGATCAGCGAAAGATCAATCATTTTGCGCGCCTCCCTGTCCATTATCGACGGCAGAAAGCGGCCGCGCGGGGGTGCGCAACTGCCCTGGCCCGCCCTGCTCTGCATGCTGCCCCTCGCCGGGCAGCGGTCCGGTTTTAATCAATCGCATCAGATACAGGTAGCCCACGCCAAACACGGCGCTATAAACACCGATAAACGCCAGCAGACTGACGCTCATATGCAGATCGCCATGGGCCGAAACCGCCTCCCGGGTGCGTTGTACGCCATATACTACCCAGGGCTGACGCCCCACCTCGGTGGTAAACCAGCCAGCGAGGATCGCCACTAAACCGGACGGCCCCATCAGCAGAGCAAACCACAGAAAGGAACGTGAGCAAAAAAGGCGCTTGCGGTAACGCAGCCACAGGCTAAGCACGCCCAGTGCAATCATCAACAGACCGAGCGCAACCATAATGCGAAACGACCAGAACACCACAAGCGAATTCGGCCTGTCGGCAGGCGCAAAACTTTTCAGCGCCGGGATCGGTTTACTGAGGCTATGCGTCAGGATCAGGCTGCCAAGATACGGCACTTCAAGGGCATATTTGGTGCGTTCTTCCGCCATATCGGGAATGCCAAACAGGATCAACGGTGATGCTTCTCCGGGTCGGTTTTCCCAGTGCCCCTCAATGGCGGCAATTTTTGCCGGCTGGTGTTCAAGTGTGTTTAATCCGTGTCCATCGCCCAAAAAAGCCTGCAACGGAGCAACCACTAATGCCATCCATAACGCCATGGAAAACATCTTGCGGATTGCGGGGGTGTCGTTGCCTTTGAGCAGGTGCCACGCCCCAGAGGCACCAACAAAAAACGCGCTGGCAAGGAACGCCGCCGTGGTCATATGTATCAGCCGCCACGGGAACGAGGGGTTAAAGACAATTTTCAGCCAGTCCTGCGGAACCACCACGCCCTGCTCTATCGTGTAACCCTGCGGCGTGTGCATCCAGCTGTTCGATGCAAGGATCCAGAAAGTCGACATTAATGTGCCCAGGGCGACCATGCAGGTCGCAAAGAAGTGCAGCCCCGGCCCAACTTTGTTTCGGCCAAACAGCATGACCCCTAAAAACCCCGCTTCGAGGAAAAAGGCGGTCAGCACTTCATAGGTCAATAACGGGCCGGTAATACTCCCGGCAAACTGCGAAAAACCACTCCAGTTGGTGCCGAACTGGTAGGCCATCACCAGACCGGAAACGACACCCATCCCAAAGTTGACGGCAAAAATTTTGGACCAGAAATGCCAGAGATCGAGATAGACGGTCTGGCGGCTTTTCAGCCAGAGGCCTTCCAGCACTACCAGGTAGCTGGCCAGACCGATGGTGATCGCCGGGAATATAATGTGAAACGACACCGTGAAGGCAAACTGGATCCTTGCCAGATGAAACGCATCTAACGTAAACATATGCACTCCTTGTTATGGGTACCCGCTGGCGGGTAACGCCCATAGCACCGCCGCAGCCAGCGCCACGGCGATATCCGGATAGGTAAAAACGCGAGCGCTGTGAGTCACGCTCGCCAGGCGAAGTGGGGTTATCTCAGTTCAGAAGATTCCTCAGCAGGGCGTCGAAATCATGTTTCGGCCTGGCCCCGGCAAACTCGAGCACCGGTTTTCCTTCCACGAACACCTTAAAGAAGGGTATCGAACGTATGCCATGCTGCGCGGCCAGCTCTGGCTGCTCGTCTACGTTGACTTTGAACACCGCCAGTTTTCCGGCGTACTCTTCGGCCAGCGCCTCCATCACGGGCGCCACGGCGCGGCAAGGCTGGCACCAGGGGGCCCAGAAATCAATGAGCACCGGTACCCTGGCCTGTATGACCTCAGCAGAGAATGCCGGGGCAGATAATTCGCGTATTGTCATCACGTCTTCCTTTATCGATTTATAGTTATGCATTTCTGACTGCACTTACTGCACTTACTGCACTTATTGCACTTATTGCACTTACTGCGTTGTTATGCCTTTTCCATGGTCAGCACCATGCGGAATTTGGCCTCGCCGGAACGCATTTTTTGCCAGGCCTCCTGTGCCTTTGCGAGCGGCATCGTTTCTATCATCGCCCGCACATCGGCCAGCAAACTGAAATCCAGCGCTTTTTCCAGTTCTCTCGGCGTACCGGTGATAGCCCCTCTGACCGACAATTCTCTGCCCACCATCAGCCCCGGCGTTAACGCCAGGCTTTCCTGCCCCACACCGACCACCATCAACTGCCCCTGCGGCACCAGGGCCGGTAACAGCGCAGCAACCGCAGCACTGTCGGTGAGGGTCGAAAGGATCACCTGCGCGCCGCCAAGCGATTTGATGGCCGCAACGGGATCATGATGATGGGTATCAATATAATGATGCGCGCCAAGCCGCATCACCTCTGCGGCAATGTCTTCCCCTCTGCCGACGGCAATGACGCGAAACCCCATCTTTCTGGCGTACTGCAGGGCCAGATGACCCAGCCCGCCGACGCCCTGGATAACCACGGTATCGCCCGCCTGGGCCGTGGATTTTTTTAAAGCATTAAACGTGGCGATCCCCGCGCACAGCAGCGGCGCGGCCTCAACAGAAGAGAGATCATCGGGAATGGTCACCAGCCCGGTCGCGCGCGCCAGCATATATTCGGCGTAGCCGCCGTCACGAGAACTGCCGGTCACAGGCTGGTTCTGGCAAAGGTTAAAGTGCCCCAGACGGCACTGCTCGCAGGCGTGGCAGTGCCCCCCTAAACGCCCAACGCCTACCCGCTGACCGGGTTTCAGCCAGCCTGGCAGCGCGTCAGCAATTTTACAGATCGTGCCGACCACTTCGTGACCGGGCACGCGCGGGTAGTCAACGCCCTTTTCCCGCCCCTCAATCACGCCGCTGTCCGCCCCGCAAATACCGCAGGCTTCCACTTTAATCAGCACCTCGCCAGGTGCCGGTTCCGGCAGCGTTCTTTCAACCTGTTCCAGCCGTCCTGGACGTGTAACCTGCATTGCCTGATAGGTGTTGTTCATGCTTACCTCTGATTGACTATCCGCCGGACACCCGCCTCAGCCGCTTCGATAGCGCCAGCCAGGTAGCCCGGAAACGTGGATGACCATTCGCTGGCTATCCCGGTGATGGTGTTACGCCATACGCCTTCTGCAGGCGATGGCGGCGGCACGGTGTGACCTGCCTGTAACGCCAGATCGCGCCGGGTGGCCGTAAAGGGATCGGCCGCCCAGTCTTTAAGGTATTCTGCGCGGGGCGTCGCGGCTTCTTCACCAAATAAGCGAACCAGTTGCGCGCGACACAGACTCAGTAACTGCGCCTCGCCTGTCGCCTGACGGGCATCGAACGGCAGCCCGATAAAACCAAACAGAGCATGCGTGCCATCAGGCTGGGAAACATCATGCATCTCTACCATTGGGCCGACGTTGCTTCTGGCCTCGCCCGACAACCCGTTGCGTTTCCAGAAAGCTTCGGCATAGCAGGCGACATACTTGGCATGTGGCGCCATCCAGGTGCCGGTATTACGCCAGGCCTGCAACAGGGGGAACGGCAGCGACGGCGCAAAGGTCATATTCGCGGCCAGCATGGGCGGCAGAGCCAATAACACCTGTTCGCTCTCGATGACGCTTGTCGAGTGGTCGTTGCCGTTACCCTCAATCCTGATCCGCCCGTTGCGCTGCTCCACATGCGTCACCTCAACGCCCGTCACGATGCGTGTTGCCGGGATGTGCTGCGCTAATTTTTTGATCACGTGCGACATGCCGCCGCGCACACGTACCGCAGCAGGCGACGAAACAAACCCCGGATAGCGTGACACGGCACCCGGGGTGCGCTCGTAGAGCATTTCGCCGGTCTCATTCTGGTCGATCAGGGTGATATCCAGCCGGGTAAGAAGCTGAAATAGCGTGGGCTGGATAGCAGGCCACAGCCACGTCGCACCGAGATCGGCCTGCACATCGCCAGCCGACAGTATCCGCCCGCCGATCCGCTCCCGCCCTTCCAGTACCTGATAACTGACACCCGCCTGCTCTAACAAACAGGCAGCATATAAGCCGCTCAACCCGGCACCGATAATCGTCACCTGCGGCGTCATAGGCAGGGTTCCTGCGGCGCAGCGGCGAGATGCCCTTTTTTGAGATACAGCACCGTGTTGTCCGACCCGGCCATCAAAGCCAGCCGCTGCTGTGGCGCGATCCGCAGCCAGCTACCCTGTGGGTGAATACTGTTGCCTTCAATCAAACTGCCTTCGACGATCAGCACTTCCGCTCCGCCCGGTAATCCCGGTTCTGCCAATACCGTACCGACGCTCAGCCGCAGCAGGCAGACGCGCTCATGCGCATCGCTAAACAGGGGGCAAACTTGCATACCCTCACGCGTGAACCAGTTTTCCGCGTCACGCGTATTCACACGCAATTGCACCCGTTCCTGGCGGCGCATTTGTCCCAGTTTGACGAACAACAGTGTGCCGTTGGTGCTGTGAGGTTGATGGCAGGAACCCGGCGGGTTGCGCAGGTACCATCCGGCGGGGTAATGCCGTTCTCCTTCGGAGAATTGCCCGGCCAGTACCAGAATCTCCTCACCGCCAGGATGGGCATGTAAAGGGAATGCCGTATCGGGAAGATAACGGACAATACTCGTCGCCCGCGCCTGTTCGCCGCCGATACGATCAAGCATCACCCGATCGACCCCTCGCTGGGGAGAAGGCACCCAGCCATGATCTTCAGGAGTGACGGTAACGCGCCGGGAAAAATCGTGGTTAATCAACATGCAGGAGTCCTGAAAAGGAGCCGCGGCCGCCAGAGCAGGCCGCGGTGGTGCGCTTACTTCGGCAAGGTGTCAAACGCGTCCAGCGCACGGGTGGAATAAACCAGTGCCGCGCCGGTATTGAGGGTGATCGCAACGCCCAGGGCTTCCGCGATCTCTTCGCGCGTTGCGCCGTGTTTTGCTGCGGCTTCGGCATGCACCGACAGGCAACCATCACAGCGCGTGGTGATTGCCACGGCGAGAGCAATCAGTTCACGGGTTTTGGCATCCAGATGGCCGGACGCAGCGGCGCCGTTTTCCATCGTCTCAATGCCCTTCATGACCTCTGGTTGCAGGCCAGCAAATCTGCCTACCGCCGCGCGTAACGCTTTACGCAATTCAGACCAGTTTAAATACACAACTACCCCCGTTTTCAGGAATGAGATCAGACGACGTCGTAAATACGCACATCCGGCGCACTGTTGAGATACGGTTTCAGCGCTTCCACCACATCAGCGATGAACAACTGAGAACCGAGGTAGGCTTCCGCCTGTTTTGCACTGTTAAAACCGTGCAGCACCTGCACATCTTGCGCGCGCACCAGCAGCTCTTTTGAAACCGCGCCATCAATGGTTTCCAGGAACGGGGCTTTATATTTTTGATATACCGCTGCCGCTGCTGCACGATTCTGCTCGCTAATGTCCAGAGTGATTTGCAAATAAGCCATGGTTAACTCCTGCGTTCAGTGAATAACGGGAGCTGCGGATCAACAGCGGCTCCCCACCCCAAATAAAAAGAAAATCTTTTTGTTTGAAATGCATCATCAGGCGTAAGCATTTCAATAATTTGTTTTGAGTGCTTCGCCATTTCTGAATTATGTTAATGTTCAGCCTCATGAACAAATGAGATAATCTTGGCTTTAAGGAAAGGTTTTCTATCTGATATGAAGATACCCATTCATCTCAATGCCCTGCGTGCTTTCGAAGCCAGCGCCCGCCATCAAAGCTTTTCCCTGGCCGCGGAAGAGCTGAACGTCACGCCCGCCGCCGTAGGCCAGTTGGTACGTTCGCTGGAAGACGTGGTGGGGTTTCCCCTGTTTCATCGCAGTCATAACCGCCGCGCCGCATTAGTGCTGACGGAACCTGCCCAACGTGCATTACCCGATATTCGTATGGGGTTTCAAAGCCTCAATGTCGGTATGACACTGCTACGCGAAGGCGCGACCAATGGCATTTTAAATGTCACCATCAGCCCGGCGTTTGCCGCCAAGTGGCTGTTACCCCGAATTGAGGATTTCCAGCACCGCTGGCCGGATATTGATGTCCGGCTCGAAACCAGTCTCAAGCTGCTGGACTTCACCGCACAGGGTATGGATGTCGGCATCCGGTATGGTCTGGGGCAATGGGAAGGCTTAACCGCTGAGTTGTTGATGTCGGAAGACGTTTTCCCGGTCTGCGCCCCGTCGCTGGTCGCCGTGAACCCGGCGATAAATTGCCTGACCGGCGTCACGGAACAGACGCTGATCCACGACTTATCCATGGAACGTCATAACGATTTTATTACCTGGGAACAGTGGCTACGCCGCTTTAACGTGCAGGCCATTGCGCGTAAACCCGGTCTGCGCATTAACAACTCTGCGGCGGTGCTGCAGGCTGCCGTTGAAGGCCATGGCATTGCGCTGGCGCGCAGCATAATGGTTGATGACGATTTGAAAAGCGGCCGGTTGATCCGCTTGTGTCCTGGCGTGTCGCTGCCCAGTCCGTTGGCCTATTACCTTGTTTATCGCCCCGGCTGCGACAGCGTGGCGAAAATTGCCAACTTCCGCACGTGGATGATTGAGCAAGCCACGGCGTTTAATGCCGCGTTATACCGTCCCGACGACACCCGCGCGTAACCAATAGCAGCCATGAAACAAACCGGGGCGCACTGTTGTGCGCCCCGGTGATAACGGCGGTTGCTCTCAGCCACAACCGCCACACAGTGTTCCCGGATCAGACGGTACCGGTCCCACCGTCAGAGCACCAGACCTGACCGGAGGCATAGCTGTTTTCCGCCGACGCCATAGTGACATACAGCGGGGCAATTTCCACGGGCTGCCCTGGCCGCCCAAGTGGCGCACTTGCCCCAAACTGTTTTACTTTCTCGTCGGGCTGGCCGCCGCTGGGCTGCAATACCGTCCAGAACGGGCCAGGGGCGATCGCATTGACGCGAATACCTTTTTCGCCAAGCTGCTGCGCCAGCGCTTTTGTGAACGCGACAATTGCGGCTTTGGTCTGCGCGTAGTCCAGCAGGATCGGGCTGGGCTGGTAGGCCTGTACCGAAGAGGTATTAATAATGCTGGCTCCGGGCGGCAGATGTTTCACCGCCGCACGGGTGATCCAGAACATGGCATAGACGTTAGTTTTAAACGTCGCATCAAAATCTTCGGTGCTCAGCGTGAGGATCGACTCGTTATATTGCTGCCGCCCGGCGTTATTGACCAGGATATCCAGCCCGCCGAGCTGGCTCACCGCCTCCTCGACTAACTTTTCACAAAACGCCTCGGATCGAATATCGCCCGGCAGCGCAACAGCTTTGCGCCCTTCCGCTTCGATAAGTTTGATCACTTCCGCCGCATCTGACTCTTCTTCCGGTAAGTAACCAATGGCGACATCCGCCCCTTCACGGGCATAAGCAATGGCCACAGCGCGCCCAATCCCCGAGTCTCCCCCGGTAATAAGCGCCTTGCGGCCAGCCAGTCGGCCGGAACCCCGGTAGCTGGTTTCGCCATGATCCGGCACCGGGATCATTTTGCTGGCCAACCCCGGCGCAGGTTGCGGCTGAGAAACGAAAGGAGGAGTGGGATACTGCGGTGCTAAGGTGTCTTTTTGGCTTCGCTCTATCATACGTTCTCCTTTGGACAGTGTTTATGTGCCTTTTAATCCTGGCAGAGATGTGAACATTGTCACGTTTAATGGCCAATTCGCTCGCGCCGCCCCGTTGCATGACCGCGCGGAAGCCTTGCTACATCTATGCCAGGCTTAGGGAGAAACATACCTATCCGTCAGGGAATGTCCCTCCCCTGACAAGGCACTTTATGAAGGCGAGGAGAACATGACACAACCATCAACGTATGCTGACCATGAGCTTCATCTGATCGATCGCTACTGGCGGGCGGCGAATTATCTTTCCGTCGGGCAAATTTACCTGATGGATAACCCCTTGCTGCGTGAACCGCTTCGGCCCGAACATATCAAACCCCGTCTGCTGGGCCACTGGGGAACCACGCCGGGACTGAATTTTATTTATGCCCATCTCAACCGGGCGATTCGCCAGCGCGATCTCGACATGATCTATGTCTGCGGGCCGGGCCACGGCGGCCCTGGCATGGTCGCCAACACCTGGCTTGAAGGAAGCTATAGCGAGATTTACCCGCAAATTAGCCAGGACGCCGAGGGCATGAAAAAGCTGTTTCGTCAGTTCTCTTTTCCTGGCGGCATCCCCAGCCATGCTGCGCCAGAAACGCCCGGTTCCATTAACGAAGGCGGTGAACTTGGCTATTCGCTGTCTCATGCTTTCGGGGCGGTGTTTGACAACCCCACGCTGATTGCCGCCTGCGTCATTGGCGACGGCGAGGCGGAGACTGGCCCGCTGGCGTCCAGCTGGCACGGCATTAAGTTCCTTAACCCGCAGCGCGATGGCGCTGTGCTGCCGATCCTGCACTTAAATGGCTATAAAATTGCCAACCCGACCCTACTCGGGCGCAGCAGCGACGAGGATCTCCGCCAGTTGTTCCGCGGTTACGGTTATGAACCCCTGCTCATAAGCGGCCACGTGCCGGAAATCATGCATCGCCAGATGGCCGAAGTACTGGATACAGCGCTCGACGCCATCCACCGCTTTCAGCAACAAGCGCGCCGTGGCGATCAGGTCGGGACATTGCCGCGCTGGCCCATGATCATTTTGCGCAGCCCAAAAGGCTGGACCGGGCCGCAGACCGTCGACGGTAAAAAAGTGGAGGGTTTCTGGCGCTCGCACCAGGTACCTGTCTCATCCTGCCGGGAAGATGAACAGCACCGGCAGATTCTGGAGCAGTGGATGCGCAGCTACCAGCCGGACGATCTGTTTGATGACCAGGGCACGCTGAAACCAGCGTTGCGCGCGCTGGCACCGCAGGGCGATAAACGCATGGGCGCGTCACCGTGGGCAAACGGCGGGCGTCTGCGTCGGGCATTAATCACCCCGGATCTGGAGCACTACGCGGTCAAGGTTACGTCCCCCGGCGAAGTGCAGTCTGAATCCACCGCCGCGCTGGGTGCGTATCTGGCGGGGATCTTCCAGCGCAACCCCGATAATTTTCGCCTGTTTGGACCGGACGAAACCGCCTCTAACCGGCTGAGCCATGTGTTTGAAGTCACCAACCGCACCTGGCTGGCGCCGCGCAAACCTTATGACGAGCAACTGGCAGCAGACGGGCGCGTTATGGAGATCCTGAGCGAACATCAGTGCGAGGGCTGGCTGGAAGGGTATCTGCTGACCGGGCGCCATGGCCTGTTCAACTGTTATGAGGCATTTATTCATATTATCGACTCGATGTTTAACCAGCATGCAAAATGGCTGAAAGTTACCCGCAAACTGCCGTGGCGCGCACCGATTTCCTCGCTCAACTACCTGCTCTCCTCGCATGTCTGGCGTCAGGATCATAACGGTTACAGCCATCAGGACCCGGGTTTTATCGATCATGTCGCGAACAAGAAATCCGACATTGTGCGCATCTATCTGCCGCCCGATGCCAATACCCTGCTCTGCGTGGCCGATCACTGCCTGAAAACCTGGGATCGTATTAACGTGATGGTTGCCGGTAAGCAACCGGCTCCGCAATGGCTGACGCTCGACGAGGCCGCAAAACATTGCGCAGCGGGCATGGGGATTTGGCACTGGGCCGGGACGGTACAGCCAGGTGAAACGCCGGATGTAGTGATGGCCTGCGCGGGCGATGTGCCCACCATGGAAACACTCGCCGCCGTGAGCCTGCTGCGCGACTTTTTGCCGGATCTGCGTGTCAGGGTGGTAAATGTCGTGGACTTGATGGCGCTGCAAACCCAGCAGCAACATCCCCATGGCCTTAGCGACGAGGCGTTTGATGCGCTTTTCACGCCAGATAAGCCGGTGATTTTTGCCTTCCACGGTTATCCGAGCCTGGTCCACCGCCTGACTTACTCCCGGAATAACCATCACAACTTCCACGTGCGCGGGTTTATGGAAGAAGGCACCACCACTACACCCTTTGATATGACGGTTATGAACGAACTGGATCGTTTTCACCTGGCCCAGGAAGCGATTCTTCGCGTCCCGGCGTTACAGAATAAAGCCGACGGCGTGCTGGATGCCCTGGCGGAGAAGATCGCCGCCCATCATCGCTATGTGCGGGAATATGGCGAAGATCTGCCCGAAGTACGCAACTGGGCGTGGCCGTCGCAACAGGGACAGGACAATGCCCCGGAATAATCAGTTAGATAGCGTTTATCCAGGAATGTTCTTAATGATTTTTTAATCATTATTAGCAGACTAATGAACGTAACGAATATGCACTTGCATACCCTCAGGAGCAGAACGGATTTCCTGTTCCTGAGGGTTTTTTCTTGCCTGTTCCCCTGCCTTTCCGGCTCATTCTTTTTCCCCCAAACCCCTGAGTTGAGATTTGTCTTAAAATCATAAGCAAAATTTATGCCCCATTGGGGGTATACCTCGAAAAAGCTGTTCAAAACGTCGCCGTTTGCGGCTTAAAAACAACCCATTCGGTACCGGTAATCACATATGTGATTAATTGATTTGCACCTAAAAACGCCGTAAGCTACTTATTTAAAAAGATATATCCTAAATGCAAGATACTATTTTCCACACAACCCAGCGGCTATTTTTCTTTCCGGTAAATTTTTTCCGCTTCGCTTTGACTAATAAATTATCCCTACTAACTTTTAATACGAACACCGACGACATGAGATGCAAATAATGTCGTTTTCTTTTAACAACGAAACTGGAGAAATAACATGGCTGAACATCGTGGCGGTTCTGGTAATTTCGCAGAAGATCGTGAGAAAGCATCCGAAGCAGGTCGTAAAGGTGGTCAAAACAGCGGCGGTAATTTTAAAAATGATCCGCAGCGTGCATCCGAAGCCGGTAAAAAAGGCGGTCAGCAAAGCCATGGCGGCGGCCGCAAATCAGGTGATTAATTAACACCATACTGCTTTGAGCATCTTTCTCATAAGTATTTACGGCGAGCCTTTTGAGGCTCGCTATTATTTTCACTTTTTTTACAGGTGATATTTTATGCAAATTAATTCCCTTACCGACTTATTTATCCATTCTCTTTCCGATATTTACAGTGCTGAGAAGCAATTAACCCGCGCACTGACTAAAATGGCCCGTGAAGCCTCAAGTAATGAACTCGCTGACGCGTTCAGAAAGCACTATGAAGAAACACAGGGGCAAATTGAGCGCATCGATCAGATTATGGAAGCCGAATCTGGCCTGAAGCTGAAACGGACAAAATGCCACGCAATGGAAGGCCTGATCGAAGAAGCCAACGAATTGATTGAAGCCACGGAAAAAGGCACCGTGCGTGACGCCGGGCTTATCGAGGCGGCGCAAAAAGTTGAACATTATGAAATCGCTTCTTACGGTACGTTGTGTACCCTTGCCAGCCAGCTGGGGCTGAAAAAAGCACAACAGCTGTTAGCTGAAACGCTGAAAGAAGAAAAAACCACTGACGATCTTCTGACTAAGATTGCCACCTCTAACATTAATCAAAAAGCTGAAGTCGAATAATTTATTTTATTTTAAAGACGACGATACGAGACTTCATAACGATTAAGCATAGCGGCAATGAGAGGAATAAAGTATGACTCCACAAGAGAACTATCACGACTGGTTACGCGATGCACATGCAATGGAAAAACAAGCGGAATCCATGCTGAATGCAATGAGTGGCCGTATCGACAATTACCCTGATTTGCGCGCAAGACTCGAACAGCATTTAACCGAAACCCAGACGCAAATTAAGCTGCTGGAAGAGATTATCGACCGTAACGGTATTAGCCGTTCATTGTTGAAAGACACTACCAGTAAAATGGCGGCGATGGGCCAATCCGTCGGCGGTATGTTTGCCTCTGACGAAGTGGTCAAAGGCTCTATTAGTAGCTATGTCTTTGAGCAATTCGAAATTGCTTCTTACACATCATTAATTGCGGCGGCGGAAAAAGTAGGCGATACCGCCAGCATTGATATTTTTAAACAAATTCTCGCTGAAGAACGTGCAATGGCAGACTGGGCGCTGAATCACCTGCCGGATGTCACCGTTCAATTCTTGCTCCGTGATGCCGCCGACGGCGTCGAAGCAAAAAAATAACGATACTTCAGGAGGATTTATGTTTCGACACGTAAAGCAACTTCAATACACGGTGCGGGTCAGCGAACCCAATCCGGGGCTGGCCAACCTGTTACTTGAGCAGTTTGGCGGTCCGCAAGGAGAACTGGCGGCCGCGTGCCGCTACTTCACCCAGGGACTGGGCGACGAAGATGTCGGGCGTAAGGAAATGCTGATGGACATCGCCACCGAAGAATTGAGTCATCTGGAAATCATTGGCTCGCTGGTCGGCATGTTGAACAAAGGGGCCAAAGGCCGCCTCGCGGAAGGGACGGAAAAAGAAGCCGATCTCTATCGCTCGTTAACGGAAAACGGTAACGATAGCCACATCACCTCGCTGCTGTATGGTGGTGGCCCGGCTTTGACGAACTCCGCAGGCGTACCGTGGACTGCCGCTTATATTGACACTATTGGTGAAGTGACCGCTGATTTACGTTCCAATATTGCAGCGGAAGCGCGAGCGAAAATCATTTACGAACGTCTTATCAATGTGACGGACGATCCGGGTGTGAAAGATGCGCTCAGCTTCCTGATGACCCGTGAAGCTGCACACCAACTGTCGTTTGAGAAAGCGCTCTACTCCATTCGCAATAACTTCCCACCGGGCAAACTGCCACCGGTCGAGCAGTACACTAACGTGTACTACAACATGTCGGAAGGCGACGATCCGCGCGGTAGCTGGAACAGCGATGAACACTTTGAATATGTGGCCAATCCGCAACCCGCGGTTGATGGCGGCGATGGTCTGGCGACCGTCAAGCTGACCGTGGAACAGGAAGCCCTGCTAAAAGCGATGGCGCAACGCACGCAATCCGATCCCACCATCGACCCGCTGACGGGTGCCGAGCTGGGAAGCGGCGATCCACAAGAGCAATAACACCTCGTTATTATTGCCTGTCTTTATTCACCCCTGCGATCAGGGGTGTTTTTTTTAGAGGGTTGCCATCATGTTTGCATTAGATGCCTTTCATCTGGCAAGACTGCAGTTCGCCTTTACGGTCTCATTCCATATTATCTTCCCCGCCATTACCATCGGTCTTGCCAGTTATCTGGTGGTGCTCGAAGGGTTGTGGCTCAAGACTAAAAACCCTGACTGGCGTGCGCTGTACCATTTCTGGTTAAAGATTTTCGCCGTTAACTTCGGCATGGGCGTGGTTTCTGGCCTGGTCATGGCCTACCAGTTTGGCACTAACTGGAGTGGGTTTTCACAATTTGCTGGCAGCATTACCGGGCCGTTGTTGACGTACGAGGTGTTAACCGCCTTCTTCCTCGAAGCGGGTTTCCTGGGTGTGATGCTGTTCGGCTGGCACAAAGTCGGCCCCGGCCTGCACTTCTTCGCCACCTGCATGGTGGCACTCGGTACGCTGATGTCGACCTTCTGGATCCTCGCCTCCAACAGCTGGATGCACACGCCACAAGGTTTTGAGGTGGTTAATGGCCAGGTGGTGCCCACCGACTGGATGGCGGTGATCTTTAATCCCTCTTTTCCTTACCGTTTGCTGCACATGACAATTGCGGCTTTTCTCAGTAGTGCCCTGTTTGTCGGCGCGTCCGCCGCCTGGCACTTGTTGCGCGGAAACGACACGCCTGCGGTGCGCAAAATGTTATCGATGGCAATGTGGATGGCATTGGTGGTCGCGCCCTTTCAGGCCTTTATTGGCGATATGCATGGGCTGAACACGCTTAAACATCAGCCGGCCAAGATCGCGGCGATTGAAGGCCACTGGGAAAATCCACCTGGCGAGGCGACACCGTTGTTGCTGTTCGGCCTGCCCGATATGGAGCAGGAGCGTACACGTTTCGCCGTGGAAATCCCTTCGCTTGGCAGTCTGATCCTCACCCACTCGCTGCATGAGCAAGTCCCGGCGCTGAAAGATTTCCCGAAAGAAGATCGCCCCAATTCAACGCTTGTTTTCTGGTCGTTCCGCCTGATGGTGGGGCTGGGGGTATTGATGATCGCGCTCGGTATTGCGGCGCTTTGGTTGCGGTATCGTCACCGGCTTTATCACTCACGACCTTTTCTCCACTTTGCCCTCTGGATGGGTCCGGCGGGGCTGGTGGCAATTCTGGCAGGCTGGGTCACGACCGAAGTGGGCCGGCAACCGTGGGTCGTCTATGGGTTGCTGCGCACCATTGACGCGGTGGCCGATCACAGCACGCTGCAGATGAGCCTGAGTTTAGTGGCCTTCATTGTGGTGTACAGCTCGGTGTTTGGCGTCGGCTATAGCTACATGATCCGCCTGATCAAAAAAGGACCGCAGCCGGTGGATGAGCTGCCAACCGATGGTCGCCCCGCGCGTCCGTTATCAGCCGCAGGCGAAAGTTTATCCCATGGGGAGCACAAATAATGGGTATCGATTTATCGCTTATCTGGTTTGTCATTATCGTTTTCTCGACGCTGATGTATATCGTGATGGATGGCTTTGATCTCGGCATTGGCATTCTGTTCCCGGCGGTGAAAGATGGCGACGAACGGGACATTATGGTCAATAGCGTTGCCCCGGTCTGGGATGGGAATGAAACCTGGCTGGTACTCGGTGGTGCGGGGTTGTTTGGTGCCTTTCCGCTGGCGTATGCGGTGATCACCGATGCGCTGGCCATCCCACTGACGCTAATGCTGATAGGCCTCATCTTTCGCGGCGTGGCCTTTGAGTTTCGCTTTAAAGCCACACCGCACCACAAGCCATTTTGGGACAAGGCTTTTCTGGCCGGTTCCCTGCTCGCCACCTTTACTCAGGGGGTGGTGGTCGGCGCGGTGATCAATGGTTTCCCGGTCAGCGATCGCACCTTCCGCGGCGGAGCGCTCGACTGGCTGACCCCGTTTAATCTCTTTTGCGGGATAGGACTGGTGGTGACGTATGCCCTGCTCGGTGCCAGCTGGCTGGTGATGAAAAGCGAAGGCCGGCTGCAAGAGAAAATGCGGGTCACCGCCAGAACCCTGCTGCTGGCGCTGCTGCTGGCAATGGGGGTCGTCAGCCTGTGGACGCCGCTGACCCACGGCGCTATTGCCACGCGGTGGTTTAGCCAGCCTAATATCTGGTTCTTTGCGCCGGTCCCGTTACTGGTGGTGGTATTGAGTCTCGCGTTATGGCGCATGCTCCGCCAGCCGCAGTACCACATTTTGCCGTTTGTCCTGACGCTGGGGCTGATCTTCCTCGGCTTTAGCGGGCTGGGTATCAGCATCTGGCCGAACATTATTCCGCCGGATATCTCCCTCTGGCAGGCCGCGTCCCCGCCGCAGAGCCAGGGTTTTATGCTGGTCGGCGCGTTACTGATCATTCCTGTTATCCTGGTTTACACCTTCTGGAGCTATTACGTGTTCCGCGGGAAAATTCAGCATGGTGAGGGGTATCACTGATGAGGCAAAAACGGATCCTGCCACGGATTATGTGGTTCGTCCTGCTATGGTCTGGCAGTGTGGTGGCGCTGTTTATCGCCAGTTTTGCCATCAAATTATTGATGTCGATGGCCGGTCTGCGCAGCAGTTAAGTCCGGCGCACTAGCGGATCTTGCCGCTGAACACGCGAAAGCCCCAGCTGTTATACAGCAGCGTTATCGGAGCCAGCAGCGCAAAATTGATCAACAAGAAGCGCTGCGTGGCTGGCGGCGCAGCAGCCTGGTGGATCAGAATATTGCCCGGCACGATGAACGGAAACAGGGTAAAGACCAGCGCCGCAAAGGCGCAACTCACCAGCAGCAGGATCGCCGCCAGCGGCAAAAAGGCGTAATGTCGGCTCAGCCCCAGCCACACACCGGCCAGCCCGACCAATGCCAGGCTAAGCAAGGGGAGCCACAGCCAGGGTTCGCTAATATGATGGCGCCAGGTGTCCTGCTGGTGCACCGTCCAGAGCAACAGACCGGCAAGAAGGAGTACCGTCAGCAAGAGTAACCACGGCAGTATCCGCCGTGCCCACTGTTGCAACGCATCGGTAAATCGCCAGTTCAGCCACCCCGCTCCCAACAGGCAATAACCGGCCACCAGCGACACTGCGCAGTAAAGGGTAAAGGGGGTGAAGCATTCCCAGCCCTGCCCGGTAAAATGCTGCCCGTCATTGGGGATCCCCTCAATCAACGCCCCGACGATCACCCCTTGCGACAGGCTCGCCAGCAACGAACCACCGACCAGCATCGGATCAAAAATTCGCGGCGCATGGTGGCGATACTCAATGGCCATCCCACGCGCCAGCAGTGCCAGCAGCATGGCAAAAATCGGCACATACAACGCGCTGAGTATGATGGCGTACGCCAGCGGGAACAGCCCGAACAATCCGCCCGCAGACAGCACCAGCCAGGTTTCATTCCCATCCCACACTGGCAACAACGACAGGGTTATTTTGTGGCGGGCCTCCTGATCCTCTTGCAAACCAAACAGTATGCCGGTACCAAGGTCCGAGCCATCGAGCATGATATAAATCCACAGACTCAACGCCAGGGCTGCCGCCGACAGCGCGTCTAACCCGGGCAGACCCATAAATTCGCTCATATCCCATTCCCCTTAACGCCTGCGCCGGTCCGTTCCGCCACGTCCGGCATGGCGCCTGTCTCTCCCTCGGCTGGCGGGCGGGCTAACAGATGCAGTAAAAACCACAAACCCAGCCCAAACAACAGGCTATAAACCACCACGATCATCACCAGCGATCCCAGTACCAGTCCAGGCGCAACCGGCGAGAGACTGTGCGCGGTGCGTAACAGGCCATACACCGTCCACGGCTGACGGCCGGTTTCCGTAACCAGCCACCCTGCCAGCATGGCGACAAACCCGGCGGGCGCCATGGCAACCATCAGCCAGAGCAAGCCACGGGCATACCATAACCGGCCACGCAGGCGCGCCACCAGCCCGGCCACCCCGGCGGCGATCATCAGTAAGCCCAGCCCGACCATCACGCGGAACGACCAGAATACCAGCGGCACCCAGGGCAGGTGATCGGCCGGGTATTGATTAAGGCTGTGAATGGTGCCTTGCAAGTTATGCCGCAGATAGAGAGAGCTAATATGCGGGATCGCCACTTCAAGCCGGTTGCGACGCTGTTCCATGTCCGGGAGTGCAAAAAGGCGTAACGGCTCCCCTGCGCCAGGCGGCGGCGGATCCCAGCTCCCCTCTATGGCGGCGAGTTTGATCGGCTGATAATCACGGGTATTTTCACCATGCAGATCGCCGAGTACGCCTTGCAACGGGGCAACGATCAACAGCGTCCACATCGCTAATGAAAACATGCGCCGCGCGGCGGGCTGCCGGGCATCCCGTAGCAGATGCCACGCCCCGCAGGCCGCGACCAGGCACGCGGTGCCCAGCAACGCCGCAGCCACCATGTGCGCCATCCGCCACGGAAAAGAGGGATTGAAGATAACAGCCCACCAGTCAACCGGGTGGAAACGCCCGTCGGCGGCAATGGCGTAACCATCCGGTGTTTGCATCCATGAATTGGCAGCGAGGATCCAGAAGGCGCTGAACAGCGATCCCAGCGCCACAATCGCAGTTGCCATCAGGTGAACCCACGGGCGCACTTTGCCCATGCCGAAGAGCATCACGCCCATAAAGCCGGCTTCGAGGAAAAAGGCCACCAGCACTTCCATGTACAGTAGCGGGCCAAGGACCGCGCCCGTCCGGCTCGCCAGCTCGCTCCAGTTAGTGCCAAACGCGAACTCCATCACCACGCCTGTCACCACGCCCACGGCGACATTAAGGGCAAATATCTTGCTCCAGTAGCGCCAGAGCTGCAGCCAGACCGGCTGTTGACGCCATAACCACATCCCTTCCAGAACCAGCAAAAATAGCGCCAGGCCAATGGTGAAGGCAGCCAGCACAATATGAAACCCGATCGTGAATGCGAACTGTGTGCGTGCCAGCCACAACAGGGTGTGCTGGCTGATGTCAGGCATCGCTGGGTTTACCGCTAAACGTGGAGATGGGTTTCTCGTCCGGTGCCTCTATCCGTCGCGAGAAGGCTTTCAGCCCGTCGAGCAGCGGCTGGAGCGCCTGCCACAAGTCGTCATCCTGCAACATTTTCCACACGCCATGGACGCCAGGCGCTTTCTGCTCGCTTTGCACGCGCGGAGCCGTTAACGTCTGCACCAGTTCGCTCAGGCCAAACGCCAGCTTCGCGACGCGTTCCGGCGGCACAGACGAGAGTGCCAGCAACATAACCGACAGGTTCTGCAATACGTTCAACGTTCCCGGACGCTGCAGCCCGTTGACCAGCACTTGCGCCACCTCGTTATTGGCAGCAACCACATCGTTAAGCAAACGCAGCACGCCATGCTGATGCAGGGTTTGCACTAAGCGCTCAAGCTCTTCATGGGCGTCCGGCCCGATTTTTGCCGGTTCCGGCTGATAATTAAGGGGTTTTGCCATCAAAATCTCTCCGGATGTGGTTCACGGGCTGGCGGTTCACGGTAATCATCGCGATGCCATTTTGCCTCCACAGGGACGCGGGTAATGGGGGTACGCTTGCCATGACGGAAGTTATGCTCAGGTAACGGATTAGGATGTGCAGGCCGGGCGAGCGGCTCCAGCCGGATAGCTAGCTCTTTATAGGCCGGGGTATTCACCGCGGGATCGTGGTGCTCTCCCGTCAGCTGGTTAATACCGTCTTTCCCCTGGTGAATCGAGACGAACAGCACGTTACCCGCGACCCGGTCAGTGACCACCACCGGGATCTCAATGGATCCCCGCCGTGAACGGAGCCGAACCCAGTCGCCCGTGTTCAGGCTGCGCCCGGCGGCAAGTTCAGGACTGATTTCTACATACCAGTCGGGCGAGAGGCTGTGAGTGCGCCCGCCTCTGCCGCTCTGATTAGTGGACTGAAAGTGCTCCAGCATACGGCCATTATTCAGCAACAGGTCATACTCTGCGTCGGCCTCTTCACTCGGCGGCTGCCAGCGCAGGGGGTAGAGGGTGGCGCGCCCGTCCGCGCTTTTAAACCTTTCGGTATAGAGCAACGGCGTGCTGCTGCCGTCTGGTTTGACCGGCCAGATTTGTGACTTCCACCCCTCCAGCCGGGTATAGCTCACACCGGCAAAGCTCTCGGCAATGCTCGCCGCTTCGGCCATGATTTCCCCCGGATGGCGGTATCCCCAGTCATAGCCCATCCGCGCAGCAAGCTGGGTGAGAATAAGCCAGTCCGGGCGGCTGTCGCCATGCGGCGTCATCACCGGGTAAAAACGCTGGATACGCCGTTCGGTATTCACAAACGTACCCTCTTTTTCCACGCTCGGGCACCCAGGGAGTATCACATCGGCGAACTGCGCGGTGCGGCTAAAAAAGAGATCCTGCACCACCAGAAACTCCAGTTCGCTAAAGCCCTGATGTACGTTGGTGGTGTCGGCATCAGAAAATGCCGTCTCTTCACCAATCACATACATCGCGCGCAGCTTCCCGCGGCTGGCCAGTTTTACCATCATAAAATTGTCTTCACCGACGTCCAGCGACAGCGTTTCGGGCGCAACGCCCCAGGCCCGGGCCCACTTCTCGCGGATCTGCGGATCGCTGACCGATTCATAGCCGGGATAGAAATTTTTCAGGCAACCGAAGTCGCTCGCCCCCTGCACATTGTTATGGCCGCGCATCGGGTAGCCGCCAGTGCCGGGCCGGCCATAATTCCCGGTTACCAACAAGAGATTGGAGAGCGCGGTGCTGGTGTCAGCACCGTGGCTGTGCTGGGTTATGCCCATCGCCCACATGATACACACGCTGCCCGCCTGGCCGATCAACTCTGCCGACTCACGCAACGCCGCAACAGACAGCCCGGTCATTTGCGCCGCGTACGCCAGGCTAAAAGGGGCCAGCGATTGACGATATGCCTCGACATTGTTCACCCGCGCGGCGAGAAAAGCCTCGTCGGCGTAGCCGTGGTCAAACATATAGCGCGACAAAGCCGAGGCCCAGACCAGATCCGTACCGGGATGGATACGCAAATGCAGATCGGCCCGCCCGGCCATCTCATGACGACGAGGGTCAACCACCAGCAGTTTCTGGCCGTGGTGTTTTTTTGCCGCTTTCAGGCGCGAAGCAATCACCGGGTGGTTTTCAGCAGTGTTGCTGCCGACTATCACCACCAGCTCCGCCTGCTCTAAATCACGCAGGGTGCCTGCATCGCCGCCGTAGCCAACCGTGCGAAACAGCCCTTCGGTGGCCGGGTTCTGGCAGTAGCGCGAGGAGTTATCCACGCTGTTGGTGCCGATGATCAGTCGGGCAATTTTTTGCGTCAGGTAGGCTTCTTCATTACTGCCTTTGCTGGAGCCAATAAAGCCGATGCTGTCGGGGCCCGACGCATCGCGGATAGCGAGTAACCGCTGCGCAACCAGTTCAAGCGCCTCATCCCAACTGGCAGGACGGAAGCAATCATTTTCGCGGATCAATGGCGTGGTGAGCCGATCGGGGCTGTTGATAAAATCCCAGGCAAATTTGCCCTTCACGCAGGTGGAGATGCCATTTACCGGCGCATCGGTTACTGGCTGAACCTTGAGCAAATGGCGGTCGCGGGTCCACATTTCGAAGCTACAGCCCACACCGCAATAGGTGCACACCGTCTTGGTACGCCGGATCTCCTGCTGGCGCAGATGGGTGTCGATCACTGAAATGCCGGAGATCACCTCCGCGCCCGTGGCATTTTCCAGGGTTTTTATCACCTCGATCAGTGGGCGTTTCAGCGATGGTTTCATTGAGGTAAACGGCCCGGCATCCGGCTGCATCGTTTTCTCCAGCAGCGCATTGCAAGGGCAGACCGTCACGCAGTGTCCACAGCTGACACAACTGGAGCCAGCAATACGTTCACCACCGTCCCATAACACTCTCGGATGCGGCTGGCTGTAATCAATACTCAGCGTCTCGTTCACTTCCACATTCTGGCAGGCCTCCACGCAACGGCCACACAGAATGCATTGATCCGGATCGTAGGTGTAGAACGGGTTCGATTCATCTTTTACATACGGCTTACGCTGAAAGGCATAACGCTGGAAAGGCAAATGCATGTCGACCATGGTGTTATGCAATGTGCAGTCCCCGGTATTGTGTTCACAGACCGTGCAGTACAACTCATGTTTTGCCAGCAGGCGATCCATCCCCTCTTCGCGCGCGGCGCGGGCGTCGTCGCTAACGCTATTCAGGGTCATGCCATCCCGGCTGCGTAACGCACAGCCGCGAACCAGTTGCCCCTCCTGCTCGACCCAGCAAACGTCGCACGTTTGCAGCGGAGAAAGGGCTGTGTGATAGCAAACATGCGGCAGGGTGATGTGGTAAGCATCAAGAAAGTCGATTAAAGGAATATCCGCCGGGCCAACGAGGGGCCGCCCGTCGTAGATAACGGTACATTTTTGTCTGTTCATGACGTTTCCTCTGCCCTGCCACACCCACGCCAGCGCCCTCAGCACGCTGCACTAAAGGCGCATCGCAGCAACGTTGGCGGTCAGAAACAGGGATGCAGCAAATAAGGCCACAGACGTGGCCCTTGATAAACGGTTATTTTTTTACCGGATCCGGTTTTTTATCCCCTGATTCCGGTGCTTCATGTGGGTCGTCTTTATCGATATACGACATGTTCACCTCCTGATATTCAAATAAATCACTATAGTCCGCCTTACGCAAAAATAACCAGGCGGCACAAAATAGCGCGGTGGATTACTCTCTCGTTGAGAGAACTATTTCATCGTAAAACATCTTATTACGAAAATAATTCACATTATTCAGCCAATAACGTAATGAGGTTATTCAGCGCATAACTTGCCGCCTGCTTAATAACCGTTTCGCTGTCACCGGAAAAATGTTTCTTCTCGGTAGTAATATTTCCGTCGGGTAATTGCCAGGCAAACCAGACCGTCCCGGCAGGCGTACCGTCTTCACCGCCATCAGGGCCGGCATAACCGCTGACTGAGAGGCTGACGCTGGCCCCGGATCGCTCGGCTGCGCCTGCTGCCATCTCTTTAACAACCTGCTCGCTGACGGCCGTCCAGGCGGCGAGCGTCTGGACATTAACACCCAGCATGTTGATTTTTGCCTCATCCGTATAGGTGACAAAACCGCTGCCATAGAACGACGGTGTATCTTCCGCCGCACACAGTTGCGAAGCAATCAACCCGCCGGTGCAGGACTCCGCTGTCGCCAGTTGCAACTGTTTTGCGACCAATACGCGGCCTAACTCACTCGCCCCAGATGTAAATGTGTTCGTCATCATTACCTCCTGAACCAAAGAATTTCTCGCGCTGCCACATCACACTCAAGGAGTATATTATTGTGCTCTGCCTGGGCAGTTATCTGAATTTTATTCCACACACCTTTATTTAGGCTATGCACGCTTCCTCTCCTGACATATTTATTATTACCTGGCGAAATAAAGGTTAGAGTAAAATAGTAAAAAATGAAAACACGCTCGCAGGTTAAATATCTTTCACATACTCTCGCAGAAAGTACCGTTGCGCTTGTTGGTTTTCTGGAATATCTCCGGCGCAGCAGCTATACCCTTTGAGGTGTCATGTATTTAATCATGGAGATCTATGGGTTATCTGGCGTGGACGGCGGCAACGGGCTGCCTGTTATTACTGATGTCGCTCTCTTACGGCTGGATCAGCCGCATTCCGGTACCGGTGTTTGGCCTCTATTTACTCACGGGCATCGCCTGCGGCCCGTGGGGGTTTAACATCATTCATCTTGATCTTGTTGCTCATGCACATTTAACCAGCCGCATTACCGAAATCGCTATGGCGGCATCGCTGTTTATCACCGGGCTGAAGATTCGCCTGCCGCTCACCTCTTCATACTGGCGCATGGGCGTCACACTCGCGCTACCCGGCATGCTTTTGACTATCGCCGGATTGATGGTCGCGGCGCACTTTCTGCTTAACCTGTCGTGGCCGTTGTCACTGGCGCTTGCCGCGATTCTGGCCCCGACCGATCCGGTGCTGGCCAGCCTGGTGTCAATCAATGACGCCCGTGATGACGACAGACTGCGTATTGCCTTGTCCAGCGAGGCGGGGCTGAATGATGGCACGGCGTTGCCCTTTCTGATGCTGGCGCTGCTGTGGCACCACGCAGGCGGTGCAATTCATCATGAAGAGTGGCTCAAATGGCTGGGCGTCGATCTGGTGTGGGCCCTGGTGGGAGGGCTGCTGATCGGCTTTTTGCTCGGGCGGTTAGTTGGCCTGGTGGCCACCCGTTCACGCCACGCCCAGGGCGAAGTCGCTCCAAGTGATTTTATTGCGCTGGCCCTGATCTGCCTGAGCTTTTCGCTGGCGATGGCGGTAAGCGCTTCCGGTTTTCTTGCCGCGTTTGCCGCAGGGGTCGGGTTGCGCAGCGCCGAAGTCAGCGTGCAGAAGCGGCATGCCGGGGAAGAGCAAGATCCGGATCTGCCCGCGGAGATGCAGGTCAACCCCCATACCCGCCACGATCTGGAAGAGCATAACCCCATAAAATCGGTCGGGCTGGTCATTGGCGATGCCCTCTCCTTCGGCGATACGGTCGAGCGCATTTTTGCGGCCGCGCTGGTGATTGTGCTTGGCGTAACCCTGTCGCAGCACTGGGATCTTCATGCTCTGCTGCTGGCGTTTATTTTATTTATCGTCATCCGCCCGGCGGCAGTGTTTATCCTGACATGGCGCTCGCAGGCCTCGTTACTGCACCGGCTTAGCCTTGGCTGGCTCGGTATTCGCGGTATCGGTAGTCTGAATTACATTGCCTACGCCTGGGTGCATGGCCTGCAGGGGAGCGGTGCCAACCTGCTGACCGACACCGCCATCACTGTGGTGACTGTCAGCGTGCTGTTACACGGTATTTCAGTGATGCCGTTACTCACGCTGCGCCGGAAAAAAGAACAGTAAACCTTTCTCCTCTCAGCAGCATTTTTTCCACTCGCAAGTCCTGTTAACCCCCACTCTCAGGGGCACGCTCTCGCGCTGCTCCCATCCCCTTCTTGTCGCGTCCCTTTTTGTTTCCTTTTGTTTTGACCTGCCTTAGAGGATTTCTGTCACATTCTTACAAACAATCACACCCGTATTCTTTTAACAAATCAGGAGATTTCTATGTTTTTGCAGGAACGACGACAACAGATCCTTCGCTGGCTGGATCAGCACGAGCGCGTCACGGTGAACGGACTGGCGCGAACGCTTGCGGTAACCCGGGAAACCATTCGCAGCGACCTGAACGCGCTGGCGAAACAGGGATTGATCCAGCGCTGTCACGGGGGTGCCATCATGGTTCGTCGCAATCTGCAAGCGCGCCTGATCAGCGAAACCGGGGATGAGTTTGAAGTGTTATTGCGAAAACTGGAAAACACCATCCCACAGCGTCGGACTGAAGCAGAAGGAAAAAGCATGAGCGGTAGGGTTTGTATTCTCGGATCATTTAATGTCGATATCGTGGCCAGGGTAGCGCGTTTTCCCAAAGGCGGCGAGTCGTTGTTGGCGCTAAGCAGCGCGCTCGGCCCCGGCGGTAAAGGCGCAAATCAGGCCCTGGCGGCAAGCCGGGCGGGGGCAAATGTGCATTTTGTTTCCAAAGTCGGTACCGACCAGTTCAGTCAGTTCGCTTTCGACCACTTATCTGGCTCCGACATTCACTCTTTTAAGCTCTATCAAACAGAAGCGGAACCCACCGGCAGCGCCATCATTTATGTCTCGCAAGAGAATGGCGAGAACATGATTGCCATTTATTCCGGTGCAAATCAGACCCTCACCGATGGCGAAATCGCCGAAATGGCTGATGAACTGGCGCAGTCGGATGTTCTGCTGGTGCAACTGGAGAATAATTTTTCCGCCACGCTTAACGCCATCAAGCTGGCCCATCGCATGGGGGTGCGCGTGATCATGAATCCGGCACCTTTCTCAATGGATGTGCTGGCCTGTCTTGATTACCTCGACCTGATTACCCCCAACCAGACAGAAGCCTCGCTGCTGTCGGGCATTGAAGTGGTCGATCTTGCCAGCGCGAAGCAGGCCGCGCAAGAAATTGCCCGTCTCGGCGCACGCCGCGTGGTGATCACCATGGGCGCGCAGGGTGCGCTGCTGTATGACCAGCAGCAATTCCAGCATATTCCGGCCTTTCCTGCCGTCAGTGTTGATACAACCGGCGCGGGCGATGCCTTTAACGGTGCGCTTGCCTCGGCCCTGGCGGCAGGCCACAGCATCGTGCAGGCAGCCACGCATGCTTCCGCCTTCGCCTCGCTGGCCGTCGAACGTGAAGGTGCGGCGAACATGCCCAATCGTGAACAGGTTGCCGCCCGCTTGTCGCAGCGTTAAACCCCCTTTTATCGCGGCGACTGCCGCACTCAGGAGAATAAAATGAAACCGATCGAAGGCATCGTGCCTGTGATGTTGACCCCGTTTACCGCCGACAATCAGATTGATTATCCGGGGCTTGAGAAGCTGATTAACTGGTATCTGACAGAGGGTGTCGATGCGCTGTTTGCCGTTTGCCAGTCCAGTGAAATGCAGTATCTGACCCTCGACGAACGCGTGGAACTGGCAAAGTTTGTGGTCAATAAAGTGGCGGGCCGTGTGCCGGTTATCGCCTCGGGGCATATCAGTGATGATCTGCAGCAACAAAAAGAAGAACTACTGGCCATGGCGCAAACCGGGATCGACGCGCTGGTGCTGGTGACCAATCATCTTGACCCGCAGCAGCAGGGCAGCGAGGTCTTTTACCGCACACTGCAAGCACTGCTTGACACCCTACCGCCGTCACTGCCGCTGGGCCTGTATGAATGCCCGGCACCGTATCGCCGTCTGTTAAGCGATGAAGAGTTCCGTTTTTGCGCCACCAGCGGGCGCTTTGTGGTACTGAAAGATGTCAGTTGCGACTTGCCTACGGTGCAACGCCGCGTGGCGCTGGCGGCGGGCACACCACTGCAGGTTATTAATGCTAATGCCGCCATTGCCTGGCCCGCAATGCAGGCCGGTTCCAAAGGCTTTAGCGGTGTTTTTACCAACTTCCACCCGGCGCTGTACCACTGGCTTTACCACCATGGTGCCAGCCAGCCGGAAAAAGCGCAGGAACTGTCGCTGTTCCTCTCCTTGAGCGCGGTAACAGAAACGCTGGGCTACCCGAAAAACGCCAAAATTTACCACCAGCATCTCGGCACCTTCGCCAGCGAATTTTGCCGGGTAAACAAAGACAACGTCCTGGAAAAATTCTGGGGGCTCAGCGTGCTGCTGGAGCAAATCCGTGAAGGCACCGCGATCTGGCAACAACGTATTGCCGACTAACCCCGGCGCGGGAGGGGTTGTTCCCCTCTCACTCTGCACCTTACACCCGCCAACGATAACGATACGGGGAAACACTCATGATTGTTTGCGATCGCTCAGACTGGGCGAAAGAGAAGTCTGCCTTCCATCCGATAATTGATCATGCCATCAGTTGGATTGCCAGCACCGACTTTTCACAGCTGGCACCGGCAAAATATGACATTTTACCGGGCAATAAAATGTTCTGCCTGTTACAGGAGATGGAGACCGAACCCGCAGCGCAGCGCCGGGCAGAATCCCATCGGGAGTATGTTGATGTTCAGTACCTGCTGGCGGGGGAAGAAACCATCGGCGTGGCGCGCCCGCATGCCAGCCACCGCGTGGTGGAAGCTCGCCACGAACACGACATCGTCTTTTACCAGCACACGGTCAACGAATCGATGATTTCGCTGACGCCGGGTATGTTCGCCCTCTTTTTCCCGCACGATATCCACCGCCCTTGCTGCGACACGCACGGCACCTCGCGGCTGCGTAAAGCAGTCATCAAAATTCATTGCAGCCTGTTTCAGCAAGGAGCCGCACAATGAAAAGCGCCACTGATTCCGTTATACCGGGCAACATCGCCGTACCGGGCCAGACTGGCGTGGTCGGGCGTTTACGCTGGGGGATCATCCTGATCCTGTTACTGGCAGCGATTGTCAACTATCTCGATCGCGCTAACCTGAGTATCGCCAACACCACTATCGCCGCAGAGTTTGGTTTTTCGCAAACCGAAATGGGTCTGCTGCTTTCGGCTTTCCTCTGGCCTTACGCGCTGGCGAATCTGCCGGCTGGCTGGCTGGTCGATAAATTCGGCCCGAAGCGAATATTCTCTGCCGCGCTCTGTTTATGGTCCGGCTTTACGGTACTGGCGGCCTTTGTGAACAGCTATAGCTTTTTCTATGGCCTGCGTATGATGCTGGGCATTTCTGAGTCGCCGTTTTTCACCTCCGGTATCAAAATCACCCACCGCTGGTTTGGCGACAATGAACGTGGATTACCTACCGCCGTCATTAATACCGGCTCACAAATTGCGAATGCTATCGCGCCGCCGATCCTGACGATCCTGCTGCTCGCCTTTGGCTGGCGCGGCATGTTTATCGCCATTGGTCTGCTGGGTCTGCCGTTGTTGGTGGCATGGTGGAAGTTTTATCGCGATCCCGATGCGCGTGAAGAGATGCTGCTGCATGCCGGTCAGCGTCAGAACTCCCCGGCGCAGGCCAGTGCGCAAACCAGCTGGGGAGCGCTGTTCCGTTACCCGGCGACCTGGGCGATGGTGATCGGTAACTTCTCAATTATGTTTACCATCTGGGTTTATTTGACCTGGCTGCCGGGCTACCTGGAAAAATCGTTGGGATTCAGTCTCAAAGCGACCGGCTGGATTGCCTCCATCCCGTTCCTTGCCGGGATCCTTGGCGTACTGGTGGGCGGCATGTTGTCTGACCGTCTGGTGCGTCGCGGCCTGCCCGCCATCACCTCGCGCAAGGTGCCGATTGTGCTGGGTGCCGCGCTGGCCGCCTGCTTTGTGGCCCCGATTCCCTTTGTCGACAGCACGCCGCTGGCGATTGCGTTGCTGGCGATGGGCTATTTCTTTTCACAAATGCCGCAAGGTGCGCTCTGGACACTGGCCAGCGATATCGCGCCGAAGGATCAAGTCGCCTCGCTGGGCGCTATCCAGAACTTTGGCGGGTTCCTGGGGGCGGCACTGGCACCGATTGTGACTGGCATTATCCTTGATGCCACCGGAAAATTTACCTACGTCTTTTTACTGGGCGCAGGCTTGCTGTGCCTTGGCGCACTGAGCTACAGCCTGTTTGTGCGTAAAAAAATCTCTGCCTGACGTTAAGCGGTAGCCCGCGGGCTGCCGCTTTTTCCCTCTCCGTTTTTATTATTGAAATAAAATAACGTTCCTTGCTTAAGTTTTCTTAAGTATTTTCTTAGCACAAGATCACAATATTAAAACTCTTTTTAACCCTGTAATTCTATTTCGCTGCGGCCGCTTCGTTTTCACCTGATAATTAGCGGCATGGCGCTGCGCAGCATAATAATAACCGGCGTTAGCAGATTAAAGTTCTTCTGCAGGCGGGCGATAACACTCCTGTGTTGAATAACAAAAACAGCCTGCGCCTTTAAATAAAAAAATGCCCGCGCACGGAACCGGCTTAAAAGTAACATAAATTCACCAGGATGTTTTGCCCAAAAACCAGCAGTTAACTTAATAAAAATTAAGGTGAAAATATGTCCTTACTGAAGGCGATGAAAAATCTGTCGGGCGGTTCTCTGCGCAACCGGCATCACCCTGCAAATGGCATTTATGATTGCCAGCAACTGCCCGCTTCATTATCCGCTGCGGGCTTGAGTCATCGCGCTTCCGGCATTCTAATGACGTTTGTGCCGCCGAATGCCGACTATGCGCTGGTCAGCCAGGCCTGGCAACGCTTTAACTCGCCAAAATTAACCGTGTTGACGCTCTCATCCAGCGGTGCGCTCAGTAGCAGCGGCCGGGAAACCACCTACTGCGACGGTGCCGGTCAACAAGGCAGCTGGTTAATGCTGCCCGAGAGTCTGATTGCAAAGCATGAAGTCCATGTGGTTGACCTGCACGTCAACACGACGCATACGGCAACCGATCGCATCCGGGCCATTCAGCGCGAGTTAGAAGCCCTGCAGGTGCGAATGCCCCTTTCATCCGATCGCACCTTTGCAATGGTTTATTGCGACGGTCTTTCTGCCTCCGAAGGCTTTCTGATGCAGGCCTGGTATAACAGCGGCCGTTTCCCGTGCCTCGCCATCGGCGGCTCGGCAGGTGGCAAGCTGGCGTTTGACGGCACCTGGATTAGCGTGGGCGGCAAAGTCTTACAGGGCAAAGCCGTGATTATTTTCTGCCAGATGGCCAGCGGAAAAGGATTCGCCCCGTTCAAAAGCCAGAACTTTAAGCCGCTGAAAAAAAGCTGGCTGATTGCGCAGGCCGATCCCGTCGCCCGGACCGTAACGTCGGTGTTTAATGAGCAGGGCCAGCAGCAGTCCTTTACCGCCGCGCTGGCGCAGCACCTGCGTTGTGACGAGCAGCACCTGACAGAGGGGCTGAAAGGCTTAACCTTTGGCGTCAAAGTCGGCGATGAGTACTTTATTCGCTCGATTGCTAAAATTGACGCGCAAGGGGTGCACTTTTTCTGCGATCTTGAGTTTGGCGACCGGCTCTATCTGCTGGAAGAAACCGATTTTAAACAAGCGACCCAGCAAGACTGGAAAGCGTTTATTGCTGAGCTTGGCAAACCTGCCGCGATCCTGATGAATGACTGTATTTTGCGCCGCCTTGGCAGCGAATCGCAGCTGCATAATGCGCACTTCTTTAAGGGCTTACCGGCGGCCGGGTTTTCCAGTTTTGGTGAAATTCTCGGTGTGCCCATCAACCAAACGTTATCGGCGCTGGTCTTTTTCAATCACCGGGTAAAAGCGATGGCCCACTTCCCGGTGGAGTACGCCAGTTATGCCGGACACTATGCCCAACGCGGCTTACGCCGCTGGGAAGCGTTAAATGACTTCCAGACGGGGGTTATCAATCGCGTGGTGGCTTACCAGCAACAGCTGGCACCGTTAATGGCGGCCCTGCCGATGCTGGAAGCCGCTACACAAACGCAGAATGAGACGCTGGGGCTGGCGGAAAACAGCATCCGCTCGATCAGTGACATCGCCCTGCAGAGCCAGCAGGCGCAAAGCCGGCTGGTGGAAGGTCTGGACGCGCTGGAAAAAATTTCAGTTGGTATTAATGAAATCACCAGCGGCATCAGCAACATTGCGTTTCAGACTAACCTGCTGGCGCTCAATGCCGCTGTTGAAGCGGCGCGCGCCGGTGAAGCGGGCCGAGGTTTTGCGGTCGTCGCCAGCGAAGTTCGCCGGCTGGCGCATTCGTCTAAAGAGCAGGCCGATGCCACCGCAGAAAATATTAACCAGGCAGTGAGCACCATTTCGCGCATTCGCGACGTGGCGAACAACACCGTTGAAACGGCGAATAACATGGCGCAGCACTCGATTTCCGCTGCCGACACTATCGCCAGTATGAGTCAGAAAACCACCCATGAGCGTGAAAATATTGCTCAGCATTTAAGCAGCCTGCACGCCCTGACCTCCGGCATGGATGCCATGCAGGAAGCCGTGGCGCAATTGACGGTTCTGCAACAGCTTTCGACCAGGCAGGTGCACCACTGAGAGTTAATTCTGCTCGTTGTAATGCCAGACAGAGATGGCAAGGTATTTGTGGAAGGACTCCCGCATGCATTTTTTTATTAACGTTTTGATTGATAGCAATGAATTTACCGGGAGTGTTTATGAATATTACCAGGCGTTTATTACTGACGTTTTCACTGTTGATTATTAGCCTGATCGTGACCAATGTGATCTCAATGATTTCATTGTCGAAAATTGGCAGTAATAATGAATATTTTCAGGAAAATATCCTGCCCAGCCTTAATGTGATGAATCAGGAAACCATCAAACTGACGCAACTGCGCGCCAAATTATTTTTGCATGGCCTGGCGACAGATAAAAACGAGATGGATACCATTAAACAGGACGTTGGGAAATCTTATGATGAACTGCTGGCCATGCATCAGCATTATCTTAACGACCTTGTGTCTGACGATCATGACCTGGAATTGTCGAAAAAGACGCAGGCTGATTTGCAAAGCTTCCGCCCGGTAATGGATCACTATTTTGCTATCTCCGACAGCAACGATCGCAACGCGATTGTGGGCGCCATGCGCCCGGGCGGCGTCATTGCCGCCAGCGTCGATACCCTGATTAAGGACTTCGCGGACCAGGTAGCGTATAACACCAAACTGGTCGACGAGGCGAATAAGGCCAGCAGCACCATGATCAGCAACGCAATCATGATCTCGGCCATTGCTACCCTTGCGGCCACCTTTGTACTGGGTATTTTTGGTCTGTTGACCGTGCTGGGCATCAAAAAACGGCTGAACGCGATGAAAGATGGCATGGTGAATATCAGCGAAAATCTGGACCTGAACCAGACGCTGGAAGCCGGACGCGCGGATGAGATCGGCACGGCGGTGAACGCCTTTAACGCACTGTTAGGCCGGATGTCCGAAGCGCTGGTGATGGTTCGCGCCGCGTCCCATTCGGTGAGCACCGCAGCAAATCAGATTGCGGTCGGCAACAACGAACTGGCAGCCCGTACTGAGCAGCAGTCCGCTGCGGTCGTTGAAACCGCCGCCAGCATGGAAGAGTTAAGTTCGACGGTGAAACAGAACGCGCAGAACGCCCAACAGGCCAGTGTGCTGGCCATCGCCGCGTCGGACAGCGCCAGCAAAGGTGGCAATGTCGTTGGCGCGGCAGTAGCGCGGATGAAAGAGATCAGTGAAAGCTCGCACCGCATTGCCGATATTACCTCGGTGATTAACGGCATTGCCTTCCAGACCAACATTCTGGCGCTTAACGCCGCCGTTGAAGCCGCCCGTGCCGGCGATCAGGGGCGTGGTTTCGCCGTCGTCGCCGGTGAAGTCCGCTCGCTGGCCCAGCGCAGTGCGCAGGCAGCAAAAGAGATCGAGACGCTGATCCAGGAATCGGTTTCTCAGGTAGCGGAAGGTACCCGCCAGGTTGATCTGGCCGGGGAAACCATGAGCGGCATTGTCCACTCTGTGACGCAGGTGAAAGATCTGATGCAGGAAATCGCCGCCGCCTCGGATGAACAAAACCGTGGCATCTCGCAGATTGCGCAAGCGATGAGCGAAATGGACACCACCACCCAGCAGAACGCCGCACTGGTACAGGAGTCGACAGCTGCTGCAGGCAGTCTGGAAGATCAGGCCACCAAATTGCAGGAAACGGTGAATGTGTTCCGCCTGCCGGGAGCCCAGCATGCGCCTACAGCACGGGTCAGCGGGCTGAAAACACCGCGCCTGGCGGCTGCATCCGGCCCGTCAGATGCCGGATGGGAAACGTTTTAATCGTTAAAAATCCGCTCCAGCCTGCCAGCATAAACTGGCAGGCTGCTTCAGTGCGCGTTATCGATACGCGCCTCTACCTGCGCCATCATCCACGGATAAAAGGGATTGGACGTTGCACGCATCAACGTATCCAGCCCGACAACCAGCGTCGAACTCTCTCCGCGGGGTGAAATAACCCCCAAACTGATGCCATAGCGTTCTTTCTGCGCTGGCGCACTGCCATATAACGAATCCTCCGGTGGGAACGGCACGGCGACATGAGACAGGGAGTACATGTCCTGCGGCCAGGCGATAGTTAACGGCTGCCGCGTCTCTGTCTGCTCCCCGGCTTCGGTAATGCGCGCCTCGGTTTGCGCGCTATGGGGCGACATGTTTGCAATCACCACCGTGCGGTACCGGCGCGGCGGCGCAGGCAGCAACGTATTCACTGCCGAGTAGGACGAGGCGCGGAACAACACGCCGAGATCCGCCGCCTGGTTAATATCAAACACCACCAGTTCACTGCCGTTGGCTGGCAGCCAGCGATACAGCGACTCCACCACCGCACGGGTGCTGACAGTCGAATCCATTACCGACTGAAAGGTGAGTACCGGGGCCAGCTTGTCGAGCAGCCCACTGCGTGACGCCTGCTGAATCTGCTGTTGCAGCGCCTGGGTCAGTAACCAGGATTGCCGCGCAGCATTCACCGGAAAGGAGTTGTACTTCCAGGGGTTAAACTCTGGCACCACATTCAGCCAGGCGGTGCGGGCGAATGCCGGGAATGCCGACGGCCAGCCCGCCAGTCCGGCAAAGCGCGCATAGGCGGTGACGCCAATCATCGGCGATAACAGCACAATTTGCTGCGGCTTTGGCTGACGCGGATCCTGCAGACTATCGAGGGCATATTTTAAGGCCAGCGCCCCGCCATTGGAGTAGCCGACGAGGTGCAATGGCACCTTGTCTCCTGCCCGTCGCGTGGCTTCACGCACTGCCAGACGGGTCGCCGCCACCCACGCCTGCCGTTTGACCGTGGCAAGCGAACCCGGCGCGGTGCCATGCCCGGGCAGGCGCGGCACCACAGCGACATAACCCCGCTGTTGATACGCCTGTGCCAGGTAATGCACGCTGTAGGGGGAATCCGTCAGGCCATGCAACAGCACCACGGCACCGCGCACTTTGCCTTGCGGCAGCAGAATAAATGATCGGTTCCAGTCGGGGTCAAAGCGTTGCGGGTAAACCGGGCTTTGCGCCGAGAAGCGGTTAAGGCCCGTTTTCTCCTCACTGCTTAGCGCATCTGTGATGTTGCGTTGCATATCGCGGAAAATGGCCGCTTCACGTGCCTGATAATCGGCAAAAGTTGCGTTATCGATCTCGCTGGCGCGCATTTCATCCGCCGACCAGGTGTGCCAGCGGTGCAGAGGAGGCCCCTTCTCAGACTGGTAAACCCGCCCGATGAAGAACACCGCTGCCAGCACAACCACGCCAATAACCATTTTCTTTACCAGTGGCTTCAGCTTAATACGTAACCTCTCCACCCTGTGCGATGCCGTATGCAGTAATACTGGAGTCTGGGTGTAATTACGCGCGATTGCAAACCCAGTGACCTGCCCCTTTCAGCCGTGCGGCTCTGCGCGAGCGCGGCAGACTCAGGGCAAAAAAATCGCCACGGGCGAAAACCTGTGGCGAAGATGAGCAAGCGGGAAGTTAAAGGTCATCCGTGGTATGGCGAACTACAATTTCCAGTGTTTTGCGAATGATGTCGCTTTTCACAACATCCTCAGTCGATTCCAACATTTTTATCAGCCCAATGATGATGGCTTTATTCGTAATATGCTTACTGTCAGCGAGGATATTACGAATAACAGCGCCTAATATGGCAGACTCTTCCGCCAGCGACTCACCCGCATTAAGAAAATATTCGGCGAGTGCCTTATCGGGCAAATCCGCATACCCTACATATTGTTCAAGCATCATCTGGCTCATGTATTGATACCATTGTTCAAAAGGATGCCCGTGCTGCAGTCAGTGTTTTTTACTGCCGCCGGACGGTTGTTGGTGACTGAAAAGATGATAGACATTATCCCGGTTCCCATCGTCCCATGGTGTTGACGGTTTCGCAGGCTTATGGCCTGCCCCGGCAAAATTATCGCTGCTGATTTCGGCGATAATGTTGCCCAGCGTCTCTCGACGCTGGCTATCCGGTTCACTGGCTTCCATCGCCTGTAACCTTCTTATCAATGCCAGCGTGCTGATCGGCGCATTCTCATTGAGGAGCGACAACACGGCCACGCCTATGAGTTCATCTGTCAGTTGCTCTCTTTCACTACTTGTCATAACTGCATCTCAGATTGCCGCTTTTAACCGAACCGCAGAAGATATTCTGGCAGTCCGCTGGAGGGGCCGGCTTCATGCTGTATCAGCCGTCCAGGCTAACGTTTCCCACCAGAGGTCACTTAAAAGCTCGCAAGTGTTGCGCTTACATTAACGATCAAACAGCAGACCAATCAGCGCATGATAGTGGCTCTCTTCTTCCTGACTTGTGGCCATTTCCAGGCGGGCCAGCAATTTTGAACAGATTGCTTTGCGGCTCAGATTGCGCCCCTCTTTAAGGATCTCTACGGTAATTTTCCCCAATATTTCTTGCTGACCTGGCAGCGTCGCACGGTTGAAGTAGCGATTAATGGCGTTTGCTGTTCCCGGAACTAAACTGTTCTGTTGCATCTGTTACTCCTGTAAGCTCAGTGGTCAGTCAATGTAGAATTAAAGTTATACAAAGTTAGCAATTTTGCATACTAAAATTGTACAAAATAATTAGCACTCTAATAAATTATCTATCTTAAGACTTTATTATCAATACGTTACATGAAAGATATATCTTTCACAGGAACGCCTTACCTGTACAATTCACGGTAAAACTTTCGACCCAAAATCAGGCAAGACGTGGCGGTATACATTTGCTACTGTGGCCGCTCATTCAACTATCGGGGCGCGTATGCTCACTACCCTTATCTATCGTAGTCATCAGTGCGACAGCATCTCCTATGCCATGCTTGAAGATATGGTCGCCGCCGCCAATGTAAAGAATGGCAACGCAGGGGTGACCGGCATTCTGCTTTTTAATGGCACGCACTTTTTTCAGTTACTGGAAGGGCCGGAAGAGAGCGTGATGGCGATTTATCAGGCCATTTGCGCGGATTTACGCCACAACAACCTGGTCGAATTGTTACGCGACTACGCCCCGTCGCGGCGGTTTGGTAAGACCGGTATGGAACTGTTTGATCTCCGGGAGCACGACCGGGAAGCGCTGTTACAAACCGTGCTGGACCGTGGCACCTCCAGGTATCAGCTCGTTTATGAAGATCGGGCATTACAGTTCTTTCAGGCGTTTGTTGAGGACGAGGCGAAAGAGCACTATTTTGAACTGCCGCAGGCTGACAGTTGGGCGTTTATCCCGGAGGGTGAGCCGGTGCGCATTCCGGCGAACAGTGCCGCCAATACCCTGCCATACCACTTCGCGTTTCAACCGATCATTGATCCCTTTGCGCGGCAAATTGTGTCGCTGGAGGCGCTGCTTCGCACCCCTGAGGGCGGTAACGCGCAGGCGTTCTTCGCCGGGTGCGACGATGACGAGCGTTATGCCGCCGATCTGCACAGTAAAAAAGTGGCTTTCGCCCTGGCCGGGGCACTCCCGCTGGGCCAGCAGACCCTCTCCGTCAACCTGCTACCGATGACGCTGGTGAAAATTCCCCACGCGGTGGACGTAATCCTGCAGGCGATCCATGCGAACGGGCTGGTGCCAGAGCAAATTATCGTGGAATTTACAGAAAGCGAGATCGTCACGCGTTTGAGTGAATTTACCGAAGCGGTCAAGCTGTTGAAAGGCGCAGGCATTCGCGTGGCGATTGATCATTTCGGCGCAGGGCATGCCGGACTGTTACTGCTGACGCAGTTCCAGCCGGACCGGATCAAAATTAACCGGGCGCTTATTGGGGATGTGCATAAAAGCGGCTCCCGGCAGGCGGTGATCCTCGCCATTATTCAGTGCTGTCGCTCGCTGGAGATCGCCGTATCCGCCGTCGGGGTCGAGAAGCCGGAAGAGTGGATGTGGCTGGAGTCGGCCGGTATTTCGCAGTTTCAGGGCTACCTGTTCGCGAAACCCCTCGCGCTTGGCGTCGCAGCGGTTGCCTGGCCTGAAAAGCAGGACGAGCGCGAGTAAACTGCAATCTGCAAGTTGTACAATTCCTCCGTTTGTACAACTTTCGCCATTTTTATAAGATAGACAGTTATCAGCAGGAAGAGTACGAGGAAGCCATGGCTCTTTACAGTATTGGCGAGGTGGCCGAGAAATGCGGCATCAACCCGGTGACGCTACGCGCCTGGCAGCGACGTTACGGTCTGTTAAAACCGCAGCGTAGCGTCGGCGGCCATCGCCAGTTTGATGACACGGACATCCAGCGCATAGAAGCGATAAAACGCTGGATTGAGAGCGGCGTGTCCGTCAGTAAAGTGAAAGCGTTGCTGGACGATAACCCGCAGGCGGCGGCCGATCCCTGGGCGGCCGTGCAGGAGGAAATCCTTGCGGTGCTGCGCGAGGTTCGCCCGGCAAAATTGCGTCACCTTGTTGCCGCGCTGGGCACGAAGCACCGCGCGAATGTGCTGATCGATAATATTATTGTGCCTGTTCGTCTGCGGCTGAATCGCGATCACAACACCGCGCGAACCATGTTAAGCCTGCTGGATGGCGCCCTCATTGATTACGCCGTTTCATGCAGTTCCGCGGCGCGAAGCAGCGCCGGAAAAGAGGCATTATTACTGGCCTGGAATAATGAAGATCGTACCCGGCTGTGGCTGGAAGCCTGGCGTCTGACGCAACAGGGGTGGCGCATTGATGTGCTGGCAGAGCCGCTGGATGCGCCCCACCCGGAGTTTTTCCCCGGGCAACATCTTTTTGCCTGGACTGGCAAAAGCCTGACGCGCAGCCAGTCGCAACAGCTCACACACTGGCGGGAACAAGGGTTCGCCATCGCCATTCACGACGCGCCCTGAATCACGCCGGTTGTTTTTCCCCTACTCTGCACTGCTTTCCAGCCGCTGACGGTGGCGCAAGCCGGGGAACCACTTCATCCACAACGCGACCACCACCAGCGTGCCGATGCCGCCAATAGCCGCTGCGGGCACTGCGCCAAGCCAGGCGGCCAGCATTCCGGACTCGAACTCACCCAGCTGGTTTGAGGTGTTGATAAAGATCGAATTGACGGCGTTAACCCGCCCGCGCATTTCATCTGGGGTATCCAGCTGCACCAGCGAACCGCGGATCACCATGCTCACCATATCGCAACCGCCGAGGGCGAACAGCGCCAGCAACGACAGCCACATCCAGCTTGAGAAGGCGAAAATCAGCGTCGCCACGCCAAACCCTGCCACACTGACAAACATGATCATGCCAACGTGACGGTTTAGCGCACGATGGCTTAACCAGAAGCCCACCAGCAGGGCCCCCACCGCTGGCGCGCTGCGCAGTAGTCCCAACCCCAGCGGGCCGGTGTGCAGCACATCATGAGCAAATATGGGCAACAGCGCCGTCGCACCGCCCAACAGTACCGCAAACAGATCCAGCGAAATGACCCCCAGCACATCCGGGCGACGACGGATAAAACTGACGCCAGCGAACAGTGAAGAGAGCGTGGCGGGCGTTCGCTTCGGCTGCGCCTGTTCATAACGCAGGGTCATCACCAGCAGCAGCGAAACCAGATATAACCCGGCGGTAGCGGTATAGACCACATCCGCGCCGGTGGCGTAAAGAAAGCCGCCCAGCGCCGGGCCGACAATTTGCGCCGCCTGCCCCGAAACGGCGCTGGCAGCCGTAGCCCGGGGCAACAGCGCCGCAGGCACCAGCGCGGGCAGCATTGACACCATGGCCGGTGATTCCAGCGTTTTGGCGCAGGAGATGACAAAAATCAGCAGCAGGATCACGCTGACGCCGGCATCGCCCTGCCAGGTCAGCCAGGCTAGCAACGCAATGGCCCCCCATTCACAGATCTGCCCCAGTAGCACCACGCGACGGCGATCAAACTGGTCGGCAATATGCCCGGCGGGTAATGCCAGCGTCACTGAGGGAATAAACTGTACCAGACCGATCATGCCGAGCCAGAAGGCGCTGTGTGTCTGGGCGTAAATCTGCCAGCCGACAATGATCGATAACATCTGAAAACCGAAACTGGAGCTGGTGCGTGCAAGCCAGAACGCCACAAACGAACGGTGCTGCAATAAACGGCCATCACTGGCGGGTGATCCTGCTGCCATAACTTATCTCATCTTTATCATTAATGTCCCGCTGACGGCGCGCCAGGCGCCCCCGAGCGGACAAACGGCGGGCGGGCAAACCAAATCACCACCATTAACGCCATAAATCCCCAACCCAGCACCCAGAAATAATCAATGGTCGACATCATATAGGCTTGTTGCTCAATGGTTTTATCGACCGCCGCCAGGTGCTGCTGCGTTGCTCCACCCATGCGGCTCAGGTAATTGACCGCCGCCGGGTTATACACCGAAACGCTCTCCGTCAGTGTCGCATGATGATAGATCTCGCGATGTGACCAGATCCAGGTGGTGAGTGAGGAGGCAAACGACCCGCCAAGCACGCGGAAAAAGGTCGCCAGCCCGGATCCCTCCGCCACCTCAGCCCCGTGCAGGTTCGACAGCACAATGGTGGTAATTGGCATAAAGAAAAACGCCACGCCAATGCCCATAAACATCTGCACTTCGGCAATGGTACGGAAGTCGACGTTCGTATTGAACTGAGCGCGAATCAGACAGGAGACACCCATCGTCAGAAACGACAGCGTCGCCAGGATACGCAAATCCACCTTGTGGGCATAACGACCAATAAAGGGCGTCAGTAATAACGGTAAAAACCCCATCGGGGCGGCGGCCATACCGGCCCAAATGGCGGTATACCCCATCTGGGTTTGCAGCCACTGCGGCAGAATAATATTGATGGCGAAAAATGCCGCATACCCGAGCGTCAGCGTTAGCGTACCGATGGCAAAATTGCGGTCTTTAAACAGCCGCAGGTTTACGATCGGGTGGCGTTCTCCCAGCTCCCAGATCACAAACGACACCAGCGCAATCGCGGATATCACCGACATGACGATAATTTCCGTGGCGGCAAACCAGTCGAGATCGTTGCCTTTATCCAGCACCACCTGCAACAGCCCTACCCCCAGCACCAGCAAGGCAATGCCAACATAGTCGACAGGCGAGGAGACCGTGGTTTCTTCGCGGGCGCGTAATTGCGTCCATACCACGATGGCCGCAAAAATACCGATCGGCACATTGATATAAAATATCCACGGCCAGGAGTAATTATCGGTGATCCAGCCGCCGGTAATCGGCCCGACAATCGGTGCCACCACGGTGACCATCGATAACAATGCCAGGGCCATACTGCGCTTGCTGGTCGGGAATATGACCAGTAGTAGGGTCTGGCACATCGGAAACATGGGCCCGGCAAAGAACCCCTGCAAAGCGCGGAAAATGATAAGCTCAGTCATGCTGTGGGCGAATCCGCACAGGAAAGAGGTCAGGGTGAACAGCGCCACCGATCCGACAAACAACCGCAACTGACCAAAACGACGGGTAAACCACCCCGTGAGCGGCAACGCAATGGCATTGCACACCGCAAATGAGGTAATGACCCAGGTGCCCTGATCCGAACTGACGCCCAGGTTACCGGCAATCGTCGGCAGCGCCACGTTGGCGATAGTGGTATCCAGCACCTGCATAAATGTCGCCAGCGACAACGCAATGGTCGCCAGCAGCAGACTGGGTGGCGCGAACGCCGACTTATCTTGCATAACCACTCTCTTAGCGGGCGCTGGAGGCTACCACCTGGCTGTTGTCATGAAGGATCTTCGCCACCACTTGATCCGCATTTGCCAGTGCATTCTGGTAAACATCGGTGGTAAAGCGCGGCGTCTGCACGCTCTGTTGCGGCAGTAGGTGGCCGTCAGCATGGCGAATATCCACGCGGGCGAACATCGACAGCCCGACACGCAGCGGATGTTTCTCCATATCATGGGGATCGAGCGTAATACGGACCGGCAGGCGCTGGACGATTTTGATCCAGTTACCGCTGGCGTTCTGCGCTGGCAGCAATGAAAACGCACTCCCGGTGCCAATGCCCAGACTGGTGATCGTGCCCTGATATTCGACTTTATCGCCGTACAGATCCGCCGTCAGCGTGACACTCTGCCCCAGCCGCATGGCGTCCATCTGGCTCTCTTTAAAGTTGGCGTCAACCCACACCTGATCCAACGGTACAATGGACAGCAGTGTGGTGCCAGAGTCCACGCGCATGCCCAGTTGCACCGCACGTTTAGCAACATAACCGCTCACCGGCGCAACGATGGTGCTGCGGGCGTTGTCGAGGTAGCGCTGGCGCAGCGTGGCCACCGCATTTTTGATCTCCGGGTGGCTGTCGATAACGGTATCGTCCACCATCGCCAGGTTGGTACTTAATGCCTGCTGCACCGCCGCCAGATCGCTTTTGGCGCTGGTTACCGCATCACGGTAGTGCGCCAGGTCTTCGGTCGAAATGGCCCCGCTGGCGGCAATTTTCTGTCGCCGCGCATAATCGCTTTGCGCGGTTTCCAGCGCCACCTTTTTGGCCGCGACCTGCGCACGATAATTATCCACCGTGCTGTAGAGACCACGCACCTGGCGCACCGTGCTCGCCAGATTCGCTTCCGCCTGTTGCAGGGCGATCTGCGTATCGCTGGGATCGAGCAGCACCAGTGGCTGGCCTTTTTGCACATAGTCGCCTTCATCGACCGCCACCTGGGTAACCGTGCCGGAAATCTGCGGTGTTAGCGTCACCAGGTTGGCGTTTACATAAGCGTCATCGGTGGTTTGATAATAGCGGGCATATAACAAATACCAGGCAACACAGCCTGCGGCAATCAACAGCAGCAGCACAAACAGAATGGCAAAATTGCGCTTACGTTTGCCCGGCGCACGTTCCGGTTGGTCAGAAGGAGTTTGCATCTTTATCGTAACCTTATTCAGGACAGCTTAGCGATGTGGACGAGTGGCCTCATCCGGCAGCATTTTGATCAGAAGCTCGACGAGCTGGCGTGATTCGTCGGCGGTCAGGCGTTCGGTCAGCGAACCCAGAATCGAGGCCAGCGCCTCATTCTGAAAACGGTCGCAGATCGCTCGCCCTTTGTCGGTCAGTCCTAGGATGACCTGGCGCTTGTCGTCCTGATTGGTGTTACGCACAACCAAATCGCGTTTCACCATGCGCTCGAGCATGCGGCTCATTGCCCCGGCATCCATCAGCAGGTTTTTGCTGACCTCAACCGGGCTGTTAAAGCCTTTATAAATGCTGATCAGCACCTTGAACTGCGCAGCGGTGATGTCCGTGGCGGAGAAATAGTGGCTAATCAACTGATCCTTAAACTGGTTGGCCAGGTGGATCAGCAAACCAAGATGCAGTTTGGGTGGAGAAATATCCGTAGCGTCGGTCATGGTATTTGCCTGGTCAATAATTACAAATGAAATTACTGACCAGGCAGTTAACTGTCAATGACGTGTCAAGAAGATCGCACATTTTGTCAGTTTTTTAACATGTGCAGGCAGCCAATAAACACCCGATTCGTTGTTAATAAAGGATTTAATCTGAAACAGAGGTTCAGCCCCGGCCGTGGCGTACGCTTTTTCCACGCCAGTTTCCGCGCTATGCGGAGAGGTAACAAGGTGCTGTCAGGGTGAAAGGTGCAGTGAACGTTGGGCTTGCGATATTCACTACGATAATATGTGCCGTCAGTTTATCGTCGGTTTTTGGGCCAGGCCGTGTTCACACCGATTAAAACAAGGAGTTACCATGCCTGTTTCTTGTGGGAAACCTCTGCCCGTTACAGAGGTTCAGACGTTGACAACAAAATATGCCATCACGTTACCGGATGACTACCAGGAATTTCTCAAAAAACAAAATGGTTTTGTCGTCAAGAGTCCCGATTATTGTGCGTTAGATTTTCAGGGTGTTGATGAGGGCATCATTGCGTTTGATGCGTTATTTGGCCTCCATACGCTGAACGAAAATTATGATCTTCACTACCATAATGATGAATTTCTCGATGAGATTGCGTTTATTCGCAACGCATTCATCATTGGTGACGATCCTGGCGGAAACTACTATATCCTGGTCAATGACGCGGGCAGACGCGGGGTTTATTACTGGGACAGAACCCATCTGCATGCTGAAGATGCCATCCAGGCATTTGCTATACCGGAGCAAGATGAGTGCGGCAACCTCTACAAACTGACGCCCGATTTCGCTGCATTCTATGACCTGATTGCCGCGAACACGCTTGCCAGGGGTATGAAAATCAACAATGACCTGTAACCCCTGGCGCCAGATGTGCCCCTTAACAGAACGAAGGGTGATGTCTGCTACACGTTGCCCCAGCGCCCGAGGCCCCAGCGGACTTTTCCTTCCACAATAAGACGCCCGCCACAGGGTGGGTAGCCCGGCGGCGCGGTCGAGACATTACGCATTGACGGATAGATTTGAACGTGCTGAAAAATAGTCTGTAACGCCTGATGGTGCGGGTTAAGGTCCGGCAATGCATACCAGATCAGCTCGCCAAGGGATTTTTCGATCCAGTTTTCGACCTCTTCCTCCGCCGTGACCGGGTGCATAAATGCCGGGCTTTCCGCCATCGCCTGCAAACGGGCAAAATCGCCAACACGCCATCCGCAAAACTCCAGCGGCTCCGCAGCAAAACAGAGATCCTCAACGAACGCTTTTTCTTCCGCGCCCAGCGCGGCTTCTTCCTCCTCACTTAACTGGTCGTAGAGGAAAATCGCCGCCAGCGAAGGCAACTGGTGGACGACCAGGGCCGGATGTTCGCCGCTACCGCCACCAAGAACGAGGTTCTCCGGCGTGGCGCTGAAGTCATAAGCGCCCCGCCCTTCCCCCTCAATGTTCTGCAACGGGTGGTAAATGGGCAGGTAACCTAACTCGCCAATCCATTCATGATCGTAACTGTCGATGTAGCTCATGCTGCCTCTTCTTTGTCGGCAGCTGCACACAATGCGCGGTACAGCTGCTGTTTTTCACCGCGGGCTTTCGCCGCCAGTTTGTTTAACTTCTCCCGCCTGCCCCACAGCAAAAACAGAATATGTTCAACGGTGTAACCCGGTAGGGGCGACAGTTGCGCCACCAGCAGGCGTAACATCTGATCATCCTCTAACTGTGGCAGCTTTAATTTTAGCGACATTGTCGCGCAGCGCAGGCAGGCGACCAGCACGGGCAGCGTCTTTTCGTTAAGGGCGTAGCGCTCAATAAACACCTTACAGAATGCATCCTGGACAGACTGGTGTTCCTCATCCACCAGCGACATATAGTCGCACAGCAGCGGGAAATAACGCTCGCAACTCAGGGCCAGACCAAACGTGGCGTATGTGCCCGGCATGCAGCTTTTTTCCGCTTCCGCATCGGCATACACCTCATATTGCTGCATGGCGATACGGGCATAAGCCTCCAGTTGCGCAAACAACGGCGGATATTGCAGCGCACTGGCAAAAAAACGGTGCGTGTCGGACCGCGCCAGCCCTTTTAGCGGCAGGTAGTTTTTCGCTGTCGACTTGAGTTTGATTTTGTAATTACGCGGGAAGCCCTGCTCCAGCAGACGTACAATAAACGCCAGTGCATGTTGCCAGGCGGCGGCCTTTTCCTCGCGGATTTCAATGGTGACGTGTGCCAGCACATCGTTCGCACTGCACACGACCTCCGGGCGCTGCAGCACCGTTTCGGCCAGCGCACCGCTGCCTTCACGCAGGTAGCGCCCGGCTTTCTTGCTGCCCAATTGCTGCGCCAGCGCCAGATACTGTAAACCGGTCGGTTTGCTGTAACTGGGTTCAAAGCGCAGGATCAATACGGCCACATAGAGCAGCAGATCCAGTGGCTGCGTACCGTCGTCGCTGTCGCAAAGCGTCGGCGCATCTGGTTTCAGGTGGTAAGTGCGCTCGCCCCAGCCAGATTTTTCAACCGTAAAATAGTGCGGCAAAAAGTGCTTTTCTACCCACTCGCTCAGCTGAAACGCTATCCAGTGGCGATGCTCCGCCTGTTGCGGTGTGCCACGGTTGCGTTGTTCGATAAGCGCGCATCCGCGCAGCAACATGGCGATATCCGGTTGCGGGTAGAGATCGGGATTCAGCGCGTTGCTGCAATAAAACAGGGTCGAGGTGGGATCGGTGGCGGCAGTCCCCTGCTCCAGTACCGCGTTCTGCCAGCGCGCCATCGCCTGGCGAAGCTGCGCGATTTTGGCGTGATGTATCTCATTCACCAGCGTGGCTTCCAGCAGGCCATCGACGGTGGCGAAGCGCGCCTTCGCCCGGAAGCGGTAGTAACTGAAGGCCTTCGGCAGACGCAGCAGGATAAGCGCGGTGATGGCGGGCAGCCAGACGGTGTTGACCTCCGTCTGCGTCAGCGTTCCGAGCCAGTCTTCGGCGTCCTGGTCGTCGTCTCTGAAACGGCCGATCTCATTATCCAGCGTCACTCGCTGCGCTTCACAGTTCAGGATCAGGGCGTAATCCGCTGCGCGCAGAGGATTATCATCAGCGCCCTCCGGCGCGTGGCGGGTGGTGGCTTCATCAAACCAGCGGTTGACCAGCGCCAGCGCGCGTTCAACAGAAAGCGAGGGTGCAACAGGCATCACAGCATCCTTTGTTGTGGTGAGAACGTTTTATAACCTGATGATTTTAAAGACACAAGTGCGGATTATGGTGGGCGCGCATAGCGATGCTGATGGACTCCGATGGGCTTTAGCATGAAAGCCCATCCACGGCAAACGCGATGCACGCGAAATCAGCCGAGTTTATCTTCAAACGCCTCCAGCACCGCAGCGGCATGCTCGCGGATCACCCGCCAGCGGGATGCAAGCCCTGCACGCGCCGCGGCAACTTCCGTGGCCGTGATCCGGCAATACCCGCGCCCCGGTGCCAGTTCTTGCGCCAGCGCCGGTTCCAGCTGCGGAAACTGTTCCAGCACCTGTTCTAATGGGCGATAATCCAGCGGCCGGAAGTGGCCATCTTCACGAAATGCCCGATACGGACCGGCAAGCCCGCCCGCCGCAATATCCAGGGGCAATGCCGGAACCCGCGCGGCAATGCACGCCATCTGGTCAAGACGCGCCAGCGCCGCCGCTGCCCAGCGACGGTCGCTCTCGTCCGCTGCCGGGTCATCCAGCAACAGGCACAGCGCCGCAGTGGCTTCGTCTGTCGACACGTTGATCTCCGCCAGCAACATGCTCGCTTTCCACTTATCACCCGGCTGCTCTCCACGGATCACCGCACAAAGTGGCGGAACCGCTGCCTCGCCCAGGGGTTTAAGCAACGCTTCATAATCGCCATACAGTATGCCCCGTGGCGCCGAGCCAACCACCTGCGGCACCAGCTCCGCCAGCTGCTGGTCAACTGGCAACCCGGCAATGCGTTGTCTTTCCACGGCTTCGGCATCAAAGCGCGGAAAATGGCGCGCGATTTGCGTTTTCGTCAGGCTTAACGGGACAAGCTCTTCAGCCTCGTCGGCGGCGATGGCAATAAACGCCTTGCTGACAATGCCCTCGTCCAGCAATTGCTTACGCGCTTTTTTGGCCGCTTTGGGGAATATGTGCAAAAAGCGGTTATAGACGTTTTCCCAGCCGGAAAATGTGCCGTCCTGCGCCGCGAAGGCCTGGCAGGCATCGGCCCAGCGCTCGCCCTCTTCATCGATCTCCTGGCAGTGTGGCAGATCCGCGCCGGACCAGCGCAGCTCTTCACTCAACGCTTCTGCGGGCGTGGTGTAGCCGAGTTCGCGCTGATAGTACGCCACGCGCTGCGCCAGGCTCTCTTCCGTGCCCGTGGCAATACAAGGCCAGCTCATCTGCTCGCCATCACCGTAAAAGGCATGAAACATGGCCGCGTATATCTGCTCATCCGGATACTGCTGATGAACCTGGCGTACCGCGTTAACCATGCTGTTTATCGCGGCGGCTTCAAGTCCCCGCCAGTCAAATGTGCGTTTTGCCATCGTCATCTCCCTGTGAATGTCGGCCTGAGTCTACGGCAGCGGGATTTTCAATACCAGCGTCAACAAAACGGCGAAAAGAGAGGAAAAAAACCCTGGCAAGCGTGCAGGAATAGCTAATGTTTAAAAAGGCGTAGTCTGAAATACGCCTTTCTGCCGGGAAAATTGCGCTTCGGTAGAAAGGTATTAACTATCAAATCTGTAGATTCATTCAAATACCTTTAACAGGTCGCGGTGTATATCGTAGAGCCTACATACAGCAAATGGAGCCCGATATGAGCATGTCAGACGATAAAACCCACTCTGCCTCCGCAGAGAAATGCCCTTTTCATGACCAAAACAAGCAGAACATTAAACGTGTGACCGCCAATCAGGACTGGTGGCCCAATCAACTGCGCGTGGACTTGCTGAACCAACATTCCAACCGTTCTAATCCCCTCGGTGACAAATTCAACTATCGCGAAGAGTTCAAAAAACTGGACTACCCGGCGCTGAAAGCCGACATTCGCGCCCTGTTAACCGATTCACAAGAGTGGTGGCCGGCGGACTGGGGCAGCTATATCGGGTTGTTTATCCGCATGGCCTGGCACAGTGCCGGGACCTACCGTACGGTAGACGGCCGCGGTGGTTCCGGGCGTGGTCAGCAACGTTTTGCACCGCTTAACTCCTGGCCGGACAACGTCAGTCTGGATAAAGCCCGCCGCCTGTTGTGGCCGGTTAAACAGAAATACGGTCAAAAAATCTCGTGGGGCGATCTGTTCATTCTGGCCGGTAACGTCGCGCTGGAAAATGCCGGATTCCGTACCTTTGGTTTCGGCGCAGGCCGTGAAGATGTCTGGGAGCCGGATCTGGACATCGACTGGGGTAACGAAAAAGAGTGGCTGGCGCACCGCCACCCGGAAAGTCTCGCTCAGGCGGCAATTGGCGCAACGGAAATGGGGCTGATTTATGTCAACCCGGAAGGCCCGAATGCCAGCGGCGAACCTACCTCAGCCGGGGATGCCATCCGCGCAACCTTTGGCAACATGGGGATGAATGACGAAGAGATTGTCGCGCTGATCGCAGGCGGCCATACGCTGGGTAAAACGCACGGTGCCGCCCCGGCAAGCCACGTCGGCCCGGAACCGGAAGCCGCCCCGCTGGAGGCGCAGGGACTTGGCTGGTCAAGCGACTACGGTAGCGGCGTGGGGGCAGATGCCATTACCTCCGGTCTGGAAGTAGTCTGGACGCAAACCCCAACGCAGTGGAGCAACTACTTCTTCGAAAACCTGTTCAAATATGAATGGGTGCAAACCCGCAGCCCGGCTGGCGCGATCCAGTTTGTCGCCGAAGATGCGCCAGAGATCATTCCCGATCCTTTCGACCCGTCGAAGAAACGCAAACCCACCATGCTGGTGACCGACCTGACGCTGCGTTTCGACCCGGATTTCGAGAAGATTTCCCGCCGTTTCCTGAACGATCCACAAGCCTTTAATGAGGCGTTTGCCCGCGCATGGTTCAAGCTGACCCACCGCGATATGGGGCCAAAAGCGCGCTACATTGGGCCGGAAGTGCCGAAAGAAGATCTGATTTGGCAGGATCCGCTGCCAGCGGCAGTCCATCAGCCGAACGGGGCAGACATCGCCAGCCTGAAAGCCGCCATTGCCGAATCCGGTCTGTCGGTCAGTGAACTGGTGTCTGTTGCCTGGGCTTCTGCTTCGACCTTCCGTGGTGGTGACAAACGTGGCGGCGCCAATGGCGCGCGGCTGGCGCTGGCACCGCAGAAAGACTGGCCGGTGAACGCTATTGCCGCCAAAGCGCTGCCGGCGTTGCAGAGCATTCAGCAAACTTCAGGCAAAGCGTCGCTGGCGGATATCATTGTACTGGCCGGGGTTGTCGGTATCGAGAAAGCCGCTGCTGCTGCCGGGATTCAGGTCACGGTACCGTTCACACCGGGTCGCGTCGATGCACGCCAGGACCAGACTGATGTGGAGTCGTTCAGTCTGATGGAGCCGCAAGCCGATGGCTTCCGTAATTACCGTCGGGTGTGGGACGGTATTACCACCGAAACACTGCTGATTGATAAAGCGCAGCAACTGACGCTCACCGCGCCAGAAATGACGGCGCTGGTCGGTGGGTTGCGGGTGCTGGGGGCAAACTATGATGGCAGCCAGCACGGCGTCTTTACAGATAAACCCGGCGTATTGAGCACCGATTTCTTCGTTAATCTGCTGGATATGCGCACCGCCTGGCGCGCGGCTGATGAAAAAGCAGAGCTGTTTGAAGGCCGCGATCGTAAGAGTGGCGCAGTGAAATATACCGCCACACGTAACGATCTGGTGTTTGGCTCCAACTCGATCCTGCGTGCACTGGCAGAAGTCTATGCCAGCGACGATGGCGGTCAGAAATTCGTTAACGACTTTGTTGCAGCCTGGACGAAAGTGATGAATCTGGACCGCTTCGACCTGCTGTAATTTGATGGCCCGGCAGAAAAAATACCCTCTGCCGGGCTTTTATTCTTATCTTCGGCGATTGCCGTTATTTCAGTCTTTCTCTCAATTTATCGACCTGCGCTTGCATCGTCTGGATTGATTCTTGTAATTCCTGCAAGGCTGCATTTGTGGCCGACTCTTTGCTTTCAATGGTGTCAATAAATCCTTTAAACGCGCTGATTTTATTTAATACCTTTTCATGGTTATTTAACTGTTCGACAAGGGATTCCAGAAACTCTTTTTCATTACTGTGATGCCACGATTGCGGAATATGCATCTCTTTTTTACGGTTCCGGAGATAAGTCGTCACTTCATCATATTCGCGCCAGGAATGAATAAAAGCGATTGTCTCAGCACTTTGCCCCAGAATACGTTTGATGTTAATAACCTCATCTTCCGGGCAACAGATAACCCGGATAGCGCTATAGGGGAAAACAAGCCCCCCCATCTCTTCGTTTGCATACCGCCATTCTCGTTCCCACATAAACCCCTGTTTCGCCGTATCTTCAAGCAACGGCATCATTAATGGATAAGTGCCACTCACCAGCGACGTGAGCCTTTGCGCTAACTCGTCGTCAGTAATGTCTGCCTTGTCCAGTTTCTGCTTGATAAACAGGATGTCTTTTTTGAGCTTTTCATCAGCATAGATACAAGGTCGGGCACCTAACTTCGCTAAAGCACTTTTATCGAAACCAATCCCATATAACTGATCGCTGCTCCAGCGCCTGTAACTACGATAACGGAAAAAATCCAGCGCAAACGTAGGCGATTCTGAGAAACACACCACCTTAGCCTGATAATGACGATCTTCACTTTGCGCTTCGGGAATGGAAGCGCGTAAAAATCCCTCACAATAAAGAAAATTATCCTCTGGTGACAAAATAGATTCGATAGCTTTGCGTCCGGTCATATGAAAAAGAAAGGGCGACATATCAGGTTTTTCGACCGGGGTTAGTTCAAATGTTGGCGTATCAATACGAAAGTCGTGCCAGCGCACAGATGAAGAATAAGGCGGTAGTACCATTGTCACTCCCCTGTTACTCATCAACGTCAGATATTCGGTAGCGGTTTGCCTGCGCAAACCTGTTAATGGGCTACCTTAGGTGACATTTTTTAATTTTTCTCCTTTTTTTACGGCTCTCTTTGATTACAGTATTAATTAACAGAAATTTTCGTCAGGGCACATTAAAGCGATTATCGCTGCGCCATCATGCGAAAAAAATCCCGGCGCGTGCCGGGAAGCGAGTGACAGATAACGAGTCAGGTACGACGGCAGATCCTGCCGCCAAAATAAGGGTAACAACACAGGAAGCCGTCAGCCGGGTGAAGCAGAGTCCGTGACAGGGCTCGCGGTTATTTAAAGGGAAAATTATTTAAAGCTGATGACATGCGCACGGATTGCCAAAAAAGAGGTCAGGCGGCCATGTTCTTATCGTGCCGCCTGCAATCACAGCGGTGCCCTGCTTTTAGCCTGAAGCGGAAGAGGCTTCCTGCTCAAGCCGCAGGACAAAATGATTGTCGTGGCGGGCAATTTTTGCCCCGGTCATACCGTAATTCGTCGACAACATAAAAAATGCATCGGCATCAACATCAAAAGCAAGCTCAACTTCTTTGTGCTTTCCTGAGCTAATCATTTGATAAGCCTGTTTTAAATTGTACGCTTTTGCTATAGCCATGGATCATTCCTCACGCGGTACGCTGCTGACATGAAATGGATATCCTTTCTATAGAGTAGCGACTAACGAGCATGCCTGCTGCTAAAAAAACGGCGTTTCAGAATGAGCTGAGCCTCAACGCCAACGGCAAACTTGTTTCCGCCGCCGATCTGTCCTGACTGACAAAGGCCTCACGATGGCCCTTCTTTCAAAAAGCAGAGCAAATCTATCACACTCCCGGTGTCCTCTGGCAAGTGCTGTTGCTGGCCAGGACGGACGCAACCTTTACCTTGCCTGCAATGGGGCTGGCAACGCGTGACTGTTCATTGTGCTGCGCAGGCTTTCTTACGTGACGTTGTCACGTATGTCTTTGTCGAAACATTACCTCTCGCTGTTGACTTATTATGTGATCAGCGTACTTTTCAGGCCATGAAAACATTCCTGATTATCGTTCCTGATGGCGGCATGTTGTTTGAAGCCGCCGGTATTGCCGACATCCTGATGCAGGCCAACCGCCTGCACACTGAAGCGGGTGCCGCGCCGCGCTATAAAATCAGCATCGCCACCACTCAACCGCACCAGGTTATCCATGGTCAGTCCGGCTTAAATTTACTGGCTGACTATCGTTTGCCCGATCTGGATCCGCGGGAGCCACGCGACACCATCATGATTACCGGGCGCGGTATTGATGCAGAGGAAGGCACCGCCGTGGTGGACTGGCTGAAGCTTGCCGCGCCGCATGCCCGACGGGTGACGTCCATCTGCGGCGGCGCAATGCTGCTGGCGGAAAGCGGCCTGCTTAATGGCCGCCGGGCAACCAGCCACTGGCGGCTGCTGGAAACCCTGCAACGCGCATTTCCACAGGTGAAGGTTGAAGGCGGCCCGCTCTATATACAGGATGGGCCAGTCTGGACCTCGGGCGGCGTCAGTTCGGGGTTCGATCTGACGCTGGCGCTGGTGGAAGAGGATTACGGTTTTACCCTTGCCCGCGATGTTGCGCAGGACCTGGTAATGTACCTGCGCCGCCCCGGCGGACAGCTGCAGTTCAGCCGCTACCAGTTGCAACAGGCTGAAAACGAGGGTCCCATCAGCGAGCTGCAAAGCTGGATCCTGGCAAACCTGGCGGCAGAGTTGTCCGTGGAAAAACTGGCGGAACGTGTGGCAATGAGCCCGCGCAACTTTACCCGCGTTTTTACCCGTGAATGCGGCGTTTCTCCGGCAAGGTATGTCGCCGAAGCCCGCCTTGCTGCCGCCCGCCATCGTCTTGAGCAGACCCGCGAGACACTGGAACGGATCGCCACCGCCACCGGCTTTGGTAGCAGCATCAATTTACGCCGCACCTTTGAACGCCAGTTGCATCTGACACCCGGCGAATATCGTCAGCGCTTCCACTGTCGCAATATGGCCTAAAGTGATCCTTTTTTGTCATTTACGCCATTTCCCCTCCGGCCTACAGTGAATGCAGTTACCGCATAAGAAGGAGTCAATCATGGTGAAGGTTGGAATAAATGGTTTTGGCAGGATCGGACGTAACGTATTGCGTGCAGCATTAGGTAATGCCGACGTACAGATCGTGGCAATTAATGACCTGACAGACAGTAAAACCCTTGCTCACCTGCTCAAACACGATTCCCTGTTAGGGACGCTACCGGTGCCGGTTGAAGCCGGTGAAGGTCAGCTTCTGGTGGATGGCAAACCGGTGCGTGTGTTTAGCGAGCGTGACCCGGCGAATATTCCCTGGCGCGACGTCGGTGTAGAGATCGTGATTGAAGCGACCGGCTTCTTTACCGATCGTGAAAAAGCCGCGGTGCACATCACCCATGGCGGAGCGAAACGCGTCATTATTTCTGCGCCGGGTAAAAATGACGATTTGACCATCGTGCTGGGCGTAAACGACCAGCAATACGATCCGCAGCGTCACTTTGTCGTCAGTAACGGCAGCTGCACCACGAACGGGCTGGCCCCTGCAGCACAGGTGTTACACCAACGTTTTGGCATTGAGCACGGGCTAATGAATACCACGCACGCCTACACCAACAGCCAGGCGTTGCACGACCAGCCGGAAAAAGATCTGCGTGGCGCACGTGCCGCGGCGCTCTCTATCGTGCCTTATTCCAGCGGCGCGGCCAAAGCGCTCGGCAAAGTGATCCCGGAACTGGACGGGCGTCTCACCGGTTATTCCTTACGCGTACCGGTACCGGTGGTGTCCATTGTTGACCTCACCGTCACGTTAAAACGCGATGTCACCGTCGATGAAGTGAATGCCGCGTTCCGCGAAGCGGCAGAAGCTGGCCCATTAAAAGGGATTCTGGGGTATAGCGACGAGCCGCTGGTATCCAGCGATTATCAGGGCGATCCGCGCTCGTCCATTATCGATGGTCTGTCGACACTGGTGATTGGCGGCAATCTGGTAAAAATCCTCGCCTGGTACGATAACGAGTGGGGTTTCTCCAACCGTCTGGTCGAACTGGCGAATGTGATTGCCAGACGCGGCCTGTAACACCTCTCGCCCATCGCAACGCGACGACGCCTCCGGGCGTCGTTTTTTACTCAGTGCCCGCAAGGGCGGCAAGAAGCTGTGCGCGACGGCGTTCGAGGGTGGCGATTTGCGCCTCAATCGTCGCCAGCCGTTGACGTTGCAACGCGCGGGTTTGCGGGCACCACGCGGTCCCTTCTTCATTGCGCATGCAGGCCGGAAATGCAGCTATTTCAGCAAGGCTGAAACCGGTTGCGATTAACTGTTGAATTTGCCGCACCTGGCCTATCACCTGCGGTGGAAAGTAGCGATACCCGTTGCAGGCGCGTGTGCTGCATAGCAGCCCCTGGCGATCATAATGGCGGATTGAACGCACGCTAATGCCCGTCTTTCGGGCGACCTCGCCAATCGATAACATTTTCTTCCTCCCGGTAAAAAGCTTGACTCTGACACCAGTGTCAGGGTTGAGGATAGCGGCGTACATTCATCCGGAGGAACATTTTATGCGGTTATCCCCTGCCCGTTGTTTTGCCATGTTGTTGTTATGCTTTTCCGCCACGCTGTTTGCCAGCGACAGGAAGTATACCGTGACCTCAGCGGACGGTGTGGTCCTGGCCGTACAGGAGTCCGGTGCGCCACAGGGCCAGCCGATTATCTTTATTCATGGTTTATTAGGCAGCCACCTGAACTGGGAAAAACAGCGCCAGGATCCTGCCTTACAACGCTTTCGGTTAATCAGTTTTGATTTACGCGGCCATGGGCTGTCGGCAAAACCCACACAAACGGAGGCGTATCGCCAGGGAAGCCGCTGGGCGGAGGATGTGGCTGCCGTGATAACCGCAAGCCATGCCAAAAAGCCCTTGCTGGTGGGCTGGTCGCTCGGCGGCGCAGTGATCAGCCACTATCTGGCACGCTTTGGCGATAAGTCCCTGTCCGGGGCGCTGTATGTCGATGCCGTGGTGGAGTTAACGCCAGCGCAAATCCCGGCGCATGCACAGGTGTATGCAGCGATGACCTCGGCAGACTTAGCGACCCATCTTGATGGCGAGCGCGACTTTCTGCGACTCTGCTTTTACCAGCAGCCCGACGCGGTGACATTTGCCCGCCTGCAAGCCAGCGCCGCTATGGCCTCATGGGAGATGCAGCGTGCCGTGCCGTTAATGCAGGTAGCGCTTGAGAAGGGGTTAGGAAAAGCAACAATTCCGGTGCAGTTTATCTACGGCAAGCATGACCAGCTGGTTAATCCGCAGGCTTCGCTGGCGCGGGCCAGAAACGTAAATCCTCGTATCAGCGCGGTGTGGTTTGCCAATTCGGGGCACGCCCCGTTTCTTGAAGAGCCAGCCCGTTTTAACCAGCAGCTGGCGGATTTTGCGGATTCCCTGCGTTAACACACATCACGGGGCATCGCTGCCCCGTGTTGCGGTTATTTCGACATGTCGACCACGATCCTGCCAGTGATCTGCCCGGCACGCATCCGGTCAAAGATGCTGTTGATATTCTCCAGCGGTTCGACGGCGATCTCTGCATGCACTTTATTACGCCCGGCAAAATCCAGCGCTTCCTGCAAATCCTTGCGCGTGCCGACAATCGAGCCGCGCACGGTAATGCCGTCCAGAACCATATCAAAGATTGAGAGGTCGAATTTCCCCGGTGGCAGCCCGTTCAGCACCATGGTGCCACCACGACGCATCATGGTAGTGGCCTGTTCAAATGCCTTCGGTGATACCGCCGTCACCAGCACGCCGTGCGCACCGCCAAACTCTGCATGAAAGCGGGTCCCGGGATCTTCATTACGCGCATTGACCACCACCGATGCTCCCAGCTTGCGGGCAAACTCCAGCTTGCTGTCGTCGATATCGACTGCGGCGACGTTCATACCCATCGCCACCGCGTACTGGATCGCCAGATGCCCCAGTCCACCAATGCCGGAAATCACCACCCATTCTCCGGCGCGGGCTTCGGTCATCTTCAGCCCTTTGTAGACCGTGACCCCGGCACAAAGGATCGGCGCAATGCTGTGAAAGTCGACATTATCCGGCAGGATGCCCACATAATTGGCGTCCGCCAGGCAGTATTGCGCGAAGGTGCCGTTCACAGAGTAGCCGGCGTTTTGCTGACCGTGACAGAGTGTTTCCCACCCGTCCAGGCAGTGCTCGCAGTGACCGCAGGCAGAGTAAAGCCATGGCACCCCGACGCGATCGCCCTCTTTGACATGCGTCACCCTTTGCCCGACCGCTACCACCACGCCCACACCTTCATGGCCAGGAATAAAGGGCGGGTTGGGTTTGATCGGCCAGTCGCCTTCTGCTGCATGCAAGTCGGTATGGCAGACGCCGGTGGCTTCGATTTTGACGAGGATTTTGCCTGGCTCAACGCCAGGCACCATCACTTCTTCAATGACCAGGGGTTCGCCGAAGGCTTTCACCACTGCCGCTTTCATGGTTTTCAGTTGCATTTCTTCACCTCATCCACTGTGGTTTATTAGTACAGACCCAACGGTGCGCCGCTGTAGCTCACCAGTAAGTTTTTGATCTGCTGATAGTGACTCAGTGCCAGTTTGTGCGTTTCACGGCCAACGCCAGAGTTTTTGTAGCCACCGAACGCGGCATGTGCCGGATAGAGGTGGTAACAGTTAGTCCAGACGCGCCCGGCTTTGATCGCGCGCCCCATCCGCCAGGCGCGGTTAATGTCCAGCGTCCACAACCCGGCCCCCAGACCAAACTCGGTATCGTTAGCAATGCGCAGCGCTTCGGCTTCGTCTTTAAAGGTGGTAATGCCCAGCACTGGCCCAAAAATCTCTTCCTGGAAACAGCGCATACCGTTATGGCCTTTGATCAGCGTCGGCTGGATATAAAAACCATTTTGCAGCCCATCGCCATGTTCCACATGCGATCCGCCGGTAATGATTTCCCCGCCTTCATCGCGGGCGATAGCAATATAGGAGAGGATCTTGTCGTACTGCTCCTGCGAGGCCTGGGCACCAATCATCGTGTCGGTATCAAAGGGATCGCCTTTGCGGATATTGGCCATCCGCGCAATGACTTTCTCGACAAACTGCGGATAAATAGACTCCTGCACCAGTACGCGTGACGGACAGGTACAGACTTCACCCTGGTTGAAGAAGCCCAGCACCACGCCTTCTACCGCTTTATCGATATACCCCTCGTCGCCATTCATCACATCTTCGAAGTAGATGTTGGGCGATTTCCCCCCCAGCTCGACCGTGCTGGGGATGATATTCTCCGCTGCGCACGACAGAATGTGCCGCCCGATTGGCGTTGAACCGGTAAAAGCAATTTTTTCAATACGTTTGCTGCGCGCCAGTGGCTCACCCGCTTCGGTCCCAAAGCCATGAACCACGTTGAGTACGCCTTTTGGCAACAGGTCGCCAATCAGCTCCATCAGCACGCAGATGCCAAGCGGGGTCTGCTCTGCGGGTTTCAGCACGACGCAGTTACCCGCTGCCAGCGCCGGTGCGAGCTTCCACGCCGCCATCAGTAACGGGAAGTTCCACGGAATAATCTGCCCGACCACGCCCAGCGGTTCATAGATATGGTAAGCAACGGTATTGCTGTCGATCTCAGCCGCCGTCCCCTCCTGCGCACGAATGCATCCCGCGAAGTAGCGGAAGTGATCCACCGCCAGCGGCAGATCGGCCCCCAGGGTTTCGCGGATCGGTTTACCGTTGTCCCATGTTTCGGTTAACGCCAACATTTCCAGGTTGGCTTCAATGCGGTCGGCAATGGCCAGCAGCACATTGGCGCGATCCTGCACACTTGTTTTTCCCCAGGCGTCGGCGGCAGCATGCGCTGCATCGAGAGCCTTTTCGATATCCGCCGCATCTGAACGCGGGAACTCAGCAATCACCTGCCCGGTCACCGGCGAGGTATTGGTAAACCAGCGCCCTTCTACCGGATCGACAAATTCACCACCAATAAAGTTGCCATAACGCTGTTTGAAAGAGACTTTAGCGCCATCAAGGCCTGGATGAGCGTATTTCATAAGATGTTCCTCTGTTATTATGCGGTATAGGTGAGGCGTCTCGCTCAGATGCGGACAACGGGATATAAGCAGTTCTTATGCCAGGTTCTAACACTCCGGCAACAATTCAGCATTAACACTTAGCGATCAGTCAGTTAATCAACGTAAAAAAGATGCATGCCCAGCCATGTCGCACAATCCGGCGAACGCGGTATGGGAAATGTGTCGCATGTCGCTACATGTGGGACACCATTGTGCTACATAAATGCAACACACCCATGCCGGAGAGTGACATGCCGCAACGTGCACCGTCTTTAGCCCCTGCTCAGCCCCACACCGGGTTGCCCTGTCAACTTGAAGACTCCTGGCAACGCAGCCTCAACTATGGCCTGACGCGCGACGATGACGCTCAACCGTGGGTAGCCACCTCACTGTTGAAAGATGCGCGGGCGGAGAATGGCTGGGTCGGCCATCTGGTTGCGCCGCTGTTGACGCGCCTCGGGACGGAGCTGGCCCGACATCCGTCGATTATGGTGATGTCGGACGCCAACGGGCTGGTTCTCGAGACGCACGGTAACAGTGATTTCATGCACAAAGCGCAGCGTTTCGCGCTGTCGCCCGGCAATCTTTGGGGGGAGCATGCACGCGGCACTAACGCTATCGGCACGGCGCTGGCGCTGCAGCGCCACTGTGAAGTTTCCGGCGGCGAACACTATCTGAGTCGGAATGCCGGGCTGTTCTGTTCCGCTTCGCCCGTGTTCCGGCCGGACGGGCAAATCGCTGGTGTGCTCGACATGTCGACCCCGGCGCAGGCCCCCCGCCGCGATGCAGCCGCAGTGATCCGCCGGGCAGTGTGTGAGATTGAGCATGCCTGGGCCCGCAGTGCACTCGGTGCCGATCGCTGGCTGCTGAGCCTGCATCATGATCCGGCGGTGCTCGGCAGCGCTCAGGAACTGCTGCTGATTTTTGAAGACAACACACTGCTCGGCGCCAATAAACTGGCGATGGATGCCTTTTCGCTCACCTGCGGTCACTTTGGTGCCATGACACTTGCCGCGCTGTTTCCCGGCATTGACCTGCGCAACAGCAACACGCTGCAGATCGGTGATGATAACCGCCGCTATTACGCCCGGCGGACAGTGCCAGAAAGACGCTACAGCGGGCGCGGCATGCCGCATCCACAAGACGCGCTGTCGGCGGAAAAAGAGAAAGCGTTGCGCATTGTAAATGCCGGGATTGCGCTGTGCGTAACCGGTGAAACCGGCAGTGGGAAAGAGCATCTTGCACGGGAGCTGTACGCCCGCAGCCAGTGGCGAAATGGCAATTTTGTCGCCATTAACTGTGCCGCATTGCCGGAACAATTAATTGAATCTGAACTGTTTGGTTATGTTGCTGGCGCCTTTACCGGCGCCAGTCAGAAAGGGTATATCGGCAAATGCCGTGAAGCCGACGGTGGTGTGCTGTTTCTTGATGAAATTGGCGATATGCCGCTGGCGTTGCAAACCCGTTTGCTGCGGGTATTGCAGGAGAAAAGTGTCACGCCGCTTGGTGCCAACAGCAGCTGGCCCGTCAATTTTGCCCTCATCTGCGCCACGCACCAGGATCTGCATGCGCGGGTCGCCTCTGGCGCCTTTCGGGAAGATTTGCTGTACCGCATTCAGGAGTATCATTTGCGCATTCCGCCACTGCGCGAATGGCCGCAGGTGGCGAATTTTATTCATCAACTGTGGCGCGAAATGGGGGCGGCACAGCGCAACCTTTCGCTGAGCGATGAGGTGGTCCAGACGCTGGCGAACCGCCCCTGGCCGGGCAATGTGCGCCAGTTGTTAAGCCAGTTACGTGTGCTTATGGCGCTGGCAGAAGATGGCGACTGTATCACGCTGGCGGATTTGCCTGGCGAAATCACCCTTACCCGGCAAGCGCAGGTGTCGGTGCCGGCAATGGATGAACAAAGCGCCATTGCTGAAGCCGAGGGGAATATGAGTCTGGCGGCAAAAAAACTGGGGATTTCGCGCAGCACACTTTACCGGCGGCTGGAAAAGCGCCAGCCGGGCTGAGCCGCAGGCAGGCAACAAAAAAGCCGCAACCCAAAGGTAGCGGCTTTTTTGCATAAAGGGCGCACGGTGGTGCGCCTTTTTTGATGACTCAAAACAGTTTCTTAAAGCGCAGGCTCACTGACTGGTTAGTGTAATCCTGAGCCGCTGTGATGTCGTAGTACGCTGTGACGCTGGTGGTATCGGAGTGGATCAACGTCGCGCCAATGCTGGCATCCACGCTGTCTTTTTCCGGGGTACTGCCCTGGCTGGTAAAGCGGGTTTCATCTACCGCTGCCGCGTAGCTCGCCGAGACGTTCATTGGCTTGTTATCGTACTGGTGATACCACAGCACTTGAACATATGGCGAAACATCGCCCCACGGCGTTGCGGCCACGGTATCCAGTTTTGCCCCCAGACCAGATTTGATCGCATCGCTGTGAGCAGCGTCAATGGCCAGCGCGGCACCGTTACCGTTCGTCTCTTTGTAGCCTTCCTGATGCATAAAGCTGTAGCTCAGGTTAGCCAGCGGCGTCAGGGAGACACTCTCTGTCAACGCCAGCGGATAACCCACTTCCGCTTTCAGCGCATATTGCTGACCATCAAACTTACCGTTGGCTGTTCCGGTGTAACCGGTAAAGTCGATCTTACGCTGCGTGTTGAACTGCTGCGTCACGGCGGTGGCATACAGGCTGGTGTACCAGCGCTCGGCAATGTAGTTGGCATAGGCGGTCAGCCCCCATGAGTTGACATAGGAGTTGGAGCCGTTGAGGTTGCTTTTGCCCTTCACATTGGTTGAGGTGTAGCTGAGTGCCGCCCCCAGACGCCATGCATCGGTGATCGCCTGATCCGCACCCAGCACCACACCGGTATAGTCGGCGCGGTAGCCGGACATCTCAGACGTCGTGCCCTGATTGGCCCAGCCGCTGAATACCTGGCCCCATGCGGCTGTATCCAGCGCATTGTCGCCCGTTGCGAGGCCGCTCTGCCCGCCCGCTCGCGCAACCTGCAACGAGGTAATGCGTGAGCCGATCACATTCAACATATCGAAGGTGGTGGAGCTGGCGGCTGCCCCGGCGCTGATATTCTGCGTTGGCGAGAGCTGCTCGCCCGCTTTGTTCGCTTCAGCCGTGGAGCCAATCGCCAGCGAGGCGTTATAGAGATTCAGCAGGCGCGCATCCGACACGCCGGTGTAATTCTGCAAACCAAACAGTGCAGTGTTCGCATTCGGCAGGGTGGCGAAGATGTTGCGCGTGGTGGTGCCATTGCCGCCCGGTGTACTGACGACAGCGGGTGCCAGTTGCAGCACCAGCAGTTTATCGCCGGTGGTGGTATCGGTCTGGCTGGTGCCGGTGATCCCACCGTTCCATGACGTCGCGGAATAATTCAGGGCCGACGCGTTGTAATTGGTGTTCAGCGCGTCGGTGGCATCAACCACCACATAACGCTGTCCATTGGCGAAAGCATAGCCCTGGCTGACCAGATTCACCGAGGATCCCGAGGCGATATTAGCCGCACCATTGACTTTTAAGCGCCCATAGCCCGCATCAGACGTAAGATCGCCGGTGGTTAACGCGCTGCTGGCCACATTGATGTTCAGTGCAGCTGCGGCGGCCTGATCATAATTACCGGAAAGGGTAATGGGGTTAGACACATACAGCCCGGCACCGCTGTTGTAGAGGGTGCCGGAGGCTAAAGTCACGTTGTCGTTGAGCAGCAAGTCTCCGGAGACAAAATTCAGATCGCCACTGGAGATGTTAATCAGCCCGGTAGCCAGGGTGGTGCCAGGCGTGTAACCGGTCAGCGTACCGATCGTCCCGCCAGTCCCCCCGGCAATCGACATACCTGAAGAGGAAACAATATTGCCAATCACCGTACCGGAGTTGGTCAGCAGCCCCATGGTCGCGTTATTAATAATCGCCGAGCCGTTAATGGTTCCGGCACTGATAACACCGCTGTTATTTATCGCCCCGATGGTGCCTTGTTGGTTCACCAGCGAATAACCCCAACCGGCATGAATTAAACCAGTATTATTAATTACGCCGATAGTGCCATTATTAAGAATGCCATACGCACGGTCACTATTAATGGTGCCGATATTGTCGAGGATCGTTATCGAGCCCTGGTTCTGAACGCCATAGTACCCCGCGGTGATGGTATTATTGTTTTGCAAGGTACCCAGCGTACCCGAAGTATTCAGACCGGTACTGCTGCCATTGATGATACCGGTATTGCTGATCACAAAGGCGTCATAGTTTTCCGACGAAGTTACCGTGTAATCGCTCACCGTACCGGTGACAGTAACAGAACCGCTGGTCGCAAAAGCGTTAGCGGCACACATAGACGCGAGGGCGGCGGAAACCGCCAGCATCAGCGGTTTGACAGGAAAGGCGCGAGTCATCATTTTTACTCCAGAGTATGATTAACTGTTTAACAGTTTTATTTTTTATACGACGGCAGGAGCATTGGTTCTTCACCCACAGGCAAACTGCTCAGGCATAAAAAATGCCTGATACAAAATGCACCAGAACGCAAAAAATTCGTGATTAACCCTGGCTACTGAAGATAGAAAGAAAGCACGCTTATTATTTTCTTTGCAGAAAAATCTGTCAGGTCAATTTATTAGATCAGCCAAATCAGGAAAGTTCTTATTGCACCCACACTGAATATAGAGTCTTTCCTAACAGGGAGCAATCCTCTGCCAGCGATATATTTTCTGCGTGTGCTGAATAATAACCACACAATAAAAAACGTAATAATTGCGGAGGAAACTATACTGCGCTCAATAATAAAAAAGCCCCTGTTTCCAGAGGCTTTTTTTATTTACAGCGCCATATCATGCTGTGGCGTGGAGGCAGGTTGTTCCTGCGCAGGCTTCGCTTGCGGGGTGGTGTTCTGGTCGTTCATCTGAATGACCGGCGGTTTGGTCAACTGCAGCGTGGCGGCGGTGTCATCCCACACCTGCTGCGTCAGCGCCACATTACCATTCATCTCCTGGCCGTAGCTCGGTACGATTTCATGGATCTTGTTCTGCCACTCGGCAGATTTGAACTGTTCAGGGAACATTTTCTTGATCACATTTAACGTAATTGGTGCAGCGGTGGACGCGCCCGGCGAAGCACCCAGCAAGGCTGAAATGGTTTTCTGCTGATCGACGACGACTTCGGTACCCAGTTTCAGCACGCCGCCCTTCTCTTCATCTTTTTTGATGATCTGCACGCGCTGGCCGGCCTGAATCAGTTTCCAGTCCTCTTTACGCGCATTCGGATAGTACTCTTTCAGCGCCTCGAAGCGGTCATCATCACTCAGCATGACCTGGCTCACCAGATATTTCACCAGGTCAAAGTTATCCAGGCCAACGTGGGTCATCGGCATGAAGTTGCTGGTGGTGGTGGTGCTCAGCAGATCAAAGAAAGAGCCCTGTTTAAGGAATTTCGTCGAGAAGGTGGCGAATGGCCCAAACAGCACCACGCGTTTACCATCAATAAAACGGGCATCAATGTGCGGCACGGACATTGGCGGTGCACCTACCGAAGCCTGACCGTAGACTTTCTGCATGTGCTGGCTGGTGATGGCCGGGTTTTCCGTCATCAGGAAAGAGCCACCAACCGGGAAGCCGGCATAGTTATCCGCTTCCGGGATACCGGTTTTTTGCAGCAGTTTCAGCGCACCGCCGCCCGCGCCAATAAAGACATATTTGGCATCAATAGCGTGTTCGTTGCCATTGTTCACGTCTTTGATCGTCACATGCCAGGAGTTATCAGCATTGCGTTTAAAGTCGGTGACTTCTGAAGAGGTCTGCAGTGAGAAGTTGTTGCTTTTTTTCAGGCTGCCGACCAGCTGGCGGGTGATTTCGCCGTAGTTAACATCGGTGCCGACCGGGGTCCAGGTTGCGGCCACTTTTTGCTGCGGATCGCGCCCTTCCATGACCAGCGGTGCCCATTGTTTAATTTGCTGATGGTCGGTGGAGAATTTCATTCCCTGGAATAAGGTTGTTTGCTGCAATGCGGCATAACGCTTGGCCAGATAATTCACATTATCGCCCCAGACAAAACTCATATGCGGGGTAGAATTAATAAAGGCATGCGGGTTATTCAAAATACCGCGTTTCACCTGGGCTGACCAGAACTGGCGGGAAATCATAAACTGTTCGTTAATTTCCAGCGCTTTGCTCACATCAATCGAACCGTCCGGGCGTTCCGGCGTATAGTTCAGTTCCATATTGGCTGAGTGACCGGTACCGGCATTATTCCAGCCGTTCGACGATTCCAGCGCGACACCGTCTAGTTTTTCGACCATCACCTGCTTCCACTCTGGTTGCAGCGCTTGCAGCCAGGTGCCCAGAGAGGCGCTCATGATACCGCCGCCAATCAGCAGAAAGTCGGTTTTTTGGGTCTCTTCCGCATACGCAGAGGTCGCAGAAACGACCAGCATGGCGATCGCGGTCAGCGAAGTTGTTGTCTTTTTCATAGCAGGCATTTTGATAAATGAAATAGCATTCTGTGATTCGAGAAGGCATATATTAACGCACTTTTACCTTCTTTTAAAATATCATTCACAATTTTGACAATTCTTGCGATTAAAGTGTGGTTGCTTTTTTTAATTAAAAAAAGAGCTTCTTTATTTTGTGTGGAATTAATTAATCTGTAATTTCTTTTAAATTGCCAGAATATCAAACAGCTTGTTATTGCGAAGCGGGAAATAATTTCGCCCTTTATTTCGCCATATTGGAAAAGAAAAGGAATGTAACCGCCCGTCAGCGCAACGGCTGAACGGGCGGTGCAGGAAGATTATAACGCTGCCGCCTGCACATTGGCTTCGCGCAGCGCAATGCGTAGATGGTGATGGTTTTCTGCCAGTAACAACTTCGCCTGCCCGGCACTCAACCCGGAAAGCAGCATTAAAATCGCCGCGCGACCCTCGCCGTCGCTGGCAGAGAGTGCCTGTTTCGCCTGCTCGCGGCTGCACTGCGCAGCGGCCATCACGACTGCGATTTGGCGTTCAGCCCAATGGGTGTCTGTTGGCTGGATATCGACCCGCAGGTTGCTGTACACCCGGCCGGTGCGCACCGCCAGTCCGGTACCGAGCATATTCAGGATCTGCTGGCGTGCCAGTTCTGCTTTTGGCTCAGCAAAACCGCTGATCACTTCCGCGCCTGTCTCGGGGGCCAGCACAATATCAGCCAGCCGTGCGGCCGCGCTGCCACGGTTGCGGCAAACCAGCGCCACGCGTGCCCCGAGCGACATGGCATAACGCAGCGCGCCGCAGATCCACGGCGTTTCTCCACTGACCGAGAGCGCCACCAGCATATCGTTCGCAGTAAAGCGAATTCCTTGCAGATCGCTAACACCGCGCGCTTCACTGCCCGCGGCCATGTTTTGCTCTGCGTTACGCGCTTGGTCGCCGCCGGCCATTATCGCGACCAGCGGGTGGGTAGCGCCCTGCGCAAATCCGCTGGCAAATCGTACGGCGGCCAGCCCTGAAGCCCCGGCGCCAATACAGACCACTCGCCCGCCACGGTTGGCCGTTGCGCTCGCGTTGTCCACCAGTCGGGTGATGTCGGGCAGGCAGGCGGCAATGGCCTCGCAGACGCCCCGATCTTGTTGATTCATCAGCGCCAGCATGTCCCCGGTCGCGAGGCGATCGATATGGCGGGTGTCAGGGTTGCGGCGATCCTGGGTCGAACCGTTTGGCTTACTGCTCATAGAGTGCTCCTTCTCAATGGTTCCACACTCACTATAAGGTTATTTATATGTTGGACCTGAGAATGGGGTCACGCTTCCCGGCACCTTTTGTAAGTTTTCATCTTTTTACATCGCTTTATGATTTGCCCCCTATCGGCGATAATAGATACCTCGTTGTTAATAATCGGGTTTGTTATGAACGATTTTGCGTCCGCCGCCGTGAAGCCCCGTAAGCGACCGATGAAACTCAGTACACGGGTCACGCTAATGGTCTGCAGTGTCACCGGTTCAGTACTGTTGCTGGCCTTTGCTTTGTGGTTCTGGCAGATCAGCAATGCCACGCGTGACGGCGTAAAAGAGACGGCGCTGGCCGTTGCCCGCACGCTTGCCGATGCGCCCGAAGTCAAGCGTGGGCTGCGTTTGCCCCCGAACAGCAATGTGATCCAACCGCTGGCGCAGGCGGTGGCAACGCGTAACGATCTGCTGTTTGCGGTGGTCACCAATATGCAGGGCATTCGTTATTCTCATCCCAATACCGCGATTATTGGTCAGCATTTTATTGGCAACGATCTGGAGCCCGCGCTAAAAGGCAATGAAAATGTGGCGGTTAACCGCGGCGTGCTGGCGCCGGCATTACGCGTGTTTACCCCCGTGTATGATGACAACCATCAGCAAATTGGCGTGGTGTCGGTTGGTATCTCGCTGAGCAAAGTGGACGAGCAAGTCAGTCGCAGCCGCTGGGCAGGTATGTGGATCCTGCTGTGCAGCGCGCTGATTGGCACCCTCGGCACCTGGCAGTTGGTGCGCGTGCTGAAGCGGATTTTACTCGGTCTGGAGCCGTATGAAATCTCTGCCCAGTTCAAGCAGCGCCAGGCGATGTTACAGTCATTAAAAGAGGGGGTGATCGCCATTGATGCCGATGGTCGCGTCACGCTGCTCAACCACGCCGCGCGGCAGATGTTGCTCGGCAATAATGCCGCCGGTGAAACCGGGCACGGCCCGTTGATGGCTGAACTGCTTGAAGTGCTGAAAACGGGCCAGCCACGTCAGGACCGGGAACTGGGGCATAATGGTTTGCTACTGCTGTGCAATACCGTACCGGTGCGCAGTCAGGGTGCGGTAATTGGTGCCATTAGCACCTTCCGCGATAAAACCGAAGTTAGCCAGTTGCTGCAACGTCTGGACGGGATGGTGAATTATGTTGACGCCCTGCGCACCACTTCCCATGAATTTATGAATAAATTGCATGTGATCCTTGGCCTGCTGAATATGAAAAGCTACGACAAGCTCGAGGGTTACGTGCTGCAAACCGCGCAGAATTACCAAACTGATATCGGCGCGATCCAGCACCGTATTAAATCGCCGGTGGTGGCGGGTTTCCTGTTAGGAAAAATCAACCGCGCGAAAGAACGCGGGTTTACGCTGACCCTGGCCGATGAAAGCCAGGTCCCGGAGAACCCTAACGCCCGGCAGGTGACTGTGCTGGTCACGGTGCTGGGGAATTTAATTGAAAACGCGCTCGATGCCATGAGCCAGCAGGCAGAAGGCGAAGTCAGCCTGTTACTGCATTATCAGAATGGCTGGCTGATAGGCGAGGTCAGCGATGACGGGCCGGGCGTTGAGCCGGAGCATATCGGGATGATTTTCCGTAAAGGATTTTCAACCAAAGGCGATAACCGGGGTGTGGGGCTGTTTCTTGCCAGCCAGCAACTTAGCGAACTTGGCGGCACGTTATCCGTTGAGTCAGAACCCGGCGTATTCACCCAATTTTTTGTCCATCTCCCCTGGGATAGTGAAAGGAAGACCGCGTGATAAATGTATTAATCGTTGATGATGATGCCATGGTAGCCGAACTGAACCGGATGTATGTGACACAGATACCCGGTTTCCAGTGCTGCGGCACGGCATCTACGCTGCGTCAGGCCGGGGAGATGGTGAACGATCCACGGCTGTCCATCGATTTAGTCCTGCTGGACGTTTATATGCAACAGGATAGCGGCCTTGATCTGCTGCCGATCCTTCGCGCCTCGGGGCGTGCCATCGACGTGATAATGATCACTTCAGCCGCCGACGCCAACACCATTCAAACCTCGCTGTATTATGGCGTGGTTGATTACCTGATTAAGCCCTTCCAGTTCCCGCGCTTTGAAGAAGCCTTGACCACCTGGCGCGAGAAACGCAAGCAGATGGATGCCCAGCCCTATTACGAGCAATCCGACGTTGATCGCCTGCTGCATGGCAACGCACCGGAAGTGGCCGACACGCGTAAGCTGCCGAAAGGGTTAACCGCGCAAACGCTGCGCACCATTTGTCAGTGGATTGATGCCCATCCGGGCATTGAGTTTTCTACCGATGAACTGGCCAGCGCGGTAAATATCTCTCGCGTATCCTGCCGTAAGTACCTGATCTGGCTGGCGCAAATCAATATTCTTTATACCACCATTCACTACGGTGCAACGGGGCGCCCGGTGTATCGCTATCAGTTGATTGCCGAGCAATACAGTCTGCTTAAGCAGTACAGTCAGTAACCCGGTAGCTGTCGTCCGTTTGCGTAAAGCGGAATTGCCGCTGCGAAGAGAGGATAATGTCGCGGTTTTTGGTCACGAAGATCGCGTCAATGTCCTCACGCTGGCGAAGCGCAGCGCACCCCTGCTCCACGCCCATTCCGAACAACAGGGTGGTCCAGATATCGCCATCAAGCGAGTCGCTGGAAATCACGGTCACGCTGTCCAGCTCATTCTCCAGCGGGTAGCCGGTGCGCGGATCGAGAATATGGTGCCAGCGTTTGCCGTCCTGCTCAAAATAGCGCTCATACGTACCGGACGTCACCACCGATTTGTTCACAACATCGATCGTTCCCACCAGCGCGTCTGCCCCGGCGAACGGTTTTTTCACGCCGATTGTCCAGGCGCCGTGTGGCGTGCCGAGTGTCTGTACATTACCGCCAAGATTGATCAACGCTTCACTCACGCCTTGCTGGTGAAGGTCATTACGTACGCGATCAGCAATAAAGCCTTTAGCAATCGCGCCAAGATCGATCTCCATTCCCGGTTGCGCCAGAAACACGGTGCCGGCGACGTCATCCAGCACCACGTCTTGTGGGCGGGTAATACGCAAACGTGCAGCAATATCACTGGCGGCAGGCACGCGGTCACCCTGAAAACCGATGCGCCACAGTTTCACCAGCGGACCAATCGCCAGATTAAATGTGCTATTTGGCCATACGCTGGCGTCCCTGGCACATTTGATCAGTTCATATACCGGGCGGCTGACATGAACCGGATGACGCCCGGCCGCGAGGTTAATGTCCATCACCTGCGAGGGTGTGCGATTAACGGTAAAAAGATCTTCGTATTTTTTGATTAACGAAAACACGCGGGAAGCAAGGGCTGGATTGGGAGAAAAGAGTTTTAGCAGGACAGGTGACCCCATCAGAACCGCAGAGTAACTCCAGACAGGATTATCAGACATCGGTTTCTCCTTACGGACTGGCTGACGGCGCGTAAACATTCAGGCCTGCACATGGCAGGCCTGAAGTGTAGCACGATGTTAACTGCGTTTTGCGCGAACCGCAGCCTGATGCCCGGCAAGGGTACCGAAGATGATGATATCGGCCACGGCGTTACCCCCTATACGGTTACCGCCATGGATCCCGCCCACCACTTCCCCTGCTGCATAGGCACCGGGGATCACCTGCCGGGCGGTATTCAACACTTCGGTCTGGGTGTTGATTGTCACCCCACCCATGGTGTGGTGCACGCCAGGCGCAATCTGGATTGCGTGGAACGGGCCTTCGTTGATCGGCGCACGTAGCGCGGTGGTACGACCGAAGTCGTCATCATGCTGTTTTTCCACAAAACCGTTATAACGCTCCAGCGTGGCAAGAAACGCATGCATATCCATACCGAGTTTGTCCGCCAGTTCGCGCGGTGAGCTGGCGCTGGTCACAAACCCGCGGGCAATGTACTCGTCGGCCGCTTTGTTTTTGGCTCGAACATGCTCATCAAACACGATGTAGGCGTAATGCTCTGGCAGTGCGATGATCGCCGCGGAGACTTTATCGCGGGTCGACATCTCGTTGAAGAAACGGTTGCCCTGCTGGCTGACCAGAATGGCACCGCCACCGCGAATCGATTCTGAAATCAGATAAGAGGTATTCTGCTCAACCGTCGGGTGGATCTGAATTTCCCCCATATCGACGGTGCCTGCACCAATACGTTCCAGCAAGGCGATGCCGCTGCCGGTCGCGCCTTTATGGTTGGTGGTGACAAAGCCTTCCAGATCAGGACGATATTTAACCACCATCGCACTGTTGGCGCTAAAGCCGCCCGTGGCGACGATAACACTTGTCGTCTGCACGGTGATGCTCTCTTGCTCATCGGTCAGCAGTTGCACGCCGCTCACTTCCCCTTCGCTAAACAGAATGTCGTTTACGGAGGTGTCCAGCATCACATCAATGCCGCGTTTGGTCACGTTGCGCACCAGACCGCTGATCAGGTAGCCCCCCACAGCCGACCCGTCACGCGGGCGGTGCGTACGGTCAATGCTCATGCCGCCAGTGGTGGTGATGTCGTTGAGCATAATGCCGCGACACGCAAGCCACTCAATCGCTTCTGGCGCATTTTCAACAAAGCGTTGCAGCAGCGCCGGATTGTTTTTGTTGCCGCCGCCTTTCAGGCTTTCCTGATAAAACAGTTCCTTGTTATCCTGAATCCCTTTCACGCGCTGGAAGCGCGTTTCTGCGGCGTTCATCCCGGCAGACGCTTTAATGGTATTACCGCCGATGGTCGGCATTTTTTCCACAATCAGTACGCTGGCACCTTCGTCATGCGCCTGAATCGCTGCCGCCAGCCCGGCGCCGCCGCTGCCTACCACCACGACGTCATAGCTTTTCGGGCCAGAAGGTGCGCCGCCCTCTTCCGCGACCCGCGCTTTACTGGATTTGATCATCGCCTTCGACACGGCTTTTTTCACTGCTTCACTCTGGCTGGTCGCGCCGGAGATGGCATCAACATGTGGAGTATTGGCGTCAAGAATACGGCCGCGGATCTCTTCAAAACTGCTGGTGAATTCCACCGTTTGCACCGGGCTGGAGGCCAGTTCAATATCGACAATGCGGTCGGTTTCCAGGCTGACGTTGAAAACCAGTTCATTCACATCATCCAGCACCGTTTCAACGTACACGCCGGGTTTGAATTTCGCCGCGCCCATGCTCATATCGCGGATCATCGCTTCTACCAGCGAAAAACGCCACAACGGCTCAGGAATGTTCAACGCTTCACGCTGCGTGCTGTCGATGAACAGCTCCAGATTCTCACCGCTGGCAATACGCGCAGCCCAGTCAGGATAGGCAATGCAGGCACGCCCGACGGCCATCAAATCGTAGCCGTGATCCAGTCCCTGCTCAGCATCTTCGGCGTTAACTACGCCGCCAACGCCCATTACCGGCACCTGCGCCAGCGTGTCGGAGCGCAGAGCGCAATATTTATCGATCAGTGGCGTAGGATCGCAGGTGTCGTTAATAGAGGAACGCAGTGCCGACCCGACAGAAAAGTGCAGATAATCGACACCGCGCGCCGCCAGTTTTTCCAGCAGGAACAGGGTGTCGTCAAAGCGGATACCCGGGACTTCCAGCTCCTCCGGAGAGAAACGGTAGCCAATAATAAAGGCGTCATCGGCATACTGGCGGGCCATTTTGTGGGTGATGTCCAGTACTGCCAGCGGAAATTTCGCACGGTTGTCGCGGCTGCCGCCCCACTCGTCGTCACGCTGGTTAGAGTTTGGCGAGAAAAATTGTTGAATTAGGTAGGTGTTGGCACCGTGAATTTCGACACCGTCGAAACCGGCCAGAATGGCGCGGCGAACCGCCTCACCGAATTTCACCACCATTGCTTCAACTTCAGCCGTGGTCAACGCAACCGGGGTCGCTGCACCCTCGCGTGGCGCGGCAATGGCGCTTGGAGCAACCGGCGTGCGACCGCCAATCAGCTTCGGCTCTACCATGCGTCCGCCGTGGTAAATCTGCAGCAGCGCTTTTGAACCTTCCGCTTTAATGGCCGCGGCAATTTTCGCCAGTCCGGCAATTTTTTCATCATTATCAATGCCGATAGCGCCAGGAAATGCCAGACCAAGATCGTCGACAAAACAGCACTCAACAATAATGGCGCCAATACTCCCGGCACGGACACGATAATACTCCACCAGCTCACTGGTGACCGTACCGTCGAAATATCCGGTGCAGGTGGTCATGGGCGCCATTAACAAACGATTTTTCAGTTCTGCGCCATTCGGTAATGTAAAGGGGCTGAGAATGCGTTCGTTGCGGGTCATAATAAAACTCCAAAGTCTTAAAATTAAAATTCAGAATTCGGTGACGGATATTATTTCTGGTTATGTTTCTTTATCCTTATGTCATGTATTTAATATACCGAGAATTTTACTTACCAAATTAATTACGTTAGTTAATAAACTATTTAATACCCCACATAACACAGCTACCTCCAGCGTATTATCATTTTTAAATAAAGCATTCACACACCATTAATTACCCGTAACATCATGATTACCACACCAATAAATGAAACGTCTTTTCACTATTAAAAATAACGATTAATTTCAACAATATAAATTAAACAGTCACTTTAATGAGATTTATTATCAGTACAATTAATTAACATTTAGCGGTTTTTTAACCCGATAACCCCATAACTCTATGTGGGTATCAAAAGCATTAAAAAAAGCGCTCGCCTTTTCATTTTTTTGATCTCAATCAAAGGTATTATTGCGTGTGAGAGCAATATAGAAATACAAAGATTTTTTAATTTAACGCGTATAGATTGGCGTTAAGTAATCGCACCCGGAATAAAAAAGCAGGCGTTTAATAACTAAAAAAAGCTTTTGTAACTAAATTAACCGAAGCCACTGTTCCTCAACGACAACGAATTTTTAACTACTTGTAGATGCTCATTATGAAAGAGAAAACAACAACCGCACCGTCTGCCAGCGCAGCCAGTGCAAAGGCTGGAAATAAAAACCGCCTGCTAATGATGGCACTGCCGATCGTGGTGGCAGTACTCCTGCTATTTGTTCCTGTCCCTGAAGGTTTGCCCCCTTACGCCTGGCATTACTTCGCCATCTTCGTTGGCGTTATTGTGGGTCTGATTTTCGAACCGTTACCCGGCGCGGTGATCGGGATGACCGGGGTGGTGATCATCGCCCTGTGCAGCCAGTGGGTGCTGTTCAGCCCGGAACAACTGGCTGACCCGAAATTCAAAATGGCCGGACAGTCTTTTAAATGGGCGGTCAGTGGTTTCGGTAACTCAACCGTCTGGCTTATCTTTGGCGCCTTTATGTTTGCCGCCGGTTACGACAAAACGCAGTTTGGCCGTCGTCTGGCATTGATTCTGGTGAAATATCTGGGTCGCCGCAGCCTTACGCTCGGCTACGCGATTACCTTCGCCGATCTGCTGCTGGCACCGTTCACCCCGTCTAACACCGCACGTAGCGGCGGGACAATCTACCCGATTATCGCCAACCTGCCGCCGCTGTATGGTTCCAAACCGAACGATCCAAGCGCGCGCCGCATCGGCTCATATCTGATGTGGGTGGCGATCACCGCTGCCTGTATCACCAGCTCCATGTTTCTCTCCGCTCTCGCGCCGAACCTGCTGGCGCTGGCGCTGGTGAAAAGCACGGTGGGCATTAGTATCTCGTGGGGTTCGTGGTTTATCGCCTTCCTGCCGCTGGGGGTGCTGCTTATCCTGACTATGCCGCTGCTGGCCTACTGGTTCTACCCACCGGAAGTGAAGGTGAATGATGAAGTGCCGCTGTGGGCGAGTCGTGAGCTGGAAAAACTGGGCAAAATGTCCCGTAACGAAATCCTGCTGCTGGTGTTTGTCTGCTGCGCGCTGCTGATGTGGATTTTTGCCGCCGACTTTATCGAACCTGCACTCGCGGCGCTGTTAGTGGTGGTGCTGATGCTGTGGACCGGCGTACTGACCTGGAATGACATCACCAGCAACAAGCCGGCCTGGAACACCTTCGTCTGGTTCGCCACCCTGGTTGCGCTGGCCGATGGCCTCTCGTCTACTGGCTTTATCGCCTGGCTGGGTAAAGAAGGTGGCGTGTTGATGGGCGGTATCTCTCCGGGGATGGCGACTATCGTTCTGCTGCTGGCGTTCTACCTGCTGCATTACCTGTTTGCCAGTACTACCGCGCACACCACGGCACTGCTGCCAGCCATGCTGACCATTGCCGCCACCATTCCTGGCATCAATATGGAAGTGGTGGTGCTGGTGCTGTGCACCTCGCTCGGCGTGATGGGTATCATCACCCCATACGGTACTGGCCCAAGCCCCATTTACTACGGTAGCGGCTATCTGCCAACAAAAGACTACTGGCGTCTGGGCACCATCTTCGGCGCGATCTTCCTCGCTGCCCTGCTGTTGATTGGTTATCCGTGGATTTCCATGATGTTCTGATTCATAACCGTCGGGCTTTCCCGGCGGTTTTATTTTATGGAGTAGAGAGCTATGTCGAACAAACCCTTTGTTTATCAGGATCCGTTCCCGCTGGCGAAAGACAATACGGAATATTACCTACTGAGTCGCGAACATGTTTCGCTTACCGATTTTGATGGTCAGCCGGTCCTGAAAGTTGAACCCGAAGCGCTGACGCTGCTGGCGCAACAAGCGTTCCACGATGCGTCATTCATGCTGCGTCCGTCCCACCAGCAGCAGGTAGCCGCTATTCTGCACGACCCCGAAGCGAGCGAAAACGATAAATACGTTGCGCTGCAATTCCTGCGTAACTCCGAAATCGCCGCCAAAGGCGTGCTGCCGACCTGCCAGGATACCGGCACCGCAATTATTATGGGGAAAAAAGGTCAGCGCGTGTGGACCGGCGGCGGTGATGAAGCAGCACTCGCGCGCGGGGTGTATAACACCTATATCGAAGATAACCTGCGCTACTCGCAGAACGCGCCGCTGGATATGTATAAAGAAGTGAATACCGGCACCAATCTGCCCGCACAGATCGATCTGTATAGTGTGGATGGCGACGAGTACAAATTCCTGTGCATTGCGAAAGGCGGCGGTTCCGCCAATAAGACGTATCTGTATCAGGAAACCAAAGCCCTTATCACGCCGGCAAAACTGAAAAACTACCTGGTCGAAAAAATGCGCACCCTCGGTACGGCAGCCTGCCCGCCTTACCACATCGCCTTCGTCATCGGCGGCACCTCAGCGGAATCCACGCTGAAAACCGTGAAGCTGGCGTCAACCCGTTACTACGATGGTCTGCCGACGGAAGGGAACGAGCATGGTCAGGCATTCCGTGATGTGAAGCTGGAACAGGAACTGATGCAAGAGGCCCAGAACCTGGGGCTGGGCGCACAATTTGGCGGGAAATATTTCGCCCATGATATCCGCGTGATCCGCCTGCCACGCCACGGTGCATCCTGCCCTATCGGCATGGGGGTTTCGTGCTCTGCCGACCGTAACATCAAAGCGAAGATCAACCGTGAAGGTATCTGGATCGAGAAGATGGAGCACAATCCGGGGCAGTACATTCCGGACGCGCTGCGCCAGCAGGGCGAAGGCAATGTGGCGAAAATTAATCTCAATCAGCCAATGAAAGATATTCTCGCCCAGCTTTCCGCCTTCCCGGTTTCGACGCGTGTATCGCTGAATGGCACCATTATTGTGGCGCGCGATATCGCCCATGCGAAACTGAAAGAGCTGATTGATAACGGCGAACCCCTGCCGCAGTACGTTAAAGATCACCCGATTTACTACGCAGGCCCGGCGAAAACGCCGGAAGGCTATGCTTCGGGTTCACTCGGCCCCACCACCGCGGGTCGCATGGATTCGTATGTGGATCTGCTGCAATCGCATGGCGCGAGCATGATCATGCTGGCAAAAGGCAACCGCAGCCAGCAAGTGACCGATGCCTGCGCCAAACATGGCGGCTTCTATCTGGGAAGTATTGGTGGTCCGGCAGCTGTACTGGCGCAGCAGAGCATTAAGAGCCTTGAATGCGTGGCGTACCCGGAACTGGGAATGGAGGCGATCTGGAAGATTGAGGTGGAAGATTTCCCGGCGTTTATTCTGGTGGACGATAAAGGCAATGATTTCTTCCAGCAGATTCAGAACAAACAGTGCGCAGGTTGTAACCAGCGCTAAGTAAAAACAAACGGCGGGGAAACCCGCCGTTTTTTATGCCAATAATTAACAGTATGCCGTCGACGAACGCCATGGTACGTCACTGCCGGCACGGTGGTTTCCACTTTATTGCCAGTAATTAAGAAACTCCTGCCACATTTTCTGTTCCGATTCAGAAGGCGCTGAGAAGTCCCTGAACGTCTGGCGGTAGTGCATGAAATGCCTGTCAATGGCGCGGATGGTGACGGTCTGATGCGCCCGCGATCCCTGTAACAGCGCACGCATGGCCGCAAGGCTTTGCGGATCGCGGATCATCTGCGTAAACCAGGCTTCAAGGTAGTCGAGATCCTGTTGCCAGCTGCGCGTGTTCATCTTCAGCCCACGCTACGCCCTTCCGGCGCACATATGCCTTGCGCATTAAGATATAACTGCACCGGTGAAAAGCAGTCATCACACAGCGTAACCAGTTTTTGCCGCAGCTTCAGGCTCAATTGTCGGTCGTTTTGTTGTTTTAATGTCTTGTCGCGGTCAACAATGATCACTTCAGGGGAAAAGGTGAGCCCGAGCGCGATCACATCCTCTTTTTCAAAAAGGTAACTGAGCTGCCGGGTCGCCACTCCATTATCCATTTCGAGCACCGTAACGTAGCAGAACTGGTAGTCGCCTGGCGGGCAGCCCTGTTGCGCCAGCGCTTTTACTTTGCACGAGACGCGGGTCCATTCCGCTTTTTTATGCAATGGGCAGAGCATTAACATAACGTGATCCCTTATCAAAACGGACTACAGCGCCAGGCGATGACAATGACTGGCTGTTCAGCGCTTAATCATCATCAAAATTGATATTGATGCTATCGACCTTCCCGCTCACCACCGAGAAAGCGAGATGCTTATTGTTAAACGAATAACTGATCCATTCACTTCCGTCGCTGTTATCGGTTTCACCGGGGCCATAGCTGTTGATAATGGCCTCTTTTGTGCTGCCAGGACCTACACCGCGCGCGGTGCGCAGCGTCGGGCTGTGCAGGGTGATCTGCCCGATAATATAGCTGTCGACGCTTTTACCCTGATCATCCCACCACAGGTTGGCGCTATAGATGTCGAAGCCATCAAAGTTATGACGGTAAAACTTGTAACTGGCGTCGCCAAACGGAACTTCACCAACAAAACCGTCGTAGGTGGTTTCCCCTAAAGAGGCGCTAAGCGCATCATTCCACGCCTGGCCCAGTGCAACAGTCTGTTGATTCAGCTGTACAGTAAAATCGTGATCGCTCAGGGGAGCTTGCGCTTGCGCGATGCCTGAAACGGCCAGTAACAGCGAGACTGAAACGAGAAAACCTTTGGTCATAACCTGCCACCGTTGAAAGTATGTTACTGAGATAAGGAATTATTTAAGCCAGTTTGCCGGTTGATTGACCAGAATTTTCTCGCCCTGCAATACCACCAGCTGCGGCGGCGCATAATTTACCCGGTAGGTGACATTACCATTATTGAACTCTGCGCCAATGACCTGACCGACGCTACCCAATAGTGTTTTCCCTTTCAGCGTGATCTGGCTGCGGTCGCTGTTACGCGTTCCAATATAGTCCACGCTATCGCAAGGCGCGGCAAACTCACCGCAGTTATTACGGATAGCAATAGTGAACTTATTGGTGCTCAACAAACGGGTTGATGCGCCTTTATGTTCCGGCGTTTTGACCAGCGTATAGCTTTCAGGCGCATAATACTCACCGCCAACGGGTGGCTGCGTCATTCGCCACTGCATCTTGTCGCCTGTTATCACGACCTCAGCCTTGCCATTCATACCGCCAAAGGTGGAATTAAAGGTCAGCATCGCACGGTTATTGGCGATCTCGCCATGCACATTCGTGTCGCCCTGCTCCGGGCAATCGATCCGGTTGCCCTGCCGGGTAATAAAACAGACGGTGCCGGAGAGCTGGTTGCCCTGCTGCGTTAACCTCAGGGTGAAGGTGGAAGCATCCTGATCTGCGCCTTGCCACATCCCACTAAAATCCAACGCTGCTGGCTGTGGTGCTGCCAGCAAAATCTTATCCTCGAAGCGGCTGGCCCATTGCTGGATATCGCGATTGATGGCCTGCTCAGCACTGTTGGTTCGGTAGTAAAGCTGGTTGCTGTCAGGTGATATCCATGCTGCAAAAAGCTTACCATCAGGATAGAGAATAAAAACCGAGGCGTTTTCCTGTGCTAAGTGTTGTAACCAGCCTTCAACCATTAACCCGCCGTCGGCGGTGTATTTGGGCTCGCCGTAAACATCATAGTTAAGGATAAAGGCATCGTATTCATTGCCGAGCAGGCTTTTCAGTTGCGCTTGCACCTCTTGATTGTTGGCAATGCCTGCCACTGTTTGTGGTTTATCGTATTGATTCAGCGCTACCGTCGCCGACGCGCTGCCACAGCAGCCCAGCAACATGCTGACCACCAGCGCAGAGAGTAACCACCGTTTACCTTGCCCCGTAACGTGCATAATTCGCCTGTATCCTTATCGTCTTATCGACACCCGAGATTGCTGAAAAATTAGCCATCTCGTTGTTTGATAATATTTTTTTGCCATAGTACCCGACTCGCGCCGTTACCTGACGCTACTATTTGTGGTAGACATCTCGTCGGAGAAGTCGCGGATAGCGATACTTTTCAGGCAGGAGGGCTCCGATTGCGAAAAACCCAGGCCAATCGCGTTGCCTTTTTTATCGATCGGCGCCACCCAGGAAAACGTCTCGTTGATCGATTCGCCGCGCGGCACCCACATCAGTTTTAAGCCGGGGAACTGGCGTTTCGCCTCGTCCACCGCAATACAGGTTTTTTCCACATCAAACGTCACAATGGCAATCTGCTGCGGATTGCCGTAAGCCGTACGAATAATGATATTATTGATGCCTGGCCCGCCCGGTAGCGTAAGCGCGCGGGCAGTTAATCTGTCGGCAAAGTCGGGATTGATCCGGGTGACGGGCGTTTTCATGATGGCATTGAGCGAATCAGGCGCAGCCCCAATAGTGCCCTTTATCTGTTCAGCAAACTGCCAGAGCGGTTGCGAATCAGGGTGTTGAGACTGCGCCGAACAATAGCCAGAAGTCATCGCCAGCGCCAGCGCGGTGAGTAGGCTTTGGGTCTTCATCATATTTTCTGAAAACCACCTAGGGTGCCAGCATCAGCACTTTGAACTGGCTCGGCACAATCCGCATACCAATCGCGTTGGTGGAGTTTTGCAGACTGACACTGGTTAAACGGGTGGCGGGCGTGCCTTTCAGCAGCACGGTAAACGCTCCGGTCAGATGCCGTGATGGCCCCATCACCGTACCGGATGCCACTCCGGTCGCAACGCCCGGGTTATCGCCGTTGGTCAGTGGCGTCACGGTCGCCATATTGTGCGCGGGCATCCCCATAAACAGAATATTGAGCGCATTCGGTATAGCGGTTGGCCCCAGCGCAATGTCCGGATACGGAATCGGCGTCGGCGCGGGCATCGGGGTCAGGCAGACATCCGGAAACGCCAGATCCACCCCCATTAACTGACAATTTGCAAACATAATGCTCCCTCACCCCATGTGGATCTGTTCAGAATCGACTTTGGTGATCGCCTTCGAGGTGATCACCGTGTTATGTGCATGCATGCGCAGATAATCTTCGGCTTTTATATCCAGTTGCCCTGCGCGCACCTGTTCAGTCTGGCGCGTAGTGCGGAACAGGCTCTGGCTGATTTGCGTGACCGTCTGCCAGACCGACTCGGCCCGCTTACCCACCACGCGCGAGAGCGTGACCCAGGCGGAGACGCGATCGCCACTGTAATTCATATCGCTGATATGACAGTCGCCTTTGCTGGCGCTGACTTTCAACGCTTCACTGCTCAGACTTAAAGCTCCGCTGCTGCAAATATGCAGATCGCCCGGCACGCTCAGTTCCGCACATTGTGGGTTAGCGCGCTCCAGCACGGCCAACAACCACATCTGGTTATCCACCCCGCTTATCAGTACGGTGTCGCCAGCCTGTGGGGCGATAACACAGCTGACTGCACGTCGACAGTGCCAGCCGCGCCCTTCACATTCCACCATCAGACTGCCGTCTTCAAAACCGTGGGTGACGCGGGCGGAGAATTGACCAGCAGGCATCGCCGCCAGCGCCAGTTGGTGATTAATCTTGGTCATGCTTTGTCTCCATAAATTCGGCTTTGGCGTTCTGCGCTCCAGGCTTCTGCCGCCAGTAGCTCTTCGTCGTACTCAAGGATGCCTTTGCGATCGGCAAAACGCGCCCCCTCCTGGCGGGCACGATGAAAACGGGTTCGGGAAAACGCCGCACCGCGAAAATCCGCTTCGCGTACATCGGCCCCGGAAAAGTCACCGTAGGTAAAATCGCACAGCGTGAAATCAGCCCGCTCTGCACGCACCCGCTGCAGAACACTCTGGAAAAAACGGCTCTGTTTAAACGAGGCCTGCTGCAGTGTTGCTCCCACAAATATCGCCTGATCAAACAGGCTGGACTGCGCGTTCGCACCGCTGAGGTCGGCTTCCATAAACAGCGCCTGGGTGGCGTTAACCTTGCGTAACAGCGCCTGTTTAAGCGATGCGCCTTTGAAATTGCACTGTGTCAGTTGCGCGCCGGTAAAATCGGCACCATCAAGCTGACTGTCGGTAAACTGGCAGCCGGTAAACTGCTGCTGCGCGTAGTTTTTCCCACGCTGATCGCAATTAAAAAAAACGGCCCGTTCAAACTGACTACCGCGCAAGTCGGTCTGCCGAAGATCGATGCCATAAAATGTGGTCAGCAAGTAATGGCTGTTGTCGAGTTGCGCCTCATCAAGCGGGGTTTCAAACAGCATAGTGCGATCGAAGCGGGAGTGGCTGAACTGGCTTTTCCCCAGCGGGCTGCGCATAAATTGTGTGGTATCAAAGGTGCAGTGCGAAAAGTCGCTACCGCTTAGCGTGCATTCATTAAACACACAGCGCACCAGCGTGGTGCCGCGCAACGTGGCTTGCGGCAGTTCACACTGGTTAAACACCGTTTCCTGCAACTGCGCCTCGCAGAGCGTGGCCCGGTTTAACATACATTCGGTGAACACAGTTTCGGTCAGGTTTGCGGCCTGCAAATTTGCCCCCTGAAGCGACACCTCCTGAAAGATCCCGCCGGAAAGGTCGCAGCCCCGCAGGTCGCAACCGTCGAGGTTGACCTCTGCTACCGCTTCGCCGCCTTTGATTTTCTGTTGCAGCTCTGCCGCGGTTAATGCGCTCATATCACTTCTCCATCACGCTTCGGCAGGGTTTTTACCCGTTTGGTATAGGCATCGTGAAAAAGGGTATGCGTGTCCGTCAGCGACTGTGACAGATCGGCGCGAAACAGATTCACGCCGCTCAGATCGGCACCCTCAAGCCGACTTTTTTGCATCATCGCGCCCATCAGGTTGGCATCGTTAAAACGCACGCGACGAAAATCCGTGCGCATAAACAGGCTGCCGGTCAGGGTGGCACCGCGAAAATCGGCACCTTCGCACTGCGCTTCGCTGAGATCGCTGTTATCCAGCCGCGCGCGGGTAAATGCCGCGCCCGTTAGCACCGCCTGGCGCAGGTTACTTTGCTTCAGGTGCGCACCGGTAAAATCGGCAGTGGCCAGCGTCCCGCCAGACGCGACAGCACAGGTCACCAGCGTTGCGCCGGCAAATATTGCCTGCGACAGTTGGCTTTCCACCCATGAGCAGCTCTCAAGGTGCGCCTGCGCGAAGCTGGCGCTCTGCAGTTCACATTTAATAAAGCTGCTTTTTATCATCCGCGCATGGCTAAAGTCCGGCTTCGGCAATGTCAGCTCCATAAACACGCAATTATCAAGCTGTGCGTGGTGGAACCGGCAGTCACTGAATCCTGTTTCACGTAATAACAAGCCCACCATATGGGCGTGGCTGAAGTCACAAGCCTCAAATAACGCCCCGGTGATGTCGGTTTCGGTAAACGTGGCGCCGTAAAAGACCGTTTCATGGCATTGCGCAAGCGCCAGGCTGGCATTGTTAAAACAACAATCGCGTAGTGACGCCCCTGTCAAATCCGTGCGCGCCAGCATTGCCTGCGTGAAGTCCGCGCCATCGAGCTGACAATCGCGCAAACTGGCGCACTCCAGCAACGCATGGCGAAAATTCGCACCACGCAGATCCAGGCCAGAGAAGTCTGCCCCGGTGAGATCCAGGCCGCTGAAGTCCCCGCCCTGGGCCAGGGTGCGTTCTGCCCGCTGGCGAATGATCAGCGCGATATCCCCGGTCAGTTTAATCGCGGGGGGTTGTTGCGCTACCGACATCAGGTAGAGTTTGTGCAGTGCTTCGCGGCTCTGTGCCAGTTTCTTGTCGCTGAGCTGGCTGTTATTACGCGCCAGTAACTCCTGCATACGCAACATGGACTCCGGGCCGCGGGGTCGGTTATCCTGCGCTGCGATTTCCGGATAGCGAGCCTCCATTTCGGCTTTACGCACCTCGGCCTGCTGCTGCATCTCAGCGGCTTTACGCTCCATCTGCTCAATAAATTCAGGCAGATCTTCAAGTTTCGGCATAGCCGGTTCTTCGAAAGGCTCCAGCATTTCACTGACGTCATGGCCCTGTGCTTCAAGCCGGGCACGATGCTGTTCACGTAATTGCATGGCGCGGTTGTACTGGTTTTCCCGCATCGGGCTGGGCGTTTCCTGCACCTCGCTGTCGATCCAGGGTCCAATCACCTCTTCCGGCAGCAGATCCTTTTCACGAAAGGCAAACAAGGCCCCTTTTTCTTTATCCAGCCGCTGGGTCAGGACTTTTCGGTAGTGGTTAACGGAACGCGTCGCGCCGGTTTTCTCCAGTGCCGGCATCAGTTGCAACACGTCGGCAGCATCATCTTCATTGATCCGCTGGTTGCCCTGCCAGATCAGCACCATCTGTTCCATGTGCGGAAAAAACCACACCGTGGTGGCGCGCAATCCAATCTCTTCAAACAGGATCTCATCGCCGCGCTGGCGTTGTATAAAGCAGCGCGCCTGCCACGGGGGTAGTGTCCCCTCCTGCAGGTGTTTTTGCGGGTGCATATTCCAGATACGCCATGCCGCCTGCGGCGGGAGAGTATCGCGATCCTCCCACCACTGATCGGGGCTGGCTGCGTTAAACACACGCCAGTCGATGTCTGGCGCAAAACCCGGGAAATCATGTTGTAACCAGTGCGCGTCGTAATTTTTGCCCATGCGACGAAAGCGACGCGGCCACGTCAGATCCAGCGGCCCGAAACCGGCCGGCTCAGGTTTTGCACGCGGTGAGAGAATGCGATCCTGTAGCGCTTCGATATTGGGCAAGCGACGGTATTGCGTACCGTTATGGTTTTCTACCACCGCGCCAATGCCATGCGGGTTTTCTTCATAACCTTCCCCGCCGTAAGCCCGGCTCCAGTCAAGGCGCATTTCGTCAAAGGGCTGCGCGGCCGTCGGGCGCGATCCCGCCCAGTACCGATCGCCGGTTACCGCCAGGGTCTTGCCCAGGTTGTCGACCTCAACGCGTACCGCACAGGCGGTTTTATCCTGCTGGTGATGCGTATAGGCGTAACCGGTGGCCAGGAACTCGGCCCGGGCTTTCGGCATGGCCATATCAAGTACACCACCGCTGGTTTGCAGTTCGCTGGCGGCCAGTTGCCACAGTTCTATTTCGGGTCGGAGTTGTGGCGTAGCGCTCATATCGGCAAGCGCCAGTACCGAAACGCCCAGATGGTTTTGCCCCCGCAGACGGAACGGTCGATTCAATACGCTCAGTCGCAGCGGTTTAATAATCTTCATATTACGTCCTTAGGAAGATTAATCTTATGCGTGTGCAGTTTACGAAGTGTAATGCGCGTTTATATGACATCACGGCATTATCACGAGAAATGAATATGGGTAACAGCAAGTCGGGGAGGCCTGTCCGTACTGTATTTCACCGTAATCGTGATGCCTTTTTTAAGCTTGTGGATTTGGTCCGGCTCAACTATTCCACGGGCGCACCACTGTTGATGAATATTATTAAGGCTGGCACTGAAGAAAAAATCATAAAAATAGTCGTCGCCAAATTTTGTCTCAGTGCGTTGCCATGTTTCGGCCAGCGTGGTGATCGTTTCACCCTGCCATGAATCGCGTAATTTCCAGTCACGTATCCGGGTCAGCGATTTTTTATCTCCCTTCAGCGTTAACCACATCGGCACCAGCGCCAGTACGCTCAGCGCAATGCCAATCACCAACGGGTACTCAATCCATACCGACATAAACATCCTGCAGAAAAGTTATTTTTGACGGGTGCGTCAACGGCACGCTCACCTACGCGAACCAGAAAAAGACGTCATGAGCCATTACGCAGAAAGAATGGTCGGCAACAGCAGTTTATTTTTTTCCGGATCGTGACGGCAGTAGCTTACTGGCACACTGGCACCCACGTTGTAGTCATACAACTCCATGGTTTTCAGCGTCGCCTCGACATTCTTATTGCCGAAGCTTCTCCCCTTTTCATCGACAAATTCATAGTCCATCTGGACACAAACGATACCATTCGCCGTGGGTGTACCGGGTACGATGCGGGTGACTCGCGCGTCGATATACACCGGGTCGGTATCAATGATCTGTTTGAGAGCCCCCTCTTTTTTATTGCGAATTGAGGACTGGACTATCGCCAACACAATCCCCAGCGGGAAGATATAAACAAGGTATTTAAGGTAATGCAGGTATTCCATTATCATCGTCTGTTATTTCTCATTAAAAAGGACTTCTACTACTGCAATTCGTTTAGCATGTAATCCCTGGTATTTCACCAGCACTGTTACTCCGCGTTTTAACAGCCCAACATCGGCGCTTCTGATGATAAATGCCGCCGATTTTTGTTGCTTCTGTCGGGCAATTTCCAGGGTAAAAGTGAGAATAAAATAGTGATCGGATTGATGCATTGCATCGGTTTGCTGCCACGATTCCAGCTGCGCTTCCCGCAATGGTCCGTGCCAGCTACTTTGCGCAATACACTCCTCAATCAGTAAGGCTTCCCCTTTTGGCGCGACAGTACGCCTGCGGTACACCCACAGGGAGATAATAAGGAGCGTCGCAACCAATAACACCAGAAGCCCGGAAATATTAACCATTATGCCCTCTCATCAGCGCCCGGACGCGCAGGCACTTTACCGACCACCGGGGATCAGCGGTCTGTCGACATTGCTCGTTCGCTTATTGATTATCCTGAGGTGGTTTGCCATCGTCACCGGGCGCTACGGACGTGTTTACGGCAACAACGGCCATCTTTTTCGGAGACTGTGTACTGTATTTCACGACAACAGGCAACCCCACAGTGAGCGTTGCCGCGTCCGTAGTGGAAAGCACGGCAGCGGCGCGATAACGCTTTTGTCGGCGCGACAACGTGGCGGTAAAGGTCAAAATATAATAATGATCGTTGCCTTTGATGGCGGCCGTTTTTTTCCAGTGCAGTAATTTTCCCGGCACCGTTTCAGTGGCGCCACCGGACCTGGCCAGTCCCAGCCAGTTTTTTTGCATCCGGTAGTCGTCGCCCTGCCTTTTCACACTCCGCAGGAGAAAATAAAACAGCACATACGCCAGTAACAGGCAGAGGGCTGCGAGAACATACGCAACGATTTCCATAGTTTCTCAACTCAACGTGCTACCGACCGCGCGGTCGGTTCATGGCATCGGATGTGATATGGACGGGCGATTATCACGCCTGTTCATTAAACATCAGTACATAATGTTTCTCGTCCACATACATGATTTTTATGGTCATACCCGGCTGAAGCTGCGGGGCATAGAGAGGATTAATCGATTCCTTTCTCTTAAGAATCCGACCTTCAGCATTGAGGACATATTCCACATTCATATATCCTGAGCCGTCACTCCCGGCGGGGCGAATACTTTTAATCGTCGCCATAATCGGTCTGCCATCGCGGATAATTTTTTCATGCCGCTTAACGGAGATATTGCAAAAAAAATAGATAGCGATCAGCACAACGACGAGCACCATAAATTCCATCATAATGGGCAATCCTTTACATCATTAAACAGCCTACTGGCATTTTCAAAGCGGCGATAATTAATCGTCGCCATCAGTGCCGCTTCATTAAGTCAAACGTACTGGGGACATCAAGCATATTTTTATGCGGATCGGCTGGTAAATAGCGCAATGGGATCTGCTCACCCGCCTGATATTTCTGCATCGCGATCGCATCAATCACCGTATCCGCTTTACAGGCGATTTTTTCGCCTTTTTCAGTTTCAAAAACCAGTTCCAGCGTGGCATTGATATACCCTGAGTTGCCACCCGAGCGACTAAAGGCGCGTTTGATGGTAGCCAGCGTCAAAATCCCGTGCTCGCGGATCTCGTTTTTAAGTTTCTCTTTTTTGGCATCTTTACGCAGTATCACGACGATAAGCGTGATAAACCCTAACAAAATGAAAGTACTGAAGAAAATGCTGATGCTCAGCATCACTGTTTCCATTTCAGTTATTCCTGAACGATAAAAAATAAAATCTCTGCAGACACGACAGGCGATACGGCTTACGCATCTGCGAACATAATTGCTATCACGGCAATACGGTTTTTGCTCCCTTTCTTGACCCTGATCCCCAGACCTTTTTTAAGCAAATGCATCTCGCCGGGGTTAACCAATGCTTTAGCCGTAAACATTTTTCCCTCCCCGTCGAGGCAGAAAGAGATATCGTAAAAAAACGCATTGCCATAACGCGCGTTGGTCTGCTGCCATGACGCAATATACGAATCAAACACTTCGCCAGGCCATGCAGCACTGGTCAGACAGTGTTTGATACCGGCGACCTCACTATCCTCTCTTTTTTCCAACCACCAGAAAATAGCCGTTGCTGCCACGGTGACAACCATCCCACCGTACATAAAATATGCCGAGTAATCCTCAAGCGCCATTACCCCTCCTCGCAGGTGTTAATCTTGCTGCGTATCATCATTAACAATCAGCCAGACTTTTTGCGGAGCCGTTTTTTTATAATAGAGGGCGACTTTACGCTCACGCTCCAGTCGCATTAACGCTACGACTTCCACCACCTGGGTCAGCATTGTCGTGATTTCAACCCCATCCTGCGTGGTGAAGCCCAGTGTAAAAACGCATTTTGGCGAGCCGCTCCCGGAACTGGAAAGTTGCTTAATGTGGGTAATAACCGCAACGGTTTTAATCCCATTCGCTTTAAAATCGTCATACACTTTACCGGTGTGGTAAACCCAGTAGATCAGTGCACAGGGAACGGCAATGCTGACGATTGCCCCAATACTTTCACCGATTGCCACGTTAAATACCCTTCGAACCGTCACTCACCCCTGGCAAGGCGCGGCTTTTTATTGAATTCAGACAGACTGATTTTGTGTTAGTCTTTAACTGCACCGTAGAATTTATTCCATATCGCCTGGCACTAAATAGACTTTTTGGGGATCCTCAGGTAAATAATACAGAAGAACTGTGTTTCTTCGCATTATTTTAATTAACTCTTCCGGAGTGAAAAAACGTCGTGCATGCGTTCTGATTACGCCATTTTCTGTTTGAAACTCAAGTTCCATCTTAAATTTCATATTACCCGTACCCGAGACGCCAATATTCTTTTTGTTAATTATTTTAGCTTCGGCCTTGGTTCCCTTTGCTCTGAATTTATCATCATCGGCCCCTGCTTTGAATATGCTATAAATCATCCATCCCACAACGAATGCCGTAATCACGATGGACCACATTGTTGAGTTTGACATGCCTTTGCCTTACATCACTGTCGTTTATATTCTGAGCTGGAGTACGACTCAATAATTTCAGATAAATAATGCCCAACGAAGAGAATAAGCTGGCCTGGTGACGTTCTTCTGCATCAAACCATCCCTACTAAATGCAAGTGCATTATTTTAGCATCTCATTCTGTACATTGAGTATGTTAAGGGCGGGATCCGTTTTCAGATAGACGACAGGCACCGTTGTACCGACCTTATAGTTATATAAGTCCATGGTTTTAACCACCGTGCGCGCATGCTTATTTTGATACTTCATCCCATTTTCCGCATTAAATTCATAATCCAGTGTGATGCTCACAACGCCAAGCTTAGATGGTGTATCGGGAACAATCTCTGTAATCGTCGCATTCACATATACCGGGTTACTGCGTATTTGTTTTTCAATACGTCCATTTTTGTAATTGCGCAGCGCGATTGACAGGAAAATGTAAGCGACAAACACCGGCAACAGGTAGTTCAAATACTTGAGATATTGCATATCAGTAGCTCTTCAAGTTTATCTTCTCAGAAATCATAATTCGACTTTACCCGCCAGTAACCAGTCAACGTTGGTTACTGAAATCAAGAGGCAGGTCTGTATTCATTTTATTGTGGGTTATATACGACATCGAGCACCGCTAACTTGTCCGGCGGGTTACCGGTGTATTTAAACGTCACAGGCAGGCCTTGTTTTAATTTACTGATGTCTGCGACTTTCACAACTGCAGCAGCATCATAGGTTTTCTTCTTACCTTCAATCTCTGCTTCAAAGGTGAAAATAAAATAGTAATCAAAATTATTCATGGTGGACGTTTGCTTCCAGTTGAGCAACGTGCCGATTGCCATTTCACCTTTTTTTTGCGGATGTGATATTGCAGCCCAGTTTTTGAGCAAGGTAAAAGTTTCTCCTTTATCCTTGATACCTCTTACGCTGATAATAAAAAAGAAAATAAAAAAGAAAAAGCCAAAAAACGGCATTACATCGTGAATTATTTCCACAACAACCACGCATTATGAAGAGTTAATTGAAATAAACCCCTAATCGCTGGGTATGTAACAGGTTTACTAATGTAATGCAATTAATGACAACCTGGAAAATTCACTGAACTCTCTTCCGTAGAAATCATGTTCAAGTTTATGCAAAAAGCAACACACTATACCTATTTTTTTCGGAATAGTATTCAACACCCACTGAATTAACTTTGCACCCCCGTTAGAGAACATAATTTCTTGAGCAGAAAGTAGGGGTAAACACAGCGCGGAAGTGTGTTTAATCTTCCCGCGCCTAAGAAAAAAAGAAACTTTAGTCACACTCCTGCAGCCATCGCATATTAAATCTATCGTCGTTCCAGAGGGGACTTTATTTTGAACTTGATCTTTTTTGGATCGGATTTTGAATACACCAGGGGAACGATAGCGCCTTTCTGATATTCCGGGATTTTTACAACATCGATAACAGATGTACCTTCACTGGTTATGGTTTTATTATCACGCGTGGTGAATTTTACCTGGATGACGACATTGATAAATGCGGAATTTTCGCCGCTTGTACTTCTTATGCTGATTATTTCCCCTTGCGTATCGATTGCATCCTCTGGATCGATCCTGACCCCGTTAGTGCTGGCTTTAATAATGCCATAAATAAAGAAAATCAGGGCGATCGCGGAAATAAAAAGCAAAGGGTACGTTGTAAAGTACGATATATTCATTTTTAACCTTTTCATATGAACATAAATGCAATAGCAGCTTGAATAGTCATTTTCGTATTGTCCCATTTCACCCCGGCCACTCGGGCTTTAAAACCGTTATCGTAGAGGATGGTAATAGGGTTATTACTCATCTTCACACCGGTTATATTAAATGACGCGGGATTGAAGGAGACAGAGGTTGTCGCAAACGCCAGAGATAATCCCGTGAATGCACAGCTCACACCCGTCGCGCTTTCATTAAATGCGGTTACAGATGAGCTGTGGAATTTCGGTTCAAACTTAGCAGCTGGCGCTTCCAGCGTTATTGCTTCAGAGCTGATCAATTTAATTTTCTTTGGTGATTTAATCGTGATTTCGCCAGATTTGACATTCTGTGTCCAGTCACCACTATTTACATCAATAGTGACACCACCATTAATTGTTTCTGCTCGTCCGCCGGATGCGATCGTCGTCATCTGACCACTGTCATATTTTTCGGTTATCAGCTCAGTAACATGGTGCAATTCCGTCCCTTCAATTTCGGTGACACGACCACCTTTAACGCTGACAGCATCTCCACCGCTGGTAATATTCAGCGTTCTTCCATTCTTGATGGTTTCAGTCTGGCCATTATTGAAGATCGTGGTTTCCGCCTGATCGACCGTTGTGGTGCGTTTGGCTCGATAATAAAACGTGCCGTCTCCAGTAACATCATCCCTTTGTTCTTTCAGAATTTTCGTAGTGCGATTGCCATCGACGTTAACGGTTTTATCATTCTCCACCGAGACTTTCATATCCTTCTCGGAATGCAATTCAACAGCTTCACTACCCAATCTGTCTTCAAAGAATAAATAGCTGGCGTTATCTTTGCTGCCATCCTTGCTGCGGGTCATAAAGCCCATGCGCGTGGCATCATCTGGCAGTGACCATGGCGGCATGCTGGACTCGTTATACACCCGGCCGGTGACCATCGGGCGGTCCGGATCGCCGTTGATAAAATCGATCACCACTTCATCGCCGACGCGCGGGATCTGCACGCCGCCAAACCCCTGACCGGCCCAGGCACTTGAGACGCGTACCCAGCATGAGCTGGTATCGTCACCTTTCGCCAACCTGTCCCAGTGGAATTTGACCTTAATGCGGCCATAGCGATCGGTCCAGATGCTTTCGCCTTCCGGCCCCACCACCTTCGCTGTTTGCGGGCCGTACGTTTTTGGCCATGCCGTCACCGCTGCCGGGCGATACACCACCGATGCGGGTATCACCGTAAAATCAATGCGGTGTTCCGTTTCACTGTCGCTACCGCTGGCGTAGCGGTTTTCCTCGAAGAAGTAATTGGCTTCAGTGGTCAGGTATTCGCCGTTGTCACTGAAAAACGGTGCGTTATACAGCGCAAACGTGCTGCCCGGCGCCACGCCAATGGCGGTCGCTGTTCCCTGAATCTGCTGGTGCTCAACCTGCCAGCGCTCCTGACGAATGCGGGCATAAGATTCACCGTGGCCGTGTTCAACAAAACGCCCCGGCCAGTCGTACACATCAATGCTGCCCGGCTGCGGTGAGGCAGGATTTTGCCGCGCCTGGAACATCCATGCATTGGGCTTGCGAAAGTCATAATCGTCGAGGCTGTAGATCCCCGGCGTTACGCTGTCTTCCAGCGCCCACTGGCTTATCCCCTCTTCGCTGGTGCTGCCTCCGGATGGAGTCTGATGGTACGGAATGCTTTCATAACCGCTAAACGGTTTGAGTTCTGTTGCCGCGTCCGTTAGCACCATTACGTGACGATCTTCTTCGTGACGGAAGTGGTAAGTGATCCCCTCCAGCTCCATCAAACGGCTGATAAAATCGAAACTGGATTCCTGATACTGCACGCAGTAATCCCACACACGGTAACTGCCCGCCAGCTTGTCTTCCAGGTTCACCTGATATTCACCCAGCAGCGTTTTCACAATCTGCGGTACAGTCTGACCCTGGAAGATACGCAGGTTGCGGTCACGTTTCATCGGCCACAAATCCGGTTCTACCGTAAGTTGATACACCGCATAACGGGTGCCCGAAAGTTCGACGGCGCTGACCGCAACACGTGTGACTTTGCCGTTGATATAGCGTGTTCCGCCGATGTTTTGCGTCGGGATCGCCACCGTAACGGATTGCCCCAGCAATTTGCTGCGGTCGACGCGTGCATCGGTGCCTAATACCGTCAGCGACAGCGCGAACGACTCTGACAGCGCCTCGCGCCCGGTCAGTTTCCAGAATAGTAAGCCGTCTACCGGCAATTTTACGGTTATTCTGTTCTGCATGATATTTATTCCATTTAGCCTGGTTCAGCATCAATTTAATATTTCACCCATGCCCACACTTTATTTCGCCCGGTGGAATTTGATGCTCTGAATAATTTCTTGATATTGCCTCTGATGATAATCGCTGAATTCCCCCGGACAGGTGCCTACATAACTCACCATCTTTTTTCCGGTTGCTGGATCTTCTACCAAAATTAACGTCTGACGCTGGAATATCACGTGATTATCATTTTTGTACTGATAAAAAAGTTCGACTGCCGGATAGCCATCAACTTCCAGCATTTGCGAAGACTCGAGATGAAAATCGGTTAATGTCATTTCCAGTTCGCGGGTTTTTCTGGCCGCAATGGTGTGAACTTTATCATCGGCGTGAGCACTGGCGCGAGACACGACGAACGTAAATTCACTGCCACCATTATTGCTGTGTGTTAATAAATTCATAGCGCTGTCTTTTAAATATGTCGGTCTGTGCAATCGTTATTATTGGCATAAGAAGCCATTGCGCATTGCAGCAATGTCGGGATGGCGCGCAGAGGGGAACGACGTTCCCCTTTACGGTGACCGGGCAGGATAATGCCCGGGGGACAATAACTACTTCGGTTGCGGGTTGATAAGCCAGGTACCCGCTTTGGCGATAGAGAAGTTCTGAATGCGGGTCTGCCCGTTGCCCTGCAACACCAGTTCATAATGACCCGGTTGCAGCTTAAGCGAGGCAAAACCATTCGTGGCAGGTGAGATCGACTGCGATTCACCATTCAACGTCATCTTCTCGCCATCATTCATGCGCACAAACACCTGGGCGATCGCTTCCTGCGAGGCAACCGGCGTTGTGGCCTGGGCTGGGGTCTGTGCTTGCGCAGGCGGCGTAGAGGCCGATGTGTTGCTGGCGGTGTTATCCTGAGGGGGCTGCTGCTCCGGCTGGCGTACAGGCGACTGCTCCTGACCGGTGCTGGCCGTTTGCGCCGGGTTGTTGTCATCTGATTTGCCACTGCTAAACAGTGCGCCACCCGCAATTAACCCAACCAGTACCCCGGCAGCCACCAGGCCTGGCACTTTATAACGCTGCCAGCCTTGTACCGCTGGTTTTTCTTCCGTCTCTTCTACCGGAACCAACATGGTGCCAGGCTGTTTCACATTCAGCACATCGTCGAGCCCGGCGACCGGCATCTCAATCAATGCGGCAAACTCATCAATCGTTTGCGGGCGATCTTCCATTTTTAAAGCCAGCGCACGATCCACAGCCTGCAACAATGACGGCGAATACCCCGGTAAATTACGCTGGGTCAGCGGCACATAGGTATCCTGAATGCTGCGCACAACACTGACCGGCGGCGGTGAGCCAATGATCAGCGTATGCAGCACCGCGCCCAGAGCGTAAATGTCGGTCCATGCACCCTGCTCGCTTTCGTTGTCATCGGTGTACTGCTCGATAGGCGCATAGCCTGGGCGCAGCATGGTTTCCGTTTCGTCGGAAATCGAGCCAATGCTGCGGCGCGCGGAGCCAAAGTCCAGCAGCACAGGCAAGCCGTTGTCCTGAATCTGGATATTATCCAGCGAGATATCGCGGTGCAGATATCCTTCGTCATGGATGGTTTTGATTGCCCCAAGCAGCATTGGCAGCATGCGGCGGATCCAGGTTTCATTAATCAGCGTGGGATTCTTTTCACGCAAACGCGACAACGTCGTCCCGCTGTAGAACACGGTGCCCATATAGGCGGTGTCGTTCTGCACCCAAAAACGCAGCACATGCAGCAGATTCGGGTGGTTAAAACGTGCCAGCAGACGCGCTTCCTGAATAAAGCTGTTTAACCCGGCGGTAAACGCTTTGCTGAAGCGTTCACTGCGTAACACCAGCGTCATGTCATCGTTACGGACTGCCAGCGAAGACGGCATAAACTCTTTAATCGCAATGGTTCGCTCAAGCTGGTGATCCCAGGCGCGATAGACGATGCCAAAACCACCGCCACCAATCACTTCTTTAATTTCAAATTCGTTGAAGCGATATCCCGGTGGCAGCGCGTTCGGTACACTCCGGTTGTTATCGTGATCCGTCATAGTGGAAAACTCTCTTGATAATGGCTTTACGCCGCAAACTGACAGTGAAACTCACCCTGCTCGAACGTGACACGCAAACGCTTATATTGCTCGTCGCGGGCGCTGGCATCGAGTAATAGCTGACTCATCAGCGGCAGCAGAGTGTTAGTAAGGATGGCGTCCACCATACGGCCGCCCGATTCAACTTCGGTACAGCGCTGAACAATCTGTTCAACCACGCTGTCATCAATCTCCGACACAATACCGTGGTTATCTTGCAGCCGCCGCTGAATACGTTTCAGTTGCAGGCGCACAATCAACGCCAGCATCTCATCGCTCAGCGGATAGTACGGCACCACCAGCAGACGACCGAGCAGCGCAGGCGGGAACACCTGCAACAACGGCGGGCGCAGCGCATCGCGCAACGCATCGGGCTCTGGCATCAGTTCCGGATCGGCGCACATTGCGGTGATAAGTTCAGTTCCCACATTTGACGTCAGAATAATAATGGTATTGCGGAAATCAATATGGCGGCCTTCACCATCTTCCATCCAGCCTTTATCAAAGACCTGGAAGAAAATCTCATGCACATCCGGGTGCGCTTTTTCGATTTCATCGAGCAGCACCACGCTGTACGGACGGCGGCGGACGGCTTCGGTTAACACCCCACCTTCGCCGTAACCTACGTATCCCGGAGGCGCACCTTTGAGCGTCGACACGGTATGCGCTTCCTGGAACTCGCTCATGTTAATCGTGATGACGTTCTGCTCGCCGCCGTAGAGCGACTCCGCCAGCGCCAGCGCGGTTTCGGTTTTACCTACACCGGATGGGCCGCACAGCATAAACACGCCGACCGGTTTGTTCGGATCGTCAAGGCGGGCGCGCGAGGTACGTACGCGTTTGGCAATCAGCTCCAGGCCATGGCGCTGACCGATCACGCGTTCGTTCAGCGTATCGGCCAGTTTCAGCACCGCGTCGATCTCGTTTTTCACCATTCGCCCAAGCGGGATGCCCGTCCAGTCCGAAACCACGGCCGCCACCACATTGGCATCTACCGAAGTAAACAGCAACGGCGCATCGCCCTGCAATGCGCGCAGGGCGCTCTGCTGTTGTGACAGCGTTTCACGCAGGCCCGCCAGCGCCTCTTCCGGTGCGTTGTGCAGTTGCGCACGCAGATCGATAATCGCATCCACCAGCGCCTGTTCCTGTTCCCAGCGTTGAGTCAGTTCGTCACGCTGTACACCCACAGCGGTGAGTTCCGCCTGCAGCTTCACGACGCGCTCGCTGTCGCCTGCCGCCATTTTCGCCTCGCGGTTGGCGATTTCAATCTCAACCTCGAGCCCGGCAATACGGTGCAGGCAATCTTCCAGCTGCGGCGGTGGCGAACTCTGGCTGACCGCCACACGCGCACAGGCAGTATCCAGCAGTGCCACGGCTTTGTCCGGTAACTGGCGCGCCGGAATATATCGGTGCGACAGTTTCACAGCAGCAACGACGGCTTCGTCCAGCAACAGTACGCGATGGTGTTTTTCAAGCGCCGACACCGTGCTGCGCAGCATCAATACAGCTTTCTCTTCATCCGGCTCCATGACCTGCACCGTCTGGAAGCGGCGGGTCAGCGCCGGATCTTTCTCAATGTATTTTTTATATTCCGCCCAGGTGGTGGCACCAATGGTGCGCAGTTGACCACGCGCCAGCGCCGGTTTCAACAGGTTAGCGGCATCACCCGTTCCCTGCTGGCCGCCCGCGCCGATCAGCGTGTGAATTTCATCGATAAACAGAATTATCGGCGTCGGGCTGGACTGCACTTCATTGATGAGGGCTTGCAGGCGTGCTTCAAATTCGCCTTTCATGCCCGCGCCTGCCTGCAGCATGCCAATATCCAGCAGCCAAAGTTGAACATTTTCCAGTGGCTCTGGCACATCGACTGCGGCAATGCGCAGCGCCAGGCCTTCCACCACCGCTGTTTTACCCACCCCCGCCTCACCGGTCAGTAACGGGTTGTTCTGGCGACGACGCATCAGGATATCGACCATCTGGCGGATCTCTTCGTCACGTCCAACCACCGGATCAATTTTCCCGTCGCGGGCGCGGGCGGTGAGATCCTGTCCGTACTGGGCCAGCGTCCCCTGCTGTTGCGGTGCGGCACCTGGGTTGGCATCCAGAGTGGCAACGGACTGCTGCGCCTCTTTGCTGTCAGCAAAAATCGCGTCGAAATGGTCAAGCAGCGCATCGGCGCTAACGCGTTCAAACTGCGACGAAATGCCTTTGAGCACATTTGCCAGACTGTACGTTTTCAGGATCCCGACCAGTAAATGGCCACCGCGAATGCGGTTAACGCCATATTTCAGCGAGCCGTATACCCAGGCGCGTTCTACGGCGGTATCAATATGTTCCGACAAATCAGACACGGAACTGGCGCCACGCGGCAGTTTATCAAGTGCGGTGACGATGTCGCGGGTTAACGCCTGCTCGTCGAGTGAAAAGTGACGGATCACCTGTTGCAGGTCGCCATCGGACTGCTGCATCAGTTGGTGCAGCCAGTGAACCAGTTCGACATACGGGTTGCCACGCAGTTTGCAAAATGCGGTGGCGCTTTCCAGCGAGGTAAATAACAACGTATCAAGTTTGCCGAACAGGACGGCGCGGCTGATTTCTGACATGAGTTCATCCATTATTCATAGTTAGTTTGCACGCCGCTCTTCGCGCTGCCGCCGGGTGGGTGGCAATACAACACGCTGAAAGCTGTGCATAAGTCAGATGACGAAGGTTACCCCTCCGGGCTGAAAACCAAATCTCCACGCGCTTGCGGCTGCGGTTGCGTACCGAGCCACGCGCTGTACCCCAGGCGACCTGAGCCGCCCAGCGCTGCGCCCGCGACATCTTCGCTGCGCAAAATCACTTTTACTGCCCACTGGTATTCAATGCCAAGATACTGGCGAACCCAGTCGCGCAAGGCTGTGACATACTTTTCCCCTGGCATAAAACGGCTGTAGGTTTCTGCCGGCAACGGGCCAATTTCAATGCGAAATTTATGACAGACATCGCGCACCGCTTCACCAAGAAAAGCCGACTGGCCAAGCCGCGGCGCGTGGCGTCCCCCCTGCAGGCGGGCGCGTTCGCGTTCGCTGAGCGGCATCCACTGCGGCACGTTTTCCACAATACGTACCGGCACATTAAAGTAGCTGCGCAGGATCTTCTCCAGCCCTTCCGGATCCCGCCCGTTTCGGGTCAGGTGCCCGGCAACCGCAAAGCGCGCATGGGCGCTGAGGCTGCCTTTTTCCAGCTGCCCGGGCTGCCCCATGCCCACCAGCGAGGCAATGTACTGCTCAAAGCGTTTATTGTCCTGCCTGTCGAGCGACACCGTTGGCTGCGCATCGGCCCAGGCGCGATAAAACAGCAACGACAGGCGGTGATGAAACACGTCGGCAAACGCGCTCAGACTGTTATCCTGGTGGTGATCGATCCGTTCGCTGGCATATTCGGTCAGGTGGATCGGTAGCGGGCCATTCGGGCCAAACAGACCAAAACTGAGGATTGAGACGTCATACAGCGGTGAATCCTGGCGTTTGCTGACCCCCGCCAGCGTTGACGGTGCAAAACCGAGCGACGGTTTCTGACCAATGCGCAGAGATTCGAAACGGGGTAACGGCGCGCGCCCGAGCGGATAACGCTCGCCACCCTGTGCGTCGACCCGGCGTAGCAACGTGAACAGGTCGTAACGCCACGGTGTCGCCATCACGTTTTGCCAGAACGCCTCCGGCAGCGCATTCGCCCGGCTGATGGCCGGTAAATGGGTGACGGTTTCTGTCATATCAGCGCCCTTTTGCCCATACGCGGCGGCCAGTAGCCAACTTCACCGCGCTGCTGACTTTTTAGCGTAAATTCGGTAAAGCTGTTCATGCCGACCAGCCGGGCGAACACCCGCTCCAGCACGCTGCCAAACAGATACGGGCTAAAACCGGAAAACGCCTGTTCATCGACCGTCAGCGTAATACCAATGCCGCGAGCAAAGACAATCGGCCCCGGTTCCGGAACGCGGCGGTGTACCGGCTCCAGTACACAGTGCCGCACACCTTCAATCTGCCGCGCGACAGGTGCTTCTGCCAGCCGGGTATATAACCCCAGTAACTGACGTAAAGCCGCAGCACCCGCGCCCTCTTCACCATCCATCAGGCTGAGATAGTTCATTTGCAACTGGCTGATCAGCCGCCAGGTGCTCAGCCCTTCTGCCAGCGCCGGGCGTGGCGGCGTCGGACCTTTACGCAACTGCAGCGATTTGACTGGCAGCGAATCCGGCATCACAAAATGGCCGATGTCCTGTTGCAGCATCAGCGGCAGATCGCGGCTGGTACATAGCACTTCAGCCGTGATGTAGCGTAGGTCGTCGCGCCACGGCGCATGCTGTTCATCCACCAGCGAGGCAAAGACTTCTGAACCAATGTAGCCAGTGCGGGTACCGTAGCGCTGCGCCCGCTCAGACAGCGAACGCTGCTCCCGGCGCAGAGAAAAATAGGCACCATAGTTGCCATTATCCTGGCTCCAGCTGCTCCAGAACGGGCGAAAGGTTTGTTCGTCACGCTGACCATCCACGCTGGCGTGAATTTTGTTCACCGCATAGATTTCATAATCCAACGGGCGGATGTTATCCACCACAAGGTGATATTCATGCTGGTTGTCGCTGAGTTTCTGCCGTTCTGCCACCTTCGGGAACAGGTTAACCACTGGCGTGCAGTGCAACGCCAGGTGGTTTTTATCGACCACCCGCTCCAGTTGGCCATCCGCTTTGTCGAGTAAAATGACAATATCGAAAGCACTGGCTTCGCCGCTTTGCGCCAGCATCGGGCGTAGTCCTTGCAGGCTGATAAAGAGAAAACGCGACGGGAAAGCAAAGTACTCCTGCAACAGGCGGTAACCATCAAAGTTGCGTAAATCATCCGGTAACAACGCCTGATCCGGGCTGAAACCTTCCTGGCGCAGCGCATCGTCCGCCAGCACCAGCGGAGGCGTTTTTTGCCCGTTCGCCTGACACAGGATCCCAACCTGGTGACCCATCAACAGTTCCAGCAACTTCAGCGCCTGCATATCGGGCCCGCTAAGGAACAGTTCCAGGCGGTCAAAATCAAGATGGCTGAGGTTCACTGGGCCATCGCAACTGACGCGTATACGCAGTGCACTCTGTGCGCCACGCTGGCTCATTCCTACCTGTGCCAGCGGTAGATCGGCGGGTACGCCGCCAAGCTCTACCTGCGAAATGGTCAGCGGCAGTAACGTTACATCGTGGGCGGTGGTGTAGCTGCAGGTGACGCCGTTCTTTTTCATCACCTGGCTGTCCATCATGGTGCCGCGCGGCACCACAAACCCTTTACTCAAATCCCCTTTTGCGCTGTCCGGCTGCAGTTCCGCAATCGCCATTGAAGGTGTGGGGGCCAGGTAATTTGGGGCCACCATTTCCAGCAAACGCTGAGAGAAGCGTGGAAACTCGGCATCCATTTTCAGTTGCACGCGGGAGGTCAGAAAAGCAAAACCTTCCATCAACCGTTCAACGTAGGGATCGGCAACATCCATTCCGCGCATGCCAAGACGACCCGCCACTTTCGGGTAACGTCCGGCGAACTCCTGCCCCATTTCGCGCAGCCAGGCCAGTTCGCGGTTGTAGTACTCCAGTAATTTGCTTTCCATCGTTACCCCGCGTCTTTCAACTCGAAATGCCCGTTTTCCAGATCCACATCGGTACGAAACAGGAACTCCAGCGGATAAGGCACACACCAGAGGCGGCCTTTGATCTCAATGGACAATACGTTATGCAGATCCAGCGACTGGGTGTCGGAAACACAGCGCACCTGCAGCCCCTGCGGCAGAATGCGCGGTTCAAAGTGCAAAATCGCGTCGGTAAGTTTGCGCTGAATGTCCTGCCACTCGATATCAGACATCCGTTTTCCCGCCAGCGGCGAGACACCAAAATTAACCACCGAGCGGCGAACTTCATCGAATCCGCTGAGATCCTGCTGTGCTTCATTATTGATGGTGTTAAACAGCCATTGCAGATCGCGCAGCACGTGGCGGCGCAACGCCGAATGCGAAATCAGGTTGCTGTTCACCGGCTCCTGCACTTTATCGGGCGCATCATCCGTCAGACGATCTAACAGCGACGGCTGCATCTTATCGCGCGCGCCGACAGTCTCTTTGCCACGGCGCGAACGCCAGCCGCTGCGCAGCAGATCGCTATCCTGATCCTGAGCAGAATTACTCATGCGCGGCTTCCGCAGTAAAACTGACCGTTGCCAGATCCAGCACCGGGAACTCAACACTGTCGTTAAGCCACACTTTTTGCCCCATACCGAGGTAGTGCGGCAGATCGCCCGGCAGGGTCTGCCATTCGGTGACGCGACTGAGTTTAAAGCGATCATCCGTGCCGTGATCCACCGGATAGCGGGCCGGGATCTGGCACACTTGCTCGCTGCCATCCTGCAAACGCACCAGCGTGTGGCGCCAGACCAGGTCAGTGACGCTGGCGGGTGGCTGGAACTGCATAGCGGAAATCGCACTGAACGGTAGCCAGAAATAGCGGCCGTTGACAATCGCCTCGCAGACCGGGCCAAACCGGCTGTCGCCATCCATTAGCCAGTCAAAAGCCAGCGTTTGCCCATCCTGCGTGGTCAGTTGCCCGGGGTTTGCTTCCGCCTCTGCCAGCGCGGCGTCGCGCTGCGCACCGGGTTCGCTGGCGTGCGGATCGAGCGAGGCAATCATTCCTGCCAGCCACGGCCACTGCTGCTCCGGCGTGACCGGACGCGCGCGCCCCGCCAGCACCTCTTCACGCTGGCGCTCGCCATTGATCGCCTGCTCAAGTAGCGTGACGGTCGGCTGTGCCTGCGGCTTAAGCGCGGCCCAGCTCTTTAGCTGCGCCAGTGCCCGCGACCAGTTAGCGTCGAGGCACAGCATTTGCGCAAAGGCCGCCCGTAAGTCAGCGTCGCCCGGCTGGCTACGGATACGGCTTTCCAGCTTCGCCAGACTCTCCTGCAGCGATTCGCCGGCCAGTTGTTGCATCAGAGTGTTCATCGCCGCTCCTTAGTTCAGGGTTCTGTACTTCCCGACCGCCGGGTCGCGCAGCTGCGGATGCAGCGAATCAATCAGCAGAATATTGAGGCGGGTACCCGGCTCGAACCACGGCGCCCACACTTTACGGACTTCATCAATGCGCGCGCGCAGACGGGTTTCATCACTGGCAACATCACGGGAGATTTCTACCGCCACCGTACCGTTGGCTTTCCAGCCATTCAAGCTTTGCACATAAGGCAGGATCATCCAGCTTTGCGCCAGGGTGCCTTCGCTGACGACCATGCGCTCATTGTTCACGGTGGTGATCAGCAGACGGTCGGCATCGGCGCTTTCACTCAGGCCGCTCACCGGGAAACCGTGCACAAAGGTCATGGTGGTTTTCTTTTCCACGCCATTACTCAGTTGTGTCACATCGCTGCGCCCGTTAAGCCAGCCGCCTTTTTCGCATTTACCGTCTTCTTTGGCCGGAATAAACAGCGCGGGTGCGTTGGCGTCGCCCTGCCAGAAGGTGCGTAAATGGCAACCATCCTGCAAAGTGAACTCTTGCCATGGCGCGCGGTTAGCCAGCGGGGAGAGATCTTCAGCACGGCCGGCCGGCGGAGTCAGTGTCGTCGAAGTATTCGTGGATGACGTTGCGCCAGGCGTGACGACCACGGCCCACTCTTTCGCTTTGTCTGCCGTCCCTTCCGCCAGCGTTGCGCCCTGCGCATCGGTCAGCTTCCAGCGCACCTGCGTCAGGGTGCCGCACTGGTTTTCCAGCAGCGTGCCGAGACGCGGTAAGAAGTTGTTCAGTACGGACGGTTTTTTGTCGCCGTTGGCAACAATACGCAGCGGCAGTTCACGGGCGCACCAGCTTTTTGGCGTGTTATCCGCGATGTTGTCGATCCAGACATCCAGTTTTTGTGACGGCGATTGCGCGATGCGGAAATTTTCTGCATGGACGCTGCCACATACGGCAAGCAGCGCCAGACCCGGTAGCCAAAGTTTCATAAAAGTCCTTGTAAGCTGTATCAATCACGAAGAGGGAAAAACTGCGCCGCCTCAGAGAGCGAATGCAATAGCGTCGTCTCCTGAGGCGTGCCCATCCACACCGCTACGGCGCTATAGTTATCCTGCTGGGTCTGCGCCCCGACACCGTTTTTCAGCAGGAGTTGATTCATTAAGGTCAGCCATTCATCTGGCGTATTGACCATATGCAGGGATTGCTGCATCTGCTCTTCGGTTACACCGTGCCAGAAACCGTCGGTACACAACAGAAAGGCATCGCCATCTTCGATCGGCACCACGTCGCTGTAGCTTGGCTCACGCTCATCTTCACCAAGACCGAGCGCAAAATAGAGCAAGTTGCCGTTGATGCCTTCCGTCTGGTGGCCCGCATCTTTCATCTGCTGAACCAGGCTGTGATCGGTGGTGACATGATACAACCAGCCGCGACGGAACAGGTACAGGCGGCTATCGCCCGCATGCGCCCAGTAGGCCAGTTTGTAATCCCTGTCGATAAACAGGCTGACCATGGTGGTGCCCATGCGGTGATAATCCTGCACCGCTTTTTGTTCTTCGCGGATGGCGCGGTTCGCCTCGTTGATGTAGCGGCGAATGTACTGCGCATTCAAATGCTCGTCGCCATCGAATTGCGTGATGATGGCATTACGCGCCAGTGCAGCCGCCACGTCACCGCCCGGCAAGCCGGCGATGCCGTCGCAAACCACAAAGCAGGCGGCACGCTCACCAATCGTTTCACCGGTCTGATCCTGATTGCTGGCACGCTCACCTTGTCTGGATATGGAGGCGGTGCTGATATTCATTCTTCCGATCCGCTTTGTGAGTCTTTGTACTGGTTAACCTCCATATCATAAGCGTGAAGGAACGCTTCCCCGAACAGGGTATGGAAGTCATCATCAATCTCACCGGCGGTTTGCGAATAGGTCCGCACAAAGTAATCCCACAGCGCCGCTTTACGGTTCGACAGCATGCCAAGCCGTGCAATGGCACCGTCGCGTCTGGCGTCTTCTTCCAGTTGCTCGGGGTTAAACGACTGCAACATGGCGGCAATAATGGCGCGAATGCCGGAGATCATCCCCAGTTGGTGCGCCTGCAAGTCGATCAGCGCATCGCGGACGGATTTTTTCGGCGGCATAAAGCCCGGCATACGGTTGCCGAACATCTGCATCAACACGGTTTTGCCCGAGGGCAGCAATTTGAACGGGTTGTTGGCATCGTCCAGCACCATGGTCATGTCTGCTTTGACGCCACGTTTCAGGATCGAGCGTGAAGAGAGCAACGCCACCGTACCCTGCGAGAACATGCTCAACATCTGGCCAAACTGACGCATATTCTCTTTATCAAACTGCGGCACCGGCTGCATATCGCCCAGCCCCATCCCTTCGAGCAACGCGTCCAGCAATTCACCTTTCAGCACATCACCACTGTCACCGCTGCTGGGGCTTTGCGCCATGTTGCTTTGTACCGGGTCAATGCGCAGACGCCCTTTCGGCGTCTGCGCAGCACTGCGCTGCACCGCCTGCGGCGTCGGCAAGGTAATGCCGGCATAATCCTGCGGCTCTTCCGGCGCAGCGACAGGTTCCTCTTCTGCAAACAACGGCGTTCCGGTCAGCGCTTCGGTCGTCAGTTCCGTAATGATCGGCTGCTGCGGCGGCTGCGGAGCTTCCACCGTAGTCGGATCGGTAATAATGGGCTGCGCAGGCTGTTTGGCCTGGCCGATTTCATCCGCATTAGCCAGCGGTACCGCACCACTCAGCAGGCCCAGCGGATCATCGCTGCGTGTTTGAGACACCGCTCCGCCGCTGCCACCAAACAATGCCAGTGGATCCAGTTCATCCTGCTCCGGCGCAGGTGCGTAGGATGGCTTTGCGGGCTCCACGGGCGGTACCAGCGTCGACGGCGTAGCGTCATTAAAGATGCTGTCGTTTTTAAACAACTGCTCGTCATTGAACAGTTGATCGGACGCCAGTGATTTCGGGCTCACCAGCGGCTCATTGTTGTTCAGCAGAGCGAGCGGATCTTCCGGATTACGCTCCGGCTCTTTCGGGGCGGCAAACGGGTTCAGATTCTGCGGCTCGGCCTGCTTCGCACGGCTGCTGGAGATGCTGTCAGAGATGGAAAACTCCTGCATCAGGCTGTCCCAGATTTCGGTCGGCACCGACGCAGGGGCGTTATCACCCGCTTTGTTCTGCGCAGGCGCGGCAGGCGCTGGTTTTGCCTGCTGTACCGGCGGCGGGAACAGCTCCGCCTGCATGCTGGCCGCCATACGGCTTACGGGCTGCGTATCCTGAATCAGGTCGGTAACTTCAATGCGGTATTCGTCGATGCCCAGAATGTCGCCATCCTGGAGTTCAACCTGACGACCACGCTCCAGGGGAATATCGTTCAATACCACACGCGTGACATTGCCACGGTTAGTGACACGGCATTCGCCATTTCCGGCGATATGAACAATAGCCTGCAGGCGTGAAATAGAACGGTCATTATCCGGCAACACCAGATTGTTATCAGTGCCGCGGCCAATGGTGCCGCCCGGAGGGTAAAAGTCGCAGCGGCTTTGCGGCGGCTGATGACCGGGTTTACTGGTAATAATTGTGAATCGCATCGCGTATTCCTGCTGGAGTTATGTGCACTCAAACGGCGCCGTTTTGGCAAAAGCGGCTGCGTTTGACAACAACAAGCATTAACGGTGGCGGCGTAACCCGGCACGTTTGCGCCGGGTCAAAACCTGTTCTTACTTTCCCGACCGGCTAATAAACCTTTTCCATGATCTCAGAGACGCGCGCGCGCATCACTTTCTTCAGGCAGTCGGTATCGCTCTGGCACTGATTACGTTTCGCCAGCCAGTTGCGCTGCGCCGTTTTCATGGCACCAATGGATGTTTTATCTTCCGGCTGGACCTCTTTTTGCTCAAGCAACCAGGTTTGCCAGGCGTCGGTCACGCTGCGATCCCAGGCGGAGAGTTCATCACTGTCGCAAATGGTTTTTTCAACGGTGCTTAGCTTAGCGTTACATGAAAAACTCGGCGCGGTTTTTTCACCCGGTTTTACCCGTTGCAACATTAAATAACCGTTTTCTGACCCATTTGTAATCAACCGGTCGGGGGAGACGTACGCAATCCAGTTTTTCATCACCACGCCATCCTCTCCGAACATGCCCTGTTTACAGCTGACCAGCAGTGGCGTGATTTTTTGTCCACCAGGGATCTTCAGCTCATAATCTTCAGCCACTGGAGTAACGGGTTCGTCATTATGTTCGCCGGAGGTCTGCTGGATGGCCGCATTCAGTGTCATTTCTGGCTGCGCAGTGTATGAGGGTTGCAGGCATTCCATGTCCTCGCCCGTGTCGCCACGAATGGCATCCTGGCTGAAACTCAGCACACGCCCTACTAACCGTGGATCATTATATTTAATGACGGGATAGGTCGTGGCGCGCTGATCGGTGTTGACGCTAACAATACGCCACTGCCCCTGAATCCCTTCGGCGGGTGTCGCGGCAACGGCGTTTGTCATCAAGGTGGTGAAAAGTGCCGCGACCAGGGTCAGCGGCGTAATTTGCTGTGTGAAGGTGTTTGCGCATCCGGGCATTTTTTGTGTTTTTCCTCGACCGGTAATTCTTCAGATGTCACGTCGTGACTCAGTTGACTGGCTGTAATGTCTCTAAACGCAGGTAACCCTGCGGTTCGCCGATAAGGTCACTTTTGCTTTGATCCAGGACGGCGGCGCGGATCCAGTCACCGTCGACAGTTTCAATTTTAATCAGAGGTTGCTCCGGCAAAACGGGCTGTAAATCTTTTGCCGTTGCCTCGGGCTGTTGCTTGAAATGTTGATCGGCAAGGCCCGTTTTCAGTGTATAGGTCACCGCCCATGGATAGGCTTCGCACCCGGCCGCTGTTTCGAGGTTTTTTACCGGTGCCTGCCCCGCAGTCGGGGTAAATTTCACCGCTTTTGCGCTGTAGAGATGGCGATCGCACTCCGGTTGCGCCTTCAACCCGTCGATAGTGAGCTGACCGGCCTGCTCTGCATGCCCTTCCGAATATTTCATAAAGGAAGGCGGTAACTGAGAAAACGCACGTTTAACGATGGCGTCATTATCGGCAAAGGTGACATTAATGACTTTATCCACCTTGCCGGCGGGGGTAAGCACGAAGTAGCGGTACTTTAATTCAGCGGTGCTTTTCGTCCCTTCGTTATTCCATACCGGCAACCAGTAGGCCTGCAATACGCCATTTTTCAGGGTCTGAGCGGCCATCGCCGGTAATGCGCAAGCCGCGCACAGCATCAGCATAATGATTCGTTTTAGCATAGCCTTAACCGTTCTGGTTGTTACAGGTGACATAGCAGGAGGTGATCATCAGCGTAAAGTTCTCAATCCCTTGCTCGGTCAGAAATGTTTTTAACTCAGTGAGTTTTGGCACGCTGCCCCCGACAAAATCGGTACCTTTGGAGCTGCCGATCAGCAGGCATCCCTCTGTGTTGTAAGGGTAGTTGCCGTTGTGGATCAGAATATAACGCGATTGCGGTACATCCGCATTGTAGAGCAGTGGTACCGGGTTGTGCGCCTGCACGGTTGAAATGTTCGAGTTGTGCCATTTCAGGCGGTAAGAACCTTCTGGTATCCGTTTTAGCTGGCCTGAAGCCGTGGTGTCCGGTCCGGGACGCTCCAAAAAATAACCTTTAATGGTGCTGCCAGAGATTTCGTACGTCGAAATGGTGGAGTTATTGGTTTCCCAGAGGCGTTTTACAGAAATAAGATAGTTAGCCATAGCCGATCCCAAAAAGAGTAGCGATCCCTTGCGGGATCGCCATACGTGCTTACGCTTCTTTGTTTTCTTTGATGTTCCAGCCAGCGCTGGTTTCAGCACCTTTACCGCCGGAAGAAGACTGCTCCCAGTACTGCTGTTTCACTTTCGCAGCCTGGAATGCATAGGTCACGCCTACGGTGTCGCCGTTGTCAGCACCGGTGTACTGAACAGAAGTCACCAGCACGTCTTCCAGCGTGATGCGCGCATATTCAACCTGCTGGCCGCCTGCTTTGCACACGGACAGTTCAACTTTGGTCAGGTGTTTACCGCTTGCGCAGTGTTTCAGGATTGCCGTCGTGGATTTATCAATGAGTGCGTTAACATGCAGGTCGTTGAAATTGACTTTACCGGCACCGCCGCCACCGCCAACGCTCATGTTTCCCGGTTGAGAAGCACCCCAGGAAAAAGATGTGATATCAGTCCAGCCGGTGTGGTTTGAATCTTTAGATTCACCCGTAACTCCATCGACCTTCAGAAACATATCAATAGCCATAATATTTACTCTTCGTTAATGATAAATATTGCTTTCGAAAAAGCGCTTATATGGCAAACGGGTAAGCATGGGGCCGAATAAAACCGTCCATATTTTACCTCTGCCTCTATTATTTCCGGATAGATAATATATCCATTCAGAAATACTCATCCCCTCGGATGAGGGAAAGAATTCATTCCGTCATTACCAGTCTTAATTACGGATTCGCATTATCCTGATTCCAGGTGTGATCAGGATCTTTCACTAAAACGTCTTTTGCTAACGTATCGAGTTCCGCGCTGTGATACAGACGCAGGCAATTGAGGGTTACGCCCTTCACATTTTGCGCGCTCTCTGTGTGGAACTGATTGGGAATATTCTTGAATTTGTTGATTAATGCATTAATTTTTTCATTGCCATTTTCAATATCAAATGGCACCCATTCCCTGAGCGCATTTGCGCTGCGCGCTGCATCCAGCGAATAGGCGGAATTTGGCTCCGAAACCTGGGCGATACAGCGCGCCAGCACCATATCTTTGACCACCTGCCGGTAAGGCATCTCTTTGACAAAAGCCATCGAATCCGTCGCCGCACTGGCTAATGAACTGCAGCACATCAGCAGCGCACCGAAATATACGTGTCTCATGGTAACTCCCAAAAACTGGCTTTGGTTGTCGTGTAATTCGTGTCCGGCGCATTAAAGTAGCAATGGTCGGAGCAGGTTAATCCATTCCAGAAGGTGGCGTGGCCTGCGGCATCACTCCATCCCTTCACCGAAAATAAAATAATACCTTTTTTATTTTGCAGTTTTTCTACCGGCAGCGAAGGATAACTAACAATTAAATCCGGTTTTCCCCACTGTCGGGTCAGCCAGTCAATAACGTCCTGAACGCGAAAGAAATACCATTTTTTATCCGCGCCCGACACGGTCAGCCCATTGATACGGGGAACCGGGTACCCGGTATAATTGAGCACATAACTCATGCGTACTGCGCAACTGTTTACCCAGCCGCCTTCGCTTTCCGGAATTTCAAAATTGGTGCGCACTTTGCCGCCAATGGTATTTTTCACTTTGCTTAACGGATCCTGAGGATCGTAGATTTGTGCAGCGGCGCCCCAAGCGGCGACAAATGATGGTCTGTTGCTCATTATCACTTTCCTTCTGGTAGATGAGTTTGACGGGCCAAAATCGTTATGTCTGTGCTAGGGCTTATTGCGCGGGCAATGACCCGTACCCTGCTGCGTCATCGCTTCGAGAATTAATACCGTGGCGCGCGTCTGTTGCAGGCGCTGCGGCGAAAGATGGCTGAAATAGCTGTACACCACTTCATGGATGCTGGTGGTTTTTAAGCGGTTGTAGCCACACCACACCGTTCCTTCCGTGGTATCCAGGACACCTTGCAGATAAAGATCGGCTTTGATGCGTTCACGTTCGTTGGTTTTTGAGGTCCAGGCATTCAAAAAGCGCTCGCCGCTCATATGCAGATCCTGGCTGCTTAACAATGCCGGATCGCGCTGGAACACGGCTGTGTCGTCTTCGGGCAACGACTCTGCGCGCGGATATTCGTAAACTTTTGTTTGCCCGGCAACCAGGGTCGATACCACCAACAGACTGCCCGCTAACACACGGCTTATTTTCATCACCTTTCCCTTTGTTACTGAAAATAACGCAGGTCGCAGACGTTGACGGTCTGCGACCTGGCGTGATTACGCCTCTTTGGTCTTCAGCGAAGGCAGTTTGGACACCAGACGCAGTGACACGGTCAGCCCTTCCAGCTGATAGTGCGGACGCAGGAAGAATTTGGCCGCGTAGTAACCCGGATTATCTTCGATCTCCTGTACCTGCACTTCTGCCGCCGCCAGCGGTTTACGGGCTTTAGTTTCCTGGGAGGAGTTCGCCGGATCGCCATCGACATAGTTCATGACCCAGTCGTTCAGCCAGCGTTCCATTTCGTCACGCTCACGGAAAGAACCGATTTTGTCGCGAACGATGCACTTCAGGTAATGCGCAAAGCGGCAGCAGGCGAACAGATACGGCAGACGGGACGCCAGACGCGCGTTAGCAGTGGCATCGGCATCATGGTATTCCGTTGGTTTTTGCAGCGACTGCGCGCCAATAAAGGCGGCAAAGTCGGAGTTTTTGCGGTGGATCAGCGGCATAAAGCCGTTTTTCGCCAGTTCCGCTTCACGACGATCGCTGATGGCAATCTCGGTCGGACATTTCATGTCCACGCCGCCGTCATCGCTCGGGAAGGTGTGACACGGCAGGTTTTCTACCGCACCACCGGATTCCACACCGCGAATCGACGTACACCAGCCGTACTCTTTAAAGGAGCGGTTGATGTTGGTCGCCATCGCATAGGCGGCATTTGCCCACGAATAGTTGTTGTGGTTTGCACCATCGGTTTCTTCTTCAAAGTCGAAGCTGTCAACCGGGTTAGTGCGAATGCCGTAAGGTAAGCGCGAGAGGAAGCGTGGCATCACCAGTCCCAGATAGCGGGCATCTTCCGATTCACGCAGCGAACGCCATGCCGCGTATTCGGTGTTCTGGAAAATTTTGGTCAGGTCGCGTGGGTTGGCCAGCTCTTGCCAGGACTCCATCTGCATTACGCTCGGGGCAGTACCGGTAATGAACGGGCAGTGTGCCGCCGCACCGATACGCGCCATTTCACCCAGCAGTTCAACATCCTGCGGGCTGTGGTCGAAGTAGTAATCGCCCACCAGGCAGCCAAACGGTTCACCACCGAACTGGCCATATTCTTCTTCGTAGATTTTCTTGAACAGCGGACTTTGATCCCAGCCCACGCCTTTATAGCGTTTCAGGTTACGACCCAGTTCCTGCTTGGTGATGCTCATAAAGCGGATTTTCAGCATCTCGTCAGTTTCAGTATTGTTCACCAGGTGGCTCAGGCCACGCCAGGCGCTTTCCAGTTTCTGGAAGTCTTCATGGTGAATAATCTGGTTGATCTGCTGTGACAGCTTTTCATCAATACCGGCAATCAGATTCTGAATAGTGCGGTACGTGTCGTTAGAAAAGGTGACGGTATTTTCCAGCGCCTGCTGCGCCAGGGTTTTGACCGCGCTTTCCACCGCAGAACGTGCCTGATCGGTTTTTGGGCGGAATTCTTTACTCAGCAGCGCGCTAAATTCATCCTGGCTAAAGGCCTGTGCGCCCTGCTGCTGTTCTTGCAGTTGAGAAGGATTGCTCATGGTTTACTCCTCTTTACCTTGCGCACTGTCTTCACTGTTCGGTAACTGGCTGAGCGATTTCAGCAGTGTTGGATCCTGCAACACTTTGGCAATCAGCTCTTCAGCGCCGTTTTTGCCGTCCATATAGGTCAGCAGGTTAGAAAGCTGCGTGCGCGCTTCCAGCAGTTTATTGAGGGGTTCAACTTTGCGGGCCACGGCATCTGGCAGGAAGTCGTCCATGCTATCGAAAGTAAGATCGACATTCAGGCGGCCTTCCCCGGTCAGGGTATTGTCGACGTTGAACGCAACGCGCGGTTTCAGCGCTTTCATGCGTTCATCAAAGTTGTCGACGTCAATCTCAAGGAATTTACGATCCTCAATAGAAGGTAAATTTTCCACCGGCTTGCCGACCAGATCTGCCATTACACCCATCACAAACGGCAGCTGGATTTTGCGCTCCGCGCCATAGACTTCCACGTCGTATTCAATCTGTACGCGCGGCGCACGGTTACGTGCGATAAATTTCTGACCACTGTTACTTATTGCCATGATGTTCTCCATCGAATATGCGCGGTGAAGGTTTGAGGCCAGGCAAGACGCCTGCCGTCATAACTCGGTTCGCGTCAATCCTGACGCCCAAAGATGTTTTGCAGTTGATTTACGCCATCGGGCGCCAGATCGCGAATAATCTCCATAAAGTCCAGTTCGATCAGCCGCTGAACGCGGTCAATCATGAGCGGTGCGGGATGGCTCGGCTCATGCTGGGTGAAATATTGCTTCACTTTTTCCAGCATCAGTTGCGCGTCCGCCCGGGTCGTCACCTGCGCACTGCGCCAGTCAGCGCTGGCAGGCAGCGGCGTGGCCACTGGCTGGGGCGCGCTGGTTGTCGGCTGCGGTTGCGTTGCCGTTTCCTGCGGTGCGTCGGCGTGGCTGGCGCGGCTGGCACCGGTAATGGTGCCGACAGTTTTCAGGAGCTGTTCCATTTCCGGTACCCCGCTTTCGCCAAGTTGTTCCAGAAGCCATGTACGGATCGTCTTCAGCCGCTCTTCAATTTGACCGACCGCAGCAATGCCGGGCTGGCCACCGCGCGTCAGTTCGTCAATCAGGCGTACCCGCCCGCCGGGATAACCCGCACAGTCGGTTTTGCTGCCGTCCAGCAAGGCCTGCGCATCGCGGAGGTTCAGTTCATCACCGTTGCTGCGCAGCAGTGTGCACTGGCGCAGCGTGGTGGTGAGTGCCGATTTATCACTCAGCGCCGCCAGCGCGTTAATGCGGTAAAACGGATCAAACTCACCGCCATCATTCAGCGATGGCCACAGTTGATCCCAGTACAGCGCCAGCGCCTGACCCAGCAATAACAGACCGTCTGCATAGCCTTCCAGCCCGCGGCGGCGTGTCCACGCGTGGGTTAACGCCAGCATTACGCGAATGTCCTTGGTGCGTTCCAGCAGGTTGGTCGCCAGGCTTTCTACGCGGTTCCAGTCGGCCGGCTCTGCCGGAATAATGGTGCTGCCAAACTGCTGTTCGGCTTTTCCCTGGCTCGCCTGTTCCATTGCCAGAAAATCAGCATCGTATTCCAGGTTTTCGCCGCATGGCTGCTCCGCCGTGACCGGAGCCAGTAAAGATTCAATCGTCATCCGCTACCTGCTTACTCTTCAAACATCGGTGGATAAAGTCCGTGGCGACCCGGTCTTGCGCCGCCTGCCGGGTCGAACAGCAGCGTGAATAACTGACCGGTAAAATTCCCGCTATGCACATGCGTGTAAAGCGGGTAGCCGTCACTGCGGTTGGTCCACCAGAAACTGATCTGGCGCAGCGGATCAAAACACTCGGCGGCCTGTCGCCAGCCAATGGTCGTTTCGCCGTCACCTTCATAACCAATCACATCCAGAATTTCTGAACGTGTTTCCGGCTCCAGCAGTTGCACCGGCGGGATCGACAATAGTGCCTGGTCCAGCTGTTCCGGCGAGTAGCCATTACGCACCGCATGCAACAGCGTGCGGCCAAGATGCTGGTACCAGTCGCCCGCCTGCGCCAGATGGCGCGGTGTCCACTCCAGCGGGTTAATCGCCATCAGCGCGCAGACCGGATATTGCCGTCCGACGCTGTCACGACCGGGTAATAAGCAGCCCATTTGCACTTGCTGCCCTCCAAGCATCGGCGGGACAACAAAATTCCAGATCGGCGCATTGCTGAACTGCCTGTCACTGGCACGCTGATCCTCAGTTTGCCAGCTCATCAGCCCCACCTGAAACCAGTGAGACCACTGACGTTGCAGGGCGTCCGGAAAGCGACGCTGTAAAAAGTCACCGGCAGTGGGCAGTTTTCCATACCAACTAATTGCAGTAGTCGTAGTCATTGGCGTTCCTTTGCAGTTCAAGGACATGCGAAACGGGGGAGCTGGAACGGGTTGCGAATACTGTTCGGCGCAAACTCCAGCGTCACCTGATGCCCGTCAACCGTGAATGTCGCCTGGCGGCTCAGACTGCTGCTGCCAGGACTGACACGCGCTTTATCAAAGAAGCGATTTAACGCCCAGGCCCCGTTGGTTACCAGTGTAGCCGTCGTGCCATTGGTCAGCCCAAGTTGCATACGCACCTGGTTGGTGCCGCCGGTTCCTGGCCAGCTCACCACCTGCACCGCCTGCGGGCCGTGGCTGTAACGCAATAACTGCCCATCCACATCCAGCGTCATATTAAGGATAGTGTTATCCATGCGCACGGTACGCACCGTTGTGCGAAACGACGGTGTCGCGCTGCCGTTGGCAAAGAACGCGTCGCGGATTGATTGCGCCTGCTGGAACGGTACCAACAGCCCTTCACTGCCCGGCAACGTTTTGCCATCAATGCCCGGCATAAAGCGCCAGGTCGACTGCGTGGTATCGACTTTATTGGTCAGATTGTCACGGAAGAAAACATCCATCAGGCCAGTACCCGGCGCGAACATACGGGCCAGATCGTCCGGTGTCACTTCGGTGCTGGCAGAACGCACCAGCGGGTAACGTCCGGCAATGGCCTGTCGGCAGAAACTGCCGACTTCGACGCTAATGCGCTTGCGCACATTTTCCAGGTCCCGGCGTTGGGTATCACTGCTTGCGCCGACCGCCATATTGCTGAACATGGTTTGCAGACCCCCCGGCAAACGCCCGGCGCTGGCTTGCAAACGGCTGATGGCTTCGCCACCCGGCGGTTGCATTCCGCTGTTGGCGGCATCCTGCACCGCGGTCAGATAGCGGTACAACTCATCGACCTGTTTGAGAAAATCATCAAACACGATGGTCTTGCCGCCTTTTTCCAGCGGCTGCGCCAGTTCGATGATGGGCATAAAGTGTTCTGTTACGCGCTGTTCTGGCGTCTGGCTTGCGGCCGCATTGGTGGTGGCGGCAGCGCCGTCGCGGTTGCTGAACAATGTTTCCAACATTTGCGTGCCGCGATTACTGCTTTTTTGTGCCTCGTCTTTGCCGTCGGCTGGCTCATCACGCGTCAGTTTGAGTTGCTGACTTAAGTTCATGACCAGTCGGCGCAGCGGCGAGTTGTTGCCAGAGAGCAGACGCGCGGTGTTAATGCGCTGGTTCAGATCCGCACTGTTGTTGAGCTGAATATCGCTTAAGAAGCTGTCCCACAGGGTGATGAAATCGCGTGCATACAGTTGACGCACGGCATTATCGGTCTGCTGTTTGTCTTCCGGTTGCGTGGTAGATCCCAGAACCCAGGCATCATCTTCGTGCAGCGACGCCGTGACCGGCGCGATTTGCGCATTGAACACGTTCCAGTAACCATCCGGGGTATACAGTCCCGGCTGCCCCTCACCGACCGGTTTGCCACTTTTACGGGAGAATACCAGTTCACTCTGCGGGCCGCCGAGGGAGGCCAGCGACACCGGTTTGAGGTTGTCATCCCGCTCCAGTAGGCGCTTTAGCCGACCATATACCCGGGTAGAGAGCGGTTGTTGGTTAATCAGCGCCTGTTCACGGGCAATTAACGCTTCATCTTTGGCGTACGGCGAAGACTGAATTTGCGGCTCCAGCAACTGGCGCAGGTGCCACTCCAGCTGGTTAATCTGCGCTTTGGTAACATTCTGCGGCAGATTACGTTCCAGGTTCAGCATGACCCAGGAATGCAGGAACTTGCCGTCATAATGCTTCGGCTGATAGAGCATCTGGTAGGCTTTCAGCGCTTCGTAGCTGTATTCCACATCGCTGCCATTGTCATTACGTAACCAGGTGGTAATACGCATCGCCACTTCCGGCAACAACATCTGTTGTAAGGCTTTTTGGTACAGGGTCTGCGAGGCATCTGCAACATCATTACCGCGATACAGCCCCATCCGGCGGGTAACAGGCGGGTGGTTGATGTCAAACTCTTCGCTTTGCGGTAACGCCGACAGGCCATTCAGCAGCGGCAACAGTGCAAACAGGTCGCCCTGTTGGCGGTTGCGCAGGGCTTTGATCTCCTGATCCAGCGCCGGAACTTTCGCCTGTACCTCATCCAGATAGGCTTTGTTATTGCCGTAGCTGGTAAACCACAATGCGCTGAGGATCACCAGCAGCGCCAGCAACGCTGCATACCCGGACCAAATCACCGCCCGGCTGCGCAGTTCCCACCAGCGGTTTTGCCCGGCAATGCCCGCTTCCTGGAAAATGACATTTTGCAGCAGATGCTTAATAAAGAAACTCTGCCCTTTCCCGCCCGGCACCGGTTCATCTTTGCTGACGGCGTCCCAGTTATCACTGGATTTCCCTTGCGGCAGTGACAGGGCACGGTTGAGTTCACCCATTACCCGGTCAAACGGCAAGCCTTCCTGCGTACCGCTGGCGAAATAGATGCCACGCGGTGAGAATTCGGTTTCGAAGTTTGATCGGGCAAAAATGGTGTTCAGGTACTCGGCCAGCAATGGACGAATGGCGGCAAACTCCTGCGGGAACAGGAAGCACTCCGCACGCGCCTGCGCATCACTTTCACGCAGCAGTGTGTCTGGCAGCGCCGCATCGAGACGCTGTTGCAGCAGGGCAAATTCCTGCAGGAAGCTGCCCTGCAGATCGAAGTCTGCCAGCCTGGCCTTTTCCCACGGGAAGGTGAATCCCCAGATTTGATCACGCTGCGCTTTGTCAAACCCGGCGAAGTATGCACGGAAGCCTTTTAACAAGTCCGCCTTGGTGACCAGCACATACACCGGGAATCGAATACCCAGTTGTTCGTGCAGTTCGGTCAAACGCTGACGTAAGTTAAGCGCCTGCTCGCGAGACGCTTCTGCGGACTGGGTCAGCAGATCGGCAATGCTCACCGTCACGATCACGCCGTTGATCGGCTGGCGGCGACGGTATTTTTGCAACAGACCCAGAAACTTCAGCCATTCGCTGGCATCCTGCGCCTGTTCACTCTCTTGCGTCGTGTAACGGCCTGCGGTATCCAGTAACACGGCTTCGTTGGTAAACCACCAGTCACAGTTTCGCGTACCGCCAATGCCACGCAGCGCCGTTTTACCAAACCTGTCGGCCAGCGGGAATTGCAGACCGGAGTTGACCAGCGCAGTCGTTTTACCAGAGCCCGGCGCACCAATGATCACATACCATGGCAACTGGTAAAGGTACTGGGTACTGAAACGCTGCGACCACTGGCCACGCTGACCCGGCTGATTGAAATGGGCTTTTTTCAGCACCTGCGCCGCTTCTTCGAAGCGATCGTTTAACACCTGATCATCGCTGGTCAGCCGTTTACGTTCGGTCGGATCTTTCGCCTCTTCGCTTTTCAGGTTGTCCATCAGCTTGCGGTTGAGCCACGCGTTATACAGGCGCGGCACAATGTGGCTGTGGACCCAGATCAGGTACATCACCGCAATGGTGATCATGCGGTTTTGCTCTGACTCCAGCGGGCGGGAATCCACTACCGACAGCAGCGGGCCAATCATCCAGATAACGGCTGCCAGCCCGGTTACACCAAGGAAACCCCACAAAATGCGGTTGGTCAGCAATGAAAGCAACATATTCATCCTTAGTTTCCTTGCGGCAGTCCGTTCAGCTCGGCCGCCGTATTTTCCGGCGAAACCAGCAAAGTAATTTCGACGCGACGGTTACGGGCGCGGTTTTCCGCCGTATTGTTCGGCGCGATGGGATCCATCTCCCCTCGCCCTTCGGCTTTGACCCTTTCCGGGCGCGAAAGATGTTTTTGCAGCAGCGACTGTACCGAGCGGGCACGCTCCAGCGAGAGCTCATAGTTAGAAGCAAATCGCGCGCTGCGGATCGGCACGTTATCGCTATAGCCCACCACGAGCACCTTACCGCTGACGTTATTCATCGCCTGCGCGACCCGGTCAATGACCGGTTCGTAGCTGTCGCGGGCAACCGTGGAGGCGGAAGCAAACAGCCCATCCCCTTTCAGGGTCACTACGCTGCGATCCGCTTCATCGCGCACCGACACCAGCCCGGCCTGAATCTCAGGCCGCAGGAAAGCACGCAAGTTAAGCACTGGCGGCAGACTCTGCACAGGCTGGGTCACCGAGGATTCCGGTAATGTCGTCTGGTAGATTTTTGCCAGCACAGGGCTGGTGTTGTCACCCAGACGCCAGTTGAGCACGATGTAGAACAGGCAGGCCAGGAAGCCTGCCAGTCCGGCACAGGCCCATAATGGGATCACCGGTCGCCAGAGTTTACGCATGACTGGCTGATCTTCCGGATGCGGCGACAGCGGCGGCGGATAGTTACCGCGCACGCCCCGGATCATCTGCCACAGACGTTGTTTAATGGTTTCTAACTGGGTACGGCCGTTATCCATTACCCGGTAACGCCCTTCAAAACCCAGTAACAGGCAGAAGTTGATCAGTTCCAGCAGCGCAATGTGCTCGCGCGGGTTTTGCGACAAGCGCGCCAGCAGCTGGAAGAACTTTTCGCCACCCCAGGTTTCGTTATGGAACGTCACCAGAAGACCGCTGCCGGACCACACGCCGCGACTTCCCCAGGGAGTCAGCGCAGCCGCTTCATCCAGCGCGGTGCATAAACAGTAGCGCGCGCCAACGATCACCTCGTAAGCCAGACCAGACTGCTGGCAGCGCACTTCAAAACGGCGGATCTCATCAATCAAATGTTGACGCAGACCCGTTTGATCATCATGAGAAACCGAATGGCGAATTTGCGGTATCGCATTGAGCAGCGGATTGGCCGCTGCAACCAGCGGGTTGTTACCGCTTGCTCCTGCCAGGGCGGCATCACTGCCGGAGGCTTGTTGTTCCTGCATATTGTGTGCTCGCTGTATTATTCAGTCGGGCTACGGATGGCCCAAAACTCCATATCAAGACCCGGGAATTCGCCCGCCAGATGCAGTGCGAAAGCCCCTGATTTCTCCATTTCGTTCCAGAGCTCGCCGCCTTTTTCCAGCTCGAAATAGTTGTAACCGGCATGCCAGGGGATTTGCGGCGGTGCAACCGGCATGGTGCGTAATTTCATTCCTGGCAGTTGAAGCTGAACCAAATCGCGGATTTTGGTTACGGGTGCCACTTTCATTTGCGCCGGGAAATGTGTTTGCAGGATTTCGCCCGGTACACTGGCTTTGACTGCCAGTACAAAACCAAACTCCCGCGCCATGGTCGTGGTCGGCAGCGTGGCGATATTCAGGCCGTGCGTGCGTTCGGTCAGTGGCAACTGAATAGCATGCTCTTCCATCACCAGCGACAATCCCTGACGCAGCATCAATTGCAATTTATTGAAGCAACCAGCGAGATCGTCATGGTCGTAGACGGGCAACCCCTCCTCCGGCGAACGGGCCGCTGTCCATGTCGTCAGCTCGGTGGCGAATGCCAGCCAGCTTCGCCACAACTCTTCCGGGTGGATAGAGGGCAATGATTTCAGGTGCGCGATTTGCCCCACATGGTGGTTAATCAGCGCCAGCAGCGCGAATTCGACCATTTCGGAGGTATTAAAACGACCAGGCTGGCGCAGACGCTGCCCAATTTGCTGGCTGCGTTGCGTTAACAGGCTCTGTAAGTCATTCACCATCGTATACAACGCGGTGTCGTTGACTGCGTTCAGCATCGGCGGTATGTAACGGCTATCCAGGCGAACCTGATTGTCGTTGCGCTTTTCCAGGACATGCGCCACACCGATAGCCGTCCACTCCGCGCTGAGATCTTTTTCCAGCATCAGCTTCAGGCGCAAACGCCCAAACTGTACAGCGGCAGGGCCAACGGACATGGCGTTGTCGTCATCCACTTCGCTTTCCCAGGTGACATAACGCGCCAGCGAATCTCTTTCTTCGCTGAAGATCACCTCTTCGCGTCCGCCACGGCGAGCCGGCAGGGCAAGCACCACGCGTTCGTTACTGACGTTGTCAGGGATTGCCAGCGGTGTGGGCGCCTGGCGGGCATCATTGAATGAGAAGAAGGTGCCGTCCGGCAGCAGACCGCTGGCGTAGCTCAGTGCAATACAGCCCTGACGCAGCATCGCGTCATCCAGTTCGATATCAAGGTAGCCCCAAAGGTACGGGCGCTGCAGTGTCCCCCACTCGCGAATGTGGTGTTGCAAGTAGCTTTCCGCACGCTGAAAGTGATGAGGACGCAGAAACATACCTTCGGTCCACACGACCTTTTCTGCTTTGTTCATACTGTTTTCCTGTTAAGGCTGGCGCTATTTGGAAACGACACGGATTCCATTGATGTCGAGGAAGATATTGGCTTCCAGCTCATCCGACGACGATTTCCAGAATTCGTAGAAGCGACTCTCTCCCGGTACCGGAAGAGGTAAGGACATCCGCCATTTTTTGCCGTCCAGTGCCTGATACTCGGCCATCACGCCGATGTAGCGCGCTTCCGGCGAGGTTTTACCGCTCAGCGTTTTCGAGAGCTGACCGGGCATCAGAAAAAATTCATCACTGTTAAGCAGGTTGGCGCCAAGTACACTATCCGCGTTGTTTTGCAGCGACCAGAAATCGGCGGACATAAAGGTCGCATCCGATTTCAACAGCAACACCCTGACTTTAAGAGGAGCGGACTCATTGATTTGCGGATGAGCCCGGAATTGAAGGTTATAGCTGGTAGGATCGCTGTGTGAAGAAGATCCACAACCGCTGGCCAGGGTGGCCAGCATAAAGAAAAACACCAGGTAAATCTGGCGAAATACAGAGTTATTATTCATCGCTTGGCGCTCGTCACAGCTGGATTAATCGATGATCCAGGTTCCAGAGTTCGCGTTTTTGCAGGCCTTGCTGCTGCCATCGACAGAGACGCAAGTTTGTTTTTTCGGGACAATGCGGCGTTTTTTGTCTTTACGCAGCGTCTCGTCGTAAAGCTCGCTTTTCACCACGGCGCGCATCGGTACATAACCGATCAGCTCTTCCTGACCTTCATCGGCCAGCGCCAGCCAGAAGTGTTCCACCTGTCCCAGCACAACGTAGGTTTTACCCGCAGTCAGCTGACGGATCACTTTGCCGCCGAAGTCCGGCGTACTCATCAGCGACGCAGGGTAAAGCGCACGATAATCCTGTTTAACCGGTTCAAACTCTTTTGGCGGGTGAACCGCATAGCGGTGAGTAAGGGTAACACCGTTAACTTCGCTGGTGACGATGGTGTCGTCGGTTGGCGCCGGTTTCGGCGGTGCTTTACACGCTGAGACGCTGCAGACAAAAACAAGAGCCAATACCATTCGCATGTTCATAGATTTTTTTCCATTGCAAATATATTACTGTGGTGAACAGGAGCGTTTAGGAAAGGCATATCCGGATGGCTCCGAATCACCCTTATCCTTATCCTGAAAGCGCTCTGATAATGAATAAAAGGCATAGCTACCGCACGAGTCTTGTTACAAACAAGGCTGCAATAATATTACGTTTCATTGACTATCGTGACATGATTTTACAGATCAGATGATTCTATTCAATATGAAATCCGACCTCTTGAAATAGTATTATTTCGTTTTATAGAAAAATAGGATTATTCTCAAGAAACAATTTCACTTTAGTTGAAGAGAATTAATCTTGCCTGAGCAAAGGTTCATCAAACCTGCCGGGTTGCTTTGTAACCATTTGAATATTAATAGATAAAACTGATTATTTTGCGCTAGCACATCCTTGTAATTTCGAGATAGGATTATTCCTAAATGAATCTTTATTGCAGAAAATACTACAATATCTGGTAGTGCAATATCCCGACTAACAGCATGGAAAAACGACTTTCTGGTTATATTACGCTTTTTATTTGGATATTTTTTGAAATATTTTTAAGTAAAAAAAATGATATTACCTGTGGCGGATAGTTCCCTCCGTTACTGTCCCGCGCTGTTAAGAGTTTTGATTTCAACTATTGCCCCTTCTTTGCGCGAATTGTTTAGTATTACTACATCCAAATACAGGCACATTAAACGAAACCATTCAGCAAATTGACCTGTAACATATATCCGGTACTGTCGCGCAATAAATGCATTTGACCTGCAACAATTCTACCCGCGTATTTGGTGGTGAAAGATCGTTATTGCGGCATATATTGCCGGAAATATCGCCGCACATGATTTACTTCACCGCGTTTTGCCCGTACCCAGGCGGGTAAATCGTCTGGAAGCACGCAAAATGCCAAACACAGCACGCTATCTGTCTGAGATTCGACTAAGGTTTTCAACAAGGTTGATTACAGCGGCACCGCTGTACCGTTAAGGAGAATCATCGATGACAAGACCTGTACTGCGCCAACCGCGCACGTTGTTCCTTGCACTTCAACTCGCTTTTGCCGGGGCATTTCTTGCGGTGGTACCGCAGGCGATAGCCGCAGATGCACAAGCGCAAAATACGCCGCAGCCGCCGGATATTCTGTTTGGCCCGCTGTTTAGCGATGTACAAAACGCAAAACTGTTTCCGGATCAAAAAACGTTTGCCGACGCCGTTCCGAAAGGCGACCCACTGATGATCCTTGCGGATTACCGTATGCAGCGTAATCAGCGCAGCTTCGACTTGCGTCACTTTGTGGATGTTAACTTTACCCTGCCGAAAGCAGGCGAAGAATATGTCCCCCCCGAAGGGCAAAACTTGCGTGAACATATCGACGGTTTGTGGCCGGTGTTGACCCGCACCACCGACAGTGCCGGCAAGTGGGATTCGCTGCTGCCACTACCGAAACCGTATGTTGTACCGGGCGGGCGTTTCCGCGAAGTCTATTACTGGGACAGCTACTTCACGATGTTGGGGCTGGCGGAAAGCGGTCACTGGGACAAAATTGACGATATGGTGACCAATTTCGCGCATGAGATTGATAACTGGGGGCATATTCCTAACGGCAACCGCAGTTACTACCTCAGCCGTTCTCAACCCCCCTTCTTCGCCCTGATGGTGGAATTGCTGGCGACACACGAGGGCGATGAGGCACTGAAAACCTGGCTACCACAAATGGAAAAAGAGTACCGCTACTGGATGGATGGCGCGGAGAGCTTACAGCCTGGCCAGGCCAATAAGCGCGTGGTTAAGCTGACCGACGGCTCGGTTCTGAACCGCTATTGGGATGACCGTGACACACCGCGCCCGGAGTCATGGCTTGATGATGTCACCACGGCGAAAAACAACCCGAACCGCCCTGCTACCGATATTTATCGTGATTTACGCTCTGCCGCTGCGTCTGGCTGGGATTTCAGTTCGCGCTGGATGGACGACCCGAATCAACTCGGGACCATTCGCACAACCTCTATTGTGCCGGTTGACCTCAATGCGCTGATGTTCAAGATGGAAAAAGTACTGGCGCGGGCATACCAGGTTTCTGGCGACGCGGCCAAAGCCAGCCAGTATGAAGCGCTGGCGAACGCCAGACAAAAAGCTATCGAAGCCAATCTGTGGAACGACAAAGAGGGCTGGTATGCCGATTACGACCTGAAGACCAAAAAGGTCCGTAACCCGCTCACCGCCGCAGCGCTCTACCCGTTGTTCGTTAACGCTGCAGCGAAAGACCGGGCAGATAAAGTGGCAGCGGCAACCCAGGCCCGATTGCTGAAACCGGGCGGGATCACTACCACCACCGTTAACAGCGGCCAGCAGTGGGATGCTCCAAACGGCTGGGCACCATTACAGTGGATCGCAACTTCCGGTCTGCAAAATTACGATCATCAGAAGCTGGCGATGGACGTAAGCTGGCGGTTCCTGACCAATGTGCAGCACACCTACGACCGCGAGAAAAAGCTGGTCGAGAAATATGACGTCAGCACGACCGGTACGGGCGGCGGCGGCGGCGAGTACCCATTGCAAGATGGGTTTGGCTGGACTAACGGCGTTACGCTGAAGATGCTTGATTTGATTTGCCCGAAAGAGAAACCGTGTGACAGCGTACCGCAAACACAACCGGGGCAGTCAGCAAAACCCACGGTGCAGCAAGCCACGCCTTCGACGCCTTCTGCGCAACCTGCGGCGCAAGCTGGCGAGCAGCCCGCAGCGGCCACGAAGTGATAAAAAAGGCCGCAACGCAGGTTGCGGCCTTTTTGGTGTTTATGGCAGGTGACTCCCTGCCTCACCCCTACCCAATGCCAGCGTTATCGGCGAAGCAATCGAAACACCGCCAGCACCACAATGGCGCCGATAACGGCAACGATAAAGCTGTGCACATTGAACCCGGTGATGTCTCCACCATAGCCCAGGTGCGTGGCAAGCCAGCCGCCGACGACTGCGCCGACAATCCCCAAGACACACGTCAGAATAAAACCGCCGCCATCCCGACCTGGCATGATGAATTTGGCAATCACCCCGGCAATCAGGCCAAATAAAATCCACGCAAGAATGCCCATATTTATTCACTCCTTTTACTTGTCTTGTTTACCCACTTCGCCCAAATTAGCGAAGCGTTGACTACATTATAGTTATCAACGGCAAAAGCATTTCCGTCTCACGGACTTAAGGCAAACTTTCCCGTAAAAAAATTGTGTCGGTTTGTATTAAGTTCTCCGCAGAAATGCCGATATATCAACGACGGTGTGTCAGTCATCAAGGAGCCATTCGGCGTGAGCAATTACAGTGAGCAGTTCCTGAAACAAAATCCGCTGGCCGTGCTCGGCGTATTGCGCGATTTACAAAAAAACCAGGTTCCCGTCTGCATCACCTGGGGCGGTGGTCAATTCATCAGTAAGATCCTGGACGCGAGCCCGGAAGAGTTGATCATGGATTTTGGTAGTCAGGATTACGAGAACAATGCGGTACAGCGTGCGGCGAAAGTGACCATTACCGCTGAAACGCAGGGTGCTAAAGTCGAATTTACGGTTCCCAAACTTTATGCAGGTGATTATCAGGCTTTGCCTGCATTTATTAGCGCGCTGCCTGAGACGTTGTGGTTTATCCAGCGTCGTGAATATTTCCGTATTATTGCCCCGCTGCATCCGGCTTACTTCTGCAAGGCGTTAATGCCGGATAAATCAGAGATCCGTTTCCGTTTATACGATCTGTCGCTGGGCGGCATGGGTGCGCTGCTGGATGGTGAAGTGCCGGATTCGCTTGAGCCGGGCATGCGCTTTACCAAGGTTGAGCTGGATATGGCGTCGTGGGGGCAGTTCTATTTTGATGCGCAGTTAATTGCGATTGGCGAGCGCAAAGTCGTGGACGGCAAAAACGAAACAATAAGTACGCCGCGCCTCAGTTTTCGTTTCTTAAATGTTAGCCCAGGTGTGGAGCGCGAGCTCCAGCGCATTATCTTTGCCCTGGAGCGCGAGGCGCGCGAACGCGCCAGCCGGGTGCGCTAATTACATCGCATCCATCGCTTTTTGTACTTTCCAGATATAGCGCGGCGCCTGCGGTGCGGGGTGTTTATCCACCACATGCTTTAAGAAGGCGTCAGCGCTTAAATCATTAATTTCCTCAATGGCTTCTCCCCTGTCGGAAGAAAAGGTGCGCAACAGCGCGCCTGCGCCATTCACGTAGGAAATCACCAGCGCGTACTGCATCACTTTTTCATCACGGATCCCCGCCAGAGCCCCATGCTCCAGGATACTCAGATAAGCCGCACCCATCGAAATATTGCGTTCCGGGTTTTTTAATTCGCTGGTGGAGGGTTGCCCGCTCCAGCCCATATGGCGGTAGACTTCACGCCCGGCAGTCGAGGCTTTTAATTGCATCAGACCCACAGCATTTGATTTACTCACCAGATTAGGGTTTCCGCCGGATTCGACCGCAATCATCGCCGTCAGCAAACGTGGGCTGACGCCCCATGCCGCTCCGGCTTTTTCAGTGATCGGCATCCACTGCATTGCACGTTTTACCGGTATTTCGGGGTTCCAGTCCGGCTGACGGTAGTCCTGTTTTGAGCTACAGCCGGCCAGCAATACCACGAGAAAAGCAAACCATCTTAATTTCACGCAAACCATCCTTATTCAGGTGTACATCACTGCGGATGACAACGACACAGGTAAGCGGCATGATAACTGTTTCGTTATAGATGTCAGCAAGGAAATGCCATGTCCACCTTCCACCTGATCGCCCCTTCCGGTTATTGCATTAATCAGCAGGCGGCCGCCAACGCCGTTACACAGCTTGAACAGCAGGGGCACCACGTTCGTAATCAGCAGGTCATCGCCCGCCGCTGCGAGCGGTTTGCTGGCAGTGACGCAGAACGCCTTGCCGATCTCAATGCCCTGGCGCAACTGCCAGGAGAGAACCTGATTGTTATGCCAGTGCGTGGTGGCTATGGCGCCAGCCGTTTGCTGGATGCCGTTAACTGGCAGGCGATAGCCGCACGTCAGAGCAGCCAGCCACTGTTGATTTGCGGTCACAGCGATTTCACGGTTATTCAACTGGGCTTGCTGGCTACCGGGAAGGTGATCACCTTTAGCGGGCCGATGCTGGCGGGAAATTTTGGAGCCACCCCGCAGGATCCCTTTACTGTTGAACATTTCTGGCGCGCGCTGCGCAATGAGGTCTTCACCATTGAGTGGAACGGTGAAGGCCCGGGTTGCCGGGTCGAGGGGACCTTATGGGGTGGCAACCTCGCGATGCTGACTTCGCTGATTGGCACCCCCTGGCTGCCAAACATCGAGAACGGCATTCTGGTGGTAGAAGACATTAACGAACACCCCTACCGCGTGGAGCGCATGCTGCTGCAATTGTTGCACGCCGGGATCCTGGCGCGGCAACGGGCGCTGGTGCTCGGCAGTTTTACCCATTCGCAGCCGAATGAGTATGATGCGGGCTACACTCTTACAACAATGGTGGACTCGCTGCGCGCGCGATTGTCCATCCCGGTGATCGCCGGGCTGGCGTTTGGTCACGAGCAACAAACCGTCACCTTGCCATTAGGCGCGCATGCTGTTTTGCAACATGCTGATATCTCTCAATTGACACTGTCGGGTCATCCGGTGATGTCGGTATAAAAAAAGCGCTTTATGCCCTTATTAAAATGCTATTGCTGCCGTTATGATAAATGCGTTGAATGACTCAGGTTGCGTTATGCAGTCGGGTTGGTGATTTGTCATGACGGCATAAGGAGAAGCAACACATTGGACGCTGAGGCGATAATCAGTCTGTTTATTTTGGGTTCAGTCCTTGTAACCTGCAGTATTTTATTGAGTTCCTTTTCATCACGCCTTGGTATTCCGATTCTGGTCATCTTCCTGGCGATTGGTATGCTGGCCGGCGTAGACGGCATCGGCGGCATTCCGTTCGATAATTATCCCTTTGCTTATATGGTCAGTAACCTCGCGCTGGCTATCATTTTGCTTGATGGCGGCATGCGCACCCGCGCCAGTTCATTTCGTGTGGCGCTCGGCCCGGCCTTATCGCTGGCCACCGTCGGCGTGCTGGTGACATCCGGCCTGACCGGTATGATGGCCGCCTGGCTGTTTAAGCTGAACATCATGGAAGGGCTGCTGATTGGCGCGATTGTCGGCTCAACCGATGCGGCAGCGGTGTTCTCCCTGCTTGGTGGTAAAGGGCTGAATGAGCGTGTTGGCGCCACGCTGGAGATTGAATCCGGCAGTAATGATCCCATGGCGGTCTTCCTGACCATCACGCTCATTGAGATGATTCAAAAGCACCGTGCCGATGTCGATCTGATGTTCCTCGTGCATATTGTGCGCGAGTTCGGTCTTGGCATTTTGCTCGGTGGCGTGGGCGGCTATTTGCTGCAACAGATGATTAACCGCATCGCTCTCCCTGCTGGCCTCTACCCACTGTTGGCATTAAGCGGCGGTATCCTGGTATTTGCGCTGACTACCGCCCTGCACGGTAGCGGGATCCTGGCGGTATACCTGTGTGGTTTTGTGCTCGGCAACCGCCCCATTCGCAACCGCTTTGGTATTTTGCAGAACTTCGACGGCCTTGCCTGGCTGGCGCAAATCGCCATGTTCCTTGTTCTGGGACTGCTGGTGACGCCGTCAGATCTGTGGCCGATTGCTATTTCTGCCCTTATTCTCTCGGCATGGATGATTTTTGTTGCCCGCCCGCTGTCGGTGTTCGCCAGCCTGCTGCCGTTTCGCGGTTTTAATCTGCGTGAGCGTGTGTTTATCAGTTGGGTGGGATTGCGCGGCGCGGTACCGATTATCCTCGCCACTTTTCCGATGATGGCCGGACTGGATCATGCCCGTTTATTCTTCAACGTTGCCTTCTTCGTGGTGCTGATTTCGTTGCTTTTCCAGGGCACATCGCTGTCGTGGGCAGCCAAAAAAGCCAAAGTGGTGGTACCGCCTGTCGGCTGGCCGGTGTCACGCGTTGGGCTGGATATTCATCCCAATAACCCCTGGGAGCAGTTTGTTTACCAGCTGAGCGCCGATAAATGGTGCGTGGGCGCGGCGCTGCGCGACCTGCATATGCCGGAAGAGACGCGAATTGCCGCCCTGTTCCGCGATAATGTGCTATTGCACCCGACCGGCAGCACACGCCTGCGAGAAGGCGACGTGCTGTGTGTCATTGGCCGGGAAAGCGATCTCCCTGCACTGGGCAAGCTGTTCAGCCAGTCGCCGCCAGTGGCGCTGGATCAACGTTTCTTCGGCGATTTTATTCTTGAAGCGGATGCGAAATTTGCAGATGTGGCGCTGATTTACGGCCTGGAAGAGGGGCTGGAATACCGCGACAAGCAACAGACGCTTGGCGATATCGTTCAGCAACTGCTGGGGGCTGCGCCGGTCGTGGGCGACCAGGTCGAGTTTGCCGGTATGATTTGGACGGTGGCAGAGAAAGCCGATAATACGGTCCTTAAAGTCGGCGTTCGGGTCGCAGAAGACGAGGCGGAATAACCGCCTCGATAATCAAGTTACACTGTCACAACAGGCACACGCGGTGCCACGGCGCAAAGCAGTTCATAACCCACCGTACCGGCTGCGGCAGCCACTTCATCAATTTTGATCTCTTTGCCCCACAGCTCGACCGGCGTACCGATGCCGGCCTGTGGGCAGGGGGTTAAATCGACCGTCAGCATGTCCATCGAGACTGCGCCGACAAGCGTTGTCCGTACACCGTCCACCAGCACTGGCGTACCCGAGGGGGCAATACGGGGATAACCGTCGGCATAGCCGCAGGCCACCACCCCAATGCGTTGTTCCCGCTCTGCACGGTAGCGGGATCCATACCCCACCGCGTCGCCGCTTTTTAAGGTCTGCACGGCAATGATCTCGCTACTGAGGGTCATCACCGGACGGATACCGCTGGTTGCCACATCCTGCCACGCGCCCGAAGGCGACGCGCCATATAACACAATGCCAGGTCGTACCCAGTCATAATGGGCTTCCGGGTGCCACAAGGTGGCTGCAGAGTTAGACAGTGAACGTGGCGCATCGATGCCTTCTGCCGCCTGCACAATACGCGCCATGGGTGCGCGGATCCCCTCCGGATGTTCTGCCTGGGCGAAATGCGACATAAGCGTAATCTCACCGACATTAGCCAGGCTGCGCAACTGCTGCCATACGCCGTGGACGCGCTCCGGCAGAAAGCCAAGACGATTCATGCCACTGTTGATTTTCAGGTACAGATCCAGCGGTGCTTGCAACCGGGCGTTTTGCAGCGCCTTAATCTGCCAGTTGCTGTGCAGGCTGGTGGTCAGGCGATATTTGTCGAACAGCGGCAACTCATCGGCATGAAAGAACCCTTCCAGCATCAGAATCGGCCCTTTCCAGCCGCGTTCCCGCAGCAATATCGCTTCTTCCAGATTGAGCATCGCAAAGCCGTCGGTACTGCTGAGTGCCTGCCAGATACGGTCAATGCCATGACCGTAAGCGTTGGCTTTGACTACCGACCACACTTTCGAGGTAGGTGCGGCACGACGCACCACGTGCAGGTTATTCCTGAGCGCCTGCAGATCCAGGGTCGCCAGAACAGGACGAGACATCAGTGTTCCTTATGGTTATCAGTTATGGGCGCCATGTAAGTGCCGGGCACGCGCCGGGGTAAAACCGGGTAAGTAGCGGGCAACACTCAAATCATCTGACGGTATGGCCGGTGTGTTGCCTGACAGTAAATCGCTCAGTAACTGCCCGGAACCGCAGGCCATCGTCCAGCCGAGGGTGCCATGGCCGGTGTTAAGCCACAGGTTTTTAAACGGCGTGCGACCGACCACCGGTGTGCCATCTGGCGTCATGGGACGCAGGCCGGTCCAGAATGTCGCCTGCTCCACAAAGCCGCCGCGTGGGAACAAGTCACGCACCACCATTTCCAGCGTTTCGCGGCGCGGCTGTAACAGCTCAGTATTGTAGCCAACAATTTCCGCCATCCCGCCCACACGAATGCGCTGGTCAAAACGGGTAATGGCGATTTTGTAAGTCTCGTCGAGGATCGTCGATACGGGTGCGCCATCTTCCTCAGCGATGGGGATGGTCAGCGAGTAGCCTTTAAGCGGGTAGACAGGAATATCGACAATGCCCTTCAGCAGGCCGGTTGACCAGGATCCAAACGCCATGACATAAGCATCTGCTTTGATCACCTCATCGCCACATTTCACGCCGTAGATTTTTTCACCTTCATACAACAGGCGATCCACCGGCGTGTTATAGCGAAAGACCACGCCGGCCTGCTCTGCCATCTGCGCCAGATGCTGGGTGAACAGCTGGCAGTCACCGGTTTCATCGTTCGGCAGACGCAGCCCGCCGGTCAGCTTGCCGGCGACCTCGCCCAGTGCAGGCTCGACTTCTGCCAGCCGCGCGGCTTCCAGCAACTGATACGGCACACCGGCATCTTCCAGCACGGCAATATCACGGGTCGCGTTCTCAAATTGTTCAGCGGTGCGAAACAACTGTAGCGTCCCGCCCTGCCGTCCTTCGTACTGGATGCCGGTGGTTTCACGTAGCAATTTGAGGCAGTCACGGCTGTATTCTGCCAGACGCACCATGCGGCTTTTGTTTTCCATGTAATGGCGGGTGTCGCAGTTACGCAGCATCTGCATCATCCATTTAAGCTGGGATGAGGTGCCATCCAGGCGAATAGCAAGCGGAGCGTGACGCTGAAACATCCATTTGATGGCTTTCAAGGGAACACCGGGTGCAGCCCAGGGGGCGGCATAGCCGGGCGAGATCTGGCCCGCATTGGCAGCACTGGTTTCTTGCGCCGGGCCGGACTGCCGATCGATTACCGTCACGTCGTGACCTGCCTGACGCAAATACCAGGCGCTGGTTACGCCCACCACACCGCTTCCTAATACAACAACTTGCATATCCCTCTCCCATGAGTAAAGCACAATCATCTGATTACAAATTGATAACCCAGATGAAAATATTATTCAACATACGCCTTTTTTATGGTGACATGCCTCACAGCCTTACCACCTGACAAGGGCTGCCACTATTTAGCATCTCCTGCTGAACGCCATTTAACCGCAGAATAAAAATCTGCTTAATGCGCTTTTCACCCCGTGATGAGATCGGAAAATCGTGAAGAAAATCTTATGGCCTGGCTACAGATTTTATTGGGTGTTCTATGCTTGAAATGAGACGCTCCATTGAGAGAGTGTCGTTAACAACGAGGGCGCGCTAATGGCTACGATTGACTCAATGAATAAGGATTCTATTCGTCTGAGCGATGGACCCGACTGGACGTTTGATCTGCTGGATGTCTACCTGGCGGAAATCGACCGGGTGGCAAAACTCTATCGGCTGGATACCTATCCGCATCAAATCGAAGTGATCACCTCAGAGCAGATGATGGATGCCTACTCCAGCGTCGGTATGCCTATCAACTACCCTCACTGGTCGTTTGGTAAGAAATTTATCGAAACCGAGCGCCTGTACAAACACGGCCAACAAGGGCTGGCGTACGAGATAGTGATTAACTCCAATCCTTGTATTGCTTATCTAATGGAAGAAAACACCATTACCATGCAAGCGCTGGTCATGGCTCATGCCTGTTACGGGCATAACTCTTTCTTCAAAAATAACTACCTGTTTCGCAGCTGGACCGATGCCAGCTCGATTGTCGATTATCTGATTTTCGCTCGTAAATACATCACCGATTGTGAAGAGCGCTACGGCGTGGATGAAGTGGAAAAACTGCTCGATTCCTGCCATGCGCTGATGAATTACGGCGTGGATCGCTACAAACGCCCGCAGAAAATCTCGCTCCAGGAGGAGAAAGCGCGGCAGAAAAGCCGTGAAGAGTATCTGCAAAGCCAGGTGAATATGCTGTGGCGAACCCTGCCAAAACGCGATGAAGAAGTGGCAGTGGCCCAGGCGCGTCGCTATCCGGCAGAGCCACAAGAGAACCTGCTCTACTTTATGGAAAAAAATGCCCCGTTGCTGGAGTCGTGGCAGCGCGAGATCCTGCGCATTGTGCGCAAGGTCAGTCAGTATTTCTATCCGCAGAAGCAGACCCAGGTGATGAACGAAGGCTGGGCGACGTTCTGGCATTACACCATTCTCAACCACCTGTATGACGAAGGGAAAGTAACCGACCGCTTTATGCTGGAGTTCCTGCACAGTCACACGAATGTGGTGTTCCAGCCGCCTTATAACAGCCCATGGTACAGCGGTATTAACCCCTACGCGCTCGGCTTTGCCATGTTTCAGGATATTAAGCGTATCTGCCAGTCACCCACGGATGAAGACCGCTACTGGTTCCCCGATATTGCCGGTTCTGACTGGCTGGAGACGCTGCATTTTGCTATGCGCGACTTCAAAGATGAGAGCTTCATCAGCCAGTTTATGTCACCGAAGATCATGCGTGATTTCCGCTTCTTTACCGTGCTGGATGACGACCGCAATAACTACCTGGAAATTGCCGCCATTCATAATGAAGAGGGTTACCGGGAGATCCGCAACAAACTGTCTTCACAGTACAATCTGAGCAATCTTGAACCGAACATTCAGGTGTGGAATGTGGATCTGCGCGGCGACCGTTCGCTGACGCTGCGTTACATTCCGCATAACCGTGCGCCGCTGGACAAAGGCCGCCGGGAAGTGCTGAAGCACGTGCACCGTTTGTGGGGGTTTGATGTGTTGCTGGAACAACAAAACGAAGATGGAAGTGTGGAACTGTTGGAACGCTGCCCAGCGCGCACCAACACGCTGTAACGAAAAACCCCTCTGTCACAGAGGGGTTTTTGCTTATCGGCTTTGTAGCGCCAGGTCGCCTGGCATCGTTTTTTGCATGCGATGCCAAATCTCACCACTGTCACGGCCGTAGTGTCGCACCACGTCATAAACCTGATCGTGCTGCGCCTGTTCACACACGTCTGCCAGCTTGTGGTAAAAACCCAGCGCCAGGCTTCTGGCTTCCGGGCTGGAGAAGTAATGCCGTCCAATACGCGTATACAGCCCTTTCATGCCGTTCAGGATCAGCCCGTAAATCGGGTTGCCGGAGGCAAACGCCAGCCCACGGAAAATGTTGTAATCCAGATCGGCAAAGGCGTCTGCGTGATCTTCCACTTCGCGCGCACTGGCTAACACTTTCAGCGCTTCATCAGGATGCTGGCGAAACGCCGTGCGAATAAAAATGGTGGAAATGTTGGTGCGCACGGACAACAGGTTGTCGATCAGTTGCGGAACACTTTCGTGATCCAGACGCGCCAGGGTTTCCAGAATGTTCAGACCGGAGGTTTCCCAGAAGTTGTTCACTTTGGTCGGCTTGCCATGCTGGATCGTCAGCCAGCCATCACGGGCCAGACGCTGTAGAACTTCACGCAATGTGGTACGAGTGACGCCAATCAGTTCAGAGAGTTCGCGTTCAGCCGGAAGGATCGATCCCGGAGGGAAACGGTTATTCCAGATACTTTCAATAATGTACTCTTCCGCGAAACCCGCCGGGCTCTGCGCCTTAATGACCATAGTGAGATTTCCATTACACAGCATTTGCAAAGATGACTCATCATACCAGACCCCGTTAAGGGCAGATAGCGGACAAAAACAAGAAAAAAGGGGATCGGTGCACCATTTTGACTATTTAGCAACGCTTAAGCTTAGCAGCTATAAGGCTTTCGAGTGAAAGTGACTTTCTGGACGGGCACGGTATTTTTTGTCTGATATTGCAGCGTTTCGCGGTCTGGTTTGACTTTTCGCATGATAAACATTCGATTACGTATTATTTTGATAGCGGCTAGTGGTCAGAACATTGATTTCGTTTACACTGCCTTTTCTACGCATATCCCCGGGAAATGATTATGTTGCGATACCTGAACCAGTGCTCACGTGGACGCGGCGCCTGGTTGTTAATGGCGCTTACGGCGTTTGCACTTGAAATGGTTGCGCTCTGGTTCCAGCACGTCATGCTGCTGAAACCTTGCGTGCTCTGTATTTACGAACGCAGCGCGCTGTTTGGCGTGATGGGCGCGGGCATTGTCGGCGCGATTGCGCCAAAAACACCGCTGCGTTTTGTGGCGCTGGCTATCTGGATCTACAGCGCGGTACGCGGGATCCAACTGGCCTGGGAGCATACCCAAATCCAGTTACACCCTTCTCCGTTTATGACCTGCGATTTTGCCGCTCGTTTTCCGGGCTGGCTGCCGCTGGACAAATGGCTGCCGCAGGTGTTTGTTGCCTCCGGCGATTGCGCACAGCGCCAGTGGGCGTTCCTGTCACTGGAAATGCCGCAGTGGTTGCTGGGCATTTTTGTGGCCTACCTTGTCGTTGCGCTGCTGGTGCTGATAGCCCAGCCCTTCAAACCGAAAAAGCGCGATCTTTTCGGTCGCTAACAGAACGCTCCTTCGGGGGCGTTTTTTTATCCTCAATAAGCCAGACGGCGCGTATCGGTTGATTCAGGCGTGTGCTACAGGTAGGGTGTTGGCGGGCATGAACACTTTGCAAGGAGGAAAAGCGTGACAGGAACAGTTGCTATGATCTATTGGCTAACCGGCGTGGCGGTATTTACACGGAAAATCCGTTTATTTAGCGTGGTTTCCGCCCTTCTGCTCTATGCTACCCTGCGCAGTCTTACCTACAGCCCTCTGCTGACCTCTCTCGCCCTTGCTGTGCTGATTGGTTCGTTTATTGCCTTACTGATTATGAAGAGTAGCCGGGAGCAAAAAAGCACCGTCTATTTCTCGGTGCCCTGCTGGATGTTGCTGGGGACGGTTATCATCAATCTGTTTTTGCGCCCGTAACGGTTAGTCTGCCCAATCGGGTTTGTTGAGGATATGGGCCTGCCAGTCCTGCACTTCTGACTCTTTCACCGCAATATGACGCACCGAGATGCGTTCGGCGTGCATCGCTGCTTTGGAGCCGGTGCGCAAAGGATGCCACACTGGCAACGCTTTGCCTTCCGCCAGCAGACGATAAGCGCAGCTTGGCGGCAGCCACTCAAAGGTGGGAAGGTTTTCGCGGGTCAGCTTGATGCAGTCCGGCTCGTACTCAAAACGGCGCTCATAATTACGGCACTGGCAGGTTTTGATATTCAACTGGCGGCAGGCAACGTTGGTGAAGTAGATCTCGTCGGTATCTTCATCCATCAATTTATGCAGGCAGCACTGGCCGCAGCCATCGCACAGTGATTCCCACTCCGCGTCTGTCATTTGCTCGAGAGTTTTGCTTTGCCAGAAAGGCGTGTCGTTCATTAAGAAATCCGCCATTGAAAACCAGGGTGCACCTTATAACCAGTCTGGCATGCGGATGCAAGTTTTGCCGCCCGATTCAGGCGGCAAACAACGTCAGAGTACGCGAGTCGTCAACGCGTGATCGTTAAGGCTCACGTCCAGTTCATCGCCGCTATGCAGGGGGCCAACGCCTTCTGGCGTACCGGTGAGGATCACATCGCCAGCTTTCAGCGTGAAGTAACGGCTCATATATGCAATCAACGGCACAATTTTATGGATCATGTCTGCTGTGGTGCCCTGCTGACGGATTTCGCCATTGACCTTGAGCGTCAGCGTCGTATTTTGCGGATCGTGACTGAACTCGGTGACCGGGATAAAACCAGAAATCGGGCAGGAGTTATCAAAACCTTTGGCTTTTTCCCACGGCTGCCCTGCCTTCTTCATTTTACCCTGCAGATCGCGCAGCGTCAGATCGAGTGCCACGCCGTAACCGGCAATTGCTTTCTTCACATGTTCTTCGGTTGCCTGACGTAAGGTCGCGCCGATCAGCACCGCCAGTTCAACTTCATGATGCACCGAGCCAAAATCTTGCGGCAATGCCAGCGGCTGGCGAATATCGCAAAGCGCTGTTTCGGGTTTGATAAACAAAACCGGCTCTTCCGGGGTAGCGCTCCCCATTTCTTTGATATGTTTCGCGTAGTTGCTACCAACGCATACCACTTTACTCACCGGGTAATCCAGCAGAGCGCCCTGCCAGTTATGATGCTGATACATGTATTTTACCTCCGGTAACACATTGAACATGAGCGAAAAATGACTATCCGCGCCGCCCGAGGATTTGTCAAATACCAGCATGTAACGGGCGTTGACGCAGACGATAATAAAAAAACGGCGGAAAATCCGCCGTCATCATGCACATATTTATTGTTTTCCAAGACCGGCAAGATGTTCCTTCAATAAATTTTCCTGCGGCGGTGGTAACTGTAAATAATAGCCCTGACTCAACAATGCTTCTTTCACTTTATCAAGATCGGCACCCGCCAGTTTTTTACGCCCATCAAGGGGTAAAAGCATCGCTAACTGCGGCTGACCGAAACTTTGCATTAATGCTTCTGGCACGCGGGAAAAATCGTCTCTTTTTTCGACATACAGATAAGTCTGATCACGTCGGGTACTTCGGTAGATCGCACAAAACATACTTAATTACTCGGAATTAACGGGTGGTTACTTGCCTGAATATAATACTGACTATAACATGCCTGATAGTCTTCGGAATATCACTCCAGATGCGGGTGATAATAGCAAAATGAGTAAGGTCAGGATGTCAAACACGCCCATCGAGCTAAAAGGCAGTAGTTTTACCTTATCAGTGGTTCACTTGCATGATGCAAAACCCGAGGTTATTCGTCAGGCGTTAAAAGACAAAATTGCTCAGGCTCCTGCTTTTTTGCAGCACGCTCCAGTGGTCATCAACGTCTCCGCACTCGAAGGCTCTGTTAACTGGCCACGACTTCAGCAGACCATTAGCGAAACCGGGTTGCGCGTTGTCGGCATCAGCGGATGCAAAGATGTTGAACTGAAAGCAGAAATTGAACGCGCCGGTCTGCCCATACTGATGGAAGGCAAAGAACAACTGCCACGGAAAGCGGCGGATCCTGAACCCGCTCCCGTTGCCGCTCCGGCCATAAAAACACGTTTAATTGATGCGCCGGTTCGTTCTGGCCAGCGGATTTATGCGCCAAACAGTGATTTGATCGTCACCAGCCATGTCAGCGCTGGCGCAGAGCTTATCGCCGATGGCAATATTCATGTCTACGGCATGATGCGTGGCCGTGCGCTGGCGGGGGCCAGCGGCGACCGTGAAGCACAAATTTTCTGTACTCATCTCACGCCGGAGCTGGTCTCCATTGCGGGAGAATACTGGCTGAGCGATCAAATCCCGGCCGAATTTTATGGCAAAGCGGCACGTTTGCGGTTAGCCGACAACGCTTTGACAATTCAACCCTTAAATTAAGCCCTTTTAACAAGGAACTCCTATGGCACGCATTATTGTTGTTACTTCGGGTAAAGGGGGCGTTGGCAAGACCACCTCCAGCGCGGCCATCGCTACTGGTTTAGCCCAAAAGGGCAAAAAAACCGTTGTTATCGATTTTGATATTGGGCTACGCAACCTGGATCTGATTATGGGTTGCGAACGCCGCGTGGTTTATGATTTCGTCAACGTTATCCAGGGCGATGCGACGCTTAACCAGGCGTTGATCAAAGATAAACGCACTGAAAACCTCTATATTCTCCCAGCGTCGCAGACCCGCGATAAAGATGCGCTTACCCGTGAAGGGGTAGATAAAGTGCTCGAAGATCTTAAAAAAATGGACTTCGATTTTATTGTTTGCGACTCCCCTGCCGGCATTGAAACCGGCGCGCTGATGGCGCTTTATTTCGCTGACGAAGCGATTATCACCACTAACCCGGAAGTGTCGTCGGTGCGTGACTCTGACCGCATTCTTGGTATTCTGGCGTCGAAGTCGCGTCGCGCAGAAAAGGGTGAAGAACCGATTAAAGAGCACCTGTTGCTCACCCGTTATAACCCGGGCCGCGTTAACCGTGGCGATATGCTGAGCATGGAAGATGTGCTGGAAATTCTGCGTATCAAACTGGTTGGCGTCATCCCGGAAGACCAATCCGTGTTGCGCGCATCGAACCAGGGTGAGCCGGTGATTCTGGATACTAACGCTGATGCAGGCAAAGCCTATGCCGATACCGTGGAACGTCTGCTGGGAGAAGATCGTCCTTTCCGCTTCATTGAAGAAGAGAAGAAAGGTTTCCTCAAACGCCTGTTCGGAGGATAAGTTATGGCATTACTCGACTTTTTTCTCTCCAGAAAAAAGAACACCGCCAGCATTGCTAAAGAACGTCTGCAAATTATTGTTGCAGAACGCCGCCGCAGTGACGCTGAACCTCATTATTTGCCGCAGTTAAAGCGGGATATTCTGGAGGTGATTTGTAAATACGTGCAGATCGATCCGGAAATGGTGACGGTTCAGTTAGAACAAAAAGGCGATGATATTTCCATTCTGGAACTTAACGTCACCTTACCGGAAGCGGAAGAAACGAAATAATTCGTCTCTGACGCTGGCATTAAAAAAGGCAGACTCCGTTCTGCCTTTTTTGTTTATTCCTCGCTAACCCCTGTAATTATTTACAGTTATTAGCGCGGATATTCCGCCAGTAATTTTTTCAGTTCATCAGCCATCATTTCGCCGCGCCAGCCGCTTATTAATTCAGGTAAAGCCGACTGCGGTTTTAATTTCCAGTGCCAGTTAAGCAGCTGGTTGATTTGCCGACGCGATGCCAGCAACTCGACACTGACGTTCTGCTTCTCACCCATAGTCTGAACCAGCGCTTTGATCGCTTTAAATACCTTCCGATAGCCCGGCATATCCATCAGGTTAAGCAGCGGTTCTGGCAAAGCCTCTTCCGGCAACGCCTGCGCCTGAGCAACCAACGCCAGCAGCGTTTTTCCGTGGAAGCGGATCTCGCTTCCCGACAAACCAATGCTGTCCAGTTCACCCATGCTGGAAGGCATGTATCGCGCCACCGCCCACAGGTTCTCTTCCCGCACCACGAAGTTCACCGCCAGGTCGCGTTCGCGGGCTTTACGCAAACGCCAGTCGGCAAGCAATTGCAGGCAGGCGAGCTGGCGGGTACGCAACTGCCAGGCATTAGAGATCTCGCGCCATGCTTCTTGCGGGGCCAGCACTTCCTGGCGACGCTGCATCATCAGGCGACACTCATCGAGCGCAGCATCCAGCCGGCCTGCCTGTTCAGTTTCCGCCAGTAATTTGTTGGCAATCGGCAACAGATACCACACGTCCGCCGCCGCATAATCGCACTGGCGCTCGGTTAGCGGGCGCGCCAGCCAGTCAGTGCGCGATTCACTTTTATCGATGACCAGACCGGTAAACTCTTCCACCATCGCGGCAAACCCCCAGGAAAGTGGACGACCGCAAAAGGCGGCCAGGATTTGGGTATCGATCATCGGCTGGGGTTGTACGCCGAACGCATTGAGAAACACTTCCAGATCTTCACTGCCAGCGTGCAGATATTTGGTCACCTGGGGGTTAATTAGCAGATCGCGAAACGGTGCCCAGTCGGTCACAGACAAAGGATCGATCAGCGCCACACGCTCGCCGTCATACATCTGAAGCAGCCCCAGCTGCGGGTAATAGGTACGGGTGCGGACAAATTCGGTATCCAGGGCAATGGCCGGAAACGTGCTGGCCGCTTCACATAACGCTGCCAACGCATCGTTGGTGGTGATCATCTGGTAATTCAAATCATTATCTCTTTAGTTTGCGCCCATAAAAAACGCCGGATTAACCGGCGTTCGGGCGATTAATGCATAGCTCAGGGTTTATTGTCCACTTTGCTACGGGCTTCGTCACGCAATTCTCGCCGTAAAATTTTACCCACGTTCGATTTTGGTAACTCGCTTCTAAATTCCACCTGTTTCGGTACTTTGTAGCCGGTCAACTGGCGGCGGCAGAAGGAGATCAGCGCCTCTTCAGTGAGGCTTTCATCCTTTTTCACCACGAAAATTTTCACCGCTTCGCCGCTGTTTTCCGATGGCACGCCAACGGCGGCCACTTCGCGCACGCCGCTATGCTGCATGACCACATCTTCAATTTCATTGGGATAAACGTTGAAACCGGAAACCAGAATCATGTCTTTTTTACGATCGACAATGCGCAGAAAACCTTCATCATCCATTACCGCGATGTCACCGGTATAGAGCCAGCCGTCGCGCAGGATCTCATCGGTCGCATCCGGGCGCTGCCAGTAGCCCAGCATCACCTGCGGCCCTTTCACGCACAATTCGCCCGGCTCACCTGGGGGAACTTCGTTACCTTCATCATCCACCAGCTTCGCTTCTGTAGACGGCACCGGCAGACCAATACTGCCGCTGTGATAATCAATATCGTGCGGGTTAACGCTGACCAGCGGCGAACACTCCGTCAGCCCGTAGCCCTCCAGCAGATACTGGCCCGTCAGTTTGACCCAGCGCTCGGCTACCGCTTGTTGAACAGGCATACCGCCACCTGCTGACAGGTGTAGCGAAGAGAAATCGAGTTGACGAAACTCTTCGTTATTAAGCAGCGCGTTGAACAGGGTGTTGACCCCTGTCATCGAGGTAAAAGGATATTTTGCCAGCTCTTTCACCAATCCCGGGATATCGCGCGGGTTGGTGATCAGCAGGTTTTGCCCGCCCAGCTCAATAAACAGCAGGCAGTTCATGGTCAGGGCAAAAATGTGATAAAGCGGAAGCGCGGTAACCACCAGCTCTTTGCCCCGGTGCAGCAAGGGCCCGTATGTGGCGTTCACTTGCTCAAGGTTCGCCAGCATATTGCGGTGGGTTAACATCGCCCCTTTCGCCACACCCGTGGTGCCGCCAGTATATTGCAGGAAAGCCAAATCCTCAGGGGTCAGTTCAGGTTTCACGTACTGCATGCGGTAGCCGCTTTGCAGTGCACGACGGAAGGAAATGGCGTCCGGCAGGTGGTATTTCGGCACAAGGCGTTTTACATACTTAACGACGAAGTTAACCAGTGTGCCCTTAGCAGACGAGAGCTGATCGCCCATGCGCGTCAGAATAACGTGGCGCACCTGGGTTTTTTCGACCACTTTTTCCAGGGTATGAGCGAAGTTGGAAACAATAACAATAGCCGCAGCACCGCTGTCATTCAGTTGATGTTCCAGTTCGCGAGGAGTGTAGAGCGGGTTCACATTCACCACGATCATCCCGGCTCGCAAAATACCAAACAGCGCGACAGGGTATTGCAGCAGGTTCGGCATCATTAACGCAACACGGTCGCCCTTTTGCAGCCCCAGCCCCTGCTGAAGGTACGCGGCAAAGGCCCGGCTACGCTCTTCCAGCTTACGGTAGGTCATCACCTCGCCCATGTTAATAAACGCAGGCTGATCGGCATAGCGGGCTGTGGAGTGTTCGAATAATTCAACCAGGGATTGATAACGGTCAGGGTTGATCTCCGCAGGAACGTCTGCAGGATAACGGTTAAGCCAAACCTTCTTCAATGCATCACCTCTGAAATGAGTATTTTTGGTCATCACAACCCCAGTTAATAAACAAGCCGTTAACATAATATTAACTCAGCGTACCAGTTTATTAATTAAGCGAACCGAAGGTTGCGAAGCCCGTCACTAATTATTTTTCTTATGAACTGCTACAGACGAAAACAGCGGCCAGGCCGCTGTCTCTTTCCGTTGATAATACCTGTTACTCAGTCACGACAGTCTCAACACGGGCCGGCTCCGGTGGGTACCATCCCCATCCCCCGAAACCCGGGTGCAGCGGACGCGGCCCAGGTCCCCAAAACCAGGGATCCATCGGTTGCGGCGGCAACATCACCTGTTGAGTAAGACGCCAGCGTTTGTAACCTGTCGCCTGCATGGTCATAAATTTATAGGGCGCATTCCCTACTTTCCCGTCGACGGTACCGGTAATTGGCCCAACCACGGTCACCAATTGGTTGCGGAAGTCGACCGGGTCGAGGAAACCGTTGACATCGGCATAAATCCGGCCGACAGACGCTTCGCCCAGCACCGGGCGGGCGCCGCTATCAAGCGGCACAGCGGCAATCTCCAGACGGGTTTTCCCCTGCTGATTCTGGATATCCACCACTTTGCCACCAAAACGCGCTTCCTGGCCAACGTACAGCGCTGGCGCATTCATCACCCGCACAAGATCATCTTGCGGTTGCGGACTGGTTCCTTTAATCGCGTCAGGCACTGAAACACAGCCACTTAACACCGCCGTCGTCAGAACAGCAAACAACCAGTGCATACTTTTTCTTTGAACCGCCATGATGCGAATCCTCACTCAGTTTGTACTACTGAGATTCATTCCCGGCCAGGAAGTTTCTTCCACGCCACTTCGTTACGCAAATAAACCGGTTCGGCGTGTTCAACCGCCACCGTGCGCTGCTGTGCAAATAACTGCTGCGCAATCGGTAACATATCCTCCGCAGCGGGAAGTTCAGTTTCGCCGTTGGTTAACGTAGGCGCGGCAGTCTGGCTCATCTCCGGCCAGGCAGTCCAACCGGTGCCCACCATCGCCCACTCCCCGTCAAGCTGCTGCAGGCGGGCAATCACCGCCTCCGGCTTCAAAACGGCTTCGGTTTCTTCGCCCTGCCAGATGCCCTGATCATCGCGCTGGTATTCCGCCCAGTAGACTTCGCCCATACGCGCATCAATGGCCGCCAGCACACGGGTTGCACCCGTTTTACGCCATGCGCCCTGTGCCATCGTGGCCAGCGTTGACACGCCAATCATCGGCAGTTCAGCGCCCAGCGCCAGCCCCTGCGCAATGCCAATACCAATCCGCACGCCGGTAAAGCTTCCCGGCCCACGGCCAAACGCCAGCGCATCCAGCTGCGTCAGCGACAGGTCGGCATCAAGAAGGACATCCTTGACCAGCGGCAGGATGCGTTGTGTGTGTTCGCGGGGGCAAAGTTCGAAGTGAGCGAAGGTCGTACCATCATTCCACAGAGCAACAGAGCAGGCTTCGGTGGCGGTATCAATAGCCAGAATTCGCATGGGTATAGCAGTCCACTTTCAACAAAATGGCGCGCATCTTACCACAGTCTGCAGCAAATTACTGCGCCGGTGGTGAGGCGAGGAATTGCACCGCGCGACGAATATCCCGTGTGCGGGGCGCGGGCGGTAAGCTGGATAAAAACACCGCCCCGTAAGGACGCATGACCAGACGGTTATCGCAAATGACCAGCACGCCACGATCGTCAATGTCGCGGATCAGACGCCCGACGCCCTGCTTGAGGGTGATCACGGCATCGGGAAGTTGCACTTCATCAAAGGGATCGCCGCCGCGTAAACGGCAGTCTTCCATGCGCGCTTTTAGCAGTGGATCGTCGGGCGAGGTAAAAGGTAGCTTATCAATGATCACCAGGGATAGCGCATCGCCGCGCACATCCACCCCTTCCCAAAAACTGCTGGTGGCGACCAGTAGCGCATTGCCCGCGTTAACAAACTGCTGCAACAGTTGCCCTTTGCTGGTTTCTCCCTGCAACAGTACCGGCAAAGTCATGGTCGCCCGGAACTCCCCGGCAAGATCGCGCATCATGGCGTGGGAGGTGCACAGCATAAAGCAGCGACCGTTGTTAGCTTCAATGATTGGTCGTAGCATCGCCGCCAGTTGGCGCGCCGCGCCGGGTTGGTTGGTTTGCGGCAAATTACGCGGCACGCATAACAGTGCCTGGCGTTGATAATCAAACGGGCTGGGTAGCAGCAGCGACTGCGCATCATCAATACCCAGACGGGCGGTGAAGTGGTGCAGATCGTCATTCACCGACAGCGTCGCCGAGGTGAAGATCCAGGTGCCTTTTTTTTGTGCCATCACTTCGGTGAATTTATCCGCTACTGTCAGCGGTGTCAGGGCCAGCGTGAAGTGGCGGGATGTGCATTCATACCAGTAACTGTAACCCGGCTGATTGATTTCTTTCAGGCGCTTTAACCGGGCACGATAGAGCGTGGCACGCTCAAAGGCAGCGTCCAGTAACGCTGAACGGCCGAGCGACAGTTTCGCCACGTCGTAGCAGAGTTCGAGTGCATCATCGAGCAGCAGCAACGCGCGCTGAATGTTAGCGTCCGCCAGCAGTTCGCGCAGGTTGCCGCGATACCCCGGTTCGCCGAGTTGCAGACGAAAATCTTGTGCGCTTTGTGCCAGCCGATCGGCGCATTTTTGCAGTTGCGCGGTATCGCGCAATTCGGTGCGATAGGCGATGGTGAAATCTTTCGCCAGATCCTGCAACTGTCGACTGGAGAGCGACTGGCCGAAATACTGGCTGGCAATATCCGGAAGCTGGTGGGCTTCGTCAAAAATCATCACTTCGGCTTCCGGGATAAGCTCACCAAAGCCACTCTCTTTCACCACCATATCCGCAAGAAACAGATGGTGGTTAACGACCACCACATCGGCGTCCATCGCTTTTTTACGCGCTTTCACCACGAAACAATCTTTGTACATCGGGCAATCACTGCCCAGACAGTTGTCATTAGTACTGGTGACCAGCGGCCAGGCCTGTGAATCTTCCGCCACGCTAACGCAGGTACTGATATCACCGTCGGTGGTTTGATTGGACCAGGAGCGTAGCAGGATCACATCGCTCAGCGTTTGCACCGGCAGATCGCCGCCCGCCAGCGCTTGTTGTTCCAGCCGCTCGATGCATAAATAGTTGGAGCGCCCTTTTAATAACGCAGTGCGCCCGGTGAAAGCCAGGGCTTTCGCCACGGTAGGCAGATCGCGACTGTAGAGCTGATCCTGCAGGGCTTTGGAGCCGGTCGAAATAATCACTTTCTTTCCGGCACGTAACGCAGGCGCGAGGTAGGCGTAGGTTTTGCCGGTACCGGTCCCCGCTTCGACCACCAGCGGCCGGGTGTCGTTAATCGCTTCGGTGATGGCGTGCGCCATCTGGCGCTGCGGTTCGCGCGGTTTAAATCCCGGTATCGCCTCGGCAAGCTTGCCGTCTGTTGCAAAATCGTCGGTCACACTACCCCCTGGTTAAATCGCCAGTGATTATGTCAGGGTGAGCGGATTTACGCCAGCCGGGTTTATGTGGCACTCTTGCCAGCCTGTGAAAAGAATCAAAAGGAAATGAGTATGACGATTGTGCGAATCGATGCGGAAGCACGCTGGTCTGATGTGGTCATTCATAATCAGACCCTCTATTACACTGGCGTACCTGAAAATCTGGATGCCGATGCCTATGCGCAAACGGTGAACACACTGGCGCAAATCGACGCAGTGCTGGAGAAACAGGGCAGCGATAAATCACGTATTCTTGACGCCACCCTCTTTCTGGCAGACAGCACTGACTTTGCCGCAATGAATAAAGCCTGGGATGAGTGGGTAGTGGCTGGCCATGCACCCGTGCGTTGCACGGTGCAGGCGACGTTAATGAACCCGCGTTATAAAGTCGAAATCAAAATTATCGCGGCGGTGTAATTACTCGTCTTCTTCATCTTCAAAGCGCGCCACGATCCGCTCGCCGGTATGCGTGGCGCGCAGCTCTTCCGCTACCTGAGCAATGGCCTGTCCGCTACTCATACCGCCTGCCATCAGCTCCTGAATACGCTCGACCGCTTTTTGTTGCTGCTCGTGACTGAGCGAAGGTAAACCTGCAAACATCATTAACTCCTGCTAAATTGTTGGCGCTAATTATTCCATGCGTCTGCGCGATTCGCCAGTCGAAGACGCACATGAGGGCCCATGAAGACGTTATCCCCCGCCGTTATTTCCTTACCGTGGCGTCAGGACGCCGCAGAATACTATTTTGCCCCGCTCAGCCCGCTACCCTGGGCCATGCTGTTACATTCGGGCCATGCCGATCACCCGCATAATCGCTTTGATATTCTGGTAGCCGATCCGCTAAAAACCCTCACTACTTACAGCGAGGCCACCCGCTGCGATGACGGCCGCACACGGTATGACGATCCGCTACAATGGGTACAACACGCGCTTGATGAGTGTGGTCTGCAGGCGCAGCCTGATGCAGATTTGCCGTTTCAGGGCGGCGCGCTTGGGCTCTTTGGCTACGATCTGGGCCGCCGTTTTGAGAAACTTCCCAATCATGCCCTGCGCGATATTGACTTACCCGATATGGCGGTGGGGATTTATGACTGGGCACTGATTGTAGATCACCAGCGCCAGCGCGTGACGCTTCTCAGCCATGGCGATGTACATGCGCGGCTGGCGTGGTTACAAGCGCAATGTGCGCCGCAGCGGGAACCGTTTTGCTTAACATCACCCTGGCGGGCCAATATGAGCCGGGCGCAGTACGGTGAAAAGTTTCGTCAGGTGCAGGCCTGGCTGCACAGCGGTGACTGCTACCAGGTCAATCTTGCCCAACGCTTTCAGGCCCGTTATCACGGCGATGAATGGCTGGCTTTTACCCGGCTGAATCGCGAAAATCGCGCCCCGTTTAGCGCCTTCCTGCGGTTGCCGGAGGGGGCGATCCTCAGCCTGTCGCCGGAACGCTTTATTCGTCTTAATGGGGAACATATCGAGACACGGCCTATTAAAGGTACGCTGCCACGCCTTGCCGATCCGCAGGCGGATGCGCAGCAGGCGCAGAAACTGGCCACGTCGCCCAAAGATCGCGCGGAAAATCTCATGATTGTCGATTTAATGCGCAATGACATAGGTCGGGTAGCCTTACCCGGAACGGTACGCGTACCGGAACTGTTTGTTGTTGAACCGTTTCCGGCGGTGCACCATCTGGTCAGTACCGTGACCGCGACCCTGCCCGCCGGTCGCCGCGCCACGGATTTACTGCGTGCCGCATTTCCTGGCGGTTCCATTACCGGCGCGCCCAAAGTGCGGGCCATGGAGATCATTGACGCTCTGGAGCCGCAGCGGCGTAATGCCTGGTGCGGCAGCATCGGCTATCTCAGCGTTTGCGGCAATATGGACACCAGTATCACCATTCGCACGCTGACCGCCTGCAAGGGGCAAATATACTGCTCCGCAGGGGGCGGCATCGTCGCCGATAGTGAGGAAGAGGCGGAATATCAGGAAACTTTTGATAAGGTTAATCGTATCCTGCGGCAACTGGAGAAATGACGAGTGGAACAACCGGCTTTAACTCTGGACGATTTTTTATCACGCTTTCAGCTTTTGCGCCCGCAACTGAATCCGCCCACCCTCAACGCACGCCAGGCGGCCGTACTGGTGCCGGTGGTGCGCCGCGAGCAGCCTGGTCTGCTGCTCACCCAGCGCTCGCCGTTATTGCGCAAACATGCCGGGCAGGTCGCCTTTCCCGGCGGTGCGGTCGACAGTACCGATGCCTCGCTCATTGCTGCTGCGCTACGCGAAGCGCACGAAGAGGTCGCTATTCCGCCAGACGCGGTGGAAGTAATCGGCGTATTGCCACCGGTGGACAGTGTGACTGGTTTTCAGGTTACCCCTGTTGTTGGGGTGATCCCGCCAGATTTGCCGTGGCGCGCCAGCGAAGATGAAGTGGCGGCCGTGTTTGAAATGCCGCTGGCAGAAGCGCTGCGCTTGGGGCGTTATCACCCGCTGGATGTGCACCGCCACGGCAATGCACATCGGGTATGGTTATCGTGGTATCAGCATTATTTTGTTTGGGGCATGACGGCGGGTATTATCCGCTCACTGGCGTTACAGATCGGCCGCCTGCCATAGACTATACTTTACACAACGCACCTTTTTGACAGATTGCGAGCGACTTCGCTTTATTAGTTTAATCAGGGTTACGCATTAGTTTAATTCATGTGAATAGTTAAGCTGACGGCAACCTTCCCTCTTACACTATGCGCAGTTATTACATCGTTACTGGAAACCCGGTAACCCTGTCAGGAGTGTTAATGTGATTAGTATATTCGACATGTTCAAGGTGGGGATTGGTCCCTCATCTTCCCACACTGTTGGCCCGATGAAGGCCGGTAAGCAGTTCGTCGATGATCTGGTCGAAAAAGGATTGCTGGAAGACACCACGCGTATTGCGGTGGATGTTTACGGCTCACTGTCCCTTACCGGGAAAGGCCACCATACCGATATCGCCATTATTATGGGGCTGGCGGGTAACGAACCGGCCACGGTCGATATTGATTCCATTCCCGGTTTTATTCGCGACGTGCAAACCCGGGGGCGTTTACTGCTGGCGCAGGGCCGCCATGAAGTCGACTTCCCGCAGGATGATGGCATGCGCTTTCACAGCGATAACCTGTCGCTGCATGAAAATGGGATGCGCATCTCCGCCTGGCGCGGCGAGCAGGTGACGTACAGCAAAACCTACTACTCTATCGGCGGCGGCTTTATCGTTGATGAAGAGAATTTCGGTAAATCGACGCTGGATTCGGTCAGCGTGCCCTACCCCTTTAACTCCGCCACGCAAATGCTGGATTACTGCAAAGAAACCGGGCTATCGCTTTCCGGCATGGTGATGCAGAACGAGCTGGCGCTGCACTCGAAAAAAGAGATTGAAGACTATTTTGGTCACGTCTGGGCGACCATGCGCGCCTGCATCGATCGCGGGATGAATACCGAAGGGGTTCTGCCGGGTCCACTGCGTGTGCCGAGACGTGCGTCTGCACTGCGTCGGATGCTGGTAGCGAGCGATAAGCTGTCCAACGATCCGATGAACGTCATCGACTGGGTTAATATGTTCGCGCTTGCCGTGAATGAAGAGAACGCCGCTGGCGGGCGCGTAGTGACAGCACCGACCAATGGCGCCTGTGGCATCGTCCCGGCCGTACTGGCCTATTACGATCACTTTATTGAATCGGTCAGCCCGGATATTTATATCCGTTATTTCCTTGCTGCCGGCGCAATTGGGGCCTTGTACAAGATGAATGCGTCCATTTCCGGTGCTGAAGTCGGCTGCCAGGGCGAAGTCGGCGTAGCCTGCTCTATGGCCGCGGCAGGTCTGGCCGAATTACTGGGTGCCAGCCCGGAGCAGGTGTGCGTTGCCGCAGAGATTGGTATGGAACATAACCTCGGACTGACCTGCGACCCGGTTGCCGGCCAGGTGCAGGTTCCCTGCATTGAGCGTAACGCCATCGCATCGGTGAAGGCGATTAATGCCTCGCGCATGGCAATGCGTCGCACCAGTGCACCGCGTGTGTCACTCGATAAGGTTATCGAAACGATGTATGAAACCGGGAAAGATATGAACGCCAAATACCGCGAAACATCCCGCGGCGGACTGGCGATCAAAGTGCAGTGCGATTAACCACTGGCTTGCCCAACGCCGTTCAGTCGAACGGCGTTTTTTATTGCCTCAGGGCCGACGATTCCACTCTATATCTCCGCTATTCTCGTCGGTTATTGATTTCCCCACTACACTTTGTCTGTTCTGGCAAGGAACTTACGCCAGCGTTTCGACAGGCGATCATGGCATGCAAACAGCGCAAAGGATCATCCAGGGCTATCGACGAAAACGCGCCATTTTCTGCGTGGTCATTGCCTTTGTCGCGTTGATAGCCACCCTCTCGTTTCGCTTTATTTCGGAGCGCAACGCAAACCAGCAGCAGATGCTTGCGTTTACCCAGCACGCTGTACAATCCCTTGAGAAATTACTGCAACCGCTTACGACCACCGCTGAACAGTTGGTCACGCTGGCGGGTACGTCCTGTGCAGATGCCCACCCCAAACTGCGTAAAGAGGCGGCCAGCCTGCAAACGGTGCGCGCCATCGCGCTGGTTAAGGAAGGCATTCTTTATTGTTCCAGTATTTTTGGTTACCGCAGTATTCCGGTGCATCAGCTTCAGCCCGATCTTCCCCACGATAAGCCAGTGATGATGTTAACGACCGACCGGTCATTACTAAAAGGCACACCGTTAATGATTATCTGGTATCCGGTCAGCAACGACGGGCAAAGCGGTGTGATGGAAGCGATTAATATCGGTCTGCTGAGCAGCCTGATGTTTGAACCGCAGGCACCGCTCATCACGCGGGTCATTTTGCGCGTTGGCGAGCGGTATCTGGTGCCGGATGTTGGCGTGACAGTCGCCTTGCCGTCACAGCAGGATGAGAAAACCTATCAGCAATCGTCTGCAATATTTCCGTTTGCCGTTAACATTAGTGGCCCTGGCGCGAGTGAGCTGGCGCTCCGGCAACTGCCTACGCAATTGCCACTGGCGATAATGATCGGCTTATTGACCGGGTTTATTGCCTGGTTCGCAACAGCCAGCCGCATGAGCTTTTCTAGGGAAATCAATCTCGGGCTTGCTGCCCATGAGTTCGAACTGTTTTGCCAGCCGCTGGTCAATGCCAGAACCCTGCAGTGTACCGGTGTGGAGATCCTGTTACGCTGGCATAACCCGCGCCAGGGATGGATTTCTCCGGAAGTGTTTATCCCCATTGCCGAAGATCATCACCTTATCGCCCCTCTTACCCGCTACGTCATTATTGAAACACAGCGGCAACTGGTGCTGTTCCCGGACAGCCCGAATTTTCACATCGGTATTAACGTGGCGCCGAGCCATTTGCGTCATGGCGAACTGCTCAAAGATTTGAATCAGCTGTGGTATAGCAAAAGCCCACACCAGCAACTGGTCATTGAGCTAACCGAGCGTGATGCCCTGCAGGATGTGGACTCACGTATGGTGCGCGAATTGCACCGAAAAGGGACGAAAATTGCGATTGATGATTTTGGTACGGGCAACAGTTCCCTCGCGTGGCTGGAGAAGCTGAACCCCGACGTGCTCAAAATTGATAAATCCTATACTGCAGCGATTGGTACAGATGCGGTGAATTCGACCGTGACCGATATGATTATCGCCCTTGGGCAACGTCTGCACATCGAACTGGTGGCGGAAGGCGTGGAACAACCGCAGCAGGCGCAGTATTTGCGCCAGCAGGAAGTCCATCATTTACAGGGCTTTTTATTTGCGAAACCGATGCCGATAGGCGATTTCCCGACGTGGCTGGCGGGGAATAACACCCCGCCAGCGCAGCCTAACGGCCAGATCGTGCCGCTCATGCCAGGGTAAGGATTACTCTTCTTCGTCGTGGATTGGCCGCTCTTTAACAACACGCACCAAATCAACACGGTAGTCGTTGGCTTCAAGCACGGTGATATGCAGCGGCGCCATCTCCAGCGTCTCGCCCGGCTGAGGGATCTGCCCTTTGGCGGAGATCACCAGGCCGGCTACGGTGGCAATATCTTCGTCGTCATTCACCAAATTATCCAGACCCAGCGTGTGTTGCAGCGCATGCAGATCGGTCGTGCCTTTTACCAGCCAGCCATCGCCATCGGCCACGATTTCCGGGGTTTCATCGGCATCCGGGAACTCACCGGCGATGGCTTCCAGCACATCCAGCGGCGTAACCAGCCCCTGCACCATACCGAATTCGTTCGTAACAATGACGAAGCTCCCACGGGCGCGGCGCAGTACCGCCAGCAATTTAATCGGATCCAGCGTTTCCGGTACTACGATTGCCGGGGTCGCGGCGGCGATGGCGGCGACATCGCCCCCCTCTTCCAGCGCAACCAGGATCTCCTTCGCCCGCACAATGCCAATCACTTCATCTAACTCACCACGGCACACCGGGAAAAGACTGTGCGGCGACGAAAGCAGTTGCTGGCGAATTTGATCAACGCTCAGGTTCGCATCCACCCAGCTAATCTCACCGCGCGGGGTCATAATGCTGCGCAGCGAGCGGGAGGCCAGCGTCAGTACGCCGTTAATCATATACCGCTCTTCTTCGGCGAAGGCACCTTCCGGTACCGGTACCGGCGCCTGGCTGTCGGCTTCATTTTGCGGATTAGCCTGGCGACGACCGCCCATTAAACGCAGAATGGCATCGGCGGTACGGGCTCGCAGAGGCAGACGCGACTGGTTGCGAATGAAGTTGCGGCGGGCAACCTGGTTAAAGAACTCAATCACAATGGAGAAACCGATAGCCGCGTACAGATAGCCTTTCGGAATATGGAAGCCAAACCCTTCTGCGACCAGACTCAGGCCAATCATCAGCAGGAAGCTCAAACAGAGCACAACTACCGTCGGATGCTGATTGACGAAGCGCGTTAACGGTTTGGAGGCCAGCAACATCACCGCCATCGCAATGACGACGGCGGCCATCATCACCGGGAGGTGGTTTACCATACCGACAGCGGTGATCACCGCATCGAGCGAAAACACGGCGTCAAGAATAACGATTTGCACCACCACGACCCAGAAGCTGGCGTAGCCTTTGCCCTGGCCGCTGTCATGATCGCGGTTTTCCAGCCGTTCATGCAGTTCTGTTGTCGCTTTAAACAGCAGGAACACACCACCGAACAGCATGATCAAATCGCGGCCGGAGAAAGTGAAATCCCACATGGAAAACAGCGGCTTTGTGAGCGTCACCATCCATGAGATAAGCGATAACAGCCCCAGCCGCATCACCAGCGCCAGCGACAGGCCAATCAGGCGTGCTTTATCACGCTGTTTGGGCGGTAGTTTGTCGGCAAGGATGGCGATAAAAACCAGGTTATCAATACCAAGAACGATTTCCAGTACTACCAGTGTCAACAATCCCGCCCAGATAGAGGGATCCATCAGGAATTCCATACAAAGCTCCTGCTTAAGGAATAGCGAAACGGCGTGCGGTTAAGCACGGGCGTGATGACATCAAACGTATTTGGAAAGTGGCGGAAAACGCCGGATTGCGCGGCACAGAAAGGCCTGAAGGTGAACTGACGTCGGTGACGGTCCATACTGTGGGCTAATGCCCTATACTCCTGACTTATTAAACGGAGGATAAACATATCAGAGGGACTTTACATTTTGCAAAGATTTACCAGACTTTGCAGTTTGTGTGGATATTTTGCGCTTCGAAATTTCACAGAAAGTAAACCTAAATTGAGGATCTTCATCACATAAATTATTTTTTCGCTCTCTAAAATAATTCACGGAAGTCATAGGTGTACTCGTTAACCCTTATCTGAATCGATTCCGTCTACGGGACAGGTTCTCAATACATCCAGCACGATGTGTTTACGACAAGAAGAAGGAGGTAGCAAGTGACCATTGCTATTGTATTAGGCACACATGGTTGGGCTGCGGAACAGCTGCTCAAAACCGCCGAGATGCTGCTGGGCGAGCAGGAAAACGTCGGTTGGATTGATTTCGTTCCCGGAGAAAATGCGGAAACGTTAATCGAAAAATACAACGCACAGCTGGCAAAACTGGAAACCAGCAAAGGCGTGCTATTTCTCGTTGATACATGGGGTGGCAGCCCGTTTAACGCCGCCAGCCGCATTGTCGTCGATAAAGAGCATTACGAGGTGATTGCCGGCGTTAATATCCCGATGCTGGTGGAAACACTGATGGCCAGGGATGACAACCCAACCTTCGATGAACTGGTTGCACTGGCGGTGGAAACAGGCCGTGAAGGTGTGAAAGCTCTGAAAGCACAACCCGTGGAAAAACCGGCTCCCGCCCCGGCACCTGCTGCGGCAAAACCCGCGGCACCCGCCAAACCTATGGGGCCAAAAGATTATATGGTTATTGGCCTTGCACGTATCGACGATCGCCTGATCCACGGCCAGGTGGCGACCCGCTGGACCAAAGAGACGAACGTGACCCGCATTATTGTGGTGAGCGATGAAGTGGCCGCAGACAACGTGCGTAAAACCTTATTGACCCAGGTTGCCCCTCCAGGCGTAACCGCGCATGTGGTTGATGTGGCGAAAATGGTCCGTGTCTACAACAACCCGAAATATGCGGGTGAGCGCGTAATGTTGTTGTTCACCAATCCCACCGATGTGCTGCGCATTGTTGAAGACGGGGTAAAACTGACCTCCGTTAACATCGGTGGCATGGCCTACCGGCAGGGTAAAACCCAGGTGAACAATGCCGTTTCGGTGGACGAGAAAGATATCGCCGCATTCAAGCAACTTAACGAACGCGGTATTGAGCTTGAAGTCCGTAAAGTTTCAAACGATCCGAAACTGAAAATGATGGATTTGATCAGCAAAGTGGCGAAATAACCGCGACGATCTGATTGACTCAGTTTTCACACTTACGTCTGATTTAGCTATAGGAGAAGTACAATGGAGATTACCACTCTTCAGATTGTGCTGGTGTTCGTCGTCGCTTGTATTGCCGGTATGGAGTCGATACTTGACGAGTTCCAGTTCCACCGTCCGTTGGTGGCATGTACGCTGGTGGGTATCGTTCTGGGTGATATGAAAACCGGTATCATCATCGGCGGTACTCTGGAAATGATCGCGCTGGGCTGGATGAACATCGGTGCGGCCGTTGCTCCGGATGCCGCACTGGCGTCTATTATCTCGACAATCCTGGTTATAGGCGGCCATCAGAGCATTGGCGCGGGTATCGCCCTTGCTATTCCACTGGCGGCGGCAGGCCAGGTGCTGACCATTATCGTACGTACCATCACCGTCGGCTTTCAGCATGCGGCGGACAAGGCAGCGGAAAGCGGTAACCTGACCGCGCTGTCATGGATCCACGTTTCTTCTCTGTTCCTGCAAGCCATGCGTATTGCCATTCCGGCGGTGATTGTGGCTATCTCTGTCGGCACCAGCGAAGTACAAAGCATGCTGAACGCCATTCCGGAAGTGGTTACCAGCGGTCTGAATATCGCGGGCGGCATGATTGTGGTTGTCGGGTATGCAATGGTCATCAATATGATGCGTGCAGGTTACTTGATGCCGTTCTTCTACCTCGGCTTTGTAACCGCTGCCTTCACCAACTTTAACCTCGTCTCGCTGGGTGTTATCGGTGCGGTGATGGCTATCCTCTATATTCAGCTTAGCCCGAAATATAACCGCTCTGCTGGTGGCTCAGCTCCGGCGGCTACCTCTAACGATCTCGACAACGAACTGGATTAACAGGTGAGCGACATGGTTGATATGACTAAAACGACTGAGAAAAAACTCACTCCAGGCGATATTCGCGGTGTGTTCCTCCGTTCTAACCTGTTCCAGGGTTCATGGAACTTTGAACGTATGCAGGCGCTTGGTTTTTGTTTCTCTATGGTACCGGCGATAAAACGTCTTTATCCGGAGAACAACGAAGCGCGCCGGCAGGCAATCAAACGCCACCTAGAGTTCTTTAACACCCATCCTTATGTTGCCGCGCCGGTACTGGGCGTAACCCTGGCGATGGAAGAACAACGCGCTAACGGCGCAGAGATCGATGACGGTGCGATTAACGGCATCAAAGTGGGTCTGATGGGGCCGCTCGCCGGGGTGGGCGATCCGATTTTTTGGGGAACTGTACGCCCGGTATTTGCAGCACTGGGCGCCGGGATCGCCATGAGCGGTAGTCTGCTTGGGCCGCTGCTGTTCTTCTTCCTGTTTAACATTGTTCGCCTGGCCACACGCTATTACGGCGTGGCATACGGTTACCGTAAAGGTATCGACATTGTTAAAGATATGGGCGGCGGTTTCCTGCAGAAACTAACAGAGGGAGCCTCTATCCTCGGCTTGTTTGTCATGGGGGCGCTGGTCAATAAGTGGACGCATGTGAACATTCCGCTGGTCGTGTCGGAGATCACTGACCAGACCGGTAAAACCACTGTTACGACGGTCCAAACCATCCTTGACCAGTTAATGCCGGGCCTGGTGCCGCTGCTGCTGACCTTTGCCTGTATGTGGCTGCTGCGTAAGAAAGTTAACCCGCTGTGGATCATCGTTGGCTTCTTTGTCATTGGCATCGTGGGCTACGCCATCGGCCTGCTGGGTCTGTAATTTCTGCTGTTGTGACCGGGGGCTTTGTTGCCCCCTTTTTATTTACCGGAGGAAGAATGACGATGACGGACGTCGTGTTGCTGCTGACTGTTGCCGCCCTGCTGGCTTTTGCTTTGTATGATGAGTTTATTATGCCCCGCCGCAATGGCGAAACGCTGTTGAGTGTGCCCCTGTTACGCAGAAGCCGCACCGATGGTGCGATCTTTATCGGTCTGCTGGTCATCCTCATTTATAACAATGCGGTCAACGCCGGTCCGACATTAAGTCTGTGGTTATTATTTGCGCTGGTACTGCTCGGAATTTATCTTTTCTGGATCCGCGCCCCGAAAATCATCTTTAAAAAGCAGGGGTTTTTCTTTGGTAACGTATGGATCGAATATAACCGCATTAAAGAGATGAATTTATCCGAAGATGGTGTGCTGGTTATGCAATTAGAACAACGGCGATTACTGGTACGTGTACGGAATATCGACGATCTTGAAAGAATATATAAAATTCTTGTTAAAAATTAACGAGTTACAACCTAGCCTTGTCTATATTTTCGTGTAAAAAATAAACGAATTTATAGCCTTTGCTATATTGCAGACTAAAAGTACTTATATTTATTAACGTTATTTTCACGCATAAATCTTAATGCTAATCGTTATCAACTGGTAAACGGGATTATATTTTTCTGTTGTTGTTTTATATTCTCAAAATATGTTAATGTGCGTCCGTCGTTGGGGAGTAGCCGATTTCCACCACCCGGAAATGTACGTGTCAACATACTCGTTGCAAAACGTGGCGCGTACGGACTGAATCTGATCAGTCAGGCGAGACCATTGACACACCGACTGCTGTTTACTGGGGGCAGTGGTGTGTTATATGGAACTCCCGGTCAGGACGCTCTTATGAACTTATCCGCCACCCTACTTCTCGCTTTTGGCATGTCTATGGATGCTTTTGCCGCATCTATCGGCAAGGGAGCAACCCTACATAAACCCAAATTCAGCGAAGCCCTGCGTACCGGCCTCATCTTTGGTGTGATTGAAACGCTGACGCCATTGATTGGCTGGAGCTTGGGCATGCTAACGACACAGTTTGTCCTCGAGTGGAACCACTGGGTCGCATTTGTATTATTAGTGTTCCTCGGCGGGCGAATGATCGTGGAAGGGCTGCGTGGCAATGAAGAAGATTGCTGCGAAACTCCAACCCGCCACGGTTTCTGGTTATTAGTCACCACCGCCATTGCCACAAGCCTGGACGCAATGGCGGTTGGCGTTGGGCTCGCCTTCCTGCAGGTCAATATTCTCATGACTGCGCTGGCCATCGGCTGCACCACGCTGATAATGTCGACACTGGGCATGATGGTTGGCCGTTTTATCGGCCCGCTGCTTGGCAAGCGCGCCGAAATCCTTGGGGGAATTGTGCTGATTGGCATCGGCACGGAGATCCTGTGGAGCCACTTTGCCGGTTAGTCTGCCCGCCTTAAGCAGTGAATGCTAAAATCCGTCTGGCAGTGAAAACGTTCGGTTGCCGCTAATTTTTCCCATACTTCGGGTTTCGCGCGCCACGCAAAGGGCGTCATCTGCAATAACGCGACCGCTTCTGGTCCCGTTAATATCATTTCATACGCCATGGATTGCTGCTCAGTCACGGTAAAACCGTCGATTTCGCCCGAATTCTCAGCATGCAACTGAACGTCATCATAAATAAGCCCTTTAAGTTCCAATAAATGCCGCGGACCTGGTGCGGCTGTTATCACCACACCGCCAGGTTTAATCACCCGAGCCAGTTCCTGCGCTTTGCAGGGCGCGTAGATACGCACCACCGCATTAAAGCTGTTATCGTCGAACGGCAGGCGGTGGCTGGAAGCGACACAAAACATGACCTGCGGATAGCGTTTCGCTGCGGCACGTATGGCAGCTTTCGACACATCAAGACCAAAGGTCTGCGCGCCTGGCTCTTGGGCAATTTGCGCAAATGCTTGCGTGTAGTACCCTTCCCCGCAGCCAATGTCGAGAACAGCCTCTGCGCCCGTGGTTATCGTTTTGCTCAACAGCTTGCCAATAGCCTCTTGCAACGGTTGATAGTGCCCGGCATCAAGAAAAGCACGCCGTGCCTGCATCATCTCCGCACTGTCGCCCGGATCGCGGGAACGTTTATGCTGCACCGGCAACAGATTCACATAACCCTCTTTCGCAATATCAAACTGATGACCTGAAAGACAACCAAACGATTTGTCGCTACGACTGAGGGGCATGTGGCAGAGCGGGCAACTGAAAGGCATACAAACTCCGGGGGGGATTTCTAAAAGGCGGAAGTGTACCGCTATTTGCTATACCGGGGAAAGTAAAAAGCCCCGCACGATGGCGAGGCTTTATGCTGACATTGATGCGCACAAGGCGCTTCAAGCTCAGAGGTGTCGAAATCAGATAGCAGTTACGTTAACTGCAGCCGGACCTTTCTGACCGTCCTGAATTTCAAACTCAACGTTCTGACCTTCGGCCAGAGTTTTGAAACCATTACCTTGGATTGCAGAGAAGTGTACGAACACATCTTTGCTGCCGTCAGCAGGAGTAATGAAACCAAAACCTTTAGACTCGTTGAACCACTTAACTTGACCTTTAATCTTTGCCATTTGCAAAATTCCTTAATGTATATACTTCGCCCGCAGGCATTTTGACTGAGAAAACTGAGACATTACTGCTTGAGGCACTAATATAAGGTTCGGCAGAGAAGCTGTATTCAACGAAACGTGTTTACTCAGGACTTCTTTACTGAAAATGCCACACATAAACAGAACTGTACCTCGTTTGACCCAAAACGTGTTATCACACAATACGTAATTTAAGGCAAGCCATTTTTAAACATGTCTCGATCCGTCGCACAAATCCTGTGGTTATTAACGTTACCGATGCACTTTTATGCAAAAAAATGAACGTTATAGCAGACGATTTGAAGCGAGGAATCTGCAGCATATTCCGACTATTTTTTACCATAGCTCAATAAGTTCCATTCGTCCACGCAGCGGCATAAAAAGCGAGACATATAGCGTATATCGTTAGAACTTTTTTCGCATAGTTATGCCCTTCCACTCACCCAGGAAGATTCTTAAACAATATTGATCAGAGGGTAAACTATCCCATGGGTTTACTACTGCATAGTTGTTGTGCAAATAAGCTTATGCCTGCACCAAAATAATGAAATTATGATGACAATGCCTCATAAATAAGCAATGAAAACGTTTCGACAAAAATAAAACAATGTCATTTTATAATGGCTCACATTTTTTTAAGCGAAGCTTCAGAATTAGCCAGAGGTAAATACTGACCAATTTTCAGGATCCTGAAGTTATCATTTATCCCTGCCGTTTCGCTTAATAAAGTCTGCAACTCTTTAACCGGTTGATCGAGCGATTCATCCGCCAGTTCAAATACACCCCAGTGGACAGGAAATGCCAGCGGCATACCCAGTTGTTGCCATAGCGACACAGCGCTTTGAGGATCCATATGGTTATTTGACATAAACCAGCGCGGCGCGTAAGCCCCTGCTGGTAAAGCTACCGCATCCAGCGGCCCCTGGCGTTGCGGGATCTGCAGTAACTCTGGAGTGTATCCCGTATCCCCTGGAAACCAGAACTGCAGTGAATCAGAGGCGATGACCCAGCCGCACCATAAAGAGCGATTGCGATCCCAAAAGGTGCGCATGCTCCAGTGCTGTGCAGGGACGGCGGTAAAGGACAAATCCTCAAACAGAGATTCCTGCCACCAGTCCAGTTCAGAAATATTCCTTGCTCCCAACCGACGCACCCACTGCCCTAACCCTAAAGGGACAAAGAAGTGGACATCCGGAAAACGTCGCAGCAGCAATCGTAGCGTGCTCTTATCCAGGTGATCGTAGTGATTATGAGAAATGAGAATGGCATCAAGCCGTGGGATATCGGCTGTCGTCAGCGCTAGTGGGGTACGCCGCCGCGGACCAGCAAAACGAACGGGAGAAGCCCGACGGGAAAATACCGGGTCAGTCAGCAGAAAACGCCCCTGCAGACGTAACAGAAGAGTGGCATGCCCCAACCACCATACACCATCTTCTTCATGCTGATTGATAACCGCTCTTTGCCACCACTGCTCGATAAAAAGCGGGTAACCACCCGCGGGAGGCGTGGGCAACCCGGCGGCTTTGCGCTCGTCGCGCCAGCGTTTTACGTCGCCAGGCTGGTGGGCGACGGATGCCGTGTTGGTGAATCCTTCGGGGGTATGGTGCGGGAGAGCAGGATTGTACCAGGGGTTTTTCCAGACCATCTTGCCCTCCTGACCTGTTAGCGTTCAGCCACCAGACGGATGAAATCCTCATCATCGTCTCTGGCCTGCGCTTTGACCGGTTCAGGCGTCTCTTCTTTTTCCGGCTCATTAGCTTCACACAGGCGACGCAGCAGCGCTGTTTGCCTTTTTTGCTGGTCTAACAAGGCCTCGAGCAATTCTATCTGTTCGTTCGAACGTGAACTGGCGCGATTAATAAAGAACCACAACACCAGCCCGACCACCAAAACCACCAAAGAAACCACAAGGGATGCAAAATTAAGTGCACCCGAATTCATTACTTCGTTCATTTCACCACCTCAATGTAGACGCGGCATTTTACCACTGGCGTCAAGGAAGGAAATCTCTCACTGAAAAAATGCCATTACCAGGGGATGAATTTGTTGATGACGCAGATGCCGCTGAAGAATTGTACATCCTGATCGCACATCACGTTAATCATTTGAGTCCAGAGTAGCAGGCAGACTACCAGTACGGCAGCCAGTATCAGCCATCTATATTTTCTCACTCCACTCTCCGCAACATTGCAAGGTGTCACCAGGTTAACATGGCTTCCCTAAACCGCGACTAACTGTAGCTCCTTTCGAATTTTTTAGGAATGCTCGACTTGTTTCATAAGGTAAAGTCAGTAGCCTGAGAATCGATTTTTCATTTTGCAAGGAGCTAACATGCGAACAGTGATTCGGGGTGTGATCATCGTTGCGCTGGCGTGGATTGGGCTTTTGTTGAGCGGATATGGCGTCCTAATCGGCAGCCATGAGAACGCGGCAGGCCTGGGTTTACAGTGTAAGTATCTGACAGCGAGAGGGACCAGTACCGCACAATATGTTCATTCCAACAACGGCTTCTTTGGTCTGTCGAATTGCCCGCTACTGCGAAAAAGCGAAACCGTGATTGATAACGGTTAACAATAAAACTAAAAAGCCGCCCTGAGGCGGCTTTTATTTTCAGAACGGATAGTCGTTATATCCCATCTGCTCAGAAATTTTACGTGCCGCCTGGTGCAGCATTTCTACGTATTCGTGCAAACGCTCTTCAGAGAAACGCAGCGTCGGGAAAGAGATACTCAGCCCGGCAATGACGACGCCAAAGCGGTCGAAAACCGGTACGCCAATACAGCGTAAGCCCTCTTCCTGCTCTTCATTGTCTTCGCCATAACCTTGCTGACGCACAATATCCAGCATCGGCAGCAAATCTTCCGTACTGGTAATGGTACGCTCAGTACTGCGTTTGTATTCCACGCCTTCGAGAATTTGCACCACTTCTTCCTGGTCGCGCCAGGCCAGCAACACTTTGCCAATTGCGGTACTGTACAGCGGGTTGCGACGGCCAATACGCGAGTACATGCGCAGGTTGTACATTGAGTCGATTTTGTGGATGTAGACAATGCTGTCTTCATCCAGCGCGCCCAGGTGAATCGTCTCTTTGGTCAGACGAGAGAGTTCACGCATCTGGATATCCGCACTGCGGATCAAATCCACGTTTTGCAATGCGCGCGCACCCAGTTCAAACAGCTTCAGCGTCAGGGAATATTTTTCTGACTCCCCTTCCTGCGCCACATAGCCCAGAGACTTCATGGTTTGCAAAAAGCGATAAACGGTGCTTTTTGACATCATGACACGCTGCGAAAGCTCGGTAATGCCGATTTCACGCTCTTCGCCGAGCGCCTGCAGAATGCCAAATACCTTCAATACTGAAGAGACAGAATCTGGCTGTTTATCCAAATCTGCGATTGCCATTAATCACCTCACCGCCTGTGTTTTATAAAATTCAGAATCCGATTTTATTATAAATTCGCCCATTTGTCGCCGCAATGCGCGTATACCCACTTCATTACAAATCTGCGACATAAAGCCGGAAAGCCATTGTCAGGATGACCAGATAATAACCTTATGAGCATACCCCTAAATTAAACAGGGTTAAATCTTCCTGACGAAGCACGTCTCTTAGAGACATAAAAAAAGCGCGTCATGCGACGCGCTTTCCAGAACTGCACTGAACTTATTTGAGGTATTCGCCGGTACGCAGCGCTTCAATACGTTTGTCCAGCGGCGGGTGTGTCATAAACAATTCGCTCAGCGATTTTGACTTCCCGTTGATACAGAATGCCATCATGCTGCTGGCCTCCTGAGGTTCATAGCTCGTTTTCAGGCGTTGCAAAGCGGCAATCATCTTCTCGCGTCCTACCAACTTCGCAGAGCCGGCGTCGGCATGAAACTCACGGTGGCGAGAGAACCACATGGTAATAATGCTGGCCAGAATACCGAATACAAGCTCCAGTACGGTTGCAACAGCAAAATAGATAAGCGGGTTGCCGTTACTCTCTTCACCGTCGTCACGGTTGCCGCCCAGAAACCCTGCGGCAATCTGCGCGATAATGCGCGAGATAAAGATAACAAAGGTGTTTACGATGCCCTGGATCAGCGTCATCGTTACCATATCGCCGTTGGCCACGTGGCTGATTTCGTGAGCGATGACGGCTTCTGCCTCGTCACGACTCATGTTCTGCAACAGCCCGGTACTGACCGCGACCAGCGAGGCATCACGACGTGCACCAGTCGCAAAGGCGTTGATATCCGGCGCATGGTAGATTGCCACCTGCGGCATTGCGATGCCTGCCTGGCGCGACTGCTGCGCCACCGTATTCATCAACCAGCGCTCCATATCGTTACGCGGTTGCTCAATCACTTCGCCGCCAACCGATTTCAGCGCCATCCATTTCGACATCAGCAGTGAAATGAACGAGCCGCCAAAACCAAACAACAGCGCCATGATTAACAGACCCTGAACGCTGCTCGATTGAATGCCCGTCAGGCTAAGTACCAGACCGAATACCAGCATCACGGCCAGGTTAGTCAACAGGAAGAGCGCGATTCGCATCATAATTTTCTTTTAACCTCGGTTTAACAAAACGCACTATGCGATTACCCACATCGTATGGGCATACAGGCTATTTTCAAGCATCGGAGTGGCGTAAGTCACCAGAAAGACACAACTTTACATTTTGTAGCACAACGCTTACGCCAGTGGAGGATTGTTAAAAAAAACAGGCACAATTTCTTGTGCCTGTTGGGAGTTACTTCGCGGGAGCGGGTTGTTCCGCCGGTTTGTCTTTGTCCAGATGGGCAAGGTCAAGCGCAATGTGGACCGTCTCATCAAGGTACGGATCCGGCTCCTGATAATCCTTCGGCAAATCATCCAGTTTTTTCAGCAGCGGTTTGCCTTCACGTTTGAAGCGGTCGTTAAGGCGAGAGAGGCGAATCGCATCATCTTCCGCATTCTCTTTCTCACGCTGCACCAGATTCAGCGACACGAGGTTACGTTTATCTTTCAGAGCATTAAAGCGCGCAATATCCTTCATGATGTACTGGAATTCAGGATCTTTCGCGATACGTTCTTCATGATCTTTCAGCAATTCTGCGCCAAAGGGTTTTAAATCACCGGATTTCACAAAGGTGGCAGCATTGATGCTATCCCACGGCAGTGCGTTGTCTTCGAATTTCTCACCCGTTTCCGTCACCTGCGTTCCGGTCGGCATAATGATGTCCGGCGTTACGCCCTTACGCTGCGTACTGCCACCATTGACCCGATAGAATTTCTGGATGGTGTACTGCACCGAACCCAGCGCTGGCCATTCGGGACGCAGCATCTGATCATAGATACGGTTGAGCGAACGGTACTGCTGAACGGTACCTTTTCCGAACGTCGGCTCGCCAACAATCAACGCACGACCATAGTCCTGCATCGCAGCAGCAAAAATTTCCGACGCCGAGGCACTAAAGCGATCCACCAGTACCACCAGCGGGCCTTTATAATAGACCACACCGTCAGTATCGCTGTCTTCGCGCACCTTGCCGTTATTATCACGCACCTGTACGACCGGCCCGGAAGGGATAAACAGACCAGAGAGCGACACCGCCTCGGTCAGTGCTCCGCCACCGTTGGTACGCAGATCGATGACTACGCTGCTGACGTTCTGTTTTTCCAGCTTCTGCAACTGAACTTTGACATCATCCGTCAGACCAACGTAGAAGCCAGGAATGTCCAGCACCCCGACTTTCTCTTTACCTACCGTCTTAACCGACATCTTCACAGCACGATCTTCGAGGCGGATACGCTCACGCGTCAGCGTCACGATACGGGTTTTGGTGCCCTTACCTGCTGGCAGAACTTCGAGACGGACTTTGCTGCCTTTAGGACCTTTGATCAGGGCAACGACATCATCAAGACGCCAGCCAATGACATCGACCATGTTCTGCCCGGTCTGCCCGACGCCAACGATACGATCGCCCACGCTAATGGCTTTACTTTTCGCCGCCGGACCACCCGCCACCATTGAATTAATCACGGTGTAGTCGTCGTCCATTTGCAACACCGCGCCAATACCTTCAAGCGACAGGCTCATTTCAGTATTGAATTGCTCAGTGTTACGCGGGGAAAGGTAGTTAGTGTGCGGATCGATTTCCCGGGCAAAGGAGGTCATCGCCAGCGAAAACACATCTTCGCTGTTGGTCTGCGCCAGACGGCGAATCGCAAACTTATATCGACGCGTTAAGGTTTCACGCACCTCTTTGTCATCTTTGCCAGTCAGCTTCAGGCTCAGCTCGTCGTACTTCACTTTGCTGTCCCACAGCGCATTTAACTCGGCTTCATCTTTCGGCCAGGGAGCTTTGCTGCGATCCAAATTGAACGAATCATTACCGGTAAAATTCATCGGGCGCTCCAGTACCTTCAACGCATACTGATAACGCTCGAATCGGCGTTTTTGCGCGAGGTTATAGAGGTCGTAAAAAACGTCCAGCTTACCGCTGCGCAACTCATCGCCTAACTGGCCTTTCTTTTGCGAAAACTGCTCGACATCGCTTGCCAGCAGCACGTTATGGCTGTAGTCCAGCAGATTAAGATAGCGATTGAAGATCTTCGCCGAAAAGGCTTGATCCAAATCGAACTGACGGTAATGAGAGCGTGTGAAGCGTGACGTAACACGCTCGCTCACGGTCGCATGCTGCGTCTCTTCCTTTAACACCGGAATCTGATCAGCACGGGTAATATCTTCCACAGCCAGCGCATGGCCTGTTACGAATAACAGACCAGCCAACGCTGTGCGCTTAAACAAAGTGTTCATGCCAGGCCAGGCCTCCGTTTCAGAACATTAAATGTTCTGCGCGTACAATCATCGACATACCCGAACTAAGCTGTACGCGAACGCCATCTTTGGTGATTTCCAGCACGGTGGCGTCCATCGCATTGTTCCCCGCTTTCACCTTCAGGTTTTGCCCCACACTCAGTACAGACAAATCTGAAACTGGCGTATGGCGCTCTTCCTGCTGCGGTGCGCGTTGGGTTTTCGCGACAGGTTTGTCAGCACGAGGCTTACGCTCGCCGCTTTCCTTACGACGCGGAGCCGGACGCGGTTTGCGCTCACGACGAGGCGCCTCTTCCTGACCGGCAGCAGCAGCTGCTTCTCGTTTTTTGGCTTGCTGTTCAGCGCGTTGCGCCTGAACGCGAGCTTTTGCTTCTTCAAGCTGCTTACGCGCATGTTCGACATGCTGCTCATCAAGGACACCGCACGGGTTGCCGTCGAGATCAACACGAGCCGCGCCCGCCTTGATGCCGTACAGGTAACGCCAGCTTGAAGTATAAAGACGTAAAGCGGAACGAAGTTGGGTTTTGCTGAGACTCATCTCACCCTCAACACGCTCGACCAGATCCTGAAAAATTCCAATTTTCAGGGGGCGTGCTTCGCCTTCAGCACTGAAACAGTGAGGAAAACGTTCGGCCAAAAAAGCGATAACTTCTTTACTGCTATTCAACTTAGGTTGATTTTCCATGAAATTTCCTGATTACAACGGACGTTGCCAACAAGCGCAGGCATGAACAGGCGTCATTATAATGACGCTATCCGTAAATGCTACGTTATCCGTTGATTATCCTGCCACGGGCGCAAAGTATTTTTTAAAATCCGTCCCCGCAAGGACATTTTCCAGATGCGACACCAGCTCGCGAAGCCCTTGTTCATCCTCTGCAGTAAAGCGAGAGAACTCAACGCTATCAATATCCAGTACGCCAATTATCTGATTATTCACCGACAGTGGTAATACGATTTCCGCATTACTGGCGGCATCACAAGCGATATGGCCGTCGAACTGATGCACATCTTCTACACGCTGTACCTTGTTTTGCGCCACTGCCGTGCCGCAAACACCCCGCCCGACGGGAATACGCACGCAGGCGATTTTGCCCTGAAACGGTCCCAGTACCAGCGTGTCGCCTTCCAGCAAGTAAAACCCCGCCCAGTTCACCCCGTTAAGACGCTCAAATAACAGCGCACTGGTGTTTGAAAGCGTAGCTAAAAAACTGGTTTCACCTGCCATTAACGCCTGAAAGTCACGGTTCAGATCCGCGTAAAATTCTGTTTTGTTCATTATCCAACCACTTTGGTGTCTTACTTTGAAAACTGCTTAGCCTATTAAAATAAGCATTAAATGCGTTGATGCTCAAGATGTTCACGACATGAGTTAAGATAGATTCATTCAAACCTTTTCTGACGCATGCAATGGCCCTGAAGATTCGACAACTCGCCACCACGCAAAAAATCGCCATTCGCCGGGTCGGCGAAGCATTGCCCCGCGCACATTATCAGCGCTGCCCACAATGCGATACGCTTTTTGCGTTACCGGTTATGAAATCGCACCAAAGTGCATTTTGCCCCTGTTGCGACGCCAAAATCCGCGATGGGCGCGATTGGTCATTAACCCGCCTGGGCGCCATGGCGGTAACAATGCTACTACTGATGCCCTTCGCATGGGGCGAACCCTTATTGCATCTCTATTTATTAGGAGTGCGCATTGATGCCAACCTGTTGCAGGGGATCTGGCAAATGACCGCACAGGGATCCCCACTGACCGCAGCAATGGTCCTGTTTTGTACCGTTGGCGCACCGCTGGTGCTGATTAGCGGGATTGCCTATTTATGGCTCGGCAATATCCTTGGCATGAATCTCCGTCCGGTATTATTGATGCTGGAGAAACTCAAAGAATGGGTGATGCTGGATATCTACCTGGTGGGGATTGGCGTTGCCTCGATCAAAGTGCAGGACTACGCATGGCTTCAGCCCGGCATCGGCTTATTTGCGTTTATCGCGCTGGTACTCCTGAGTGTCATGACACTTATCCACCTCAATGTGGAACAGTTATGGGAGCGCTTTTATCCGCAACGCCCGGCAAAGCGCCCAGACCCGCAGTTGCGTATCTGCCTTGGCTGCCATTTTACCGGTTTCCCGGACCCGCGAGGCCGCTGCCCGCGCTGCCATATTCCTTTGCCAATGCGTCGTAAGCAGAGCCTGCAAAAATGCTGGGCATCACTGACGGCGTCATTTATTTTGCTGTTCCCGGCGAACCTGTTGCCGATTTCGGTGATTTATGTCAACGGTGCGCGCCAGGAAGACACCATCATGTCCGGGATCATCTCCCTTGCCCACAGCAATATTGCTGTGGCGGGCGTGGTGTTTATCGCCAGTATCCTGGTACCATTTACCAAAGTCATTGTGCTGTTTACACTGCTTCTCAGCATCCATTTTAAATTTGAACAGGGGTTGCGTTCTCGTATTTTACTCTTGCGCTTTGTGACCTGGATTGGGCGTTGGTCGATGCTCGATCTGTTTGTCATTTCACTGATGATGTCACTGATTAATCGCGACCAGCTACTCGCTTTTACTATGGGACCGGCCGCGTTTTATTTCGGTGCGGCGGTAATTTTGACTATTCTTGCTGTCGAATGGCTGGACAGTCGCTTACTTTGGGATGCTCATGAGTCAGGAAACCCCCGCTTCGCCGACTGAAGCGCGCATTAAATCTAAACGGCGCATTTCGCCGTTCTGGCTGTTACCGGTTATCGCCCTCTTGATCGCAGGCTGGCTGATATGGAGCAGCTACGAAGATCGTGGTAACACCATCACTATCGATTTTATGTCCGCCGATGGCATCGTTGTCGGGCGCACACCGGTTCGTTACCAGGGGGTGGAAGTTGGCACCGTGCAGGATATTCGCCTGAGTGACGATCTGAAAAAAATTGAAGTGCGCGCCAGTATTAAAGCCAACATGAAAGATGCGCTTCGCAGCGAAACCCAGTTCTGGCTGGTCACCCCCAAAGCGTCCCTCGCCGGGGTATCCGGGCTGGATGCACTGGTTGGCGGTAACTACATCGGAATGATGCCGGGTAAAGGTGAGCCGCAGGAGCATTTTACCGCGCTGGACACGCAACCAAAGTATCGCCTGAACAATGGCGACCTGATGATCCATCTGCATGCGCCGGATTTAGGGGCGCTAAACAGTGGCTCATTGGTCTACTTTCGAAAAATCCCCGTCGGTCGGGTCTATGACTATTCGATCAACGCCAATAAACAAGGCGTTACCATCGATGTGCTGATTGAGCGGCGTTTCACCAATCTGGTCAAAAAAGCCAGCCGTTTCTGGAACGTTTCCGGTGTCAAAGCGGATGTGAGTCTGAGCGGCGCGAAAGTGGAACTGGAAAGTCTGGCTGCGCTGGTCAATGGTGCCATCGCCTTCGATTCACCCGACGAATCGGCCACAGCTAACCAGGACGATGAGTATGGCTTATATGAAGACCTGGCTCACAGCCAGCGCGGTGTGCTGGTCAAATTGGATCTGCCCGGCGGCCAGGGTCTGAAAGCCGGTTCCACGCCGTTAATGTACCAGGGTCTGGAAGTGGGTGAGCTGACCAAAATCGACCTTAATCCCGGGGGCACCGTAACCGGGGAGCTGACTGTCGATCCCGGCGTGGTCAATCTCCTACGCGATACAACCCGTATTGAGATGCGCAGCCCGAAACTTTCGCTCAACAACCCCAATGTCAGCGCGTTATTGACCGGCAATACGCTGGAGCTGGTGCCAGGTGAAGGCCAGCCTCGCAATCAGTTCGCAGTACTTCCTGCCGACAAAAATCTTTTGCAGGAGCCCGGCGTCGTTACGTTGACACTGACTGCGCCGGAAAGTTATGGCATCGACGCAGGGCAACCGCTGGTTCTGCATGGTGTGCAGATAGGGCAAGTACTGGAGCGCAATTTGACGCGCGACGGTGTTTCCTTTGCTGTGGCTATCGATCCGCAATATCGCTCGCTGGTGCATGGCGACAGTAAATTTGTGGTTAACAGCCGTATCGATGTCAAAGTTGGACTTGATGGCGTGGAATTTCTTGCTGCCAGCGCCAGTGAATGGGTCAGCGGAGGGATCCGCATTCTGCCTGGGGTAAAAGGCGACATGAAACAGACCTATCCGCTGTTTGCCAACCTCGATAAAGCGCTGGAAAACAGTCTGAGCGATCTGCCCACCACGACACTGACGCTGACTGCGCAAACCCTGCCAGATGTGCAGGCAGGCTCGGTGGTGTTGTATCGTAAATTCGAAGTGGGCCAGGTTATCACGGTGCGCCCGCGTGCTAACGCCTTCGACATCGATTTACATATCAAACCTGAGTATCACGATCTGCTGACCTCGAACAGCGTCTTTTGGGCCGAAGGTGGTGCGAAAGTGCAGCTTAATGGCAGCGGGCTGACGGTACAGGCCTCTCCCCTGTCCCGGGCGATAAAAGGTGCAATCAGTTTTGATAACCTGAGTGGCGCGAGTGGTCGCACCCGTAAAGGCGACAAACGTGAACTGTACGCTTCCGAAACTGCGGCGCGTGCCGTTGGTGGCCAGATCACGTTACACGCGTTTGATGCCGGAAAACTGGCGGAAGGCATGCCGATCCGCTATTTGGGCATTGATATCGGTCAGATTCAGAGTTTGCAACTGATCACCGATAAAAACGAAGTTCAGGCCAGTGCCGTACTCTACCCGGAATATGTGCAGACCTTTGCCCGCTCGGGTTCTCGTTTCTCTGTGATCACCCCGCAAATCTCTGCCGCAGGCGTCGAGCATCTTGATACCCTGTTGCAGCCTTATATCAATGTGGAGCCAGGGCGCGGCGACATGCGCAGGGATTTCGAAATTTCGGAAGCGACCATCACCGACTCGCGCTACCTCGACGGGCTCAATATTGTGGTAGAAGCGCCGGAAGTAGGTTCGATGAACATCGGCACCCCGGTCCTGTTCCGCGGTATCGAGGTGGGTACGGTTACCGGGCTGGCGCTCGGCACACTTTCCGACCGTGTGATGGTGGCGATGCGCATCAGCAAACGCTATCAACACCTGGTACGCAACAATTCAGTCTTCTGGCTGGCGTCCGGCTATACGCTTGATTTTGGCCTGACTGGCGGGGTGGTGAAAACCGGTACCTTTAATCAATTCATTCGCGGCGGTATTGCCTTTGCGACGCCACCGGGTACGCCGCTGGCACCGAAAGCACAGCCGGGTAAACATTTCCTGTTGCTGGAAAGTGAGCCGAAAGAGTGGCGGCAATGGGGCACCGCCCTGCCGCGTTAACGCTATAGGCTCCGGCGTGTCTGCGTCGGAGCCTTTGTGCTACACTGCGCGCCTGTTTTATTGCTTGTGGTGCGCCCTGTGGCTCAAAACGCTGTTTACCTTCCTGAAGCATTCCTGGCGCAAATGCGCCTGGCCATGCCAGCCCATCTCTCTTTCGATGAATTTATCGCGGCCTGCCAGCGCCCTTTGCGGCGGAGTATTCGCGTTAATACGTTGAAGATTACCGTGGCGGATTTTCTCACACTGGTAGCCCCCTACGGCTGGCAACTCACACCCGTACCCTGGTGTGCCGAGGGGTTCTGGATCGAGCGTGACGATGAAGAGACGCTGCCGCTGGGCAGTACCGCTGAGCATTTAAGCGGGTTGTTTTACATTCAGGAAGCAAGCTCGATGCTACCGGTTGCCGCCCTGTTTGCTGATGGCGATATACCGCAACGGGTCATGGATGTAGCCGCCGCACCAGGGTCCAAGACCACACAAATCGCTGCACGTATGAACAACAAGGGAGCCATTCTGGCCAATGAGTTCTCGGCCAGCCGGGTCAAAGTGTTACATGCCAATATTAACCGTAGCGGCATCTCTAATGTTGCGTTGACGCATTTTGATGGCCGGGTTTTTGGACCGGCACTCCCCGAGATGTTCGATGCCATTTTGCTCGATGCTCCTTGCTCAGGCGAAGGCGTGGTACGAAAAGATGCCGATGCGCTGAAAAACTGGTCGGTTGCCAGTAACCTGGAGATTGCCGCCACCCAGCGCGAGCTGATCGATAGCGCCTTCCATGCTTTGCGTCCTGGCGGCACGCTGGTCTATTCGACCTGTACACTGAATCGCGATGAAAATGAAGCCATTTGTCACTGGCTACAGGCCCGCTACCCGGATGCGGTTGAGTTCATGCCATTGGATGCACTTTTCCCGGATGCCGGCCGCGCATTAACCGAAGACGGGTTTTTGCATGTATTCCCGCAGATCTATGATTGTGAAGGTTTTTTCGTGTCCCGCCTGCGCAAAACGGCAACGGTACCTCCCCTGCCTTTGCCAACCTATAAAGTCGGTAATTTCCCCTTTAGCCCGGTTAAACCGCGGGAAGCGGCACAAATTGCCACTGCCGCCGCGGCGGTCGGATTGCGTTGGGGGAATGAGTTGCATCTGTGGCAACGGGATAAAGAGATTTGGCTGTTTCCGGCCCATATTGAGCCATTGATTGGCAAAGTTCGTTTTCAACGTATTGGTCTGCGTCTGGCAGAAACACACAATAAAGGTTTTCGCTGGCAGCATGAGGCCGTTATTGCGCTGACCGGTCATGATAATCCGCTGGCTTTTCCCCTGACGCTGGCCGAAGCAGAAGAGTGGTATCGCGGCCGCGACATCTACCCGGACACTTTGCCGCCGCGCGATGATGTGATTGTGACCTTTCAGGGGCAACCGCTAGGTCTGGCAAAAAAAGTGGGGTCGCGACTGAAGAACAGTTACCCACGCGAACTGGTGCGCGACGGTCGGTTGTTTGCCGGTAACGCATGATCGCGGTAAAAAAATAGCACTTTCTGACTGGCAACTTGCTCTTCGTTGTACCAGGCTGAAATATGGGCGGCTTCACTGGTCGTACCACACAATCAGCTAACAACGGAGAGCATTATGACGAAAACCAGCGTGCGCATTGGCGCATTCGAAATCGACGATGCCGAGTTGCAGGGCGAAGCGCAGGGCCAACGCACATTGCGTATTCCCTGCAGCTCTGACCCGGATCTGTGTATGCAACTTGATGCCTGGGACGCGGAAACCAGCATTCCTGCCACCCTAAACGGCGAACATTCGGTTTTGTATCGCGAGCATTACGATCAGAAGTCTGATACCTGGGTCATGCGTCTTGCCTGATTCGAAAGGAACCCGTCCATAAGACGGGTTATTTACCCGCCTGATTTCCCCTGCCTGGATTCATCCTCTACACTTATCGTTACGTTGTACTGAACCGAGGATGGGATGTTCGCTCTGGTGTTATTTGTCTGTTACCTGGATGGTGGGTGTGACGACATCGTTGTAGATGTATTTAACACCGAACAACAGTGTCTTCGCGCGATGGATACACAGCGATTACGCCATGGAGGCTGCTACCCGGTTGAAGACTTTATTGACGGTTTCTGGCGCCCGGCCAGTGAGTTCAGTGATTTTTGATTATTGCAGTTGCGCCAGTGTCAATTCACCGCCGAACACCGCACCGGTATCAATATAGTGCAGATTGTACGCATCGTAACGAGCTCTGAGAGGTGTGTGACCAAACCAAAAATGATCGGCACCGGCGATTTTGCTACCTTTGCCCGCCAACAGCTTGTTTAGTCTGTCGCGTCGCCAGAGCACAGACTCCTGATCAATCGCTTTCTCCCACTGATATTCCGCAGCCGGATAATCGGCATGCGCAACAACATTCACACCGTTCTGGCAATGTAACTCCAGGATATAGGGCAGCTGTGCACAACGCTGCAACCCTTCCAGCGCGTGCTGCCGTTCCTCCGCCTCCAGTGTGCTGAACCAGTTACCGCCATTGAGCTGCCACATGGCCATATCACCCTCGCGCAGAGCATCTATCGCCATCTGTTCATGATTGCCGCGCACGGTTTTAAACCAGGGTTTTTGCAATAGCTTCAAACATTGAACGCTCTCTGGCCCGCGATCGATCACATCTCCCACGCAAACCAAGAGATCCTGCCAGGGATCAAAATGGCGTACACGGAGCGCCTGCATCAGTTGCCGGTGGCAACCATGCAAATCGCCGACAATCCAAATGTTACGCCACTGTGTGCCGTCAATACGCTGATACATGTTTGCCCCCCTTATTTTTAAGTATAGGAAAATCCTTGACGAAGAAAGATGTATTGTTCAGACGCTATTTATCTAAATCATTATTAAACGAATCGAAAATAAAGACCGGGGCAGCATTAATTTGTATTTACCAGACCTTTAAAATAAGCGCTGAAACAATCAGAGGTCTTCATCGTGTCAAATATCAGCCTGCAAACAGAACTTAAGACAAATTATAAGCCGCGTATTATTTCCGATTTGGTTGCCGGTCGTCTTGTCCCCGGTCCGATTTGGAAAAAGCGTAATTACCGTATTAAGTTTTTATTTCGCTCGCTGCTATTCTGGTCACCGACCACGCGCATGCTGGATGCGTTGTCCCGCCGACCGGGGTTCGACAGCTTACTCAGCGCTCAAATTACGCTTCCCAGTAAATCGCACCGCCAATACCTCACGCTGGGGCTGGGAGCGTCGCAACGTGCGGATGCCATTATTTCCCATTACGTCTGGCTGGATGAGAAAGTCCCACCTGCGCTGGCAGAGACGCTAAGTGCCGCGGAGCCTCGTCAAATCATCGAATTTTTAGGTAAAGATGACGCCCGTTTCTCTCTTTATGCATCCGGTGCCAGCAAAGCAGAGCGTGAAGGTGAAAGCACGCTATGGCTGCACGATGAGAATGATCACCTGCTGGCCAGCGTGACATTCAGCGTGGTGAGCGAAAAGGGCCAACGCGTACTGGTTATCGGCGGTCTGCAAGGACCACGCAAAGAGGTTCAGCACGATGTCATTAAAGTCGCCACGCGCGCTTGTCACGGTGTGTTCCCGAAAAAAATGCTGCTGGAAGTGTTGAGTCAGTTTGCTGCTGTGACAGGCATAACTGCGATCTACGGTGTCAGCGATAATGGCCATGTGTTCCGCGCTCTGCGTTACCGCCTGAGCAAAGGCCGCCATTTTCACGCCAGTTACGATGAATTTTGGGCATCCATTGAAGGTGTAAAAGACAATAAATGGCGCTGGCGTTTGCCGACACAATTTGCACGTAAGTCATTAGAATCTATTGCCAGTAAAAAACGTGCCGAGTACCGCCGTCGTTTTGAATTGCTGGATGATGTTATTGTAAAAGTTAATCAATTGTTTTGCGCGTAAATATTAGCAGGCGGAGTAATACGCTTTGCCTGCGTTTATTTTGTTATCAATGCCCCTATTTTAAACACCTCTTTTCTTAAACCATAGATAAACATTGTTAATATAATGGTATAATTCACCAGCGTCGCGTTACGCGCTATCTGATACCGCCTACATATTTACTCTCCGTCTTTTCCACCCAGTGCATCATAAAATTCACGTCAGCGATTTTCAGTGACAAGGGCTACCGCTACCCGCCATCAGTCCAGATAACATGAGGATAAACAAACGAGTGGCATGCCTTCCGCTATGTCTGCGTCATCCGTGTTCCTCCGGACTCGTAGTACGATTTTTATTATATATCATATATTTTTAAGATTACGCTTAAGTAAAATTTATAGGATAATGATAAATTAGCGCGACTTCTTGAGGAGATAATATGAAAAAAATGATTTTTGCAGTGATTACCCTTTGCGCGGCGCTTTCTCTTTCCGGTTGTATCGGCCCCTTCTGGGGACCAGGTCCCGGTGGCGGTCACGGCGGAGGGCACGGTGGAGCGCCCATGCAAGGACCTGGCGGTGGTGGCCCGGGCGGCTGGTAAGTCCCTGGCAGGCATCAAAAATGCGATCATTAAACATCCGGCTCAGGCCGGATGTTTATCCTTTTTAGGCAGAGTATGAGCGCTTGATTCATTCCCGAAGAGCAAGTGTGAGAGAAGCTGAACATTTCGGAAAATCGTACCTTTTTTGCTCACGTTTCCTATGATTTTGCCCTCTACCGCATACGGTCCTTCGTTGCCCCTCCCCGCAGTACACGCATCTATCACGTGCAAAAGCCATCCTCCCGTTGGGCATTTCTGTTGGGATCATGAAGAAGAGCGATGAGTTAACCTGAGCCATAACAAATCCTCACCCTTGCGGGTTCGCCAGAGCAACACAACCGCGGGGGGTATAACCACTTGAATTAGCGCTGCAGGGCTGGTATTACTGAAGTGCAAAAAAAGACCGAATACGATTCCTGTATTCGGTCCAGGGAAATGGCTCTTGGGAGAGAGCCGTGCGCTAAAAGTTGGCATTAATGCAGGCTAAGTCGCCTTGCACTTTAAGAATAGATGACGACGTCAGGTTTTCCAGTCCGCGACAAAAGTGGTCAGAAAAATTAGGTTATCGTCACGCTCAGAAATGTTAAAACCGCAAGACTTGTTGAGAAAGTCTTGCGGTTTTTGTTTTTTGATTCAAGCCATTAAGACAGTTTATTAACAAAGTGTCTCAGCTTTGGCAATAAACGGCGCCAGACTCATCTTTTCACCGGGTCGGTTGGGGTCATCGATCTGGATGACACTGATGGGTTGGCCGCTACTTTTACCGCTATCGACCTGTTGTTGAGCCACATCATTCAACGGGTATTGCACCAGCGTACTTGGATTAATCACATACAGCGCCTTGCCCGGGCGGCAGGTTAGCATCACTTCTTCCCGGTTGAAGGCCCATTTTTCTTTGCCGATTTCGAAACGACTCACAGTGATCACCTGCGGTGCCGCCAGCGCAGTACCAGAACAGGTCAACATTAACAGTGCCAATAATTTCTTCTTCATTCTTTCCGCCAGGTTCAGTCAAAAAGGTTCCCAGGTCGCAAACAAGCTCACAGCTGCCAGCACCAGCGCTCCCAGCCCCACTTCAGCCCATGTCAGGCTAATAAAACGCTGCCGTGCAGTATCGTTTTTAAGGCTCAGGCGGGGCACCAGAACATACCGATTCACGAGCGCAATTGCCACCATCACCACCACAAGCGCACATTTCAGCAATAACAAACGTCCCCAGGCGCTATGCCAGGGAAGGTTCAACCCCTGAATGAACAAGGTATTGATAATGCCAGTCATCAACACCCCGGCAACAGCAAGATGCCCATAGCGCGAGAAACGCATCATCGCCGCGATTGCGGCCTCCCGCCAGCGCCCGTGCGCCAGTTGCATGCAAAATAGCACCGGAAGCAGTCCTCCCAGCCACGTTGCCGCGCAAATGAGGTGGATAAAGTGATTACCGCGTTGCAGTACGCCAGTCAGCCCGTCGTGCATCGCGGCATGCCCCGTTCCAGCCGACAACATAAACTGGATAGTCACCAGCAGTAAAAGCCGCTGCTGATTCCCGGGCTGTAACAGCGCAACGATCAGCGTCAGGCAGGCCAGTAACATTTGCAACGACCAGACCGACCCGAACTGTGTGCCCGTTAACATGAGCCAAATCTCTGGTCGCCAGACATCCTGCCAGCCTTCGCCCATCATCCCGCCTTGTACCATAAACATCAGCACAGCAGACGCGATATTCAGCCACAGGCACCTCTGCTGGAGTGGCATAAAACGGTGTGCGAGCAGGCGTCGCAGGGCATGCGGCGCAAGCCAGCTGCTAAACAGGGCTGAACCAAAGATCACTATCAGGACAGCGAAATGGACAAACCGCAGCCAGACATAGCTTTCTGCCAGCATGGATCACTTCACAGAAAAGACGTAACGACCACTGGTTTTATGGCCATCCACAGAAACCACATGCCAGCTAACAGTATACTTGCCCGGCGTCAGCGGTTGTTCCAGGGGGACAATCATCTGCGTTTTATCATTCTCATTGCGTTTCACCGCGCCGGTCCTGATAATTTGCTGCCGTTCACCCGTCACATCAATACCGCTGAACCTTGGTTCGATCCCTTACGAGAAATTGAGCGTCAAGGCTTGCGGTGCTGCAGTGACTTCAGCATTGGCGGCTGGATACTGGCCTTTCAGATGTGCATGCGCGAGTGCGGCAGGCGTGACAAACAGGCTGGCGATGAGCACGATCCAACGACCACGAGGGAGCGGAGAGATGCGCATTGTCTTCATTCCTTTTTGTTATACATTTAGGGCAGAGAATAACTCTGTATAATTATCGCGTCGAGTATCATTATCGGTATGCTTGTCTTTATGCCACAGGCTTAGTACCTTTTGCCGCGTCTAACCAGGAGAAAATCATGACAACTAATCTTGCAAAACTCCCGCAGGACGAAATGGACAAGGTCAACGTCGATCTTGCTGCAGCAGGTGTTGCATTTAAAGAGCGTTATAATATGCCGGTCATCGCCGAGGCGGTTGAACGCGAACAGCCCGCGCACCTGCGTGACTGGTTTCGTCAGCGTCTCATTGCGCACCGACTGGCTTCCGTCTCGCTTTCTCGCTTGCCTTACGAGCCTAAAGCGAAGTAATGGAGACAGGAATGTTACGTGTTATTGATACCGAAACCTGCGATCTTCAGGGTGGGGTTGTCGAAATAGCCTCCGTGGATGTGGTTGATGGCCAGATCGTTAACCCGATGAGCCATCTGGTACGCCCGGACCGACCAATCAGCCCGCAGGCAATGGCGATACACCGTATTACCGAATCGATGGTAGCCCATCAGCCATGGATTGAAGAGATTGTGCCGCACTATTACGGTAGCGCCTGGTATGTTGCGCACAATGCCAGCTTTGACCGACGCGTGTTACCCGAAATGCCAGGTGAATGGATCTGCACCATGAAACTGGCGCGCCGCCTGTGGCCAGGCATTAAGTACAGCAACATGGCGCTGTATAAATCCCGTAAGTTGAGTGTGCAAACGCCCCCCGGACTGCATCATCACCGGGCACTGTACGACTGCTATATTACTGCCGCGTTGCTTATCGATATCATGCAGGTTTCAGGCTGGTCAGCGGATGAGATGGCGACCATCACTGGCCGCCCTGCGCTACTCACGACCTTTACGTTTGGCAAATACCGCGGTAAACCGGTTTCCGAGATCGCCGATCGCGATCCGGGCTATCTGCGTTGGTTATTCAACAACCTTGAGCGCATGAGCCCGGAACTACGTCTGACGCTAAGGCACTATTTAGGCGATGATTAGTGTGCCCCCTGTCCGGGCAGCGATCCCTGGGCAAGGGCAATTAAAAAAGCATATTCCAGAGCAACGCCTTCATACGATTTAAAACGTCCTGATTTGCCGCCATGCCCGGAATCCATATCTGTACACAGCAACAGCAGATTATTGTCGGTTTTATACTCTCGCAGTTTAGCCACCCACTTCGCCGGCTCCCAGTACTGAACCTGTGAATCATGTAGCCCGGTGGTCACCAGCATATGCGGGTAATCGTGCGCGCCAATGTTGTCGTAAGGGCTGTAACCTTTCATATAGTGGTAGTACGTTTCATTCTGCGGATTGCCCCACTCTTCAAACTCACCGGTAGTCAGCGGGATCGACTCATCGAGCATTGTGGTGACGACATCAACAAATGGTACCTGCGCTATCACGCCATGGAACAAGGAGGGGCGCTCATTGACGATCGCGCCCATCAATAACCCACCTGCGCTCCCTCCCATGGCATAGCAGAACAGCGGTGAGCCGTAGCCCTGCGCCAACAGCATATCGGTCACGTCGATAAAATCATTAAAGGTGTTTTTCTTGTTAAGAAACTTACCGTCTTCATACCATGCCTGCCCGAGTTCTCCGCCGCCACGCACATGCGCAATGGCGCAGACAAAGCCCCGATCCAACAGACTCAGGCGGCTGCTACTGAAATCGGCATCCATGCTCGCCCCGTACGAACCGTAACCATACACCAGTAACGGGTTCTGCCCCGGGCGGAAATGGTGTTTGTTGTAGACCAACGAGACGGGGACTTCTACCCCATCTCTGGCACGGATCCACAAGTGTTCGCTCTGATACTGGCTGGCGTCAAATCCCTCGACATCAATTTGCTTGAGCACCCGCCGTTCGCCGGTGTCCATATCCAGTTCAAAGAGCGTATCCGGCGTGGTCATTGATGAGTAGCCATAACGTAAGCGGGATGTTTCCGGCTCCGGGTTATAGGCAAGCCAGGTGACATATGCGGGATCGTCAAAGGCTATGCCAACCACTTCTCGCGTTTTACGGTTGATTTGCCGCAGGCTGGTCAACCCGCGTTGGCGCTCCTCTACTACCAGCCAGTCGGTGAACAGGGTAAAGCCCTCCAGCATGACCTGTTCACGCGCCGGAATCAGCACCTCCCAGCGACGTTCATCACGCACTTTTGTACGATAGAGACCAAAATTTTTACCGTCTCGATTTGAGCGTAAATAAAACGTGTGCTGGAAATGATCGAGGCTGTATTCATGATCTTTACGGCGTGGCAGGAAACGCAGAGGTTGCGCATCTGGCAATTCGGCATCCAGCAGTAAGACCTCGCTGGTGGTGGCACTGGCCAGATGGATAGTGATGTAATGTTGAGACGTTGTTTTGCTCAGCCCGACGTAGAAAGTGTCATCCTGCTCTTCATACACCAGTTCATCCTGCTGCGGGGGCGTGCCTATGCTGTGCCGCCATACCTGATACGGCAGCAGCGTCGTATCATGTTTACGCACATAGTAGAGCGTTTCAGAATCATTCACCCAGACAAACTCCGGCGAGACATTTTCGAGTACTTCCGGATACCAGTTTCCCGTCTCCAGGTCACGAAAACGCAGGCCGTACTGTCGGCGGGAGAGATAATCCTCCGCGACGGCCATAAGGGCGTTATCTGGCGACACGGACAGACCACCGAGGGTGTAAAATTCACTGTGTGAGGCACGCTGATTGGCATCCAGCAGCACCTGCCACTCCTCCCATTCCGCGGCCAGAACAGACTGGCGCTGGTAAATGGCGTACTCATTGCCGGGTTCATACACATGCCGATAGCGGTAGCCATTTTTAATGTAGGGGGCAGATATTTCACGCTGCGGGATCCGCGAAATGATCTCCTCCAATACCCGGTCCTGCAGGGCTTTCTGCGACGCCATTATCTCGCGTCCGTAGTCGTTTTCGTCGGCAAGATAGTTAAGAACGTCTGGCTGAGAGCGCGTGTCGTCCCGCAGCCAGTAATAGTCATCGATTCGCGTGTCGCCATGCACGGTCATGGCATGAGGGATTTTTTTGGCTTTTGGCGGCATAGCATTGTTCTTTATTTGTTTTACACTCCTATAAGGGTGGCAAAACCCACGCGCGATGCAAGCGAAACGTGATGCTCACGACTGTATGATGGTGTCTTTTTGCTGCTTGAGATCCTGTTCGATGCCATCGCGTACGTCCTGAGGAATTTTCAGCGCATCGCCCAGCGCGTTGAGATAGCTGCGTTCCATAAAGTGGTCGACATCAATGACAGCACAACTAAGAAAATAGACTTCCAGTGCCTCTTCTTCATTTTGTACACCCTGCGCCAGGCGATGCGGATCGAGAGGCTGCTCAATGGCCTGCGTCACCAGTGCTCGCCCCTGCATTTCGATACCCGCCTCCCGCAATTGGTGTTCGATAGCGGCGCGCTCTTTGTCATCGATATGACCATCACTTTTAGCCGCAAACACCAGCGCCAGAATCAGACGTTCTGCGCGCACGTCCAGCGGCGAACTCTGATGGCCAAATTGCGGCTCGTTCTGATGAGCATCGCGTATCCGCGATTTATATTTATTCCACAATACGCTTCCCGCCACCGCGCCGCCGCCAATTAACAGTGCGCTGGTGCCGTATTTGGCAAGCAGCTTACGCGATGATTTACTGGACACCAGCAACCCCGCCAGACCACCTAACGCGCCGGGAACCAGCAGCTTACTGAGCCCTTGCTCGCCAGCTGAAGAAGATGTTGCGTTCGCAGAGTCACTGCTCTGGCCGAGCAGTGACTGTAATTGATTTAGCCAATTCATAGTGATACCCCTCACGAAGCGATGAATGAACGCTCAGAGTACGCGAGGGGGATGTCAGGAAGTGTCTAAGTCTGCAAAAGATAAGAAAAGTGTTAATGGGACTGAGGCTGATAGTCCGCCTTACCGGCTTTGCAGTCTATTGCAACCTTGTAGTGAATATCCGCGCTTTTACCGCGCACGGTTAACGGCACGGTCCATTTATCATCCTTGCCGACAATATCCTTTGCACTGATCCAGGCTATCGGATCGGCCTGGCCCAGTTTCTTTTGATCGTCCACCCAGCGCACAATACGATTCTGTAAATAATCACGCTTAACGCTGGCCGCGATCCCATCCGCGTTAAGTCCCTCGCAGGAGGGAAACTTGACCGTTTTGTCGTTTGCAGCCTGCGCCGTCATGCTGCCTGCCAGCAATAGTAAGCTGGATAAAACCCCTGCTATTTTCATGCTTATCTCCTGGTTCTTACCCATTCATAGCATGGTACAAATTGCTGGCAGTGCAAGATCAGGCGACTTCTGCGCGTTTACCCGCGCTTTTAATATCTACCGCGTCGTTCTGTTCACTCTCTTCAACGGCCGGAGATACCGTCGATTCCTCGTCTGCACCCGGTAATTTGCCGGATTTCAGAATACCGCTGAGCGCGTCTTTATGTTCAGCAAGCCAAAGAGCCATCTGGTCGCGGGTTTCGTCTTCCAGCGTGACAGGCCCGGTGGTCAGCCATTCCCCGAGGACTTCAGCCAGGTCGAGCATCTTGTCGTAAGCATCCGCTTCCTTTTTGCTGGCAAAAGACATTTTTTCCTCACCTTCTCTAATGACTACGTATTTAACTTCTACCGCCATGATGCAGCCTCATTTAACTGTGTATTTATACAGTATAGTAGCGCGATGGAAAAACCATCGCAAGTGACAAAAGACAGACGCAAACGTTTTCGTTTATACTGCGCGCAGTTTTTTTCCAACGGTAGGCTGCTATGACTCTTTTAGGAACTGCGCTGCGCCCTGCAGCAACGCGTGTGATGTTACTCGGTTCTGGTGAACTGGGCAAAGAGGTGGCTATAGAATGCCAGCGTCTCGGCATTGAGGTGATTGCGGTAGACCGCTACGCTAACGCGCCAGCCATGCATGTGGCACACCGTTCACATGTGATCAACATGCTCGATGGTGAAGCATTGAAGGTACTGGTGGCGAGTGAAAAACCGCATTTTATTGTGCCCGAAATTGAAGCCATCGCCACCGAAACACTGCTCGAACTGGAAGCTCAGGGCCAGCACGTTGTGCCCTGTGCCCGCGCCACCCAACTGACCATGAACCGCGAAGGCATTCGCCGCCTGGCAGCTGAAGAGCTGCAACTGCCTACGTCAAGTTACCGTTTTGCCGACAGTGAAGCCGCATTCCAACAGGCTGTTGAAGAGATTGGTCTGCCCTGTATCGTAAAACCCGTAATGAGCTCTTCAGGCAAAGGTCAGAGTTTTATTAAAAGCGCGGATCAGTTAGCCAAAGCGTGGGAATATGCGCAACAAGGCGGTCGTGCCGGCGCTGGCCGCGTGATTGTCGAAGGGGTCGTTAACTTTGATTTTGAAATTACGCTGCTAACCATCAGCGCGGCAGATGGTGTGCACTTCTGCGCCCCGATTGGCCACCGCCAGGAAGAAGGCGATTACCGTGAATCCTGGCAGCCGCAGCAGATGTCCGTCACGGCACTGGAACGCGCACATGCGATCGCCCATAAAGTCGTACTGGCACTGGGTGGTTACGGTCTGTTTGGCGTTGAATTGTTTGTTTGCGGGGATGAGGTCGTTTTTAGCGAAGTCTCTCCTCGCCCGCACGATACCGGCATGGTCACGCTGATTTCACAAGACATGTCCGAGTTTGCTCTGCATGTGCGTGCCTTCCTGGGATTGCCGGTTGGCGAGATCCGCCAGTATGGTCCCGCGGCCTCAGCGGTGATCCTCCCGCGGCTTAGCAGTCAGAACGTCACGTTTTGCAATGTTCAGAACGCGGTCGGCGCGGGGGTACAACTGCGTCTGTTCGGCAAGCCCGAGATCGAAGGCTCCCGCCGCATGGGCGTCGCGCTGGCCGTTGCCGACACCACCGAAAGTGCCGTTGAACGCGCCATTGCCGCGGCGGCGGCAGTACAGGTTCAGGGATAAAAAAAAGCCCGGTCGCATTATGCTGGCCGGGCTACTTTCCAGGCGGGGTCTTCACCCGCCTCGCTATTACTGTTTCGCGCCTTCGACAGCTTCGCGCGCCAGTGTTGTGATGCGATCGTAATCACCCGCTTCCAGCGCATCTGCCGGTACCAGCCAGGAGCCGCCGATGCACAGCACGCTTTTCAGCGCCAGGTAATCACGGTAATTGGCCGGTGAGATCCCGCCTGTCGGGCAGAAACGAACATGAGCGAACGGGCCTGCAATCGCCTGCAACGCCTTAGTGCCGCCGTTAGCTTCCGCCGGGAAGAATTTGAATTCTTTCAGACCGTAGTCCATGCCCAACATCAATTCTGAAACGGTGCTGATACCCGGGATCAGAGGGATGGTGCCTTCGGTTGCCGCTTTCAGCAACGGCTCAGTCAGACCGGGGCTGATGGCGAATTGCGCGCCGGCAGCGGTAACCTCGGCCAGTTGTTGCGGGTTCAGGACAGTACCGGCGCCGATGATCGCCTCCGGAACTTCTTTTGCGATAGCGCGAATAGCATCAATGGCACAGGCCGTACGCAGAGTGACTTCCAGAACGCGAACCCCTCCCGCAACCAGTGCTTTTGCCATCGGCACCGCGTGTTCCAGTTTGTTCACTACGATCACCGGCACGACCGGGCCCGTTTTCAGGATTGTTTCTGCACTCGTTTTCCAGTTTTTCATCAGGTTTTTCTCTCGCCAGAACTAAAATCTTGTCGTCTTAAAAAGTGATACAGGTTGCGCCCTGTTCCGCCCCGGAAAGTTTCTCCCGGAGTGCGCCGAACATTTCGCGCCCCGTGCCCACGCGCATCGCGCTCAGGTCAGGAATATGTGGCTGGCGCGCAGCAAGCTCGTTGTCATCCACCAGCAGCGTTAATTCACCTGTCTGCCCGTTGACCCGGATGACGTCGCCGTCACGCACTTTCGCCAGCAATCCACCGTCATAGGCTTCGGGTGTTACATGGATCGCCGACGGCACTTTACCCGATGCACCTGAGAGCCGTCCATCGGTAACTAAAGCAATTTTGAAACGGCGGTCCAATAATACACCAAGTGGCGGCATGAGTTTATGTAATTCTGGCATTCCATTCGCTTTTGGCCCCTGATGACGGACAACAACCACACAGTCGCGATCCAGAAGCCCCGCTTCGAAGGCGGGTAATACGTCATGCTGACTTTCAAACACCACGGCCGGTGCTTCAATAACCTGATTCTCAACCGGCACCGCCGACGTTTTCATCACCGCACGCCCAAGATTACCGCTCAGTACTTTAGTGCCACCATGTTTCGAAAACGGTTTATCCACCGTGGCGATGATGTCAGCATCCAGTGAGGCGTCAGCGCCCGGGCGCCAGTCCAGCTCGCCATTGTTTAACCAGGGTTCATTGGTATAACGCGTCAGACCGAAGCCCGCGACAGTGTTCACCTCTTCATGCAGCAGCCCACCTTTAAGCAACTCGCGCATGAGCACGGGCACGCCACCCGCTGCCTGGAAGTGGTTAATGTCTGCCGGGCCGTTCGGGTAGAGACGCGCCAGCAGGGGTACCACGTCGGAGAGTTCGGAGAAGTCATCCCAGTTAATGATGATGCCGGCGGCACGCGCCATTGCCACCAGATGCATAGTGTGGTTGGTCGAACCCCCGGTTGCCAGCAATGAAACAATACCGTTCACCACTACTTTCTCGTCGATCATCTTACCAAGCGGCATCCATTCGTTGCCGTTGCCGGTCAGACGCGTCACCTGGCGAGCCGCCGCTTCCGTTAGTGCCTGGCGCAATGGCGCATCCGGGTGTACGAAAGAGGATCCAGGCAGTTGCAAGCCCATAAACTCAATCACCATCTGATTGGTATTGGCAGTACCGTAGAAGGTACACGTGCCCGGCGCGTGGTAAGACGCAGCTTCAGATTCCAGCAACGCCATCCTGTCGACTTTCCCTTCCGCGTAAAGCTGGCGAATACGTACTTTTTCTTTGTTCTCCAGGCCGCTGGCCATCGGGCCTGACGGAATAAACAACGCCGGTAAATGACCAAATGACAGCGCGGCCATCACCAGCCCGGGGACGATTTTGTCACATACGCCCAGGTAAAGTGCCCCATCGAACATATTATGCGACAGCCCTACCGCCGCCGACATGGCGATAACTTCACGGCTGAGCAGAGATAACTCCATACCGTCCTGGCCCTGAGTGACACCATCGCACATGGCTGGCACCCCACCCGCAACCTGACCGACCGCGTTGACCGAGTGCAAGGCTTTACGAATGATGTTCGGGTAGGTTTCGTAAGGCTGATGCGCAGAGAGCATGTCGTTGTAGGAGGTGATAATGGCGATATTGTTACGCAGCATACTTTTTAACGATGCTTTATCGTCAGGCTGGCATGCGGCGAAACCGTGAGCCAGGTTTCCACAGGCCAGCGTCGAGCGGCGTACCGTGTCGCTTTTCGCCTGCTCAATACGCGCAAGATAGGCTGAGCGGGTTTCACGCGAACGTTCAATAATACGATTTGTTACGCGTAACATTGTTGGGTTCATAGAGGCTCCTGAAATTTATCTGTCCGGGGTGGCAACATGGGAGGCATAAATGCTCGTTATCATTAAGCCAGAAACACCAGTACGCTGCGCCCCAAAGGCAAAATCGCTTCAGCCAGTGTAATAAAAAAAGCCCCGCTGGTGAATCCAGTCGGGGCCTGAAAGATGAAAAATTGTCCTGATTTCTGTGTTAGATCATGTTACCGGTAAAATAACCTCATTATCAGGTTCCCTCGGTCACTCAAACTCATTCCACGAACGGCCATCGCGAGTGATCATGGCCACAGATGCGACCGGGCCCCAGGTGCCTGCCTGGTAAGGTTTCGGGGAATCATTATCCGCCGCCCATGCTTCAGTGATCGAGTCCACCCACTTCCACGCTTCTTCCACCTCATCACGGCGAACGAACAGCGCCTGGATCCCGCGCATGGTTTCCAAAAGCAGACGTTCATACGCATCGGCAAGATGCGTCTGGTTAAAGGTTTCTGAATAGCTCAGATCGAGTTTTGTGATCTGCAGATTATGTTTATGATCGAGGCCCGGTACTTTGTTAAGCACCTGAATATCCACACCTTCATCTGGCTGCAAACGAATGGTGAGTTTATTTTGTGGCAAATCCTGCCACGACTCTTTGAACAGGTTCAGTTCCGGCGTTTTGAAGTAGACCACGACTTCTGAACATTTCGCGGGCAGACGTTTGCCGGTGCGCAGGTAGAACGGGACACCTGCCCAGCGCCAGTTATCAATGTCCACGCGAATAGCGACGAACGTTTCGGTATTACTGGATTTGTTGGCACCCTCTTCTTCCAGATAACCGGGCACTTTTTTACCCTGTGCAAAGCCGGCGGTGTACTGACCACGCACGGTTTTTTCACGCACATTTGTGCGGTCGATACGACGCAGCGATTTCAGCACTTTCACCTTTTCATCGCGGATGCTGTCAGCGCTTAAGTCCGACGGTGGCGACATTGCAATCATGCAAAGGATTTGCAGCAGGTGGTTCTGGATCATATCGCGCATCTGACCCGCCTGATCGAAGTAACCCCAACGGCCTTCGATCCCGACTTCTTCCGCTACGGTGATCTCAACGTGATCAATGGTGCGGTTATCCCAGTTGTTAACAAACAAGGAGTTAGCAAAACGCAGCGCCAGCAAGTTGAGCACCGTCTCTTTACCCAAATAATGGTCGATACGGTAAACCTGGCACTCTTCAAAATATTCACCGACCTGGTCGTTAATTTCACGGGAAGTGGCTAACGAAGTTCCCAGCGGCTTTTCCATCACGACACGCGCCGGTTTCGCATTCAGTTTCGCTTCGCCCAACCCTTTGCAGATTGCGCCAAAGGTGCTGGGCGGCATCGCAAAATAATTGATGGTAGTACGGTTTTTTTGATCGAGCATCGCGCCTAAGCGTTTAAAAGCGGAGGTGTCATTCACATCCAGATTGCAGAAATCCAGACGGCTGCTCAGCTTATCCCACAGGCTTTCGTCGATCTTTTCCTTCATAAAGGTTTCGAGCGCTTCGCGGATCACGTTGGTATAAGCTTCTTTATCCCAGTCGGCGCGTCCAACACCCAGGATACGCGTTTCGGGGTGGATCTGACCCGCTTTTTCCAGTTGATACAGGGACGGCAGCAATTTCCGGCGCGCAAGGTCGCCTTTCGCGCCGAAAATGACCAGGTCACACGCCTGGGCTGTTTGTATTACCGCCATATCATTCTCCTCAGTTGGCGATCCTGGAACTCTGGCCAGGTCTTCAATGTAATTTTATTACGGTACAATGTACTGCTTTTACGTCACTACCGAAACTGTTACGCCTTGTCAGGAAGTGCGTTATTTTATTGTGACGAAAACCAGGGGTTTTCGCCCGGAAAACGCTGTACGTCTGCCCAGGAGACCCACGCTAAAATCCGACGTTGATCATGTAATGAAAAAAAACAACAACATTTCTCGTCACGCTTTACCTTTCTAAGACGCCCGGGGGTAATATCAGGATAAACGCATCACGATTTCATTCTTGTGGAATCGTTTTACCATGAGCGCTTTATCACCCATGAATATGCTGGAAAAAATCCAGTCACGACTGGAAAACCTTAGCAAATCCGAACGAAAAGTGGCGGAAGTCATTCTCGCCGCGCCGCAACAGGCCATTCACTCCAGTATTGCCACGCTTGCGCAAGAAGCGGAGGTCAGCGAGCCGACGGTGAACCGTTTCTGCCGCAGTCTTGATACGCGCGGATTTCCTGATTTTAAACTGCATCTCGCACAAAGTCTTGCCAACGGCACACCTTATGTTAACCGCAACGTCGACGAAGACGACAGCGTAGAAGCCTACACGGGTAAAATCTTCGAATCGGCGATGGCGAGTCTCGATCATGTACGCCAGTCGCTGGATATGGCAGCGGTTAACCGCGCCGTGGATTTACTGACGCAGGCGAAAAAAATCGCCTTCTTTGGCCTCGGCTCGTCTGCGGCGGTGGCCCACGATGCGATGAATAAATTTTTTCGCTTTAACGTTCCCGTGGTCTACTCCGATGACATTGTGTTGCAACGCATGAGCTGTATGAATTGTAGCGACGATGACGTAGTTGTGTTGATTTCACACACTGGCCGCACCAAGAATTTAGTCGAACTTGCGCAACTGGCACGTGAAAACGACGCCATGGTCATTGCGCTAACCTCCGCGGGGACACCACTGGCGCGAGAAGCAACACTTGCGATCACGCTGGATGTCCCGGAAGATACAGACATTTACATGCCCATGGTGTCACGACTTGCGCAACTGACTGTCATCGACGTGTTAGCTACAGGGTTTACGTTGCGTCGGGGTGCAAAATTCAGGGATAACTTGAAGCGAGTCAAAGAAGCACTGAAAGAATCGCGCTTTGATAAGGAACTGCTTATCAAAAGTGATAACCACTAATAGTTAATAACAAAAGCGGTACCTTTACGCTGTTCGGTCTGCAACGTTGTTCTTCACAGCAGGGCGACAAATGACCGAATTCATGTTCACGCAACACCAAGTTGTTTCAGTCAACGGAGTATTACATGTCCAGAAGGCTTCGCAGAACCAAAATCGTTACTACTTTAGGCCCGGCCACCGATCGCGATAACAACCTCGAAAAGGTTATTGCTGCGGGTGCTAACGTAGTGCGTATGAACTTCTCTCACGGGACACCGGAAGATCATAAGTTACGCGCCGATAAAGTGCGTGAGATTGCGGCAAAACTGGGACGTCATGTTGCTATCCTTGGCGATTTACAAGGGCCAAAAATTCGCGTTTCCACCTTTAAGGAAGGCAAAGTCTTCCTGAATATCGGTGATAAATTCTTGCTGGACGCCAATCTGGGTAAAGGCGAAGGCGATAAAGAAAAAGTCGGTATCGATTACAAAGGCCTGCCAGCAGACGTCGTGCCAGGCGATATCCTGCTGCTGGATGATGGTCGTGTGCAGTTAAAAGTGCTGGAAGTTCAGGGCATGAAAGTGTTTACCGAAGTGACCGTCGGTGGCCCGCTCTCCAACAATAAAGGCATTAACAAACTCGGCGGTGGTCTTTCTGCGGAAGCCCTGACCGAAAAAGATAAAGCAGACATTGTTACCGCTGCGCTGATCGGCGTGGATTACCTTGCTGTCTCCTTCCCGCGCTGCGGGGAAGATCTGAACTATGCTCGCCGCCTGGCGCGCGATGCTGGTTGTGATGCCAAAATCGTCGCCAAAGTTGAACGTGCCGAAGCGGTCTGCAACCAGGATGCCATGGATGATGTAATCCTCGCCTCTGACGTTGTGATGGTAGCCCGTGGTGACCTGGGCGTGGAAATCGGCGATCCGGAACTGGTCGGCATTCAGAAAGCGTTGATTCGTCGCGCACGCCAGCTGAACCGTTCTGTGATCACCGCCACCCAGATGATGGAGTCGATGATCACTAACCCCATGCCAACCCGCGCAGAAGTCATGGACGTCGCGAACGCCGTGCTGGATGGTACCGATGCGGTCATGCTCTCAGCCGAAACCGCGGCCGGTCAGTACCCTTCTGAAACGGTGGCAGCAATGGCGCGCGTGTGCCTCGGGGCAGAGAAAATCCCAAGCATCAACGTTTCTAAACACCGTCTGGATATTCAGTTCGACAACGTGGAAGAAGCCATTGCGATGTCGGCAATGTATGCCGCTAACCACCTGAAGGGTGTCACTGCCATTATCACCATGACCGAGTCAGGACGTACTGCGCTGATGACGTCACGTATCAGTTCCGGTCTGCCGATTTTTGCACTGTCGCGCCATGAACGTACGCTGAATCTGACTGCGCTGTACCGCGGTGTTACACCGGTCTATTTCGACAGCCATAACGAGGGGGTGGCTGCGGCTCACGACGCGGTCACTTTGCTGCGTGACAAAGGCTATCTGCTCTCCGGCGACCTGGTGATTGTGACCCAGGGCGATGTGATGAGCACCATCGGCACCACTAACACCACCCGTATTCTGACCGTCGAATAATCAGGAACGGAAAGTAAAAGGCCTCTCATCACGAGAGGCCTTTTTTATGCTTTATTTCCGGGGATACAGCTCATTACGCCGGTAAGGTTCGGTTTCACCGGATTTGCGTGTTTTTAATAATTTCAGGATCCAGGTGTATTGCTCCGGATGTGGCCCGACAAACACTTCGACTTCTTCGTTCATCCGCCGGGCAATGGTGTTGTCGTCTGCGGTAAGCAGATCATCCATCGGTGGGCGAACCTGAATAATCAGTCGGTGCGAATGTGCGTCATAGATCGGGAATAAGGGAACAACACGCGCCCGGCAAACCTTCATCAGACGCCCAATGGCCGGAAGCGTTGCTTTGTAAGTCGCAAAGAAGTCGACAAACTCGCTGTGCTCAGGGCCATGATCCTGGTCCGGCAGATAGTAGCCCCAGTAACCCTGACGTATCGACTGGATAAACGGTTTAATCCCATCGTTGCGCGCATGCAAGCGCCCGCCAAAACGTCGACGCACGCTGTTCCACACGTAGTCGTAAACCTTGTTGCCCTGATTGTGGAACATCGCCGCCATTTTCTGCCCCTGTGAAGACATCAGCATGGCTGGAATATCCACACCCCAGCCGTGCGGCACCAGAAAAATGACTTTTTCATCATTATTGCGCATTTCATCAATGATCGCTTTTCCCTGCCACTCCACACGAGGCATGACTTTTTCCGGGCCACGAATCGCCAGTTCAGCCATCAGAACCATCGCCTGCGGCGCCGTGGCAAACATATCATCAATGATCGCTTCCCGTTCCGCTTCGCTTTTTTCAGGGAAGCAATAGAGAAGGTTAATCTGGGCGCGGCGGCGCGCGCTTTTACCGAATTTCCCTGCCAGGCGGCCCAGCTTGCCCAGTAGCGGATCGCGCATTTTTGCCGGGATCATCGCGACGCCAGCAAACGCGAGCACGCCCAGCCAGGCACCCCAGTTGCGCGGGTGACGGAATTCGCTCTCGAATTCCGGAATGTACTCACTGTTATTTTTTTTCGTTTCCATGCATCGTCCGCAGGCCAGAAATCAAAAATCAGAAAAGATAATCGGATAGTGTAGCGAGCCGCTTTCTTTCGCACAAAAGAAAAAGCCGATGCGGGTGAGACATCGGCTTCAGACGCACACTTAACAGGCAAATCAGTCGAAGCGTAACTGCGGTAAGACTTCTTTCACCTGCGCCAGGTAATCGGTACGATCCGAACCGCTCAGACCTTCCGTTCTTGGCAGCTTCGCCGTTAAAGGGTTCACTGCCTGCTGGTTAATCCATACTTCGTAATGCAGGTGCGGGCCGGTAGAGCGCCCGGTATTTCCGGACAACGCGATACGATCGCCACGTTTCACTTTCTGCCCGTTTTTCACCAGCAACTTACGCAAATGCATATAACGCGTGGTATAGGTGCGACCATGTCGGATAGCCACATAATAACCTGCCGCGCCGCTACGTTTGGCTACCACCACTTCGCCGTCTCCTACAGAGAGGACTGGCGTACCTTGTGGCATGGCAAAGTCGACACCTTTATGAGGTGCAACACGCCCGGTCACCGGGTTCAGACGGCGCGGATTGAAGTTAGACGACACGCGGAACTGCTTCGAGGTGGGGAAACGCATAAAACCTTTCGCCAGGCCTGTACCGTTCCGATCGTAAAATTTGCCATCCTCTGCACGAATCGCGTAGTAGTCTTTGCCATCAGAGCGGAGACGGACACCGACCAGTTGGCTCTGCTCCTGCTTACCTTCCAGCATTTCGCGGGACATCAGAACGGAGAACTCATCGCCTTTTTTCAGCTTACGGAAGTCCATTTGCCACTGCATGGCTTTAATAACGGAACTGATTTCACCGCTGGTCAGCCCCGCTTCTCGGGCGCTGGCCACGAAGCTGCCGCCAACGGTGCCTTTCATCACTTTGTTGACCCAGTCGCCCTGCTGCATTTCACTGCTCATTTTGAACGCGCCGCTATCGGTACGATCGTAAGTGCGTGTTTCGCGACGGGACATTTCCCAGGTCAGGCGTTGCAAATCCCCGTCCGCAGTCAGCGTCCAGGAGATCTGTTGACCGATTTTCAGGTTACGCAGCTCTTTATCCGCTGCGGCAAGCTGGCTGATATCGCCCATATCAATGCCGTACTGATTGAGGATACTGCTTAGCGTATCGCCGGTAGAGACGACATATTCATGAACCCCGGCTTCGCTGGCGGTCTTATCATCCAGTTCATCCTGTGGAATATCTTCCACTTCATCCGGCATGGTTTGATCGATAGGTTCGCTGGCTTCAGGCAACAACGAGCGGACTTCACTTTTTTTCAGCTCGATGGTTTTGACAATCGGCGCGGAGACCGATTCAGGGTGATAAACATAAGGTCGCCAGACGGCGACCGTAAGCGTGAGAACTGTAAGTGACCCCAGCATAACGCGATGGGGTCGGGGCAGATTGTTAAATGCCAGGGCGACAGAGCGGGCTATCTGTTGCACGTATTCACTTCCTCGTTAATCTCCTTTCAGGCAGCTCGTATACTGGTTAGCTAGCTGGGCAAGGAACTGTGAATAGCTCTCTTTGCCTGGCTTGATACTGATCCCAAGTGGATCCAACGTTCCCATTCGAACGGATGTCCCTCTGGCAACAGCTTCAACGACCGCTGGCCTGAACTGTGGCTCAGCAAAAACGCAGGTTGCTTTTTGCTCAACCAACTGTGTTCTGATTTCATGTAAACGCTGCGCACCAGGTTGAATTTCGGGGTTGACGGTAAAGTGACCCAATGGAGTCAGCCCGTAATGCTTTTCAAAATAGCCGTAGGCGTCATGAAAAACGAAATACCCCTTCCCCTTCAGCGGTGCCAGCTCGTTTCCGACCTGTTTGTCGACCTGAGTCAATGATGCCTCAAAAGCCTGCAGGTTGGCGTCAAGCTTGGCTCGACTTTGCGGCATAACTTCCACTAATTTATCGTGGATTGCAACCGCCGAAAGCCGCGCTATCTCTGGGGAAAGCCACAGGTGCATGTTGTAGTCGCCGTGATGGTGATGCTCATCACCTTTTTCGCTCGCATGCTGGTGATCGTCATGATGATGTTCATCGTCATCCTCACCTTTCATCAGCAAAGATTTCACCCCTTCAAGCTCAGCCATCGTTATGCGTTTTTTCTCGGGAATTTGCTGCGCAGATTTAGCCATAAACGCTTCCATGTCCGGCCCGACCCAAAATACTAAGTCCGCGTTCTGTAAGCGTTTTACATCAGAAGGACGCAATGAATAGTCGTGTTCGGATGCGCCGTCAGGCAACAACACGTCGGTGGTTGTTACGCCATCGGCAATAGCTGATGCGATAAAACCCAGAGGCTTTAAAGAGGTTACGACTGCGGCGTCAGCAGTTTGTGCTGCCCCACCCAGAAGCGCAGCGGATAACGCTGCGCAAAGAAGCGTATTTTTATGTAACATAATGCGTCTATTGATCGTAATGAGTAAGTGGAATGTGATATTATAACATTCGACAACTTGTGCAACCCCTTAAATGCTATGACGAATCTTGTAACGCTAGAAAAAGTCACCGTCGCCTTTGGTCAACGGCGCGTCTTATCTGATATTTCGCTAAATTTATGCCCCGGCAAAATTCTGACGTTGCTGGGTCCCAATGGCGCAGGAAAATCGACGCTGGTGCGCGTCGTGCTTGGGCTCGTAGCACCGGACGCCGGTACTATCAAGCGCGAAAAAAATCTGCGTATCGGCTATGTGCCGCAAAAACTGCATCTTGATGCAACGCTCCCACTGACTGTCGGGCGTTTTTTACGTTTGCGCCCGGGAACACGTAAAGAAGAGATCGTTCCGGCGTTGAAACGCGTGCAGGCGGCGCATCTTGTTGATGCTCCGATGCAAAAACTCTCCGGTGGCGAGACGCAGCGGGTCTTGCTGGCACGGGCATTGCTCAACCGTCCCCAGTTGCTGGTGCTCGACGAACCCACTCAGGGCGTAGACGTCAATGGCCAGGTGGCGCTGTACGATCTCATCGACCAGTTGCGCAAAGAGCTGGACTGCGCCGTATTGATGGTGTCTCACGACTTACACCTGGTCATGGCGAAAACGGATGAAGTGCTGTGCCTTAACCACCACATATGTTGTTCAGGTACGCCGGAAGTGGTTTCCATGCACCCCGAATTTATTTCGATGTTCGGCCAGCGGGGGGCAGAACAGCTCGGCATTTATCGCCATAACCATAATCACCGCCATGATTTACAAGGCCGCATTGTATTGCGCCAGGGTAACGGACGCTCATGATTGAATTATTACTGCCCGGCTGGTTTGCTGGCGTGATGCTGGCCTGCGCGGCTGGCCCGCTGGGTTCTTTTGTTGTCTGGCGTCGAATGTCCTATTTTGGCGATACGCTGGCGCACGCCTCCCTGCTCGGAGTGGCGTTTGGTTTTCTGCTCGATGTGAATCCGTTTTATGCGGTAATCGCCGTGACACTGCTGCTCGCAGCGGGTCTGGTATGGCTGGAAAAACGTCCGCATCTGGCAGTAGACACATTGCTCGGTATTATGGCGCATAGCGCTTTATCGCTGGGTCTTGTAGTCGTTAGCCTGATGTCGAATATTCGCGTTGACCTGATGGCCTACCTTTTCGGCGACTTGCTGGCTGTAACTCCGCAGGATCTGCTATTTATTGCCATGGGCGTTGTCGTGGTGGTGGGGATTTTGCTTTGGCAATGGCGCAGCCTGCTATCAATGACAATCAGCCCTGAACTGGCTTTTGTTGATGGCGTGAAACTGCAGCGCGTGAAGCTGCTGCTCATGCTGGTGACGGCCCTGACGATCGGCGTGGCGATGAAATTCGTCGGCGCACTGATTATTACATCACTGTTAATCATTCCGGCCGCTACGGCCCGCCGTTTTGCGCGCACGCCGGAGCAGATGGCCGGTATAGCGGTAGGCGTTGGCATGATTGCCGTTACCGGCGGGTTAGCATTCTCGGCGCTGTATGACACGCCAGCAGGCCCTTCCGTGGTGTTGTGCGCCGCAGTGCTGTTTATCGTTAGTATGACGAAGAAAACGGCTAGCTAAGAAGCAAAGCCGGACAAGGCCGGATGTTGTTCACATCCGGCGTTTTTCAGGGCATCTCTGGCGGAGTAATGCCAAAGTGGTTCCAGGCCCGAACGGTTGCCATGCGTCCACGCGGCGTACGTTGTAAAAAACCTTGCTGGATGAGATAAGGTTCCAGTACGTCTTCAATCGTTTCCCGCTCTTCGCCGATAGCCGCCGCCAGGTTATCCAGACCCACTGGCCCGCCAAAAAACTTATCAATAACTGCCAACAGCAGCTTGCGATCCATATAATCAAAGCCTTCGGCATCGACGTTCAGCATGTCCAGCGCCTGCGCGGCAATCCCGGCCGTGATGTCGCCGTTATGCTTTACCTCGGCAAAGTCCCGTACGCGTCGCAGCAGCCTGTTGGCGATACGCGGTGTACCACGAGAACGTCGCGCCACTTCCAGCGCACCTTCCTCACTCATCTCCAGCCCCATAAAGCGCGCGCTACGACCGACAATATGTTGCAGGTCGGCGACCTGGTAGAACTCAAGACGTTGCACTATGCCAAAACGATCGCGCAGTGGCGAGGTCAGTGAACCCGCACGTGTGGTCGCACCAATTAGGGTAAAGGGAGGGAGATCGATCTTGATGGAACGCGCCGCCGGACCTTCGCCAATCATGATATCCAGTTGATAGTCTTCCATCGCTGGATACAGCACCTCTTCCACTACCGGCGAAAGGCGGTGAATCTCATCAATAAACAGCACATCGTGCGGTTCTAAGTTGGTGAGCATGGCCGCCAAATCGCCCGCTTTCTCCAGAACCGGGCCAGATGTGGTGCGCAGATTCACGCCCATCTCGTTGGCGACAATATTCGCCAGAGTTGTTTTCCCTAAACCGGGCGGGCCAAAGATAAGAAGATGGTCAAGCGCATCACCACGCAGTTTTGCCGCCTGGATAAAGATCTCCATCTGAGAACGAACCTGAGGCTGGCCAACATATTCGTCGAGCAGTTTCGGGCGAATAGCGCGGTCGGCGATCTCTTCCACGTTAGTGCTGGCGGGTGCGACCAGGCGATCTGCTTCAATCATCCTCTACCTCACAACGCTGCGCGCAGCGCTTCACGGATCAGGGTTTCACTGTTGGCATCCGGACGCGCGATTTTACTCACCATCCGGCTGGCTTCCTGAGGTTTATAGCCCAGCGCTACCAGCGCGGCAACAGCTTCTTGTTCTGCATCGTCTGCCGCCGGGCCGGCAGGGGAAGTCAGCACCAGATCCGCCGCAGGTGTAAAGAGATCGCCATGCAACCCCTTAAAGCGGTCCTTCATTTCGACAATCAGGCGCTCAGCCGTTTTCTTACCGATGCCCGGCAGTTTGATAAGCGCGGCGGGATCTTCACGCTCGACCGAATTCACAAACTGTTGCGCCGACATGCCAGAAAGGATCGCCAGTGCAAGTTTCGGCCCGACACCGTTGGTTTTAATCAACTCACGGAACAGGGTACGTTCCTGCTTATTATTAAAACCGAACAGCAGTTGAGCATCTTCACGCACCACGAAATGCGTGAAGACAATCGCCTCTTTTCCAGCGTCCGGTAATTCATAAAAACAGGTCATTGGCATATGCACTTCGTAGCCCACGCCCCCTGCTTCCAGCACCACTAACGGGGGTTGTTTTTCAACAATAATGCCTCTGAGTCTGCCTATCACGTGACGCTCCTGCGGTAAGGGCTTAAATTCTAATGTTGTATCATAAAAAAAGGCTGGATAGATATCCAGCCGATTCTGCAGGAAAAACGCGCGGTATTCAGGAATTCGCGTAATAGGCGCTATCAGCCAGATCTGCCAGCAATTCACGCTGCTGGGGCTGCCAACCCAGTACGTCGCGAGTCCGGGCACTGGACGCCGCCATGTCTGCCGCAGCAAAGGCAGCAAACCAGCCAAAATGTTCAGGACTGCGTGACTCAGCCGGTAGACCCAGCATTTTGCCGATGGCTATCGCAATGTCGCGCATGGGTATCCCCTCTTCCGCGACGGCGTGATACACCGGTTGTGTAACGCCAGTTTCTAATACCCGTCGGTACACTTTCGCCGCATCAAGACGATGCACCGCCGCCCAGCGGTTTGAGCCCTCTCCTGGCCAGGCTGCCACGCCTGTTTTCTTCGCCAGCGCGATCAGGTTGGGCACAAAACCGTGATCGCCAACGCCATGTACCGTTGGCGCCAGGCGAATGCTCGCAGCCCGGATACCTTTTTCCACCAGCTCTTGCGCTGCCAGCTCCGAACGACGCAAGTATTCCGGCCCGCTGGCAGGTTTATCCGTTTCGTTTGCCAGTCGCCCCTGTACCAATCGCGCCAGACCTGATGTCACCAGTAAAGGGCGATGACTGCCTTTTAACGCTTCGCCCAACGTTTCGATAGCCCGTTGATCCTGGGCGCAATTGTCTGCAAAGCGGGAAAAATCGTGATTAAACGCGGTATGGATCACCGCATCGGCGTGCATGGCGGCATCAAACAGGATCTGGCGATCGTCCAGCGTCCCGTAAATTACCTGCCCGCCAGCCGCCAGTAATGCCTGCGCTTTATCGGTATTTCTTGCCAGCCCCGTCACGTGATGCCCGGCTGCCAGTAATTCCGCCGCTACCGTTGCGCCAACCCAGCCGGTCGCGCCCGTCAGAAAAACATGCATGCGTGTGTCTCCTTATGTTGACTCGCGCGCCTATCCTTATAAATATCCTTAGCAGAGAAAAGTAGTGACGTTATCGTGGTATAAGGACTAACAGGATGCATAGCGTGACACAGCCTAAAGATCTTGGTGATTATCTCAAATCCCGCCGTGCGCAATTGGACCCGCAAACACTGGGTTTCCATACCGGTCGGCGGCGTACGCCGGGATTACGGCGCGAAGAAGTCGCGCACCTGGCCTGTATCAGCGCCACCTGGTATACCTGGCTCGAACAGGGACGCGGCGGTACGCCGTCGGCGGAAGTACTAGAGCGCATTTGCCAGGCACTGCGGCTTTCTGAGCGGGAACGTGAGCATGTTTTTCATCTTGGTTTGGGGCGTGCGCCTGGCGTGCATTACAACCCGACAGGCACGATAAGCGCGCGGCTGCAAAACGTACTGGATCATATGCCCTTTAGCCCGGCGTTAATCCGCAATGCCACCTGGGATGTACTCGCCTGGAACAAAGCCGCCACCGTGGTGTTATCGGATTATCCCTCACTGCCTTTCCAGCAGCGCAATATTTTGCGGAGGATGTTTCTCAATCCTCATGTACGCGCGATGCAAAACGACTGGCAAGGATTGACGCGTTTTTTGGTTGCAGCCTTTCGTGCTGATGCAGTTCGGGCCGGTGCGGTTGCCGAAATCCGCCCACTGGTGGAGGAACTCAGTGCTGCATCAGCTGAGTTTGCCGCGCTGTGGCAGGAAAACGATATTGAGGGGATGGAGGAAGGTACCAAGATCCTGCTGCATGCCCGCGCAGGGCAATTGTCGCTGGAATATTCGAGTTTCTCCGTTGAAGGACAACCCGACCTGACAATGGTGGTCTATAACCCCTCCAGTGAAGAGGATGCCCGGAAAATCCGTTCTTTGTTATAAAAAAAGCGCCTGCAAAGGCGCTTTTTAACGTAATCTTCCACGCGCCAGACTAAGGCGAGAACTGCTTACCTGTACCGCATTCTGACTGACATGGCAGTGTGTAATGGCGATAGCCAGCGCATCGGCGGCATCTGCCTGTGGATTGGCAGGGAGTTTCAGCAGGTTACGCACCATGTGCTGAACCTGACTTTTTTCCGCACTGCCAATGCCGACAACGGTCTGTTTAACCTGCCTGGCGGCATACTCAAACACCGGCAATTCCTGGTTAACCGCAGCAACAATCGCCACACCACGCGCCTGCCCCAGTTTAAGCGCCGAGTCGGCGTTTTTCGCCATAAACACTTGTTCAATGGCGAAATAATCAGGCTGGAACTGAGTGATGATTTCCGTCACGCCTGCATAGATCAGTTTCAGACGCGACGGTAAATCGTCCACTTTAGTGCGGATGCAGCCGCTGCCGAGGTAAGTCAGCTGGCGGCCTGTCTGGCGGATCACACCATAACCGGTGATACGTGAACCCGGGTCGATCCCGAGAATTATCGCCATCATGCATCTCCGCTTGGCTTCATTATCCTGCAACCCCTGATACCCAACCTATTTCAGTTCACAGGAAGGCGGCTACGCAGTGCATCCCCAGGAGCGTAGAGAGACTCCGTGACTGGAGTGTGCGATGAAAGCCAACGCTCCAGTGGGTTGCAAGATGGCAGGTATTACAGCGTTGCCGCGACTTCGTCGGAGATCTCACCGTTATGGTAAACTTCCTGCACGTCATCGCAGTCTTCCAGCATATCGATCAGACGCAGCAGTTTCGGCGCTGTTTCTGCATCCATATCCGCTTTCGTGGACGGGATCATAGAAACTTCTGCGTTGTCTGCTTTCAGGCCAGCGGCTTCCAGCGCGTCACGCACAGTACCCATCTCTTCCCACGCGGTGTAAACGTCAATGGCACCGTCATCGAAGGTCACCACATCTTCCGCACCCGCTTCCAGCGCCGCTTCCATAATGGTGTCTTCATCGCCCGCTTCAAAAGAGATCACCCCTTTTTTGCTGAAGAGATATGCCACAGAACCATCAGTACCCAGGTTGCCGCCACATTTGCTAAACGCGTGACGCACTTCAGCCACGGTACGGTTACGGTTATCACTCAGGCACTCCACCATCACCGCGGTGCCGCCAGGACCGTAACCTTCATAAATGATGGTTTCCATGTTTGCATCGTCGTCACCGCCAACGCCGCGCGCAATCGCCCTGTTCAGGGTGTCACGGGTCATGTTATTGCTCAGCGCTTTATCAACCGCTGCACGCAGACGCGGGTTGGAAGCAATGTCACCGCCGCCCAGACGTGCCGCAGTGACCAGCTCACGAATAATTTTGGTAAAAATCTTACCGCGTTTGGCATCCTGTGCCGCTTTGCGGTGCTTGGTGTTGGCCCATTTACTATGACCTGCCATAAGAAACTCTCCAATAAAGCCTTTTCCCGTAAACCCGTCGCTCAGTCAGTGAGTGGCCCCCGTTTGCGTCGGCGTCCTGCTGCTGCAAGCACCGACCCAGGAGGGCGTTTCGCCTTACAGAGATCCTCAGTTCCGGGAAAATTCGTCGGCGTTAATTACAAATTCTTCAATCGCCTGCCGGTTGCTCCATGACTTGGTTAATGCCGCCGCTGCGGGCGCATCAAGCCAGCGGTACGCCAGATGTTCGCTAAAAACAATCTGACGTTCATGGGGCAGCGCAAGACAAAACCATGACTCGGTATTGTGCGTAACGCCCGGCGCGTAGCGATGACGTAAATGACTAAAGATTTCATACTCCACCGTGCGCTGACAGTCGACTAAGGCCAGTTGCTCCTGCGCAACATCAATATCGACCTCTTCCTTTACTTCACGCGCGGCGGCTTGCGACGCTACCTCCCCCTCTTCCAGACTGCCGGTAACCGACTGCCAGAAATTAGGATCGTCACGTCGCTGCAACATCAGCACCCGTTTCGTATCTTGCGCATAAATCACGACCAGTACAGAGACAGGGTGCTTAAATGGCATATTACTTATTCTCCGGGGTCTCTTTTTTGACCACCGAAATGCCTAATTCCACCAGCGAAGCCGGGTTGGCAAAGCTTGGCGCTTCGGTCATCAGACACGCAGCCGCGGTGGTTTTCGGGAAAGCGATAACATCACGAATATTGTCTGTACCGGTCAGCAACATGGTCAGACGATCCAGACCAAACGCCAGACCTGCATGCGGCGGTGTACCATATTTCAGCGCGTCCAGCAGGAAGCCAAACTTCTCACGCTGTTCCTGTTCGTTAATGCCCAGAATGCTGAACACCGTCTGCTGCATATCGCCACTATGGATACGCACAGAACCACCACCCACTTCATAGCCGTTAATGACCATATCGTAGGCATTAGCAACGGCCTCTTCCGGCGCAGCTTTTAGCTCTGCGGCGGTCATGTCTTTCGGCGAGGTGAACGGATGGTGCATAGCCGTCAGGCCGCCTTCGCCGTCATCTTCAAACATCGGGAAGTCAATAACCCATAGCGGTGCCCACTTACCTTCATCGGTAATATTCAGGTCCTTGCCCACTTTCAGACGCAGCGCGCCCAGCGCATCGGCCACCACTTTTTTGTTGTCTGCGCCGAAGAAAATCATGTCGCCATCCTGCGCGCCAGTGCGCTCAAGTATAGCGCTCACGATCTCTGCGTTGAGGAACTTGGCGACCGGGCTGGTGATCCCTTCCAGACCGTTGGCGGCTTCATTGACTTTAATATAGGCGAGGCCTTTCGCACCGTAGATTTCGATAAACTTGCCGTAGTCGTCAATCTGTTTACGGCTAAGCTGTGCGCCACCCGGAACACGCAAGGCGGCAACACGGCCTTTCGGATCGTTTGCCGGGCCGGAGAAGACTTTAAACTCAACCGCTTTCAGCAGGTCGGCAACATCTACCAGTTCCATTGGGTTACGCAGATCTGGTTTATCGGAGCCGTAACGACGCTCAGCTTCAGCAAAAGTCATGATCGGGAAATCACCCAGATCAACACCTTTGATTTCAAGCCACAGTTGACGAACCAGCGCTTCCATCACTTCGCGCACCTGCGGTGCCGTCATAAAGGAAGTTTCCACATCGATCTGGGTAAATTCCGGCTGGCGATCGGCACGCAAGTCTTCGTCGCGGAAGCATTTAACGATCTGGTAGTAGCGGTCGAAACCCGACATCATCAGCAACTGTTTGAACAGCTGAGGCGACTGCGGCAGCGCATAGAACTTGCCTTTGTGCACGCGGCTCGGCACGAGGTAGTCGCGCGCACCTTCCGGCGTCGCTTTGGTCAACATCGGGGTTTCGATGTCGAGGAAACCGTGATCGTCCATAAAACGGCGTACAAAACTGGTGATTTTGGCGCGGGTTTTCAGTCGCTGCGCCATTTCCGGGCGACGCAGGTCGAGATAACGGTACTTCAGACGCGCTTCTTCGGTGTTGACGTGGTTGGAGTCCAGCGGCAGCACATCGGAACGGTTGATAATGTTCAGTTCGGTCGCGAACACTTCAACTTCACCGGTAGCCATATCTTTGTTGACGTTTTTTGCATCGCGCGCCCGCACGGTACCGGTGATTTGAATACAGAACTCATTACGCAGTTCAGACGCGAGCTGGAACGCATCCTGACGGTCCGGGTCGAAAAACACCTGCACGATGCCTTCACGATCGCGCATATCAATAAAGATAAGGCTACCGAGGTCACGACGACGATTGACCCACCCACAAAGCGTTACTTGCTGTCCGACATGGGACTGATTGAGCTGCCCGCAATATACTGTACGCATGAGATATCCTTTAATTAGCTGCGTGCGACCCGTCACCTGCGTTCAGGCGCTTTGGTAGCAGCTATTTTCGTATGTCACAACTGGATGAAAAAAGGGGGCTATTATACTGGAAATTATGCGTGACGATAAGCCCGCGTCCGACTGTACGCGCGTTTGCTGCGCGCTTATTGCGCATTCTCACAAAATTTAACAAAAATTGTAAACCGCGCATGCAGCGTTACCGCGTAAGGTAACCGCCGACATCATTCATTTTGCAGGAGTTATTATGCTGGAGCTCAATGCCGAAAAAACCGCGCTGGTCGTGATCGACTTACAGGAAGGCATCCTTCCTTTCGCAGGCGGTCCGCATACCGCGCAGGACGTGGTTGCCCGCGCCGCCACGCTGGCGGAGAAATTTCGTGCAAACGGTTCGCCAGTTGTGCTGGTGCGCGTGGGCTGGTCGGAAGATTTTGCCGAAGCGCTGAAACAGCCTGTCGATGCCCCTGCCGGCGGCCATACGCTGCCCGCAAACTGGTGGGACTATCCCGACGCGTTGGGTAAAAAAGCAAGCGATATAGAAGTAACCAAACGCCAGTGGGGCGCGTTTTACGGGACCGATTTAGAACTGCAATTGCGCCGTCGCGGTGTTGATACCATCGTCCTGTGCGGGATTTCGACCAATATTGGGGTTGAATCGACTGCCCGCAACGCCTGGGAGCTCGGTTTCTCGCTGGTCATTGCCGAGGACGCCTGCAGCGCGGGCAGTAGCGATCAACACCAGGGCAGTATGACCCACATTTTCCCGCGTATTGGTCGTGTACGCAGTACGAATGAGATCCTCCAGGCGCTATGATCTACATCGGCTTACCGCAATGGTCGCACCCTAAATGGGTGCGCCTTGGCATCACCAGCCTCGCAGACTACGCCCGCTACTTTAATTGCGTGGAGGGTAACACCACGCTTTACGCACTGCCGAAAGCGGAAATTGTCGATCGCTGGCGCGATCAAACCACGGATGATTTCCGCTTCTGTTTTAAATTCCCGGCAACCATTTCCCATCAGGCGGCACTGCGAGATTGCGCCGATCTAACAGCAGAATTCTTCACCCGTATGTCACCACTGTCGAACCGAATTGGGCAGTACTGGCTTCAGATGCCGCCCGTATTTGGCCCGCGCGATTTGCCTGCTCTGTGGACCTTTCTTGACGCATTGCCCGCAGAATTCACTTACGGCGTTGAGGTTCGCCATCCCTCTTTTTTTGCCAAACGGGAAGACGAGAAAATGTTAAATCAGGGACTGCGCGCCCGGGGAGTGAACAGAGTGATGCTGGATAGCCGGCCGGTTCATAGTGCGGTGCAGCATAGCGAAGCGGTGATAGAGGCGCAGCGTAAAAAGCCCAAAGTGCCGGTACACGCACTGCTCACCGCCAGCCATCCGATGGTGCGCTTTATCGGCAGTGACAATATGCAACAAAACCGCGAACTGTTTGCCGTCTGGCTAACTAAATTGCCGCTCTGGGAGCAGACCACCACACCTTATCTTTTTTTGCATACGCCAGATATTGCGCATGCGCCGGAGCTGGTCGAAACGTTGTGGCAGGATTTGTATACAGCGCTTCCCTGTATTGGCAACGCCCCTTCTCTGCCGCAGCAATCTTCTCTTTTTTGAGTGGACAACCTATCATTGTAAAGCGGTCACCGATGCCTAAAAGGGAGTTTGTATGGTTAGCGCGCTTTATGCCGTATTGGGTGCGTTGTTGCTGCTGAAGTTTTCAATGGATCTTTCCCGACTGCGCATGCAGTATCGCGTGAGTTATGGCGATGGTGGATTTAGCGAATTACAGAGTGCCATTCGTATTCATGGCAATGCTGTAGAGTACCTGCCCATCGCGATTATTCTGCTCCTCTTTATGGAGATGAACGGAGCCGAAACCTGGATGGTGCATGCTTGTGGGCTTCTGTTGATAGCAGGCCGCCTGATGCATTATTACGGTTATTATCACCGTCTGTTTCGCTGGCGTCGTTCCGGCATGAGCGCCACCTGGTGTTCACTGGTACTGATGGTGCTGGCAAACCTGTGGTATATGCCCTGGGAGTTGGTTTTCTCCCTGCATTAGCGCACAATACGCCCCTTTGTTTTCCCGGATATTTACACTATGTCTCACCGCGACACGCTTTTTTCTGCGCCTATCGCCAGCCTGGGCGACTGGACTTTTGACGAACGGGTAGCTGAAGTCTTCCCGGACATGATCCAGCGTTCCGTACCGGGTTACTCCAATATTATCTCGATGATCGGCATGCTGGCGGAGCGTTTTGTGCAACCCGCGACGCAGGTCTATGATCTTGGTTGCTCGCTTGGCGCCGCCACCCTCTCTATCCGTCGCAATATTGCGCACACTGATTGCCATATCATTGCTGTCGATAACTCTCCAGCGATGGTCGAGCGCTGTCGGCGTCATATCGACGCCTATAAAGCGCCTACGCCAGTGACGGTCATTGAAGGGGATATCCGCGACATCACAATCGAAAACGCTTCAATGGTGGTACTCAACTTCACGCTGCAGTTCCTTGAGCCGCATGACCGGCTGGCTCTGTTGAAGAAGATCCACCAGGGGCTGAACCCGGGCGGAGCGCTGGTGCTATCAGAAAAATTCAGTTTTGAAGACCACACCGTCGGCGAGCTGCTCTTTAACATGCACCATGACTTTAAACGTGCCAATGGCTACAGCGAACTGGAGATCAGCCAGAAACGGAGCATGCTGGAAAATGTGATGCTGACCGACTCTGTCGAGACCCATAAAGCTCGCCTGCGTGAAGCGGGTTTTGAACACAGTGAATTGTGGTTCCAGTGTTTTAACTTTGGTTCTCTGGTCGCGCTGAAGGCGGACAACGCATGATTGAATTTGGTCGTTTTTATCAGCAAATCGCTGTCGGTCCTTTAGCCCACTGGCTGGATACCCTGCCTGCGCAAATCTCCAGCTGGCAGCGCGAAGCCCTGCATGGGCAATTTAAACAATGGAATAATGCGGTGGAGTTTCTGCCGTCTGTCACCCCGGCCAGGCTGGATCTGCAAAATAGCGTGACGGCGCAGAGCGCGGAGCCACTTAGCCCTGGTCAGTTAAAAGGCATGGAGACGCTACTGCGTAATCTGATGCCCTGGCGTAAAGGCCCCTTCTCCCTTTACGGTATTGATATTGATACCGAATGGCGCTCTGACTGGAAATGGGAACGTGTTCTGCCGCATCTTTCCGATTTACGCGGACGTACCATTCTTGATGTGGGCTGCGGCAGCGGGTATCACCTGTGGCGCATGATAGGTGCCGGGGCCTCGCTGGCGGTTGGAATCGATCCGACACAACTGTTTTTATGCCAGTTTGAAGCGGTGCGCAAACTGCTGGGTGATGATCGCCGGGCGCATTTGTTGCCGCTGGGCATTGAGCAACTGCCTGCGCTTAATGCTTTTGACACCGTTTTCTCGATGGGCGTGCTCTACCATCGTCGTTCTCCGCTGGAACATCTTTGGCAGCTCAAAGATCAGTTGGTTAAAGAGGGTGAGCTCGTGCTGGAAACGCTGGTGGTCGAAGGCGACGAACATACTGTGCTGGTGCCAGGCGATCGTTATGCGCAAATGCGTAACGTTTACTTTATTCCCTCCGCACTGGCGCTGAAAAACTGGCTGGAGAAATGCGGTTTTATTGATGTGCGTATTGCCGATATCAGCGTGACCAGCACCGACGAGCAGCGTCGCACACCCTGGATGATCAGCGAGTCACTGGCCGATTTCCTCGATCCGGCAGACAGCACTAAAACCGTTGAGGGTTACCCCGCACCGCAGCGTGCCGTATTGATTGCGCGTAAACCTTAAGATAAAAAAAGACCCCTGTTAATGGCAGGGGCCTGGTACGAGCAAGCATCATATTGGGCGACATGATGCGCGGTAAAAATCGTTTTCAGCGGTGATGGTCGTGGATCTTCTTTTTCATCGCCGCCACTGAATTTCCGTCAACGCCGTAGCGGGCATATTCATCCGCGCTGGCATCTGAAGACATCGATAATCCTGTATTGCGATAACGCATTGGCGATGCTGTCCAGCAACCTGCCGAACTGTGCACCTCTTTCACACCCGCAGTGAGAAAGCGTTCGAGGTTTTCAGGACGTACCCCCGCACCCGCCATAATGATTGGAACACCGGATCGGTCATTTAGTTCCCGAATAATTGAAAGACCTTTTTCCGCCGACGCTTGCTGCCCGGAAGTCAGAATGCGCGCGACACCCAATTCTGCCAATATATCAAAGGCTTGTCGCGGTTCAGCACACATGTCAAAGGCGCGATGAAAAGTGACCGCCATTCCCTGCGCAGCGGCCATTACCTTGCGCATTCGCGCCTGATCCACACCCCCATCCTCATCAAGGATCCCGATAACCAGCCCCGGGAAACCAAGCTCACGCAGAAAGTGGATATCTTCCAACATGGCGGAAAACTCATCATCGCGATAACAAAAATCGCCGCCGCGCGGACGGATAATGGGATGCACCGGGATCGTTACAGCCTTGCGAATGGCTTTCAATGCCCCGTAAGAAGGGGTTAAACCGCCCTCTTTCGGTGCAGCGCAAAATTCTATGCGATCGGCCCCATGCTGTTGGGCGATCACCGCGTCATCAACGCCATAGCAACAGATTTCCAGTAATGTCATCACGCCTCCCTTTTTGCACTATGAGGGCAGGTGCACGGCGCCCCACCGCTCACAGCCTTGTCGTTCATTGTTCGCTGGCGACGATAGCCTCAATGGTCCACGGATGAAATTTCACCGTGACTTTACCATCGGTCACCGCCAGCGTCGGGTTGGGTAATCGTTCACGTTCGCCTTTAGGCGAACTTGTTTTCACTGCGATACCTGGCTGGCTCAGCCCTTCATCTGCAATCAGCTCCAGCGCACGGGCATTCAGCGTTTCCGGCGCACCCGGCAAAACAATCTCAATATGCTCCCAGCCTTCGTGGGGGTAGCGTTTTTCACCCGGCCACGGCAGTTCGATAACGTCGAATTGCCAGTGCGCCACGCACACAGGTTCACGCAGTTTGAACAGACAGATAGGACGGCCATTGATCACGTTTTCCGACAGTAGCTCCCCGCACTGCTCAAAACCGCGCCGCCAGCGTTCCGCCGTCGTATTCTGGTGGCAACGCAGGGAGATATGATCGGCGTTTAAGGGTGCAATATTCAGCCCAAGACGGGTAGTCAATTTTTGCAAATCGTCGCTAAAACGCGGCAAATCTTCCGCGATATCCCGCAACTCTTCGAGTGTTTGCCAATGGCTCATAACAGTGCTCGCAAGTCATAACAAAGCCCATAATCTACCGTGTTATGCAGTGCTGACGCCACCGGGCATTTGCAGTATACTCCCGGCTTTATTAAACACCCGGACGCCGCCTCTGCTTTGCGGCGTCCTAAATGTAAGGTATCCCGGTGAATATTCAGGCACTTCTCTCAGAAAAAGTCAGTCAGGCCATGATTGCGGCAGGCGCTCCAGAAGATTGCGAAGCGCAGGTCCGCCAGTCAGCAAAAGTTCAGTTTGGCGACTATCAGGCTAACGGCGTGATGGCAGTTGCAAAAAAACTGGGCATGGCACCGCGACAACTGGCCGAGCAAGTTCTGACCCACCTCTCACTTGACGGGATTGCCAGTAAGGTTGAAATCGCCGGGCCAGGCTTTATCAATATTTTTCTTGCGCCGACGTTTCTTGCCGAACATGTCAGCGAAGCGCTGAAGTCCGACCGTCTTGGTATTACCCGTCCGCAGCCGCAAACTATCGTTATCGATTATTCCGCGCCAAACGTAGCGAAAGAGATGCACGTCGGCCACCTGCGCTCCACCATTATCGGCGACGCTTCCGTACGTACCCAGGAACTGCTGGGTCATAACGTGATCCGTGCAAACCATGTGGGCGACTGGGGCACCCAGTTCGGTATGCTGATCGCTTACCTGGAATTGCAACAGCAGGAAAATGCGGGCGAGATGGCGCTGGCGGATCTCGAAGGGTTCTACCGCGAAGCGAAAAAGCACTACGATGAAGATGCCGAATTTGCCGAACGTGCGCGCGGCTACGTGGTGAAACTGCAGGGCGGCGACGCGTACTGCCGCGAAATGTGGCGTAAACTGGTCGACATCACCATGAGTCAGAATCAGAAAACGTACGAGCGTCTGAACGTCACCCTGACCCGCAAAGATGTGATGGGTGAAAGCTTATATAACCCTATGTTGCCGGGTATCGTTGCAGATCTACGGGAAAAAGGCCTGGCAGTGGAAAGCGAAGGTGCCACTGTGGTGTTCCTGGATGAATACCAGAACAAAGAAGGCGAACCGATGGGCGTCATCATCCAGAAAAAAGATGGCGGCTACCTCTACACCACAACCGATATCGCCTGCGCGAAGTACCGTTATGAAACGCTGCATGCCGACCGCGTGCTTTACTACATTGACTCCCGCCAGCACCAGCATCTGATGCAGGCCTGGACGATTGTGCGTAAAGCCGGGTATGTGCCAGATTCCGTGCCGCTGGAACACCACATGTTCGGCATGATGCTGGGTAAAGACGGCAAGCCGTTTAAAACCCGTGCCGGTGGGACAGTAAAACTTTCCGATCTGCTGGATGAAGCGCTGGAACGCGCTCGTCGCCTTGTCGCTGAGAAAAACCCGGATATGCCAGCCGATGAGCTGGAAAAACTGGCGAACGCAGTGGGTATCGGCGCAGTAAAATATGCTGATCTGTCGAAAAACCGCACCACCGACTATGTGTTCGACTGGGATAATATGCTGGCGTTTGAAGGCAATACCGCACCCTACATGCAATACGCTTATACGCGTGTGCTGTCAGTGTTCCGTAAAGCGGGTGTTGAAGAAAGTATTCTGGAAAATGCGCCCGTACTGATCAACGAAGAGCGCGAGTCACAACTGGCTGCCCGCCTGTTGCAGTTCGAAGAGACGCTGAATGTCGTGGCGCGCGAAGGGACTCCGCACGTTATGTGCGCCTATCTGTACGATCTGGCCGGGCTGTTCTCTGGTTTTTACGAGCACTGCCCAATCCTCAGTGCGGAAAGCGATGAGGTGCGTCTGAGCCGACTGAAGTTGGCACAGTTGACGGCGAAGACTCTGAAACTGGGGCTGGATACGTTGGGTATCGAAACGGTGGAACGCATGTAATCGTTGCCGCCGGCAGTAACCGACCCGGCAAAAACGCACTTGCCTCATCAGGCATAAAAAACCCCGGCTACCCGGGGTTTTTCTTTTTTGCATCGTCAGAAATACTTACGCAAATATTCCGTCAGACACAGCATTGCCATCGCCTGCCCGTATGGCATCGAGGTCAGCGGGATCTGACGATAGAATTCCAAATCGCTGCCCATACCGGTACCAAACGAAACCTGCAACAATTCCCCTTCCGGCGAAATATGGCCAACAATGGCTTTTACCGCTTTTTCAGCCACTTCCGTGTAATCAGCACTGATATAACGCTTGCGCAACGCTTTCAAAATCCCGTAGGCAAATCCGGCTGTTGCCGAGGCTTCCAGATAGGAGTCGGCATCGTCCAGCAAGGTATGCCACAGCCCGCTTTCATGCTGGCATTTCGCCAGCGCGGCGATTTGCGCATTCAGGACCTGCACGAGATAGCGGCGCACGGCGTTGTTTTCTGGCAGATCCACCAGCTCCAGGAAGTCCGGGATCACAATGGTCAGCCAGCTGTTACCACGCGCCCAGCGAGCACTGGCAAAGTTATGATTACCGTCGTAATTCCAGCCGTGGAACCAAAGTCCGGTCTGCCGATCCATCAGGTTCTGTACATGCAGAAGGAACTGATATACCGCCTCTTCCACATAGTCGGGGCGATGGAGTAACTTACCGATTTTCGCCAGCGGCAGCACCGTCATCATCAGTGTGTCATCCCACATCTGCTGATGGTTTTCCTCCGCCAGGGTAATGTGCTGCATGCCGCCATGTTCCGTGCGTGGCATCTCATTCATTGCCCACTCGGCCCAGGTTTCCAGCCAGGGCAGGTAGCTCGGGTTACCGGTTTCCTCGTAGCGATACGCCAGCGTCAGGAACGGTGCCATGGTGTTGACGTTCTTGGTGGTTGCCCCCTCGGCAAAACGGTCAGCGAACCAGCTATCGATCACGTCGCGAATGGTTTCATCACCCGTCTGGCGGTAGTACTGATACATGCCATACAGGCCCACACCGTGTGTCCATTCCCAGCCAGCCCAGCCTTTGGTATCAATCACCCGCCCATCGTCGAGACGCAGTAAAAACTCGCCGGTGTTATCGTGAATATTGACCAGGTTATGCGTGATTTTTCGGATCAACGCTTTCAGTTCATCACGGGCGATAAAACGCTCTGGCTGACGTAATAACGGGCTGTGTTTGACAGGCCAAACCTTCATATTAGTAACCTCAGTTGTAAGTCGATTTCAGCGACGCGCCTTTTTTGAGCGCCGGCGCGGCAGGTTTATTTCGATTCAAGTAGCCAATGTTGTTATTCCCCCACAGGGACTCATAGGGCATACCCGCCAGCATTTCGACGGTTTCACGGGCCTCTGGCGTAATGCTTTCCGGCATACTCCGGCCGCTCTGGCGCATTTTGGCTGTCTCTTCACGCAGTACACTGTGGGTTTTCAGGTTCAGTTTAAAGCGCAGGGAGACAAGGAAACCGCAGCACAGCACCAGGATAGTGCCGAAGCACATGATCATCAGGATGGTATGACTGACTTCCGGTGCCTGTATTTTCTGGCCGGAAACAAAACCAGACGCCTGCATTACGATCCCCACCAGCATCACAGCGCCCGCCTGAGACGCTTTGCGCGTCAGGGTCATAATCCCGGCAAAAATTCCTTCGCGACGCTGGCCTGTCACTACTTCGTCAATATCAGCAATGTAGGTGTATGTGTTCCACGGTACATAGTTGATGCCACCACGCCCCAGGCCCGCAACGGCAGAAACCAGCAGCAACAGCGAGTAAACGTCACTCAGCCCAGCGTAGTAGAGCACGCCATAAGAGGCGGCGCTCAGGCCAAACAGCACGACCACCATGCGGTATGAAGGCGCGGGTCCAAAACGGATACACAGCGGGATCATGGCAATCACGGCGATAAACTGGAAAATCGCCATCGTACCCAGCAGGTTAGAAGCGAGAGACGCTTCCTGCATCAGCACAAATACCACGTAATAGGTGAATACGGCATTAAATACGTCCTGCGCGATATACCCGCCAAGGTACATACCCAGATGCTGGCGGAAAATCTTAATACGTAACGTTGAGCTGAGTTCAACAAACAGGCGGCTCAGGCTCTGACCCAGCGTCAGGCTCTTTTTCTCCTCTTCTGCACGCAGTGCCGCTTCCGTCCACTCTTCACGTGGGCGCTCCCAGGTGAAACACCAGACGAAGGTCAGCATCAACGCACAAAGCACAGAGAACACCAGGCTGGCGTAGAAGAAGGAGATGGGGTTTTCTTTGCCGAAATGGGTCAGCAAAACACCCGGCAGGAACGAGGCCAGGATCGCTGACATCTGCGCCATAGAAATACGCGCGCCAGAGAATTTGGTTTTCTGTTTAAAGTCATCGGTCATCTCCGGTACCAGCGTTTCATACGGTACCAGGATCATGGTGTAAACCACATCAAACAGCAGATAGGTCAGCAGGTAGTACCAGAAACTCATGTCCCCTACCCACATGATGGAGTAGCTGAACACGCATGGAATACCCAGCAGAATAAAGAACTTGCGACGACCAAAGCGTTTACCCAGCCAGGTCGTGCCAAAGTTATCGGTTAAAAAGCCCATCAACGGACTGACCACCGCATCCAACACCCTGGCGGTGGCAAAGATAAATGTTGCCTCAATGGGCGTCAGGCCGCAGAAGGTCGTGTAGAAATAAAGTAACCATGCTGCGGTCAACGCGGTGGTACCCGCCCCCAGAAAGTCACCTGAACCGTAGGCGAGGTAATTAGCCAATCCTATTTTTCGTGTTTTCATTGCCGTCAACCCTTTTCATTATTGGGACCTCTGGCATTACGGCTGCGCCAAAGGAAAATCTTACATGGCTAAAGTAAGAGGATGTGCAAGTGGAAACCTTTCTGTTTTTGCCAGCAGGACATGACAAATGGCAATAATGCAAAGGGTGCCGTTACGCGCTTCACCGATTTATAAAACAGTGTTTCTTTTGCATCAAAAGGACGGGTCAGAAATGAGAGCCATACGTCAAAATCCCGCCGGGCGACGGGATTATTTGTTTAAAAAAGACGCTAACTTACTGAGAGGGTTGACAGCGAGACGGTTAACCGTTTTGGGCGGGCTGACGATAATTCACAATAACCTGATTGCTCTGCACTTTTAAGGCGGGCATCAGCCGACCACCGCCTGGCACTTCCCAGACAAAGCGTAACGGTTCAATGGCCGGAACACCGGTAAAACCGAGCGTTGTACCGCTCTGGCCGTCCAGCGCAACACAGCGGGTTTGTGAACAGAGACGGACAATCAACCCGGCTGGCGTCGGGCCATTCAACTCATACCGCCAGGCAACCAGCGTCATCAGGCCGTTAACCGGCTGAGAAGAAGCCAGTGGCGCGGACGAGGCGGCCACGCCACGGTGGTTCAGTGTGACGCCGATACTGCTGGCCTGCCACGCCCCCTCTCCGGCAGCGTGGGCCAACAATGGTAATGCGAACAGCCAGGCCAGATAACGCATTATTTGCCTCCAATCGTGGCTGTCATGCGGATATTACGGTTATCCGACATTTCCATATTCGACAGTACGACCAGCTGCGGCAGGCTACGGCGTAAGAAGCGAGCCAGTAACGGACGCAGGGCATGGTTTACCAGCAGTACCGGCGGCGCGCCAAGCATCTCCTGGCGGGTAAGTGCTTCCTGCGTCTGCTCAAGCAAACGGTCTGCCAGGCCAGGCTCCAGGCCGCCACCACCCTGCAGTGCCTGCAGCAGCAAGCGTTCCAGCGGGGTATCGAGGCCAATCACCTGCACTTCATCGGTGCCCGGGAACCACTGCTGGGTAATCGCACGGCCCAGCGCGACGCGTACCACCGAGGTGAGCTCATGCGGATCGTTTTGCATCGGCGCGTGTTCCGCCAGCGTTTCCAGAATGGTGCGCATATCGCGAATTGGCACTTTCTCGGCCAGCAGATTTTGCAGCACTTTGTGCAGCGTGGTCAGCGTGACCACGCCCGGTACGAGATCCTCGGTCAGTTTAGGCATCTCCTGTGTGACGCGATCAAGCAACTGCTGTGCTTCCTGGCGACCAAACAGCTCTGAAGAAAACTGACCAATCAAGTGGTTGAGATGGGTTGCCACCACGGTACTGGCTTCCACTACGGTAAAGCCCTGAATCTGCGCCTGTTCTTTGAGTGCGCTCTCGATCCAGATTGCCGTCAGGCCAAAGGCCGGATCGACAGTTTGTTCACCCGGCAATGTCCCCGCCGCGGTGCCTGGGTTAATCGCCAGCCAGCGCCCCGGATACGCATCGCCGCTGCCAATTTCCACCCCTTTCATCAGAATGCGATAGCGTGCCGGCGGCAGGTCCATATTGTCGCGGATGTGCACCACCGGCGGCAGGAAGCCCATATCCTGCGCAAATTTCTTACGAATACTGCGAATACGCCCCAGCAATTCACCATCCTGCTGGAAGTCCACCATCGGAATAAGACGGTAGCCGACTTCCATACCCAGCGAATCTTCCAGCTGCACATCGCCCCAGGTGGCTTCTACGGCCTGGGTGTTTTCCGGCAGTTTCACCGGTTCTGCGGCGGCGGGCGCTTGCTGCTCTTTACCACGCAACCACCAGGCCAGTCCCAGCAGCGCCGCCGTAAACAGCAGGAAAACCAGGTTTGGCATGCCCGGCACCATGCCCAGCAGACCGAGAACACCGGCGCTCAGCAACATCACGCGCGGGTTGGTAAACAGCTGGCCGACCATCTGCTGACCGACGTCTTCATCGGTTGCAACGCGAGTAACGATAACACCCGCCGCGGTAGAGATAACCAGCGCCGGAATTTGCGCAACCAGGCCGTCACCGATGGTCAGCAGGGTGTAGCTTTCCGCCGCATCGCCCATCGATAAACCGTGTTGCAGAACCCCGACCAGCAGCCCGCCGATGACGTTAATCACCATGATCAGGATACCGGCGACGGCGTCACCGCGAACGAACTTACTCGCACCGTCCATTGAACCGTAGAAATCAGCTTCCTGGGTTACTTCGGAGCGGCGGCGTTTCGCTTCATCTTCGCCGATAATCCCGGCGTTGAGGTCCGCATCGATCGCCATCTGTTTGCCTGGCATCCCGTCAAGTACGAAACGCGCGCCGACTTCAGCAATACGCCCAGCACCTTTGGTGATTACCATGAAGTTGATGATCACGAGGATGATGAACACCACAATACCGATGGCGAAGTTACCGCCCACAAGGAAGTGGCCGAAGGCTTCAACCACACGGCCTGCCGCGGCAGAGCCGGTATGCCCTTCCATTAGGATGATACGCGTTGAGGCAACGTTCAGTGCCAGGCGCAGCAAGGTCGTAAACAGCAGAATGGTAGGGAATGCGGCAAACTCCAGAGTCTTCTGGGTAAACATTGCCACTAACAGCACCATGATGGACAGGGCGATGTTAAAGGTAAACAGCAGATCGAGGACAAACGCTGGCAGCGGCAGCACCATCATCGACAAAATCAGCATGATGAGCACCGGCCCGGCAAGTACCTGCCACTGGGTCGATTTCAGATTGCTGGGCAGACGCAGCATTGCTACCAGATTAGCCATCAGTGTCCTTCTCGTTCAAGAAATCCAGCGCCTCTGGCACCGGAAGGTTTTCAGGTTTAACAGGGCGTTGGCCGCCAGACAAACGCCAGCGTTTCAACTGCCATACCCACGCCAGTACTTCGGCTACCGCCGCGTACAGCTGGCCAGGGATTTGCTGACCAATCTCAGCATGACGATAGAGCGCACGCGCCAGCGGCGGGGCTTCAAGAATCGGCACGCGATTTTCTGTACCCAACTCACGAATGCGCAGTGCGACCAGGCCCTGCCCTTTCGCCACCACTTTCGGCGCACTCATTTTATTCTCGTCATATTGCAGCGCGACGGAGTAATGCGTCGGGTTAGTCACTATAACGTCAGCCTTCGGCACATCGGCCATCATGCGACGGCGCGCCGCCGCGCGCTGCATCTGGCGAATACGACCTTTCACATGCGGGTCGCCTTCGCTCTGTTTGAACTCATCACGGATATCCTGGCGTGACATCCGCAGTTTTTTCAGGTGGCTGTAGATCTGCCAGAACACGTCAAACCCCACCATCGGGATAATGCTCAGAGCCACCAGCAGTGCACAAAGTCCGGCCAGATTGAGTGCATTCGCCATGGCTTTAGAAGGCGACTCACTCATTAAACGCATCATGTCCGGCCAGTGGTGCCACAGGAACAAACCGGCAACGCCCCCCATAAACAATGCTTTCATCAGCGCTTTTACCAGCTCCGCGCCCACCTGCCCGGAAAACAGTCGCTTGATGCCGCTTAACGGGTTCAGTTTGGAAAACTGAAACGCCAGCGATTTGGTGCTGAACACCAGGCCGCCCAACATCACGGGCGCAATCAACGCGATAATCACCACGCCAGTGAGCAGAGGCAACATGGCGAGAAGTGCGTTTTTCAGCATGATGATAATTTGCGCCAGTACCAGGTTTTCGTCGTTGACGATACCGTGGTCAAAGCGCAGGCCGGTTGACAGGACAATCGACAACCGACGGCCAAACGACTCGCCGCCAAACCACAGGATGCAGATACCCGCCAGCATGATCAGAATCGATGTCAGCTCTTTCGATCGGGGGATCTGCCCTTCTTCGCGCGCCTTTTCTAGTCGGTGCGCTGTGGGGGCTTCTGTTTTGTCGTCGCTGTCTTCAGAGGCCACGGCGTACATCCAGGGGTTGCAGGTTTGATGACATATTGCCAGAGTCAACGCCGTCTAATGGGCAGAGTAAGGCACAAAAACGGGGGGTTTTCGCCATTTGGGCAGGGAAACATCACGCCATGACGGCGATAAGATATGCAAAAAAAGAAAGGGAAAAGCAAAAGCGGAAAGTTTTAGTCCTTTCCACTTTTTTATAACATGCTGTTTTACAAACCTAATCCTTCATAAGAACATGAAGGATTAGGTGCAAATCAGAAACCGAGGCTATCGAGCAGATCGTCGACCTGATCCTGGCTCGCTACCACACCGGCTTTGGTCGCATCGAGTTGCGGCCCGTTGAGCAGGCTGTCGTTTTCACGTTTCGGACGCGCACTTTGATCCGGAATGTTTTCCAGCAGAACCATCAGCAGTTGACGTTCGATCTCCTGGACCACATCCATCATACGTTTGATAACCTGACCGGTCAGATCCTGGAAATCCTGCGCCATCATAATGTCCAACAGCTGCGCGTTGGTGAAGCTGGTGTGATCCGGTACTTCACCCAGGTACTTACGGGTATCCGTCACCAGTTCACGCGCGTCCGCCAGTTCGATTGGGTTTTCAAACCACTCGTCCCAACGTTTAGTCAGCGCTTTCGCACCGCGCTCCATCTCATCCTGATGCGGCTGAGAGGCTTCGACGCTATTCAACGCACGCTCTGCAGCCTGCGCAGTCATCTGTACGACGTAATCCAGACGGTCACGAGCATCGGGAATCGCTTCCGCTGCTTCAGCAATCGCCTGATCAAGGCCTAATTCACGCAGACTGTCGCGCAACATGCGCGTTAAACTGCCTATCCGGGCAATAATGTCGGAGGGTGAATGTTCATCCGCTGGTTTAATTGAAGGTTGAATCATTTATCCAGTCCTCACATGCCAAGTTTCTCGAAGATCTTACCGAGTTTCTCTTCCAGGGTTGCAGCGGTAAACGGTTTCACCACGTAGCCGCTCGCGCCCGCCTGAGCTGCAGCGATGATGTTCTCTTTTTTCGCTTCGGCCGTAACCATCAGCACCGGCATAGAGGCCATATTGCTGTCGGCACGAATGGTTTTCAGCAGCTCCAGACCGTCCATGTTAGGCATGTTCCAGTCAGAGATAACAAAACCAAACCCACCGGCCTGGAGTTTATTCAGCGCGTCAACGCCGTCTTCGGCTTCTTCGACGTTGTTGAACCCCAGCTCTTTTAACAGGTTGCGTACGATACGACGCATCGTGGAAAAGTCATCCACAACCAGAAATCTGAGCTCTTTGTCCGCCATAAATTTTTACTCCTAGTTCAAATACGTATTGCCTGTCCGGCACTGATTTTCGCCAACATCTGCTGGCTTACCTGGCTAAGATCGACCACTTCGCTAACGCCACCCATATTGATAGCTTCGCGCGGCATGCCGAACACCACACAACTCGCTTCGTTTTGCGCGATGGTCCAGGCGCCAGCCTGATGCATCGCTAACATTCCGGCCGCGCCGTCGTTGCCCATCCCCGTGAGAATAACTCCCACGGCGTTGCGCCCGGCGAATTTCGCTACCGAATGAAACAGCACATCCACGGAAGGACGATGCCGGTTAACCGGCGGCCCGTCATGGATCTTAATTTGATAGTTCGCTCCACTGCGCGCCAGCTCCATATGTCGGTCGCCGGGGGCAATGTAGGCATGGCCAGGCAATACGCGCTCACCATCTTCCGCCTCTTTAACGCTGATCTGACACAGCTTGTTCAGACGTTCTGCAAAAGAGCGAGTGAATCCCGGCGGCATGTGCTGAGTGATAAGAATACCCGGACTTGAGAGCGGCAATGGCTGGAGTACATGACGAATTGCCTCTGTTCCTCCGGTTGACGCGCCAATTACCAGCAATTTTTCCGAGCTCAGCAATGGGCCGGCTTTTAATGTCACCGGTGCGGCCATCGGTTTGTGCGCAGCCAGACGCGCACGCGATGCGGTACGCACTTTCTCAGCGATCATCTCGCTGTAGGCCAGCATACCTTCGCGAATACCGATCTGCGGCTTAGTGACGAAATCAATCGCCCCCAGCTCCAGCGCACGCAGCGTCACTTCCGACCCTTTTCCAGTCAGTGAAGAAACCATCACGACCGGCATCGGGCGTAAGCGCATTAATTTTTCCAGGAAGTCCAGTCCGTCCATGCGCGGCATTTCGACGTCCAGCGTTAACACGTCCGGGTTGAATTTTTTAATTAAATCCCGGGCGACCAACGGATCCGGCGCCGTCGCGACCATTTCCATATCACTGTGGCTATTGATTATTTCTGTCATGATCTGACGCATCAATGCGGAATCATCGACGGACAATACCCTGATTTTACTCATGCTTTATCCTTACTCAGCGCATAAACGGTCTGCCCACGGAGGCTAAACTCGCGCACGAGGTTGCTGAAATTCTCCGAATGCCCGGCAAACAATAATCCGTCCGGCTTAAGCAGCGGAGCAAAACGATGCAGAATGTCCTGTTGCGTCGTTTTATCAAAATAAATCATTACGTTACGGCAGAAAATAGCGTCAAACGGCCCCGGTACGTTGTATTGCTTATCCAGCAAGTTCACGGTCGTGAAATCAACGTAGTTCGCCAGTTCCTGACGTACCCGCACCAGTCCGGCGTGAGGCCCGGTGCCGCGCATGAAATAGCGCTGCATCTGCTGCGGCGAAAGGGTTTTCAGCTCATCCTGGCGATAGATACCGGCACGGGCTTTTTCCAGCACCTCAGTATCGATATCGCTGGCGAACACCTTCCAGCGACCTGGCGCCATTCCGAGCGCGTCAGCAAGCGTAATAGCCAGCGAATAGGGTTCTTCACCCGTCGAAGCGGCGGCACTCCAGACGCGATACTCTCCTGTGCGCTTACGCGCATGTTCAGCCAGTACCGGAAAGTGATGCCCTTCCCGGAAAAATGCAGTGAGGTTGGTGGTCAGCGAGTTAATAAACGCTTGCCACTCGGCGCTATTCTGATTCGCTTCCAGCATGCTCAGATAACGACCGAAATCATCCAGCCCCAGCGTGCGCAAACGGCGGACCAGCCGGTTGTAGACCATGTCACGTTTATGATCGGCGAGGACTATCCCCGCTCGCTGGTATATCAGTTGACAGATCCGACGGAAATGCGCGTCGGACAGCGCGAGGCGCTGAGTCATCTGCTGTAATATTGATGACGTTTGCCCACTGGGCAGTGATGATGTCATAGCGCCTTCTCAACTAGGTTCAGGATGTAACAGGCACGCGCTTTGCCGTGCCACTTCAGGTCTGCCGACCCGCTCTTCATTCTTAAACACTGCCACCAACGCGGTCAGTTTATCCGCCGGGTTTTGTCACGGGCCGGCGGCAGATCTCTTTTCTACACGCGCAGCACCCCGTTGCATCACCCGTTCCATCAGGCTTATGGCATGCGTGTTCTGCCCCGTTTTGCGACGTTATTGCACTGTCGCGGCGGCAGTTTCGCCCATATGTCGTGGTCCAGGGTGACGGCGCAGACGACATCATTCTTCGTCCACACAGCGGCTTCGGGCTTTGTACAGCAGCCATGAAACCGTCGTTAAACCAGGCTTTACTCTCTTCTACCGCCTGCGCACTGCGCTGATGGTTATTTCTACTACGTCCTGTAGATGTGACGTGCTTTCCTTAATTGCTGAGAAAGACAACTTTTTACTGCCAACCTACAACATGCCAAAACACATTCACTTTTTTATTGGGCAACCTGTTCAACATCCCTGCTCTTTTCGGGCGGCAACGTTACCGCCCAGGCACTGCTAAAATGTTTCCCAGTTCGCTTCCTGACCGCCGGACTGCGGGCGGCTTCGCGCCGGGGCCGTCGCCACAGGGGCAGACGCTGGTCGTACCGGTGTGCCGGCTGCCGCTGAGAGGCGGAAAGTGGATACCGCCATCGTCAGCAGGCTGGCTTGTTCTTCCAGGGCGGCCGCTGCGGCGGCCGATTGTTGTACCAGTGAGGCGTTCTGCTGCGTAACGCGATCCATTTCGGATACCGCCAGCGCAACCTGATCGATTCCGCGGCTCTGCTCATCCGAGGCCGATGCGATCTCGCCCATAATGTCGTTTACCCGCGTTACAGCGTTAACAATGTCCAGCATGGTTTCGCCTGCGCTACCGACCAGTACTGATCCGGTATCGACACGGGAGACAGAATCTTCAATTAAAGCTTTAATTTCTTTGGCCGCCTGCGCACTTCTGCTGGCCAGATTACGCACTTCACCGGCTACCACGGCGAACCCACGCCCTTGCTCACCAGCACGTGCAGCTTCAACTGCGGCGTTTAATGCCAGAATATTGGTCTGGAAGGCTATGCCGTCGATAACGCTAATAATGTCGGCGATTTTCTGTGAACTTGTAGCGATTTCATGCATCGTTTTCACTACACCGTCCACCACTTTGCCACCGCGTTCTGCGGTTTCCGACGCACTCTGCGCCAGCAGCGAGGCCTGACGGGCGTTTTCTGCGTTCTGTTTCACCGTGGCCGTTAACTCTTCCATACTGGCTGCGGTCTGCTCCAGCGCGGAAGCCTGCTCTTCAGTGCGCGAAGAGAGATCGTTATTTCCCGCAGCGATTTCACTGGTGCCGGCGTAAATTGCATCAGAACCCTGACGCACATTGGTGACTGTTTCGATCAATGCGTTTTGCATATGATCAACGCTTTGCGCCAGTTCGGTGATCTCGCTGCGTCCGGCAATGGTCAGAGTATGCGCCAGATTACCGCCGGCAATCTCGCGAATATGACGAATAACTGACGACAATGGAGACAATAGAATGCGGCGAATGCCATACCAAACGGCGGTGAGAACAATCACCAGCGCCAGCGCCAGGATTGCCATCTGCCATTTGGCAAAGTTGTAGTCGCTCACGCTTTGTTCCCAGGCGTTGCGATACAAGTTTTCACTTAAGCTTGCATATTTCGCCATCGCCTCACCGAGGGCGTTTTGCATCCCCTGGGTCGGTTGCGCCATAAATGCGTTCATATTGCCGCTTTCAAGGAACTGGACCAGTTCAGTGAGGGCGGCGTTATAGGTACGGTACTTATCGTCCAGCGTCTGGCGGGCAGCGTCCATCTCTGGCAACGAGGGCAATGCACGGAAAGCGTCATAATGCTTCGCCGCCTCGGTCAGAGAATTTTTCGCGCTGTTGAGCAGATCGGTTTTCGCACTGCTCTGCTGGTTGCTGGGATCCAACAACATACGCGCGGAAGAGCGACTGAGGTTAATGCGGGTTTGCAGCATCAGTTCCCAGGCTTTGCCCAGTTCGGTTTGTTGCATGCGCAGATCATTGGAGACGGCAAAGCTCTGCTGATTTTGCTTAAGCGAGGAGAAAAAAAGCCCGCCAGAAACGAGTTGCAGCAGGGCAAACACCAGCAACACGCTCATAAGCATTGTAACGACGCGGATACGGTTCAACATACAACACCTTCTTGATAAGTTCTTAACGGTGTTATCGGCATCCGATGAGGGAACTTTACATTTGCGAAAGGGAATTAAATTACTGCTTAAAAAGCGATATCCACGGTCAACGTATCGCTGTAGGTTCCCCCCGGCGGCGTGGTCTGCGTCGTTAACACTTTTGCGGTGTAGTTATAGGTTCGTAACAGCCCATCGGTGCTGATCTGCGTTGACACGCCGCTTGACCAGCGCTCCGCTCCCACGCTGCCCCAGCGCGAAGTGGTGGCACCTTTATAGATGTCGTAGCCCAGTCGGTTACTGCCGCTGGCCATATTGCGCACGCTGCCGCTGGCATACGCGCCATTATTAATGCCGACGGTATAAGTACTGCCTTTCGTGCAGGTAATGGCAATAGATTGCGAGACGGTTGGAAAGTTACGCACCAGCGGCGCACTGCCAAAATTGACGTTTGGCGCGCTGATCGTCGAACAGTCATTTGTTATCGTCATGTTCAGTTGCAGGCTGGTGGCTACCGTACCGGTTTGAGGCGAACCGCATAAGCCCCCCGCACCCGCCGCGCAAACGTTATAGGCGACGTTGAAATTCAGGGTCACTTGATAGGGTCCGGCGCTGACATTTTGCCCTGCCACGGTTTGAAAATAGAGCGGCAGGGTATAGGTTTTACTTCCCAGCAGCGCCAGCAGAACGGATCCGCTCCAGGTATAACTGTTGCCGGTAATGGTCGCTTCGCTGTTCGCGGGGCATCCGGACTGTCCGCAAACCCGTACCGGTATGATATCGGTTACCGTCGTATCATCGGTACGTTTCAGGGTTCCGCGGTTGGCGGTGGTGGCCGATGCCCCCGTCAGCGTCAGGGTGACGGAATCATTGGTTAGCACGTTCAGCGCCGCATCGCATTTGACGATCAGGTTCGCGGTTGTGGTTTGTGCAGTACTGTTCAGCACAAATGACGTGACAGTACCGAAAGCGCCATTCGTGGTGCTAACGGTGCAGGCCGACCAGACCTGCGTTGAACTGAATAACAGCACAAGCAACAACAGTCGGCGCATTAGGGGCTCCTCTTACAGGTTAACGGCCCGTATGTCTGCAGTTTATGTTCGGGGTTGGCCATCAGGCTAAAACGGGTATCACAGCGGGAACCATCCGGCATACGCACATGCAGCACATTCACCGCCTCGAGATTTTCCAGCCAGGCAATGCCGTCGTAACCGACAAGGGCATCCACGTTGCCGGGGCGCGACACCAGGCTGGCGACAGGGAGCGCCTCCCCCGCCTCATCATGCAAAATGACGCTGGCAACACGCGACTCCTGCATCGGAAATTCAACCAGATAGCCACTGTGACGGCGCAACGCGACTCTGCGTTCGGTATCCATGATCCGCGTATCTGCCGGAAGGTTAAGCGTATCGATACTGTAGCTGGCCGGATAATAAGCCGAGACGCCGCTCACCAGCAGATAACCATTACGGTCTGTTTCACCCACGGGTTGATTCTCATAATTCACCGGTACCCCGGCACGACCGCTGGTACTCACTACTGCAAAGGCGTCATTGATTCGGTTGGCGGCAAACCACTCGCCGTCCATCAGCACCACCGCGCCCAGCGCTTCGCCCCACCAGGTCATCATATTATTTTCGCCATAACCGCCACCCTGAAGTTCAACATTATTATTGCGCCACCCCAGCGTGCCTTGTTGATACGTACGTGACTGGGACTGATTGGCCAGCGCCATGTTCCCGCTGAAACCGCCATCCGTGGGCATGGCATGGTTGTAGTTAATTCGTTGAGTCGAGCCAGCATCAGGCGTTTTCTCCATACTGACGGCTGCGTTGTCGCTGTCACCGATCGGGATCTGCAGCGACATGGCGAAAGTCCAGTCGCCCTGTTGGTTATCACGGCTGGCGGCCAGATAGAGACTGCTGCTTCCCCACAGGTTGCGACTCCACGACAAGTTCAACAGTTCAGTTCGGCTGTTGTCGAAACTGCGTACGCCAATCCACGCCGCGCCGACGTTGCCGTAATCCCCCATATGAAATGTCAGCGAATACTGATCAGTGTTGCGACTTAAGCTGGCGAAGATGTGCTGGCTGGAGCCGGTGCGCATGTCACGCTCTCGGTTATAACTGGCACGTTGATCGTAAAGTGCCAGATTGCCGAATTCTCGGGTGCGACGGCTGTGCTGGGTGCTGACGCTAAACAGACTGGCGTTGTATTGATAGCCCCAGTTACGTTGATTACCGCGATCGCTAAACATCTGGCTCTGTGTCCACGCACCGTTAACAACCCCGAGCCGGCCCAGTTTGACGACCGCTCCAGCGCCGCCAAGCGCGAGCGACTCGGCCGCCTCGGCATGGCCTTCAAGCGTCAGGTAGTCCGTTAAGCCATAGCGGTACGAGCCGCTTGCCACCAGCGGCCCATAGTCAAAATTATCAATGCCATAATTGCGCCGCAGCGAGCCAACCGTCACAGCGCCATCACTCAGGCCCGCTTTCATCAAGTCGCTGGCCACATAAAATGGCAATGTGGTGCTGACCTGGCGGCCCAGTGCGTCGGTGGTGACCAGCACGGCATCGCCCGCCCCGTTGATATAGGGCATATTGGTCAGGGTGAATGGCCCCGGCTGAAGTTGCGTATTCCCGGCGCGATAACCGTTGATAAAAACATCCACGGAGGTCGGTACTGCCGCTTCACCAGAGAAAGCGGGAAGCGGCCAGGTCACCAGATCCGGGCGCAGTGAAAAATCGCGGCCAAAACTGATGCCGCCAACACGCACACTACTGCTCCAGCTCAATGCATCAGATATCACATCCCCGAGATTCCACTCAGTCGCGTCATCTTCATTAGTAAAGGTCACTGTAGAGTCATAACGGATGTAACCCTCTTTTTGTCGCAGATCGCCGGAAAGCGTCTTTCGCCAGGAGCCGGTGGAAGAGAGTACCCCGTTATCCTTGAAATACCGAAACTCATGCCATAACGCCGCCTGTGTTCCAATATGTTCTGTGGTGCTGGAGTAGATGTCGTAGTTGATTAACGCGCCCTGGCCGTAATGCAACGAGCTACGCCCGACCCCGGTATTAAAGGCGGTCAAACGCTCAGGCACCCATGCCGACGGGACCGACAACATTAATCGTTGCCGCTCACTATCATACTCCGTTCGCACTTCCGGCCAGGCCGACACATTCACGTCACCTTGTGGAACATGTTCCGCGGCCAGCCCTGCCCGCAGCAAATCCGCACTGGACACATAAAACTGGTGTTGCCGCTGGATCACCGGCACTACCTGCTGCGTATCGTAATGGTTGATAACCAAACTGAGATGAAACACAGCCTGTTCATTGATTGCACGTGCATCTGGCGGCGGCGGTAAGGTATCATCGCCCTCTTCCGCGCATGCCCACTGCAATGGCAGCATCAATGTGACAGCCAGAATCAGTTGCCCGCGGACGACTGCCATTCGCTATCCCTGGCATTGATCGTCGCCTTCATCTCTGCTGGACGTGTCACCCCGGCGGGTAATGGCCAGCTTCTTGTGCTGTGTGGTAACACATACCCTAATAACCCATCGGCAACCTGATATGTCTGCCCGCCCTGACGCGCTGTCACTTTACTTAAACGAACGTGCACATCCCCGGTATTGCGAACCTCCAGCGCGGGCTTACCGTCGGCGCGCACCACACGCCAGCTTAAGTTCTGCGTGTCCACGAGGGCATGGTGTGCGCCCTGGGCATAGGTGATCATCCCCTGGCCATAAACAAACAATGGTATGGAGTAACGCATTTGCAGCTTCAGGCCAATTTTCGGCGTGGCGGGATCGTCGGGTTGCGGTATTTCATCCACGATAATGCGGTATGCCTGTTCAACGCCCGCCGGAATTTGCCCCTGCTTGATTAACCGAATCAGCTGCTTACTGCCCTTTTCAATCCGCACGATGGGTGGACTGGCAACCACATCACTTTGCTGCTGGTAACGTTCAAGCCCACCATCCTGGCGCCAACGTACAATCCGCACCTGCATGGTAGTGGGCGTTTCCCCCTGGTTCTGGATCCATAACTCGCTGGCGTTGGTGTTGCTTGCCATCCACGGATCAATCGGCCAAAGCAAAATGGTCGCTGCCGCCTGTGCCCTGGGTACGACCAGCGTTAGCAACAGCGCGGCTGCCAGCAATGATCCCACCGTCCGGTTAGACAAGATGGCTTTCATGCACTTCTCCCTTATTACCATGACAAGGTCACAGTGAGTTGATCGGTATAGGTTCCCGCCGGGCTGAAGCCGGTCATTGTCGCGGCGCCGAAGATGGCTAATGCGATATTGTTGCTGTCGGTATAGGCGACAGAGACGGCCTGGTTAACGCCAATTTCTGTGTTAGCCGCCAGGGTACTGCTGCGGTAAAGCCGGTAAGGTACGCGTTCGGTGCCGCCCGTACGTTGCATATTCCTTACCGTTGAATAGTTCGCCCCCCCATTGATACTCATGCTGAGCGTGACGCCAGGGGTACATCCCAGCGACAACGAGGCATTAGGTACAAAACTGGTAGTCACCTGGCCGGTTTGTACGCCGCTGCGGGTACCAAAATTGAGCGAGCCCAGTACCCCGCCGCTGCCACTGACCACTGCGCAGCCCGGCGCTATCGTTGCGCCCACGGTGAAGGTCTGCGAGGTCACCGCAAGCGCCTGCTGTTGCGCCAGCATCCCTAACAGTATCAGCCCTGAAATCGCGCGCAGGCATCCCCCGCTTCCGCGAAGGGAAGCGTCAGCGTCAACAGACGTCATGTGAGGAGAATTAGTACGTTACGCTCACGTTAATCGTATCGGTGTAGGTGCCCGGTACCACACTCACACTGTTACCCCCGCCAGTTATCCGGCCAAAGAGGGTGTAGTTATCTACCCCGCCCGTTGTCGATGCGCGGGGGATCGTGGTGTTGTTGGCAATAACGTTGCTGAAGCCGCTGTCGCTGTAGAGGCTGTACGCCACACCCTGGGTGGTGTTAGCCGCGTTGACCAGGTAGCGCGCGGGCGTACCTGGCGTACCGACGACGGTACCCGGCGCGGTTGAGTTGGTATTGCCGGTGATCTGCACGGTGTAATCTGTGGTGGTGCACTGGATGCCGAAGCTGTTACCGCCACTGGCCCCGGTTAATTGGGTGGTGAGTTGCGAGAAGGTCGCGGGATGGGTACCAAAGTCGAGGGTACCAAAATTAATACCATTCTGACTGGGAGACCCGTTGATCAGGCAGCCGTTCGTCAATGTCAATGTCGCACCGATGGTACCACTGCTGGTCACCGCCCGAGCTTGTTGCCCGGCCATCACTAGCACTCCACTTGCAAGGACAAGAAGAAGTTTTCTGTTCATCGTCGCCTCCGGTAATGAAGCGTGCTGTTCATCTTGAAGTGAAAGTACCACCCGAAAAACACGCAAGAAATCAAAGTTCAGAGCAGGAATATCAGAAATTTAGTTTATGCGTAGCGGTTCAACCACTTATGTTGCTGAGGCTATTGCAACGCGCGGCTTTGCTTTTTAATGCTGTTAAATCAATAAATTAGAACAGAAAAACAGCATCGAAATGGGTTCGTGCAAAGGATATATGGATTAATATGTGATAAATGTCTCAAAATATTACGGATGGTAAATGAATTTTCCACCGTGTATTCAGCGGTAAGCAGAGGAGGATGCAGGATATTTTTTGCAGAGCAGCCAAAGAAAAGCGGGTGAAACTGTGTTCACCCGCCTGATTATTTCGAATTACGCTACGTGAGAAGTCGCGATGTCGAGCAGCGCCATTTCATCGCTGTTCAGCAGTTTTTCGATATTCACCAGAATCAGCATACGGTCGCCCAGTGCGCCGAGGCCAGTGAGGTATTCTGTCGACAGGGTGACGGCGAATTCCGGTGCCGGACGAATCTGGTCTGATGCCAGAGACAGCACGTCAGACACGCCATCCACAACAATACCAACAACTCGCTGGCCGAGATTCAGCACGATAACAACGGTGTTATCGTCATACTCAACGTCGCCCTGGCTGAACTTCACGCGCAGGTCAACAATCGGCACAATCACGCCACGCAGGTTGGTGACACCTTTGATAAAGTCGGGGGTATTGGCGATACGGGTCACCTGATCATAGCCACGAATTTCCTGAACTTTGAGAATATCGATACCGTATTCTTCATCGCCCAGCGTAAATACCAGGAATTCCTGACCTGATGGCTCGCCCGCCAGTTTTGCTACATTACTCATACCGGTCATGTTTTATACCTTCTTAACTAAATCAGGCGGCTGTGTGCGCCATACGATGTTCACGATTCAAGCCCTGCAGCGCCGATACGTCGACAATCAGCGCGACGCTACCATCACCGAGGATAGTGGCCGCAGAAATACCCGGCACTTTGCGATAGTTACTTTCCAGGTTTTTCACTACGACCTGGTGCTGACCGATCAGTTGGTCAACCAGCAGGGCATAGCGGCGACCGGCGCTTTGCAGGATAACAACAATCCCCTGCGTGGCTTCGGTTTTGGCACCCATAACGTCAAACACTTTCCACAGTTCTACCAGCGGCAGGTATTCACCGCGCACTTCCAGTACACGCTCGCCACCCGCCAGCGGATGCAGATCTTCTTCGCGCGGCTGCAGAGATTCCATCACCGCATTCAGCGGCAGAATGAAGACTTCGTCATTCACTTTCACTGACATACCATCGAGGATGGCCAGCGTCAGTGGCAGCAGGATTCGGATGGTTGTGCCCGTACCCTGTTTCGATTTGATTTCAACGTGGCCGCCCATCTCCTGGATGTTACGTTTCACCACGTCCATACCGACGCCACGACCCGACACGTCCGTTACCTGCTCAGCGGTAGAGAAGCCCGGGGCGAAAATCAGCATCCCGACTTCTTCATCAGTCATGTTTTCGTGTACCGCCATCCCCTGCGACAGTGCTTTTGCGAGGATACGGTCACGGTTCAGACCTGCGCCATCATCGGTGACTTCGATGCAGATATTGCCACCCTGGTGTTCAGCAGACAGAATCAGGTTGCCGATCGGCGATTTACCTGCTTCAACACGTTTTTCCGGCGACTCTATACCATGGTCGAGGCTGTTACGCACAAGGTGCGTTAACGGGTCAATAATGCGTTCGATCAGGCTCTTATCCAGTTCAGTCGAGCTCCCTTGCAGGGTTAGCTCTACTTGCTTATCCAGTTTGCTCGCCAGATCGCGAACCAGGCGTGGGAAGCGGCTGAAAACGTATTCCATCGGCATCATACGAATGGACATCACCGATTCCTGCAGGTCACGGGCGTTGCGTTGCAGCTGGCTCATGCTGGTGATCAGATCCCCATGAGTGACCGGATCCAGCTCGTTGGAGCGCTGGGCCAGCATCGACTGGGTAATCACCAGTTCACCGACCAGGTTAATCAACTGGTCGACTTTTTCTACCGCAACACGGATGCTGGTTGATTCACTGGCGCGCGCCGCGGGTTTTTCGCGGCCGGCCGGAGCCTCTTTCGCTACAGCTTTCAGTGCCGGAGCAGCAGCCGGTTTAGCCGCAGGCACCGCAGCCTGCGCGTCTTGCGGCGCGGCCTCAGCAGCGACGGCTTCCGCTTCATCAGCAGGTGCGGCGGCGGGCGCAGCAGCCGTTTTTTCGAATGCAATTTGGTCAGCTTCGATAACGAAGCACAACACCGCAATGATATCGTCTTCACCGACACCGCCATCGAGCGTGACGCTCAGGGTATCGCTCCCTTTTACGACATCGCTCAGCGTACCGAGATTGCTTAACTCCTCTTCCAGCAACCCGACTTCGCTCTCCTTCAGGCGAGAGAGGACAATACGCAGTTTACCGTCGCTTTCAGCGGCCGGTGCGGCAGCGGTTTCAGATTCCAGCGCAGCGGTCTCTACAACAGAGAGTTTCGCGCCGCCTGCGGCCGCGGGAACAACCTCTCCTTTTGCTTCCAACGCCAGCTGGCGCAGAGCATTGCAGATATATTCAAAGCTGGCAGCATCTGGCTCTTGAGAGCTTTTATAGGCGTCGAGCTGTTCCTGCATAATATCTTTGGTTTCCAAAAACAGGTTGATAATGTCGGTGTTGAGCTGCATCTCTCCACGCCGGGCCTCATCAAGCAGGTTTTCCATTAAATGCGTGGTTTCCTGCAAGATGGTGAAGCCAAATGTGCCTGCACCACCTTTAATAGAGTGCGCCGCACGAAAGATGGCGTTGAGCTGTTCGGAATCTGGCGCTTCGGGCACCAGATCCAGCAAGTGTTGTTCCATATCGGCCAACAACTCGTCAGCTTCATCAAAAAATGTCTGATAAAAATCGCTAATATCCATGCTCACGCTATCACCTCGGTTCGGCTTGTGGCGATGTGGAAACTGCTACCGGAGATGCGGGCGCGTTAGCGCCTGCGGCCTCTGGCTGTGAAATCGCGCTTACTGGCGCATTCTGACTTTCGGCGTTTTCATGCAGAATGGCCTCTTCTGCCTGCTTATTAAGAACCAAAAGACTAATTCGGCGGTTGATTGCTTCATCCGGCCCCCTGTCGGCCAGGCGCATGGTTGCTGCCATGCCCACGACCCGCAGGATCTTGCCGTTATCCAGGCCACCCGCAACCAGCTCACGGCGCGACGCATTAGCGCGGTCGGCAGAAAGTTCCCAGTTGCTATATCCTTTTTCGCCATTGGCGTAAGGGAAATCATCCGTGTGGCCCGATAAGCTGATCCGGTTAGGGATCCCATTCAGCACTGGCGCAATCGCCCGTAAAATATCACGCATGTAGGGCTCAACTTCCGCGCTGCCGGTCTTAAACATCGGCCGGTTCTGGCTGTCGATAATCTGAATTCTCAGCCCTTCCTGCACCAGGTCTATCTTCAAATGCGGGCGCAATGCGCGCAGTTTCGGATCGGCTTCAATTAACTGGTCCAGGTCACCGCGCAATTTATTCAGGCGCGATTGCTCCATGCGTTTTTTTAAATCATCAATATTGGGCTGTTTTTGCACTTCGCCCTTTTGCTGTGTGTAGTCATCGCCACCGCCCGGTATCGGACTGTCGCTGTTAGAAATTCTCGGCCCACCCGTGACTGCCGTTGCCAGCGGCGTGCGGAAATATTCCGCAATCTGGATGAGTTCTTTCGGGCTGGAGATGGAGATCAACCACATCACCAGGAAGAACGCCATCATCGCCGTCATAAAGTCGGCATAGGCAATCTTCCAGGAACCGTGTGCTCCGCCGCCGTGGCCTTTATGTTTCTTTCGTTTTACAACAACGATGGGATGGGCCTGATTTTTCATGCGTCCTCGGTCGTTGTCTGTTGGTTAGGGTTTCTCACCGCACGCACGTGTTCATCCAGCTCGACAAACGATGGACGCTCACTCGAGTACAACGTTTTACGACCGAACTCAACCGCGATAGGCGGTGCATAACCATTAAGGTTCGACAGCAAAGTGATCTTGACGCACTGCATCATCTTGGCGGTTTCAGCACTCTTCTGGCGTAATACGCTGGCCAGTGGAGAGATAAAACCATACGCCAACAGGATGCCGAGGAACGTCCCCACCATTGCATGCGCGATCAGGGCCCCGAGTTCTGCCGCCGGGCGATCCGCAGACGCCAGTGCATGAACCACCCCCATCACCGCTGCCACGATACCAAACGCCGGAAGAGAATCCCCCACTGCCGCCAGGGCGTTAGCCGGAACTTCAGCTTCACTTTCGTGGGTTTCAATCTCTTCATCCATCAACGCTTCAATTTCGAAGGTATTCATATTGCCGCTGATGATAAGTCGCAGATAATCCACAATAAATTCAAGCATGGTGGCATCCGCCAGAATGCGTGGATAGCTGGCGAAAATCTCGCTCTCTTTCGGGTTCTCAATGTCACGTTCCAGAGAGAACATGCCCTGCTGACGTGATTTCGCCATCAGGCGATAGAGCAGCGCCAACAAATCCATATACATACTTTTGGTGTACTTCGAACGGCGAAAGAGCAAAGGTAACGCTTTCATCGTACCTTTGATGGCTTTACCGTTGTTGCCTACAATGAATGCACCGACACCCGCCCCGCCGATAATGATCAGTTCAGACGGCTGATAAAGTGCCCCAAGGTGCCCGCCGGTCATCATGTAACCACCGAGAACAGCACCAACTACAATCAGGTAACCTAAAACGATAAGCACGACATCATCCTTCTGCTAATGACTAAGGCTAGGGATAAACATTTCAGAGGGTTAACGAATCGGAGGTAAAAAAAAAGCAGCGGCATTACTGCACCGCTGCTGGAGTGTTTTCCACCTGATTCGGTCAAACAGCCTGATCGATCTGTTCATCCAGCAGTTGTGGAATAATATCGGCAGCATCCCGGGAAAGTTTACGTCTTTTTACCGCGCGAGAAGGCGGCTGGCATAAACTGCAGGCGAAACTACCAACGGGCTGGTGTGCGTGCGTAATAAAATTACCGCCACAGCAATTACAGCGAGACAACTCCAGCATTCCGCTTTCCACGAAACGAACCAGCGTCCAGGCGCGGGTTAGCGCCAGCAGCGGTCCTTCCTCGGCTTGAGGGCATTGCTCCAGGTAGAGTCGGTATGCTTTGATCACAGCGTCAACACCGCTGCACAGACCAGTCTTCAACAGAAATTGCCAGGCGTTACAGAACATGGAAGCGTGAATGTTCTGCTCCCAGGTCATAAACCAGTCAGTGGAGAATGGCAGCATACCTTTCGGCGGCGGGCTACCACGCAACTCTTTGTAGAGTTTAATAAGACGACCACGACTCAGCTGCGTCTCACTTTCCAGCATTTGCAAACGTGCGCCAAGCGTAATCAGTTCCATTGCTAACTGAATATCGCGGGCTTCCTGAACAATGCTTTTTTCGCTCATGATTACGCCCTTTTCTTTCTGGCCGCATCGCCGGTCTGCGAAGACTCATTGAGCAGACGAGTGGAAAGCAGGATCCCGGTATGGACTTGCTGTAAATCATCCACGCGAGATTCCTGAGTCAGACGAGTAATAGTCTGGTGATTGTCGAAACGGAACTGACAGATCAGCTGATTGGTTTCAGCCAGTTTAACCATTTGCGGAAGGGTTAACTCACCCAGCGTGGTCGCCATTTCTTCATTAATGCCAAGACGGAACATTGCGGAGGCTTTGTCCTGGCTGATCAAACGCTGAGCAAGGAGTAAATACGACAGGTTGATGTCGTAAACATGTTTCAGCAACTCGGATGTATGCATTTTTCCCATCCCGAATAACCAACTTGTATCTTATGCGGCTGAGCCGCACCCCGTGATGTCGCCGGGAAAAAACCCGGTATAAAAAAAGAAAGGCTAAATGCATAACTGACTTAGGATCGGTTCAGCAAGGCGCTTCGCTCAAATGTTATTGCCTTGCTAACTTCTTAATCATTTCTTACAAAGAACTAAGATTTTTCCTAATTCGACGCAACTGTACTCGTAGGTGTCCTTACATACAATCTGACCAGAGCGAAATTTTGAAATTTTTGTGATCCACGTCACATAATTTAAGCTATTCTGGGTAAGAAATCTATCAGTCTCGCTTCAGAATTGACGTTTTATTACTCGATTGAGCATCTTTTCTATTCCTTCGACACGAATAGGCATGCAAAGCAGCGTCTAAACATTGTTAACTGGTCGGAGGTTTACCCTCCTGCGTCATAAATATTCAATTTCGCGTGTCTAAATCAGAAACAATAATAAAATCTTATAAAAAACAATAAATTACTATTTAATGATGTCTAATTAATTAGGGCCCGTTATCATTAAGTTGCTCTTAATCAGTACTATCAATAATTTAACAATTTGATCTTAAATTCTCTTAATTTTAGTTAAGAATTTAAATTCGATTAACCCGCTCAATCGGTAGCCATGCCGTTACGTTAGAATAATTAATGAATATTTATGATAACCTTCACAACGCGGCAATATTTCTGGCTTGCACTGCCTGCGGAAAGGGAGTAATGGTGAGAAAAATTTGATTCAAAAAGGAGAGAGACATGCCCTATGCTCATCTTCTGGTCGCTGTGGCGATCACGCCGGAGAGCCGGCAATTGCTGGCCAAAGCTATCGATATCGCCCGTCCTTTCAATGCCCGAATCACCCTGATTACCCTGGCTGCCGATCCCGAACTCTACAACCAACTCGCCGCGCCGATGATGGAAAATGTGCGTGAAGTGTTACAAGAAGAGACACAGCAATTTATGGACGAGTTGATGCACAACGCCGGTTACCCCATAGAGCGCGCTATTATCGCCTCGGGTGAATTAAGCGAACACATTCTGCACACCTGCCGCGAGCGGGGTGTGGATTTGGTGTTGTGCGGGAATCATAACCAGACGTTTTTTTCGCGCGCAGCCTGCTCCGCAAAAAGCATTGTCCGTGCCAGTGAAGTAGACGTATTGCTGGTACCGCTGGGAGTGTAAGAAGCTCCCGCTTACACGGGAGCCCTGTGTGTCATGCCAGCTTTGGAAAGGTCGCCACATTGTGTTGTAGCTCGCTTTGCTCGCTACGTGGCGTTATGCGCTTTAAATCGCTAATAAACCTCTGCTGCCAGTGCTGAATATCATTTTCCTTGATGATTTCCAGCATTTCAGAGTGACGTGAAATACGCTCCGCCAGTGGCATTTTCAGCGCCCTGTCCATTGCGGAAGCGACGTCATCCCGATCGTAAGGGTTAACAATCAGCGCGGAGGTGAGTTCATTCGCCGCCCCGGCAAATTGCGACAGAATAAGCACCCCTGGGTTTGCCGGATCCTGCGCGGCAACGTACTCCTTGGCCACGAGATTCATCCCATCGCGCAGCGGTGTTACCAGCCCCACTTCCGCATAGCGGAAAACTTTCATCAGTATCTTGCGATCGAAGTGCTGGTTCAAATAGTAGAGCGGTGTCCAGCCAAGTTGACCGTACTTACCGTTGATACGCCCTGCTTCGGTTTCCAATTGATGCCGAATATCCTGGTACGCCTGTACTTCTCCACGTGAAGTTGGCGCAATCTGCGTATAACGAATTTTGCCGTGATGCTCCGGGAATTTCTCCAGCAGAGTTTCGTAAGCAAGAAAGCGCTCCGGCAGCCCTTTGGAGTAATCGAGCCGTTCTACAGAGAAGATATTCTTCACGTTTTTGAGCTCGTTCTTTAACTGCGCTAGCTTGGCGGGTAGCGGCCCGGCAGCCTGCTGCGCAATCTCTTCCGGCTCAATGCCAATCGGGTAAACCTCGGTGCGGAAGTTTTTACCCCAGGCAATGTGGTTTTTACCACTGCGCGTGGTAAGCCGGGTTTGCACTGACAAACTGTCGAGAAACGCCAGTCGGTCACTTTCAGTCTGGAAGCCTAATAAATCGTAATCACAGAGCTGCTCCAGCAGTTCCGCATGCGGCGGCAAGGCGTTGAAAATTTCCGGTGTCGGGAATGGAATATGCAGGAAGAAGCCGATTTGATTCTTGACGCCTAACTGTCGAAGTTCGCTTGCAAATGGCAACAGATGGTAATCATGGATCCAAATGATATCGTCCGGCTTCAGGAGCGGTAATAGTTTTTCCGCCAGCAGCGCATTCACTTGCTGGTAGCCTTCCCAGGCTTCACGCTGATAGTTCACCAAATCCAGACGGTAATGGAATGCAGGCCACAATACGGCGTTCGAGAACTGCGAATAATATTGATCGTAATGCTCTTCACTCAGGTTAAAAGAAGCCCAGGTAATGTTCCCTTTGGTGACTTTTTTTAACGGCTGGTCCTCATTGCCAATTTCACCGCTCCAGCCAAACCATAATCCGCCGGTGCTTTTTAACGCCCCGAGGATCCCTACAGCCAGCCCGCCAGCGCTGGTCTTTTTGTCATCAGGCGGTGCAATTCGATTAGATACTACGACTAAGCGACTCATAGCCATCTCTCCTGTTTGTTAGCGCCCGTTGTTTTTGTTGTTGATAATCGGTAATGGATTCAAGCCACTGATAAACCTCGTTGACCCCTTCAAGCCGCCATTTCGCCTCGGTTTCACCTGCCCCGACCTTAATCGACACACCGCCGAGACGGTTAACGGCTTTAAATCCATGTTCGTCGGTAAGATCGTCACCAACAAACACCGGGGTCTTGTCGGTAAACGGCGGCGACTGCAAAAAGGCTTCAATCGCGGCGCCCTTATGAATACCGGACGGTTTCAGCTCGACCACACATTTACCAGGCTGCATAGCCAGTTGCGGAAAGTGTGTGACCATCTTTGTAGCCAGATCATACACCGCCTCTTCATGTTGCGGCGCCTGGCGATAATGCAATGCAAATGCCATACCTTTGGCCTCAATCTCCACACCGTCGAGCGACAATACTCCCTGTCGCAGTTCACGCTCCAGTGGCGCGATGATATTTTCCGGTAACGTGACTCGCTCGGTTTGACCATTGATATCGCGGCGCTCCGCACCATGCACACCAGCAAGGGGGAAGCGATACGGCTTGATGAGCTGTTCAAGCTCAGTGATTGAACGCCCTGAAATCAATGCCAGCGCCCCGTCATTTATCTCGCCAAGCCGCGCCAGTCTGGCAAGGACATCAGCCGGGATAAATACCTCATCCGGGTGCGATTGAATATCTGCGAGGGTGCCATCCAAATCGAAAAAAAAAGCAAAATTTCCGGAAAAGAGAGGCGGTACTGATAACGCGTCTTCCACCCTGGTTTCCTCCTTACAGTCTTGATGAGAGCTGTTATTCATTAACATCTCATTTTCATTAGCCATGTAAGTATAGACAGTGTGACGCTGCTCGCCATTTTAAGCATGACTTACCAGCCGAATTAACGGCTGGTAAGGAAGTGGAGGTAGACTTAAAGTTTGGGTAAAAAATGTCTGTCGTTGCGATCAGACTGTGCGTTTGGCTTTTTGTTTGTAGCGGTCGAAAATCACCGCTGCCAGCAGGATCAGGCCCCGTACCACGTACTGCGAGAAAGGAGAAATATTCAGCAAGTTCATGGCGTTTTCGACCGTACCCAGGATCAGAATACCCGCCACCACATATGAGATTTTCCCGATCCCGCCTTTCAACGAGACGCCACCCAACACGCAGGCCGAAATCACAATCAGCTCATACCCAATCGAGGTCATCGGCTGGCCACTGGTCATACGTGACGCAAGAATAATCCCCGCCGCCGCCGACACCAGACCAGAAAGCACAAAGATGATAATTTTGGTTCTCACCACGGGCACACCAGCCAGTCGCGCGGCTTCTTCATTACCACCGATAGCCAGCGTGTTACGGCCAAACGTGGTTTTGTTAAGCAGGAAACCAAAAATAACCAGGCAGGCCACGGTTAACCAAATTGGCGCAGGCAACCCCAGCCAGTTGGCGTAACCCAGCGTGAAGAAACGTTCGTCTTCAATGCCCACCGCTTTACCATCCGAGATAATATAGGCCAGACCGCGCACAATCTGCATAGTGGCAAGCGTGGTAATAAGGGCATTGATTTTTAAACGCGCAATCACGAAGCCGTTGACTAAACCGCTGATCACGCCCAGCAGTAAACCGGCAAAAACGCCAATCCACAGGCTTTCGGTCATGTTGATCACCACAGCCGTGGTCACACCAGCGCAGGCAATAACCGAAGCGACGGAGAGGTCAAAGTCCCCCGACGCCAGGCAGAACAACATGCCGCAGGCCACCATGCCAGACATGGAAATGGCCAGCCCCAGCCCTTTCATATTGACGAAGCTGGCAAAGTTCGGCACAAAAACGGCGCAGCCCAGGAACAGCACTGCGAACACCACCAGCATGCCGAACTGATCCCAGATCCGACCAAAGCTAAAAGCCGATTTTGCCGTGCGGGACGTAGTTAAAGATGACATCATTCTCTCCTTCACTCAGGCGACAGCCTGGCTAACTTTAGGCATCGCGAGGCTCAGCGCCCGCTGTTCATCGCCCTGACCGTGTAACAATTCACCGGCAATTTCGCCTTCCCGCATTACCACAATGCGGTCCGCCACGCCGAGCACTTCCGGCAAATCGCTGGAGGCGAACAGCACCGCAACGCCTCTGGCAGCCAGCGCATAGATCACGTTATAGATTTCATGTTTTGCCCCGACATCAATACCGCGGGTCGGCTCATCCAGCAGGATCACTTTCATCTCTTCTGATAACCAGCGCCCAAGGATGGCTTTCTGCTGGTTACCGCCCGAGAGATTCATAATCAGCTGATCGGCGCCGGGGGTTTTGATATTGAGCGAGCGAATGTGGTGTTCAGCGTTCTGGTTCTCCCAGCCGTTATCGATCAGGCAACCAGCGCGAATATATTTCCGTCTGGCACTGATATTGATGTTCTCCTGCACCGAGTGCACCGGGATAATGCCCTCGGCTTTGCGATCCTCCGGACACAACATCATGCCAGCGCGAATCGCATGGGCCGGTTTACGAATGTCTACCAACTCATCGTCAATAAACACCTGCCCTTCAGTGATCTGCGTACCGCCAAACAGGCCTTTCATCAGTTCACTGCGCCCGGCCCCCACCAGCCCGAACAGGCCTACGATTTCGCCTTTGCGCACGCTCAGACTGATTGGCGTACGCACGCCTGGCGCTTTGACCTGATCCAGCCGCAAGCGTTCTTCGCCATACTCGCGTGGTTGCCAGCCATAAATATCCCCCAGTTCACGGCCGACCATCGCCTGCACTAACTGATCATGGCTGACCTGCTGCACATCGGTGAAGGTGCGGACATAGCGGCCATCTTTGAAGACGGTAATGGCATCGCTGAGGGCAAAAATCTCCTCCATGCGGTGCGAGACATACAGGATCACACGCCCCTCTTTACGCAATTCGCGGATCACCCGGAAAAGATTGTCTATTTCGCGGGCGGAGAGCGAACTGGTCGGTTCATCGAAGGCGATGATTTTGGCATTGCGGGCCAGCGCCTTGGCGATTTCGACCATCTGCCACTGCCCAATAGAGAGATATTTCAGCGGCGTTTGTGGATCGATATCCAGCCCAAGATGTTTCAGCTGCAGTCCCGCTTCATAGTTCAGCAATGAGCGGTTCACGATGCCGCTTTTATGAGGTAGCTGACCAAGATAAATGTTCTCGGCCACGGTCATTTCCGGCACCAGGTGTAACTCCTGATAAATGATCGCCACACCCGCGTTGAGTGCCGCGGTGGTGTCGGCGAAGGACACCTCTTCGCCTTTAATGGCCAGTGTGCCGGTAGTCGGTGCGTAGTTGCCGCTGAGTATTTTTAACAGCGTCGATTTACCGGCGCCGTTCTCGCCCATCAGGGCATGAACCTGCCCGGCATGGCAATCAAAACTGATCTCGCTGAGCGCTTTGACACCGGGAAACGTCTTGCCGATGCCGCGAAACGAGAGATAAGGGGTAGACTGTTGCATAACGTCTCCGTGAAGCAGTTCATTGGACCTCTGGCTCCCCGCTTAAGCGGGGAGCACAACCAACAGAGAATTACAGTCCTTTTTTCGCCAGCTCTTCTTTGAAGTTATCGCGGGTGATCAGTACCACATCTGTCACCGCTGTGAATTTCGGCGGCTCTACGCCTTTGGTCACCCAGTTGTACAGCAGCTCACTGGTTTTATAACCGTGCACATCCGGGCTTGGCAGCAGAGAACCAAAGAAGCCGGTGGCCTGCGCTTTAGACAGTTCGCTTACCGCATCCACACCATTAATGCCAATGCCAACAACATCAGCGGCTTTAAAGCCTTGCCCTTCGGTCGCACGCACTCCGCCAAGCACGGTGTTGTCATTCATGCCCAGCACCAGCCAGTGTTTGACTTCAGGGTGTTGCACCAGCAGCGAGTTACCGGCATCAAAAGCGCCGGGGATATCGTTAGATTTGGTAGGCACCTGGTAGATCTGTTTTTCCGGGAAACCGGCTTTTTTCAATGCATCCATTGAGCCCGTCGTACGGCGACGCGCGGTATCCAGCTCATTGGCTGTGATCGCCATTACCGCCGTCTCTTTGACGTTCCAGCCGCGTTTTTGCATCTCTTTATACAGCTCCTGGCCTTGGCGGGCACCGATTTCACTTGCGGCCATCATGACCAGCGGCACGGTGGTCATCGGTTCGCCTTTAGCATTAACGAACTGATCATCAACGGTGATGACTTTCATGTCGTAACCACGGGCTTTGGCGACAATTGCCGAACCCAGTTTTGGATCAGGTGTACAAATGACGAAGCCTTTCGCCCCACTGGCGGCGAGGCTGTCGATGGCATTCAGCGTTTTTTCACCATCCGGCACGGCAATTTTGATCACCTCGAAACCTAAATCTTTGCCTGCCTTATCGGCGAATTTCCATTCAGTTTGAAACCACGGTTCTTCTGGTTGCTTCACCAGGAAGCCCAGCTTCATGGTTTCAGCGATAGCGGATTGTGACATAACGGCAGCCAGGCCGATGGCCGCCAACGCTTTAGTGAATTTGTGCATGGTAAACTCCAGCTTTAGCTTTCTTTTATGTAGGGGAAATCAAATAAAGGTTTCTTTAAAAGTTCATAAAACAAGGCATTAGCGACCATGTTTCCCTGGACGCTGGTGCTGGAAATAGTTTTAGCGGGAAATTGATTCTCCATAGGAGAGCGCCATCACACCGCAGAATTACAGTAATTCCGTACATAAATTCAGCGATATTTCACATAAAATCAGGCGTTTTTGTCGGACAAATGCGGCAGGTAAAAGCAGGATTATCCATAACGTCAGCCAGCTTATCCTTGTACCCGGATACAGGGTGCATCCGGGCGGAAAAATTACCAGCTATAGTAGATATGATCGGCGTGATCTCGCGCCGCGATTTCATCGCCCAGCAAACGTGAAGCGACAGTAAAGGCAAAATCAAACGCCAGGCCTAATCCCTTGCCGCTGATCATGTTGCCATCTTCGACCACCGGTGCGTCTACATACTCGCCATCACGCACGGTTTCATACAACTCACCAGAGCAGACATAACGCCGCCCTTTCAGTAAACCGTTGCCCCCCAGCACCCGCGCAGCAGCAGAGCAAATTGGGCAGATCAGCATGCCTGCAACATCGTGGCGTTCAACAAACTGCAACACCTCCTGGTTAGCAGCAAGGTTCACGCTTCCCTGGGGGCCGCCTGGCAGGATCACGGCGTCGTAAAGTGCATTTATGCGTTCAGTAAGGGTGCTATCCGCCACCATAGGAATGTTGTGGTAGCTGACCACTGCACGTGACTCCGCGCAGGCCAGCGTTTCCACTTCAATATTCAGGCGGCGCAAAATATCAATGCTGATAATCGCCTCAGCCTCTTCGAAACCGGGCGCCAACAACACCGCCACTTTTTTCATTTCTGACTCCTCACGTTGAAGATTGATTAACCAAACGGAGTTTATTGTTGATCAAAACAACGTTTCAAAAATCATAGACACGTCACAACGTGGGCAGTCAGCGTGAAGGATGGCAGGAAGCACCTGCGATTTAGTGAGCTTCGCCTTGCGGGGTAAATTTCAGTTCAATTAAGGCAATCGCTTTTTGAATAGCACGACGTGTCACCGCATCGGCGGCGGCAGGGTGACTGGAGAAATCGATGTTTTTAAGCTGGCTGGCCATCTTTTCACGTACTTCTACCGGCGCGATAACGTCGATGACATCGAGGATCTGCTTAATCACTAACTGGCAGGCAACGATATCGGACACCAGTTCCTGATCTTCTGAAAAATTCTGCGTCATATGAGGCTCCTTTACGAAAGGGCGTCATAGTACCGGGAATCGCAGGTTAAGAGTAGTTTTGCGCATTCGTGGCGGTGAATTGCAGGCATAAAAAAACCTGCCTCAGCAGGTTTCTTTATCATCAGAACATAGCGCCTGGCGGTACGTCTTTGAAAGTTTTGCAGTAGGTTTCGAACATGTGTTTCAGGATTTTACGCAATTTCATGTGTTGCTCCGGCGATTTGTTATGCAGGTGTTACGTCTCTATGTGCACATAATATGACCTCTATCACATAAATCAAGTCTTCTGTGATAGAAATCACGTTTCAAAAAATGAAAATGCAGTAGCTTTGTTAAAAATAGGATTATAAATCTGAGAGTTAGCTCGCTAAAAATTTCTTTAGTATTCTCAACTTTTTTTAAATGGCAGATCACAACATGCGTGAAAGTACCCTTTCGCGAAAGACAGCAGGTCTTTCTCCCGCAGCGCTCCTGGTCGCCGGCGCTTTCTTTATGGAGTTTATTGATGGCACGGTGATCGCCACCGCCTTACCGGATATGGCAAAAAGCTTCGGCGTCGAAGCCGTGGCGCTCAATATTGGTATTAGTGCTTATCTGATCACTCTGGCGGTGTTGATCCCCGCTAGTGGCTGGATTGCAGATCGGTTTGGCGCACGCAATGTATTTTCTATGGCGCTGCTCATTTTTACCCTTGCCTCGGTGTTATGTGGGCTGTCTACCAGCGCCGACATGTTCGTGGCCATGCGCATTCTGCAGGGGGTTGGTGGCGCGTTGATGGTCCCTGTTGGTCGGCTTGCGGTACTGCGCACCACGCCAAAACATCAACTGATCACAGCCATTGCCACCCTGACGTGGCCAGCGCTGGTTGCGCCGATTATTGGTCCACCGCTCGGCGGTTTTATTACTCACTATGCCGACTGGCGTTGGATCTTCTTTATTAATGTCCCACTTGGCGTACTGGCTATTGCGCTGGCGTTGCGGATTATCCCTGACATTCGCGAAGAAGAGCGACGCCCGTTCGATGTACCGGGCTTTATTGCCACGGCTGTGGCCATGGTCAGCCTGGTCTATGCAATGGAAGCCCTCGGGTCAGAACATCCCCAGGGCCTACTGACTGCAGGTCTGCTGGTGCTGGGTGGCGTTACGCTGGCCTTTACTTTGCGCCATTTCCGGCGTGCGCGCTGGCCGATGATCCGCCTGGACGCCATGACAGTCCCGACGTTTCGCGTAACTTTGTATGGCGGTTCGTTATTTCGCGCATCTATCAGTGCCGTGCCGTTTTTGCTACCTCTGATGTTCCAGGTGGGCTTCGGAATGGATCCGTTCCATGCCGGGTTGTTAGTGCTGGCGGTTTTTGCCGGGAATCTCAGTATTAAGCCCGCAACCACACCATTGATTCGCTGGCTGGGTTTTAAAAAGTTGCTGCTGATTAATGGCGCATTGAACGTGCTGGCGTTACTGGCTTGCGCGCTGCTGACCTCCCACACCCCAGTGTGGCTAACTTTTTTGATCCTCTACCTTGGCGGCGTGTTTCGTTCTATTCAGTTTACCGGGGTGAGCACCCTGGCATTCGCCGATGTGCCCTCCGCACAGATGAGTTACGCCAACACGTTATTCAGTACCGCCACACAACTTGCGGTTGGCCTTGGCATTACGCTTGGGGCAATAGGTATTCGTATTGGCGAGCATGTCAGCGCATGGCTGAATATGACCGCTATTGAGGGAAGCAGTTTCCGTCTGGCATTTGTCTTTATTGCGCTGATTTGCCTGGTCGGCATGGTGGATACACTGCGGCTGACAAAGCATGCTGGCAGCACGGTGTCGCAGAAAAAAGCGTAGTGAGTGAGTAAGGAAGAGAAGCCGCAACAGACGTTGCGGCTTTTTTACATCAGGCAAGGATTTCGCGCACAAACGCTTCGATCTCTTTGCTCTGGCAATTTTCAAAGAAGCACTGCTGGAAGCGTTCACCGGAAACCGCTGTTTTCACCAGATCGCGGTCAATAGCGCGCAGCGTATCAAGGTAGTTCTCTTTCACTACTGCAGCTTTAACCTGATTCAGGATACCGGCGTTACGTACCTGTGGCTCTTTACGCTCCGGCGGATAGCCTTCGCCTTTGCGACCGGTAAACGCTTTTTCAAAAATAAAGCGTACGTTCAGTTCCGCGCCCCAGCCGAAACCTTTGGCAAATGGCAGCGCCAGCGCGTTACCGTTGTTGATCTGGGCAAACAGGAAGGCGTCAGCCGGATCGATACAATATCCGCATACCACACCTGGGTGAATGTTCAGGGACATCAGCGCGCCCTGCCCGGTACCACAACCGGTCACCACAAAGTCCACCGCTTTCGCGTTCAGCAGGATACTGGCCATAATCCCAAGATGGATGTAGGTCAGATGATGATCGTTCTCGTCGCTCATCCCCACGTTGAATACCGGGAAATCTTTCTCGTCAGCAACACTCTTAAGTTCTTTCAGGATGATGGCGTTTTTAGCAGCCTGGCTGTTTTCCATCATCAGTGCGATTTTCATTTTTTATCTCCTGTGAACAGACTTCAGATAGCAAAGGTTGCATAAACCTTACTACCTGACAAACATACTTTCAAATTTAATGAAAAATGGTTTTAAAAATCAAAGGGCGGCTCACAGTTTTGATGGGTTGTGAGGAAGATCCCATTGACGGAAAGCGTTAACGCGCGGGCTGTCTTCAATAGCGACGCAGGAGCGCCGGGGAGTTAAGGCACTATTATGGTTAGGACGCAAATCGCCCCCGTTACGATAAGTAATGCAGGTTCTGCAGGTTATTCCACCGATTGCCTCTACATCAACACGATAAGATGCGAAGATGCCAAAATGAATCAGGGCGATTTGATGAAAAAAATAGTTATTGCGGCTTCACTGATAATGCTCAGTGGCTGTAGCTTTACCAAACAGGCGAAAGTCAGTGAAGTGGATCCCATCAGCGGTCTGGTGCGGCTCAGTTTCAACCAGCAGATGTTGCAAACCGCGAGTTACGACCAAAGCGCCGCGCAAAGCACTGCCAACAAACAGTGCCAGCAGATGGGCTATGCCACTGCCGTGTCGTATGGCAGGCCAGTCGAAACCTGTAGTCTGATTAGCGGTTCTGTCTGCATGAACACCAAGGTCACTATCCAGTATCAGTGCCGGGGCATGGCTTTTAATCACGGCACGGCAACCTGGTAATCGCTAAAAGCTGGCATAACAATGCTGGCTTTTTCTTTTATTAATAATCAAAACAATTCTCATTTAATTATATTATTTCCTGCAATGCGTTTTATTCTCATTCTCTTTTTTTTCGAGACTTAATTTTTATTTTACCTTTTGCAAATAATTAAATAACAAATTATAGTGGCCGCTGCTAATCACCATTATAAATTCCGGAGCCGCACCATGTTAAAAGCAGAGATGATTGAAAAATTAAATGAACAAATGAATCTGGAACTGTTTTCTTCCCTGCTCTATCAACAAATGAGCGCCTGGTGCAGCTTCCATAGTTTTGAAGGTGCTGCCGCGTTTTTGCGTCGCCATGCTCAGGAAGAAATGACGCATATGCAACGCCTGTTCGACTACCTGACCGATACTGGCAGCCTGCCGCGCATCAGCACCATTGACTCGCCGGTTGCGGATTATGCATCGCTGGATGTTTTGTTCCGCGCGACTTACGAACACGAACAACTGATCACGCAGAAAATTAATGAGCTGGCGCATGTTGCAATGACCACGCAGGATTATCCGACCTTTAATTTCCTGCAATGGTATGTTGCGGAACAACATGAAGAAGAGAAACTGTTTAAATCCGTTATTGATAAATTATCTCTGGTGGGTAAAAGCGGCGAAGGCCTTTACTTCGTCGATAAAGAACTGGCGACGCTCGACGCACAGAATTAATTACCATGGCGGTAAAGTTTGCTTTACCGCCTTTTTTATTAATGCGGGCAGATTTTACTTTCTTGCGTCGAGAACCCCTCTTCGACGGGAATAAACTTTCCTTTTGCGGCCAAAAACAGCACCAACTCCTTCGCCGTCATCCCCTCTGCTGAACAGGTATGAAAACGCGCCTCCGCACCGAAGCGGGCAACGATTGCCGCTACCAGGCTCTCATGTGAATAGTGTTCGCCTGAAGAAATCATCATATTCAATACTTCATGACCGTGAATTGACGCCATAAATAGCCCTCGCAAAAAGGTGCATCATAGACACCTCTTTGCTTACGAACATTGCGTTAAAACAGGTTTACATACATCCGGCGCCACGTGTGCAGCGCCCGTCCTGTTGATTTACTGCGCGGTAAAAATAGCGATAATTTTCCGTCTCCAGCGCAATGCCATGCACACAGAAGACATCGGTCAGCCAGTCGACATTTTCAATAATCCAGGCATCTTCTTCTGCTCCCTCGGCAAACGTCTCATCCACCGGGTCAATAACCGAGTAAATGCCCCAGGTGCCCATATCCTTCTCCCCACGCCATTCTGGTCATTCCATTGGCCCGTCATGCCAGCGAATGATTCAGTGACCGTGGCACAGCAAATTTCCGCCTCGAGACCAATGTGCTGTAAAGGGATTCGTACTCCCTATCACCTTTCTCATTATTTTGAAAACTTACCACTGCTTTTTATGCCATGAAGAATGGCGGGCAAAAAACATCCCCCTGATGAAGTGGTTAAACTCTTGGGTCCCTTGAGGCAAATACATTGCCTCGAACCGTAAAGAATAAATTACACCCATTGTAACGGCCGTTTGACGAAATCACTGAATTCCCTTACTCTGCGCCGCAGATTGATTGGGCTATACGTTTTATTTCAGAGGAAAGCGTGAAAAATCGAACACTTGGGAGTGTTTTTATCGTAGCGGGTACCACGATTGGTGCCGGAATGCTGGCGATGCCGCTGGCGGCAGCTGGCGTGGGCTTTACCACGACGCTGGTTTTGCTTTTCACCCTGTGGGCTGTGATGTGTTACACCGCCCTGTTACTGCTGGAAGTTTACCAACATGTGCCAGCAGACACCGGCTTAGGTTCGCTCGCGCATCGCTATTTAGGACGCTACGGTCAGTGGATCACCGGCTTTAGCATGATGTTTTTGATGTACGCGTTGACAGCGGCTTATATCAGCGGTGCCGGGGAATTACTGGCTTCAAGCCTGAATCAATGGCTTGCGCTTAATCTTTCCCCCGTGGCGGGCGTAATGATCTTCACCCTGGTGGCAGGCGGGGTTGTCTGCGTGGGAACATCGCTGGTCGATTTGTTCAACCGCTTTTTATTCAGCGCCAAAATACTCTTCCTGGTGTTGATGCTGGTGCTGTTGATGCCGCATGTTCACCAGGCCAATTTGTTGACAATGCCGCTGGAAAAGGGTCTGGCGCTTTCTGCGATGCCGGTGATTTTCACTTCATTTGGCTTTCACGGCAGTGTACCGAGTATTGTCAGTTATATGGGCGGAAACATTCGTAAACTGCGAATGATCTTTATCACGGGCAGCGCAATCCCGCTGGTTGCGTATATTTTCTGGCAACTGGCAACGCTGGGTAGTATCAGCTCTTCCACTTTTATGGGCTTACTCGCGACTCAGGCAGGATTAAATGGGTTACTGCAAGCTTTACGTGAAGTGGTCGCATCGCCACATGTGGAGCTTGCGGTGCACCTGTTCGCAGACCTGGCGCTGGCGACCTCTTTCCTGGGCGTTTCGCTTGGGTTATTCGACTATCTCGCAGATTTGTTCCAGCGGCGTAATAACGCCTTCGGTCGCCTGCAAAGCGGTTTTATCACTTTCCTGCCGCCGCTGGCCTTTGCCCTCTTCTACCCGCGAGGTTTTGTTATGGCGCTGGGATATGCCGGTGTGGCGCTTTCCGTACTGGCACTGTTGCTGCCGTCAATGCTGGCCTGGCAAAGCCGTAAGCATCATCCGCACAGCGCTTACCGCGTGCTGGGGGGCAAACCGGCGCTATGCCTGATTTTTGCCTGCGGTATAGCGATTATTGCGATTCAGTTCGCCATCGTTGCGGGTGTGCTACCCGAGGTGGGTTAACAGACGAGGACAAACCGCGCGGGAGTTTGCTGCTCTGCGCGGTTTTTTTATATCTGCCAGATAACAGATACAAAAAAACCACCTTTCGGTGGTTTTACGACACTGCTTATTGCTTTGATTATTCTGTTCTTTCCCAATGGTACCCGGAGCGGGACTTGAACCCGCACAGCGCGAACGCCGAGGGATTTTAAATCCCTTGTGTCTACCGATTCCACCATCCGGGCTTCGGGAAGAAATTGGAGGCGCGTTCCGGAGTCGAACCGGACTAGACGGATTTGCAATCCGCTACATAACCGCTTTGCTAACGCGCCAGATTCTTCAGGCTTTTCAGCCGGCATCCGCTAAAACAGCCGATGCATTAAACTGGAGCGGGAAACGAGACTCGAACTCGCGACCCCGACCTTGGCAAGGTCGTGCTCTACCAACTGAGCTATTCCCGCTTATCAAGCTTGTTGTAATCACTTGATTTTATTATCTTCTGGCGAGCTACGCTGCCTTCCGATGCGTTGCATTCTACTTACCTGACGCACTGAGTCAACGATATTTTTCAAAAGGCGGATCGTTTGCTGAAAATTACAACGAAACGATCACTGTTCAAGCAAATCGCCGCGCGCCGCGTTCAGGTATTGCAACATGGACCACAGCGTCAGCACCGCAGCGACAAAGAACAGCGCAATCCCGGCGTATTCTACCCATACATTGGGACGCCACAGCAACCACACCAACGCCGCCATTTGCGATGTCGTTTTGACTTTACCGATCCAGGACACCGCCACACGGCTGCGTTTACCCATTTCGGCCATCCATTCACGCAATGCGGAAATGATGATCTCGCGGGCAATCATCGTGGCAGCCGGTAACGTAACCCACCAGCTGTGATAATGCTCAGCAACCAGTACCATCGCAATCGCTACCAGCACCTTATCCGCAACCGGATCGAGAAAAGCGCCAAAACGCGTGCTTTGGTTCCAGCGGCGCGCCAGAAAGCCGTCAAACCAGTCGGTGACGGCGGCACAACAAAAAATCAGGGCGCAGACAAACGGAGCCCACTGAAAAGGAAGATAAAACGCCAGCACGAAAAACGGGATCAGGATGACGCGAAAAAGGGTGAGCAACGTAGGGATATTGAATCGCATAGCGGCGTTAACTGTCTGTTGTCCGTGAATATTCGCTCTATGGTGCTACAGAGCCCTTAATGTTTCAACGAGTAGTAGATCTTTTCTGCCAGCGCCTGAGAGATCCCCGGCACTTTTGAGATTTCTTCAATGCTGGCATTGAGTAAACCTTGCAAGCCGCCCATATATTTCAGCAGCATTTGCCGGCGTTTGGGACCCACACCCTCAATCGTTTCCAGCGTACTGGTATTTTTCACTTTCGCACGTTTTTTTCGGTGCCCGCTGATCGCATGATCGTGGGACTCGTCACGAATGTGCTGAATAACATGCAACGCGGGTGAATCCGGCGGCAAGCTAAAGCCCTCGCCTTCCGGCTCGAAGAACAACGTCTCAAGCCCGGCTTTGCGATCTGCCCCTTTCGCCACGCCCAGTAACAACGGTCTGTCTTTATCCCACTCGACCTCCAGCCCGGCAAACACCGCTTTTGCCTGACCAAGCTGTCCCTTCCCGCCGTCGATTAAAATAACATCCGGGATTTTACTCTCTTCGATGGCCTTACCATAACGACGACGCAACACCTGATTCATCGCGGCATAATCATCCCCCGGCGTAATGCCGGTGATGTTGTAGCGGCGATACTCGGCACGCAGCGGACCGTTTGCATCAAACACCACGCAGGAGGCAATGGTTTGTTCACCCATGGTGTGGCTAATGTCAAAACACTCCATACGCTTTATTTCAGGCAGTTCAAGCACGCTGGCCAGCGCTGCAAGGCGTTGATGCACAGTCGACTGTTGAGAAAGCTTAGTGCTGAGCGCTGTAGCCGCATTGGTTCGTGCAAGCTTAAGATAACGCGCCCGGTCACCGCGCGGTTTGGTCTGCACGTTAACGCGCCGTCCCGCCAGTTCCGATAATGAGTCGCTCAGGAGAGTTTTATCGCTGAGATTAAAGTCGAGCAGGATCTCCGTTGGCAACGTGCGCATCTGGCTCCCCTGCAAGTAGAACTGGCCAACAAAGGTTTCCACCACTTCGCCAAGCTCCGTGCCACCCGGTACTTTCGGGAAGTAGCTGCGGCTGCCAAGCACTTTACCCTGGCGAATAAAAAGTACGTGCACACACGCCATACCGGCATCAAACGACACGCCAATGACATCCAGGTCGTCGCCATTATTGGAAACAAACTGTTTTTCAGTGACCCGGCGAACGGCCTGAATCTGATCGCGGATCCGCGCGGCTTCCTCAAACTCCAGTGCCTGGCTGGCTTTCTCCATGCGGGCAATAAGCTGCGTAAGCACTTGATCATCTTTGCCCGCAAGGAACATGCGCACGTAATCAACTTGTTGCGCATACTCTTCTTCACTGACCAGCCCGGCCACACAGGGCCCAAGACAGCGGCCAATCTGGTACTGTAAACAGGGACGTGAGCGGTTACGGTAAACGCTGTTTTCACACTGGCGCACCGGAAATATTTTTTGCAGCAACGCCAACGTTTCGCGCACAGCGTAACCATTGGGGAACGGGCCGAAATACTCACCTTTGGCATGTTTTGCACCCCGGTGCATCGCCAGACGCGGGTGAGTATCGCCGCTGAGAAAAATAAAGGGATAGGATTTATCGTCACGCAACAGCACGTTATAACGCGGCTGATAGAGCTTGATGTAATTATGCTCAAGCAATAACGCTTCTGTTTCGGTGTGCGTAACGGTGACATCGATTTGCTGGATTTGCGCGACCAGCGCTTCGGTTTTACGCGATGCCAGGTTGCCCCGGAAATAGCTGGAAAGCCGTTTTTTCAGGTCTTTCGCTTTACCGACATAGATGACAATACCGCCGGTATCATACATACGATAGACACCGGGTTTACTGGTAACCGTTTTAAGAAAGGCTTTAGAATCAAAAACTTCAGTCACTGACTTGTTAACGTCTCCGCATTACACAAACCATGGCGAATCGCGAGGTGCGTCAGTTCGACATCACCATGAATGTTCAATTTACTGAACATGCGGTAGCGATAGCTGTTCACTGTTTTCGGGCTCAGATGCAACTGCTCTGAGATCTCATTGACCTTCTGGCCTTTGGTGATCATCAGCATAATCTGCAATTCTCGTTCAGACAAACTGGAGAACGGCGAGTCCGTTTTTTCAGGTTCGATTTGGCTTAGCGCCATTTGCTGAGCGATATCTGAAGCGATATAACGCTGGCCGGAATGGACAGAGCGGATGGCATTCACCACTTCCTGCGGCGCGGCACCTTTGCTGAGATAGCCTGCTGCACCCGCCTGCATCACTTTTGCCGGCAGAGGGTTTTCTGTATGAACCGTGAGCATAATAACTTTGGTGTCGACATTGCCGCGTGCAATTTTGCGCGTAGCTTCAAGGCCGCCAATACCGGGCATGTTCATGTCCATCAAGACAACATCGACGGAGTTGGCGCGACACCACTTGATGGCATCTTCACCGCAACAGACCTCGCCAGAGACTTTTATGCCCTTAATATCTTCAAGAATGCGTCGTATCCCTGCGCGCACCAGCTCATGGTCATCAACAAGTAGTACGTTGATCAAAGGAGTATCTCCGAAATAGGGATAACGCTGCTGAAAATTAACTCGCCATATATTAGCGTTTTTTTACCCAACAGTGAATGACTAAAAACAGTGCCAGCCGGATTTTGCTCTCGTTTTTGGAAATTAGATTGTACAAAAAGTGGAAACGCATCTTCTGTTTTCAAGCGCAGCGCGGGAAAATTTTGGCGCCATTTTTCATAAAGTTACCGAAAAAATGTATTTCCGTTATCAATAATTAAGCCATGAAATTTGTAACAACTATTAAACTCATCCCGCTTCGATAGATCATATATTTTCCGGGGCAAAATAACTGCTCATTTTTAATGCATCGCAAGTTTAATTTAATAACCCCTGTCAGGATAAAAAACATCCTCTGCTTTCTTTTGCGGGCAATATGGTATACTCGCGCGCTTTGACAGTGATCGTCGCGCAGAGGCGCGGCAACGTAACGAGGAAAATAAATTGAGCACACCTGATTTTTCCACTGCTGATAATGCAAAGGAACTGGCACTGGAAGTTTCCTGCCTGAAATCATTGATGACATTGATGTTACAGGCAATGGGACAGGCTGACGCAGGCCGCGTCATCATTAAAATGGAAAAACAAATCGATCAGATGGAAGATGAAACGCAGGCGGCCGTTTTTTCCAGCACTGTTAAACAAATTAAACAAGCTTATCGCCAGTAATTAAGCCGGCTGTCGGATATTTCCGGCAGCCGTTTGTCTGGCATGCACTGCCCAAAGTCGGCTTAAATCATGCCAGTCGCGGCCGCATAGCAGGCAATCTGGGTTTTATTCGGCGCGTTGAATTTTTTCTGCATGTTTTTTTGGTGAAAGTTGACGGTATTTTCCGATATCGACAGGATCATCGCGATTTCCGCCGACGTTTTCCCTTCAGCCGTCCACTTCAGGATTTCTTTTTCCCGCTTACTGAATTTCATTTCCGGCGTCACAACCAGCTCGTGCCCCAGTCGGGACAACATGAGCAGGCTCATTTGCACCAGCGTCTGTAGGCGCATTTCGATTTCATCATCAGGCATCATTTTTGCCAGCATGCTGCTACGGGAAACCGACAGGAAACCGAGCGAATGATTCGGCAACATCAGACACTGGGAAATACCTTTGCGCAAACCGTGGTCGCGGGCAGCATCCCACAAGGTCATGGCGTCCTGGAAGAGTTTGTCATTCCATGGCAGATGTCCCTGAATAAAATTCTCCGCTTTCAACACCGGATCGATGGCGAAAAAATTCTCCGCCTGATAGTGCTGCATCCACGCTACGGGATAGGTGGTTTCCACACTGATCTTCGGCCGGGTAAACGGCACCGGATGGCGAACACAAAGCGAAAAATAATCGAATTCCAGCTGCTGCGTCTGCCGCTGTAACTCGGAATAAATTTCTTCCGCGGTTGTCATCTCCTGGAATCGCGCCAAGATATCGCGACGCCAGTTAAAAAAATCTTTCTCCTGCATACCGACCGGTAATACCCCTGGTTTTTAATAATCATTATTTTGTATACAATAAACTAACACATAAAACTTAATTATAAATATAAAATATCGGCGTTTCTGGAAATAAGTTGGTTTTATTACCGACTTTAACAGCGGCGGCAGGATGGAAGATCTGGGGGCGTTTTCAGTCAGGCAAGGTCACGGCCAAAATATTCCCCTGCATTGTCTATGTCATTAATCAACCAGCATAAAATCTCACCTAAGCCAAATTTATGCGATCCAGCTAACATTATTACCCGGATCGCAGTCATTATTTCTATATCAATCCACTATCGCTGCTGGCTGTTGCGAGTTAAACATGAGGATGATAGGCAAATAACGCTGGCGCTCCGCCAGTGTGCACAAACAGAATCGGCCCGTTATCTTTGAAACGATGTTGCTCAATACCATCAAGCAGGCCTGCCATTGCTTTCCCGGTGTACACAGGATCGAGAACAATTCCCTCAAGCCTGGCAAGCAGCTTTACCGCCTCCATGCCTTCATCATTCGGCATGCCATAACCTGGCGCAAAATAGTCGTCCCACAGCAGGATATCGGCGCTCGCTTCGACGTCCAGTGCCTGCGCAATCCCCTGCTGCAAGGTAACTACTTTCGGTTTTTGTTCAGCAACAGCGCGGGACACGGTGACGCCAATCAGTTCGACATCCGGCATCACCTGCTCTAACCCAACGGCCAGCCCGGCATGGGTTCCGCCACTGCCCGATGCAACAACCACCGAGGAGAGCGCGACCGCACCTTCACACTGCTGCGCTATCTCCAGCGCGCTTTCCACATAGCCCATGGCCCCCAGGGTATTTGAGCCGCCCACCGGGATCACATACGGGCGGAACCCTTGTGCTTCAACGCGCGTCGCCAGTTCCTCCAACTGCGCGACGGGGTCGGTCAACGCCTCACAAACCTCAATTTGTGCATTAAACAGATCCAACAGTAGACGGTTGCCATTGGTCAGATAGTTTTCCGCCCGTGTGCCGATGGGGTTTTCCAGTAACGCCACGCAGTGCAAGCCGAGTTTTGCGGCGACGCCTGCCGTCTGGCGTACATGGTTGGACTGGATCGCACCGGCAGTAATCAGGGTATCTGCGCCCTCGCGTAACGCATCGGCGGCAAGAAACTCCAGTTTGCGTAGCTTATTGCCTCCCATAGCGACCGGCGTGACATCATCCCGCTTAATAAAAATCTCACGGCCCAGGTAATCAGAAAGTCGCGGCAGATACTCAAGTGGCGTCGGCGCGCCAATAAATTCCAGACGGGGAAAGCGGGTCACGTTGTGCAGCGGCATAGGTCCTCCGGAGGCGGGGTAAGGTTAGGTATGGGTTTGATTATGCACCTTAAACCAGCCTGATAAAAAAGGCGCTGGTTTCAGCGCCTTTTTTACGAACCACAATGTCCCGGTGAGTTAAGCCCCACCCTGGGCACACTTCCTTTTCAGGCAGCCGTGTGTCGCCAGGCCGTGATGGCAGCAGCATCAGCCTGTTGCAGCATAACGCCGCAGGTGCGCATAACCGCACCCTGCGACGAATCGTTGCTTAATAGAGATCGGACGTAGCGCCGACGGCGATTTTTTGCACCGTTGCAAAACGCATTTGGGCTTTAAATTGCGCGTACTTGCGCAGAGCAATCCGATAATTATTGGTGCTGGTCGCGGGTAACCACGGCTCCAGATTTTCATCAAGGAAGCCTTCTTCCAGCAACTGACGGGAGATATTCAGCTCGCTAAGATGATTCCCCAGCCGGCGCAAACGCACAACATATTCGCGCACCGTGCCGTGGCTCATCTCGGTCTGTTCAAAGAGGTATTGCTTAAAGCCGATGATGTCAAAGAAATCACTCTGCTCTTTGCAATGCAAATCACCACAGAAGCGACATAGCGCAACCCACTCTTTTTGTTCCTGCTGCCAGGCCGCTTCATCCAACAGTGTATCCAGGCGCGAAATCGCGATTTTGTTCACGATTTCGCCCCGACGTACCAGAGTGATGCGGTCAAGCAGCTTGTGACAATGGGCGCAATGCGTCTGGCTGTGTTTAAAGTCTTTAAGGTAGCGGCTTAAAGGCCGTCTTTTAGGTTGCTGCACCGTCATGATAACTCCTGGTTGTCAATGCGTTGTACGGCATTTTCCCAGGAGGCGATGCAGAATCACCGACCTATAACTTACCCAGCTTGGTACGTAAGCGCTTAATGGCCTGGCTATGAAGCTGGCTGACCCGTGATTCCCCGACTTCAAGAACAGCACCAATCTCTTTCAGATTGAGTTCTTCCTGATAGTACAGTGTTAACACCAGTTGTTCACGTTCCGGGAGGGATTCAATAGCCTCCATCACACGGTGACGTAAATTACTTTCCATTAACTGGAATAACGGGTTTTCCTGTTGATGATCGTCCGTCACCAGCTCGATACTGTCGCCGTGCTCTTCCCGCCACTCATCGTAGGAGAAAAGCTGACTATTATTCGTATCGAGCAACATCTGACGGTATTCCTCTACAGGAATGCCAAGACGCTGCGAAACTTCCGTCTCCGACGCGTTACGTCCCAGCTCTTGCTCAAGTTGCCCCATAGCCTGCGCCACTTCGCGGGCATTACGCCGGACACTTCGCGGCACCCAGTCACGGCTGCGCAATTCGTCCAGCATCGCCCCACGAATACGCTGCACTGCGTAAGTGGTAAATGCCGTTCCTTGCAGGGCGTCATAACGGTCTACTGCGTTCAGTAGCCCAATGCCGCCCGCCTGTAGCAGGTCGTCCAGTTCCACACTCGCCGGCAAGCGCACCTGCAGGCGCAATGCTTCGTGACGCACCAGCGGAACATAACGCTGCCATAGCGAGTGTTTATCCATTACACCTTCAGCGGTATACAGTGAATTCACGATAAACAGCCCTGCGTTAAATGAGTTATCGGCATGATTATCCGATTCTGGAGTAGTTTTAATCGGATGAATAATGGGTGAAATGGGGGTTTATTTGCATTAATAAAAGAATTGCAATGAATCCAACAACTCTTGAAATGAAGAAACACCGAATTATCAATGCAATAAATGAGCAAGGCTAAAAACGCGTCATTCTTCACTTTTTACTCTGCAAATGTTGCCCGGTATTGTCACTGTTATTAACAAACCGCCCCTAGCCTTTTTACCCTAATTGAAATTTTAGCTGTTGACCAATGTTTATGCAGCTTTCTATCCGCTAATAAGCGAGAGAAAATGATGGTTATTCCCACCCTGATAGAACCCCCTGGTCATTTACATTAGGGCATTGATCCCGACTGCCTCTTATTACGCCCGCGCAAGACTCGCCGACGCAAGCAGGACGGTCAGATAACCGGGCATACCCTGAAATACCGCACTTCGAGGATACGATGAAACTGGCAATTTATGGTGCAGGCGGGCTGGGACGAGAAGTCCTCGAGCTGGCGAAACACATCAACGCCGCCCACCCGCGCTGGGACGCATTCTGCTTTATCGACGATTTGCACGCAGACCGACTGCTTAAAGGCCACCCTGTCGTCACACTGGACGCGCTGGACACCAATGAATATGAAGTGGTGATCGCGGTGGGTGAGCCAGCATTACGGCAGAAATTAGCTGATAAAGCACGTGCCGCCGGTTTTACGTTGCCTGTGCTGGTGCATCCCGGTGCGCAAGTCAGTGCGGATGTCACCTTTAACGAAGGCTGCGTGGTCTGTTACGGGGCATTTATCTCTTGTGACACGGTGATTGGTCGTAATGTGCATCTGCAACCCAACGCCAGTCTCGGCCATGACTGCCAGATTGGTGACGATTGCGTCATTTCTTCTTATGCCAATCTGGCGGGTCAGTGTCAGGTGGGTGCGCGTACATTTATTGGTATGAATGCAGTCGTTCGCGAATGCACGGTTATTGGCGAAGACGCCATCATTAGCATGGGTGCCGCTGTATTTGCCAATATCAACGCCGGCGTGATTGCGATGGGCAACCCGGCACGCGCGATCCGCGCAAACGACGATAAAAAAGTTTTTCGTTAAGCAACCCTATTCCCCCGCGCGGTCGTACGCGATAACGCGGGACAGATACAGATTTAATTTCCACGCTATTCTGGAGAAACACGATGTCAAATTTAGCAACTTATAACCGCATCTTCGTTGAAACCTTCGAAGTTGATGAAGCCATTCTTGCCGGATACAAATATCAGGACACGCCGTCCTGGGACTCGGTAGGCCATATGACGATGATTGCCTCGCTGGAAGATGCATTCGACATCATGATGGACACAGATGACATCATCGAATTTTCTTCCTGGGAAAAAGGCAGAGAGATCCTGAAGAAATACGACGTTGAACTTCAGGACTAAGCCATGTTGCTAAAAGCGAAAACCGCCGTTATCACCGGTTGCCTGCAGGGCATTGGCAAGGCAACGCTGGAAACCTTCGCCAAAGCGGGAGCCGATGTTTTCGCCTGTTGTCAGGCCGAAACGCCAGAGTTCACCCAATTTATTGCGCAACTGAGCGCTGAGCATCAGGTCGAGATCGTCCCGGTTTACTTCGATCTGAGCGACAACGACGCGATAAAACAGGCGGCGATGTCGATTCAGAAAGCAAAGAAACCGGTCGATATTCTGGTGAATATCGCGGGGGCTAATTTCGATGCCAATTTCCAGATGGTGACGCTGGAACAGCTACAAAAAACCTTCACCATTAACTTCTTCTCGCAGATCGCTTTTACCCAGTACATTGCCCGCCTGATGTTGCGCCAGAAAAAAGGCAGCATCATTAACATCTCCAGCATTTCGGCACTGGACGGTAATCCGGGCCAACTGGCTTACGCCAGTGCCAAAGCGGCGTGGATTGCAGCGACCAAAACAATGTCTGCCGAGTTAGGGCCGCAAGGTGTGCGCGTCAATGCTGTAGCACCGGGTGTCATCAGTACCGCGATGACGGCATCGCTGTCTGAAGAAGTCATGGCGCGACAAATGTCACGCTGCGAGCTGAAGCGTCCTGGACTCGCGGAAGAAGTGGCCAACACATTGTTGTGGCTGGCATCTGACGCTTCCAGTTACACCACAGGCCAGGTCATCCGCGTTGATGGCGGCATGGGTTGAGGAAATAAACATGTTGATGCAAGGAAAAACGGTACTGATCACCGGTTGCCGTCGCGGTATGGGCCGCGCCATGGTGGACGTATTTGCCGCCAGTGGTGCAAATATTTATGCCCACGCACGTGAAGCCGATGAAGCCTTTACCCAGGAAATGGCGCAGGTCGCTGCCCGTTACGATGTACAAATCTGGTCGCTTGGCTTTGATATGACTGACTACGAGGCCATGAAACTGGCGGTCAAACGTATCATGTCCGACAAACGCCCGCTGGATGCTGTGGTGAATAACGCCGGCATTACGCTAAACAGTCTGTTCCAGATGACCAGCGAAGCGCAACTCCGCGCCCAGTTTGAAGTGAACTTCTTCTCGGTGTACCTCTTTACGCAGTACGTCGCCAAACTGATGACCCGCCATCAACATGGCAGCATCATCAATATTGCGTCGACGGCAGGAGAAGATGGTAATCCGGGCAAGTCTGCTTACGGCGCATCAAAGGCGGCGCTGATTGCCATGACAAAATCCATTGCTGCTGAACTGGGTGAGAAAGGCATTCGCGCCAACTGCATCGCGCCGGGCATTACCGATACTGAGATGCTGCTCACCATGCCGGCACAAGTGGTTGAAGATGCCAAAAATGGCGCTGACTTGCGCCGTGCCGGCGAACCGGCGGAAATTGCTCAGGCGGCGTTATTCCTCGCCAGCGATCTCTCCAGCTATATCACAGGCCAGACAATTCGCGTGGATGGTGGTCTCAAATGACGCAAAAAATTCAGGATGCGGCCCGACGCATTCGTACCCGTATCGTCAATGTGGCGCACCACGCGCCGAGTGATGGAGTACACGTCTCCCCTGCTCTGTCGATGACCGACATTCTGAGTACACTGTATGGCAGTGTCATGCGTTATGACCCACAGAACATCACCAGCCGCAAGCGCGACCAGTTTATTCTGAGTAAAGGCCACGCGGCGCTGGGGCTGTACGCCACGTTGTGCGAGTACGGCATTATTAGCGAAGATCAACTCAATGAGTTTGAGATCAACGGATCCGTGTTGCAGGTTCATCCCACCAAACACCCGGAATACGGCATCGACTTCTCGGGCGGCAGCCTGGCACAGGGACTCTCCTTTGCTACCGGGCTGGCGCTGGGGCGTCGCCTGAAAGGCGAAACGTGGCAGACCTATGTGCTGGTCGGCGATGGGGAATGCAACGAAGGGGCTATCTGGGAGTGCGCGTTTATGGCAGCACACCATAACATTGATAACCTGACGCTGATTGTCGATCGCAACGGTTTGCAATCTGATGGATTCACCCGCGACGTCATGTCGATGGATCTTGAAGCGCTGTGGCGCGCCTGCCGTTGGGAAACGCGGGTTTGCGATGGTCATGATATTACCGCGTTGCAGGCGGCTTTCGACGCACCGCACCAGGGTAAACCGAAAGTGATCATCGCCAATACGGTGAAAGGTAAAGGCCTTTCATTTATGGAAAACAATAAAGAGTTCCACCGTAACCGCGTCTCTGCTCAGCAGTTGACGGATGCGCTGAATGAACTGAATGGGGGCCAGCATGATTGAGTTTAAACCCGCTACCATTCGCTCCTGGGCGATGCTCGGCTCGCGCGGCACATTTGGCATGGCGCTGCTGGAACTCGCACACGATAACGATCGCATCGTCGCCCTGTCCGGCGACTTGTGCAAATCTTCCGGTCTGGATCGCTTTAGCACCACGTACCCCGAGCGTTTCTTCAATACTGGCATCGCCGAACAGAACATGATCGGCGTTGCTGCCGGGCTGGCAGCGAGCGGCTATGTTCCTTTTGCCACCTCGTTCCCTAACTTTCTGACCCTGCGTGCCGCAGAGCAGGTACGCCTGAATCTCGGTTACATGCAGGAAAACGTTAAGCTGGTTGGCCTGGCATCGGGTCTGGCAACCGGCATGTTTGGTGCCACACACCACGGTATTGAAGAGCTGGCAATGCTCCGCTCAGTCTCTAATATCGCTATTTTTTCCCCGGCAGACTGTACCGCCACCGTCAAAATGACCCAGGCCGCACTCGCCTATGATGGCCCGGTCTACCTGCGTCTTACCGGCGGTATGCGCGCACCTATCGTGTATAAAGATGATTTTGAACTGATCCCCGGCAAAGCCATTACCTTACGTGAAGGCAAAGATATCGCCATTATTGCCACCGGCAGCATGGTGCATGTTGCCCTGACCAGTGCGGGTCAACTGGCGGACCGCGGGATTGATGCCGCAGTCGTAGATATGCATACCCTGAAACCGCTCGATGAAGCCGCTATCACCGTCCATCTCGGTAAAAAGCTGCTGGTGACTATTGAAGAGCACAGCATTATTGGCGGTCTCGGCAGCGCTGTCGCCGAATATGTCGGCGCGCAAACACAACGCCCCAGACAGTTAACCCTCGGTATTCCGCAAGGTTACCCGCATGCGGGCGATTATGGCTGGATGCTGGAGCAAAGCGGTCTGACAGCAGAAAACCTCACAGCACAGGTCATGGACGCACTGCAATGAATGCTTTCTGGCATACCCACCAGCACCCGGCTTCACAACTGGCGCTGAAAGACGATCGTGGCGTAAGCCTCAGTTACGGAGAGTTGACCGCACGCGTTGACGAACTGGCGCAGCACATTCCACCCCGCGCGCTGGTGTTTATTTTTTGCCGTAACCAGGCCGAAACCGTCACCGGCTATCTGGCCTGTCTGAAACAAGATGCGGTAGCGTTATTGCTGGATGACGCCCTTGATACCGCACTCGCGCAGCAGCTTATTGACACCTATCGCCCGTCCTATCTCTGGCAACCGCACGACGGCAGCTACCGGCTGAAGACGACAGGGTTAACGCCCTGGCCGCTGCATGATTCTCTCGCGTTGCTGATGACGACATCCGGCTCAACAGGCAGCCCGAAACTGGTGAGACTCACTAAACGCAACCTGCAAAGTAATGCCGCCAGCATTGCGCATTATTTGCAAATTGATCGCCACGAGCGCGGTCTGGTGAGTCTGCCGGTGAACTACGTTTACGGGCTGTCGATTATCAACAGCCATCTTCATGCCGGAGGCAGCCTGCTGCTGACCGGGCACAGCGTGATGCAGCGTGAGCTGTGGGATTTTGTCCGCAGCGAGCGTGCCAGCTCCTTCGCTGGCGTGCCTTACACCTGGGAGATGCTGCGTAAACTGCGGTTTATGCGCATGGATCTGCCGGATTTACGCACGCTGACTCAGGCAGGCGGTAAGCTGGCGCCCGCTTTACAGCAGGAGTACACCGAATTCGCCGCTCAACAAGGTAAACGCTTTATCGTGATGTACGGCGCAGCAGAAGCCACTTCGCGTATGGCCTGGCTACCGCCAGAAGACGCCGCGTCGCGTTACGGTTTTATCGGCAAGCCTATCCCCGGTGGTGAATTCCTGCTGCTCGGGGAGGATAACCACCCGGTGACCACGCCTGGGGTGCACGGCGAATTGATCTACCACGGTGAAAACGTGGCTCTCGGTTATGCTGAGCGCGGCGAAGATCTCGCCCTCGGCGACGATTTTGCCGGCCGGTTGCATACCGGTGATATCGCCACTGTCGACAGCGAGGGTTTTTATCGGATTGTCGGGCGTAAAAAACGCTTCCTGAAAATATTCGGCAACCGCGTAGGGCTGGACGAAATGGAAGCACTGCTCAAAACAGCCTTTCCGGATACATCAATCGCCTGCGATGGGCGTGATGACTTGCTGTGCATCTTTATTACCGATGCGTCGCTTGCTACGGCGGCTAAACAGTATGCGGCGGACATCAGCAAACTTCACCCGTCGGCATTTCGCGTTATTCCCCTTGCCGGGATCCCCAAAAATCCGGCAGGCAAGACGCTCTACCATAAGCTGAAAGATTATGTCCCTGCCGTTTGAAGCGATCCTTAACATTGCGCCCTACTCGCTGGCTCGCGAGGAAAAACGTGCGCTATTACAGGCACGATTGCAGGCCTTAACCACGCAGCACTATGCACGTTGCGAAGCGTATCGCGGCATGCTGGATGCGCAGTCCGTGCGTCCTGCATCTGTTGCTACGCTGGAAGATATTCCCTTTCTTCCTGTTTCGCTGTTTAAATCGCTGGCGTTGAAAAGCATCCCGGACGATGAGATTGTCAAAACCATGACATCGTCCGGCACCACGGGCCAGCAGGTATCGCGTATCTTTCTCGATAAAAGCACGGCTTCTCATCAGCAAAAAGTGCTGGTAAAGATCGTCAGCCAGTTTACAGGCGCCAGCCGTCTGCCAATGTTAATTATCGACTCCCCGGATGTTCTGAAAGACCGTCTGCAATTTTCAGCACGCGGTGCGGGCATTCTTGGCTTTTCGCTGTTTGGTGCCGATCGCGCCTGGGCGCTGGATGAAAACATGGCGCTGAACATGCCGGTGATCGAGGCGTTCCTGGAAAAACACCAGGGTAAGCGCATTCTGCTCTTCGGCTTCACATTTATGGTGTGGCAGCATTTTTATAAAGCGCTGGTCGCCAGCGGTAAAACACTGGCGCTGAACAATGCGCTACTGATCCACGGTGGCGGCTGGAAAAAGTTACAGCATGAAGCCGTGTCGCCCGCCGACTTCGCACGGCGGTTAGAGGATGTCTGCGGTTTACCTGCGGTGCACGATTATTACGGCATGGTCGAACAAACCGGCTGTATCTATATGCAATGCGAGCAGGGCCATCTGCACGCATCGATTTTCTCCGATGTGATTATTCGCGATCCCCTGAATTTTTCCTGCGCTCCCGTCGGGAAGCCGGGGATCATCCAGGTGCTGTCGCTGTTGCCTGAATCGTACCCAGGCCACTCTTTGCTGACAGAAGACGAAGGCGTATTGCTTGGCGAAGACGATTGCCTGTGCGGACGCAAAGGCAAATATTTCCGGATCCTTGGCCGCCTGAAAAAGGCCGAATTACGCGGGTGTAGCGACACATATGCAGCAGAGTTTTAACGGTCTGACCTTTATTATGGGCAACGAAGCGCAACTGCGGGCGATGCCTGAACAGGCAACGTACCCGGCTTTTGCCCCGGAAATTCTGGCATTGCTGTACACCTTTTCCCGGCTGGCATTGCACGATGCTGAAGCAAAAGCGTGGCCGGATGTGATCAGCCTTGGTTTCTGGTGCCGGGAAGCCTCGCTGATGCAAATGCGTGCAGCTTACGCCGATCTGACTCACTGCTATGGCCGCGGCGTCGCTTTTCATATCGCCCCCGGCAATGTGGCTGCCAACTTCGCTTACTCATTGTTTACCGGCTTACTGACCGGCAATGCCAATATTGTTCGTTTACCGGGGCGTGATCACCCGCAGGTGGCGATCATTGTGCGATTGCTGGCGGGTGCGTTAACGCAGCATCCTGCGCTGGCGCCCTATATCTGTCTGCTGCGTTATGAACGCCAGCAGTCCGTGACTGACGCCCTTTCTGCACTGTGCGATACCCGTATTATCTGGGGCGGCGATGAAACTATCGCGCAGATCCGTCGCTCGCCGCTGAAACCGCGCGCGCGGGAAATCGCTTTTGCCGACCGCTACTCCATTGCCGCCATTGACGCAGACAGCTATCTGGCGCATGCACACAAAGATAAACTGGCGCAGGCATTCTTTAACGACACGCTGCTAAACGATCAAAACGCCTGTTCTTCACCGTCGCTGCTGGTCTGGCTGGGCAAAGAGACTCAGAGCGCTCGCGACGTATTCTGGCAACATTTTCATGCCTTCGCGTCACGCTTTTACACCCTGGAGCCGGTGGCCGCTGTGAATAAACTGACACGGCTTTGCCTGCTGGGCGCAACCTGGCCGGGCGTTAAACAAGTGCCGGGTGAAGATAATTTACTGGTGCGCGTTGAACTGCCCGAGGTCAATAGCGCGATAATGGACTTACGCGGCAATTGTGGTTTCTTCCTGGAATATGTTGCCCGTTCACTGGATGAAATCGTGCCGGTCTGTGGCGAGCGGTGTCAGACGCTGGCAACGTTTGGCATTGATAAAGAAACCGTAAATGCGTGGCTGGCAGCGCGTCGCCCACAAGGTATTGACCGCATAGTACCCTTTGGCAGAACGCTGGATTTCACCCTGCAATGGGATGGCTATGACCTGGTCGCGATGTTGACGCGCACCGTCGTCAGTTAATGGCGGATGAGACAAAAAACGCCGGATAACCGGCGTTTTTTTATCAGGCAACGTGGCGAACAGATTTACCGGGCTTTTTCGTTTTCTGAGCATGGCTGCGGATGATATCAATCACCCGCAACTGATCGGCTTCTTTCAAATCCGGGTAGATCGGCAGGCACAAAATTTGTTCTGCGATGGCATTGGCTACCGGTAAATGATCCACCGACGCAGTCGCTAAATGGCGGTACATCGCAAAGGAGCTGATCAGCGGGTAGAAATAGCGCCGCGAGTAGATCCCCTCGGCTTTTAGCGCATCGTACAGTCCGTCACGGGTTAAGGCATACTCGCCGCCCACCAGCACCGGATAATAAGCATGGTTCCAGTCAAAACGTCCGGCGGCGTCAAACCAGTTAATACCCGGAATGCCTTGCAACCCTTCACAGTAACGCTGATAAATCGCCGAACGGGCAGCTAACGCGCCATCAATGTATTTCAGTTGCAGCAGGCCAAACGCCGCTTCCATTTCGTTCATTTTGGCGTTGATCCCCGGCGCAACGACACGCGTTTCCCCGGCGAAGCCAAAGTTTTTCAGGTAATCAATGCGCTGTTTAGTACGCGCATCGTGGCAGATGATCGCCCCGCCTTCGAAGGTGTTAAACACTTTGGTGGCGTGGAAACTGAGCACCGACAGATCGCCATGATTGAGGATGCTGACGCCGTCCTGACGAACCCCAAAGGCGTGCGCTGCGTCGTAAATCACTTTCAGTCCGTAGACATCGGCAATTTGTTGGATTTTATCGACATCGCAAGGAATACCGTAGCAGTGCACCGGCATAATAGCCGTCGTTTGCGGCGTAATCAGCTCTTCAATGCGCTCAGGGCAAATATTAAAAGTCTGCGGATCGATATCGGCAAAGACGGGCGTCAGCCCATTCCACAACAAGGTGTGCGAGGTCGCGACAAAAGAGTAAGGCGTGGTGATCACTTCACCAGTCACGCGCAAAGCCTGCAATGCCGTCAACAGTGCCAGCGTACCATTGGAAAACAGGCACACGTGTTTTACGCCAAGGTAGTTCGCCAGCTCGTCTTCAAGCTGTTGATGAAAAGCGCCACCGTTGGTCAGGATGCGGTTTTGCCAAATCTTCTCCATGTAGGGTATGAACTCCTCAAGAGGAGGCAAAAGCGGACTCGTGACAAAGATGTTATCGCCCATAAGCGAACCTGCATATTTAAGAGGAATGCCCTCATCTTAGCGATGAGCAATCACTTTCGATCGGCAAAACAACGTCTATTTTCGGTGCCAATTAATCTAAACAAATCCTCTTCCGGCTCACTATCATCAGAATAGGGCTATAAAAATTGAGATGTTTAGCTGCTGAGTTAAGGGCAGTGTATGACAGAGTCATACCCTCACACCGATCAGTCAGCGCTTCGCGCGCGAAGCGCAACCAATGGATGAATAATGAACGAACACGCTCTGGTGAGTATCATCATTCCGGCGTATAAGCCGGATTTCTTCGAAACCGCACTGTGCAGCGCGCTCAATCAAAGCTGGCCGAATTGCGAAATCATTATCAGCGATGACAGCCGCGACGACACCATCCGACTGATCAGCGAGCGTTACGCCCGTGAGGCCGCCACACCGATAAAATACTTCAAAAATGAGACGGCGCTGGGCGAAGAGAATAACACCCTGCGCTGCGTGCGCGAGGCGCAGGGTCATTACATCAAGTTCCTCTACGACGACGACATCCTCTTCGAACACTGTATCACCCGGCTGGTGAACGCACTGGAGTCTGCCCCTGGCAACCGGCTGGCCACGTCACGCCGTTTACGCGTTGATGAATACGATAAACCGCTGGCGGACATTGTCGCCACTGCCGCGCCGTTTGCTGAAGATGTGATCCTCGACGGGCGCGATGTCATTGCTTACTTTGCCGACACGCTGGTGAACTTTATTGGTGAACCCAGCGTAATCCTATGTTACCGCGACGATTTACTGGCGTTTGGTGAGGGATTGTTCCTCCTGAACGGCGAGGCCATGCCGTTTCTGGCCGATATGACCATTTCATTAAAACTGCTGGCGCTGGGCAATCTGGCCTTTGTCGCTGAGACACTTTCCGCTTTCCGTATTTCAGGAAACCAGCAAAGCCAGTTGAACCAGACACGCCAGGATCAGGTCACCCGCACCTATACACGCATGCCAATCGTGATCCGCGAGCTGGGCTGGTACAAAGGCGATACTGAACAGAATCAGTGGGTCAATGTGGCCCCAATGCATGCACCAACGCAGTTCAGCCAGCAGAACCTGCACCACGCCATGTTACTCTCCGCCCAGCGTTCGCTGACGCATTTTCGCAGCGGCAAAATCCATGAATGGCTTGCTGGGCGTACGCTGCCTGCACAATATCGTCCGTTAGTGGAGGCTTTTCAGGAAGCACGCGGTACCACGCAAACCCTCACCGTCTTTGTTTTTCAACCGGGCAACAACACCGCTGCCTGTGAAAAAACACTGGCCAGCATCGCAGCGTACCAAAGTGTGGGACTGACCATCAGCCCGGTGGTGATTTGCGAAAACCCGCAAGCAGCGCCCGCAACAGCACCGACGCTCATCTGTCCGTATGCGCTACGCGCCACTGCGGTTAATCAGTATATTGCCGCCCGCCCCGGCGACTGGCTGTTGTGCCTGGACGCCGGAGAAACGTTACAAAGCAGCGGCATGTTGATGTTTGACCTGGCGCTGGACAGTGCGGCAGGCTGCGACGCCGTGTACGGCGATGCGTTTTACCAGGCCGCTGACGGCGAACTGACCGGCTCGGCCTTCCGTCCGGACTTTAACCTCGACCTGCTGTTGAGCCACCCGTCGGAGATGGCGCGCCACTGGATTTTCCGCAGTGCGACCCTGCTCGAGCTAGGGGGTTTCAATACGGAATATCAACAGGCGTGGCAGTTCGATTACATCGTGCGTTTGATTGAACAAAAAGGCATTCAGTTTGCTGGTCATCTGCCGGAAATTTTTGTTATCGCACAGGATCCCCAGCAAATGACGCAGGCGGAAGAGGTGGCGATCCTCACTCGCCACCTGCACCAGCGTGGTTATCCGCAGGGCCGCGTGGAGGCGCCAAAACCAGGTCTGTATGCGTTGCGCTACCAGCATGAGCAGCAGCCGCTGGTGTCAATTATTATCCCGACCAAAGACCAGCTTTCGATGCTGATCCCCTGCGTCACGAGCCTGCTGGAAAAAACACGCTACGCGAATTACGAACTGCTGATCGTCGACAACAACAGCGAAACCCCGGAAGCCCTGCAATGGCTGGAAGGGCTTTCCACCATCGATCCACAACGTATCCGTGTACTGCGTTACCCCTACCCTTTCAACTACTCGGCGATTAACAATATGGCGGCGCGGGAAGCGCGCGGTGAGTATCTGGTGTTGCTTAACAACGATACCGCCATCATCAGCGCTAACTGGCTGGATAACCTGCTTAACCATGGCCTGCGCCCGGAAGTGGGCATTACCGGCGCAAAACTGCTCTATCCAACCAGCAAAGTGCAGCATGCCGGTGTGGTGCTTGGCCTGCGCGGCCCTGCCGACCATCCGTTTATCGGCAGTGAGTCCGAGCGCAGCGGCTACATGAACCGCCTGCAGGTTGATCAGAACTACAACGTTGTGACGGCCGCCTGCCTGCTGATCCGTAAATCGGTCTATGACCAGGTGGGCGGGCTGGATGAAGAGAAATTCAAAGTCTCTTATAACGATGTCGATTTATGCCTGAAAGTGCGCGAAGCCGGGTATCTGACGGTCTGGACGCCACATGCGATGGTGATGCACGAAGGCAGCGTGAGCCAGAACAAAGTGGACAAAACCGCGCAGGAGAAGAAGCGCATTCGCTTTATAGGCGAGCAGGACGCGATGTACGAAAAATGGATGCCGCTGATTGCCAGCGATCCGGCTTACAACCCCAATCTGACGCTGGAGGGCGAAGGCTTCCAGTTTACGCTCGGTGAACACGATACCTGGCAGCCGTTGCACTGGAAACCGCTACCGCGTTTTATTACCTATCCGTTAAGCGATCACCGGGAGACGCAACAGCGGCTGGTACAACCGCTGGATCGCCTGAAAGCCGCCGCACTGGCTGATGGACAAAACGCCTACCGCGCCACCTCGTTTGCAGAAATTGTGCGTTACGCGCCGGATGCGTTGATCCTGTCGCGCCAGTGCTCGCCGTTTCTGCAGGAGTGGCTGCAGCGCCTGCGCAAAGTGACCCAGGTCTTCACCGTTTTTGATATCGACGAGTACCTGCCCGCCTTACCTGCCAAATCGCCGCTACGGGAAAAATTCCCGGCGGATTTCCAGCAGGTTCTGCGCGGCACGGTCGCCAGCGCCGATCGTCTGGTGGTCGCAAGCGATGTGCTTGCCGAAACCTGCGCTGGCTGGAATCACGATATTCGCGTTGTCCCTACACGCCTTGATCCTGCACAGTGGGCCAGGCTGACCAGCCTGCGCGGCATCGGGCAGAAGCCGCGCGTTGGCTGGGTGGGTAGCGCGGAACGCAGCGCCGATCTGGATGTGATATACCCCTTAATCAGCCAGCTTGCCGACCGGGTTGACTGGATCTTTTTTGGCTATTGCCCGCCGGCACTGCGCCCTTATCTGAAGGAGTATCACGCATCCTGGTCCAGCGAAGTGTATGCACAGCGGCTGGCTTCGCTCAATCTGGACCTCGCGCTGGCCCCACTGGCCGATAATCTCTTCAACCGCAACCTCAGCCCGCTGCGTTTGCTCGAGTATGGCGCGTGCGGCTATGCGGTGATTTGCAGCGATAATATCTGCTATCGCAACGATTTGCCGGTCACCCGTGTGGCCAGTTCAGCGAAGAAATGGCGAGAAGCCATTGAAATGCACCTGCACGATTTACCGGCAACGTGGAAACAGGGCGATGCGCTGCAAGCCTGGGTCCGTGAACATGGCATGTTACGGGGTGAGAATTTGCTTCAGCACGCGCGCAGCTGGCTACCTGACGCATGATGGTCAGGTGCCGGGACCGCAATTTTCAGCAAATCGATTATATAAAGGACAGTTATGTCTAAAAGCACATGCCTTATTTGTGGCACAGAGATGAGGCTATATTTCGTGAAGGAGGCGTATCTCGCACCTTCAACCCGCAATTTCACACAACAGCTGGTTCCCGTACAGTTTGATGAATGCCCGGCGTGCCATTTTCTCAGTTCACGAACGCACCAGTCGTTACCCGCGCAGGTGTGGGAAAAACTGAATCACGACCTGCATCATTATGCTGAAACAGAAGGGCGCAAGACGCACGATTTTAATCAACCGCCCTACCTTGCACAGGCAATGATGGTTGAACTGCTGGCACGCAACGGTCTTATTGATGACAGTGCCATCCTCGATTATGCCGCCGGTTACGGTTCACTGAGCCATATCCAGCGTAAATATTTTAACCGGGGCATCACCTGCTACGATAAGTACGTCAGAAACCCGGAACAGCACTATATCGACAATCCGCAGAAAAAAGCGTGGTCGCTGGTGATTAACTCGGCCATGTTTGAGCATGTCCTGACGCGTGCAGACCTGGATGCGGTCAACGACCTGGTTTCCGATACCGGGGCACTGATGATCCATACCGTGGTGGTGGAACGCGTGCCGAAAGATCCGAACTGGTTCTACATTGACACGCCGGTGCATACTGCCGTGCATACAAACCAGAGCATGGAGCGGCTGATGGCGCAGTGGGGGTACAAGTCCTCCATTTATAGCCCTGTCAGTAAAGCCTGGGTGCTGCTGCGTAAGCCGTACAGAGAGGTCCAGGCTCTGGTAGAGAGCATTAACGCGGAGCTGCAAACTGAATGGTTGTTCGGTAAAGAGGGTTTTGTTGATTACTGGAAAACCCGCTAAATCTGCCGATGAAAAAAGGCGCTTTGCAGCGCCTTTTTTTATTTCCCGGCAGGTAACCAGCCCTGACGCCAGTCATCCAGCCCGGCATCGCGCAGATACCAGTTTTGCAGGATAGCCTCGCGCAGCGCATCGCCCTGGCGTTCACGTAATGCTGCATCGTTAATATAAGCCAGAACCGCATTCATCCAGTCTTTGAAACGGTTTTCAACCAGGGTAACCGGCAAACCACAGCGATAAGGTTCAATGTCGGTGGCAATGATCGGCACGCCGCAGGTGCCAATTTCCAGCAGACGCAGGTTGCTCTTACATTCGTTGAACTGGTTGATTTGCAGCGGCACCAGCGCCAGGTCGAGATCCAGCGACGCCAGTTTTTCCGGGTACATTTCAAATGCCACGCCAGGGTGAAACTCGCAGCGTACATTGCGCGGTTTCATCCCCATAAATACCCATTCCACCTTTCCTTCCAGCTCTTTGATCAGCGGTAACAGGATCTCCAGATCGCCCGAATGGGAACTGCCGCCTGCCCAGCCAACGCGAACCTTTTTCCCCACGCCGCGCGCGCTGCGCAAGTGCTCCCACTGATTCGGCGCAAGGCGGTTTTGCGCAATACGAATATCAGAATGGAAACGGCTATAGGCTTCGGCCAGCGGCTGCGTGGACACCACTATCCAGTCGGCGCTGTCCATCACTTTCCGGAAACTTTTCAGCATCTGTTGCGGGAAGTGCTGACGGTTGCCGTTTTTAATCGGCACATTCAGTAAATAGTCGTCATATTCCAGCACAATTTTCGCCTGGCTGACTTCGCGCAGTTGCTTAAAGATATCCGGGAAACGGCTGCCGGTAATCAGCTCCAGCAGGATGACATCCGGCTGAAGTTGCGCCACTTCCATCACGCCTGGGATGGTGTTGGTTAACCCGCCTTCAAGCATCAGGTGCCGTTCCATTGCTTTAAACGGCTGCATCACCCGGTGGTGACCGCCGCCAACCCAGTTAATGTGGTGTGCCAGCACCACCGGTAACGGTCGCCCTGGCAACGGAGCATGCAATCGCGCACTGCTGGCGCTCAGGCTAAAGGCCTTGCCCATTTTTTGCATTAACGGATGGTAAGACGGCTCTGCCAGCAGCCCCTGCTGCCACTCGCGGCGCAGGGTGGAATAGTCCTGCAGTAACGGGCGTTCCTGCACATGGAATTTATTACCCAGCAGACGCGTCGCGCCCCCCATATGGCGGACGCGGGCATATGGCGTCCAGACATTGAGAAAGCCCTGCTTCTGCGCACGCAGGCCCAGATCGACATCCGCGAAATAGAGTGGGTAAGTTTCCTGGGTAAAGCCATTCAGCGCGAAGAACACTTCTTTACGCACCATCATGCAGGAGGCGCTGACCGCCGCGAGGTTACGCGGGGTTTTCAGATAGTACTGGAAGCCGTTGCTTTGACCATCGGCGCCCTCGAAAGCAACTTCCACGCCATGCTGCACGCCCAGCAGATAGCCGCCATGCTGAATGCGTCCATCGTGGTATTCCAGCCGGGCACCAACCAGACCAATTTCCGGGCGGAGTGCATGCTCCAGCAGCGCGTCCAGCCAGTCTCCGTCCACGATTTCGCAGTCGTTATTGAGGAAAACCAGCACATCGCCGCGCGCTTGCTGCGCCGCCGCATTGTTAATTTCGGCAAAATTAAACGGCGCGTCATAACGCAGAATACGCACCTGATCGATCCCCAACGCGGCCAGATCATTCAGGAAGCGACAGGCATCCTCGTCCACCGACTGATTATCGACAATGACTATTTCGTAGTGCGGGTACCGGGTCTTTTCCATCAGACTTTCAATACACCGCTTGAGTAAGGCAAATCGGTCACGGGTTGGAATAATGATCGATACCAGCGGCTTAGCCTGCCAGTGATAACGCAGCCGTTTGATCTGCGGTGCCAGCCCCGCTTCCAGCGTGGCGTTAATGCCAAGACGCTGCATATGCGCCAGCAGGATCTGCTCGCATTCGCCAGTGACTTCCGGCGTCTCACTCCAGCGCGTTGCCGGGTGCGGGCTTTCGACCAGAACCTCTGCTACATGGCCCAGCGCCTCTGTCCCCTGCCCTTCTACAAAACGCCACAGCAGATCGATCATCGCCGCCTGCGGGAATTGGCTGTTCAGGCCACCCAGTTGCCGGGCGATGTCGCGGTTAAACAGCAGGACGCGACCGATATACGGCAGGCCGCGCAGCAGGTCGATATTGACCTCCGGGCGCAGGGTCAGGATCGGTTCGCCATTCTCCGCCCGTGTCATTTCGTCGCAGTAAAATAGCCACGCCTTTTGTTGCTGCATACGTTGTTCGGCAAAACGCAATAACGCGTCGTCGCGCAGCGTGTAGCCTGCCGGGATGAGCAGCAGCGCTTCGGCATCGCGTGTGGCCAAAAGCTGATTGACGGTCGCAACCCAACGGGCATCATCGGCAACCACATCCACACTGGACGGTGCCAGCGACTGGCTTTTCACCGAAGCGAGCGTGCATGCGCTGTGTTCATTATCGCCAAGGATAATCACGCCAATACTGGCTTTGTCTGGCCATGCGTTAGCAAAAGTAAGCAGTGCTTCACGCCGGGCATCACTGATTTGCCGGTCTTCCAGCCAGCGATTAAAGGAGTAATCGCTGGTTTGCTGCTGCGCCAGCACGGCTTTGCTGTGAAAACTGAGGGTGTAGCGGGATTTCTCATCCAGTACGAACGGTTTTTCGACCAGCTTCTGAGCGAAAATGGCCGTAAGTGCCGCCTCGAGTTGCCATTTGACCGCATAATACGGGCGCTGCGCCTGCGCCCATGCCAGTGCACTGGCATAGCCGTTTTGCAGCAAATCCACCCACTCATCAGCGTCCGGGCAGTCACGCAGCGATAAGGCGCAGAAGTGCTCCGCCTCATGTCGGGCAACGTTATCTTCCGTGAGATAGCCTTCCACGTAGCCATCGTTAACGAGGAAAACAGGAATACCCAGCGTCAGGGCTTTTGCCACACTGTCTTCATTGCCAATGACAACGTCATACTGCTCAAGCCAGGCTGGCTCAATGCGCTGCACCTGCTGGCTGAGATCGAGCCACTCAAACTGGATCCCGGTATCGCGCACACGTTGCTGCACTTCATACATTTCGGCGGACATTTTCACCGCAATGTAGAGCACGCGGCTCAACGCCTGCGACTCACGGGTGCGAGTGTAATGGCCAAACGCAGCCGGCACCGTCCACGGTAGCGTCTGAAGCTGCGCGGGTTCGATACCCGTCTGCAGCAACAGCGCAGAGGTACGCGGTGAGAGATCGAGCGTCAGCGCGGCAAACTGGTTCTCCAGCGCCACACCCCACGGAATATAGACATCGTTGTAATCACTAAAATGACGGAAAACCATCGCCCCGGACAGTTGCCCTTCATCTATCGCGCGCAGCAGTTTTTCACTGAAGAAACCGCGGTAAACCCAGATAACGTCGTAATGCGTTTCCGGCTCACCCTGTTTGTCGGTGATCACCGTAAAGCGCCCGGTTGCTTCCAGGCGTGCGATTTCCCCGGCCAGTGCCTGCCCTGCCGCGCTGGTAATTACATCCACACGCCAGCCGTCCGCCAGCAAGGCGTCGGTAATGTCGAGCAGTTCGCTGCTGTGGGGGGTAAAGGCGTCAAATTTATCAACGCTGAGTAGTATGCTTCGCATCTGTCATCCTCATATCACCGGGCGCGGAGTGCCGGGCAATGGCAAAAGGCGGTCCTGTCGTTATGCAATATTGTGGGCGACGAAGGAAAGATTGAGAGGAAAAACAGCTTGCAGAAAAGGGGTTATATCTGGCGATTGACCATAAAAAAAGGCATCCGAGGATGCCTTTTTAAAGAATGGCGAATTAACGCAGCAGGGACAGCATGGTCTGCGGAACCTGGTTGGCCTGCGCCAGTACAGAAGAACCGGCCTGTTGCAGGATCTGCGCTCGCGACATGTTCGATACTTCGGTCGCGTAGTCGGAGTCCTGAATACGGCTGCGCGCTGCAGACAGGTTGTTCACGGTGTTGTTCAGGTTGGTGATGGTGGACTCGAAACGGTTCTGAGACGCACCCAGCAGGCTGCGCTGATCGTCAACCGCTTTGATGGCCGCATCGATGTCTGCCAGCGGGCTGCCGTCAACGGTACCACCGGTGGTCACAGTACCGCTCAGAACATCAAAGCCTTCAGCGGCGGTGGAACGTGCAGTCCCGTTGATGGTCTGGCCAGTAGTCTGGAAGGTATTGCCCGTTGCACTGTACAGGTTGTAAGAGTCTGAAGAGCTCAGGCTGATAGAGATAGTTTCGTTATCTTTAGAGCCAACCTGGAAGTTGTAGCTGCTGGAGCCGGTACCGGTGTTCAGGACTTTGATGCCGTTAAAGTCGGTCTGGGTGGTCACACGGTTGATCTCTTCCATACGCTGGTTAACTTCAGCCTGGATGGAGTCGATGTCGGAAGCAGAGTTGGAGCTGTTCTGCGCCTGAACGGTCAGGTCACGGATACGCTGCAGGTTGTTGTTGACTTCGCTCAGCGCGCCTTCAGCAGTCTGCGCCAGAGAGATACCGTCGTTGGCGTTACGGGCAGCAACGGTCAGGCCGTTGATGTTGGAAGTAAAGCGGTTAGCAATCGCCTGGCCAGCAGCATCATCTTTTGCACTGTTGATACGCAGACCGGAAGAGAGACGCTCGATCGCAGTACCCAGAGAAGACTGAGATTTAGTCAGGTTGTTCTGAGTCATCAGCGACAGGGTGTTAGTATTAATAACAGCCATGATAGTTATCCTTCATTGAGAAATTTATATTCCGGCATGGGCCAGCGGCTTCATCACCGTCATAATAGTTATCGACGTGACTGACGAACTCTTTAGCTATTTTTATATTTTTTGAGCGATTTTTGTCTAAAAAACAAACCATAACCATAATAAAAAAGCGCCGACAAGCGGCGCTTTTTGCGTACTACAAAATTTGCGATTAACGCAGCAGGGACAGCATGGTCTGCGGAACCTGGTTGGCCTGCGCCAGTACGGAAGAACCGGCCTGCTGCAGGATCTGCGCTCGCGACATGTTTGATACTTCGGTCGCGTAGTCGGAGTCCTGAATACGGCTGCGCGCTGCAGACAGGTTGTTCACGGTATTGTTCAGGTTGGTGATGGTGGACTCGAAACGGTTCTGAGACGCACCCAGCAGGCTGCGCTGATCGTCAACCGCTTTGATGGCCGCATCGATATCTGCCAGCGGGCTGCCGTCAGTGGCACCGCCGGTGGTCACAGTACCGCTCAGTACGTCGAAACCTTCTGCAGAAGTAGAACGCGCAGTGCCATTCACCAGGCCGCCAGTTGCGCCGGTTGCAGAAGAAGTGCTGAACAGGTTGTAAGAATCAGACTTGCTCAGGCTGATGGAGATGGTTTCGCTGTCTTTCGCGCCAACCTGGAAGCTGTAGCTGCTGGAGCCGGTACCGGTGTTCAGGACTTTGATGCCGTTGAAGTCGGTCTGCGTGGTCACACGGTTGATCTCTTCCATACGCTGGTTAACTTCAGCCTGAATGGAGTCGATGTCGGAAGCAGAGTTGGAGCTGTTCTGCGCCTGAACGGTCAGGTCACGGATACGCTGCAGGTTGTTGTTGACTTCGCTCAGCGCGCCTTCAGCAGTCTGCGCCAGAGAGATACCGTCGTTGGCGTTACGGGCAGCAACGGTCAGGCCGTTGATGTTGGAAGTAAAGCGGTTAGCAATCGCCTGGCCAGCAGCATCGTCTTTTGCACTGTTGATACGCAGACCGGAAGAGAGGCGCTCAATCGCCGTGCCCAGAGAAGACTGGGATTTGCTCAGGTTGTTCTGAGTCATCAGCGACAGGGTGTTAGTATTAATAACAGCCATAATAGTTATCCTTGGTTAAGTTTATATTCCGGTAAGCGCCAGCGGCTTCATCACCGTCATAATAGTTATCGACGGGATTACAAAACTCTTTAGCTTATTTGGCAGAAAAATATCTTACGGAAAACATTAAAAAAAAAGCGCCGACGAGCGGCGCTTTTGCGTACTAAATAATTTGCGATTAACGCAGCAGGGACAGCATGGTCTGCGGAACCTGGTTGGCCTGAGCCAGTACAGAAGAACCGGCCTGTTGCAGGATCTGCGCTCGCGACATGTTTGATACTTCGGTCGCGTAGTCGGAGTCCTGAATACGGCTGCGCGCTGCAGACAGGTTGTTCACGGTGTTGTTCAGGTTGGTGATGGTGGACTCGAAACGGTTCTGAGACGCACCCAGCAGGCTGCGCTGATCGTCAACCGCTTTGATGGCCGCATCGATGTCTGCCAGCGGGCTGCCATCAGTACCACCGGTGGAGTTCACAGTACCGCTCAGTACGTCGAAACCTTCAGCAGAAGTAGAACGTGCAGTCCCGTTGATGGTCTGGCCAGTAGTAACAGCCGTTGCACCGGTAGCGTTGTACAGGTTGTAAGAATCAGACTTGCTCAGGCTGATGGAGATGGTTTCGCTGTCTTTCGCGCCAACCTGGAAGTTGTAGCTGCTGGAGCCGGTACCGGTGTTCAGCACTTTGATGCCGTTAAAGTCGGTCTGGGTGGTCACACGGTTGATCTCTTCCATACGCTGGTTAACTTCAGCCTGGATGGAGTCGATGTCGGAAGCAGAGTTGGAGCTGTTCTGCGCCTGAACGGTCAGGTCACGGATACGCTGCAGGTTGTTGTTGACTTCGCTCAGCGCGCCTTCAGCAGTCTGCGCCAGAGAGATACCGTCGTTGGCGTTACGGGCAGCAACGGTCAGGCCGTTGATGTTGGAAGTAAAGCGGTTAGCAATCGCCTGGCCAGCAGCATCATCTTTTGCACTGTTGATACGCAGACCGGAAGAGAGACGCTCGATCGCAGTACCCAGAGAAGACTGAGATTTAGTCAGGTTGTTCTGAGTCATCAGCGACAGGGTGTTAGTATTAATAACAGCCATGATATTTATCCTTCATTGAGAAATTTATATTCCGGTAAGCGCCAGCGGCTTCATCACCGTCATAATAGTTATCGACGGGGTGATAAAACTCTTTAGCTATTTTTTGCTATTTTTCGTCGCTTTTATTCGCTCGCCGCCCATAAAAAAAGCGCCGACATGCGGCGCTTTTTCACAAGCATATTTGCGTAAACTATAATTAACGCAGCAGGGACAGCATGGTCTGCGGAACCTGGTTGGCCTGCGCCAGTACGGAAGAACCGGCCTGTTGCAGGATCTGCGCTCGCGACATGTTCGATACTTCGGTCGCGTAGTCGGAGTCCTGAATACGGCTGCGCGCTGCAGACAGGTTGTTCACGGTGTTGTTCAGGTTGGTGATGGTGGACTCGAAACGGTTCTGAGACGCACCCAGCAGGCTGCGCTGATCGTCAACCGCTTTGATGGCCGCATCGATGTCTGCCAGCGGGCTGCCGTTGGTGGTGCCGCCAGTGGTCACGGTGCCGCTCAGTACGTCGAAGCCTTCTGCAGAAGTGGCGCGAGCAGTACCGTTTACCATACCGCCGGTCGCACCGGTCGCAGAAGAGCTGCTGAACAGGTTATAAGTGTCAGACTGGCTCAGGCTGATGGAGATGGTTTCGCTGTCTTTCGCGCCAACCTGGAAGCTGTAGCTGCTGGAGCCGGTACCGGTGTTCAGGACTTTGATGCCGTTGAAGTCGGTCTGCGTGGTCACACGGTTGATCTCTTCCATACGCTGGTTAACTTCAGCCTGGATGGAGTCGATGTCGGAAGCAGAGTTGGAGCTGTTCTGCGCCTGAACGGTCAGGTCACGGATACGCTGCAGGTTGTTGTTGACTTCGCTCAGCGCGCCTTCAGCAGTCTGCGCCAGAGAGATACCGTCGTTGGCGTTACGGGCAGCAACGGTCAGACCGTTGATGTTGGAAGTAAAACGGTTAGCAATGGCCTGACCCGCTGCGTCATCTTTTGCACTGTTGATACGCAGACCGGAAGACAGACGCTCAATCGCCGTCCCCAGAGAAGACTGGGATTTGGTCAGGTTGTTCTGAGTCATCAGAGACAGGGTGTTAGTATTAATAACAGCCATGATGTAATTCCTTCGAAAAAAAAGTTATCAGATTCAGGCATCTGCCTACGGTTTACTCACCGTCAACCTCGTTATCGACCGTGTTTCTGTAACCTTTAGGAGAAAACATCATTTTTTTAAAGCGTTAAACTGCCCGCTATTCATTAGCTTTATTTCGCCATTGTTTTATAAAAAACCCTCTAATCTTTTCGCAGTCGCTGCCGATAATCCCCTCAGTGATTGTCCAAAACTGGAAGGATGAAGATATGTCAAGTATTAGTTCGCTCGGCGCAGGCACCAGCCTTGACCTCAACACGCTGTACGCTAACTTGCAAACAGCGGAAGAGACCAAACTTACACCGATTACGACGCAACAGACTTCGTATAAGGCAAAACTGACAGCCTGGGGCGTGGTACAAACGTCACTGACCAAGCTGCAAACTGCCGCTAATGCATTGAAAAACACCTCGAACATTGCGGCAACAAAAGTCTCCAGCACCAACACCGCGTTTAGCGCGACGCTCGCTAACACGGCGGCGGCGGGTACTTATTCTATCGACGTAACTTCACTGGCTGCGTCACAGTCTCTGCTCAGCCCGAAAGTGGCCAGCAAAGATACTGACTTAGGTGATAGCAGCATGAGCTCGCGCACCATCACCATTTCTCAGCCGGGGCAAACTAACCCGATGACGGTGACGCTGTCGAGTGATAAAACCAGCCTTGCAGACATTCGCGATGCGATCAACAAACAGCAAGGTAGCGTGACCGCAAGTGTGATCAAAGCGGACGACAGCAGCTACTACCTGGCGCTGACCTCACGCGATAGCGGCCTTAAAAACCAGATGACCATCACCACGGATGATGCGCAACTGGCGCAGTACATTAGCTACGATTCAACGAATCCCAGCAGCACCAGCAACAAGATGACCCAACAGGTCGCTGCCTCTGATGCAAAAGTTAAAATTAACGGGATCGAAATTACCCGTAGCAGCAATACGATTACCGATGCGCCTGAAGGCGTAACACTGACGCTGAATAAACTGACCACGTCTGGCTCGCCAGAAACGTTGTCGGTCACAAAAGATAACGCGCCGATGACGGCTGCAATCCAGGCGTACGTGGATGCTTACAACTCCCTGCAAACCACTATCGCTAACCAGACGAAATACACCGCGGTAGATAAAGGCAGCGATGCACAAAGCACCGCCAACGGCGACTTGTTAGGCGATGGTACACTGCGTAATATCCAGACGCGCCTGCGTTCAGTATTGTCCGCAAGCCAGGGCGCAACCGGGAGCAGCGTTTCTATCCTGTCGCAACTGGGCATTACTCAGGATACTTCCGGTAAACTGACCGTTGACAGCACCAAACTTGATAAAGCGCTGAACGAAAAATCAGCCGATGTGATCAGTTTCCTTTCCGGGGACGGTAAAACCACCGGTTTTGCGACCCAGGCCAGTAACCTGCTGTCCGGCTTTTTAGGGACGTCAGGCTCCGTGCAGAATGCGACTGATGGTATCAACAAAACGCTGAAACGTTTGTCCGATCAATATGACCGCACCAACGCGCAAATTACCGCGACGATGGCGCGTTACAAAACACAGTTCACCAGTTTGAGTTCATTGGTTTCTTCTCTGACATCCACTGGTAACTATTTGACTCAGCAATTTAATGCAATGAACGCATAAACCAGTTAGTTGAGGTTTGACATGTATACGAAATCGGGAACTCAGGCCTATGCTCAGGTCGGCGTGGAAAGCGCCGTCCTGAGCGCCAGCCCGCATCAACTCGTGGTATTACTTTTTGACGGGGCGTTAAGCGCCATGAAAAAGGCTGCGATACTGATTGAGCAGGGAGACATTCCCGGTAAAGGACAGGCGCTTTCAAAAGCGATAAATATCATTACCAATGGTTTGCGGGCCGGGCTCGACCACGAAGTTGGTGGCGAGCTCTCCGCTAATCTGGACAGTCTTTATGACTATATGACACGACGTCTTTTACAGGCAAACCTCCACAATGACCTCTCAGCCATTGATGAAGTTTCAACGTTGCTGAACAACATCGCTGATGCCTGGAAAGAGATTGGCCCCACTCATCAATCCGCGCGGGACACTTACTAATGGATGCAAATCTCGGGTTGCTCCACCACTATCAGCAGCTGTTGGTCGTCAGCCGTACCATGCTTATCCTCGCAAAGGAAGGGCGTTGGGACGAGCTTATTGAACACGAAGTCGGCTATATCAAAGCAGTAGAAAAGCTGACCAAATTCCAGAATGCCAGTGAAATTGCGCCTCAGTTGCAGGCGCAAATTCGCCCTGTGCTGCAACAAGTTCTGGATAACGAAGTCATTCTGAAAGAACTATTGAGCCAGCGGATGGACGAATTACGGACATTGGTTGGACAAACATCCCGACAACATAACTTGCATTCGACATATGGACGTCTTTCCGGAAACATTCTCTTTCCCAATGAGATTTAACCCTCATGCCCGGCGGGTGAGCCTGTAATATCATTCACCCGCCAGGTTTGTTCTTACTCACCGCTCTCTCCCACTATTCCTCCCTCAGTCATCATCAGTGCCCCGTTGCGCTGGGATGAAAAATGCGATCTCTGTCAGCTTTTTTAAAATCTCATCCATACTTCCAGAGTCACATTCTGGAGCGTGCAAACATGAAGAACCCCACCCTGTTACAAACCTTTCATTGGTATTATCCCGACGGCGGCAAGCTGTGGCCGGAACTGCGTGAGCGCGCCGCGGGTTTCAACGATATTGGCATTAACATGGTCTGGCTTCCCCCCGCGTATAAAGGGGCCTCCGGCGGTTATTCTGTGGGTTATGACAGTTACGATCTGTTTGACTTAGGCGAATTCGATCAGCACGGTTCGATCGCCACCAAATACGGCGATAAAGCCCAGTTGCTCGCCGCCATCGACGCGCTGAAACAGAACAACATTGCCGTTCTGCTGGATGTCGTGGTGAATCATAAAATGGGCGCTGATGAAAAAGAGTCCGTCCACGTCAACCGGGTTAATGCGCTCGATCGCACGCAAATTGACGAGCAGGTTATCGAGTGCGAGGCCTGGACTCGTTACACCTTTCCTGCCCGCGCCGGGCAATATTCCCGATTCATCTGGGATTTTAAATGCTTCAGTGGTATCGACCATATTGAAAACCCGGATGAAGACGGGGTGTTTAAAATTGTCAATGATTACACCGGCGAGGGCTGGAACGATCAGGTCGATGATGAACTGGGCAACTTTGATTATCTGATGGGCGCGAATATCGATTTTCGCAATCATGCCGTAACCGAAGAGATTAAATACTGGGCGCGCTGGGTAATGGAACAGACCCACTGCGACGGTTTTCGCCTTGATGCGGTTAAACATATTCCCGCATGGTTCTACAAAGAGTGGATTGAGCATGTGCAGGAAGTGGCGCCAAAGCCCCTCTTTATTGTTGCAGAGTACTGGTCGCATGAAGTGGAAAAACTGCAGCAATATATTGCCCAGGTCGAGGGTAAAACCCTGCTGTTTGATGCCCCGTTGCATATGAAATTCCACGAAGCGTCGAAACAGGGGAGCGATTACGACATGCGTGAGATTTTTACGGGTACGCTGGTCGAAGCCGATCCGTTTCATGCCGTCACGCTGGTCGCCAATCACGATACGCAGCCATTGCAGGCGCTGGAAGCGCCGGTTGAAGCCTGGTTTAAACCCCTGGCCTATGCGTTGATCCTGCTGCGGGAAAACGGCGTGCCGTCTGTGTTTTACCCGGATCTGTACGGCGCAAGCTATGACGACACCGGCGGTGACGGCGAAAATTATCACGTTGATATGCCGATCATCGACAAACTCGACCAGTTGATTCTGGCTCGCCAGCGCTACGCGCACGGGGTACAGACATTATGGTTTGACCATCCGAACTGTATCGCCTTTAGCCGCAGCGGAACCGCCGACGATCCCGGTTGCGTAGTGGTGATGTCCAACGGTGACGCGGGAGAAAAACAACTGGCGCTGGGTGAAAATTACGGCAACAAAAAGTGGCGGGATTTCCTCGGCAACCGTGAGGAGAGCGTCAGCACAGACGAAAAAGGCGTTGGCGTGTTTACCTGTAACGGTGGCAGCGTTAGCGTATGGGTGATGGAAGAAGTGCTGTAGCGTGATGCCGGGTAGTGCACCTACCCGGCCTGGCGTTTATCGTGCGATATCCAGACCTGCGGCCACCCGCGCCTGCTCACACTCTGCTGTCGGTTTATCGACTTTTTTCAGCGTTAAGCCGTCAACTTCCAGCGACGCCCCTTCCTGCTCAATGCGATACACGTCAAGATTCTGCGTCACGTTATAGAGCTTGCCATCGTTACGCATTAACTTACCAGGCACAGCGATAACCCGCTGCCACTGCCGGCAATCCAGGGTGTTGCCGCTGGCAGTCACAATGAGGCTGGCCACCGCCTGCGGACTGACCAGCTTGCTTTGCGGCCCGGCAGACTGCCAGTACCCTACTAACCCTGCAGGCGCAGGTTGTTTCACCACTGCCTGATAATTATCGACCTGCATACAGCCGCTTAGCAGCATAACTGCGCCAAGGATCACTCGCTTTTTCATCTTTTGCCCTGCTCGCGAAGAAAAAAATATTGTGGCATTAAAGCGTTATCGCCGCCAGCCTTTCCCCGGTGCAGGTAAGTTTGATCTGTACCAGGTTTTCACCGTTTTTTGCATCCGGTTTGACGGGTGCCCGTGTATTATCCGGGTTCTTTTTCTCTTCCCCACCGACCCTTCTGAGTTCAGAGGTTTTTTGATTATGTCATGGCAACAATTTAAGGACCGTTTCTTAATAAAGTTCTGGTCCCCTGTCCCGGCGGTTATCGCTGCGGGTATCCTTTCTACCTACTATTTTGGTATCACAGGCACGTTCTGGGCGGTGACCGGCGAATTCACCCGCTGGGGCGGCCAGCTGTTACAACTGGCTGGCGTCCATACTGAAGAGTGGGGCTATTTTAAATTAATCCATCTTGATGGCACACCGTTGACCCGCATTGACGGCATGATGATCATTGGCATGTTTGGCGGCTGTTTTGCAGCGGCGTTATGGGCCAACAACGTTAAAATTCGCTTTCCTCACAGCCGAATTCGAATTGCACAAGCAATTGCTGGCGGCATTATTGCCGGCTTTGGCGCACGGTTGGCGATGGGGTGCAACCTTGCGGCATTTTTTACCGGCATCCCACAGTTTTCGCTGCATGCCTGGTTTTTCGCCGTAGCAACAGCCATCGGCTCCTGGTTCGGCGCCCGTTTTACTCTGCTGCCGCTTTTCCGCATTCCCGTGAAAATGCAGAAAGTCTCCGCTGCCTCGCCACTGACGCAAAAGCCCGCACAGGCAAAACGCCGCTTTCGCCTCGGGGTGCTGGTTTTTGCAGGCATGCTTGGCTGGGCGCTATTCACTGCCATGAACCAGCCGAAACTGGGGCTGGCGATGTTGTTCGGTGTCGGCTTTGGTTTACTGATTGAACGGGCGCAGATCTGCTTCACCTCTGCGTTCCGTGATATGTGGATCACCGGTCGCACTATGATGGCCAAAGCCATTATCTTTGGCATGGCGGCCAGCGCGATTGGCATTTTCAGCTACGTCCAGTTGGGTGTTGAAGCCAAAATCATGTGGGCCGGCCCGAATGCCGTCATCGGCGGTTTGCTGTTTGGTTTCGGTATTGTTCTGGCCGGCGGTTGCGAAACGGGCTGGATGTACCGCGCGGTAGAAGGCCAGGTGCATTACTGGTGGGTGGGCCTGGGTAATGTGATCGGCTCTACCCTGCTGGCTTACTTTTGGGATGATCTCTCCCCCGCGCTGGCTACCCATTGGGACAAAGTCAATTTGCTGAAGACCTTCGGACCACTCGGCGGTTTGCTGGTGACCTACCTTCTGCTGCTGGCCGCGCTGCTGTTTGTGATTGGCTGGGAAAAGCGTTTTTTCCGCCGGAAAACCCCTGCCACTTCACCTGTTAAGGAGACCGCATGAGTATTGTGCCTGACTATCGGCTGGATATGACCGGCGAACCGTGCCCCTACCCGGCAGTGGCAACTTTAGAAGCGATGCCGCAGCTTAAAAAAGGGGAAATTCTGGAAGTGGTCAGCGACTGCCCACAGTCGATTAATAATATCCCGCTTGATGCGCGTAACCACGGTTACACCGTGCTGGATATTCAGCAGGATGGGCCGACCATCCGTTATTTGATTCAGAAATAACCCTCCCCCCCTCTCCCACCAGAGAGGGGGAATTTACCCGACGAAATGGCGTATCTCCCCCTGTGCATCCATAAACATGCAGCGATTACGCCCGGTCTGTTTGCCGCGGTACATCGCCGCATCGGCGCGTTCCTGCGCCCGGGTTAGCGTTTCGCCTGTGCGAACACGCGTCACGCCGAGGGTTGCAGTGATCCTGAGCGCCAAATCGTCATGATAGATAGTGCGATCGGCAATGGCGTTGCACAGGCGCAACGCGATTTTACAGGCTTCCTCATCACCCGCCGCACACAGTAAAAGAATAAACTCTTCACCACCGTAGCGGTAAGCCGTATCGCAGCCCTGCGCCCACTCGCGCAATTGCCGGGCCAGCGCGCGTAAAACCGCATCGCCAACCAGGTGCCCCCAACTATCATTGATATTTTTAAAGCGATCGATATCCAGCATCAGCATATAGACAGCTCGCCCTTGTGCTGCCTGTAACACCTGAGAAAATGTTTCGTCGAGCGCCCTTCGGCCGGGTAAACCGGTTAAGGCATCAATACCATTACGCATATTTAACAGGTATTTTCGGTAGTCATTAGTCGCCGAAGAAAATAACTGCAGGCATGATTTAAAATCCGTAAATTCGTGCTCAGAGACACGCCCCTGAGAAACGGCCAGTAATAATTGATGGCCACTTTCATGTAAACGTGAATGCGCATGATCGATCGCCTGTATGCAGAGCCCTTCTCCATGCTCTGCACGGGGTTTTGACTGCAACCAGCGGCCTACTGGGCAGGATTCATGAGAAGACGCAGGGATAATTTCAGCTGCCGAAGTCTTCGCAGAAGCAATTTCCACCATGATATTTACCAGCCATGTGTAGTGCGTATCGATGGCTTTATCCAGACTCGCAAGTGCTGTATCAATTTGGCATGTTTCTCTGAACATCATCAGCCCTCACACTGTAATAATGGACGGCCGGAAGTGTAAAAAACAAAAAGTATGGATACGTAAATATAATTAATACAGGGAAAAGGAAGCGAACGCGCAGAATTACGTTATTGACGAATGGACAAAATAAAAGCAGGGCGCTCAGCACGCAGGAGTGTTACCGCGCACTGTACGCCCAACGCACAATCTCTTCGCAGGCTTACGCCGAACTAGAGTTGCATGTTCATAACGTCCTGGTAGGCAGAGACCAGTTTGTTACGTACCTGAATCCCCATCTGCAACGAGATAGAGGATTTTTGCAGATCGGTCATCACGTCATTCAGCGCCACGCCCGGCTCACCGAGTGTGAATTTTTCCGCCTGAACACGTGCCGCATTCTGTGTGTCGCTAATGCGATCCAGCGCAGCATGCAGTTGCCCGGCAAAGCTGATTGTCGGTTCGCTCTCCACGCTCTGATTACGCGCAACCCCTGCAGTGGCCTGCAGCTGGCTGACGACGCTTTCAATGCCCTGTATAGCCATGTTTTTTCCCCGGATGGTTTGGTACCAGACAAGGTTAACAGCTTGTCAATGAGATAATGGCGGTAAATAGCGATAAAAAACCAGGTTATTTGAGGCATAGAAAATTCGGATTCATCAAATAATGGCAGGGCCATGTTAATGGACCAATGTCGAGTTTGCCGACCCGGGAGTCAGTTTTGTTTCTCAACTCAAATAACAACATCCGCCCAGAGTTAAGAGGTGCGCAACAATGAGTGCGACTGCTACAACTGCACCGCAGAATAAATCTCTTGAGTGGATTAACCGCTTACGCGCGAACCCCAAAATCCCTTTAATGGTGGCCGGGGCTGCGGCCGTTGCCATCATTGTGGCGATGGTCCTGTGGGCGAAAAGTCCTGACTATCGCACGCTTTATAGCAACCTGTCCGATCAGGACGGTGGCGCTATCGTTACACAGTTAACCCAGATGAATATTCCCTACCGTTTCTCTGACGCCGGTGGGGCTATTGAAGTGCCAGCAGATAAAGTGCACGAGCTGCGTCTGCGTCTCGCCCAGCAGGGCTTGCCGAAAGGCGGCGCGGTGGGTTTTGAACTGCTGGATCAGGAAAAATTCGGTATCAGCCAGTTCAGCGAGCAGGTTAACTACCAGCGCGCGCTGGAAGGCGAACTGGCCCGCACTATCGAAACGCTGGGGCCGGTAAAAGGCGCGCGCGTACACCTCGCCATGCCAAAACCGTCTCTGTTTGTGCGTGAGCAGAAATCGCCTTCTGCCTCTATCACCGTGAACCTCGAACCAGGCCGTGCACTGGATGATGGTCAAATCAGCGCTATTGTGCATTTGGTATCCAGCGCCGTCGCTGGCCTGCCCGCGGGCAACGTCACCGTTGTCGACCAGAGCGGTCGCCTGCTGACCCAATCCGGTACTGCCGGTCGCGATCTGAACGATGCACAACTGAAATACACAGCCGATGTTGAAGGGCGTATCCAGCGTCGTATTGAAGCCATCCTCGGCCCAATCGTCGGTAACGGCAACGTGCACGCGCAGGTAACCGCGCAGCTCGATTTCGCTAACAAAGAGCAGACCGAAGAGCAGTACAGCCCGAACGGTGATCCGTCGCAGGCAGTAATGCGTTCGCGCCAGGTTAACAGCAGCGAACAGATTGGCGGCCAGAATCAGGGTGGCGTGCCGGGTGCACTCTCCAACCAGCCTGCGCCAGCGAATAGCGCGCCGATCACGACGCCGAATGCGAACCAACAGCAGAACGGCCAGCAGAATCAAAATGCGCAGGGGCAGCAGAACGGTCAGACCACGTCGACCAGCACAACCACCACCGGACCGCGTAACACAACACATAACGAAACGACCAACTTCGAAGTTGATCGCACTATTCGCCACACCAAAATGAATGTGGGCGATGTGCAGCGTCTTTCGGTTGCTGTTGTCGTTAACTACCGTACCCTGGCCGATGGCAAAACCGCAGCGCTGACTGCCGACCAACTGAAACAGATTGAAGATTTGACCCGCGAAGCGATGGGCTTTACCGAAAAACGTGGCGATACGCTGAACGTGGTGAACTCTCCGTTTAACACCACCGATGATGTGGGCGGTCAACTCCCCTTCTGGAAACAGCAAGCGTTTATCGATCAGTTAATGTCCGCCGGTCGCTGGCTGCTGGTGTTGATTGTCGCGTTCATCCTGTGGCGTAAAGCTGTACGTCCGCAGCTGGTACGTCGTCAGGAAGAAGCGAAAGCGCTTCAGGAAGCCGCACAGGCGCGTGCAGAAATCGAAGAGTCCGTGGAAGTTCGCCTCAGCAAAGACGAGCAGCAACAGCAGCGTCGTTCTAACCAGCGCATGAACGCTGAGGTAATGAGCCAACGTATTCGCGAAATGTCAGATAACGATCCGCGCGTCGTCGCGCTGGTCATCCGCCAGTGGATGAGTAACGAACATGAGCAATAATCTTACCGGAACGGACAAGAGCGTCATCCTGCTGATGACCATTGGCGAAGACCGTGCAGCGGAGGTGTTTAAGCACCTCTCTGCCCGGGAAGTCCAGCACCTGAGTACCGCGATGGCCAGCGTGCGCCAGATTTCCAACAAGCAGCTGATGGATGTGTTGCAGGAGTTCGAGAACGAAGCGGAACAGTTCGCGGCGCTGAACATCAACGCCAACGACTACCTGCGCACGGTTCTGGTAAAAGCCCTTGGCGAAGAGCGTGCCTCCAGCTTGCTGGAAGATATTCTCGAAACCCGCGATACCACCAGCGGCATCGAAACGCTCAACTTTATGGAGCCGCAGAGCGCCGCAGACCTTATTCGCGACGAGCATCCGCAGATCATCGCCACCATCCTTGTGCACCTCAAACGTGCACAGGCGGCAGATATCCTTGCGCTGTTTGACGAACGTATGCGTCATGACGTAATGCTGCGTATCGCCACCTTCGGCGGCGTACAGCCGGCAGCGCTGGCGGAACTGACCGAAGTGCTGAACAACCTGCTCGACGGCACCAACCTCAAGCGCAGCAAAATGGGCGGCGTGAGAACGGCGGCGGAAATCATCAACCTGATGAAAACGCAGCAGGAAGAAGCGGTTATTACGGCAGTTCGCGAGTTCGACGGCGAGCTGGCACAGAAAATTATCGACGAGATGTTCCTGTTCGAAAACCTGGTGGACGTGGACGACCGCAGCATCCAGCGCCTCCTGCAGGAAGTGGACTCCGAATCCCTGCTGGTGGCCCTCAAAGGTGCCGAACCACCATTGCGCGACAAATTCCTGCGCAACATGTCGCAGCGTGCGGCAGATATCCTGCGCGACGACCTTGCCAACCGCGGCCCGGTTCGTTTGTCTCAGGTGGAAAACGAGCAGAAGGCAATCCTGCTTATTGTTCGTCGCCTGGCAGAAACCGGCGAGATGGTGATTGGCAGCGGCGAGGATACCTATGTCTAATGAAATGCCGTGGAAGGTCTGGAAGCCCGATGACCTTGCCCTTCCTGTTAGCGCCGAGTTTGCGCCCCTGCACAAGCAGAATGACGAGCCGGCTGTAGACGAGGAAGAGGACGCATTATCTGCGGAGCAGAAGCAACAACAGCAACTGGCGCAAATCCAGATGCAGGCGCACGAGGCAGGTTATAACGCCGGTCTGGCGGAAGGTCGCAAGGCTGGTCATGACGTGGGCTATCAGGAAGGTCTGGCCGCCGGTCACGAGCAGGGGCTAAACCAGGCGCGCCAGCAACAGGCACCGCTGCATGCACGCATGCAGCAACTGGTCAGCGAATTCCAGTACACACTGGATGCGCTGGACAGTGTGATCGCCTCCCGCCTGATGCAGATGGCGCTCGAAGCCGCGCGTCAAGTGCTTGGCCAGGTACCCATTGTTGATAACAGCGCGCTGATTAAACAGATCCAGTTGCTGTTGCAGCAAGAGCCGCTGTTTAGCGGTAAACCGCAGCTGCGCGTCCATCCGGACGATTTGCAGCGCGTTGAAGAGATGCTGGGCGCGACGCTGAGTCTGCACGGCTGGCGTTTGCGCGGTGACCCGACCCTGCATCCAGGTGGGTGCAAAGTGTCCGCCGATGAAGGCGATCTCGACGCCAGTGTGGCAACACGCTGGCAGGAACTGTGCCGTCTGGCGGCGCCGGGAGTTGTTTGATGACTGCACGTTTGACCCGCTGGCTGACCACGCTGGATAACTTTGAAGTGAAGATGGCGCAACTGCCGTCTGTACGCCGTTACGGCCGCCTGACCCGTGCCACCGGGCTGGTGCTGGAAGCCACCGGCCTGCAACTGCCGCTGGGTGCGACCTGCATTATTGAGCGTCAGGATGGCCTGGAAATGCGCGAAGTCGAAAGCGAAGTGGTGGGCTTTAACGGTCAACGTCTGTTCCTGATGCCGCTTGAAGAAGTAGAAGGTATTTTGCCTGGCGCGCGCGTCTATGCCCGCAGCGTAACAGGCGACAATTTACACAGCGGAAAACAGTTGCCGCTCGGCCCTGCCCTGCTTGGCCGCGTCCTCGACGGTGGTGGTAAACCTCTTGACGGGCTTCCGTCACCGGACACCGGTGAAACCGGCGCGCTGATCACTCAGCCGTTTAACCCGTTACAACGTACGCCGATCGAACATGTGCTGGACACGGGTGTACGCGCTATCAATGCCCTGCTGACCGTCGGTCGCGGTCAGCGTATGGGGTTGTTCGCCGGTTCCGGCGTTGGTAAGAGCGTGCTGTTAGGCATGATGGCCCGTTATACCCAGGCCGATGTGATCGTCGTCGGTTTGATTGGCGAACGTGGCCGTGAAGTCAAAGATTTTATTGAGAACATCCTCGGCGCAGAAGGCCGCGCTCGTTCGGTGGTCATCGCTGCGCCAGCGGATGTTTCTCCGTTATTGCGTATGCAGGGCGCTGCGTACGCGACGCGCATTGCTGAAGATTTCCGCGATCGCGGTCAGCATGTGCTGTTGATTATGGATTCCCTGACGCGCTATGCCATGGCGCAGCGTGAAATTGCGCTGGCTATTGGCGAGCCGCCAGCAACGAAAGGTTATCCGCCGTCTGTCTTCGCCAAATTACCGGCGTTAGTGGAACGTGCAGGGAACGGTATTCACGGCGGAGGCTCTATCACCGCGTTCTATACTGTACTTACAGAAGGCGATGATCAGCAGGATCCCATTGCTGACTCAGCACGCGCTATTCTTGATGGTCACATTGTATTGTCGCGCCGTCTGGCGGAAGCAGGTCACTACCCCGCCATCGACATCGAAGCCTCAATCAGCCGTGCTATGACCGCATTGATTACTGAAAAACATTACGCAAGAGTTCGAAATTTCAAACAGTTGCTGTCGAGTTTCCAGCGTAACCGCGATCTGGTGAGCGTTGGCGCATATGCGCGAGGCAGCGACCCAATGCTGGATAAAGCCATTGCATTGTGGCCGCAACTCGAAGCTTTCTTGCAACAGGGCATCTTCGAACGTGCCGGGTGGGAAGATTCTATGCAGGCGTTAGAGCTGATCTTCCCGACAGCATAATGTAGTGGAGGCTGACTTCATGACGCAAAACAGCGCATTGACGACGCTTAAAGATCTGGCAGAGAAAGAAGTTGAAGACGCAGCGCTGAAGCTGGGCGAAATGCGTCGCGGCTGCCAGCAAGCCGAAGAGCAGTTAAAAATGCTGATTGATTATCAGCATGAGTACCGTAGCAGTCTGAACAATGATATGAGTCAGGGCATTGATAACCAGCGCTGGCAGAACTATCAGCAGTTTATTCAGACCCTGGAAAAAGCCATAGAACAACATCGCCACCAGTTAACGCAGTGGACCCAGAAAGTGGATGTCGCACTCGGTTGCTGGCGCGAGAAAAAACAGCGCTTACAGGCCTGGCAAACTCTGCAGGACAGGCAAAGCGCCGCAGCATTACTGGCGGAAAACCGCCTCGATCAGAAAAAGATGGATGAGTTTGCACAGCGAGCGTCCCTGAGGAAAACAGAATGATTACGTTGCAAAAACTGCTAGTTACAGAATCAGATGCAACCACCGGCGCGCAAACGAGCAAGGCCGGCGGCGATTCCGCTCAGGACTTCCTCGCTCTGCTCACCGGCGCGATGTCCGGCACGGGTGCGCAAGGCCTGGAGGGCGATGCCCCCCTTACCCTCGCTGACCTGCAGGCTGCCGCGTTAAGTGGCAAGCTGGCGAAAGGTAAACTCGCAGCGGCCTCTGGTGAAGAAGCACAAACCCCGGCGCAAAAACTGGCTGACTTGCTGGCGCGCCAAAGCACAAAAGCGGATGTGACCGCGACCGCAGAAAGCAACGCAGAGATGCAGAATTTACTGTCGGGTCTGTCTCCTGCCAGCAAAAGTGATGTGCTGGCCGCGCTGACAAAAACAGCGAAGGCCGCCGATGAAAAAAGTGAATTAAGCGATGAAGATCTCGCGAATCTCAGTGCGTTGATGGCGATGCTGCCGCACCAGCAATCACAGCAACTGTCCACGGCGCAAACAGCGAGTACAACCACTGCGGCAACCCGTGCCAGTGATGTAGGCGCAGCCGCAAACCGTGCCCTGAATAGCAGCGCGCTGACCACCGATGCCGCGGGCGATTTACCACGCGCAACGGGCAAAGGTTTGCATGATGGCGTAGCCGTTAACGCGCAAGGTACCGATGATGCCTCACAATCAGCCACCTTTGCTGCAGCGCTGGCTTCGCGTAAAGAGACCGATCACGCCGCCCAGCAGACCACCAGCACCACCGTGAGCATGGCGCCCGTGACAACAACTGCCAGTGCGGCGCAGGCCAGTGCGCCCATCGCCGCCCCGGTGATCAGCGCTCCGCTGGGCAGTCATGAGTGGCAGCAGAATGTGAGCCAGCATGTAACGCTGTTTACCCGTCAGGGTCAGCAGAGTGCGGAACTGCGCTTACATCCGGAAGATTTGGGTCAGGTGCAGATCTCTATCAAACTGGAAGACAACCAGGCGCAGTTGCAAATGGTGTCCGCTCATAGCCATGTTCGTCAGGCGCTCGAAGCCGCGCTGCCCATGCTGCGTACATCGCTGGCTGAAAGTGGCATTCAACTTGGCCAGAGCAATATCAGCAGCGAAAACTTTGCCAGCCAACAGCAGCAGCAACAGTCTTCGCAGCAACAGCAATCTTCTCGTTCGGGCTCCGGCGATCTGTTTGGCGCGGATGAGGGCGACGCGTTAGTGGCCCCGGCGTCCTTGCAGTCTGCCGCTCGCGGTAACGGCGCAGTCGACATTTTCGCCTAAACGCCAGAGGTAGCATGATTATCCCCGTCTTTTCCGCGCTTTGTTGGCAGCAGGACACGGGATAATCATTGCATAAGCAGTACTAACAGGAAGCCCGTAACCGATGACTGACTCCGCTATCTCTAAAAAACGTAAGCGCTCCATCTGGATCCCGCTGTTGGTGTTAATCACCCTCGCGGCATGCGCCACTGCTGGCTATAGTTACTGGCGTATGCAACAGAAACCTGCGGCAAGCGCTAAAGCGGAACCACCTCCGCCACCGCCTGCACCGGTCTTTTTCGCTCTGGACACTTTTACCGTGAACCTGGGCGATGCCGACCGTGTGCTGTATGTGGGCATCACGCTGCGTCTGAAAGACGACGCAACGCGCGCCCGCCTGAGCGAATATTTGCCAGAAGTCCGCAGCCGTCTGCTGTTGCTGTTCTCACGTCAGGACGCTACGCAGCTTGCTACCGACGAGGGCAAACAGAAACTTGCCACCGCGATCAAAGAAGCACTCGCAGCGCCGTTAGTGCCAGGACAACCTAAGCAGGAAGTCACTGACGTTCTTTATACAGCTTTCATTTTGCGGTAAAGACATGGGCGATAGTATTCTTTCTCAGGCCGAAATCGATGCGCTGCTCAACGGAGACAGCGATAAGAGTGATGATCCGCAACCGGGCATGGGTGGCGACAGTGAAATTCGCCCCTATGATCCCAATACCCAGCGCCGCGTGGTACGTGAACGTCTGCAGGCGCTGGAGATCATCAACGAACGTTTTGCGCGCCAGTTCCGTATGGGGCTGTTTAACCTGCTGCGTCGTAGCCCGGATATTACCGTAGGCGCGATCCGCATTCAGCCATACCACGAGTTTGCGCGTAACTTACCTGTTCCGACCAACCTTAACCTGATTCACCTGAAGCCATTGCGCGGTACAGGCTTGTTCGTCTTCTCGCCAAGCCTGGTGTTCATCGCCGTGGATAACTTGTTCGGGGGTGACGGACGTTTTCCGACTAAAGTGGAAGGCCGTGAATTCACGCATACTGAACAGCGCGTGATTAACCGCATGCTGAAGCTGGCGCTTGAAGCTTACAGCGACGCGTGGAAGGCCATTAACCCGCTGGACGTGGAATATGTCCGTTCCGAAATGCAGGTTAAGTTTACGAACATTACTACATCGCCGAACGATATCGTTGTTAACACGCCTTTCCATGTGGAAATCGGCAACCTGACGGGTGAGTTCAATATCTGTCTGCCGTTTAGCATGATTGAGCCGCTGCGCGAAATGTTGGTGAACCCGCCGCTGGAAAACTCACGCAGTGAGGACCAGAACTGGCGTGATAACCTGGTCCGCCAGGTTCAACACTCTGAACTGAATTTGATTGCTAATTTTGCGGATATCCCTCTGCGTTTGTCGCAAATACTGAAGTTGCAACCCGGCGATGTACTGCCGATTGATAAACCCGATCGTATCATCGCTCATGTAGACGGCGTACCGGTGCTGACCAGCCAGTACGGCACGGTCAACGGACAATATGCATTACGTGTAGAGCACTTGATAAACCCGATTTTGAATTCGCTGAATGAGGAACAGCCCAAATGAGTGATATGAACAATCCGTCCGATGAGAACAACGGAGCACTGGACGATCTGTGGGCTGACGCGTTAAACGAACAAAAAACCACAACCGGTGGCGGCAAGAGCGCAGCTGATGCTGTGTTCCAGCAACTCGGTGGTGGCGATGTTGCCGGCACGCTCCAGGATATCGACCTGATTATGGATATCCCGGTCAAACTGACGGTAGAACTGGGCCGTACCCGTATGACCATTAAAGAACTGCTGCGTCTGACGCAGGGTTCTGTGGTGGCGCTGGACGGGCTGGCGGGCGAACCGCTGGATATCCTGATCAACGGTTATCTGATTGCGCAAGGTGAAGTTGTGGTCGTGGCCGATAAATACGGCGTGCGTATCACCGATATCATTACGCCTTCCGAGCGTATGCGCCGCCTGAGCCGTTGAGGCCCTTATGAAAACGCAGGCTACGGTCAGTCAACCTTCTGCCGTTCCCGGTTCGCCACTGCTGCAAGTCAGTGGCGCACTGTTTGGCATTATTGCCGTGATCCTGATAGCCGCATGGCTGGCCAAACGGCTGGGCGTTGGCGGAAGAACCGCTGGCGGCCGGGGTTTAAAAGTCAGCGCCAGCACCACGGTTGGCCCGCGTGAACGTGTGGTCATCGTGGATGTTGAAGACGCGCGACTGGTATTGGGCGTCACCCCTACCCAGATTAATCTGTTGCACAAACTTCCTCCCGCGCCAGCTGAAAGTGAAGTCGTGAACGAAAAAAATGCGGACTTCCAGTCCGTGATGAAGAATTTGCTTAAGCGTTCCGGGAGATCCTGATGCGCCGTTTGTTATCTTTTGCGCTGGCGGGGCTATTTTTGTTTGCGCCAGCCGCGTTCGCTCAACTTCCCGGTCTGGTAAGCCAGCCACTGGCGAACGGTGGTCAGAGCTGGTCACTGCCAGTGCAGACCCTGGTATTTATTACTTCCCTCACCTTCCTGCCTGCCGTGCTGCTGATGATGACGAGTTTTACCCGCATCATTATCGTCTTTGGCCTGCTGCGAAACGCGCTGGGTACGCCCTCTGCGCCGCCAAACCAGGTATTGCTTGGCCTGGCGCTATTTTTAACCTTTTTTATTATGTCGCCGGTGATCGATAAGATTTACACCGACGCCTATCAGCCGTTTAGCGAAAATAAGATCTCCGTTGACGTGGCGCTGGACCGTGGGGCGCAGCCGCTGCGCGAGTTCATGCTACGCCAGACCCGTGAATCCGATCTGGCGCTGTTTGCCCGTCTGGCAAATACCGCGCCTATTCAGGGGCCGGAAGCCGTGCCGATGCGTATTCTGCTGCCAGCCTATGTGACCAGCGAGCTGAAAACCGCATTCCAGATTGGTTTTACGATTTTTATTCCGTTTCTGATTATCGACCTGGTTATCGCCAGCGTGTTGATGGCGTTGGGGATGATGATGGTACCTCCGGCGACTATCGCCCTGCCTTTCAAGCTGATGCTGTTTGTACTGGTGGATGGCTGGCAGTTGCTGGTCGGTTCGCTGGCGCAAAGTTTCTACAGTTGAGGATAAAGCATGACGCCAGAATCGGTCATGATGATGGGCACCGAGGCAATGAAAGTTGCACTCGCTCTCGCTGCCCCACTACTGCTGGTCGCGCTGGTTACCGGTCTGGTGATCAGTATTTTGCAGGCAGCAACGCAAATTAACGAAATGACACTCTCCTTTATCCCGAAAATCATTGCCGTGTTCGTTACGATTGTGGTTGCCGGGCCGTGGATGCTGAATTTACTGCTCGATTATATGCGCGGTCTGTTCAGTAACATCCCCTATATCATCGGGTAACACAGCGTATGCTGAACATCACCAGCGATCAGTGGCTCGAGTGGCTGAATATGTATTTCTGGCCGCTGGTGCGCGTGCTGGCGCTGATCATGACCGCCCCGATTTTGAGTGAGTCTCGTATTCCCCGCCGGGTAAAACTGGGGCTGGGGATCCTCATTACGGTGGTGATCGCCCCGACGTTGCCGCAGGTACCGAATGTACCGATCTTTTCCGTCACCGGATTATGGCTGGCGATGCAGCAGATGCTGATTGGCATCGCGCTCGGCTTTACCATGCAGTTTGCTTTTGCCACCATTCGTACCGCAGGTGAACTGATCGGCTTACAGATGGGCCTCTCGTTCGCCACCTTTGTCGATCCAACCAGTCATTTAAATATGCCGGTGCTGGCACGCATTCTTGATATGCTCGCGCTGTTATTGTTCCTGACTTTCAACGGGCATTTATGGCTTATATCAATGCTGGTCGATACCTTTCACACGCTGCCGATTGGCGGTGACCCGGTAAACAGTAACGCTTTCCTGGCGTTAACGCGCGGCGCGGGCCTCATCTTCCTCAATGGGCTCATGCTGGCATTGCCGATTATTACCCTGCTGCTAACCATCAACCTCTCCCTTGGTCTGCTAAACCGTATGGCACCGCAATTATCGGTGTTTGTGATCGGTTTCCCTGTGACGCTGAGCGTCGGTATTTTGCTGATGGCGGCGATGATGCCGCTGGTAGCCCCCTTCTGCGAACGGTTATTCAGCGAGATTTTCAATCTGTTAGCTGAGATCGTCAGAGAATTGCCGAAAAGTCCAAATCCCTGATTTTCAGGCTGCCTCTTTGAGGATAATCCTAAAGTTAAATTCGCAAAACATCTTCCACCTTATATCTGGCGCGGTTTATTTGTTTTTAACGTCCTCACAGAACGCAACATTTACTTTACTTTAAGATGATTCCTGGCAAATTATACCTAACTTTACGGGATAGTGGGTTTCGCCTGAGGGTCAGGTTGCATTTCAGTAATATCAGTTTCTTTCCTGTACAGCTTCTGAAGCTTCTGGCGGTGGTGAATTATCGTTACGCATTGAGTGAGGGTATGCCATGTCAACGATTATTATGGATTTATGCAGTTATACCCGGTTGGGATTAACAGGGTATCTGACAAGTCGGGGGGTTAAAAAACGAGAAATCAACGACATAAAAACCGTTGATGAACTCGAATCAGCTTGCGCCACATTCCAGCCATCCGTGGTGTTTATTAATGAAGACTGCTTTATTCATGACCCAAGCAGCAGTCAACATATTAAGCAAGTCATTAATCAACATCCCCGAACGCTATTTATTGTATTTATGGCCATTGCCAACATCCACTTTGATGAATATCTATTGGTTCGTAAGAACTTATTGATCAGTTCTAAATCGATTAAGCCTGAGTCGCTGGATAATATCCTTGGAGATTATCTTAGCAAAGAGAAAAAAAGTGTCGGGACAATTAATTTACCCACGCTTTCATTGAGTCGCACCGAGTCCAGCATGCTAAAAATGTGGATGTCCGGGCAGGATACGATTCAAATTTCCGACCAGATGAATATTAAAGCCAAGACGGTATCATCACATAAGGGGAATATAAAAAGAAAAATTAAAACGCATAATAAACAAGTGATTTACCATGTCGTTCGGCTGACGGACAACGTCACGTCGGGTATATTTGTTAATATGCGTTGAGGGAATGGTTATCTCTTCACCCTCCCTGGCAGGAGGGCGAAAATTAATCGGCTTTTTCGACGAAAATCCCGTCCGCGTGATCTTTTTCATTAAAGAACCAGATACCGAGCGGGTAATCTTCCAGTGAGACAAGGTACATTGTACCTTCATTAAACGCCTCGACAGCCAATACCACCCCCGGACGGCGTGGACCTCCGTCCGTTTTGACCGTAACCCGATCGTTAACCTTCATAATTACCCTCCTGTCACATTTACGCCAGTGTAGAACAAAATACGCAGCCTGACAGCGTCACTGCGTTTAGCTGGCGATTTTTTCTACCGTCTATACTAAGCAGTGGGACTGCGAAAGAGGTGACTGTATGAAAACGGTGAAAGAGTACAGCGAAACCGCAAAGCGGGATGTCAACATCGATGTCGATGCCCTGCTGGCGGCGATAAATGAAATTAGTGAGAGTGAAGTTCATCGCGTCGATGATGAAGATGGCCAGCGCGTCAGCGTCGATGGTCGGGAATATCACACCTGGCGGGAACTGGCAGAAGCATTCGAACTGGATGTACATGATTTCAGCATCACTGAGGTGAATCGCTGAAGAAAAGTCCCGGCGGTGATTGCCGCCGGGATGAAACTTGCTCACGCAAGAAGCACTTAAAAAATTCGTACACCAGGGAATCTGATGTAAGCAAAACTCTAACGACAAACCCGGGTGATGACAAGAACTATTAAGAAAACAATTAATTAGCGTAAACATGTGTATTCTATTGGATACAATGCGCGACAGGAATTGCTCATAAAGCGGGCAATTTTACGCCGAAGTCAGTGCCCTATCCCTACGACTCAATGAACACGATCCGCCATTGTCGGGACATGAAAGGAGACAACATGCCGAGTCTGGATTCACCCTTACTGGTCTTTACCGATGTAGACGGTACGCTGTGCGATAACCATACCGGTGACTGGCAGGCTGCCGCCGACTGGCTCGCTACGCTAAGCGAGCATCATGTTCCCGTTATTCTGTGCAGCAGTAAAACTGCCGCCGAAATGATGGCCCTGCAAAAAACCATGGGGCTACAGGGTCTGCCCTTTATTGCCGAGAATGGCGCCGTGATCCAGCTAGATGAGCACTGGCAGGATCATGAAACTTACCCGCGCATTATTACGGGCTCCCCGCATGAGGAAATCGCCAGCGTACTGCAAAAACTGCGGCAGAAACATGGCTGGAAATTCACGATGTTTGATGAACTGGATGAACACGTCCTGAGCGAGCTCACCGGTATGCCGCCCGCGCAAGCCAGTCTGGCGCGCCTGCAGGAAGCCTCGGAAACGCTGATCTGGCGCGACAGTGATGAAGAAATGGCAGCCTTCGACACAATGCTGGGGCAACTGGGGCTACGTTTTGTGCAGGGCGCCCGTTTCTGGCATGTTTTGGATGAACGCGGTGGCAAAGATCAGGCCGTAAACTGGCTGACGCGCCAGTACCATCACTACACGGGCAAGCACGCCTTTACCCTGGGGCTTGGTGATGGCCCTAACGATGCCCCGCTACTGGACAGCGTTGATTATGCCATTGTGGTGAAAGGCCTTAACCGCCAGGGCGTTCAGCTACGCAAGGATACACCAGACAGGGTCTATCACTCGCAGCATGAAGGCGCTGCCGGCTGGCGGGAGGGCCTTGATCATCTGTTCGGCGCAGGGGCGGCATCTTCCGAGCAAACCTGATTGCGGCCGCTATTCTTCGCCCGGTATAAACGGCTGTCCGCCACCGATTGTAAATATTCGAAATCGTAACCCTCACTCTCCTGCGCGCCGCTCACACCGAGCGACGCGCTGATACGCAGGGTTTTATGCTTCTGGATCAAAATCTCTTTGGTCCCGATACGTGATCGAATATGTTCTGCGACCTGTGCAGCTTGTGCCAGTGTGCTGCCAGGGAGCAGAATACAAAACTCTTCGCCACCCACGCGCCCGGCAACATCCTCACCGCCGATTGAACTACTAATCAAGCTAGCCGCATGCGACAAGACTAAATCCCCGGCCTGGTGCCCGTATCGGTCATTTACGCTTTTAAAATGGTCGAGATCGATTTGAATCACTGCAAACGGCAGCTGGTGTTGGCGGCACTCCTCGGTTAAGACTTTCGCTCTTTCGAACAGCGCTCCGCGGTTACACAACCGCGTCAGCGGGTCATACCACGCCTGCCATTGCAATGTGTGTTGCATGCTGTACATGTTGCTGACCATGCGCCGGATCACTATCCATGCAAAGATCAGCATCGCGGTAAATAACACCCAAAGCAGCGCCAGCGCGACGCTAATACGGCCAAAATCACCGACAATGCCCTCCTGGAGGTTATGTACCCTCAGCAGAACACCACCAAACAGCCGGAGCTTTTGCCAGCTCACATAGCGGGTACCCAGATGTACACCCCCAACGGTATCCTGCGCCATATCCGCCTGGAGCGTCGCGCGCTCTTTTTCGCTGAATGCCGCCAGCGCCTCAGGATGTGTCTGCGTGCTGGTCACCAGCCTGAATTGGTTATCGTAGAGCTGGTACTCACCGCCCTCTTGATCTTTTTGTGCATCAACCAGTAAGCGATTAATAGCGTTCACCGGGAAACTCAACACCAGCACCCCATACCAGGTGTGTTGAAAATCGAGCGGCAAACTGGCGGCCACGAAGCTGTCTTCCTCGCTTCTCTGGTGCGCCAGGTCAGTAAACCACTGCACACCGCGGCCACGGTTCACCTGCTCTTGCTGGCCGCGAAACCAGGGGCGCATCAGTAACTTGTAATAGGTCGGAATAATACGTTGCTCGTTTTCAACCGGGGTAGTAGAAAGGTAAAACCCTGCGCGCGAGACATAATAGGCCTGACGCGGTAGCAACGAGGCGTGCGTGGACAAGCGAAACAGGTAGCCTAACTCCATAGCTGCGATAAGCTCGTTATGGAGTTGTTCATTATCGCGATTGAGTAACGGGCTTTGGTCGACAAAATAGTCAGATACGCCGTAAATCGGTAACGTCCGGGTACTGTTGAGGCCGATGCGCCATTGCGGCTGTTGACGCACACGCTCGAATTCGTCCTGAACGTTGTTCAGTACCTTAAAACCGAGCGGTGTCTCCATGGCAGCCTGCATACCGTTGCGAAAGAATATCAGGCGGTCTACGCCCGTTTGCATCTGCATATCCAGCGCATTGCTGACATTTTCCAGCGCGCTACGCTGGCTGGTGACATAGGCTCCCTGCAACACCATCACCTCACGCCAGGTGAGAATGGTTGAACAGACCATCACAACAACAAAACAGAGGTTAACCACCCGCGCAGGGTAGAAATACTTCTTTAGATTTCCAAGCCGCCTACTCTCTTTCACGACATTTTCCTGCCGCATATGCGGGGTCCGATATGCTCTGTTTCGCTGTGTTCTCGATCCTGCAATCGGCGTAGTGGGTGGGGGTCAGGCAAGAAAAACGCCCGGCAAAGCCAGGCGTTTGATAGGGTCAGACCTCTTCGTGCACCCTTTGCCTGTCGCCAGGCATCAGTTCATCTTCACGAAAGGCTTCACGTTTGACCCCGTAGCCATCGTACCACCGGCACTCCACCATACCGCTGGCATAGCCGGTAACGATCATGCATGGACCACCATTTTTGGATTGAACTTCATCGCTGATCAAAAAGACCATTACTGCCTCCTGTATCAGGGCGAAACTTTTTCACCTTAGACGAAGTTTGTTTATCTTGCGTAATCGCCCACGCAAGTTTTTATTTCTTGCTCCCTCGCAAATGCGTCATTGCTTTCATAATGGCAACAACCACAGCACCGAGAATAAAACCCAGCACCAGGTTTGCCACCATCGGTACCAGCATTGTGAGGATCGCATTCTGCTCTGCAGCAAAATGTTCAATCGCATGGTGCAACGGCGTAATCCCGTGGACCACAATGCCGCCCCCCACAAGGAACATGGCCAGTGTGCCCACAACGGAAAGGATTTTCATCAGCCAGGGAGCCGCCACCAGCAATCCTTTACCGACGCACTGCGCCAGTACGCCCCGTTTTTCAACCAGCCAGTAGCCCATATCATCCAGTTTAACGATCACGCCGACCAGGCCATACACGCCGATCGTCACCAGTACCGCAATCCCGGACAGAATAAGTACCTGATTAAGTAACGGTGCGTCGGCAACAATCCCCAGCGTGATGGCGACAATTTCCGCCGACAGGATAAAGTCAGTGCGTACCGCACCTTTGATTTTGTCTTTTTCGAACTGCTGCGGATCCTGCGCGGCCAGTGCGGTCAGGCGTTGCTGCCGCGCCTCCGGCCCCTCTTTGTGCTTACGCGCTTCAAGCGTGTGCAGCACTTTCTCCACACCTTCGAAACACAAAAACGCACCGCCGAGCATCAACAGCGGCGTGATAGCCCAGGGGATAAAGGCGCTGATCAACAACGCAAGCGGCACAAGAATAACTTTATTAAGCAATGAGCCTTTCGCCACGCTCCACACGACCGGCAATTCACGGTTCGCGCGCACGCCGGTTACTTGCTGCGCATTCAGTGATAAGTCATCCCCCAGCACGCCAGCGGTCTTTTTCGCCGCCAGCTTCCCCATCACCGAAATATCATCCAGCAAGGTGGCGATGTCATCCAGTAAGGTTAATAAACTACTTCCTGCCAAAATATCCTTCCTTATTGATTATGTTGCCTAAAAACGTACAGCCTGACTCACAGTATGATGTAAAAATGCGTTCGCGGAAATCGCTGCTTTGTGTCAACAAAAATTTAACACTTTCTCTGCAATTAACCCCTCGCCAGGCGGATAGTTTTGACGTTTACTATAAGCCTCGTATCTTTTGTACTGGTGGGTTATGCGTTTCAGCCGGGTTTTACCGCTTATTGGCGCACTGTTTGCGCTCTATATTATTTGGGGTTCCACGTACTTTGTTATCCGCATTGGTGTCGAGAGCTGGCCGCCGTTTATGATGGCCGGGATCCGCTTTTTATCCGCAGGCGTGCTGTTGACCGCCGGTTTACTTCTTACCGGGCACAAACTGCCTCCGCTGCGCCAGGCGCTCAATGCCGCGTTACTCGGCGTGCTGCTGTTGGCGGTAGGCAACGGCTTTGTCACCGTTGCAGAGCACCAGAATGTGCCGTCCGGCATCGCTGCCGTGGTCGTCGCCACCGTGCCGCTTTTTACGTTGTGCTTCAGTCATTTTTTCGGCATTGCAACGCAGAAACTTGAGTGGTTTGGCATCGCGATTGGCCTGGCAGGAATAATTTTACTCAATAGTGGTGGCAATTTAAGCGGCAACCCATGGGGCGCTCTGATGATTCTGGTCGGCTCGATGAGCTGGGCATTCGGTTCTGTCTACGGTTCACGCGTTGCGTTACCCAGCGGCATGATGGCAGGCGCCATTGAAATGCTGACCGCCGGTATTGTGCTGCTGGTTGCCTCGGCGCTGAGCGGCGAACAGCTGACGGCCATGCCACCGTTGTCAGGTTTTCTCGCAGTGGGTTACCTGGCACTGTTCGGCTCGATTATTGCCATCAACGCCTATATGTACCTGATCCGTAATGTCTCTCCGGCAGTCGCCACCAGCTATGCCTATGTGAATCCGGTGGTGGCGGTTCTGCTCGGCACCGGCTTCGGCGGCGAACACCTGTCGCCCACGGAGTGGCTGGCGCTGGGGATCATCATTATGGCCGTGGTGCTGGTAACATTAGGCAAATACCTGTTGCCTGCGCGCCCGGTCATTACCCCTTGTGAAGCAGAAAAATAAGGGCGGCTTACTCGCTGCCTTTTGACGGCAGCGAGTTGACCTTATCGGGCATGGCATGGATGCCCAACGTATCAATCTGCGCACTGTTATCTCCGCTGCAAATCCACTCCTCCAGCCGTTCACGCAGTGCATCTTCGCTCAAACGCCGTTTTCCGCGTAGCGCACACTCCCAGACGATCAACACACGCCAGCCGAATTCTGCCAGCCGGGCACGATCGCGGGCATCTCGCGCCACGTTTTTACCAATCTTTTCCAGCCAAAAGTCGGTACGCGTAGCAGGGATTTTAAACAGATGACAGTGATGCCGATGCCAGAAACAGCCATGGGTAAAGATAACGCAGCGGTAGTGATCCACTACAAAATCAGGCCGCCCGGGTAAGTCAGCCTCCTGGACGCGAAAATCGAGCCCGAGGGCGTGCAGGCAGGCTGCCAGCCGCTTTTCAATGGCCGTGTCCCGCGTGCCAATGGCGCGCATATTTTTACTGCGCGTCTCTTTATCGTGCACATCCGCCATGCTGTTTCCTCAGGTTTCCTCAGGTTTCCTCAGGAGAGTCGCGTGCTGAATCTGTCCAGTATAGCGTTATCAAGACGCTCAAAATCTCCCTGCAACTCGGCGCTGAGCTTGGCCATATACTGCACCAGAAAATCAGCATTATAGTGTGCCAGCTCGCGTCCTTTTTCCGTTTGCATAGATGAGGGCAGTTTTAACAGCTTACAGCGGAAGTGATCGAGGGCATAAAGTCGGTCATTCAGTTCACGATCGGCGGCAAATGGATCGTCACCGTTGAACAAGGCCATTCCCAACGAACCAGACACCGCAAACACCCGCGCCAGGCCAATTGCACCTAACGATTCCAGCCTGTCGGCATCCTGCACAATTTTCGCCTCCCATGTTTGCGGCGCGATCCCGGCGCTAAAACTGTGGGCTTCAATCGCATGGCGCACTGCGGGTAGCGCCTGCGTCGGGAAATCAGGAAAATCGTTAACGAGAATATCGGCAGTTTTTTGCGCTGCGCGTACCGAGGATTCATGGCGCAGCGGATGGTTCTTCGGCAGGCTGACAATGTCATGGAAGTAGCATGCCGTCAGGATCACCAGTGCATCCACCTGCTGCCCCTGCATCAGCGTTTGTGCGGTCTTCCACACCCGGCGAAAATGCGATACATCATGGGCGGCGTCTGCATGATCAATATGTTGTGAAACCCACTCATCAAAGCGGCGCTGCCAGTCGTTCAAATCCATCTTTGCTCCTAAGCTCAAACCGTCACCCTGCTATCTTACCCGTTCAGCGGCCACTTTTTCACCGAAAAAAAGATGCAGCCATAAAGCTGGGTTATTATTATAAAAAAAACATATTTGATACTACAGTAATAAAATAAATATTACCCGTTCTGATTTGACAACTATTTCTTTGCTACCGCAAATATGCGATGATTTCGGCGTCTTATTAGTAACCTCTCTAGCATTAGCTTTTTTGTCGGTATTTGACAACGCGTATCCTGGCGTTAACCGCCAGGATATTTTCTTTTTATCAGAACAATTAATAATTTTAGAAAACACCCTTCCTGTTCCTATTTATCAGATAAACGTACTTGTTCCGGTATTTATTTCCCCGTGTATTAAGGTTGCCAACAGGATATACCTGCCAGTGTAGTTGCTCTCCAGTTGACTGAAAGGTAATGTCGTGCTATGCAAATACCTTGTGCGTGAGGTGAATATTAATCATCAGTCACCTCGCCGCCAGGCGTAGCCGGCGTTGTTGTACCGATCTCTGTGAGCAGAAGACCTAATTTTTCGATTTCCTCTTCAGTCAGCGCATCTCCCGCTTCAAAATCATTTGCCTGTGCAAGCATAGCGGCAAGGAGATGTTCACTGTATTCCCGCACAAGCAGCTCTTCATTGAACGACAAAGGCGCTGGATCACTCACTGTGGCAGTCGCTGCCTCCGGTGTCGTGCTTTGTTCAGGTATATCACTTTGCTCTGTCATTGTAGTGTGCTCCGGTAAATTAACCTGCTCATGAATATCCCCCTGCGCCGCTACGTCACGTTTTGCCCGCGCAACTGCATCCTCAATAACTTTAAAACGCCAGGTATAGGACCCGGTTCCGGCAAACATCACTTTTTCAAAGTCGAAATTATTGATAAGTGCCGACAACAGGATCACCTGCGAATCTGCGTTGCCCATTTTCGCATTTGCCCTTTCCATGGGAAGAAATCGGACCCTGGCTTGCGCTAATGCGAGATCGTAATCCGATAACGGTTTAAGGCGTTCCACGCCGGTGGTTCCATAAGACTGCGCGGCACGCCCCAACGGCACATGGGCGCTATCTGGCTCAAAAGGGTATGTGCCGAAGGAGATGTGATGCGCCTGGAAAGCGGAGTATTTTTTCGGAAATTCCGTTAAATACATAAAATCATCGGTACCTATTGCCTGATGAGATATCTCATGAATGATCGTGTCATGAACCGCTTTATCTTCCAGGATATCCGGCAGGACCACCATAATGCGGGCCGTGGGATCTCTTTGATAAACGTAAGCAAAAACCTCCGGCTCTGAAGCATCGACTTTTTTCATCACCACAACGCGCCCGAGTTTTGTTTCCTGCACATGATACCGGGCAAAATCCCGCAGCCTTTCCGCCATAATAGTCAGCCGCTCAAAGGCCTCGCCGAGAATTTTACTGTCGGTGGTATTGAGGAATTTCGCCAGCAATACCAGGATCCGCTCATGCACCGCAGAATTACTTTTCGCTTCAACCATGAGTGCCTGTACTTTCTCTGCAATATCAAAAACGCGATTAAACCCCTGCTCAATGACGTTGAGCTGTGTCATCGATACCATGCCGCCACCTTGTTTCGCCTTAAGGCGAGAAAAATCCGTCGAAAGCACTTTAAAACTCGGATCGGAATGTAGCGTTTTGGTATAGAGCTTTTTAAGTGCCTCACTCAACTGAGGATTATTTTGCCTGAAAGGTAAGTCCTTCACTAAGGGTCTGAAATGGGTGATGTCAGGTCCAAGATCTTTTATTTCCTCGATCCGTTTCATCAATTTCGCACTGTCGGCATCGGCGGCTTTCCATGCTTTCGGTATTTCGTCAAACAATGAGACCTGGCGAAGCGAAGACTGAAGTTCGTCGCTCCCTTCAATGGCATTTTTGATTATCGTCGACAGGCTACTCTCTTCTGTTGGGCTTGATTCCCGAATATGCAGCTGATCAAGAAATTTCTGTATGGCATCAAAACTCACGCCTTGTTTAGCGACCATGTCTTTATACGCTTTCGAGGCATAAAGCAGAACGCCGTCCTTCGGGTAATCCTCTAAAGGTAACGAACCACTCATTTGCGTCAGCGGTTTTAATTCACTTTTCACTCCGGTGAGATCAGCCTCGCTGGCCAGGTCGTAATAGGCCAGCAGCCAGTCATCTGACTGCTGCGCCTTATTGGCCATAATTTGTAACCACTCATCCTCATCAAAATAGACGTATGAAAATTCGCCATTATCAGAGAAAAGTTGAACCACTACGTGGTCCTGTCGGCGCAGGCCACGGATATAATAGGAGTTGGTGATTTCATGCGTGGTACTGCCTTTTTTCCACGCAGTAACGATACGCACATTCGACTCGAAACGCATTTTGTCCATTTCGCTAATAACATCGGATAGCGCGTGAATTCGCCCTTCCAGGGACAAATCGGCTTTTATACCGACAGAGGGGCTGAGCCGGCCTGAAGGCCCCGCGACAGGTTCAGCCTCGGCGGGCGCGCCGCCCCTGGCCCCGGGAGGATAATTAAATCCAGGATCATCAGGAACCGCCTCGACAGGGATCTCTTTGGGTACTGGCGGTGGCGCAGGTTTCTTCAGCGCCCTCACTATCTGATCCAGATCGTCGAGTCCTTCCTGACTGATCGCTGTGGCTACGTCCTTCTTCAGGCGTAGACGCCGTACACCCGTTTTGGCGATAACCCTCAACACTTTATTTTTAAGCAGTTTGTACATACCGGGTAGCGTATCTGGCAGCGCAGTAACGGCAAGACGCGTAAGACGCGAAACACCTCTAAGCATTTGTTCCATCGCAACGCCGGCTAGCGATCCCCCTAATTCAAACGCCACTGCCATAATCATGGAACGCATATACACTTTGCGCTCTTCGTCATCATCCGCCTGGGAATAGAGCACAATATTGGGCACCACTTCGAGCAACAAGGTGGTTGCCATCGAAGCCGCAATCCAGGGCAGCGCAGGCCCGCCAACCACAATGCCCCCCGCCATCAACAACAACCCGGACATCACCGCCAGGGTGTTCACCAATTCGTGTATCACGGCACGCTGATGCTCAGCGGCTGAATTAATCAGTTCGTCATACAGATCAGACAGGTCGTTCCTCTGCCGCTGGATCAGTTTATCTATCAGTGCATCTCGGCTTTTTGCTGTCGTGGTAAAGGGCGGGTTATAAACGGTATAACTCGTCTGAAAGGTAAAATCAGGGTGCTGTTCCGGTGCATCATGATGGTGAGGCAAGAAACCAAAGCTATCAGGCACTTCTTTCAGTGCTTTGCCGGTCCCTACTGTCCGGTACCTTTCAATAAAGGTTCTGAATTCAGGGCTGGATTCAACAGTGAGCGAGGGAGGAATCTTTCGCTCTTCTCCTTCTTTTTTTTCTAATTCCGCCAGGCCCGGCCAGGGCACGTCGAAGTAATCGTTATCCCACAGCGAGAGCAACACACCAATTTTTTTATCACCCAGCACTTTAGATGAAGGCACCGGAATAAATATCAGGCTTGTGAGCGTGCTACCGTGCCATTCCACAGTTTCAGCCTGCGTTTCCCCCTTAAGAAACTGTTTGACCGCATCGATATAATGTTGATGATACTCTCCCCCTGTTCCGCCTGGCGTTGCTCTTTTTTTGTCGAGATAAGCCATTGCAGCACGCGTCGTCATCACCTTATAGACGTTTTTGACCTCGGGATTGTCCGCCCCAAACAGCGCATCCAATTTCAGGTCGACGGATAGGTCTATATTCAGGAGACGATGGCGCAGTTGTTCACTAAACGAGGCGGGCCACTGGATATTACTGTCGGAATAAGACGTTCCAAGATCTTTGCGGGGCTTCCCACGAGCAATATCGCGAAGGGAATAACTGTGGGGGATAGTCTCGTGGACTCCCGCAGCTCGCCCGTCGGAAAGATGATAAATAATTTCATTGACGGTGATTTGACTGTCTGGCGACCATTCTTCATCCTGGCGGTGGATATTGAGTGAATCACGAATAAACGTATCAATATAGCGGTCCGGACTGAAAATATTCTCACTCAGGAAACCGGTCAGTTCCCCGAGGAATGTATCCAGCTTTCCTTCTAACTTATTGAGCGCATACTGACGGACGCTAAAAGGTTCAGGCAATGGTGCCATGGCTTCTGCTTGTCTGCCGATTTCTGCCCAGTTAAAACTGTCGTCAACTTCATCACTGGTGGGGGCCGTTGTCTCTTCAGCTGACACACTTCTGGCTCCTGTATCAGCAGTGTCATCTTCCACCTTAACCAATATTTTCGTAGGCGATTTCGTTGGTGTGGTAGACTTGTCCGGTGCCACTTTCCCCAGCCATACATCCAGTAACGGTTTAATCTCTTTCCTGATGGTGTTGTATCTGCCGAGCCAGAATTTCATCTCATGGGTGTGCCAAAACTTCACGATATTTTCACGAATAATGCGCACCACTTGTTCATCAAGCACCGCATAGTTATAGGCATCCTTTCCACGCTTCTCCTGCAGCGCATTTTTCAGACGCTCCAGTGTCAGGATGCTTAAATTAGAATACAAGTCACCTAATACTATCCTTTCTCCCCGGCTCGCCTTGGTTTGATCAACAAGGTCTGTCACAAAAGTGAAGAGCGTTGAGCGAAAATCGGCGGTAAATTTTGACGGATCGATCTTGTCGATATAGGCAAGGCTGTACTTTTTCCAAAAGGCTTCGGACTTCGGTATTAATGGGCTGAATATCAATGTGTCATTTTTCAATGAATCAGACAGCGACTTATGCGTGCTGAATACGCGCAATTGCTCATTTCTCTTTTTCAGTTGCTTACCCTGGTTGGAAAGCTTCTTCAAAGCAGGGGCATCAATTGCTGCGCCATCGAACTCTTTATTTAGCGTACCAGTCAGGTTCTGCAGTCGATCTACCTCAGTACCGCATCGGTTGGCATCATTCACTTCCAGGTTAAGAATAAAATTGGCCCACAGAGACATCACTTTCTGATAAAACAGCAGATAATATTTCCCCAGATGCAACCATTTGTCGTCAGGAAGCTGCGCTATCCCGGCTTTGACATTCGGTTCTTTGGCCGCATCCTGAGAGGCTAGCGCGATTTTGGCGCTAAACTCCTGTGGCAGACTCTCCAGTTTCAGCGCATCCATCCGGGTGACCCAGGTGTCATTCAGTGGAAAGCTCTCTCTCGGTGCCACCAAATAAGACCAGGTATTTTTCCCCCCGCCATTACGCAGTAAATTCAGATAAAATTTCTCCGGTGACTGTTCTGCCGTTTCTTCATAGCGACGAGACCAGTATTCTTGCCGGGTTTCCTGGTCTTCTGTTGAGGGCGTCGTAGACGGGGTCGTTACCGTTGTTGGTTTCGCAGTCGTTGTGGTCGTTGTCGCCCTGACCGGTCTTGCTTTGACCGGGGCACGTGTAGTGGTTACGGTATTCGTTTTCTTGGGGTTATACACAGCGAGACCACCAATCGCCCACCGTTTCGATCGGCTATGGGCCACTGGCGTCTCAACAGACGCGGCAAATTCTGCTTCCAGCTCAGCCGCTATCTGCTCAATTTCGGCAATCTCGCTCTCACTGAAGGGGTAAGTCTCTTCTTCAGGCTGGCTGATGTGAGTTTCATGTAAAAGGTAGAGCTCTTCCACCAGTGCGCGTTCGTCCTCTGTCAGCGCACCAGTCAACTCAGCAAGCTCATCCAGCGTCAGCGGGGTTTCGTTCTGTTCCCCGCCCCTGTTGCCAAAGAGTAAGTAGCTGGCATATGCCAGGCTTCCTAGTAGTGCCGAAGCGCCTGTTGCAATCCCCGCGCCTCTTCGTGTCATCAGCGCTGAGGCCCCGGCCATTAGCAAACCACCTGTGCGCGCGATCGCAGAAAGACGGTCAGTAATGCCCTGTGGCCCTGCCTGCGCCGCCGCCGCGCCGCCGCCCAACATCGTCAGGGCAATATAGTCATAGTTTGGACGGTCTCCAGCGGAGGTGACGTCGGACTCCTGCGCGGTAGTGGCGTCCTCCGACAGAACCAGCTCACCACCGGAGGAGGTGACTCCGGACGCCTGCCAGGCGGTGACGGGTTTCGGCAGAAGCAGCTCACCGCCGTAGGAGGTGGCTCCGGACACCAGCCCGGTGGCAACGTCCTCCGGCAGAAGCAGCTCACCGCCGGAGGAGCTGGCTCCGGACACCAGCCCGGTGGCAACCTCCTCCGGCAGAAGCAGCCCACGGCCGGGCGGCACCGTCATCTCATTGCTTTCGTGCGCCTCGTTGTCTTCATAAGCATCATTGTCATCGTATACACGCCGGAACAACGCATAGTTGCCCACCGCTGGCTGAAACTCCATCCCGAAGACATGCTGAGCATACAACATCAGCGTAACGCGCTCAGCCAGATTCCTCGCCCTGAAAACGGGCAGTGGCGGCAGAGGCTGCGCTGCGGCTTCATAAGCCAGACGGGCGTCGCGTGCATCAAGTTCATAGCGGATCCACTCCTCCACTGAATCGAAGCCGGGGATCCCCACAGGCCTTTCCGCCCCCGCCCTTCGGCCTCGTTTATGGCTCCGCTCACCGCGCTTCTTCTGGTGGGCATATTTCGCTCTTCTGACTTTTTCGTAGGGAGGCGAATGCCTGGGCATCATTTCACTCCTTCAGTGACGCACGCACTGCAATGAAACAGGAACAGCGGGGGTCAGTTTGCCTCGCTCGCCTTTAACGTGGGACACGAATATGCCTAAGGCAGCCGTACTGCCTGACAGCCACGGATTAGCTCTCACTGGTTTCCGTCGTATCATCATTTGAAATATGCGCGGACAGAACGCTGGTGGTATTGACTGGCGTGTAAGTCGTTTGCAGGTCGGTCAGTTTCAACGGCACAGTCACCATATAACTGAGGCACAAACGCGGTGTATTACCGACCGCCTGCCAGAAATTCCCCAGACTATTGAGTTGCTCAGAGGGCGGAATGACGCGCAAATAAGTGCCTGGCAACGTGGAGAACGAACGGTTATTCACCAGCGCATTCAGCACATTATTAATAATGATCAGCGACTGGCTGTTTGCCTGGCTTAGGGGAGAATCGCTACTGCTGCTTTGTGTGACCTCAAAATAGGTCACCAGATAACAACACCGTATGTTCACATAGCCGGGCGCGAAGACGCCCGTGGTCGAATTAAATTTTCTCCCCTCGCCTACGCGTAACTGCAAATCCTCCTGGATGTCATATAAAAAGATGCATACCGTCGGGACATCCGGCGTGGAGTCTTTCGGCGGAAGATCAAAACGAATAGCCACGTCAGAAGGCAGATACTCGCGCAGTGCCGCTTCAATGGCCACGTTCAGATTGATGAGCGTGGTATCAGAGGCAACGGCGGGCGCCGTTGGAATTTCATCATCAGCAGTTGAATCAGTCATGTTCAATCTCCATTACGAAAGTGAAAATCATCAAACCACACGCCCCATCTTGGCCAACTCGCGTTGCAGCGCGCGATCGATATGTTTCTGCCCGACGTACGGTGCCTGCTGCTCCGCGGCAAGCCAGCTCGCCAGTAACGCGATATTGCGGATGTTCGCGCCGGTAATCTCGGCGCGTCGTGCGAGCGCAGAAAAGTCCACCTCTTCGGCCACCGTCACCTCTGCAGGCCAAATTGCCTGCCACATCCGCTCACGCAGGGCGGCATCCGGGAAAGGAAAGCGAATAATAAAATTGATCCTGCGGGTAAATGCATCATCCAGATGCGAGCGGTTGTTGGTGGCGAGAATGACCAGCCCTGAATAACTTTCCAGGCGCTGTAACAAATAGGAAATCTCAATATTGGCGTAACGATCGTGAGAATCGCGGGTTTCACTCCGTTTACCGAACAACGCATCGGCTTCATCAAAAAAAAGCAGACCGGAATCCCGCTCAGCGGCATCAAACACCCGTGCCAGATGCTTTTCTGTTTCACCGATATATTTGTCTACCACCGTCGCGAGATCGATTTTGATCATGTCCACGCCCAGCGTCGCCGCCAGCACTTCAGCCACCAGCGTTTTACCGGTACCGGAATCACCGTGAAATAACGCACTGATTCCGGTTCCATATGCGATTTTTTGCTCAAAACCACGCGCCAGAACCTCTTCACGAAAACGCGCCGCGACCAGCACCTCTTCCAGTTGTCTGCCCAGTCCCTCAGAAATGATCAAATCAGCAAAAGTCCGTTTAGGTTCAATGCGGGTAGCAAGCCCGCCGAAAGCCTGTTGCGAACGCTGACGAAACGCCTTATTCAAATCCTCCGCAGAAAGCCCCGCCGCCCCCCTTAGCCGTCGATAGGCATCCGCATCGCTTAAGGATTGTAAAAGCGTGTCAGAAGCGGGCCTGAAGCGACGCACCAGCATGGACGGGTCGACATCGGGCTCCAGTTGATAAGGTTTCAACAAACTGATGAGCAACCGGGTATCGTCCTGGGGAGTGCTTTTTGGCATCTCAAGGGTAACCTGAGAAATACCGACTAACGGCGTTAATGGCGTATCGGGCTGAATCAGCCCAAACAGAGGGAATGTATGTGCAACCAGACGGTCATTGATCCAATTTTGCAATGTCGGATAGCGTTCCCAGGCGTCATGCAAACCCGGCAGGACCAGGCATGATGCGTACAGCGTCGCCTCCCTCAACGCCTCCACAAAACAGAGACGAAATGGATATTCCTCTTCCGGCGCTTGCGCCATGTCAAACACCAGCAACTTACAGCCTGCGGTACTGGCCGCATGCGCCAGTGCCATTTTCCGTACGCCTTCGGTCCCTCCGCTCAGTGAAACCAACAATCCTGAACAGGGGTTACGCATGCTCATCAGTAATTGCTGCGTTAACTCAGGAAACAGATCCCCCTGTGCAGGCGCCTCCAGCCAGCGGCACGAAGCCTGCCCAAGCGAGGAGTCCCTCCCGCACAGATAGCGAAAGATATGCGGGCTGCCATGCAGAGAGTAAGACCATCCGTTTTGGCTGCGATCGGGCCCAGAGGTTTGAACTAATGCATGCTGAACCAACGGGGCGGCACCCGACAAACGGACCTCCATTTCCAGCCTGTCGATGTTGTTCCGACACAGCAGATTCAGTATCAGCTCCGGCTTTATCCCGTTATCCTGGGCATCGTGTTGCAGGCAAGCAAATAACAACCCGGCGTTGCTGTTAGCGAGTGGCATAAGTGTCAGCAACAGCGCGTCGCGTTCGAACGGATCCAGACCAAAACGCGCAATCAACATGCCGAGGCGGCTGTCGGCGGGAATATTCGCCCGGTCAGCTTCACGAAAACTCTGACGGCACAGGGCAATATCGCAAGCCGGAATTTTGGTTTGAAAACGGGCAAGCATATCCATTTGCAACAAGGCGGCGTCTGTTTCTGGTTGCTGGCTCTGCTGCGAATACTCCTGTACCCGCTGGCGCACCACACGGAGATAACGTTTGAGCATCTCTTCGATCCGCTCAACTTGTTGATGTAGCACGTTATAGTGCCAGTCCTCTTCGTGGGTATTCAAAAGTACATCGGCAATTTCTTCTGTCATATTCACTGTTGCTCTCTGAAATAAGAAGCGCGTTAATTTAGACACAACCGATCATTTGGCCCGTGCATTAGCGGTCAACAGAAAAATAAATGTAAAAGACAGGCTGCCGCCCTCCCTGCGTTATTTAGAAATCAGAGAATTTCATGTTTTCACAATAAAGGACGCTCATTAATCAAAAGCTAGGCTTTACCGATAAAAATTACAAACCGACTGGCGTTGCGATATTGCAACCTAATTCTTTGGTTTTTTAGCGGATAGAGAGTGTATTATTGAGACGTCACCTGTTTGTATTAATTAGAAAAAACAAAAAACAGTACGACAATGATTTTTAAAAACAGGCGAATTCAGAATACCAATAAATGCTGCTGGCGGAATATGAATCTTTGTATATTCAAGCAGATATAAAAAGCCGTGAAAAATCCCATTCATTCCACCTCAGGCGCATACCCGACTGAATGAATATTCTTAACGGCAATAACCCCTAAATAAATGTGCCCGCGCGGGGTAGCAGAGCAGATGCGCAGCACACCTTTTACTCACAGAAAGCGGGGCAACAGCGTAACGGGTGCGGCCAACGTTAAGACTCAGTTCACAAAACGGAGGACATCATCGCAAAGGACTACCCTGATCTACCGTGCTGGTGATAACGTATCGCGTGCAGAAATCCCCGTAACGAGCTGTACTTTTCGAAAAAAGTCAGACGGTTAGTTTGCGCAGCAACGTAAGGATAACGTGAAAGCAGTATTACGATGAGATAAAAGAAGTGGCGGAGAGAGGGGGATTTGAACCCCCGGTAGAGTTGCCCCTACTCCGGTTTTCGAGACCGGTCCATTCAGCCGCTCTGGCATCTCTCCGTTCAGACAGTTGCCATGATGCCAGGTTATTTGGCATTTTAACAGACCCTGTCCCGCTAATTTGGTTCAAGTGGCGAGTTTGCGAGCAAAGCGATGATTAAGTGGCCCTGGAAAACAAAGGACTCCCTGGATGACGCAGCTTTCCCCTGGGAAGACGCGTTGAACGCCCCTGTACTGGCGAATCTTTCTGCGGATGAACAGATCAAACTGGTTCAACTTGCAGACCGTTTTTTGCAGCAAAAACGGCTGGTTCCGCTACAGGGATTTGATTTAGACGCGCTGAAAAGCGCGCGCATCAGCCTGTTGTTCTGCCTTCCGGTCCTGGAATTAGGCCTGGAGTGGCTGGACGGTTTCCATGAAGTGCTGATCTACCCCGCCCCGTTTGTGGTGGACGATGAGTGGGAAGACGATATCGGACTGGTGCATAACCACCGCGTGGTGCAGTCTGGTCAGAGCTGGCAGCAAGGTCCGATTGTGTTGAACTGGCTGGATATCCAGGATTCGTTTGACGCCTCCGGTTTTAACCTGATTATCCACGAAGTGGCGCACAAGCTCGACACGCGTAACGGCGATCGCGCCAGCGGAATACCGCTGATCCCCCTTCGGGAAGTGGCTGGCTGGGAGCATGACCTGCACGCCGCGATGGATAACATCCAGGATGAGATCGATCTGGTCGGTGAAAGCGCCGCCAGCATTGATGCTTACGCCGCAACCGATCCGGCAGAGTGCTTTGCCGTGCTGTCAGAGTATTTCTTCAGCGCGCCGGAGCTGTTTGCGCCACGTTTCCCGGCGCTGTGGCAGCGTTTCTGCCAGTTCTACATGCAGGATCCGTTAAGCCGCCTGCGCAACCAGGCGGGCAGCTATGGCGAGCGCGCCAACTCACTGCATTAACGTACTGTTGCGCTTTAATTCGCCATTTGAATCAGTACGTTAATTTTAGTGTTGACACAAAAGTACGGGGCCAGTAGTATGCGCCCCGTTCACACGATTCCTCTGTAGTTCAGTCGGTAGAACGGCGGACTGTTAATCCGTATGTCACTGGTTCGAGTCCAGTCAGAGGAGCCAAATTTAAGAAGCCTGCTTTCAAGCAGGCTTTTTGCTTTTCTGTCTCCTGCATAATGCCGCCTTTCTCTCCACCCTGCGTCTGCCAACCTTTTCAGGTATTAATATGCACTTTGCAGTAACGCCGCTTCCAGACAGTGGGGGTCAGCCCGGTGTGCTTGCGAAAGCGTTGCCGAAAGTAGCCGACATCATTAAATCCGCACTGCGTGGCAACCTCGGTGAGCGAAACCGTATGACTGAGCAGTAACTTCTCTGCGGCGCGGATGCGCTGGCGGTGGATGGCCTCAGTCAGCGTTAAATGAAAAACCCGCCGAAAGACGCGCCCTAAATAATCTGCATTACAGTGCAATTCCTTCGCCAGCAGCGAAGTGGAAAGCGGTAAATGAAAACGGCTACGAATCAACTGTTGTGCTTTCCAGGCAATAGCTTCGCCCATTTCTGTTGGCTGTTCGTCGTGCCTTCCCGCTTCGGATATTTGTTGAAGAATAAGCAGGACGATTAATTCCAGCGCGACAGTTCGCTGCAATTTTTCCTGCTCGTTTAAGAATTGCCTGAACAAAGAAATAAGGTACTGAGGATCCCCCACCTTGCTATGCTGGGGTATTAAAAGCGGCGCTATATTTTCTGTCGTTACTAGTGTTTTCTGACGTTCAAAGTGTAGCCAGTAAAAGGTTAAATCCGGCGGAAAGTCCAGCGTGCCCACATGCCGTCGCTGCGGCCAGAGCAGCAACGTTTCGCCCGCATTTACCACAAACGGAATGCCCTCTTCTTCTATCGTTAATGTCCCTTTTTCAACATAAATGATCTCCCAGGAGTGTAGCTTTCGCGCCGGATGCCTCCCCACCCCGCGAGAAATAAATAACCCGCCATTTTGTACCTTAATCGGAAGCGCCATGGATAATTCAAGCATAAATATGTATTTTCTCGCTCTGTTACTGCGAAATAATCGATTTAGATTTTGATTATTAATGAAATAATACAAATCATCCGGATCTAAATCACATTTTCATAACCAGGTCGGAATCCTCACCTTTTTATACTTTTCCCTTCCCTTGTCGCGCCTTTCTTTCAGTGCAGAATAAATTGGGTACCTTGCTCAGACCTTATAAAAATTCAATTAATGAGGCGTTACTCAATGACTTCCACTCCGATTACACAACGTGAGCTCGCGCAGCAGACGGTGAATGACCGCCTTTCTGTGCGCGAAAAAATAGGCTACGGCCTGGGCGATGCGGGCGGGACAGTGATCACCTGCCTGATCATGAATTTTCTGACATTCTTCTATACCGATGTCTTTGGCCTGACCCCGGCGCTGGTCGGCACGCTGTTTTTAGTGCTGCGTGTCTTTGACGCCATTTCCGACCCGGTGATGGGGGTGATTGCCGATCGCACCCAAAGCCGCTGGGGACGTTTTCGTCCGTGGCAATTGTGGGTAGCGCTGCCGATAGGGATCATTGGCGTACTCACCTTTACCGTGCCAGATGCCGGGATGGGGGTAAAAATGGCCTGGGCTTTTGGCACCTATTTGCTGCTTTCGGTAGGCTATACCGCCATCAATGTGCCTTACTGCGCGCTCATCAATACCATGACAACCCGGCATCACGAAGTGCTCTCCTGCCAGTCCTGGCGCTTCGTGCTGTGCGGGGTGGCCGGTTTTCTGGTGTCAGTCGGCCTGCCGTGGCTGGTCGCCATCCTCGGCAAGGGCAACACGGCACAGGGGTACCAGTGGGGTGTCGGTGTACTTTGTACCCTGGCGGTCATGATGTTCCTGTGTTGTTTCTTCTGGGTACGTGAACGTGTACCGCTGGCGCTGATGGGGAAATTCACCCTGCGTGAACACCTGACCGGGCTGCGTAACAACGACCAGTTGTTGCTGATGCTGGCGATGTCGTTCCTGCTGATCAACGTCTTTAATATTCGCGGCGGCGGCTATATGTATTTTATTACCTATGTGCTGGAGGGGAGCACCGCCTACATCTCGCTGTTTTTCACCATGGTGACCTTCGCCGCCATTCTGGGTGCCGTCATCGTCAATCCGCTATCGCGGCGGATCGACACAGTTAAGCTTTATTACTACACCAATTTGCTCCTCGCCGTGCTGGCGCTGGGAATGTGGTTTTTACCGACTGGCCCGCTACATCAAACGTTGTGGCTGATCGTTATTCTCAGCAATGGCATTGTGCTCGGTTTTACCCTGCCCCTGCATTTCTCATTGATGGCCTTTGCCGACGATTACGGTGAGTGGAAAACCGGCGTGCGTTCATCCGGAATGAATTTCGCGTTCAATCTGTTCTTTATCAAGCTGGCCTGGGCCTCCAGCGCGGGCATTATCAGCCTGGTGTTTATTTTTGTCGCCTACCACCCTGGCACGGGTCATCAGACACCGGCCTCATTGCACGGGATCACGACGATGGAAACCCTGTTGCCAGCCCTGTTCCACCTGTTGCTGGCGATGACCATTCGCTGGTGCAAACTTAGCAACCCCATGATGGCGCGCATTGCCACCGACCTGCGCCAGCGCCATGTTCAGTCCTGAGGAGAGAAAGATGTCTGTTATGGAACCCGACCTGCATACACTGAAAATTAGCGATCCGTTTCTTGGCCAGTACCAGCAACTGGTACGTGACGTCGTGATCCCCTACCAATGGGAGGCACTGAACGATCGCATTGCCGAAGCGGAGCCGAGCCATGCCATTGCCAACTTCCGTATTGCGGCCGGTCTGCAAGAGGGGGCGTTTTACGGCATGGTTTTTCAGGACAGCGATGTGGCGAAATGGCTCGAAGCCGTGGCCTGGTCGCTGTGCCAGAAACCGGACGCTGAACTGGAAAAGACCGCCGATGAGGTGATTGACCTGATCGCCGCCGCCCAGTGTGCAGACGGCTATCTGAATACCTATTTCACCATGAAAGCCCCCGGTGAACGCTGGACGAACCTGGCGGAATGCCATGAGCTTTACTGCGCCGGGCATATGATTGAGGCCGGGGTAGCCTACTTCCAGGGCACCGGCAAACGCCGCCTGCTGGAGGTGGTCTGCAAACTGGCTGATCATATCGATAGTGTATTCGGCGCAGGGGAAAACCAGCTTCATGGCTATCCCGGCCATCCTGAAATTGAGCTGGCTTTGATGCGCCTGTATGAAGTCACTGCAGAACCACGCTATCTGGCGCTGGTACAATATTTTGTTGAGGAGCGTGGCAAACAGCCGCACTTTTACGACATTGAGTACCAAAAGCGCGGCAGAACCTCTTACTGGCACACTTACGGCCCGGCATGGATGGTTAACGATAAGGCCTACAGTCAGGCTCATCTGCCGCTGTCCGAGCAATCCGTTGCGACAGGCCACGCAGTGCGATTTGTCTACCTGATGGCAGGCGTGGCGCACCTTGCGCGTTTAAGCGCTGACGAAAGCAAACGCCAGGACTGCCTGCGGCTATGGCGCAATATGGCGCAGCGGCAGCTCTATATTACCGGTGGCATTGGTTCACAAAGCAGTGGTGAAGCGTTCAGCAGCGATTATGATCTGCCCAATGATACCGTTTACGCTGAAAGCTGCGCGTCCATTGGTCTGATGATGTTCGCACGCCGGATGCTGGAAATGGAAACCGACAGTCACTACGCCGACGTAATGGAACGCGCGCTCTATAACACGGTGCTGGGCGGGATGGCGCTTGACGGAAAGCATTTCTTTTACGTGAATCCACTCGAAGTGCACCCGAAAAGTCTGCCCTTCAATCATATCTACGACCACGTTAAGCCGGTGCGTCAGCGCTGGTTCGGCTGCGCCTGTTGCCCGCCCAATATTGCCCGCGTGCTCACGTCGCTCGGGCATTACATTTACACCGCGCGATCTGAGGCCCTGTTTATCCATCTCTACGTCGGTAACAGCGTGCAACAACAGGTCGGCGAGGAGACACTGCAACTCACTATCAGCGGCAATTATCCGTGGCAGGAAGAGGTTGAAATCCGTATCACCTCCCCCGTTGCGGTAGAACATACGCTGGCACTGCGATTGCCTGACTGGTGCGAAAACCCGCAGGTCACACTCAATGGTGAAGCGGCAGAGGGCGAAACAAAACGCGGCTATTTTCATTTAGCCCGCCGCTGGCAGGAGGGGGATGTGCTGCGGTTACGCCTGCCAATGCCGGTACGTCGGGTCTATGGCAACCCACGGGTGCGCCAGCAAGCCGGGAAAGTGGCGATCCAGCGTGGCCCACTGGTGTACTGCCTGGAAGAGGCAGACAACGGCACCAATCTGCATAACCTGAGCTTGTGCGAGCAGAGCACATTCCGCACGTTTGAGGGGAAAGGTCTGTTTGCCCACAAAGTGCTGATCCAGGCCGAGGGATATCAGCACGCTGCAAGCGATTCTGAAACGCAGCCGCTCTGGCAGTATGATCGCAAACCGGCAACGCAGATGCGCAAAACCCTGACGTTTATTCCGTGGTTTAGCTGGGCTAACCGTGGCGAGGGGGAAATGCGAATCTGGGTCGACGAGGCGTAATGCAACGCACCAGACGTGCAGCATAAAAAATAGCCGCCCCCTGGCAAGGGAAGCGGCTAGCTCTCTGTTTACGCGGTGAAAGTGACGGCGAAAATACCGTCGCGATGGCGGTAACGTCCCTGTTTCACTTGTCGCAGGGACGTATTCGCGGTCAGGCAACGTGCTGCTGGACGCGTTCAATACTGCTGCGGAGCGCCTGTTCAATGTCTGCTTCTTGCCACGAGGCCAGTTCAGATGAGAACGGTTCGAAAGCATAAACCCCCTGATAACCGCGCGATTCAAGCGCTGCAATCTGCCCAAGGGTATCCAGACGATCGCCCGGCGTCAGCATGATGCGCTCCTCATCGGTAAGCGCATCGATTGGGCCTGTGGCTTCTACACCGGAAAGATGCACCAGCCCAATCATGTTGATATCGACCCCGTCAAACTCGCTAGCGGCTGCGGGATAAAGCGCATGGTGGAACGTGTCAATAAGCAGCTTAAACGGAACACCGGCATCGCGGATCAGGGTTTGCGCCAGCGCGGCGGATCGCAACGAGCTTTGCGGGAAGCCGAGCGGCTCAACCAGCCCCTGAATGCCGTAGCGCTCAAACAGCGGGGAAAGCGTTTGAAGTGCGGTCATCGTTTTTTCGTTATCAATAACCGTTCCGTCATTCAACGGGCAAAGCACCAGCGCCCCCGCCCCCACCGCTTGCGCCTCTTTTAACAGGGATTCCGTTAAGGAACAAACCGCCGACGTAGGTCGGTTAAAGGGATACACCGCGTTAATGGTGACGATCTCTAAGCCATAACGCTCCGCAAGATCGCGTACCTGCTGGTGACTCAACGCATCGGTTACTTTTCCGCCGGGCATATCATTGCGCAGCTCAACTTTCGTGAGCCCTAAGCGGTTCACCAGTTTAAAAAATGAAGGAATATCCAACCCGGGGGCGATTTTACGGTTAACGCAGAAGCGGTGCAGTGCAATGGTCATCTTACTCTCCTGAAAGCAACGAAATGAAATAGCCAGCCTGCTTTTAATCAAAACATTTATTTCATAATTAGCAATATTCGAAAATGCACTTCTTTGATCAAGCTCGCAAAAAAACGCGGCGCTAAAGGTTCCACGCTCAAAAATCATCACATTCCCTTGCGAAAACAAGGCAACAGAAAGTACCCGTCGGGATGTTCTGCCCAGGCGGTGCGCGTAAATGCGACGCTGCTCACTAAAATAAAATTTCATTAAATGATTTATTGAAATATTCATTTCATTTAACCAGGATGATGACAGGCACTTTCTTCGTGAGCCGTCACGGCTCCGGCATTGACCCCCTCCAGACGACGAGGCTAAGCATGAATATCACAGGAAACTTTATCGGCGGGAAAATCTGTCTCAGTAACAGCAACCAGACCCAGGCCATCTATGACCCGGCGACAGGGAAAGCGGTGCGCGAACTCACGCAATCCACGTCCGCGGAAGTCTCGGATGCGATTCAGGTCGCACACGAGGCATTTACCGGCTGGGCAAACACGACGCCACTGCGCCGTGCACGCGTGCTGTTTAATTTCAAAATGTTGCTCGAGAAACATGCGGAAGAACTGGCGGCAATTATCGTCAGCGAGCATGGTAAGGTCTGGTCGGACGCGCTGGGTGAACTGACCCGTGGCACCGAAGTCGTGGAGTTCGCCTGCGGCATTCCGCACCTGATCAAAGGGGAATACTCTTCGGATGTCGGTACCGGCGTCGATAGTTTTTCACTCATGCAGCCGCTTGGCGTGGTCGCGGGGATCACGCCATTTAACTTCCCGGCGATGGTGCCGATGTGGATGTTCCCGATTGCGCTTGCCTGCGGCAACAGTTTTGTGCTGAAGCCCCCGGCGCTGGCACCGACCGCGGCGGTACGTCTTGCTGAGCTTCTCAAAGAGGCCGGATTGCCAGACGGTGTATTCAACGTGGTGCATTGCAGCAACGAAGATGCGGAACAGCTCTACACCGATCCCCGTATCGCAGCAGTTAGCTTTGTTGGCTCTTCCGGTGTGGCTGAGCACATTTACAAAACGGCCAGCGCCTACGGCAAACGCGTGCAGGCATTTGGCGCGGCGAAAAACCACGCCATTGTCATGCCAGACGCCGACCTCGACGCAACAGTGAATGCCATTATGGGCGGTGCCTTTGGTTCAGCGGGCGAGCGCTGCATGGCGTTGCCGATTGTGGTCGCGGTGGGTGATGAAACAGCCGATAAGCTCATCGCACGGCTGACGCCTCGCATTGAAGCATTGCGTATCGGGCCGGGGTGTATGCGCCGCTCGGAAGAAAATGAAATGGGTCCGGTGGTGTCCGACGTCCATCAGCAAAAAGTGCTGGGCTATATTGAAAAAGGGATCAATGAGGGCGCGAAACTGGTGGTCGATGGCCGCCGCTTCACCCTCCCCAACTATGAAGCAGGCTATTATGTCGGCGGTACGCTGTTCGACAACGTCACTCCGGAAATGGTCATCTGGCGGGAAGAGATCTTCGGGCCGGTGCTGGGCATTGTTCGCGCGCCGGATTACGCCAGTGCGCTGGAACTCATCAACAGCCATGAGTTTGGCAATGGCAGCGCCATTTTCACCAGCAATGGCCATGCGGCACGCGAATTCGTGCATGATGTGCAAGCCGGCATGGTAGGGGTAAACGTGCCGGTACCGGTACCGATGGCGTTCCACAGTTTCGGCGGCTGGAAGCGTTCCGTGTTCGGGGCGCTGAATGTTCACGGTCCAGATGGCGTGCGCTTCTACACCCGCATGAAAACCGCCACGGTACGCTGGCCGCAGGGACAACAAACCGTCTCTGAATTCAGCATGCCGACGTTAGGTTAATCTTTATTCCAGGAGGAGCCATGTCGTTACTGGCAAAGGCGCAGCACAATGCGCGCCAGATACAACACATCACACCGGAAAGCGCCGGATGGCGCTATATCGGCTTTGATGTCTGGATGTTGAAAAAAGGCGAAACGGTAGACTTTGACAGCGTCGATCGCGAGTTCTGCCTGGTGCTGGTGGCGGGTTTTGCCTCGGTAAAAACCCGTACTGCGGATTTCCCAGGGTTGGGCGGGCGAATGTCACCGTTTGAACGTACGCCGCCGTGGTCCGTCTACATTCCGCCGGGTGAGACCGTTCGCGTAACGGCGGATTCCGATCTCGAACTGGCGTTATGCAGTGCGCCGGGCAGCGGTGCGCTGCCCGCCCGGGTGATTGCCCCTGAGGATGTTGGCGTTGAGCATCGCGGTAAAGGGCGTAACCAGCGTCAGGTGCACAACATTCTGCCGGACACCCATCCGGCGGAATCGCTGCTTGTCGTTGAGGTTTACACCGACGAAGGGGCCACCAGTTCGTGGCCCGCCCACAAGCATGATACGCCCGTGCCGGGCAAAGAGACGCAGCTTGAAGAAACCTACTATCACCGTTTCGATCCGCCGCAGGGCTTCGCATTCCAGCGTGTCTATACCGACGATCGCAGTCTGGACGTCTCCATGGCGCCCTACAATCAGGATGTGGTGATGGTTCCACGGGGTTATCACCCGGTGGCTGCTATAGCCGGTTACAACAGCTATTACCTCAATGTGATGGCCGGGCCGGAGCGCAAATGGCTGTTTAGCTGGGAAGCGGATCACGCCTGGATCAACAGCGACGACTATCCGCGACGTTAATCCTGAGCAAAAAAACGGCCCTTGCGGGCCGTTTTTTATTGCGTTGAATAACTACTGTGGGGTTTTGGTGTTGCCGAGCGCCAGTGAGACGGCCAGCGTCTGGGCCAGGCAGAGCGACGCCACCTGAGAACGGAAACCATCCACCTGTGCTTCGCGCACCACAAAGCAAACATCGCTGAAGGCAGCAAGCGGGCTGACCTGGCTGTCGGTGATCGCAATCTGTCGCGCTTTGCGCTGCGCGCCCAGCTCCACCAGCTCCACCACTTCGCGCGAATAAGGCGAGAAACTGACGGCCACCACCAAATCCTTCGGCCCCACCAGACTGAGTTGCTCAGTGAACATGCCGCCCAGCCCGTCAATCAGGAACGCTTTACGATCGAGATGGCGCAGCGCATAAGTCAGGTATGAGGCGACACTGAAGGAACGACGCAGCCCGATAACATAGATATTTTCCGCCTCTGCCAGCAAGGCCACTGCCCTGTCCAGGTCCTCTGGCGCAATCTGCACCGCCAGTTGCTGCAGTGCCTGGGTATTGACCATGGTAAACATGCTGAGGATTTCGCCCGGCGTTTCCGGCGCTGTAGCCTCTTCGCTGGCGGTCTGGCGGAACAGGCGTGCGCGTTCGGTATAGTTCGCGGTTTCCTCCATCAGATGCTGCCTGAACATCTGTTTCATTTCGTTAAAGCCACTGAATCCGAACGCGTTAGCGAAACGAATCAGCGTTGAAGGCGGTACATCCGCCTGCTTGGCAATCGAGGCAACAGTATCGAACGCTACGCTGTTGCTATTATCCAGAATGTAGCGCGCCACCTGTTTCAGGCGTTTGCTAAGTTCATCATAACGGCGACGAATGTCATCCTGCAGAATGGAGAGCTGGGTTGGGTTATTTGCCATGTATCGCGCCTGAAAAATGGAGAAAAAAAGGAAACGGATGTCAGTGTATCAAATGAAGCGAATTTTTCATTTTTCGCAATGAAATACGCGATTCATTTCACGAAGCAAAAAGACGCAGGATGGCACAGCCATCCTGCGCGGTGATTAGCGGCGGGCTTCGCGCCAGAAACCGATAAGGGTCAGGTAATTAGTCTTCACCTCACTGATAAGTGCATTATCATCGAGTTCCCCCTGCATCCAGCGGCGCGAAGGCTGGCCGAAAATCGTCCGCCCCACCGCAAAGCCTTTGATGATAGGGTGCATCGCTGCTTCGGCAAAGCCTTCGCGCAGTTGCGCCTGCGGCGCGTCGAGGCCCAGTAACAAAATACCGCGACACCAGGGATCTTCGCGGGCAATCAGCTCGCCGATATTCTGCCAGTGTAGGCTAGTTAGCGGCGGCAACTTCCACCAGTCCGGTTTGATACCAAGCCGGTAAAAATGAGCCAGCATATCATGATAATGCTGCGGATCTTTCAGCGGCCCGTTCTCCGGCTGGATCACTTCCAGCAGCAGCTCATGGCCCGACTGGTTACAGGCTCGCCACACTTCAAGCAGCAACGCATCCTGCTCTTCGCGCAGCGACGCCGGATCGTGCGGATGATAAAAGACGAGGCATTTGACAACATGCTCCAGCGGCCAGCTCGCCAGTTGTGAGCCGATATCGCCATGTTCCAGCCGAAGCGGCAGCGAACCGGGCAGTTCAATCGGGCGACCTATCCACCATCCCTGACCGGTAATGGCGTTAAGCGCGCGCTGGCCATAGGTGCTGTCCGCCAGTATGCCGCTACGCCCTTCCAGCCCTGCTTCTTGCGCCGCTTCTTTCGCCGCCTGCAACAGCAACTGTTTCAGTCGCGGAATGCGTGTTTCATCGCAGCCCGTTTCCTGCGCCAGATCGGCCAGTTGTTTACGGTGATCGAAAGCAAAAATGCACAATTCCGGCCATGCCTGGCGTCGCGACGTAACGCGATGCAGGTGATTTAAACGTTCATCAAGATCCGGCCGGGGCACCGAGGCGGCACGGCTCAGGTAGTCATCCAGCTCTGTTCGGGTCGGCATGGCCGGAGCGCAACCGTGCCGCGACACCACCAGCGCTCCGCAGGCATTGGCGTAACGGCAGGCCTGTTCCCAGCCTTCATCATTCAGCCAGCCGCGTAACAGACCGGACATAAACGCGTCGCCCGCCCCCAGCACATTGAGCACGTCAACACGTACGCCCTGATAAAGCGGCATCGCTTCCCAGCTATCCGGCACTGCACCTTCAACCACCACACAGCCAATCGGCCCCCGTTTGCACACCAGCGTGGCGTTGGTAGCATTGCGCACATTTTTTAGCGCCGTCAGGGTATCGGTGCTCCCACCGGCAATGTGAAACTCTTCCTCTGTGCCCACCACCAGATCGAAAAGGTGCAACACCTCCTGCAACTGGCGCGTCACCTGCTCCGACTCGACGTAACGCGTTTCGCCATCGCCGGGGGAGGTCAGTCCCCACAGCACCGGTCGATAGTCAATATCCAGCGCGGTGCGCAGCCCATGACGGCGCGCATACTCCAGCGCTTTTAGTACGGCGGCGCGCGTGTCCGGATGGGAAAGGTGCGTCCCGGTAACGGCCACCGCACGCGAGGAGGCAATATAGTCCTCGTTGATGTCATCAGGCGTGAGCGCCATGTCAGCGCAGTTATCGCGGTAGAAAATCAGCGGGAACGTCTCCTGATCTTTAATGCCGAGCATCACCAGCGCTGTCAGACGTTGCTTATCGGTGATCAAATACTCGGTATCCACCCCGGCCCGCTGGAGCGTTTCACGCAGAAAACGCCCGTTATGTTCGTCGCCCACGCGGGCCAGCATCGCCGACTTCAGCCCCTGGATGGCGGTACCAAAAGCTACGTTGCCCGAGGAGCCGCCGAGATATTTGGCGAAACTGGAGACATCTTCGAGTCGGGCGCCGATCTGCCTGGCATAGAGATCCACGGCAACCCGGCCAATACAAATTACATCGAGCCGCTTAACTGCTGCATTCATCGCTACGGTTTCCTTTTGCATGCCTGCTTCACGAGAGGGCCGGTACGCCGGCAGCACGCCCGCAAGCAGCCTGAGGGTGAACGGTTGAACGTAGTATGAGAAATAAATATTTCATTTACAAATTTATATGAAATTTAAAAACCAAAAATGTGAAGGCTATTCCACTCTGTGTTCGTCAAAACGCCGCGCTCATATCCGTACTTTACCTTGCCTGTACACCTGCCTCCGATAGAAGAAAAGCATAGTAGTTAAAGGGTTATCTGACGATACCGTGTTGCCGGTTTTTACCGTTTCGCGATCCCCTCCACAGAAAACCCGCCAGGATGAAACAGAGTATGATTGCCCTCACAAAATGAAACATTTCATCTGTATTCCGCTTTTATGGAAAATATGTTTGCCTATAATCCAGACAGATTCCGGTAGGCGAGAGGCCTGAAGACAGACCGTTCAGTGCACGCCTGCATGACATTGGCTGATAAAGGAAGAGAAAGATGGGCAAGCAGAGACTGACAATGGCGCAGGCGCTGGTGAAGTTTCTTGATAACCAGTATCTGGAAGTGGATGGCGAAACCGTGAAATTCGTCAAAGGCATTTTCGCCATTTTCGGGCATGGCAACGTACTGGGGATCGGCCAGGCACTGGAAGAGAACAGTGGCGAATTGCGCCTCTTCCAGGGGCGCAACGAACAAGGTATGGCGCATGCCGCTACCGGTTTTGCCCGGCAATCGCTGCGCAGACAGATCCTCGCCTGTACCTCTTCTGTCGGCCCTGGCGCAGCCAATATGATCACCGCAGCCGCCACCGCCACGGCAAACCGTATTCCCCTGTTGCTGCTGCCCGGTGATGTGTTCGCCACCCGTCAGCCCGATCCGGTGCTGCAACAAATTGAACAGAGCCACGATTTAAGTATCAGCACAAACGACGCATTTCGCGCCGTCAGTAAATACTGGGATCGCATCACCCGGCCGGAGCAACTCATGAGCGCCTGCATTAACGCCATGCGCGTCCTGACCGATCCGGCCGAAACAGGCGCGGTCACGCTGGCGTTACCGCAGGATGTGCAGGGCGAAGCGTGGGACTATCCGGACGCCTTCTTTGCCAGACGCGTGCACCGTCTTGATCGCCGCCCGCCTTCCGCTTCGCAGCTGGATGATGCCGTTGCTGCCATTCTGGCAAGCCGCAAGCCGCTAATTATCTGCGGCGGTGGCGTGAAATATGCCGCCGCGGGTGAAGCGCTCGCCCGGTTTGCCGAACACTACCAGATCCCGTTTGCTGAAACCCAGGCTGGCAAAGGCACCCTGCTCTCCTCGCACCCGTTTAATGTGGGCGGCGTGGGTGAAACCGGCTGCCTGGCGGCGAACCTGCTGGCGAAAGAGGCCGATTTGGTGATTGGCGTCGGAACCCGTTTCACGGATTTCACCACCGCATCGAAATGGATTTTTCAGCACCCGTCGGTGCGCTTCCTCAACATTAATGTCAGCAACTTTGATGCATGGAAACTGGACGGCATTCCGCTGCTGTCCGATGCGCGCGAAGCGCTGACGTCGCTGGATGCTGCGCTCAGTCATAAAGGCTGGCTGGCAGGCTGGGGCGAACAAATTGCCTGCGTACAGGATAGCCAGTTGAAAGAGACGCAGCGGGTATATCAGGCCACGTGGCAGGAAAAAGCCTTTATCCCTGAAATCGATGATCACCTCGACCGGGAATCGGTCTATCGCGAGTTTCGCCAGCTGACGGACTCAACCCTGACCCAGAGCAGCGTGCTGGGCGTGCTCAACGAGCGGCTACCAGAGAATGCAGTGATCGTTGCGGCGGCCGGTAGCCTGCCAGGCGACCTGCAACGTGTCTGGCGTACCCGTTCCACCAATGCGTATCACGTTGAATACGGGTACTCCTGCATGGGCTACGAGGTGAACGCCGCGCTGGGCGTCAAGCTTGCCGAACCGCAACGTGATGTCTACGCGCTGGTGGGCGATGGCGCTTTCATGATGCTCCATTCCGAACTGGTGACCTCCCTGCAGGAGGGGGCAAAAATCAACGTGGTGCTGCTCGACAATATGGCTAACGGCTGTATTAACAACCTGCAAATGGAGCACGGCATGAACAGTTTCGGCACCGAATTCCGCTTCCGCTCGTCTGAAAACGGGCAACTACAAGGCGGGCTGGTGCCGGTGGATTTTGCCGCCATCGCGGCCGGTTACGGCTGCAAAACCTGGCGCGTGACCACCCTTGATGAACTCAAACAGGCGCTGGAAGCCTCGCAGCACGCAACGGTGAGCACCCTTATCGACATTAAAGTCTTGCCCAAAACCATGGTGCACAAATATGGCAGCTGGTGGAACGTGGGTGTCGCACAACAGGCGCTGTCCGCACGCATTCAGCGGGTTGCGCAGCACATTAACGAAAAACGCGCCCAGGCGCGCAATTACTGAAGCCGGGCAATGCCAACACACTTTTACCTCAACCCTGATATTCCGGAGATTATTACTATGTCGCTTAAATTAGGCGTTATTGGCGCAGGCGCCATTGGCAAAGAACATATCCGCCGTTGCACCCAGGTTTTGCAGGGAGCACGCGTGGTCGCCGTGTCTGATATTAATCTGGATAACGCTCACGCCGTGGTCCGTGCGTTAGGACTGGAAGCCGAAGTCTACGCCGACGGGCAGGATGTGATTAACGCGCCGGACGTTGAAGCGCTGATTGTCACCTCCTGGGATCCGACCCATGAAGCCTTTACGCTGGCGGCTATCGAAGCGGGTAAACCGGTATTTTGTGAAAAGCCGCTGGCGATGACCGCTGAAGGCTGCCGCCGCGTGGTCGACGCGGAGATGAAAGCGGGTCGCCGACTGGTACAGGTAGGCTTTATGCGCCCTTACGATGAAGGTTATCAGGCGCTGAAAGGGGTTATCGACAGTGGCGAAATCGGTGCTCCGTTAATGCTGCATTGCGCACACCGCAACCCGGAAGTCGGCGAGAATTACACCACCGACATGGCGATCACCAGCACGCTTATCCACGAACTGGACGTACTGCGCTGGCTGCTTAACGATGATTACCGTTCCGTGCAGGTTCGCTTCCCGCGCGCCACATCGCATACCCATGCCCAGCTTAAAGACCCGCAAATCGTGATGCTGGAAACCCGTAAAGGCACACTCATTGACGTCGAGATCTTCGTGAACTGCCGTTATGGCTACGACATTCAATGCGAAGTGGTGGGCGAAAACGGCGTTGCCCGCCTGCCTGAGCCGTCATCTGTGCAGATGCGCCATACCGCAAAACTCTCCACCACCATCCTGACAGACTGGAAGGATCGTTTTATTAAAGCCTACGACGTTGAGTTGCAGGCGTTTATTCGTGATGTACAAGCAGGTGAACTGCGCGGCCCGTCGGCCTGGGACGGTTATGCCGCATCAGTGGCGGCAGATGCCTGCCTGAAAGCGCAGGAAAGCGGCGCGCTGGAGCCGATCAGTCTGCCAGAACGCCCGGCCTTTTACCTGCGCTAAACGTGGCGCTGTACCCACGAATCCGACGGAGTTTTACCATGAAAATCGCTTTTGACGTCGATGTTATCAAGGATCTCGGTATCAGCCGCATGGTCCACCAGGTCGCCGATTGGGGATATAAGTACATCGAACAGTCGCCGCACCCACAAATCAATCCGTTCTATAAACATCCTAAAGCAAGCCGTGAAGTAATGGCGGAGTATAAAAAGGCGCTACGTGAAACGGGTGTTGAGATCTCGTCGTTTATTTGCGTTTACCGCTGGTCCGGCCCGGATGAACTGCGCCGCCAGGCGGCGGTGAAAAACTGGAAGCGGTTAATCGAAATCATGCTGGAAATGGATGTGCAGGTGATCAATACCGAGCTTTCTGGCGACCCGAACCAGCCCGAAATTTGCGAAGAGATGTTCTACCGATCCATGGAAGAGCTGTTACCGATATTTGAGCGCGAAGGGATCCGCGTGGAGATCCAGGCCCACCCGTGGGATTTCTGCGAAGAGAACAACGAAACCGTAGATATCGTGAAGTCATTTCGCAGCGATAACGTGAAATACGTTTACAGCGTGCCGCACACCTTTTTCTATGACAAAGGCAAAGGCGAAGTGGAAAAAATGCTGCGCTATGCCGGGGACGATTTATCCCACGTCCTCATTGCCGACACGATGAATCACACCAAACACTGCCGCTACATTATGAACCCTCCCGGCGTGGATGCTGCCATCCACCAGCACGTTGGCGTGGGCGAAGGTGAGGTGGACTTCCCGGCGCTGTTCAGCACCCTGCGCGAGATGGGCTTCGCCCGCCAGACCTTTAAGGTTGGCGGCGAACCCATTGTGGCGGCATCGCTGTTTGGCTACCCGGAAAAAATGAAATATCAGGCAGTTGAAACCCGTGAACTGATTGAACGTGAGCTGCTCGGCCATTAAGCCGCAGCCGCTTGCGACCACAGAGGCGCACTATGAATAAGCAACATGTCAGGCTGGCCATCGCACCGATTGGCTGGACAAACGATGATATGCCGGAACTCGGCAGCGAAAACACCTTTCAGCAAACGGTCAGCGAAATGGCATTAGCGGGCTTCACCGGCAGCGAGGTTGGCAGCAAATACCCACGCGACCCTGAAATCCTTAAACCGATGCTGGCGATCCGCGGCATTGAAATTTGCAATGCCTGGTTCAGCACCTTTTTTGCGGCGGGCGAGCGGGAAAAAACGCTCGATAGCTTTGTCAATCATATGAACTTCCTGCACGCGATGGGTGCGAAGGTGATCGGCTGTTCAGAACAGAGCGGCAGCATCCAGTGCACTACGCTGCCGGTTATGGGGCCGGATAAGCCCTGCTTTACCGAGGAAGAATGGGCGCGCGTGGCAGAGGGCTACAATACGCTCGGGCGTCTCGCAGCTGAAAAAGGGATGCAGGTCTGTTTGCATCACCATATGGGCACCGGTATCCAGACTGCGGCGGAGATCGATAAATTTATGTCGCTGGTCGATGATTCGGTATTCCTGTTATTCGATACCGGGCATGCCTGGTATTCCGAGGGAACCGAAGCGGCGATGCTGGCTATTCTGGAAAAACACCTGCCACGCGTGAATCACGTCCACCTGAAGGATGTTCGACCGGACGTGATCGCTGAGGTCCAACGTGAAGGACTCTCTTTCCTGGCGGGCGTCAGAAAAGGCACCTTTACCGTGCCCGGCGACGGCACGATCGATTTCCAGCCGGTTTTCGAAATGCTGGATAAGGCAGGTTACCGTGGCTGGATGGTGGTGGAAGCAGAGCAGGATCCTGCGTTGGCTAACCCCTTCGAATACGCTGTTAAAGCGCGTCATTACCTGCGCGAAACCGCCGGTATCTGACGATTAACCGCGTATGCAGGCGGTACGATGGTGCCGTCTGCACAGGTGATCATGCCACAGCTCTGCTCTTTCACGCAGAGAAAAAATGAAAACAATGTTTCATTCCATATGCCTTTGGTGCAGTCTGCGCTACGGGCATCACTGCCCTGCCCGCTTTACATTTGCATTCCGGCTTTTTTATTAATTTATTTTTAAATCAAACAATTAACTATTAATTCTTTTTCTTTCATGATCGCAGACTGACCAAAGAATGCATTCCTGCGTGCCGGTTATCACAAATCGATAACAAAACATGACACATCACTCAAAACTTAAATTTCATTGTTTATGCAAATGAAATATTTGATCTAAATTAAACAAGGTGAATATATCACCAACAGAGTCCGGCACTCATGAAGAGCGCCCTCTTATTTCCCTGAACGGCAGGTTACTGGAGTCTTTTATGACTAAAGAACAATATCTCACCCTTAACAGAGCATCAGGGCCTAACAGCAACGCGCCGACGTCGCCGTTTGTCAAAGTGATTGCACTGATCGCCACGCTCGGCGGTCTGCTGTTTGGTTACGACACCGGCGTTATCTCCGGCGCGCTGCTGTTTATGGGCCACGAATTGCATCTCACCCCGCTCACTACCGGCCTTGTGACCAGCTCACTGCTGTTTGGCGCTGCCTTTGGCGCGCTGCTGTCCGGGCATATGGCGAACGCTGCGGGACGAAAGAAAATCATCATTTACCTGGCGGTCATCTTCGCAATCGGCGCCATTGGCACCGCGATGGCACCGGACGTGTCGTGGATGATTTTCTTTCGCCTGGTGCTTGGCGTAGCGGTGGGCGGTGCTGCAGCGACGGTTCCGGTCTATATCGCCGAAATCGCACCAGCACACAAACGCGGACAGTTAGTGACACTACAGGAACTGATGATTGTCTCCGGGCAATTACTGGCCTATATCTCTAACGCCGCATTTCATGAACTGTGGGGTGGGGAATCGACCTGGCGCTGGATGCTGGCAGTGGCAACGGTACCGGCGGTGCTGCTGCGGTTCGGTATGATGTTTATGCCTGACAGCCCGCGCTGGTACGCCATGAAAGGCCGTCTTGCTGAAGCCCGTCGGGTACTGGAGCGCACACGCCGCCCGGAGGATGTGGACTGGGAATTAATGGAGATTGAAGAGACGCTGGAGGAGCAACGCGCCCAGGGGACACCGCGCCTGCGTGAACTGCTGACACCGTGGTTATTTAAACTCTTCCTGATTGGCATTGGTATTGCGGTTATCCAGCAGATGACCGGCGTTAACACCATTATGTATTACGCGCCCACGGTGCTGACTGCCGTCGGTATGTCGGACAACGGCGCGCTGGTCGCTACCGTTGCCAACGGGGTAGTTTCCGTCGTCATGACGTTTGTCGGCATCTGGATGCTGGGCAAAATTGGCCGCCGTCCGATGACAATGATTGGCCAGTTTGGTTGTACGGCCTGCCTGATTTTTATCGGCGCCATCAGTTATATTTTGCCGGAAACAGTCAACGGTCAGCCGGACGCGTTGCGCGGTTATATGGTGCTGGCTGGCATGCTAATGTTTCTCTGCTTCCAGCAGGGCGCGCTGTCACCGGTGACCTGGTTGCTGCTCTCTGAGATTTTCCCCACCCGTCTGCGCGGTATTTTTATGGGCGGTGCGGTCTTCGCTATGTGGATTGCCAACTTCCTGATTTCGCTTTTCTTCCCGATCCTGCTCGCCTGGGTGGGGCTCTCCGGCACGTTCTTTATCTTCGCGGCGGTCGGGCTGGTGGGTGCGACTTTTGTCATCAAATGCGTACCGGAAACCCGCAATCGCAGCCTTGAACAGATTGAACACTATTTGCACGACTGGCTGGATAACAGCCCGGAGGGGCAGCGCCGGGCGCAAAAACGCAAAGCCTACAGCGCCGAGATGAACAAAGCACGGCTATAACAGGCTGAACGGGTAAAGCCGTCATCTGACGGCTTTACTTGTCTGTTAATGCAAGGCAATCCTTGCTACTTAGCGGCATCTGTTTCATCACATTGCGCCACTTCCGGCAGGCGACATGTGCGTTATTTTATGGTCTGCAGATCGATACCTGTCGCATTCGGCAGGCACAATGCAGCAGCAATCCCCAGGCAATAGGCGACAATGGCAAGCGTCCCCATCGCATACCCCAGGGGGAACCAGGACGATGCGATCCCCACCAATGCAGGCATTAGCGAGCCAAAACCACGACCAAAACTGGCGCAAAAACCTGCCCCGTTGCCCCGGATATGGGTAGGATAAAGTTCAGAAAATGCGGGGGTAAGACCAGACGCCAGACCACCCTGAAATATACCGAGTATGCCTCCCAGCCCAAGCGTGACAGCCAGGCTGACATGCGCAAACATATAAATGCCGACTACCGTTATTTGACACAGCAAAAACAGAATGATGGTTTTCCAGCGCCCCAATTTGTCACTTAGCCTGCCATAAATAAACGGGCCAAGCAGAGAGCCCACAATATTTATCGCCAGGTAGCCAGACATAGAAACCACAGGCAGCCCTAATTCCATACGCAAATAAGTGGGTAGCCAGGTGATCATAATATACGCACCACCAAATATACCGCTGGCCAATAATGTTGCGGTTACGGTAATTCGTCGGTGCTTAACCTGAAATATGGTCGTTAAACCACCGCTCCTTTTATTTAAAGAATGTGTGGCAAATACCTCGGATTCCGGAACCAGACGACGGATAAACCACACAAGAATGGCTGGAATAATGCCAATAAAAAAGAATACTTTCCATGCCAGTGCCGGGGCGAAATAATGCAACAAAATCGGCAAAACGCTCAGGGAAATGGCATACCCAATGGCGTATCCACTCTGAATGGAGGCCCCTACGCGACCACGATAGCTGGCACGAATAACTTCGCTGATCAATACCCCGCCTACTACCACCTCGCCACCATAACCAAGGCCCTGCAAAAAACGCACAACTAAAAACTGCCAGAATTCGCCACACAACGCCGTCAGCGCGGTAAAACAGGCTACCCACAAAACGGTCAGCTGCATAACCCGTATGCGCCCCCATCGATCTGCCAGCATACCTGCGCTCCAGCCTCCCAGCGCACTCCCTATTAATGACACCGAACCTAAAATGCCGGCTTCTGATTTTGTAATAATGGCCAGGCTTAATAATATTGGCATCACTAAGGAAAAAATCGTGCTGTCCATTGAATCGAGGGCAAATCCCCCAAGGCATGCCCACCAGGTCTTTTTTTCTTTTCCGGTCAGTTCACTATACCATCCTGTTTTCATGTTCTTACCTGCGAATCGTGATCAGCAATAAAAGTGAGGCATCGTTTCTGGCAGCATCATTTATTTAGCCATGCGCGGTATTAAACGGTGCGTATATTCCACGACGAACGCTGACAGCGTGGGATGAAGGATTGCGGGCACGACGGCATTTACGTGCCCGCAAGGCGTGAGGTTTTACAGGTACTGTTTACTGCAAACGGTCAAACGCGTGCGGCCAGTAAAAAGGGATCAAATCGCTATAGCGCAAGCCGTGTTCAGCCATTTTTGCCGGCAGTGCCGCCTGAACATATTGCGTTGCCTGGCTCATGCGCGCTGTTATACCGGCATCTTCTAAGGTTTTAACAACCTCAGCCATTTCCTCTGCGCGTCTCACGCCATGCTCGGCAACCCGGCTAATCAGATAGTGCGGCAATGCGTCGTTCCACCCCAGCGAAGGAAAACTCGCATGTAATGAGGCCAAAACAGCCTCTTCGACACCATAGTGCCGCGCCGCGCTCAGACATTCGGTGGTTAATGCCTCCAGCCCTTTGATCATCACGCTGCGACACATTTTTATTGCCGAAACATCGCCAATGTTTTTACTGGCAGCGCGGGCATTACAGCCCAATGCACACAATGTCGGTGCGACTATGTGAGCGGCCGCGCCGCCTAGCAACAACGGCGTGCCGAGCCGCTGGGGAGGAACAGGCGCCATGACGGCCACATCAAGATAACTCCCGGCACCCGCCTCTATCGCGCTGGCCGCTGCGCGTTTGGTTTCAGGCGCCACCGAATTAAAGTCAAGCAAGGTCTGGTCTTTTTCCAGCAGCACCGCCGCCTGTTGAGCAACGGAGAGTGCGCTGGACGCGGTCACCAGCGACAATATTAGCGTGGCGCCATCCAGTGCCTCAGCCAGTGAACCGGCAGGATGTACCCCCACACGAACAGCGTGCTCACGCAAAGGATTAGCCTGCTCAAGAAGAAACTTCGTATCCCATACGCGAATGTCTGCCTTTTGCGCTAACTCGCTGGCATAGATTGTTCCGGCCTCGCCAAAACCGATAATCGCAATACGCATTGTTGTCTTCTCCTTAGTTGCCGCCCCATAGCGAACCCGCAATCGCCACGCGCCCGTCAAACAACAGACGTGCGGTGCGTATCAGCCCACTCTTAACCACGTTGCCTGCAGCGTCACGAGTCAGCATGACGCTAAATTCACCTCCCGGATGTTCCACTGCCAGCCGCTGTTGCCGCTCGTTACCAATCTTTGCCAGTCCTTCGGCGACTGTGCCGGGGATTAGACAAGCGGTGGCGACGCTGACCGCGCCCAGGACGCCAATCGACGCATGGCAGCGGTGAGGAATAAAAGTACGGGTTGTAATGGCACCGTGTTGCGTCGGCGGGGCAATCAGGGTCATTTTCGGCACCGTGCGCTGTTGCACATCACCGAGCTGCATACGTGGTCCCGCCTGAAGACGTATTGATTCCAACCGCGCTTTCAGCGTAACGTCGTTATCCAGTTGCTCGCGTGACTCCAGACCGCTGCGTTGCAAGTCGGCAGCCCTGATCAACACGACCGGCATACCGTTATCAATGCAGGTGACATCCACGCCATCAAAGTTGTCTCGCGCATTGCCGGTCGGCAGTAATGCACCGCAACTTGATCCGGCAATGTCCTCAAACGTCAGTATTTGTTCGGCCGCACAACCCGGCACGCCATCAATGCGCGCATCGCCTTCATACTCCACCGCGCCGTCAGGGGTGGCTATTTGCGCTTCTGCGATTTGCCCGGTGTTGACCATAAAAATTCGTACCCGGGTTACGGGACCCTGCACGGCGACAAGGCCTTTCTCGATCGCGAAGGGAGCAACGGCGGCAAGGATGTTGCCGCAATTTTGTCCGTAGTCGACCCGTGCATTATGAACATCGACCTGCGCGAACAGGTAATCCACATCGGCATCCGGTCGGGTGGAGACGGAAACTATCGCCACTTTACTGGTCAGTGGATCGCCGCCACCGATACCATCAATTTGTCGGGCGTCTGGCGACCCCATTACCGCCAACAACACGCGGTCCCGGGTATCGTGATCCACAGGCAGATCTGACGCGAGAAAACAGGCAGCTTTCGACGTACCGCCACGCATGAGTACACAGGGAATTAACGTCTGTTTCATGATCAAAGTGTCTTGAGTTCATCCAGAGAGTCAACGTAGCGCAATCCTTTTGCCGCCAGCGCTGCCCGCATCTGATAGATATCCAGCCCCAATTCCCCGGCGGCGAGTCGTTGCCGTTTACCCTCTTCGGCAGCAATGCGTTTTTGTGCCGCCGCATCTACCGTTGCAGCCTGCTCTCGCGGCACAATCACCACGCCATCGTCATCAGCCACAACGATATCGCCAGGGTTCACCAATTGCCCGGCGCAGATCACTGGCACATTGACCGAACCAGGCGTCTCTTTAATGGTGCCCTGGGCATAAACCGCGCGCGACCAGACAGGAAAATCTATCTCACGCAGTGTCTGGCTATCGCGGATCCCGATATCGCCGACAAGCCCAATCACACCGCGTGCCTGCAAAGAGGTCGCCAGTAAATCGCCAAAAAAACCGTCGTGGCAATCAGACGTGGGGGCCACCAGTAAGATATCGCCTGGCTGGCACTGCTCCACCGCAACGTGAAACATCCAGTTATCGCCAGGCGTGACCAGCACGGTTACCGCGCTACCGGCAATGGCGCGATTTTGTTGCACCGGTCGTACTCGTACATCAAGCAAACCGCAACGCCCCTGCGCTTCATGGACTGTTGCCACGCCATATCCGGCAAAACGCTCCACCAGCTGGCGATCGGCCCGGGAAATGTTTCGCACGACCAGGCCTTTTTTATTGACCAGACTCATGACAAATCCTCCGTCACGCGTGGAAACAGGCTCTGGTAACCTTCGCCGTGGGTGATGACGTTTGGCGAGGCGATGCCGACATTACGCTTGGCCTGCACACCGCGCTGTAAGGCCACGCGGGAGTAGTATTCCCAAAGATGTTCCTGACCCGCCATGCACTGAATTGCGGCATATTTTTTCTCCCAAACGGCCGTAATATCCAACAACACGTCGGGTTTCCAGTTGCACTGTTCCGGTTGGTGCGGTTCAAAACAGTAAACAGGTGGTGCGCCAATAATGGGCTCCCCCGGACGGTAACCTTCTGCCTGCGCAATAATGCGTGCTTCCTGTGTCAGGTTGGCCGCCAGAGGATGATCGTAGTTATACGGATCCTGAACCGAATGCGTCAGCACAAAGTGCGGCTGTATTTTGCGAAATACGTCGGCAAGGCGAAAGAGCGTCTCTTTATCGGCACGTAGCGGATAGTCCCCCAAATCAAAGAACTCAATGCTGGCACCGAGAATTTCAGCTGCAGCTTCCGCTTCTTGCTGCCGGGTCTGCTTGACGACAGCTTCCGTCATGTTGCCTTTGCGCCATAACCTGGCTGATTCACCACGCTCGCCGAAGGAGAGGCACACCACATGCATGTTGTAACCCTGCGCAGTATGTAAAGCGATTGCGCCACCGGCACGCCAGACAAAATCAGCGGAGTGGGCGCTAACGACCAAAGCACTTTTTTTTGTGTTCTCTTTCATCATCTCATCCTGCGTTTTGCTGTTTTTTTCATCCTGACACGGGGAGCAAACCTGGAATAATGCCTTTCATTGCGTTAGCTATGCATTTTATTTATGTTGTGATTTTGCGCTCATCCTGTTCATCGAAATTATGAAAAATAATGAAGAAGAAAATTCAATAAAAATCATGCAAATAAGGTCATTTTGCATGATTGCAGAACGCGGCACAGTTTCAGAAGCGGCAAACAAATTATTTCGTACCCAGTCGGCAATCACCCGCTCCATACGTGATCTTGAACACACTTTAGCCACGCCGCTGTTCGAACGTCATGCCAGCGGCATGATGCTAACGGAAATGGGAAAATGCGTTCTGCCGCGTGCGCAACGCGCCATTCATGAGCTCCATCAGATCCCGCCCCTGCTGGGTAAATTAAAACGACACTCCATGCACAATGAGGTTGAGCCAGTCTGGTTGTTCAACCTGCGTCGCCTGCAAATTTTCCTCGCCCTTTACCGGTTGCATCACACCCAAAGCGTGGCGAATTCACTCGGCATCAGCCAACCGGCAGTCAGCGCTGCACTGAAAGTCCTGGAAAAAGGTGCCAATGGCGCGCTCTTTCAGCGCACGCCAAAAGGCATGATGCCGACCCCTATAGGACGCGAAATGGCCCCGTTCATCAGTCGTGCGCTGAATGAAATTCGCCATATACCTGAAGATCTTGCCGCACAGCGTGGGGTGTTGACCGGTACTGTGCATGTTGGGGCACTCCCGCTGTGTCGCAGCAGTTTGCTGCCCAGGGCTATCGCGCAACTGGTAGCGCGCCATCCCGGCGTTAAAGTGGTAACCAACGAAAGCGCATTTAACGCACTGGTGACGGAGTTACGCGCTGGGGATATTGATTTTATTCTTGGTGCACTGCGTCAAAACGATGCCGTGCCGGACATACATAACCAGGTGTTGTTTGAGGAGGAGCTTATCTTACTGGCACGCCCGCAACATCCCCTTGCCGGACGGGAGCTGGTGCCTGACGAGTTGGCGCACACACAATGGATATTGCCACGCGATAATACCCCTGCGCGCCATCTGCTCGATCGTGCTTTTCACGCCCTGGGAATGCTGCCTCCCCAGCCGGTCGTGGAAAGCGGCGATTTAGCAATAGTACGTGGTCTACTACTGAATTCGGATATGGTTGCAGCAGTTTCTTCCCATCAGCTTGATTACGAATTGTGCACCGGAGCCATTACACCACTCAGGTTTACCTTGCCAGATACGCGGCGAGAAATTGGATTAACCTTTCGCCAGGGTGCGCTACATTCACCGGCTGCGAAAGCGCTGTTGCGCTGTATCAGTGAAAGCATATCCACCCTCACCTAAAAAAAATTCATATAAAGTCTTCATTTATATAGCGTCAGAACGTCTGGCAAAGGCACTCTGACGCTCTTTTTTACACGTCATAACATTGTTAAACGCATCACAATATAAAGCTAACTCATACCTCTAAAAGCCTTTTTTGACAGACACTGCTTTCCACCCCGCTTAACTTGTTACTGGATTGTTACCTTCCTCTCACCACAACGATAGCTGCCGCTTATGGCATAAAAGACAGAAGAGAGCGTACCCGATGACAGTAAACAATATGGTTAACATTAAAGAGTGGATTGATGCTCGTCCCATCTCGCCCTTTCAATGGCGTGTACTGGCGCTGTGCCTGATTATCATTATGTTTGATGGCTATGACGCTGCTGTCATGGGCTTTATTGCCCCCGCGTTAATAGAACAATGGGGTATCAGTCGTGCCGCCATGGGATCGATTCTTGGCGCAGCCATGTTTGGCGTGGCGCTGGGTGCACTCATCGCCGGCCCGATTTCTGACCGTTACGGCCGCAAACGAGTGATTTTATTGTCGGTATTACTCTTTTCCGCTTTCAGTCTTGCCTGTGCATTTGCGGCCACTCCCACGCAAATGGCGCTGCTACGTTTTATAGCCGGACTAGGCCTGGGCGCGGTGATGCCCAACTGTGTCACCCTGCTGTCGGAATATATGCCGGAGCGCCGAAAAGGCGTCATGATCACCCTGATGTTCAGCGGTTTCAACATCGGCTCAGGGCTCGGTGGATTTATCGCTGCTGCGTTGCTGTCACATTATCACTGGCCTGCTGTTCTGGTTTTTGGCGGCGCATTACCGCTTCTGTTGCTGCCTCTGATGACCTGGCTGTTACCGGAGTCCACGCTAAATCTGGTGGTTCGCAACGCGCCGGGTGAACAAATCGCCACCCTGCTTAATCGCATGGGGGGGACATTCACTGCCACAACCCTCTTTACCCTTCACTCTCCCGCAGTAAAACACCACGGCACCATTACTGAGCTGTTTCGTCATGGCTTCGCCCGCGGTACTGTCATTTTGTGGTTGACCTATTTTATGGGCCTGTTCGTCATTTATCTGCTGAATGGCTGGCTACCCACTATCATGCGTTCCGGGGGCATTTCACTGGAACAAGCCGCCATCATTGCCGGGATGTTTCAATTAGGCGGGCCGTTGGGCGGTATCATCGTCGGCGCGTTGATGGATAAGCTGCATGCCAAATGGGTGATTGGCGTAGTCTATTCTCTTGGCTGCGCCTGCCTGGTGATGCAGGGGTTCTTTACCCTTACCGGCGTGGCGCTCGGCGTGGTTATATTTATTACCGGTATGTGCATTAATGGTGCACAAAACGGCCTGCAGGTGTATTCGCCTGCGTATTATCCGACGGCCATTCGCGCCACAGGCGTAAGCTGGATGCACGGCATTGGCCGCACCGGCGCTATTCTGAGTTCAACCCTTGGCGGAGTCCTGATGGGCGCGTTTCCGGGGCAGTCGTCCATCTTCTTTATCCTTGCCCTGCCGGCGCTGTTCGCTGCAGTGTGCATTGTTTTACATCGTAACCATCAACTCACCCAGACCATAAAAAGCGCAGGGCACGGCGACATGCCTGCACTGTCGCACACCTTAAATAACCGATAAGTGGAGCTAGCGTTATGGCGAAGATCATTGGCGGCCTGGCCGTTTCTCATACCCCAACCATCGGCTTTGCCGTCGATCACAACAAACAACATGAAAGCGCCTGGGCGCCGATTTTCGAGAGTTTTGCCCCCATGCAACGCTGGCTTGCCGAGAATAAACCCGACGCAGTCGTCTATATCTTCAACGATCATGTGACATCGTTTTTTTTCGATCACTATTCGGCCTTCTCACTGGGGATCGATCACCAGTACCCCGTGGCTGATGAAGGCGGTGGCGCGCGTGATTTGCCCCCGGTAAAAGGCGATGCCGCGCTCTCACGTCATATTGGCACAAGCCTGATGAGTGATGAGTTCGACATGTCATTCTTCATGGATAAGCCGCTCGATCACGGCTTGTTTTCGCCACTCTCAGCATTAATGCCGTGTAAACCAGAGTGGCCGACACGCGTAATTCCGTTGCAGGTAGGGGTGTTGCAGTTTCCTATTCCGTCAGCGCGACGTTGTTATAAACTGGGCCAGGCGTTGCGTCGCGCAATTGAAAGTTACCCTGAAGATATTAACGTGGCGATTATCGCGACCGGGGGATTATCGCATCAGGTGCATGGTGAACGCTGCGGTTTTAATAACGTAGAGTGGGACCAGCAATTTATGGAACTGCTCGTGAACGATCCGCAAAAACTGACGGAAATGACCATTGCGGAATATGCCGAACACAGCGGCGTAGAGGGAGCAGAAGAGATCATGTGGCTGGTCATGCGCGGCGCATTATCGTCGAACGTGGTAAAAAAACATCAGGCTTACTATTTGCCTTCAATGACGGGTATCGCCACGCTGATCCTCGAAAATCAGGCGGGGACATTGCCGGTCAATACAGTAAAACGTCACCAGCATAAGATGGACAGCCAACTGGCAGGCATTGAAAAGCTGAGCGGTTCTTATCCTTTTACGCAGGCGCGAAGCCTCCATGCGCTGCGCCTGAACCGTTTTTTACATCAGCTAATTCAGCCCGGGCCTCGCGAACGTTTCCGCCAGGATCAGGAGGCCATGTTTGCCGAAGCCAGCCTGACCGAAGAGGAGTGCGCCATGGTACGCAACCGGGAATGGCGTAAGCTGATTCAATATGGTGCCAGCTTTTTCCTGCTGGAAAAATTAGGCGCGGTGATTGGCGGCTCTAATCTGGATATTTATGCTGCAATGCGGGGCGTTTCCCTTGAAGAATTTATGAAGACGCGAAATCAACAAGTTACCTACTCCGTGGCAGGCAAAGAGAAAGTGAACTAACCAGTATGGGGTGGGATCCCGCCACCCCTTCATTATTTGAGAATGCGCACGCCATTTGAGAAACAAGACACACGGCAGGGTTTCGCTTATTTTTATCGCCAGCCTAAAATCAACCTGTGTGCAATAACATCACCCGCAATTTTATATTTTGGCTATAGCAAACTGCAGCACTGCCCCCCTTCAGACAGGAAAACAAATCGTGGCGAAAATTCCCGTTAGCTATCCGTCAGCAATATTATGGCTTGCCTGGCATGCAGTTTAAATTTGATAATCAATCACCGTTTCATCCGGCTCCATCACCTGCCGTTTAATATCGTCAACCGACAGCCCGGCGTTGCACAGTTCGATAAAGCGCCAGACATAATTGCGCTGCAACTGGCCACGCTTGAGGCCGAGCCAGACGGTATTGGCATCAAACAGGTGTTGCGTATCCAGTCGAACCAGTTTCCCTTCTTCGTTTTCACCGCTGGATTGTTCCGCTACCAGCCCGACCCCCAGCCCCAGCTCAACGTAGGTTTTTATCACATCCGAATCCTGCGCGCTTAACACCACATCCGGGGTCAGCCCCTTACGGCCAAACGCCTCATCAATGCGCGAGCGTCCGGTGATGCCCTGCCGGTAAGTAATTAACGGCCAGCGGCTGATCTCTTCCAGCGTCAGCGGCGAACTTTGCGCCAGCGGGTGATCGCTGGGCACCAGTAAACTGTGATGCCAGCGGAACCACGGGAATGCCGCCAGCGCGCTGTCATTGCTTAGCCGTTCACTGGCGATGCCAATATCCGCGCCACCATTATGCAACAGCGACTCTATTTCCTGCGGCGTGCCCTGGATTAACTCAAGACGCACTTCCGGGAACAATGCGCGAAACGCTTTGATCACCGATGGCAGGCTATATCGCGCCTGGGTGTGGGTGGTGGCAATGGTCAGCACACCTGAGGTGTCGTTAGTGAAGAGGTCAGCGAGCCGGCGAACGTTACTCGCCTCATTGAGAATGCGCTCGGCAATCACCAGCAGTGCTTTGCCGGGTTCCGTCATGCCGAGCAGCCGCTTGCCGCGACGGATAAAGATCTCTATCCCCAGCTCTTCCTCAAGCTCGCGGATATGACGACTTACACCGGATTGCGAGGTGTAAAGCATATTGGCGACTTCGGTCAGGTTGTAATCCCGCCGCGCCGCCTCGCGGATAATTTTTAATTGCTGGAAATTCACCCTTCCCTCCAGACCCATCAGACATGACGCTATTGTTAAAGTCTGTGGTCTGGCAGAACAAATAATAAAAACCAGCATCTTATTCCATTAAGGAATAATCCTTAGCTTACCAGTTGCAATTCGTGGCTTTCCATTGCCGGTCTGCTCACCAGCGACAGCAAAATATCTTTCACGGCCTGCGCTTGCGGCGACAGCGAACCGCGTGCTGAGACGTTGAGCGACAGCGGCAGGTTCATTGACGGGGTAGTAATGCGCGACATCCAGCCGTTGGTCGCGCTGCACAGCGAGCGTGCGGCGGACTCCGGCAACACGGTTCCCCCCATGCCGCTGGCAATGGCCGCGGTTAAGGTGGCGATAGATTCGATTTCGCCGATGATTTTTGCGGTCAGTCGGCGCAGCGAGAAAGCTTCATCCACGCGCAGGCGCACAGCGCTGTAATCACGCGGCAAAAACAGGTTCATCTCCGCCACCGCCGCCAGATCCACGCTCTGCCCAGGGCAGTCGCGCGTCCCTACCAGATAGAGATCTTCTTTTAACAGCGGCAGGCTGTTGATCCCCGCACCGGGCGCACGTTCATAGAGCACGGCCATATCAAGCTGGCCGCTCAGCAGTTTATCATTCAGCACCGCACCGCTGTTCTCGTGGAGATAGACTGTTACGTCCGGCAATTCATTACGCACCGCCTGCAGCAGCGGCATGGTAATCGACGAGGCCGCCGTACCGGGCGCAAGACCGATGGAAACCTGACCGCGCAACGACTGCCCGACGTTATTTACCGCCATTTGAGCCTGTTCGCACTGGCGCAGGATCATGCGCGCATGGGTATAGAGAATTTTCCCGGCTTCGGTGGGCGTCACGCCCCGTTTGGTCCGGATCAATAATTGTTGATCCAGCTCACCTTCCAACGTGGCAACTTGCTGGCTCAGCGCCGGCTGTGCAATATGCAGGACTTCAGCTGCCTGGGTCAGGCTGCCAATATCGACGATTTTTACGAAGTATTTCAGTCGCCTTAAGTTCATTTTGCCTCCTGTTACGGATTACCGGGCCAACACCGGATGTTATGTCGTCGGAGGAGTTGCAATATGCTTGCCAGTTTTTTACGACGCAATAAATCCTGCCTAACAGGCTGGATAATAAGAGTTTCTAATTACACCTGCGGTAATTATTACTGAAACAGTGGTTTGGGATCTGCCCCATAAGGGGTAATTTGCACCATAACAGTGCAAATACTGGCGTAAGTGCTTATTGGCGCAACAGATTGCCGAAATTGTCAGCAAACGATCGGGTTAGGGCAATCCAGCCTTTGACAAGCCCGGTGCCCGCCGTTAATATGCGCCCCGTTCACACGATTCCTCTGTAGTTCAGTCGGTAGAACGGCGGACTGTTAATCCGTATGTCACTGGTTCGAGTCCAGTCAGAGGAGCCAAATCTTCGTTCTCATGCATCTTCGCGAATCTCTATGTGATGCAGATTCAAAAAGTTAGCGTGAAAACTCTTCCCGGCGCATTTTGATTTTTCCCTCCGCATCGGGAAACATTGGTGGTCTGATCTGGGGTCATTTCAGTTCGATTATGGAGTGACCACCCTATGTCTCTTAACGACACGAAAATCCGCAGTCTCAAATCCTCAGTAAAACCCTTTAAAGTCACCGATTCGCACGGCCTCTATCTGCTCATTAATCCCTGCGGTTCACGTCTCTGGTATCTCAAATATCGCTTTAATGGCAAAGAGTCACGCCTCGGTTTAGGTGCCTGGCCCGTTATTTCCCTCGCCGATGCCCGACAACAGCGTGACGGTATCCGTAAAATGCTGGCGCAAAATATCAACCCGGCGCTGCAACGCCTCACCGAGCGAGCCAGCCATACTCCAGAAAAATCCTTCAAGTTTGTGGCGCTAAGCTGGCATAAAAGCAACCGCACATGGTCGGAGAATCACGCCGCCCGTCTGCTTGCCAGCCTGAATAACCATGTATTCCCGGTCATTGGCCATCTTTCTGTGAGTGAACTGAAGACCCGGCATTTAATCGATCTGCTAAAAGGCATTGAGAAAAAAGGCCTGCTGGAAGTCGCGTCCCGTACCCGCCAGCATCTGTGCAACATCATGCGCTACGCCGTGCATCAGGATCTGCTTGAAAATAACCCGGCGGCGAATCTGGAAGGCGTCACTGCACCGCCTGTGACACGCCACTATCCTGCCCTGCCGCTGGAACGCTTACCTGAGCTTCTGGCGCGTATTGACGGTTATCAGCAGGGACGGGAGCTGACCCGGCTTGCTGTTTTGCTTACCCTTCATCTGTTTATTCGTTCCAGCGAGCTGCGCTTTGCCCGCTGGTCAGAAATAGATTTCAGAAACAAGCTCTGGACTCTACCTGCCACCCGCGAAGCAATTGCTGGCGTTCGTTATTCAGGGCGCGGCGCGAAAATGCGCACGCAGCATATCGTGCCCCTCTCCCGTCAGGCTATCGATATTCTGAAACGAATAAAGGACATATCCGGCGGTCAGGAGCTGGTATTCCCCGGAGACCATAACCCTTATAAACCGATGTGTGAAAATACCGTCAATAAGGCGCTGCGCTTGATGGGCTACGACACGAAAAAAGAGATATGCGGCCACGGATTTCGCACTATGGCCTGTAGCGCACTGATGGAGTCCGGGCTATGGTCGCAGGATGCGGTTGAACGCCAGATGAGCCATCAGGAGCGTAACAGTGTGCGGGCGGCGTATATCCATAAAGCGGAATACCTCGACGCCCGCAAAGTGATGATGCAGTGGTGGTCAGATTATCTGGATAAGAACCGGCAGGAGTATGTCGCGCCTTATATATACGCGCGGCAGTAACAACCAGGCAGGATAAGTTCTGACTTAGGCAGCTTCAGCAAAAGGAGCTGCCTCGTTGCGCTGTGTCGTCGTAATGAAACGCAGAAATAAGCAGGTGTTTTAACATGGCAGTGAAGAGATTTATTTTATCTTGCGCAAAATAGTGTCAGGGTGGATACGCACCAGACGGCACAATTTTACAAACTCCACAACATCCAGTCGTCTTTCGCCACTTTCCACTTTGGCAATAAATGACTGAGGACGGCCAACCGCTCTGGCAAGCTCGTCCTGAGTAATATGGCTGGCGATCCTTGCTTCCCGTAACGCTTTTATTACCATCTGGTATTCAGCGGAGTAAACCGAACTCATTTTTATGCCCCAACAAAATATTGAAGCCAATATCTTTGAACGCTTTAATTATCCCAAAATAGGATTACAATGATTAATAAATCCTTCCCAGTTATTCACTGTATCAATCACATTTCATCCATAATGGTTTTTATAACGCCTGCCGGATCCAGTGAAAGAAGCTGCGCGAGATGGATAAACTCGACCACATCCAGCCTGCGTTCACCGTTCTCCACTTTCGCCAGGAACGACTGCGGCTTACCCAAGCGCTCCGCAACGACGGCCTGTGTCAGGCCCTGCCCGCGTCTGGCTTCGCGCAATTTTTTGATAATTAACTGATATTGCTCTGAATAAATGGATGACATAAGTACGACTCGATAATTATCCTAAAATCGAATATCAGTCATTTACAAAATTATCCCAAAACAGGATAATTGAATTGCTTTGTTAACCATGGAGGAAAACAGAATGACTGAAAAAGACTGGCATAAGGCCGATATCATTGCCGCCCTGCATAAGCGCGGCACCAGCCTCGCTAAGGTTTCACGCGAAGCAGGACTGGCCTCTCCAACACTGGCTAATGCCCTGACGCGTCCCTGGCCGAGAGGCGAATGGCTGATCGCCATCGCGCTGGATGTTCATCCTGCTGTTATCTGGCCCGACCGCTATCGTAATGATGACAGAAGACACAAAATCAGAAAGCCACTACCGGGCAGCCTTTGCGGAACAAACGAGGAAGCTGCAAATAATGCATGCAATTTAATTTCTGGTACAAACTCACCTGCAAGACCTGAAACGCTTTAATGAACACCACTACCTTTTCAGGCTCATGTACTGTTCCAGCGAGGCCTGTCAGCAGGCTTCGCTGGTGATAAATGATGATTATACCGGGAAGATTCGTACTAAAATTTTCATTGCCTTCAACATATCAATTGCCAGTCAGTAGTTTTCTTATCAGCCCTCATCAGTAAGAACATAATTAAAGTTCAGAGCCATCGATCATTTCCAGGACCAGAATAATAAACGCCTGATAATCACGTAGCGGCTAAATCCAGCTCCGAGCATAACGGATTAAGAGGCTTTTAAATTTTTGTTCCCGGCAAAAATTTAAAAGTGGAGTGCGGCGAGTAAATTCAGTTTCAGGGAAACTGTTAATTTGCGTCGCCAGACCCACCTGCAAACAGCCGCGCCCACGCGGATTTTGCAGGCCGGGGGAGCCGAATAAATTTTGCCGCCCCAGCGAGCAAAAAGACGCGCCCACGCGTCGGTTTATTTGGGGGGCGTAAGCCCCGCACACCGTCGGGGCTAAGTCTCCGGCAAAAAGCCGGTAACGTGGCGCGACCAACCCATTTAAAGCGACGTTTCCCGTTATTTCGCGCCGAGTTTACCAGGAGCAGAAATAACAGGCTAAAACGCGCGTCTTAAAGGGGTTGGTCGCGCGTAGCGCGCGACGGTGTGCCGCCTTTGACCCTGGGGATTTTGGCGTGGCGTTCAGCCACGACATTACCCCATGCGAGATGGAATGAGGGTGTCCAGCCCGCATGAACAGGCGCATGTCGTTTTGTATCGGGAAGTATACTTCTCGATACATGGGCGCAACGCGTTCACTCTGTTCGCCCCATGCTTTCGCCTCATGAGATCGACCCATACCATGAGGCGAAAACATGGGGCGATCTCATGAGGCGAGAAGCTACCAACAGAGGCATCATGGTTTTAAATAAGCTGGTCGTTTTGCTTTCACCAATAATGAAGGGAGTTGGCACTGCTTGCTTTTAAGCAACAGAATCAACGCATGCTGGCATTATTACTGGGACTGGCGATCCTATTTTTTGTGTCGATTAAAAACGACGGACAACAGAAGCCCTGTTATGGGAAAGCTGATTATCCCTTTTTCCATACTGTATTTTCTGTTTGGCACAGTGACTCCGATGGTAGTCAGATTTTACAGAGTATATATCATATCAAGATCGCCATTGGTAATACGGTGCTGCCCTAATCAATACTAATTGCTTTCACCTTAACCGGAGCTACTTTTTATATTATTGTTGCTGACAATAATATGAATAATTCCCGATTGCGGACCACGGCTGAATCTGTTGTAAATAGCTTTCCATGAGTAGATATTCAAAGCATTCCCTTAAAGACCTTATGATGTTGAGCATAAGGGCGACTAACTTTTTGCGAGCGTTCAGAAATAAGCAAAGGTGAAATTAGCTCCCATACAGTATCGGGATGCTCATAACGAATAATCGAAGTATTCACTTGAAAAATACGAATTTTATTTTACTTAAATCTACGGCGGGGCAGAGTCTGGTAACGCGCCGCTTTAGCCATGCTTTTACACCTCTACCAGTTAGAACCCCTACATCATATTTTCTGATGGCTGATTCCAGCAGCCCGGACTTTCACTATCAAAAAACTCTATCAGAATATTTTGCCCAAGAAAATCTTTGATTAATTGGTTGGCTCTATTGCAATACGCCTGATCTTTTCTGAAAACCGATACGGCGACTCGCTTTATGCCCGCTCCCGCCATTCGTTTAAGCAGATGTACATCATGCTCGCCCATACCCCAGCCTAAAATCACCAGATTTTCACGCTGTTCGGCGAGAACTTCCCGATAAATCGTTGAAAGATAGAAACTGCTTAGAATAGAGTTAACCTTCTGTTCATGCGTTCCTTCGCTTACAAACAGTGGAACGACTTCCTCGCTTTGCCAACGTTTTAGAATCGATTCAAGCAAGCCAGCGTTCTGAATATGAATTTTACTCTCTTGTTCGACACGATCTCGACACAATATGAGGCTGCCATGTGGATAGAAAACAAGCGTATTAGATTGTTCATTTCCAAGCATCCCTCTTAATCGTTGCCAATCCTGCTCAAAAAGACCTCTAACAAGAAAGCAGTCCTTAAATCGATGATGATCGTTGATCCCCAGACCATATGTCATTGTCCAATAAACGATCAGGTCATAGTTAAGCGAAATAACCGTGTTGAATCTTTTTAAAAACTCGTAAATATATGGCAGTTGTTCATCCACTTCATCATGTTCAGGATGCACATCGCGTACTGCCTGAATAAGGCATTCTCGGATTCGGAGGTAGGCCTCATGGGTACGGGCATCCTCAATTTCTAAAGACTTATTGACGTTAGACGCCTGCCAGACGATACGCAGAATAAGTTCGAAATCTTTGGTTTTAAAAAAGTCAAATAGCTTACGGACATCTTCCGCCAGACACTCTCTTTGCGTGACGTGTTCAAGCAGAGATCCATATGCAAAACGAGGGCTGACGGCGATGCTTGCGCCGTTGCCCAGTAAAATAGCTCCATCGTATCGTTGCGCTAGTTCAGACCAAGGTCGAATGGTAAACGACATTTTAGTTTTCCGCTCCAGTAGTGATTTTTTCCATTAGTTTAAATAAAAAACATTTTAAAGCGAAGGTGCTAACTGTTCGCGTTTTTTAATAACAATTTCAACAACCTCCTGCGCTGAAAACGAAAATTATCTTTGTTTTCAATTATGAAAACCATTTAGGGGGCACAACCCGGCCATTTATCAATATAGATATTATTTTCATGATTTTATAGACTATCCAAGTAAGAAAATTATTTTCAGGAAATCGAACGATGCCCCCGATTCATCAATATTATTTTATGGTCAGGTCATGAGCGTTGAAGTAGTCCCGGACGATAATCATTTAACAGAACCGCACGAGGCGGAATTCAGTTTCTATGAGTTTTTCGCGGGCGGCGGGATGGCCCGGGCTGGCCTGGGAAAACAGTGGCGATGCCTGTTCGCCAATGACATGGATCCGATAAAAGCCTCTACCTACATCGACAACTGGGGCGACGAACATTTCGATATACGCGATGTACGCGAAGTTACCCCCGATAAACTACCGCTCCAAGCTGATTTAAGCTGGGCCTCTTTTCCCTGCCAGGATTTATCGCTGGCCGGCAATGGCCTGGGAATTGGCGAAAGAAATTCCACCGCGGATGAAACCACGCGTTCCGGCGCAGTATGGCCGTTCCTCGATTTAATTAGCAGGCTCAGCGAGGAAAACCGTAAGCCGCCGATTCTTGTTCTAGAAAATGTTCTTGGGTTGCTGACGCTGAATCAAGGGAGCCATTTCGCTGCTATATGCCATCAGTTAAGTAAAACGGGCTACCGATATGGCGCAATGATCATTGATGCGAAGCATTTTCTTCCACAGTCCAGGCCCCGCGTATTTCTTGTGGCGATTAGTCGCCATGTTTCCATTCCCGAATGTTTGGTTTCAGAAGAACCTTTGTCGCAATGGCATTCGTCTTCGCTCCTTCGAGCCTGCGAAGCGCTGATGAAGGATGACCGTAATGACTGGATCTGGTGGTCACCTGGCAATATGCCAGACGCCAGAACGAAAGAGCTGGATGACTTAATCAATTTTGAAGACGAAAACGCGCTTTGGCATTCTTTCGATGAAACACAACGGCTAATCAGTATGATGGCACCGGCGAACCTGTCGCGTCTGGCGAACGCGCAGGCATCTGGCGCGGCAATTACAGGCAGCCTTTATTTACGCATGCGCAAAGAAAAAGGCATCAACAGGCAACGGACCGAAATTACGTTCTCGTCCGTTCTTGGTTGTCTTAGAACACCAAAAGGCGGGGCTTCTCGTCCGCGTATTATCGTTGTTAAGGGCAACCAGGTAAAAACGCGCTTGTTATCGGTCAAAGAAGCGGCGGCGTTAATGGGTTTGCCGGATGATTTTATTCTTCCGGCGGCGTATCAATCGGCGTTTAAAGTGATCGGCGACGGCCTCGCCGTTCCTTCTGTCCGTTTTCTGGCCGAACGTATTCTGGAGCCACTGGCTATGGCCGTCCGAACTAATACCCATCGGACGGAGGATATTCGCGAATGAACTGGACGTCGCCCGTTACGCCTGATTGTTGGGAAAGTAAACTGATTGATTATTTTCTCCGGTTCCGCGCTGACGGCGACGCGCAGGATATTCGCTGGTTTGAAGCTACGCCGACGACGCTCGCGGCGGCATTCGCCGATAGCGGGGTTAGCGCGGATGAAGCTGAAGAAGCGTTTCGAACCTGTATGTCGAAAATACGGGATCTGCCGCAGCGCCTGGAAAGCGGTATGATGGAAAAGTCGACTCGTCGATCGCCCGGATATTTTACTTATCTTATCATGACGCTGCTTATCAGTAGTCAATTCGACGCGCAGGACGAACGTAATGATTTTCGCCTGAAACTACAGAACTGGCTGCAGGTCACTCATAGTTTTCAAAACTTATCCGGCATCAACAAGATGTGGGAGGCATTGGCCGAATGGCTTAGGCAACGTATTCAGGAAGGCGAACCCTATAGGCGTCTTATCTTGCCGCCACGGGATGGCTGGGTCCAGATCGGTCACACCCTGCGACTGGCATTCCCGAATAAAGCCGATCTGCGTCTGATGAGCGGGTTCCTTGAGAGTCATTCGCAAGCTGCCGCCGGTCCGCGGCAGATGATCGAATACTTTCAGATCGTTATCCAGAGAGAAAAGGTTTCTCATGCGCTGAGGCAGGCCTTCACCGAGTTCAGAGACGCCTGGATATTGGGGCGTCGCGCGCTCTTCGATATGCCGTTCTGGCGTCTTCGCCAGCGGGCTGTTGAATTGTCTTCCTCTATAGCGACGCATCGGGCAATTATTGATATGTGCATCGATTTCGATGGTTCGCGGTGCTATTTCAGCGCGGATGATGAAAATGGCGAATCCATTTTTCATAAGACGCTTTCTGAAGCGCTTAAGGCTGCATCTACCGAAAGCAGCGACAATCTGGCGAAAGCGATGAAGGCCGGTTTAATTTTCTTTCATCAAACAGGACACGGACGTTGGAAAGCGAAGCCGTCCCCTGATGAATATTCGCTGCAATTTCATATTGCTTTATCTAGTAGCCATTCTGTACGAATGAGCGAGCGCCTTGAAAGCTATGTTGACGAAGGCGAGTGGATTTTAACGACGCAGCCGCTAAAGCGGGTTTCGGCAATAGATATTTTTCGGGCAGTAAAATCCTCTTCAGGAGATGATGAAGTTACGCGCCCTCAGCTATACGGTGGAATACGCGTCCCCGGCGGATGGCTGGGATTACCTGCGTTTTTACCTTCTATCGAGTCGGATACGCAGCGCTATAAAATATATTCACCCCGGAATGATGATGCCGCAGTAGACATTTATGTCGCCGATGGACGCCTGATTTCTTCATCGCCACTCAACGGCGAATTTTTTATCGAACCGGCCCCTGAAGTTGGAGAAAAAACAACGCCTTGGCGACGTCGCACGCGTTTTTTTTCCCGCGCCCTACCGCACCCGACGTTAGGAGAAAGCGCAAGGTACCGGTTTACGCCCCTTTCCGACTGGTCGACATCTTCGCTAAAGGTGCCAACGATTAGTTTTGAAGAACCGTTTCAATGGGAAAATAGTCACGTAAATTGCGAACATCTCATGGAGGCGATTTATGCCAGCGGCACCAGCGGCTGGGAGGAAGTCGAATTAGTCGCGATAATGAAACGTGTTACCGACGATATCAGCGTATGGCATCTGATTCGCTGTCTGCATCATGCAGGTCTGATCGAACCGCGTCTGCGTCCCGAGTGGAAAGGTCGGGTATGGACGCTGGTTAAACCTACGTTGCTTCTTCTTCGGAATGGAGAAAACAGCCTGGTTGTCGTAGAAGGCGCTGTCTGCGCCATCCTAATGGATGATTTTCAAAAAGCGGTCGCCGGACTGGGAGGAAAAAGTTTCCGTCGCAGCGGCATAAGCGTCTGGTCACCGCCCGTATTCGGAGCCGTGCTTGCGGATCCTGTTACGTTATCCCAACGCATGGGATGGCCGCTTATCGATGCGTCGTCGTTATCCGATGCTACGCCATTTTCACTAGCCCCGGCGGAACGCGCCGCTGAACTGCACAATCCAGCGGCTGTCTGGAACTGGCGTTCAGGAAGTTTCCAGACGTATCTCCCCCCGAGTAAAAGTGCGGCGTCATTATCGCTCCATGTTCATCCTGGCGGGCGGGATCATGATATCTATCGGGTCGTTTCTGGGCGGGAAACGAGGCATTTTCTCTCCCGAACCGCCGCTATTATCAATGCTGGCGCGAAAAACCGACAACCGATATTCGAACGCGTGACTCAAAATCATCTGCTATGCCTTATCCATGATTGCGGCTTGCCCGACGCGTTGGCGACGGGAATCCGACGCAGCGCGCTCAGAAACGGAGGTCCAATGGATTCTGGTTATGTTTATCCCATCGGCGACGCTTCTTTTCTCTGGCTAAAATCGCTGCTTCCGGGAAGCTTTTGTTTGCTCTCACCGGGCGATGAGGGCGACGCAAACCATTTAGTTTCCGCCGCTCGTCATTCCGGCGGAAAAAAACGTCCAATATGGCGAAACGGACGGCTAACGCTGACGCCAGGATCATAAGGAAAATAACGATGAGCGAAATCCCCTGGTTTCTTGGTCAATACGATCGCAGAAATTATCAGTCTTACTTCAAAGCCGTCGCGCAGGAGACTCCGAATGGCTGGCGTACGATTGATAACCCCAAGAGGTTGTTTCCTCGAACAGGGGAAGTGGAGTTCAATGAAACTGACGCTTTACCGCTTCGCAAAGGCGAATGGGCTGCTTTTCAGGTGGGGCCCGGCATTCGCAACAAGACGCAGGCGAAACGCTCCCGCCGTATTTACCCTTATTATAATTTATCATCCGCGAAGTCGCTGCTGGAAGCGCGTCGTCGATTAAGTTTCGATGGCATAACAACAGATGGCGAACCGGGACTATGGGCTATCCGTTTCGGGACGGATGGTCTGATTCTTGCAAATCTGGCTGAGTCGAAATCAGGTTGTCTGCTTCTGTCCAGAAACCAGAGCATTCATGAATATGTTTTCAACAATAACGGTGTAATTACAGTATCCGACACATCTGAAAGCGGAAAAGCATTTTATATGCCAGATGCTGATGCTTCACCCGCCCGAATCCATGACTGGACGCCGGATAAGCAGTACATTGAAAACGTCATTCAACTTCTTTCTTATGCGGGGTCGACGACGGCGATCGCTTCATGGCTTCGGGTGCATTCGGACGAGCAAAGCGGGAAATTAAACTCCGGCGTCGATGATCTTCTGGCTACCGCTCAATCACTCCGCTCAGGCGAACTGGCAAAGAAACTGGAAGACGAAGATTGCCTGGCCCGTCAGCTTACTGAATCACTACTCAGCAATGGCAGAATCGCTGACTTGCTCGAATGCCAAATACAAAGTATCGCTGAAGAAGAGCGAGCGACGTTGCGCACTGAGCAAAAAAAAGCGCTCGAAAGCGCATTTACTGCCGAGCGCCAGCAACGTCGAGATGCTCTTGATGCGGAAATGGCTTCTTTTCTGGCAGCCCAAAAGAATGACATCGAATATCAAATTGCCCAATTACGACAAAGTGAAGAAGAAAGATTACAGGCTGATTTTGTAGAGAAACAAGCGAATATCGAGCAGACGCTAAAACATGAGAAAGCGTGCCTCGAAAGCGAAATTGATCGTCTGAAAGACGCCATTGCGGATTTATGCGCTCAGAACAAACATCAACGTCAGACGCTGGCTTCCCTGACCAGCGAGCGTGAAGTGTTTTTGGCTTCACTTGCAGATGTCAAAGAGCATACTGTTCAGGCGCAAGCCGAACTCGAACATATAAACGCCGTAATTGCTGACAAAGCTCGCCGAATGGCGTATTCAGCCATCCCGGAAGTGAGACTCCCGCCTGAAGCGAAAACCGTGTCCTGCAAAGAGTTCGGTCGCAGCGTCAGTGAAAACAATTTGCTAACGCCTGACGGAAAGAGGTTGATGGTGCAATTTCTGGCGTTAATGCTGGCTGGAGAATGTCCATTGCTCTCTGGCCCGGAAACGCAGGACTTCCTTGCTATTGCTGAATCGCTGATTTCTTCAGGTCGTTCTATCCGGCAGATCGCCGATCCAACGATCATTTCCTGCGAAGATCTTTGGGTTCGTGCGGGAAATAATATCGCGACGCCGCTTTATCAGGGATTATTGTTGAGCGAGGCTTCTTGTCCCCGAACTATCCTCGCCGTCATTGAACGTGTCGAATGTTCCGCCGCGCGTTTCTGGTTGCCAGCGCTGAAAGACCGATTGCACGGCAGCGATTTGCCTCGACGCTTTCTGATTTGCGGCACCATTGAAAACGAAGATTGTGAAGAGGCGGAGAAAATAAAGGAACAACATCTTCGCCTGCGGATGGAAAACGTCATCATCCGGAATGCGATTGCGCTGTCCCCTTTACTTCTTTCTATAGAAAATCATCGCGAGCTTGATCCCGGCCCGGCATCGCAAGGTTCTCTCCCGGATAGACTCGCTATCGCGGATGAAATGTCAGCCGGACGTTTGGATCTGGCAAATACACTACGGGCGATGAGAACAGCGCATGAAGTCGGGCTGCTTGATGCTGAAAACAAATCGATGTATCAGAAACATTTAGTCAATTTATACGCCGATATTAAAGAATAACGAGATGTACGCCCAATAAATTACAGGAGAAGGAAATCATGTTAGACCCTATTGGCGGTTTTCGCCGTATTCAGGATTTCTTCATTTCATATATAGAAACCAGCTTTCGAATTGCCGATCCTTTAGTTTCGGCCTCAAGACGCAATCTTTTGAATAGCAGTGGAGAATTTGCTGCGGAGCCCTACATTGAGCCTGTTTTACGATATGAGTCTTCTGATAAAACGCTTGAAGCTCTGGCCGAGATGGAAGGTGGGCCTCTGAATAGTTTGTCTCGCAAAGGTCGTAAGGCGTTCGCCGAATTAGCGTTATCCGGTCTGTTCGATTCAAAACCTGGTGATGAAGTCTGGCCGCGTCGTTCGGTCCACGCTCCATATAGCCACCAGACTCAAATGCTGGAGCGTGGTATTTCTCCTGGTTGTCCCAGTATTGTTACATCGGGAACAGGTTCAGGAAAAACGGAAAGTTTTATGTTGCCTATACTGGCCGCACTATCGAATGAAGCTGTCAGCTGGGCCGCACCTTGCGACGGTTATCTGCAAAATCGATGGTGGAACGATGAAAAAACAAACTGGGTTTCTCGTCGCGAAGGAGAAAAACGTCAGGCGGCAGTCAGGGCGCTAGTGCTTTACCCGATGAACGCTCTGGTTGAAGATCAAATGGCGCGTTTACGTAAAACATTGGATTCAGATGACGCGCGGCAGGTGATGGAGCATCGCTTCGCTAGGAATCGAATTTTCTTTGGGCAATATACTAGCGCAACACCGATTACTGGCTATGCTAACCATCCACGTCTTTCCGGAGTCAAATCGGAAAAGAGTCGCCATGCTCGTAATCTTGAAAAATTACGTAAGGCGTTGAAGCGAATTGATAGCGATCAGCATGCTGCGCGCGCATTCGACGAAAAAGAAAACCCTTCGGAAAAGACCCGATATATATTTCCTTCGACAGACGGCGGGGAAATGATGTCTCGCTGGGATATGCAGGCTGCCCCGCCTGACGTTCTCGTCACTAACGCCTCAATGCTAGGGGCAATGCTTTCGCGCGAAGTCGAAGACGGTATATTTGATGCTACTCGCGAATGGTTGATGAATAACAATGACGCATACTTCTATCTGGTATTCGACGAGCTGCATTTATTACGTGGTTCCGCTGGAACCGAAACCGCGATGTTGATTAAGTCGCTGATTGTAAGACTCGGGCTTGACGACCCGAAACATCGCTACAAACTGCGTTTACTCGCGTCTTCAGCATCGCTGCCGATGGATGGCGTGGATGGAGAGCAATCACGGAAATACCTACGCGATCTTTTTTCGCCCTTTGGCACTTGCCGCGATTCTCTCGATCCCGGTAGCGATGAGCCTGATTTCTGGCGTAACTGTGTCATTCAGGGAAAACCTTATGTACCATCGAAACCAGAAGGAAAAATCGCCGTGCGGCCTTTCGCCGCATTGATGCGTGTTGCCCTTGAGGGGCAGGGAAACGTCGTTCGTAATCTGAACATGACGGACGCGGTTAGTCAGGCTTTGTCTAATGTCTTCTTGGCTCTGGGCGTGAAAGCGCAAAATGGCATGCAAGGCATTAAAGGCATTAAACAAGCAGCGGAGAAAGCAGCTGCGCTGCTGACCAACGCTTGTATAGAAGATGGCAGCGAGTCGCCGCGAGCGATGCCGCCGGGACTAATCATTGATAAGGTTTTTCTGAAGGAAGACCCAAGTAATCAAGATGAATTGGAATTAGCATTACGCGGGTTAATGCTGGTGCGCGCGCTGCCGGAATCCGGGATGGATTGCGAGAAACCCGCCAACGTCACACCAGCTTTTCGCGTGCATACATTCGTCAGAAATATTGAGGGTTTCTTCGCCTCCGTATCGCCGGGAGAGCAAAAAGCGAAATTCTCCGATTTTTGTTTGGAACGTGGTTTGTCGCACGCTCAAGCAGGTCTGGGAGAGAAACGAGGTCGCCGTTTATTCGAGATGTTGTACTGCGAGGCATGCGGCGAGTTACTGATCGGCGGTCAGAAGGGACAGAATGGCGGTAACACCATCGAATTATTACCTTCGGCGACCAATCTGGAAAATCTTCCAGAACGCCCCGGTGCTGAATATTACGACGATATGACGTGGGATGAATTTGCGGTTTTCTGGCCTGTCGATACAGCTCATACAAGTCCAGCAGGCTGCGAAAAAGGTTGGGATGTCTGGGATAAGGCGACGCTTAATCCTGTTACAGGCATTGTGACGATCGGGCAGCAAATATCTCCGACAAATACTGACGCAGTTCGCGGATATCTTTATTTCCAAAAAACAATTCCGGGTAAAAAAGGCGAGCCGACAAAGAAACCCTCCGCGCAGCCTTTCTGCTGTCCTAACTGTGGCATTGACTATTCCAGCCGACCTGCCAGTAATCGTTCCAGAACGCCCATTCGCGCATTTCGTACTGGTGTGACTAAGTCATCCCAGCTTGTGGCGACAGAATTATTTGAATTGCTGCATGCGATCGGTGCGGAAGCCAAGAGTATTGTTTTTTCAGATAGTCGGCAGGATGCGGCATCCATGGCGCTGGAAATTGAACGTTTGCACTTGCGCGATCTGCGCAGGGAAATATTGGTCGCAGCAGCCAGAACGATGCTTAAAGAAGCAGAAAACAATTACATATCAGAAGATATTCTTAAAGATAAAATGACCAAAGCCATGCTGGCTAGTGATGATGATGAGTACGGTCGGCTATATGCTATTAAAAAATATCAAGAGGGCATTGCTAATCTTTGTAAGTATAAACGCATAAAAATAGACAAGCTATTAGAGTCTGAAGGTGATTCAATCGGAAGAATTACATCTGAGCTGGTTGGGTTGGGAATATCACCATATAAGTATCGTTCCAGTTCAGATGAGGACGATAGCAATGTTTGGCATGCTAATTTTACTAAAGAAGATACGGCTGTTAAATATAGCGAAGGACTTTCTTCTCATGAAAAAATGAAGATAAAAACAAAAATCACCGGCGATCAATTTGAGCTGATAGATGATGTTATTTTTGCTAATACCTTCTTCGCGCTAGAAGAGACAGGTCTGGCATATCCATGCATATCAGATAAAGATGACTTACCAGAGTTAGATGCATGGTTAAGGGTATTTTCAGGGGCCTATCGCGTTACGGATAATAAATATTTTGACTCTACACGTACTCGTGATTGGTATGAAGGAAGTCATGTCGAAAAAGAGAAAGTTAAGCGCGTTGCCAGAGTCTTATTCGGTGATAGCGGGTATCAAGATGGTTTGACGCGTATTTTAAATCAATTTTCTCAGCTTGAGCATAAGGCTGGACGAATTAAGATCGGTAAATTGTTCCTCAAAATCAGTAAGCCTGACGATAATTATTGGCAATGCGGAAAATGTGGGCGAATTCACTTACATTTAGGGTTTAAGAATTGTACTCGCTGCTTAACCCCACTCGACGTTGAACCCAGCGGAGTTGTAGAAAAGCTGTGGAAGGAAAATTTTCTTGGTAAACGCATTGTACGTGGAGAGCAAGACGGAGTTAAACGTTTCAGGCTGAACGTCGAAGAATTGACGGGGCAGACGGATGATTTCTCCGATCGCCTACGTAAATTCAAGGGCATTTTCGTTGATGAAATGAGTGAACTCGAAAAATTAGATGCGGAAATCGATATGCTTGCCGTTACCACGACAATGGAAGTCGGAATTGATATCGGTTCACTTCAGTCGGTTTATCAAGCCAACATGCCGCCTCAACGGTTTAACTACCAGCAGCGCGTCGGTCGCGCTGGGCGACGTGGTCAGGCCTTTTCTTTCGTTATCACATTTTGTCGCGGACGTACTCATGACGCTTACTATTTCGCTCATCCTCATGCGATCACCGGAGATCCGCCGCCGCCGCCTTTTCTGGCGGTAGATCACGATGCCATTCCATTAAGACTTATGCGGAAAGTATGGCTTAGAGCTGCATTTAATCTTTTACGTGAAGAGGATCATAAAAACGGAACAACTTTCCCTGGAGATAAACTCGTTCCGCCTGATATTCATGGCGAATATGTTTCTACGCATGATTACTATCATAGCGATGAAACTAATTGGGCTGAACGATTGCTGGGAGCGTTGAAAGCAACTCAGAATATACATGATCGCTTTATGAAAGCAGCAACGTTCGATCCAGAGCAAAAACAACGACTTAATTCAATATTAAATGCGGAAAAAATAATTGATGAAATCGCTGAACTGAAAATTTATGTCCCTGAAGAGGATATGGGGCTTGCACGTTTCCTGGCCGAGCACGGTAAATTGCCGATGTATGGAATGCCGACTCGGGTGCGCAACCTTTATTTGGGATTGCGTAAAACAAAAGGTCTAAACGCGCAAGAAGAATACGAATGGTCGACGATGGATCGCGATCTTGATCTCGCAGTTTTCGAGTATGCTCCAGGCTCAGTATTAATCAAGGATAAGAAAAAGCATGAGGTAATAGGCTTCACAGGTAATTACCAAGAACCACAGGTCCAGAACAACCGAATATCGGATCTCTCGACGGTAGGCTCGTGGCAGGAGTCATGCAGCCATGTAGCAGTTTGCCCGGCATGTGGTTCCGCAAAGCTAGAGCTACATAAACCTGACAACGATATTAATTGCGAGGATTGCTGCACGCCGATCAGTCCTGACGAATTCAGGCTTTATATCACGCCAGCCGCTTTTCGTACGGATTTCAAACCCAAAGACGATATTGATAATTTTATCCGCATGTCGTTGAAAACCACAGCAACAGTGTTACATGAAGGCGTTCCAACAAAATGCGATTCCTTCACTGTACAACGCGGTGAAGTGACCATTCTACGCCTCAACGATGGTCCCATTAACGGAGATAAGGAAGGCGAACGATTTAATGTTGACTTGGTGAACGATCAAAAAGCGCCAATGCCCTTTTCTACTTATTGCCCGTCAGTTAAAGGCGAGCAGGCTATCGGTTCAGACTGGCTAAAATCGCACAATAACCCGCGCTGGCAGTTTCGTGGCGAGAAAAAAAGTTTTGGGCTTGTATCAAGCAAAGAGACGGAGTCTCTTCATCTTGAAATAACGAAATTCGATACTCGCCTTAATCTGGATATGGTCGCCAGATACGGCGAGTACATGAATTTGCCTACACGCGCGGCGGCTATCAGCGCGACTCAGATCTTGACGCATAAGGCAGCGCTCTATCTGGATGTTTCGCCAGATGAATTTGAAATGCTTGAACCCCGACTGCATCTTGGTAAACCCAGATTGCAAATCGCCGACGCGTTAATCAACGGTTCAGGATTATGCAGACGGCTTGCCGAACCAGCAACTGCTGACGGCTTACCTCTGATAGTCAAGCTATTACATGAGATTCTCGAAGAGAATGACAACTGGCCGATGGTTGATTTTTTAAACAAAGATCACCCGATTCAATGCCAAACCGCGTGTTACAAGTGCATACAACGCTATGGCAATCGCCAGTATCACGGCTTGCTCGACTGGCGTTTAGGTATGGCCTATTTACGGGCAATGGTTATGCCCGAATTCGCATGTGGTCTGAATGCCGCAGACTGGAATCAGCCAGAGATGAAAGGATGGCGAGAAAGAGCGTTTCAGTTAGCGGAAGACGTTGAGGCTCTACGACCAGCAACAATCAAATTGTCAAAAGAGCATTCATTACCTGTCCTTATTGAAATACAGGATGGGAAAGAGCTTTGGCGAGCGGCCGTAACGCATCCCTTATGGCAATGGAGAGATGCCGAACGTGATGCCCTGATTGACTCTTTTGGATTGACTGACGGGGAGTCGCCGCTACTATTCATTGATACGTTTGAGCTGGAAAGACGACCGCTGCGTGCGTTAGCGAACCTTAACAGAGTTAAAATATAGCAGTAGCGTTTATTGTTACTGGTTAATTTTTTAGCCCGAAGGCGCTTTCAATGCAAAAGCGCCTTTAAACTACGGCATAACATAGCGAGGTTTTCTCATGGATACACTGACTCCGGCCAAACGAAGCTATGTTATGTCCCGAGTTAAGGGTAAAGATACCAGCCCTGAGCGAATCATCAGACGCCTCGTTTATCATGCCGGGTTTCGTTATCGTTTATATGATCCGCGACTGCCGGGCAAGCCCGATCTGGTGTTTTGGGGAAAGCGCAAAGTTATCTTCGTGCATGGTTGCTTTTGGCATGGTCATGAGGGATGTCGACGAAATCGTACACCTAAATCAAATCAGGAATATTGGTTTGCTAAGTTGGAAAAAAACAAAGTCAGGGATTCTCAACATTTATCAAAGCTACGAGAAATGGGCTGGCGAGCATTGGTAGTGTGGGAGTGCGAACTTAAAGAGACGGATATCCTTCTGAAAAAATTGAAAACGTTTTTAAAAGAATGATGGACAGGCATCGGGAATGGCGTTGGTTTAAACGCTGTTTCATGTGTTAAAAATGGTGCTCAGCTTGACGCTCTTGGCAAGGTTATTTTTTATATTTTAAATTAGGAAGTTACTGCAAAGACAAGCCCAGAAAGTACATCTAAATTTCTACAAAAAAGCCCGCCTCAGCTTCCAAAGGCGGGCTTTTTACATTCGGTGATTTCTTGTCACAGCCAAGAACGAGAAGCGGAAGTTCGTAATTGTTCTCAAATGATAGCCATTACTAACATTCCTATGTTTTAATCAACGGGAAGCAGGTCAGCGCTATTTTTAATAAAACATTGCTTATTTATATAGGTAGGTAGTATTTTTGTAGAAAATACTCACAAAAGATCAATATAATGAATGTATATAATAAAAATGGCATTGAACTGAACGCAGAGTGCTCAGTAGGTGAAGAAGATGGGGTTTATGGCCTAATCCTTGAGTCTTGGGGGCCAGCACACAGAAACAAAGACTACAATATTGCCCTGGATTGTATCATTGAGCGACTGATTGATTCCGATGTTGAAAATGTCGTTGTGTATCTTGCCTCATCTGGAGCCAGAAATCATATGCCGTCCATAGCTGAAAGAAAAATCCATCCTGGTGAATATTTCTCTTTAGTGGGGAATAACCCTCGCGATATTCGCCAGGAAATGTGTAGTTATCAGGCTCATTTCAGTAGTACAGGTAGAAAAGAAGTTCCTTCAGGTAACAGGACCAAACGAATAATGATAAATGTTCCTAAAGTCACTAATAACGAATTTTGGGAACCTATAATACATGGCGAATCATCAGATCTCATGCAACCTACTGATGATGAGGGCGTTCTGAATAAAAGGGTTAGTAAATTAATAAAAAAACCTTTGAGCGAGCCCAAGGGATATGAAGCCCCTGGGATAGTAGAGCGACTTCAAAAGGTCTATGTTAGGGATCCTGCGGTGAAAGCCTGGATCTTGCAGCAAAGTAATGGCATTTGTGAAAACTGCAGTGAAGAAGCACCGTTTTATCTAAATGATGGCAGCCCATACTTGGAAGTACATCACGTGATACCACTCTCTTCAGCCGGTGCTGATACCACAAGCAACTGTGTCGCACTTTGCCCAAATTGCCATAGGGCCTTGCACTACAGTCAAAATGCGAAAGAACTAATCGAGAAGCTTTACATTAATATAGTAAGATTACAGAAGTGATGGTGCTCTTTTTTAAGTGGTTTGCAGATGGGCGACCTCCGTTTTGGCACAGAGCAGATTGCCCTTGTAGTTACGACCATAGTAACGATCACCAAATGCACGAGACCGCTCAAATCAGTTTTATGGAACCAGCGCCGATTGGTGGTCATTTTGGTGGTCTTGACAGGAAGAGTTTTCCAGCATAGCCTATTTTTCAGCCATTTGCTGGCGAAGGCGATCCCAGTCAGAGGAGCCAAATTTAAAAAGCCTGCTTTCGAGCAGGCTTTTTGCTTTATTGACCCCTGCCCCAGGCCACAACTTCCTCGTCCAGCCACGCGATAAACCGACTGACTGCCGGTTTTTTCTCTGCGTGCAGTGGCGTCACTTGCCAGTAAGACAAGGGATAATGTGTACTGAAGTCGATAAGCTGTACCCGTTCTCCACGGGCAATGGCACCCTCAATCCGAGAACGCCGCACCTCCCCATACGAATGGCAATATCCACGAGCCCCTGATAAAAGTTGACCACTGCCTGGCTGGTCATCAGGCGCACAGTCATGTGTGGATGACGCGCACAAAACCTGGCCAGCCCCGGAACCCGTCAATGGCTGGCGAAAGAGGGCAACGTCGCAACGGTTAGCGCCTCAGCCCGCGGTTTCACCTGCAATAACCGGGTGGCGTCTTCAATTCGATTCACTGCCTCGCGCATCTGCAAAGCATGCAAGCGTGTGTAACCGGGTCTTGAGCCAGTTGGTGGCCCCCCGCTTACCGCTGCGTTTATGTGAATAGATTTTCACTTCAAAGGGCGGGACGTAAAACGGCAACGGGAAGATGCGAATTTTCGCCGCCTGCGCCAGCTTTTCCGCGGCAGAGCGCGGCAGCGCCATCAGCATGTCGCTGTCGGCAATCATAAAGGGCGCGCTGAGCATTGAGGGCGTTTTTATGGCGATCTGCCGTGTGTAACCCATCCGCGCAAGTTGCGTATCAAGCACGCCCTGCGCCTCGTTCCATGGTGTGATCACCAGGTGTCTGGCCGCCAGATATTCCGCAAGGGTCAAGGTTTTTCTGGCGAGATGGCTAATGGCGACATACTCATCGGCGCACCAGTTTATCTCATCAAGTTCCGGGTGCCGTTCATCCTCTTCGGCGCTGAACCCCAGCGCCAAATCGACTTCCCCCGCCAGTAATTCAGTCAGTGCCGGGCTGTGCGGCAGATAACGCAACTCAAAGCGCAACCCCGGTGCATCATGCTGTAACTGCTGCATTAGCGCCGGGAAAATAGTAAATGCGGTGAAATCGGTAATCGCAATCTGCAAACAGTCGCTGCTGCTGGCCGCGTTGAACTCCGCCTGTGGCGCCAGTTCCTGATTAAGAAACTTCAACGACGAGGCGATAGCTGGCGCAAGTTGCGTAGCATAAACGCTGGGGCACATGCGGTGCCCCTCGCGGTAAAACAGTGGATCGTTTAACCCACTGCGTAAGCGGGACAGAGCATGGCTTAACGCCGAGGTGCTCATTGCCAGTTCCTCTGCCGCCTGGCTTACCGAGCGATAGCGATATACGGCATCAAATACCAGCAGCAGATTGAGGTCGAGGCGTCGTAAAGCAGAATGCATAATATTCAACGTCCGGTGATTTCATTGCACTTAATTCTTTTTACGATAGCGCTTATGCTGGTCGCCATCAATTGACTCCCGCATAACAGAAGGCACGAAACCATGAGTATTACCCTCCGCCAGGCGCAGCCGGAAGACGCAAGCGCGATTTACGACATGATTTATGAACTGGCGGTCTATGAAAAAGCGCCACAGGAAGTGGTCACCACCCCGGATGAAATTCGCGCAACGCTGTTTGCTGCAGACAGCAACACCGAAGCCTTAATGTGCGAAATTGACGGTCAGATCGCGGGCTATGCGGTATTTTTCACCAGCTACTCCACCTGGCTTGGGCGTAATGGCATTTACCTGGAGGACCTCTATGTTTCGCCAGAATTTCGCGGTAACGGTGCTGGACGGGCACTGCTGAAGCGGATTGCGCAGTGTGCAGTACAACGAAAATGCGGCCGTCTGGAGTGGAGCGTCCTCGACTGGAACAAACCCGCTATCGACTTTTATCTCAGTACTGGCGCACTGCCACAAAGCGAGTGGGTACGCTACCGTCTTGATGGCGAAGCGCTGGTGAATTTCGCCGGCTAAGCCCCGCGCGCCGCGCTTGCGCTTAAAGTTTGTGCAAAAAATGCCGATAAGATGGTGCAGCTCTGATTTACGCTGCTATCAGTTTGTTTTGTTCCATAACTAAAGGATGACTGAATGGATCCAATTCAAATCGCTTCATTAGCCAGTAGCCTTGACTCTTATCAGCTCGATAATCAGGTCAACACGCTGGTCCTGAAAAAAGCGCTGGATAGTCAGAAATCGATAGCGACCGATCTCATCCAGCAGATCCCGCAGTTGCCATCGAACCCGGCAATCGGTCGTAACATTAACACCACGGCCTAATCCGGTTTGCCCGCTGGCGCTTCGCGACATCGCGTCATCCGGTTAAACAGTGCCCAGGCCCGCCTTAGCGCGGGCCTTTTTATTTCCCTTCGCTTGCTTAGCATTCCGGTTCATCGTACCCTTATCAGAATTAAAACCGATCGGTCTAAATGATGAATGGCGTAACAGAGGCAATGCAAAAACCCCGGCGTGGGCGGCCGCCGAAAGTTGAACGCGCGTTCACCGACACCCGCGAAGAGCTGATTCGCTCGGGGCTGGCAGTGATCACCGAAACCGGTTATCTCTCGGCGGGCATTGATGCGGTGATCAAAACCATCGCGGTTCCCAAAGGATCGTTCTACCACTGTTTTAAGAGTAAAGAGGCCTTTGGGCTTGCCGTACTGGAAGCGTATGGCGCGTTCTTTGCCCACAAACTCGATAAGTTTTTACTTGATACGCAGCGCTCTCCTCTGCAACGGCTGGAAGCCTTTGTGCACCATGCCGGGCAGGGCATGGCGAAATACGACTTTCGCCGGGGTTGCCTGGTTGGCAACCTGCTGCAAGAAACACCGCTTCTGCCGGAAACTTTCCCCGCGCAATTGAAAGCCATCCTCAGTGACTGGGAAACCCGCGTCGCGCGCTGCCTGGATCTCGCCTGCCAGCAGGGCGAACTCGCGCCCGATACCGCCACCAAAGCGCTGGCGAGGATCTTCTGGTCCGGCTGGGAGGGTGCCGTCATGCGCGCCAAGCTTTACCGCTCCGTAGAGCCGCTCAATCAGTACTGGGCGTTTTACTGCTACAGCATAAAAAAATCCCCTGACGCACACGCCAGCAAGGGATAAAGCACCTGCACAGGACGGCCTGACACGCCGAAACTCAACCTCATCCGACGAGGAAAACGCAGTCATGAAAGCATTAGTTCTGGAACAGAATGAAAATCAAACCCTGGCGGAAGTGAAAGACGTCGACCTGCCCGCACTTGCCGACGGTGATGTCCGGGTCGATATTGACTGGTCCAGCCTGAATTACAAAGACGCGCTGGCGATCACGGGCAAAGGCAAAATCATCCGCCAGTTCCCGATGGTACCTGGCATTGATTTTACCGGGCGCGTGAGCGAAAGCCGTGACCCGCGCTTTACGCCAGGCCAGGCGGTGATCCTCACCGGCTGGGGCGTGGGCGAAAACCACTGGGGTGGCCTTGCCGCGCAAGCCTGCGTCAAAGGTGACTGGTTAGTACCATTGCCGGAAAGCTTAAGCGCCCGCGAGGCGATGATCATCGGTACGGCAGGGTTTACCGCAATGCTGTGCGTCATGGCGCTGCAAGACGCAGGCGTCACGCCTCAGCACGGTACGGTCGTCGTGACGGGCGCCAGCGGCGGCGTCGGCTGTACTGCCGTCGTATTACTGAAAGCGCTGGGCTACCGCGTGGCGGCGGTGACCGGCCGTGAATCGACCCATGACTTCCTGCGCGAGGCAGGCGCTGATGAGATCCTGCCACGCAGTGATTTTGAACAAACCCGCCCGCTGGAAAAACAGCTTTGGGCGGGTGCCATCGACACGGTGGGCAGCCATGTGCTGGCCAAAGTGCTGGCGCAGACCAATTACGGCGGTTGTGTTGCGGCCTGCGGCCTGGCCGGCGGTTTTGATCTGCCTACCACGGTCATGCCGTTTATCCTGCGCAATGTCCGTTTGCAAGGGGTGGACTCAGTCATGGTGCCTACTGCCCAGCGCGGCGCCGTCTGGCAGCGTCTGGCGGACATTCTGCCCGCGAGCTACTACCAGCAGGCAGCCACGGAAATCTCCCTTGAACAAGCCCCTGCCACCGCGGCTGATTTCCTGCAAAACAAGATCCACGGTCGCACGCTGGTGAAAATCAACGACTAACCCCCGCCCCGGTGCGCTGGCGTGCCGGGTTCTTGCTTTCCCCGTTTTCTCTGAATCCCTGGCATGCGGCTTTTGTTTCACAATCCTGTGACATACTATCGGGAACAGCCGTAGAGCAGACAAGGAGATAACGATGGATAATCAGGGTACAAATTTGACCCCGCAACAGGCACTGGATCAACTGGAGGCGCTGTACGACCGCTCGGTCACCGCCCTGCGTGATGCCATCGGCCTGTATATTGAAAACGGCCAGCTTCCCGACGTCGAAGCCCGTGCCAGGGGGTTGTTCGTCTACCCGCAACTGTCGGTAAGCTGGAACGGCAGCGCAACAAACCCGCCGAAAACCCGTGCTTATGCACGCTTTACCCATTCCGGTTGCTACACCACCACGGTTACCCGCCCGTCGCTGTTCCGTCCCTATTTACTTGAGCAACTGACGCTGCTGTGCCAGGACTACGGCGCGCACATTGAGGTGGGTCTGTCCGCGCATGAAATTCCTTATCCGTATGTGATTGACGGTTCAGCCCTGACGCTGGACCGCTCGATGAGCGCAGGGCTGACGCGTCACTTCCCGACCACGGAGCTGGCGCAAATTGGTGACGAAACGGCGGATGGCCTGTTTCACCCCACGGAGCTTTATCCGCTATCGCATTTCGACGCGCGTCGCGTGGATTTCTCGCTGGCGCGCCTGCGCCATTACACCGGTACGCCGGTCGAACATTTCCAGCCGTTTGTGCTGTTTACCAACTATACCCGCTACGTCGATGAGTTTGTGCGTTGGGGATGCAGCCAGATCCTCGACCCGGACAGCCCTTACGTGGCGCTCTCCTGCGCGGGCGGAAACTGGATCACTGCCGATACCGAAGCACCGGAAACCGCCGTTTCCGATCTGGCATGGAAGAAGCACCAGATGCCGGCATGGCACTTAATTACCGCCGATGGTCAGGGCATTACGCTGATCAACATCGGCGTCGGGCCGTCCAATGCGAAAACCATTTGCGACCACCTGGCGGTGCTGCGGCCTGATGTCTGGCTGATGATTGGTCACTGTGGCGGCCTGCGCGAGAGCCAGGCAATCGGCGATTATGTACTGGCGCACGCTTACCTGCGCGATGATCACGTGCTGGATGCCGTTCTGCCACCGGATATTCCCATTCCAAGCATTGCTGAAGTGCAGCGTGCGCTGTATGACGCTACGAAAGAGGTGAGCGATATGCCGGGCGAAGAAGTAAAACAACGCTTGCGTACCGGTACCGTTGTCACCACCGACGATCGCAACTGGGAGCTGCGCTATTCCGCCTCAGCGCTACGCTTTAACCTGAGTCGTGCAGTCGCGATTGATATGGAAAGCGCCACCATTGCTGCCCAGGGCTACCGCTTCCGCGTGCCCTATGGCACGCTGCTGTGTGTGTCTGACAAGCCCTTACACGGCGAGATCAAACTTCCCGGCCAGGCGAACCGCTTTTATGAAGGGGCAATTTCTGAACATTTACAGATAGGCATTCGCGCGATTGTTCTGCTGCGTGCGGAAGGCGACCGCCTGCACTCCCGCAAACTGCGCACCTTTAACGAACCGCCGTTCAGATAACCCTAAAAGGATTTCACATGCACACTTTCTCTCCGCTTCAGGCTTTGCGCGACCAGCTGGTTGCGCGGGATCTGGACGGCATCATCGTTCCGCGCGCCGATGCTCATCAGAGCGAAGATTGCGCCCCGCACGACAATAAGTTGCAATGGCTGACCGGTTTTACCGGCTCCGCCGGGCTGGCGCTGGTGCTGCGCGACAGCGCGCTGCTGTTTGTCGATGGGCGTTACCAGGTTCAGGTGCGCAACGAAGTGGATCTCAACGCGTTTGCTATTCACCATTTGCATAACGAACCGCTGGATCAGTGGCTCAACACTTCACTGCCTGCGGGCAGCCGTATTGGCTTTGAGCCGCTGTTAATGGTCAACAGTCAGTACCAGGCCTTAAGTGCCACGCACTGCAAGCTGGTCGCGCTCGACGCCGATCCGTTCGAAGCCATCTGGCACGATCGCCCGGCGGCACCCTGCGGGGTGATCCGCGAAATGCCGGTGGCGATAAGCGGTGAAAGCAGCGCTGACAAACGCGCCCGTATTGCACAGGTACTGGCGGAAAAGGGGGTGGATTATCTTGCCATCACCCTGCCGGATAATATCGCCTGGCTATTGAATATTCGGGGTGCCGACGTTGCAATGAACCCGGTGGCACACGCGTTTGCGCTGCTCAGCCGCGACGGCGCAGTCGAGTGGTTTGTTAACCCACAGAAAACGGCTTCGCTCTCTGCGGAACTGCGCTCATCGCTAACGCTCAGCGATTTCGACGCCTTTCTGCCCCGCTGCCAGCAACGGGCTGCCGGGAAAAAGCTCCTTCTTGACAGCGACTTCGCGCCGGTGGCACTGCGTTTTGCTATTGAGCAACACGGCGGTACCGTAGTGTGGGGCGCGGATCCTATTACCTTTATCAAAGCGCATAAAAACGAGACAGAACTGGCCGGTTACCGCGAATGCCACCAGCAGGATGGCGCAGCCTGGGTGAACTTCCTCGCCTGGCTGGCGCATGAAGTCCCTGCGCGCGAGGCAGCAGGCAACCCGGTAACCGAACTGGAAGCCCAGCAAAAGCAACTGGCATTCCGCCAGCAGCAACCGGGGTTTATTGAGCAGAGTTTCAGCACTATTTCCGCCGCAGCGAGCAATGCGGCAATGTGCCATTACCACAGCAGTGAGCAGACCAATAAGGCGCTGAGCCGCGATAATTTCTATCTCAACGACTCTGGCGGCCAGTACCAGAACGGCACCACCGACGCCACACGTACCCTCTCCTTTGGCCCGCTGGATGCGCAGCAGCGCCTGCACTACACGGCGGTGCTGAAAGGCTTTTTGTCGATGTTCACCCTGCAGTTCCCCAGCGGTACGTGCGGTCATCAACTGGATGCTTTTGCCCGCCGCGCCTTATGGGATTTAGGTCTGGATTTCGATCACGGTACCGGCCATGGCGTCGGCCACCAGTTGCTGATCCACGAGCAGCCGCAGCGTATCGCGAAAAAAGTGAATCCGTGGCCGCTGTCTGCGGGCAATATTATGACCATCGAACCGGGTTACTACCTGGCGAATCGTTACGGCATTCGCATTGAAAATCAGGTTGAAGTGGTGGAGAGCCAGCCAGGCTTTTGTCGCTTTGCGTCCCTGACGTTGATCCCTATCGATGTCAGCCAGGTGGAGTGGAGCCTGCTCAGCGATCAGGAGCAGCAGTGGCTGGATGATTACCACCAGCAGGTACGCGACACCCTGTCGCCGTTGGTTAGCAGTGAGGCTCGCCCCTGGCTGTTCGCCGCAACCGCACCGCTGCGCGTTCACGCAAGCTAATGCGCCCCTCGCCGCCACTTTTCGCGTGGCGGCTATTTTACGGTTTACACACTCTCACCCGACGGCATGCGGGTTGCAAAAGCGTGACAGATTACGGCATGGTGTGAGGAGAGAACGAAAACACTCCTGCGGAACAGAAAAAACCGGCCACAGGATAAGAAGCCCGACAGGCGGGTGAAGAAAAGGTACGTAATGAAAACCGTAAGCGTAAAAAATTTACTGATTGGCGAAGGCGCGCCAAAAATCATCGTCTCACTGATGGGCAACGATCTTGCCAGTATCCGTTCGGAAACCCAGGTTTACCAAAACGCCGACTTCGACATCCTTGAATGGCGCGTCGACCATTTTGCCCATGCGACCTCCGTTGACGCAGTACTGGAGGCCGCAGCGATCATCCGGGCGGCATTCCCCGACAAACCGCTGCTGTTTACTTTCCGTAGCGCTAAAGAGGGTGGCGAGCAGGCGCTTGCGGCTGAAGATTATATTGCACTCAACCGCGCCGCGGTCGACAGCGGACTGGTAGATATGATCGATCTTGAACTGTTCACCGGTGATGCGCTGATTAAACCTGCCGTGGCACAGGCCCAGGCGAAAAACGTGCGGGTCGTGATGTCCAGCCATGATTTCCAGACCACGCCGCCTGCGGAAGAGATTGTTGTGCGTCTGTGCAAAATGCAGGAACTGGGCGCGGATATCCCCAAAATCGCGGTGATGCCCCAGAGCAAAACCGACGTGTTGACGCTGCTTAGCGCCACACTGACGATGCAGGAGCAATACGCCGATCGGCCAATTATTACGATGTCGATGGCAAAAACCGGGGTGATTTCGCGCCTTGCAGGGGAAGTGTTTGGGTCTGCTGCCACGTTTGGCGCAGTGAAAAAAGCCTCTGCACCGGGCCAGATCGCCGTGGACGATTTACGCGCGGTGTTATCTATCCTCCACCAGGCCTGACGGCCCCAGGCCGGATGCAGTGATCCGGCCTGGGCACGGCTCCCGGTTAGCCCGCTACTTAGACGGTGAGGATCGCATCCACATCGCCGTCAGGGCGGAGAGCAAACACCCTACCATCAGGTAAACTGCTACCGAATGCCACTCACCGCCAGAGAAGGTTAATAAGGCCGCGGCAATAAACGGGGTAAACCCGCCGCCCACTACGCTGGCGACCTGATACCCCACGCCTGCGCCGCTGTAGCGGTAACCTGCGCCGAACATTTCGGTAAACATTGGCTGCTGCACACAGACCACCATATCGTGAGCGATATTAGCCAGCATGAGCGAGAAGATCACCACGCCCAGAATCGAACGGGCTTCCAGCGCCATAAAAAACGGAAACGCGCTTAATGCCCCCAGCAACGCACCGGTGATATAGATGCGCCGACGCCCGTAGCGGTCTGCCATCCAGGCAAACAGGGGGATGGTCAGGCAACTGATGCCGCCGACCAATAAACCAATATTGAGAAACAGTTCGCGCGGCATGCCGAGATTCTGAGTGGAGTAATTAAGCGCAAAGGCAGTCACGATATACATCGTGAGCAGCTCACACAGACGCAGGGCAATGATCTTCAAAAATGCCCCGGGGTGACGCACCAGCGCTTCAAACACCGGCAGGCGTTTTTTCGCTTTCGGCACCTGCTGGCCTTGCGCCTCTTCAAATTCAGCAGACTCTTCCATGCCGTTTCGCACCCACAGCGCGCCAAGTACCAGCACAATGCTGAACAGGAACGGCAAACGCCAGCCCCAGCTCAGGAACTGCGCGTCGGTGGTAAGCGAGCTGATTAACGACACCAGCCCGGTAGAGAGCAGCAATCCCACGCCATAGCCCACCTGCACGCCGCTGCTGTAAAACGCTTTTTTGCCCGCAGGCGCACTCTCCACTGCCAGCAACGCCGCCCCGCCCCATTCGCCGCCGACGGCGAAGCCCTGAATGGCGCGCAGCATTACCAACAGCGCAGGTGCCCACCAGCCAATGGTCGTAAAGGCAGGCAGAATGCCGATGCAGGCAGTGGCAATGCCCATCATCCAGACGGTCATCATCAACATTCGCTTGCGGCCCAGCCGATCGCCAAAATGACCGAAAATAATGCCGCCCAGCGGACGGAACAGGAAGCCCACGCCAAAGGTGGCAAAGGCCGCCAGCGTGCCCATCGCCGGATCGATCTGCGGGAAAAATTCGCGGTTAAAGACCAGCGCGGCGGTAATGCCGTAGAGTAAAAAATCGTACCAGTCGACGACTGCTCCGGCGAAGCTGCCCCAGGCAGCACGTCGGGCGCGATGAAGTGAAGGTGTCTCCTCATGAGGGCGGGGTGTAACGAGCGTGGAGTCCATAGTTGTCCTGTCCGTTTAAATTCCGAATTTTTTAGTTATTAATATTGGAAGAGGGTTACTCACATCGTGCGCGGCAAAATAAAAGCCGCAACTGAGACTACAGCGACAACCGCCTGCTGAAAACCCTTTTACAGGTACGGAAGCAGGAAAGGGGAATTTCACTCAGGGAAAGTGGATGGGCAGAAGATTATCCGGCCGCAGAAAAGCAAAAAGCCTGCTCAAAAGCAGGCTTTTTAAATTTGGCTCCTCTGACTGGACTCGAACCAGTGACATACGGATTAACAGTCCGCCGTTCTACCGACTGAACTACAGAGGAATCGTGTGAACGGGGCGAATATTAGCGGCGCCCCAGGCCCTTGTCAAAGCCTGATTTCACATTTCAGCGCGTTTGCCGAATTATTCTCCATTCTGTGCAGAACCAGCGCGTTGCAGTGGCGTTTTCTGCGGCCTGGGGTACTTCCACAACCAGCGGCCGCTGACCATACGCCAGTAGAACAACACGCCGCGTACCGCCCAGTCGAGGAACATCCCCAGCCAGACGCCAATCACACCCATGCCGAGCATGATGCCTAATACGTAACCGGCCACCACGCGACAACCCCACATGCCAATCATCGACACCCACATGGCGAAACGGGCGTCGCGCGCGCCTTTCAGCCCGGCGGGTAATACCCATGATGCCGCCCATATTGGCATAAACGCGGCATTCAGCCACAGAAGCACTTTAACGACCTCTTTTACATCCTCTTCCTGGGTGTAAAACGAAGCGAACAGCCCGGCAAAGGGGGCGGTGCCCCAGGCAATGGCAGTCAGCAAAAGCGTCGACAGCCAGAACACATGCCGCAGTTGCCGTTCGGCCTGCGCGATTTGGCCTTTACCCAGCCGTTTGCCGGTAATGATCGTTGACGCGGATCCCAGCGCGTTGCCCGGCAGGTTGATAAGCGCCGCGACCGAAAAAGCAATAAAGTTACCGGCAATAACGTTGGTGCCCATGCCGGCTACGAACATCTGGGTCAGGAGTTTACCACCGTTAAACAGCACCGATTCGATACTGGCCGGGATGCCAATCCCCATCACTTCCCAGATGATGCCGAAGTTGAGCTTTTCGAAATAGCTCTTCAGCGAAATACGCAGTGACGGGTTAAAGCCAATCATCAGCACCCAGATAATCGCCACCGCGCCAATATAACGCGAGATGGTCAGCCCCAGCCCGGCGCCGGCAAACCCCATCCCTTGCCAGCCGAACAACCCGTAGATCAACACGCTACTGATCAAAATATTCAGGATATTCATGCCGCCGTTAATCAACAGCGGGATTTTAGTGTTTCCCGCACCGCGCAGCGCCCCGCTGCCAATGAGCGCAATCGCGGCCGCCGGGTAGCTGATGACCGTCAACTCAAGGTAGGTGAGCGCGAGCGCTTTCACTTCCGCCGATGCCGCACCGGCAATAAAGTCGATGATTTCCGTGCCGAAATAGTGGATCACTGCCGCCAGTACAATGGCAAACAGGGTCATGATTACCAGCGACTGGCGCGTTGCCGCCCTCGCCCGCTCCGGATCCAGCTTGCCAAGACTGAAGGCTACCACCACCGTGGTACCGAGATCGATCGCCGCGAAAAAGGACATCACCACCATATTGAAGCTGTCTGCCAGGCCAACGCCCGCCATCGCCTCTTTGCCGAGCCAACTGACGAGGAAGGTGCTGAGCACGCCCATCATCAGAACGCAGGTGTTTTCCAGGAAAATAGGTACGGCAAGGGGGGTGATTTCTCGCCAGAACAGAACGCGGTAGCTGTTACGTTTTTTATACCAGGGGGTACGCATGGCGGCCTGGCGAAGGGATGTGACGAGGTTCAAAATTTTCCTTAGCCGTGAATGATGAAACCACATTTCAAATAATGGGGGAGAAACCCTGATCGTGCAAAGCTTTTCCTTAAAATTGGCGGCAATAGCGGCAAACTGTCGACGGAATCGGCAGTCAAGCGCGCGCGGCTAAAATGAGGTTTGACAAATGTTTTTTCGCCGCTAAGATAAGCCTCCACACGATTCCTCTGTAGTTCAGTCGGTAGAACGGCGGACTGTTAATCCGTATGTCACTGGTTCGAGTCCAGTCAGAGGAGCCAAATTTAAAAAGCCTGCTTTCGAGCAGGCTTTTTGCTTTTCTGCACGCCCTTCACGCCCTGGTTCAGGTAGTTGCGAGCCGCATCACGAAACCGTATGTTATGCCTCTTCTCTCCCGTTGGGTGATTTTTGCTGTACACATTGAGGAAAAATGGACGCTTTATTTGTCTACGGTACGCTTCGTCCGGGCCAGTCAAATGCCCATATTCTGGAAAGCATCGGCGGCGAGTGGCTACCCGGTTATGTAACCGGTACGTTTTACGAACGCGGCTGGGGCGCTGCGGCGGATTTTCCTGGCATCGTGCTGGATAAAGACGGTGCAAAAGTACCGGGCTTTCTTTTTCTGTCAGCCAGACTTTCGGAACACTGGGCCATGCTGGATGCGTTTGAAGAGGGCTACGATCGGGTCGCGGTTGAGGTCACGACTGCCGATGAACGGCAGATCACGGCATGGATTTATCAGCTGCAGCCCCGTCGCGAGATACCGTAACCATTAACGCGGCGGAAAGTCTTTTTCATAGGCCTGCAAATGGTGGCGAAAAAAGGTTTCATAGATTTGCGCCGAGCGGACTAACGCCGTGACTTCAATGCAGGTTTCGCCCATTTCGGCGGAGTAATCGATGACGGCTATGGCCTGGCAGGAGATCTCAACATGGGTGTCGCAGGTGTAGAGTCGATACACTGCATCAGACGCACCTGGCGTATAAAACGACGTCGGCTCCATGGCGCCATGCACGAAGCCCATTGGCGGATCGCCGGACTCAAGGGCGGTGTAACCAATAATATTTTCGCCGTGTTTAATCGCGTACTGCATGAGCCTCTTCCCGTTATTCATAAGGTTCAAAGCGGTAACCGCGTTTTATCGATTGCGGCTACTGTAGCTAAATCACTCTCTGAAGCATAAAGTGACAGCCACTTATGCTTTTTCCAGGGACGATATATGAAACGTTTACTCTTAACACTGTTGCTGCTTTCGCCCGCGGTGCTTGCTGATGAAACCTTATCCGCACCCGTCACTGCCGCGCTTAAATTTAATCAGTGGTATATCGGGCAGATTGAACAAGATAACTCACCGCTGGTTGATCCTGCTGCGCTGAAACCCTACGTCACACGCGATACGCTGCGGGCGATAAAAACACTCTATTCCGGCGACAGTAATGATAAAGACATGCCGGATATGGATATGTTTACCAAATCGCAGGATTTTGGCGAGGACTGGCAGCAGGTGAGCTTTGTATCCTCTGATTTTGACCCGACCTGTATCCATGTTTACGTTGCCTTTGGCGAGAAAAAAGATCACATCGTGGCCGACTGCATGGTGCAGGAAGACCATAAATGGAAGATCCGTTCGGTGACGTTGATCAAGTAGCACGCCGGGTGAACAGCCGCGTAGCGCCAGTTATTGCGGCTTGTCGGCTTGATGGCGTAACCCGCTAGCAAGCAGGGTGAAGACCTCAATCACCTTTGGCAGCGTTTGCTGCGGATCGTCGCTGGTGGCGATACAAAGGGCCGCATTCAGCGCCGCACTGTTTAACAGATGGGCCGCGACACTGGCGTCCACGGCTTTAATTTCCTGGCGTTCAATCAATGTTGTCAGCGTCTGACGCGTGGACGCAAGGCAGCTATTCTGGCTGGGCCACTGCGCGGGGTCGCCCAGAAACGCGGGGCCATCCAGCAACACGATACGCTGCACTTCCGGGTCCAGCGCCATTTTGATGTAGGCAATCCCCTCCGCCAGCAGACGCGCCCAGTCATCACTCGCACTGGCGGCTGCCGCTTTCGCACGTTGCGCCATTTCCCCGTCGACCTGAGCCACCACAGCAGCGAGTAGCCCTTTTTTATCGCCAAAGTTGTGATAAAGCGCGCCCCGGGTCAGCCCTACGCTGGCGGTCAGTTCATCCATTGATGCTGCGGCAAAGCCTTTTTCGGCAAAGGCTTTTCGCGCTGCCGCGATCATTCTCGCGCGATTCGCTTCCATCGTTTCAATGCGGCGTTTAGCAGCCATACGTCCTCCTGTGGGCAAAATGGGCCAGCTCATTTGACATACGCGGCGTATGTGATAGCTATTTAACATACGCCGTGTATGTTAAATCATTTGGCGGCGTCACGCTTATCGAATTCAACGCTATTTGACCAAAGGAAGCCCTATGATCCCTCGCGAACCCGTTTTTCCTGCCAACCGTCACGCGCTGTATGAGGCACATGGTTACTCTGCTGCAATCCGTTCCGGCGACTTGCTGTTTGTTTCCGGCCAGGTCGGCAGCCGCGCCGATGGCTCACCGGAGCCTGACTTTGCCGCCCAGGTGCGGCTGGCCTTCGATAACCTGCAAGCGACACTGGCAGCCGCTGGGTGTACGTTTGACGATTTGATTGATGTCACGACCTTTCACACCGATCCGCAACAGCAGTTTCCTACCATTATGGCCGTGAAACAGTCCCTTTTTCCCCAGCCTCCTTATCCAAACTGGACCGCCGTGGGCGTCACCTGGCTTGCCGGTTTCGATTTTGAAATTAAGGTGATTGCCCGCATTCCCGCCGGGCAAAACTAAAGGCGTAACGCCTGCCAGGCTTCTGAAAGGCATAGCACGGGATGTAGAGATACCAGACTCACAGGAAAATCATCGTGAGTCTGGATTGCATCAGAACGACCGGGTCAGAGAGGTAACCTGCAAATCAGCGATACCTTCAAGCGCGCGCACCAGTTCCTTAAAGGGCGCGGCCTGGGCGTGGTTTTCGAGCATGCTGGTGGAGGCCCAGCGCTCAATCATCACAAACTGATGATCGTTATCGCAATTGAGATGCAGCTGATACTGCTCGCAACCCGGTTCCCCCTGAACATCCCGTTCAACCGTTTTCAGCGCCTGTAACACCTTTTCACGCGTGCCGGGATGTGCAGTGATGGTGGCAACAATGGTGATCGCATTATGCATGTTGGTATTCCTTTGATGGATAAACATAAGACAAGCATACGCTCACAGCCGGGTCAGATAACCCCTCTTTTTTGGCTAACACCTTAACCCCGGCAGTGAAAATGTGGTCATCGCGCCTCAGCAACCGTTGAGAAACCTGCTGTGGTTTGCCAGGAACAGAGATCAGGATCTACGGGCAAAAAAGGCGGGGAAAGGCCTGTTCCCCGCGTTTATATTGACGACAGTATCAGCTGCCGCGATAGGTGGAATAACCATACTGGCTGAGCAACAGCGGGACGTGATAGGTCGTCGAGGTACTGGTGATATGGAACTCAACCGGAATTTCAGGGAAGAAACTCGGTTGTTTTTGATCGGCGAAGTATTTGCCGGTTTTAAAAATTACCCGGTAATCCCCCGCTTCGAAAGGTTTTTCCGGCCATAACGCCTGAACACGGCCATCCTGATCTGTGCTGGCCGTATTCAGCACCGTCCAGTTTTCCCCCTGCTTCTGCTCGAGCGTTACCGCAACGCCTGCAGCCGGGGTGCCTGTTTGCTGGTTCAGTACATGGACGCTAAGCGGGTTTTTTGCCGCGGCAAGCGTAATGGCAGGGGCAGCAAGCAGTGTGGCAAGGGATAAAGCCGCAACAGTGTTTTTCATCTTAGATTCTCCTGTGTTAATGACCCCGCTGTTATACCTGCCCGGTTACCTGTATTGCCTGTCAGCAAGATGACGATATTGTCATCTGGCGCTGAAACACTGGGGCAGCCAGAAATTTCGTGGCACACTGCCGCCATGAAACTGTTACTGATTGAAGATAACCAGAGAGCCAGCGCCTGGGTGCGGAAAGGGCTTGAAGAAGCGGGCTATATTGTTGATCACACTGCCGACGGGCGGGACGGCTTACATCTGGCGCTGTCGCACCCTTACAGTCTTGTGATCCTGGATATTATGCTGCCCGGTATGGATGGCTGGCAGGTACTGCAAACCCTGCGCACCGCCAGCAATACGCCGGTCATTTGCCTGACGGCCAGAGACTCTGTGGATGATAGGGTTAAGGGGCTGGAACTGGGTGCGAATGATTATCTGGTTAAACCCTTCTCCTTTGCGGAACTGCTGGCACGGGTCAGGAATCAGCTCCGGCAACAGACACCACACGGTACCACGCTGCGCGTAGCCGATTTGGTGATGGACTCGTCGCGCTTGCAGGTGACGCGAGAGGGTAAGCCTATCGCACTGACGCGCAAAGAGTTCATGTTGCTGTGGCTGCTCGCCAGCCGCCACGGTGAGATCCTGCCGCGAACACTGTTGGCCAGTGAAATTTGGGGGGTTAATTTCGACAGTGAAACTAACATTGTCGATGTTGCTATCCGCCGACTGCGCCGTAAAGTCGATGATCCCTTTTCGCATAAGCTCATCATGACGGTAAGAGGTATGGGCTATTGTTTGTCTGAAAAGGGGTCTGGTGATGTATAGCCCTTCACTGACGCTCCGCCTGACGGCCATTTTTACGCTGATTATGGCGCTGGCCTGCGGCGGCATTAGCCTGCTTCTGTATAACGCATTACGCAGCGAGCTGGTGTGGCGCGACGATCAAACGTTGATCAACCGGGCCGCACAATTAAGACAACTGCTTGAAGATGGCGCACAACCTGGCGATCTGCCGCTCTATTTCAACCGTATGGTGGATACCCGCCAGGATATTCTCAGCATCCGTTCGCAGCACGTGCAAAACGTCAGTATCAATCACACCGGTGTGACGATACCTCCTCTCGCCGCGGTGCCGGTAAGCAGCCCACCGAATGAGAAACAGCTACACCGTTGGATCAATGCTGACGGCACAGAAGCCTCGGCGCTAAGCCTGCAGGCCCGTTCACCAACAGGGCCGGTGATCATTACGCTTGCCCGTGTTGCGCGGGAACGCGCCGTAATGCTGGAGCGCTATCGCCAGCAAAGCATTCTGGTTTCCCTGGCCGCCCTTTTGCTGTGTGCCGTTCTCAGCCCGTTACTGATCCGCCGGGGGCTTCGCGCTATTAGCCGGTTGAGCCACATCATGGCGGAAACCGGCAGCGATCGGTTAAGTCAGCCGGTGCCGCTGCCCGCCCTACCAAAGGAACTGCTGCCGCTGGGAGCTGCACTCAATACCATGCGCCAACGTTTGTCGACGGACTTTATCCGTCTGACCCAGTTTGCAGACGATCTGGCGCATGAGATCCGCACGCCGATCAATGTCCTGTTAGGCCAGAATCAGGTAGCGCTGGGCCATGCGCGTTCCGTTGCGGAATACCAGACCCTGCTGGAAGGGAACATTGAAGAACTGGAGGGGCTGTCGAGGCTGACGGAAAACATTCTCTTTCTTGCCCGCGCCACGCATTACAATATCAAGCTCAATAAAGAGACGTTCTTACTCTGTGACGCGCTGGAAACGCTGATCGATTTTCTTGAACCGCTGGCGGAAGAGCGGGAAATGCAAATAGCGCTTAATGCCGAAGGCAGCCTCAGCGCAGACAAAATGCTATTCCAGCGAGCCATTACTAACCTGCTAACCAATGCTATTCGTTATTCGCAAGGCCCAGGGATGATAACGGTCAATACGCGTCATCACACTGAATGCGTAGTGATTGAGATAGCAAACCAGGGCGCTGCTCTGGCCGAGCCGGATAAGGTTTTCGAACGGTTCTGGCGTGGCGACAATGTGCGCCACACGGCCGGAAGCGGGCTGGGGCTGTCGCTGGTGAGCGCCATCGCCACCTTGCATGGCGGCGATGCGTATTACCGGCACGAGAGTGGACACCATATCTTTGGCCTCAGACTGCCTGTGTGAGGTGACGCTGCGGGCAAACGCGCAGGCGGCGGACGAAATGGGTTACATACACTCCTCCTTCGCTGACAAGTCATGTCGTTACCGGTTTACGTGTTTATTGTCTGCGGTGAAAATTCCAACACCCCTTTGTCATTTTTCTTTTCGGATAATCCTGTACGGGTTACCGCCCTCCTCACCCAAACCTGGTAACTTGAGGAATTTTGCAGACCTGTGTACCCTCATTCAGGGCCCGTGCTGCCCGCCGCTCGCTTCCTTCCGGGAAAAGGTGAAAGCATGTTTGTTCTCAACCTCATTAATTTTATCACTCTTGATGGTCGGGATGCGGTAATGCGAGCGCCCTCAATGCCTGACGCCAGGAGGAAATATGTTTTCTATCGAGCAAGCCAAACAAATGGCGGCAAAATTAAAAGCCTCGCTTGCGTTGCGCGAGCATAAGATTTCTTATTCCATCGCGCTTGAAATGGTTGCACACCAGTTAGGCTTCAGAGACTGGAATACCGCTGCAGCCACGTTGTCCCCAGAGATCTCCCCTTCTCAAATTCACTTCAATACATCCATACCGATATTACGGATTTTTGATGTTCGAAAAGCACAGGAGTTCTACCTTGAATTTCTGTCCTTCAGCGTTGAATTTGAACACAGGTTTGAACCCAACTTACCTTTATATATGGGCATTACCCGCGGGGGTTTGCAGTTACATCTTTCTGAACATCACGGCGACGCCAGCCCAGGCGCAACGATATTTATCCCAATGACGAATATTGCGTTATTCAGAGATGAACTGCACGGCAAACAGTATGGATATGGCCGCCCGGAAATAATTAAACAGGATTGGGGAGACGTGATGGAAGTCCATGATCCGTTTGGCAACCGGCTCCGCTTCTGCCAGAGCTAGTTCGTCCGGCTTAAACGAGGAGACCGCAAGCAGGCGGTCCTTGGTGAGCATAAAAAGCCTTGTCCGGTTTGGCACAGAGCGTGCGGTCAGTCTGGTCTGTTGTGCAGGCGTGGCATGACGGCCAAACTAAAAGCCAGGCCTCTCCGGGTTCTTGATCGGGTGGAAACAGTAAAACAGGTGCAGCAGACCGACATCGTGCCGAACGGGTTAAGAACGGGATTTTTAAAACTGCCATAGATTAAGATCTACAAAGACTTTACCGTGATACCGGCAGACAGGAGTATGCCAATGAAGCTCAGTTCGAAGAGCGTCAGAATCATTAACCTTTCACATTTCCTCAACCCGGGATAGGAAAGGATGACATTTCCCGTACTGAATGCTGTCACAAACATTCCCAACGATGAAGCCGCCAATAGGCTTCAGAACATAACCGGATTCCAGTCGGGCCCTTTTAATTCCTCTTGCTTCAGAACACCAGCCATAACGACCGACTGTAAGATCCCAAGCGCTATTAATCCGGATGTTTCATTAGCGATTTTGCAGTAATGGGATAAAAATACCTTAAAGCTACGCAAATTACAGAAAAGCACTACTTTTTTGAAGTTAATCATCGAGATATCCCTTTGCCGATTGACGCTTTATAATTGGTGCTTTTAAGCGTATATGAATGCGATAATAATATATATTTTCGCCTTTCAAGGCATGACTCTAAAGAATATCTTAGGGGGGCATAATTCATTTGAACTCTCTTTCGATAAGATGGATTTTACCCTCTATTTTAAGAAATATTTCAAACACTTTAATGTATTTATCCGCATTTGGATTTTCAATGATTTGATTTTTTAATTCTTCAAAATCCCTTACCTCTTGACTTTTCCCTGTATCAATCCAGTATACAATATTTATGTTCACTTTATGACTTTTTGCAAAATCAATAAGAATATTTGTACAGCTCTCACAAGGGATCCGTTCTGTTATCATCAGGACAGTATCAAAAATAAATAGGTTATCTGTAATCACCTGATGTAGTACATTGAATAGAATCCTTTCAGAGTCATGAAGGCGGTTATTTTCACCACTGTAAAAAGGTGTAACTATCAAACAATCATTTGAAGGTGGCGGCGGAAAAACACAAATTTTATCTGTAGATTTATGACGAAACCTTTTCTCAACACCACTGCCGATCAGCGATGCAATATAGCCTGGAATAGTTGAGCCGTCAAAATATGAGTTAAATTGCTTCTCTCTTACCTCATCTCGACATTTCATGCTGGCAGCAATGAAACTGTTACTTATTACAACATCATCTTTGAACAAACTGCAGACTGCTATATTACCGACGAGGACTTTTTTAAATTATTTTTATTTACCACCCCCGAAAAATCAGGAACAGTCTTGCTAATCTCGTCCTCATAGTTTCTGTATTCCAGTATATGATTGAAACCATTGACCAACTCTTTATAATAACGTTCACTAAACATTACGAGTCCCTTTTTGGAAAATTTTTTTCGGCCCTGGTTTTCTCTTCATAAGCCAGGCCATTAAATTACAACCTGGAATCTAAAATGTATAGCCAAATCCGCCTGGTAAGAGGTTTGTTTTCAGACGTAATATGGGTTGATGCTTAGAGGCCTCCAATGATGCGGAAAGTCAAGCATCACTATCTCTGATAACGATATATCCCCCGCACTCCATTGGAAGCTACGGTGCTGATCCGTAATGATGAATATTTATTTAGCGTTGTCGATCTACATGCTTATATCAAAGCATCATCCCTTATTATTGCAGCAGACCGGCATCTTCCCAGCCCGAGAAATCAAGATTGCCGATGCTGCATGTTCTCCATCAGAGGCTGTAATCAATGTCGCAAGGGCTTGCCTACGCCGTATCGGGCTCAGATCCACTCTGGAGTACCAGCGCTATAGCGTTCACCGAATGCCCCGTCAGGCAGTATCCGTGATATCTCGTCAATATCTTCCTGTGTGAGAGACAACTCAGCGGCCCGGATATTTTCTACGAGACGATCCTGACGACGGGTGCCGGGAATGGGCACAATGTCATTCCCCTGCGCAAGCAACCAGGCCAACGCGAACTGGGAAACCGAGGCCCCTTTCTGTCTGGCAAGCACCGTCAACTGTTCTACTGCGGCACGGTTTTTCTCGAAATTACCCGGTTGCCAGCGTGGGTCGAAGCGTCGGCTGTCAGTCTCGTCATACTCTGCAGCAGGCCTGACGTCTGCAGTCAGGAACCCCCGGCCAAGGGGGGCGTAGGCGACCAATCCGATCCCGAGTTCACGCGTTACGGGCAGGATTGCCTCTACATCACGCTCAAAGACCGAATATTCCGTCTGCAGAGCGGCAACTGGCTGGACCGCATGCGCCTTGCGGATGGTTTGGGGCCCGGCTTCACTGAGGCCGAAATATTTCACCTTTCCTTCCTGAATCAGGTCCCTGACCGCACCAGCAACATCCTCAATCGGAACGTTTGGGTCGACCCGGTGCTGGTAGAGGACGTCAATGTATTCAACACCAAGATAGCGAAGGCTGTTTTCAGTCACTTCACGGATATGCTCCGGCCGGCTGTTCATGGTGTACTCGCGGGTCAGTCCGAATTTGGTAGCGATGACAACATTTTCGCGGATCCCCCTGAGGGCACGCCCCACGAGTTTTTCGTTGTCACCCCATCCGTAGACTTCGGCAGTGTCGAACAGGGTCACGCCAAGATCATAAGCGCGCCTGATCGTTTCTATACCCTGTTGCTCATTACTCGGCCCGTACCAGAGGGTGATACCCATGGCGCCGTAACCCATTGCAGAGACTTCGGGGCCGTGTTTGCCCAGTTTGCGCTTTTGCATTTGTCACTCCATTCGCTCTAAAGCATGAAGCGTATGGCACCAGAGCGATCCCCGCGATACCTGATAATATCGAAAGATTGCCCGATCCTGCCTGAGGCTTGACAGTAATGCACAAGCAGCGTGGAATGTCATAATGACACCCTTAGATGCTCTCTGCGCCACGGCGCTCCACCATGCCGGGGAGGCCTGGTCACCACTCCCAGGACTGAAGATCTCTTCGTTGGACGCTCCGACGGAAATGATTCCGCTTGTCTATAAGCCAGTGGCCTGCCTTGTTCTCCAGGGAAAGAAGAGAACGCTCATCGGCAATGAAGTACTCGAATATGGCCCGGGTGATTGCCTGATTGTGGCAGCCGAATTGGCTGCGATGGGACAGATCACTGAAGCCAGCCCTGATAAGCCCTTTCTTGTTGCGAACCTGTCTCTCTCCCCGTCACTTATCTCCTCTCTTATGGTAGACGTGGCAGCGGTCCCCGAACCGTCAATGCCTTCGGGCTTTAACCTGGCGATGGCCTCACCACTCCTCCTTGAAGCATGGCGACGACTGGTTGAACTCCTGGATCGCCCGCATGAGATACCCATTCTGGCCTCGCATATTGAATATGAGCTGCTCTACAGGCTGTTGACAGGAACACAGGGGGGACTTCTCAGGCAGATGGCTGCCGTGGATTCGAGTCTTACGCAGATTCGTCGGGCGATGGAATGGATCCGCAAGCGCTATGCAGTTCATCTTAGTATTGAGGAGATGGCGGAAGTCGCAGGGATGAGCGTATCGGCCTTTCACCGGCGCTTTAAGGCCGTTACCGGAATGACTCCTCTCCTTTATCAGAAGCATGCCCGCCTTCATGAAGCCCGAAGGCGCATTGTGGCTGAGAATGCAAAGGCTGCAACGGTCGCGTTTGAAGTCGGATATGAAAGTGTTTCTCAGTTCAGTCGGGAATACAAACGGATGTTTGGAGATCCACCGCGCCGGGACGCGGCAAAAATCCAGTCCGTTGGCGCTCGCTGACACCAAAATATTTTTATCTTACCCATGGCTTATCGTGCCCGAACCCTGGCTGATTAACGCAACCTTTATCGTCAACCCAAAAATTAGGGGTAGAGTAACCTTCCTTCAACACGCTAGTCTGCGTACGGCCAGTGACGTTAACATTTTTCCAATGCGCTCATTTTGAGGAGAAGGTATGCCCACACTGTCTGGAAACATACAGCTGTTCTATCGTGAAGAAGGAAACGGGCCCTTAGTCATAATGCTTCATGGCCTTCTGATGGACGGGCAGTGCTGGGTAGATAACGGTTTTGTATCCGCTTTTAGCTCGTCATTCAAAGTGGTAGCCCCAGATTTGCCTGGACACGGCGCTAGCGCCAAATCAGAGGTACAGGATGGTTATACAAGAGAAAATCAGGCTCTGTCTCTTGTGAAACTAATGGATGCGCTGGGCTATGACAAAGCGAATGTGATCGGCTACTCAGCCGGAGCCTGGTTGGCAATGGGACTGCTGGATTTGTATCCTGAACGGGTGGCTTCCGTTGTTTTAGGTGGTTGGGACTGCTTAAACGGGATTCCGGAAACACCTTTCGGCAAACTCAGTTTTGAAATGTTTATGGACTTCGCTCGCGAGACTGCACCCGAGCTCACCCATTCTCTGTCAGCTGCGGATGAGAGAAGTGCGGAGTGCTTTTTTAATGAACTCAGTAAACACTGCAACGATGATGGCGATTTACTGACCCGAAGCACACCTAAATTATTTTGGGTGGGAGCCAGTGATCCCTACTACACGCCTATGTCAAAACTGGCAGAGAAACAGGTAATACCGTTGATTTTAGGTAAAGGAGACCATCTGGGTGAAGTGAATAACCCGGACAGGACAACAGTAATGGAGATACTTAAATTCATTAAAGTGTTGGAGATCCGCAGGATGACGGCCAAGCTGGAGCATATTAAGCGGCTGCTGGGGAGCGAAGAGAACGAAGTGTAACGCCGGACGGGTTCCCTGAAGTTTTGCGAGAAGGGTTCCAGTTTCGAAACGACGCGCTACTGTAGAGCGGTTTTCCCTTGTCGACTGTAGGATTTTCTTTTTATTGTTCCGGCACACCTGCCACAGCAGGCGTCGGGATTAGCCTCCTGGAAACCTTAGTGACGGCAGGATTCTTTGTCGTATGTTCGGCGCATCTCAATGGTGGGCCGGGCGGGAGCATCTTTGATGCGCCGGTTGCCACTAAGGCCGGTAAGGCTAACCCTTCCGGTTCCGCCACCCGCGCGATTAGCCTCTCGCCTGGCGAAATTACCTCGCTTAGTGGAGATCGCTCTTATGTCTATTCGTTCCGTTAAAACCAATTCTTTATCAAAACCCAGCGCCACTGTATTCTCGGCTATCGCCCGAACCGCGGCGACACCAGCACACCCGCCCTGCAACTGAAAGGCAAATGGCTGCGCGAAACAGGCTTTGAAACCGGCGTACATGTCACGGTGCAGATTTCGAAAGGCTGCATTGTGTTGATTCCCGATAATGACGCCGTGCATGAACTGCGTGTGCAGCTGGAACAGGCCAGAGCGTTGATTGATTGCGTCAGGGAAGGGGTGAGGGGCGTTTAGAGTTGGGGGGTATTTTGTTTAATGGTTTTGAAGGCTTACTCGACGGCAGCCTGGTAACTCGAAACCAGTCAAAAGGGGCGATAAGCGCCCCTGAGTAGATTCTGATTTATGCATTAATAATTTGTATGAGATTAATTGCACAGGCTCTCATCATACACATCAAATTTGCTGTAATTAGGAGCTTTGCGGTAATAGACGATGGGAACTTCTTTACCTACATGATATTTATTTAGATCGAGGGTGTTGATATTTAATATGTGCTGCTCTTTGGTATAGGTTTTATTTTCTACAACGAAGGTGTAGGTCATGACGATATCAAGGCGACCTTTTTCATTTGGCATTTTCGGGAAATAAGTGATAATTTCGCCTTGGCATAGACCGGCTCTTTCTTGAGTATCCTGTGCAGAAAACAACCTTTAAATATAAATAAAATAATAAAGCCGAGTATAACGCAAGACCCTATCATTGCGATGATTCCTGAATAATTGGACATTGAAAACCCCTTGTAAGAGTATCTTGTCAAGCAGTCGATAAAGATGCAGATTTAGCGTGATATTATCATACCTATTTAGGAGGGGCCGCTGTTTTTAAACGAGTATGTAGTGAAAAGCGAAGTTAGTGATATTTTTTATCAAGAAACTTTAGTCCGGGGCAATCATAAGTTTTTTTACGTGCAACTTCTGTCTGCAATTGTAGTTGTGCATTGCACACTCGGTATATATTCGTAATAATGCGTGTCAGGCAGAGATGTTTATCAGGATTTACGCATTAACCAAGGGTAAAATATATCTTTCTAACGGATGGCTTCATTTTCTGCTTTTCAGGATGGGTATATGCGAACCGAACTGGATATGTTAGATTTTCAGATAGAGCAACCATAGTCAAGTAAATAGGGGCGGTAACTGCCCCTATATGTTAATAGTAGGTATTATTAATTACGTAAGCTCTCATCATATACATCAATTTTGCTGTAGTTAGGATCCTTCCGGTAATAGACGATCGGAACTTCTTTACCGATATGCTCTTTATTAAGATCTACCGTATTAATAGTTAAGTTTTCTTTTCCCTTTGTGTAGACTTTATTGTCAGCTGTAAATGTATAAGTTATTGCAATATCTACTTTTCCTAAATTATTAGGGCTTCCGGGAACGTAGCTAACAATTTTAGCTTTAGTATGGACAGGGTCTTTTTTAATCTTTAAGTATACGTAATAACCCTGTAAGAAATAGAAAATGACAGAGACTATTAATAACAAAGGCAAAAGGGTTGCTATTATTCCTGAATACTTTGACATCCTAAACCTCATGTAATTATTTGTAGAGCGGCATTTTTTATGGAAACTATGTCCTTTTTAACCTGGACACCATTGACATGCACCTCGAATCCAGTATTACCCCTCAATTTAATCTGGGCAGGGTTTGTCTCATATTTGAATCCTCTGGAAGCTATTTCGGTCAAACCAAACGAGCTCTCATTCAATTTCAATGCCAGAGCAATTGCTTTGAATTCATACCAGTCAGGAGCTTGAATATCAACCTTCGTATCACCTTTAATTGTTATGGTGCCTGGCGTTGAAATTGTAATGTCACCGTTAGTTATTTTCTGTTCCCAGTTTCCTGTGATCGTTGTATTTACACCACCGGTAATTATATTTTTTTGTCCACCACTATGAACAAGTAGCTCATCACCATTTTGTATTTCAACACCGCGCCCACCCGTGGAGATCTTGACCCACATACTGCCATCTTCGAGGGTGAGATATTGCCAACCGTTCTTTATTTTCGTATCAACCGAGCCATCAATTGTTGTTGTAACATTTCCTTTAATATCAGAAATATCACCACTATCAGTGATGGTCAGTTTACGCCCCTTCGAGATGGTTGTTGTTGTGCCCTGATTAAACGTCGCCGTTTCTTCCTTATCAACAGTCGTCGTCCGTTTCGCCTGGTAATAGAAAGAGGCATCTCCGACGACCTCGTCATTTTGGGTTTTGCCTATTTTAGTTGTACGATGACCATCGATATTTACCGCCTTATCATTTTCAACGGAAATATTCATATTTCGTTCTGAATGCAGGTCTACCGTCTCCCCCCCAATCCGATCTTCAAAGAACAGATAACTGGCATTGTCTTTATTCCCATCTTTGCTACGTGTCATAAAGCCCATACGGGTGGCATCGCCTGGTAACTCCCACGGCGGCATACTGGCTTCATTGTAAACACGGCCTGTTACGATGGGACGATCCGGGTCTCCGTTAATAAAATCGATGACCACTTCATCATTAACACGAGGAATTTGTACCCCACCAAACCCTTGCCCAGCCCAGGCACTTGAAACGCGTACCCAGCAAGAGCAGGTGTCATCACCTTTACCTTGACGATCCCAATGGAATTTAACTTTTACCCGGCCATACCTGTCAGTCCAAATACTTTCACCTTGCGGGCCAACAACTTTCGCTGTTTGCGGCCCATATGTTCTCGGCCAGGATGTGGCTTGAGCAGGTCGGAATACCACCGTTGATGGAATGACAGAGAAATCGATTTGGTGATGCGTATTATTGTCCGCGCCGCTGGCATAGCGGTTTTCCTCAAACTGATAATGGGCTTCAGTTGTGAGATATTCACCGTTATCACTAAAGAAGGGGGCATTGCTTAATAGAAATGTCGTGCCTGGCGCAATGCCGAGCGCCGTCGCAGTTCCATTAATACGATGATGTTCTACTTGCCATCTTTGCTGGCGGATCCGCGCATACGTTTCGCCGTGTCCATGATCAACAAATCTCCCCGGCCAGTCATAAACATCTATTTTTCCGGGTTGCGGAGAGGAGGGATTCTGGCGAGCATGATGCAGCCATGCATTAGGTTTACGGAAGTCGTAGTCGTCCAGGCTGTAAAGGCCCGGCGTCACGAATCGATCCGTGCATCTGTACCTAGCAGCACGACATTGAGTGAGAATGGTTGCGAAATGGCCTCATGACCTGACATTTTTTCAGAAAAGAAGCCCATCTATGGGCGTTTGAATTGTTATACGATTTGGCATGAAAGAACTACTGGGTGGGAGGGCCCTTCCTAGTATCTCCTGATAGGCATAATGGCGCTTATTAAACTGCAACAGGAAGCTGCCTGACTACACACTTTGTAAAAATTTTACCGGGACTTTACAGAATCGGATTAATCCTGGTGGCCAGCTCCCTGTTAATCAACGCAAACTGATGTCAGCAACGTCCACTCCTGGCACAAAGCTACCCGTGAGAAGCCCGGACCGGGCAGCTTGAGCAAAAAAGCGAACTGTTATCAACCGGTGAATGAAGTTCGAAAGCGTTCAAAATCAAATGGCTTGAAATACCAACCCCGTCAGGTTTCAAGAGCAGCTAAGATTGCCGCTTCCATTTTCTCCGGGGTGGTGATCGGTGCAAAACGCTTGAGTGGTTTACCGTCGCGTCCGATCAGAAATTTAGTGAAGTTCCACATGATCCGCCCACCAAACACACCGGGTAATGCGTTTTTCAAATAGCGAAATACCGGGTGCGCTGCGCTTCCGTTGACCTCGACTTTCCCGAACATTGGGAAACTCACCCCGTAATTGATGAGACAGGTTTGGGCTATTTCGTCGGCGCTGCCGGGCTCCTGTTTACCAAACTGGTTGCAGGGGAAACCAAGCACCACTAAACCTTGGGCGGCGTATTTCTTATAGAGCGCCTCAAGGCCACCGTATTGTGGCGTGAATCCACACCGGCTGGCGGTATTAACGACCAGAACCACCTTACCGGCATAGTCGCTCATAGCGATAAGCTGACCGCCCAGACTGGTGGCGGTAAGTTGATGAAAGGGTGTCATAGCGGGATCCTTAAAGCAGAACCTGTTCAGTTTCGACACTGCCACGCAGCATGTTGCTGCCGGTGAACAGGCCATGTGGAGCCAATCCCTTTCTGAGGGTGTAGCAGGTCAGGGATCGCGCGGTACATCTTTGCAAAGTCGAACGAAAAGAACAACAAACAGGCAGCCCGAAGCGAGAAGAATACGTTTTATTTTAAGTGGAGATGCATTGTGCCAGCTCCATTCGCTATGGCAATTCACTGCCGCCTCAGGTTGCTAAGGTTATATCGTTCAATTTCTGCTGCATGAAATCAATAAGCGCTCTTGTTTTCGCCGGCAAATAACGCCGATCTGAATAAAGTGCAAACAATTGCAATGGCGCAGCCGCTTGTTCGAACTCAACCTCAATTAACCGTCCATCGCGAATATAAGGTTGGCAGGCTTGTTTCGACAGAATGGCAAAACCCACACCCGCTACCGCAGCGCGTCCTGCCATCTCTCCGCTGTTTACCCGATAATGCCCGTTCACCTTAATTGTCTCGAATCCCCCCTTAATATTGACAAACTGCCAGGGCGCACCTTTCAGTGCACTTACCGTAGTAATACAGGGTAACGTTTCAAATTGCTGAATATGAGAAGGCGTGCCATAACGCTGAATGACGGAGGGAGCAGCAACCACGGTGCAAGGGATAGTCATCAAATGACGGGCTATATAGTCACTGTCATCCAACTGACCACGGGTAATAATGACCGCTAAATCCAGCTCATCTCTCAGGGATTCAAAACCTGACAAATTGGTGACACAGCTTATTTCCAGATCCGGGTACTGGCAGGCAAAATCGGCGATAACAGAACCCAACAATGCAGGACCTACTTCATTGGGAATACAGAGGCGCAACGGGCCCTTGAGCTGCATTTGTCGCGATGTTAATTCGGTTTCAGTTTGCTCCAGTGCCTCCAGTAAGGGCTTCGCGCGTAAATAGAGCAGATGCCCCGCCTGCGTGAGTTTCATATAACGGGTGTTACGCTCAATAAGCTGAAGATGTAGTCTTTCCTCTAATTGAGAAATACAACGGCTCACATTGGATGACGGCATTTCGAGGACTTTCGCAGCCCCAATAAAACTGTCGTTTTCAACCACTGCAATGAAGACTTTCAGGGCAGTAAAGTCAAGAGCTGGACGCATTAGCTATCCCACAATTGATAATAATGAGCGCCATTTTTACCATCTAATCATCATTTTTGATAGCGGTTAAACTCGGATATCTTTCATCCACAGGTTGCTTGCTATGCCACCGATCACCCCAATGTTTGATCATAAAGCCCTTATGCGGATAGCCATTGTTATGGCTTTTATCCAGTTCACGAATGCGCTGGAATACATGATGTTTAACCCTGTATTTGCGTTTATGGCCGCAGATTTCTCAGTTCCCGTCTCATTCTCCGGCTATGTGTCCGGGATGTACACCTCGGGTGCAGTCCTTTCGGGTGTTATCGCTTTTTACCGGATTGGTCGTTTCAATAAAAAACGTTTTTTAATCGCCAATATGGCACTACTGGGCCTGCTGACACTTTTGACCACATTCACCGCCAGTTTTAGTCTCCTGCTGATATTACGATTCTGTGCAGGCTTAGTTGGAGGGACAACAATGGGGGTGGGTACCAGTATATTAATCAATAACGCACCGACTCACCTGCGCGGAAAAATGCTGGCAACGGTCATTGCGGCATTTTCGTTGGTAAGCATTGCAGGAATGCCGGCTATATTATTTTTGTGCACGCATTATGGCTGGCACGTTGCGTTGTGGTTAATCAGTGTACTTTGTTTATTGGCCTTGCCGCTAAGCGTATTCATCCTACCCGCAGACGCTGGCTCTTACGACACGCTCCGCACGCCGCCTCTTGATGGGAATACTTTATTGTTTGCATCCAGTAATGCGCTTGTACAGTTTAGTCCAATGCTGGTCATTCCTGTTCTGGTACCGTTAATGACACGGCAACTGGGCGCTTCGCAAGACTTGTTGCCCTGGTTGTTCTTCGGCGGGGGTGTGGCAGGTTATCTGTCTACAAAAATTACCGGCCTGTTAATCTCCCGGTTTTCTGCTTTAGTTTTGGCTACAGGTTCAACAATCCTCTTTATCGTGAGTTTGCTCATTCCCGTCCTGGGATATTCGCACGCGGCGTTATTTATCACTTTATTTCTCGGTGCGTCTTACAGTCGCCTGGTTGTATCTTCGGTGGTGACGATCCCGTTTCCAGATGACAGACACCGGGCGGAATTCTCTTCATTACAGACATCAATCATGTATCTGATTACAACCGTCGCATTTTTCCTGTCTGCTTTTTTATTACCTGAACATGGTATGGCACCACAAAATGTGAATACGTTGCTGGCGGTTTGTGCCGTTTCCGCATCAGGGTTCCCGATTATCGTTATCATTCTGCAAAAGAAACTGGCTAAACGTACTGCCCAGCCAGACTAACTCATCATTGATGAGTTCTGGCTCTTATTTCTAACGAAGGGTGAAGGATAAGATAAATCTCGTGTTTACTGTTTGCCCTGTTATGCATTCCACGGTCAGCCACTGCCGGTAAAGGGAGGCTATCCGGCTGTTTAATACAGGCAATCCCGGCTATCTGGGTGATTTGCGGAAAAGGAAAACAAAAAAATCGGCAGGGGACATCATCTCCTGCCGGCCAGACACATAAAGCGGCACCGTGACCTTGTGCTCTGCATCCCGACCTGGTAACAGCCATCGTCTGCAGAGATGAGGGGCAATCTTGTGCGTGTGCCGCACACTATAGAGATATTCAGGTAGATTTTTCACGGTCCACGCCTGGCATAAGACAGACCCGGCACATGCCCATGTCCACACCGCGCGTAAAAAAGACTGTCGTGTGGCAAAACATTCTTTTCGAGGATGCCTTACATAATAAAAATTACATTACCCTTCATGAAAAATACTATAATAATGAAATCCGTTAATAGCTAAAAAATATAAACATCTCACTCCCACAGAGTGCATCTCAATCAATCCCATACTGGCATTAACATTTGCACCATTACAGTTTACTTTTAAAATGGATATTATGAAAAATAATATACCTTGCATTTCAGAGCAGGTTTTCTATTAATTTTTTGCAAATAACTCACAAATTACCCCCCCGCATTTTCGTTACAAGTTAATTATCAATCGCTGAAGGATTCATGAAAAAAACCGCTGGGATAAACCGCAACCAAAAAGGCTTTTATTGCTAAAATATATGCTTTTTTATGTGATCAAGATCACAATACCCCTATCTGCAATAACCACAGAATTAGCGAGGCTAATAAAAAAGGACATCAGCATGTTTAATATCAGCAGGATTGAACCCGTATTTAAAGAAGATATGTATGGTTTCACACAGAGCCTGCTCAGTTATATCAATGGCGAAACGAATAAATCACCGGATAGCGAAACACTGCGCGATATAATGCAACGGGCCTATTATCAGGGCGTGGCCTCCGACCAGAAAATTGCCCAGCATGCACTTTTTATTATTTACCAGAGCGTACTGGCCCACCCGCTCTCCGCCCCTGCATCACACCAGTACGACCCGGCGCTGCTGGAAATTAAAAAGACCATTGAGGATGGATGGCTGGAACATGAATTCGGCCAGCTTTCTGTGCCCCAGGAGGTGAACACAGCCCCGCATTATGGGGATTATTTAAAAACAGTGTGGCATGCACATAATGCCTCACATCATCCTCTTTTTGAGTTTCTGGAAAAGGACGCCTCAACAGAGCAACTTTATTATTTTTTTAAAAGTGACAGCGCACTCAACCTGATTTTCTTTGATCTGGTGGCTTACACCCTCATAGGCTCCCAGCCAGAAACACGTGGAACGATCAGTGAAAACCTGTGGGATGAAATAGGGCATGGTGACAATGTCTTCACACATGTCAATCTTTATAAGGACGTGCTGGCACGGCAGGATATAAAACTCCCTGATAACCATTACATCGACATGTACGGGGCTGAGGCCCTGGCCGGGCATAATGCCTTTATGATCGGTTCCGTTAACCGTAGCCACTATTACAAATTGCTGGGGGTAATGGCGATGACTGAAGTACTCGATCCGCCCCAGTATGAAAAACTGGTTAATGGATGCCTGCGTCTGGGGCTTATCGATCGCGATGTAAAATATTATACGGAACACATCACTATTGATATCAAGCACGGGGATGACTGGCTGTATAACGTTATTGATGTGATCGCCGAGCGGTACCCTGAAACCCGCAAAGAATTCTATCTCGGCAGTTTACTGAGGCTGAGGACTGCGGAGCGCTATTACGATCAACTGATGCAGAAACTGACGAAACTCTGATGATACCGGCCCGGAGAGCGCTCCGGGTTTTTAATTGTGCTGAACGGGAGTGAATGTGTGGCTTACTTATTACTGGCGCTGGCCGCAATTTTTTGGGGTGGGAACTATGTCGTGGGGCATATACTGGTGCAGTACGTCGACCCCTATGGGCTGAGTCTGATCCGCTGGGGTGGCACCACCCTGCTGATGCTTTCATTTTACTGGAAGCGATTCTGCATCGATTTCGCCTCATTGCGAAAGAATATTCGCATAAATATTCTCCTCTCTTTTTTGGGCCAGGTTTGTTTCCCACTGAGTTTATATATCGGCCTTCAGTACACAACCTCCCTTAACGCAGCTATCTACATCTCCAGTACCCCCTGCCTGGTTCTGTTTATTAATCATTTCCTTTTTCGCGAATCCATTTCGGCGCGAAATATTGCTGGCGTTGTGGCCAGTACGGTGGGGGTGCTGTACCTCGCATTTTCCAGTGCCAGTGGCAACGGGCGGATGCAGGCTTTTGGCTGGGGGGATGTGCTGACCATTATTTCCGCATTGAGTTGGGCATTTTATTGCGCGTTCTTACGCCTTAAAGACACCTCGGTAACAAATACGTCCTTTGTCGCTTTCAGTTCCCTGCTGGGTACGTTAATTCTCGTACCGATGTTTATCCTGCATGCCCTGTTCGCACCGGAGTACCAGGGCGTTATTTACCGAGTGTCCCCCTCCGTCATCGCCGGTATTCTTTACCTGATTATTTTCCCGTCATGGCTCTCCTATGTGTTCTGGAATAAAGGCGTATCACTAATAGGTACCACCCGGAGTGAGATTTATACCCATCTTATCCCTGTCTCCGGCGGTATTATGGGCATCGTGTTTCTTGGCAATGAACTCCGAACTTACCACATCGTTACACTGGTTTTGATTGTGTCAGGTATCGTGTGCTGTTCGGCCCGACATCGCGTCAACCACACCCGCGAACAACAATGAGGCTTGGCATTTTGGCGTTGCGCCATTATAACTACACATTCAATGTGTCCATTTACGCTATCCGATGAGCAATTTTATGAATGAAGACAACGCCTGGAATAAGTCTTATAAGATCACGGTAAGAAGCAAGCCGGAAGCAATATGGCAGGCGTTTGTCGACACCGATAACTGGAAGCGATGGAACCCTGGCGTAAAATCGATCACTATCGAGGGGCCATTCCAGACGGGAACATGGTTCACCATGGAATTACCGCAAGGCGATATTGTCCGTAGTCAGCTCACCGATGTTTCAGAAGAAAAACATTTCATTGATGAGACATGGGTGGATGAAACACGGGTCAAAGTTGAACATCGTATTGAGGCATCCGGCCCCGGTGAGAGTACTTTGATTTATGCTATTAGTACCCATGGGCCTCAGGCGAAGGTTTTCGGAGAAGGAATTAGCGCGGACTTCCCGGAAGTGATGGAGGGATTAGCTCAATACCTTGCCGAAACAGATTCACTGTAAATGATATTTGAAAGCATCAAGCCTCTCCCCCCATCATTGAAGTTCATGCCGCAGAGCGGGCTGAAAAAAGGCATCAAGCCGGCTCTGAACATGACGCGGACATTACACCTTGCATATTAATGCGCGGCACCTTCAACCAATACAAACGTTCCGGTTGCAGCACCCGACCGTATTGACCTTGCTGCCTGATAGTCCGGGCTTTCATAAAAACGTTTCGCTTCCGCAAAAGAATCGAATTCAAAAACGACATGACGATCATGCGATTCGCCCTCCAGATTTTCGTACTGCCCGGACCAGGCAATTATCTTCGGATTAAAATTCTTCATGACCTCTCCGGCCGCTTTGGCATACTCAGCGTATGCGACGGGGTCTGTAACAGTCACATGGGCGATTAAATAACCTTTATTCATCTCTTTATCCTTTCAGGCGAGGGTGTATTCCAGCGTAAGTCCATAAAAAAGCGATAACTTAAGCTGAACTGGTTTTCAGACTTCAGTGTCACCCGATGTATTTACGATGCGTTCACGATGTTTTGCTTATCCATCCCGTTACCCTCATCAAGCGTGATGCGAGATACGCGGTGTGAAAGCAGTCTATTAAGTATTAATATCGCCATAAATAGCGAAAAAAATAACGCACTGTTACCCAAAAGGTGAACAATGAAAAATCTGGACGCATTGATAATTTTTGCGCGTGTGGCGGAAATGAAGAGCTTTACGCAGGCGGCTGAAAGTTTAGGCATCCAGAAAGGACGCGCGTCTGTGGTAGTCCGCGAGCTTGAACAAGAGGTCTGTGCGACGCTTTTACACCGGACAACGCGAACAGTGCAGTTGACGGAAGACGGGCGGACTTTTTATTCGCGCGCCCGCGACCTTCTTTCAGAAGCCGAGGAATTGAAATCCATGTTCTCCCTCGAGGGGACATCCCTGCGAGGGAGGATACGCGTTGACATGCCCACGGTATTGACACAGAGCGTGGTGATCCCTGCTCTGCCCCAGTTGATGGAAGCACACCCTGACCTTGAAATTGAGCTTTCAAGTACTGACCGCCGGGTCGATCCGGTTCAGGAAGGGTTTGACTGCGTGGTTCGTCTCGGCCCCGTTGTTGATGAGACGCTTATTGCACGTCCACTGGGACATCTGCGCATGATCAATGCCGCAAGCCCGCGTTATCTGGAGCGATTTGGGGTACCACAGTCCCTTGATGATCTGCTCAAACAGCAGCACAGGATGGTGCACTATGTGCGTAATTTGGGTTCGAAACCTGACGGTTGGTCGTATCCGACGAGTGCTGGCTATAAGTCGCTGATCTTACCTGGCGCGGTGAAAGTCAACAGCGTACCGGATTATCATGAGGCAGGGCTGGCGGGGTTAGGTTTGATTCAGGGCGGTTATTCCTCGCTGTTACCTCACATCAAACGTGGCGCGCTGGTGGAAGTTCTTCCCGACTTGCGTCCAGAGCCGCTCGCGGCGTTTTTTGTCGTTGCGCACCGGCGTAATTTGTCGCAGCGAGTCCGGGCCTTTATGCACTGGACTGAAGATATTTTAAAACCTTACTTTGACAGTCCTCAGGCTTCATCTTCGGTATAAGTAAGGCAAGTTTGCCACGTCCGCATTTGGCGCACAGCGCCTGCATTACACCGCGTCGATACGCACCCGCCTTGCCTCATGCCAATACCTGCGATTGCCCCCAGCCCTCCGCGGGTTGAGGGCGAATGTTCAGGCAGATGTGTAGCCTGGGAAATCAACCGTTACCATGAGGCCACCTTCTGCAGACGTGCTCATGCCAACGCTGCTGTTGTGCTGCTGCGCAACCGCTTTGACGATTGCCAGGCCCAGGCCACTCCCGCTTTGCATCTGATTTGGATCGCGAAAAAATCTGTCAAACACCCGTTCTCTTAACTCAACGGGAATGCCGGGCCCGGCATCGGAGACTCGGAGCTGCGTGGCGGTGTCGAATGATCGCACATCCACTTCTACCCGTCCGCCCTCTGGACTGTACTTCACGGCATTTTCAATCACATTATCAATCAGCGACATCAGGCGTTCCCTCACCCCTGTGATCCAGATTTCATCCTGCGTGTAGAATTCAAGTTCAATCCTGCGTTCGGCAGCGAGAGGGGCTAACGCAGCCATGCGCTCTTGTATGAGCGTGGTCAGCGGCACAGGCACCATAACCGTGTCAATGCGCGCTTCGCTGTGCATCATCAGCAGCAGTTGATTAACGAGGCGGGCCGCACGGCTATTGCTGCGAACAATCCCCGCAAGCAGCTCTTGTTGGCTATTGCTGCTGACATAGGACTGTAGCGCCTCAACGTTGATGCGCATTGCCGCCAGTGGCGTTCGCAATTCGTGGGCGGCGTCTGCAATGAAAACCCTTTCCCTTTCCGTGCTTTCTCGCACCCTGGCAAGGAATCCATTAACCGCATCGACCATTTGGCGAAGCTCCCTGTGCCTCGGGACTGCTTTTAAGGGAGAGAGATCTTCCGGCGTTCGTAAGGAAATTTCCCTTACCACTTTGCTCCAGGGGCGCATGGCAATGCGAATGGACAGCCACGCGGGAAACACAAGAAAAGGGATGCACACCAGCAACGGCAGTATGTAGTAGCCGCGCGAGTTAAGGTAAATAAAGAAGTTCCAGCCTCCGGCAGGAGTGATAAGTGTCACCTCCGCGTCGGAATTCCCGGACATCAGGGTACGGCTAGTCCAGGTACGACCGTCACTCTGAATACGCTGAATTTCCCCATAACGGGTGTTGGTCACACCCGTCGGGGCGCCAGCAGATGAAAACAGTATCGCGTTATTCTTGCGCACGATGAGGCTCACTGACAGTTCAGGATCATCACCACCGCCATAATCTTCCTGCAATGCCTTGCTGAACGCCGCAAGCACATTCGCCCGATCCTGCGGGCGATCGTCCATGCTATCAATCACGGTAAACAGGGTTTCGTAAGTCTTATTGCCCGTTAATATTGGGGGGCTGCGCAGGTCCTCCCACAAAACGTAGGTCAGAAAAAGGCACCAAAGCAGTGTAAGCAGTACCATCTGGGCGATCATAATTCGCCGGACGAGTGTTGGGTTCCTCAGGTGGTGCCAAAAATTTTGCATCAACCTGCTCCCTTCTGAATCGGTACGGTATCAATGACATACCCTACCCCCCTCACCGTGCGCACATAGCCGTCGCCGATTTTGCGACGCAGGTTCCCCATATGCACATCGAGCGCATTACTCATATTTTCTTTGGCGCCAAAGATCCTCTCTTCCAGAAAACTGCGTGTCAGCACGCGATCAGCACGCAACATTAACGTTTCCAGCAGCGCGTATTCGCTGGCTGTCAATTCAACATGGCCCGTACTCACGGTGACGCGGCGCGTCGGCACATGGAGAGAGAGCCCGCGGATTTCGATCGCCTCATCCTGAAAACCATAACTGCGGCGTGCCAGGGCTCTCACCCTTGCCAACAACTCGGCGAGCACAAAAGGTTTGACCAGATAGTCGTCTGCACCGGCATCCAGCCCGCTCAGGCGATCTTGCAGGGTCCCTCGCGCAGTCAGGATGATGACAGGGATGCCCTTGCAATGCTGACGCAAGCACGCCATCAGGCTCATGCCATCGCCATCGGGCAGCCCGAGATCGAGCAGCACAAGTTCTGGCACACAAACATCAATTTGATGCAGCGCATCCTCTTTGCGGCGAACCCATATGACGTCAAATCCTTGATCAGCAAGCGCAATGCGCACGCCATTGCCAAGATCCAGGTCGTCTTCGATTAGGAGAATTTTCACGATGGTTACGGTATCAGCGGTGAATGAAGAACGTCTGAAGAAAAAATCGGTATCAGGAAATCTATCAGATTTACGTTACCAGTTTTTACTTCACTCTTTCTTCATTTTCGGCTCATCAGAACTTTAGGGTAAGCATTCAACATGAGCATTCTGGCGTTAACCACTTACTTCTATCGTAATCATTTGAATCCACAAGGACTTCTTTAATGAGAAATACCGAACTGCGTCATACATTCCCCCCATTGCGCTCGGGTCGCAGCCTGAAAAAAATAGTGCCGGGCGTTGCACTGGCGTTGCTCGCCACCCCAACACTGGCGGCAGAACAGCAACAAGCCACCGCGCTGACTCTGGGGGGAGGCGTGAATGTTGCGCCGCGTTATTCTGGTTCGGATAAGAGCCACGCCACAACCGCCCTGGTGCTTGATTACTCCATGGCAAATGGCTTCTTCATTAGCAGCACGCGGGGCATCGGTTACGGCAACACGCTCGGCAAGCTGAATTTCAGCGCTGCGCTGAGCTATCGCGCAGGCCGTAAGGATCATAACGCTGACAGTGGCTCGGTCAGCAGCGGCAGCGATGAGTTGCGGGGAATGGGCGACGTCAAAGGCTCGGCTATCGGTGTACCGACATTGGGGTACAAGGTGGCCGGCTGGCTTAATTTGCAACTGCAGGCTGAAGTGCCGCTTTCTGAGCGAAGCAACGGTACGGCGCTGCATTTTGGCATTACCAGCCCGCTGTATACGTCAGCGAAAAACTCCGTGACGCTGGCCCTGACCGGCAATTGGGGGACGAGCCAGTATATGCAAACTTACTACGGCGTAAGCGCCTCACAGTCGGCCGCCTCAGGGTTTGCTCAGTATGATGCCGGTTCGGGAATGTATGCCTATGACATGAATATTGACTGGACCTACAAGCTCACCCCGGACTGGAGCATAGTGACGACAGCAGGCTATACGCAGCTAACGGGTGACGCCCGCAACAGCCCGATTGTGCAACGAAAATCATCACCCACGGGAAGCCTGATGGTGACCTATAGCTTCTGATCGTTATTCCACGTGTTTCGCGTCAGCGTGTGGCTCTTCACGCTCACTGACTACGCAGGCGATCCGCCCCGTTTCGGATAACGGGGCAAGCCTCAACTCTCCCGCCCTGATCATGCCCGTTACGCAGCGTCTTTGCCCTTTGCCCTTTGCCCTTTGCCCTTTGCCCTTTGCCTCAGCTCAGGCTCCGGACACGCCGGGTAGCATCAGCCCGGAACAGATCAAAAGCCAGGAGCGGAATGAACAGCATGTCGCTTACTACCCAGCGTTGTATTGCGCCAGCGCCTGCACTAACCGCGCACGAATTTGTTCGTCCGGCTCCTGCTGGCATGCCGTTTCAAGCAGGCTATGCGCCCCATCGGGAAGCGAATGCGGCGGCCAGCTTTCCAGCGCAGTGAGCGCCATATGGCGATTGCGGATCACCGGGCTGCGCAGACCCGTTTCGATAAAACGCCAGCCGATGCCGGGGAAGCGATCCAGCTCCTGCAGGATAAAGTCCAGCATGCCATGCTGCTGATAATGCGGGCCTACCCCCGTTTGCATATCCGGCCCGCTGGCAATCGCCGCCAGATCCAGCTGCGATTCGGCCAACCCCAGCACCTGCTCAATGCGCGCTGGAAAGCGGCTCTGCATTAAATCGTACCAGTTATTTTCCTGCGCATCGGCTGCCTGACGGTCAAAAATCACAGGCCAGGTATCAATGCCGAACAATTTCGCTGCCCGCAGCGTGATATAAAAATCCGGCGCGTCGCGGTTAGCAAGATTGCGTTCCACTCTTTGTCGCCATTTCGGCTGCGCGAAGATAGCCTGAACGTCGTCACGAATACGCTGGCGAAGATCTTCATTCCACCCCAGCGCGAGTAATGGTTCCCACTCCTTTTCGTCATCGTTCACAAAATAACCGATTGCATCCACATTGAGCAGATGGCGCAAATCATCCTCCGGCGACTGGCGGACCCGCGCCAGCCACTGATAGCAGGCCTGTGCGCCATCGGCATAGTCGGCGATGTCGCGCGCAGGCCCGCCGTTAATTAGCGCCGAGAGAATGTCACCCGCGCCAGCCAACAATGCGGTATCCGGCTGGCCCTGCATTAATGCCGCCAGAAGCTGCCCTTTGGTGGCGCAATCCCAGGCGGTGTATTCCTGCATCACCGCATTGTCGTAGCCTTCACGCAGCAACCAACCGCGGGTCGCGGGGGATACCACTTCCGGCAAGCGTTCAATAAGCTGAATACGCCCCCAGCCCTGCACCCGTTTCGCCAGCGTCACCAGCGCATCTTCATGCAGATGTGCCGGCAACATGTTGTGCAACGCGACGGCGGTAAACAGGGTAAATTCTTCGTGCAGCCCGAGCGTAGTCACCCGCGCCCGGTTCTCTTCTGAAGGGAAAAAAGCCAACAACGCAATGGCGCATTTCACCGGGTTACGATCGGGACTCTCTTGCGCCAGCCACTGCATCAGATCGTGAACTTTCTGCGGCGAGAGTGAGGCGGTCTGCGGCAGTTTTTCCATCAGGCTGTCAATGTAATCGATCGGTGAATGCCCGGTGAGCAATGCATACAGTTGCTGCAGGTTGCCGGGCGTGGGCTGCTCAGTCGCGGCAATCAGGGCGCTGACCAGTTGTTCCGCCGTTTCCTCTGCGTTTCCTCCACCGCCATGATGACCGAATGCACCATCCATGCCGCCAGCGACCCAGCGTAGCTCCCCTTGCAGGCGATCATCGTCCGGCAGGGTTTGTGCGCTTTCCGGCAGCGGACCGGCTTTCTGCGCATAAGGCAATAAAAAACGATAAAGGCTCTGCCGGTGGCTTTCCCAGGGGATCGGGAATGCACCATCTGTGGTGTTGGGTTGCGCGGGAGCGTGTTTGCCAAAGAGTTTTGCCAGCCATTGCTTCATGCGGGTTTCCTTATCAGAGATTCCTGCTCTAATTGATCTTGCGGCTTTTTATAGCGCATTCCTGATGCGCTTAATAGCGGTGATCCCCTGATCCAGTAGGTGCTCACACCGGGCCGTTCGCGTCAGAATGTCGCAGGATGTCTTCCCTCTAACCACCGCCACAAGGAAATGCAGCGATGATCAACCCGCCCGGTAGTCGCCCCTCACTTCACCCTTCGACGGTGGAGAGCGGTCGCACGCCAGCGCAGCCCGTTTCATCTGCTGCCGCGGAGAATGCAAGCGTAAACGTTAACAGCCAGGTAAAAAACGCCGTGGTGTTGTCTTCACTCGCACAGCAATTAAGTGACAGTGCAAGCCGGGCGGATACCGGGTATGCCGGTCTTAACAGGAAGGCACTCGCCGCGAAGGCTGCCGCACGTTTACAGGAGATAAGCGGCCCTGCATGGGATGCCAGCCGCGCGCGTCATGACGCAGACGTGCCAGATTCAACCGATCCCGATCGGCTAGCCAGGGCCGAAGCGGCCACTCAGTTTGTTCATCAAAATGGCAAAAACCCCTTTGCCGGCCTGTCGCGCGACAAGCTGGCATTAATCACCTACGACGACAGCGGGCTCTACACAATCAATGAACGGCGGGCAGCATTGAAAGAGACGGCCGATCAGGAGTATGCGTGGCGAAAAGAGGTCGTGGCCAAAGCCATGGCTGAGTACAGCCGTAGCGGCAAATTAACGCATTTTTTTAGCGAGGTCCTGGAGCATTATCAGTCGCTACCGGCTATCGAGCAGGCGCAATATCCGAACGACTACGCAGCAAAACTTCAGCAGTGGATTGATCTCGACTACAACTATTTTACCGATACCGTAGAGGGTAAAGGGCAGCCGGGCGATATTCTCACACTGCAACAAAGCCTCGACATCCTGAAATAAGCGCCGCGATCTGGCCGTTGATTTTACCCATGCATAACGTAGCAAGCGTTATGCCCACAATGAGAACAGGAGCGAGCCAGTGGCCAGTTTCTTAAAAAAACTGTTTGGCAGTAAAGAGAAAAACGCCAGCAACGAGCCGGAAGTGCTTTCAGAGCCGGAACTGACCCTCGCCCGCGCCAATAACGAGCTGCAGTTGCGCACTCAGGCCGCCGTGGAGATGTGGGGGATTGATACCGCCTCATGGGCCGTGGATCTGGACGAAGGCACCATCACCTTTACCAGTGAAGAAAAACAGCGGGTGGCCACCGCCCCGGTGCAGGTCATTGGTACCTACAATACCGATGATGGCACATGGCTGTGGGGCTGGGATCATCCCTCTGTGAGCGAACCGCTGGCCGCTTTTGCCCGTCGCGTACGCGACTTTGGCGAGCAGTACGGAAAGGCGGAACTCACCACCCGTACTCTTTCGGCGTCGATGGAAGAGGTCTGGGCGTTTACAGCCCTGGCCTGCCACCTGAACGGTGGCGAAGGCGCTTACAGCGGTGCATCCGGATCAACCCGTGTGCAAATGGTTTATGGCCCGGTGACGCTAAGCCCGTTGCAAGATTAACCCCCTGCCGGCCCTGCTGATCTTCACGATGTTACAGGGCCCGTTGCTCCCGGCGCCAGGTCCATGCTGGCGGTGATGAGGCATCAAAAGAGGTCGTACAACCCGCGCTGCAAAATCAGAAATCGTGACATTGTTACGCGCTTCGCCTTGTCCTATCTTCGACGTGTGTACTTCACCTCAAGGGTTCAACATCATGCTTACACGTCGCACTTTTAAAACTGCACTTGCGGCGGTTATCTCTCTCGTTATGGTTGCTTCACCTGTCTATGCCAACCCCGGTAACGGCAATGGCGGCGGCAACCATGGAAACAGTGGCAACCACGGAAACAGCGGGAACAATGGCCAGGGGAATGGCAAGTCGAATAGCGACCATGGCAACCGCAAAAACGCCGGTAAACCCGATAATGTTAACGCTGATATCACCTTCGCGCGCGCCCGCTCCCTTGCTGTTAATTATGGCCTTGTCGGCTATCAGGCCCTGCCGCCAGGGATCGCGAAAAATGTCGCCCGCGGGAAACCGTTGCCTCCAGGTATTGCCAAAAAAACACTTCCTGCCTCCATGCTTAACGCTTTGCCCTATTATCCGGGCTATGAATGGCGGGCGGTTGGCGATGATTTAGTGCTTATTGCGTTAAGCACTGCCATTGTGACTGCCGTCATCAACGGCGTGTTTGATTAACCTCTCCCCTTTTTGGAGCCCCGCCACAGCGGGGCTTTTTTGTGCCCGCGCAGCGTCATCATCGTCTGGCGACGAGCATTCGGCAGGCCTGCCGTTATGAGATATAGTAGCCGCTTATCTTTTGCAAACAGGTGGCACCCGCCATGGCTCTGATCCCAAAAAACTACGCGCAGCTGGAAAGCGGCTACCGCGAAAAAGCGTTAAAAATTTACCCCTGGGTGTGTGGACGCTGTTCCCGCGAGTTTGTCTATTCCAACCTGCGTGAACTCACGGTTCACCATATCGATCACGATCATACCAATAACCCGGCAGATGGCAGCAACTGGGAACTGTTATGTCTCTTTTGCCATGATCATGAACATGAGAAGTACACAGAGGCCGACCAGTACGGCACACGGGTAGTGGCGGGCGAGGACGCCCAAAACGACGTTGCAGCCGCCACCTGGAACCCGTTTGCCGATTTACAATCGTTGCTCAATAAGAAGAAGTAGTCTCGCCCGCACGGTGTCTCTGGGGCGTCACAGAGACACTGGCGGATAACCCGGCCACTAACTCTACCCCTTCAGGCAAAGTATCAATGTGAATGCGCACCGGAATACGCTGTGCAAGCCGCACCCAGTTGAAGGTGGGTTCCACATTGGGCAACCCCAGCCCGCCTGTCTCGTCATTATTGTCACCGATCCCATGCCCAATGCTTTCCACATGGCCGCTGAGGGTAGGCTCAACCCCCATCAGGGCGATTTTGGCGCTATCCCCCACACGAATATGGTGCAGTTTTGTCTCTTCAAAATAGCCAACGACCCAAAAACTGTGCGCGTCGATAATCGCCACGTTCGTCTCCCCCGCCGTGGCATAGTCGCCGGCACGTAACCGGAGATGCGTGACATAACCCGAAACAGGCGCCCGCACCACAGCGTGAGCTAAATTGAGCCGGGCCAGCTCCAGCGCAGCCTGCGCCCCCTGATAATTCGCGGCGGCCACGCTTGCGGCACTGCCTGTTTGCTGGAGGTCTTCGCCAGAAATCATGCCTTTAATCTGTGCGCGTCGCCGGGCTGCATCCTGGCGCATCACCCTCTCATGGTGCTTTGCCTCAACGTCAGCCTGCGCACTGGCGACGGCCAGCTGCAGCCAGTGCGGATCAATGGAATAGAGCACATCGCCACGTTCCACCCACTGATTATCGCTCACAGCCACCTGATTCACGGGACCGGAAACGTCTGGTGCAATCCGTACCACGTCCGCACGCACCCGGCCATCACGCGTCCAGGGGGTTTGGGCATAATGTTTCCAGAGAAGGTACGCCAGAAACGCTGCCATCATCACGGCACTTAACGTCAGTGCATAGCGGCCCAACAGAGAAAAAAACGATTTCATGCGAATAACCCCAGCGCATTCAGCCCCTGCAACAGCAAGGAAAAGGTGACGATATACAAAGAGAGCCCCATCAGCGGGCGACAAGGCAAGCGGCGGCAGAACCTGCTAAAAGCGAAAAATGGCACCCATCCCAGTGTGCAGAGCAGCGCCGCCAGCGCGATGAGCAGCAGGCCGGGTACATAGACACCGCCAAGATTGATGTCATTAATCACTCATCTGCTCCTTCTCCCGCTCCCACAAGGCGCAGTGCAGATCCACCAGTCGGTCAGTCAGCACACGCGTTGCCTCATCCGCCGCAGGCGAGTAAATACCAATCAATACAACGATACGCTGGCGTAAAGCCGGGATGTCTGTCCGCCGGCTTAGCCGGGCCAGCACATCATTGATGTCACGAGCCACATCACTGCCAGCCGGGGCAGTGATGCGGCGTAAATGCAGAACAGCGAGGCCAAGACTCAGGTAATGCAGTATCTCGTTAAGCACCTGCCCGGAGGCGCGATCGCTTCGCTGCAAGCGCGGCAGCAACAAGGCTGTACGGTCAATCATCAGATTGGTCCAGTGCACGTCATCATGCTTAAAAGTGCCTTTTATGCTGTGCCGAATGTCGCGCCGGCACAGGGCCAGCAAACGGTTGATGGCGGCGTCGGCCTGCACGGTTTGCAGCAGGCTCATTCCAACCACCGCAAAACCGGTAGCAGCAAATAAGGCGATCGCGGTGTTCACCGCCGCCGCAAAGTCACCGCTGTAGTGAGCGCCTAACTCACATAACACCGGTAATGTCAGGGTGATGCCCATCGCCATAAAAGTGGTAGGTGGCCGCGCCTGCAGCGATCCGGCCAGCAGATAAGCCGGGGCGAGCACGGCCACCAGCACCGGAAATTCAGCCACCTGCGGCAGCAGGGCAAAGCTGTAGAGCAGGCTTATCACCACGCCCCAGAAAGAACCGATAATGTATTTCACAATGTGTGGCGCAGGCGTGTCGAAACTGCCAAACAGCGTGCAACAAACCCCAAGAATAGAGACCGCCGTCCCCCCATCAGGCCAGGCCGGGAAAATCCACACCAGGCAACCGCTGAAGATAATCACCGCCGCGCCCAGCGCAGTGCGCGCGGCCGTCAGGGGATCGCGATGAAACACATAGCCTTTTATCCCCTGCTCTTGCGCCTCCATCGGCAGCGGTTTCGCATGGTGGATAGCCGCGGCAAAACGCTCGCTTTGTTGCAGCAGTGCAACGGCCTCCGTCAGATGACGGGCGATGCTCAATTGCACGGCCTGCTCACGATTGCGCACATGGGCAGCGCGCTGCTGCATTACCTGCTCACCGTATTGCTGTAGCGCACACCCCCTGGTTTTGCGCTCCACGTCTTCCTCACAGGTCAGCCAGGCCTGCACATCGTTCAGCAGTCTCTGCAGGTCGGCTGGCAGCGCGTTAATCATCTGTAAGCGATCGCGTAATTCGCCGCTCACTATCAACAACCGTGCCAGTCGATCGTGAATGGCTTTTCTCGCCTGTCGTACAGGTGCCGAGAGAGTGAAGTCATAAGGAATATGGTGGCTGATGCCCTGCAGGAACTGCAGTGACTGAGCCAGCCGCATAGTGCCGTGTAGCTCATGCACATTGCCGCTTAGGGTGTCGGCAAGGCGCTGCCGTGCAGAGCGCAGCGTCTCTGCTAAGGTGCTGTTGAACAGACCGGAAAGCCGTTTCGGCAACACATAGCGATGGATCACGGCGGCGCAGAAAAGACCAATGGTGATCTCCTGTACCCGGGTGATGGCGGTGTCAAACATCGCCCCCGGATCGGTAACCGCAGGAAAGCCAATCAAACTGGCGGTGTAACCTGCCAGCACAAAAGCGTAAGCGCGCGGCGTGCGCTCAAGTAGCGATAAAAAAAGGCAGAACGTGATCCAGCCAGTAAGCACCGCGCTGCATAGAATCGGCATATTCACGAAGGCAGGCACAATCAACACGGTCGCCCCGGCCCCGATGACCGTTCCAGCCAGACGATAGAGACTCCGACTCAGCGACGCACCCACCGAGGTTTGCGACACAATATAAACAGTAATGATTGCCCAGGAGGGCCTTTGCAGGCCGACTGACAACGCGATGTAATAGGCCAGCATCGCGGCGGCAAAGCTTTTGGCAGAGTAGAGCAGCGCACTGGCATCATTCAGTACGGCAGGGGCAGCAAGCGCCCGCAGCACCCGGCGACACACCTCGCCGGTAGCCCGCCAGGCGGGCGAGTAAAAGCAGTCTGTTTTGTTCATGCCGGGATTATTACCGGCTTGCAGATGCGATTAAATACTCTATTCTGTCAAAAAATACCTAAATGTGGCCAATCACGTGAACCCTCAATTCGCTACAACCTTGTTTGACCCCGATAGCACCGCGTGCCCGGCTGTCGCACGTCATCTGGATTTTATGGAATATGCCGCAGAAGTGCCGGTGCATACCCACCGCAAAGGGCAACTGATTATTGCGCTGTACGGCGCGGTGATCTGTCGCGCGGAAAACGATATCTGGATAGTGCCGCCCGATTGTGCTGTCTGGATCCCTGGCGGCATTCCGCACAGCGCCACTGCAACCTGGAATGCGCATCTCAATTATTTGTTTATTGAACCGGGGGCCGCCACGTTGCCGGAAAAATGTTGCACGCTGGCGATTTCTCCCCTGATTACTGCCCTGGTGGACCGGTTAACCCGCGAAGGGGTGGATCAGCCGCCGGATAGCCATGTCACCAGGCTGACCCGTGTGACGCTGGATGAACTGGTGACAATGCCGCAGCAAAAACTGAGCCTGCCGGTTTCCGCCAACCCTAAAATCCGTGCCATGGCCGATACGCTGGTCAGCCACCCGGAGGATCGCAGCACCTTTAAAACGTGGGCAAAACGGCTGGCGCTCAGCGAACGTTCCCTTGCGCGTTTAATGCTGCGCGAAACCGGGCTGACTTTCGGGCGCTGGCGTCAGCAACTGCATTTGATCATTGCACTGCAAGAGCTGGCCAGCGGCGTATCCGTGCAAAATGTGGCAGCGAAACTGGGTTATGAGTCGGTCAATGCCTTCATTACTATGTTCAGGAAAACCATGGGCAGCACACCTGCGCACTACTTTGCCGAACGCAAAGCCGGTGCGCGCTAACGGTGGGCATGCCCCTTACTCAGGCTGCGCGAAAAAACGACCTTTACGACGATCCTGTTCCAGAATTGGTAGATACCCAGCGACGAACAATCACTGTATATAGAGTCAGTATTATCCGCGTTCAGGGAACCGCAGCATGAGTCGGGACAGATATCACCTTTCTATTGCCGTCTTCGTCTTACTTCTTGAAGGAGACGAGATTTTGATGCTACAACGCGCCAATACGGGCTGGATGGATGGCTGCTATAGCTTACCCGCAGGAGGACTTGAACAGGGGGAAACGCTATCTTGTGCCGCAGCCAGAGAATTAAAGGAAGAGACCGGTGTTGAGGCCTCGCCTGCCTCAATGCATCTTGCTCACACCCTGCATGTGTGGACTGAAAACCGTTCCTGGATGGGTCACTTTTTTATCTGCCGTCAGTGGCGGGGGCTGCCTTTCCTGGCGGAACCCGACAAACACGCAGACGTCCGTTGGATGAATATCACCATGTTGCCTGACAAGACCATCCCGTATGTGCGCCAGGCGATAAACGCCATTCATGACGGGCAAACCTATTCAGAATTTGGCTGGGATGAAAGGGTTTGAAACGGGTTAGCAGCAGGAAGTACAGCGTCTGCCCTTATAATAAGCAGCCGCTTAACACTGAGCAACACGAGACAAAACATTGCCAACATTAAGGGTAAACAGGAAAGAAATATGACCAATCTTGCGCGCACTGCGGCTAACAATACCACGGGCGTTTTTGCCCTTCAGAACTATAAAGATCAGGGATACCGCATCCATTGCAGCCGGGAGCAGGTGAAAAAATTAACGGGCGTTGAAGTTAAACCGGAACACCGCCGCTTTTTCACACACGCGCGTGGCGAGGTGTATCTTTCCCAACCTTACCCCACGGTTGAAGAAGGCAAAGAAGCCGCAATCAAGTTCTTCTCGCTGATAACGGGCGTTCAGGTCTACTGGAACCCTAACGAAAAATAACGCTATTGCAGAGGTAGCGGCGAAATGATTGAACGCCTCCCTATTCATACAGACATCAATGGGATTTTTTATCGGGCAATCGATCCCCTCTACCGGGAATTTGCGTTGTCGGGCTCCAGCGCGCCTGGACGCTATTCGAACAGCCATCAGCCTACGCTCTATCTCAGTTCCTCTCCCGAAGGGGTAGAAGCCGCAATGCAAACGCATAAAGGCAACCGGAGCGCCCGCCTGGAAATTGTAAAAGTCAGAGTTATCGCGCATAAGATTCTGGATTTGAGAAACAGTGAGGCACGACGGGCCGCTGGCATTGACCTTAACGATGCGATTTCTCCCTGGCAGGAAGCGGTGAAGGAGGGAGGTATTCCACGCTCATGGCATGTCCGTGAGCGCCTGGAATCTTTAGGAATGAACGGGTTAATCGATCCCTCCCGCAAAGCGCCCGGCCTCTGGCATCTGGTGCTTTTCTCCTGGAATGGCAGCAGCCTGGCTCAGGTGTCTCTTATTGAATAAATGATTCCCCCAAAAGCGGTTACGCCAACAAGGGGGTAAAGATGGTGTTAACTGAACCGGATATGACGTCGGTATTGCCGCGGTGATCACCTCATAAGTGCTATCGACTGCTTATGTGGTACAGTACCGCGTCTGCTTTCATGCGAGTCCATTTCCCAATGTAAAGATGCTCTCTTTTTAACAGTTTTGCCCTTCCGCACTGCCAGTGGGCTTTGCGGGCTTCTGTTATTTATGATGAGAATCTTTATACATGAATACCTTACTGCTTGCGCTCATTCGCGCACTGCGTCGCCATGGCTGGCTGCGCTTCCTGGGTTTTGCCTACATTTTGTCATCACTCGGTAATGGGCTTACTCAGGTCATTGTGTTTTCAACACTTTTACACTGGCAGGCTTCCCCTGCGACACTTACCCTCGTTTATCTGTTGTCGATGGTGCCCAGTTTTATCGGCAGCTTGTGGGGCGAGACGCTTTGCAAGCACGTTTCACCGCTGCGGATCCTTATTCTGACGGAGCTACTCGGGCTGCTTGCCCTGGCTTTCCCATTATGGGGGGTGTTGTGGCATAACATTCCGGCGCTGCTGGCTGTTCAGAGTCTGGAGGCCCTGCTCAGCGGCATGAGTTATCCGGCGCTGACACTGCTGTTTAAACGTGGCTTACATCATGACGAGTTACCCGCAGCCACCGCGATGGAAACCCTCATTTTTGCCGCCCACGTACTCCTGGGAACCGGACTGGGCGTATTACTGTTCGACGTGATGTCGCCTCTCCATCTTCTTGCCATAGACGCCCTGAGCTTTGCCGCGTCTGCTGTTTTATTGCTGGCCTCGGCGTCTGTATTTCAGGTACTGACGTGCCATCCTGAAGAGAAAGCAACGGTTATGCAGAAACGCTTCTGGCCAACGCTATCTCCCTTGCAAAAACGAAGCGTGATGCTGTTACCTGCGCTTGCCGCAGTGGGTTCTCCGGCTATGGCACTTTTACCGGCGCTGGCACAGGAAGTCAGGCCTGAAGATCCCGCCAGCCTGGCACTCCCGTTGCTTTTCGCTCGTAGCCTTGGGCAACTCTGTGGCCCGCTAATGCTTGATGCCCGTAAAATGCAGCGCTATGGCGCGAATAACCGACTGTTGCTGGTATGCCTGGGCGGGTTTATTGGCGGGTATTTTCTGTTACCGCTCTCCGCCGGATCCCTCTGGGCCGGGCTGGTGATAATTTTCAGTGCCCACGTGGCGTCGAATATGGTGTTTGCGTTGGGAACCTTCGGCGTGCTTAAACACTTCCCCGAAGACCAGGTGGCGAGAGCCAGTGCAATGACATGGCGTTCACAAGTCATGACCGCCGCGTTCTTTACCGGCATCACCAGTGTGATCGCAAATAACCTGAGTGCATTTACGGCGCTTTACAGCATGTCACTCCTCAGTCTGGGTGGCGTTGGCGTTTTGCTCTGGGTCTATAGCGCAAGCACAACAGACTAAAATCCGCCCGGCCTGTTTCTGGCCGGGCATATCAATACTTAAGAAAGGACTGTGGTGAAGCGTGCTGCCCTGGGCGGCACGCTTTGCATCACTGACCACTCATTAATCAGTTACTTTGCCGCGCGGATCCTCAATGTGCTGTTTCGCGACCTCATAGCGAACCCCTTCACGATGCAGGATGCGTACATGTTTAACTACCGTCGCCAGCGCCGTTAAAAACGTCTCTGCGTTTTCATGCCGTTCATACGCCTCGATGTCGGTCCAGCCCTCAGACAAGTGAAAAGCGTCCGGGTTAAGCAGATCCTGAGAAAAGGCATAAAACACGCAGCCTGGCATTTGTTGTGCGGCCTGCATGTCCGGTTTTACGGCATCGATAAAAGTCTGGCGATCCTCCGGATGTACGCGGTACCAGGCGCTCACCACAATTTGGGTGGCCTGCGTTTTATCATGGTCGCCCACAGAAGACGGACGTGCAGCCGTTGTATTTCGTTTCATTTTTCTCACCTTAGTGTCGATAAATTCAGAGCGTAAAGGATTAAACCGACGGCCATCAGGCGGACTGCCCGCCGCCGAAGGCGCGCCATGCTGCCAGCGTATCCAGCGACTCACGCAGCAGCGTGATTTTCCCCCCTTCTGCCACCAGCCGTCCGGCATAGGTCTGTTTATAAATACGGTCGGTCCCGGCGATTGCCGCCTCTACGCTGTATTCACCGAAAGCCTGGGTCGGGGTATCGATAAAAAACTGGATATGTCGGAAACGAAAATCCGGAACCTTTGCCAGTAACCCGGTGATGAAGGCCTCGATTTGGGCAGGCCCCTGTGCGCGATGCGGCAGACCCAGCGTTTGCAGGTAAGGCAGCTCCAGCACGCCTTCATCGGCAAAAAGGGCGGCGGCGATGCCGGGATGCTGAATGCTGTCCAGGTAGTTTTGCAGTAACTGCACGGCGGTTTTCATGGTGAGTACGCTCCTGTTATTGAGGTGCCGGGCCGGTATCGGCGGCGTTAAGCCACAATAAAGAGACTCAGGAGCGTGTGAAATAGCAAAGAATGAAACTCATCCTTTCAAAAATGAAAGGATGGCCGCCACGGGGAGATCAGCCGGGCCAGCGCCAGACGGGCTGGCTGAGATGCCGGGCAAAGAAGTCGGACAATACTTTGACTTTTAACGGACGACTGCGCGATGTGGGCGTAACAAAATAGAGCCCACCCTGGGTCATGGACCACGGTTCCAGCAGCTGCACAAGTTGCCCGTTTTGCAAATACTCTGCTGCAATAAACTCCGGCAGCTCGGCTATACCCAGTCCTGCCAGCAGCGGCGGCAGCAACGCATCGGAATTGGTCACTCTGAGCGGGCCGTTGGGCACGATATCCTCCTGCGCGCCGGACGGATGGGTAAAACGCCAGACCTGGCTGCGTGCCCGGTAGGCATAACTGAAACAGGGCCGGGAAGATAACTCGCGAGGATGCTGCGGCGCGCCGTGTGCTGCAAGGTACGCAGGGGCGGCCACCAAATATTGCGTTACCGCGCACAGCTTGCGCGCCACCAGCGAGGAGTCCGGCAACGCGGCAATACGCAGTGCGGCATCATAGCCTTCTGCAATCAAATCAGCGGACGCATCAGACAGATGCAGATCCACGCTCAGCTCAGGGAACGCGCGGATCAGTTCTGGCAACAGAGGTGCCACCCAGCGCAAGCCAAACGACATTGGCACCGCCAGCCTTACCAGGCCGCGCGGCTGCACCGACAGTTCATGCGCTTCGCTCTCCACCTCTTCCGCCTGGCGATACATCTCCGAGGCTTTTGCGGCCATGCTCTGACCAAACTCCGTGAGGGCAAGCTGGCGGGAGGTACGGTTAAACAACCTGCCGCCCAGGCGCTCTTCAAGCCTTGCAACAGCACGCGAGACGGTCGGCACGGAGACGCCCATCACTCTTGCCGCTGCGGCAAAAGAGCCCTCTTCGGCCACTTTGGCGAACATCGCGAGTCCTTCGAAATCAGGGAACCTGGTCATTTCAAATCTGCAATGATGAATTTCGAATCATTCTATTTTGAAAACATCCTGCCGTCGATATGCTTTTCCCATCGCAACCCTGACAACAGGAACACCCCCATGAAAACGAACCGTATCACTTCAACGCTCTTTGCATCTTCGCTGCTGTTAGCCGCAGCCAGCATGGCTGCACCGGCTTTCAGCGCCCCGTCCGCGCCGCTGGTCGCCGTGGCGGGTGTCGATCATACCGGCATCAATGTGCCGGATCTGGACAAGGCGATCGTTTTTTTCCAGACCACCTTCGGCGCGACGCTGGAGACAGACGCGACACCTGGCCCCCTCCCGGCAACGTGGAAATCTGCCTTCAACTGGCGCCGCTCCAGCGAGCTAACGCGTTTTGTCATGTTGCGTCTGCCAGACGGGACCGGGGTGGAACTCTTTCAGTACCGGGGCGAGCACATTAACCATCACCGCCCACACCAGGATGACGACGCGGCCACCCATATCGCGCTGAGAACGCATGATGTCTTATCCAGCTATGAGGCGATCAAGAAAGCGGGACTGAAAACGCTTAACGAACCAGTGACTAATGCCGATGGTACTCAGTGGTTTTACTTCCTGACACCCTGGGGCTCGCAGATTGAACTGGTGGGCAACGCGCGCCCGAGACAGTGACGGCCTGCACTCACCGGAGAAAGCAATGAAAACGTTAATCCCCAAAAGGATACTGCTGGCTGCACTGCTGGCAGGCACATCTATCACCTTCGCAAAGAGCACGACCATGAACATTGAGACAACCCTGGCAGCCCCTGCAGAACTGCAACAGCTCATCGACAACCATTTTGCGCTCTGGAATAACACCGATGCAGCAGCGCGAGCGAAAGGTTTTGCCGCTGTCTACACGGCCGATTTTTTCGTGGCCGACGAAAACGGCCTGTCAGCGGGATCGGCGCGTGTCAATGCCGCCATCCGTCAGGTTCAGGCACAACATCCGGGGTTTATCTTTACCCCAGCGGCGGCAGAGTGGAATCACGGCATTGCCCGTGTAACCTGGGGTTACGGCCCGCAGGACAACCCTTATCGGGTGCGCGGAGAGGATATCTTTACGCTTAAAGACGGTAAGCTGTCGAGTGCACGCGTGTTCCCTGGCCGTTGAGGCAACAGGCTGGCGGGGACTTCCCCGCCAACGCGCGACCCGAGGTAAAAAAGCGCTGAGCGCGTTAACGCTCTTACCCGCCAGGCAAAGCCCTATTGCTCAGCGGAGTGTCGCGATTCCCAGGCCAGTAAATAACTCAGCAATGCCGGCAGCAGTGTCAGGGTAAAAAACGTGGCTGCCACCAGCCCGCCGATAATGGCAAATGCCATCGGTCCCCAGAAAACCTGCCGGGCAATGGGGATCATGCCGAAGATCGCCGCACAGGCGGTCAGCATAATAGGCCGGGCTCTGTGTTTCGCCGCATTCACAATCGCATCCTGGCTGGCGAGGCCCGACCTGAGGTTCTCGTCGGCCTCGCTAATCAGGATTATCGCATTACGGATGATCATGCCACTCAACGCAATAACGCCAAGCAGCGCGACAAACCCCAGTGGCGTGCCGGTTGGCAGTAACGCGGCAACCACCCCGATAAAGCCAAATGGCGCCATCAGCGTGGCGAGGATCACCCGTGAATAACTCTGCAGTTGCACCATCATGACGCCGAGCATCACGATCACGGTTACCGGCAGCACGGACATCAAAGAATCGTTGCCTTTGTCAGACTCTTCAGATGCCCCGCTCACCGCCACATTGTACCCGGCCGGCAGCGTTTGCCTGAAGCGATCGATGACCGGAACCAGCGCGGCTCCCACCCGGTTGACATTCTGCCCGGCGATGACATCGCCCTGAATCGTTACCGAAGCTTCCCGGTTACGGCGCTGGATCTCCGGGGTGGTTAAGCCCCATGACAAAGAAGCCACCTGTGATAAGGGAACTTTCGCGCCCGTCGCGGTTGTAATCAGCGTCCCTTCCAGACCGGAAAGGTTGTGTCTGTCTTCATCGCTGCCCTGCAAAATAACCTCTGTACGGTGCGTGTTCTCCCGCAATTCAGTCACCGGCAGACCGGTATAAAACATGTTCAGCGTTTTCGCGATGCGCTCAGCGTCAAGGCCCGCGAGGCTGGCGGCGGCCTGGTTGATTGTGACCTTCACGGTACGCTGCGGATCGCCCGCCGTCATATTCAGTCCCGTGACGCGCGTATCTTTTGCCAGCAGGCCAGACAGTTGGTGTGCATAAATGCGGGTCTGATTGAAATCCGGCCCGGTAACACGGTATTTCAATGGCCAGCCAACCGGCGGGCCCAGTTCAAGCGGCGCAATACGCGTCACAATATCGCTGAACTGCTGTTGCAGAACGGTGGTCAGTTCAGCCTGCAGCGTTTCCCGCGCGGCCAGATCTTTCGCGACCACCACCAGTTGAGCGGTATTTTCTGCGTCCGACAAAATATCCATCGGCAGATAGAAACGCACCGCGCCGGTGCCAATGTACGAGGAGTAGCGGCGAACGTTCTGATTGTTACTGAGAAGTCTCTCCAGCCGCCGGGTCTCTTTTTCGGTCAGCGCTTGCGTGGCGTTTTGCGGTAACGTCAGGCTGACAAGCAGTTCCGGGCGGTCTGAGGCGGGGAAAAACTCACTTTTCAACCACTGACTGCTCCAGGCGGCGATCACGAACAGCAGCACGGATGAGGCAATAACGGCGATGCGGTGACGTAGGGTAAATGCCAGCAAGCGGTGATACATCCCCGCCACGCGACCGGGTCGGGCATCATCATGCCGGGCGACCTTCGCACCATTGAGTAGCCAGACTCCGCTAAGGGGGGAGAACAGCACCGCCACAATCCAGGAACTGAGTAAGGAAATAAAGATCACCGCAAATAACGAATAGCAGTACTCCCCCGCCATCGATTTGGCGAACCCGACGGGAATAAACCCGGCAATCATCACCAGCGTGCCTGTGAGCATTGGAAAGGCGGTTTTGACAAAGGCGCTGGAAGCCGCTTTGCGCAACGGCTCCCCTTTCTCAAGGTGTGAAACCATCGACTCAATGGTGATCATGGCGTCATCCACCAGCAGACCCAGCGCGATGATCAACGCACCCAACGAAATCCGCTGTAGCCCTACCCCGGCCAGATCCATCCCCACGAAAGTCAGCGCCAGCACGATAGGAATAGCCACAGCGACAACCAGCCCTGCCCGCAACCCCAGCGAAACAAACGATACGGCCATCACAATGATGATGGCTTCCAGCAGGACGTGTAAAAAGCCGTCGACGGCCTCGTCAACAATCGCAGGTTGCGTGGCGACTTTGGTTATCGTGATGCCATGCGGCAGCGTGGCGGTGATCTGCGCCAGCTTGTTATCCAGTGCTTTGCCAAACTGCAACATATTGCCGCCCGGCGACATCGCGATGCCGATGCCCAGTGCAGGCTGGCCATTAACATGGAACACCGGCTGCGGCGTTTGCGCGTTTTTTCGCGTAACGGTAACGATTTCCGGCAGCGAAATGGCGCGCCCGCCGGCATGCAACGTGATCTGTTTCAGCGCATCCTCATTCAGCTTCGTGCCGCTGATTTGAAAACGGATACGGTCATCCGCGGTGCGTAAATCTCCTGATGGCGTGACGGCATTATTGTTTTTCAGCGCCGTCAAAATGTCGTCCGGGGAGATCCCCATGGTCGCAAGCTGGCGTGCAGAGAAGCTCAGGATCACCTGCTGGGGCTGCACACCGATCTGTACTGTGCGGCCGATATCCTTCACCGTGCGGAGATCGCGCTGGATGTTATCGGCGAAAGTGCGGAACTCCTCGCTGGAAAACCCCTCACCGGTGATGCCATAAATCGTGCCGTAAGTGGCATCGTACTCATCGTTTACCGCCGGTTCGCTGGTACCTTCTGGCAGGCTGGGGGCGATATCGCGCATTTTTTTGCGCAACGATTCCCAGGATGGCTTCACCTCAGAAGGCGGCGTGGCATCCAGCAGGTTCACGGTGATTTCGCTATGGCCGTTACGACTCAGGCTGTCTACGCTGTCAAACCAGCGTAGCTCCTGCACCGCTTTTTCGATCGGATCGGCCACCAAATCGACCATCTCCTTCGGGGTGGCTCCCGGCCAGTCAACGCTGATCACGGCGGTTTTAATGGTAAAGGCCGGATCCTCGTCACGCGGAAGTGCGGTGAAAGAGAGGCAACCTGCGGCCATAATGATCAGCAGAAAAAAACTGACCAGTTGCTGATGGGCTAAAGCCCATGCGGAAAGGTTATATTTCTCAAGATTCATTTTGCGGCCTCAGCACCGGTACTCACCTTTTCCCCGTTCTGTAATGTATTGACGCCAGCCGTGACCACTTTCTCGCCGGTTTTCAGGCCCGCCGAGACGTAGGCTTTATCCGCAGAAAAACGGGCGATGCTGACCGGGCGGATATCGAGTGCGCCGGTGGTCGGGTTGACAACAAATACCGCCGGTTGATCGCCCGCACGCGTCAGTGCAGAGGCAGGTAAAGGCATCACCTGCTCTTTTGCAACCGCAAGCTCAACAGAGACTGCTGTGCCAAACACCGGATCAACACCCTCTGTCACCAGCGAGGCGCGAACCAGACTGGTGCGGGTGGTGCTGTCGAGTTGCGGAGTGATGTACCTGATGTGTCCGGGCAGGCGGCGACCTGCGTAAAGCACAGTAAGCCCGTCGCCGGGGTGAAGCGCTGCTGCCAGTTCAGAGGACACGCTGAATTGCACTTCCGCCTGTGCAGAAGCGATCTTGAGCACATCCTGACCAGCGGAGATGTTTTGCCCAACCATCGCGGGATAAGCCGTCACCCTGCCATCGAACGGCGCCTGCAGTTTGCTGAAATCGGATCCATTCAGGGCGTTATTTTTTTGCGCCTGCGCACGGACTTTGCGCGCGGTCAGTGTGGCAAGAGAGGATACCGCCTCTTCAAGTTGAGCGCGTGAAACGGTGCCAATAGCAAACAGCTTTTTACTTCTTTCCAGGGCCTGGCGCCCCTTCTCCTCGGCCACCACGGCATCCTGATATTCCGCCAGTGCCGCAGCGGTGTCTTCGGCGCTCTGCGTTGCCGTCAGTTGCGCTACCGTCTGGTTTTTCGTCACGCTGGCCCCAACATCGACCGGCTTGCTGCCCAGTTTACCGTTGAGACGAAATTGCAGTGTGACCTCTTCGGCAGGCTCAATTGTTCCTGTCCAGGTCATGGACGGCGCGGGCTGCGCCTGGCTAACGATCCAGGTCTTCACGGGCCGCAGAGACGCGGTTTTTATCTGGCTATCATCGCACGCCGCCAGCAGCAGCGAAAAAGCAAAGGCGCAAATCACTTTACCTGAAGGCGAGGTGATCCGTTCCTGAAGCGTTGTTTTTTTCTGATATCGCATCATATCAATCCCGGGTTATTCCAGGTCAGTATCTCAACGCAGGAAGAACAAGGAATAGATGAGGGATTATCAAGATATGGTCAACGCTAATAAAAAATCCCCCTTTACCACAATATTGCGTCAACCTTGAATGGCCCTTGACCGTTTATTGATAAAGCTCTGGATAATCTGCCGTGCAGGCGGGAAAAGCCGTCTTTCATTCATATTCACGAGGCTTCGGAGACGGAATAATGGCGTCAGCGACCACCCCACTTTCATTATTAACTGCCGCACTGTTTTCAGCATTATTAACAGGCTGCCATCTTGCGCCGAATTATCATCGCCCGGACGCGCATATCCCCCTGCGCTGGAATCAGCAGATCATTGCGGATAATACAGTAGCTGTCGCTTCTCACACCGCCCCTCCTTTTTTTAGCGATGCCCGATTACAACAATTGATCGCGCTGACCATCGCCGGAAATAAAGACATGCAGGTTTCAGCGCTGAATTTAAAAAAAGTCGCGGCGCAATATGGCGTAGAACGGTTATCACCGCTACCGAATATCACTCTTACTCTCGAGAAAACCGCGGCCCATGAACCGGCTGGCATCTTCGACACCGTCGATACGGGAGCGGTAACGTGGCGACAATATGATGCAAAACTGGTGTCAGCCTCGTGGGAAATCGATTTTTGGGGGCGTCTGCAAAGCCTGAAAGAGGCCGCGCTAAACGAGTATCTCGCTGCCGGAGCCGCCTCAAGGGCGCTGCGCATTAATTTAATCGAACAAACCGTCAGTGCCTGGTTTACTTATCTCTCCACCCAGCAAGCCGTGGGTATTTATGAGCGCCTGGTTAACAATACACTGACGCTGAAAGAAATGGCGCAGCAGGCCTGCGCGGCAGGCGCGTTAAGCCAGAATGAAGTCATGAATGCCAGCAAAGCGGCCGACCGCGCGCAAGCGCAACTGATGCAGCTTAAGTTACAGGCCCAGCAAAATTACAATGCCTTGCAACTTCTTGTCGGCCAGCCGTTGCCTGCCTCGTTGTTCACTGGCGCGACCCTCGATCAGGCCTGGCATTTCCCGGCGCTGGCAAGCGGCTTGCCCTCCGAAGTGCTGCTCAAACGCCCGGACATCGTGGCGGCAGAGTACCAATTGCAGGCTGCAAACGCGCGTATTGGCGCGGCACGGGCAGCTTTTTTCCCGACCATCTCAATTACCGCGGCGGGCGGCTCCTCCTCGGCAGATCTCGGTAAGCTGTTAACAGGCGGCACCGCGGCCTGGAGTTTTGTGCCCTCCATAACATTGCCCATCTTTGATGGGGGAAAAAATGCAGCCAACCTGACGAACGCCGATCTGAATAAGCAAATTGAAATAGTGAATTACCAGAAAGCCATTCAACAGGCATTCAGGGATGTCTCCGATGCCCTTGCAGGCCAGACGGCCATGAAAGCCCAGTTGGATGATAGTGAGGCGATATACCGCGCGGCACTAAAACAGTACCAGATGAGCACCATGTCTCAGGCTGCCGGTCAGCTCAGTAAAGAGAGCCTGATACAGCAAAACAACGACCTCCTCGAAGCACAAAAACAACAGCTTGAATCGCGTCTGCACTATCTGATTCAGACGGTAAAACTGTATGCCGTGCTGGGTGGCGATAATACGATTTAACGCTTTTTTAATTCAGGTTACGGAATAATGAATATAAAACATAAACTCATGGGGTGGTCCCCCTGTGATTTTGAACGTTATGCCGCTGCGTATTATCAATTTGGTGGCAGCGTAAATATGCACCCGGATCTGGTGCAATTCTTTTTAAAAAAAGGGTGTATGAAGTTCACATTCTGGCACTATTGCCAGCGGGGCGAAACCACTGCTGCGTATTTCACTGCTGATGGGAAACACGTCGGATTGAATGTCTGGCGCGACTATCCGATATCCTATGATGAGGTGATGATGCCAGTGGCTGCGGAACAAAAAATCTGGTTTCCGGAGCGAACGAATCGCCTGTCGGCGGCAAATCGTCGCAATATTATTAATGCGGCATTTATTTACCGTAACAAACGCCAGATATGCCGCATAAAGGATCACTTTTCCGTCAAAACCACACGCAAAAGAAACAGTGAATTAAAAAAATTTCTTGCGGCCGGCGGCACCTGTTATCCGCTCGCTGAATTGTCCTCCGCCGAGATTGCCCGGCTTTATGTATACCTTTTCAAACGCCGTTTTGCTGATACGGTAAGATGCTATGACCGAATGAAAATAACAGAATTGCTGTCTGCTGTACGGCATATGATTTTTGGCAATGTCTTGTTTTTTGACGGCATGCCCTGTGCCATTGACCTGGTTCTGGCGGCTCCGAGCCAGCGTATGATTTATTTTGATGTACCCAATGGCGGGCTGGATCCGCAATTTGCGCAGCACAGCCCCGGCAGTCTGTTGATGTGGGCGAACATCACCGATGCCCGCAAATTATGCCACGCACAAAATAAACACATGGCCTTTGCTATCGGACTGTACGACAAGAACTGGGAATATAAACTGCGGTGGTCAGAACCGACGCGCACCGGCAAAATAATCTGCTAACCGCTTCGTACAGCGGTTATTTTCGACGTGATGCGGGAGCATCCAGCATTATTGCCAGCACAATCTGAACAGCAAAAAGAAACAGCGCGATGATGAGTATCCAGATGCAGCGATAAGGCATTTTATGATACGCGGACAGCAAACAATCAATGAGCGTAAACGACATGGTAAACCTCCGTTTACCCTGTATTTAACGCCCTCATCATCAAGTTTCTGCGCGCGTATTGTTAAGAATACGTCAACCTACCCAATAAATTAACGCACGCGAAGTTGCACATTGAATGCCAGCCCACCCTCGCTGCACTTTTCAACGCTCAGCTTACCGCCGTGCGCTGCGCAAATAGCGTGAGCGATGGATAACCCCAGCCCGGAACCACCGGCATGGCGGGAGCGGGAGGTATCTTCGCGCACAAACGGGGCAAAGATATTTTCCAGAAAATTATCCGCTACCGCGGGCCCCTGATCCCTGAAAATAACGCTGACTGTCTCGCCGTCGGTGCGATAACTGATCGCGATGATTTTCCCGTCAGCGGCATAGCGCAACGCATTATCCATCAGTATCAGGAAAACCTGGCCAATACGATACGGATCGGCCATTGCCGTAAGCGCGGGCAATTTCTGCTGGGTAATGGCGACCCCGGCCTTTTCTGCCGTTGGCGTTATCCATGCAATCTTCTCCCGGACAATATCATTGATATTGACCGGCATAATATTGAGGTTAAGCTCACCGGCATCTGCCAGTTTCAGCAAATGCAGATCTTCTACCAGCCGGTTCAGGGCTTTCATTTGTCGCATGACCATATTCAACTGGTCCGGCGTGGGTTCAAATATCCCGTCAATCATCCCTTGTAAGCGCCCAATGGCGGCAGTAAGCGGCGAGCGAAGCTCATGCGCCAACATGACGTGCGCTTTTTTCAAGTCCTTTTCATACCGTTCAAGCTGCAACGACATGCCATTAAAGTTTTCAGTGAGGCTGCGTAATTCAAGCGGCAGTGTTTCAGGAACCGGTATTTTATAGCCGAACCCCCCCGTGGCCACAGAGCGGGCAGCGCGATCCAGCCGGCCGATATGGTGTGAAATGGGCCGCGCAGCCTTCAGTGTAACCAGCACAATAACGGGAATAAACACCAGCACCAGCGCAACCAGAATCAACCAGTCCATAACCCCGATAGTTGGGTCGGAATAGTGTAGCCCGTACCAGGTATCAATAATTTGGTGGTAACGGTTAATGTCCTGCATCGGGTTTTGAAGCAGCACAGCGAGTTCCGCTCGCACTGCTTCCGGCATCCGATATTCGTGCCATTTATTCTGCACATAAAATCGCAGCCACATGAGAAAAGCGATAATGAAAATGCTGCCGACGGCAAGCGAGACCAAACGCCGGCAAATCCATGCCCATAAGGTGCGCGGTTCTTTTTGCGGCTGGGACTGAAAGGGTTTCATAGGTTGGCAAACCTGTAACCAATGCCGCGAATATTAATCAGCAGATCGGTTTGCCCTGCCGCTTCCAGTTTTTTGCGTAAATTATAAATATGGGTATCCACCACGCGTTCCAGCGCATCACTTTCAGGCAGGCAGGCTTCCAGCAACGCCTGGCGGGTGAACGCTTTATTCGGCGACTTCAAAAAAGTGACCAACAAGGAAAGCTCCGTCGGCGTCAGATCCAGTATTGTTGAGGCCCCGTTTCCATCTTCCACACTGACGGTCATCGACTCGGTGTCTGCTTTCAGCCCCCTGAACTGAATCAAGGCATTACTGCGTTCGCCCGCATAGCGCCGCAGCACGGCATGCACCCTGGCCACCACTTCACCGGGGTTATAGGGTTTGACCACGTAGTCATCGGCGCCAAAACGCAGCGCGGTGATTTTATCGCTACCGTCACTGACCGCGGTGATCATGATCACCGGCACATCGCTCCGGCGGCGCAGCGCAAGCAAAACATCCGTGCCACTCAACGCGGGCAGCATTACGTCAAGCAAAACAATGTCAGGCTTCCAGCTAAACACCAGCTCCAGACCACGCTGGCCATTGCTGGCGATGGATGTTTGAAATTGATCATGCTTGAGATAAGCCTCAAGCACATTCGCCGCATCGAGGTCATCTTCAATAATTAAGACACGTTTCACATTCGCACCTTGACAGAATCTTGATTAAATCTTGCAGGTATTTTGATTATCTGCATGCATACTTTGAATCCCATTGTTGTAAGCATAATTGATCCCGGGAGTTTTATGAAGGAAATAAAAACCACTGTTGCTGCATTATTTATTATTTCATTTTCAGTGCACGCTGCAGCAGAAAATTCATCGTCATCAATTACCCTCGGACTGGGCGCACAGTATGCACCAAAATATACCGGTTCCGATAAGTATGAGACGCATGCATTACCTTACTTCGAATGGACTTCTGGTGGCTGGTTCCTCAATACAGAAAAAGGCCTGGGTTATAGCCATCAGTTCGACAATGGTCTTTATCTCGGTCAGGCGATTGGCTATTCGACAGGCCGCACGGATAGCGGTAACTCATGGATTCAGGACGGTTCGGACACGCTAAAAGGCATGGGGAAAATCGACCCTGCAATAACCACCACAGCGACGATGGGATGGTGGGCCACCCCGTGGATTGGCTTTGAAGGTAATATCATTGCTCCGCTGACGGACAGCCAGGGGATGCAATATACCGGGAAAGTGAATATTGTGGCCTTTAATAATGATATTGATACGCTCGTTTTCAGCTCTGAAGCCAAATATGGTGATGCCCGCTTTAATAATACCTGGTTTGGTGTGAATGATAAACAAAGTGTAAATTCTGGCTTCAGAAAATATTCTGCGGGGAGCGGTATTAACAGTATTGATTACGGTATTAACTGGCAACATATGTTCAGTAATAACTGGTCAGGTTATGCTGATGTGCGTTATACCACTTTACCCAATCGGGTGAACAACAGTCCGATTGTTAAAAAAGACGATTATTTTACCTTCACCCTCGGCGCAGCTTACACATTTTAAGATGCGAAAAACCTGTCTGACGGCATGAAGCCAGCAGGCAGGTTTACCGCAACATCGTCTCTTGCAGGGCGTGGCTGAATGCCTTTTACAGCGGTGTAACCGCGTCCACCTGATGCTGAAAAACATAGGGGTCGGACAACAACGCAAAAACCTCATCGTCCGGATAGGTCACGGCAACATGATAATGTTCCCCGGCGAATGCCTTCACCGCCGCAAGATCCTGCCAGTAGGTGGCAAGAAAAAAATGCGCCCAGTCCCCCTGATCTTCTCTGCGCACCCACGCGCCCCGGTTTCCCGCGATGCTTTTAGCATGTCATACACCGGTAAGTTCAAGGTGTTTCGCGAAGCCTTCCGCATGCTGAAGCGGAACGCAACCGTGCCATGTACGGACAATCATGCGTTTTTCCTCTGTTGGTCATGAAGGAGCAGCATACCCTCCTTCGTTAGGCAGAGTGTCACGCCCGCTACAGGCTGTGCCAGGCTTGAAGGGTAAACAAAAAAAGGACAACGCGATGATCACACTTTGCAACGCCTGCGGCACTTCCTGGTCCATAACGTCCTCCCCTCCGGCACGGTGCGCCATTTGTGCGGATGCGCGTCAGTTTGTGCCCAAAACTGGGCAGCAATGGGTTAACTTCCCTGACCTCATTGCCACGCACACCAATAAATGGCAGCAGCACGAACACGATCTGCTGAGCATGAGCACGGTACCGGAATTTGCCATCGGCCAACGAGCGTTCCTGCTGCGCACCGCGGAAGGCAATATTTTATGGGACTGCATCGCCAACCTGGACGATGCCACCAAAACGCTGATTTCCGCACTGGGTGGGCTAAAGGCTATCGCCATTTCACATCCGCATTTTTACACCACTCTGCAAGACTGGGCGGCGGAATTTGCGGCTCCGGTTTACCTGCACGCCAGCGATCGCCAGTGGATCATGCGCGACAGTCCCTACCTGACATTGTGGGAAGGCGATTCCTTTGCGCTAAACACAGAGGTGAGCATTCTCCGTACGGGCGGGCATTTCCCCGGCAGCAGCGTGCTGCACTGGTCACGCGGCGACGGCGCGTTGTTCACCGGCGATACGTTGCAAGTCACGCCTGGCGCAAATGCCGTCTCGTTTATGTGGAGCTACCCCAATATGTTGCCGCTCCCCGGCGCAACGGTTAGCGAGATGGTGCGCCGCCTGGAAAGTCTGCGGTTTGCGAAACTCTACGGCGGGTTTGAAGGCAGAGAAATAACGGAACAGGCAGACGATATCGTGCGCCGTTCCGCTGAAATGTATATTGCCTGCCTGGAGGACACACCGGCAAATCATTGCCGGTGAGAAACGTTGGCCAGATTGGCTGTGGCCCGCTTTTTAGCTTCCGCCTGGGCCGCTGGCGGCGATCACCTTCGCTGTCGGTGCCCACTTTTCCGCGAAGCCCTGCGCAATCATCGCCGGTTCAATGCTGTAGATCGTCACGCTGACAAGGTGATAGTCGACAAAGGGATCGGTTTGCATGTACTGCACGACGTGCTCTTCATTTTCCCCGTCAAGCAGAATAAACCCGCCGCGGTTGTCACTTAATGGCCCGGCGAAAATAACCCTGCCTGAACTCATCCCATTAATTAGCCAGGTTTTATGCCCTTCAAGGTGAACGGTAAGTTCCTCTTTGCGGCACTGGTAATGCAGTATGACAGCATGCAACATCATTATTTCTCCGCACGTAAAAGATCGTCGATGACTGAAGGCAGGGTTTCCAGCGCTTGTGCAATCCCGCGCTGTTTGATTTCATCGGTTTTAGACGCACCCTCAGCCCGGATCACGGCAATATCTGTAATGCCGAGGAAACCCAGAAACGTGCGCAAATAACGCTCCTGAAAATCCATTTTTTCCAGGGGTGTCTGATAATAAAACCCCCCTCTTGCGGAAACGATGATCACCTTTTTCTCTTTCACCAGCCCGATCGGGCCTTCTGCGGTATAACGGAAGGTTTTACCCGGCTGGGCAAGGCGGTCAAGCCAGGCTTTCAGTTGGGAGGAAACAGAGAAATTGTACATCGGCGCGCCCATTACAATCACATCACTTGCCAGAAACTCAGCCATCAGTGTGTCTGACGTTTGATATTCACGGGTCAGTGCGTCGGGTGTGGGCTCGTTACCAGGAACCGGGCGGAAACCTGCGGCGATGGCTCCCGTTAAATGGCTGATTTCGTCTTTCACCAGATCCCGGTAAATCACGCTATTAACGTTTCCGCGCGCGGTCAGCGTATTGACAACCTCGCGGGAAAGCTGACGAGTAAGGGAATATTCTCCGGTAATACTGGCGTCGAGATGCAGGACTTTCATACGTTCCACCTTTGCAAAGAAGGGTTAATGAAGACGACGTGCAGCCCGGTCTATCAGTTCGGCCACCGCTGCAGGGTGCGACATCATAGACATGTGAGCTGAAGGTACTCGTGAAACATGGGCATTGATCTGCCTGGCGAAACGGGCCTGAACCGCTGCGTTCAGCGCGTGGTCATTTTCGGTAATGAGATACCAGCTCGGTTTGTCACGCCACGCAGCAGCAGTCACTTTCTCCTCAAAGGCTGCCGCCGTAATAGGTTGTTGAACAGCGGCCAGCAGACGCGCCTGCGGCGCGGCAAGATCATTGGCCATCAGGCGCTGAAACATCGCGGCGTTATCGAGCCAAATCAGGCCCTGCTTATCCGCTGTCATACCCTGCATTGGCGCACCAAACCGCGCCAGCGCTTGTGCTACCGATTCACCCCTGTCCGGTACCAGCGCAGATAAATAGACCAGCCCCTTTACCGCTGCCGCATTTCCGGCCTGGGTGATCACCGCGCCACCCCATGAGTGCCCCACCAGCAACACACTCCCTTTCTGCCGTTCAATCACCCGTTCTGTGGCTGCCACATCCTCATGAAGCGAGGTCAGCGGGTTTTGCACGGCGGTAACGTGATACCCCTTAGCCTGAAGCCGTGCCGTTACGGCAGACCAGCTTGAGCCATCGGTAAAGGCACCGTGAACCAGGACGATATTTTTGATGTTGCGATCCTCCGCGTGTGAAGCCGGGTTAAACGCCACCAGCAGGCCGGTCATTAGCCTCAGTCGTCGAATGATGTTATTGAAATGTCTCACCCTGCCCCGCTCCTTATTGCGTGAGTGCAGTGAATTTTCATCAGTGTAACGGCCAGCGTTGTGCGCTATGAAGTGTCTTTAATGACATGTAACATGCAAAATCAGACATTATTTCAGCTTCGGGAATTCACCATGAAAATTGGCTTACTGGCACTGCCGGGCAGTATGCGATCGGCCCTCTCCGGGCTGGCGGACATGTTCTGGCTGGCAAATCAGGTTATTGTGCAAAACCCGACGCTCAATCCAGCGCTGCAACGCGACTCGCCTTTTTTTGACGTCAGCGTGATCACCCGCGACGGTAAACCCGTTGCCGATGTGCAGGGTCGGGAAATAGCCAGCGACGGTGCCTTTGACAGCGTGCCGCGCTTCAATCTGATCATTGCCAGCGGCATGCAACTGGATGAGCAAAAATACCCGCTAGAGCGGGAAGCCGTGACAGCCGCCGCCGCGTGGCTGAAACAGCAATACCAGCAGGGAAGCGGTGTAGCCGGTGCCTGCGCCGGCAGTTTTGTGCTTGCTGAAGCGGGGTTACTGGATGAACGGGATTGCGCCACCACCTGGTGGCTGTATCACACCTTTCGGGATCGCTTCACAAAGGCCCGACCGCAATGGGGAAGAGTACTGGTCGAACAAGATAACGTGGTGACCACCGGCGGCCCCCTGTCATGGGTCGATTTGGTTATCCACCTCGTCCGCCAGCATGCGGGGAGCGAATTAGCCAGACTGACCGCCGATATGGCGGTGGCGGACAGCCAGCCCTTGTCGCAACAGCTTTATGCCCCTGGTGGCTTCCTTAATGCCAGGCACCCTCTTCTGATGCAGGCAGAGCATCTGGTGCGGTATCAGCACCCGGACATCACCGTCGAACAACTGGCGGCGGCGCTCAACATGACCACCCGCACACTGAACCGCAAAATGGCGGCGCTCATTCAGGAAAGCCCAAAAGCGTTTATTACCCGGGTGCGAATTGAAAATGCGGCCATGCTTTTGTCCATGCCGGCGAAAAGCGTATTACAGGTGGCGCTCGCTTGCGGTTACAAAGATGAGACGGCGTTCCGGCGGGCTTTTAGTGCGCTGATGGGCATGTCGCCGGGCAGTTACCGCCAGTGGGTTAAAACCCGCATGGGCGATGTCAGCCCCACCTGACCACGCCGCCTTCTACCGTTGCGGATCGTCTCTGTCAGCCTGCTGTCAGGCGGCTGTCGCCTGCCTGCCGTGGGCCTGACGGTGAACACAGGGCAACCTCTTCCTGCTTGCGAACGCTGGCTCTGGCCGTCCAAAAATGCGAAGTCATCAGGGGGAGTGATGTCATTAATACCGTTTATTAGCAATACACCGGTGTGGGTGTGGGGCCTGTTTATGTTGCTGCTCTTTCGTGGGGTGAAGGCGCTGTCCGATCGGGAAATGCCGCCAGGCAGGCTGTTTTTTCTCCCGCTGCTGTTTCTGGTGTGGGGAACCGTGACCCTCACAGGCGAGCTGGGCCATGCGAAAGTAGGCCTGGCAATGATGGCTGCGGGTATGCCGGCAGGCGTTGCCCTTGGCTATCTGTTATGGCGCACGCAACCACCGGTGAAGCGTGCCGGTTCGCCGGGCCTGATCATTCGCCCTGGCACACCGCTGACGCTGGTGCTCATTCTTCTTGCCTTCGGCCTTAAATATGGGCTGAACGCCGCCCTTTATTTGCACCCTGAACTGCGTAACGCACCGCCTTTTTGCCTGCTGTATGGGCTCCTGACAGGGCTGGTCGATGGCCTGTTCTGGGGGGGTACGCTGCGGGTGTTTATACCGTGGTACCGGCACCGCGCCGGGTAACACGGGCCGGATGCCAGTGCTAAGCATAAAAAAAGACGACAGTGAAGTGTCGTCTAAGGTGGCATGTGGTGTGCCCTACAGGGTCAGGTGGGCCTTCTTTTCATGAGTGTTAGCTAACGGCCAGACGCAGACCTAAGTCGTCCGGATACGGGGCAAAGTAGTTTTGTTGCAGCAGGTAGTGGTCCGGGTACTCCGCCAGATAGTGCTTCAGCAGGGTTATCGGCGCGAGGATCGGCAGCAGGCCGTTGCGATAATGGAGGATCACATCGCGCAGCTCTCCGCGCTGGCGACTGTTTAAGTGCTCGCGGAAATAGCCCTGAATATGCATCAGCACGTTGGTGTGGTTCTTCCGCGAGGCGTTTTTTTTCAGGATCGCCATCAGTTTTTCGCGGTAGACGACGAAAAACGCGTCCAGATCGTCCCACTCATGCAGCGACGCGACAAACGGCCCAATTTCGCGGTAGCCCGCCTGATGATGCGCCAGCAATTGCAGTTTGTAGCGGCTGTGAAAGTCCAGCAGTGCGTGACGGGTCAGGCCGCTGGCGCGCAGGGTGTTCAGTTCATGCAGGGCGAACACACGCTCAACAAAATTCTCTCGTAGCTGCGGATCGTGCAGACGACCGTCCTCTTCGACCGGCAGCCACGGGTAGGCGTCGAGCAACGCACCGGTAAATAATCCCACCCCCTCTTTACGTCCGCGATTGCCCTTCTCATCGTACAGCCGCACACGCTCCATACCACAGCTCGGCGATTTGGCGCAGACAATAAAGCCCGACAAACCTGCAAACTGTGGAAGGCTGGCAGCGTTGAAGGCCGCCATTTTTTCGGTCACATCATCGTGTGGCGCATGGCTGAAACGCATACGACTTTCCCCTTCAGGGGTCTGCACCAGACGCAGCGCCGGACGAGGCACTGGCAGGCCGATAGCCATTTCCGGGCAGATGGGTTTATAGGTCACCCACTGCCCCAGATCGTCCATCACAAAGCCCATCCGTTTGTGCCCGCCATCAAAACGTACGGCTGAGCCGGTCAGGCATCCACTGATGCCAATGACGGGTTGCGTGTTCATAAGCCCTCCTGTTACGGCGCTTTACGGCTGAAGAAAAGTGTTACGGTCCCGACGGTGAGGCCGAATTTCTTCATCTCGGTTTTGTTAAAGAGATGCGTCCCGTCCTGCAGATACATCCAGTCATCGAAGTGTAGCAGCCAGGTGCTGCCGCTGGCCTTCACGTTCATGCTGTAGCGCCAGTGAAAAGCGTTACCTGCCGCCTGCCCGGTGGCGACGCCGTCGATATCGCCCGCGGTGCCCTCGTAGCGGTCAGCGCCAATGCGCCGGATGTGCCACACCCGCTGCTGTTTCTCGCCATCGTCATAGACAAAATGTTCATTCAGCGTCAGCGTCTCGCCCGCCACCTCGCCGTGGATCGCAACATGGAAGCGGCGCAGCTGTTTACCACTGCGATCCTGCACCATGCCCCAGGCTTCGGTGTCGCCCTGGAAATAGTGAAAAATATCCAGCGGCGGTTGCTGGTGGCGGTACTCTTCAATCCCTGTGCTACAACCGGCCAGTAGCATCATCAGCGCCAGGCCAATCATTATCATGCGTTTCATCAGTGACCTCCGATTAACTGCTTACGCAGTTCAGGGTATTGCGTGTTGGGATCAAGCCAGATCGCCAGAAAACGGCGGCTAAAGGCGGCTGACTGGCGTGGACCCAGCGGGGTAAAGCCCTTCTGTCGTGGCGAAGCGCGATACCAGAACTGCCCCTGCTGAGCGGTGAGCACAAACGCCAGCTGTGCGCCTGGCGTGACGTCCGGCCAGAGCGTCTGCAACATCTGCAACCAGGCCTCGCTTTGCGGCTCCTGCGTCAGGATCCCCTGTGCCTGCCATTGCTCACGGGTAGCCTCCACCAGCGTCTCGCGGTCGATATCACGTTGATAGGTGATAATGAGCGCTTGATCCGCGCCAGGCCCGCTATAATGCCCGGCTGGCGTGCGCAGTTGCGAGTTATAGACTGTAAACGGCCCCCAGCTCAGGGTTGCGTCCCCCACTTTGCGCCAGTTCAGCCAGTCGGCGGCGCTGGCAGGCGCAGCTGCGACCAGCAGCATCAGCATCAGCATCAGTACTGTGCGTCTCATGGTCGTCTCCCCAGAAAGATGTGGAAAAACAACATCATTACCAACCAGCCAGAGGCCATCCAACTGACGACAATAAACGTGGGTTGCAGGAACACGATCGCCCCCAGCCGCTCACCGATGAGGTATGCCACCGGGCCGCCCAGCGTTGCCAGTACCACCAGCAGCCATTCCGGCAGCGTGGTGGTTCGCGTCAGTGACGTCCAGACGGTGGCAAACATCAGCCACAGCGCCACCATCCACAACGGCAACAGCCCGTCGCCGTGAAAGTTGAGAAGCCCTGTCCCTGCCCAGGCGGCATCCAGCCCGCTGCCTGCGGCCGCCAGCAATACGGCATTAAGGCGTTGCGCAGGCGAAAGCAACATGCAGGCGAGGATCGCCAGGCCCAGCCACAAAAACAGGCCGCGCTCGCGAAAGAGCACCACCAGCGTCCAGTAGAGATCAAAGGCAACCGCCAGCAGAAAAACCTGCAGATAGCGTTTCATACCCGCTCCGCAGTGAGCTGCACCACGCTGATGGTGCGGGCATTAAACCCGGCTTCGCAGTAGCCAAAGTAGTAAAGCCACATCCGGCGGAAGCGGTCATTGAACCCCAGTTTTTCAATCTCCAGCCAGGCGTTAACGAAGCGCTGCCGCCAGTGCGCCAGCGTGCGGGCGTAGTCCGGCCCCATATCGAACAGATTACGCACCACGAAATCGGTGTGGCGCGTCATTAAGGTATTCATTACCGTGATGCTCGGTAAAAATCCGCCGGGAAATATATAGCGCTGAATAAAATCAACGCTTTTGCTGTACTCACGGTAGCGTTGATCCTGAATGGTGATGGCCTGAATCACCATGCGCCCACCGGGGCGTAAACGCGCCTGACAGGTGCGGAAGAACGCGGGCAGATAACGTTCCCCCACCGCTTCAATCATCTCTACCGAGACCAGTTTGTCGAACACACCGGTCAGATCTCGGTAATCACACAGCAGAACCTGCACCCGATCCTGCAACCCCGCACGGGCAATCCGCGCGGTTGCCCAGGCATACTGCTCGTGCGATAGCGTGGTGGTGGTTACACGGCAACCGTAATGACGCGCGGCGTACTCCGCCATCGCCCCCCACCCGGTGCCGATTTCCAGCAGATGATCATCCGGCGTTAATGCCAGTTGCTCGCACAGACGGGCCATTTTGGCCTGCTGAGCCCCGCCGAGATCCTGATCCTCTGCCGTAAACAGGGCGCTGGAATAGAGCAAATCTTCATCCAAAAAGTGGGCATAAAACGTGTTGCCCAGATCGTAATGTGCAGCGATATTTTCCCGTGCCTGCTGGCGGTGATTGCGTCGCGTCCAGTGGCGCAGCCGCTCAATCGGCCTGCCGAGCCAGCGAAAACCGCTTTCCAGCCGTGCCAGCACCTTGCTGTTGAGTGCCACAATCTGCAACAACACGGGAAGCTGGTGGGTCTGCCACTCGCCATCTATCCAGGCTTCTGCGGCAGCGAGACTGCCGCCTGTCAGCAGCCGCCAGTAAACGCCTGGCACCAGGATCTGCACCTCGGCATGCAGCGCGGCTGAAGGATCGCCAAACCGGAAGGTCTGCGCCCCATCACGTATCGTAAGCGCCCCCTCGCGGATGCCACTCAGCAGGCGAAAAAGCAGCCATCGTGCGATACGGACATTGCGCGAAATATCGGGTTCAAGCGCAAAGGCGGGATCGGTCATGAGCGTTCACTCCTGCTAGCGGGATGGTTGTAAAGGGGGACGCGCTTCAGCCACAGCCGCAGCGCCTGCCAGTAAATGGCCAGTACGGTTTTGAGTGTCATAAACGGAATACGCAGCAATAGCGAACGCAGGCTGGCGCGCGTCAGCGGCTCGCGGCGGAGCGTCAGCGTGGCATCGAACACTTTCGCCTGTTGATGGTTTTCAATATGCATATGCAGCGTTTTACCGGGGTTGTTGAAACGCCAGTGATAAACCATGTCCATCGGATTAAAGGGCGAGACATGGAACGCTTTCTCCAGCGGGCGTGCCGCCTGACCGTCTACGGCGTAATAGTGGCGCTCGTTCCACGGCGTATTACGCACTTCCGCCAGGATCCAGCGCAGCACGCCAGCAGCGTCGTAACAGTAGTAAAAATTGACCGGGTTAAAGTGAAAGCCGAAATAGCGCAGTTGCGTCAGCAGCATTACGCAGCCATCGGGGCGTTCCCCGGTCAGGCTTGCCAGCCGGTTGAGCACGTTGTTTTTCAACGGCGTGCCAAGCGGATAGTCCGCATCGTGGAATGCCGCCGCGGCAAAACGGTTGCGATGCACGCCAACCGACGGCAGACAGTTCAGTTCGTCCAGATCGAGCCAGGCCATAAACACGCGGTAGCGAAAATGGTGCGCTTTTGGCTGCAGGCGACGGTGGCGCAGCACCCCGTGATAGAGGCAGCTGTTCATTTTACTGGCCCTCCCCGGCAGCAATACCGTGCACCACATCAAGCGCACTGCGTACCCCGTCTTCGTGGAAGCCGTTGTACCAGTAGGCTCCGCAGTACCAGCTGCGCTGCTGACCATTGATCTCGCTGCGCCTGGCCTGAGCACGCCAGCTTTGTGGGTTAAACAGGGGGTGCTCATAGACGAAGCGCCGCCAGACGTGGCGGTCATCGATCGGGGCATCCGGGTTCAGGGTCACGCAAAACAGCGGACTGCCCGCTGGCAGCCCTTGCAAAATATTCATGTTGTAGGTCACACAGGCACGATGCTGATCGCTGTCGCTCAGGCGATAGTTCCAGCTTGCCCATGCACGCTGACGCACCGGCAACCAGCGAGGATCGCTGTGCAATACCACCTCATTGCGCTGCCAGCCTATATCACCCAACACCGCACGTTCGGCGGATGTGGGTTCGGCAAGCAACTGCAACGCTTGTGCGGAGTGGCAGGCGAAAATGACCTGGTCAAAAGTGTGATGAGCATTTGCAAGCTGCAGCGTGACACTGTCCTGATGGCGAACCACCTGATGCACCGGGGAATCCAGGTGAAGCGTCAGGCGATCGCCCAGTTTTGCCAGCAACGCACGGGTATATTCGCGTGAACCACCGGGCACCACGTACCACTGCGGCCGATCGGCAATATCCAGCAAGCCATGGTGGGCAAAAAAGCGCAAAAACAGCGGCAACGGGAAACGTCGCATCTCCTGAAGCGAGGAAGACCAGATGGCTGCCCCCATCGGCAAAATGTAATGCCGGGCAAAAAAGTCGCCAAAACGGTGTTGCTCAAGAAAGGTCTGCAGCGTGGCGTGGTCGTCTATTTCAGCCATCAGCGTCTGTTTCGCCAGCCGGTTAAAACGCACAATCTCTTTCAGCAATCCCCAGAATGCCGGGTTAGCCAGGTTCCGCCGCTGCGCAAACAGCGAGATGAGGGTATGCCCGTTATATTCCAGCCCGCTGTGCGGGTTATGCACAGAGAAGCTCATCTGCGTTTTTTGTCCGCTGAGGCCCAGTTCGCTGAGTAAGCCCATAAAGCGTGGATACGTGCGGTCGTTATAGACAATAAACCCGGTATCGATGGCATATGTACCCTGCGGGGTGGCGACATCAACGGTGGCGGTATGGCCGCCGACCGTCGGCTCCGCTTCGAACAGTGTGACCTGGTGATGCCCCGCCAGCCGCCAGGCGCAGGTCAACCCGGCGATACCGCTGCCGATAATGGCAATCTTCATGAGCGCACCATCCTGCGCAACAGCGCATATTGGAGAAAAACAGGTAACGCCGACAGCAGGCGCAGAACAACACTGAAACCGGACGGGAAAGCAATGTGATTTTTCCCTTTCGCCAGCCCGCGGCGGATCGCCTTTACGGCGTCCGCCACGCTGACCTGGCCCGGCATGGCAAAATCGTTTTTACGCGTTAGCGGGGTATCGACAAAACCTGGCGACACCACCGTGACGGCAATGCCTTTTGGCTCCCAGTCGAGGCGCAGACTATTGGCAAACCAGGTGAGCGCGGCTTTGGATGCACCATACGCTTCAGCACGGGGAAACGGCAGCCAGTGGGCCATGGAACTGACCAGCACCACGCGGTTGCCGGCAACAAGCTGCGACTGCAATGCCGCCAGGCAATTTACCGGTCCCAGCACATTGGTGGTCAGTACCCGTTCCACCAGTGCGGCATCCACCAGGCCGTGATCCAGATACTCGCACGTTCCCGCACACAGGATGACCAGGTCGGCAGCACAGTCCACCAGCGACTGGCGGCAGGCTTCAGCATCGGTCATGTCAAACAGCCGGACGCTGATGTTCGGGTGGTACTGGCGCAGCGCCTCAAGCCGCTCGGGATCCCGGCCGCAGGCGATGACATGGCAGCCATCGTCGGCCCAGGATTTCGCCAGTCCGGCGCCAATACCAGAGCTGGCGCCTGTGATGAGGACAGTCATCATGCGCACACTCTCCGTTTTACACCACGTACCGCCCATCCCAGCAGGGGAAGGTGTTCGTAGATCATCTGCCCCGCATCGTAGTAATCCCGCTGGCGAATGATCAGGTTGTCCTGCACATCGACGATTGAGCAACCCGGAAGCGTCAGCGTCTCGCCACCCGAAATGCGCGGATGCGACCAGTACATCGTCCAGGTCACGGCCCAGCGGTTGCCGTCACACAGCAGGGTATCGATGGAAAAACGGCAATGCTGCACGTTGACCAGCAGGTGGGTGAAATAACGCTGGATGGCGAACAATCCCTGGTGCTCGCCAAACGGATCGATAAGCCCGGCATCCGTGTGGTAGAGCGCAGCCAACGCCGCTGGCGGCTGGTTCTCCAGCCCGGTGTAGTAATCAACAAACCGATCGATGACAGAGGACTTTGTGCTCATGGGTTTCTCACCTGGGCGTTGAACAACGTGGTGTAACGGCATATCTAAAACTTACACAATTACTTTTATTTGTCCAAGTTTTGATGAAAATATTTTTTATAAATCACTAATTTCAATAACTTAAAAAGAGTTAATTTATGCAGTTATTTTTGGTATTTTTTTAAAGACGTAGCAAGGCGCCTTCCTGAAGGAGGGTTGCCTGCAAACAAAATGGACGGGGAAAGACGGGGTTAGAGCGGAATCACGTCGAGGAAGCGTACCTGGTGCTGCCACTGTTCAAGCTGTTTTTTGCGCGCAAGGGTGAGTTTGCCGGAGGTCACCAACAACCATTTGCGTTCCGGGAAGATCTCCGGGGCCAGCGTGGCGGGCGGCACAGGGAGCACGTCAATGCGGTGCCCCTGCCCGGTGCGTTTAAGCGCTTCAAGCCAGATTTCGCATGGGTCGGTGAGGTGCCAGCCGGTGATCAGGTAATTATCACCCGGTGCTTTTTTATCCCCTTCGAGGCAGAACGAGGTATAGGCAATGATGATGCCGTCGAGGACTTCGCGCAGGGTCATCATGGCCGGAACGTTGGCGGAAACTTTACTGCGCAGCGGGCGCAAGACTTCCGTGACCAGTTCCGGGCGCGGATATTCACGCCCTGCGTCGTAAACCAACTGGCGCAAAGATTCGATTTTGCCCTCTTTCAGCCGCTGCAGCATGTTCTCCTGCAGAGTGAGCCAGTTATTAGTACGCCGCGCGCCTGGACGCGCCAGCAGCGGTTTAACCTGGCTGACCGGTACGCCTTTTTTCACCCAGTCGAGAATTTTCAGCGCTTGCTGAACATCCTCGTCACTGTATAACCGGTGCCCTCCGTCCGTGCGCAGCGGTTTGAGCAGGCCGTAACGACGCTGCCACGCGCGTAGCGTGGTTGCGTTTATGCCGCACAACTGGGCAAATTCACCGATGGAGTAAGACATGGGGTACGCCTGATAACAAAGAATACTCTCAATATAATACGAATATTTCCGGGGTGAATGAAGTACGCAATGATTGCACTACACTTTCTCCCAATCGCGCAATGAAAGGAGTTCTCATGAAGCTATGGCCCGTTGTTACCGGTGTCGCTATCGCCCTGACGCTGGTTGCCTGCAAATCGCCTACCCCACCGAAAGGGGTTCAGCCCATCACAGGCTTTGATGCCAGCCGTTATCTCGGCAAATGGTATGAAATTGCTCGCCTGGAAAACCGCTTCGAACGCGGCCTTGACCAGGTCACCGCCACCTACGGCAAACGCAGCGATGGCGGCATTAGCGTGCTCAATCGTGGGCATGATCCGCAGAAAAACAGGTGGAGCGAGAGCGAAGGGAAAGCCTACTTTACCGGCGAGCCGACCACTGCCGCGTTAAAAGTGTCGTTCTTTGGGCCATTCTATGGCGGTTATAACGTCATTAAGCTGGATGAGCATTACCAGTACGCGCTGGTTAGCGGCCCGAACCGTGAGTACTTGTGGATCCTGTCGCGCACACCAACACTGCCGGATGCAGTCAAGCAGGATTACCTGAACACCGCACGAAGCCTGGGTTTCAGAGTTGATCAACTGGTGTGGGTAAAACAAAAAGCGTAACGCGGAATGCGGGAGTGATTCGCCAGCCCGTCGGCGCTGCGCTGAGAACTCCCGCTGCCCGCCCGCACACACTCCCCGCTATGTTGAGTTGAACTCACACTACGCCGCAGTTTTTTTCGTTTTTCAAAATACTTTCTCTCGCTAATACTGTTTCAGCAAACAGATATATTATATTCATTGGCAATGTTATTGCGCCATGAAATACAGGAACTCAAAATAAAAGCCCTCACCTGCTGATGGTTATTTGAGCGTCTTTTTGAACAGGACATTACGTTTGCGTAATTAACAAACTGATAAAGCCACTGCCCATCTCTGTCAATCGCATTTTTTACAGAGTAAGACTGCCAATATAACCAGGTGTCACAGATGACATTAGAAATTTTAAATTATTTAATTGAAATTGCAGCACTTAACAGTGCGCAAACCAAGGAAGACCATAAAACCGCACCGCCGCAGAAACAGGTGGCAGATGAATTATCGGCATGGGTAACCACGCTGGCGGCAGAAAAAGAAAGCGGCGACATTCTGTCAAAAATAAAATATCGCTTAGCACTGCTGGCACTGGCAAAAAAAGATCCGTCGCAGGCAGAAGAGTTATTATCTGCCAATGTTTCGCCGGATAAAGAGGCTTTTCCTTTAATCGATTTTACCGAATGGCCGACGGTGCGTTATGCCGTTTCCGGTGAATTACAAACCGCCGATTCCGAGGCATATTTTGCCCGGGTTTCTGCCGCCGCCTTCACTATCCGTGAGGCCATTGTCAGTGCAGAACGAGCGAAAGGTACACCCGCTTTCTCCATTCTGGAGAAAGTACTGGCACTGAACAGTGCATTGCCGGAACGCTATAAAGCGATGGCGAATATTCAGTATTAATTTGCGCGCCAGGTCAGCACTGGCGCTAAAAGGCGATGGTGAGCAGATGTCCTTGCCGGGTGGTGATAAACGCATCTGCCTGTTTCCCCTGTTGCATGGCAGCGAATGCTTTGCCGGGATCCACCACGCAGACGTCTTCAAGGCAGCCATTGGCCGGCAGGATCACCAGCCGAAGAGCAATCGTGCCGTGAACATCGCCCCCTGCCAGCGCGCTGTTCATCACCACCGCGAGAATAAGACCTAATGTTATCCGCTTCATAACATCTCCGAAATTTAAAGTAAATCAACAGCCTGCCTGAGAGGTGACGGGACGATTGTGTTCTACTTTAAGTATCGGCTGAAGCGGATATATTTTTAGGGCTGAAAATATATTTTCATGAATGGCAACAGAAGTTACTCGTTGCCCCATTGATTCAGGAAGTTAGCGATATCATCAATACGCGGTTCCTGGATACCCGCTTCACGGGCCATCTCCTGCTGAGAGGCTTCGCTGATTTCTTCATTATTCATTAAGCGTGTGAGCAGCAGCTGGAAATAGTACGCCAGTGCGTCACGTTCAGACTCGTTAACCGGCGTTGCCGATTCCGTCGAATACTCATCGACAATGTCATAAAATTTCAGCGGTACTTGCTGGCTCATAGGTGTTCCCCTGGGGTTAATGTCGGTGACAGTGTTGGTTCGCAGCATCCAGCGAGGATAATAGCACTCTTATTTTATTTTTTGTTCCGGCACTCATCATATCATCGGGACACCGAATAATTTTTTACCCCTTCGCCACCCGTCTCAGCATTACGCCCAATCCATCACCATGACTGCCACAAAAACGACAAGGCAGGCTTTCGCCTGCCTGTGCTTTCTTTCGGTAAAGCATTAGCCGAGTTTAAAAACGGCCACCGTCTCTTCCAATACCTGCGACTGCTCTTTAAGCGAATAGGCCGCTGCAGACGCTTCCTCTACCAGTGCGGCGTTTTGTTGCGTGACAGTATCCATCTGTGCAACAGCCTGGTTTATTTGGTCAATGCCCCGACTCTGTTCACCGGTCGAGAGTGCAATTTCCGACATTAACCCGGAAACATGCTGAACAGCGCTGATAATTCGCTGCATGCTTTCACCCGCCTGCGATACCCTTTCGCTCCCCAACAGCACTTGCCTGCTGGACGCCTCAATAAGTTCTTTGATCTCTTTCGCCGCCAGCGATGAGCGTTGCGCCAGGTTTCGCACTTCGCTTGCCACCACGGCAAACCCGCGCCCCTGCTCGCCGGCTCTTGCGGCTTCAACCGCTGCGTTCAGCGCCAGGATATTGGTCTGGAAAGCGATGTCTTCAATTAATGAAATGATGGTGTCGATTTTGCCGGAGCTGGACTCGATCTCCTTCATCGACATCACCGCTTTTTCAACGATCGTGTTACCTTCCTGCGCAGAGTCACGCATCGTTGCCGCAAGGGTGTTCGCCTGCTGGGTATTTTCAGAGGTGTGCTTCACAGTAGAAGTCAGTTGTTCCATGCTGGCCGCGGTCTGCCCAAGCGAAGCAGCCTGCTCTTCGGTACGTGCTGAGAGATCGGTATTACCGGCAGAAATCTCTTCTGCCGCGTGCGCCACGCTCTGGCTGGAGGTACGTACCTGAGTAATGATTTCCACCAGCGACAGACGCATCTGCTCCAGCGAACCCAGCATATCGCCAATTTCATCTTTCGAGCCGTGATTCACAGGAAGATGCAACTCCCCTGCTGCCATCTGTTGGCAATGGCGGCGTGCAGTGTCCAGCGGCGAAAGCACACGACGTCGAAGCAGGATAAATATGGCAGCAATGATCAGCGTAAACAGCACCACAAAAACGCCAAGGGTCACCATGCTGTTCACAAAGCGATTCTGCGCCTCGTTATTAAGACGCTGGGCGTATTTTTCGCGAAAAGCGAGCAAGTTATCGAGTGTAATCTCAAACTGACGGTCAAGTTGCGGAATGGTCGTGCTGACAAGCTGATTAAACCGTGCAGTGTCATTGGCACTTGCGGCATCCATCAGCGGGCGCAGCCCTTCGTCGACATAGGTCTGCCAGGCGCGGCGATAAGGGGCGGAAAGCGCCTCTTCCCCTTCGACAGCAGGCGCAGCCTGATAATTATTGAATGCATCTGTCGCCTTCTGCATCACGGCTTTAGCGCTCTCAAGCGACGCTTGCGTTTTCTGTTTGTCGCCCAGGGAAGCATTAATCATGGCTTCCATCAGCCGCACCCGCAGTGTGCGACTGTGGTTAATCGGATCGATGACCGACAGCACCACACGAATTTCTTTATTCACATTATCCAGCGAGTCGTTGCTGCGGGTCAGTGACCACAGGTTAGACGCTGAACTGACGAGGAAGATACCAAGTAAAAGGCTGAAAACGAGAAACGAAAAACGCCTTACTGACATATTTATTCCTTTGCTTGAGATTATTTCAAAAAAAGGCCGCGCCGGAGCACAGCCAATAAGATTAATGTTATCGGCCACTTAGCGTTGAGATTTAACTTAATTTTCTTTAGTTTTTTAAATCAAACAGTTAGACAGGGCATTTATAAACCGGCAAACGCAGCAATCACATGCCATTTAATTCAAACCGGCTTTTTATTTATTTTTTGAACAGAGAATTATTATATCGCCACGCTATAAAACAGGGAGCGGCTCGCTCAGGTGAATGAGATGAGATTTTCCTGACGCCAGTGAAAAGTCAGGACTCTTGCGGTTAAATAAAACGCGAACTCAATTTTAAACTTTCGTATGCGTTATTTTTTGCGGGTTCGGCACAGTTAAAAGTAGGCTTGACAATAATCTGGTTTGTCTCTGCAAGAGAAACAAGCTGCGGAAGGGTTAATGCGGCGACTTTCTCCAGCATCTCACCGCTAAGACCGTTGCTCAACGTGTTGACGTCGCCGGTCTCACTTGCCAGACGCTGGACCAGTAAGAGGTAGGCTAAATTTAATTGATGAATATCTTGCAGAAGGTTGTCGCGGTTAATCATTTTTTTGCCCCAGAGAATATATCATCTAAAGTGAAGCCCCCCTGGCAACATCATCCGTCGGCCGCAATAATATATATAAAATGCAAATTAGCTATAGAAATAATGTAAACTTATTTCAGACTGTTAAAAAATAATTAATTATCATTCCGTTAATGCTGTAATGACATTTTTCCCGTTACGCTTTTAGTCGCTAATCTCTTATTTAGCATATTCAAGTGGCTGTAAGAATAGGAATATATCACCTTTGAATAAATGATATATTATATTCTCTCAATTTAAGAGCGCGAACCTTAAGAATAATTAAGAAATACCTTCCCGGGTGGGTTAGCGCCTGGTTCAATTTTTTGGGCCGCTGGTTGGCATAAAAGCCCGAAGGAAATATCTTTCCGCGAAGCGGAGGTATGCCAGTGACGTGCATAACCCCATTCGTCAGTCGGCTGTAAATGGGGTATTATCCGCTGCCCCTTTCTCCGCAGGTAGCCTGATGTCGACGATTGACGATACGTTTATTGCCCCACCGTGCCATGAGCAGATAAAGACGCTCTGGCAGGATGAACACCTGGTGATTATCAATAAACCCAGCGGGTTACTTAGCCTCTCGGGGAAAAATCCACAAAATCTCGATTCTGTGCATTACAGACTGGTGCAGCGCTTCCCCGGCTGTACGCTGGTTCACCGCCTGGATTTTGGCACATCCGGGCTGATGGTGGTGGCCCACAACAAAGCGATCAATGCCGCGCTCTGTCAGCAATTCAGCCAACGCAGCGTAAGCAAGACATACAGCGCACTGCTGTGTGGCCATCTGGATCATGATAACGGGGTCATCGACGCGGCAATCGCCAGAGATCCGGCATTATTCCCGCGTATGTCGATTTGCGCCCTCCACGGTAAACCCGCCCGCTCACGCTATCGTGTTATCGAACGTTTTTACCGTCAGTCAGAAACCGGTACCCGGTTGCCGGTATCGCGTGTTGAACTCACACCCGAAACCGGCCGCACCCACCAGTTGCGCATTCACTGCCAGCTACTCGGCCACCCGATTCTGGGTTGCGATTTGTATGGTGGCCGCCTGCTGCCTGGTAGCGAACAGACGCCACGGCTGATGTTACATGCCAGTACGTTGCAATTTGTCCATCCGGTGAGTAAAGCACCGCTCAGCATGCATTACGCCAGCCCGTTTTAACACCATGAAGAAGAGAGCCTGGCGAGAACGCCAGGCGAAGCAGGACATGCGAGAGCAGAAATAGGGGAAGATAAGTCGCAGGCAGTGCATCACCACATCAGATCATCAGGCACTTTAAAATCAGCATAAGGATCGTCTTCATCCTGCGCTTCCTGGCTGAGCGCACTGTTTAATACAATGCTGCTGGCATCGCGCTGGGCAATTTTATCTGCCACGCTCGCCGGGATAATCGCATATTCACTTTCGCCGTTGTTATCTACCGACAGGCGGGCAATGGCAAGACGGCCATTGATCAGCTGCGCCTGAGTCTGCTTATCGACCTCGATTTTTTTAATGAGGTTATTGTCGGTAAAATTAAACCCAATATGGCCTTTCGCTACAGTGATCCGGTTCATTTCAATCAGCTGTTTCACCTGTGCTTTGTACTCTTTCGACAGCGTGGCCTGTTTTTGTTGCTCACTTAATTGCTTATCACGCTCAAGCTGCGCTTTTTTATTCTCTTCCACCGCCTCTCTGGCCTCACGTGCCTGAACACGGGATTTTTTAGCCGTTCTCTGAACTTTGGCCATTTTCTTGCTGGTCACTAAGCCTGCTTTCAGCATTTGCTCTTGCAAGGTAAGTTTTGTCATCGTTATCAAACCCGTTCAATAAAATGGAGTGTCAGACTTTCAACATTTTTACTGTGGCATCAATGTCTATTTCATCTTCGGTGAAGATCAGCGTCGTGCCCTGGAAGGTGGTGATCGCCAGCTTTTTCAGCGCGCGCATTTCCCCCGGCTGTGCGGTGGATTTAGGGCGAATATTCCCCATCAATAGCCCTACGGACAGCACCGCGTTCTCTTTATCAATGCGGGTATCAACAGGCACTTCTTCGCTGTACACCAGATAAGACTTGATTGAGGTAAGCTTCAGACGCTCGCCCGCTATATAGATGTATTTACTCTCAGGCACGACTTTCACCGCATAGGCGGACAACCCTTTATTATTGGTGGTGGGTTCGAAAGTCACGGCCGCATCTTTCTTGATCAAATCAGGGTTGGCGACCTTAATCACGTGAAAATAGCGGTTATCCCCATTCTCATCTTTGATAAATCCGAAACCTTTATCTTTAAACCACGTTGTGATCGTACCGTTCATCGCCATTACCGCCTGAATAATCGTTAATCTACTCAAATTTTGCAGCGCGCAGTGTAAAGCACAATGCCTGCGCAAACCATGTCTTTGGTGTAAGTGTGGACGAGAAATTTCAGTGATGCGAGGCAATGGCTTCCTGCTGTCGCTCAGGAAGCCTGCATCGCGCTAGGGTGTTGTAGTCTGTACTTTGGGGAAGATTTCAACGTATTGATACGAGCTGTAAACCGGCAATATCAGAAATGCCAGACCTGCGCCGCCTGAAGCATATTGCACCATCAGATCGCCGTGACGGGTAATAAACAGTTCATAATTGTGCCACTGACACCCAACGCCCATATCCGGGGTGCAATGTCGCTTTTGCCGCAGTAACCTGCCGTCTTTGGTCAGATAAAGGTAATTCGCTTCCGGGTCGGCGGGTTTCGATGCTGACTCATCAAGCAGGTGCCAGGTTCTCTCGCGCAGCAGGGTGTTTTGTGCGTCCCGTGAGACGGTATCCAGTGACTTTGCCGGGTAGTTAAAATGTAACTCCACCACGGCGGTGTTATCCGCATTCACATAAAAAAGCTCGGCTAAATTTCCGGCGCCCCAATATTTTTTACCACTGGACTTCAGGGGTTGTGCTTTAAAGCGGTACACATTTTGTGTGTGAATATCCTGTCTGTTTTCATATTCCGCATTGTATTGCGCTTTTTGCGGTGAACTGACTTCGCATCCGGCCAGTAAACCGGCAAGCAGCAGGATGAGGACACTTCGCATTTGTCTCTCCTCTGACTTTTATTTCCGATGAAAGAAATGATTATGCACCCTAACCGGGTAGAGCAAAAATCGGATCCACTACCAGAAATAAGGATACGCGAGGCAAAACAGACCATAAACAGGGCAGGAAAAGCCTGCAGGACACAGGCTTTATATTACGAATTTACTTCCACCATACTTCGGCCTGGACGCCGACAGTAAACTGATCGCTTTTTGCATCGGCAAACTCAAACTGGCTGATGCCATTTTCCTGCGCTTTGAGGTAAGTGCCGTAGAAGCGAATTTCCGGGCGCGAGGTTAGCATGCTGGTGTCCACTTTCAACGCGTGGTACAGCGTGGTTTTATACCCAGACTCGTGATACGTCTCGCCTGCGGTTTTATTTTTCTGATCAAACCACGCCAGCTCCACGCCGGTCTGGTTATTCGTATCCCAGATATAGGCCGGGCGAATAACTGCGCGGACGGAATTAAAGTCGGTGTGCGCGCCAGTATTGTAATCGTAAACATCGTTACCGTGTGCATAGACCAGCGCATGCGCCATGATCACATCCGGGCGTAAATAGTTTTCGCCCTGAGATACCACGCGGAAAGCTTTGCCGTAAGAATGTTCGCCATAGTATTGATCGTTATAGCCGAAGGTCGGGTTGGAGTCCGAAATAAGGGCAAAGCCGCTGGCGATGGAGTTATCCGCCCCCTGCACCGTTAATTCGTTAAATCCACCGCCGGTAAAAGTGTGGCGCAGAATCAGTCCGGCGTGCCAGGCATCTTTCACGCTGTAGTAGCTGCCATCATTCTCATTGCTGCGGTTATCATCGGTTTCATTTGGCATGGCGTAGCGACCAAACACTTCCAGCGTTGCTTTATCCCACAGCGGGATCGCTTTATAACGCACCTCGGCGCTATTGGTGTTCACCTGCTGAGTGTTGCCGGAAGTCGCATAGTCTACGGCATGCGCATTAACATCTTCGCGGGTGAGCGAGACATTCAGTTTACCCGGGCCAAGCTGCCAGTTCTCCAGCCCGATGCCAGAACCCGCATTGGTGCGGTGGCTTTTCCAGTCCAGCATCTGAATTTCATAGACCGGCATATTGTGCTTACCGACCCAGAAGTCTGCCCCAGGCGCAAACGGCAGGAACCCTTTGGTCGTCACGTAGATATCGGAGAATTGCAGCAAATTCTCCGAGGTGCTGTCGAACCAGCCCGCGCTGTACTGCTGGCCAACGTTACCGTCGAGCATCACTACCGCTTTCGCCACCTTGCCGCCGTTGTCGTAGACCTTCTGCGAGAGTTGCAAATCAAACCAGGCACTGTTTTCCTGGCCAAAACGCCCCAGCGATCCAATAGCATAGGACTTCGGTGCACCGCGTGTGCCGGTAGACCAGCCGGAGCGGAAGTAACCGGAATACTCAAAACCAATATCGTTTTTCACGTATTGACTAATGTCGGCCAGCGTCACGTCCTGTGCCGGTGTTGCGCCACTGACGTTCGTTGTGCTGGCCGCGGGCACAGTAGCCGGTGCAGCAGGTTTTTTCTCGCCAGTTTTCACATTACTGGCAACCACGGTTGCCTCACTGTTATTACTCTGCGGCTGCCGCTCGAAATAACGTTGATATTGCCGTAATGTTTGTTTTGTGGCCTGTAATTCCTGTTTGTTTTGCGCCAGCTCTTTTTCCAGCAATTCCAGACGCTGCTCTACAGTCAGCTTCGCTGCAATAGCACTATTAGATACAAGCGCTGAAGAGATTAATACTACTATCCATTTCAACTGATGCTTTTTATTTATAGTCTTCTTATTCATAACAATAACCCTGTAGAGTAGCGTGACTGAGAAGTATTATTTTGGTAATAGCTGGCCGCCTGATGCATTCATATTGCATCCGGTGTACCGGTAATTCCCTGTCCAGCGCGACGCCCGCACTGGCTATTTTTAGTAATATTGTCGGTTAGCTGATGTGCATAACACTCCGCCGTTGGGCTTATGATTTAGCCTGATAATGACAGGACCAGCGCCTGGCCTGTTTTGCGCGCAAAAAAAAACCCGAATCGTTTTCCGGCGCTATGCGCTCAGAAATTGATTCAGGTTTTGCCCGCATCGGGTAACAACGAATACGGTTACAATCCAGTTTCTTCTGCGACAGAATACTGTCTTTTATTACACAGACAAGTCCTGCATTGCACTGTCACGTTATTTTGTGAACTCGCTCAGAGTTTAGCGTTAATTCCGCCAGCCCATTGCAGGTGCAACATGCTTAAGAATTGCCTCAATCACATGCACATTATAATCCACACCCAACTGATTCGGTATAGTAAGTAACAGCGTATCCGCTTCGGCAATCGCTTCATCCTGCTTCAGTTGTTCGATTAATTTCTCGGGTTCTGCTGCATAACTGCGCCCGAAGATGGCGCGGGTTTTCTCATCAAGGAAACCGACTTTATCGCTGTCGTTACTGCTGGCACCAAAATAAGCCCGATCGCGGTTGTCCATCAGCGCAAAAATACTGCGGCTGACAGAAACGCGCGGCGTGCGGCTATGCCCGGCCTGTGCCCAGGCTTCGCGATAAGCACGGATCTGTTTCGCTTGCTGAATATGGAACGGCTCACCGGTTTCATCATCTTTTAGCGTCGAACTTTGCAGGTTCATCCCTCGTTGTGCTGCCCATACCGCGGTGGCATTGGACCCCGCGCCCCACCAAATGCGTTCGCGCAGCCCTTCTGAAAAGGGTTCTGGACGCAATAGCCCCGGCGGGTTTGGGAACATTGGTTGGGGATTGGGTTTGGCGAACCCTACACCACGCAGCACATCCAGCAGCACCTCGGTGTGGCGGCGCGCCATATCCGATTCGTTTTCACCTTCTGCAGGCTGGTAACCAAAATAACGCCAGCCATCAATGACCTGCTCCGGCGAACCCCGGCTGATCCCCAGTTGCAAGCGACCGCCGGCGATCAAATCCGCTGCACCGGCATCCTCCGCCATATACAAGGGGTTTTCATAACGCATGTCAATAACGCCAGTGCCAATTTCAATAGACCGGGTTTTCGCGCCGATAGCCGCCAGTAACGGGAACGGTGAACTCAACTGGCGGGCAAAATGATGCACCCTGAAATAGGCGCCGTCGGCACCCAACTCTTCGGCGGCAACAGCCAGATCGATGGATTGCAGCAGCGCATCCGCTGCTGAACGGGTTCCGGACTGCGGCGACGGCGTCCAGTGACCAAATGACAAAAATCCGATCTTCTTCATGACGTAGTTGTCCTTTTTTCAGGGAAATCTTCAGCAGAACTGCGCCTGTTGCCGCAGCCCTGCTTTGCGTCTTCCCTACTCTACGCATTACCCGCCGCAAATAAATATCGTTTGATTAACATAATGCTTCAAATTAATTGACCAACCTGCCTACCGGGTCACCACTCCGCCACCCAGTTGTTCAATCAATAGGATGTTTTGATCCATGATGTCAGCGTTCATTTGTACCAGGTTGCGATCGGAAGCGAGCAACTGATCCTGTAGCGACAGCACATCCAGCCACGGGCGGATACCGGCTTTAAACTGTGCAGAAACATCATCCCAGGCACTGTGCGCCAGCTTATCGGCCTCTTCGTTTTGCACCCGTTGCTGCTCCAGCGACTTCATTCTCACAATCGTGGTGCTGATATCGCCAATGGCTGAAACCAGCAGGCTGTTATAATGCGCGACCGCGATATCCCAGTCGGCGTTACTGCTGGCCAGATCCGCCCGGCGTTTGCCGCCATCGAAAATGGGTAATGATAGCGTCGGGCCAACGTTGAAGAACTGGCTGGGCGCGCCAACGAAAGCATCGCCCAGCAGGTTACGTGTCCCGGCTTCTGCCACCAGGTTAATGTTCGGGTAGAACGCGGTTTTCGTCGCCGTGATTTGCTTTTCTGCCGCCTCTACGCGCCAGCGTGCTGCCACCACATCCGGTCTACGCCCGACTAATTCCGCCGGAATGACCGACGGCAACGTATCTTGCGCTGTAATATTTTGTTCGGCAGGTTTTAAATACCGCCAGTAATCCGGGCCTTTCCCCACCAGGGTCGATAATTTAATTCCGGCAGTAGTCACATTTTCTTGCGTCTGCAACCAGGTGGCCTGTGCATCATTATTATTTGCCAGCGCCTGTTTGTATTGATACTCCGGTGAAAGACCGCCCTGATAAAACTGGCGCTGTATTTCACTGATCTTCTTCAGCCGCCCGGCATTAGCTGCGGCTATTTTTTCTAATTTCCACGCAGTATTCAGATTATTCCACGCACGGGCAATATTTGCCGATAAGCTCAGACTGGCAGCTTGTTTATCCAGTTCGCTGGCTTTAGCATTACCTAATGCCGCTTCCCAGGCGGCTTTTTTCCCACCCCATAAATCGAGCATATAACTGGCACCTAGCGACGTGGTACGCAGCGTGCTGTAATTTTTACCTTCCAATAAGGGGTCATCAACTTTTGCCACCCGGGAGCGGGTAAGGCTGGCATCCATATTGATGTCCGGCATCTGCGCCGCCCGTGCGGCGGTGACAGAGGCATTGGCCTTGTCGGCACGTGCGTTGGCTTCCTGCAGTGTCGGGCTCGAGGCCAGTCCGTCGCGGATAAGTGCATTAAGTTGCGGATCGTTAAAGCTTTGCCACACGTTGCGCTGCGGCCATCTGGCCGGGCTGAATTGCACGCCAGATAACGTCTCATTTGCCTGCAACGTTTTTGCATTTAACATTTTATTGCGGGTGTTTAAACCTTCAGATGTGGCACAGCCGCTTAAAATTAACACCGTCAGAATCGACAGGCTGAATATCTTCCCCTGCGGATAAATGTTCATTATGGATTGCCCTGCGAATGTCATAGATTTTAGATTTAACTATTATTGACATCCTACCGTTTAAATACAGGCTGAGAGGTTATCCTTTAGTGCTTAAAAGTAGAATTTTCTATTTACCGAAAGACAGCACCCAAAATAAAACACAAAGAAAACGTATTTACTCCATTTTGTGAAGTTTATTTTTCAGGATATGTCTAAAAAATTAAACCTCCCTCCCGGGGAGACGATTTAGGGATGACAATAAAACCCGAATGAATATTTTTTCATTCGGGTAAATGTATTCCTGTATCACCAAATTATAAGTGACCGCTCTTGGTTACCTGCAGCGTGCTGATATTCACCGGCATGCCGGAACGACGTTCGAGCGCTTCAGTTGCCCGGTTCGCATCCACCCCTTCACCCTGCATCGCGGCGCGTAGCACCGGCGACATGGGCAGCGGCACTTTATTGGTCGATTCAAACTCCGCGCGGTTGCGCGACAACGGTTCATGGACTTCAATCCAGCGGCTCCCATCCGGTTCGAGGGTGGTTTTTACCGGCTGATCGATAATCTGCACCCTGGTCCCCACAGGCACGTTATCAAACAAATATTGAATGTCTGCGTTTCGCAGGCGGATACAGCCCTGGCTGACGCGCAGCCCGATACCAAAATTCGAATTGGTGCCGTGAATGGCGTAGAGCTTACCAATATAGATGGCGTACAGCCCCATCGGGTTATCCGGCCCGGCGGGTACAAACGCCGGCAGGGTTTTCCCCTCTTTGGCATATTCACGCCGGGTATTCGGCGTTGGGCTCCAGGTCGGCCCTTCCTGCTTACGCTCGACCGCCGTCACCCAGTTGCGCGGCGTTTCTCGCCCGGCCTGGCCAATACCGATGGGTAAAATCTCCACCGTGTTGCTCTCTTTCGGGTAATAGTAGAGGCGCATTTCGGCCACATTCACCACGATGCCTTCTCGCACGGTAGCGGGCAGGATGATTTGCTGCGGTATGGTCAGTTGCGACCCCGATTTGGGCAGGAACGGATCGACGTCCGGGTTCGCTTCCAGCATATTGCTCAGCCCCTGACCGTATTGCGCCGCGAAAGCTTCCAGCGGCAGCGTATTACCCGGCGGAACCGTGATAATTTGCGGGTTGCCCACCAGTCGGCTACCTTCCGGCGGCAACGGGTAACTAACTGCCAGCACACGGGACGCGCAGAGCAGGGCCAACAGGCAAAACAAAAATTGAATTCGACGCATCAGTTCCTTTCCTCGGGCACCGCAAAGATGTGTATATCATAGCCCGCTTTATCCTTTTTCTCCCTTTTTACAGGGCGTTACCCGCCTGGTGCGTCAAAAAAACATGCACGACACAGGATGTTCGGTCAGGACGAGAAAGCGATCACAATAAAAACCCCGCCGAAGCGGGGTTTGGGTTTTGTCGCTTATGCGTCAGGCTTTGGTGCGGCTCGCGATAATATCGTCTGCCACGTTGCGCGGCGCCTCCGCGTAGTGGTGGAACTCCATGCTGTAGGTTGCACGCCCCTGCGACATGGAACGCAGCGTGGTGGAGTAGCCAAACATTTCTGCCAGCGGCACATCTGCCCGAATAATCTGGCTACCAAAGCGCTCTTCCATGCCCTGCACCATTCCGCGCCGTGAGGAGAGATCGCCCATAATGTTACCGGCGTACTCTTCCGGCGTTTCCACTTCTACGTGCATCACCGGTTCAAGGATCGCCGGGTCCGCTTTACGCGCCCCCTCTTTAAAGCCAAAAATCGCCGCCATACGGAAGGCCATTTCCGAGGAGTCAACATCGTGATAGGAACCAAATGTCAGGATCGCTTTCACATCGACAACCGGATAGCCCGCCAGCACGCCGTTATTCATGGCTTCGCGCAGGCCTTTTTCCACCGAGGGAATATACTCGCGCGGCACCACGCCGCCCTTGGTGGCATCTTCAAATACAAAGCCCGTTCCCGGTGCCTGCGGCTCAAGTGTTAATACCACATGCCCATATTGCCCTTTACCACCGGACTGGCGGACAAATTTGCCTTCAATATCTTTTACCGTTTTGCGTAACGTTTCACGGTAAGTCACCTGCGGGCGACCAATGTTCGCCTCCACGCCGAATTCACGTTTCATCCGATCAACGATAATTTCCAGGTGCAACTCACCCATGCCGGAAATGATCGTCTGGCCAGACTCTTCGTCAGTATGCAGACGGAACGACGGATCTTCAGCGGCCAGTCGTTGCAGCGCAATGCCCATCTTTTCCTGGTCCGCTTTTGTTTTCGGTTCAATGGCCAGCGAAATCACTGGCTCCGGAAACTCCATCCGTTCCAGGGTGATCACCGTATCCGGGTCACTTAACGTGTCGCCCGTTGTGACGTCCTTCAGTCCGACACAGGCGGCTATATCGCCTGCGCGCAGTTCGTCCACTTCGTGGCGATCGTTGGCATGCATCTGCACAATACGCCCAATGCGCTCTTTCTTACCTTTGACCGGGTTGTAGACAGCATCCCCTTTTTTCAGCACGCCGGAATAGACGCGGATAAAGGTCAACTGGCCTACATACGGGTCGGTCATCAGTTTGAATGCCAGCGCCGAGAACGGCTCGTCATCGCTGGCATGACGTTCAGCCACCCGGCCTTTTTCATCCACGCCCTGAATGGCAGGAATATCCAGCGGCGAAGGCATTAGCTCGACGACCGCATCCAGCATGCGTTGAACGCCTTTGTTTTTAAACGCACTGCCACACAACATCGGCTGGATCTCACCCGCAATGGTGCGTTTACGCAGACCTTCGATAATCTCGGCCTCATCCAGCGAACCCGTTTCCAGATATTTATCCATCAATGTCTCGCTGGCTTCAGCGGCGGCAGCGATCATTTTTTCACGCCACACCTGTGCCGTTACCAGCAACTCGTCCGGCACCGGGCCGTAGCTGAATGTCATCCCCTGCGTGGCATCATCCCAGATGATTTCGCGCATTTTGATCAGATCCACCACGCCAGTGAAGTGCTCTTCTGCGCCAATCGGAATAACAATCGGCACCGGGTTGGCTTTCAGCCGGTCGACCATCATCTGCACCACGCGGAAGAAGTCCGCGCCGGGGCGATCCATTTTGTTGACAAAGGCGAGACGCGGCACATGATATTTATTGGCCTGACGCCATACGGTTTCCGACTGCGGCTGCACGCCGCCAACGGAGTCATACACCATCACTGCGCCATCGAGTACCCGCATAGAACGTTCCACTTCAATCGTGAAATCCACGTGCCCTGGGGTATCAATAATATTGATGCGATGGGGCTCATAACCGCGGTCCATACCGGGCCAGAAGCAGCTTACCGCAGCCGAAGTAATGGTAATGCCGCGTTCCTGCTCCTGCGCCATCCAGTCGGTTGTTGCCGCGCCATCGTGTACTTCCCCCAGTTTGTGGCTCATCCCGGTGTAAAACAGGATGCGTTCCGTGGTGGTTGTTTTACCGGCATCGATATGCGCGGAGATACCGATGTTGCGATAACGTTCGAGAGGAATGGGTCGGGGCATGATGCGTCCTTAGTCATTTGACTGTTTGTTCGCGGCCGGAATTGGCCGCGTTTCATTCACGGCATCTATGATAGTACAACAGTACGAGTATATTCGAACTATTTTTGCTATTATTACGATTGATGGCGTAACGATTGACGTCGTGGCTTTCGCCATACAGTTTGCGTATAGTACCGGCCCAGCCGCCGATGCGGTCCGCAATTGATGTCTGCCGCGTACCCGCCACTACAGGAAAATGATGATCGCTAACCACCCAGAACGTGAACAATTTCGCCTTGAAAATGTGCTATTGGCCCTTGGCAACCCCCTGCGGCTGGCGATCATAAAGCGGCTGGCCGACGGCAGTGAACTGAGCTGTAATGCGCTGCGCCCGGACGATGTGGCGAAATCGACCATGACCCATCACTGGCGCGTATTGCGCGATAGCGGTGTGGTGTGGCAGCGCCCGCAGGGGCGGGAAAATATGATTTCACTGCGCCGGGAAGACCTGGATATCTGTTTCCCCGGCTTGCTGGATACCCTGTTACAGGCGATGGCGCGCGGCAGTATGCCGGATGATCAGGCCTGATAAATACATTATTATCAGAAAGTTAAGACGGGTTATTTACCCTCTGGCAACACAATATTACTGTCTGCAAGCGTGCCCATGTTGTGGTAAATGGCGCAGGCGGCATCCACCAGTTGCATCGCCAGCGCTGCGCCGCTGCCTTCCCCTAAACGCATCCCCATATTGAGATACGGCTCGAGGCCAAGATGTTCGAGCGCAACACGCGCGCCTTTCTCGGCGGAGAGGTGTGAGGGGATCAGATACGGTTTTACCTGTGGGGCAATCCTGCACGCGGCCAGCGCCGACGCGTAGGAGAGGAAACCGTCCAGCACCACGGGCAACCCGCAGGAGGCCGCTCCCAGCATCACCCCGGCCATGCCCAGCAGATCATAACCGCCGACTTTCGCCAGCACATCAAGCCCGTTCGCCGCATCGGGCTGGTTAACTGCTATTGCGTTACGCACTACCGCCGCCTTGTGCCCCAGCAAGGATTCCGGCAGATTCGCGCCAATACCCACCACGGATCCCGGCGCCTCCCCAGTCAACACGCTGACGATGGCTGCCGCTGGCGTGGTGTTCGCCATACCCAGTTCACCCACGCCAAACAGGGTCACCCCTTGCTGCGCCAGTTCACGGGTATAGTGAACCGTTTCCAGCAGCAGCGCTTCCGCTTGTTGCGCACTCATTGCCGGGCCAGTGGCGATATTGCCGCTGCCGCGCGCCACTTTCATATTGACCAGGCCGGGAATGGGATCGGCATCAATACCGACATCCAGCACATGCACTTTCGCCCCGGCCTGCGCGGCCAGAACGCAGACGCCAGTCGTCGCGTGGGTCATATTTGCCGCCTGAATGGCTGTCACCACGCGAGGAGAAACGGTCACCCCTTCATGCCAGACGCCATGGTCGGCGCACATCACCACGATCGCTTTTTCGCGCATTCGCGGTAACCCGTTCAGCCCGGGCATCCCCGCCAGCTGGACGGCTAATGCCTCCAGCCTCCCCAGGCTGCCCACGGGCTTCAGTAAGCCATCAAGATGCTGCTGTGCCTGTGCCATTGCCACATCATCGGGCGCGGGGATCCCAGCCAGTAAAGTCGTCAAAGTCTGCATGGTGTTTCTCATTATGTTGCGTGCTGTTTATAACAGCACCAGAAGAAAAATCAGTTCGCCCAGCTCAATCGCCGCCCCTAACGTGTCGCCGGTCTGCCCACCGAGCGTTCGTTTGAGCAGCAGCCCAAGCAAAAACAGCGCCGCCAGCGTCACCAGCAGTGCCACAACGCCTTTACCGCCGAGTAGCCCGGCCACAATCAACGCGGTGAGGATCAAGGTGATCAGGGTGTCTTTGCCCGAAACCTTCCCAATAAACAGGTTTCCCAGCCCCTCTTCACGGGCATAACGATGGCCGAACATCAGTAACACCGAGCCGCCGCGCCCCACGGCACAGGCTGCGGCGAGCGAGGCGATCATGGCGCTATCACGCAATTGCAGTTCACTGAGCACAAGGATTTTCGCCACCAGCACAAAGACCAGCGCCAGACCGCCATGTGTGCCGAGACGACTGTCACGCATGATTTCCAGCATCTTTTCCCGCCGCCTGGCGGAAAAAACGCCATCGCAGGTATCGGCCAGACCATCCAGGTGGAAACCGCCCGTTAATAACGCCAGCGTCAGCACCGCAAACAAAGCTGCCAGCGGCGCGCCACACCAGGGTTGCAACACCACCAGTACCCCGCCACTTAACGCACCGAGTAGCACGCCCACCAGCGGAAAGGTCACAATGCCGCGCACATAATCCGCCACATCCAGCCCCTGAACACAACGGCCGGGTACCGGTAAACGGCTGATAAACGACAGCGTGGCGAAGAACAATTTGATCATTTGATTTTGACTCCAATACCCGACACCACCAGCCACACGTCATCTGCCGCCTGTGCCAGCCGTTGATTGACGCGCCCGGCAATGTCCCGGAAGTGCCGCGCCAGGCGGTTTTCCGGCACAATGCCCATTCCGACTTCATTGGTTACCAGCACCACGGGCGACGGGCAGGCCGCACAGGCGGCAAGCAATGCGTCGATCTCTTGCTGCACGCGGGCTTCCAGCGCAACGTAATCCCAGTTCCCGACCTCTTCACCTTCGCCAAAGGCAAACAGCAGATTGGTCACCAGAGTGGTGATGCACTCCAGCAGCACGGCTTCATCGGGGTTATTTCGCGGGGTAATAATCTCTGCCAGCTGTTGCCAGCGCTCCTCGGTGCGCCAGTGGGTCGGGCGGTCTTCCCGGTGATGCTGGATACGCGCCGCCATTTCCGCATCGAAAATTTGCGAAGTAGCGATGTACAACACGCTGGTGGCATGGGCAACCAGCGACTCCGAATGGCGACTTTTGCCGCTGCGCGCACCGCCGGTAACAAGGGTTAACATGCTGGCTCCTGATGCTGCTGCATAATCTGGTAAATGCGTTCAATATCGACATGCTTGCGCATGGCGCTGGCGAGAATATCAAACTGCTGCGCTTTGTAGTGCGCATAATTCAGCGCTACGTCCAGCGGTGGCAGTCCTTTACGCTGGCGCAGGCCGTTCAGCAATGCGCGGGTAAACGCATCGTTGTCGAACAGACCGTGCACGTAAGTCCCCCACACCTGCCCGTCGGCACTCACCGCGCCATCCGCCACATGGTGGCCATTTTTGTGCAGCCACAATGCGGGCTGGCAGTCGCTGTGCAGGGTAGTTTCGCCCATGTGAATTTCGTAGCCGCGCAGCGCCAGTCCGTTGCAACAAGCCAGCCAGCCGGGCAACGAGGCATGCATGCAAGCCTCTACGCGGATCGTGGTTTTGTCACGGGCAAACCGGGTGACCGTCTCCAGTAATCCCAGCCCTGGTTGGGTACCCAGCGTGGACTCCACCTCATCGATGATGGTTTCGCCGAGCATTTGGTAACCACCACACACGCCGATCACCGGCACACCGGCGCGGTGGGCATCAAGCACCGCTTTTGCCAGCCCGCTTTCCCGTAACCAGTTGAGATCGCCCAGCGTATTTTTACTGCCTGGCAGAATAATCAGGTCGGCGGTGCACAGCGCCTCGGCGGTGCGGGCATAATGCACGCGAACATCCGGCTGGGCCGCGAGCGCATTAAAATCGGTAAAATTAGCGATATGCGGCAGTTGAACAACCGCGATATCCAGTGCCCGCTCGTGGCTAAGCAGGTATTTGCCGCGTTGTAATGCCACGCCGTCCTCATCTTCGAGGTCGACATCCAGCCACGGCATCACGCCAATGACCGGGACGCCCGTCAACGCTTCGATCTGCTGAATGCCGGGGGTTAACAGCGCCTCATCGCCGCGAAATTTATTGATGATGACCCCTTTCACGCGCCAGCGCTCATGCTCCTGCAACAACGCCAGCGTACCGTAAATCGCGGCAAAAACGCCGCCCCGGTCGATATCTGCCACCAGGATCACCGGGCACCCTGCCATTTCTGCCATGCCCATATTAACGATATCGCGATCGCGCAGGTTAATCTCCGCCGGGCTGCCAGCCCCTTCCAGTACCAGCACGTCATACTCGCTTGCAAGGCTTTGGTACACCCCAATAATTTGCTCGCGCAAGCGGGGTTTATAGGCGTGATAGCTTACGGCGTCCATATTGGTGGCGACTTTACCCATTAGCACCACCTGCGCTTTCCTGTCGCTGGTCGGTTTCAGTAACACCGGGTTCATGCGCACATCCGGTTCAATACCTGCCGCTTCAGCCTGGAAAATTTGTGCACGCCCCATCTCCTGGCCCTCCGGTGTTATGCCGGAATTCAGCGCCATGTTCTGCGATTTAAACGGCGCGGTCTTTCGCCCATCCTGATAAAAAATACGGCACAACCCCGCGACCAGCACGCTCTTGCCCACATCCGACGCGGTGCCTTGCAGCATAATTGCCTGCGTCATGACGCCTCCTTAACCGGCATTGCCCGCATCCGGGCAAAAAATTCATCTTCGCTTTTGCACAGCGGCATTCCCAGCTCGCTGTGCAGTTTCACCAGCCAGGGCTGTGTCAGACCGGCCGCTTCAATCAACGCCCGGCGGGCAAATACGTCGCCCGGCGTCCCCTGCGCCAGCGATTCTCCGCGACGCAGCACATACACTGCATCGCAGATTTCATAAATCAAATCAATGTCATGGCTGGAAATCACCACATGATTGCCCTGCGCCACAATACGCCGAATGATGTTTATCATCTGGGTTCGCCCGGCAGGATCCAGCCCGGCGGTCGGCTCATCCAGCAGCAAATAGTGCGCCTGTAATACCAGCGCACCAGCGATAGCGACACGTTTTTTCTGCCCATGGCTCAGGCACTGAATCGGCTGTTGGCGGAAAGAGTGCGCATCGACCAGCGTCAGCGCATCGTCAACGCGGTGGGCAATATCCTCTTCCGGTACGCCAATGTTACGCAGGCTAAAGGCTATGTCACTGTCGATATCGGTATAAAAAATTTGCTGATCGGGATCCTGAAATACCGTTGCCACTTGCTGGCGCAACGCCAGCAAGCCACGCTTGCTGTAGTCCAGCGGTTTACCCTGCCACAACACTGCCCCTTGTTGCGGGCGCAAAATGCCGCTCAGGTTCATAAACAGCGTCGATTTGCCGCAGCCATTGGCTCCCACCAGGCCGGTGACCGGCTGGCGGGAAAAGTCGAGGGTCAACCCTTTCAGCGTCGGTTCATCCTGGTAACTGAACCACAGGTTATCGGTGACCAGCATGCCATATCCTTACAGGTGAAAATCACCCTGATAAAGTTTGATATCCAGCGTGATCGCCATCGCTTTATAACGCAACAGCACGCGGGTAAATAACAGACCAACCAGCATCGCCAGCGAACGGTAACCCTGCGGCAGGGTTCGGTAGCCAAAACGCAGCGTCTGCGCCCGGTGGATCGCCGCCGCTTCGTCCAGCAGAATAAAGATAAAACGCCAGGTCAGCAGGATTTGCTCGGTCAACAGACGCGGCACACGCCCACGTTTCAGTAGCAGGATCAATTGCGGGAAAGGTAAATTCAGCACCAGCCAGAACGTGGCTGCCAGCGCAGCCAGACTGCGCCACAGCGTGCCGTTCGCCGCCGCCAGCCCTTCCGGCGTCACCCCCAGCCACACACTGCCCATCTGCACGCCGAATATCACCTGTTGCGGTTCGGGGGTAATGCTGAACAGGATGGTCACCACACCCACCAGCAAAAAACCAATCGGGATCGCCATCCAGCGTAGCCAGCGCCGCAGCGAGATGCGCAGCAGCCAGCAGGTGAAAGCCGCCAGTAGCGCCAGCAACATAGCCTGCCCAAACGGCGGCAGGGTCAATGCCAGTGCCATTATTACCAGCCAGAACAGTAACTTACGCTCGGGTGCCACCGCATACCAGCGGCTCTGGTAACTAAGCCGATCAAGCGCGGTCGCGATCACGCTGCCTGCCTTTCATATAGCCAAGGATGTAGAAAATCACCGCTGCACCAATCGAACCCTGCAGGGTGAACAACAGGCTTTCGATCTCACCGCTGGCGGGTTCGTACAGGGGCTGGAACCACGGTTGATAATGCGGAGCAAGGGCCAGGATCTGGCTTTCTGCCTCACCGTCAGCGCCGCCATATTCACCGCCGTGATTAATAAAAAAGGGCAATACCATCAGCGCCACCACCATTGCCAGTAACATCACTGTTTTTTTCACCTTAATGCCCCCGCACGCTCAGCAGCTGACGTTTCGTAAGCTGCTCGTAAATCATCACCGTCAGTAATCCTTCAGCGAGAGCAATCGGGATTTGCGTCAGGCAGAAGATACCCATAAATTTGACGATCGATCCGCTGGCGCCCTGTTGCGGGTCCGGAAAGGCCACCCCAAGCTGTACTGACGTAACAAAGTAAGTCACCAGATCCGCCAGCATGGCGCAAAGGAACACCGCCACATCGCGGCGAACCCTCGCGCGGCAGGCCAGTTTCCACACCAGGTAACCCATCACCGGGCCAATTACCGCCATCGACATACCGTTTGCGCCAAGCGTTGTCAGGCCACCGTGCGCCAGCAACAGCGCCTGGAACAGCAGCACAATCGCGCCCAACACCGCCACGACGCCGGGGCCAAACATAATCACCGCCAGGCCAACGCCAGTAGGGTGCGAACAACTGCCCGTTACCGAGGGGATTTTTAACGCCGACAGGACAAAAATAAACGCACCACACAGCGCCAGCAGCACTTTCTGGTTGTTATCTTCCGCCACAATGCGGCGCAGACACACCAGCCCGTACCACAGGCACGGCAGAAACAGCATCCACCATGCCAGCGCCCACAAGGGCGGCAAAAACCCCTCCATGATGTGCATGGCAAACGCTTCTTGCGGCACCACCATCAGCAGCAACGCTGCCGCCAGGCCGCTGAATGACAGCCGTTTCAGACCTTGCGCGATCATCCCTTCACTCCTTTATTCACCAGGATAGTGGAAAAATAGGGTAGCGGCTGGTCGTCGCTGACCTCACCGAGCTGCCGCCAGCATTGTTCCCCCGGCAGTGTCGCTTCGGCCATCATCAGCGCGCAGTCGAGCAAACCGGCTTCCATCAGCAATGCTTTGATGCGTCCAAAGCGGCCATACACTTTCATCAACACCAGGCTGTCGTGATGGTGCAACGCCTGGCGAATGTCCGTCTCGGGAGCGGTACAGGAGATAACGCCCAGCGACTGTTGCTCCATCGCCAGCGGCATCTGTGTGCGGGCCGCAATGGCGGCAAACGACGTCACCCCCGGAACAATTTCCAGTAATTCAAGGTGCGGCAGACGTTGCAGCAAAAACACCCAGGTGCTGAACAACATGGCATCGCCAAGGGTGATAAAACCGACCTGCTTTCCGGCCTGCACGTCTGCGTTCATCGCAGTGGCAACGTCATTCCACACGGCTTCTTTTTCCGCGCTGTCGGCGCTCATGGGGAAGTGGCAACAGCGTACTTCCGTCTGTTCACCCAGGTATTCACGCACAATTGACAACGCCTGGCTGTCGCCGCCTTTGCGCCCGGCGGGGGCGTAGAGCACATCGAGCTGCCCAAGAAGGCGTGCGCCGCGCACGGTGATCAGATCGGCTGCGCCTGGCCCGGTGCTCAAGGCGTAAAGCTTACCGCTCATGCTGCGGCCTCCATTTTCTGTGCCAGCGCTTGTTGCAGATGATCAACAAACATCGCCCGTACGTCGGCATTTTCCCCCAGTCCTTGCAGCCATGGCGTGGCGGCGATGCCAACCCGTTCAAATTGCGTTTTCCAAGAATCGTCATCCTCCGATGCCATGTCGTTAATCGCGTGATCGCCCGCAACCAGCATCAACGGCATTAAATGCACGGCCTTAACGTCCTGATGGCGCAGCTCGTCAATCAGTTGATCGATTTCCGGGTAGCTTTCCACCGCGCCAACCCGCGCGGGGAAGCGGTGCGCTGCCATCATATGGTCAAGGCAGGCGTAGGCAGAAAAGGCGTGATGGCTGGCGCCATGCCCCATAAATACCACGCGCTCATCGTGGCCAATCATCGGCATCTGGCGTGAAAGCGCCTGCATCAGATGCAGGTAATCGTCATGGCTGCTGAGCAGCGGTGCGCCAATCACCAGCCGCTGAAACAGCGGGCGCAGCGCCTGAACTTCACGGACGATTTTTTCATATTCATCACCGTTGATAATGTGCAGCGACTGGATCGCCACATCCTGATAACCGGCATCCGCCAGCTTTTGCAGCGCCTCCAGTGGCGTGTCGATATGCACATTGTCGCGCTGCTTCAGTTTGCGAATGATCATGCCGGAGGTAAACGCGCGAAAAAGCGTGCGATCCGGGCAACTGGCCGCCAGTTCACGTTCGCAGGCGACGATGTTTTTCTCACAGGTATCGTGATAACTGGTGCCGAAACTCACTACCAGAAGTGCTTTTTTCATGTTTTCTCCTTCACTGTGCCGCCAGCCAGCGCCGCAAACGCTGCGAAAATGCGTCCTGACTCTCGAGTAACTCCTCCCCCATCACCGCAGGCTGCGGGCGGGCAATTACAATGCACGGGATGCCAGCATCCAGCGCGGGCAAAACCTTTTCCAGATACCCCCCTTCTGCCCCCGAGGCTTTGGTGATCATCACGTCAACCCGGGACTGGCGGTAAAAGGCCGCGTTAAATTCCGCGCTGAACGGGCCGCAGAGCGCGAAGATTTCGCCGACGCCAAACCCCAACGCTGCGCACTGCGCCAGAACATCCGGCACTGGCAACACGCGCGCCAACAGCGTTTTGCCGGGCAGACCAGCCCGCCAGCGCGCCAGATCTTTACTGCCGGTGGTCAACAAAACGCGCTCCCCCAGCTCGCGGGCTTTGTCACACGCGGCTTCCAGGGTGGCGACGTTAAACAGCAGAGGGTGGGCAAAATCCGGCTGTTGTTCCGGTCGCTGATAACGGCTTAACAGCACCTTTGCCTGCGCGCAGGCCAGCGCAATATTGCGGCTCACGACGTCGGCATACGGGTGAGAGGCGTCGATCACCCAGCGTGTGCGGTTTTGTTGCAACCAGGCCACCATGTCGTGCATGTCCAGACGACCGCAACGCACCTGACCACGAATATTTCCGGCAAGTTGCTGCCCGGTCGGTGTCGCCACCGATAAGGTATACGACACCCCGGACGCATCCAGTTGCTGGCAGATATGGCGTGCGTCGCTGGTGCCGCCAATCACCAGTACTTCTCCGGCCATCACAAGGTGTACCCCCTGGGGGTGATCATCAGGCCGTTTTGCACATAGGTCGCGCGGTTGCCGACGATCACCAGGCTGGTCATATCCACCGGGGCAAAATCCATGTCGCCCAGTGTGGTCAGCCATTTCTCTTCTTTTTTACGACCAGCGGATTTCACTACCCCAACCGGGGTACTGGCGCTTTTGCTGGCCGCCAGCAATTCAAATGCCCGCGCAAGGTGGCCTTCGCGACCACGACTACGCGGGTTGTAGAAACAGATAACAAAATCTGCTTCACCGGCAGCAACAATGCGTTTTTCAATCACCGACCAGGGCGTCATCAGATCGCTGAGGCTGATGTGACAAAAGTCGTGCATTAACGGCGCACCCAGCAGCGCAGCGGCGGCAATACTGGCGGTCATGCCCGGCACCAGACGCACCTCCACATCCAGTTGCTGCTTACTGACCAGTTCCAGCACCAGCCCGGCCATGCCGTAAATGCCAGCGTCGCCGCTGCTGATCAACGCCACGTTGTGCCCGGCTTGCGCCAGTTCAATGGCTGCCTGGCAGCGCTCAATCTCTTTGCACATGCCGGTTTTGATCACCTGCTTATCGCCGGTAAACGCCTTCACCAGATGGGTATACGTTTTATAACCGACGACAATCTCCGCCGCCTGCAAGGCTTCCACGGCCTCCATGGTCATCATCGCCTGCGAGCCCGGGCCAATCCCGATTACGGTTAACATCAGTGTGATACTCCCAAAGTAATAGTCACGCCCTGCTCACGCAGGGTTTCGCCCACCCTGTGCCCCTGGCACATGAGCCATGCGGCCGGGCCGGACACGCTGCCGACCCCGGCGGCTTGCCGCACGAAGTCTGAAGCGGGAAAATGGTGCTCATGCTGACGCAGCGCCTCGGCAGTAAAAACCTCGAACGGTACGTGCAACCGCTGCGCCAGCGCGTTTAGCCCGTGCTCATCCTTTTTCAGGGTGATGCTGCCGATGGCACGCAGCGCCAGCGGATCGAAGTGGTGCGCCAGCAACTGCCGTTGTAGCAACGTCAGGAGCAGTTCAAACGGCGTATTACGACGGCAGCCAATGCCGGCAACCACCCGTTTTGGCACCAGTTTGTAAAGTGGCACGCCAGACGCAGGTAATGTCGCCTGGGTGGTAACGCAGACAAGGCCATCCAGTTCGGGTAGCACGCTGAGATCTGCCACAGGTATAAACCCGCGCGTATCGCACCTGTCGAGCTCTTCTTGCAGCGCCTTTTCGCACCACAAGCCAACGCGTTTACCGCTCACCAGCATGTGGTTGACTTCTTTCACCGCCGGGCGTAAATCCGCCATACGCGCATCCAACTGAATGGCCAGCATGTCCAGTGCCGCCATTTCATTGACATCGGTCGCGGTGGTGATCACCGGATCGGCCCCCAGTACCCCGGCCAGGTAACGCGCCAGTGCATTTGCGCCGCCGTAGTGACCGGAGAGCAGGCTAATCACATGCTGGCCCCGCTCATCAATAACGATCACCGCCGGATCGCTAAATTTGTCGTTCACCAGCGGCGCGAGAACGCGCACGGCAATGCCGGTCGCGCCAATGAAAATGATTGCCGAAGCGTGGCGAAATGCCTCGCGCAGGGCGTGAGCAAAGCCGCCGTCAAAAGCAACAAATCCTGGCGAGTGCAGCGCTTCGCTGGTAAAACAGGTCACAGGCAGCGCCGGTTTCAGGCGTTCAGCCAGCGCCTTGCCGCCTGGCGTCAGGCAGAACAGCGCAACAGAGTCAGGCTTTACGGTATTCATGGCTAAAGTCCGCCGCGTAGAGTCGGGAGTAGTGGTACTCCTCACCGAGAAATGCGCCGACGAGGATCAACGCGGTTTTGCGGATCCCGGCCTCGCGAACCTTGTCACCAATATCCGCCAGCGTGCCGCGCACGGTCTGGCTCTCCGGCCAGGTGGCTTTATAGATCACCGCCACCGGTGTGTTCGGCGGGTAACCGCCTTCGATTAAGCGCTCCGCCACGCGATGAATGCGCTGCACGGAGAGGTAGATAGCCATTGAGGTCTGATGGCGGGCAAAGGCTTCCAGTTGTTCGCACGGCGGGACCGGGGTGCGCCCTTCCAGCCGGGTGATAATCAGGCTTTGTGACACTTCCGGGACGGTGTACTCGACCCCCAGTTCTGCTGCTGCGCCCAAAAATGCGCTAACCCCCGGCACCACCTGCCAGTCAATGCCACGGCGGGTTAATACTTCACCCTGTTCGCGAACGGATCCATACAGCGACACATCGCCGGTTTGCAGGCGCACCACCACTTTGCCTTGTTTCACCCCGGCTTCCATCAGGTCAATAATTTGTTCAAGGTGCAGTTCCGCGCTGTCATGGCACTCCGCTCCCGGCGGGCAATAGGTCAGCAGTTCGGTATTGATCAGCGATCCGGCGTAAATCACCACCTGCGCCTGTTGCAGCAGTCGATACCCTTTGAGGGTGATCAACTCCTTGTCGCCCGGCCCGGCACCAACAAACCACACAGTGCTTGCCGACATGTTGTCAGCCATGGCGCTTCTCCTTTTCGCAGGAAATCAAAAAAACGGGATTATGGGGTTTAAAGTAGTGACCGCTGCCAAGCCCGGTCAGCAGCGAAACCTGAATTTGCTGGCAATCCAGCGCGATTACCGGGCAAGAGGCCAGGTGCGCCAGCGCGGTGTTGAGGTTCTCCTGCAAAATAAAAGTCATCACTAATCGACCACCGGGGTGCAACTGCGCCAAAGACCAGTCAATCAGTTGCGTCAGATTGCCGCCGCTGCCGCCCATGAATACGGCGTCTGCGGTCTGATCGACAAACAGTGGCGCAACCCCGGCCACAATGGCGATATTGCGGCAGGCAAAACGCAGACAGTTCTCTTCCAGTAAACCGAGCGCCGCGGGGTTACGTTCAATGGCCGTGACCCGCAGTTGTGGGTGCGTTAGCGCCGCCTCAATCGAGACGCTGCCCGTCCCCGCCCCGATATCAATCAAGTGGTGCGCATGCTGCAGTGCCAGTTTCGACAGCGCCAGCGCACGTACCGCTTCTTTGGTCATCGGCACTTTTTCGCCACGAATAAACAGCTCATCTTTCATTGAGGATCACCACCACATTCATCGCGTATTGCTCCAGGACATCCGCCGGGCGTACCCGGTGGATACGCTCATTGTCCATGCCCAGGTTTTCACCGATCACCAGCCAGCGATCTGCCGCGCCACGCGCAATCAGGGCATCGGCAATGGCTTTCGGGCCACAGTGCGCGTCGGTGACCATCGCCACTTTTCGCTCACGCACAAGCCGCGCAAAATCCACGTCGCGCCCGTGGCTGCTGGTAAGCCAGATGTCGTTCATATCAATCCCCGTGCGTGAGCAGAGATACTGAGCGGCGCTAATGCCAGGAATGATGCGCAGCCGTTGAATGCCAAAATGCGCCACCAGACGGGTGCCAATGCCATACAGCAGCGGGTCGCCAGACGCCAGCACCACCACACGGCGGGCGGCTTGCTGCTCCAGCCAGGTCAGTAAACCGGGGATATCCGCATCCAGCGCACGTTTCTCACCACCGAAAGCGGGAAACTGCGCCAGATGGCGCTTTCCGCCGACCAGCACGTCCGCCTGGGCTACGGCGTCTAAAGCTGCGGGCGTCATTAAGGCAAGGTTGCCTGGCCCCATTCCTGCGACGGTTAACATTGCAGCTCCCTTGCGATAGTTTCCAGCGGGCGGTTGCTGCCCAGCACCGTGTTATCAAAGGAGAACATCACGGCATCGCATTGTGGCGGCTGGCGGGTGAAACGCAGCATCTGCTCTATACGCTGACAAATGCGCGTTGCCAGGCGATCGTAAAGGTGACTGAATCCGGCCGCGTCGATATGCTCCATCGCCGCTTCAGTGGTGTCGCATTCGCTCACGGCCAGCAGTAACGCGTGAGGAGCGCCGAGAAGAGCCAGATGCGCCACCAGGGTTTCCATACGTGCGTCGGCAATATGGCTGTGGGTATGGAAGATCCCGGCGGCAATTTTCACCAGTTTGCCGGGGTGGCCAATCAGGACGACCTGCCTGAACCCGAGCCGTACCGCCTCTTCAATCATGTAGCCAACGAAGTTACTCATTGTCACCACAAGCTCGCCCGACACGCCAAGCTGCTCACGGGCAAAGCGTTCGCCGTGGTTGCCGGGAACCAGAATCACCCGCTCCATGCCGGCTGCGCGTTTCAGTTCCAGCTCCAGCGACAGTGACCGTTTCCAGCTCTCTTCCGACATGGGCGTGACAATGCCGGTCGTGCCGATAATCGAAATGCCACCCAGAATACCAAGCCGCCCGTTGTAGGTTTTCTTTGCCCGCGCTTCCCCTTCCGGGGCGAAAATTTCCACCTCAGCGCCACGTGTCGGGCCAATCACCTCGCGGACAGCGGCTTCAATGGTCTGCCGCGGCGTGCGATTGATCGCCGCTTCGCCTATCGCAAGGCCGATGCCTTTGCGGGTAACTCGCCCTACGCCTTCGCCGCCACGCAGCGTTATGTCCCCGCTGTCGTTTAACGCCACACGGGCAAAAATCAGCATGCCGTGAGTCGCATCCACATCGTCACCGCCATCTTTGCGTATCGCGGCCAGGGCTTGTTGCCCTTCGATATGAGGCGACTCCACGTTGAGATGCAAGGTGACGCCAGAGGGCGTGACAATGGAAACCTGATGGATGATGTGCTGACGCAGCACCATCAGCGCGGCGACTTTCGCGGCCGCCGTGGCGCAGGACCCGGTGGTATAACCTTTGCGAAGTGCTTTTCCGTTATGCCACACCGGAGCATCAAACGCCGGTTCGCTCATTGTGCCTCCCGCAACTGGTAGAGCAGCGCATTGATGATGGCCGCCGCAACGTTGCTGCCCCCTTTGCGCCCACGGGCGGCAATGGCGGGTAAACCGCTTGCAACCAGCGCCTCTTTCGACTCTTCCGCGCCAACAAAACCGACCGGTACGCCCACCACGCCGCTAACTTGCGCCTGGTGTTCGAGCAGACGAAACAGCGCTGTCGGCGCATTACCGAAGACAAAAACTTTTTCGCCCTCTTCACCCAACGCTAAATCGACTGCCGCCATTGAACGTGTGATGCCGTCCGCTTTGGCACGGCGCACCACGCGCGGATCGGAGATATAGCAGCGTACTTCCCCGCCAAAGTGCGCCAGCAGCGTTTTGTTAATGCCGGAGAGCGCCATGGTGGTATCGGTATAGAGCGTGCAGCCGCGGGTAATGGCGCTGCACAGGCCTTCCAGCGCGTCGGCGGAAAACCACAGGATGTCCAGCCAGTCAAAATCGGCAGTGGTGTGGATCACCCGTTTGATCACGGCTTCATGCAGTGGGCTGGCAAAGCGGTATTCCGGGCGGGTTTGGGTAATGATGTCGCCAATGATGACAAAACTCCTGGCTTCAATAGCCTGCGGTTGCTGCAAGTAATCCATCTGTTTTATCCTCAGGCTCCCGCCAACGCATAACGCACCAGCACAAACAGCGCCAATGCCAGCGTGGAGGCGACCCACATCAATCGAATTGTTCGCGGAATGTCGTCTGCGTCAATGGCGCGGCGTTCATCTCCGATCCAGGGTTTTTCGACGCGCTCGCCGAAGTAGTTATTCGGCCCGCCAAGGCGCACACCCAGCGCACCGGCAACGGTGCCTTCCGGCCAGGCGCAGTTCGGGCTGCTGTGGTTGCGTCGGTCGCGAAAGCCAATGCGTAATGCCTCACGGGCATGATTGCCGCAGAGCAGGGCCGCAATGCTCAGCAGTACCCAGCTCAAACGGGCAGGAAGGATGTTCGCGGCATCGTCCAGCCGCGCGCTGACCATCCCGATGGCGCGGTATTTTTCATGCTTGTAACCGACCATCGAATCCAGTGTATTCACGGCTTTGTAGGCCATCGCCAGCGGTGCGCCGCCCACCAGCAAAAAGAACAGGGGCGCAATCACCCCATCGACGGTGTTTTCTGCCACCGTCTCGACAACCGCCCGGGTGATTTGCGGCGGTTGCAGTTGCGAGGTATCGCGCCCGACAATCCACGACAGCTGTTTACGGCTGTCGCTGAGTGAACCATAACGCAGTGCGCGTTCGACGTTGCGCGCCATATCTGCCAGGCAACGTGCCGCCAGCGTGGTGTAGATCATCCATACTTCCACGCACCAGCCGAACCACGGGTGAACAGCGGCCGCCAGCGATAAAATGCCCCACGCAACGCCCCAGCTCGCCCCGACAACCACCAGCCACATCACCCCGCCCCCGACGCGTAACGCCGTATCGCTGTGGCAGCAACGGCGCACCGCCCGCTGACTCAGGGTGATCAACGCGCCTATCCAGCGCACCGGGTGCGGCCAGTGCTGCGGGTCGCCAAGCAGACGATCCAGTAAAAAAGCTGCACACCATGCCAGCAGCGTCATTGGCTGTGCCTCGCGGCGGCGAACCAGTGGTTGAGCATTTGCGGGCGTTGCGCAAAATGAAGATGCAAATAACTGGCAAAGGTATTACCCACCTGCCAGCCGCCCTGCCAGCGTGACAGCACTTCGCCATCACGGGTTTTGTGGCAATCCAGCACACATTCACGCTGCGCGGTGAAATCAGAGTAGTGAAACTCATGGCCGCGCAGCGTTTCTCCTGCGGCGGCAAGCAGTGTCTGGCGGGTGGCGCGTGCTTCACAGTAGCCAAACCGGGTCAGGCGCCTGCCCATCTCACTGTGGCCTGGAATGACGTTTGCCATCGGCCAGCACACGCCGTCTGCATCGCGGAGCGAAGAACCGAGGTACATCAGCCCGCCACATTCGGCATAAATGGCCACGCCACGCCGGTGCGCGTCCCGAATGGCCTCCAGCATGGCTCTGTTTTCCGAAAGGGTGTGGGCATGCAGTTCCGGATAGCCGCCACCCAGCCATAGCATCTGGCACTCCGGCAACGCGTTGTCATGCAGGGGGCTAAAACGCACAATGCGCACGCCCGCACGCGCCAGCAGTTGCAGATTATCGGGGTAGTAAAAATTGAACGCTTCATCGTCAGCGAGCGCCAACGTCAGCCCGGCCCCCGCCAGTGATGGCAGCGCGGGCGATGTGCCCTGCGGTAAGGTGTCAATCTTACTCAGGGCGAGCAGTTGATGGATATCAACCGTCTGTTGCAGGCGCAGAGCAAAGTCGCGCCATGCCGGGGTATCAATCACCGATTCCCGTGCGGTCACCAGCCCGAGCTGGCGCTCCGGTAGCGCCACGCCCGCCACCGTCGGCACATAACCCAGCACCGGCAACCCGCAATAACGTTCAATGGCGTGTTTCAGTAATTGATAATGGCTGTCGCTGTTCACACGGTTGATGATCACCCCGGCAATGGGTAACTGCGGATCGAAATGCTGAAAGCCCATGACCGTGGCAGCAATGGAGGTGGAGACAGCTTTGCCGTCCACCAACAAGATCACCGGTACGCCAAGTTGTTTCGCCAGAGCCGCGCTGCTGCAGTAGTGGGGATCGGTGCCATACCCGTCATACAGCCCCATCACGCCTTCGATCACCGCTACGTCGGCAGCGAGCAGATGTTCAGTAAAAAGGGCATTGAGGGTGGGTGCAGGCAGCATAAAACTGTCGAGATTACGCGAGAAAACTCCCGTAACGGCGGTATGCCAGGCGGTGTCGAGGTAGTCCGGGCCGACTTTGAAAGGTTGTACGCGCAGGCCAGACTGCTGTAACGCCTTCAGCAGCCCAAGGGTGACGGTGGTTTTACCACAGCCGCTACCGGTTCCGGCAAGAATAAAAGCGCTGCGCCTGTCTGACATTCCTGAAACCCCGTTACCGGCGGAAAGATGAAGTCAGGACGCGCGTCAGTCCAGTCTTTCGACTGTACGCCTCTGAGCAACACGCTTCCCACCGAAGTTGTTGATAAATATCTGATCAGGTCGGTCTTCTGGCTTAGCGTCATCCTCACCCGCCCTTCCCGATCGTGCGATCAGTGGCCATACGGGGTTGTCAGCATCACAGCAGCGGGGGCTGCGGGGGAATTTCACCCCCTTCCCTGCCGCATTATATTGCGGCGTAACCTGATAGAATAATAATCACGGCAAAGAACTATCACCCTGATTTTTCCCTGATGCACTTTATCGCATCAGGGAAATAAAAACGGATTCAGTTTAACGGCATGGGATCACTATTTTGTTGCGCTATAACAATTTATTGCTTACCACGCTGAACGAAGCCTGATATATCCAGCATCTGGCGAAACCCTTGCGGGTGTTGGGAATTTTATCGCTGCTATCATTTGCATGATTCTGCACACGAAATGTTTGCGTTGTTAACGGATAGGTTTAGCGCAATGAGTGAAAAATAACCGGTGTGAGAAAATCCTTAACTGCCACCCTGCCGGTTGCACATCCACCGCAGTGAGAGAGTTTTTTATGCGTGCAGATCCCGGTGGTTGATTCCCGTTCCCAGAGAGGGGGGAAATAATTTACTTCACTCATTAAGGGTCCGGTAAAAATGCACTGCTACGCTTTCCCGGTAAATCCCACTGACAATGATATAGCGCAGCGCTGGCTCTGTGGTATGTTTGCCCCTCTTCGCACCTGCCCACAGCAGCAACAAAAGGGAGACGGCGGCGACACGTTGGGAAACGCTGGCGTTCGACGGAGCAAAGTGACACTATCCGGGCTTTTATTTTTAAGGAGCAGCGCTGTGGCACAGGCTCAGTGTCCCGCATCCTGCGGTGAACTTATCCAGGGCTGGATCCTTGGCAGTGAAAAGCTGGTTTCCTGTCCGGTGGATTGGTATAGCTGTGTCGAGGTTACCAGCGGTAAGCCACGTAATGATGAGCGCCCACTCACCCGTGCGATGGTCCGTCAGTTGCTTGCTCACTGGCAACTGCCGCCAGGATTGGGACAAACTCTGCGCATTGCGTGTCACTCCACCATTCCGGTGGCGAAAGGGATGGCGAGCAGCACTGCGGATATTGCTGCGACCGCTGTCGCAACCGCCCGCCATTTGCAACTCCCCCTTGATGAACGCACGCTGGCACAATTGTGCGTGGCACTGGAACCGACCGACAGCACCCTCTTCCCGCAGTTGACGTTGTTTGATCACAATACGGCCGGTACGCAAATCCACTGTGGAGGCCTGCCGCAGGTGGAGGTACTGGTGCTGGAAAGCCCGCTTACGCTGACTACCGCGGATTACCATCGCCTGCCGCGCCAGCAGATCCTGCAGGAGAATGCCACCGCGCTGGAAAGCGCCTGGGGTAAGTTGCAGCAAGCCTGCGCAGAGAACAACGCGACGCTGCTCGGCGAAGCGGCAACCATTAGCGCCATCGCCAGCCAGGCGTTACTGCCCAAGCCGGCATTTAATACGCTGTTGCGTCTGGTGGAACGAGGGGATCTGTACGGTCTGAATGTTGCTCACAGCGGCAGCGTGGTCGGGCTGTTGCTCGACAGTGATCGTCATGATGTGGAGGCGGTACGCGGCTGGCTTAAAGAGATGAAACTGCTGGCGCACTGGCCGCAGAACTTCCTGCTGAAAATGGTGGCGGGAGGGGTAACATAACGGTGAGAGGCAAACCTCTCACCGCTCAAGCGGGTTACTCTGCTTTCGCATCACCTGCTTTCAGTTCACCCATGGTTTTGAGCTTTTTGGAAATGTCGCGACGTTCTTTCGACAGCTCGGCGTTTTTGATGATGTAGTCATCAACGCGGTCTTCGTAGTCGGTTTTCATGCTGGCGATAATGCCCTGAATAGCTTCAACACTCATGCCTGGCTTGATGTAGTCGCTCAGGTTGTCCAGCAGCAGTACGCGCTTCTGGTTATCACGGATCTTCTTCTCGACGTCCTGGATTTCGCGCTGCAATTTGTTTTTACGGCGGAACAGACGCACAAATTCCAGTACGTCCTGGAATGAAGGCTTATTCGTTTCCATTTTTACACCCCTGATTATGTGAGATTCGGATTCGTTAAAGCAACGGCATGGAGGCAAACCTAACTCAAAGCCGCTGCAGATGACAATGATTTTTCCTTTTCGCTATCATAACCTCAAACCATGCTGAATCGAAACAACCTGACTGAAGCAAATGGTTATCTGTCGCTTATTTGCGCAGGGCGCGACAGATCAAATGCGACAACAGTTCCAGCTGGCGCGCCAGTTCCATACTCAACCAGACATAACCGTGGATCGCTGTTTCGGCCAGCGCATCGCCTTTATGCGCCTCGCTTAGCTGGCGAAGCTCAGCGACAATCTCATTCAGTTTTTCCGTATTGGCGAGAATGGGCTGCGGGTTGCCTTCATACAACGCATGCGCAATGGTCAACAGCGTCTGTTGTGTCATCTGCTGCGTTTCCTGCAACGTCCGGGCATTAATCATCACGAAATGGCTGGCGCGTGAGCTCCAGTGTGCGTTGATTTGCAGTTCCAGCATACATACCATATTGCGGCTGACCGTCTGGATAGCCTCAAAAATCGCTTTCTGAATATGCGTCTCTTTACAGGCCGGTGTAATCAGCCCACGCATTTTCACCACATCGTTGAGGATCTTTTGCAGATGTTTTTCCAGCCGGGGACGATCAACCAGATTACGGGAGAAGCCCGCCTGATAGACCCGGTTAAACGCGGTCACAAAACTTGCCATCTGGATACGCCAGTGCAGAAAGGCGCGCTGCGGCCAGATACCGGTAAATAACATCGCCAGCAGTGAACCGATAATCACATCGCCGCTGCGCCACAACGCGGTATGCATATCACCGGGCGGCGCGCCAACCACCACCGACAGCGTGATGCCAATCAACAGGGCCTGGTAGGGTTTTTTCCCCAGCGCCAGCCAGCCGCAGAGGAACATGGCTGCGGCACACCACAACAGCATAACCGGCAGTGAGATCAGCTCTAATTTTAAAGCGATCAGGCCAAGCACTGCGCCAAAAATCGTACCGCCAATACGTTCAAACGCCCGCGGTACCACATTCCCCCAGAATGAGATCGGCCCCATCAACACAACCAGCGTGATCAGCGGCCAGGTGCCCTCTGGTACGCTCAACAGACGGATCAACAAAAACGTCAGGATAAAGGCCAGCATCACGCGTAAACCGTGCACGATGCGGTAGTGGCGGTAAAGACGAATTTCGAAAGGGCTGAGTGATTTATCGCGACGCACTGCCGCTCTCCAGTCTGCAAAAGCGAAATTGTAGCGATTTTTCCGTGGCGTGAATCACTGTTTAAAACAAAAAAGAGGCAGACAAATGCCGACTGTCGCCTCTTTTATCTTGCCCGACGCGTTAAAGTACTTTTGGCTCCACCGGGATATGCATGTCGATTTCCCAGTAGCCATCGCTTTGCCCGTCGTTCTGGTAGACCTCAAAGCAGGGCCCGGCGGCAATCTGCAACGACTGATCGCTCAGTAACTCATCGAAAAAGCGATCCCAGCACTGCTCAAACTCTTCGTTGTAGACCCGGGCATGCGCAACGGCATACTGCCCGCCGGGAATTTCGGTAGTGATGACCCCTTCGCTGTTCGCCGGCACCTGAAACGCGCTGTCGACGGTAATCGCTACGTCGCAGCGCAGTTTTTCTGGCGGCACTTCGTCCGGGTTATCGTAATAAGCGCAGATCCACTCCAGCGGCTGGATGTGGTGATGATCGACCCACATCAACAACTGCTGGAAACCCTGTTTGACTTTTTCATCCCACGGCCCCACCAGATGGAAACCGGCGATACGGCGTTTTTCAAGCTGCTTCACGTTGTAGCCCATGCTGCCTCCCTTACCGTTACTGTTTGGACATACAGTATAGCCGTTTAGCAAAGGGCTACCACGCTCCCATCGCAATTATGGGAGCAGACTCGCACCCAGACCTCTCGGCCCGCCGCAACGTCAGGATTTATGATGCAGATAATCGCTCAGACGTGAGAAGAAACCGCCTTTGCCAATACGCTGTAGCGTGACCAGCGGCCAGTGTGCAACGACCTGATCGCGATCGTAGAGCTGGATCTCTCCAATGCGCTGATGTGCCGCCAGCGGCGCGTTCAGCTCTTTGGCATCCAGCACATATTTGGCTTTGATATTAGGCAACTCGGCTTTGGGCAGTACCATCCAGTAATCCTGGTCGGTACCCACGTCCACCTGCTCTTTATCGCCATACCAGACGCGCTCACTGCCCACTTTTTTACCGTTACGTAAGATCTGTACCGTGTCGAAATTCTGCTGGCCCCAGTGCAGCAATTTGCGGGCCTGATCTTCGCGGCCTTTTGGGCTGTCTGCGCCCATGATGACCGCGATCAAACGGCGTTGGCCATCAGTGCTGGAAGCAATCAGATTAAATCCTGCGCCTGACGTGTGCCCGGTTTTCAGCCCGTCGACATTCAATGTCTTATCCCACAGTAAGCCATTGCGGTTTTGCTGCGTAATGCCGTTCCATGTCAGGCTTTTTTCACTGTACATATGGTAGAAATCCGGCTCGCCGTGAATGATAGCCCTGGAGAGCACTGCCAGATCGTAAGCCGAACTGTGCTGTCCGGGGGCGTCCAGTCCGTGCACAGTTTCGAAATGCGTATCGCGCAGGTTCAGTTTCTGCACGTAATCATTCATCATAGCGACGAACTGCGGTTGCCCGCCCGCCACATGGTCCGCCAGCGCGACGCAGGCATCATTGCCGGAATCGACAATCAGACCACGACTCAAGTCACGTACCGTCAGGCGATCGCCCGGTTTAAGGAACATCAGCGATGATCCGTCAAACACCGGGTTGCCTTTCGCCCATGCATCGGGGCCCACGGTCACGACGTCGTCGGCACGGATGCGGTGGCTGTCGATAGCGCGATCCACCACATAGCCGGTCATCAGTTTGGTCAAACTCGCCGGGTTGCGCTGCTGATGTTCATTCCCTGCAGTTAAAATTTGCCCGGTCGTATAGTCCATCAGTACCCAGGATCCAGCCTGAATCGCCGGTGGCTGCGGGGCGAAAGGTAAATCGTCGGCCAGGGCGCTGTTTACACAGAGCGCCAGCAAGGAAGCAGCAAACAAACGGCGTTTCAATGAAATATCCTCATAAGCATCTAAAATCGCCGTTCTTTTTACGGAAGTTCGTGTGTCGTTACCTGTTTAAATTGCAATAAAATGTGACACAAGTCTGATTTAGCAGCCTGATTTTGCGAAGTTTACCGTACGCCGCGCGGGTTTTTCTTCGGCACTCCACGCCGGATGGTTTACCATAGAGGGCATATTTACTGACAGGATGAGTTTCTGGTGTCTGATTCCGCCGTAACGCCCACTTTTCTCTTTCATGATTACGAAACTTTCGGCACCAGCCCGTCGCTGGATCGCCCGGCGCAGTTCGCTGCCATTCGCACCGATGCAGATTTCAACATCATCGGCGAGCCGGAGGTGTTCTATTGCAAGCCCGCAGACGACTATCTTCCGCAACCAGAAGCGGTACTGATAACCGGCATTACGCCGCAAATCGCTCGCGCCAAAGGCGATAACGAAGCGGCCTTCGCCCGGCGCATTCACGACCTGTTTACGGTGCCGAAAACCTGCGTACTTGGTTATAACAACGTGCGTTTTGACGATGAAGTCACGCGCAATATTTTCTATCGCAACTTTTACGATCCCTACGCATGGAGCTGGCAGAATCACAACTCCCGTTGGGATCTGCTGGATGTGATGCGTGCCTGCTATGCGCTGCGCCCGGAGGGCATTAACTGGCCGGAAAATGACAATGGCCTGCCAAGTTTCCGCCTTGAGCATCTGACCAAAGCCAACGGGATTGAGCATAGTAATGCCCACGATGCGATGGCTGATGTGTACGCCACCATTGCCATGGCGCAGTTGGTAAAAGCGAAGCAGCCAAAACTGTTTGATTATCTGTTCAGCCATCGTCATAAACAAAAGCTGGCGACGCTGATTGATGTGCCGCAAATGAAGCCGCTGGTCCATGTCTCCGGGATGTTCGGTGCCTGGCGTGGTAACACCAGCTGGGTGGCGCCCCTGGCCTGGCACCCGGAAAACCGCAACGCGGTGATTATGGTGGATCTGGCGGGCGATATGTCGCCATTGCTGGAACTGGATGCCGACGCCCTGCGCGAACGGCTGTACACAGCGAAAACGGACCTGGGCGATAACGCCGCCGTGCCGGTAAAACTGGTACATCTGAATAAATGCCCCATCCTTGCGCAAGGCAACACGTTGCGCCCGCAGGATGCCGAACGTCTGGGCATTAATCGTCAACAGTGTCTCGATAATCTGCAGATCCTGCGTGATAACCCGCAGGTACGTGAAAAGGTGCTGGCGATTTTTGCTGACGCCGAACCTTTCGTACCCTCGGAAAATGTTGATGCACAGCTATATAACGGCTTCTTCAGCGACGCCGACCGTGCAGCAATGAAAATCGTACTGGAAACCGAGCCGCGCAACCTGCCGGCACTGGATATTACGTTTGCCGATAGCCGCATTGAAAAACTGTTGTTCAACTACCGCGCGCGTAATTTCCCCGGAACGCTGGATGAAAACGAGCAGCAACGCTGGCTACAGCATCGCCGCAATGTTTTTACGCCAGAGGCATTGCAACAGTATGCCGATCAACTGCAAATGTTGTTTCAGCAGCATGAAGGCGACAGTGAAAAGCAGGCGTTATTAAAGGCGCTGTGGCAGTACGCAGAAGAGATTGTCTGAGTGCGCCCTCCCGTGATGGGAGGGCATGTGGCTTACGCTTTCTGAACGGTGATGCTCCAGGCGGCATCGCCAACCTGCTGATAATCCGTTACGGTGTGGCCTTCTTCTGCGGCCCATTGCGGGATGGCTTCGGTCGCCTGGGTGCAATCAAATTCAATGATCAGTTGATCGCCGCTGGCCATCTCCGCCAGCGCCGCTTTTGCTTCAATCAGTGGGAACGGGCAAACCTGCGTTACCACGTCCAGTTTTTTTACGGCCATAACAGCTCCTGTTAATAATTATGCCGCAGCCGCTGCAAGTTTTGCTTTGCGCTGTGGACGAACATATAAAAACCATGACGCAGTCCATACGCCAAAGATCATAAATACCAGCCCGATCCAGCCCTGCCAGGTCATCATGGCGGTCATCACCAGACCATTACCAATTGAGCAGCCACCGGCCATGCTCGCCCCGACCCCCATCAGCAGCCCGCCGGCTCCGCTACGCAACGTGGTTTGTACATCTGCCGCACGGACGCGAAACTCCCGGCTGGCCTTCGCGGCAATAAACGACCCCAGAAAGATCCCCAGGACCAGGAAGACGCCCCAGTTCAGGAACTTGCTCTGCCCTGCCACCAGAAACTGCAGAATGTTAGCGGTCGGGGAGGTAATGCCCAGGCCAAACATCCGCCCGGTGGCTTCGCTGAGCGGCCAGGCCAGCAACGCAATCAGGCCGATCAACACCGCGGTGACAAACGGATGCCAGCGCTTTTCGAACAACAGATGCGCCAGCCCACGGCGACGCGGCGGCAACGAGGCAATTTTCAGCTTCGGTTTACGCAGTTCTTTGACGACAAACCACAGGGTAACGACCAGCAATACGGCGATTAAGGGCCACACGGAGAGGCCGAAGGTTTCGGCAATAGAATTATGCGGCGTGCTGTACGTTTTTAGCACCCCGTTAAGCGTGTCGGCGTGCGGAGAACGCATCACCGCACTCATCACCATATAGGTAAACAGGGCAATCCAGCTGCCAATTAACCCTTCGCCCGCACGGTACCAGGTGCCCGTGGCGCAACCGCCCGCATAGACAATCCCAAGGCCAAAGATATAGCCGCCAGCGACCGTCCCCAGCCACGGGAACGCACCGGCGTTGTACTGCAGCAGCCCGGCCTGAATCAGGGCGAAAACCCCGACGCTCTGTATCGCAATGGCAATCAGCAAGGCATAAAACATGCGGTTGTTTTTGGCGATATACATATCGCGGAAACCGCCCGTCAGGCAGAAGCGCCCACGCTGCATGACGAAGCCCAGCAACGCCCCGCAGATTAATCCACTCAAAATCATAGATAACATAATTACTACGCCGGAAAATAATTAGACCGGGGATTATTCCCGGGCAGGCGGTGCGCAATCAATAACGAAAAAATCTAATTTAGTGCCTTTGGTTATTTACCGGTAAATCGCAGGCATAAAAAAACCGGAGTCAATGCTCCGGTTTTTATGCGGCTAGCGCGAAGATTATTGGGCAATATCTTCGTATTGTGGAACCGGATTACGGAAGCTGCGGGTAACGCACGCCAGGTAAACCAGACCGATACCACCCCAAATCAGGCCGAGGATCATTGAGCTCTGCTCAAGGTTGACCCACAGCGCGCCGACAGTCAGGGCGCCGCACACCGGTAACACCAGGTAGTTAACGTGGTCTTTCAGCGTCTTGTTGCGCTTCTCGCGGATCCAGAACTGTGAAATCACCGACAGGTTAACGAAGGTGAAAGCCACCAATGCACCAAAGTTGATCAGCGCGGTGGCTGTCACCAGGTCGAAGCGGATTGCCAGCAGTGCGATCGCGCCCACCAGCAACACGTTCCAGGCCGGGGTGCGCCATTTCGGATGAACGTATCCGAAGAAACGGCTCGGGAAAACACCGTCGCGCCCCATAACGTACATCAGACGTGAAACACCTGCATGCGCCGCCATACCGGAGGCCAATACCGTTACGCTGGAGAAAATCAGCACGCCCCACTGGAAGGTTTTACCGGCAACATAGAGCATGATTTCCGGTTGGGACGCATCCGGATCTTTAAAGCGCGAGATGTCCGGGAAGTAGAGTTGCAGGAAGTAAGATGCTGCGATAAACACCACACCGCCAATCAACGCCGTCAGGAAAATCGCACGCGGGATCACGCGTTCGGCATCTTTAGTCTCTTCAGACAGAGATGAAATACCGTCAAAACCAAGGAACGAGAAGCAGAGGATCGTCGCCCCGGTGATCATCGGCACCACATGCGCACCTTCCGACCAGAACGGACGCGAACTCACCAGTGTTCCCGCGCCTTCACCATGGGACACCCCATAGACGATGAGGCCAACAATCACCGCAACAATCCCCATCTGCAGGATCACAATCAGGGTGTTGAAGTTCGCAACGGTCTTGATGCTGCGCAGGTTAGAGATGGTCATAAAGGCCACCAGCGCCACCACGAACAGCCACGACGGCACCGAAGGCACCAGCGCTTCGAAGTAAATTTTAGCCAGCAGGATGTTGATCATCGGCATGAACAAATAGTCCAGCAGCGACGACCAGCCCACCATGAAACCCACGGCCGGAGAAATTGATTTTTGCGCGTAGGTATAGGCAGAGCCCGCAGACGGGAAGCGGCGTACCAGCTTACCGTAGCTCAGCGCAGTAAAGAGGATAGCGACGAGCGCGAAGGCATACGCGGTCGCCACATGGCCATCGGTCAGGCCAGAGACGATACCAAACGTATCGAACAGCGTCATCGGCTGCATATAGGCAAGGCCCATCATTACAACCGGAATCAGCGTAAGAGTCTTACGTAATTCCACGCGAGAGGTTTTTGGAGTAACGTTATGCGACATGGCTTTCCTCCTGTACGGCGAGAGCCGGCGCAAAATCAAAAAATTGCCCCATTTTGTTCTTTCCTCAGCGACAACGACTGTCGGTTTTTAAATGTGTATCTATCCGGTACGAAGCCCGGCCTCTTTTATTGAATGACGTTTTGCCTGCAAAAAAATAACCGACGGCAGATGGCGTCGGTTAATCTCTTCATTTTTTGCAGCGGCATATTTTGCACCAAACTAAAGCGTGATGACAATACAATGCGACGCAGTTTACGCAAATCATGTATCTAAGCGCATGATTAATAGGCTATCGCGCGATTATCAATCTTATCAATAGCACTATTTGCTAAAAATTATTACTCCAACGGCATCTGCATCGGATCGGGATAAAGGTAGTCGAAGCCTAACTCTTTGCAAATGCGACTGCCGTCGATGATTTTCCCTCGCTGCGGACTGTGTGACGCGGAAAACTGCGGCGGTGCCAGCCCAAGCTGGCGCGCCATTGCCGGGTAGAAAGTGGCGCGAGCCGGATGCTCCGGCGCACAGAGGTTGTAAATATGCCCGCCTTTCGGCGCCTGTAACAACAGCGTAATGGCGGCGATCACATCCTCCAGATGGACAAAATTGACACCCTGCTCACCATCCGGTGCCGTTTTACCGGCAAAAAAACGCCCCGGATGCCGCGCAGGCCCCGCCAGTCCGGCGAGACGCAAAATATCCACCGAGGTGCCAGGCAAATTATGCAACCAATCTTCCAGCTCTTTCAGTACGCGCCCGCTGGCGGTCACCGGGTTGCGCGCGGTGGTTTCTTTCACAAGTCCTGCGGCATCGCCATAAACAGAAGTGGAACTGGTAAAAATGATCCGCGGAATATGGTATGCCAGCGCTGAGTCGACAATTTCCTGCATCGCCTGCAGGTAAAATGTTTCGCCTGGGCCACTGCGGCGGGCGGGAAGAGTAATCACCAACGCATCAACGTTCATTAATGCATCGAGATCTGCCGCCTCGCAAACTAATTCCGGCTCGAGATTCAGTTTGTAGCTCTCAATGCCGCACATGCGCGCTGCTTCCACGCCATCCTGGCTGGTTTTGCTACCGGTGACCTGCCAGCCCCTGGCCGTCAGTGACAGCGCCAGCGGCATGCCCAACCACCCCAGGCCAATAATCGCGACCTTTTTCATGCGTCCCCCTGCTCTCTTGCTTCCGACCTTCCAAGGCTACGCCAGTCCGCGATAACTGACAATTTATAGAACCTATATGAAATGATTTAAAGATGAAAAAAAGCCCTTGCCTTCCGCAACCAAAGTGGTTTAGGTTAAACGACAACATATGAATAAGCATTCATCGAGAATTTTATGACCCGCGTTCAATTTAAACACCATCATCACCATCATCCTGACTAGTCTTTCAGGCGATGTGTGCTGGAAGACGTTTAGATCTTCCAGTGGTGCATGAACGCAGAGAAAGCCCCCGGAAGATTTTCTTCCGGGGGCTTTTTTTTGAACAAAATTCAGCAGGATAAAGAGGACAACAGAATGTTAGATAACTCGCGTTTACGCATAGCTATTCAGAAATCCGGTCGCCTGAGTGAAGACTCACGCGAATTGCTGGCCCGCTGCGGCATTAAGATCAACCTGCACACCCAGCGTCTGATCGCACTGGCGGAAAACATGCCAATCGATATTCTGCGCGTACGTGACGATGACATTCCAGGCCTGGTAATGGACGGCGTTGTCGACCTCGGCATTATTGGTGAGAACGTGCTGGAAGAAGAGCTCCTGACCCGCCGTGCGCAGGGCGAAGACCCGCGCTACTTTACACTGCGCCGTCTTGATTTCGGCGGCTGCCGTCTGTCGCTGGCCACCCCGGTTGACGAAGTATGGAACGGCCCGGAAGCCCTGGATGGCAAACGTATCGCCACCTCTTACCCGCACTTGCTTAAACGGTATCTTGACCAGAAAGGCGTGGCTTTCCGCTCCTGCCTGCTGAACGGTTCTGTAGAAGTAGCACCGCGTGCCGGCCTGGCTGATGCCATTTGCGATCTGGTCTCTACCGGCGCAACGCTGGAGGCAAACGGCTTGCGTGAAGTCGAAGTGATTTACCGCTCTAAAGCGTGCCTGATCCAGCGCGATGGCGACATCACTGAAGCGAAGCAGCAACTGATCGACAAACTGCTGACCCGTATCCAGGGTGTTATCCAGGCGCGTGAATCCAAATACATCATGATGCATGCACCCAGTGAACGTCTGGAGGAAGTTATCGCCCTGCTGCCAGGCGCAGAACGCCCGACAATTCTGCCGCTGGCAGGCGACCAGCAGCGCGTTGCCATGCACATGGTGAGCAGCGAGACGCTGTTCTGGGAAACCATGGAGAAACTGAAAGCGCTGGGTGCAAGCTCAATCCTGGTGCTGCCGATTGAGAAGATGATGGAGTAAGGCCATGAGCTTCAATACCGTAATCGACTGGAACAGCAGCAGCGCAGAAGAACAACGTGCGTTGTTAATGCGCCCGGCAATCTCCGCTTCTGACAGCATCACCCGTACCGTGGTTGAGATTCTGGATAACGTCAAAGCCCGCGGCGACAGTGCCCTGCGTGAATACAGCGCAAAGTTCGATAAAACCCAGGTCGACGCATTGAAAGTCACCGCGGAAGAGATCGCTGCCGCAAGCGCACGGCTGGGCGAGGAGATCAAACAGGCAATGGCCGTGGCAGTGAAAAATATCGATACCTTCCATAATGCGCAAAAACTGCACACCGTGGATATCGAAACCCTGCCCGGCGTGCGTTGCCAGCAAGTTACCCGCCCTATCGCGTCGGTCGGTCTCTATATTCCTGGCGGTTCCGCCCCGCTGTTCTCTACGGTATTGATGCTGGCGACGCCGGCACGTATTGCCGGTTGCCAGAAAGTAGTGCTCTGCTCGCCGCCACCGATTGCCGACGAGATCCTCTACGCCGCACAGCTCTGTGGCGTGCAGGAGATCTTTAAAGTGGGCGGCGCGCAGGCGATTGCCGCGCTGGCGTTCGGCACGGAGTCGGTGCCAGGCGTCGATAAAATCTTCGGGCCAGGCAACGCGTTTGTCACGGAAGCAAAACGCCAGGTTAGCCAACGTCTTGACGGCGCGGCAATCGATATGCCAGCCGGTCCGTCGGAAGTGCTGGTCATTGCCGATAGCGGTGCAACACCGGATTTTGTCGCCTCTGATTTGCTGTCGCAGGCGGAACACGGCCCGGACTCGCAGGTGATCCTGTTGACGCCGGACAGCGAGATGGCGACCCGCGTTGCACAAGCTGTTGAGCGTCAACTGGCAGATTTGCCGCGCGCTGAAACCGCTCGCCAGGCGTTGTCTGCCAGCCGTCTCATTGTGGCGCGCGACCTCGAACAGTGTGTGGAGATTTCGAATCAGTATGGCCCGGAGCACCTGATTATTCAGACCCGCGACGCCCGCGCGCTGGTTGACAGCATCACCAGCGCCGGTTCCGTGTTCCTTGGCGACTGGTCCCCGGAATCGGCGGGCGATTATGCATCCGGGACGAATCACGTATTGCCGACCTACGGTTATACCGCCACCTGTTCCAGCCTTGGGCTGGCTGATTTCCAGAAGCGAATGACGGTTCAGGAGCTGTCCCGTGATGGCTTTGCCGCACTGGCCAGCACCATTGAAACGCTGGCGGCGGCCGAACGCCTGGCCGCCCACAAAAACGCCGTCACTTTGCGCGTCAAGGCGCTGAAGGAGCAAGCATGAGTATTGAAGAACTGGCGCGCAAGAATGTGCGTGAACTGACACCGTATCAGTCCGCCCGCCGCCTTGGCGGTAAAGGCGATGTCTGGCTGAATGCGAACGAATTCCCGACAGCCGTAGAATTCCAGCTGGGGCAGCAAACATTAAACCGTTACCCGGAATGCCAGCCGAAAGCGGTCATCGACAATTATGCGCAGTACGCGGGCGTAAAACCGGAGCAAGTGCTGGTCAGCCGGGGTGCTGATGAAGGCATCGAACTGCTGATCCGTGCGTTCTGCGAACCAGGTAAGGATGCGGTGCTGTTTTGCCCGCCGACGTATGGCATGTACAGCGTTAGCGCCGAAACCTTTGGCGTGGAATACCGAACTGTACAGGCGCTGGACAACTGGCAACTGGATCTGCAGGGTATCGCCGATAAACTCGACAACGTGAAAGTGGTTTACGTCTGTAGCCCGAACAACCCAACCGGACAGATTATTCATCCGCAGGATCTGCGTGTACTGCTGGAGATGACCCGCGGTAAAGCGATTGTCGTCGCTGATGAAGCCTATATTGAGTTCTGCCCGCAAGCAACGCTGGCAGGCTGGCTGAGCGAATACCCGCACCTTGTGGTATTGCGCACGTTGTCAAAGGCCTTCGCACTCGCCGGTCTGCGCTGCGGCTTTACGCTGGCTAACGAAGACGTTATCAACCTGCTGCTGAAGGTGATCGCACCGTATCCGCTGTCAACGCCGGTAGCGGACATCGCGGCGCAAGCCCTTAGCCCGCTAGGAATTGTGGCGATGCGCGAACGCGTGGCGCAAATTCTCGCCGAGCGTCAATACCTCGTCACCGCGTTAAAAGACATCCCGTGCGTGGAACAGGTGTTTGACTCCGAGACAAACTACATTCTGGTGCGTTTCACGGCTTCCAGTGCAGTGTTTAAATCTTTGTGGGATCAGGGCATTATCCTTAGAGACCAGAACAAGCAACCTTCTTTAAGCGGCTGCCTGCGCATTACTATCGGCACCCGTGCAGAGAGCCAGCGCGTCATTGACGCTTTACGTGCGGAGCAAGTATGAGCCAGAAGTACCTGTTTATTGACCGTGATGGAACACTGATTTCCGAACCGCCCACTGACTATCAGGTCGACAACTTCAACAAGCTGGCATTTGAGCCAGAGGTGATCCCGGTACTGCTGAAGCTACAGCAAGCAGGTTTTAAACTGGTGATGATCACTAACCAGGATGGGCTTGGCACCGACAGCTTCCCGCAGGCGGACTTTGATGGCCCGCATAATCTGATGATGCAAGTGTTCAACTCGCAGGGTGTGGCGTTTGAAGAGGTGCTGATTTGCCCGCACTTCCCGGACGATGCCTGCGACTGCCGTAAACCCAAATTAAAACTGGTGCAGCGTTGGCTGGCGGACGGCGTGCTCGACGTGGCTAATAGCTATGTTATTGGCGACCGTGCCACGGATATCGAGCTGGCGAACAATATGGCCATTACCGGCCTTCGTTATAACCGCGAAACGCTGAACTGGCCGATGATTGGCGAACAGCTTACCCGGCGCGACCGCTACGCTCATGTAGAACGCCACACTAAAGAGACGCAGATTGATGTCAAAGTGTGGCTGGATCGCGAGGGTGGTAGCAAGATCCACACCGGTGTCGGTTTCTTTGATCATATGCTGGATCAGATTGCCACACATGGCGGTTTTCGGATGGAAATCACCGTCAAGGGTGATCTGTATATCGACGATCACCACACCGTTGAAGATACCGGTCTGGCGCTGGGCGAAGCACTGAAACTGGCGCTCGGCGATAAGCGCGGCATTAACCGTTTCGGCTTCGTGCTGCCGATGGATGAATGCCTGGCCCGCTGTGCACTGGACATTTCCGGCCGCCCGCACCTTGAATATAAAGCTGAGTTTACCTATCAGCGCGTGGGCGATCTGAGTACCGAGATGGTCGAGCACTTTTTCCGCTCACTCTCCTATACCATGGCCGTAACGCTGCACCTGAAAACCAAAGGTAAGAACGACCATCACCGTGTGGAAAGCCTGTTTAAAGCATTCGGCCGTACCCTGCGACAGGCTATCCGCGTAGAAGGCGACACCCTCCCCTCCTCAAAAGGAGTGCTGTAATGAATGTGGTGATCCTCGATACCGGCTGCGCCAACCTGAACTCAGTCAGGTCAGCCATTTCCCGCCACGGCTACGATCCGCGGGTAAGCCGCGATCCGGACGTGGTATTGCGCGCAGATAAACTCTTTCTGCCCGGCGTGGGCACCGCACAGGCAGCGATGGATCAGCTACGCGAGCGCGAGCTGGTCGACCTGGTTAAAGCCTGTACGCAGCCGGTGCTCGGCATCTGCCTCGGCATGCAACTACTCGGGCGTTTTAGTGAAGAGAATAACGGCGTTTCGCTGCTGGGTATCATCGATCAGGATGTGCCCAAAATGCGCGATGTCGGTCTGCCGCTGCCTCACATGGGCTGGAACCAGGTCTACCCGAAAGCGGGCACTCGCCTGTTCCAGGGGATCGACGACGGTGCCTATTTCTACTTCGTGCACAGCTATGCCATGCCGGTGAATGAAAACACCCTTGCCCGTTGCGATTATGGTGAACCATTTACTGCCGCCGTACAGAAAGACAATTTCTACGGCGTGCAATTCCACCCGGAGCGTTCGGGGCGCGCTGGCGCGCAGTTGCTGAAAAACTTCCTGGAGATGTGATGATTATTCCCGCGTTAGATTTGATTGACGGTACCGTGGTGCGTCTCCATCAGGGGGATTACGCGCAACAACGGGACTACGGTAGCGATCCGCTGCCGCGTTTGCAGGATTATGCCGCACAGGGAGCCGAAGTGCTGCACTTGGTCGATTTAACCGGTGCGAAAGACCCCGCACGTCGCCAGATCCCACTATTAAAAACACTGGTCGCTGGGGTCAATGTACCTGTGCAAGTGGGGGGCGGCGTGCGTACGGAAGACGACGTGGCTACCCTGCTGGAAGCCGGTGTCGCCCGGGTGGTCATCGGCTCGACGGCAGTAAAATCGCCGGACGTGGTTAAAGGCTGGTTTACGCGGTTCGGTGCCGACAAACTGGTACTGGCGCTGGATGTGCGGCTTGACCACCAGGGAACCAAACAGGTCGCCGTCAGCGGCTGGCAGGAGAACTCCGGCGTGACGCTGGAAGAACTGGTGGAGACCTATCTCGCTGTCGGACTGAAGCACGTGCTGTGCACCGATATTTCCCGCGACGGAACGTTAGCGGGCTCCAATGTCTCGCTCTATGAGGAAATTTGTGCGCGTTGGCCGCAGGTGGCATTCCAGTCTTCAGGGGGAATTGGCGACCTTAATGATATCGCTGCACTGCGCGGCACTGGCGTACGTGGCGTGATTGTTGGGCGTGCGCTGCTGGAAGGTAAATTCACGGTGAAGGAGGCCATTCAATGCTGGCAAAACGGATAATCCCTTGTCTTGACGTGCGTGATGGTCAGGTCGTGAAAGGCGTGCAATTCCGCAATCACGAAATCATTGGCGACATAGTGCCACTGGCAAAACGTTATGCGGAAGAAGGCGCAGATGAACTGGTGTTTTACGATATCACCGCTTCCAGCGATGGGCGTGTGGTCGATAAAAGCTGGGTAGCGCGCGTGGCGGAGGTCATTGATATCCCTTTCTGCGTGGCTGGCGGTATTAAGTCGGCTGACGATGCAGCAAAGATCCTCTCTTTCGGTGCCGATAAAATTTCCATTAACTCCCCTGCGCTGGCGGATCCTGAACTGATCACCCGGCTGGCGGATCGCTTTGGCGTGCAGTGCATTGTGGTCGGCATTGATACATGGTTTGACGCCGCGACAGGTAAATACCATGTCAATCAATACACCGGCGATGAAAGCCGCACCCGGGTAACGCAATGGGAAACGCTGGATTGGGTGCAGGAAGTTCAAAAGCGCGGCGCCGGGGAAATCGTGTTAAACATGATGAACCAGGATGGCGTGCGTAACGGTTACGACCTTGAGCAATTAAAGAAAGTGCGCGACGTATGCCATGTTCCGCTTATTGCATCCGGCGGCGCTGGCACCATGGAGCATTTCCTTGAGGCCTTCCGCGATGTGGATGTTGACGGCGCGCTGGCCGCCTCCGTGTTCCACAAACAGATCATTAATATTGGTGAGTTAAAAACGTACCTGGCAAGCCAGGGCGTGGAGATCAGGATATGTTAACAGAGCAACAACTGGCCCAACTGGACTGGGAAAAAACCGACGGACTGCTGCCCGCCGTGGTGCAGCATGCGGTTTCCGGTGAAGTCCTGATGCTGGGCTATATGAACAAGGATGCGCTGGCAAAAACGCTGGACAGCGGTAAAGTGACCTTTTTCTCGCGCACCAAAGGGCGTTTGTGGACAAAAGGCGAAACCTCCGGCCACTTTCTCAACGTCGTGAATATTGCCCCGGATTGCGACAACGACACCCTGCTGGTTCTGGTAAACCCGATTGGCCCCACCTGCCACACCGGGACATCAAGCTGTTTTGGCGACAACAGCCATCAGTGGCTGTTCCTGTACCAGCTTGAAGAACTCCTGGCGTCGCGCAAAACAGCGGATCCGGCAAGTTCTTATACCGCCAAACTTTATGCCAGCGGCACCAAACGTATCGCGCAGAAAGTGGGTGAAGAAGGTGTGGAAACCGCGCTGGCGGCCACGGTGAACGATCGCGAAGAACTGACGAACGAAGCGTCTGATTTGATGTACCACCTGCTCGTTTTACTGCAGGATCAGCAACTGGATTTGACAACAGTGATCGAAAACCTGCGCAAGCGGCATAAATAAGAGCGATAAAAAAACCGGGCCTGGCCCGGTTTTTTTTACGCTCTGCGCGTGTAACTGCGAATGGCGTGCCGGGCAAGTACGAAAGCCGCCCCTAGCATTGCGCCTAGCAGAACAGCGATGATCAACACGAGGCTACGCTTCGGTCCGTCGCGCTGGACAGGCAAATCCGGCTCCATCACATAGCGGTAAGTGTGCATACTGGCTGGATCGGATTTCAGGCTTTGCACATCCAGGTATTCCTGGCGGAACTTGTAGTAATCCTCAGATAGCGCCAGCGGGCGGGATGCAGCGTTTTTGATCATCGACTCCAGCGCAGCGCTGCCCAACAGGAACAGCGTATCCTGAGAAACATTCTGCGCCTGTGTGATTTGCGGCGCGGTGACGTTTGCATCGCGGGCGATAGTCAGCGCCTGGGTGATTTGCTGCAAACGCAGTGCCTTTTGTTCCTGCGCCACTTTTTCTTGTGTATCCATCCCGGCTTGTAACTCACGCAGACGAGCCTGGATACTTGGCAGAAGTTCTTCGTTCAGCTCCTTGCTGGTACGCGCATCAACCTCGTGAATGTATTCGGTCAGTTTCTGTTGCGCTTCATCTGGGCTGGAAGCGCGGTAATTGACCTTCAGTGGCAGAGTCTGACCACTGACCTGATTATCAATTGATAATTCACCGCCAGCATTTTGTTTCGCTAAATTCTGCGCAAAAATCATAAACGCGGAGCCGTAGCGTTCAATCACCTGCTGACGAATATCCAGCATTTTAAGTGTGGGATCGTTACTGACCGTGCTGAATGCAGTAGCATAATCGGCGATTTGTCCGGCATCCGGCATAGTAATAACCGCGGTTGACGTCCACTTATGTTTGGCTGTGCTTAAATATGCAACAGCGATGGCAAGGGCCAAAGCGATAAAAATGACAACGATCCATTTTCCACGCCAGATCTGCAGGATTACATCAAATAAATCAATACCTTCACTATCATCATCGCGTCTTACAGCCGTGTTATTCTTTTCGTGTGTCATAGCAACCTTAATGCGGAAAGTAAAATATACCGATGAACGGCAAGTTTAACGACATTGCCTCATTTCACTATAGAATTTTTCTGACATTTTATTACTTGAGTATTACTCAAACAATGTGAGTAATTTCTGTATTTATAACTGATAGCGATCGCGCGACCATCATCATACAATAAGGGATTGCTGTTTTTTGATATCAGAAAGGATGAGAGATGAAATATCTGGTTACCGGCGCCGCCGGTTTTATCGGTTTTCACGTTAGCCAGCGCCTTCTACAGGCGGGCCACCAGGTCACAGGCATTGATAACCTGAATGATTACTACGATGTCAGCCTCAAACAGGCCCGCCTGGATCTGCTCAACGATCCTGCCTTCACGTTTCATAAGATAGACCTCGCCGATCGTGAGAAAATGGCTCAACTGTTCGCCGGGGAAAAATTTGATCGGGTCATCCACCTTGCCGCGCAGGCGGGTGTTCGTTACTCCCTGGAAAATCCTCATGTTTATGCAGAAGCCAACCTGATTGGGCACCTTAACGTGCTTGAAGGCTGCCGCCATAATCACGTACAACACCTGTTGTATGCGTCCTCAAGTTCGGTTTATGGCCTGAACCGCAAAATGCCATTCTCAACGGATGACACCGTGGATCACCCGGTTTCACTCTATGCGGCGACTAAAAAAGCCAATGAACTGATGTCGCACACCTACTCCCATCTTTATGGTTTGCCGACCACAGGCCTGCGCTTCTTCACCGTATACGGCCCGTGGGGACGCCCGGATATGGCGCTGTTCAAGTTCACCAAAGCAATGCTGGAAGGGAAAAGCATTGACGTGTACAACTACGGCAAAATGAAGCGCGACTTTACCTACGTCGACGATATTGTTGAAGCGATTATTCGTTTGCAGGATGTGATCCCCCAGGCGAACCCGGAATGGACCGTGGAAACCGGCACCCCCGCAACCAGTTCTGCGCCTTACCATGTCTATAACATTGGCAACAGCTCACCGGTAGAACTGATGGATTACATCACGGCACTGGAAGAGGCGTTGGGAATGGAAGCACAGAAAAATATGATGCCGATCCAACCAGGGGATGTACTGGAAACCAGCGCCGATACGCAACCGTTGTATGAAACTATTGGTTTTAAACCGCAGACGTCGGTAAAAGAAGGCGTGAAGAGATTTGTGGAGTGGTACAAAACGTACTACAAGATGTAAGAAAAACGGCCCTGAGGGCCGTTTCTTTTTTAGTCGTTGCCGAATAAATCGCGGGTGTAGACCTTATCTGCCACATCCGCCAGCTCTTTTGCCATCCGGTTAGAGATAATGACATCGGATTCCTGCTTGAAGGCTTCCAGGTCGCGTACCACGCGGGAATGGAAGAATTCATCTTCTTTCATCACCGGTTCATAAATGATGACCTGAACCCCTTTGGCTTTGATGCGCTTCATAATGCCCTGAATAGATGAGGCACGGAAGTTATCAGAACCGCTTTTCATGATCAGACGATAAACACCCACCACTTTCGGTTTACGTGAAAGAATGGAGTCAGCAATAAAGTCTTTACGCGTTCGATTAGCATCCACAATGGCCGAGATAATATTGTTCGGCACCGACTGGTAATTCGCCAGCAGTTGCTTGGTATCTTTTGGCAGACAGTAACCACCATAGCCAAACGACGGGTTGTTATAGTGATTGCCAATACGCGGGTCAAGGCAAACACCTTCGATAATCTGGCGGCTATTCAGCCCCAGGCTCTCAGCATAGCTGTCCAGCTCGTTAAAGTAAGCGACGCGCATTGCCAGGTAGGTGTTAGCAAACAGTTTGATCGCTTCCGCTTCGGTAGAGTCGGTAAACAACACCTGAATATTTTCTTTGATAGCCCCTTCCTGCAGCAGAGCGGCGAAACGTTCTGCACGCGCGGAGCGCTCACCGATGACGATACGTGACGGGTAGAGATTGTCGTAGAGCGCTTTTCCCTCGCGCAGAAATTCAGGCGAGAAGATCACATTATCGATACCAAAACGCTCTTTAATGGATTCGGTAAAGCCCACTGGGATCGTCGATTTGATGATCATCACCGCTTGCGGGTTGATCTCATGTACGTCACGGATCACGGCTTCTACTGAGCTGGTATTAAAATAGTTGGTTTTCGGATCGTAATCCGTCGGCGTCGCGATAATGACGTAGTCTGCGCCGCGATAAGCATCGTGCTTGTCTGTGGTGGCACGGAAGTTCAGCGGCTTATTCTGCAAATACTCCTGGATTTCTTTATCAACGATAGGAGAAATCTTCTGATTAAGCATATCGACTTTTTCTTTCACGATATCCAGCGCCACGACCTCATGGTGCTGCGCGATCAGGATCCCGTTCGATAGACCAACATAACCTGTTCCGGAGATTGTTATTTTCATTCGATAAGCAACTTTAGTGAGTGTATGAAACCGGAGATGGCGACCCTGCCGCCACCGCTTATTATCAATAACTGTTGGGGTTTTTACCTCTTAAGTTGAGGGACTGTCAAGGCGGCAAACGGCGCGTAACGGCGGCGTTTATGCACCGTTTAGCAGGCAACGTTCAGGAAAATGAAGACGACGTCGCGTAACGGCGGCGATTCAGCGGAAAAAAAAGCCCGGTTACAATAACCGGGCTTGCTTTATCAACGGGCTGATTATCAGATTAATCCAGCCATTCAGTGTGGAACACACCGTCTTTATCAGTACGTTTGTAAGTATGTGCCCCGAAGTAGTCGCGCTGCGCCTGGATCAGGTTCGCCGGCAGCACCGCTGAACGGTAGCTGTCGTAATAAGCGACGGCGGCAGAGAAAGTCGGAACCGGGATACCATTCTGGACCGCATAGGCTACAACGTCGCGCAGCGCCTGCTGATAGTCATCGGCAATTTTCTTGAAGTACGGAGCCAGCAGCAGGTTAGCAATAGCCGGGGTTTCTGCATACGCATCGGTGATTTTCTGCAGGAACTGCGCACGAATAATGCAGCCAGCACGGAAAATCTTCGCGATTTCACCGTAGTTCAAATCCCAGTTGTGCTCGTCAGATGCGGCGCGCAATTGTGAGAAGCCCTGTGCATAGGACACAATTTTGCCCAGGTAGAGTGCGCGGCGGACTTTCTCGATGAATTCGGCTTTGTCGCCAGCAGGTTTAGCCTGCGGGCCGGAGAGGACTTTAGATGCGGCAACGCGTTGATCTTTCAGGGATGAGATGTAACGTGCGAAGACAGACTCTGTGATCAGCGACAGCGGTTCACCGAGATCCAGCGAGCTCTGGCTGGTCCATTTACCAGTGCCTTTGTTCGCCGCTTCATCCAGAATCACATCAACCAGGTATTTACCCTCTTCATCTTTTTTGGTGAAGATATCTTTGGTGATGTCGATCAGGTAGCTGCTTAACTCGCCAGCATTCCACTCGCTAAAGGTCTTCGCCAGCTCTTCATTGGAGAGGTTCAGGCCGCCTTTCAGCAGTGCGTACGCTTCGGCGATCAGCTGCATGTCGCCATATTCGATACCGTTGTGCACCATTTTGACATAGTGACCCGCGCCATCCGGACCAATGTAAGTCACGCACGGTTCACCATCTTCTGCAACGGCCGCAATTTTAGTCAGGATCGGTGCCACCAGCTCGTAAGCTTCTTTCTGGCCGCCAGGCATGATGGACGGGCCTTTCAGCGCGCCCTCTTCACCGCCGGAAACACCGGTACCGATGAAGTTGAAGCCTTCTGCAGAGAGCTCGCGGTTACGACGAATAGTGTCCTGGAAGAAAGTATTACCGCCATCAATGATGATGTCGCCTTTGTCCAGGTACGGTTTCAGCGATTCGATGGCTTTGTCGGTGCCCTCGCCCGCTTTCACCATCAGCAGGATGCGGCGCGGGGTTTCCAGGGATTCAACAAATTCTTTCACGGTGTAGTAAGGAACCAGCTTTTTACCCGGATTCTCTGCAATCACTTCTTCAGTTTTTTCGCGGGAGCGGTTGAAAACGGAAACGGTATAGCCACGGCTCTCAATATTAAGCGCCAGGTTACGCCCCATCACGGCCATACCCACAACGCCGATTTGTTGCTTGGACATCACATACTCCTGTCAGGTGTGAATACCCTGCCATGCTTTCTCTGGCTGGGTTAAGTAAAAGTAATGTTAACTCAGGAATACCCTAAGCTGGTAGCAATAGATGCCACTTGACGCCGCGCGCTGTCGCGCCTGTACTAATAAGCGCCATCCCGGCGAAGCACAACTTTAACTGTTTTGAAAAGAATGGCGATATCGTTCCACAATGACCAGTTCTTCACATACCAGGAGTCAAAATAGACGCGCGTATCGTAGTCTACGTCGTTTCGTCCGCTCACCTGCCACAAGCCCGTCATTCCGGGTTTCACCATCAAATAATAGTCCACATCCAGTTCGTAGCGTTCCAGCTCTTTTGTCACCACCGGACGCGGCCCTACGAGGCTCATTTCACCCTTCAATACGTTAAACAGCTGGGGTAACTCGTCAAGGCTGGTTTTGCGGATAAAATGCCCTACCTTCGTGATGCGTGGGTCATTCTTCAGTTTGAAATCCTTGTCCCATTCTTCGCGCGCTTGTGGATCATTCTCGAGCAAGTTTTGTAAAACCTCTTGCGAGTTCATCACCATAGAGCGGAATTTGTAGCACGGGAATAGTTTTCCGGCGCGGCCGACCCGCTGGTGCCCATAAATGGCTGGCCCACCGTCACGCGTCACCTTGTACCACAGGTAGATAAACAACGGTGATGAAACGAGCAGGATAAGCAGCGTGCATACAATATCAAAAGAACGCTTAAGGAAGCGCGAGGTGCGTTTCGCAAGGTTGTTATTGATGCGCAGCAGCATCACTTCATGGCTGAAAATAAAAGACATATCAGTGTTATACAGCGGCAGTCCTCGCAATGAAGGAATGACAGTTACTGAGCGACACTGATGTTTGGACAACTCCCTCAGCCAAGCGACCGTCTTGTCTATCTCATCGACATCGAAAGCAATGATAAAATGCACATGTTTAAGATCGGGATCCTGCCAGATGTCATCAGCATCTTTGTAAACCGGGCAATCGAGAAGCTTGTCCTGCGTTGTCTCGTCATCAAAGAAAGCCGCGACTTCAAATCCCAGCATCTCTTCACTTTGCAGGGCAAACCAGGCTTCGCGTGCGTTCTTACCGCTGCCCAAAATGATGGTTTTCTTTTTCCAGATACCAAACCGATTCAACAAATACTTCGTGGTAAAGCGGAAAAAGGGCACCATAAAGAGCGCCAGACTCCAACAGAACACCCAGACAAAACGCGAAAACTGCCATTTTGTAAAAGCAATCAACGCCAAATCAAAGATCGCAAAAATGATGATTGTACGCAGGATCTCTTTCAGCTCATACCAAAACGGTTTGCGGTAAGAATAGTGACGCAGGCGGATTAAAAACCACGCGACACAGGTTAATGACAATATAAAATGGGAAACAATACGATATTGAAACTGCTCCTGCGGGATGAAACGCTGTAAATCATCGAACAGAAAATAGACTAGCGCCAGTGCAAAAACCAGTGACAGATTAAAAAAGATAAAATCAGACAGCGCGAGAAAAAACTGACACAAGAAGGGCTTATAATTATTTTTCACATCCTTAAATTCCATTATCCCCTCACGATTCTAATTGATTGGAAAGCTGATTTACGTTAGTCATCAGAAGTTATCCTCAATATGTGAGAGAACCACTCTGACTAACTCATCTGCTTTGTCTGAAGAGGCGGACTCAGCATAGCATCGTAATTCAGGCGCATTGCCGGAGGGTCGGAGATGAATGATATCGTCGTTGTTTAACCGCAACCTGACGCCATCCGTCATATCCTGTCCAACAACGCGCGCATCAGCTAAACCGCAAGCGTTTAGGACCCTCGCAGGGTCATTCACAAGTTTATCCCGCAAAGCAACGCTCCGGGCGGGAGAAAAATTCTGCAGTCTATTCGATGAGGTATAACGCGGTGGTAATTCCGCTAATTGCTGACTGATCTTTTTGTGCTGACTTGAAACCAATACCGTCACTGCTGGCAACAACGCATCACGGGTTGGTAATGCTTTCAACGTACGGCCCGCATGGTTGACATCACTGGCTAACAGATAGCCACCATTGGCTTCGAAACCGGCAACTTGACCGAATTGTTCCAGTAATGCGTCAAATGCAGCGATAACATACGGCGAGCCGATTCTGGTCAGCACAACGTGAGGGATCAAACCGCTAGTCGAGATAACGCTGTTACTGCTCACCGGCACTGCCGCTGCATCAATACCCAGATGCGAAGAGCATAGTAATCCGAGAATATCGCCACGCAGCCACTGTCCCTTCTCATCGCTCAGTAGTGGCCGATCGCCATCACCGTCGGTTGAAAATACGGCATCCAGGTCATACTCGCGTAACCAGTTTATCGCCCGCTGCCGATCCTCTTCGGATACCGCTTCAGTATCGATAGGCACGAACTGATCGCTACGGCCAAGGGAAAAAACCTCAGCGCCGAGCATCGCAAACAGTGCAGGGTAAATATCCCGCCCGGCGCTGGAATGTTCGTAAATACCAATCCGCATTCCGGCAAGGGCATTTTCAGGGAAGAATGAAGTATAACGCGCGATATAGTGCGCGCTGGCATCGTTGTTAACCGGCAATTCAGGCAATCTGGTAGGCAAGGAAAAACGGGTACTTCCCGTTAAAATTACCGCTTCGTCAGACTTCGTTATTTCCCCCGTAGGGTGATAAAACTTCAACCCGTTTCGATCGAATGGGATATGGCTACCGGTTATCATGATAGCCGGGATTTTTTTCTCAAGTGCAAAACAGGCCAGTCCCGGAGTGGGAATAACACCACAGTAACACGGCTTGAATCCCATATACTCGACGACCGCGGCGCACGCTCGTGCCATATCATAACTACTCGGGCGGTTATCGATACCAATCGCAACGGTATCAAAAGTATACGTGGCAGCAGTCGTACTCAAAAAATTAGCAGTAAAAGCACCGCACACTTGCGGTGTGAAATGGTGCACCAGTCCCCTTGCGCCGCTGGTACCAAACTGGATGTTCGAACTGTTAATCACAACATTGCTTAAAAAGTCTGACATTTTATTATTTCTCTGAAACAGGATTTACTACACGAATGACATCGTCTTCGCTTAAATTTTTGCCTGATTGAATTTCAATGATTTCCAGAGGAGTTGAATCCGCATTTGCCAGTATATGGACCAGACCTGCAGGAATAAATGTTGACTGGTTTTCTTCGACGAAATATTCACGGTCTTGAAGAATCACCTTTGCGCGCCCGGATAGTACCGTCCAGTGTTCAGCACGCTGATGATGGATTTGCGCAGCAAGTTGCTTTCCTGGCCGCACGGTAACTTTACGAACAAGGTAATCCTCTCCTTGCACTAGCGTATTAACGCTTCCCCAGGGCCGATAGATCTCGCGGTGATCACGATGCTCAGTTCGGCGGCTGGACTTAAGATGCTCAACCACTTTTTTCACATTCTGCACGTGGCCTTTATCCGCAATCAAAATCGCATCACAGGTCTGGACCACGACGGTATTTTGCAGCCCTAAGGTCGCTACCAGCGCGTCTTCCGAATGGACATAGATGTTATGGCAGTCAAACTCGAGGACATCCCCATGTTTTACATTGCCGCGTTCATCCTTTGTAGAAATATCCCACAACGACGACCACGACCCGACATCAGACCAGCCGGCATCCATTGGTACGACAACAGCATGATCGGTGTGCTCCATCACGGCGTAATCAATGGATTCCGCGGGACATTGCGCAAAAGCCTGCTCGTCAATCCTTACAAAATCTAAATCCTGATTGATCCGCGCCATCGCGCGTTCGCACTGAGCAAAAATATCGGGGCGGTATTTTTTTAACTCAGCCAGGTAACTTTCAGCTTTGAACATGAACATACCACTGTTCCAGTAGTATTCACCGCTGGATAAATAATCGCAGGCTATATCATAGCTAGGTTTTTCAACAAATTCGGCAACAACAAATGCCCTGTCACCTTGAGCCTGTCCACGGCGAATATAACCGTACCCGGTCTCAGGATGGGAAGGAACAATACCAAAAGTCACCAGTTTATCATGTTCGGCATATTCAACGGCCTGCCTGACAGATGCAATAAAGGCATCTTCATCCTGAATAACATGATCAGCAGCCAGCACTAACATGATTGGATCCACATTGTGCTGTTTGTTTTGGAGGAGCGTAAACGCCGCTAAAGCGATGGCCGGGGCAGTATTACGACCTAATGGCTCCAGAATAATATTATTAGCCAGTTTATCGATAGCGCGCAGTTGTTCCGCAACAAGAAACCGGTGCTCGTTATTGCATATCACGACAGGCGGATTAGTTTGTAATTTTTCCAGGCGCTTGACCGTTTGTTGCAGCATGGTTTTGCTGCCGCCGACCTGCAAAAATTGTTTTGGATACATCTCCCGCGAAAGTGGCCATAAACGGCTTCCGCTGCCGCCAGCCATGATCACTGGCATAATATTTTTCATAGCGCTACCAACATTAACCTTTTACCTGCCGATAACGGCAAAAGTCCGCCCATTTTGATTCGACATATTCTTTTATTTCACGCTCAAAACGCTGCTGTGAAAAACGCTCAGCATTTCTACGACATGCTTCCGGGGTAAATATGGATCTGCTCTTCTCAAAAGTTTCAACAGCTTCAACAATGGCGCTGGCGGTCTGTTCCGCAAAGAAAACGCCCGTCGGATGGCTGTGTTCCGGCGGGATGACGGTCTCGAGTGCCCCCCCTTTACCAAACGCGATCACAGGCGTACCACAAGCCTGGGCTTCAACAGGAATTATGCCGAAATCCTCTTCAGCGGCAAACACAAAGGCTTTTGCGTTTTGCATATGCTCGCGCAAAACTGCAAATGACTGATAGCCCATCATTGTGACGTTGGCTGCAGCAGTTTTTTTAATTTTCTCGAAATCCGGACCGTCGCCAATAACTATCAGTTTTTTGTCAGGCATGGCATTAAACGCTTCAACAATCAAACCGATTCGCTTATAAGGAACCATCCTTGATGCTGTCAAATAAAAGTCAGACTTTTCGGTTTTCAGCTCAAAATCATCTACGGCCACCGGAGGATAAATAACATCAGCTTCGCGACCGTAAACTTTTTTTATTCTACGAGCAATGTACTGGGAGTTTGCCAGAAAATGATCGACGCCATTTGCTGTACGGTAATCCCAAATACGCATTTTGTGCAAAATCCATTTGGCCAACCAGCCTTTTAATCCTTTATTGAGGCCAGACTCTCGTAAATACTGGTGTTGAAGATCCCATGCATATCGAATAGGTGAATGCACATAGCTAATGTGTAATTGATCCGGGCCGGTAATCACCCCTTTCGCAACCGCATGCGCGCTGGAGATAACAATATCCGCCGCCGAAACATCCAACTGCTCAATAGCAAGCGGCATTAGCGGGAGATATTTTTGATAATATTTTTGCGACTTTGGCAGATTTTGGATGAAGGTTGTCTTCGCATTTTTATTAAGGAAATGTGCACGTTGTTCCGGCGTAAGAAAATCGACCACCGAAAAAAGGTCAGCCTCAGGAAAAGTCTTTAGTATTTGTGCGGAAACTTGCTCTGAACCTGCATAGCTTAACAGCCACTCATGAACAAGGGATATTTTAACATCGTTTTTCATTGAAATGACCTTGTCACTATTGCATGATTTTGCGGATGGCTTTGTAAACAAAACGTGAATTAGATTTCAACGTACAGTTGAGAAAATAAAATGCAAGTGGCACAGGGTGGCTCATTAAACCTAATGCCGCAAGTTCTTGCTTTAATTCTTTATTAACCTTGATGCTTTGCCCCGCATTCATTTCAAAAATATGGAATGACTGTCTGGTTGTGAGCTCCCGTTTTAACGACGTGTAAAGATCAACATTATGTTTTTCACCCACGCTTTTCGCAATGGTGAGAACACCACGCCACATGGCAGCACGCCCGCGAGCCGTGTAGCTGCCAGGGATATGAACTTCTTTATCGTCCGCCGCCTGACCAAACATGGGGGGGTTATCAGCACGGCCACCGATAATAGGTTGTGAGATATAGCCGATACCAGTACCGATAAAAGCTGAAGCTGCCAGATAGATTTGATAATAGAGTGAACCATCAAATTCTTCAGTATGTAATGTTTTTGCGAAAGGAACTTTGACAACTAATCCGCCAACAAAACCTGCTGTTCTGAAAATCATTTTTGGTTCTGATAAGCCCAATTTATAAATCGTATCTTTATCATTCAAGGAAGACAAACCAATTGGCTTGTTAATATCATGATTGAAACGCAAAAATGTGCGCGAAATGAAATTTACCTGAGAGTTTTTTGCGATATAGTTCTTCACTTCAGAGACAGCGTTAGGTAATAGTAGATCGTCATTACCCATAATCAACGCCCATTCTCCAGAAGCGCTTTCAATGCATTTTCTTAGATTTTTATCGTAACCAAGATTGGCTTCATTGATAATAAAAGTGAGCTTTATTTTATTTTTTTCGTACTCACTCCGAAAAGAATCAACCATCTTTTGAATATTGAATTTTTCCGGAGAGTTGTCTTCACAAATGAGCACTTCATCAGGGTAATTCTTCTGAGTCAGTACAGAATCAAGAAGTTCTTGCAACTCCTGAACCCGATTATAGCTTGGTATAACAACTGAAATTGTTGCGACATTACCCATTAGTCAGTTTCCTTATGAGTCTTGCTGGGTTTCCGGCAATAAGACTATTTTCTTCGAAATGCCCCTTTACAACTGAATTCGCAGCAATTATCGATCCCTTCCCAATAGATGCTCCGGCAAGGATCACCACATTGTCACAAACCCAGATGTTGTCTCCAATTTTTATCTCTGCAATATCATCCAGATCGCGTAACGCAGGAGGGAGATTTGGTTCATATTTTTCAGGACGTGTTGAACCATGTGAATGATCACCAATATAAATATTAGAACCCAATAGAACGTTATTCCCGATTTCTACTTTTTTCACTGCAGAGATATGAACGTTACAACTCATCATCACGTTTTCCCCGAAAATTATTTCCGGAAAAAAACGTTGTTTTTTATATTTATCGACCGCTTGTATCCAACAATTATCTCCAATTGAGCAGTTCGTCATTTTTATATATTTTGCCCCGAAAATCTTTGGATTAGTTCCCAACATTCGTATGGATAACTTGCGTGTGAGATTGTAATACAACGCACGCAACCTACTCTTAATTTTATAGGTCAACATAGCTTACTTCCCTGCATTCATAGAGTACTTTTCTTCTCTTAATTATAGTTTCACTATAAATAATAAAACACACGACCCAAAATAAAACAGACAGAATGCCTGCTTGTAACGAAGAACTCACCGCTGCAGACAACCAGTAAAGGAAGAATAATGCGAAGAAAAATTGCCGGGATCCCTTTGTTTTTTTATAGAAAACTCTGAACTGATATAACACAAGCACCTGAAACATCAAACCACCAAAAATGCCAGCTTCTAACAAACCATGGAAAATAAAGTTGTCGGTGTTAATTCTCTCGGTTGTTTTCGAGAGCGTACTTCCTGCACCCTGCGATCCCAGACCTTCTCCTAGCGGGTGTTTAACCAGAAAATCTACCGACTTTAATGCCATATCAAAACGCAACGTGGTGGAAACTTTTGAACCTTTGTCACTGTCGGTGAAACGCCCTATAAAAACATCAGAATAACTACTCAAAGAAATGGCAACAAGCAACAACAAAGCCATAAATGCAGCACTGATTTTGACTATAATATTACTGCGTAAAAGGAATATTAACCCAGCGAGTACTAGAGCAATAATTGCTCCGCGCGTAATTGACATAAAGCAGGCGACGGTAGAAAGTATGGCACCCAAAAAATTTACATACTTCGAACCATACTTACTAAAAATATTATAAGCAAAGAAGATGAAGGCAATAACCATCAAATAACCGAATGCCAGCGCATCAGCAAATCCCCCGTTGGCTCTAACGAGATCATAATACCGGTTAATAAGCGAAAAATTATCTCCACCGTAGTTCGGATTGTAGCCAAGCACTAGGGTGAATTGCCCATCGGTTACGACATCAATAATTGCAATCGTACTGGTGATAAGAAAAATAATAGTTAGAACTTGCTTTAAAAAAAGAGCAATTCGGCGCCAGCGGTCGCTGTCGTAATCATTATTGAAATAACACGCGAGGATACTAAAAACCATCGGATAGAAGACTAGCGCATGCAACCCCAAAACCACTTGTAAAATATTCGACTGATTCTCAATAATTGACAGCAGAATACCTACCAGCATCAGAATAAGAATTGTGCACAGCGTGCCATTGATTTTCACTCTTCCAGATAAAAATAATGCGTAGATAATCACTGCATAAAATAAAATGATAGCCATGCAGCGAATAAGCGGACCTATCGGCATATTTGAAACTTTAGGGAGCCACGAACTAAGATATGGAGAGCCAACGATTGTTATTATCAAAAAAAGAATGATTCTTTCAAACGAAACTCTGTTTAACATTTCAGATTTACCATATATGTTGGTGAATGCCAAAAATCACTTTCCCAGTATTCGTTTAATCAATGGTTTTAATTGATGAGAAAATTTAAGCAACGCAGGATTTAGATAAAAAAATCGCAAGAAATAACGATACATAGCCAAGTCTCTGAACGCATAATCACAGTCTGTCATAAAATCCTCTTTCTCATAGCCACGTGTTTTTTGCGCGTTATTAAGAAAATTCATTAAGAAGAGTGCGGCTGCGCTTCTGATTTTTTTACTGGCAAAATCTTTTCTGTTATAAAACGTATCCAAGAGAGAAGATAAATTCTTAGAGAAAACATGGAAAAGGCGGTATCCACCTGAATTATCTGGCGTTGCGTAGATCATTTTGTTATTAATAACTGCAAAATTTTTCCCATTCTTTAGCAGCGGCAGTTGCCAATACATATGCATCAGAAAAGAACCTTCTATCATAGTCGGTTTATTTTGACTAGCCAGTAACAAATACGCTTGCTTATTACACACCATGCCTGAAATGAAAGTGAACATTATGCCTACTCGCTTAATAAAGTCTTCGCTCGAGGTAAAAACATTATAACTCAACCGTTCATTTGATGCACAATGGGTAATAGTCGATGATATATAGAGTAAATTGTATGTATCCACATTTTTCAGTACAGATATTACATTCGCAATCGCATCATCACTAAGTACATCATCATCACCGATCATCCAGAAATATTTCGCAGTGGCTGATTCGAAACATTTTTTGAAATTACCATCCATACCAAGATTTTCATCGTTCCGAATGTATTGCGCTATAGATACATTGCTTAAAAAATCAGAAACAACCTCCTGCGTATGATCGGCCGATGCGTTGTCAATGATTATAACTTCTAAATCATGGTTATATTCTTTTATTTGGGGCTGAATAGACTCTAATAACCGTTTTAAATAATCCGCGCGATTATATGTAGGAATGGTTATCGATAATAGTTTTTGCACATCAGCCATTATTTCTTTTGAACTCCCTAAAAATCAAAAAGGCGTGAGGAACGAAATATACCCAGACTATTAAGCAATATACTACCATATACCATCTCTCGAAATGCAATACCGCTACTAACGACATACACGAGGTAGTTAAAATAGCCATAATCAGCGATGCCATCGCCATTTTTTCAATCTTATGGGCCCGAATATAAGTTGCCATACAGGCGACCAAATGTGAGCCTAAAATCGCCACGCAGAGAATTGAAAACTCTCCAGGTGAAAAGAAGCGTTGCGTAAAGTCAAACTCCAAATAATTGAGCGTAATCAATGAACAGATTGCGCCGATTAGGCAAATCAATACAAAACATGATGATTGGATAAGTGACCCACGAAAAGAAGCATCCAGTTCGGCTCTGTTGCCCTGAGAAATTAATTTTCCCCATTTAGGAAAACGGGTCGAAACCCAAGCCAGACCGGTTGCCATAATCATATTACAAAGCGTCAAGGACATCCCTAATTTACCGGCATAGACAGGGCCAAAGTACTTAAACGCGATTGGCGTCATAGCAAAAAAGATAAAATATCCTGACATCCAGCTTAAGGCGATTCGCCATTGCATCGGGAGAATTTCTTTTTTCCAAGAAATTCCAGAAAATGTCAAATTTTCAGCTATTTTTGTAAAAAAGGACTCATGTAACGTGCGACTGAAATAGCGCAATGCAAAAATTAAATAAACCACGCACCCCGAAATAGCAATAGCTGCGGTGGCATACAGACCATAACCACTTACAAGGAAGAATATAGATAATAATGCGGCTAGCGATGCCTGTATGGCTCGCATTTTATTTACTTTTACAACCAGGCCACACCCTTCAGCTATCGACACCACAGAGATAAAAAACACATTAATAGCAGTTGCAACGGTTAGTGTTATCCAGGCGTTCTGCCAGTGTATAGTACCATTGTTTTCAAGGCTGAAAAAGATATAACCTGTCGGTCCAACAAACAGCACGATGGCCATTGCAATAGCACCATACCATCTGATTGAAAATGTTACGATCGACAGGATGCGTTGTTTTTTTTGCAACTCACCTTCAAAGGTTTTACGTTCAATAACATATTGAAGCGCCGCCATTTCATGACTTACGAACTGAATAATAACGCCTGAAAAACCCAATTCGAATATAATTTGCAAAGCAACTAAAGAATTAAAAGTATAGTAATACCCTTGCAACTCTTCACTCAAAAAATGAGGAATTAATAAAATAATCGACAGACCTGATAATATCGATATTGTTTTTCCGAGCAAAACATAAATAACTGCCCTATCCATCCCGAGTCGTTGTAATATGCTCAAATTGACTTCTCTTTGCTCAACATTTTTTTCACACCCTCTTTCAAACTATAAGAAGGATGCCAACCTAATTTATTGAGATTTGTTAAATCTGCTTTTGAATCCATTATTTCATCATCTCTAAGCTTCATGGCACCATAATTAACTGGCGTAACACTTTTGAGTTGACATTTAATTTCTTCAATCATTTCTTTTAGAGAATGCGACTGACCTGTTCCGACTTCATATTCAACAAATTGCCTTGCTGGATGGCGTCTGAGAACAGCCATAAAAGCATTGATAACATCTTCGACATAGATAAAATCACGCCGCTGAACACCACTTGTGCATTTGACCTCTTCGGCAGTATCCACAAGCGCGCTGATGATAAAGGGGATAAATTTTTTAGCCCCATCACCTTCACCATAAACATGCTCTAAGCGAAGATTAGCAAAACCGGTGTCTGTATTAAGAAGAAACTCTCGGGCAACCTCTCTGAAATGTCGTTTGGACAGCATATACGTTTTCATGTACGAATACTGTTCCTCAAACTTACCGAAGAAGGTGTCTGCAGAGATAAATAATGGGATTTTATTCATCGCCGCAATTTCCATAAGACGAAGTGGCAGCAGGACGTTGCATTCATATTGTGACGTAACGCCTTTTTTTTCCCCCCGTCCATAATCAGTAGCCAGATGAATTATTGCATCCACACCATCCTGAAAAAATGGATGGGATTCAACGTCATCAATATTTATCCAGACAACATTCTCTGTTCTGGTGCTGATTGCGCTTTCTGGGCGTTTTAATGCTAATACAGTGTAACCTTCTGCTAATAGCTTTACGAGTAAATGCTTACCAATAAAACCACTCGCTCCGGTGAGGATAATTTTTTTGTTCAACATAAAACGCCCATCAATTGCTATCAGAAATTCAAACCAAAGAACTCTTCAAATTTGGAAACCACAAAATCCAAATGCTCTTTGGTCAGCCCTGGGTAAATACCGATCCAGAAGGTCTGATTCATAATACGGTCAGTATTTGTCAGCTCACCAACAACGCGGTATTTCACGTTGGCGAAGTAAGGCTGGCGAGTCAGGTTCCCGGCGAACAGCAGGCGCGTACCAATTTTAGCTTCATCAAGGAACTTCACCAAATCAACACGCGTTACGCCGCTGGTTTCTTTCAGGGTAATCGGGAAACCAAACCATGACGGATCGGATTTCTCTGTTGCTTCCGGCAGTTCGAGGAATTCCGCACAGGACTGTAACCCCTGCTTCAGGTACGCAAAGTTCTCTTTACGCAGGCGCACAAATTCGTTAATGCGCTCCAGCTGTGCCAGACCGCAGGCTGCCTGCATATCGGTGATTTTGAGGTTGTAACCCAAGTGGGAATAGGTGTACTTGTGGTCGTAGCCGAACGGCAGAGAGCCCAGTTGATGGCCAAAACGCTTGCCACAGGTGTTGTCGCAACCCGGCGCACAATAGCAGTCACGACCCCAGTCACGGAAGGACTCAATCAGCTTTTTCAGCTCGGAAGATTTGGTGAATACCGCTCCGCCTTCCCCCATTGTGATGTGGTGCGCCGGGTAAAAGCTGACGGTACCGATATCACCGAAAGTACCGACCATTTTTCCGTCGTAGGTTGTACCGAGCGCGTCGCAGCAGTCTTCAATCAGCCACAGATTATATTTATCCGCGATGCGGCGAACTTCAGTCAGATCGAATGCGTTGCCCAGTGTGTGAGCGATCATGATCGCTTTGGTTTTATCCGATACGGCGGCTTCGATAAGTTTGGAATCGACGTTGTACGTCGGAATATCCACATCGATAAATACCGGGATCAGGCCGTTCTGGATGGTTGGGTTAACCGTAGTCGGGAAGCCAGCAGCCACGGTGATCACTTCATCGCCCGGCTTCAGTGCACGATCGCCCAGCTTCGGGGAAGTCAGCGCGGTCAGTGCCAGCAGGTTTGCAGAAGAACCAGAGGTAGTGGTCAGTACATGCGGTACACCGATAAACTCACCCAGTTTTTTCTCGAACGCGTCATTGAAGCGGCCCGTTGTCAGCCAGCCATCCAGGGAGGCTTCAACCATCAGCTGAAGCTCTTTCGCGCCAATCACTTTACCAGAGGGCGGTACGACGCTGCTGCCAGCAACAAACGGCTTCGGACTTAACGCTTCGTCAGCATATTGGGCAACTAATTGAGAGATTTGCTCACGCAGGTTGTTTGCGCTCATTGCTTCGTTCCTGTTATTCAATTATTTCAAAGGAGTGTTCATGTATTCGCTGATTTCCTTCCGGGTGCGCATCAGCATGTCTTCGCCAGCAATCCATGCTTTGTGCCACTTCACAATACGCTCCAGCGTTTCAACAAGATCCCAGCGCGGCTGCCAGCCCAGACGCATACGCGCCTTTGAGCAGTCAAGTTTCAGGTAATGGGCTTCATGAGGATGCTCATTACCGTCCAGCAGCCATGCCGCATCGTCTCCCCAAATGTTCACCATGGTTTCGACGATAAATTGCACCGGCTTTGCATCATCTTCACGCGGACCAAAGTTCCAGCCCTCGGCAAATGCCGGCCCTTCGTTATACAGCCGCTGAGCAATCGTAATGTAGCCCGACAGCGGTTCCAGCACGTGCTGCCACGGACGTATCGCGTGAGGGTTGCGGATGATAACAGTTTGTTGCTTCTCAAACGAACGCAGAATGTCAGGAATCAGGCGATCTTTTGCCCAGTCGCCGCCGCCAATCACATTGCCTGCGCGCACGGAAGCGAGTGCAACACCATGTTTTTCGTAATCTTTCTCATTAAAGAAAGAATTGCGATACGCCGAAGCCACCAGCTCTGCGCAACCTTTGCTGTTTGAATAGGGATCATATCCCCCCATCGCTTCGTGCTCGCGATAGCCCCAGACCCATTCGCGGTTGTCGTAACATTTGTCGCTGGTGATATTCACCACCGCTTTTACGCCACCAACACGTTTAACCGCTTCCAGTAAATGGACGGTACCCATAACATTAGTCGAATAGGTTTCAACAGGCTCATCGTAAGAGAGTCTGACCAGCGGCTGTGCAGCCATATGAAAGACAATTTCTGGTTTGAACTCATTGATGGCAGCCGATAACTGATCATAGTTACGGATGTCACCAATGGTGGAATCAATCAGCTTTTCCACCCCGGCGCTGTCGTATAAAGACGGCTCTGTCGGCGGATTCAGCGAATAGCCTTTAAGCACGGCGCCCATGGATTGCAGCCACAGCGTCAACCAGGAACCTTTGAAACCGGTATGTCCGGTAATAAAGACACGTTTGCCCTTCCAGAATGAAGCATCAATCATCCGCATTACTCCCACGTTTTCCAGGGAGCGGTCCCTTTTTCCCAGAGTCCTTCGAGATAAGTTTTATCACGCAGGGTATCCATCGGCTGCCAGAAACCAGGATGTTCGAACGCCATCAATTCGCCCTGCTCTGCCAGCTTCATCAACGGTTCTTGTTCCCATGTGGTGGCATCGTTATCAATCAAATCAATAACGGATGGATTAAGCACAAAAAAACCACCGTTAATCATTGCGCCGTCGCCTTTCGGCTTCTCTTTAAACGAACGCACCTGTCGATTCTGAATATCCAGCGCGCCAAATCGGCCCGGAGGGAAAGTCGCCGTCAGCGTCGCTTTTTTGCCATGTTGACGATGGAAATCAATGGTGGCGGTAATATCAAGATCGGAGACGCCGTCGCCATAAGTAAAAAGAAAAGCTTCGTCATCTTTGACGTAATCGCGAACACGTTTCAGTCGCCCGCCGGTCATGGACGCTTCACCGGTATCAACGAGGGTAACATTCCAGGGTTCAACGCGTTTTTGATGAACTTCCATGCGGTTTTCCGCCATATGGAAGGTCACATCTGACATATGAAGAAAATAGTTGGCGAAATACTCTTTAATCACATATCCCTTATAGCCGCAGCAAATGACGAAATCACGGATACCGTGAGCAGAGTACATTTTCATAATATGCCACAGGATGGGCTTCCCACCGATCTCAACCATCGGCTTTGGTTTTAATACCGTTTCTTCACTTAAACGTGTACCCAGGCCACCGGCTAATATCACGGCTTTCATATCTTTGTCCTCAAATTATTTTGATACGGTAAACGCGTCTGAATAAAAATGTTTAGCCGGCAATCCCAACGTCATCAAATCCTTTCGACTAGCTTCGATCATCACGGGCGAACCACAAGCATAAACATCAAAATCTTCTAAATTATCGAAATCCTCTACAACCGCATTATGGACAAAACCTCTGCGGCCCTGCCACTCGCCTTGATCGCTGGAGACGACGGGAATAAAACGAATATGGGTATATTGCGAAGACCATTGCTGCGGTAAAGAAGAGTAGAAATGTTCTTCCCGTTGCATGCCCCAGTAAATATAAATATCGCGCTGTGTCTGCTCAGCCAGTAATGACTCCACCATGGCTTTAACCGGGGCAAAACCAGTACCACCAGCAATAAATATAACCGGGCGATCATTTTTACGGATAAAAAAGGTTCCGCATGGGCCTTCAATACGCATTAAGGTATTCGCGGCCAGTCCGCCAAATACCAACTGACTCATTTGCCCGCCGGGTACATTACGGATATGTAGCTCAATGCCTTGTTTCTCATCGGCGTTTGCCACCGAATAACTGCGCGTGACGCCCTGATATTGCAAATTGATGTACTGCCCCGGCAGATAGTTAATTTGTGCGGTCGGCGGAAAGCGGAGGATCAGTTTAAGCACGTCCGCAGAGACATATTCGGCAGAAACGACCTTACAAGGCGTGATTTTTTTCACCTGCCCGGCGAGCTCCGGATAATAGGTCGCCTGCAGCGACACATCTCCAACAGGGTGGCAACTGCAAGTCAGAATGTTATTGCCCGCCGTAATAAGGCTCTCTTGCGCATCGCGAACCTCACCTGAAAGCAATTGCGCTTCGCAAACCCCGCAGCTGCCATTCTTGCAACTGTGCTCCAAGTGGATACCTGCATCCAGCGCAGCATCCAGCAGGGTTTTTTCGCTTTCACCGGAAAAGGAGATATCCGCCGGGAAGATTTTAATTAAATGAGACACAGGCTTTTACTCAAACATTTTTGCATCGGTAAAGGAAGGCGCGGCAGCATCTTTCGCCGAGAGCTCGGGCTCTGCGTTAAGCGGCCATTCGATATTCAGTTGCGGATCATTCCAGGCAATGCTGCCTTCAGACTGTGGAAAATAATAGTTGGTGGTCTTATAAACAAATTCTGCCGTTTCACTGAGAACCACGAATCCGTGAGCAAATCCTTCCGGGATCCATAGCTGGCGTTTATTTTCCGCCGACAAATGCACGCCGACCCACTGGCCAAACGTGGAGGAGCTTCGGCGGATATCTACCGCCACGTCAAACACCTCACCAGCAACGGCGCGAACTAATTTGCCCTGCGCATGAGGTGCCAACTGATAATGCAGACCACGCAGCACCCCTTTTTTGGATTTGGAGTGATTATCCTGAACAAAACGGACTTCGCGGCCAACAGCCTCTTCAAAAATGCGCTGGCTAAAGCTTTCAAAGAAAAATCCGCGATCGTCACCAAAGACTTTAGGTTCAAAAATCAGTACATCGGGAATCGCAGTTTTGACAATATTCATCTTAATGACCTTTAACCATTTTCAGCAGATACTGACCATAGGCATTTTTTTTCAGCGGTTCTGCTAAAACTTTCACCTGCTCCGCATCGATAAATTTCTTACGGAAGGCAATCTCCTCAGGGCAGGAAACTTTCAATCCCTGGCGCGCTTCGATGGTTTGAATGAAGTTACTGGCTTCAATCAAACTCTGGTGCGTGCCGGTGTCCAGCCACGCATAGCCACGCCCCATCATCGCCACGGACAAACGGCCCTGCTCCATATAAATCCGGTTGATGTCGGTAATTTCCAGTTCACCGCGTGCAGAAGGCTTAAGATTTTTCGCCATGTCGATAACATCATTATCGTAGAAATAGAGCCCGGTCACCGCATAGTTACTTTTCGGCTCAAGCGGCTTCTCTTCAAGGCTGATGGCAGTGCCTGCACTGTCGAACTCCACCACACCGTAACGCTCTGGATCGTTAACATGGTAAGCAAACACCGTCGCGCCGCTCTCCTGATTAACCGCAGTATCCATCAGTTTTGGTAGGTCATGGCCATAGAAGATGTTATCACCCAGCACCAGCGCACAAGGATCGTTGCCAATGAACGCTTCGCCGAGGATAAAAGCCTGTGCCAGGCCATCCGGGCTTGGCTGGAGTTGATATTGCAGATTAAGGCCCCACTGGCTGCCATCGCCGAGCAATTGTTCAAAGCGAGGCAAATCCTGTGGCGTGCTGATGATTAAAATGTCGCGTATCCCTGCCAGCATTAACGTGGACAAAGGATAATAGATCATCGGCTTATCATAAATTGGCAGCAGTTGTTTACTCACAGCCATGGTCACCGGGTACAGGCGTGTGCCGGAACCGCCCGCCAGTATAATTCCTTTACGTGTTTTCATTTTGTTATCTCGAACAAAAGTGGCCATCACACAGAAAAATGACGCCTCGTTAAAGCGTCACAGAGGTAAAAAGTTCTTCCAGCATGCGTTTTACACCCGTTTCCCATTGCGGAAGCACAAGCCCAAACGTGCGCTGGAATTTCTCTGTGTTGAGGCGTGAATTATGCGGGCGTTTTGCCGGTGTAGGAAAGGCTTCAGTGGACACGGCATTAACGTTGTTTACCGCAAGGGTAATGCCCGTTTTACGCGCCTGCTCGAAAACCAGTTGCGCATAGGCATGCCAGGTGGTTGTTCCGCTGGCGACGAGATGGTAAAGCCCCGCGACGTCAGGCTGCTGCTGTGCAATGCGAATAGCATGTGCCGTACAGTCAGCCAGCAGTTCCGCGCCGGTCGGCGCACCAAACTGATCGTTAATCACGGACACGGTTTCACGCTCTTTCGCCAGCTTTAGCATGGTTTTAGCGAAATTATTGCCTTTACCGGCATATACCCAACTGGTACGAAAAATCAGATGTTTCGGGCAAAACTGCTGTACGGCCTTTTCGCCCGCTAATTTTGTTTCACCGTAGACATTCAGCGGCGCCGTTTCATCGTTTTCGCACCAGGGTTTATCCCCGGTCCCCGGAAAAACGTAATCGGTCGAGTAGTGAATCAGCCATGCATTGAGGGCGGCGGCTTCGCGCGCAATCGCGGCAACACTGGTCGCGTTTAACAGTTCAGCAAACTCGCGTTCTGATTCTGCCTTATCTACCGCGGTGTGCGCTGCGGCGTTAACAATTACATCAGGACGGATACGGCGCACCGTTTCAGCAACCCCATGCGGATTGCTGAAGTCTCCACAGTAGTCGGTGGAGCTTACATCAACCGCGATAACATTGCCCAGCGGGGCGAGCGCGCGTTGCAGCTCCCAGCCGACCTGCCCGGTTTTGCCGAATAACAGAATATTCATCATGAGCGTTTCTCGTAGTTCTGTTCGATCCAGCTTTTGTAGGCACCGCTTTTAACATTCTCAACCCATTGCTGGTTATCCAGATACCACTGCACAGTCTTGCGGATACCGGACTCGAACGTTTCCTGCGGTTTCCAGCCCAACTCGCGGCTGATTTTATCCGCATCGATCGCATAGCGGCGATCGTGACCGGGACGGTCAGTAACATAGGTGATTTGATCGCGGTATGACCCAGCCTTCGGCACCATTTCGTCCAGCAGATCGCAAATGATGTGCACCACCTCCAGGTTCTGCTTCTCATTATGGCCGCCAATGTTGTAGGTTTCACCCGCCACGCCGCCGGTCACCACGGTATACAGCGCGCGTGCGTGGTCTTCTACATACAGCCAGTCGCGGATCTGATCGCCTTTACCGTAAATTGGCAATGGCTTACCTTCGAGAGCGTTGAGGATCACCAGCGGGATCAGTTTTTCCGGGAAATGGAACGGACCGTAGTTGTTCGAGCAGTTGGTCACGAGGGTCGGAAAACCGTAGGTTCTGCGCCAGGCGCGAACCAGGTGATCGCTGGAAGCTTTAGAAGCAGAGTAAGGGCTGCTCGGCGCATAGGCGGTCTGTTCTGTGAACAGCGGCAGCGCCTGCCCGGCAGAGACTTCATCCGGATGCGGCAAATCGCCGTACACTTCATCCGTCGAAATATGGTGAAAGCGGAAAGCCTGTTTTGCTGTGCTCTCCAGCGTGGTCCAGTATGCGCGCGCCGCTTCAAGCAAAACATAGGTACCAACAATGTTAGTTTCAATAAAAGCGGCCGGGCCAGTAATAGAACGATCGACATGGCTTTCGGCCGCCAGATGCATGACGGCATCCGGTTTATGTTCCGCGAAAATACGCGCCATCTCTGCGGCATTGCAAATATCGGCATGCTCAAAAAAATAGCGGTCATTGTCCGCAACAGTAATAAGTGATTCAAGGTTGCCGGCATAGGTTAATTTATCAACATTAACCACAGAATCTTGCGTATTATTAATGATATGCCTGACAACGGCCGACCCAATAAAGCCAGCGCCACCTGTGACCAGTATTTTCACGAGATTTTTCCGTTCTTGCTTTGCATTGTCTTAAATGAAGGAGAGCGATGAAGAATAACGCAGGGAAATTCAGACACGCTACCGCCCCTGGCTCTTCAGCTACCAGTGTACTGTACGATGACGGCTCATTTTTATGCCAGCGCATTTAGCTGACCATCAAGCACAAAAAGTTAAACGGCTATTCTCCGCCGAAACAGCCCCGGAAACAAGGGAAAATCACACCCTCCCCCTTGTACTGCTCACACACTGACCTTTGCTTATTTATTGATTCATATACAAAATAAAAGGGCAGAAAGAATATGCCGAAGACATTATCGTCTTACCGCCACTCTTTACTGCCCCTGCAAACGTATTGCGAATTATTCGCTTATTGCGCCAGCAATTTTTTAATGCTTTCGCGGAATTTCTGGCCTTCTTTCAGATTACGCAGCCCATAGTTAACAAAGGCCTGCATATAACCCATTTTTTTACCGCAATCGTAGCTTTCGCCGGTCATCAGCATCGCGTCGACGGACTGTTTATTCGCTAATTCAGCAATGGCATCGGTTAACTGAATACGGCCCCATGCGCCCGGCTCGGTTTTTTCCAGCTCCGCCCAGATATCGGCAGAAAGTACATAACGCCCTACTGCCATCAGATCGGAGTCCAGCGTCTGTGGCTGATCCGGTTTTTCAATAAACTGAACAATACGGCTGACTTTTCCTTCGCTATCCAGCGGCTCTTTGGTCTGAATCACTGAGTATTCAGAGAGGTCGCCTTTCATGCGTTTCGCCAGCACCTGGCTACGGCCCGTTTCAGCAAAGCGCGCAACCATCGCCGCGAGGTTATAGCGCAGCGGATCGGCGGTAGCGGTATCGAGAACGATATCCGGCAGAACGACAACAAACGGGTTATCGCCCACAATCGGACGTGCGCACAAAATCGAGTGACCCAGCCCCAGCGGCTGTGCCTGACGCACGTTCATAATGGTCACGCCCGGCGGGCAAATGGATTGCACTTCCGCCAGTAATTGACGCTTAACACGCTGTTCAAGCAGCGCTTCAAGCTCATAGGAGGTGTCGAAGTGGTTCTCAACCGCGTTTTTAGACGAGTGAGTGACCAGCACGATTTCTTTGATCCCTGCAGCAACAACTTCGTCGACGATGTACTGAACCATCGGCTTGTCGACAATCGGTAGCATCTCTTTTGGAATTGCTTTGGTGGCGGGAAGCATATGCATCCCCAGACCCGCTACCGGAATAACTGCTTTCAAATTAACCATTGATTTCTTCCACCTATAAATAATTGGATGAATTATAGACCTTTACGCTATTTTCGCCAGTGGGTTCGCAGCCCGCTACAGTGAAAGATTGTTACGCCAAATGTCCCGGGCTGTAGATTTACGCCTGTCCTGCAGATCAAATCACCAGGATTTATCGTAAACTGACTTATCGTTTTTGAGCGGGTAAACGGAAATTCAAATTATTGGTATTCACCACATGCTGATCGACATTGTCGATATCCACTGAACTTTGCCCATGTTCATTTACAGCATGAATATTCGCCAGCGACAGCAGCGTATCTTGTTTGGCCATAAAACGGCCACGCACATCTTTGCGTAAATCAAAATTCAACTTCAGCGCCGGGCCGACTGCGGCTTCCTGCATCACATTGATATCACGTAAAAAAAGATGCTGAGGTTTGTTATGCAGCGTGAGCGTTGCGCGTTGCATTTTCAGTTTTGTTATTGCCACAAACGAGGTGGCATTACCCGATGATATCTGGATACCGCGCAGCTTATATTTACTGCTGGTGTTGTCCTGATGGATGTCGTTGAGCTTAAAATTCTGAGGAATGGAGAGGTAGTTACCCTTAATCACCCCATAGCCGATTAACATTCCCGCACTGTTAACCATGCTGACATTATCAATCACAAAGTTGTCGCAGCCATAAATGGCCACCGTCGCATTATCAATCCCCGCCGTTTTGCTGAAATCCGGGGTGATATTTTCCGCTTTGATATTACGGATAAGGAAGTGCTTACCGTTCTCCACATGCACCAACTGACGACAGTTGCTGCCAGTGATATTCGCCACAACAAAGTTCTTAACGGCCTGATCTTCAGGGTAAGTATTGTCGTAGGTACTGCCCGCCAGACCAATACCGATGCCCCAGTTCACCTTGCCGTTTGTGCAATCGATATTGTTGATGACATGGTCAGAAATCAGAATGTTGCGATCGTTAATCGCCACGTTCCATTCAATCGCATCGCCCTGCAAATCACTAAAATGACCGTTGGTAATGCGCACGCCATCCAGCTGATTATGATAGCCCTGACGCAGGATCGCGTAGTTTGCTTTGGTGACGGTGATTTGGTCGATCACCAGGTTACGCATCACCCGTTTTTCTTTGCCGCCAATGTAAATTTGCATCACCGGCCCATAGCCGCTCATCGATACGCCTTTGATGACGCAGTCAGAGCCGCGCACATCCAGCGTAATGTTGTAGAGGCTACCGCCGTTCTCGCCAATGACGCGGCTACCATCCTGCAGGACAAAACGACCGCGGCCGCTGCCCTTCAGGGCTCCGCGTATCAGCAACGTTTTGCCTGCCGGTATAAAAATCCCGGTGTTGATATTTTCACACACCAGGCCTGCGGGGATCTCCACCGTTTGCCCATCGTTAAAGGCCTGCTTCAACGCCGCAGGCCAGTCGTTATTATTGTACTTACGGATATCAACGGTGCCGCCCCCCGTGACCGCACGCGCGGCCGGAGAGTGCAAAAGGGGCAAAGCCGCCAGGGCTGAACCGGCGGCGAGGAAGGAACGTCGGGTAAGGGCTGTTGATTTCTTAGCGGCCATAAAACCTCTGTTCAAAGCGTTTGCAGCAGACTTGCCAGTTGCTGATTAATGATTTTTTGGTTGAAGTCGGACTCGACCTTTTCGCGCGCACGGGTAACGACCGGCACCAGATCCTGATCCTGCATCTTGCCGAACGCCGCGAGGCGCTGCGCCAGCGCTTCCGCATCGTTTTCCGGTACCAGCCAGCCAGATGCGCCAGCTTCAATCAATTCCGGAATGCCGCTGTGCACCGTAGAAACCACCGGGATCCCCACCGCCATAGCTTCCATCAAGGCCACCGGAATGCCCTCCATGTCGCCATCCGCGCCGGTAACTGAAGGCAGCAGAAACACATCTGCTTCATCGAGCATCGCTTTGACTTCATGGCTGGGCTTGAAACCCGGCATCTCAATGACATCTTCCAGTTGAAACTGTTCGATCAGCGTGCGCAGGCGTCGTTCCCACGGGCCAATGCCAAGAATGCTGTATTTAAAGGCGACGCCACGTTCTTTTAGTAAACGGCAGGCTTCAATCGCCACATGCAAGCCCTTCTTCTCGGTCAGGCGGGCAACGGAAATAATCTGCAGCGGAGAGCCTGGCGCCTTGACCGGACGCAGGCTGAAGCGGGTCATATCAACACCCATGCGTGAAACGGCAATTTTCTGTTCCGGGCAGCCCATACTCTTCAGGCGCCCGGCCCACAATTCACTGATCGGCAACATCAAATCGCCACGCTGAAACAGTCGCTGATACTCCGGGGTGTAGTGATTAAGCACCTCGCGGTGCGAAACATCGATACCGTGAAAAACCGTCGCAATTTTACCCTTCAGCACCCCCAGCTCGCGCAGCTTAGCTGCCGTGACGCCCGCGGGACCAAAATGGGCAATAAACACATCCGCGGTAAAGGCGCGCGGTGCGAGCGCGCAAATGGCCGAGAGGATCAAATTGCGCGCTTCATCCCCGTAGCGTGACATGTTCAGCGCTTTCCAGGTGGACGATTTCCAGCAGCCGCGCGCGATGGCTTGCGCGCGATAGCTCAGTTTCGCCAACTTCCCTTCCGGCTCAGCCAGCAGCCAGTGCGTCTTCTCCGCCAGCTTATAGTCGGTATACGCTGCGTGCGTATTACTCATATCGCCCTTATGCAGGGCGACGATTTCCACCTCAAATCCCATATTGATAAAAGCAACAATCTGGTTGAGGACAAAAGTTTCAGACGAGAGAGGAAACTTCAGCAGAAAAAAGCTGACTTTCATTTCACCCCCTGCACGCGATCGAGCACCGATTTCACCATCGTCATGCCCTTCTCGCGCTCCGCCGCCACTGCGGTCGCCAGGCGCGCATTGATGGCAGGCAGTTGACCAAGCGTATCGGCAGCCATTGATGCCAGCGAACCATCCAGCAGGTGGCGAATATCCACGGCCATTTCCGGCATCCCAAGTTGTTGCATAATGCCGGCCGACTTGTGTTCGTAGTTAATGGCAATTGCCGGCGTGCCAAAGTTCATGGAGATAATGGCCGAATGCAGACGCGTCCCCACGGTTAAATCACAAGCGCCGAGGATTTTGCCCATTTCCAGGTCGTTCAGCTCATCCATGACCACATGGTAGCGCGACGGGTCGCTGACATACTGGCGCATATTCAAGGCCACCATCCGGTCATCCTTGTTATAGCTATCGATCCCGGTACAGGTCGACAGAGCAATAACCTGGTAACCCGCATCAATAATACGATTCACCACGCCTGCAAAGGCCTGTTCGTAGGCTTGCTGCGTGGTGTTAAGGCGTTTATCAAACGGCGCCAGCTCACGCAGCGTGATCGCCACGGTCTTCTCTTTCGCCGCCAGATCCAGCCAGTGCTGCACCGCATAGCTGGCAACAAAATCCTGCTGGTGATGATCTACCAGCCAGGCCGTGTCGACGCCCTGCTCCACTTTGCTGGTGGTGATATTGCTTTGCTTCATTAAGTTCAGGCTGACGGTTTCACGCAGTATCAACGCCTGGCAGTGACCGAACACATAATTCGCCAGTTGATTGAACTGCTCATTCTGGAACGGCCCAACGCTGTGACCAATCATGTAGAGCGGTTTTTTCGCCATAAACGTACAGAGTGCATGCTCAAACTGCGGCACGCCATAGAGATCGACGAAGAAGGAGCCGCCCACCTGAATAATGACGTCGTAGCCGGAGAGTAGACGAACAAAATCGGTAAAGCCCTGCGCAATCGCAATGTTGCGCAGCTTGCCGGTGTCGGTCACGCGCGACAGCAGCACCTGGTGCTGATAACGGCGGCGCAGCACTTTTTTCACGCGCCCCATTAACCCGGCAGCGTTATTGTGCTCTTTCATCTGACTGTAAAGGGGATCGCCCATCACCGGGCGATTTAACAACCACGATGAGCTCACCGGATAACGGCTCATCACATCGACTTCTGCGTCAGGCTCAATCAGGGCAATCGCATCCAGCAATCCGCGTAAAATTGCGCTGTCGCCACGGTTACCGCAGGTGTGATTGCCAAGGATCAATAATTTCATAACGACCTCTTAAAGGGGTTCAATAACGTTTCTTAGCCTGCGCGGAGCAGCGTTTTTAATTTCTCGTTGCGGCAAAACTGACGCTTCATTTCCACCACCAGCGCATTGCGCGAAACAATCAGCATCAGCGCAAAAGCGACCACACCGGCAGCAACCTGAATTGCCAGCATGGCGGCCAGCGGCATATGGCCATTCAGTGCCAGCCCCAGGCCATAGCTGACCACCAGCGTCGGCAATGACAGGTAGAACGGCAGCCACAGGCTCAAAATGTACTGACGGTAGCTGGAGCCCAGTACCGGTTTAATCATCACGAAGTAGCTCAGAATGGTGTTGATAATTTGCACCAGCAAGAAACCAAGCGTTACGCCCAGCGCGCCAGCCAGATGCCCGCCGATGATGATGGCCGGGATAAACAGAAACGTTTTAAAGACATTGAATTTAAAACTGATATCCACGCGCGCTTTTGCCATCAGCAGTGAGCCAATCGGGTTTCCGACCGCACGCAGCAGCCCCACGATGCACAGCAACTGCAGGATCGGAATAATGCTGTTCCATTTGTCGCCAAATACCAGTGGCACGAAGTTATTCGACACCACCATCAGCCCGAGCAGAATTGGAAAATTAATGATCCCCACGACCGACAGCAGTTTGTAGAAGTTCACGCGCAGTTTCTCAGTATCGTCCTGAATTTTTGCAAAAGCCGGGAACAGCACGCGGGTGATAATTGGGTTTAACTTCATCGGCGGCACCACCGCCACGTTGTACGCCAGGTTATATCCCCCGGCGACGCTGGCACCAAGAATGCGCGCCAGCACCAGTGTTGAGAGGTTGGTGTTGACGTAATTGATAATGCTGTCTGCGGTCAACCATGCGCCAAAACGCAGGTTTGAACTTACCGATGCAAGGGAAAAATGCAGCCCAGGACGGTAGATCTTACGACCAAAATAGCCGAACAGCAGCGTGCGCACGGCGCTATTGACCAGATAACCGAGGATAGCGGTCATCGCCAGCGGCCAGAAAAAGGCGCTCACCACGGTGAAGCTAAAGCCTGCCAGTACCGACAGCGTTTCAATGGCGCCGATTTTGTTGAACTCCAGCTCCTTTTGCATCAAGGCGCGGAACTGCTGACCGTGCGGGATAACCACAAAAGCCAACGACAGCGTCTTGATGAGCGGCGCCAGGTCCGGGTTATTCAGCACATCGGCAATCACACCGCTCAGGGAAAAAACCGCCACGCAGACCACAATCCCCAGCCCGACGTTCAGCCAGTAAAGCGTGGTCAGCTCAAGGTGGCTTATCTCTTTACGCTGAATAATAGAGTTAGCGATACCGAAATCCGACAGCGTGTCCGCCAGGGCGATAATCACCAGCGATACGGTCAGCAGACCAAACTGGTGATTATCGATAATGCGCGCCAGAACCGTCATCTGTACCAGCCCCAGACCAATAATGGTCAAGGTGGCCATGGCTGACCACTTGGCGCCGCTGATGGTTTTCTCTCTCAGGCTCATGACCTTTCCTTAATACGCCGCTTTGTTAACAAAGCCTTTAAAGATGGTCAGAAAAACAATTTTGATATCGAACCACAGGCTCCACTCACGGATATACTCAAGGTCGAATTCAATACGTTTTTCCATTTTTTCCAGCGTGTCGGTTTCGCCACGCCAGCCGTTGATCTGCGCCCAGCCGGTGATGCCAGGTTTCACTTTATGACGCAACATGTAGCCTTCAATCAGCGAGCGATACTGCTCATTGTGCGCAACCGCATGCGGACGCGGCCCAACGATGGACATCCCACCAGTAAGCACGTTGATAAACTGCGGCAACTCATCCAGCGAGGTCCGGCGCAGGAAACTGCCGACGCGAGTAACACGGGGATCGTTCTGTGTGGCCTGCGTCACCACTTTGTCGTTCTCCATCACGCGCATTGAACGGAATTTCCACACTTTGATAGGCTTACCGTCCATACCGTAGCGGGTCTGGCGGAAAATAATCGGCCCCGGTGAGCTCATCTTCACCGCCACGGCAATGGCCAGCAGCACCGGCGAAATCAGCAGCAGGATCAGCGACGAGAGCACAATGTCTTCAATGCGCTTCAGGATACGGTTTACCCCGGACAACGGCGTGTCATACAGCGGGACAACCGGCACGCCATTCACTTCTTCAATACGTGAATGCAGGATATTAAAGGTAAAGACATCCGGAATAAGGATCACCGAACAGGTGGTATCCGCCAGATCGCGCACCAGCTTTTTAATGCAACGCGAGTCATTCATCGACATAGCGATATAGACATTATGGATTTTGCCAGACTTGGCATCTTCAACCAGTTGATCGAGATTGCCAGCCCAACCGGTGGTAATACCGCCAGGCTGCGGATCGTGGTACACCCCCACCACATCAAACCCCAGCCAGGGCTCATTACGGAAGCCTTCAAGCAGTTCCTGGCCGATGGGCAGGTCCCCGGCCACCGCGACGCGTCGGGTGTTGTAACCCAGGTTACGCAACCAGCCCGCGCCGAAACGTATCACCGCACGGCTCAGCATTAAGCCCATACTGGTTAACAGATACCAGGCAAGGTAGATATTGAAGGTGTTGTCAAAATCATTGTTGAACGCCAGCACGCCCGCGCTGAAGATCAGACTTAATGTCCAGTTCTGCAGCAGCAACGTCAGTTCAGTCATCATTTTGACGCCCCGCCAGGAGCGATAAAAATCAGTCATCCCGCCAATCATCTGGAAGACGACCAGGGTAATCAGAGCCATCATGAGATGCATGTAAAAAAACGGCAACCCGTTCACCTTGCACACCACCCACAGCCCGCCAAACATAATGGTGATGTCAGAGAAGCGCTGCACGATGGAGATTAACGATGCATTCGTTTTGGCCCGGTCACGCTTTTTTAGATTCGTCATCGTTGTACCTGCCTGTTTGTTCGCTCTCCCCCGACCAGGGGAGAGGAACGCCTCATAGTTACTGATTCAACAGCGCCAGAATTTCCTGCGTTCGTGCTTCCATCAACGAGACATCGTGACGGGATTCCACGTTCAGACGCACCACCGGTTCGGTGTTGGAAGAGCGCAGGTTAAAGCGCCAGTCGGCGAAAGCGATGCTGATCCCGTCCGTGCGGTCGATCTCCAGCGCACCCGGGGTAAAATGTTGTTCAACACGGGCAATCGCCGTGGCCGGATCGGCCAGTTTGCTGTTGATTTCACCGCTTGCGGGGAATGCCACCATGCGATCGCTGACCAGTTCAGCCAGCGTTTTGCCTTTCAGGCACAGCAGTTCGGTTACCAGCAGCCAGGGGATCATGCCGCTGTCGCAATAGGCAAAGTCGCGGAAGTAGTGGTGTGCGCTCATTTCGCCACCGTAAATGGCATCTTCCTGGCGCATACGCTCTTTGATAAAGGCGTGGCCGGTTTTCGACATTACCGGGGTACCGCCAGCGCGGCTTACCACGTCGACGGTATTCCAGGAGAGACGCGGATCGTGGATGATCCTGGAGCCGGGGTGTTTTTCCAGAAACGCTTCCGCCAGCAACCCCACGATGTAATAGCCTTCGATAAACTGGCCGTCACCGTCAAACAGGAAGCAGCGGTCAAAGTCGCCGTCAAACGCAATACCCATATCGGCGTTGTGTTCAATCACCGCATTACGGGTATCGGCGCGGCACTCCGGCAACAGCGGGTTAGGAATACCGTGCGGGAAGGTGCCATCCGGGTCGTTATGCACTTTCACGAAGGTTACCGGCACATTCAGTGCCTTAAAGCGGGCTTCAATCGCATCGATCACCGGGCCTGCGGCACCGTTACCGGAGTTAATCACCAGTTTTAACGGCGTCAGGTTGTTGGTGTCGATATAGCCAAGCAGATGGTCAATATAGGCATCGCGCAGGTCGATTTGTTGATAGCTCCCGCGTTTTTCCGGGTTCACCGGCGGGAAATCGTTCGCTTCCGCCAGACGCTGCACATCGCGCAGACCGGTATCACCGCTGATCGGGCGCGCACCCTTACGCACCAGTTTCATCCCGTTGTAGTCCATCGGGTTGTGGCTGGCGGTGACTTCAATGCCGCCATCCACGCCGAGGTGGAAGGTGGCGAAATAGATCTCTTCCGTACCGGAAAGCCCGATATCAAGCACATCGACGCCGGCGTCCTGCAGACCCTTTGCCAGCGCCATTTTCAGCGACTCGCTGGTCTGCCGTACATCACCGCCCAGCACAATTGTCTCGGGCTTCAGGTATTCACCGTAGGCGCGGCCAATACGCCATGCAATATCTTCATTCAGTTCATCGCCCAGCTTTCCACGGATATCGTAAGCTTTAAAACAGGTTAATTTTTCCATCATTACCTCTTCTTCAGGCAACAGTCAGCCTTGACCGCAAAATGGCCATCAATATGGGATTAAAAAAAGTGTGCAGACCGGATGAGGTCGCCTCATCCGGTGTCGGGCGTTACACGCGCCCGTAACGATCCTTGAACCGCACGACATCGTCCTCTTCGAGATACGAACCGGAGCGCACCTCAATCAGATCGAGCGGGATTTTGCCGGGATTTTCCAGGCAGTGACGCGCGCCCAGCGGGATATAGATAGACTCGTTTTCGCCCAGCAGCTTGACGTCGTCGTCAATGGTCACCTTCGCCGTGCCCGCGACCACCACCCAGTGCTCGGCACGGTGGTGATGCATCTGCACGGAAAGCCCCTCACCCGGCTTAACGGTAATGCGTTTTACCTGATAACGGTCGCCGGAATCGATAGAGTCATATTTCCCCCACGGACGATAGACTTCGCGGTGGATATGGTGTTCATGGCGACCATCCGCTTTGATTTTTTCGACCACTTTTTTCACATCCTGCACCTGATTGCGGTCAGCGATCAGCACAGCATCTTTGGTCTGCACTACGACTAAATCTTTTACCCCGACGGTGGTGACCAGCCCGGACTCCGCATAAACATAGCTGTTTTCGGTGTTGTGGCTAATCACGTCGCCGTGGTGGACGTTTCCCTCCGGCGTGTGCTGGCTGATTTCCCACAGCGAAGACCATGAGCCCACATCGCTCCAGCCTGCATCCATCGGCACGACCACCGCATCAGCGGTTCTTTCCATGACTGCATAGTCAATAGACTCTTCCGGGCAGGCCAGGAACGCCTCTTCATCCACACGGATAAAGTCCATATCCGGGTCGGTAGCCTCCATCGCCTGTTCGCAGGCGGTGAGAATATCCGGACGGTATTTTTTTAGTTCTTCAAGGAAGCGCCCGGCACGGAACAGGAACATACCGCTGTTCCAGTAATATTCGCCTGTCGCGACATAGCCTTGCGCGGTTTCAAGGTTTGGCTTTTCAACGAACTGCGCCACGTTAAACGCAACCGCGTCGGCCTTGCCTTCACAGACCTCGCCACGACGGATGTAGCCATACCCGGTTTCCGGCAGATCCGGCACAATGCCGAAGGTCACCAGTTTGCCGCTCTCTGCATACGGAATGGCGTCTCGCACCGAGCTGCGGAACGCTTCTTCATTCTGGATCACATGGTCAGCCGCCAGCACCAGCATTAACGGATCGCTATCCGGGTTATGGCGTTTCACCGCCAGTGCCGCCAGCGCGATAGCCGGTGCGGTATTGCGCCCGGCAGGTTCGAGAATGATATTCTCGGTCAGCTTGTTCAGCTGACGCAGTTGCTCGGCAACAATAAAACGGTGTTGCTCATTACAAATCACCACCGGGCTTTCGCACTCCACCCCATTCAGACGGCTGACGGTGGTTTGCAGCATGGTGAGATCGCCCTTGAGGCAGAGAAATTGTTTAGGGTAAAGCACGCGGGACAGCGGCCACAGACGACTGCCAGAGCCTCCGGCCATCACCACCGGATACAGTTGCGTTTGACTCATGATTTATCCCCATTGCCGTCGAAATTCAGGCTGCTGTGATGCGCATGCGCGGCCACAGGCTGAGCCGAATCCTCCGGGCTGATATCAGCAATAAATTGGCGTAACACGTTCTCTTTTTCGAGCGTGCGTTCGGCATATTCACGTGCCACCGTGTTGTTTTTGGGCAGCGCCAGTGCGCGTTCAATGCCCCAGACCAGCGTATCCACCGATTCCGGCTCCACGCAGACCGCAATGCCAGGCTGGGTCAGACACAGCTGGCCGAGTTCAGTACTCTCTTCCGCGGTGATCACCGCGTTGCCACCTACCGCCAGAATGTTGGTTAATTTGGACGGCAAAACGGCATCTGCCGCACCGCGCTTCTGGATAACCAGGTGGCAGTCGCCCATGCGTAATAGCGCGGGCAACGCGTCATAAGGCTGTAACGGGAAGAACTTCACATTGCTCAGGCCCCGTTCGCTTACCATTTTTTCCAGGCGTGCTTTACCGCCGCCCTGTCCGACAATGACAAATAGCCACGGATGGCTTTGCAGCCGGGCAGCGGCTTCAATCACGCTCTCCAGCCCCTGCTTTTCACCGATATTGCCGGAATAAAGAATGATTTTTTTATCCTCCGGCAGACCAAGGTTGCGGCGTAATTGCGCGACGCTCTCCGCGTCGACATCGCGGAAACGCGCAACTTCAGACCAGTTCGGGAAAAAGATAATTTTGTCCGCAGCAACGCCTTTTTCCCGCGCTTTATTCATCATTGAACGGGAAATGGTCGATACGTTGTCCACGTTGTGCAATCCACTGCGCTCAAAGGCCATCGCGAGTCGCGCCACACGACCGCTTTTGCCTTTGCCGGCCATGCCCAGACCGAGCATGGCGTCGACTTCATAATCCTGAATATGCAACAGCGTTTTCGCACCGCTCAGTTTGGCAAGCAGGCGCATACCTGGCGTGCAAAACAGCGTCGGGACGACACCGATAATGCGATCGGGTTTCCAGCTACGTTGCGCCATCAGCGGAAAGAAGCTGCTCAGGGCAAAACTACCCAGATGCAGCAATCGTTTCAGCGTTGACGGCTGCTTAGGAACGTACAGCGGGCAACGCCAGACGGTTGCGGCCCCCTGCTCTTTACGCCAGCGCCAGGCGCTGTAGTGCTCGCCCACTTTCCATTCCGGGTAGTACGGCGGCGCGGTGATCACGCGCACGTCATGGCCCTGACGGGCCATCCATTCCACCATCTCGCCGGTGTACTTACCGATCCCGGTCAGCTCCGGCGAATAGTTAATGCCATAGACCAGGATTTTCATAAGCCCGGCACTCCCTGTGCGTCGAGGAAATAGGCGCGGCTATTGTCATGCACCAACGGATCGGCAATCAGCGACTCCGGCGTTCCCCAGCGATAATCATTGTGCTGATCCGTTGGCAGTTCGAGCGTCTGTTCGTCTACCCGCAAACGGAATCCCAGCACAATGTAATGGGTGGAGAAGTCCGGGCCGGAAAAGTTATCGTCATAGAAGTGCTGCCAGACGCCGTAGAACTCGCCCGCCGACATCGGCAGGCGCAGTCCCAGTTCAGCCTGGGTCAGACGCTCGAAAGCGGCCGCCAGCGGCTCATCCTTCTGCACGCGTCCGCCCGGTACGAACCAGTAACCCTGGGCCGGACGGTTAGTGCGTTTGCCGAGCAAAAACTCGCCGCGTGAATTTTCCACGATTAAATCGATAGAAATCAGCGGGGTTGAACGCACCACCGTGGCAAAATCTTCCTGACTCAAAAACATGCCTACCCCCGGAACCGGTGCTGGTTTTCAAGGAACCACTGGTAGGTGCTCGCAAGCCCTGCTTCCAGTGAAATCTCGTGATACCAGCCAAGCTGATGCAGGCGCGTCACATCCAGCAATTTACGCGGCGTACCATCGGGTTTGGTGGCGTCAAACACCACACGCCCTTTGTAACCCACCACGCTAGCAATGGTCTGCGCCAGCTCGCGAATAGTGCAGTCCACACCGGTGCCTACGTTAATGTGCGACAGCATCGGTTCGGTATTTTCCTGCCACACTTCGCTGGCCAGTTCCTGAACGTGAATGCTGGCCGCGGCCATATCATCCACATGCAGGAATTCGCGCATCGGCGTACCGCTGCCCCACACCACCACATCCGGCGCATTTTCCGCTGTGGCTTCATGGAAGCGGCGCAGCAGCGCCGGGATCACATGAGAATTGCTCGGATGGAAGTTATCGTGCGGACCATACAGGTTGGTCGGCATTACCGAACGGTAATCACGACCGTACTGACGGTTATAGGATTCGCACAACTTGATACCGGCAATCTTGGCAATCGCATAAGGTTCGTTAGTCGGCTCCAGCGTACCTTGCAGCAGTTCGCTTTCCGCGATCGGCTGGTGCGCCAGTTTCGGATAAATACAGGACGAACCGAGGAACAACAATTTGTTCACGTCATGCTGGTGCGCGGCGTGAATGATGTTGCTCTCAATCATCATGTTTTCGTAGATGAAGTCCGCCGGGTAGGTATTGTTCGCCACAATACCCCCCACCTTCGCAGCCGCCAGATACACCTGGTCGATACGTTCATTCGCGAAAAACGCATGCACGGCGGCGGAATCCAACAGGTTCAGTTCCTCACGGGAACGCAGCACCAGTTCAACATCCGCACGCTGTTCCAGCTGCCGTACGATGGCTGACCCCACCATCCCGCGATGGCCAGCCACAAAAATACGTTGTTTCGTCATGCTCAGGACTCCAGTGCGATCGCAACCTCGTAACCATGGGCCTTAAGCAGTGAGTGTTTTTTCGCTGCTTCCAGATCTTTCGCCACCATCTCGGAAACCATTTCCTGCAGCGTCGTTTCCGGTTTCCAGCCCAGTTTTTCGTGCGCTTTGGTCGGGTCGCCAAGCAGGGTTTCTACTTCAGCAGGACGGAAGTAACGCGGGTCAACGGCAACAATCACATCACCCGGTTTTACGCCTGGCGCATCGTGGCCAGTCACGGAAACAACAATACCTTTCTCTTCCACGCCCGTACCTTCGAAGCGCAGTTTGATACCCAGTTGTGCTGCCGCCATTTCAACAAACTGACGCACGGAGTACTGCACGCCGGTCGCAATAACGAAGTCTTCCGGTTTTTCCTGTTGCAGCATCATCCACTGCATTTTCACGTAGTCTTTGGCATGGCCCCAGTCACGCAGGGAGTCCATGTTGCCGAGGTACAGGCAGGATTCCAGACCCTGTGCGATGTTGGCGATAGCGCGGGTAATTTTACGGGTGACGAACGTTTCGCCACGGCGCGGAGACTCGTGGTTGAACAGGATGCCGTTACAAGCGTACATGCCATAAGATTCACGGTAGTTCACGGTGATCCAGTAGGCATACAGTTTGGCAACAGCATACGGAGAGCGCGGGTAGAAAGGCGTGGTTTCTTTCTGCGGGATCTCCTGCACCAGGCCGTACAGCTCGGAAGTGGATGCCTGGTAGAAGCGGGTTTTCTTTTCCAGACCGAGGAAGCGAATCGCTTCCAGCAGACGCAGCGTACCCATGGCATCCACATCGGCGGTGTATTCCGGGGACTCGAAAGAGACCGCAACGTGGCTCATCGCACCCAGGTTGTACACTTCATCCGGTTGAACTTCCTGCAGGATACGGGTCAGGTTCGACGTATCAGTCAGGTCACCGTAATGCAGGTGGAACTTCGGATTGCTGGTGTGCGGATCCTGATAGATGTGATCCACACGCTCGGTATTGAATGAGGAGGCGCGACGCTTAATGCCGTGGACTTCATAGCCCTTTTCCAGAAGCAGTTCTGCCAGATAAGAACCATCTTGCCCGGTTACGCCGGTGATGAGAGCGACTTTAGACATAATTTATTTTCCTCAATGTTCCCTGTTAGGGGGTTACCTTTTCAACGCGTTCGCGCGTCACCACTGCGGGATTGCCACGGCAAATCGCATTTGCCGGTAGCGTTTTAAAAACACTGCTGCGCGCACCCACCACCGTCCCGTCGCCGATGGTCACGCCGGGAGCGACAAACACATCTGTCGCCAGCCAGCATTTCTCGCCAATCACAATTGGCGTCGCGTTAATATCGAAATGCGCGCTCATATAATCGTGACTGCCAGTGCACAAATAACATTTCTGTGAAACAACTGAATTCGCACCGATAGAAATATCACCCAGCGTGTATAACACTGCGTCATCTCCTACCCAGCAGTAATCGCCTAACGTTAATTTCCACGGGTAGGTGATTTTCACCGAAGGGCGAATAACCACGCCCTTACCTACCTTTGCGCCAAACAGGCGTAATAAGAATGCACGCCAGCGATACAGCACCTGTGGGGACCATGCGAATAATGTCGCCTGAACCGCCCACCACAGTTGAACCTTAATAGCGTTGCCGCCCCGAAAGCCTTTCGGCACGGAGAATCCTTGTAAGTCCTGCATCGGTTTTCCTTATATTTGAGCGTTATGCTTTGTTATATAAGGCCTTTGCTTTGCCTGTCGTCCGCAGACGCAATAAATAGGACAATTGCGCCCAAAAACCTGGCACTCGCAATATTGTGCGCTGAACTTTTCGGGCATCCTGACAGAGTTCAAGGTTATTCGATGTAGAAACACCGCCCATAGAAAATTCAGACACCAGGCCTTTCAAACGCTTAAACGGAAAACCCGCTTTAAACATTCTGGCTGCTAACGCGTAATCGGAAGAGACTTTAAATTGCAGATCGTAGGGGTATGTTTTTAGACCCGTCACCGGGAAAAATATTGCCTGATGGCTTGCTGGCAGGCTGTGATAAATATACCAGCCGTGTTTTGCCGTGCGGCGAATTTTAGTACCATCGCCAAAATCCAGCATCGCATCACCAATATACATCGCGGTTTCGGTTTGATCTTCCAGCTGACGAACAACATCCACAATTTCTTCATGGAATATATCGCCGGAATTGAGGAATAAAGCGAAGCGGCCTGACGCCATATCAATGCCTTTATTCATAGCATCATATATGCCTTTGTCACGCTCACTGATGTAACGTAAATTATATTGACCGTTAAGACTTTTCAGAAAATCCGCAGTTCCGTCCTGCGAGCCGCCATCAACCACAATCCATTCGAACTCGATATCCTGCGCTTTCGCCAGATGGGCCAGAGACTGCCAGGTCTTCACCACACCTTCATGATTGCGAAATGCAACAGTAATAACAGTTAGCAGCATGTGACCCACCTCATCATCTTGCCGTTATATTCAACGCCTTGCGCAGAATAAATGGACAAACAATTAAAAACGCATATTCCGGGCTAAAAATTGACCCCGTAAAAAACAACGATATCGGAGTGAACAAGTAAAGCTGAACGCGAAAATTCTGATTATTGCCAAAGGCGCTGATCATCATTTTCCCAACTTTAAACAGGTACCATCCGGTCAGTATTACTGCGAACCATGAAAAATAAATGATCAGCAGATACAACCCATTGTCTATTGTTTTCCCGACGTCTGCACCGTTAAAGATTCCGAATGATGCGACATATTCATAAAGTGAGCCGAATCTTACTACCCCGTCGATATTGGTCAGGGAATATCCCACCATCACTAACGGACCGATAATACGGTAATAAGAGGAAGAACCTTCCGTCCCTAAATCGCCAATGCGTGTGGCGATATATGGAAAAGCAAATACCAGGCCGACAATAAACACTGCCAATGAAATAATTGCTAACGGTAACTTTTTACGGATCGCGTCTTTGTTCAGATACTGGAAAGCCCACTCCAGCAGGTAGAACAGGATAAACGTCATTACCCCAGAGAACGATCCCGAAAGTACTATCCCTGCCAAAATCATAGCATCGGTCTTTGGCGTTTTGATACCGAACTGTTTCACGCTGAGCCAAATTGAGATTAATGCCAGAGCGAAGAAGGCCGGTTCGAAATAGAGTGCCGTGGTTCGCTTACCGCCAAATTTGATGAAATTCAGCACGTAACTGTTGCTGTAGATGAGATATTTCGAGATCGTTTCCATCAAACTGCTGCCGCCAGTAAGGATAATCTGCGCCATTTCCATTGCCGCAAGCATTACCACAAACGTCACCACCATATAGAAAAATCGCAAAATCTTATGGTAGTTATGCGGCGATATGGTTTTAAACCGAATACTCCATACCATGCCGATAATAATCACGATGTAGACAAACAGCATCGTCGACGTGACATATTTACTGGCGTCCAGCGATTTACCGAACACGAAGTTGAACAGCGTCAGCCCTGCCCCGGCGCCTAATGCGATCATCAGCTTTTTCACGCTGATCCTGTCCACGTACAGCAGCAGCAGTAGCGGAAGGAACGTCACAATGGTGACCGGGAAGCTTTCGCCGAGCGAAATTATCTTAACGTTGACCAGCAGGTAAATCAGCGGCAACAAAAGATAACTACAGACCCTGATAGAATGAGACATATTCCTCCAGCATCTGTTGTCCACTGTAGGCCTGGCGGCTGCGGGCGCGGAACGCCTCCAGACTGTCGCCAAACACCGCCTGCGCGATCTCCGCTTTATGGCACTGCACCAGCGGCAGCACCTCTTGTTCGCTAAAGGTTTTCCCGCCAGATTTTTGCAGTACTTCGCGCGCCGCATCACTGTGGGTGGCAATCACCGGTACGCCAATCGATAAGGCTTCACATAAGATCAACGGGTAGTTATCCACGCGCGAGGTAAATAACAACGCATCCATCTGATTGAGTTCACTCATCAGTTTGCGTTTGTCAGTGAGAAAACCGTGGTTCACTACGTTTTTCGCTTCAAAGGGCGAAAACTTGCCGAAAGTGTGCAACTCAACGCGGTCATCCAGCGCCATTATGTCGCGCACCAGCTGCTGGTTCGTTTTACCGTCGTAGCGCAAATCGTGGGCCACCACAGCAATTTTGGGTTTCCCCTGGGTTACGGTCACGGGCGAAAGCTCTGAGAGAATCGCTTCTGTCGCCACATCGATGCCGTTATTAATAATGCGGCAACGGCCTGCGCCATACAGGCTATTAAACGCGTCCGCAACGTGCTGGCTGGGCGAGATAAACTGGCAACCCAGCGCCAGCATCTCGTTAAAGAGCGCACGCTTACTGGCCACTAACTGATGCGCACGATCCACTTTCACCGGCGGATAGTTAGTCAGCGTTGGGCATTTCTGGCAGTTGTTTTTCCAGCCTTCACAGCCATCGGTAAAGGCGCAGCGCCCTGTCACGCTCCAGTGATCGTGCAAGGTCCAGACAAACGTGACATCGGGCTTATGCGCTTTCACCTTCTGGCAAAATTCGACCACCTCTTTCAGGTTTAACCAGTAGCTGTGCATCACATGAAAATGCAGCACCACTGGCTCTGCCGTGCGGGTAATGGTGCGATAGAGATTGTTTAAATTGCCAAACACATCTCGGTTAAACAGGCGAAACAGCGCCAGGTTGGCCATCGACGTCAGGCGCGGTGTCTGTTTGTAGACCTGCGGATAGTCATCGTGACTGACGCTTTTTTTGCCGCCTTTGCCATACCCATAGATAAAACGCGACTGCATCCCTTTTTGTAGCGCACGCTGGTGCAAATCGAGCGCAACACCCGCCGCGCCGCCTTCGGCAAGGCGGACATTAAACTGCAAAATATTCATTTGATCACCTTCACACGCGCTTTCTCACCGACCACTAACGCGTTGTCCGGCACACTGTCGAGCACGACGCTGCCCGCCCCAATGGTGACGTTGTTACCGATGGTGATATCGCCAATCATCACCACATTGGCACCGAGCTCAACGCCATTACCAATGACCGGACATGCCAGATTATCTGCCCCGCGGTTTCCAATCGTTACGCCATGACGAATAGTGAAGTCATCACCCGCTACGGTATTTTTGTTGATAACCACGGCATAGCCATGATGAATGGTGAAACGGCGGCCAATGGTGGCGGCGGCCTGGATTTCATAGCCGAACAGGCATTCGGTGACAAAGCGGTAGAGCAGCAAAACAGGGGCTGCCCAGAGATTGTTAATCACATGCTTTTTGCGCCATACGGAGCAAAAATGGGCAATGCGGTAGGCCGCAACCATGCAGCATGGGCGCAGACTCCAGTGGTTTGCGCGAAAGTCTTCCAGACGCATTATTTCCCCCGCAATCCATCAGCCAGACGTTTACCGTTGCGCAGTGAAAACAGCGTTAACAGCGTGCGCCAGTTCATGCGCTTATTGCGGATTTGGTACAGCGTAAACAGTTGGTATTTTTTACTGGCGCGGTCGAACTTCGCTTTGTGCTTACGGTAAAAATGGAAATAGCCGGAAAACTTCTTCGGCGACGAGGTGATCTGCATTTCACCGTGATTAATGTGCAGGATCTGCGTAGCTTCTTCGATTTTCGCTGGCTCGCCGTACTCTTCCACCATGCGCAGGAAAATGTCGTAATCCTGCGCGGCTTTCAGTTGGGTATCAAACAGGCTTTCTTTAAAGCGCCATGCCCAGGTAAACACCTGATTACCCACAATGTTGCGCTTGTAGAACAGCTTGCGCGAGAACGGCGATTTCGGGTACAGCGGCAGACTGGCTGGCTGGCTATACACTTCGCCCTGGCAGACATAGTCATTGGCGTAGAGAAAGCCGCGCGTGTTCAGCAGATCTTTATGTGCCAGAAAGACAGACAGACGGTTTGGTGTCCATTCATCATCGTCATCAATGCCGGTGATGTATTGCCCCTTCGCCTGCAAAATCGCCTGGTTGCGCACCGCGCAGGCACCCGAGTTGAACGCGTTGCGTGTATAGCTGACACGCGGATCGCCCAGTTCTTCTATAAATTGTTGTAACTGCTCAAAGGAGGCGGAGCAGTCATCAACGATGATCATTTCCCAGTGCGGATAATCCTGGCGCAGTACCGATTTGATGGCGCGGATCGCCAGCTGCTGCCGGTTCCAGGTTGGCATATAAATTGAAATTAACGGATTTGCTGTTGTGCTCATGATGCGATCCCTAATACGTTCAACATGCCGCTTTCGCCCTCACTCCCGCCCTCCCCCGCTGTTTCGGGAGAGGGCGGAGCGCGCTGAGGGTAGAGGTGAAGGTCTTGTTATTTCGAATCGGACTTGTATTCGTACTCGTAGTAACCGTAATCCTGATAGCCCGTGGCCCGGCGGAAGATCGAGTTCAGGATCACGCCTTTAACGTCAATGCCGTTCTGCTCGAAGCGGCTCAAACTGGTCTGGATCTCTTTCAGCGTGTTCACCGCGTAGCGGGCAACCATCAGAGTCGTGCCAGCGTGACGACCCACGACGGCCGCATCGGTCACGGCAAGAATTGGCGGGGTATCAATCAGTACCAGGTCATAGTGGCTGCTGGCCCACTGGATCAGCTGTGCGAAACGCTCGCTCATCAACAATTCAGAGGGGTTCGGCGGGATCTGCCCGCGCGGCACCAGGTCAAAGTTGCTGATGGAAGTCGGTTTGGCGCAGTTTTCCACCGGGCCTTTACCGGCCAGCACATCAGACAGGCCGTTGATGTTGTCGGTGCCCAGCAGTTCGTGGGTATAGCCTTTACGCATATCGCAGTCGATCAGCAGTACGCGTTTGTTGGCCTGACTCACCACCGCGGCCAGGTTGGCGCAGACGAAGGTTTTACCAATTGACGGGCTGACCCCGGTCATCATCAGGACATTGTTACGCGACTGCATCATGGCGAAATGCAAACTGGTGCGCAGGCTGCGAATGGCTTCAATCGCCAGATCCGTTGGGTTACCGACCGCCAGCAACTGGCTCTGTTTGTAACGCTTAACGCCTTTATTGGTTTTGATGGTGTCGCGTGCTTTTTGCCATTCCGACAGCGGAATGCTGGCATAAACGGTCATACCATGCTCTTCCAGTACCTGCGGGCTTTCAACACCACGGTTGAACAGTGAACGCAGCAGTACGGCCACTATTGAGACAATCAGACCAAGAATAATGCTGCCGAGAATAATCAGCGCCTTCTTCGGTTTCAGCACACCAGGTTGGGTAATCGCCGGATCCACGATACGCACATCGCCAACGGTACTCGCCTGGGTGATACGCAGTTCCTGCTGTTTATTCAGCAGTTGCATGTAGACTTGCTGGCCAGATTCGACATCACGGGTCAGACGCACAATTTCTTGCTGCGTTTGCGGCATGGCGGTGATGCGATCGTTCAGTTTGGCTTTTTCATCTTCCAGTGCGCGGCGTTTTTCCAGCAGTGTGCGGTAAGCCGGGTGCACTTTGGTGTACAGCTTGGAAATCTCGGCCTCACGGAAGGTCAGCTCGTTTAACTGCGCATCAATGTTGACCATCGAATCCAGCACGGATTTCGCTTCCAGTGGCAAATCCACTGAATCTTTCGTCTGACGATAGGCGTTCAGTTTATCTTCGGCGACGTCGAGATTGTGGCGCACTTCTGGCAACTGCTTATCGAGGAAAATCAGGCTCTTGGCGGCTTCTTCTGATTTGCGCTCAATATTCTGCTCAAGGTAATTGCGGGTAATGCTATTAAGGATGGCGCGGATCTGCTCACGATCTTCGCCGGTAAAGCTCAGGCTCAGCACCCCGGTATCTTTACCTGTCTCGGTGACAGTAAGGTTGTTCTGCAGGTTGTTGATCATCCCCAGCGTCGAAAACTTGGTTACGGTAAACTCGCTATCCGGAGACGCCTGAATCGACCCAACCATCATGCTGACGCCGGATTTGCTCAGCAACTGCCCCACTTCACCGCGGGCTTCAAAACCATTATCACTGGACAGAATGTACTGTTTCGGGCCAAGCACCTTCACCGTAAAGGTGTCTTCATTCATGCCTTTCGGCAGCGTAAAGGTGGTGACTTTTACTGTTTCATTCTGGCGCCCCATCAAGCGGTCCCAACCGGCACCAAATAACGGGAAGGTGTTTTTGACCACGGAAATATCGAGGTCGAGATCATCCACGGTTTTGCCCAGCACCAGGCGTGACTGGATGAGCTGGATTTCTGCTTCCGAGGCGGGTGGTTTGTTCGACAGTGCACTGTTCAGATCCTGAACCAGTGAACTGCCCGTGTTCTGCTCGATTTGCACCAGCGCGTCTGCGCTATAGATCGGCGTAGCAAACAAGCAATATACGACGGCGATAAGCGCAAACACCGACGTAATGCCGAGCACCCACCAGCGAGCTTCAACAATTGTGCCCAACAAACGGCCAATATCAATTTCGTCATTGCCCACCGCCGGGGCAGCATGATGCGATTGGTGTGTTTTCTCTGTCATTGTTATCCCTGCTGAGCTTGCAATGCCTGCGCCCATTGGCGGGCAGACTGATCAAGTAAGGTGTAAACGGCTTCAAAGGCTTCGCGGCTTTTGCGATAGGGATCGGGGATTTCCCGTTCGTTATCCCAGTGGCCAAACAGCATGACCTTTCCACGCATTTCCGGGGCAATCTCGCACAGCGCGGCAATATGGCGCTTTTCCATGACCAGAATCAGGTCATATTCGCGGCACATTTTCCCGGTAATTTGCCGCGCGATGTGCCCCTCCAGAGAAAGTTGATGATCCGCCGCCACACTTACGGCGCTGGCATCGGCGCTACGTCCAGACAGCGCCCCCAGACCAGCAGACTCCACAATTAATGCGGGTTGGTATTTTTTCAGCAGCCGCTCTGCCGTGGGGGAACGGCAAATGTTCCCCACACATACCACCAAAATTTTATTGAACATTGCGCATTACCATTTATGTATGGTGCTGGCCGAATCGGTCATGTAGCGAAGGCCACTGATTGTCGGCAGCAACTGGGAGATAAGACGATTCCAGCGCGCCACCGGAGCAGTTGTGACGTACACCACGTCATACGGCTGGAGTCTGAAATTCGTCGCCATCACCAGTGACGTGGCGTCTGACATATCCAGTTGATAAATATTGGCAATCTTGCCGCCGCGACCGTTCTCGCCTGTCAGCGGACGGATCACAAACACACCACTGGCGTTGGAGGTTGTCAGATCGATACCTTCGGCCTGGCCCAGCGCTTCGGTCAGCGTCATGCCGCTGAAGTCCATTTTGAGGGTGCTCTGTTTTTTCACTTCACCCATCACGAAGACTTTCAGATCGTCATTACGTGGAACGAAAAGAATGTCGCCCGGGTAAAGCAAACGGTTCTGGCTTAGGTCGCCGTTTTGCATCAGCGCTTGCAGAGAAATGCGCTGCTCTTTCCCCTGGTGGGTCAGAACAACGTTGCGCCAGTCGGCATTATCGGTCAGACCGCCCGCGGCGTTGACCGCATCAAGTACGGTAAGCGGCACGTTGGTAATGGCCTGTTGACCGGATTTGCCCACCTGGCCTGAGATATAGGCTTTTTGCGAGCGGAAGGCGGCGATATTAACGTCCACCTGCGGGTCAGCGATGTACGTCGCTAAACGGCCGGTAATATCACTACGGATTTCGCTAAGCGTTTTGCCGGCAACCTGAATGCGGCCGACATAAGGGTAAAACATGGTGCCATCTGGCTGTACCCAGTTACCGGCATCGCTGGAGCTGCGATACTGACCGGCCGGGGTCGTCAATTCCGGGTGATCCCAGACGGTGACGTTCAGGACATCGCCAGGGCCAACACGGTACTGGTAGGCCGCAATTTCCTGATCCAGCGACATATTTGGCTGAGCAACATTCGGACGCGGGCGCAATTGTTCAATCAGACGCGGCGTCAATGGGTAAACGTTCACCATGCGGTCTAAATCAAAGTCTGCATCCTGCTGTTTAATCACATCCTTTCCCATCGTAGACATATTGCTACCGGGGAAAACTGTGCAGCCACTCATTAAGCTTATGGACACCAATAATGGCATCAATTTCGTTTTAGATTTCATCATTGATTAATTATCACTTTGGCAGAGTAATTATCCTGTGCGATTTATATAAGCGCTCAAGCTGTACACAGATTCAGAATGCAGTTAATCGCGAAGAAATATAACTGGCATCAGTCCTAAAAAGAGCTTATTCAACCACATGCGAATACAGAATAATCTGGGTTATCTGACAACTGTCGGGCACGCTACCGCCCTTGGCTTTCAGTAACCAAACCACTGATTCGACGCTAAGGTATTGCCAGACATCCTTTTTATCCTCTTCTGACGATGACACGAGACAGGTCAGATAAAATACTGCGGGTGGTGTTTTTAGCACTGACAAACAATGCTGAAAATAACATCGCTGGTATATTTGAATGATGCACGGAGAATTGTTGCAGCTAAGCGAATAGCAGGCAAGTTAACATCTGGTGATTAACATCTTTTTAAGAATAATATTAAGGCCAAACTTTTCGTTTTTTAGGATTTTACGTATATTGACAAATTCAATATCCACGACTACCCATGCGAAATGTCTTAATTTGATTATTATTCAGAAACTATTAATCCCAATAAAAATAGGGAAAAGAGATTGTCATATATCCTGTTTGGCATATTAAATAAGATTAATCGTAGGCTGGCGTTGCATTTTCTGTCGGCTTTATCCATGATCGCCCTGTGACAATTGTCATATCACTGAAGGTGTTACGTTAACGATGGAATGGATTGCCGATCCGTCAATCTGGGCTGGGCTGGTCACGCTGGTGGTGATCGAACTGGTGCTCGGGATTGATAACCTGGTTTTTATTGCAATTCTTGCAGAAAAATTACCCCCCGCAGAACGCGATCGCGCCCGTGTGACCGGGCTTATTCTCGCCATGCTGATGCGCTTACTGCTACTGGCCTCGATCTCCTGGCTGGTGACACTGACCAACCCGCTATTTACGGTACGGGATTTAAGCTTCAGCGCCCGCGATCTGATTATGTTAATTGGCGGCCTGTTTCTGCTGTTTAAAGCCACGGTCGAACTTAACGAACGGCTGGAAGGGAAAGATAGCGATAACCCGTCGCAGCGGCGCGGGGCAAAATTTTGGGGCGTGGTGATACAGATAGTAGTGCTGGATGCCGTCTTCTCCCTCGACTCGGTGATCACCGCGGTGGGCATGGTTGACCACCTGGCGGTAATGATGGCGGCAGTGATCATTGCTATCTCCCTGATGTTGATCGCCAGCAAATCCCTGACCCGCTTCGTCAACAGCCACCCAACGATTGTGATCCTCTGTTTAAGCTTCCTGCTGATGATTGGCTTTAGTCTGGTCGCAGATGGCTTTGGTTTCCATATACCGAAGGGGTACCTGTACGCGGCGATTGGTTTCTCTGTAATGATTGAAGCCCTGAATCAGCTGGCGATTTTCAACCGGCGGCGCTTCTTATTCGCCAATCAGACGTTGCGTCAGCGCACCACCGAAACAGTAATGCGCCTGCTGAGCGGGCGGAAAGAAGATGCCGAGCTGGACGCCGACACCGCGTCGATGCTACGCGATAGCGATGACAACCAGATTTTCAACCCGCAAGAGCGACGCATGATTGAACGTGTACTGAACCTGAATCAGCGTTCCGTCAGCAGCATTATGACCTCGCGCCATGATATTGAGCACATTGATCTCAGTGCGCCGGAAGCGGAAATCCGCGCCCTGATCGATAAAAATCAGCATACCCGGATGGTCATCACAGGCGGAGATGATGAAGAAGAGTTGCTCGGTGTCGTGCATGTGATTGATCTGTTGCAGCAGTCGCTGCGCGGGGACGCCCTGGATTTGAAAGCCTTAATCCGCCAGCCGCTGGTATTCCCGGAAACCCTGCCGCTGTTACCGGCGCTTGAGCAGTTCCGCAATGCCCGTACGCACTTTGCTTTCGTGGTGGATGAGTTCGGTTCCGTAGAAGGGATTGTCACGCTAAGTGACGTGATGGAAACCATTGCCGGTAACCTGCCCAATGAAGTCGAGGAGATCGACGCCCGCCATGATATTCAGAAAAACAGCGACGGTAGCTGGACAGCTAACGGCCATATGCCGCTGGAAGACCTGGTGCAATACGTTCCCCTGCCGCTGGACGATAAACGTGAGTACCACACCATTGCCGGCTTGCTGATGGAATACCTGCAACGGGTGCCACAGCCCGGCGAAGAGGTACAGGTGGGTAACGTCATGCTGAAAACGCTCGAAGTGGAAAGCCATCGCGTGCAGAAAGTGCAGTTAATCCCCCTGCAAAGCGAAGACGATCTCGATTACGAAGTGTAGCCCGCCAGGCCACGAAGGCCCGGCAGGACTTCAGGCTTTGACAATCGCGATCCCCCGGTGCGCAAATCCCGCCAGACTGCTGGTGTCGGTTTGCGCATCCACCACCAACGTATTGACCAGCGAGATATCGCCAATCACCCATGGCGAGGCAGTATGCAGTTTTTCCGGAGAGGCCAGCACTACCGTTTCTGCCGCCCTGTCTGCCATTGCTCGCTTGATCCGCGACTCTTCAAAATCCCCGGTGCTCAGACCGGCCTCCACATGTACGCCTGTCACACCCATAAAGAAGAGATCGGCGCGCACGCGGGAAATGCCTTCCAACGCCGCAGCACCGACATTGACGATCGAGTGCTTATAAAGCTGACCGCCAATCATTATGACCTTGATCAACGGATGTTGTGCCAGCCCTACCGCAATGCCCGGGCTGTGAGTCACTACCGTCAGATGGAGATCCGGCGGGAAGAAAGTGATCAGTTCGGCAGTCGTTGTTCCTCCGTCAATCATCACCACCTGGCCCGGCGACACCAGCTCCGCCCCTTTTTGTGCAATGCGCCGTTTGGCGTCCGATTGCAGGCTCTGGCGTTCTGAAAAAGTGGCGATAGCCGCAGAAGCTGGCAGCGCCCCGCCATGAACACGCTGGAGGCGTCCCTCAGCGGCCAGCTCACGTAAATCGCGGCGCACGGTATCTTCAGAAACGCCAAAAAGCTCGCTGAGATGTTTAGACAGCACCTGCCCCTCTGCGGCCAGGCGCTCAAGGATCAACTGCTTACGTTGTGAGGTCAGCACTGCGCACTCCTGTTTGCACGAAATATCTTGATAATGCACGAAACTGCACGTTATGCTGCAAATATTACGTCCACAGGAGCCACCATGCAAACTGAACATGCACAAATACGCATTATTTCCTCCAGGCCACTATCAAAACACTGGGGAAAACTCACGCAATACACTTTCGACTTCCGTCGTCGTGATGGCGAATACCAGCGCCAGACCCGCGAAGTGTACGATCGTGGTAACGGCGCGGTGATCCTGCTTTATAACAAAGCCCGCCGTAGCGTTATCCTCACCCGGCAGTTTCGCCTGCCGCTGTTTGTTAATCAGCACGATGGCTTTTTGCTGGAAGCGGCTGCCGGGCTGCTGGATGCGCTTGAACCGGAAGAACGGATCAAGCATGAAGTGGAAGAGGAAACCGGCTATCGCCTTGAGCAGGTACAGAAGGTTTTCGAAGCGTGGATGAGCCCTGGTTCGGTCACGGAAAAGTTGCACTTTTTTATTGCCGAATATGACGACAGCAGACGCATCAGCGATGGCGGCGGGCTGGCAGACGAAGGCGAAGATATTGAAGTGGTGGAAATGGAATTCAGCGCTGCGCTGGCGGGGATCCGCAGCGGTGAAATTGCCGACGGCAAAACCATTATGCTGCTACAACACCTGGCACTCGAAGGCATAATGTAATGCCGCAATGCGCTGCGCATGTCCGGCCTGCACGAGGCCGGACAGGGCGTTACATTTTATCGAGCAGTTTTTTTACATCTTTACCGCTCTGACGATCTTTATTGCGATCCGCCCAGTCACTAAGGCGGCGTTTGGCTTCATCCTGCAAATGCTTACGCAGCAATTGATCGACCTGCAGACTGTAATTCAGCGCCTGCCATTTACCGTAAACGGTAAGCGGGATTGGGGTGTTTTTCAGGAACTCGACCAGCTCTCCCTCACCCTGCCAGCCTTTCAGCACCCGCACATTAAAGCGCGAATTCGCCGTCTCCTGCAGCAAATCCATGTGCCCTTCGCCAGTCAGCGACAGCACCGGGGAACTACCCTGCATATCGCTGAAAGTGACCTGACCTTCTTCCAGCGAAAGATCGGTGGTGAACGTGTCCAGCCGTGTGGCCGTTTCAAAATTATCCTGCGCCTTTACATCACTGCTGCGCGCAACAGCCTGCTGGACGAGTTGCTGGAAGTTAAGCCCTTCCATACGACTGTTTTTCAGATCAATATGCGCTTCACCCTGCCAGTGACGACGGAAATTGTCCGCGTCGATACGTGGCCCGGAGAAATCCCCCGCCAGCGTCAGGTCGCCACTGAGGCCGAGAGGATAGTTGAATGCCTTAAGAATGGTGCCGATCTCAATGTCGGTCAGACGCGGCTGGAACATGGCCTGCGACTGCTCGCTACGCACATCCAGCGAGCCAGGCAGCGATATCTGACCATTGCCCATTTTCCCTTCGAGGGTCGGAATGGAAAGCAGGCCCTGCTGGTTATTAAACAGCCCCTTCACGTCGGTAAATGTCATGCCGCGCCAGCGCAGCGTCTTCGCAGTCAGGCCAATCTGCGCGCTATAGTCGCGTAGGCTGTTATATTGTGGCATATCCTGGCTGTTGGCGATCACCGGCCGGGGCAGGCGGTTTTGCGCCTGCCCCTGCTGCTGCACGTCGGCACTGGCGGCGGCAGACGCTTCCGGCACCAGTAAGTTATCCAGATTCAGGTTGGCGAACTGCAACTCCAGCGCCCAGACCGGCTTCGCACCCAGCGTCACACTGCCATTACCCGTTAAGGCGCTGTCGTTGGCTGTCAGACTGAGGTTGCTTAGCGTCACCCGCTGTTGGGCGCTCTGCCACTGCACTTGCAACTGCCCTTCCCCGGCAATGCCTTGCGCCGGGATATCGCCGCCCTGCACTTGCCATTTCAGATTGTCGATCACCGCGGTAAGCGTGTGCGGGTAATCGTGGGCATCCATTTTCGCACTGAGCGACAACGTCAGGTCGCGCTGATTGCGGTTCACGCGCCCGGAGAAATCCAGCGTCGCCTGATGGCGGGCATCCTGTTCCATTTGCAGATGAATATCGCGTACGGTGACCTGTTCATCATTTTCATGCTGTAGTACCAGTACGCTGTCGGCCACCTGCAAACCGGCAATGTCCCACGACCAGCCGCGATCGTCCGCCACATCCGGCAGGGTATTTTCTTGCGGTGCCACCGGCGCGTCTTTTTGCGCCACGGGTTTGCTGCCGGGGATCAGCTGAATAATCGCCCCTTTCAACATCACCTGCTTGACCTGCAACTGGTGTGAAAGCAGCGGCCAGAGCGCGACATCAAGACGCATATTATCGGCTTTTATGACCGGCGTTTGTGCCCCTGGCGCGGTTAAAGTCATGCGTCCGGAAAGAATGCTAAGCTGCGGCCAGACATGCCAGCGCAACGGGCCATCAAGCTGAAGCTGATAGCCGCTGCGCGTTTCGACCTGGCGCACCATGTAAGCGCGAAAATCGTTGGGATTGACCAGCAATACCAGCGCCGACAGGCCGGCTACCAGCACGACCAGTAAAATCATCAGCGTGGTTAACACTCTTCTCATGGCATCCTCAGTACGGATAAGTCACTCAGTCTTTATCAATACGGCTGGCTACAGCGCCTTGCTGATCGCGGTACTTGGCATCTTCACGGCGGTTATAGGGACGATCGGCCGGGCCGGAGAGCGGTTCAAAACTCAGCGCGCCAATCAGCATACCCGGACGCAACGCCAGCGGTAACTTGCCCGAATTATAGAACTCCAGCACGATACAGCCAGACCAGCCCGGATCGATACGGTGTGCCGTAACATGCACCATCAGGCCCAGGCGCGCGAGCGACGAGCGGCCATCCAGCCAGCCCACCAGATCCGCAGGCAACGTCACGGACTCGTAAGTGACAGCCAGCGCCAGTTCACCCGGATGCAGATAAAACGCCTCACCCTCAGCGAGGACAATTTCATCACTCATCACGCGGTCGAGTGCGGCACTGACCTCATGTTTCGGGCCGCTTAAATCAATAAACGCCGCCGTATGCCCACTGAATGTGCGGAATTTGTTGCCCAGACGGACATCAACAGTAGCGCCATTAATTCGCTCTACCGGCGGACGCGGGTTAATCGCGAGGCGGCCCTGATCCAACCAGGCTTCAATATCGCGGTCACAAAGACGCATGGCACATTCTCCTTTTGGTGCGACATCCCCCTGAAGTTTCCTCAGGGGTCAGTGAGTTAATACTGAGTGTTACAGCCTAACATGTATTATTCAAAAAATTGGCTGATTTTGGCTTTCAGGATGTCAATGGCGATACGGTTTTTGCCCCCGCGCGGCACAATGATATCTGCGTACTGTTTGGAAGGTTCAATAAATTGCAGGAACATCGGACGCACCGTTTTTTGATACTGGGCCATGACCGAGTCCATTGAGCGCCCGCGTTCATTCACGTCGCGCTTGATACGGCGCATCAGGCAGATGTCCAGCGGGGTATCGACAAATATTGAGAAGTTCATCTCACCGCGCAGGCGGGAATCCGTGAGCAGCAGGATCCCTTCAAGGATGATCACTTTTTTAGGCTCAATAAGAATCGTTTCCTGCGTACGGGTATGTTCGACATAACTGTACACGGGCAATTCAATGGCTTCGCCGCGCTTAATAGACTGTAAGTGCTGGAATAAGAGGCTGTGATCCATCGCGCTTGGATGGTCGTAGTTGGTTTTGACACGTTCTTCCATCGACAAATGACTTTGATCTTTGTAATAGCTGTCTTCCGGAATAACGCCAATGTGTTCATCACCAACCTGTTCGCGCAGCTCACGATAGAGTGTACTGGCAATAAGACTTTTACCTGAAGCGGAGGCGCCGGCGATACCGATGATGACGCACTGATGAGACTTATCAGTCATAAATTTAGCGACCTGATTAACCTGGATGTAAAGGAAGGACGACGCCGGGGCGTCAAACGCGGCAATTATAGGGATTTCGCGGTCGCGATACCAGTCGAATACGCGCGTGATGAAGGCCATGGCAAACGGCGGGGATTTTCAGCCAGCAGAGTGACTTTGGGCAAATTTAAACGTGCAAAAATGACGCAGCGTGCGCCATTTTTCGACCGACTAAGTAATTAATATCATTATGATGTCAAATTATGAGCGGCTACCATAGGAATTGTAAATTGTTTGTACTAGCATAATCCAAAATTCAAATTTATACGTCCGGACTCCGTTCCCGACGGAACAGGATTTGCGGATTAGGCGGTAATGAAGAAACAATACCAGCGCGTTTTGGTTACCACACCCCATCCTGGACTGCGGCTCGTCAGTTTAGGTCTGCTCTCTTTTATCTTCACCCTGTTCTCGCTTGAGCTGATTCGTTTTGGCACGCTGATCGCGCCGCTGTGGTTTCCGACCGTCATTATGACCGTCGCCTTTTATCGTCATGCCGGGCGGATGTGGCCGGGCATTGCTTTCGCCTGTGTATTAGGCAATGTGGCCGCCACCGTCTTTCTCTTCTCGGTGAATTATGTCGATTTACGCTATACGGCAATCAATATTGTCGAAGCCGCCGTCGGCGCTATCTTGTTGCGCAAACTGCTCCCCTGGTACAACCCGCTGCAAAATCTCGGTGACTGGATCCGCCTCGCTATCGGCAGCGCGCTGATCCCTCCGCTGGTCGGGGCCGTTCTGGTCTGCTTGCTGGTACCGGGCGACTCGCTGCTGCGCACTTTCCTGACGTGGTTTTTATCCGAGTCGATTGCCGCGCTGGCCCTGGTGCCGCTGGGTTTGCTATTTAAACCGCACTATTTATTACGTCACCGTAAACCGCAATTGCTGGTGGAAACCCTCGCGACCCTTGCGGCCACGCTGGTACTGAGCTGGCTGGCGCTGCATTACTTGCCCTGGCCCTTCACCGCCGTGATTGTGCTGTTGATGTGGAGCGCGGTGCGGTTGCCACGTGTCGAAGCATTTTTAGTGTTCCTAAGTACGGTGATGATGGTCTCAATGGTCATCGCGCTTGACCCGCAACTGATTACCCAGCCAAGAACCGGCGTGATGATCAACGCCCCCTGGCTGCCTTTCCTGATGATCCTGCTGCCGGTGAACGTGATGACGATGGTGATGTACGCGTTTCGCGCGGAGCGCAAACACATTACCGAGAGTGAGGAACGGTTTCGTAACGCCATGGAATACTCGGCCATCGGCATGGCATTGGTAGGAACCGACGGCCAGTGGCTTCAGGCTAACAAGGCGCTGTGCAAGTTTCTCGGCTACAGCCAGGAAGAATTGCGTTTAATGACCTTTCAACAGCTGACCTGGCCGGAAGATTTGAGTGCCGATCTTGAACAGATGGCTCAGCTGGTGCGCGGCGAGATCCCCAGCTACTCCATGGAGAAACGGTATTACACCCGCAGTGGCGATCTGGTCTGGGCGTTACTCGCCGTTTCGGTAGTGCGCCATGCAGACGGTACGCCGCTCTACTTTATTGCCCAGATAGAAGACATTAACGATCTGAAACAGACCGAATGGGTAAATAAGCGGTTAATGGAGCGCATTACGCTCGCCAACGAAGCTGGCGGTATTGGCATCTGGGAGTGGGAGCTGGAGCCAGACATTATCAGTTGGGATAAGCGGATGTTCGAGATGTACGAAGTGCCCTCGCACATCAAGCCCACCTGGCAATTGTGGTATGAGCGTGTGGTGCCGGAAGACCGCGCTGAAATCGAACGCGTTATCCGCGACTCGCTGGTCGCACGCATCGCCTTTAAGCTAGAGTTCCGCATTAACGTAAAAGGCGGCATTCGCCATATTCGTGCGCTGGCGAACCGGGTACTGAACAAAAACGGCGAAGTTGAACGCCTGCTGGGCGTCAATATGGATATGACCGAGGTTAAGCAACTTAACGACGCGCTGTTCCAGGAAAAAGAGCGCCTGCACATTACGCTGGACTCCATCGGCGAAGCCGTGCTTTGTACAGATGTCGAAATGAATGTCACCTTTATGAACCCGGTGGCTGAAAAGATGAGCGGCTGGTCGCAAGAACAGGCGATGGGGCAACCGCTGCTCACCGTGTTGCGAATCACCTTTGGCGATCACGGCCCGACGATGGAAAATATTCACAGCGGAGATATGTCCCGTTCGGATATTGAACAGGATGTGGTTTTGCACTGCCGGACAGGCGGCCATTTCGATATCCATTACAGCATTACGCCACTCAGTACGCTGGACGGGCAAAATATCGGTTCGGTACTGGTCATTCAGGACGTCACCGAATCACGTAAAATGCTGCGTCAACTGAGTTACAGCGCCTCTCACGACGCCCTCACCCACCTGGCAAACCGCGTCAGCTTTGAAAACCACCTGAAACGCCTGCTGGTGACCGTGCAGGAATTCCCGCTGCGCCATGCGTTGGTGTTTATCGATCTGGACCGTTTCAAAGCGGTGAACGACAGCGCCGGGCACGCGGCTGGCGATGCATTGCTGCGCGAAATCTCCTCGCTGATGCTGAGCATGTTACGTTCTACCGACATCCTCGCCCGCCTCGGCGGCGATGAGTTTGGCCTGTTACTCCCGGATTGTAATATTGAAAGTGCACGCTATATTGCCGGGCGTATTGTCGAGGCCATCAATGATTACACTTTTGCGTGGGAAGGCAGTCAGCACCGGATCGGCGCCAGTTGCGGCATCACACTTATTGATCAGAACAACCACCAGGCGACCGACGTGATGTCGCAGGCGGACATTGCGCTCTATGCTTCGAAGAATAAAGGCCGCGGCGTGGTGACCGTTTACGAGCCGCAGCAGGACATGATGACGCAAGAACGCAACGTGATGTCGCAGGACGAGCAGTGGCACATGATCAAAGACAACCATCTGCTGTTAATTGCGCGCGGTGTTGCCTCACCACGCGTGCCCGAAGCCTGTAATTTCTGGCTGATCTCCCTGCGTTTGTGGACCAGCGAAGGAGAAGTCATGGAGGAGTATGCTTTCCGGTCTGGCTTAACCGAGTCAGAACTGATCCGCGCGCTCGATCGCCGCGTCTTCCACGAGTTCTTTCGTAATCATGCCACTGCCGTCGCCGGGAAAGGGCTGGGCATTGCTTTGCCACTCTCCGTCTCCGGGCTTGCCAGCGTACCACTGGTCGATGAGCTGCTGGATCTGCTGGAACATGGCCCAATGCCGGGACGTCTGCTGCACCTGGTGATCGATGCCGATGCGTTAATGCATGAAGGCCCAACCCTGGCAGAAAATATGAAGCGCCTGCGTCATGCTGGCTGCCGCATCATTTTGAGTCATATTGGTCACGATCTGGAGGTGTTCAACCGCCTCGCCCCCCATATGGCCGACTATTTACTGCTGGAGCCAGGGCTGGTGGCCAATGTACAGGGCAATTTGATGGATGAGATGATGGTGACCATTATCCAGAACCACGCCCAGCGCCTTGGCCTGAAGAGCATCGCCGGGCCGACCAATCAGCCCTTGATGATGGATACGCTATCCGGCATCGGTATCGATTTAATTTATGGCGATATTATTTCGCAGCCACAACCGCTGGATTTAATGCTCAATACCAGTTATTTCGCCATCAACTGAGGGCGCATACCCTCCAGGTCGCCATACCGTAGAAAATCACACTCTGACCGGGTGCCAGGCGGCCAGACCGAGAGCTTTATTGCTCGTCAGGTTGCCAGCCATCCGTATACCATATATGCAGCAAGGCATATGAACGCCACGGCTGCCAGCGCTCTGCATAACGCCGGGTTTGCGCGGGCGTCATTCCGGCGAAGCGTTGTTTAATCAGGTAGTCATCTGGCAGAAAAATATCCGGTGCCTGCCAGCCACGCAGCGCAAAATAACTTGCCGTCCAGCGTCCGATCCCCGGAAATGTCTGTAACGTTTTTATTCCCTGTTCCACATCGGCAGGCTGTGAAAGCGGCAAACGCCCGTCACATGCCGTTTGCGCCAGATAAATCAATGACTCGGCACGTTTAAGCGGCATTCCTAATGCTTTTAGATCTTCCGGCCGGGCTTGTGCTAACTGCTGCGGCGTGGGGAAACAGATAAAACCCGGCGCTTCTTCAAGCGCTTCACCGTAGCGCTGTGCCACCTTTGCCGTCAGTTTTGCCGCCATCGCCACGCTCACCAGTTGCCCTAAAATAGCGCGAACCCCTTGCTCAAAAGGATCGACACAACCGGGTAAACGCAAACCGGGGCGCGCGGCACCTAACTCGCCCAGCACAGAACCGATTAATTGCGGATCGCACTGCAGATCGAACAAACAGGCCACCCGCTGCAGACAATGATCGGCGATGGGCTTCAGGCCTTCGCTAAGAGTAATATTGAGCGTTGCCGTCGCCGCATCCGGTTGCGCGGTAATCAGCCCCCGGTAACCGTCCCGGGCATACGAGCGCACATAACGCATTTCGTCGATCGCTTCGACGCCCGCTACCGCACGCGCACCTAAAAAACTCAGCATCCACGCCCAGTCGTAGGGCGGCTGCCAACGCAGTGTGTACATAACAACTCCTGAAGTGTGAGGCTAACAGCATAAATACCTTAGCGGATCTGCGCCTTGCTTTCATATTCCGGTTGTCGCCTGACGTGCATTCGGCTAAAGTCGCCCCCCTTCTTCACTGGCATGGGGATCACTACGTGTTTGTAGGTTTTGACTACGGTACAGCGAACTGCTCAGTCGCCGTCATGCGCGACGATACGCCGCAACTTTTGACCATGGAAAATAGCAGCACGCTGCTGCCGTCGATGCTTTGCGCACCTACGCGCGAAGCGGTCAGCGAATGGCTGTTCCGCCATCATCAGGTTCCGGCAACGGGAAGCGAAACCCAGGCGTTGCTGCGCCGGGCGGTCAGCTTTAACCGCGAGGAAGATATTGAGGTTTCGACAAACAGTGTGCAGTTTGGCCTCGCCTCACTGCGCCAGTATGTCAGCGATCCGGAAGAAGTGTACTTCGTTAAATCGCCGAAGTCCTTCTTGGGTGCCAGCGGGCTAAAACCCCAGCAAATCGCGCTGTTTGAAGATCTGGTTTGCGCCATGATGCTACACATTCGCCTGCAGGCCGAGTCGCAACTGCCTGAAAACATTGACCAGGCAGTGATTGGTCGCCCGATCAACTTCCAGGGGCTGGGCGGAGAAGAAGCCAACGCGCAGGCGCAGGGGATCCTGGCGCGGGCGGCCAAACGCGCGGGCTTCCGCGATGTCGTTTTCCAGTATGAACCCGTGGCGGCAGGGCTCGATTTTGAAGCCACGCTCAGCGCAGAGAAACGTGTTCTGGTTGTCGACATCGGCGGCGGAACAACCGACTGCTCCTTATTGTTAATGGGGCCGCAATGGCGCGCCAGGCAGGATCGTGCTGACAGCCTGCTCGGCCACAGTGGTTGCCGCGTGGGCGGTAACGATCTGGACATTGCGCTGGCGTTTAAAAACCTGATGCCGTTACTTGGCATGGGCGGACAGACAGAAAAAGGCATTGCGCTGCCGATCCTGCCGTGGTGGAACGCAGTGGCAATAAACGATGTGCCGGCGCAGACGGAGTTTTACAGCGCGGCGAATGGCCGGTTGCTGAATGATCTGCTGCGCGATGCGCGCGATGCTGACAAAGTCGCACTGTTGCATAAAGTGTGGCGTCAGCGTCTTAGCTACCGCCTCGTGCGCAGCGCTGAAGAGAGCAAAATTGCCCTCTCAGAACAGGCAGACACCGTCGCGCAATTGCCGTTTATTAGCGACAGCCTGGCGACATCCATCAGCCAGGAGGGACTGGAAGCAGCACTCAACCAGCCGTTACAGCGGATCCTTGAGCAGGTACAACTGGCCCTGGCAAACAGCACCACCATGCCGGAAGTGATCTACCTGACAGGCGGTAGCGCCCGCTCACCCATTATCAAAAAAGCGTTGGCGGAAACGCTCCCTGGTATTCCCATCGCGGGCGGAGACGATTTCGGTTCTGTAACGGCGGGACTGGCGCGCTGGGCGCAGGTATTGTTCCGTTAATCTTCTGCCGGGTGTCCTCCACCCGGCATTATTTTCTGCGCCAGAATACCCCTAACGCAAATTACCATTCCTTGTATACGTTTCCAGACAGTGTTTCATTTTTCCTCCATTTTTCTGCGGCATAGCATTACTAAACTAGTATTATTGCGGCAATCGTTTTTTGGATGAGATACATATTACGATGAAAGGCAGTGTTAGTTTCAGCCGCGCGATTGTCGCGGTCGTGGTCATCGCGGCGATTGCCGCTGTCTGGTACCACTTCAGTCATAAAGAGAACTCACCTGCTGCAACCGCGCAAATGCAGGGCCCGGGCCCGGGGGGCGGTCGCCATGGTATGCGAGGCGGCGCACTGCCGCCAGTACAGGCGGCTCAGGCAACGCATGAATCTGTACCCCGCTATCTCTCCGGTCTTGGCACTATCACCGCCGTTAACACGGTCACCGTGCGCAGCCGCGTCAGCGGCCAACTGCTGGCGCTCCACTTTCAGGAAGGCCAGCAGGTGAAAGCAGGCGATCTGTTAGCCGAAATCGACCCGAGCGAATTCAAGGTTGCGCTGGCGCAGGCGCAAGGGCAACTGGCGAAAGATCAGGCGACTCTGGCGAATGCCCGTCGTGACCTGGCGCGCTATCAGCAACTGGCGAAAACCAGCCTTGTTTCCCGCCAGGATCTGGATACCCAGCAAGCGTTGGTCACCGAATCAGCCGGTACCGTAAAAGCGGATGAAGCCGCCGTCGCCAGTGCGCAGTTACAACTCGACTGGAGCCGTATTACCGCGCCGGTATCAGGCCGCGTGGGTTTAAAACAGGTTGATATTGGTAATCAAATCAGCAGCAGCGATACGACGGGCATTGTGGTATTGACGCAGACTCATCCCATTGATTTGGTGTTTAGCCTGCCGGAAAGCGACATTGCCACCGTTATGCAGGCGCAGAAAAACGGGCAGGCATTGTCTGTTGAAGCCTGGGATCGCACCAATAAACAGAAGCTCAGCAGCGGTACGCTGTTAAGCCTGGATAACCAGATCGATGCGACAACCGGCACCATCAAGCTGAAGGCCCGTTTTGATAATCAGGATGATTTGCTGTTCCCCAACCAGTTCGTCAATGCGCGAATGCTGGTGTCCACGCAACAAGATGCGGTCGTGATCCCGGCAGCTGCCCTGCAAATGGGTAATGAAGGTAACTTCGTCTGGGTGTTGAATGACAAAAATCAGGTCAGCAAACACATCGTCACGCCAGGGATCCAGGACAGCCAGAAAGTGGTGATCGCCGCCGGGTTATCCGCTGGCGACCGGGTAGTGACAGACGGTATTGATCGTCTGACGGAAGGGGCTAAAGTCGAAGTGGTGGATGCTAAAAGCGCGCAGGAGATACCAGCCAGGCGTGAAAATCCCGCCAGGGGAGCGCGCGCCTGATGCAACTGTTACCGCCAGGGAGAACCGGCGGCCCTTCGCGCCTGTTTATTTTGCGTCCCGTCGCCACCACATTGCTGATGGTGGCCATTCTGCTTGCCGGGATTATCGGTTACCGCTTCCTGCCTGTTTCTGCCTTGCCAGAAGTGGACTACCCCACCATTCAGGTGGTAACGCTCTATCCCGGTGCCAGCCCCGATGTCATGACCTCGGCGGTGACCGCACCGCTTGAGCGCCAGTTTGGGCAAATGTCCGGGTTAAAACAGATGGCATCGCAAAGCTCTGGCGGCGCCTCGGTGGTCACGCTGCAATTCCAGCTCACCCTGCCGCTGGATGTGGCGGAACAGGAAGTGCAGGCAGCCATCAATGCTGCCAACAGTCTGTTGCCCTCCGATCTGCCCAATCCGCCGGTTTATAGCAAAGTGAACCCGGCGGATCCGCCAATCATGACACTGGCAGTCACCTCTTCTGCCCTGCCGATGACGCAGGTGGAAGACATGGTGGAAACCCGGGTCGCGCAAAAAATTTCCCAGGTTTCTGGCGTCGGCCTGGTCACGCTCTCGGGTGGTCAGCGCCCGGCGGTTCGCGTCAAGCTCAATGCGCAGGCAGTCGCCGCGCTGGGATTGACCAGCGAAACCATCCGTACCGCCATCAGTAATGCCAACGTTAACTCGGCGAAAGGTAGTCTCGACGGCCCGACCCGTGCCATCACCCTTTCAGCCAACGATCAAATGCAATCCGCGCAGGAGTACCGTCAGCTGATTGTGGCTTATCAAAATGGCGCACCGATCCGTCTGGGGGATATCGCCACGGTCGAACAAGGGGCAGAGAATAGCTGGCTCGGCGCATGGGCGAATAAGCAACAGGCGATTGTGCTGAACGTGCAGCGCCAGCCCGGCGCGAACATTATCAATACCGCCGACAGTATTCGCACGCTGCTGCCGCAACTGACTGAAAGCCTGCCGAAATCGGTGACCGTGAAAGTGTTGTCTGACCGCACTACCAATATTAGGGCCTCGGTTAGCGATACGCAGTTTGAACTGATGCTGGCCATCGCGCTGGTGGTGATGATCATCTACCTGTTCCTGCGTAATATTCCCGCCACCATTATTCCTGGTGTTGCCGTTCCGCTATCGCTGATAGGTACCTTCGCGGCGATGGTATTTCTGGACTTCTCCATCAATAACCTGACGTTAATGGCGCTCACCATTGCTACCGGCTTTGTCGTGGACGATGCCATCGTGGTCATTGAAAACATCTCGCGATATATCGAAAAGGGCGAAAAACCGCTGGCGGCTGCGCTGAAAGGTGCGGGCGAAATTGGTTTCACCATTATCTCGCTGACTTTCTCGTTGATTGCCGTGTTGATCCCGCTGCTGTTTATGGGCGACATTGTGGGCCGCCTTTTCCGTGAATTCGCCGTTACGCTGGCCATTGCAATCCTTATCTCGGCGGTGGTGTCCCTAACGCTGACGCCCATGATGTGCGCACGCATGCTGAGCGCAGAATCCTTGCGCAAGCAGAACCGTTTTTCGCGTGCCTCCGAGCGTTTCTTCGAGCGGGTGATTGCCGCCTATGGTCGGTTACTGGCCAAAGTGCTTAATCACCCGTGGCTGACGCTGAGCGTCGCCGTGGGCACGTTATTGTTGTCGATCATGTTGTGGGTGGTGATCCCGAAAGGCTTCTTCCCTGTGCAGGACAACGGCATTATCCAGGGGACGCTGCAAGCGCCGCAATCGGCCTCTTTCGCCAGCATGGCCGAGCGCCAGCGCCAGGCAGCAGACGTTATTTTGCGGGATCCGGCGGTAGAGAGCCTGACCTCGTTTGTCGGCGTCGACGGTACCAATCCCTCTCTGAACAGCGCGCGCTTGCAAATCAATCTAAAACCGCTGGATGAACGCGACGATCGCGTGCAAGCGGTGATCGAACGTTTGCAGCAGGCAACGGCGAAAGTGCCTGGAGTCTCGTTATACCTGCAACCGATCCAGGATTTAACCATCGATACTCAGGTCAGCCGCACACAGTATCAGTTCACTTTACAAGCGAACTCGCTGGACGCCCTGAGTACCTGGGTGCCGCAGTTGGTCAGTAAATTAGAGGCGCTGCCGCAGCTCGCCGATGTTAGCAGCGACTGGCAGGATAAAGGCCTGGTGGCCTATGTGAACGTTGATCGTGACAGCGCCAGTCGTCTCGGTATTACCCTGTCGGATGTGGATAACGCCCTTTACAACGCTTTTGGCCAGCGACTGATCTCAACGATTTATACTCAGGCTAACCAGTATCGCGTGGTGCTGGAGCACGATACGGCGCAAACGCCTGGCCTGTCTGCTTTGGATAATATCCGTTTGACCAGCACCGATGGCGGCGTCGTGCCGCTGTCGTCGATTGCCAAAGTTGAACAGCGTTATGCCCCGCTAAGTATCAACCACCTGGATCAGTTCCCTGCCACCACCATCTCTTTTAATGTGGCCGACGGTTATTCACTCGGCGAAGCGGTACAGGCTATTCTCGATAGCGAAACAACGCTCAACTTCCCGACCACCATTACTACCCAGTTCCAGGGCAGTACGCTGGCCTTCCAGGCCGCGCTGGGCAGTACGATCTGGTTGATTGTGGCCGCTGTGGCGGCAATGTATATCGTGCTCGGCGTGTTATATGAGAGTTTTATCCATCCGATCACGATCTTATCCACGCTGCCCACCGCCGGTGTGGGCGCTCTACTGGCACTGTTGATATCCGGTAGCGAACTGGACGTGATAGCCATTATCGGCATTATCTTGCTGATCGGCATTGTGAAGAAAAACGCCATCATGATGATCGACTTCGCCCTCGCCGCCGAGCGTGAAGAGGGCATGTCGCCGCGGGAGGCCATTTTCCAGGCCTGCTTATTGCGTTTCCGCCCGATCCTGATGACCACGCTGGCGGCCCTGCTCGGTGCGTTGCCATTAATGCTGAGCACAGGCGTTGGCGCGGAGCTGCGCCGCCCGCTGGGCATCGGCATGGTCGGCGGCTTACTGGTCAGCCAGGTGCTGACGCTGTTTACCACCCCGGTTATTTATCTGCTGTTCGACCAGCTGGCTTTGTGGGCGAAAAACCGCTTCCCCCGGCGTGAAGAGGAGGCGTAAGTGAAGTTTTTTGCGATCTTCATTTACCGCCCGGTGGCCACGATCCTGATTTCGCTGGCCATTACGCTGTGCGGCATTCTCGGCTTCCGGCTGCTGCCGGTCGCCCCACTGCCGCAGGTGGATTTTCCGGTGATCATGGTCAGCGCCTCGCTGCCCGGCGCCGCGCCGGAAACCATGGCCTCGTCGGTCGCCACGCCGCTGGAGCGCTCACTCGGCCGTATTGCCGGGGTCAGCGAGATGACCTCAACCAGCTCACTGGGCAGCACGCGGATTATTCTGGAGTTTAATTTCGACCGCGATATCAACGGCGCGGCGCGCGATGTCCAGGCTGCGATCAATGCTGCGCAAAGCCTGCTGCCGAGCGGGATGCCCAGCCGCCCGACCTACCGCAAAGCCAATCCGTCTGACGCGCCGATCATGATCCTGACGCTTACGTCAGACACGTACTCGCAGGGCCAGCTGTACGATTTTGCCTCGACCCAGTTAGCGCAAACCATCGCGCAGATCCAGGGGGTCGGCGATGTGGATGTAGGCGGCAGTTCGCTGCCTGCCGTGCGGGTCGATCTCAACCCGCAAGCGCTGTTTAATCAAGGCGTCTCACTGGATGCTGTGCGCACCGCCATCAGCGACGCCAATGTGCGCCGGCCGCAAGGTGCTGTGGAAGATGGTACGCACCGCTGGCAGATTCAGTCCAATGATGAACTGAAAACCGCCGCCGAATACCAGCCATTGATTATTCACCACAATAACGGTGCCGCAGTGCGTTTAAGCGATGTCGCAACAGTCACGGATTCAGTCCAGGACGTGCGCAACGCGGGGATGACCAATGCCAAACCGGCGATTTTGCTGATGATCCGCAAACTGCCGGAAGCCAATATTATTGAAACCGTCGACAGTATTCGCGCGCGCCTGCCGGGGCTGCAAAAGACCATTCCGGCGGCAATTGACCTGCAAATCGCCCAGGATCGCTCTCCGACCATTCGTGCATCGCTCGCGGAAGTCGAGCAAACGCTGATTATTTCCGTTGCGCTGGTGATCCTGGTGGTATTTCTGTTCCTGCGATCGGGGCGGGCAACGCTGATCCCGGCAGTGGCAGTACCGGTGTCGTTAATTGGTACCTTTGCCGCCATGTACCTGTGTGGGTTTAGCCTGAATAACCTGTCGCTGATGGCGCTGACCATTGCCACGGGCTTCGTGGTGGATGATGCCATCGTGGTACTGGAGAACATCTCCCGCCATCTCGAGGCGGGCATGAAACCGTTGCAGGCGGCACTGCAAGGCACGCGGGAAGTGGGTTTTACCGTACTGTCGATGAGTATTTCGCTGGTGGCGGTGTTCCTGCCGCTGCTCTTGATGGCGGGCCTGCCTGGTCGGCTACTGCGGGAATTCGCCGTGACGCTATCCGTGGCGATTGGTATTTCGCTGGCGATCTCGCTGACACTGACTCCCATGATGTGCGGCTGGCTGCTGAAACGCCATCAGCCGCGTTCGCGTACCCGTGAACGCGGCGTAGGTCGCCTGTTGATTGCCCTTCAGCAACACTATGCCCGCTCTTTAAAATGGGTGCTAAACCACGCCCGCCTGGTCGGTATGGTACTGCTCGCCACCATCGCGCTAAATATCTGGATGTATATCACCATCCCCAAAACGTTTTTCCCGGAGCAGGATACCGGTGTGCTGATGGGTGGCATTCAGGCAGATCAGAGCATCTCCTTCCAGGCGATGCGTATTAAGTTGCAGGATTTTATGAAGATCATCCGCGACGATCCGGCGGTGGATAATGTTACCGGTTTTACCGGTGGCTCGCGGGTTAACAGCGGCATGATGTTTATTACCCTGAAATCTCGCGATGTGCGCCATGAAACCGCCCAGCAGGTGATTGATCGTCTGCGTGGCAAGCTGGCGAAAGAGCCGGGTGCGAGTCTGTTTTTAGTGGCAGTACAGGATATTCGCGTCGGCGGCAGACAAGCCAATGCCAGCTATCAGTACGCGCTGCTGTCGGATGATCTGAGCGCGCTGCGCGAGTGGGAGCCAAAGATCCGTAAAGCCCTCGCCGCCCTGCCTGAACTGGCGGACGTGAACTCTGACCAGCAAGATAATGGCGCTGAAATGAATCTGGTTTATGACCGCGCCACCATGTCGCGCCTTGGCATCAGCGTGCAGGAAGCCAACAGCCTGCTGAATAACGCGTTTGGTCAGCGGCAGATTTCGACCATCTATCAACCGTTGAACCAGTACAAAGTAGTGATGGAGGTCGATCCGCGCTACACCCAGGACATAAGCGCGCTGGATAAAATGTTTATCATCAACAGCGAAGGCAAATCGATCCCGCTCTCCGATTTTGCGCACTGGCGTCCGGCCAATGCGCCGCTGTCGGTAAACCATCAAGGATTGTCTGCGGCCTCGACCATCGCATTTAACCTGGCGACCGGCTCGTCGTTATCTCAGGCCAGCGATGCCATTAACCGCACCATGACCCAGCTCGGCGTTCCCTCCAGCGTGCGAGGCAGTTTTGCCGGGACTGCTCAGGTGTTCCAGGAGACGATGAATTCCCAGGTGATCCTGATCCTGGCGGCCATCGCCACGGTCTATATCGTACTGGGTATTTTGTATGAGAGTTATGTCCATCCGCTGACTATCCTCTCAACTCTGCCTTCGGCCGGGGTAGGCGCACTGCTGGCGCTGGAACTGTTCAATGCTCCTTTTAGCCTGATTGCATTAATTGGCATTATGCTATTGATTGGCATCGTGAAGAAAAACGCCATTATGATGGTCGACTTCGCCCTCGAAGCACAGCGCCAGGGTAATCTGAATGCCGAAGAGGCTATTTTCCAGGCCTGCCTGCTGCGTTTTCGCCCGATTATGATGACCACGCTGGCGGCGCTGTTTGGCGCCTTACCGCTGGTGATTTCTGGTGGCGATGGGTCGGAACTGCGTCAGCCGCTGGGGATCACCATTGTTGGCGGTCTGGTAATGAGTCAGTTACTCACGCTGTATACCACGCCAGTGGTCTATCTGTTTTTTGATCGCCTGCGCCTGCGTTTTCGCCGCCATGAGAGAGAGCCCGTTAGTGAATGAATGAACTCCCTAAAAACATACGCTGGCAACTCTGGATCGTCGCCTTTGGCTTCTTTATGCAATCACTGGACACGACGATTGTGAATACCGCCCTCCCCTCCATGGCCACCAGCCTGGGGGAGAGTCCGTTGCATATGCATATGGTGGTGGTTTCTTACGTTCTGACAGTGGCCGTTATGCTGCCCGCCAGCGGCTGGCTGGCGGATCGGGTCGGCGTGCGCAATATTTTCTTCGTCGCTATCGTGCTGTTTACCGCCGGCTCCCTGTTCTGCGCGCAAGCCTCCACGCTCGATCAACTGGTGATGGCGCGTGTGCTACAAGGCGTTGGCGGTGCAATGATGGTGCCTGTCGGCAGGCTGACGGTGATGAAGATCGTGCCGCGCGATCAATACATGGCGGCCATGACCTTCGTCACCCTGCCCGGCCAGGTGGGGCCACTGCTCGGCCCGGCGCTGGGGGGCATGTTGGTGGAGTACGCCTCCTGGCACTGGATTTTCCTGATTAACCTGCCCGTGGGGATTATCGGCGCTATCGCGACCCTCACCCTGATGCCGAATTACACATTGCAAACCCGCCGTTTTGATATCGCCGGTTTTGTTTTGCTGGCTTGCGGCATGGCAACGCTAACGCTGGCTCTCGACGGGCATAAAGGGCTGGGGCTTTCCCCCCTGGCGCTCGCGCTGCTGGTCGCCGTGGGCGCGGTTGCCATTATCACCTACCTGCTGCATGCAAAAGGCAATGATGGCGCATTGTTTAATTTACGTTTGTTCCGTACCCCAACCTTTTCACTTGGTCTGGCAGGCAGTTTTGCCGGGCGAGTGGGCAGCGGCATGTTGCCGTTTATGACGCCGGTGTTTTTACAAATTGGCCTCGGCTTTTCCCCGTTTCATGCAGGGTTAATGATGATCCCCATGGTGCTGGGTAGCATGGGAATGAAACGTATCGTTGTGCAGGTAGTCAACCGTTTCGGCTACCGCCGGGTGCTGGTCTGCTCAACGCTTGGACTGGCATTAGTAAGCTTGCTGTTTATGAGCGTGGCCCTGCTTGGCTGGTACTACGTGTTGCCTGTTGTGTTGTTCTGCCAGGGGATGATTAACTCCATGCGTTTCTCTTCAATGAACACCCTGACGCTCAAAGATCTGCCGGACGAACTGGCCAGCAGCGGCAACAGCCTGTTATCGATGATTATGCAGTTATCAATGAGTATTGGTGTCACTGTCGCGGGTCTGCTGCTGGGGCTCTTTGGCTCGCAGCATCTGTCGGCTGGCAGCGGTATGGCGCATCATGTTTTTCTGTACGCTTATCTCAGCATGGCAGTGGTGATTGCACTACCGGTGTTGCTTTTCGCTCGCGTCCCGGATGACGCCAGCAAAAACGTCGTCATTGCCCGGCGCAAAAGGAGTCAATCATGAAATTCTGGCGGCCGGGCATTACGGCCAAACTGTTTCTCGCCATTTTGACGACCTGCATCGTGCTGCTGATCACCATGCACTGGGCGGTGCGAATCAGTTTTGAGCGCGGCTTTATCGATTACGTTAAGCGGGGTAATGAGCAACGTCTGCAGATGCTGAGCGACTCGCTGGCAGAACAGTACGCCCAGAACGGCAGCTGGCAGTTCTTACGTAACAATAACCGGATGATTTTCCAGTTGCTGCGATCGTTTGAGCGCGAAAATGAGCATGACGAGGATCATGGTGGCAACCCGCCGTACACTAACATTCGTGGCCCTGGAGCCAGTATGGAAGAAGGCATGGGCGGCGAAAGAGATCGTGACATGCCTCCCGTTCCGGAAGGTGAGCCCGAACGGGAACCGGGCCCGCCAGGGCCGGGGATGCCACCGCCTGGCTGGCGCACCCGGTTTTGGGTGGTTGATCTGGACAACAACGTCCTGGTCGGGCCGCGTTCGCCTGTACCGGACGACGGTACCCGCAAAGCCATTCAGGTTAATCACAAGACCGTGGGCTGGGTTATCGCCTCGCCCATTGAGCGGCTGACACGTAATACCGACATCAATTTTGACCGCCAACAACAGCGCACCAGTTGGTTAATTGTGGCGCTTGCCACCCTGCTGGCGGCGATCGCCACTTTCCCGCTGGCGCGCGGCTTGCTGGCACCGGTTAAACGGCTGGTCGAAGGGACGCATAAACTGGCTTCCGGCGACTTTTCAACCCGGGTGACACCCGGCAGCCATGATGAGCTGGGGCGCCTGGCACGCGATTTTAATCTGCTGGCCAGTACGCTGGAGAAAAACCAGCAGATGCGCCGCGACTTTATGGCTGACATCTCCCACGAGTTGCGCACCCCGCTGGCGGTCCTGCGTGGTGAACTGGAAGCGATTCAGGACGGCGTGCGTAAGTTCACTCCCGAGTCGGTGATGTCCTTGCAGGCGGAAGTGGGCACACTTACCAAACTGGTGGATGATTTGCACCAGCTCTCAATGTCTGATGAAGGCGCACTGGCCTATCAGCGTGCGCCGTTGGATGTGGTTTCGCTGCTGGAGATTGCCGCGGGCGCGTTTCGCGAGCGCTTCGCCAGCCGCAACCTGACACTGTCACTGGAAGCGCCACCGCGTGCCATTGTGTTTGGCGATCCTGACAGGCTGATGCAACTGTTCAATAACCTGCTGGAGAACAGTTTACGGTATACCGATGCCGGTGGCGGAACGTCTATCCGGGCGACAACCCAGAATGGCAAGTTGCTCATGTCTTTTGCCGACAGCGCGCCAGGGGTGAGTGATGAGCAGCTAACCCGGCTGTTCGAACGCTTCTATCGCACGGAAGGTTCCCGTAACCGCGCCAGCGGCGGTTCCGGGTTAGGGCTTGCTATCTGTTTAAATATTGTGGAGGCGCACGGTGGCGCTATCCATGCCGCGCACTCGCCTTTTGGCGGGGTTAGCATTACAGTTGAACTACCGCTTGAACGCGAAAAATCGAGAGACATATGACTGAGTTACCCATTGATGAAAACACGCCACGCATTTTGATCGTGGAGGATGAACCCAAGCTGGGGCAGTTGTTGATCGACTATCTGCGCGCGGCCAGCTATGCACCAACGCTGATCAATCATGGTGACCAGGTGCTGGCGTATGTGCGCCAGACGCCACCGGATTTGATGCTGCTTGATTTGATGCTGCCGGGAACCGATGGCCTGACGCTGTGCCGTGAAATTCGCCGTTTCAGCAATGTGCCCATCATTATGGTGACCGCGAAAATCGAAGAGATTGACCGCCTGCTGGGGCTGGAGATTGGCGCAGATGATTACATCTGCAAACCTTACAGCCCACGCGAAGTAGTGGCGCGGGTGAAAACCATTCTGCGCCGCTGCAAACCACAACGTGAGCTGCAGGCGCTGGATGCAGAAAGCCCACTAATCGTAGACGAGGGGCGTTTTCAGGCGAGCTGGCACAACAAATTGCTGGATTTAACACCGGCGGAGTTCCGCCTGCTGAAGACCCTCTCCAGCGAGCCGGGTAAAGTCTTCTCTCGCGAGCAGCTGCTCAATCATCTTTATGATGACTACCGTGTAGTGACCGACCGGACAATAGACAGCCATATCAAGAATCTGCGCCGTAAACTGGAAGCGCTGGACGAGGAGCAATCTTTCATCCGCGCGGTGTATGGCGTGGGGTATCGCTGGGAAGCAGACGCCTGCAAACTGGCATAACCGCGCGTGTCGGGCGGGCTAACCGCCCGGCACAGGCTTATTTGCGCACCAGACGCTGTAAACGCTGCTTTTGCCACTGCGCAATCCACCCGTCAAACACAAACAAGCGCAACCCTTTCACCAGCAACAATCCTCCCCACATTGCCGCCACCCACAGTGACCAGATGCTTTCCGGCGCAGTACTGCGATTCAGGAAAAAGAGAAAAACGCAAACAATCCCCCCCGTCAGCAGCGAACGCCAGAATTTACCCTCGGCCTCGACCTTTTCCCGCGCGGCTTGCACCCGTTGATCCAGCGCGTCGTCACCCGCTTCATCCTGGCCGGACAACGCCGTCACACTCACGCCGAAGACGGCTGCCAGTGCACTCAATGTCTCCAGTGAAGGATGATCGCCATTCTCAATACGCTGCACCGTTCTGACACTCAACGCGGCCATCTCTGCAAGCTGCTCCTGAGACCAGGCGCGGGCAAGACGCAGCGTTTTTACTTTATTGCTACTCATCTTTTCTCTCCACAGATAACCGGCTTGCAGTGTCGCTTAATCCTGGCGCCGGGAACACGATCCTGACCCGACAGCCGCCCGACACGGCCCCGACAGCCCACCGTCAGTATAAGCCGGGAAGCAACACAGGCGACAGACCCATCTTTACTGGTAGGGTATTTTACCGCGAACAAGGGCACCATCCTCTGTATGATAGCTCCCGCAAAAATGGCCGTTTTATCGAGAGTCATAACACCAGGCGATGCGGCAAATCGCGTGGCCCACAAAAAAGGAAAGGGATGATGAGGAAATATGGTTACGGCGCGCTGACGCTGCTGTTTGCTGCGTTTGGCTGCCAGGCGGAGATTACCGAGGCTCAAATCGCCGCCGACTGCGCCAAAATTACCGATTACGCCAAACAGGGCAACCAATATTATCAGGCCAAAAATTACCCCAAAGCCAGAGAGGCTTTCGAACAGCAAGCCGCATGGATTGAGCAATGTGAATATGGCAAAGATCAGCCCAATGATGTGCTCATGGCCACGGCTTACAATAACGTGGCGCTGACGTGGATCCGCCAGGGCGAATATCGCAAGGCACAAGCCTGGCTGCAAATCATGCCGGACGATCAGAAGTCGCAGTACAATCTGTCGCGCATTCAGGACAAGCTGAAAGCGCTGCCCAAGCCGACCTCTGCCGCCGGGGAGTACTGGCAATACGCCGGGCGTGGTGAATGGGAAGTGCTGACGCTGAAAGCAGAAGGCAATGCGCGCTATCAGGCCGATTGGGCAGGTTACTCGTTTGGGATCATGGGGCTTTATTCCGGGCCAAACCTCGGGGAGTTCTCCGAGAAAGTGACGCTTACAAACGGTAAAGGCGACATTAAGCTGCATGATGATATTTCGCAATGCACCATTTCGCTGGCGCTATCGGCAGATATGCAAACCCTGGAAGCCCAGACCGATGACCCGATGAATTGCGGTTTTGGTCATAACGTCAGTGCCGACGGTAAATACCTGCGCGTGCAGTAACGCGCAGGTTTACTCCCCCCGCCCGCAGCGCTACAATTCCCGCCCTAAATTTAGGGGAACTCCCCTACGGCTTCACCCCGGTGAAGCTATCTGACCTGTCATCAGAATGAGAACATCATGTTTAAACCGGAACTCCTTTCCCCGGCGGGAACGCTGAAAAATATGCGTTACGCTTTCGCCTACGGCGCAGATGCCGTTTACGCGGGCCAGCCGCGCTATTCCTTGCGCGTGCGTAATAACGAATTCAACCACGAAAACCTGCAAATCGGCATTAATGAAGCCCATGCGCTGGGCAAGCAATTTTACGTGGTGGTGAATATTGCTCCGCATAACGCCAAGCTGAAAACGTTTATCCGCGACCTGAAACCGGTGGTGGATATGGGGCCGGATGCGCTGATCATGTCCGATCCGGGGTTAATCATGATGGTGCGCGAAAACTTCCCGCACATGCCAATTCACCTCTCCGTTCAGGCGAATGCCGTCAACTGGGCAACGGTGAAGTTCTGGCAACAAATGGGTCTGAGCCGGGTGATCCTTTCCCGTGAACTGTCGCTGGAAGAGATCGAAGAGATTCGCACCCAGGTGCCGGATATGGAAATTGAGATTTTCGTTCACGGCGCACTGTGCATGGCCTACTCCGGTCGCTGCCTGCTGTCGGGTTATATCAATAAACGCGACCCGAACCAGGGCACCTGCACCAACGCCTGCCGCTGGGAATACAAGGTGCAGGAAGGCAAAGAAGACGCCATTGGCAATATCGTCCATGTTCATGAGCCGATCCCGGTGCAAAACATCGAACCTACACTGGGCGTCGGCGCGCCGACCGACAAAGTGTTTATGATTGAAGAGGCCCAGCGTCCGGGTGAGTACATGACCGCGTTTGAAGACGAGCATGGTACTTACATCATGAACTCGAAAGATCTGCGCGCCATCGCGCATGTTGAGCGGCTAACAAAAATGGGCGTGCACTCGCTGAAAATTGAAGGCCGCACGAAGTCTTTCTACTACTGTGCCCGCACTGCGCAGGTGTACCGTAAGGCCATTGACGATGCCGCCGCAGGTAAACCGTTCGACGCCTCGCTGTTAGAAACGCTGGAAGGACTGGCGCACCGCGGTTATACCGAAGGTTTCTTGCGCCGCCATACCCATGATGATTATCAGAACTACGAGTACGGTTACTCCGTCTCCGAGCGCCAGCAGTTCGTTGGCGAATTTACCGGCGAACGCAAAGGCCACCTCGCGGCAGTGGCGGTCAAAAACAAATTCTCGGTGGGCGATAGCCTCGAACTGATGACGCCGCAGGGCAACGTCAATTTTACCCTTGAGCATATGGAAAACGCCAAAGGCGAAGCCATGCCTGTCGCCCCTGGCGACGGATACACAGTCTGGTTGCCCGTACCGGAAGATATGGCGCTGGAATACGCATTGTTGATGCGTAATTTTACCGGGCAGTCGACGCGAAATCCGCACGCCTGAGTGCAGAGGGATAGTTAAGCACGGTTATTTATTGCAGGGTAAGATTCTTAGAATCGGATCACATACCGTTGCGGTTAATATGGGTATTATCGCTGTCGCTGAAAAACATAACCCATAAATGCTAGCTGTACCAGGAACCACCTCCTTAGCCTGCGTAATCTCCCTTACGCAGGCTGATTTTTTCTCTCTTCATCCGCTTTTCCTCAACTACCCTTTTTCATGAGATACACTTTCTAATGTTATTCAGCCAGGATGAAAAAGGATGCGCAAATTTCCCACAAGCTTATTGATCCTCAACGGTAAAAGCGCCGGTGACGAGACGCTACGCGAGGCAGTGACACTCCTTCGCGAAGAAGGTATGGATATTCAGGTTCGGGTTACCTGGGAAAAAGGCGATGCCGGACGTTACGTCAAAGAGGCAGAGCAGCTTGGCGTCGCAACGGTGATTGCGGCCGGTGGCGACGGAACCATCAACGAAGTGGCAACAGCGTTGGTGGAATGCGCAGGCGACGCTGTACCGGCACTGGGCATTTTACCGCTCGGCACCGCCAATGATTTTGCTACCAGCGCCGCCATACCCGAAACGCTGGATAAAGCGCTGCAACTGGCGATTGTTGGCAAAGCCGTACCGGTAGATATCGCCAGGGTTAATGATGAAACCTGTTTTATTAATATGGCGACGGGCGGCTTTGGGACGCGCATTACCAGCGAAACGCCGGAAAAACTGAAAGCGGCGCTAGGCGGAGTGTCTTACCTGATCCACGGATTGATGCGCATGGATATGCTGAAAGCCGACCGCTGTGAAATTCGTGGCGACAATTTTCACTGGCAGGGCGATGCGCTGGTGATTGGCATAGGTAACGGGCGCCAGGCGGGCGGCGGGCAACAGCTTTGCCCGCAGGCGTTGATCAACGATGGCTTATTGCAGTTGCGTATTTTTACCGGCGATGAACTGCTGCCTGCCCTGTTCACCACCCTGACACAGCCGGATGACAACCCGCACATTGTCGACGGTCAGTCGGCGTGGTTTGAAATCAGTGCCCCTCATGAGATCACTTTTAACCTCGACGGCGAACCGCTGCGCGGCGAACATTTTCGCATAGAAGTGTTACCCAACGCCTTGCAATGCCGGCTGCCGCCAGATTGCCCGTTACTGCGCTAGTCGCACGCCAGGCCGGATCAGGCACAACTGCCTTCTCCGGCCTGCCTTCCTTTAATACGCTGCCACTTCCCGCGCCATTTCACGGCTGTAGCGCTGGCTGGCATTGACCAGCATTTGCGTATACGGCGTTTGCGCTGCCCCGCTGACCAGGTCATCCACCGTGAGCGTTTCCAGGATCCTGCCGTGTTGCATCACCGCGACTTTCTGGCACAGGTGGGCAATCACGCCAAGGTCGTGGGTGACCATCAGGTAAGTCAGGTGCGACTCCTGATGCAATGCCGCCAGCAAATTGAGGATCTCCGCCTGCACCGACACATCCAGCGCCGAGGTCGGCTCATCCAGTAGCAGTACGCGAGGCTCAAGGATCAGCGCCCGGGCAATCGCCACACGCTGACGCTGCCCGCCAGAGAGTTGATGAGGATAGCGATCGCGAAACGCGCGGCTCAATCCGACCTTATCCAGCAAGGTATTCACACGCCGATCGCGGTCGTGAATGCCATGAATGTGTAGCGGCTCTTCAAGAATATCGCCAATGGTATGGCGCGGGTGCAGCGACCCGTAGGGATCCTGAAACACCATTTGTACCAGCCGGCAACGCGGCTGACTAAGGCGTTTTTCCAGCGGCTGATGATTGATGGAAAGCGCGCCATCCCAGTGGGTAAACAGCCCGGCAAGGCACTTCAGCACGGTGGTTTTACCCGACCCAGATTCCCCGACCAGGCCGAAGATCTCGCCAGTCTGCACCGAAAAACAGACATCGCTCAGTACCTGGTTCCGCTTCTCCCCTTCGCCAAACGCCAGGTTGAGGTTTTGCACAGTGATCATTTTGCGCTCCTTATTCGCCCAGCCAGCTGGCCTGGCGCTGCAACACCGGCAGTACCGGGCGGCGATGATGAATTTCCGGCAGGGCGTGGATCAGCCCCTGCGTATAGGGGTGTTGCGCCTGATCTAAGTCTTTCGCCGCAATGGACTCCACGACACGCCCGGCGTACATCACCAGCACCCGGTCACAAAAACTGCGCACCAGGTTGATATCGTGACTGATGAAAATCAGCCCAAGGCCGCGTGACTGGACCAGATCATCCAGCAATCCCAGCACCTGCAAGCGCACAGAGACATCAAGCGCCGAGGTTGGCTCATCAGCAATGACCAGTTCCGGGTCGGTGATCAGCATCATCGCAATCATGATGCGCTGCCCCTGACCGCCCGAGATCTCGTGCGGGTAGAGATGATAAACACGCTCTGGCTGGCGAATACGCACCACATCCAGCATTTCAAGTACTTTGGCCTTTGCGTCAGCTTTCTTACCCGGATGATGCGTTAACCAGGCTTCGGCAATCTGGTCGCCCACGCAAACTACCGGGTTCAGCGAATATTTCGGATCCTGCATAATCATCGAAATCCGTTTGCCACGAATGCCGCGCATTTGCGCTTCATCCACTTTCAACAGGTCGATATTGCCAAACTGCATGCTGTCGGCATGAATGCGCGCTTTTGCCGGGTGCAGACGCAGTAATGCCCGCCCGACGGTAGATTTTCCGGAACCGGACTCACCAACAATCGCCAGTTTTTCCCGCCCAAGCGTGAAAGAGACACCACGCACCGCATGCGTGACTGCCTGGCCGTTGACAAAGTCGACATGCAGATTTTGCACATCAAGAAGCGGCGAATTATTCGCTGCGAGGATCGAGGATGTCACGTAAGCCGTCTCCCAAGAAGTTAAACGCCAGACTGTTGATTAAAATCGCCAGCCCCGGAATGGTTACTACCCACCAGCACTCCATCATGTAAGTGCGCCCACTGGAGATCATCGCGCCCCATTCCGGATCCGGCGGCTGCGCCCCCAGTCCTAAGAAGCCCAATCCGGCGGCGGTAAGGATGATACCGGCCATATTCATGGTGATACGGATAATCACCGACGGCAGACAGAGCGGCACAATGTGATGCCACAGCACCCGCACCGGCGAGGCTCCCTGCAAGCGTACCGCTGAAATAAAATCGGCCTGCCGCAACGACAGTGTTTCGGCCCTCGCCAGACGCGCAATTGGCGGCCAGGCGGTGAGTGTAATGGCAATCACCACATGCTCAAGACCCGGGCCAAGTGCCGCCACAAACGCCAGCGCCAGCACCAGGCTTGGGAAAGAGATAAAGATATCGGTCACGCGCATCAGGATCGTATCGACCTTGCCGCCAAAGTAACCGGCGGTAACGCCCAGCAGCAGGCCGAGCGGGCCCACGGTAACGGACACCAGCAACACGATGTAGAGCGTAATCCGCGAGCCATAAACCAGCCGGCTAAAGATATCGCGCCCGAACTCATCAGTGCCGAACCAGTGCGCGGCGCTGGGTGGCGAAAGCGCGCTGTCCAGATCCTGCACCAACGGGTTGTAGGGTGCGATAAACGGCGCAAAGAGCGCCACAATGAGCAGCAGCAAAACAATGCCGCCACCGATAGCGGTCAGCGGATTACGCGCCATTTTGCCAACAAAACCCGCCGCGCGTCCGACGCGCTTTCTCAGCCGCACATGACGCTCATGGCGGGCAGAAGAAACCGGCGAATCAAAAGAGACCGTCATGATTTCGTCCTCGGATCAAAGAGTTGGTACAGCATGTCGGAGAGCAGATTGAGCAGCACGAAGATCACCCCGACCAGGAGCACACAGCCCATCACCGCGTTCATATCACCCAGCAGCAGGCTGCCGGTCAGGTAAGAGCCAAACCCCGGCCAGGAAAAGACGGTTTCAATCAATACCGCCCCTTCCAGCAATGCGCCATAAGCCAGCGCCACCACCGTTAACAACTGCACCAGGATATTGCGAAAGGCGTGATTCCAGATCACCTGCCGCTCGGTCAGCCCTTTCACCCGCGCGGTAATAATGAACTCCTGTGACAGCTGCGCCAGCATAAAACTACGGGTCATACGGCTGATGTACGCCAGCGAATGAAAACCAAGCAACGAAGCAGGTAACACCAGATGGTTGAGCGCATTCCAGAACACCTGACCATTGCCCGCCAGCAACGCATCGACGGTCATAAGCCCGGTGCGACGCGGCACCACACCGTCCAGCCCAAGATCCAGCCGCCCGGCACCGCCAACCCACCCCAGCCAGGCGTAGAACAGCAGCAACCCCATCATGCCGACCCAGAAAATCGGTGTGGAATAACCTGCCAGGCTGATAATGCGCACCACATAGTCAGAGAGACTGTTACGGCGGGCGGCGGCCAGCACGCCGAGCGGGATCCCTAAACCCGCCCCCACGAGAATCGCCATCGTTGCCAGTTCCAGCGTCGCCGGGAAGACACGAACAATGTCGTCCAGCACGGGCTTACCGGTCAGCAGTGCATTCCCCAGGTTGCCATGCAGGAGATTATTCAGGTAAATGCCAAACTGAGTGAGCAGCGACTTATCAAAACCTAACTGCTGGTAGACCTGCTGGTAGGTGCTTTGATCCGCATCCGGGCCGACAATCGCCAGAACCGGGTCGACAGGCATTACCCGGCCGATAAAGAACGTCAGCAGCAATAAACCAAACAGCGTGACAATAACCTGCGTCAGCCGTTTTGACAGACGTCTGGCCCGCGAGCCAGGCGCAAGTATCAGCGTACTCATCCTTTCTCTCCTCCGGTAGACGGGCTTTTATAGACTTCGCGCAGGAAGGTGGTTGCCGAGGGGTGCGACTGGAAATTTTTCACGTCATTACGCACTACCACCGAATCCACCATTTGCGACAACGGGATAAGGGCCGGTATAAGCTGGTCATACCGCAACTGGATTTGCTGATAGTCGGTTTTCTGCTTCTCCGGGTCGCGCTCCAGTAGGGCCTTGTCGATCATCTCATTCAGCGGCTTGTCATAAAAACTGGTACGCCAGCCCTGAAAATTGGTCAGCCGCGCTTCATCGCTGTTGTCCGGGTTATAGACCAGCGCGCGCAGGCTGGAATGGGGGTGCGGCTCAACGCCGCTGCCGCCGCGACCGACCAGCATGTCGAATTTCCGTTCACGCATCGCACCGTAAATCTGGTTGCCAGTGCCGGTGACGATTTTGGCGTTGATCCCTGCCTGCATCAGTGTCGACTGCACGGCAATGGCGATATTCAAAAACGGCTGATCGGCCAGTACCCGAAGAGTGGTATCAAAACCGTCCGGATAACCGGCTTCTGCCAGTAACTTTTTAGCGCGGGGGATATCCAGCCGGTACCCAGGATCTGGCAAGGTCGAGGGCATACCCGCTTTAATAGGGCGCTGATGCAGCACACCGTAACCCGGCATCAAGGCTTTATTTATGCCCTGATAATCAATCAGGTAACGCACTGCTTCGCGCACTTTCGGGTTAGCAAAATGCGGCTCTTTCATGCTCATCGCCACGTAATACACCGTGCCCTTTTGCACCGCTTCTACCGTGACATTGGGGTCTTTACGTAGCGCATTGATATCGGACACCGCCATATTGTTGGCGATATCCAGATCGCCTTTCGCCAGCATCAGACGCAGGGTTTGCGACTCCTGGAAGTGGCGCAGCACCACGCGGCTGAGCTTCGGCGCTTCACGCCAGTAGCCCGGGTTGCGCTTCATACGCAGGACATCTTTTGCCTGCCAGGTTTCCAGCATAAAGGGGCCGGATCCCGCCTCATTGGTGGTCAGCCAGCGGTTGCCCCAGTCATTATTCACGGCATGGCTTTGCACCGTTTTGCTGTCCAGCACCCCCAGATTACCCAGCGCGCCCAGTGAATAAATCACCAGTTGCGGATCGTTGGCCTTAGGCAGACGAATTTGTACCGTGTAGGCATCCGGGGCGGAAATCTGGTCATCAATATTTTTCTTACTGAAACCGTAAGATTTCCATACCGAGGCCTGCGCAAGGTTAAGATGCAGCAAACGGCGCATCGACCACACCACATCCTCTGAGGTCAGCGGATTCCCGGAATGAAATTTGACGTTTTTGCGCAGATGAAAGGTCAGCGTTTTGCCATCCGGACTGATCGCCCACGACTCTGCCAGCGCCGGTTTGACGTTGGTCTGTTCGTTCGGATCCAGTTCCACCAGCGAGTCGTAAAGATTAACCACAATACCGACCACTTCGTTGCCGGTCATGGCCGCCGGATCGAGAGTCAGCAGGTTGTTCATGTTCATGCCAATGATGAGCTGGTCGGGCGGTGTCGCTGCACGCGCCGCTCCACTCCCCATCATCAGCGAGAGCGCAACGAGACACGCTCCGGCAAGCGAGGATTTTTTCATCTTTGTCTACCGTTTGTAGGGTACGTTTTGCCAGATGGCTACTGCCTTACCGGCTTGCGTGGCCCGAAAGTCAGTGCTTCCGGGCTATTGTTATGGGTCAGTCGTGGCTGAGCGTATTGGCTTCGATATAGGCAAAATTGATGTCTTCACCGAGCCCGGGGCGCTGTGGCAGATGGACATAACCGTCCTCATCCATCGGATCGACAAGACTATTGAGGTAGGCCGCCGGTTGGTCGTAATCCAGGAACGGATGCAACAGCCCGCGCTCATACCAACGGCAGTTACGGATAGCACCAATTACCGCCAGACTTGCCGCCCCGTTACCGTGGACTTCACAATCCATGCCAAACGATTCGGCAAGGTTGGCGACTTTCAGCGTCGGCGAGATACCGCCTACGCCATTCGCCCCGGCACGCAGGATGTCGCAGGCCCCCGCTTTCACCCAATCGGCGCGGCTGTGATGTTTACCTCCCAGGCTTTCCGGCCCGATGACGGGAATCGACAGGTTTTCCGCCAGCCAGGCGTAAGAGGACATGCTCTCCTCTTCCATCGGCTCCTCAAACCAGGCGAAGTTGAGTTTCTCCAGCGCCTTGCCGATGTAGAGCGCTTCGGTACGGCTGTACCAGTGATAGCCATCAATCATTAAATCGATATCCGGCCCTACCGCCTCACGCACCGCGGCGCAGGCTTTCACGTCCATCTTTGGGTCTGGCGCGAATTTGACGGGCGGCATCCAGGTATGCAGTTTGATGGCTTTATAGCCCCGGGCCACCAGTTGTTCGGCAAACGCGGCATACTCTTCCGGGGTCGACAGCCCGCCCTCCAGTTCATCGCCGCACATGGTGCTGCCATAGGCCGGGACTTTATCGCGGTAGCCACCCAACAATTTATAAACGGGCATATTGAGTTTACGGCCAATCAAATCCCACAGTGCCTGCTCGACAAAAGACAGTGCGCGTTCGGTCAGCTGATGAGCGCTGCCACGCTGCCAGTGCACCAGATCCTGCCAGATGCGTTCACGGTTAAACGGATCCTGACCCACCATCACTTTGCGGAAAAACGCATTAAGGACAAAGGGACGCACCACTTCCGGCGGCGCAAACGAATACCCTTTGCTGCCATCGTCTGCAGTAATGGTCAGCATGGCCATTTTCGCCTGCGTCTCCGGGCCGGGATGAGAGTGCCCGGCGCTGTCGGAAACCCGTCGCGTTGGGTGCTGAAAGACGGTGACATTTACAGATTCAATTTTCATCATGGATCCTTGGTGTTTTTGAAAAGCTGTTTCATTACAAAATATATGCACAAAAATACGCCGTATCCTCGGACAATCTCCGCTAAGCGGCGGTCATTTTCTGGGCATACGCACAAGGATGCGTGACATTTTTCACAAAAGGTTACGGAAATGTGATGAAGATCGGGAAGGAGAATTCAGGCAATTAAGGCGTTGTTTTAAAGCATTATCCCCTCTGCGAGAGAGGGGATAACGTCCATCAGGCAATGGTGACTTTGGGATCGAGGTAAACATCCTGTACGGCGTTAATCAGCTTCACGCCATCGGCCATCGATTTCTTAAAGGCTTTACGGCCGAGGATCAACCCCATGCCGCCCGCACGTTTATTAATGACCGCCGTGCGCACGGCATCACTCATGTCGGTGTCGCCCCCTGCCGCGCCGCCGGAGTTGATAAGCCCAGCACGGCCCATATAGCAGTTCGCCAGTTGATAGCGCACCAGATCGATTGGGTTGTCGCTGGTCAGCTTGCTGTAAACGCGCTCATCGGTGTAACCGAAATTCACCGCGTTATAGCCGCCGTTATTTTCCGCCATTTTCTGCTTCACAATGTCAGCGCCGATGGTAGCGGCAATGTGGTTCGCCTGGCCGGTCAAATCGGCGGAGGCATGGTAATCGACGCCCTCTTTTTTGAAGGCAGAATTGCGAAGGTAGGCCCACAACACAGTCACCATGCCCAGTTCGTGAGCACGTTCAAAAGCAGCGGAGATCTCTTCAATCTGGCGGCGGGACTCCTGGGAACCAAAGTAGATTGTCGCGCCAACGGCCACTGCACCCATATTAAACGCCTGCTCGACGCTGGCGTACAGGGTCTGATCATACTCGGTGGGGTAACTCAGCGTTTCGTTATGGTTAAGTTTAACCAGGAACGGAATGCGGTGCGCATAACGACGGGAAACTGAAGCCAGCACGCCGTAGGTCGACGCGACGCAGTTACAGCCAGCTTCAATCGCCAGTTCGACAATATTCTTCGGATCGAAATAGAGCGGATTCGCCGCAAACGACGCGCCCGCAGAGTGTTCGATGCCCTGATCGACAGGCAAAATGGACAGATACCCGGTGCCAGCCAGACGCCCGTGGTTATACAGCGTCTGCATATTACGCAGCACCGCAGGCGGGCGATTGTTATCCACCATCACGCGATCGACGTAATCCTCCCCCGGCAGATAGAGCTGATCAGCGGGGATGGTAATACAACGGTGTTGCAGAAGGCTGTCGGCGTCTTTGCCAAGTAACTGCACAATATCAGTCATAGCTATGCTCCCGTAAGCTTCGCACAGGGCGAAATGGATTGTCCTTACCCATCTGACGATGGGCAGCAATAATCCTGGTCTTCCTGTGCGCGATTTTCCACCGCGAGCGCACTTTTTCAGCATAATCTGCTGGCACGTTTCGTATGCCGGTTTACCACCACTGATGGAAGTGGTGCACCGGCCCAATGCCATGGCCGACGTCCAGCGAGTCCGCCTGTAACAGCGCCGCTGTTAGCCACCCTTTCGCCTCGGCGACAGTGGCCGCCCAGTTGGCATGACGCGGGCGTAACGCCGCCAGTGCAGCCGAGAGCGTGCATCCTGTGCCGTGGGTATTTTTCGTCATCACGCGCGGGGTGGTAAAACGCTGCGCGCCATCACGGGTGAATAACCAGTCCGGGCTTTCGGCGTCGTTAAGGTGGCCCCCTTTCATCAACACCGCTTCACAGCCCAACGCCAATAACGCTTCGCCCTGCGCATGCATCTCCTGTTCGCTACCTGCAAGCGGCGCCTCCAACAGCGCTGCCGCCTCCGGCAAATTAGGCGTAATAAGCGAAACTTGCGGCAGTAAATGCTGCCGCAGCGCCGACACCGCCGATGGCGACAACAGCGGATCGCCGCTCTTGGCAAGCATCACCGTATCCAGCACAACATGACGCACTTGATAGTGCCGCAGCCGCTCTGCCACCGCTTCGACGATGTCCGTCTCTGCCAGCATGCCGATTTTAGTGCTATCAATGCGCACATCGCTCAGCACGGCGTCGAGTTGCGCTGCCACAAAATCCGGTTCGATACGATAAACCGATTGCACGCCACGGGTGTTTTGCGCCACCAGCGCGGTGATCACCGAGCAGCCATACGCCCCCAGTGCAGAAAAGGTTTTTAAATCAGCCTGAATTCCCGCGCCACCGCTGGGATCGGTGCCAGCGATAGTCAGTGCGTTAATACGTTTCATGCATCTGCCCCTGCTGAATGCAGCGCATCAAGGAAGGCCGCCACAAAACTGCCGGGTCCTTCGCTGCGGGCCACCGCCTGGCTCCCGGCTTGCGACATCAACGCGCAGGCCGCGGCGACATTCGCCAGCCGATCGCCAGCAAGCGCGCAGCTGGCCGCCACAACAGCCGACAATGCGCAGCCAGTGCCCACTACTCGCGTCATGATCGCATCGCCACCGGTGACCATCAGGGTGCGTTGCCCGTCAGTGATGTAATCCACTTCGCCACTCACCGCAACGACAGCGCCCGTCTGCCTTGCCAGTGTTTGCGCTGCGGGTAACGCTGCGCTGGCGGTGTCCGTGGTATCGACGCCGCGCCCGCCGCTGCTCATTCCGGCAAGGGCAAGAATTTCCGAGGCATTCCCGCGGATCGCCGCAGGGTGCAAAGTAAGGAGTTGTGCGCAGAAAGAGGTTCGGTAAGTAAGCGCGCCGACGGCAACAGGATCTAACGTCCACGGCGTATCTGCTGCCTGCGCGCTGTCGATGGCCGCGCGCATTGCTTCGGCACGATCACGAGTAAGGGTACCGACGTTAATCAACAACGCATCGGCAATGGCTGCAAACTGCTGTGCCTCTTCGGGTTCAATCACCATCGCGGGCGACGCGCCCAAAGCCAGCAGCACATTGGCTGTAAAAGTCTGAACCACGTCATTGGTCATACAGTGCACTAGGGGAGAACGGCGGCGGAATTGCTGTAACACATGCGCGGTCTGCGCACGATCAAGCAGGTCAGGTTGCATAAATTCGCTCCTGCCCGGCGTGAAGAAGGGATGCCGGGCAGGCATCTGACTTCCCTACGCTGGCATTATCCAGATCAGGTGGTACGGGTATTTCTCAGCCTTCATACGAAGGGCACCCCGAGTCAAAGGGACAGTGCGTCCCGGTCAGCAGAGTAAGGGAATGTGCAGGCGAATACAAGGGAGCCCAAAAAGAGGCGATGGCAGATAATCTGGCGTTGATAAATATCCGCTGATGGCCCCCTGTCGCTCAAGGATCGAGCGCAGTGGCGAAGCAATGGATGTTCGGTGGCCTGCCATTCCCGGCTACGGCTGCGCTACAGGCTGTGGCGATTTTCACTGCTTAAGGATAAGTGCTGCTCCTTTTTACGGGTTTTTCATCATGACGGCGTTGTCTACCCTTACCGGCACTGAGATAAATAACGCATTAACGGAGTATTTATGAAAGCAATCGCCATTACCCACGCTGCCCCAAACGGTAACAACCTGGCCTTCCTGAACGATATCCAACTGCCGCAGCCGCAGGCCAGCGGCCATGACCTGCTGGTAGAAGTGAAAGCCATCTCGGTTAACCCGGTCGATACTAAAGTGCGCGCCGGTTTCAATGCCGAAACGCCTCGCGTGCTGGGCTGGGACGCCGTCGGCGTGGTGAAAGAGGTGGGAGAAGCTGTCACGCTTTTTCGACCGGGCGATGAAGTGTGGTATGCCGGGGCATTAACGCGGCCAGGCAGTAACAGCGAATTTCAACTAGTGGATGAGCGGATTACAGCGCTGAAACCCAAAACGCTGGATAACGCCTCTGCCGCGGCCCTGCCGTTAACCGCTATCACCGCCTGGGAGATGTTGTTTGACCGGCTTGGCATTCGCGAAAACGGCAACGAAGGGGATGTACTGCTGATCGTTGGCGCGGCAGGCGGCGTCGGCTCAATCATTACCCAACTGGCGCGCAAATTGACGCGCATGACGGTGATTGGAACCGCTTCACGCCCCGCCAGCCAGCAATGGGTTCTGGAGCGCGGTGCTCATCATGTGATTGATCACAGCAAGCCACTGACCGAAGAGCTGGCACGGATTGGCATAAAAGAGGTGACGCATGTCGCCAGCCTTACCAACACGCAGGACCATTATCAGCAATTGATTAATGCCCTGAAACCGCAAGGCAAGCTGGCGCTCATTGATGATCCCGACAGTCTTGATGCACTGCCGCTGAAGGCAAAAAGTGTGTCCCTGCACTGGGAGTTTATGTTTACCCGGTCGATGTTTACCACGGACGATATGATTGCCCAGCACCGATTACTGACACGCGTCGCCGCGTTGATTGACGAAGGTGTATTACAAACGACGCTCGGGGAACACTTTGGTGCCATCAATGCGACTAATCTGCGTAAAGCCCATGCCCTGCTCGAAAGCCAGCGTGCAGTCGGTAAAATCGTGCTGGAAGGCTTTACGGACTGACGGGATGCCAGGATTATTCCCAAAGGTTACAAGCGGATAGCGGAAATTGCTGTTCGCTTTTCCTGCTTTCTCCTGGGTTTGCTTACACTTTTTACCAAAGCGTTATTTTTTCGTTGTTGCTCCCCCGTAAGTTAACGGCAATGATGGCATGCTAATTTATGCAACCGCGTGAAATGGATAAGAACAACCTGGAGAGAGTATGCGTAAAACAAAAATGATGCTTCTGGGCGCGCTGTTGGCAACCGCAACTTCTGCCTTTGCCGAATCGCAGACCACACCGGCTAGTGGGCCGCAATCCTACGAGGTGAAGGAGTTCGTGGCCGATTTCACCAAGTTTAACATCGGTGATACGGTGCCGGAGATGTACCGCAGTCAGGAGTACAATATTAAACAGTGGCAGTTACGCAACCTGCCAGCACCAGATGCGGGTAGCCACTGGACCTATATGGGCGGCAACTATGTGCTGATCACCGATACCGACGGCAAAATTCTTAAAGCCTATAATGGTGATATCTTCTATCACCGCTAAGTAAGGGGCTGGTTTGATTATTCGCCGCTGGCAAGAAAGTGACAGGCCGTTTTTACGTACTCTTTATCTGCGTGCCCGCAAAAGCGGCTGGACGTGGCTCGATGGCAGTGACTGGCAGCTGGAAGATTTCGATGCCGCTGTGCTGGGCGAAACGGTGTGGGTCGCCGAAGAGGAAGGGCACCGTCTTGGGTTCGCCTCGGTCTACGAGAACGACAACTTCCTGCATAACTTGTTTATTGACCCGGATGCACAGGGCAAGGGCGTTGGCAGTGCATTACTCAGGCATGTGCAATCGACCTTTACCCATACCGGATCGCTGAAATGCCTGTTGCTGAATAAAAAAGCGCTGGCGTTTTATCAACGCCACGGCTGGCATATCGAAGCGCAGGGTGCCTCGCCACAAGGGGATTATTTGCTGCTGCACTATGTGCTGAAGTGATGATGCTGAAGTGATGAATGGCAGTAAAACGATGACAGCCGGGCGGCATAAACCGCCCGGCTGTCTGTTTTACACTGCGCGGAAGGCGATGTCGCCGGGGATCACCTCTCCCTGCCAGTAAAGCTGCGCCGCAACGCGCCCGGCGAGCTGGCGGTAAATAGCCGTGAACTCGCTATCCGGGCGGCTCACGACAGTCGGCGTACCGTTATCCAGATCTTCACGCAACGTAATATGCAGCGGCAACTGGCCTAACAGTTGCGTATGGTACTGCTGCGCCAGTTTTTCCGCACCGCCAGTACCGAAAATTGGCTCATGATGACCGCAGTTGCTGCAAATATGCATGCTCATGTTTTCCACAATGCCCAGCACCGGAACTTCCACTTTCTCGAACATGACGATGCCTTTTTTCGCATCGATAAGCGCGATATCTTGCGGCGTGGTCACCACCAGCGCACCGGTTACCGGAATATTCTGCGCCAGCGTCAGCTGAATATCACCGGTGCCTGGCGGCATATCCAGCACCAGATAATCCAGGTCCGGCCACAGCGACTCCTGCAACAGTTGCAGCAGCGCCTTGCTGGCCATTGGGCCGCGCCAGACCATCGCGTTGTCGTCTGTGACCAGATAGCCAATCGAATTGGTGGCTAAGCCGTGAGACATGATCGGCGCCATATGGGTACCGTCCGGCGAGGTCGGGCGCTCATTTTCTGCCCCCAGCATCAGCGGAATGGACGGGCCATAGATGTCGGCATCCAGAATACCGACTTTCGCCCCTTCCGCCGCCAGCGCCAGCGCAAGGTTGACCGCCGTCGACGACTTCCCTACCCCGCCTTTGCCGGAACTGACCGCAATAATGTTTTTCACGCCGTTAACGCCCGGCTGATTTTTCACCCGTTTCAAGGTGGCGATGTTATGCGACAGCTTCCAGTCGATGGCTTTCGCGCCAGTAATGCGTAGCAGCTCAGCGCTGGTTTCTTCTTTCAATACTTCAAACGCGCTGCGCCAGACAAACGGCATGATCAGTTCAATGTGCAGACTGTCGTCCAGCCATGCGACGTGGTGCACGGCTTTCAATGCGGTGAGATTGTGCTTCAGGGTTGGGTGCTGAAAGTTGGCCAGCGTTCCGGCAACCATTGCACGTAAGGCTTCCGGGGATTTGGCCTGGGATTGCGAACTCATCCCGACTCCTTTGTAGTTATGCTGAAAACGACATTGTAGCGGCCAAGTTTACCGCACACGTAATAATTATCCATTTATGGATTAATGCCCTAATCGCTTGGCGCATTAATTCCCCTTTTGGTACTATCGATACCCCTTTTTCTCAAGAAGATGTAATGCCTACTATGACTCAAGTCGCGAAGAAAATTCTGGTAACGTGCGCGCTGCCGTACGCCAACGGCTCCATCCACCTCGGCCATATGCTGGAGCACATCCAGGCTGATGTCTGGGTCCGTTACCAGCGAATGCGCGGCCATCAGGTCAATTTCATCTGCGCGGACGATGCTCACGGCACGCCGATTATGCTGAAAGCACAGCAACTGGGCATTACGCCAGAGCAGATGATTGGCGAAATGAGTCAGGAACATCAAACGGATTTCGCTGGTTTTGACATCAGCTATGACAACTATCACTCCACCCATAGCGACGAAAACCGCGTGCTGTCGGAGCTGATTTACACCCGTCTGAAAGAGAACGGTTTTATTAAAAACCGCACCATTTCTCAGCTCTACGATCCGGAAAAAGGGATGTTTTTACCGGACCGTTTTGTTAAAGGCACCTGCCCGAAATGCAAATCGCCGGATCAGTACGGCGATAACTGTGAAGTGTGTGGCGCCACCTACAGCCCGACCGAACTGATCGAACCGAAATCGGTGGTGTCCGGTGCCACGCCGGTGATGCGCGATTCAGAGCACTTCTTCTTCGATCTGCCCTCGTTCAGCGAAATGTTGCAGGCATGGACCCGTAGCGGCGCGTTGCAGGAGCAGGTGGCGAATAAAATGCAGGAGTGGTTCGAATCGGGTCTGCAGCAGTGGGATATCTCCCGTGATGCGCCCTATTTCGGTTTCGAAATTCCCAATGCGCCGGGCAAATATTTCTACGTCTGGCTCGATGCGCCGATCGGCTACATGGGCTCGTTTAAAAACCTGTGCGACAAGCGCAACGATCTGAACTTCGACGACTGGTGGAAGAAAGATTCCGACGCCGAGCTGTATCACTTCATCGGCAAAGATATTGTCTACTTCCACAGCCTGTTCTGGCCGGCCATGCTGGAAGGCAGTGGTTTCCGCAAACCGACCAATCTGTTTGTGCACGGTTATGTCACGGTGAACGGCGCGAAAATGTCTAAATCTCGCGGCACCTTTATCAAAGCCAGCACCTGGCTCAACCACTTCGATGCCGACAGCCTGCGCTACTACTATGCCGCTAAGCTCTCATCACGCATTGACGATATCGACCTGAACCTGGAAGATTTCGTTCAGCGCGTGAATGCCGATATTGTGAACAAAGTGGTTAACCTGGCTTCGCGCAATGCCGGTTTTATTGCTAAACGCTTCGACGGCGTGCTGGCCGCTGAACTGGCGGATCCGGCACTGTATAAAACCTTTACCGATGCGGCAGCCACCATTGGCGAAGCGTGGGAGAGCCGCGAGTTTGGTAAAGCGGTACGCGAAATTATGGCGCTGGCAGATGTGGCGAACCGTTATGTCGACGAACAGGCACCGTGGGTGGTGGCAAAACAGGAAGGCCGCGATGCCGATCTGCAGGCCATCTGCTCTATGGGTATCAACCTGTTCCGCGTGCTGCTTACCTACCTGAAACCGGTACTGCCGTCGCTGTCGGCACGTGCTGAGGCGTTCCTGAACACGCAACTTGAGTGGGACGCTATTCAGCAACCGCTGCTCGGCCATAAGGTGAACGCGTTTAAAGCGCTGTACAACCGTATCGAAATGAAGCAGGTTGAGGCGCTGGTTGAAGCTTCGAAAGAGGAAGTGAAAGCTGCCGCCGCACCGGCTACCGGCGAACTGGCCGACAACCCAATTCAGGAAACCATCAGCTTTGATGACTTTGCCAAAATCGACCTGCGCGTAGCGCTGATTGAGAACGCGGAGTTTGTTGAAGGGTCTGATAAGTTGCTGCGTCTGACGCTGGATCTGGACGGCGAAAAACGCAATGTTTTCTCCGGTATCCGCTCTGCATACCCGGATCCGGGCGCGCTGATTGGCCGCCTGACGGTGATGGTAGCAAACCTCGCTCCGCGTAAAATGCGCTTCGGCATCTCCGAAGGGATGGTGATGGCCGCAGGCCCTGGCGGGAAAGATATCTTCCTGTTAAGCCCGGACAGCGGCGCAAAAGCCGGTCAGCAAGTTAAGTAAAAAATAAGGCGCTGGATTCAGCGCCTTTTTCTATACTCAAATCGGTGTTACACAAATCAATACTTCACATGGAAAACAGGGGATTATCGTGAAATTCAGTAAGCTCATTGCCGCACTCTTTTCTGTTGCTTTACTTACCGGCCTGGCAGGCTGTGGAGAGAAAGAGCAGAGCAAGACCTTCAGCTGGTCACAGGCGGGCACCGAAGTGACGCTCACTTATTACTACAAGGGCGACCAGGTTGAGCGCCAGACGGCGAAAAACAAAATTGAATACGCTTCAATCGGCGCGAAAACCAAAGATGAGGCGATGAAAGTGCTGGATCCCATTAGCAAGAAATACCAGAGCGTGAAAGGGATCAAAGAGAGCGTGGTTTATGAAGAAACCTACGCGCAGGAGACGCTGGATGTGGATTACAACGAAGTTGATTTCTCGGCGTTGAATAGTCTGCAGGGCTCTGAGTTTACCGGCACGGTCAATGGCAAAATTAGCATGAAGCAGTCTGAGCAGTTGCTGAAAGCGCGCGGCTTTAAAGAAGTGCAATAACACCCTGCCCGGCAGCATATTGCTGACCGGGCATGCATCATTTTACAGGCCGGAGCGGGTCATACCGTCATTCGGCCTGTTTTGTTTAGCTCTGTGGTTTCTGCACCCGGCTGGCTAATCCGCGCAGGAAATAGCGCAGGAACTGATCGCCACATTCACGAAAGTTTTTATGCTCCGGTGCGCGCATCATGGCCGTGATTTCCGGCATCGAGACGCGGAATTTTTGCTCGGTCAGGATCGCCAGGATGTCATCGGTTTTTAACGAGAACGCAATCCGCAATTTCTTCAGCACAATATTGTTGTTCAGCTTACGCTCGGCCACCAGCGGTGGAGCGGTGTCATCTTTGCCGCGTTTTTCGTAAATCAACCCGTTCAGAAAGGCAGACAACACAATATCCGGGCAAGGCGCATAACCTGCCTCATCCTCTTTACGCAGCCAGGGTGCGAGCTGTTCAACCGTGACCACCGTGTCTGTGAGTGCCAGAATGCGCACCAACGCACTGTTGTCCACTTGCAGTGTGTAACGCAGGCTACGCAGGATATCGTTATTAAGCATGTTGTTTCCCGGAAATAATGAACCAGCGCGCAGTTTAGGCATCGCACAGGAATTTACAAGCCCAGCGCCTCTTTTAAATTCTTCAGATAACGCCGGCTCACTGGCACCGTCAGGCCATCACGCAGTAATAATTCCGCCTGGCCGTTATCTTCAAGACGGATCTCTTTTAAATGCGCCAGGTTGACCAGATACTGACGATGGCAGCGGATCAGCGGCGTACGGCTCTCCAGCGTGCGCAAGGTCAGCTCGGTAAAGCCTTCTTTGCCCTCATGGCTGGTAACAAACACCCCGCTCATGCGGCTGCTGACAAAAGCAACCTCGTCCATTTGCAATAGCCAGATTCGGCTGTGACCGGTACAGGGAATAAACTTCAGCGCCTCCTGATTCTCCGGCAGCACGGAAACATCCTGTTCATTACGCTCCTGGCGCAGGCGGCTAAGCGTTTTTTCCAGTCGGCGCGCTTCTATCGGTTTGAGTAAATAATCAAAGGCATGTTCTTCAAAAGCCTGAATTGCATACTCATCAAATGCCGTCAGAAAAACCACATAGGGGCGGTTTTCCGGGTCGAGCATACCGACCATTTCCAGCCCGCTGATACGTGGCATCTGGATATCAAGAAAGAGTACATCCGGGCGCAGCTTATGCACCGCGCCGATGGCTTCAACCGCATTGCTGCACTCGCCCACCACATCAATGTCACGCTCTTCCTGAAGCAAAATACGCAGGTTTTCCCGGGCCAGCGGTTCGTCATCAACAATCAGCACTTTTAACATGCGTTTTCCTCCAGCGGGAGTCGCAGAGTGATTCGGGTAAAAATGTCCGGCTCGCAGGCGATGGTCATGCCGCACTCGCTGCCGTAGCGGGCGTGCAGCCGCTTATCCACCAGGCTCATTCCCAGCCCGCTGGCATCGCCCTTCGGTTGATACAGCCCGGCATTGTCTTCTATCGCCAGCAGCAAATACTCCCCTTCCAGGCTGGCATTAATGGTTATTTCACCCACACCCAGCAGTTGCGAGGTGCCATGCTTAATGGCGTTTTCCACTATCGGTTGCAGGGTAAAGGCCGGGAGATGCAGATGAGAGAGCGCGTCCGGCACATGCAACTGCACATGCAGACGTGACTGGAAGCGCGCCTTTTCTATTTGCAGGTAAGCATTAACATGCTCGATTTCGTCTGCCAGCGTCACAATCTCGGAAGGACGTTTGAGGTTCTTACGAAAGAAGGTCGACAGATACTGCACCAGTAAGCCTGCCTGGTCGCTGTCGCGGCGGATCACTGCTTTGAGGGTATTGAGCGCGTTGAACAAAAAATGGGGATTCACCTGCGCGTGCAATAGCTTGATTTCCGACTGGGTAAGCAACGCTTTTTGGCGTTCGTACTGTCCGGCAAGGATTTGCGCCGACAGCAGTTGCGCAATGCCCTCCCCCAGCGTGCGGTTGATGGAACTGAACAGGCGGTTTTTTGCTTCATACAACTTAATGGTGCCGACGACGCGCTGGTTTTCGCCACGCAGCGGGATCACCAGTGTCGACCCCAGTTTGCAATGCGGATGCAATGAGCAGCGATATGGCACTTCATTGCCGTCAGCGTAGACCACTTCTCCTGTCTCAATAGCGCGCTGCGTCCAGACAGAGGAAATAGGCCGCCCCGGCAGATGGTGATCGTCACCGGTACCGGTAAAAGCGAGGAGCTTTTCCCGATCGGTAATCGCCACCGCACCGATCTCAAGCTCCTGATAGAGCACCTGTGCCACCTTCATGCTGTTCTCTTCGTTAAAGCCCTGACGCAGAAAGCCTTCGGTCGAGGCGGCGACTTTCAATGCCGTAGCAGAGAACGCCGAGGTGTATTTTTCAAACATGGCGCGCTTATCAAGCAGAATGCGCATAAATAGCGCCGCACCCACGGTGTTCGTCACCATCATCGGCGCCGCAATGCTCTGCACCAGATGCAGTGCGCTGTCGAAGGGACGGGCGATCAGCAGGATGATCAGCATCTGAATTAGCTCGGCCACGCACGTCACCGCCCCGGCGGTGAAAGGGCTGAACACCAAATCAGTGCGCCCGCGTTTAATCAGGATGCTGTGCATCAGCCCGCCAAGCAGCCCTTCTACGAAGGTTGAAATCATGCAACTCAGCGCGGTCATGCCGCCCATCGAATAGCGGTGCAGGCCGCCGGTCAGGCCTACCAGCCCACCAACCAGCGGGCCGCCCAGCAAGCCGCCCATCACCGCCCCGATCGCGCGCGTATTGGCAATCGAATCTTCGATGTGCAGACCAAAGTAGGTGCCGAGAATGCAAAAAATAGAAAACGTGACGTAGCACAATAGCTTGTGCGGCAAGCGGACAGTGACCTGCATCAGCGGAATAAACAGACGCGTTTTGCTCATCAGCCAGGCGATAACCAGAAACACGCACATTTGCTGTAGCAACAACAACACCAGATTAAACTCGTACATACCCGCCATACCGCATCAACCGAAACCGCGTACCATACAGGGAGTCGCCTTTCGTTTCTTTGAAGCTTTCCAAAAAAATGCCAAATCGTGCTCAATATCACACCGTGGCGCAGCCTGAAGATACCTTAAGGTAAATCCCGCAGCGCCGGGGGTGGCAGCGGTACGAAAACATCACGGCAGGAGGCGGTGGCAACAACCGGCGTTGTCTTACTGGCATTTAATGTTTTATCAACAACACGGCAGCCTTTATACTGAGCCGTCTTAACAAAAGGAGCATGCCATGAAGCCTGGTAAAATTCTCGTCGTCACCCTTTTTCTGCTGATGGCGATCGGCGGGATCAGCGGGGTGATGCTGGCGGGGTATTCGTTTATTGTGCGTGGCGGTGTCGGTTAAGCGCCCGCGCTAACCGTTCAAATCCTCTGTCGACAATGATGGCGGCCAGCGCGACCAGAATCGCCCCTTGCAGCACATAAGCCGTATTAAAACCGCTCAGGCCGATGATAATCGGCGTTCCCAGCGTACTGGCACCCACCGTTGAAGCAATGGTGGCGGTACCAATATTAATGATCACCGAGGTGCGAACCCCGGCGATGATCACCGGCGCTGCCAGCGGCAGCTCCACTTTCAGCAGACGCTGGCTGCCGCTCATTCCCATCCCCTGCGCCACGCTTTGCACGCTCTCTGGCACAGCGGCAATACCCGCCAGCGTCCCCTGCAGGATCGGTAAAACCCCATACAGAACCAGTGCGATAATCGCCGGCTCTTTACCAAACCCCAGTACCGGAACGGCAATCGCCAGGACGGCGACCGGCGGGAAGGTTTGCCCAACCGCAGCAATGGTTTCCGCCAGCGGACGAAACTCTCGCCCCGCCGGACGGGTCACGGCCACCGCCACGCCAATGCCCAGTACAATGGCAATCATGCTGGAAACCGCAACCAGTGAGAAATGGGCGGCAGTCAGCGCGACAAAACTCTCCTGCAAATAGACCGGGCGCGGCTGTTGCGGAAACAGCATGCTAAACAACGCCGTACTGTGCGGTAGCCAGAGTAGCAGCGCAACAAATAGCGCCACCAGCCATAACAACGGATCACGCAGGCAGGTCACCGGCAGCCTCCACGCGCAATAAATCGCGAAAATGTAAAGTGCCGCAACGCTGCCCCTGTGCGTCCTGCACAGGCAGGACTTCCTGCTGGCGGGCAACAAAGGCAGACAGCGCCTCGCGCAGCGACATATCGTCCCGCAGGGGATCACCTTCGACAAACTGGTCGTGGCGCACGTAACCGCGCACCTGGCGCAGCGACAACAAGCGAATACCCAGCTCGCTACGACCAAAAAATTCGCGCACAAAATCATTATGCGGGGCGGTCAGCATCTCCAGCGGTGTGCCCTGCTGCACCACTTCACCGCTGTCCATCAGCACCAGGTGATCGGCCAATTGCAACGCTTCATCAATATCATGGGTTACCAGCACAATGGTGCGCCCCAGCAGACGGTGAATACGCACCATCTCCTGCTGCAAGGCGCTGCGCGTGACCGGATCCAGTGCGCCAAAAGGCTCATCCATGAGTAACACTTCTGGATCGGCGGCCAGTGCCCGGGCAACCCCGACCCGCTGCTGCTGCCCACCGGAAAGCTGGTGTGGAAAACGATCGCGGAGCGACGGCTCCAGACCAAGCAGCGCCATCAGTTCATCAACTCGCGCGTGACGCTTGCTGCGCGACCATTTTTGCAGTTGCAGCACCGTGGCGATGTTTTGCGCCACCGTCCAGTGCGGAAACAGGCCAATCGACTGGATGGCGTAGCCCATCCGACGGCGCAACTCCAGCACCGGCTGGCGACGAATATCCTCCCCGGCAAAGCAGATGGTGCCTTCATCATGCTCAACCAGCCGGTTGATCATCTTCAGAGTGGTGGATTTTCCGGAGCCGGACGTGCCAATCAACACTGAAAACGCACCGGTTTTGACGTGCAGATCCAGATGGCTCACTGCCCGCTGTCCGGCAAAAATTTTACTGACATTCTTAAACTCAATCATGGCTGTTTTACCTTCAGCAATGCGATGCCCAGACCGAACAGGGCATCCACGATCACCGCCAGTGCGATGACCGGGATCACGCCGAGCAGCACCAGATCCAGCGCACTACTCAGCAGCCCCTGAAACACCAGCGAGCCAAAACCGCCCGCCCCAATCAAGGCAGCAATCACCGCCATGCCGACCGTCTGCACCGCCACCACTCGCAGGCTACGGAGCAGCAGCGGCAAGGCCAGCGGCACACGGACACGCCAGAATCGTTGCTGGCGATTCATGCCCATTGCTTTGGCGCTTTCCAGCACTTCTGGCGGAACCTGATTTAATCCTGCGACCACGCCGCGAACCAGCGGCAGCAAGGCATAGAGAATTAATGCGATCAGCGCAGGTGTCAGACCGGTTCCGGCAATGCCAAACCGCGAGAGCCACGGAAAGTGCTGCACCAGCCCGGCCAGCGGCGCAATCAGCAAGCCGAACAATGCGACAGAAGGAACGGTCTGAATAATATTCAACAGCGTAAAGACGGGCCCCTGACGCAAGGGATGGCGGTAGCACCATAGGCCGATAGCGAAACCGATCACCAGTGCCGGGAATAATGTTCCGAACAACAAGGTAAGATGCTGAGCAAGCGCATCGTTAAATACATCCTGACGATTGCTGTACTCGCGCAGCAGCGAGAGATCATCCAGTTCGCCGCTCAGCAGTAACCCCAAAGGGACACACCAGATTTGTGCGTGCAGTAACCAGCGCCACACCGGATGGTGGGCAAAACGGCGGATGGCGTCGCTACAGGCCAGCAGCGACAGGGCCAGCCACAGCCATAAGCCGCTACCGGGGGAGGTGCGGGCCAGCGCGCTACCGGATTGTGCGAGATCCGTTGCCGCCCTCCCGGCGCTCCAGACCAGCAACCAGACCAGCCCTTCTGCCAGCAGCAGAGTCGCCACCTGCGCACGCCGTCCGGGCAGGAAGCTGAACACCAGCAGCAGGCAGGGCATCAGCAACCATTGTGCCGGGAACAGTTGCCATAACGCACGGCTTTCGCCAGACACCAGCCGGTTCGGCGCATAATTGATAAACGGCAACGCGGTGGCGACCAGCGCCAGCACTATTAACAGCAGCAGTACGCGGTTATGGCAGCGTATCGAAACATCCATTGTGCGACTTATTTCACCAGGCCTTTTTCATGCAGATAATTCGCCGCCACTTTCTTCGCGTCCAGCCCTTCAACGGCAATGCTGGCATTCAGTTTTTGCAGCGTCTTTTCATCCAAGCTGGCGAAGACCGGCTTCAGCCATTCATCCAGTTTGGGATAAGCTTTCAGTACTGCTTCGCGTACCACCGGCGTGGGCGCATAAATCGGTTGCACGCCTTTCGGATCGCTCAGTGTTTGCAGCCCCAGCGCCGCCACCGGGCCATCGGTGCCATACGCCATGGCGGCATTCACCCCGGAGGTTTGCTGCGCGGCCGCTTTAATGGTGACCGCCGTATCACCACCCGCCAGCGACAGTAGCTGGTCCTGCTTAAGTGTAAAACCGTAGGCTTTTTCAAAAGCAGGCAGCGCATCGGTGCGTTCTATAAATTCTGCAGAAGCGGCCAGTTTGAAGGCCCCGCCCTCTTTCAGATAACGGCTGAGATCGTCAAGGGAGGTCAGTTTATTTTTCTGCGCCAGATCCTGACGCACGGCGATGGTCCAGGTGTTATTGGCCGGAGCAGGCGTGAGCCAGACCAGTTTGTTCTGTTCAGCGTCGAGCTTTTTCACTTTTTCGTAGCCCTGCTGCGCATTTTTCCATGCTGCATCTTTTTCATCTTTAAAGAAAAAAGCGCCGTTACCGGTATATTCTGGATAGATATCCAGCTCGCCGGACGTGATGGCCCCGCGCACCACCGGTGTGGTGCCAAGCTGAACTTTATTGACTGTTTTTACGCCATGACTTTCCAGTACCTGCAAAATAATATTGCCCAGCAGCGCACCTTCCGTATCGATTTTAGAACCTACTTTTACCGGTTCTGCTGCCTGCAAAGGTAAACTCACCGCCGCCAGCAGCGCCAGTGAGCGGGCAATCTTCTTCGTGATTGTCATTCTGTTTTCCTCAGTTTTACTGCCTTTTTCAGCAGCTTGAGAAAAAAGCGTAGCTGAAAAACAGCGGCTTTGTCGTGTGAACACGTTAAACGATATAGGAATAAGGTATAGCCGGAGGGATCAGGCCGGTTTCCCGGCCTGCAAGGGATTAACGCAACTCAAACTCGCCCTGTTTAACACGGGCAGAATCGACACCGATAAAGACATTAAATTTGCCCGGTTCCGCGTCGTATTTCATGCGCTGGTTCCAGAACTTCAGGGCTTCAACATCAATCGGGAAGCTGACGGTTTTGGTTTCGCCAGGCTTCAGGTTGACCTTGTCAAAACCGCGCAATTGTTTCACCGGGCGGCTCATCGAGGCGGTAACATCCTGAATGTACATTTGCAGAACCGTATCCCCTTCGCGTTTGCCCGTGTTGGTCACCTGTACGCTGGCGGTCACTTTGCCGCTACGCGTCAGCGTCGGTGCCGACATTTTCACATCGGAGACAGTGAACGTAGTGTAACTCAGGCCATAACCAAACGGATACAACGGGCCATTGGCTTCATCAAAATAGCGGGAGGTGTATTTGTTCGGTTGATCGGCATTGTACGGACGCCCCGTATTCAGGTGGCTGTAGTACACCGGGATCTGCCCGACAGAGCGCGGGAACGACATTGGCAGTTTACCGGACGGGTTGTAATCGCCGAACAGCACATCGGCAATCGCATTACCGCCTTCCGTCCCGGCGAACCAGGTTTCCAGGATCGCATCCGCTTGCTGATTTTCTTTCACCAGTGCCAGCGGGCGACCGTTCATCAGCACCAGCACCAGCGGCTTGCCAGTGGCTTTCAGCGCCGCGATCAAGTCACGCTGGCTCTGCGGAATGGTGATATCGGTCCGGCTGGAGGCTTCATGGGCCATGCCCTGCGCTTCACCGACAACAGCCACCACCACGTCAGACTTTTTCGCTGTGGCGACCGCTTCATCAATCATTTGCTGCGGCGAACGCGGATCAACCACTACCGCCGGTTCATACAAATTCAGGAAGTTAACGATGTCTTTATCGTTGGTGATGTTGGCCCCTTTGGCATAAACCACCTCGCCTTTACCGGCGAGCGCGTTGCGAATGCCGGTCAGCACCGTCACTGACTGGTCAGCCACGCCTGCCGCAGACCAACTGCCCATGGAGTCACGTTTGCTGTCCGCCAGCGGCCCAATCACCGCCACCGTGCCGGATTTTTTCAGCGGCAGCGTGTTGAGACGGTTTTTCAACAACACCAGGCTTTCGCGCGCCACTTCACGTGCTTCTTTACGGTGCAGACGGCTCTCGGCATTGGTGTCCTGCGGATCGGTTTCTTTCGCGCCCAGATGGCTGTACGGATCGTTAAACAGTCCCATATCGTATTTCACGTTCAGCACATGGCGGGTCGCATCATCCAGTTCTGCCATCGTTACTTTGCCGGACTTCACCAATCCCGGCAGGTATTTGCTGTAGTACTCGTCGCTCATACTCATATTGATGCCGGACTTCAGCGCCACGCGCACGGCATCTTCCGGGTCCGCCGCGGTACCATGTTTGATGAGCTCTTTAATGGCGCCATGGTCAGAAATGGTAATGCCTTTGAAGCCCCACTCATCGCGCAGCAGATCTTTCAGCAGCCAGGCGTCCGACGACGCAGGCGTGCCGTTAAGGGAGTTAAGCGCCACCATCACGCCACCGCTACCAGCATCCAGCGCGGCTTTATACGGCGGCATATAGTCGTTGAACAGACGTTGCGGGCTCATGTCTACCGTGTTGTACTCTTTGCCGCCCTCCACAGCGCCATATGCGGCGAAATGCTTTACGCTGGTCATCACCGAATAGCGATCCGCCGGGCTTTTGCCCTGCATCGCTTCAACCATCGTGCGGCCCAGGGTTTCCGTCAGGAAGGTGTCTTCGCCAAAGCCTTCGGATACGCGCCCCCAGCGCGGATCGCGGGAGACATCCACCATCGGTGCCCATGTCATGTTCAGGCCATCGTCAGCGGCTTCATACGCCGAAACCCGGCCGACCGTTTTCACCGCATCAAGGTTAAAACTGGAGGCAAGGCCAAGGCTTATTGGAAACACAGTGCGCTGACCGTGCACCACGTCGTAGGCGAAAAAGAGAGGAATTTTCAGCCGGCTAAGCTGCATCGCCTGATCCTGCATCGCGCGGATGTCCTGGCGGGTGACGGTGTTGAAAATGGCCCCAACCTGGCTCACTTTGATCATGTCGCGGATCGCCTCTTTCGGGTTATCCGGGCCGACGCTAATCAAACGCAATTGACCGATTTTTTCATCGACGGTCATTTTTTTGAGCAACTCAGTGACAAATGCATCCCTTGCTTCTGGCGTCAGCGGATGATTGCCGAACATCTCTTCAGCCAGCGCGGGTTGCAGCGCAAGGCTCACAGCGACACCTACAGAACATAGCCATTTCATGTCGTTTCACTCTCTTGTATTTTCACCCAAAACCGCGGAACGGGCCGCGAAAGCACGCAGTGTGACATAATCCTGGCACGTCTTGCAGAGTTGAACTCTGATTTTTATGCGAATTCACTCCCTCCGCCCGGTTAACAGGACTACTATCAATAGGCGAAAAAAGCCATGTTTAGCCAAAGGAGGGGAACATGCCACACGAAAATAATACCTTTATTACCGAACTTAAACGGCTGGTTGGCCCATCTCACCTGCTTACCGATCCGGCAAAAACTGCCCGCTACCGTCGGGGTTTCCGCTCCGGCCAGGGCGATGCGCTGGCGGTTGTTTTTCCCGGTACGCTGCTCGAACTGTGGCGCGTACTGGATGCCTGTGTCCGCGCCGATAAAATTATCCTGATGCAGGCGGCGAATACCGGCCTGACCGAGGGCTCCACGCCAAACGGCAACGATTATGATCGCCAGATAGTGATTATCAGCACACTCAGGCTGGATAAATTACACCTGCTGGATAACGGTCAGCAGGTGCTGGCGTGGCCGGGCGCCACACTCTATTCACTGGAAAAAGCCCTGAAACCACTGGGTCGCGAGCCGCATTCCGTCATCGGTTCGTCATGCATTGGTGCATCGGTCATTGGCGGTATCTGTAATAATTCCGGCGGCTCGCTGGTGCAGCGTGGCCCGGCCTATACCGAAATGTCGCTCTTTGCGCGCATTGATGAACAGGGCAAATTGCAACTGGTGAATCATCTTGGTATCGACCTGGGTTCCTCACCAGAAGCAATCCTCAGTAAGCTCGATGATGAACGCCTTCAGGAGAGCGATGTACGATACGATCAGCGCCACGGCCACGATCACGATTACGTGACCCGCGTACGCGATATCGACGCTGACACCCCGGCACGTTACAATGCCGATCCTGAACGACTGTTTGAGTCCTCCGGGTGCGCGGGCAAGCTGGCTGTCTTCGCTGTACGCCTCGATACCTTCGCCGCCGAAGCGCAGCAACAGGTCTTTTACATCGGCACCAACGACACGGCAGTGCTCACTCATATCCGCCGCCATATTCTGGCCAACTTCACGCATCTTCCCGTCGCCGGGGAGTATATGCACCGGGATATTTACGATATTACCGAGCGTTACGGCAAAGATACCTTCCTGATGATCGACAAACTCGGCACCGACAAAATGCCGTTCTTCTTCACCATGAAAGGGCGCACAGAAGCGCTGCTGGAAAAAGCCGCTCTTTTCAAGCCGCATCTTGTTGACCGTTCGCTGCAAAAAATCAGCGCCCTGTTCCCGTCGCACCTGCCGCCGCGCATGAAAACCTGGCGCGATAAGTACGAGCATCACCTGCTGCTGAAAATGTCCGGCGGGGGCATCGACGAAGCGCAAAACTGGCTGAAGAACTATTTTGCCGAAGCGGAGGGCGACTTTTTCGTCTGTACGCCGGAAGAAGGCAGCAAAGCCTTTTTACACCGTTTTGCAGCGGCGGGGGCCGCCATCCGTTACCAGGCTGTGCATGCCGACGAAGTGGAGGATATTCTGCCGCTGGATATTGCCCTGCGGCGTAACGATACCGAGTGGTTCGAGCACCTGCCGCCAGAGATAGACAGCCAACTGGTGCATAAACTCTACTATGGCCATTTTATGTGCCATGTTTTTCACCAGGATTACATTGTGAAAAAAGGGGTAGATGCCCATGCGCTTAAAGAGCAAATGCTGGCACTGCTTCGCGCTCGTGGAGCGCAATATCCGGCGGAGCATAATGTCGGTCACTTGTACGAAGCGACAGAAGCGTTAAAACGGTTTTATCGGGAAAATGACCCAACGAACAGTATGAATCCCGGGATTGGTAAAACCAGCAAGCGTAAATTCTGGCAAGAAAGCGAAGCGCCGGATAATCGTCACTGAACGCGGGCAAAGTAACCGTACAACACGCTGTATTGTGTGCTCCATTCATACTAGAGTAGCGAAAAGGCCATAGAAACGTTTCTATGGCTTCCTGCTTTGAAGGAGCACACCGGTTATGTCTGCTGTTGATGTCTTATCTGGCCCTGCGGTCGTGGTGCGTGATGCCTGCCCTGAAGATGTGCACGCGATTACGTCCCTTTACAGCTGGCATGTCCTCCACGGTCGCGCTTCCTTCGAAGAAGTCCCCCCCACCATTGAAGAAATGCGTGCCCGCATGGCGAAAGTGGCCAGCGACGGTTTACCCTGGATGGTCGCCCTCTATCATGGCATTGTCGTCGGCTACTGCTATGCCAGTTTCTATCGCCCACGAGAGGCTTACCGCTACACACTCGAAGAGTCGATTTATGTCGACGCCAGCATGCCAGGGCACGGTATTGGCAGCACCTTAATGCAGGCGCTGATTACACGTTGTGAAGAGGGGCCGTGGCGGCAGCTTATTGCGGTGATCGGCGATGGCAACAACAATGCCGGCTCGTTGCGTCTGCATAAGAAATACGGTTTTGAGCTTGCCGGGCAGTTGCGCAGCGTCGGCTATAAAAAAGGGGACTGGCGGGATACGTTGATTATGCAGCGCCCACTCAACGACGGTGACTGGACGCTGCCGGAATAGTTAATCGTTTTGCGCGGTTTGCGCGCCAGCCTCAGACGGGTTTTGCGCCATCTGCGCTGCTTTCTGGCGCTTATAACTCAACGCCGATGCGGGAACAGGCTGAACTTTGCCGGTTTCAATCCAGGTCCGCAGGCGGCTGGCATCGGCAAAGTGGGTGAACTTGCCAAATGCATCCATCACCACCAGTGCCACCGGTTTATTGTTGATAACCGTGCGCATCACCAGGCAGTGCCCGGCCGCATTGGTAAAGCCGGTTTTTGTCAGCTGAATATTCCAGTTATCGCGGTACACCAAATGGTTGGTATTGCGGAACGGCAGCGTATATGCCGGGTTAGCAAAGGTCGCCATCTCTTCACGCGTGGTGCTCAGTTGCCCGATCAGCGGGTACTGTTTTGTCGCGATCAACAGTTTGGTCAGGTCACGTGCGGTCGAAACGTTATGAATCGACAGCCCGGTTGGTTCCACATAGCGGGTGTTGGTCATACCCAGCGCTTTGGCTTTAGCATTCATCGCCGCTATAAACGCGTTGTAACCGCCTGGGTAGTGGTGCGCAAGGCTGGCGGCAGCACGGTTTTCCGACGACATCAGCGCCAGCAGCAGCATATTGCGGCGGCTGATTTCGCTGTTCAGACGCACGCGGGAATAAATCCCCTTCATTTCCGGTGTCTGACTAATGTCGACAGAGAGTTTCTCATCAAGGGGTTGTCGGGCATCCAGTACCACCATTGCCGTCATCAACTTGGTGATGGAGGCAATCGGGCGGACCAGATCCGGGTGACTGGAATAGATCACTTGATTGGTTTGCAGATCGACGATCATCGCGCTACCTGAAGCAATTTCAGGTTGAGCGGCAGTGACCGGAGCAGTCGTTTTCGCAACAGCGAACGGCGCCACAGGCGCAGCCAACAATAAGGCCAGGCTTAATAAGGAAACTCGAAATTTCTGCATGGTGAGACTTCTGAAAATTATTCACGCACGTTATTACGCACACCGCATCTGTAAGTCAGAGCTATGACAGAGCTGGCTTTGGCATAATAGCCGTCAGTCAGGGTTGTCGCCACAGGAGAATGATTGCCAGAGATTGCGTTGCCAGCTTTTACACCAGCAACGCACAGGGATCATACGGCATCAGAACAGGCGGTAGCCGTAGCCCCACAGGATGACGGTCAGCGCCAGCAACACTTCCAGAACCAGTACACCAATAGCCAGCGTTGAACTGGAGAAGTTCATCCCCTCTTCCTTATTGATATTCAGGAAGGTTGGAATGCCCACATAAAGCAGATAGCCGGTATAGAACAGCGCCACGGTACCGACCAGCGCGCACAGCCATACTAATGGGTAAAGTGCGACCAGCCCGCTGAGGAATAACGGCGTTGCCACATAACCGGCAAATACCATACAGCGCCCCAGCGAAGGCCGTTGCGGGTAGCTGCGTGCCATCCACCAAATCACGCGCCCCATCACCGCCACGCCTGCCAGCATAAGTGCATAGAACAGAACGGCCAGATAGAAACCGGTAAACAATGACAGCGTCACCACACTGTTTTCACCAAAATTCCAGCCGATTTGCGTTGTACCAATATAGGCGCAGATAACCGGAATCGCCGCCATAAACAGCACGTGGTGGGTATAGTGATGCGAAATTGTCTCGTTTTCGCCCTTGATAAGCTGCATTTCACGATCGGGATGGGAAAGAAGTCCCCAGACATGGTTCATAACGCCCCCTTGCTAATGCCCGAACATCGACACGTTCAGTATAATTCACTCTAGCGGTTATTTTATGTACAACACAAAAAAGACCGCATCGGCGGTTTTGTTTGTTCCGGCGAGAACGCGTTATCGGGTGTATGCTTAAAGGCGTTTTACCGGGAGGACGTAATAACCAATGGATATCAATAATCTGATTAGCCAGTATGGCTATGCTGCTCTGGTGATTGGTAGTGTTGCTGAAGGGGAAACCATTACTCTGCTGGGCGGCGTCGCGGCACATCAGGGGTTGCTGCGCTTCTGGCTGGTGGTCGTATCGGTGGCGTTAGGCGGAATGATTGGCGACCAGTTGCTCTACCTGGTTGGCCGCCGCTATGGCACCAAAATCCTGCGTCGGTTTACCCGCTACCGGGAGAAAATTCATCAGGCGCAGTCACTGATCCGCCGCCATCCTTACTTGTTCGTTATCGGTTCACGCTTTATGTATGGCTTTCGCATTATCGGCCCGATATTAATCGGTACCAGCCATCTGCGACCGAAAATTTTCCTGCCGCTGAATATTATTGGTGCCATCGTCTGGGCGTTGATTTTCACGACTCTCGGCTATGTAGGCGGGGAAGTGATTGGCCCGTGGCTGCACCAGTTCGACCAGCATGTAAAACGCTGGATCTGGCTGGCGATTGCGCTGGTGCTGGTACTTTGCCTGCGCGGCTGGATCCACCACCGGCGCAAAAAACGCCGTAACCCTCCGTCAGAACATTAGGACGTTTTCGGTTTGAATTGCGGGTTCGCCAGCATAAAACCGCCATCAATAATAAACGATTGCCCGGTGGTGTAGCTGGCGTCAGCCGAACAGAGCCAGGCCACCATACTGGCAATCTCACGGGTCTTACCGGGCCGCGCCAGCGGGATGATAGGCATGGAACCGGGTTTTGCATCCTCGTCCTGCATATTATTCATTGGCGTTGCGATGGCCCCCGGTGCCACGGCGTTCACCAGAATGTTGTGCTCCACCAGCTCCAGCGCCATCGACTGCGTTAAACCACCGAGCGCGTGTTTGGCGGCTGTGTACGCACTGGCCTCCGGTAGCGGCGTATGCTCATGTACCGAGGTAATATTGACGATACGTCCGCCCTCCCCCTGGCTTACCATCTGGCGGGCAGCAATTTGCGAACATAAAAATGCCCCATCGACATCCACGGTAAAAATGCTGCGCCACGCCTCAAATGTCACATCAAGAAACGGCGCTTTGCTCATCGCCCCGGCATTATTGACCAGCGCATCAAGACGCCCGAAGCGCTCAATCAATGTACGGATAGCCTGTGCGCCTTGCGGCAACTGGCTAAGATCAAGCTGGATGGTCTCGGCGCGCCGGCCCTGCGCTTCAACCTCGCGGGCGGTTTCTTTCGCGCCGGCTTCGTCGGTGTACCAGGTGATGCCGATATCAAACCCTTGTTCAGCCAGCATTAGCGCGCACTGCTTGCCAATTCCGGAATCTGCTGCGGTCACAATCGCTACTTTTGATCCAGACATGTCATGCCCTCCCCCTCGAATCGTAAACAGCTAAGTATAGAAAAAAGGCAGAAATGCAGGAGATTGCCTAAGCTTGCACTACGCATAAAATCAGGAGGGCACGGAAAATGTTGAAGATTTTACTTTGGGTAATACTGATTATCTTTTTAATTGGGCTGTTAGTCGTTACCGGCGTGTTTAAAATGATCTTCTGATCCCCAGCCGGAGGGCAGTGCCCTCCGGCCAGATAGTTACTCTCACTGCGCACTGTAATTGATCGGGACCCAGCGATAGCCCTGATCGGCTTTCATCACTTTGCCGATGCCAGGAAAGGCGATATGTGCCGCCGCTATCCAGTCCCCCTCGCGTGCGACCTGCGCCAGCACTTTTTCCCGTGTCGCTACAGCCTGTTGCTGATTCACATCAAAATGGATAGCGACCTCAGGCTGCGGTAACTGCACGGGATGCGCATGGATAATATCGCCCCATAACATCAACGTTTTGCCGCCATGATTGACCCGATAAATCACGCTGCCCGGCGTATGACCCGGTGCGGGAATGGCGTCAATGCCTGGCAGGATCTGTTCCGGAGCTTGGAAGGTACTGAGTTTGCCAGCCTCAATGACCGGACGCAGAGAACGTTCAGATTCCGCAAACGTATGACGTTGCCCCTCTTCCACCCTATTCTTATTGGCCACATTCAACCAGAAGTCGACATCGCGTTGATCGACCCGGACAGTTGCGTTCCTGAACACTGGCTTTCCGTCGCGCTGTACGCCACCGGAGTGGTCAGCATGAATATGGGTCAGCAACACGGTATCTATAGCGTCCGGATCGATACCCGCCGCCCGCAGGTTCTCGGGAAGATGCCCGCCCGCCTTTCCAAACAGCTGCCCGGCTCCGGCATCGACCAGAATCAGTTGCATACCGGTGTTGATCACAAAAGCATTGATGGAAGTTTCGGCATTCACCGGCAGGTTGGCCTGCGCCATCCGCTGTTGCATCTGTTGCGGCGTAATGTGCGTCAGTAATTTATCAAATGGTACCGCCACCGTGCCGTCGGAAACGGCAGTGATTTGCCAGTCTCCCATCGCCATTCGGTAGTAGCCGGGTGCCTGCGATTGTTGTGTCGACAATGGCGCGCCCACGGCGCTTTGCATCATACCGGTGGTTAACAAAGCCAGTAAAAGTGGATAACGTTTCATTATTCCCTCCGCGAGTTTCTGTTGCATCAGTATCCCGCCACCGCTACTATCAATCCAATTGATTGGAGCAATAATGACTATCAAAGAAAATGATTTCCGCAAGATCGATCTGAATCTGCTGATCGCCTTTGCTGTGCTGTTTCGCGAACAGAGTGTCTCTGCAGCCGCCGATAAACTGCATCTTGGGCAACCGGCGGTGAGCGGTGTGCTGTCACGCCTGCGCAATCTGTTCGACGATCCGCTATTTATCCGCAGCGGTCATCGCATGCAGCCCACAGCGCGGGCAACAGAACTGCACAGCGAATTGCTGCCGTTGCTGGAGCAATTGCAAAGCGCGTTGTTCCAGCAGGCGGCTTTCGATCCGCACACGGTTAGCGCCACGCTGACGCTGGGAATGGCCGACTGGGTTGAAATGTGGCTCATGCCGACGCTGATCCCTGCGCTGCAATGCGCGGCTCCCGGCATTCGGCTGAACGTTGTAGCCAGCGATCCCTTCAGCGATGCTGCGCGCCTGGAAGGGGGCGAAATGGATCTTGCCATCAGCGTCGCGCCAGCCGGGCCACGCTGGCTTGAGCGCGAAGTGCTGGCGACCATGCCATTTGTCACTCTCTGGCACCCGAAGCAGCTGACGCTAACTGCCCCCCTGGATACTGATACCTTTGCCGCTCTGCCGCATTTGATGGTCAGTTACCGGGAAGCGACCAGCAGCCACTTTGACACGTTGCTGGCAAAAACCGGCCACCAGCGGCAGATCCTCTATACGACGCCGCATTTCTCGGCCCTGCCGGGATTGCTCGAAACCCTGCCTGCACTGGCAACGGTTCCGGGAGGACTGGCAACGGAGTGGCAACGAACACGGGGTTTGCTGGCAAGCCCGCTCCCGCTCGAGGTGGAACCGGTAGAGATCGCTATGCTCTGGCATCAGCGCCACAGCAGCGATCCGGCAGTGATGTGGCTAAAAGGATTTATCGCTGAGTTACTGCAGTGAGGAGCTGCCCGGCGGCAATGCGCGCACCGGGCAGGTAAAGCTTACTTCAGAGTTGCGCCATTGCTGGCAATCACGTCCCGGTACCAGTAGAAGCTTTTCTTACGACTACGCGCCAGCGTGCCATTGCCTTCATCGTCACGATCGACATAGATAAAGCCGTAGCGCTTGGAGATCTCGGCTTTTGAAGCGCTGACCAGATCAATCGGGCCCCAACTGGTATAACCCATCACCTCAACACCGTCTTCAATCGCTTCGCGCACTTGCACCAGGTGATCGTTCAGATAGTTAATACGGTAGTCATCGTTAATGGTGCCATCCGCTTCCACCTTGTCTTTCGCACCCAGCCCATTTTCGACAATAAACAACGGCTTTTGCCAGCGATCCCACAACATATTCAGCAGGGTGCGCAGGCCAATCGGATCGATCTGCCAGCCCCACTCGGAACTCGCCAGGTGCGGGTTTTGAACCATGCTAAGAATGTTGCCGCGCGCTTTCTGGTTCAGCGCTTCATCGGTGGTGACACAACCGGTCATGTAGTAGCTGAAGGAGATAAAATCGACCGTCGATTTCAGCGCTTCCCGATCGGCATCTGTGATCTCAATGGCGATGCCATTGTCCTGGAAATAGCGCAGCATATAGCCCGGATAAGCACCACGGCACTGCACATCGCCAAAGAACTGCCAACTGCGGTTTTGTTGCAGTGTCTCGAAGATATCTTCCGGTTTACAGGTCAGGGGGTACATCAGACCGCCCAGCAGCATATTGCCGATTTTCCCGTCAGGAATGATCTCGTGGCAGGCTTTGACTGCCAGCGCGCTAGCAACCAGTTGATGGTGGATGGCCTGATACACATCCGCTTTGCTGCTGTTTTCCGGCAAACCTACCCCCGTCAGCGGCGCGTGCAGGGACATATTGATTTCGTTAAACGTCAGCCACAGCTTGACCTTGTGCTGGTAACGGGTAAATACCGTACGCGCATAGCGTTCAAAACAGCCAATGGTATGGCGGTTACCCCAGCCGCCATACTGTTTTACCAGCCCCCACGGCATCTCATAGTGAGAAAGGGTGACCAGCGGCGTGATGCCATGTTTGGCTAGCTCATCGAAGAGGTTGTCGTAAAAAGCCAGCCCGGCTTCGTTTGGCGTGGTTTCGTCGCCATTCGGGAAAATACGCGTCCAGGCAATGGAGACGCGCAAACAGCTGAAGCCCATTTCTGCAAACAGCGCAATATCTTCCGGGTAGCGATGGTAGAAGTCGATAGCGACATCTTTCAGGGCAGCATCACCCGGCACACGCTCAACCACATCGCCAAACACCCCTTTCGGCTGTACGTCCGACGTGGAGAGGCCTTTCCCGTCCTCCAGATAAGCGCCTTCTACCTGATTCGCGGCAATCGCACCGCCCCATAAGAACGTTTTCGGGAATAATTTCATTGCAGACTCCTTTGATTAACGGGCCACCGCCAGCAGCGGCATCCCGGCTTGAACTGAGCTTGTTGCGACGGTGCTGACCCCACCGAAGCTGTCGCTGTTACTGATAATAATTGGCGTGGCGAGATCGAACCCGCTGGCAATGATCGCTGCGCGATCGAACTCCAGTAGCAGATCGCCGGCCTGCACTTTGTCGCCAACGCGGACATGCGCCGTAAAAGGTTTACCGCCCAGTTTTACGGTGTCGATACCGACATGGATCAGCACTTCAATGCCGTTATCGCTTAGCAGGCCAATGGCATGTTTCGTTTCAAACAGCGAGGCTACTTCCCCCGCAAACGGTGCGGTTACCCGCCCATCCGCCGGAATAATCGCTACTCCCTCGCCCAGCAGGCCGCTGGCAAAAGTAGAATCAGGGACTTGTTCCAGCGCTAACACGGTGCCGCTCATCGGTGCCAGCAACGTATTGTCATCCACTTCTGCCGGGGTAATGGGAGCATTTTCTGCCTGCATTTTTGGCAGGCCGGCGACGCACGTCAGCACAGTAGAGAATATGAACGCCACCGCGCAGCCGAGGATCCCGCCCCACAGGGTTGCATCCACTCCGCCCGGCGGGATCATTTGTGCCAGCGTGAAGATATTCGCAAAGCCGAACGAATAAACCTGCGTATGACTAAAACCAACAATGGCTCCGCCCAGTGCACCAGCGGTGCAGCCAAAAATAAATGGACGTCGCAGAGGTAAGGTCAGCCCGTAGACTGCCGGTTCGGTAATGCCGAAAATCCCTGCTGCGATCGCTGAGCCTGCCAGCGCTTTCTGCCGCCCGTCGCGGGTGCGCAGAAAGATACCTAATGTGGCCCCAACCTGACCAAACACGGCAGGTAACAGAATCGGCAGCATGGTGTCATGACCAAACACCGCAATGTTGTTGATCATCAGCGGTACCAGTCCCCAGTGCAGGCCAAAAATTACGCAAACCTGCCACAGTGCACCCAGAGCCGCACCGGCTGCCCATGGTGCCAGCGTGTAAATTGTCTGGTAACCCAGCGCCAGCATCTGGCTAAGCCAGGTAGCAACCGGGCCAATGATCAGGAACGTTAGCGGTACAGTGATGGCGATACAGATCAGCGGCGTAATAAAATTTTTCACCGATGAGTGCAGCAGGCGGTTGCCCTGTTTTTCCAGCCAGCAGCTTACCCAGGCGGCAAGAATAATCGGGATCACCGAACCGCTGTAATTCAAAAAGGTGACGGGAATACCGAGGAAAGATTCACTCACCGCCCCCGCGGACTGGCTGGCGTTAAAGGCGCTGATCATCAGTGGGTGGGTCAGCGCGCCGCCCACCACCATAGTAACGAACGGGTTGCCGCCAAATTTTTTCCCGGCGGTATAGCCCAAAACCAACGGCAGGAAGAAAAAGAGGGCATCGCTAGTAGCAAACCAGATTTTATAGGTGCCACTGTCCGTACTGAGCCAGCCGCAGACCGTTGCCAGCGACAGCAGACCTTTGAGGATCCCCGATGCGGCGAGAATGCCAATAAACGGCGTAAAAATGCCGGACACAATGTCGATTAACCGGCCAAGCAGATTGCCTTTTTCTTCGGTTGCTTCGACCGGCGTGTCATCCGTCAACCCAGCTTCTGCGCGTACCGCCTGCCAGACGTCGTGAACGTGATTGCCAATCACCACCTGAAACTGGCCGCCGCTCTCCACAACCATGATCACGCCGGGGTTGGCTTTAAGCCCTTCGGCATCGGCTTTTTGCGTCTCTTTTAACTTAAAGCGCAACCGCGTAGCGCAGTGCACCAGACTGTTGATGTTTTCCTTTCCACCAACGTGGCTAAGGATCTCTTTCGCCAGCGCTTGATATTCCATGCTGTGTTCCTTGCTTCTTGCCCGAAGGCGGTGACTGAGTAAAAAAAAACCTGAGACCCGCATCTTGCGATGCCGGACTCAGGTTTTGCCTGCGTTTTACCACGCAGTAACAATCCAGATGGTCTTCGAAGCCAGCGCTTAGCGCCGGTCCTTTCTCACTCGCTCAATATGAATGGCGAGAAACATGATCTCTTCTGTCGTCAGGTCACGCTGGTAGTTGCTGACCAGATGACGCGCCACTTTTTCAGCGCAGGTCCAGGCCAGCGCGTAATTCTCTTTCACCGCCTGGTGCAGCGAGAGATCGTCATCTTCGACTACCGTGCGGCTCAGCATGCGCTGAGAGAAAAACTTCAGATGCGTAACAAAGCGATGGTAGCTCAGCGATTCTTCATCGTACTCCAGCTTGAGCTGGTACTTCACGATATGGAGAATTTCCTGCATCACTTTGGTGATGTGCATCACCTCTGGCATTTCGCTATTCAGCTGCGCCGTGACCAGATGTAAAGCGATAAAACCGGCCTCATCTTCCGGCAATTCCACGCCGAGACGTTTGGCGATGATCGCCCGTGCTTCCTGCCCCAGTTGAAACTCTTTGGGATAGAGGCGTTTAATTTCCCATAACAGCACATTACGGATCACTGCGCCCTTTTTCTGCCTTTCGATGGCAAAAAAACAGTGGTCTGTCAGCGTGATGTAAAGACTCTCCTGCAGTTTACCGAGCCGGCCACGCGCGAGATCAATAATGCGGTCGCAGGCCGTCATCACCTCCAGCGGGATCTGACTCAGCAGTTCGCTCAGGCGGCGCACCAGCTCATCGCTTTGCAGCGCAAACACTTTCTCGACGCTGGCTTCATCCAGTCGATCGCCGGGACGTTTTTGAAAGGCAATACCTCTGCCCATCACCACTTGCTCGCGCTGATGCTCGTCCAGCACCACCACAACATTGTTATTTAAGACTTTGGCGATCTTCATCCCGACCCCGGAAACAAAAAAACCTGACATCCGACAGAAGCCAGATAATCAGGTTTAGCCTGCTTGCGCAGTAACAATCCACCTGTGCACTCTACCAGCTTCACCGTAACGAACAATGAGACGGCAAACAAAATGTGATCGCCGTCTCAGCCGTTTAGTTATTGAAAAATGGCTTTGTATTGAGGCTCATACTGTGGCGCATTCCATTCGCCGTCCAGCAACGACCAGGTAATGTACCCTTTATTCAGCCAACCGGTATCGGTGTCTGCCTCGCTGGGTTCCAACACTTTTTGGCTCATGATTTGTTGAGCACGCCCATCTGCAAGCAATTTGTAGGTGTGTTGGGGCGCCGGAAACTGCTCATTGGCCACGTATTTTTGCCCTTTAATCTCCTTTTTCGTCAGTGGCGGATAGTTAATGCTTACACCGGAACCTTTTGGCAACACCGGCTGCCCGGTCTGCCAGTTACTGTTGATTTGATCGACCAGCGAGACGACATAATCCACAGAGTCCGGCCAATATTTATGGGTAGCTGGCCAGCCCGCTTTCATCTCCTCCGCTGTCAACAAGTATCCAATACTGGCTGCAATAGCCGGATAGCCATAGCGCACTGCGCGTACTGCTGCGCCAACCGTACCGGAATTGAGTTGCGCTACACCGGTATTTGGCCCGTCGTTAACGCCCGATATCACCAGATCCGGCGGGTTATCTTTCAGCACCCCAAGCAAGCCGAAATCCAGCGCATCCGCCGGCGTGCCGGGAAAGCAGTAGCGTTTATCCGCCACCTTTTTTACGTCAAAAATTTTATTGGGTTTAAAGGTGATCGCCGACCCGATACCACTCTGATTGGTGGCAGGTGCCACCATCCATACCTCATAGCCTTTGGCGGCCAGTTTTTCTTGCAGCGAGATCGTGCCAACAGACTCGCAGCCGTCATCGTTCACCAGCAATATCCGCATTGCCTGTTCAGCAGCCTGAGCGTGAGCCATGGTCAGCATGCTTAACAGCAATCCCAGTACTGTTTTTTTCATTATTAATTCCTTTTATTTATATTAGCCTTTTAATTCAGCAGACCAAATTTGTATTCCATCGACACCGTGCCGCCAATGCCTTTTGCTCGATGGAAGGTGCGTTTATCTTCTGTCAACCAGGGTTTACCATTTATTAATTTCCAGCTATAGCTTGGTCCGATTCCGGCTAACAAGGAAAAACCCTTAATCATTTTCGGTGTCCAGGCAAAATAACCGCCATATTCCCACTGGGTTAGCGCCGTATCTTGATATTTCGCGCCAAAGCCATAATTACCAAACAATCCGACAGTCAATTCCGGCGAAAATTTATATCTCCCATACCAATAGAGCATTTGTTCGCCGTCATTGACATAATCGTTTCCTTCTCCGTCGGCAGGACTATTAAATGCACCCCGGGTATTTTTACCTAAATGCCAGTAGAAACTGCCCAGGCCATTTTTAAGCGGCGCTTTTGTTTTTGACCAGCCTATTCCGGATTCAATATCGTTATATTGGTAACCCACCAGAGCAAAAAGATGCCGGGCGCTACGGTTAAAGCCACGTGTGCCTTCCCATTCACTTAAGCCACGGTTGTAATACCAGCTTCCACGCAACAGGAGCTTTTCCTGCACGCCAAGCGGCATTGAGAATTGTGTTTCTAAACCGTGGCGTTGTAAATAGTGCTGACTCTCGCCACTCAGCCACGTTATGCGCATGTTTTTTGTTGGGCTCCAGTTCACGTCGCCAGTGACGATATAGTCAATCGGTTTGCCGCTTTGCAAAGTATAAAAGCGGCGTTTCTCTGGCTCGTCGCGCTCAGAAAAACGAGAAACCCAGGCGCCACGGGCAGACAGGTCCTCCCATTGTGTGACCAGGCTTACGCCCTGCCACGAGCTTGGCGCAGCGCGACTACGGGTGACGTTGAGGATGCCGAATTTGTACAACTGCTGCCAGCCAGCATTGAGCTGCGCGTATTTGTTGTCCTCTCCCCATTTCAGTTTGGCGTAGAGCTGGCCAACTTTGTTGAAGCCTTCCGCCTTGCCGTTGGCATCGCGCACCAGATCCCTGCCAGCGAAGTTGTCATTGGCATAGAGTTTAGCCACGCTATACCAGGAGGCATCTATGCCCAGCGTATCCTGATACCAACCGCTTTGATAATCCAGCAGCACGCCTTGCGCCCAGGCGCGCTGTTCGCCGACGCCGGCTTGCTCAAGTTGATCGCCGGTATTGAACATCCATATATTTTTTAGCGTAACGTTAAACTGACTCTCTTCAAAAAATCCCTGGGTGGCGAAAGGTAAATCATCGGCGGAAAATGCCGGACTATTACAACCCATAATGAAAACCAGAGGTAAAGCGAATTTAAATGACGCCATACGGTTCTTTCCATTTTATATTTAGATATGCAAAAAGCATATATCCAGAAAAATACAGATAATTATTAGATGATTGTTTAACTATTTCACTTAAATAGTTATAAAAATAAAGCAAAAAAAACCCAAACCGTAAACCCATGGAAGATGGATTTAAACGCTTTAGGTTTTGCCTGTATTACAGTGACAATCCTGAGTTGCTGCGCGAATATCAATAACACTCCGCCTTGCAATGATCCAGCGACTTATTTTATAAATCTGCAGAAACGTGATTTAGCTCGCGGGAAATAGCTGCTGCAATTTCATTTGCGGTTTTATAGGTGCGAATAATGGCAAAAAGATCGCCCGCTTCAATATATTCTTTTCGTAAATAACTTAGCCACTGTTTTATACGTGCGACATGATATAAACCGGTATCACCCTGTTTTTCCAGCTGCGTATATTTGACTAACAGCGCGACCACCTGCGGCCATGGCATTCGGGGCTCATTATATTTTACAACCCGGCTCAAATTGGGCACATTTAATGCGCCACGCCCGATCATGACCGCATCGCAGCCAGTAGCCGCCAGGCAGTGCTGAGCGCTTTGCCAGTCCCAGATCTCCCCGTTCGCGACCACGGGAATGGTTAACCGCTGGCGGATTTCACCAATCGCCTGCCAGTTAATACGCTCGGCTTTATAGCCATCCTCTTTGGTACGCCCGTGTACGACAAGTTCGCTTGCGCCAGCCTGCTGCACGGCATCGGCAATTTCGAACTGCCGAGATGGGCTGTCCCAACCCAGCCGTACTTTTACTGTCACCGGGAGATGAGCGGGTACTGCTTCGCGCATGGCTTTTGCACCACGATAAATCAACTCGGGGTCTTTAAGCAGCGTGGCCCCCCCGCCACTGCCATTGACCAGTTTCGACGGGCAACCGCAGTTAAGATCTACCCCCCACGACCCCAGTTCCACCGCACGGGCTGCGTTTTCCGCCAGCCACTCCGGGTATTGCCCAAGCAGCTGGATGCGCACCCGCGTGCCGGATGAAGTGCGGCTTTGCCGATGCAGTTCAGGGCAGATTTTATAAAACGATTTTACCGGCAACAGTTGATCCACCACGCGCAAGAATTCGGTGATGCATAAATCGTAATCGTTTACCTCGGTCAGCAGCTCGCGCACCAGCGAATCGAGCACACCTTCCATTGGCGCCAGTAACACACGCATAAATCGCCCCGGAAAAAATGAGGCGCCATAGTAGCGTCTCTGCTGCAGCGTGGAAAGTGCCTTTGTGGTAGTGCAAAACTACACTTTGCTGGGAGTCAGCCGGAAAGATCATGTGGGAATGCATAACGTTCCAAAAAGGAATGTTTGGTATGCTCATAATTCATGATGTGATCGGTAGCACGTTTTTAGCTTTAATTGTATGATGAATGCGTTTAGGCAAGGGCTTTCACCATGAGTAAATCATTGAATATTATCTGGCAATATCTTCGTGCTTTTGTACTTATCTATGCCTGCCTGTACGCAGGGATCTTTGTGGCTTCGCTGCTGCCTATTGCCATTCCTGGCAGCATTATCGGTATGCTGATTATGTTTGTGCTGCTGGCGCTGCAAATCCTGCCCGCGAAATGGGTTAATCCCGGCTGCTTTATATTGATCCGCTACATGGCGCTGTTATTTGTGCCGATTGGCGTTGGCGTCATGCAGTATTACGACCTGCTGCGCGCGCAGTTTGGCCCGATCATCGTCTCCTGTGCTATCAGCACGGTGATTGTCTTTTTGGTGGTGAGCTGGAGCACACATCTGGCGCACGGTGAACGTAAAGTGGCGGGGCAAAAAGGTAGCAAACAATGATGACGTATATTTGGTGGTCGTTGCCGCTGACACTGGCCGTTTTTTTTGCCGCACGTAAGCTGGCCGCACGTTTCAAAATCCCGCTGCTTAACCCGCTTCTGGTGGCCATGGTGGTGATCATCCCAATCCTGCTGATCACCGGTACACCGTACGACCACTATTTTCAGGGCAGCAAAATCCTTAACGACTTATTACAACCTGCGGTGGTGGCGCTGGCCTTTCCACTTTATGAGCAACTGCACCAGATTCGCGCCCGCTGGAAGTCGATCATCACAATCTGTTTTGTCGGTAGCCTGGTGGCAATGGTCTCAGGCACGGCTATCGCACTGTTAATGGGAGCGACACCGGAAATCGCCGCCTCAATATTGCCGAAGTCGGTAACAACGCCGATTGCCATGGCGGTGGGCGGTAGCATCGGCGGTATTCCTGCGATAAGCGCAGTGTGTGTGATTTTTGTCGGTGTACTGGGCGCGGTCTTTGGTCATACCCTGCTAAACCTGATGCGTATCCACACCAAATCTGCCCGCGGCCTTGCAATGGGCACTGCCTCGCATGCATTGGGCACGGCGCGCTGCGCAGAACTGGATTATCAGGAAGGGGCGTTCAGTTCACTGGCGCTGGTAATCTGCGGCATTATTACCTCATTGATTGCGCCGTTTTTGTTTCCGCTGATCGTCGCCGTAATGCGTTAAAATTTGCGATTCGTCGCGCATTTTTCATTTGAGTTTCATTAGTTGCACATACAGTGTGAAGTGAATCACACATAAGGGCTATTTAGCCCCGTAAACTACGATTCCAACACACTGTTACGAGGCAACGCCATGCATTCACGTTTTCACACTGCGTTTTCCGGGCTTGCGGAGAATGTGCAATCCGCGCTGGCTCCCCTGTTGGCGGATGTGCATTTCCCCGCCATGCTGAGCGCGGAGCAGGTGGCAACCTTGCACAGCGCCTGCGGGATGGACGAAAACGCACTGGCTTTTGCGCTGCTGCCGCTGGCCGCCGCCTGCGCCCGCACGGAACTGTCCCATTTCAATGTCGGCGCTATTGCCCGGGGAGTCAGCGGAGCCTGGTATTTTGGCGCCAATATGGAATTCCTCGGTGCTACCATGCAGCAGACTGTCCATGCGGAACAGAGCGCCATCAGCCATGCCTGGGCGCGCGGCGAGAAAGCACTCGCGTCAGTGACAGTCAACTACACGCCTTGCGGCCACTGCCGTCAGTTTATGAATGAACTGAATAGTGGGCTGGATCTGCGCATTCATCTGCCAGGACGCGCGGTGCACACCCTGGCCGACTACCTGCCGGATGCTTTCGGCCCGAAAGATCTGTCGATCAAAACGCTGCTGATGGATGAGCAAAACCACGGTTTTACCCACAGCGGCGACGCACTGGCGCAGGCTGCCGTTAACGCGGCGAACAGAAGCCACTCGCCGTATACACACTCCCCTTCCGGCGTGGCGATTGAATGCCGCGATGGCCGTATTTTCTACGGCAGCTACGCAGAAAACGCCGCCTTTAACCCCACGCTACCGCCATTACAAGGTGCCCTCAATTTACTCAACCTGAGCGGATATGATTATGTGGATATGCAACGCGCCATCCTGGCAGAACGTGCCGACGCGCCGCTGACGCAATGGGATGCCACCGTGGCAACGCTGCGGGCGCTGGGTTGCCAGAATATTGAACGAGTTCTGTTGGCGTGACGCACATCACTGCGGAGTCACACCCGCAGTGATGAAAAAGCCCGCAATTGAGCTGCCGTTTCTTGCGCTTGCCGGACGGGTAAAGTAGCCTGAGTGAAATTTCAATCCTGCACCGAGTCTCCCGCATGTTAAAGCGTTTGTTATACAGCCTGTTAGTCCTGGTCGGCTTGCTGCTGTTAACCGCGCTTGGCCTCGATCGCTGGATGAGCTGGAAAACCGCGCCCTATATCTACGACGATTTGCAGGATCTCCCCTGGCGGCAAGTGGGCGTCGTGCTCGGTACCGCCAAGTACTACCGCACTGGCGTCATCAATCAATACTATCGTTATCGTATTCAGGGTGCGCTGAACGCCTATAACAGTGGCAAGGTGAATTACCTGCTGCTCAGCGGTGATAATGCTCTGCAAAGCTATAACGAACCGATGACCATGCGTAAGGATTTGATTGCTGCGGGGGTTGACCCTTCGGATATCGTGCTGGACTACGCGGGCTTTCGCACCCTGGACTCTATCGTTCGCACCCGAAAAGTGTTTGATACAAATGATTTTATTATCATTACGCAGCGTTTCCACTGTGAACGTGCGCTGTTTATTGCCCTGCATATGGGCATTCAGGCGCAGTGTTATGCGGTACCATCGCCGAAAGATATGTGGAGCGTGCGTGTACGTGAGTTTGGTGCACGCCTGGGAACCATTGCCGACCTGTATATGTTTAAACGCGAGCCGCGCTTCTTAGGGCCGCTGGTCCCCATTCCTTCACTGCAGGAAGTCCCGGACAATGCCCAAGGCTACCCGGCCGTTACCGCCGAGCAGCTTCTCGATATTCAGAAAAAAGGGAAAAATTAAGACGGGTAATTAATATACCGGGGCATTGCGGTTAATGTTTTGGGCCGGGCGGACAAGCGTAAACTTACGCTCTACAAACGCCCGGACATCGATCACCACTTGTGCATTCTTATCCAGCGTCCATTGCCCATTCAACGCGTTAAACGCGAAGGTCTGCTCACCCTGGGGGGTATCAACCAGATACTCACCCGTTTTTAAATAGCCAGCAGAGCAGTGAATGCGCGCTGGCGCCCCGCTTTTGATGCGGTACTCAATTTTACGAAACCCGGTTGGCACCGTGCAAAAGCGGTACACCGGCAATGTATCGACCTTCACATCGCCCAACGAGACGACGACTTCGCCATCGCGAAGTAGCTCAACACCCTTAAGGGAGAAACTGCCGTGACTGGTTTTTTCATGCGGAAGGTTATCAACTTTAAAATACACTAAATTCATAGGCGCCCCTGAGCTGCGGATACTAATTTCAGAGATGTATAGGTAAAGCGTAAGTACCCGTAGCGCTTATGGCATTCAGAATTGACTTAAATGTTAAATATTTAATGGCAAGTTGTTCATTTAGGTAAGAAAATTGCATAAGGCAATCACTACCGCGCAGTGCGCAAACGATCACGTCTGCGAGGTAGTCTCGTCAGCGGGGTTATCAGGCCACTTTATCTTCGAACTGATGCAAACTTAACTCTAAATCGTAGATCAGACTTCTGACCATTTCCGGGGTTAAACTGAAAAACTGCGAATCAAAGGTTGTCGCCCCTGGTCCATACGGCGACGTGCTGTAACCAAATTTCATTACCACACCATTCACATTTTCCACTGGCCCCACCTGCCAACCGGTAACCGGAAAAGCAGGAAACGCTAATTCTTTCTCCATTAGAATTACCTCATTTATGCTGTGCCTTATTTGAGCGTAGCACCGGAGTGAAAAATTTAACAACTTCCCGGCCGTAAAGTTTTTTCACGATCCCCCCTTCCCGTCGTGTGCAGGTAAAAAAAAGCCCGCTGCGAGCAGCGGGCCGGATAAACAGAGTGTGCTTATTTTTTACGTGCGTATTTCAGGGAATCGAGCGCCACCGCGAAAATGATGATGCCGCCTTTAATAATATACTGCCAGTAAGGGTTAATGCCGATATAGGTCAGACCGTAGTTGATAACCGTAAAGATGATGACACCGGTTACCACGCCGAGCACAGTACCCACACCGCCGCTAAAGGAGACGCCGCCGACCACACAGGCTGCGATGGCATCCAGTTCGTACATAAAGCCGAGGTTGTTCGTTGCCGAGCCAATACGGCCCGCTTCCAGCATACCGCCGAAGGCGTAGAACACGCCGGACAGGGCATAAATCATCAGCAGGTTCAGCGCAACGTTAACACCAGAGACTTTGGCCGCTTCCGGGTTACCACCGATGGCGAAAATGTTTTTCCCAAAACGGGTTTTATTCCACAGCACCCACACAAAGCCAACGGCGATTAACGCGTAGAACGTAATGTAAGAGAGACGGAAACTGCCCAGCGCAATAAAGCCTTGCGTAAAGGTCGAAAAGCCACTGTCAAAGCCGGAAATCGGCGACGCGCCCACAAAGTCGTAGTACAGAGAGTTAATACCATAAACGATAATCATCGTACCCAGCGTGGTGATAAACGGCGTCACGTTGAGGTAAGCGATCACAATGCCATTTACCAGACCAATAATGGCGCCGATTGCGCAGACAATCAGGATCACCACCGGAATAGGCATGGTGGCCATATCCGGGAACACTTTATTAGCGTTTTCCATGGATTGCAGCAGCGTGGCGGCAACCACCGCCGCAAGGCCAACCTGACGCCCGGCAGAGAGGTCTGTCCCCTGGGTGACAATCAACCCTGCCACGCCCAGTGCAATAATAATACGCACCGAGGATTGCGTCAGAATATTACTTAAGTTCAGCAAACTTAAGAACGTAGGGTCCTGGAAAATGATAATGGCCAGTAACACTAAAAGAACAACGTAAATACCGCCGTCTTTCAGATAAGTGAGAAAAGTTTTTTTATTTAACGCACTCATGAGGAGCCCCTGATCTTAAAGGTGCAAAGACGCAAGACGGAGAATTTCGTTTTGCGTTGTGGTTTTAGTGTCAACAATTCCAGCGACGAGGCCATTGCTCATTACCAGAATACGGTCAGTAATGCCTAATAGTTCAGGCATTTCAGAGGAAATAATAATAATCCCCTTATTCTTTTTGGCCAGCTCAGCGATTAGCTGATAGATTTCGAACTTTGCGCCCACATCAATACCGCGCGTGGGTTCATCGAGCATCAGAATTTCCGGCTGGGTTAATAGCCAGCGACCGATAATCACTTTCTGCTGGTTACCACCAGATAATGAGCCGATTTGTGTGCGGTGGCCTGGGGTTTTCACTCGCATGGAATCGATAACCCATTGGGTATCGCTTTTCATGCGACTATTATCCAGCAGACCTACTTTGTTCTTATAATTCTGAATATTCGAAATCAGCGAGTTAAAGCCAATATCGAGATAAGCATAAATACCGGTTGAACGGCGCTCTTCGGTGACGAGTGCAAAACCATTGTTAATGGCTTCATTGGCGTTGTGATTATTGATCGTTTTGCCGTGCAGCTTAATGGTGCCGCCGGATTTCTCACGAATACCAAACAGCGTTTCCACGATGTCTGTACGTTTTGCGCCGACCAGACCGGCGATCCCAAGGATTTCGCCTTTACGCAGGTCAAAAGAGATATCGCGAATCGAAGGCTGGCGTAACGATGTAAGGTTACGGACTTCGAGGATTGTCTCGCCCGGCTCGTTTTGTTTGTCGGGGAAACGCTGGTTCAGGGAACGGCCGACCATCATGGCGATAATCTTGTCCATGTCCAGCCCTTCCAGCGGTTGGGTGGCAATCCACTGACCGTCGCGCAGGACAGTGATCTCATCGCACAGCTGGAATATTTCTTCCATTTTGTGGGAGATATAAACAATACCGCAGCCGCGTTCTTTCAGCTTACGGATAATCTTAAAGAGATGATTAACCTCTTTTTCGGTCAGTGATGATGTTGGCTCATCCATAATAACGATTTTAGCGTCATAGGAGAAAGCTTTCGCAATTTCGATCATCTGCATCTGTGAAACGGATAAAGTTCCCACGCGTGCACGCGGATCAATATCAATATCCAGTTCATCAAAAATAGCTTTGGTATCACGAAACATTTTGTCCTGATCGACAAACATGCCTTTGGTGGGATAACGACCCAGCCACATGTTATCCATAACAGAACGTTGCAGCACCAGGTTAAGTTCCTGGTGAACCATCGAGATACCATTTTCCAGTGCTTCTTTAGCGGAATGGAAATCGATCTCTTTTCCCTGAAAAAGGATGCTGCCGGAATCTTTTTGATAGATCCCAAAAAGACATTTTAATAATGTTGATTTACCCGCGCCATTCTCACCCATTAATGCATGAATGGAATGAGGACGGACTTTTAAATTGACATTATCGAGTGCCTTAACGCCTGGAAAAGACTTGTTGATATTGCTCATTTCCAACAAGAATTCACCTGACGACTGAGTATTATTGCTGACCATAATTATACCTTGTTGGCCTGGCATATCGTGTTATAAAGGGCGCAACAAAGGTTGCGCCCAGTGAGAACAGGCTTGCTTATTATTTACCGGCAATTTCAGCCAGGTTGTCTTTATCTACACCAACATAAGGAATGCGAACAACTTTGTTCTCAATTTTCCAGTTGGTGCCGGCAGCGGCTTCTTTACCTTCGGCGAGGTTTTTCGCCAAATCAAAGCTGGCTTTTGCCTGGTTGTTGGCATCGTTCAGCACGGTACCGGCCATCGCACCGGATTTAACCAGCGCCAGAGCTTCAGGCAGCGCATCGACACCAAAGACCGGAATAGAAGACTTGTTGTGGGCTTTCAGCGCTTCTACCGCACCCATTGCCATGGCGTCGTTGTTCGCGATAACCACTTCAATTTTGTTAGCGTTAGGACCGGAGAGCCAGGCATCCATTTTATCTTTCGCCTGAGCGGTGTCCCACATTGCGGTATCCAGTGCCAGCTGCTGGGTTTTGATGCCCTTGTCATTCAGCTCTTTAATAACGTAAGTGGTACGCGCTTCCGCATCCGGGTGGCCCGGTTCGCCTTTCAGCAGTACGAACTGGATCTGGCCATCTTTATTCAGATCCCAGCCCTGATTCGCCGCCCAGTGTTTCGCAATCAGGTCGCCCTGAATAACGCCGGATTCTTTGGAGTCGGTACCCACATAATAGGCTTTGTCGTAGCTATCCAGCGCTTTGCGAGACGGCTCTTTGTTGAAGAACACCACCGGCACATTCTGGCCGCGCGCTTTCTCAATAACAGTCCCCGCCGCTGCCGGGTCAACCAGGTTGATCGCCAGTGCTTTTACGCCTTTCGCCAGCAGGACGTCGATCTGGTCATTCTGTTTGGATTGGTCATTCTGGGAGTCGTTCATCAGCAGCTGTACATCCGGCGCTGCTTTGGCATCTTTCTCGATAGCCTTACGTACAACAGACATAAAGTTGTCGTCATACTTATAAATGGTCACACCAATACGGGTATCCGCTGCGTGTGCGGCTGCGCCAAAAAGCATGCTTGCCATAACAGCAGACAGAGTCAACACCTTCTTATTCATGGTATCTCCGGTTTTTTATATGCAGGGTAGTTCTTGTGAATAATGCTCGGCGGGAAGTATGTTAATGGAACGTTACTTTCGACCGAAGCTCACGCTAAAAAAATCCATTCGTCCGTGTACGGTAACGCTCCAGAATTCGCTTTCTTCGATGTGTAACGCCGCAAAGCGCAGGTAAAATAAACACTCACCGTTACATCGTGTTTCAGCTTCTAAGACGCTGACATCATAGTCAGCGTCTTGTTAAGATACTGTGAATTTACTCACAGATTGAAAACGGTTACATCACCCGACGTTATAAGTTAGTGATCGATGCCACAGTTTGTCGCTGGCTTACCGAATGGCGACGCACCAGCGTGGGCATAAAACAGTGAGAAGCCTGTAAATCCAGCTTCCCTGCGGCCCCCAGCAGTGCCAGCTCCGTAGCAAGACGCGCCATCGAGGCCACCGGATAACGCACAGTAGTCAGTTGAGGATCGGTGTAGCGGGCAATGGGAATATCATCGAAACCAATCAATGACAAATGCTGTGGCACCGCAATGCCGTTATCTTTCAGCGCCGTCAGCGCACCTGCGGCCATGCTGTCGTTATAGGCAAATACGGCCGTCAGTTGCAGGTTACGCCCCAGCAGCTCGACCATCGCGGCTTCACCGCCCTGCATATCCGGCGATCCGGTGCCTACCCAGCTATCCGGCGCGGCAATGCCCTGCTCTTCCAGTGCGCGGAACCAGCCTTCGCGACGTAAATCGTTATCTTCAATCTTGTGACTGGACGCCAGATAACCAATGCGCTGATGACCATGATTGAGCAGCATGCGTGTTGCCATCATCGCGCCGCTGACGTTGTCCAGGCAGACACAACGATGGGCATAACCCGGTACCAGCCGGTTAATTAACACCATGCCTGGAATCTGCTCCATGAAACCGGCCAGCTCTTCATCGCTTAAGGCTTTTGAATGGACAATCAAGGCGTTACAGCGTTGGCGTATCAGGACTTCGATGGAGTGGCGCTCTTTCTCGGCTTCGTGGTAACTGTTTCCAATCAGCACATATTTCTGGTGCTGCTGCGCGACGGTATCGACCGCTTTCACCAGCGCGCCAAAGAAGGCGTCCGACACGTCCATCACGACCACGCCGATGGTGTCGCTCACCTGCGTCGCCAGCGCCTGGGCATTGGCATTCGGGCGATAACCAAGCTGTGCGACCGCTTTCATCACCGCTTCACGCGTCTCCTGGCTAACCAGTGCACTGTTGTTAAGTACGCGGGAAACCGTCGCGACAGAAACGCCCGCCTGACGGGCAACGTCACGAATGGTGATCATTTTTCCCCACCTTTTCTGGATTGCGGCAGTTCACAGTCACCCCCTGGGTTAAGTAAGGAGGCTATTTTGTCAGTAGGCTGGTGATTGCTACGTGAGTGGCATCACATCAATGGAAACGGTTACATCCGTTTTGTTAACGATTGTGATCCAGATCGTTATCTGGATGTGCGCGATAATGATGTCCCTGCAGCACGTGCGGTTAACTGCCGCCATAGCCATTCCAGTGGCCCCTGACGGAAGCGTTTAAGCCAGAAGAGGGAGAAGAGAATATTGATGCCCCACACCGCTGGCACAAAAGCCAGCAACTGGAGGCGGTCAAATTTCATAAATAAACCGAGGTGATTGAACAGCGTTGTGCAGATCAGGGTCTGTAGCAGATAGTTGCTCAACGCCATACGGCCGACACAGGCGATGGCGCTGACCAGCCTGCTGGCGCAAATCTGCGGCCAGAACCCCCATGCCAGTGCGGCATAACCCAGCGCCTGCAGCGGTGCGCCGAGTTCTCGCGGCGCCTGCAGGATAAAGGCACACCAGCGATAAGACCAGCCCAACTGCCATTGAGCAATAATCGCGGGCAGATTAATCAACATACCGAGCACAATCAACAGCGCGCCCACTTGCCGGTAATGACGCAGGCTGAACTGGCCTTTTAACCAGCCGCTACGCATTAATGCCGCCCCCAGTAGCATTAACCCAGCCAGTTGCCAGCCATACTGCGCGCCCAGCGCCAGCAGCATATTAGAGAGCATATCCGCCCGGTTGCTGACCGCTTCGATGGCGCTACCGCTGGTTTTCCACCAGGCTTCGTATTGCAGATTTGCAGCATCCGGCAGCCAGGCACGATTTGCCTGCCCTCCCGAGATGCCGCCAAGTAACAGCAGTACAGCAATGCCAATCAGATAAAGCACGATCCCGGTATTAAAGAGGGATTTTACGCTCTGTGCATCACGGATCATCCGCCAGGCAATCAACCCGACCAGGCCATAAGCCAGCAGAATGTCGCCATCCCAGAAAAAGAGCGCATGAATAAACCCTAACAGCACCAGCAGGGTCAGACGTGACTGTATCCAGCGTTTACCCCGCGGCAGCAGCATTTGCAGGCCCGCGCCAAACAAAATGGCAAACAGCGAGAGAAATTTAACCTGGGCAAAAAGATCGAGAAAGGCCCATGTCCAGGCATCCCGTTGCGTGACTTCGCCATACCAGGCAGGGTTCAGGTAGGCTGCCTTTGGCAAACCAAAGGCAGAAATATTCAGAAGCAGAATACCCAGAATGGCAACGCCACGAACAAAATCCAGCGTGACATTGCGTTCCATGTCTCCGGCTCTCCGACAATCAGTTAGTGTGGCGCACAGCGCGCAGGAACTCCTGGCGGGTATTCTGGCTTGATTTAAACAAGCCTCCCAGCGAGGTGGTGGTAGTGGCGCTGGTCGCATCTCGGATACCACGTGCTTTAACGCAATAATGCACCGCATCAATCGATACGGCCACATTGTTGGTGCCGAGCAGGGTTTGCAGTGCGGTCAGGATCTGCTGCGTTAAACGCTCCTGCACCTGCGGACGCTGGGCAAAAAACTGCACAATGCGGTTGATTTTCGATAAGCCTATCACCGACTCTTTCGGGATGTACGCTACCGTCGCTTTGCCGTCGATAGTAACAAAATGGTGTTCACAGGTACTGGTCAGGGTGATATCGCGTACCGTGACCATTTCATCCACTTTCATTTTGTTTTCAATGACGGTGATCTTCGGGAAATTGGCATAATCGAGGCCAGAAAATATCTCATCGACATACATTTTGGCGATGCGATGTGGCGTTTCCATCAGGCTGTCATCATTCAGATCGAGATTCAGCAGCTGCATCACCTCGGTCATGTGGCCAGCGATCAGGCGCTTACGGGTTTCGTTATCCATCTCGCGGACCGGTGGACGCAATGGCGTTTCCAGACCACGGGCAACCAGTGCCTCATGAACGAGAGCCGCTTCTTTAGTGAGTGATGACATCTTTTTATTCTCCTGCAGGTGTGGCGTGCTTCGCCATGACAACGGGCGAAGTGAGCAATCATTGTGCGTGAGGTCGCGCACATAATCCAGCCCTGGTATCGATAATTATTGAAATCCGGCTCTCTTTCAGGGTGAGCGTTTCCAGACCAGAATGCCACCGATCAGCAGAGCGATGGCAGCCACCCCGAGCGCCGGTTCAAGACGCTGTGTGAGCCAGGTCGAAAGCGCTGAGGTCATCGGCCCGACCAGTTGCCCCAACGCATAACCCGTGGTCAGTAACCCCGCCATGTAGCGCGCATGGGCAGGAGCAAGTTCACGTCCATACAGCAACGACAGCTGGACTGCGCAAAGGAAACCGCCGCCGACCAGTAGCGCTCCGGTAATCAACCCGCCAATGCCTGGAAGCAGCCATGCTGCCAACACCCCTGCTCCCTGTAACCACAGTACGATGGCTAAGCGCTGATGCGTGTGGCCCGCATGACGCAGCAAGATGCTTAACGCAATGCCTACCACCGAGGCCACGCCAAAAACCGGCCAGACAAACTGAGCAAACAGACTGCCAGGAAAGCGCAGCGCCGCCATTTGAGAGAGGAAAGTTGCAGGCAGAATATAGCCAAACCCGGCGAGGCTGTAGCTCCAGACCAGGCGTTTCACGTTCGCGGTCATGGGCAGTGCTTGCACGATTTGCCCCGGCCGGTGCCATTCGCCGGGGCGCGGCAGGTAACGGGCAATCATTACCACCAGCAATAAGGCCAGCACGCCATACACTTGCCAGGCCGACGCCGCCGACAAGCCTTTCGCCTGGATAGCCACTGCCAGCAGGCCGCTTAAGGCAATACCAGCGCCTGGTCCGGCAAACACGGCGGCGCTCAAACCCGGCCGCCCGGCCTGGGCCAGTCGATCATTTGTCCAGGCGGCAATCAGCACCATCGCCCAGCCGCTCATCGCGCCGATCACCAGACGTATTGCACCATGCAGCAGTGCGTTGTCGGCTATTGACGATAAAAACGTCAGCGCCACCGCGCCGCCAATACCTGACCAGAGACGGAGTTCGATATGTCGCTGCGCACGCATCGCATCCCAGGCGCCGAGCAGATACCCCAGATAATTGATCGCCGCCACCAGCCCGGCGCTGGTCAGGGTGAGTTGCCCATCGCGGATCATCAGCGGCACCTGAGGCGTAAAAGCAAAGCGCCCTATTCCCATCGCTACCACCAGCACAATAAACCCGCAGAGCGCGACCGCGCGTACCATGCACACCTCATTTGTTAACGTAAAGTTATGTTTATGATGCAGTATGTCGCATTTATGCGGAAGTGAAAGTTACTCACAGCGGGATGAATAATCTGTATTATGCAAAGATCGCTTTTACTTACGACGCACCATTAACTGAGGAGCCCCGCATGGAACTGCTCGAAGAGCACCGCTGTTTTGAAGGCTGGCAACAGCGCTGGCGCCACGACTCCGCCGTACTCAACTGTACGATGACCTTTAGCATTTTTTTACCGCCGCAGCACAGCGCCACGCCACCGCCGGTGCTGTACTGGCTCTCCGGCCTGACCTGCAATGATGAGAATTTCACCACCAAAGCGGGTGCACAACGCGTCGCGGCAGAACTGGGTATTGTACTGGTGATGCCGGATACCAGCCCGCGCGGCGATGAGGTTGCCGATGCAGACAGTTACGATCTCGGCAAGGGTGCCGGTTTTTATCTTAATGCCACTGTGCAACCGTGGGCAGCGCACTACCGGATGTATGATTATCTGCGCGATGAGTTACCGGCGCTTATCAATAACGAATTTAATGTTAGCCCTCACTGTGCCATCAGCGGCCATTCAATGGGCGGCCACGGTGCCCTGCTGCTGGCGTTGAAAAACCCGGGGCGCTATACGAGCGTTTCCGCATTCGCGCCGATCGTTAACCCGCTGCAAGTTCCGTGGGGGCAAAAAGCCTTTAGCACCTATTTGGGTGACAATGCGCAACAATGGCGCGAATGGGATAGCTGTGCCTTGATGCTGGAGAGCGATGAAAGTCGCGCAATACCGATGCTTATCGATCAGGGTGATAACGATCAGTTCCTCGCCGATCAGCTGCAACCTGCGCGACTGGCGGAAGTGGCCAGGCAAAAATCCTGGCCGCTGACGCTACGCATTCAGCCTGGCTATGATCACAGCTATTTCTTTATCGCCTCGTTTATTGAAGATCATCTGCGCTTCCATGCGCAGCATTTGCTGAAGTAATCCCGCTACCGGTGGCGTCCTGCCACCGGTTTTCTTCATCAGAAACGGTAATCCACTGCCATAAAGTAACGACGGCCATCTTCGTTATAGCTGTAGTCATCACGGCTCAGATCTTTGTCGCCAAGGTTCAGCACACCCGCACGCAGTTTGACGTTTTTACTGGCCTGCCAGGCGCCGCCCATATTCCAGATAATGTAACCGCCAGGTGTAGTACCCTGCGTGGTTGAACGCTTTTCACCGGTGTAGTTCGCAGAAAGATAGAACGACCAGTCTTCGGTGGTCTGCCAGTCCAGCGTGCTGTTGGCGGTGTGGTACGGCAAATCCTGCAGCGGCTTATTACCACCGCCACTGAGATTGCGGCCATCGTTATAGGTGTAATTCAGCGTCAGTTTCCATGCCTCACCTAACGGCACTTTCAGCTCCGTTTCCACCCCCTGAATGCGCGCTTTATCAACATTGTAATAACGGAATACCGGGATCGATCTGCCATTCGCATTGCGTTCAAAGCCGACAAAGTTGGAATAGCCCGGGGCTTCGCTCAGGCTGGGTGTGCGACTGATATTGATCATGTCGTCAATGTTGTTTTGAAATGCCGTTACGCTCCCCTGCACACCGTCCAGCCAGCCCTCTTCGCCACTGTAGTAGAGCCCGAGCTCGAAGCTCTCACTGGTTTCTGGCTTCAGTTCCGGGCTACCTACAATACGGCAGCTCCCACGACAGGAGTTAGTGGCCCAGTCAGGGCTGAGCTGCAGCAGGGACGGCGCTTTGAAAGCCGTTGCCCAGCCGCCTTTCACCGTCACTGTATCCGTCGCGCTGTAAACGAGGTACGCACGCGGGCTCCAGTGGTCGCCGTAGGTATCGTGGTCATCCATACGTACGCCGGTGGTCAGTGCCAGCGGCTCAAAAATACGCCACTCATCTTCGATAAACAGCGCGTACTGGCTGGCAGAGGTTTCGCTGCCGTTACCGCCAGTGAGATTCACCGGATCTGTCAGCTTATCGTGCCGCCACTCGCCGCCAACGGTGAGTAGTTGATTGAGGGTGCCCAGCGGCAGCACGTACTTACCGTCCAGGGTATTGCTTTGCGAAGTGATGGGGCTGCTATTTCCGGGGTTTTTATTGTCGACCTTTTCGCCATAAAAACGCAGTTCGCTGTTGCCCATTTCCCAACGGCCATTATGCGCCAGCGAGTAGTTCTGCCTGTCGAGGCGATTTTTGTTCAGCGAATCAGAATCCCGATCCTGGCGGTCATAGCCGTAACCGGCGGTAATGTCCTGATCCTCTGTCGGTGTCCAGGCAAACTCGACATTACCATCACGGCTGGTAAAGCCTTCAATACGCGGCGTCTGGCCACTGGCGTCGCTCTGGGATGACTGCTGCTGATCTTTTTCGCGTTTCGCCACACTACCAAATGCTTTCATCCCGAGCACACCGTCAATTAACGGGCCGCTGGTATAGAACTGACCATTCCAGGTGTCGCCACGATCGCGATGTTCCTGAACAGTGCTGTCGGCGGTAATGCTGCCGCTCCAGCGCTGGCCAATCTTTTTGGTGATGATGTTCACCACCCCGCCCAACGCATCCGATCCATACAGTGACGACATCGGCCCGCGCACTACTTCAATCCGTTCGATAGCATCAACCGGGATCCAATTGAGATCAAAATCGTTATGGCGGAAGACGGCATTACGAGAGTTGACGCGCTTACCGTCAATCAGGATCAGCGTATAGCTGCTGTCGAGACCGCGCAAACTCACGCCTTTACGGTTATCGCCTTCATTGGTGAGCTGTACGCCGGGTACCTCTTTCAGCACATCCTTCAGGTTTTGCACCGGCTTACGCTGGAGATCCTGCTGGGTGATCACGCTGATACTGGCTGGGGCATCTTTCAGGTTTTGTTCGCTGGCAGAGGCCGTCACCACCAGTGTTTCACCGCTCTCTACGGCCGCCAGGGTTGGCAGCGCCCAGCACAATGCAGACGCGCAAAGGCCTCCCCGCACGATGGGATTCAAGGTAAACATTCCGTAACTCCATGAGGTCAAAATAAAGGCAAAAGGGGTGCTCACAAGCCAAAGACCGCGCCTCATTACTGTGACAAGGGCGGAAGCATTACCGGAGATCAGGGCGCAAAAAGTCGCAGCCAGCTCCTTGTTATTCAGCGAGTTACATTAATGAAAATGATAATGCTTATCAATTTCATTATTTTAAAGTTATGTAAATTTGCAGACGCGCAGGGAACTTTTTCAGGCAAAAAAAAGCCCTCCGGAAAGAGGGCTAAAAGAGTGAATACTTATTGAGTGAAACGCTCCGGGAACTCCATCTCACTATAGCGCACGAAACGCGTACCTTTCGACAGTTTGTAACCGAACCAAATCAGCAGGAATAACGGAATGCCGATATACGTCGCCGTTACCGCGCCCCAGTCGATACTATCGGCGAGGAAAGCCTGATAGTTCTGGCCGAGGGTAATGATCAGGCACAGTACGAAGGCGAAGATCGGCCCCAGTGGGAAGAAGCCAGAACGGTACGGTAAGTTATCCAGCGAGTGACCCTGCGCAACGTAACCGCGACGGAAACGGTAGTGGCTAATCGCAATGCCCAGCCAGGCAATAAAGCCCGTCATCCCTGAGGTGTTAAGCAGCCACAGGTACACGGTCTGGTTGCCAAACATGGAGGTCAGAAAACAGAGCGCCGCAATGACGGTAGTGGCATATAACGCATTACGCGGTACGCCACCTTTCGACAGTTTGGCGAAAACACGCGGCGCTTTACCGTCACAGGCCAGGGTATAAAGCATACGCGTGGAGGCATACATGCCGGAGTTACCCGCCGACAGCACTGCCGTCAGGATCACGGCATTCATCACCGCCGCTGCAGACAACAGCCCCGCATGCTCGAACACCAGTGTGAACGGGCTGACGCTGATATCTTTCACATCGTTACGCAACAGGCTCGGGTCGGTATACGGAATGATCAGGCTGATAATCAGGATCGCGAAGACGTAAAACAGCAGGATACGCCAGAACACCTGCCGCACCGCACGCGGAATATTCTTTTCCGGATCTTCAGATTCACCCGCCGCAATGCCGATAAGCTCCGTCCCCTGGAAGGAAAAGCCCACGATCATCGCCACACCAATCATCGCCGAAAAACCGCCGGCAAATGGCGCATCGCCAATCGCCCAGTTGCTCCAGCCTGCCGGTTTTTCGCCCTGGAAAATACCGACGATCATCATCACGCCGACCACGATAAAGATGATTACCGTTGCCACTTTGATCAGCGAGAACCAGTATTCCGCTTCGCCAAAGCCTTTTACCGAAATGTAGTTGAGCAGGAAAATCACAACCAGGAACAGCGCGCTCCAGATCCAGCCTGGCGTGTCCGGGAACCACCAGGTCATCACCAGCTGCGAAGCCACAAGGTCAACAGCAATGGTTACCGCCCAGTTGTACCAGTAGTTCCAGCCCAGGGCGAAGCCAAAGCCCTCTTCAACATATTTCTGACCGTAAGTGGAAAATGAACCTGAAACGGGCATAAATGCGGCGAGTTCGCCGAGGCTGGTCATCAGGAAGTAAACCATCAGACCAATGAGAATATAGGAGAACAGCGCGCCGCCCGGGCCCGCTGAAGAAATGGTCGCCCCTGATGCGACAAACAACCCTGTGCCGATGGATCCGCCAATGGCAATCATCGTCAGGTGACGCGCCTTCAGTTCACGACGTAGCGTGGGCGCTTGTGTGGTTTTTGATTCGGAAACCATAAGAAAAAGCTATCCATCCAAAAAATGAGGCGCGATTGTAGCAAACGAAACGCAGCCATTCCGGCATAAAACGTCTGTTATTAGAGAGCTTCATGATAGGCAGCGAATTATAAGTAAAGCAGTGATTGGGGAATGTTGCGAGGCGGTAAAGCGCTCCCGCAGCGCAGCGGGAGCGACGGCGATTAATTTAACCCACGTACAGAGGCGATAAACTGTTGCAGTTCTGGCGTGCGCGGCTGGGTGAAAAAGGATTTACTCTCCCCCTGCTCCCAGACTTTACCCTGATGCATAAACACCACGCGATTGCCCACTTCACGGGCAAAATTCATTTCATGGGTAACGAGGATCAACGTCATCCCCTCTGCGGCAAGTTGCTCCAGCACGCGCAGCACTTCACCCACCAGTTCTGGATCCAGCGCCGAGGTAATCTCATCGCACAACAGCACTTTAGGTTTCATTGCCAATGCGCGGGCAATGGCGACACGCTGCTGCTGCCCGCCGGAGAGATTCGCCGGATAGGAGTCAATACGTTCGCCAAGACCAACCTTTTCCAGCATCTGGATCGCCAGCTCCCGGCATGCCTGCGCCGGGAGCTTCAGTACCCGATGCGGGGCCAGCATCACGTTTTCCAGCGCGGTCATATGCGGGAACAAATTAAAGCTCTGGAACACCATACCCACGGAGCGGCTTATTTCCCGCGCTTGAGATTCCCGGTCGGTCACGGTCATTCCGCCCAGCTTGATACTGCCGTCCTGATAACCTTCCAGCCCATTCATACAGCGCAGCAAAGTACTTTTGCCAGAACCGCTACGGCCAATGATCGACACCACTTCGCCCATCTCAATGTCGAGACTAACACCCTTCAGCACGTGATTGTCGCCATAGTATTTTTGAACATCATTAATGGTGATGAGCGGCATGGAATTTTTTCTCCAGATAACGGCTGTAGCGCGACAGCGGATAACACAGCAGGAAGTAGCCCAGCGCAACCAGGCCGAACACTTTAAACGGAGCGAATGTGACATTATTGAGCATGGTTCCGGCTTTAGTGAGTTCCACAAAGCCAATGATTGACGCCAACGCCGTGCCTTTGATCACCTGTACCGAAAAACCGACCGTCGGCGCAATAGCAATACGAATGGCCTGCGGTGCCACCACCCGAAACAGCGTCTGCCCAAAACTCAACCCCAGGCAACGGCAAGCCTCCCACTGCCCCTTTGGCAGGGCTTTAATGCTGCCGTACCAAATATCCAGCAGAAACGCGCTGGTAAACAGCGTGAGCGCAAGTGTGGCCGCTGTCCAGGCGCTCACATCAATACCAAACAGCGCCAGACCAAAAAATGCCAGAAACAGTTGCATTAGCAGCGGCGTTCCCTGAAACAGCGCCGCGTAACCGGCTATCGCCCTTTTTGGCCACTGCCAGCGGCTAATGCGCAACACCAGCAGTGGCAGCGTGACCAGCGTCCCGCAAAAAAACGCAATCAGCGACAGCAGTACCGTCCAGCGCGCTGCCAGCAGCAGATTGCGTAGAATGTCCCAGTCGGTAAAGGTACTCATCAGCTCTCGCTCCCTAACCATTTACGGCCAATCGCCAGCAACGCCTGACGCATCAGCAGCGACAAGGCCAGATACAACAGCGTGGTGACGAAATAGGCTTCAAAACTTAAAAAGGTGCGCGACTGGATCAGGTTGGCCATAAATGTCAGCTCTTCATAGGAGACCTGCGACACCACAGACGACCCCAGCATCACGATAATGCACTGGCTGACCAGGGCTGGATAAATACGCTTTAGCGCAGGCGGCAGGATCACGCGGATAAAAGCCTGCCCACGGGTCAGCCCGAGCACCCGCGCAGCTTCCCACTGTCCCTTCGGCGTGACCTGAATCCCGGCACGGATAATTTCGGTACTGTAGGCACCCAGATTCACCACCATGGCAATCAAGGCAGCCTCTCCCGCGGTCAGCTTGAGGCCCAGCCCTGGCAAGCCAAACACAATAAAGAAAAGTTGCACCACAAATGGCGTGTTTCGGATCAGCTCCACATACACGCCCCACACCGTGCTCAGCAGGCTGGGCTTTCCGCTTCGTAGCGCGGCACCGACAATGCCCAGCGACAAGCCCCCCACCGTCGCCAGCACGGTGAGCGTCAGGGTTGTCCACAAGCCCGCAAGCAGCTGCGGCCAGAATGGCCACAGCGCAACGAAATCCAGCGACGTTGTCATGCGGTTACGCGCCGAAGTTGGCCGGCAACGGTGCCTGCATCCATTTTTGCGACAGGTTGTTCAGCGTGCCATCTTTCAGCGCCTGCTCCACCAGCTTGTCGACTTCGCTTTTCAGTGCCGGTTCGTTTTTCATCAGCCCGATGTAGCACGGCGAGTCTTTCAGCATAAACTGACTGACCGGCGCTTTTTGCGGGTTCTGGCGGGCAATAGCGGCTACCACCACGTTGCCAGTGGCAAGGTACTGAACCTGCCCGGACATATAGGCAGAGAGCGTTGTGTTGTTGTCTTCGTAGCGTTTAACATCAGCATCTTTCGGCGCGATATCGCTCAAAACCATATCCTCCACCGCACCGCGGGTGACGCCAATGGATTTGCCGCTCAACGCTTTTGCATCACTCAACGTTGCCGCTTTCGGGCCAAACACTCCCAGGAAGAACGGTGCATACGCGCGACTAAAATCGATCACTTTTTCGCGCTCCGCGTTCTTACCCAGGCTGGAAATGACCAGGTCGACTTTGTGGGTTTGCAGGTACGGTACGCGGTTGGCGCTGGTGACCGGCACCAGTTGCAACGTTACTTTCATGCTTTTCGCCAGGTATTCCGCCATATCAATATCGTAACCTTGCGGTTTGAGATCGGTGCCCACGGAACCAAAAGGCGGGAAGTCCTGCGGCACTGCAACGCGAAGTACGCCGCGTTTCTGAATATCCTGCAACTGATCCGCCAGCGCCTGCCCGGCGCATGTCATCATTAATGCTGCACCTGCTGCCGCCATCATCCATTTCTTCATCGTTAACACCTCATCGCTCATGAAACAAAAGATTCTTTGAGTCACATTCTGCAACTAATGTGCCAACGCGATATATCCGTCATAACGTGCAATACAAGCACAACGCAGCAATGGGTGGGAGGAAATAGCGCTGCGTCTGCTCACCGAAACGGTGCAGACGCATGCTGATGGTGCAATTAAATGGCGCAGTAACGAATAAAGCGTTCGAGGGCGCTGGAGAGGTGTTTTTGCCGATGGTGTATGCGCCATAATGTGCGAACCAGACGCGGCAGCGGGATCGGCACTTCAACTAATGAACCGGTTTCCAGTTGTTCGGCGATCACCCGACGCGACAGGCAACTGATGCCAAGACCGTGGCGTACCGCGTGTTTTATGGCTTCAGAATTACCCAACTCCATGCCGAGATGAAACTGAGGTAAATGCGACAGCAGCAAATAGTCGACAATCTCACGCGTGCCTGAGCCCCGCTCACGCAGGATCCACGGTGCCGCCGCGAGCCGCTCCAGCGTTATCTCACCCCGTAGCAGGGACGCGGAAGGCGGAGCAAACACCACCAGTTCATCTTCAAGCCAGGGTTCAGCAATGATTTCTGCGGTGTGGCACGGCCCTTCGATTAAACCGATATCCACGCGAAAATCGGCCACGGCATTGATCACATCGAGACTGTTGCCGACGCTTAGCTCCAGCGGTAGCACAGGGAAGTCGCGGCGGTAGCGGGCGATCACTTCCGGCAGGATGTAGTTGCCGATGGTGCTACTGGCAAATACCCGTATTGCACCGTTGTCTTCACGAAACAATTGCTCAATTTCCGTAGCCTGCTCCAGAGCGGCCAGCGCACGCGGATAGAGCAACCGCCCATGTTCATTCACCACCAGACGCTTACCGACCCTGTCGAACAGTTGCACCCCCAGTTGGCCTTCCAGATCGGTGAGCGCTGCACTTACCGCAGACTGGGAAAGAGAAAGCCGCTGTGAAGCCTGGGTGGTGGAGCCGCTTTTCAGCACTTCAGCAAAGACTTCAAGCTGACGCAACGTAATATGCATAGATTCCACTTACCACTTATAAAGATTGATTATAAATATATAATCAATTTTACCTTTAAACCAGCTCACCGTAACCTTTTCTCCATGAAGAGGAGAAGGTTATGACAGATATCACGTTCCACCCCCACCGTTACCCAATATGGCGCTTCGCGCCGGGGCTGCTGCTTAGCGCAGCCATTACGTTCGTTGCACTGTGGCTTGGCGCAATCCCGCGTATTGCCGGTTTAGGGTTAAGCGCGTTAACACTGGCGATTCTGATGGGCATGATCATTGGCAACACGCTGTACCTTAAACTGCACCGGCACTGCGACAGCGGTGTGCTGTTCGCGAAGCAACATCTTTTGCGGCTGGGGATTATTCTTTATGGCTTCCGCCTGACGTTTTCGCAAATTGCCGATGTTGGCGTCAGCGGTATCCTTATTGATGTTCTGACGCTTTCCAGCACCTTTGCCCTGGCCTGTTTCCTTGGGCAAAAAGTCTTCGGTCTGGATAAAAAAACCAGCTGGCTGATTGGCGCGGGCAGCAGCATATGCGGCGCTGCGGCGGTGCTGGCGACCGAGCCGGTGGTGAAAGCCGAAGCCAGTAAAGTGACAGTTGCGGTGGCGACCGTAGTGATCTTCGGTACGCTGGCCATTTTCATCTATCCTGCGCTCTATCCCTTGCTGGGTTCGCTGTTCAGCCCGGAAACGTATGGCATCTGGATTGGCTCTACCGTACATGAAGTCGCCCAGGTAGTGGCCGCCGGGCATGCCATCAGCCCGGATGCGGAAAACGCGGCCGTGATCGCAAAAATGCTGCGTGTGATGATGCTGGCACCCTTTTTACTGCTGCTGGCAGCGCGCGTTAAGCAGTTAAGCCCGCAGAACGATAACGAGAAAAGTAAACTTACTGTTCCGTGGTTTGCGCTGGGTTTTATCGCTGTGGCTATTTTTAACTCGTTTCATCTGCTGCCGACATCATTGGTCAATGCGCTCAACGCGCTGGACACGCTGTTGTTAGCCATGGCAATGGCGGCGCTGGGACTGACCACACATGTTAGCGCGCTGAAAAATGCCGGGGCGAAACCCCTGGTAATGGGTCTGCTCCTGTTTGTTTGGTTGATTGTAGGCGGCGGCGCAATTAACCTCGGTATTCATCACCTGATGGCATAAACCATTACATCTCTCCCCTGCAGACCCGCTATCATTGCCACTTTCCCCCGGCGGGTTTTAACAGGAGTTTTTATGAAATACATTGGTGCGCATGTTAGCGCCTCAGGCGGCGTGGCAAATGCTGCCATCCGCGCCGCCGAGATTGCGGCGACCGCGTTTGCGCTGTTTACCAAAAACCAGCGCCAGTGGCGCGCTGCGCCACTGAATGCGGAAACGATCGACGCGTTTAAAGCCGCCTGCGAAAAATACCATTTCACCCCGGGCCAGATCCTGCCGCACGACAGTTATCTGATTAACCTCGGGCACCCGGTCGCGGAGGCGCTGGAAAAATCTCGCGAGGCCTTCGTTGATGAATTGACGCGCTGCCAGCAACTCGGGCTGACATTGCTCAATTTTCATCCGGGCAGCCACCTGATGCAAATCCCGGAAGAGCAGTGCCTGGCGCGTATTGCGGAGTCGATTAACATCGCGCTGGCGCAAACGGAAGGCGTCACCGCGGTAATCGAAAATACCGCTGGTCAGGGGAGCAACCTGGGGTTCCGCTTTGAGCATCTGGCCGCGATCATTGACGGCGTGGAAGACAAATCCCGCGTGGGCGTGTGCATTGACACCTGCCATGCTTTCGCCGCGGGTTACGATTTACGTACCGAGGCTGCCACGGCAGAGACGTTTGCAGAGTTTGATCGTGTGGTCGGCTTTAAATACTTGCGCGGGATGCATCTGAATGACGCTAAAAGCGCTTTCGGTAGCCGTGTCGACCGCCATCACAGCCTGGGCGAAGGCAATATCGGCCATGATGCGTTTCGCTGGATCATGCGCGACGAGCGTTTCGACGGCATCCCGATGATCCTTGAAACCATTAACCCGGATATCTGGGCAGAAGAGATTGCGTGGCTGAAAGCACAGCAAAACATCGACGCAACAGTCTGAGAAGGTAAACAGTCTGCGCCTCATCCGTGCAAAAAAAAGGGCCGCATAAGCGGCCCTTTTCGGTCCTTACGGATTATGCAGCTTTCGCTACCGCTTGCACTTCCGGACGTTTCAGCCAGGCATATACCAGGCCTGAAAGCAGTGTACCGGCAATAATAGCGAGCAGGTAACCGACCACCGGCGTGATTGCACCGGGGATCAGCAGGACGAACAGACCGCCGTGCGGCGCCATCAGTTTGGCACCAATCGCCATAGAGATGGCACCCGTCAGCGCACCACCGGCGATACAGCAAGGGATAACACGCATCGGATCACGTGCAGCGAACGGGATCGCCCCTTCAGAGATAAAGCACAGACCAAGAACCAGTGCTGCTTTGCCCCCTTCACGCTGACCTTTATCAAACTTGTTGCGTGCAACCAGTGTCGCCAGACCCATTGCCAGCGGCGGCACCATACCGGCTGCCATAATCGCTGCCATCGGTGCGTAAGTCTGGGTACTCAGCAGACCCACGCCAAAGGCGTATGCCGCTTTGTTCACCGGGCCACCCATATCGGTACACATCATGCCACCAAGGATTGCACCCAGCAGAACCGCGTTCGCGGTGCCCATGGTTTGCAGCCAGGAGGTCAGGCCGGCAAGGATTTTCGCCACTGGCGTACCGATCAGGTAGATCATCGCCAGACCGACGATCAGGCTGGAAAACAGCGGGATGATCAAAATCGGTTTCAGCGCTTCCATACTTGGCGGCAGCTTCACGTTTTTACTGATGGCTTTGGCAAGGTAACCGGCCAGGAAGCCAGCAATGATACCGCCGATAAAACCAGAACCGGTGCTCACCGCCAGCATACCGCCAATCAGACCTGGCGTCAGACCCGGACGGTCAGCGATAGAGAACGCAATGTAACCCGCCAGTACCGGCACCATCAGGGCGAATGCGGAACCGCCGCCGATTTTCATCAACGCAGCAGCCAGCGTCCCTTCTTCTTTAAAGGCAGTGATACCAAAAGCAAAGGAGAGTGCAATCAGCAAGCCACCCGCCACCACCATCGGCAGCATATACGACACGCCCGTCAGCAGGTGACGATAGGCACCCGCGCTCTCTTTCTGCCCTTCGCCCGCGTCCGCTTGCGCTTTGCCGGTCGGCTGGTACGTTTTGGCTTCCGCTACGGCTTTGTCCAGCTCCTGCGCGGTTTTCTTCAGCGCCAGACCGGTCGTAGTGCGGTACATCGGCTTACCGGCGAATTTCGCCAGGTCAACTTCAATATCGGCAGCAACAATAACCAGGTCCGCCTGTGCTACTTCTTCTGCAGTGATCGCATTGCCAGCACCCACAGAACCGCGGGTTTCGACTTTCACCCACCAGCCGCGTTTTTTCGCTTCGGTTTCGATGGCTTCAGCCGCCATAAAGGTGTGTGCCACACCGGTCGGGCATGCTGTTACCGCTACAATGCGTTTCGGGCCGCTGGCCGCCACTGCCGCTGTCGCAGCCGGAGCAGTGTAAGGTGCAGCGTGGTTTTTCGCTTCGCTCAGGAACAGTTCCGGGTGAGCAACTGCGCGATTGATGTCGCCCAGCCACACTTTTTTCCCGCTCAGGGCGCCGTCGTTCGGCACCTTACTGCCCAGAACGATAGCCAGTTCCGCTTCGCCAGGGTTATCAATGAATTGCAGATTCGCCTTCTGCGCCGCCGCGCCCAGCAAGGTCTTTGCCATATAGGCACGGGCCTGCCCGAGTTCGGAGTCAATAATCAGCAGCGTTTTCATTATGCCTCTCCTGCTGTTAGTTAAAGGGTTTTAAGTCAACTCGCGCCATCATCGCGGCTAACTGGGTACGGTCGGTAATACCTACGTTACTCTGACTGACCGCCAATGCAGCAACAGCGGTGGCCAGGCGTAATGTATGTTCACTGGACTCACGCATCAGCAGGCCATAAATCAGCCCACCAACCATTGAATCCCCTGCGCCAACGGTGCTTACCACTTCCATTGACGGCGGTTTGGCGATCCATTCACCCGAAGCGTTAACCCACAGTGCCCCTTCTGCGCCCAGCGAGATCACCACATGGGCAATCCCTTGTTCGCGAAGGCCGTGAGCAGCTTCAATAACGTCCTTCAATTCAGGCAACTTACGACCCGCCCAGATTTCCAGCTCGCGGCGGTTCGGTTTAACCAGCCACGGCGCGGCTTTCAGGCCGGCGACCAGCGCTTCGCGGCTGCTGTCGAAAATAATGCACGGGCACTGACTGCGCAGGCGCGTCATCCAGTCGGTAAAGGCTTCCGGGCTGACACCAGACGGCAAACTGCCGCTGACGCAGACCATATCGAACTGACCCAGCCAGGTGAGGGAGTCGGCAACAAAACGCTCCCAGTCGGTCGGCGTGACTTCAAAACCAGAGAAGTTGAGGTCAGTGACTTCACCGTCTTTTTCGGTCAGTTTCACGTTGATGCGGGTACGCCCCTGCACCACCTGAAAACGGTTGGCAATGCCCAGTTCACTGAACAGCTGCTGGAATCCGTCCTGGTTGTCTTTCCCCAGGAAACCGCCCACGGTCACGTCGATGCCAAGGTCTTTCAGTACTTTGGCAACGTTGATGCCCTTACCCGCAGCGTGTAAACCGGTAGTACGCACCAGATTCACTTCACCACGTTCAATTTCCGGGGTGTACCCCACCAAATCATAGGCAGGATTGAGGGTAATAGTTGCGACACGTCTGCTCATTTATGCACCCTCTCCCAGACCTGCGGCGATGGCTTCGCCAATCGCCTTCAGCGCCTGTTCAGCATCGTCACCCTGGGCGGTAAAACGCAGACGATGGCCTTTCTTCACGCCGAGCGCTACGACCTTCATCAGACTGCGGCCGTTAGCGGGTTTGCCGGTACCATCAAGGTTAGCAACGGTGATCTCGCTGTTGAATTGTTTGATGGTGTTCACCAGCATGGTACCCGGACGGGCATGCAAACCATGTTCGTTACGCACCACGAATTCTGCGTTCAGCACATCTTCTGCGATCGCATCATCGCTGGTCAGCAGTGCCAGCAGCGTTGCTGCATCGGCATTCAGCAAACGATCAGCTTTGTTGGCTAACAGCAGGTCACTCAGGCGTTTCAGAACCGCAACAGGTTGCTCATCCGCCATCGCGACGCTGACCAGCAGCGCAGCTTGCTCGCCTTCTACGGTGAAGGGTGTGGCCGCGCGACTTACTGCTACCGCGCTCAGCAGGTTGCCTTCAGCGCTGTCATTCAGCCAGATTCCCTGGCCCAGATTTAACGGTTGCTCATTGATGGCACGAGTGACATACGCTGCGTCTACCGCACCCGCTTCTTTCAGACGCGCAGCATTCAACGCTTGCAGCGTTACCAGATCGGTCGCGGCAACATCGAGGCTCAGTGTGTCGTTATCCAGCTTCAACGAGGCGCTCTGTTTTTCACCCATTAGCAACGCACGCAGCTCTTCTGCGGTGGTTGCAGACTGCAACTGCGCTGCGACGGCATCATCGCTCAGCACATGCGTCAACTGACGCAGCAGGCCAAGGTGTTCATCAGAACTGGCTGCGATACCGATCGCGACATACGCGACCTGGCCTTCACTCCACAGGATGCCCTGAGGGAACTGGAAAACTTTAACGCCCGTTTTCAGCACCTGGTCGCGCGTGTCGGTAGTGCCATGAGGAATGGCAATGCCATTTCCGAGGAAGGTGGAGGTCTGCTGCTCGCGCGCCAGCATGCCATTGACGTAACCGTCGGCAACATTGCCTGCTGCAACCAGTGCAGCGGCAATCTGGCGAATGGCCTCTTCTTTATTCCCGGCCTGCTGGCCCGGATGGATGTCCTGAACGGATAACTGGAACATATGACTCCTCTCCTGCTGAAATTGAATCGTTTCAGCTAAAATGAGAAATAAGACGTCATCGTTTGGGTTCATTAATTACACGATGACGCTGAAACGTTTCATGAAATCTTCACCTTTTTACTTCAGCAAGCAAGAAATCTCTGAATTTTCGTTGCAGAATTTAGAGCTACTGCACATTTCGCCTGCGCATGCGTCTTTTTTGCTGAAGTTGCTTTTGGCGTCAGCGGGCCCCTGTCAGCACGCGTCAGCTTTCATCGGCATTGGCCGCGATGGAATTTTGTTTTTTTGTGGCAGATTGCCCCGGCCAGGCTGTGCTTTTGAAACACAGCGGCGTACACTCCGCGTCTGCCCACTGGATCTTTTCAAAAATGCAAAACTCCCCCGCTGCCGCCAGGCCAGGCGCTTTTGACGTTACGTCGACGGCGTTTTTGATTGTCGCGTTTCTGACCGGCATTGCCGGCGCATTACAAACCCCGACGCTAAGCCTGTTTTTAACCAACGAAGTACATGTCCGCCCGGCAATGGTCGGTTTCTTTTTTACCGGTAGCGCGGTGATTGGTATTCTGGTGAGCCAGTTTCTCGCCGGGCGTTCCGATCGCAAAGGCGATCGGAAGTCATTGATAGTGTTCTGCTGTTTACTTGGCGTACTGGCCTGTGTGCTGTTTGCCTGGGATCGTAACTACTTTATTTTGCTGTTTGTGGGCGTCTTTTTGAGCAGCTTCGGCTCTACCGCTAACCCGCAGTTGTTTGCGCTGGCGCGGGAACATGCAGACAGTACCGGGCGGGAAGCGGTGATGTTCAGCTCCATTTTGCGTGCGCAGGTTTCGCTGGCGTGGGTGGTCGGCCCGCCGCTGGCTTACGCGCTGGCAATGGGTTTTGGGTTTACGGTGATGTATTTGTGCGCGAGCGTGGCGTTTATCGCCTGTGCGGCAATGGTCTGGCTGTTCTTACCCAGTATGCGCAAAGTGCCGCAGGCCCGTTCAGCGGTACTGGAAGCGCCGCGCGCACATCGCCGTGACGCCCTGCTGCTGTTTGTCATCTGCACCCTGATGTGGGGCACCAACAGCCTGTATATCATTAACATGCCCTTGTTTATTATTGATGAGCTGCACCTGCCGGAAAAACTGGCCGGGATGATGATGGGTGCTGCTGCCGGGCTGGAAATTCCTACCATGTTGATTGCTGGCTACTATGCAAAACGTTTTGGTAAGCGTTTTCTGATGCGCGTCAGCGCCGTGGCGGGCGTCTTTTTCTATACAGGGATGCTAACGGTGCATACCCCGGCGATCCTGCTTGCTTTACAGTTGCTGAACGCCATCTACATCGGCATTCTCGCCGGTATCGGCATGCTCTATTTTCAGGATCTCATGCCAGGCCAGGCCGGTTCTGCCACAACGCTTTATACGAATACCACGCGCGTGGGCTGGATTATCGCGGGTTCCCTGGCGGGCGTGGTGGCAGAAATATGGAGTTATCACGCGGTGTTCTGGATTGCGCTGGCCATGTCACTGCTTGCACAACTGTGCCTTGGGCGAATGAAAGACGTTTAGGGTGCCGTCTGGCGTTCGAGTTCCAGCAGCCAGATCATCGCTTCATGACGATTATCGCCGCACATTTCGCGGCCTGGCTGCAGGCCCGCACATACTTTCGGGCGCAGTGGAGAGGCGAAAATTTTGCAGCGCTGCTGAGCATCAAGTTGCACGCAGGGGGTATTCGCCGGTTTACCGTTCGGCATGCCGGGGATGGGGCTACTGATGGACGGTGCGGTACAGCACGCGCCGCATTCCGGACGGCATTGCATAGTGGCTCTCTTGCTGGTTTACGCGCCGGACTGGCGCGAACAGCCGCACGCTATCATCTTTTACTGCATGAATGCAAAACTCGCCGATTCCTCTTGCCTGGAATGGCCCTCGCGAGTACTTTGTCGCGATATTTTTATTATTTTCTTCTCACAGGACCCTTGCAATGCCAAGAGCGAACGAAATCAAAAAAGGTATGGTGCTGAACTACAACGGCAAGCTGCTGATTGTAAAAGATATTGATATTCAGTCACCCAGCGCCCGCGGCGCAGCAACGCTGTATAAAATGCGGTTTTCTGATGTCCGCACCGGGCTGAAAGTGGAAGAGCGCTTTAAAGGCGACGACATCCTCGATACTGTTACCCTGAACCGTCGTTTTGTTGACTTCTCGTATGTTGATGGCAACGAATACGTGTTTATGGATAAAGAAGATTACACGCCGTATACCTTCAATAAAGATCAGATTGAAGAAGAGCTGCAATTCATTCCTGAAGGCGGTATGCCGGATATGCAGGTACTGCTGTGGGATGGTCAGTTGCTGGCGCTGGAATTGCCGCAGACCGTTGATCTGGAAATTGTTGAAACCGCGCCTGGCATCAAAGGGGCGTCTGCCAGTTCCCGTACCAAACCTGCAACACTGACCACCGGTCTGGTTGTTCAGGTTCCGGAATATCTGACGACGGGTGAAAAGATCCGTATTCATATCGAAGAGCGCCGCTATATGGGCCGCGCTGACTGATAAACGTCGTGCAAAGACAAAAAAGCCACTTCACTGAAATGGCTTTTTATTTGTTTCCCGTATCAGGCTTGTTTACAGCAGATCGCGGAACAACGTTTTCTTCAGCGCCAGCTCAACACCACGCACTTCCGCCATCCCTTTCAGACGCCCGATCGCTGAATAACCCGGGTTGGTTTTCTTGCGCAGATCGTCAAGCATCTGATGACCATGATCCGGGCGGAACGGAATAGGACGGAGATCGCCCGCTTTTTTCCGGCGCTGTTCTTCGGTCAGGATCGCCGCCACCACCGACACCATATCCACATCGCCGTGTAAATGCGCAGCTTCATGGAAGGTTTTCGGGTTCGCTTCACGGCAAGTTGAGCGCAGGTGCGTAAAATGAATGCGATCGCCGAAGGTTTCAATCATCTGCACCAAATCGTTATCTGCGCGCACGCCGTAAGAACCGGTACACATGGTAAAGCCGTTGTTAATGCTGTTTACCGCCTCTTTCAGCCACTGCATATCTTCAATTGTCGACACAATGCGCGGCAGACCGAGGATCGGGCGCGGCGGATCGTCCGGATGCACCGCCATACGAACCCCCACGTCCTGCGCCACCGGAACAATGGCACGCAGGAAATACGCCATATTTTCGCGCAACTGCGCTTTATCAATGCCGTCATATTCTGCCAGACGGGCGTGGAACTGCTCCAGCGTATAGCCCTCTTCTGCTCCCGGCAGACCCGCAATGATATTGCGCGTCAGCTTTTCGATGTCGGCATCGCTCATCGCGTTGAAGTAAGCCTGCGCCTGGCGCTGCTCTTCTTCGCTGTAATCCGCTTCCGCACCTTTACGCTTCAGAATATGGATTTCGAAGGCTGCAAAGGCGATTTGATCGAAACGCAACGCTTTGGAGCCGTCCGGTAAGGTGTATTCCAGATCGGTGCGCGTCCAGTCAAGAATAGGCATAAAGTTGTAGCACACGGTATCAATACCGCATGCAGCCAGGTTGCGGATACTTTGCTGGTAGTTGGCGATCCACAGGTCATATTGCCCGCTGTGGGTTTTAATATCTTCATGTACCGGAATACTTTCTACCACCGACCAGACCAGGCCTTTTTCGGCCAACAACGCCTGACGCGCTTTAATCTCGTCTACCGGCCAGACCTGACCATTCGGAATATGGTGCAGCGCGGTGACAACCCCCGTCGCGCCTGCCTGACGCACATCATCAAGAGATACCGGATCGTTCGGTCCATACCAACGCCAGGTTTGTTCCATCGCCTTACCCTCTAAAGTTGTTATACCAATACATGCAACTGAATGACGACTACCATACATGTTTAAATCAGAGGGTCAAACCCTCCGGCAACAATGATTGATCCAGCTCACATTCCCCGGATAATTACGGCATACCAATTCTTTTTGCTGTCATATAACTTTACACTGGATAATGTTAATTATTGGTTAATCAGGTGTATATAGATGAAGACAATCGCCTCCGTAACGCTCCCCGCCATTGTGCAGCAGCCGCAGTACGCGCGTTCGCAACTGCGTTCAAGGATCGTGCATTTTGGTTTTGGCGCGTTTCACCGCGCCCATCAGGCGCTGTTGACCGACCGGGTATTGAATGCGCAGGGCGGCGACTGGGGAATTTGTGAAATCAGCCTGTTTAGCGGCGATGTGTTAATGACGCAGCTTCGCGCACAGGATCATCTCTATACCGTGCTGGAAAAAGGCGCTGAGGGAAATCAGCCGATTATTATTGGCGCTGTGCACGAGTGCCTGAACGCGAAGCTCGATTCGCTGGCAGCCATTATTGAAAAATTCTGCGAACCGCAGGTGGCGATCGTCTCATTGACGATCACCGAGAAAGGTTATTGCATTGATCCAGCGAGCGGTAAACTGGATCTACGCCAGCCGCGCATTGAGCACGATCTGCAGCATCCGCATGAACCGCACTCTGCCCCGGGGATCCTGGTCGAAGCGCTCCATCGCCGCCGTGAACGCGGTCTGCCGCCTTTTACTGTCCTCTCCTGCGATAACATTCCGGACAACGGTCACGTCGTGAAAAATGCTGTGCTGGGCATGGCGCAAACGCGCTCCCCCGAACTGGCAGAGTGGATCGCCACCCATGTGAGCTTCCCTGCAACCATGGTTGACCGCATTGTCCCGGCGGCTACCGAGGAGTCGCTGGCAGAGATCAGCCAGCTGTTGGGCGTTGAGGATCCCTGCGCCATCAGCTGTGAGCCCTTTATTCAGTGGGTCATTGAAGATAATTTTGTTGCCGGGCGCCCGGAATGGGAAGCTGCGGGCGTGCAACTGGTGCAGGATGTACAGCCCTGGGAGCAGATGAAATTACGCATGTTGAATGGTAGCCATTCTTTCCTCGCGTATCTGGGTTATCTCGCCGGTTTTGCCCATATCAATGATTGTATGCAGGACAGTGCATTTCGCGAGGCGGCGCGCAGGCTGATGCTCAATGAACAAGCACCTACGCTGCGTATTACCGGTGTCGATCTTAATGCCTACGCCGACAGTCTACTCACGCGCTTCGCCAACCCTGCGCTCAAACACCGCACCTGGCAAATTGCCATGGACGGTAGCCAGAAGCTGCCGCAGAGAATGCTGGATGGCGTGCGCGTACATTTACAGCGGGAAAGCGACTGGCCGCTCCTGGCGTTGGGCATTGCTGGCTGGATGCGTTACGTCAGCGGCGTGGATGATGCAGGCAACACTATCGATATTCGCGATCCGTTGATGGATAAAATCCGCGCAATTGTTGATACCAGTGATGACGCTGAACGCGTGACAGCCCTGCTGACCTTGCAGGAAATCTTCGGTAATGATTTGCCGCTGAACCCGGTCTTTGTCGACACTGTCAGCCACGCCTGGCATAACATTGCCACTCTTGGCGCACACGGTGCAGTGAAAGCCGTACTCGATCGTTAACATTTTCTGCTATTACCGCGGGCGATACGTGCTTTCCTTCGCCCGCGCCCTTCTCTTTTCTCCTTTTTTTCGCCAGGATCGTTGCCATTCCTCATTTTGTTGACGCCTGGAGTTTCAGTGACCAAGACCAACCTCATTACCGGCTTTCTCGGAAGCGGCAAGACGACCTCGATATTGCACTTACTGGCACATAAAGATCCGCAGGAAAAATGGGCCGTGCTGGTAAACGAGTTTGGTGAAGTTGGCATTGATGGCGCGCTAATGGCAGACAGCGGCGCACTGTTGAAAGAGATCCCCGGCGGCTGCATGTGCTGCGTCAATGGCTTGCCCATGCAGGTCGGGCTGAATACGCTGCTGCGTCAGGGAAAACCCGATCGCCTGTTGATTGAGCCGACCGGCCTTGGCCATCCTAAACAGATCCTCGATATGCTAAACGCAGCGGTGTACGAACCCTGGATCGACTTGCGCGCGACGTTATGCCTGCTCGATCCGCGCCAGCTGCTGGATGAGAAAGCGGTTAATAACGACAACTTCCGTGACCAACTGGCGGCGGCGGACATTATTATCGCCAATAAACAGGACCGCGCCACACCAGAAAGTCAGGACGCCCTGGAGACGTGGTGGCGCGAATTCGGCGGCGATCGTTTCCTCGTCAACGCCACGCAAGGCACTATTGACGGCGCACTGCTTGATCAGCCACGTCGCAATCTGCGTGAACTGCCCGCCAGCGCAGAACATCAACATGCGCATGCCAGTAATAAAGGGCTGGCGGCCCTGAATTTGCCAGCACATCAGCGCTGGCGGCGTAATCTGAACAGCGGCCAGGGGCACCACGCCTGCGGCTGGATTTTTGATGCCGACACGGTTTTCGATACCGTTGGTCTGCTCGAGTGGGCGCGTCTGGCGCCCGTAGAGCGGGTTAAAGGGGTGATGCGCATTCCCGAGGGCCTGTTGCGGGTCAATCGCCAGGGGCAGGATTTTCATATCGAAACGCAAAATGTTGCCCCGCCAGACAGCCGGATTGAACTGATTACCGCGTCGGAAGCGGACTGGAACGCGTTGCAGTCCACCCTGTTGAAGCTTCGTTTAAGTTAATGGCACTACCGTTGCGCCTGTGTTAATTGAAAATGCCTTAAAGATGAAAACTCGTTTACCGTTAATTTTGTTGCTGAACGCTGCTGGTCTGGCGTTATTTTTAAGCTGGTACTTACCCGTCAACCACGGTTTCTGGTTCCCGCTGGACTCTGCCATCTTCCATTTTTTCAACCAGGGTCTGGTCGAGAATCGCGCTTACCTGTGGCTGGTGGCGCTGACCAATAACCGCGCCTTCGATGCCTGCTCGCTGGTTGCCATGGGCTGCCTGATGCTTTCGTTCTGGTTACCAGCGGATCGCGATGGCCGCCGTCGTGTGTTGATGATTGGCCTGACGATGCTGTTGATTGCGGTAGTGCTGAACCAACTGGCTCAGTTGCTGATGCCGGTGCAACGCACCAGCCCGTCGTTGTTCTTCAAAAATATCTACCGGGTCAGCGATCTGCTTAACTTCCCAACCAAAGATGCGTCCAAAGACAGCTTTCCGGGTGATCACGGTATGATGCTGCTGATTTTTGCCGCAATAATGCTACGTTATTTCGGCAAACGCCCCTTTGCGATAGCGCTGGTTATTGTTGTGGTTTTTGCTTTCCCGCGGGTGATGATTGGGGCGCACTGGTTCACTGATATTGCCGTAGGCTCATTGTCGGCGGTACTCATCGGCTTGCCGTGGTTCCTGCTGACACCACTTAGCGATAAAATTATTCTACTGTTTGATCGTTATTTGCCCGGAAATAACAAAATTTAAACAAGTGCCCAACAATTATTTTCGCTATTCATTAGGGATCGTTTTAGATCCCTAATTAAAATTCCCGGCGATTGCCTAATTTTGTCATTTTCCTGTCATCGCAATCCGCCTATAAAAGAGCAATTTGCACGCTATTTAAACTAAATTGTCCATTTTGTGACCAATTCTGAATATTCACTTTCTGTATCATAATTTCTTATAAAAAAAGGGGGAAAAGCGCTCGCAATGCCGGGAGGGTTAGGGTAATCTCGCTTTCGTCTTGTCGCAAAGAGTGCTTTTATTCTCATTGTGCGTAAATTTGTGCGTTGTTCCACAGATCCGACCATGAGTGTTTGTCTCGTTGCTTATAGATAATTACTCTCGCTGCGTTGGCAGTATTTATAACGATATTTATCGTTAAGGACTTCAAGGGAAAATAAGCAACATGGTCAAATCTCAGCCGATTTTGAGATATATCGCGCGGGCGATACCCGCGATAGCGGTAGCGGTACTGCTGTCAGCATGCTCATCAACAAATACCGCAAAGAACATGCATTCTGAGACGCTTGGTGTGGCTGAAGACACTTCTTCACTGCAAACCTCTCAGGATGAATTTGAAAATATGGTCCGTAACCTGGATGTTAAATCCCGTATTATGGATCAATATGCCGACTGGAAAGGCGTTCGCTATCGTCTCGGCGGCGACACCAAAAAAGGCATCGACTGTTCCGGTTTTGTGCAACGCACGTTCCGTGAACAGTTCGGTTTAGAACTGCCACGTTCCACCTGGGAACAGCAGGAAACCGGTAAGTCGATTTCGCGCACCAGTCTGCGCACTGGCGATCTGGTTCTCTTCAGAGCAGGTTCGACCGGGCGACATGTCGGCATCTATATTGGTAATAACCAGTTTGTTCATGCTTCCACCAGCAGCGGTGTGATGATTTCCAGCATGGATGAGCCGTACTGGAAGAAGCGCTACAACGAAGCGCGACGTATCCTGACCCGCAGCTAATAACTTAACGCCGGTTTTCCCTTGGCTGGCGCTTAAGAAAGAAGAACACTGCCCCGGCAGTGTTTTTTTATGCTCGCTATCCTCAAACCGCTTTTCGGGCTATAGTCCAGAAATTCACATCGTTCACTGCAGAACGCGGATAATTGGGTCCAACATCATGTTCACCCGCTACTTTCTCACCCTGAACCGAAAAATAGCGCTGATTAGCATCCTCATCGGCCTGTTTTCCGCTGTCTCGGTGGGTGGATTCCAGTTTTGGTTAGAGCAACAAAAACGGCTGACCCGCTATGAAACGTTGCTTAATGGCATTCAAAACTGGTTTACCAACTATCTCGGCGATATCCGCACCACGGCAGAGCTATTGCAGCCGCTAACCCTGAATGCGTGCCATGATGTTGCCAGTGAACTGACATCGCGGGCCGCCTTCACCCTGAACGTCCGCGCCTTTCTTTTGGTCAAGGATCAGAACGCTGTCTGCTCGTCAGCAACCGGGGTGATGAATGTCCCCTTGAAACAACTGGTGCCGGATATCGACGTCAATAAAGCCACCGATATGGTGATCCTGCCCGGAACGCCAATGATGCCGGATAAACCGGCCATGGCGTTGTGGTTTCGTAGTCCTCTGTTTGACGATCGCGGTGTCTTTGTCTCGCTGAATATCAATCTTTCACCTTACATGCTGTACAGCTCTGAACAGCCGGATCTCACCGGGATCGCCATCGGCGTTAACGGTCGGGCAATATCGACCTTCACTGCAGGGCTCATTAATTTAGCCAGCTTTGATCAGGTGCCATTCAGCACCGAACAGATCGACGGCACGCCGCTGACCATTTATCTGTATGCAGAAAAATGGCGGCGGGAAGACGTGCAATTTGCGCTACTGCTGGGAGCAACGGCAGGAATGCTAATTGGGCTTCTGGCAGCTTACATCTTATCGACGCGCCTGCGCCCGGGCCGGGAGATACTTACCGCTATCAAGCGCGAACAGTTCTATGTGGTCTACCAGCCGGTTGTTGACGCAAAAACCCTCAAAGTCAGCGGCGTCGAAGTACTGATGCGCTGGAAACACCCCACCGCGGGCGAAATCCCGCCTGATGCTTTTATCCATTTCGCCGAAGCGCAACAGCTGATTATTCCGCTGACGTTACACCTGTTTGCGCTGATCGCCCGTGATGCCCCGGTGCTACAAACGTTGCTACCTGCCGGCGCGAAAATCGGCATTAATATTGCGCCCGGCCATTTGCATGCCGAGAGTTTTACCGACGACATTCATCAATTTTCGCAATCGCTGCCCCCACACCATTTCAGCATTGTGCTGGAAATCACCGAACGCGATATGTTGCGTTACACCGAGGTGACAAAACGGTTTGAGTGGCTCCGCAATGAGGGTTATGAGATAGCGATTGACGACTTCGGCACCGGTCACAGCGCGCTGATTTATCTTGAACGTTTTACCCTCGACTACCTGAAAATAGATCGCGGCTTTGTCAATGCTATCGGCATGGAAACCATCACGTCGCCAGTGCTGGACGCCGTACTGACCCTGGCGAAACGGCTGAATATGCTGACCGTCGCCGAAGGTGTTGAAACACCAGAACAAGCGAGATGGCTGCGTGAACACGGTGTGCATTTTATGCAAGGTTACTATTTTAGCCGCCCGATGACGCTACACCAGTTTGTGGACTGGCAGGCGCCGCCATTTGAGGCTCTGCTCTAGCCGCGAATTATTTCACATCAGGCCGGGCCTCCCTTATTATTTAGCGATAAGAAGTTAGTGCGCCCTGCGCGCTACAGGTCATAGGAACACACAATGAAGTTTGTGCGCATTGCAGCGTTATTGTTGGCCTTTGTCAGTCTGGTCAGTCAGGCGCAAACCATCAAAGAAAGTTATTCTTTCGCCGTGATTGGCGAACCCAAATATGCCATTAACTTTTCCCATTTTGATTATGTGAATCCCGCGGCGCCCAAGGGCGGCAATGTCACACTCTCTGTCATTGGCACCTTTGATAACTTTAACCGTTTTGCTTTACGCGGTAATGCCGCCGTGCGTACCGAATCGCTTTACGATGCTCTCTTTACCACCTCCGACGATGAACCCGGTAGCTACTACCCGCTTATCGCCGAGATGGCGCGCTATGCCGATGATTATTCATGGATGGAGATCAGCATTAACCCACGGGCGCGCTTTCATGACGGCTCCCCTGTTCGCGCCAGCGACGTGGCGTTCACTTTTCAGAAATTTATGACAGAAGGCGTGCCGCAATTCCGCCTGATTTATAAAGGCTCCACGGTGAAGGCCATCTCACCGTTAACGGTGCGCATTGTGCTGGCGAAACCGGGCAAAGAGGACATGCTCAGCTTGCTGACCCTGCCGATCATGCCGGAGTCTTTCTGGAAAGATCACAAGCTTAGCGAACCGCTGAGCCGCCCGCCGCTGAGTAGCGGCCCTTACCGTATCAGCAGTTGGCGCATGGGCCAGTATATTGCTTATACCCGTGTACGGGATTACTGGGCAGCGGACTTGCCAGTCAACCGCGGCCGCTGGAATTTCGATAATATTCGTTATGACTACTATCTTGACGATAACGTCGCGTTTGAAGCCTTTAAAGCAGGCGCCTTTGACTTACGTAGCGAAGGTGATGCGAAAAACTGGGCCACACGCTATATCGGCACTAACTTCAGCCGCGGTTATATTGTCAAAGATGAACAACCCAATACTTCCGCGCAAAATACGCGCTGGCTGGCGTTCAATATCACCCGCCCGGTGTTCAGCGATCGCCACGTGCGTGAAGCCATTTCGCTGGCCTTTGATTTTGAATGGATGAACAAAGCATTGTTCTACGGGGCATACAGCCGGGCGAACAGCTATTTCCAGAACACAGAATACGCTGCACGTCACTACCCTGATGCCGATGAACTAACGCTGCTGGCACCGTTAAAAGCGCAGATCCCGCCGGAAGTGTTCACCTCTATTTACTCCCCGGCAAAATCGAACGGCGATGGTTATGACCGTGAAAACCTGCTCAAAGCCGATGCGCTGTTAAAACAGGCGGGCTGGGTGCTGAAAAACCAACAGCGCGTGGAAGCGAAAACCGGTAAACCTTTACGCTTTGAATTGCTGCTACCCTCCGGCGGTAACACGCAGTGGGTACTGCCATTTCAGCACAATCTCTCGCGCCTCGGTATCACTATGGACATCCGCCAGGTGGATAACTCACAAGCCACCAACCGCATGCGTAGCCGCGACTACGATATGATGCCGCGCCAGTGGCTTGCGCAGCCGTGGCCGAGTGGCGATTTGCAAATCGCATGGAGTTCACAGTATATCGACTCCTCGTACAACGCGCCGGGCGTGAAAAACCCGGCTGTGGACGATCTGATTGCGCAGATTAACCGCTGGCAGGGGAATAAGGAAAAGCTGCTGCCGCTGGGACGCGCGCTGGATCGTGTACTGACCTGGAACTATTACATGCTGCCCATGTGGTACATGTCAGCGGATCGCATCGCCTACTGGGATAAGTTCTCCATGCCTGGCATTCGCCCTGTCTACTCACTCGGTTTTGATACCTGGTGGTATGACGTAAACAAAGCAGCGAAATTACCCGCTGCCAGACGTTAAGGAGAAGCGATGGGCGCGTATCTCGTTCGCCGTTTATTACTGATTATTCCCACGATTTGGGCAATTATCACCATTAACTTCTTTATTGTGCAGATAGCCCCCGGTGGCCCGGTGGACCAGGCGATTGCCGCCATTGAATTCGGTAATCAGGGATCACTGCCAGGCAGCGGCGGAGGTGGAATGGGCGCAACGCATGCCCGCACCGGCGTAGGTGATGTCCTGAGTAATGACAGCCATTATCGCGGCGGGCGCGGCCTCGATCCGCAAGTCATTGCCGAGATTAAGCAGCGTTATGGTTTCGATAAACCGCTGCATGAGCGTTACTTCAAAATGCTCTGGGATTACCTGCGCTTCGACTTTGGCGACAGCCTGTTTCGTAGCGCGTCGGTGCTGCAACTGATTAAAGAAAGTATGCCCGTCTCCATCACACTGGGCTTGTGGGGCACGCTGATCATCTATCTGGTGTCGATCCCGCTTGGCATCCGCAAAGCGGTGCACAACGGTAGCCGTTTTGATATCTGGAGCAGTGCGCTGATTATTGTCGGTTACGCGATCCCGGCGTTTTTGTTCGCCATCATGCTGATTGTCTTTTTCGCAGGGGGCAGTTATTACGATCTTTTCCCCCTGCGCGGGCTGACCTCAAGCAATTTCGACGCATTACCCTGGTATAAACAGGCACTTGATTATCTGTGGCATATTACGCTGCCGGTGCTGGCGACGGTAATTGGCGGTTTCGCTGCCCTGACGATGCTGACCAAAAACTCCTTTCTGGATGAGATCCGTAAGCAGTATGTGGTCACCGCGCGGGCAAAGGGCGTCAGCGAACGCAATATCATGCGCAAGCATGTGTTCCGCAATGCCATGTTGCTGGTGATCGCTGGTTTTCCTGCCACCTTTATCAGCATGTTTTTTACCGGATCGCTGCTGATTGAGGTGATTTTCTCGCTCAACGGCCTCGGTTTACTGGGCTACGAAGCGACGGTGTCGCGCGATTATCCGGTGATGTTCGGCACACTTTATATTTTCACACTGATTGGATTGCTGCTGAACATCCTCAGCGACATCAGCTATACGCTGGTGGATCCGCGTATCGATTTCGAGGGACGCTGATGTTTCAATTAAGCTACGTCAATCAGGCGCGCTGGCTACGTTTTCGCCACAACCGCCGTGGATACTGGTCGCTGTGGATCTTTTTAGTGATTTTTATTCTCAGTCTGTGTGCGGAACTGGTCGCTAACGATAAGCCGTTGCTGGTGCGCTATGAGGGCCGCTGGTATGCCCCGATTGTCAAAGATTACAGCGAAAGTGACTACGGCGGCCCCTTTGCGACACCCGCCGATTATCAGGATCCGTGGTTACGTAAGCAGCTCGACGAGCGAGGCTGGGTTCTGTGGGCACCGGTGCGCTTTGGCGCACGCAGCATCAACTATGCTACCACCGAGCCCTTCCCGTCCCCACCCTCGGCAAAAAACTGGCTGGGCACCGACGCGAATGGCGGAGATGTGCTGGCGCGTATTCTCTACGGCACGCGAATCTCTTTGCTGTTCGGCCTGATGCTCACGTTTTGCTCAAGCGTGATTGGTGTGCTTGCAGGCGCGATCCAGGGGTATTACGGCGGTAAAATCGATCTCTGGGGGCAACGCTTTATTGAAGTGTGGTCCGGCATGCCAACGCTGTTTTTGATTATTTTGCTCTCCAGCGTGATTCAGCCGGGTTTCTGGTGGCTGTTAGGCATCACCGTGCTGTTTGGCTGGATGGCACTGGTTAGCGTGGTGCGCGCCGAGTTTCTGCGCACTCGCAACTTTGACTACATCCGCGCGGCACAGGCGTTAGGCGTCAGCGATCGTGGCATAATGCTCCGTCATATGCTGCCAAATGCGATGGTTGCTACGTTAACGTTGCTGCCCTTTATTCTGTGTAGTTCTGTCGCGACGCTCACCTCGCTCGACTTTTTGGGCTTTGGTCTGCCGTTGGGGTCGCCCTCGCTCGGTGAGTTACTCCTGCAAGGCAAAAACAACTTACAGGCTCCCTGGCTGGGGATTGCCGCTTTTATTTCCACCGCCCTGCTGCTTTCGTTGCTGATTTTCATTGGCGAAGCGGTGCGCGACGCGTTTGATCCCAATAAGGCGGTGTAAGATGGCCTCTCCTCTGCTGAGTATTGACTCCCTGACCATTGCTTTTCGCCAGCAAAACCAATCCCATACTGTTGTCAGGAATTTATCGCTAGCGATTGAAGCGGGAGAAACGCTGGCGCTGGTGGGTGAATCCGGCTCCGGTAAAAGCGTCAGCGCGCTGTCTGTTCTGCGGCTGTTGCCCTCCCCGCCGGTTGAATACCCGTCCGGAGATATTTTGTTTCATGGCGAGTCGCTGCTGCATGCCAGCGAACGCATCATGCGGGGTATACGCGGCAACAAAATCGCAATGATCTTCCAGGAGCCGATGGTTTCACTTAACCCGCTGCATACACTGGAGAAGCAACTGTATGAAGTGTTATCGCTGCATCGCGGCATGCGACGGGAAGCGGCACGCGCAGAGATCCTCGACTGCCTCGATCGCGTCGGCATCCGCAATGCCCGCAGCCGGTTGGGTGATTTTCCGCATCAGCTTTCCGGCGGCGAACGCCAGCGTGTGATGATCGCCATGGCACTGCTGACACGCCCGGAGCTGCTCATTGCCGATGAACCGACCACCGCACTGGATGTCAGCGTCCAGGCGCAGATCCTGGCGCTGCTGCGCGAATTGCGTGATGAACTGAACATGGGCCTGCTATTCATCACCCATGATTTGAGCATCGTGCGTAAACTGGCCGATAACGTGGCGGTGATGCAAAACGGGCAATGTGTGGAGCAAAACAACGCGCCCGCCCTGTTCAGCGCCCCGACCCATCCTTATACCCAGCGCCTGCTGAACAGTGAACCTGCGGGGGATCCCGTTGCGTTGCCGCCAGGCACGCCACCGCTGTTGCAGGTGAACAATCTCGGTGTCAGCTTCCCCATTCGTAAAGGGGTTTTTCGCCGCGTGGTTGATCACAATCAGGTAGTTAAGAATATCAGTTTTAGTCTGCGCCCAGGCGAGACAGTCGGACTGGTGGGTGAGTCCGGCTCCGGTAAAAGCACAACAGGCCTTGCACTCTTGCGGCTGGTGGCGTCACGCGGGACGATACTCTTTGATGGTCACCCGTTGCATCAGTGGGGCCGTAAGCAGATGCTGCCCGTCCGCCCCCGTATTCAGGTCGTTTTTCAGGATCCTAACTCTGCGCTGAATCCGCGTTTAAATGTGCTGCAAATTATAGAAGAGGGATTACGTGTTCATCAGCCAGAGCTGACGCGCACCGCCCGCGAGCAGCGAGTGATCGAGGTTATGCAGGAAGTTGGGCTGGATCCGCAAACCCGGCGGCGTTTTCCCGGTGAGTTCTCAGGCGGCCAGCGCCAGCGTATTGCCATTGCCCGTGCGCTGATCCTGAAACCGGAGTTGATTATTCTGGATGAGCCGACGTCATCGCTGGACCGCACCGTGCAGGCGCAGATCCTGGCCTTGCTTAAATCATTACAGGAGACGCACCGACTGGCGTATATCTTTATCAGTCACGATCTGCATGTTGTGCGCGCGTTGTGCCATCAGGTGATCGTGCTGAAGGAAGGCGAAGTAGTAGAACAAGGCGAGTGCTGGCGTGTCTTCAACGACCCGCAGCAGGAATATACACGCCAGCTTCTCTCGTTAAGCTGACGTTCAGAAAGGGTTCTGCCCGGAAAAGGGTTCCGCAATGGCAACGCCAAAGTTTTTCAGGCGACAGGTTGCGGCAAATTCATCCTGGCAATTGACGAACAGACACGGCTCGCCTTCGCACTCCAGCACCGAGCAATCTACTTCAATGTCACTTAATGCCTGGCTGAGTTTATGCATGACCGGCCAGGCACTGTCACCGTCCGGGCTCAGCAGTTTCAACGCCACAAGCGTGTCATCAGCCGACTGGCCATTTTGCGGAATCGGTTCAACTTTTGCGCCTGCAAAACCATCGAGCCAGCGATAGCACTGGGGTAAACGGTGGATGATAGAGAGCTGTAATGTATTCACTTTCTTTCCCCGGAAGCACTTTACTTCACAAATATTTTACATTTATATTAACACACTATTGACAAATCGTCCTGTCAGGCACGCAGAAAAGGTCACATCCCGCGCAGCGTGTGGTTTTGCCGCTCTTTTGTCAGGTTATTTTTGGGTAAGCGGCGGGTCGGTTTTGGGGTATATGTACCCGTTTCTGCGATCTAACTCAACCTTTTTCACTACAATGGTGTGACTTTTTACACTAATTGATTTTACATAAAAGAAACAAACATGTCAGAAGGTATGACCATTTTGGTTGATATGTATCAAAGAAGGGAGCCTTTTCACTCCCTTTGCTGAAGGGTTACGCCGGTTTTTTTCCGCGACTGGCGTAAAGACAGAAGAGAATGGAGCTGGTTGCGCAGAACGTGATCGACCAAATCATTGGCCAGGCAGAGTTAAATGTCGCCATCGACAACAACGCGCCGATGATGGCACCAATGCCAAAACGGAACGTCCCGGCCAGCGATGACGCGGTCCCCGCCATATGAGGAAACTCATCAAGAATAACGGCCATCGCATTAGACGCTACCAGCGAGACACAGCCGACAAACGCCGCCACACCAAGTACCAGTGACCAGAACCCGACATCCAGCAACGCGGTTACCACCATCCATATCGCCATGGCAAACTGCACCCACAGCCCGCAGCGAAACATGTTCAGCGCGCCAACGCGACGCACAATGCGGCCATTAATAATGGTGGTTACAAACAGGAAGACGATATTCAGCGCGAAGTAATAACCAAAATCCTGCGGCGAGACGTGATTGATCTGAATGTAAACAAACGGCCCAGCGCTCAGAAACGAGAACATTCCGGCAAAGCTGAACCCGCTTGCCAGCATGTAACTCAGCACGCGCTTATGACGAAACAGCGAAGCAAAGTTACCGATAGTGGTGCGCAGGTGAAATTTATGCCGCTTATCCACCGGCAGTGTTTCACGAATAAAGATGGCGATCATCGCCGATGCCAGGAGCGCGGCCAGCGCAAGGATCCAGAAAATGGCGTGCCAGCTAAACCAGACCAGTACCGCCCCGCCCACCATCGGTGCCAGTAACGGCGCAATTGTCGTCACCAGCATAACGAACGACATCATGCGCGAGAATTCTTCCCGGGGGTAGATATCGCGCATCAGAGCGTTGATCACCACGCTGGCCGCCGCTGCCGCAAGGCCATGGAAAAAACGCATCGTGATCAATTGATCAATACTCTGCGCCAGCGCACAGGCCACCGCCGCAGCAGCAAAGATCAGGGTACCGCCAAGAATGACTGGCTTACGCCCGATGCTGTCGGCCATCGGGCCATATAGCAACTGACCGACCGCAAACCCCAGAATATAGGTACTCAGCGTCATCTGCGCACTGCCCGCCGGCACACCGAATTGCTCTGCAATCACCGGAAGCGCAGGAAGATACATATCGATGGACAGCGGCATAAGCATTGCCAGCAGCCCAAGAATAAACACAATGCTTAGCGAAGAGTGTGGCCTTGAGGTCACGTCAGTCTCCTGATATTAGCGTGGGGGCATGCCGATACTGGCAATTTCTTCTTCTGTCAGCGGACGATACTCACCGGGTGCTAAATCCGCATCCAGCGCAATAGCGCCAATGCGCTCGCGATGCAGACCCACCACATGATTACCGACAGCGGCAAACATGCGCTTAACCTGATGATAACGACCTTCGCTGATGGTCAGACGGACCTGATTCGGTGTTACTACTTCCAGCACGGCGGGTTTGGTGAGATCTTTTTCGTTGTGCAGCTGTACACCACGGGCAAAGTGTTCTGCCGTGTCGTCGCTTACCGGGGATTCGAGCGTCACCAGATAGGTTTTTTCACAATGATGGCGCGGCGAGGTAATACGGTGTGACCACTGGCCGTCGTCGGTCATCAGCACCAGCCCGGTAGTGTCAATATCCAAACGCCCGGCGGCATGCAGCTTGTGTGCAACCGGCTCATCAAGAAAATAGAGTACCGTCGGGTGATCCGGATCGTCGGTTGAGCAAACGTAACCTTCCGGTTTGTGCAGCATAAAGTAGCGCGGGCCATTTTGCTGCACCAGCGTATTGCCATCGTATTCGACATCGTGTTCGGGCAGCAGTTTAAATGCCGTATCACGCACAACGTCGCCATTAACAGTGACACGGTGAGCACGGATTTCACGCCCGGCAATGGCGCGGCTTACGCCGAGCTGCTGAGCGATAAACTTATCAAGTCGCATGAAATTTTTTTGCCTGTATGGTGCTGGATGCGGGCAATGAGCCCAAAAAAGACGTAATAAACGTGAGTAGTATAGCGGCCATCATACACCACTCAAGGGAAAGATCCGTGGCATACTATGCGCCGTCTACCTGCAACCCTCATCGAGACAATGACTTTTACGCTGCGCCCCTATCAACGCGAAGCGGTGGATGCCACCCTCGCCCATTTTCGTCAACATGCTGAACCGGCGGTGATCGTGCTACCGACCGGGGCCGGAAAAAGCCTGGTCATCGCCGAACTGGCGCGTCTGGCACGCGGTCGCGTGCTTGTGCTGGCGCATGTGAAAGAACTGGTCGCACAAAACCATGCCAAATACATTGCCCTTGGGCTGGAAGCAGATATCTTTGCTGCCGGATTAAAACGCAAACAAAGTAACGGAAAAGTGGTGTTTGGCAGTGTGCAATCGGTGGCGCGCAATCTGGCGCAATTTCAGGGTGAATTTTCACTGCTGGTGGTGGATGAGTGCCATCGCATCAGCGATGACGATGACAGCCAGTATCAGCAGATCCTGGCCCATCTGCGTAAGGTGAACCCTCACTTACGACTGCTGGGTTTAACCGCTACCCCTTTCCGGCTGGGCAAAGGCTGGATTTATCGCTTTCATTACCATGGCATGGTGCGCGGCGACGAAAAGGCGCTGTTTCGCGACTGCATTTATGAGCTGCCGCTGCGCTATATGATCAAGCACGGTTATCTCACACCGCCAGAGCGGCTGGACATGCCCGTTGTACAGTATGATTTCAGCCGCTTACAGGCGCAGAGCAACGGTCTGTTCAGTGAAGCAGATCTGAACCGGGAACTGAAAAAACAGCAGCGAATTACTCCGCATATCATTAGTCAGATTATTGAGTTTGCGCAGACGCGCAAAGGGGTAATGATTTTTGCCGCGACCGTTGAGCATGCGCGGGAGATCACCGGGTTACTCCCCGCGGACGAGGCTGCACTGATTACCGGAGAGACGCCTGGCCCACAACGCGATGCGTTAATCGATACCTTCAAAAACCAGCAATTCCGTTATCTGGTCAACGTGGCAGTATTGACCACCGGTTTCGATGCGCCGCATGTCGACCTGATCGCCATATTACGTCCGACAGAATCCGTCAGCCTGTATCAGCAAATCGTTGGCCGCGGTCTTCGGCTTTCGCCGGGCAAAACCGACTGTCTTATCCTTGATTATGCGGGGAACCCGCACGACCTTTACGCGCCGGAGATCGGTGCGCCAAAAGGCAAAAGCGACAATGTGCCGGTACAGGTGTTCTGCCCTGCCTGTGGTTTCGCCAACACCTTTTGGGGTAAAACCACCGCGGATGGCACGCTCATTGAGCATTTTGGCCGCCGCTGCCAGGGCTGGCTGGAAGATGATGAAGGTCATCGCGAACAGTGTGATTACCGCTTTCGCTTTAAAAACTGCCCGCAGTGTCATGCAGAAAATGACATTGCTGCCCGTCGCTGCCGCAGTTGCGACACGGTGCTGGTCGATCCTGACGATATGCTGAAAGCAGCGCTGAAACTGAAAGATGCGCTGGTGCTGCGCTGCAGTGGTATGACGCTCCAGAACGGCGCGGACGAGAAAGGCGAATGGCTGAAAATCACCTATTACGATGAAGATGGCGCGGATGTCAGTGAGCGCTTCCGTCTACAGACACCCGCGCAGCGTACCGCCTTCGAACAGCTATTTATCCGCCCGCATACCCGTACTCCCGGCATGCCGCTGCGTTGGATTGTGGCTCGCGATATCGTCGCCCAGCAAGCGCTGCTGCGCCATCCCGACTTTGTGGTGGCGCGGATGAAAGGCCAGTTCTGGCAAGTGCGTGAAAAAGTGTTCGATTATGAAGGCCGTTTCCGTCGGGCGCATGAATTACGTGGATAAACGTGCTTTTGATTGATGTATCGAACATTCGGGGATAGAATACCGCCCGCTTTTGCATCCGCGAAAGCCGATCATCTGCCTGTTGCTGGGTCGCCTGTAACAGGATTTATTAAAGAGAGATTTAAATGTTTACTATCAATGCAGACGTACGTAAAGAGCAGGGTAAGGGTGCGAGCCGCCGCCTGCGCGCAGCTAACAAGTTCCCGGCTATCGTTTACGGTGGAACTGAAGCGCCGATCGCTATCGAACTGGACCACGACAAACTGTGGAACCTGCAGTCCAAAGCTGAGTTCTATAGCGAAGTAGTGACCATCGCTGTTGATGGCAAAGAAGTAAAAGTGAAAGTTCAGGCTGTACAGCGTCACCCGTACAAACCGAAACTGTCTCACATCGACTTCGTTCGCGCTTAATCGCCGACAAGTTGAAGAAACCCCGCTACGGCGGGGTTTTTTTATGCCTGTTCGCCGTCCATCAATGGCTGACCCATACGCGGTTCATCCCCTTCATCTGACTGCCGGTGCATGACCTGCTTAAGCAGTGTGCGCTGGCGGATCATCGCCTGAGACGGCGCCCAGGGCAGCATGCGCAGCGGAACAGTCTGCCCTTCCGTTAGCGCATCAAAAAGCGGCTCCTGGTTCAGCAGGTCCTCCCCTTCCCAGCGTTGCCCTGCATAGTCAAAATGAAAATGGACGCGTAACTCCAGCTCATCAATTTCGATATCGTCTTTTTCGCCGTGATCATCCACTTTGTTGCCGACTTTACCGTTGTGGGCCAGACGCGTTTTCTTCAGCACTGTCCCGCTGGTATTAACACCGTGCTGGCGTAACAGCCCGCTGGCATAGTAATAACGCACACTGCTGATGTTTGACGTCACTGCAAAGCCGACCAGAAACAGACCACAAAGAAAAAAGACCGCAATCCCAATAATGCCCGCAATAGTGTGCGTTTCATCGGGTAACCAGGCATGGAAATACAGCAGCAGCGAAGCGGTCAGAAAAATAGCGCCCAGGCCCAAAAGCAGACAAAACAGCAGCGCATGTTTGCGCAACACAGTGCGCAGCAATACAAAGTCGATACCTGGCGGATGCGTCATCGTTAAAACAGCTCCCGTGGCTCGCAAAGAAAAAACCTGCCAGTCAGCAGGTTTTGAGGATTATTTTCCGCCGTTAAGACGGCGTTGCAGCTGGTCGCGGAGGTTTGGCGGCGTGCCTTTGATGGTCAGCGTATCGGTTGCCGGATCCCAGAAAATACGTTCGCCCAGTAACAAGGCATCGAAATTAATGGTCAACCCGCCACCGCTGCCCGCGTATTTGGTCAGCTGGCGCAGCGTGCTGCGGTCGGCCGGGAAACTGTCTTCCAGCTCGTAGCCCTGGCCGGCAGTAAACTCTTCGAAGCTGACTTCGCTCACGCCTGCCAGCTCTTTCGACAACGACGCCAGTTCAATCTCTTCACCGGCCTGCAACTGTTCATTGCAGTAGGTGTAAACCTGCTGGCGTACCGTCTGGCGCTCGGATTTATCCAGCTCCGCCTGGGCGGTGAAATCATCCACCGCCTGCAGCAAACCGCGGTTTTGCGCTTTGGCGTTCAGCCCTTCGCTGGCGCCAAGAAAATCCATAAAGAAATCGGCGACCTTACGCCCAACGCGACCTTTCAGGAAGGTTAAGTAACGGCTGGATTCCGGGTTGGTTTCCCACTCGGTCAGGTCAATTCGGGCGACGATATCCGCATGATTTATATCAAGATAATGCGTGGAGCTGATATCCAGATTCTCATTCACGCGCATGCTGCTTAAGTTGTTCAGCACCGCCACCAGCAGGTATTCCACCGCGAGATAACGGTAGTGGCAAAACAGGACAATACCGCCATCAGCAAAGGGGTATTTCGCCAGCTCATCACGTAAACGTCCGGTCGCCGCACGGCTGAACGCGAGAAACTCTTCTTCACCCTGACGTTGCAAGCGCAGCGCCTGCGCCAGCTCGCTCTCTTCGTTGAACAGGCCATACGCTTTGTTTTTCGCGCTATAGACCCGGTGCAACTCTTCGACCATCTCTTCAACGGGCGGTGTTGGTTCCAGCAAAGAATCGCGCAGCACCAGCTCAAGGGTTTGCTCATCGCGTTTGATAAGCTGATGCAGGGCAATCTGGTTGATGTCCAGACTCATGATAAACTCTCCTTTTAGACCGCGGTATTCAACCACCACCAACGCGACTGTGCAACAGCAGATAAAAAAGCAGAAAAAAAGCTGTTGCTACGGTAATATGTTGCCCTTTCATGAACCAACATAAACTGATGTCGATTTATGCCACAAATCTCCCGTTACAGCGATGCACACGTTGAAGAACTGCTCACTAAGCTGGCCAACGTGCTGGAAAAACACAAAGCGCCGACCGACCTGTCCCTGATGGTGCTGGGCAATATGGTAACCAACCTGATTAACACCAGCGTTGCGCCCGCCCAGCGTCAGGCTATCGCCAGGTCATTCGCTCAGGCGTTACAATCGTCCATTGGCGACGACAAAGCGCATTAAGGGAATTAACAAGAGTTTATGGTGACGAATCGTCAGCGCTATTTTGAAAAAGTCTCCCAGATGGTGAGCTGGGGGCACTGGTTTGCGTTGTTCAACATTTTGTTGTCCATCGTACTGGGTAGCCGCTATCTGTTTGTCGCCGACTGGCCCACTACCCTTTCGGGCCGAATCTACTCTTATTTAAGCGTGGTAGGGCACTTCAGTTTTCTGGTCTTCGCCGCCTATCTGCTGATTCTGTTTCCATTGACGTTTATTGTCATGTCACAGCGATTGATGCGCGTGTTGTCGGCTATCTTCGCCACCATGGGCATGACGCTGTTGTTGATTGACAGCGAAGTCTTTACCCGTTTCCACCTGCATTTAAATCCCGTCGTCTGGGAGCTGGTGATTAACCCGGATCAGAACGAAACGGCGCGTGACTGGCAGTTAATGTTTATCAGCGTGCCGGTGATCCTGCTGATTGAAATGCTGTTCGCGACCTGGAGCTGGCAAAAGCTGCGCAGCCTCACCCGCCGTCGCCATTATGCCAAACCGCTGGCCGTCTTCTTCTTTGTCGCCTTTGTTGCCACTCATGTAATGTACATCTGGGCGGATGCCAATTTCTATCGCCCAATCACCATGCAGCGCGCCAACTTGCCGCTCTCTTACCCGATGACCGCGCGGCGTTTTCTGGAAAAACACGGCCTGCTGGATGCGCAGGATTATCAGCGTCGGCTGGTGGAACAAGGCAATCCGGAAGCCGTGTCCGTGCAGTATCCGCTCAGTGAGCTGCGTTATCAGGATATGGGCGCCGGGCATAACGTCCTGTTAATTACCGTTGATGGCCTTAACTATTCGCGCTATGAAAAACAGATGCCGCAACTGGCGAGTTTTGCCCAGCAGAATGTGAGCTTCACCCAACATATGAGCTCCGGCAATACCGCCGATAGCGGCTACTTCGGGCTGTTCTACGGTATTTCGCCAAGCTATATGGATGGCGTACTCTCAGCGCGTATTCCGGCGGCGCTGATCACCGCGTTCAACCAGCAGGGCTATCAGTTAGGCCTGTTCTCTTCAGACGGCTTTAGCAGCCCACTCTACCGCCAGGCATTGCTGTCTGACTTCTCACTGCCGGCCGCAAAACCGCAAAGCGATGAGCAAACTGCCGATCAATGGATTAACTGGCTGAGCCACTATGCGCAGGATGACAACCGCTGGTTCTCCTGGGTGTCGCTTAATGGCACCGCCTCGCTGGACAGCAACCAGCAGGGCTTTGCTCGCAAATACAGCCGTGCGGCATCCGATGTGGATGCACAAATCGCCCGCGTCATTGATGCGCTGCGCGCCTCTGGCAAGCTCGATGATACGGTGGTGATCATTACCGCCGGGCGCGGTATCCCGGAAAGCAAAGAGGCCAGCCGTTTCGACTGGTCACGTAGCACGCTGCATGTGCCGCTGGTTGTTCACTGGCCAGGCACACCGGCTCAGCACATCAATAAGCTGACGGATCATAAAGATATAATGACCACGCTGATGCAGCGTTTGCTGCACGTCAGCACACCGGCGAATGAATATTCGCAGGGGCAGGATCTGTTCAATGCCACACGGCGTAACAATTGGGTCACCGCTGCCAATGGCGACACGCTGGCAATTACCACGCCGGAAATGACCCTGGTGCTTGGCCAGAATGGCAATTACCAGACCTGGGATGCGCAGGGCAATAAAGTGCGCGAGCAGAAACCGCAACTCAGTTTGCTGTTGCAGGTTCTGACGGATGAAAAACGTTTTATCGCTAACTGATTGATTAATTATAAATCACTCAGTCTGCCCTTCACTTGCATTCAGCGACGAAAAGGGTACTATTAGCGCCACATGTCGGCACGTAGCGCAGCCTGGTAGCGCACTGTCATGGGGTGTCAGGGGTCGGAGGTTCAAATCCTCTCGTGCCGACCAAAATTCCCCCGAAAAACCAGCCTCTTACGGCTGGTTTTTTTATGCCTGCGATCAGGGAAAGGTAAAACCTGCAATGAGTGACACCGCGGCGCTGTGCATACGCTGCAAAAAAAAATCCCGGCGGGTTAGCCAGGATTTTTATCACAGTGATACTCAGTTCACAGGGCGATATCGGCCACCGTTTCACTGTCACTCTGCGGATGCACCAACGGTTTCTGCACCGGCGGCGTGACATCGGCAACCAGTGACTCGTCGCATTTCAGCCCGAGGATCTCGCTGGTGTAACGCAGTTCTTCATCAGCAGCGTCAACATTGCCGTTCAGCTCCGTACCAAAAGAAGGGATGATCTCCTTCAGTTTTGCCTGCCAGCGTTCAGAAGCAAAACGTTCGGTGAACACTTTCTCCATCAGCTCCAGCATAATGGGCGCGGCGGTAGAAGCGCCAGGCGATGCGCCCAGCAGCGCGGCAATCGTCCCTTCCTTATCGCTCACCACTTCGGTGCCTAAACGTAATACCCCACCCTTACCCGGCTCGCGCTTGATGATCTGGACACGCTGACCAGCCTGCCACAAACGCCAGTCCTCTTTCATCGCCAGCGGGTAATATTCGCGCAGCGCATCAAAGCGATCGTCTTCATTTTGCAGCACCTGGCTCACCAGGTATTTCACCAGACTGAAGTTGGTCATCCCCACCGTCAGCATGGGCAGCAGATTCGAGGTGTTGGTCGACCGTAGCAAATCCCACAGCGAACCATTCTTCAGGAAGCGGGTCGAGAAGGTGGCGAACGGCCCGAACAGCAGGACACGTTTGCCATCAATAATACGCGTATCAATATGCGGCACAGACATCGGCGGCGCGCCGACAGTAGCCTGGCCATAGACTTTCGCCAGATGGTGATTGACCACTTCCGGGTTTTCCGACACCAGAAATTGCCCCCCCACCGGGAAACCGGCATAATCCGCCGCTTCCGGGATACCGGATTCCTGCAACAGCTTCAACGCCGCGCCACCGGCACCAATAAAGATAAATTTCGCCTTAATGACCTGTTCACCGCCGCCTTTTAGCGCATGCAGTGTCACTGTCCAGCTGTTGTCAGCATTGCGTTTAAGGCCACGCACTTCGGTGCCCAGTTGCAGCGAGAAGTTCTCTTTTTTCTGCAACGAACCAATCATCTGACGGGTCAGTTCACCGAAGTTCACATCAGTGCCAATTTCGGTGCGTGTCGCGGCAATTTTCTGTTTTGCATCGCGCCCTTCCATCACCAGCGGCGCCCATTTTTTTATCTGTTGCGGGTCTTCGGAATAGCGCATACCGCGGAACAGCGAACTCTGCTGCAATGCTTTGTAGCGGGCGCGCAGGAAGTTAACGTTGTCATCGCCCCACACCAGGCTCATATGCGGTACGGTATTGATAAAGGAGCGCGGTTCGCGCAGCACACCGGTCTTCACCTGGTGCGCCCAAAACTGGCGAGAAATACGAAACGCTTCGTTGATTTCAATCGCTTTTTTGATACTGATCGATCCATCCGCGCTTTGCGGCGTGTAGTTCAGTTCCATTAATGCGGCGTGCCCGGTACCGGCATTGTTCCAACCGTTGGAGCTCTCCTCCGCAAGGGCATCCAGCCGCTCTACCATCGTAATCGACCAGTCGGGCTCCAGCTCCGCAAGCCAGGTTCCCAATGTGGCGCTCATGATCCCACCACCAATTAAAAGCACATCTGTTTCCTGCTCTTTCGATGCGGAACCTTTTGCTGCTTTCGAGACAGCATTTAGCCCGACAGCCATCGAAAACAGTCTGGCAGTCATTTTTTTCATGTTGTCATTGCCTTACTTTTAGTGCTGCTTTATTCGCATTTATTGAGGGTAAAGTCGTTAGCGCTCTTAACGTAGCACTTAAAATCTGAGATTTAAATAATGTTTAATCATTAAATTTCCATTGTATAAATGTTACTAATAAGTTGATTTTTTGCATTAGTTTTAACACTTATTGCTGGTCTTTAGCGGGTGAAATCTGCTATCATCCTGCGCTTTGCCAATCGCATGGATGCCGTTTGCCTGCATCATGATGGCAAGACTCACCCGCGGATCCTTATGACCGAAAAAACCCCTCTTTCTGCTCATCAACTCAGCCACGTCCTGCGGTCGCCGCAACTGTTCAGCCGCGAAGTGCTGGCCGGAGTCCTGACCGCATTAGCACTGATCCCGGAAGTTATCTCCTTCTCGGTGATTGCGGGCGTTGATCCCAAAGTCAGTCTGATCGCCTCCGTCGTGCTGTGCCTGGGTATGTCATTACTGGGCGGACGTCCGGCAATGGTCACGGCTGCCGCAGGGTCAGTCGCTCTGGTTATCGGACCGATGGTTCATCAGAACGGGGTGGAATACATTTTACCTGCGGTGTTACTTGCAGGTGCCATCCAGATTGTGTTCGGCCTGACCGGAATGGCGCGCCTGATGCGCTTTATTCCGCATGCTGTGATGACCGGTTTTGTGAACGCGCTCGGTATCCTGATTTTCTTCGCCCAGGTTCCCCACTTCTGGCGCCGCGACCCGCTGATACTGGCACTGTTCGTGCTAACGCTGCTGATTGTGCTGTGGCTGCCGCGTTGGGTTAAAAGCATCCCCTCGCCGCTTATTGCCATTGTGTTATTAACCGCCTTCACCGTGTTCTCGGGCCAGTTATTGCCCACCGTTGGCGATGAAGGATCACTGCGTGGTGGCCTGCCAGGCCTGACGCCATGGTTGGTACCGTTTGATCTGCACACCCTGAGCATCGTCTGGCCGTGCGCGTTAAGCATCGCTTTTGTCGGGTTAATGGAGTCGTTGCTGACCGCCAAACTGGTCGACGATCTCACCCACACGCCCTCCGCCAAAGGGCGGGAAAGCACCGGGCTGGGCATTGCGAATATCCTGGCGGGCTGTTATGGCGGTATTGCCGGCTGCGCGATGATTGGGCAGACCATTGTCAATGTGGAGATGGGTAAAGGCCGCACCCGTCTGTCAACGGTGGCTGCAGGTCTGGTTTTACTGCTGCTGGTCACCGCGCTAAGTGAAGTGATGGCGAAAATCCCAATGGCAGTCCTGGCGGGGATTATGGTGATTGTGGCATTTAAAACCTTTAACTGGGGCAGCCTGCAACCTGCCACGCTGAAACGGGCGCCCCTGGTTGAAACGGTAGTTATGCTGGTGACAGTCGCGGCCACTGTCAGCACCGGTAATCTGGCAATTGGTGTCGCCGCCGGGCTGATAACGCTGGCGTTAACACCAGCGAAATGGCGCAGCACAGCAGGCGCTACAGCAGAAAAATCGTCGCCAGCCCAAGAAAAATAAAGAAGCCCCCGGTATCGGTGATAGCCGTGATCATCACGCTTGAGCCGACAGCCGGGTCGCGTCCCAGTCGGGTCATCATCATCGGGATCAAGACCCCCATGAGCGCAGCCATTAGCAGGTTCAGCACCATTGCCAGCGTCATGACGCCGCCGAGCGCTGCATCGTCATACAGCCACCAGGTGACACCGCCCATAATCCCGCCCCACACCAGTCCGTTGATTAACGCCACCCCCATCTCACGCAGGATCAGGAAGGTAATGTTGCCCGGCTGAATGTTCTGAACTGCCAGCGCACGAACAATCATGGTAATGGTCTGATTACCCGTATTCCCCCCGATACCAGCGACAATCGGCATTAATGATGCCAGCGCCACCAGTTGTGAAATGGTATGTTCGAAGCCGTCAATCACTCGCGAGGCAATAAAGGCCGTGCATAAATTGGTCGCCAGCCAGACCCAACGGGTCTTCACTGCTTTACTCACCGGCGCAAAAACATCCTCTTCCGTGCTGAGGCCGCTCATCTGACGCAAATCGTTATCCGTCTCTTCATACACCACATCGACAATCTCATCGATGGTCAGACGCCCCATCAGCATGCCATCATTGTCTACCACGGCAGCGCTAAGCAGGTTGTCACGTTCAAAGGTGCGGGCGACTTTTTCTGCTTCATCTTCCGGCGAGAAACTCACCGGGTCGGCATCCATCACTTCGCTGACCCGCTTGCCCGCAGCATTCAGCAATATTGTTTGTAGCCCCAGTTCGCCTGTCAGACGGTTATCCCGCCCAATAACAAACAGTTTGTCGGTGTTTTCGGGCATCTTGCCCAGCCGTCGCAAATAGCGTTGCACTGCCGCCAGCGTCACTTCCGAACGTACGGTGATCACCTCGAACTCCATGATCGCACCAACGCAGTTTTTGCCGTAACGCATCACCTGCCGGACACGCGCACGTTCCGCTGGAGGCAACGTCGCCATTAACCTGCCGGTCAGGTTACGCGGCAGATTCTGCACCAGCCAGATTTGATCATTAATGTCGAGGGTTTCCAGCGTATCGAGTAATGCCCGGTCACTCATCTCGTCAATCAGATCGCCCCAGACGTTTTCCGAAGCTTCGAGCAGCACTTTGCCACGCTTATCATCCTCCACCAGCCGCCATAAGGCGTGGCGCTCATCAACCGGCAACGCCTCAAGCGTATCGGCCAGATCCGGTGGCGGCAGGTGGGCAGCAAGCGCCCGGACTTCGACCAGATCCTGCTCAAGCGCTTCACTGTCGAGCTGTTCGATGGGGGAAACTTCCCCCAGCAGTGCCGCCGTAAGGGCTTTATGCGTGGTCAGCAGCCAAATCAGACGAGCTCGTTCCTCATCACGCAGTTTGACGCTGTTTTTCTTGGTAACTGACATTGAGCTATCTCTGAATGGCAAAACGCTCCGGCACAGCGAAGCTGGACAGCATTAAGCATAGCGGCAGGCTTTGTAAAAAATAATAAACCGCGGGGGCGTTCGGGCAAAAAATCAGCAAAGCCCCGCAAAACAAGGGGGCTGTAAACATCAGGCAGTGCGGGCTACCGCATCGCGGGAGGCTTTTTCACGCTCTTCGCCGACCAGTTCCGTCAGTTGACCATCGCGCATTTCCAGTAGACGATCGGCATGAGTGAAGTAATGGTCGTCATGGCTGATGGCGAAAATGGTTTTTCCCATCTGCTGCATCAGCGGCAGCAATACCTGGTAAAAATCACGGCGGAAGTGCGGATCCTGGTCGGCAGCCCATTCGTCAAGCAGCAAGATATCGCGCTCTTCAGCAAGCGCCAGCAGCAACGCAACGCGCTTTTTCTGCCCTTTTGACAGCTTCAGGTTGAGGATCTTGCCGTTGTTCAGCTCCAGCTTGTGTGACATTTTCAGCTGTTCCAGCCACTTAGCCACCAGCGCCGGATCGGCCGGATTGCCTTCCGGCCCAAGCAGCGTGTCAAACAACCAGACATCGGTGAACACCGCTGAGAACAGTTTGCGGTAATCCTCCGGCCGGTCGTGCGCCATGGGTTTGCCATCAAGCAGGATCTGGCCGGAAACCGGCTGATAAAGTCCGGTGAGTAGCATCGCCAGCGTCGACTTACCGCTGCCGTTACCGCCGATCAGGAACACCAATTCACCACGCTGCAGCGTCATGTTGACCGGGCCAATGGCAAAGTCGTTATCCTGATAGTTGAAGGTCACATCGCGCAGCTCCAGCGTTTGCCAGTTCGGGAACGCCTGCGGGCGCGGGAATTCCGCCTGCCAGGGCGCCAGCGCAAATTGTTTCAGCTTATTAAACGCGACCTGCGCGCTCAATAATGTGGGCAGTGCGCCTACAGCCGAGAGCAACGGCGTGCGCAGGAATAGCAGCGTTAAGGAATAGGTCGCCGCCACGTTGGTGTCCGCCCAGCCCAGACTGTTTGCCATCCAGAAGACCAGGCCAATGGCACCCAGCATCATGATGTTTGACCAGTTGACCGCGCTCAGGTGGAAGGTGTCGGCACGGATAATGTGGTGGCGATACTCGCGGGCGTCCGGCAGGTACATCTTTTCAAAGATATGTTGAGCTCGTTCGCGGTTCAGGTTCAGCTCTTTGCGCCCTTCCAGCACGGTCTGGAAATCGTTATACAGCTTATCTTCCGTTTCACGTAGCGTTGCCATGTGCTTATACACGCGGGAAACCAGCATAAAACCACCCCAGATGGTCAGTGCCATCCACAACGCGGTGATCAGCAACATTTTGCCGGAGAGGGTCGCCAGGTAGAGAGACGATCCGATGGTCAGAATGATGCCTTGTACTAACTCAGGCAAACGGACGAAAGCAATGGTGATATTACGGACATCGCTGGTCAGCCCAGCCAGCAGCGAGGCGCTGCCCAGTTGTTCAATACGTTCAACCGGCGTATCCAGGATGCGCTTGATAAATTCGCTACGCAACCGGAAGACAAAATGGTGGCCGAGCGTGGTCAGCGCCAGCTGCGATCCCAGTGTGACCGCCATCAGCAACAGCAATAGCCCCAAAAATTCCGGCAACACGGTGAGCGACAAATCCACCGTTTCGATTAACCGCTGGTTAATAAAGGCAATGAGTCCGATGCCAAATGCCGCGCTGGCCAGTGAGAGCATCAACACAGCCACAAATGGCCAGCGGTACTGCCGCCAGACAAGAAGGAGGAGTTCCATAAAACGACCCGGTCAACAAAAACAGCCAGCAGTTTAAACGGCTGTCGTTTTACATCAAGAATAATTCTTATTTTTGTTTAGCGGGACTGGCCTGGCGAAACGTCAGGTTATAACGACATTCGCCGGTCACCGGGTGATACCCCCCCTTCAGCGGCGCAATACCGTGATAAAAGAGCCGCGATTCGCCGCCCCACACCACGATATCCCCGTGTTCAAGCATCAACCGCTGTAGCGGATCGTTTCGCTTAATTCCGCCAAACTGGAAGATGGCCGGTAAGCCGAGAGAAACCGAAACAATGGGTGCACGCAGGTCTGGCTCATCCTTATCCTGATGCAGCGACAATTTTGCGCCCGGGGCATAGCGATTTATTAAACAGGCGTCCGGGCGGAAATCCGGGTAGCCCGCAGCGCTACTGGCCTGCTGGCAAAGCAGCCGGAATGCTTCAGGCATCGCCGGCCAGGGTTGCCGGGTTTGCGGATCGATCGGGGCATACAGATAACCGCGTTGATCGGTGGTCCAGCCGAGCGAGCCGCAGTTGGTCATCGCCACGGACATGGTATAACCGCCTGGCGTCACCATATGGCGCAACGGCGACTGACTGGTTACGGCTGCAATGCCTCGCATCAGGGCTTCGACATGCGGCAGGGCAAATCGTCGCAACACCACCGCCCCGCTCGCCAGCGGCTCCTGCCAGGGTTCATGATCGGCAAACAGATCGAGCATCAGGTCTCCTCTTTCTTCGTTTCGCGTTTCAGCAACAGTGCTTTACGCGCTGTTCCCCAACGATAGCCAGAGATCGCGCCATCGCCGCGTACCACGCGATGGCATGGCACAATAATCGCCAGTTTATTCGCCGCGCAGGCGCTGGCAACTGCGCGAACCGCGCCGGGCTTGCCTATCTTCTGCGCCAGCGCCTGATAACTTAGCGTTTCACCCGCAGGGATCTCACGCAACGCCTGCCAAACCTGTAACTGGAATGCCGTGCCACGTAGATCCAGCGGCAAGCTGAACGGACTATCGGCATTTTCCAGGCGATGGATAACCTGGGTGACGCGTTGTATAAATTCTGCACTGCCTTGTTCACGCTGGGCATGCGGAAAAAGCCCCGCCAGTTCTGTCATCAACTGCTCATCACTGTCGGCCAGCAAAATGGCACAAATCCCCCGCTCACTCTCAGCCACCAGACATCGCCCCAGTGAACACTCGCTCACGGTATAGCAAACCGCGATCGCCTCCCCGCCCCGGCGAAACTGCCTGGCGGTCATTCCCAGCGAGGCGTCTGCATGGCGGTAATAACTGCTGCTATCCGGGAAACCTGCAGCCAGCACAGCGCCAGTCACGGTTTCGTTTTCCGCAAGCCGGGCCCGCAGACGCCGGGCGCGAAAAGCCAGTTGCCAGGCTTTTGGCGTCATCCCGGTAATGGATTTAAACAGGCGGTGAAAATGATAAGGACTCATGGCTAGCTGTTCCGCCAGCGCAGCCAGCGTGATCGGTTGCTCTTGTTCCAGCAGACGGCAGGCACGGGCGATTTTCTCCAGCCGCTGTTGCTGCGGGTGCGCCTTATCCGGCTGGCAACGCTTGCACGGACGGAATCCGGCCGCCGCCGCGTGGCCCGCATCCGGGTAAAAGCGCACATTTTGCCGCAGGGCATGGCGCGCCGTGCAGGAGGGACGGCAAAAAATCCCGGTGGTCAGTACGGCGAAAACAAACTGATCATCGGCCTCCGGGTTACGCGCCAGAACCGCCTGCCAGCGCTGTTCATCTGCTACAAACGTGTCGTTCATTTCAGGCTCCTCGTTTAAGCTTAGCCTTACTGTGCCCGTTAGCTTGCCATACGACACCCGCAATCTTGCGCTTTAATTCTTTTCGCTAACCAGGAAAGAGGCAAACTGCGGTGACATCCAGGTGGTAAAGCCTTCGCCCTGCTTCATGATCATAAACACCGCCAGTTTTTCTCGTTGTACCACCTCTTTTGCCCGTTCTGTACCCAGCACCATCAGGCCGGTATCCCAGGTATCCGCCTCCAGCGCCGTAGGGGCAATCACCGTCACCGACACCAGCGCATGTTGGATCGGCTGCCCGGTTCGTGGGTCGATAATGTGCGAGATACGTTTGCCATCCAGTTCATAATAGTTGCGATAACTGCCTGAAGTGCTAATGCCGTGACCGTTAATATCTACCACCGCCTGGACGGCATTTTCTTTATCGGTCGGTTTTTGGATAGCCACGCGCCATGGCTGCCCCTGCGCGTTCATGCCGCGACTGGCGAGCGCCCCACCTACCGACACCAGATAACGGGCAATGCCTTCCTGTTCCATCAGGCGCGCCAGATGGTCGGCTGCGTATCCTTCGCCAACGGTCGACAAATCGACAAACAGATCGGGCAGATCCTTTTGCAGGAATTGCTCGCCGGCGCGATTAATCACGCTCAGGTGTTGCAGGCCCGTGCGCGCTTTTGCGGCGTCTATTTGCGCCTGATCCGGCGTTTTAACCGGCTGCTTATCCGGCCCAAAACCCCATAAATTGACCAGCGGCCCGACCGTTATGTCCATCGCGCCGTCAGTTTTTTCCCCAACCCGCAATGAGGTGGTGACAATATCCGCCATTTCCGGGCTAACCGGCCAGGGCGCCGTGCTCGCGGCATGGTTAAAACGCATCAGGGCAGAGTCATTTTTCCAGGTTGAGAGCAATCGATCGTCGGCATCCAGTTGTGCCTGAATTTTTTGTGCTAAGGCCTGAGCCTGCTGCGGGTTGATATCGACCAGACTGACACGCCATGAGGTGCCCATGGTTTTGCCTTCCAGCACGGTCGGCTTAACCTGAGGCGCGGTGTCGCACCCGACCAGGAATAACAGTGCCGCGGTCAAACCCGCACGAAGAAATGTCATCGCCATTATGTGTTCTCTCCTTTTAATGGCGGCAAGGGTACACCAAAACGCAGGGTTGAAAAGATAGCGGTAATAAAAAGGGGCCTTTCGGCCCCTGAGCAGTGTACGTGGCTAACTTAGAACTGGTAAACCAGGCCCAGTGCCACAACGTTGTCGGTGGTGATACCGGCAGCGCGGGTAAAGTCATTGTCATCCAGCAGGTTGATTTTGTAATCAACGTAGGTGGACATGTTTTTGTTGAAGTAGTAGGTCGCGCCAACATCGATGTATTTCAGGATATCCTGATCGCCGAAGTTAACTGTGCCGGTATTGTTGGTGATGTCTTTACCTTTGGACTGCAGGTAAGCAATAGACGGACGCAGACCGAAGTCGAACTGGTACTGAGCAACCACTTCGAAGTTTTGCGCTTTGTTAGCAAAACCATAAGCGGTGGACGGGCTGGAGCCGTTAGACGTACCGAAACGGGTTGCGTTATAGGTCTGAGAGTACTGTGCCGCCAGGTAAATATTGTTGGCATCGTATTTCAGGCCGCCGCTGTATACTTCTGCGCGGTCGCCTTCGCCGTACAGTGCAGCATTGTTGGTTGCGTTCTGGTCAGCAGTACGACGGGAAGAAGACATTGCACCACCAACGCTGAAGCCTGCGCCCAGATCGTAAGTCAGTGCTGCGCCGTAACCGTCGCCGTTTTGTTTCAGGGTGCTGCGGCCGGAGCTGTTTTCACCGCTTACGCTACCGTTTTTGCCCTGGTACTGCAGAGCAAAGTTCAGGCCATCAACCAGCCCGAAGAAGTCGGTGTTACGGTAGGTTGCAACGCCGTTAGCACGGGATTGCAGGAAGTTGTCTGAACCGTAGGTGTCGCCGCCGAATTCCGGCAGAACGTCAGTCCAGGAAGTCACGTCGTAAATGACGCCGTAGTTACGACCGTAGTCGAAAGAACCGGCATCAGCAACGCGGATACCTGCGAATGCCAGACGGGTCCATGCCTGGTTGCTGGATGATTCCGTGTCGTTCGCCTGAACGTTGTATTCCCACTGGCCGTAACCAGTTACCTGATCGTTTACCTGTGTTTCGCCTTTGAAGCCAAAACGCACGTAAGTCTGATCGCCATCAGAGCCTTTATCATCAGAGAAATAGTGCAGGCCGTCGACTTTACCGTACAGATCTAATTTGTTGCCATCTTTGTTATAAATTTCAGCCGCATTTGCTGCGCCTGCTACCAGCAGAGCCGGTACCAGGAGGGACAGTACTTTAACTTTCATTTTATTAACCCTCTGTTATATGCATTTTTATTGCCACTGCTTGCTGATCAACCCTCTAATCAGCTGGCAAATTCATTCTCCCTAAAAAAGCAGAATAATCCAACAAGAATATGATACGAAAACTTTGAAGATGTTTCATATTTCTTGAGAGATGTTTCATGATGTAAATTCGAGGGAACTTTTTTTAGCACAAATAGCCAAAAAATAAGGCACTAATAATCAAAAAATACATAAAAAATATTATAAAACAGCAAGTTAACCAGAAAGAACTTTATAGCACTGATTGCAAAACCCGCCTCGTCGATCGCAACTAATATAATCATCGCTATCATCATTAACTTTATTTATTACCGTCATTCGAATCTGAATGTCTGTTTACCCCTCTTATGACCGGATGCCCTGCATTCGGTTTTTTTTTACCTTTCTTTACCCGACCTGAACTTCAATCTACATATAATCACTATTTGTAACGACTATTAATTAATCAACAAACATGCCAGATTTTTCTTATTGCACGAAAGCGGTAATTAATTTCTTGTTATTTCGTGCGATCTTTTATCAGCGCAACGGTAAATATTTGTACAAAGCTGTTGTGCTGTACGTTTTTACCGCTACGTTTAGCGAAGTAGGTTCTCTCTGAATGTTTCAGGCTCTCTCTGTGAAGAGAATCTGGAAATTCATCGATTAACCGATATACTGCCTGCTGTACACTACTCAGCAGCACAACATCTATCAGTACACCGCACATCACAACAGGCGGTTCTGACGGCATGGCAGCAACATTGTCTCAGCAACGGCTGAGTGTCCTGGCAGTGTTGTCATAACGGGTTACACACACGAATGAGTCAATCTGACACAATGATCCCTGGCAAATTTTCCCTTATACCGGGCAACTTAACCCGTTTCTTTCTTCTGTTAATTATCGTCCTGCTCGTTACGATGGGCGTCATGATCCAAAGCGCGGTTAACGCCTTGCTGAAGGATAAAAGCTATCAAATTGTCGATGTGACGCACGCTATTCATAAACGCATCGACACCTGGCGTTATGCTACCTGGCAGATTTACGACAACATTGCCGCTGCGCCCTCTTCTGCATCGGGCGAAGGTTTGCAAGAGACGCGTTTAAAGCAGGATGTTTACTATCTAGAAAAACCCCGGCGCAAAACCGAAGCGCTGATTTTCGGCTCCCACGATAGCTCAACGCTGGAAATGACCCAGCGCATCTCTACCTATCTGGATACGCTGTGGGGCGCGGAAACGGTGCCATGGTCGATGTATTACCTTAACGGCCAGGATAACAGCATGATCCTGGTTTCGACACTGCCGCTCAAAGACCTCTCATCCGGTTTTAAAGACAACACCATCAGCAACCTCGTCGACTCCCGCCGGGCAGAAATGCTGCAACAAGCCAATGCGCTGGATGAACGCGAGAGTTTTTCTTCGTTGCGTCGACTGGACTGGCAAAACGGCCATTACTTTACGCTGCGCACCACCTTTAATCAGCCGGGCCACCTGGCGACAGTGGTTGCCTTCGATCTACCGATTAATGACCTGATCCCGCCCGGAATGACGCTGGACAGTTTCCGCCTCGATCCAGACACGGCACAACCCACCAGCCGCACACAAGATAAAGAAGCGGCAGACAGCGCGTCTGTGAATTTCAACAGTTCCAAAATCGAAATCTCTTCGTCGCTCAGCGGAACCGGCCTGCGCCTGATTTGGCAGGTGCCTTTTGGCACATTGCTGCTGGATACGCTGCAAAATATCCTGCTGCCCTTGCTATTAAACATTGGTCTGCTGGCGCTGGCATTGTTTGGCTACGCCACTTTTCGCCACCAGCCAGGGCGCAAAACTGACAGTCTGACACCGCCAGGCACCAACAATGAATTACGCGTCATGCGTGCCTTTAATGAAGAGATTGTCTCGCTGTTACCGCTTGGCCTGCTGGTGCACGACCAGGAAGCAAACCGCACGGTGCTGAGTAATAAAATCGCCGATCATCTGTTGCCACACCTGAATCTGCAAAATATTACTGCCATGGCCGATCAACACCAGGGTGTGATCCAGGCGACAGTGAATAACGAACTGTACGAGATCCGTCAGTTTCGCAGCCAGGTGGCTTCTCGCACACAAATCTTTATTATTCGCGACCAGGACCGCGAAGTGCTGGTGAATAAAAAGCTTAAACAGGCACAACGCCTGTACGAGAAAAACCAGCAGGGGCGTTCCGCCTTTATGAGCAATATGGCCGAAGCGCTGAAACAGCCCGTAAAAGCGCTGGCCAGCGAAGCGGCGGCATTACAAAGCCAGGAAGGCAATCTGCTCACCGATCACGCCGACAGGCTTGTACAGCTTGTTGATGAGATCCAACTGGCGCATATGCTGGAGAACGACAGTTGGAAAGGTTCGCCGACGCTGTTCTCTATTCAGGATCTGATTGATGAAGTGGTACCGGATATGTTGCCTGTTATTAAGCGCAAAGGACTTCAGTTGCTTATTAACAACCATCTGCCAGCTAATGAAGAACGTCACGGCGATCGTGATGCGCTCCGCCGTATTTTGTTGCTGTTAATTCAATATGCGGTAACCACCACGCAGATGGGCAAAATCACCCTCGAAGTGAATATGGACGAGTCGGCAGAAGATCGTCTGACGTTCCGCATTCTGGACACCGGCGTTGGGGTGAACTCCAGTGAAATCGATAATCTGCACTTCCCGTTCCTCAATGCCACACAGGGCGATCAATACGGTAAAGCCAACGCTCTCACCTTCTGGCTCTGCGATCAGCTGGCCAGGAAATTGGGTGGGCATTTAAATATCAAAGCGCGTGATGATCTGGGTACTCGCTACTCTTTGCATGTCAGAATGGCGGCCCGCGCGCAGCAGGCGGAAAGCGAAGAGAAATTGCTGGATGACGTGGTGGCGATGATTGATGTTACTTCCAGCGAAATCCGCAATATTGTCGTGCGCCAGTTGGAAAACTGGGGCGCAAGCTGCATTTCCCCGGATGAGCGCTTATCAAGTCAAGAATATGATCTCTTTTTGACAGATAATCCGTCTAATCTTACTGCCTCAGGATTGCTTTTAAGCGATGATGAGGCTGGCGTGCGGAAAATTGGCCCTGGTCAATTGCGCGTCAACTTTAATATGAGCAATGCAATGCAGGGAGCAATATTGCAGCTTATTGAGGAGCAACTGGCGCAGGAAGAAGTACCGGAGTCGCCTTTGGGGGGCGATGAAAATGCCGAACTCCATGCCAGCGGCTATTATGCGCTGTTTGTTGACACAGTACCCGACGATGTTAAGAGGTTGTATACTGAGTCGGCGCTGAACGACTTCGCTGCGCTGGCGCAGACGGCACACCGCTTGAAAGGCGTGTTTGCCATGCTTAATCTGGTACCTGGTAAGCAGTTGTGCGAAACGCTGGAGCAATTAATTCGTGAATCCGATGCTCCAGGCATAGAAAATTACATCAGCGACATTGACGCTTACGTCAAGAGCTTGCTGTAGCAAGGTAGCCCAATACATGAACAATATGAACGTAATTATTGCCGATGACCATCCGATTGTACTGTTCGGTATTCGTAAGTCACTCGAACAAATCGAATGGGTCAATGTAGTCGGTGAATTTGAAGACTCTACAGCGCTCATTAATAACCTGCCGAAACTCGACGCAAATGTCTTGATCACCGATCTGTCCATGCCTGGCGACAAATATGGCGATGGCATTACGCTGATCAAATACATTAAACGCCATTTCCCGACCCTGTCGATTATTGTGCTGACCATGAACAATAACCCGGCAATCCTTAGTGCGGTACTGGATCTGGATATTGAAGGTATTGTGCTGAAACAGGGTGCGCCGACGGATCTGCCGAAAGCGCTGGCCGCATTGCAGAAGGGCAAGAAATTTACCCCGGAAAGCGTTTCACGTCTGCTGGAGAAAATCAGCGCTGGCGGTTACGGCGACAAACGTCTGTCACCGAAAGAGAGCGAAGTGCTGCGTCTGTTCGCAGAAGGTTTCCTGGTCACGGAAATCGCGAAAAAGCTGAACCGCAGTATTAAAACCATCAGTAGCCAGAAGAAATCAGCAATGATGAAACTGGGCGTTGATAACGATATCGCGCTGCTGAACTATCTCTCTTCCGTTACGCTTACCCAGACGGAAAAAGAGTAATCACTGCGCAACCCCGGCACTCGCCGGGGTTCTTTTTATCTGCTTTCGCTAAATCCGACTGTTTCTAACCCGTGCGGCATAGGCAGCGAGGGTCTGTTTAAGCACATCCAGCGTCACCGGTTTTGACAGGCAACTGTCCATACCTGACTCCAGACAACGCTGCTTCTCTTCCGCCAGCGCATTCGCCGTCACACCAATAACCGGTAGCGTCAGTCCGAGCTGGCGAATTCGCTGCGTTAAGCGATAACCATCCATATTCGGCATGTTGACATCGCTGAGTACAATGTCGATATGGTTTTTACTCAACACATTCAGCGCATCCACGCCATCGTTGGCGGTTTTACATTGATAACCCAGCGATCCCAACTGATCTGCCAGCAAGCGCCGGTTAATTGGATGATCGTCTACGACCAGGATCATCATGTCGTCGTTGCGCGACGTTTCACTGCTCGCTTCTGGCAACGCACTGTCCGTTTGCTGCTCGACCACCTGTACGCGGTAAATGCGCCCCAGCAACGCCAACAGATCGTGCGGCGACGCTACGCTGTGCAGCCACTCTCCCGGCGCCCGTTCCACCGGAATACCAATATGGCGGCGACAGAAAATAATGGCGGCGCGCCCGGTCCACGACGATAAAAGTTCATCATCGGTGATCAGCGTATCCTGGTTACCGAGCGCCCGTCCGTCATAGTGCTTAACCGTGATACCCTGCCACTTCAACAGGCTTTCAAGGTAACCCGACAACGAGGCATTACGCACGGACAGCCAGCAACAGGTGTCCACCAGCCCATCAGCCTCGACTGGCGTCGCTGGCACGCGGCCATACAGTGGAATGCGGATGGTAAACTGGCTGCCCATTCCCGGTTCTGTGTCCACCGAAATATCCCCGTCCATCATGCTGATCAATTTCTCGCAAATGGCCAGCCCCAGCCCGGTTCCCTGGAAATTGCGCTGCACCCCAGTCCCCACCTGAAAGAACGGATCAAACAGCCGTACCACCTCTTTGCCCGGGATCCCGACGCCGGTATCACGCACACGAATGCTCAGGTAATTATCATCACACTGGACATGCAAAATAATGCAGCCGATATCCGTAAACTTAATGGCGTTACTCAACAGGTTTGAGATCACCTGCTGCAAACGCATCGGATCGCCATTCAGCGTCGCGGGGACGTTGGGTTCGATAAAACAGTAAAGACCCAGTTGCTTGCGCACCACCAGCGGCAGATAGTTGGCGGTGATATGGCTCATCACTTCCCGCGGCGAAAACTCACGCGGTTCAATCTTCAGCTGTTCCGATTCAATTTTCGAGAAGTCGAGAATATCGCTGATGATTTTCAGCAGCAGGCTCGACGAGTTATTCATTGCCGTAACCAGTCGATCAACGCCTTTCGGCAGCTCTTTGGTTTGCAGCAGATCAAGGTTACCGATAATGCCATATAGCGGTGTGCGGAGTTCATGGCTGACGGTCGCGAGGAACATTGACTTCGACTGGCTCGCCTGTTCTGCCGCCTGCGCCATCTCCTGCAGTGACTCTTCCATTTTCACGCGGGCGGAGACATCCACAAGCACGCAAATCGCCACGTTTTCATTACGATAGCGTGAATGCACAAAGCTGATTTGCAGGTTGGTATTATTGCTGGTCAGAACATCGACAAAATTGACCTGCTGGCCACAGATGATTTGCGTAAGCCGCTGCCGATCCTCGTGCGTCAACATATTCAGGTAGTTATGCGCCAGCTCATTACTGAGGATGTTAGTCCCATCCTGGGTGCGCAAAATACAGATACCGACCGGCGCAGAGGCGACAATTTTGCGGTTGAATTGCTCATGCTCTTCCAGCCGCTGGGCATCATTTTCCGCCGGAATAAAGATGCGCCGTTCATACATACGCGCCAGGGTAAACAACGCGACCCCGACCAGCACATTGAGCAACACCGCATTAAGGATCAGCATCCGAATGCGTTCCAGCACCATATCAACCGGCACGGAGTAGACCACACTCAACGATGACGGCGGCAGGCTCTTTTTCAGGATCAGCTCACGAAAGCCGGAGGTATAACCGAACCAGGTACGCTCCTGAAGCCAGCGCGGATCGGCGGTAATGCCGCTATCCTGACCGGTGAGAGAAATCAGCGAATGCCCGCTTTCATCCAGAATCGTTACGCCCATCGGCAGGCTGCCTGGGGTAAAGAAGTTTTCCATACGAATGGATTGTTCCGTACCCAACAGTGCCTGCAGACGATTCCCAAGATACACCGGCGTCAGGGCGTAGAAATAACCAATCCCCGGACGTGGCCCCTGAGTCATCCAGTAGAGGTTATTGCTGCGTTCATCCTGCGGCGCGTTACGGTATTTCACAATCCGTTCATGCAGGCTTTTCAGCGTATCATCCCGCTCCACAGGCAGATCGCGCAGGCCGAAGTCCGCCATGCAGAGATTATCGCTGCCAATGAGAAAAACACGGTTGAGATCGTAGGCAGCAGAGAAATTATCGCGCCAGTAGCGCATAAACCACGCCAGCGACTCCAGTGAACCACGCCATGAAGTGCCCATTGCCGAGCAGTCGGAGTCCGGGAATAGCGGTGAGAAGGTCGGCACGGCCGTTTTATCGTCGCGGTTACGGGAAGTCAGAATGCCGTTTTCCGCCGTCAGGCGGTTTTCAGCAATGTACTTCAGTTCTTTCATGACGTCTGAGGTGCGCTGAATGTAGCGCTGCGCCTGATCGGAGCTTAAATTAAACTCCTGGCGAATTTCCGACTCTTTGTCATGCAGAGCATTAACGATGTAAAAGACAGAGAAAAAGGCAATAAGTAGCCAAAGCAATAGCGCCAGCGCCCTGAACAGATAGCGGGAGACTTTCAGGGTACTGCGAAAAGAGACAAGGTATTTCAACCTGGGGAAACTCCGCCACGTGGAAGATAAAAAAGAGTGAAGTTAAGGTAGCGGTAAAACGCAAAGCCCGCAACGGCAATGAAAAAGGGCCGAAAACCGGCCCTTTGTAACGCATTATTCGTCGGCGTCGTCGGCCACGTCATCGTCGGTTTCCGCTTCCGGTGCGATATCATCGTCCCCTTCTGCGACACTCCCGTCGATAGAGTCAAGCTCTTCGTCGTCCACCGGCTCGGCCACACGCTGCAGCCCCACCACGTTTTCGTCTTCCGCGGTACGGATCAGAATCACGCCCTGGGTATTACGCCCCACTACGCTGATTTCTGACACGCGTGTACGCACCAGCGTACCGGCATCGGTGATCATCATGATCTGGTCGCTATCGGCAACCTGCACCGCCCCGACCACAGAGCCGTTACGCTCGGTGACCTTGATGGAAATCACGCCCTGCGTACCACGAGACTTGGTCGGATACTCGGTTTCTGCCGTACGTTTACCGTAACCGTTCTGCGTCACCGTCAGGATTGCGCCTTCGCCACGCGGAACAATCAGCGATACCACGCTGTCGTTTTCTGCCAGCCTGATACCACGCACGCCGGTGGCAGTACGCCCCATTGCGCGAACGGCACTGTCTTTAAAGCGCACCACTTTACCGGCGGCAGAGAACAGCATCACTTCGTCGTTACCCGAGGTGAGATCCACGCCAATCAGCTCATCGCCTTCGTTCAGGTTCACGGCAATGATGCCAGCAGAACGCGGACGGCTGAATTCGGTCAGTGCGGTTTTCTTCACGGTACCGCTGGCGGTCGCCATAAAGACGTTTACGCCCTCTTCGTATTCACGAACCGGCAGAATAGCCGTAATACGTTCATTCGGCTCAAGCGGCAGCAGGTTCACAATCGGACGACCACGTGCGCCACGGCTTGCTTCCGGCAGCTGATACACCTTCATCCAGTACAGACGACCACGGCTGGAGAAGCAGAGGATGGTGTCATGGGTATTGGCCACCAGCAGGCGATCAATAAAGTCTTCTTCTTTAATACGCGCAGCCGATTTACCCTTACCGCCACGGCGCTGGGCTTCGTAATCGGTCAGCGGCTGATATTTCACATAGCCCTGATGAGACAGCGTTACTACTACGTCTTCCTGGTTAATCAGGTCTTCAATGTTAATATCGGCGCTGTTGGCGGTGATTTCGGTGCGACGCTCATCGCCAAACTGTTCGCGAACCAGCTCAAGCTCTTCGCGGATCACTTCCATCAGACGCTCAGCGCTGCCGAGGATGTGCAGCAGTTCAGCGATCTGGGTCAGCAGCTCTTTGTACTCTTCGAGCAGTTTTTCATGCTCAAGACCGGTCAGTTTTTGCAAACGCAGATCCAGGATCGCCTGTGCCTGCTGTTCGGTCAGATAGTATTTACCCTCGCGGATACCGAACTCCGGCTCCAGCCACTCCGGACGCGCAGCGTCATCGCCCGCACGTTCCAGCATTGACGCCACATTGCCCAGATCCCATGGCTGTGCGACCAGGCCTGCTTTTGCTTCTGCCGGCGTAGGTGCACGACGAATCAGTTCAATGATCGGGTCGATATTCGCCAGCGCAACCGCCAGCGCTTCAAGGATATGCGCACGATCACGTGCTTTACGCAGTTCAAAAATGGTACGGCGCGTCACCACTTCACGACGGTGACGAACAAACGCGGCAAGGATCTCTTTCAGCGTCATGATCTTCGGCTGACCATGGTGCAAAGCAACCATGTTGATACCAAAAGAAACCTGCAGTTGCGTCTGGGAATAGAGGTTATTGAGAACCACTTCACCCACCGCGTCGCGTTTCACTTCAATCACAATGCGCATGCCGTCTTTGTCAGACTCGTCGCGCAGCGCGCTAATGCCTTCAACACGCTTGTCTTTAACCAGCTCGGCGATCTTTTCGATCAGACGCGCTTTGTTCACCTGATACGGGATCTCGTGAACAATGATTGTCTCACGCCCGGTTTTCGCATCGGCTTCCACTTCCGCGCGCGCGCGAATATAGATTTTGCCGCGACCGGTGCGATAGGCCTCTTCAATACCACGGCGGCCATTAATAATGGCGGCAGTCGGGAAGTCCGGCCCAGGAATGTGTTCCATCAGCCCTTCGACGCTGATGTCTTCGTTGTCGATATAGGCCAGGCAACCGTTAATCACTTCCGTCAGGTTATGCGGCGGAATGTTGGTCGCCATACCGACCGCAATCCCCGAAGAGCCGTTGACCAGCAGGTTCGGGATCTTGGTTGGCATCACATCAGGAATTTTTTCGGTGCCGTCGTAGTTATCGACGTAATCCACCGTTTCTTTTTCCAGATCGGCCATTAATTCATGGGCGATCTTCGCCAGGCGGATTTCCGTATAACGCATCGCTGCCGCGGAGTCACCATCAATGGAACCGAAGTTACCCTGACCATCAACCAGCATATAACGCAGCGAGAACGGCTGCGCCATGCGCACAATGGTGTCATACACCGCGGAATCACCATGGGGATGGTATTTACCGATTACGTCACCAACGACACGGGCAGATTTTTTGTAGGCTTTATTCCAGTCATTGCCCAATACGTTCATGGCGTAAAGTACGCGACGGTGAACCGGTTTTAAGCCATCTCGGACGTCCGGAAGCGCACGGCCTACAATGACCGACATCGCATAGTCCAGATAGGAGCTTTTCAGCTCTTCCTCGATGTTAACCGGTGTAATTTCTCTCGCAAGGTCGCTCATCTAACCGCTATCCCTCTACTGTATCCCGGATTCAAAGGTCGCAAATTATAACACAACCGCTTTGAGACAGGTAAACCTATAACACCCCGTCAAAGGTTTATTCATCCCGTTGGCCTGATATACTCCACAGTCTTATTAAGAGAGGAGTCATTGCGCACATGAATGCCGAAAAATCGCCGGCCGGCCAGAACGTCGATCATGCTGAAATCGCCAAATTTGAAGCCGTCGCTTCACGCTGGTGGGATAAAGAAGGCGAGTTTAAACCGTTGCACCGCATTAACCCGCTGCGCCTGGGCTACATTGCAGAACACGCAGGCGGTCTGTTCGGTAAAACCGTGCTGGATGTTGGCTGTGGCGGCGGCATTCTGGCGGAAAGCATGGCGCGCGAAGGTGCCAACGTTACCGGGCTGGATATGGGCTTTGAACCTTTGCAGGTCGCCCGTCTGCATGCGCTGGAATCCGGCATTGAAGTTGACTATGTGCAAGAAACCGTCGAAGAACATGCCGCCAGGCATGCACAGCAGTATGATGTGGTGACCTGTATGGAAATGCTCGAGCACGTACCCGATCCGCAATCCGTGGTCAAAGCCTGCGCGCAGCTCGTGAAACCTGGCGGCCATGTCTTCTTTTCGACCATTAACCGTAACGGCAAAGCCTGGCTGATGGCGGTTGTCGGTGCGGAATATGTGCTACGGATGGTGCCAAAAGGCACGCATGATGTGAAAAAATTTATCAAGCCAGCCGAGTTGTTAACCTGGGTCGACGGTACTGTGTTACAGGAACGTCATATTACCGGGTTACATTATAATCCGCTGCTGAATAAATTTACCTTAGGGCCAGGTGTTGATGTTAATTATATGTTACATACAAAGGCAAAAAACGACTAAGGTCATCAGTTAAAGTTATAAAGATTGCGCAGCATCAAACTGCGCAATCCTCGTCGCCGATGAAGAAATCAGCACTCGATCAAAAATTCATTTTTTTTTGCGAAATATTGACATCCCCGCCAGGCCTTACAATACGTGGACTTAGCGATTATTACCCTTTCGCAACCTCAATTTAACCTCAAAATCAACTCTTGTACTGAAAAGAATCCTTACTAGAATACTCACCATATAGCGTTTCTCTTATCGCAAACCCCCTACATATAGTATTTATCCACAGAGTTAGTCACAGCGACCGACTGTGGATAAATGGGGGGATACTTTTATTTCACGGACAGGTAAGCACATGAATCAGAGTCTGCTGGTGACAAAGCGTGATGGTGGCACAGAGCGCATCAATCTCGACAAAATTCATCGAGTACTGGATTGGGCGGCAGAGGGGCTGAATAACGTATCTATCTCGCAGGTTGAATTGCGTTCACATATTCAGTTCTATGACGGGATCAAAACCTCCGATATCCACGAAACGATTATCAAAGCAGCGGCAGATCTGATCTCCCGCGAGGCGCCGGATTACCAGTACCTGGCGGCGCGCCTGGCGATTTTCCACCTGCGTAAAAAAGCCTACGGTCAGTTCGAACCACCGGCACTGTTCGATCACGTCACCAAAATGGTTGAACTGGGCAAATACGATCATCATCTGCTGGAAGACTACACGGAAGAAGAGTTCAAGCAGATGGACGGTTTTATCGACCACTGGCGCGACATGAACTTTTCTTACGCCGCAGTGAAGCAACTGGAAGGTAAATATCTGGTTCAGAACCGCGTTACCGGCGAGATCTACGAGAGCGCGCAGTTCTTGTATATTCTGGTTGCGGCGTGCCTGTTCTCCAACTATCCGCGCGAAACCCGTCTGGACTATGTAAAACGCTTTTATGATGCGGTTTCGACGTTCAAAATTTCACTGCCGACGCCGATCATGTCCGGCGTGCGTACCCCAACCCGTCAGTTCAGCTCCTGCGTGTTGATCGAGTGCGGCGACAGCCTGGACTCCATTAATGCGACCTCCAGCGCGATCGTGAAATACGTTTCTCAGCGCGCCGGTATCGGCATCAACGCGGGTCGCATTCGTGCGCTGGGGAGCCCGATCCGGGGTGGCGAAGCCTTCCACACCGGTTGCATTCCGTTTTACAAACACTTCCAGACCGCCGTGAAATCCTGCTCTCAGGGTGGCGTGCGTGGCGGTGCGGCGACGCTGTTCTACCCGATGTGGCACCTGGAAGTCGAAAGCCTGCTGGTACTGAAAAACAACCGTGGCGTTGAAGGCAACCGCGTGCGTCACATGGACTACGGCGTGCAGATCAACAAACTGATGTACACCCGTTTGCTGAAAGGCGAAGACATCACCCTGTTTAGCCCGTCTGACGTCCCGGGTTTGTACGACGCCTTCTTTGCCGATCAGGATGAGTTTGAGCGCCTGTACACCCAATATGAAAAAGATGACAGCATCCGTAAACAGCGCATTAAAGCCGTTGAGCTGTTTTCACTGATGATGCAGGAACGTGCGTCTACCGGCCGTATCTACATCCAGAACGTGGATCACTGCAACACGCACAGCCCGTTCGATCCGGTGGTTGCACCTGTGCGTCAGTCTAACCTGTGTCTGGAAATCGCCCTGCCGACCAAACCGCTGGACGATGTGAACGACGAGAACGGCGAGATTGCGCTCTGTACGCTGTCTGCTTTTAACCTCGGCGCGATTCAGAATCTCGACGAACTGGAAGAGCTGGCAACGTTGGCCGTTCGCGCGCTGGACGCCCTGCTTGATTACCAGGATTACCCGATCCTGGCTGCAAAACGCGGGGCAATGGGCCGCCGTACACTGGGTATTGGTGTCATCAACTTTGCTTACTGGCTGGCGAAAAACGGTAAACGTTACTCTGACGGTAGCGCGAATAACCTGACGCACCAGACGTTCGAAGCCATTCAGTACTGGCTGCTGAAAGCCTCTAACGAACTGGCGAAAGAACAAGGCGCTTGCCCGTGGTTCAACGAAACCACTTACTCGCAGGGTATTCTGCCGATCGATACGTATAAAAAGGATCTCGACGGTATTACCAACGAACCGCTGCATTACGACTGGGAAACGCTGCGTGAGTCCATTAAAACGCACGGTCTGCGCAACTCCACACTCTCTGCGCTGATGCCGTCGGAAACCTCGTCGCAGATCTCCAATGCCACTAACGGTATCGAACCGCCGCGCGGCCACGTGAGTATTAAAGCCTCGAAAGATGGCATCCTGCGTCAGGTGGTACCGGATTACGAAAAACTGAGCAATGCCTACGAACTGCTGTGGGAAATGCCGAACAATGACGGCTATCTGCAACTGGTTGGGATTATGCAGAAGTTTATCGACCAGTCGATTTCGGCCAACACCAACTACGATCCGTCGCGTTTCCCGTCGGGCAAAGTGCCGATGCAACAATTGCTGAAAGACTTGCTCACCGCCTACAAATTTGGTGTGAAGACGCTGTATTATCAAAACACTCGCGATGGCGCAGAAGACGCACAGGATGACCTGGTGCCTTCTATCCAGGACGATGGCTGCGAAAGCGGCGCATGTAAGATCTAACGAAGGGGCGGGGAAACCCGCCCTTTTCTTTCGCAAGACAGGACTCACATTCAATGGCATACACCACTTTTTCACAGACGAAAAACAATCAGCTGCTGGAACCGATGTTCTTTGGCCAGCCGGTTAACGTGGCGCGCTACGATCAGCAAAAATATGACATCTTCGAAAAGCTGATTGAAAAGCAACTCTCCTTCTTCTGGCGTCCGGAAGAAGTTGACGTTTCCCGCGATCGCATCGACTTCCAGGCGCTGCCGGAACACGAAAAACACATTTTTATCAGCAACCTGAAGTACCAGACGCTGCTGGACTCCATTCAGGGCCGCAGCCCGAACGTCGCGCTGCTGCCGCTGATTTCGATTCCGGAACTGGAAACCTGGGTTGAGACGTGGGCCTTCTCTGAGACGATCCACTCCCGCTCCTACACCCACATCATCCGTAATATCGTTAACGATCCGGCGGTGGTGTTTGACGATATCGTGACCAACGAGCAGATCCTCAAACGCGCGGAAGGTATTTCGCACTTCTATGATGATCTGATCGAAATGACCAGCTACTGGCATCTGCTGGGCGAAGGCACCCACAGCGTGAACGGCAAAACCATCGCCGTAAGCCTGCGCGAGCTGAAGAAGAAACTCTACCTGTGCCTGATGAGTGTCAATGCGCTGGAAGCGATTCGCTTCTATGTCAGCTTTGCCTGCTCCTTCGCTTTCGCCGAGCGCGAACTGATGGAGGGAAATGCCAAAATCATTCGCCTGATTGCGCGTGATGAGGCCCTGCATCTCACCGGGACGCAGCATATGCTCAACCTGCTGCGCTCTGGCGTGGACGATCCGGAAATGGCAGAGATTGCTGAAGAGTGTAAACAGGAGTGTTATGACCTGTTTGTGCAGGCGGCACTGCAGGAAAAAGAGTGGGCGGAATACCTGTTCCAGGGCGGTTCGATGATCGGCCTGAACAAAGATATTCTTTGCCAGTACGTGGAGTACATCACCAATATCCGCATGCAGGCCGTCGGCCTGGATTTACCCTTCCAGACGCGTTCAAACCCAATCCCGTGGATCAACACCTGGCTGGTGTCCGATAACGTGCAGGTCGCGCCGCAGGAAGTGGAAGTCAGTTCTTACCTGGTCGGTCAGATTGACTCTGAAGTGGATACCGACGATCTGAGCAACTTCCAGCTCTGATGAGCCGCATAACGCTACGTCTTTCCGGCACTGAGGTGCTGTGCCGGGATGAACACCCTTCCCTGCTGGTGGCGCTGGAGTCACAGCAGGTAGAAGTTGAATATCAGTGCCGCGAAGGTTACTGCGGTTCCTGTCGCTGCCGTCTGGTAACAGGCCAGGTAGACTGGATCGCCGAACCGCTGGCCTTTATCAACGAAGGGGAAATTTTGCCCTGCTGCTGCCGGGCAAAAGGCGACATCGAAATCGAGATGTAAATCGGGTCAGCACAAACCTGCCGGTCAATGCTGCGCGGCAGGCCTGCACAGAGACAACGTAAAAAGGCCTTTTCAGGCCTTTTTTATTTATGGTTGCCGGTGAAGAAACTGCACGGCTTTATCCGGGAAATCGGTAAACAATCCATCGACGCCCGCCTGGTTGTACAACACCTGATAAAGCTGATCCACATTTTGGGTGTAATCGGGGAGCTTATCCGCCCGCACGGTAAACGGATGCACCTGAAGATGGCTGGCATGCGCCTCTTTGACCATTGCCGTCAGCTTAACGTGCCCGACCGTGGAGCCCTCCGCCACCAGCATAGGGTAGTCCGGTCCGATGCCATCCGCATATTGCGCAATCTGTTTCATCGCACCGGGTTTAAACATCCAGTCGTAGCTGTAGTTTACCCATTTACCGTCCGGCTGCTGTTCCTGCGTTTCATTCCAGTCGGTATAAGCAATTAACTGCACCAGATTGAGATCCATCCCCATCTCCGGCTCCAGCGTGTGCTTAATACGCTTCAGTTCATTTGCGTCAAAGCATTGCAGATAGACCTTGTCATCCTTGCGGGTGTAGCCGTACTTCTTCAGCACTTCCAGCGTTTTCCTCGCAATGTCTTTGCCTTCCTGATGATGGAACCATGGCGCTTTAATTTCCGGATAGATACCTATGTTTTTACCGGTCGAGTGATTCAACCCCTGTACAAATTCGATCTCTTCTTCAAAAGTATGAATACGAAAATCGGATTTGCCCATCGGGAAGCGCCCCGGAAAAACCTGCACTTTTTTGCCGTTTTCCAGTTCAAACCCCTCGGTGAATTTCAGCGAGCGGATCTCGTCCAGCGTAAAATCAATGGCGTAGTAACGGCCATCTTTACGGGCACGAACCGGAAAACGCGTGGCTACATCGGTGACGCGATCGAGGTAGTGATCATGTAACACTACCAGGTGATCGTCTTTGGTCATCACCAGATCCTGCTCGAGATAATCCGCACCCTGCGCATAGGCCATCGCTTTTGCCGGTAGCGTATGTTCCGGTAAGTAACCGCTGGCTCCACGGTGCGCGATAACAATTTTTTCTGCGGCCGGCGCCTGGCTGGCAAACAGACCGGCCAGCAGCAGGCCGGTGGAAAGACGGGTAAATGTCGTTTTCATCTCAGCTTCCTGTTATGAGCGACGCGCAAGCAGCTCGGCATGATGGCGCTTCTCGCCGATCATCACCACAATCAGCAACAATACCGCCAGAATGCTACCGCCAATCATCACCATAAAGCCGCCATCCCAGCCGAAGTAATCGACGGTATAGCCAACAATGGCGCTGGCCGCGACCGAACCGCCAAGGTAACCAAACAGACCCGTAAAGCCTGCTGCTGTCCCCGCCGCTTTTTTCGGCGCCAGCTCCAGCGCATGCAAACCGATCAGCATCACCGGGCCATAAATCAGGAAACCAATAACAATCATACAGATCATATCGAGGGTCGGATTTCCCGGCGGGTTAAGCCAGTAAACGATTGTCGCAATGGTCACCAGGGTCATAAAGAACACCCCGGTGGCACCTCGATTCCCCCGGAAGACCTTATCTGACATCCAGCCACAGATCAGCGTGCCGGGAATACCCGCATATTCATAAAAGAAGTACGCCCAGGAGGATTTATCCAGCGCGAAATGCTTCACTTCTTTCAGGTAGGTTGGCGACCAGTCGAGGATGCCGTAACGCAGCAGATAGACAAACACATTGGCTACCGCGATATACCACAGCAGCTTGTTAGGCAGGATGTACTGCATGAAGATCTGCTTTGCTGTCAGTTCCTGTTCGTGCGTTTCGGTATAATCATCCGGGTAGTCATTCTTGTATTCTTCAATCGCCGGCAAACCGCAAGACTGCGGCGTATCGCGCATTAATGCGAAGGCAAAAATCGCAACCACAATCGCGGCAAAGGCAGGCATATACAGCGCGGCATGCCAGTCGTTGAACCATGCCATACCCAGCAGGAACAACAGGGGCGGCACACCGCCGCCGACGTTATGCGCGCAGTTCCATACCGACACAATCCCACCGCGCTCTTTCTGCGACCACCAGTGCACCATGGTGCGCCCACACGGCGGCCAGCCCATCCCCTGGAACCAGCCGCACAAGAAAAGCAGCACAAACATCACCATAATGCTCGATGTCGCCCAGGGCACAAACCCCATAAACAACATCACCGCGGCCGCCAGAATCAGCCCGGCAGGCAGAAACACGCGTGGGTTCGAGCGGTCAGAAACAGAACCCATAATAAATTTGGAAAAACCATAAGCAATGGAAATACCGGACAAGGCAAAGCCTAAATCCCCGCGTGAAAACCCCTGCTCAACCAGATACGGCATGGCCAGCGCAAAGTTTTTACGCACCAGGTAATAGGCTGCGTAGCCGAAGAAAATCCCCAGAAATATCTGCCAGCGTAAACGACGGTAGGTCGTATCGATCTGCTCTGCCGGCAGACGCGACTGATGGGGGGCGGGTTTAAAAATACTCAACATAGCGGCCTCCATGGCGCAATGAACTCATGATGCCTGTCATCAATGAGTGAAAACGAACATAACAGGAGTTAGTCGTCGCGAATTGTATTGAAAGTTTTATTCAGAGAGGGTGAGTTGTCGCACATAATGTTACAGAAATATGACAAAAGTCTAAAAACACGCATGAAAGCGCGTTTCACTTTCGTTTTTTGTTCGAATATGCGCGATATCAAACAAACCACAGCAAGAGTGTGGCTAAATGGTCGTTAAAGAACGTCGAACAAAAGGACGCGACCATGCGCAATTCCAGTGACTACGATGTGATCATAATTGGTGGCGGCGCGACGGGGGCCGGTATCGCTCGTGACTGTGCCCTGCGTGGCCTGCGTGCCGTGCTGCTTGAACGCCATGACATTGCGACCGGCGCAACGGGCCGTAACCACGGTCTGCTGCACAGCGGCGCGCGTTACGCCGTGACCGACAACGAGTCGGCGCGCGAATGTATCGCCGAGAACCACATCCTCAAACGCATCGCCCGCCATTGTATCGAGCCGACCGACGGCTTGTTTATTACCCTGCCTGAAGATGACTTAGCGTGGCAGCGCCAGTTTATTGATGCCTGTCAGCTGGCCGGCATTCCGGCACAGGCCATTTCACCGCAGGAGGCCCGGCGCATAGAACCGAGCGTCAATCCGGCACTGACAGGCGCAGTGCGCGTTCCGGATGGCACTGTCGATCCGTTCCGCCTGACAGCAAGCAATATGCTGGATGCACGCGAACATGGCGCAACTATCCTGACCGGCCACGAAGTCTGCGGGTTGCTACGCCATGGTGACACGGTGAGCGGCGTACACATTCGTCATGCCGCCAGCGGCGAGACACAAACACTGCATGCGCCAGTGGTGGTAAATGCCGCCGGGATCTGGGGCCAGCGCATTGCCGAATACGCCGATTTGCGTATTCGCATGTTCCCGGCAAAAGGCGCGCTATTAATTCTCGATCACCGCATTAACCAACATGTAATCAACCGCTGCCGCAAACCCGCCGATGCTGACATTCTGGTGCCTGGCGATACCATATCGCTGATTGGTACCACATCGACCCATATTGATTACAACGATATTGATAACGTTCGCGTTACGCCAGAAGAGGTCGACATTCTGTTGCGCGAAGGCGAAAAACTGGCACCAGTGATGGGACAGACGCGAATTTTGCGCGCCTATGCCGGGGTACGCCCGCTGGTGGCCAGCGATGACGACCCGAGCGGACGCAATGTCAGCCGGGGAATTGTGCTGCTGGATCATGCCGCCCGCGACGGGCTGGAAGGCTTTATCACTATCACTGGCGGCAAACTGATGACCTACCGCTTGATGGCAGAATGGGCAACCGACGCGGTCTGCCGCAAACTAAATCATACTCGCGCCTGCACCACCGCCAGTGCTCCGCTGCCTGGCTCCAAAGACCCCGCCGAACAGGCACTGCGCAAAATTATCTCTCTGCCTACGCCGTTGCGCGGTTCTGCCGTGTACCGCCACGGCGATCGCACCCCGGTCTGGCTCGGTACGACCCGGCATAACCGCAGCCTGGTCTGCGAGTGCGAGGCGGTCACTGCGGGCGAAGTGCAATACGCGGTAGAAAACCTCAATGTACATTCCCTGCTCGACTTACGTCGCCGCACCCGCGTCGGCATGGGCACCTGTCAGGGGGAACTGTGTGCCTGCCGTGCCGCCGGGCTGTTGAACCGCCTGCATGTGACCACGGAGCGCGAATCCCTGACACAACTGGCCGATTTTCTTAACGAGCGCTGGAAAGGTGTCAAACCTGTCGCCTGGGGCGATGCACTGCGCGAAAGCGAATTTACCCGTTGGGTTTATCAGGGATTGTGCGGTCTGGAGAAGGAAACAGAAGATGAGATTTGATACGGTCATTATCGGCGGCGGGCTTGCCGGGCTACTGTGCGGGATCCGTCTGAGCGAAAGTGGGCAACGCTGCGCGATTGTCAGCCGCGGCCAAAGCGCGCTGGGCTTCTCCTCAGGTTCTCTCGATCTGCTCTCGCACCTGCCAGACGGTCAACCGGTGAGCGATGTCGCTGCCGCCATCACACAGCTGGAGCAGCACTTCACCGCACACCCCTATGCGCTGCTGGGGGCAAATCGCGTGCTGAATTATGCCCGCCAGGCGCAAACACTGCTGGCAGACTGTGGCCTGCGACTGCAGGGCGATGCGGAGACGCCCCATCAGCGCGTGACGCCGCTGGGGACGTTTCGCCGGGCCTGGCTCAGCCCACAAGAGGTGCCGTTAAAACCCGAAACGACACTGCGCACAGGTGTGGTCGGCATTAGCGGTTTTCTTGATTTCCAGCCGCAACTGGCTGCCGCGACGCTGCGCAAACGGGGTATTGATGCCCATGCTGAAGAGATTGAACTGCCTGCGCTCGACACCCTGCGTGATAACCCCAGCGAGTTTCGGGCCGCGAACATTGCCCGTCAACTGGACACAGCAGAGCACTACACCCCGCTATACCAGGCGTTACGCCCGCTCAGCGAGCAGTATCAGGCGCTCTGGCTGCCCGCCTGTTTTGGCCTGATGGATAGCATCGTATTTGATCGACTGAATCAGCAACTGGCTTGCCCCCTGCGTCTACTGCCCACCCTGCCGCCGTCGGTACCCGGCCTGCGTATGCAGCACCTGTTACAACAACGTTTTGTCCAGAGCGGTGGCAGCTGGATGCCCGGTGATGAGGTGATCCGTGCCGATATCAGCGGGGATCAGGTAACGCAACTGTGGACGCGCAAGCACGAAGATATCCCGCTGCGCGCACGCCATATCGTGCTCGCCAGCGGCAGTTTCTTCAGTAATGGCCTGATTGCCAGCCGTGACCGGGTACGCGAATCGGTGTTTGATCTGGACGTTTTGCAAAGTGACAACCGCAGCGACTGGTATGGCGATGATGTATTTGCCTGCCAGCCGTGGCATCAGTTTGGTGTTCAGACCAACGCCCGGCTTAATGGGTTACGTCATGGCCGTGCGTTAAGCAATTTATACGTCATTGGATCGGTATTAGGTGGGTTCGATCCCATCACCCAGGGGTGTGGCGGCGGCGTTTGCGCGGTAACCGCGCTGCATGCGGCACAGCAGATTACCGATCAGGGAGGCGAACAATGAGCTCGACTCAGTTTGAAAGCTGCATCAAATGTACCGTCTGCACAACCGTCTGCCCGGTCAGCCGGGTGAATCCGGCTTATCCTGGCCCGAAACAGGCCGGTCCGGATGGCGAGCGGCTACGCCTGAAAGACGCAGCGTTATATGACGAGGCGCTTAAATATTGTACCAACTGCAAACGCTGCGAAACGGCGTGCCCGTCCGGGGTAAAAATTGGCGATATCATTCAGCGCGCACGAGCACAGTATGCAGAGAAACCGCTGTCGGTGCGTAATGCGATCCTCAGCCATACCGATCTGATGGGCTCACTTTCTACGCCGCTGGCGCCACTGGTGAATACCGCGACGGCGCTGAAACCAGTGCGGCAGTTACTCGACAAAGCCCTGAAAATTGATCACCACCGCACTCTGCCGAAATATTCTCACGGCACCTTCCGCCGCTGGTATCGCAGCGTTGCCGGGCAACAGCGCGCATTTCCCCAGCAGGTGGCGTTTTTTCACGGCTGCTACGTGAATTACAACCATCCGCAACTGGGCAAAGATCTACTACGAGTGCTGAATAATATGGGCATTGGAGTACAACTGCTGGAGCGGGAAAAATGCTGCGGGGTTCCGCTGATCGCCAACGGCTTTTTTAGTAAGGCCAAAAAGCAGGCACAATTCAACGTCAAGTCACTGGAACAGGCGATTGGCTCAGAAGGTTTGCCAGTGATTGCCACCTCGTCAACCTGTGCATTTACCCTTCGCGATGAGTATCCGCATTTGCTGGATGTTGATAACAGCCATCTGCGGTCGCATATCGACCTGGCGACACGCTGGATCTGGCGCATGCTGGATGAAGGGCGCACGCTCAGCCTGAAAGAGACACCGTTAAAAGTGGTCTATCACACCCCCTGCCATATGGAAAAAATGGGCTGGACACACTACACGCTGGAGCTGTTACGCCGTATCCCCGGTCTGGAGCTGACCGTGCTGGATTCACGCTGCTGCGGCATTGCCGGAACTTACGGTTTTAAGAGCGAGAATTACCCGACTTCCCAGGCGATTGGCGCGCCGCTATTTGCGCAAATCGAAGCCAGCGGCGCAGATCTGGTGGTAACGGATTGTGAAACCTGCAAATGGCAAATTGAGATGTCCACCAGCAAACGTTGCGAACACCCGATTACGCTATTAGCGCAGGCATTAATTTGACGTACTGAGATCCGCCGGGCGGACGCCCGGCGTAATAGGGCTACTCAACTGACAGGGTTTCCACCACATTGATCCAGCCGTGATCGCTGGTAATGTCTTTCCCTTCAAGCCAGCGGCGCAGGATATTGAGCGCCATCATCGCGCAGACTTCCTGGCGCACCGCCAGCGCATGGCGATTGGTGCTGAATTTTACCCGTAACGCACGGGTACCTTGCGGCGTGGCCAGCGCAAAATTCAGGTGATCGTCCTCAAGGCCCGTCACCGTCAGCGCCAGCCCGGCAAGGTGCCGGTTACGCAACTCGGTGGTCCAGCGCGCGCTTTGCGCCAGCGCTTCAGACTGTGAGGGCAGCACTTCACTCGCCAACAGCGGCGCACCGGCGCGCGAAAGCTGTAACGCCACCAGACCGCCGGTGAATTGCTCGCTCAGCGTGAGGCTCAACTGGCGCTCGCGCAGACGCGCGGCAAGCACCGCTGGCAAACCGACAGTCCCTTCAAAAATCAGGCTTTCACCGGCGACGCGCTGCACTTCCGGCCATAGCGCTTCCATTGCCGCGCGCTGCTCTGCCGGGCCAGTCAGCTTCAATTCAATGATTGGCATTGAGGAGCGATAACCCATCACCACGCCCGGAGGCAACTGCAGGTGCGCCAGGCTCTGGGCCAGATCGCTTTCAGAGCGGCCAAAGGTGGTCAGGCGCAGGCATACCGGCGGCTGCGGCAGCGTAAAACGTGCCCGCAAACGTGGCAGGATCTCCTGCTCAACCATCACTTTGAATTCCGATGGTACACCGGGGGTGAAAAACATCAGACAGCGGTTAAGTTGTAGCGCAAAACCGCAGGCAGTTCCGACTGGATTATCAACCAGTTCGGCGCTGGCGGGGATCTCAGCCTGTTTGCGATTGCTCGGTGCCATCACCCGGCCACGCTCGCTGAAAAAGCGCTCCATCTGTGCCAGCCACGCTTCATGCAGCACCAGACTTTCGCCCTTCGCAGTTGCTGCCGCCAGTGCGCTCAGATCATCGCTGGTCGGCCCCAGACCACCATTCACAATCAGCACATCCGCATGCTCGCTGCGTTCACGCAGAATACGGACTAAATCGTCGAGGTTATCACCCACCGTGTTCCGGCGCGTTAATGGCAATCCCTGATTAAAGAAAAAATCTGCCAGCCAGGCTGCGTTGGTGTCCACAATCTGCCCATGCAACACTTCATCGCCGGTAGACAACATCTCTACGTTTAACATCATCAACTCCTGTAATAGAGGTTGAGACACTATAACGCATACGCAGATGAAAAGAGGAAAGAAACTGGCGCGGTCGAACGCCGCGCCGGGAGAAATTAGAAGCTTGCGCTCACGCCAACATAGGGGCCGTCGGCAACCACGTTATCGCGATGCCCTTCTTTACCCGTCATGTCGATATAGCGATAGCCTGCTTCAACAGTCAGCGGGCGCATAATGGTGTAACGCGCGCCTGCATTGGCTTCCTGATAATCTTTTACGCCGCTGGAGAGCGAATCCGGCGAGTAGTAGTATTCGCCAAAGATGCTGAAGCTGCTGGCAATGTGCCACTGCAGACCGCCACCGACTGCGAGAGCATAACCTTCGCTGCCGACATCCGGATTCAGGTAGACCGCTTTACCGCCAACGGTGGCGAGAAATGGCCCCAGCGGCAGGTTGTAACCCAGCCCCAGACCGGCAATATCACCATCATCTTCGCTATGCGCCCAGTTACCACTTACGGCAATCCCACTGGTTTCGGTACCAAAACCAAAGCCCAGGTTGGTGTAATCTTTCCCCACCTGACCGCTCAGACTGACGGCCTGCGCTCCGGCTGAGGCCAGCAACAGGCTGGCTAAACTCAATACAGCAATTTTTTTCATTTCTGATTTTCCGCACATAACGGGCCAATGCCCAAAAGCCCCTGATTGTACGCTTATTTTTATGCAAGAAGAATGAATAAAAGACGCGAATAATATACCTGTCATCAATTAATCCACGCGCCACGAGTGATATAACATTCGTTCGGCTATTCACTATTTTAAGGAAAAGAAGATGCGACAACGGACCATCGTTTGCCCGCTAATTCAGAACGACGGGGCTTATCTGCTCTGTAAGATGGCCAACGATCGGGGTGTTTTTCCTGGTCAATGGGCTTTGTCCGGCGGCGGCGTGGAACCCGGCGAGCGTATTGAAGAGGCACTGCGACGCGAAATCCGCGAAGAGTTAGGCGATAAATTGCAGTTGAGCGCTATTACCCCGTGGACGTTTCGTGACGATATTCGCGTGAAGACTTATGCCGATGGTACACATGAGCAAATCTATATGATTTACCTGATATTTGATTGCATCAGCGTCAACCGTGACATCGCGATTAATGAGGAGTTTGACGAGTACGCATGGGTCAGGCCGGCCGACCTGCATCGGTACGATTTGAACGAAGCCACCCGCCAGACGCTGAAAATGAAAGGCTTACTGTAACCTCGGATCAGAGGCCAGTTTCAGCGGCTGGCCTGTTTGAACATTGCCGGGAAGTCCTGGTAAGCGCCAGCACCGAACCGGGTCGATGCCGTCATATCATCCGTGATAAATAATCACACCTTCAGCCAGGCATTGACCCACTGCTGCAACGCACGGCGGGAAATCTTGATGCCGCCGTTTTTCAGTTCTGCTGGTAACACGAGCCAGTGCAAAGGATGCTGAAAACGGGCCAGCTTATCGGCGATCCAGCTGGGGAATAGCGAAATATCGGCGCCCTCTTCGCACTCCAGTACCGCCACCGGTCGCTGCCCGAACTCGGCATCATCTACCGGCACCACAAACACCTGGCGCACCTGAGAATGCGTGGCGATAACCCGCTCCACCTCTTCTGGCTGAATACCTTCGCCACCGCTAAAGAAGAGGTTATCCAGCCGACCGCGAACGGCCAGCCGACCTGCATCCAGCGATCCGCGATCGCGTGTGGCAAACCAACCTTCGCTGTTTACCAGCGGCACGAGTTCGCCATTGCGCCAGTAACCTGCGGCCATGCTGGCACCACGCAGCCATACCTCTTCATTGACAATTTTCACCTCCCGACCGGGCAAGGCATACCCCACATCTGCAGCACCATCGGCTTCTTTGGCACACACTGTCGAGGCAAATTCCGTCAGGCCATAACCGCACCAGCAACGAATACCGCGCTGGCGCGCCTGCTGCGTCAGCGCTACCGGAATCGCCGCGCCGCCAAGCAACACCGCTTTCAGCGCGATCGGCACATCACCGTTCAGCAAACGCCACAACTGCGTTGGCACCAGCGAGGCATGTGTGCAGCCCGCCAGCGCCTGCTCCAGCGGCTGTTTCTCACGCACGGTTATGCGCGCGCCAGCCAGTAACCAGCGCCACAGTATTCCCTGCCCGGAAACATGAAACAGCGGCAGCGAGAGCAACCAGTCATCCTCCCCGGTAAACGGGATCAGCGACAGTACACCTTGCGCGCTGGCGAGGTGCGCAGCGCCAGTGTGGACCGCCGCTTTCGGTAAGCCGGTGGAGCCGGATGTGAGCGTCATCGATACCAGCCGCTGCGGTTGCCAGGTAACGGCGTAGGTGCCGGCGACACCCTCCTGTCGCAGTGCCGTTAGCGTGCTGACGGTGTTTTGCCCGTCAGGCTCAAGCGCAAAGCGAAGCGTCAACTGTGGTAAAAGTGCGTTCAGTAACGCCGCAGGCAGTTGCGGATTGACGGGTAAAATGCGCGCGCCACATTGCAATAATGCCAGCCACGTCAGTAAAGTTTGCGGATGATTACGGGCGCGCAGCATGACGCCATCGCCCTCACTGACTCCCTGTCGGGCAAAGCCTGCCGCCAGCGCATCCACCCGTTCACACAGCTCGCGCCAGTTCAGGGTTTGTTCATCAAGACGGATTGCTGCCTGGTCACCGCGCAGAGTACGCCAGTGTCGCCAGGGCCAGTCAGTAAACATCATAGTAAAGGTTCCAGCACATCGGTTTGCAGACAAGGAAGATCGCTGTCCGGCCAGCGGCGAATCAGTTGCGCTTTCATTAAATGCAGGGTGTCGAGTCCTGGCACGGTGCCCGGCGTTAACCAGGCGGCGATGCGCGCCAGTTGGGTGAGCCCCAGGCTCGACTCAATCGAAGAGCTGATTACCACTGTCAGCCCCAGCGCTTTAGCTGCGGCGACCTGCTGCTGCACGTGCTGCAAACTGCCGGTCAGCATCGGTTTGATTACCACCGCGCCCACGCCTTCCTGCGCTTCAAAGCGGAAATCCGCATCACGCAGGCTTTCATCCCAGGCAATGGTGATCCCCGTTTCTCGGGCAAAGGCCAGCGAGTCCTCGCGAGACCTACAAGGCTCTTCGATAAACGCGATGCGCGATCGATGCTGAGGATGAACGTACTTCGCAAACTGCTGCGCTTTTAGCGGCGTCCAGGCGCGGTTGGCATCCAGACGCAACTGTAAATCCGTTATCGACTCCAGCAGCAGATTAACCACCATGCCATCGCGCACAGCTTCATATAACCCGACTTTCACTTTTGCCAGCTTGTCCCCCGGCAGCGCAGCAAGCGCGGCAAACAGCTCATCCGGATCGCCTGCACACAACATGGCTGCGCGGTAGTCGGCCTGCTGCGGCAGTTCATTCTGCAGCTCAGCCAACGCACAACTCAGGCCAAACGCAGCCGAGGGTGGCGCTGGCAGCGCCAGCTCCTGACCTTCGCGCCAGGCCCGCGCCCACGCGACCACGAGGGGCTGCACATCGTCCAGCGTCTCCGGGCTAAAACCCGGCAACGGGGAAACCTCCCCCCAGCCGTGGCGCTCGCCGTCCTGCAAATGGACGAACAGACCGTCGCGGGTTTTCAGCCGCCGATCGCGCAATACCACGCCCGCGTCGAGGGGGATTTGCCAGCGGTAAACCTGCGCCTGCCGCATTATGGATTCCGTTTGAATTTGCTGAAGTCAGGCTGGCGTTTCTGGTTGAACGCGTTACGGCCTTCCTGACCCTCTTCCGTCATGTAGAACAGCATGGTGGCATTGCCCGCCAGTTCTTGCAGACCAGCCTGACCATCACAGTCGGCATTCAGTGCCGCTTTCAGACAGCGCAGCGCCATCGGGCTGTTTTGCAGCATTTCGCGGCACCAGCGGACAGTCTCTTTCTCCAGTTCCTGAACCGGCACCACGGTATTGACCAGCCCCATATCCAGCGCCTGTTGCGCATCGTACTGGCGGCACAGGAACCAGATTTCCCGTGCTTTTTTCTGGCCAACGATGCGCGCCATATAAGACGCACCCCAGCCACCATCGAAAGAACCGACTTTTGGCCCGGTTTGGCCGAAAATCGCGTTTTCTGCCGCAATGGTCAGGTCACACATCATATGCAGCACGTGACCACCGCCAATCGAGTAACCCGCCACCATGGCGACCACCGGTTTCGGACAGGTGCGGATCTGACGCTGGAAATCCAGCACATTAAGATGATGTACACCGGTATCATCCTGGTAACCGCCGTAATCGCCGCGGACTTTCTGGTCGCCGCCCGCGCAGAAGGCTTTTTCCCCTTCGCCGGTCAGAATGATCACCCCGACGTTATCGTCGTAGCGTGCATCAGAGAGCGCATCGATCATCTCTTTCACGGTCAACGGGCGGAAGGCGTTGCGCACCTGCGGACGGTTAATGGTGATTTTGGCGATCCCATCGGCGGATTTATGGTAACGAATATCGGTGTAGCCTTCGGAACAGTCACGCCATTCAACCGGCGCGTAAAGCATGCTTTCTTCTGGATAGATCATAGTGTGTCCTTTATCTCAAGACGCAGAATTCGCGCCAGGGCAGTGGCAACGTCGACGGGGTTTTCCCGGTGCGCGTTGTGCCCGGCGGCAGGAATGGCGTGACAGTGGCGCGAGACTTGCGTCGCCAGCGCAGCAAATTTACTGTCGTATTCACCGTATAAATAATGAACAGGAAATGAAACCGCACGCAGTGCGGCACGAAGATCCGGTTGACGCGCCAGCGACGTGGCTTCCAGCATAGCGGCGAGCGTTGCGCCGTTATTCTGACTGCGCAACGCCACCAGGGCTGCGCGTTGTGTTTCGCTGAGCGAAGCAAAAACCGGCTGGCGATACCAGGCATCAAAAACCTCAGCCAGCGATTGCTGGCGAAAACGTGTCGCCCACTCTCTGTCGGCAGCTTCTCGCGCATTGCGGGCAGCAGACTCTGCCAGGCCTGGATGCCCCCCCTCCACCACCAGTCCCTGTAAACCGGTCGGCTGCTGGCAGGCGTGAAACATCGCTACGCGAGCGCCAAGCGAGTAACCCACCAGCCAGTACTCCGCAATGCCGTAGTGCTTCAGCGTGGCCAGAAGCAACGCATCCATGTCCGCAAATGCAGAAATGGCAATGCCCGCCGAGCCGCCATGGCCGGGGAGATCAAGGTACAACCGGGGAAACTCCGCCAGCGTCTGCCCCACCTCTTGCCATTCGCAGAGATCGCCGGAAAAACCGTGCAAAAATACCAGCCACGGCTGTAGACGACGGCCCGCACAGCGTTGACCCTTTAAAATCACAGCTTGCTTACCTGCGCTAAAAGGTTCTGTAAGGTCTGCGCGCCGTCAGTGCTATTCACCACCAGTTCGATCACCGTGGTTTCGGCCTTACTCCAGGCACCAGACAGCGCCTCATTCAGCTGCTCCCAGTTATCCGGGCAGTGGTAGCTCAGGCCGAACATCGCCGCTGCGTGTTCAAAATGCACATGCTGCGGCATCAGATAAAAGTGTTCGCGCTCAGCAGGCGGCGTGGGCAACAGCGAAAAAATCTGCCCGCCATTATTATTCACCACCAGCAACACAAACGGTGCGGACACCTGACGCAGCAGCGATAACGCGTTCAAATCGTACAGCGCAGAGAGATCGCCAACGATCGCCAGCGTTGGGCGGGCACTGGCACGCTGCACCCCAGCAGCCGTCGAGAGCAGGCCATCAATGCCGCTCGCGCCACGGTTGCTGTACACCGGGTAGCCTACAGGCAATTGCCCGAGCGCATCCACCAGACGAACCACCAGACTGTTACCGAGGAAAACCTGCCCCTGCTGCGGCAGAAAATCAGCAATGCGGTGGGCCAGTTGCGCCTCACCGAATGTATCGCGCAGTTCGCTGACGCGGGCCCATGCCTGAGCGGAAAGTTGCGGGATTGCACTACACCAGGGGGCGCGCGGCTCCGCCGGATGCTGTTCCAGCCATGCAGAAACATTGGCAACCAGGCGGCGGCCACGATGATGAGCGGGATCGAGCCGGCCCGGCAGGCTGTCAATCAGCCAGTATTCTTGCGGCTCGCACGTCGCCTGCCACTGCAACAGGCGCTTGCCGGTGAGACTGCTGCCAAACTGCACGACAATTTGCGCCTGCTGCAGTTCAGTGACGGCCTGGGCGTTGCCCAGCCACAGGTCGGCGCACGGCAAGGGTTGCCCGGTTTGTGAAAGCGCGTCGCCAATCAGCGGCCAGCCAAGGGTTTTCGCCCACTCCGCCAGTTGCCGACCTTCCGCCGCGCTCATGCGCCCGGCAACGACAACACCGCGTTTTTGCCGCCAGAAAAACCAGTCGCGCTGTGTTTCGAAACCCTGAGCTTGTGGTGCGTACAACCAGGGTTTCGTATCCTGCCACCAGTCTCCCAGCGCCTGCTGCCATTGCAGACCGGTATCATCCATTTCGCCGTATAAGGGTTCTGCAAACGGGCAATTGATATGCACCGCGCCACTGTGTAATGACCCCAACACATTATCAATCGCAGACACCAGCCAGCGTGCCGGAATATCCTGCGAGGGACGCGGCAGCGACAGCGATTCGCCAGGGTGAGAGGCAAACATACCAGGTTGGCGAATCGCCTGATTGGCCCCGCAGTCGATCAGTTCCGGCGGGCGATCGGCAGTCAACAGGATCAGTTTTTCGCCGGTAAGTCCGGCCTCAATCACAGCCGGATAAAGGTTGGCCACCGCCGTACCGGAAGTGACAATGATCGCCACTGGCTGCTTGCTGACTTTTGCCAGCCCCAGCGCCAGATGGCCTAACCCGCGCTCATCAAAATGGGTGTGATGAATAAACGCGCGGTTATCCGCCGCAGCCAGGGTTAAGGGAGTGGAACGGGAGCCTGGAGCAATGCACACATGCCTGACGCCATGGCGAGTGAGGGCTTCGAGGATCACCGTCGCCCAGCGTCGGTTAAATGAACTTATCGACATGAGTTTGTCCGGTATCAATATTGCGACTCAGTATAAATAATCGAAAACTGCGGGTTTTTGATATGGGTCGGTTATGTGTGCGTAAGTAATAATAATGATCGCAAACCTGCCGCTTTATTTTCGATTTCCTGCCACTCCTGTTCAGCATCAGAGCCCGGCACAATTCCCGCTCCGGCGTAAAGGCGTACCGTTGCATCGTTGATTCTCGCCGAGCGCAACGCCACGCAGAACTCGCTTTGCTCACGGGACAGGTATCCCGCTGAGCCGGCATACCACTCCCGGGTGAAAGGTTCGAACTGTTGAATAAACGCCCAGGCGTCGCGTCGTGGCAAGCCGGCAACGGCTGCCGTAGGTTGTAGCAGCGTCAGGCAAAGCGCATCGTCAGGGGTCTGTAAATCGGTCCAGATGCAGCGACGCAAATGTTGCACCTTACGGAGCCGGACAACCTGCGGAGGTAGCACATCCAGCGCACCGGTTTGCCGTTGCAAACGCTGGCAGATATCCTCCACGACCAGCATATTTTCCCGCTGGTTTTTATCATCATTCATCAGCCACTCGGCGAGACGCTGAGCCTGCTGGTCATCTTCATGGTTGGCTACCGTGCCCGCCAGCGCTTCAGTGCGCAATGCGTTGCCACGGCGACGCCACAACCGCTCCGGCGAGGAGCCGAGAAACGCATTCTGCGCATTGAAGGCGTACATAAAATGAAAACAGTCGTGATTCAGACGGCGGCTGGCAGCCATCAGTGCTGCAGGATGCACCGGCGCGGCAAAGTAATAATCGGTGGCTCGGGCAAGCACGACTTTGTCCAGCTCTGCGCTATTGAGCGTGCGTAGCGCCTGCGCGATAAGCTCGCGCCACCCTTGCCGATCGGGAAAATGCTGCTGTTGCAGGCAGGTTTGCTCCACTGCCGCCAGCGGTTTTGCCGCCACCAGCGTCTCAAGAAACGCCTTTGCGTTGACGGCATCGTCCGATAAGGCACTGTCGCTGAAAAGATAGAGGCGCAGCGTCGCACGCCCGCCCTCGCGTCGCCACTCCAGACGCGGTAAGAACAGTGCGCCTTGCTGCGGGTTAAACGCGTTCAGCCCCCAAATGCGGATAGCGCCAGGATGTTGCTGAAGAAATTGCTGGGCAAGCGGCAATGAAGAGAACGGGCATAGCGCGCCAAGAGCGGCGGCTTCATCATCGCCGTTACGCTGTTGCCAGTAAAATTGAGGGAACACCGGCTGACTGGCAAGCCATGCCAGCGGGTCGAAAGCATCATTTAACGGGAAAGGGACATCAAAAAAACGCAAGCCGGGCGAAGCAGGAAGATCGTCGGCCAGCTGGCTGCGCAACGCGTCCAGCGCGGAGGAAATGGAATTCATGCGAACCCCTCCCTGTTAAAAAACACATAGTATACAAGGTACTTAGCGCAATAACAGTACCCCTTTCCAGGGAGGGGATGTGAGGCGTTAGCGGCGGGCTAACAGCAGACCAAGAACCAGGCCTACCGCAGCACCCGCGCCAATACCTTGCCACGGTTTTTCATGCACATAATCATCGGCACGGTAGACCGCTTTTTTGGCGCGATAATAGTAAGTGTCGGAAGCACTGCTTACACGGTTTTTCACCTCATGTAGCGCCTGTTCGGCACGGGCTTTCAGTTCAATATACTTCTGATCAGCAGGGTCGCCTGAGGAGCGGAGCACTTCTTCCAGCGTTTCGCTCAGCAGGGTCAGGTCGTCATCAATGTGTGAATCATAAGAATGATATGACATCTCTTTTCTCCATGTTATGCACCTGTTTGCCCGCTAACTATAGACAATAGCTGCCGGTTACGCCTGATGCGCCTCGCGCGCCATGCCGATATGGGGAATGCCATCCTCGTCGTAGACATCGGTCACGGGCAGGAAACCAAAATGGCGGTAAAACAGTTGCAGATGCGCCTGCGCACCCAGATATAGCGCGTGCTGCGGCCAGTTTTCTTCACAAGAGCGTACCGCACGTTCCATCAGCTGATGGCCCAGTTTTTCGCCCCGTACCTGCGCACTGACAATCACTCGCCCAATCACCACCGGTGACAAATCATCGTCACTTTTCAGAATCCTCGCATACGCCACCAGTTGGTCATCCTTCCAGCCAAGGATGTGGCGGTTTTCGCCAATCAGGTCGTCGCCGTCAATATCCAGATAGGGGCAGGTCTGTTCAACAACAAACACTTCGCAGCGCAGTTTCAATAGCGCGTACAGTTCGGCAACGGTTAATTCACTGTGGTGAAGGTCCTGCCAGCGGATCATATTTCTTCTCCTGATTTATCCTGACCTCGTTATACTAAATTTTTTGATAATCAGGCAAAGGACCGGGTCGATTGTGGAACTGATTTTTCTGGGAACATCTGCTGGCGTACCGACGCGTGCACGTAATGTCACATCGCTGCTGCTTAATTTACAGCACCCCACCCGTGCCGGTCTGTGGATGTTTGACTGTGGCGAAGGAACACAGCATCAAATGCTGCGCAGCCCCTTTCACCCCGGCAAGCTGGATAAGATTTTTATTACCCATTTACATGGCGACCATTTGTTTGGCCTGCCAGGCCTGCTGTGCAGCCGCTCCATGGCGGGCAATGTGCAGCCGTTGGGGATTTATGGCCCGAAGGGCATCCGCGAATATGTGGAAACTGCTTTACGCCTGAGTGGTTCATGGACTGATTATCCACTCATCATCGAAGAGGTTACCGCCGGGCTGGTCGTTGATGACGGTCTGCGCAAAGTGACCGCCTTGCCGCTGAATCATCCGGTGGAATGCTACGGTTACCGTATCGAAGAACACGACAAACCCGGTGCGTTAAACGCGGCGGCGCTGGCAGCGCAAGGTATTGCCCCTGGGCCGATGTTCCAGCAGCTCAAAGCCGGGTTAACCGTCACGCTGGATGACGGCCGAACAATCAACGGTGTGGATTACCTTGCGCCAGCAGAAGCCGGTAAAAAGCTGGCGATATTTGGTGATACCGCCCCCTGTGCGGCCTCACTGGCTCTGGCCCAGGGAGTGGACCTGCTGGTGCATGAAGCCACGCTTGAAGCAGCGATGGAAGAGAAAGCCAACAGCCGGGGTCACAGCTCGACACGCCAGGCGGCAAGCCTCGCAGCCGAAGCCGGGGCAAAGCGTCTGGTCATTACGCATATCAGTTCACGCTATGATGAGGAGAGCTGTGTGGGATTGCTGGCGGAATGCCGCACAATATTTGCGCAAACGACCCTGGCAGAAGATTTTATGACTGTTCGCGTATGATGTGATATTGCGCACTCCATTTTTCTCTTTAGGTGCCGATAACAGTTTACACGCAGGCATTTCCTATTGAGGGCATGATGGATAATTTCCAGAAAGACATCGATGACAGGGCGAATCTTACTCTGTCGAACCGGTTTGAGCTGTTACTGTTTCGCCTTGGCACATCGTTAGATGCCACTAAATCTGAGCTGTTTGGCATTAACGTATTTAAATTGCGCGAAATCGTTCCAATGCCCACCTTTACACGTCCTGCTGGCATGAAGCCGCCATTGATGGGCATGGTCAACATCCGCGATCAGGTGATCCCGGTGATTGACCTTGCTGCGGTGGCGGGTTGTAAGCCGGCAAGTGGCCTCAATATTTTGCTGATCACCGAATATGCCCGTAGCGTGCAGGCATTTGCGGTGGAGTCGGTGGAAAATATTATTCGCCTGGACTGGAAACAGGTGCACACCGCCGAAAAAGCGATTAATGGTCGCTATATCACCAGTATTGCCTGCCTGGATGAAGATAAGGATACCAACAACCTCGCGATGGTGCTGGATGTTGAGCAGATCCTGTATGACATTGTGCCTGCGGATCATGACGTACATGGCGATCATGTACCGGATAAGAAATTCAACCTTAAGGAAGGTTCGGTTGCTATCGTTGCAGAGGACTCCAAAGTGGCGCGCGCCATGCTGGAAAAAGGCCTCAATGCGATGAAAATCCCGAATGCGATGCACATTACCGGTAAAGACGCCTGGGAAAAAATTCAGGTTATCGCACAGCAGGCTGAAGCCGAAGGCGTTCCGGTTAGCGATAAGATCTCAATGGTGTTGACTGACCTTGAGATGCCGGAAATGGATGGCTTTACCTTAACACGCCTGATCAAAACCGATCCGCGTTTGAAAAACATTCCGGTTGTGATCCACTCGTCGCTTTCCGGTAGCGCGAACGAAGATCATGTGCGTAAAGTGCAGGCAGACGGCTACGTGGCGAAATTCGAGATCAATGAGCTCTCTTCCGTTATTCAGGAAGTGCTTGATCGTGCAGCTAACAATATTCGCGGCCCGCTGATCAGCCACCATCAGGTAAGCGCCACACCGCTACTGGCCAAGTAATTGTTACCCGAGTTACGCCCAAAACCCGGCTCTGCAGCCGGGTTTTTCTTTGCCTGTCACGGCATCTTTTCCTGCGATGAGAGCCGTTATTTACAGCAAGCCACGGTAAATCATTCTCCCTCTCCTGCTGGTGTTTTTGAGGCAAAAAAAACCGCCGGGTGTTAACACCGGCGGTTTTGCAATGCGCGAAATGCGATTACATCATCGGCATGGCCATTTGCACAATGCTAATCAGCGGCTGCGGGTAGATACCCAGCAGCAGCACCAGCAGAGCAGAGATGAGGACCACAATCCCGCCTGCGCTGTAAGCCCAGTCAGACGGTGCATCGCGGTTCAGTTGCTGCGGCGCAGACAGGTAAAGGCTCACCGCTACACGCAGGTAATAGTACAAACCAATCGCTGAACCCAATACTACCGCACCAGTCAGCCACCACAGGTGAGCCTGTACGCCCAGCGCCAGAATGTAAAACTTACCGATAAAGCCCAGCGTCATCGGAATACCCGCCAGCGACAGCATCATGACCGTCATGACAGCCGACAGGATTGGACGGTGCCAGAACAGGCCGCGATAGGAGTAAAGCGACTCGGCATCCGGTCCGCGGTACGGGCTGGACATCAGACTGACCACGCCAAATGCGCCAAGGCTGCTGAACAGATAACCCGCCAGATACACACCCACGGTTTCCATCGACATCTGACCGCTTTGCAGCGCAATCAACGCCACCAGCAAGTAGCCAAGATGCGAGATCGAGGAGTAACCGAGCAGACGTTTGATATTGGTCTGGCTCAACGCCATCAGGTTACCGAAAATAATCGATGCAAAAGCGATAAGGCCCAATACGACGCGAACAGCTTCACTGTTACCAACCGGCGCATACAGGAACAGGCGCATTACCACACCAAAGATAGCAATCTTGCTGGCGGTGGCCAGGAAGGTCGAAACCGGCGCAGGTGCCCCCTGATAAACGTCCGGCGTCCACAAATGGAACGGCACCAGCGACAATTTAAAGCCAAGACCAACAATCATCAGGCCCAGACCGGTAAGCAGTAACGGCTCATGCAGCATGTTTTCGGCAAGGCTTTTACCAATCGCAGCAAAGGCCAGGTTGCCGGTCTGTGCATACACCAGTGCAATACCGAACAGCAGGAAGGAAGACGCTGCCGCAGAGAGAATGGTGTATTTGATACTGGCTTCCAGCGAGCGTTTCTGGCGGAAGGCATAACCGACCAGCCCGAACAGCGGCAGGGAAATGAGCTCAATGCCAAGGAACAGCGATGCCATGTGGTTCGCATTTGCCAGCAGAATACCGCCCATGGCGGCAATCAGCACCAGCAAATAGAACTCTTCTTTGTTGTCGCTATAGCCTTCCAGCCATGGGTAGGCAAAAGTGCAGGTGGCGAGACTCGCCAGCAGCACCAGCCCGGTATAGAGCATGGCGTAGCCATCAACCCGCATCAGCGGGGTGACATCCATCGCTCCCGCCTGGCCGACGAACCACAAAGAGAGTAGCGCGACGTTGAGACCGATGACCGACAGCGTGGCATTCAAAAAATGGTTGCGTCGCCACGCAATGGAGAGCATCACAACCACCACCGTCAATCCGACGATCAGCAGCGGCAGCAGCGCAATCAGGTGTTGTGGAGTTATTGTCATGGCGATTTACGGCCTTGTAGTAGTAACGGAATTAACAAACCACTGCTGGATATTGCCCATCGCAGCGTGCGATGTATCCAGAATCGGCTGCGGATAGAAACCGAGCAGTACCAGAAGCACGACCAGGATCAGGATCATAGACAGTTCGCGCAGCGACAGTCCCGGCAGTTCTTCACTGGCCAGCGCGCTCTTCGCTTTACCGAAGTAAGCGCGGTGCAGCATTGCCAGTGAATAGACAGAAGCGAAGACCAGGCCGAAGGTCGAAATCACCGTGATCATCGGAACAACCTGATAGCTACCGAAAAGGATCATGAACTCGCCAACGAAGTTACCGGTACCCGGCATACCCAGTGTGGCGACGGCGAAGAACATTGACAGAGCCGGTAGCCATTTAATCTTGCTCCACAACCCGCCCATCATACGCATATCGCGGGTATGCAGGCGCTCATACAGCTGACCACAGAGGATAAACAGACCGGCCGCAGAGAGACCGTGAGCGATCATCTGGATCACTGCCCCCTGGTAAGCCAGCTGGCTGCCTGTGTAGATGGCAATCAGCACAAAGCCCATGTGGGAAACGGAGGTATAGGCAATCAGACGTTTGATATCAGTCTGAGTAAAGGCCATCCACGCGCCGTAGAAGATACCAATCACACCAAGCCACATGGCAATAGGCGCGAACTCCGCAGAAGCATTCGGGAACAGCGGCAGCGAAAAGCGCAGCAGACCGTAGGCCGCGGTTTTCAACAAGATCCCCGCCAGGTCAACAGAACCGGCTGTCGGTGCCTGTGAGTGGGCATCCGGCAACCAACCGTGTAGCGGCACCACCGGCATTTTCACCGCAAATGCGATAAAGAAACCGAGCATCAGCAGATATTCGACGTTGTCGGACATCGGTGTCTTCAGCAGATCTTCGTAGTTGAAAGTCCACACGCCAGTGGCGTTGTAGTGCACCAGCACCAGCGCCAGGATAGCAATCAACATCACCAAACCGCTGGCTTGGGTATAAATGAAGAATTTGGTCGCAGCGGTAATACGCGTCTTCCCGTCAGAGGCTTTATGGCCCCACAGTGCGATCAGGAAGTACATCGGCACCAGCATCATTTCCCAGAAGAAGAAGAACAGGAACATGTCGATGGCAAGGAACACGCCGATAACGCCGCCCAGGATCCACATCAGGTTGAGGTGGAAGAACCCCTGGTATTTTTCGATTTCTCGCCATGAGCAGAGCACCGCCAGCACCCCGAGGAAACCGGTCAGCACTACCATCAGTAGCGACAAACCGTCCAGCGCAAGGTGGATACTGATGCCGAAGCGCGGGATCCATTCATGTTTGTACGTTTCCTGCCAGTGCGGGAAGTTAGCGGGTTGCGTCAGAGAATAGCCGCCCTGCAGCCACAGCTGCAGAGAAAGCGCCAGCGTCAGTCCCATGGTGATCAGCGCGATCCAGCGCGGCACCTTCACGCCGAAGCGTTCGGTCTGCCAGCACAAGAATCCGCCAATAAAGGGGATGAGTATTAGCCAGGGTAATAACATGGCGGTGTATGTCCCTTATATTAATTCCTGTTCAGGCTATCGTGCTCGCCAGCCTGATTATCAGGAATACTTACCTAAAATATGTTTTCATCGGAGGCGGCGTTCACCGCCTCACAAATCACACAAACTCAACGCAATACCATCAACAGTGCCAGCACCACAACGGCGCCGATGCTCATTGAGGCCACATACCAGCGCAGGTATCCGTTCTCGCTAAACAGCAGACCTTTGCCCGCAAAGCGGGACAGAATCGCCGGGATGTTCATCAATGCGTTCAGCGGATCACTCTTCAGCAGCCAGGCGATACCGAGGTACGGCTTGACGAATACGCGATCGTACAGCCAGTCGAAGCCCCAGGCATTGAACCACCAGGTACCGAAGAAACGGCCTGCTGCGCTGTTGGCAACAGCGGTGACCAGCGTGCGTTTACCCAGCCACAGCCAGGCCGCCAGCAGGATACCGATGATCGCTACCGCGCCAGACGCCACTTCCAGCATTACCACACTGCTGTGTGCCAGCTCGGTGGTATCCGGCAGAACGCCTTTCAGCGGCGGCACAATCATTGCGCCAACAAACGTCGAGAGCACCAGCAGCACGATCAGCGGCAGATGGTGGGTGATCCCCTTCCCTGCGTGAGCGTGAATTTGTTCTTTTCCGTGGAAGACAATGAAAATCAAACGGAAGGTATAGAGCGATGTCATAAACGCACCGACCAGACCCGCAATCATCAGATTGATGTGCCCGTTCGCCACCGCACCTGCAAGGATCTCATCCTTACTGAAGAAGCCTGCAGTCAGCATCGGCAGTGCGGACAGCGCCGCGCCACCCACCAGGAAGCAAGCGTAGACCAGCGGAATCGACTTACGCAGGCCACCCATTTTGAAAATATTCTGCTCATGGTGGCAGGCAAGAATCACCGACCCCGACGACAGGAACAGCAATGCTTTAAAGAACGCATGCGTCATCAGGTGGAAAATCGCCGCGTCCCAGGCCTGTACGCCAAGGGCAAGGAACATGTAACCAATCTGGCTCATGGTTGAGTAGGCCAGCACGCGTTTGATATCGGTCTGCACCAGCGCGGCAAAACCTGCCATCAACAACGTCACCGCACCGACAATTCCCACCAGATGCAGGACTTCCGGCGTCATCAGGAACAGGCCATGAGTACGGGCAATCAGATAAACGCCCGCAGTGACCATGGTTGCCGCGTGAATCAGTGCAGAAACCGGCGTCGGACCGGCCATCGCATCTGCAAGCCATGTTTGCAACGGCAGTTGCGCGGACTTACCAACCGCACCACCCAGCAGCATCAGCGTTGCCCAGGTGAGCATCGTGTTGCCGTTGGCAAAGTGCTGCGGCGCGAGTTCAACCATTTCGCGGAAGTTCAGCGTACCCAGCTCGCTATAAAGAATGAACAGCGCGAAAGCCAAAAAGACGTCACCCACACGGGTTACGACAAAGGCTTTCATTGCTGCAGCGCCATTCTTCGGATCGGTGTAATAAAAACCAATCAGCAGATAAGAGCACAGACCCACGCCTTCCCAACCGAGGTACATCAGCAACAGGTTATCGCCCAGCACCAGCACCACCATGCTCGCGATAAACAGGTTGGTATACGCAAAGAAACGGGAGTACCCCTCTTCGCCGCGCATATACCAGGAGGCGAACATGTGGATCAGGAAGCCAACACCCGTCACCACCGACAGCATGGTCAGCGACAGACCATCCAGCACCAGATTGAAACCAATATTGAAATCGCCGACCGCCATCCAGGTCCACAGCGGCTTAACAAACGGTTGCTGGCCCTGGTTGAAGAAATCTACGCCTGCGATTGCCGTTACCAGCGCCGCCAGGCCAATGGAACCGACGCCCACTGTGGCAGAGAGGTTCTCTGACCAGCGACCACGAGAGAAGGCCAGTAAGACATAGCCAATTAAAGGGAAAATAATGGTTAAGGCGAGCATGTTCATCCACGCATCTCACTTACTGAATCGATATTCAGATTCTGGCGGCGACGATGGAGTTGCAGCAGCAACGCCAGGCCAATGCTCGCTTCCGCAGCCGCAAGGCTAATCGCGAGGATATACATCACCTGACCGTCGGTCTGGCCCCAATAGCTGCCTGCGACCACAAAGGCCAGCGCGGCGGCGTTAATCATGATTTCCAGCCCAATCAGCATAAACAGCAAATTACGACGGATAACCAACCCGGTTAAACCTAAAACAAACAAAATCGCCGCGAGGATCAGTCCATGTTGTAAGGGGATCATGCGCGCTCCTCCGTTTTTCTTTTCGCACGGTCGTCGGAGCGGTTGCTCAGCACTTCGCCCATGCGGTCTTCACGCCCTACGTGGAAGGCAACAACCAGCCCCGCAAGCAGGAGCATAGAAGCCAGTTCAACCGCCAGTACATACGGCCCAAACAAGGTGATACCGACCTCTTTAGCATTGATCGCCGTACCGTCGATACCCTGATCATTGACGCCAAGAATGGCGTAAATCATCACCACCAGCAGAACTGCAGAGAGCAGCGCCGGGCCAACCCAGATTTGTGGCGAGAGCCAGTTACGCTCCTGTTCAACCACGCTATTACCCAGGTTGAGCATCATCACAACGAAAACGAACAGCACCATGATGGCCCCGGCATAGACGATGATCTCCAGCGCCCCGGCAAAATACGCGCCAAGCGAGAAGAAGACCCCGGCAATAGCCAGCAGGGAGACAATCAGATACAGCAAGGCGTGCACCGGGTTGGTATGCGTAATCACGCGAACCGTCGTCAGGATGGCGACCAGGCCACAGATATAAAAAGCGAACTCCATTGCCCCTCTCCTTACGGTAACAGGCTCTTGACGTCGATAGGTTTGGCTTCGTTTTCCGCTTCACCTTTATCTTTGCCGTCGATTGCCATACCTGCCATCCGGTAGAAGTTATATTCCGGGTATTTGCCCGGACCGGAGATCAGCAGATCCTCTTTTTCGTACACCAGATCCTGACGCTTGAATTCGCCCATCTCGAAATCGGGGGTGAGCTGAATCGCCGTGGTTGGGCACGCTTCTTCACACAAACCGCAGAAGATGCAGCGCGAGAAGTTGATTCGGAAAAATTCCGGATACCAGCGACCATCCTGCATCTCGGCTTTTTGCAGCGAGATACAGCCTACCGGACAAGCTACCGCGCACAGGTTACAGGCAACACAACGTTCAGACCCGTCCGGATCGCGCGTCAGCACAATTCGACCACGGTAACGCGGCGGCAGGTAAACCGGCTCTTCCGGATACATCCGGGTTTCGCGCTTTGCAAACGCGTGCAGGCCAATCATCCAGATACTACGGACCTGGGTGCCGAAGCCCACGAGTAATTCTTTTAAAGTCATGGTCTTTTCACCCCTTATTGCGCTTGCCAGAGAATGACAGCTGCCGTTCCCAGCAAGTTAATCAGCGTCAGCGGCAGGCAGACTTTCCAGCCGAACGACATCACCTGGTCATAACGAGGACGCGGTAATGCTGCGCGGATCAAAATGAACATCATCATAAAGAACGCAGTTTTCAGCGCGAACCAGATGAAAGGCGGTAAGAACGGTCCATGCCAGCCACCGAAGAACAGCGTAACCATCAGTGCGGAAATGGTGACGATACCGATATATTCACCGACGAAGAACAGACCAAACTTCATCCCGGAATATTCGATGTGATAACCATCCGCCAGTTCCTGCTCTGCTTCCGGCTGGTCAAACGGGTGACGGTGACATACCGCCACGCCCGCGATTGCAAACGTCACAAAGCCAAAGAACTGCGGGATTACGTTCCACAAACCCGCCTGGTTGTTAACAATGTCGGTCATATTGAATGAACCGGCCTGCGCCACAACGCCCATCAGGGAAAGCCCAAGGAACACTTCATAACTCAGCGTCTGCGCCGAGGCACGCATTGCACCGAGCAGAGAATATTTGTTGTTACTTGACCAGCCCGCAAACAGCACCGCATAAACAGCAAGCCCTGCCATCATCAGGAAGAACAGGATCCCAATGTTCAGGTCAGCGACAACCCAGGTCGGGCTGACCGGCACGATAGCAAATGCCAACAGCAACGAGGTAAACGCAATCATGGGCGCCAGAGTAAAGATCACACGGTCAGAAAATTGTGGGACCCAGTCCTCTTTAAAGAACATCTTGATCATGTCCGCAACCAGCTGAAGTGAACCACCCCAGCCTACACGGTTCGGCCCGTAGCGGTTCTGGAACAGACCCAGCAGACGACGTTCACCAAAGCTCATAAATGCGCCACAGGTAACCACCACCAGCAGGATCACTACCGCTTTCAGGATGCTTAACAAAATGTCGATAACATCCGGTGTTAACCAGCTCATGCTTGCGCCTCCTGCAGATTTTCAAGACGTGCTCCGGCCAGCACCGGCGCAATGCCAGGCATGCCCATCGGCAGACCTACCTGCCCTGCTGCCAGCCCTTCCGATACCTGCAACGGCAAACTGATGGTCTGCCCTTCATAGGTGAAGGAAATATGCGCACCCGCATTGACGCCAAGCTTCGCGGCATCGGCCGGGTTAAGCTTGATGTACGGCTGTGGCATGCGACTCTGGAACACAGGCGAACGCTGCGACATTTCGTCACTGCCAAACAGATGATAGTACGGGGCAATCCGCCATTTGCCGTCCTGAGCTTCAAATGCCCCCGGCACACTAACGAAGTAGTCCAGCCCTCTATCAGAGGCTTCAATCAGGCGTACGCCCGGATCGCCATGACGCAGGTGACCGCCCACTTCATCCTGGAACTTGTTCCATGCCTGCGGTGAGTTCCAGCCAGGCGCCCATGCGAACGGAATTTGCGAACGCGGTGCGGACGGCTGGTTGTTCCCTTCCATTGAGAAGGCGAACATGGTGTCTTTATCCTGCGGCTGACGCGGCTCGTGCACGCTGATATTGGCGCGCATAGCAGTGCGCCCGCTGTAGCGATGCGGTTCACGCGCCAGTTTCTGCCCGCGAATACGGAAGCTGGCATCCGGCGCGGCATCTTTAATACCGGCCAGTTGCGGCAACGCGTTAACAGCAGCATCAATAACGTGGTCAAGCTGCGTCCAGTCCACTTCACGGTTTTGCACGGTGCTGTGCAAGGAGTGCAACCAGCGCCAGCTCTCCAGCATAATGGTTTTGTTGTCGTAATAGCCTGGGTCGTAAACCTGGAAGAAGCGCTGAGCACGGCCTTCGTTGTTGATGACTGTGCCGTCGCTTTCCGCAAAACTTGCGGCAGAGAGCACCAGGTGCGCTTTGTCCATGATCGCCGTGCGCTGATGGTCAATGACCAGCACCAGCGGTGCTTTTGCCAGCGCGGCGTCGACACGGGTTGCGGATGCGTGGCGGTGCAGATCGTTTTCCAGCACCACGACCGCGTCGGCCGCACCGCTTTCCAGCTCAGCCAGTGCCTCATCGAGGCTACCGCCGCCAATCATTCCCAGCCCCATGCTGTTGACCGAACGGGCAATCATGGTGATGCCCACATCAGAACCGCGGCCTTTCAGCGCTTTAGCAACGTTTGCCGCCGCGTGGATAACATCCGCGCTGCCCGCGTTCGTGCCAGAGATAATCAGTGGTTTTTTCGCCCCGGCCAGCGCCTGAACGATAACATCTACTTTGTTCTTCAGGTCATTGCTCAGGCCGTCAACCGCCGGTGCGGCGTCGTCCAGCGCATGGGCAATAGCAAAACCCAAACGGGCCTGATCTTCTACCGGTGCGCGATATGTCCACGCAGCGATATCATCCAGACGGGTACTGTCGACGTTGGTGACAAACAGCGGGTGTTTGGCACGCTGACCGATGTTCATGATCGCAGCAATCTGCCAGTCGGCGACTTTCTGAGCCGCAGCCATTTCTCGTGCTTTACCTTTCACGGCCTGACGCACCGCCAGCGAAACGCGGGCGCCGGTCTGGGTAATATCTTCGCCAAGGATCAGCACGGCATCATAAGATTCGATTTCACGCAGCGCCGGGGTACGGATACCGCCTTCACGCAGCACTTTCAGCGCCAGCTCAAGACGTTGTTGCTCACCTTTGGCAATGCCGGTATAGAAGTTTTCCGCACCCACCAGTTCACGCAGCGCGAAGTTACTTTCCACACTGGCGCGCGGGGAGCCAATGCCAATCACTTTCTTCGACTGGCGCAGAATATCCGCTGCACCCTGCATCGCTTGCTCAGCGTTAAGCGTGATCAGATCGTCGCCGCGACGTTGAACCGGCTGACGCGGGCGATCTTTCAGATTGACGTAACCATAGCCGAAACGACCACGGTCACAGAGGAAGTAGTGGTTAACGGTACCGTTATAACGGTTTTCAATGCGACGCAGTTCACCGTAACGTTCACCCGGGCTGGTGTTACAACCCAGTGAGCATTGCTGGCAAATGCTTGGTGCAAACTGCATATCCCACTTACGGTTGTAGCGCTCAGAGTGGGTTTTATCGGTAAATACGCCTGTCGGGCAGATTTCGACCAGGTTACCTGAGAACTCGCTTTCCAGCACGCCATCTTCCGGGCGACCAAAATAGACATTGTCATGGGCACCGTAAACGCCAAGATCCGTGCCGTCTGCGTAATCTTTGTAGTAACGCACACAGCGGTAACAGGCGATACAGCGGTTCATTTCATGGGAGATGAACGGCCCGAGATCCTGATTACGGTGAGTACGTTTGGTAAAGCGGTAGCGACGGAAGCTGTGACCGGTCATGACGGTCATATCCTGCAGATGGCAGTTGCCGCCCTCTTCGCAAACCGGGCAATCGTGCGGGTGGTTAGTCATTAACCACTCAACAACGCTTTCACGGAACTGCTTCGCTTCATCGTCATCGATAGAGATAAAAGTACCATCGGACGCCGGTGTCATACAGGACATCACCAGGCGGCCACGCGTGTCTTCCGCGTTCTGATATTGCTTCACCGCACACTGGCGGCACGCACCCACGCTCCCCAGCGCCGGATGCCAGCAAAAATAAGGAATATCAAGGCCTAAAGAGAGACAAGCCTCAAGAAGGTTGTCTGCTCCATTTACCTCGTATTCTTTGCCGTCTACATGAATAGTAGCCATTAGCATGCTTCCAGTTGTCTCAGTCAGCGACTGAGAGTTAATCAAAATTCTGTTCGCGTCCCCTCACCCATTGCTGATGAGGGAAGGACCATTACCAGCGCGCTTTCAGCAAGTTTGGCTGGATACCGCCAATTGCATGGGTATTGCTGAATTGCTGTTTAATGCCCGCTTCAAACTCTTCGCGGAAATATTTAATCGCGCTCTGTAACGGTTCAACCGCACCTGGCGCATGCGCGCAGAAGGTTTTACCCGGCCCGAGTTGTCGACACAGTTGCTCAAGTGTCTCGATATCTCCAGGCTGGCCTTCACCACGCTCCAGCGCTCGCAGGATTTTTACGCTCCACGGCAGACCGTCACGGCATGGCGTACACCAACCGCACGACTCGCGGGCGAAGAACTCTTCCAGGTTGCGCACCAGCGAGACCATATTGATTTCGTGATCAACAGCCATCGCCAGTGATGTGCCCAGACGACTCCCGGCTTTACCAATGCTTTCGAACTCCATTGGCAAGTCGAGATGCGCTTCGGTCAGAAAGTCAGTGCCTGCGCCGCCCGGCTGCCAGGCTTTAAACTTCAGGCCATCACGCATGCCGCCGGCATAGTCTTCAAGAATCTCGCGCGCGGTGGTGCCGAAAGGCAGTTCCCACAGGCCTGGGTTTTTCACACGGCCGGAGAAGCCCATCAGTTTAGTGCCAGCATCTTTACTGGTCGAAATGTTCTGGTACCACTCCACGCCGTTGGCAAGGATAGCCGGCACGTTACACAGGGTTTCGACGTTGTTCACACAAGTCGGTTTACCCCATACGCCAGAACTGGCCGGGAAGGGTGGCTTGGAACGCGGGTTAGCGCGACGCCCTTCCAGGGAGTTAATAAGGGCGGTCTCTTCACCGCAGATATAACGCCCGGCACCGGTATGCACAAACAGCTCGAAGTCAAAACCGGTACCCAGGATATTTTTCCCCAGCAGGCCAGCTTCGGTCGCCTCAGCGATAGCACGGCGCAGGTGGACGGCAGCTTCGATATACTCGCCACGCAGGAAGATATAACCGCGGTAGGCTTTGAGTGCGAACGCGGAGATCAGCATGCCTTCCACCAGCAGGTGCGGCAATTGCTCCATTAACAGGCGGTCTTTGTAGGTACCCGGCTCCATTTCATCGGCGTTACACAGCAGATAACGGATATTCATGGATTCGTCTTTCGGCATCAGGCTCCACTTCAGCCCCGTGGAGAAGCCTGCACCACCGCGGCCTTTCAGACCCGAATCTTTCACCGCATTAACGATATCGTCCGGAGCCATGCCTGTCAGGGCCTTACGCGCACCGGCATAGCCATTTTTGCTCTGGTATTCATCCAGCCAGACCGGTTGCTTATCATCACGCAGACGCCAGGTCAGCGGATGGGTTTCGGGAGTACGGATAACAGTTTTCATTTATACCGCTCCAGTAGCTCAGGGATGCCTTCCGGTGTCAGATGACTGTGCGTGTCTTCGTCAATCATCATGTTCGGGCCTTTGTCGCAGTTACCCAGGCAGCAGGTCGGCAGCAGCGTGAAACGGCCGTCGAAGGTCGTCTGGCCTGGCTTGATTTTCAGGTGGCTTTCAATGGCCGACTGAATACCCTGATAACCGGTGATATGGCATACCACACTGTCGCAATAGCGAATAACGTGTCGGCCAACCGGCTGGCGGAAAATTTGGCTATAGAATGTCGCCACGCCTTCAACGTCGCTCGCCGGGATCCCCAGAACATCCGCAATGGCATAGATTGCGCCATCCGGCACCCAGCCACGCTGTTTCTGAACGATCTTCAGCGCTTCAATGGACGCCGCACGCGGGTCTTCGTAGTGGTGCTTTTCGTGCTCAATTGCCTCACGCTCTGCCGCACTCAGCTCAAAAGCCTCGGTTTGTGGTTGTTGATTCTCGTGCATAATTAGCGGTCCACATCTGACATAACAAAATCGATACTACCCAGATAAACAATCAGGTCAGAGACCAGGCTGCCGCGGATCGCCGACGGAATTTGCTGCAAGTGCGCAAAGCTCGGAGTGCGAACACGGGTACGGTAGCTCATGGTGCTGCCATCACTGGTCAGGTAGTAACTGTTAATACCCTTGGTTGCCTCAATCATCTGGAAAGATTCGTTAGCCGGCATGACCGGGCCCCACGAAACCTGCAGGAAGTGAGTAATCAGGGTTTCGATATGTTGCAGCGTGCGCTCTTTCGGTGGTGGCGTCGTCAGCGGGTGATCCGCTTTGAACGGGCCTTCCGGCATGTTATTCAGGCACTGCTCAAGGATGCGCAGGCTCTGGCGCAACTCTTCAACTTTCAGCATCACGCGGGTGTAACAGTCGCTGACGCCACCGCCCACCGGGACTTCAAAGTCAAAGTTCTCGTAACCGGAATACGGGCGTGCTTTACGCACGTCGAAATCAATACCGGTCGCACGCAGGCCAGCACCAGTAGTCCCCCACTCCAGCGCTTCTTTCGCGCCGTAAGCGGCTACACCCTGAGAGCGGCCTTTCAGAATGGTGTTACGCAGCGCCGCTTTCTCGTAGGACGCCAGACGTTTCGGCATCCAGTCGAGGAACTCGCGCAGCAGACGATCCCAACCACGCGGCAGATCGTGTGCCACGCCGCCAATGCGGAACCAGGCCGGGTGCATACGGAACCCGGTGATTGCTTCCACCAGATCGTAGATTTTCTGACGATCGGTAAAGGCAAAGAACACCGGCGTCATTGCGCCCACGTCCTGAATGAAGGTGGAGATGTAAAGCAAGTGGCTGTTAATGCGGAACAACTCAGAAAGCATCACGCGGATGACGTTAACGCGATCCGGTACCGTGATCCCTGCCAGTTTTTCTACCGCCAGCACGTATGGCATTTCGTTGACGCAGCCACCGAGGTACTCAATACGGTCGGTATAAGGAATGTAGCTGTGCCATGACTGACGTTCGCCCATTTTCTCGGCGCCACGATGGTGGTAACCGATATCCGGCACGCAGTCGACGATCTCTTCACCATCCAGCTGCAGAATGATACGGAACGCCCCGTGAGCGGAGGGGTGGTTCGGACCGAGGTTGAGGAACATGAAGTCCTCATTGTCGGTGCCGCGCGTCATACCCCAATCTTCCGGCTTAAATGTCAGCGACTCCATTTCCAGATCCTGCTTAGCTTTGGTCAGCTCAAACGGATCGAATTCGGTGGCGCGCGCCGGATAATCTTTACGCAGCGGGTGCCCCGTCCAGGTCTGCGGCATCATGATGCGCGTCAGATGTGGGTGGCCATTGAAAGTAATGCCAAACATCTCCCAGGTTTCACGCTCGTACCAGTTGGCGTTCGGGAAGATTTTGGTGATGGTCGGCACATTCAGATCGTTTTCCGACAACGCCACCTTCAGCATGATGTCGCGGTTGCGGTCAATCGAGATCAGATGATAGAAAACGGAAAAATCGGCAGCAGGTAAACCGGCGCGGTGAGTACGCAGACGCTCGTCCATGCCGTGCAGGTCGAACAGCATGACATAAGGCTTCGGCAACTTTTTAAGAAAATCAAAAACGTCCAGTAATTGCTCACGCTTAACCCAGACTACGGGTACCCCGGTGCGGGTCGCCTGAACGGTAAAGGCATCCGGCCCAAAACGGTTGCGCAATTCGCCAATGACCGGATCATCCAGATGATCCCGGGTCTGCCATGCGGCTTCTTGCGCAGTTAAATCGGTCATATTGTTCACCATTGCAAAGGGTCCGTGGTGACTGTCGGGTATGGCTTCGCGTTATTGGATTATTGAAATGCGAAGTATTTTTCCATTACCCACAGGCGCAAATTAAATCTCGTCCGGCGTACGCAGGTTGGTCACAGCAATGCGCTCGCCACGCTTACGGTCGCGTTCAGATTGCATATTGGCGCGGTAAACGCCCTGATCGCCAACCACCCATGAGAGCGGACGACGTTCTTTGCCAATCGATTCCTGTAACAGCATCAGTGCCTGCATATACGCTTCAGGACGCGGCGGACAACCAGGGATGTACACATCCACCGGGATAAATTTGTCAACGCCCTGCACCACAGAGTAAATGTCGTACATGCCGCCAGAGTTTGCGCAGGCACCCATGGAGATCACCCATTTTGGCTCCAGCATCTGGTCATATAGACGCTGAATAACCGGTGCCATTTTGGTAAAGCAGGTGCCGGCAACCACCATCAGGTCAGCCTGACGCGGAGAAGCTCGCAGTACTTCTGCGCCGAAACGCGCAACGTCGTGTACAGCGGTAAACGACGTCACCATCTCTACATAGCAGCACGAAAGGCCAAAGTTATAAGGCCAAATTGAGTTTTTACGCCCCCAGTTCACCATATCGTGCAGAGCATTCTCGAGTTTGCCCATATACACGCTACGGTTGATTTCTTGTTCCAGGGGGTCGGTTACGATCTCCTGTTTTTGCAGGGGGTAACGGTCGTTCTCACCGTTAGGATCTATGCGGGTGAGCGTATAATCCATCTTATTGCCTCGCGGTTAGCGTTGACGATCAGTGTAGCTGTTGGTCTCTGGGTTCATTTGCTCGCGGCGCGAACGCGCGGGCGTCCAGTCCAGCGCGCCAATACGCACCAGATAAACGAGACCAGCCAGCAGCACTAAAATGAAAATTGCGGCTTCGACAAAACCGACCCAACCACTCTCGCGAATGGAGGTTGACCATGCGAATAAGTAGAGCGCTTCTACGTCGAAGATCACGAAGAACATGGCCACCAGGTAGAACTTGGCGGACAGACGCAAACGCGCGGTACCGACAGAATCGATACCCGATTCGAAAGGAACGTTTTTGTGCCTCGCGCGTGCGCGACCGCCTAAAAACCGTCCGCCAATAAGCATGAAGCAGCACAGCCCAATGGCGACAATAAGAAAGATAGCGAATGCCCAATGATGAGCGATGATTTCAGTGGATGTTGACATACGCATTGCTTAACTCAAAAGGTAGCGTTAAAACCTCTGCTCTTGCTGGCAGATGACGCCACATCGATTCACGGGGAGGAATAAAAAACCACACATTTACTGCGTAATAGCGAAATACAGCTAAACGATGTGGGTTTTTACTCCTTTCTATAACCTTTTGTCAACTTTAACAAAAGTTTCCTCACATTAGTTTACATCGGCAGCAATCCATTAACATTTAATGCCGTTTTCAGGTTCAGCCTCGAGATTACCCGCAAAGTAAACGGGTGTTGAATCGTGTCCGTTGTGAGTTTTCATAAATATTACCCTCTTATTTTGACAGGATTTTGTTCGGATTCCTCCCCCTCTGCGGGAGTATTTTCTTGATCTGTGACACGCTTTTGTTAATTCATCACTAAAAACAGCAACAATCCAGTGTGATTTTTAACATGAGCAGAAGGCATGAAAGACTATAGTTTATAAAAGGATATTTTGCTGCAGGCAGGAATAACGCTTTGAAAAAAATAATGATTTCTATGATGAATAATTGACATGCTTATAATTTGTGCAAAAAATGAACCAGAGACAAAAATTTGTTCGTCAGTGGTTCATTTTTACACTTACATTTTGTTACCAGTTTTTGGAACAAATGTTACCCAAAATCCCCTTGGGCGATAAGAGAATCGCCTCCCCCTTCGGGAGTACTGCTACTGTAGTGCCACGGATTTTGATAGTGCTCCATTGCCTGGAAAATGACCTGCGCCAGCTCATTCTGACTGTGAGGATTATAGCAAAGCAGGTATTCCGTATCGGGCAGTAGCGGCAGACCATCAGTGCGCCCGAGCACCCGCAGTTCAGGGCTCATCATTTCAACCGGACGGGCGGTCACACCTAAACCGGCTTTTACCGCTGCTTTCACGGCCGAAAGCGTCGACGCAACGTAGGCCATGCGCCAGGGGATCCCGGCCTCATTTAGCGCATTGATTACCATATCGCGAAATGCACTTGGCTCATCCAGTAACACCAGCGGAACCGCCTCCCCTTTTTGCAAGACGTACTCTGCAGAGCAATACCAATGCGTGGGTGAAGTGCGCAACGTCAGGTTATCAAACTGACCGGAACGGTGTGTTGTCACCACCAGATCGACATCATGATCCTGCAGGCGATCGCCCGACAGAGGATTGCGCTTCACCCGAACATCCAGCGCAAGTTTCGGGTAAACCGAGCTAATACGATTAAGCAGAAAAGGCAGAATGGTGTCGGCAGATTCATCAGAAGCACCGATGGTCAGTACACCCTGAAGGTTGCTGAACATCAGCGATGTACATGCTTCGTCATTGAAACGTAAGATCTTTCTCGCATAGCCCAGCAACTGGATGCCATGTTCAGTCAAAAGTTTATTACGCCCATGACGGGCAAACAGTTCTTTTCCCACTAACTGTTCCAGCCGCTGCATTTGCTGACTCACAGCAGACTGGGTGCGGCAAACCGCGGCGGCGGCTGCAGCAAAGGTGTTAAGATCAGCGACCGCAACAAAGGTTCTCAGCAGATCGAGGTCGAGATTCAGTATCGGACGATTTGCATTTATCATAATTTTTCACTTACGGGTTGCTCGCGCGGAGTTACCCGGGTTTATGCTGTGCTCGTAAGATTAAGTAATTCCATTTATAAGGTGCATCCTGCCAACCAGGGTCCGTATCAACCCGACTGTAAGTTATGGTGTTTATAGTTCGCCGTCTGATGCAAGCTGAACTCAATGAGTTTATTTAGCATACTCCCATTCCTTTTAGATATATAAACCATGCTAAAGCATTCTTATCCTTTTAAGAGATAAACAGTCGCAGGCATCATTCGCGACCATGCTTAGCACAAGCATCATATACAATCAGTTCTTATGGCTGATTGGGAGTAAAAACCTGTAATAACAAACATCTAAAACCAAAAAATATCCCGCACATGAAGCAGGGTTTTTTACAAGAATGCCATTACAGACTTTTCGATTTTAACCTAAAACCTTTATTTTTATAAGCATTATTACGAATAATCTCAAGCCAAAAAATTGCGCGCCACCCAGCACAATCTTATTAATATTAATGATAGTCATAGTTCCTATTCTCAATATTAAATAGCTATTAATTAAGAAACAGTCCAACGATTAATAAAACTTAACACTGCGTTTACAGCGGCCCCCATTTTTCACCCTACCAAAATTGATGAACACCGTATCCATCATTCAGATTTTTCGAAAGAATCATGGGATTCACACTTGCGGATTTACCGCGAGGATACCCGGCAACCCGATCTCATTGGCATAAAATAATATCAAAACCAAATTCAACAACATTAACAACCATAAAAATAGAATACGAGTGGTTTAATTATAAAACAAACCACTAAAGATATAGTTAAAAAGCGTTACCACAGAAAAAGTTAGCGCAAAATCTTCTCCTGCGAACCCTTCAAAACCAGCCCGTGGGGGAGTACATTGTTCGGTGTTCACTTCCACGGCAGGCAGTGACGAACACAGCTAAAAGGTCAAAGGTTCATGTCCTCCATCGAAAAATCCAGCAAGTTAGATAACGTCTGTTACGACATCCGCGGCCCGGTTCTGAAAGAAGCAAAGCGTCTGGAAGAAGAAGGCAATAAGGTTCTCAAACTTAACATCGGCAACCCGGCCCCCTTTGGCTTCGAAGCGCCGGATGAAATTCTGGTCGATGTGATTCGTAATCTGCCTGGCGCGCAAGGTTACTGCGATTCGAAAGGGCTCTATTCCGCCCGTAAAGCGATCATGCAGCACTATCAGGCGCGCGGGATGCGCGAAGTCACTGTCGAAGATATTTATATTGGCAACGGTGTTTCTGAACTGATTGTGCAGTCAATGCAAGCCCTGCTTAATAGCGGGGACGAAATGCTTGTTCCCGCGCCAGATTACCCTTTGTGGACTGCAGCCGTTTCGCTCTCCAGCGGCAAAGCCGTGCACTATCTGTGCGATGAATCCTCTGACTGGTTCCCGGATCTTGACGATATCCGCGCTAAAATCACGCCACGCACCCGCGGTATTGTGATTATTAACCCGAACAACCCCACCGGCGCGGTTTATTCGAAAGAACTGCTGATGGAGATCGTTGAAATAGCACGCCAGCATAACCTGATCATTTTCGCTGACGAAATCTACGACAAAATCCTCTACGACGACGCAGAGCACCACTCAATTGCGGCTCTGGCGCCAGATCTCTTTACCATTACCTTTAATGGTCTGTCGAAAACCTATCGCGTGGCCGGGTTCCGTCAGGGCTGGATGGTGCTGAGCGGGCCGAAAAAGCATGCCAAAGGCTATATTGAAGGGCTGGAGATGCTGGCCTCGATGCGTTTATGCGCCAACGTTCCTGCACAGCATGCGATTCAGACAGCGCTGGGCGGTTACCAGAGCATCAGCGAATTTATTGTGCCAGGCGGCCGTTTATACGAACAACGCAATCGCGCATGGGAACTGATTAACGAAATTCCGGGGGTTTCCTGCGTGAAACCGAACGGTGCGCTCTATATGTTCCCCAAAATCGACGCGAAACGTTTCAATATTCACGATGACCAGAAAATGGTGCTCGACTTCCTGCTGCAGGAAAAAGTGTTACTGGTGCAAGGTTCCGCGTTTAACTGGCCGTGGCCGGATCATGTGCGTATTGTGACTTTACCGCGCGAGGACGATCTGGAAATGGCCATCACCCGTTTCGGGCGTTTCCTTTCAGGCTACCATCAATAATTGCCTCGGGGGAGGATTTGCATCTTCCCCCACTCTCTGCGCACAATGACTCCAGTCGCCGTCACAGACAAGGTTAACTATGAGTCAGAGTCATTTCTTCGCCCACCTTTCCCGTCTAAAACTGATCAATCGCTGGCCGCTGATGCGCAACGTGCGCACCGAGAATGTATCTGAGCATAGTCTGCAGGTTGCAATGGTCGCGCATGCCCTGGCAGCGATAAAAAATCGAAAATTCAACGGGCAAGTGAATGCCGAACGCATTGCGCTGTTAGCGATGTATCACGATGCCTCCGAAGTGCTCACCGGGGATCTGCCCACGCCAGTGAAATACTTCAACTCCCAGATTGCACAGGAATATAAGGCCATCGAAAAGATTGCCCAGCAGAAACTGGTGGAGATGGTACCGGAAGAGCTAAAGGACATTTTTGCCCCGCTGATTGATGAACAGCATTACAGCGCTGAAGAAAAATCGATCGTCAAGCAGGCTGATGCCCTGTGCGCTTATCTGAAATGTCTGGAGGAGTTGTCCGCCGGCAATAACGAGTTCCTGCTGGCAAAAAGCCGGCTGGAGAAAACGCTCGATGCCCGCCGCACTCCCGAAATGGATTATTTTATGCAGATCTTTGTGCCAAGCTTTCACCTGTCGCTGGATGAGATCAGCCAGGATTCACCGCTGTAAGTGCCAGAAAGCCGGGATGCTCCCGGCGTTTTATCAAAAGGGAAACAGCTCCGGGATCAGCACGGCGCATACCACCATCACCAGTAACGTAAAGGGCACACCGATTTTGACGAAATCGCTGAACTGGTAATTGCCCGGTCCAAGCACCAGCGTATTCACTGGCGATGAGACAGGAGTCATAAAGGCAGCAGAGGCCGCCATCGCCACCATCATGGCAAACGGATACGGCGACACGCCCATGGATTTTGCCGCCGCCAGCGCAATGGGCGCCATCAACACTGCTGTAGCCGTGTTGGAGATAAACAACCCAATTGTGGCGCATAATATAAAAAGACAGATCAGCATGATATGCGGCCCATAACCGCCACCCACATCCATCAATCCCTTCACGACCAGATCTACTCCCCCCGTCTTTTGTAGCGCCAGTGCAAACGGCATCATACCAACGATGAGAATGATGCTCGGCCAGTGAATGGCTTTATAAGCGCTTTCGGCATCTATACAGCGGAATTTCCCCATCAGCAAACAGGCTATGATCGCGGCCACCGGATTGGGGATCTCATCGGTCAGCATCAGCGCGACCATCAGCACCAGGCAGAAAAGGGCGTGAGGCGCCTGGCTGTGCGCTGGCGAAGCTGCACTCTCTTCCACGGGTAAATTCAATACCACAAAATCGCGGGCATGGGATGCCAGCTGGCTAATCAGTTTCCAGTTACCGACCACAAGAATAATGTCGCCCAGTTGCAGTGCTTCATCGGTAACCGCGCCTTCCAGCGCCTCACCGTCGCGTTTAAGGCCAACCACATTGAGCCCATAACGGGTACGAAAGCCGATTTCCCGCACTGTTTTGCCCGTCAGTTCCGAATCCGGGATCAGGGTCACTTCTGCCATGCCCACATCCAGCGCCTGATCGGAAAAATATTCGCCACGCAGGATCATCGGTTCCAGCAGTTGTTCGGCACAGAACTCGCGAAGATCCACGTCCGCGGCAGACATATCAATTAGCAGCACATCCCGGGCACGAAACTCAGACACCCCGTTAACGTTGACAATGACCCGCCGGAAGCGCCGCCAGCGTTCGACGCCGATAATGTTCGCGCCGTAACGTTCACGCAATTTTAAATCATCAAGACGCTGGCCAATCATCGGCGATCCGGGGCGGATTGCCAGGCGGCGCGCCCGGCCAGTAAGACGATACTCTTTGATCAGATCGCGGAAAGTACGCCGCCGCCAGCCATCACGCAGCATTTCGTCATCGCTGCCTTTCAGCATAAAGCGCATCAGTAACATATAAAGGATGCCCAGCAACAGGATCACCAGCCCCAGCGGAGTAACGCTGAAAAAGCTAAAACCTTGTAGCCCTTCGCGCAGTAACTCACTGTTGACCACCAGGTTCGGCGGTGTGGCGACCAGCGTCATCATGCCGCTGATTAACCCGGCGAAACTGAGCGGCATCATCAGGCGGGATGGGGATATGTGCATCCGCATTGAGACACTCAACACCACCGGGATAAAGATCGCTACCACGCCGGTTGAACTCATAAATGCGCCAAGCCCGGCAACGGTGATCATCAGCAACACCAACATCTTACTTTCGCTGTTGCCCGCGACGGTGATCAACCATGCGCCCATATTCGTTGCGACGCCAGTACGTACAAGGCCATCGCCAATAATAAACAGCGCGGCGATAAGGATAACGTTAGGATCGCTAAAACCGGAAAACGCCTCCGACAGCGTCAGGGTGCCGCTAAGAACAAACGCTACAATCACAAACAGCGCGACGGCATCCATCCGTACCCTGCCAGTGGCAAACAGCACAACTGCGATACCCAGCAGACTCAACACCCAGATCAGTTCACCGTTCACAACATATCCTTGTCAGTTGATAGTCAGAAAATAGTGCCATAAAAAAACCCCACAAATGCGGGGTTAAATCATGAGATCAGGCCTTCAGCGTTACATTCACCGTTCCGTCTGGCTGCTTGATGATAGCCAGCGCTTCAAGCGTAGTGAGCACAAAATCCACCTCATCCAGACGGGGTGAATCCGCAGGGACATTTACCGCTATAACGTGGCAATCTGCCGCCAGGCCGGAGAGGATCCCCGCCGCGGCATCTTCCACCACCACGCATTCTTCTGGCGGCAACCCTAACAATTGCGCTCCCAGCAGATAAGCATCGGGTTCGGGTTTGCCGTGCCTGACCTGTTCGGCGGTGACGAAAACCTTCGGCATCGGCAGCCCGGTTGCGCGATGGCGGGCATGGGCAACCGGCACCGATCCGGAAGTCACAATAGCCCAGGGAATGCCTTCAGCGTCTAAATGATTCAGTAAGGCGATAGCGCCAGGTAAGGCAGTAATACCGTCGGTATCTGAGGCTTCAATCTCTTCAAGGCGGGTGAACTCGGCGGCAATCTCCGCCTCCGATTTTCCCGCCATAAAATGGCGCAGAGAAGTAATGGCCTGCTTGCCATGGATAAAATTCAGCACTTCATCATGTGCGATGCCAAATCGGTCAGCCCAACTACACCATGCCCGCTCTACGGCGGGCAGTGAATTCACCAGTGTGCCATCCAAATCAAACAAAAATCCTTTGCACTGCACACTCACCTCCTCAGGCGTTAATGATTTGATTAATTTCGTTACTGCTCAGGTGGTACTGGCGCGGGCAAGAGTGCCAAACGCTCAGCATGCGCTGATATTTTTCCCACATTGGGGTCTGCGCATTGAAGCCGTGGGTGCCGGCGTCGAAATGGGTATAGCGGCCTTCCACATTCACCATAAAACGCACATAGCCCAGGTAACGTGCTTCCGTGGCGGCATCAAAACCGAGGAAGGTCACGCGGCGTTCGTCAATAGCAGCGGTATCTTTCAGGTTGGTCCAGGAGACATGCAACGCGTGGTACATCTCCATGATGTCGATAACGATGCGACAGGTTTCTTCTTTCAGCTCACCGAACTCACGATCAAGCTCGCGCATTTGCAGGCCGTATCCGCGCTCAATGATGGTCTGCAAACGGCGATAGCGTTCCGCATTCGCCGGATCCATCATGGTCATCATTTTATACTGATTAGATAAGATCAGACGTTGGGCATTGGTCATTTCCATCTTACGACTCCTGTGGCACATCGGCGCATTAAAAAAGATGAAGTCAGTTTACAGGTTGAAAACGATAGCTTTCTTGATTTGCCGGGGGTGTTGCATAGATCAGAAAGAAAAATAAAAAGAAGACATGTCGATGATGCCTTCTTCTATAGTAATGCCGACGATGACATTACAGATCATCAAGGAATGTTTTATCGAGTTGCTTAAAGGCGCGCTTAAGCGTGTCAGCCAGCGCCTGATAGTCCGGTTTACCTTCTACCGGCGCCAGTGCCTGGCCGGCTTGCTCAAGCTTGCCGCGCACTTCATAAAACCAGTGCAGAATCGAAGGCGGCAACGGTGTCACCGAGCGTTTCCCGAGCCACCACAGCCCCTGCATCGGCAGGCTCAGCGCAAACAGCGCAGTCGCCACCGCAGGGCCAAGCTGACCGCCGAGGGCAAGTTGCCAGCTAAGGGTAAAGACCGCCAGCGGCGGCATAAAACGGATGGCATAACGCGTGGCGCGAATCACGCGATTTTCAACAAATACCGGAGCGAGGCGCTTTTCCATGGGCCAGGTCTTCGCATAATGCTGCCCCCGGCGAAATAAACTAAAGAAACTGGCGGGGCGATTTTCTGAAGTGGACATGGCGTTACCTCAACTTCACATATAAAAATTAAAAAATTTGTGCAAAACAACAACTGTGAATGACAACGTTAAAATTTTTTGTCAATCCAACCTGGTATCAGGTATCCTGTGGCAGCCTTGACCAGGCATTAGACGAAAATCCGTAATTCGTCAAATTTAAGCTCATTATGCCACTGTCTGAAAATTGCGCAAAATAGCTTAAAATCTTATGTATTCTTCCATCATGCCGGAAAGTAAAAGAGGCATGATGTTAATCATAAATGTCAGCGTCAACCTGCGCTACGCTGTGCGACTCACTGACGTTTTTTAGCCACGTATCATAAATAGGTACTTCCATGTCGAGTAAGTTAGTACTGGTTCTGAACTGCGGTAGCTCCTCACTGAAATTCGCAATTATCGATGCTGTAAATGGTGACGAGTACCTTTCTGGTTTAGCCGAATGTTTCCATCTTCCTGAAGCACGCATCAAGTGGAAAATTGACGGTGGCAAACAAGAAGCGGCTTTAGGTGCAGGTGCCGCTCACAGCGAAGCGCTGAACTTTATCGTTAACACTATTCTGGCACAAAAACCAGAACTGTCTGCACAGCTGACCGCAATTGGTCACCGTATTGTGCACGGTGGCGAAAAATACACCCGCTCTGTGGTAATTGACGAATCCGTTATCCAGGGCATCAAAGATGCAGCCTCTTTTGCGCCGCTGCACAACCCGGCTCACCTGATTGGCATCGCGGAAGCGCTGAAATCCTTCCCGAACCTGAAAGATAAGAACGTGGCCGTGTTCGACACCGCGTTCCATACCACCATGCCGGAAGAATCTTACCTGTATGCTCTGCCGTACAAACTGTACAAAGAGCACGGTGTTCGTCGCTATGGCGCACACGGCACCAGCCACTTCTATGTCACACAGGAAGCGGCAAAAGTGCTGAACAAACCGGTTGATGAACTGAACATCATCACTTGCCACCTGGGCAACGGTGGTTCCGTTTCCGCTATCCGTAACGGTAAATGTGTTGATACGTCCATGGGTCTGACCCCGCTGGAAGGCCTGGTTATGGGCACCCGTTCTGGTGACATCGACCCGGCAATTATTTTCCATCTGCATGACACCCTGGGCATGAGCGTTGAAGCAATCAACAAAATGCTGACCAAAGAGTCCGGTCTGCTGGGCCTGACCGAAGTCACCAGCGACTGCCGTTATGTAGAAGATAATTACCAGACTAAAGAAGACGCAAAACGCGCAATGGATGTTTATTGCCACCGTCTGGCGAAATACATCGGCTCCTACACCGCGCTGATGGAAGGCCGTCTGGACGCTGTAGTCTTCACCGGCGGTATCGGTGAAAACGCCGCAATGGTACGTGAACTGTCTCTGGGTAAACTGGGCGTTCTGGGCTTTGAAGTAGACCATGAACGTAACCTGGCTGCCCGTTTCGGTAAGTCTGGCTTTATCAACAAAGAAGGCACCCGCCCTGCTGTTGTCATTCCGACAAACGAAGAGCTGGTTATCGCCCAAGACGCGAGCCGCCTGACTGCCTGATAACACACACCGCCAGCCAACGCTGGCGGTGCTGTTTTGTAACCCGTCTGCAATGATGGTAACGAAAGAGGATTAACCGTGTCCCGTATTATTATGCTGATCCCTACCGGAACCAGCGTCGGCCTGACCAGCGTCAGCCTCGGCGTGATCCGCGCTATGGAACGCAAAGGCGTTCGTCTGAGCGTCTTTAAACCTATCGCTCAACCTCGCGCTGGCGGCGATGCGCCGGATCAGACCACCACTATCGTGCGTGCAAATTCCGGCCTGCCGACGGCTGAACCGCTGAAAATGAGCCACGTTGAGTCGCTGCTGTCCAGCAACCAGAAAGACGTGCTGATGGAAGAGATCATCGCGCGCTACCACGAAAGCAGCAAAGACGCTGAAGTGGTGCTGGTAGAAGGCCTGGTGCCGACCCGCAAACATCAGTTCGCGCAGTCGCTGAACTTTGAAATCGCTAAAACGCTGAACGCCGAAATCGTGTTCGTTATGTCTCAGGGCACCGACACGCAAGAGCAGTTGAGAGAGCGTATTGAACTGACGCGCAACAGCTTCGGCGGCGCGAAAAACACCAACATCACCGGTGTAATTGTTAACAAACTGAACGCCCCGGTTGATGAGCAGGGCCGCACCCGTCCGGATCTGTCAGAGATTTTCGATGATTCATCTAAGGCGAAAGTGGTTCATATCGATCCGGCAAAACTGCAGGAAACCAGCCCGCTGCCGCTGCTGGGTGCAGTGCCGTGGAGCTTCGATCTGATTGCGACCCGCGCAATCGACATGGCACGTCACCTGAACGCGACCATCGTCAACGAAGGCGATATCAAAACCCGCCGTGTGAAATCCGTCACTTTCTGCGCTCGCAGCATTCCACACATGCTGGAACACTTCCGCCCGGGTTCTCTGCTGGTCACTTCAGCAGACCGTCCGGACGTGCTGGTTGCTGCCTGCCTGGCAGCCATGAACGGCGTTGAAATCGGCGCGCTGTTGCTGACCGGTGGCTATGAAATGGACGCCAGCGTTCGCAAACTGTGTGAACGTGCTTTCGCTACCGGCCTGCCGGTATTTATGGTCAACACCAACACCTGGCAGACCTCTCTGAGCCTGCAGAGCTTCAATCTGGAAGTGCCGGTAGATGACAACGAGCGTATCGAAAACGTTCAGGAATACGTTGCCAGCTACATCAATGCACAGTGGATCGACTCTCTGACTGCGACCTCCGAACTGAGCCGCCGCCTCTCTCCGCCAGCCTTCCGTTACCAGCTGACTGAGCTGGCGCGTAAAGCGGGCAAACGCGTAGTGCTGCCGGAAGGCGACGAACCGCGTACCGTGAAAGCCGCCGCTATCTGTGCTGAACGCGGTATCGCGACCTGTATCCTGCTGGGTAACCCGGATGAGATCAACCGCGTTGCCGCTGCGCAGGGCGTTGAACTGGGCACGGGTATCGAAATCGTCGATCCGGATGTGGTACGTGAAAGCTATGTTGCTCGCCTGGTTGAGCTGCGTAAGAGCAAAGGGATGACCGAAGCCGTTGCCCGCGAACAGTTGGAAGATAACGTGGTGCTCGGTACGCTGATGCTGGAGCAGGATGAAGTCGATGGTCTGGTTTCCGGTGCGGTTCATACCACCGCGAATACCATTCGTCCGCCGCTGCAGTTGATCAAAACTGCACCAGGCAGCTCACTGGTTTCTTCTGTGTTCTTTATGCTGCTGCCGGAACAGGTTTATGTTTACGGTGACTGTGCAATTAACCCGGATCCGACCGCTGAGCAGCTGGCAGAAATCGCCATTCAGTCTGCCGATTCTGCTATCGCTTTTGGCATCGAACCGCGCGTGGCCATGCTCTCCTACTCTACCGGTAACTCCGGTGCGGGTAGTGATGTCGAGAAAGTCCGTGAAGCGACCCGCCTGGCGCAGGAAAAACGTCCTGATCTGGTGATCGACGGTCCGCTGCAGTACGACGCCGCTGTTATGGCTGATGTGGCAAAATCCAAAGCGCCGAACTCGCCGGTTGCGGGTCGTGCTACCGTGTTCATCTTCCCGGACCTGAACACCGGTAACACCACTTACAAAGCGGTACAGCGTTCTGCCGACCTGATCTCCATCGGGCCGATGCTGCAGGGTATGCGCAAACCGGTTAACGACCTGTCCCGTGGCGCACTGGTTGACGATATCGTCTACACCATCGCGTTGACCGCGATTCAGGCGTCTCAGCAGTAATCGTTCTTCGCTGCACTAAAAAGGCGACCCGTGGGTCGCCTTTTTATTCACAGCAGCTCCCGCGCCGCCGATATAATGTCGTCTGCCGTCAGACCGTACTCTTTTTGCAGATACTCCTGCGTACCCACCTGACCGTAACGTTCTTTAACCCCCACACGACGCATTGGCATCGGGCAGGTCTCTACCAGCACCTCCGCCACGGCCGATCCCAGCCCGTTATGAATACTGTGGTTTTCGCAGGTGACGATACGACCGGTTTTTTCGGCATAATTTTTCACCAGCATGCGATCAATAGGTTTGAGCGTGAACATATCGATTACGGCTGCGCTGATCCCTTCCTGCGCCAGCTGCTGCGCTGCCATTAGCGCTTCTGCCACCATAATCCCGTTGGCAATCAGCGTAATATCAGTCCCATCACGCAGGACATTCCCTTTGCCAATGGTAAACTGCGAACCCGGCTGGTACACCGTGGGTGCTTGTTTACGGATCGTGCGCACCCAGTAGAAACCGTCCAAATCCGCCAGTTGCCGGAGAATATCGTCAAACATCACCGCATCGGTCACTTCCAGCACCACTGAGTGCGCCAGGCCACGGACAATACCCATATCTTCAAACGACATATGTGTACCGCCGTTATGGCAGGCAGTCACCCCGGCATCTGATGCAATGACCTTCACGTTATTGCGTTGGTAATCCAGGGACATAAACAGCTGATCAAAGCAGCGACGGCTGGCAAACGCGGTAAAGGTATGCACAAACGGTTTCCGCCCGGTCAGCGCCAGACCTGCCGCCGTGCCAATCACGTTCGCCTCCATGATCCCGCAGTTAATAACCTGCTGCGGGTATTTTTTGTGCACGCCGTCCATTGCCATTGAACTCATCAAATCCGCTTCCAGCGCAATCACTTCACTGCCCGCGTCGATCTGCGCGCTAATAAATCCTGCGTAGACTTTGCGCATCTCAATGCTGTCTTTTCCACCTACAGGAGCAACATTAATCATGCGCGGCCTCCAGTTGTTTAATGGTCTCGTTCAACGCCTGTTTCATCTCATCAGTCAGACGCAAATGGTGGGAGTTACTCAACGCCTCCAGGTACGGCACGCCCTGCCCTTTAATGCTATCAAGAATGATCAGCCGCGGACGGGCGTCCTCAGGCAGCACGGGCTTCACCGCCGCCAGTAAGCCAGCGATGTCATCACCTTTTACCGTGCAGACATCAAAACCAAAGGCGCGGAATTTGCCCTCCAGGTCGAAGGCACAAATGATCTCATCCAGTTCGCCATCCAGCTGTTGCTTATTCCAGTCGACAAAAACCGTCAGGTTGTTGAGTTTATGGTGCGCAATAAACTGAAAAGCCTCCCAGCATTGCCCCTCGTTCAGCTCGCCATCACCCACAATACAAAACACGCGATTCGGTCTGCCGGCCAGTTTATGCCCCAACGCAATACCGCCAGCGATGGATATGCCTTGCCCCAGGGAGCCGGTCGTGGCGTCCACGCCGCGTGTTTTCAAGCGATCCGGGTGGCTCGGCAGACGCGTACCGTTGCAGTTCAGTGTCTGTAACGCCTCTTGCGGGAAATACCCCTTCAGCGCCAGCGTGCTATACAGCGCTGGCCCGGCATGCCCTTTCGACAACACAAAATAATCACGCTGCGGCCAGTCCGAATCGGCAGGATCAATACGCATTACATCGCCATACAGCACTGCCAGCGTTTCCACTACCGACATGCTGCCACCGTAGTGACCAAAGCCTAAATGCGTCAGGGATTTCAGTGTCGCTACGCGGATATCCCGTGCAAACTGCCGTACTTCTTCAAGATTGCTCATGATTTTGCTCCGGAGTTCTCTTCAGCGCCATTACTGGCGGGTTTACCTTTCGAAAACAGGTTCCAGATGACCAGCGCGACAAACAGAGCAACCACGACACCCGTGATGGCAAACGGCGACATATAACGCGCCAGGTTACCCAGCACAATGCCGATGAATCCAAAGTCTGCATCGGAGAACGTCGTGTTGGCAAAGCCCAGCGCGCCGAGTACTGGCAGCAGCAACACAGGCAGGAAAGTGATCAATAACCCGTTGGCAAAGGCCCCCAGCATCGCCCCTCGACGGCCTCCGGTAGCGTTACCAAACACGCCCGCCGTTGCACCGGTAAAGAAGTGTGGCACCACGCCAGGCAGGATCAGCACCAGCTTCATCTGCCCGAGCAGGAACAGCCCAACCAGCCCGCCAAGAAAACTAAACAAAAACCCAATCAGTACGGCGTTAGGCGCATAAGGGTAGACCACCGGGCAATCCAGCGCCGGGCGAGCGTTGGGCACCAGTTTTTCGGAAAAGCCGGTAAAAGCGGGGACGATTTCGGCAAGGATAAGGCGCACACCTTGCAGAATAATGAACACGCCTGCGGCAAAGGTAATGGCCTGGATAATGGCATACACCAGGAAGTTCTGCCCGGCACTCAACTGGCTTTCCACGTATTCGCGACCAGCACAAACGGCGAGGATCATATAGATAATGATCATGGTCAGCGAGATAGAGATCGAACTGTCACGCAGGAAGCTCAGGTTTTTCGGCAGATTCATCTCTTCCGTCGAGCGCGAACCTTTTCCACATTTACTGCCAATCCATCCGGAGAGCACGTAGCCCAGCGTGCCGAAATGACCAAAAGCAATATCATCATTACCGGTAATGCGTTTCATATAGCGCTGGGCAATGGCCGGGAAAAAGGCCATCACCAGTCCGAGGATCAGCGAACCGGTAAATACCAGCCCTACGCCTTCAAACCCGGCAACCGTCAGGATCACACCAATCATACAAGCCATATAAAAAGTGTGGTGCCCGGTAAGGAATATATATTTCAGGCGGGTAAAGCGCGCCACAATGATATTCGCCACCATCCCAAACGCCATAATTAATGCGGTGGAAGCACCGTATTTTTCCAGCGCAATGGAGACAATCGCCTCGTTATTTGGAATAATGCCTTGAATATTGAAAGCATGTTCAAACATGCCACCCAGGGGATTAAGAGAGCCAACCAGCACCGTTGCTCCGCCGCCCAACACGATAAAACCAAGAATAGTTTTTACCGTACCTTTTACGACATCAGAAAAAGATTTCTTTTGTGCAACCAAACCAATCAGCGCAATTAACCCTACCAGCACCGAAGGCACTTTTAATATATCAACGACAAAATTGAGCGTTTCAAGGATAAACATATCCACCTCGCTTCGTACACATCCGTTTATGGTGTGCGCAGATAATGTTAACGGTTAGCGAAGAAAGCGCTGACTTTCGCTTCCAGTTCATTGATATCAATAATATTGTTAATCACAATCAACTGACTTTCCGGCACGCTGGCGCTGGCGGCGATATCTTTCGCCATGACAAAAACATCCGCCGCGCCCGGCGTAGCAGAAGACAAATCAGAATGTTCGACTTCTGCCTCGATATTCAGTTTTTTGAGGACTTTTTTAATATTCATTTCGACCATGAAACTACTACCAAGTCCGGATCCACAAATTGCCATTATTTTCATTTTTTGATTACCTTTTTTTTCGAGTAGAGTACGACCGCATCACCCGTTTCCGGGTAATGATTAAATTCCTGGTTAGTAAAGTTTTTCAGTAGCGTTCGATTATTTTATTAATCTCCTCAAGAGTGCTTGCGCGATGTAATAACTGCATATCTTCATCATTTGAAAATAACTCTGCCAGGGTAGCAATCATCTCGATATGGCTGTGTTTATCTGGCGCAGCCAGCATAATAATGGTGTCCACCGGGTCAAAATCCTGCGCACCGAAAGCAACGCCGCACTGCAACTTCAGTAACGACAATCCTAACCCCGTTGCTCCCTCTTCCGGTCGCGCATGCGGCATAGCAAGACCCGGCGCGAGTACATAATACGGCCCCAGTTTATGGTGTTGCGCCACGATGGCGGTGACATAGTCCGGCGTAATAATCCCCGCCGCCAATAACGGCCTTGCGCACATCTCCAGTGCCTGCGGCCAGTTTTCAACGCTATCCAGCAGTTGCACCGTCTTACCGTTAAGCCATTGGTTTAACACTTCACGCTCCTTCAGCGGCAAAAGATGAGCAAACTTTATGCAAGTCAGCGCCCGTTAGCTGTGATGATAGTCGCAAAGATAGCGCTACCAAGCAGGAGAGTCGAAAATTGTGATAGCGCTATCAGATCTGAAAACGCGGGGTATTTATCAGCAACACGCCGGATTTACAGCGTATACTGCTTTGCAGACGAACAATAAAAAATGCCTGACAAGTTGGGATCAGCAGGAAAGCGCATGTCAATTACCCGAAAACGGCGGAGTACCGGAAAAGTCACTCTTGCCGATGTCGCACAACTCGCCGGGGTCGGCACCATGACCGTCTCGCGGGCAATACGCACCCCCGAACAAGTGTCGGGTAAACTTCGTGAAAAGATAGAAGCTGCCGTGCAGGAACTGGGTTATTTGCCCAACCTGGCAGCCAGTGCGCTGGCATCGGCCTCGTCGTGGACTATCGCCATGGTGGTGCCGAGCCTCGCTGAATCAGGTTGTTCAGAAATGTTCGCCGGATTGCAGCAGGTATTACAGCCCGCAGGCTACCAAATCATGCTGGCAGAGTCGCAACACAGGCTGGAGCAGGAAGAGAAGCTGCTGGAAACACTGCTCGCGTCTAATCTCGCGGCGGCGATCCTGCTCAGCGTCGAACACAGCGACATGGTGCGCCACTGGCTGAAAAACGCCTCCATTCCGGTGATGGAGATTGGCGCAGTGCGCGCCGATCCTATCGACATGAATATCGGCATTGATAACGTCGCAGCCATGTACGAACTGACGGAAATGCTGATCAAGCGCGGTTATCAGAATATCGGCCTGCTGTGCGCCAACCAGGAGCAGTGGATCTTCCAGCAACATTTGCAGGGCTGGTACAAAGCGATGCTGCGCCACCATATGTCACCGAATCGGGTAATTAATGCTGCCGCAGCGCCAGTGTTTTCGACAGGTGCGGCGCAGTTGCCTGAATTTTTACTGGCGTGGCCGGAACTCGATGCACTGGTATGTGTCTCGGACGAACTGGCCTGCGGCGCACTCTATGAATGCCAGCGCAGGCGCATTAAAGTCCCGGAGGATTTGGCGATTGTCGGTTTTGGCGACAGCGACGTTAGCCGGGTCTGTCAGCCACCGCTGACCACCATTTCGGTGCCGCATCGCAAGATTGGCATTGAAGCCGGGCGCGCACTGCTGGCGCGCCTGAATGAAGAAAAATGGGAAAACAAAATGCCGATAACCCCGGCATTTTGCCTGCGGGATAGCTGCTAACTACTCCGCTTCCTGCACATTTTCCACGTCGTTGCTGGCATTGCGGCTCATCCACAGCGCCAGCGCTTTCAGCGAATCGTCAGTAAACTCATCACAGCGGGCGGTGATCTCTTCTGGCGTCATCCACCAGACCTCGCTCACCTCTTCTTCCTGCAGGGCAAACGGCCCGTGGGAAACACAGCTAAACAGCCCGCCCCAGACGCGGCAGTGTTGATCTTCAAAGTAGAACTGACCGTGTTCAGCAAACGGCACGCCGGCAATGCCTAACTCTTCTTCCGCTTCACGGCGTGCGGAGTCGAGCAAATTTTCCCCCGCCTGCACCACACCACCGGCGGTAGCATCCAGCATACCGGGCATAAAATCTTTTATTTCGGTGCGGCGCTGCACCAGAACCTTGCCCATCCCATCATGCACCACAATGTAGGTTGCGCGGTGACGCAAACACTCGGCACGCATTTGCTGCCGACTGGCCTGCGCTATCACTTCATTGTCTTCGTTGACAATATCCACCCACTCCATGCCTGCAAAATGACTCTGTTCCACCATCGGGACATCTTCTCTGTATGGCGCTCTTACGGCGCGTTTCGGTTGAAGGGTAAATTACGGATTAATCGCTACCTGCGCAATAACCCGCTGATCATTAAGTGCCATCACGCTTAACACATTCTCTTCCAGCATGCCGTAGCTGGCGGTAACCCCCCCTTTCGGAATGCTGACCGAGCCGGGATTGAAATGAAAAATATCTCCCCGTTTTTCCGCGACAGGAATATGGGTATGACCATACGCCAGCACATCGCCCGCTTCGAGCGGCGGCACATCGTCAGGGCCAAACAGATGACCGTGCGTCAAAAAGACGCGCCGCTCCGGCAATAATAGTTGTTGCCACGGGGCAGTGATGGGGAAATGCAGCAGCATCTGGTCGACTTCACTATCGCAGTTACCGCGTACGGCAATAATCCGGCTGGCCTGCTCATTAAGCCGCCCGGCGACCTGCGCGGGCGCATAACCTTCCGGTAATGCATTGCGCGGCCCGTGATTAAGCACATCACCCAGGATAACCAGCCAGCGGGCATCACTTTGCGCAAACAATGCCAGTACGCGTTCCGTCGCGGGCAACGACCCGTGAATATCCGATGCAAACATCAGTTTCATCACTGCACCTCATGTGAAAAAAACGCCCTATGATAACGGAAGCGGCGGCGTATATCAGCCCGCACGCTTAGCGGAAAGTGCAACATAGCGCTGGATCGATGAACGCTGCCACTGAAACGTCGCGTATTCCGCAAGCCGCGGCGGTACCTCATCGCCGTTCATCACCACGCGGTTAAGCATGGCCGCCAGATCCGCGTCGGCAATGCACCACTCGCCAAACAAGTTCGGTTTGCCATGCGCCAGCAGTTCACCCGCAATGGCAAACAGTTTATTTACGCTTTGCTGCCCCTTTTCACTTAACGGCCCCTCTTTCGCCCCGGCAAAGATAATTTCGGTAGGGCGTTCTATGCGGATCGGCATTAAATCGCTACGCAGCCAGGCCTGAATTTGGCGGGCACGGGCACGGTTTTGCCTGTCATGGGGATAAATGCGTCCCCACTCCGGCGGTGCAAAGCGCTCCTCAAGGTATTCGGCAATGGCCGACGATTCACTGAGCCTGAAATCATCAATTTCCAGCAAGGGGACGCGCTGTGTCAGTGGATAACCCGGCCAGTCCTGGGCATGCTGCGAGCCATTGTTGATGTCGATGGTTTTAAGGGTAAAGGGCAACCCTTTTTCGTGTAATGCGACCCAGGCCGACATCACATACGGGGAGAAAGAATCTGCATCAGACCATAAGGTAATTGCCGGTTCGCTCATAACATCCTCGTTTCGCAGTGGTTTTTTTGACCAAAATATAACGTCGTGTGTGTACTGTCACTGAATGAAAATTTGCGCATTTGCGCTAACACCTATACTCAAAGGGTGACGCTCATTTCCTTTCCCAGGAGTTTTGATGATAGACCTCTATTTTGCTCCCACGCCAAATGGTCATAAGATCCTGCTCTTTCTCGAAGAAGCCGGTCTTGAGTATCGCCTGATCCGCGTGGATATCAGCAAAGGCGCACAATTTAGCCCCGACTTTTTGGCTATCTCGCCGAATAATAAAATCCCGGTCATCGTCGATCATGAGCCCGCTGATGGCGGTGCGCCGCTAAGCGTCTTTGAATCGGGCGCGATTTTGCTCTATCTGGCGGAGAAAACCGGGACATTACTCAGCAGTGACCTGCGCGGGCGCGCACTCACGCTGCAATGGCTGTTCTGGCAAGTTGGCGGGCTTGGGCCGATGCTCGGCCAGAACCATCACTTTAACCAGACTGCCCCACAGCCGGTACCCTACGCGATTGAGCGCTATCAGGTTGAAACCCAGCGTTTGTATCATGTGCTGAATAAACGGCTGGAGCAGGTGCCGTGGCTGGGAGGTGAAGAGTACAGCATTGCAGATATCGCCGCCTGGCCGTGGGTCAGATCCTGGCAACGCCAGCGCATCGAACTGGAGAGCTACCCGGCGGTGTACAACTGGTTTGAGCGGATCCGCACTCGCCCGGCTACAGAGCAGGCACTGCTACAAGCCCAACAAATCTGAACCGGTCAGGCAGAGTAACCTGTTCTGATCGCTGCAAAAATTCACTCAAGATGTGCTCAGCGTCGCATGCGCTTTTCGCCATGTCACTTATGCTGAGAGGAAATCAGAATAATTTCAGGAGGGAAGCATGAAGATACTGATTACCGGCGGTACAGGCCTGATTGGTCGTCATCTTATTCCCCGCCTGCTGGAGTTAAAACACAGCATCACGGTGGTGACCCGCAATCCCGCAAAAGCACAGCAGTTGCTGGATGCGCGCGTAACATTGTGGAAAGGCCTGGACGATCGTAACCATCTCAATGACATTGACGCGGTGATCAATCTGGCGGGTGAGCCTATCGCTGATAAACGCTGGAGCGAGGAGCAAAAACAGCGTCTGTGCAATAGCCGCTGGGCGATAACACAGCAGTTGGTGGACTTAATCCACGCCAGTGAAACGCCGCCGCAGGTACTGATTTCCGGATCTGCCTCTGGCTATTACGGCGATCTTGGTGAAGTGGTTGTGACCGAAGATGAGCCCCCGCACAACGAGTTTACGCATAAATTGTGCGCGCGTTGGGAGCAGATTGCCTGCGGTGCGCAAAGCGATCGCACCCGCGTATGTTTGCTGCGCACCGGCGTGGTACTGGCGCCGAAAGGCGGCATTCTCGGTAAACTGTTACCACTCTTCCGCCTTGGACTTGGCGGACCTATCGGCGATGGCCGTCAATATCTCGCGTGGATCCATATTGACGATATGCTGAACGGTATCCTCTGGCTGCTGGATAACGACTTACGTGGGCCGTTTAATATGGTTTCCCCTTACCCGGTACGTAACGAGCAGTTTGCCCACACATTGGGCCATGTGCTGCATCGCCCGGCGATTATGCGCGCCCCGGCAATGGCGGTACGCCTGATGATGGGAGAATCCTCGGTGCTGGTACTCGGCGGGCAGCGCGCCCTGCCCAAACGCCTCGAAGCCGCGGGCTTTGCTTTCCGCTGGTACGATCTGGAAGAGGCCCTGACGGACGTGGTGAACTAATCTCCTGGCGCGCGCCGTGCGCGCCGGGACTATCACCCTCTTCGTTACGCATCGCTCAAATAACGTTGCGACATTACCCTTCCCCCTTTTCCTTGCGGTGCTAAACTTTCGCCCCGGCGCCGCAAGGACTCTCCTCATGGGTGCCTCTTTTATTTGTCTGCAAAGGAACGATGCTGAACATGTCAAAAAAAGCGCGGCGGGTTGCACTGTGCTTATTGCTGGCCCTGTGGGGTGGGTGGGTATTTTATAGCTCACGGCTGCGGGTCAGAGCGTTTATGCGCGAGGATGCGCCAGATGCCGCAGTGATTGCCACCGTGACAGTGCTTATCGCTCTGTTCTGTGCCTGGCGAAGATGGCGCAGCGGTAACGCCAGCCCCTTTCACGCCCTGGCACCGTGGAAGATCTTTCTTTGCGTGCTCGCTTTCGTCGGCACCACGCTGTGGGCCATCCCGGAAGCCTGGGTGCAACTCACGGCAAAAGAGACGGTACGCAGCGAGATCATTTTTCGCCTCACATACCCGGGGCCGTCTTCAGGCCGCAATCATCACTGCGAAGCGGGCCTGCGTGTTGATGATGCCTGGTTGCACCGGCTGGTGGAGATCTGCACACATACGCACAAGGTTCCCTCGGATGCCAGCACCGTACAAATCGAAAAACGCATTGCCGCACGAGGAGCCGTGTTTGTGCGCTACCGTTTTGTCTCCGCCGCCGGGATACCGTACGGCTGGGAATATCTCTGACTGGCAGCAAAACTGCCCCACCATTTTTTGTGGCATCGCGCGCCGTGGTCCGGTGCTAAGCTTAAGCGCTTTGTCACAGGAAGAGCGATCGAATGACGTTGCAGACTCCCCGCTTTACCCTTAGCCACTTTCAGGAACACGACTGGCCTTTTTTTCTGCGTTTACGTCAGGATGGCGAGATCATGCGCTATATGGCTGAGGTCGCCTCCGAAGGACAAATCCGCACCTTATTTGACGACCGCCTGAAAGATAAAAACGCCTTTGTGATCCGCAATACGCAGGGTGAGGCCGTCGGCGATATTGGTATGCGCCCCAGCGTGCATCACCCGCACGAAGCGGATGTCGGTTATTCTATCTCACCGGAAGCCCAGGGATGCGGAGTGGCCTCTGAAGCCTTACAAGCGCTGTGCGAATATGCCTTTGCAAAGCGTGAAGTACGGGCACTCAACGCCTGGGTGCTTGCGGACAATCGGGGATCGGTACGGGTCCTGGAAAAGAGCGGTTTTCTGCGGGTTCAGGTGCTGGAAAAAGCCTTTCAGCTGAAGGGCAAGTATTACGACGACTGGGTTTTCCGCCGCGAAAAAGAGACGCTTACACGCTAACCGCCAGGGCACATCATTTACCGGAACAATATTACAGGGACAGGTCATTGTTTACGCCAACCAAAGGAAAATTAGCCCTCTTCGCACTTGTCGTGCTGGTGTGGTTTGCGTGGCTGCTCGCCACCTTCAGTCTCAGCCATAAAGTGTATTTGCGGTCCGATGCACCGGATACCTGGGTGATGGTATCCCTCGCCGTGCTGGTTGCGCTGGCGGTGGCCTGGCGCACAAAGGTGCGTGGCTATCGCCCTAAACCGCTGTTGCTGACCTTCTTCGTCACGTTGCTGTTTGTTGCTGTTACGCTGCTGTATGCTCCGGAAGCCTGGGTACGGATGACGGCGAAAACGCTGGTGCAGAGCGAAGTGACATTTTCAATTGGTCACCCTGGCCCGCCGATCACCAAAAACAAGCACTGCGAAGCCGGTCTGCGTTTTTACGATCGGTGGCTACAGCGCCCGATTGAACTCTGTACACGGGATGCGATTGTCCCCCCAGGCTCGCGTACCGTTCAACTGGAGAAACGCGTCACCGCCAGGGGCGCGGTCTTTACCCACTACCGCTTTATTTCTGCCGCCGGCGTGCCGCAAGGGTGGTGGCCCGTAACGCCGCCGTCACGGGCCAGGTAATGCCATCAGGCGCGTTGTTGCGCCTCTTCTTTGTGCGCTTTTTGCTGCTGCGGCACGCGTTTCGGCTGCGGCACTTTGATGATAAAGGTCAGGATCCCGGCAAAGATATACAGCCCGGTATAGGCCCACACCACGCCTACAATGTCGAAGAACGGCAGCAACGCTGAAGCAATCGCCGGTGCCACAAAGTTACTCATCCCGGCGGAGAGGTTATAAATCGATACCGCTGCGCCTTTATGGTGTGGTTCAAGCGTCGGGAACACGGCGGTCATTGGCACAAAGGCTGCGACAAAAATGCCCAACATCACTGCCGGGATCAGCGCCACCAGGAAGTTATGCCCGGCATACACGGGCAGGTAATAGAACGTCAGACTGGAGATTGCCATTCCCAGGCAACCGAACCAGCGAACCTGGCGGATCCAGCCAATATACTCCCCAGTGATCCCCCAGAAGATATTGGTAAAGATGGTGACAAAGAAGAATACCGCCCAGATTTGCAACCACTCGGAGATAGTAAAGCCCAGCCTGTCAACGAACAGCAGCGGCATGACAATGGCAAAACCAAAGAGCGACAACGTATTAATAATGCGGATCAGGCAGGCGTAGAAAATATCGCGGTTGGTAAACAGGATGGTGCCCGCGCGGGACAGCTCCCTGAACTTGTCGCGCAGGGGCAGATTCACTCTCGAGCGATCCACCGGGACGTGCCGCAAACTAAAGAAGGCCAGCAGCCCGCCGCTTGCCACCCAAGCGATGGCAAACCACAGCGTCCCAGTTTCACCAAAGGTGGGAATGGTGAGGCTCGGCAAATAACTACCGACCACGCCAATGCCGATTGAGTACATCGCCCAGAACCAGCCAGTCGCCGCTGCCAGATGCTGACGCGGCAGTACCTGCACCAGCATTAACATAAATGAGTAGATAAACAGCGGATAGGCCAGCCCGCGAATACCGTAAAACAGCAACATTAACGGATAGTTACGCAACCCCAGCCCCAGCGACATAAACAGTGCATGCATGATTATCCACAGCACAAAGCCGATGGTCATCGCCTTCTGTGGCGTGATCAACTCGGCTACCACGCCAGACGCCCACGCCGCCAGCGCTGCCGCCAGGCCATACAGCGTAAAGACCATCGCCGACTGCGCGGGCGAAAACCCCATATCCGTAATATGTTTTGACAGGAACGCCATTTCGAAGCCATCGCCCGCCATAAAAATGGCGATGGCCACAAATCCCCACAGCAGATGTTTCGGTAAGCCAAACCAATATTGTTTCGATTGCATAACCATCTTCCCGGCTTGAGAGAGAGGCCCCGACGCGGATATAGCCACCGGGGCGATGAGCGATTACGGCAGCAAAGTGCGCGCTGCCTGTTGTTGTTGATAAAGCAAGCGGAACAGCGCCAGCCGCTGTGCCAGCCAGGTACCCCGTTCAGGCTGCGGCGTATAATGCGCTGCCACAGGCGGCTTCAGGCAGACTTCCGCTTCCGCCCCGCCCTCTGCCAGCCAGGCGAGCTTCGCCGCTCCTAATGCGCCTGACGAACTGGCAGGATGCGTGACAATCGGGATTGCCAGCACATCGGCAATCAATTGCGCCCAGACATGGCTGCGCGCACCGCCGCCTGTCAGGCTGCATTGTGCAATCTGCGTATTACTCAGCACTTGCAAGCCATCCGCCAGACCAAAGGTCACGCCCTCAATCACCGCATACCCCAGCAACGCGCGGCTGGTTTCATGGCGCAGATTAAAAAAGCTGCCGCTGGCCTGCGGATCGTTGTGCGGCGTACGTTCCCCGGAAAGATAAGGCAAGAACAGCGGCGCACGGCGCAGCGCGTCGTCACTCAGCTGCGCGACCTCATCCATTAACTGACTTTCCGTCACCGACAGCAGATTACAGATCCAGCGCAGGCAGCTGGCGGCACTGAGCATCACGCTCATCTGATGCCAGCGGCCAGGCAAGGCATGGCAAAACGCATGTACGCCAGAACGCGGATCGGCCTGCAAGGCATCGTTAACCACAAAAATGACGCCTGAGGTGCCAAGCGAAATAAACGCATCTCCGGGTTGCACCGCCCCGACCCCCACGGCAGAAGTGGCGTTATCCCCACCACCGCCAGCGACAATAACTGACGAACTTAATCCCCATTCGGTCGCGAGCGAGGCGCGCAACGCCCCGCTTATCTCGCTGCCCTCAACCAACTCAGGCATCTGATCTCGCTGCAGATCGGTCATCGCCAACAATTCGTCTGACCAGTCGCGCTGCGCGACATCCAGCCACAGCGTGCCCGCCGCATCGGACGGATCGCTGACGAACGCGCCGGTCAGTCGCCAGCGCAGGTAGTCTTTCGGAAGCAACACTTTCGCCACCTGGCTGAAGATCTCCGGCTCGTGACGCGCAACCCACACCAGCTTCGGCGCGGTAAAACCTGGCATGATCATATTGCCGCTTATCGTCATCATTTCCGGATGGTGGTCGCGCAACCAGTCGCACTCGGCGGCGCTACGCGTGTCGTTCCACAGAATGCAGGGGCGTAACACATTGCCCTCACTATCGAGTAATACTGCGCCGTGCATCTGGCCGGAGAGACCCATTGCGCGGATCGCCGCCCATTGTTGCGGGTAGTGTTGACGCAGCTCGCTGACAACCCGCCCGCAGGCCTGCCACCAGGCTTGCGGATCCTGCTCCGCCCAGTGCGGATGTGGGCGTTGTACGGTGAGTGCGGCATGCGCAGAACCCACAATCTCTCCGTGGCCATCCAATAACAGCGCTTTCAGTTCCGAGGTTCCAATATCAATGCCCAGGTACATGACGCCTCCCTCAGGCTGTCGCCAGTTGTGCCTGCGGTTGTTTCACCCACTGCTCCAGCTCGTTAACGGTGCGTTTGAGCAGCGCAAGGAATGCCGGTGAATTCGCCAGCTCAGCAAACAGCGCTTCGTCTGCTGCCCAAACCGCCAGCGGATCCTCCGCTTTAAAGACGGCCCGTACTGCATCTGGCTGCATAACACCATCCTGATAGGTATATGGCAGCGAGCCGTCAGCCCAGCGCCGTAAAAACAGGAAAAACAGCCCCGGCAGCACCGCCGTGGCGGACGGCGACACGCCACGCTGATAACACTGGATCAAGGTCGGCGTTACCATACCGGGAATTTTTGATAAACCATCGGCAGCGACGCGTTGATTGGTGTCTTTGATATAGGGGTTGCCAAAGCGGGCCAGCACCACATCGCGGTACTGCGCCAGGTCAAGCGGGCTTGGGGTCAGCGAGGGGATCACGTCGCGGGAAACATACTCCCAGGCCATCTGTCTGATGGCGCTCTGCCGGGTACTTTCATCAATATAATTCAGGCCAATTAAGGTGCCGGCCCAGGCAATACAGCTATGGGTGGCGTTCAGAATGCGGATTTTCGCTTCTTCCCAGGGCAATACGGACTCGACCAGCTCGACGCCAACCTTTTCCAACGCCGGGCGGCCGTTAATAAAATCATCTTCAATGACCCACTGAATAAACGATTCGCCCATAACCGGCACGGCATCTTTAATGCCCGTCGCGGCCAGCACCCTTTCGGCAACATCCGGCGTCGGGCGCGGCGTGATACGGTCAACCATCGTGTTGGGTGAAGTGGTGTTATGCTCTACCCAGTCCCGCAGCGCCTGTTCACCTTTGGCCTGCAGGAAAGAGAGAAAACCATGACGGAAGCGTTCGCCGTTATGGCGCAGGTTGTCGCAGTTGAGCAACGTTACAGGGCCGCCATTATTGGCGATACGCTGTTTCAGGATGCGGGTCAGCGCACCATACAGAGTGCGAATGCCGCCCTGCAGATCGGTTTTAATATCTGCCTGTTGCAGATCCAGCTCATGTTCCGGGGTTAAGTAATAGCCGCTTTCCGTCACGGTAAAGGCAATGACACGGGTTTCGGCATCGGCCCCCTGAGCCACCAGCGCACTGATTTCGCTATCCCAGGCCAGCACTTTGCGGATCGAGGTGATAGTTTCGTACTGGCGTTCGCCCTCTGGCGACACCGTTTCCAACACATATTCGCCTTGCTGCGCAGCCAGCGCGCCAAGCAGCGCGTTAGCGTCATCTCGAATGTTGCCTAATGCAATACTCCAGCTGTCATCACCCTGCTGCATCAGCGTGTGTAAGTACCACGCCTGATGAGCCCGATGAAACGATCCTGCGCCTATGTGCATCCACACTGCTTTTTTACCGGACATAACCCTTACCTCACACTTGAGCATTTGACATTTTTACGGGCATCTGCCCGATTGTTGATTCTATGTTAGTAGCCGTAAGTGGAATCTTTCTGTGAAGCCTATCGCGAAATTGGCATTTGCCCTTCAGATAATCTTTTGCCCATTTCCGCAATGACATCATTAAGCGGTACACTGTGTGCAGGCTTTTTCGGGGATGCGTTGATGAACAAAGAAGAGAAAAAACAGGAGCTCGCCGCCCGCGCCGCCTGGATGTATTACGTGGCGGGGCTGACGCAACAGGATATTGCCACTGCGCTGGGTTTATCGCGCCAGGTGGCGCAACGGCTGATCTCCGGCGCGCGGGAAATGGGTATGGTAACCGTCAATATCAGCCATCCGGTCACGCGTTGTATGAAGCTGGCCAGCGAATTACAACAAAAGTATGCCCTGACGCTGTGCCGGGTGGTGCCCTCATCGGGTCTGGAAAACGAGGCCATTCAGCAGATGCTGGCCGTTGAAGGCGCAGACGTAATGGCGCAATTTATTGCAGCGGATAACGCACAGGTTTTTGGTATTGGCTCTGGCAAGACCCTGCGGGCGATTATCGACGCGCTACCGTGGTTCGAGCGCCCGCAGCACCAGTGTGTGTCAATGATCGGTGCCATCGCCCGGGATGATTCCGGTACGCGCTACGATGTGCCGCTGAAAATGGCTGAGAAAATGCAGGGCAAATATTATTTTATTCCGGCCCCGCTCTACGCCGACAGCCCGGAAGATAAAGTCATGTGGTGCCAGCATCAGGTTTATCAGCGAGTCGCAGAACGGGCACTGAATGCGGACATCACCTTCCTGGGGATTGGCGAAGTCGGTCTGGGTTGCCCGCTCAATGCCGAAGGTTTTATTACCGATGAACAGGTGCGGACACTGGAAGCACAGCAGGTTGCCGGCGAGATGCTGGGCCATTTCTTTAACCACCAGGGCGAGCGTCTGCACGGCGAACTGGACACGCTGCTCACCAGCGTGCCGCTGTGCAGCCATACTCCGCGCAAGGTGTACGCTTTTGCCGGTGGTGAGAAGAAATATCACGCTATTAGCGCCGCACTGGCGGGCAAATGGGTAAACGGTCTGGTTACAGACGAGGATACGGCAGTGAAGTTGCTGGCAGAAACGCAGGCCTGATAGCCGTCGCGCCATCAGGCCTGGTGCTTATTTTAACGAACCTTTGAGGAACTGTTGCAGGCGCGGGCTTTGCGGATTGGTGAACACCGCTTCCGGCGCGCCTTCTTCTTCAATCTTGCCCTGATGCAGGAAAATAACGTGGGTGGAAACGTGGCGCGCAAACCCCATTTCGTGGGTCACAACGACCATCGTTTTCCCCTCTTCCGCCAGCTGCTGCATAATGCGCAGCACCTCGCCGACCAGTTCGGGATCCAGCGCCGAGGTCGGTTCGTCGAACAACAATACTTCCGGCTCCATCGCCAGCGCACGGGCTATGGAAACACGTTGCTGTTGCCCACCGGACAGATGCACCGGGTATTTCTGCTGCTGCATCTCGTCAATACCCACCTTCGCCAGGTATTTCACCGCGCGTTCGCGCGCTTCCTGCTTGCTTAACCCCAGCACCTGAACCGGTGCTTCCATCACGTTTTCCAGCACGGTCATATGACTCCACAGATTGAAATGCTGGAAAACCATTGTCAGGCGAGTGCGCAGCAGGCGCAGTTGATTTTTGTCAGCCACCTTCAACTGACCGTCTTTGTCGCGGACCAGAGTAATGTTCTGCCCGTTGACCACGATCGAGCCTTCACTCGGTTTTTCGAGGAAGTTAATGCAGCGCAGAAAGGTGCTCTTACCGGAGCCGGAAGAGCCGATAATGCTGATCACATCGCCGGCATTTGCCTGCAATGACACACCTTTCAGAACTTCATGCGCGCCGTAGCGCTTGTGGAGATCGATAACGTTTAATTTATTCTCAGACATCGTATTCTCAGTGTGTCGAAGACGGTTTCATATGCTGCAGCCAGCGTTTTTCCGCTTTGCGGAACAGGCTAATCAGCACATAAGAGATAATCAGATACAGCACTGCCGCAATCCCAAACGCGGTGAACGGCTGGTAAGTGGCAGAGTTAATATCACGGGCGATTTTCAGCAGATCCGGCACGGTGGCGGTAAAAGCCAGTGCGGTGGAGTGCAGCATCAAAATCACCTCGTTGCTGTAGGCAGGCAGCGCAATGCGCAGCGCCGACGGCAGAATGATGCTGCGATACATTTTGAACGACGAGAAGCCATAAGCCCGCGCCGCTTCAATTTCACCGTGCGGCACCGAGCGAATCGCCCCGGCAAAAATCTCGGTGGTATAAGCACAAGTGTTCAGCGTTAACGCCAGCACCGTACAGTTCAGGCCGCTACGGAAAAACGCATTTAGCAGTTCAGTCCCTTTCACCACTTCCAGCGTGTACATACCGGAATAGAACACCAGCAGTTGCACATACAGCGGCGTACCGCGAAAGATGTAGGTAAACAACCAGATAGGGAAGCGGATAAATTTATTGCTGGAGACGCGCCCGATAGCAAGGAATACCGCCATCACGCCGCCCATCACCACCGAGGAGATCAGCAGCCACAACGTAATGGCCACGCCGGTCAGACGATAGCCGTCACTCCATATCAAGGATTTCCAGTACTCCTGAATAATCTCGATCACAGGTCAGCCCTCTTCACACCCACGGAGTAGCGACGTTCGAGAAGAAGCAGCACGCCATTGGAAACCGTTGTAAAAACCAGGTAAATCACGCCACAGACCACGGCAAAATAGAAGGGCTCCCAGGTGCTTTTCCCGGCGAGCTGGGTGGCTTTGACCACATCTTCCAGCCCGAGCAACGATACCAGCGCGGTGGCCTTGAGGATCACCTGCCAGTTGTTGCCGATACCCGGCAGCGCATAGCGCATCATGGCCGGAAACAGGATCCGCCGGAAGGTTTGTCGCCCGGTAAAACCGAAAGCCGTGGCAGCTTCAATATGCCCTTTCGGCACCGCCATGTAGGCGCCACGAAACGTTTCGGTGAAATAGGCACCGTAGATAAAGCCGAGGGTAATGATCCCTGCGACCATCGGATCGATATCCAGTTGTTCTATACCCATCGCATCGGTCACGGCGTTAAGGGCAATCTGCAGTCCGTAAAAAATCAGCAGCATTAATACCAGATCCGGCACACCGCGGATAAGCGTGGTGTAACCTTCGAATACCCATGCCAGCGGCCGGTTTTTCGACAGCTTCGCTCCCGCGCCCGCCAGACCAATCAGTACCGCCAGCACCACCGAACTGATCGCCAGTTCCAGCGTGACTAACGCACCGTGTAATATCACTTGAGAAAAACCGTACAGCATGCAGCTTGCCCTGTCGTGTGTGGTGTTTGCCGTGTCTCTTCCCCTCCGGAATTGGGAGGGGCCGCACGTTAAGCACGGGTGGGATTACCCACCGTAAACATCAAAATCAAAATACTTTTTCGCCAGTTTGTCGTACGTACCATCGGCACGCATCTGGGCAAACGCTTTGTTCAACGCTTCACGTAACTCATTGTCTTCTTTACGCAGGCCCATGCCGGTGCCAACGCCAAACAATTTTTCGTCTTTAATCGACGGGCCGCCAAATTTGTAGGCTTTGCCTTGAGGCGTTTTCAGGAAACCTTCACTGGCAGCGACTTCATCCTGGAACGCGGCATCAATACGGCCTGCTGTCAGGTCGGAGTAAATATTGTCCTGACCCTGATAGGATACGATTTCAACCCCTTTCGGCGCCCAGTTAACGTTGCCGTAGGTTTCCTGAGTCGTGCCTTGCAGGACGCCAATACGTTTGCCTTTCAGCTTATCCAGATCCGGCTGGACGTCAGAATCTTTTGCCACCACCAGGCGCGAATCTGCCGCGTAGAGCTTATCGGTGAAGGCAATTTCTTGCTGGCGTTTTTCCGTAATGGAGAGGGACGACATAATAACGTCGATTTTTTTCGCTTTCAGGGACGGGATCAGCGCGTCCAGCGGGTTTTCAATAAAGGTACATTGCGTATTAATGCGTTTGCACAATTCCTTCGCCAGATCGATATCAAAACCCACCAGTTCCCCCTGCGCATTCTTCGATTCAAAGGGAGCATAAGTCGGGTCAGTACCAATGCGTAATTTCTGCGGAATAGCGGCAAACACAGTGGAAATGCTGGATACAGCAAGCACCAGAGAAAGGGATAACACCAGTTTTTTCATCGTTGTCCTCAACTGACTGTCTTTTATAAGGGAATTCTGTGATCGATACGGTGGCGTTATCGTGCCATTATCTGCCCCGGCATGGCAAAAGATTCCGCCTGCACACTGGCTTTTTTTGCATTCAGAATGCGTAACTATGCATTAATGCACCACAAAAGTGCAGCGAATGCGCCATCATGGAACATTTACCGTATTTATGCACCACGCCCGTTTATTGGCGTGATGCATTTTCCCTCCGATCCGGTGCCCCGGACCATGCAGTCTTACTCGCCGTAAACGTTGAAGTCGAAGTACTTCTTCGCGAGCTTATCGTAGGTACCGTCTTTACGCAGTTCGGCAAACGCTTTGTCAAACGCGGCTTTCAGTTCGGTATCATCTTTGCGCAGACCAATACCGGTGCCGTCGCCAAAGTATTTCTTGTCTTTGACCGACGGGCCAGCAAAGGCATAATCCTTGCCGGCAGGCTGCTTCAGGAAGCCTTCGCTGGCAGCGACTTCATCCTGGAATGCGGCATCGAGACGGCCAGCAGCCAGATCGGAATAGATCAAATCCTGGTTCTGGTACGCCACCACATCAATGCCCTTGGTGCGCCAGTTGTCATTGGCGTAGCCTTCCTGCGTGGAGCCCTGCAACACGCCGACATGCTTGCCTTTCAGCGACTCCAGCGTCGGCTGGATCGGCGACCCTTTGGCGGCAATCAGACGTGAATCTGCGGCGTAGAGCTTGTCAGAGAAGGCAATTTCCTGCTGACGTTTTTCCGTGATCGACAGAGAAGAGATAATGGCGTCGATTTTCTTCGCTTTCAGTGACGGGATCAGCGCATCAAAATCGCTGCCGACCCAGGTGCATTTGACATGGATCCGTTTGCACATCTCATTGCCGAGATCAATATCGAAACCTACAAACTCCCCTTTCGCATCCTTGGATGAGAACGGCGCGTAAGTGGCATCAGTACCAATACGTACCGTCTGGGGAAGCGCTGCATAAACGCTGGCGGTCGCAGACAGACCCAGCATTAAAGACAGAGCGAGAACCGTCTTCTTCATACATTACCCTCAAGTGTTCTGTTTTTATTGTGTATTGCGTTGTGTTGTGTGTCTTGCTGACTGTTAGCTTGCACGTCTTATGCCAGTTTCACGCAGGGAACGGATTACCGCGTTAAATTTGTTAATAAAACGTTGCAAGTTAGTCTTAATGATGAAAGATAGCAGGTCTGCCGAACGAACCGGAATGCTAAACAGGGTAAAGAGGGGATTAAATGTTGAGGATATGATCACGCTTGCAGAATTGCCCCCAAAAGGCGCACGCCAGACAGCGGCGCACTATTTTGTGGCATCGCCCCCTTGCCAGCGGGTAAAAAGATCCTGCGGCAAATCGATAGCAAACTGATCCAGCACACGATTGACCGTCTGATCAATCACCTCATCAAGAGACTTCGGGCGATGATAAAACGCTGGCACGGGCGGCATGATCACTGCACCCAGCTCCGCCGCCTGAGTCATTAAACGCAGGTGCCCAAGATGCAACGGCGTTTCGCGCACGCACAACACCAAGGGACGCCGCTCTTTCAGCACCACATCCGCCGCACGCGTCAGCAGACCGTCAGTGTAGCTGTGCACAATGCCGGAGAGAGTTTTAATCGAACAGGGAAGAATAACCATGCCGGCAGTTTTGAACGAACCGGAAGAGATGCTGGCGGCGATATCACGCGCATCATGCACGACATTCGCCAGCGACTGCACATCACGCAATGAAAAATCGGTTTCCAGAGCAAGGGTCTGACGGGCGGCCTGACTCATTACCAGATGGGTTTCAACGTCCGCCACGTCGCGCAAAATTTGCAACAGACGCACGCCATAAATGGCGCCGCTGGCACCTGAAATACCCACAATAAGTCGTTTCATTCGATTATCCACCCGCCCGAAATTTTCGCAGACTTTGCCTGATTATAGAGGGCGTTGCAACAGATTGCGCCCCTCAGAACGAGGGGCGCGAAAGGATTAGCCTTCGTTGTGCATTTCTAAGCTTTCCACTTCGTTCTGACGCAGCACCGCTTTGGCATCGTCATTACGCAGCGAATCCAGATAGTCGAGATACTGCTGGTTCACATCTTTGGTGACGTAGACACCGTTAAAAACGGAGCATTCGAACTGCTGAATATCCGGATTTTCAGCGCGTACCGCTTCAATCAGATCATTGAGATCCTGGAAGATCAGGCCATCGGCACCAATAATCTGGCGGATCTCATCCACTTCACGACCATGAGCAATCAGCTCGTTGGCAGTCGGCATATCAATGCCGTACACGTTCGGGAAGCGAATTTCCGGCGCAGCAGACGCGAGATACACTTTTTTCGCTCCGGCTTCGCGCGCCATTTCAATAATTTGCTCAGAGGTGGTACCGCGCACAATGGAGTCATCCACCAGCAGGACATTCTTGTCACGGAACTCAGCACGGTTAGCGTTCAGCTTGCGGCGCACCGATTTACGGCGTAATTGCTGGCCCGGCATGATAAAGGTACGGCCAACGTAGCGGTTTTTCACAAACCCCTGGCGGTACGGTTTACCGAGGATGCGCGCGATTTCCAGCGCAATATCACAAGAGGTTTCGGGGATCGGGATCACCACGTCGATGTCCAGATCTTCCCACTCGCGGGCAATCTTCTCGCCAAGCTTGGTGCCCATATTGACACGTGCGCTATAGACGGAAATTTTATCGATAAAGGAGTCCGGACGCGCAAAATAGACGTATTCGAACAGGCACGGGTTGCTGACCGGGTTATCGGCACACTGGCGGGTAAACAGTTGCCCTTTTTCGGTAATGTAGACCGCTTCACCGGGGGCCACATCACGCAGGAACTCAAAGCCAAGCGTATCCAGCGCCACGCTTTCAGACGCCACCATAAACTCAGTGCGGCCGTCGCCGATGTCACGCTTGCCCAGCACCAGCGGGCGGATACCGTTCGGGTCGCGGAACGCAACCATACCGTGGCCGATGATCATCGCCACGCAGGCATAAGCGCCGCGGATTTGACGGTTAGTGGCGGCAACGGCGGCGAAAATATTGTCTGCTTCCAGCGGATAATGACGGAAGTTATCCAGCTCGCTGGCAAAAACGTTGAGCAGAATTTCAGAATCAGACGTGGTGTTAATGTGGCGACGTTTCTCTTCAAACAGCTTTTTACGCAGTTCGTGGGCATTGGTCAGGTTGCCGTTATGCGCCAGCGTGATGCCGTAAGGAGAGTTAACATAAAAAGGCTGCGCTTCAGACGCGCTGGAGCTACCAGCAGTAGGATAACGTACGTGACCAATCCCCATATTGCCCTGAAGTCGCTGCATATGGCGGGCTTCAAACACATCACTCACCAGGCCATTTGCTTTGCGCAGACGGAAACAGTTGCTTGCATCAATGGTGATGATGCCTGCGGCATCCTGCCCACGGTGCTGTAACACCGTTAACGCATCATAAATCGACTGGTTTACCGGCATAACACCGGCGATACCGACAATACCGCACATACGTCTTTTCCTCGTTAAGCCACATCTCAGGGCTTATGCCCTGGGCAAGAAACTCGACGAACTTTGCAGATAGTCAAAGAACCATCTGATGATGAAGCTGAATTGCGGGATAAGCTGCGACTTTTGCCAGTCTTCGCTTTTCGACAGGCCTGTAAAGGTATCCAGAAAGAACAGAATGGCGGCGACGATTAGCACGCCACGCAGCGCGCCAAAACAGATCCCCAACACCCTGTCTGTACCCGACAGGCCGGTTTTCTCCACCAGCGCACCTAACACGTAGTTAACGATAGCGCCAACAATCAGCGTCGCGATGAACAGTATGCCGATGGCGATACCATTACGCACCAGTTCATCGTCAAAGCCCGTGAACCAGACAGACAGGTAAGTGTAGTAATGACTGGCAACAAAGAAAGCACAGCCCCATGTCACCAGCGATAACGCTTCACGAACAAAGCCGCGGATCAGGCTTACCAGACAAGAAAAACCAATCACCGCAATGATGGCGTAATCAATCCAGACCATATGTGTCCCACGATTTTACGCCCTGTCGTCCAGTTCGGGGCGAATTCTAACAGAAAAAGAAAACGTTTGCGTAGGGATTTCCTTCCCGCGCGTAAATAAAAATGGCGCTGAAAAAATATTCAACGCCACGGTTCTGGTCGCCAGTTATCTGGGCGTATTTTGCACGATTCCCTTCGTGCCTTCAGCAGGTGCCTGATTTAGTTTGGCGTATATCCCATTACCACACCGTTCAGTCCTGATAACTGATTCAGCTCGCCGAGCGAACCTTTTAGCTTGTCTCGCGAGGCGTCCGGCCCCACCAGAATACGGGTGATTTTACCCTGAACCGGCGTGCCCGGCGACGTGTAAACGCGATAACCCGCACCGCGTAATTTGCCGACAATTTCATTGACCTTATCGGCATTTTTCAGTGCGCCAAGCTGCACAACATACGCTTTGCCCGTCGGCGTCGGTTTCTCCTCCTGCGCTTTCGGCGGCGCAGTCGGTTCTTCATTTGCCATCGCCAGTTGCTCGCTGGTTTTGTCCCGCGAGGAAGGCTGTTGCGTCTGCGGTTTCGGCTGCGGTTTTTCTACCGGCTTAGGTTTCGATTGCGTGACCGGCGGCGTAATGACGTCCTGGGTACCATTACCGCTGGCCGCCAGCCTTGAAGCATCCAACGACGGTGCAGCAGCATCGCCCGCCCGCACCTCTTCCGCCGCGCCTTCCGGCGGCTGTGACGGCAACGCCTGCGTTGCTGCCGGCATCATATCTGGCTCATCGCGGTCGCCGGGTTTCGGCACCAGCGGGATCGCCGCAAATTCATCCTGATAGTGTTTTTTTTGCCCGTCGAGTAACCCTGGAAGAATAATCACCCCGAGTGCGACCAGCACAATAGTTCCCATTAAACGGTTCTGAAACTTACTCGCCACCGGTTCTCCCCGCTTCCATCGCTTCCATGACATGCGCCACCGTATGGAACGAACCACACACCAGCACGGTATCACAGACGTTTGCTTCCGCCATTGCCGCCTGCCAGGCCTGCGCCACATCCGGCCATGCCCGACCCATTTTAAGGTGCGACAGCAGCTCTTCCGCTGTTGCACCGCGCGGCCCTTCCAGAGGGGCACAATACCAGCTATCGACCACCGGCTCCAGACAGGCCAACGTCCCGGCAATGTCTTTGTCATGCAGCATGCCAATCACCGCCAGTACGCGACCCGTTTTCGGTAGCGCCGCCAGTCGTCCGGCGAGATAGCCTGCAGCATGAGGATTATGCGCGACATCCAGGATCAGACGGGGCGACTCGCTCACAATCTGAAAACGGCCCGGTAAAATCGCCCCGGCGATGCCGTCGCGGATTGCCCGCTCGCTGATCGGCAATGCACTGGCACGCAACGCAGCCAGCGCCGTGGCGGCATTCGGTTGCGGCACCTGCGGCAGCGGTAAGCCGTTCAGTTCGCCCTGCGCATCATAAAAACGCCAGCTCTCTGCGTTCACTTCATAATGCCAGTCCACACCACGACGCAACAGTAATGCGCCTTTCTCCTGCGCGACGTCGCCGATGGTATGCGGCATATCCGGCTCGCCGACTACCGCCGGTTTGCCTGCACGGAAGATCCCCGCTTTTTCACGACCAATGCTTTCGCGATCCGGCCCCAGCCAGTCGGTATGATCGAGGGCAATGCTGGTCACTACCGCCACATCGGCATCGACCATATTGGTGGCGTCAAGACGACCGCCCAACCCCACCTCGAGGATCACCACATCCAGTTGAGCCTGCTTAAACAGCCACAATGCAGAGAGTGTGCCGTATTCAAAATAACTCAGCGAGATATCTCCGCGCACGGCTTCGATTTCAGCAAAAGAGGCCGTATGGGCTGATTCATTCAGCTCCCCGCCCTGCACACGGACACGCTCGGTATAGCGGACAAGATGCGGTGAACTGTAAACCCCCACGCGGTAGCCCGCTGCTAACAGCACCGATTCCAGCGTCCGGCAGGTGGTGCCTTTGCCGTTGGTGCCTGCGACCGTAAAAACGAATGGCGCGGGGCGCAACACATCGAGACGTGCAGCCACCTGGCTTACGCGCTCAAGGCCCAGATCGATGGTTTTACTGTGCAGGTTTTCCAGATAAGAAAGCCACGCGGCCAGGGGCGACGTGGCTTGCGGAATACGTTTCGTTTCCATGGTGCCCGTTGGTATGTCCGGTTTGAAAAGCAAAAGGGCAGTGCCTGGTGGCCCTGCCCTTCGGTATTATCAGGCTTCGCCTTCCTGAGCGGCCGGTGATGGGATCACCGTTCCGGTTTGTACGTCTTCCGGGTCTGGCGCAGGCAGATTCATCAGCTTCGCCAGAATGCGCGCCAGTTTCAGACGCAGTTCCGGGCGACGAATGATCATATCGATCGCGCCTTTTTCGATCAGGAACTCACTGCGCTGGAAGCCCGGCGGCAGTTTTTCACGCACGGTTTGTTCAATAACACGCGGGCCGGCAAAGCCAATCAGCGCTTTCGGCTCAGCAATGTTCAGGTCGCCCAGCATTGCGAAGCTGGCGGAAACACCGCCCATAGTCGGGTCGGTCAGAACAGAAATATAAGGCAGACCGCGCTCCTGCATTTTTGCCAGCGCCGCAGAGGTCTTCGCCATCTGCATCAGCGACATCAGCGCTTCTTGCATACGCGCACCGCCGGAAGCGGAGAAGCAGATCAGCGGGCAGTTATCTTCCAGCGCCTGCTCAACCGCACGCACGAAACGCGCGCCAACCACAGAACCCATTGAGCCGCCCATAAAGGAGAACTCGAATGCTGCAGCCACGACCGGCATGCCGTGCAGCGTGCCTTTCATTACCACCAGCGCATCTTTTTCGCCCGTTTCTTTCTGGGCAGACGCCAGGCGGTCTTTGTATTTTTTAGAGTCGCGGAACTTCAGCACATCTTTTGGCTCAAGCTCGCTACCCAGTTCCACCAGTGAACCTTCATCCAGCAGGCTATGCAGGCGATTACGCGCTGTCATACGCATGTGGTGGTCACATTTCGGGCAGACCTCAAGGTTACGCTCCAGCTCGGCGCGGTACAGCACCTGGCCGCAGCTATCGCATTTTGTCCACACGCCTTCAGGAATGCTTGCCTTACGGGTGGGGGTAATGTTGCTCTTAATTCTTTCAATCCAGCTCATTGATAACCTTTATACATGAACCTGGTAGCCCATAAATGGTGCACATTAAAACATAACGGTTCGCAACTTGGGATAAAAAAGTGGTCGAACCGCCGTTGACTTCTTATTTTGCCTGCCGCGACGCGGCGCGACGGTGGCGTATTATCTCATACACACCGGGAAGTATAGACATCACGATGATTCCCACAATCAGTAGCTTAAGATTCTGCTGAATCGCCGGAATAGTGCCGAAGAAATACCCGGCGTAGGTAAACAGTAATACCCACAGCAGCGCTCCCACCACGTTGAACATGGCGAAATGGCGATATGACATATGCCCCATGCCCGCGACAAAAGGGGCAAATGTACGCACAATCGGTACAAAGCGCGCCAGAATAATTGTTTTTCCGCCGTGTTTCTCATAAAACTGATGCGTTTTATCAAGATAGCTACGCCGGAAAATTTTTGAATTAGGATTGCTGAATAATCGCTCGCCAAACAAGCGCCCAATGGTGTAATTCACCGCATCGCCGAGAATAGCGGCAATTAACATCAACAACACCATGGTATGTACGTTCAGGTCGTTGGTTTCCAAAGACGCCAGCGCCCCGGCAACAAACAGCAGCGAGTCTCCCGGCAGGAATGGCGTTACCACCAGCCCGGTTTCGCAAAACAAGATCAAAAACAGAATGCCGTACACCCACATGCCGTATTGAGCGACCAGTTCTGCCAGGTGAACGTCAATGTGCAGGATGAAATCAATCAGAAAGCGTATTAAGTCCATGTGTGCTTATGCCTTTTTCATTTGCGACTAGTCCGCCAGGAACAGCGGGCCCATTGGCATGACGGGAAGGGCAAAATGCGATGGATAATCCACCGACACCAGATAGAGCCCTTCCGCTTTCGCCGTTGCTGCCGCCAGCGTTCTGTCCTTTACCGCCAGCAGCTCTGCTATCCAGCTCTCCGGCTGGTTGTGGGCGCCTACTTCCATCAGGCTGCCAACAATATTCCTGACCATATGATGTACAAAGGCATTGGCTTTGATATCGACCACCACATATGCGCCATGGCGACTGACGTTGATATGCATCAGATTGCGCCACGGTGTACGCGACTGACACTGCACCGCGCGAAACGAGGTAAAGTCATTCTCACCGATAAGACACTGTGCGGCACGGTGCATCCGCTCCGCATCCAGCGGATGATAATAGTGTGTCACGCCCTGGCCTAACACCGCCGGGCGCAGTCGATGATTATAAATGACGTAGCGGTAACGGCGGGCCGTTGCGCTAAAACGGGCATGAAAATCATCGGGCACATCTTTGACCCAACGCACCGCAATGTCACCAGGCAAATTCGCATTTACACCCAGTGTCCAGGCGGCATCTTTACGCCGGGCTGTGGTTTCAAAGTGCACCACCTGCCCGGTCGCATGCACGCCCGCGTCGGTACGCCCGGCGCAAAATACGGTGATTGGTTCATCCGCTACCTGCGAGAGCGCTTTTTCCAGCTTCTCCTGCACGCTGCGAACTTCCTGCTGACGCTGCCAGCCATAATATTTGCTACCGTCGTACTCAATGCCAAGAGCGATTTTGTACACCGGCGCTTTTAGCTCGTCCTGCATCAGTACAGATACTCCTGCACCAGTTTTTCGGCGATTTTTACCGCCATCAGCGCCCCGCCAAAACGAACGTTATCGGCAACGGACCAAAACTGGATCTGCTCAGGCATACCGTAATCATTACGTACACACCCTACAGAGAGATGGGCCTGGCCGGATGCATCGCCGACCTGCGTCGGGAACGCATTCTCCTCTGACAGCGCGATATCTTCAAAACGGCCGAACGCGTCCCGTGCTTCTTCAGCCGCCAGTGGACGCAGAGCTTCAAAGCTGACCAACTGCGCATGACCATAAAACACCGGAGACTGTACGCAGCTGGCAGAGATCATCAGGCCGTCATCCTGCAAAATTTTGCGCGTCTGATCGATGAGGGTACGTTCTTCACGCACACTGCCCTGGCTGTCTGCCAGCAACGGCAACATATTGAATGCCAGCTGGCGGCCAAAATAGTCATCTTCATCAATCGGAATACCATTCAGCAATTTCGCACTCTGCCCGGCGAGCGCATCCACAGCTTGTTTCCCGTTACGGGAAACAGACAGCATGGCGGTGACGCCAATGCGCGATAATCCGCCTTCGTCAATCAGCGGCTTCAGCGCCGCCAGCAACTGGCTGGTCAGGCTGTCCGGCACGGCAACGATATTGCGGTTACGGTAATCAGCCAGCACAAAGGGGTTAACATCCGGCATGACCAGCGGCACATCCGGCTCCAGCGCGAACAGACCGCTGGTGTCGATCACTAGACAACCCGCGTTGGTCGCTTCTTCAATATAGGTGGCAGAAGCCTGCGCCCCAGCGACAAAAAACGCCAGCTGCGCCTGCGTCCAGTCAAACTCAGCCGCATCTTCCACACGCACGGTTTTACCGGCGAAACGCAGGTTCTCGCCTGCGCTTTCACTGCGCGCCAGTGCGTAGAGTTCGCCTACCGGGAACTGGCGCTCCGCCAGCGTTTCGAGCAAGGCTTCTCCGACAGCGCCCGTTGCGCCAAGAACGGCAATATTCCAGCCTTCAGACATGGTGAATTACTCCAGAAAAAAGCGTCCTTGCCGGAGCATCCGGCAAGGAGCATTAAGAAGATATTAACGAACCGGGGTATAAACGGCGTTGAAACCCAGCTGGTTTAACAACGCGGCGGCGCTGGCGTCATCACACTGTACATACAAGGACGACCACTCGCGGCGCTCAAGATAATTTTTACGCAATTTATCGAACTCACCCGGTGTGCCCGCTACTTTTCGCAGCAATGCATCGTCGCGGCGCACATCATACACCAAATGAACCAGCCTTTTTAGCGTTGACTGATCGAGAGGGCCATGCAGCGTAATGCGCCCAAACTCCGGTGCCGGCAGTAGCGTGTCGAGCGCGACTTGCTGACGTTGACCAATAAATTCGCTATAAGCTTCAAACACCTGCGTGGTGCCGCGTGCTTTACCTTCGAGGGTATACCCGGCGATATGGGCAGTGCCAATGTCCACCCGGTTCAGTAGCTCAACATTGAGATCCGGTTCGGGCTCCCAGACATCAAGCACCACGTTCAGTGCCTGCCCCGCCTGTAATCGTTGCAACAGCGCGGCGTTATCCACTACCGGCCCGCGACAAGCATTAATCAGAATAGTGCCAGCCTGCAGACGAGAGAGCAGCGCATCATCTACCAGGTGCAGCGTTTTATACGGGCCATCTTTGAACAGCGGCGTATGGAAAGTCAGCACATCCGCTTCGCGCACCAGCGTATCCAGGCTGTGGAAGTCACCCGCGTCGCCGCGATCGGCACGCGGCGGATCGCACAGCAGCGTGCGGATACCCAGCGCCTCCAGTCGCGCCTGCAAGCGCCCGCCAACGTTACCCACCCCGACGATGCCCACCGTGCGATCGCGAAGCGCAAAACCATCGCGTTCTGCCAGCATCAGCAGTGAGGAAAATACATACTCCACCACCGCAATGGCATTACAGCCAGGCGCGGCAGAAAAGGCGATGCCCGCCTGCTGAAGAGCGGCTTCATCGACATGATCGGTGCCTGCCGTTGCCGTGCCGACAAATTTGATCCCCGTTCCCTGCAATAATGCCGCATCCACTTTCGTTACCGACCGCACCATTAATGCGTCGGCATCGGCCAGTTCCGCTACCGGGATCGGGCGACCAGGAACCGCCTTCACTTCACCCAGGCGACTAAAAAGATCGCGGGCGTAAGGCATATTTTCATCGACAAGGATTTTCACTTGAGTACCTGTTTGAGAACGGGAGTTGAGCGCGCAAGTGTGCCATAATCTGGCGGCCAGGCATACCCGCAATGCCGACTACCGCCACGCGAGAGTAAGAGGATTTTCATGATGCAACCCATTCAGGGTGCCCCCGCGCGCCCTCCCGGGCAAGAGCCGCTCCAGACAGGTAATGTTCCCGGCGAACAGCCTTTATCCAGCGTGCAGCGCACGGTTCTGGAACGACTGATTATTCGCCTGATCGCCCTGACGCAACAGCAAAGCGCAGAGGTGTGGGCCGGTGTGAAGCACGATTTAGGGCTGAAGAATGATGCCCCCTTGCTGTCCCGCCACTTTCCAGCGGCAGAGCAGAACCTTAATCAGCGTGTTGAAACCGCAACGCAGAACCACACCACACGCCAGGTCCTGACCCAACTGACAGAGCTGCTCAGTCAGGGGAATAACCGCCAGGCGGTGAGCGATTTTATCCGCCAGCAATTTGGCCAGACGGCGCTCAGCCAGTTGACGCCTCAGCAGTTAAAAACAGTGCTGACCATGCTGCAGAATAATCAGATCACCATTCCGCAGCCGCAACAGCGCCCGGCCACCGAGCGCCCGCTATTGCCCGCAGAGCATAACTCGCTTAACCAGGCAGTAACCAAACTGGCGGCAGCCACGGGAGAATCCGGGAAGCTTATCTGGCAATCAATGCTGGAACTCTCGGGGGTGAAGGCAGGGGAACTGATCCCGGCAAAACACTTCGCCCCACTGATGACCTGGCTGCAGGCCCGGCAGACGTTGAGCACGCACCCCGCACCCACGTTGCATACGATCCAGACGGTGTTAAAACAGCCGATGGATAATAGCGAAATGCGCAGTATCACCGAATATGCCCAGCAGACCTGGCAGGCGACGCCGCAAACGGTGCTAACCACTGCGCAGGTGCAGGATATTCTCAATCATGTCTTTTTACGCCGTACTGAGCGCTCGCCGGCTGCGCTGGAAATCCGCAATATCCAGCCGATTTACAGCCCGTTCGTTGCGCCCATTATGGAGACAATGAAAACGATCTCTACCCGTCCGGGCCTGTTCTTTATCGCCCTGTTAGTGGTGGTACTGCTGTTCTGGCTGGTTAGCTAAAAAAATGCCCGATGGCGCTAACGCGTATCGGGCACAGACGCTTTATGCATTGATACACGGCAAGCCGCTAAGGCCGATACGGCTTGCCGTGCAAGTCAGATATTCTCGCCGTTATGTTTAATCACGTCCTGATACCACCAGAATGATTTTTTGCGGCTGCGTTCCAGCGTGCCCTTGCCTTCGTTGTCTTTATCGACATAGATAAGCCCGTAGCGTTTTTTCATTTCACCCGTGCCTGCGGAGACCAGGTCAATACAACCCCACGGGGTATACCCCATTAAATCGACGCCATCTTCCACTACTGCTTTTTTCATTTCGCGGATATGGTTGCGCATATATTCAATACGGTATTGATCGTTGACGATGCCATCGCTTTCCGGCTGATCAATAGCGCCAAAACCGTTCTCGACAATAAACAGCGGGAGTTGGTAAAGATCGTAGAAATAATTTAACGAATAGCGCAGACCAACCGGGTCAATTTGCCAACCCCAGTCCGATGCTTTGACATACGGGTTTTTCACCAGGCTTTTCGTTTCGTCATAATCCAGTTGCGGATTATCTTCCATCGCTTTGGTAACGAAGGACATATAGTAGCTAAAGCCGATGTAGTCGACGTGACCGCGCGTCAGGATCTGCAAGTCCTCTTCGGTGATGTCGAGTTTAAATTCCCGGCGGGCGAAATAATTGAGTAAGTGCTGAGGGTAATAACCACGAACGTGAACATCGGTAAACCAGTAGCGCCGGTGCATCGCCACCACTGACATCATCATGTCGTTCGGATCGCAGGTTAACGGGTAAATTGGGCACATGGCGATCATGCAACCGATTTTAAATTCCGGGTTGATTTTATGCCCGGCCTCGACCGCCAGCGCGCTGGCCACCAGTTCATAATGCGCCGCCTGGTACATGATCACTTCACGATCTTCGCCGGGTTTATATTTCACCCCTGAGTTGGTAAACGGCGCAAAATCTTCATGGTAGTTGGCCTGGTTATTAATTTCGTTAAACGTCATCCAGTATTTCACTTTACCGCGATAGCGGGTGAAAACGGCATTAGCGAAACGCACAAAGAAGTCGATCAGTTTACGGTTGCGCCAGCCGCCATATTCGGTGACGAGGTGATAAGGCATTTCGAAATGGGAAAGCGTGATCACCGGTTCAATATTGTACTTCAGACACTCGTCGAACAGATCATCATAAAATTGCAGCCCAGCTTCGTTTGGCTCCAGCTCATCCCCTTTGGGAAATATGCGCGTCCAGGCAATGGAAGTACGGAAACATTTAAAACCCATCTCGGCGAACAGCCTGATATCGTCTTTGTAGCGATGGTAAAAATCGATGGCTTCATGGTTAGGGTAATTCTTACCGGGCAAGACGCCATCGGTAATCTCACGCGGCACGCCGTGCGCACCGGCTGTCATCACATCGGCAACGCTTACCCCTTTGCCGCCTTCCTGCCAGCCGCCTTCCAGTTGGTGCGCCGCGACCGCCCCACCCCATAAAAAATCCGCTTTAAACCCAGACATATCTCTCTCCTTTCGCAAATGGTGACGAAAGAATAAACAAGCCAGCGGTGACATGACATCACCGCTGTTCTGTTGTGTGAAACCGGTTGCAAAGAAAGTTATTGATTGCGATTTTCAGACATTATTTACGAGGCCGAACGGCGATAACGGTTACCACTATCCCGGTTACGGCCGCGAGCGCCCCGGCCAGAAATACGGAAGGATAGCCGAGCGAGGTCGCCAGCAACCCCGTTAGCGGGCCGGTAAAAGCATACGAGATGTCCTGAAACGCGGCATAACCGCCAAGCGCCGTACCACGTACTTGCGGCGGCACGCGTTTCACCACTTCCACACCCAGCGCAGGGAAAATTAACGAGCAACCGCTGCCGGTTAATGCCGCGCCAAGCAATGCCAGCCACGCACCGTGCGCCTGCCACAGCAGCACCAGCCCGACGGTTTCAATTACCAGCGAGGCTATTGCCACGCGCACGCCACCAAAGCGATCCGGCATCCAGCCAAACAAGATACGCATCAGCACGAATGCGCCGCCAAAAGCCGTGAGGGTAAAGCCGGCCATCGGCCAGCCGTTGCTGGCGAAATAAAGTGAAACAAAGGTGCCAATCACTGCAAAACCCACACCCTGTAACGCCAGGCCCAGTCCGGGCTGCCAGATAAGCCCCACTACACTCCATAACGACGGTCGGCTGCCGGAATGCGCCGGAACCTTGCGCACGCTGCCATTGAAGGCCCAGGCGACAAACGGCAGCAGAATCGTGGTAACCGCCAGCGCAGCGAAACCATAATGGCTATGGATCAGCAGCCCCAGCGGCGCTCCTGCGGCCAGCGCGCCGTAAATCGCCATTCCGTTCCATGACATCACTTTGCCGGAGCGTGCAGGACCAACCAGCCCCATCCCCCAGGTCAGCGTGCCGGTCAGTAACTGGCTTTCGCCAAAGCCGAGGATCAAGCGCCCGACGACCAGTAAAGCGAATTTGGCCATCGGCTCTACTGGCAACAGCGCCGCCAGCAGCCAGGCCACACCAGCCAGCGCGCAGGCAAACATTCCCTGTAACGCCGAGCGCTTAGCGCCAAACTGATCGGCCAGTCGTCCGGCGTAACCCCGCGTCAGCACCGTTGCCAGAAACTGAATGCCGACAGCAATACCGACCATGGTGTTGCCATAGCCGAGTTCGTTGTGCACAAACAGCGGGATGACCGGTAACGGCAGCCCGACGGTCATATAGGTCAGAAACACCGCAAAAGCGATGCGAAACAGCGAGACATTCGCTGATGAAGAACTCATGGATTGTGTTTCTACAGACATGCATTACTCCATAACGCAGAGTAAGGCGGGAATTTGAAGTGCCACGCCCCCTCTACCTGAGTGCCAGGATTAAGGTGCGTTGGATAACGTTAAACGCTTACGCATTATCGTGATGATAATGTTGCGCAGGGAGTTTGCCTGTCGCGGCAACGGCTTGTCAACGGATAAAAAAAGGGAGCCTGCGGCTCCCTTTTCGATTTATTTACCGTTACTTCAGTTTACGCATAACGAGCGTGGCGTTGGTACCGCCAAAACCAAAGCTGTTGGACATTACAGTCGTCAGTTTGGCGTCAGTCGGTTTGGTAACGATATTCAGGCCAGCCGCCTGCTCATCCAGCTCTTCGACGTTGATGCTCGGGGCAATAAAGCCGTGTTCCAGCATCAGCAGAGAGTAGATCGCTTCCTGTACACCAGCAGCGCCCAGCGAGTGGCCGGTCATGGCTTTGGTCGCAGAAATAGCCGGGCTGTTATTGCCGAATACTTCACGAATCGCGCCCAGTTCTTTCACGTCACCGACCGGGGTGGACGTTCCGTGAGAGTTGAGGTAGTCGATCGGCGTATCCACACCGTGCATGGCCATCTTCATGCAACGGACTGCGCCTTCACCTGACGGTGCGACCATGTCTGCGCCATCGGAAGTTGCGCCGTAGCCAACGATTTCAGCATAAATATGTGCACCACGTGCCAGAGCATGTTCCAGCTCTTCAACAACAACCATACCGCCGCCGCCTGCGATAACAAAACCGTCGCGGTGCGCATCGTAAGTACGGGACGCTTTTTCCGGCGTTTCGTTGTATTTGGTGGAGAGCGCGCCCATCGCGTCAAATTCACAGGCCATTTCCCAGCACAGCTCTTCGCCGCCGCCAGCAAATACGATGTCCTGTTTGCCCAGTTGGATCTGCTCTACGGCATTACCGATGCAGTGCGCAGAAGTCGCACAGGCAGAGCTAATGGAGTAGTTCACGCCGTGGATTTTGAATGGCGTGGCCAGGCACGCGGATACCGCAGAGGCCATGGCTTTGGTCACGACATACGGGCCTACCGCTTTCAGGCCGCGCGGGCTGCGCATTGCGTCAGCGCCGAAAACCTGTGATTTGGAAGAACCGCCAGAACCGGCAATCAGGCCCACGCGCGGGTTATTCTGATAGACCTCATCTTTCAGGCCGGCATCTTCAATCGCCTGCTGCATGGAAAGATAGGAATAGATAGAGGCATCGTTCATGAAACGCACCACTTTACGGTCAATCAAACCCGTGGTGTCCAGTTTAACGTTACCCCAAACGTGGCTGCGCATGCCGGAATCTTTGAATTCCTGAGAGAATGTGATCCCTGAGCGTCCTTCACGCAGAGATGCCAGGACTTCCTGCTGGTTGCTACCAATGCTGGAAACGATGCCCAGGCCAGTAATCACTGCACGTTTCATTCAATACCCCTAAAGTCGCACTATTTAAGTTTCGAGTCGCAAGATAGCGTACACTTGTACGCCGAACAAGTCCGATCAGCCAATTTCCGATGAAATTTGCGCCTTTCCTTGACGACCGTTAAGATCGTGCCACTGCCTGATGGACGAGTAACTTACGTGAAACAAACCGCTATACAATCCGCCAACCTCGAATTCAACGCTGAGGGTACACCTGTTTCCCGAGATTTTGACGACGTCTACTTCTCTAATGATAACGGGCTTGAAGAGACGCGTTATGTTTTTCTCGGTGGCAACCAGCTTGAAACGCGTTTTGCGGAGCATTCCCGCTCGCTATTCATCGTTGCGGAAAGCGGGTTTGGCACCGGGCTCAACTTCCTGACCTTATGGCAGGCGTTCGCGGAGTTTCGCGCTGTCCATCCCGACGCTACCCTGGAAAGATTACATTTCATCAGTTTTGAAAAATTTCCGCTGACTGCAGACGATCTGCGTAAAGCCCATGCCCACTGGCCGGAGCTGGCGCCTTGGGCGGCTCAATTACAGGCACAATGGCCGTTACCTTTTGCCGGGTGTCACCGTCTGATACTGGATGAAGGCCGCGTTACGCTTGACTTGTGGTTTGGCGATATCAATACGCTGACCCACGAACTGGATGATTCATTGAACCAGCGCGTAGATGCCTGGTTTCTGGATGGCTTTGCCCCCGCCAAAAACCCGGAGATGTGGACACCGGAGCTTTTTCAGGCAATGGCCCGCCTCGCCAGGCCTGGCGGCACGCTGGCAACCTTTACCTCTGCGGGATTTGTTCGTCGTGGTTTACAGGAGGCGGGTTTTGTCATGCATAAGCGCAAGGGCTTTGGCCGTAAGCGTGAAATGCTGACCGGAACACGGGAACAAATGGAGGCACCCGCGCTACGCGCACCGTGGTTTGCCCGTAGTGGAACAGTTACGCGCGAGGTGGCATTGATTGGCGGTGGCGTGGCCAGTGCATTGTTAGCGCTGGCGTTGTTACGACGTGGCTGGCAGGTGACGCTCTATTGTGCTGATGAGGACCCGGCAGAAGGGGCATCCGGTAATCGCCAGGGGGCGCTTTATCCGTTACTGAGCGCGCACGATCCGGCACTGGCACACTTCTTTCCTGCGGCATTTACCTTTGCCCGCAGGCTGTACGACGCCCTGCCGTTAACCTTTGATCACCAGTGGTGCGGCGTGACGCAACTGGGATGGGATGAGAAAAGCCAGCGTAAAATAGACCAGATGCTGACGCTGGATTTGCCCCCAGCACTGGCACAGGCGGTGGATGCTAAAGCGGTACAGGCCATCACCGGCGTCGAAACACGGTGCGGCGGCATCACGTACCCGGCTGGCGGCTGGCTCTGTCCGGCGCAGTTAACGTCAGCGGCTATCGCACTGGCCTGCGAGCAGGGGTTGCAGGTCCACTATTTGCACGATCTGCAAAAACTCAACCACAGCGACAACGGCTGGATGTTGCATTTCCCCGGCGGTAAGATCCGCCAACATGCGGCGGTTGTACTGGCAAACGGGCATCGCATCCATCGGTTCCCGCAAACCGAGAAATTGCCGGTCTACCCCGTTGGCGGCCAGGTGAGCCATATTCCGACAACCCCCGCACTCGGCCAGTTACGGCAGGTACTTTGCTACGACGGTTATCTGACACCACAAAACCCGCATAACCATTATCACTGCATCGGCGCGAGTTATCATCGGGGGCAGGAACAGGCGGCGTATAGCGAGCAGGATCAACAGCAAAACCGCCAGCGCTTATTGGACTGTTTCCCGCAGGTTTCATGGGCACAAGAGGTGGATGTCAGCGCAGGTGAAGCCCGTTGTGGCGTACGCTGCGCCACGCGCGATCATCTGCCGATGGTGGGCAATGTCGCAGACTATGAGGCGACGCTTGCCGCCTACGCCCACCTTGCCGACGCGCCAGAAAATGCCATCAGCGCACCGGTTTATCCGGGGCTGTTTATGCTGGGCGCACTCGGCTCTCGGGGGTTATGCAGCGCACCACTGGCGGCAGAGATCCTCGCTTCGCAAATGAGCGATGAGCCGATCCCACTGGATGGCGAAACACTTGCGGCACTGAACCCGAACCGGTTATGGGTCCGGAAATTAATCAAAGGAAAAGCGGTGAAGTAAGGTTACAACAGGACCCGGCCAAGTTTGCCCAGTTCCCGTTTGAGGGCGCGTTCAATGTGCCCTGACGCGATTTTTTCGCTCTGTTCATCGGCCGCGAGCACGGCCGCCAGAAGCGCCACATTGCGGATGCTGGCACCGGTAAGATCGGTACGAACGGCGAGTTTAGCGAAATCCACATCATCTGCGACCTTCAGCGTTGCTGGCCATATTTTTTGCCACATCTGTTCGCGCAACTCCGCATCCGGATACGTAAAATGAGTGATGAACGTGAAGCGGCGGCTAAACGCGGTGTCAAGATGCCCACGATTGTTGGTGGCGAGGATCACTAAGCCGGGGTAATTTTCCAGCCGTTGCAGCAGGTAGGCAACTTCAATATTGGCATGGCGATCGTGCGCATCCTTGGTTTCACTGCGTTTACCAAACAGGGCATCTGCTTCATCAAAAAAGAGTACTCCGCTGTCAGCTTCCGCCAGATCGAAAACCTGCGACAGATTTTTCTCCGTCTCGCCAACGTATTTGCTGACCACCGTAGAGAGATCCACTTTGATCACATCTACCCCCAGGTGTTGGGCCAGCACTTCAGCGGCCAATGTTTTCCCGGTGCCGGAGTCGCCATAAAACAACGCGCTGATCCCCGTCTTTCCGCCGGTTTTGTGGGCAAAATGTTTAATGGTGACACTTTCTCGCAGCCGGATGGCGACCAGAATTTCGTTTAACTGTTTTTGCACCGAGGGCGACACCACCATATCGTCGAACCCGCGAACAGGCACAATGCGCTGTGCTAATTTGCCAAAATTTTTCCGCGAACGAAAAAGCAAGGTTTGACGCAGATCCTCAGTGTCCAGCGGCGCTGCCCGATCCCTGAGTTGCCGATAATAGTCTGCTTCCATCATCAATAATGGAATGTCCGCAGGATGAAACGCGTAACGCTCGGCCAGGGCCTGTAATGCCTGTTTATCCCGCGTATTATGTTGCGGTTCTGGCCAGCCAAGATGGAGGCTATGGGCTATTTCGGCAATCGTGGCATGGGGCACGGAAACGTGCACGCAGGCGACGGCCTGCAATGGAGGAAAATCAGTAAAGACGTCGGGTAAAATAAACACCGGTAAATGCGTCAGGGGCAGCAGTCTGTCCAGCGTATGGGCAACACGCTGGTTGACGGCCGAATCTGTAGACCAGTTTCCCAACAGTAAGGCGCAGTTATCCAGCAGGGCATCGCGAATGATCTCTGTCAGTGTCTGCCGTTGTTGCATCTCTGCAAGGGATGCCAGTTCGAGGATCTCAAGATGCAGCACACCCTGCAGGTACTTTGCCAATGTGTTGGCCAGATCTTGCGTTCTGCCATTACCCCCTGGCCCATCAAGTACGATAACGGGGGGTGTCTGGACGCCGGAGTCGAGACACAGACGGTAAATGTGCTCGCCCACCCAGGCAGGAAATTGCGAAACGCCCTGGGCTTCAATGTGGCGAGGATAAGGAAAACTGTATTTTGCCAGTGATCCATTGCCACAAAAGAAATGCCACACTGACTCGCTGACGGTATAAAACGTCAATGCCGTTTTGCTGCTGGTGATCGTCTTTTTATTCAATAAAGCAAACTGAAACAGTGGCGAGGCGGGGTGCAATGCCGACAACAATAGCTGATATTCCGTGCCGGAGGTGCCAAGCATTTGCAACAAGCGTTGCTGGCTTATGCCTTCTGCAATGCCGCTATCCGGCAAGGCCGCATAGTGATCGCTTAGTCTGGGCAACAGGCACGCCAGTAATATATCGCGCTCTGTTAGCGTTAAGTCGAAACGGTTTATCAGGTTGTTCATTCTCTGCGTCAGCGCAGCGCAGGATCCCGGCAAATGGCTGGCAGGCATCGATAACCACGCCGGTTCCCCCTGTAAAAAGGTCAACCGCGAGCCAACGCTTTCTGGCGGTAAGAAATACAGGGAAAAGTTGTCCGGTATTCTCCCCTCTCCCTGCCAGTACACGTGTTGGAAAAGCAGATCAATTCGCTCCAGGCTGTAATAAAAGTTGTCATCATCATTGCTCACACCCTGCGTGGACACACCGTCAGACCCGGAATAGAGAGACATAATATTTCCTTCAGGTTATGAAATGACAAAATAACAGAACAGGTATGAAGCGAAAATCATGTGCAACTTTTATTAAAGCCAATCACTCTTCGTTCATATTTATTCACATAAAAAGGTTATTTAAGAATAGGGCAACAAGCATCCACTGACCAGCGTTTAAATAATGATGATTATATTAGGGTGGGTATCCTGAGGTTACAATTTTATGAGCAAGTCCCTTCTACATGGTTGACATATTACGCAGTCATTTATTTTATCCAATTATTCAATGGGATAACAATCTTACATTTCTCTTCTCACCAGGCTTTTCTCACCTATGGAGATCCAGTTAACGTTATTTACATTACTGAATGCTGGCAATTTTCTGATGAATTAAGAACGAATCGTCCAATAAGAGAAATATACGCACAATCCTCCTGTGAATAATAAACCCGCCGACACGCTACCGCCCTCTTTTATTAAAAAGAGTAAGCCGATGAACGTCAAACTGCTAATGATATATAAACTTAGGCTTAGTCAGGTACAGAAGCAAAGCAAAGGGAGGGAATTAAGACATTTCACCTGCATATATTATGGTGAGATTGCACAGCGCCATAAAAAGCCAGCATACGAAGCGAAAAGAAGCATTCGTTATGAAGAGGGAGACGGTATAAAACATCCCCTTACCCGGCGGGAAAGGGGATCCGCCTGTTAATGTGCTTTCGCCTGCTGGAACAGGTTGTCCCACATGCCGAGTACCAGCGCCTGATCGCGCGGCGACAACTCGCCGGCCTGGATTGCCGTTTCAAGGCTGTTAGTGACTTTGGCATACACGGCTTCGTGCGAGTGGTCATCGCCACCTTCCAGGTCGGCTACCGCCAGCGTCAGGTGGCCTCGCAGATAACCGCCAGCAAACAGTTCATCATCACTGGCGTGCTCCACCATGTTGTCTATTAACGCCAGAATGCGTGATTCAAACTCCGCGATCATCTCTCTTCCTCTCTTGAAAACATGGCCTTACAAATCTTCCGGCCACGGGAACTGTTCTGCCGCAAGGGGCGGCGTTTGGTAATAATCCTGTAATGCTTTAATAAATCGCGCGGGACGTTCAGGGATGCCCTGATCAAGATAGTGCATGACCTGCGCGTGAACGCGACGCTGAAAAACAATGCGATCCGGTTCGAAGTCCCCTTCCAGGTTGTCACAGCTGACGTTAAACGGGAAACCCGCCGCAACGCAAAACAACCAGTCAAACGCCTGGGGTTTGACTTCCACATCTTCAAATTGCCCCTGGGTTGCCGCATCACGCCCGTCCGGGCAGTACCAGTACCCGAAATCAACCAATTTGCGGCGTTCCGCGCCGGCAATGCACCAGTGCGAAATCTCATGCAGCGCGCTGGCATAAAAACCGTGAGCGAAGACGATGCGGTTATACGGCACGTCCGCATCAGCAGGAAGATAGATCGGTTCGTCGTCGCCTTTAATCAGACGGGTATTAAAATCGCTGGCAAAACAGCCATCAAAAATATCAATTAACTGTTGGTAATGGTGTGTCATACGTTGAGCCCCAAAAACTGGAGGATCTCCTGGCCGTGACTGTCATAGAGAAGTTTGGCGCTCATCACCGCCGAGACAATCACAATCATCGGACGGATAAGCTTTTGCCCTTTACTCAGAACCAGACGCGAACCTAAGCGCGCGCCCAGAAATTGCCCGGCCAGCATCACGAAACCGGTCGCCCACACCACTTTGCCGCCAATAATAAACAGCAGTAGTCCACCGATGTTCGAGGTCGCGTTTAACACTTTGGCATGCGCGGTCGATTTCGCCAGGTTAAACCCGGCCAGCGTGACAAACGCCAGTGCGTAAAACGACCCGGCGCCGGGGCCGAAAAAGCCATCATAGAAACCGACACAGCCCCCTGCCACCAGTGCAAAAGGCAAGCCGTACAGCCGGCGCTGACGATCCTCTTCCCCCAGTTTGGGCATTAGCAGGAAATAAAGACCGATGCAGATCACCAGAATGGGCAGGATCTGGCGAAGTACATCCGATTGCACATACTGCACCAGCAACGCACCGGTGGTGGATCCAATAAAAGTCATCAGAATATTGAGTTTCTGATCGGCAATATTGACGACTTTGCGGCGAATAAAATAGAGCGTCGCAGAGATGGAACCGCCGCAAGCCTGCAGCTTGTTGGTGGCCAGCGCCTGCGCCGGAGACATCCCCGCCGCCAGCAATGCGGGCACCGTGAGCAGCCCGCCGCCACCGGCCAGTGCATCTATAAACCCGGCCAGCAGAGCGACAAAAAAAAGCGCCACCATGACCAGTGGCGACACCATAAAGAGTTGTTCAATGGTTTCCATTACAATGCGTGCTCATCCAGTAGAGCCTGGCAAGACGGCGGCAATGGCGGCGGCGTCTTTTTCTCAGGCGGGGTGCTGCCCGGCTTCGCCGGTTCAAACCAACTCTGTAATTCCGCGCCGCAACCGTCGCCTGGCGGCGGCAGAGGCTGATCTTCACACTCAAGGCTGTCTGCCGGGCAACGCAGGCGCACATGCATATGCGCCCGGTGCTGGAACCACGGACGCACTTTACGCAGCCAGTCACGATCGGTTCCGGCATCCTGGCAGAGTTGCTGTTTAATAGCCGGGTTGACGAAAATACGCGTCACGTCGTCATCCTGCGCCGCCAGTTTGATCAGGCTGCTGATTTCCGGTTTCCACAGCGCCGGCACCACCTGTTTTCCGTCGCGCGAAACCAGATCCAGCGCCTGCGGTTTGAGCAGTTGCGCTGCGCTCCAGCGTGCTTTCGGTAGTTGCAGAAAGATATCGACATCCAGCCCGGATTGATGACTGGCATGACCGCCATTAAAACGCCCGCCCGCTGGCATGCCCATATCGCCCACCAGCACGGTGCCAAGCCCCAGATTATGCACCTGCGTACTCAGACGCTGAATAAACAGGACCAGGTCCGGATGACCGAAATAGCGGCGCTGGTCAGTACGCATGACCTGATAAGTGTCCGACTGGAGCGGCAACGCCTGCGCGCCAACGATACAGCCATTAGCAAAGGCGCCGATGGACTGTGGGGTACCCTCGACGGGGTGAGTCAGTTTTTGCCAGGGTGTCGCCGCCGTCGCGGCGGCGCTTATCAGCAGCGCAAACAGCGCTATTGCCGTTTTGTTCATCGTTTACCAGCGTGGAAGAGTGGTCGTAACATCGGCGTTCTGCGCGCGCTGGCGCAGGAAGTGATCCATCAGCACAATCGCCAGCATCGCTTCGGCGATTGGCACCGCACGAATGCCCACGCACGGATCGTGACGGCCTTTCGTGATCATCTCCACTTCTTCGCCAAAGCGATTAAGCGTCCGCCCCGGAACGGTAATGCTGGAGGTCGGTTTCAGTGCAATATTGGCTGTAATTTGCTGACCGCTGCTAATACCGCCCAAAATGCCGCCTGCGTGATTGCTCTGAAAACCCTGTTTGGTGATTTCGTCACGGTTTTCGCTTCCGCGCAGTTTCACCACCTCAAAACCGTCGCCAATTTCAACGCCTTTGACTGCATTAATGCTCATTAGCGCGTGGGCGATATCGGCATCCAGGCGGTCAAATACAGGCTCACCAAGACCAGCGGGTACTCCGTCAGCCACGACAGTCACTTTCGCGCCGATGGAGTCGCCCTCTTTTTTCAGGCCGCGCATCAGTTCATCCAGCGCGTCGATTTTAGCGGGATCCGGGCAGAAAAACGGATTCTGTTCAACCTGCTCCCAATCCTTGATCTCCAGCGGAATGTCGCCCATTTGGGTCAGGCAACCGCGGATAACGATGCCGAATTTCTGCGCCAGGTATTTTTTGGCGATGGCCCCTGCGGCAACACGCATGGCGGTTTCACGGGCGGAAGAACGACCGCCGCCGCGATAATCGCGCACGCCATACTTCTGCTCATAGGTGTAATCGGCGTGCCCCGGACGGAACAGGTCTTTAATGGCGCCGTAATCCTGCGATCGCTGATCGGTATTTTCGATCAGCAGGCCAATGCTGGTCCCGGTGGTTACCCCGTCAAACACGCCGGAGAGGATCTTCACCTGATCCGGCTCGCGACGCTGCGTGGTATAGCGGGATGTTCCCGGACGACGACGGTCCAGATCGTGTTGCAGATCCGCTTCGCTCAGGGGAATACCAGGCGGTACACCATCGACAATACAGCCCAGCGCCAGGCCGTGCGATTCGCCGAAAGTGGTTACGCGAAAGAGTTGTCCAATTGTGTTTCCTGCCATCACGGCTCCGTTGTCGTTGTCGTTGTTGGTGTTGAGCGTTGATTTAATCTTTATAAATGCTGAAATGTTCCTGCGCTGCGATGAGTTGCGCTTTGGTCAGCATGAAAACGCCGTCCCCGCCGTTGTCGAACTCCAGCCAGGTAAACGGCACATCCGGATATTGTTCAATCAGATGTACCATGCTGTTGCCGACTTCACAAATCAGGATACCGCTGTCGGAAAGATAATCCGGGGCGCAGGCCAGAATTCGGCGCGTCAATTTCAGACCATCGCTACCGGACGCCAGACCCAGTTCAGGTTCATGGCGGTATTCCGACGGCAGGTCGGACATATCGTCTTCATCCACATACGGCGGGTTAGTCACAATCAGGTCGTATTGCACTTTCGGCAACTCGCGGAACACATCAGAACGGATCGGCGTGACATGATGAATCAAACCATGCTCTTCAATGTTGTGTTCTGTCACCGCCAGCGCATCGGTGGAGATATCTACGGCGTCGACTTCCGCCTCCGGGAAAGCGTAGGCGCAGGCAATAGCAATACAGCCGCTGCCAGTACACATATCCAGAATATGCTGCGGCTGCGTCTGGATCAGCCCGGCAAAACGGTTATTGATCAGCTCACCAATCGGTGAACGCGGCACCAGAACGCGCTCGTCAACGTAGAATTCGTGCCCGCAGAACCAGGCTTTATTCGTCAGGTAGGCTACCGGAATGCGCTCGTTAACACGGCGTATAACTCGCTCGACAATACGGTGGCGCTCGCTGGAGGTCAGGCGCGCATTGCGCATCTCTTCCGGGATATCCAGCGGTAAATAGAGCGTCGGCAGCACCAGTTGCACAGCTTCATCCCACGGGTTATCCGTACCGTGTCCGTACCAGATATTGGCGGCGCTAAACCGGCTGACTGCCCAGCGCAGCATGTCCTGAATGGTGTGCAGCTCATTCACTGCTTCTTCAACGAAAATTTTATCCATATTATCCCCCAGGTACATGCTCGCAATAAATTCGGCGGCTAGTTTGCCATGAAGACGGCGATAAATCAGCATCGTCACGCGCTGGCGCGCGGTAAAAATGCATTTTGCTACACCTGAGCCGCTGCGAGTCGGGTACACTGAAGGAAATAAGAGATGAGATGCGCAAATGAAAAAGAAACCATCGCTTAGCGAGGAGGAGCAGGCGCTGTTCCGGCAACTAATGACCGGGACGCGGCAGATCAAGCAGGACACCGTGGTACACCGCCCGACGCGCAAAAAAATCAGCGACGTGCCAGTAAAACGGCTTTTGCAGGAGCAGATCGATAACAGCCACTATTTTTCCGATGAGTTTCAGCCATTACTGAACCGCGAAGGGCCGGTGAAATATGTGCGCGAAGATGTCAGCCATTTTGAGCTGAAAAAGCTTCGTCGCGGTGATTATTCGCCGGAACTGTTTCTTGATCTTCATGGGCTAACGCAGATGCAGGCGAAACAGGAGCTGGGTGCGCTGATTGCCGCCTGCCGTCGCGAACATGTATTTTGCGCCTGTGTGATGCATGGCCACGGTAAACATATTCTGAAACAGCAAACACCGCTATGGCTGGCGCAGCACCCGCATGTCATGGCCTTCCATCAGGCGCCGAAGGAGTATGGCGGTGACGCTGCCGTGCTGGTGCTGATTGAAGTAGAAGAGTGGCAGCCGCCAGAACTCCCCTGAACCAGAAATGACAAGAGCCGCAAAAAGCGGCTCTTTATTACCATGGTCCGGCGGATCAGATGGCTTTGCGCATCTTCAGGTTGCAGGGACTCATTTGCCAGTCAAACACCCCTTTGCCGTTCTCGTCCAGCGTCACGCAGGCGATAGCGGAAGTGGTAAACATCGGCGGCGCTTCGCCCGGGCAGAGCTCAGACACCAGGTAACCCACCAGCGGCAGGTGAGAAATCACCAATACCGACGAAGTCCCTTCATTTGCCAGCGCCTGCAAATAAGCGCTTACAAGGCCAACATCGCCACAAGGCGTCAGTTCCGGCAGGACATCCACGTTGTCAGGCAGGTTTACGCATTCACCGACCTTTTCCAGCGTCTGCTCAGCACGTAAAAAAGGGCTGACCAGAACACGTTCAACATCCACTTTTTGGCCTTTCAACCAGGTTGCCATAAGACGGGATTCGTCGCAGCCACAAGGGGTTAAGGGACGAACCGAGTCACTGGCTGCATCGAGGGCAGCGTCGCCGTGACGCATGATAAAAACTTGCATATTGCACCGCTTTTGTTAACCAGAATCATTGATCGTTCCACTACGAAACCCTTTCGCAACTACGGGAAAGACCAATGGCCGGGCATTGTGCCTGATTCATTCGCTGAATGAAACGCTGTTTTTTACCTCAATGGCGTAAGTATAGTCAATCACTGTTTACAAAATAACCGCGAACGCCATGAGCTTTAACAGATTTACTTTTTTTTAGACCTTAGCTTACAGATTCAGTTTCCTGTTGCGCAGAGAAATTTTCTCCCTGCTCCGCCATCTGCACCAACCGCGCACACGGCGTGAAACGCGCGCCGAATTGCGTCTGCAGCCGCTGCAGCGTTGCGACAATATCGCGTACACCGACCTGCTGCATATAGTGGAACGGCCCCCCTAAAAAGGGGGGGAATCCAATACCGAACACCGCACCAATATCGCCGTCGCGCGTGCTGCGGATCACCTGCTCATCGAAGCAGCGTGCAGCCTCGTTAAGCATTAACATCACGCAGCGTTCCGCGATTTGTGCCGCCGCTAATCTGCCACTGCCAGACGCGCCGATCAGGCTGTAGATCGCCGGATCAGGTTGTTTTTTGCTTTTACGCCCTTTCGCCGGGTAAAGATAGAAACCGCGTCCATTTTTTCTGCCTTTGCGATCGTCGTTCAAGATTGCGCTGACAACACTTGCAGGCGCGCTAAACCGCTCGCCGTAAGCCGCCTCCAGCACCGGAATGATCTTTGTTCCAGTATCTATGCCGACTTCGTCCAGCAGTTGAATAGGCCCGACCGGAAAACCAAACTTCACCAGCGCCTGGTCGATAGTTTCAATCCGTTCCCCTTCATGCAGCAGCCGGATCGCCTCGCTGATATAAGGCGCGAGAATACGGTTTACGTAAAAACCCGCTTTATCCGCCACCACAATCGGCGTTTTACCCTGTTTTTTCGCCAGCTTCACAATAGTGGAAATGGTCTGTGGATGCGTTCCCGCATGCGGGATCACCTCCACCAGCGGCATCTTCTCCACCGGGCTGAAAAAATGTAATCCGATCACATTTTGCGGACGAACTGCATGGGCGGCGATATCACCAATGGGTAATGACGAGGTATTGGACGCAAACAGGGTATGCGGCGCGCAGTGGGCTTCCACTTCCGCCACCATTTTTTGCTTCAGCGCCAGATCTTCAAACACGGCTTCGATCACCACGTCACGCTGGGCAAATCCCCGGTAATCCAGCGAGCCGGAGATCTTCGCCATTTGCGCGTCACGCTCCGCCGCTTTGATATGGCGACGGCGTACTTTTTTATCCAGTTCTTGCCAGCTGTATTTCAGGGCATGGTTAATCCCCTTCGCATTAATATCTTTAATGCGAACGGGCAATCCCCCTTTGCAGGCGGTGACGTAGGCAATCCCACCGCCCATCAATCCCCCCCCCAGCACGCCCACGGTTTCTAACGGCCCCGGCGGCGCGTCGCTGCCGGGATCTTTTTTCACCTCTGTACTGGCGAAAAAGAGATGACGCAACGCCCGCGATTGCGGCGTCATTGCCAGTTGCCCAAAGGCACGGGCTTCTGCGTCATAACCGCTGCTGCGCCCCTGCGCCAGCCCCGTTTCCAGCACCGTCAAAATACGCGGTGCGGCAGGGTAATTGCCCTGCGTTTTCTGTTCTGTTTTCTTCGCCACCATGCGAAACAGCAGCGAACGGGCCAGCGGCCCGGCAAGAATACGCTCCCGCACCGGGAGATGTCGGCTGGCAGGACGCTCCTGTTTTGCCAGCCCGGCGGCGGCCTCCAGCAGGATTGACTGCGGAACGACATCGTCCACCAGCCCTGCTTTTAATGCCTGACGGGCGCGAAGCTGCTTCCCGGTCAGGATCATTTCCAGCGCGGTACTGATGCCCACCAGCCTGGGTAGGCGTTGCGTGCCGCCTGAGCCTGGCAGCAGACCAAGCTGAACCTCAGGCAGGCCGAGCACCGTTTTCCCATCATCAGTACAAATACGACGGTGGCAAGCCAGCGCCAGCTCAAGTCCCCCACCCAGGCATGCACCATGAATCGCGGCGATAACCGGGATCGCCAGCGCATGGATCTCCGCCATAATCTGCTGCCCTTGTCGGGCCAGATCTTCCGCCTCTTTTGCGCTATTGCAGCGGGCGATCATATTGATGTCCGCTCCGGCAATAAAGTTATCTGGCTTAGCAGAGATAAACACGACACCGCGCAGCGATTTGTTGTCGCGGATCTGTTTCAGCATCGTGCGGACTTCAGCGCCGAATTCTGTTTTCAGCGTGTTCATCTTTTCATCAGGTACATCAATGGTGATAACGGCAACGTTGTCGGGGCGCACACTGAGCGTAAATGCGGATATCTTCTCCATTATTCAGTCTCCAGAACCATTGCCGCACCCAGCCCGCCTGCCGCACAGGCAGTGACCAGACCAAAACCGCCGCCGCGGCGATGCAGCTCATGCAGCGTTTGCGTGATCATGCGCGCCCCCGTAGCAGCAAACGGATGCCCATAAGCAATTGAGCCACCCAGCACGTTAAACTTGCTCTCGTCCACTTCGCCGGTGGCCTGAGCGCGCCCAAGCACCTCGCGGGCAAATCTGTCGCTTGCCATTAACTGCAGATTGCTGAGGGTTTGCGCGGCAAAGGCTTCATGCATATCCAGTAGGGTCAAATCCGCCATGGTCAACCCGGCTCGTTCAAGCGCCAGCGGCGTCGCCCATGCCGGGCCAAGCAGCATGTCCTGTTGCACGGCGATGGCGGTAAACGCATAGCTGCGCAAATAGCCGAGCGGCGTCAGGCCCAGCTCTTTTGCCCGGGATTCAGTCATCAGGATCACTGCGGCGGCACCGTCGGTCAGCGGCGTACTGTTTGCTGCCGTCACCGTACCATGACGACGATCGAACGCCGGGCGCAATTTCGCGTAATCTGCCAGTGTCGATTGGGTACGCACGTTATTGTCCTGCGTTACCGGATCGCGAAACGGCGGAGCATAAGCGGTCATCACCTCATCGGCCAGTTTTCCCTCCGCCCAGGCTTGCGCCGCAAGCTGGTGCGAACGGTGCGCCAGCGCATCCTGCTGTTCACGGGTAATGCCATACGTTTTCGCCATCTGTTCAGCGGTGTCACCCATTCGCAACCCGGTGGAATACTCCGCTACCGCAGGCGGAACGGGCAGCAGATCGCGCAGGCGCAAGCGTGAAAAAAGCTTTAGTTTTTGCCCCATGGTACGGGCTTTATTGGCGTCGACCAGCGTACGCGCCAGCGTTTTACTGACGCCAATCGGCAGTACAGAAGAGGAGTCCGCTCCGCCAGCTATACCCGCGCGGATGGTACCTGTAAGCAGACTTTCAGCAACATTCGCTACCGCCTGGAAACTGGTCGCACAGGCACGGCTGACGCTGTACGCATCGGTATGCACATTCATGCCCGTACCGAGCACAATCTCGCGGGCGATATTGGGGGCTTCCGGCATTTGCACAACCTGGCCGAAGACCAGTTGTTCTATCACATCGGGTGGGATTTCGCTGCGCGCCAACATTTCTGCTACGACCATTTTGCCGAGATCGATAGCCGGTACACCGTGAAAAACGGTCGCCTGGCGGGCAAAAGGCGTGCGTAGCCCGCTGACAATGGCAATGCGGTCGCCCTGACGGGTGACAAGCGGTAATGCCTGACTCATAACACTCCCCTGTTAACAGCGTAACGCTTTAAGTGGTCTGACCTGATAACAGTCTTAACCAAATTTTTACATTTAGCCAATGGGGGGAGAAAAAAAATGGGAGCTAAGGCACAGAGAAACTTAATAAAACGCTCCCGCAGGACGGGAGCGCAGGCGGGAAGCTTAACGCAGGCCGAGCTGGAAAATCAGGGTTTCCGCTTCGCAGGCAAACACAAAATCGATGTCCAACTGCACGCCGCCATCCACCTCGGTAAAGGAGGACGTGATTTGGCAGGGATCGGATTCAACGCTACGCGCGCGTGCGCTCAGGGCAGACAGCGTTTCTTCCGCGTCAGCACGGTTTGCGAACACACGGCTGTAAGAGGCGGTGCAGTCGGAGTTGTCCATAATGGTGCCAACATCCATACAGCAGCAAACCGGGGTTTCATCAGCACTGCATTTACTCATGGTAGATTTCCTCTGAATTCGCACCCAAGGTGCCAGATAAACGATGTGTTTATTTTACGCCCCGTGGATTCGGCTCTCCAGTTGTTAATGGAATGAATGACCATAAGTGACCGAAATCACACTTAAAAATGATCTAAAACAAAAATGTTCGAATCGACTGATTAACACTGGCCGCAATTTTGCCACGCAGATCCCGTTTCGAAGATCACAATTGAAAAAACTTATATACAACCTTGCAACATTCCCTCTGGTCAGACCTATACTTCCGCCACTGGTCTGATTTCTCTGATGTACCTCAGACCCTACACTTCGCGCTCCGTTACGACATGTAACATAGTTTGAATAAAAATAACTCGATTTCGAATGAGGTTATGGTCATGAGCCAGAAAACCCGTTTTACCAAGTCTGCTCTGGCAGTCGCAGTGGCAATCGTCTCTACCCAGGCCTGGTCCGCAGGCTTTCAACTCAATGAGTTCTCGTCTTCTGGTCTTGGCCGTGCCTATTCCGGTGAGGGCGCGATTGCAGATGATGCAGGAAACGCCAGCCGCAACCCCGCACTGATTATGATGTACGATCGACCGATGTTCTCGGGCGGTGCGGTGTTCGTCGATCCGGACGTCAATGTGAAGGGCCGTTCCGCCATTGGTAACGATGCCAGCCAGGACAATATCGCGCCGACGGCGTGGGTGCCAAACCTGCACTTTGTGGCGCCGATTAACGACCAGTTTGGCTGGGGTGCGTCTGTCACCTCCAACTATGGCCTGGCTACCGAGTTCAACGATAGCTACACAGCCGGCTCCATGGGCGGTAAAACGGATCTCGAAACCCTCAACCTGAACCTGAGTGGTGCCTATCGCCTGGACAGCCACTGGAGCTTCGGGCTTGGTTTTAATGCCGTTTATGCTAAAGCCAAAGTTGAACGTTATGCTGGCGACCTGCCACAGATGGTAGATGCTCAAACAGGCGGTGTGTATAACTTATCTCGTGCCATTCCGGCCAATACACAAATTGCGCGCCTGAAAGGTGATGAATGGGGTTATGGCTGGAACGCAGGTATTTTGTACGAGTTGGATAAAAACAACCGCTACGGTTTTACCTATCGCTCAGAAGTTAAAATCGACTTTGATGGCGATTATCGCAGCAACCTGCCGTTAGCCGTGAACACGCTGGCCCCGAGATTAGGTCTTAGCACTCTGCCTTATGCGACTGCCGGGTCCACGATTAATGGCGCACTGACACTGAATCTGCCGGAAATGTGGGAGATCTCGGGTTACAACCGTATCGACCCGCAGTGGGCTATCCACTACAGCATGACCTACACCAGCTGGAGCCAGTTCCAGGAACTGAAAGCCACCGGCAGCAATGGTCAGACGCTGTTCTATAAAGATGAAAGCTTTAAAGATGCGTACCGCATTGCGTTAGGCACCACCTACTACATGGACGATAACTGGACCTTCCGCGCCGGTATCGCCTATGACGACAGCCCGGTTCCTGCAGATAAACGCTCCATTTCTATTCCGGACCAGGATCGTCTGTGGCTGAGCACCGGTGCGACTTACGCCTTCAATAAAGATGCGTCCGTCGACGTCGGCGTTTCGTATATGCATGGTCAGAAAGTGAAGTTCACCGAAGGCCCTTACACCTTCGAATCCAGCGGCCGTGCATGGCTGTATGGCATGAACTTTAACTACGGGTTCTGATAAACAGGCAGCAATAAAAAAGGTGAGCTTCGGCTCACCTTTTTTTATTGATGTCGCGGTTACTCGGCATCGATATCTTTCAAATCGCCCTCGATTGCTTTCGCGTTCGGGTTCTCCTGCGGCTTCAGCTTGCCGCCATTGGCGATAAAATCGTGGCGCTGGAAGTAGGCTTCACGCACCAGAATATACGGATCAGAAGACTGGCGCAGCAGACCATCGGAATCCAGAAGTTGCGCGCGGGATTCAACCCCTTCAAGTGTCCATTTGCCGACGGAGAGCGGCCAGGTCAACCAGGAAAGCACCGGATAGAGTGTATCCACGGCATCGCCGCCATCTTCACGCAGGGTAAAGCTACCGTAGAATGGCAGTTGCATGTACGGGCCGTAACCCATGCCGTAATGACCCAACGTGCTGCCGAAGCGGTGCGGTTCGACACGCTGCAGTTTTGTATTCGACATCCCGGCGACATCCATAAAGCCGCCCATGCCCAGCAGGGTGTTCAGGAAGAAACGGGTGAAATGCACCATCCCCTGGTAGGGATCGCCCTGTAAGAAGAAGTTCGCCATGATTGCCGGTTCTTCAAGGTTGCTGGTGAAGTTGCTCAAACCGTTACGCGCCGGTTGCGGCACATAATCACGCCAGGCAACGGCAACCGGTCGAACGACATACGGATCCAGCACATTGAAGTTGAAGTTGTACATGGTGCGGTTAAACCCTTCGAACGGGTCGGAACGCCCCTGCGACTCTCCGGAACCGGAACTGGCGCAGCCGACCAGCACAGAGGTCGCCAGCGCAAGGGCCGACAGGCGGTATTTCATAGGTGTCTCCCTGAAGAATATGGCTATTGATGAATGCCATCCATAACGGCGCAACGGCAAATGCCTGCAACATGCCACGCATTGTATCAGCGCGTCTTATGATGTCTACGCGGCGAACGCTCCTCATTTCAGCATAGCGCGCATTCAGTAGCGCGCTGCGTTAACCATTTTATACAGGCTAAATCCGCCGCGTATCACCATTGTTGCTGTTGATGGCACTTTCAGACGATACCGCCAGAGCGAGCGCCAGAAACTCGCTACGCTTGATGATATCTGCACGTTAAGAGTGAGGTAGTTGTGGAGCGTATCGAAGAAGAGAAAATCGACGGCAAGCGCAAGGAAATTGAAGTCGAGAGCGATGAAAAAAAGCGCGGCGAAGACATTGAACTGGACGAAGACCGCCTGCCTTCACGCGCGATGGCCATTCATGAGCATATTCGACAGGACGGCGAAAAAGAGCTGGAACGCGATGCCATGGCGCTATTCTGGTCGGCAATCGCCGCCGGCCTGTCGATGGGCGCCTCGCTGCTGGCAAAGGGCATTTTCCACGTCCAGTTAGAGGGTGTCCCCGGCGGATTTTTACTGGAGAATTTGGGCTACACCTTCGGTTTTATTATTGTCATTATGGCGCGCCAACAACTGTTTACTGAAAACACCGTCACGGCGGTACTGCCGGTGATGCAAAACCCCGGTTGGGTCAATTTTGGTTTAATGGCGCGACTCTGGGGCGTTGTGCTGCTGGGCAACCTCATTGGCACGGCCATTGCCGCATGGGCGTTTGAATACATGCCAATTTTTGATGAACAGACGCGCGATGCGTTCGTCAAAATCGGCATGGATGTAATGAAAAACACGCCACTGGAAATGTTCTCCAACGCCATCATCTCAGGTTGGATTATCGCCACCATGGTTTGGATGTTCCCGGCGGCAGGTTCGGCCAAGATAGTGGTGATTATTCTGATGACCTGGCTTATTGCGCTGGCGGATACCACTCACATTGTGGTGGGTGCGGTAGAAATCTTCTATCTGGTGTTTAACGGCACACTACACTGGAGCGAATTTATCTGGCCATTTGCCCTGCCGACGCTGGCTGGCAATATCTGCGGCGGGACATTTATTTTCGCCCTGCTTAGCCACGCACAGATCCGTAACGATATGATCAATGCTCGCAAAGCTGAAGCCAAAGCAGAGCAAAAACGTCAGGCCGCCAGCAAAGAAAAAGAGGCATAAACGGCGACAGTTTAATCACTTGACGGCAGGCGAGCTTAACGTGGGGCCTAAATAACGTTATACTCCTGCCGTCTTGTCCCCTTAGTTAAATGGATATAACGAGCCCCTCCTAAGGGCTAATTGCAGGTTCGATTCCTGCAGGGGACACCAGCGTTTCCTGTTGTTAATTAACCCGCCTTTTTGTATTTCTTCCACAACGTATCAACTCAGCTCTTTGGTGTGGCAATGTGTGTCGCGTTCCCCCTGACCGGTTGAGTCAGTTCAAGGTTAAACGTTTTTATCTCATCATCCGTGAAAATACCTTCAACACTAAAATCCATTGCCTGCGAAAGCATGGTCGCCGTCAGGTTGTCGACCAGTTCCTGCAAGAACATATCGCCTTCGGTTGAACGCCGTGTTCTGCTACCGGTTGCCAGGGTAACCACCCAGTGCCCGGTTTTCTCATCACCCACCCACTTAAATTTGAAACTGTTAAGCAACTCATTAATCAGTACGACCAGTGAGTCTGCGTTATTCATTTTGGCATTGGCCCGCTCCATCGCCAGAAATATGACCCTGGCCTGCGCTATTGCACGGTCCAGATTGTTTAAAGGAGGAAGTTCATTGGCAAGATATTCTGCCGATGTTTGCGATGTCCGGCCTAAGGTCGCATGCGGGCTTATCGTTTCCCAACTCGATTGGCCAAATCTAAAATGGTGTTGCTTTGAATTCGGGAATTTCTTGCCAAGATCGGCGATATAGCTGTAATCCTCCGACCCAACAGCATGGTGAGTCATTTCATGAAGCAGCGTGTTTTTTATGCCTTTCTCATCTAAAACATTGGGGAAAACGAGCATGATACGTGCTGTAGGATCTCTTTCGTAAACAAATGCCACCGTTGGCTCTACAGCCCCCTCTTTTTCTGTAACAGGAATTACACGGCTAAGTTTTGTCTCTTTAACATGATAATGCGCCTGCTGATAAAGCCGACGCGATAACTCATCAAGCCGTTGATAGGATTCTCCAAGAATGGATGAATTGGGCGTGTTTAAATGTCTGGCCAGAACCACAAGGGCCGCGTTGCGCAATTCTGGCGACGTTCTTGCTTGTTCAAGCAGCGCAGACAGTTGTTGAGCCCGGACAAAGGCTTTATTAAAAGCAGCATCAACTCTGTCTATATTTTTTGAGGGTATAATTTTACCCCACCATTTTTTCCCCACATTTGCTTTATACGTTAAGAAATCAGGCGCTGCGATGTTAAAACCACTGTTCTGTAATTCGTAGGTGTAAAACTCCGTCAGACTTTTTATCCTGGAGGGATCTCTGAGGTTAAGCGCCAGATCATTAAGAATTGGCCTGAATTGCGTAATATCCGGGCCAATATCTTTCAGCAAGGCGGCATATCGCATGGTCAAATCGCCTTGTGACAAGTTAACAGGTATATCGGCAAAGAAGGGGAGATTTTTTAGCGAAGACTGTAACTGCGGGTTTTCTTTTAATGCCTGGCGGATAGCAGCTGAAAGAGAGGTTTCTGCCTCTGCGCCTTTTTCCGCGCCAAGGGTTTTCTCAAAAAATGTCTGCATATCATCAAAATCCAGCCCCGTATTTTTAACCGCATTTTTATATTCTTGCGAGGTGTAAATCAGTACACCTTCGACAGGGTAATCTTTTAGCGGCAAATTACCGGCCGCTTCGGTCATCGGCTCAAACTCATTAAATAATTCTGAAAAATCCGCGTCGCCCTTAACGTCATAATAACCTGTCACTGCATCTGTTTGCTCACTCTTTTTAATGACTGTTCGCAACCACTCATCTTCATCAAAATAAATATAGGAGAATTCATTGTTATCGGAAAACATCTGTACGACGACACGGTCCTGCCCTCTTCGTCCCTGAACGAAATACTGGTTAATAATGTCATCTGCCGTACTGCCTTTCGTCCAGCGAGTAAGGATGCGAATATCCGATTTAAACCCCAGCTCTCTCATTTTGCTGATGACTTTTTTGGCAACTTTCGATTGCTTCAGCAGGTTTTCTCCCGCTGGACTGCTTGCACCCGCGCCAGTATTTGTCTGTTGTTTTGATGACCCGGCAACCGGTTCTGTTTTGTCTGGTGGTTTTGCTTTCCCGGAAGGACGCGCAGCGTCCGTTTTTTTAAGCGCCTCAACCAGGTTATCCAGATCGCTGCGGGCTTGCTTGCTGATGGCTTCCACCGTTTCCGGTACCTGGCGCAATCGCCGTATGCCCGTGCTGGACAGCACCTGCATCATTTTTTCCTTCACTAACCGGTACAGGTCGGGCAATGTCTCCTTCACCGCCGTGTTCCCGAGCCGCGCCAGCCGTCGTGTGCTTGCCACCAGCCCGCCTATTGCAGGCCCAACCAGATTGCCGCCCAGTTCAAACGCTGTTGCCATCACCATAGAACGGATATACAGTTCTTGCTCTTCCTTATCATCTGCCAGCGATGCGAGTATGGCAGTGGGCAAAACTTCGCCCAACAAGGTCACCGCCAGCGATGCCGCTACCCACATCATTGAGGAGCCGCCCAGCATAACGCCGCCAACCATAAGCATTGCCCCGGTTATAATGGCCAGCGTATTAATCAATTCAAATGCAACAGCCCGTTGATGTTCCGCAGACGAGTAAATCAAATCATCATAAAGTTCCGTCAGATCCTTACGATGCATATCAATAAGCTTATCGAACAGCGCATCCGGCGTTTTCGCGGAGGTGGCAAAAGGCGGGTAATAATCCGTTGAGGATTCTTCAGCAATCATATCCATAGCGTATGCTGGCGCATCATAATGTTCAGCACGGTAGCCATAATGGTCAGTCACTTTCGCCAGTGACTTCCCGACACGGGTCGTACGGTGTTTCTCCATAAACGCCTTGAGTGAGGGATTCTTTTCAATCACTACGCCAGGAGCAATTCTTCTGTTGCTTCCCTCTTTATGGACTTTGAGAGAAAAACCTGGCCACGGCACCTCATAATAATCATTGTTCCACAGCGACAGCAGTACCCCGATTTTCTTTTGCCCTGGCACCCGGGAAGGCGAAACCGGTATAAAAATCACATCTGCCAGGGTGCTTCCGTGCCACTCGACGCTTTCTGCGTTTGTTTCCCCTTTAAGATAACGCTCGACCGCATCGACATAACGCTGATGGTACTCATCCTGGGACGCATGCGGGATGCGGCCTTTTCTGCCAATATAAGCAAGCGCCGATCGCAACCCCATGAATTTATAGACTCGTTTCGCCTTTTGCCCGCCTTCAGCTTTATCGGGATCAAACTGTTCCTTGATACGCCACTCAACATAATTACCAAGATTGCCCAAACGCTCTTTCAGAGCATAGGGAAACGAAGAGGGCCAGATAATTAAATCGTTGGTATAGGATGCCCCGTAATCCCTTCGCGGCACTCCCCTTGCGATATCAAGCAGCGTGTAGCTACGACCCGGAATAGTGGTGGATACTTTGCCCTGTGCCTCCATCCCGGGCATGGCTTTAACGACCATGTCCCGGGATTTTAGGGTCGATTGATCGGACCATTTTTCCGCCAACCCATGCATCCTTAACGATTCCCTCACAAAGGCGCCCATATAGCGGTCGGGGTGGAGGATGTTCTCCCCCAAAAAACCGGTCAACTCTGCTATCTGTCGATCCAGTTTCGTTTTCAGCTTATCCAGCATGTATCTCTCAGTGCTGAAACGCTCTGGCATCGGTGGCGCTTTTTCGGCCTGTTGACGGATGTCTTCCCAGTCAACGCCCGCCAGCAGCGGATGTTCGGGCAGTGCTGTGGTTAAGTCATCAGGCTGTGCGGTGTTATTCTCTGGTACAGTAAGCGGCGCTGGGGTTGTCTCGCTGGTGTGTCTCACTTCCATTGCCCGTAACAGCGGCAACGCCTCCACTATCGACTCGTTATACAGTTCGAAATATTTCGTCTGCGTTTGTTCATCCCAGAGCAGAAAAATATGCTCTTTAATTATCTTATTTAATTCCTCATCCAGTACCGCAAAATCATATGCGGCAACCCTGTCGCCATTCTCCAGGGCGTATAACAGACGTTTAACCGTCAGGAGACTCCATGAGGTATAGAGCGTAACCAGGTTCACGTTACCCGTATCGTCCCGAATAAGATCCACCAGGCTAGTCAGCATAAGTTTGAGATACGCCGGAAACGTTCCGGAAAATCGCGAGCGATCAATAAGATCAACATAAGACAGGCTGTACTGCCCAAAGAACACTTCAGCGTCCGGAATATCGGTAGGAAATGACCATGACGAATTTTTCATGATCTCCGCCGTCGGCCTCTCGGCGCTGTAGGTGGTCAACTTAGCCGTACGCTGCGCCAGTTTTTTACTTTTAGCCGAATAATCCTTCAGCTCATTCTCATCCATCGCTTTGCCATCCCAGTCAGCATTCAGCTTACGGGTCAGCGCTTCAAGGCGCTGTACAAGCACTTCTTCATCTCTGGCCTCCTCCACATTCATATGAAGCAGCCCCGTCCCCCAGTCATACAGTGCCCTGCGGTACAGCTGGAGATAATAACGCCCCAAATGTAACCAGCGCTCATCGGGTAATGCTGCAGACTTCGCGCTGGAATGGGGATCGTAGATGCTTGCAATGGACTCCTCTTTAATCTCCTGTTGAAACGCTTCTCTGAAGGTTTCAACTTTCAGCTCATCCATTCTAGTGAACCACGCGTCCGCTAATGGAAAGCTCTCTCTGGGGGCATACAGACTGCCCCGTTCACCGGCTTTTGGACCGGTGCTGAGCATCAAAAATATCGATTGTGCTAAGGTGCCATTTTGGGCCGCTTTATACTCTTCTGCCCAATATGCGCTTCGGGACTCGGCTTCAGTGGTCACGTTGACCGACGTAGGTGCTTCAGTGGTTGTCGGGGAGGGTTGATCCACCACCTTTTCCTCGCCAGGAGCATGCGAAACCAGGGGTTCTGTGATCAGAAGTGACCTTTTGGCGCGAATTTTCATGGGTGAGTGAGAGGTGTCTTCACCCAGGGTTGTACCTTCCGACTCCAGGCTGACAATATCACCGCGGCTGAGTGCGGGTAGAGTCATGTCCTCTTCCGCCAGTTCCGCGACGATAGCTTCCAGCTCTGCAATGTCTCTGGCATTAAAGGGTGAGGTTATTTCAGTCGGTGGGGCAGTGTTTCGCTTCGGAAATAGCGCGCCTATCAGTTCCCGCTCATCCTCTGTTAACATGCCGCTCAGTTCAGCCAGGCGTTCGTACGCGGCAGCGTTTTCATCCTCTTTACTGTCCGGGCCGAACATTGAGTACCATGCCCAGCCCAGTCCGCCAAGTATGGCTGTGGCCCCCACCGTCTGCGCCACCCGTCGCGGGGTTATTTGGGCTGCCGCTGCCGCCATCATTAAGCCCGATATGCGGACCAACTCGCTAAGACGATCGCCGGGGCCTGGCACTGCCGCCTGCACAGCGGCACCAGCCCCGCCCAGTATCGTCAGGGCAGTATGTTCTGGCACAGGGTGCCCACTGGCAGATGAGGCTCCGGACTCCTGCTTGGTAGCTGCGTCCTCCGACAGAACCAGCTCACCACCGGAGGAGGTGACTCCGGACGCCTGCCAGGCGGTGACGGGTTTCGGCAGAAGCAGCTCACCGCCGTAGGAGGTGGCTCCGGACACCAGCCCGGTGGCAACGTCCTCCGGCAGAAGCAGCTCACCGCCGGAGGAGCTGGCTCCGGACACCAGCCCGGTGGCAACCTCCTCCGGCAGAAGCAGCCCACGGCCGGGCTGCTCTGTCATCTCATTGCTTTCGTGCGCCTCGTTGTCTTCGTAAGCATCATTGTCATCGTATACACGCCGGAACAACGCATAGTTGCCCACCGCTGGCTGAAACTCCATCCCGAAGACATGCTGAGCATACAACATCAGCGTAACGCGCTCAGCCAGATTCCTCGCCCTGAAAACGGGCAGTGGCGGCAGAGGCTGCGCTGCGGCTTCATAAGCCAGACGGGCGTCGCGTGCATCAAGTTCATAGCGGATCCACTCCTCCACTGAATCGAAGCCGGGGATCCCCACAGGCCTTTCCGCCCCCGCCCTTCGGCCTCGTTTATGGCTCCGCTCACCGCGCTTCTTCTGGTGGGCATATTTCGCTCTTCTGACTTTTTCGTAGGGAGGTGAATGCCTGGGCATGCTGCTTTCCTCTGATGGCAGATCAACAAAGGGTTAAGGCAGGGGGAATACATAGAATTAAAAGTAGCTATCTCTGGGAATTAGCATCCGGGCTGTGCCGCAAATTGGGATATTTCATTGAGGATAATCTGCCGCGCTACACACCAGGGGGATGCTCCTCTGATGTGTAGCACAACCCTCTACGTTAAATTGATTACCTCTGGCTGGGCAACACGCCTGGCAGCAGTGGCGTCAGGTGACACGCAGCAAGAAGTGCCGTGGCGGCTTCGATATCGGGGGCAAAATAGCGGTCTTTATCATAGTGCGGAACCTGTTCGCGCAGCAGATGGCGCGCCTGCTCCAGTAAGGGGCTACTGGTTAACCCTTCGCGCATATCCAGCCCCTGGCACGCGGCCAGCCATTCAACGGCAATTACCCCGCGGGTGTTGGCCGCCATCTCCCATAACCGGCGACCCGCAGCCGGAGCCATCGATACATGGTCTTCCTGGTTTGCCGAAGTGGGCAGGCTGTCCACACTGTGTGGGTGCGCCAGGGCTTTGTTTTCGCTTGCCAGCGCCGCTGCCGTCACCTGAGCAATCATAAAGCCGGAATTCACGCCGCCGTTTTTGACCAGGAATGGCGGTAATTGCGACATATGGCTATCCATCAGCAGCGCAATGCGCCGCTCCGCCAGAGCACCGATTTCTGCAATGGCCAGCGCAATATTATCCGCTGCCATGGCCACCGGCTCGGCATGAAAGTTACCGCCCGAGATCACTTCATTTTCGGCAGCAAACACCAGCGGATTATCCGACACCGCATTGGCCTCGGTCAGCAGCACATCCGCCGCAGAACGTAACTGCGTCAGACAGGCTCCCATCACCTGAGGCTGGCAGCGTAATGAATAGGGATCCTGCACTTTATTGCAGTTGTGATGTGACTGCGAAATAGCACTCTCTTCCGTCAGCACGTGGCGATACAGCGCAGCCGCGTCAATTTGCCCATGTTGCCCGCGAACTTCGTGAATGCGCGCGTCAAAAGGACGGCGGGATCCCAGCGCCGCTTCCGTAGTTAACGCACCGCAAACCACCGCCGAAGCAAAAAGATCTTCGGCCTCAAACAGGCCGCGTAAGGCAAAGGCGGTAGAAGTTTGGGTGCCGTTTAACAACGCTAGTCCCTCTTTTGCCGCCAGTGTCAACGGCGTCAGTCCGGCCTGCTTTAACGCCTCCGTCGATGGCAACCATTTCCCCTGCCAGCGGGCTTTACCTTCGCCCAGCAGCGTCAGCGACAGATGGGCAAGCGGGGCCAGGTCGCCGGATGCGCCCACCGAACCTTTTGCCGGGATCCAGGGGTAAACCCCGGTGTTAACCATCGCCACCAGCATCTGGATCACTTCTAAACGGATGCCGGAAAATCCACGCGCCAGGCTGTTGATCTTCAGCACCATGATCAGCCGCACCATTGCGTCATCCAGCGGTTCACCCACGCCAGCAGCATGAGAAAGTACCAGCGAACGCTGCAGGTTTTCCAGATCTTCAGTCGCAATGCGCGTTTGCGCCAGTAACCCGAAACCGGTGTTAATGCCATACGCCGTGCGCCCTTCAGCCATAATGGCATTCACGCAGGCGACACTGTCATTAATGGCAGCAAACGCCCCTTCGTCCAGCGTCAGGCGGATCGGCTGGCTGTAAATGTCGCGCAGTTGCGCCAGGGTCAGTGTGCCGGGAGTCAGAGTGAAATTTTTCATGCTTTGCGATGCCCCTGCGTTGCGGCGACCATAGGAAGATTAAGATGTTGTTCTGCCGCGCAGGCGATAGCAATATCGTAGCCTGCGTCAGCATGGCGCATCACGCCCGTTGCCGGATCGTTATGCAATACCCGCGCAATACGCGCGGCAGCCTCGTCGGTGCCATCACAAACAATCACCATGCCAGCGTGTTGTGAAAAGCCCATTCCGACACCACCACCATGGTGCAGCGACACCCAGGTCGCGCCGCTGGCCGTGTTGAGCAAGGCATTGAGCAACGGCCAGTCGGATACCGCATCGGATCCGTCACGCATGGCTTCGGTTTCACGGTTCGGGCTGGCAACAGAGCCGGAATCAAGGTGATCGCGCCCGATAACAATCGGCGCTGAGACTTCGCCATTACGCACCATTTCATTAAATGCCAGCCCCAGTTTTTGACGCCACTCCAACCCTACCCAGCAAATGCGTGCCGGTAATCCCTGGAAATGAATACGTTCTCGCGCCATATCCAGCCAGTGATGCAGGTGTTTATCCTCTTTAATGATCGCTTTCACTTTGGCATCGGTTTTGTAGATATCTTCGGCATCACCGGAGAGGGCAACCCAGCGGAAGGGACCGATACCCCGGCAGAATAGTGGGCGAATATAAGCCGGGACGAAGCCGGGGAAATCAAACGCATTGTCGACCCCCATATCTTTTGCCATCTGACGGATATTGTTGCCGTAATCAAAAGTCGGAATGCCCATCTGGCTGAAAGCCAGCATCGCACTCACATGTTTCGCCATGCTTTGCTTCGCGGCCTGCACCGTTCCCTGCGGATCGGCTTGTGCATTCCGCTGATACGCCTCCCAGGTCCAGCCTTCGGGCAGATAACCGTGCAAAGGATCGTGGGCGCTGGTCTGGTCAGTTACCATGTCCGGGCGAATACCGCGCCTCACCAGCTCGGGCAGGATCTCTGCGGCGTTAGCGCACAGCGCAATCGACACGGCCTTACCCGCAGTGGTGTATTTTTCAATACGCGCCAGCGCATCATCCAGCGAGGTCGCCTGCTCATCGACATAGCCAGTACGCAGACGAAAATCGATACGGCTCTGCTGGCACTCAATGTTCAGCGAACTGGCACCCGCCAGTGTTGCCGCCAACGGCTGTGCGCCGCCCATACCGCCCAGACCGGCGGTCAATACCCAGCGCCCTTGTAGATTGCCCTGATAGTGCTGGCGGCCCGCTTCGACAAACGTCTCATAAGTGCCTTGAACAATCCCCTGGCTGCCGATGTAGATCCAGCTTCCGGCGGTCATCTGGCCGTACATCGCCAGCCCTTTTGCATCCAGTTCGTTAAAGTGTTCCCAATTTGCCCAGTGTGGTACCAGGTTGGAGTTGGCGATCAGCACGCGTGGGGCATTCTCATGAGTTTTGAACACGCCGACCGGTTTACCGGACTGCACCAGCAGCGTTTCATCCTGCTCCAGCTCTTTCAGTGCAGTGACGATGGCATCAAAACATTCCCAGTTCCGCGCTGCGCGGCCGATCCCCCCATAGACCACCAGTTGATGGGGGTTTTCTGCCACCTCCGGGTCGAGGTTATTCATCAGCATGCGCAAGGGGGCTTCGGTGAGCCAGCTCTTTGCATTCAGCGTTGTGCCCCGCGGTGCGCGGATGGTTTGCTGGCGGTAGGGGGTGTTCGACATCGTTATTCTCTCCTGAAAAAACGGGTAGCGTCTCTAAACACATATACTTGTCTATACAATTACACGCAAGCCAGGTTTTAACAGAAAAGATACAAATTTATTATATTGCGTCAGCAATCACGCTTTAGCTGACGCACAGGATCAGGAACAGAAATGACCTTGTAAACGGTAGCGCGCACCGGGGAAAAGCAGGCTGGCGTGAGAGACGATATGCGAGGTGGACCAGGTGCGGCGACGGATCAACAAACAGGGATCATGCTCGTTAATGTGCAGTAACCGGCACTCTTCCGCCGTGCCCTGCACTGCTTCCACGATGTGTTCGCCTTCAGTAAGCGGTGCAATTAACGACAAATAAGCATGGGCGGTAGTATGTGTGTAATCCTGTCGCAAATAGTCCGGTACCACGCTCGCGTTCACACAGCGATCTTCTATCTGCACCGGGATCTCATTTTCGAAATGCACCATCCGCGAATGAAAGATCCGCGCACCCTCTTCAAGCTCCAGCGCGGCCGCCTGAGTGAGGTCTGCGCGGGTTTCTTCCAGCAGCAACACCTCACAACGGTGCTGATGGTGACGGGCGGCGATCTCATCCGCAATGCTGCGAATTTCAAACAACGCCGACTGCCCTTTTGGCTCAGCCACAAACGTGCCGACCCCCTGCAAACGCACCAGCAGGCCTTCATCGGTCAGTTCACGCAGCGCCCGGTTAATGGTCATGCGGCTAAAACCAAACTGCGCCACCAGTTCGGCCTCGGAAGGGATGCGATCGTGCGGCCGCCAGGTGCCGTCGATAATTTTCGCGCTGATAGCCTGCTTCACTTTTTCATAAAAAGGCAGTGGCGCACTGGCGGGAGCAGGTCGGGGACGGGGCGAAAATATCACTCGGCGGTTCCTTATTTCAGCTATTAAGGGCATGGGTGCCCGATGATACCGTGATTAAAAGGGCGGCGATCATCCCTGCCACCAATGCACAATCTGCCATGCCAGTCGCGCCGCGACTTTCGCAGCCAGCCCCTGGGTGTCGAACTGTGGATTAAACTCCACCAGATCCACCGCCTGCAGTTTGCCACTGCGACACAGCGGTTCAACAATACGTATTAACAATGGCAATGGAACACCGAGCGCTGCCGGTGCGGAAACCGCTGGCATCTCATTGCCGGGCAACACATCCAGATCGATCGTTAAGTAAATCCTGTCGCAGCTGGACAGCATACGGTGGATTTCCGGCAGAACTTGCTCGACAAACTTGTTCAACACGTCGATATCTTCGATCACCGACACCTTGCGCAAGGCAGCCTCGTCCCACAACGCCTGGGTATTGGCGGCCCGGCTAACACCGATACAGCTATAGATAAATTCGCGATTCTGCGCTTCGCAATGCACCGCCAGCTGGCGAAACGGCGTGCCGGAACTGGCGCGCGGAGCATGACGTAAATCGAGATGCGCGTCCAGATTGATGATGCCGACCCGCTCATTGGGGAAGGCATCCAGTACTGCCGAACCGTGGCCAAACGCGGTTTCATGACCACCGCCAAACACCAGAGTGCGCATTCGCGACCGCTGACAAGCCAGCACCGCGTCGTACAGCTCCTGTTGCGCTTCTTCAAGCTGCTCGGGCTGGGCGCGTACCGATCCCATTTCCACCAACTGGCTGTGCCCGCAAAAGCTCGCCATGGGTGCCAACGCCTGACGTAACACATCCGGCCCCTGCGCAGCACCTGCCCGCCCCTGATTGCGTTTGACCCCTTCGTCACATTCAAAGCCGAGCAACGCTATCTTGCCGCGATGAAGCCGTGGGGAAAACTCGCCATCGTTAACGATGGTTTGAAATACGCGCAATGCATTCGCCGCTTCGGCGCTGTCATCACGCCCCTGCCACATCGTCTGCGCAACCGGATGCCAGAGCGTCATACTGTCTCCTCGCCACGAAAAATACGTTGATAAAGAGGATTGCGTCCCGGTTCGTAGACCATCTCCACCGGGTGTTCAGCGTCCCAGATGACAAAATCCGCCCAGTAACCCGCCGCCAGCTGACCATGGGTATGCTGGCGTCCTAAGGCCTGAGCCGCGTTCCGCGTCACCCCCGCCCAGGCCTCTTCCGGCGTCAGGCCAAACTGCACGCAGGCCATATTCATCGCCAGATGGAGACTGGCAAACGGGCTGGTACCCGGATTAAAGTCCGTTGCCACCGCCATCGGCACCTGCTGCTGACGCAGCAAGGCAACAGGCGGTTTACGGGGTTCATTCAGGAAATAGAATGCACCAGGCAACAGGACAGCCACGGTGCCACTTTCCCGCATGGCGGCAACGCCCGCCTCACTGAGATACTCCACGTGATCGGCAGAAAGTCCCCGGTAACGGCTGACCAGTTCTGCCCCGCCCAGCGAAGAGAGCTGTTCTACATGCCCCTTGATGGGGATGCCTGACTCACGCGCGCGGTGGAAAACCCGCTCAGTTTGCGCCAATGAAAAGCCCACGTTTTCGCAAAAAGCATCGACCGCCTCAAACAGACCCTGTTGCCACAACGAGGGCATAATGTCGTCGCATACCTGCCTGATGTAATCATCTGGCTGCCCTTTATATTCTGGCGGCGTTGCATGTGCGGCCAGCAACGTGCGGCTGATCTCCACCGGATAAGACTGCGCCAGCGCCCCGGCGACACGCAGCATTTTGGCCTCGTTCTCCCGATCAAGCCCATACCCGGATTTGATCTCAACGGTGGTGACCCCCTCCCGCAGCAGACGCGCCAGGCGCTGCTCTGCCAAAGCAAAAAGCCCGGCTTCGCTGCTCTGACGTGTCGCCCGCACCGTCGCATTAATGCCGCCGCCCTGGCTGCTGATCTGCTGATAAGAGACGCCATTTAACCGCTGCTCCCACTCTTGTGCACGGTTGCCGCCGAAAACAAGGTGGGTGTGGCAGTCGATTAAACCAGGGGTGATCAACCTCCCACCAGCATCAACGCTGTGCGCGATGTGCGCGGGTAAATCGGCCTGCGGCACAATCGCCCGGATGCGGCCATGACGGACAATCAAGGCATGATTATCTATAAAACCATAGGGTTGTGCTTGCGAGGGGGCCATCGTCGCCAGACGCGCATTGCGCCAGACACGATCTTCTGCGGTAAGTTCAGTCATCGTCTTCGCATGTCATGGGTTGTATAGACATTTATTTTCATAATGCGCAGATTGTCAACATGGCTTCGCCGCTACGGTCGCGTTTTGTTTATCAGGTCAAACATACCTTCAACCCGGGTCATGCGAGAAAGCGCCCCTCTTTTTTGCATGTCATTTTTGTTTCACTCCGATGACCTGATCGTCCTGGTTTATGCAGAGTGTGAGCGCGTTCAAAAAATTAGCCTTAAAATTCAAGCGGAAATGAAGCGTTTCAGCAGCGAAAAATTTCGTCGCTGAAGGACAATTTATTTAGCAGTGAAAGTAATGTGTCGCCAAAGCCCGACACACTGTAACTTACTAAAATTAAATAGAAAAAAGGCTCTTGTAAGGGTAAAAAATTAAGCGTACATTAGCGCCGTCTGGTGATGATTCACCCAAGATCCTGAGATGGAGCTGTGGCCGGAAGGGAGAAAATTCTCATTTTCGCTTTGGCGTAGTTTCACCTCTCTATACTCAGTCCTGTTATGGTCATAGATGCATACGGAAGTATGCGGAGCGATGAACGTGAAATATTTCTTTATGGGCATTTCGATGATGGTCATTGTATGGGCCGGTACTTTTGCCCTGATGATCTGACCTGAGCGATTAATGCAGTAGAAAAAAGGAGCCTTGCGGCTCCTTTTTTTCAGGGTTCGATATCTTCCGCTGCGGTTTTGGGCACCGAGGGGAGCAAGCCATCGGCCCGGAACATGGACTTAATACCCCGCACCGCCTGACGGATACGATCGCGGTTTTCAATCAGCGCAAAACGCACATGGGTATCACCATAATCGCCAAAACCAATCCCCGGCGACACGCATACTTTGGCGTCTTTCAGTAATTTTTTGGCAAACTCCAACGATCCCATCGCGGCATATTGCTCTGGAATTTTCGCCCAGACATACATCGACGCTTTGGGCGTGTCGACCATCCAGCCTGCTTCATGTAACCCTTTCACCAGCACATCGCGACGGCGTTTATACTGCGCGGCAATATCACGTACGCACTGCTGATCGCCTTCCAGCGCGGCAATCGCCGCGACCTGTAACGGGGTAAACGTGCCGTAATCATGGTAGCTCTTGATACGCGCCAGCGCGCTGACCAGCACAGGGTTACCGACCATAAAGCCAATACGCCAGCCGGCCATGTTGTAACTTTTCGATAGCGTGAAAAATTCAACGGCCACATCGCGCGCGCCCGGCACCTGCATTATCGACGGCGCTTTCCAGCCATCATAAACAATGTCGGCATAAGCCAGATCGTGCACCACCAGCACATCATAGCGTTTCGCCAGTGCAACCACTTTTTCAAAGAATTCGAGTTCTACGCACTGTGCCGTGGGATTGGAGGGGAAGCCGAGGATCATCATCTTCGGTTTCGGGTAACTTTCGCGGATCGCCCGCTCCAGCTCATTAAAGAAATCGACACCTTCTACCAGCGGAACAGAACGTACCTGCGCACCGGCAATGACCGCACCATAAATATGGATGGGGTAGCTGGGATTCGGCACCAGCACCGTATCGCCATGATCCAGCGTGGCCAGCATCAGATGCGCCAGCCCCTCTTTCGAACCGATAGTGACGATAGCTTCCGTTTCCGGATCAATATCCACCTGATAGCGTTCTTCGTACCAGCGAGAAATCGCCCGACGCAAACGCGGGATACCGCGCGAAGTCGAATAACCATGCGTGTCCGGGCGCTGCGCCACGGTGCAAAGCTTCTCAACAATGTGTGGCGGCGTGGCGCCGTCCGGGTTACCCATGCTGAAATCAATAATATCTTCGCCGCGCCGACGCGCAGCCATTTTCAATTCAGCTGTGATATTAAAAACATACGGGGGGAGACGATCGATACGCGTAAAACGACGTTCAGGACTGAAGTCAGCCATAGATTCCTCGGAGTAACGTTAGCGCCCGGACCGTCCGAGCGACGTCGCCGCATGTGCAGCGTGTTAAGAACATATCCCGAATAATTTCCTGCTGTCGAGAGGGAAAGAAAAAAATAGTGTGCGGATAAAAAAGCGGAAGAGGTTTAGCTGAGGGAAGGAGACTTTCAGCCTCGTTATTACCTGAATAACTTTTTAACTTAACAAGTTGATAGCAATATAATTACGCGTAATTTTCATTAACCCGACGTGTTCGCGCATGCTCTTTTAGCGTTTATTAATCCCCTTTTGGAATCATGGTTTTTCCCTATTCACAGAATACACTCCCTGACTGGTCATCCGGGTCACAGTTTTTTATCATAGCTTTTTGACGCCTTTCACATGAGTCACCCGTGCACGAAATATTCGACATGCTGCTGGCGGTTTTCGATCGCGCGGCGTTGATGCTGATCTGCTTGTTTTTCCTGATCCGTATCCGCCTGTTTCGCGAGCTGCTGCATAAAACCGCCCACTCGCCTAAAGAGCTACTGGGCGTCACTGCCATCTTCTCCCTGTTCGCGCTGTTCAGTACCTGGTCTGGCGTACCGGTTGAAGGTTCACTGGTTAACGTCCGTATTATTGCGGTGATGTCTGGCGGTATTCTGTTTGGTCCGTGGGTAGGGATCATTACCGGCATTATTGCGGGTGTGCACCGTTATTTGATTGATATGGGCGGCGTGACGGCAGTCCCCTGCTTTATCACCAGTATTATCGCCGGGATCATGTCCGGGATGATCCACCTGAAAGTGCCGAAAGCGCAGCACTGGCGCGCCGGTATTATCGCCGGGATGATCTGTGAAAGCCTGACCATGACGCTGGTGGTGCTCTGGGCACCGACCACCGCGCTGGGTCTCGATATTGTGTCTAAAATCGGCGTGCCGATGATCCTCGGCAGTGTGTGTATCGGGTTTATTGTGCTGCTGGTACAGAGCGTGGAAGGTGAAAAAGAGGCGATGGCCGGGCGCCAGGCCAAGCTGGCGCTGGAGATTGCCAATAAAACACTGCCGCTGTTTCGTAACGTGAACAGCGAGTCGCTACGTCAGGTGTGCGATATCATCCGCCGCGATATTGATGCCGATGCCGTCGCCATCACCAACGTCGACCACGTACTGGCATATGTCGGTGTCGGGGAAGATAACTATCGTGACAGCGACGACATTATCAGCCCGACCACGTATCAGGCGATCAGCACCGGTGAAATCATCATAAAAAACAACGATGAAGCGCACCGCACACCCGAAATTCACTCAATGCTGGTGATCCCGCTGCGTGAGCAGGGCATCGTGACTGGCACGCTGAAAATTTACTATTGCCACGCCCACCAAATCACCTCATCCCTGCAGGATATGGCAGTCGGTTTATCGCAAATTATATCGACGCAGCTGGAAGTTTCACGCGCAGAGCAGCTGCGTGAGATGGCAAATAAGGCAGAATTACGCGCCTTGCAGAGCAAAATTAACCCGCACTTCCTCTTTAACGCGCTGAATGCCATTTCGTCGTCGATCCGCTTGAATCCGGATACCGCCCGACAATTGATCTTCAATTTGTCGCGTTATCTGCGCTATAACATTGAATTAAAAGACGATGAGCAGATTGATATCAAGAAAGAGCTGTACCAAATCAAAGATTACATCGCCATTGAGCAGGCGCGCTTTGGCGACAAACTGACGGTGATTTATGACATTGATGAAGAGGTAAGCTGTGTGATCCCAAGCTTACTGATCCAACCGCTGGTGGAGAATGCCATCGTGCACGGTATTCAGCCCTGCAAAGGCAAAGGCGTGGTCACCATCAGCGTGGAAGAGTGTGGCAACCGGGTGCGGATCGCTGTGCGTGATACCGGTAACGGCATAGCCCCGGAAATGATTGCCCGCGTCGAAGCCGATGAGATGCCAGGGAATAAAATTGGCCTGCTTAATGTTCACCAGCGGGTGAAACTGCTCTACGGTGAGGGGCTGCATATCCGCCGTCTGACGCCGGGAACAGAAATTGCGTTTTACGTACCGCGCCAGCCGTCGCCCTCACCGACTATGGCCGCGCTGTTGCCCTAACAGGAGAAGTCAATGAAGGTCATCATTGTTGAAGATGAGATCCTGGCGCAGCAAGAACTGAGCTGGCTGATCAAAGCCCATAGCCAGATGGAAATTGTCGGGACGTTTGATGACGGTCTCGACGTCCTGAAGTACCTGCAACACAACAAGGTCGACGCGATTTTTCTTGATATTAATATCCCCTCACTGGACGGGGTACTGCTGGCGCAAAATATCAGCCAGTTCGCGCATAAGCCGTTTATTGTTTTTATTACCGCGTGGAAAGAGCACGCGGTCGAAGCTTTCGAACTGGAAGCCTTCGACTACATTCTCAAGCCATACCAGGAATCGCGCATCATCAGTATGCTCCAGAAGCTGGAAAGCGCCTGGCAACAACAAGCCGGTATGGCCGCCAGCCCGCAACAGCGGGAAAACGCGACCATTAATCTGATCAAAGACGAGCGGATTATCGTCACCAGTATTGACGACATTTATTATGCAGAAGCGCACGAGAAGATGACGTTTGTCTATACGCGACGGGAATCTTACGTGATGCCAATGAACATCACGGAGTTTTGCAGCAAACTGCCGGCAGCGCACTTCTTCCGCTGTCACCGCTCATACTGCGTGAATCTGGATAAGATCCGCGAGATTGAACCGTGGTTTAACAATACCTATATTTTGCGGCTGCGCGACCTGGAGTTTCAGGTGCCTGTCAGCCGCAGTAAAGTTAAAGAATTCCGGCAGTTAATGCATCTTTAGAGATAGTAACCTAACGTCTGGCGCAGGTGGGCACCCGCGCCTAACAGCCCCGGATTATCATGCACGATCAGATAGACCGGAATGTCCTGCACATAGGATTTGAAACGCCCTTTATCTTCAAAGCCGCCGCGAAAACCGGACGCTGTAAAGAAATCAAGGAAACGCGGCACAATACCACCGGCGATATAGACGCCGCCAAAAGTCCCGAGGTTAAGCGCCAGGTTACCGCCAAAGCGGCCCATAATAACGCAAAACAGGGACAGCGCGCGGCGGCAGTCAATGCAGCTGTCTGCCAGAGCGCGCTCGGTGACATCTTTCGGTTGCAGATTTTCCGGCAGACGGCCGTCGGATTTAACAATAGCCCGATAGAGATTGACCAGCCCCGGCCCGGAAAGCACGCGCTCCGCAGAAACGTGACCGATTTCGGCACGCAGTTCTTCAAGAATAATGCCCTCTTCTTCGCTGTTAGGGGCAAAATCCACATGGCCGCCCTCACCCGGCAGGCTCACCCAGCGCTTATCCACATGCACCAGATGGGCCACTCCAAGCCCGGTGCCCGCACCGTAAACCGCGATCGGTTTGCCCTCGACCGGCGCTGCGCCGCCGAACTGGATCAGGTGATCGTTTTTCAGCATCGGGATAGCCATCGACACCGCAGTAAAATCGTTAATGATTTCCAGATGCGCGAAGCCCAGGTTTTTCTTCATTTCAGCAATGGAGAAGGCCCAGGTGTGATTAGTCATTGCTACCCAGTCACCGGTGATCGGACAGGCGATAGCGATACACCCGTCTTCTACGGTAACGTTGTGCTCATCAAGGTAGACACGCACCACCGCTTCCAGGCTGGGGTAGTCGAGGCCGGAATAGGTTTTGGCACGAGAGATGTCGCCGCTGTCGACATCGCACAACGCTAATCGCGCGTTGGTGCCGCCTACGTCGCCCACTAAAGCATATTTTGTCATTCTTTTACGGCTCCGCTAAAGTCAAAATAAATCTTTGGCACACTGTAAATTCAAGGCGCTGTAACAACAACGACGATAACACGAGTGCCCCAGGATAATCGATCTTCGTCACAGATTCCCCCAGGGTTCCGCCCTGCAGGTAATAAAGGAAATAGGTATGCTCCATCCGCGAGCCAGAACAATGTTATTGCTGGCGCTGCCCGCGCTGACCATTGGCGTGGCATCCAGCCTGGTGTTACTGCTGGTGATGAAAATCGCCGCCCTGCTGCAATCGGTGCTGTGGAGCGGTATCCCCTGGCGACTGGGCGTTGACCCCGACACACCACTGTGGATCCTGCTGGTCCTGACCCTTACCGGGGTAGCCGTAGGGTTAGTGATCCGCTTTAGCACAGGCCACGGTGGCCCGGATCCGGCTACCGAACCGTTGATTGGCGCACCGGTTGCCGTGACTGCGCTACCCGGCCTGCTGCTGGCACTGCTGCTTGGGCTGGCAGGCGGGGTCAGCCTCGGGCCGGAACACCCGATCATGGTAATGAATATCGCACTGGCCGTGGCGCTGGGGGGGCGGGTTTTCCCGCGGGTCGCACCGCTGGACTGGACGATTTTAGCCTCTGCCGGCACGCTTGGCGCACTGTTTGGTACGCCGGTCGCCGCCGCACTGATCTTTTCCCAGACATTAACAGCCAGTAACGATGTACCGCTGTGGGATCGCCTGTTTGCCCCGTTAATGGCGGCGGCGGCTGGCGCACTGACCACCAGTGTGCTGTCGCATCCCCATTTTAGTTTACCGATCGCACATTATCCGCAATTGCATCTTGTCGACATTCTCAGCGGTGCCGTAGTGACCTTGTTTGCCATCGCGCTGGGAATGGTAGCTGTATGGTGTCTGCCGCGTCTGCACCGCCTGATCCAGCAGTTGAAAAATCCGGTACTGGCGCTGGGAATAGGTGGTTTTCTGCTCGGTATCCTTGGCATTATCGGCGGCAATATTACGCTGTTTAAAGGGTTGGACGAGATGCAACAGTTGGCCTTTGCCCAGACATTTACCGTCAGTGATTACCTGCTTTTCGCGCTGGTCAAATTGGCAGCGCTGGTGGTGGCTGCCGCCTGCGGTTTTCGCGGTGGGCGGATCTTCCCCGCGGTATTTGTGGGTGTGGCGCTGGGGTTGATGCTGCACGCGCATGTGGATGCGGTTCCTGCGGCGGTCACGGTCTCCTGCGCAGTGCTGGGCCTGGTGCTGGTCGTCACACGTGATGGCTGGCTGAGTTTATTTCTTGCTGCTGTCGTGGTGCCCGATACCACCCTGCTGCCGCTGCTCTGTATCGTGATGCTGCCCGCCTGGCTGCTGCTTGCCGGGAAACCCATGATGATGGCTCCCCGGCGTGACAACGATCACTGATTGTTGCGCGCTTCCAGAGCATGCGTCACATCGCGCAGTAAATCTGGCAGATCGATTTTGGGCAACATTACTTCAATCAGTGCCAGGCGGTGATGATGTGCAGCGGCTTCCAGCGCCTCGGCTAACTGTACCGTTTCACTGACACGCCAACACTCTGCCTGGCAATCGTGACTCAGGGCATGCGGAATGTGGGTCCAGTTCCAGCGGGCAATATCGTTATAGCGCTGCTGTGCGCCATGAATCGCCCGCTCCACGGTATAGCCGTCGTTATTGAGCACAACAATAATGGGGCGTAAATTGTCGCGCAGCATCGACCCCAGCTCCTGAATAGTCAGCTGCGCGGCACCGTCACCGGTAAGCAGGATCACCCGCCGTTCCGGATATGCCGTCTGGGCACCAAAGGCCGCGGGCAAACAAAAGCCGATGGAGCCCCATAGCGGCTGCACCAGGAAGTCCACCCCGGCAGGCAGGCGTAACGCCGCTGCGCCAAAGGCCGCGGTTCCTTGATCGGCAAGGATAATGTCGCCGGGGCGAATAAAGTCCTGCAGCGTTTGCCAGAAAGCAGCTTGATCCAGCGTTCCCTGGTGCCTGTGCTGGCTGGGGTTATTTTCCCGCGCCTTTTTCTGCAAGGCACAGCGCGGATTATTGCGACATACCGAAGTCAGAGTGCTGACCGCATCCTGCATCGATAAACCACTGAACCAGGTTTCACCTACCCGTGCCGCGAACGGTTGGATGTCGATAGTCCGTTCTGGCGGCAATTGCTGTGTGAATCCTGCGGTCAGTGTGTCGCTAAAGCGCGTACCGACACAAATTACCGTATCGGCGTCCTCTATCGCTTCGCGAACTGCCGCCGGGCTTGCCGCGCCACTGTAAGTACCCACAAACCCCGGCTGCGTTTCATCAAACAGGCCTTTCCCCATCAACATCGTGGCGTGTGGCAGTGGAAAATCGCGCATCCAGCACTGCAGCATTTTCTGAACGCCAAAACGCTGAGCCAGAAAATCTGCCAGAAGCGAGAGTCGCTGGCTTCCCGACAGCCGTTCCTCAACATGGCGACGAAAGGCCGCCAGTCGCGTTTCGTTGCCGGGTATGGCGGTCGTAGTGATAACGTTTACAGGCGGGGTTGCCGGCATTTTTGCCACGTCTGCAGGTAGCATTAGATAACACGGGCGTGACGCTGTCAGCATGGCACGGATCACCCGGTCAATCTCATAGCAGGCGTTTTGCGCCGTCAGCACCGCGCGCGCTGCCGTCACCGGCTCACTCATACGCCAGAAATGGCTAAAATCGCCGTCGCCTAACGTATGGTGCAGTAATTCTCCCCGTCGCTGCACTCCGCTACAGGGCGCGCCAACAATGTGCAGTACTGGCACATATTCTGCGAAACTCCCGGCGATACCGTTGATTGCACTCAGTTCACCCACACCAAAAGTAGTCAGCAGCGCCCCCGCGCCCTGGCAACGCCCATAACCGTCCGCCGCATAGGCAGCATTGAGTTCGTTAGCGCAGCCCACCCAGTGCACCGCCGGATGTTGAATGACATGGTCGAGAAATTGCAGGTTATAGTCGCCAGGCACCCCAAAAAGATGATGGATGCCACAGCCTGCGAGCCTGTCCAGCAGATAGTCGGCAACAGAGTAATCGGTTTGCATTACAGTGATCCTTCTGAAATCCGGGTTTTATCTGAGTATTGGGGAACTGTGATGAGAGTCCAGGATATGCGCCATATTTAAGGTGGCAAGCAAGCTTTACGATGGCGAGCGGTGTAAGCTCAGTCGGTCATAAATGTAAACGCATACACTGTAAAGAAATCAATCGTTGAAGGGGCACCGGCATGGTTTATCAGGCGAGTTCTACGCGTTACGAAAAGATGGTCTGGCGTCGCTGCGGTAACAGCGGCCTGAAACTCCCGGCAATCTCGCTCGGGCTGTGGCACAACTTCGGCGACGCGACCCTGCTGGAAAACAGCCGGCAGTTACTGCGCCATGCCTTCGACCAGGGCATTACCCATTTCGATCTGGCGAATAATTACGGGCCGCCGCCCGGTTCAGCAGAAAAAAACTTCGGGCGTATTTTGCAGGAGGATTTTCTGCCCTGGCGCGATGAACTGGTCATCTCCAGCAAAGCAGGTTACACCATGTGGGATGGCCCTTATGGTGACTGGGGTTCACGCAAATATCTGATCGCCAGCCTCGATCAAAGCCTGCGCCGGATGGGGCTGGATTATGTTGATATCTTTTATCACCATCGCCCGGATCCAGAAACGCCGCTGCAAGAAACCATGCGCGCACTCGACCATCTTGTCCGCCAGGGCAAAGCGCTGTATGTCGGTCTGTCCAATTACCCGGCAGCACTGGCGCGTCAAGCCATCGACATCCTCAATGATTTGGGTACACCGTGTCTCATTCATCAACCCAAATATTCGATGTTTGAACGGTGGGTGGAAGAGGATTTATTGGATCTGCTACAGGAAAAAGGCGTGGGCAGCATCGCCTTCTCACCGCTCGCGGGCGGGCAGTTAACAGACCGCTACTTGCAGGGCATCCCGGCGGATTCTCGCGCCGCCAGCGGCAGCCGTTTCCTCAATCCGGAGCAGATCACAGAAGAGAAACTGGCGACCGTGCGCGCACTCAATGCGATTGCAGAACGGCGGGGACAGAAGTTATCGCAGATGGCGCTGGCATGGGTGCTGCGTGGCGACAAAGTGACCTCTGTGCTGATTGGGGCCAGCAAGACCAGCCAACTGGACGATGCTGTTGGCATGCTGGCGAACCGCCACTTCAGCGCCGCAGAGTGTGAAGAGATCGACGCGGTGCTTAGCGGCGTAAGGTAGACCATTTTAGCAAAAAGTGCTCCCATTCATGATTTCGGAGTTGCGCCACTAATACGGGATATTACCGCCCCGTAATATTGTTGTAACAGGCCGTTTCGGCCCCGATCGTGAAGGAGAAGAGTATGTTCAGGTCACTGATTCTGGCAGCCGTGTTAATGGCTGCCGCGCCGCTGGTCGCGAATGCTGGCGAAATCACCCTGTTGCCGTCTGTAAAATTACAAATTGGCGATCGCGATAATTACGGTAACTACTGGGACGGCGGACGCTGGCGCGACCGCGATTACTGGGGTCGCAATTACGAATGGCGCGGCAACCGCTGGTATAAACACGATCGCGGCTGGCATCGCGGCTGGGATAAACGCGACGCCTATGAGCGCGGCTATCGCGAAGGCTGGCGCGACCGTGACGACCACCGTGGACCAGGCCGCGGGCACTGGCGTCACCACTGAGAATAAAAAAAGGAGCGCATGCGCTCCTTTTTACTGTTCCCGTTTTAAATCCCGGCAATAGTTCCAATTAATAACCAGCCATTCAGGCATACGACCAGCGCCACAATTACCCAACCGGTCCGCTTAACCAGCACGCTGTTAACCAGCTCGCCCATCAGCTTGCGGTCGCTGGTGAACACCAGCAACGGCACCAGAGCCAGCGCAATACCAAAGCTCAGCAGCACCTGGCTCATCACCAGAATCTGCGTTGGATCCAGCCCCAGCCAGATAACAATAAACGACGGCATCATAGTAATGGTACGGCGTACCCAGAGCGGAATATGGAAACGCACAAACCCTTGCATCACTACCTGCCCGGCCAGCGTACCGACCACCGTCGAAGACAGCCCTGCTGCCACCAGACTCAAACCAAAAGTGGTCGCCGCCGCATGGCTGAGTAGCGGCTCCAGCGTCAGGTAGGCCTGGTCAAGATCGGCAATACCGGTATGGCCGTTGAAGTGAAACGCGGCGGCGGCAGTCGCCATCATCGCAAGGTTCACAAAACCGGCAATGGTCATGGCGATGCCAACATCCCATTTGGTGGCGGAATAACGCTCGCGCTGTGTCCCCTGATGCATGTGCTGCGTCAGCGAGGAGTGCAGGTAAATTACGTGCGGCATAATGGTCGCGCCCAACACGCCAGCGGCAAGAAACACCGCTTCTGTACCCGGCAGGTTAGGGATGACAATCCCTTTCGCCAGCGCCGCCAGTTTTGGCTGCGAGAACACCAGTTCAACAATATACGCCGCAGCAACAAACAGCAGCAGCCCGCCAATCACCTTCTCCAGCGGTTTTTGCCCGCGCCGTTGCAACATTAAAATCAGGAACGTGGCGATACCGGTAAGCACGGCTCCTTGTAACAGCGAGACGCCAAGGATCATTTTGAAGCCGATGGCCGCACCAATGAATTCGGCAAGATCGGTGGCCATGGCGATGATTTCCGCCTGCACCCAATAGAACCAGACCAGTGGGCGTGGATAGTGGTCACGGATCTGCTCTGCGAGGTTTTTGCCGGTGGCAATGCCGAGCTTGGCTGACAGCAACTGGATCAGCATCGCCATCAGGTTTGCCCAGACCACAACCCATAGCAGCTGGTAGCCGAAACTCGCCCCCGCCTGAATGTTGGTGGCAAAGTTACCGGGATCGATATAGCCAATCGCCGCAATGAACGCCGGTCCCATTAACGCGAACCTGAGTTTGCGCGCTGCACGCCCATTGCTATTCTCAACGCGACTACTGTTCATTTTTCGCCCTTAAATATAGCCTTTGCTATGTTTGATGCTACCAAAATGAGAATGATTATCAAGAGCATTTAAATGGGTTTGCTTGATTTCTCTGATAGCCAGAAACAATAGAAGGGCTGAATGTTCAGGATGGTGACGGCGACAACAGCATCTGCCGCAGCGTTATGTTAAGAGTTTAGCATGCGATGCAACTTTTCACTCCTTTACTTAACATAACAGAAATGTATGTTGGATCACTAATTTTGAGTCTGGTCACAGGTCATTAATATAGTGTGTGTTTGATCTCGTTTTCTTTTGGCTTGTTACATAGAATGTGCACGAAATTTCTACCCGTCTCATATTTGGAGCAAATATGTCCCGCGTTCTGCACTTTGTCCTGGCGCTTGCTGTTGTGGCGCTGCTTGCCTTGCTCGTAAGCAGCGATCGCAAGAAAATCCGCATCCGCTTTGTTATTCAATTGCTGGTTATTGAAGTTCTGCTGGCCTGGTTCTTCCTGAACTCGGATATTGGCCTCGGCTTCGTAAAAGGCTTCTCCGAGATGTTTGAAAAACTGCTCGGCTTTGCCAACGAAGGCACGAACTTCGTATTCGGTAAAATGAATGATGAAGGCCTGGCGTTCTTCTTCCTGAAAGTGCTCTGCCCGATTGTGTTTATCTCTGCACTGATCGGTATTCTTCAGCATATTCGCGTGCTGCCAATCATTATTCGCGCCATCGGGACGGTGCTGTCTAAAGTGAACGGAATGGGCAAACTGGAATCCTTTAACGCCGTAAGTTCGCTGATCCTTGGTCAGTCTGAGAACTTCATCGCCTATAAAGATATTCTCGGCAAAATGTCACGCAACCGCATGTACACCATGGCGGCGACAGCCATGTCCACCGTGTCAATGTCCATCGTGGGTGCCTACATGACCATGCTCCAGCCGAAATACGTCGTTGCGGCGCTGGTGCTGAACATGTTCAGTACTTTTATTGTGCTGTCGCTGATCAACCCCTACCGCGTGGAAGAGAGCGAAGAAAACCTGCAGATGGCAAAACTGCATGAAGGTCAGAGCTTCTTTGAAATGCTGGGTGAATACATTCTGGCGGGTTTCAAGGTTGCGATTATCGTTGCAGCAATGCTGATTGGTTTTATCGCGCTGATTTCGGGTCTGAACGCGCTGTTTGCAGCGGTTCTGGGTATCTCCTTCCAGGGCATTCTGGGCTATATCTTCTATCCGATTGCCTGGGTACTGGGCGTACCGACTCACGAAGCGCTGCAAGTGGCGAGCATTATGGCCACCAAACTGGTATCGAACGAATTCGTGGCGATGATGGATCTGCAGAAAATTTCTGCGACTCTCTCGCCGCGCGCAGAAGGTATCCTGTCGGTGTTCTTGGTCTCCTTCGCTAACTTCTCCTCCATCGGCATTATCGCTGGTGCGATCAAGGGCCTGAACGAAGAGCAAGGTAACGTGGTGTCCCGCTTCGGTCTGAAACTGGTATATGGCTCCACGCTGGTGAGTGTGTTGTCTGCCGCTATTGCGGCACTGGTTATCTGATGTGATGACCGAATAGCGCCATGTGCATTCGGTCTGAATAATCCATCACCACCTCCCCAGGAGGGGTGATGGGATGGCAATAAAAAACCGGGATAATCCCGGTTTTTTTATGCCTGCGCAAGCGGCTGTGGTTTGCCGACTAAGTAGCCCTGCAAATAATCAACGCCGGATTGCAGCAACAGCGCACGCTGTGCTTCATTTTCGACATACTCGGCCACAACCGTCAGCGACTGCCCCTTTGCCAGCTCGCATATCGCTTTCACAATCATTGCGTCCTGCGCATTTTGCAGAATGTCCCGCACAAAAGCCCCATCAATTTTAATGATATCGGCCTGTAACCGCTTCAGACGTTCAAAATTGGCGTAACCGGTCCCAAAATCATCGATAGCAATCTTAAAACCCGCCTGCCGCAACTGCTGTATGTTATGCGCGCTCACTTCAGAGTGCGATAACGCCTGCTCCTCTGTGATTTCAATAATCACCGCCTGCGGCGGCACGGCATAGCGCGTAAACAGCGAGAGCATGTGGGCGACAAAATCATGCTGCATCAATGTTAGCGGCATCAGGTTGACGGAAAAGCGCGCGCAACCGTGTTTGTCCGGGTGTGCCTGCATCCACTGCAATAAACGTTCGACGACCTGCATATCAAAGCGGCTACTCAAATTAAACTGAGCAATCACCGGAATAAACTGGTCTGGTGTAAGCAGCTCGCCATTACAGCGCAAACGTGTGAGGATCTCCTGATATCCCTGCCCCTGCGCATTGACTATCGGCTGGCCATACAGCACGATGCCGTTGTCATCCAGCGCGCGTTTTACTTTATTCAATAACAACACACGGTCGGTGGTATGGTCAGTCACTTCCTGCAAGCTGTTCGTCAGCGCCAGTACCTGGTGCACGGCGCAGGCCTGTTCTGAAAGCCAGCTTAACTGCCCCAGTGTATGGTGCAGATCTTTTTCTCCTTCATGCTGTACGCCCCAGGAAACACCAAACTCAATATCCAGCGCAACGGTGTTCCAGTAGATACGGCGACTGTTCAGGTAATGCATCATATGCTGCAAGCGTGCAGAGATTTCAGGCCCATTCAGTTTCAACAATAATTCGTTACCGGGCAGTTGAAACAATTGTTCACCGCCCAGCAATAGCGGCTGCAGTTCCCGGGTCACGCTGCGTTTCACATGCACACGCATCATCAAGCCATAATGCTGGCTCAGAAGTTCCACGTTTTTCAAATACAGGCAGCAAAGTGTGCTGGAAGGCTGCAACTCCAGCGCTTTTTCCAGCGCCCGAAGATTGGGCAGACCGGTCAACGGATCGGTCATTGCCTGCGACTGCCAGCGCTGTTTAAGCCATTCACTTCGGTTATAGATCTGCATCATGTAGAGCATCGAAATGGTGAAGCAAATCAACACCGATAACACAAATGCCAGCGAATAGTCGGTTCGTACGCCGTGCAGAAAGTTGTTGTTGTACAGCATCAAAACAAACGCTGCGCCACCCCAGCTCAACATAATCAGCGGATGACTGATACGACTGATAGCAAAGGTGAAAAGAATAAAAATAACCGGCACAAGATAACCGGCTAAATAATCAGATTTATAAGGCAGGCAAAGAATAATAACCGTAGTAATTAATATCGCGAACCAGGAAAGCATAAAGCCACGCTTCTCTTTTGTTAACCATGGCTTAATACTACGGAGCCAGAATGCGCGACCAAACCGGGGGTTAATCATCATCCGCAGTGGATAATAGAAAATCATTGTAAATATCAGTACTGCGGAAATCAGACTCTGGATATCAATAATGGAGTAAATAGCCGACGTTGAATTAAAAAAGCCTGATAAATTAACCGGATAATTAAACCATGCGCCCGCAATATACATACAACATTTCATGCCGACGGGCGCAATAAACCCCATCCATAAAATGCGTACCCCCATATCCCTGTTGGGCATGCCATGACGCCAACGCGCACCAAGGCGCCAGCGCACAACCGCACAAGTCACCAGCACCGAGAAAACCTGGCAAAATAACAGCACTGCCGCTTCAGTAAAGGCTAAATGTAAAAATATATCGTTTATCAGCGCAAAGCCAATAACAACGGGAAATATGCCGTGGCGGCCAAATAGCAGAATGATCGCCAGCATTACGCTTAACGGCAACCATGCCAGGTATATATCACTGCCATTAACGAGAGTACGGGGCGAAATAATTCGAGAAAGTGTCACAGCCACCAGACACAAAATTAACGCGAGCAGGAACTTACGCGTAACGTTGTAATTTCTTGTTTTCATCAAGGTTAATTAATTGTTCCTGGTGTACGCGAAAAGGTGGGCGAATAATAGGTTTATTCGCAATGTGAATCAACTTCCCTGACGCACAAATACCCTTAGGTGTTCTTAATTTTCACAACCTAAGAATCGTTAATGCGTGTTGAAAAGGGTTTACAGAAAGTCAGAAACAAAAAACCCCCGCGTAAACGCGAGGGTTCGAAATGTTGGTGGAGCTAAGCGGGATCGAACCGCTGACCTCTTGCATGCCATGCAAGCGCTCTCCCAGCTGAGCTATAGCCCCACAATTTTTCTTTACGCACCAATTCCGTAGGGAGCGGAATTTGGTGGAGCTAAGCGGGATCGAACCGCTGACCTCTTGCATGCCATGCAAGCGCTCTCCCAGCTGAGCTATAGCCCCATTGCGTAAAGCGTGTCGTGTTGACGGGCGGCATAATATGAATTCCCTTGCCAGGTGTCAACGGCAAAATCTCTCCATATTATTCAATCGCTGAAAAAGCAGGCAAAAGAAAGACATTGCGCGCTGGCTCGCAACCAGTAGTTAAACCTGTCACATTTTCCCGTTAAATGGTGCTATAACATAAACCACTAATTACCCCTACAACAATTCGGGAATTACATGCTCAAGGAACGAATGACACCAGACGAGTTAGCCAGTCTCACTGGCTATAGCCGACAAACAATCAATAAATGGGTGCGCAAGGAGGGATGGGTCACGTCGCCCAAACCCGGCGTGCAAGGCGGAAAAGCCCGCCTGGTTCATGTTAATGAACAGGTGCGAGCGTTTATTCTTAGCGCGCAACGTCAGGAGGAACATGACGCCAGCGTTATCACATCTCACGACGCTTCTCTTGAAATGCTGCTGCTTACCCTGGCGAAAGAGATGACCGACGTCGAACAAAAACAGCTCTCCTCTCTGTTAATCCGTGACGGCATTACCGGATTATTGCAACGCCTTGGGATACGCGATCAAAAATAAGATGATGAAACTAGCCAGTAAGATGACCACCGAGGAGTTAGCGGATTTTCTCGGCGTTGCAAAACAGACAGTAAATCGTTGGATCCGTGAACAGCGTTGGCAAACGGAAAGCTTACCCGGCGTAAAAGGCGGTCGTGCCAGGCTTATCCATATCAATAAAGATGTGCGGGCTTTCATTATGAAAACGCCCACCATGCGCCAGCGCAACGTCCCCTATTCGCTGGCCGAACCTGCGCCAACGTATGGTGCGGAGCCTGAAAGCACGACGCTGCGCGAGATTATTAAAGTGCTGCATAATCTGACAACAGACGAACAGCAACAGCTGGCAGTGCTTCTCGCGCGTGAGGGGCTTTGCGGTTTCTTAAATCGTTTAGGCATCGGGCAAGCCACGCAGAAATAGAAAAAGCCGGCACTTTTGCCGGCTTTTTTATGTTGCTGACCATCAGTGCGTAATCTGATGGTTTTCCCGCCGATAGGCGCCCGGCGGCTGATTAAAGGTGCGGGTAAAGATCCGCGTAAAGGTTTGTTGCGAGTCAAAGCCATATTTCAGGCAAATATCGTAAACCTTCTGGTTCGTATTACGTAAATCGCGCGCGGCGAGCGATAGCTTGCGCTTGCGAATGTAACGCCCAAGACTCTCTCCTTTGTACTGCAAGAAAAGTCGTTGCAGGTGCCATTTGGAATAGCCCGCATGCGCTGCAATATCATCAATACGTAACGGTTGATGGAGATTGTCGTCGATCCAGTCGACGATAGTGTCGATAACCTGAGCGGAAATATTCATACTGCGATCCCCCTCTGCTCTTCGATTAATAAACGGGTTTATTCCCACCAGGCGCGGAAAACTTGCGCGTTATCTGCCGCAAGCACCGGTTCGCCCAGCCTCGGTGTCAGTAACCGATAATTTTTGCCCCGACTCGCTGCCGCCAGCCGTTTGTACGGATCATCCCAAGTATGTTTTGCTAACACAAAACGCCCCGCGTGGCCCGGCAGAACCGCGCGAGCATTCAGCTCTTCAGCCGCCTGAGCGGCCTCTTCCGGCATCATATGAATGTATTTCCAGTCCTCGTCATACTGGCCGTTTTCCATAATGGCGACATCCACGCCGCCAAATTGCTCACCAATAGCCTTAAAATGCGGCCCGTAGCCGGTATCGCCGCTGTAGTAGACCTTGCGTTGGTCGGTCACGAACATAAAGCTGGCCCACAGTGTCTGGTCTCGCTTCAGGCCGCGTCCGGAGAAATGCCTGGCAGGCAAAACATGCACCGTCAGGTCATCTGCAATCGTCACTTTTTGTTGCCAGTCCGCTTCTTCAATAATGGCCGGATCCATACCCCAGTAACGCAAATGCGACCCGACGCCAAGCGGCGTGACGACCCGTTTGATTTTGGGCATCAGCGCTTTGATGGTGGCATAATCGAGATGATCGTAATGGTCATGCGAGATAATCAGCAGATCGATTTCCGGCAGGCTTTGCGCCGTCCACGCTGCATTTCCGGCAAAAGCTTTGTTGAGGAAAGAGAACGGTGCGGCGTAATTGCTTAAAACGGGATCGATAAGAATACGTTTCCCCGCCAGTTGCACATACCACGAAGAGTGCCCCATCCAGACCAGCGTATCCTCACTGAGCGGTAGACGGGCGAGATCCGTTTGTACCATCGGAAGCGGTTGCTGCGGGCGCACGTTTTCACGTTTGGTAACCAGAAAATCCCACCATGCGACCAGCATATTTTTCTTACCGGTATAACCGGGCGTGGGTAGCGTGTTATGGAACTTTCCATCATGATAATGGGGAGATTTTTCGACTTCGGTCAGTTGCTCACCCTGAGGCAACTGGCCAAAACCTGCATTCAGAACAAACGGTAAACTTGCGGCAGAGGCGACGAGCATAACAAGAACCACGCTGAAAATAAGACGCTTCATATCCTGACCCGACAAAATCGATCCTTTCCGTGGATACGATGCTGGCTAAACTTGATTATGAGTGAGTAAGCACTCATTATAGAAAGTGACGACGAACCGTCAAGATGATTTTCTTTCTTTGACATTCGACGTTGCAGCGTGACAGAGGGCATGTTTCAATCGTGGTTTTTACAAGGTGAGGAAAAAAGTAGTGGCTCGTCCGAAGAGTGAAGATAAAAAACAGGCGTTACTGGAAGCGGCAACAAAAGCGATTGCGGAGTCCGGGATCGCCGCCTCCACGGCGTTAATAGCCCGTAACGCGGGCGTTGCCGAAGGCACTCTGTTCCGCTACTTCGCTACCAAAGACGATTTGCTCAACGCGCTTTATCTGCATCTGAAAACCGATCTCTGCGGCACAATGCTGGCCAACCTTGATCGTTCCCTCACCAATGCAAAAGCGCACACCCACTCCATTTGGGACAGCTATATCGACTGGGGCATTCGTCATCCTTGCGGTCACCAGGCGGTGCGCCAGATCGCGGTGAGTGAAAAACTCACCCCGGAAACCAAACAGCAGGTCACGGATATCTTCCCTGAACTGCACGAACTTTGTCACCGCTGTGTGCTGCCGATCTTTCTCTCTGACGAATTTGCCCCCTTCGGTGATGCCATTTTCTTATCCATGGCAGACACGACCATCACGTTTGCTGGGCGTGATCCGTCACGCATGAAAGAGATTAAGCGCCTGGGTTTTGAGGCAATGTGGCGTGCGCTGGCCGCCGGAGATGACCATGGACAGTAAAACGCTTCAGGCCACTGCACACAGCATCGCGCTGGAGCTGCCCTTTACCGAACACTGCTGGCCGTTTGGCCCGGAGCATGATGTGTTTAAAGTGTGCGGCAAGATTTTTATGATGACCACCACCGCACACGGCAGGCCGATGGTAACGCTGAAAGCCGAGCCGCAAATGTCGCTGCTCAACCAACAAATCTACCCCAGTATTGAGCCGGGGTATCATATGAACAAAAAACACTGGATCTCCGTCTTTGCGGGGGATGACATCGACGCGCCACTACTGGCCTCGCTGATCCAGGCCTCCTGGGATCGCGTTGTTGACGGGCTGCCGCGCAAAGATCAAAAACGTCTGCGCCCCTAAGCGTTATCCGCCAGCCATTTCAGCGCCTGTTCGCTCTGCTCATCCACCGGCAAATACACCAGCAAGCGTGAACCATTACGCGGCGCGGAGTACCAGTACATCTGCTGAAGGGTAAACGCCCCAAGATGCGGATGAATAAACACCTTCTCTTTATTTTCCACCCCACGGACATCCAGGTATTTGCGCCACATGTCTGCAAACTCTGCCGATGCAGCGCAAAAGCGTGCCAGCTTTGCCTCCCAGATCGGTTCGCCCCGGTGTTCTGCCATTGCGGCGCGGAAATAGGCCACAAAGGTTTGCAGCACGCTTTCATGCTGACCAAGGCGGCTACGCCAGTGGGGATTGGTCAGGTAGAGATAAATGCAATTGCGGTCTTCTTCGGCCATTTCACCAAAGTTAACCCCCATTAAGCGCTCAAATGCTACGTTCCACGCCACAATGTCAAAATTGGGTTTTTGGATACTGGCAGGTTGTGGCAGCAGGCTGTCCAGCAGACGGCGAGTTCCTTCACTGACCCCTTCGCATTGCGGAATATTTAAGGTTTCCGTTGGCGGCAATCCGGCGAGCACAAACAGGTGCCGTGTTTCGGTCGGCGAGCATTGCAATGCAGCCGCTACCGCCTGTAACACGCTGGCAGACGGGTTAACATCCCGACCCTGCTCCAGCCAGGTATACCAGGTGACGCCAACATCCGCCAGTAATGCCACCTCTTCCCGGCGCAGTCCGGGTGTGCGGCGACGCCCGCTGCGTGGCAGCCCAAGCCGCTGCGGATCGAGGCTTTCCCGACGCGCCCGTAAAAACGCGCCGAGCTGTTTCCGGTTCTCCGCCTGGAATATCCCTTCCGGCTGTTTTTCCGCCATCAGCGTCATACATCCTCCAGCATGGTAGTGCCAGTACCAGTATAGATAAGAACTGGTACCCGTTTTTCCGATCGGTAATGCTACGTCCATCTGATGAATGACGCAATGGAGCCACCATGAATACGTCTGCTGTTTCACCTGGCCGGGCTGGCCTGATCCTTCTGCTTACGGGGCAAATGCTGCCGCTGATTGATACGTCAATCACCAACGTCGCGCTCGACGCCATTACCCTGTCGTTACATACCACCGCCACGCAGCTGGCGCTGATTGTTGCCCTCTACGGCGTAGCCTTTGCCGTTTGCCTCGCCATGGGCAGTAAACTGGGCGATAACCTTGGCCGCAGGCGCGTGTTTTTATGGGGCGTGGCGCTGTTTGGCCTCGCCTCCCTGCTGTGCGGCATGGCGAACTCGGTAAGCGAGCTGCTGGCCGCGCGCACCCTGCAAGGTATGGGGGCCGCGCTGATCGTGCCGCAGATCCTCGCCACGCTCCACGTCACGCTGAAAGGGACAGCCCATGCCCGTGCGATCAGTCTCTACGGCGGTATTGGCGGCGTGGCATTCATCATCGGCCAGATGGGCGGCGGCTGGCTGGTTTCGGCCGATATCGCAGGTTTAGGCTGGCGCAACGCCTTTTTTATTAATGTGCCGATTTGCCTGCTGGTGCTGGCGCTCAGCCAGCGCTATGTGCCGGAAACCCGCAGCGAAACGCGCACCCGCATCGACTGGCAAGGTACGTTCGCGCTGGCGCTGATCCTCTGCTGCCTGTTGTTCCCACTGGCGCTTGGTCCGGATCTTCACTGGCCGTGGCCCACTCAGGTTGCGCTGCTGGCAATATTGCCGCTGGGGGCATGGATGCGTGCCAGCGCACGCAAACAACAGCAGGCAGGCCTGATGCCGTTACTTCCGCCGCGCCTGCTGAAGTTGCACAGCGTCCGCTTTGGTTTACTGATAGCCCTGCTGTTCTTTAGTGGCTGGTCCGGTTTTATGTTCTGTATGGCACTGACATTGCAGGCGGGAATGGGCATGACGCCAGCCCAATCCGGCAACAGTTTTATTGCGCTCGGCGTCGCCTATTTTGTTTCCGCCTGGTACGCACCGAAGCTGATCGCCCGTTACAGCACGCGCACGATTTTGTTGACCGGGCTGGTTATTCAGGTGGCCGGGCTACTGGCGCTGATCGCCACCCTGAACGTTTCTTCTCATCTGCCGGGCGCGCTGTTGCTTGCTCCTTCTACGGCGCTGATTGGCTATGGTCAGGCATTGATTGTGAACAGTTTTTACCGTATCGGGATGCGCGATATCACCGCCGGGGATGCCGGCGCAGGCAGCGCGCTCCTTAGCACGCTGCAACAGGCCACATTGGGTCTCGGCCCGGCCGTGCTTGGGGGCGTGTTCCTGCATCTGATCGGCCTGTCGCACGGTAATTACCGCTTTGCGCTGAGCGGTTTTCTGGCGACCGAAGTGGTGATGATGCTGGTACTGGCGGCAGCGGCAATCAGCGCACGTCACCCCCTCTCTCCCCGTTGCCCGACGAATGCATCACTACCCGTTACGGCGAAAAGAGGATAGTGTTATTCCTTTGTTATAAAAGGGAGCTCGCGGTGAAACTCGATATCTACCAGGTGGACGCGTTCAGTACGCGTCCTTTTTCCGGTAACCCGGCGGCTGTCTGTATAACGCCGGGCGGCCTGGATGCCGCGCTAATGCAGCATATCGCCGATGAAATGGCGGTATCGGAGACGGCATTTTTAAACCTCAGCAATAACAATCTGCGCTGGTTTACGCCACAGGCGGAAGTGGAATTATGTGGCCATGGCACACTCGCCACGGCCCATGTATTACAGCAAACCGGGCGGTTGTCCGCAGGGCAAACGGTCGTTTTTGATACCCTTTCCGGCCCGCTGGCGGCGCGTGCCGTTAGCGGCGGCATTCAGCTGGATTTCCCGCTGCTGATACCGCAAATGGACAGCCCCCCGCCGTTGGCCTTACTGGACGCACTGGGGATTTCCCCCTCGCAGGTCACGGATTACGGTACGTTTGGCGCGAAGCAGTTAGTGGTGGTGAATACGGTGCAAACCGTGCAGACGCTGAAGGTGGATTTCCAGGCACTGTGCGCCCTGCCGGGTCGCGGCGTCGTGGTCACCGCCCCTGGAGAGGGGGACTATGATCTGCTGTCACGCTATTTTGCCCCGTGGGTCGGGGTAAATGAAGATCCCGTCACCGGATCGGCACACTGTGCGCTGGCCGCATACTGGTCGGCCAGGTTGAGTAAGCGCTCGCTTACCGCTTATCAGGCTTCCCGGCGCGGCGGCGTGCTGGCGCTGGAGCAAACCGACACCGGCCGCGTGTTGATGACCGGGGCTGCCCACACGGTGCTGAGCGGCATATTACAACTTTGACGGTAACCGCGCGACCATCCGCCAGCGGAACCAAATTTGCGCCAGCAAAATCAGAACGCCGCCGAAGATTTTTTGTAACGGCAGGCGTTCGCCGTACCAGAGGGACGCGGCAATCACCGTCAGTAAAGGTTCCAGCACCATGATAATGGCAGCACTGGCCACTGCCGCGTATTTTTGCCCTTGCAGTTGCAGAGCAAAGCGCAGGCTGGTAGCGATAAAAATGCTTGCCACCAGCCACAGGGCGGTCGGGGTGGTCAATGGCTGTGACCAGGTTTCGAACAGAACGGAAATCAGCAACCCGGCGATACCCGTTATCGCCAGCTGTACTGCCGTAAGCGGCAGCAACGGAACCTCGCGCGCACAGCGGCTGGTGTAACAGAAGTTGATTGACTGCACGAAAGCGGTGAGCAAAAACCAGCCCTGGCTGGCATGGAAAGTCACCGGCACATGCAGACTGAGCAGCGCCAGACCTATTATCGCCACCGGCAGGCATTCCCAGTAAGCCCGCGCTGGCCGGGTGTTCATCATTCCCCATGCCACCAGCGGCACGAACAACATCGACAGGCTCATGATAAACGCCCCCTCGCCCAGCGACGGCGTCGTGGAGACAGACCAAATCCACAGACAGAGGTTAAGCGCCATCCAAAAACCGCTTATCACTACCTGGCGCAGCTTTGCCAGCGGAATACGTTGCCTCAGGCAGAACGGTAACAGGACCAGCGCCGCCCCAAAGAATCGTAACCCAAGAAACGCGAACACCGGCATACCGGAAATGGCCTCCCGCGAGAAAATCCAGCCACAGGCAGCGATAAGGGTGGTCAGAACGAGGAAGAGATCGGCTTTTCGTTGCCGGGTCATAAAAACACTCCAGGGCAATAAAAAACGCCAGCGCAATCGGCTGGCGGAGTTTGATTAGCATCATGCCTGAAAAAGCAGGCACTGGCGCGCTAAATTTCCTGCCAAATGTGGCAGGAAAGCTGGCGATTATGCTCTGGAAGGTGCGCGACGCAACAGTTTGAATGCCGCGAACAGGAACAGGATCCACAGCGGCAGCAGTACCGCCGACAGTCGCATGTCCTCGATGGTGTACATCAGCGCGAGGATCATCAGCATAAAGCCAATGCACAGGTAGTTGCCTGCCGGGAACAGCAGCGCTTTAAACAGCGGATCGCGGCCTTTACGTCGCATAGCAGCACGGAACTTCAGGTGCGCCAGCGAGATCATGATCCAGTTCAGCAGCAGCGTCGCCACCACCAGCGCCATCAGCATGCCAAAGGCCTTCTGCGGCAGCAGGTAGTTCACCAGCACTACCAGAGAAGTGATTGCGCCGGAGAGGATCAGGGAATTCACCGGCACACCACGACGGCTGACACGGGTCAGGAACGACGGCGCGTTGCCCTGTACCGACAAACCGAACAGCATACGGCTGTTTGAGTATACGCCGCTGTTATAAACCGACAACGATGCCACCAGAATGACGAAGTTCAGCGCTGAAGCCACTATATTGCTGTCCAGATCGTGAAATATCATCACAAACGGGCTGCTGTTGGCTTTCACATCAATCCACGGGTAAAGCGCCAGCAGCACCACCAGAGAACCGATATAGAACAGAAGAATACGGTAGACCACCTGGTTGACCGCTTTCGGGATAGTGGTATGCGGATCGCTGGCTTCCGCTGCGGTAATGCCAATCAACTCAAGGCCGCCGAAGGAGAACATGATCACCGCCAGAGCCAGAATCAGCCCATGCCAGCCGGTGGCGAAAAAGCCGTTATAACGCCAGAGGTTATCGAAGCTGGCGCGTTCGCCGCCGTGGCCGGTAAACAGCATCCACAGCCCAAAGCCAATCATGCCAATGATTGCCAGCACTTTGATCAGCGCGAACCAGAACTCGGTTTCACCGTACAGCCGCACATTTACCAGATTAACCGCGTTGATAATGACAAAGAAAGCGGCGGCCCAGATCCAGGTCGGAACGTGGGGAAACCAGTACTGCATATAGATCCCGGCGGCGGTCAGCTCCGCCATACCGACCAATACAAACATGGCCCAATAGTTCCAGCCCGCCAGAAAACCGGCAAATGGCCCCCAATATTTCCAGGCAAAATGGGAAAACGAGCCGGACACCGGCTCTTCGACTACCATCTCGCCAAGCTGACGCATGATCAGAAACGCAATAATGCCGGCAATGCCATAACCCAGCAGTACCGCCGGGCCAGCCATCTGAATCGCAGGGCCAATGCCCAGAAACAACCCGGTGCCAATCGCGCCGCCCAGCGCAATGAGCTGTATATGACGATTTTTCAACCCTCGTTGTAATGTCGGCCCTGTTTCCGACGCGGCATCGGGGCTATGACCCGCTGCCTGTGACGCGTTTTTCACGTCCTTCCCCTTCGTTGTTTTATTAAAGGGGCACCTTTTAACACCTCAGATGAACAGTGGCAAGATATGACGTGGCTCGCCCCTGCTCAAACCGTGATGATCTCAATATCCTGCGCGCTAAACGCTACCTGAAAAGGATCGCTGAGCGCGCTTTCCACTACCAGCGTATCGATCTCTTCCCCGCAGGCCACCACATAGCGCGCCACACCAGGGATCTTATTGGCGGTCAGGGCAACCAGGGTCTGATTAGCCTGAGCAATGACCGCTTTTTTAAATTCACAATCGGCAAAGTCAAAGCCCGTCAGGCCCACTTCCGGTGACATGGCGCAGCCGCCAATAAAAGCCTGGTCAAAGATGATCCCTTTTAACTGACTTAACGCGGCACCTGTTACACAACCACCAGAGCGGCGATGCAGCAGACCGCCAAGCATGATCACCTCACATAAAGGATGTTTTATAGCCGCGGCGGCGATTTCCGGCGAATGCGTCACCACCGTGATCGGTAAGGTCGGAGGGAGGGCTTTTGCCAGTTCAAGGTTTGTGGATCCCGTATCAATAAAAATGCAGCTGTCCGCCTTCATCAACTGCACACAGCGCTGCGCAAGTCTGCTTTTTATTGCCGTATCCTGCTCTTTTCGCTCGGCAAAACTCCCGTCATTACCCTGTGCGACCACTGCGCCGCCATACACTTTTTTGCAGATTCCCTCGTTGCTTAACTGCTGCAAATCCCGGCGGATAGTATGTTCGGACACTTGTAGCTGCGCGGCTAATTCCGCACACACCACCCGGCCATTCGCCAGTAACTGCTGGCGGATACGATCTTGTCGTTGATCGGGAAAAGCGGCATAATCGAGCATAACACCTCACCAAAAGCACATAAAAGGATAGAAATGAGCATGATCGCGCACACGGTTAGCGCTGTCAACCTGCGGCTCTGTCATCCTTCACCCCATTTGGAGATCGCCATGAAGATTGCACACGTCGCCCTCTGGACACGCCAGTTAGAAGCACAGCGTCAGTTCTGGCAGGACTTTTTTGCCGCCACCAGCAAGGCGAAATATGTCAGTAAAAACCGGCCAGGATTCGAATCGTATTTTCTCTCGCTGGCCGAAGGGCCGACCATTGAGTTGATGGCGCTGCCGGCACTGGCAGATGCGCCAGACCACCCGGAATTTATTGGCTGGGCGCATATCGCTATCACGGTGGGAAGTGTGGAAAAGGTGGAGCAGATGGCGCGCAACGCGCAATTGCAAGGGCGGCTGGCAAGCCCGGCCAGATGGACAGGAGACGGGTTCTATGAAGCAGTGATTACCGACCCGGATGGCAACCGCATTGAACTGGTAGCCGAATAAATAAGGGAGCCTGCAAACAGGCTCCCGTGGAACATTACTCTGCCAGACGGAACTGCTGAACACTCTGCGCCAGTTGTTGGGCCTGATCTTCCAGCGAGGTCGCCGCGGCGGCCATTTGCTGGACCAGCGAGGCGTTCTGCTGGGTCACGCCGTCCATCTCGTTAACAGCGATGGTCACCTGACCGATGCCTTTTGCCTGCTCATCAGAAGCGCTGACAATCTCGCTGATAATCGACTGAACAGAGTTCACCGCCTGCGTCATCTCCTGCATGGTTTTCCCGGCGTCATTCACCAGTTGTACCCCGGTTTCGACGCGCTTCCCGGACTCTTCAATTAACGCACCAATATCTTTAACCGCATCGGCACTGCGTTGCGCCAGGTTACGCACTTCAGAGGCGACCACCGCAAATCCACGCCCCTGTTCACCGGCCCGCGCCGCTTCAACGGCTGCGTTCAGCGCCAGAATATTGGTCTGGAATGCAATGCTGTTAATGATTGCCGTGATATCGCCAATTTTCTTCGCGCTTTCGTCAATCTGCGACATGGTTTGCACCACCTGGCTGACCAGTGCTTCACCCCGGCTGGCAATCTGCGTGGCGTTTGCTGTCAGCGCCGTGGCGTGGTGCGCATTGTCGGCGTTATGTTTCACCGTCGCGCTAAACTGCTCCATGCTGGCAGCGGTTTGTTCCAGCGCGGCAGCCTGCTGCTCGGTACGCGAGGAGAGGTTGATGTTACCACTGACAATCTCTCCGGCGCCCTGGCGCACAGAATCACTCGCCTCTTTAATCTGCCCGACAATCTGCCGCAGTTGCGCCTGCATGGTATGCAGCGCATAGAACAGACTGCTGCGATCGCCCTGTTTAACAGGGATGGTGTTGTCCAGTTTGCCGTCAGCAACCGCCAGCGCAATGTGCGCACCTTCCAGCGGTTCACCACCAATCGGTTTCAACACTTTACGGCTGAAGATGAGGCCTAACAGGGCGCAAACCAGCAGGATGCTGAGCACGCCGAGGATGGCCGCATACATCAGTTGACGGTTGGCTGCCGCCATCACCTGGCTGACCGGTGCCACCACGCCCAAATACCAGTTATCAGTACTGTTGCCAATGACGATGGGTTGCCAGGTAATCAACGCTTTTTCACCGAGGATGGGGTCATCCTGCTCTACCACTCGGGTTGAGAGCTTATCGGTTTTACCGGGATAGGGTTTGCTGGTCAGATTTTTATCCGGGTAGGAGATAACTTTTCCGGCCGTCGATACCAGTACCGCATAGCCGTCCCCTTCCCAGGGTTTGATCTGATTGACCTTTTGTTGCAGCGAAGCCAGCGAAATGTCTGACGTGATCACCGCATGCAACTTGCCGTCTCTGACAATCGGCGCAGCGACAGAAGTTAACAACGTCGGCACCCCGTTATAGGCATAGCTATAGGGTTCAATCAGCGTATCTTTTTGGCTCTTCTGCGGCAGCAGGTAGTAATCCCCCTGGCCTGGCGTAAAGATCGACGTCAACGGGTGCAGCTTGTAATTGCCGGACTGATCATGATCGACAAAGAAGGCATAGCGCCCTTTCGGTGCCTGATCTGGTTTATCGGCAAATTCCGCATCACGCCCGTCAAAGGCGTTTTCTTCGAAAATGACCGATACAGAAAGGTAGTCAGGATTATCATGCAGTGCGGATTCCAGCAGTTTATCCGCCACTTTACGATCGGTAATGCCCGCTTCCGGCAGAGCAATCATGCTATGACCGAGGTTGTGCGCCACATCGCGCGCATAGCTCAGTTGCTGCTGAATATTCAGTGCTTCACTCTGGGCGATCTTTTGCAGATATTGTTCGGCAAGGCTTTTTTGTTCGCTGCTGGACTGCCAGCTCAGAACCCCGATGGTCACCACAAAACCTAAGGTGATGGTGATGGCTCCCGTCAGCAGCATTTGCGCGCGGGTGCTCATTTTTTTGGACACAAATTCTTTCGCCATTACGGCTCTCCTGGAGTCAGCCTTTTACGTCGTCGATGTTCCCTGCAGCACGAGCTCCCTGATACAAGCTCTATCGGCGCTTATTTTTTGATCTTTAATTATTTAAAGGAATGTTACGGAGGCGTAATAAAGGGGATATGTTGCATTATGCATGCACCGTATATCGGCGAAGAATGTAGCGACAGTTAACTAAACGGACTTTGCAAATTAACGTAGCATTTTATGCTGGCATGAGGAGAGAAAACTATTTTTATAGGATGTGATCGGCGAAACAGCCCTGACATATCGCCAGGGCTGAGGCTAACTTAGCCGCGATCGTCTTTCGGGCCGAGGAACCAGAAACCAAACGGTAGCGAGCCAATAATGGTAAACATCAGGCTGTAAATGGCAACCCAGGCCCCTTGCATAATGAACATGCCGGTAGTCCAGTTTTCCATCGGAAGATTGTACTGATCTTCCACACCCTGGAAGGTGACTTTAGAAATCACGCTCACGGCGACGATGAAAACAATCACCACCGCCATAATGAATTTTTTCCCCTCGCGGGTTCGCAGTTTTTCCAGCATATAAACCTCCTGTCATGTGGGTTTTCTGTGCTGCGAGTGTAACCGATCTGCTACTGAATTGTTGTTAATAATTCGTATTTGAGAGGCAACTACCCGCAAACATCCTCTGCGTACCAGCCGCACAGACTGCTGCCTTCTGGCAAAAAACCCCCTTAAATTGCCTGCGGTAACGTCATATCACCCTCCCCCAACGGGCGTTGCATCAACACAGTATCAAGCCAGCGCCCATGCTTCATTCCAACGCTTTTCAGCGTACCGATCACGGTAAACCCGGCACGGCGATGCAGTCGCAATGAGCCTTCATTTTCACTGTTCCCGACGTTTGCAATCATCTGGCGATAGCCATTTTGCTCCGCCCACGCCACCGCATGCGTGAGCAATGCGATCCCCGCGCCTCGCTGACGAAACGCATCATCCACATAGACCGAATCCTCCAGCGTGTACTGGTAGGCATGGCGCTCACGGTAGCGCGCCAGGTAGCAATATCCACGCACGCGCCCAGCTTCTACGGCGACATACCATGGCAACCCTGCCTGTCGGCTCTTCTCCAGGCGCGCACGCATTTCATCGACATCCGGCGGGACAATTTCAAACGATGCGACCCCATGCGTAACATGGTGTGCATAGATCTGTGTTATCGCGTTAAGGTGATGTTCTTGCGCTGCAATAATGTCCATAATTCGCCCCAGTGACTGTTTACAGCAGGCTACCCGTATCCTGGCAAATCGCCCACCGGGTGGCGCTTATCACCGCTATAAGGAAAATTTTGCCATGGCCCACTTTAGCCTCGACCAGCTGGCAACTTACAAACTGGTGATCGCCCGCGGCAGCTTTACCGGCGCGGCGGAAGTGCTGGGTATTTCGCAGCCGGCGGTCAGCCTGCAAATCAGGCAACTGGAGCAGACGCTGCAAACCCGGCTGATTGAACGTTCCGGGCGCGGGTTGCGGGCTACCGCAGCAGGTGAAACTTTTCTTGCGCATTGTGCGCACATTGAAAATGCCGTCAGTGCCGCGGTGCAATCTGTCTCCCTGCATCAACAGGCCATCGGCGGTAAGGTGACGCTAGGCACCGGGGCAACGACCTGTATTCATTTGCTCCCGCCAATACTGCAGCAGCTCCGTACGGCGTTCCCGCAGCTCACCGTTGGCGTTCGTACTGGTAATACCCGTGATATTGTGCGCGCGGTTGAAGAAAACCTGATCGATATTGGCCTCGTCACCCTCCCCGCAGCCGGGCGAAATCTGGCGGTTTCACCGCTCTATAATGAAGATTTTGTCGCCATAACTGCAGAGGATGGCAACGCGGCAGAGCAGCAATTGATCGTGTTTGAATCCGGTAGCAGTACGCGACAGCTGATTGACGAGTGGCTGGCAGCGAACGGGAACGTTAATGCCCCTGCGATGGAATTAGGCAGTATCGAAGCCATAAAACGGATGGTTCGCGCCGGGCTGGGTTACAGCATCGTGCCCGACGTTGCGGTTTACACCGCAGAGGATCGCCAGGGGTTGAACGTTTCGGCCCTGCAGCCGCCTTTGCAGCGTACGCTGGCGCTGGTTATGCGGCAGGATAAAGTGGTCACACGCGGAATGACGGAAGTGCTCAACGCATTAAAAAGGCGGGGATAACCCCGCCTTACTGCGATAAATGCGCCGGCCGGCTAGCACTACGCCCTCCGGCACTGACGGATCAGAAGTCGTAGCTCATTGAGACTTTCAACTGCCGCGCTTCGCCCTGGTAAATATAGGTGCCATTGTCTTCCACACTGGCCCAATATTTCTCGTTCGTGACGTTATCCACTCCAACGCGCCAGATCATTTCGTTCTGTTCTGCATTCAGGCGCATACGGTAACGCATGCCCAGATCCAGCGTGGTGTAGCTGTCGAGTTTCTTGGTATTGGCATTGTTGGCATATTGCGAACCGGTGTAGTTCACTTTCGCCGTCGCGGTCAGTCCATCAACCGGTTTGATGTCGTATTCCGCGCCCAGCACGCCATAAAATTTCGCCACACCGATGGGGCGATTCCCCTGATAAGTGCCGTCTTTGGTTTTGGTCAGTTCTGCATCCAGCCAGGTCGCGCTGCCGTTCAGACGCAGCCCCAGCACCGGCTCGCCAAACACGTTCAGCTCAACGCCGCGGTTACGCTGTTCGCCATCCAGCGCGTAAATATTGGTGGTGCTGTCCTGAATACCCACCGGCTTGTTGATTTCAAACAGCGCCAGCGTGCCGCCCACACGGCCAAAGTCGGTTTTGACGCCGACTTCATTCTGCTTCGAGTGCGCGATCCCTACGCTTTCATACTTGTTGGCTGCGGTTTTGGGCGCAACGCCGCCCGGTTGCAACGCCTCTGTATGGTTGGCATAGAAAGAGACGACCTCCCACGGCTTATAAACTACACCGTAGGTCGGCATCCAGCGCTGCTGGGTATAACGTGCGGTGGTGGTTTCCGCCCCTGTGGCATTGCTGTAGTTACGTACCCACAGCTTCTGGTAACGGGTGCCAACGGTGAACAGTAAAGTGTCATCCAGCAGCCCTAAGGTGTCACTCAGGGTGTAGCCCTGCGCACGATAGCGGGCGGTGGTGAGCGGATCGAAATAATTCCCGCCAAAAGAGGCGTTATCCGGTTTGCTCACGGCTGAACTGTCGTAGAGGTTAACCGTGGGATTATCGCTGGAACTCGACATCCGCCAGGCGATTTTTTCCCGTTTGATATTGGCGGAGTAACCCAGGTTGACATGATGGGAGATAAAGCCGGTATCAAACTTACCGCGCAAGCCGCCCATGCCGCTCCAGGAGTCGCTGATCCGGTTGGTATCAAGGCGGCTGAAAGTGGCATCGCCCTGCGCGTTATAAAGCTTCGGTGCGCCGTACGTTCCCATTTCATGGGCATGCTGCCCACCAAACGCCGCATACGCCGTCCAGTCATTCGTCAGATCATATTCCGCGCGGGCCAGGCCGTATTCATTTTCAATGTCGCTGTATGTCCATTGCTGGCTGTAGTTTTTGCGCGTATCGGGGACGGCGGGCACAAAGTCTACGCCGCTAATATTGACGCCCATCTCCCCACCATGAAAACTCTTTTTCTGATACCCCACATCGAGCGATGTACGCAGCCGATCGCCGCGATAATCCAGCCCCAGCGACGCCGCCGTAGTACGGCGATGATCCTGTTTTACCGTCGCATCACCTTCACGGTGCAGCAGGTTCATGCGCACGCCAAACTGATTGTTATCGCCGTAGCGGCGGCCAACATCCAGGGATCCGCCCAGTTGAGAACGCGTGGAATAATCCACCCCGACACGGGTTGTCGGCGTCTCTTCCGCATGCTTCGGTTCAAGGTTAATCATGCCACCCACACCGGAAGAAGCAGAGCCGTTCATTAGCGCGTTCGAACCTTTAAACACTTCTACACGTTCCAACATCTGGGTATCGACCGCCTGGCGCGGTACGATCCCCGCCAGGCCGCCCATAAGCATGTCATCACCATCGAGTTCGAAACCGCGAATACGGTAGGTTTCGGCGAAGTTACCGTAACCCTGCCCGACCTGAACACCGGCATCGTTACTTACCACATCGGCAATGGTTTTCGCCTGCTGATCCTGCACCAGTTTTGCGGTATAGCCGATCACGTTAAACGGCACATCCATCGCCTTTTGTTCACCCAGTACGCCAAGACGCCCGCCGTGGGCGACCTGGCCGTCCAGATAGGCCGGAACCAGCTCGCTACCGCCAGGTTTAAAATCGCTGTTCGCGGACTGAACAACAATCGTGTCTTCTTTGGTTTGACGGGGGGTGGTCTCCGTGGTCGCCGCTTGTGCAGCGTGCGCAGCAGCGCCAATGGCCAGCGCAAGCAAGGTCTTGCGCAAAGGGGTGTATGTGTTTTTGCTGTTCTTCATCATCGACTCATATCGAAGTGTGTGGAAAACGGCCCGTTGCCAGGCCGGGGTGATTATTGATTCAGTGAAATTCGGGCCACGCTGTCCGGCCCGTTCGTGGAGTGATCTTTATTAAATGGTTGCTTCACGGTGACATACAGTGTCTGCCCGTCGGCAGAGAGCAGCAGGCTGTTCGGGTTCGGCGGCAGATCCCAGCTCTGCTTCACCGCATAGCTTGTTGCATCCAGGCTCAGCACTTTGCCGGACTCACGCTGGCTAATGTAGATCTCATGACGTTTCGGGTTGAATTTCACCGCCAGCGCATCCCCGTCAATCTGTTTCAGCACCTTGCCGCTGTGGATATCCAGCACCAGCGTGGTTTTCGCTTTCGAGTTATCGGTGACAAACAGACGGCCAGTTTCGCTGTCTTCGGCAATATTCAGCAGCAGGGCCGGTTTATCGCCCAGCGGTTTCCAGCGTTGTTCAATACGGTTGTTGCGCGGGTTCACCACCAGCACTTCACCGCCGCCGTTTGCCACATACAGACGCTGGGTTTGTTCCGACCAGTGCAGGCCAGTGACCCACTTACCGGCATGTTTAATACGCGCTTTTACTTTCAGAGTGCTGGCATCAACGACCCAGACCAGGGCCGGATCGGCAACACCGCCGATATAAAGCAAGCCGTTATGCAGCAGGATTTCCCGCGCACCATACGGCTGGCCTTTCTCGTTGCGCTCCGGGAACAGGGTGCGGGAAACCACTTTGCCGTTGCGGGTATCAATAGCGCTCACACCGCCATCCAGCGAGTGGGTGACATACACGGTTTGACCGTCCGGGGAGATCGCCATAGCAAAATTTTTAAGATCGGTATGTGTCACGCCGAGCGTTTTCAGCGTGGTCGGATCCAGCTTATATACCACTCCACCCTGCACATCTTTAAAGCCTTCCGCGCTGGAAACATATAACGCATCACCCTGCGGGCTGAGGGTCATTTCATACAGTCCGCTTGCCAGATCGCGTTTCACGACATGGGCAGGCTGCGGATGCGTTACCGCCGTTTTTTGCGCATCGACAGCAGGCTGTGCACGGTTAATGTTCTGCGCGCTGCAACCCGCAAGCGCCGTGGCCGCCAGCAGTGCCAGTACGGAGGTTTTCATCTTCATTGGGAGGATCCTTTACCGTTAATGTCGTTAAGGCAGGCGAGTCACTGCGTCACACATAACCTGTGATGATTTCGATAAAGGCAGGTCTGTTGCCCGGCGCAGCTCGCCACTGCTGTTCAGTGTCCCTGTAAGCATGCAGGCCTACTGTAAATGCGGGAGAATTCCTTGCTGCGCCCGCAAACACTAAAGAGAATGAGAACTATACGCATTCTTTTAGGCCAGGCAAGAACTATTGCGAACTTCTGTTGTCGGGCGTGAAAAGTGAGCTATCGGGTGACAATGTTGCACTCATTGCGGATTAACGTGTCAACGTTCCAGCGTTGGAAGGCGACACAGCGAATGACGATCCGAGCGGGCAGGCGTGTGAAGCGCCGGATACCGAGCCAGTGAACTTGCACTAAATACGGGGTTGATTGTTAAGATGATAAAGATTATCTTTCTCATTACCGAATAGTTGAGTGAATCACTCGGGTATTCGGTACGACATTGCTCACATTGCTTCCAGTATTTTTTGCCCGCTTTCATAGCGGGCTTTTTTTTACCCCTGGCCTTCCCTGCGGCCCTGTATCTGACGGTTGTTTGCGTTAAAGAACCATAATCTGCCGTTATTCCGCCACGCACTTAATTGAAATCAAACCGTCACAAATCCACCTTAACCTAAGAATATTCTCATACCGGATGTATGCCGAACATGGATATACCGCTTTCATCACGACAGCTAAGCGCTGGCATGTTGCGCCTCGCCGTGCCGCACGTGACGCCAGACAATAACAATGCGCAGGTGATGTCACTGTTCAACGAACATCACGCCCTGATTGGTTTACCGGTACTGGAAAATAACCGTCCGATTGGCATGATCAACCGACATATTTTTCTCTCGCAGATGAGCCGGCCCTTTTTCCATGAACTGTACGATCAGAAAAGCTGCATCGCGTTTATGGATAAAAGCCCGTTGATTGTCGACGCTGATGCGGGGCTTGAATACCTGTCTGAACGGGTGATTGAAACCGGTGATAAAGCGATAACCGAAGGCTTTATTCTCACCCAACAGGGGCAGTACATTGGCATCGGCCTTGGGATTGACCTGATCCGCACCGTCTCAGACTTGCAGGCCAAACAGCACCTGCAAATTATGCAAAGCCTTGAATATGCGCGCATTATTCAGGAATCGATGCTCAGTCGCTCGCGTAACACCATTGAGCAAACGCTGGCGGACTGGTGTTTATACTGGCACCCACGTGACTGCGTCGGTGGGGATATTTATGCTTTCCAGCGCAGCGAAAAAGGCTGGTTGATGGTGCTTGCCGACTGTACTGGCCACGGCGTACCCGGCGCGTTTATGACCTTTATTTTCTCTTCCGCGCTGGAAAAAGCGCTCACCCTGGCTCCGGCGGAGGCGCCAGAGCAACTGCTTAGCCATATCAATCAACATATTAAAAAGACGCTGAGCCAGGTGCACCCTTCCGCCGATCGCAGCCAGTCGAATGATGGTTGCGATGCGATTGCCCTGTATGTCGACACCCATAATGCGCAGGTAAGCTGGGCCAGCGCCCGGATGCATGCCTTTATGCTGGGCGCAGAAGGTGAAGAAGTCATCGCACTGGAAAGCTGTCGCAAAGGCATCGGCTATACCGATACGCCCGTGGATTATCAGTGGCGGCGTTATTCGGCTCCCCTGCACCGGGGAGATACCTTTTTGATGGTGTCGGATGGCGCGACCGATCAGCCCGGTGGCCCGCGCGACATTATGTTTGGCAAAAAACGTATTCAGTCACTGTTGGCGCAACACCGCGCGTTGCCGATGTCCGGCCTTTCCGATGCCCTGCTGGCGGCGTTGAAAAGCTGGCAAGGGCAACAGGCGTCGCGCGACGACATGACATGGTTTGGTTTTCGCTGGTAGATAAAAGCATGCAAATAAACGACCTGCAGGTCAAAGAAGCCGTCCTGCTCCCCCTTTTTACCCTGCAACGGCAGAATGCCGTTGAGCTGTTTTATACCGGCTATTTTTCCCAGCAGCATATTGTTTCGCTGGGCGAGGTCATGCGCACATGGCTGGATAAACACGAATCCTCCGCCATCACGCGGCGTAAATTGTTTTCGGTATTTATCGAGATGGGACAAAACATTGTGCGCTACTCCTCTGACGAGCGTTTTTTGTGCACCGGTCAGGATGAGCTGCGCTTCGGTTCGGTCTGCTTCCATATGGACCCACGCCACTATTACCTCGAAACCGCGAACCTGGTGGGGCCGGAAGCCTCCTCGCTGCTGCAAACCAATCTGGAGGTATTGCGCACCATGACGCAGGCGGAAATTCGCGATGCCTGGAAGCAGGGTTTGCGCGCCGAAGCGCCCGCCACCAGCAAAGGAGCAAACATTGGTTTGCTGACCATGGCACGGGACACCAGTGCACCGCTGGAATATCGCATTCACCCTCTGGCGGCAGGCAACCTGTCCGCCTTTCACTTAAAGGCGACCTTTTGCCATGACTGAGATGACACTGACGCCCCCGATTGAACTGGCTGCCACCGCTGCCACACCGGAGGTAAAGTTCGATTTTGCCGCGCAGCGACTGCTGCTCAAAGGTGAAGCCTACCCGGAAAATGCGGCCGCCTTCTTTCGCCCCCTGCTGGAAGCAACGGAAACCTGGCTGCAAACCCGGCCGCACAGCGATGCCCCCGTGCAGTTGCACGTTGCGCTGAGCTATTTCAACAGTTCCAGCACCAAGCTGTTATTTACCCTGTTTGAAAGCCTGAATGAGTATGCGAAACGTGACATACAGTGTGAATTGCACTGGTATTACGACGCAGAAGACGATATCTCCGAAGAGTTTGGCCAGGAACTGCGTATCGACTTCCCTTCGCTGGCGGTTTTTCTGATCCCGGACATCAACGCATGTTAGATATCAATGAGCTGTTCCGCGAGGACTACTCCGTCCTCGAAGATGCCCGGCTGGCGGCCGCTGACGATCGGCTTTCCGCCGATGCCTGCCGTGAGAAGCTGTGGTCGGTGGCAAAAAACTATCAACGGCTGATCCGTGAATCCTATCGGCTGATTTCACGCAGCGATCGCGCGGAACGCGAACTTAACCGCATGAATGAGCAGTTGCAGCACCTTGCGGCACGCCTGGAGTATGAAGCCACCCACGATCCGCTGACAGCCGTGTTTAACCGCAGCGCGATCATCACTCACATCAATCAGGGGCTGAAGACGGGAAATGTCGCGCTGATCCTGCTGGATATCGATCATTTCAAACGCATCAATGACGAATATGGCCACCCGATGGGCGACCGGGTGATCTGCGCGCTGGTATCACGGATCCGCCGCGCGGTGCCCGAAAGCGCGGCGATTGGCCGGGTAGGCGGTGAAGAGTTCACCATTGTATTGCCCGAAGCCCGAATAGAGGAAGCGATGATCATTGCCAGCTATATTCACGCCTCGCTAAATGCTTCGCCGCTGGACGTTTTACCGCAACAATTCGTCACCGCCAGTTTTGGCGTTAGCCTTGGCGTCAAAGAGAGCGACTTTGAAACGCTCTACAGCACGGCAGACACCGCGCTGTATCAGGCCAAAAACCGTGGACGCAACCAGGTGGCGCTGTATGACGCGTTTTTTCGCCAGCCCGCAAAGGCCTGCTAAGCACCAGGGCTGTCTTTATTCAGGCATCAGTTGCGTAAATCGCTTAAGAAACGCTGTGCTCGCGGGTGTTTGGGTGCCTGAAAAAACGCCTCCGGCGTGGATTTCTCCAGAATACGTCCCTGATCCATAAACCAGATGGTATCTGCCACGTCGCGGGCAAAGTGCATCTCATGCGTTACGCACATCATGGTCATTCCCTCCTGCGCCAGTGAACGCATGACGCTCAACACCTCACCGACCATTTCCGGATCCAGCGCCGAAGTCGGTTCATCGAACAGCATCACTGGCGGTTTCATTGCCAGCGCACGGGCAATCGCCACCCGCTGCTGTTGACCACCGGAAAGCTGCGCCGGGTAAGCATTCGCTTTGTGCGACAACCCAACCCTTTCCAGCAACTCTCCGGCGTGCTTACGCGCTTCCGCCCGCTTCACACCCAGCACTTTGACTGGCGACATCATAATATTGTCCAGCACCGAGACATGCGGAAACAGATTGAAGTTCTGAAACACAAACCCGATGCGGGTACGTAACTGATTAAGGCGTGTGCTGCTGCCATGAATGTCGATGCCATCAAACAGAATTTGCCCTTCCTCTATCGGTTCCAGGCGGTTAACGGTGCGGATCAGCGTTGATTTTCCCGAGCCGGATGGCCCACAAACCACCACCACTTCGCCCGCTTTTACTTCTGCACTCAACTCGGTCAGCGCCTGGTAGTCACCGTACCATTTGTTAACCTGATTAAATAAAATCATCGGGATCATGGTGTTTCCTTATTCAGATTACGATTGGCGAACAGTAGCGCCGCGTCTGTATCATCCGCGGTACGTTGTGGCTGAGCGGTCTGGCGTTTTTCCGTCACCCAACGCTCCAGGCGGTTAGCCAGCCAGGTCAGGCTGAAACAAATGATGTAATAGCTCAGCGCCACAATAGCGAACACCTGGAACGGTTTGGTCAGCAGCTGATTGCTGACCTGGTTGGCGGCGTAGGTCAGTTCCGGAACGTTAATAACGTACCCCAGCGTGCTGTCCTTGATGATCGACACCAGTTGGCTCACGAGGCTGGGTAAAGCATTGAACAGCGCCTGCGGCAGTATCACCAACCGCAGGGTTTTCAGATGGCTCATCCCCAGCGCGCGGGACGCTTCATATTGCCCGTGCGGCAGCGCCTGGATCCCGCCGCGTACGATCTCGGCAATATAAGCACTCTCGTAAATCACCAGCGTACAAAGCATGGTCGAGAAGCCACTGATGTTCTGACCCATCAACAACGGCACACAGAAATAGGTCCAGAACACCACCATCATCAATGGAATGCCGCGCAAGGTGTAAACCCAGCAGGCGGCGGGCCAGCTTAACCAGCGCCACGGCGATATTCTTGCCAGCCCGACCAGCACGCCAAGCGGAAACGAAAGAAGCACCGCCAGCAGCGAGATAAGCAGCGTACATAACACGCCACCCAGCGGGCCATTCGGGTACTGCCCCATCAGGAGCAGCATGCCGTGGTCATGTAAAATGGTAAAAAAATCAAACACGGCGCTTACCTCGCATAGGCACGTTGAAAACGACGCGCCAGCAGCGCGCCCAGCCCCATCAACAACAGCGAAAATGCCAGGTACCCGACCGTGCCAATCGCATACGCTTCAAAGGTGCGGAAGGTCTGGTTTTCGAGGTCGCGCGTCACGTAAGTCAGTTCTGTCACGCCGATCACCATCGCCAGACTGGTGTTTTTAAATAACAACACACTGTGGTTAATCAATGCAGGCAGCGCATTACGGATCCCCTGCGGTAAAATGACGGAACCCATCGCCCGCATATACCCCATGCCCAGCGCGCGCGCCGCCTCATTTTGCCCATCCGGAATGGCCCGCAATCCGCTGCGGATATCTTCAGAAAAGTAAGCCGCCTGGCATAAGCCAAGGGCAAACATTGAAAACAAAAACTCGGCATTGAAGTCATTGATCCACATCTGCAACGACTCCGGCAGCAGGGTGGGAATGGCGAAATACCACATCATTAACTGGATAAGCGTCGGCACGTTGCGGTGGTATGAAACATAGGCCGCCACCAGCCGCATGGCATAGCGGTTTTCACTCATCCGGATAACCAACAGCAACAGTGCGATGAACATGGCCAACAGCCAGGCGCCCAACGCCAGCTCCAGCGTCATTGTCGCCCCCTGGACGATCATGTCGCCTGAATGGCCGGTCAGCACAGCAGAAAAATCGAGCGCCATAGCAAGCCTCCTTCAATGCGGATCAGACGGCGTGTTCACCCGGGCGCATGGTGGACAACCCTCCCGGAACCTGTAGCGTCGGCATGATTTCAATGTTGCCGATGTTCACCGCCACCGGCGCGGCCAGCGCGAAAGCCACGCAATCGGCAATGTCGCTGGCCTGCGGCAGTTCAAACCCTTCAATAAAGCGCTTACGCGCCGCTTCATGATCGCCAGAGACATTGCCAAAAATGTCTGTTGCCACGCGGCCTGGGCAAATTTCCGTGACGCGCACGCGTTTGCCGTAACAGTCGACACGTAACTGGCGAGATAAGGCGTGCACACCCGCTTTAGTGGCGTGGTAAATGGAGTTACCGTTGAAGTTATAAATGGCGGCAATCGAGGTGATATTAATGATATGACCGCAGTCACGCGCCACCATCCCCGGCACCAGCAGGCGGCATAAATGCAGCACAGCGCGCAGATTAACATCCACCTGCGTATCGATGGCTTCTTCATCGGCGCTGAGTATGGAACCCGGGCGGGAAACCCCGGCATTGTTAATCAGAATATCTACGGGCAAGTCGCGGCACAGGTGGGTCAGCGCATCAAGATCCGCCACATCCAGCGCATGAGGAATGCAGCCGGTTCTGTCTGCCAGCGCCGCCAGTTGTTCCCGACGACGGGCAACCGCATGCACCGTAATGCCTTCCTTGCACAAACGTTCAACAATCGCTTCGCCCATTCCGGCGGATGCGCCAGTTACCAGGGCGACTTTATAATCTGAAAATGGCATGTTGCCTCTCCTGTCGGGACGGCTGCGGGTTAACGCAGCGTCGTTTTATTGTGTATTTTTGACTCTATTCAGTTATGTCACGGCGGTATAAGACATAAATGGTTTGAGGCAATAAGGGGGACTTATAATCCGGCCCGTACTTTACTATCCTTATGAATAGAAAGGATTTCCTCATCAAATTCCACCGTATCGTTATGCGACAGCGCAAACGACACCATGCCCTCTGCCGGACTGCGCAGCGGCAGATACAGCCCGCCAACCTGTAACAGCGCCAGTAACTGGTGGCGGGTAACGTGCGCGCCAGCGCCGGCGAAATCGTCGGCTAACAGCGGATGACGCAGCAACACGCGCCCTGGCGCAGGCGCGCAAAGCGGGGTTCGGATCTCAGGCGATTCAACGGTAGCAACGGGGGCCATTAAGACCGGCGACGGCGGTGCGCTGGTCATGCGCAGCGACCAGTTTTCACCTGTCAGTTCAATGCAGTTAATCGTGGTGGCGCGCAAGGCCCGCGCCAGCGCGCGTAGTTGGCGCAGCGTTATTTTGTTGTCATCCATATCCGGCCCGTTATTGGCAGCAATCGTCGGGATTAACTCTATCCTGCCGCGCCTTCGGGGCTGTAAGAGGGTTTCGCTTTGCGGCAATAAGCGGGGCTTATTAGCTCACCAGCGTTAACGGACGGTTATCAGGCGTACGGTTCGCCATCAGCGACAACAAAATGGTTTTCACTGCTTCGGCAGGCTCAGAAAGCGGCAGATGGTCCGACATGCAGAATGACAGCGAAGCATACACGTCCGGTTCGACGATCTTCGCCATCCAGGCATCGGCGGCTTTCAGCATCGCCCGTGCGGCAGACTCCGGCATAATGGTGCAGCCTAACCCGGCAGCAAGTGCGGCATTGAGCGTGGTTTGCGATTCGATCTCGCTGCCCACACGATAATCAATACCCTGCTTCACAAACGCATCGTCCACCACTTTGCGCATAATGTTGTAAATGCGCGGCAGGAACAGGTCATGACGGGCCACGTCATCCAGCGCGATCTCCTTAACCGGTTTACCCAAAGCGTGCGGGCAGACAAAACAGAGATGCTCTTTCATCAGCGGAATAAAACGCAGCCCGTGGATATTGCGGTTGTCATAAATCACCGCCATGTCCATGCGCCCGTTCATGATCAGCTCACTCAGGGTGGTGCCAAAGTTTTCATTAAAATAGAGGGTAATGCCCGGATGCTGGCGACGAACCTCTTTCATTAACGGGATCGCCAGTTGCTGCGCCGCCGTGCCCGGTGCCAGACCAACGGAGACATTACCGCACAGCTCCATGCCCGCGCGATCAATGGCACTCTGAGCCTGCGCGCACTGGCGCAGAATCGCCTGCGCGTGCGTATAGAGAATATTGCCCGCCGTGGTAGGTGTGACGCCGCGCTTGGTGCGGATCAGCAATTGCTGGTTCACTTCTCCTTCGAGGGTGGCAAGTTGCTGGCTTAATGCGGGCTGAGCAATATGCAGAATATCCGCAGCCTGAGTCAGGCTGCCCACATCGACGATTTTAATGAAGTATTTCAGGCGACGCAGATTCATGGCGGTCTCTCCAGTAAGGGCGTTGTCTTCCATAAAGCAATGGCTGTGCCAGTTCTGGTTCGTTGTTGCGCAAAGCGGTCACACAGGTAGCTTATGGCTTGCGCGCCCGATAAAAAAATGCGCGAGTTGCAAAACCGCATCGCACCGGGGTTTTTGCGCACCGTAACGGTGCAACGCGAGCGTCTGGTGCATCGTTGCGGTGTTTTCCCTCCGCGCCAGCCATCATTTTGTGTTATGTCGCCACAACAAAGCAGTATTAGCCGCCCGCTCAGGCTGTTCCCTATTCTCAGGGTGTCAACGCCTTCGATGACACCCACCCGCCGCGCGCACCTGCGGCGCCTAGCCGAACCTGATGGAACACCTGTGCTATGCCTGACATTGCCGATCGACTTAACAACATCGCTATTTCCGCCTCCGTTGCGATGACGCAAAAAGCGCGCGATCTCGCTGCGCAAGGAATTGATGTGGTAGGACTCTCGACGGGCGAACCGGATTTCCCCACCCCTGCTCACGCCATTGACGCTGCACACCAGGCTGCGCTGGCGGGCGATACCCGCTACCCGCCAACAGACGGCACGCCCGCACTGCGTGCGGCGATTGCCCGCAAATTTAAACGCGACAACGACCTCAACTACGATGTCAGCCAAATCATTACCGCCGGTGGCGCAAGGCAAATCATCTTTAACGCGATGATGGCAACCATCAATCCCGGCGACGAAGTGGTGATCCCAACGCCGTCGTGGATCAGCTATGCCGATATTGTGCGTTTTGCGGGCGGTATTCCGGTTGCGATTCCCTGCTACGAAGAGAACGGCTTTAAACCGCTGCCGCAGGATATTGACGCCGCGATCACCGACAAGACCAAATGGTTGCTGCTGAACTACCCCAGCAATCCTACTGGCTCGGTGGCCAGCCGGGACGAGTTGCAGGGCATTGCCGATGTGATGCTCAAACATCCGCACAGCTGGATCCTCACCGATGATATTTACGAGCACCTGATTTACGACGGTTGCACTTTTTTCACGCTCGCGCAGGTTGAGCCTAAACTGTATGACCGTGTGCTAACGGTGAATGGCGTGTCAAAAGCCTACTCGATGACCGGCTGGCGTCTCGGTTTTTGCGGCGGGCCTGCCCCGTTGATTAAAGCAATGAGCAACGTCAATACACAAAACGCAGGCGGGATTGCGACCGTTGCGCAGGCGGCGGCGATTGCAGTGCTGGATGGCCCACAGGATTTGCTACAGGAACGGGCGGCGATTTACCGTAAGCGACGCGATTTTGTGCTGGAGAAACTGGCGGCAATCGCGGGGCTGCGCTGCCATAAGCCGCAGGGGGCGTTTTATCTGTTTGTGAATATTGCGGCATTTATCGGCAAAACCAGCGCCGGCGGACGGGTCATCAATACGGACGCTGATTTTGTGATGGCGCTGATTGAGGAGCAACATGTAGTGAGTGTGCCAGGCGCGGCTTACGGTATGAGTCCGTATATCCGGCTGTCGTATGCGACCAGTATGGAGCGGTTGCAGACGGGGTGCGAGCGGCTGGCGGCGTTTTGTGAGGGGTGTCGTTGATCGGGGATGTTTGATGGCTGTGGAGTTATTTGGCTAACCGTTGTGGAATTGTTCCGTTCGTTAGCTGCTGTAGAATTTTTCTCTGATGAACGTAAGTGGAATTGCTCCGTTCACTAAAGGTACGGCAGACACTTCACTCTGTATGCGGTGAACGGGAGAAGGGCGGCTACCGCGCGCCCCCTTCTCAATCCCCGCAGCCCCGCCGCTTCAGCATTTTGAGTTATAACGGCATCCGTGTTGCTGTCATTCAGAGTTCGATGAGGATCTCACCTTGTTTTAACCAGCGAGGCGCTTTTAGCGTGCCAGCAAAGAAATCGACCAGCATGTACAGCAAGTCCCGCAAAACACGTTCAGATTGTGGTGCGAGAGTGCCACTCATCAGCAGTTGCGTTAACACCTGACAATAGCGACATAACTGGTCGGTTTCGGGTTCGAATATGGGAAAGTGAGCAGGAAAGTGATCAACGGTCAGGCTGGCTTTTAGCGCCTCAGGAACGGGTTCAGGCAGTGCAGGTTGTAACAGGGCAAGACAGGCAGAAAGCCTGCCGCAAAGCGCCATTTTCTGTAACAGATCGTCGCATTCCGCCAGCACCTCAGCAAAACGCTCGCAGTTACCCGCCAACTCGGTGAAATCTGTAGTGTGGTTAAACGGTGAGGTAAATAACACCTGGTTCAGCATTGATGTTGTAGCCATAGACATAGCCTCGAGTGAGTCATGATGCTAACTGCCACCAGAGGTTCCAATCTCATTGGGTGACAGAACCGAACAGGGTTGGAACTACCGGACTCACTGACCGGCGCGTCTTACGACGCCCTCATTCGGCCCGCCATTGAGATGTGGCCAAATGAACAACATAAAAAGTATGTCGCCAGTGAGTGAACAGGGTTCCATTCCCGACGCCTGATTTTGCAGGCGCGGAGAAAACACAGGACTAACACTTACAGGCGGCAAGGGATTATAGCTAACCTGATGAAGGAAAAGCCATTCCGGGAATCAGCTTCGCAAAAATCATGTAATACAGACTGAGATTGCAGGCGCGATACTTACAGCAATACCCATTTTTCAATTATCAAAAGCGACTGAAGCGGCGGGGTTGAGTCCCCGCTGAAATCGGCAAACCGGAGCACCGATTTCCCTGCGGGGATTGAGAAGGGGGGGCGCGGTAGCCCCCCTTCTTCCGTTCACCGCTTACAGAGTGAAGTGTCTGCCGTACCTTTAGTGAGCGGAACAATTCCACAAGAGCCACCTGACAGAACAGCTTCTCACCCGTTAGCAAGCGGAACAGTTCCACCTCTGTTAACCAGAGAACAATTCCACTATGCCACCACCGACTAAACCCAATCCCCCACCACCTCGGCTGCCGGCGCAATCGTCCCGCCGCAGGCAATAATCTCACTACGCACAATCCCCGCCAGCTCCACCGAACCCGGCGTATCACTATGCACCAGAATCGAATGCGCCCGCACCGGGATCACTAACCGCTCAATGGTGGTGACTGTCCCGTCCTGCAAAAACTGCCGCACACGCCCGCGCACTGCGCCTTCCTCTTTGATTACCGCTCCTGGCTTACCGCGCGGCACCAGGCGCCCTTCCGCATCGTAGGCACGGTCGGCAAGAAACAGTGTCAGGCTTCGCAGCCCGGCGCGTTTTGCCGCGCGTTCAATAATCGTCTCCGGCTGTGAAAAAATAATCAGCGCAGGATCAAGTCGATAAATCGCCTGCATCACTGGCAATGCCAGCGCCTCATCGCGGTTAATCATATTGCCCATCGCCGCATGAAAGCTGACATGGGAAACCGCTACCCCTTCCCCTTTGGCAATCGCCTGCAACGCGCCAATCTGATACACCACCTGCTGGCACAGCTCATCGGCGGTAAACGCCATCTCTTTACGGCCAAAGCCCAGACGGTCCGGCAGGCCCGGATGCGCGCCAATACCCACGCCACTGGCTTTTGCCAGCCGCACCATCTGCGTCATCGTCATCGGGTCGCCCGCGTGAAAACCACAGGCGATATTGGCCGAAGAAACACGCTGCATCAGCGCCGCGTCATCACACAGTGTGTAGACGCCAAACCCTTCACCCATATCGGAATTTACATCGATTTTCATCATTATGCGCTCACACGGTTGAATGAAGCGGTGACATCCCGCAGCCGTTGCAACCAGCCGTCAATGGCCTGGCGGGCGGCAAGTGCCTGGTTCGCATCGCTTTTAATTAACTGAATCGATTGCCCGGCCTGTAACTGCCCGAGCCGCCAGAGATCCTCTTCAATCACGCAGGCGATTTTCGGGTAACCGCCTGCGGTATTGGCATCGCTTAACTGGATGATCGGCTCCCCGGCGGGCGGCACCTGCACAATGCCGGGGATCAGGCCATAAGAACGCATTTCAATGGCCTGCGATGGAAAAATCGGCGCTCCCGACAGCCGGTAGCCTGTGCGATTACTTTGCAGTGAAATCGCCCACGGCTGCTGCCAGAAACGGTGATGATCGGCGGCGAACAACGCATACTCACCCGACGGAATGGCCCGTACCGGTGTCACGCCATGCTCCGCAGGCGGAAAAACGTTCTGCAATGCAATAGATGGCGGAACCATCCCCACGCCCTCGTCGGGCAGCATCACGCGATCCGGCATTCCGAGCGGTAACCTGTCGCCAGCGGCAAGCGTGCGTCCGTGAAAACCGCCAAAACTGCCGCGTAACGCGGTACTGCGCGATCCAAGCACCGCAGGTACCTCAATTCCCCCGGCAATGCAGAGATAGCCCCGCGTACCGGATCGGGGATAACGCAACTCCAGCCGTTGGCCTTTTTTGACCCGGCAGCCCCACCATGGCGGCAGTTCAATGCCGTCCAGCAAGGCCCGGCAATCCGCCCCGGTAATGGCAATCGCCGTGTCCTGTAAAAAATGCACGCGCATTGGAAAAACCTGCACTTCAATGGCGGCAGCATTCTCGTCGTTACCCAGCAACAGATTCCCGGCACGCAGCGCCAACGGATCCATCACACCGCTGACCGACACCCCCAGATGGCGAAATGCCGTGCGCCCAAGATCCTGCACCGTGTTCAGTGCACCCGTGCGCTCAATCTCAATCACAGTTCGATCCTTTCGGGTAAAAAGCGTATGGTGTCGCCCGGAGCCATCAACGCCGGAGGCGATGCCAGGGGGTCGAAGACCTCGATCTCAGCAAAGCCGATGGCGTTCCAGCCATTTGGCCCGGTGAGTACCGACACACCGGTCTGCGGCCCACCAATGGTGACAGTGCCTTTGAGCATATTCAGTGACGGTACTTTTTTACGCGGCGTGGCAAGCGCCGGATCCAGGCCGTGTAAGTAGCCAAAGCCCGGCGCGCTACCCAGCGCCACCACCGTGTAATTGCCCTGGTAGTGACGGCGAATAACGTCACTGGCCGGCAAGCCGGTATGGCGGCAAACCGCCTCCAAATCGCAGGCCAGTTCCCCGCCATAATGCACCGGAATATCAATGCGCTTGCCCTGTGGATGGATTTCACGCGCCTGCTGCCAGCACGTACGCAAGCGCTGTACGACCGCCTCCGCATCCTCCGGTGTCCGGCGCAACAGCACCAGCACATTCGTGACGCCGGGGATCAACGACTCCACCTCATCCCATGTGGCCAGTATCTGCGCCAGTGACCAGATGCGGCGCTGGGCAGCAAGGCTAAACTCGCCCGGCGCTTCCACCAGCCAGGCGCGACTGCCCATGGTGGAGAGAGTCATCTCCCCGGCATGATCCAGCAAGGCAATTGCCGTGGTGTCTTGCGCTATCCAGGCCATAACTTATTCCAGCGGTTCAAATTTCAGGTTAGCCAGCGGCTGGACGCGCTCCTGGCGCACCATTTTGTATTCGGTGTTTGGCCCAATCCAGGTATCCCAGATTTTGTCGATAGTGCCGTTATCGTCCATGGCTTTCAGGCTGCCATTCACTTTCGCCAGTAACGCCGGTTCATCACGCTTCATGCCCACACCAATCGGCTCCAGTGCCATCGGTTCTTTGATCATTGCCAGCTCAATGCCGTCTTTTTTGGCCTGCGAAATCATCTTGATGCCGGTCATGGTGTTGGTAACAAACCCCACGGCTTTGTTCTGCTCCAGCGCGAGGAATGCCGACGCAGCGTCCTGGAACGTCACAGGTTTCCCGCCTTTCAGTACAATTGATTGTTCCGAGGTGGTGCCTTTGGTGGCGCTGATGCGCTTGCCTTTAAAGTCGGCGAGCGTTTTATCCGCGTTGGCTTTTTTCACCAGCAGCATCTCTTTCGCCACGTAGTACGGGTCGCTGAACTGGATCTGGTTACCACGGGTTTTGGTATACGCAAGGTTGGCAATCAACACATCGGCGCGCCCGGTGGAAATCACCGCAATACGCGCCTCAACGGAAGTGGGCACCAGCGTCAGTTTTAGCCCCATTTGCTGCGCCAGCGCCTGGCAGAGGTCAACATCCATTCCCGCAAGCTGGCGTGTTTTGGCGTCCGGAGAAGAAAACGGCGGGACATCGGAATAGACCGCGCATTTCAAATCGCCGCGGGCGGTGATATCTCCAAGCAGATCCGCCGCTGCGTATGAAGAGGCCAAACAGAGCGGTAAAGCCAGCAATGCCAGTGCGCCTTTTTTTACTGTCATGATGTTTTCCCCAGAAAATGAATTCGTTGAATACACGCTGATTCGCGCCAGCGCCGCCAGATAACCTGGCGAAGCCTGTTTTGGCAATATATCGACTTAATACTGAGCGGCATAAGAGGGAAACCCTGTCGTGGGATACGCAATTTATATGACTCAGCGCTCCATCGTCAGGCATTAACATAATAAGAAAAGGTTATTCAGACAGAGGGAAATTATCTTATCGGCGGCGCTTTTCACCGTTTTAAGGTGAGGCCGTACACGCGATTTTTGCGTGCCTGATGCGTTGATGTCGAAAAGGTAAAAGAATGAATGCCAAATTTGGGGTGCTGCTGAAAATCATGTCCGCGCTGTGCGCCACGTTGATGCTGGCCTGCGTGAAAGGGCTTCAGGGCAGCATTCCCACCGGAGAGGTCATTTTCTTTCGTTCGTTTGTGGCGCTGTTTCCTTTGCTTATCTGGTTAAAGATGCAGGGTAGCGTGCGGCAGAGTATTAAAACCAAAAATATTCCCGGTCATTTAGTCCGCGGTTTTTCCGGAACCGGCGGTATGTATTTTAACTATCTTGCCCTGGTTTATATCTCTCTGGCAGACGCAACGGCGATCAGTTATGCAGCCCCCTTATTTACGCTGGTCATGGCGGCCATTTTATTAAAAGAGCGGGTGCGTTTTTCCCGCTGGCTGGGCGTCGGGGTCGGCTTTAGCGGTATTTTACTTATGCTGGCGGCAAATCTGTCTGCAGGCAGTGCTTTTTTATCCGCGGGTTTCATGATGAATGGCGCAGCGCTGGGAACCGTTTTTGCCCTGTTAGCGGCAATGTGCTCCGCCACGTCTAATGTGCAGATCCGCTTTTTAAATGGTGTTGAATCACCGGGCGCGATTGTTTTTTATTTCTCACTGATGACCACCTTAATTGGTCTGGCAACGCTGGCATTCGGCTGGAGAATGCCGGAAGGCAGGCAGTGGTTCTTATTGATCGGCTGCGGATTTTTTGGCGGCGTGGCGCAAATTCTCGTTACCCTTGGCCTGCGGTATGCCGATGCCTCTTTGCTGGCACCTTTTGATTACACCACGCTGGTGTGGTCGATGGTGATTGGGTATCTGTTTCTCGACAGCCTGCCGGGACATTCCACCGTGCTGGGCGCTGTCATTGTGGCGCTGGCGGGGATTTTCACCCTTTGGTGCGACCAGCGCCAGCGCAAAGGGCGGATTATACGCTCGTCCTGAATATGGCCGGATAAGCACTAGCGCCGCCGGGCATAGGCGCAAATTCAGGCATTGAGAAATGATTCCGTTCACGAATGGTACAGTGAGTATTTCAACCCTTCATGCGATGAACGGGATAAGGGGAGCCCCCCCTTATCCCCCCCGGCCCGCCGCTCCAGCGTCTTTGGCAAAAATAAAATCAGTATCGCCATACAAAAATACCCGAATAGCGCTAACGCTTATCCAGCCTACGGATACAACCCTCTGTCTTTGCGGGCCAGCAAAATACGCTCGCAGGCAAGCGCATAGGCCGCGGTGCGCAACGTCACCCCCAGCGTCTGCGATTTATTCCACACCGTATCCAGCGCACTTTGCATAATGGTGTCCAGCCGGTTATTGATCTCCTCTTCACTCCAGAAGAAGCTGGAAAAGTCCTGTACCCACTCAAAGTAACTCACTGTCACACCGCCCGCATTGGCAATCACATCCGGCACCACCACAATGCCGCGTTGCTGCAACACATCATCCGCTTCCGGCAACGTTGGCCCGTTTGCCCCTTCCAGCACCAGCTTGCAACTCAGCCCGGCCGCGCGTTCGGCGGTGATCTGCCCCTCCAGCGCCGCCGGGATTAAGATCTCATACTCCAGCGACCAGAAAACCGCATCGGCGATAGTATCCGCACCCGGGAAACCCCTGATCCGACCGTGCTGTTGCTGCCAGTTAAGTAACGCCGGAATATCAATCCCGTCAGGGTGATAGAGGGTGGAAAACTGATCCTGTACCGCCACCACGCGCGCGCCATGCTGGTGGAACAACTCAGCACTCACACTGCCGACATTGCCAAACCCCTGTACTGCCACACGGCTTTGCGCCACGTCGATACCCAGCGTTTGCGCGGTACGGCATCCGGTTATATACACACCCCGCCCGGTGGCTTTTACCCTGCCGAGCGAGCCGCCGAGGTGCACCGGTTTGCCCGTCACCACGCCGGTTGACGGTGCGCCCACGTTCATAGACCAGGTATCCATCATCCACGCCATAATTTGCGCATTGGTGCCGACATCCGGCGCCGGGATATCCTGCTGTGGACCGATAAATATGCCAATTTCGCTGGTATAACGCCGGGTCAGGCGCTCCAGCTCCTTGCGTGATAACGCCGCAGGATCGACACGCACGCCCCCTTTCGCACCGCCAAACGGCAGATTCAGCGCCGCGCATTTAATGGTCATCCACGCCGACAACGCCATGACCTCTTCCAGCGTCACATCCGGGTGAAAACGCACCCCGCCCTTACCCGGCCCGCGTGACAGGTTGTGCTGTACCCGGTAACCTTCAAAATGACGCACGCTGCCGTCATCCATTTCCAGCGGAATATCGACAATTAACGCCCGCCGGGGGTGACGCAACGTATCCGCCCAGTGACTCAATTCACCCAGTAGCGGCAGCACACGCTCAACCTGTGCAAGGTAGGTTGACCACGCCGAGTGACGCTCACCTGACACATAAGACAATTCAGACACCCCTCACCTCTCATTTCAGAATGAATACGGCGTTCAGGGTACTGCAGGCGCCACGGCAGGGCCGTTACGAGATTGCTATAGCGTCATACGGAAAGGCTATCGGGCCGCATGCGGGGAAATATTCATGAGAATTCTGATTCTCTAATCCGGTTTCTGGCACGGATTCAGGAGGCCATCATGCTTATTAAAGGGGCTAATTAAGGGGGCCGGATCATGTTCAGTATCGAAGCCATTCTGGGGAAAATAAACCGGGCACTCACGCCGCAGGGTGATGTCACGCTCACATCGACTTTACTGACGGGTTCCCTTCCCGAACTCCATAAGCGGTTTAAAAATATTCTTTCGCGTGGAGAGACTCTTTATCTCTATCTGGAAAGTTTACGCGCTCAGGAGGATGCAACAACCCGAGAAAAAATAAAAAGAACACCGTCGACGTCAAAGCTGGACCCTTCCGATTTGGCTCTCGCGATTCGGCAAGCCGTTGGGCCGTTGACACTGCAACGGTATGTGAACGCCACCGATGTCGGCGCAAAAAAACTGCTCCGTTATATCAAAGAGCATCCAGATGCTTTTGTCGATGATGTTGGTATCGAGCCATGGCCAATATCCTCAATGCTACGTTCGCAAATAGCAAAGCAGCGCCGCCCTCAATACAACCTTCGCTCTGGCAGCGATCCGGTGTATGACAAGGCCTTCAAAAAACGCCAGTTCTGGAGTAACGATCAAAACAGCCCAGGCAATAAAATTTTAAGCGACCAGCGTGTTAACCCGTTCGCAAATTCCGTCAGCGATCTGGCGAAGTCCTGGCACCAGCGTTTACATTCTGCGTCCGTTGCCAGTGGCGGGGTAAAAAAATTGACACAGGCGGAGCGCGATATCATCAACCTTTACAGTAAAGAGTCGCTCCCTTTTCATACCATCACCCTGGGGTTCAGGGAGCTGAACGAACAAGAAAAAGCACAGGGTTACCATATGGGGCAAGGGGTTGAATTAATTAATGCGTTATCCCGCCTGCCCTCTCACAAAGGGAAGACCTATCGCGGTGCCTTTATCGAGAAAGGGTTTACCTATGAAACATCGGGTGTACCGGTAACGCGAAGTATGACCGTTACGACCGGGAAAGATGGCAAACGCAGAGCATGGAAACCGGGTGATTACGTCACAACAAAAACCTTTTTCTCAACCAGCGCGGCTAAGGGCGTTGCCGCAGAATTCATTATGCGCCAGCGTTTTGGCTCAGGTTTTCATTCCGACACGGCAATTTTAAATGTGGTTGGAACCAGTGGGCGCAATATTACACAACTGACGCATATTAAACAGGCAGAAGTGCTTTATCCTGCTTATACCGTTTTTCAGGTTAAACATGTGCAAAAAGGTGAGTTTGGTCTGGAAATTGACCTGGAAGAAGTGGATGAAGAAATCTGGAACGATCCTGATGCGGTTATCCGAGATTATCGTTACGGCAACATCGTCAGACAGCGACCTGTGCATATGATCCCGCAGCGCACCAAATAGTCGCGGATAAATAATATGGCCACCGCAACATCCGGTGGCCGTTAATGTATAACGAGAAATCGTACAATTTATAACGGATATTTACGCGCGATATAAGACTTCAATACCTCAGCGTCGATATATCCGGTATTCACATAACCCTTATGCTGGCTTAACTCCGGATAGCCATCGCCTCCTGTTGCGTTATAACTTGGAAGACTCATCCGGTAGGTTTTATCCATTTCCAGCGGCTTACCGTTAATAAGCACATGGGTAACGGTATTGTCCTGCCGGTCGAAACTGATGTTATGGAACTGGGCATACGCTCCCGAACCGGGTGTTTTAAATGCCACCACATTGAGATAATCCACAATCTCCTTACCGGTTAGCGACACATAGGTCACCGAGTTACCAAACGGCTGAACTTTTAGCACATCACGATAGGATACCGGCCCGGCACCGATGCCGCTGCGAATACTTCCGCTGCTGATGATGCCGAAGTCCGCCTGGGTTTTGTCCATTTGAGCGGCGATAATTAACTCACCCATGTTGGTCTGACGTGAACGCACACTCTCACGTTCACCTTCGAAAGCCTGAGTGAATACGCCAACCGGCACGTTTAATTGCGCATCAATGTGTTTTTTATAGCTTTCCAGCACGGTGAAAACTGCCTGAACCTCTGCCGTTTTCACCTCATCAGACGCGACTACAGGTAACAGTTGATACCGGTTTAACGTCAGTTTGCCGTCATGCCAGGTAAAATCCGCTCTGCCGAGGTAACGCCCACTCTCCAGCGCCTGCATAATCCAGATGCCATTCTGGCGATCCGGTTGGCAGGCTCCCTGCTTACTCCACTCTTTATTTAGCGCCTTTTCGCCCATGCAGACAGCAGTGTGAGTATGCCCGCCAATAATCATATCAACGCGACCAGCAGGAAGCGCTCGCGCCAGCTCAACATCGCCCGGCGCGCTGGAACCGTGATGACCGTCGTAGTAATACCCCAGGTGCGTCAGTGCAATCACGACATCCGGCTTCTCTTTGGCCATCTCCGCTAATACGTTGCGCGCCTCATCGACCTGCGATCTGAAATCCAGATTAGCCAACACCGTTTTACTGCCAACGACTTTGGTATCCACACTGGTCAAACCGAACACGCCAATTTTCAATCCTTTTTTCTTGATGATTGAATAAGGCGTAAAAGCGCGATGTTGCGTCTTGATATCGTAAATATTGGCGGAAAGAAAAGGAAATCCGGCCCATTCCTGCTGGCGACGTAGAATATCAAGAGAATTATCGAACTCATGATTCCCCAACGTCATTGCATCGTAACCGATCGTCGCCATTGCCTTAAAATCGGGCTCAGCGAGCAACAGATCTGATTCCGGCGTGCCGGTATTGACGTCACCGGCATCGAGTAATAAAACCGCGCCTCCCTGCGCGGCCACGTCTTTGCGAATACGTTCAATCATCGCATAGCGGTTAGCCAATCCATTATTGCCGGATTTGTCTTGCCAATACGCACCATGATGATCGTTGGTATGCAAAATTGTCAGCTGCAACGAACCTGTATTTTCAGGCGTACTGGCCTGCACTGACAGAGTCAGCAGAAACGGTATGATGAGTGACAATAATAAATTGCGTAAAAATAGCATGTTGCCTCCTGCAATCAGCAACGTATTTAATTCAGCACCCCGTTGTCATCCACAAACATAAAGAACTTGGTGGATTGATAAGGCTGGAAGTTATTATCAGAAACAAAGATTAAGGACTTCTTCCCCTTCACTAACGGACCAAACGTCATCGCCTCAATACAATCAGGTGCTTTGGTGTAGTCATCAAAATCAATCAACAATTTTTTAGTGGCAGGTTGCAGCAAGTTTTTCTTCTCGATTTCCGTAATACTTTTTTGACCTTTGATATTGCTGGCTTGCGAAAGGTCGGAAAGATAAGTTCTGATAGTAAAATCAAACTCATTAAACCCTTCACTCGCGTTTCGCCCGGCACGTTCAGTCACAATTAATTTATCATCACTGATAGCGAGAATTTCAGAAAGTCCGTTATCGCTAACACCGTGCTTCGTGACTTTGGGGATAGGATCAACGTTATAAATAAATTCAGCCAGCAACTCGCCTACGCGTTCATCAGGCTGCAGAGCAAACTTAAGAATACGTACCGGTGATGAGTTTACCGTGGTGCTAATTGCACCGTCCTGCTTGAGCGCGCTTTCCGCCGCGACATAAAGGTATTTGCCGCTTGGCGTTACGCTGGCTCCTTCAAACGTGGCACCGTTACGTAAACCCTCCGGCGCTTTTTTCAGGTCGCCGCCTGCATTATAGGAAGCGGGAATCTTATCTGCGTAATCCGTCTTCATTTTGCCATCGAGAGAAGACAAACGAAGCGGGCTACCCAGTTCAGATGTCCAGAGAAGGCTTTTTCTGTCTGGTGTCAGCGCTAACCCTTCTCCATCGACCGTTTGTTCTTTAAAAGCATTTCCGGCTTCATCGTTCAGCGCTTTCATGTCGAGGATATCGACGCGCTTAATACCTTTAGTATTGGTGTTGATTTTGAGTGTATAAAATCTCGCTACGCCTTCCGCCGTCGTGTTACGCGCATCCGAAATCGAATAATAGACTTGCTTACCTGCATCATAAGCAATCCCGGATAAGCCACCAAATTTCGCATTCTGATAACTGGTTGATGTTGGAATTGAATATTCATTTAAAAAACGCAATTCCGATCCTGCGGCAGAAGCATTAAGCGCGGTGAACGCCATGGCTAATGCAACACAATGAGCTAATGTTAGCTTTTTCATAATTACCCCCAAAGTTATTGATATTGTTTTTGGAACTGGATGACATCCTCCACGGAAGATAATTTTCCTCTGGCACCGTAATGAGAGATGTTAATTGCCGCCGCAGCGCTGGCGAAACCCAAAGAGTCGGCGAGCGGTTGATTATTCAGATAGCAATAAATGAAAGCACCATTGAAGGTATCTCCGGCCCCGGTGGTGTCGACGACAGGTACACGATAGCCCGGGTGTACAGCCACCCCCTGTCTGTCACAGGCGATAACCCCTTCGCCACCACAGGTGACGACCAGCGCATCCAGATCGTGCTCTGCAACCAGCTGGCGTAAAAAGTCGCCATCAGGCTCCTGTTGCAGGCTGGTGCGAAAGCCCTCCTTGTTAAAAATCGCGACATCAGACAGAGATAATATTTCTTTAATATTCTGCTGACTGTTTTTAATATGCGACTCTACATCAATGACAACTTTGGTATTTTTTTCTTTCGCATACCTCGCAAGTGTACGGAATTTGTCGAGTTGTCCTGGCATGATATAAACGAGTCGGCTGCAGTCAATCGCCTGCGGAGCCTGAACCATACACGTTTCTGTTTCATCATTCGGCGCATACACCAGTGCCTTTTCACCTGAGTCATCCAGGAAAATTATCGCCATATTGGCAGCGATGCCGGTTTTGCGGAGAATAAAACGCGTATCAACACCATTTTTATGGAAATCATTAATGATTTCCTGTGCATAATAATCATCACCGGCAGTTGATAATGAGGTCACACGTAATCCCAAACGTCCCATGACACAGGCAGAGTTAGCGACTGTGCCACCGATAAGCTCAGCAACTTTTTTTCCAACGACTTTATCGTCATTACCAGGAAGTCGGGGTACACGAAAAATAAGATCTACGGTTCCACTGCCAACCGCAACAACATCAAAGGTTTTCATTTTATTTACTCCTGCGAGATCCGCTCTCCCCCACATGACAGATATTTTTCCGTAGCAGAGATAATCAAGCTAAAGATGGCAAGCATTGCGTAATAATGACAATCATCATTACTTGAAAAAATCTTAAAATTACCACTAAACACAAAACTCAATAATCTGTTATTAATCTGAATTACTGTGGCATTCTTTTTCCGTAATTGCTGTTTTACATGATAAGCAAGAGCCCCCTGACTTCCGGTACAATCAAACAGAATGACAAGATCCTGTTCTCCGCATTGGTTAAGGCGTAGCGCATGCTCAAATTCCTCCAGAGGTAAAACCTGGTTGGTAAGTTGCGGTCCACACCACAGCAGGTTTGATAACAATGTCGCCAGCCCCAGATTTCCACCGCTCCCTAAAAGCGTCACCCGTTTACTAAACAGGTATTGCATCAACTCTTCCCCACGCGAGAGACGGGAGACATCTGGCAAATATTTCGCGTAAAGATAAAGCTTATGAAATTGTGGCTTGTACCTTTTGGCATATTCCGGATGCAAAATGACGATTATTGCATCAAGAAATAGCGCCATAGCAAAGGTACTCTGGGTAGGCATCCCCTTTTTTGTCGCCTGCGTAACCAGCAATTTCTGAGCCTGAGTAGCAAATAAACTTCCTGTATTATTCGTTATTCCCAGTACCTGGGCACGTGTATGCTGAGCCTTAATTAAGGCATCAAGCACGGGTGATGCCCGGCCACTTGCACTCAAAACGACAACTAACCAGGAACTGTCTAAATATTCCGTTTTTTCACTAATAAACTCATAGGACTGGATTGCCCGCGCCGGAAGTAACGTTATGCTATTTATCATGGCTGCATATAATAATGCCAGAGCATAGGAGTCACCCGATCCGACCAGCAATACCTGACGCACACTTTGCACATTAATAAAAGCCGCAGCCTGGCTTCTCGCATCATTAATATTATGATGCTTTATGTAATGTGTGATTGCTGAAACTTCTTCTCGGGTTGCCGACAGCGGCATAATTGCCGATGCCGTATCCCGTTCTTTTGCCGTACTCATTTTGATGACTCCTCCAGGTTAGCAGAGGGCGCTTAATTCCTGAGCAATACGTTCCACATCAAAATCTTTTTTATTCACCTGATAGAAAAATTGATATTTATCGGATGGCAATGCGGCAAAACCTTTATATGCGCCTGCCATCGCACCTGCCATCGTGGCAATACTGTCAGTATCATTTCCCGCATTCGCCGCCGCATGGATGGTTTGCCACGGTGCGCCCTGGCAGAAGGCGAATATCGCAATCGCCGAGGGGACAGATTCATGCGCGTTAACGGAGTTACCAACGTACCCTTCCAGTTCTCGCAAGAAGGTTTCAAGGCGACTATTACTCTGGGCAATATCCAGCGCCAGCTTCAAACGCTTACCGATTTTCGGCCCTGCAACAACCCTACAACGCTGCGCTGCCAGCTCCTCACCGTATTCAGCCCCGCGAAGCGTACTGGCAATAATCTTCTCGACTGTCGCATCGGCAAGCATCGCGGTGGAAACCCCCGTAGCGATTGCACACGCGCTGGCAATCGCAATGTTGGTATCGTGAGACGGTAAACAGGTTGCGAATGCCAGTTCGCAAGCTTTTTCGGGTTGGCCCGGCCATACCAGCCCGGCTGGCGCAACGCGCATGGCTGCGCCATTGGTGGTGCCTACATTTGGCGCCTGGCGGGAAGAGGTTCCGATAAGACCGATTGTGTTAGTCGGTTTCCCTTCTTTTAGCGCCTTCACGACCTGCTCAGTCGTCGGTCCCTTATAGTTTGCATAAGGCTCCATCGATGCCCAGCGCAGCAGGCACTCTGTCCAGGCACTGGTATCGAAATGCGCTTTCCCCGTCTTGATCAATCCCTCTGCAAAGACATACATCTGGCTTGCATCATCGGTAATCAATCCGGCAATGCCCCCCAGGGAACCGGCGAATGTATCATTTGGCGGCGTCTGAAAATCAGCAATAAAGCCGTGATAACGTTCGAGGATCTCGTCAATACTGTAAAGCTCAGTCGCCGCGCCAAGCGCATCGCCCATGCCCGCACATGCGAGTGCACCTAAAACTTTATCATCGTATTTCTGTCTGATTTGACACATTACAACTCTCCTTTAATATTCAAACGTGTCCTTACTCACCTTCAGTTGGTAAACGTAACGACTGGTCGGATAAATCGTTTCCACATATTCAATGGGTTTCCTGTCACTGGCATAGGTTATGCGCGAGGTGGTCAGCACCACTTCATCGCTGCCAATTTCAAGATGTTGTCTTTCGGCTGCAGAAGGTAGTCGCGCGCCAATGGACTCATAGGCTTCTACCATTTCGATGCCATATTTCTCTTCAAGCAAATGATAAAGAGAACCCCGGTCTTCCAATTCCTGCCTGTCTATTTTCTGCTCTGGCTTCAGTTTCAGATAAGAGGTCTGAATGCCCATCGGGGTAGTGTCAGAGAATCTTATCCTTTTAATTTTTAATACTGTTTGCATGGTTAACGGCATCTGCAGGTTTGTCCTGGTGACTTCGCTGACGGGCACATAGCTAAATTCAAGTACCGTTTGCCCGGGTTTACCGCCGTTACGCTTGATATCATCGCTAAAGCTGTAAAGCAGATGAGAATCATGGCTTCGGGGTGGTAAAACGTAGTTGCCTTGTTTCGCCGCACTGTGCAGATAGCCACGCTGCTTAAGATGGGCAATCGCTTTTCTGACGGTGATGCGATTGACGCCAAATCCTTCTGCCAGCTCACGTTCCGAGGGGATGACAAATTCAGCCGCCCACTGCCCGGAAACAATTTTTTCTATCATTATGTCTATGATCTGCTTGTACTTACTTTGTCCTTCCAGGTTCAAGTTCTCGCTGAGTTTTTCATTTTTCATTTTTGTTTGCCCTTCTGGTCTACACCAATAAATACTATCCCGATGAAAGCATCACAATTGCATTCGTAATGAAATGTAACCCGGATCACACTCTATTTCAAATAATCGTTTGTTTTCAATCCGATATGCATAAAATTAAAATAAGTCAAGCCTTTAACATGATCACCATCACAGATCAAGACAAAACCACTTTGGTCTACACCAGCCTTTTGTTAGGTTTAATTCAGAAACACGGTAAATACCTCCAATAATTATATTGCAGGCATCTAAATATAAAATCAGTGGCGAAGGAGAACAGATACCCGGAATAAAATTGAGAATGTATATCACTCGCTTAGAGCTTTACTACAGAAAAATGATGATTACATTTTTTGCAGATTAGCTTTGTCAGAAATAAACAAAGCATAAGGCAGCGTCATTTCTATTTCTGACAGCACAGCATAATTAAGGATATTTATCATGAAAATTAAACACCTCTGCTTATTACCATCTTTTGTTCTGATGGCGCCACTGGTACATGCCGAAATGCCACACGGGTACATTAACTGGCAGAATGAATATTATGCCAAATCACATAACTTTAATGACCGTGTGCAAATGGGTATGTTCTTCAAAAACGGTTTCGGCATGATTGGCGAACTGCGCTACAACTCAAAAGAAGGCTCCAAAAATACCTGGGATCCTTCGCAGTTCAATAATAATGGTCATGGTTTCTCTGTCATGTATCGTTTTAACCCGCTGGAAGATAAAAAATTCTGGCTGGAACCGATGTTCTGGCTTGATTCCAGCGAATACTGGAGCACCTATGAATATGGCGTAACAGCGGGATATAACTTTAGCAAAGTGTGGCGCACCTCTTTCCGCTTCCGTTATGACATGGATAGAGCAACCGCGAAGTCAAAATCCTATGGCAATACCGATCGTAATAACATCCGTTACGACTGGTGGCTGGATTACCGTCCGGAAGGGACAAACTTCCAGTACCAGTTGAACGTGACTTACAACGATAACGAGTACCTGACCTGGAATAATGGCAACAAAAACTACCGCGTCACTGCGCGTGTGGGTTACCAGTGGGGCTCATGGTTCCCTTACTTCAGTATTGCTGATGAAAAAGGGCCGGATAAAACATCCAGCAACCGCCAGGCTCTGTACCGTACCGGCGTAACTTACTCCTTCTGACATAACTAAACCTGAACCGTGGGTACGAATGTACCCACGTTCTTGCCACCGAGGTTCTTATGAAACTCACCATTCGAGAAAAAATTGGGTTTGGTGCCGGTGACATGGCAATTTCCATTGTCATGATGTCAATGCAGTTGATCGTCGCCTATTTCTATACGGATATTTTTAAACTGAAAGCAGCGGATGTGGGTTTATTGCTGCTGACGGTAAGAGTGCTGGATGCGATTATCGATCCGCTCATTGGTATGATCACTGACAAGACCAGTAGCCGCTGGGGGCGTTATCGCCCGTATCTGTTAATATTCGCCATCCCCTTCGGCATCACTATCTTGTTGATGTTTATTACCCCTGATTTCAGCTACCTCGGCAAACTGATCTGGGCTTATGCTACTTATATTCTACTGACACTGGCATATACATTTATTGCCATTCCTTACGTCTCTGTTATCGGCGTAATCACCGATGACAGTCGCGAAAGGCTTAGCGCCAACACCTATCGTTTTGTAATGACGAAAATCGGCATGTTCCTCGTATCGATTATCGTACCGTTTGCAGCAGCTAAATTGGGAGAGGGAAATCTGGCCAGCGGCTATCAAATTGCGATGGCCGCAATGGGTGCCTTAGGCACACTGTTGTGTTTTTACTGTTTTTTCACTATCAAAGAAAGGATCACTCACACACCCAGTCGCATTCCTTTATCACAGCAGTTTCGCTCCCTGCTGAGAAATGATCAGTGGATGATACTCGGTATCGTTATTCTGGTAATTATGCTGGGCGGCTCCGTGCGCAGTGCGGTAGCAGCTTATTACGCAAAATACTATCTGAATGGCGGTGACGCGCTCATCCCACTGTTTTTAACCACGGGCGTTGTCGCATCGATTCTGTCGATGTTCGGCGCAAATTTTGCCGCTAAGCGGATGAATAAACTGACCATGTTCAGAATTTCACAGGCGGCGACATTTATTTTTAGCGCCGTTATGTTTATGGTCGTTGGAAGAGATGCTCTGGTTCTGGCATTTATCTTCTATTTCATTATTACTTTCCTGGCTGATATGCAATTGCCGGTGTACTGGGCTTCAATTGCTGAAGCCGTAGACTACGGTGAAGTTAAAAATAAAGAGCGTGTTTCCGGGCTGGCTTTTGGCGGGATTTTATTCTTCCAGAAGTTAGGAATGGGTCTGGCAGGCGGCCTTGTAGGTTATATTTTGAGTTACGCCAATTACACACCGGACAGTGTACAACCAGATACTTCCCTGGCCGCCATATCATTAATGATGACGCTGATTCCTGGTGTATTCCATTTGTTGGTCGCATGGCTTATGCGGAAATTCATTATTGATGATGAGTACTATCAAACGATTCGTGCACAGCTAGTTAAGGAGTAAGTATGGATGTATTACTGGCCACTCTCGCCGGTATCATTGTGGGAACACTTTTTACGCTTATAAAATTACCCATTCCGGCACCTCCGTATTTACCCGGCGTCATGGGCGTAGTCGGTGTCTATCTTGGTGGGCATCTTGGTAATTATGTCATTACTTTTATTCGCTAGTTAACCCACAGGTGGCAGAGTTAACTCTGCCACTTTTGTTGCACAACGATAATTCATAAAGGCATTCGGATGTTGCTTAAAAAATTCCCCTTAGTGGATCTGCATCGGCATCTTGATGGCAATATCGACATCAACACGATCATTATGCTGGCACAAAAATATGGCGTAGACCTCCCCTCTTACGAACCGGAAAAACTTCGTCCTCATGTACAAGTTACAAATTTTCAACCGGATCTGCTCTCCTTCCTGGCGAAACTGGATATTGGCGTCAGCGTATTAGGATCGCTGGAGGCCTGTCAGTTTGTCGCCAGGCAAAATGTTTACAGCGCTTTCGCTGAAGGTCTGGATTACGCAGAACTGCGTTTTTCCCCCTATTACATGGCGAAAGCGTTTGATTTACCGTTGGAAGGTGTTGTGCGTTCGGTAATTGATGGTGTGCGTGAAGGAATGGCTGAATTCCCGATTGGCATCAACCTTATCGGCATTTTAAGCCGCACCTGGGGGCCAGACACCTGTATGGCAGAACTGAACGCACTGTTAGCCTACAAAGACGACATCGTTGGGGTGGATTTGGCGGGAGATGAACTCAACTATCCCTGCCGTTTATTTACCGAACACTTTGCCAAAGCCCGCGAAAAAGGGTTCCGCGTGACGGTACATGCAGGCGAAGCTGCCGGGCCTGAAAGCATCCGGGATGCGATAAAGCTGCTGGGCGCGGAGCGAATCGGCCACGGCGTACAGGCAGTAAACGATCCGTGGTTACTGGAATATCTGGCGAACTGGGGCATTGTGGTTGAATGCTGCCTGACCTCAAACCTGCAAACGAACACTGTCCAGCATCTGAGCCAGCATCCGGTAAAAACCTTTCTGGAACATGGCATTCTGGCCACACTGAACACGGATGATCCCTTTGTGGAAGGCATTACCCTCCGTTCAGAGTATGAACGCGCGGTTAACGATGTCGGCCTCACGAAAGAGCATATCTGTCAATTACAACGAAATGGACTAAATGCCGCCTTTATGAGTGAAGGAGAGCGGATAAAATTCATTATGAGTAAATTGCAAAACCGGGAGCGCAGATTTCACTGATCCCTCGCGATAGCAGCCCGTTCACATCACAGGTGGGCGGGCTGCGGTATCCGGAAACAGTTTAGCGGCTGGACTGTAAAAACTTACGCACCCGGTCCGAATCCGGATCGGTGAAAAACTTTTCCGGTGGGGCTTTTTCAATCAGCAAGCCTTTCTCCAGAAACACCACCTCATCTGACACCTGGCGGGCAAAATCCATCTCGTGCGTGACCACCACCATGGTATAGCCTTCCGCGGCAAGATCTTTCATCACCCCCAGCACCTCATTCACCAGTTCGGGATCGAGTGCGGAAGTCGGTTCATCGAACAGGATCACTTCTGGCGACATGGCCAGCGAACGGGCAATCGCCACGCGCTGTTTTTGCCCACCGGAGAGGGTAATCGGGTAGACATCCTGCTTGTGACTCATGCCGACTTTTTCCAGCTGACGGCGCGCCACCTCGTTGGCGGTCTCGCGTTTCATGCCTTTCACATGCACCAGCGCTTCGGTCACATTTTCCAGCACCGTCAAATGTGGCCACAAGTTAAAACTCTGGAACACCATCCCCACTCGTTCACGAATGTGGGAGAGATCTTTGTGCGACATCGCTTTACCGGTCTTTTCATCCACGCCAATACGCTGACCGCTGATGCGCACTTCCCCGCGATCCGGCTGCTCCAGCCAGTTCATACAGCGCAACAGTGTTGACTTCCCGGATCCTGAGGAACCAAGAATGCTCACCACGGTGCCCTTTTCTACCGTCAGGTTGATATCGCGCAGTACTTCGACATTATCAAACTGTTTGGACACGTTTTTGATACTTACCGCCGTTGATTCAGGCATGGGTCATTCCTCTTTTAGCGCCGTAATGACTTAACCGCTTAATCAGCAACTCCAGCAGAATGCTGATCCCCCAATAGAGCGCAATAGCGACAATAAAGGCATTAAACGGAATAAAGTAAGTGGATTGCACGCTATTAGCGGCGGCGGTGATCTCTTGCACGGTAATAATGCACAGAAAGGCAGTGTCTTTCAGGCAAATAATGAGTTGATTACCCAGCAAGGGCAACGCAGATGAAAAAATATTTGGCAATACAATACGGCGGAATATTTTATAACGTGAGAAACCCTGAGACACTGCCGCCTCAATATAGCCCGCCGAAAAGAGCCTTCTCTGGCTGCGTAATATTTCGAAGAAATAGGCGCCATGATAAATCACCAGCGCGAATAACCCTGCCGTCCAGGCGTCCATACTGATCCCTATTTGCGGCAGCCCGTAATAAAGCAGATACGCCAGGATCAAAAATGGCAGAGCGCGCATCAGGCTTATAAAAGCGATAATCAGTCGATGGGCCACCCGGTTTTGACATTCCATGACATAACACAGCACCACGCCAATAAGTAACCCCACCACGGCGGCAGTAATAAACAGTTCAAGCGTCGACAGCAGCCCGTTAAAAAAACTCTCTCGCGCCGCCCAGATAATTCCCCATTGATTCATAACTCCTCCGCCTTTTTATCGCGCCAGGCGCTTCGCTTTACGTTCCGCCATGCCCTGCAACTTCAATAGCAGGCCGATAATCAAGACATACAACAGCCCGGCGGCAAGGATCGGCGACAGCGGTTCATACGTTACCGATGAAATACGGTTGGTGACACGCGTCAGATCCACCACACCGATTACCGCAATTGCCGGGCTGCCTTTGATCAAAAAAGACATCTCGTTGACCAGCGCAGGCAGGCTCTCTATCCACATTTGCGGCAGCATAATTTGCCGGAAGTAGGTCCAGCGCCGCATTCCCACCGACTCCGCCGCCTCCCGCTGTTCGCGGGGGAAATTGCGAAAGGCGTTGCGCCAGATTTCCGCATTAAACGCCGAGGTATTGAGCGTCAGGGCCACGATAGCCGCCAGCGTCTTATCCAGATTGATGCCCAGCGTTGGCAGGGATAAAAACAGGAACAGCACCAGCGTGACCAACGGCGTGGCGCGCGCCAGGCTGATGTAAACCACCAGAAACTGATCAACAAACGGGACCTTCATCATGCGAATGAAAGCAATGATCAGGCCGATAACCACCCCGAATGCAATGGCCACACCCGAGATCCAGAGGGTCGTCCATGCGCCTTCAATCAACAATTGCCATGAAATTAAGTCCATGTTCCCTCCTGTTAAAACAGGCGGCGGTTGCCCGCCGCGTTGCCCTTAAATGCCCGCTAACTTATGAAACTGATCGGCACTGGTGATCGGCTCTTTTGGCAGGTCGTAGGTTTCGCCAAACCATTTTTTCTGCAACTCCGCCAGCTTGCCGGTTTCCGTCATGTGGTTCATAAACCCGGTCATAAATTTCAGCAGTTCCGGCGAGCTTTTCGAAATCGGCCACGCCATATAACCCGGGCCAGACACCGCCAGTCCTTTAGCGAACACTTTCGGCTTCGCTTTCACTAAATCGTTAACTGAAATCACCACGTTAATCACATAATCAACGCGTTTGTTCGCCAGGTCGGCATAGGCTTCCGGGTAGGATTGATACTCAACTACCGGGCCAAGCTTGCCGCCGACTTTCTCCAGCATCGCTTTCAGCTCCGGCAAACGCGCCAGAAGAGCACTGCCCGCCTGTACGCCCACTTTTTTACCGCTCAGGTCGGCAATGGTATTTAATGTTTTATCGTCTGCACGTTTAACAAAATAGTGCTGCGCCGAGGCCCAGGGGGGAGTGAAATTAAATACATTGAGGCGCTCATCGGTGATAACCGCCCCGGTTAATGCCATATCATATTGGCCGGTAGAGACCGCCGCGAGTAAGCCCGTCCACGGTAAAATACTCTGGTTAATATTGAATTTCGCATATTTGCGTAATTCGTCGAGCATGTCTTTATTAAACCCGTCTGTCTGGCCGTTATTCATAAAGTTAAACGGCGCATAATCATCTTCCGTCGCCACTTTCAGCGTGCCGGATTTTTCGATTTCAGGAAGATCAGCGGCCACTGCGTGTAAAGAAAATGCCAGCGTCATCATGGCTGCAAGGCAATATTTGCCGAATACTTTTTTCATCTTTCCACCCTTATTTAATGTGCCAGACCGGTATATCCGGGGTGTGCTGGAAGCGTTGCAAGATATATGCCGAAACTAATAAGTCGTCCGGTTTTTGTGACTGCGTTTTTACAATAGGGAGGCTTACGCTGTTGTGAATAGAGCCAGTTGTTGCAAAAGGATGTGTCAGTTACCAGGAAGCTGGTATGGATTTTGCTCCACCCAGTAAAGCACTGCTGAAAGAGGAGTACGGCATGATTCGCCATTTATTGAATGTAAACTTTGACGGCCAGCGTGGATTGCAGGAACAGGTGCGCGAATCCTTAATCAACGCCATTCTGAGTGGGATTTTCCCGGCCGATACGCCGCTGCCTTCGTGCCGTCAGCTTGCCAGCCAGCTCAATGTGTCACGTAATACCACCGCGCTGGTTTTTGAGAGCCTGGTCAATGAAGGCTACCTGGTGAGCCGCCCACGCAGTGGTTACTACCTGCACCCGGATTACTACAGTTGCGGGCAAACGAACGGGCAGCCTGCACCCGAATGCGAGAGCCTTGCACCACACTGGAGCAATCGCCTGAAAATTACCCCCAGTCAGCAGGAATCCATCCTCAAACCTGCAGGCTGGATGCATTACCGTTATCCGTTTATTTACGGTCAGCCCTATACCCAGCAATTCCCACTTGCCACCTGGCGCGCGGCGGCAAACTGGCTGCACGGCGGGGTGCGCGATCCGGCATGGGTGGTTGATCATATTGACCAGGATGTACCGATGTTAATTGAGCAGATCCGCACCCGCGTACTGCCCAAACGTGGAATTGTCGCCGCACCGGATGAGATCCTGATTACGCTAGGCTCGCAAAATGCCCTTTATCTGCTGACGCGCCTGTTAATGTCGCGCACGACCCGCGTCGCCGTAGAAAACCCCAGCTTTCGCGAAGCGATTAACACCTTCTTATTAAGCGATACGCAGATTGTGCCGCACCCGGTGGACAGCGAAGGACTGGTGCTCAATGAAACACCGTGCGACTACTACTATGTCACGCCGGGGCACCAGGTGCCGACCGGGGTGACCATGAGTAAAGCCCGCCGCACAGAGCTGCTGGATTATGCCACCCGCCACGATGCGGTGATCATTGAGGATGATTACGACTCGGAAAGTAACTTTATGCAAAACCCGTTGCCCGCATTAAAAGCCAGCGATCGCAGCGGGCGGGTGATTTACGTCAGCAGCCTGTCGAAAGCTCTGTCGCCTGGTCTGCGGCTTGGGTATATGGTCGCCGCGCCGGAAATTATTGATGAGGCACGCGCCCTGCGCCGCCTGGTTTATCGCCATCCACCGACCAACATTCAATATCAGATGGCGCATTTTCTTGCCCAGGGACACTACGAAACCCATTTACGCCGCTACCACGATGACTCGGCCCGGCGCTGGGACTGCCTGCATCACGCACTGCGCACCTTCCTGCCGGAGTGCGAAGCCATGCCGGGTAGCGAGCATGCCAATGCATTCTGGCTCCGCACCCCGGCGCAGATCAGCACCCAGCAACTCACCTGGCGCGCCGCACACGCAGGCGTTCTTATTGAACCCGGCGCGCGCCATTTTCTACAGGATGCCCCGCCAGATAACTTTTTCCGGATGGGCTTTCACGCTATTCATCCGGAGGCAATCGCACCGGGTGTGGAAGTGCTGCGCGAACAACTGGCGCAGTTATGCTGACATTTTAAGCAGCCGGAGGTGCTGCGCAGGAAGGATCGCCTTTTCACTTCCATACTTGAGGAAACACATTGCAGAAGGGGCCGCTATGCCACTTGCCGATTTTCATGTTTCCGACGCCTTTACCCTCGGTATTGAACTGGAGCTCCAGGTGGTCAACCCGCCGGGATACGACCTGAGCCAGGACTCTTCGCGGCTGATTGCGTCAGTGGAAGGTCAGGTTTCCGCCGGAGAAGTGAAGCACGACATTACCGAAAGTATGCTGGAAATCGCCACCGGCGTGTGCCGTAACATTGACCAGGCGGCGCATCAATTCTCCGCCATGCAGCATGTTATTTTGCAGGCTGCCGCGCAGCACCATGTGCAAATCTGCGGTGGCGGCACGCACCCGTTTCAGAAATGGCAGCGTCAGGAAATTTGTCATGATGAACGTTACTCCCGCACGCTGGAGACGTTCGGCTATTTAATGCAGCAAGCCACGGTGTTTGGTCAGCATGTGCATGTTGGCTGCACCAATGGCGACGATGCGATCTATTTATTGCACGGCCTCTCCCGATTCGTGCCGCATTTTATTGCTCTGAGCGCTGCCTCACCCTACAACCAGGGTACGGATACCCGCTATGCCTCGTCGCGGCTGAATATTTTTTCTTCGTTCCCGGATAACGGCCCAATGCCATGGGTCGCAAACTGGCAGGAGTTTGAAGGGTTATTTCGTCGTTTAAGCTACACCTCGATGATTGAAAGCATCAAAGATTTGCACTGGGATATTCGTCCCAGCCCCAATTTCGGTACCGTTGAAGTGCGTGTAATGGACACGCCTCTCACCCTATCCCATGCCATTAACGTGGCCGGGTTTATTCAGGCGTTATCGCACTGGTTACTGGCAGAGCGCCCGTTTAAACATCAGGAGCGGGATTATCTGTTATATAAATTTAACCGTTTCCAGGCCTGCCGTTATGGGCTGGAAGGGGTGCTGACAGATGTGCATACCGGCGAGCAGTGCACGATTGCTGACTCACTGGCGCAACTGCTGGATAAGCTGGCCCCCTGGGCCGATAAGCTCAACGCAGGAAGTGCGCTGGATGAGCTGGCAAGGGTCGTAAAACGCGGCAAAAGCGAGGCGCAACTGATGCGCGAATTTGTTGCTGATGGCGGCTCGCTGATTGGCCTGGTGCAAAAGCATGCCGAAATATGGGCGGCGGGCTAAAGGCAATACCTCCCTCAGGGGCTGATGCATTAATAATTATGATCAATCATTAAAGGCTTATTTTTAATAAGCCTTTATTTACGCCAGCAATAATACCTCTAAAGTGGTAGGAGAAATCAGCGGAATTGATAAATATCAACAAGCCTGACGTTAAAATAAAGCCGCCAATCTGTATTCCGATAACAAATATGAGCAATCGCAAACATGAGGCATATTTATGAGTTGGATCTACCGTTTTTCGATGAAAGCAAAATTACTGTTAGCACTGCTGCCGTTATTGTTTGCGTTAATCTGGCTGGCCACCAGCGGCATCCTGTCGCGCGTGGAAACAGGCCAGCAGATGCGCACGATTATCTCGTTGACGGAACTGGCAAAAAACGCCGGCAATGTCATTCAGGAATTACAAAAAGAGCGTGGGCTTAGCGCCGGCTATTTAGGCAGTAAAGGCCAGCAATTCTCCGGCGAATTGTCAGCGCAATATCCGCTTTCTGCACAGGCCATCGCGCAATTCACCGCGGCCCTTAAACAATTCCCGGAACAAAACGCCAATAATGATATTCGTCGTGCACTGGAGCAGTTCCGTCAGCACCAGCAAGGGCTGGAGGATTTTCGCCAGCAGGTGCGTAATCAGAGCGTCAGCGGTACCGAGTCGTTAGGGTGGTATAGCGCGATTATCAGCGACTTACTCAACGTCGTGGGCGGTATCAGCCAACTCACCGACAATGGCGACATTGTCAATCAGCTGGCCGCATACTACAGCGTGTTAAACGCCAAAGAGCAGACTGGCGTGGAGCGCGCGCTGATGTCGAACGTTTTCTCTGCCGACCGTTTTAACGATGGGCAGTTCCGCCAGCTCAATGAAGTGGTGGGAAAACAACAATCCTGGCTGGCTGCGACCCGTGCCTTCAGTACCGCCAGCGTCAACGAAAAACTGGCCGCGCAGTTGCAAACTCCGCAGGCTACGCATGCGCTGGAATTGCGCCAGGTTGCGCTTGATCATGCCGCGACGGGTGGCTTCGGTATTGCGCCAGCCGACTGGTTTAAAGCGCAGACCGATCGCATTTCCGTGCTGAAAGCAGTGGAAGACGCTTCCGCCAATTCGCTGCTGCAAACGGCACAAGCCCTTGCAGATAAAGCCTGGCATGGTGTTGTGTTTTTTGCGGTGATAAGCGTTGCCGCGCTGATTATTGCGCTATTTTTTGCCCTGCTGGTCGCCAGTAGCATTCATCGCCAGCTTCATACTTCCCTTTCGACCATTGAAGGGATGAACGGCGATCTGACCCAGCGGCTGGAGGTTCCCGGCACGGATGAACTCTCACTGCTTAACCGTGCATATAACCAGGCCATCGAAAATATTCAGCACATTGTGAGTGAAATTAAACACGGGGCGAATGTGCTGCGCGGCGCCAGTTCAGAGATTGCGGGCGGTAATCAGGATCTGGCCTCCCGCACGGACGAGCAGGCCGCATCGCTGGTAGAAACTGCAGCCAGCATGGAGCAAATTGCCACCGCCGTGAATCAAACGGCGGATAACGCCAACGAAGCGAAAAAACTGACCGAAGAGATGGAGAAACAGGTTCAGGAAGCGAGTCGGGTTGCAGGTGAAGCCAGCCATAGCATGAGCGCGATCCGCGTATCCAGCGAACAGATCTCCAACATTGTCAGTTCCATCGATGAAATCTCGTTCCAGACGAACCTGCTGGCGCTGAATGCCGCCGTCGAAGCGGCGCGTGCCGGTGAGATGGGCAAAGGCTTTGCGGTGGTGGCAAGCGAAGTTCGTAATCTGTCGCAACGTTGCGCCAACGAAGCGCACCAGATCCGCGAACTGGTTACCAAAAATATGGAACAGATCCAGCAGGGCGTGACGCTGGTGCAGGCTTCCGATCGCGCGTTGCAGGCAGCAAAAACAAATACCAGTCAGATGCTGGTGTTCGTCAGTGATATTGCCCGTGCGGCCAGCGAACAATCGCTCGGCGTCTCCCAGGTGCACCAGGCGCTGAACCAGCTGGAGCAAGTGACCCAGCAGAATGCCGGACTGGTAGCCAGCGCCGCCAGCGCCAGCCAGATGCTGGATCAGCAGTCTGAAACGATGGCAACCCTGGTTGACCGCTTTGTTGTAGCCTGATGGTCCGTTGGGGAACGTTGCGCTCACGCCAGCTTTCCCCGACAATGCGACTTTTCACTACCAAAGACGCTTATGAAACACCCTTTAGAATCCGTGGTCACGCTGGCAGGTATTCTGCTGATGGCATTCATTTCTGTGTTGCTGCTGCCTGCGCCAAGCCTGGGTTTGCAACTGGCGCAAAACCTGATGCAGTGGTTCCATCTGCTGGATCTCAATCAGCTCTATACCCTGCTTTACTGCCTGTGGTTTTTACTGCTTGGCACCATTGAGTTCTTTGTGCTGCGCTTTATCTGGCGACGCTGGCTGGCGGTCTGAGAACCTTAATCCCCTGCCCTTGCCTGTAGGCGGCAGGGTTAACCCCCCTTCCTGACCTGCATAACCCACTCCATTCTTGTTCTATTTTTTTGAATCTTATCCGCAAATTGTTCCGCTTTTTTTCAGCGATTCGCAGGCTTATGATTTATCACATCAGGGCAAACCAGCCCTTCCCAAACAAAACTGAACAGGAATACGACCATGAAATTCATCAAAACTTTCGTTGCAGTTGCTGCCCTTTCCGCTATCTCTTTCGGTTCTTTTGCACAAAGCATCAGCGCCAGCGCATCTACCCTTAGCGGCGCAGAAGCAAAAATCGCCGCGCAGGCAGAACAGGCGAATGCCTCTTACAAAATTACCAGCGCCCGTACCGACAACCGCGTGTATATGACCGCAGTACTGAGCAAATAAAAAAGTCGCCCCGTAACGGGGCGCTATCACTACCAGGATCAGGCGAACATGAATCCGTTGCAGAAAATTTTTAACGCTTTGTTTTCTCAGACCGCCCCGGCGGCTGTTGAACGGTCAACTTCAGGAGCAGTTATGTCAGACAACTTTCTCGCCTTAGCGAAACAACGCAGAACCATTTATGCCCTGGGTAAAAACCTGCCGGTAGCAGATGACGTTGTGATTGAAACCATTAAAGAAGCCATTCGTCAGGCGCCGTCGGCGTTTAACTCACAGAGTTCCCGCGCGCTGATCCTGCTGGGTAAAGAACATGCGCAGTTCTGGGAACTGACCCGTGAGCAACTGCGGAAAATCGTGCCGGAAGAGAACTTCCACGCCACGTCAGAAAAAATTGATGGCTTTGCTGCCGCCGCCGGTTCCGTGCTGTTTTTTGAAGATCAGGATGTGGTGAAAGGTTTGCAGGAACAGTTTGCCGCCTATGCCGATAACTTCCCGGTTTGGTCCGAACACAGCACCGGCATTGCGCAGTATGCTGTATGGCTGGCGCTGACAGAGAAAGGAATTGGCGCAAACCTGCAGCATTACAACCCGCTGGTTGATGCCGACGTGCAGCGCACCTGGAACATTCCTGCCAACTGGAAACTGCGCGGCCACATGAACTTTGGTTCTATCGTCGCCCCGGCGGGTGAAAAAGCCTATATGGACGACGATAAACGCTTTGTGGTAGCCCGCTAAATCGCCGCATGATGCACGCCCGGCCAGCCTTTGCGCTGCCGGGCTTTTTTATGTGTTTACCCTTATTTCAGCCCGGTAAAATTGCGCATACCGTGCACCAGCGCTTCGACCCACGCGGCGTAATCATGACCGCTCGACCACGGGTGAAAACTGGCGCTGTAGCCTTTTTCACGGAGCTGTTGCTCAAACGCAAGGCTGTTCGCATAGATCCCGCCGTCGGCTCCTTGTGATTCAAACCGGCCCGCCTGGATCCAAAAACGCAGTGGGTAACGCGGCGCTTGCTGGTATTGGCGCAACAACCAGCCCGGGGCTTCCCCTTTCGGTGACCACCAGTACGATCCGGAAAGACTCAATACATTACCGAACAGACGCGGGTAACGTAACGCCACCCATGACGAGGCCAGCCCACCGTAACTGGCACCGGCCAGCACCGTTTTGGTCCGCGTCATCGGCAACCCTCGCTGTTTTAACCACGGCGTGAGTTCAAGCGCCATAAAATCGGCAAAATCAGCATTCGGCGGCAGCTCTTTGCCGCGTCGCGTATGGTCGAGGCTGTCGATAAAAACAATATTGATGGGCGGTAACGCATGGCGAGCAATCAAACCATCCAGCACGCTGGCGGTGTGGTACTCCCCCTGCCAGGTTTGCCCATCGAAGAGGATTAATGTCCAGCGCGCGGGCTGCGAAGCCCTGGGCCGATAGAGGATGATTTCACGGCTATTACCCAACCGCTCGCTGTAAAATGCATGTCGCGATACGACGCCGTGCCGCACCGGTTGCGCCATGGCTTCGGTTGAAAAGTAGCGCGACGGGCTTAAGTCGAGCAGTGATGATCGGTTCCAGCGGTCGGCCCAGCCGTTGCTCAGCGTATGCGGATTGAGCGGATCAGCCTGTGCGCTGACGAGGATTGCCCGGCGTTGATCGCGTGGAGTGCCATCGACTTTCGGCACATCCGGAGCCAGTTGGTACTGCATGCGTGTATCCGCCGGTACGACATAACTGCGGAACCACACATCCGAGTGCGCAAGGCGAAATAATGGATCATGATCGCCGGCTGGCGATCCCAGAATAAACACGTTGCCGCGCGCTCCGCGCCATAAAAACGTCACCCGCTTATGATGGTCATCTACCGGCTCGATGAGTGGCGTCCCTGCCCGCTTTCTCTCTTGCCAGAAAGCATCCGTCGTGCCGCCTGCGGCGAGTTCGTTGACCAGTTGCTGCAAGCGCGGGCTTACCGGCGCCAGTGTTTGCGGGCGCGGCAGCGGTGTGGTTTCTTTCATTCGCCATGTGAAAGACCAGCGCTTACCTTCATGACCATGCAGCACAAGCGATGAGGGTTGTTGCACCGGGAGTGAAAAAAGCAGCGCCTGTTCGCCATCAGCCGGGCCGCCTTCCAGTAGCGCACGCAAGCGGCGGTTTTGCGTATCCAGCAGATGGGCATCCGTGACGCCGGATAAGGTAGCGGTGACATAATTCTCTCCCAGCGCTGGCAGTTGAAAACAGACTTCGCCACTGGCGTCAAACTTCCCTTGTTGTTCTCCCTGTACAGAGGCGGATCCGCACGGCATAGCCGCCGCCGGCAGGGTGCTTATACCTATCAGTAACCCACTTAATGCCATTTTCATCGGCAGGATATCCCTTCACAAAATTGCAAACAACGCTAATGCAAATGGTAAGCATTTGCAATATCATCAAATCCGTTATTAATGTCGGACTCCTTTATTTACTGAATAAATAAGGGGTTATTTGAATGGCAACTTCTAAAACGGGACGTTTTAACTGATGTTTAAAAATAACAAAATGATGCAACTCTGGCTGCTCAGCCTGGCGGCCGGGAGCATAAGCTCCCCGACGCTGGCAAAAACCTCTGCGGAAGAAACACTGGTCGTCACGCCGGGAACAGTGGAAGATCCCCACGCGCCGGTAAAAGGCATTGTGGCAACGAAAACCCTCTCAGCCACGAAAACGGCGACCGATTTGGTGAAAACACCACAGTCCGTGTCGGTCATTACCCGCGATCAAATGAAAGCGCTTGATGTCAGCTCTGTTTCGCAGGCGCTGCGCTACAGTGCCGGAGTGTTTACCGAATACCGGGGATCGTCTAACCGTAATGACGAAGTGTTTGTGCGCGGTTTTAGTTATGTACCGAAGTTCCTTGATGGCCTGAGCTATGGCGCAACCGCCTCGTCACAAACCGGGACACTTGATCCCTGGCTGTTAGAGCGGGTCGAACTGGTGCGCGGCCCGGCATCGGTACTGTTTGGCCAGGTCAATCCTGGCGGACTTATAAGCATGACCAGTAAACGCCCGACCAGCGAGGCTATCCACAATGTGCAGTTTCGCACCGGGAATAATAAGCTGGCCGAAGGCGCGTTTGATTTTGGCGGCAAACTGAGCGATGACGGGCGTGTGCTGTACCGCATTAATGGTATTGCCCGTACGCAGAATAACCAGGTGGATGACTATAAAGAGACTCGTATGGCCATTGCGCCGTCGATCACCTGGTATCCTAACGATCAGACCCGCTTTACCCTGCTCACCAGTTACCAGAAAGATCCGGATGCCGGTTACCGTAACTTCCTGCCGTATTACGGAACCGTGGTCAGCGCCAACGGCCGTTACCTGCCGCGTGATATGAACGTTAGCGATCCAAATTATGATCAGTCATGGCGCGAACAGACCCTGGTTGGCTACGAATTTGAGCACCAACTCAATGAGGTGGTTACCCTGCGCCAGAACGCCCGTTATTCCACCCTTAAACAGAAATACCGTTACCTGGTGTATGCCAACAACGCGGCCAACAGCACGGTATTAACACGTAATGCCCAGCGTGAAACACGCCAGACGGATGAGTTCGGTCTTGATAACCAGCTCGAAGCACAGTTTGCAACTGCCGACGTTAACCACACGCTGTTAGGCGGGCTGGATTATAAATCAAGCCGCGACCATCAGTTGCTGCAACGGGGCAGCGGTTCACAGTACGACTTCGACTGGACCCAGCCTGTGTATGGCGTCAGCGTGGATGAAAGCACCTTCAGCACCCGCACCAACGAGCAGCAGAATCTCGACCAGATGGGGATCTATTTGCAGGATCAGTTGAGCTGGAATAACTGGGAATTACTGCTTTCCGGTCGTTATGACTGGTCGGAAGTGCGTACCACCGATTTCACCTCTACAGACCCGACCGTGCAGCAAAACGACAGCAAATTGACCTGGCGCACCGGACTGCTCTACGCTTTTGATTTTGGCCTGTCGCCTTACATCAGCTACAGCACCTCATTTGAGCCGAACCTGCAAACCAACCGCGCGCCAGGTGTTGCGCCGTTTAAACCAACTACCGGTAAGCAGACGGAAGTCGGGGTGAAATACCAACCCGTGGAAAACACCCTGATGTCACTGGCTGTTTACGACCTGCGTCAGGATAATGTGCCCACCTACAACAGCACCGAAGGCTGGTATGAAAACGCGGGGGAGATCCGCTCAAAAGGTCTGGAGGCTGAACTGCATTCCACCTTGTTTAACAGCCTGAACCTGATTGCTTCTTATACCTATACCAATGCGGAAAACACCGACACGACGGTGGCAGGCACCCAGGGGAAAACCCCGGCGCGTATCCCCACGCATATGGCGTCGGCATTTGCCAGCTATACCCTGCCTGGCGGGCCGCTGAAAAGCCTGACCGCTGGCGTCGGTATGCGCTATATCGGCACCTCGTATGGCGATGCGCAAAACACCTTCAAAGTGCCGGCGGTGGATTTGTACGACGCGATGCTTGGTTACGATCTCGGCGAGCTGAGCAGCAGCCTGAAAGGGGCAAACATGCAGTTTAACGTTAACAACCTGGCCAATACCAAATATGTGGCGGCCTGTAGCGGCAGCAGCGCCTGCTTCTATGGCATTGGTCGTACGATGACGGCCACGGTGAGCTACAGCTGGTAATAAAAAAGCCGCCTTCAAAGAAGGCGGCTTCGCAGTGATAACCGTTATGCTTACTGCTGGTTTTCGCGCTCAGCAATAAACGCCAGCGCTTTGTCGATACGCGCCACGCTGCGGGATTTGCCAATCGCGTGAACAGTCACGTCAAGTGCCGGGGACTGACCCGCGCCGGTCACCGCAACGCGCAGCGGCATGCCGACTTTACCCATGCCGACTTCCAGTTCATCCGCCGTCGCCTGAATCGCATTGTGCACGTTTTCTGCGGTCCATTCAGCAATCGCTGCAAGTTTGTCACGCACCACTTCCAGCGGCTGACGGGCCACCGGGCGCAGGTGCTTTTTCGCCGCATCGGCGTCGAACGCATCAAACTCTTCATAGAAATAACGGCAGCTTGCGGCCATCTCTTTCAACGTTTTACAACGTTCGCCCAGCAGTTTTACCAGTTCAAACAACTGCGGACCGGTATGGGTGTCGATCTTTTCCTGCTCAATATGCCATTGCAGGTGTGTCGCCACATATTCCGGATCCAGCGTGTTGATGTAGTGATGGTTCAGCCACAGCAGTTTGTCGGTGTTGAAGGCACTGGCCGATTTGCTCACCGCACCCAGCGAGAACAATTTGATCATCTCTTCACGGGTGAAGATTTCCTGATCGCCGCTGGACCAGCCCAGACGCACCAGGTAGTTCAGCAGCGCTTCCGGCAGGTAGCCGTCATCACGATATTGCATAACGCTGACTGCGCCGTGGCGTTTGGAGAGCTTTTTACCGTCGTCGCCGTTGATCATAGAAACGTGTGCGTACACCGGAACCGGTGCGTTCAGCGCTTTCAGGATGTTGATCTGGCGAGGGGTGTTGTTGATATGATCTTCACCACGGATCACGTGGGTGATTTCCATGTCCCAGTCATCCACCACCACACAGAAGTTATAGGTTGGGGAGCCATCAGTACGGCGAATGATCAGATCGTCGAGTTCCTGATTGCTAAACTCGATCGGACCGCGAATTTGATCGTCAAAAATGACCGAACCTTCCTGCGGATTGGCAAAACGCACCACACAAGGCTCATCCGCAGCATGATGCGAATGATCGTGGCGGCAACGGCCGTCGTAGCGCGGTTTTTCATTGTTTGCCATCTGCGTTTCACGCAGCTGCTCAAGACGTTCTTTCGAGCAGTAGCATTTATAGGCGGTGCCGGCTTCCAGCATCTCGTCAATGACCGCGTTGTAGCGATCAAAACGTTTGGTCTGGAAGTACGGGCCTTCGTCCCATTCCAGATTCAGCCAGTTCATGCCATCCATAATGGCTTCAATTGCTTCCGGGGTGGAGCGCTCAAGATCGGTGTCTTCAATACGCAGCACAAACTCACCGTCGTGATTACGAGCAAATAGCCAGGAATAGAGAGCAGTACGCGCGCCGCCTACGTGCAAATAGCCGGTGGGGCTGGGCGCGAAGCGAGTTTTGATTTTCATGAAATGGCCTTACGTTGAGAAAGATGCCGACCGTCGGCAATACCTGAAATGAAAAGTGGGCAATATTCTATCACTGTGGGCTGATTCCTCAATGTTGTTGCCGCAATCAGGGGCTTATCGGCGTATTTTGTTTAGAAATCATGCTCTCGCGGCGGATTACGCAGCGGTTTGTCTAATTTTACGACGAACGAACAATTTCTTTTGAAAATGCGTTGACTCATTTTCAACTCTCCCTATAATGCGACTCCACACAGCGGGGGTGATTAGCTCAGCTGGGAGAGCACCTCCCTTACAAGGAGGGGGTCGGCGGTTCGATCCCGTCATCACCCACCACGATTTTTGTGGTTCCCGCAGTGTAGATAAGAATGAGAAGTGGGTGATTAGCTCAGCTGGGAGAGCACCTCCCTTACAAGGAGGGGGTCGGCGGTTCGATCCCGTCATCACCCACCACTTTCTCGCCAGCGAATTCTTATCATTGAAGTACCGAAGTGGGTGATTAGCTCAGCTGGGAGAGCACCTCCCTTACAAGGAGGGGGTCGGCGGTTCGATCCCGTCATCACCCACCACTTCGGGTCGTTAGCTCAGTTGGTAGAGCAGTTGACTTTTAATCAATTGGTCGCAGGTTCGAATCCTGCACGACCCACCAATGTAAAAAAGCGCCCTAAAGGCGCTTTTTTGCTATCTAAAAGTTCACAGCATATCCCATGAGACAACGGCTTATCGAGGCGCGAGCAAATCCGGGCCATTTTCTACCCATTTTTGCCCTTTACTCTCCCGCCCTGCTAAGCATTGCGCCAAGAAGTCATCTGCGCCTTATCCCATCTATGATGCTAAAAATGCAGCCAGAGATATCACCACATAAAGATTATTTTTTATATGTCATAAGTGCCTGCCAGCACGGACACAATACCTTACATTTACCTTAAGCTGGCACTAAAAGCCGTGTTATCTGCAATCATTAACACAATAAAATTCTTTATTTTTCAATAGATAAATGACGCAACAGAGATCCATAATTTATCCTTATTCTGTGAATATGATGCTCACATTGCGCTCACTGTTTGAACGCAACTCAAGAAGTTTTTGGTTACGCCGATAATGATGTTTTATGGCAAAAAGGGAGGCACAATGACAACAATCTCAGCAACAACCCCGTCAGTAGTACAAAGCAATACCAGTAAAACCAGCGGCAGTTCATCCTCTGCCAGCAGCGATACCGCTGCGCAGATCTCCCGGATCAGCGCGCAGATCACCAAACTGACTCAACAGCTGAAAGAAATTTCTAACGGCAGCGGTAGTACGGAAGAGAAAAAGAAACAGCAAGAAATCATCCAGGCGAAGATCCAACAGCTGCAAGCGCAACTGGCACAATTACAGCGTAAACAAGCGGAAGAAGCTGAACAGAAACAAGCTCAGCAGCAACCGCAAGCAAAAGCGGAAGGTGTAAATAACCCTTCAGACGATCACCAGATTGATATTTACGTCTGAGTAAATAATGGATCGTCCTCTCGGGCCCGGTTTAAACACCGGGCCTGTTCTTTTACGACTTCCCATAACGCCTGTGCCGCCCCGGAAAGCGAACGGTTTTTTCGTCGTACCAGCATAATTTTACGCAACATCTCCGGCGCCAGACGTTTTACCGCCAGCTGGCTTCCCTGGGGCAACGGTAACGCCAGTGCCGGTAAAATACTGATGCCAATACCCGCTTCCACCATCGGAAAGAGCGTAGCCGGATGGCCGATCTCCTGCACAATCTGCGCCTGTATGCCGAAGTGCAACAGCGCGGCGTCAATCAAAGCCCGGCTTCCCGACGCGTAATCCTGCACCACCAGCCGCGCGCCATCTAACGCCAGCCAAGGCACAGAAGCCAGTTGCGACCATGGGTGATCGTTACGGCACAGCAAAAAGAACGGCTCTTGCAGGATCTCCTCACTCAGTAAATCGCTGACAGGGCCAGGATCGATAACAATACCGAAATCGACTTCGCCCTGGCGGATGCTCTCCAGCACCCATTGTTGCGGCCTGTCGTGAAGCACAAAATCAATCTCCGGATAAAGTTGATTGCTGCTGGCAATGCACTGCGGGATAAGATGTGCCGAAATCGTCTGACTGGCCGCAACACGTACTGTGCCGGTTAATTGCTGCCCTACCCGCCCGGCTTCACGCAGCGTGCTGCTAAGCTCATCTAACACACGCTCAAGGCGCAGTGCCAGCTGTTGCCCGGCTTCCGTGAGCACCACTTCACGGGTGGTACGATCCAGCAGACGCACACCCACTTGCTGTTCCAGCTCCTTAACACTGTGACTAACAGCAGACTGACTCAGGCCAATGATGTCCCCTGCCCGGCTAAAGCTTTTGACCTGCGCTACCGTGACAAATACGCGCAACTGACGTAAAGAATAATTCATATTAAAAATTCATGAATGGATGCAATAAATCAATTTTATTTCTCAAAGCAGAAAAAGCACAATAGCGGCATCGTCTTTCAGGAGTGCATATGAAACTGTTTCGTATTCTCGACCCTTTTACACTGACCCTCATCTGTACTGTTTTACTGGCTTCCTTCTTTCCCGCGCGCGGCAGCTTTGTGCCTTTTTTCGAATGGCTGACCACTGCCGCGATTGCATTACTGTTTTTTATGCACGGGGCCAAACTCTCCCGCGAAGCGATTATTGCCGGTGGCAGCCACTGGCGTTTACACCTGTGGGTCATGTGCAGCACGTTTGTTCTGTTCCCCGCACTGGGCGTGTTGTTTGTCTGGTGGTCGCCCGTGAATGTCAGCCAGGAGCTGTATAGCGGTTTCCTCTACCTGTGCATTTTGCCGGCTACGGTCCAGTCGGCTATCGCCTTTACCTCGCTTGCTGGCGGTAATGTGGCCGCAGCCGTCTGTTCCGCATCGGCATCCAGCCTGTTAGGGATCTTCCTGTCGCCGTTGCTGGTCGGACTACTGATGAACCTGCATGGCGCCGAGGGTAGCCTCGACCAGGTGGGCAAGATTATGCTGCAACTGTTGCTGCCGTTTGTGCTCGGCCACCTTTCCCGCCCGTGGACCGGCGCATGGGTGGCAAAACACAAAAAGTGGATTTCCAAAACCGACCAGACCTCGATTCTGCTGGTGGTTTACTCCGCCTTCAGTGAAGCGGTGGTGAACGGAATCTGGCACAAAGTCGGGCTGGGGTCGCTGCTGTTTATCGTGGTCGTCAGTATGGTGCTGCTGGCAATCGTGATTGCGGTGAACGTGGTGGTGGCGCGCAAATGCGGGTTTAACAAAGCCGATGAAATCACCATCGTATTCTGCGGCTCGAAGAAAAGCCTCGCCAATGGTATCCCAATGGCCAATATCCTGTTCCCGACATCGGCCATTGGCATGATGGTATTGCCGTTGATGATTTTCCATCAGATCCAGTTGATGGTTTGCGCTGTACTGGCACGTCGCTACAAACGCCAGGCGGAAAAAAGCCAGGCGCAGGAAGCAGCGAAAGCTTAACGACGTTTCAGGGGCTGAACCAGATGCGTCAGCCCCTCGGTTTTAATCAGCAACGTAATTTGCATCAGTTCGCCCAGCTTCCCGGCAGGAAACTCATCCTTGCGGGCAAACCACAGCAGGTACTCTTCCGGCAGATCAATCAACCGTCGCCCCTGGTATTTACCAAAAGGCATGACGGTATTGGCAATCTCGACCAGGTGCTCCTTTTCCATTTACTCTCCCAGCAACCTGATCATTTCCGCTTCGTCAATCACGGCAATGCCCAGCTCTTGCGCTTTCGCCAGTTTGGAGCCTGCCGCTTCGCCCGCAATAACCAGGTCGGTTTTCTTCGAGACGCTCCCCGCCACTTTCGCCCCCAGCGCGGTTAAGCGCGCTTTGGCTTCATCGCGGGAGAGCTGGCTCAGACTGCCGGTCAGGACGACCGTTTTTCCGGCAAACGGGCTGTCGATCTCTTCTGCATTTACCGCCACCGGTGCGGGCCAGCGGATGCCCACATCGCTGACCAACTGGCGAATAACCTCGCGGTTACTCTCTTCATTAAAGAAATTGTCGACATGCTTAGCCACGACGACGCCCACATCCGGGACTTTTTGCAGTTCATCAACAGAGGCTGCCATCAGGGCTTCCAGTGTTCCAAAATATGCAGCAAGCCCGGCGGCTGTTGCTTCACCCACTTCCCGGATGCCAAGCGCATAAAGGAAGCGGGCAAAGGTTGTCTCTTTGGCTTTTTCCAGCGCATTAACGATGTTTTGTGCCGATTTCGGCCCCATGCGATCCAGCCCGGTCAGTTTTCCGGCACTTAAACGGAACAGATCGGCAGGCGTATGCACGTACTCTTTTTCGACCAGTTGATCGATGATTTTATCGCCCATACCGTCGACATCCATCGCGCGGCGGGAGACGAAGTGTTTCAGCGCTTCTTTGCGCTGTGCGCCGCAAATCAAACCACCTGTACAGCGCGTTACCGCTTCGCCTTCCACACGTTCCACATCAGAGCCGCAGACCGGGCAGTGCGCCGGGAACACCACTTCCCGCGTCTCTGGCGGGCGCTCGGAAAGCACCACATTCACAACCTGTGGGATCACATCCCCGGCGCGGCGGATCACCACTTTATCGCCAATGCGTAATCCAAGACGGTCAATCTCATCGGCATTATGCAGAGTGGCATTACTCACCAGCACCCCGGCAACCTGCACGGGTTCAAGACGAGCTACCGGCGTGATAGCCCCGGTTCGCCCGACCTGAAACTCCACGTCACGCACGTACGTCATCTGCTCTTGCGCCGGGAATTTAAACGCCACAGCCCAACGCGGCGCGCGGGCAACGAAACCAAGTTGCTCCTGCAGGTCGAGAGAATCAACCTTGATCACCACACCATCAATATCAAAACCCAGCGTAGGGCGATCATTTTCCACCTGATGGTAAAACGCCAGTACCGCTTCCGGGCTGTCACACAGGCGTATGCGATCACTCACAGGCAAACCCCAAGCTTTGAACTGCTGTAAGCGCGCCAGATGACTACGCGGCAGTTCTCCTCCCTCCAGGACACCGACGCCATAACAGAAGAAAGTGAGCGGGCGTTTGGCGGTGATTCGCGGATCGAGCTGACGCAGCGAACCGGCAGCTGCATTTCGCGGGTTAGCAAACACTTTTGCCCCGGTACGGCGTGCGTCTTCGTTGATTTTCTCAAACCCAGATTGCGGCAAAAACACTTCTCCGCGGACTTCAAGCCGCGCAGGGATATTGTCGCCGTGGAGTTTCAATGGAATAGAGCGAATTGTTCGCACATTGGTGGTGATATCCTCACCCGTTGTGCCATCACCACGCGTTGCCGCGCGGATAAGGACACCCTGCTCGTAAAGAATACTTACCGCCAGGCCATCAAGCTTCAGTTCACAGCAGTAGGTCAGGGCATCCACACTTTTCAGGCGATCCTGCACGCGTTTGTTGAAGGCGAGAAAGCTCTCTTCGTCAAAGACGTTATCGAGCGACAGCATCGGCATTTCATGGCGCACCTGGCTGAAGGCAGTTAATGGCGCAGCACCAACGCGTTGTGTCGGTGAATCCGGGGTGATCAAATCGGGGTGTGCCGTCTCCAGCTCGCGCAGCTCGCGCATCAGACGATCGTACTCCGCATCCGGGATCTCCGGCGCGTCCATAACATGATACAGATATTCATGATGGCGAAGGGTGGTTCGCAGTTCAGTCAGTTGTTGTTCAATTGATTCCATATCGCACCATCAATGATAAAAAACCCCCGACTGGCGGGGGTTCTGGAAGGGGATCGTTTTAGCGGACCATTACGCGTTGGCGTCTTTAACCTCGCGAATACGATCCTGGTATTCACGCAGTTTTTGCGGCGTCATCATGCGGCGCTGATCGTCAAGCACCACGCCGCCGACTTCATCGGCAATATGCTGAGCGGATTGCAGCATCAGCTTAAAGTTTTGCAACTCGTCGCCGTACGAAGGCACCTGCATGAAAATCGTCACGCCTGGCGTGGTCAGTTCGCCCATCATCTCGACGTCGAATGTACCAGGATTCACCATATTCGCCAGGCTGAACAACGCCGGACCGCTACCGTCAGGGCTGAGATGGCGATGGAAAATGTTCATATCGCCATATTTAAAGCCAGCCTGCAGAATGCTGTTCAGCAGGACATCACCATTCAGCGTACTGCCATGATGTGCAGCCACGTTCATAATGATCACCGTCTCTTTACGCTGCGGTTTTTCTACCGGCGCGTCGACAACCGGCTCAGGTTCCGGCTGCGGAGCCGGTTCCTGCATCTGTACCTGCGGTTGAGGTTGTTGTTGAGGTTGCTGCTGAGGCTGATGTTGGTGCAGCGGCGCATGCTGCTGCGGAGCCTGAGGCTGGCGCACCGGCGATGCATCAAACACAGGCGCCTGCGGAGCGGGACGCTCAGGTTGCGGCGAAGAAACAGGCTGTTGCGGTGCAGCGTGCACGGGATCTTCCGGCGCGTGTACCGGCGCCGATGGGCGCGGCTGTGCCGACGCATAAGGCGGCTGATATTGATGCTGCGGCGGCTGACGCGGCGCATCCTGCTCGCTTGCGCCTCTGGCTGCGGTATTCACTTTATGAACACGCACTTCACCCACGCCTTCGTCGTCTTCGACATCCTCGTCATATAACTCGTCATCGTCGCGACGCGACTTCATGCGTTTTAATGGGCGATCGCGGAACATAGAAGAACGTTCTTTGCGGCTGGTCCAGAACCCGTGAACCAGTAACGCAATTATGGCGATCGCGCCAACAATGATTAATATCAGACGCAAATCCTGCATCATTATATTCTCTGTTGTTCTAACACCTTGCCACCACGGCAAACCTTTACTCACTAAGAGTATTTGCCCATTACCTCAAGTGCAAGTGCGCGGTTGGCATTCACCGCATAAAGATCTGCTAAATCGTGCTTTTTGCTGTTTTTTCGAACATTTCTGAACGGGTTTCCCCCGTCTGATGAATATTATAAGCTTCAGTTTTTCCGGCTGTAAGAAAAGGAGTATAGCCAGATTATGAATCCCTCGACCCCGGCCTCTGTACGCAGCGGTGTTTTTTACTTTTCTCAGGGCTGGAAGCTGGTCACGCTGCCCGGCATTCGTCGTTTCGTGATCCTGCCGTTACTGGTGAATATTCTGCTGATGGGCGGCGCATTCTGGTGGCTGTTTACCCGTCTAGATAGTTGGATCCCTTCCTTAATGCGTCACGTACCTGACTGGCTGCAGTGGCTCAGCTATCTGTTATGGCCGGTTGTGGTTATCTCTATTCTGTTAGTGTTCGGCTATTTCTTCTCGACCATCGCCAACTGGATTGCCGCACCGTTTAACGGCCTGCTGGCAGAACAACTTGAAGCGCGCCTCACCGGCGCTACGCCGCCGGATGCCGGGATTGGTGAGCTGCTTAAAGATGTGCCGCGTATTATGAAACGCGAATGGCAGAAACTCGCCTGGTATTTGCCGCGCGCTGCTGTTCTGTTGCTGCTTTATTTTATTCCTGGCGTTGGGCAAACCGTTGCGCCGGTGGTGTGGTTTCTGTTCAGCGCGTGGATGCTGGCGATTCAGTACTGCGATTATCCCTTCGACAACCACAAAGTGCCCTTTAAAGAGATGCGCGTTGCGCTGCGTGCCCGTAAGGTCACCAATATGCAGTTTGGCGCGCTGACCAGCCTTTTTACGCTGATCCCGGTGTTGAATCTGGTCGTAATGCCGGTTGCGGTCTGTGGCGCAACGGCAATGTGGGTCGATTGCTACCGTGATAAGCATGCGGCGTGGCGTTAAGGAATTATTCCTTTTCTTATTCCATACTGCTTAGCATTATTTCGACGCAGTATATAGATATGCGAATTCCTTACTTCCGCATCAACAGTAAGTGCGTATGCTGATGTGGTTCCCAAAATTCAGACAGTTAAGGACAGGCTATGAGTAAGATTTTTGAAGATAACTCGTTGACTATTGGTCATACGCCGCTGGTTCGACTGAACCGCATCGGTAACGGACGTATCCTGGCGAAGGTCGAGTCCCGCAACCCAAGCTTCAGCGTGAAATGCCGTATCGGTGCCAATATGATTTGGGATGCCGAAAAACGTGGCGTACTGAAACCGGGCGTTGAGCTGGTAGAACCCACCAGCGGTAATACCGGTATTGCGCTGGCTTACGTGGCGGCGGCGCGCGGTTACAAACTGACGCTGACCATGCCGGAAACCATGAGCATCGAACGCCGTAAACTGCTGAAAGCCCTGGGCGCAAATTTGGTGCTGACCGAAGGCGCAAAAGGCATGAAAGGCGCGATCCAGAAAGCAGAAGAGATTGTTGCCAGCGATCCGGCTAAATTCCTGCTGTTGCAGCAGTTCAGTAATCCGGCTAACCCGGAAATCCACGAAAAAACTACCGGCCCGGAAATTTGGGAAGATACCGACGGTCAGGTTGATGTGTTTATCTCCGGCGTGGGTACCGGTGGTACGCTGACTGGCGTTAGCCGCTACATCAAAAATACCAAAGGCAAAACCGATCTAATTTCGGTAGCGGTCGAACCGACCGACTCGCCGGTTATTTCACAGGCGCTGGCGGGTGAAGAGCTGAAACCCGGCCCGCATAAAATTCAGGGTATCGGTGCAGGTTTTATTCCTGGCAACCTGGATTTGAAACTGATCGATAAAGTTGTCAAAATCACCAACGAAGAAGCCATTAGCACTGCACGTCGTCTGATGGAAGAAGAAGGTATTCTGGCTGGGATCTCTTCTGGCGCAGCAGTTGCTGCCGCGTTGAAACTGCAAGAAGACGAAACCTTCACCAACAAAAATATCGTGGTGATCCTGCCCTCTTCAGGCGAACGCTATTTAAGTACCGCTTTGTTTGCAGACCTGTTCACGGAAAAAGAACTGCAACAGTGATGCCAGATTGTTAAATACGCGCAAAAAAGCACCCATCGAGGTGCTTTTTTGTGGCGTACATCAAATTTTTACCCCACCTGGCATTGCCTGGATCCTCAGGGTCTGGTATTTAACCATCACATTTATTTTGAAGCGCGAAATTAATCTGATGTCTGATTTGAGCTAGCTGAATCGATTTTATGATTTGGTTCAATTCTGGCTTTAGCGGCATAATGTTTAATGGTGGTCGAAACGTCAGCGATCGAAGGTCTACGGCTGTTTGGTCAGTCGGCTTCTGTCCCTTGTTCTGTTACGCCAGCGCTAACTATACAGGCTAAAGTCCAACCGCCAGGCTAGACTTTAGTTCCACAACACTAAACCTATAAGTTGGGGAAATACAATGTTCCAGCAAGAAGTTACCATTACCGCTCCGAACGGTCTGCACACCCGCCCTGCTGCTCAGTTTGTTAAAGAAGCGAAAGGCTTCTCTTCTGAGATCACTGTGACTTCCAACGGCAAAAGCGCCAGCGCGAAAAGCCTGTTCAAACTGCAAACTCTGGGCCTGACTCAGGGCACCGTTGTCACGCTGACCGCTGAAGGCGAAGACGAGCAAAAAGCAGTTGAACATCTGGTTAAACTGATGGCGGAACTCGAGTAAGTTTTTCCGGGTTCTCTTCAAGATCAGTCACAAGTAAAGGTAGGGTTATGATTTCAGGCATTTTAGCATCCCCGGGTATCGCTTTCGGCAAGGCATTGTTGCTGAAAGAAGACGAGATCGTCATCGACCGGAAGAAAATTTCTGCCGACAAGGTTGACCAGGAAGTTGAGCGTTTCCTGAGCGGTCGTGCCAAGGCATCGGCACAGCTGGAAGCGATCAAAACGAAAGCGGGTGAAACTTTCGGTGAAGAAAAAGAAGCCATCTTTGAAGGGCACATCATGCTGCTCGAAGATGAGGAGCTGGAGCAGGAAATCATAGCCCTGATTAAAGATAAGAGCATGACTGCCGATGCTGCGGCGCATGAAGTTATCGAAGGTCAGGCAACTGCCCTGGAAGAGCTGGACGACGAATACCTGAAAGAGCGCGCAGCTGACGTGCGCGACATCGGTAAACGCCTGCTGCGCAATATTCTGGGTATGCCGATTATCGACCTCAGCGCAATTCAGGACGAAGTGATCCTGGTTGCTGTGGATCTGACGCCGTCAGAAACCGCACAGCTGAACCTGAAAAAAGTGCTCGGTTTTATCACCGATCTTGGCGGCCGTACTTCCCATACATCCATCATGGCGCGTTCCCTTGAGCTGCCAGCGATTGTGGGTACCAGTAGCGTTACCGCTCAGGTTAAAAATGACGACTATCTGATCCTCGATGCCGTAAACAACAAAGTTTACGTCAACCCGAGCGATGAAGAGATCGAGACACTGCGCGCTGCGCAGGCTCAGGTCGCCGAAGAGAAAGCCGAACTGGCGAAACTCAAAGATCTGCCGGCAATCACCCTTGATGGCCATCAGGTTGAAGTCTGCGCCAACATCGGTACCGTTCGCGATATCGCGGGCGCGGAGCGCAATGGCGCTGAAGGTGTTGGCCTGTACCGTACCGAATTCCTGTTTATGGATCGCGACGCGCTGCCGACTGAAGAAGAGCAGTTCGACGCCTATAAAGCGGTAGCTGAAGCGTGTGGCTCACAGGCTGTTATCGTGCGTACCATGGACATTGGCGGCGATAAAGAATTGCCGTACATGAACTTCCCGAAAGAAGAGAACCCGTTCCTTGGCTGGCGCGCAGTGCGTATCGCCATGGATCGTAAAGAGATCCTTCGCGATCAGGTTCGCGCTATCCTGCGTGCTTCGGCTTTCGGCAAACTGCGTATTATGTTCCCGATGATCATCTCTGTTGAAGAAGTGCGTGCACTGAAGAAAGAGATTGAGATCTACAAACAGGAACTGCGCGATGAAGGCAAAGCCTTCGACGAAACGATTGAAATTGGCGTAATGGTGGAAACCCCTGCCGCTGCGACAATTGCTCGCCATCTGGCGAAAGAAGTTGATTTCTTTAGTATCGGTACCAATGATTTAACGCAGTACACTCTGGCAGTTGACCGTGGTAATGATATGATTTCACATCTTTACCAGCCGATGTCACCGTCCGTACTCACTTTGATCAAGCAAGTTATTGATGCTTCTCATGCTGAAGGCAAATGGACTGGCATGTGTGGTGAGCTTGCTGGCGACGAACGTGCTACACTTCTGTTGCTGGGGATGGGTCTGGATGAATTCAGTATGAGTGCCATTTCTATCCCGCGCATTAAGAAGATCATTCGTAACACGAACTTCGAAGATGCGAAGGTGTTAGCAGAGCAGGCTCTTGCTCAACCGACAACGGACGAGTTAATGACGCTGGTTAACAAGTTCATTGAAGAAAAAACAATCTGCTAATCCACGAGATGCGGCCCAAATTACTGCTTAGGAGAAGATCATGGGTTTGTTCGATAAACTGAAATCTCTGGTTTCTGATGATAAAAAAGACACCGGAACCATTGAGATTATTGCCCCGCTTTCTGGCGAAATCGTTAACATTGAAGATGTACCTGATGTTGTTTTCGCTGAGAAAATCGTTGGTGATGGCATTGCTATCAAACCGACCGGCAATAAAATGGTAGCTCCGGTTGACGGCACTATCGGCAAAATCTTTGAAACCAACCATGCCTTCTCTATCGAGTCCGATAGCGGCATCGAGCTGTTCGTTCACTTTGGTATCGATACTGTTGAACTGAAAGGCGAAGGTTTCAAACGTATCGCGGAAGAAGGCCAGCGCGTTAAAGTTGGCGATCCGGTAATCGAATTTGATCTGGCCCTGCTGGAAGAAAAAGCCAAGTCTACCCTGACGCCGGTTGTTATCTCCAACATGGATGAAATCAAAGAGCTGATCAAGCTGTCTGGTAGCGTGACCGTGGGCGAAACCCCGGTGATCCGCATCAAGAAGTAAGCTCACCACATATAAAAAAAGGCGCCGCAAGGCGCCTTTTTTTATCGCGTCGGCAGGATCAGCTCGTCGTAACCCTTCTCAAGGGTATATCCCATCACATCGACTACCCGTTCTCCCGCTGCGCGCACGGCCTCATCAAGCGACTTACCCTGTACAATGCCGCTCACCAGCTCAGAACAAAACAGATCGCCCGTGCCTTTTAACTCCGTTGCCACGCGCGGATAACCGCTGATGGTCACCCCGCTTGCCGTCACCAAAACCACATGAATTTGCCCGTCATCCACATCCACGGGCGCACTGGTGATCGCCACCCAGTGCAATGTTTCTGATAACAGCCCCTGCGCCGCCTCAATGGCACTTTGCAGATCCCGGCATGGTTTACCACTTAACACCTCCAGCTCGAACACATTCGGCGTGATACCCTGCGCGAGCGGCAACAAATGGTCGCAATAGGCCTGGGGGATTTCCGGTTTAACATAGATGCCGCTGTCCGTATCGCCAATTACCGGGTCAACCAGAATCGTCAGTTGCGGATGCTTTTCTCGCAGCGTCATGAGCCACTGCGCCAGCAATTTTATCTGGCTGGCGCTCCCCATATAGCCAGTGGTGACGGCTTTGACGTCACGCAAAACGTCGCGCTCTTCCAGCGCCCGTAAATAACCGCTGAACCACTCATCAGGGATAACACCGCCGTAAAAGGTGTCATAGTGCGGCGTGTTACTGAACAGCACCGTCGGCACCGCCAAAACATTCAACTGGTGCTGACGAATATTGGGTACCGCAATGCTGTTACCTACGCTGCCATACACAACCTGCGACTGCACTGCCACAATATCGGCCTGCTGCGCCCGGGTTTTGTCCCTGAACAGGATCATCTCCATTACGTCTCCTTTACGGGTTAAATCCCCGCGCCCTGCGAATAACTCTCTTCTCCAAACACACCGGTGGAGAGGTAGCGATCGCCACGATCGCAGATAATCGCCACGACCACCGCACCGGCATTCGCTTTCGCGATGCGTAAAGCCCCTGCAACGGCACCGCCGGAACTGACGCCGCAGAAGATCCCCTCCTTCACCGCCAGTGCACGCATGGTATTTTCCGCCTCACGCTGATGGATATCCAGCACCTCATCAACCAAAGCGGCGTTAAAAATGCCGGGCATATACTCTGTGGGCCAGCGACGAATCCCCGGGATGCTGCTGCCCTCTTCCGGTTGCAGGCCGACAATGGTCACCGGTTTGTTCTGCTCGCGCAAAAAGCGCGAGACGCCGGTAATGGTGCCCGTCGTGCCCATGCTGGAGACAAAATGGGTTATGCGCCCGCCGCTCTGTTGCCAGATTTCCGGGCCGGTGGTGGTGTAGTGGGCATAAGGGTTATCGGGATTGTTGAACTGATCGAGCAGCTTGCCTTCGCCGCGTTGCGCCATTGCCAGTGCAAGGTCGCGTGCACCTTCCATCCCCTGCTCTTTGCTGACCAGCACCAGTTCAGCTCCGTAGGCCCGCATAGCTGCGCGCCGCTCCTGACTCATGTTGTCTGGCATTAGCAACTTCATCCGGTAGCCTTTCAGTGCCGCAATCATCGCCAGCGCAATTCCCGTATTGCCGCTGGTCGCTTCAATCAACACATCGCCAGGCTTAATTTCGCCGCGTTTTTCCGCCTGCACTATCATCGACAATGCAGCACGATCTTTAACCGATCCTGCGGGGTTATTTCCTTCAAGCTTGACCCAGATTTCACTGCCGTTACCCGGTGTCAGACGTTGTAGTTTGACCAGCGGCGTATGGCCAATGGTTTGTTCTAATGTGTTCACGATTTTCGCTCAATAAAAAAGCCGGGTGACGCTACGCGTACCCGGCCTACAAAGCTATGTAGAGATTGTAGGCCCGGTAAGCAAAGCGCCACCGGGCGATAGACATGCTGACTAACCTATCAGGCAGATTCCGCCAGAGCAAGCGTCTGCGCGGCTTCAATACGTTCGTTACCGTTATACAGGCGCGCATTCTGCAAGCCGACGAACAGCCGCTCGCCGCGCACCGGAGCCGGCTCATCACGCATAACCACGGTGAGCGGGTCCGGGTTCCAGCCCAGCGGCTGCACAACTAACTGCGTGTAGTGCCCTTTCGGGCTGGCTTCCAGCACCTGTACCGGCAACGGTGAATCAAGACTGGTGCGCCGACTAACGTCCACTTCCCACGGGCGCAGGAACAAATCCACCTCGCCCTGATAAGAAGGCGTATATCCCAGCGGCCAGCGGTGTGCGCCAACATGGAATTGCCCGCCACGCACCGTTCCTTTCAGGCGATTAACCTCACCCATGAATTCCAGCACAAAACGGGTCGCTGGCTCACGCCAGACCTGATCCGGCGCATCGGCCTGTTCAATATTACCCTGGCTCATTACGACCACGCGGTCCGCCACTTCAGTGGCCTCTTCCTGGTCATGAGTGACAAACACACTGGTAAATTTCAGCTCTTCATGAAGCTGACGCAGCCAGCGACGCAGCTCTTTACGCACCTGCGCATCCAGCGCGCCAAAGGGTTCATCCAGCAGCAGAATTTGCGGCTCTACCGCCAGCGCACGCGCCAGGGCAACACGCTGCTTCTGTCCGCCAGAAAGTTGAGCCGGGAAGCGATCGGCCAGGTGTGCAAGCTGCACCATTTCCAGTAACTTCATCACTTTGGCTTTGATGGCAGCCGCATTCGGTCGTTCGCGCCGCGGCAACACCGTCAGCCCGAAAGCAATATTGTCGAACACCGTCATATGGCGAAACAGCGCATAATGCTGAAACACAAAACCTACGCGGCGCTCGCGGGCATGCAACCGGCTGACATCGGTACCGTGAAAACGAATGCGACCGCTGGTCTGGTGCTCCAGACCGGCAATAATGCGCAGCAATGTGGTCTTACCGGAACCGGACGGCCCCAGCAACGCCACCATTTGCCCGGAAGGGATATCCAGCGAGATATCATTCAGCACCTGGGTGCGACCAAAAGACTTCTTAATATTGGCAATCTCAATGCTCATGATTTCCCTCCTGTTGCTGGCGTTTTTCCTGATTGTTCAAACGCCACTGCACCGCACTCTTCAAAAACAGCGTCAAAATAGCCATCAGGGTCAGCAGGCCCGCGGCGGTAAACGAACCGACCGTATTGTAATCCTGCTGCAGTAATTCAATCTGCAACGGCAGCGACAACGTTTCGCCGCGAATCGAACCGGAAACCACCGACACCGCACCAAACTCGCCAATCGCACGGGCGTTGGTCAACACCACGCCGTAGAGCAGCGCCCAACGGATGTTCGGCAGCGTCACACGCCGGAACATCTGCCAGCCGGACGCGCCCAGCAGAATAGCTGCTTCATCTTCCTGGCTGCCCTGACTCAACATCACCGGCACCAGCTCACGTACCACGAACGGGCAGGTTACAAACACTGTCACCAGTACCATACCGGGCCATGCGAACATAATTTGCAGGTTGTGTTCGTCCAGCCAGCCACCGAGCGGCCCATTGGAGCCGTAAAACAGCAGATATACCAGACCGGCGACCACTGGCGATACCGCAAACGGAATATCGAGCAGCGTCAACAGCAACTGGCGGCCGGGGAAATTAAACCGCGTCACCAGCCATGCCAGCAACGTACCAAACACCAGGTTCACCGGCACCGTGATCAACGCAATCAATACCGTGAGCCAGATAGCATGCAGCATGTCGGCATCGGCCAGGTTTTGCAGCACTGGCGCCAGCCCTTTACTGAACGCCTGCACGAAGATGTAAATCATCGGCACGACGAGGATAAAGGCAGAGAGCAGAATACCCGCGCCAATCAACAACCATTTACCCCAGTTCACCTGAGATTTGTCGTAGCGTTTCAATTCAGTTATTTCCGCCATTAGTGACCTACCACACGCTGGCCAAAGCGACTTTGCAAAGTGTTAATGGAGAACAGCAGCAGCAATGAAGCAGCAAGGATTACAGACGCAATCGCGCTGGCGGCCGGGTAGTCAAACTCCTGCAACCGGACAAAAATCATCAGCGAGGTCACTTCCGTCTTCCAGGCAATATTCCCGGCGATAAAAATCACCGCACCGAATTCGCCCAGGCTGCGGGTAAAAGAGAGCGCCACACCGGCTATCAACGCCGGAGAAAGCTCCGGTAAGACCACTTTGCGAAAACTCTGCCAGCGCGTTGCACCCAGCGTTTCCGCCGCTTCTTCATATTCCGGCCCCAGTTCTTCCAGTACCGGTTGAATGGTGCGCACCACAAAGGGAATGCTGGTAAACGCCATCGCCACGGCGATCCCCAGCCAGGTGTAGGTCACTTTAATATCGAACTTCGCCAGCCATTCACCGTAGAAACCGTTCACTGAAAACAGAGACGCCAGCGTCAGCCCGGCAACCGCTGTCGGCAATGCAAAAGGCAGATCAATTAATGCATCCAGCAACGTGCGGCCAGGAAAGCGGTAGCGAGTAAGGATCCAGGCCATCAACAGGCCGAACACGCCATTAAACACCGAGGCGACAAACGCAGACAGCAGTGTGACTTTGTACGCCGCCACCACCTGCGGGTTCGAAATCACCTCCCAGTACTGCCCCCAGCTCATCTGCGCCAGTTGCATCACCAGCGCGCTCAACGGCAACAGCAACACCAGGCACACAAAAAACAGGCTGCTGCCCAGGCTTAAACCGAAACCGGGCAAGACACGTTTAGCCGCTCCTGCAAACATTACTTACGCCCCGCCGCCAGTAACTTGTCCAGCTCGCCGCCACTGGCGAAATGGGTTTTCATCACTTCCGGCCATGAACCAAACTTCTCTTCCACGCGGAATAACGCCGTCTGCGGGAACTTATCGCTCAGTTTTGCCATGACATCAGGGTTGTTCACACGGTAGTAGTAATCCGTAATAATGGTCTGCGCCTGTGGGGAATACAGCCAGTTGAGATAGGCTTTCGCCGCTTTTTCTGTGCCGTTGGCTTTCACGTTTTTATCCACCCACGCGACCGGGAACTCAGCCAGAATGTTGACCTTCGGCACCACCACTTCAAATCCCTGGGCTGCATACTGCTTGCTGATATTATTTACTTCAGACTCGAAGGAGATCAGCACATCGCCAAGGCCGCGCTCAACAAAAGTGGTAGTCGCACCGCGCCCGCCGGTATCAAACACTTCAACGTTTTTCAAAAACTGGGTCATAAACTGCTGCGTTTTGGCGTTATCGCCACCCTCCGCCTGCTCGGCTGCCCCCCACGCCGCCAGGTAGGTGTAGCGTGCGTTGCCGGAGGTTTTTGGGTTCGGGAAGATCAGCTTCACGTCAGAACGCACCAGGTCGTTCCAGTCGTGGATATTTTTCGGGTTGCCTTTGCGTACCAGGAACGCCATGGTCGAATAGAACGGTGAACTGTTGTTCGGTAAACGGCTCTGCCAGTTCGCCGGGATCAGGTTACCTTTGTCATGCAGGATCTGCACATCGGTCACCTGGTTATAGGTCACAACATCGGCCTTAAGGCCTTGCAGAATAGCCAGCGCCTGCTTTGAGGAACCGGCATGGGATTGCTTGATCGTCAGCTTATCGCCTGCGTTATCTTTAGCCCACTGCTGTTCAAACAGCGTATTGAGCGCCGCAAAAAGCTCACGAGAAACGTCGTAGGAGCTATTAAGCAGTTCCGTCGACTGCGCCTGCGCAACACACAGCGTCATGGCTGCCAGCGTCAGATATCCTTTTTTAAGTAAGTTAACGGCCATTGCGCACCTTTATAAGCTGATGACTCTTCGACCATCAGTTTATTTATAACGCGCATGAAACCAGTAACGGTTTTATATACCAATTGGTGATTTGGAATCAGAAAAGAATATAAGCAGAAGGGAGTATGCCGGGCAGTTGCAGCCTTGCCCGGCCTTGCTGTTGTGCGGTGTAAAACTACAGCGTCAGCAGTCTGTTGAGAGAGGGCGCGAAATAATATCCGCCCGTGACCGGGCGGGTGAAACGCAGCATTGCGTCGCGCTTACCGTCGGTATCGCCAAACATACTTAACAGTTGCTGCTCAATATTATAAAGGCGGGCACAATAGGTGCAAAAATAGAGACCGTGCGTGCCGCTGGCGGTGCCGTAAGGCAGACTCTGGCGGACAATTTTCAGTCCCTTGCCATCTTCTTTCAAATCAACGCGGGTTAGATGAGATGTGAGCGGGCGCGCATCGCCGTCGAGCTCTTCGTTGGCCTCTTTGGTACGGCCAATCATCATCTCCTGGTCGCCCACACTCATGCGGTTAAGCTGCTTCAGGTTATGTTCCCAGCGCTGCACCATCACGTAGCTGCCACCGGCGTCAACCCCCGTTTGAATAATCGCCACCTCACGGCGTTTCTCTTCGCCTGCCGGGTTTTCCGTGCCATCAACAAAGCCGCTGAGATCGCGATCTTCCACCCAACGGAAACCATGGGTTTCTTCTTTCACGCTAAGCACATCGCCAAAAGCGTCCAGTGCGGCCTGCGCCACCGAAAAGTTAACGTCATGACGTAACGAAAGAATATGGAACAGCACATCGTGCTGCGTTGCCGGGGCCAGCCCTTTCCCATAACCCGGGAAGGCTTTCAGCTCCTCAGCCCCTTCGCCGCCGCTCAGTTCGCGCCAGACGCGGTCGCCAAAAGCCACCACCGCGCCGAGAGCCGCATCGGGGAATTTAACCTGAAACGTTGCCAGTTTATCGGCAAACGCTTTACAACCTGCGCGCAGGGCATCTGTGTCCCCGTTTACGCTGGCCTCAATCCAAATTGCCGCACGGCAATGCTCTGGCAAAATGCCACTTTGAACCTGGGACATCACTCCTCCTGAGAAAAATGCCACGCACCCGTGGCATTGATGCCCGCATTGTACTCGTTTTCTGTCGCTTATCGGCGCGTTTCGATCAAATTAACGGCGCCAAATCAGCTTGCTGACTTTCCAGTGTTTCAGCAGGTCGTCAGACGGCATTAACCCTTGCGGGCCGCTCCATGCACCACTGAACAGATAGCTAATATGTTGGCTGCCAGGGGCTTTACATTCCACGCTGGCGCTGTCGTCGCCGCTGCCCATCACGCAGTTACCGAAGGCCTTGTCATACAGGTCAGTAAACGGTGTGCCGATCTTCACGCCTTTTTCGCTGGCAACCTCGGTGTCCAGCACATCAATGCGACTTACGGCCCCGTTCTCACCGTTAATCACCAATGCCAGTTGGTCATCCTTCAGCGCTTCGAAATAACGCACGATGGTGCCTTTTTCAGTTTTCATGCCGCTGCGCAAATGATAACCACTTAATGCCTCGCCAATTGCCTGCTCGCTGAGCGGCGTGCTGGCGGTGATAGTGCCCACGCCATTTTCGCTAACCTCAAGGGACGAACCAAACCAGTTCCACGGATACGCCGCAGACCAGTTCACAGAGGAGAGCGTGGAACAGCCGGCTAACGCCAGCGGCAACACGCAAATAACCATACGCAGGGATTTCATGCACACATTCCTTTCTTGTTCATTTAACGCCTGTTGGAGTCGCTAAAGGATAAAAAGTGCCGTTTAATCTGCATCTGTTGTAAAACAGGCGCGCAGACGACGGTTAGTCAGCCACCACCATAATGCCACACTATCGGCAATCACCAGCCCCAACGCCGTGCCTGAAACGGCTTCGCCGCTAAACCAGCGCCAGAACTGCCAGACCAGCAGCAACAACTGCGCCAGCAACAGTAAGACGTACATCGCGCGCCAGAGTTGGGGAAAACGCGCCCGCCGTCCGCTGAGTAAAAACGCCAGCGCCGCAGGCATACCAGGCAATAGCCCGAGCCAGAAGGCGTCATGATCGGGGTAAAACAAGGTGAGCAACGCATCGCCCTGCCCGCGCGACGCGCCGGCAATCACAAACAGCACCCAGGTGCGGGCCTGTAACAACAACACGCACCAGAACAGGAAAGAAAGTTTTAGGCGACCGTGGCTATCGTAATCGGCGGGGTGGATATCAGTACTCTTCATCTTCAATCAAACGTTTGCCCAGACTCACCGCGTCGACGTGCTCATAGCCCAGACGTTCATACATCCCAATGACCATCTCGTTCTCTTCCCGCACCATCAGATTAATTTTGGGGCAACCGCGGGCAATCAGCTTTTTTTCCAGACGGTTGAGCAGCGCATTGGCAATGCCGCGCCCACGAAATTCAGGATGAACACCCAGGTAATAGGCCGATCCGCGATGGCCGTCGTACCCCCCCATTACCGTGCCGACCACTTCGCCACCCACTTCTGCTACCAGGAACAGACTCACATCGTGATTCACTTTGCGTTCAATATCCATTTCCGGATCGTTCCAGGGGCGCAGCAGACCACAACGCTCCCACAAGGTGATCACTTCTTCGAAATCTGCCTGGCGAAAAACGCGTATCTCCATGGTATTTCCCATCTTTTTTAGCTGTGATAATAGCGATTATGGCCCGAAGCGCCGCCGTAGCCAATATCCGGCGTCATCGACCAGGAAAAATGGCATAATGTCACTCTGTCACGTATTGAAATGAAAAGTAAAACAATAGTTCTTACGGACTGTCGTAACCGCAAACACGATACGATATAACACCTAAGACCACGGATAATACAATTCAGGCTGTATGAGCACCTTTAAACCTTTAAAAACCCTCACATCGCGTCGTCAGATCCTGAAAGCAGGTCTGGCCGCACTGACATTGTCGGGCATGTCTCGCGCCATCGCCAGGGAAGAGCCCCCCTTAAAAACCACCACCGGCCACAGTAAGCCAAAAGCGAAAAAAGCCGGTGCCCGTCGCATTGTGATGCTTGACCCCGGCCACGGCGGGATTGATACCGGCGCCATTGGCCATAACGGCTCAAAAGAGAAGCACGTGGTGCTGGCGATCGCCAAAAATGTTCGCGCGCAGCTGCGCGCCAAGGGCATAGACGCTCGCCTGACGCGCACCGGCGATAAATTTATCCCGTTGTATGATCGGGTAGAGATTGCCCACCAGCATGGTGCGGATCTGTTTATGTCGATCCACGCCGACGGCTTTACTAACCCCAGTGCGGCGGGCGCATCGGTCTTTGCGCTTTCTAACCGCGGCGCCAGTAGCGCAATGGCGAAATACTTGTCGGATAAAGAAAACGCCGCCGATGAAGTCGCCGGTAAAAAAGCGACAGATAAAGACCACCTGCTTCAGCAGGTGCTGTTCGATTTGGTGCAAACCGACACCATTAAAAACAGCCTGACGCTGGGCTCGCACATTCTTAAACAGATCAAGCCAGTGCATCGCCTGCACAGTAGCAGCACGGAACAGGCCGCGTTTGTGGTGCTAAAATCCCCGTCGATCCCCTCGGTACTGGTGGAAACATCCTTTATCACCAACCCGGCGGAGGAGAAGCTGCTCGGCACCACGGCCTTTCGCCAGAAGATCGCTACCGCCATCGCCGATGGTGTGCTGAGTTACTTTAGCTGGTTCGATAACCACAAAGCCCATGTGAAGAGACGCGGATGAAACCCGATGTACAACCGGTAAAAGAAGCCCTGCTACAGCTGCAGGATGAGATTTGTCGCCAGCTTTCCGCCATCGACGGCAGTGAATTCGCCGAGGACGTATGGCAACGGGAAGCGGGCGGCGGCGGGCGCAGCCGGGTATTGCGCGGCGGCAGTGTGTTTGAGCAAGCCGGAGTTAACTTCTCGCATGTGCACGGCGATGCCATGCCCGCCTCCGCCACTGCACACCGTCCGGAACTGGCAGGACGCAGTTTTGAAGCCATGGGCGTGTCGCTGGTGGTGCACCCGAGCAACCCTTATGTGCCGACCAGCCACGCTAATGTGCGCTTTTTTATTGCCGAAAAACCCGGCGCCGATCCGGTATGGTGGTTTGGCGGCGGTTTCGATCTCACGCCCTATTACGGTTTTGATGAGGATGCGCAGCACTGGCACCGCACGGCCCGGGATCTCTGTCAGCCGTTTGGCGAAGAGGTCTATCCGCGTTACAAAAAGTGGTGCGATGATTACTTCTACCTCAAACACCGGGATGAGCAGCGCGGGATTGGCGGGCTGTTTTTTGACGATCTGAACACCCCGGACTTTGATCACTGCTTCGCCTTTATGCAGGCCGTGGGGAAAGGGTATACCGAGGGTTACCTGCCGATTGTGGCGCGGCGTAAAGACCTGCCGTATGGCGAACGCGAGCGTGATTTCCAGCTCTACCGGCGTGGGCGTTATGTGGAGTTTAACCTGGTGTGGGATCGCGGAACGCTGTTCGGTTTGCAAACGGGCGGGCGTACCGAGTCGATTCTGATGTCAATGCCGCCGCTGGTGCGCTGGGAATACAACTACCAGCCCGCAGAAGGCAGCCCGGAGGCCGCCCTCAGCGAGTTTATAAAAGTCAGAGAGTGGGTGTAACTTTCCAGCTGCTATCCGGCAGCCTGTGCCGGATAGCATGGAAAATCACAACGGTTGTGTTTGCGCTTCAACGACCGCCAGCGCGACCATATTTACAATACGGCGTACCGAGGCTATCGGCGTTAAGACATGCACCGGTTTCGCTACTCCCATCAATACCGGCCCGACGGTGACCCCCTCCGAACTGGAAACACGCAGCAGGTTATAGCTAATGCGCGCCGCTTCCACATTCGGCATGATCAGGATATTCGCCGCCCCTTTTAACGGGCTGTCCGGCATACGCTCGTGGCGAATGGTTTCATCTAACGCGGCATCGCCGTGCATTTCGCCATCGATCATCAACTCCGGCGCTCGCTCCCGTACCAGCGCCAGCGTCTCACGCATTTTCACTGCCGCCGGGGCATTGGAGGAGCCAAACTGCGAATGTGACAGCAGCGCAACACGCGGTTCAATGCCAAAGCGTCTCACTGTTTCTGCCGCCAGCAGGGTGATCTCCGCCAGTTGCTCAGCGGTAGGATCTTCATTCACGTAAGTGTCGGTAATAAAGGTGTTGCCGCTTGGCAGCAGTAGCGCGTTCATCGCCCCGGCCACATGCACGCCATCGCGATAGCCAAAGATTTGCTGCAGCACGCCAAAGTGTTCATGGTAGTCGCCAATGGTGCCGCAGATTAACGCGTCCGCTTCACCACGATGAACCATGATGGCGCCAATAATGGTGGTGTTGCCGATCACCGCACGCTGCGCCTGCTCCTGCGTGATCCCACGGCGTTTCATGATGGCAAAGTACTCGGTCCAGTACTCTTTAAAGCGCGGGTCAGATTCGTTATTGACGATCTCGAAGTCCACTTCCGGGCGAATTTGCAGACCAAGCTTTTGAATGCGCATTTCAATAACGCTCGGGCGACCAATGAGGATCGGTTTTGCCAGCCCCAGCGTGACCAGTTCCTGCGTGGCATGCAGTACACGCGGCTCTTCCCCCTCGGCCAGCACCACGCGCTTCGGCGCATTACGGGCCTGTGAGAAGATCGGTTTCATAAACAGATTGGTTTTGTAGACAAACTCAGTAAGTTTATCGATATAAGCATCAAAATCGGCAATCGGCCGCGTCGCCACACCGGATTTCATGGCCGCCTTCGCGACCGCAGGGGCGATTTTGACAATCAGGCGCGGATCAAACGGTTTCGGGATCAGGTAGTCCGGGCCAAAACTCAGATCCTGATCGCCATAGGCGGAGGCCACGACTTCGCTTTGTTCAGCATGCGCCAGCTCGGCAATCGCATTCACCGCCGCCAGTTTCATTTCTTCATTGATCGCCGTTGCGCCAACATCCAGCGCGCCACGGAAAATAAACGGGAAGCAAAGGACGTTGTTCACCTGGTTGGGGTAATCAGAACGGCCAGTACAGATTATGGCATCCGGACGTACCGCTTTCGCCAAATCGGGCAGGATCTCTGGCTCCGGGTTAGCCAGCGCGAGGATCAGCGGCTGGCGCGCCATCTCTTTTACCATCTCTGGCGTCAGAACTTTTGGCCCGGAACAGCCGAGGAAGATGTCCGCGCCGGCCACAACTTCCGCCAGCGTGCGTTTACCGTCATCGTCCACGGCATATGCGGCTTTGGTTTCGGCCATGTTGGGCTCACGCCCTTTGTAAATCACCCCTTTCGAGTCGCAGACCACAATATTGTGTTTCTGCATCCCGAGGGCCACCAGCAGATTCATACAGGCAATGGCCGCCGCGCCTGCGCCAGAGACGACCATGCGCACATCAGAGAGATTTTTCTCAACGACACGCAAACCATTCAAAATGGCAGCCGTGCTAATAATTGCCGTGCCGTGTTGATCGTCATGAAATACCGGAATATTCATCCGTTCGCGCAATTTGGCTTCAATGTAGAAACACTCCGGCGCTTTGATATCTTCAAGGTTGATGCCGCCAAAGGTCGGCTCCAGCGCGGCCACAACGTCGATCAATTTGTCCGGATCCTGCTCATCCACTTCGATATCGAAAACATCAATACCGGCAAATTTCTTGAACAGTACCCCTTTCCCTTCCATCACCGGTTTACCGGCCAGCGCGCCAATATTGCCAAGGCCCAGCACCGCGGTGCCGTTAGAGATCACCGCCACCAGATTACCGCGGGCGGTATATTTGTAAGCCGCGAGAGGATCCTTTTCGATTTCAAGGCACGGTGCGGCAACGCCAGGCGAATAGGCCAGCGCCAGATCGCGCTGGGTGGCGAGGGGCTTAGTCGGGGAAACCTGAATTTTCCCCGGTCGAGGGAATTCGTGGAAATCGAGGGCACTTTGTTTTAACTGGTCATCCATTTGAGGTTCCTTTCACGTTGCTTTCAGAGTGATAAAGCGTGATTACGATCCCGATGCGCCGCCTAGTATGGCCTCTGTCGCGGTGACAAACTTTGAACATAGCCAAAATCTCGCCATTCCATAAACAAAATTTCTATCAATTACTCACATCTTTGTTACCCGTCACTAACAGCAAGCAAGGGGGCTGTCTGCTATGCTTTTTTGTTATGCACCTCTCATCCTCACAAAAGTGCCAACGAAAGCACTCCAATAACCTACTGCTTTTAAAGGAGTTAATTTCATGAACCACTTAGACGGCATTAAACAATTCACTACCGTAGTAGCGGACAGCGGCGACATTGAGTCCATCCGTCACTATCAGCCTGAAGATGCCACGACCAACCCCTCTCTGCTGCTGAAGGCCGCCGCACTCGATCACTTTGCCCACCTGATTCAAGACGCCATCGCCTTTGGCAAAGCGCACGGTGACACCCAGGAACAGCAAGTCGCAGAAGCGTGCGACAAACTGGCGGTCAATTTTGGTGCGGAAATTCTGAAAAGTGTGCCGGGGAGAGTCTCTACCGAAGTCGATGCCCGCCTCTCTTACGACAAAGCTAAAAGCATCGCCAAAGCCAAACGACTGGTTGCTCTGTACAAAGAGCAAGGGATCGATACCTCACGCATTCTGATCAAACTGGCTGCCACGTGGGAGGGGATCCGCGCGGCGGAAGAGCTGGAAAAAGAGGGTATCCACTGCAACCTGACGCTGCTGTTCTCGTTTGCCCAGGCGCGCGCATGTGCCGAAGCTGGCGTGTTTCTGATTTCGCCTTTCGTAGGGCGTATTTACGACTGGTATAACGAACGCAAGCCGCTGGAACCTTATGTGGTGGATGAAGATCCTGGCGTGAAATCCGTGCGCAACATTTACGATTATTTCAAACAACATCGCTATCAGACCATTGTGATGGGTGCCAGTTTCCGACGCACCGAGCAGATCCTCGCGCTGGCTGGCTGCGACCGCCTGACCATTTCGCCGGCGCTGTTGCAGGAGTTGCAGGACCAGGAAGGCATTGTTGAGCGCAAGCTGGTGCCATCTCGCCAAACCTTCCACCGCCCCGAACCGTTGAGTGAAGCGGAATTCCGCTGGGAACACAACCAGGATCCGATGGCGGTAGAGAAACTGTCGGACGGCATTCGCCAGTTTGCCGTCGACCAGCGCAAACTCGAAGATCTGATCGCCGCCAAATTTTAACCCTTGCCATGGAGTGAATTATGTCCCGTAAAGAGCTTGCTAACGCCATTCGCGCCCTGAGTATGGACGCGGTGCAAAAAGCCAATTCCGGCCACCCTGGGGCGCCGATGGGGATGGCAGATATTGCCGAAGTGCTGTGGAATGATTTTCTGCGCCATAACCCGGCCGATCCCACCTGGTACGATCGCGACCGCTTTATTCTCTCGAATGGCCATGCCTCGATGCTGCTCTACAGCCTGCTGCATCTGAGCGGTTACGATCTGCCGCTTGAGGAGCTGAAAAACTTCCGCCAGTTGCACTCCAAAACGCCGGGACACCCGGAAATTGGCTATACGCCTGGCGTAGAAACCACCACCGGCCCGCTGGGTCAGGGGCTGGCAAATGCCGTCGGGCTGGCGATTGCCGAACGGACGCTGGCGGCGCAGTTCAACCGCCCGGGTCATGACATTGTCGATCACTACACCTATGTGTTTATGGGTGACGGCTGCCTGATGGAGGGCATCTCGCATGAAGTGTGCTCGCTGGCAGGCACGCTGGGGCTGGGTAAACTGATTGGTTTTTACGATCACAACGGCATCTCGATTGATGGTGAAACCGAAGGCTGGTTTACCGACGACACGGCCAAACGTTTTGAAGCCTATAACTGGCATGTGGTGGGCGAAATCGACGGTCACTCCGCCGAAGAGGTGAAAAAAGCCATCCTTGAGGCGCAAAGCGTCACCGACAAACCGTCGCTGATCATCTGCCGCACAACGATTGGTTTTGGCTCACCAAACAAAGCCGGGAAAGAGGAGTCGCACGGCGCGGCACTGGGTGAAGAAGAAGTGGCACTGACCCGCCAGCAGCTGGGCTGGAAATACCCGGCATTCGAGATCCCGAAAGAGATTTACCAGGCATGGGACGCCCGTGAACGCGGCGCCAAAACCCAGCAAACCTGGAATGAAAAACTGGCAGCGTGGGAGAAAGCCTACCCCGATCTCGCCGCCGAATTTAAACGCCGGATGAGCGGCGGCCTGCCGGAAAGGTGGGAACAAACGACGCGCGAATGGATCGACAATCTGCAAGCTAACCCGGCAAAAATTGCCACCCGTAAAGCGTCACAAAACACTCTTAATAGCTACGGCCCGCTGTTACCGGAGCTACTGGGCGGCTCAGCGGACCTGGCACCGAGCAACCTGACTATCTGGTCGGGTTCGACCTCGCTCAAAGAAGATCCTGCCGGTAACTACATCCATTATGGCGTACGTGAGTTTGGCATGACGGCAATTGCCAACGGTATTGCGCATCACGGGGGGTTTATCCCCTATACCGCCACCTTCCTGATGTTCGTGGAATATGCCCGTAACGCCGCGCGCATGGCGGCGCTAATGAAAGCGCGGCAGATTATGGTCTATACCCATGACTCAATTGGCTTAGGGGAAGATGGCCCGACGCACCAGGCTGTTGAGCAGCTTGCCAGCCTGCGTCTGACGCCAAACTTCAGTACCTGGCGCCCCTGTGACCAGGTGGAAGCGGCCGTGGGCTGGAAACTGGCGGTAGAACGCCACCACGGCCCAACAGCGTTAATCCTGTCTCGTCAGAACCTGACGCAAATGGAGCGAACCCCGGAGCAGGTGCAAGCCATTAGCCGTGGGGGGTATATCCTCAAAGACAGCGACGGTAAACCGGATCTGATCCTGATTGCCACCGGCTCAGAAATGGAGATCACCATGAAGGCCGCCGAGCAGCTCAGTGCTGAAGGCCATAAAGTGCGAGTCGTTTCCCTGCCCTCTACCGACATCTTCGATGCCCAGGACGAGGCCTGGCGCGAATCCGTGCTGCCGTCGGATGTCGCCGCGCGCGTCGCGGTGGAAGCCGGCATTGCGGATTACTGGTACAAATACGTGGGCCTGAAAGGGGCCATTGTCGGAATGACCGGATACGGCGAATCTGCGCCTGCGGAGAAACTTTTCCCGTACTTCGGCTTTACGGTCGAAAACGTGGTGGCAAAAGCCAAAGCCGTACTGAAAAAATAAGTCCCTGCGCCAGCCGTCCGGCTGGCGCTTTTTTTATTATCAGTTTTAAACCACCGCCTCTGGAGGTGGTTATCGTTCATTTCAGGCTGATTAATGCTTCGCTAACCTGCGGTGTGACAATCTCTTCTTGCTTATCGTCCCACAGCGCTTTTTTCACCAGCACCCTGCCGCTGTGCTGCGGATCGCGCTGAACCAGCGTCGCCGCATCATCCTGTTCCTGAACATTAATATTCATGGGGAAAGGGGGTAACGCTTTGATCCACTGTCCTTGCTGAATGTCATAGACATAAACCACACGCCAGGCACTGGTCCACCATTCCGGGAAGATAACGACCCGATCGCGTCCGCTGTCATCCAGCGTCGACAGCACATCAACGCCGCCGCCAATGCACTGCGGCACAATAGCCGGTTGAACCGCAGGATTGCTGCTCCATAACGAGCACTGGCAGTCGCCGTCCATATCGCAGCTGCCACCGCTTTTTGGATCGCGGGCGGTAACCCACACCACATCTTTATTCACGCCATCGAATTTGCCTTTGGCAAGTCGCCCTTCTGCTGCCGGATCTTTTTGATTCAGTCGGGTGAGCAAATCCGTCTCATCACGGATACGCCAGCCCGCCGCTTCTTTTTTAAACCCCAGTTGCGCCGGGTAGTTTTTCAGCTTGTCTGCGGTGATACCCGCCTGTTTAACAAACTCTACCCACACCTGGCCCGTCTCATCTTCGTTGATGTCGAGCGTGCTGATAATCCGCTGCGCGTACTGCGGCGAATGGAGTTTGAAATCGCGTTGTTTGCTGAGCACCGCATCGCTGGCCAGGTTCTGGCCAAACCACTGCACCTGGGCGGCGTAAAGATTACTGTCGGTCGCGCCCTGCTCACCATTGAGATAGCTGTTCCAGTGCTGGACTTGCTGAGTAATGGCCTGGCGATCGGTACTGCTGAGTTCCGCCTGTACGGGTACAGCGGCAAAAAACAGCAGGCAAACGGCAACCCACTGTGCATAAACGTGCTTCATTGTTGTTTTCCCTGTCAAAATCCCAGGGGGGATTATAGAGAGGTTACGCTTATCTCGTCACCCACAGCGTTGGCCAGGCATCAGGGCCGTGCCAGTTATCGCAGGTCGGTTCCTGAGCGTAGCGCACCAGACGAAAACGTTGCCCGTCAAAACGCCAGCGGCTCGACACACCGCAATCCACCAGGCCACGCCCTTTTGACAGAGTGGTCAGTTCACGGGTTTTCTCATCAAAAGCCGCGTTCATCAGTTCCATTTCATCGTTGCCATTGTCCGGGGTGAACGGCAAACGCAAACGAACGGGGCGCGAGGCAAAGGGCTTTTGCCGGGAAACCAGCCACGCCAGTTCCACGGTGTTATACGCGCCAGCTTCGCAGTCGATGATCAACAGGGCTTTGTCATCCGTCAGGGCCGTCACACGCACCTGGCGGCGCATTGGATCCAGGGAACACTGGCTGTTGTTCATGCGCCAGTTGGCATAATCCAGTAAGTCGTTCAGTTGACTATGCGTCAGCGGCGCGGGCATATCATTGGTCTGTACTACCTTCTTCAGCGCGGGGGCCGGAGGTACGCTCAGCGACGGCTCATCGCCTTTTTTTATCCACGCCGTTTCACTGCCAACGCGTTTTTGTTGCGCATCAATAAACAGCAGTGCTGCTTTGAGGCCAATGAGCGACAGTGAGCCCTTACCATTTTGCAGGGTGATCGTCTTCCCTTCCTGGATCACGTTTAAAAAGGTGGCAATGCCGCCCGCATTGTCAGTCATTAAATGCCAGGGCGTGATTTGCCAGTGTTCGCCCGCCAGCGGCAATGGCTGCCCGTCAAGCAACAGGCGTGGCGCAATAGGCGGTTCTTTTAATGGTGGAGTGTCTTTGCTGCCAAGATCGATACGTAGGGTGGCGTCGGTACGCGCACCAGCGCTGCGTTCGAGCGTCATCACCAGACCGTTATGCACGCCAATATTGCGCGCGACGCAAAAGTTCTGGTTATTGCAGGTGACCTGCCAGTCGGAAAAAGCCTGTTGTGCAGGCGCAGCCCACAGCCACGGCGCGGTAAAAAGCCCGAATAGCAAACATAAACTGCGATAACGCATGAACGGAACAACCCCGGAAGAATAATAGATGTAAGACGTGCGCCATCTTCTATTCCCCGGTTCGCTTGCTCAATCAGATTTGTCGGATAGCTTCATGTGAAAGAAGGACCAAAAAGACCTTAATATTCAGTTCATTATCCCGGAGAGTTGTAAGTATTGCAGTAAAATCACCGCCTTGCCATCGCGGATCTCTCCACGGGCCATCATTGATAAAGCCTGAGTGAAGGGCAATTCCACGATTTCAATCTCTTCATCTTCCACGCCGCCGCCGTTATTCGCGCGCTGCGCATCGCTGTATTCAGCAATAAAAAAATGCACCAATTCCGTCACGCCACCCGGTGACATATACAGCTCGAAGACTTTTTGTACCTCGCCGACCTCGTACCCGGTCTCTTCGATAGCCTCTTTACGAATGCAAACTTCTGGCTCATCGTCATCCAGCAAACCGGCGCAGGTTTCAATTAAGCGGCCGTCTTCATTACCGTTGATCCAGGTAGCGATACGAAACTGACGGATCAACAGCACGCTCTGCTTTTCACGGTTATAGAGCAGGATTGTCGCGCCATTTCCGCGATCGTAAACCTCGCGCTTATGGCGCACTACTTCGCCATTCTGACGGGTCAGATCGTAGGTGATATTGCGCAGGATAAAGTAATTTTCAGAGAGGAGTTTATCTTTGATAACTTCAATTTTCAGCGACATACAGGCTCCAAAGCGCTAACAACTTAACGTCATAGTACGCCGTGAAGCCTGTTTTGTCGCGAAAGCCGTTAATGTTTACCGGGTGCGGTAATGCCAAGCCAGTCCATCATTCCCTGCGCGGCATGGCGACCTTCCGCCATTGCGGTCACCACCAAATCTGCCCCACGCACCGCATCGCCACCGGCGAAAATTTTCGGATTACTGGTCTGGTAGCGATAGCGCGAATCGACCGCGGCGGCGATCCGTCCCCAATCGTCCAGTCGCACGCCCTGCTGCTCCAGCCACGGCATGGCATGCGGGTTAAAACCAAACGCCATGATCACGGCATCGGCGGGCATCACGAATTCACTACCGGCAATCGGTACCGGGCGACGGCGCCCTTTGGCATCCGGTTCGCCCAGTTGCGTACGCAGCAGGCGAATGCCGCAAACCTTACCGTCGCTATCCAGTTGCAGATCCACCGGCTGCACATTGAACTCGAATGCCGCGCCTTCATCGCGGGCGTTTTGCACCTCTTTTTTCGAGCCGGGCATATTGGCTTCGTCGCGGCGGTATGCGCACGTCACTTTACCGGCACCGTGACGCAGCGCCGTGCGCACGCAATCCATCGCCGTATCGCCACCGCCCAGTACCACCACGTTCAGCCCTTCTGTGTTGATAAAGGGTTCATTGGCGCTCTCCGGCAGCCCCATTAATTGCCGGGTATTGGCAATCAGGAAGGGCAGCGCATCATATACGCCCGGCGCATCTTCATTCGGCAGGCCCGCTTTCATCGAACGGTAGGTACCCACGCCGACAAATACCGCATCAAAGTCGTTGATCAACGTGTCGAGTGCGATGTCTTTACCAATTTCGCAATTCAGCTCAAAACGAATGCCCATCGCGCTGAAAATCTCGCGCCGACGCGCCAGTAACGATTTGTCCAGTTTGAAGGCCGGGATACCAAATGTCAGCAGCCCGCCAATTTCAGGATGACGGTCGAACACCGTCGCACTGACGCCATGCCGCGCCAGTACATCGGCACAGGCCAGTCCTGCCGGACCGGCACCGATAATCGCCACACGTTTGTCTACCGCTTGTACCTGCCGCAAGTCTGGACGCCAGCCCTGCGCCAGCGCCTGATCGGAGATATAGCGCTCAATATTGCCGATGGTGACCGCGCCATAATCGTCGCGCACGGTGCAGGCGCCTTCACACAAACGGTCCTGCGGGCAAACGCGACCGGTAATTTCTGGCAAACAGTTCGTTTGATGAGAAAGCTCGACCGCAGCGGCAATATCGCCCTCTTTCACCCGCGCGATCCACTGCGGAATATGGTTATGCAAGGGGCAGGTCCATTCACACACGCTATGCTCACCGCACGTCAGGCAGCGCTCTGCTTCGCGGTGTGCCTGTCCGGCGCGAAACGGCAGATAAATTTCGTCGAAGCCCACTTTGCGGGCCGCCAGCGGTAATTTATCGGGTTCTCCGCGCGACGGTGTCTTGCGCATTTGCCGCACTTTGCGATCATCAAACGCCGGGGCCAGCGCGGCAACGCGGTGCCAGGGTTGCGCTTCATGGCTGGCAGTGCGCAGACGACGCGCTTTCGCCATGCCTGCCAGCGCGTCACCATTCACCAGTTGCAACGCATCCGCCGGGCAGTTTTGCACGCAAGCCGGGCCGTCAGCCCGACCAGCACACAGGTCACATTTATGCGCAGTGGCTTTTACCGCGCCCTCGCCAACGGCAGTCACCAGCACTTGCATAGTGCCAAACGGGCAGGCCACCACACAGGCTTTACATCCGATACACTTTTGCTGGTTAACCTGCACAGAATCATCGACACGCGCGATCGCGCCATTCGGGCAACTACGGGCACAGGGGGCAGCTTCGCAGTGGCGGCATGTTACCGCGCTGCGTTGCTGTTGCTGTTTGATCACCGTAATGCGCGGGTGAAATTGCGCCGGGTGCAGCACATGTTGCTCATCATTGTGCGCCATGACACACGCGACTTCGCAAGCATGACACCCTATACACTGCTGGCTATTCGCCATAATAAAACGATTCATGGCACCCTTCTTTTCTGGTTTAATAAACCTCATTTTTATATCCCCTGTATTTACCGGGGCTATTGGTGCCAGGCAATGTTCAATTGCCCATAATGTTTATCTATTTGTCACGAACTTGTAGCAGATCAATTTATTTCAGGATTTCTGAACACTCATTTCATTCTATGGCTATGCGAACCGCCGTCCCTCGCGGGTAACATCAGGAATTGGAAACTACTGCTGTGATAGTCAAAAAACCCGTTTCAACCAGCCTTGCCCGGGCGTTTTTTTATATTGTTCTGCTCTCTTTACTCTCCACTGGCGTTGCGCTAACCACCCTCGCCAGCAGCCTGAAAGATGCAGAAGCCGTTAACATTGCTGGTTCGCTGCGCATGCAGAGCTATCGCCTTGGTTACGATCTGCAAAGCGCTCCGTCCATGCTCGCTGAACACCGCCAGCGCTACCTGCAAACGCTGAATTCGCCGGTATTGCAGCACTTGCAGCGCTGGTACATTCCGCAGGACGTGCAACTGCGTTATGGGCAATTGCACGAAACATGGCGCGAGATGGATGCGCGCCTGGCCCACAATGACCGCCAGTGGTACCAGCAAAATATTCAGCATTATGTTGGCAATATCGATCTGTTCGTACTGGCGTTGCAGCACTATGCCGAACGCAAAATGCTGCTGGTGGTATTGATTTCACTGCTGGGGGCGTGCGGGATATTCACGCTGGTCTTCTTTACCCTGCGCCGCATTCGCCAGCAAGTGGTGGCTCCTCTGCAACAACTGATGACCGCCAGTCAGCAGATCCAGAAGGGACACTTCTCTTATCCACCGCTTAAGACGCAACTGGATAATGAGCTGGGGCTGCTGGCCTCAACATTCGATCGGATGTCCGGAGAGTTGTTAAAACTGTACCGCTCGCTGGAAGCATCGGTTGCCGAGAAAACGCGGGACCTCCACGAAGCACACCGACGTCTTGAACTGATGTACCAGTGCTCGCAGGCGCTGAATACCAGCCAGATTGACGCACATTGCCTGCGCCAGGTGCTGAACATTGTTTATGAACATGAAGCGGTCAGTTTTCTTGAACTGAGCGTGAACGAAAACTGGTGCCTTCAGCAGGGCGTACGGGACCCGCAACAGCCATTGCACAGTCTGCCGGTGAATATGCTGGAAACCGTGCTGGGCGAGTTGCGCTGGCAAAGCGTGGAGCAGCAGGCTTTACTGCCGTTAATGCGCAATATCGCCACCATTCTTGGCCGCGGCTTGTACATCAACCAGGCGCAGAAACAGCACCAGCAACTGATCCTCCTGGAGGAGCGCGCCACCATTGCCCGCGAACTGCACGACTCGCTGGCGCAGATGTTGTCGTATTTGCGCATTCAGCTTGCGTTGCTCAAGCGCGCCGTGCCGGAGAGCAACGCGCCCGCGCATACGATTATTGATGACTTTTCGCGCGGGCTGAACAATGCCTACCAACAGCTTCGCGAGCTGCTTACCACGTTTCGCCTCTCTTTACAGCAAAGCGACTTAACGGCAGCGCTGCGCGAAGCGCTGGATCTGTTGCAAAGCCAGACCCAGGCACGGCTGACACTGGATTGCCGCCTGCCGACCCAGGCGCTGGACGCGCAGCAACAAATTAACGTCCTGCACATTATTCGCGAGGCGGTGATCAACGCGATTAAACATGCCAATGCCAGCGAAATCAGCGTGAGCTGTGTGACCGATCCCGACGGACTGCATACCGTTTATATTCGTGATAACGGCATTGGAATGCGTAGCACAATAGAGCCGGACGGCCATTACGGATTGAGTATTATGCGTGAACGCGCCGGGCGACTGGCGGGTGAACTGGAGATTACGTCGGCAGCGGAGCACGGTACACAGGTGATGTTGCGTTTTCCACTGGCAGACGCTGCCGGACGTCAATAAACGTAAAGAAAAGCAAACAATTACAACTCTTAAGAGGACGCAATTTTGCTTAAATCACGCGGTGCGGCGTTATGCCTCAACCCGGCATGATAATTTACATTTTCTCCTTAATTTCTCCACGATTGGTTGCTGCATTGCCGCTACATTGTGGCGAGCAATGTAATAATAATGATGCGCAGCAATAGAGGTCTGGCTTCTGATGGCGAATTTTTTTATTGATCGCCCCATTTTTGCGTGGGTACTGGCGATCCTCATCTGTCTTACGGGAACACTTGCCATTATTTCTCTCCCGGTCGAACAATACCCCGATTTAGCCCCACCCAACGTGCGCATTACGGCCAGTTATCCGGGCGCTTCTGCGCAAACGCTGGAGAACACCGTCACCCAGGTGATTGAGCAGAACATGACCGGGCTCGATAACCTGATGTATATGTCTTCGCAAAGCAGCGCGACAGGCCAGGCTACTGTCACCCTGAACTTTAAAGCCGGCACCGATCCTGACGAAGCCGTGCAGCAGGTGCAAAACCAGTTACAATCCGCCCTGCGTAAGCTGCCGCAGAAGGTGCAGAACCAGGGCGTGACGGTGCGCAAAACCGGTGATACCAACATCCTGACGCTGGCCTTCGTATCGACCGACGGCTCAATGGATAAACAAGATATTGCGGACTACGTGGCCAGTAATATTCAGGACCCTATCAGCCGGGTAAATGGCGTCGGCGATATTGATGCCTACGGTTCACAGTACTCCATGCGTATCTGGCTTGATCCCGCCAAACTCAATAGTTACCAGATGACCACCTCCGACGTGACATCTGCCATTAGCTCGCAAAATGCGCAAATTGCCGTTGGCCAGTTGGGTGGCACGCCTTCGGTCGATCGCCAGGCGCTGAATGCCACCATCAATTCCCAGTCACTGCTACAAACCCCGCAACAGTTCCGTGATATTACGTTGCGTGTCAATCAGGACGGTTCTGAAGTGAAGCTTGGCGATGTCGCCACCGTCGAACTGGGCGCTGAGAAATATGACTATCTCAGCCGTTATAACGGCAATGCGGCGTCCGGGCTGGGGGTAAAACTCGCCTCCGGGGCGAACGAAATGGAGACGGCGGAACAGGTCATCAAGCGCCTTGATGAGCTGGCGCCCTTCTTTCCGCATGGACTGGAGTACAAAGTCGCTTACGAAACCACTTCGTTTGTGAAAGCCTCAATTATCGATGTGGTAAAAACCCTGCTGGAAGCTATCGCACTGGTGTTCCTGGTGATGTATTTATTCCTGCAAAATTTCCGCGCAACGTTGATCCCCACCATCGCCGTACCGGTGGTGCTGCTGGGGACTTTCGCGGTGCTCTATACCTTCGGCTACAGCATTAATACCTTAACCATGTTCGCCATGGTGCTCGCTATCGGCCTGCTGGTGGATGACGCCATTGTGGTGGTGGAGAACGTAGAAAGGATCATGTCAGCAGAGGGGCTTTCGCCGCGAGAAGCGACGCGTAAGTCGATGGGGCAAATTCAGGGCGCGCTGGTGGGGATCGCGATGGTGCTCTCGGCCGTATTTGTGCCGATGGCGTTTTTCGGCGGCACTACGGGTGCCATTTACCGTCAGTTTTCGATCACCATTGTGTCGGCGATGGTGCTGTCGGTATTGGTGGCGATGATCCTCACCCCGGCGCTGTGCGCCACGTTGCTCAAACCGCTGCATAAAGGCGAACTGCACGGGCAAAAAGGATTCTTTGGCGCCTTCAATCGCCTGTTTGACAGCAACGCCGCCCGTTACGAAACCGCAGTGGGTAAGATTCTGCACCGCAGTCTGCGCTGGATGGTGCTCTACATTTTGCTGATTGGCGGCATGGTGCTGTTATTCCTGCGTCTGCCCACCTCGTTTCTGCCGCTGGAAGATCGCGGAATGTTCACCACCTCGGTGCAGTTACCCAGCGGGGCAACGCAGCAACAAACCCTGAAAGTGGTCGAAAAAGTCGAAAACTATTTTGCGACTCACGAAAAAGCCAATGTCGAGTCGGTCTTCTCCACCGTTGGCTCCGGCCCTGGCGGCAACGGGCAAAACGTGGCGCGTCTGTTTGTCCGCCTGAAGGACTGGGATGAACGCGATCCCACCAGTGGCAGCGCGTTTGCCATTATTGAGCGGACCACCAAAGCGTTTAACCGTATTAACGAAGCTCGCGTCTTCGCCAGCAGCCCGCCGGCGATCAGCGGTATGGGCAGTTCCGCCGGTTTCGATATGGAGCTGCAGGATCATGCAGGTGCAGGCCACGATGCGCTAATGGCCGCCCGCGACCGCCTGCTTGACATGGCGTCGAAAGACCCTGCGCTGACACGGGTTCGTCATAACGGGCTTGATGACAGCGCGCAGCTGCAAATCGATATCGATCAGCGCAAAGCGCAGGCGCTGGGCGTGTCCATTGATGATATCAACGACACGTTACAAACGGCGTGGGGCTCCAGCTACGTTAACGACTTTATGGATCGTGGCCGCGTCAAGAAAGTGTATGTCCAGGCGGCGGCAAAATATCGCATGCTGCCGGGGGATATTAACCTGTGGTATGTGCGCAACAGCAGCGGCGGTATGGTGCCCTTCTCGGCCTTCGCCACCTCGCGCTGGGAAACCGGCTCACCGCGCCTGGAGCGTTACAACGGTTATGCTGCCGTGGAAATTGTCGGTGAATCAGCGCCTGGCGTCAGCACCGGTACGGCAATGAACGTGATGGAAAAGCTGGTGAATCAACTTCCGGGCGGCTTTGGTCTGGAGTGGACGGCCATGTCTTATCAGGAGCGCCTCTCTGGTGCGCAAGCGCCGGCGCTATATGCCGTTTCTCTGCTGGTGGTGTTTCTGTGCCTCGCCGCGTTATATGAAAGCTGGTCAGTGCCGTTCTCGGTCATGCTGGTGGTGCCGCTCGGGGTGATAGGCGCACTGCTGGCGACCTGGGCGCGTGGTCTGGAGAACGATGTTTATTTCCAGGTCGGTCTGTTGACGGTCATCGGCCTCTCGGCGAAGAACGCCATTCTGATTGTCGAATTCGCCAATGATATGAATGCAAAAGGTGAAGATTTGCTGGTGTCGACGTTACATGCCTGTCGCCAGCGCTTACGCCCGATCCTGATGACCTCGCTGGCGTTTGTGTTTGGTGTGTTGCCCATGGCAACCAGCACGGGCGCAGGCTCCGGTAGCCAGCATGCGGTAGGAACCGGGGTGATAGGCGGGATGATCTCCGCTACCGTGCTGGCTATCTTCTTTGTACCTTTGTTCTTTGTGCTGGTACGTCGCCGCTTCCCGCTGAGAGAACGCGCGCAGTAATACAGCCAATGCATCACCGATGACCTGGCGGTGATGTAAGCCAGGCAACAAAAAAGGCGACCTGCGGGTCGCCTTTTTCATGTGATTGTTTTCACACTTTTAGTTATAAGCCGTCACTGCTTAATAAGCTTTTGGAAATTATTTACGAAGCATGCCTTCGATAAAGTCTTTCCAGTTCCCCAGTTCATGTTCAATCATAACTACCTCTCTTTCTCTTATTATTGTGGCCATTTTACTCAATCTGATGACCACTGTGAAGATATTTTAAACAATTGCTTCAATCGTTGTTTGCAGGGTATTTTGAATAACGTGATATTACTATGAGCCGTTGTTCTTTCATTTAATGTGAGTAACGGCAATATTCCATAAAAACTTTAGGACTAAATGAAATGACGATCACATTGTGTGATAAATCTACCATTAATGCGGTTGACTGGCAGAGGTTAAGCCACTTACTTGCCGCCGGAGGACTCAACCAGCGCCCGCTGCAACAGGTCGAACAGGCATGGCGTAACAGCACCTTTTGCTGGTTCGGTTACCATGACGGCGAACTGGTCGCTACCGCACGCGCCATCAGCGATCTGACATGGGCCAGCTATGTGGCTGATATTGTTGTCTCGCCTTCTCATCAGGGCCGTGGTTACGGCAAACAATTAATGACTGACATCGTGAAAACGTTATTACCTTTCGGCAAACTCTTTATTTATTCCGTACCCGAAAAAACAGGATTTTATCAACAATATGGTTTTCGTTTTTTAACCACCGGCATGGTATGCGCTACCGCTGAGAGTTTATTCAAGCTGGAGCAGAGTGGTTATATTCGCTGAAATATAATTAACTGGCGAATGAAATTCTTTATTAATTCCGTTATTCTAATTTCTTGTACGAATAACCTGAAATGAGACAAAAGGATTCACCATGTTGACGATGTATGGCATCAAAAACTGCGACACCATCAAAAAAGCGCGCCGCTGGCTGGAAGATAACCAGGTGGCATATCGCTTTCATGATTACCGGGCCGACGGTATTGATGCATCATTACTGCATAGTTTCATTGCAGAACTTGGCTGGGAGGCGCTGCTGAACACGCGCGGCACGACCTGGCGTAAACTGGATGAATCGCTGCGCGCCACCATTACGACCCCTGAGGCCGCCGCCGCGCTGATGCTGGAAATGCCGGCAATAATTAAACGCCCATTGCTCTGCGCGCCCGGTAAGCCTATGCTGCTGGGTTTCAATGATTCCAGTTACGAGAAGTTTATCAACGAGGTGTAGTTTATGTCGTGCCCGGTTATTGAGCTGACACAGCAGCTTATTCGTCGCCCTTCTCTGAGTCCTGATGATGCGGGATGCCAGGCGTTAATGATTGAACGCCTGCGCGCTATCGGTTTTACCATTGAGCCGATGAATTTTGGCGACACGCAAAACTTCTGGGCATGGCGCGGTCAGGGCGAAACGCTGGCCTTTGCTGGTCATACCGATGTGGTTCCGCCAGGGGATGCCGATCGCTGGATCAATCCACCGTTTGAACCCACCATCCGCGATGGCATGCTATTTGGTCGCGGCGCGGCCGATATGAAAGGTTCGCTGGCAGCGATGGTGGTTGCCGCAGAGCGTTTTGTCGCTCAGCATCCGCAGCACAAAGGTCGCCTGGCATTTCTGATCACTTCAGATGAAGAAGCCAGCGCCACTCACGGTACCGTTAAAGTGGTGGAAGCGCTGATGGCGCGCAATGAACGCCTGGATTACTGCCTGGTCGGTGAACCCTCAAGTACCGAAGTGGTCGGCGATGTAGTGAAAAACGGCCGTCGCGGCTCGATGACCTGCAACCTGACGATTCATGGCGTGCAAGGGCACGTTGCCTATCCGCACCTTGCGGATAACCCGGTGCACCGTGCTGCGCCGATGATAAACGAACTGGTGAGCATTGAGTGGGATCACGGCAATGAGTATTTTCCGCCGACCAGCATGCAGATAGCCAATATTAAAGCCGGTACGGGCAGCAACAACGTCATCCCCGGGGAACTGTTTGTGCAGTTCAACTTCCGCTTCAGTACTGAACTGACGGATGAGATGATCAAAGCAAAAGTGGCTGCATTGCTGGAGAAACATCAGTTGCGTTATACGGTAGAGTGGTGGATTTCAGGGCAGCCGTTTTTGACCGGGCGCGGCAAACTGGTGGATGCGGTAGTGAACGCCATTGAGCACTATAATGAGATCAAACCGCAGCTGTTGACCACAGGCGGCACGTCCGATGGCCGTTTTATCGCGCGGATGGGCGCACAAGTCGTGGAACTCGGGCCTGTCAACGCGACCATTCACAAGATTAACGAATGCGTGAATGCCGCCGATTTGCAGATGCTTGCGCGTATGTATCAACGCATTATGGAACAGCTTATCGCCTGACGGGCCTGGAGGATTGCATGGAGTGGCTTGCTAAATATTGGTGGATCCTGGTACTGGTCTTTTTACTCGGCGTGATCATTAACGTGATTAAAGATCTGACGCGCGTCGATCATAAAAAATTCCTCGCTAACAAACCGGATCTTCCTCCGCATCGTGATTTTAACGATAAGTGGGATGACGATGACGACTGGCCCAACAAAGACCAGCCGAAGAAGTAACCTGCCGCACGCCACTCCTCAGGAGTGGCGATTTCACATCAGCAGTTCAACAATATCATCGTCGTTAGGTTTTCCGCCGCTTAACGCTTCGTCGAAGTAGTGCTTCGGCACGGTATAGCGCAGGTGGTTTAGCGCCAGCTCAATACTGCGATCGTCTATGGCATGCCCCAAATCATCAACAATATCCAGCGTGACATCGCCACCGTGGCCTAGCAACGCCTCCTGCGCGGAAACTGCCCAGGCCAGATCAATGACGTTGTCTTCACCGCCGTGAATCAAATGGATGGTCTGCGCTGCATGGGCTTTCTGCGGCAGCGTGGCGTAGCGACCATTAAAAGCGATAACCCGCGACGCCAGATCGTCCTGTGCTTTTACCCCTTCCAGCGCCATGATCGCTCCCTGCGAGAAGCCAATCAGTGCCGTGCCTTGCGGCCCGACACCGCTCTGCTGTTGCCAGTAACGCACCGTATCGATAAATACAGGCATTGCCTCGTTGACCCGCTGCTGGCGGTTCTCCTCCGTCACGCCCACTACGGAGAACCACTGCCGCCCCGGCGCCATGCCGCTGGGCTGCGCGCCGCCGATGCTGACAATCAGCGCCTCGGGGAAGTGGGAGGTGAACCAGCGGCCAATTTCCCCCATCGAAACCGGGTTATCACCAACGCCATGAAACAGCAGCAGCAACTGTTTTGCCGGGGATTGCGGGCTTTGCACTACAAAATGGTCATGTTTCATGGTGGTCTCCTTAACTCGATGAGTGCAGTTTACGCCGGGGAGCAATAATGACCATGCCATTTAACTGAATGAGTTAGTTAAAAAAACTGCAGCTTTTGTACCTGTTCTTTCAGACATGCTGTGCGTTGAGGATCGCACATGCTAAGGGCCAGCGCGGTATCCTGGCGTTGCCGCGCCAGCAGAGCTTTACGCCCGTGAATGCTCAACTCACGGCAGAGCAAGTGCTCACTTTTCCCCTCGGTGAGTACGCCACGCAGCGATGCCAGCGCTAAATCACTGTGCTGAAGCAGGCGGCACAATGCCCCCTGCGCGCTGGAGAGCGGACGATGCGCAAAGGCGAACCCCGCCAGTTCGCGCCAGTCTTCATCATTAAGGGTAGTCGTCTGCACAGCAGGCAGTGGCAACTTTTCCTCTCGCCAGTGTGCCAGGAACGGTAAATCACGCGACAGACGAGCCTGCTCGTGCCTGACCAGCGCCTCTCCCGCCGCCGTCAGTGGTAGCAGCGCCATCGCCGTATAGCAGCCGCTACTGGCCTCACGGTGGCTGCCGAGACGCACCAGTGCAAAACCACAGCGCTGCCAGAAACGCCATAAACCCGGGGTATAACCAAAGCTGACCGACAGATAATCATAATCACCAGAATGCGCCTGCGCGCTGGCGATCAGCGCCGACCCTATGCCCTGGCGTTGGCAGAAAGGGTGCACGGCGATACGGCTCACCCGTAGCCCGCGAAGGGTCGCTGCCAGCGGGCTGCCGCCGTGTGCCGCCAGCGACTGTGCCACTAAATTCCCGCGCGGACGGCGAAAACCGGCCCATACCGCCTGGCTGAGTTCCGGGCTTAATCCACCTTCTTCCACCAGCCACAATGCGCCTGTCAGCGCCGGGCCGTGACTACTCAGCCAAAAGTGCTGCCCTGGCGCATCCATCATGCGCCGCAAGTCCAGGGGGGAAGTACGATAGTGGGCGCTTGCCAGCAGGCGATAAAGTGCCATGGGCTGTGCGGGCTGGTTTTGCCAGGCATTCTGTGCCAACGGTTGCAGAGTGCTGGCGCCGGGGGCAATCTCAGCGATTTGCGCATCGTCAAAGAGCAGTAACGTGTTGATAAACTGCTCCAGTGGACACCCCTTCGCCCAGCGTAGCGGCGTGCTCAACGCATAATGATGCAGCCGGGGGAAGCTGGCGCAAAACTTCAGCAAAAACCCCTGCCCGGTTCCTTCATACCCTTGCACCGTGGTTGTAAGGAGCACATGCTCAAACGCTGTGGTCAGCGCATGCAGTGAGGGGCCGGGGATCGCCGCGGCTTCATCAACCACCAGCCAGCCACGCTGCGGGCCAGCGTCGGCGATCTTTTGCAATAAGGCATCCGGGGCGGTAAATACAAAGCGTTCGCCGGCATAATGTGCCAGCACATCGGTCGCCGCTCGTGCCGGAGCGGTCACCGTCGACGGTGAAGGAAGCTGCGCGATGTGCATTCCGGCCAGCGCCGACTTACCGCGGCCTCGCGGTGCGGTAACGACTGCCACGCCGGGGGGCATGGCGTGCAGTGCGGCAAGAATGTCGGCCTGCTCGTGCACGGGTTCCCCCGTGGCCGGGTGCCAGTCCTCGCGCGCAGGAAAATGCGTCAAGGTAAAAGAATGAGGTTCGTGCCACACCACCGCTTGCTTATCCGCTGCGAGAGTGCGTAAGAAATGGTGCACAAAGACGGGTGTGGCAACGGGTTCTGCCGTGTCGCTCCAGCGGCAACTGTCCGCATCCGGCAACGCCGGCCACAGGTCGTGCGAAGGGGTGAGCAGCACCAGCCAGCTACCGGCCCTGAGCGTGCCTCCCAGGGCGGCAAAAGCCGCAACATCGAAACCCTGGCGCGCATCAAAAACGGCATGGGTGAATTCGCGCCCCAGTAACGTGGACAGCGCGCGCGGAGAGCACTGCTTTGTCCAGTTTGCGCTGTCCCCCACCCATAACCAGTCGCCAGGCAGCGCGTCACGCAGTCGCTCCGCCTGCTGTTCACACCACCGGGCGCCGCCGCTCACCACCAGCAAACGGCGAATGCCTTCACGCGCCATTTGCGCGCTCAGTCGAAGAAATACCTGCATCGTTAACGGTTACAGCTGCCCGCTGAAGGTATCGCACTGCGCCGGATTGCCACTGTCCATGCCGCGTTTGAACCAGCTGTAACGCTGGGCCGAGGTACCATGGGTAAAACTGTCCGGGATCGCACGCCCCTGGCTACGCTGCTGTAAGCGATCATCGCCAATGGCCTGGGCGGCATTCAGCGCCTCCTCCAGATCGCCCGGCTCGAGCACTCCCTGCTGCTGCATACTGTGCCCCCAGACGCCGGCATAACAATCCGCCTGCAGTTCCATGCGCACCGATAGCGCGTTGGCCTCTTTCTGCGAGGCGTTCTGTTGCAGGCGTCGTACTTTCTCTTCTGTGCCAAGTAACTTCTGTACGTGATGGCCAACTTCATGCGCAATCACGTACCCTTGGGCAAAGTCGCCATCAGCGCCCAGTTTGTTTTTCATGTCGTCATAAAAAGAGAGATCGATATAGACCTTGCTATCCGCCGGGCAGTAAAACGGCCCCATAATCGACTGCCCGGTTCCGCAACCGGTGCGGGTATAATTGCGGTACATCACCAGCGTGGGTTGGTGGTATTGACGGCCCATGCCGGCAAAAAGTTGCCCCCAGGTATCTTCGGTGGTGGCAAAAATGACACGGGTGAAATGCGCGGATTCGTCCTCATTCGGACTGACGCTACGCTGTTGGGACGGTGGGCTGACGGGCTGCCCGGTCAGCAGACCGGTTAAATCCACCCCGTAATAACTGGCGACCATCACCAGCAACAGCAGAATAATGCCCCCTTTGCCGCCAGGCAGGCGAAAACGCGGCCCGCGAAATGACGACCCATCCGACTCATTGCGCCGGTCTTCAACATTGTTACTTTCTCGACGCCCTTGCCAGCGCATAACCACCTCACTTTCCCAGTAATGGACTCAGTGTATATATGATCGTAGGCGCTTAGGAAAGGATTACCACAGGAAAAAAGGTACAGGAACCCAGAGGATGCGGGCATCCCCCAGGCAAACGGCAGGTATACTCAGTCTAACTTCACACCGAGACGATGTGCGACAGCTTCATAAGCTTCAATCAGGCCGCCCAGACTTTGGCGAAAACGGTCTTTATCCATTTTATCCAGGGTCTCTTTGTCCCACAGACGGCTGCCATCCGGAGAGAACTCATCGCCGAGTACTACTTCACCGTTGAACAGGCCGAATTCCAGCTTGAAATCGACCAGGATCAGGCCCGCATCATCAAACAATTTGCTGAGCACATCGTTGGCTTTGTAAGTCAGCTCTTTCATGCGCGCCAGATTTTCTTTGTTCACCCAGCCGAAGGTTTCACAGTAGGATTCGTTGACCATCGGGTCGTGCATCGCGTCGTTTTTCAGGAACATATCGAACAACGGCGGATTCAGTTCGATACCTTCCTCAATGCCCAGACGTTTCACCAGCGAACCCGCGGCACGGTTACGGATAACGCACTCAACCGGCACCATATCCAGTTTTTTTACCAGACATTCGGTATCAGAGAGCAGCGCTTCCATCTGGGTCGGGATTCCGGCTTCTTGCAATTTGCTCATAATGAAATGGTTAAACTTGTTGTTCACCATGCCCTTACGATCGAACTGCTCGATGCGCGCGCCATCCCCTGCTGATGTATCATTGCGGAATTCGAGCACCAACAGATCCGGGTTTTCCGTACTGTATACGGTCTTCGCTTTGCCACGATACAACTCAGCTTGCTTTTGCATCTTTGTTACTCCAGGTGTGAGGATATAAATCGAATTTCACTATTTTACGCCGACGCACACGTTTGCGTCACCATAATAAAAAAAGGCCGGATGCGATCCGGCCTTCGGGATTAGTGGTTAAAGGCAGACTGGAATGCGGCTACCAGCGCATCATTCTGCGACTGCGTCAGAGTATGACCTTTCGGATCGATAAACTGGAGGCTGCTGCGGTTATCTAAATCGCCGACCTGCAGTTTATAATCACCGGAAACGAGGCCCGGATCGCGAGCGCCGAGATCGCGCCAGCCACTGTCAGACAGCGGTTTGTAAGTCACCGCCATGCTGCCGGTAGAACGGGTGCTGTCGGTCACTTTCATGCCCACTTTTTCCAGCACGGCAGGCAAACGCTGCCACACCACGTTAAACGGACCACGAACCACCAGCATCGGCAGACCGGTATCATCCGCGCCGCTCTGTACATCCAGCGACGATACGCTGCGGTTGTCTGCGGCTTTTTGTGCATCGTTGGCGGATTTATCCAGACCGGCGGAAATCACGTTCAGCATTTCGGTGCTGTAACGCTGCAGCGATGCGGTATCAGCAACCGGTTTGCCTGCCTGTTCCAGGTTAACCAGTTTGACCACGACCGCTTGCTGATAACCTTGCGGTTTTACCGAGATTTGATAACGACCACGGTACTGCTGATCTTCATCCAGACGGTTCCAGTCAACCCAGTCGGTGGTCAGGGTCTGCGTCGCATCATCGCGTTTGGCGATGGCGTAATTCTTCGCCTGAATAACGCTCACAACCTGCGGCCACAGCGTGCTGTTACGGCCATTTTCCACCATCAACGTCGCGGTATCGCCAGTGAATTGCGTACGTCCACCGGTTACCAGCGCGAGCGGCTGTGCGGGCGGGCGGATGTCCAGTTGTTTACCAAGGGCGCCACTGCCATTGGTGACAGGGATATTGTAATCCCCGTTCTGCACCGGAAGGATCATCCCGGCCGGCGCATGAAGTTCAGCGAGCGGAGCAGCATCCAGATAGGATTCGTCACCGCTAACCTGACGCTTGTAACGTGAATCGGAACTGCAGGCGGCGAGCAACATCACAAGTGAAACACCCGCTACCTTCGCCAGGCGCGACTTCTGTACTGAGTAAGCCATCAAATCTCCCTAAACTTTACAGCAGACCGGCATGCTTAAGCGCTGCACGGACAACCTCACGACCGTTATCGGTAATGGGCGTCATCGGCAAACGCAGCGTGTCGGTTGCTACAAGTCCCAACTCCTTACATGCCCATTTGACCGGGATCGGATTGGGTTCGACAAATAGTTTGTTGTGTAACGGCATCAGACGCTGGTTAATCACGCGCGCTTCAGCATAGTGCCCTTGCGCCGCCAGCTTGCACATATCGGCCATATCACGTGCCGCTATGTTGCTGGTCACGGAGATCACGCCGTGACCGCCGAGCTGCATAAAGTCCATCGCAGTGGCATCGTCGCCGCTCAGCAGGATAAAGTCGTCTGAAACCAGCTCTTTGATCTGGTGAACACGACTTAAGTTCCCTGTCGCTTCTTTAATACCGATAATATTTTTAATTTTCGCCAGACGGCCTACGGTTTCCGGCAACATATCGCAACCAGTGCGCGACGGCACATTATACAGAATTTGCGGCAAGTCAGTATGTTCGGCGATGGCTTTAAAATGCTGGAACAGACCTTCCTGAGTCGGGCGATTGTAATACGGGGTAACGGTCAGGCAACCCACTACGCCGCTGTTGTTAAAACGTTGCGTCAGGCTGATGGCCTCAGCGGTGGCATTCGCGCCTGTACCAGCGATAACAGGAATACGCCCGTCAGCCAGTTCCAGCGTCAGCATCACCACATCGCCGTGCTCGTCATGGCTCAGCGTGGCGGATTCACCGGTAGTCCCTACCGAAACGATCGCCGATGTTCCGTTGGCGACATGGTAATCAATCAGTTTTTTCAGGCTTGACCGGCAGACTTTACCTTGCGAATCCATCGGCGTGACAAGCGCGACAATACTTCCCGTAAACATGGGCCATCCTCTGTGCGAACAAGATTCTCAATGGTACGTGCGGTACTGTAAGAAAAGCAAGAGACCTGAGTCCCTGTGGCGGTTGTATGCCGGTTTTTTTTATGCTTTCCTTATGATTACCTCACGTTTGACAGGAAGCACAGGTTTGACAGCCTCATCACAACATTTTTTGGTTATCACTGCGCTGGGGGCCGACAGGCCTGGCATTGTGAACACGATCACACGCCACGTCAGCAGCTGCGGCTGTAATATTGAAGACAGCCGTCTGGCGATGCTGGGGGAAGAGTTCACGTTCATTATGCTGCTGTCCGGGTCGTGGAACGCCATTACGCTCATCGAATCAACCTTACCGCTGAAAGGCGCAGAGCTGGATTTGCTGATCGTGATGAAGCGCACCGACGCGCGCCCGCGTCCTGATATGCCAGCCACCGTTTGGGTGCAGGTTGACGTCCCTGATTCACCGCATTTAATTGAGCGTTTCACCGCGCTTTTCGATGCCCATGATATGAATATCGCGGAGCTGGTTTCCCGCACACAACCCGGAAATCACGACGCCACGCCGCAGTTGTTTATCCAGATAACCGCTCACAGTCCTGCGTCACAAGACGCATCAAATATTGAGCGGGCGTTCAAAGCACTATGTACAGAATTGAATGCACAAGGCAGTATAAACATCGTCAACTATTCACAGCATGATGAACAGGATGGAGTTAAGTAATGAATCCACTGAAAGCCGGTGATATCGCACCGAAATTTAGCTTGCCGGATCAAGACGGGGAACAAGTAAATTTGGCCGACTTCCAGGGACAGCGTGTACTGGTCTATTTCTACCCGAAAGCCATGACACCAGGCTGTACTGTCCAGGCTTGCGGCCTGCGCGATAACATGGATGAGTTAAAAAAAGCGGGTGTAGAAGTGCTGGGTATCAGCACGGATAAACCGGAAAAACTCTCCCGTTTCGCCGAAAAAGAGCTGCTCAACTTTACGCTACTCTCTGATGAAGACCATCAGGTATGCGAGCAATTTGGTGTCTGGGGCGAGAAGTCGTTTATGGGCAAAACCTATGACGGCATTCACCGTATCAGCTTCCTGATTGATGCAGACGGCAAAATCGAACATGTGTTTGATGATTTCAAAACCAGCAATCACCACGACATTGTGGTCGCCTGGCTGAAAGAGAACGCCTGATCGCGTATCCCGCTTCCGGAGGGCAGCCCGACCGGGTTTGCCCTCTCCTCTTCTGTGCCCTCCTTTACCGCAATTTTGACGTTAATCACACTTTATTCTCCGCGCTCGTCACTGGTGTCGAAAGGATATTTTTCGTTCGCTACTGACCATCACTTTTGTTCACCCCGTTTTCCGGAAAATATTAACCTCTTGAAATAAAAGATAATTCAATTCTGGCATAGCTTGTGCTTAGGCAGGCTCAACGTTTTTGTCTTTGTTTTCAAGGAGCCGACATGAACCGCTTTGTGATGGCCAGTCCCGAGTGGTGTATAGGATGCAATACCTGCCTTGCCGCGTGTTCGGATGTACATAAAATCCAGGGTTTACAGCACCATCCCCGGCTGACGCTGGTGCGTACCGAGAGCAAAACCGCGCCGATACTCTGCCGGCACTGCGATGACGCCCCCTGTAAACAGGTGTGCCCGGTCAATGCCATTTCCTTGCAGGATGACGCCGTTTATCTGAATGAAACGCTGTGCATTGGCTGCAAACTGTGCGGACTGGTGTGCCCTTTCGGTGCCATTACGCCTTCCGGCAGCCGCCCGCTGAATGTTCCCGTCCGCTACGAACACTCTGTTCCCGAGGAGCAATTGCGGGATGTTCCCGCGAGCGCGCAAACGGATCACCCCTTTTTACGCTGGAACGCCGGTGTACAAACCATCGCCGTGAAATGCGATCTCTGCCACTTCCTGCCTGAAGGGCCATCCTGCGTGCGGGCCTGCCCTACCAACGCTCTGCACCTGGTCACCGATGCCGTGGTCAATAAGCACCTCAAAGCACGCCGGGAACAAGCCGCGATGCAGTCGACGGATCTGACGGTCGGTACGTTTTCCTCTTCGTCGGAGCAACGCTAATGGATGCCCTGCAATTATTAATGTGGTCAATTATTCTCTACGTTGCAGGCGGCGTGATCTCCCTGCTGCTCTCACACCGCCAGGCGCTGGCGATTAACGTCGCGGGCATTACCGCAATGCTCGGCGGTGTGCTGGGTATTGCCAGTGCCCTGGTGGCGCTTAGCGGGGGCGAAACCCTCAACTGGCACGTCGCAGGGCCGTTCGACTTTGCGCCTTTGCAGGTACGGCTGGACAGCCTCAGCGCCTTCATGGTGCTGGTGATTTCGCTGCTGGTAACGGTATGCGGGCTCTACTCTCTCGCCTATGTTCGCGAATACCTGCATAAAGGTGCAGCGGCAATGGGCTTCTTCATGAACCTGTTTATCGGCTCAATGGTCGGTCTGGTGGTGATGGATAACGCCTTCTGGTTCATTGTCTTGTTCGAAATGATGTCCCTCGCCTCCTGGTTCCTGGTGATCACCGACCAGGATGAAGAGTCGATCCACGCCGGGTTGCTCTACTTTTTTATTGCCCATGCCGGGTCTGTGCTGATCATGATCGCCTTCTTCCTGATGTGGCGGCAGAGCGGCAGCCTGGATTTCGCCAGTTTCCGTTCCCTGTCGCTTTCCCCTGGCACGGCATCGGCTGTGTTTTTGCTGGCGTTCCTGGGTTTTGGCGCCAAAGCGGGGATGTTACCTCTGCACAGCTGGTTGCCACGCGCGCACCCGGCAGCGCCATCGCACGCGTCGGCATTAATGTCCGGCGTAATGGTGAAAATCGGTATTTTCGGCATCATCAAAGTCGGTATTGATCTGCTCGGTCACAGCGGCATTCCGCTGTGGTGGGGAGTACTGGTACTGGCCTTCGGCGCTGTTTCATCGGTGCTGGGCGTGTTGTACGCGCTGGCGGAACACGATATCAAACGCCTGCTTGCATGGCATACCGTTGAGAACATCGGCATCATTCTGATGGGCGTGGGCGTGGGGATGACGGGCATTGCCCTGCATCAGCCGGTGATTGCCGCTGTGGGTCTGCTCGGCGCTCTGTTTCATCTGCTGAACCATGCACTGTTCAAAGGGCTGCTGTTTCTCGGCGCCGGCGCGATTATCTACCGTCTGCATACCCGTGATATGGACAAAATGGGCGCGCTGGCGAAACGGATGCCGTGGACAGCAGGTGCCTTTCTGGTCGGTTGCCTGGCGATTTCCGCCATGCCGCCGCTGAACGGATTTATCAGCGAGTGGTATACCTATCAGTCCCTCTTTTCCCTGACCCGCATTGACGCCCTCATCCCCCGCCTTGCTGGCCCCATTGCCATTGTAATGCTGGCGATCACCGGGGCGCTGGCGGCCATGTGCTTCGTCAAAGTATATGGCGTCAGCTTTTGCGGTAATGCCCGCAGTGAACAAGCTGATCAGGCGCGCGAAGCACCCTGGCCGATGGTGGCGGCCATGTTGCTGCTGGCACTGCTGTGTGTATTGACTGGCGTCGGCGCGAGTGTTGTTGCACCGTATCTGATGCAGATTGTTCTTACCTTAACGCCACCTGCCACGCTGGCCGTGGCGCAGGGCGCAACACTTATCCCCGGCGATGTTCACCAAGCCATGTTGACGCCTTCGACGGTGTTCCTGCTGTTGTTAGTCCTGCCACTCTTGCCGGGCCTGCTCTGGTCTATCAATCGCTCTACGCGTGGTGTTTATCGCCGCAGCGGCGATGCCTGGGCCTGTGGTTACGCATGGGAAAAAGGTATGGCCCCGTCGGCAGGCAGTTTTACCCAGCCATTACGGGTGATGTTTGGCCCGCTCTATCGCCTGCGCCAACAGCTTGATCCGGCTCAACCGCTCCAGCGAAGCCTTGGCGGCATTACCCAGGCGGCAACGCGTACCGAACCGTTCTGGGATGAGAAGCTCATCCGCCCGTTGGTTCGCGGCACACAGCGCATTGCCCAGGGAGTGCAACACCTGCAAAGCGGTGATTTCCGGCTCTACTGCCTGTACATGATTGCCGCCCTGGTAACCCTGTTGCTGACGATAGCGCTGTAAGGAGAGAACAATAATGACCGAACAACTTTCTGCGTGGTCACTCGGGCTGTTTGCCCTGCTTCAGTCAGCCCTGCTGCTGGCACTAACGCCGCTGTTTACTGGCCTGTCCCGGCAGATCCGCGCGCGCATGCACTCCCGGCGCGGACCGGGAATTTTGCAGGATTACCGTGATTTACAAAAACTGCTTAAGCGACAGGCCGTCGCGCCGGCATCCTCAGGGTTGATATTCCGTGTAATGCCCTGGGTACTGCTCAGCAGTATGTTGCTGGTGGCCATGACCTTACCGCTGTTTTTCCGCACCTCACCCTTTGCCGGAGCGGGCGATCTGATCACCTTAATTTATCTCTTTGCGCTGTTTCGCTTTTTCTTCGCGCTCTCCGGGCTGGATACCGGCAGTCCCTTCGCCGGGTTGGGCGCGAGCCGCGAACTGACGCTGGGCATACTGGTCGAGCCGATGCTGATCCTCTCATTGCTGGTACTGGCGTTACTGGCTGGCTCCACCAATATCAGTGCCATCAGCAGCACACTAGCTACTGGCTGGATCTCGCCAGTCGCCACGCTACTGGCTCTGCTGGCGTGTGGGTTCGCCTGTTTTATTGAGATGGGCAAAATCCCCTTCGATGTCGCCGAAGCCGAGCAAGAGTTGCAAGAGGGGCCATTAACCGAATATTCCGGTGCCGGACTGGCGCTGGTGAAGTGGGGCGTTGGCCTGAAACAAGTGGTGATGGCCTCGTTGTTCGTCGCGCTTTTTTTCCCGTGGGGTAATGCCACCACCCTCACCATCGGGGCGATGGCGCTGTCGCTGGCGAGCACGCTGCTCAAACTGCTGTTGGTGTTCACGCTGGCGTCCATGGTGGAGAACGCACTGGCACGCGGCCGTTTTTTACTGACGCATCACCTGACCTGGCTCGGCTTTAGTCTGGCTGCGCTGTCATACGTTCTCTGGCTTACCGGTTTGTAAGGAGCACTGGAACACTATGGAAAATCTTGCGCTGACGACGCTGTTGCTGCCTTTTATCGGCGCGCTGGTCGTCTCTGTGGCTCCCCGGCGAATCGCGCCACAGCTGGCCACGCTATTTGCATTGCTGGTGACGGTCGCCACCGTCGCGCTGGCATTTCACTTTTACCAGGCGGGTCGTGAAGCCGTCGACATCCCGCTGCTGGCGGTCGGGCAGGTGGCGTTGTTTGGCTTACAAATCGATCGACTTAGCACGCTGATCCTCTTTGTGGTGGTCTTTCTCGGTCTGTTGGTGGCTTTCTACTCCACGGGTTATTTGACGCGTGGCAACCGCGAACATCCCCATGAAGGCAGTAACCGTTATTACGCGTTTTTATTGGTTTTCATTGGCGCCATGTCCGGGCTGGTACTCTCCTCCACGCTGCTGGGGCAATTGCTGTTTTTCGAAATCACTGGCGGTTGCTCGTGGGCCCTGATCAGTTATTACCAGAGTGAAAAAGCCCAGCGTTCCGCGATGAAAGCCCTGCTGATCACCCATGTCGGTTCGCTTGGCCTCTACCTGGCGGCCGCCGCGCTGTTTCTCAATACCGGCACCTTTGCGCTGAGCGCACTCAGCCAGTTACACGGGCCCGCGGCGTATCTGGTGTATGGCGGCATCCTCTTTGCCGCGTGGGGCAAATCGGCGCAGTTGCCGTTACAAGCCTGGCTGCCGGATGCGATGGAAGCCCCGACGCCGGTCAGTGCGTACTTACATGCCGCGTCAATGGTGAAAGTCGGGGTTTATATCTTCGCACGGGCGATCGCAGAAGGCGGTTCAATCCCGCCAGCCATAAGCTGGACAGCCATTGCCATGGCGACCCTGACGCTGGTGTACGGTTTTTTAATGTACCTGCCGCAAAAAGATATGAAGCGCCTGCTGGCATGGTCAACCATCTCGCAACTGGCATGGATCTTTCTCGCGCTGTCGCTCTCTACGCTCGGTTCGCCGCTCGCCTTCAAAGCGGGGGTGGTCTACATCTTCAACCACGCGTTTGCCAAGAGCTTATTTTTCCTTGTTGCAGGTGCGCTCAGCTACAGCTGCGGTACAAGGATGCTGCCGCGTCTGCGCGGCGTGATACGTATATTGCCCGTTGCCGGTATCGGCTTTTGCGTTGCGGCACTGGCTATCACCGGTGTGCCGCCGTTTAACGGCTTCTTCAGTAAGTTCCCGCTCTTTGCCGCCGGTTTTGCCCTCTCCGCCCAGTACCCTCTTTTGTTACCTGTAATGGTCCTGGCGCTGGTGGAGTCGGTCGCCAGTTTCGGCTGGTTTATCTGGTGGTTCGGGCGGGTGGTGCCGGGTGAACCCAGTGAAGAGGTGGCACAGGCCGCTCCGCTGCCATATGCCATGCAACTGGTGCTGATCATTCTGATCGTGATGTCGCTGTGCTCAAGCGTAATTGCTGCGGCGTGGCTTGGATAAGGGAACCGACAATGACCGGAACACTGATAGTCAATAATCTGGCGGGGTTAATGATGTTTACCTCGCTGCTGGTCACCTGCGCCAGACGCTACTCCGTCTCCTGCTGGCTGTATGCCTTGCAATCGCTGGTGCTGGTGTCTCTCTTCTTTACCCTTTCGCAGTTACTTCATGCCGATCAACTGCTGATGTGGTCGTTTAGCGCCCTTTTCACCAAGGTGCTGCTGGTGCCGCTGATCATGGGTTATGCGTTTCGCAAAATGGCACCCGATGACGAAGGCGGCCGGCTGTTTGGCCCGGCAACGCTGGTGCTGATGGCGGCCGTCATTGTGCTGCTGTGCTGGTTTGTGGTGCGCCCGGTGCAACTGCCGATGGTGGCGCAACTGAAACCGGCGCTGGCTGTCGCGCTGGGCCACTTTCTGCTCGGGCTGCTGTGCATCATCAGTCAGCGCAACATTCTGCGCCAGGTGTTCGGCTATTGCCTGATGGAGAACGGCTCGCATCTGGTGCTGGCGCTGCTGGCCTGGCGTGCGCCGGAGCTGGTGGAGATCGGCATCGCCACCGATGCCATTTTTGCAGTGATTGTGATGGCGTTGCTGGCGCGCAAAATCTGGCGCACCCACGGCACGCTGGATGTGAACAATCTTACGGCGCTGAAGGGGTAACACCATGAGTCATGCATTGATGTTTACGCTGTTGCTGCTGACGCCGCTGGGGGTTTCACTGCTCTGCTTCGCTTGCCGTCTCAGCCGTGCGGCGGCACGCTCGCTCGTCACAACGATCCACAGTATCGGCATCAGTCTGTTGCTGGTCATCGCCCTGTTTACCGTGGTGGAAGGCGTCGGCGAAGGGGAAATTTTTGCGGCCCATCGCTGGCTGCATATCGACAGCCTCAGCGGGTTATTCCTGTCGTTGCTGGGCATTATTGGCTTTCTTACCGGCCTGTACTCCATTGGTTATATGCGCCATGAAGTGGATCACGGTGAAATCACCGTCCCCACGCTATGCAACTACTACGGCTTTTTCCATCTGTTCCTGTTCACCATGCTGCTGGTAGTCACCAGCAATAACCTGATTGTGATGTGGGCTGCCATTGAAGCCACTACCCTCAGTTCGGCGTTTCTGGTGGGCATTTATGGTCAGCGCTCATCGCTGGAAGCGGCATGGAAATACATCATTATCTGCACCGTTGGCGTCGCGTTTGGCCTGTTCGGCACGGTACTGGTTTATGCCAACGCCGCCAGCTTTATGGCAGAGCCGGATCACGCTATTTTGTGGACCGAAGTACTGAAAGCGAGCAGTCAGCTGGATCCCACGCTGATGACGCTGGCCTTTGTGTTTGTGCTGATTGGGTTTGGTACCAAAACCGGCCTCTTCCCGATGCACGCCTGGCTGCCGGATGCGCACAGTGAAGCCCCCAGCCCGGTCAGCGCCCTGCTTTCAGCGGTGCTGCTCAACTGCGCACTGCTGGTGTTGATCCGCTATTACATCATCATTTGCCACGCCATTGGCGAAACCTTCCCCAGCCGGTTGTTGCTGATTTTTGGCATGTTGTCGGTAGCGGTGGCGGCCTTTTTTATCCTGGTGCAACAGGACATGAAACGCCTGCTGGCTTACTCCAGCGTGGAGAACATGGGGCTGGTGGCAGTGGCTCTGGGGATTGGCGGCCCGCTGGGTATTCTGGCGGCGCTGCTGCATACGCTGAACCACAGCCTCGCCAAAACCCTGCTGTTCTGCGGCTCCGGGAATGTATTGCTGAAGTACGGTACCCGTAATCTGGACGTGGTATGCGGCATGCTGAAAGTGATGCCCCTCACCGCCGTTCTGCTCGGCGGCGGCGCGCTGGCGCTCGGCGGGATGCCGCCCTTCAACATTTTCCTCAGCGAGTTTATGACCGTGACAGCCGGGCTGGCGGCAGAGCACCTGCTGGTGACCGTGCTGTTATTGCTGCTGCTGACACTGGTGCTCGGCGGGCTGGTGCGCATGGTCGCCAAAGCGCTGTTTGCCACTCCGCCGCAGCAAGTAGCAGGCGGCGAGCTGGGCTGGCTGACGACCCTACCAATGATGATTTTGCTGGCGATGATGCTGGTGATGGGCACCCATATTCCGCAGCCGGTCAGCAGCCTGCTGGCGAATGCCTCCACGATTGTCTTGTCTGGCAACGATCAACCGTCACCCTCATTTAGCGGGCTGTGGTCTGCTTTCGACACCACGACCTTCGCAACGCCATTGCATGTTCCGGGAGAGTCAAAGTGAGTTATTTAGCCAGTGTCAGTCTTCAACAACCGCGCGGCAACGCTTGTCTGGCCGCGTTAAAAACGCAGTTTCCTGGTGCGGTGCTGGACGAAGAGCGTCAAACCTTTGAGCAGGTGACCATTACGGTGAAACTCAACCTGCTGCCAGATATTGTGCACTATCTTTACTACCAGCATGACGGCTGGCTCCCCGTGCTGTTTGGCAATGATGAACGCACCCTGAATGGTCACTATGCGGTCTACTACGCCCTCTCGATGGAAGGGGCAGAAAAGTGCTGGATCGTTGTCAAAGCGTTGGTGGATGCACAAACCCGCGAGTTTCCGTCCGTGACGCCACGTGTACCCGCCGCCGTATGGGGCGAGCGCGAAATCCGCGATATGTACGGTCTGATCCCGGTGGGTCTGCCGGATCAGCGCCGCCTCGTGTTGCCAGATGACTGGCCGGACGATCTCCACCCGCTGCGTAAAGACACCATGGATTACCGCCTGCGCCCGGAACCCACCCGCGAGACGGAAAACTACGCCTTTGTTAACGATGGCGGCAGTTCGGCACGCATTGTCCCGATTGGGCCGTTACATATTACGTCTGATGAACCGGGTCATTTTCGTCTGTTCGTTGATGGGGAACGGATTGTCGATGCCGACTACCGCCTGTTCTACGTACACCGTGGCATGGAAAAACTGGCGGAAACCCGGATGGGCTATAACGAGGTCACGTTTCTGTCGGACAGGGTATGCGGCATTTGCGGTTTCGCCCACAGCGTGGCGTATACCACCTCGGTGGAAAACGCGCTTGGCATTGTGGTACCGCAACGGGCACACACTATCCGCTCAGTGTTGCTGGAAGTCGAACGCCTGCACAGCCATCTGCTGAATATTGGCCTTTCCAGCCACTTTGTCGGCTTCGATACCGGCTTTATGCAGTTTTTCCGTATCCGCGAAAAATCGATGACCATGGCGGAACTGCTCACCGGCTCGCGTAAAACCTATGGTCTGAACCTGATTGGCGGTATTCGTCGCGACATCCTGAAAGCGCAGCGTGTGAAGACGATTCAATTGGTGAAAGAGATGCGTGCGGAAGTATCACAACTGGTGGATATGCTGCTCTCCACGCCGAACATGGCGCAGCGTACCCAGGGCGTTGGCGTGCTGGATCGACAAGTTGCCCGGGATTTCAGCCCGGTGGGGCCGCTGATCCGCGGCAGCGGTTTTACCCGCGATTTACGCTTTGATCACCCCTATGCCGACTACGGCAACTTGCCGAAAACCCTGTTCACGTGGCCGGATGGCGACGTGTTCTCGCGTGTAATGGTGCGGGTTAAAGAGGTGTTTGACTCCCTGGCGATGATTGAGTTCGCCCTTGATAACCTGCCCGACACGCCGCTGCTGACCGAAGGCTTCAGCTATCAGCCGCATAAGTTCGCCCTCGGTTATGTGGAAGCTCCGCGTGGCGAGGACGTGCACTGGAGCATGCTTGGCGATAACCAGAAGCTTTTTCGCTGGCGCTGCCGGGCGGCCACCTACGCCAACTGGCCCGTGCTGCGTTATATGCTGCGCGGCAATACCGTCTCCGACGCGCCGCTGATCATTGGCAGTCTCGATCCCTGTTACTCCTGTACTGACCGGGTCACGCTGGTGGATGTGCGGAAACGGAAATCGACCACGGTTCCCTATAAAGAGATCGAACGGTACAGCCTTGAACGTCGCCATTCGCCGCTGAAGTAAGGAAAGAAACGATGCTGAAATTGTTGAAAACTATCCTCAGAGCGGGTGACGTCACGGCGAAATACCCGTTTGCGCCGCTGGAGGTGTGCCCAGGATTTCGCGGCAAACCGGAACTGGATCCCGGGCAATGTATTGCCTGCGGTGCCTGCACCACCGCCTGCCCGGCGAATGCGCTGACCATGGAAACGCTCGCCGAAGAGAACCGCCGTGTCTGGCAATTATTTATTGGCCGCTGCATTTACTGTGGGCGTTGCGAAGAGGTGTGCCCGACACGGGCCATCCACTTATCTGAAGAGTTTGAACTGGCTGTGACTCGTAAAGCGGATCTGTACGTACGCGCCACCTTTCGTCTGCAGCACTGTAGCCAGTGCGGTGTGGCGTTTGCACCGGAAAAATCCGTCGCGCTGGCGGCGGATCTGCTGGCGCTCAACCAGTCAGCACCAGAGCAGGCACAGAGGCTACGCGACCTGGCCTGTGTCTGCCCGGCCTGCCGCCGTCGCGACGCGCTGGAACACCACGGTAGCGTTAATGTTCACTATTACCTTAAGGAGCAAGCATGAGTCAGGTGCTTAGCCAGCATGTCAGCCAGCCGGTACAGCTTGATGCGTCGGCGCAGAAAATCAAACAACTGCTGCTGCGCGACATCCAGCGTTCCGCCTATGTTTACCGGGTTGACTGCGGAGGTTGTAACGGGTGTGAAATCGAAATTTTCGCCGCCATCACCCCGCTCTTCGATGCCGAGCGTTTTGGTATCAAAGTGGTGGCTTCACCGCGCCACGCCGATATCTTGTTGTTTACCGGCGCAGTCACCCGTGCGATGCGCATGCCCGCCCTGCGCGCCTGGGAGGCTGCGCCAGACCATAAAATCGCCATCTCTTACGGCGCTTGCGGCGTCGGTGGCGGTATTTTTCACGACCTCTATTGCGTATGGGGCGGCAGCGACACCATCGTGCCGATTGATGTGTGGATCCCCGGTTGCCCGCCCACACCCGCTGCAACCATTCATGGTTTTGCGGTTGCGCTGGGTTTGCTGGAGCAAAAACTGCATGCGGTGGAGACGGAGCAAGGCGAAGGTGAAATCGCGCAGTTACGCTGGCCCGCGCTGCCGCTGGCGTTGCGGGTGAGCCTGGAGCGGCAGGCGCGGCAACTGGCCGGGTACCGACAGGGACGCGAGATCACCGATCACCTGTTCGCCCTGTTAACAGCAGGCGCACCAGAGCAACGAGCAGCACGGGTAAATGCCTGGCTTCAGCAGGCGGACGATCCGCGGCTGACTGTCATTGTCCAGGAGCTGATGTCCACACTGGAGCGCAACCATGTCTGAAACAGAAGCCAGAGTGATGTTCTGGGCGTTACGGCAAAAATTTGTTGATGACAGCGTAGAGTTGGAAGAGAAAAGTCGCCAGGTAATGTATTACTCACTGGCGATTGGTCACCACGTTGGGGTAATAGATTGCCTGAATGTTGTGCTTGAGTGCCCGCTTGCAGACTATCAACAGTGGATCGCCCTGCTGGAAGAAGGCGACGCACGCCGCAAATTGCAGGGGCTGTTAACCTTTGGCGAAATTGTGATGGATGCCTGCCACGTCAATATGCTGGCCCCCGCGCTGGCAAGGCTGGCAGAAACCACAGCGGAACCCTGGCGCGGCTGGAGCCGCCAGTTATTACAGCATTTGCAGGATATGACGCAGGAACCGGCGCTCTATCTGATGGTGCGATTGCTTCGTTAAGATATTTCTCTGGTTTATACAAGAACAGTGACTTATCCGTGAAGCTTGTAACACTACAAAAACAAGGGATATTGTACTCTGCCTACTCACTGTGGGGGATAACAGGTCAATCTGGAAGGGCGACGTATCCATGATTTTACACGATAACGAGCAGGCTTCACTTCTCCGGGCATTCATCCCCCTGCCGCCGCCCTTCAGTCCCGTTCAGCACATCGAGTTATCGTTCAATAACACCCGCTTCTGGCGCTGCTTTGATGATGGCAGCGTTGAGTGTAGCGACCAGCCATATGGCGGAAAAGTCAGCGACAGTTCAGTGCATGTCGCCCTGCTTGACGGGCGCGAGATGGTGGAACTGCGTTTTGTGCGCACTGACAACGGCACGTTTAATGACGCCGATAACGCCCTGTTTGCCTGGCTGGCCCGACTGGCCGCCCAGGCGCTGGAAGAGCAAGGTGCCCGCGATCAGCTGAGCCAGTCTGTTGCACAGTTACAGCAGGAGCGGGATCACGATCGGGTGCTGGTGGATATTACCAACTCGGTGCTATCACATCTCGATCTCGATGCGCTGATTGCGGATGTGTCGCAGGCGATCCACCGTTTTTTTGGCATTGATAATATTCGCATGGTCCTGCGCGACAGTTTGCATGCAGGCAAGCTGGTTTGCCACGCCACCCATTTCCCCCCCTGCCCGCCCACCACGGCCCAATTCCCGCTGCGCAGTGAAAGCCCATTGTTACTGGCGGCGCTAAACGACCAGCACTGCGCATTGCTGCGCCGGGAAGAGGATGAAGCGTTGTGGCAAAACGATCCGCTATTGCAGCCTCTGGCGGCGCAATCACTGGCAGCAGTATTTATTCTGCCGCTGGCCTTCAGTCACAAATCCACCGGCGTACTGTTGCTGGCGCACCATGACGACAGCGTGTTCAGCGAGCAAAACTGTCGATTACTGCAACAGATCGCCGACAGAATCGGCATCGCCGTCGATAATGCCGACGCCTGGCGTAACGTCATTGAACTGAAAGAGAACCTCAACAGCGAAAACCGCAAACTGAATGAGCAAATCTCATCCAGCCAGAGCTTCGGTGACATTATTCACCAGAGCGACGCCATGCGTGACGTGCTCCAGCAGGTGAAAATTGTGGCGCTGAGCGACAGCACGGTGCTGATCCTCGGCGAAACTGGTACCGGCAAAGAGATCATCGCCCGCGCGCTGCACCAGATGAGCCCGCGTAAAGATAAACCGCTGGTAAAAATTAACTGTGCCGCCATTCCTGCCAGTCTGCTGGAGAGCGAGCTATTTGGTCATGATAAAGGCGCGTTTACCGGGGCGATTAATGCCCATCGCGGGCGCTTTGAAATGGCCGATGAGGGCACGCTGTTTCTGGATGAAATTGGCGATATGCCGCTGGAGTTACAGCCGAAACTGCTGCGCGTTTTGCAGGAGCGGGAGATCGAACGCATTGGCGGTAGTCGCACCATTCCGGTTAACGTGCGAGTCATCGCCGCCACCAACCGCGATCTGCGCCAGATGGTGATTGACCGCGAGTTCCGTAACGATCTGTTTTATAGGCTGAATGTGTTCCCGCTGGTGTTGCCGCCGCTGCGTGAACGACCGGAAGATATTCCCCTGCTGGCTCGCTACTTTACACAAAAACTGGCGCGTCGCCTGAACCGTACCATCGACACCATTCCGGCCGACACCCTGCGCCAGTTGATGCGCTACGAGTGGCCGGGCAATGTGCGCGAACTGGAGAACGTGATTGAACGCGCCGTCCTGCTGTCGCGCGATAATACCCTCAGCCTGCAACTGCACGCCCAGCCGGTCAGCATGGTGCAACCGGTGGCGCACGATCCGTTCCCGTTTACCTTGCCGAAAGTGGCGAAAATGATAAACCCCGAACCGCCGGAAAATGACGAAGAGGAACGTCAACGTATTATCCAGATCCTGCGTGAAACCAATGGTATCGTCGCCGGACCACGCGGCGCCGCCGCAAAACTGGGAATGAAACGCACCACGCTCTTGTCCCGCATGCAACGCCTGGGGATTGCGGTGCGCGAAGTGCTGTAACCCTCTCCTGTTATGTGAAGCCGTTAACACTCTCCTGCTGATGACTGGTATGCGCTATGCATAATCAGGCCGTTATCTCGCTTATGTGCATTGAATCAGGAGAATCAAATGGATACCGGCAATGCGTTTGACCTGCGACTTCCTGCGGAAATGGCAAAAGTCGCCGAGCAGTCTGGTCTGTATAAAGTCAGCAAGAAAAAAGAGCTGTCGTTCTTTCTTGCCATCACCGCAGGCGTTTTTATCTCTATTGCCTTTGTTTTCTATATTACTGTGACCACCGGGCCGGCACCGGCCAGCGCGCTGGCCAGGCTGGCGGGAGGGCTGTGTTTTTCCCTCGGGCTGATTCTGGTGGTGGTTTGCGGCGCGGATCTGTTCACTTCGACAGTATTGACCGTCATGGCGAAAGCCAGTGGCCTGATCAGCTGGCGACAACTGACGCTGAACTGGGTCATCGTTTATATTGGCAACCTGACCGGAGCGCTGTTTTTTGTCGCGCTGATCTGGTTTGCCGGGCAACCCATGAGCGGCAACGGGTTGTGGGGGTTGAATGTGTTGCTTACTGCCGACCATAAAATGCATCACACCTTTATTGAAGCGGTGTGCCTCGGCACCTTGTGCAATTTGATGGTCTGCCTGGCAGTATGGATGAGTTATTCCGGCCATACGCTGACCGATAAAGTGATGGCAATGCTGCTGCCGATTGGCATGTTTGTCGCCAGCGGGTTTGAGCACAGCATCGCCAATATGTTTTTGATCCCACTAGCGATTATTATTCGTTACTGCGCACCGGACAGCTTCTGGAGCGCCATACACAGCACGGCGGACAGCTTCCCCGCATTAACGTTCAGCAACTTTATAACCGCCAACCTGATCCCGGTGACGCTGGGTAACATTATCGGCGGCGGGTTACTGGTTGGCGTGACGTACTGGATAATTTATCTGCGTAATCAGCGTTAGGCACAGTGAATACCTGCCGGGCGGCGCTCAGGCCTCCGCCCGGCATCTTTATTCTTCAATCGCCGGCGAATCCGGCCACGCGTGGATCACCGCCTTGATCAGCGTCGCCAGCGGGATGGCGAAAAACACGCCCCAAAAGCCCCACAGTCCGCCAAATATAATCACCGACAGGATGATCACCAGCGGGTGCAGGTTAACGGCTTCAGAGAACAACACCGGAACCAACAAGTTACCGTCCAGCGCCTGAATAATGAGATAGACCGCGAAACAGCTCCAGAACTCGGTACCCAACCCGAACTGGAACAGCGCCACCCCCACCACCGGAATAGTTACCACAAACGCGCCGATATAGGGGATCAACACGGAGAACCCCACCAGCACCGCCAGCAGCAGCGAGTAGTTGAGGCCGAACAGAATAAAGCCAATCCAGGTGGCGATGCCGACCACAATCATCTCCAGCACTTTGCCGCGAATATAATTGGTGATCTGTTGGTTCATCTCTTTCCACACCTGGCCCGCAAGGCCACGGTTGCGCGGCAAAATACGGCGCACGGCGTTCAGCAATGGATCTTTGTCTTTGACGAGGAAGAAAACCATGAGCGGCACCAGCACAAGATAGACCGCCAGCGTTAGCAGCCCGACCAGCGATGCCAGCGAATATTTCACCACCGAATCGCCCATGGTCAGCATGCGCGATCGCATATTTTCCGCCATCGCATCGATGATGCCGGCATCCATCAATGCCGGGTAACGACGCGGCAGCGTGGCGGCGAAATCGGAGAGTTTATTGAGCATGCCGGGCATATCCCGAATCAGGTTAATTCCCTGCTGCCAGGCAACCGGCATTACCACAAATGCCATCACCAGCAGGATGCCCACAAACAGCAACAGCACCAGTGTGGCGGCAACGCTACGCGAACACCCGATGCGTTGCAGGCGCGCGGTAGGCCACTCCAGAAGATAAGCAATGACCAGCGCCACCAGCAGAGGCGCAAGCAGGCCGCTAAAAAAGAAGAGAATACAGAATCCCGCGAGGAGAATGACCAGCAGTGCTATCGCTTCCGGATCGCTAAAGCGACGGCGATACCACTGCATCAACATTTCGAGCATAACGTTTTTTCTTGAGCCTCATTGGCGGGTAAGAGGGGGAAGTGTATCGAAATGTCACAAAAAAGACTTCGCTTTTCTTATCCTTTCCAGGAAACATAACAATGTGGTGAATAGGATTTTCTTCAACCGGGAAGGCGGCTACACTCCCTGTGCCGGAAGCAGGAACGAAGCCCGCAAACGCAAGTCATATTGGTACCCCCTACAATACAGGAAGAGGTTATGTTCAGGCAGTTGAAACGAACGCTGGTCGCAACCCTTGTCATGGCGCTGAGCGCAGGCCCGTTGACCCCGGCCTTTGCGGACTCCTCAGACAGCCTGCCAGATATGGGCACCTCCGCAGGCAGCACGCTCTCCATCGGTCAGGAGATGCAAATGGGCGACTATTATGTGCGCCAGTTGCGCGGCAGCGCGCCATTGATTAACGATCCGCTGCTGGTTCAGTACATCAACACACTGGGAATGCGGCTGGTTGCCCATGCAGATTCGGTAAAAACCCCCTTCCACTTCTATCTCATTAATAACGACGAAATTAACGCCTTCGCCTTTTTTGGCGGCAATGTGGTGCTGCACTCTGCGTTGTTCCGCTATACGGATAATGAGAGTCAGCTGGCTTCGGTAATGGCGCACGAAATTTCACACGTCACCCAGCGCCATCTGGCAAGGGCGATGGAAGACCAAAAACGCAGCGCACCGCTCACCTGGGCAGGCGCACTCGGCTCAATTTTACTGGCAATGGCGAACCCGCAAGCCGGGATGGCTGCGCTAACCGGTACGCTGGCCGGTACGCAGCAAGGGATGATCAGCTTTACGCAGCAGAATGAACAGGAAGCGGACCGTATCGGCATTCAGGTGTTGCAGCGCGCCGGTTTCGACCCGCAGGCGATGCCGACTTTTCTGGAGAAATTGCTCGACCAGTCTCGCTACTCCACCCGCCCGCCGGAAATCCTGCTGACGCACCCGTTACCGGAAAGCCGCCTGTCAGATGCGCGCAACCGCGCCAACCAGATGCGCCCGGTGGTAGTGCAATCATCGGCTGAGTTCTATATGGCAAAAGCCAGAACGCTGGGGATGTATAACTCGGGCCGCAACCAACTGACCAGCGACCTGCTGGACAGCTGGGCAAACGGCAACGTGCGAGAGCAACATGCCGCGCAATATGGCCGTGCACTACAGGCAATGGACGCGAAAAAATTTGCCGAGGCGGAAAAAATATTGCAGCCCCTGCTAAATGCCGATCCCAATAATGCCTGGTTTATCGACCTGGCAACCGATATCGATTTAGGGCAGAACAAAAGCGGCGAAGCCATTAAACGGCTGAATGCCGCGCGGGAGCTAAAAACCAACCCGGTGTTACAGCTTAACCTGGCGAATGCGTATCTCGAGGGTGGCCAGCCGGCAGAAGCGGCGCGGATCCTCAACCGCTATACCTTCAGCTATAAAGAAGATGTGAATGGCTGGGACTTGCTGGCACAGGCGGAAGCAGCCCTGAATAACCGCGATCAGGAACTGGCCGCCCGTGCGGAAAGCCTGGCGCTGGTGGGAAAACTGGATCAGGCCATCACCCTGTTAAGCAGTGCCAGTTCGCAGGTGAAACTCGGCAGCCTGCAACAGGCGCGTTATGATGCGCGGATTGATCAGCTACGGCAGATGCAGCAACGTTTCAAGCCGTATCAGAAGATGTAATAAGGAGAAGAAATGTCAAAGGGCGTGCAAATTTACCATAACCCGCGTTGCTCCAAGAGCCGCGAAACGCTGAACCTGCTGAAAGAACAGGGTGTGGAGCCGGAGGTTGTGCTCTACCTCGACACGCCGCCGGATGCCGCAACCGTGCGCCAGCTGCTGTCGCTGCTTGGCATGTCCAGCGCGCGCGAATTGATGCGCACCAAAGAAGATCTCTACAAAGCGCTGAAGCTGGATGACAGCACGCTTGCGGAAGATGCGCTGGTGCAGGCGCTGGTGGACAACCCAAAACTGATTGAGCGCCCGATCGTACTGGCCAACGGTAAAGCGCGTATAGGACGCCCGCCGGAGCAGGTGTTGGAAATCCTGTAATCAGGTGGCCGGAGGGCGCAACGCGTATCCGGCCGGTGATTTACAGCTTGAGAATATCTTTGACGAAGGGAATGGTCAGCTTGCGCTGCGCGGTGATTGAGGCACGATCCAGTTCATCCAGCGTATCAAACAGGGTACGCATTTCCCGATCCAGACGCTTAAGCAGAAAACGCCCCACATCTTCTGGCAGTTCAAAACCGCGTAAGCGCGCACGCAATTGCAGCGCCTGCAATTTATCTTCATCAGACAGTGGCTGCAGCTTGTAGATTTGCCCCCAGTCCAGGCGTGATGCCAGATCCGGCAGCCCCAGGTTAAGCTGGCGTGGCGGGCGATCGCCGGTGATCAAAAGCCGGGTTTTGCCCGACTCCAGAATACGGTTATAGAGATTAAAGATCGCCATTTCCCACAGCTCGTCACCGGCAATGCATTCAATATTATCAATGCAGACCAGCGAGAGTTGCTCCATCCCTTCCAGCACATCCGGTACAAACCAGGTGCGTTTATCCAGCGGCACATAGCCCACGGCGTCGCCGCGCTGAGAAAGCTCCGCACAGGCAGCATGCAGCAAATGGCTGCGGCCTGCGCCTTCACGCGACCAGATATAAATGTAACCGCTGTGCGCCTGGCGCAAAACGTTTTGCAACGCCGCCAGTAAAGAGGGGTTATCACCCGGCCAGAAACTCGCGAAGGTTTCATCATCGGGTAAATATAATGGCAGGGAGAGCTGTGCCGGCGTGTTCAGAAGTACCTCAACAGGGCTTACAAAAAACGCAGTGAGTTTATCATAAAAAAGCGTGAGGTTTGAACCGGGCGCGAAACCCGGTTCAAACAGAGGCAACAATTACTTCGTCACGTCGCTTTCTTCGGCATCCAGCACCACTTCTTCCGGGCGCAGGACGCTGATCAGTTTGAAGATCAGGCTCAGGCAAATACCAACGATGGTCGCCAGCGCCATGCCTTTCAACTCTGCCGCGCCAATGTGCACTTTCGCGCCGCTCACGCCGATAATCAGAATAACGGAGGTCAGGATCAGGTTTTGCGCTTTGCTGTAATCCACTTTGGATTCGATCAGTACGCGAATACCGGACGCACCAATGACGCCGTACAACAGCAGAGAAACGCCGCCCATCACCGGCACCGGGATTATCTGGATCGCCGCCGCCAGTTTACCCACGCATGAGAGCAGAATAGCGATAATTGCCGCGCCGCCAATCACCCAGGTACTGTAAACGCGGGTGATCGCCATTACGCCAATGTTTTCACCGTAGGTGGTGTTTGGCGTGGAGCCGAAGAAACCCGAAATCACCGTCGACAGACCGTTGGCAAACATGGAGCGGTGCAGACCCGGATCGCGGATCACGTCTTTCTTGATGATATTGGCCGTCACCACCAGGTGGCCAACGTGCTCGGCAATCACAACTAACGCCGCAGGCAGAATGGTGAAAATGGCAAACCACTCAAAACGTGGGGTGTAGAATGTCGGCAGCGCGAACCAGTGCGCCTGAGCAATGGGCGTGGTATCGACAACGCCCATTGCAAAGGAGAGCGCGTAGCCCGCCAGCACACCAATCAGGATCGGGATAATGGCCATAAAACCACGGAACAGCACGGAACCAAAAACCGTTACGCCCAGTGTCACCAGCGAGATGATGACGGTTTTGGAGTCCGCAGACTGCCCGTCGGCAGGCAGCAGACCCGCCATGTTCGCCGCCACGCCCGCCAGTTCCAGGCCAATAACGGCAACGATTGCCCCCATTGCCGCTGGCGGGAACATCACGTCCAGCCAGCCGGTACCGGCTTTTTTCACAATAAAAGAGACCAGGCAAAACAGCACGCCGCACATGATAAAGCCGCCAAGCGCCACTTCGTAACCGAGCGGCAACAGCAGCAGTACCGGTGAGATAAAGGCAAAGCTGGAACCTAAATATGCCGGGATTTTTCCCTTACAAATAAAGATATAGAGCAGTGTCCCGATACCGTTGAACAACAGCACGGTGGCCGGGTTAATATGAAACAGGATTGGCACCAGCACGGTTGCGCCAAACATAGCGAACAAGTGCTGCAAACTAAGCGGGATGGTTTGCAAAAGCGGTGGTCTTTCACTTACCCCGATAGCACGGCGCGTCATAGTGTTTTCCTCTGAGTGTTGTTGTGTGTCCCCCTGTCCTTAACGGCAGGGAGTGGTTTGAATCCCAAAAAAAAGCCGACTATCAAAGTCGGCTTTCGATGTTTAATGCGTTATTTCGTACCAAAGATTTTATCGCCGGCATCGCCGAGGCCCGGAATAATGTACCCGTGCTCATTAAGGCCCTGATCAATAGACGCTGTGTACAGCTCCACGTCCGGGTGCGCTTTCTCCAGCGCCGCCAGACCTTCCGGCGCGGCTACCAGCACCAGCACTTTAATGCTGTGGCAGCCCGCTTTTTTCAGCAGGTCGATCGTGGCGATCATCGAACCGCCAGTTGCCAGCATCGGGTCAACCACCAGCGCCATACGTTCATCGATATTGGACACCAGCTTCTGGAAGTACGGCACCGGCTCCAGTGTCTCTTCGTTACGGTAAATACCCACCACGCTGATACGCGCGCTCGGTACGTGCTCCAGCACGCCTTCCATCATGCCCAGGCCTGCACGCAGGATCGGCACAACGGTGATTTTTTTCCCTTTGATCTGATCAACCTGTACCGGGCCGTTCCAGCCTTCGATAGTGACTTTTTCTGTTTCCAGGTCGGCAGTCGCTTCATAGGTCAGCAGGCTGCCTACTTCCGAGGCGAGTTCACGAAAGCGTTTGGTGCTGATGTCGTTCTCTCGCATCAGACCCAGCTTGTGTTTGACGAGTGGGTGTTTTACTTCCACGATCTTCATACTCTTCTCCTTTCCCCAGACAGGTGGCAGCCACAAAAAAAATCGCCGGATTATACCGCTTTTTTTCCGTTGCGCTACAGGCAGGCGCTTGATCACGATCAATCAACCTGGAGAATAGTATATCGAAAGTTATAAGCCAGGCCCGACAATAATAGGCTCGCAAACGTTTGCCTGGACTGCTAGAATTGCGCCGAATTTTATTTCTACCGCTAGTAAACGCGTGGGGACTGAAGCAGTGACCGATAAAACCTCTCTTAGCTACAAAGATGCCGGTGTTGATATCGACGCGGGCAATGCTCTGGTTGACCGAATCAAAGGTGTGGTGAAGAAAACCCGCCGCCCGGAAGTCATGGGCGGTCTGGGCGGCTTCGGCGCGCTGTGCGCTCTGCCGCAAAAATATCGTGAGCCAGTACTGGTTTCCGGCACTGATGGCGTAGGTACCAAACTGCGTCTGGCAATGGATCTGAAGCGCCACGACACCATTGGCATTGACCTGGTGGCGATGTGCGTCAACGACCTGGTGGTACAGGGCGCGGAGCCGCTGTTCTTTCTCGACTATTACGCAACCGGCAAACTGGATGTGGACACCGCAGCCAGTGTGATCCACGGTATCGCCGAAGGCTGCCTGCAATCAGGTTGTGCGCTGGTCGGCGGTGAAACGGCCGAAATGCCGGGCATGTATCACGGCGAAGATTACGATGTGGCCGGTTTCTGCGTCGGCGTGGTAGAAAAATCAGAAATTATCGACGGTTCGAAAGTAACCGATGGTGATGTGCTGGTGGCACTGGCGTCCAGCGGCCCGCACTCCAACGGTTACTCGCTGGTACGTAAAGTGATTGAAGTAAGCGGCTGCGATCCGCAAACCACGCAGCTGGAAGGCAAACCGCTGGCCGATCACCTGTTGGAGCCAACGCGCATTTATGTGAAGTCGGTGCTGGATCTGATCGAGAATGTTGACGTCCACGCTATTGCCCACCTGACTGGCGGCGGTTTCTGGGAGAACATCCCGCGCGTGCTGCCCGACAACACCCAGGCGGTGATCGACGAGTCATCCTGGCAGTGGCCTGCGGTCTTTAACTGGCTGCAGAGCGCAGGCAACGTCAGCCGTCATGAAATGTATCGCACCTTTAACTGCGGTGTCGGAATGGTGATTGCGCTGCCAGCAGCGGAAGCAGAAAAAGCCATCACCCTGCTGAATGCAAAAGGTGAAAGCGCGTGGAAAATCGGTATTATCAAAGCCTCCGATTCCAGCGAGCGTGTGGTCATTGAATGAAAAATATCGTGGTGCTGATTTCCGGTAACGGAAGCAATTTGCAGGCGATTATCGACGCCTGCAAACAGAAGAGAATCAACGGCACCCTGCGGGCAGTCTTCAGTAACAAGGCCGATGCGTTCGGCCTTGAACGTGCGCGGGAAGCGGCTATTCCCGCCCACGCCCTCACCGCTGACCAGTTTGCCAGCCGCGATGCCTTCGATCGTGAACTGATGCAGGAAATTGACGCCTACGCCCCTGATCTGGTGGTGCTGGCGGGTTATATGCGTATCCTCAGTCCGGCGTTTGTCGCGCATTATGCCGGGCGCTTACTGAATATCCACCCTTCCCTCCTGCCGAAATACCCTGGTCTGCACACCCATCGCCAGGTGCTGGAGAACGGCGACGACGAGCACGGCACCACGGTGCATTTCGTGACCGATGAGCTGGACGGCGGGCCTGTGATCCTGCAGGCCAAAGTCCCGGTGTTTGACGGTGATACAGAAGAAGAGATCACCGCACGCGTGCAGGCGCAGGAGCACGCCATTTATCCGCTGGTGGTGAGCTGGTTTGTTGAGGGTCGCCTGAAGATGGAAAATAACAGCGCCTGGCTGGATGGCGTCTGCTTACCGCCACAAGGCCATGCGGCTGACGAATAATTCTCACCTTTCAGGGCCCAGTAGCCGGATGGCGCAATGCTTATCCGGCATTAACCGCGCCTTTTCCCCGCAGTATTTTCATCACCTTACGTCAGAAAAAAGATTACTGTCATACTTTTTTGGCACAGTTGGACATCTGATGGCAAAGCTCGCCATAATAAGTTGTGTTATACGAAGGAACGCCAGCAACGTTCACCTGTAAGTCGGGACGCCGCAAGCGCGAGACGGGCTTGCGTGTCCCGAGATTGAACCGGAGTGTAAACAGGAATGGGTCAGGAAAAGTTATATCTCGAAAAAGAACTAAGCTGGTTGTGCTTCAACGAACGCGTTCTCCAGGAGGCCGGAGATAAAAGCAACCCGTTGATCGAGCGCATGCGTTTTTTGGGCATCTATTCCAATAACCTCGATGAATTCTACAAAGTGCGTTTCGCCGAACTGAAGCGCCGGCTGATCATCAGCGAAGAGCAAGGCTTACCGACTAACTCGCGTCACTTGCTGGGGAAAATTCAGTCCCGCGTACTGAAAGCCGACCAGGAGTTTGACAGCCTGTATAACGAACTCCTGCTGGAGATGGCGCGTAATCAAATCTTTTTGATTAACGAACGGCAGCTCTCGCAAAACCAGCAAAGCTGGCTGCGCAACTACTTTAAACAGTACCTGCGTCAGCACATTACGCCAACGCTGATTAACCGCGAAACCAACCTGGTGAAGTTCCTGAAAGATGATTACACCTACCTCGCGGTAGAAATCATTCGCGGCGATGAAATCCGCTACGCGCTGCTGGAAATCCCGTCCGACAAAGTACCACGCTTCGTTAACCTGCCGCCGGAAACACCGCGCCGCCGTAAGCCCATGATCCTACTGGATAACATTCTGCGTTACTGCCTGGATGATATTTTTAAAGGCTTCTTCGATTATGACACGCTGAACGCTTACTCGATGAAAATGACCCGTGACGCCGAATACGATCTGGTGCACGAAATGGAATCGAGCCTGATGGAGCTAATGTCCTCCAGCCTGAAACAGCGACTGACAGCCGAACCGGTGCGTTTTGTTTACCAGCGCGATATGCCGGATGCAATGGTGGAGATGCTGCGTGAGAAGCTCACCATCTCCCGCTATGACTCCATTATCCCTGGCGGGCGTTACCACAACTTTAAAGACTTTATTGGCTTTCCGAACGTGGGCAAAGCCAACCTGGTCAACAAGCCGCTGCCGCGCCTGCGTCACCTGTGGTTTGATAAATTCCGCAACGGGTTCGACGCCATTCGCGAACGCGATGTCCTGCTCTATTACCCCTACCACACGTTTGAGCATGTGCTGGAACTGCTGCGCCAGGCGTCGTTCGACCCGAGCGTGCTGGCGATTAAAATCAATATCTACCGCGTGGCGAAAGACTCCCGCATTATTGATTCTATGATCCACGCCGCGCACAACGGCAAGAAAGTGACCGTAGTGGTGGAGCTGCAGGCACGCTTCGACGAAGAGGCGAATATTCACTGGGCAAAACGTCTGACCGAAGCCGGTGTGCAGGTTATCTTCTCTGCACCGGGTCTAAAAATTCACGCCAAGCTGTTCCTGATCTCCCGTATGGAAGGCGAGGAAGTGGTACGTTACGCCCACATCGGGACCGGGAACTTTAACGAAAAAACCGCCCGGCTTTATACCGACTACTCGTTGATCACCGCCGATGCGCGGATCACCAATGAGGTTCGCCGGGTATTTAACTTTATTGAAAACCCGTACCGTCCGGTGCACTTTGATTACCTGCTGGTGTCGCCGCAGAACTCACGTCGCCTGCTGTATGACATGATCGACGCGGAAATTGCCAATGCACAGGAAGGTAAGCCGTCGGGGATCACGTTGAAGCTGAATAACCTCGTCGATAAAGGTCTGGTCGACAGGCTGTATGCGGCCTCAAGTTCCGGCGTGCCGGTGAACTTATTAGTGCGCGGCATGTGTTCGCTGATCCCGGATTTGGAAGGCATCAGCGAAAATATTCGTGTCACCAGCATTGTTGACCGTTATCTTGAGCACGATCGCATCTATATTTTTGAGAATGGCGGCGATAAGAGAGTCTATCTCTCTTCCGCTGACTGGATGACACGTAACATCGATTACCGTATCGAAGTGGCGGCGCCGCTGCTCGATCCGCGCCTTAAACAGCGCGTTCTGGATATCATTGATTTGCTTTTAAGTGATACCGTTAAAGCCAGGTATATCGATAAAGAACTGAGTAATCGCTATGTGCCGCGCGGCAACCGCCGCAAAGTGCGGGCACAGCTGGCGATTTACGACTACATCAAATCACTCGAACAGCCCGATTAACCTATGCCGATACAAGAGAAGACACCACGACCGGAAGAGTTTGCCGCCGTCGACCTGGGTTCCAACAGTTTCCACATGGTGATTGCCCGTGTGGTGGATGGCGCGATGCAAATCATCGGCCGTCTGAAGCAACGCGTTCATCTGGCAGATGGTCTGGACAGCAACAATATGCTGAGCGAAGAGGCGATGGAGCGCGGGCTGGCCTGCCTGTCGCTATTCGCCGAACGTTTGCAGGGCTTCGATCCGTCGAGCGTCTGCATCGTGGGTACGCATACGCTGCGCCAGGCGCTGAACGCCACGGAGTTTCTCAAACGTGCCGAAAAAGTGATCCCCTACCCCATTGAAATCATTCCGGGCAACGAAGAAGCGCGTCTGATTTTTATGGGTGTGGAACATACGCAGCCGGAAAAAGGCCGCAAGCTGGTGATCGACATCGGCGGTGGATCAACCGAACTGGTGATCGGTGAAGACTTCGAACCGAAGCTGGTTGAAAGCCGCCGTATGGGCTGCGTCAGCTTTGCGCAGATGTACTTCCCAAATGGTGTGATCAATGGCGAAAATTTCCGCCGTGCGCGCATGGCGGCAACACAGAAGCTGGAGTCGCTGGCCTGGCAGTTCCGTATTCAGGGCTGGAACGTGGCGCTGGGTGCGTCGGGCAGCATTAAAGCCGCGCACGAAGTGCTGATCGCCTCCGGCGAGAAAGACGGTTTTATTACTCCGGAGCGGCTGGAAAAACTGGTAGCAGAAGTGCTGAAGTATAAAAACTTCAGTGAACTTAGCCTGCCGGGGCTGTCCGAAGAGCGCAAAGCGGTGTTTGTACCGGGCCTTGCCATTCTTTGCGGCGTGTTTGACGCCCTGGCGATCCGCGAACTGCGTCTCTCCGATGGCGCGCTGCGTGAAGGCGTGCTGTATGAGATGGAGGGCCGCTTCCGCCATCAGGACATCCGCAGCCGCACTGCGCAGAGTCTCGCCAGCCAGTACAACATTGACCGCGAGCAGGCGCGACGCGTGCTGGAAACCACCACCCTGATGTACGATCAGTGGCTGGCGCAAAACCCCAGGCTGGGGAATCCGCAACTGGCGGCGCTGCTGAAGTGGGCCGCGATGCTGCACGAAGTCGGGCTGAATATTAACCACAGCGGTATGCATCGACATTCAGCGTATATTCTGCAAAACAGTGATTTGCCGGGCTTCAATCAGGAGCAACAGCTGATGATGGCGACGCTGGTGCGCTTCCATCGTAAAGGCATTAAGCTTGATGAGCTGCCGCGCTTCACGCTGTTTAAGAAGAAGCAATATTTGCCCCTGGTGCAGATTTTACGCCTCGGGGTACTGCTGAATAACCAGCGTCAGGCGACGACAACACCGCCGACGCTGCGCCTGAAAACCGACGATAACCACTGGACGCTGAGTTTCCCGTATGACTGGTTCAGTCAGAATGCGCTGGTACTGCTCGATCTGGAAAAAGAGCAGGATTATTGGGAAGCGGTGACCGGCTGGCGGTTGAAAATCGAAGAAGAGCAATCTGACGTGGCGGCCTGAACCGCCTCGTCATTCATTTAAACCTGCGCCAAAGGCGGCTCCAGCAGTTTTTCCAGCGGCGCAGGTTTACCAATCATATACCCTTGTAAATAATCAATGCCGAGAGCAATGGCCGCGCTACGGATCTCTTCCGTTTCGACATACTCCGCCACCACATGCATTTTCTTCATCCGCGCCAGCGTGCAAATGGAAGCCACAATCTGGTAGTCGAGGCTGTTTGAAACAATATTACGGATAAAACTGCCGTCGATTTTCAGGATGTCTGCATTGACCGTTTTCAGCCGCGCATAGCTTCCGTACCCCGTACCAAAATCATCAATCGCTACCCGGCAACCCATCAGTTGTAACTGCACCAGCGTCTGGTTGGCCTGCGCGACATTATTCAATGCATTGCTTTCTGTGATCTCGAAAATCAGTTGCCAGGCTTCAATGCCATATTTACGTAACAAGCGCCGCACTTCCTGTGTGAACTGTTTTCGGCACACCGAGGCGGGAGAAAGGTTAATGGAAAAGCGTTGTGCTGGCAGGCGCTCGCGGTGGCGGGCCATAAAACTCAGCACATGATCGATAACCCACAGGTCAATGCGTGAAGAGAGGCCAAATTCATAGGCCACCGGTAAAAACTCATCCGGGCTGATACTTTCGCCCCTTTCGTCGCTCAGTCGCAGCAGAATTTCATAGTAGCTGTCTCCACGAACGCCCCGGATCAACTGTACCATCAGCTCAAACTGGTTTTGCTCCAGCGCCAGTTGCAGGCGATTCATCATGTCGACTTTCAGACGCAGACAACGTTGCAGGTTTTCTGCCCCGCGGTTTTGCAGATTCTCCGGATGGTTAGTCGCCAGCGACAAATCAGCAATAGTGCTCATCTCGCCCAGCAGTAGATAGAGATGCTTGACCGGGGAACGCACATAGCAATAGCTCAGCCCGACCTGCGGTTGCAGCGGCATATCATCCCAGACAAAGCGGAACTGTTTAATGCGCGCATCCAGTTCTTCGATACGTGTCTGGTGCGACTGGGTGCTCAGGCGAATAACCAGATCATGCCCGGATAGTTGGTAAACGCACTCCTCCGCCGTCAGCAGAGGCTTTAACCAACTTGCCAGCTGCTGTTTGTACTGAATGCGCAATAATACGCCGTAATTACGGCCTAACAGTTCCAGCTCTGGCACCCGCAGGAAACAGAGCACCGACCACGGTGTATCTGACAACGCACGGCTAAGTGCCCGCAGGTTGGGCAGATTTGTCACTGGATCGATAAACGCCAGGCGGCGGGCACGGTCGTTGACTTTACGCTGCCGGGTCGCCATTACCGACATGGCGATAATAATGAACGTAAAGACGAGGTAACTGGACGAGGCGATCGCCATTTGCACATCGTAAGAGGGAAATTTCGGCAAATAGCGATCAAAAAAGTGAATGGAGATGATCAGCAATGGCGTCCAGATGACCGAGATAAAGCGGTAGCCATAGCGCATCGCGCCCCACAACATCACAGGTAACAGCAACGATAAGGTGTAATTGGTGCTGAAAATCGAGCTGTGCATGTTTAGCGGCATGAGCAGTAAAAAGACGATACCGGCAACGATACCAAACCAGACAACCACTTCCAGGCGGGTGACTTTGGGATCGAACTCATGACGCAACTGTGACAACCACGTCAGCGCGTAACGCGGATGACGGAGCACACGGATAACCACATAACTAAACGGAACGCCGCTAATTAAACCGACCAGTAACCCCTAGTAGTTGATTAACATTGGCATATTGAGCGCCAGTGTATTCAACTCGCTGACCGGCTGATCGTACAGGTTCAGCCAGACGCCCATTTCAAGAATAATCAGCAAAATCGTAGCCGGGCACAGCACCTGCCAGAACACGCGCTGAGAAATCAGCGTCGAAGAACCATACGACACGCAATGCCGCCGGGTTACGAACACACGGTAACCGCCCCAGCTCAGCACCACCGGGATCAGCAGCCGCAGGATATGCAACAGAACCATGAACGGCTCCTGCACACCGTAACGCAAGAGCAGCGCGACAATAATGCCGGGCAATGCCGCCCAGCCAAAAAACATCATCAGGCTTATTAACAATGCCATCGGCAGATAATAAAGAATGACGTGCTGGCCGGAGACGGACGCAAAAGTATTAGCCAGACTAAATAATGGAAACAGTACTGCGGGAACAACAAGAGGCAGTGCCCACCACCGATCTTTCAGATGATTATATTTTTTTAACAATGTCATAGATGCTCGACGAGAAACCCTGTTCCGGGCGGGCGTTTCAGGCAGGTATCCGACCTGACTGTGCAGACACAAGGGTGCCCGTGCTTAGAGAAACCAAAATTTTAGTGCTGAACAATATCCGATAATTGATTTAAATCAAAAATTTCTCGTCACTCAGAATTATTTTGCTATTTTTTTAACTAAATCGCGAAAACTTATTCTATACGTAAATATTTAATTTATCTTATATAAAGCCTGTTTATTTTTTATTCGCCTCATTTTTGCGCCAGGCGCAATTGACCTCACCAAAAGAGTGTGCCTTAATGGCACCGTCGCCCGTTGATCGGGCTTTCTTAAAGGAACCATTGTGAGTCAGGCAACCAGTATGCGAAAACGACATCGATTTGACAGTCGCATGACCCGTATCGTACTTCTTATCAGCTTCCTGTTTTTCTTCGGCCGTTTCGTCTATTCCACTATTGGCGCCTGGTATCATCATCAGGATAAAGTCCAGTCGCAACAAGTCAGCCAGACTATCGATTCCACCGCCCAACGTTAAAATCTAACGTCCTTTTACGACACGTTCACCGCGTGGGTTTACGCACATCTGCTGTTCGGGACAGGTATTTCTCGATATCTTCATGCGCCTTTGTCAGCACACTAACAATGCCCTACCCGGCTTGGTAAGGGATCTTTAGCCAGCCGAATACATCTTTAACGGTGATAACGCCGCCAGGGCCTGTTCAATGTACTCTTCGGCCTTTAACCAGCAATACACCCGGCAGAATGTGTGATTTCAGTGGGCAAAGAGCGTCAATGCAGATTAGACGCAAGCGGATTGCTGCACATCCATTAACGGCCATATAGAAACCCTTCCCCCCAAAAGGCGTAAGAAAGACATATATGAACATTATTGATAAAGCATCATTAAGAGAGAAATAAGACCCGAAAGAGGCCGTAAGAAACCCCTTAGTAAGAAAAAACACCCGTAAAGGGCTTTAAATAAGCCATTACGTACGCAGGATTTGCGGCCCCAAGACAACGGCTACTTTTCTTCCACGCGCTGAAGCCAGTCGCGGTAGGCAGGATCCGCATCGTCGGGTAAATTCTGCCTGTGGGCGTTGAATTCCTCGTTCATGCCAAAGATTTTCCACACCAGCGGCGCAAGCGAGGCTGCCGGGCTATTGCTCCGCTGTGCATCGCGCAGCAGCTCCAGGCTGCGTTGTTGGTACTCAGCCAGGGTGTCGGAATGGTAATCGAACGCTTTACCCAGCCCGGAGAGATACATCAATTTTGGGACCTCCACCTGCGGCCACTGCAGCGCCATTTGTAGCGGCCAGTCGAGCATCGCCCGTTCTCCCCACATCGCCTCGCGCGGGGTAGTATCGTTCGCCACCAGCGTCAGGGTAAATGCCTGCGCTAACTCGCCCAGGTAAATCGCCATCGCCTCTGCTGACGGGCGCAGGTAAAACGCATCCAGCGGCTGCTGGCGCGGCGCGCCTGTTTGCGTAAGTAACTGTTGCTCAAGACTGAGCACCAGTGCGCCCAGTTCCGCGTCCACGCAACGCTCTGTAATGCTCGATATTTTAGCCCGGGCAGCACAATCCCACAGGCTTAATGAAAGCTGCCACTCACGCTGTGCGCCTTCGCCGGTGCAGCCCATCTCCCCGGTGACGAAGTATTTCATCGTCGGCGGGACAATATCGAACAGCACATGGCCGTCGATTTCGCCGCCCATCAGCACTGGCCCGCCCCCTTCGACCACCTGCACATAGAAACGGCTGGCATAGTCGCTCCAGTAGTGTGCAGCCTCGGCAAAATAGAGCGAGATCGCCCGCGACATGCGCCCAATATCATCTTCGCGCTGCGATTCCGTGCGTTCGGGGCCGCTCTGCAGTTTGGACAACGCAAAAAAGCCGACAGACGGCGCGTCTTCCGTTTTGCTGGCAAACAACCAGTCGGCTTTACACAGGCCGTATTGCCAGATCGGCTGGGTGATCGCCAGCGTGTTGACCTTCAGCCCGTCGGCATCGGCAGGGACTGAAGTCGCCTCTTGCTGGTTCATCTCCTGGAACGCGCGGGCAAATTCATCAAGGTGCTGCTTCAAAGGCGCATACCCCAGCGCATACATGCGCGCCAGCAGTTTTTCCCCCTCCTGCGCATTACCCAGTGCCTGCCAGGCACGCAGCACATTCAGGCCCGCCATCGGATCGTGGCGATGTTCGTCATACACCGGCGCCACCAATTCAACAATCATCGGGATCTGCCCGTTATTACCCAGATCCCCGGAAATCATCATCAACGCGCCACTGTCGTACCGCCCGCCAGCCAGCACCCCGGCATATAATGCGCGGGCGGCAGCAATATCCTGCTGTTGCAAATAATGGCGCGCCAGCCACAGCTGCGCACGCCAGCTACCCGGCAACGCCGCAGCGGTTTTCAGCGCGGCGAGCCAGGCCTCATCGCCACCCCGCTCCTGCTGGATAGACGCCCACCACATCAGGCCATTTTCCTGATTCGGATCAGCCTGCACTGCCTGCCATAACGTTTCGTCTGCGCGCGCGTCTTCCCCGCGCGAAGAAAACACTTTCGCCAGATTAGTGAGCAGCGTGCCGGTTGCCCCCACCTTCGCGATGCCCGCCTGCAGCGTGTTCTCTGCCGCTGTAAGCTGGCCGTTATCCATCAGCACAATGCCATGAATGGTATGGCTGCGTTCAGGAACCGGATCAATCGCCAGCAGGCGCTCGGCTGCCTGCACCAGGTCCGCAGCAAATCCATCATTCAGCCCGTCGACAATCGCCTGATAGAGTTCGTCGGCGTTATCACGCTTCTGTTCCAGAGACGGCAAGAATACCTTCTCGCGCCACTCACTGCGCGAGATCTGCATCTCGCGGCCATAAGCGTCGTACGCCACAATTGGCTGCTCGTCTGGCGACGGTTCCGTAGTGTGCGTATCGGTAGTCGGTGTCGGTTCAGGGGCGTTTTTGCCGCTGATGGCAGAGAGCAGGCGTTTGAACATGACAGTTGCCTTGTGGGTTGCTGACGTTTTAGACACTATTAGCCTAGACCTTAACCGCCAGGCCTTCCAAAAAAAAGCTACTAATTACGAGGGGTTAGTGCCCTGCTGTCAGTTGAATCTGGCGCACCTGAAGCCTGGCAAAATGGCAGGCCGCTACCTCTTCAACCCGCAACGTCGCGCCATGATCTGCTGCGCGTACGGTTCAATCCCAATGTGATGATCCTGACTGACGCGAGCAATGAGCGCTTGTAAACCCTCGGGCGAGGCATGTAGCGTGTCTGCGATCAGTTTATCGAAGTCGCTCTGCGTAAAATTGATCCGCACACTCGCGCACTGGAGCAACGTATGGGCGACAATTTCCAGCACCGCGCGGCGGTAGTCGTCGGTCAGTAGCACATCCAGATCCGGCTGCTGGATCTCAAATGTGAAGTCGAAGCTGACAAATCCAGACTCCACAGGCAGCGAGTAGGTCAGCCGCCCGCCTTCCTGCCACACCTGCGGCTCATATCCCTCACCCATTAAGCGTGATCGCTGCATCGCGCGCTCCGTTCAGCATGTTGACATATTTTCGATTACATTAACGTTCAGTAAAACATTCAGTAAAGCCATAAGTTAGGGTCTGTCGTCGCTGAACGGTTGAACGATGGTCCCCACTGGCAGCAAAACTGACTCAGGAGTTGATGATGCGGTATGAATTCGTTGAAGTGCTCAACGATCTGATTGATTACTTTTTACTGGGCGACATTCGCCTGCTGCAGACCTGGAAAGAAGAACATGCGCTGGCGGACGACCTGGCTTCGGAATTTATCAGCAATGAGAGCAGCGACAACGCGGTGCAACAAGGCATTGTTATCCCGCTGGCGGGCATTGAAAATTACCCCTACACCGTGCTTTTCACCCTTGCGGATGAACCCCCGGAACTGCTCAAGCCACAGAGCCGTTTGCAGCACCAGCGCGGCGGTTACGTGCTGCGCATCGAAAACCGGCAGGTAATGCTGTTTACCTGGCGGATCCTGCAAAACTTCACCGATGCGCAAATCCGCGTGCTTGAGGAACGCTATCGCCAGCCGGGACGACCGCAAATTGGCATCGTCAACGGCATGTATGAGGTTGAGATCCTCGCCGGAGAGGTGCTGCGCGGCGACGATTATGAACCTGCGATTGAGTTCGTGCTGAAGAGAACCGGCCGCAATCACGCGACAGCCGAAATGGATATGAATTACCGCTTCACTGTCGATAGCCAGACCTATTAACCAGGACACGATAATGGATTCAGATTACCCGGCACTGCCGCCACTCGCGTGGCCAGCATTTACCGACGAAGCAGAACGGCAGGCATGGTGGCGAGCCTGCGCGCAGGCTTACCTCGACTTATGGAATAACCCACCGCCTATCACGCCTGTGCAACCCGAAGAGATCGATGCACTGGAGCAGCGCCTGAGCTGCCCCCTGCCCCCTTTGCTGCGCTGCTACCACGAACAGATTGGCGCACTCGATCTGGCGGAAAGGCTGTGCAGCGTAACGCCCGAGAAATACGCCAGCATCGAACCACTGCTTGAGGCGTACCCCGGCATTAGCGACATTCTGGAAGGTGCGCCCGATGCAGAACAACTCCCGGCGCTGGTTGATCAGTTAGTTGCTTTTGGCGACTACCTCGGCAACGGCAATATGTGGTGCTTCCATCGGGAAACGGGCGAAGTGTGGTACTTCGATCACGACAGTTCGCCGATGCTGACACAGATCTTCAGCGACGCGGGCCAGTACCTCGACGTGCTGATGTTCAAATGCCTGCTGGCAGCCCACGACGAGGAGGACAATGAGGATCTGCTGCGCGAACACCTCGGCGATGAGGTTGTAGAGAAATGGATGTATTGAGAAGGCGGTAATGGCCCTGGCACGGGAGCATTACCGCTTTTCGCTTCAGACTTTATACGCTCTGCACTTCATACACACGCTGATCGGATTTACACCCCGGATACCGCGACGGCCAGATGACTTCTGGTCGGGTATCTAAGGCTTCGGCAATTAACCGCTCCCCTTTCGGCCAGTGCCAGGTTAAGGCATTAGCGAGCGTGGAGGAAGCCAGCCCCGACTCGCGAGAAAGCGCCGCCAACGATGTCCCTTTTTTCCGTAAACTCGCAATGATATCTGCCGGATGCCAGTCCTGTATTCCATGGTGATTCTCATTTTTTAATCAACTGTCAGAACAAAAACTAAAACTTACTCTGATTAAAGGGAACGTCTTTAGAGGTGCCAGAGAGGAGATGTATTTCCTTTAAATGCTAATCAGGAGGAAATAACCACCTGCATGTCCACTAAGAGCGTGAAGCGGACGTTCAGGGTGATCCTATCTAAGGAGTTTGACACAGTCTGCCGACGAAGTTCTGAGAGCCAAAAAATCAGTACAACTCATGTGGAGTGAAATATTGCATTGCTTTGTGAAGTTTCCGTGTTAAAAAATATGATTAACTCACATGGAGATACTGTTGTTTATGGCTTTTTTTTCCGGGATTGCCGGGCGGCTGTTCTTGATAAACGTAATGACCGCCATTTCATATGCCTTCGTTTTGCCTGTTATGAGCCTGTTTTTGATAAACGGATTGCATGCAAGCCCTATTTTTATCACTTTCTACAGCCTGGGATTTGCCCTGTCAGGATTGTTTTTCAGCCAGCTGATGGGTTCTCTTGCAGATAAGGGATATTCGGTCAGGCAACTTTTCATGATTTCTGTTATGGCCCTTTTTCTGGCGGGTTTAGCTTTCAGTATCTGCCGTCAACCTATTGGGGCTCTGGCCATCGGCATTTTTCTTATGGGGCCAGGCAATGCGTCTATTCCATTACTCCTGTCGATGATCCGAAAGCATTCACTGACGGCAGGGCTGAACGCCACACGGCTTAATACCCAAATGCGTTCAGGCGTGTCAATTGTATGGATTGCCGGACCTGCTATGGCATTTGTCTTTGCTGACAAATTTGGATTTACTTTTAATTTTCTGGCCTCAGCCCTGCTTTCAGCCATGACCTTACTTGCCAGTCTGTTGCTGCTGCCTGGGAAGAATAAAAAAATCGCCGATACAGGCAGAACAATAACGCCTCAAGCCAGTAAAGGGGGCATCACGGGTATGATTTGGGCACTGGGCGCAGTAATGATGCTGGCAAATTTATCCAATAATATGTACCTGACCATTATGCCGCTGTACCTGGTACACGAGCTTCATTTACCCGCTTCGTTTCCGGGCTTTCTGATAGGCGCAACCGCGATAATGGAAATTCCCGTTATGCTTGCCGCTGCTCATCTGGCAGAGAAAACAGGGAAAGAGCTACTGATTATGTTCGGATTTCTCTTTGCAGCCGTCTATTACAGCCTGCTTCAGCTGGCCACTAACATGTCCGAATTGATTGTGTTGCAACTTTTTAACGGATTATTCTTTGGTATTTTTGTCGGCCTGGGAATTTCTGTTATTCAGGACGCGTTGCCTGAACGTAGCGGCTTCGCATCAGCATTTCACTCCAATGCCATGCGTACAGGCATGATGGCGGGTAACGGGATTGCAGGTCTGATGGCACAGCTGGCCAGCTATAAAATCGCTCTGTTTGTTCCATTGCTATCAGTGTGTTGTGCTGCTTTACTGATGTTTAGCATCAACAGAAGCCACTCGACAAAAAGCGTTCAGTAACGGGCTGACTAAGCACATAAATATGCGATCATATTACGATAAACCGGCGCTGTTGCGCCGTTTTCATTCTGCTTCTGGCACTAAAACTGACTATCTAAGATCTATAGCATCACGTGTTTACCGAATTAAGTACCAGTAATGCCCTCCAAAGGATATTAACAATTTATTTTTATATCAAAAAAACATCTCAGGCGAATGTTATTCGTTCAAAAGCAAACCACAACGCAGCCATGTAAATATGCCATATCCCCCAAATTATAAAGCGCATTACATTAAATACCATTTATACATGTTTAACCCTACCCTTAATTAACCGATGAAAAGATTTAATTACCCACTAATAACCCCTCAACAATACTTTATCTAAAAACAAAAAAGCCCGCTTTCGCGGGCTTTAATATTTGAGATTTAATATATCAACAGGAACTAAATCTTATTCCCACTCCATTATCAATTAACTAAAATAAAATACAAAAAACAAAGAGTTGAGAAATAAAACAATCGAAAGACCATGAATAGTGCCATGCAATGTATTGATCAATGCTGGGAGCATTCCACTAATGATAAACTCAGAGACTATCCCGGCCGACTCGGTGCCTTCTACCATTTCATTTTGTCTTGTTCCGCTCGGATGTCCTCATCTGCTGCCAGGCGGAGCCAGCTGTCAGCAATATTTGCCAGCATTACCGATGTCCTTGGGTATAAATGTGCGCTATCTGCCCACTGTTGATACTGCTCCGCAAGGTAACGCTCTTGGTCCCCCCCCTCATTGAGGGTTTTAGTATAGACACCGCGCTTGTTATGACACTCTATCCTGAAGCCACTCTCAAGATCGCTAGAGGCTGTGTCCTCAATGACTTTACATACAGCTGAGGGCGGCCAAAAAGTCTTATTGGTGTTACTTGGAGCATGAGCAAGAAGCTTCCCGATTTGGATGTCGCAAATTTCGGTCAAATCTTTTGTCGCGGCAATACTGCGAGCTTGTGAGACCCACTCTGCGAGAATGTCAGAGTCCACCTCCACTCCGTTGATCCCTGGTACTGTCTTGAATGCGTTCAGTAATCCATAGGATGCCTGGGCTCGCGCTTTCATTTCGTCAGTAACAACCTCTGCCGGCGCGGTACTTTTACCTCTGAACACGTGAGATAGCACATCAACAAATAGGTCGGGGGCACGCGTCATAAGCCCGATAATAATCAGTGACTGCTCCTCGAAACGGATGACCGGAAGGTAAGCATATTCGATCCGAGCTATATTTATCTCCTGTGCGTCACTCCTCTTCCTCAGCTCTGTAAGTGCTTGCGAGACGTAGTACGAAAGCATTGTGCCCATACGCTTCGCCGCACCTTCCACTTGAGAGACCCCCTTAATTAAGAGAGCCTGAATCAGGTCTGTTGACAGATCCTTTAATCGCAAATGCACAAGGCCGAGCACGTCAATATCGCGGTTATGCTGGCGCAATTGATCAATGGCATACAGCAATTGCTCGAGTGTGCCGTGGATAGGAAGCAAATGGATCTGTGTCCAGTACATTTCGCGTATTTGGCTTCCCAAACTGTCAACCAGCGACCACGTCGCCTCGTCTTGTGGCCAGCCAAGCAGCAACCGAACCTTAGTAGGTTCGTCTTGAACGTGTGCCAGTACACGCTCGGCGAAAACTTCCTTCCATTGATCGCCAAAATGTGCGGCACCAACTGCTGATATGTTAAAAGCCAGCTCTTTCAGAGCACCATGGTTGAATGTTCCATGTAATAACTCAATCATCTGCTCCATTGAAATCGAGGTATGTCGAAGCGCTGGACCAATAAGACTCGGGAGTTTGACCATCCGAGCTAGCCGCAAGATGCCCTCCACACCGTCCCGGAGGAGAACTCGCTCCAATACTTCCTTGCGCATTTCATCAAGGTCCATAAATGTGGCGCCCCCTGGTTGGTACTTTCCGATGTGCGGCAGCCAGTCATCGAAAACTTGACGGTCCTTTACCAGAGGGTCGACGGGGCGATGGCGCTCAACAACCCTATCCATTGACGCTCGCTCTTCGGGCTTTATCGCCCACTCGGAATCGGAGAAATAGTTGTGACGCGCGGCTTCTTCTAGAAGAGCATACCAAACTTTACATCCTTCATCGGTCTGATATGAATCTAGATAGTTGTCGACTTGAGCAAGTATCAATGCGCGGCTTTCAGCCTGGAAAGCCCCTAAGGAGCCGATCAGCATTGTGATGCGCTCTTCGTCATTGCCAGCCGAAACCAATGCACGGTTAACAATCGCAGCCTCAAAGTCCCATACCAAGCCAAACGTTATTTCTTCGGTAACCTTTGGTGCAAGATCTCTAATTTTCGGGTGATGCGTCCGCGAGGATGAGTCGTGTTGCCTTGGTAGCAATTTGAGCAGCAATTGCCATCCCACCTCAGGGCTAGCACTCAAAATCGCATCCAAGCATGCGATTCTCCGTTCCTGTGGTGCATAGGTGTTTGGAGACCAACTGAGAAGAATCTCGCGCAAACTGTTAATCGGACGATTGATGAGCTTGGAATCAGGTTCCGGGTCAATTTCGGCGAGCTTGGCCAGCACGAGCGCTGAACGGTTCAAATACTTCGGGTCCCAGGCTATAGCCTCAAGAGCCCAGAGGAATTGAATATGTGGGCTCGACGGCCCCAAAATGCTGCCATCCTCTTTCCCAAAAATTTCTACCAGATCCTCAGGGGAGCCCTCGAGGATAGACTCGAGGGCCGTCAAAAAAGGGTTTGGAGCTGCCTCAGCAAAAAGCGCAGCTTGGTCTCCCAGTCGAATAATGGAGTGGTGACTTCTTCCCCAGTCAGGCAAAGCAGCTACGACCTCATCTACGTACTGCTGGGGCGTCTTACCGTTGATATGAAGTCCGGCAACGGCATGCATAGATGCGATAATTACCAGAGTTAACGCCAAACCATCCCGTAACCAATTGCTGTATTCTGCTGGCGCAGAATAGTTGAGGCTGAATTTCTCGTTGCGTGCAGGGGGAAGCGCAACATGACTGAAAACCTTTACAACAGCGTCACGAAAGCGATTGAGATCTGCGTCGGTAACTTGCTGACCGTAAAAGTAGAACGCATCTACTGGTGCGCGGGTCTTCCAGACCTCCCCGACTTTATCGATCGGACGGTCGGATAGTGCCAACATAGGCATCAGCACACTGTCCAAATCGGTGTAAGAGTTAAACCCACCCAGCTCCTTCAACAAATCACAGTCCATCTGCACATTAGAAGACCATCCACCTGCAAGGAATGCCGATTTGAGCGCGACAGCCTGAGATATCCACTCGGGCTGCACGGGAGCGCCATTAGGAATTAGCCGCTTCAGTATCGTCAAACTGCGCCCACACCGCTGCGCGAGTTCATATCCCTGATCTAGGTCGAGGCCCATAAGCATAAACCCTTGAGCCATGCTGCTGGCAGAGGGTCGCTCTAGTGGTTGGTACTTGCGAGCCAGAGCTCCAGTTGCTGCAGACAGCGTAGGGCAATTCAGGCTAAGTACACCAGCGAGTGGCTCAGCGCCCTTCGTTGCAATAAAAGCGAGGCCCGACTTCCTGCTCAACTCGCGGGCAGCTGATTCGGTACGCACGATTAGCGTTCTCGATTCAAGCAAAACGCGCTTTTCAGGCTCGGTGCTACGGATTGCCGCAACTGCGAAAGCAACTACGTCTTCTGCTGTTTCTGCACCAATCAAGATGGTACCGGCCGGGCCGAGGAGTTTGGTTATGAGTTCGTCTGCAGCTTTCTGCCTGTCACCAATCACAACCTTTTCACTTAGTCTAGGAGTAAACTGGTTGCTAAATTCTTCCCAGTACTCATCGGTGCTTAACGCGCCTTCTTTTGGAGCATTTCCGAGCACGTCCCGAGCATACTTGGCCGCAACGGCAGGATGGCTGTCGAGCCAGTGTACCAGTGTCACCGCATCAATATACTTAACCTCTCGCCACTTGCCCTCAGCCTTGCGTTCGTCCTCCCATTTGGTCAGCATCTCTCGTGGTGTGTCCCACGCTTCAAGGTTGACCAACACAAATGCATTTTCGGTCATGATTTCAGAAGCAGTCTTCTCTGTACGCTTTTCGTAGTCTTTTGACGCCTTAGCAGCCCCGGCACCCGCTCCGAATTCCCACTTGGACTTGCCGGCCGGTACAAATCCAACAGCCTCAACGGTTTCCAAGTCACCATCCCAGCCTCTGACTTGACCTACATCTCCGCCGGGGAACCGAAAACGATAGCGAATAGCATCCGGGATGGTTGCACGAATAAGGTCGGCGACCATATCGACCAACCATGCACGAGCATCGGTACGCTTCGCCCACGTAACAAGATCTTTTTCATCGATCCACTGCATCTGCACATCCTGTGTTGGGTTCAGTTGAATTGAGTTAGATTGCCAATCCGTATTTGCTTTGTGAAATTGGCGGAAGCGAATTATTCTTAAAACCAAAATGTGACTCACCTGCAGTAGTTATATCAACTGCCGGTATGAATCGCTACGGGTTGAATGAACACCCCAGAACTCACTGACACGATTGGAAGCGTCCAGAAACACAGGGACAATGCCCTGTCTTTAGTTAAGAAATCATAGTTTTCTGGGCTGGTTGTGTAATCCTACCAATTTATGACCAGAAATGTTTATCACCGCCCTTCAATATAAACAATTGCTTTCATGACACTTGAGGGGCAACAGATATCATGACATATGAGGTAGCTACAGATGAATTACTTCCGTCGTTCTTTCTGGTAATCTTGTAAGGTCTGCAATTTACTCCAGAAGTCCTCATCAGTTCCAAACATGCCTGCAAGAAGGAGCTCCTCATTAGCGTTGAGGCAGCGCTGCCCGCATATGATATCCCCAACATCCTGCCGAGAAACCCCCATAGCTTCCGCTAGCTCATCATGAGACATGTTCAGCGGTTTTAAAAATTCCTCTGTCAGCATTTCTCCCACTGTCACAGTCACGGCGGTATCTGCTTTTGTGTAGTATGCAAGAATCTCAGAACGCCCCTGCTCATACGTCAGCTCGCCTGAAATAATACGTGCCTTAACGGACTCGTACAGTGGCGTACCACTGGGGTCCATTCCTTCAAGTCTCAGGGAAGCCTCTGCTTTGCGAAAGCCCTCAATGCGTAACCGTGTATAGGGAGTACTGGACATGTTTTTCCTTTGAGTTGCAGGATTGAGGTTCGCTCAGTGAAAGCGTCAGTTCACGCTACCTCGTTAACTGACGCGCGCGATTCAAGATTTATTATTGCCGGATAAGCTATCTCCTGCAAAATCATCATGCTCTCGGTTATCCCGACGAGTAGCTGTTTGTTTACGTATCTGAGCCGCCAATTCCCCTCCAAAAGTTTGTTGGACTCGGGAAGAGTTGCTACTTCGCTTCATTGCCTGGTACTCAGCAGCCCCGTTAGCCATACTGCTTCCCATATGGCTTGCCATGCGGCCAGCACGAGAGAACGATGCAGCAAAACCTTCGCTTCCCCCACTGGAACTACCTTTACCAGATGGTTGCTGTCCCGACGTTTCTACAGAACCGGTATCTACACCACCACCAAATCCGCCGCTTGAACCACCACCGACAGATCCGGATTCTTCGGCCATTGCCGTTTGTGCAGATTCAAATGCGGCTTTTAATGCAGAAGCCCCACCACTGACTTGAGCTGTAGCGCTCATTGCCATTGTTCCAGCACCACTAATTGCAGTAGCGGCAGCGCCCGTAATCATACCTGCTCCAAAACCTCCGATGCCTTGTAAGGATGCCCCTCCTACAACGCCAGATAGCAACAACGGTAATTTATTAGTCAATACTAAAAGAATAATTGACGCCAGAAGCAAAACGATAAGACTATTAAGATCAGGAACATCTTCTTTAATAATAGAAAAATATTGATCTATAAATGATTGTCCAACCCCAATAATTAATGTCATCGTGAATAATTGAATGCCAATCGATAAAACAGTTCGTAAGTAATTAATTGCTATATCAGAGGTCCATTTCGAACCACCAAACCCAAGCAATATAACTCCTGCATAACATAACACCCATGCAGAAACCAACATGATTAGCATATTTATCGCTATAAGGGACATCACTACCAGAACGATTATTGCGACTGTTATCATAATGGTGGATATCATTGGCGACCAAATTGATGCGGCTGAACTGACCTTTGTTAATATCGCAAACGCCATATCAATTATGCTTGATGGTGAAATACCAGTACTTATTCCTAAAGCGTTTGCTGCAAGCTGTCTCATTGAGTTAATTATGGATTGCGATATGGCTGGGCCGTTGATTAAAATATAATAAAAAAAACCAATGACGGCAAAAAAGCGAACTATTTCTGCAAGTACACCAGTCAACCCCTCCCCTTGGATCGCCATCATACCAAATCTCCAAACCATACTTATTAATACCAACCCCCAGAAGAGCCAATTCGCATAATTACCAATTACTGTTGTCCATGTGCTAGCTACTTGTTGAAACTTATCTAACAAAGTATCAAGTAACCCACTACTATCTAATTGACCAGCATAGGCGTTTACAGAAAAGAAAAGTATGGTACCTAAAAAAGTGAGTTTGCTTACTGTTTTCATAATTACCATTCTCGTTTAGGGCTTGGATTGTTTTTACTACGCAACGCACACTTATCGTATCTATGTGCATCTAATTTATTATCTGGCGTCGATAAACAATCTTTATCGTTTTTTTCGCAAGAACATAGAATCAATGAACTAATTACAATAAATGCCATTATAATTTTCTCTTTCATTCAGTTGCTCCTCACCAGATTCGCTTCGGACTTGGTGTATTCTGTCCAGCTAATACTTTTTGATCGGCTACTATTTGTTGGGCTTCTTTATCGGCCTGCACCTGTGCCAGGGTTGTAGCCGCATTTTGTTGCGCCATAAGTAATGAGCGGATTTGTAGTAACTGATTTGCCTGTGCGCTGGCCAGCTGATTAGCTGACTGAATGGCTTCCATCTGCCCTTGTGCACCGCTTGCCTGACTCTGCAATCTGACAAGGTTATCAGCATCGCTTTGGAGCATTATCTGCTGTTCATCGAGAGCCTTAAAAACAGCATCGTTTGCTTTCTTACGGGCTTCTGAGTTGTTCTGTTCTGCTTTACGAAGTGCACTAATTTCAGACGCAGCACACTCATCATTACTATTAAAACATGGCGAGGATTTATAGTAGTTAATGTCCTGATAGCGCTTCAGATATGAATCCAGGCTACCCGCCTGATCCTTGTAGTAGTTCAGTGTGTCCTGCGCCTGCAGGAGTTTATTAATCGTTGTGTTTGTCTGGTCCCATATATATGCGGCAGGTGCGACTGTGTTTTGTAGCATGTTTTCGTATTGCTGCAGTTGCGTCTGGTATTGCTGGATTTGTTTTGCTACTGCCTGAACGTTGTTGACTGCGCTGATTGTGGTCTGAACCACGTTAGTTCCATCAATAACAGGAATGCCTGCTTTCACCGGAAATGCCACGATGGACGCCACGAAGGAAGCTACTAAGGCATTTTTAGCGGCTAAAATGCCTCTCTGCGATGAAAATACTCGGAGCATAAATTTCATTTGCTTACCTCAATTTCAAGTGATTACTAACATTGAACTCTCGGACTGATAACAGATGCTGATATATAGGAAGCCATGCATTTATTTATCCAAGATTCTATCCATAATATTCCTTAGTTCTTGACTAGTTGATTCTATTTTCGCAAGCAACGTTTTTATCATTGTGGGCGAAAAATTCACTGTGCGAGGATCTTTAGCCAGCCACAATTTAAGTAACCCTCCAAGTCGACCGAGATCAGCATTTACTCGGCTCAGTTCATTAACCTGTTTTATGTCGACGATAGAATCAACTTGATAACCCATTGCAACTCTACGAACAAAACCGGTAACACTTAATCCAGATGCTTCTGCATTTTCTTGGATGAGAACTTTTTCTTCGGGTAAACAGTAAACTTTTATTGGCGTACTATTTTTTCTAGTCTGCGTAACTTTCATATAACTCTCCATACAGGCGGTAGCCTGGCAGCCTCGCAGAGCAGGACTACCTTGAGCCGCGATGCGGCGAATAGGGAGTGGTAAAGTTGGAACACCCCAGAGGTGGGCCTACTTTACATGTCCTGCCCTCCAGTTGCCGTAGTATATCTGTGCACGTCGATGTGTATTTCGGTGTATATGTTGTGTTTCCTTAGAGTAAGGATGCAGGATTCCTCGAGTAAATTATTCGATATATAGTGAGCCTCGGTCACTGTCTCAGTAGGTATAAACTCAGCCATAACTGATTACATCGCCCCTACCTCCCAAGAAAAATTATCGGATTTTAGCGGCTAAAATTTTAAAAACCCCGCAATAACGGTTAACCAGTTATTTCTCATGACAAAAAAATCTACCTCATGTGTCAATAATACAAATACAAGTTATAAATGCTTACAGCGTAAATCGTTTTCAAATGAAACAGATGACATTTAAAAAAATGTATTTTTTAGCTAAACAAAACTCAATAAAAAATCAACATTGAAAAATTGAACAGTGGTAATTAGGAATGTAATTAGACCCCATCGAGTTTATCCACAAAATCTATACCTTAACTACAGGTTAATTTTTATATAGGTTAAACCTACAGGGAAACACTATAGGACGCCATGCAACCATTTGTTATCAAAGCATTTATCAATCAAACAAGAGACAGAACATGCGCACCCCGAGACAAAACATGCGCAAACTGAGACAGAACATGCGCAGAATACTTTCCTTAAAGCGGGACAGAATATGCGTGGATAAGTTTCTTAATCCCCAAGCTTACACACACTTATAAAGTGCCAGTTGATAGAGATTCATAACGCTTCAATATCCCTCAGTTTTGTGTTTTTTCTTTCGGGGTACTTGAGGAGCACTTGGTTTGATAAGAAGTCCTTTTTCCGATGGTGTAGCGTCTAGCCCTGGCCATGCCCGCTGTACCTTTTCAAGCCCATCATTAAACCGTCGTCTAAAGTCTTTGACATCGGCATAATTAGATCCCATTTGCTCCATCAAACCTGACCAAGGGATCATTGTGACTCGCTTTAAATAACTCACCCGATAAGTCGCCCAGCAATATATATCTAAGGCCATAGGAGAACGTTTAATCAGCCGCAGAACTCTCATATCCAACGGAACAGGCTTATCTATTATCAGTTGAAAAAATTTAGGCGACAGCTCTACCCAAGATTGACTCAATAAATCTCGTTCAGGATATTTTGTACTCCACCAAATATGTGAAACATCTGCGACTCTGGCTCCCATTTCGTCTTCACAAATATATCCATCTTCCTCATTTAACTCTGCCAACATGATACTAACCGTCGTTTTGAATAATCGTCGCATCTGTTCACGAAGCGGGACAATAGAGCCATTTGTCCCCCCGCTTGAGCGTAGCCCCAGTGCTTCCATAAAACGTCGCTGAGATCGTCCCAATTCAAGCTTACGAACATCCTGCTCAGTGATAATACCTTTATCCAATTTTGATTTATTTCTAATAGCCTGTGTACTAATCCAAACCAATAGTAATCGAGCATAACAACCGTAAGGCAAACCTACTGATGATGGAGCCATCATATGCATGGTTAAGTTACCATTTTTACGGCTCCACTCATTCAATTTTGGCTTGCTGTGTGGCAGGGTTGCTTGAATTAAAAATCGAGCAATGAAACCAATCTCATTAGCCTCCAGAGCACTGCATTCATGTATTTCGATGAGTTTATCCACATATCTTGTATTTAACTTTACCTTATCGTTTGTCACTGAGATGCTTTTTTTCTGAGTCGTTCCCCCAGATTGAACATCTATTACATTTTTAATCGTCATGATGATTCACACTGACCATATAAAACCGGGTCTTGCTGCCTTTAAAGCAGATCTGCGCTTTGCTTCTATCCAGTTTTCAATCTCCGCTAAATCCCACGCAACACTTCGACTCGTCAAAACAATACGCTGAGGAAACTCACCACGTTGTTCCAGGTTATAGATTGTTCGATCAGACAAAGGAATCATGCTGAGTAGGGTCTTACGATTAATTAGGGTCTTATGTGCTAGTTCTTGCATATGTTGGCCTCCTGTTAGTTGCTGAGACCTGACTATGCCAATATTTTTCAGACATTGAATTGGACGTTTAGGCGGATTAGGTTGAGTTTTCAATTTATTTTTAAATTAACAAAGGACAGCTGCCAGCCATTACAAGTAGTTGCTAATAGACTCATTACTTAACCAGTAGTAACATAACCCTGGTCTGTATATGGGGGGTGCGGAAAATGGCATATATCGAAAGTGAAAAGAATATAAGTGATCGCTTAGGTATGTACTTTATCTCTGTCTGGGAAGATTGCGATACCTCTGTTGCCGCTGGCATACGGGAATTTCGAGAGCGATGGGCAAACTACACCGTACATTCAAAAAGAAAGGACCCACGAAGCCATTTGAAGGATATTTCATCCTACGACAAACGAGAAGCGGATAAGCGCCCTATTGGAGAGCTTATCTTAGAGGTTATTGATCCTAAGGTGTCAGCATTTCTTAACTCTCTTCCTGAGAGTCATTTTCAATTCTTTCCTATCCCCTATATGAATATCGCTCACTCCCCCTTACCCTGTTCAAATGATAAATTTACCAGTACTGAAAGCGTCCCTAGTTGTTCGCCTATTAAATATGGTTCTAAATTTAAAGAAGATGCTCCGATAACCAATCTAGTGATGGTTATGGGTATTAAAAATGCTCATGATGTTATTAAACAGCAACTAAGGCGTTTTGCAAACACGGAACATCAATATCGACCTATTGATCTTAAGTTTCAAGCAACCGTGGATAATCTGCTTGAGCTTTTATGGCAGCTTCACCTTACACCGACGCGCTTCAAGCAGCACAGTGCAGACACAAAACTTAATGCGCGGCGGAAGCAAACTTTCTGCGAGCTGTGTGGCCAAAGAAATGAACTTGCAGAATATTTCTATAAGCTAGATAACAATATGCTAGAACTGGAAGATGATATAGAAATTCACAACGAACAGAATCCTGATAATCAGAAAAAACTACAACTCAGCCACAGGTATTGTTCTTACCATAAACAGAAACACAAAAATGGCTGCACCTGGAACTCCGCTTACAAGAGTGCTCTGCACTCAAAGGACCAATTCGAGAATGAATTGCAGAGATTGCAACTTCACATAGTCAGAGTCGAAGAACTGAAAGTGATTTCAAAAGATGAACTAGTTGACCTTTATTTCTATCATTTCCTCCAAGATAAATGCGTCACTCAGAAACAAAATGACGCATTTTTCCATTACGTTAGGGATAATTTTAAATACCCAATTTTACTTAAGGGAGAAACAAAAAGACTCATTCATGAAGCAGCCGTTCGCTTGACCGGAGCTGGTAGAACTATTGGAGCTGATGATGTCGGAAAACTGCGAGATATCGCTCGCCATATGGTTGACTCTCGATTAACAGATAGTAAGAAGCGAATGCTCGTTCTTAAAAAACAAGGATTCAATCAGAGGCAAATTGCAGATAAGTTAACGGAAATTGAGGGAAGAACTATTTCACCCCAGGCGGTTTCTAAGGCTTTGAAAAGTGTAGATAGTGATTTTAACATTTAAAAGCATGCGCCCAATCCGACTGGCTTGCTCCCCATCGGCTAACACATCGTGATGTCAGCAATGTCTGCTCTTGGCACACAGCGGACATGCCGCACCTCTTCCATGAGGCAGCAGATTTAGTTCCTGAGGCAACAGACTTTAGCAATTGTCTTTTATGGTGGGCAGACGCAAGCAGCAGTTGTTGTCACTCTTGTATCGTAACGACAACTTTGCCCTTCGCATGTCCCCCGGCAAGATAGTCAAGAGCATCCTTTGTCACTGCAAAGGGAAATACCTTGTCGATCACAGGGATAATGTGTTCCGCTTCAATGAGCTTGCTTATTTGAGTTAGTTGAGCGCCATCAGGTCGAACAAAGAGAAATGAATAGGTCAGGCCCCGTTTTTTCGTAAGACGTATAATCTTGCGGCTCATCAGCCCGAGCACAAAACGCAATAAGAAGTTCAATCCCCGGACCCGTGCGAACGCGACATCTAACGGCCCGATGAGAGAAATAATCTTTCCGCCAGGTTTAAGAATTTGAGTGGACTTTGCAATCACATCCCCCCTGAGGGTACCCAGAACAATATCGTAGCCACTCAGCACGTTTTCGAACGCCTGCTTTTTATAATCAATCACCTCATCGGCCCCAAGACGGCGTACCCAGTCGACATTCTCTGTACTCGTTGTCGTTCCCACGCTTGCGCCCAGGTGCTTCGCCAGCTGGATGGCAAAGCTGCCAATTCCTCCGGAGCCTGCGGGTATAAAAACGTTCTGACCAGGCCTGAGCCCGGCACGTTCTGTCAGCGCCTGCCAGGACGTGAGGCTCACCATCGGCAACGAAGCCGCCTCGACGAAACTCAGATTGGCAGGTTTCAGGGCCGCAGCGCTTTCAGGAACCCGTGCAAATTCGGCAAGGGAGCCTGTTCCCGTATCGAAAATACTGGCAAAAATTTCGTCACCCGGGATAAAACGGGTCACACGAGCCCCCACTGCAACGACGACCCCGGCCAAATCACTGCCCAGCGTCGCAGGGAGTTTAAAATGCAATACTGGCTTGAACATTCCGGTTGGGATCATGTTGTCAATCGGGTTAAGGCCCACCGCGTGTACCTTCACCAGGATTTCATCAGCGCCGGGGGAAGGAAAATCCACGTCATCGAATCCCAGGTCAGGGGATTTACCATAGCGTTTAAACGTAAAGGCTTTCATCGTCCTGCTTTTCATTTGTTTTTTATCCTTTGGTATTTGCCAGTAACATTTTTCACAGGGGTTCTGTTACTGAGTAAAAAGGCGGCGCCCAGAAACAGCTCGATTAACACGGCAAAAAGGATCTGTCCGCTGACATGCCCTTCGTGCCATTCAGCGATGCCCAGCACAGCTGAAATAATCGATATGGTGCTGATACCCGCGGCCAGCGCATAACGGGTCGGGGAAGGCCCGGCATTTCTGGCCAGGAAACACATAACGCTTATTCCTGCAAAAAATGCGGCCGAGCGGCGACAAATAACGCGGGTACCCGGCGTTGGTTCAATTCCCCACTGTGTTAAAAGCTGTTCCGGGAAAAACATCCATACCGTGGCCAGGATGAAAAACAACACTGCAGTCAGAACAGCCAGTTGAGAAAATTTCATTTTTACTCCTTCGCATCCAGCTGAAGACTTTTGCGCACGACCTTATCCATGAATGAGGCAGGCGCGAACCTGCGGAGAAAATTCAATTTACCGGCCAGCGTTCCCGCCGTGTAGCGCACCTTCGGACGTAAAGTCTGAGCCGCTTTAACCACTACGTCACCCACCACCTCCGGGCTTTCCGCTTCGGCCATTGCCTTGCTAAGCACTTTCGCCAGCTTCGCCCGGATCAGGTCATACTCTTCAAGCCTGGCATCCGGCTCTATATTATTGGCTTCAAACTGTGTTTTCATGTAAGCCGGTTCGATGACAGACACCCGGATACCCTGCGTGCGTAATTCATGATCCAGTGCCCCCGTATACCCCTCGACCGCATACTTACTGGCCGCATAAAGTGCCACATACGGAAACGGAACGACCCCGAGTATCGAGCCGATGTTAATAATGCGTCCACTGCCCTGGCGGCGCATGTGAGGGATCACCGCCCGGGTCAACCTGACGATGCCCAAAAAGTTAGTGTCGAACATCTGCCTGGCCTGTTCGACAGAACTTTCTTCCGCAGCCGCCGGAGCGATCCCAAAGCCTGCATTATTCACCAGAAGATCGATCCGCCCCTCCAGACGCAGCAACTCCTCAATGGCGGCCCCGACAGAAGCGTCGTCTGTCACATCAAGCGTCAGTAACGGAAACGGATGCTTTCCCGCCAGGGCGCCACGCCGGCTTGTGCCATATACCGTATACCCCGCCGCTAAAAGTTTAATTGCCGACGCTTCGCCAATACCTGAAGACGCGCCGGTAACCAACGCTACTCGTTTTTTTGTCATGCTGAATAAGGCCTTCATGATGTGTTTGAGGTTTCTCATCGCTGCTGAGAGGAAACGCTATAAGGGATTGATATCGGGTTTACTTCTGTGCAGAACAGCCGGAAAACCGCTCTGCACAGTGCACCTCATTGACTACAGTGCTTTATATCGTTCAGCGGCTTCATCTTGTTTGATGTCTGAGAGCAGAGCCTGACGCGACGCATCGAGGGTGTCCCAGCGGGCAGCATTATGTAACGGCGGGATGGTGACGAGCTCACGGCGATCAAAGCCAACCAGTGCGGCATCCACCAACTCGCCCACTTCCATGAATTTTGCTGAGTTACTGATATCGATACCCGCACGGTCCCAAATTTCCGTGTAAGTGCCGGCAGGGAGCACCGCCTGGATATAAATGCCCTTAGACGACAGCTCCACATTCATTCCCTGGGACAGGAAAAGCACAAAGGCTTTGGTTGCGCCGTAAACCGTCATGGCAAATTCCGGGGCGAGGCCTACGACGGAACTGATATTAACGATCGAGCCCTCTCCGGCTTTTACCAGTCGTGGTGCCACGGCACTGGCAAGTTTCGTCAGGGCGGTGACGTTAAGCGCAATAAGGCTTTCTATCGATTCCGGCGTCTGCTCTGTAAAACTACCCGACTGCGCGATACCCGCGTTATTGATAAGGATGCCAATCCGTGTGTCTTCACGCAGACGGGCTTCGACCACGGCCAAATCACTCGTTTGCGTGAGGTCGGCAGGCAGAACGTCGACAGAAATGGCATTTTCCTTTCGCAGACGCTCGGCCAGTGTCTCTAACTTCGCTTTGTCGCGCGCGACCAGAACAAGGTCGTGGCCCCGGCGGGCAAACCGTTCAGCGTAAACAGCACCAATACCCGTGGATGCGCCTGTAATGAGAACTGTAGCTTTAGTCATAAGTTGATCTTCGTTATTAATGTGTAAACAGAATTCGCACTGCGCGATGTATGTAGAACCGTGACACCACAGATCTACTTGTTGGTCTCGGCAAGCGACGGATAATCGGTGTACCCTTGCGCGCCACCGCCATAAAGTGTTTCAGGATTGAGTGGGGCCAGAGGCGCGCCCGTCTTCAGTCTTTCGACCAGATCCGGATTGGAGATGAACGGGCGACCAAACGCGAACAGATCGGCTTTGCCTTGCGCAAGTTGAGTGGACGCCAGCGCCAGGTCATAGCCATTGTTGCCGATCCAGGTGTTTTTAAAGCGTCGACGCAATGAGTTGTAATCGAAGGGTGCTACATCACGCGGGCCGCCTGTAGCACCTTCAACCACATGGAGATAAACAATGCCTAATGCATCGAGTTGCTCAGCGAGGTAGTCATATTGAGGTTGCGGGTCACTGCATGAAATCGCATTAGCAGGAGAGACCGGTGAAATGCGCACACCAGTGCGATCGGCACCGATCTCATCTATGACGGCAGCAGTGACTTCTAACAGCAGGCGCGCACGATTCTCGACAGAGCCGCCGTACTCATCGGTACGCTGATTAGCGCCGTCTTTAAGGAACTGTTCCAGCAGATACCCATTCGCGCCGTGGATCTCAACGCCGTCAAACCCGGCAACAATGGAATTGGCGGCAGCTTTTCTGAAATCGTCGATAATCCCCGGTATTTCCTGCAGCTCGAGCGCACGTGGTTCAGAGACGTCCGTAAAACCGTTGTTCACAAAGGTCTTGGTCTCAGCACGGATGGCGGACGGGGCGACTGGTGCCGCGCCACCCGGCTGTAAATCGACATGCGAAATTCGTCCCACGTGCCATAACTGTACAAATATGCGCCCGCCTTTGGCATGCACCGCATCCGTCACTTTGCGCCAGCCATCGATTTGAGCCTGTGTATAGATACCCGGCGTATCCTGATAGCCCTGCGCCTGTGCGGAGATCTGCGTGGCCTCAGTAATCAACAAGCCTGCTGTTGCGCGCTGGGCATAGTAGGTCGCCGCCAGTTCGCTGGGTACCAGACCGGTTCCGGCCCGGTTACGGGTCAGCGGTGCCATCACGATATGATTGGCAAGTGTGATTGGCCCGAGATCATAAGGTTGAAATAATGTCGTCATGTTTATTCTCTTGCTAAGTGGTGGGTCAACGGTCAATTTAATGATGATGATCATAATCTATAAAGTCAACTGGTTTGATTATGATCATCATCAATGTATACTTAGACCCTATTTTTGAGAGGGGTAGCAAAGCATGAAAGTGTCAAAAGAGCAGGTTCGGGAAAACCGGACTCGCATTGTAGAAACGGCCTCCGAACTTTTTCGTGAACGCGGTTTTGACGGCGTGGGCGTGGCGGAGCTGATGTCAGCGGCAGGGTTAACCCACGGCGGTTTCTATAAGCACTTTGGCTCTAAGGCTGATCTGATGGCGGAGGCAATGAACTGCGGTTTTACGCGTTCTGCAGAAAGCACGGCAGGTGTGGACCGGGAAAAATTTATTGAATACTACCTCTCCCGACCCCATCGTGATGATATGGGAAAGGGCTGCGTGATGTCGGCACTTGGTGCTGATACAGCCCGGCAGTCTGAATCAATCAGGGAGACGTTTGCGGCCGGAATTGAACGTCAGTTGGCAGTTTTAGAAAATGAACATGAAACGCGTGCAGACCTGCTCGATACCATGGCGCATCTTGTCGGTGCCCTGGTGCTCTCCCGAGCCTGCCCGGATAATTCCGCTCTTGCTGATGAAATTCTGAATGTGTGCCGCACACGTCTTCTCCGTAAGGATTAATGTTGCACGGAGAAATGAATTTTTTCTTACTGAGTTGCATGCAGTTAAAGCCCCCAAATTAGTTTGGGATTTTGATAGCTGCCATTAAGTCATACGCATATGAGAGGTTCTTCAGCGGTATTAGCGATAACATGCTCAACGGCGATGATGATGGCGGTTATGTTGATTTTGGTCACGGTAGCGTGCTGCATGTCCATGCCGCTCTGCATTTTGGTAACCAGTCTGAAATGGCTTTAGGTCAGGGCTCATCCACACTTCCGGGCCATGAGCGCGATATGAAGCATAGCGTCAGTGAACTGCCGGTAAGCTAGTGGATAGGTCCGTCGGTGGTTCGGACGTTCAGCTCACAGGGTAACCTGAATATGGGTACGGCAACCCCGGGGAATAGTGTCACGTTCAGTCCGTCACAGGACGGTACCTCGGCTGAGTTAGTGGCCAGTGTATCAGCCCAGACTCAGGAGAATGTGACTCAGGGTATTCAGGGTGGATATACCCCCAGTGTCAGCGTGAACGGCGTTGAGGGTTATAACGGACAGGCCAGTGTGAACATATTCTGACAAAAAAACTGGCCCAAAACGCTCCCTGAGCTGGGAGAGTTTTGTATAAAGCGGGTATCGGCAATAATTGGAAGAAAGTGCATAACGTCCACACTCTGGTACTATTTTTGAGTGTAAAAAACAGGACTTGACTGGCTGCTATGAACGATCAGCGGACATATAAACGCCAAATTGGTTAGGTGGGGAGTCATGACTGATAATTATGCCATAACCCATATGAAACAGGCCGGATAACTGATCATCTTAGGCTTCACAAATGATTTCATTGACAATAAAAAGTAATATATAAAAGTCAGTTGATGTTTTTATTCGTATAAAGAAGCCTCTCCTTCCGGACGGGTTTTAAACCGGCGATGCATCCACAGGTATTGTTCTGGGGCGCGGAGGATTTCATTTTCGATGATCTTATTCATGTAACCAGCTGCGACGATCTCGTCTCCCTCGGGATACCCTGGTAAAGGATTACTGACATACATCTGATAACCTTTTTTATCGCTCCGTCGGATCATGCTAAGAGTGATCAAATCTGCGCAAGCAAGTTTTGACAGTGCATACGTTCCATTCGTCGTGGCTGCTTTTTTTACGGAGAAAAAGGGAGCGAAAACGCTACCCTTAGGCCCATAATCCTGATCAGGTGCAAACCACACAGCTTCACCGGCCTTAAGTGCATGAACAAAGCCAGATAAATTACGTCGATTAATCATTGCCTTATTTGAGCGCATACGTCCTTTTGTCTGAACCCATTCCATCAATGGATTATTGTGCGGGCGATAAGTCGCCATCATAGGGTGACATAACCCCATTACTCTTCCGCATAATTCAAGAGACATGAAATGAATCCCGACAACCATTACCCCTCTGGTTGCATTTGTCAGGTTTTCAATTCCTTCGACATCAAACCATTTTTTGACTCTTGCATCACTCCAGAACCAGGCCATACCCGTTTCAATCAGTCCCAGCCCAAGAGAAACAAAGTTTTTACTAACCATCTGGCTTCGGACAAACGGTGTCATCTCAGGAAAGCAGAGTTCAATATTTCTGACCGCAATACCTTCCCGACGTTTCAGAAAGGGTCTGGATATTTTTCCAAGACCAGATCCCAGCACATGTAATATTGGATAAGGAAGTTGAACGATAATCCATAGCAGGCCCAAACCAGTCCATATAAGCCAGTAGCGTGGATGAAGTAAATGGTGAGTAAATGGTTGTGACATGGTTTTTCCTTAAGGCAATTGAAGGTGGTAACGCATAAGGAAAAAATGAGAAATTCGTCTTTAGCGATACACATCTTTTTAGACAGCTTAAGGGGGATTAAATTCAATAAAATAATTTTTCGCTACTCTTAAGAGATTCGGAAGATTGCGCGAAATTTTTAATCCAATGATTTTTGACGAAAAATTAATATTTTTATTATTAACGTCCAACAAATTATCTTGTTGGTTTGTCATTCTCAACACATTCAATAGGGTGAAAACGAATTTTGGGAAATTAGCTATCATTTTTCTAGAGAACCTCGCCTTGTTTGAAGAAATCCCAGAAATTTCCGGGGCGATTGCATATTTGTCATTATTAAATCGAATTCTGTGAATAAAGAAAGGTTGACCTACCTGTGATGGCGACTCTAAGGGACATTTTGCTCAACAAGTACTGGAGGTTTCATTTCATTATCCTGTCGTCTTCAACTGCAGTAAAAAGAAATCTTTTGATCTTCCTGTATTGTCACGTTCGGTTACAAGGACTGATCAACTGCCGATGCACTAACATTCTGGTGCACTACATAATTACATTCAGGGCATTCCAGAACCGATTCTTTTCGTAATTTCCACACTGTCTGAGCGGCCCTGTGTGTATGTCTGGCAGGCAACATGAACAGGTTTTTCTTTAAAATGGCTGAGTTCTTGCGTATAAGAAATGAGTGTCTGTAAACTATAATAGTTATTATGTGTTTTTATAAAAATGACTGTATTGAATTCCGACCATTGATAACTGAATCATAAATTGAATCTCTGTTTTATGATACAATACCCTTCCATGAGAAATTTATGATGAAATCTGATGATACACTTGATTGGTACCCGGCACAGTTGCCGCCAGTGAAAATGATCCTTGGTGAAGCCCTGCTGGCTGTGGGCAAACAGGGCAGGCCGATTAACACCCGTACGTTGCTTGAATATTTACAGGTGATGCAGGGCAAGCAAAAAAGACGGGATGACAAAGTTGCCATGCAGACCGCGATTGATGTTCTCAGGGATAATCAGCGCATTAACGGCAGGCGTTAATGCGCATTTTAATTCCGCGTCAGTTCTGAATGATTTCCACTGTATGGTTTTGTCCGTCATCCAGCAGAGGAATTCTGTCATCAGGCAGACTGTGACCATCCAGAGTGACCCGATATACTCCGTCACCGCGCGAAATATTAATCTGATAATGGCTTTCGCCATATTGGTATGTCATAGCAAAAGATGACCACTCCTCCGGCAACCGAGCATGGACAGTGAAGGCGGTACCGGATCGTTTTATTCCCAGTAATTCCTCGGTCAGAAGACGCCAGGCCCAGCCTGCGGAACCGGTATACCAGCTCCAGCCTGCTCGTCCGGTATGGGGAGCAACGCTATAGACATCAGCACTCATAACGTAGGGTTCTGCTTTATAGACCGCAACTCCTTCTGCATCCAACGTGTGATTGATCGGGTTGAGCATTGACCAGAGTTGCCAGGCGCGTTCTGTATTCCCCATTCGGGCAAATGCCATTACTGCCCAGATGGCACCATGTGTATACTGCCCTCCGTTCTCCCGAACACCAGGCAGATATCCCTGAATGTAACCCGGGTTAGAACCATGCCCATCGAAAGGGGGGATTAACAGTTTTATTAATCCTCCTTCGTTATCTACAAGGTGCTTATCCAGCGCCTGCATGGCCTGTGTGTAGCGGACCGGGCTTGCGGCCCCGGACAATACAGACCAGCTCTGTGCAATCGCATCAATCCGGCAGTCCTGCGAAGCTTTCGACCCCAGGGGAGTACCATCGTCAAAATACCCGCGCCGGTACCATTCGCCATCCCAGGCGTGGGCTTCGAGATTGTTTTGCAGGCGCAGGGCCTGTGAACGATATATCGAGGCGACAGTGTCATCCTCCCTGCGCTCCGCCAGGGCTGCAAACCGCTGCAAAATGTCGTACAGGAAAAAGCCCAGCCAGACGCTTTCACCTTTACCTTCAATACCAACCCGGTTCATCCCGTCATTCCAGTCGCCTGCCCCCATCAGAGGCAGGCCATGCTCTCCGAACCGCAGACCATATTGAATCGCTTTGACGCAGTGGAACCAGAGAGTCTCTTCGGTATCGCTGATGATCGGTGTGTCATAGACAGACTCTTCACCTGGCAGAAGCGGACGCCCCTCCAGATAAGGGATACGTATTTCCAGAACATCCTTATCCCCCGTCGTTTCCACATAGTGGCAAACGGCAAGTGGAAGCCACAGGTAGTCATCAGAACAGCGGGTACGAACACCGTTGCCATGTGGCGGGTGCCACCAGTGTTGCACATCTCCCTCAATAAATTGCCGTGATGCACAAAGTATTATCTGTTCACGCATTCGGTTCGGATCGGCATGACTCAGTGCCAGTGTATCCTGCAACTGATCGCGAAAACCAAATGCACCGCCAGACTGATAGTAACCACTGCGGGCCATAAGGCGACAGGCGACTGTCTGATACATTAGCCAGCCATTAACCAGTAAATTTACGGAAGTGTCGGGGGTGTTAACCACGATTTTATCGAGCACATTGTGCCAGTGGTTGTGAACCCGGTTTAGCTCCTGGCGGACCGTATTCTCATTCATATAATGGGCAAGACTCTCTTGAGCACGTGCGTGATTTTCATCTGCGCCGAGGATAAAAATAAATGTCCTCTGATCCCCATCAATTAATGTGACCGCCGATTGTACCGCCCCGCAGGGATCCACCCCTGCTCCCGTCTTACCTGAAAGTCTGCGCAATTTCATAGCAGACGGATCGTGCAGAGAACCATTACGGCCGATAAACTCGCGACGGTCGCCTGTCAGTGAACAATCATTACCGCTGACGGCAAAAAATGCAGTACGCTCACCACCGTTATCACCGTAAAAATTGTTCGCCAGTACCCCGCAGCCGCCAGATATACTGGCCGCCTGTGTCACAATGTGAGGAGCTGAACGCGTTCGGGCCTCTCCGAGTGTCCACTCAACATAGCCAGTGGCAGAGAGTTTACGTGTCCGTCCCGAAGTGTTACTGATCGTCAGGAGCGCCAGTTTTACCGGCGCCTCTTCGGCAACCAGGACCGTCAGCTCGCTGTCTATACCGTTCTCACGATGGGCAAAAACGCTGTAACCAAAACCATGACGAGTCAGATAATTACCGTGTCCGCGAACAGGCAAAGCCGTCGGTGACCAACACTCACCGCTCTCTTCATCGCGCAGATAAAACGCCTCGCCGCTGCGATCGCTCACCGGATCGTTCTCCCACGGTGTTAACCGGTATTCATGTGCATTCTCATACCAGGTGTAAGCCTGTCCCGCCTCTGAAATCACGCTGCCAAAATGGGAATTAGCCAGTACGTTTGACCAGGGGGCCGGTGTCAGCGCATTTTCACGCAGGACAATCTGATATTCCCGACCATCCTGCGAAAATCCACCGTACCCATTGAAATGGCATAACTGACTGATGTCGGGAATCCAGTCCGTATGTTGATTACGCTCCCGCACAGCATGTGGAATGAATGCTCTTACCGGAGGTTTCAGGGTATTAATACGCTGGTTAAGCTGCTCATTAATTCCACCTGTGCGGTCATCAAGATAAAGACAGGCCACGCTCATCAAAAGCAACTTATCCTCAGCGGAGAGGTGCTCGCCATTCCGGACAAAAAGCCCGCCCGGTTTATCCAGCAGACTGGCCTCAGACCCGGCATAAATTAAATCCATAATCTGATTTTGTAATTCCTGCTGGTAGCCCCCGGGGCTGTTATTCATGATCACTAAATCAACATCCAGTCCTTTCTGTCTCCAGTACCGGTGTGCCTGAATCAGTGTGGTAACGGAGGCGATACTTTCCTCGCTGGTAATAATGAGCAGCACTATCGGCAGATCACCTGAAATTGCCCAGCCCCACAGACCTGACTGACCACGCCGGTTTCGGCTGATCACCCGACCTTCGGCGCGTAGCTCCTGGACAGGGTAAAGCACTGCGCTGGCGAGACGATTAAACAAGGTGGCATCATCTTCACTGGCGTTCATCTGGCGTAATACCACCAGACTATGAGACCAGGCCAGTTCAAAGACTCGATCAGCAATAGGGTAGTCGCGATATTTCTCCAGCAACTCCAGACTCTGCTGGCGGTTATCGCTGATACCATAAATGATATCAATCGTGACCGGCTGCCCCGGCTGCAGAATGATGGTGTTGCGTATCGCCAGTATAGGGTCCAGTACTGGCCCCGATGTGTTGCTGAGCGACCCTCCGCCCTCTATTGCAAGGGCGTTAGCGGGAGTTCTGCCACGACCAAGAAATTTTGCCCTGTCCGTTTCAAACGAGACGTTATGACGGTTATCGCCATGCACCACCATCATATGAAACAGGCAGGGACTCGATTCATCCGGTGAGCGCGGGCGCCGGTGGCAAAGAATAGCGTCACGTTCAGGATTCAGCTCAGTCTGAATAAACAAATTGCTGAATGCCGGGTGTGCCTGATCGCTGGCATCAGGTGCCAGTACCACTTCGGCATAGGTTGTCAGCTCCAGGGATCGGGGCTGGCGACCACGATGAATCAGTGTGAGCCGTCGCAGCTCAATATCATCCTCAGGGGAGATCACAACCTGAGTTTTGACGCTGAGTCCAGCGAAGGTACGTCTGAATTCAGCGCTCGCATCGGTGAAGATCACTTCCTCGTCGTGTTCGCTGGCATTGCATGTCGGCTGCCAGGTATTGCTCCACACGTCGCCCGTCTGCATATCGCGGATATAGCAGAATGTTCCCCAGTTATCGCGCGTAGTATCACTGCGCCAGCGCGTAAGAGCAATATTATTCCAGCGACTGTAACCTCCCCCTCCCGCTGTCAACATCAGATGATAATGGCTGTTAGACAGCAACTGAATATCCGGGGCTGGTGTGTCTACCCCATTGAAAATCCGGGGTTCATAGCGAACGGGTTTCATTCTGCCCTCATGAGATTCAAAATGACGCCGCGGGCTATAGAGATCGACCGCATCCGGCACGCGTTCCTGTAAGAGCAGACTCGCTGACCGGAAAACTGTACTGGACATGAATCGCTCAGCCATGGGGGCACCAAGCAGCACATGGGCCAGCGCCTGAAAAGCCATGCCCTGGTGATGTGCCATCCATGACTGCACCACCGCATAGAGCTGACCGGTTGCGAGGCGTGAGGGGGTATAGTCCAGCGCTTCGTAAAAACCGTATTCTCCATGGGCGCCATTTTTTTGCAGTCTGAACAGATTCTCACAGGCTCTCTGTGGTGAGACTATCAGCGCCAGCAGTGTGGCGTACGGGGCGACAACCATGTCATCCGCAAGTCCCCTGCGCAGACCGAGCCCCGGTACGCCAAATGCCTGATATTGATAATTACGCTGAACATCAAAAGCATGATAACCAGACTCTGAAACTCCCCATGGTACCCCGCGTTCTTTCCCCCAGTGAATCTGGCGCATAACCGCAGACTGACTCATCTCATCAAGCAGACTGCCTGGCCAGGTGGGCATCACCAGATTCGGCATCAGGTATTCAAACATAGACCCGCTCCATGACATCAGGGCCGTTTCATTATCAATCGTGGTAAACAGCCGCCCCAGCGCGTACCAGCTTTTAAGAGGCAACTGATTAGTCGCAATAGCGAGAAAACTAGTCAGGCGGATTTCAGAGGGCAGCAGATCATAATGGCTCTTATCAGGCGTATTCGTGTCACAGTTATAACCGACACTGAGCAGACTGGTTGCTTCGCTGTACAGAAAGGCGAAATCCATTCGGGCATGCTCATTCAGCCGCTGTTCAAGCTCGGTGATAATATTCAGTCGCATCCGGGCCTGCTCTGCCGCTGACGCCGTAGGTGTTCCCTTACCGGAAAATGTTGCCCGGGCAAGCTCGCTCAGCGTCGGCAGCGGCTGTTCGTTCCTGGAGGCAGGTAGCCAGCCAAGCAGCAGCGACCACTCATGGCAAAGCTGAACCAGTTGATGCTCCAGATGCCCTGACCAGCGCATCTGAAGGGGAGACCCCTGATGACAGTGCGTTGTCAAATGGTTGCACTGGGTACGCATTCTTTTCAGCTCGCTGAAAAACGCCTGCGGAGGTAGCGACACCGCACTCAGCCAATGTTTGCGTAGCAGCCGCAGGCTATCAGGCGGGTTCTGACCCCACTGTTTTTCCAGAATATCCAGCGTATCGTTCAATCCAGCCAGTATCCGTTGGGTGTTTAAAACGGGCTGATGACGCATAGCGGACAGCCCTTCACGCAGTGTCAACAAGTGCCCCGCCATGTTTCCGCTGTCGACGCTTGAAACATAGCGTGGGCTGAGGGGGGCCAGTGTACGGGTGTCATACCAGTTATAAAGATGGCCCCGGTAATGCTCCATTTTATCCAGTGTGTCGAGGGTGAGCGACACGCGTCGTAGCACCTCTCCGCCGGGCAGGTAGCCAAAGTCCCAGGCTGTCAGGTTAGCCATAAGGGAAAGGCCAATATTGGTAGGAGAAGTACGATGGGCCACCGTCGGTTGCGGTATTTCCTGGTAGTTATCAGGCGGAAGCCAGTTTTCTTTTTCTGTGGCAAAGGTCTCAAAAAATGACCAGATTTCACGGCTTGTCTGGCGTAACAGCTGTATTTGTTCCTTATTTGGCGAAAACACCTTGTGCACAGGCTGGCGACTCAACCAGCTCATCAGCAGCGGTGCCAGACACCATAACAAACCGATCGACAAGGCAATCGACAGTAGTGGCGGTGCAAATTGTCCAGTCAGTATTGTAAGCGTCACGCCACATGCAACATTCAGCCACATCGCCTGATAAAAACGTGCAACAGAGGGTTTGTCCTGATTGCTGTCCAGACTGTGACTGACCCACTGGCTGAGGTGACGCCTGCTGACTCCCAGTCGCCATAGCGTCACGGCAATCGCCTTGAGCGAATATCCGGCTTCATGCGGCAGTATCGCAAAATTAAGGCCGACGCCTGACAAACGCTTCAGCGCGCCTGCCCCCACCAGTAACAGATACGGCCTCAGGCGACGACGCAGAGGCTTATGCAGAAAGTTGTGGACGATGCTGAGGATGGTAGGTAACAGCCATATCAGTGCCAGTACGCCAAGCCAGTAAAATGGATTGGGTACCCAAATCAGGGAAAAGAACAGCAATACCAGTAAAGAAGGGGCGACCAGACTGCGACGCAAATTATCGAGTAATTTCCAGTAAGAAAGAGTGGACAGCGGGTTCTTGTCCCGGGTTCCATCAGTTTTTCTGACGTGTGGCTTCAGCCAGTTAAGCAATTGCCAGTCGCCCCGGATCCAACGTGAACGACGCGCGACGTCCGAAAGGTAATTATTGGGGTACTGTTCGTAAAGTAAGACCTCACTTAGTAGCCCCGATCGTGCATAGCACCCTTCAAGTAAGTCATGGCTGAGAACCAGATTTTCCGGGCAAGTGTTGGCAGTGGCCTGTACAAAGATATCGACATCATAAATCCCTTTACCGACGAACGATCCTTCCCCAAAGAGATCCTGATAGATATCCGAAGACATCATCGAATAGGGATTAGTGCCCGGTATGCCGCTGCGCATGGCGGCGTAACGTCCCTGACCGTTAAGAGGTATCTCCTCTGCAAGGCCGGGTTGCAGAATGCCGAATCCTTTGACAACCCTCTGACTTGCAGGATCATACTCTGGCGTATTCAGCGGATGCGCCATCGTTGCGACCAGTTTGTGCGCCGTATCGCGTGGCAGCACCGTATCACTGTCCAGAGTAATGACGTATTTAATATGACCCGGTAAAAGCTGAGCAGGCATATCGGCAACGCTGACGAATTGTGTCCCCGGATGGCGCAACCAGCTATTCAGCAGTGCCAGTTTTCCCCGCTTGCGTTCATAACCCATCCACGTTCCTTCTGCGGGGTTCCATTCAGGCTGGCGGTGTAACAAATAAAAACGTGGGCGGTTGGAGGGATAACGGCGATTAAGTGCCTGCGTATCGACAATAGCCTGTCTGAGCAGAGCATTACTTTCCGGTGAGGGTTCATTCTCAGAATCAGAGAAATCGGTGAGCAGAGCAAACCTGAGATTTTCGTTTTCATTCCCCAGCCAGCAGACTTCCAGACTGGTGAGGAATTTGCTGAAACTGTCGTGGCTGGTCAGCATGCAAGGGATGACGATCATGGTTGCACTGTCAGCGGGAATGCCGGTTGAAAAGTCCATGCCTGGCAATGGACGAGGAACGCGAAAACGGGTTGTTGCGTCACTAAGTAAATCACTCATTAACTGAGTGAGAGCAATAATTAGAGGCAATGTTATCGGGATCAGCAGCCAGTCTGCACCCTGCAGGGCAGTTTCGTGCAATATTGCCGCTGTTGTTGCGGTGGTCAACAACGCAAGACTTCCAAGCCATGACAGCAGGGTTACTCGGTTGAAACTGTGGCGCAAACGTATGAGCCAGGAGGTGTTTGCCAACAGATGAATCTCCAGCTCCTGTCGCCCCTCACCCGCGAGATAATACCCTACGTGATGTTCCTGTTCGTCGGAAGCCTTACCCCCTGAAAGTGCCAGTACTCTCTCAGCAACCTCAGGCTCACTGAGACCACTATCCCTGGACAGGAGCTCAACAACGTGGCGGTAATGATCCCGGGTATTGAAGTGCATCCGGGAATAGATACCTGCAGGATCATTGCGTAATGCCTGTTCGACGACGCTTATCGTTTCGGCGAAATCAGCCCAGTCCGTTTCGCTCAGTAATCGCAGACCCGCGATGCTGTTACTAACAGATAGCTGGCTGGCGGCAAGCTGTTGATTGAAGCCATGTATGAGAAAATCAGTGGTGCGCCCTTGTTCCCGGAGGCACTGATCAACCCAGGTAAGAGGTAACGACAGCGTGTTACCATGTCCTTGCAGGCGCCTCACCAGCTCAGCGACAAACGCACTGGTTAACGGAGGACGGGAGCGCGCCATATCGGCAACCACCATGATTAAATCACCAGGCTTGTTCTCCGCACATTCGAAAATCCTTGTTATCCACGTATCTGCCAGGTTTCTGTCCTGTTGAGCTTTTATCACTTCCATACTGATACGCCGAAGATTTTCAATCAGCGCCAGGCGCAGCATACCCGGTAAGGCCCAGACTTCACCCAATGTCAACGGTGTCACCTGTTGATAGGCTGTGAGATAGCTTGTCAGGCTGGAGGTATCCCAGCGGCCATCACCGTGAGCAATGGCCTCAGATGCAATATTGTAAATTCGTGGGCAATTCAGTGGTGACATCAGCGATGGAAGACCTTTACCGAAGCTTTTCGGCAAGTGCTGGCGGACAGTGCGGATTTGTTCTTCAATCAGGTAGTAATTGTCCAGCAGCCATTCCCCGGCGGGCATAATGCTCGTTTTTTTTCCGGCATTGAGCTCGTAACAGTTTTGCGTGATAACAGTTTCATTGTCGCTGAGCCGTTTCAGAAGGTAGTAAGCGGGTTTATCCGGCGATAATTTATGCGTGCGTGCCAGCTTCTGACCATAGCGTTCCATCTGTACGGTCGAAAAGAGTTCTGGCTGTGGAGTGTTTTCACCGGCAGGATCGTTCGCCGGAAACATAACGCGTCCGGAGGTATTCGTCGGAATACGGGAGCGGTCAAACCACGCCCAGGGTTTCATTTTCATAGCGTTGCTCTGATGCGACGTTAGCGCGCAGGAGCAGTTGCGAAATCAGTTCAGAAACGTTCTCTCAGGATGGGCGTAAGGCATCAGGGATTTAACAGCTGCTGGAATTTAACCTAAGTAGTATAGAACACCGGATTTCTGCGTGGATGAGTGTCATGATGAGTGTGGTAAGACAAACAGCGCCTTACAACCCGGGCACAGCATTGTCTGTTGGCGGCGAACTCTGGAGAGAATTTGAGATGAGCGTAAGCCGCAAACCGGGCAGATGACAGAGGACGTCGATGAGCCACCAATTAATTTCATTGCGTAATCGATGAGAGACATGATGAGTAGCCTTTCAATGAATGAGCTTCACCGTAACACGTTTGATTGAAATTTAATCATTTAATTTTTCCTCCCATATCAATTTTCCAATAGTGGGATATCACAGGGAGAGATGACGTTGTTTCAGGAAAGATAGATGTTTGCAGCCACCGGACCACAGAGACCGTTGATCCGACAAAATTCGATGCGTATCCCTGGAATGAGTAATTCTGATTCTCTGGAGTTAACGGCTGAAATGTGAAGAAAAACGTCTTTTCGACCATCTGAAGGGATGATGAGGCCTTTGCCACTGAGACTGTCAAAACTTTTGACAATTCCTGTCATTTTACGGGACAAGTCAATTCCTTTTATTGAAAACACATAATAACTATACGTTGAAATAAATTTAATGCCACTTTTAATTTATCCTCTCGGCCCTCTGGACGGCTAAAATATAATTTGCTTATTATAACTCCCCGTGCCTTAATGAACTCATCAGTTCGATGTACAAACGAACGTAAAACATTTTCCGTGCAGTCCTCATTACCAGGCGCTATCGCTGATATCCCCTTCTTTTGAGTCCATACGCTTAATACTATACGTTTACTATCAATACTAATGTGTAACGGGAGTCAGTATGACCTCAAGAATTAAAGGCCTGGTAAAGTGGTTTAACGAAGACAAAGGTTTTGGTTTCATCTCTCCACTCGATGGAAGCAAAGATATCTTTGTTCATTTTTCTGCGCTTAACGGTGATAACTTCAAAACTTTATTTGAAGGCCAGAAAGTTGAATTCGCAATACACGCGGGTGATAAAGGCCCGTCAGCTGCAAACGTAATACTTTGCGATAAATAAATATTTGTGGATCTGCGACAACGATGAGGGTTCATTCCTGAGTAGACAGATCCATAGGTTAATTTAGTGAAGGTAGTGAAGGGCAGATTATTCTTAACATCAGGTTAGTACATTTTTGCTCATGTATGAGTGTGCTGACCGATGTGATGAAGTGCAGGTCTGCTGCATGAACAGTCTAAAAGCAGAAGCTAACTGCTTGTAAAAACATTAAAGTGCGTAAGAGGTAAGACAACCTCCACAAGCATCACTTCTTCGATTTTAAGTGGTTTTTTTGCTAAAATACATTCCCATAACAGGTATTATTATTCTTTTATCCCTCATCATCCTTGAAAGAGTGAGTTTTTTAGGATGGTAGTATTGATTTGAATAAATCACTGCAATAGGGCATGGGAAGTTGAGAGCCTTTTGGGCGCAGCTAAAATATGTTCTCAATTTTTGGAACAGCCCGTTCATGGATGTTTAATTAAGTCATTATGACGGGAACATATATATTTACGTCCGGATACAGGTATCTCCAGAACAACCAGTTAACAAAATTATGGTGGCATATGAAAAAAGTTATTGTTTTTTTTAATGCCGAACCGTGCAAGGTTATCAATGTTCTTAAAGGTATTACCTCTATCCGTGAGGAGTACCCAAACGGTGAAGAAATACATCTTCAGATAATGTCTGCCGGTTTTCCTTCGTTGACTACAGAGCATGGTATTGTACATGTAGCTTCAGACAGGGAACTGACATCACAGGAAATACTGGATGCTGCCAGAAAGTATCTGTAGCAAACCGTGAGGTTTTTTATTCCTCTAATCCATGTTTGATCGTGTACTGGCGGTTATAGAAACTATCTTTTCCCGTATAAATCAGATGAGAAAATAAAAAAGTACGTAAAAACCTTTGATAGCCTGCATTAAAATGCAGGCTTTTTTTTCTTTATACCAGCAATGCTGGTTATAGACGATGGGCGTCGATATTATCAACCTCTCGGAGGTATTGATATTATCCGTAGCGATTCAACGATTATAATTGTGCTGAATCGCAAGCATCTAACAATACGAGAGAAACGCCACGACGTAGTTGTCAGAAAACCTAATGCTCAGCTTAAGATTTAAATGAGGAATTCATCAAGTTTTTTTCCTTCAGCCATTTGTTTAGCTATTGTTTTTGGCATGCGCCCCTGGCCCGTCCAGGTTTTAATCTTATTGTTTTCATCTAAATACTTGTATCGAGCGGGCCTTACAATACGAGTTGACTTTTTTTTACTTGTATTTTCTGAAAACTTCATTAATTCTTCCGGGTCTATACCTTCTGCGAGCATAAGTTGTCGAAGGTTTTCCAGCTTGACTTTTCGTCCACTTTCTTCTTCTGCTTTGGCAGCAGTAGTATTTCGTATTTCGGAAACAATGGTGCTGAATTTTTCCAGGATAGCCTCAAGTTCTCCAAGTGAAAGGTCACGTGTTTGTGTACGAAGAGAACGAATGTTATTAAGTATGCTGATTAAGTCTGACATAAAATTCCTCAAGATTAAATTTAACTACATTATGAGTGTAATCTATAAAGAAATAGTATACATCACCTTTCTGATTATTAGGTCATTTCTGTAGCGGCAAAAATTATTTATTTCCAGACTCGATAAACCATAAATAATTATTGAAACATATACCGATGCTTATCAAGCGGAGCATTCCGGTATAAGTGTTTTAAAATAGCCAACTCCACATCATCATGAAGCTTTTATCGGTATATTAATGCAGCCTATCATTTGATGTCTGCAGCTGACATAGCTTTGACCTGTTCCCTGTTGGTTAGCACATCGCGACGTTAGCGATGTCCGCTTTTGGCACGAAAAAGTCGATCAGGGGGTAGCCATGTCTGCTCAGAACGAACAGCAGAAGTTCGTAATTTATCCCATAGTTGATGACGCGTGTTAATAAATGGGGATCAGGTCAATTGGGAGCAATAAAAAAAGGCCGCCTAAGCGACCTATTTATTTTACATAAGCTTTATTTTTACTTTATACCCCTCAAGACCGGACATGGTCTCACTCGGTATAAACTCGATCTCAGAAACTTCTTTGCCTGTTTTTTTCCGTAGCTCAGCGATTTTTTTAGTAATAAGAGCAGAAATTTCTTGCTCAGCTTTACGCTCCAGTTCTTCTGGTTTCATATATGTACTCCTTTTTCATACCCAACCTTTTATAAATCATAGGGTATCTTCCATGAGTGCGCTCAGGAATCCTCCCTCACGCCACCGGTAAATCGGGAGTTGGTTGCAATACCCACGCCGCCGATGCCGGTCGCCTCGTTCGCAGGACATCTGATGTCGAGCCACAGCCGACGCTTGACAGATTTTTTCCTGGCATTATCGCAGACCCACAGTGAATGCCTGTTGTAATGTCGTAATAATCATTCCTCTGCCGTTAATAAAACTTTTTTGAATTAATTCTTCCGCTTACGCTTGTTGTAAATGGTTTGTAGACCACACTTGGAGAGGCTCTTAAAGGATGCGCACCCCGACCCAGGGAATGACTTATGGATGAGTCCACACCTTCAGCGGGAGCTGAGGGAACTGAAAATAAGAACCGATGCTGTACCTCAAGATTGCCTTCGCTTAGAGGGCTTTTTTTTAATTTCAGAAATTAACCAGCTCAAGCTATTTCAAAAGTTTGTTTGCAGCTTCGACGATTTCATGTGATGTAACCTCTCTGTCTGAGGCAACACAAAACTCAGTATGATCGCCAGTTAGCGAATGAACTCCCGCATACATAATCTTAAGGTGAGCTTCCTCACCATTCGGGTATTCACGGAGTATTGTGGTAGTGCCATCTACAACCCTGACAACCACCACCGGCTGTCGATTGAAGAACACCAGAACATTTTTCATAGGGATCCCTAATTTTGAGAAAAGGCCACAATAAGTGGCCTTTGATTAGTATCAGCTTGAAGTCAGAATAGTGATTCGCAGGAGCCACCCAAGCGATCCATGTATCCAGATCCACCAATAACCGCTGCCTTTCTCGTGTAGGCGAGGTGGCGGTGAACGGAGTCTACCGAGTTTTCACGTTTTCACATGACAAAGGGCAAGATGATGGTAGTTATGCTGCTACCTTTGATTTTCATCTCCGATTAAACTGTTTTAGCAGTTTTAACCACTGCAAGTCGTGCATGTTTGCCCCCACAGAGGCAACCTTTCAGTTCTTGCTATCTGCCCGGTTGACCTGCGCCCTTCAGATTAACACACTACGCATTTAGCAACGTCCGCCACTGGCACAGAACTGCCTGTCAAATTTAGTTTGGCTTTTTCCGAAGAGTGTCAGATTAAGTCTAAGCTCTTACACATTACGCAACCCATTCATCTATCATATCAGCCCAATCCTGTAGCATTGATGTTCTTTGCTCTCGATATTCAGCTTTGTTGTATACTGCCCTCACCCCTTTTTGTTCATGTGCCAGGCATTTTTCTATCCAGTCAGTATTGTATCCGGCCTCATGCAGCAGAGTGCTCGCAGTTCTACGGAGATCATGAGGTCCAAATTTAATGAGTGACTGGCCTTCTTTCTGCGCCGCCTTGTATGTTAAAGCCATTACGCGGTTCATCGTCGCGCTGCTCATTGGAGCATCGGAATCATAACGAGAAGGAAGAATGTAGTCAGAACCACCGGCAAATGTTTTCAAAGCAATCAGAATATCCATAGCCTGGCGAGACAAAAATACCAAGTGTGGGTTACGCCGTTTCATTCGCTCCTTAGGGATCGTCCACAACGCTTCAGTAAAGTTAATTTCATTCCAGGTTGCATTAGTTAATTCGCTTTTACGTACCATAGTCAACAAAAGAAGCTTTACCGCAGCACGAATCTGAGGAGTTGTTCCTACTTTTTCCATGTACCGGTACATCAAACCGATCTCAACCGGCGTTAATGTTCGGTCTCTCGGCTCAAATCGAGCGATACTTGCAGGCCGTACCAAATCAGCGGGATTCTCGACTTTCTGCCCTCTTTCTATTGCCCATCGGTATACCTGGAGCACAATATCGCGCGTATGCACTGCTGTTGCAGGTGCTCCTCTCTCCACTATCGCATCAGTAAGTGCTCTCAAGTCTTCATGGGTAATTTCTGTGAGCTTTTGGTTGCCAAATTTCCCCTCTAGCTCTCGGGCATAGACTGAGCGACGCATATCCCGGGTGGAGTCGGCCATCTGATAGCCACGCAGCCATTTCTGAGCCCAGGCACCAAAGGTTTCAGCACCTTTCGTTCTCGCCTTAGCACGAGCTTTCTCTTTGGCCGGAGACTTTCCATCAGTAACCATTCGCTTCGCTTCATTGAGACGCTCACGTGCTTCAGCTAACGTTATGCCTCCTACTCCGTAGCGGCCAAAGGTTATGGTTTCTTGCCTGCCATTGATCGAATAGTTGTAGCGGAAGGAGATAGACCCTGCGGTTGTGACGGCAACATAGAGGCCATCACGGTCATTGACTTTGTAAAGTTTATCCTTGGGTTTGAGATTGCGTAGCTTAGTATCAGTCAGCATGTTTCATCCTATTATTCTTGTTTGATACCATGCTGAAAAATCTCTAAATAACTGGAGGTTAATGCTTATAAAACAGAAAGATATGAAAATTTAATACCATGCCCCATTACAAACACTCAGCATGGTATCGGGCGTAATCCATGGCATTACCAATGAATCATACCCATCAAAATACCAAGGTCAAACCGTGCTTGGCGTTGCCAGACATTACCAAAAATGGCTAAGCCAAAAACAAAAAAAGTCCGCATTTACGCGGACTTAGGTATCATTTAGTGCTTGTTAATGCCAGACCTTTCTTAAAGGAGCATTATTCCCACTCAATGGTAGCTGGCGGTTTGCCGCTGATGTCATATACCACGCGGGAGATACCGTTGACTTCATTGATGATGCGGTTGGAGACACGGCCGAGGAAATCGTACGGCAGGTGCGCCCAGTGTGCGGTCATAAAGTCGATGGTTTCGACGGCACGTAGAGAGACAACCCAGTCGTATTTACGACCGTCACCCATCACGCCTACGGAGCGAACCGGCAGGAAGACGGTGAAGGCCTGGCTCACTTTGTTGTAGAGGTCTGCTTTATGCAGCTCTTCAATAAAGATGGCATCGGCGCGACGCAGCAGATCGCAGTACTCTTTCTTCACTTCGCCCAGCACGCGAACACCAAGGCCCGGGCCCGGGAATGGGTGGCGGTACAGCATGTCGTACGGCAGGCCCAGTTCCAGACCAATTTTACGCACTTCGTCTTTGAACAGCTCACGCAGCGGTTCAACCAGGCCCATCTTCATCTCTTTCGGCAGGCCGCCCACGTTGTGGTGAGACTTAATAACGTGCGCCTTACCGGTAGCCGAAGCAGCAGATTCGATCACATCCGGGTAAATGGTGCCCTGCGCCAGCCATTTCACGTCTTCCAGTTTCAGGGCTTCTTCGTCGAACACTTCCACGAACACGCGGCCAATGATTTTGCGTTTCGCTTCCGGATCGTTTTCGCCAGCCAGCGCGGCCAGGAAACGGGACTCGCCTTCAACATGAACAATATTCAGACCGAAATGATCGCCAAACATGTCCATTACCTGTTGGGCTTCATTCAGGCGCAGCAGGCCGTTGTCCACAAAGACGCAGGTCAGGTTTTTGCCGATGGCGCGGTGCAGCAGCATCGCCGTCACGGAGGAGTCCACACCGCCGGAAAGGCCGAGGATGACTTTGTCGTCGCCAACCTGCTGGCGGATGCGTTCAACAGCATCATCAATGATTTTTGCCGGCGTCCACAGCGCTTCGCACTGGCAGATGTCGCGCACAAAGCGCTCCAGCATACGCAGGCCCTGGCGGGTGTGGGTCACTTCCGGGTGGAACTGCACCCCGTAGAAGCGTTTTTCTTCGTTCGCCATAATCGCGAACGGGCACGTCTCGGTGCTGGCAACGGTCACAAAGTCAGCCGGGATCGCCGTTACTTTGTCGCCGTGGCTCATCCACACGTCCAGCAATACTTTGCCGTCTGCGGTCAGCGAATCTTCAATACCGCTGATCAGCGCGCTGTCGGTCTGAACTTCAACCTGCGCATAACCGAATTCACGTTCGTTAGAACCTTCAACGTGGCCGCCCAGCTGCATGGCCATGGTCTGCATGCCGTAGCACACGCCAAGCACCGGCACGCCTGCTTCAAACACATACTGCGGTGCACGCGGGCTGTTGTCTTCGGTGGTGCTTTCCGGGCCGCCGGAAAGGATGATGCCGCTTGGATTGAAGTCGCGGATCTGCGCTTCGGTGACATCCCACGCCCACAGTTCGCAGTAAACGCCCAGTTCACGCACGCGGCGCGCAACCAGCTGGGTGTACTGGGAACCGAAGTCGAGGATCAGAATACGATGTTTATGAATGTTGTCCGTCATTGACGCTACTTCCGAGGCAAGTTACGAAAGCGCCCGGTAAAACCGGGCGCGAAAATCATTAAGAACCCATGCGGTAGTTCGGGGATTCTTTGGTGATGGTCACGTCGTGAACGTGACTTTCCTGGATACCCGCACCGCTGATGCGCACAAATTCCGCTTTGGTGCGCAGGTCGTCGATAGTACCACAGCCGGTCAGCCCCATACAGGAACGCAGGCCGCCCATCTGCTGGTGGATGATCTCTTTCAGGCGGCCTTTATAAGCAACGCGGCCTTCAATGCCTTCCGGCACCAGCTTGTCGGCGGCGTTATCGCTCTGGAAGTAGCGGTCAGAAGAGCCTTTGGACATCGCGCCCAGGGAACCCATGCCACGGTAGGATTTGTAAGAGCGGCCCTGGTAGAGTTCGATTTCGCCCGGGGATTCTTCGGTGCCCGCCAGCATAGAGCCAACCATCACAGCGGCTGCGCCAGCGGCGATAGCTTTGGCGATGTCGCCAGAGAAACGGATACCGCCATCGGCGATAACCGGAATGCCAGTACCTTCCAGCGCTTCAACGGCGTCGGAAACAGCGGTGATCTGCGGAACGCCCACACCCGTCACGATCCGGGTAGTACAGATGGAGCCAGGGCCGATACCGACTTTCACCGCGCTCACGCCTGCTTCAGCCAGCGCACGTGCACCTGCGCCAGTCGCGACGTTACCGCCAATGATTTGCAGATCCGGGTATTTTGCGCGGGTTTCGCGAATGCGCTGCAACACGCCTTCGGAGTGGCCGTGAGAGGAGTCGATCAGCAGGACGTCAACGCCTGCGGCAACCAGTGCATCGACGCGCTCTTCGTTGCCAGCACCCGCACCAACTGCCGCGCCAACACGCAGGCGACCCTGCTCATCTTTACAGGCGTTTGGTTTACGTTCTGCTTTCTGGAAGTCTTTAACGGTGATCATGCCGCGCAGGTGGAAACTCTCGTCCACAACCAGCGCTTTTTCAACGCGTTTTTCGTGCATTTTAGCGAAGACCACTTCGCGGGATTCGCCTTCACGAACGGTCACCAGGCGCTCTTTCGGCGTCATATAAACGCTGACTGGCTGGTTCAGGTCGGTCACGAAACGCACGTCACGACCGGTGATGATGCCGACCAGTTCGTTGTCGCCGTTGACAACCGGGTAACCGGCAAAGCCGTTACGTTCGGTCAGTTCTTTGACTTCGCGCAGGGTGGTAGTTGGCAGCACGGTCTGTGGATCTTTAACCACGCCGGATTCATGTTTCTTCACGCGGCGAACTTCGTCTGCCTGGCGCTCAATTGACATGTTTTTGTGAATAAAGCCAATGCCGCCTTCCTGTGCCAGGGCAATCGCCAGGCGCGCTTCGGTCACGGTATCCATCGCCGCAGAGAGCATAGGAATGTTCAGGCGAATGGTTTTGGTGAGCTGCGTGCTCAAGTCGGCAGTATTCGGCAGAACGGTGGAGTGAGCGGGAACGAGGAGGACGTCGTCAAACGTCAGTGCTTCTTTAGCAATACGTAGCATGGGCAATATCTCTGACCTGGGGGGTTAAATATTGCCGTGGCATTATACAGAGCGTAACCGATTGCATCCACACTTTTTTGAGAAAAATACTTGCTATCCCCTCGTATCGGGTTACTATCGACTGAATAACCTGCTGATTTAGAATTTGATCTGGCTCACATGTCATCGTTCCAGTCCCCTTCCATTTATACCGTCAGCCGCCTGAATCAGTCGGTGCGCTTACTGCTGGAACGCGAACTTGGCCAGGTATGGATCAGCGGCGAAATCTCCAACTTTACCCAACCTTCTTCCGGGCACTGGTACTTCACGTTAAAAGACGACACCGCCCAGGTGCGATGCGCGATGTTCCGTAACAGCAACCGCCGTGTCACTTTCCGCCCGCAGCACGGCCAGCAAGTGCTGGTTCGCGCCAATATCACCCTGTATGAGCCACGTGGTGAATACCAGGTGGTGGTCGAAAGCATGCAACCGGCGGGCGAAGGTTTACTGCAACAGAAGTACGAGCAGCTTAAAGCAAAACTTGCTGCCGAAGGGCTGTTTGATCAGCAGTTTAAACAACCGCTCCCCTCACCTGCGTACTGTATAGGCGTGATCACCTCGAAAACGGGCGCTGCGCTGCACGATATTCTGCATGTGCTGAAACGCCGCGATCCGTCGCTGCCGGTGGTGATTTACCCTACTGCGGTACAGGGCGAAGACGCCCCCGCACAAATTGTGCGAGCCATCGAACTGGCGAATGCGCGGCAGGAATGCGATGTGCTGATTGTTGGGCGTGGCGGTGGTTCGCTGGAAGATTTATGGAGTTTTAACGACGAGCGCGTGGCGCGGGCGATTTTTGCCAGCCGTATTCCAGTGGTCAGCGCTGTCGGGCATGAAACCGATGTGACGATTGCCGATTTTGTCGCCGATCTGCGTGCGCCGACGCCTTCTGCGGCAGCGGAAATCGTCAGCCGTAATCAGCTGGAGCTATTGCGCCAGGTGCAGGCGATGCAGCAGCGCCTCGAAATGGCGATGGATTATTACCTCGCGGGCCGCAGCCGCCGCTTTGCGCAGTTGAATCATCGCCTGCAACAGCAGCATCCGCAATTGAGGCTGGCGCGTCAGCAAACCGTGCTTGAACGCCTGCAACAACGCATGCACAACGCGCTGGATAACCAGCTAAAGCGTTCCTCTGTGCGCCAGCAACGCCTCTTACAACGCCTGAACCAGCAAAACCCCCAACCGCGAATTCATCGGGCGCAAACCCGCGTGCAGCAGCTGGAGTACCGCCTTAGTCAGAACATTCGAGACCGCTTAAGCAGCACACGCGAGCGTTTTGGAACGGCCATCACTCACCTGGAAGCAGTCAGCCCGCTGGCAACTCTGGCGCGCGGCTATAGCGTGACCACGGCAACCGACGGCAAAGTGCTGAAACAGACAAAACAGGTAAAAGCAGGCGACGCGTTAATGACACGGCTGAACGATGGCTGGGTAGAGAGCGAAGTCAGGGCTATCAAGCCCGCGAGAAAACCGCGCCAGCGTAAATCCTCCTAATTTGTACGATCATTACCTCAGGCGAACCTATACTTTTGTTGTTCCTTTTGGTGTTTATCAAGGAGATCAACATGAATTCACGCCCGCTGCATTGTGTTATTCCGCCCTACCTTCTTCGTCGCATTATTGATAATGGTTCTGAGCTACAACAACGTAACGCCCGCCAGACCTTAACTCACGTGCAAACATTGATGGCGCACAGCCATGGTAAAGTCGATGCGCCGTTGGTGACGTCGCCCGGTGAACTGGTACGCGATATTTATGACGCGCAACAAAAAGAGACACTGCCCGGCGAGCAGGTGCGCTATGAAGGCCAGCCGTCAAACGGTGATGTCGCGGTGGATGAAGCCTATGACTATCTTGGCGTCACACATGATTTCTTCTGGCAGGTTTACCAGCGAAACTCCCTGGATAACCAGGGGCTGATCCTCAGCGGTACCGTGCATTACGGTAAAGAGTATCAAAACGCCTTCTGGAACGGTCAGCAGATGGTGTTTGGCGATGGCGACGGTGAGATCTTCAACCGTTTTACCATTGCTATTGATGTGGTGGCGCATGAACTCAGCCACGGCGTCACAGAAACGGAAGCCAACTTAATCTATTTTGAGCAGGCGGGTGCATTGAATGAGTCGTTATCGGATGTCTTCGGTTCGCTGGTGAAGCAGTACCATCAGCAGCAGACAGCCGAACAGGCCGACTGGATCATTGGCGAAGGGTTGCTGGCAAAGGGCATTAAAGGCAAAGGGTTACGCTCAATGTCTAAGCCTGGTACCGCTTATGACGATCCGCTGCTGGGGAAAGATCCGCAACCTGCGCATATGAAAGACTTTATCAAAACCCGTGAAGACAACGGTGGCGTCCACCTGAATTCCGGTATTCCTAACCGCGCATTTTACCTGGCGGCAACGGCGGTGGGCGGTTATGCCTGGGAACAAACAGGGTACGCCTGGTACGATACCGTCTGTGATAAATCGCTGGCGCAAAACGCCGATTTTGCGACGTTCGCGAAGCTCACCATTCAACATGGTGAAAAACGTTCCGGTAAAAAAGTCGCCGCAGCGATTGAACAGGCGTGGAAAGATGTCGGAGTTTTATGATGAACGAACCCGAATTAACCGACGATGCGGTGGTGGAGTTAGCCCGTGAAGGCGGGGTGGCGTACGTCCCGAAACTGAGCGGCAAACGCAAAATCATCATTGCCCAGCTCAGTGAAGAGCAACGTCAGCGGCTGGTTGAGATCCTGCATCAGGCGTTACCGCTGGGGCAACCGCCCGGCCAGCCGGAATCGCCGGGGCGCGGCGATCAGCGCTTTTACCGTTTGCAAATCACCTGGACCTCGCCGCAACCGAACGTGCTGCTGCTGATCCCGGAAAGCAAAGCGCCACCCTCGTTTGTTGAGCTGTGGCGCGAAGGTGAAGAGTGCATCTGCAAGTCTTAACACAGGGTAAATTCTACGCGTTTTTTAGAAATCAGCCCGTGTCCGTGCTGGCAGAAAAAGTCCACCGCGCCACAGGCGGTTAATACCTGCAGAGGCTGATGGCACTCCGGGCAACTGGCTTCGAGCTCAAGGTTTACGTCGCAGACCTGGCAATGGGCATGTGTTCCCACACGTTCCAGCGGGTTGTGACAGGTTGGGCATTTCAGATCCATATTGCGCTCCTTTATGTTTCACTGCCTCTATCATACACCGCCACTTACAAAAAACCCGCCGGACGGCGGGTTTTAAGCAAGTGATTACTTACCTTTCTTGATGTGCTTAATCAAGCGCTTACGCTTACGCATCTGGTTCGGCGTCAGGGTGTTACGTTTCTCCGCAAACGGGTTTTCCCCTTCTTTGAACTGAATGCGGATTGGCGTGCCCATCACATCCAATGATTTGCGGAAGTAGTTCATCAGGTAGCGCTTGTAAGAATCCGGCAGGTCTTTTACCTGATTGCCGTGGATCACCACAATCGGCGGGTTGTAACCCCCGGCGTGGGCATATTTCAGCTTCACGCGGCGGCCACGCACCAGCGGAGGCTGATGATCTTCTGCCGCCATGGTCATAATACGGGTCAGCATCGCGGTGCTGACACGGCGAGTGGAGCTGTCGTAAGCTTCACGTACCGATTCAAACAGGTTACCCACGCCGCTGCCGTGCAGGGCAGAGATAAAGTGAACGCGGGCAAAGTCGATAAAGCCAAGACGGTAGTCCAGCGTCTCTTTCACCTGTTCTTTCACTTCCTGACTCAGGCCATCCCACTTGTTGACAACAATCACCAGCGAGCGACCGCTGTTGAGAATAAAGCCCAGCAGCGACAGATCCTGGTCAGAGATGCCTTCGCGGGCATCGATCACCAGCAACACCACGTTGGCGTCTTCAATCGCCTGCAGCGTTTTAATGACGGAGAACTTTTCTACCACGTCGGTGATTTTACCGCGCTTGCGGACACCCGCGGTGTCAATCAGTACGTACTCACGTTCGTCGCGCTGCATCGGAATGTAGATGCTGTCGCGGGTGGTGCCCGGCATGTCGTACACCACCACGCGGTCTTCGCCCAGAATACGGTTAGTGAGTGTGGACTTACCTACGTTCGGACGCCCGACAATAGCCAGCTTGATCGGCAGATCCTGCGGGTTAAAGTCATCTTCCGGCTCTTCTTGTTCGCCGTTTTCACTGGCTTCGAACTGCGCCCAGTATTCCGCGTCTTCGTCCACCTCTTCAGGTGGGTTCAGTTCGTCCATCCACGGCATTAGCACGTGTTCCAGCAGGCTGGTTACGCCGCGACCATGCGATGCGGCAATAGCGTAAATGTCCCCCAGCCCCAGCGAGTAGAAGTCCGCCGTGGCCTGGTCAGGATCCAGACCATCGGTTTTGTTCGCCACCAGGAAGGTCGGTTTTTCACGCGCACGCAAATGCTTAGCAATGGCCGAGTCGGCAGGCATCAGGCCCGCGCGTGCGTCCACCATAAACAGCACCACATCTGCTTCTTCAATCGCCAGCAGCGACTGTTCCGCCATGCGGGTTTCTACGCCATCTTCGGTGCCGTCGATACCGCCGGTATCGATGCAGATAAATTCGCGGCCTTCCACTTCAGCACGACCGTACTTACGGTCACGAGTCAGACCCGGGAAATCCGCTACCAGCGCATCACGGGTGCGTGTTAAACGGTTAAATAGCGTGGATTTTCCAACGTTAGGGCGCCCGACAAGCGCGACCACAGGTACCATGTTTGAAGCCTCATTACAGAAAATTCATTAGCAAAACGTCGCGATTGACGCAGCGTTTTAAAAACAGGAAAACGGCTCCTGCAACAGGAGCCGTCTTCAGGAACGACAACCTCAGCGCGATTAACGCGTGATGGCGTACAGCGTACCGTCTTTTGCCTGGATCAGCAGTTTGCCATCGGCAACCACCGGCTCGGTCAGGAAGCCGGAACTGTCGACTTTCTGCTGCGCCACAAAGCGGCCATCTTCAACGTTAATCCAGTGAACATAACCTTCGCTATCGCCTGTCACTATGTAACCATTATACAACGCCGGAGCGGTAAGGTTACGGTGCAGCAGATCGCTTTGTGTCCAGAGGGTCACGCCACCGTCGGTGGTAAGTGCCAGAACACGGTCATTCTGATCGATAAGATAGATACGGTTACCGTCAACGATGAAGTCGCTCACCGAGCCCAGTTCACGTTTCCACATGATCTGGCCGCTGCGCAGATCCAGTGCCGTCATGTTGCCGTTGTAGGCCAGCGCGTACACCACGCCATTCACTACAACCGGCGTCGTATCGACATCGCTCAGGCGGTCGATTTCAGTCGGGCCGTTTGCCTGGGAGATACGTTGTTGCCAGATCATCTGCCCTTGCTGCATCAGCACCGCGCTCACGCGACCGTTGTCGCCACCCACAATGGCTGCACCAAAGGCAGCCGTCGGGGCAGATTCACCGCGCAGAGAGAGCGCTGGCATATCCAGGTTAACGGTCCATTTCACCGCACCATCACTTTCATTCAGCGCCTGCAACTGACCGTTGCTGGTATGGATTAACACCAGACCGTCGCTGATAACCGGACGAGAAAGCGCTTCACCCGCCACTTTACTCTGCCAGGCGACAGAGCCGTCGCTGGTGTTCAGCGCATAAACACGGGCTTTTTCGCTGCCCACGTACACATGACCACCAGAAACGGTCACACCGCCGGACAACTGTGCTGAGCGAGTAGAGAACCAGCCATCTTTTTCGGCCAGATTCACCGACCACACTTCACGACCATCTTCAGCATGCACCGCTTTCACCACGCCGTGGCGATCGGCAGCATATACCACACCGTCGGCAAACGCCGGATGCAGATTAGAGTAGAAGTCGCCGATACCGTTGCCGATGGAGGTGCTCCACGCCGTTGACGGCGTAAACTGGTTTTCAACCACCGGCAGCGGGGACATTTTGACAACATCTTCTTCGCCGCTGAACAGGGAACAACCGCTCAATAGCGTGACAGAAAGCAGTCCTGGCAGAAGTAATTTACGCAATTGCATCGGGTCCCTCTTAGATGGACAAATTATTAATTTTCATTTGCATCATTTCACTCAACGCAGGGGAAGCATTGTTTTTAATGCCGTTTTCCCATGCGGTGCGCGCACCTTGTTTATCACCTTTGCTCAGCAGTGCTTCGCCGCGCAAATCAGCCACGATAGCTGCCCAGCTGTCGCCTTTTACGGCATCCAGCGTTTTCAACGCAACATCTTGCTGTTTCAGTTGAACCTGGACACGGGCCAGACGCACGTTGATCATCGATTTCAGATTCTCATCGCTGGTTGCTGTAAGCCCCTGCTGCAACTGAGCGGCGGCTTTATCCAGTTCGTTTTTCTCAACGTACTGCTGCGCAAGTTCCAGCGACGCTAACGCACCGTAAGTGTTTTTGTTGTCAGCTGCGAATTTCTCCGCCGCTGCGAACGTTTCTGGTTTGTCAGCCTGAAGCGCGGAGATCGCGTTTTCATAGGCTTGCGATGAGACTTTTGCTGTGTCTGCCTGATGACTGGTCCAGTAGCGCCAGCCAACCAGCGCACCAATACCCAAAACAACGCCAACTGCCAGCGCTTTGCCGTTCTCGGCAAAGAAGCGCTTAATCGCGTCTACCTGGTCGTTTTCGTTTTCGTAAATTTCCACGCAGTCCTTCTCCTTAACGATAATTCACCGGGGAGATTAGCCCAGTAGTGTGCGCAAATGCGCCGCAACGCTGTCCTGCGTTATCGTACTCTGCTCACCAGAGCGTAAATCCTTCACCACAACATTACCGTCGGCGATTTCAGATTCGCCAAGCACCAGTGCGACGCGAGCGCCCCACTTATCTGCACGGGCAAACTGTTTTTTGAAATTGCCGCCGCCGTGGTTCATCATCAGCCGTACGCCAGGTAACGCATCGCGTACCTGTTCACCCAACTGCATCGCAGCGGATTGCGTATTGGCACCAGACGCCACCAGGTATATATCGACAACGGATTCTGCTTTAAATTCCGGATTAACTGCCTGAACTAACAAAACAAGACGTTCAAGGCCCATCGCGAAGCCCACCGCCGGGGTGGCGCGACCGCCCAGTTGCTCAACCAGACCGTCATAACGACCGCCAGCACAGACGGTGCCCTGGGCGCCAAGACTGGTCGTCACCCATTCGAAAACGGTACGGTTGTAATAGTCCAGACCACGCACCAGACGCTGGTTCACGGTGTAGGCAATACCTGCCGCATCCAGGAAAGCGCAAAGACCGGCAAAGTGTTCGCGGGACGCTTCATCCAGATAATCACCCAGTTTCGGCGCATCGTTCAGCAGAGCCTGAATGTCCTGATTTTTGGTATCCAGCACCCGCAGCGGGTTGGTGTACATGCGACGCAGGCAGTCTTCGTCCAGCTTATCTTTATGCTGTTCCAGGAACGCCACCAGCGCATCGCGATAGGTCGCACGCGCTTCCAGCGAGCCGATGGAGTTAAGCTCAAGTGCGACGTGCTGAGCAATGCCCAATTCACGCCACCAGCGTGCGGTTAGCATAATCAGCTCAGCGTCGATATCCGGACCTTGCAGGCCAAACACTTCAACACCCAGCTGATGGAACTGACGGTAGCGCCCTTTCTGCGGACGCTCGTAGCGGAACATCGGCCCGACGTACCACAAGCGCTGTTCCTGATTGTACAGAAGACCATGTTCGATGCCGGCGCGTACGCAGCCCGCCGTACCTTCAGGACGCAATGTCAGGCTATCGCCATTACGATCGTCAAAGGTGTACATCTCTTTTTCAACCACGTCGGTCACTTCGCCGATCGCGCGTTTAAATAACGGGGTCTGCTCTACAATCGGCAAACGGATTTCACTGTAACCGTAGCTGCCGAGCACGTTTTTTAGGGTGCTTTCAATGCGCTGCCAGATGGCGGTTTCGCCAGGCAGATAATCGTTCATGCCGCGAATGGCTTGAATATTCTTTGCCACGTTTTTTCTCTTTATGAATACAAAAAATGAACCCACAGGGCCGTAGCGCCTGGCGGGTTCATCATACACGGGAAGCCAGCCGCTTCCCAGCCACGTTATTTTTCTAGCTGTTGCACGTTAATGCGACGCGCTTCGTCCAGAATCGACGCTTTCGCGCGAATGCGGGCTTCAAGCTGGCTGATCATATCGCTGTTATCAAGGCGGTCTTTACGCACACCATCTTCGTACAGGCCGCTTTTCTTGTTGCCGCCGGTCACGCCAAGCGTCGAAACCAGCGCTTCGCCAGGCCCGTTCACCACGCAGCCAATAATGGAAACATCCATTGGCGTGATGATGTCTTCAAGCCGCTGTTCAAGGGCGTTCACTGTGCCGATAACATCGAACTCCTGACGGGAGCAGGTCGGGCAAGCGATAAAGTTGATACCCCGCGAACGAATGCGCAGCGACTTCAGGATATCGAAACCGACTTTGATCTCTTCAACCGGATCGGCCGCCAGCGAGATACGCAGCGTGTCACCAATCCCTTCGGAGAGCAGCAGGCCGAGGCCAATTGCTGACTTCACCGCGCCCGCGCGCGCACCGCCAGCCTCGGTGATGCCGAGGTGCAATGGCTGATCGATCTGTTTCGCCAGCAGGCGATAGGATTCCACCGCGAGGAAGACATCGGAGGCTTTGACGCTGACTTTAAACTGGTCGAAGTTCAGGCGATCAAGATGATCAACATGGCGCATGGCGGATTCGAGCAGCGCTTGCGGCGTCGGTTCGCCGTATTTTTCCTGCAGATCTTTTTCCAGCGAGCCGGCATTAACGCCAATACGGATAGGTATGTTTTTGTCGCGCGCGCAGTCAACAACCGTGCGAATGCGCTCCTCATTGCCGATATTGCCGGGGTTAATACGCAGGCAATCGACGCCGTATTCGGCGACTTTCAGCGCAATGCGGTAGTCAAAATGAATATCCGCCACCAGCGGAACACTCACTTGCTGTTTGATCAGTTTAAACGCTTCTGCTGCATCCATCGTTGGAACAGAAACACGGACAATGTCTGCACCGACGCGCTCCAGCGCTTTGATTTGGTTGACCGTTGCGTCAACATCCGTGGTGCGGGTGTTTGTCATTGACTGCACGGCGATGGGAGCCCCATCGCCAATCGGCACATTACCAACGTAGATCCGTTTCGATTTCCGACGCTGAATCGGAGCCTGGTTATGCATGAAAAATCTCCCGCTTTGCCCGTCTGTTACTGTACTGCTGATTGTTCGGCATTGAGGGTCAGACGCGCAACCTGGTTAGTTCTGATATATCGACTCAAATCGACAGGTTTACCCTGGTACTGGATTTGTACGGCGGACGGCGCGCCGATTTTCAGTTTGTACGGCGCCTGGCCGGTTAAATTCAGTGTGCCATCTTTACGCTGCATGCCACTGAACAGTTTTTTGCCTGTGGCATCGCTCACTTCCAGCCAGCAATCCGCATTAAAGCTCATCACCAGTGCGTTGTTGTCCGCAGCTGCGCCCACTCCTGCCTGACTGGTCGGCAGCGTGTTGGCCGTGGCGCCAGCAGCCGCATCGACATTCGCCTGAGACGGCGGCACGACGGTGTTCTGGTTGGCGGTGTTAGCCGGAGCCTGCTGGGCAACTGCCGGGGCCTGTGCCGTTGTGGTTGGCGCTGGCATCTCAACTGGCGTAGAGGTGTTATCTGCGGTGGTAGTAGAGGTGTCGGTATTCAGCGGAACGCTCTGCGCATTACTGTTGTTGGCGTTGAGCTCGGCAGAGGATTGATCGGCCATAGTGCTGATCTCTTCCTGCTGCGCTTTGTGGTTTTGCCACCACCATGCGCCTGTCAGCCCCACTACCACAAACAGCACCAGCCAGGTAAAGCTCATCAGCCAGCCGTCGCGTTTTTTACGCGGTTTACCCAAAGCGAACGTCTGCATCGGGGCCACTTTCGCAGCTCTGACCGGTGCCTGCTTCTCAATCATCGGCAGGAGTTCTTCTTCGGGAATATGCACAAGGCGGGCATAGGAGCGGATATAACCCCGCACAAAGGTCGAAGCCAGATCGGCAGGGGATCTGTCTTCTTCGATATCGCGTACCGTGGACACCTTCAGGCATAAGCGCTCTGCAACCGCTTGCTGGCTGAGTCCAAGTTGTTCACGGGCGCTGCGCAGACGTACGCCAGTGGTTTGTGCTTCATTTTGGTCGTGAGTGGCTTCAGTATTCATTCGCTACAACTACTGGTACGTGAAAATTAAAGATTCAGGCGCGCGTGACCGCAATGCCCACACGCGCCGCGAAAAAAACCGGGTCAATTAAGCCTGGACCCATAGTATAAGACTGTCAGGCTTCTCATAACAGAACCGCTTTCAGCACTTTTTGCTAAGCCGTTGTTACATCACTACATACTGCCTTAAAGTCAGGAGAAACGCACCGTAATTATTATTGGCCTGCATGTGTACAGGCCAAATATTCGTCATTTTCACAAAATGCAGCACAATCTTCGCGCCGCATATTGGCATTACAGCGACTTCACGGCGATGGGCTCGCCCTGCATACGCTTACGCATGGTACGTTTGGTACGGTCAATCACGTCGCCTGCCAGTTGTCCACAGGCGGCATCGATATCATCACCACGGGTTTTACGAACAATTGTAGTAAACCCATAGCTCATCAGCACCTTACAGAAACGATCGATACGGCTATTAGAGCTGCGGCCATACGGCGCACCCGGGAACGGGTTCCAGGGGATCAGGTTGATCTTACATGGCGTATCTTTCAGCAACTCTGCCAGTTGGTGCGCATGCTCGGTGCCATCGTTCACGTGGTCCAGCATCACGTACTCTATGGTCACGCGGCCCTGGTTAGCGTTGGACTTCTCAAGGTAACGGCGCACCGCCGCAAGGAAGGTTTCAATATTGTACTTTTTGTTGATCGGGACGATTTCGTCACGAATTTCATCGTTCGGCGCATGCAAAGAAATCGCCAGCGCTACGTCAATCATGTCGCCGAGTTTATCCAGCGCCGGAACCACACCAGAGGTAGAGAGCGTTACACGACGTTTAGACAGACCAAAACCGAAATCGTCCAACATGATCTCCATCGCCGGAACCACATTGGTCAGGTTGAGCAGTGGCTCGCCCATGCCCATCATCACCACGTTAGTGATAGGACGGTTGCCGGTGATTCTCGCTGCGCCAATGATTTTTGCCGCACGCCACACCTGACCGATGATTTCGGAGACGCGCAGGTTGCGGTTAAAGCCCTGCTGGGCGGTGGAACAGAATTTACACTCCAGCGCACACCCAACCTGCGAAGAGACGCACAGCGTCGCACGGTCTTCTTCCGGGATATACACGGTTTCCACGCGCTGGTCGCCAACGGCGATCGCCCATTTAATGGTGCCGTCGGAGGAGCGCTGCTCTTCCACCACTTCCGGGGCGCGGATCTCAGCCACGTCTTTCAATTTGCCACGCAGCACTTTGTTGATGTCGGTCATTTCATCAAAGTCATCGCAGCAGTAGTGGTACATCCACTTCATCACCTGATCGGCGCGGAAGGGTTTTTCGCCTAAGTTTTTAAAAAACTCGCGCATCTGCTGACGGTTTAAATCCAGCAGGTTGATTTTTGCATCTTTGTTGGGAACCGTGAGAGCAGCGTTCTCAGATATGACAATTTGTTCAGACATAGTGTATTCCGGCCTCGTTATTACACGTTATGGCCCCTGGAGGGTTAAAAAGAAGCGCCCCAGGTAAGCTTCGGCTCAACCTGGGGCGCAACATTGTACAAATTCTGTCGCACAGATACCACGTTTGCACGCAGCATTTCACAAATTAAAGTGTAAATCTCGTTACACGGTTTAACGTGTGATTAGCGAGTGCGCGGGCACACTTCGCCTTCAGCGAAGAAATAGGCAATTTCGCGGGCTGCAGATTCAACAGAATCGGAACCGTGGGTGCCGTTTTCAGTGAAGCTGTCTGCATAATCAGCGCGCAGGGTACCGGCCAGTGCGTTCGCCGGATTGGTTGCGCCCAGCAGATCGCGGTGACGCTGTACCGCGTTTTCGCCTTCCAGCACAGAAACCACGATCGGGCCGGAGGTCATGAACTCAACCAGACCGTCAAAGAACGGGCGACCTTCGTGCTCTGCATAGAAGCCGCGAGCCTGCTCAACAGTCAGGTGCAGCATTTTAGTACCAACGATTTTAAATCCTGCCGCTTCAAAGCGAGAGAAGATAGCGCCAATAACGTTTTTTGCCACCGCGTTTGGCTTGATGATGGAAAAAGTACGTTCAATAGCCATGATTACCTCTGTAAGTTGTTCTGTTGTCGTACATACACATAAGTATGACCTGGCGCGGATTATAAAGAGCAACGCAGGCCTTGCCTATGGATGAAGGTAACATTTTTTTAAAATAAGACGAGTTTCAGCAACACCCTTCTCGTAACCCGCCATTTCCTGCGTTATTGCACAACAAACTGCACCGTTGCAACCTGCCCGGCCTCATCCATAACCAATAACTGATACTCCCCGGTTTTATCAAGTTTCAGGCTGACTATATTGTCGTGCGTCGACAGCGGTTCACCGTTAAGGAACCACCAGCGCGCGCCTTCTCCGCCACTGCTCTGTATGGGTAACAACGCAAATGACTGCCCCGGCACACGCCGGATCACCGCTCCGTCGCGCACGCCGCTAAGCAACAGAGGCGGCGGCGCATTGTCATCACGCGGTGGGCACTGCCGGTCGGCGGCGGGTAAACGCGCGGCTCGTCTTTCACCTGGCGGCAGCCAGGGCTCCAGCGGCAACGGCCAGACAATCCAGTTTTTCTGCTGCGCATCGGGGCAATCCGCCGCCACCCGAAGCCCTTTATGGTTCAACCACAGCGGGAAATTGATCCCATGCAGCCCCTCCTGCTCAGGCATCAGCAACGTCGGCGGCTGGCTGTCATCAAGCAGCCATGTAGCCAGACGGCGGCGACAGTTGTTGTCTCCGGCCGGCAAACTTTGCCCGCCGGGCCAGCAAATGACCCCTTGCGTGACCGAGTCCGGGCGCGGATCGCGCGGGAGTTTCCCCTGTTCAAGCGCTGAACGCGCCTGCAACATGTTGTTGACCTGGTTGAGCAGCGGCACGGCACTGGCAAAACCAAACTGCCCGGCGACTGGCGTACCATCCGGTCTGCCAGTCCAGATGCCGATGATATAACGCGCATTAATCCCAATAGCCCAGGCATCACGGTAGCCATAACTGGTACCGGTTTTCCAGGCCAGCGGCACCACCTGCGGTAAGGCTGCATCGGGCACTGGCTGGGCTTCGTTCGCCAGAATACGGCGGATGATCCACGCGGCACCGGGCGACATCAGCCGACGTTCAACCAGCGGTGCGTTTGGTGTCAGTCGCAGCTTGCCCGCTTTTCCCCCGCGGGCAAAAGCGCTGTAAGCGGCAGCAATGTCTTCCAGACGCGCGCCTGCGCCACCAAGGATCAGCGCCAGGTTCGGTTCAGCACCGGCCGGTAATATCAACGGCAGCCCCGCATTACGCAAATTACCGGCGAACTTTTTCGGCCCGTACGCCTCCAGCACCTGTACCGCGGGCAGGTTCAGCGAACGCACCAGCGCCTCATTCATGCTTACCGGTCCGTGAAAACCGCTGTCGAAGTTACCGGGGCGATAATCACCCACCCGACGTGGCACATCCTGGAGCAGCGATGCGGGATGGATCAGGCCTTCGTCGAGCGCCATACCGTAGATAAACGGCTTCAGAACCGATCCTGGCGATCGCACTGCGCTCACCATGTCCACATGGCTGAAGCGACTATCGTCATTGATGTCAACGGAGCCGACCCAACCGCGCACTTTCATCGTTGTGTGATCCACCACGATCATCGCCAGCGAACTGCGCTGCGGCAGCCGCGTTTTGACACTGAGCGCCAGTTCCTCCAGTTGCCGCTGTAGAGAGGCGTCCAGCGTGGTGGTGATTTTCAACGCATTGCTCTCTCCCACCATGCGCCGCGAAAACAGCGGCGCAAGTTGCGGCATTTGCCGGGGCGCAAGCCATACCGGCTCCTGACGCGACTCTTTGACCTGCTCCGCCGACCAGGCGCCTTGCGAAACCATGCGATCCAGTACTTTGTCCCGTGCGGCCTGCGCCCGCTCCGGCCAGCGATCGGGGCGTAAACGGCTTGGCGCTTGCGGCAATACTGCCAACAAGGCAGCTTCTGCATAACTGAGTCTGGAAGGTGGTTTACCAAGATAAGCCCAGCTTGCCGCGCCAATGCCCTGCAGAGTGCCGCCAAACGGCGCGCGGTTAAGATACAGCGTGAGGATCTCGCGTTTGGGAAGATGCCACTCCAGTTGCAATGCACGCCAGAGCTGGCGCACTTTACCGCCAAAAGTGCGGGGATGAGGATCCAGTAAGCGGGCAACCTGCATGGTCAGCGTGCTGCCGCCCGATATTACGCGCCCCGAACTGAGATCCTGCCAGGCCGCGCGCGCAATCGAGAAGGGATTGACGCCGGGATGATCCCAGAACCAGCGATCTTCATACTGGATCAGTGCCTGCAGATAGCGCGGCGATACCTCTTCAATTGTGACCGGATAACGCCAGATGCCGTCGGCATCGGCAAAACGCCACAGCGGTGTACCATCTTCCGCCACCACTACCCGCGCCGGATCGACCTCGGTCAACGGCAGCGGCCAGAGTTTGTCAGCCGCGATAACCGCCAGCACCAATAACAACGGCGCACCCACCAGCCAGCGCCAGCGGGTGCGCATCAGACGCACAATTTTCACGTTACGGCACAATGATCAGCGGACCGCTGGTCTCGCCGGTTGCCCGCCACTGCGGTACATACATAGATTCAACCTGTGGTGCCGGCACATGATACGTTCCCGGTGTTACCGCCCGCGCCAGGTAGACCAGCGTTACGCTCTGGCCTTCACTTACCGGAACAGCGGCAACGAAGCGATCATCGCGGAACTCCATATGCTGAATATCCGCCTGTTGCATGCGGTTCAGCAGATCCTGCACTTCACTGCCGCTATCCTGCAAACTGGCACTGCTGCTGGCGAGGTTCTGGTTTTCCAGCTCCAGCCCGGCAGGCAGCAGATCAACCACCAACGCATCCGGTACATTCTGCGTCGCGCTCACCTCCAGCCACACCAGCACCAGTTCACCGCTTTTCAGCGATGACAGGGATTTGCTGCGCCCGTCGGTGCCCATGATAGTGCGCTCAATCTGCAACACTTTGGCAGACGGGAGCGGTGCATGCTCAGGGTAACCGGTGGTATCGAGGCGTAACCACAGCGGCGCAGTGCCACTGTTCGTGACCTGCAAAGAGGCAAGTTGATCGGCTGTGACATTACGACTTTGCGCGGTGTCACCTGCCAGCGCAGCAGCATCCAGCGAGGTTTGCGCCTGCCAGTTGCCCGTTGCGTTTTGCAGGTTGCGCCCGGCTAAAAACAGGGCATTGCTTTCCTGCGTAGACAGCCAGCGCTGGCCGTATGCCTGCTCAGAGAGCATGGTCAGCAGTCGCGTCTGTTCTTGCGGCAGCAGGTTATTTTCCTGCAATAGCGCCAGCATCAGCGCATTGTCGCGCAGATCGCTGCCGTAATCAGCCAGCCAGCGATTGCTCTGCGCACGCGGAGTTTTCAGCGCCAGGCGCAACGCCTGCTCGCTACGCTGGGCATCGCCCATCATTTTCAGGGCGACGCCAAGCTGCATCAGCGGCAACGCGGCTTTGGCCTGCTCATGGCGCTGCCACACTTCGCGTAATGCCCCAAGAGGCGCCTTCTGCTGACGCGCCAGCACCAGCGCCGCGTAGCTCTGCACTGCAAATTTCGTTGCAGGCAGATCGTCGCTATAGCGAATAGCCATGGTTGACGGATCCTGCAGATAACGCAGCAAGCGGTTGTTGGCGTTGTTCAGCGCCTCGCCCGGCACGCTGTAGCCCTGTGCAGAAGCACTGACGAGGAAGTCCGTCACATAGGCCGTCAGCCAGTACTCTTCTGGCCCGTTCTTATCCCACAACGAGAAGCCGCCATCCTCGCGCTGCATTTGCAGCAGGCGGGAAATGCCAATATCCACCGCGGCGCGACGCTGCTCGTCACTTTCACCTTTAATACCGAGCGCTTTCAGCTGCGCGGCATTGGTGTACAGCGACGGGAACAGACCGCTGGCAGTTTGCTCCAGGCAGCCGTAAGGGTAAGCTTTCAACTCCTGAATGTAACGAGCAAGGTTCAACGGCGGTTTGCCGCTGAACAGTAAACGCCCTTGCAGCGTTGACGGCGCAATCCCCGCCAGATGCTGGGAAGGTGCCTGCCAGCTTTCGCCCGGGTTCAGCATTGCGCCACTGTTAACGGTCTGTGCCGGAAACGCAGGGCGTACGCCCAGTTTCCACACTTTCTGTTGCGGTGCGAAAGTTTCACCCGGCAGGGTCAGGCCACTGATTTGTGCATGGATTTCGCCATCGCCAAACCCATCCAGCGCACGCACAGGGATAAATAACGTGGTGCGCTGCCCGGCGGCCAGTTTCACAGCACCTGGCTGGCCGCTTTCCAGCGCCAGCAGGCCGCTGGCCGCCAGTGTGACGTTAAGGGTTTGCGGCTGATCGGTAAGGTTGGTCACATCCAGTGTCAGGCGAGAGGTGTCGCCGCTGCCGAGGAAGCGCGGCATGTTCAGGTCGGCAATGACCGGTGCCGCAACAATCACTTTGCCTTCGCTGCTGCCAAAATCATCTGCCGTCCAGGCCTGCGCCATCACCCGCAACTCACCGTTAAAATCCCCAATGGGCAGCGTGACCGTACCTTCACCATGTTCATCCAGCGTGACCGGCTGTGCCTGCTGCGCAACAATGGTGACATGATTCACCGGCGGTTTACCGCCACGGTTCATTTCGTCGCCGTCGCCACCAAAACGCAGCGCAGCCAGACGTCCCTGCCCTTCAATCACCTGGCCGTAGATATCGTAAATATCCGCGCCGTAACGTTTCTGGCCGAAGAAACCCTGCCACGGATCTGGCGTAACGTAATCGGTAATATTCAGTACGCCACTGTCCACGGCCGACAACAGGACGTTGACCTGTTTCGGGGTTTCACCGTTTTTGACGGCCGCTTTTACTTTCACTGTCAGCGGCTGATTAGGGCGCATTTTTTGCGGCGTATCGAGAGTCAGATCAAGGCGGCGATTCTCATCCCCCATAGGCAGATGCAGCAGCCCGACCGCGCGTTTAGGCGTAGCAGATTTTGACTTGTCGCCTGGGCGCACTACCAGCGTGCTGATATAGAGATCATGGCGTTGCCACTTCTGATCGATCGGAAGACTCAGATCAAGACCATCAGCCGGAACGTCGATCTCCTGCCACCACAGCGGGCCCTCTGCCGACTCGATCATCGCATAGCCTTTACCGGCTGCTGGCGCGGTGATATGCAGCTTGAGGGTATCGCCCGGTTTATAGGCCGGTTTGTCCAGCTTCATCGTGACGCGGTCAGGCCGCGCAGCGCCTGCGCCATCGCTGTTATCCTGCCAGCTATAACCTGCCCAGAAACGCACGCTGCTGATGGTGTCATCCGGCGCTTTCACCTCCAGACGATAAGCGCCCCACTCCACCGGGAAGGAGACTTTGCCGGTTTCATCTGCCGCCAGATTCAGGGTCTGCTCGCCTTCAACCAGATCTTTCTGGTTGAACTGCGACTGCCAGCCCTCATTTTCTGACCAGTTCCAGAAGTAGTCGCGGCGTTCGCGAATCAGCCGCACCTGCAAATCGTTAACCGCTTTTTTCTTGCCATCGACATCTGCATAAACGATGTCGAACGCCGCGTTGCTGTCTTCATCAACAATCGGTTGGTTAACGGTAGTATCGGTCCGGTAGTCGTACACTGCTTTAGAAGCAAACTGCGGACGAATGCCCGGCAGCATTGCCGCAGGCCAGACAGCCTGCCCGGCACGGCGGGTGACCGGGCGACCACCGGATTCCAGCAAGCTGGCCTGCAAAATGACTTCTAACGGCGAGTGACTCTCCTGCCACTGGCTGGTCGTAGTGACTTCGCCAAGGCCTTTGTCATCCAGTGTCAGGTGCACTTCATCCAGGCTACGGCTGAGATTCTCTTCGGCGATATCGCCAAACTGGAAGCCAGGCAGTGCAGGAACCGCTTCGCGCAGGGGACGCAGGTAGAGCTGCCCCTGCAACGTGTTTCCACTGGCGGGCGCGCCGTATAAATAGTGACCATTGACGTTGAACACTACATCGTCCGCAGGTGCGACAGGTGATGATTGCGGAGTAATATTCAGCGCCATGCGCTCAGGCATAAAGTCTTCAACATGGAAACCCCACTCACGCAGCTGGTTATCACCGGTGTTGGCGCGAATATGCCACATGCCGGTTTGCGCGCTGGCCTCCAGAGGATAAGTAAAGTGATACAGCCCGTTCTGCGGCTGGCTGACCACGGTGCGGATCACCTGACCGTCGGGTTTCACCACTTCCAGCTTCACCGGTTGTGCCGCCAGCGGTTTACCATCGCTATCGCGCAGCAAGCCGTTGAGGATCACCGTTTCACCTGGGCGATAGAGATCGCGCGGCCCGAACATAAAGAACTGTTTGCTGTAGCCAGGATCGCCGGAAATGGCGAACTCCGCCAGATCCAGCGCGGGCAGTTTCAGATCCAGCAGCGTGGTTTCACCGTCTTTGCGCGCCAGGATCAGGGCCGCCTCTTTGTCGGTGTTCAGCGTGGCATGGCCATCTTTATCACTGGTGGCCTGCGCCAGGGTCTGCCCCTGTTCATTAAGCAGCACCACCTCGATGCCGGAGAGCGCAGCACCGTTCTCCAGCCCCTGGGTAAAGATATCCAGCCGGTTATGATAACGGTGCGCAGAAAGACCAATATTGCTGAGCGTGAACAGGGTAGCGGCATTGCTGTAGTTGTAATGCCCGGCCTGGTTCATTACCGCAATATAGACGCCGGTTTGCTGCAATGGCTGGATGCTGCTCAGCGGTAATAGCAACTTCTCGCGGGTGTTCCGCGCCGGGTTCAGATCAAAACGGCCGGTATATACCAGGTCAGCCATTTTCAGTAAGGTGTCCGACTCCCAGTTTGACAGCGAATTGCGGTACTCCCACTGGCTAATAAACGCCGCCAGTGACTCCGGTTTAATACGGTAGAAGTTCACATCTACGTTATTCACGTTGAGCGCCATTACTGGCAGGCCATCCACCACTTTGCCGGGCAGCAAAGAGCCCCGGCTGGCAAAGCCAACGCTTGGCTGAACATCGCGCGTGGTGATCGCTTTCTCGTAATCGCTTCCGAAGGTGGCTTTGTTCAATGCCACAAGGCCACGATCGACCGAGACCAGCAGTTCGCGGTTGGGTTCCAGGTGGCGTAAACGCAGCTCTTTCAAATTCGGTGCCAGTTCCCAGGCCCCATCGACTTTGCCGCTCTTTTTGTCCACCAGATGGACGGTCGAGGCAAAATCCTGATCCGGGTTTAGCGGAACGGAAAAGGTCAGCACCAGCGTGGCAGCGCCATCCAGTTGAACCTCTGACGCATCCAGCAGCGTGAGCGGTTTGCCTTCGCTACGCGCGGCAAGCTGCGCCAGCTTCTCTTTACTTTGCGGGGGGGAGGCCTGGCCTTGCTGCTGCGCAGATGATGCGGCAGCAGGCGAGCTGGTTGCCTGCGGTTTATCGTTGTTATCACAGCCAGCTAACGTGAAGGTGGTGAACAGCGCGACGGTTAGCGCCGCAATGCGTAGCGGTTTCATTCTTTATCCCTGGCCCATAAAGCCTGTTGAACATTGCCACACATTATTATTCGCAACGGCAAGAATTACAAAATGTGTCCTGGGTTGTGGAAAGTGGCTTGCAAAATCTTTCCCCCCTGAAAACGCCTGGTGTTACGGCGATCACAGACTGTAACGTAACATGTTACGTTACGAGTCATTTGTTTTTAAAACAATAAGATAGATGGAAAAACAACGCCATCAGCTGCTAACGTTAACGGGTCTGTACACCTGTGTGTGCGGTTCTAATAAGAGAGAACATTATGTCCAGAGCCGTGAATGCCCTACAAAATTTTGGTAAGTCCCTCTTTGGTCCGGTGCTCATTTTACCGATTGTCGGCTTGTTTATTGCCTGCGGAAATATCCTCGGCAACGGCAATCTGGCCGAATATCTTCCTTTCCTTGGTCATCCGTTAATCCAGAATATCGGTCAACTGATTGCGAAATCCGCCGTTTCGGTACTGGCAAATCTTGCGCTGGTATTTGCCGTCGGCATCCCGGTCGGGCTTGCCTCACGTGACAAAGGCTATGCCGCGCTAATTGGCCTGGTTACGTTTATCGTCTTTATCAATGCCATGAATGTGATGCTGCAATTTCAGGGCGCACTGGCGCCTGCAGCAGAGATGAAGGCCGCCGGACAAAGCATGGTATTAGGCGTTCAGGTGCTGGAAATGGGCGTCTTTGCCGGCATCCTGACCGGCGCACTTTCCGGTTATCTGTACGATAAATACTCCCCGGTACAGTTTTCCGGGGCGCTGGCCATTTACTCTGGTCACTGCTTTGTCGCCATTATTATGCTCCCCGTGGCGATGGTGCTGGGCGTCGTGATGAGTGAGTTATGGCCTTTCGCCCAGCATGGCATCAGCGCGATGGCGCTGGCCATCAAAGGTGCAGGGCCTGTTGGCGTTGCTATTTATGGTTTCCTGGAGCGCATTCTGGTGCCCACCGGATTGCATCATCTGGTGTATACGCCGTTTCTCTATACCGAGCTGGGCGGCACCGCCGATGTGTGCGGCAGTACTTATCAGGGCGCGCGTAACATCTACTTTGCGGAAATGGCCTGCCCAACGGTTTCGCAGTTGAGCAGCACCGCCGTCTGGGATGCGCGCGGCATCAGTAAAATGTATGGCTTGCCCGCAGCCGCACTGGCGATGTACGTCACTGCCAGTCCGGAACGAAAAGCAGCGGCAAAAGCCATTCTGATCCCCGCGGCACTGACCTCATTTTTAGTGGGCGTTACCGAACCAATCGAGTTCGCGTTTCTGTTTGTCGCCCCGATGCTGTTTGTCGTTCACGCCGTACTGACCGGCATCGGCATGATGCTGTTCTCGTTGTTTGGCGTCCATGCCATTGGTGCCAACGGTATTATCGATTTCGTGCTCTACAACTTGCCATTGGGAACAGAAAAGTCCAACTGGCCGATGTATATCGTCGTCGGCTTAATCATGTTCGCCCTCTATTTCTTTATCTTCCGCTTCCTGATTTTGCGCTTCGACATGAAAACACCCGGCCGCGAAGAGGACGACCAGGAAACGCGGCTTTACAGCAAACAGGAGTATCAGGCGAAGGGCAATAACGCAGGTGTGGGCGAAGCCATTATCGAAGGTCTGGGCGGGCGCGCCAACATTGAAGTGGTAGACAACTGTTACACCCGCCTGCGCGTGACGGTGAAAGATGTTGCGGTCATTAACGAACCCCAGCTCAAAGCCACCGGCGCAAAAGGCGTGATCAAACAAGGTAATAACGTTCAGGTGGTCTACGGGCTGCATGTCAAAAAAATGCGAGAAGCCGTTGAGATGTTTCTCTGAAGGAGTCCAGTAATGTTTAAACCCCCGTTTATTTTATCCATCGCCGGTGGCGGCAGCACTTATACGCCGGGCATTGTGAAAAGCCTGATGCTCCGGCTGGCGGACTTCCCGCTGGCGGAGATCCGCCTGTATGACATTGATGAAGCCAGGCAGAGCACCATTGCGCCGGTGGTGGAAAAAGTGATTCGCGACCACAGCCAGAGCATTAAATTTACGGTCACCACCGACGCAGAAACCGCCTTCAGCGGTGCGCACTTTGTCTTTGCTCAAATGCGCGTTGGTCAGTACAAAATGCGCGAGCAGGATGAAAAAATCCCGCTGCGTCATGGTGTTGTCGGGCAGGAAACTTGCGGCCCTGGCGGGCTGGCATACGGGTTGCGCACCATTTTACCGATGGTGGAATTGATTGATCTGGTCGACCGCTATGCGGATAAAAAGGCCTGGATCGTCAATTATTCAAACCCGGCAGCAATTGTTGCTGAAGGGGTACGCCGCCTGCGCCCTCAAGCGCGGGTACTGAATATTTGTGACATGCCTGTGGCGGCAATGCGCAATATGGGGGCCATTCTTGGCGTGGATCGCCATCAACTGGAAGTCGATTATTTTGGGCTGAACCACTTCGGCTGGTTTACTCAGGTACGCGTTGACGGCGAAGATCGTCTGCCTGAATTGCGTGAGCATATCGCCCGTTTTGGCCTGCTCACCGAAGATGCCGCGCAGACCGACCCGCAACATGCCGATCCGTCATGGGTGAAAACCTGGCGTAATATCAAGCCCATTATGGATCACTTCCCGGAATACCTGCCGAACCCCTATTTACAGTATTACCTGATGCCAAATGAGATTGTGGCCCATCAGGATCCGGACTATACCCGTGCGAATGAAGTGATGAACGGGCGCGAGAAAAAACTGTTTGCCGCTGCCGAAGAGTATAAACGCACCGGGATCCTGCCGGACGCCTTCCACGTTGGCGTGCATGGTGCATTTATTGTCGATGTTGCCTGTTCGCTCGCATTCAACCTGGGTCAACGCCATCTGGTGATTGTTGAAAACAAAGGCGCTATTGCTAATCTGCCCTATGACGCGATGGTAGAAGTACCGGCTTATATTACCAGCGCCGGCCCGGAGCCAGTGCGCATGGGCGCCGTACCGCTGTTTTACCAGACATTGTTAATGCAGCAACTGGCGTCCGAACAACTGCTGGTCGAAGCCACCATTGAGGGGAACTACGAGAAAGCCGTGCAGGCGTTTACGCTCAATCGTACAGTGCCCACTATGCAGCATGCGAAAGCGATCCTGGATGAAATGATCGAGGCTAACCGCGACTACTGGCCGACGCTGCAAAAAGCCTGGGAAAACGGCAAGGCGTTGAAAAAATAACGAGGTTGCTCGCGGCATTCGCGAAGGCTGCTTGTCGGGTCATGAAAAAACGTTAACAATTCAGGTTACTGTTGATGACACGGAGGCAACTATGTCTACCTCGTTTTTTGTCGCGGCCGACTGGCTGATAGAGCACAGCGATGATCCTGAAATCCAACTGATTGACGCCAGAATGGCACCGGCGGGCCAGGAGCATCGCGACCTTAAAGCGGAATACCGCGCCGGGCACCTTCCCGGTGCGGTCTTTTTTGATATTGAAGCCCTCTCCGATCACGCCACATCTGTGCCGCATATGTTGATCCGCCCGGAAGCCTTCGCCGTAGCCATGCGCGAACTGGGCGTTAGCCAGGATAAGCATTTGGTAATCTACGATGAAGGTGATCTGTTCTCTGCCCCGCGCGCATGGTGGATGCTGCGTCATTACGGGGTGGAAAACGTCTCGATCCTCGCAGGCGGCCTTGCAGGCTGGCAGCGCGATGGCCTGCCGCTGCAACAAGGCGATGTCACACTGCCGGAATCTGACTTCAACGCCCGCTTTGATCCGTCAGTGGTGAAAAAACTGACCGATGTGCTGCTGGCGAGCCATGAAGGTACCGCGCAGATTGTCGATGCCCGCCCCGCCCCCCGGTTTAATGCCGAAGCTGATGAGCCGCGTCCGGGACTCAAACGTGGCCATATTCCTGGCGCGCTGAATGTGCCCTGGGGCGATTTGGTAACAGAAGGCGAGCTGAAGACTACCGACGAGTTGGTGGCCATTTTCCGTCGCCAGGGTGTAGATTTGCATAAGCCCATTATCGCCAGTTGTGGCTCCGGCGTGACCGCGGCAGTGGTGATTCTGGCGCTGACCACGTTGGGTGCGCCGAATGTGACCCTGTATGACGGCTCCTGGAGTGAATGGGGCGCCCGTGATGATTTACCGATCGAACCGGCCTAAATGGACAACCGACTTGCGCCACTGCTCACGCGCGGGGAGTCACTGACCCGCGCCGAGTACCGTGTGCTTGCCCATCTGACGGAGCATCCGCTTCTGGTCGGTAACATAACGATCCGCGAACTGGCGCAGGCCACATTTGTCTCTACCGCCACCATTATCCGCCTGTGCCAGAAGCTGGGCTTTAGCGGTTACAGCGAGTTTATCTGGTACGGAAAACAACTGCTGGCGGATACCCCCAGGATCGCTGAACAGCAGCCTGAAGGTACCGCCGAACTGCCTGCATTATTTGCCCAGTTTATGGCCAATTATCAGCAAACTTTTCGCTGGGTGACGGCAGAGAAACGCCGCCAGTTCGCCAGGCTGCTGCGCGAGCGCGAAAGTTTTTTTCTCTATGGCGCCGGCTTCTCGTATCTGTTTGCCGAGTACCTGACCAAAAAATTGCAGGTACTGGGTAAGACTGCGTTTATTTCCGGGCCTGGCGACAGTCGTAACATTTTCCTCAGTAACGCCGCTCGCTACCAGGTGTTTATCGCCGTTTCGCGCAGTGGTGAAACCGAACAGGTGCTGGATAAAGCGCGCATTGCCCGGACGGTCGGCATGACGGTGGTCGCCTTTACCCGTGCGTCGGCGAACACGCTGGCGGAAATGGCGGATATCCATTTTGCGTTGTTCGACGAGGCGGTGCATTTTGCCGCCGAAGCGGCAGGCATAACCTCATTCGAATCCAATCTCGTGCTGCTGATGGATCTGCTGTTGCTGGAAGCGACGCAGTAAATACGGCGGCTTCGCCGTATTCGCCCTGCATCGCTGTTATATCTCGTTGAGTCTTTTCCGCGCCCAGGCGGCAGTGATAGCGTCACGGATGCGGGTATGCAACTCGCCGAGGGTCATTTTTTCACCCTCCTCACCCTGAGTGAAACCGCCGGGGAAGGTGATGATCACTTTGCGCGTTGAGGCGTCAAAAATAAAATTTCGCAACAGCTTCCCGACAATACATTTTGGAGGCTGATAGGCCTGTTGCCAGTACAACTCAAGACAAGGCTGCCCACGATATTTGCCCGTATCTGTCGCTTCAATCTTTTCCAGCGGTAGCGGCGCGCTGAGTTGATAGCTTTCGATGGCCTGAGGATGCAATACCAGCAGTGGCTGCCGCACCCGGGTATACATTCCCCAACTGCTCAGTGCACAGATCAGCGCCATTATTACCAGACCGCCCACCACGATCCCAAACTGCAGGAAAGTCACCCCCCACACGCTATTGAGGATCAACAACCCACCAGCCGCGAGGCCGATTACCGCCGTTAAAGCGATATTGCCCCACAAGATGCTCTTTTTCAGCAACACCTCTACGGTGTCGCCAGCCCGGGCGACCAGCGCCTGTAACTGCTCAACGTAAGCATGATGATTGGCACGAAGAGCGTTCTGCACCTGGGCAGTGAGCGTCCGGCATAGCGCCGGTAAGTCGGCAAACAGGCGATGTAGCCTGGCATAATCCGCCTCGCTCACCTGCCGCGAAGCCCTCGCCATCAACGCGTTATCCAGCGGCACTTGCACCTGTTCCAGGCGTTCACGCGTGGTCGGATGCGTGTCTGTGGGGTGTGACAATCTGCACCCCAGCGCTACAGCAACGTCCAGCCGGCCTTGCTCGTGTAGCACTGCAAAAAGCGTATCCACCAGGTTTGTTGTAACCAATTGACGGTCAAAAAAGCGCTGCACGGGCTCTTTCAAGACCATTTCCAGCGTGGTGTAACGCAACAGCGAGGAGGCCAGCGCCTGCGGTGAACTGGCCCGCGCTCCTGCGCTATCCGCCGCCAGCTCACGCATACGGCTCCAGCGACTGACCGTTTCATCAAAGCGGCGGTAAAACCACAAACCGATATGTAACGAGGGATAAAGCGCGATGCGCTCAAGCCAGCCGCAGAATTTGAGGTTCTGATAAAAGTGACTCAGGCTGCGCTTCATGCCGGAATAGATCCCGGCAAAATGTAGCGTGTAGGCCGTATCCTGCCCCGCAAAATGCCCCAATTCATGCCCTATCACCGCGGCCGTTTCGTCTTTATCCAGAAAGGCGGCAAGCGTAAGGGGAAAATAGAGAGTGTTGCCCGTCAGGCGTAGGCCCGTCTCCAGCCGCAGCGGCAATGCGGTGACATAAAACCCCTGAAACAAACCCACCACGATATTATCCGGCACTTTTGCCTGTCCGCGCTGCGCCAGCTCCCGGACCCAATGCCACAGCCCTGGTGCCTCATCCTCAGTCACCGAACCGCCATATACTCTCCGCTCTTGCGATTGCATGCGCACGTAACATCTTTTCAGCAAAAAAAGCGTGCTCAACACCATAAAGATAAGCCAGCCGGTCACCACGATAAGCATGCCAAACAGCTTAATATTCAGCGTGGGGGTATCTTTAAGCGTCAGTAGCCACAGCAGTTCATACAACATAATTGTGACGAGAGCGAAACCAATAGCCGTCATCAACGTGGCCATCAGCAGCGGCAACATTTTCCGGCAGCGTGTAAATACCCGGACTAAGTGCTCTGTCGAGATACGGGCTTGTTGGGTGCTATAAAAACTTAAGGCTACCGTACCTGCGCTGGCGAGCACAGCAATCAAGGAGAGGATAACGGAGACGCCGGCAAGATAGAGCCGCGAAAACGGGGTCAGTACGCTGTGCTGCGCGGTGCCCCACTCAATGATCACCCAGGCATCGCTACTGCTGAGGCGTGAACACTGCCAGCAGGACCAGAGCAGTAACAACAGCGGAATACCAAAACAGTAGAGCAGGCTTTTTTTATCCATAAAAATTAACCGTGGCGCAATGAGCATAAACCGGGCACTTCCGGCCCATTCCGTGCGGCATGGGCCGGAAGTACATCAAATTCAGGCATTGAAAATTTTACAGGCGGTGCAAAAGCACCGCCCGGTCATCAGATGATGCGGTTGTTTTTAAAATCGCGCAGGAAGCTGCCCCAACGGCGCTCATAGAAGGGGGTAATATGCGCCAGCATAAAGTGGCTGATCCCTTTCTCGCCTTCTGCCACCTGGCAAATATCAATCGGTTCATCACCCGGCAGCGTATCGGTTGCTACACTGCCCGCCGCGTGAATAATCTCTTCAATATCGCCTTCGGCTTCAATACCGATCAACAGGTTGGCCTGCTCATCCGCTTTTTCTTTAATAGAGCAGAGAAAAGCCCGCTTCACTGTTTTGATGCTTTTGAACAGCGTGGTCAGCGAATCGACCATTTGCGCCGGAGGTTCTGCCACTTCGGAAAGCAGTAATGCACTGCCGCCTTCCAGAACTTCCTGTTGGCTGAGAGGACTGCCCTCTTCCCCGACCAGATGACTGATTTCGCGCGGAGTAAACTCTTTCCCGGTTGGCAGCTTAGCGTTGAGAAACAGGGTTTCTCCCAGCGTCATTTCAAACAGGGTGCGAGCAGGCATGACCACGAAGGCCTGTTCATCTTCAACGGCCTGTTGCAGGGCCTCCAGCGAGGTAAAAAACGGGATCACCGAGGTACCGTCATCTTTTTCCCAGTGCTGCAGATCCAGCGCGCTGTCGTCAACAATGGCCTCACCTTCCGCCGCGTTTCCCGGTACCCAAACGGTGGAGACCAACAGCGTGCGGAAAAACGCCGGACGATAAGCAGGCTCGGTAGCCGCTTGCGCCAGCAGGGTTTCTAATTCGTTTTTCGTGTCTGACATAGGAGTTCCAAACATTCCTCTCCCCGCGGGGAGAGGAAAAAGATTACCGGGTTAACAAATTTGCGAGTGTACGCACGCCCAACCCTGTCGCACCTGCTGCCCATTGTTCAACCGCCGCTTTACGGTAGGTTGCGGAGCAGTCGATATGCAACCAGCCCTGCTGGTAGTTTTCAACAAAGTGAGAGAGGAAACCGGCTGCGGTACTGGCTCCCGCCGGGAATGCCGCGCTGGCGGTATTGTTCAGTTCCGCGAAGTTTGACGGTAACTGGTGACGATGGAATTCAGCCAGAGGCAGACGCCAGAACGGTTCGTTTTCGTCTGCCGCGCTGCTGAGCAAGCGACCCGCCAGCGCGTCATCAAAGCTGAACAGCGCGTGGTAATCATTACCCAGCGCAGTTTTTGCCGCGCCGGTCAGTGTGGCGGCGTCGATAATCAGCTCCGGTTTCTGCGCGGAAGCGTCGATCAAACCATCCGCCAGCACCAGCCGCCCTTCGGCATCGGTATTCATGATTTCGACGGTTTTGCCGTTGCGGTAGTGAATAATATCGCCCAGTTTGAAGGCGTTGCCGCTAATCAGGTTGTCGGCGCAGCACAGCCACAGTTTGACGCGTTTATTCAGGCCGCGGTTAATGGCAAATGCCAGCGCACCCGTCACCAGCGCTGCACCGCCCATATCGGATTTCATCGAATCCATAAACGCGCTTTGCTTGATGCTGTAGCCACCGGAATCAAAGGTAATACCTTTACCAACCAGCGCAGCGTAAACCGGCGCGTCCGGGTTGCCTGTTGGGTTATAGTCCAGCGCCAGCAACACGGGCGGGCGCTCGGAGCCGCGCCCTACGGTGTGCAAACCAAGATAGTTCTGCTCACGCAGATCTTCACCTTTGGTGATGCGGTAAGAAACGTGGTCGCCACCGACACTGTGCAGCAAATCCACGGCGCGCTGCGCCAGTTGCTCCGGCCCCAGATCCTCTGCCGGAGCGTTGATGGTGTCGCGCACCCAGTCGATCACTTTCAGGCGGCTGTCCAGCTCTTGCTGTTCGCTCTCACTCAGCGACGCCCATTCAACTTTACGCGTACCTTTCGGCCCTTTGTAACCGGCCCAGAACGCCCAGCTGCGATCGGCATCCCAGCCTTCGCCGCTCAGCGCGACATGTTTAATACCCATGCCGTCGATTTTGCGCGCCGCGCGCTGAATAAGCCCGAGATCGTCTTTCCCGGTCAGGTGCAACGCAATGCCGTCTCCATTGATGCTGTACGCGGCTTTTTCACCCCAGCGCGCATCGGCAGGTTGTGTGGTTAACGTAATTTTCATGGCTTCTGTCATTGTATTTATCCTTATTAGCAGTAGCCGGACGGCAGTGTTAACGTATCCGGCCTACGTTTATAGCCTGACGTATTCGTGAAAACGGGCCACCCGAAGGCAGCCCGCTGATGATTACGATGCTTCGTCTAACCAGACTAGCAGAATCGCTTCGAGAATTTTTTCATTCGATGCATTCGGATCATCATCGAACTCTTCCAGTTCGCAAATCCACTGGTGCATATCGGTAAAACGCACGGTTTTCGGGTCCACATCCGGGCGGCTGTCATACAGCGCCTCGCCGATTTCACGGCTGTCTGTCCATTTCAGGCCCATATCAATGCTCCCGCGCATGGTTAATGGTGTAACGCGGGATCTCAACCACTAAATCCTCGTCGGTCACACGCGCCTGGCACCCTAAGCGGCTCTCCGGTTCCAGACCCCAGGCTTTATCCAGCATGTCGTCTTCGTCTTCCGTGCTTTCCGGCAGTGAGTCAAAACCTTCACGCACGACACAGTGGCAGGTGGTGCAGGCACAGGATTTCTCGCAGGCATGTTCAATCTCAATGCCGCCGCGCAGGGCAACATCAAGAATGGTTTCACCGCTCTTCGCTTCCAGAACTGCGCCATCCGGACAGAGGTCCTGATGAGGCAGAAAAACAATTTTAGGCATATTAAACCTCGTCGACGGAATGGCCTTTCAGCGCGGAACGCACGGATTGATCCATGCGGCGTGCGGCGAATTCCTGGGTTTGTTTATCTACATTTTTAATGGCTTGTTCTATCGCGTCGGTATCATTGCCTTCGGCGACCACGCGCAACTGCGCAACCGCCTCGTCGATAACCTCACGCTCTGCGGCGCTTAACAGCGCGGCGTCCGCGGCGAGCGCACCGGCAAGACTTTCCAGTACGCGCGCGGCTTCCACTTTCTGTTCCGCCAGCATACGTGCTTTCACGTCCTGCTCGGCAAAACTCATGGAGTCTTTGATCATGTCGGCAATTTCGCCATCGGTAAGACCGTAAGAGGGTTTCACCTGAATGGAGGCTTCCACGCCGGTGGATTTTTCCATCGCCGTCACGCTCAGCAAACCGTCTGCATCGACCTGGAAGGTCACGCGAATATGCGCCCCGCCCGCGGGCAGCGCCGGGATGCCGCGCAGCGCAAACCGTGCCAGTGAGCGGCAATCCTGCACCAGTTCCCGTTCACCCTGCATCACATGGATAGACATGGCAGTTTGACCATCTTTAAAGGTGGTGAACTCCTGCGCGCGCGCCACCGGAATAGTGGTATTACGCGGGATCACTTTCTCCACCAGGCCGCCCATCGTTTCCAGACCGAGTGAAAGCGGGATCACATCCAACAGCAGCATTTCGCTGTCCGGCTTGTTGCCTACCAGAATGTCCGCCTGAATGGCGGCGCCAATGGCCACGACTTTGTCCGGATCGATAGAGGTCAGCGGCGTGCGGCCAAAGAACTCGCCGACGCGTTCACGCACCAGCGGCACGCGAGTCGAACCGCCAACCATCACCACTTCCAGCACCTCGTTCGCCTCAACGCCTGCATCTTTCAGCGCGCGACGACAAGAGAGCAGCGTGCGTTTTACCAGGGTTGAAATCAGATCTTCAAACTGCGCGCGCGTGACGTCTCCCTGCCAGCCCGCTACCTGAATACTGACGCTGTCGGCGTCACTGAGGGCAATTTTAGCGGCAATGGCCGCATCCAGCAGTTCACGCTGCTGGCGCACATCGCTGCGATCGCTCAGCCCCGCCAGCTCACGGATATAGTCCGCCAGCAGATGGTCAAAATCATCACCACCCAGCGCGGAGTCACCGCCCGTGGCCAGCACTTCAAAGACGCCGCGGCTCAAACGCAGAATAGAAATATCAAAGGTGCCGCCGCCGAGATCGTAAACGGCGATCACCCCTTCTTTGCCCGAATCCAGGCCATAAGCAATTGCCGCAGCGGTCGGCTCGTTAAGCAGGCGCAGAACATGCAATCCCGCCAGACGAGCGGCATCTTTCGTGCCCTGACGCTGCGCATCATCGAAATAAGCCGGAACGGTGATCACCACGCCGTCAAGCTCGCCCGACAGCGTTTCTTGCGCGCGGGCTGCAAGCGCTTTGAGAATATCTGAAGAGACACGGATTGGGTTAACCACACCCGCGGCGGTGACGATCATCGGCAAGCCATTTTCACTGGCCTGGAACTGCCACGGCAGGTGCGGATAACGCGCCTGAATATCGGCAAGGCTGCGGCCCATCAGGCGTTTGACGGAACTGATCGTATTAACCGGATCCAGCGCGGCGTTACGGCGCGCCTCATAGCCCACCGACTGGCTTTCCGCCTGGTAGTGCACCACTGAAGGGAGTAAATGGCGACCTTCGCTATCGGCCAGCGTCTCCGCCTGGCCGCTGCGCACGGTAGCAACCAGCGAATTGGTGGTGCCAAGGTCGATGCCCGCCGCCAGGCGACGCTGGTGCGGTGCGGCGCTCAGGCCGGGCTCACTGATTTGTAATAAGGCCATTTTGTGCTTCCAAAAAAATTAAAAACCGAGCAGTTTTTCTTCGAGTTGTTCTGTTGCGCTGCGCAGTTTATCGAGAAAACGCAGTTTACGCACGGTATCCGCCGCCACGTCCCACGTTTGGGTATCCAACTGTTCGACCATCAACTCGTGACGCGCGTCGTACATTTCTTTTACGCGCTTCTGGAATGCCTCCAGACGTGCCGCATCTTCGGCGCGCTCAATTTCATCCAGCTCTTCACGCAGTTCCAGCTGTTCCATCAAAAAGGCGGTATCGCGTACCGTATGCTGTTCCGACGCCAGGTCAAACCCGTGCAGCGATAGCAGGTATTCGGCGCGAGCCAGCGGATTGCGCAGCGTTTGCCACGCCTGGTTGATGGTAGCGGATTGCTGCACAGCAGCCAGTTGCTCAGCCTGCGAACGGCTGGCAAAGCGGTCGGGATGATACTGTCGCTGCAAGTCCTGAAAACGGCTTGTCAGCGCCTGGGTGTCGAGCGGATATTGGGCCGGCAACCCAAAAAGGGTGAAGTAATCCATAACAATTCCGGGTGTGCAATCGAAACAGACCCCACGCGCAGGCAGCTGCGGTGGGGTCAGTAGAGGGTGGCGATTAAACGTTGAAGCTTTCGCCGCAACCGCACTCATCTTTTACGTTCGGGTTGGTAAATTTAAACCCTTCGTTCAGGCCTTCTTTAACAAAGTCCAGTTGAGTACCGTCGAGGAACTGCAGGCTTTTGCCGTCAACCACGACCTTCACGCCTTTGTCTTCAAACACCGTATCTTCTTCATTCGGTGCATCAACAAACTCCAGCACATAGGCCATACCAGAACAACCAGAGGTTCTGACCCCCAGGCGCAGACCAAACCCTTTACCACGGTTGGTCAGGAAGGTATTGACTCGCGCGGCAGCACTGTCGCTCAGGCTAATGGACATGACAACAACCTCCTGCCTTATTTCGCTTCTTGTTTGCTTTTGTAATCCGCAATCGCGGCTTTAATCGCATCTTCCGCCAGGATAGAGCAGTGAATTTTCACCGGCGGCAGTTCCAGCTCTTCAGCAATATCGGTATTTTTGATTGCCTGCGCTTCATCCAGAGATTTGCCTTTCACCCATTCGGTTACCAGCGAACTGGAGGCGATAGCAGAACCGCAACCGTAGGTTTTAAAGCGCGCGTCTTCGATAATGCCTTTCTCGTTCACTTTGATCTGCAGCTTCATCACGTCGCCGCACGCCGGTGCGCCAACCATGCCGCTACCTACGCTGTCGTCGCCGTTATCGAAAGAGCCAACGTTGCGTGGATTTTCGTAATGATCGATTACTTTTTCGCTATAAGCCATTTTAAATTCTCCTGTTTCCGCAACCGTAATTAATGATGAGCCCATTCGATGGTGGTCAGGTCCACGCCCTGTTTGAACATTTCCCACAGCGGAGAGAGTTCGCGCAGACGGCCAATGGATTTACGCACCAGTTCGATGGTGTAGTCGATCTCTTCTTCTGTGGTGAAACGCCCCAGCGAGAAACGGATCGAGCTATGTGCCAGCTCGTCATTCATACCCAGTGCGCGCAGCACATAGGACGGTTCAAGGCTTGCAGAGGTACAGGCAGAACCGGAAGAAACAGCCAGATCTTTCAGCGCCATGATCAGCGACTCGCCTTCAACGTAGTTAAAGCTGACGTTGAGAATGTTTGGCGCGCCGTGCTCGAGGTCACCGTTCAGGTAAACTTCTTCGATATCGTTGATGCCATGCCACAGACGGCTACGCAGACCGCGCAGGCGTTCCATCTCGGTGGTCATCTCTTCTTTGGCGATACGATAGGCTTCGCCCATGCCAACGATCTGGTGAACCGGCAGGGTACCGGAACGCATGCCGCGCTCGTGTCCACCACCGTGGATCTGCGCTTCGATACGCACACGCGGTTTACGCTGTACGTACAGTGCGCCAATGCCTTTCGGACCATAGATTTTATGACCGGAGAAGGACATCAGATCGACTTTCAGCTGGCTCAGATCGATAGGCAGTTTACCCACGCTCTGGGTAGCATCAACATGGTAGATAATGCCGCGGGCACGGCACATTTCGCCGATTGCCGCGATATCCTGCACCACGCCGATTTCGTTATTCACGTGCATGATGGAAACGAGGATGGTGTCTTCACGCATCGCCGCTTCCAGCGCGTTGAGGTCAATAATGCCGTTGCTTTGTGGCGCGAGGTAAGTCACTTCAAAACCTTCACGCTCCAGCTGGCGACAAGTGTCCAGCACAGCTTTATGTTCAGTTTTGCTGGTGATGATGTGCTTGCCTTTTTTCTGATAAAAGTTGGCAGCACCTTTAATCGCCAGGTTGTCGGATTCGGTTGCACCGGAGGTGAAGACAATTTCACGCGGGTCAGCGCCAACCAGCTCAGCAATCTGATTACGCGCGATATCTACCGCTTCTTCAGCTTGCCAGCCAAAACGGTGTGAACGGGAAGCAGGGTTACCAAAGGTCCCGTCCAGGGTAAGAAACTGCATCATTTTCTCGGCAACACGCGGGTCCACCGGCGTGGTTGCGGAGTAGTCGAGATAGATCGGTAATTTCATTGCTCTTTTAAACTCCGTACATCGCTCTAATGCAAGGAATCAGGCAACCGGCTGGATGTACGACCGTGTTAACAGGGCACAACCGTGCCCTGGCCCGATTCTGAATTCTGTTTTTTATTATGCGCGCAGTTTAACGTCGATAGCGTCTTGTACGCGGGTCGTGCGATGGGATTCGTGAGTATGCTGGCGATCGGACACGTCAAGGATTTCCTGGTTATTGACCAGTTCACCCAGCGTAATGTTATTTAAAAAGTCGGTCAGACGGTCGCTCAGATCACGCCACAGCGCATGGGTCAGGCACTTATCGCCACCCTGGCAGCCGCTTTTACCCTGACAACGGGTAGCGTCTACCGATTCGTCAACAGCACTGATCACTTCACCTACGGCGATAGTGCTTGCGTCTTTACCCAGCAGATAACCGCCGCCCGGGCCGCGCACGCTGGCCACCAGACCATTTTTACGCAGACGGGAGAACAACTGCTCCAGGTAGGAGAGAGAAATTCCCTGACGCTCGGAAATATCGGCCAATGGCACCGGGCCCGATTCGGAGTTGAGTGCAACGTCCAGCATTGCAGTCACGGCATAACGCCCTTTAGATGTCAGTCTCATGTCTTACTAGCCTCGAACTCGCCCCTGCCCGGGGATTATTATTAAAATGTTAAGGTTGCATAGCAGACGCAAGTCTGACATTCCCGACTAAATTGGTCAACTATTTAGTTGACTGTTTTAGTCAGGTATTTGCCTTTTCGTGCTTTGTCATTTTATGCCCGCGGGCGCTGACTTACCCAGCCTGGCAGGCCAGGTAACGCCCCGCCGCGCGTCAGCACTACGGCTTTTGATTCTGCTCAATTGACGCCAGAATGCCGCGCAGGATATTCAGTTCCTGGCTTTCCGGACGGGCGCGGGTAAACAGCCGGCGCAACTTGTTCATCACCTGGCCGGGGTGGCTTTCACGGATGAAACCGGTGGCCAGCAGCGTTTGCTCGAGATGCCCATAAAAACGCTCCAGATCGTCCACCAGCGGGTAAGGCGTCTCTTCTGGTTGTGACGGCGTAGCGCTTTCCTGCGCGGCAAGCCAGGCCATCCGCACTTCATAAGCGATCACCTGCACGGCCATAGCCAGGTTAAGCGAGCTGTATTCCGGGTTTGCTGCAATCGCGACATGATAGTGGCACTTCTGCAATTCATCATTGGTCAGGCCAACGCGTTCGCGGCCAAACACCAGCGCAACCGGCGCGTGCGTGGCTTCCGCCACACTTTTCAGGCCGCATTCGCGCGGATCGAGCATCGGCCACGGCAGCGTACGTGAACGCGCGCTGGTGCCAACCACAAGGCTACAACCGGCCAGCGCTTCGTCCAGTGTATCAACGATTTGGGCATTGCCAATGACGTCACTGGCACCGGCAGCCAGCGCGATAGCCTGTGAATCCGGTTTGACCAGAGGATTGACCAGCCACAGGTTGGTTAATCCCATTGTTTTCATAGCGCGGGCGACAGAGCCCATGTTGCCAGTGTGAGAGGTTTCCACCAGCACGATTCGAATATTTTGCAGCATAGATTTTCTACGGCTAAAGATAATTGGCGCATATTAGCATAAAGCGAAGACATATTCCGAATTCGCTGCTATCATACGCGCCGTTTTCCGTTCTTTAACATCCAGTGAGAGAGACCGATGCATCCGATGCTGAACATCGCCGTGCGTGCTGCGCGCAAGGCGGGTAATTTAATTGCCAAAAACTACGAAACCCCTGACACCGTAGAAACCAGCCAGAAAGGCAGCAATGATTTCGTGACTAACGTTGATAAAGCTGCAGAAGCAGTGATTATTGACACCATCCGCAAATCTTACCCGCAACACACCATCATCACCGAAGAGAGTGGTGAGCACGAAGGCGCTGACCAGGATGTACAATGGGTTATCGATCCCCTGGATGGCACCACCAACTTTATCAAACGTCTGCCGCACTTCGCGGTCTCTATCGCTGTGCGCATTAAAGGCCGTACTGAAGTGGCTGTGGTTTACGATCCTATGCGTAACGAGCTGTTCACCGCGACCCGTGGCCAGGGCGCGCAGCTGAATGGCTACCGCCTGCGCGGCAGCACCGCTCGCGATCTGGATGGCACCATCCTGGCGACCGGTTTCCCGTTCAAAGCCAAACAACACGCCACCACATATATGAACATTGTCGGTAAACTGTTTACCGAATGCGCTGACTTCCGCCGCACCGGTTCTGCCGCGCTGGATCTCGCCTATGTGGCTGCTGGCCGTGTTGATGGTTTCTTTGAAATTGCTCTCAAACCGTGGGACTTTGCGGCTGGCGAACTGCTGGTTCGTGAAGCAGGCGGTCTGGTGTGTGATTTCACCGGCGGTCACAACTACATGATGACGGGCAACATTGTTGCCGGTAACCCACGCGTTGTGAAATCCATGCTGGCGAATATGCGCGACGAACTGAGCGACGCGCTGAAACGCTAAGATATGGCAGGCCCGATGGCATGTCGCTTATCGGGCTTGTTCACCTACTGGCAGCGTTAAAAGGGTCGTAATCCGCCGCCCGGTGGTAATGCACTGACCCACATCACCATCGCTGCGCTAATCAGCGCCACGCCCCCCGCCAACGCCAGCGTCGTCCAGCCTACCTGCCGCCACAGCACAGGTGCCCGATCACCGCTCAGTTTTACCGCCAGTTGACGGAAACCATGAACCAGCAGCGCCAGCGAACTGATGGTCAGCGAGGTGCCCGCCGCCATCGCCAGCGCAGACAACACACCCCAGCTAAACACCCCGATCACCTTACTGAACAACAGCACCATTATCGCCCCGGAACAGGGTCGCATTCCCATTGACAGGACAATCACACACCGCGCACGCCAGTCTTCGCTGTTGTGCAATTGCGAAGTGTCAGGCAAATGGTGATGCCCGCAGCTACAGCCGTCATGGTGTACATGCTGAGGGGTAAAAGCGCGAAATGTCGGTTTCCTTAGCAGCATGCGCAGTTTTTTAAGCGCACGGAAACACAGTAACAGCCCCAGCGTGCCTACCAGCAGATAACTGCCCTTTTCCAGCCAGTAACCACTGAGATGCAGTTGCCGCGCCGGCAACGCCAGAACACTCAGCACCACGACCACCAGCGCAATCGCCACTACGCCTTGCAATAAAGATGAAGCCAGCGTGAGCGCAATGCCGGCTCGCAGTTTTGAGGGGTGGGTGGCAAGCCAGGTCGTGATCACCACTTTGCCGTGCCCTGGACCTAAAGCGTGCAGCACGCCATATAAAAAGCTGAACAGCAGCAGTGTTCCTCCCGCTTTGCCGGGGTTTTCCGCAACACGCTGAAGTAGCGTGCTCATTTGCATATTCATGTCACGCTGCCAGACCACGCTTTTCATCATCACGTGTGGCCACGCGTGCCACAGCCAGAAGTCACCGCTGAGGGCACAGAGCGCAAACAGCGCCAGCGGCCACCATGGCACCCAACGCCGTTTACCTGCCCGATTTAGCGAGATCACTGACATAACAGCGTCACCGTCTGGGCGAATTGTTTACCGAGTTCCATATCTTCCTCTGGTGCATCTTCTTTATCCAGCGACTGGGCGTAGTTCAGAACCTCTTCCCCCGGTTTTGGCGTGTGAACACTTACCGCACACGGCGTTTGCAGCCCATTGGGCAGGGTCACATCACCGTCATGGTCATAGCTCATATCAACATAGTAAGTCGGGTCAAACGTCGCAAACGTGAATTTCTGGCCGCGCACAGGCTGCGGCTCTGCCAGCGGCAAAATAAAGGTCAGCACCGCCTTGTGCCCTTGTCGCGCCAGACCATATTCCGTGGGGCGATTCAGAAACTTCACTTTTTGTCCGTTATGCCAGACTTCAGTGAAGTAGTGTTGCCCTAACACGTTAGCCATCACTTCTGCCGCCAGTTTTTTCCAAATCTCTTCACCTGGTTGCGCATTGCCCGCATCATAAAGCAGGTCTGCGGAGGTGATCTCGTCCATCGTCCAGTGCATTTTCAAGCCGGTAAAGTTTCCGTTATCGACTAACACCTGCGTTTTCATGCGAATAAAACTGTGCGGATGCGCGGCCACAGTAAAAGATAAAAGCGCGAGAAAGAGACCCCAGGCGCATTGTTTAACTGCTTGCATGTATTCCCCACGTGAAAAATTCTGTGATGTTCCCCGGCATTCCTGAAGGAAAGCGCTGCGGCTGCGCTGTCACTGAGCATAGCTTTAACTACGCTTATCTAAAACCCTAACTGGAATCTGACAGATGACAATTGTAATGGCCCCGCCATCTGCGCTCTCCAGTCCGCAGCGACGCTGCCAGGTACTGCTGATGCTCGCGCTCCCCGGGCAAAATGTCACAATGGAACATATCATCACCATTAACGGTGTGGATGACGCTGTGGCACGCCAGGATCTTGTCGAGATGGAGAATGAGATCCGCCGTTACCACCGGCTTTCGATTGTGCCGCACCACAATGGCAGCTACCGGATTGAAGGCGCAACGCTCGATCAACGCTTATGCCTGCTGCACTGGCTCCGGCGGGCACTGCGGCTGTGCCCGCAATTTATCACGCAACACTTCACCCCGGCGCTAAAAACCGCGCTTAAGCAACAAGGCATTACCCGGACGTTGTATGACGATACCAACCTGCGCGCCCTGATTAACCTGTGCGCCCGCCGCCTGCAACGCTCTTTTGAATGCCGGGATATGCAATTTTTGCGTCTCTATTTACAGTATTGCCTGTTGCAAAACCACCACGGCCACACACCGGAATTCAACCCGGAACAGCAGAGCTGGGCGCAGTTACGCGCCGAGTATGCTGTCGCGCAGGACATTGTGCGCCACTGGCAACGGCGGGTCATTGCCCATCCTCAGGCCAATGAGCACCTGTTTTTGTCTCTGCTGTTTATGCTGGTGCGTATCCCCGATCCATTGCGTGACACGCATCATCAGGATCGGCGCTTACAAAAGGCGATTCGCCGGATGATAGCGCGCTTTCGGGCGCTGGCGGGCTTACGCTTTAGCGATGAGCAGGGGCTGACGGCCCAGCTCTATATCCACCTGGCCCAGGCGCTGGACCGCAGCCTGTTTGGCATTGGCATTGATAACAGCCTGCCTGAGGAGATCCACCAACTCTACCCGCGCCTGATGCGCACCACCCGCGATGCGCTGGAGGAGCTGGAAGAGGAGTATAATTTACGGTTCAGCGATGAAGAGGCCGGGCTGGTGGCGGTGATTTTTGGTGCATGGCTAATGCAGGAAAGTGATCTGCATGAAAAACAGGTGATGCTTATCACTGGCGACGACAGCGCGCGGGAACGGCAGATTGAACAGCAGCTGCGCGAGTTAACGCTGCTGCCGCTCAACATTAAATACCTGTCGCTGGCGGAGTTTCGCCAGCAGGGCGCGCCGCGCGACGTAACATTAATCATCACGCCTTATACCACGCCGCTACCGCTCTTTTCGCCACCGCTGATCCACACCGATGGCCCGTTAAGCGCGCAACAGCAGCAGCATATTCGCGACATGCTGGAGTGTTAACTCTCCACTGGCTGCTGTGCGGTAACTTTCGGACGCAGGAAGACCGCCGGGATCGCCAGCAGCGCCATGATCCCAAATAGCCCCTGGTGCAGATGTTCGAACAGGAAACCGGCAAACATGGTCATTAACGCGATGCTCCCCCCCATTGCCACCGCAGAGTAGACTGCCTGCAAACGGATCACTTCGCTGCCTTTGCGCGCCGAGATATAACGCATGCCCGCGAGATGGCAGACAGTAAAGGTGCCGCAGTGCAGAATTTGCGCAACAATCAACCATGGCAGGTCGGTCGTCCAGCCCATCAGGCTCCAGCGCACCAGCCCCGACGCGGCAGAAAGCAGCAGCAGATCCCGTGCGCTGAAGCGGCGGAAGAGACGGTTGCTCAGGGTAAAGATAACCACCTCCGCCACCACGCCTAACGACCAGAGATAACCTACTGTAGAGGCTGAATAACCGGCGGATTGCCAGTAAATGGCGCTAAAACCGTAATAGGCAGCATGTGCGCCCTGTAACAACGATACGCAGGCAAGGAAACGCCAGTTCTGCATGATCAGCGAACGCCACGCGGCCCAGCCAGCACCTTCCTGTTGGCGAGTTTCGCCCTGCGGCAAAATAGAGGGACGCAGCAGCATGCCCAGCAGCATGGAAGCCGCTCCAAGGGTCAGCATCGCAAGGATCGCCCGGTAATCATATAAACTGACCAGTTTACCGGTCAGTGCCGAACCGATCACAAACGCAATCGATCCCCATACCCGCACCCGGCCATAATCCATGGTGAACTGTTTTTGCCACGTGCCCGCCAGCGCATCGGTCAGCGGAACCAACGGCGAGAAGAAAAGGTTAAAACCGACAATCACCACTGTCAGCCAGGCAATGTGACTTCCGGCGTAGAACGCCAGCGCAAATAACAGACTCGCCAGCGCCAGCAAACGTAACGCGGTGATAAGACGGGAAGGATCGCTGACACGCGGGGCAATCAACAAGCTGCCGAGAAAACGCGCCACCAGGCCTGCGCCCAGCAACATACCGATGATTTCCGGGGTTAATCCCACGCCTTTAAGCCAGACGCTCCAGAAAGGTAAGAAAATGCCGTAACTGAAAAAGTAGGTGAAATAAGCGAGCGCCAGCCAGCGCGTGGACTGCAGAACCATGATTTCCTCCTGAATGGTGGCGATAGTCTGGCGGCAAATGAGCAGGCTGGCAAGTAACAATCAGATAACAAGGAACGACACGCTAGCGGATATAAGAATCCAGCACGCTTAAGACCACATCCAGGTCTGATTCGCGTTTGATCTCATCGCTTTGATGAACAATATGCTCCGTCAAATGACCTTTGATCACTTCACGCATTAGGCCATTGACGGCACCGCGGATAGCAGCAATTTGTTGTAAAACTTGTGCGCATTCATGGGGTTCATCGAGCATTTTTTTCAGTGCGGCTACCTGCCCTTCGATTTTGCTCGCCCGCGCTTTCAGTTTTCGTTTATCCCGAATGGTGTGCGACATACAGCCCTCAACTCAACAGTGCGAAACGGGCGACAGCATACCATGCATCAACTGGGGGGGAGTTTATTTCTACTGGGGGGTAGTATTTTTTACTGGGGGGGAGTAAATTCCAGACCACAAAATGTTACCAAGAATTATTCTCATGAATGACTTCACCCTCCTTCTTCAGCAAGGGAATGCCTGGTTTTTTATTCCCAGTGCAATACTGCTTGGCGCGCTGCATGGCCTGGAACCTGGGCATTCGAAAACGATGATGGCGGCATTTATCATCGCCATAAAAGGCACTATCAAACAGGCCATCATGCTGGGACTGGCAGCAACCGTTTCTCATACCGCTGTGGTGTGGCTTATCGCCCTGGGCGGGATGTTTATTAGCCAGAAATTTACTGCGCAATCGGTGGAGCCCTGGCTGCAAATGGTTTCTGCGTTAGTCATTCTGAGCACGGCTGGCTGGATGTTCTGGCGCACCTGGCAAGGAGAAAGCGCCTGGCGTAACGGGCATCACCACCATGATCATGACCACGATGCTCATCATCATGAGCATGCATCTTCCCACAACAGATTGATATTTCAGCCTCAACCCCTGGCGGTACGCGCGCAGCCGACGATCCGCACCCTACGCCTGCAAACTAAGGAAGAGGAGTATCAGGATGCGCACGAACGGGCGCACGCCCGGGATATTGAACGGCGCTTTCGCGGCGGTACGGTAACGAATGGTCAGATCCTGCTGTTCGGCCTGACTGGCGGGCTGATCCCCTGCCCGGCAGCAATCACTATCCTGTTGATCTGTATCCAGCTTAAAGCCCTGACGCTGGGCGCCACGCTGGTGATCTGTTTCAGCATTGGCCTGGCATTAACGTTGGTCGCCGTCGGCGTGGGTGCTGCCGTTAGCGTCCGGCAGGCAGCAAAGCGCTGGTCCGGTTTTAATACGCTGGCCCGTAAAGCCCCCTACTTTTCCAGTGCGCTGATTGCTCTGGTGGGGATCTATATGGGTATTCACGGCTACGTCGGGCTGCTATGAGGCATAAAAAAAGCCCCATAAAGGGGCTTTTTCTTTATATTACAAGATATTATGCGTAAACCGGGAAGCGGGCGCAGATATCCAGCACTTTCTGTTTGGTGCGTTCAATCACCGCTTCGTCGTTAATGCTGTCCAGCACGTCACACATCCAGCCAGCCAGTTCTTTCACTTCAGCTTCTTTAAAACCACGACGGGTCACAGCCGGGCTACCGATACGGATACCGGAAGTGACGAACGGGCTTTTCGGATCGTTCGGGACACTGTTTTTATTAACAGTAATGTTAGCGCGGCCCAGCGCGGCATCCGCTTCTTTACCGGTCAGGTTCTTGTCCACCAGATCCAGCAGGAACAGGTGGTTATCGGTACCGCCGGAAACCACTTTATAGCCACGGCTCAGGAACACTTCCACCATCGCTTTGGCGTTTTTCGCAACCTGCTGCTGGTAGGTTTTGAACTCAGGTTCCATCGCTTCTTTCAGCGCCACCGCTTTACCCGCGATAACGTGCATCAGAGGGCCGCCCTGGCCGCCAGGGAACACGGCTGAATTCAGTTTCTTATACAGCTCTTCGCTACCGCCTTTCGCCAGAATCAAGCCCCCGCGCGGGCCTGCCAGCGTTTTGTGCGTTGTGGTGGTCACAACGTGAGCATGCGGAACCGGGTTCGGGTAAACGCCCGCCGCCACCAGACCGGCAACATGCGCCATATCTACGAACAGATACGCGCCGATGCTGTCAGCGATTTCACGCATTTTTGCCCAGTCAACCACACCAGAGTACGCCGAGAAGCCACCGATAATCATTTTCGGTTTATGCTTCTGCGCCTGCTCGTTCAGATCGTTGTAATCGATATGACCCGTTTCATCGATACCGTAAGGAACGATGTTGTACAGCTTGCCGGAGAAGTTCACCGGGGAGCCGTGAGTCAGGTGGCCGCCGTGCGCCAGGTTCATGCCAAGCACGGTATCGCCCGGCTCCAGAAGAGAAGTGTAAACAGCGAAGTTGGCCTGTGAGCCGGAGTGCGGCTGAACGTTGGCGTAATCCGCGCCGAACAGCTCTTTCGCACGGTCGATAGCCAGTTGTTCAACGATGTCGACATATTCACAGCCGCCATAATAGCGTTTGCCCGGATAGCCTTCGGCATATTTGTTCGTCAGCTGAGAACCCTGAGCCTGCATTACACGCGGGCTGGTGTAGTTTTCGGAGGCGATCAGTTCAATGTGTTCTTCCTGACGTACTTTTTCCTGCTCCATAGCCTGCCACAGTTCGGCATCATAATCGGCAATGTTCATTTCACGCTTTAACATCCGCATCTCCTGACTCAGCTAACAAAACAACTCTAAACGAGGGCCCAATTTGGGGAACGGCTCACAGTATAACTGATTAATATTCTGATAACAGGTCTTGACAAAGCTTTTTACGCAAACGATTGGCTTCAAGCCTGGCAAGGGTTTGAGCGAAAACACACATCCCCGGGAAAGCGGATTTCTTTTCAGGTTTGTGATGCAACGTATTCACTTTCTAAATCCCTTTACATTGTCGGCTCTTTACAAGGCGATGGGGCGCGCTATAAGATGCATTTAAAATACAACTTTAAATGATCATCGTTATAGGAAGTCACCATGCTCGACGCTCAAACCATCGCTACGGTTAAATCCACCCTCCCCCTGCTGGCGGCCACCGGCCCCAAACTTACCGCCCATTTTTACGACCGGATGTTCAGCCACAACCCGGAACTGAAAGAGATTTTCAACATGAGCAACCAGCGCAATGGCGATCAGCGTGAAGCGCTGTTTAACGCTATTGCCGCCTACGCCAGCAATATCGACAACCTCGCGGCCTTGCTGCCAGCGGTGGAAAAGATCGCGCAGAAGCACACCAGTTTCCAAATCCAGCCTGAACAGTACAACATTGTCGGCACGCACCTGTTGGCAACGCTGGATGAGATGTTCAGCCCCGGCCAGGAGGTACTGGATGCCTGGGGTAAAGCGTATGGCGTGCTGGCGGGCGTCTTTATCAACCGTGAAGCGCAGATCTACAGCGAACATGCGGAAAAAGAAGGCGGCTGGAAAGGTACCCGCGCATTCCGCCTGCTGGCGAAAGTCCCGCAAAGCGCGGCGATCACCAGTTTTGAATTTGCTCCGTTGGACGACAAACCTGTTGCGGCCTATCAGCCGGGGCAGTATCTCGGTGTCTGGCTGAAACCAGCAGGTTTTGCTCACCAGGAGATCCGCCAGTACTCGCTGACTCGCCAGCTAAACGGCAAGAGTTACCGCATTGCCGTGAAGCGCGAAGAAGGTGGTCAGGTATCCAACTGGTTACACAACGAAGCGAAGCCTGGCGATATTATTCACCTGGCGGCGCCAGCCGGGGATTTCTTTATGGCGGTCAGCCGCGAAACGCCAGTAACGTTGATTTCAGCAGGAGTGGGGCAAACCCCGATGCTGGCCATGCTCGACCACCTGGCTCATTCAGACCATGTTGCGCAGGTTAATTGGTTCCACGCAGCCGACAACGGCCAGTTGCATGCATTCGCTGATGAAGTCAGCAAACAGGGGTCATCGCTGGCGCGCTTCTATCAGCATGTCTGGTACCGTCAGCCGGATGAGGCAGATCGCAGCGCCGGGCGCTTCAATAGCGAAGGATTGATGGATTTAACGCCGCTGGAAGCTAAGTTTAGCGACCCGGAAATGCAATTTTATCTCTGCGGACCGGTAGGTTTTATGCAGTTCGCCGCCCAACAACTGGTGGCGCTGGGTGTTGCGAAAGCGAATATCCACTACGAATGTTTCGGGCCGCATAAGGTGTTGTAAGAGGGGAACCCTCACCCTGCGGGGTGAGGGTGAAACATCAGATTGCCGCGTCGTCTTCTTCGCCAGTACGGATACGGACTACACGCGCCACGTCAAAGACGAAAATTTTGCCGTCGCCAATTTTACCGGTCTGAGCCGTGCGGATAATGGTATCAACGCAGGTATCGACGATATCGTCAGTCACCACGATTTCAATTTTCACTTTTGGCAGAAAGTCCACCATGTATTCCGCACCGCGGTAGAGTTCTGTGTGGCCTTTCTGGCGACCAAAACCCTTCACCTCAGTCACTGTCATGCCGGTGATGCCGACTTCAGCCAGGGCTTCACGCACATCATCCAGTTTGAAAGGTTTAATAATCGCATCAATCTTTTTCATGGTCGGTCCTTAAACGCTCTTGTCAGTCAGCGGCATCGTAATCGGTTGCTCACAGTATCATAATCACTACGCCATTACTCTTTAAAGTCGTTGGCGTCCAGTTCATGCCGTGAGAGTAATTTGTAAAATTCAGTACGGTTACGCCCGGCCATGCGAGCGGCGTGCGTCACATTGCCTTTGGTGATCTGCAAAAGCTTACGCAGGTAGTTAAGTTCAAACTGGTTACGCGCTTCAACAAAAGTCGGCAGCGCCGTATTTTCGCCTTCCAGCGCTTGTTCAACCAGCGCATCGCTGATCACCGGCGACGAGGTCAGCGCCACACATTGCTCAATGACGTTGACCAACTGGCGCACATTACCTGGCCAGCTGGCGGTCATCAGCCGCTTCATTGCATCGGTGGAAAAAGCGCGCACAAAGGGTTTATGACGGGCTGCAGACTGCCGCAACAGATGAGTGGCCAGCAGCGGAATATCTTCTGCCCGCTCCGCCAGTGCCGGAAGTTTGAGGTTTACCACGTTAAGGCGATAGAACAGATCTTCGCGAAACTCGCCGCGCTCCATCGCTTTCGGTAAATCGCGGTGTGTTGCCGAGATAATCCGCACATTAATATCGATATCGCGGTTACTGCCAAGCGGGCGAACCTTACGCTCCTGTAACACGCGCAGCAGCTTGACCTGTAACGGGATCGGCATGTCGCCTATCTCATCAAGAAATAACGTGCCGCCTTCCGCCGCCTGGAACAGCCCTTCGCGGCTGCTTACCGCGCCGGTAAACGCGCCGCGCGCATGGCCAAACAGTTCTGATTCCAGCAATTGTTCCGGTAATGCACCGCAGTTAATGGCAATAAAAGCGCTTTTACTGCGCGGGCTGGCATTATGGATCGCCTGCGCGAGGATCTCTTTGCCGGTGCCGCTTTGCCCGTTAATCAGCACGCTGACATCCGACTGGGCCACCATCCGGGCCTGCTCCAGCAAACGCAACATCAGCGGGCTGCGGGTAACAATGCTTTCTCGCCATTGATCATCCGAGGCCGGGCCACGATGTTCCAGCGCTTCATCAATGGCCTTGTAGAGCGCATCTTTATCAACAGGCTTGGTCAGGAAACTAAACACGCCCTGTTGCGTAGCCGCTACCGCATCCGGGATGGATCCATGCGCCGTCAGAATGATGACCGGCATTCCCGGTTGCACGCGCTGGATTTCAGCAAACAACTGCATGCCGTCCATTTCATCCATTCGCAGGTCGCTGATCACCAGATCCACTTTCTCGCGCGCGAGAATACGCAACCCTTCCTGCCCACTTTCTGCCGTGACGATACTGTAACCCTCGCTGGTGAGGCGCAGCCCCAGCAATTTCAGCAGGCCAGGATCATCGTCCACCAGCAGCAAATGGGCGGGTTTGCGGTTTGTCATGGTTTCACTTCCTCCTGATCCCCATCGCTTTTAGAGGGGCGGACGCTATCCGGCATATCGCCTGTGGCAGGTTTACGCGTGGAGAGCCGCCGTTCAATATCGGTCAGCGTTTCCAGCTTACGTGTCGTGGTATCGAGTTGTTCGCGCAGGTATTGCTGCTGCTGACGCAAGCTATCCAGCTCGCCGTCAGTAGACTGTTGCAATTTGCTATAGCGGCTGCGCTCCTCCGCTAACTGGAGTTGCAGCATTTCGCCATCGCGCCAGAGCTGAAACAGCGGGCGAACCTGCGCAGGAATTGACGGGCTGAGCGCATCCAGCCGTACGCTGTAATCGCGACGCTCCAGCGGCGAGATTTTCGCGCTGGACAGCAAAACCCCACGGCGGAAGGTGGACGGCCAGGTGTCGTCTGCCCAGGCACGTGCTTCCGCCCGCGCTGCGGCTGGCGCTAAACGCTGAGCGCAGTCCATGGCACGCAGCCAGTAAAGGGGGTTGGTGTCAACATGCGGGCCTGACAGAAGCCAGATATCATCACAATCGGTGGACAAAAAATCCGCCAGTTGCTGTTCCGGGAGGCGTTCTTCCTGGCCATTATGAATGGCGCTTTGCGGCTTTTGCGCCACGCACCCCGCCAGCAGCAGGCAGGGAAAAAGACGCAGCCATTTCGGAGGCTGTGAAACCGCGTTAATCACGCGAGAAAAAAGATGCGACATACTTACCAGGTCCAGGTTCATTTAAGCTATTTTTTCCGGCACGTTGAGCGGTAACGCAATGCGGAAACAGACGTCGGCTTTGCTGTCGCTCACCAAGTGCAATTCGCCCTGCATGCGGCGAATACAATCTCTGGCAATGCTAAGCCCTAACCCGCTGCCTTTTACCGCTCCTTTTCGTTGATGGCTGCCCTGAAAAAAGGGCTCAAAGATCATATCGCGCTCTGCCTCAGGGATCGGGGTACCGGTATTTGCCACCTCAATAAAGAGCCGCGCGCCGGCAGTATAGCTGTGCAGATAAATGTTACCGGATTCAGCACCATAGTGCACCGCGTTGGAATAAAGATTATCCAGCACGCTCATCAGTAACATGGGTTCAGCCTGGCAGGTCGCCACGTCCAGCGCCACCTCGGTGTGCATCATTTTTGCCCGCGCCGGCAAACTGTGGGCGGAGACAACCATCTCCACCAGCGGCGCAATCTCCACCTCTTCAAGCTTCACTGCCCCATCCGCCAGCTTGCGGTTATAGTCCAGCAATTGCTCAATTAATTTTTGCAGATTGCGGCTGCTGGCATCCAGGATCTCGACAACTTCTTTCTGCTCCGCCGTCAACGGCCCGACCACTTCATCGGCAAGCAGTTCCGTACCTTCACGCATGCTGGCGAGGGGCGTTTTGAGCTCATGAGAGAGATGACGCAAGAATTGATGCCGTTGCGACTCCAGCCAGGCCAGCCTTTCGCTCAACCAGATGATCCGTTCACCGACATAGCGCAACTCGCGGGGGCCTTTAAACACCACGGTATTCCCCAGCGAGCGCCCTTCCCCCAGCCGGTTGATCATGCGTTCAATGCCCTTTACCGGGCCGATGATCATACGGGTGAACAGTAAAACCAGCCCCAGACTGACTAAAAACAGCACCAATGCCTGCCAGCCAAAAAACTGGCCACGCTCAGCGATTTCCAGTTGCAGTTGCTGCCCGCGAGAGAAGACCACGGCGCGGGTCGATTGCACCATTTCAGTATTCGCCGCCGCAAACGCTTCCAGCCTTTCCGACGCGGCCGCGGAGGGACCGCTGTTTTTACACTGCAACTGTGCCAGATCGCTAAGATCCTGGCGCAACGCTTCATAGAGTTTGTTATCCGGCAGTACGCCGGCATGCGCATCGAGCATTTCGCTGTAGCGTTTGCGCTGGTTCTGATAAACCCCGGCCAGCGTGGCATCATCCAGCACACAGTACTGGCGATAGCTGCGTTCCATTTCCAGCGCTGCGTTGGTCATAGCTTCACTGCGACGGGCATCAATAAGTGTGGTGCGGTTGGTCTGTAAGGCCTGTGCGCTAAGCGCGTTCAGGCTTTGCCACGCCTGCCAGGCGAGCACCAGCAACGGTAACAAAATCAGTAAGAACGCCATCATCACCAACTGGCGTAGCGAGCGGGGAAAAACAAACCAACGTTTCAAGGCCATACTCTCGCAAGAAAAGGTACAGGGATGCTAGCTGAGTAATGTGCCGGGGGAAAGCCAGAAACAACAAAGCCGGGCATAAGCCCGGCTCTGTTATAAAATTAGGCGGTGCCTAACTCGACGTTTCGCCCGAAGCCTGATAAAGCAGCGCTATTATCAGCAGGTGGACGGCAGGCACCTTTAAGTGCGTCATTCGAAGTTTATGTAGCACGTCCCGAAGGGGCTGACATAAGAAGGTGAATGAGCCACTGCTTATTATTATGCATGTATTATGCCAACTCGCAAACAAATAATTTAAGTCAATGATTAATAATAATTTTATATTTATGATTATAAACATCCAAATGTGTATCTTTTCAGCACAGTGTCTCTGTTTAACAACACCCACCCACTCCAAATAATAAGATGTTTATAATCAATACATTAAATGTCGCCTTTTGGAGACATATTGAAACGGTCATTGTCGGGAAAACCCGACACTCTGCGATAGACATAAAAAAGCCTCCTTCCCATACAGGAAGGAGGCTCATTATTACCGTGATTAACCCAGTTGTTTACGGGCGTTACGGAAGATGCGCATCCATGGGCTGTCCTCGCCCCAGTTTTCAGGATGCCAGGAGTTAGACACCGTGCGGAATACCCGCTCCGGGTGCGGCATCATAATGGTAACGCGGCCGCTCTCAGTGGTGACCGCCGTAATACCGTTCGGTGATCCGTTCGGGTTAGCCGGGTAGGTTTCAGTGACCTTACCGAAGTTATCAACGAAGCGCAGAGCCACCAGACCTTCGCTTTCGAGCTGCGCCAGATGTGCGCCATCACGAACTTCAACATGGCCTTCGCCATGGGACACGGCGATAGGCATCTGCGAACCGACCATACCGTCCAGCAGCAGCGACGGGCTTTGCGTGACCTCAACCAGGCTGAAACGCGCTTCAAAGCGATCGGAGAGGTTACGCACAAAGCGCGGCCACAGTTCGCTGCCCGGGATCAATTCACGCAGGTTAGACATCATCTGGCACCCGTTACATACGCCCAGTGCCAGTGTCTGCGGACGGTGGAAAAAGGTTTCGAACTCATCGCGGACACGGTCGTTGAACAGAATCGATTTTGCCCAGCCTTCACCCGCGCCCAGTACGTCACCGTAAGAGAAACCACCGCATGCCACCAATGCATGGAAGTTTTCCAGCCCCCGGCGCCCGGTTAACAGATCGCTCATATGAACGTCGATTGCGTCAAAACCGGCACGGTGAAACGCAGCCGCCATTTCAACATGCGAGTTAACGCCCTGCTCACGCAGCACCGCCACTTTCGGGCGCGCACCGGTAGCGATAAACGGCGCGGCGATATCTTCGTTAATATCGAAGGACAGTTTCACGTTCAGGCCCGGATCGGCATCATTCGCTTTCGCGTCGTGCTCCTGATCCGCACATTCCGGGTTATCACGCAGACGCTGCATCTGCCAGGTGGTTTCCGCCCACCACATCCGCAGCGTGGTACGGCTTTCGCTGAACACGGCCTGACCATCAGCTTCAATCACAAAGCGATCGCCCGCGACAGCCTGACCGAGATAGTGAACACAGTCACCAAGACCATAAGCCGCCAGCACACGCTCCACCGCTTCGCGGTCGCCCGCGCGAACCTGAATCACCGCACCCAGCTCTTCATTAAACAGCGCAGCAAGACGATCGCTGCCCAGCGCCGCGATGTTAACATTCACGCCGCAGTGACCGGTAAAGGCCATTTCCGCCAGCGTGACCAGCAGACCACCGTCTGAACGATCGTGGTACGCCAGCAGTTTGCGATCGGCCACCAGGGCCTGAATTGCATCGTAGAAGCCTTTCAGCTGCTCAACGTTGCGCACATCCGCCGGGGTGTCGCCCAGCTGACGGTAAACCTGCGCCAGCGCCGTCGCACCGAGGGCATTACGGCCATTGCCAAGGTCAATCAGCAACAGGGCGTTATCGTCGGTGGAAAGCTGCGGCGTTACCGTATGGCGTACGTCTTCAACACGGGCAAAAGCGGTGATAACCAGCGATAACGGCGAGGTCATCTCACGCTGCTCACTCCCTTCCTGCCAGCGGGTTTTCATCGACATGGAATCTTTGCCCACCGGAATGGTCAGCCCCAGCGCCGGGCAAAGCTCTTCGCCTACCGCTTTGACTGCCGCGTACAGACCAGCATCTTCACCGGGGTGACCTGCCGCCGCCATCCAGTTCGCCGACAGTTTGATACGTTTGATGTCGCCAATCTGCGTGGCGGCAATGTTGGTCAGTGCTTCGCCGACGGCCAGACGGGCAGAGGCCGCGAAGTCCAGCAGCGCGACCGGGGCGCGTTCGCCCAGCGCCATGGCTTCGCCATAATAGCTATCAAGGCTGGCAGTGGTGACCGCACAGTTAGCCACAGGGATCTGCCATGGTCCTACCATCTGATCGCGGGCAACCATACCGGTGACCGTGCGGTCGCCAATGGTAACAAGGAAGGTTTTTTCCGCCACGGTAGGTAAGTGCAGCACACGGTTTACCGCCTCAGCGATGGAAATCCCCTGCGCATTGAATGCATCGCCCGTCGCCTGGCGGGTTGCCACGTCGCGCGTCATCTTCGGCGTTTTACCCAGCAGTACATCCAGCGGCATATCGATCGGCTGATCGTTAAAATGGCTGTCGTTCAGCGTAAGATGCTGCGCTTCAGTGGCTTCGCCGATGACCGCGTAAGGGGCGCGTTCGCGACGGCACAGCTCGTCGAAAAGCGCCAGCTGATCGGCGGCTACGGCCAGTACATAGCGTTCCTGCGATTCGTTGCACCAGATTTCCAGCGGGCTCATACCCGGCTCATCGCTGAGAATATCGCGTAGCTCGAAACGACCACCACGTCCACCATCGCTGACCAGCTCCGGCATGGCATTGGACAGACCGCCTGCGCCGACGTCATGAATAAACAGGATCGGGTTCGCCTCGCCCAACTGCCAGCAACGATCGATAACTTCCTGGCAGCGGCGCTCCATTTCCGGGTTATCGCGCTGTACCGAGGCAAAATCCAGATCCGCATCCGACTGCCCGGAGGCCATAGAAGACGCCGCGCCGCCGCCAAGGCCGATATTCATTGCCGGACCACCCAGTACGATCAATTTCGCGCCAACGGTGATCTCGCCTTTCTGCACATGATCGGCGCGGATGTTGCCGATCCCGCCAGCCAGCATGATCGGTTTGTGATAGCCGCGCAGCTCTTCGCCGTTGTGGCTGTTCACTTTCTCTTCATAAGTACGGAAGTAGCCATTCAGCGCCGGGCGACCAAACTCGTTGTTAAATGCCGCGCCACCCAGCGGGCCATCCGTCATGATATCCAGCGCGGTTACAATGCGTTCCGGCTTACCAAAATCTTCTTCCCATGGCTGCTCAAAACCCGGAATACGCAGGTTGGAAACAGAAAAGCCCACCAGCCCTGCTTTCGGCTTCGCACCGCGACCGGTTGCCCCTTCATCGCGGATTTCACCGCCGGATCCGGTTGCCGCGCCCGGCCAGGGCGAGATCGCCGTCGGGTGGTTATGGGTTTCGACCTTCATCAAAATATGCGCCGGCTCCTGATGGAAATCGTAACGCCCTTCACCGCGGTCAGCGAAGAAGCGGCCAACGTCAGAACCTTCCATCACCGCTGCATTATCTTTATAGGCAGACAGCACGAAATCAGGTGTTTGCTCGAAGGTGTTTTTAATCATTTTGAACAGCGACTTCGGCTGCTGCTCGCCATCAATCACCCAGTCGGCGTTAAAAATTTTATGACGGCAGTGCTCAGAGTTGGCCTGCGCAAACATATAGAGTTCGATATCATTCGGATTGCGTCCCAGCCGGGTAAAGGCATCCTGCAGATAGTCAATTTCATCTTCCGCCAGCGCCAGGCCGAGACGCAGGTTAGCGTCAATCAGCGCCTGGCGGCCTTTACCGAGCAGGTCGACGCTCTGCACCGGTGCAGGCTGATGGTGTTTAAACAGGCGTTCAGCATCCGCCTGCGAGGTAAAGACACTCTCCATCATCCGGTCATGCAATCCGGCGGCAACCTCGGCCAGCTGCGCGTCGGTCAGCCCGCTGGTTTCAACGTAGTAAGCCACACCGCGCTCAAGGCGATTGATTTTGTTAAGACCGCAATTGTGGGCGATATCTGTCGCTTTAGAAGACCAGGGAGAGAGGGTGCCAGGACGAGGAGTGACGAGCAGTAACGTTCCGGTCGGGGTATGGCTGCTCAGGTTCGGGCCATACTTTAGCAGGCGCTGGAGCCGGGCGTATTCGTCTTCGGTCAGGGTGTCGTTCAGATCGGCGAAGTGCGCATACTCGGCGTAAATATTACTTACCGGGAGGTTGGCCGCCTGAAAACGCGCCAGCAGTTTGTTGATACGGAAAGCGGACAATGCAGGCGAACCACGCAGAATTTCCATCATTAGTCTCTCGTCTTCGATTACGCAGCGTCGGGGACGCTTTAAGTGTGCACCAGGGGAAAACGGGCGTCATTATAGAGAATACTGCGCGCCTACGAAACCGTTTGCGTCGAAATAAAATCGCTGCGGATTTTTAACAATAGCTGTCGCCGAACGCTCTAATTAGTTGCCAACTGGCGTTTTGTTGCGCAGAATGCCGCACATTCACCGACAAAGATTACTGTTATCATCACGAAAACCTCCTGAGGCAAAGCACGGCGCAGAGAATTAACTCCTTGAAAAAATTTAAGATTAATTATCTGCTCATCGGCATTGTCACCCTGCTGCTGGCAGCGGCCCTGTGGCCTTCTATCCCCTGGTTCGGCAAAGCCGATAACCGCGTCGCGGCGATTAAAGCCCGCGGGGAATTGCGCGTCAGTACGATCGCCACACCGTTGACTTATACCAGTATTGATGGCAAATCCTACGGCCTGGATTACGACCTGGCGCAGCATTTCGCGGATTATCTGGGTGTGAAACTGAAAGTAACGGTCCGCCAGAATATCAGCCAGTTATTCGACGATCTCGACAATGACGATGCCGATATGCTGGCTGCCGGGCTGGTGTATAACAGCGAGCGCATCAAAAACTACCAGAGCGGCCCCGTTTACTATTCTGTCTCGCAGCAGCTGGTTTACCGCGTGGGTAGCCCGCGCCCACGCTCGCTGCAATCACTGACTGCCAGCCAACTGACCATCGCCCCCGGGCATGTGGTGATCGACGATTTGCGTGAGCTTAAAGAGAAAAAATACCCGGATTTAAGCTGGACGGTAGATGAAAAACTCGGTACCAATGCGCTGATGGAGCAAGTCCTCGAAGGCAAGCTGAGCTATACCGTGGCCGATTCCGTCGCCATTAGTCTGTTTCAGCGCGTGCACCCGGAACTGGCCGTCGCGCTGGATGTGACCGATGAACAACCCGTCACCTGGTTCAGCAAACGCGATGAGGACAATACACTGTCTGCAGCGATGCTCGACTTCTTCAATAATATGAATGAAGACGGCACGCTTGCCCGCCTTGAGGAGAAGTATCTCGGGCATGGCGACGACTTTGATTATGTCGATACACGCAGCTTCCTGCGCGCGGTGGACAGCGTCCTCCCCGATCTGCAACCGCTGTTCGAGAAGTACGCTCAGCAAATCGACTGGCGCTTGCTGGCGGCGATTTCCTATCAGGAATCGCACTGGGATGCGCAGGCTACATCGCCGACCGGTGTTCGCGGCCTGATGATGTTGACCAAAAACACGGCGCAAAGCCTGGGGCTCAGCGATCGTACCGATGCGGAACAAAGTATTAGTGGCGGTGCGCGTTACTTGCAGGACATGATGAGTAAAGTGCCGGACAGCGTACCGCAGGATGAGAAGATATGGTTCGCGCTGGCAGCCTACAACATGGGCTATGCACATATGCTGGATGCCCGTGCGCTGACGGCAAAAACGAAAGGGAACCCGGACAGCTGGGCCGATGTAAAGCAGCGTTTGCCGTTACTGAGCCAGAAACCCTGGTACAGCAAACTGACCTACGGTTATGCGCGCGGTCACGAAGCCTACTCCTACGTCGAAAATATTCGTAAGTATGAAATCAGCCTGGTCGGCTACCTGCTGGAGAAAGAGAAAGAAGCCGCGAAAGCGTTAAAGCTGGCGCAGAGTTACCCGGTGGTTTCAACAGATGAATTGAATCGCCCTGCTTACGGTATTCTGCCCTTTAGCGCTTTTACCACCCGCGATCCGTTTCCGCGCAACCCGCTGCTGACGCCGGATGTGCTGGTCAAAAACCCCGGCAAAGTGAAGCGCTAAGCGTTTCCCGGCAAGGCCTACAAACCGGGAGTATCGGAAGCGGTTTTCTTGAGCGCTTTTTTCTCCAGCCTGCGCTGGCGAAAAAAGTCACTCAACATAGCGGCGCATTCGTCGCGCAGCACCCCTTCAGTGATGGCCACCCGGTGATTCATCCCCGGATGATGCAGAACATCGAGCAGCGAGCCAGCCGCGCCGGTTTTCGCATCCCGCGCGCCAAACACCAGATGACCAATACGGCTGTGCACCATGGCGCCTGCGCACATCACACAGGGTTCGAGCGTGACGTACAACGTGGTGTCGATCAGGCGGTAGTTCTGCAATACCAGCCCGCCCTGGCGCAGCGCCATGATCTCGGCATGAGCGGTGGGATCGTGGCGGCCAATGGGTCGGTTCCAGCCCTCGCCAATCACCTGATCGTTATGTACCAGCACCGCGCCCACCGGGACTTCGCCCTCTTCCCAGGCGCGTTTTGCCAGCGTCAGCGCATAACGCATCCAGTACTCATGATTCAGTTCAGGGTTAGACAAAGGCGTGACTCCAGTGATCCAGGCGGGCGCATTATACAGCCGTTGGTGTTTTATTCCAGTTGCTGCAATTCGCCGCGCGGCGTCACGCGCCAGCGATGCTGGCAGAAGTAGAGCAGTGGGTTGTCCTGCTTACTGTCGCTGTAGCCGCTGTAAAGCCGCAGCGGCGTGCCAATTTTGCGTTCCAGTTGCGCCACTTTTTCATGGCCCAGGCAGCGCATTGTCAGCACCCAACCGCCATAGCGACGACGAATTTGACTGGCAATAATGTTTACGCCTGGCAACCACGGTGTGTCGCAATAGACCTGCTCTACCAGCGACTGCGGAGAACCGGTGATCAACCAGATGTCTGCATCGGAAGCGGCAAGGTATTGCGTCAGGCGCGCCTGCACCACCGGAAAGGCAGTCACATGTCCACGAAACCAGCTCACAAACTGCTGCTCGCGTTGCTTCAGTTTGCGTTCGCTGTGACCAAAAGTGCAGCCCCACAGTAACAGACTCATCGGCCAGCGTGCCGCCCGCCCTTTAATCAACAACGCCCCGGCAATCACCGGCAACAGCGGCAGCACCAACAGAGCATTTAACGGCTGATGGCGCAGCAGATAGCGCAAAAAAGTCCCGAACATATCCTGCTGGTGAAGTGTTCCGTCAAGATCAAAAAAAACGACACGGCGCTCGCTGGTAGCCAAATGTTATCCCTCTGCTGGTTAAACGCCGACCGCCTATTGTCTACCTGCTGGCGATCGCTATACGAATAGCCTAACAGATAGAACCTGACTTTTCCGGTAACAACCCTACCTGCAATAAAAAGCAGCTATTTAGTTTTACCCCAGATGCTCTACACTGCCACCATCTCACTCTGAAGCCGTTGTCCAATGAATTCGCATAATAAAAAACTGCGCGCGTTTCACTCCGCTCCTTTTCGCAACCTGTTCTTTGCCCGTTTGCTCACCGTGTTGGGCAATGGCATTGCGCCGATTGCGCTGGCTTTTGCGGTACTGGATATTGGCGGTAGCGCCGCCGATTTAGGCATCGTAGTAGCGGCGCGTTCATTGTTCAATGTCGCTTTCTTATTACTCGGCGGCGTACTGGCGGATCGCTACTCCCGTAGCCTGGTGCTGGTTTCCTCGTCGTTGGTGGCTGCGCTGTCGCAGGGCGTTGTCGCCTGGTCGGTGCTGGAAGGAACGGCATCGGTCATGAGTCTGGCGCTGCTCGGCACGCTGAATGGTGCGGCGGCGGGCATTGCGCTCCCGGCCTCCTCTGCGTTGGTGCCGCAGACGGTGCCCGTTCATAACCTGCGCGAGGCGAATGCCCTGATCCAACTTGGCATTTACAGCGGGACGGTGATTGGCGCGTCGCTCGGCGGCATGTTAACCAGTGCCGTCGGTCCCGGCTGGGGTCTGGCGATTGATGCGCTCGGCTTTGCCGTTGCAGCGCCGTTGTACCACGCGATCCGGGTTGGCGTTACGCACGTAGCAGCCCGGACTAACCTGCTACAGGATTTGCGCGATGGCTGGAAAGAGTTCGCCAGCCGGGCCTGGGTGTGGTCGATTGTCGTGCAGTTTACTATTATCAATGCCGCATTTAGCGGTGTAGTGATGGTGCTTGGCCCGGTGGTTGCCGATAGCGCATTCGGCCGTGCCAGCTGGGGAATGATGGTGGCCGCACAAAGTGTCGGGTTGATCGCCGGTTCCTTTCTCGCACTACGCTGGCGACCGCGCCGTGACCTGTTTATTGGCGTAATGCTGGTGGCGATGTGCGCTGTGCCTATTTTCCTGCTGGGTAAGGTGGCACCCACACCGTGGCTGGTTACCGCGTTTTTTCTTGCCGGCACGAGTTTTGGTCTGTTCGGCGTGTCGTGGGCGCAATCACTACAAACCCATATTCCGCCGGATAAACTCGCGCGGGTGTATGCCTACGATGCGTTGGGGTCCTTTATAGCGATTCCGGTGGGCGAACTGGCGGCCGGGCCGCTGGCCCTGCGCTACGGTAATGAAAACGTGTTGGTGGCTTCCGCTATTGCGGTTGTGATCGCCACCGTCGGTGCCAGCCTGATCCCGGCGATACGACGGCTCGACAATTCACCTCAGGCAAAATCGCATCGCGCAGAACGATCGTCCTGACTGTCGTCGAAAGCAGCTTATTGATACTTTGTGGTGCCAGAATTTTTAATTCATAATAACGATCAATGAATGGAATATTAAATTCCTTCATTAGCATGTGATGCAATCGCCTCCGGAGATCCTATGAACTGTTTAATTCGCATTCGCCAGCGCTATCCCGGCCTTGCGCAGAGCGATAAAAAGCTGGCGGAGTTTCTGCTGGAAAACCCTGACCGTGCGCGCCACTTGAGTTCGCAGCAGCTTGCCGCCGAGGCGGGTGTCAGCCAGTCAAGCGTGGTCAAGTTCGCGCAGAAAATGGATTTTAAAGGCTTTCCGGCGATGAAACTGGCGATCAGCGAAGCGCTGGCCAGCAATCCCAACCCCTATTCTATTCCGGTGCATAACCAAATTCGCGGCGACGATCCGCTGCGGGTAGTCGGGGAAAAATTAATCAAAGAGTGCCAGAGCGCGATGCATGCGTCGCTGGATGTGAACAGTGAAGAAAAACTGCTGGAGAGCGTGCGTTTACTGCGTGAGGCGCGCCGCATTATTCTTACCGGGATTGGCGCTTCCGGGCTGGTGGCGCGTAATTTTGGCTGGAAACTGATGAAAATTGGTCTTAACGCCGCCGTCGAGCAGGATATGCACGCCCTGCTGGCGACCGTGCAGGCCATGGAGCCGGGCGATCTGCTGCTGCCGATTTCCTATAGCGGCGAACGGCGCGAGATCAATATGGCGGCAGAAGAAACGCTGCGTGTTGGCGGTAAGATCATGGCGATCACCGGTTTTACACCCAATGCGTTACAGCAACTGGCCACACACTGCCTGTACACCATTGCCGAAGAGCAGGCGACACGCAGCGCCGCCATCTCCTCTACCAGTGCGCAAATGATGCTGACCGATCTGTTATTTATGGCGCTGGTACAGCAGGATCTGGAACATGCGCCGGAACGTATTCGCCATAGTGAGGAGCTGGTAAAAAAACTGGTTTGAGCAGGGAATCATCGTATAATGCCCGCCCTGTTAGTGTTGTTTCTGAGATTTTCCTGATGGCGCTGTTAATCACCAAAAAATGCATCAATTGCGATATGTGCGAACCGGAGTGCCCAAATGAGGCCATTTCGATGGGTGATAGCATCTATGAGATTAACAGCGATCGTTGCACCGAGTGCGTCGGGCACTACGAAACACCCACCTGCCAGAAAGTGTGCCCGATCCCCAATACGATTTTGAAAGATCCTGCGCGCGTGGAAACTGAAGAGCAACTGTGGGACAAATTCGTTCAGTTGCACCACGCGGATAAAATCTAGCTTTCGAGGATGACCGTCGCACACGCATAATGGCGCTCGTCCGCCAGCGTGACGTGCATTGACCGCACCCCTAGTTGCCCTGCCAGGCGCTGCGCCTCATCCCACAAACGCAGGCACGGCTTGCCCAGTTCGTCGTTGTAAACTTCAAACTGATTAAACGCCAGCCCGTTGCGAATGCCGGTGCCAAATGCTTTCGCGGCGGCTTCTTTTACCGCAAAGCGTTTCGCCAGAAAGCGCACCGGCTGCTGGTGGGCCTGGTACTGTACCCATTCGTTGGCGCTGAGTACGCGTTTGGCAAGGCGATCGCCGCTGCGGGCGATCACCGCTTCAATGCGGACTATCTCGACGATATCCGTACCCAGCCCAAGGATCGCCATTATGCGCGCGCTTCCAGCATCAGGCGTTTCATTTCAGCAACGGCCTCTTTCAGCCCGCTCATCACCGCGCGGCCAATAATCGCATGACCAATATTCAGCTCGTGCATTTCCGGCAATGCAGCGATGGCTTTCACATTGTGGTATGTCAGGCCATGGCCCGCATTGACTTTCAACCCCAGACTTGCCGCATAAGTCGCAGCTTTAGCGATGCGCGCCAGCTCTTTAGCCTGCGCGGCGTCGCTGTCAGCGTCAGCATAACATCCGGTGTGGATCTCGATATAGGGCGCACCGACATCTGCGGCCGCTTTGATTTGCGCTTCATCGGCATCGATAAACAGCGATACCAGAATCCCCGCCGCGGCCAGGCGCTGGCAGGCGTCACGCATTTTTTCACGCTGACCCGCCACGTCCAGGCCACCTTCAGTCGTCACTTCCTGGCGTTTTTCCGGCACCAGGCAGCAGAAATGAGGTCTGGTTTCACAGGCAATCGCCAGCATTTCTTCGGTGACCGCCATTTCGAGGTTCATGCGGGTGTCCAGCGTCTGGCGCAAAATACGCACGTCGCGGTCGGTGATATGACGGCGATCTTCTCGCAGATGAACAGTAATGCCATCGGCGCCGGCCTGCTCGGCAATAAAGGCCGCCTGCACCGGATCCGGGTACGCCGTTCCGCGCGCGTTACGCAGCGTTGCGATATGATCGATATTGACACCCAACAGTAATTCAGCCATGACAATCCTCAGTGTTTTCATTGGTTCCGGTGCGGTCTTCGCCGCGACTGACCGGCTATTCTTCCGTTATCGCTTCGGCATAAATTGCCGGAACAGCTCCCGGCTCTTCAGCGGCTTGCCTCCAAGATACGGCTTTAAGGCGATGCGGGTAAAGCGCTTTGCCGCACGCAACGTGTCGGCGTCCGGGAAGTCCCGTTCCGCCAGTGCGCGCAGGTGCCGTCCGGTGAAAGTGCTGTTATCCATCACCACGCTGGCAATAAACCCTTTTTCTTCCCGGTAACGATACGTCATCACATCCTCCACCGGTTCACCGCTGCCCGCACAGTGTAGAAAATCCACGCCATATCCCAAATGCCCCAGCAGCGCCAGCTCAAAACGGCGCAGCACCGGTTCCGGCGTGCCGGTTACGCCAGCCAGCGCCTGGATACAGTGCAGATAATCGAAGAAGAGTTCAGAGAAGCGGGTTTCATGCTCCAGCACACGGGCGATAAGTTCATTAACATAGAGCCCGCTGTAAAGCGTAATGCCGCTGAGCGGCAACGCCAGCGAAACCGCTTCGGCGCTGCGTAATGTTTTGACTTCGCCTCGCCCGCCAAAGCGAACCAGCAAAGGGGTAAAGGGCTGTAATGCGCCTTTGAGATTGGAGCGTTTAGAACGTGCGCCTTTCGCAACAAGGCGCACGCGGCCCGACTCTTCCGTGAAGACGTCCAGCATCAGGCTGGTTTCGCTCCAGGGGCGAGAGTGAAGGACGAACGCGCGTTGCCATCCTTCCATACTATTCTCGTCGTCTGTCAGCCCATGAAGACTTAAAGATCGTCGACGTAACCGAGACTACGCAGGGCGCGTTCGTCATCGGCCCAGCCGGATTTCACTTTGACCCACAGTTCAAGGTGAACTTTGGCTTCAAACATCTCTTCCATGTCTTTACGGGCTTCAATACCGATGGTTTTGATTTTGGCGCCTTTGTTGCCAATCACCATTTTCTTTTGCCCTTCACGCTCAACGAGGATCAGCCCGTTGATGTCGTAACCGCCGCGCTCATTGGTCACAAAGCGTTCAATCTCGACGGTAACTGAGTACGGTAACTCTGCGCCGAGGAAACGCATCAGCTTTTCGCGGATGATTTCTGAAGCCATAAAACGCTGTGAGCGGTCAGTAACGTAATCTTCCGGGAAGTGATGAATCGCTTCCGGCAGATGCTTACGCACGATACTGGCGATGGTATCGACGTTGGTGCCGGTTTCTGCAGAGAGCGGCACAATGTCGAGGAAGTTCATCTGGCTGGCGAGGAACTGCAGGTGCGGCAGCAGATCGGCTTTTTCCTGCACGTTGTCAACTTTGTTGACCGCGAGGATCACCGGCGCTTTGCCTTCACGTAGCTTGTTCAGCACCATTTCATCGTCTGGTGTCCAGCGTGTGCCTTCAACCACGAAAATCACCAGCTCAACGTCACCGATGGAGCTGCTGGCAGCTTTGTTCATCAGACGGTTGATGGCGCGCTTCTCTTCCATGTGCAGACCGGGGGTATCGACGTAAACTGCCTGATACTCGCCTTCGGTATGAATACCGACAATGCGGTGACGCGTGGTCTGCGCTTTGCGCGAGGTAATAGAAATCTTCTGCCCAAGCAGTTTGTTCAACAGTGTGGATTTGCCGACGTTAGGACGCCCAACGATGGCGATAAATCCACAATAGCTTTTTTCAGTTTCAGTGCTCATTCCAGCTCCAGTTTTTTCAGCGCCTGTTCGGCGGCAGCCTGCTCCGCCTTACGGCGGCTGGAACCTGTGCCGACCACCGGTTCGCTCAGGCCGCTGACCTGGCAGTGGATAGTAAATTCCTGATCGTGCGCTTCGCCACGCACCTGCACCACCAGATAAGAGGGCAGCGGCAGATGGCGACCCTGCAAAAACTCTTGCAGGCGCGTTTTCGGATCTTTTTGTTTATCACCCGGACTGATTTCGTCCAGGCGGGTCTGATACCAGCTCAGGATTAATTGTTCGACGGTCTGGATATCGCTATCAAGAAATACCCCGCCAATCAATGCTTCAACGGTGTCCGCCAGAATGGATTCACGGCGAAAACCGCCGCTTTTCAGTTCACCCGGCCCCAGGCGCAGACACTCGCCCAGTTCGAATTCGCGGGCGATTTCCGCCAGCGTATTACCGCGTACCAGCGTAGCGCGCATGCGACTCATATCGCCTTCATCCACACGCGGAAAACGGTGATAGAGGGCGTTCGCAATCACAAAACTTAAAATTGAGTCCCCCAGGAACTCAAGACGTTCATTGTGTTTGCTACTGGCGCTGCGATGGGTTAATGCCTGCTGCAACAGATCCTGATGTTGAAAAGTGTAGCCCAGCTTCCGTTGAAGCCGATTAATTACGATGGGGTTCATGCGATACCAATAAATAAATGCGTCAACAATGCAGCACACGAAACCGACCTGAGAAAACCAACGCGGTTTCGTGTGCTGTGGCACCCGGAGGAGCCAGCCTCAAACTTCGGGGGAATATTCTATACGCAACGACGGGGGTTGTCGTTAGTCTGAAGGGAATAATCGTGGAAATAATTCAGGGCGCAATCGCAATGATAGCGCCCTGGTGAATTAATGAATGCCGCCGATACGATTCAGGCGTACACCTGTCGGCCATTCACCTTCCTGTTTTTCGAAGCTCATCCAGATGGCCGTTGCGCGCCCGACCAGATTGGCTTCCGGCACAAAGCCCCAATAACGGCTGTCTGCGCTGTTATCGCGGTTGTCGCCCATCATAAAGTAGTGACCCGGCGGAACAATCCACGTCGCCAGTTGCTGGCCCTGCTGACGGTAATAAATACCGAGCTGATCCTGCGCAATTGGCACTGTCAGAATACGGTGGGTCACATCGCCCAGCGTCTCTTTACGCTCCGCCAGACGCACACCATCCGGCAACGTCTCGCCTTTTGGCATCTGGAAGAAGCCGCTGCTCGCTTCGCCACCGGAACGGCGGCCGAAAGTCTGCACAAAATCGCTGGCTTCCACATTGCTGTAAGTGATCGGCAATGCGTTGTCACATGCCTGACCCGAGCTGCAGTTCGGCTGTACCGTGACCTGCTTGCTCACCGGATCATAGCTCACTTTATCGCCCGGTAAGCCCACCACACGTTTGATGTAATCCAGACGCGGATCGTCAGGGTATTTAAACACTGCGATATCTCCACGTTTTGGGTGGCCGGTCTCGATCAACGTTTTCTGGTAGATCGGATCTTTAATGCCGTAGGCGAATTTCTCCACAAGGATAAAGTCACCAATCAGCAATGTGGGCATCATGGAACCCGAGGGGATCTGGAATGGCTCATAAATAAATGAGCGCACCACCAGCACAATCGCCAGTACCGGGAAAACAGAAGCACCGGTCTCCAGCCAGCCTGGCTTCGGACCGACTTTCTTCAGCGTTTTTTTGTCGAGAGCATCACCTGTGGCAACCTGCGCGGCGGCCTGACGTTCCCGGCGTTTTGGTGCAAAAATGAACTTATCCAGGCACCATAAAAGTCCCGTCACCAGTGTCGCGATCACCAGGATCAGGGCAAACATGTTCGCCATGCCAACTCCTTAAGATTATTTGCTCTCTTTGCCCACATGCAGAATGGCGAGGAACGCTTCCTGCGGCAGCTCGACGTTGCCGACCTGCTTCATGCGTTTCTTACCTTCCTTCTGTTTCTGCAGCAGCTTTTTCTTACGACTGACGTCACCACCGTAGCATTTCGCCAGTACGTTCTTACGCAGCTGTTTCACCGTTGAGCGGGCAATAATGTGGTTACCGATTGCCGCCTGAATCGCGATATCAAACTGCTGGCGAGGGATCAGATCTTTCATCTTCTCCACCAGCTCGCGGCCACGGTACGGCGCGTTCTCATAGTGGGTGATCAGCGCCAGCGCATCCACACGCTCACCGTTGATCAGCACGTCTACGCGCACCATGTTGGACGCCTGGAAGCGTTTAAAGTTGTAATCTAGCGAGGCATAACCACGTGAGGTCGATTTCAGACGGTCGAAGAAGTCCAGTACCACTTCCGCCATCGGAATTTCATAAGTCAGCGCAACCTGGTTACCGTGGTAAACCATGTTGGTCTGCACGCCGCGTTTTTCTACACACAACGTGATTACGTTACCCAGGTACTCCTGCGGCAACAGCATGTGACACTCCGCAATCGGCTCACGCAGCTCTTCAATGTTGTTAAGCGGCGGCAGCTTGGAAGGGCTGTCGACATACACCACTTCTTTGTTAGTCGTCTGAACTTCATAGACTACGGTCGGCGCAGTGGTGATCAGATCCAGATCGTATTCACGCTCCAGACGTTCCTGAATGATCTCCATGTGCAACAGACCCAGGAAGCCACAGCGGAAACCGAAGCCCAGCGCGGTAGAACTTTCCGGTTCGTAGAACAGGGATGCATCGTTGAGGCTCAGTTTGCCGAGCGCATCGCGGAAGTTTTCATAATCATCCGAACTCACCGGGAACAGACCGGCGTATACCTGCGGTTTCACTTTTTTAAACCCTGGCAGCGCTTTTTCCGCCGGGTTACGGGCTGCGGTCAGGGTATCCCCTACCGGCGCGCCGAGAATATCTTTGATGGCGCAGACCAGCCAGCCTACTTCGCCGCATTTCAGCTCAGTACGGTCGACCTGTTTCGGGGTAAAGATGCCAAGACGGTCAGCGTTGTAGACCTGACCGGTGCTCATGACCTTGATCTTATCGCCCTTGCGCATCGTACCGTTCTTGATACGCACCAGGGAAACGACACCCAGGTAGTTATCGAACCAGGAGTCGATAATCAGTGCCTGCAACGGGGCATCCGGATCGCCTTCCGGCGGGGGAATGTCGCGCACCAGTCGCTCCAGGACATCCGGCACGCCAACGCCAGTTTTTGCTGAGCAGCGCACGGCATCTGTCGCGTCAATCCCGACGATGTCTTCAATCTCTTCGGCCACACGCTCAGGATCGGCGGCGGGCAGATCGATTTTGTTCAGTACCGGCACCACTTCCAGATCCATCTCGATGGCGGTATAGCAGTTCGCCAGCGTCTGTGCTTCTACGCCCTGACCGGCATCGACCACCAGCAGCGCGCCTTCACAGGCGGCCAGCGAGCGGGAAACCTCATAGGAGAAGTCAACGTGACCGGGAGTATCGATAAAGTTCAGCTGGTAGGTTTCGCCGTTGTTGGCTTTGTAGTCCAGCGTAACGCTCTGCGCTTTGATGGTGATACCGCGCTCGCGCTCAAGATCCATGGAATCCAGTACCTGAGCTTCCATTTCGCGATCGGAAAGACCACCGCAAATCTGGATGATACGGTCAGACAGCGTCGACTTACCGTGGTCGATGTGAGCGATGATCGAAAAGTTACGAATATTCTTCATATAGTGAGATTTTATGCCTTACGAGTAACTAAGAGGCCTGTTCGCGCCTGACGTCAAATGTACTGAAACGCCGCATTCTACACTACAACCTTAATGCGGGGAAATGCTCATACTGGCAAGAGAAGCGCCACGGCGATGACGCTTCGTAAAGCGGGATCACGGTTGGCTTTCTGCGGAGGCATCGTCGATGCGGACAAGGTTCGGCGGCAGGCCGACGCTGATAATTACCGGCTGCCATTCCTGGCGGGAAGCCAGTTTCGGCGACAGGCCGCGCGCCAGCAGAAAGCCGCCGACACCGCCAAGCACCGCACCGCACAGTGCCGCCATATCCTGGCCGAACAACGCCTGAAAAATCGCACCCATCACAAACAGCCCGACCAGCGGTGACATATAGACCAGTACCGCCGAGCCAAGCAGACTGGCTTCGGCAATGCCCAGTTCGACTTTCTGCCCGGCCACCAGCGGTTCAGCGCAGGGGACTGCGAGCGTATGGGTCGTTTGCGGCCCCAGTTTGTTCAGCACGCGACTGCCGCAGCCGGCGCGGGAAGCGCAGCTGCTGCACGAAGCTTTAACATCGCATTCAACTAATGCTTCACCGTTTTGCCAGGAGACGACGGTCGCCCACTCTTTGATCATTGCGCGGCCTTGAATTTGAGGCTATCCGCAAGACGTTTTGCGGTTTGCGGGGGCAGTTCGCCAACGATGGTAATTTCGGCGTTATCACGAACGCTCGTCATGACCGTGCGTCGGCCGGTGCGCAGCATCTGATCGCTGCTGTTTTGGTTGGCGCGGTTAACGTTGATCGAAAAGCTAAACAAGCCGTCGGAATAGAGGCGCGACTCAACGGGAACATCGATCGTTGGCAACTGACGACGGCTGCTGGAGACTTCGCTAAACCCCTGGGGCAACCAGGTTGGCACCCAGTTAAAGTCAACGTTATCGCCCGCCGGGACGGAAAGCAGCGGCGGCAGGCTGGCTTTTGCCAGCGTTTGCATGCTATTGGCGACCTGACCGTTAACCGTGAATGCGATCACCCGAAATTGCTCCAGGGTTTCGCCATCACGATCGAGTAAATCCACGCGCATCGGCAGGTGGGTGTCAGAGTCCATCCAGACGATGTAGCTGTAACGCGTACCGTCGCGCGCCACGACGCGGATCACTTCACAGAGCCTGTCGGCAATACGCGTGCGCCCTACAGAAATAAAATCATAGTAGGGAGAAAGACGTTTGAAATCTGTATAAACCAGCGTGGGCAGAGAATCGACAATATAATTGCCGTTAAGCGTAAAGGGCTCAAGCCCCGGTTCAAAGTAGCTGATTTCATTACCGCGCTGCACAACCTCGCGGCGAGGGCCGTCCATTTGCAACATCTGCGCAAGCGGCTGATCGTTAAGGCGCGCATGGCGATAACGTAACGATTCGACACCCTGCTTGTTGATGCTGATAAAAGAGAGTTCGTAGTTGAGCGACTGGCTTGCCACATTCATTTGCTGTAACAACGCCCCGGACGAAACATCAGCCGAGGCGTTACCAGAGAAGAACAGGCCAGCAGCCACAAAAGACATGGCACACCAAAGTTGCTTCATTACTGCGATTGCGTTCCTAAAGTTTGGTTTCCCGGCACCTGCACAGCGGCTTGCTGCGTTTGCGCCTGCTCAAACTGAAGCTGTTCGGAGTGCAGACGACGTTGCAGTTCGTAATCCTGCAGCATGGCATTAATACGGCGACGCTGTTCCTGCACTTGCTGTTGCTGACCGCCACTTGCCGTTGCATCTGCAGGCACGCCCAGACTCACCGGGCTGGCTTTACCCATCATCGGCAATGTATTAAACACCGGCGCTTCGGGCTGTTGGGTGGATTCAGCCTGGCCATTATAGTGCTGAACGCCAACAATTACAGCAAGCGATACACACGCAGCAACGCCCATCTGGGTAAGCTGGCTCGCCCACGGGCGAACCTTGTGCCAGAACGGCATTTTCTGCCACTGGTGAGGAGCCGGTTGTGCTTCGGGAATCAATGGCGCCGTCGGTTGAACGGGGTCATTCTCAATCGCGGCCATGACTTGGGCTGAGATATCGAAATGGATGACATCGGCAGTATCACCGCGCATAGCATCGCGGATAAGGTGATAGCTTGCCCATGTTTGCTGCATCTGCGGATCCTGAGACAGCTCGGAGAGCAGCTCGTTATCCAGCGTTTCACCATCCATTAAAGCGGAAAGTTTTTCTTTCTGCATGCCTAATACCTTTTTCAGTATCCCGCTATCGTCAACGCCTGATAAGCGGTTGAACTTTATTATCAATAGCTTCCCGCGCACGGAAAATACGTGAACGGACTGTACCTACCGGGCAATCCATGATGGCTGCAATTTCTTCATAGCTAAGGCCATCCAACTCCCGCAACGTAATTGCCATGCGTAAATCTTCCGGGAGCGACTCAATAGTACGGAAAACTATTTGTCTCAGTTCTTCTGACAACATTAAGTTCTCAGGGTTCGAAATTTCTTTCAATGCACCGCCACTTTCGAAGTTTTCTGCTTCAATCGCATCCACATCACTGGATGGCGGCCTGCGCCCTTGGGCGACCAGGTAATTTTTTGCTGTGTTCACAGCAATTCGGTATAGCCAGGTATAAAAAGCACTATCTCCCCTGAACGAATCAAGCGCACGATAGGCCTTTATAAATGACTCTTGTACGACATCAGGCACATCGCCCGAGGGGACATAGCGGGAAACCAGACTCGCCACTTTATGCTGGTAGCGCACCACCAGTAAGTTGAACGCTTTCTGATCTCCTTTCTGAACCCTTTCAACAAGGACCTGATCCGTTAACTGCTCGCTCATCCGAGGTAAAGTCTCCCCAAAACCAATTTCCACGCGTATCCAGAAACGCCACTCCAATACTGCACTATGAGCAAGCAGCCAATTAGAGAGCAGGTTCGTGATTAAGTTCCGTTACGCCTTTGTTTTTGTGCAGCGTTCTGCAGACTTTTCATTCTCTCTCATTATAAGTCTACAAACCCTGGCCAATGTACTTTCTCAAAGAAAAGACCTTAAGATCGCCAGAGAGTATCGCAATATCGCTTTTTTTTCATCTCTAATAAGCGCTTACTAACGATCTACATCATGCTCCCGCACGTCTTGTCTCCTTACCCTGGCGGACATTTTGTGTTTAGTCTTCCATACAAAAGCCAAAAAAACCCTCATCAAATGCGCATACTGGTGCTATGCTGGCCGAACATTGTTTAGTAAATTAAACACAGATTATGAATACAACGTCAGAACTCTCTTGTGATGTACTGGTGATCGGCAGCGGTGCCGCTGGCTTATCCGTCGCATTACGCCTGGCTGCACAGCATAAGGTCATCGTATTGAGCAAAGGGCCGATCAGCGAAGGCTCAACCTTCTATGCTCAGGGTGGAATCGCCGCCGTTTTCGATGAAACCGACAGCATTGCATCCCATGTGGAAGATACGCTGATTGCCGGTGCCGGTATCGTCGAGCGTGAGGCGGCAGAGTTTGTCGCTAGCAATGCACGCCCTTGTGTGCAATGGCTTATCGAGCAGGGTGTATTGTTTGACACCGAAATGACCGCCAACGGTGAGTCGGGCTATCACCTGACCCGAGAAGGCGGCCACAGCCATCGCCGCATTCTTCACGCTGCCGATGCCACCGGTAAAGAAGTGGAAAATACGCTGGTCAGCCAAGCCATTCATCACCCGAATATCCGTGTGCTGGAACGCTGTAATGCCGTGGACCTGATCATCTCCGACAAAGTGGGCCTGCCTGGTGCGCGTCGTGTTGTTGGCGCGTGGGTGTGGAACCGCAATAAAGAGCAAGTCGAAACCTGCCAGGCGAAAGCGGTTGTGCTGGCAACCGGTGGCGCCTCAAAGGTGTACCAGTACACCACAAACCCGGATATCGCCTCCGGCGATGGAATAGCCATGGCCTGGCGCGCCGGTTGCCGGGTGGCGAATATGGAATTTAATCAGTTCCATCCCACCGCGTTATTCCACCCTCAGGCGCGTAACTTTCTGCTGACAGAAGCACTACGTGGCGAGGGAGCACACTTGAAGCGCCCGGACGGTACCCGTTTTATGCCGGACTTTGATTCCCGGGCTGAACTCGCTCCACGCGATGTGGTCGCCCGCGCCATCGACCATGAAATGAAACGCCTTGGTGTGGATTGCATGTATCTCGATATCAGCCACAAACCGGAAGCGTTTGTGCGCCACCATTTTCCCATGATCTATGAAAAGCTGCTTGGCCTTGGCCTGGACCTGACCAAAGAGCCCGTGCCGATTGTGCCTGCTGCGCACTACACCTGCGGCGGCGTAATGATTGACCAGCATGGGCAAACCGATGTTAACGGCCTCTATGCCGTTGGTGAAGTGAGTTATTCCGGGCTGCACGGCGCCAATCGAATGGCATCAAATTCGCTGCTCGAATGCCTTGTCTATGGCTGGTCGGCAGCGGAAGCTATCTCTCGCCAGATACCGGTTATCGAGGCGGCGTCGGTGCTGCCGGCATGGGACGAAAGCCGCGTTGATGACGCCGATGAGCGCGTGATCCTGCAGCATAACTGGCACGAGTTGCGACTGTTTATGTGGGATTATGTGGGCATTGTGCGCACCACCAAGCGACTGGAACGCGCGTTACGCCGAATTACACTGCTGCAACAGGAAATCGACGAGTATTACGCCAACTTCCGTGTTTCCAATAATCTGCTGGAATTGCGCAACCTGGTACAGGTGGCTGAGCTAATTGTGCGCTGCGCAATGGAGCGGAAAGAGAGCCGCGGGCTGCACTATACGCTGGACTACCCGGAAATGCTGCCAGTGTCGGGGCCGACGGTGCTCACGCCGCGCAATTACATAAACACATAAAAAGCCTGGGTCAGCGCAGTATAACTGTCGGAATAGCGCTGATCCGGTCCGCGGATCGCCAGGCGATCGGCAAAGATCTCACCCGGGCGCGGAGAGAATGCGAGCAAAACACGGTGCGGCAGTCGCCCTTCCGTTTCCATCACGTCGGTGCGTAAGCGCAGATGCCAGCCGATGCTCTGCGCTTTGCCCGTAAACGCCTCGCTGGCCTCCACCGGCAAGACAACACAGAAAAAGCCCTCTTCAGTGATAAGCGTCGCCGCAATGTCCAGCAGCGTCTGGTGATCGAGCGTGGTGGTGTAACGGGCGCGTTCACGCTCTGGCGTTGCGCATTTCACCCCCTCGTCAAAATAGGGCGGATTACTGACTATCAGATCATAACGTGCCGTATTTTCCACACTCCATTGACGAATATCAGCCTGATGCACGGTGATCCGCTCACGCCAGGGCGATGCCTGCACATTTTCCTGTGCCTGCATGGCGGCTTGCTCATCGAGTTCCACGGCATCGATAGTGACAGTTTGCGGGGTACGTTGCGCCAGCATCAGCGCCAGCAAACCGCTGCCTGTGCCAATATCCAGCACATGGCGGGCTTTGGAAACAGGCGACCAGGCGCCTAACATCACGCCATCCGTGCCGACTTTCATGGCACAGCGGTCGTGCGCGACGAAGAACGCTTTAAACGTGAAGCCATCACGGCGAAACTGAGCCTTTGGCTGGGACATCTTTACAACCTCAATACGGAAAACAGGTGTAGCATAGGTGAAAGCGAAGCGCCGGAAAAGCGATAAGCAGACAACAGATGAAGATTGCAGCCGTAACGTCTATAATCAGCGCCCCACACAGAGGTAGATCATGACTGTAACGACTTTTTCCGAACTCGAACTTGACGACAGCCTGCTGGATGCACTCCAGACTAAAGGCTTTACACGCCCGACCGCCATCCAGGCCGCCGCTATTCCGCCTGCGCTTGAAGGGCGTGATGTTCTCGGTTCCGCGCCTACCGGCACCGGCAAAACGGCGGCATATCTGCTGCCTGCGTTGCAGCACCTTCTGGACTTTCCACGTAAGAAATCCGGCCCGCCGCGTATTTTGATCCTGACCCCGACCCGCGAACTGGCGATGCAGGTTGCCGATCATGCGCGTGAACTGGCGGCTAATACCCATCTGGATATCGCTACCATCACGGGCGGCGTGGCGTATATGAACCATGCCGAAGTATTCAGCGAAAACCAGGACATCGTGGTCGCGACCACCGGCCGCCTGCTGCAATACATTAAAGAAGAAAACTTTGACTGCCGCGCAGTCGAAACGCTGATCCTCGACGAAGCCGATCGTATGGTGGACATGGGTTTTGCGCAGGATATCGAGCATATCGCAGGTGAAACGCGCTGGCGCAAACAGACCATGCTGTTTTCTGCGACGCTGGAAGGCGAGGCAATCAAAGATTTTGCCGAACGTCTGCTGGAAGATCCGGTAGAGGTGTCCGCTACGCCATCTACGCGCGAACGTAAAAAAATCCATCAATGGTATTACCGCGCTGATGATGTGGCACATAAAACAGCGCTGCTCGTGCATCTGCTGAAACAACCTGAGATGAGCCGTTCGATTGTTTTTGTGCGCAAACGCGAGCGTGTGCATGAGCTGGCGGCCTGGCTGCGCGAAGCCGGCATCAACAACTGCTATCTCGAAGGCGAAATGGTGCAGCTAAAACGCAATGAGGCCATTAAGCGTCTGACTGATGGCCGTGTGAATGTGCTGGTCGCCACTGATGTTGCTGCACGCGGCATTGATATTCCGGACGTGAGCCACGTCTTTAACTTCGACATGCCTCGTAGCGGCGATACCTATCTGCATCGTATTGGCCGTACTGGTCGTGCGGGTCGTAAAGGCACGGCGATCTCCCTCGTCGAAGCGCACGATCACTTACTGCTGGGGAAAGTAGGCCGCTATGTCGAAGAGCCGCTGAAAGCCCGTGTCATTGATGAACTGCGTCCTAAGACACGTATCCCAAGTGAAAAGCTGAAAGGCAAGCCGTCGAAAAAAGTGCTGGCAAAACGCGAAGAGAAAAAGAAAGAGAAAGATAAAGAGAAACCGCGTGTGAAACAGCGCCACCGCGATACCAAAAACATTGGTAAGCGACGCAAACCGAGTAGCAGCGAACAGCTAAAATCCGAAGAATAAAAAAAAGCCGGGAATGTCCCGGCTTTTTTATGACTGCCTGAAATTACAGGCTTTCTGTGAAAGTACGAGCAATAACGTCGCGCTGCTGTTCTGGAGTCAGAGAGTTAAAACGCACTGCATAACCCGAAACGCGGATGGTCAGTTGCGGGTATTTTTCCGGATGTTCCACGGCATCGAGCAGTGTTTCACGGCGCAGCACGTTAACATTCAGGTGCTGACCGCCTTCAACACGCACTTCCGGTTTCACTTCCATCGGAATTTCACGGTATTCAATATCGCCCAGCTTGCTGACAGCAACCACTTCATCTTCTGCATAACCGCCTTTCGCACAGACGCAACGGGCTTCGCCTTTTTCGTTATCCAGCAGCCAGAATGAATTTAACAGGTTGTCGTTTGCTGCTTTCGTAATTTGGATACCAGTAATCATGAATAGCCTCCCATGGGCGCAATATTTGATTTCGCCGGATGCATCCGGCCAATTGGTAAAACCATTGTTGTCTGATTGTTTATATACCAGCCCGCCAGCCCGCATTCTTTGATTTAAATCAACAAAAACCACACAGTAAAAGTGGTGATAGGGGAATATTCTTGTTTTATATCAAGTTACGCCACACAGGGAATCTTAAAATTTTTGTAAATTTTCAAATTTTTTTGGGTTTAATTGATTGACGGAGAAAGGGAATTTTACGCTATGGGTAGAAGCAGTTAAGCTACGGGGAACGAACTTCGCAGGAGAGCGGGATGACCACTTCATTAACATGGCATGACGTGCTGGCAGATGAAAAACAGCAGCCCTACTTTATTAATACGCTGAACACTGTCGCCGCAGAGCGCCAGTCCGGCGTAACCATCTACCCACCGCAAAAAGATGTATTTAACGCCTTTCGCTTCACTGAACTGAGTGACGTTAAGGTAGTGATCCTCGGCCAGGATCCCTATCACGGGCCAGGCCAGGCGCACGGTCTGGCCTTTTCGGTACGGCCAGGAGTGGCTATTCCGCCCTCGCTACTGAATATGTATAAAGAGCTGGAGAAATCTCAGCCGGGTTTTGTCCGCCCGGAACACGGTTACCTGGAGAGCTGGGCGCGCCAGGGAGTGTTGTTGTTAAACACGGTGCTGACCGTTCGAGCCGGTCAGGCCCACTCGCACGCCAGTCTCGGCTGGGAAACCTTCACCGACAAAGTTATCAGCCTGATTAACGAGCATCGCGAAGGCGTGGTGTTTTTACTGTGGGGATCACACGCGCAGAAGAAAGGCGCGATTATCGACGGCAAACGTCATCATGTTCTGAAAGCACCGCACCCTTCTCCCCTTTCAGCCCATCGCGGCTTTTTTGGCTGCAATCATTTTGTTCTGGCGAATCAGTGGCTGGAAAAACAGGGGGAAACGCAAATCGACTGGATGCCAACCCTGCCGGCACAAAGCGAGTAAAGCGTAATTTGGCGAATAAAGAGGAAATTGCAGGCCGGAAGAAGGTAACGCCCTGTCCGGCCTGCGGTTTGCGTTGTTACGCTTTATTCTGACGCCACCACTCGGCAAGCAACACACCGGTCGCGACAGAAACGTTGAGGCTTTCAACGTTGCCAGTACCGTCAATGGAAACGCTCAGATCCGCACGGGAAAGTGTGGCATCGGATAAACCATCGCGTTCCTGACCCAGCACCAGCACCATTTTCTTCGGCAACTCTGCTTTGAACAGCGGGGTACCATTATGGCTGGAGGTCGTGACCAACGCATATCCGGCCTGGCGGAATTCTTCCAGCGCATCCGCAAAGCTGTCACCCGTGATTGCCTGAACATGCTCCGCACCGCCTTCTGCTGTGCGAACGGCCGCGCCTGATTCAATCACTGCCGCATCCTGCAATACCACGCCTTTAACGCCGAAGTGCGCGCAGCTACGCATAATAGCGCCCAGGTTGTGCGGGTTGCCCACATCTTCCAGCGCCAGCACGCAATCTTCCGCACCTGCGCTGGCCACCCATTTCTGTACACTCTGGCCATTGCGTTTTTTAATCAGGAAGCACACACCGCCGTGATGCTCGGTACCGGATGCTTTTGCCAGTTCGGCTTCATCAACCACGTGGTACGCTTTGCGGTTTGCCGCCATCCAGCGCAGCGCTTCTTTAAAGCGCGGTGTGACGCTCTGAACAAACCAGGCGCGCACGATAGAATCCGGACGGCTGCTGAACAATGCCTGACAGGCATTTTCGCCATAAACGCGCGTCTCTTCCGCACGCTGACGGCGCAGCACTTCCGGGTCGATATAGCTTTTACCACTGATCCCGCCGTGATCCGGTTTTTCCGGCGTATCGTCACCCGGTGCGCGGGAAACGGTGCGCCACGGCGAATCACTTTGACGGCTAAAATCTTCGCGAGCCGGGCGGCTTCTCTCGTCACGCTGCGGACGACCGCTGCGATCATCACGTTGAGAGCGGTTTCTGTCATCACGGGCGGGGCGACGGCCTCCGTCTGCACGAGACGATCCCGAGCGTGCTGGTCCTTTCCCGGTGCGCGGGTTATGGCCACGTTTATCGGAATCATCATCACTGCGGACATACATCACTTTGACCTTGCCGCTTTTGTTTTTAATTTCATCGTTCATGCTTTTCTCCACCAGCGCTGCGCGAAGCGCGCAGATTACCTGATGTCCTTGCGCTTAGCCATTAATTCGTTCAAAAGCTATCGACTATTGTACTCATTGAATAAATCGCATTGTCGTTTAAAACCATCTTATTAATAATATGTAACATTGAAGAAACATACCGGTGAAAAGCCGCTTTGTACCCACGCTTCCCTGAGGTTAGTTATGAATACCGTATGTGCAAGCTGCCAGGCGTTGAATCGCCTTCCTGAAGACAGAATGAACGACGGCGCGAAATGTGGGCGCTGTGGGCACGAGCTGTTTGATGGCGATGTGATTAATGCCACCGGCGAAACGCTGGATAAACTGCTCAAAGACGATTTACCCGTGGTCGTGGATTTTTGGGCACCCTGGTGTGGCCCGTGCCGTAACTTTGCGCCTATCTTTGAAGATGTGGCGGAAGAACGCAGCGGCAAAGTGCGTTTTGTGAAAGTGAACACTGAAGCTGAGCGCGAACTGAGCGCCCGTTTCCGTATCCGCAGTATTCCAACCATTATGCTATTCAAAAAGGGTGAAGTGGTGGACATGCTAAGCGGCGCGATGCCGAAAGCACCGTTTGATAGCTGGCTCAACGAATCACTTTAATCCCGTCGGGGCGCATCTTGTGCCGCGTTTTCACCTCTGCGACAATGGCGTTTTTTCAATGCGATCCTCATGACCGACAACGCCGTTCTTCAACTCCGTGCTCAACGCCTTGCCCGCGCAACGCGCCCTTTTCTGGCGCGCGGTAACCGCATTCGCCGCTGCCAGCGCTGCCTGCTACCGCAACGGCAATGCCTGTGTGACACGCTCAAACCCTCGGTGGCTAACAGTCGTTTTTGCCTGGTGATGTTCGACACCGAACCTATGAAGCCAAGCAATACTGGTCGACTGATTGCCGATATTCTGCCGGATACGCTGGCTTTCCAGTGGTCACGTACAGCGCCGCCAAAAGCACTGATTGATCTCTGCAGCAGCGACGAATATCAACCGATGGTAGTGTTTCCGGCATCGTATGCGGGCAGTGAACGCCAGGTATTGAGCGTGCCGCCAGCGGGTAAACCACCGCTATTTATTATGCTCGACGGCACCTGGACCGAAGCGCGAAAAATGTTCCGCAAGAGTCCTTATCTGGATGCTTTACCGGTGATTTCCGTGGATTTATCGCGGGTTTCCGCCTATCGCCTGCGTGAAGCGCATGCGGAAGATCAGTACTGTACGGCCGAAGTGGCTATCGCCTTGCTGGATCTGGCGAAAGACACCGTTGCGGCACAGGCTTTAGGCTGCCATTTCACACTGTTTCGCGAACGCTATCTGGCGGGTAAACCGCATCATCCATCCGCCATCACAGCAAGCGACGCAGAAAGCGTTTAAAATCATCTGGTCACTCTTTAATGGAGGCCGGTATGAGCCAACGAGGGCTGGAAGCGTTATTACGTCCTAAATCGATCGCGGTAGTGGGCGCTTCAATGAAGCCGGATCGGGCCGGTTTTCTGATGATGCGCAATTTATTGGCGGGCGGTTTTGCCGGGCCTGTCTTACCCGTTACGCCCACATGGAAAGCGGTGCTGGGTGTACTGGCCTGGCCGGATGTGGCCAGCCTGCCTTTTACGCCGGATTTGGCGGTACTCTGCACGCACGCAAAGCGTAACCTCTCCCTGCTGGACGCCCTTGGGCAAAAAGGCTGTAAGACCTGCATTATTCTCTCGGCCACGCCGGAACAGCACGGCGAATTACTCGCCTGCGCCAGCCGCTATCAGATGCGGTTGCTCGGCCCGAACAGCCTCGGTTTGTTAGCACCGTGGCAGGGGCTCAACGCCAGTTTTTCCCCGGTACCTATCACGCGCGGCAAACTGGCGTTTATTTCTCAGTCCTCGGCCGTTTCCAATACTATTCTTGACTGGGCGCAGCAGCGGGAAATGGGGTTCTCTTATTTTATTGCGCTGGGCGACAGTCTCGATATAGACGTCGATGAACTGCTGGATTTCCTCGCCCGTGACAGTAAAACCAGTGCCATTCTGTTGTATCTGGAGCATCTCAGCGATGCCCGACGTTTTGTCTCCGCCGCGCGTAGCGCCTCGCGCAATAAACCGATTCTGGTGATCAAAAGCGGTCGTAGCCCGGAAGCGCAAAAACTGCTGCATTCACACGCTGGGATTGATCCGGCCTGGGATGCAGCCATCCAGCGCGCGGGATTGTTGCGTGTGCAGGACACGCATGAGCTTTTCTCCGCTGTTGAAACCCTCAGCCATATGCGGCCACTGCGAGGCGAGCGCCTCATGATCCTGAGCAACGGGGCCGCTCCCGCAGCGCTGGCACTTGATGAGTTATGGTCACGCAATGGCAAACTGGCCACGCTCAGCGAGGAAACCGTCGCGCAATTGCAGGCAGCACTGCCAGACTACGTCACGGTCGGTAACCCGCTGGATCTGCGCGACGACGCCAGTACGGAGCGTTACATTACCGCACTTAATATTTTGCTGGATTGCCAGGATTACGATGCATTGCTGGTGATCCATGCGCCAAGCGCCACGGCACCAGGCAGTGACAGCGCACAGGCGTTAATCGATGCCCTGAAAAAGCACCCACGCGGCAAGTATATTACGGTGCTGACTAACTGGTGCGGCGAGTTTTCGTCGCAGGATGCGCGGCGCTTATTCAGCGAGGCCGGGTTGCCAACTTACCGCACACCGGAAGGCACCATTACCGCATTTATGCATATGGTGGAATATCGCCGTAACCAGAAGCAATTGCGTGAAACCCCGGCTATATCACTCAGCCAGGCAGCCGATACCGCCGAGGCGCACAACCTGTTGCGCCAGTCCGTTGCAGAGGGCACCACTACACTGGACACGCACCAGGTCCAGCCAATTTTTCAGGCATGGGGGTTACAAACCTTACCCACCTGGGTTGCCGGAGATAGCGCTGAAGCCGTTCATATCGCCGAGCAAATTGGCTACCCGGTCGCGTTAAAACTGCGCTCCCCGGATATTCCACATAAATCTGAAGTTCAGGGCGTTATGCTCTATTTGCGTACTGCAAAAGAGGTGCAGCAAGCAGCAGATGCAATTATCGACCGTGTGAAAATGAACTGGCCACAGGCGCGTATACATGGTTTGCAGGTGCAAAGTATGGCCAATCGCGCCGGAGCCCAGGAACTGCGTGTGGTGGTAGAGCACGATCCGGTCTTTGGCCCTCTGATCATGTTGGGCGAAGGTGGCGTTGAATGGCGGGCCGAGGACCAGGCAGCAGTCGCGTTACCGCCTTTGAATATGAACCTTGCGCGCTACCTGGTGATTCAGGCCATTAAAAGTAAGAAGATCCGCGGCCGCAGTGCGCTACGCTCGCTGGATATTGCCGGTCTGAGTCAGTTTTTGGTGCAGGTATCGAACCTGATTGTCGATTGCCCGGAAATCGATCGCCTCGATATTCACCCGTTACTCGTGTCCGGCAGTGAATTTATTGCGCTGGATGTCACCATGACGATTGCGCCATATGTTGGCAATGGTGAAACACGCCTGGCGATCCGCCCTTATCCGCAGCATTTGGAAGAGCGGGTTGAGATGAAAAATGGCGAACAGTGCCTGTTCCGCCCTATTCTTCCGGAAGACGAACCTCATTTGCAGCAGTTTATTGCCCAGGTTACCAAAGAGGATCTCTATTACCGCTACTTCAGTGAGATCAACGAATTTACCCATGATGATTTAGCGAATATGACGCAGATCGACTACGATCGGGAAATGGCCTTTGTGGCAGTACGCCGCACGGGAGATAGCGAGGAGATCCTCGGCGTCACCCGCGCAATATCCGATCCTGACAATATTGATGCCGAATTCGCCGTGCTGGTGCGTTCCGATTTGAAAGGGCTGGGTCTTGGACGGCGATTGCTTGAAAAGCTTATCAGTTATACGCGAGATCACGGACTTAGACGCTTGAACGGGATTACTATGCCGAACAATCGCGGCATGGTGACACTGGCGCGAAAACTGGGGTTCGATGTCGATATTCAACTGGAGGATGGGATCGTGGGCTTATCGCTCCAACTGACAAAGACGGAAGAATCCTGAGTAAGGTACTGGAAATGTTGACCACTCTGGCAGGCCAGGTGTTATTATTGTCCGCTTATGTCGTCTGCATAGTACAGAAGACCCTTTAATAAACAGAGAAGAAACGCACTGTGATGTTGTCAAAATTTAAGCGTAATAAACATCAACAACACCTTGCCCAACTACCAAAGATTTCTCAGTCAGCGGATGATGTTGCCTTTTTCTATTCTCCCGCCGATTTCAGGGAGACGTTGCTCGCGAAGATAGCCAGCGCAACGCGCCGAATCTATATCGTCGCTCTGTATCTCGAACAGGACGATGGCGGGAAAGGAATTCTTAACGCACTGTATGAAGCAAAACGCCAGCGTCCGGAACTGGAAGTCTGCGTACTCGTCGACTGGCATCGTGCTCAGCGTGGCCGTATTGGCGCAGCGGCAACCAATACTAACGCAGACTGGTACTGTCGCCTGGCGCAGGAAAATCCAGGCATCTCAATTCCTGTTTATGGCGTGCCGGTCAATACCCGCGAAGCGTTAGGTGTGCTCCACTTTAAAGGTTTCATCATTGATGATTGTGTGCTCTACAGCGGCGCCAGCCTTAATGATGTCTACCTGCATCAGCACGATAAATACCGCTACGACCGTTACCAGTTAATCCGTAACCCGCAAATGGCGGATGTGATGCAAAACTGGGTAATGCAGAATCTGGTGCAGGGGCGTGGCGTTAATCGTCTGGACGATCCTGAGCGGCCCAAAAGTCCGGAAATTAAAAACGAAATCCGACTGTTTCGCCAGGCATTACGGGATGCGACGTACCATTTTCAGGGGGATGCGGATAATGAACAACTTTCCGTGACGCCACTGGTAGGTCTGGGGAAATCCAGCCTCCTGAACAAAACCATCTTCCACCTGATGCCGTGTACAGAACATAAACTGACTATTTGTACGCCGTACTTCAATCTTCCCGCCGTGTTGGTGCGCAACATTATTCAACTGCTACGCGAAGGCAAAAAGGTTGAAATTATCGTCGGCGACAAGACCGCAAACGACTTTTTCATTCCGGAAGATCAACCATTTAAGATCATCGGCGCACTGCCTTACCTCTATGAAATCAACCTGCGCCGTTTCCTCAGCCGTCTGCAGTACTACGTGAACACCGACCAATTAGTGGTTCGCCTGTGGAAAGATGAGGATAACAGTTATCACCTGAAAGGGATGTGGGTTGATGATGAGTGGATCCTGCTGACGGGGAATAACTTAAATCCGCGAGCCTGGCGACTCGACTTAGAAAATGCGGTGCTGATCCACGACCCGAAACACGAACTGGCTGCGCAGCGTGATAAAGAACTGGCGCTGATTCGGACGCACACCACCGTGGTGAATCACTATCGGGATTTGCAAAGCATTGCCGACTACCCGGTGAAAGTACGAAAACTGATCCGCCGGTTGCGTCGTATCCGCATCGATAAACTGATTAGCCGTATTCTGTAAACTGAAGCCCTGTCATCTGATGGGGCTTTTTTTTCAGGGATCACATGAAATACCTCTTGCCGACATGCGCACTGTTATTAACTGGCTGTAGTCATATGGCTAACGACAGCTGGAGCGGTCAGGATAAAGCACAACATTTTCTCGGCTCAGCGATGCTCTCCGCTGCGGGTAATGAAGTCGCGCAGCATCAAGGGATCAGCCGCGATCGCAGCGCAATGTATGGACTGATGTTTTCTGTCAGTCTGGGGGCTTCTAAAGAGTGGTGGGACAGCCGCCCTGCGGGTAGCGGCTGGAGCTGGAAAGATTTTGCCTGGGATGTTGCCGGCGCCACAACGGGTTATACCGTGTGGCAACTCGCCAGACATTAAAGGCGAATGCCTTTACCTTTGCGGTGTAGCATCAATGAAATGAAAAATGCTACGGCGCCCATCACTGTGACATACCAGAAAAACGCTGTTTCGAAGCCGATGGATTTCAGTGATAACGCAACATACTCCGCCGAACCGCCAAACAGGGCATTTGCCACCGCATATGACAACCCCACGCCTAAAGCACGCACCTGAGCCGGAAACATCTCAGCTTTTAAGATCCCACTGATCGAGGTATAAAAACTGGCGATCACCAGTGCGAGCATCACTAACATGAAGGCGATATAAGGAGACGTTACGCTATGCAACGCGGTAAGGATCGGCACTGTACATATCGTGGCAAGCCCGCCAAACAGCAGCATTGAGGTACGACGACCAATCCGGTCCGACAGTGCACCAAAGACAGGCTGGATGAGCATAAATACAAACAGCGCGACCGTCATGATCACGCTGGCGACATTTGCATGCATACCAGCAGTATTTACCAGATACTTCTGCATATAGGTCGTGAAAGTGTAAAACGTCAGCGATCCCCCAGCGGTAAATCCAAGAACCATCAAGAAAGCTTTGCGATTGCGCCACAATCCTTTCAATGAGCCCGCTTCTTTAAGCGCCCGGACTTCTTGCTGTGAGGTTTCATCCAGTTGCCGGCGCAGCCACAGAGCGACGATCGCGAGAGCCGCTCCAAGAGCAAATGGAATGCGCCAGCCCCAGGCGCGGAGTGCTCCATCCGTCAATACTTGCTGTAATACCACGACGACCAGCAGCGCCAGTAACTGTCCGCCAATCAGCGTGACGTACTGAAAAGAGGCATAAAAACCTTTTCGTCCTTCGACGGCGACTTCACTCATATACGTTGCGCTGGTGCCATATTCACCTCCTACCGACAATCCCTGAAACAGACGGGCCAACAGCAATAAAGCAGGCGCCCATGTACCAATCGCGTCATAGCCCGGCAAACAGGCGATGACCAGCGATCCCAGACACATCATACAGACGGAAATCAACATGGATGTTTTGCGTCCGTGCCGGTCAGCGATACGCCCGAATAACCAGCCGCCAATGGGCCGCATCAGAAAACCGGCAGCGAAAACACCGGCTGTTTGCAGTAACTGCGTGGTGGGATTTCCCGCCGGAAAAAAGATGTGAGCGAAATAGAGAGAACAGAAGGAATAAACATAAAAATCAAACCACTCGACCAGATTACCCGATGAGGCGCCAACGATGGCCCACACGCGGCGGCGGGTATCGCGACTGGTGAGAGATTCTCGTGAGGTCATGCTGCTTTCAGCCATTATGATAATACTCCTGCCAAAGCTATTAGTGAGTGTGCCCTGCTTGCATTCTTAGCCACTCATTTGCAAAATCAAAAATGTTACATATTTGTTATATAAGATTGGTGATTTTAATCAAGATTTTGCTTCGCCAGGTAAGTAATTCAGAATATGACGCAGACGAGAAAAAGCAGAAGGCCCGGTCTTGCGACCGGGCCTTCTGCTTTGTCTGATGCCTGGCAGTTCCCTACTCTCGCATGGGGAGACCCCACACTACCATCGGCGCTACGGCGTTTCACTTCTGAGTTCGGCATGGGGTCAGGTGGGACCACCGCGCTAGTGCCGCCAGGCAAATTCTGTTATCAACACACCTTCCGGTCTGTCAATCTAATCTGTATCAGCTGAAAATCATCTCTCACCGCCAAAACATCTTCGGCGTTGTAAGGTTAAGCCTCACGGTTCATTAGTACCGGTTAGCTCAACGCATCGCTGCGCTTACACACCCGGCCTATCAACGTCGTCGTCTTCAACGTTCCTTCAGGAGACTTAAAGTCTCAGGGAGAACTCATCTCGGGGCAAGTTTCGTGCTTAGATGCTTTCAGCACTTATCTCTTCCGCATTTAGCTACCGGGCAGTGCCATTGGCATGACAACCCGAACACCAGTGATGCGTCCACTCCGGTCCTCTCGTACTAGGAGCAGCCCCCCTCAATTCTCCAGCGCCCACGGCAGATAGGGACCGAACTGTCTCACGACGTTCTAAACCCAGCTCGCGTACCACTTTAAATGGCGAACAGCCATACCCTTGGGACCTACTTCAGCCCCAGGATGTGATGAGCCGACATCGAGGTGCCAAACACCGCCGTCGATATGAACTCTTGGGCGGTATCAGCCTGTTATCCCCGGAGTACCTTTTATCCGTTGAGCGATGGCCCTTCCATTCAGAACCACCGGATCACTATGACCTGCTTTCGCACCTGCTCGAGCCGTCACTCTCGCAGTCAAGCCAGCTTATGCCATTGCACTAACCTCCTGATGTCCGACCAGGATTAGCTGACCTTCGTGCTCCTCCGTTACGCTTTAGGAGGAGACCGCCCCAGTCAAACTACCCACCAGACACTGTCCGCAACCCGGTTTACGGGTCCACGTTAGAACATCAAACATTAAAGGGTGGTATTTCAAGGTTGGCTCCACGCAGACTGGCGTCCACGCTTCAAAGCCTCCCACCTATCCTACACATCAAGGCTCAATGTTCAGTGTCAAGCTATAGTAAAGGTTCACGGGGTCTTTCCGTCTTGCCGCGGGTACACTGCATCTTCACAGCGAGTTCAATTTCACTGAGTCTCGGGTGGAGACAGCCTGGCCATCATTACGCCATTCGTGCAGGTCGGAACTTACCCGACAAGGAATTTCGCTACCTTAGGACCGTTATAGTTACGGCCGCCGTTTACCGGGGCTTCGATCAAGAGCTTCTCCTTACGGATAACCCCATCAATTAACCTTCCGGCACCGGGCAGGCGTCACACCGTATACGTCCACTTTCGTGTTTGCACAGTGCTGTGTTTTTAATAAACAGTTGCAGCCAGCTGGTATCTTCGACTGGTTTCAGCTCCGTGAGCAAGTCACTTCACCTACGCACCAGCGTGCCTTCTCCCGAAGTTACGGCACCATTTTGCCTAGTTCCTTCACCCGAGTTCTCTCAAGCGCCTTGGTATTCTCTACCTGACCACCTGTGTCGGTTTGGGGTACGATTTGATGTTACCTGATGCTTAGAGGCTTTTCCTGGAAGCAGGGCATTTGTTGCTTCAGCACCGTAGTGCCTCGTCATCACGCCTCAGTGTTAAAGTGAACCGGATTTACCTGGAACACACACCTACACGCTTAAACCGGGACAACCGTCGCCCGGCCAACATAGCCTTCTCCGTCCCCCCTTCGCAGTAACACCAAGTACAGGAATATTAACCTGTTTCCCATCGACTACGCCTTTCGGCCTCGCCTTAGGGGTCGACTCACCCTGCCCCGATTAACGTTGGACAGGAACCCTTGGTCTTCCGGCGAGCGGGCTTTTCACCCGCTTTATCGTTACTTATGTCAGCATTCGCACTTCTGATACCTCCAGCATGCCTCACAGCACACCTTCGCAGGCTTACAGAACGCTCCCCTACCCAACAACACATAGTGTCGCTGCCGCAGCTTCGGTGCATGGTTTAGCCCCGTTACATCTTCCGCGCAGGCCGACTCGACCAGTGAGCTATTACGCTTTCTTTAAATGATGGCTGCTTCTAAGCCAACATCCTGGCTGTCTGGGCCTTCCCACATCGTTTCCCACTTAACCATGACTTTGGGACCTTAGCTGGCGGTCTGGGTTGTTTCCCTCTTCACGACGGACGTTAGCACCCGCCGTGTGTCTCCCGTGATAACATTCTCCGGTATTCGTAGTTTGCATCGGGTTGGTAAGCCGGGATGGCCCCCTAGCCGAAACAGTGCTCTACCCCCGGAGATGAATTCACGAGGCGCTACCTAAATAGCTTTCGGGGAGAACCAGCTATCTCCCGGTTTGATTGGCCTTTCACCCCCAGCCACAAGTCATCCGCTAATTTTTCAACATTAGTCGGTTCGGTCCTCCAGTTAGTGTTACCCAACCTTCAACCTGCCCATGGCTAGATCACCGGGTTTCGGGTCTATACCCTGCAACTTAACGCCCAGTTAAGACTCGGTTTCCCTTCGGCTCCCCTATTCGGTTAACCTTGCTACAGAATATAAGTCGCTGACCCATTATACAAAAGGTACGCAGTCACCCCATAAAGAGGCTCCCACTGCTTGTACGTACACGGTTTCAGGTTCTTTTTCACTCCCCTCGCCGGGGTTCTTTTCGCCTTTCCCTCACGGTACTGGTTCACTATCGGTCAGTCAGGAGTATTTAGCCTTGGAGGATGGTCCCCCCATATTCAGACAGGATACCACGTGTCCCGCCCTACTCTTCGAGCTCACAGCCTGTGTGCTTTTGTGTACGGGGCTGTCACCCTGTATCGCGCGACTTTCCAGACGCTTCCACTAACACACATGCTGATTCAGACTCTGGGCTGCTCCCCGTTCGCTCGCCGCTACTGGGGGAATCTCGGTTGATTTCTTTTCCTCGGGGTACTTAGATGTTTCAGTTCCCCCGGTTCGCCTCATTAACCTATGGATTCAGTTAATGATAGTGTGACGAGTCACACTGGGTTTCCCCATTCGGACATCGCCGGTTATAACGGTTCATATCACCTTACCGGCGCTTTTCGCAGATTAGCACGTCCTTCATCGCCTCTGACTGCCAGGGCATCCACCGTGTACGCTTAGTCGCTTAACCTCACAACCCGAAGATGTTTCGTAAAACATCATCAGTTGCGAAAATTTGAGAGACTCACAGAACAGTTCGCACTGTTCAGTGTTTCAATTTTCAGCTTGATCCAGATTTTTAAAGAGCAAATATCTCAAACATGACTCGCAAGCCAGTTTTGAGATATATCGGCAGGTGACTTTCACTCACAGACCAGCAAGTGGCGTCCCCTAGGGGATTCGAACCCCTGTTACCGCCGTGAAAGGGCGGTGTCCTGGGCCTCTAGACGAAGGGGACACTGAAGTCTCAATCGCAAGACGCCTTGCTTCTTACTTTTCATCAGACAATCTGTGTGAGCACTACAAAGGCAGGTTCTTTAAGGTAAGGAGGTGATCCAACCGCAGGTTCCCCTACGGTTACCTTGTTACGACTTCACCCCAGTCATGAATCACAAAGTGGTAAGCGCCCTCCCGAAGGTTAAGCTACCTACTTCTTTTGCAACCCACTCCCATGGTGTGACGGGCGGTGTGTACAAGGCCCGGGAACGTATTCACCGTAGCATTCTGATCTACGATTACTAGCGATTCCGACTTCATGGAGTCGAGTTGCAGACTCCAATCCGGACTACGACGCACTTTATGAGGTCCGCTTGCTCTCGCGAGGTCGCTTCTCTTTGTATGCGCCATTGTAGCACGTGTGTAGCCCTGGTCGTAAGGGCCATGATGACTTGACGTCATCCCCACCTTCCTCCAGTTTATCACTGGCAGTCTCCTTTGAGTTCCCGGCCGGACCGCTGGCAACAAAGGATAAGGGTTGCGCTCGTTGCGGGACTTAACCCAACATTTCACAACACGAGCTGACGACAGCCATGCAGCACCTGTCTCACAGTTCCCGAAGGCACCACTCCATCTCTGAAGTGTTCTGTGGATGTCAAGACCAGGTAAGGTTCTTCGCGTTGCATCGAATTAAACCACATGCTCCACCGCTTGTGCGGGCCCCCGTCAATTCATTTGAGTTTTAACCTTGCGGCCGTACTCCCCAGGCGGTCGATTTAACGCGTTAGCTCCGGAAGCCACGCCTCAAGGGCACAACCTCCAAATCGACATCGTTTACGGCGTGGACTACCAGGGTATCTAATCCTGTTTGCTCCCCACGCTTTCGCACCTGAGCGTCAGTCTTCGTCCAGGAGGCCGCCTTCGCCACCGGTATTCCTCCAGATCTCTACGCATTTCACCGCTACACCTGGAATTCTACCTCCCTCTACGAGACTCTAGCCTGCCAGTTTCGAATGCAGTTCCCAGGTTGAGCCCGGGGATTTCACATCCGACTTGACAGACCGCCTGCGTGCGCTTTACGCCCAGTAATTCCGATTAACGCTTGCACCCTCCGTATTACCGCGGCTGCTGGCACGGAGTTAGCCGGTGCTTCTTCTGCGGGTAACGTCAATGAATAAGGTTATTAACCTTACTCCCTTCCTCCCCGCTGAAAGTACTTTACAACCCGAAGGCCTTCTTCATACACGCGGCATGGCTGCATCAGGCTTGCGCCCATTGTGCAATATTCCCCACTGCTGCCTCCCGTAGGAGTCTGGACCGTGTCTCAGTTCCAGTGTGGCTGGTCATCCTCTCAGACCAGCTAGGGATCGTCGCCTAGGTGAGCCGTTACCCCACCTACTAGCTAATCCCATCTGGGCACATCTGATGGCAAGAGGCCCGAAGGTCCCCCTCTTTGGTCTTGCGACGTTATGCGGTATTAGCTACCGTTTCCAGTAGTTATCCCCCTCCATCAGGCAGTTTCCCAGACATTACTCACCCGTCCGCCACTCGTCACCCGAGAGCAAGCTCTCTGTGCTACCGTTCGACTTGCATGTGTTAGGCCTGCCGCCAGCGTTCAATCTGAGCCATGATCAAACTCTTCAATTTAAAAGTTTGATGCTCATCGAATTAAACTTCGTAATGAATTACGTGTTCACTCGTGAGACTTGGTATTCATTTAGCGTCCGGAGACGTTAAGAATCCATGTCACTTTGAGTGCCCACACAGATTGTCTGATAAATTGTTAAAGAGCAGTGCCGCTGTGTTTTCGCTGCGGCGCGGGGTGTGCATATTACGCTTTCCCGCTGTGAAGTCAACTGAATATTTTCAGATTTCTTCACCTGACAGGCCGGTGTGTTTGCCGTTGTGCCGTGTCAGTGGAGGCGCATTATAGGGAGTTAATTCCGGCTGACAACCCTTAATTTGAAAAAAGTTACCGTTCGTTCACTTTCCAGGCAAAACACCGTCAAAAAGCAAATTCCTGCCTAGTTTTTAAACAAAACGAGCCCCGGAGGGCCCGTTTTCTTCTCTTTGTGACTTACTGCACCGCAACTATTCGCTCATCTTTCACCACCAGCTGGACCGTTTTGCCCGGTACCAGCTCGCCGGAAAGGATTTGCTGCGCCAGCGGGTTTTCAATTTGCTGTTGGATAGCACGTTTGAGTGGCCGAGCACCATACACGGGATCGTAACCGTTCTCACTAAGCAGCTTTAATGCCTCGTCGGAGATAGTCACCGAGTAGCCACGCTCTTCCAGACGTTTGTACAAACGCTGCAGTTGGATCTGTGCAATAGAAGCAATGTGTTTTTCAGCCAGAGGGTGGAAAACCACAACTTCATCAATACGGTTAACGAATTCCGGACGGAAGTTCTGGCTGACTACCCCCAGCACCAACTCTTTCATATGGCTGTAATCCAGATCGCCAAAACGTTCCTGAATCAGATCCGAGCCCAGGTTGGAAGTCATAATGACCACCGTATTACGGAAGTCGACCGTCCTGCCCTGCCCATCCGTCAGACGACCATCATCCAGCACCTGCAACAGAATGTTAAACACATCCGGATGCGCTTTTTCCACTTCATCTAACAGGATGACGGAATAAGGACGGCGACGAACCGCTTCAGTCAGATAACCGCCTTCTTCATAGCCGACATATCCCGGAGGCGCCCCCACCAGCCGCGAAACAGAATGTTTTTCCATAAACTCGGACATGTCGATACGTACCATTGCATCGTCGCTATCAAACATAAAGTTCGCCAGCGATTTACACAGCTCCGTCTTCCCGACCCCGGTTGGCCCTAGAAACAGGAAAGAACCGATTGGGCGATTCGGATCTGACAATCCGGCGCGGCTACGGCGGATCGCATTGGAAACCGCATCGACTGCTTCATCCTGACCAATGACGCGATGATGCAAATCATGCTCCATACGCAGCAATTTTTCGCGCTCGCCTTCCATCATTCGCGCTACCGGGATACCGGTCCAGCGCGCCAGCACATCGGCAATCTCCACGTCCGTAACGCGGTTACGCAGCAACCGCATGGTTTTGCCTTCTGACTGTGTGGCGGCGGCAAGTTGTTTTTCCAGCTCAGGGATCTTCCCGTATTGCAACTCAGACATCCGCCCCAGATCGCCATTACGCCGCGCCTGTTCCATAGCGATTTTCGCCTGTTCCAGTTCCGATTTAATGGTCTGGGTGCCGGAGAGAGAGGCTTTCTCCGCTTTCCACTCTTCTTCTAAAGTCGAATACTGGCGCTCTTTATCTTCCAGTTCTTCATTCAACATTTCGAGCCGTTTGATACTGGCTTCATCTGACTCTTTCATCAGCGCCCGCTGTTCCAGCTTGAGCTGAATGATGCGGCGGTCGAGACGATCAAGCTCTTCCGGTTTCGAGTCAATTTGCATCCGGATGCTGGACGCGGCTTCATCAATCAGGTCGATGGCTTTATCTGGTAGTTGACGATCGGCAATATACCGGTGCGAGAGCGTTGCTGCCGCCACGATTGCCGGGTCAGTGATCTGCACATGATGGTGCAATTCATAGCGCTCTTTCAGGCCACGCAAAATAGCAATGGTGTCTTCTACCGTTGGTTCAGCAACCAGCACTTTCTGGAAACGCCGTTCAAGCGCAGCATCTTTTTCAATATATTGACGGTACTCATCCAGCGTCGTCGCTCCCACGCAATGCAGTTCGCCACGCGCCAGCGCAGGTTTCAGCATATTGCCGGCATCCATCGCGCCATCGGCTTTACCAGCCCCTACCATGGTATGCAATTCGTCGATAAACAGGATGACATTGCCCTCCTGTTTCGCCAGATCATTCAGCACACCTTTTAAGCGCTCTTCAAACTCGCCGCGGTACTTAGCCCCGGCCACCAGCGCCCCCATGTCCAGTGACAGGACACGACGCCCCTTCAGCCCTTCCGGTACTTCACCGTTCACAATACGTTGCGCCAGTCCTTCAACAATGGCGGTTTTACCTACACCCGGCTCACCAATTAATACCGGGTTATTTTTGGTTCGGCGCTGCAAAACCTGAATAGTACGGCGGATCTCATCATCACGGCCGATGACCGGATCGAGCTTGCCCTGTTCGGCGCGCTCGGTCAGATCAACGGTGAATTTTTTCAAGGCCTGACGTTGGTCTTCGGCCCCTTGATCGTTCACGTTTTCTCCCCCACGCATATGATCGATAGCCTGGGTCACGTTGGCGGTTGTCGCGCCAGCCGATTTCAACAAATCGGTCAGCGTGCCGCGTGATTCCAGCGCTGCCAGAACAAAGAGTTCTGACGAAATAAAATTGTCGCCCCGCTTTTGTGCCAGCTTGTCGCAAAGATTAAGCACCCGCACCAGGTCCTGAGAAGGCTGCACATCACCGCCCGTACCTTCCACTTGCGGTAAACGGCTCAACGCCTGTTCAATGGCTGTGCGTAGCTGACCAGCGTTAACGCCGGCGGAGGTTAATAAAGGTTGAATCGAGCCCCCTTCCTGATTCAGCAAGGCGCTCATTAAATGAAGAGGTTCGATAAACTGGTTGTCTTGCCCCAGTGCGAGTGACTGGGCATCGGCAAGAGCAAGCTGGAATTTATTAGTAAGACGATCCAGACGCATAACTCCTCCCATAACAGGTCAAAATTGCTACTGGAGATTAAATGAGGTCATCCCTCAATTATTCAAGGTGAATGACCTGAATTATGCGAAAGAAAACCTACGCGTGCTGGATCGTCTTGATTCTTTAGGTTATATCAGCCAAATGAAACTTGCCATACGCCCGGTGATCTTGTCCCGCCGATATGAGAAAAAATCATCTGCCTGCGTATAGGTGCAGCGATCGCCGCCGTACACCTGCCCGACCCCAACCTTCGCCAGGCGCTGTCGTGCAAGTTGGTAAATATTGGCAAAATACTTCTCGCCAACCGGGCGAAATGCCGAATCGGCCTGGGGATCATGAGCCATAAAGGCTTCCCGCACTTCCGGGCCAACCTCAAAGGCCTGGGGCCCAATAGCTGGCCCCAACCACGCCATAAGGTTTTCAGGCTTATCGGCAAAACAAGCAACCGTCTCTTCAAGGACCCCTGCACATAAGCCACGCCACCCCGCATGCGCTGCGGCGACTTCGGTGCCCTGGCGATTACAGAACAGCACCGGCAGGCAGTCAGCAGTCATGACCGCACAAACAGTACCCGGCGTAATACTGTATGAAGCATCAGCCCGTTTCGTCGCATACGGTTCAACGCTGAGTTTCAGCACATCGGTACCGTGCACCTGCTCCAGCCATACGGGCTTCGTTGGCAAACCACCCGCAGCAAACAGGCGCCTGCGGTTTTCTTCTACATGCGCCAGCTCATCGCCACAATGCGCCCCCAGGTTGAGGGAGTCGTAAGGCGATAAGCTAATGCCGCCTGTCCGTGTCGAACTACAGGACGCCACTCCTTGCGGCTGCGGCCACTGCGGGAAGATCAGTTTGGTCATAACCAGGCTATATCGTCTTTATGCAATTCGTAATCAGCACGCATTGCAGCAATCAGATCGACCATATCCTGTGGGATGGGCGCATGCCATTCCATCTCAATGCCGCTGATCGGGTGGTAGAGACGCAACATGGTGGCGTGCAGGGCCTGACGATCAAACTTGCGTAGTGCATCAATAAACTCTTCCGATGCGCCTTTTGGCGGGCGCGGGCGGCCACCGTACAACTGATCGCCAACCAACGGATGCGTAATATGTGACATATGCACACGGATCTGGTGAGTACGCCCAGTTTCGAGGCGTAAACGCAGGCGAGTATGCACGCGGAAGTGTTCCATAATGCGGTAATGCGTAACCGCCGGTTTACCCATCGGATGGACAGACATGTGAGTACGTTTGGTCGGATGACGACTGATCGGCTCTTCAACCGTGCCGCCCGCAGTCATATGACCGATAGCCACGGCTTCATATTCGCGTGTGATTTCACGCAGCTGCAAGGACTCCACCAGACGCGTCTGCGCCGGAACCGTTTTTGCGACCACCATCAGGCCGGTGGTGTCTTTATCCAGACGGTGCACAATGCCAGCACGCGGAACATCCACGATAGGCGGATAATAATGAAGAAGCGCGTTCAGCACCGTACCGTCAGGATTTCCCGCGCCCGGATGCACAACCAGGTCGCGCGGCTTATTGATAACGATAATGTCGTCATCTTCATAAACAATATTCAGCGGGATATCTTGCGGTTCAAAACGGGCTTCTTCTTCGATTTCAGCATCGATAGTGATGCTTTCTCCACCCAACACTTTCTCTTTCGGTTTATCGCTGACGCTGCCATTTAGCAGCACTCGCCGATCGAGGATCCATTCTTTTATGCGCGAACGTGAATAATCAGGGAACAATTCGGCCAAAGCCTGATCTAAGCGTTGACCGAGTTGATTCTCGGATACCGTTGCGGTGAGTTGTACTCGTTGTGCCATATACAGCTTCTTCGTTAACGTTGGGTTTTACGGCTTCGCCGTTTAATATAGTGTGCTATTGTAGCTGGTCTTAGTCGGGAGCAGGAACAAAGAATCTCCCGCAATAACATTCTGAGGAAAGTCTAAACGTCATGACGCGCATGAAATATCTGGTGGCAGCCGCCACGTTGAGTCTGGCTTTGGCGGGTTGCTCCGGTTCAAAGGAAGTGGTGCCTGATAATCCACCAAATGAAATCTACGCGACTGCCCAGCAAAAACTGCAAGACGGTAACTGGAAGGCGGCAATAACGCAACTGGAAGCACTGGATAATCGTTATCCGTTTGGTCCTTATTCTCAGCAAGTGCAACTGGATCTGATTTACGCTTATTACAAAAACGCTGATCTTCCGCTGGCTCAGGCGGCGATTGACCGTTTCATTCGCCTGAATCCGACACATCCGAATATCGATTACGTCATGTATATGCGCGGCCTGACCAACATGGCGTTGGATGACAGTGCATTGCAGGGCTTCTTCGGTGTAGATCGTAGCGATCGCGACCCGCAACATGCGCGCGATGCATTCAACGACTTCTCCAAACTGGTACGCGGCTACCCGCACAGCCAGTACGTGTCGGATGCGACCAAACGTCTGGTGTTCCTCAAAGATCGCCTGGCGAAATATGAGTACTCCGTGGCGGAGTATTACACGGCGCGTGGAGCCTGGGTGGCGGTCGTCAACCGCGTAGAAGGCATGCTGCGTGATTTCCCGGATACAAAAGCAACCCACGATGCGCTGCCATTAATGGAAAACGCATACCGTGAAATGCAGATGAACGCGCAAGCCGACAAAGTTGCCAAAATCATCGCTGCAAACGGTGGCAACAGTTAATCTTCGGCACCCGAAATGCAAAACGGCAGCCTTCGGGCTGCCGTTTTTTTATTCGGATTCACGGATGGCTGAAGCGGTTTAGCCTCAAGCCATCCTATCAACTATGACGACTATTTCAGACTTCGACAAGGTATATTTGCTCTCTTCCTGTCCTGCCTCACAAAACCTTTCCTTTGACAAAAAGTGACAAAATAATGTGATTCAAATCACACAATTTGACATTCACCGCGGTATGCTGAAATCACCAAGACGGAAAGACGAGAGGTAAAATTTATGACAATGAACATTACCAGTAAACAAATGGAAATTACGCCGGCAATTCGCCAGCATGTCGCAGACCGTCTCGCCAAACTTGATAAATGGCAAACTCACCTTATTAACCCTCATATCATTCTGTCTAAAGAGCCCCAGGGCTTTATCGCCGATGCGACAATTAACACGCCTAACGGGCATCTGGTCGCCAGCGCGAAACACGAAGATATGTATACCGCCATTAACGATTTGATTAACAAGCTGGAACGGCAGCTCAATAAAGTGCAGCACAAAGGCGAAGCTCGTCGCGCCGCAACCTCGGTGAAAGACCCAAGCTTCGTGGAAGAAGAAGAGTAATCTCTACATTGAGTCCATGTCCAACGCGCCTACGGGCGCGTTTTTTATTGACAGAAAGAAAACAGTGCAGGTACTGTACTTTGGTCGCCCACAGGAAAATTGCATGAAACGTGTTCCGTTTTTCTTCGCATTCTTTTTTACCTTCCCCAACCCCGGGAGGCGATTCGTTTTGTGATAAAGAATGCGAAGACGAACAATAAGGCCTCCCACACCGGGAGGCCTTTTTTATTGATAACAATTAAAGGCAACAACATGACGGCTGAAAACCCCTTACTGGATTTACGCGTAAAAATCAGCGCGCTGGATGAACAGTTACTGACGCTTCTGTCAAAGCGACGGCTACTCTCTGTGGAAGTCGGTAAAGCCAAACTTAAGTCTCACCGCCCGGTGCGCGATATCGATCGTGAACGCGATTTGTTAGAGCGGTTGATTCAGCTCGGTAAAGCACAGCATCTCGACGCGCACTACATCACCCGGCTCTTCCAGCTGATCATTGAAGATTCAGTCCTGACACAACAAGCCCTGCTGCAGCAGCATCTCAATAAAATCAATCCTCACTCCGCACGCATCGCCTTTCTCGGCCCCAAAGGCTCTTACTCGCATCTGGCGGCTCGTCAGTATGCTGCACGGCATTTTGAAGAGTTTATTGAGAGCGGCTGCCTGAAGTTCAGCGATATTTTTAATCAGGTCGAAACCGGCCAGGCGGATTACGCCGTCGTACCGCTGGAAAACACCAGCTCCGGGGCTATTAATGACGTTTACGATTTGCTGCAGCACACCAGCCTGTCGATTGTCGGAGAACTGACGGTGCCAATCGACCATTGCGTGCTGGTTTCGGGTTCGACCGATCTGGAGAAAATCAAAACGGTGTATAGCCATCCGCAGCCCTTCCAGCAGTGCAGCCAGTTCCTGAATCGCTACCCACACTGGAAAATTGAATATTGCGAAAGCACCTCCGCAGCGATGGAAAAAGTCGCTCAGGCTAACTCCCCTGATGTCGCGGCGCTGGGTAATGAAGCCGGGGGGGCGCTGTATGGATTGCAGGTGCTGGAGCGTAATCTGGCCAACCAGACGCAGAATATCACCCGTTTTGTCGTACTGGCCCGCAAAGCGATTGATGTGTCTGAGCAAGTGCCGGCAAAAACCACGCTGCTGATGGCAACCGGCCAGCAGGCTGGCGCACTCGTTGAGGCCTTACTGGTGCTACGTAAGCACAATGTGATCATGACGAAACTGGAGTCCCGCCCGATTAACGGTAACCCGTGGGAAGAGATGTTTTATCTGGATGTGCAGGCCAATCTTCAATCTGAAGAGATGCAAAAAGCCCTGCGCGAGTTGACCGATATCACACGCTACCTGAAAGTTCTCGGCTGTTACCCGAGCGAGAACGTTGTCCCGGTCGGGCCAGCTTAACGCTCTCTGAACAGCGATTTCTTCATTCCTGCCACCGCAACAGGCAGGGTGAAGATCGCGCCGGAAAGCGGATATTGCGCCACTTCTTCGGTATCCATATTTTCCCGGGTGGTAGTAATAAACAACGTTTTCATATCGTCACCGCCAAAGCAGACCATTGTCGGGCAGCGTACCGGCAACACATACTCTTCCAGTTGTTTTCCCTGCGGGGAAAAACGGGCGATACGCCAGCCATCAAACATTGCAGTCCAGTAACAGCCCTCAACATCAAAAGCAGCCCCGTCCGGAATGCCTTCACCTGCCTTAAATTGACGGAAGAGTTCACGCTTGCCCGGTTCCCCCTGCTCGTCCAGCGGCGTGCGGTAAATAATGCCGTTCGGGGTATCAGAGGTGAACATCCATTGTTTATCCGGGCTAAACGCAAGCCCATTCGCGCCATGAATATCGCACTGCACCACTTTTGGCGTTAAATCATTATCAATGCGCAGCAACAATGCGCCGTTGTAATCGCCTGGCCCCCAGAATGTCCCGGCATAAAAACGCCCCTGATGATCGGTGCCGCCATCATTAAAGCGCGCCAGTTGGGGATTTGATGGGTTGTCGCACACTTTTTGCCGCAGCAGGCCGCGCTTGTCCGTCAGCCAAATGGCATAGCGCAGCGCGACAATAAAGCCGCCTTTCTCTCGCAAGGCAAAGCACCCGACCTCTTCCGGAAATGAGAGGATGGAATGTTCCCCTGTTGGCAGATGATAGCGATGGATCTCACCTTCTAGAATATCAGCCCAGTAAAGCGCGTTTTCCGTTGCGCTCCAGGTAGGACATTCCGGTAAGTGGCCAGTGTAGTCAAACAATGTTTGCAGCTTTGCCATTGCGCATCCTTTATAAAGAAAAAAGCCAGCGGTACCCCACTGGCTTTTCAGTATAAACGGCTTTCAGATTACTGGCGGCTGTCGTTCGCCTGGCGTAGCAGAATACGACTTTCGCTCTGGAAGCGCTGGGCATAATCGCCAAACCAGTGCTCCACTTTGCGGAAGCTGTCGATAAATGCCTGTTTATCGCCCTGCTCCAGCAGGCCAATCGCCTCGCCAAAGCGTTGATAGTAGCGTTTAATCAGCGCCAGGTTACTGGACGAAGACATGATAATGTCGGCGTAAAGCTGTGGATCCTGCGCGAAAAGACGCCCAACCATGGCCAGTTCGAGACGGTAGATCGGCGATGAGAGCGCCAGCAACTGCTCAAGCTGAACATTTTCCTCCGCCAGATGCAGCCCATAGGCAAACGTGGCGAAATGCCGCAGCGCTTGAATAAAGGCCATATTCTGATCGTGCTCTACAGCGCTGATACGGTGCAAACGTGCGCCCCATACCTGAATTTGCTCCAGAAACCACTGGTACGCTTCCGGTTGACGCCCGTCGCACCAGACCACGACTTGTTTGGCAAGACTGCCGCTGTCCGGGCCGAACATGGGGTGCAGCCCCAGCACAGGCCCTTGATGCGCTGCAAGCATGGCCTGTAACGGGCCACTTTTTACCGACGCAAGATCAACCAGGATACAGTCGCCCGGCAGCGTTGGCAGTTTGGCGATCACGTGTTCTGTAATGTGGATCGGTACACTGACTATTACCATACCTGCATCGGCAACCAGCGCCTCTGCTTGCGCCCAATCTTCTTTTTCAAGAATGCGCACCTGATAGCCGGAAAGCGTGAGCATTTTGGCGAATAACTGCCCCATTTGCCCCCCGCCGCCGACGATCACTACCGGGCGTAGCTCAGGACAAAGCGTTTTGAACCCTTTGTCGTTTTCGCTTGAATAGGATTCCCGCATGACGCGGCGCAACACATCTTCAATCAAATCGGGCGGCACACCGAGTAACTCCGCCTCTTTACGCCGCGAAGCCAACATCGTCGCTTCGCGCTCCGGGACATAAATCGGCAAGCCATACTTACTTTTGACTTCACCGACTTCTGCCACCAGCTCCAGGCGGCGCGCCAGTAACCCCAGCAGCGCCTTATCCACTTCATCAATTTGATCGCGCAGTGCGGTCAGTTCAGCAACCATAACACCCTCTTAAGCAAAACGCGTCGCCAGACTGTTGCGCAGATCTTTATCGATCTCACGCAGCAGCGCTTCTGTTGTTTCCCAACTGATGCACGCATCAGTGACAGAAACGCCGTACTTCATTGCGCTGCGCGGTTGTTCAGAAGATTGATTGCCTTCATGGATGTTGCTTTCAATCATCAGACCGGTAATCGAGCGGTTGCCATCTTTGATCTGTGCCACGACAGATTCGGCAACGGCAGGCTGGCGACGGTAATCTTTATTGGAATTACCATGACTGCAATCTACCATCAGCGACGGTGTCAGTCCCGCCTGAGACATCTCTTTTTCACACTGCGCGACATCCGCCGGGCTGTAATTTGGCGCTTTGCCGCCACGCAGGATCACATGCCCGTCCGGGTTACCCTGGGTTTGCAGCAGGCAAACCTGACCTGCCTGGTTAATGCCAACAAAGCGGTGCGGCATGGCGGCAGCGCGCATCGCGTTGATGGCGGTCGCCAGGCTGCCGTCGGTGCCATTTTTAAAGCCAACCGGCATAGACAAGCCAGACGCCATTTCGCGGTGAGTCTGGGATTCAGTAGTCCGCGCGCCAATGGCTGACCAGCTGAACAGGTCGCCGAGGAACTGCGGGCTGTTGGGATCCAAGGCTTCGGTCGCCAGCGGCAACCCCATGCTGACAAGCTCTACCAGCAGCCGGCGAGCAATCTTCAGGCCGGCTTCTACATCAAACGAGCCATCCATGTGCGGATCGTTAATCAGCCCCTTCCAGCCAACCGTGGTACGGGGTTTTTCAAAATAGACGCGCATCACCAGGTAGAGGCTATCGCTGACCTCTGCGGCTAGCGCTTTAAATCGACGGGCATATTCAATTGCTGCTTCAGGATCGTGGATGGAGCAAGGCCCGCAGACCACCAGCAAACGCGGGTCGCGCCCGGCAATGATGTTGGAAATAGTCTGACGAGATAGCGCAATTTGCGCTTCTTGTTCAGCCGTCAGTGGAAATGCAGCTTTTAATTGATCCGGCGTGATGAGGACTTGTTCGTCGGTGATATGTACGTTGTTCAGCGCGTCTTTTTGCATGATGGCGATCCTGTGTAACTCGTTTGCGATAGGTGCTCCCTGGCCGGGAATGACGTAACCATACCACAACAGGTAAAGATTTCAATCCACTTTTCGTACATATTACTTTACATTGCCGGCTTTAAGCGCATTTATGTTGATACTATCCGTAAAGATAAAATTACACCTTTAATAGCTGGCGCGGAGTTTCGCGCCAACCGGGGATTACGTCGGCGTCCATTGCATACGCCGGCTGTGAAGTTTCCAGCGTGCGGTATCAATCAGTATAAACAGCAGAAGACTGGTTCCCATCACAGGCATCGCTAACCCTAACAGCAGCGCGACAGCAAAGGTTAACGCGCGACCTGGCGTGCTTAAACTCAACCAGCAGTGCAGCAAGGTTGCCGCCGGGTTTACAGCTGCGCTTGCCGGGCGGCGGATCCACCACAGGCGGTAACCCACAATGATCATGACGCACAATGCACAGCCGAACGCGATCAATAACAGCTGATTCGGCAAGCCAAACAGCACCCCCATATGCAAATCGACGCCCCAGCGTGTCAGTTTTGCCATCAACGGAAAATCAGCAAAATGCGTGTGATCGACAACCCGCATGGTATTGCCGTCAATCGCAACAGCATCGACCTGGGTAGGCCAACTGCGATCGATTTCACTGACAGTCCATGCCTGGTCAACGTGACGTGGCGGGCGGATCTCCAGTTTACTGGCGGAAAGCCCGGCCTGCTGCGCACTTTTTAATACTTCATCAAACTGCCTGTCTTGTGGCGCCGTCTCCGGCATCGCCATCATTTCATGGTGCATATGATGTTCAGCATGGGGGTCAGGGTTCGTTGCTGCACCGCTAAGCTGCGTATTGACTTGTGGCGTCATCCAGCCAAAAGCGGCGCGCAGCCGGTCAACGTTGCCACCAGCCCATTGCGACCAGGTGAGCCCGGTCGAGGAAAAGAGCAACATCCCCGCCAGCAGGCACCAGCCGAGCGCGACATGCCAGCGTCGATGACGCTGTACCCGATTTTTAATACGCCGTTTGGGACGGGTGAAAAACCACAGCGCAATGCCGCCGATCGCGGCTACCCACATCCAGGATGCGGCCAGTTCGCTGTAAAGACGGCCGGTGTCACCCAGTAATAACGAGCGATGAAGATAGTCAATCCACTGACGTAACGGCAGGATGCCGCTGGTGCCATACACAGCCATATCCCCTTTGATCTGTAACGTGACCGGATCGATAAAAATAGCGCGGTTTTCCGACACGCCCAGTTGCGGGTCGGCAAACATCACCCGTGTCGTCTCATTGCCCGCCAGACCAGGCCGCACCGCATGCAGACGTAATTGTCCTCCAGTGATCTGCCGGGCAACCGCGATCTGCGCCGCCAGCGGCTGTCGTTCGCCTGATTGAACACCGTAAAGCGCCTGTTGATAGAGCGCATTTTCAAGTTGCGGCGTCGCTACATATAAGGTCCCCGTCAGGGCGGCGATAAAGATAAACGGTCCGACGAACAGACCAATATAAAAATGCAGGCGTCGTAGCCCGTTAAGCCACGCTGCGCGCGGGGTAGAGGTCATCATACTTTTCCTCAGAAATAGTAAAAGGTAGCCGTTACGCCAGGGCGTACGAACAGGTTTTTATGCGTGGGAAAAGCAGAAAGACGGCGGCGCGCGGGTATCCGGATAAAGCCAGGGAAAAAAGTGCCAGAGTTTTGCTGTCTGCCGTACAGGGGCAATGCGCTGGCGCAATACACGCCCGATCAGCAACAAAGCAATAAAGAAGATGAATCCAGGAACATGCGCCAGCAGGACGCAGTAGCCACAGGCTTCAGCATGATCCAGCGGGAGGGTCTGCACCGGCATGTCATGATTTGCCATTTGTCGGTGGTTCATCTCATGGTACTCAGGCATTGTCATCTGATGGTGCATGCCCGGCATGGCACTCATCGGATCGTGTTGCAGCGAGACGGAAATCAGCGGGGCAATGAGGATCAACAGGATCGCAAACAGCGCCAGCCAGGTGGCCTGCTGTTTAACTGCATATTGATGAAAAACGTTCTTCACCACTTCTCCTCCGGGTAGAAGCGGCATTGTAAATTAATCATCACCAGAAGGTTAATTTATTTATGCACACGAAAAGAAAAGCAGTTAGCGCCCCCGGAGAAGACGACAAAAAGTAGTTAAGACGCTTTTCCATTCACGCATCGTTCCTGGGGCTGGGTGGTTGCATGGCAACGCATTGCGCTTGTCTTTGTGCATTGAATTGCAGGGTTATGCAACTTCTGCCGCCATCGCCCGTAAAAAACCACCTGCATAGCAGGTGGCATTGATTTCGCCCCATAGGGGCGCACTAAGTCCAGACTCAGAGAGCCTTCCCATCACACTTCTTTCAGTGGAAGCTGGCTCTCTTCAACTTCATGTTTTTCCTGATACTTCACGTACTTTCTTATCATTTCTTCGTTTATACCTACGGTATCGACACAATAACCTCTTGCCCAAAAACGATTCCCCCACAGCTTGTTCTTACGCAAGTAGGGAAATTTACTGAACAATAGAAGGGCTGTTTTACCCTTTAAGTGGCCTATTACATGCGAAATCGAAAGCCGTGGAGGCACTTTTACCAGCAAATGGACATGGTCTATCTGGACATTCAGCTCCACTATTTCTATCCCGAGCTGCTCACTTGAGATCCTTATCTGCTTATAGACCTCTTTACCAACATTGTTCCTGAGGATGCGAAATCGGTACTTGGGTGTCCATACGATATGATATTGACAACACCAGAGCACATGAGATGCTTTCTGGAATCTACTCATGGTTAAATCCTTATCAGTTATGGGGATAACAGATTCGGATTTTCCCATGAGTAGCATTACTGGCAGAGCCAACTTATTGCTGACCACCTCCATAGGAGGTGGTGTTCATGCAGGGATAAAAAAGGGGCTGGCATTACGCCAACCCCTTGTTTTACACTAACTTTTAGGATGTCGCGAAAGCGATCCTTAGTTAAGACGCTCTTTAATACGAGCAGACTTACCAGTACGCTCACGCAGGTAGTACAGTTTAGCTTTACGAACAGCACCACGACGTTTAACAGCAATGCTGTCAACTACCGGAGAGTGAGTCTGGAAGACACGCTCAACGCCTTCGCCGTTGGAAATTTTACGAACAGTGAATGCAGAGTGCAGACCGCGGTTACGAATAGCGATAACCACGCCCTCGAATGCCTGCAGACGTTTTTTGGAACCTTCAACAACCCATACTTTCACTTCCACGGTATCGCCCGGACGGAAGGAAGGTACGTCCTGCTTCATCTGCTCTTGTTCAAGTTGCTTAATAATGTTGCTCATAATTTAATCTCTTATCCTGGGTAAACTGATATTGGGGGCTTACGCCGTCCCATCATGTTTCTGTTGCAGTTGTGCGTGTTCACGTTGGAACTCCGCCAGCAACCTTGCTTGCTCTTCAGTCAGAGCCAGGTTTTCCAGAAGTTCAGGTCTTCTAAGCCAGGTGCGGCCCAGCGACTGCTTCAAACGCCAGCGACGTATCTCAGCATGGTTCCCCGACAGTAACACTGCAGGTACTTCCATCCCTTCTAACACTTCAGGTCGGGTATAGTGTGGGCAGTCCAGCAACCCATCCGCAAAGGAATCTTCCGTTGCCGATGCTTCATGCCCCAGTACGCCCGGAATAAACCGGGAAACCGAGTCAATCAGCGTCATTGCTGGTAACTCACCACCGCTGAGAACGTAATCGCCGATAGACCATTCTTCGTCAATCTCGGTTTGAATTACGCGCTCATCTATCCCTTCGTAGCGACCGCACACCAGAATCAGTTTCTGATTGGTAGCCAGTTCGCTGACGCCCGCTTGATCAAGCTTGCGCCCCTGAGGCGACAGATAAATCACTTTGGCGCCTTCGCCCGCCGCGGCTTTTGCTGCATGAATGGCGTCCCGCAAAGGGTTCACCATCATTAACATCCCCGGTCCGCCGCCGTAAGGACGATCGTCCACGGTACGGTGCCGGTCATGAGCGAAGTCACGCGGACTCCAGCTCTGGATGCTCAGCAGGCCATTTTTTACTGCCCGGCCAGTTACCCCGTAGTCGGTAATCGCGCGGAACATTTCAGGAAACAGGCTAATTATGCCAATCCACATAGCGCCGTCTTTTACCGTATATCCGGAGGTTTAAAAACCAGGATCCCAATCTACTTCAATGGTTTGAGTAGTGAGATCGACTTTCTTGATAACCTGCCCATCGAGGAACGGAACCAACCGCTCCTTGATACCAAATGCATCTTTCAGGTTTGCCTTAATGACGAGCACGTCATTCGACCCGGTTTCCATCATATCGACGACTTTACCGAGGCTGTAACCTTCTGTAGTCACTACCTGGCAGCCCATAAGGTCTTTCCAGTAGTAGTCACCCTCTTCCAGTTCCGGCAACTGCGAGGAATCCACGAGAATTTCGCAATTCGTCAGAAGATTCGCGGCATCGCGATCGTCAACACCTTTCAGTTTGATGACGATATCCTGATTGTGGTAGCGCCAGCTTTCCAGCTCAATGCTCTGCCACTGACCCGCCTTCTGGATAAACCAGGGCTGATAGTCAAAAATGCTTTCGGCGTCTTCGGTGGAGGAAAACACTCTGAGCCAACCACGAATTCCGTAAGAAGAACCCAGTTTGCCAACAATAATTGGCTCAACGGGGACCGATGCGGCTTGTTGCTTGCTCATCATGACCACCGTGACAGATTAAGCTGCTTTCTGTGCTTCTTTGATCAGCGCGGAAACGCGATCAGAAACGGTAGCGCCCTGGCCAACCCAGTGCTGAATACGATCCAGATCCAGGCGAGTGCCTTCTTCTTTCTCGGAAGCGATCGGGTTGAAGAAACCAACGCGCTCAATGAAGCGACCGTTGCGTGCATTACGGCTGTCGGTGACAACAACCTGGTAGAACGGACGCTTTTTAGCGCCGTGACGTGCTAAACGAATAGTTACCATAACATCCTCTTGTGTGAATAAAACACCAGGCCCCATCGAGGAACGGAGCCCGGTGTCATATTAAAAGCCCGAAAATTTTACTCATTTTTTGCTAAAAAGCAATCGACAGTTACGAAACTGTGGGGCATGAGGCCATTGGCGTTACAGCCATCTTGATGCCGACATACACGCAATCACTCGTGCGTACGCACTGTACATGAGGATGGCGAACATACCCCGGAGCCAAAATGGCCAATTAGCCAGGCCGCGTATTATCGGCCAGGGAAGCCGGGCGGCATCATCCCTTTCATCCCGCGCATCATTTTCGCCATCCCGCCTTTCTTCATCTTCTTCATCATGCGCTGCATGTCGTCGAATTGTTTAAGCAGACGGTTCACATCCTGTACCTGCATACCGCTACCGGCAGCAATACGGCGTTTACGGGAGCCTTTAATAATGTCCGGGTTGGCGCGCTCTTTTAGCGTCATGGAATTGATGATGGCTTCCATGCGCACCAGCACTTTATCGTCCATTTGCGCTTTAACATTGTCCGGGATTTGCCCCATGCCAGGCAATTTACCCATCAGGCTGGCCATCCCACCCATATTTTTCATCTGGCGCAGTTGCTCAAGGAAGTCGGTCAGATCGAAACCGTCGCCTTTCTTCAGTTTGTTCGCCAGTTTCTCGGCTTGCGCGCGGTCAACTTTGCTCTCGATATCTTCGATCAGCGACAGCACATCGCCCATGCCGAGAATACGGGACGCAATACGATCCGGATGGAAGGGTTCCAGCGCTTCGGTTTTCTCGCCAACGCCGAGGAACTTAATCGGTTTGCCGGTAATATGGCGGATGGACAATGCCGCACCGCCACGCGCATCACCGTCAACTTTGGTCAGAACGACCCCCGTCAGCGGCAGTGCTTCATTAAATGCTTTCGCCGTATTTGCCGCATCCTGACCGGTCATGGCGTCGACCACAAACAGCGTTTCCACTGGCTTAATCGCCGCGTGAACCTGTTTGATCTCATCCATCATCGCTTCATCAACGTGCAAACGACCGGCGGTATCCACCAGCAACACGTCGAAGAATTTCAGTTTTGCTTCTTTCAGCGCGGCATTAACAATATCAACCGGTTTCTGCGCCACGTCAGACGGGAAGAACTCCACGCCAACCTGCTGCGCCAACGTTTCCAGCTGTTTAATCGCCGCCGGGCGATACACGTCCGCAGAAACCACCATCACTTTTTTCTTGTGCTTTTCGCGCAGGAATTTACCGAGCTTACCGACGCTGGTGGTTTTACCTGCCCCCTGCAAACCTGCCATCAGCACCACCGCTGGCGGTTGTGCGGCAAGGTTCAGACTCTGGTTCTCTTCGCCCATCGCCGCAACCAGTTCGTTACGTACGATTTTGACGAATTCCTGTCCCGGGGTCAGGCTCTTGTTAACTTCATGGCCAACCGCTTTTTCTTTCACGCGGTTGATAAAATCACGCACTACTGGCAGCGCGACATCGGCTTCCAGCAGGGCCATGCGCACTTCGCGCAGGGTATCTTTGATGTTGTCTTCAGTGAGGCGCCCACGGCCACTGATATTGCGCAGGGTGCGCGACAAACGATCGGTTAAATTATCAAACATGGTCTCTCGCCTGAGGTGTTACGATTGGCCGCCAGGGCGACGCATTACAGAATTTCCCGCAGTATAACATGAACACCAGGCTCCTGTATGTGATGCAACTGTTGGAGCAGCGGTCACGTGACGCTATACTGTTTTTCTTTCTTCTTCAGTCAACTGCCGACACCTATATGCCCGTTTTTGCTCTGATCGCTCTTGTTGCCTACTCCATCAGCATTGCGCTGATTGTTCCTGGCCTGCTCCAAAAAAACAGCGGCTGGCGCAGAATGGCCATTCTTTCAGCGGTTATCGCGTTGATTTGCCACGGCTTCGGGTTGAAGGAACGCATCTTCCCCGATGACGGTGGGCAAAACCTCAGCCTGCTCAACGTCGGCTCGCTGGTCAGCCTGATGATCTGTACGGTAATGACCATTGTCGCCTCTAAAAACCGCGGCTGGCTGCTGTTGCCTATTGTCTACACCTTTGCGCTGATTAACCTCGCTTTCGCGATTTTTGTACCGAATGAATACATTACGCATCTGGAAGCGACACCCGGCATGATGGTGCACATTGGGCTATCGCTCTTCTCCTACGCTACTTTAATTATTGCGGCAATGTATGCCCTGCAACTGGCATGGATTGACTATCAGTTAAAAAACAAGCGGCTGGCCTTTAGCAGCGAAATGCCGCCGCTGATGGTGATCGAGCGGAAAATGTTCCACATCACCCAGGTTGGGGTGGTCCTGCTTACGCTGACGCTTTGTACCGGGTTATTCTTTATGAAGAACCTGTTCAGCATGGAAAATATCGACAAAGCCGTGCTCTCTATCGTCGCCTGGTTTGTCTATATCGTCCTGCTGTGGGGTCACTACCACGAAGGCTGGCGCGGTCGTCGCGTCGTCTGGTTCAATGTTGCGGGCGCGGGAATTTTAACGCTGGCCTATTTCGGCAGCCGCGTTCTGCAAGAATTTCTGAGCTAAAAAACAAAGGAGTTCCCTCTGGAACACATCTCTACCACGACGCTGATCATTACCCTGGTCATTATGGTCGTGGTCTCGGCGTATTTTTCCGGTTCTGAAACCGGGATGATGACGCTTAACCGCTATCGCCTGCGTCATCTGGCTAAGCAGGGTAACCGTGCGGCCCGCCGCGTCGAAAAACTGCTGCGCAAGCCCGACCGACTGATAAGCCTGGTGCTGATTGGCAATAACCTCGTCAACATTCTCGCCTCGGCTATCGGCACCATCGTCGGCATGCGTCTGTATGGCAACGCTGGGGTCGCTATTGCCACGGGTGTGCTGACCTTCGTGGTGCTGGTGTTTGCCGAAGTGTTGCCAAAAACCATCGCCGCACTCTATCCCGAAAAGGTCGCCTTCCCGAGCAGCTTTTTATTGGCGCCGTTGCAAGTCATTATGTTGCCACTGGTATGGCTGCTAAACGGCGTGACGCGTGTGCTGATGCGCATGATTGGCATTAAAGCCGATGTCGTCGTCAGCGGCGCGCTCAGTAAAGATGAGTTACGTACCATCGTCAACGAATCCCGCTCGCAAATTTCCCGCCGCAACCAGGATATGTTGCTGTCAGTGCTTGATCTGGAAAAGGTCAGCGTGAATGACATCATGGTGCCACGCAATGATATCGTCGGGATCGACATTAACGACGACTGGAAATCGATTGTTCGTCAGCTTACCCATTCGCCACATGGCCGCATTGTGCTTTATCGCGATTCGCTGGACGATGCCATCAGCATGCTGCGCGTACGCGAAGCCTACCGTCTGATGACCGAGAAAAAAGAGTTCACCAAAGAAGTCATGTTGCGTGCTGCCGACGAAATCTACTACGTGCCTGAAGGTACGCCGCTGAGCGTACAGCTGGTTAAGTTCCAGCGTAATAAGAAAAAAGTCGGCCTGGTGGTGGATGAGTACGGTGATATTCAGGGGTTGATTACGGTGGAAGATATTCTCGAAGAGATTGTCGGCGATTTCACCACATCCATGTCTCCGGCGCTGGCAGACGAAGCAACGCCGCAAAACGACGGCTCCGTGATAATAGAAGGCGGTGCCAGCGTGCGCGAGCTGAACAAAGCGTTTAACTGGCGGCTGCCGGAAGACGAAGCCCGCACAATTAACGGCATGCTACTGGAAGCGCTGGAAGAGATCCCTGCCATCGGCACCCGCGTGCGTATTGAACAGTACGATATCGATATTCTCGACGTGCAGGACAATATGATTAAGCAGGTAAAAGTGATCCCGGTGAAAACCCTGCGCGAGAGCGTGACCGAATAAAAAACCACGCCCTCAGAGCGTGGTTTTGCGTCTGCGATTCCCCTTCGTTGCAAAAGAGGGGGAATCGCACCAACCGCCAGGCACTTACGCCTTTGCTTTGGCTACCGTGACCATCGCGGCGCGGATTGTACGGCCATTGAGGGTGTAACCTTTCTGCATGACGCCCAGAACTTTCCCGGCTTCCACTTCATCAGATTCCACCATCGCAATGGCCTGATGCACGTTTGGATCCAGAGGAACATTGGTATCGGCAATGACTTCAACGCCGAATTTCTTCACCACGTCCAGCATGGATTTCAGCGTTAATTCAATACCTTCAACCATGGGTGCCATGTCAGCGTTGTTTTTGTCTGCCACTTCCAGCGCGCGATCCAGGCTATCGACAACCGGCAGCAGTTCGTTGACAAATTTTTCCAGCGCGAACTTATGCGCTTTCTCAACGTCCAGCTCGGTACGGCGACGCAGGTTTTCCATTTCCGCTTTGACGCGGAGAACGGCTTCGCGCTCGCGGTTTTGCGCTTCGGCTAATTGCGTTTCAAGGTTCGCAATTTTCTCATCGCGCGGATCCACCTGCTCAACAGAATCGTCAGACTCAACAACGGCCTCAACGTCTTCGTGCTGTTCCATGATAATTTCTTCCGGGGCTTGCCCGTCAGGCGTTTTCTGTTCTTTACTACTCATGAATTTCTCCGCGTTTTTTTGCATTCATCTCGCTAACCTGGCTTATTATGGGGATCAGTTTCCGGGATTCAAGGGAACGTGACAGATTGTCATCATTCATTCGCCACAAGGACCAGCAGAAAATGACTCACCATTTCAAGTGTATTGGTATTGTCGGGCACCCACGCCACCCTACCGCGCTGACCACACATGAAATGCTTTACCGCTGGCTGAGCGCCAAAGGCTATGACGTCATTGTCGAACAACAGATTGCCCAGGAGCTACAGCTCAAAAACGTGAGAACCGGCACACTGGCGGAAATTGGCCAGTTCGCCGACCTGGCGGTGGTGGTCGGCGGCGACGGCAATATGCTGGGCGCAGCGCGCACACTGGCGCGATATGATATCAATGTTATCGGTATTAACCGCGGTAATCTCGGTTTTCTGACAGACCTCGACCCGGATAACGCCCAACAGCAGCTCGCAGATGTGCTGGAGGGGCATTATATCGCGGAAAAACGTTTTCTGCTGGAAGTCCAGGTCTGCCAGCAGGCGTGCCAGAAACGCATCAGCACCGCTATCAATGAAGTGGTGCTGCACCCAGGAAAAGTGGCACATATGATTGAATTCGAAGTGTATATCGATGAAGTCTTCGCTTTTTCCCAACGTTCAGACGGTTTGATCATTTCTACCCCGACCGGCTCTACCGCTTATTCGCTCTCGGCTGGTGGCCCAATCCTTACTCCGTCGCTGGATGCCATCACGCTGGTGCCGATGTTCCCGCATACGCTGTCTGCACGTCCTTTGGTGATTAACAGCAGTAGCACCATTCGTCTGCGCTTCTCTCATCGCCGTAGCGACCTGGAAGTCAGTTGCGATAGCCAAATCGCCCTGCCGATCCAGGAAGGCGAAGATGTCTTGATCCGCCGCTGCGACTACCACCTGAATCTCATTCACCCCAAAGACTACAGTTATTTCAATACCCTAAGCTCCAAACTTGGCTGGTCGAAAAAATTGTTCTGAAAATCATTGAACAACACTTTACTGTATATAAAACCAGTTTATACTGTATGAAAACACAGTTATGGTTTTTCATACAGGAAAGCAACCATGTTGGCACAACTGACCATCAGCAATTTTGCTATCGTTCGTGAGCTTGAGATCGACTTTCACAGCGGGATGACGGCCATTACCGGCGAGACCGGGGCGGGTAAATCCATTGCTATCGACGCGCTTGGGCTGTGCCTGGGTGGTCGGGCCGAAGCCGACATGGTGCGTGCAGGCGCTCCCCGTGCCGATTTGTGCGCCCGCTTTGCGTTGAAAGACACACCAGCCGCTCAACGCTGGCTGGAAGATAATCAACTGGAAGACGGGCGTGAGTGTTTACTTCGCCGCGTCATCAGCAGCGACGGGCGCTCCCGCGGCTTTATCAACGGCACAGCCGTTCCTCTTTCACAACTGCGTGAACTGGGTCAGTTGCTGATCCAGATCCACGGTCAGCACGCCCATCAGCTGTTGATCAAACCCGAACATCAGAAAACTCTGCTGGATGGCTATGCCGGTGAGTACGCACTCACTTTGCAAATGGCGGAGCACTACCGCGCATGGCATCAAAGCTGCCGTGAGCTGGCGCAGCATCAACAACAGAGCCAGGAGCGCGCTGCACGCGCGGAGTTATTGCACTACCAGCTGAAAGAGCTCAATGAATTTCATCCGCAGCCTGGCGAGTTTGAACAGATCGACGAAGAGTACAAACGGCTGGCAAACAGCGGGCAGTTGCTCTCAACCAGTCAGCATGCGCTGAACATTCTTGCAGAGGGCGAAGAGATGAATTTACAAAGCCAGCTGTATACCGCCCGTCAGCTGCTGACGGAGCTGGCGGGCATGGATACTCGCCTCTCCAGCGTGCTGGATATGCTGGAAGAAGCCGCCATTCAGGTGAGCGAAGCCAGTGATGAACTCCGTCACTACTGTGACCGTCTGGATCTTGATCCGAATCGTCTCTATGAACTGGAGCAACGCCTCTCGCGTCAAATTTCGCTGGCCCGCAAGCACCATATCAGCCCCGAAGAATTGCCGCAGTTCCACCAGTCACTGCTTGATGAGCAACAGTTGCTGGACGATCAGGCCGATTCGCAAGAAACGCTGACGCTGGCTGTCAGCAAACATCACCAACTGGCACTGGCCAGCGCACAGCAGCTACACGAGCAGCGTGTGCGATATGCTAAGGAATTGAGCCAGTTGATCACCGAAAGCATGCATGCGCTCTCTATGCCGCATGGCGTATTCGACATCGATGTGTCATTTGATGAACGTTCGTTGACCGCAGAAGGCGCCGACCGCATTGAGTTCCGCGTGACCACGAACCCCGGTCAGCCGTTGCAGTCCATTGCCAAAGTCGCCTCGGGCGGCGAACTGTCGCGCATTGCGCTAGCTATTCAGGTGATCACCGCCCGTAAAATGGAAACCCCGGCACTGATTTTCGATGAAGTAGATGTCGGCATCAGCGGCCCGACTGCCGCCGTAGTTGGCAAGCTGTTGCGTCAGTTGGGCGAATCGACACAGGTCATGTGTGTAACTCACCTGCCGCAAGTGGCGGGCTGTGGGCACCATCATTTCTATGTGAGTAAAGAAACCGACGGCGCGATGACCGAAACCCATATGCAGCCACTGGATAAACGGGCCCGTTTGCAGGAGCTGGCGCGCCTGTTAGGCGGCAGTGAAGTGACAAGAAATGCACTAGCGAATGCGAAAGAGCTGCTGGCAGCGTAAACTTTTTCGCGTTCTCAGGGTCAGACTTCCCGACAAAATCGACAACAGACCAGGCCGCAGAGGTTTTAAACTGGCGAAAGGTCTATTATCATCGGCATATTACATATGAGCCACGTATTGTTCGGGCCCGAAAAGGAATCAAATCACTATGCGCTGTAAAATGCTGACTGCTGCCGCAGCGGTTCTCCTGATGTTGACCGCTGGTTGCTCTACTGTAGAACGCGTGGTTTACCGCCCTGATATCAACCAGGGGAACTACCTGACCCCTAACGATGTCTCCAAAATCCGCGTTGGCATGACGCAACAGCAGGTTGCTTATGCTCTTGGCACTCCAATGATGACCGATCCATTTGGCAGCAACACCTGGTTCTATGTGTTCCGCCAGCAGCCAGGCCATGAAGATGTCAGCCAGCAAACCCTGACGCTGACCTTCAACAGCAACGGCGTGTTAACCAATCTGGATAACAAACCCGCTCTGACCAAACAGTAATACCGCAACCACAGAAAGGTACCGAAAGGTACCTTTTTTATTTCCAGGGAGGAAATAATGGCTGTACCGCAAAGCAAAAACGAACTGCTGGCCTCAATGACGAAATCCTGGCTTAGTTTGCAGAAGAAACTCGATCGCCTGCCCACAGAAACCGTATTTACCCCTCTGCTCGAAGGCCATGCCGCCGGCACCACGATGAGCCCTGCAAACCTGGTCAGTTATTTACTCGGCTGGGGAGAGCAGGTGCTTTACTGGCATCAACAGGAAGCAGCAGGAGAGGAAATTGATTTTCCGGCAACGGGATTCAAATGGAGCGAGCTCGGCAGGCTGGCGCAAAAGTACTACCATGATTATGCAGAAATCACCGACTGGTTAATACTGCGCGCAAAGCTGGAGCAGTGCTATCAGGCGCTGGTAACACTGGTAGAAGGCTACAGCAACGAAGCACTTTATCTGCAACCGTGGTACGGCAAATGGACCCGGGGGCGAATGATCCAGTTTAATACGGCCTCGCCCTGGAAAAACGCCGCTTCGCGCCTGAACCCCCTGCTAAAAGCCAACACAGCGGCGAAGTAAGCAGAATCATTTTTTTGCGCTGGCGGCTTTTTCTGCACGCTGGCGACGCAGCTCTTTCGGATCGGCGATCAGCGGGCGGTAAATCTCAACACGGTCACCATCACGTACGGCGTCGTGAAGCTTCGCCGGTCGACTGTAAATACCGACTTTATTGACGTTCAAATCGATATCGTCGCGCAGTTCAAGCAGGCCCGAAGCCACAATCGCCTGTTCAACGGTCGCCCCTTCTTCCAGCATCACTCGCTGCAAATACTGTTTTTCCGGCAAGGCATAAGCCACCTCAACGGCGATTTTACCCAACACGGTAAACCTCTTTCGCGCGATGGGTAAAAGCCTGCACCATATTCGCGGCCAGCTCTTTAAAGATGCGCCCAAAGGCGAGTTCAATCAGCTTATTGGTAAATTCAAAATCCAGCTGGAATTCAATGCGGCAGGCGTCGGCGCTGAGCGGCGTAAACTTCCAGCCGCCCATTAACGATTTGAAAGGCCCATCGACCAGATGCATCAAAATGCTCTGGTTCGCGGCCAGCGTATTGCGGGTTGTAAAGGTCTTACTGATCCCGGCTTTAGAGACATCCACCGCTGCAGTCATTTGCGTCGGCCCGGATTCCAGCACCCGGCTTCCGGTGCAGCCTGGCAAAAACTGCGGGTAAGATTTCACATCGTTCACTAACTGATACATTTGTTCCGCGCTGTAAGGTACCAGCGCAGTCCGGCTAATCTGAGGCATTAGGGTTTTCCGCGTTCACACAATCACCAAATAATAACATTTCCCCAGGATGAAAGGAAAACGCTAAGCCGGAACTCATGCTAAGATAACGCGTTAAACCTCACAGGACGCAATGAGGTCAGTTTCAGATATCAGATTACCGGATGGCTTTACGACACTATGACGAAGAAAAAAGCACATAAACCAGGCTCAGCCACCATTGCGCTGAATAAGCGCGCCCGCCACGAGTACTTTATCGAAGAGGAATTTGAGGCCGGGCTTGCGCTGCAGGGCTGGGAAGTTAAATCCTTGCGCGCGGGTAAAGCAAACATTGGCGACAGCTACGTGATTCTGAAAGACAGCGAAGCCTATCTGTTCGGCGCTAACTTCACACCACTTACGGTCGCTTCCAGTCACTATGTTTGCGACCCTACCCGCACACGCAAACTGCTGCTTAACCAGCGCGAACTGGACACCCTCTACGGGCGCATCAACCGTGACGGGTACACCGTCGTGGCACTCTCCCTGTACTGGAAAAACGCCTGGTGCAAAGTCAAAATCGGCGTGGCGAAAGGGAAGAAACAGCACGATAAGCGCACCGATCTTAAAGAGCGCGAATGGCAGCTGGATAAAGCTCGCATCATGAAAAACGCGGGTCGCTGATGCCCCGTCCCCGCCCTCTCACGCCGGGAGAGGGCATGATTTCCTCGCTTTTCTTGACTGTGTTTACTCCTCTGTTCATTTTGCTCCCCCCATCCCCTAATAAAAACGCCACGACGATATGGACTGGTGTGCTGCATCATAAAAGTGTTATACTCGCTTCACACTTTTGGGGCTGATTCTGGATTCGACGGGATTCGCGAAACCCAAGGTGCATGCCGAGGGGCGGTTGGCCTCGTAAAAAGCCGCAAAAAAATAGTCGCAAACGACGAAAACTACGCTTTAGCAGCTTAATAACCTGCTTAGAGCCCTCTCTCCCTAGCCTCCGCTCTTAGGACGGGGATCAAGAGAGGTCAAACCCAAAAGAGATCGCGCGGATGCCCTGCCTGGGGTTGAAGCGTTAAAACTAATCAGGCTAGTTTGTTAGTGGCGTGTCCGTCCGCAGCTGGCAAGCGAATGTAAAGACTGGACTAAGCATGTAGTACCGAGGATGTAGGAATTTCGGACGCGGGTTCAACTCCCGCCAGCTCCACCAAAATTCTCCATCGGTGATTACCAGAGTCATCCGATGAAGTCCTAAGAGCCCGCATGGCGCAAGCCCTGCGGGCTTTTTTGTGCCTTGAATTTGTCCCGCGAAGTCCGAAGAGAACTAATTACATCCGAACCTTTTAGGCCCATTGATAGGCCCAACGAAAAGCTCTATTGTTTTCGTTGGGCCTAAACGCAGGGAGACTCCCCATGGCGTAAATAGACCTGTTTTAGTTCCATGCTTTTTTTGAGATCCCGGCCAGCTGCCCCTGGCCCAAAATCAGTGCAGTGCTAAATCAGAGACCTTCGTCTTTCTCTGCTCCCCCAAACAAAACAAAAGCCACTCCTAAGAGTAGCTTTTATCATTAACACAGCGCTGCGCAGCGGTGAGGATCAGAACGATTCCCAGTCTGTCCCACCGCTTGTGGAGGCGGCTGGTCGCAGGGTTGCCCCGGCTGGTTTCGCTGCGGGTTTGTATTTCGCCTTCTCTGTGCTGGTGCCCAGTCGGAACACCGAAATAAGCTGTGCCAGTTGATCGGCCTGCTGTTCGAGTGACGATGAAGCGGCAGAAGACTCCTGCACCAGCGCAGCGTTCTGCTGGGTGGTGGAGTCCAGCTCCGTCACCGCTTTACCGATCTGGTCAATGCCCCGGCTCTGTTCTTCCGACGCATCGGAGATTTCATTCATAATGCTGCTGACGTTGGTGACGGAGTTAACGATCTGCTCCATGGTGTCACCGGCTTTGTTCGCCATTTCAGAGCCGGTAAGCACGCGTTGCACGGATTCTTTTATCAGCCCTTCGATTTCCTTGGCGGCCTGCGCGCTGCGTTGCGCCAGGCCCCTGACCTCACCGGCCACGACAGCAAAACCCCGGCCTTGTTCGCCTGCGCGTGCCGCTTCAACGGCCGCGTTCAGCGCCAGGATATTGGTCTGGAAAGAAATACCATTTATGACGCTGATGATTTCGGTAATTTTGTTGGAGCTTTCGGTAATGGCATTCATCGTGCTGACCACGTCCCAGACGATCTTCCCACCGGAACGGGCATGCTCAGCCGCCACCACCGCAAGCTGGCTGGCATCGCGCGCATTATCTGCGTTACGTTTCACGGTTGAGGTCAACTCTTCCATGCTTGCAGCCGTTTCCACCACCGCAGCAGATTGTTCCTCTGTGCGGGATGCCAAATCCGTATTGCCCGCAGAGATATCCGATGATGCATTTGCCACGTGAATGACAGACTCCTTAATTTGGCTGATCATCTCGCGAAGTTTTTCGTTCATCACGCCCATTGCCATCGTCAGGCGACCGAGTTCATCTTTCGATTGCGGCTCAATCACGGCTGTCAGGTCGCCTTCAGCGATACGTTCAGCCAGCGTCAGGTTGTGTTTTATCTGGCGCGTCATCTGGCGGGTCAGCAACCACGCGACCAGCAAACCAGTGATCACTGCACAGACAGCAACCAGCCCCATAATCAGCATGACACGCTGAATAATATCGAGGTTCTTTTGGGTCTGGCCTGTCACCAAATGGGTGGTGACGGTGTTGATTTTTTCAGCAACTCCCGTGAGGTCGGTTGCCGCTTTTTGTGACTGGCTCAGCGCAGTCGCATAAGCAGCGACGTTTTCCTGCATACCTTTAAGAAACACCTGCACCATCTGTTTGTCTTCGGCGGTAATGGCCTGGTTCTCTGCGCCGATCAGTTTTGTAACGGCATCACGTTCGGTCGCAAAAATATCCTTGCCGCGCTGGCCCGCAGAGGACTGGATTTCATAAGCGGCTACCCAGATGTTATTAAGATGAGTAAGTAATAGGATTTCATCTTTGGAAATAGCGTCCTGCTGCGCAAGACGGGCACTGAATGTATCAAGCTGTTTTTTCAGGTCTTCTGTCGTGAGTCGCTGTAATTTTTCAACGGTCACTTTTTCCAGTTTGACAAAATCATCGCGAGAGCTGGCATAAAGAGGGATCGTGCTGCGCAATTCATCAAACATCACCCGCGCATCGCTGTCCCAGGTAAAGTTGAGGCCCCCTATGGCTTTTTGGTCCATCGCTTCAATGGCATCTCTGTTGGCCTGAAGGGCTTTTTCGTCATGATTGATTTGGTATGTCAGACGATTGCGTCGTGCGGTATTGAGTTGATCGCTGATTTCATTAATTAATTTTCCCTTTAAGGCATGATCGCGAATAGTGTCGGACTGTTGAATACTGATAAGTGAAGAGAGGATGATAATAATGATTAATATTGCAAAACCGCCAAACAGCTTCGCTGCAACGGGCAGGTTTTTAATCGATGGTAACAGCTGGGCCATAAAGGTATCCTCAGTAATATTTCTTTATTTTCAATACTCAGTGTCATTTCAAGCACATATCTGATTGCAGATGCCTGTTTTACTTATTAGGAGAATCAGGAGAAATCAGTTATCAGATCGTTTATCGTCAGCGATGCGAAAATACTTAATGTAAATATGAAAAATATGATCCACACGATCAATTTATGGATTATATAAAAGTCGTTGCATTCATTATGTGAACACGCCAAGAAGCGTAATAATCATGATCGTGGTAATCATGATTCAGCAAACCTTTTTAAATATTGCCCTGTGACGTTAAATATATCCCTCCGCTCAATTGAAATTTATTAATAACCATAGCGTTTGTTATCCTGTTAGCCGATGCGAACGTATAGCATGTAAGCGGTGCCTCTGTCATAGCACAATAAATGGCGATTTATCGGCTCACCTCTATTTACGAAGCCGTGCTCATCGGCTATATGAACGATTTACGAAAGCAGGCGAGGGAGAAGAAATGCACCTGACAGAACGCGAACTGGCTGCACGCACGCCCGTCTGGCATGCCCTCTCAACGCTGTTTACCGCACGCGAGCTGCAGGATTATGACTATCAGTGGATGGCGCGTACCCTTAACGCGTCCGGAATGAGCCGGGAAATCATCTGGATGATCCTGGATGAGGAAGTTGCCCCGGCCCTGCAGGCTAATCTTCTTTATAATCCCACCCCGGAGCTGGACGGCTGGTCAGAAGAGGAGAGCCAGCAGCTCATTACGTCATATATTTGTAGAAAACCGACATGGATCGAGCGGATTATTCCGCAGCGGATATTGCACAAGCAACGGCGGAAATATATTTATCGTGAAGTCAGCCGGCTCGCTATGGAGATGGAGAAAACGAGAAATACACACGGGTGATGGCCAGATAACCTGCTAATTTTCGTAGCGTTAAGAATAATCTGAATACTTGAAAGATAGCCCCCAAAGGGCTATCGTTACGCCCCGAACATATTGACGGCTGCGGCCCATCACCAAAAGTTGGACCATGAAAGCACTCGCGCGTTACACCCCACCGGCGCCCCAGGATCTGGCGAGTTTAAAACAGCAGCTGGGTTACACCGGCGATCAAATGGCAGAGCTGGCTGGTGTCGCCGGTAACAGTCAGTGGCGCAAATACACTGGCGGAAAATCTCCCCGCACCATGTCACCGCACATCCTTTTCTTTATGGCGGCCCAGTTGGCGCTTGATGAGCAAGAATTATCCCGCGTACTCAATAAGATGAAGGAAATTGGGGCGACCGTCGTATGATTATCGGAATGCATGTTCTGATGCTACATTTTTGTTTCTAATCAGTAAGATGAATACATTTAAAGAAGGCATTATGGAAAAACCAGCAACTATGGCAAATATCGAGAAATACGTTTATTTGCTCGCATTTGCACTCCTTGTTTTAGTGCTGCCAACGGGGTTTCTTCACGAAAAAACAGCGCGGATCCTCTTCTACTGGAGCGGTTATCTCTCCGCGACAGGCCTGCTGCTTAACCTGGCGATGAAACAGTGGACCCGCGATAAAAATGCCCTCGCCCGGCTGTTTATGCTGTTGACGTTGCTTTTTGCCGTGTGGTCGGCGCTCTCATCCTGGATCAGCCACGATCCCTCATCAGAGTTGCTATTTACACCGGCGAAACGCTGGTTTATTGCCTCAGCGATTGCCTGTTACCTGATAAGCTTTAACCGCCATTTACCTGCCGATACGCTCAGAAAAACGACCCTCGCAGCGATGACGGTCGCCTTTGTTGCTGCAAGCGCTTACGGCATTTATCAGGGCATTACCACGCAGGATCGCATCTTTTTGGGCATTAACCGGGCAACGTTAACCGCATATGCCTACAGCGCATTTGCGCTGGCGTACTCGTCGCTACTGATCAGCACCCTGCAGCACCGCGCTAAATATGCGCTTCAGGCGTTGCTGTTAATTATTTCCACGTATGTCGTGATCCTGACCCAGACCCGCGCCGCGATTGTCATCCATCCCCTGCTTGGCCTGATGTTGATCGCGGTGTCGATGTATAAAGACAAGCTGCTGAGCGTCAAAATTATCCTTGCCGCCTGCATCGCCCTCGTGGCGGTAGTCGCAGTTAACCATAAAATGTTGACCACCCGACTCGACTCAACGCTGCAGGATATCCAGGCATATAACAATGGCTGGGACTACACCTCGTTAGGGGCACGCTTCAGCATGTGGAAGGTGGGTATTGTCGCCTTTAAAGAGTCGCCGCTGGGTCAAAGTGAGTCGCACCGTAATAACGCCATTACGCAATATCTGGCGGAGAAAAATATAAAATCCAATGCGGCAGATTATTTGACCATTCACTTACATAACGAATTTATTCAGTATGCCTCGCTGTTTGGTGTGTTTGGCATTCTTATTTTAGCGTTCTTTTATTACTCATTGATTTGCAAAATCAGCACGCCAAAAGTGGTGGGGCCGGTGGCGCTGGCCTCATTCTCAGCCTTATTGTACGGCGCGACAGATGTGGTTCTGACCTCGATTGAATATGTTGTGATCCTCTCAACGACGCTGACATTGAGTTACCTTGTTATGGCACACAGAAAATAAAAACAATAATGGTTACGGAATGAAAACCTATATTATTAGCCTGAAACACTCAGAGGAGCGGAGACGGTCAGTCTCCGCGCAGGCCAGCGAATTACAGCTGGATTATGCGTTTATTGATGCCGTTAACGGCCGGGATATTCCCGCTAACGTTCTGGGATTTTTACGAAAAAAAGAGAGTTACGCCATCACGCCTGGCGAAATTGGCTGTTCTATGAGCCACCTTCTGGCCTATGAAAAGTTACTGAACTCGACAGATGAACATGCGCTGATCCTCGAAGATGACGTACTCATCCCGGCGGATATAAACGAGCGACTGGCCCGGCTGGCGGCGCATATCAAGGGCGATAAACCCTATGTATGCCTGCTCTCAAAGGTAAACCAGTACTGTAAAAAACCGCTAATGCTGCTGGCAGAGAAAGATGCTCTGCACCATGTTTATAACGCCGCTTTCTCTCATGCGTACGTTATTAACAGAAAAGCGGCTAAAAACCTGCTGGATAACCTGTTCCCGGTCTGGTGTGTTGCCGATCAATGGTCAACGTTTAAAGACTTCGGGCATATTCATCTGCTGGGGGTCATTCCGGCATGTATTAATACCCACCCGGAGTTTGAAAAAATCACCACTATTGCCGATCGCGACGGTGACGCCATACAGCAGCAGAAAAAGCAGGCCTGGAAGCATATTTACGCCAACAGGCCCCTCAAGGAAAAGCTGAAAAAAGCCGCACATCTGTTATTAAGACGGCCCTTTATAAAAATCGTCAAACACTGACGCATCGCCGTAAAAAACCCGTCTGCTGGCGGGTTTTATTTAGTGTACTCAGCCATTACGTCGTGCTACGGCGCTTCTCCTGCGCCGCCCTGACCAGAGCCTGATGCAACTGCCCAACGCTAAGATCGCGGATTACCGGTTCAGGAATACCGCGCAGCCACCCAATCAAACGCCCGATACCCAGTAGATCCAGGCCTTCGCCGCCAAACAGATACTCGTTTTCCCCCAGCGAGAAGGTCTTGCGGTACCCCTCCTCTTCCGTACAGAGCACCACATCAAAGGCGTCGGCGATCTCCTCCAGCAGATCAACGCCATCGTAACCGGTGACGCCCAGATCGGCTTCCAGCCAGGTATTCTCATGAATGGGTTGACGCCGGCAGCCCGTGAACTCGCGGATAAAGTCAATCACCTGAGGCAAGGAAGGTTCCATTTATTCAGCACCGTTGTTGTGGCTTTGCTTAATACTTTATCAGCATAGCGCGGAGCGCAATTTTTTTTACCCGCCGCGAAACTTTCCCTGGCCTGCCAGCGAACTGTAGATGTGTGTTAATGACCTTAAGCCAACTGGAGCGCAACATGACACCAAAACTCGTTCTTAGCCTGACTACCGCCGCTCTGCTGAGCGTTGCCACTGCCCATGCTGCCCTGCCCGCAGGCGCACAAGCGCCGGACTTCACCCTGCAAGGCGCGCTGGCGGGTAAACCGTTGACCTTCTCCTTGCAAAAGACCCTGCAAAAAGGCCCGGTGGTGCTCTACTTCTTCCCGGCGGCATTCAGCAAGGGGTGTACCATCGAAGCCCACGCTTTTGCAGAAGCCACCGACGATTTCAAAAAACTGGGTGCGACAGTCATTGGCGTAACCGCCGGGAATCCCGATCAGGTGGATGCGTTTTCTAAGCTGGAATGCCGCGACAAGTTCACCGTCACTGCCGATCCTGGCGCGAAAGTGGCCACCCAGTACGAAACACTGATGCAGATGAAAGGCAAAACGCTCTCCGATCGCACCTCATTTGTGATAGCGCCCGATGGCAAGATCCTGCTGAGCTACACTGACAGAAATCCGGAAACGCATATCCAAAAAACGATGGAAGCGGTGAAACAGTACGCCAACACGCATTCGTAATGCGCCATGACTAACCCGATCAGAGAATCACTATGCTGACCGCCATGCTCGCCGCCTTCGCTGGCGGCATTATTCTCAACTTAATGCCCTGCGTATTCCCCATCATTTCGTTGAAAGCGCTGGGCCTGTTACGCCATACGCAAAACCCGGCGCAGGTGCGTAAAGAGGGAATTGGCTTCCTGCTGGGAAGCGTGGTAACCATGATGATCCTCGCCGGGATCTTGCTGGCACTGCGCGCAGGCGGCACCGCTGTCGGCTGGGGATTCCAGCTCCAGTCACCGCTGGTGATCGCCTTTCTGGCACTGGTGATCCTCGGCGCCGCGCTGAACCTGCTCGGCGTGTTTGAAGTGGGACTTTCTCTGCAACGCGCCGGCGAGATCCCGCTGGAACGGGGCGCATTTCTTCGCGCCACGCTGACCGGGGCGCTTTCCATTATCGTCGCAACGCCCTGTGCCGCGCCGTTTATGGCTGGTGCCATTGGCTACGCGCTGGTGCAGCCGCCCGCCGTGGCGCTGGCTGTCTTCTTTGCCCTGGCGCTCGGTTTTGCTGCGCCCTTTAGCCTGATTTCGCTATTCCCGGCGCTGGGTAAATGGCTGCCGCGTCCTGGTGCCTGGATGGCGACGCTCAAACGCGGGCTGGCCTTCCCCATGTTTGGCGCCTTCGGCTGGCTGGTATGGGTTCTGGCGCAACAGGCTGGCACTACCGCGCTGGCGGCGATCCTCGCGGCGGCGGTGGTAACGAGTTTTGCTGCCTGGTTGTACGGCATGGCGCAACAGCGCCGCTTTGCCGGGCGCGGGTACAAAGTGCTGTTTGCGATCACGGCTGCCTTGCTGTTGGCCGCGATTGTGCCGCTGCCGTCTGTGGTGAACACCCGTGCGCCGCTTGCTGCTGCGCAAACCGCACAGCATGTCGACGAAGTGAAATGGTCACCGCAAACCGTCGCCGAAAATCGCGGTCACGGTAAGGCGATTTTTGTTAACTTCACCGCGTCCTGGTGTATCACCTGCCAGGTGAATGAGCGCACCTCGCTCTCCACGCAGACGGTAAAAGATGCGCTGGCACAGACGGGCGCACTCTACATGGTTGCCGATTCGACCAAATTTAATGCTGACATTGATGATGCGCTCAACGACCTGGGACAGGGCAGTCTGCCGCTGTATGTGGTCTACCCGGCAGATGGCAGCGCGCCGACAATTTTGCCGCAGGTGCTAACGCCCACCATTGTGGTCAATGCGTTGACTGAGGCCAGCGGGAAAAAAAGCTAAAGGCGGAATATGGAGAAAGCTCAGGCAGCGCGTGATGAATGGCCGCAACTGATGGCACTGGCGCAAGCGGGCGATCAGCAGGCCTACACCCGGCTGCTTAAAGCGCTGGTCCCGGTGATCCGCTCGCTGGCGCGTAAACAAATCGCCGATGAGGTGCTGGTGGAAGATGTCATTCAGGATGTACTGCTGACCGTGCACCGCATCCGCCATACCTATGATCCTACTGCGCCTTTTTTGCCGTGGCTGGTCGCTATTGCGCAGGCTCGCGCCGTCGATGCACTGCGTAAACGCGGGCGGCGCGAGCAGCGGGAGACGTCTGGTGAAAGCGACATTACCCAGGTGCCGCTGTATGTCACCTACCTTGAGCAACAGCACTCGCATGAGGAGCTTGCGGCACTGCTAAACCAGCTACCGGCACGCCAGCGGCAGGTGATTGAGCTTGTTCATTTGCGCGAGATGAGCCTGTCGGAAACCGCGAGCCGCAATAATCTGACGGTATCCGCCGTCAAGTCGTTGCTGCATCGCGCGTTAACGCATCTTCGTCGGTTGGGAGCCCATCATGGCCGATCATGACCTGTTAATCGAAAAACTGGGCCGCGCGATAACGCCCGTAACGCGGCCGTGGTTGCCACACTGGCGCGTGATAGCCTGGATCGCTACGGCACTTCCTTGTGGGATTGCCGCCAGCGTATGGCTTAATCGTGCCCATACCGACTGGTCGCAAGCGGGCGCAGTGTGGTCAATATTGCAATTACTGCTGACGTTTAGCGCCGGTACGCTGGCGGTACGGAATGCCTTTCTGCTGAGTATTGCCGGGCAGCGCCCGTTAAGCTGGAAATGGTTCGCGATGCTGGCCAGCCTCTGGCTAGTCAGCACGCTGCTGAACCTGCATCTGCATCATGCGCCACGGATTGCAGGCCACGAGGAGGAAACGAACTGTTACCTGTTTATGGTGGTCGTCAGTGCGCCGATGGTGGCGCTGGTGATTGGCTATTTGCGCCGCACCCGCACGTTATTCCCCGCACGCAGCCTCGGTGCAGCAGGCGCGGGCGTGGCCTGCATGGCGCTCACGCTTCTGTCATTATGCCACCCCACGCATATCAGCCTGGCAGATTTGCTGATGCATATTGCGGCCACAGCCACCATTGTGGCTGTGACCATCGTGCTGGGCTACAAGTGGGTGTCCCTGGCAGATTAGCGTTTCGGGAAGATCCATAACTGATCTTCTGGGAGCACAACCCGATAGTTTTGCGGGTTGCGTTGCTGTGTGCCGTAAACGCGGATCACAAAGTCATCGCCAGCGGTGCGGAACAAATATTCCCAGCGATCGCCAAGATACATGCTGGTCAGCATTGGCAGTTCCATCGAATTATCCTGCGGTGCGTCCACCAGCCGCAGGTTTTCGACACGGATCACTGCCGTTGCCTCCTGACCCACTGTCACGCCAGTTCCGGCCAGGCCCCACAATGACCACTTCGCCCCTTCAATGCGCGCCCTGCCATTCGAGACATCCGTCACTTTGCCGTGTAGCCGGTTGTTGCTACCCATAAACTCGGCGGTAAACAGCGTCGACGGCGAACCGTACATCTCCTGCGGTGTACCCTGCTGTTCAATCACACCGTTGTTCAACAGCAGGATGCGATCCGAAATCGCCATCGCTTCGTTCTGATCGTGCGTCACCATCAGCGCCGACAGCCCCAGCCGGATGATCAGTTCACGTAAAAAGACGCGCGCTTCTTCACGTAATTTGGCGTCGAGGTTAGAGAGCGGTTCGTCGAGCAGGATCACCGGCGGGTTATAGACCAGCGCGCGACCAATGGCGACACGCTGCTGCTGCCCACCGGAAAGCTGATGCGGGTGACGCTTGCCCAGATGCCCCAGCCCTAACTGGTCGAGCACCGTTTGCGTCCGTTGGGTAATTTCAGCCGACGGCACTTTTCGCAGCTTCAGCGGATAGGCCACATTCTCAAAAACCGTTTTGTGCGGCCACAAGGCGTAAGACTGAAATACCAGCCCAAGGTTGCGCTCTTCTGCCGGGATCTCACTGCGCGGCGTGCCGTCGTAAACAATGTTACTGCCGATGGTAATCCGCCCCTGGCCTGGCTTTTCCAGCCCGGCCACCGCGCGTAATAACGTGGTTTTGCCGCTGCCGGAAGGGCCAAGGAGCGACACCACCTCACCGCGCTTTAACTCCATTGATACCCCTTTCAGCACCGGGTTATCACCGTAGGTCAGATGCAGATCCTCTACCGATAGCTCAATCATGTAATTTCACTCCAAAGCGCAGGGCCACACCAAGACCAATGACCACCAGAAGAATATTGATAAATGACAGCGCGGCGACAATATCAATTGCCCCCGCCGCCCACAGCGACACCAGCATCGAGCCGATGGTTTCCGTGCCAGGCGACAGCAGATACACCCCGGTGGAGTATTCGCGCTCAAAAATCAGGAACATCAACAGCCAGGAGCCAATCAGGCCATAACGCGACAGCGGCACCGTAACATGGCGGGTGACCTGGCCGCTGGTTGCCCCGGTGCTGCGCGCCGCCTCTTCCAGTTCCGGCCCCACCTGCAATAAGGTCGACGAGATCAGCCGCAGGCCGTAGGCCATCCACACCACGGTGTAGGCCAGCCACACGCTAAAGATGGTGTTACGCAGTGAACGCAGCCAGACAATCAGGTTTTCCCGCAGCCACTCCGCCACCGGTAATGACGACAGCCAGCCGTTCTTCAGCGACTGATCGAGCCACATCGGCAGAAACAGGAACACCCACAAAAATGCCAGCCCGGCCAGCAACCCAGGTACTGCGCGCGGTACCAGCACGCTGTAATCCAGGAAGCGCGTGACATGATCCTGTTTACGGTGCATGGCAATGCCAACAAACAGATAGCAAACGACCGCCAGCGCACCGCCAAACACACCAATCGCCATTGAGTTAACAATCGCGCGCAGTAAATTGGGCTGCTGCCAGATATTGCGGAACGTATCCAGCGAAACTTCGTCCCACAACGAAACGCCTACTCCCCAGTTCGAAATAAACGCCCGCAGTACCACGCCAATCAGCGGCACGCCAATAGTGACCGTCAGCCAGGCCACCACCACTGCACCGGCGACCCAGCGCCATTTCCCCAGCGGCAATGCCCGCGCCTGCGAAGCTTTGCCTTTCATGGTGACAAAGCGGTTAGCAGTACGCATCAGGCGGCGTTGCAGCATGACCAGCGGAATGGTGATGCAGATGAGCACCACAGCAACCGCTGCCATCAGGTGATAGGACGGGGTGCCGAGTTTATTGGTCAGCTTGTAGAGATAAGTCGCCAGCACCATGTTGCCTTCGGGATCGCCGAGCACCAGCATCAGGCCAAACACTTCAAGCCCGAGGAAAAACAACAGCACGCAGGCGTACAAAATCGACGGGCGTACCATCGGCAGGCTCACGGCTGTCATCACCTGCAGCGGCGAAGCGCCAACCGTTCGGGCGGCTTCTTCCACATCCGAACTGACGCTTCGCAGCGCCGACGAGATATAGAGATACGCATGGGGCACGTGGGTCAGCCCGGCAATCACCACAATGCTGAACATTGAGTAAATGTTCCAGGGCACAAAACCGATAAGCTCCTCCGCCCAGCGCGAAAAGAAGCCCACCGGTCCGGCAGCCACCACATAACCAAACCCCAGCACCATTGGCGAAACGAAGATCGGCACGAGGATCAGCGGCTCAATAAAGCGACGCCCGGGTAAATCGGTGCGCACCATTAAAAATGCAAGGATGCCGCCGAGCGGAATGGCAATAAACACCAGGCCAAATGCCAGAATAAACCCGGACTTCAGGGCGAGGAAAAAATCAGGATCGGTAAAAATAAAGGCGAAGGATTCGAGACTCAGCTCTTTTGAGCGGGCAAAAAACGGCGCGGAGAGAAAACTCTGCACCACAATAAATAACAGCGGAATATAAATAACCAACGCGGTGATCAGCACGATCACGCCACGCGGCACCCCCTGCCACTTTCTGCGCAATGTATTCATTGGTCATCCCTTTGGTCAGGTCTTTCCGGCAAACCAGTCAGGCGATGAAAAGGGGGCGCGCTAACGGAACGCGCCACCCGTACGGCCATTATTTGGCGGCAGCCGCACGCCATTGTTTAATAAATTCCAGACGCTTTTTCGGTTCCAGATACTCCAGCAGCGACTCATCCACATGGATAGGCTTCAGCGCATCGCCGAGCATTTTGGTCATGCCATCAATATCGTTCTTGCCTTCTATGTCGTTACGCAGAGAGGGAATGTCAGCCTGGTTTGCCAGAATGCTTTGCCCTTTTTCGGAGAGCACATAATCAAACCACAGTTTGGCAGCATTGCTGTGTTCCGCTTCGGCGCTGATAAACGACACGCGGGAAAGCACCAGGATGTAATCTTTCGGGTAGGCAATACCCAGTGAATTATCCCCTTTCGCCCGCGCTTCAGCGTAAGAGCCGAGGATGTTATAGCCGATCAGGTTTTCGCCGGAGGAGACGCGCTCCATCATGGTACCGGTAGAAGACTGCACCGTGAGTCCGCCCTTCGCCACGTCCGCCAGGCGGGTAAAGTACTCTTTATCGAATTTACGATCTTCCACCGCCAGCATGAAACCCAGCCCGGATTTTTCAATATCGTACGTCGTGACTTTGTTTTTAAACTTGTCGGCCTGACCAGCGATTAATTTTGCCAGCGCGGCGTGCGAGTCCGGGACATCGCCCTGTGGGATCAAGCGTTTATTGTAAATAAACACCACCGGTTCATAGGTGGTGCCATAGGCTTTATTCTGCCACACCGCCCATTTGGGTAATTTGCCCACTTCCGGAGAGGCATATTCATCGGCGTAATCCGTCGCCAGTTTTAATGCGGTGTCCATCGACGAGCTCCACACCACATCGCCGCTGCCGCCGCCAGAAGCCTGCTCGCTCAAATAACGGTTGTAGAGTTCGGTACTGTTCATGTCGTTATATTCAACTTTAATGCCCGGATATTGCGCCTCAAAGCCCTTGATCAGCGGCCCTGCGGCTTTGGTATCCGTGGTGGAATAAATAACGACCTTGCCCTCTTTGGTACCGGCATCAATAATTTTTTGGTAATCCGCCGGGTAGCCCTGCGGTACCGCAGCCAGCGCAGTGCCGGAAAAAAGCAGAGCCAGCGCAGCGACCAGAACATCTGTTTTCTTATCCATGAACAATCCCTCGGTATCATTTTTTAAACACAAATTTAACATATAGTCTGTGATCCGCCTGATGCAACGCAGTGGCTTGTTTTTTCCCACTTTTGTGACGCTGGCGTAATTAAAATTCAGGCTGTTGCAGTGCGAGGACATAAAGCGCCTTAACGCGCCGGATGACGGGGAAAAACAGCGTGAATCGCACGCCAGGAGAGTGCGAAAGTCGTGACAGGCGCGGTTACGGCGAAGGGTACGGCGGGGTTAATCCCCTAAAATTAACGGACGGTCATATAAGATAATGTGCTGCGGGTTTTGCGGATCGTACTTCACGGTCGTGCCGTTGCCCTCGGCAAACCGCACAATTTCACTGCTGGTCAGATGCTCAAACACGCTCGCCTGCACCACCAGCCCTTCTCGGGTTCTGAAACGCAATACCAGTTCACAGTAGACAGTGCGCCTGTCCATCCAGTTGGTGCGCTTAAGGGCAATAATATCGGCATTCGCGCCAATGCCATGTTTGTGCACATGCGCGTCAATACACAGCTGGCGGATCCAACGCGCTAACTTGTAAAGCCCAAACAGCAGCACTGCGGCGAGCCCAATCATGAAAATGACCTGAATAATGTCCATATCTCTGTTCTCGTTTTCTACCGTTATACGATAACGATTATTCGCCCAAAATCAGCGGTCGATCGTGGCGATATAACGCAATGCGTTTTGGATCAGCAGGATCGTATTTCAGTGCTGCAACATGACCCGGGGTGTACCGTATAAAACTGTCCCTGTCCAGCGCCCGTTCCAGGCTCGACTGTACCTCGACGCCTTCGCGGGTAATAAATTTAAAGGTCAGGCGATACACCGGATCTTCACCGTCAATCATCCCGGTCTTGCTGCGGTGAATGATTTCCGCATTCACGCCAATACCGCTTTTAAGCACGGCGGATTCCATTCTGAATTGCCGAAAACCCGGCATAATCATCGAAATCGCCTGGCGAAGCACAAACGCGATCAACAGGCCAAAGAAGAGTAAGAACAGAACTATCCAGCCCAATTCCATGCGCCCTCCATGAAAGATATCGTTCGGGGATTAATCGCCCAGGATCAGGGGCCTGTCATTATCATATAAAGCAATGCGCTTTGGGTTTTTCGGATCATACTTTAACGCCACCCCATTGCCTGGCGCATAACGCGTAAACCCCTCCATATCCAGCGCCCTGTCTATGCTTGATTGTACTTCGACACCTTCGCGAGTCTTGAATTTTACCGTGAGCCGGTACACTGGCATATCTGCGTCTATCAACGCTGTTTTGCTTCGGTGGATAATATCCGCATTGACGCCGATACCGATCTTCATTACCTGAGCTTCAACAAACATCTGTTTGATGTAGCGCCCAAAGGAAGCATAAAAGCCCTTCATGATGAGGATAACCACCACAGCAAAAAAAAGATAAAGAATATACCTCCAGTCAAATTTCATCTTATTATCTCCAAACTCGTACACGCTTTAAAAACAACGGCGGGGCGTCGTTAATAGTCATAAAAAGGTACAGCATACTCGCTTTATCGGAGCTCCTGATGAGAATATTCTGAAGCTCGTCGCTTATCGGAAATGGAATAAAGAATGCGTAAAGCCAATAACGTCTCACTTGTTACTACGCGCGATGCTACTGACTTCCGGCAAGCCCAATCGGCAGTATTGATCGCCGAGGAGGTCACAAACATTACCGTTCCCGGTCTGTTGCTCGAAGCGGCAATCCAGGTTGATGACACACGCTATCTGCTGTGTCTGACCGATGACGTTATATATGAAGAGTCTCTGACCATTGCGCTCATTGATATCCGCCACGGCGTGCTGGAAATAGTGCATATTGGTCAGATGTGGGCGACGGGCTTTTTCGAGAATTTGATTGTCGACGCTGCGCATATCCGCTTTCGTTTTCTTGGCGAGGGCGAATGGGTGGTGAAAATAGCCTCTACGCCGCGACTGCGGTTGCCTTTCTTTTCCGATCCGCCGGGAGTAACGCGTTCACCCGGCTTACGAAAATATCTTTCTATCGAATACAGAAAATAACCCCGACGTGCCTGCCTGCGTTACGACACCGTGACGTTCATTATTTGTTCGTCTTTTCGTCATAAAACGATCATCCCCTGTCCCCTTAATGGTCGCCAGTTTACTGAAAAAACCGGAAGACCTATGAACAGCGCATTGGCAGAAATCTCTGAAGACCACTTTTCGTCTGTGCAAACCTTCAACACGGTGCCGAAACAAAAAGTGCTGAGCGTGCAAAACCTGCGTAAAGCCTATAACGTGCACCAGACGGTGCTGCACGACATCAGTTTTGATTTGCACCGCGGTGAAATGGTCGGCGTGATTGGCCGCTCCGGCGCGGGCAAGTCCACCCTGCTGCACGTACTGAACGGCACCCACAGCGCCACGTCTGGCGAGATCCTCAGCTTCCCGGAAGTGGGGACGCCCCGTGATGTCGCACACCTGAAAGGCCGCGCACTTAACCAGTGGCGCAGCCAGTGCGGCATGATTTTTCAGGACTTCTGCCTGGTGCCGCGTCTCGATGTGTTGACCAATGTCCTGCTGGGTCGCCTGAGCCAGACCTCGACGCTGAAGTCCCTGTTTAAAGTGTTCACCGATGAAGACCGCGCCAAAGCCATTGCATTGCTTGAGTGGCTGAACATGCTGCCGCATGCCTTGCAGCGTGCGGAAACCCTCTCCGGTGGCCAAATGCAGCGCGTGGCGATTTGCCGGGCGCTGATCCAGAACCCCTCAATTTTACTGGCCGACGAGCCGGTCGCTTCGCTGGATCCCAAAAACACCTCGCGCATTATGGGCGTACTGCGGGAAGTGAGCGAACAAGGCATTAGCGTGATGGTGAACCTGCACTCCGTCGAGCTGGTAAAAGAGTACTGCACCCGCGTAATCGGCGTGGCGCAGGGGCGGATTGTCTTTGACGATCACCCTTCCCGGCTGACGCAAGACGTGTTGCAGGTTCTTTATGGCGATGAAATAAGCCAGTTGCATTAATTCTTCCTTACAATGAGACAACACAGGCAATGACAATGAAAAAGCATATTTCTGGTGCATTACGTTTCTCTGCATTGATGACAGGTTTACTGCTGGCGTGGCAGGCACCGGCGGCTGAGCAGCCGAAAGAGTTGAATCTGGGGATCCTGGGTGGGCAGAATGCGACCCAACAGATTGGCGATAACCAGTGTGTGAAAACGTTTCTCGATAAAGAACTGAGCGTGGATACCAAACTGCGCAACTCGTCTGACTACTCTGGCGTTATCCAGGGGCTGCTGGGGGGCAAAGTCGACGTGGTGCTGAGCATGTCGCCCTCGTCTTATGCTTCTGTTTATATCAACAATCCGAAAGCCGTTGATATCGTCGGTATCGCGGTCGATGACAAAGATAAATCCCGTGGTTACCACTCGGTGGTGATCGTCAAAGCCGACAGCCCCTACAAAAAACTGGAAGATCTGAAAGGCAAAGCATTTGGCTTCGCCGACCCGGACTCCACTTCCGGTTATCTGATCCCGAACTACGCGTTTAAACAGAAGTTCGGCGGCAACCCTGACAATAAATACAATAACTTCTTCTCCAGCGTTACCTTCTCCGGAGGCCATGAGCAGGACATTCTGGGTGTGCTGAACGGCCAGTTCGAAGGGGCGGTGACCTGGACGTCGATGGTCGGTGATTACGATAGCGGCTACAGCGTTGGGGCATTTAACCGCTTGATCCGTATGGATCACCCGAACCTGATGAAAGAGATCCGTATTATCTGGGAATCGCCGCTGATCCCGAACGGCCCGATCCTGGTGAGCAACAGCCTGCCGGCAGATTTTAAAGCCAAAGTCGTTACCGCCATTAAGAAACTGGATACTGAAAACCACGCCTGTTTTGTAAAAGCAATGGGCGGCACCCAGCATATCGGCCCCGGCAGTGTTGACGACTATAAGCAGATTATTGAGATGAAACGCGAGCTGGTTACCGCCCGCTAATTCACGGTTTCTCTCTTTCGCCAGCCCCTGCGTAAAAAACAGGGGCTTTTATTCGATTGTCAGCAGGATCGACCGCAACGCATGAACATGTCGAATATGCAGTTTGAGCACTACTACCAGCAGGTCAGAATGCGCCAGAAGCGCGATACCGTGACCTGGTCTTTGCTGCTGCTGGCGCTCTATTACGCCGCCGGCCAGGCAGCGGAGTTTAACCTCGCCACCATCTGGCACTCGCTACCCAACTTTATGGATTACATGCTGGAAACCGTGCCGACGCTGCACTGGCCGGTGCTGTTTGCCGACAGCCACACCAAAGGGTCGCTGGCTTACTGGGGATACCGTCTGCCGATCCAGTTGCCGCTTATCTGGGAAACGCTGCAACTGGCGCTGGCCGCCACGTTACTCTCCTTCGTCGTGGCTGGGGTGCTGGCGTTTCTGGCGGCGGGTAATACCTGGTCGCCCCCTGCCGTGCGTTTTGCTATTCGCGCACTGGTGGCGTTTTTACGCACCATGCCAGAACTGGCGTGGGCGGTTATTTTTGTGATGGCGTTTGGCATTGGGGCGATACCCGGTTTCCTGGCGCTGGCGCTGCACACGGTCGGTAGCCTGACCAAGCTGTTTTACGAAGCGGTCGAGAGTACGCAGGATAAACCGGTACGCGGGCTGGCCGCCTGCGGGGCTACGCACCTGCAACGTATCCGCTTTGCCCTGTGGCCGCAGGTGAAACCCATTTTCCTCTCTTACGGTTTTATGCGACTGGAAATTAACTTCCGCTCCTCTACCATTCTGGGGCTGGTTGGCGCGGGCGGTATCGGCCAGGAACTGATGACCAATATCAAGCTCGACCGTTATGACCAGGTCAGCATCACACTGCTGTTGATCATTATTGTGGTGTCGGTACTGGATACGCTCTCTGGCCGTTTGCGTCAGTGGGTACTGGAGGGCAAAAAATGACAAGCTGGCAAACCGTACCGAACGTGGCGCTGAGCCGTAAATTGAATAAAAACCTGTTCCAGGCCCAGGGGCGTTACCTGCGCCGTCTCGCGCTGATCGCACTGGCGGTCGCGCTTTATTATCTTTGGTTCTTTATGCAGTTTGGCATTCCAGTTGATCAGGCACTCAACGGCATGCAGCAGATTGGGCGCTACATTTTGCGCATGTTCGTCTGGCATGATTTCCTCAACTGGCCCTTTGCCTACTACTTCACGCAAATTGGCATTACGCTGGCGATTGTCTTCGCCGGAACCTTAACCGCCACGGTGTTTGCCCTGCTGCTGTCGTTCCTCGCCGCACGCAACATTATGAAAGGCGGCGTGCTGGCGACGGTGGCATTTTTCATGCGCCGTTTGTTCGACATCCTGCGCGGAGTTGATATGGCGATTTGGGGGCTGATTTTCGTGCGGGCTGTCGGGCTGGGGCCGCTCGCCGGGGTGCTGGCGATCATTATGCAGGACACCGGATTACTGGGTCGCCTGTATGCGGAAAGCCACGAAGCAGTGGATCGCGCCCCCGGGCGTGGGTTGACGGCAGTCGGCGCGGGCGGTTTACAGAAGCACCGGTTCAGTACGTTTACCCAATCTTTTCCGACTTTTCTCGCGCTGAGTCTGTATCAGATTGAGTCCAACACCCGTTCGGCTGCGGTACTGGGGTTTGTTGGCGCGGGGGGGATCGGGCTGATTTATGCCGAAAACATGCGCTTATGGAACTGGGATGTGGTGATGTTTATCACCGTGATCCTCGTGGCGGTAGTCATGCTGATGGATGCCGCGTCAGCCTGGCTGCGCCGACGCTACATTACCGGTAAATCAATCGCGTTATTTAAACCGGAGTAAGCTGCCAGTTGAGCACCGGCCAGTGGCGCTGCGCGCCCTGCGCTGCCAGCTTCTGGCATGGATTCACCAGGTAAACGTGATCGGCACGCTCACACAACGGCAGGTCGTTGATTGAATCCGTATAAAACGTCAGCGGCCCGCCATATTGTGGATGACGTGCGAGAAAGTCCTCGAGACAGGCGATTTTGCCTTGCTGGTAGCTCGGTGTCCCGTCAATCACGCCGGTGTAACGCCCGTTATCGGTTTTCACTTCCACGCCAATGGCGTGCTCAATCCCCAGCACCGGAGCGATAGCTTTCACCAGTAAACCCACCGATGCCGAGATAATCAGCATCGGCTGCTGCTGCGCCCGTAACCGCTCAATCAGCGCCCGTGCCTGAGGGTAAATGCGCGGAGCTATCTCTTTTTCAATGCACAGCGCAACCATACGATCCACCAGCGCGACGGGAATATCGGCCAGCGGCGACAGCGTTAATGCCACATACTCATGCAGATCCATTTCGCCGCGAGCGTAATCCTGCATCATCCGCTCTTCATGCAGCAGATAGTCCGGGTTAATAACAAAGCCTTCCTGCACCAGGTAGCGACTCCAGAGTGTGCTGCTGTCGCCGTGAATCAAGGTGTTATCGAGATCGAAAACATAAAGCGGTTGCGACATATGCCCCTCCATCTGGTTGATAAACAGACGTTCAGCATGCATAAAAAAGATGACAACTTAAAGATGTTACGCAGAAAGCAGAGAACGACATTGATTTGCTAAACCGTTTTAGTTAATTTTTAGCAATACTTTTTATCGGGAGAATAGCATGTCAGCTCGAGTCTGGTGTCTGGGAGACGCCGTGGTGGATTTACTGCCGGAAGGGGCAGGACGCCTGATGCAGTGCCCTGGTGGCGCACCGGCGAATGTCGCCGTCGGCGTGGCGCGTTTACAGGGAAACAGTGGGTTTATTGGCCGCGTCGGGGATGATCCCTTCGGTCGCTTTATGCAACACACGCTGGCCAGCGAACAGGTAAACACCGACTTTATGGTCACCGATCCGGCGCAGCGCACCTCGACAGTGGTGGTTGCACTGGACGATGAAGGCGAGCGATCTTTTACGTTTATGGTGCGCCCCAGCGCCGATCTGTTCCTTGAGACACAGGATTTACCCACCTTTCATGCCGGGGAGTGGCTGCACTGCTGCTCAATTGCACTGGCGGCAGAACCGTCGCGCAGCACGACCTTCAGCGCCATGGAGCGCATCCGCAAAGCGGGTGGCTTTGTCAGTTTCGACCCCAATATCCGCCACGACCTGTGGTCAGACCCGGCCCTGCTTCGCCAGTGCCTGACGCGCGCTTTCGCGCTGGCCGATGTGGTGAAACTTTCCGAAGAGGAGCTGCTCTTTTTCAGCGGCTCCACGCACATCGAACACGGCATGCAGACACTGGCCGAACAGTATGCTATCCCGCTCGTGCTGGTGACGCAGGGTAAAGATGGCGTACTGGCCTGGCACAACGGCAAACCGTACCACTACCCAACGGTACCGGTAGTCAGTGTCGATACTACTGGCGCGGGCGATGCCTTTGTCGCGGGTTTGCTGTGGGGGCTGGCGGCGCATGGCCTGCCGGATAGCGAAACGACGCTGACGCAGCGGCTGGAGACGGCTCAAACCTGCGGCGCACTGGCCACCACCGCAAAAGGAGCGATGACAGCCCTGCCTTACCCTCATCAGCTTACTGAGCAATTGGCCTGAATTTACCGGGCGTATCGCTTCGTTTTGCGAGCCGTCTCACATTCACTAAACCGGTTTAGCAAATTTGATTGCCTCGGTAATTTCACCGTGATTATGATTTGCAACCTAAACCGGTTTAGCAAAATAACTCTGTGATGATGGCTCTTCCTTAGGGATGCAAAACGATGAAAAAAAGCACGCTCGCAATAACCCTTGGTTTGATTTTAAGTTCTGGCTCTGCCTGGGCCGCCGATCCCAGCACGAGCAGTATTGAAGCGCGCCTGGCGGCGCTGGAACAGCGCTTGCAGGCAGCAGAGCAGCGCGCGAGTGCCGCTGAAACCCGCGCACAGGCTGCAGAAAAACAGGCGCAGCAACTGGCTGCCGCACAGCAAAAAACGCAAACCACCACCACACAAGTGGAGCAGCGCACTGCGAAACTGGAGCAGAAATCCAGTGACGAAGGCGGCTTTGAATTTCACGGCTATGCACGTTCAGGCCTGCTGATGAACAACTCCGCCGCCAAAACCCAGGGCGGTCCAACGGTCACGCCCGCAGGAGAAACCGGCGGTCACGTAGGTCGTCTCGGTAACGAGCCGGATACCTATGTGGAGATGAACCTCGAACATAAACAGACGCTGGCCAACGGAGCGACTACCCGCTTTAAGGTGATGCTCGCCGACGGCCAGAAAACCTACAACGACTGGACGGCCTCCTCCAGCGATCTCAACCTGCGCCAGGCTTTCACCGAAATCGGCCACCTGCCCAGCTTTAGCGGTGCGTTTAAAGACTCCACCGTCTGGGCAGGTAAACGCTTCGACAGGGATAACTTCGACATCCACTGGATTGACTCCGATGTCGTCTTCCTCGCCGGGACAGGGGCGGGTGTTTATGACATGAAGTGGAGCGATAATGCCCGCAGTAACATCTCGGTGTATGGCCGCACATTTGGCGATATTGAGAACAGCGAAAACACCGCGCAAAACTATATTCTGTCGTTGAACAACTTCTACGGCCCGGTACAGTTGATGGTCAGCGGTATGCGTGCCAAAGATAACGACGATCGTCTGGATTTGGACGGCAACAAAGTGAAAGGAGATGCGGCCAACACCGGTGTACATGCCCTGCTCGGCTTGCATAACGACAGCTTCTACGGCCTGCGCGAGGGGTCAGCGAAGACCGCGCTGCTTTACGGTCACGGCCTGGGCGCAGAGGTGAAATCTATCGGTTCCGATGGCGCGTTGCTGTCGGATGCCAACACCTGGCGCCTGGCGAGCTACGGCATTACCCCGCTGGGCGGTGGCTGGCATATTGCGCCGGCACTGCTGGCGCAGAGCAGTAAAGATCGCTACGTCAAAGGCGACAGCTACCAGTGGGCGACCGCTAACCTGCGCCTGATTCAGGGCATTACTGAAAACTTCGAAATGCAGTACGAAGGCAGCTATCAGTACATGGATCTGCGCCCGGAAGGCTATAACAGCCGTAACGCCGTGAGCGGCAGCTTCTACAAACTCACCGTCGCCCCGACGCTGAAAGCCAGCGATGTGGGTGAATTCCTGAAACGTCCGGAAATTCGCCTCTTCGCCACCTGGATGGACTGGGATCACCGTCTGGATAAGTATGCCAGCGATGATGCCTTTGGCAGCAACGGCTTCAAAGCCGGCGGCGAATGGAACTTCGGCGTACAAATGGAAACCTGGTTCTGATGAGGCTGGCTCCTGCGGGGTGCAGGAGCCGTCTCTCGCCTGGTTGACACCACAAAAACGATAAAACAGAGGTTTTTATGGATTTTGCACAAATTTCCCGGTCGCTACTGCCGTTACTGGGTGGCAAGGAGAATATCGCCAGCGCCGCGCACTGCGCCACGCGTCTGCGCCTGGTGCTGGTCGAGGATGCAAAAGCGGACACCGCCGCCATCGGCAAAGTGGACGGCGTAAAAGGCTGTTTTCGTAACGCCGGACAGTTGCAGATTATCTTTGGTACCGGCGTCGTCAACAAAGTCTACGCGGCGTTTATTGCCGAAGCGGGGATCAGCGAAACCAGTAAGTCAGAAGCCGCCGATATCGCCGCACGTAAGCTGAACCCGTTCCAGCGTATCGCCCGTTTGTTGTCGAATATTTTCGTACCGATTATTCCGGCGATTGTCGCTTCTGGTCTGTTAATGGGCCTGCTGGGTATGGTGAAAACCTACGGTTGGGTCAACCCGGATAACGCACTCTATATCATGCTCGACATGTTCAGTTCGGCGGCGTTTATCATTCTGCCGATCCTGATTGGTTTTACCGCTGCCCGTGAGTTCGGCGGTAACCCGTACCTCGGCGCAACGCTGGGCGGCATTCTGACTCACCCGGCGCTGACCAACGCCTGGGGGGTGGCGGCTGGTTTCCACACCATGAATTTCTTCGGCATTGAAGTGGCGATGATTGGCTACCAGGGCACCGTTTTTCCGGTCCTGCTGGCAGTGTGGTTTATGAGCGTGCTGGAGAAGCAACTGCGTCGTGTGATCCCGGATGCGCTGGATCTGATCCTGACGCCATTCCTGACGGTGATCATCTCCGGTTTCATCGCCATGCTGATTATCGGCCCCGCCGGACGTGCGCTGGGCGACGGCATCTCCTTTGTGCTCAGCACGCTGATCGCCCATGCCGGCTGGCTGGCCGGGTTGCTGTTTGGCGGGCTCTATTCAGTGATTGTCATCACCGGCGTGCATCACAGCTTCCACGCTATTGAAGCCGGGCTATTGGGTAATCCCTCAATCGGCGTAAACTTCCTGTTACCGATCTGGGCGATGGCGAACGTTGCTCAGGGCGGCGCCTGCCTGGCCGTGTGGTTTAAAACCAAAGATGCGAAAATCAAAGCGATCACCCTGCCGTCGGCGTTCTCTGCCCTGCTCGGCATTACCGAAGCTGCGATTTTCGGTATCAACCTGCGCTTTGTTAAACCGTTTATTGCTGCGCTGGTGGGCGGAGCCGTGGGCGGGGCCTGGGTGGTGTCTGTGCATGTTTATATGACTGCTGTCGGCCTGACCGGCATTCCGGGCATGGCGATTGTGCAGGCCAGCTCGCTGCTTAATTATGCCATCGGCATGGTTATCGCATTTAGCGTCGCCTTTGTGCTCTCATACCTGCTGAAATACAAAACGGACTCTGAATAATGGCTGAAAAAAACCTGCTCCCTGCCATGTTACAGGCAGTGATGAAAGGCCAGCCCAGGGCGCTAAAAGACAGCCATTACCCCGGCTGGCACCTTGCGCCCACCACAGGGCTGCTCAACGATCCGAACGGTTTCATTCACTTTGGCGGGCGTTACCACCTTTTTTACCAGTGGAATGCGCTGGGCTGCCAGCACCTGCACAAAGGCTGGGCGCACTGGAGTTCGGACGATCTGCTGCACTGGCAGCATGAACCGGTGGCGCTGTTGCCGGATCAAGAGTATGACCGCAGCGGCTGCTACTCGGGCAGCGCGGTGGATAATAACGGTGTGCTGACACTCTGCTACACCGGCAATGTGAAGTTTGATGACGGTACGCGTACCGCCTGGCAATGTCTGGCGGTGCAAAACAGCGAAGGCGGCTTCGATAAGCTTGGCCCGGCGCTCCCCTTACCGCATGGCTATACCGGGCATGTGCGCGATCCCAAAGTCTGGCGGCATGGCGAGTACTGGTACATGGTGCTGGGGGCGCAGGATCTGCAATTGCAAGGTAAGGTGCTGCTGCTGCGTTCCGAAAATTTATGGAACTGGCAGAACCTGGGCGAAGTCGCCGGAAGCGGACTCGGCGGTCTGGATGCAGCGGGTTATATGTGGGAATGCCCGGACATGTTCACCCTCGACGACCACACATTTCTTATCTGCTGCCCGCAGGGGCTGGCACGGGAAGAGAAGCGCTGGCTGAATACCTATCCGAGCGCCTACCTGAGCGGCCAACTGGATTACGCCAACGCGCGCTACCTGCACGGCGGGTTTAGCGAGCTGGACAGAGGGTTTGAGTTTTATGCCCCGCAAACCACCCTGACCGCAGACGGGCGTCGCCTGCTGGTGGGCTGGATGGGGGTACCGGATGGCGAAGAGATGCTGCAACCTACCGTCGCCAATGGCTGGATCCACCAAATGACCTGCCTGCGCGAACTCACCTCTCGCGATGGCAAACTTTTGCAACAGCCGATTGTTGAGTTGCAGGCGCTGCGCGGTGAAGAGCAGAGCTGGCAGGGCACGGCCGATCGCCTGCCCGCGCTGGATGCACAACGTCTTGAACTGGTGCTGGAGTGCGACGCCGGGGTGACGCTGGATTTTGCCGGTACGCTGATCCTGCAGTGGCACCAGGACGAACTGCGTCTTGCGCGTCGTAGCCTCGAAACGGGCGAGTGGTTGTACCGCTACTGGTGCGGTAATACCCGGAAATTGCAGATTCTGTGCGATCACTCCAGCGTTGAGATCTTTATTAACGATGGCGAAGGTGTGATGAGCAGCCGCTACTTCCCTGAGCATCCGGCGAAATTAACCCTGTCAGGCGACGCAGAAGTACGGGCACGCTACTGGTCGTTACGTTCTTGCATGGTAGAATAAGTGCTTGTTTCATTAACCGATGCAAAACCGTGAGAAAAACAAAACGCGTTACCATCAGTGATATCGCCGCGCTGGCAGGGGTGTCAAAAGCCACTGCCAGCCTGGTGCTTAACGGCCGGGGTAAAGAGTTGCGGGTGGCGCAGGAGACACGCGAGCGTGTCCTGACGATTGCCCAGCAGCATCATTATCAGCCGAGTATTCACGCCCGCCTGTTGCGCGAAAACCGCAGCCATACGTTGGGGCTGGTGGTGCCGGAAATTACCAACTACGGTTTTGCCGTTTTTTCTCACGAGCTGGAAAACCTCTGCCGCGAAGCGGGCCTGCAACTGCTGATCTCCTGCACTGACGAAAACGCCAGTCAGGAAACCGTGGTGGTTAACAACCTGGTGGCGCGTCAGGTCGATGGCCTGATTGTCGCTTCCAGCATGCAAAGCGACAGCGACTACGTGAAGCTCAGTGAACAGCTGCCAGTGGTGTTGTTTGACCGCCATATCAATGAAACGCGCCTGCCGCTGGTGATCACCGACTCGCTCACCCCTACCGCCGGGCTGGTGGAACGCCTGGCACGGGCCAATCCTGACGAAATCTATTTTCTTGGCGGCCAGCCACGTTTGTCACCGACTAAAGATCGCCTCGCCGGGTTTATGCAAGGGCTGGAACGCGCCGGCGTCACGCCGCGCCCTGAATGGATTATTCACGGCAATTATCACCCCAGCAGCGGCTATGAGATGTTCGCCGCGCTGTGCGCCAGGTTAGGCCGCCCGCCGAAAGCGCTGTTTACCGCCGCCTGTGGTCTGCTGGAAGGGGTGCTGCGCTATATGAGCCAGCACCATCTGCTGGAGAGCGACATCCACATTGCCAGCTTTGACGATCACTACCTCTATGACTCACTGTCGCTGCCGATTGATACCGTGGAACAACATATCCCACGCCTGGCGCAGGACTGCTTCGACATCATCACGCAGATGATTGAGGGCAACGAGCCGACTCCGCCGCAGCGCATTTTGCCTGCAACGTTGCGCTGGCGGCACCCGTAAGGCCTCAGCGGTTGAATGGTATTCCCTTCAGCGGCTGTTGCGGTTCGCCTGGCGCGAGCAATGAACCGCAGCTGTTTTGCTGCGGGGAGTGCGCCATTACCTCACGCACAAAGGCCAGTTCATCGCCAAATGCCACGTTCACCGTGCCGTTGTGGGTAATGCCGGGATAGGTTTTCCACTCGACGGCATTCCCCCCGGCGCACAGCGCGGCGACAGCGGCATATTGATGATGCGGAGCCAGTGTGTGATCAGCCAGCCCGGTGGCGGTAAAGAGCGGCGCAGGAAATAGCTTCACGGGCATATCCGTCACCGGCAGCAGGGCGGCATCCACCTGGCGTGAACCGCCGATAAACGCCTTCGCGCCGGTGATGTTCTCGCGCCGTTCATATTTCCCCAACTCTGGCATACAGGCCGTTCTGGCGAGAGCCAGCATCTTCGCCCCCGGCTCAGTTACCCATTTATCGGCCTCGGGGGCACCGTCCGGCAGCGATCCGCCGATCAACCGCAGTAACGTAAAACGCGCAGGATCGCGCTGACCAGGGCGGGCATGGCCAGGTTTGATGGGGCCATCCGGAAAGGTGGCGACAATTCCTGTGGCGATTGTCGCGCGCAGCTTCAGTTCGGGTGCATAGTCTGGCGCAATCAGGCTCGCCCCGAGCGATGCACCGGAACCTTGCGATTGCCCGCTGATCACCAGGTTATTGGCAACCTGCTGCGGCCAGGTTTGCCGGGCCGCGCGCACGCTGTCGAGCACCGAACGCCCTTCCGCCTCCCAGTTCATATAGGGGTGTGGGCCTGGCCCACCGAGTCCCTGGTAATCGGTCGCAACCACAACAAAGCCCTGCTTAAGCCATTGATTGATATAGTTTGCATCGCGCGGGGTGGGGTTGGTCCATGAGGGCGCGCAGGCATCGGCGACGCCCAGCGTCCCGTGCGCCCACGCGAGCACCGGCCAGCCACCGGCGGGCGGCTCTCCTTTCGGGAACCAGACAGCACCACTGACCGGGACAATGCCTGCATTCCAGCGTTTATCTTGCGAGGTATAAAGAATGCGTTGCGTTTGCCCGGCATCGGTGATGCCAGGCGAAGGTGGCTGAGGCTCTTCGCGCAGCATCACGCCCGGTTGAGAGGGCAGCGCGCTGTCCCAGATATAAAACGGCGAAAGCGACTGGTCGCCCACCGCCGCTCCCACAGGCAACGCATGACTCCATGCGTTTGCACCACTGGCCCACGCCGTCAGCCATGCTGCCAGCACCCATAATGTGTTTTTCATCGTCCGGCAAACCTCAGGTTATTCTCTGATTAATAACAAGGTATTTCAGGCCAGTAAACGCATATGTTTGTAATAATTCAACCGAAAAGTGTGAGTGTTTTATTCAACACGAAGCGTGACGTTATTTTTAAAATATCGCCAGAAAATTTCAAATAATAATGACGCAACGATATATCGCTAGACCACAATAATGATTTTTCCAACCATCCGGGCGATTTATTCATTATTGATGTGTTTTTTGTGAATAATCACGCATATCCGTAAGTCAAATGCCCGTCAATATCAAACATAACATCATGATAGCGTGTAACTTTTGCATAAACACACAACAACCCTTGTGCTGATGCACATATTTTTCCCTTATCGAGCTCCTTACTATTTAAAAACTATAATAACAGGAGCACACCCATGACTGAGACAGGGCATCTGCAGGTACCTCCCGAATTGCAAAAACATATTTCCAGCGCGGTCGGAAAATTCTTCCGCCGTATCATTCCTATGCTGGCAATAATGTTGATCATTAATCAAATCGACCGTTCTAATATTGGCTTTATTAAAGCTGAACTGCACACTGACGCCGGGATCAGCGCCGCGGCCTTTGGCCTTGGGGCCGGTCTGTTTTTTATTGGTTATGCGCTGTTTGAAGTCCCCAGTAATATCATGATGAAACGTTATGGCGCGCGGCTGTGGCTCACCCGCATTATGGTGACCTGGGGGCTGGTGGTGATGTTGACCGGGTTTGTTACCTCGCCGGTACAGTTTTATGCACTGCGTTTTTTGCTCGGCGTTGCGGAAGCGGGCTTTTTCCCCGGTGTGTTGTTTTACTTTCGTCAGTGGGTGCCAAACAGCCATCGCGGGCGCGCGACGGCAATGATCTTAAGCGCCTCGGCAGGGGCATTCCTCTTTTCCGGCCCGATTACCGGTTCCATCCTGATGATGCATGATTTCATGGGTATTGCTGGCTGGAAATGGGTGATGTTTCTGGAAGGCGGCGGCTCGGTCCTGGTAGGGCTGATTGCGCTGGCAGTGCTGGTGTCGCGCCCACAAGATGCACGCTGGCTTAGCGCCGAAGAGAAACACGCGCTGACTGCGTTGCTGGAGCAGGAAGACCACGCGCGTGAAAGCTACCACACCACACCGGGAAAATGGGCGTTACTTACCGACCGGCGGCTGCTGACCTATTGTCTGATCTTCTTCACCATGACCATGACCGGCTACACGCTGGTGTTCTGGCTGCCGCAGATTATCCAGCGTATTCAGGGGTTCAGCAGTTTTGGTATCGGCCTGCTCACCGCCATCCCCTGGCTGTGCGCCATTATTGCGCTCAATGTCGTGGGCCGTTACAGCGACCGCTACCGCGACAAACTGAACCAGGGGCTGGGCCTGGCGATGCTGGTTGCCGCCTGTGGCACCTTTATGGCGACAATGGGTAACCCGTGGTTCGGTTTTGTGGCAATGATTATTGCCTGCATCGGTTCGAAAGTGAGCGCCACGCTGTTCTGGCCGATGCCGCAAGGCGAGTTGCCCGCCAGCATTGTGGCGCCAGGCATTGCGTTGATTAATTCCATTGGCAATCTCGGCGGCTTTTTCGCCCCGACGGTGTTTGGCTACCTGGAACTGACCACCGGCTCCACCACCGGTGGGCTGTATGCGTTAACCAGCGTTTCTGTGATCACCGGGTTGTGGCTGCTGCTGTTCCGGCATACCCCCTCCCCCGGTGCCTTTGTGACCGTGGAGAATAAACATGTCCGCTAGCCCGATAATAACCAAAATGCAGGTCATTCCGGTGGCCGGGTACGACAGTATGCTGCTAAATATTGGCGGGGCGCATAACTGCTATTTCACCCGCATTCTGGTGCAACTGACCGATTCCAGCGGTCATACCGGCGTCGGCGAATGCCCATGCCACAGTTCAGTGCTGGACTTGCTGGCGCGCTTTGAACCACAGATTGTCGGCAGTGAGTTGCTGCGTCTGAATCACACCCTCAGCCAGCTGTGGCGCAGCGATGCACGCAACCAGCACAGTACGCTGGCCGACACGATTCATATTCCGCAGATGAACCCGGAAAAGTTTTATAACGCCGTGGCGGCGATTGAAGCCGCGCTGCTGGACTTACAGGGAAAATGGCTCAATTTGCCGGTGGCGGATCTGCTGGCTTGCGGCAAACAGCGCGATCGCATTCCGGTGCTCGGCTATCTGTTTTATGTCGCCGATCGCCGTAAAACGACGATGAACTACCTGTCCGGCGAAGATGAGCATGGCGACTGGTTCCGGCTGCGCCACCAGCAGGCTATGGATCATGAAAGTGTGGTGCGTCTGGCCGAGGCGGCCACAGAACAGTACGGTTTTCGCGACTTTAAACTGAAAGGCGGCGTGCACGCGGGCGACTATGAAGTGGAAACGGTCGAGCGGCTGCTGGCGCGCTTCCCCGGTGCGCGGGTGACGGTTGATCCTAATGCCAGTTGGTCGCTGGAAGAGGCGATACGGCTGGGCAAACAGCTGGCCGGGCGCGTGCCTTACCTGGAAGATCCCTGCGGGGCGGAACAGGGATTTTCTGGTCGCGAAACCCTGGCGGAGTTTAAACGGGCCACGGGCGTCCCGGTTGCGACCAATATGATTGCCAATGACTGGCGGCAGCTGGAGCATGCGTTACGACTGAATGCTATCGATATCCCTCTGGCGGACCCGCACTTCTGGACACTGCGCAATGCCCATACCGTCGGGCAATTATGCAGTGAGTGGGGACTCACAACCGGTTGTCATTCGAATAATCACTTCGATATTTCGCTGGCGATGGTGGCTCACCTGGGCGCCGCCGCGCCGGGCGATCGCATTACCGCGTTTGATACGCACTGGATCTGGCAGGATGGCCAGCAACTTAGCCAGGAACCACCGAAAATTCGCGACGGTTTTCTGGCGCTGCCGGAAGGACCAGGGCTAGGGATTACGCTGAATATGGCGCGCGTAGAAGCGGCGCATCAACTTTACCTGTCATTGCCGGATAAAAACCGTAACGATGCCATCGGCATGCAATTTCTGATCGATAACTGGACGTTTAACGCCAAGCGCCCGACCCTGATGCGCCCGTAAAGTCATGCCGTCAGCGCCAGAGTCTGGCGGCACTCTTCACTTGTATTCTCCCCCCCTTTATTTTAGATTTATCTAAATTTAGAAAAATCTAAACTAAAATGAACGCGACCCAAATCAACCTACTGCAGGCGCAGGCCGCTCAGGCCAGCTGCCTGCTGAAATCAATGAGCAACCCGCACCGACTGCTTATTCTCTGTATGCTGATCGATGCGCCAGGCACTCCGGCAGGCGAACTGAGCGCTATCACTGGTCTGAGCCCTTCTGCTACATCCCAACATCTGGCACGCATGAAGGAAGAAGGTCTGGTCGAAAGTCAGCGCGACGCTCAGCGGGTGAATTACTTTATTAAAGATCCTGCAGTACGGGAAATTATCAGCACACTCAAGGGCATATACTGCCCGGAGGCATAATCATGCATTACACTCAGGCCACGCCGAAAGAGGCCCTTGCGTTACAGAAAAAGGGCGCAGTAATTGTCGATATTCGCCAGCCGGCAGAGTTTCGCCGCGAGCATTTGCAAGACGCGCTCTCGCTGCCGCTTGACGAAATACAGGCCGGGAAAATGCTCCCGCCGACACAAACGGTGATCTTTCATTGCCAGTCCGGCATGCGAACTCAACAAAACATTGCGGCACTGGTGCAGGCAGCCGGCACGGCAGAGGTCATGATCCTTGAAGGCGGATTAAATCACTGGAAACAGGTGAACCTGCCAACCATTGAAGATAAAAGCCAGCCACGCCCGCTGATGCAACAGGTGCAAATCGTTGCCGGTACGTTGATCCTCGCCGGTGTGGTACTGGGTTATACCGTCAACCCTGGCTTTTTCCTGCTGTCGGGTTTTGTCGGCGCGGGACTGCTGTTCGCCGGGCTTAGCGGCTGGTGTGGCATGGCGCTACTGCTGGCGAAAATGCCGTGGAACAACCGTTAAGGGTTTTGCAGGCCATCGCCAATTGTCGTGAATTGCCAGGCAAAAACAGCGGCAGGATAATAGCACTTTGCGAGGGAGAGCCATCATTGAACAAAAAACAGAGTGAACTGAGTAAGTTTTTAAGCTACGTGCTGCGCCATGAGCCACAGGCGATTGACCTGACACTGGATGCAGAAGGCTGGGCCAGTGTTGACGCGTTAATCGCGGGGGCAGCCAGACAGGGTTATCACTATACCCCTGCGCTGATCCAGGAAATTGTCGATACCAGCGACAAAAAGCGCTTTACGCTTTCTGCCGATGGCGCACGCATTCGCGCCGCGCAGGGGCATTCAACTTCGCAAGTGAAAATTTCGTACACGCCTGTAACACCGCCCGGTACGCTATACCACGGTACTGCTACCCGTTTTCTGGAGGACATCCTGGCCCAGGGGCTGGAGGCGAAGTCGCGCCAGTATGTGCATTTATCTGCCGATGAAGTCACCGCAACAACTGTAGGGCAACGCCACGGCAAACCCGTGGTGTTACGCATTCTCGCGGGCGAAATGCATGCGCAAGGCTTTGTTTTCTATCAAGCCGACAACGGCGTGTGGCTGACGGAAGCCGTACCAGCGGCATTTATTCAGCAATAACCCCCTGTTCTGGCGATTCTCCTCTGGGTCAAATGAGTGATATATTCAGCCCATAATCCAAGGAGACGCCATGGCGGAATTAGATTCACTTGCGCAGGATCTGCTGGCGCAGGCCGACACTGACCAACAGCGGCAGCAGTTGCGCGACCGGGCATTACTCGACCAGGTACTGGAAATTTACGGCCAGAAATATGTGGCAGAGCAGTTAAAAAAAGCGGGCAAACTCGAATGGAGCCGCGAATCCCTTAACCGCTGGGTCAATGGCAAAGGCGCGGCGAAAAGGCTGACCGCAGCCGAAGAAGCGTTGCTGCGCGACCTGCTGCCTTCCCCGCCGGCACACCACCCGCATTATCGCTTTCGTTTTATCGATCTCTTTGCCGGTATCGGCGGCATTCGTAGCGGCTTTGAGGCCATCGGCGGGCAGTGTGTTTTTACCAGCGAATGGAATAAAAATGCGGTGCGCACCTACAAAGCCAACTGGTACAACGATAAAGCCACGCACACCTTTAATCAGGATATTCGCGAGGTGACGCTGAGCGGCAACCCCGCTATCAGTGAAACAGAAGCCTACGCACACATTACGCAGCACATCCCCGAACACGATGTGCTGCTGGCAGGTTTTCCCTGTCAGCCATTCAGCCTTGCTGGCGTCAGTAAAAAGAATGCGCTTGGCCGCGCCCACGGTTTTGAATGCGAAGCGCAAGGGACGCTCTTTTTTGACGTTGCACGGATCATCAAAGCCCGCCGCCCGGCCATTTTTGTACTGGAAAACGTTAAAAACCTGAAAAGCCATGACAAAGGCAAAACCTTTAGCGTGATCATGAATACGCTGGACGAACTGGGTTACGACGTGGCCGACGCCGATGCGTCGGGTAAAGACGATCCGAAAATTATCGATGGTAAGCATTTTCTGCCGCAGCACCGGGAGCGCATTGTGCTGGTCGGCTTCCGCCGGGATTTACAACTTAGCGAAGGCTTTACACTGCGCGATATTGACCGCCTTTACCCGGCGCAGCGCCCGACATTTGGCGAGCTGCTTGATCCCTCCGTCGACAGTAAGTACGTGCTGTCGCAGAAATTGTGGGGCTACCTCTATCGCTATGCCAAAAAACATGCGGCAAAAGGCAACGGTTTCGGCTTTGGGCTGGTCGATCCGACCCGTGCCGATAGCGTCGCCCGCACCCTGTCGGCACGCTACCATAAAGATGGCTCGGAGATTCTGGTCGATCGCGGCTGGGATAAAGCGCTTGGCGAAACCGATTTTACGCACGCAGAAAACCAGGCCCGACGCCCGCGCCGCCTGACACCGCACGAATGCGCCCGCCTGATGGGCTTCGAAAAAGTGGGGCAAAACGCGTTCCGTATTCCCGTCTCTGATACCCAGGCTTACCGCCAGTTTGGCAATTCGGTGGTGGTACCGGTGTTTGCCGCCGTGGCAAAACTGCTGGAGCCGCGTATCGCACTGGCGGTAAAACGGCGCAACAAAAAGTAACCCAACAGTCCGGTGTGTGACGCACCGGGCACTTTATTTAGTCCACGTTAAGTGTTTAAAAAGCGATCATAAAGTTACTGCCGGCCAGGTCGATAATTGTTGAGCAATCCCGACTCTTTCACGGACTATGGCCATGCTTAAAAATATACGGGTTATTACCGGCATTATTATTGCTCTCTCAGTATTTTGCCTCCTTCAACTGGTCACCGGGGGTCTCTTCTACTCGGCGGTCAACAACGACAGAATCAACTTCCAGAACACGGGTGTTCTGAACGCACAGCAAGAAAATCTTGGCGACAGCGTAAATACGCTAGTCAAAACACGTGTCACCGTTACACGAGTGGCTATCCGCTTTTTAAAAAACCAGCGCGATCCCGCGTCGCTTGCCAGTATCGATAAACTGCTGACCACGGCGACCGACTCGCTCGGTAAAGCCGACGTTTACTTCAACAACTATAAAAGCACACCGCGTGTTGCGGGTCAGGATCAGGCGTTAGCCGATGAAGTCGCGCAAAACGTCACCAAAATGCACGATGTGTTGCAACAGTCGATTACCTTCCTGAAAGCCAATAATTACGAAGCCTACGGCAACCTGGATGCGCAGCAAGCGCAGGATGATATGGAGGCCAGCTATGCCAAATGGCGGGCTGAAAATAACACCTTCCTGCAAGCCGCCGCCCAGGAAAACCAAAGCAGCTTTACCAGCATGCAGTGGACACTCGGCACGATTTTGCTGGTGGTGATTGCGGTAATGGTGGTGATTTGGCTCGGCCTGCAACATTTATTGCTGAGGCCACTGCACAGCATTATGAGCCATATCCGCGCGATTGCTGGCGGCGATTTGACCCAGTCCATTTCCGCCCAGGGCCGCAACGAAATGAGCCAACTGGCCGCGGGCCTGCATGAAATGCAATCCTCGCTGGTGCAGACTGTTAGCGCCGTGCGTAACAGTTCCGACTCGATTTACACCGGGGCGAGTGAAATCTCTACCGGCAATAACGATCTCTCTTCTCGTACTGAGCAGCAGGCTGCCTCGCTGGAAGAGACGGCCGCCAGTATGGAGCAACTGACTGCCACGGTGAAACAGAACACCGACAACGCCCGTCAGGCCTCGCAACTGGCGAAAACGGCTTCGGATACCGCCGCGCGCGGCGGCCAGGTCGTCAGCAATGTGGTGCGCACAATGAGCGAAATCTCCGACAGCTCGCAGCAAATTGCGCATATTACCAGTGTGATTGATGGCATCGCTTTCCAGACCAATATTCTGGCGCTCAACGCCGCCGTCGAAGCTGCCCGCGCGGGTGAGCAGGGTCGCGGTTTCGCCGTGGTCGCCGGGGAAGTTCGCACCCTTGCCAGCCGCAGCGCCCAGGCAGCGAAAGAGATCAAGACACTGATCGAAAACTCCGTTAACCGTGTCAACTCGGGTACCACCCAGGTAGCAGAAGCGGGCGACACGATGAAGGAGATCGTTAACGCCGTTACCCGCGTGACCGATATCATGGGGGAAATCGCCTCTGCGTCGGAAGAGCAAAGCAAAGGGATCGAGCAGGTGAGCCTTGCAGTGTCGCAAATGGACAGCGTCACCCAGCAGAACGCCTCGCTGGTGCAGGAGTCTGCCGCCGCCTCTGCGGCGCTGGAAGAGCAGGCTGAACAGTTGCGCCAGGCGGTTGCGGTATTCCGCGTCAACGGCCATAACGCACTGACCAGTAGCAAACCCGGCAAACCGCAAGCAGCGCCCCTTCGCCCGGTAGCTGCGACGCAATCCACCAGCGACAATAACTGGGAAACCTTCTAATCCACTGAGACGGCCGGCGCGAGCGTATATCGCGCCGGTTAATCATTAACCCATTCCGTTATGTGAAACCGTAAGTGATCGATATAGTGCGTCAGTTTCGGTAACGGGCGGCTATCCTGCCGCCACAGCAGGTGAATCGGGCGTGGTACGGGCAAAAAGCGTTGCAGTACCGGCACCAGCTTGCCGCTGTGCAGCTCACCGCGAACCAGAATCTCCGGCTGCAACAATAAGCCCGCTCCGGCAATGGCCGCCATCCGCAAGCCCTGCCCGTCATTACAGCGCAACACCGGATCACGCTGCCAGCGTATTTCACCGCCGTCGCCAGGCAATTTCCACTCGTTATGCGCGTTCCATACCATGTGTGTCAGGCAGCGGTGATCGCGCAGATCGTCCGGTGTCACCGGCGTGCCATAACGCGCCAGATAGGACGGCGCAGCGCAAATCACCATCCGGTACAGACACAGCGGTTTAGCCACCACATCGTCGGGGCACACGTCGCCAATACGGATCGCCAGGTCAAATCCCTCTTCGACCAGATCGACCCGCCGGTTACTGAGATCCAGTTCAACACGCACCTGCGGCCACTCGTTCAGAAAAACGGCCGTCAAGGGTGCAATGACGCAGGCGCCAAACGTGGTCGGGGCGCTAACACGCAGGGTGCCGGCGGGCGTAGCCCGTAGCCGCTCAATGGAGGTTTCCGCTACATGTACCTGCTCCAGCACCCGGCGGGCTTCTTCGTAGAACACGCGGCCAGCATCGGTCAGGCTTTGCCGCCGGGTATTGCGTACCAGTAAACGCGTGCCGAGGGCGTTTTCCAGTTGCCCGACGTACTTCCCCACCATCACTGCCGAGATCGCCAGCCGGGCGGCGGCTTCTGTAAAATTGCCCTCCTCCACTACCGTGACGAAGATCTCCATACTGCGCAGTTTATCCATATTGCTAACCTACACTTTGTAATCAACAAACCTTTCACTCATTTATCTTATCAATGATTAGGGAAAGAATGCGCTCTTCCAGGACAGATGGAGAGCACAATGAAAATTATCGTTATTGGTGCCACCGGCACCGTGGGCAGCGCGGTGGTTGATGAACTGCGCAAAGACAATCAGCATGACATTTTTTGCGTTGGCTTTACGCGCGGCGATCTGCAGGTCGATATTACCCGGGATGAGAGCGTGCAGGCCATGTTTGCCGCAACCGGACGTGTGGATGCGATCGTCGCCGCGACGGGGGATCTGTTTTTCGGCCCGCTGACGAGCATGACGGCGAAAGATTTTGCGTTGGGTCTGGAAAGTAAACTGCTGGGACAGGTACGGCTGGCATTAATTGGCCAGCATTATCTCAATGATGGCGGCTCGATTACCCTGACCAGCGGGATCGTTGGTGTGGAACCCATTGCCCAGGGCGCTAATGCCACCACCGTTAACGCTGCGCTGGAGGGTTTTGTCAAAGCGGCGGCCTGCGAATTGCCGCGTGGCATACGTATCAATGTGGTTAGCCCAACGATGCTGGCAGAATCCGCCGCGGGCTATGGCCCCTTCTTTCCGGGGTTTGAAAGTGTGCCGGCAGCGCGCGTCGCACTGGCTTATCGCCGCAGTATCGCTGGCGTGCAGACCGGGCGCACCTATGCCGTTGGTTATTAAACACATCCCCGCCGTAGCGGGGATGGCCACTATTTTACGGCACTGACGTTATTCACAAAGCTTTGCCACTGCTGCTGCAACGCGCTGATGTGGCTTTTTTCCATCTCACTGATGTACGGCAGCGAAGGGCTTGCATTCACCCGGTCATTAAGCTGAGTAAACCAGACATCGCTGTCTTTACTGCCGGCAGTCAGTTGTAACATCTCGTTGCGCACGGTCTGCGAAGCGTGTGTCCCGGCGCTCAGTTGCGCAATCGCTTCCTGATGGTGCTGCGCCTGCCCGCTATCGCCAAGACTTTGTGCCAGCGTGGCCGCCTGGGTGAGTACCACGCGGGTCTGCTGATCCGCTTGATCGGCTTTTTCACGGATAAACTGGGCAACAAAATCGCTGGCCTGCTGCTGATAATCCGCAGAGACGTACTGTTGCACCACTTTGTTAAGCTTGGCTTGTGTCAGTGCCAAATCCATCGCGTTGGTGGTGTAGTCGCCACTAACTTCAGGTGACGTCATTGCCTGATGGAGCGCATTGGCCATATCGTCAGCGGCAACTGTTGAGTGCTGGAAAAAGTCGATAAAACGCACGGCATCGTTAGCGGTGGCCGGATCGCCATAAAACGCACTGGCCAGGCTCGGTCCACCACGGGTCGTGGCTGCTATGTTGTTATTCCGCGTCGCTGCCACAGCGCGGGTCGTTTCTTCAATCTGTTCTTTGGTCGGTGGGGTATGACCTTCCATCCCGCGCGCAAGCGCTTCGGCAGAGAAAGTTACTGCAATGGAACGCTCGGTGACGATCTCTTTACCTGCAAAGATGATGGTCTTTGACTGACGCGTCGTATCGGGCATATTTTGTGTGGCAGACACAGCTCCGACGTCCTTAATGCTCATCTCTTCTCCTTAGAATCATTACCAGACGAGGTATTTATCGTCTGAATGAAACAAATCTTTACGATTTTGGCGAGAATATATGCAGCATGCGAGCAGGGCGGGCGGTAAACCGCCCGCCTGAAGATCAGTCGCGCGTTTGTACCCAAAAGGCGTGGATCAGACCTGGGATGTACCCCAGCAGCGTGAGTAAGATGTTAAGAAGAAATGCCCAGCCGAAACCTTTGCCAAGCAGTACGCCAAGTGGCGGCAGAATAATCGTAAAGACAATACGCCAGAAACCCATACAGCCTCCCTTGCAAGTACATTGCAGCTCATTGAAAAAAAACACTTTCTCTTTAAGAATAGTTGCTGAGGCTGGCCTCGCCACCTTTATCTGGCGCTTTTACGCTGTTTTACGCTATCGCTGCGCTATACCGTAACTCCGCGCCAGGCTATGGTTATGAACACAAACTCACAACAAAGGAGCTCTGTATGTTTTCTGTCGGCGATATCGTGCAACCGCGCATTGGCGGCCCGAAATTAAAGGTGCTTGAAGTCCATGAAGATCAACTCGTTGCAGTGCCTGCCCATGATGAGCAAGCGGACAAACTTACGCTGAAGGCCGAGGATGTTTCTCTCTATAAAGAAGAGGGAGATTTCGGCGTTTGCTGATCGTTTGCGGTGAGAGTCCTCTCACCGCACATGCCGTTCTTATGCAATAAAAACGCATAAATAATCACAGTAATCCTCAGAATTAAACACTACCCATGCAGCTTTATCAGCATAAAAAATCCTGCAAGGCCTTTCCATGTTGCAGCCTTAAGCACACTCCTCTGAAAGAGCATTTATTTATCTCGCTTAAAACAGCCTGTCGTTACACATGAAAATATAACAACATGAAAATAAAGAATTTTTTAACCAACCCCAACAAAAATAATGAAATGCACAAAAAACGCACACTCGCAGAGCACTTTATCCAATAAAGAGAAAATAATAAAAATTAATCGCTAGTTGTTAGTTTATATCCAGACAGATAATCTATCCGCATCAAATCAGGCACGTCAAAACGCTATATCCCCTTTACGTTTGCTATTTTTATTGAGTATCAAGGAGCTCGCTCATGTTCTCTTCGCAGTCCCGCCTGCGTCACGCCGCAGCAGACACCTTCGCGATGGTTGTCTATTGCTCGGTAGTGAACATGCTGATTGAAATATTTCTCTCTGGAATGAGCTTTGAGCAGTCACTTTCATCGCGTCTGGTGGCGATTCCGGTAAACATTATTATTGCCTGGCCATATGGAATGTACCGCGATCTCTTTATGCGTTTTGCCCGCCGTTTTAGCCCGTCAGGCTGGATGAAAAATCTGGCGGACGTGCTGGCCTACGTGACGTTTCAGTCGCCAGTGTATGTGGCAATTTTGTGGTCGGTGGGTGCAGACGGGCACCAGATTATCGCTGCAGTCAGCTCTAATATTGTGCTGTCGATGATGATGGGCGCGGTGTACGGCTATTTCCTTGATTATTGCCGCCGTCTGTTCCGGGTGAGTCGTTACCATCAGGCCAAAGCCTGATGGCGGGCAGCAGGCTTAAAACCTGCTGCTTAATGCTGTGGTTCACCAAATAATCCTGTAATAAACCTTTCCAGCGCCATCCGTGAGCTAAAGCCATGCGGAATGCCGTAATGTTCCTGCGCATCGCCGCCGAGATAAAGCGGGAAATTCTGGTAGTGGTCGCACATCTTAATGTCCGAGGCGGGCTCCGCAAGCGACAAACTCCGTTCTTTAAGCGTGGGGTGGATCACCAGCGCTGTGCGGCCCATACGCGCTTCGCGATTCACATAAACATAATTTTCGCCACGGCGATAACCGTACGTTTTCGTCGTTGCCACATCCATTGTGAATCCCACATTTTCCAGAACGCGTGCCACTTCATCGGGTCTTAAATACATAGATTTTCCTCGTCATCTTTCTACAGCATCGCCACCTTACATGACTCAGCATTGGCAACGCTTTCAGAAAAGTCCACAAACGGCGGCGAAAGGCGCGATTGCCGTCTGGCCTCGAAAAATATGGTCTACACTAAATTTCACATCAAAAACGAGGGAGGATCCTATGTTTAACAGACCGAATCGCCGTGATGTAGATGAAGGTGTTGAGGAGATCAACCACGATGTAAACCAGCTGGCAGACAGCCTGGAAGCGGTGCTGAAATCCTGGGGCAGTGATGCCAAAGACGAAGCTGAAACCGCACGTCGCAAGGCGCAGGCGCTGCTAAAAGAGACGCGTGCTCGTTTGCACGGTCGCAACCGCGTACAACAAGCGGCGCGAGATGCCGTAGGTTGCGCAGATACGTTTGTTAAAGATAAACCCTGGTGCAGCGTGGGCGCTGCCGCCGCGGTAGGGATCTTTCTTGGCGCCCTGTTGAGCTTGCGTCGCTAACGATTAACTGACTACCGCTAACCCCTGCCGGATCCCCGCCTGCAGGGGTTTTTATTTGCTCCGGCGGCACTAACTCTGTGTAAAACGTGTACAAAACCCCCTTACCCATTGTTTCCATCCTTCGGGTAAAGCCTATGACAAATTCCTATATATTGTGTGGTTGCATCTTCTAATAACTACATCTAGTATTCTTCTCAGTAACTGACACACTAACTGACGCGAACTTTCGCGCCGCTTAATCATTCTAAACGGAAATACGAATTATGAGCATTACCATTTACACTCGAAACGATTGTGTACAGTGCCACGCCACCAAACGTGCCATGGAAAGCCGTGGCCTGGCGTTCGAAATGGTGAACGTCGATCTGGTGCCGGAAGCGGTAGAGGATCTGCGGGCGATGGGTTTTCGTCAGTTACCGGTGGTGGTCGCCGGAGAGGATAAATGGTCCGGTTTTCGCCCGGATATGATCAACCGCCTGCACAGCGCCCCCAGCGTGGCCAGCGCATGAGCACCCTCGTCTACTTTTCCAGCAGTTCCGAAAATACGCAGCGTTTTATGGCGCGTCTCGGGCTGCCGGCGGTACGCATTCCGCTGAATGAGCGCGAACGTATCCAGGTAGACGAGCCCTATATCCTTGTGGTGCCCAGTTACGGCGGCGGTGGCACGGCGGGTGCGGTGCCCCGTCAGGTGATCCGCTTTTTGAACGATCCGCATAACCGCGCGTTGATCCGCGGTGTGATTGCCTCCGGTAACCGTAATTTCGGCGACGCTTACGGACGCGCGGGCGATGTGATTGCACAGAAATGCAACGTCCCCTGGCTGTATCGTTTTGAGCTGATGGGCACCCGGCAGGACATCGATAACGTGCGTAAAGGAGTGAGCGAATTTTGGCTACGACAACCGCAGAACGCGTGACGCAAAGCACGCCTGATTTCCATGCACTGAATGCAATGCTCAATCTTTATGATAACGCGGGGCGCATTCAGTTCGATAAAGATCACCAGGCCGTCGATGTGTTTATGGCAACACATGTGCGCCCGAATACCGTGACGTTTGCCAGTCAGGATGAGCGCCTGAATTATCTGGTGGCGGAAGGCTATTATGATGAAAGCGTACTGGCCCGTTACGATCGCGCCTTTGTGGTTGATCTGATTGCCCACGCACACGCCCGCGGTTTTCGCTTCCAGACGTTCCTCGGCGCGTGGAAGTTTTACACCAGCTATACGCTGAAAACGTTCGACGGCAAACGTTACCTGGAACATTTTGAAGATCGCGCCTGCCTGGTCGCACTCACGCTGGCGCAGGGTGACAATGCGCTGGCGCGTCAACTGACCGAAGAGATCCTCTCCGGACGCTTCCAGCCGGCGACGCCCACCTTCCTCAACTGCGGCAAACAGCAACGCGGTGAACTGGTTTCCTGTTTCCTGCTGCGTATTGAAGACAATATGGAGTCAATTGGGCGTGCGGTGAATTCGGCGTTGCAACTTTCAAAACGCGGCGGCGGTGTGGCGTTTTTGCTGTCCAATCTGCGCGAAGCGGGCGCACCGATCAAACGTATTGAGAACCAGTCCTCCGGCGTGATCCCGGTAATGAAAATGCTGGAAGACGCCTTCTCTTATGCCAACCAGTTGGGCGCACGCCAGGGGGCTGGCGCGGTGTACTTACACGCCCATCACCCGGATATTCTGCGTTTTCTCGACACCAAACGTGAGAACGCTGACGAAAAGATCCGCATCAAAACCCTGTCGCTGGGAGTCGTGATCCCGGATGTCACCTTCCGGCTGGCAAAAGAGAATGCTCAAATGGCGCTGTTTTCGCCTTACGATGTTGAGCACTTATATGGCAAACCCTTTGGCGATGTGGCGATCAGCGAAATGTACGATCGGTTGTTGGCAGACGATCGGGTGCGCAAAAGCTACATTAATGCGCGTGATTTCTTCCAGACGCTGGCAGAGATCCAGTTTGAGTCCGGCTACCCGTACATTATGTTTGAAGATACGGTCAACCGCGCCAATCCGATTGCCGGGCGCATTAACATGAGTAACCTGTGTTCGGAAATTTTGCAGGTAAACAGCGCCTCGACTTTCGACGAAAACCTCGATTACGCCGCCATTGGGCACGATATCTCTTGCAACCTCGGTTCGCTGAACATTGCCCACACTATGGATTCTCCGGATTTTGGCCGTACCGTCGAAACCGCCATTCGCGGGCTGACAGCCGTTTCGGATATGAGTCATATTCGTTCAGTGCCGTCGGTGGAGGCAGGCAATGCCGCGTCTCACGCAATCGGGCTTGGGCAGATGAATCTTCATGGGTACCTGGCGCGTGAAGGCATTGCCTACGGTAGCCCGGAAGGGCTGGATTTCACCAATTTCTATTTTTACACCATCACCTGGCATGCGCTGCATACCTCAATGATGATCGCCCGTGAACGGGGGCACGCTTTTGCCGGATTCGCGGCCTCCCGTTACGCCAGCGGTGAATATTTCAACCAGTACCTGGAAGGCGACTGGCAACCGAAGACAGAGAGAGTCCGTGCGCTGTTCGAACGATCCCGCATTACATTGCCTACGCGTGAGATGTGGCAACAACTGCGCCAGGATGTGATGCAGTACGGGATTTATAACCAGAACCTGCAGGCGGTACCGCCCACCGGGTCGATCTCGTATATCAACCACGCGACATCCAGCATTCATCCCATCGTGTCGAAAATTGAGATCCGCAAGGAAGGCAAAACCGGACGTGTTTATTATCCTGCGCCGTTTATGAACAACGATAACCTTGCGCTGTATGAAGATGCCTATGAGATTGGGCCGGAAAAAATCATTGATACCTACGCCGAAGCCACGCGCCATGTCGATCAGGGGTTGTCGCTGACGCTGTTCTTTAAAGACACCGCCACTACCCGTGATATCAATAAAGCGCAGATTTACGCGTGGAAAAAAGGCATTAAGACCTTGTACTACATCCGCCTGCGTCAGCTTGCGCTGGAAGGCACTGAGATCCAGGGCTGCGTGTCCTGCGCGTTGTAAGGAGAAAAGGATGAGCCAACTGTCACGCGTCAGCGCGGTGAACTGGAACAACATTCAGGACGACAAAGATCTGGAAGTGTGGAATCGCCTGACCAGCAACTTCTGGCTACCGGAAAAGGTGCCGCTGTCGAACGACATTCCCGCCTGGCAAACACTAAGCCCGGCGGAGCAACAACTGACTATACGCGTGTTCACTGGGCTGACACTGCTCGACACTATTCAGAACACCGTTGGCGCGCCCGCGCTGATGAGCGATGCGATCACACCGCACGAAGAGGCGGTACTGTCGAATGTCAGCTTTATGGAAGCGGTGCATGCCCGCTCCTACAGTTCGATTTTCTCCACGCTCTGCCAGACCAAAGACGTGGATGCTGCCTACGCCTGGAGTGAAGAGAATGCCGCCTTGCAGCGTAAAGCGCAGTTGATCCTTGCGCATTACCGCGCCGATGAGCCGCTAAAGAAGAAAATTGCCAGCGTGTTCCTGGAATCTTTCCTGTTCTATTCCGGTTTCTGGTTGCCGATGTACTGGTCGAGCCGCGGTAAGCTGACCAATACGGCAGATTTGATTCGGCTGATCATCCGCGATGAAGCGGTCCACGGCTACTATATTGGTTATAAGTACCAGAAAGGGCTGGAGAAAGTGAGCGCCGATAAACGCGAAGAACTGAAAAACTTCGCGCTGGAATTGATACTCGACCTCTACGATAACGAAGTGCGCTATACAGAAGATCTGTACGGTGACAGTGGCTGGGTCGAGGATGTGAAAGCGTTTCTCTGCTACAACGCCAACAAGGCTTTGATGAACCTCGGCTATGAAGCCCTTTTCCCGGCGGAAATGGCAGAAGTGAACCCGGCGATTTTGGCCGCCCTTTCGCCCAATGCAGACGAAAACCACGACTTCTTCTCAGGTTCTGGTTCCTCGTATGTAATGGGTAAAGCAGTCGAAACCGAAGACGAAGACTGGAACTTTTGATCCTCTCGCCCTCCCCTTTCACGGGGAGGGAATATCCCATCCGTTATTTAAAATTAAATATCCCGCCTGCCAAAAAGGTTATTGTTCATTGAATAATATTTACCGAATTCTTCAGCATAATATCCATACAGCCTCTACACTGTAATGCACCTGTCATTTTCGTCTGAATTTACTCAATTCAGACGCGATTTCGCGATGCAAACGAAAATTTTATCACCAGCCGCCAGCCCTTATCTCATGGGAAATAGCACCGATTCAGCAACGTTGAAATTCTCGATGCCCGGAAATTGAGGGTTGTCTCAGATTCTGAGTATGCTAGGGTATAGCCAGTCAATTATTCTCATCGGGTATTATATCGACACAATAAATAACAGGAACTCTATTATTGCATGGCAATTAAATTAGAAGTTAAGAACCTCTATAAAGTATTTGGTGAGCATCCACAGCGGGCTTTCAAATATATAGAAAAAGGACTTTCGAAAGAACAAATTCTGGAAAAAACGGGTCTGTCGCTTGGCGTAAAAGACGCCAGTCTGGCCATTGAAGAAGGCGAGATATTTGTCATCATGGGATTATCCGGGTCGGGTAAATCCACTATGGTACGCCTTCTCAATCGCCTGATTGAACCCACCCGCGGGCAGGTGCTGATAGATGGTGTGGATATCGCCAAAATATCGGACGCCGAATTACGCGAGGTGCGCAGGAAAAAGATTGCGATGGTCTTCCAGTCATTTGCCCTAATGCCGCATATGACGGTACTGGATAATACTGCATTCGGTATGGAATTAGCGGGCACTTCGGCACAGACGCGTCAGGAAAAAGCGCTGGATGCACTGCGTCAGGTCGGGCTGGAGAATTATGCGCATGCGTATCCGGATGAACTCTCTGGCGGTATGCGTCAGCGTGTTGGTCTGGCGCGCGCACTGGCTATCAATCCCGATATCTTATTAATGGATGAAGCTTTCTCAGCACTCGATCCATTAATTCGAACGGAAATGCAGGATGAACTGGTAAAACTCCAGGCAAAACATCAGCGCACTATTGTCTTTATTTCGCACGATCTCGATGAGGCCATGCGTATTGGCGACCGGATTGCCATTATGCAAAATGGCGAAGTGGTTCAGGTCGGTACTCCGGATGAGATATTAAATAATCCGGCCAATGATTATGTGCGTACCTTCTTCCGCGGCGTAGATATTAGCCAGGTGTTCAGCGCCAAAGATATTGCGCGTCGTACCCCTGTCGGCTTGATCCGTCGCACGCCCGGTTTTGGTCCGCGCTCTGCGCTGAAACTGCTGCAGGATGAAGATCGTGAATATGGTTATGTGATTGAACGCGGCAATAAATTTGTTGGCGTTGTTTCCATCGATTCGCTGAAAGAGGCCTTGCGCCAGAACCAGGGAATCGATGCGGCGTTAATTGACTCCCCGTTGGCGGTGGAGGCTGAAACGCCGCTGAGCGAGTTGCTCTCTCATGTTGGCCAGGCACCGTGCGCGGTGCCGGTCGTCGGAGAAGAACAACAGTACGTGGGCATCATCTCAAAACGGATGTTGCTACAGGCTTTAGATCGCGAGGGGGCAAACAATGGCTGATCAAAACAATCCGTGGGATAGCACGCCCGCCGCCGACAGCGCGGCACAATCTACCGACGCCTGGGGCGGCGGTGCATCCGCGCCCGCCGATGGCGGCAGCGCAGACTGGCTAAACAGCGCACCTGCGCCTGCGCCAGAGCATTTCAATATTATGGATCCGTTCCATAAGTCGTTGATCCCACTGGACAGTTGGGTGACGCACGCGATCGACTGGGTGGTCATGCATTTCCGCCCGGTATTTCAGGGGATCCGCGTACCGGTGGATTACATCCTCAGCGCGTTCCAGCAATTGCTGCTGGGGATGCCTGCGCCCGTCGCCATCATCGTCTTCTCGTTGATAGCCTGGCAGATGAGTAGCGCCGGAATGGGGATCGCCACGTTGGTATCGCTGATTGCCATTGGCGCAATTGGTGCCTGGTCGCAGGCGATGATCACGCTGGCGCTGGTGCTCACCGCACTGCTGTTCTGCGTGGTGATTGGTCTGCCGCTGGGGATCTGGCTGGCACGCAGCCAGCGGGCGGCAAAAATTATTCGTCCCCTGCTGGATGCGATGCAGACAACACCGGCGTTTGTTTATCTGGTGCCGATCGTCATGCTGTTTGGTATCGGTAACGTACCGGGTGTGGTGGTGACGATTATCTTCGCCCTACCGCCGGTCGTGCGTCTGACCATTCTTGGGATTAACCAGGTGCCGGCGGATTTAATCGAAGCGTCGCGCTCATTTGGTGCCAGCCCGCGTCAGATGTTGTTCAAAGTACAGTTACCACTGGCCATGCCCACCATTATGGCGGGAATTAACCAGACGTTGATGCTTGCCCTCTCCATGGTAGTGATCGCCTCGATGATCGCCGTTGGCGGGCTTGGCCAGATGGTACTCCGCGGGATCGGTCGCCTTGATATGGGGCTGGCCACTGTTGGCGGGGTGGGCATCGTGATCCTCGCCATCATTCTCGACCGCCTGACACAGGCTGTTGGCCGCGACTCCCGCAGCCGGGGAAATCGCCGCTGGTATCAAACCGGTCCTCTGGGTCTGCTGACCCGCCCATTCGCCAAATAATCCTGTTGCCCGGCGGCGTACTGCCTGCCGGGCTTCCAGTATCCCACCTGAAAATAAGGAACAACGATGCGACATAGCGTACTTTTTGCCACAGCGTTTGCCACCCTTGTCTCTACCAGCACGTTCGCAGCCGATGCAGACCTGCCGGGCAAAGGCATTACCGTACAGCCTTTTCAAAGCACCATTTCTGAAGAAACCTTTCAGACCTTGCTGGTAAGCCGCGCCCTTGAAAAGCTGGGTTACACCGTCAATAAACCGGACGAAGTCGATTACAACGTCGGTTATACCTCAATGGCCGCAGGCGACGTCACTTTCACCGCCGTAAACTGGCAGCCGTTACATGACGACATGTATGCCGCCGCGGGTGGCGATAAAAAATTCTACCGCCAGGGGACTTATGTCACTGGCGCGGCGCAGGGTTATCTTATTGATAAGAAAACTGCCGGGCAGTACCACATTACGAGCATTGATCAGCTCAAAGATCCAAAGATCGCCAAACTGTTTGACGGTAACGGCGACGGTAAAGCGGACCTGATGGGTTGCTCACCGGGCTGGGGTTGTGAAGCGGTGATTAACCACCAGCACCAGGCGTATGGGCTGGAAAAAACCGTCACGGTGAATCATGGCAACTACTCGGCCATGATGGCCGACACCATAACCCGCTTTAAAGAAGGCAAACCCGTGCTTTACTACACCTGGACGCCGTACTGGGTCAGCGATGTGCTGAAGCCGGGTAAAGATGTGGTCTGGTTGCAGGTGCCTTTCTCTTCCCTGCCTGGCGAGCAAAAAAATCTGGATACCAAACTGCCAAACGGCATGAACTATGGTTTCCCGGTTAATACCATGCACATTGTGGCGAACAAAGCCTGGGCGGAGAAAAATCCGGCGGCGGCGAAACTGTTCGCGGTGATGAAACTGCCGCTGGCCGATATCAATGCTGAAAATGCCATGATGCACGCAGGCAAAAACTCTGAAGCCGACATTCAGGGGCATGTGGACGGCTGGATCAAAGCGCACCAGCAGCAGTTCGATGGCTGGGTGAAAGAGGCATTAGCCGCACAGAAATAAAGCATTCTGGCATAACTGTCGAAGCGCCATCGGGAGCAGCTCCGGATGGCGCTTTTGTTTTTCTTGCTGCACGCTAACCGCACATTCCGACACGCATTCCTCGTCACAAATGGCTGGTCATTGGTTATGATTCGCTTCTGACAAAAATACTGAGCAGACTCATTATTCCAATGACCAAACCACATCATGGCTTGAGCCCGGCGCTGATTGCGCTGATGTCCGTCGCGACCGGCCTCGCGGTCGCCAGCAACTATTACGCGCAACCGCTGCTTGAAACTATCGCCCGCGCCTTTTCGCTTTCACCGAATCAGGCGGGCTTTATTGTTACCGCCGCACAGCTGGGCTACGCCGCAGGGTTGTTGTTCCTGGTGCCGCTGGGCGATATGTTCGAACGTCGAACCCTGATTGTTGTGATGACGCTGCTGTCCGCTGGCGGCATGCTGATCACCGCCAGCAGTAGCACGCTGCCGCTGATGATCCTCGGTACCGCGCTGACCGGGTTATTCTCCGTCGTCGCGCAAATCCTGGTGCCGCTGGCTGCTACGCTTGCCACACCGGCCACGCGCGGCAAAGTGGTCGGCACTATTATGAGCGGCCTGCTGCTGGGAATTTTACTGGCGCGTACCGTCGCGGGTTTACTGGCAAGCCTCGGCGGCTGGCGTACCGTGTATTGGGTCGCCAGCGTCCTGATGGCACTGATGGCGCTGGCGCTGTGGCGCGGCCTGCCGAAAGTTAAACCGGAGACGCACCTGAACTATCCACAGTTGCTGGCCTCCGTATTTACCCTCTTCGCCGGTGACAAGCTGCTGCGCACGCGTGCCATGCTGGGCTGTCTGAGTTTTGCCAACTTCAGCATCCTGTGGACGTCAATGGCCTTTTTGCTGGCCTCGCCACCCTTTAACTTTTCTGAAGCGGTGATCGGTCTGTTTGGCCTGGTTGGCGCGGCCGGCGCGCTCGGCGCACGCCAGGCTGGTGGACTGGCCGACAAAGGCAAATCTCACCTCACCACCACCGGAGGGCTGATTCTGTTGCTGCTGTCGTGGGTCGCTATCTGGCTTGGCCACAGTTCGGTTATCGCATTAATTGTGGGCATTATCGTACTGGATCTCACTGTGCAGGGGGTACATATCACCAACCAGACGGTGATCTACCGTGTGAAGCCAGATGCGCGTAATCGCCTGACCGCAGGCTACATGACCAGTTACTTTATTGGCGGCGCGGCGGGTTCGCTGATGTCGGCATGGGCCTGGCAGCAGGCTGGCTGGGCGGGTGTGTGCACCGCGGGCAGTACGATGGCGGTCATTAACTTGCTGGTGTGGTGGCGAGGATTCCACCGCCAGGAGGCGGCGATGTAATCAACCGCCCACGTTTCGCGGTTTCAGAGAAAAACCGGGGTGTAAAGGTGTCCTTTAGTCTGTTAAGGTTAAGGGACTTGTTTATCCCGGTTATATTAACGTGGGTGATATATAACAAACACTATGGATAGTTCAGCAACACCGACAGACGCCAGTGCCATGAATAGGGCTACGCTGCAGGAAGGCATCAAAGACAGTCTGCCGATCGTATTAAGTTACGTTCCTGTGGCGTTTGCTTTTGGAATGAATGCGACCAAGCTCGGTTTTACTCCCTTCGAAAGCGTTTTTTTCTCCTGCATTATTTATGCAGGCGCCAGTCAGTTTGTGATCACTACCATGCTTGCTGCCGGTAGCGCCTTGTGGGTTGCCGCATTCACCGTCATGGCGATGGATGTGCGCCATGTTCTTTACGGCCCTTCACTGCGTAACCGTATTTTGCAGCCGTTGAAAAACCCAAAAACCGCCATCTGGGCCTTTGGCCTGACCGATGAAGTGTTTGCAGCCGCGACCGCCAAACTGGTGCGTGATAACCGCCGCTGGAGCGAGAACTGGATGATCGGCATTGCCTTCTGCTCATGGTTCTCATGGGTGGCGGGTACGCTGCTTGGCGCCTTTTCCGGTAGCGGGTTGCTGGAACACTACCCGGCGGTGGAATCGGCCCTCGGCTTTATGCTGCCCGCCCTGTTTATGAGTTTTTTACTGGCGTCGTTCCAGCGCCGGCAGACACTCAGCGTCACGGCGGCGCTGGTGGGCGCGCTGGGCGGCGTCACGCTGTTTTCTATTCCTGCGGCGATCCTGGCTGGCATCGTGGCCGGGTGCCTGACGGCGCTGGTGCAGGCGTTTTATCAAGGTACGCCCGATGAGTCATGAAGTAGTGTTTCTCGGGGTGCTGGTAGGCTGCGTCAATTTTCTTTTTCGCTATCTTCCCCTGCGTGTCCGCGCCGGGCAGGCACGCCCTGCTAAACGCGGTTATACCGCGGTCCTGCTCGACACGATTGGTATCGCCTCTATTTGTGCGTTACTGGTGGTCTCCTGTGTACCGGAGATTGCCGCCGACAGCCGCCGTCTGTTACCAACACTGGCCGGTTTTGTGGTGCTGGGCGTCAGTTTCTGGAAGACGCGCAGCATTATTGTTCCCACGTTACTCAGCGCATTCGCTTACGGAATCGCCTGGAAGCTACTGACAAGTGTATAGATAAGGCAAATTTATTAGCACAAATAATACATTTACTTTATTTGTCACTGTCGTTACTATATCGACTGCAATTAATGAGGTTATGCCCAAATGGATAGTTCTTTTACGCCCATTGAACAAATGCTTAAATTTCGCGCCAGCCGCTACGAGGATTTCCCCTTCCAGGAAATTCTGTTAACGCGTCTGTGTATGCATATGCAGGGCAAGTTGCTGGAAAACCGCAACAAAATGCTAAAAGCGCAGGGCATCAACGAAACGCTGTTTATGGCGTTAATCACGCTGGAATCCCAGGAAAACCACAGTATTCAGCCCTCTGAGCTGAGCAGTGCGCTGGGTTCATCGCGCACCAATGCCACGCGTATCGCCGATGAGCTGGAAAAACGCGGCTGGATTGAGCGCCGCGAAAGCGATAATGATCGTCGCTGTCTGCATCTGCAATTGACCGAAAAAGGTCACGAATTTCTGCGTCAGGTTCTGCCCCCGCAGCACAACTGCCTGCATCAACTCTGGTCTTCGCTAAGCGTTGCCGAGAAAGATCAGCTTGAGCATATCACCCGTAAACTCCTGTCGCGTCTCGACCAGATGGACGAAGACGACGTCATTCTCGAGGCGTTGCGCTAACGCGAAAAGACGCTCGACTATCCAGGATAAAAGCATTCAGACAAGTGGGCTGGCAGATTTCATGCTGGCCTTTTTGGCAAAAACAGGTCGGCGTTGCCGATAAGAAATAATAAGATCGTGGAGAAAAGCATGAGCGTAAGTGCGGAGAGTCAAACCCCGCAGCAACCGGTCAAAAAGAAAGGCAAACGTAAAGGCGCCCTTCTGCTGCTGACCTTGCTCTTTGTTGTTATTGCCGTTGCATATGGAATTTATTGGTTTTTGGTACTGCGTCATTTTGAAGAGACCGACGACGCATACGTGGCAGGGAACCAGGTACAAATCATGGCGCAGGTATCCGGTAGCGTGACGAAAGTCTGGGCCGATAATACCGATTTCGTTAAGCAAGGGGATGTGTTGGTCACGCTGGATGCAACCGATGCTCAGCAGGCGTTTGAAAAAGCGCAGACCGGCCTTGCAACCAGCGTCCGTCAGACACGTCAGTCAATGATCAACAGCAAACAATTGCAGGCGACCATTGAAGTGAAAAAAACCGCCCTCGCCCAGGCGCAGAGCGACTTCAACCGCCGTGTACCGCTGGGTAGCGCTAACCTGATTGGCCGCGAAGAGCTGCAGCATGCGCGCGATGCGGTCACCAGCGCGCAGGCCGAGCTGGATGTCGCAGTACAGCAATTTAATGCAAACCAGGCGATCGTGCTGGATACCCGTCTGGAAGATCAACCTGCCGTCAAACAGGCCGCCACAGAAGTGCGCAATAGCTGGCTGGCACTGCAACGCACCAAAATCGTTAGCCCGATTACCGGTTATGTGTCGCGCCGTGCGGTTCAACCAGGCGCACAGATCAGCCCGACCACCTCGCTGATGGCAGTCGTTCCGGCCACCAATCTGTGGGTCGATGCCAACTTTAAAGAGACGCAGCTGGCGCATATGCGCATTGGCCAGACCGCGACGGTGGTCAGCGACATTTACGGCGATGAAGTGAAATACAGCGGTAAGGTTGTTGGCCTGGATATGGGTACCGGCAGCGCCTTCTCGCTGCTGCCTGCCCAGAACGCGACCGGTAACTGGATTAAAGTGGTGCAACGTTTGCCAGTGCGTATTGAGCTGGATGCGAAGCAACTGGCCGATCATCCACTGCGTATTGGTCTTTCTACGCTGGTAACGGTGGATACGTCCGAGCGTGACGGCCAGGTGCTGGCAAGCCAGGTTCGTACCAGCCCGGCGTATGAAAGTAACGCGCGGGAAATCAGCCTTGAGCCGGTCAATACCCTGATCGATAACATCGTGAAAGCCAACGCCGGTTAATCTGAGGTGAGTGCAATGCAACAGAAACCGCTGGAAGGCGCGCAGCTGGTCATTATGACCATTGCGCTGTCGCTCGCGACCTTCATGCAGGTGCTGGACTCCACCATCGCTAACGTTGCTATTCCAACGATCGCCGGGAACCTTGGCTCTTCGCTGAGCCAGGGAACCTGGGTTATTACCTCTTTCGGGGTGGCGAACGCCATTTCCATCCCTATCACCGGCTGGCTGGCAAAGCGCGTGGGTGAGGTGAAACTGTTCCTCTGGTCAACCGTGGCCTTTGCCATTGCGTCCTGGGCATGTGGCATGTCGAGCAGCCTGAGTATGCTGATCTTCTTCCGCGTGATTCAGGGGATTGTTGCCGGGCCGCTGATCCCGCTGTCGCAAAGTCTGTTGCTGAGTAATTACCCGCCAGCCAAACGTTCTATTGCGCTGGCGTTATGGTCGATGACTGTGATTGTGGCCCCCATTTGCGGGCCGATCCTTGGCGGCTATATCAGTGATAACTACCACTGGGGCTGGATCTTCTTTATCAACGTGCCAATCGGCATTGTCGTGGTATTGATGACCCTGCAAAGCCTGCGTGGCCGTGAAACCCGTACCGAGCAACGGCGCATTGATGGCGTGGGCCTTGCGCTGTTGGTGATTGGCATTGGTAGTCTGCAAGTGATGCTCGATCAGGGGAAAGAGCTGGACTGGTTTAACTCTACGGAGATCATCGTCCTGACGATTGTCGCCGTGGTGTCCATCAGTTTTCTGGTGGTGTGGGAGCTCACCGACGATAACCCAATTGTCGACTTGTCACTCTTTAAGTCGCGCAACTTTACCATCGGCTGTTTGTGTATCAGCCTCGCCTATATGCTCTACTTTGGCGCCATTGTGTTGTTGCCACAGTTATTGCAGGAGGTTTACGGCTACACAGCAACCTGGGCGGGGCTGGCATCGGCGCCTGTCGGGGTGATCCCGGTGCTGCTGTCGCCGATTATCGGCCGCTTTGCCCACAAACTGGATATGCGCCGACTGGTGACCTTCAGCTTTATTATGTACGCAGTGTGCTTCTACTGGCGTGCGTACACGTTTGAGCCGGGCATGGATTTTGGCGCTTCAGCGTGGCCGCAGTTTATTCAGGGTTTTGCCGTAGCGTGCTTCTTTATGCCGCTGACTACCATTACCTTGTCTGGCCTGCCGCCGGAGCGTCTGGCCGCTGCGTCCAGCCTGTCGAACTTTGCGCGTACGCTGGCTGGCTCTATCGGCACATCGATTACCACTACCCTGTGGACTAACCGCGAGTCAATGCATCACGCCCAGCTAACGGAGTCGGTGAATCCGTACAACCCGAACTCGCAGGAGATTTATAATCAGCTGCAAGGCCTGGGTATGTCGCAGCAGCAGTCTTCTGCCTGGATAGCTCAGCAGATCACCAACCAGGGACTGATTATTTCCGCCAATGAGATCTTCTGGTTCTCTGCCGGCGTATTCCTGATCCTGCTCGGTCTGGTGTGGTTCGCTAAACCACCGTTTGGCGCGGGCGGTGGCGGAGGTGGGGCGCATTAAGCGCCACCTGCCGGCATAACGGTTGCAAAAAGGGATCTGCGGATCCCTTTTTTCCCACAATTTTTGGTGGTTGTTTTGTCGCCATCCTGCGTGTATCTTTACGCCGCTTCGATTTTCCCCCTTCACCCGTAACCGGTTCTGGGCATTTCGCTCAGGTGTTCTCCCTTATTCGCCGTTCACCCTCTTTTCGCGGGTGTGTGTTTCACCAACCCTCTTTTAACGCATTTAACCCTTAACGCCCTGTGGGCGAACATTTATTACACAAAAAATAATGGATTATCATGAATACGCAACGAAAGTACGGGAGAACCTGGCACTATCCGTTCTCCCCTGGCACGACCAGCGATGATCGTATCAACGCCCATTACTGGCGTGATGTGCAGTGCATCGACACGCTCGTGCACACTGAAAAACTGGACGGCGAAAATAACTGCCTTAACCGCTATGGTGTGTTTGCCCGTTCTCATGCCGCACCAACCGAATCGGCGTGGACCCATAAAATCCGCCAGCGCTGGCAGTGGCTCAAAAATGACCTTGGCGACCTGGAACTGTTCGGCGAAAACCTTTATGCCGTTCACTCCATCGAATACCGCGGGCTGGAGCAGGATTTCTTCCTGTTTGCCGTGCGCTGCAAAGATATGTGGCTGAGCTGGGAAGAAGTGCAATTTTACGCGGCTTTGTTTGACTTCCCCTGCGTTCCGGTGATTGACGGCCCGCAACCGGGCCACGACGAAAAAGCCTGGCAGCGCGAATTTCTGGCGCTCACTACCGGGCGTGGCGCATTCGATCCCTGGGATACCCAGACCGGGCAACCCTGCACGCTGGAGGGGATCGTCAGTCGTAATACCGGGGAATTTCCGGTTGAGGATTTTTCTCATCAGGTTTTTAAATTTGTGCGGAAAAATCACGTCAAGACAACAGAGCACTGGAAACGTCACTGGCGGCGGGCACGCATGGCGCATGAATTTGCAGGAGGCGCACAATGATTTGGCAACTGAGCGATGACAAGCGCTGGACTGCGCTGCGCCAGCGTTTTAGCTGGGTAGAGGAGATGCACCAGGTGCCGCAGGATCCCTTGCATCATGCTGAAGGCGATGTGGGCATCCACACCCAGATGGTGCTCGACGCACTGGCAGCACAGCCTGGCTACTCGCGGCTTGCGCCCCAACAGCAGGAAATAATGTGGGCCGCAGCGCTGCTTCACGATGTTGAAAAGCGCAGCACTACCGTGCAGGACGAAGATGGACGCATTCAGTCGCCAGGCCATGCGCGTAAAGGCGAATTAACAGCGAGAAAAATTTTATGGCGTGATATTCCGACGCCTTTCACCCTGCGGGAACAGATTGCCGCTCTGGTGCGCCTGCACGGCTTACCGCTTTGGTTGCTGGAACGCCCGGCACCAGAACGGTTGCTGCTGAGCGCCGCTCTGCGTATTGATACCCGCTTACTGGCGCTTCTGGCACGGGCCGATATGGAAGGACGCCATTGCGCAGATAAGCAGGAGATGCTTGACCGCATCACGCTGTTTGAACTGTTCTGCCAGGAGCAACAGTGCTGGGGACAGGCGCGCCCTTTCGCTTCGAACGCGGCACGTTGGCACTATTTGACGCATGAAAACAGTTCGCCGGATTTTACCCCCTGGGAGGCCGAAGGCTTTGACGTTACGCTGCTTAGCGCCCTGCCGGGTATGGGGAAAGATCACTACGTCCGCGAGCACTGCCAGGGAATGGCGGTGGTGAGTCTGGATGATATTCGCAGACGCATCGGCGTTAGTCCGCAGGATCGTCAGGCTACGGGCCGGGTCGTCCAACTGGCCAAAGAAGAGGCTCGCGTGCTGCTTCGCCAGAAAATACCGTTTGTCTGGAACGCGACTAACATCACGCGCCAGCTGCGCGGCCAGTTGACTGGCCTGTTCAGCGCTTATGGCGCACGGGTCAAAATTGTCTATCTGGAGGTGCCGTGGCAGCAGTGGAAACAGCAGAATGCGAACCGCCAGCATGCAGTGCCGGAAGCGGCAATAGAACGGATGGCGGCAAAACTTGAAGTGCCGCAGCCAGATGAGGCCCACTGCGTGGAATATCGCGTGGTCGATCTCTGAGAGTAAACCGCCTCACAAGAGGCGGTTTACGGCAACACAACTAGATGTGCAGTTCCTGCAGTTTTTCTTTCGGCAGGGCCAGCTCTTCGTTACTGTTGACGCGAACATCGCGGTCAAGAATATGACGGGCGATGTCCTGCGCTTCGTCCAGCGAGTGCATGGTGTAAGTCCCGCACTGATAAACGTTCAGTTCCGGGATCTGGTTCTGCTCTTTGACCTTCAGCACATCGGCCATCGCGGCTTTCCATGCATCGGCGACGCGTTGTTCATCCGGCGTACCAATCAGGCTCATATAGAAACCCGTACGGCAGCCCATCGGGGAGATGTCGATAATCTCAACACCGTTGCCGTTCAGGTGGTTGCGCATAAAACCGGCGAACAGATGCTCAAGCGTGTGAATGCCTTTTTCCGGCATCACTTCTTTATTCGGTACGCAGAAACGCAGGTCGAATACGGTGATGGTGTCGCCATGCGGGGTGTCCATAGTTTTTGCAACACGGACTGCAGGCGCTTCCATACGGGTATGATCGACAGTGAAGCTATCCAACAATGGCATTTAGTCACCTCCGATAGTGATTTTTTTTAAAATAAAATGAACTCTTTTTTCCCGTGCGAGTCTGAGTATATGAAAGACGCGCATTTGTTATCATCATCCCTGATTTTCAGAGATGAAATTTTGGCCACAGAGATGTGGCCTTTTTCTTTTGTGTCAGGCGTGTCGCGCCAGAAGCGCCTCGAATGACTCTGTATCCCCGGCTTCCACTTCCTGCTGACGCAGCAGCGACGCTTCACACTCGGCGATAAAATCTTCATCACGCAAAATTTCCAGCGGCTCATTGCACAGCTGAGCACGATATTGCTCGCCCAGCGCTTTGCCGGTACCACCAATCCCATTATCAATCATAGAGCGCAAAATTCGCGCCGAGAACGTTAATTCCGGATCGTCGAAACTGGCAACCAACTGGTCACATACTTTTTCGTACTCATTACCACCGTACACGCCATCCAGCGTTTGTGCGACACGTTTCAGATCGCGGAACAGATCTTTGCCGACCTGGGCAAGCGGGAACTGCGCAGTTTCACACCCAATGCCCAGCGTCAGGCCAGGTCTGCGCCCTTCCAGAATGACGCGATTCCAGTTGGTACGGGTACACAGGAGTTCATCACTGCTCATTTGCGGCGCGTCGGCCATCGCGCACCAGACCATAAACAGATCGAGGAAGCGAACTTGCTGTTCATCAACGCCGATCGCGGTGAACGGGTTAATGTCGAGCGAACGCACTTCGATATATTCAATACCGCCGCGCAACAGCGCATCTGACGGGGTTTCACCGCTGCGGGTAACGCGTTTCGGACGGATCGGCGCATAAAGTTCGTTTTCGATCTGCAGCACATTCGTGTTAATTTGCAGATACTTACCCTCTTTCTGCAGACCGATTTTGGCATATTCTTCTGAGGGCGTTTTAATTGCCGCCTTCAGCGCCACGACGTAATCCTGCAGGTTATTGAAGGTGATGCCCAGGTTGCTCTGCGATTTATTGGTATAACCGAGATCGCTCAGACGCAGCGAGGTAGCATATGGCAGGTAATACATACCATTCTGCGTTTTCTCAAAGGGCAGCGTGGTCGGCTTCCCTTGCAGGAAGGACGAGCAAATTGCCGGAGAAGCGCCAAACAGGTACGGGATCACCCAGCCAAAACGGTAATAGTTACGGATCAGGCGGAAATAGCCTTCCGAAACCGAGTCTTTATCCGTGCTGCCATTACGCGCTTCCCAGAATGCCATCGGCAACGAGAAGTTATAATGCACGCCAGAGATGGTTTGCATCAGCGCGCCATAGCGGTTTTTCAGCCCTTCACGGTACAGGGTTTTCAGACGACCGATATTCGAGGAGCCATACTGCGCCAGTTCTATCTCCTGCCCCTCTTTGATATAGCACGGCATACTCAACGGCCACATCCGCTCGTCGCCAATCTGGCGGGCTGTGTAGCGGTGAATATCACGCATGATCGTCAGCATATGGTCGATATCGCCCTCCACCGGAGTGATAAACTCCAGCAGAGCTTCGGCAAAATCAGTAGTGATCCATTTATGGGTTAAAGCAGAACCTAGCGCTGCCGCATGGCCAGTCGTCGCCAGTGAGCCATCCGCATTTACGCGCAGCGTTTCACGCTCAAGACCACGTTGGATCCCCTTCAGAACCTGAGGATGTTTTTCCAGCCAGGACAACGCCTGTGATACGTCCGGGATCAAATTGACCTCCCGCCTGTAATAATCATTTTATTAAGCATAATTGTAATGGTTGACGATTAAAGGTCACTCACTCAGTCCAATTAGTGCCACCACGTCATACCCTGAAGCGTTACGAGGGCGATAGCCACATAGCGCAACGCTTTCCCAAGGCACAGAAAAATCACTACTGGCCCCCATGGAAGGCGCATCCATCCCGCCAGAAGGCACAGTATGTCGCCTATAACAGGCGCCCAGCTCAGTAACAGTGCCAGCGCACCGTAACGTTTAAGCCAGTGGGTCGCTTTTTCCTGCCAGCGCGAAGTTTTACGCTGCGGGAAGAAACGCCCAAGAATAACGTTAGTCAGCCCTCCAAGGCTATTACCCATTGTTGCTATTACAACAAGAAGCCAGGGCTGGCTAACGTGAGAAAGCAGCATCGCAACCAGCACCACTTCCGAATTACCAGGGAGTAGCGTGGCGCTAAGAAAACTGCTGGCAAACAGTGAAAAGAGCGACAGCGTGTCACTCACAGTAAGCGTACATCCACGGCGTCCATACCGGCAGCGTTCGCCGCCTGGATACCCAAATCAGCATCTTCAAACACCACACACTGCCGGGGTTCAACGCCCATTTTTTGCGCGCACAGCAGGAACGTGTCCGGTGCGGGTTTGTGATTTTTGACATGATCGGCAGCCACGACGGCCTCGAAGTAGTGCCGTAGCCCCAGGTGCGCCAGCAACGCTTCGGCAATCGCGCTCTCGCTGCCAGTGCCTACAGACAAAGGGCGACGCCCGTACCACTCTTTAACCACGTCGATAAGCGGTAAAGGACGCACAGAATCCAGCAGCATGGCTTTTACCGCTGCTGTTTTCTCTTGCGCAAGAAGATGAGGATCAAGATCGCCCTGATTGGCAGCAATAATTGATTGAGCAATACGCCAGGTCGGCGAGCCATTCAGCCCGATCATCGCCTGTTCGTCAAAGTGCATGCCATAACGCGCCAGTACTTCACGCCAGGCTTTACGATGAGTGGGTTCAGTATCCAGGATGGTGCCATCCATATCAAAAATCAGCCCCGCATAACGTTCGTACATCTTGCTCTCACAAACTGGATAACAGGTTGTTACTTTAGCGTAAACACCGTTTATTGTCGCTGCCAGTGAGTAATAAGCGAAGGTTTAGTCTTTTATTTGGGAGCGGTATTCAAAGGATGGCGATTTCGGAAAATGGCGCAGTTTTCAGGTTGCGGGCCGTTGCTGAAGCAATGTATCTATTGCATGGTGTCAGCATTAAGAGCGGTTTAATCAGAAAGAAGGCTTTTTATTACGGAGAGAATGGTGCATCCGGGAGGATTCGAACCTCCGACCGCTCGGTTCGTAGCCGAGTACTCTATCCAGCTGAGCTACGGATGCATCGGGATTACTGCTTTGACGATGAAACAGCGCTGAGGCTATCTCTTAGAAATGGTGCATCCGGGAGGATTCGAACCTCCGACCGCTCGGTTCGTAGCCGAGTACTCTATCCAGCTGAGCTACGGATGCATCGGGATTACTGCTTTGACAATAAAACAGCGTTGAGGCTATCTCATTGAAATGGTGCATCCGGGAGGATTCGAACCTCCGACCGCTCGGTTCGTAGCCGAGTACTCTATCCAGCTGAGCTACGGATGCATCAGGATTACTGCTTTGACGATGAAACAGCGCTGAGGCTATCTCATTGAATATGGTGCATCCGGGAGGATTCGAACCTCCGACCGCTCGGTTCGTAGCCGAGTACTCTATCCAGCTGAGCTACGGATGCAAAATGGCGGTGAGGCGGGGATTCGAACCCCGGATGCAGCTTTTGACCGCATACTCCCTTAGCAGGGGAGCGCCTTCAGCCTCTCGGCCACCTCACCACACGCCTCTTTCGAGTGCTTCGAAGAACTTGTTGAGAGCTCATCGTCGCTGCGTGGCGCACATATTACTTTCTGGGACTTATAAGTCAAACACTTTTTCCAGACCCTGAATCGTTTGCACACTTCGCAGGCAATTAGCCGTTAAAAAGGCCAAAAAGGATGTTTTATCAGCAGAATTTCCGCCGTACCGCTAAAGAAAAACAGGTAGCCACAGGCCATCAAAAAAGAGCGATGCGCAAAAATGCAGGATGAGTGAAATAAAAAGGAAATGTCTTCGGGGGACAATCGGGGAGTGAAGTTGCGTCTCGCCGGGATGCAGCGAGACGCGATAATTGCATCAGTAATTCGACTGCTGTGATTTTTCAGCCTGGATACGCTGGTAGATCTCTTCCCGGTGAACGGAAACTTCTTTAGGGGCATTAACGCCGATACGCACCTGGTTACCTTTAACCCCTAATACAGTCACAGTGACCTCATCCCCAATCATGAGGGTTTCACCAACTCGACGAGTCAGAATCAGCATTCTTTGCTCCTTGAAAGATTAAAAGAGTCGGGTCTCTCTGTATCCCGGCATTATCCATCATATAACGCCAAAAAGTAAGCGATGACAAACACCTAATGTGTAAGCAGTCACGGCATTACATTCTGTTAAACCTAAGTTTAGCCGATATACAAAACTTCAACCTGACTTTCTCGTTATCATAGCGTAGTGGCAACAACGCCATAACCGCAAGGTCATGGCGTCTGCTTTCGCTTTGTAATTATGACAGTTTAGCGCTTACCCAGTCTTTAACACTGGCAAGTGCTGCAGGCAGCGCGGCCGCATCGGTACCACCGGCTTGCGCCATGTCCGGGCGACCACCACCTTTGCCCCCAACCTGCTGGGCAACCATTCCAACCAGCTCCCCTGCTTTCACACGGTCGGTTACATCCTTCGACACGCCCGCAATCAGAGAAACTTTGCCTTCCGCCACGGTAGCGAGAACAATCACTGACGCACCCAACTGGTTCTTCAGATCGTCCACCATGGTACGCAGCATCTTCGGTTCGACACCTGCCAGTTCGCTAACCAGTAGCTTAACACCGTTGAGATCGATAGCTTTTCCGGACAGGCTTGCGCTCTCCTGCGCGGCCGCCTGCTCTTTAAGCTGCTGCAATTCTTTTTCCAGCTGACGGGTACGTTCCATGACGGTACGCACTTTGTCGCCGAGATTCTGGCTGTCGCCTTTCAGCAACTGCGCAATATCGTGCAACTGATCGCTCTGTGCATGCAAGCTGGCAATCGCGCCTTCACCGGTCACGGCTTCAATACGACGCACGCCTGCCGCCGTACCTGATTCGGAAACAATGCGGAACAGACCGATATCACCAGTGCGAGCTGCGTGCGTGCCGCCGCACAGTTCGGTAGAGAAGTCGCCCATGCTCAGTACGCGTACACGATCATCATACTTCTCGCCAAATAGCGCCATCGCACCATTGGCCTTCGCTGCTTCCAGATCCATGATATTGGTTTCGATCGGCAGGTTACGACGGATTTGCGCGTTGACCAGATCTTCCACCGCGCGGATTTCCGCAGGTTTCATGGCTTCGAAATGTGAGAAGTCAAAACGCAACGCTTTGTCGTTCACCAACGACCCTTTCTGCGCAACGTGCGTGCCTAATACTTCACGCAGCGCAGCGTGCATCAGGTGAGTGGCAGAGTGGTTAAGGCGGATACGGGCGCGGCGCGCTTCGTCTACTTCGGCTTTCACGCCGTCGCCCACGTTCAGTGAACCGCTAAGCAACTGACCTACATGCCCAATCGCCTGGCCATATTTCTGCGTATCCTGAACGGCAAAAGCAAAGCCGGTGCCTTTGAGTTCGCCTTTATCGCCAACCTGGCCGCCAGACTCGGCATAGAAAGGCGTCTCATTAAGCACCACCACAGCGTTCTGACCGGCAGCAATGGCGTTAACCGGTTTACCATCAACAAACAGCGCAGTGACTTTGCCGTTCAGTTCCAGATGGTCATAACCTTTAAATTCGGAAGCACCATCAACGCGGATCATCGCGTTATAGTCAGCGCCAAAACCGCTGGATTCACGCGCACGGCGGCGCTGTTCTTCCATTGCGGCTTCAAAACCGGCCTCGTCAACCTTGATATTGCGCTCACGACAAACGTCCGCCGTCAGGTCAACCGGGAAACCATAAGTGTCGTACAGACGGAAAGCGGTTTCGCCATCCAGCGTATCCCCTTGCAGTTTCGCCAGTTCTTCGTCCAGCAGCGCCAGACCGCGTTCCAGCGTACGGGCAAATTGCTCTTCTTCAGTTTTCAGAACTTGTTCAACCTGCGCCTGTTGACGTTGCAGATCTTCACCGGCAGAACCCATTACCGCAATCAGCGGGCCAACCAGTTTATAGAAGAAGGTGTCCTTCGCGCCCAGCATGTTGCCATGGCGAATGGCGCGACGAATGATGCGGCGCAGCACGTAGCCGCGGTTTTCGTTCGACGGGATCACCCCATCAGCAATCAGAAATGCGCAGGAGCGGATATGGTCCGCAATCACACGCAGTGATTTGTTGCTCAGATCGGTTGCGCCCGTTACCCCGGCCACGGCCTTAATCAGGTTCGCAAACAGATCGATTTCATAGTTGGAATTCACATGTTGCAGAACCGCCGCAACACGCTCCAGACCCATACCGGTATCCACAGACGGTTTCGGCAACGGCTCCATGGTGCCATCGGCCTGGCGGTTGAACTGCATAAAGACGATGTTCCAGATTTCGATGTAACGGTCGCCGTCTTCTTCCGGGCTGCCCGGAGGACCACCCCAAATGTGATCGCCATGATCGTAGAAAATCTCGGTGCACGGACCGCACGGCCCGGTATCACCCATCTGCCAGAAGTTGTCAGACGCATACGCTGCGCCTTTGTTATCACCAATGCGAATAATACGTTCGCGCGGGATACCCACTTCTTTTTCCCAGATTTCGTAGGCTTCGTCGTCCGTTTCGTACACCGTTACCCACAGACGTTCTTTCGGCAGGTTGAACCAGTTTTCACCGGTTAACAGTTCCCATGCGTATTGAATGGCATCATGTTTGAAGTAATCGCCGAAACTGAAGTTGCCCAGCATTTCAAAGAAGGTGTGATGACGTGCGGTGTAACCGACGTTTTCCAGGTCATTGTGTTTACCGCCTGCACGAACGCAACGTTGTGCAGTGGTAGCGCGGGAATAATTACGTTTGTCGAGCCCAAGGAATACGTCCTTGAACTGGTTCATCCCGGCGTTGGTAAACAGCAAAGTCGGGTCGTTATTCGGCACCAGGGAGCTGCTGGCAACTACCTGATGTCCCTTGCTATGGAAAAAGTCGAGAAACGCCTGACGGATCTCAGCGGTGCTCTTGCTCATAATTATCCTGAAATCAAGCTAACGAAATGTGGTAACTGACCGTAGCCGTTTGCCCGGCAAACGCGCCAGCTACTGGAAAAAGTGGGAATAAGATAAGTTTTCTTTACTACGAAGTAAAATCCCGTATGCGCTCAGTCGGCAAAATTTCGCCATATTTCCTGAATATCTTCCTGCAGAAAGCCGCGATAGAGCAAAAAGCGTTGCACTTTTATTTTGGCGACGAATTCCGTGGGTAGCGGTTCGCCATATTTCCGCACGGCCTGTTCTCGCGCGCTGACGGCCCAGTCGATCTCGCATTCATAGAGGGCGTTTTCCCCCATTTGCCGCGGTATGCCTTTTTGGTTTAATTCCTGGCGGATACGCGCTGGCCCATAACCTTTCCGGGCGCGGCTGGCAATGAACTGACGGGCAAAACGCGCATCGTCAAGAAAGTTATGCTGCTGGCACCACTCCACCACTTCGTCGATCTCTTCTGGCGTGGTGTCCAGCGCCTCAGGGCCATTTTTGGTCATGACTGGCGCGGTCAGTTTCCGCCGGAACTCCTGCTCGCTATGGTCGCGCATGGCCAGAATCCGCATCGCGCGATCGCGCAAGCGTGCAATGGAGGAGCGTCGGGGAGCATTATCAGACATGACAAAATCCTGTAACCGTAAAAAAACAAAAGGGCTGCATCAGCAGCCCTTGATTGAGATTCACATTATCAGAAATCTTCGTTGGTTTCTTCAACGTCCTCGCCGTTGTCACCCACAGTAAATTCCGCTGCGGAGTTCTGATTACTGAGCAGAATTTCACGCAGTTTCTTCTCGATTTCTTTCGCAGCCGCCGGGTTCTCTTTCAGCCAGGTCGTTGCGTTTGCTTTACCCTGGCCAATCTTGTCGCCGTTGTAGCTGTACCAGGCGCCCGCTTTCTCAATCAGCTTCTCTTTCACGCCAAGATCAACCAACTCACCGTAGAAGTTGATGCCTTCACCGTAAAGGATCTGGAACTCAGCCTGTTTAAACGGCGCCGCAATTTTGTTTTTCACCACTTTGACACGGGTTTCGCTGCCGACGACGTTATCGCCCTCTTTCACCGCGCCAATACGGCGAATATCCAGACGTACAGAAGCATAGAATTTCAGCGCGTTACCACCGGTAGTGGTTTCCGGGTTCCCGAACATCACACCAATTTTCATACGGATCTGGTTGATGAAGATAAGCAGCGTGTTGGACTGCTTCAGGTTACCCGCCAGCTTACGCATCGCCTGGCTCATCATACGTGCCGCGAGACCCATATGAGAGTCGCCGATTTCGCCTTCGATTTCCGCTTTCGGCGTCAGCGCCGCAACGGAGTCGACAACCAGCACATCAACCGCACCTGAACGCGCCAGCGCGTCACAAATTTCCAGCGCCTGCTCACCGGTGTCCGGCTGAGAACACAGCAGGTTATCGATATCTACGCCCAGTTTACGAGCATAAACCGGGTCGAGGGCGTGTTCAGCATCGATAAACGCACAGGTTTTGCCTTCGCGCTGTGCTGCAGCAATGACCTGTAGCGTCAACGTGGTTTTACCGGATGATTCAGGCCCATAGATTTCGACGATACGCCCCATCGGCAAACCGCCAGCACCCAGTGCAATATCCAGAGAGAGCGAGCCGGTAGAGATGGTTTCCACATCCATAGAACGGTCTTCACCCAGACGCATGATGGAGCCTTTACCGAATTGCTTTTCGATCTGACCCAGTGCAGCTGCAAGCGCCTTTTGTTTGTTTTCGTCGATAGCCATTATTACTCCTGTCATGCAGAGTGAAGCGCGTTACGCTTCGCTGTGAATTACTGTTTTGTTGCCGCAATTATACTGTATGGTCATACAGTATCAAGTGTTTTGTAGAAAATGTTGCCACAGGGTTTGCAACGCATAAGCCGTGGCCTGTCGGCGCACGGCTTCCCGGTCCCCCAGGAAACATTCACGCCGGGTAATGCCCTCGCCCCAAGCACTGGCAAAACCAAACCAGACAGTGCCGACCGGTTTTTCCGCGCTGCCGCCATCCGGCCCGGCAATACCGCTTACCGATATTGCGTAATCGGCGCATGCCGCTTTCAGTGCGCCAATTGCCATCTCTATTACTACCGGCTCACTCACCGCGCCGTGCGCGTCCAGCGTGGCAGGCTCAACGCCTATCATTTGCGATTTGGCTTCATTACTGTAGGTGACGAATCCGCGTTCAAACCAGGCGGAGCTGCCTGCAATATCCGTAATCGCTTTGGCTATCCACCCGCCAGTGCAGGATTCTGCGGTCGTCAACGTCGCACCACGCGCTTTTAACGCCTGTCCAACGCGTTCGCTCAGTTGGGTTAATTCACTGTCCGTCATACTGGCTCCCATGCGCCAAAAAACCGTGGCGGAAAAGATACCACTTTCAGCACAGAGATGGGGATGGGTGAACAAATTTACGAGGACGCTTCAGAAAAAGTGGAATTATGTGGCTGATTCGGTAAGCCGGATGGCGACAGCGCCGGGTAATGATCCCAACGCTGTCGCCATCCGGTCATACGAGGTTATTGCATGCTGCTTGCGATGGTTTCAACGTTATGATGGAACGCTTTCTGGTAAGTATCAGCCACTCCCCCCTTCGCACTCAGCGCTTCCGGGTAGAGTTCCCCGCCAGGCTGCGCACCGGTGGCGCTGGCAATCTGTTTCACCAGTCGTGGGTCCAGTTGGTTTTCCATAAACCATACTTTTACGCCATCGGCTTTGATCTGTTTAATCAGCGTGGCCACCTGCGCGGCGCTGGCTTCGCTTTCAGAAGAAAGGCCCTGCGGCGCCATAAATTCAACATGATAAGCACGGGCAAAGTAGCCAAAGGCGTCATGGCTGGTCAGCACTTTACGTTTGGCCTGCGGGATGGCGCTGAAGCGTTCTTTGGCCCAGCTATCCATCTCTTTTAGCGCGGCAATATAACGCTGGCCGGAGGCATTTAAAGCCGCTTCATCCGCCGGATCGACTTTGATTAATGCGGCGAGGATATTTTGCGCATACTGCGCACCGTTGGCGGCGCTGTTCCAGGCATGCGGATCGGTTACCGTCGCGCCGTCCTCTTCGAGCGTGTGGGTTTCAACACCGTTCGATGCCACCACAATCTGGCCTTTAAAGCCGGAGGCTTTAACCAGTCGGTCCAGCCAGCCCTCAAGCCCCAGACCATTGACCACCACCACATCGGCTTTGTTAAGCATGGCGCTGTCTTTTGCCGACGGCTCGAAAGTATGCGGATCGCCATTCGGCCCAACCAGCGTCGTGACGTGCACGTGCTCGCCCCCGACCTGCTGCGTCATATCACCGAGAATGGAAAAGCTGGCGACCACGTTAATTGTTTTAGCCATTACGCCCTGTGACATTAAGCCCAGCGCGAGTGCCAGAATTACCCCTGTACGTTTCATCATGTCCCCTTGCTACGTTAAAAGCGCTCGCAGGCTGTGCGCCAGCCCGCTACGCGTACCGAATAAAATCGAAAAAAAGAAGGTGATGCTGGCGGTAAGCACAATGGCTGGCCCCGCAGGTAAGCCAGCCGTCCAGGAGAGGCTTAACCCCAGCCAGGCGCAGAGTGCGCCAATGCCGGCCGCCAGTAATAACAGCCCCGGCAAGGTGCGCGCCCAGCAACGGGCTGCCACGGCGGGCAACATCATGACCCCAACGGCCATCAGCGTGCCAAGCACCTGGAAACCCGCCACCAGGTTGAGCACCAGCAACGCCAGAAATAACCCATGAAACAGCCCGGGCACCCGGGGGGCATTGACCTGCAAAAAAGCACTGTCAAAAGCTTCACTCACCAGCCCGCGATACCCCAGCGCCAGTATCACTACCGTCAGACTGGAAACCCCAGCAACAAAGAGCGCCGCATCGTTATCTACCGCCAGAATGGATCCAAACAGCAGATGGAGCAGATCGACACTGGAGCCGCGTAACGACACCAGCGTCACGCCCAGCGCCAGCGATCCGAGGTAAAAACCGGCAAAACTGGCATCCTCTTTGAGGGGCGTGCGGCGGCTTACCCAACCGGCCACCAGCGCCACGGCGATCCCAGCGATAAAACCGCCGATGCTCATTGCCAGTAACGACATACCGTTCAGCAAAAAACCCACCGCCACACCGGGCAGAATGGCGTGCGACAGCGCATCTCCCATCAGGCTCATTCGCCGCAATAGCAGAAAGACGCCCAGCGCCGTGGTACTAACAGAGAGTGCCAGACACACCACCAGCGCACGGCGCATAAAACCAAACTCAATAAAAGGCTGGAAAAAGAGGTGCCAGATCATGCGCGGCATTCCTCCGGCGGCAACACCTGTGCGGGTGTTTCCCCCCATTGCGCCCGCTGTTCGTCAAGGCGCAACGTCTGAGGGAAATAACGCGTGACGCGTTCACTGTCGTGCAGTACCGCCAGAATGGTTTGCCCGCTTTGGTGCATGTCGACAATCAGCTCCATCAGCACATGCGAAGTCACTTCATCAATACCGGTAAAAGGTTCATCAAGCATCACCAGCGGCGCATTTTGCACCCAGATGCGGGCAAACAGCATGCGCTGAAACTGCCCGCCGGAAAGGGTGTCGATGGTTTCTTGCGCCATCGTCGACAAACCCACGCGCTCCAGCCCCTGCGCCACACGCTGGCGGGCATCACGGCTCAGACCGCGAAACAGCGAAAAGCGCGGCCAGCACCCCATGCAAACAACATCCTGCACGGTAACCGGAAATTGCGACTCCAGAGCGTGGCGCTGGGCAAGCCAGCCCACCACCGGGCGGTGCGAAGGCCAGCGTATTACGCCGCTTACCGGCGGTAAAAAACCGGCCAGCGTTTTCAATAGCGTTGACTTACCGCAGCCATTCGCGCCGACAATCGCGGTCATGCTGCCGCGCGCCACGCTGCCGCACAATGCCGGTGTGATCGCCAGCCGATCATAGCCCGCGACCAGGTGATCCAGTTCAATCATGGCAGCGCTACCGCCCAGCAAGTCAGCAGCCAGAGCACCAGCACTAACCCGGCTGCCAGCAGCAACCGGGCGACGCCAGAAAGGGAGAACAGCGTTACGGGAATCATTCACACACCTCATATGTTATAACATAACAATAATCAGAAGTGATAATGATGTAAACGACAAGACGAAACGGGAGTGCGTCGAAATGTTTCAATCCCCTCCCGCGGGAGGGGACGTGGATCAGCGAACGCGCGCCAGCGCTACAGCCTGGCCAAGCTGCCAGACTGCCATCGCGTAGTGCGTGCTGTGGTTATAGCGGGTGATCGTGAAGAAGTTCGGCAAGCCGTACCAGTACTCATACCCGGTGCCGACATCCAGCCGCAGCAGGCTGGCCTGTTGATGATCGCCCAGCGGCTGCTGCGGTGTTAACCCGGCCGCCGCCAGTTGCCCGATGCTGTAATTGGTTTTAAAGCCATTTTCCAGCCCCGGCGCCTGGCCGTTAGCCGGTACGGCAACCACATCGCCTTTCACCCAACCGTGTTGTTTGAAATAGTTAGCAACGCTGCCGATGGCATCCACCGGATCCCACAAGTTGATGTGACCGTCGCCGTTGAAATCCACCGCAAACTGCTTATAGGAAGACGGCATAAACTGGCCGTACCCCATTGCTCCGGCGAAGGAACCTTTCAGATCCAGCGGATCGTCACTTTCGTCACGCGCCATCAGCAGGAAGGTTTCCAGCTCGCCCGCAAAATAGTCGGCACGGCGCGGATAATCGAACGCCAGCGTTGCCAGCCCGTCAAGAATGCGGGTTTTGCCCATCACGCGGCCCCAGCGTGTCTCCACGCCAATAATGCCGACGATGATCTCCGGCGGCACGCCGTACACCATCCATGCGCGGTTCAGCGCATCTTCGTACTGATTCCAGAAAGCAACGCCATTCTGCACATTATCCGGGGTAATAAACTGCTTGCGATAACGCAACCAGGCACCATTCGGCCCGGTTGGCCCGGCACTGGTCGGTGCCTGTTTGTCCATCAGGCGCAGCACATAGTCCAGACGTTTGGCCTGCGAAAGAATTTCATGCAATTGCTGACGGTCAAAACCGTGCTTGCTGACCATTCGGTCGATAAAGCGCTCCGCCGCGGGGTTATTGGCGAAATCCCCCCCCGCCATCACCACATTATGCTGTGGTGCCAGCAGGAACCCACCGGATGGCGCGGCGGGTGTGGCAGTCTGCGGGGTTTCAGCAAGCGGGGGTTTACTACTACAGGCACAGAGCACAACAAACGCAGGCAGTAACACTGCGTAATAACGCTTCAACATGGGGCATCCATTAAACGAATTCAGCCAGGAGCAAGTATGGTAAAGCATCTGGCTACCGACAAGGAAGCGCCGCAACACGGCCCCGCACGATCATTTTTCGTTTGTTCACCCTTTCTTTCGCGTGCATTTAAACCTTGCTCATTCAAAAAACTTTCACAATGATCATTTTTTCTTTCATAACGAGATCTAAATAACACATTTTTAGCTTTCATCATGATTATCATAGTGCACAGTTAAACCACAAAACGATAACCCTACAGGAGAGAACAATGGAGACCATTACACATGGCGCCGAATGGTTCATCGGGCTGTTTCAGAAAGGCGGCGAAGTTTTTACCGGGATGGTGACCGGTATTCTGCCGCTACTGATAAGCCTGTTGGTGATCATGAACGCGCTGATAAATTTTATTGGCCAGCACCGTATTGAAAGATTCGCCCAGCGCTGCGCAGGTAATCCCGTTGCCCGTTATCTGCTGCTGCCTTGTGTCGGCACCTTTGTTTTTTGCAACCCGATGACCCTCAGCCTCGGGCGCTTTATGCCAGAAAAGTACAAACCCAGTTATTACGCCGCAGCCTCTTATAGCTGCCACTCTATGAATGGGTTGTTTCCCCATATCAATCCCGGCGAATTATTTGTCTACCTCGGCATTGCCAACGGTCTTACCACGCTCGGCCTGCCGCTTGGTCCGCTGGCGATCAGCTATCTGCTGGTCGGCCTGGTCACCAACTTCTTCCGTGGCTGGGTGACCGACCTGACGACCGCCATTTTCGAGAAAAAAATGGGCATTCAGCTTGAACAAAACGTCCGACTCGCCGGAGCAACATCATGAGCAATATCGTTATTGAAAAAGGCACTGGCGGCTGGGGCGGCCCGCTGCAACTCGAGGCCAGTACCAGTAAAAAAATCGTCTATATCACTGCAGGTACCCGCCCGGCTATCGTCGACAAGCTGGCGCAACTGACCGGCTGGCAAGCGGTGGATGGCTTTAAAGAAGGTGAACCGCCGGAAGAGGAGATTGGCGTCGCGGTCATTGATTGCGGCGGAACGCTGCGCTGCGGCATCTACCCAAAACGCCGTATTCCAACCATCAATATCCACGCCACCGGCAAGTCCGGGCCGCTGGCGCAGTACATTGTGGAAGATATCTATGTCTCTGGCGTAAAAGAGGAAAACATCTTCCTGCAGGGGGAATCGTCAACGGCAAAACAGCCGCAGCCGCGCGATTACGACACCAGCAAAAAAATCACCGAGCAGAGCGACGGCCTGCTGGCAAAAGTCGGCATGGGCATGGGATCAGCCGTCGCAGTGCTGTTTCAGGCCGGACGCGACACCATCGATACCGTACTGAAAACCATCCTGCCTTTTATGGCCTTCGTCTCGGCGCTGATCGGCATCATTATGGCCTCTGGACTGGGCGACTGGATTGCCCACGGTCTTGCGCCGCTTGCCAGTCATCCGCTCGGGCTGGTCACGCTGGCGCTGATTTGCTCCTTCCCGCTGCTGTCGCCCTTTCTCGGCCCTGGCGCCGTTATCGCTCAGGTGATCGGCGTACTGATTGGCGTGCAAATCGGCCAGGGGCACATTCCGCCGCACCTTGCTCTGCCCGCCCTGTTTGCGATTAATGCCCAGGCCGCCTGCGACTTTATTCCGGTCGGTCTGTCGCTGGCTGAAGCCCGCCAGGAAACGGTACGCGTTGGCGTCCCTTCGGTGCTCGTCAGTCGCTTTTTAACCGGTGCGCCTACCGTGCTGATTGCCTGGTTCGTGTCGGGTTTCATTTACCAATAAGAGGTGTGCGATGAGTGTCATTTACCAGACCACCATTACCCATATCGGCGGCTGCGCGCAGGATGCGCTCAGCGACAACATGCTGATTACGTTTCGTGAAGGCGCACCTGCCGACGTGGCGGAGTTCTGCTTTATCCATAACCACGGCGAGTTGTCCGGTGCGCTGCGCCCTGGCGCGGAGTTACTGCTGGGCGAACAGCGCTATCCGGTCACCGCTGTCGGCGAGGTTGCCGAACTTAATCTGCGCGAACTGGGCCACATTACGCTGCGGTTCGACGGGCAAACACAGGCGGAATACCCCGGCACAGTACATGTCGACGGCCCGACACCGGCCGGCGTCGCCCCAGGTTGCATTTTGAAATTTGTTGCTTAAGAGGTAAGGAGAATCATATGAAACAGGTTGCCGTAGTCATTGGCGGAGGACAAACTCTTGGGGCGTTCCTGAGCCGTGGGCTTGCCGCAGAAGGGTACCGCGTCGCGGTAGTGGATATTCAGAGTGATAAAGCGGCGAATGTCGCGCAGGGAATCAACAGCGAGTTTGGCGAAGGTACTGCCTACGGCTTTGGCGCCGATGCCACCAGCGAACAGAGCGTACTGGCGCTGGCACGCGGCGTCGATGAAATCTTCGGCCGCGCCGATCTGCTGGTCTACAGCGCTGGCATCGCTAAGGCAGCGTTTATTAGCGACTTTGCCCTCGGGGACTTCGACCGCTCATTGCAGGTCAATCTGGTGGGCTATTTCCTGTGCGCGAGGGAATTCGCCAGGCTGATGATCCGCGACGGTATCCAGGGGCGCATTATCCAAATCAATTCGAAGTCGGGCAAAGTGGGCAGCAAACACAACTCCGGTTACAGCGCCGCCAAGTTCGGCGGCGTAGGGTTGACGCAGTCGCTGGCGCTGGATCTGGCAGAGTATGGCATTACCGTCCACTCGCTGATGCTCGGCAACTTGTTGAAATCGCCTATGTTCCAGTCATTGATCCCGCAATACGCCAGCAAACTCGGCATTGCTGCAGACGAAGTAGAGCAGTACTACATCGACAAAGTGCCGTTGAAACGTGGCTGCGACTACCAGGATGTGCTGAACGTATTGATGTTCTACGCCAGCAGTAAAGCGTCTTACTGCACTGGCCAGTCCATCAATGTGACCGGCGGCCAGGTGATGTTCTGACGCATCCCCCTCCGGCGACATCACGGGCAAATGCTGGTGGCGCTTTTTATATCTGGCCTGCCACTGCGTGCAGGCCGGGTTATACGTCCTGAAAAGGAGAAGGAGAAAGTTATGGTTCCCGCACTGATCACCGTTGCTGCTATCGCCTGGCTCAGCCAGTTTGCGCTGGGCGGCTGGCAAATCCGTCAGTTTAACCATGCGTTCGATGCGCTTTGCCTGCGCGGGCGCGTAGGGGTCGGGCGCTCAGGTGGGCGCTTTAAACCCCGCACGGTGCTGGCGCTGGCTTTTGATAAGCAGGACTGCGTCAGCGACACGCTGCTGATGCGCGGCATCACTGTTTTTGCCCGTCCGGCAAAAATCAATCACTTAATCGGCTTAAAAAGAGAGGAATTAAACCCTGATGTGATCTTTCCCCATGATCCTGGCTGTCGGAATGCTCTATCATTAGCGCTTAAAATGAAACATTGATAATTTCGTTGTGAACGCTATTAGCTTGCGAAATTATCATTTCGCAACGTAACGCAGGATATCAGCGCCTATGAAACCACGTCAGCGTCAGGCGGCTATTCTTGAGCATCTGCAAAAGCAGGGAAAGTGTTCTGTTGAACAGCTGGCAGCATACTTCGACACCACAGGGACGACCATTCGTAAGGATCTTGTCGCGCTGGAGCACTCTGGTGCGGTGATCCGCACTTATGGCGGTGTGGTGCTTAATAAAGACGAAGCCGATCCGCCCATCGATCACAAAACGCTGATCAACACCGTGCAAAAAGGGCAGATCGCCGAAGCGGCGGTTGCCTATATTCACGATGGCGACTCCATTATTCTTGATGCAGGCAGCACCGTACTGCAGATGGTGCCGCTGCTCAGTCACTTCAATAACATCACGGTGATGACCAACAGCCTGCATATCGTCAACGCGTTGTCAGAGCTGGATAACGAGCAAACCATCCTGATGCCGGGCGGGACATTCCGCAAAAAATCGGCCTCTTTTCATGGGCAACTGGCAGAGAACGCCTTTGAGCATTTCAGTTTCGACAAACTGTTTATGGGGACAGACGGCATCGACCTGAATGCCGGCGTGACCACCTTCAACGAAGTGTTTACCGTCAGCAAAGCCATGTGTAACGCCGCCCGCGAGGTGATCCTGATGGCAGACTCCTCAAAGTTCGGCCGTAAAAGCCCTAACGTTGTTTGCAGCCTGGAAAGCGTGAATAAACTGATCACCGATGCCGGGATCCCGCCGGACGTTCGTGCCGCGCTGGAGGAGAAAGGGGTCGAGGTGATCATTGCCGGAGAGCATCATGAGTGAATCCTTCATCAATACCGGGCGGCAAACCCTGCTGCTGGAGCTTCAGGAAGCCAGCCGCCTGCCCGAAAGACTGGGCGACGATTTCGTTCGCGCCGCCGAAACCGTACTGAACTGCCGTGGCAAAGTCATTGTCTCGGGTATTGGCAAATCCGGGCATATCGGCAAGAAAATCGCCGCCACCCTAGCCAGTACCGGCACCCCGGCCTTCTTCGTTCATCCTGCGGAAGCGCTGCATGGCGATTTAGGCATGGTCGAGAGCCGGGACATTATGCTGTTTATCTCTTACTCCGGTTCCGCCAGAGAGCTGGAACTCATCCTGCCCCGGCTGGAAGAGAAATCCGTCGCACTGCTGGCGATGACCGGTAAACCGCGTTCGCCGCTGGCGTTAGCCGCCCATGCGGTGCTGGATATTTCCGTGGAACGTGAAGCCTGCCCGATGCATCTGGCCCCGACCTCCAGCACCGTCACCACGCTGATGATGGGCGATGCGCTGGCTATGGCGGTGATGCAGGCGCGCGGCTTTGATGAAGAAGACTTTGCCCGCTCCCATCCGGCAGGCGCGCTGGGCGCACGCTTGCTGAATAAAGTGCACCACCTGATGCGCAAAGATGAGCAACTGCCACAGGTACAGCTGACCACCAGCGTAATGGACGCGATGCTGGAACTCAGCCGCACCGGGCTGGGTATGGTGGCAGTATGCGACAGCCAGCGCCGCGTACAGGGCGTCTTTACCGATGGCGACCTGCGTCGCTGGCTGGTAGCGGGCGGTGCGCTCAGCACCGACGTCAGCGAAGCGATGACCCACGGCGGTATCACGCTAAATGCCCACAGCCGCGCCGTAGACGCCAAAGAACGGCTAATGCAGCGTAAGATTGCTGCCGCCCCCGTCATTGATGACGCCGGACTTCTGGTCGGCGCCATCAACCTGCAGGACTTCTATCAGGCGGGCATTCTCTAACCCTTAAGGCCCAGGCGTTTCGCCAGCCGGTGCAGGTTGGCAACGTCCATTTCCAGCCTGCGGGCGCTGGCGGCCCAGTTGCCGCCGCTCTCCTGCAACGTGCGGGAAACCATCGTCCGTTGAAAATCCTCTGTTGCCTCGCGCAGGTTCAGCCCGACAGGCAGTTCCGCCAGTGCCGGTTCCGGCTGCGCGGGTTCATCAGTCAGGGAAAAATGGCGTGCTTCGAGCACCACTTCACCCTGATTACGCGTGCCGCGCGCCAGCACCACTGCCCGGTGGATAGCATGTTCCAGTTCGCGCACATTGCCTGTCCAGCGGTAACTGAGCAAGTGGTGACGCGCGCCGGGGCTGAGCACCACGCGGCCAAGCCCAAGGCGCAGGCGGCACTGCTCGCAGAAATACCCGGCCAGCAGCACCACATCGTCGCCCCGCTCGCGCAGCGGCGGCACCGACAGCGGAAAAACACTCAGCCGGTGGAACAGATCTGCGCGGAACCGCCCGGCCAGCACCTCTTCGCGGAGATCCCGGTTAGTGGCCGCCAGCACACGCACATCCACACGTAAGCTACGATCGTCCCCCACTCGCTGAATGTCGCCATATTGCAGCACACGCAGCAGTTTTGCCTGTAACGACAGTGAAAGCTCGCCGATTTCATCCAGGAACAGCGTGCCATTGTCAGCCATTTCAAATTTGCCGCTACGGTGGCTAATCGCACCGGTAAAGGCCCCTTTGACATGACCAAACAATTCGCTTTCCGCTACGCTTTCCGGCAATGCAGCACAATTGAGATAAACCAGCGGGTTCGCGGCACGCGGCGATCCTTCGTGGATTGCTTTCGCGACCAGCTCTTTGCCGGTGCCGGTTTCGCCACTGATCAACACATTAAGATCGGACGCCGCGACAATATCGATCTCTTTTTTCAACTGCGTCATCCCGGCGGAAAGACCAATCATCTCGCTGTGCGCCACCTGCTCAAACGCCGCTGGCGCGCCGGGCAGCATATTCTGGCTTTCCAGTTGCTCAATCAGCAGCGCATTATTGAGCGCTCCTGCCGCCAGCGCCGCAATCAGCCGCAGCTCTTCATCACTAAAGGTGTCGAACTGGTCAGGTGCCATCCCATCCAGCGTCAGGGCGCCAATCAGGTTCTGCCCGGCAAACAGTGGCAAACCAACGCAGGCATGCACTTTCAGGCTCTCCTGCCCGGGAATTAACCCATCGTAGGGGTCGGGCAAGCCACTGTCCGCCGGGAAACGCACCACATCTCCGGCACGGGCAATGGCTTCCAGCCGCGGGTGGCCTTCCAGGGTAAAACGCCGCCCCAGTACGTCCTGCGCCAGCCCATCAATGGCCAGAGGAATAAACTGCCGTGCCTCATAGCGCAGCAGCGCTGAGGCGTCGCACTCCAGCACCTGACGCAACGTGGTGATCAACCGCTGGAAACGATCCGCATGCCCAATACCGCTCTGCAATTCAATGGCGATGCCCGCCAGCACATTCAAGGAAAAACTCATTCCAGCCTCACTGTCAATTTGACAATGCATAGTGTCATATTGACTGCATACATCATAGTCATTCTGACTGTGAAATTTTCACTGTAAAAATAAAACCATTTAAAATCATACAAATAAAAGTTGGCACGTTACTTGATATATGTCCTGCATCGAATTTAAGAAAACGACACAGGACAACTGAAATGACCATTCATGTAAAAAATAACATTCACTGGGTTGGGCAACGCGACTGGGAAGTGCGTGACTTCCACGGTACCGAATATAAGACCCTGAAAGGGAGCAGCTATAACAGTTATTTAATTCGCGAAGGCAAAACCGTCCTGATCGATACTGTTGATCATAAATTCAGCCGCGAGTTTGTGCAGAACCTGCGGAGTGAAATCGACCTGGAGATGATCGATTACATCGTGATTAACCACGCTGAAGAAGATCATGCAGGCGCGCTCACCGAACTGATGTCGCATATCCCTGACACGCCCATTTACTGTACCAACAATGCCATCGACTCCATTAATGGCCACCATCACCATCCGGAGTGGAATTTTCACGTCGTCAAAACCGGCGACACGCTGGATATTGGCAACGGCAAACAGCTGATTTTCGTTGAAACCCCGATGCTGCACTGGCCAGACAGCATGATGACCTACCTGACTGGTGACGCTGTGCTGTTCAGTAACGATGCTTTTGGCCAGCACTACTGCGATGAACGGCTATTTAATGATGAAGTGGATCAGGCTGAACTGTTTGAACAGTGCCAGCGCTACTATGCCAATATTCTGACGCCGTTCAGCCGCCTGGTAACGCCAAAAATTACTGAAATCCTCGGTTTTAACCTGCCGGTTGATATGATTGCGACCTCACACGGCGTGGTATGGCGCGACAACCCCACGCAAATTATTGAGTTGTATTTGAAATGGGCGGCGGATTATCAGGAAGATCGCATCACGATTTTCTACGACACCATGTCCAATAATACCCGCATGATGGCAGATGCCATTGCCCAGGGGATCAACGAAGTAGACCCGCGAGTGGCGGTGAAAATTTTCAACGTTGCCCGCAGCGACAAAAACGACATTCTGACCAATGTGTTCCGTTCTAAAGGTGTCCTGGTCGGCACCTCGACAATGAATAATGTGATGATGCCGAAAATCGCCGGCCTGGTCGAAGAGATAACCGGCCTGCGTTTTCGCAACAAACGCGCCAGTGCTTTCGGCTCGCATGGCTGGAGCGGCGGTGCCGTAGACAGACTCTCAACCCGCTTACAGGATGCAGGCTTTGAGATGTCTGTCAGTCTGAAAGCCAAATGGCGGCCCGATATTGATGCACTGGAAGTGTGCCGCCAGCACGGTCGCGAGATTGCCCGCCAGTGGGCGCTGTCACCACTGCCAGAACCGGCGACTCCCGTCAGTACGCCAGCGCAACAAGCCTGCGCGTGTGCAGCTGCCGCTGCAGCCTCTCTCGGCCCGCAAATGCAGTGCAGCGTCTGCCAGTGGATCTACGATCCCGCCAAAGGCGAGCCGATGCAGGACGTCGCCCCAGGCACGCCGTGGAGCGATGTGCCGGATAACTTCCTGTGCCCGGAATGCTCATTAGGTAAAGAGGTGTTCGACGAACTGGCGACGGAGGCAAAATGAACGCAGGCATTGTGATTATTGGCTCCGGCTTTGCCGCCCGCACGCTGGTTAAAAACATCCGCAAACTGGATGTCACCCTGCCGCTGACGCTTATCGCCGCCGACAGCATGGACGAGTACAACAAACCGGATCTCAGCCATGTCATCAGTCTTGCACAGCGAGCAGACGACCTCACCCGCCAGTCGGCGGGTGAGTTTGCCGAGCAATATGCTGTGCAACTGTTTCCGCATACCCGCGTTACCGCCATTGATACAGAGAACCAGATCGTGAAAAGTGCCGACCAGCACTGGCCGTACGACAAACTGGTGCTGGCAACCGGAGCAGCGGCATTTATTCCGCCGCTACCAGGCAGTGAGCTCATGCTGACGCTCAACAGCCAGCAAGAGTACCGCCAATGCGAAGCGCAGCTGCGCGATGCCCGCCGGGTACTGATTGTCGGCGCAGGACTGATTGGCTGCGAACTGGCGATGGATTTTTGCCGCGCGGGCAAAACCGTCACCGTACTGGATAACGCCGCCAGCATTCTGCCCTCACTGATGCCGCCTGAAGTGAGCGGCCGTTTACAGCACTGCCTGACGGCGATGGGTGTGCGACTGCTGCTGAAATCCCGCCTGCTGTCGCTCGAACAAACCGACAACGGCATCCGTGCCGCGCTGGATGATGATCGTGAAACCGAAGTGGATGTGGTGGTTGCCGCAACCGGTCTGACGCCGCAGGTTGGTCTGGCGCAGTCTGCTGGTATTAACGTCGGGCGCGGCATTGTGGTCGATAGCACGCTGCAAACCAGCCAGCCGCAGATCTTTGCGCTTGGCGACTGTGCAGAGATCAATGGCCGCGTACTGCCCTACCTGCAACCTATCCAGTTAAGCGCCATGACGCTGGCGAAGAATCTGACCGGCAACAGCAGGCCACTCACGCTCCCTGCCATGCTGGTGAAAGTGAAAACGCCGTTGATGCCGCTGCATCTGGCCGGTGAGACGGCGCGCAACGATCTGCGCTGGCACATCGCCACCGACGCCGATGGCATGGTGGCCAAAGGAATGGATGCAGAGGATACACTGCGCGCGTTTGTCGTCAGCGAAGATCGGATGAAAGACGCTTTTGCGCTTCTGAAGACGCTGTCTGCTTAAGGCGAGCTGCCGCCACCAACCCCTGACCAAAGGCAATTCCGCCGTCGCCGGCGGGTAAACGATGCGGGAATAACAACCGGAATTCCGACAGATACGCCCGCAGGCGGGCTTTCAGCAGGCGGTTATGCATGACTCCGCCGCTGAACACCAGCGTCGAAATCGCGCGCGACGTTGCCTGCTGGCGCGCCAGCGTTGCCATTCCTTGCGCCAGCGCATCATGAAACGCCCATGCCCGTTCCGCCGGGCTGGCTTTCCAGTTCAGCCACTGCCGCCAGAACACAGTCAGATCGAGACGGTTGCCGCGCACCGGCAGCGTCACCGGATGGTTTACCCCGCTGCACCCCGCCGCCAGCGCTTCTAACTGACAGGCCGCCTCACCTTCGTAGCTCAACTGCAGCGGCGCGCACTCCAGCGCACAGGCCACGGCATCGAACAGCCGACCACATGAGGAAGCCAGCGGCGCATTGATGCCCCGCTCGACAGCCCGCGCCAGTAATGGCCAGTTCTGCCGCTCAAGCACTGCACACTCCGGGTAATGCTGCCAGTCAGGAACAAAGGCCAGCATATGCGCCAGCAAATTGCGCCACGGCTGCTGCGCCGCCAGATCGCCCCCCGGCAGCGCCACAGCGGGTAACCCCCCTAAATGTTCGCATTCGCGGTAATTTACCCGTAAACATTCACCGCCCCACAGCGCACCGCCCTCCCCCATGCCAATCCCGTCGAAGGTCATGGCAATCACATCGCCCCCCTCCAGCGGCCAGCCATGCTCCCCAAGACACGCCGCGGCATGGGCATGGTGATGCAAAACGTCCTGCACGCGTAAAACGGCCCCTTCTGCCCACTGACGGCTACGGTAAGCGGGATGCGCGTCCGCCACACAGTGTTGCGGCGTAAAATCATAAATGGCCTGCATCAGATGCAGCGCGTTGCGCCACTGTGCTTCTACACCATCATCCGTCAGATCGCCAAAGTGCGGCCCCGGAACAGCGCTGTTGCCGCGCAGCAGGCAAAAAGTATTTTTCATATCGGCGCCGAGGCACAGCATCGGCGGAATATCGTGAAACCCCTCCGGCAGGGGAATAGCGTCGGGCACATAGCCACGGGAACGCCGCAGCATTTCGCCATTCGCCCGCAGCACCGAATCATCCATGCGCTGAACGATATCGCGATTATGCAGCAGAAAACCGTCGGCAATGTCCGCCAGATCGGCCAGTGCCTGTGCATTGGTGAGCGCGGGCGGTTTCCCGCTCAGGTTGCCGGAGGTCATCACCAGCGGGCGTTGCAACGCCTGCGCCAGCAAATGCTGCAGCGGGTTCGCCGGCACCATAACGCCCACCTCATCGAGACCTGGCGCAATGGCAGCACATAATCCGCTGACATAGGATTTATCCACCAGCACAATAGGTGCCGCAGGCGTAGCCAGTAACCGCCGGGTATCCGCTGTAAAACCATCAGTTCCGCTGACCATTACCGCCAGGGGTTTTGCCGGGCGACGTTTACGCTCACGCAACCGGTGCACCGCATTCTGTTGGGTGGCATCACAAGCGAGATGAAAACCGCCCACGCCTTTGACCGCCACAATACCGCCATTTTTCAGCAACTGAATAGCCGCCTGCAACGCCTCTTCTCCGGCGGAATGCTGTGCCGGGCTGCGCCACTCCAGCGTTGGGCCACATTCAGGGCAGGCAACCGGCTGTGCGTGAAAACGCCTGTCAAGCGGGTTGCGGTACTCGGCGTCACAGGCCGCGCAGAGCGGGAAGGCCGCCATCACGGTATACGGGCGGTCATAGGGCATAGCGTGAATGATGGTAAAGCGCGGCCCGCAATGGGTGCAGTTAATAAACGGGTAGCGGTAGCGCCGCTCATCAGGATTGTTCATCTCCGCCAGGCAGGCGGGACAGGTTGCCGCGTCGGGGACGATTTGGGTATTCATTGCGCCGCCCGCGCTGTGGCGGATGGCGAAATCATGCGGCTGGGATGGCCAGCGAAACGGAGTGCTTATCACACGGTCAATACGCGCCAGCGGCGGGCATTGTTGCTGCAACAGGGTGAGGAATTCGCGCGCGTCGCCGAGCAAACGAACCTCCACACCCTGCGCATCGTTACAGACATCGCCCTTCAGCCCGAGCTGCTGCGCCAGTTGCCAGACAAAGGGGCGGAAACCAACCCCCTGAACCTTTCCATAAACGCGTAAGCAGACACCGTGGCTGTTGGTCATATTGTCATTGCGTCGCCGCCGTCAGCAGGCGAGTCTTCATCTGTTGGTAAGTGGTCTGAGTGTACTCTTCCGCCCAGCGCTGATCGTTGATCGCACTCACCCGCACTGCGCAATATTTGGTTTCCGGCGTTTTCGAAATCGGATCCAGATTATCCTGCGTCAGTTCGTTGCAAGCGCCAATCCACCATTGGTACGTCATATATACCGTGCCGTGATTGATACGCTCGCTCACATCAGCGCGGGAAATCACTTTACCACGACGCGACTCTACCCACACCAGTTGCCTGTCTTTCACGCCTAATGCTTCGGCGTCTGCCGGGCTCATCTGCACAAAGCCCGGTTCATCGGCCAGGGTTTGCAGCGCCGCGCAGTTGCCAGTCATGGAACGGCAGGAGTAATGACCGACTTCGCGTACGGTACACAACACCAGCGGGAAATCAGCATCCGGGCGTTCCGCCGGTGCACGCCATTGCGCGGCGAACAAGTGGCCTTTGCCGTCGGGCGTATCAAACTTATTGTTCTGATACAGATACGGCGTACCCGGATGGTCCAGCGTTGGGCAAGGCCATTGCACATGTCCCATGTCGCCCATTTTTTCATAGGTGACTCCGTAGAAAAGCGGGCACAACTCACGCAGCTCATCCCAAATCTGCTGGTTGTTGTCGTAGTGCATGGGGTAGCCCATTTCGGTGGCAATCAGGCTGATGATTTCCCAGTCGCGTTTGACGTTGTATTTCGGCTCAATGGCTTTTTCAAAACGCTGGAATCCCCGGTCGGCACAGGTAAAGACGCCGCCATGTTCGCCCCATGAGGTGGCGGGCAGCAGCACATCGGCCTGTTCCGCGGTTTTGGTCATAAAGATGTCCTGCACCACCACCAGTTCCAGCGCTTCAAAACCTTTACGCACCAGCCCCAGGTCTGCTTCGGTCTGCAACGGATCTTCACCCATGATGTAATAGGCTTTGACCTTGCCTTCCAGCGCCAGATGCGGCACTTCAGTAATACGCACGCCGACTTTATCGTCCATCACGGAAGGATCAATGCCCCAGGCTTTGGCGAATTTCGCCCGCACTTCGGCATTCACCACATCCTGATAGCCAGGGAATTGATTTGGGATCACCCCCATGTCGCATGCGCCCTGCACATTGTTCTGCCCGCGCACAGGTCCCACGCCCACATGCTCGCGCCCCAGGTTACCGGTGAGCAAGGCCAGGCTGGAAAGCCCTTTTACCACATCAACGGCCTGACCAAACTGGGTCACGCCCATGCCCCACATAATGGTGGCAGAGGGTGCCGCTGCGTAGGTGCGCATTGCCTGGCGGATCTGTTTTGCCGGAACACCGGTCAGATGCTCGATCGCTTCCGGGGCATAATCTTTTACCGTTTCCCGGTAGGCTTCCAGCCCGGTAGTGAAGTTGGCGACATAATCTTTGTCGTAGAGTTCTTCTTCCAGCAGCACATAGCCAAACGCATTGACCATCGCCATATTGCAGCCGTTATTCAGTTGCAAATGTTGGTCGGCAATGCGCGCAGTTTCAATGCGACGCGGATCGCAGACGATGATTTTCGCGCCTTTCTGCCGCGCTTTAATCACCCGGCGCGCCACGATAGGGTGTGAATCGGCGCAGTTATACCCGAACACCAGCAGGCAACTGGAGTTTTCAATGTCTTCAATGGAGTTGCTCATTGCGCCATTGCCGAGTGTTTCTTGCAACCCGGCGACGGAAGGCCCGTGGCACACCCGCGCGCAGCAGTCGACATTGTTCGTGTGAAGTACGCCGCGGGCGAATTTCTGCATCACATAGTTGGTTTCATTCCCCGTGCCGCGTGACGACCCGGTAGTCATAATCGAACGCGGGCCATATTTCGCTTTAATTTCGCTCAGGCGCTTCGCGGTATAACGGATGGCTTCATCCCAGGTCACCGGAGTAAGTTTGCCGCCTTTTTCGTAGCGGATCATCGGCTGCGTCAGGCGTGGCGTCAGCAATTTGGTATCGTTAAGGAAATCCCAGCCGTAATAGCCTTTCAGGCAGAGTTCGTTCTGGTTGGTGTGGCCATTCGCTGCTTCCGCACGAATGATTTTCCCCTCATCCACCACCAGTTTAAGTTTGCAGCCCGCGCCGCAATAAGGGCAAACGCTCGTAATTTTTTTCATCAGTAACAGACCTGTTAAAAGTGAAAGATGGGTGTTTAAAACACCAGTGAAATGGCGCTATCCAGCGCCGCACGACGGCGTTTCTCTGCGCTCATCTGCTCCAGTAAGTTGCGATCGACACACACCAGCGCCTTGGTCGGGCACGCCTGCATACAGGCGGGACCTTCAGCCCGGTCGCTGCATAAATCGCATTTATTGGCTTCGGCTTTTTCCGCACGTACGGTCAGTCCCACGCCGCTCTGGCGAATAACCGGGCGGACAACCACCTCCATCGCACCGTAGGGGCATGCCACCACGCAGGTTTTGCAGCCAATGCAGCGCTCCTGCATGACATGCACAAAACCTTCATCGCGGCGAATGGCGTTATTCGGGCAGACGTTGGCACAGGGGGCATCTTCACATTGACGGCAAATGGTCGCCGTCGACACGTTTACGCCTTTAATGACATGAATACGCGGTAGAAACGTCTCGGGGGTGAGCGCCGCGCAGTCCTGGTTTTCCTGGTGAGACACCACACAGGCGACCTCGCAGGTTCGGCAGCCAATGCACTTCGCAGCGTCTGCCATCATAAATCGGTTCATCATTCCTCCAGCAATATGCCTTAACCCGCCGGAGTATTCATAAAACGTGCCAAATATTAATACATTGAAATTTAAAGCTATTTTTGCAAAAAGGAGACAGTAAAAAACTGTCATCGACAGAAGTGTCGATGACAGATGACGAGATCAGGCGTGGGGGCCGGCCATTAGTGAGTCGCGTAACATTAATTCGCCAGGAAAGCTTTGCTGGTATTTAAAGTCTCCGCCGTCGAGCATAAAGATTAAGCGGTTAATGGTTTCTTTGATCATTTCCGTGACCGGAATTTTGACACTCGATAAAGCCGGAACCGTAAAAGGTGCAATTGCAATATCATCAAAACCAATTACCGAAACCTGCTGCGGCACGGCTATTTTATTATCATGTAACTGTTTAATTGCCCCGATCGCCATATCATCGTTACTGGCTACCAGTGCGCTAAACGTGACGTTGCGCGACAATAATTCCGCCACGGCAGACGCGCCGCTGGCCGGCGTCCACTTCCCTTGAACGATCAACTCATTACGAAGGGTAATACCGTGCTGCGTTAGCGCATCTTTATAACCGGATAAACGCTCAATCCCGGTTGGGGAATCCAGCGAGCCGGTAATAAAAGCAATATCCCGGTGCCCTTGAGTAATAATTTTCGCGACAGCATTCTGGCTTGACGCTTTTTGATCTGAATAAACACAGTGACTACTGTTTTTACGTAAACGACGATTAAGCACCATAATTGGCTGCGAATGGTTTTGAATTATCTCATCCAGCTCGTCGACACTCAGAAAACGCGGATAAATAATGATCGCGTCACAACGTAAATCGAGCAAATATTGAATGGCCTGACGCTCTTCATCGGCGCTGTGCTTACCGTCTGCCAACAATAACTGGCGTCCTTTGTCTTCGGTCATCCGCGCGGCGTGGGAAAGCAGTTCACTAAAGTAAACGCCGTGGTAAAGGGTGTTAGTGACCACCAGCCCCAGCGTTTGGGTTTTGTTGGTCGCCAGGCTGCGGGCCAGCAAATTCGGGCGGTAGCCACTTTCGGCAATGGCCTGAAACACGCGCGCTTTTGTCTCCTCGCCGACATAGCCTTTGCCTGTGAGCACGCGGGACACCGTCGCCTTCGACACCCCTGCCCGCTTTGCCACTTCCTGCATTGTCGCCATCTTTTCCCCTCGCCAATATCCTGAGCCGCAGTGTACTGCAGCCTCCGGGATTATTGGAACAGTTAACAGCCGCCACTGTGCCGCGCTGCTTAACGCAACAGAGTGACAAGCATCACGATTTTAAAAATTGGTCAAATTTAGATCTTGTTAGACTCAAATAAACTCATCATGATTTTGTGGAACCGGTTACCTATTTCTGTTTCATGGCTGAATGATCTGGCCGTGAAAATGTACCTCATTGATAAAACAGGATAATAATCCAATGGCAAAAAATTATGCGGCGCTGGCCCACTCTGTCGTGGACGCGCTTGGCGGGGCGGATAACATCGCCGCCGTAACGCACTGCATGACGCGCCTGCGCTTTGTGGTGAAGGATGCAACCCGCGTCGACAGTCCAACGCTGAAAAGTATTAGCGGCGTGATGGGCGTGGTGCGTAACGACAATCAGTGCCAGGTGATCATTGGCAATACCGTTTCGCAGGCGTTCCGCGAAGTGGTCAGCCTGTTGCCACAGGATATGCAGCCGGTAGACGTGCAGACCACGCAGAAACTGACGCTCAGACGTATCGGTGCGGGGATCCTGGATGCGCTGATCGGCACCATGTCACCACTGATCCCGGCGATTATCGGCGGCTCAATGGTGAAACTGCTGGCAATGGTACTGGAGATGTCCGGTGTGCTGCCAAAAGGCTCCTCAACGCTGACCATTCTGACGGTGATCGGCGACGGTGCGTTCTTCTTCCTGCCGCTGATGGTCGCTGCTTCTGCGGCGGTTAAATTTAAAACCAATATGTCGCTGGCAATCGCCATTGCCGGCGTGCTGGTGCACCCGAGCTTTATTGACCTGATGGCGAAAGCCGCCCAGGGCGAGCATGTCGAGTTCGCGCTCATTCCCGTCACGGCGGTGAAATACACCTATACGGTGATCCCGGCGCTGGTAATGACCTGGTGCCTGTCGTATATCGAACGCTGGGTGGATCGTATTACGCCTGCGGTGACAAAAAACTTCCTGAAACCGATGCTGATTGTGCTGATTGCCGCACCGCTGGCGATTGTGCTCATTGGGCCGCTCGGCATTTGGATCGGTAGCGCCATCTCTGCGCTGGTTTATACCATTCACGGTTATCTTGGCTGGTTGTCGGTCGCCATTATGGGCGCGCTCTGGCCGCTGCTGGTCATGACCGGTATGCACCGCGTCTTTACCCCGACCATTATTCAGACCATTGCCGAAACCGGTAAAGAAGGCATGGTGATGCCGTCTGAAATTGGTGCCAACCTGTCACTGGGCGGCTCGTCGCTGGCGGTGGCATGGAAAACGAAAAACCCGGAACTGCGCCAGACGGCGATGGCGGCAGCCGCTTCCGCTATTCTGGCCGGGATCTCTGAACCCGCGCTCTACGGGGTCGCGGTGCGTCTGAAACGCCCATTGATCGCCAGCCTGATCAGCGGTTTTATTTGCGGCGCAGTCGCCGGTATTGCCGGTCTGGCCAGCCACTCAATGGCCGCTCCGGGCCTGTTTACCAGCGTGCAGTTTTTTGACCCGGCGAACCCAATGACCATTGTCTGGGTGTTTGGCGTGATGGCGCTGGCAGTGGTGCTATCTTTTGTGCTGACGCTGCTGCTCGGGTTTGAAGATATTCCGGTCGAAACCGAGAGCAAACCGCAGCCTGCAACGCCGGTTAATGTGAAAGAAGCACGAGCCTGATTAACACAACGAGGTAACGCATGTCAGTATTTCCGCAAGGATTTTTATGGGGCGGCGCACTTGCCGCCAACCAGTCGGAAGGGGGATATCTGGAGGGCGGTAAGGGGCTGACCACCGTCGATATGATCCCACACGGCGTGAACCGTTTGCCGGTCAAATTGGGGCAGGAAAAACGCTTCGCATTGCGTGATGACGAATATTACCCGAGCCACCAGGCGATCGATTTTTATCACCGTTATAAAGAAGATATCGCGCTGATGGCGGAAATGGGCTTTACCGTGTTTCGCACGTCCATTGCCTGGAGCCGTCTCTACCCGAAAGGCGACGAGTTAACGCCGAACCCGGAAGGCATTGCCTTCTATCGCGCGGTGTTCGAAGAGTGCAAAAAATACAATATTGAACCGCTGGTGACGCTGTGCCATTTCGATGTGCCGATGCATCTGGTCATTGAGTATGGCTCCTGGCGCAACCGCAAAATGGTGGAGTTTTTTACCCGCTATGCGCGGACCTGTTTTGAGGCATTCGACGGGCTGGTGAAGTACTGGCTGACCTTCAATGAAATCAACATCATGCTGCATAGCCCCTTTTCGGGTGCCGGGCTGGTGTTTGAAGAGGGAGAAAATCAGGATCAGGTGAAATACCAGGCGGCGCACCATGAGCTGATTGCCAGCGCGTTGGCGACCAAAATCGCCCACGAAGTGAATCCGCAAAGCCAGGTGGGCTGTATGCTGGCAGGCGGTAACTTTTATCCGTACTCCTGTAAACCGGCCGATGTATGGACCGCGCTGGAAAAAGATCGTGAAAACTTGTTCTTTATCGATGTTCAGGCGCGCGGCGCCTACCCGGCCTATTCCGCCCGCGTATTCCGTGAAAAAGGGGTGAGCATTATCAAAGAGGATGGCGACGACGAGATCCTGAAACATACCGTCGATTTCGTCTCCTTCAGCTACTACGCCTCCCGCTGCGCATCGGCAGAGATGAACGCCAATAACACCAGTGCGGCGAACATCGTAAAATCATTGCGTAATCCGCATATTGAAGTCAGCGAATGGGGCTGGGGGATCGATCCTCTGGGGCTGCGTATCACCATGAATATGATGTACGACCGCTATCAGAAACCGCTGTTCCTGGTGGAAAACGGCCTCGGTGCCAAAGATGAGATCACTGACAACGGCGAGATTGAGGATGATTACCGCATCAGCTATTTGCGCGAGCACATCCGCGCCATGGGCGATGCCATTGAAGACGGGATCCCGGTGATAGGCTACACCACCTGGGGATGCATCGATCTGGTGGCGGCCTCAACTGGCGAGATGAGCAAACGCTATGGCTTTGTGTATGTCGATCGCGACGATACCGGTCACGGTACGCTGGCGCGCAGCCGCAAGAAATCGTTCTGGTGGTATAAAAAAGTGATTGCCAGCAACGGCGCAGATCTGGATTAAGTGGTCATTTTGCCTGGTCTGCCCTTTCTCAGACCAGGCAAACATCAGGGACAGAAAGACAGCAGTACGCTGCGCCTGGCCTGGGCAAACTCGCCACCTCATGACCTGATGAGGGATCGTTGGCGATGAACTTTTGCTTATCTGCCTCAAACCGCGGGTCATGACCAAAAAAGAGCGCCGTAAAATAATCCCCGTTTTCGCGCTACGCGTTCAGACAAGCGAATGACGCGCTGATAGCACCCCGCATCGGCAGCGTTAACTCTCTCTTTCAGGTTATCAACATAGCCATTTGCAACCGTTACGTCGTTATAATGTCCGACATTATCGTTTCCTCAAAGCCTGAAGGCTCTGGCATCACGGATAGATGTTTTATTGAAACCCGCTTACGCCTCCACGCCAAACACGCGAAAAAGCGCGCTTTTGCCCTCTCCGGTGACGGTGACTTCACGGTAACCCGGCACTCTGCGTAACCAGCCTTTCTGTTCAAACGCAACCAGCAACGATGCACCGGCATCGCCGCCAAGATGAAAACGGCGCTCGCTCCAGTCCAGGCACGCACAGCAGGCTTTACGCCGGGTACGCGGATCCAGCGTCACGCCCAGCGCAGCCAGCTTACTCTTACCCCGTTCTGTTACGGCGCTGCCGTCCTGCGTTATCCAGCCTTCTGCCTGCATAAATTCGAAAATCCTCACGGCAATTTCCCCCGCAAGGTGATCGTAGCAAGTGCGGGCCCGGCGCAGCTCAACCGGGGTACGGGTGACCAGCGCGCGCGCCTGGCGCATCGACACGCCCATCATATTTTCCAGTAGCCCGGCGACATCGCTTCCCGCCAGGCGGTAGTAACGGTGCCGTCCTTGCGATACGCAGACCAGCAGACCATGATTCAGCAACCGGTTGAGATGCGCGCTTGCGGTTGAGGCAGCAATCTCGGCTACCGCACTCAACTCCGTTGCGGTCCACGCCCGTCCGTCCATCAGCGCGCAGAGCATTCGCGCCCGTGAAGGGTCAGACATCGCGCTGGCAATGCCAGCCAGCGCCTCTTCCAATTCAGGTCCGCTCTCTGGCGGACGGTGCAAACCGGGTAAGCTCATTGTGGCGGTATATCCCAACGTTGGGTGACCTCGCGGGTCAGGGTGTCATTATCCGTCAGCAAGATCAGTCGATTATCGTGATCGCTGTATTGCACAACAATATTAATGCCGTGTTGCGCTATCGTGCGGGCAATCTCGCCTAACTCGCCGGGTTTTTCCTGACGGAGCTTGCGAATGATGGGCTGCGTGATGGCCAGCACGGTAAAGCCAGCCGCTTGTAGCACCTGCCTGGCGCGCTCTCCTTCCACCACCAGAAAATGAGCATGGCTTTCACTGCCGACCGTGAAGACGCCGCCCCCTTCCAGCCCGATACCATGGCTGCCCAGTGTCGAACCGAGCGCCGCCAGCCCGCCGGGCGTGGTGTTAAGCATAACGTGAATATCATACATGGCTTGCTTTCCTGCTTTCCGATGAATAATCGCGCAACACCTGCGCCACGCGGATACGGTAAAAGGAAAAGATTGCGTGTTGCCCTTCCACCTGTGCCGCCTGGTGCCGGGCGTCCTTCTGCCAGGCCTGCACCGCCGCTTCATCACGCCACCACGACAGCGACAAAATTTTGCCGTCATGGGCCAGGCTTTGAAAACGCTCAATGGCGATAAAACCGTCGAGTTGCGTCAAGTGTGGTTTGAGTTCAGCAGCCAGGTGCAGATAACGTTCCTGCGCCCCGGCGGCGATATCCGCTTCAAACAGTACTGCGATCATAGCGTTACTCCCTCTGGGTCAGTGCCGCCAGTTTATGCAGTTCGCATCGGCATGCTTCGTTATGCAACGAAATATGGCTGACATTCCGGGGAGTGATTTGGCTCTCAGAATTCCATGAAACCGGTTGCATGGAAGAGCGACCAGGTTAGCATGAAACCGGTTTCGCCCAGTTACACCTACTCAGTTGCCGATAATAAAAGGTCAGCAAACATGACGATAATCAGAGATTACAATAAGTTAGCCAGCGACATATTGCGGGAAGTGGGTGGAGAAGAGAACATCAGCAACTTCTCCCGCTGCGCCACCCGTCTGCGTCTGGTACTGAACAACACCCCCGCGACCGCGAAAGCCCGTATACAAAGCTTGCCCGGCGTCATCGCCGTCGTCGAAAGCGGCGGTCAGTTTCAGGTGGTGATTGGCACCCACGTTGCCGACGTCTTTAACGCCCTGAGCGGTATGGTGAAAGAGAAGGACAATCGCGACCAGCAACCCAAAACCCGTTGGCTGGATGCGGTGATCGCTACCATGTCGGCAGTGTTCGCGCCTATCGTCTACATCCTTGCCGCTGCGGGGATTTTGCAAGGTTTGCTGATTTTGCTGGGCATGGCCGACGCGGAGATCAAACAGTCCGGCACTTTTGCGATCCTTAACTTTATGTCATGGACACCGTTTGCCTTCCTGCCCGTGTTCATCGCCATGACCGCCGCGCGCCATTTTAAATGTAACCCTTTTATTGCCGTACTCTGCTGCTGCGCGTTGATCAACCCGGAGTGGACGGCCCTGGCCGGGAAAATCGCCACCGGCAGTGAAGTTAAATTCCTCTTCTTCCCGCTGGCAGAAACGGTCTATACCTCATCGGTGTTGCCGCCTTTGTTCCTCGTGTGGGCGTTGTCATGGTTTGAGCGTCGTGTGGAAAAGTGGTTACCGGAGGTCATCAGTCCCCTGTTCACCCCTTTGATCTGTTTTGTGGTGATTGTGCCGCTGACGCTGATTGTGATCGGGCCGATCACCAGTTGGGCGGCGATGGGCGTGGCGCACGGCTATAACACATTATTCCAGGCGGCTCCGGCACTGGCTGCGGCAATTATCGGCGGCGTATGGCAGGTCATCGTTATTTTTGGTGTGCACTGGGGGATAACCCCGGTGATCATGGCGAACTTCGACACCCAGGGGTATGACTCTTTCCAGGCTTACCAGACCATTGCGGTGATCGGCCAGATGGCCGCTGTATTTGGCGTGTTTATTAAGAGCCGTAATAAGCAACTGAAAGCGACTTCACTGTCTGCGGGCGTCACGGCCATTTTCGGTATTACCGAACCGGCGATTTACGGCGTGACCTTGCGCTTTAAAAAGCCCTTTATCTGTGGCTGTATCGGCGGTGCGATTGGTGCAGTGGTTGCCAGCCTGTTTGGCAGTCTCTATTACGCCTACGCTGCATTGCCAGGGCTGTTTACGCTGGTGAACGCCATCAGCCCGGATGCCCCAATGTCATTTATCGGTGAGCTGGCAGGTGCCGGAACGGCGATTGTCCTGACCGTGGTGATGGTACAATTTGTGGGCTTTGACGACCCGGCAGAAGAGGCAACCCCGGACGAAAGCGCCCCCGTAGTTAAGGTCGGCGCATTGCAAATGCTCAGCCCGATTAAAGGCGAAGTGATCGCGCTGGACAGCGTGGCAGACGAAGCCTTTGCCGGTAAAATGTTGGGCGACGGTATCGCCATCATCCCGCATGAAGGGAATGTGGTTGCGCCATGTGATGCACAGGTCGCAACATTGATCGACTCTCATCACGCCATCGGTTTGATATGTGATAATGGCGCAGAATTACTGATTCATGTCGGACTTAACACCGTCAATCTTCAGGGGCAGTATTTTACGCCGCTGGTCAAAGAGGGTGACAGAGTGGCTGCGGGTACACCGCTGCTGGCATTTGATAAAGAGCGTATTGAACAGGCAGGTTACGATTTGACCACGCCGGTGCTGGTGGTGAACAGCGACGCATTCACGCTGACCCGCCATCAATCCGCAGGGGCCGTCACGGTGGGGGAACCGCTCATGTCGCTGGCCTGATAACAACAGTGAGGTTGATTATGGTAACGATACTGGATGTCGCCAGACTGGCTGGCGTCTCAAAAGCGACAGTATCGCGCGCGCTAAATGGTAAGGTTTTTGTTCGTGAGGAAGTTAAAGCCCGCATTTTTCAGGCGATTGCTGAAACGGGCTACCGGCCAAACCAGCTGGCGCGCAATCTTGCCAACAATAAAACCAACTCGATAGGGTTGGTGATCACTAACGGGCTGTATAACGGCCCGTTCTTCGCCAGCATGACTTACCATGCCGCCACCCTCAGTGAAAGCCATGGCCGCCAGCTGGTGCTGGCCGATGGCAAACACAGCGCGCAAGAAGAGCGCGACGCCATCAACCTGCTACTGTCGCTGCGCTGCGAAGGCATTATGATCTACCCGAAGTACCTAACCGTGGCGGAACTTGATGAGATCATCGCCGCCAGCCAGACGCCAATCGTGGTGATCAACCGCGAACTCCCGCGCCACCGCAGCCAGTGTGTATTTGTCGATAACCAGCAAAACAGTGAAATGATGATGGCACACTTGCTGGCACAGGGGCATACGCGCATTGCTTTTGTAGGCGGTACTGAAGGTTCGCCCACCGGGGATAGCCGTTACGCTGGCTATTGCCATGCACTACGCAACGCCGGTATTGATGCCGATCCGCAATTGCTGGTACGCGGCACCTGGAGCACAGATAGTGGCTACCAGGCCGCGCGCGAGCTGTTGGCGCGGAAGGTGCCCTTCAGCTGCATACTGGCGGCAAATGATGATATGGCAATCGGTGTGGCGAAAGCCTGCCAGGAGGCGGGCTTACGGCTACCGCAGGATGTTTCTCTTGCCGGTTTTGACGATTCGGTGATCGGCAAATACTACAACCCGGCGTTAACCACGATTCATGTCCCGATGGATGAGATGATCCGCAACGCGGTGTCGATCTTATTGCAACCGGAGGCGAAAACGCACTACACCCATCAGGGCGAACTGGTTTGCCGCGAGTCGGTGGCAAGCTATAAAAAAGTGCGTTAACCGGCGTGCCCTGACTCAAGATTTACCGTTGAGCGCAACAGAAGTCTCAGGGCACCCCCCTTCCCCCTTCCCCGGCTACGCGCCAATCCCGTTCAGTTTCACCAGCGCCTCTGGCGGCAGAGTGAGTTGCGCACTCGCCAGGTTTTCCTGTAAATGCTGTGGCGACGACGTACCCGGGATTAACAGAATATTGGGAGAACGTTGCAACAGCCACGCCAGCGCGACCTGCATTGGCGTAGCGCCAAGAGTTTGAGCCACTTCGTTCAGCTCGCCGGACTGCAACGGCGTAAAACCGCCCAGCGGGAAGAACGGCACATAGGCAATGCCCTGCGCATTCAGCGAATCAATCAGCGCATCATCCGCGCGGTTCGCCACGTTATACAGGTTCTGCACGCAGGCAACAGGTGTCATTTTCTGCGCATCTGCCACTTGCTTCGCCGTGACGTTACTCAGGCCAATATGGCGGATCAAACCGCGCTCTTTCAAGGTGATCAGCGCCTCTAACGGCGCTTCCAGCGATCCCTCCGCCGGGCCATGAACGCCAAACATTGCCCGCAGGTTCACCACCTCCATCACATCAAGGCCAAGATGACGCAGGTTATCCTCGACCGCACGGGTCAGCTCTTCTGCGCTGAATGCCGGAAGCCAGTTGGCTTTATCATCGCGTCTGGCGCCCACTTTGGTCACAATACATAACGCGTCCGGATAGGGATGTAATGCCTGTTTAATCAGTTTATTGGTCACATGCGGGCCATAAAAATCGCTGGTATCAATATGATTTACCCCGGCGGCAATCACATCCCGCAGCACCTGCAACGCGTTGGCTTCATTGGCGGGCGGACCAAACACGCCAGGTCCCGCCAGTTGCATGGCACCGTAACCCAGGCGACCAACCTGACGATCGCCAAGACGATAAGTAAGTGTGGAATGAGACATGGCAAACCTCCTGTGTGAGATGTAAACAGATTGTAGGAGCATCGCCGCTGTGCAACAATCCAGCGAAATTCATACACAGTGTACGGATTACCGAACAATGAAGCTGGATTTCGCCCTGTTAAACGCCATTGTGGCCGTCGCTAATGCGGGCGGTTTCCGTGAAGCGGCCCGCGTCACAGGCTCTAACCCTTCCCGCCTGAGCGATGCGGTGCGGCGCGCCGAACAGCAACTTGGCGTGCGGCTGTTTAATCGCACCACCCGCACGGTGGCCTTGACGGAAGCCGGCCAGGCGCTGATGGAACGCCTGCAACCGGCCATGAGCGAAGTCGACGCCGCGCTGGATGCTATCAACCGCTTTCGCACTACGCCCAGCGGCACCCTGCGCCTGAATGTACCGGTCAGCGCAGCACGCCTGGTCTTGCCCGCGATTGTTCCCTCCTTTCTCGCCCGCTACCCGGATATTCGCCTTGAGATCATCGCCGAAAGCAATGTCCAGGATGTCTTTCGCGACAGCTGCGATGCCGGGATCCGTTACGACGAATGTCTGGAGCAGGATATGGTGGCCCTACCGATTGGACCCCGCCGCCAGCGCTTTGCCGCCGCCGCTGCACCGGGCTATCTGCAACGTTATGGCCGACCGCAACACCCCAAGGCATTGATCGAACACAACTGCATTCGCGGGCGCTATGCCAGCGGCGTCATGGGTGAATGGGAATTCGAGCGTGACGGCGAAACGTTACGGGTGCAGGTGAATGGTTCACTGGTCGTTAGCGTTGGTAGCGCGGTAGACCTGGCGGTACAAGTGGCGATTGCCGGCAGCGGTATCATCTATCTTTTTGAGGAGTGGCTGCACCCTGCGCTTGCCAGTGGGGAACTGGAACCTATTCTGCAACCCTGGTGGTTGTCGTTTAACGGCCCCTATCTTTACTATAATTCCAGGCGGCTGATCCCCGCGCCATTGCAGGCATTTATCGACTTTATCCGTGCCGGAGAGCAAGCCGCGGATATATAACGCAATCGTTTGAAGAAATGTCTACACTTGAAGAGACAACGTTCTGCGAGGATGACCTATGATATTCCCGGCGATGCCAGTAAATGAAAATGAACGACTCAAGTCGTTGTATATGATGGATTTACTGGACAAAAAGGATGATGAACGCTTTGATCGGTTGACCAGAATGGCCAAGACCACTTTTGACGTGCCTATCGCGGTTATCAGTTTGCTCGATCGCGATCGTCAGTGGCTCCTGTCGCGTAGCGGTGTCGATACTCATGAAACACCGCGCAACCTCTCATTTTGCGCACATGCCATCCTTGAAGAGGGCGTGTTTATTGTGAAAGACACCCTCTCCGATCCGCGTTTTTGTGAAAACCCCTTCGTGACAGGAGAGCCGTGGGTGCGCTTCTACGCCGGGTGCCCGGTGCGTCTGCCGGACGGAGCCATCGCGGGTACCATTTGTATTATCGATACCTATCCGCGCCCCTTCTCCAGTGCGGAAATTAATACCCTGCTCGACTTTGCCGCCATCGTGGAAGATGAGTTTTTGATCCTCAGCATGGCGATGACCGATACCCTCACCGGCATGCCGAACAGCCGTGGTTTTTACCGTACCGGCGAAAAGCGTTTCGCCTGGTTAAAAGATCACAAAAAAGAGTTCAGCCTGCTCTATTTCAGTATTGATAACCTGAAATCGATTAATGAGTTGCTGGGCAATAAAGAGGGCGATGATGTGGTAAAAACCTTCGCCTCCAATCTGACCAAGTGCCTGAAAGAACAGGATATCGCGGCACGGCTTGGTGGCGGTGAGTTTGCGGTGTTGCTGGGCAATACCGCAGTGAATGGCGTCGATGCATTTTTGTTTGATCTGCAAACCCGCATGGATGCTATCGATCATCTTTCCGGCAAGAATTATCACATCAACTATTCGCACGGCATTATTGAAAACGGCGGCAACCGATACCCGACGCTGCATGCCATGCTGGAAGACAGCGATAAAGTTATGTACGCGGAAAAACGCCGCCGCTAACGCTGCGCCGGGGAACCGGCGCACCTGTCACAGCAGCTCGAAACCGCCGTTGCCTTGCCAGCTTGCCAGTCGCTGGTAGATGTCTTCCACGGCGGTTTTTACGGGCGGCGTCATCGGGTAGTAAAAACCGACAATATCCGGCTGAATGCCAAGAAAAATCACCTCACCGATATCCTCTTTCAACTGATCAATCAGGTAATTTAGCGGCATATTGTGGGTGGTCATCAGGAACATCTCGGCAATATCATCCGGATCGACCACCCGAATTTCACCAGGATTCAGCCCCATATCGGTGGCATCGACAATCAACAATCGCGTTGGATGCAGTTCGCGGATCGCCACCACGTCGTTCTCCGGTGCGCTGCCGCCATCAATAACCTGCCAGTCTCCCGGCGGATTTGCTGCGCACATGTCGGCTAACAGCGGGCCTGCGCCATCGTCACCCATCATGCTATTGCCCACGCATAACAACACGTTAGTCACGTAGTCTCCTTACCATCAGATAGATGGCGCTCTCCTGGTAAATATCATGCAGCATCGACAGCAGTGTCTGCGTCCAGACCCGTTGCTGCGCATTCTGCCGCGCCTGCGCCGCATCAAACGCGTTGGCCAGCATCATGATGTGGCTACTCTCAATCACGATTTCGCCGTAACGCGGTACGCCTTCCATCTTGCGGCGCGCCTCACTACCCGCTTCCAGGGTCGCTATCCACGCCAGATAGGCCTCCCACGGGCAGGTGAGTGCGGTTTCCAGGCAGTCGATCACGCCCAAATGGTGGCCAATCGCCAGACTGTAATAGACCACCTGCTGCGCCTGTTGCGGCGCGTTGTCATTTTCGTCGACAAACTTACGCCGCAGCTGGCTAAAGACCACCGATTCGCCCATCAGATTTTCGCCTCCTGCACCACCTGATTCAGGTGGCTGACAATTTCCGTGAGACGCGGGTCGTTCTCCTGCGCCAGCCAGCGCACCACTTCATGCTCGCCAACACTGCGCAAACGCAAGAAATCATCCGCAATTTGCCGACCGTAACGATAACCGGCCAGACGGCGCGCAGTGCGATCCACTTTCACGCGCAACGGCTGCACCATAGAGGGGTGCAGGATCTCCGCCGGTTGATCATCCTGCTCGCCGGGCGTACGGGCATGAATTTTTTGCTCAAGTAACCCCAACGCCATAGCAAAGCCATACAGTGTGGCGGCCGGTGTGGGCGGGCAACCGGGAATATACACATCTACCGGAACGATTTTGTCAGTGCCACCCCATACGCAGTACAGGTCGTGGAAGATACCACCGCTATTGCCGCACGCGCCGTAGGAGATACAGATTTTGGGATCCGGCGCAGATTGCCAGGCACGCAGCGCCGGGGAGCGCATGGCACGGGTCACTGCCCCGGTAAACAGCAAGATATCGGCGTGACGCGGCGAGGGCACCACTTTAATGCCAAACCGCTCTGCGTCGAACAGCGGCGAAAGCGTGGCGAAAATCTCGATTTCGCAGCCATTACAGCCACCGCAGTCAACACGGTAGACGTAAGCCGAGCGTTTGATTTTCGTCAGCAGCGAGGCTTTCATACTGGCGATAGACTCATCCACCGTCATCGGTACCGGGATCCCGTCCGCATCGCGCGGACCTATCAGCTGGCTCATTAGCTGGCCTCTCTCATATGGCGGGTCAAATCAATACGGTCAGAGGGCACCAGGCACTTCTGCCGTTTGCACTCCGGGCAGGTTTCAAAGCTGGCGCGGTGCTGTTCTGCACGGCTATCACCGTTGTGCGCAAGCAGCGCAATGGCGTAGTCGATCTCTTTTTGCACCGCAAACGGCCGGGCACATTCGCGGCACTGGCACAGCTCGAAGCGCGATTGCTGCAAAAAGTCAGCCTTGCTCCAGACTGCCAGTTCATACTCCTGCGACAGGGTAATGGCCGCCGTCGGGCATACCTCCTCGCAACGGGCGCAAAATATGCAACGCCCGAGATTGAATTGCCAGGCCAGCTCGCCCGTGGCGAGATCCGTCTCCACCGTGAGCGCATTCGACGGGCAGGCGTTGACACAAGCGGCACAGCCAATGCACTGCTGCGGCGTGTGCTGAGGCTTGCCACGGAAGTTTTTATCTACCGGCATCGGCGACAAGGGGTACGACGTGGTCGCGGTACCGGTTTTGATCACTTTTTTGATAAAGGTAAACATGGCTACAGCTCTCCCCTACCCTTTCAATGGCGAGTTCTTACGCTCGACCCCGTAACGCTCAAGTTCTTTGTAAGCCACCACTTTGCTTTTCTTCTTGCGCACATCGACCACTGTCATACGGTCGGTGCAGGAGTAGCAGGGATCGAGACTGCCAATAATGAGCGGCGCATCGGAGACGGTATTGCCACGCAGCATATAACGCAGCGTTGGCCAGTTAGCGTACGTTGCCGCGCGGCAACGCCAGCGGTACAACTTCTGGTTATCGCCCGTCATGCTCCAGTGAATGTCATCACCACGCGGCGCTTCGGCAAAGCCCAACGCAAAACGGTGTGGAATATAGGTAAAGCCCTCAACCATCAGCGGCCCGCCTGGCAGGTTATCCAGCCCGTAATCAATCATATTGAGTGCCGTCAGCACTTCATTGATACGCACTTTCAGGCGCGAAATCACATCGCAGCCCTGCTCAGTGTGGACCGCAACCGGCAGCAGCCCGTAGCCGACAAACGGATGATCGGCGCGGGTGTCGCGCGCGTGGCCGCTGGCGCGCACCATCGGGCCAACGTTACTGAAATCACGGGCGATTTGTGGATCGAGACGACCAATGCCGACGGTACGCTGTTCGATATTCGGCGTGCTCATCAACATCTCCACCAGCTCGGTCACGTCGCGGCGCATCTGCTGCGCCAGCTGGCGAGTCTGGATCATGTCTTCTTTCAGCATGTCGCGACGAATGCCGCCAATCAGATTCAGGCCGTACGTTTTACGCGCCCCGGTCAGGATTTCTGCCATTTTCATGGAGGCTTCGCGCACGCGGAAGAACTGCATAAATCCGGAATCAAACCCGACAAAGTGGCAGGCCAGACCGAGGTTCAGCAGGTTAGAGTGCAGGCGTTCCACTTCCAGCAAAATAGCGCGGATCATCTGGGCACGCTCAGGCACTACAATGCCCATCGCATTCTCTACCGAGGTGGTATACGCGGTGCTGTGGGCAAAGCCACAAATGCCGCATACCCGATCAGAGAGGAAAGTGACTTCGTTGTAACCCATACGGGTTTCAGCCAGCTTCTCCATCCCGCGATGGACATAAAACATACGGTAATCGGCATCGACAATGTTCTCTCCGTCGACAAACAGGCGGAAGTGGCCCGGTTCATCAGAGGTGACATGTAACGGGCCAATCGGCACCACGTTATTTTTCTTATCGCCCAGTTCATTAATAAACGAGTAAGTTTCCGCATCGGTGGTTGGTGCCGGACGCTGGCGGTAATCCATACTGTCTTTACGGAGCGGATAAAGTTCATCCGGCCAGTCATCCGGCAGCACCAGGCGGCGCTCATCCGGCAGGCCGACCGGGATCAGGCCGTACATATCGCGCACTTCACGCTCGCCCCACACCGCAGCAGGTACACGCGGTGTCACCGACGGATATTCCGGTTTCAGCGCATCGACCTCAATACGCACGGTGATCCAACATTTAACGCCCTGCTCCATCGACAGCACGTAATACACCGCGAAGTGGCCGTTCAGTTTGCGCTCATCGTTACCAAACAGCACCGACAGCCAGCCGCCCTGCTGGTAGTAGAGATACTCCACCACTTCTGGAAGGGAGTTGATTTTAATGGTAATGGTCAGTTGATCTTTGGTCTGCCACGCTTCATCCAGCACAACGCCAGGAAATTTCTCGTGCAGCGCAGCGAGATAGTGTCGACCGATTTTTTCTTCAGACATGCATAAACTCTCTTAATACGTCGCCAGTAAGGAGACGAACGCTAAAAAGGCGACGCCAAACCCGGCCCAGGTCACGCGTGACGTGGCGAGAAAGCGCAGACGCGCCATGCTATTTTCAAACAGCGCAATCACCAGCACGCCCAGAATCAATTTTGCCAGCGCCACCACTACCGCCAGCCCTAACGCTGCGATACTGAAATCACGCATCTGCCCCCAGGGCAGAAAGACGCCGACAAACATTTGCAGCACCACCAGTTGCTTCAGGCTGATGCCCCACTTCATTACCGCAAAACCGCTGCCGCTGTACTCCGAAAGCGGGCCTTCCTGTAACTCCTGCTCCGCTTCAGCAAGGTCAAACGGCAGTTTGCCCATTTCGATAAACGTGGCGAAGGCGCAGGCGCACAAGGCCAGCAACAGAGGAATGGAGCGATGCAGCGGCCAGTGGTAAACGGTATCGGTGATGGCGCTGATATGGGTAGAACCCGCCACCAGCGCTGCGACCCACAGCCCCAACAACAGAATGGGCTCCACCAGTACACCGAGCATCGCTTCACGGCTGGCCCCCAGCCCGGTAAACGGGCTACCGGTATCCAGCCCCGAAATGGCAAAGAAAAAGCGGGCAACGGCAAACAGATAAATCAGGGTAATTAAATCGCCCAGTTCGGGCAGCGGCGATGCCAGGCTCACCACAGGCAGCGCGGTCGCCACGGTGAGCATCACACCGGTCATGACAAACGGCGTCAGGCGGAATACCCACCCGGACGCTGCGGGCGCTATACTCTGCCGACCCAGCAATTTGAACAGATCGCGGTACTCCTGCAGCACGCCTGGCCCACGGCGGTTATGCAAACGTGCCCGCGCCACGCGGCTGATCCCAGAAAGTAGCGGCGCAAACGCAAACAGCACCAGCGCCTGTAAGACAGCAAACAGAAAACTCATCATCAGGCTCCTCGCGAAATCACGACCACCACCAGTACTGCCAGTTCGATCAGCGCCAGCCGACGGAACAGCACCGGTGCCGCCTCGGCCCGCCAGCCAGGAAGCGGCAGCGTTGGCTCCAGCCATTTCCGTAGTTTCAGCACGGGTGCAAAGGCCGCTTTCACGGGCATGGCGAAACCGTGCGCCGTAATGACCATTGATCCTTCATGGTCATAACCACACACCCACGCGCTTCCGCGGCGGCGGGCTGGCAAACGATCGCCCTTGCACAGCAGCATCAGCAGCAGTGGCAACAGCGGCGTGGCGATGAGCAGCAGGGCAATCATCGGCGGCGATACCAGCGTATTGGCGGTTTCCAGCGGCAACGGTACCGCGGCAAACAGCCGCGGCAGCAGCCAGGGGGCTGCCACCCCGCCCGCTACGCAGCACAGCGCCAGTGCGGCAACGCAGGCGGTCATCAGCCAGGGAACAGAACGCGGGGTTTCCGCCTGCGGGGTACGCGGCGCGCCAAGAAACGTGACGCCATACACTTTGGCCATACACATCACGGCCAGCGCGCCAGTGACGGCCAGGCCAACCGCCAGCAGCGGCCCGATAAGTTGCAGTGAGAACGCACCACTGGTGCTTAACCGGAAGAAAGACTGATAAATCACCCATTCGCCGGCAAAACCATTGAGCGGCGGCAGCGCGGCCATTGCCATCAGACCGACCAGCATCGCCAGCGAAATCACCGGCATCCGTTTGCCGATACCGCCCAGTTTTTCGATATCGCGATAGCCCGTGCCAAACCACAACGCACCGGCCCCAAGGAACAGCGTGCTTTTAAACAGGCTGTGATTGAACAAATGGTACAAGCCGCCCGTCAGACCCAGCGCGATGAGCGCGGGCTGTTGTAGCGCGAGCCCCGTAACACCCGCACCCAGGCCGAGCAGGATAATGCCGATATTCTCCAGCGTGTGGTATGCCAGCAGGCGCTGAATGTTGTGTTCCATGAGCGCATACAAGCCGCCGACAAAAGCCGTCAGCATGCCCAGCACCAGCAACACCCCACCCCACCACAGCGGTGGCTGACCGCCGAGCAGGGACAGACTAAGAATGCCGAACACCCCCACTTTCATCACCACGGTAGAAAAGAGCGCAGCCGCAGGCGCGGCGGCGTTCGCATGCGCTTGCGGCGCCCAGGCGTGCAGCGGAATGATCCCTGCCAGCAGACCAAACCCCACCACGCCCAGTAACCAGACATCGCTGCCCGGCGTTTGCCCGCTCAACAACAGCAGGTCAAGCGTGTGATATCGCTGCCACAGCAGCCAGCAAGCTATCGCCAGCAGGATCGTGCCGAAACGCCCCATCACAAACCACAATTTGCCGGACTCGCTACTCCCGGTGAGAAACACCGCGCTCAACGCCATGATCTCTGCCATCACCACCAGCGCGCCAAAGTTCGCTGCGCAGACAGCACAAACGGCAGCAGCCATCAGTAAATTGATCAGCAAGCCGTTGCTCTTTACTGCCTCATGGCGATGCCAGGCAATGTTATAGAGGCTGGTAAACGTGCTGCACACCCCCAGCGTTATCAGCCAGACCGCATTTAACGGCGTGACCAACAGGTGATAGTGAATGATCTGCATCGCGCCGCTCACGGGCTGCGCACTTAACAGTGTCATCACACCCGCCGCGGTGGTCATTACACCGCCCGCCGCGCCGCCAAGGCCAGCCAGCACACCGCTGAGCGCTTTGGCAGGGCTAAATAAATAGGCCAGCGCCGCCGCACAACACCAGACAGCAACCGCACTGCTTAACAAAGAGAGGGTCATCATTTCGCACTCCGGTTTTGCGCCTGAAACAGCGAGAGATCGCCATATCCAGTATTGAGAGTCAGTTCGCGCTTCCGACGGCTGGCGCGGGCCATGTCGCGGTTATTGACCAGATGCAGCGCCTTGGTCGGGCACATGCGCACACAGGCGGGGCCCTGATCATCGAAATGGCAGAGATCGCACTTCACGGCGATAGCACGCACCCCGGGAACCCAGTCGAGCAGGGAACTGACACGCGCAGGCGCAGGGGGAGCAGCGGGTGCTTTCGGTGAGTTGACGTTGGCGGGAATGTCCAGCGGGCGACTACCAGAAAATTCAATCGCGCCAAACGGGCAGGCAATCGCGCACAGTTTACAACTGACACACAGACTTTCATTTAACTGCACCGCGCCGTCAACGCGGTTAATCGCGTTCACCGGGCAGACGCCCGCGCAGGGCGCATCTTCGCAGTGGTGGCACTGCTGCGGCGCAGACTCATGTTCGCTACGCATTACACGCAGTCGCGGCATTGCCTGCAACCCTTGCGCGCGGTGCGTTTCGGCGCAGGCAGCTTCGCAGGTATGGCAACCAATACAGAGCGAAGCGTCGGCAATTACAAAACGGTTCACCAGCAAATCCTCAACTGATTCACCCGGCTTTCGGGCGGTCATTTATGACGAAACGTGTCACCCAACGTGTCACTTCGACACGTGTCGACACCCGGACTCAGGCCAGCACAGGTTGCTGACCATGGCTGGCAAGCGACGTGAGCGTGACCGGCGAGTCCGTTTCCATGGCGGTATAGAGGTTGTTGTAAACATCGGCGATCTTGCCAAGATAGTGCTCCAGCACTTTTTCGCGATCGCGATTGTTAATCACGCCGTCAATCAGGCCCTCACAGGTGATCTTCGCTTCGCCAATCAGGCGCGGGGCGCTACCGTCTTTGCTGGCCAGCGCGTATTCAATGGTGTGACCGTTAAAGCCCCCGGTGAGGGTGATGGAGACAGTGAAGTGTTCGAATAAGGCAAAGCACAGTTGATGTTCCGGCGCACTGCCAATGGTATGGTGCAAACGCGCCTTCGACAGCGTAATGCCCTGAACCAGCGTATTGCAGTAATCGCGCCACGCTTCCTGTAGTCGATGATGCCGCCCGGCGATATAGTCCGCCTTTTCACTCATTTCCCAAATCGTCATATCTGCTTACCCGGTTAATTGAAACAACGGCGGTAAAGCATCATCCATGCCAAATTTTAAACTATTGATTTTTATAACTTAAAATCACAAACCCTCGCCATTTCGACGTGTCATTTCGTCATGTTCGACATCGACACCGTGTCTTTTCCCACGCTGGCACTCTTATTGCATTAACGCGGCAAAGTTCCTAAGGAGGCGTTATGCACGAAATCACACTGTGTCAGCGAGCGCTGGAAATCATTGAACAGCAGGCCAGGGCAAACGGCGCGCATCGGGTTACCGGCGTGTGGTTAAAAGTCGGCGCATTTTCCTGCGTCGAAACCGAGGCTTTAACGTTTTGTTTTGATCTGGTGTGCCGTGGCACCCTGGCGGAAGGTTGTACACTGCACATCGAAGAACAACAGGCGGAGTGCTGGTGCGAGTCCTGCCAGCGCTATGTGACGTTGCTATCCCAGCGCGTTCGCCGCTGTCCACAATGCCACAGCGACCAACTGCACATCGTCGCCGACGATGGAATGCAAATTCAGCGACTGGAAATTGAGGAGTAAAGAATGTGTACAACATGTGGTTGTCAGGACGGTAACCTTTATATTGAGGGCGATGAGCATAACCCTCATTCCGCTTTTCGCGGTGCCCCCTTTGCTCCGGCGGATCGCCCGGCGCTGAAAATCACTGGCGTAAAAACGCGTGAGTTTAACCCGACCCAGCTCGATAACGGCGACCTGCACTATGGCCATGGCGAAGCCGGTACCCATGCGCCGGGCATGAGCCAGAAGCGCATGCTGGAAGTGGAAATCGACGTACTGGATAAAAATAACCGTATCGCCGCCCGCAACCGCGCCCGTTTCGCCGCGCAACAACAACTGGTGCTGAACCTGGTTTCCAGCCCCGGCTCCGGTAAAACCACCCTGCTCACCGAAACGCTGCAACGCCTGAAATCACGTGTCTCCTGCGCGGTGATCGAAGGGGATCAACAAACCGTCAACGACGCCGCGCGTATTCGCGCCACCGGCACGCCCGCAATCCAGGTCAATACCGGTAAAGGCTGCCATCTCGATGCGCAAATGATTGCCGATGCCGCGCCGCGTCTGCCGCTGGCGAATAACGGCATTCTGTTTATTGAAAACGTGGGCAACCTGGTGTGTCCGGCCAGTTTCGATCTGGGCGAACGCCATAAAGTGGCGGTGCTGTCGGTCACCGAAGGTGAAGACAAACCGCTGAAATATCCGCATATGTTTGCCGCTGCCTCGCTAATGTTGCTGAATAAAGTGGACCTGCTGCCGTACCTCAACTTTGATGTCGACAAGTGCATTGCGTACGCCAGAGAGGTCAACCCGAACATAGAGATCATCCTTATCTCGGCAACGCACGGCGAAGGCATGGCGAACTGGATTGACTGGCTGGAGACGCAGCGATGTGCATAGGCGTTCCGGGGCAAATCAGCGCCATTGACGGTTTACAGGCCAAAGTCGATGTTTGCGGCATTCAACGCGATGTCGACTTAACACTGGTGGGCAGTCACGACGACCACGGTCAGCCGCGCCTTGGGCAGTGGGTGCTGGTACATGTGGGCTTCGCCATGAGCGTTATTAATGAAGAAGAAGCCCGGGACACGCTGGCCGCGCTGGAGAACATGTTCGATGTCGAGCCGGACGTCGGCGCGCTGCTGTTCGGGGAGGCGAAATAATGCGATTTGTCGATGAATACCGCGCCCCGGAACACGTGATGCAGCTTATCGCCCACCTGCGTGAACAGGCGGCGCATCTCGCCTATACCCCAGCGCGCCCACTGCGCATTATGGAAGTGTGCGGTGGTCATACCCATGCGATTTTCAAATTCGGGCTTGATCAACTGCTGCCGGAAAATATTGAATTTATCCACGGCCCCGGCTGCCCGGTCTGCGTATTGCCGATGGGGCGCATTGATACCTGCGTAGAGATCGCCAGCCACCCGGAAGTCATCTTTTGTACCTTTGGCGACGCCATTCGCGTGCCAGGAAAAAATGGCTCGCTGTTGCAGGCGAAAGCGCGCGGCGCAGATGTCCGTATCGTTTATTCGCCAATGGACGCGCTGGCGCTGGCGCAGAACAATCCACAACGCAAAGTGGTGTTTTTTGGCCTTGGGTTTGAAACGACTATGCCCGCCACTGCCATTACGCTCCAACAGGCGAAAGCCCGCAACGTGAGCAATTTTTATTTCTTCTGTCAGCACATCACCCTGATCCCCACCCTGCGTAGCCTGCTGGAGCAACCGGATAATGGCATCGACGCCTTCCTTGCCCCCGGTCATGTCAGCATGGTGATCGGCACCGGGGCCTATACTTTCATTGCCGATGAGTTCCAGCGCCCGTTAGTGGTAGCCGGTTTCGAACCGCTGGATCTGTTGCAAGGCGTGGTCATGCTGGTTGGGCAGAAAATTGCCGCCGCCAGCCGGGTAGAAAACCAGTACCGCCGGGTAGTGCCGGATGAAGGCAATCGCCTGGCGCAGGCCGCCATTGCCGATGTGTTTGCCGTCGATGGCGACAGTGAATGGCGCGGACTGGGGATCATTGGCGAGTCGGGTGTACACCTGACGGCAGAGTACCAACGTTTCGATGCCGAACGCCATTTTCGCCCGGCGGTGCAGCAGGTATATGACGATCCGCGCGCGCGCTGCGGCGATGTGCTGACCGGTCGGTGCAAACCGCACCAGTGCCCGTTGTTTGGTAACACCTGTAATCCACAAAGCGCCTTTGGCGCGCTGATGGTCTCCTCGGAGGGCGCATGCGCCGCGTGGTATCAATATCGTGCTCAGGAGTGTGAAGCATGAATGACGTTCAACTCGCTCATGGCAGCGGCGGCCAGGCGATGCAGCAGCTTATCAGTCAGTTGTTTCTGGAGGCTTTCGCCAACCCGTGGCTGGCGGAGCAGGAAGATCAGGCGCGTATTGATCTCTCTGCGCTCGCCGCAGGCGGCGACAGGCTGGCGTTTTCAACCGACAGTTACGTTATCGATCCGCTGTTTTTCCCCGGCGGCGATATCGGCAAACTGGCGGTGTGCGGAACGGCGAATGATATTGCCGTCAGCGGCGCAACGCCGCGTTATCTCTCGTGCGGGTTTATCCTCGAAGAAGGGTTGCCGATGGCCACCCTGAAAAGCCTGGTCGACAGCATGGCGGCGACGGCCCGCAGCGCCGATATCGCTATTGTCACCGGCGATACCAAAGTGGTGCAGCGCGGCGCAGCAGACAAAGTCTTTATCAACACCGCGGGAATCGGCGCAATCCCCACAACGATCCGCTGGGCAGCACAGTCGCTGACGCCAGGCGATGTCCTGCTGGTGAGCGGCACGCTTGGCGATCACGGCGCGACGATCCTTAACCTGCGCGAAGGATTGGGGCTGGATGGGGAATTAATCAGCGACTGCGCGGTGCTGACGCCCTTGATCGCCACTCTGCGCGACATCCCAGGCGTCAAAGCCCTGCGTGATGCCACACGCGGCGGCGTCAATGCGGTGGTGCATGAGTTCGCCGCCGCCTGTGGGTATGGCATTGAACTGAACGAACGGGATCTTCCGGTGAAACCGGCGGTGCGCGGCGTATGCGAACTGCTGGGACTGGACGCGCTAAACTTTGCTAATGAAGGCAAACTGGTGATTGCCGTCCAGCGCGAGGCCGCAGAGCAGGCGCTGGCACAATTACGCGCTCACCCTTTAGGGCGCGACGCAGCAATCGTGGGTGAAGTGGTCGAACGCAAAGGTGTACGACTGACGGGACTTTACGGCGTGAAACGCCTGTTAGATTTGCCTCATGCCGAGCCGCTTCCGCGGATCTGCTGATTTTTTATTTTTTTACACCTGCGGGTGTGTTCCTGGATTAGCAAAATGTCGTATACACCGATGAGCGATCTCGGGCAACAAGGGTTGTTCGATATCACGCGTATTTTACTCCAGCAGCCGGACCTGGCTGCGCTTAGCGAAGCGCTGACCCGCCTGACGCGGCAGGCGGCGCTGGCAGACAGCACCGCCATTGTGTTGTGGCATGCAGACAGCCACCGCGCCAGCCGCTACGTCGTGCAGACGGAAGATGACAGCGCCGCCTACGACGACCGGGCGCTGCTGGCAAGCGGCCCGATACGGCATATTCTCTCTCATCCTCAGGCGCTGCATTGTACCGCGCAGGCATACGCGGAAAGCTGGCCGCAACTGGCGCAAAGCGGGATTAATCCCCCCTTCGCGCACTATGGCCTGCTGCCGCTGGCGTCGGAAGGGCAGATTTTTGGCGGCTGTGAATTTTTTCGCCGCGACGATCGCCCCTGGACCGCCAAAGAAGCCGATCGCCTGCATACGCTGACGCAAATCGTGGCCGTGGTCGTTGAGCAGTTACAGAGCCGCGACCACCCGACGCCGGATTACGAACTGCTGTGTCAGGAGCGGAACGATTTTCGTATTCTGGTCGCCATTACGAATGCGGTGCTCTCACGGCTGCATATGGACGAACTGGTCAGCGAAGTCGCCAAAGAGATCCATTACTACTTCGGCATCGATGCCATCAGTCTGGTCCTGCGCGGGAGCCGCAAAGGCAAACTGACTATCTACTCAACCCATTATCTGGACGAAGCCGATCCCACCCACGACACCCAGGAAGCCGATGAAGAAGGAACGCTGACCGAGCGGGTGTTCCACAGCAAAGAGATGTTATTGCTGAACCTGCATGAGCGCGACAAACTCGCGCCCTACGAACGGATGCTGTTTGAAACCTGGGGCAATAAAATCCAGACCCTGTGCCTGTTGCCGCTGATGTCGGGCCAGAATCTGCTGGGGGTTCTCAAGCTGGCGCAGTGCCAGAAAGAAGTATTCACTCAGGCAAACCTGAAACTGCTGCGCCAGATTGCCGAGCGTATTGCTATTGCGGTTGATAACGCGCTGGCCTACCAGGAGATCCACCGCCTGAAAGAGCGGCTGGTGGATGAGAACCTTGCCCTGACCGAACAACTTAACAATGTCGACAGCGAATTTGGCGAGATCATCGGGCGCAGCGAAGCGATGTTCAGCGTGCTTAAACAAGTGGAGATGGTCGCACAGAGCAACAGCACAGTGCTGATCCTCGGCGAAACCGGCACCGGCAAGGAGTTAATTGCCCGCGCCATCCACAATCTGAGCAATCGCAACAGCCGCCGGATGGTGAAAATGAACTGTGCGGCAATGCCCGCCGGTCTGCTGGAAAGCGACCTGTTCGGTCATGAACGCGGGGCATTTACCGGTGCCAGCGCCCAGCGTATTGGCCGCTTTGAACTGGCGGATAAAAGCTCATTGTTCCTGGATGAGGTCGGCGATATGCCGCTGGAGTTACAGCCCAAACTGCTACGTGTATTGCAGGAACAAGAGTTTGAGCGGCTCGGCAGCAATAAACTGATCCGCACGGATGTCCGGCTTATCGCCGCCACTAACCGCGATCTGAAAAAGATGGTTGCCGATCGTGAGTTCCGCAGCGATCTCTACTATCGCCTGAATGTCTTCCCGATCCATCTGCCGCCGCTGCGCGAGCGACCGGAAGATATTCCGCTGCTGGTGAAAGCCTTCACCTTTAAGATTGCCCGCAAAATGGGGCGCAGTATCGACAGCATTCCGGCAGAAACATTGCGCGTACTGAGCGCCATGGAGTGGCCAGGCAACGTGCGCGAACTGGAAAACGTCATTGAGCGCGCCGTCCTGCTGACGCGCGGCAACGTCCTGCAACTGTCGCTGCCGGAAATCAGCGTACCGCAGACGCCGTCGCCAGAGCCTGCAGAAGTGGCGCGCGAGGGTGAAGATGAATATCAGTTAATTGTGCGGGTGCTGCGCGAAACAAACGGCGTGGTGGCCGGGCCAAAAGGCGCTGCACAGCGTCTGGGGCTGAAACGCACGACGCTGCTGTCGCGCATGAAACGGCTGGGCATTGATAAAGAGACATTGTAACGACAGCCCCTGTGTCACAGGGGCAATCGGGCCTGTGCGTAGTTATGCGGGCCGGAGCTGCGGCTGCTCCGCTAGCCTTTGCGGCGATATTTCTCGGGGAGCTCGGGGACCGGGCGCCTGTCGTCAATCAAATGGCGCACAGTGAGCAGAGGGTGCCGCCAGAGCATACGCGGCCCGGCCCAGCGCATAATCTGTTTCATCTCTTCACGTTTTGCCGGCTGGTAGCAGTGCACCGGGCACTGTTTACAGGCCGGCTTCTCTTCGCCAAACACACATTTATCTAACCGTTTTTGTGCATAGGCATACAGGTCCGCATAGTGCGTCGCACTGCTGACCGCATCCGGGCAGGCGCGATGATACAGCGCAATCATCTTTTGGATGGTCAGTTTTTCCCGCAGGATACGTGGGCCAGACATTACGAGCACCTCCTCAATAAGATGCATGAATAATACAACTTAACGAGGCCGGGTTGCACCCCATGAGTGCATTTTCTGCGCAATGATGGGGGCAATGACAACCCGCCGTCGCCACAGCCAGCGTCATTCCCCGCCTGCAACACTGGCGCGTTTCTTGCGTAACTCTCTTTCTGTTTCACCTGAAGACGTTTTCCCATTCATTTCACAAGGTGCCGCTATGGAATTGAAATGGTTCGAAGATTTTCTCAGTGTCGCCCGCAATGTCAGCTTCACCCGCGCGGCCGATGAACGGTATATCACCCAGTCTGCACTCAGTCGCCGTATTCGCCAGTTGGAGGAGTGGCTGGGCGTTCCGCTGTTCGATCGCAAAACTTACCCGGTGACCCTCACGCCAGAGGGGGAGACATTTCTGGCGACCGCCACCGAAACCGTGTTTGCAATGACCCACCTGCGTAACGATCTGAACCAGCGCTTTCGCTCACGCACGGCGGTGCTGCGGTTTGCCATGTTGAATACGCTGTCTCTGACCTTTTTCCCTGACTGGATCCAGCGCCTGAATCTGCAACAGCAGTTGGGCTATATCCGCATGTGTAACTCGAAACCCAGTTTTGTGGAGCATATTGCAACCCTGCACAGCGGTGAAACCGATTTTCTGCTGACTTACGCCCATGACGCGGTGTCGCTGATCCACCAGCTTACCCCTTACCCGATGATCCCCCTTGGGCGCGAGTGGGCTATTCCGGTCTGTCGGCCAGACAGCGACGGCCAGCCGCTTTATCCCATCAGGCCTGGTGGGCAACCGATCCCCTGGCTGAGCTACGGCAGCCACTCATTTTTTGCGCATGCGCTGACGCAGCTACTCAGTGAGCGCCCGCTGCCGCTGGAGGCGGTCTATGAAAATGGCATGTCCGCCAACCTGAAAGCCATGACGCTGGCAGGCGGCGGCGTGGCATGGCTGCCGTTAAGCCTGGTACACGAGGAGCTGTCGAACGGTGCGCTGGTGCGTGCGGGTAGCAGCGATTGGGAGATCACACTGGCGATCCGCCTCTATCGCCAGCCAGTACTGCGCAACCCGGAGGCGGAACAACTTTGGCAGTTGATCCAACTCAGTGAAACCGCGCATGCCGCGTGATAGCGCCAGACTATGCAAAAACGGAATAGCCGGTGTGAATTGCTCATTGGCGCTGCCAAAACATTTTCCCTCATGCTGGTGGTACAGCAACGCGCAAGGCGTTGGAACTATTGCGAGCAACCAACAGGGGAGCACCATGGAAAACAAAGCGTTAGTCTGGAAGTGGGTGGAAGAGTACCAGCAGGATTTCTGCGATCTCAGCGACCGTGTATGGGGCATGCCCGAGATCTGTTACACCGAATACCGTTCGGTAGCCGAACATACCGCCATGTTGAAAACGCAAGGCTTCCGCGTGACGGAGAACGTGGCAGACATTCCTACGGCTGTCATGGGCGAAGCCGGCCAGGGCGGGCCAATTATTGCGTTTCTTGGGGAATATGACGCCCTACCCGGCCTGAGCCAGGCTGCTGGCGTCGCACAATATTCCCCCCTCCCCGGTAACGGTCATGGCCACGGTTGCGGGCACAATCTCCTCGGCTCCGGCGCGCTGTTGGCCGCCACCGCGTTAAAAGCCTGGCTGGAAGAGACCGGCACACCGGGACGAGTGCGCTACTACGGCTGCCCGGCGGAAGAAGGCGGCGCGGCCAAATCGTTTATGGCGCGCGCCGGGGCATTTGATGGCGTCGATGTGGCGATCACCTGGCACCCCAGCGCACACCATGAAGTGGCGAAACCGCGCTCACTCGCCAATACCCGCATGGACTTTTTCTTTACCGGCCGCTCCTCACATGCGGCGGCATCGCCGCACCTGGGCCGTAGCGCGCTCGATGCCGCAGAGCTGATGAGTGTCGGCGTCCAGTTTTTACGTGAACATGTCCCCCAGGATTCGCGCATTCACTACGCCATGCTCGACGCAGGCGGCATTGCGCCGAATGTGGTGCAGGCCAAAGCGGCTGTACGTTACGCCATTCGTGCCCGCGATGTTCACGCCATGTTTGAACTGAACGAACGCGTAAAACGCGTTGCTCAGGGGGCAGCAATGATGACCGACACTCGCGTGGAGATCAGCATCATGAGTGCCGTCTCCAACCTGCTTGGCAACCGACCGCTGGAAGAGGCCATGCAGCGCAATCTCGAAAGCCTCGGCCCGGTGCCATTCGATGCCGCTGACCAGGCTTTTGCCGCTGAGATCCAGGGCACACTTTCAGAGGAAGAGATCGCCAGCTGCTACCGCAAAACTGGAATCAAACCCGCGCACCCCAAACCGCTAAGCGACTACATCATCCCGCTCGATACGCATGGCGAGGTGATGATTGGCTCCACCGATGTCGGCGACGTCAGTTGGGTGTTGCCCACCGTGCAGGCGCATATTCCGACTATGGCGATTGGTACGCCAGGGCACTCCTGGCAGCTGACTGCACAAGGGAAAATGCCCGCCGCCCATAAAGGCCTCGCTCATGTGGCGAAAGTGATGGCAGCAACGGCGGTCGATGTACTCACCGATAAGGTTTTACTGGCACAGGTGAAAAAAGCCCACTTTGAACAGATCAGCGAAAAACCGTACCACTGCCCTATCCCGGCAGAAGTGACGCCCCCCATCCAGCCACGCCCGGACATCGTATAAGGAACCACGAGATGAAATACACACCGATTGCCCTTGCGCTGGGGTTGAGTTGCGCATTGAGTTCTGCTTCGCAGGCCGCCACACCGCCGGATTCGCTAGTTATGGCCTGGAACATTGACGCCATCAGCACCTGGGATCCGGCGCAAATAGGTGAAGTGGTCACCAGCGAAATTTACGCCAATACCTGTGACTCGCTGGTGGATTTTGAGGCGAAAGATGAGAAGAAACTCAGACCATTGATGGCGAAAAGCTGGGACGTGTCGGACGATCGGCAAACCCTCACGTTCCACCTGCAAGATAACCTGAAATTCCCGGATGGCACACCTGCCAGCGCGGGCGATCTCGCGTGGTCAATGCAGCGTGTCGTCAAACTGGGCTATGGCAATGCCGCACAGATCACAGAGTATGGCTTTAACAAAGAGAATGTGGACAGCCGTATCACCGCGCCGGACGACAAAACCCTGGTCATCAAACTGGACAAACCCTACCCAACCAGCCTGATATTACAGGCCATTGCCGCTGATAAAGTCTCGTCACTCCTGAACCGTAAAGTCGTGGAGAAAGCCGCAGTCGATGGCGATTTCGGCCATAAATACCTCACCTCCCACACTGCCTGCGTCGGCCCCTATCAACTGGTTCGCTGGAATGCCGGTGAAGGTGTGATGTTACAGGCTAACGATCACTACTGGGGCAAACCCCCGGTGCTGAAGCGCGTGCTGATTCGTCATGTCGCAGAAACCGGGACACAACGCCTGTTACTGACGCAGGGCGATGTTGACGTTGCCCGCGATCTGTCGGCAGACGATCTGAAAACCCTCGACCAGGGCGGCCAGGTTAAAGTCAGCAAGGTCCTGAAGCCCCAGCTTTTTTTCTGGACCTTTAATAATGAAGATCCGATTTTTAAAAATGAAAAGGTACGCCTCGCCATGCGCTACCTGATCGATTACGACGGCTTAGCCAACAGTGTCATGCCGTATCTCGGCGTGCCGCGCGCAAGCTTCGTACAGATTGGCGCCTTCGGCGCGCTGGATGAGAAAGCGGGCCAGCCGTTCAAACTCGACCTGGCGAAAGCCAAACAACTACTGAGCGAAGCCGGTTACCCGGAAGGTTTCAGCGCCTCGGTGATCTTCGGCACCCTGCCGCACTCCGCGCCGATTGCCCAGAGCATTCAACAGAATGCGGCGAAAGTTGGCGTCAAACTGACGCTCGAACGCATGGCAAATGCCCAGTTATTTAGCCGGGCACGCGGACGCGAATTCCAGAGCGCAATGATGGCCTGGCAGACCTCGGTGCCAGATGCCCACGGCAATGCCTCGCGGCTGGTGTATAACCCTGACAACCGTAAAGAGGCGCGCGCCACGCAGTATCCCAGTTGGCGTGCGGCCTATTACGACGCGCAAATGAACCAGAAAGTCGACACGGCGCTGCTTGAGCCGGACGAGAGCAAACGCAGCGAGAAGTATGCCGCGTTACAACGTGAGGTCATGGAGAAAGGGCCAATGGCCATTATGTTCCAGATGTATAACAGCGCGGGTATCAGCCCGGGCGTGAAAAACTGGACCTGGAATGGCTTCCGCGTCTGGTATGGCGACGCAACGAAGTAACGGAGGTTGCTGATGTCTCAGGTGATTGCACCCACCACGACCGAAACGCTCCCCTCACCGCGGTGGCGACAGCTGCGGCGCGTGAGTCGGGGAATACTCTCCATCTGCTGCACGCTGCTCGGACTGGCAGCGCTGACCTTCTTTATAGGTCGGTTGCTGCCTATCGATCCGGTGGTGGCGGTGATTGGCGATAACGCCAGTCATGAAGCTTACGAGAAAATGTACCAACAGCTCGGGCTGAACCAGCCATTGTGGAAACAGTTTGTCGATTACGTCTGGCAGTTGCTGCACCTGGATTTTGGCACCGCGCTGACCACCAGTCAGCCGGTGGCGCAGGATATTGCTCGCGTCTTTCCGGCCACGCTGGAACTGGCGACCGTTGCAGCCATCATCGGCGTCGGCCTCGGCATTCCCGCCGGGGTTTACGCCGCAATGTACCGCAACTCGTGGTTCGATCATCTGATCCGCTTTGTCGGCCTGCTCAGCTACTCTACACCGCACTTCTGGCTCGGCCTGATGGGGCTGCTGCTGTTTTACGCCACCCTTGGCTGGATTGGCGGGCCGGGGCGCATCGATTTTATCTACGAGTTTGAGCTTCATCCGGTGACCGGGTTCTGGCTGCTGGACAGCCTGCTCAGCGGCAACTGGGCAGTCTTTAAAAATGTCTTTGGCCATATCATCTTGCCCGCCTCCATCCTCGGCCTTAGCGCGCTGGCTTATATCAGCCGTATGACCCGCAGTTTTATGCTTGAACAGCTCTCGCAGGAGTACATCATCACCGCCAGGGTGAAAGGACTGTCCTGGTCACGTTGTGTCTGGGTTCATGCCTTTCGCAATATCGCGGTGCCGGTAGTGACCGTGGTCGCACTCTCCTGGGCGTGGCTGCTGGAAGGCGCGGTACTGACAGAGACGGTGTTCGCCTGGCCGGGATTTGGCCGCTACCTGACTAATGCGTTGCTGGCGGGCGATATGAATGCCGTCGTTGGTTGCACGTTGCTGACCGGCGCGATTTTTGTCGCCCTCAATCTGCTGTGCGATCTGCTGTATCGCCTCTTCGATCCCCGCACGCGACAGGAGGAGCAATGACCGATTCGATTAAATCGCTGCGTGTTCGCCCGCGTCAGGGCCTGCGCGCCTGGCTTAGCGACCCCGCCCCGCAAACACCCCTGCAAGCCAGAGTGCAACTGGGCTGGATCCAGTGGCGGCGCTTTTGCGCTAACCATTCCGCGCTGTTTGGTCTGTTGGTGTTACTGACCATCCTCGCCGCTGCGCTGTTTGCGCCGTGGCTGGCCACGCACGATATCTATGCACAAAATCTGGCGCTACGCCTGCAACCACCGGGCGCAGGGCACTGGCTTGGCACCGACGAACTGGGGCGGGATATCTTCAGCCGGTTGTTATATGGCGCGCGCATTACGTTGTATATCGCCGGGTTAACAGCGCTAATTATCACGCCGTTAGGGCTGCTGGTTGGCGCAACGGCCGGATTTCTCGGCGGTTGGGTAGATACGGTGTTGATGCGGCTGGTGGATATTTTTCTGGCTTTCCCCAGTCTGATCCTCGCGCTGGCGTTTGTCGCCGCGCTGGGGCCCGGCATTGAGAATGCCATTATCGCGATTTCCCTCTCCGCCTGGCCGCCGATAGCCCGACTGGCGCGCGCCGAAACGCTGGCGATCCGCAACATGGACTACATTGCCGCCGTGCGCTTACAGGGGGCATCCGCCTGGCACATTATTTTGCGCCATATCATGCCGATGTGCCTGCCGTCGGTGGTGGTGCGCGTCACGCTCAATATGGCGGCGATTATCCTCACCGCCGCCGGGCTGGGTTTTCTTGGCCTGGGTGCGCAGGCACCCAGCCCGGAATGGGGGGCAATGCTGGCCTCCGGACGCGAATTTATGCTGAACAATGGCTGGATTGCCGCCATTCCCGGTTTAGCGATTCTGTTCACCAGTCTGGCCTTTAACTTGCTGGGCGATGGCCTGCGCGACGTAATGGATCTCCGCCATGAATAATCCGCTGTTAGACATTGAAAACCTGAGCATTCTGTTTAAAGGTCCCCATGAAGATCACGCCGCGGTGCGCGACGTGAGTTTTCAGGTCGGCCGGGAAAAAGTGGCCATTGTCGGCGAGTCCGGTTCGGGCAAATCCCAGACCTGCCGCGCCCTGCTTAAACTAACCCCCAAAGCAGGCCACGTGCACGCCACGAAGATGCGCTTTGGCGACATTGACCTTCTGCAGGCCAGTGAGCGGCAGATGCGCGCCATTCGCGGTGACCGTATATCGATGATCCTGCAAGATCCGCGTTTTTCACTCAACCCGTTAATGCGCATTGGCGAGCAGGTTGCTGAAGCCTGGCGGCTTCACCGCCAGGTGAGTAAAAACGAAGCCCACAACAGAGCACTGGAGATGCTCGAATCAGTGCATATTCGCGAGGTGGAGAAAGTGGCCCGTCTCTACCCGCACGAAATTTCTGGCGGTATGGGGCAGCGCGTCATGATTGCCATGATGCTGATCCCGGAGCCGGATCTGATCATTGCCGACGAACCCACCTCCGCACTGGATGTCACGGTACGCCGTCAGGTGCTGAGCATTCTGGATGAGCAGCTGCAACGCCGCCAGACCGGACTGCTGTTTATCACTCACGATCTCAACCTGGTGTCACGCTTTTGCGATCGCGTGCTGGTGATGTACGCCGGGCGCATTGTTGAAGAGATACGCGCCGACCAACTCGACAAAGCCAGCCATCCTTATACCCAGGCGCTACTCGCCAGCCAGCCAAGGCTGCGTGATCCGGTGGAAACACTCAGTGTGCCAATACGCGATCCGGCCTGGTTGAATGGCCCCTGCTACCGTCACGGAGTTGCCCTATGAACCCAATCCCCAGCGCAGATCGCGCACTCGAAATGGTATCACTCGGCATCGCTTTTGGTCAGGACAGCCAGCGCCGCCAGGTGGTGAACGATGTGAGTCTGATGCTGGCTCGCGGCGAGAGTTACGGCCTTATTGGCGAGTCAGGCTGCGGAAAGTCCACCATACTGCGAGCGCTGGCGGGGCTGAACACGGACTATCGCGGCCATATTCTGTTTAACAACCGTGAGCAGCAACCGCAGCGCGACAAGCCTTTTTACCGCCAGGTTCAGATGGTTTTTCAGGATCCTTATGCTTCGCTGCACCCACGAAAAATGGTGTGGGCTAGCCTGCGGGAACCCCTGCAACTGCACGGCATGGATCGCCATGAGGCGCGTATTAGCGATGTATTACACGCTGTCGGCCTGTCGGATACCTTCCGTTACCGCTACCCGCACCAGCTCTCTGGCGGCCAGCGCCAGCGCGTGGCGATTGCCCGGGCGTTGATCCTTGAACCCTCTGTACTGCTGCTGGATGAACCCACCTCAGCACTGGATGTCTCGGTCCAGGCGGAGATCCTTAACTTACTCAGTCGTATGCGCCAGCAACGCCACCTCACCTACTTGCTGGTGACGCATGATCTGGCGGTAGTCACCCATCTGTGCGGGCGGGTTGGCATTATGCACCAGGGCAGACTGCTGGAAGAACTGAGCGCCGATCGCCTGCGGCGTGGCGAGGCACACGAACACTACACACGGGAATTTTTGGCCGCCAGCGAGGCATAACCCGGTTTACAGCGCGATGACGGCGGGCACACACCGCTGCTATGACAAGGAGTAAGCACCATGACGTTAATCGAGACGCTGGCGCAGTGGTGCGCCGCACCCGGTAGCTTCAGCCCGCAGGCCAGGCAACTGGCCTGCGAGGCGATTATCGACACCCTCGCCTGCCTGGTGGCCGGGCAGGATGATTTTGCCACCCGCGCCGTGGCCGAGACGCTGGGCGGCACGCCGCTCAGCATGGCGCAGAGCGCACTGCTCAATGCCACGGCGGCGCATGCCATCGACTATGACGATAACTTTACCCCCGGCATGAGCCACGCTTCAGCGGTACTGGTACCGGCATTGCTCCCGGTGGCGCTGGCGCAGAACAGCCCGGGTTGCGCGCTGATTGATGCTTACCTGATAGGTTTACAAGCTCAGGCGTTTATTGGCGACGCCATCGGATACGGTCACTACACCGCTGGCTGGCACGGCACCTCGACCCTTGGCTGTATTGGCACGGCGGCGGGCGTCGCGGCGCTAATGGGCGGCGATGCACAGGCCATTGCCCGCACGCTGAGCATCGCAGTCAGCATGGCCAGCGGCGTTAAAGGCCAGTTTGGTACGCCGCTGAAACCTTTTCACGCTGGAATGGCGGCACGCAATGCCGTCGAAGCCGCCCTGCTCGCCCGCAGCCGGATGCACGGGCGGCTGGATATTCTGGAGTGCCCGCAAGGGTTCGCCGAACTCTATGCGGGTCATCTGAGCCTACCAACGTGGCTTTACCACCCCCAGCATGTGATTGAGCGCATTGGTGTAATGCCGAAAAAACACCCCTGCTGCGGCTCGACACACCGCATTCTTGACGCGCTGGGCGATTTACAGGCACAGCACTCTTTCCGCGCTGACGAGGTCGAACAGGTGCACTGTCTGGTGGGGATTGCCAACTGGCGGAACCTCGCTTATCCGCAGCCGGCGGATGAAATGCAGGCGCGGTTTTCCATGCCTTACTGCGTGGCGCTGATGCTGGAAAAAGGCATGCTCAGCGTCGCCGATTTTACCCCACAGGCGGTGGCGTTACAGGCCGATGCACAGAAGCTGGCGCGCATTACCATGAGCGCCTGGACGGCGGAGCAAGAAGCGGAAGATCCGGCGTTGCCCCATGTGTTAACGCTGACGCTAAAAAATGGCCGCACCCTGCGCCATTCGCGCCTGCACGCCGCCGGTTCACGGGAAGAGCCATTCAGCGCGCAAGAACGCGCCCGCAAGTTTTTCGACTGCTGCGCCCGGCTGCAAGATGCACCGTCACTGTACGACCAACTCACCCGGCTGGATCACTGCACGGATATCCATTTCGCCCGCTCCCTGCTGCTATAGCCCCTCTCTGCCGCTGCGGTCAACGCAGCGCGCCGGATTGCCTCTCCCTTGCCAAAACTTCTAAAGAATTCCGTCTGATTAACGATAAATTAATCACTCAAATTTATAGGTAAGGATGCTTTATGCACGTCCGTTTGATCTCTCTGGCGCTGTTGGCCCTGGCGACAACCGCCACAGCAACTGCGCAAACCCTCCCGGAAAGTTTACTGCGCTGTGACAGTCAGTTTTTTAGCGAACTGTACGCGCAACGCGCCGCCTTAGCTCACACCGCACCGCTGAAAACCGATAAACAAGGCCACGCCTGGTTTGTTGCGCCTAAAGAGGGGGAAGATGTGGTGTGGTTTACACAGCCACTCAAGGTGCAGCAACTGACCATTTCCGGTTACTTCATGCGTACCAGCGACGGCGATGAACTGGGGAAATTCTATTTCTGGGGACTGGTTTTTGACCAGCCGCCGCAGGCTATCGTCAGCGCCCTGCCGAATGTGAAATGGCAGCAGGATGGCAACAATTACATCGTGGAGCCAATGATCAAACGCGTCGGCGATAAAGCATGGCAACACAATACCGGCGCGGCCAGCGGCATCGCGCCCGGCAAGAACAGCGTTGAGAAACTGGCAATGCTGGAAACCAGCGGCGACAAATCGCAACTGTTATGTACGCTGCAGGGCAACGTCACCGACGAGGATTTACTGCCGCTGCGCCCGGATCTGAAAGGCAACCACAAATGATGAAACCGCTGTGGTTATGCGCCGCACTGCTGCTGATGACGGGCTGTGCCAGCGTGAATAAGCCTGCTGTACCGGCGGCGAAAGCGCGCCCGCATGGTCTTATCAAAATGCTGGAAGATGAAACTGGCGGCACCTATGCAGATATGCGCACCGTCTCCACTTACAAGGGCAACACGCGTCTGCGCCGTCTCTGGCTGATTAATAATTATGAGCAAGGCGGCCTGTACCAGAAAAACCCGCCCATCTCGGTTTACAGCTCACGCGCCATTTATGTTTTCAACTGCGATACGCAAGAATACGCCCAGTTCGAACGCATCTACTTTACGCAGCGCTGGGCCGAAGGCGACAAAGTGTTTAAACGCCACAGCATCGGCCAGTGGCAGCCCTATCCGCAGGAGTCGTTAATGGGGATTGTCGCTGCGGCCGTCTGCCTGATTGACCCTGCACGTCTGAAGCCGGAACCCCCGCGTGATACCGACACGCCAGACGTTGGCGATTGATACCGTAAAATACAGAGCAGCAGTAAAAGACTCAGGGGGCAATTGTGCCCCCTTTTTCACACCGCAACCCCGGCTGAATGCGCCGTCGCGGGGTCGCCGCTTTGTATCACAGCGGACAAAGGTTAATAGACATCCCGAAGGTAGCGCTTCTCCTGTATCCGTCTTGCCACCCACGTGCTGGCCTCGTCGGCACTCATTGCGCCCCAGCGCTGCACTACCTGTTTGAGCGCGCTGTCCACATCTTTTGCCATTCGTCTGGCATCGCCGCACAGGTAAAAATGGGCGCCGTCGCGCAGCCAGCGCCATAAGGTTTCGCCCTCTTCCAGCATACGGTGTTGCACATAGACTTTTTCCGGCTGATCGCGGGAAAAGGCCGTGCTCAAACGGTGCAGAACCCCTTCGCGCTGCCAGGCTTCCAGTTCGTCACGGTAGTAAAAATCGGTCGCGGCACGCTGTTCGCCAAAGAAGAGCCAGTTTTTCCCGCTGGCAGCTGTGGCCTGGCGCTCCTGTAAAAAGCCGCGAAACGGCGCAATACCGGTTCCCGCACCGACCATAATCACCGCCGTATGCGGATCAGCTGGCAGGCGAAAATGGGGCGATGCGTGAATAAAAATGGCGGCGCTGTCGGCGCGATCGGCCAGAAAAGTGGAACAGACACCACCGCGCAGGGGTTTATCACCATAACGAACCGTAGACACCGTCAACGCGACCTGCTGCGGCGACACTGTCGGGCTGGAGGAGATGGAGTACAAACGGGGCTGCAATGGCCGGAGCACCGAGACCCAGGCTTCTGCCGTCGCCCGCAGTGGGAACAAATGCAACAGATCGATAATCTGCCGCCCCCACAACCACTGTTGTAATGCCTCGCTGTTTTCGCTCGCAAGCCAGCGATGCAACTGCGGGCTGGCGGAGTGTTCGGCCACAAAACGCAGGATCTCCGGCGTAATTCGACTAATGTCGATATGGCGGCTCAGCGCGTCGGCGAGCGACATCTCGCCCCGCTCAGCCACCTGCACCGGCGTGTGGGGGGCAATGCCAAGCGCAGCAATAAATGCGTCAACCTGCTGCGGGCAATTCTGGGGCCAGACACCCAACGCATCCCCGGCCTGGTAGTGCATCCCGCTGCCCTGTAAATCAAACACAAACTGGCGGATTTCCCGCTCCGCGCCCGGCCCATTCAGCAGCCGGTTACCCACCAGCGGAGCAGTCAGAGGCGCATGGCGACTGAAGCCGGGCGGTGATTGCTGCGGCATATCATCGGGTAATACGTCGACAGAACAGGGCAATGCCCGCAGAATATCGTGGAGCCAGCGCCGGGCGTCGGCACTGTCGGCTTCACAATCTACACGCGGGATAAGCCGTTTCCCGCCGAGCGCCGCCAGCCGGGCATCAAGCTGGCGACCAAAGCCGCAAAAACGGTCGTAACTGGCATCGCCAAAGGCCAGCACTGCGAATTCGGTGGCGGCAAGCCGTGGCGCGCGATCTGTCTGTAATTCAGCCCATAACGCCGTGGCATTGTCGGGTGGGTCGCCATCGCCAAAGGTACTGGCAATCCACAGCACACGAGGGGTAGCGGCGATGTCCTGCAACGTGATGCTCTCCATGCCACAGACTTTTACCGCAGGCATGGCCAGGCGTAAACGTTCGCCACAGGCGCGGGCAAAGGTTTCGGCATTACCGGTGGTCGAGGCCCACAGCACCAGGGTTCCGGCTTGCTCCTCTGCGTTGTTTTGCCCGCTGCTTGCCAGTTTCTCCACCGGCTGCAACGCGCTGCGCGTCAGGGCAACGGCACAATGTTTCAGCTCCGGTTGCAACGACAGGGGATCGACGGCATCGCTGGTGACCGCATTGATCGCCAGTTTGTCGCCAAACAGATCGTTCCAGTGAAACGGGGCAAAACAGTGCCCGGCAAGAACCCGATCGGTGATGACCGCAGGCAAGGTCGCCTGCCCGCGTCGTGAGGAAATATCCACCCTGTCGCCCTCGCTAATCCCCCGTCGCGCGGCATCCTGGGGGTGGATTTCAATAAACGGCCCTGGATTGAGTTTATTGAGCATCGGGATTTTGCCGGTTTTGGTCAGAGTGTGCCACTGGTGCTGGAGGCGCCCGGTATTCAGCACCAGGGGAAAGCTATCGTCCGGCATATCGGCAGGCGGCAAATCCGGGCGGGCAAAGAATTGTGCCTTGCCGCTGGGCGTGGCAAAACGCAGCGTCGACTGACGGTAGCGGATCGGGTGGCGCGGCTGGTCGTCACCCGGCGGGCACGGCCACTGCAACGGCGCATCACGCAGGCGTGCATAACTGGCACCGCGAATGTCATAGCCCGTATCGGGGTTCCAGGTCTGGCGGATTTCGTCGAATACCTCCTGCGCGCTGGCATAAGTAAAACCGTCGGCGTACCCCATTGCGCAAGCCACCCTGGCGATAATTTGCCAGTCCGCCAGCGCTTCGCCCGGCGGCGTCACCGCCTGCTGCATCAACGTCATGTTGCGTTCAGAGTTGATCATCACCCCTTCGGCTTCTGCCCACAGCGCGCCCGGCAGCAGAATATCGGCGTAGCGGTTGGTTTCGGTATTGAGGAAAGTATCCTGGGCGATAACCAGTTCCGCCTGTTGCAACCCGGCAATCACGTTTTGCCGGTTCGGCACGGTCGCGACCGGATTGGTGCAGATTATCCAGCAGGCTTTAATGCGCCCCGCGCGCATCTCGTCGAACAACGCGATCGTGCCGCCGCCAGTCTCACGGCGTAATGTCCCCGGCGGCCGCTGCCAGAGCTGTTCAACAAAGGCGCGATCTTTTTCGACCAATACCGAACGCTGGCCCGGCAAGCCGCCGCCCATGTAACCCACTTCACGGCCCCCCATTGCATTCGGCTGGCCGGTAAGCGAAAACGGCCCGCTGCCAGGACGGCAGATCGCGCCCGTGGCGAGGTGCAGGTTGCAAATGGCATTGGTGCTCCAGGTGCCGTGCGTGCTCTGGTTCAGCCCCATGGTCCAGCAGCTCATCCACTCGCCTGCGCGACCAATCCACTCTGCGGCCTGCCGAATGTCGGCTTCTGCCAGCCCGGTGCGTTCCGCCACCTGCTGCGGCAGGTAGTCCTGTAAAAAGTCCGGCATGCCCTGCCAGCCTTCGGTAAACGTCTCAATAAAAGGGTTATCAAGATGGCCGTTTTGCACCAGCAGCCCGAGCAGACCATTCAATAACGCCAGATCGGTCCCGGCATTGATCTGTAAAAACAGCGAGGCTTTCTCTGCCGTTGCGGTACGCCGTGGATCGACAACGATCAATTTAGCCCCGGCGTTGACCCGCTCCATCATGCGTAAAAAGAGGATCGGGTGGCAGTCAGCCATATTGGCACCTATCACCAAAAACAGATCGGCGCGATCGAAGTCATCATAAGAGCCGGGGGGGCCGTCCGATCCCAGCGACAGCTTGTACCCGCTGGCGGCGCTGGCCATACAAAGCCGGGAGTTGGACTCAATATTGTTAGTGCCGATAAACCCTTTCGCCAGCTTGTTCGCCAGGTATTGCGCCTCCAGCGACATCTGCCCGGAAACATACAGCGCCAGCGCATCCGGGCCATGCGTATCAAGGATGGCGCGTAGCCGCCGCGCCGTTTCGCCAATTGCGTCCGTCAGCGCCACCTGCGTGGGTTCCTGCTGACGCTGCGCCCGCACATAAGCATGGGCCAGCCTGCCCGGTGCGGTAATGGCCTGCGCGCTGCTTTTGCCTTTAGTACAAAGGCGGCCAGCATTCGCGGGGTGTGACTTATCTCCTGTTACGTCGATAATGCGCTGGTTTTCAACCTGTAAGACCAGACCACAGCCTACCCCACAATAGGGGCATACACTTTTTATCTGCTCCATTTTCGCCCCCGGTAATGACTTAAGATGCCTCGGCAATTGCCGGGAAAGTGGCCTGGCTTTGCGGCGTGCGCTTCACCCAGATTTGCCCCTGATCCACTCTCACCGGCCAGCAGCGCAACCGCAGCGCCGCGTCATCCGGGCTGATGCCATCGCTCAGGCGAAAACGTTTTTTGTACAAGGGAGAGATAACGATGGGCTCGCCGGCGATGTCGCCCACCAGCCCGCGCGACAGCACGTTCGCGTTGCTGCCCGGTTCGTGGTTCTCCAGAGCGAAGACCTGCGGTTCCGCTCCCGGCAAATGAAACAGCGCAATTTGTTGCTGACCGAGGCGTGCGGCCATGCCGGCATTGGCCGGAATGTCGGCCAGTGCGCCCATATGCACCCATTCGTTGCCGGGCAGATCGCTCTCTTGCGGCTGGCGGGGTTTTTCCTCTGCCGTCGCCGGGCGAATTTGCCCACGCTCTTCAACCATCACCACCGCTTCATCCGGGCGGCTGCTGTTGAGGAACCCACGGAACAGCAGCCGGTTTTGCGGATCGTCCAGCGTGGTTTTCCATTCGCACTGGTAGCTTGCCACCACCTGTTGCATCTCGCTTTCCAGCGCAGCACCCAGCCCGAGGCTGTCTTGCAGGATCACCTGTTTGAGGTAGTCCAGCCCGCCTTCCATATTGTCCAGCCAGGTGCTGGTGCGTTGAAGCCGGTCGGCGGTACGGATATAGAACATCAGTACGCGATCAATCGTGCGGATCAATGTCTCACTGTCGAGATCGCTGGCAAACAGATCGGCGTGGCGCGGCTTCATGCCGCCGTTACCGCATACATAAAGGTTCCAGCCTTTATCGGTGGCGATCACCCCAATGTCTTTACCCTGCGCTTCGGCGCATTCACGGGTGCAACCGGAAACGGCCATCTTAATTTTGTGCGGTGCACGCAGCCCCTTGTAACGATTCTCAAGGGCGATCGCCATGCCGGTTGAGTCCTGCACCCCGTAGCGACACCAGGTGGAGCCGACGCAGGATTTTACCGTACGCAGCGACTTGCCATACGCATGCCCGGTTTCAAACCCGGCAGCGATGAGTTCCTCCCAGATAGCAGGCAACTGTTCGAGGTGCGCGCCAAACAGATCTACGCGCTGGCCGCCGGTAATTTTGGTGTAGAGGTTGTAACGCTGCGCGACCTGCCCAATGGCTATCAAACCTTGCGGCGTGATCTCTCCGGCCGGAATACGCGGCACTACCGAGTACGTGCCATCTTTCTGAATGTTGGCAAAGAAGCGGTCATTGGTGTCCTGCAACGGCAGGTGCTGCGGCTTTAACAGGTACTCATTCCAGCAGGAGGCGAGCATGGATCCCACCAGCGGTTTACACACTTCGCAGCCATGACCGCGCCCGAAACGTTCGAGCAACGCGTGGAAACTGCGGATCTCATGCAGGCGAATCAGGTGGTACAGCTCCTGCCGTGACCAGGCAAAGTGCTCGCAGACATCTTTTTTCACCTCCACGCCCCGTTGCTGCAACTCATGCTCCATCACCTGCTTCAGCAATGGCACACAGCCGCCGCAGCCCGTTCCGGCTTTGGTGCAGGTTTTTAGCGCGCCCAACTCGCTGCAACCGCCCGCCACCGCAGCGGCGATATCGCCTTTGCTAACGTTATGGCAGGAGCAGATCTGCGCACTGGCGGCGAGCGCTGCCACTCCCAGCCCTTTTGGCGCATCGCCCGCGCGGGCTGGCAGGATCAACCCTTCCGGCTGCGCAGGTAGCGGCATGGCGTTGAGCATCATTTGCAGCAGCATGCTGTAGTCGCCGCTGTCGCCAATCAGCACCGCGCCCAGCAACCGTTTCCCGTCCCCCGACACCACAATTTTCTTGTAGATTTCGTTCGGGCCATCGGTCCACTGGTAGCTCTGGCAGCCTTCGGTTTTGGCGTGCGCGTCACCGAGGGACGCCACTTCCACGCCGAGCAATTTCAGTTTGGTGCTCATGTCTGCGCCGGTAAAAGGCGTGTCGCGGGCAGCCAGCGTATCCGCAACGCTGCGCGCCATCTGGTAACCCGGCGCCACAAGGCCAAAGATCTGCCCGTTCCACGCGGCGCATTCACCAATGGCGTAAATCGACGCATCTGAAGTCTGACAATGGTCGTTAATGGCAATGCCGCCGCGCGTCCCTTTTTCCAGCGGCGCGCTCTGCGCCAGTTCATCCCGCGGGCGAATACCCGCCGAGAACAGCAACAGATCGGTTTCCAGCCAGCTGCCATCGGCAAAACACAGACGGTGCCGCGCCTGCTCGCCGTCAACAATCTCGCGTGTCTCTTTGCGGGTGTGCACTTTCACGCCCAATGCTTCGATTTTGCGTTGCAGCATCGCGGCGCCGCACTCATCCAGTTGCACTGCCATCAGGCGCGGTGCGAACTCCACAACATGGGTTTCAAGCCCTAGCTGACGCAGCGCATTGGCCGCTTCCAGCCCCAGCAACCCGCCGCCAATCACCACGCCGGTGGTGGCGTTTTTTGCCTGCGCGGCGATGGCATCCAGATCGTCCAGCGTGCGATAGACCAGGCAGCCGGGGCGGGTGTTACCGCGAATAGGCGGCACAAAAGCGTATGAGCCGGTGGCGAGCACCAGTTTGTCATAATGGGTTTCTTCCCCCTGCTCGTCGCGCACGCACCTGCGCTGACTGTCAATGGCGACAATTTTGTGGCTGCTGCGCAGGGCGATGCCGTGTTGCTCAAAGAAGCCTTCGCTGACCAGCGACAACGACCCGGCACTGCGCCCGGCGAAGTATTCCGACAGGTGTACGCGGTCGTAGGCGGGTAATCTCTCTTCACCAAAGACCACGATGTCATAATGCTGGTGCAGCTCACGTTCCACCAGTTGTTCAAGGAAGTAGTGGCCGACCATGCCGTGCCCTACCACCACTAATACAGGCTTTTTCATCATCCGATCCTTACATCGACAGAAGTGAAGAGAGGTCAGGCCGCTTTTGGCTGCTTTTCATACAGGAAATGCAGTACCTGCTGGCGATAACGCTGGTAGTGCACATCCTCCGCCAGCGCCACGCGCGAGCGCGGGCGTTCAAGCTCGACGGTCATGATTTCACCAACCGTTGCTGCCGGGCCGTTGGTCATCATTAGCACCCGGTCTGAGAGCAGCACGGCTTCGTCAACGTCGTGAGTGATCAGCACAATGGTGGTGCGCAGGCGTTGCTGAATTTCCATCACTGCATCCTGCAGATGCGCGCGAGTTAAGGCGTCCAGCGCACCGAAAGGCTCGTCCATTAACAACACGTTGGGTTTCATCGCCAGCGCGCGGGCAATGCCAACCCGCTGCTTCATACCGCCGGAAATTTCGTGCGGGCGTTTATTCCATGCATGAGACATATGCACCAGATCGAGGTTGTGCATGATCCATTCATGCATCTCCACTTTGCCCATTTCACCGCGAAATACCTGGCGCACCGCCAGTGCCACATTGTCGTAAGCGGTCAGCCACGGCAGCAATGAATGGTTCTGAAACACCACGCCGCGCTCCGGCCCTGGCCCGTCGATTTCGCGGTTATTGCACAGCAAACCGCCGCTGGTCGGCAGGGTGAGCCCGGCGATCAAATTCAGCAGGGTCGATTTACCGCAGCCGGAATGGCCAATCAGGCTGAGGGTTTCGCCGCTGTGAATATCAAAACTGACGTTATCCAGCGCAAGAAACTCACCGCTGCGGGTGTGAAAACGCTGGCTGACCTGCTGTACCTGAATAATGGGATTTGTACGCATCATGGCCCCCTTAGCGGCTGCTGTAGTTAAAACGGCTGGCTATCCACATCAGCCCCTGCTCCAGCAGCAGGCCGACAACCCCAATCACCACAATGGCGATGATGATGTTTTCCACGTTCAGGTTGTTCCACTCGTTCCAGATCCAAAAACCGATGCCGATGCCGCCGGTGAGCATTTCGGCGGCGACAATCACCAGCCAGGCAATGCCAATGGATAAGCGCATGCCGGTGAGAATGCCAGGCAGCGCGGCGGGCAGCAGGATTTTGCGCATAATGGCGAACTCCGAAAGCTTGAGGACCCGCGCCACGTTCAGGTAGTCCTGCGGGATCTGCCGCACGCCTTCTGACGTATTGAGGATCATCGGCCAGATGGAGCAGATAAAGATGGTCCAACTGGACGCCGGTTCAGCGCGCTGAAACAGCAGTAAACCAATCGGCAACCAGGCCAACGGACTGACCGGGCGTAACAACGAGATCAGCGGGTTGAGCATGTTGGCAACAAAACGAAAGCGCCCGATCAGAAACCCGGCAGGGATGCCCACCAGCGCAGCAAGACCAAACCCTGTCGCCACACGTTGCAGCGAGGCAAGCACGTTCCAGCCAATACCCTGATCGTTAGGCCCGGCGACATAAAACGGATCGGCAAAAATCACCAGAGCCGCCTGCCAGGTCTGCCACGGCGTAGGGAAGTTTTTACTGTTCAGCGCCGCCACTTGCCACAAACAGAGCAGCAAGCCGAGGCCGAGCAGCGCCGGTACCACGCGCTGCATCAACGGGCGCAGCAATGACGGGCGGCGGCGCACCCGCACTCTGGCGGGCAGCGCAACCACTTCCGCCTGCGGCGCTGCGGTGGGGGTAAGGTCCTGTGGGATAGGAATAATTTTCGCCTGACTTTTCATATGCAACCTCTCACTTCTTCACGCTAAAACTGTTGGCATAGGCAGCGGGGTTGCTACCGTCCCAGCGAATGCCGTCCATCAACACGCTGCTGCGCATGTCGCTGTCCGGCAGTGACACACCGCCAACAGCGGCGGCGGCCTGTTTGTAGATATCAATGCGGTTAACCTGGCGGGCGACAGCAAGATAGTCCGGGTCGGTTGTCAGCATGCCCCAGCGTTTATGCTGGGTGAGGAACCACATACCATCTGAGAGCCAGGGGAAGTTGACGGAACCGTCGTGGAAGAAACGCATGGCATGATCATCTTTCCAGCTTTTGCCGATGCCGTTGTCGTACTGGCCGAGCATACGACCGAGGATGGTTTCCTCTTTGGTATTAAGGTAAGCGCGCCCGGCGATGACACGTGCCGTTTCGCGGCGGTTATCCTCTGAGGCATCGATCCAGCGGGAGGCGTCGAGAATAGCGGCAGTCAGCGCACGGGCGCTGTTCGGGTGTTTCTCTACCCAGTCGGCACGGGTACCGAGCACTTTCTCCGGATGATCCGGCCAGATCTGCTGACTGGTGGCAGCGGTAAACCCCAGATTGTCGCTGATGGCGCGCTGGTTCCACGGTTCACCCACGCAGTAACCCACCATGTTGCCAATCTTCATGTTCATGACCATTTGCGGTGGCGGCACCACTACACTGCGGATATCGTTGAGCGGATGAATGCCCGCGCTGGCAAGCCAGTAGTTGAGCCACATGGCATGGGTGCCCGTCGGGAAGGTTTGCGCAAACGTAAAGGTGCCTGCCGGGCTGGCGGCGATGTGCTTTTGCAGCGTCGGCAAATCACTAACGCCTGCGTCATGTAGCTGATTTGCCAGTGTGATCCCCTGCCCGTTCTGGTTGAGTGTCATCAGCACTGCCATCGCCGTTTGCGCACCGGACAAGCCCATTTGCAGGCCATAAAGCTGGCCGTACAGCATATGCGAGGCGCTCAGTTCACCGGATACCACCTTGTCACGTACCGCCGCCCAGTTGGCCTCTTTGCTGGGCACAAGGGTAATGCCGTATTTCTTGTCGAACCCTTTTACTGCGGCCATCACCACTGATGCGCAATCCGTCAGCGGAATAAACCCGACACGGATCTCATTCAACTCCGGCGCGTCGGAACCGGCAGCCCATGCACGGTTCATGACCGAAGGCAGCAACAGCGTGCCGCCGAGCGCTGCGCTGCCCAGTAAAAACTGACGACGGGAAACCGCCATACCTTTGCTGTTGTTGTTACTCATTGCCACCCTCGCGCTGCTCACCCTTGCGGGAACGCAAAAAAAAACGACGCCCATAAGCCCGTGCTCAGTTGCACGCTTATGGACGCCGTTGTCCGGTTTACGCTGTTCCGACCGCCGTTGGCCGTGACTGCGTTATGTCTGATGTACCTGTTGAGTAAAGCAAGGGCTATGCCAGGATGGCAGACGGGCGTTTTTTCTGGCCTGCAACGCAAAAACAGACCGATGCCGCTCGCGTTAACGCACTATCAAAGGGCAGATTTCGCACACTTCACGTGCAAATACTCCCTAGGGAGTAGAGTGAAAAACATCGGCTACCGCCACCATCGCGCTGGCAATCTCAACCAGCTTTTTATTCTGGTTCATTGCCATCCGGCGCAGGGTTTTATAGGCCTCTTCTTCACTGATCTGTTGGTGTTGCATCAGCATGCTTTTGGCCCGCTCAATGGTTTTACGTTCATTCAGCGTTTCGCGCAGCGTCGCCAGTTCGCTGTCCAGCGCCTGTAAGCGCCGGGATTGTTGCTGCACCAGCGTTAATAGCGATCGCCCAAGTTGCGGGCGAACACCACCGCTTTCCAGCCAGCCGTGAGAATCAATAAACACCGAGTAGCGGCTCTCTTCACTCTCCTGCGGGAGAGTCAGGCTTTCCAGATCGGCCCGCTGTTCACTATTGGCCTGCTCCGTTTGCGCGATCCGGGCCTGACAATGCGCCATCAGCGACTCCGCCAGCGTATCCTCCAGCGCTTTCATCTGATCGATACGCTGCGTGGCCAGCGCGAACCAGCGCAGGCAACTGTCTGCCTCCATCACCTCACGCCCGGTGCAGGCAATACGTCGTAAGCGTTCAAACTGGCTGTCGGTGGCTAATTGCTGCCAGCGTAATCGGTGCGTTTCGTCGGCAAAATCGGCGAAGGTGGCGAAATAGCGCTCCTGGCGCTCAATCAGATCCTGTAGCTTTTGCTGCGTCTCATCGCTGAATGTGCCCACGGCAAAGGCCGCCGCGCCAATGGCCCGTTCCTGCCCGGCGTACTCTTTGCCCTGCATAAAGCTGAACATAGCAATCAGCGCACGTGAAATGGCCGGCTCGGCGGCGGTGTCGGAAAGCTCGAACACCAGTGACAGTAAGTGGCGAATAATGTCATTAAAAAAGGTCATCGCCTGCGGTATACGCAGCGCGCGCTGGCGGATCTGCTGGCGCAGGGTGGGCAGCAGGCTGAGCGCATACACCACGCTGGCGACATGGCTGAACAGGCGGCTCGCCTGCGGCAGCAGCGTTATCTGGCTTTCCAGCCTGTCCAGATGTTCCATTAAGGGTGCCTGCGCTTGCGCCACCTCGTTCTCACGCAGCAGCAGTTCATCTGTAAACTGGCCATCTTTGGCGCACAGAAACATGTTCGATGTGCCCCGCTCACGTTGCAGCATATGAACCAACTGGCTGATGTTGCCCACCAGTTCGCCGCTTTGCAGCAGGTAGCGCAGGTTATTCAGCTCGCACTGGCGCGAGGCGAGCAGGAAACGAATGGTCGTCGATGAATTGGCTATCATGCACGGGCTCCCGGAAAGTCTTCACTTTACCGATGCAAGCGGCGCGCCAGGCCTGCTGAAAAAGCTCGTTTTTAAAGGCTATACTCTTTTATTTTTCGCCATAAGGTCGTCGGGCTAATACCGAGGATTGCCGACGCTTTGTTACGATCGCCTTCACATTCTTTCACAACACGGGCAATCAATTTTCGCTCCTGCTTTTTCAATAGATCGCTTCCCTCTTCGGTTGCGCTCTCACTTTCCACAGAAGGCAAAATTTTACTGATAGTCTGCAACAGCGTTTTATCGACCTGCTCACCATTAAGCAGAACCATAAGACGGTAGATGACTGCCTGTAACTCGCGAACATTGCCAGGCCAGGGGTATTGATTAAGATAGGCGATGGCATCGTCAGTAAAATTGAGTTTTCTGCCATGTCGGGATAACAGGGATGCAACAATTAATGGCACATCGCCAGGCCGTTCACATAAGGCAGGTAACCTGAGCTCAAGAATATTAATACGGTAGTAAAGATCTTCTCTAAATTCTCCGTTGATAATTTGCTGCTGTATATCTTTATTACTGGCTGTAATTAAGCGAAAATCGGCCGTTATCAGCGCATCTCCGCCAATACGGCTAAACTGTTTTTCCTGTAAGACGCGCAGTAATTTAACCTGAACAGATAAAGGTGCCTCGCTGATTTCATCAATAAAGACAGTGCCGTTCATCGCCATTTCAAAAATACCGGGCTTACCGCCTTTCCGTGCATTTGTAAATGCCCCCTCAGAATAACCGAACAACTCGCTTTCAAGCATGCTTTCCGGGATGGCCGCACAGTTAATGGCGATAAAAGGCTCCGAGCTTCGGGCGCTGGCATTATGAATACTCTGAGCAAATAACTCTTTGCCAGTCCCCGTCGCCCCCAAAATACTGACGGGTAAATCATGCCGGGCATAAATTTTCGCCCGTTCGATAGCGGATAAAATCGAAGAAGACTCGCCCACTATATCAGCAAAAGAATAGGTAGCAACGAACCCTTTGGCAGTATTTTTTTTATGGTTGTGTAAGCCAGAATTTGTGGTTCCACCCTGCCTGACACCGGTAATCACACTATAAATGTTATGCCTATGAGCGCTATGCTTGATGGTCAAGAGGATGATTTCACCATCGACTTCAATAGGCTGGTCTTTTACATCAATTTCGTTAATTATGCTTTCGTAACTATTTTTGAAGAGGTCTTTTTTGAATATTTTGTCACCGCGCTGACAGCGAAACAGCGTCTGCGCGGCTGTATTAACACCTATCACCTCCCCTGTCTGATCGATAGACATAATCGCTTCGCGAGACTGGTTCAGCGCGGCATAACTAATTGCAAGCTTGCTACTTTCTGCTTCAATGTATTTTAACAAACTGAATGCTTCATTTAGTGCCTGCTCAATGGAAATAATATCTGTATCACCCATAACGACATTAAGTGAATATTTCCTCGCCATCTCAGCTACCGTTAAACCACCAATAACCAGCTGATAGTCGTTGTCAGCCAGATTCTTAACAACATATTCTATATCGTTATGGTTATAAACCTGGCATATTTTGAATTCATCACCGGTCATATTTTGATAATGGCGCAGCACATTGCAAAATTGAGGAAAGCCGACGGCTGCAATCTTTTGAGATTTGCTTTTCGCTTCTTGTACGATTCGGTAAATACCATGCAAATCATGCGCAATTTCTATCACGGGAATAGTGATATGGCTTCTCAGCAGTGCCGCAGTACCTCCGCGACTAATGATTATTTTAGTCCCGCGCTGGATTAGTTCATGCGCTTTTTCGATGACATCAAAATAATAAATTTCGTAAACCGGGATATCCAGCTTTCGTTCAATTAGGACATTGGAGATGCGTTGTGTAATTGTCCTGGAAACTGAAAAAATTGCAATATCATGGTTCTGCATATATTTCTCATATTTATATGATGTACATCACGTCATACTAACAGGGTGTTCTCATTAATACACTGAGCTTCAGGTTATCCTTAACCCAAAGCAAAAAGCCCTGCCAAAGCAGGGCATAACAGAAAACGTATCGCAGCAAAGCATTAGAAATGTAAGCGCCGGTACGCGATCGCGCCGTTAACCAGCGTGGCACAGTTGTCGATATAACGATCACCTGTGACGCGCGAGCCTCTCGTATCCTCAAAGACAATTTTGTGTTGGCGAAGTTTGACGATAGAGATGTCTGCGCTGGCTCCCGGTTGCAGGACACCGATTTGCCCCTGCATTTTCATCAACCTGGCCGGTGTTGCGGTAACCGCACGGATGATATCAAAAAAGGACATGCCCATATTCAGGTACTTCGACATAACAAACAACAGGCTATACACCTTATCTGTGCGTAAACAGTTTCTCTGGGTTAAATCCGTACTGATGATATCCGGGTAAAATCCCTGTTCCATGGCACTATGGGCAATATTGAAATCAAAATGGGCTACGCCATTTGAGCAGTCAAATACTACACCACGCTGTTTCGCCGCAAAAATTTCGGGGAACACTTCTCCCTGAGCGTCGAGCAATGCGTTCCCAGTGCCGTGAAAACAGTGCGCGTAAATATCATTAGCTGCGAAATGCCCTATAAGCTCATTCGCCGCAAGCAATGAATCTGTGACATGCACACAGAGGCTGGTTCCCAGCTCCCGTGCCAGCGCCACCGAAGCGAAAAAAGGATCGCTGGAATAATTTTTGTCCTTTGCAATATCCTGGCTGTAACGCAGCTTAAGGCCGAGGATATTATCGCTGTTTTCTGCCAGTGTGCGGGCAATGCGCTCGACGTTATAGTTTGCTGGATTGGTGTTTTCAAGATAGCCCGTCACACCACCGCCTAACGTGGATAACCCAATATTAACCACATTCAGGTAACTTTTTATTTTTACCATTGCAGTGTTAATAACAGTATTGCGAAAAAGCGCATAGTTCACCCAACCACTACTTCCTGCGTCCACCACACTGGTAACGCCGTTAGGCAAACAGGTGACGTCGGGATTAACGCTAATAGCTGTACCGCCATGAAATACATGGGCGTGAAAATCGATTAATCCAGGAAGCACAATACAGCCAGCCGCATCAATGATCGTTTCTGCCGACGAGGCATCTACCTGATTCAGATCGACAATGCGGTTGCCTATTATGCCAATATTGCGGTTAACATAATTGTCATTATCAATATCCGGCACCAGGCCATTTTTGATCAGGATATCCAGTTTCATCGTATTACTCCTGTCAGATACCGATAAACTTCCAGTAAGGAATGCCGATCAGGAAAAAGACCAGCACGTTAACCAGCACCATGATCGAGCCAAGTAACCAGAAGGTTTTTTGCGGCACGTAACCACTCGAAAAGGTGAATACACCTGCGCCGTTGCCATAATGGGTGAGCAGTGCGCCGTACCCTGCCGAAAATGCCAGCGAGAGCGCGATATACATGGGGTTGGCCTGTGTTGTCATGCCAAGCGTGAACAGCACTGGATAGAACGAAACAACAAACGCACTATTCGAAACGAAGAAGTACCGGACGGCAAGACTAATAAAGACCAGCACGCCAATTGCACTGAGTTCGCTCAGCTGTGACAAATCGAGATAGCCTTTGATCACATCAACCAGGTAGACATAAAACCCGCCCTTCGAGAGCGCAACGGCACAGCCATAGAATGCGCCATACCAGACGAAAGTCTGCCAGGCGGTTTTTTCACTGACCACATCGTTCCAGCTCAACACACCAAACAGCAGCAGGCAGGCGAGGAAAGCCAGTCCTACGGGAATAAAATCAATGCCTGTTACCGATCCGGTCATCCAGCCGATGATCCCCAGAACAAAGAAAACGATGAGCAGTTTCTCTTCGCGTTTCACCGGTCCCAGTTCACGCAGCCCCTGCTCCGCGATTTCATTTACATTAGTGATGGTTTTAAGTTCCGGCGCATACAGCTTATACAGTAGCCATGGCGCAAGCAGTAACACTAACCCGGCAGGAACGATCGCGGCCTTGAACCATACCATCCACTCAAGGTGGACTTTCATGATCTCATTCGCCAGCGAAACGGTAATGGAGTTGGTGGCCATGCCGGTCATAAACAGGCTGGAGGTACCCATCGATACCACATACATCAGTATGGTTAAATAAGCGCCTATCTTCCGGCTTCCCTCTTCCGGCGTTGAACCTAACGCTTCGGCTATGTTCCTGAAGATAGGGAAAGTGATACCACCTGAACGCGACATGTTCGATCCCGTAGCAGGAGCGAGCACGGTATCGGTAACCATCATCAGATAGCCCAGCGTCAGGGTATTTTTGCCGTAGCGCTTCAATAACATATAGGCGATACGTTTACCGAGGCCGGTAATGACAAAGGCTTTACAGATAATAAATGCACTAATAATAAACCAGACCATTGGACTACCGAAACCGGCAAAAAGTGGGCCGGGTTCAATAACCAGTGAAGCAAAACCCAAAATGATCAGCATAATTACTGAATCAGTAAATGGTCTTAAGACCAGGCCGCACAACATGGCTAAATAAATACCTACCATTTCCCATGTTTGTGCTGATACACCTTCAGGATGGGGGGTGATCCAGAATAAGATTGGAAAAAAGATAATGGGCAGGAGTTTCAGATAAAGCATATTCGATTACCTTTATTTATCAGCCACACGCCGCATGCGGCGGTGTGGCTTTTAATTATCTAATCATTTTTAACGATACAGGCTGTCAATAAACTCAACGCCTTTTTCATCCAATGACTTTCTTACCCACGCGCGGTTTGCGGTGCCATTTTTTGCGGCCTCGACTTTACCCGCATCGAATTTGGAATATTCTTTTGCTTTATCTAGCAAGGCCGCAGCATCATTGAGAGGGATAACAATCACCCCGTCAGCATCGCCAACAATCAGATCTCCTGGACAAACTGCGACGCCTCCTACAGCGATGGGGGTATTAACCTCTCCCGGACCTTCTTTGAACGGGCCTGCAGGGTTCGAACCGGTGGCGTAGAGATGAAAATCCAGTACAGAAAGCGCATCAATATCGCGGATCGGGCCGTCCAGCACAATACCGGCAACCTTTTTGGTGCATTGCGCATACGCTACCATAATTTCGCCCATCAGCGCCCTGGAACGATCGCCTTCGTTGGATACAACGATCACATCATTTTCCGTTGCCATATCAAGCGCGGCATGCAGCATTAAATTGTCGCCAGCCCGGGCTTTCACGGTAATAGCATAACCGGCCATAATCGGCTTTTTGGGCGAAGAGATTCGTTTAATACCATTTCCCAGTACAGCAATACGATTCATCGTATCCGCGATATTGGCGGCAGGCAGTTGCTCATAATGCTTTAATAATTCCACATCAAATGCCGGGCGTTGAGTAAATACACGATTACCAATAGACATATATTCTCCTTAAAACCCCGGGACCGGCCAGGATGGTTTTTTGCCAGATAAAACTTCATCAATACCAATTGCAGAATGTAAAGACGCCCGATCGGTCGCTTCTTGTGTTGCCGCACCAATATGTGGACCAATAACGATATTGTTCAGTTTGAATATAGGGTCGGCAGCATCGAAAGGCTCTTTCTTCAATACATCGACACCTGCACCGGCAATAAGATTATTTGCAAGGGCGTGATAAAGCGCCTTTTCGTCAACAAGCTTGCCACGGGCAGTATTGATTAAAAAAGCATCCGACTTCATCAATGAGAATTGTTTCTCACCGATAAAATCAATTGTTTCCGCTGTGGTCGGGCAGTGTAATGAGACGAAGTCGCTCTCTTTGAAGATACGGTCAAAATCATTCGTAAGCTCAACGCCTTCGGGAACTTGTTCCGCTGTTTTATAGGGATCATAGGCAATAACCTTCATATTGAATCCATGCAGTGCTTTAATCGCAACACGTGAACCAATATTACCTACGCCAATTAAACCCAAAACTTTACCGTCTAATTCTACTTTTGGTGTGCGTAATTTTGCCCAGTAATAGTCTTCGAGCATCTTTTCTTCTACCAGTTTAAAATTACGCGAACAGTGCAACATATAAAAAATTGCCAGTTCAGCAACAGACATACTATTGGCAAGAGGGGCATTGAGAACAATAACACCGTGGCGCTTTGCAGACTCCAGATCTACCGTATCGTAACCAGCGCCATGGCGAACCACAACTTTCAGTTTTTTCGCTGCCTCAAATACGCGATCAGACATTTTGGAAAGACGAACGATAATGCCATCACAGTCAGGGATATCACGAATAATATCCTCTTCTTCCATTCCTGAGCCATCAATGAGTTGATAGCCGCGGCTTTCAAGATACTCTCTTCCTTCACGCATAATTTCCTGAGGAAGTAAAATTTTGTACGTCATTAAAATTTCTCCAGTGTTGATTACCCCCTTTTAATTGCACTTCATGTGCCAAAATAAAAAAACATTAAGAAAAATTAAGCAACCCATTGAAATTAAAAGAAATTAACTTTAAGGAATATTTTTTAATTAGTGATACATTTCACAATTCTGGCTTTTGAAATTACAGAAAAATACCATAATGAAATGACTGAATTTCATTATGAAATAGAAAACCCAAAGAAAATCACATAATAATCACGCCCCTTTCCATTCGCCGAATCTTTTAAGAATAAAAAAATAATGTTATAGATGACATCGCAGCAGCACATTAATCGTGCCTCATGACAAGGCGGCCGAATGAATATTGAGCAATTAAAGATCTTCATCACGCTGGTACGAACAAAGAGCATTAAAGAAACAGCCGTGATAACTGGAGAAGATGAATTACTTATTATCAAAAACCTACAACAACTGGAGAATAGTATTGGATTTGATTTAGTCAAACGAGGAAAAGACGTCCGGAAAATTATACTCTCGGAGAAAGGTGCAGCGTTTTACGCGCTCACACCAAGAATGATCACTCTTCTTGGCGAGGTGGATGAAATAAGAAAAAGTTCAGCCCTTCGTTAAGGTTAGAGAACCCCAAAAATGCGGGGAAATATCTTTTTGTGCGAAGCCATGCTGCCACTAAGTATATTTGTTGCTGACTATATGAGTCGCAGAGGCGAAATATGGCGCCCCTGCGCAGTTTTTTAACCTCCACGCACCCGGATAACAATCGCGGTGCGCAATTCCTCTTTGGCCTGTGTTTCGCTGATCGCGCCCTGCACAGCAGCCCAGGATAGCCCTTCCGCCGCGCCTAAAATCCCCCACAGCGCGGCATCACCCAGCGGCTGGGCGCAAAAAGGCGCAAACAGCGCGCCACATTTGGCAGTGAAATCGACCGCGTAATCACGGCGGATTTTCTCCAGCTCCGGCGTTCCGGCCAGCGCGGCCAGCACACTGGGCATCTCGCGGCCCTGTAGCAGAACACATTCGATATACGCCGTGGCGATCACCCCGGCCAGCTTCTCCAGTTCCGGCTCGGTTCGGCTGATGATCTCGTCCATTTTCTGGTTCTGCCGCTGATCATATTCACGGTACAGCGCCGCCAGAAGACCAGAACGGCTGGTGAAATGATCGTACACCACCGGCTTTGTCACCCCCGCCAGCTCGGCCAGATGCCCCAGGGTCAATGCCTCTGTCCCCTCGCTGCGGATGATCTGCCAGGCCACATCCACCAGTTGTGTATAGCGTTCTTCACGCGTCAGCCGCTGACGCACGCGGATCTCCGTCATCTCTCCCCCTTGACAGTCTTATATACCAACAGTAACTTACTATGAGTAGGTTACCATTGGTATATTAGATTACGTTCGTTAAAGCCCGATAGCAACTGAGGAGGTTGTACATGCATGCATTAATCGTGGTTTCTCATCCCTTAACGCACTCACTGACTCACAGCGTTGCGCAGGCCGTGGCGCACGGCATTCAGGCAAAGGGGCAACACAGTGTTGAAGTAGCCGACCTGACACGTGAAGGTTTTAACCCGGTGTTTTCTGCTGCAGATATGGCAGCTTTTACCTTGTCTGCCCCGCTCCCTGCCGATGTACTTGCGGAACAGGCCCGTATTGCAAGCGCCGATGCGCTGGTGCTGGTTTTCCCCATTTACTGGTGGACAATGCCAGGTTTATTAAAAGGCTGGATCGATCGTGTGTTTGCGAACGGCTGGGCCTATGAAGAAGGCCCTGATGGCAAGGTCGCCAAAAAACTCGGGCATTTGCCGGTGCACCTGGTGGCGCTTGGCGGTGCCGATCAGAAGACTTTTGAAAAGCATGGCTATGCACAATCGTGGAAGACGCAAATCGCTCACGGTATTTTTGATTATTGCGGCGCGCCAGTTGCCACCAATACCACATTAATGCTGCCAGATATGGGTAGCCCCGAAATGTGTTTACAGCGGGCAACAGAAATAGGCGAGAATATATTTTCGTAGCCTGTGTCATGCGTTATCTATTGCCAGACGCTGGAATCAGCGGATTTCAGCGTCCTCTTCACCCTCATTAACGTGTGCGTAATATAAACGTTGGCATACCTATAATCCGCAGCCCAATAGTTGCCATCTGCACATATTGACTTACGGACTTAGCGAACCTTATTCTTTCGCTTTCTCATTGACGAGCAAAAGAAACCATGCGTTTTCTTCCTTTATTTCTGAGCGTGATCCTGCTGGCATGCCCAACGCTGGCGGCTGAGCAAAACACCACGCCCTCTGTTGATCAACTGATTCAACTGAACCGCGAGCAGGCGAAGCTGGAGGAGCAAGTCCGCGCCAACGCAGACGAAATAAAGAGTAATGCCGCCAAAAGCGACAGCGACCTGGCAAAGCAAATCGCCATTATTAACGATAAAATCAGCGCCACCGATAAGCTGGTCGAGGTTCGCGTGACGAATATCGAACAGTGGTCGCTCTACTACGCCATCTTTTATGCCATTGCCGGAATACTCGTTACCTTTTTCATTGTCGGGCTGGGCTTTATGAGTTACCGACAAACGAAAAAAGAGTCGGAAGAGATTGCCAAAAGAGAATCGGAAATCGCCGCCAAAAAGAAAGTCGACGAATGGTTTGATAAACGACAAAGTGAGATTAACGGGCAAATGGCATCGCTGATTGCAGCGGCCAGCGATGTGCTGAAACTATTGCAGGAAAAAGCCGACAATGCCGACAAATATACCAGCACCATTATGGAAAACCTTAAAACGACCGAGTGGATAAAAGAGTCGCTGGAGAAAAATGAGATTACCAACCGCGTCGATAAAACGCCCCCTAAAACCTCGACTTTCACCTGGGAAGAATCTGGAAGTAATGACGCAGAACAGGATGATGCGGAAGCCATCGCCAGAGATTTGCTGAATCAGGCTGTTACTCGTGGTTTAACAGGCGATCCGACCGGTGAAATTGAGATTTATGACGACCTCATTGAGCAGTTTATCAATCATCCGACACTGGCAGTACAGGTTCTGGCTGTGAAGGCATTGTTTTTTAAAGCCATTACCTTCGGTGAAATGGATGAAGCCAGTGAAGAGATAGACCTTTACGATCGCTTAGTTGCTGATTATCAGCATCATCCTGCCCGCGAAATCCAAATTCTGGTGGCGAAAAGCTTATATAACAAAGCCATCACCCTTAACGCTCTGGGTAAAAAAGAAGACGCGCTGGCGGTGTACAATCAAATTATTGATAACTACCAGGACAGTGGTGAAATAGAGCATATCAAGAAAGTCGCTGCCGCCATGCTGAATAAAGCCATTACCCTCGGCCAGTTAGGTAAACCGGAAGAAGAGCTGCATATTTACGACCAGATTATCGAGAAATATAAGGATGCTTCCGACAGCGATGTTCAGGAAACTGTCGCCATGGCGCTGGTGAATAAGGGCATTACGCTCGGCCGACAAGGAAAAGAGCAGGAAGAACTGCAGGCGTATGAGCAAGTGATCACAACCCTGGCTGAATGCAGCGAACCCGGCGTTCAGGAGCAGGTGTCGAAGGCCATGCTCAATAAAGCGGTCATTCTCTTCCGGCAGGATAAGGTTGATGAAGCCATTGCCACTTATCGATTGTTAATCACCACCTACCAAACCTGCGAAGACGAAGAGATCCAGGATCGTGTAAATAAGGCGATGATGAGTCTGGCGCTTTGTTTAGATAAGCAAGGTAACGGATCGGAAGCCCTCAAAATTTATGATCAATTGATTGCGAAAGTGAATAACCGTGACGAGGTGGAGCAGGTTAAGCGCCTTGCACGAGCCCTCACCAACAAGGCCTCGCTCCTGAGCAAACAAGGGCTGCTACGAGAAAGCATTGCCGCAAATGATCAACTGATTGCCCGCCTCCAGGATAATGAGGAACTCTTCCTGCAAGAACGCGTGGCCAGAGCAATGTTAAATAAAGCCATCCTGCTGGGGAAAATCGGTGAAACAACGGCAGAACAGGAAGCGTACTCACAACTGATTGCCCGCTACCAGACCGCAACCGCGCCGACACTGCAGGAGCAGGTTGCCAAGGCCCTGTATAATAAAGCCAACTCTCTGGGCCGGCAGGGCGCGACGGAAGAGCAAGTCCAGCTCTACAACCAACTGATTGCCCGTTTCGATGGCACCACGGAACCCGCCCTGCAGGAGGCATTAGCAAAAGCCATCTTTAACCGGGCCAGCGTGTACTTCAGAACCGAAAGATGGGAACCGGCAGCCGAATCTTACGGGCAAGTGATTGAAACCTTTAAATATAATGACGCAGATGAAATTCAGGATACCGTTGCTAAGGCCATGTTCTACCTGAGCATGACCCATGAAAAGCAAAACCAGCACTCAGCAGCGCTACAAAGTTATACCGCTTTTATCGAACGCTTTGGCAGCCATTCTCATGATGAGATCCAGAAACTGATCGCCACCGCGAAAGTCAAACTGGAACTGCTTAAAGCACAACAATCACCTAAGCAGAATGACGATGCAGAATAACGCTGCGCCGGGGCGACACCGATTATTCTACCCGACCACCTTTGGCTGGTGGCTGCTGGCAAATATTTTCAATATGCTGGCGCAAACCGTCTTTAACGCCTTTTCCAGCGCATTATTCGGCGAAAACCTGGTGATGAGTATGCTTATCGCCGTGGCGATGTTCATCTGGTATGTCGAATATAGCCTTACCTACTACCGCGCCCTGAAAGCCCGCAACAGCATCGGGCGCTTTTTTCTGGCAGGCTGGGTTTTGCTGACGTTACTCTGTTTTGCCACCAGCTCGGTCTGGCTACTGCTGTTAGTGCGCTAAGCGCAATCTTTATCAAGGAGGATGTATGTCGAAAAAACTGTTACAGCTTCATTTCAGTTTTAACGGGCCTTTTGGCGAGGCAATGTCGCACCAGTTGCAAACGCTTGCCGAATCTATTAACCAGGAGCCGGGGTTTCTCTGGAAAGTCTGGACGGAAAATGAAAGCAGCCAGGAAGCGGGCGGTATTTATCTCTTTGCCGATGAAGGGAGCGCACTGGCCTATTTACATAAACATGTTGCGCGCCTGAAAGACCTGGGCGTGGATGACGTAAACTGGAAACTGTTCGATATCAACGAACCCTTAACCCAGCTTAACCACGGTCAACTTGTTTGATTGTTGCCAGCCAGGTGCCAGTAACTCAATAACCAGGCCAGATCGGCGACGATCTGGCCTTTTGTTGCGTTACACCACCCAGCTCATCAGCAGGGTTGCCGCAATCACCGTCGACGCCCCGCCAATACGTGTGGCGATTTGTGCAAAGGGCATCAGCGACATGCGGTTCGACGCCGAGAGGATCGCTACGTCGCCGGTACCGCCCAGCCCACTGTGGCAACTGGTGACGATCGCCGCTTCCACCGGGTACATATTCAGCCACGAGGCAATAAAGTAGCCGCTCAGCGCCATGGCGATCACCACGGATCCGCACACCACCACATACCCCACTGAAAACACGGCGACCACGCTCTCCAGCGGCACATACAGCATGCCCAGGCCAATCATCAGCGGCCAGACCAGCGCGGCCGAGACAAATTTATAGCAGCTGTGCGCCCCCTGCTCCATCGAGGCCGGGATCACCTGAGCGTATTTACACAATACCGCGATGAGTATCATCAGCACCGGGCCAGGAATATGCACCAGTTTTTCGAATAAGCCACCGACAATAAAGAAGGCGCAAATCATCAGCAATCCGCCGCCCATTAACTGGAAATCGGTATTTTGCGCGCCTTGCGCCTGCGCAAAGATACGGTTGTCGGCATCGCTGCGAATCAGCATCCCGTTGCCTGTCAGCGACGGGCGGCGCATTCCGATACGCGACAATATGCCAGCGCATATGATGGCAAAAATATTGCCCACCACGGCCGCAGGTGCGAGTTGCGCGACATAGACATCCGGTGTTTGCCCAAGAATGGCAGAATAGGCCAGCGACAGCGGTAATATACCTTCGCCAATGCCACCACCAATAATCGGCACGATGATAAAAAAGAAGGTGTGATAAGGCGTATAGCCAAACAGCATACCCACCAGCAAGCCAGACGCCACCGCCATCACGGTGCCGGCAACCAGCGGAACGAACATGCGGATCATCCCCTGGATCAGGATCACCCGGTTCATCCCCAAAATGCTACCGACCACCAGGCAGGCAATGACAAAGTAGAGGAGATTGGCTTCCTTCATCAGCAGATGAACAGTGGCCAGGGTATGCGGTTCGAACAGACCAAAATAGACCAGCACCGAAGGCACCATCAGGCAAAGGATGGCGGGGCCGCCAATGTCTTTCAGCACTGGCAGCATGCGGCCAATTTTGGCAAAGGCAAACCCCAGCGTCATGATCACTGCCAGGCCACCAATCATATTTTTTGGCAACAATCCGGCGGCCGCCGATACGGCGACAATCGAGGCGATACCCATAAACAACAGCAGCGGTACCGCGCCAACTTCAAGCCCTTGCAGGCGGGCGAATTGCCCTCCGGCAGGAGATGTTTCGACAGAGGGGGTAAGAGGATTATCTTTCATTATTTTCACCTGATTCGCTATTAATAAATAACAGTGGGCCAGGAATAACCTCAGGGTTATTCGTAATCGATAAACTGCTTGAAAAAATAAAACCAACGTAATAAATATTGCCACCAGAAGGTTATGAATAAATACTAACTGTGACAATCTGTAAATAGCATAGAGAATTAGCGATGTTAAAATTGTGAATGTCGTGGTGATTTACGTTTAAATAACTTAACTCAGTCATTTGTAAATAAAGTAACCAGTAAACCCTCTGTTTCAGACAATCCCAACAAAAATAGAAAGTTAGCCCTCCGACATCCTCCAATTAATTAAAGTAGCCTTTTTGAAACTAATTAAAACAGAAGAAGTGTGATTGCAATCACCTCCGGGGATAAAGGCGCTGGTTAGAGTGCCGCCTGAAAACAATGTAAAACAAATCCCAGGAAACTTTTATGCCTTCACTACTCTTACAATCTTTATTCCCGTTGGTTTTTATTATGCTTTTAGGCTGGTTAAGCGGGAAATTAGGTTATACGCGGCGCGAAGATGCCACCGTATTAGCCACGGTGGTGATCCGTTTTGCTCTGCCTTTCCACCTTTTTATTGGCGCGTTGAACACCAATCCAGACAAAATCAAAAACTTCTCATTTATGGCGGTGCTGATTATCGGCCTGATGGGCTCGTATTTGCTGACACTGGTGTTGTCGCGTTATGTCTTCCGCCACGATATTAAGACCAGTGCAATACAATCTCTGGTGTGCGCTTTCCCTGATATGGCCTATTTTGGCGCACCGGTACTGGCGGTGTTGATCGGACCGGAAGGGTTCCTGGGCGTGCTGATTGGCAACTTAATTACCAGCGTGTTCATGATCCCACTGACCATTATCCTTATTCGTATGGGCGATAAAGACGCCGACAGCGAAGCGCTACATCCTGGCAAACTGATCCTGCAAAACCTGTTGCGTGCCGTGCGTAATCCTATTGTTTGGATCCCCATTACCGGGGTGTTGCTGAGCCTGGCTGGTGTGCAAATTCCGCATCTGTTAAGCGCGCCCATCGAAATGGTGGGTAAAATTGCCGGCGGTTTGTCACTGTTCGCGCTCGGCCTGCTGTTTTATGGCGAACGTCCATCACTGAATATTCATACGTTCACCAATATCAGTATTAAAAACCTGGTACAGCCAGCAATGATGGCTGCGGCCGGGCTGGCTTTTGGCCTGAGCCATACCTTAATGCAGCAGGTGGTGATTATTGGCGCGACCCCTTCTGCCATCGCTGCGGGCATGTTTGCCCTGCGCAGCGATACGTATATTGAATCCGCATCCTCTTCCATTCTTATTGGCACCGCGATCGGCGTCTTAACCGAGGGAATTATGATTTATCTGATTTCCTAACGGGCGAAAAATTTTCGCCAATGCAACGGCAGTGGTGTCGTTATTATTTAGTCAGGAGCAGCAATAATGTTACGCAAAGAGACTCTGTACACGCCCTATACCGGCGCGGTATTACTGGAAAACCCGTTACTGAATAAAGGGCTGGCCTTTAGCGAAGAAGAACGCCTGTCTTTCAACCTGCACGGTTTATTGCCGCATAATGTTGAGAGCATTGAAGAACAAACTGACCGGGCATGGAAGCAATTCTGTCATTTCAAAAAAGATATTTCCCGTCATGTGTATCTGCGCAATATTCAGGATACCAACGAAACCTTGTTTTATAACCTGCTGCGCAAGCATATGCAGGAGACGCTCCCTATTATTTATACACCGACCGTTGGCGAAGCCTGCGAACACTTCTCGGAAATTTACCGCCGCGCGCGTGGGTTATTTATTTCATGGCCGAATCGTCACCATATTGATGAGATGCTGCAAAGCTTCTCACGCAACGATATCCGCGTGATTGTCGTTACCGATGGCGAACGGATACTCGGCCTCGGCGATCAGGGCGTCGGCGGGATGGGCATTCCTATCGGTAAACTCTCGCTGTACACCGCCTGCGGCGGCATTCACCCCGCGTCGACGCTGCCCATTATGCTGGATGTTGGTACCAACAATACACAGCATCTGGAAGATCCACTGTATATGGGCTGGCGTCATCCACGCATCAGCGATGATGAGTATCTGGAGTTTATGGACATGTTTGTTGAGGCGGTGAAAACGCGCTGGCCGAACGTCCTGCTGCAATTTGAAGACTTCGCGCAGAAGAATGCCACCCGACTGCTGAACCGCTATCGCGATCAGCTGTGCTGCTTTAATGATGATATTCAGGGCACGGCTGCAGTGACCTCCGGTACCTTGATGGCCGCGTCTCAGGCTGCGGGGACACGCTTACGGGACCAGCGCGTCGTGTTCCTCGGCAGCGGCTCCGCCGGTTGCGGAATTGCCGACAAAATTATGGCTCTGATGGTCGCCGACGGGCTGACCCCACAGCAGGCCCGCGACAATATCTTCATGATCGATCGCTTCGGTTTGCTGACCGATGACATGCCTAATTTGCTGGATTTCCAGCAAAACCTCGTGACCTCGCGCGAAAGCATTGCGCACTGGCAGGTCGAGTCGAGCAATATCTCGCTGCTGGAAGTCGTCCGCAACGCGCACCCTACCGTGCTGATTGGCGTCTCCGGGCAGCCGGGCCTCTTCAGCGAAGAAGTGGTGAAGGAGATGCACCGCCACTGCCCGCGGCCGATCATTATGCCGCTTTCTAACCCGACCTCGCGTGCCGAAGCCCAGCCAAAAGATTTGATCGAGTGGACGCAGGGGGCTGCACTGATTGCCACAGGCAGCCCGTTCGCACCGGTATTCTGGCAGGACGAACATTTTGAAATCGCCCAGTGCAATAACGCCTACATTTTCCCGGGGCTGGGGTTAGGCGTCCTGGCCGGCAAAGCCAGCCGCGTGACGGAAGGTATGCTGGTTGCAGCAAGCAAAACGCTGGCGGCGCATTCCCCACTGGCCACCACCGAACGCGGCGGTTTACTGCCGCCAGTCGAAATGATCGAAACCGTCTCGCGAGCAATTGCGCTTGAAGTGGCCCGTGTTGCTCAGCAAGAAGGGGTAGCGCCGGCAATGAGCGACGACGCATTGCGGCAGAGCCTGGAGAAAACCTGGTGGAATGCTGACTACAGCACTTATAAACGTTCCTCGTTCTGATCCTCCGCAGCTCACGGAGGAAGCCTGTCCTCCGTGGGCTGTATCGCAAAAACTTCCCCTCTTTATTTCACCAAACTGTGAAGCGGTGCATGGCACTAGGTCAACCACAGACAATTAGGTTACGTGAGAAAATACCCCTCCCCTTGCTGCTGCCGTATACTTCTTTCAGCACAAGAAAAAAGTATTCCAGCGCCCGCCGGATTGCCAGACCGCAACAACAGTGTCGCGCCACGCAAGCCCCGGCAGGGAGTTTCGCAGACAAAAAGGGGCATTTTTATGGAAAAGAAACATATTTATCTGTTCTGTTCTGCCGGCATGTCGACATCCTTACTGGTTTCAAAGATGCGCGCCCAGGCAGAGAAATATGAAGTCCCGGTCATTATCGAAGCATTTTCTGAAACCCTCGCCGCCGAGAAAGGGCCGCATGCCGATGTGATCCTGCTTGGCCCGCAAATTGCGTACCTGCTGCCGGAAATCCAGCGCCTGTTACCGGATAAACCCGTCGAAGTGATCGACCCGCTGCTGTACGGCAAAGTCGATGGTCTGGGCGTACTGAAAGCGGCAGTTGCGACCATAAAAAAAGCGGCGGCGCATTAATTCCTGCCAGCAACGCCTCATCTCTCTGTTTCACCGCGCTGCCTTAGCGCGGTAACGAAAGGTATTTTCCTATGAGTAATGCCATTGCTTCGCTTGAAAAAATCCTGCTTCCTTTCGCGGTAAAAATCAGCAAACAACCTCACGTGAATGCCATTAAAAACGGGTTTATCCGCTTAATGCCGCTAACGCTCGCCGGGGCGATGTTTGTCTTAATCAATAACGTGTTTTTGAGTTTTGGCGAAGGGTCGTTTTTTTACTCGTTAGGCGTCCGGCTCGATGCCGGAACGATAGAGACGCTTAATGGTCTGAAAGGCATCGGCGGCAATGTTTACAACGGCACGCTGGGGATCATGTCGCTGATGGCTCCGTTCTTTATCGGCATGTCGCTGGCGGAAGAGCGCAAAGTGGATGCGCTGGCCGCCGGGCTGCTGTCGATCGCGGCCTTTATGACGGTCACGCCCTACAGCGTGGGCGAAGCCTATGCGGTAGGAGCCAACTGGCTGGGTGGGGCGAACATTATTTCCGGGATCATTATTGGCCTGGTGGTGGCGGAAATGTTTACCTTTATTGTGCGCCGCAACTGGGTTATTCGCTTACCGGATAGCGTGCCGGCCTCGGTTTCACGCTCCTTTTCAGCGCTAATCCCAGGTTTTATTATCCTGTCGCTGATGGGCGTGGTGGCCTGGGCGCTGGCGGATGCGGGCACTAACTTCCATCAAATCATTATGGATACGATTTCGACGCCGCTGGCATCGCTCGGTAGCGTGGTGGGTTGGGTGTATGTGATTTTTGTTCCGCTGCTGTGGTTCTTCGGCATCCATGGTTCACTGGCGCTGACCGCTCTGGATAGCGGCATCATGACGCCGTGGGCTCTGGAAAACATTGCCACTTATCAGCAATACGGATCGGTTGCCGCGGCACTGGACGCCGGTAAAACCTTCCACGTGTGGGCAAAACCGATGCTGGACTCCTATATCTTTCTCGGCGGCAGTGGCGCAACGCTGGGACTTATCATCGCTATCTTTTTGGCCTCACGGCGTGCGGATTATCGCCAGGTGGCGAAACTGGCGCTGCCTTCCGGTATCTTCCAGATCAACGAACCTATCCTGTTTGGCCTGCCAATTATCATGAACCCGGTGATGTTTATCCCGTTTATTCTTGTGCAGCCGGTACTGGCGGCGATCACCCTGCTGGCCTGGTATGCGGGCTTTATTCCGCCTATCACAAATATTGCGCCATGGACCATGCCAACCGGGTTGGGCGCTTTCTTTAACACCAACGGCAGTGTGGCTGCGCTGTTGCTGGCCTTATTCAACCTGGCCATTGCCACGCTGATTTATCTTCCCTTTGTGGTTGTCGCGAACAAAGCGCAAAACGCTGTTGAAGAGGAAGAGAGCGAAGAAGACATCGCTAACGCACTGAAGTTTTGAGGTAAACGGCATGCAGAAATGCATGCCGGCTACACCGGAACGGCGCGTGCGCCACAATGCTGAGCCGAGAAGGAGTCGATTATGCAACCACAGACAATCCCACAGGAGATCGCCACCGTCCGTGAGCAGCAGCTTTTTAACGGCAAAAATTTCCATGTGTTTATCTATAACAAAACAGAGAGCGCCAGTGGGTTGCACCAGCATGACTATTACGAATTTACGCTGGTATTAACCGGGCGCTATTACCAGGCGATCAACGGTAAACGGGTATTGCTGGAAAGGGGGGATTTTGTCTTTATCCCACTGGGTTCGCACCACCAGAGTTTTTATGAATTCGGCGCGACGCGTATTCTTAATGTCGGCATCAGTAAGGCGTTTTTTGAACAACATTATCTTGGCCTGCTGCCCTTCTGCTTTGTCGCCTCGCAAGCCTATCGCACTACCAGCGCCTTTCTCACTTACGTTGAAACAGTAATCGCTTCGCTCAATTTTCGGGAAAGCGGGCTGGATGAATTTGTCGAAGCGGTGACTTTTCACATTATCAACCGCTTACGTCATTACCGTGAAGAACAGGTGATTGACGACACGCCGCAATGGCTGAAAGCCACCATCGAAGCCATGCACGATAAGGCCCAGTTTGGCGAGCGTGCGCTCGAGAATATGGTGCGGTTATCGGGCAAATCGCAAGAGTATTTGACGCGGGCAGTGCGACGTTATTACAGCAAAACGCCCATGCAGATCATTAATGAAATCCGCATCGATTTTGCGAAAAAACAGCTGGAAATGACCAACTATTCGGTAACGGATATTGCCTGGGAATCGGGTTATAGCAGCCCCAGCCTGTTTATTAAGACGTTTAAAAAGATGACCTCTTTTACACCCAATGGCTACCGCAAGCGATTAACCGAGTTAGTTCAGTAACCGCACTATTTACGTCAGTCCGCTAAGTACCTGCGGCTTACCTGCTCTTTACCGCACCGGGCTGAAGCACACTGAAGGGAGGAGTTATGAGCCAGAAATTAAAAATTGTCACCATTGGCGGCGGGAGCAGCTACACCCCGGAACTGCTGGAAGGGTTTCTCAAGCGCTATCACGAATTGCCCGTGAGCGAACTGTGGCTGGTCGATGTCGCAGAGGGCAAAGAGAAGCTGGATATCATTTTCGACCTCTGCCAGCGCATGGTAGACAAAGCCGGCGTACCGTTAAAACTCGTTAAAACGCTGAACCGCCGCGAAGCGTTGCAGGGGGCTGATTTTGTGACCACCCAGTTGCGTGTAGGTCAGTTAAAAGCGCGTGAACTGGACGAGCGCATTCCCCTCAGTCATGGTTATCTGGGGCAGGAGACCAACGGCGCAGGCGGCCTGTTTAAGGGGTTACGCACGATTCCTGTTATTTTCGACATCGTCCGCGACGTCGAAGAGATTTGCCCGCAGGCCTGGGTGATTAACTTTACCAACCCGGCAGGTATGGTGACGGAGGCGGTCTATCGACACACCGGTTTTAAGCGGTTCCTCGGTGTGTGCAACATCCCCATCGGCATGAAAATGTTTATTCGCGACGTGCTGAAATTAAACGACGACGATGACCTGTCGATAGATCTTTTTGGCCTCAACCACATGGTCTTTATCAAAGAGGTGCTGGTGAACGGCACATCGCGCTTTGCGGAGTTGCTGGAGGGTGTGGCCTCCGGCAAATTAAAAGCCTCGACGGTGAAAAACGTGTTCGATCTGCCCTTCAGCGAAGGCCTGATCCGTGCCCTGAATCTGTTGCCGTGCTCCTATTTGCTCTATTACGTGAAGCAAAAGGAGATGCTGGCCATTGAACTGGGCGAATATTACAAAGGCGGTGCGCGGGCGCAAGTTGTGCAGAAAGTTGAGAAACAGCTGTTTGAACTCTATAAAGATCCGCACCTGAACATCAAACCCAAAGAGCTGGAACAACGCGGCGGCGCTTACTATTCCGATGCCGCTTGTGAAGTGATCAACGCAATCTATAACGATAAGAAAACCGAGCACTACGTCAACATTCCCCACCTGGGGCATATTGATAATATTCCGGCGGACTGGGCTATTGAAATGACCGCGATCCTTGGGCGCGATGGTGCAAAACCCCATCCCCGTCTCACCCACTTTGATGAAAAAGTGCAGGGACTGATCTACACCATTAAAGGCTTTGAAATCGCCGCCAGCCGCGCCGCATTGAGCGGTGAGTTTAACGATGTGCTGCTGGCACTGAGCCTTAGCCCGTTGATCCATTCAGACAGTGATGCGCAGGTACTGGCGCGTGAAATGCTGCTGGCGCATGAGAAGTGGCTCCCTTATTTTGCTGACTGTATTAAGGCGCTGAAACAGACCCAGGAGTAGCAATGGAAAAGTTACTGATCGTCAACGCGGATGACTTTGGTCTTAGCAAGGGGCAAAACTACGGTATTCTGGAGAGCTTCCGTCATGGCGTAGTGACCTCCACGACGGCGCTGGTGAATGGCCCGGCGGTAGAACATGCCGTGCGCATCGCGCGCGAACACCCCAGGCTCGCGGTGGGTCTGCACTTTGTACTGACGCTCGGTACACCGCTGACCCCCATGCCCGGCCTGGCGCAAAACGGGCGACTGGGTAAATGGATCTGGCAGCAGGCAGAAAAAGGGGCGCTGCCGCTGGAAGAGATCGCCGCTGAACTGGCAAGTCAGTATCAGCGATTTATCGATCTGTTTGGCCGGGCACCGACCCATATCGACAGTCATCATCACGTGCATATGATCCCGCAATTGTTTCCCCTGGTGGCGCAATTTGCCGCGCAGCGCGGTGTGGCATTGCGTGTCGATCAGCAAACGGTGCCTGACGAAGCGAAAAAACCGCTGACAGTACGCCGTTCACAGGGTTTCAGCAGTGAGTTCTACGGTGAAGATGTCTGCGAGGCGCTCTTTTTACAGACGCTGGACGCTTCAACAACGCGGGGAGAGTCATCGCTGGAAATAATGTGCCACCCGGCATTTATCGATAACGCGATTCGCCAGAGCAGCTACTGTTATCCCCGACTGGCGGAGCTGGAGGTATTGACCTCTCCTGCCCTGAAGAAGGCAATTGCGGAGCGGGGCTATCGTCTGGGGACTTTTCTTGATGTGTAAGTGAAATTGCGGCGCACCTTGCGCCGCAATCATTACACTGCACAAGGCAAGTGGCTTACCACCACACTTCGGCCTGCGCTCCAATGGTTAACTGATCTTTCTGCCCATCGCCGAATTTAAACTGACTGATGGCATTGTCCTGCGCGCGCATCCAGGTGGCGTAAAAACGCAGTTCCGGCCTGGACTGCAACAGGCTGGTGTCCACTTTCAGGGCGTGGTAAAGCGTCGCTTTATAGCCTTTTTCATGGTAATCCACGCCCTGCTGCTGGTTGGTTTGCTTAAACCATGCCAGCTCTACGCCACTTTGATGATAATCCGACCAGATATACGCAGGACGTACAACGGCCCGGTAGCTTTGAAAGTCGGTATGCGCGCCTGTGTCATAACTGTAGATATCGCGGCCCATCGACCAGACCAGCGCATGCGCCAGCACCACGTTTGAAACAGGGTAAAACTCCCCTTGAGAGATGAGTCGCCAGGCTTTGCCGTAGCTGTGATCGCCATAGTAATCATCGCCATTACCCAACCCAGGGCTGGCACCGGAGATCAGGGCAAAACCGCTGGCGAGGGAGTTATCTGCCGCCTGCAATGTGACCTCTTCAAAACCGCCGCTGTGGAAGTTGTGGCGTAGCACCGCACCAGCAAGCCAGCTATCTTTGATACTGTAATGGCTGCCGCTATTTTCATGGGATTTGTAGTCGTCTGATTTATTAGTCAGCGAGTAGCGGCCAAGCAGTTCCAACGTGGCGTTATCCCACAGTGGCAGATCTTTATAGCGCACATCAATCGTATTGGCGTTTACCTGCATCGCCCCCTGGTTTACCGGCGCGTTAACCGGATGGGCGTTCAGGTCCTGGCGAACCAGCGCCACATTCAGCTTGCCTGTGCCAACGGGCAGGTTTTCTACGCCAATACCGGCGCCGCTGCTGGTCTGGTGACTTTTCCAGTCCAGCATTTGAATTTCGTACTTCGGCAGATTGTGTTTACCGACCCACAAATCTGCGTCTGGCGCGAAGCCAAGAAACCCATGGGTGGTGAGATAGATGTCTGAGAACTGGAGAATGTTTTCGGAACCTTTATCAAACCAGGCATCGCCGTACTGCGCACCAACATTGCCATCAAGCTGCACCACCGCGTGGGCAGATTTGCCATTCTGCTCGTACACTTTCTGTGTGAATTTCAGATCAAACCAGGAGGAGTATTCATTGCCAAAACGCCCCAGCGAACCAATGGCATACTCTTTTGGCGCACCGTGATCCGCGGTACCCCAACCGGAACGTAAATAGCCCGTGAATGAGAAACCGATGTCTTCTTTCACAAACTGGCTTATTTCTTTAAGTGTTAATACTTTTTTTGTGTCGGCAGGTTTATTTTCCACCTGCGTGTTAAGTGCATTGTTTTGATGATTATTAGCTGGTGAATTCATCATTCCGGCCACTGGTTTGGCAGCATTTTTATACTGTTCCAGTTCCGTACGCGTTTTGCTGAGTTCAATGGAGTTTTCCAGCAGTTTTTGTTCCAGAAGAGCAAGCCGCTCCTCAACGGGCAGCGCCTGCGCCCAGGCGTTACCGCAGGCCGCAGAGATAAACAGCACGAGCAGTGATTTTTTCATATCAGACAATCCATGTGATTAATTAGAATAAACCGTTAATGCGCCCATTATTTGGAAAGAATAAACAATATATTAAAATTTTATTTATTAACCCCTGAATAAGAGCGGTTTTATTCTATATCAAAGCCAGCAAATAAATACAGCGACAAATAATACATTCATCACAGCAATTCAATGGCAAAACTTATTATTTAGCGCAAGCCACCGTTAATTAAACATGTTATTTAATCTATTAAATTATTTATTTCTGGAAGAGGAAAACCTATTACGCATGCGGGAACGGTCCGTGCGGTCGCCAAATTGCCAGTAAAAGAATACAGACGATAAAGGGGGCCAGGCGAATACATCGCGCCGCTCTCCCGCCCGCCAGGCGGGCATGATGAGTGATGCCAAAAGAGGGAAATCAGGGATAGCGCTGAGGGTGTGTAATATCAATTCAGCCTTCAGATCCAATCTTCGACCGGGTTATCCAGCGGCCTGAGCGGAGGGGTAATGCGTTCGATTTCGTCTTCGATATTAAATTCGGTCAGATCTTCTGCCGTCGCCAGCAAAAAAGTATGCCCTTCCGGCGAGAGCCACTCCGAGATGAAATAGTTCTCTTTGCGCGACAGCCCGATTTTTTGCTGCCCCTCCCGGTCAAAAAATTGCCCGTAGCGCTCATCTTTCTTTGACAGGTTCAACCCCATGGCCGGATAAACGCCGCGCCACACTTCACCGTGATGTTTACCGCCCAGCACAAGGTACTCCTGCATGATTGTTTTACTCATTTGCCACCTCCGTCACGTGTTTCTTTAAAGCGTAGCCAAAATGAAAGCGAACGCACAAAGCGCGTTCCGTTCGCTTGGGTGGCAACCTGCTCACTGCGTCCAGACGGGACGCATCCGGGAGTCCCCCACTCCCGAATGCAGGCTTAGTGTTAGCGGTTAATGGCCTCGATCAGATCGAGACGCTCACGCAGCGGGTCCGGCATCATCGTGATGGCTGCCGCACCTTGTGGCGGGATCGAAAGCAGGTTGTCTTTCTGCGTGTCGTAAGGCTCCCAGTTGGGTAAGTCAGCGGCGTTCGGGTTACCCGTTTTGGCAAAATTAACCCAGTAGCGATGCATAATATCCGCTACACGTTGGTCTTCCGGGGTGACCGCCTGGCCAAACCGCGCCGCCATCGTGTCAAACACATAAGGTATTTCGCTGGCATGCGGCGCTTCACCCCAGCTGTTTTTCATCGAATCGGCAACATAAGCAAAACGGTACGACCAGACCGGGAGACTGTTTTTTGCCCATACTCTGGCGACATAACGTGCCGGTTCGGTCATAAGTTTATATTGCGCAATGCGCATGGCTGCGACCTGCGGGGTTAAGCCCGCAAAAGCCTGCTGTGCGCGGGAGGCGGCCTCCTCCGGAAACGGCTTTAAGGCCTCGTCCAGGGTGGTCACTGCGGGCGGGAAACCAATCTCCCAACTGTTCACACCAACCAGCAAAGGAACCTGAATAAAATCGCCTCTGTCGTAGCGTTGCTGCGGCTCTTCCTGGATGATCTTGCCGTCAATCATCGGCCCGGAATAGGTGCCATCGGGGACTGTCGCCATATTCAGGCCATCGACCAGTTTTGCCGCAGGCAACTGCCGAAGGCTCGCCAGCGCACTGGCATCCGTTGCGGAAATGCCATTTTTCGCCGCAAAAGCCACGCCATAGTGTTCTGCCTGCTGCCAGCTCTGATTTGCCGTCTTATTGTGGCGACCGGAACCCGATTCGATAATAGCTTTTTGGAACAGGCCGCGGCTTAACGGTGTGGTCAGTAGCGAATGAATCGACATCCCCCCCGCCGATTCACCGAACAGTGTGACATTGTTTTTATCGCCGCCGAATGCCTGGATATTCTGTTGCACCCAGCGCAACGCCGCTAATTGATCCATCAGCCCATAGTTTCCGCGAAGGCTCTCGCCAGCAAGAGCAGGATGGGCAAAAAACCCGAAACGGCCAACACGATAATTAAAACTGACGAAGACAATACCCTGGCGGGCGAAAGCCTGACCTGAGTAAACCGCTGGCGACGATCCGCCGTTGACGTATCCGCCGCCATAAATCCACACCATCACCGGTAAATGATCGCTTTCTTCATCGGGCCGCCAGACATTGATCGTCAGGCAATCCTCGCTGAATCCTACACCGGATGGCGCGGCATCCCCCTCAAACGGCTTCTGTAGGCAATCATCGCCGTAGTGGCGTGTCTCTTTAACGCCGTGCCAGGGTTCGACATCCTGCGGCGGCTGCCAGCGCCGATCGCCCGTTGGCGGCTTAGCGTAGGGAATACCAAGCCAGGCTCGGGTGCCATCGAGCTTCGTCCCGCTAATTACCCCGCCGGCGAGCGTGACCTGCAACGGTGGTTCCGCAGCCTGCGCTGCAGAAATTATCGCCATTGCGCCTGAAAGCAGTAAGGGCATTAACTGTTTGTTCATCCATTGCTCCCTGTGCGTTTTTCCTGGAAATTCCCGGGATTTCCCGGCTTGTGACAGCGTTGTCTGTGAATACTGAATGATCCGCCGGGTTAAAATCCTGAGGTTACAAATATGTGCAGGTAAAAAAGAGTCGCTTTCCCGATGCAGCAGACTCTTCGGTTGGCATCAGTCTCAGACCTGCTATGTCTTTCTAACTTTCAGGCAGACCCAGTAAGTGCGTGGCTATTCCCCAGCGGATCGCCATCGCGTTACCCTCCTGCACCTCTAATACGGAATAACTCGCATTTGGGTGCGCATAACGCGAGAAAGGGTCAATCTTGCCCTCTTTGAGGAGCGCAAGCGCCCCTTGCACCACATGTCCATGCGTGACGACACAGAGGGTTTGATGAGAAGCCGTCGCCATCAAAAGGCGTAAAAAATCCATCAGCCGGTAAGCAGCCTGCACCAGCGACTCGCCGTCGGGTGGGCAAAACCCGGCGTCTCGTTCAAATAGCGCCCGGGCATGACCCGGGTGATCGCACTGGAGTTGCTGCGTTGTCATCCCTTCATAAAGACCAAACGCCTGTTCTTTCAGGGCGTCTTGCGCCACCAGCGGGCAGCAGAAATGCTCCGCCAGCGCCAGGCCCATATGCCAGGCGCGGCCGAGAGGCGAAGCATAAACATACTCAACGGCATACCCGGCATCCGTTAATGCGGCAAGTAATGCGGAAGTTTCCAGTACGCCCCGTGCGGTTAAGGGGCTATCCTGGTGCCCTTGTATTATTCCACGCTGGTTCCATTCCGTTTCGGCGTGCCGTACCAGGATCACTTTCATCGCAAATTCCGTTGTCTCAGTCGTTGGCCCCATCCACCAGAGCGGCGATGGCAGGTAAATCCATTTAATAATGGCAGACTCCTGACGCTTTAGATTTATCTGAACACAGACTTTTTTCGTTCTTGCCCTGATAGCCAGGCATGCTGATTAACCGGAACCGTATATCCGACAGCCAGAAGCGGTATCAGAAATTCGCTGTTAAGCCCATGAACAGCTGTGATGAGTTCACATTTACTGACGACAGAACCGCAACGTTTTCATCCTGCAAAGTTGACAGTGTTGATGCCATCGTTGAAGATTCACGCCAGCAAATAGTTGAGGTGAAATATGCATGAATTAGTGACTTTTTTGTTGATGGTGTTGCCCTTTATTCTGTTTATCATCCTGATAAAGTGGTTTTCCAGAATGCTTCACCATCCCCAAAAAATCATTCCAGAACCTAACGGAATGATGAAAATATCATCATCACCCTCCTATTTTGGAGGTTCATCCTCGGATGCAGACTATTATTATGATGATCACTATTTTTATGAAGTTAAAAATAATAACACGCATAAAATTCAGCTTTCTCAAATAATCCGTGTTAAACCAGGTTTTACAAAAATAAATAACAGACGAAACTGGTGCGTGACCTATCTAATCCATAACCAGAAAAAAGAGGTTCATTTCTATAGCAATTTAACATTGTTTAACCATAACTTTGCGGGCTTTTTACTGGCCGTAAAAAAAGCAAACCCGGAAGCGGAACTGAAAAAATTATCACTATTTAATTTGTAACAAGAGGGCCACGTCCTGGGTTTATATTTGAATTACCTGACGCAATTTATTCCCCACGTGCCGAGCCTCGTATCAAAAACCTGAGGGGGAGCGGGGCATATTCGGCTTTGTCTTCATAGTAACCGGGCGCAGCTCAACTGCTGCAAGGGTTAAGAATCAGCAGAAATGCTGAGCGCCAGGCATCACCGATATCTTTATCCCCCGCACTCAGCATTTCTGCCGTTTGATAAACCATAAAAAAATATAAATATATTATGAGGTTATATTGAATATGAACACTTCGTAATATTTCCTCTTGCGATTCGGTACCCGACAAGAACCCCTGAAATCATGCTGACATAATAATCTATCGGCGTTCCGGAAACTATCTCGAACCATTGAGCATCTGTTTCATTACCATTTATGATACTTATTTTCCAGCATGGTTCATGCTCAAAGTTTACTTTAATAGCACTATTATTATTATCATCCCAGGTATCATTCCGGGATCTGGCAAAGGATTTGGCAATCTTAGTTGCCTGCTCTTTTGTAATCATTTCATTAAGCCATATGAGACGTTGTATACAAGCCCACCCACAACTACCGGGCCAAGAAATATGCCTGCAGCTTCAGCCCGAAGCAGATTGTATGTGATTTGATATTCGGTATTGATTATCGGAAATTTAAGCCCCTGAATTGAATACTCCATACTCATTCCTCTGGCCCGCATCTGCCCAATGGTTTCAGCCAACGCTTCTTCAAGGTAGCGCAGTAAATAAGATCTCAAATAACCACTTTGTCGCATAAAAGCCCTGAATTCACGAAAAAGATAAAACTTAGGCGCTATAAACTGGTGAACCTGCTCATGATATAATGTTACTAACATTTCTTCTTTAGCTTGAGAAGAAGACATTACATCAGGGTAATAATTTCGCCCTATTCTGATATCACCAGAAATATTTGTACTACCCTGCCTAACCTCAGATCTCCTGGTAAAAATAATCTTTGGTCGGTATCTCCAGCCCGGTGAAGTGTTCCTTGGGAGATTCATTTTTCCCGCAATTTCACTGCTATATTTTGGAACACGGACCCCACCTTTGGTCGTTTGAAAGGTATCCCCCGGTTTCTTATGCATTAAAATAATCATAACAGTATTAATACCAAGCAAAGTAACCACATCAGCAAGGTCTTGTGCAGCGGCATCCAAATCGAACTCTGTTTGAGCTTTTTTTATTTTAACTGCGAAATCATACAGTTTTTTGCCCGCTTCAACTGCAACACCACCTACTGCGACCCATCCCACAATCAGCAAAATCACATCAGCAAGCTCACCGATACCAAAGAAATGTGAGCCTGCCCATAAAACGATAACCCCAGCCATTGTCGCTAATGCCTGAGGAGTAATCAGAGCTAATAACTGTTGTCCAAAATCGTATGGCAGTATAACGGCCGCTTTAGTAAGCGTAGTTTTTAACTTTGTCTGTAAATCCATACTGTTTACATTCATTGTTGGGCGTCACGCAGGATAATCGCTCTATCATACACCTCACATATATGTCAGTAATCGATTACAAGATAGGAATTATCCCAAAAAAATTCCGTGCGCTATAAATATCACTAAATATTTTCTTGAAAATTTACATAAAAACCAACATACCATTCTAAAAAAATAACCACTTAAAATACAAATAAGTTATTTTGATAAAAGCCAACATATTGATGACATTAATAACCATCACAAAGAATAAATTTTAAAATAAGTTTAAAAGTAAGAAAAGGCTATTAATGGCACCTGATTAAAACATAAAAATCCATATAAAAACTCAATAATTTCTTACCTGCCTTGTTTCGAACCTTCCATAGCTTGGATTATGCAAGTAAGTTGTGACAAAAATGGTATCAAACCGCCCTACCTATTCAGCCCACTGGCAATAATAGCTTCAATAGAACTTTACTAGCCTGCACTTTTACCCCGTTTGGCAATAATGCCGTTAATGAGGATTATAACGTGTTTGCAAATAATTTAATGCGGTATTACGTTTATTCAACGCGCCTACATTACCAGCATAAAACATCCCACGAACCTGATATGAACCTTCAGATAAATTACCCCGGAACGACTTTGTCATCGTTGGTTTTGCAGTCTCCAAAATGCTCAGGCAGGTGGCGTTCACCTAGCCCCTGATCTGTTAATTCAGGTACTTTCACTGTGCAGCCTCGGTTGTTTAGCAGGAAACGCGTAAATCACGATTTTCGCTGACCCCACCGATATCTTTATCCCCCGCACTCAGCATTTCTGCCGTTTGCGACGACGGTGGTTTCCTCTTGTTTTCCTGCTATCAAGACTCCGTTATCATGCACTCTGCGCATTTGAAAACTGAAATCCAGTGTTTCAGAAGATCTGATGAGATGATGTGAAACTCAATGAGAACAATAAATATCACTAACTCATTAAAATTTAAGAAAATGGACATCATAAGCTGATGAGTACGACTGAGAATTTCGACGCCCACACCCCAATGATGCAGCAGTACCTGAAGCTGAAAGCGCAGCATCCGGATATCCTGCTGTTCTACCGTATGGGCGACTTCTACGAGCTGTTTTATGACGATGCCAAACGCGCATCGCAGTTGATGGATATCTCGCTGACCAAACGTGGTGCCTCGGCGGGTGAACCGATCCCGATGGCGGGCGTTCCGCACCATGCCGTCGAGAACTATCTGGCGAAGCTGGTAAGCCTTGGCGAGTCGGTGGCTATTTGCGAACAAATTGGCGATCCGGCTACCAGCAAAGGGCCGGTCGAACGTAAAGTCGTGCGTATTGTCACGCCGGGCACCATCAGTGATGAAGCGCTGCTGCAAGAGCGTCAGGATAACCTGCTGGCGGCAATCTGGCAGGACAACAAAGGCTTTGGCTACGCCACGCTGGATATCAGTTCCGGGCGTTTTCGCGTTAGCGAACCGGCCGATCGCGACACCATGGCCGCTGAGTTGCAGCGCACCAACCCGGCGGAGCTGCTGTATGCAGAAGACTTTGCCGAAACGGCACTGATTGAAGGCCGTCGCGGCCTGCGTCGCCGCCCGCTGTGGGAATTTGAAATCGATACCGCGCGCCAGCAACTGAACCTGCAATTTGGCACCCGTGATCTGGTGGGGTTTGGCGTGGAAAACGCACCGCGCGGTCTGTGCGCCGCCGGGTGTCTGTTGCAATATGTGAAAGACACGCAGCGCACCGCCCTGCCGCATATCCGCTCTATCACGATGGAACGCCAGCAGGACACCATCATTATGGATGCCGCCACGCGGCGAAATCTGGAAATCACCCAAAACCTGGCCGGCGGCATTGAAAACACGCTGGCCTCGGTGCTGGATTGCACCGTTACCGCCATGGGTAGCCGCATGTTGAAACGCTGGCTGCATATGCCGGTACGCGACACCCGCGTGTTAACTGAACGTCAGCAAACCATCGGCGCGTTACAGGAACGTACCGCCGAATTGCAGCCGGTTCTGCGCCAGGTCGGGGATCTGGAACGTATTCTGGCGCGCCTGGCGCTGCGTACAGCCCGCCCGCGTGACCTCGCGCGGATGCGCTACGCTTTTCAGCAACTGCCGGAGCTGCGCAACCTGCTGGCGGATGTCGACAGCGCGCCGGTGCAGGTGTTGCGTGAAAAAATGGGCGAATTCAGCGAACTGCGTGAGCTGCTTGAGCGTGCGATTATCGACGCGCCGCCGGTGCTGGTGCGGGATGGCGGCGTGATCGCGCCAGGCTATAACGCTGAGCTCGACGAGTGGCGCGGCCTGGCTGACGGCGCCACCGATTATCTGGACAGGCTGGAGATCCGCGAACGCGAACGCCTCGGGCTGGATACGCTCAAAGTCGGTTATAACGCCGTGCATGGCTATTTTATTCAAATCAGCCGTGGGCAAAGCCACCTTGCGCCGATCCATTATGTGCGTCGCCAGACGCTGAAAAACGCCGAACGCTACATTATTCCTGAGCTGAAAGAGTACGAAGACAAAGTCCTTACATCGAAAGGCAAAGCGCTGGCGCTGGAGAAACAGCTTTACGACGAACTGTTCGATCTGCTGATGCCGCACCTGGCAGAGCTACAACAGAGCGCGTCTGCGCTGGCAGAACTGGATGTGCTGGTGAACCTGGCGGAACGCGCGGATACGCTGAATTATTGTTGCCCGACTTTTAGCGAAAAACCGGGCATTCGCATCAGCGAGGGGCGTCACCCGGTGGTGGAGCAGGTGCTGAAAGAGCCGTTTATTGCCAACCCGCTGAATTTATCGCCCCAGCGTCGGATGCTGATCATTACCGGGCCGAATATGGGGGGTAAAAGCACCTATATGCGCCAGACTGCCCTGATTGCCCTACTGGCTTATATCGGCAGTTACGTACCGGCACAGAAAGTGGAGATCGGGCCAATCGATCGCATCTTTACCCGCGTCGGCGCTGCCGATGACCTGGCCAGCGGGCGCTCCACGTTTATGGTAGAGATGACCGAAACCGCCAACATCCTGCATAACGCCACGGAAAATAGCCTGGTGTTAATGGATGAGATTGGACGCGGCACCTCTACCTATGATGGCTTGTCGCTGGCATGGGCCTGCGCGGAGAATCTGGCGAATAAAATCAAAGCGTTGACGCTGTTCGCGACCCATTATTTTGAACTGACGCAACTGCCAGAAAAAATGGAAGGCGTGGCCAATGTGCATCTCGACGCACTCGAGCATGGTGACACCATCGCCTTTATGCATAGCGTGCAGGATGGCGCAGCCAGCAAAAGTTATGGTCTGGCGGTGGCGGCCCTGGCCGGCGTGCCAAAAGAGGTGATCAAACGTGCGCGCGGCAAACTGCGAGAGCTGGAGAGCCTGTCACCAGGTGCGGCGGCCACGCAGATTGATGGTACGCAAATGTCCCTGCTGGCTACTGCGGAAGAAACCAGCCCGGCGCTGGAAGCGCTGGAAAGTCTCGATCCGGATACCTTAACGCCCCGTCAGGCGCTGGAGTGGATTTACCGACTGAAAAGCCTGGTGTAAAACCGGGCCGCTTATCCGGCCTGTCTCCGTTGCAGGCCGGATAATGATGTCGCGCTAATCAAGCCGTGCGCGCAGGAAGTCGACAAAAGCGCGCACTTTAGCCGGAACATGCTGTGCATCTGCGTACAAAGCATAAACTCCTTGCTGCCTAAAGGTATATGCGGGCAAAACGTGGACTAACCGCCCTTCTGCCAGCGCACGTCTCACCAGCCACTCCGGCAGCAAAGCCACTCCGCACCCGGCAAGGGCAAAGGCCATCAACGCCTGAGCACTGTCTGCCGACAAACGCATTGCGGTTTTAATTTCCAGCGTTTCACTGTTGCCACTGGCATCGCACACCTGCCAGCGCAGCGGTGTAGTGAGCCGTTCGTGGATGATCCACTGCGTCTGCGCGAGCATCTCCAGCGAGGTGACAGGCTGTGTCGCCAGCCACTGCGGCGCGGCGACGGGCAAAATCGCAAAGTGCGAGAGTAAAGCCGCGCGATAACGAGAATCAGCAAGCTGGCCGAGACGAATGGCCACATCAAAACGCTCTGAAATCAAATCCGCATGATGCGAGGACGCCACATGACGGATACGCAGCGCCGGATGAAGCTGGCTGAACGCCGCAAGTGCAGGGATCACGACCTGCGCGCCATATTCCGGCGTGGTGGTAATGCGCAGTTCACCACTCAGCCCGGTGTGACTGGCCCTCACCTCATCCTGCAAGTTCACCGCGGCATTTAACAACTCCACCCCTCGTTGATAAAACAGCGTGCCCGCATCGGTCAGCGTCAGACGGCGGGTAGATCGCAGAAGCAAGGTTACTCCCAGCTCATTTTCCAGCTGGCGAATATTAAAACTCACCACGGCTTTGGTCTGCCCCAGCGCAGCGGCGGCGGCGGTAAAACTGCCGCTGTCCACCACCGCCACAAAGAAGGTCATCCGTTGCAAATTGAGCATGCGCGCCCCGTCACTGTCAAAAATAATTTGACAGTATATCGCCGCTGTCGCCGTTTATCCCGCTGCTTTCGGCCGCTACATTACCGCACCCACTCCGGAGGATGAAGAATGGCTTATCGCAATAAAGTCGCGGTGGTTTACCTGCTGGGCTTTTTTCTCGACTTAATCAATATGTTTATTGCCAGTATCGCCTTTCCGGCGATGGCGGCCACACTGCAGGCTTCCGTCTCCGCACTGGCCTGGGTCAGCAATGGCTATATCGCCGGGCTGACACTGGTCATGCCATTGAGTGCATGGCTCACACGCCGGGTTGGCGCACGGCGGCTGTTTATACTGTCGTTGGCAGTGTTCAGCGCCGCCGCTCTTGCTGCCGGGCTCGCGGGTTCGCTCGCCAGCCTGATTTTCTGGCGCGTAATACAGGGGGTCGGCGGTGGTCTGCTGATCCCGGTGGGACAGGCTCTGACGTGGCAACAGTTCCCGCCGCATCAGCGCGCAAAAATCTCCTCCGTGGTTATGCTGGTTGCCCTGCTGGCTCCTGCATGCTCGCCTGCGGTCGGCGGACTGTTGGTACAAACCTTAAACTGGCGCTGGACCTTCTTCGCTACTGTGCCTGTAGCCCTCATGGCGTTGCTGCTGGCCTGCCTTTGGCTTAACGAAACACCGATAACGGCAGGGAGTAAGCGACTGCTGCACTTGCAGCTGCTAAGAAACTCGTTGCTGCGCTTTGCCATGGTGGTTTACCTCTGCGTGCCAGGGATGTTTATTGGCATTAGTGTCGTCGGGATGTTTTACCTGCAACAGACGCTGAGAATGACGCCCGCCGCCAGCGGCGCATTAATGATCCCATGGTCGCTGGCATCGTTTATCGCCATTCTGGTTAGCGGTAAATTTTTCAATCGCGTCGGCCCCAGGCCGCTCATTATTAGCGGCTGTCTGCTGCAGGCCGTCGGCATTCTGATGCTGACCGCCATCACGCCGGGGAGCGCGTACAGCATGCTTATTGCCGCGTTTGGGTTAATGGGCGCAGGCGGCAGTTTGTGTAGTAGTACTGCGCAAAGCAGCGCCTTTTTGACCGTCTCACATCAGGATATGCCCGATGCCACAGCACTGTGGAACATCAACCGACAGTTGAGTTTTTTGTCAGGCGCTACTGCACTGACGCTTTGGCTGGGGCTGCTTCAGCAGGTTCTGCCGCAGGTGCAGGCCTGGCGCTGGACCTTCAGCGCGGCGGCCTTTATCTCACTTTTGCCTCTGTTTGCCGCATTCCGGCTGGATAACCGGCACACCCTTCACCACCTTCGTCAGGAGAAGTTATGAACCCGAACATCACAGAAGTGATTAATGCCCATATCGCCATTGAGAACTGGCTTAGCCGGGGGGAAGGCCCCCTTGAACCATTGCTGGCGCGGTTTGCTCCGGATTTCACGATGGTAACGCTCAGCGGCGCATGCCTTGATAACGCCACGCTGGCGGATTTTTTCCGTGCGCAATGCGGTGTCCGACCGGGGCTGCGTATCCAGGTGGACTGCATTGAAGTGCTGGCGGAGTGGCAGGATGGCGCCGTGCTGCGCTACCAGGAAACGCACAGTCTGCCGTCCGGGGGAAATGTACGCTGGTCAACGGTAGTATTCAGACAGGAAGGCGATCGGCGGGTCTGGCGTCACTTGCAGGAAACGGCACAAGCGCAGTAGCCGGAAAACAGGCAAAGAAAAAGGCCGGAGCGTATGCGACCGGCCTTTTTGGCTTGAATAGGTGCTTATTCGCGGAACAGCGCTTCGATATTGAGCCCTTGCGTTTGCAGGATTTCACGCAAACGACGCAGACCTTCAACCTGAATCTGGCGAACACGTTCACGCGTCAGGCCAATTTCGCGGCCAACATCTTCCAGTGTCGCAGCTTCATAACCCAGCAGACCGAAACGACGCGCCAGCACTTCACGCTGTTTGGCGTTCAGTTCGAACAGCCATTTGACGATGCTTTGCTTCATATCATCGTCCTGCGTGGTGTCTTCCGGGCCGTTGTCTTTTTCATCGGCCAGGATATCCAGCAGCGCTTTTTCAGAATCACCACCCAGCGGGGTGTCAACTGAGGTAATGCGCTCATTGAGACGCAGCATACGGCTGACATCATCAACGGGTTTATCCAGCTGTTCGGCAATCTCTTCCGCACTCGGCTCGTGGTCCAGCTTATGGGACAACTCGCGCGCTGTACGCAGATAGACGTTCAGCTCTTTAACAATGTGAATCGGCAGACGAATGGTACGGGTTTGATTCATAATCGCCCGTTCAATGGTCTGACGGATCCACCAGGTTGCATATGTTGAGAAACGGAACCCACGTTCAGGGTCGAATTTTTCAACAGCGCGGATCAAGCCCAGATTACCCTCTTCAATCAGATCCAGCAGCGCCAGACCACGATTGCTGTAACGACGGGCAATTTTAACCACCAGACGCAGGTTACTTTCGATCATGCGACGGCGGGAGGCAACATCTCCACGTAATGCACGGCGTGCAAAATAGACTTCTTCTTCGGCCGTTAATAATGGGGAATATCCAATTTCGCCCAGATACAGCTGAGTCGCGTCTAAAACACGCTGGGTGGCACCCTGCGATAACAACTCCTCTTCGGCCAGGTCGATATCACTGGGTTCCTCTTCTACTAAGGCTTTTTCGTCAAAAACCTCTGCTCCGTTCTCATCAAATTCCGCATCTTCATTTAGATCATGAACTTTCAGCGTATTCTGACTCATAAGGTGGCTCCTACCCGTGATCCCTGGGCAAAGCGCCAAACCACACTTTATTTCGCCCGTTGCAGCGGCATCTGCGCGCGCTGCAACGGCTCAACAAAGGCGTGTTTCAAACACTTTGCACCGATTTATCGCTGCGGCAAATAACGCAGCGGGTTAACGGATTTCCCCTTGTAACGAATTTCAAAATGCAAGCGTGTAGAACTGGTTCCGGTGCTACCCATGGTAGCTATTTTCTGCCCCGCCTTAACTTCTTGTTGTTCCCGGACCAGCATCGTATCGTTATGGGCGTAGGCACTCAGGTAATCATCGTTATGTTTAATAATGATGAGGTTCCCGTAACCGCGTAGCGCATTACCGGCATATACAACGCGCCCATCTGCGGTCGCGACGATAGCCTGTCCTTTGCTACCCGAGATATCGACCCCCTTGTTGCCACCTTCGGTAGCAGAGAAGTTATCGATAACTTTGCCCTCAGTCGGCCAGCGCCAGGAAGAGATTGGCGAACTGGTGGAAGTACTGCTGGCAGTCGGTTCGGTTGTGCTAACAGAGGGTGCAGTAACAGGCGCTGTAACTACTGTTGCAGGCTTGTTATTAGGCAACATTTTATTAGCACTTTGTTCACCTGAATCCTCAGAATACGTAATTGTCGGTTTTGAAGCAACCACTACGGTTGAATTTTGTGCAGGTTTTGAGACGATTCCTTGCGCAGTTGCATCAGCCTGAGTTATTGCATTTCCGCCAGTAATTGGTGTACCAGATGCATTGCCAACCTGCAGCGTTTGCCCGACTTCCAGTCCATACGGGGCTGCAACGTGGTTTCGCTGCGCCAAATCGCGGAAATCGTTCCCGGTGATCCAGGCGATATAAAACAGCGTATCCCCGCGTTTAACGGTATAAGTGCTGCCGCCCGTATAGCTACCTTTCGGAATGTTCCCATACTGGCGGTTATAGACGATACGACCATTCACGGTCTGCACAGGCTGCTGAGCCACAGGCTGGATCTGTGTGGGCTGTACAGTCGGACGCTGCACCGGTTGAATTTGTGGTTGCTGCTGTGCAGAAGTGCCCAGTTTTGGCGGCGGAGTAATCAGCATCCCGCCGGAACTGGAACCGGAACTTGCGCTGCTAGTGCCGCCTACGGAACTCACAGGCGCTGGCGCGTTAGTGGAATTTGAACACCCCGCCAGCCAAATTGAAACCAGCGACACTGCCGCAACACGACGTACGGTGAATTTAGGGCTTCCCGTGCTCATTTTTCCCCCAACAATATGTATGTTACCAATGACTTAAAAAATAACCGCTAACGTCGGCGGCAAATTTGCCCACCATACGCTGTTATTGCCTGAAAAACCCAGGAAAACTCTGTTTCTCAGGCCAGTTCGCCTCTTACCAGCGGAACAAAGCGCACGGCTTCAACGGTATCGATAATAAATTCGCTGCCACGCCGACGAACACGCTTCAACTGCTGTTGTTCATCGCCCACGGGCAAAACGAGAATGCCGCCCTCATCCAACTGCGCCATGAGCGCAGCTGGAATTTCCGGCGGTGCGGCGGTGACGATAATCGCATCAAACGGCGCGCGCGCCTGCCAGCCTTGCCAGCCATCACCGTGCCGCGTAGAGACATTGTGCAAATCCAGCTGTTTCAGCCGTCGACGCGCCTGCCACTGCAATCCTTTAATTCGCTCAACGGAGCAGACATGGTGCACCAGTTGCGCCAGGATGGCCGTTTGATACCCGGAGCCTGTACCGATCTCCAGCACGCGGGAGGCTGGGGTCAATTCCAGCAGCTCGGTCATTCGCGCTACCATATAAGGCTGGGAAATAGTTTGCCCCTGGCCAATCGGCAGCGCGACGTTTTCCCACGCTTTATGTTCAAACGCTTCATCGATAAATTTCTCGCGCGGCACCAATGACAGCGCCTCAAGCACCTGTTCATTTTTGATGCCTTGCGCGCGTAATTGAGCGAGAAGATCCTGTACGCGTTTGCTTACCATTGCCTGTTCACCCCGGCACGCTCCAACCAACCCGACACCACATCATGCGCGCTGTAAGCCGTTAAATCCACATGCAGCGGCGTGACGGAGACGTAACCTTCATCAATGGCGGCAAAATCGGTGTCCGGCCCGGCATCGCATTTCTCACCAGGCGGCCCAATCCAGTACAGCGTATTGCCACGGGGATCTTCCTGCGGGATCACCTGATCGGCCGGATGGCGGCTGCCACAGCGGGTAACACGGATGCCTTTGATCTCCTCAAGCGGGAGATCCGGCACATTGATATTGAGAATCCGTCCGGTACGCAGCGGCTCGCGGCTCAGCGCCCGCAGGATTGAGCAGGTGACCGCTGCCGCGGTTTGATAGTGGGTATGACCGTTGAGCGACACCGCTAGCGCGGGGAAGCCCAGATGGCGGCCTTCCATTGCGGCGGCGACAGTCCCGGAATAGATAACATCATCGCCAAGATTTGGCCCGGCGTTAATACCCGAGACAACGACGTCTGGTCGCGGACGCATGAGCGCATTAACGCCAAGATAGACACAGTCCGTCGGGGTGCCCATCTGTACGGCAATGTCGCCGTTATCAAACGTAAAAGTTCGGAGCGAGGATTCAAGCGTCAACGAATTCGATGCGCCGCTGCGGTTACGATCGGGAGCGACGACCTGAACATCGGCAAACTCCCTGAGAGCCTTAGCCAGCGTCTGGATACCCGGCGCATGGACCCCGTCATCGTTACTCAGCAATATTCGCATAATCACCCGATGTGTTAATGAGTTCCCTGATAACACTGGTTGCAAAGCTTCCCGCCGGCAACCAGAAACGTAATTCGACAGTGGCATCATCCCACCAGTCCCAGCAAAGCGACTGCGGATAGAGCAGCATTGCACGGCGTGCGGCCTCGACCTTCTCGCGCTGCAGCAGCGCCTGTAATTCCGGCGCATCGGCAATGGCTGATTGTTCAAAGGCCAGCGCTTCACGCTGAGTTCCCCATTCACCGCTGCCCGGCAGCGCTGCGGTCACCAGCAACGCTTTATCGTCAACGCGCGATTGCAGTTCCACCCGCTCTTCCGGGGTGGCAACGAACCAACTGCCGCGCCCCGCTAATTGTAGCGCATCGCCATCAACAACTTGATTAAAGTCCGTTTTCTTCAGTCGCTCGCTTACGATCTGGTTAAACAATGCACTGCGTGCCGCCGACAACCAGAAACTGCGCTTATTACGATCGCGCACAGGCGCATCGCTCTGCGCCCAACGCAGCGCGCCCTGCAGGTTACTGCCACCGATGCCAAAACGCTGCGCGCCAAAATAGTTAGGCACGCCCTGCTCCATGATGGTCTGCAAACGCGTTTCAACATCTGCACGATCGCTGATTTCACGTAACACCAGCGTAAAAGCATTCCCCTGCAAGGCACCCAGACGCAGTTTGCGTTTATGACGGGCATACTCCAGCACCGTGCAACCCTCAAGCTGAAACGCGCTGAGATCCGGCATTGCATTACCTGGCACGCGCGCACACAGCCACTGCTCCGTGACAGCATGCTTATCTTTCTGCCCGGCGAAACTCACTTCGCGTGCATGAATTTTAAGGAATTTTGCCAGCGCGTCAGCGACGAAGCGCGTGTTACACCCTTTTTTCAGAATTCGGACAAGAATGTGCTCGCCCTCGCCATCCGGTTTGAAGCCAAGATCTTCCACCACCACAAAATCTTCCGGGCTGGCCTTCAATACACCCTTGCTAACCGGTTTCCCGTGCAAAAAAGTCAAATCATCAAAATCGATCATTTGGCCGCCTTTACCAGCAGCGCGACCGCTTCACAGGCAATACCTTCGCCACGCCCGGTAAAACCAAGCTTCTCGGTGGTGGTGGCTTTTACGTTGACATCATCCATGTGGCAGCCGAGATCTTCGGCAATAAAAACTCGCATTTGCGGAATATGCGGCAACATTTTGGGAGCCTGCGCAATGATGGTGACGTCAACGTTACCCAGGGTATAACCTTTGGCCTGAATACGGCGCCAGGCTTCGCGCAGCAGCCCACGGCTGTCTGCGCCTTTGTAGGACGCGTCAGTATCCGGAAAGAGCTTTCCTATATCCCCCAGCGCCGCAGCACCCAGCAGGGCATCGGTCAGCGCGTGCAGCGCCACATCGCCATCGGAGTGCGCCAGCAGCCCTTTTTCATAGGGAATGCGTACGCCACCGATAATAATCGGGCCTTCTCCGCCAAAGGCGTGTACGTCAAAACCGTGTCCTATGCGCATTTATGCTTTCTCCTGGAGGTCTGAATGGGTCAGATAGAATTCTGCGAGTCGTAAATCTTCAGGTCGTGTCACTTTGATATTGTCTGCTCGCCCGGCGACCAGCTCCGGATGGAAACCGCAATGTTCCAGCGCCGATGCTTCATCTGTAATGACCGCCCCGTCGTTCATCGCCCGAACAAGGCAGTCATGCAGCAGCGCCAGCGGGAAAAATTGCGGCGTCAGCGCATGCCATAAATCATTGCGCTCAACGGTATGGGCAATCGCGGTTTTCCCCGGTTCAGCGCGTTTCATGGTATCGCGTACCGGGGCTGCAAGAATGCCGCCAATGCGGCTGGTGGCGCTCAATTGCAGCAGACGTTCGAGATCATCCTGATGCAGGCACGGGCGCGCAGCATCGTGCACCAGCACCCACTCTGCGCCCGCGGCGGCTTTCAGCCCCGCCAGCACGGAATCGGCACGCTCGGCACCGCCATCCACCACCGTGATCTGCGGATGTTGAGCAAGGGAAAGACTGGCGAAGCGTTCGTCGCCAGGACTCACAGCGATGATCACCCGGCCAACGCGCGGGTGCGCGAGCAGCGCGGAAACCGCGTGCTCAAGGATCGTTTTATCGCCGATGGAGAGATACTGCTTAGGACATTCCGTTTGCATGCGGCGGCCGAATCCGGCGGCCGGCACCACAGCACAGACGTCCGGAATCATTGCTGACATGTCGTAAATCCGGGACTGGTTAAGGTCTGTTTTGTGTATTTTGTGTGTTTTGCGCTGACCCCGGCGTGCGTTTCGATGCATCCGGCACCAGACGATAAAAGGTTTCGCCCGGTTTCGTCATGGTTAATTCATTACGTGCACGTTCCTCGATAGCTTCCTGACCGCCATTGAGGTCGTCAATTTCGGCGAAAAGCTGATCGTTGCGCGCTTTTAATTTGGCGTTCGTCGCCTGCTGTGCTGCCACATCTTCGCTGACGCGGCCGTAATCGTGCAGACCATTCTTGCCAAACCACAGCGAGTACTGTAGCCAGACCAGCAAAGCCAGCAATAGCAGCGTTAGTTTACCCATCCTGCCCCCTGAAAAACGGCATCATCATCCCATAACTTTTTGTCAGGCTCCACTCCGGGGCCGGGTGATACCGCGCAAGCGCCGACTTTAGCATATTTGTACGCCGATCCGTAGTCTACATACCGGACACATTGCCTTAACCTGCGTTACCGTTTGAAGCAGGCCTCTGCTTAGCCAAGCAGCCACATAAACAGCACGCCGAACATCGCGATCACGGTGAGCAGTGTCGCCACGCTACTGAACAGCAGTTTACCACTCAGCAACGAGTGCAGCGCAATGCCGACCACCACCGAAACGGGCATCAACGCCAGAAAGAAAGGCCAGGTGTAGAGAAAGAAGAACAGGGTATTGGGGCCATAGATCATGAACGGGATCGCCAGCGCAAGCAGCCATGCGATGAATCCCACTACGGCGCCGGGTAGCGACCATGTGGTTTCGTCGTGTGTCGGAGTCGTTAGCGACTCTGACCGGGAGAGGGTGATGTTCTGACTGTTGCGCATATCTGATCCTGTTACCTGAACGACCGGCAAAAGGGGATACGCGCAATCATCAGGAAGCGCGTGAGTAAACGCCGGGGTGACCTGAAGATGGCGGGTATCGCCAGTACCGTCTCAGGATCTGATAATATCGCCCTGTCGGAGGAGATCGAATAATTGGCTCACCAAATTTGTTACCAATTGTTCTCCGTCGAGGTGAACTTCCGGTGAATCCGGCGCTTCGTAAACCGAGTCGATACCGGTGAAATTACGCAGTTCACCCGCACGCGCTTTCTTATACAGTCCCTTCGGATCGCGCGCTTCGCAAATCGCTAACGGCGTATCGACAAACACTTCGATAAAACGCCCTTCTCCCAGGCGTTCGCGCACCATCTGGCGCTCTGCCCGGTGCGGAGAAATAAAAGCGGTTAACACCACCAGCCCCGAGTCGACCATCAGACGGGCGACTTCGCCCACCCGGCGGATGTTCTCCTTACGATCGGCATCGCTAAAGCCCAGATCGCTGCATAAGCCGTGGCGCACATTATCGCCATCCAGCAAATAGGTGCTGACCCCTGCGCGATGCAGCGCCTCTTCCAACGCCCCGGCGACAGTGGATTTGCCCGAGCCGGATAGCCCGGTAAACCACAGCACAACCCCACGATGACCGTGGAGTTGCTCGCGCTGCTCAGCCGTGACCGGATGAGCATGCCAGACGACGTTTTTGTCATGCTGCGCCATTACTTACCTCCCAGCAGATCGCGCGCGCCCCAGTGCGGGAAGTGCTTACGAATCAGCTGATTCAGCTCCAGTTCGAAGGCGCTGAACTCCCCGGCGCTGGCCTGTTGCTGCTGGTACACTTCACGTACCATCCCTGCACCCACGGTCACATTACTCAGTCGATCAATAAAGATAATGCCGCCTGTCACCGGGTTCTGCTGGTAGGCATCCAGCGTTAGCGGTTCATCAAAGGTCAAATCCACCAGCCCAATGCCGTTCAACGGCAGGCTTTCCACCTGGCGCTGAGTCAGGTTATTGATATCCACCTGATAGTGAATGTTATCCACGCGGGCACGGGTTTTCTTGCCCGCGACTTTTACGTCGTAGCTTTGCCCCGCTTGCAACGGTTGCTCCGCCATCCAGACGACGTCGAGCGCTGCGCTCTGCACCGCGGGTAGCGTCTCCTGCGCATCCAGGATCAGGTCGCCACGGCTGATATCAATTTCATCTTTCAGCACCAACGTGATCGCCTCGCCTGCACCGGCTTCTTGCAGATCGCCATCAAAGGTGACAATGCGTGCAATGGCCGACTCGACGCCAGACGGCAGCACCTTGATGCGCTGGCCGACCCTCACCACGCCGGAGGCCAGCGTGCCGGAGAAGCCACGAAAGTCCAGGTTCGGGCGGTTCACATACTGTACCGGGAAGCGCATCGGCTGCGTGTCAACAACACGTTGAATCTCAACGGTTTCCAGCACTTCAAGCAGTGTCGGGCCGCTGTACCACGGCATTTGCGCGCTCTGGCTGGCCACGTTGTCGCCTTCCAGCGCCGACAGCGGCACAAAGCGAATATCCAGATTACCCGGCAGTTGTTCAGCAAAGGTCAGATAGTCCTGACGGATGCTTTCGAAGGTTTCTTCGCTAAACGCCACCAGATCCATTTTGTTTACCGCAACGACCAGATGTTTAATCCCCAGCAGCGTGGAGATAAAACTGTGGCGACGGGTCTGATCTAGCACGCCTTTACGCGCATCCATCAACAGGATCGCCAGATCGCACGTCGACGCACCGGTCGCCATATTGCGGGTGTACTGCTCATGCCCTGGGGTATCAGCAATGATAAATTTTCGCTTCTCCGTGGAGAAGTAACGGTAAGCGACATCAATGGTGATGCCCTGCTCGCGCTCCGCCTGTAACCCGTCGACCAGCAGCGCCAGGTCCAGTTTTTCGCCCTGGGTGCCGTGACGCTTACTGTCGTTATGCAGCGTGGAGAGTTGATCCTCGTAGATCTGGCGAGTGTCATGCAACAGACGGCCGATTAACGTACTTTTGCCGTCATCGACGCTGCCGCAGGTCAGAAAGCGCAGCAGACTTTTGTGCTGCTGGGCATGCAGGTAAGCTTCGACGCCGCCTTCATTAGCAATTTGTTGTGCAATTGTGGTGTTCATGGCGGCTCCTTAGAAATATCCCTGACGTTTTTTCAGCTCCATCGAGCCGGCCTGGTCGCGATCAATCACGCGGCCCTGACGTTCACTGGTGGTGGAAACCAGCATCTCTTCAATGATCTCCGGTAGGGTCTGCGCTTCCGACTCCACCGCCCCGGTCAGCGGCCAGCAACCGAGCGTACGGAAACGCACCATCCGCTGCGCGATCACTTCACCCGGCTGCAGATCGATTCGATCGTCATCAATCATCATCAGCATACCGTCACGCTCCAGTACCGGGCGCTCAGCCGCCAGATACAGCGGAACAATCTCGATATTTTCCAGGTAGATATACTGCCAGATATCCAGTTCAGTCCAGTTCGACAACGGGAACACGCGAATGCTTTCGCCTTTATTAATTTGCCCGTTGTAGTTATGCCACAATTCCGGACGCTGGTTTTTCGGGTCCCAGCGGTGGAAACGGTCACGGAAAGAGTAAATACGCTCTTTCGCACGGGATTTCTCTTCGTCCCGGCGCGCGCCGCCGAAAGCCGCATCAAAACCGTACTTATTCAGCGCCTGCTTCAGTCCTTCTGTTTTCATGATGTCGGTATGTTTTGCACTGCCATGCACGAACGGGTTGATCCCCATCGCCACCCCTTCCGGGTTTTTATGCACCAGTAGCTCACACCCGTAGGCTTTCGCGGTACGGTCACGGAATTCATACATCTCACGGAATTTCCAGCCAGTGTCCACGTGCAGCAGCGGGAACGGCAGCGTGCCGGGGTAAAAGGCTTTACGCGCCAGGTGCAGCATCACGCTGGAATCTTTGCCGATGGAATACATCATCACCGGGTTGGAAAATTCGGCGGCCACTTCGCGGATGATATGGATGCTTTCCGCTTCCAGTTGTCGCAGATGAGTGAGTCGTTTTTGGTCCATAACCATTCCTTAAGCCAGATTAATCACAGAAGCGTCGAACGCTTCCGTTCCTGTCGTATGCCGGAACCAGGCGAGTTCGTGATGCAGCCGAACCACTTCGCCTATCACTAACAAAGCGGGCATGGGGGCCGCTTTCGCCAGTTCCTCAAGTTGTTCCAGTGTGCCGGTCGACACATGTTGATCCGTGCGCGTACCACGTGCGATCACCGCGACCGGGGTTGTTTTGTCGCGCCCGTGGGCGATCAGTTGGGCGCTGATTTCCGCCGCTTTCATCGTGCCCATATAAATAGCCAGCGTCTGGCGGCTTTGCGCCAGCAGTGACCAGTCGAATGGCGCGCTGTCGGCCTTGTAATGCCCGGTGACAAAAGTCACGCTTTGGGCAAAATCCCGGTGCGTCAGCGGAATACCGGCATACGCGGTAGCGCCCGATGCCGCCGTCACGCCAGGCACCACCTGAAAAGGGATGCCAGCCTGCGCCGCGGCCTGTAACTCTTCACCGCCACGGCCGAAAATAAACGGATCGCCACCTTTGAGGCGCACCACCGTTTTCCCTTCGCGGGCAGCGTCTACCAACATTCGATTGGTATCGTGTTGCGCTACCGCATGCCCGCCGGCACGTTTGCCAACGCAAATTTTTTCGGCGTCACGGCGGGTAAGCTCCAGCACTTGCGCGCTGACCAGATGATCGTAAAAAACCACATCCGCCTGCTGGATCACTTGCAAACCGCGAAGCGTTAGCAGCCCGGCATCGCCAGGCCCGGCACCGACAAGGATAATCTCCCCGCCTGCAGAACCAGGCTGCGTCAGTTCTGCTTCCAGCGCTTTTTCTGCCGCCGGTTCATCTCCGGCAGCCATCAGACTGGCAAAACGCCCGCGAAAGGCGCTCTCCCAAAAACGCCGACGCTCATCTGTCGAGCGACGAAAAGCTTTAATGCGCGTGCGCCAGCGCCCGGCCACCTCAGCCATGCGCCCCAGATTGCCCGGCAGTAACGCCTCGATTTTTTCGCGTAGCAGGCGTGCCAGCACCGGCGCGTTGCCGCCGGACGAAATGGCCACCAACAGGGGCGATCGATCAACAATCGACGGGAAAATAAAGGAACACAACGGCTGGTCATCCACCACGTTCACCAGACGGTGGCGCGCATTGGCGGCATCAAAAACACGGCGGTTAAGCGCGCTGTCGTCGGTCGCAGCTATCACCAGAAAGACACTGTCCAGTTGGGATTCATCAAACTCGCTCGCCAGCCACTGAACCGCCTGCTGTTCGGCAAGCGTCAAAAGCTCTGGCTCCAGATGCCGCGCCACGATCAGGACGCGTGCCCCGGCACGACGCAAAAAAGTGATTTTGCGCGCGGCGATCTCGCCGCCACCAATCACCAAAACCGGGCGGTCTTTTACAGCAGCAAATAACGGCAGGTAATCCACAACGCGACAACTCACTCACAGCCAGTAATAGAGGGACTATAGGGGGCGGCTTAGAACGAATGAAATTACGAATTGGAATGAGTAGTTCCGCAAAGGAATAACGCTCAGGCAAAGCAAATACCAAAAAGTGCTTAACGCCAGCATTTTCGCAAGGTTAAGAAAAATGAAATTGTGTAAAGCGGGTCACAGTTTCATACTAAGCGCGTCAAAAATAATACTGCATAAAGGATTCTCTATGTTTTCCGCATTGCGCCACCGTACCGCTGCTCTGGCGCTCGGCGTATGCTTTATCCTCCCGGCGCATGCCCGCCCTTCCCAGCCCGGTGAGTTTGCCAACCAACAGGCGCGTCATATTGCCACTCTGTTTCCTGGCCGCATGACCGGAACCCCCGCAGAAATGCTCTCGGCTGACTATCTTCAGCAGCAGTTCACGCAAATGGGGTACGAGAGTAATATTCGTAAATTCAAAACGCGTTACAGCTACACGGCAAAAGATAATCAGCAGAGCTGGCAAAACGTGACCGGCAGTACCGTCATCGCCGCGCACAGTGGCAAGTCGCCGCTGCAAATCATCATTATGGCGCATCTCGATACGTATGCGCCGCGCAGCGATGCCGATGTCGACAACAACCTGGGCGGTTTAACGCTGCAGGGCATTGACGATAATGCGGCCAGTCTGGGGGTGATGCTGGAACTGGCGCAGGCGCTTAAACCCGTGCAGACGCAATACAGCATCCGTTTTATCGCCACCAGCGGCGAAGAGGAAGGCAGGCTCGGTGCCACAAACTTGCTGGATCGCATGAGCGATGTAGAGAAGAAACACACCCTGTTGGTGATCAACCTGAATAATTTAATCGTCGGCGATAAGCTTTATTTCAACAGCGGTAAGAATACGCCCGCTTCCGTGCGCAAACTGACGCGGGATCGGGCTTTAGCCCTGGCCCGCTCGCTGGGCATTGCGGCCACCAGTAATCCAGGGTTGAATGCCCGTTACCCCAAAGGCACCAGTTGCTGCAACGACGCCGAGATTTTTGATAAGGCAGGCATTCCTGTGCTGTCGGTGGAAGCCGCAAACTGGTCTTTAGGTAATAAAGATGGCGAGCAACAACGGGCAAAATCGAAAGCCTTCCCGGACGGTATCAGCCGCCACAATGCCCGGTTGGATAACCAGCAATATATTGACCACGCCCTGCCAGGCCGCATTGAACGCCGCAGCCGCGATGTGATGCGCATTATGCTGCCGTTAGTTAAAGAGCTGGCAAAAGCGGGCAAATGAGCATGAAAAAAAACGCCTGCTTTCGCAGGCGCTTTTTTTAAGAGGGCTCACGCAATAAACGCGCACGGTGATCAGCGTTCGTCCCGGCGACCGCCCACCGCAGCCCACATCCGGCGCACATGCACCGTGACTTCTTCACGATCGTGGTACAACTGGCGGGCCTGGATCTGTGCTGCAATACCGTGCTCATCCAGTTGCGCCTGGATATACGCCAGATTGTTAGACACCTCTTCGTAGCGCTTTTTCATGGGCAATTTAAGGTTGAAAATGGTTTCACGGCACCAGCCCTGCGTCAGCCACTGCGCCATCAACGCGGCAACCTTCGCCGGTTTTTCCACCATATCGCACACCATCCAGGAGATGTTGTTGCGGTTAGGGCGATAGCGGAAGCCATCTTCCCGCAGCCACGTCACCTGCCCGGTGTCCATCAGACTTTGCGCCATCGGGCCGTTATCTACCGAGTAGACCCACATGTTGCGTTTCACCAGCTGATAGGTCCAGCCGCCGGGGCACGCGCCCAAATCTACCGCATACATACCGTTAGCCAGGCGTTCGTCCCACTCATCCGCCGGAATAAAGACGTGGAAAGCCTCTTCCAGCTTCAGTGTTGAGCGGCTCGGCGCATCGGACGGAAATTTAAGCCGGGGAATGCCCATATAGAACGGTGAGTTGTTAAAGGAGTAGGAGTAGCCGGTATAACAACAGCCAGGCGCAATGAAGAAGATATGCACCACCGGGCGTTTCGGCGAATCGCTCCGCGCCAGCACGCCAGCCTCACGCAGCGCCGCACGCAGCGGCACGGTGAACTTACGGCAGAACTTCATCAGCTCTTTGCTTTCGTTGGTATCAGCGACTTCAACACGCAGATCGCCGCCTTTATCCACTACGCCCTGCAGCATGCCGACGATCGGCGTAATGCGATCTTCCGGCGGCAGGTCTTTTAGCAATTCGCCGACCACGAACATCTGGCGGGCAAAGATCAGGGAGCTAAACGGCAGCTCGCGCGCCAGTTTGTCGGCATCGTCGGGCTGGTAGCATTCGAAAACCACATACCCCGCGTTCTCTTTCACACGCGCAAAACCAAACACCTCACGGCGGCCGGCTTTATCGGTAATCTCTGCGGCACACTCTTTCTCAAAACCTGGGCGGCACAGCAACACCACTTTATTCATGAACAACGCCCTTACGTTTCAAACGGATTGCGCCAATAAACATTAATGTCCAGCCGATTAAAAAACACACACCACCGACTGGTGTAACAAACGCCCACAGGCGTAAACCCGACAGCGCCAGACAGTAGAGACTGCCGCTAAACAGCACCGTACCCAACGCCAGAAAAACACTGCTCCAGTAGAACCAGATACTGATGCGGCGTTGCATCGCCACTGCCAGCCCAAAAATAGCCAGCGTATGGAATGCCTGGTATTCGAGGCCGGTCTGGATCCAGCTCATCTGGATCACGCCCAATGATTTTTGTAAAACATGCGCGCCAAACGCACCCAGCGCGACAAACACAAAACCGCTTACCGCGGCGAAAATCAGCATAAAACGGCTGGTCATGTGGTTACCCTAAAAGTCATACACGCAACAGCGTGCGAATTATTGTTCGTAGCGAAAACGGAATTTTTCCTGTTCGTTTGCCGCTTTTGCCAGTATCCACTGACGGAAGGCGGCTATTTTACCCAGTTCTGCCTGACTGTCATGACAAACCAGATAAAACGCATTTTTACTGACCAAAACATCATTAAAAGGACAGACCAGCCGACCCGCCTCAATTTCGGATTGCGCCATCACGTTATTGGCCAGCGCAATGCCCTGCCCGTGGATAGCCGCCTGCAGCACCATTGAGCTATGGCTAAATATCGGCCCTTGCTGGACGTTGAGATTAAGACCTAACTGGCGCGTATAAGTTTGCCAGTCCCGGCGGGATGCGTCGTGTAATAATGTGTGCTGCGCCAGATCTTCGGGTTTCTTCAAGGGCTTATCGCCCGTAAGCAGCAACGGCGAACAGACAGGAAGCAGATATTCTGCGTACAATTTTTCAACGCGCAGGCCTGGCCAGTTACCACGGCCATAAAAAATCGCCACGTCGACATCATCCGCCAGTTTATCCTCTTCACGATCCACCGCCTGGATACGCACATCGATTCCCGGATAAGCTGAGTTAAAGCTTGAGAGTCTGGGCACCAGCCATTGAATGGCAAAACTGGGTAATAAACTGACCGTCAACGCCCCTTTCGCGCTACGCGCCTGGAGCTTGCGGGTCGCTTCATTCAGCTGAGAAAAAATCTCTTTGATATCCTGAAAATAGCTTTGACCTTCTTCGGTAAGCAGCAACGATCGGTTGCGCCGCCGGAAGAGTTTCAGGCCGAGGAAATCCTCGAGAGACTTGATTTGATGGCTTACTGCGGCCTGCGTCACAAAAAGCTCATCAGCAGCGCGAGTAAAACTTAAATGGCGGGCAGCGGCATCAAAAACACGTAATGCATTCAGTGGTGGTAATCGCTTGGACATGGTTATCAGGCTTAGATGTAAACTCAATTTAACAAACAGGAAACAATGGTTAACCTATTAGTTTTTTTTATCTGAGCCATTATAAATTGTCCGTTGAGCTTCTACCAGCAAATACCTATAGTGGCGGCACTTCCTGAGCCGGAACGAGAAGCTTTTTTTGGAATGCGTGTTCTGAAGGGCTTTTGGCTTACGGTTGTGATGTTGTGTTGTTGTGTTTGCAATTGGTCTGCTATTCAGACCCCGGTAGCAACGCTACCCCTTTTTCACTTCCTGTACATTTACCCTGTCTGTCCATAGTGATTAATGTAGCACCGCAAAATTGCGGTGCTTTTTTTTACCCTGCACTGGCTTAGTTTTTCTCCAGCGCAACCATCTCTTTCACGTCAGTACGGTTAATCTGCTGCTCATTCCCATTGGCATCTTTATAAGAAATCAATCCTGTTTGATCGTCCGTTTTCGGTTTCCCCTCAGAGACGATAGTCCGCCCGTCATTGGTATGCAGGGCATAGTTCGGACCAGAACAGGCGCTCAGTGCAAAAGTAAACATACAGGCAGATATAATTGCGGCAGCCTTTTTCATCTTCTTCTCCTTTTGGCAATTAATGCTGTGAAAACCTCTTCCGGGAAGAGGCCAAAACATTTAACTAACATTATCCAGCATAACCTGCTTCGCCGACTCTGCCAGGACAAACAGACAATTCTGATGGTGCGCAACATCCTTGCTCCGGGGGAAAAATTGCGCGACGATCGCATCATTGGCATGAGGAATCCCATGAACGCATTTAATCCATCGCTTTTTCGCGCCCAGTTTCCGGCACTTGCTGATGCTGGCGTCTATCTCGACAGCGCCGCCACTGCCTTAAAACCGCAGGCGGTGATCGATGCCACCCAACAGTTCTACAGCCTGAGTGCCGGAAACGTACACCGCAGCCAGTTTGCCGAGGCACAACAACTGACTGCGCGCTATGAGGCCGCCCGGGATCAAGTCGCAGCGCTGATTAACGCCCCCTCCGGTAAAAATATTGTCTGGACACGCGGCACCACGGAATCCATCAATATGGTGGCGCAGAGTTATGGCCGGCCACGGCTGCAACCCAACGATGAAATCATCGTCAGCGAAGCCGAGCATCACGCTAACCTGGTGCCCTGGCTGATGGTGGCTCAGCAGACTGGCGCACGGGTCGTCAAACTACCGCTGGGCGCCGATCACCTGCCAGACATCGCGCAACTTGCGCAGCTCATTACCCCGCGTAGCCGCATCCTGGCGCTGGGCCAAATGTCGAACGTCACTGGCGGCTGCCCGGATCTCCAGCGTGCCATTACCCTTGCGCATGCGGCGGGTATGGTCGTGATGGTGGATGGCGCACAAGGCGTGGTGCATTTTCCGGCGGATGTTCAGCGGCTGGATATCGATTTTTATGCTTTTTCGGGCCATAAGTTGTATGGCCCAAATGGGATCGGCGTGCTGTATGGAAAAACCGCTCTGCTGGAGGCAATGTCGCCGTGGCTTGGCGGCGGCAAGATGATCACCGAAGTCTCTTTCGACGGTTTTACTACGCAACCTGCGCCCTACAAACTGGAAGCGGGCACACCAAATGTGGCTGGTGTGATTGGCCTGAGCGCCGCCCTTGAATGGCTGAACACCCAGGATAACGCCCAGGCAGAAAGCTATAGCCGGGGCCTGGCAACGCTTGCGGAAGAGAAACTGGCGCAGCGTCCGGGGTTTCGCTCGTTCCGCTGCCAGGACTCCAGCCTGCTGGCGTTTGATTTTGCCGGCGTCCATCACAGCGATATGGTGACACTGCTGGCCGGCTACGGTATCGCTCTGCGTGCCGGGCAGCACTGCGCGCAACCGCTGTTGGCAGCCCTTGGCGTAAAAGGCACATTGCGGGCTTCTTTCGCCCCGTATAATACGCAACATGATGTAGATGCGTTGGTGAACGCTGTTGACCGCGCGCTGGAAATACTGGTGGATGAATGACAAACCCAGCTTTTGCCGGACACCCGTTCGGCTCCGTGATCACCGAAGAAACACTGCGCCAGACCTTTGGTGCGCTCACCCAGTGGGAAGATAAATACCGCCAGCTGATCATGCTGGGCAAACAGCTGCCTGCAGCCAGTGACGAACTCAAAGCCCAGGCGCGGGAAATTCCCGGTTGTGAAAATCGTGTCTGGCTGGGCGCGACGCCTGCGGCCGATGGCCGCCTGCATTTCTTTGGCGACAGTGAAGGCCGGATTGTGCGCGGATTAATGGCGGTGTTATTAACCTCAATAGAAGGGAAGCAGCCCGCCGATCTGCTGAAAGGCGATCCGCTGGCATTGTTTGATGAGCTTGGTCTGCGCGCGCAGCTTAGCGCGTCGCGTAGTCAGGGGCTGGCGGCGCTGGCCGCCGCCGTACAGGATGCCGCCCGTCAGGCGCTGGCCTGACGCGAGGCTTTCGCCATCAATTTTTTTAACGCATGGGACACCGCGACAAAGCCAAAGGTCGCGGTGACCATAGTTGCCGCACCAAAGCCCGAGGCGCAGTCCATCCGTTTTGGCCCTTCCGCCGTGCTTTTCATCGCACAGACGGAACCATCCGCCTGCGGATAAACCAGCGCCTCGCTGGAAAACACGCAGTCCACGCCCAGTTTACCTTTGCTGTTCTTCACCACACCGAAATCACTTTTCAGCCGCTCGCGCAATTTTGCCGCCAGCGGATCCTGAATCGTCTTCGCCAGATCGCTCACCTGGATCTGGGTAGGATCAATCTGCCCGCCCGCGCCACCGGTGGTGACCAGCGGGATCTTGTTGCGACGACACCAGGCGATCAGCGCCGCTTTCGGGCGAACGCTATCAATGGCATCGATCACATAGCTGTAACCACGGCTCATCAGTTCGGCCACGTTGTCGACCGTAACGAAATCATCAATGACCGTGACCACACATTCCGGATTGATCTGCCGTATGCGGTCTGCCATCACCTCCGCTTTTGCCAGGCCGACGTTGTCGCGCAGGGCATGGATCTGACGGTTGGTATTGGTCACGCAGACATCATCCATATCAATCAGCGTGATGGCGCCGATACCCGTTCTTGCCAGCGCTTCCGCCGCCCAGGAACCAACGCCGCCAATGCCCACCACGCAAATATGCGCCTCGGCAAACCATTGCAGGGCATTTTCACCGTATAAACGCGCCGTACCGCCAAAGCGCTGGCGCCAGGCGTCGCTGATGACTACAGACATAAAACCTCAGACATGAAAACAAGGAAACTCCCCTCGCCCGGATTCGGGCAAGGGAAGAAGTTTACCACACTCAGCCGCTGAAGACGCCGCCCGTGCCTGGCGCGTTTTTCAGCACCCAGACGCGGCCATAATGGTTGTACCAGCCAGCGCGATGACCGGCATCCGGGCCAATACCCTGGTAAATATCGAAGTGCTGGCCTTTGATAGCGCCGCCGACATCCAGCGCCACCATCAAACGTAACTCATACTGGCCGTTAAATTTACCGTTATTATCCAACTGGGGTACTTCGGCCAGCAGCGTCGTTCCCGGCGGGATCACGCTACGATCGGAGGCAACAGAAGCCCGGCCAATCAACGGCACCGCACTGGCCCCTTTTACCGGCGCCCAGGACTGCGGTTTAAAGAACACAAACGAGGCATTCTCTTCCAGCAGTGCGCGCACTTCCGCTTCGCTGTGTTTTGCGCCCCATTCACGGATAGCCTGCATCGACATATCTTCTTTCTTTACTTCTCCGCGATCGATCAGCACTTTGCCGATACTGCGGTAGGCATGGCCATTTTTACCACCATAACTAAAGAAGTTAAGCGGGCTGCCGTCGCCAAAGTCGATATAACCGCTGCCCTGCACATCCATAATGAAGTTATCCATCAGCGAATTGCTGTAAGCCAGCACGTAGCTTTCGCTCAGCGCACCTGCATAGATCTCCGCACGTGAGGGCAGACGGCCGCGTTTGGGCGGCATACGGTAAATAGGATACTGGAACTCGCCCTGACGCGTATGGCGCGCCTGAATAACCGGGGTGTAATAGCCGGTGAACTGGACGTTGCCGTAATTATCGGTACCTTCCATCTGCCAGGCGTCAAGGCCGAACTGACGCAGAGTGCGCGTATCACCACCGGCGCGCAGCCAATCCTGGATGGCATTATAGAGATTACTTTGACTGGTATAGAGGCGTGGCGCGGCGCTGCGAATCTGGCTCACTTGCTCAGAAAAATCGCCAGCATTAATTGGGGCACCAACGGCGTCGGGCTGATTCACCAGGGAAAATGGCTGGGAAAATTTCCCGTCTTTATATTGTTGACCGCGATCGGTCGGTTTAGAAGTACAGGCTGCGAGGATAGCAACCATCGCTCCCGTGAGTGCGTACTTAACCCAACGTCCTTTCATTCTCTCTCATCTTCTGGTTAACCCGGAGCGGGGTGAAGATAACAAACCCCACTCGCTAATGAAATGCGTCAGCGCAACCTGACACAAATTCCGTGCAAAAAACGAACTAATTGTACTGTTTTTACACATAATCTCCGTTAATTGCGTACCAGGGCAAAAAAAAGGTTGCATCATAATGTTTGCAGCGTATAGTGCGCTTCCACGGACGCGGGGTGGAGCAGCCTGGTAGCTCGTCGGGCTCATAACCCGAAGGTCGTCGGTTCAAATCCGGCCCCCGCAACCAATTAAAAGATGAAGAAAAGTGTTTACATGATGGAAGTGTAAACAGACGGACGCGGGGTGGAGCAGCCTGGTAGCTCGTCGGGCTCATAACCCGAAGGTCGTCGGTTCAAATCCGGCCCCCGCAACCAACACAATAAACACCTTAACGGGTGTTTTTTTGTTTCTGCGTTCTGGTAAACGAAAAATGGCGCTTTGCAGCGCCATGTTGTTAACCCCTTCTTGCCAGCGTCGCGCCATCGGCAAAATACGCTTTAATCCCCGCCAAAATCGACTCGGCAACTTCCTGCTGGAATTTAGCCGTCTTCAGCTTACGCTCTTCTTCCACGTTACTGATAAACGCGGTTTCGACCAGAATCGACGGAATATCCGGTGCTTTCAGTACCGCAAAGCCCGCCTGCTCTACCTGATTCTTATGCAGGTTGTTGACGGTGCCCAGCCGGTTAAGGACCGCTTTGCCGAACTTCAGGCTATCGTTAATGGTCAGCGACTGCACCATATCGAACATCGTGTGATCCAGATAGCGGTCACCGCTCTTACTCACCCCACCAATCAGGTCGGCCGCGTTCTGGGTTTCCGCCAGATATTTCGCCGCGGTACTGGTCGCCCCTTTGGTTGAGAGCGCAAACACCGACGAACCGCTCGGCTGGCGACTGCTAAATGCATCAGCGTGAATCGATACAAACAGGTCGGCACGTTGTTTCTGTGCTTTGGCGACGCGTACTTTCAGTGGGATGAACACATCCTCGTTACGCGTCATGTAGGCCTTCATATTGCCTTCTTTCTCAATGAGCGCATGTAACCGACGGGCAATTTGCAGCACCACATCTTTTTCTCGGGTGTGATATTTCCCGGTCGCGCCGGGATCTTCACCACCATGCCCCGGATCGAGCATGATCACAATCGGACGGTCGCGTCCGGCTTTACCCGGCTTCGGCCCACTTTCGGCTGGCGGCACCTGATTATCCAGATCGCCTTTGTTGTACTCTTCCAGCAATGCCAGCAGCGGATCCTGCACATCTTTTGCGTTTGCCGGGTAGAGATCCATCACCAGTCGCTCTTTAAACCCGGCAACCGGGGCCAGCGCAAACAGCTGAGGGGTGATGTTCTGTTTCAGCTCGAACACCATGCGCACCGTTTGCGGATCGAATTGACCGACGCGGGCGGATTTAATGTAAGGATCGTCACTACGGATTTGCGCGCCCATGCCTTTCAGGACGGAGTTTAAATGCACGTCTTCGAGATCCACCACCAGCCGATCGGGGTTGCTCAGCGCAAACTGCTTATATTTAATGACCCGGTTAGATTCCACCGTCACACGCGTATAGGTCGACGCGGGCCAGATACGCACCGCCACCACCTGACTGACAGCGGCAAAGCCGACCTGGCTTACGCTTAATAACCACATGGCCCCCGCCCCTTTTAATAACCTGCGGCGGCTGAGCGCTGATTGACTTCCCGACATGCTTCTCCCGAGCAATTACACTGAATTAATACTAAAACGTCAGAATTGACCGAAAACTTTAGCGAATGACGCATAAACTGTCATCTATTAAAGGGTAAACATATGTCTGGTTAATCGCTTTACCGTCGCATGTTTATTGTTTATCAGCAAAATTTGCACTTGCGCGCGGCGCCATAAAAGAATAAAAATACACAATTTACGAATAATCATGCAGTGAGGGTAGGCCGTGGTAAAGGAACGCAGAACCGAACTGGTACAGGGATTTCGCCATTCTGTTCCCTATATAAATGCCCATCGGGGAAAAACGTTTGTCATTATGCTCGGCGGCGAAGCCATTGAGCATGAAAACTTTTCCAGCATCGTCAATGACATTGGCCTGCTGCACAGTCTGGGGATCCGGCTGGTTGTCGTCTATGGCGCGCGTCCGCAAATTGATGCGAACCTTGCCGAACATCATCATGAACCGATTTACCACAAAAATACCCGCGTAACCGATGCCAAAACCCTTGAGCTGGTGAAGCAGGCAGCCGGGCTGTTGCAGCTGGATATCACTGCGCGTTTATCCATGAGCCTGAATAATACGCCCTTGCAAGGCGCGCATATTAATGTGGTGAGCGGTAACTTTCTCATTGCGCAGCCGCTGGGCGTTGATGACGGCGTGGACTATTGCCATAGCGGGCGTATTCGCCGTATTGATGAAGAGGCCATCCATCGCCAGCTTGACAGTGGCGCGATTGTGCTGATGGGACCGGTTGCCGTATCCGTTACAGGCGAAAGCTTTAACCTTACCTCGGAAGAGATCGCCACCCAGCTCGCCATCAAATTGAAAGCAGAAAAAATGATCGGTTTCTGCTCCTCCCAGGGCGTGATGAACGACGAAGGCGAGATTGTCTCTGAACTGTTCCCCAACGAAGCCCAGAAACGCGTCGACGTTCTGGAAGAGCGTGGGGATTACAATTCCGGTACGGTGCGTTTCCTGCGCGGAGCTGTGAAGGCCTGCCGTAGCGGTGTGCGCCGCAGTCATCTGATCAGTTACCAGGAAGATGGCGCGCTGTTGCAGGAGCTGTTCTCCCGTGACGGTATCGGTACGCAAATTGTCATGGAGAGCGCCGAGCAGATCCGCCGCGCTACCATTAACGACATTGGCGGCATTCTGGAACTTATTCGTCCCCTGGAGCAGCAGGGCATCCTGGTGCGTCGCTCCCGCGAACAGCTGGAGATGGAGATTGATAAATTCACTATCATCGAACGCGACAATTTGACCATTGCCTGTGCGGCACTCTACCCCTTCCCGGAAGAGAAGATTGGCGAAATGGCGTGCGTGGCCGTTCATCCGGACTATCGCAGCTCTTCACGCGGCGAAATGTTGCTGGAGCGCGTAGCGGCGCAGGCAAAACAGTTGGGACTGGTGAAACTGTTCGTGTTGACGACGCGGAGTATTCACTGGTTCCAGGAACGCGGCTTTACGCCGGTAGATATCGACTCCCTGCCGGAAAGTAAAAAACAGATGTACAACTATCAGCGCCGTTCCAAAGTACTGATGGCCGATCTCACCTGAATCCATGCCCCCGCGCCCTGCGGGGGCTGTTTTACCCCAGCCGACGGAATAATGCCTCCAGACCGCTGCGCCGCTCGGTGCGGGTTACGATGGCCTGAGCCAGCACTTGCTCATCGGCATACAGCGACAAACGCTTACGCGCCCGGGTAATGGCGGTATAAACCAGCTCGCGCGTCACCACCGGAACGAACTGCTGCGGCAGGATCAACGCAGCATGATCGAATTCCGATCCCTGCGATTTATGCACGGTCATCGCCCAGGCGGTGTCATGTTCCGGCAACCGGCTGGGTTGTACCGATTTGATGGTTCCATCCGGCAGCGGGAACCAGACACGAAAACCGTCGCCATCCGCCAGAGCGATGCCGATATCGCCATTGAACAACCCTAACGCGGCGTCGTTACGTGCAATCATCACTGGGCGCCCATGATACCAGCGAGAGTGCGGCAACCGGCTGATTTGCCGCTGGCGAACCAGCGTCTGCTCAAGGCGTTCATTCAGGCCACTAACGCCAAAAGGCCCTTCACGCAGCGCACAAAGCAACTGATATTCGCCAAACGCCTCAATGATGGCATCCGGCTGAGCATGGCTGCGCACCAGCGAAAGATAGCGTCCGTAACCTGCGAGCGCATCGTCAATCATCTGTTGGTACTCTTCCGTGCTGTGCAGCGGCTTACGCTCTATGTCGCTGAATCCCTGGTTGAACACCGCGCGGGTGGCGGCTTTATCGCCCCGGTTCACGGCTGCCGCTAATTGCCCGATGCCGGAATCACTACCAAAACGGTAGCTTTTTTGCAGTAAGCACAGGCTGTCGCGCAGGGCACCTGCGGCATCGCCTTCCCCGGCTGGGACTGGCGATCCCGTCAGTCGCGTGAGCTGCGCTGCGCGTTCCGGGTTATAACCGGCAGTCACCCACGCACAAATGTCTCCCAGCACCGCGCCCGCTTCCACAGAGGCCAGCTGATCGCGATCGCCGAGAAAAATCACTCTCGCATGCGGGGGTAATGCATCAATCAGTCGCGACATCATCGGCAGGTCGATCATGGACGCTTCGTCCACCACCAGCACATCCAGATGCAGCGGGTTACCGGCGTGATGTCGCAGACGCTGGCTGCCAGGCTGTGCTCCAAGCAGGCGATGCAATGTACTGGCTTCATCCGGCAGCAGGGCTTTTTGCTGCTCCGTCAGCGTCAGCCGGCGCAGCGCATTGCCAAGTGATTCCGTTAACCGCGCGGCCGCTTTGCCGGTCGGTGCCGCAAGGCGAATGCGGCATTTTTCTTCACCGACCATGTTCACCAGCGCTGCAAGCAGTTTCGCTACCGTAGTGGTTTTGCCCGTTCCCGGCCCGCCCGAAATCACCGAAACCCGTCGGGTGAGCGCGACAGCAGCAGCCACTTTTTGCCAGTCCACCTCGCCTGTCGCAGGGAACAACCCGGCCAGAACCTGCGTCAAACGGGCCTCGTCAACCTCCGGCTGCGCATTCCTGGCGGTAAAAAAGTCGGCCACCTGACGTTCGTTACACCACATGCGATTAAGGTAGAGGCGATCCTCTTCGAGGATCATCGGCGTTGCGGCGTCGCCTTCACTGACTGCAGGCGACGCCAGCAGCGCCTGTCGCCAGTCTTCCGGCGGCCCTGCCCGATCAAAAAGCTGGTTTAACAGTGGCGATGCGCTGCCCAAAAAAGCTGGCGTCAGGCGAGACAGCGGCAGGCAGACATGCCCTTCGCCCGCTTCACGACTGAGCAGTGCGGCAGCCAGCATCATCGCCGGTTCCTCTTCTGTGGCAACGGTGAGCGCAAACTGCACATCCAGCGGACGCAGCAGTTTTTGCTCCGCGGCCTCACGCAGTAATTTCACCATACTCATGGCGTCACCTCCTGTGTTTGCCCGGCAAAGAGCGCATCCATCTGTTCAATCAACGCAGCATCTGGCCGGGTGGCAAATATCCCCTGCTGTGGGTTTTGCGCGTCTACACCTCGTAAGAACAGATAAATCACGCCGCCGAAGTGTTTTTCATAGTCATAATCACGAATGCGATGGCGCAGATAGCGATGCAGCGCCAGGGTATAAAGCTGATACTGCAAATCGTAGCGATGCGATTGCATAGCCGCAGCCATCGCCTGTTGGGTATAGGCTTGCGCGCTCTCTCCCAGCCAGTTGGATTTGTAATCCAACAAGTAGTAGCGCCCGTCGTGGCGAAACACCAGGTCAATAAACCCTTTTAGCATGCCGCGCACATCACGGAAGTCGAGCGGTGGACAACCTGCTGACAGTGGATCGTAACGGCGGATAAGCGCGTCCAGCGCGGGGGCGGTCAGCGTCTCGCTGATGGGCAGATAAAACTCCATCTCCACTTGTTTATCTTTAGCGCTCAGTTCGCTAAGGGAAACGCCAGCATCCGCCAGCGGGGTGTGCAGCACCGTCTCCAGCCAGTCGTTGAACACCGGTTGCCAGTGCTCTTCATAGCCCCCGGCGAGTAATTTTTCCGCTACCCACTGTGCAGAAACTGGCTGGGTAAAGTCCATCTCCTCAAACAGGCTATGCAGGAAGGTGCCCGGCGATGCGCCGCGAGGAAACTGGTGCGGCGTTAACATCGGTTCAGGTAACAACTCCCGCTCGCCCGCGGCGTCCATATCCAGACGCGGCAACAAATCCTGCGCCAGGCCGTGAGCGCGCTGCTGCAAACCGGAGTAACTGGTAACCCGCCAGTCATCGGCAATACGCCGCCGCACCTCCCGTGCACTGAGATCAGGCGACTGCCCTTGCGGCATCAACCATGGCGAGCCATCAAGTGTGGAGGGTGTACAGAGCGCAATATCTTCATTGCATAATTGCTGCACCGCGCTGTGCAGCGCAGCGGCGTCCAGCGCTTCGCCTTTTTGCAAAAGCCGGCCAATCGCGCTTAGGTGGAAATCTGACGCCCCTGTTTTCTCGCCGCGGCGGCGAAATAACGGGGCGATACCCAGGCTGCAATGCCAAATGGAGCGGGTCAGTGCGACATACAGCAAACGCAAATCTTCGGCCAGCCGTTCTGCTTCCGCCAGTTCAATACTCTCTTCGGCATGGCTAAGATCGAGCACCGCGCGGAAAGAGTCGCGATCGTGATAAAACCCCTGATCCTGCACGCGGAAATTGGCGATGAACGGCAGCCAGACCAGCGGGTATTCAAGCCCTTTTGACTTGTGGATTGTGACTACCTGCACCAGATGCTTATCGCTTTCCAGCCTCAGTTGCTCGCTGGAGGCGTTAGTATTGGGTTCAGCAATATGCTGTGCCAGCCAGCGGGTGAGTGCATACTCACTCTCCAGTTGTGTTCCGGCTTCCTGCAACAACTCACTGATATGCAAAATGTCGGTCAGGCGTCTTTCTCCACCCGGCGTGGCGAGTAAATTCTCCGCTACCCGGCGCGCGCCCATTAACGTGCGCAGCATCGGCATGACGCCGCGTTTTTGCCACAGTTCGCGATAGCGGGAAAACTCTTCTACCACCGCATCCCATTGCAGCTCATCCAGATTCAGGGCTTCAATATCACGGGCGGTCAGCCCGAGCATGGAGGTCGCCAGCGCGCTGCGCAGCGTGCTTTCCCGCTCTGGCGCCAGGACAGCCTGTAACAACCACAACAGTTCCTGCGCTTCGGGTGTTTCGAATACGCTATCGCGGTTGGAAAGATAAACAGAGGGAATATTCAGTAACGTTAATGCATCGCGGATCAACGACGCTTCATGGCGGCTGCGCACCAGCACGGTAATGTCTGAGGCTTTTACCGGGCGCGGCTTTTCGCCGCTAAATAGCAGCGCTTCTCCCCGCAGCCCGGCATCAAGCCAGTCGCGGATTTGTGTGGCGCAGAGTTGCGCCATCGCGCTCTGATAATCGCCCACGCCAACACCTTCCCCCTCCATCAACCACATCTTCATGGCAGGTTGAGTTTCACCGCGAAATTCAAAGCGCAGCCCGACATTTTTGCTGGCTGCGCTCACCGGTAAAAAGGGGATCTGCCGGAACATGAAGGCGTCGTCCATCTGACTGAACAAGCGATTAACACTGGCGATCATTCCCGGTGCCGAGCGCCAGTTGGTGTCAAGCGTATAGCGGGCGCTCACTTCATCACGCGCCTTCATATAGGTAAAAATATCCGCGCCACGAAACGCATAAATGGCCTGTTTGGGATCGCCTATCAACAACAGGCCGCATTCCGGCTGCCGCAACCAGATACGGCTAAAGATACGGTACTGCTGCGGATCGGTGTCCTGGAACTCGTCAATCATGGCGACCGGAAAGCGGGCACGGATGGCGGCAGCCAGCGCTTCGCCATTCTGGCTGTGCAAGGCGCTATCCAGACGGCTTAGCATGTCATCAAAGCCCAGTTCGCCACGCCGGCGTTTTTCCTTTGCCACCGCATCGCGGATCTCGCGCATCGCTGAGGTCAGAACCAGATCGTCAAGGGTAAGTGGTTGCGCCAGCAACGTCTCAATAGCGGCAAAAAGTGCATGTTCAGGTACCACTCCGCCCGCTTTTGTGCGCTGAGCCAGGAAGGACTGAGCAAACTTTTCCAGCGCATCCGGCAACAGGTAGCTGGTTGTCTCTTCCTGCGCCCAGGCTGAGATTTTCTCGATCCATTTCCCCTGATTGCCACGGTTGAACTTGCGCCTGTCGATGCCGGAGTTCTCAATCAGCGGCTCCAGCTCGCTAACCGTCTCATTCCAGAAATGTTTCAGTGCATTGATTTGGGCAACAATGTGTTGATGGCGGGACGCCAGGGTTTCATCTGCCGCAGGCGGTGCTTTGATTTCCGGGGCTTCGCCCTGTAGATAGCGATCAATGGATTGCAGCAACTCCTGGGGCCCTTTCCACGATGCATGAATCACCTGCGCAATTTCTCGCGGTAACGGGTAGCAGTGACGACGCCAGAAATCTGCGCAGGCCTGGTAGCGCAGCAGGGATTCGTCTTCCACCAGCTGTTGCTCAAACAGCATGCCAGATTCAAATGCATTCAGGCTCAGCATGCGCTGGCAAAAACCGTGGATGGTGAAAACCGCCGCCTCATCCATCTGCCGCTCAGCCAGCATCAACCAGTGCGCTGCCTGCTGTTTATCAACGATCTCGTCCAGCAGACGGGCGTAAAGGGGGTCGTCCGAACTTTCTCGCAGACAGGCGATCCGTAGCGCGTGGATATTACTGCGAATACGCCCGCGCAACTCTTCTGTTGCGGCCTCTGTAAAGGTCACCACCAGCAACTCTTCAACGCTGAGCTGGCGCGGGAAGGCGGCATTGCCGCCAAGCCCTAATAACAGCCGCAAATAGAGCGCGGCAATGGTGAAGGTTTTACCGGTTCCCGCCGAGGCTTCAATCAGGCGCTCGCCGGTGAGCGGCAGGCGCAGGGGATCAAGGGACTCAGCGGTCGTATCACTCATCTTTCTCGCTCATCAGGGGTAAGGATTGCTGCAAAGCGCTGACGCTATCCCAGACCTTCCAGCCCTGCGGAGCAGCATAGTCTGCTTTTCCGCTCTGGCTTCCTGAGATCTGCGACAAAATCGCCATGCCTTGCGGCTCTACCACCGCCTGATGGAAGAAGTCAGCAAGTTTCTGCGGCGTCAGCAGTTTTATCTGAGCCACTACTTTATCACGTGAATCGAAGCGCATATTGCCACGATCAAAATCTTTGCTGAGTTTAGAAGCCTCTTCGCCCAGGGTTTGTGGCGCCTGCTCGATTTGTGCAATTACCCCGGACTGGATCTGCGCGAACTCGTCTGGCTTTAATGCTCTGAGTTTCGCTTCTGCGCCGGGGAAAAAGGCCTGATATCGCTCCCACAAATACGCCGGTTGTTTCACGTTACTTTGCAGAAGGAAGCCCATCCCCCACTGGCGACCCACACTCACAGGAAAGGCAAAGACAGCGTAACCCAGTTGTTCTTCTGTACGCAGTTGGTTGTAGAACCATGGCTGGATAATCTGCCCGAGCATGGCGCTATAAGCAGAACTACGGTATTCGTCGAAACCCGTCGGGACAAAGACCGCAGCCAACGCAGAATCGGTACTGTTGCCAGCTTTTTCAAAGCTGGCCTTCTGCGGTTTATCAATCCGCACATCTTTATTGCGGCACCACTCGGTACCTTTCGCGCCCAGCTGTTTCTGCACCGCATGCGCGAGATCTTTTGCCTGTTGTTCAGCAAGATTACCCACAACGAGAAACTCCGGGCGGGCGTTGGTTTTCAGTGCTTCGCGATAATGTAAAATGTCCTGCAATGTCACCGACGGCAGTAACGCGCGGCGGTCTTCACGCAGGAAATAAGGCACCTGTGACAACATCTGCACCGGCATTATCGCCTGATCAAACGCCTTACCCTTCTCCGCCGAATCCATCATCTGGGTATACCAGGACTTGGCTTGTGCAAGCTGTTCTTCCGTTGGCGTATAGCTAAAGTAGCCCGCCAGCAGCGCCTGGAATAATTGCGGTAAACGCTGCGTATAACCGTTGGCGTTGAGCATTAATCCATTGTTGGCATTCGTCGAGAAACTGATGCCGCCAACCGCCGCCTGGTTGCTAAGCTGATCGAGTGCCAGCCCGGCAAGGTAGTCATTGAGCGCAAACATCACCTGATTTTTCGCACTGTCCATGGCCTGCGGGTTACGCAGAACGACACTGACATCTGCCTTCGGTTCGCTGGCGAAATAACGGCTTGGCATATAGACCACGCGCAGCGTCGGTTCATCGACAACCAGTTCCGGATGATCATATTTCTTCTGCGGCGTAATCAGTGAAAAATCATCCGGAATGTAAGGGTTCAGCTCCGGAAACTGCAGCGCAATGTTGCCTGCGCGCTTCTGCCAGTCGGCGAACATCTCCGGAGTGATTTTGTTCACCTGATAAGGCGCCTCAACAAAGTAGGCAGTTTTATCATGCGGCTCATCCGGGCTGATATACCAGATACGGGCATTTTGCGGCGTCATTTCGTTCAAACGCGCCTGTACCGCTTTTGCGTCAAACTGGTCGGCAATGTTGACGGAATCCAGCGTGTGCGCCACTGGCACGCGGATCATGGTGTCGGCCAGCCACTCGACATAATCCATATCACGGGTAATGGACGGATAGCGGAAATCGAGGTCAAGAATATGGGAGAGCTCATCGAAATAGCGTTTATCTACGCCTTTTTCGCGCAGCAATTGCAGGTAGCTGAAAATCGCGGCCACCACCTGGTCACGGTTGGCCTGGCCTTTATCCGTTAGCGTCGCAGAGATAGCCAGCACACCGCTGTTGCCGTTCACGACTGGATCGGAATCACCCCGGATCCCTTCCACCAGACCCTGACTTTGAAGCCAGTCAGAAAGCGTGCCGGGACTGCGATTGCCAATCAGATAAGTGATCAGTTCATCAGTTTTACTGCGAAACGCGGCGGTGTTGTTATCAATACGGAATTCAACACGCAGGACTTTACGCGGTACTGCCGGCACATAGTGAATGATGATGCCTTTTTGCGCACTGGTCACCACCGGGACGTTAATTTCCGGTTTGTCGATATTCTTGTTTGGTACGCGCCCGTAAGTTTCTACAGCGAGTGTAGCCAACTCGTTCAGAGGACGGTTGCTGTAGATGACCGCCTTCATCAGGTTGGCGGAATAATACTTATCGCGAAACGCCAGCAATGCATCGTGCACGGGGCTGCCCGGTTTGTCGCTCAGCGTTTCGAGGTTGCCGCCAGAGAAACGCGCACCAGGGTGAGCCGGGTTGATGGTCTCCGCGCTGACCTGCGCCATGCGCATGCCATCACGGGTACGCGCCATTGTCAGTTCGGCATTGACCGCATTACGCTCGCGTTCAGCATATTTTTTATCTAAGGTCGGCGCAGCAATCGCATCGGCCAGACGGTCAACAGCCCCTTCAAGCGCGTTATTCTCAACTTCCAGATAGTAAGCGGTACGATATGGCGCGGTACTGGCATTGTGACTGCCCCCGTGCAGTTTCAGGTATTCTGCAAGGCTGTCCGGCTGCGGGTATTTTTTTGACCCCATCAGGGTCATATGCTCCAGATAGTGCGCGAGTCCAGGGTGCGTATCTGGATCTTCCAGCGATCCGACCGGCACCACTAACGCAGAGAGGGATTTGACGGCCTGCGCATCGGACACCAGCAAGACCACCATACCATTATCAAGGCGGATGGCCTGGTACTGACGGGTATCTTTATCGCTTTTACGGATAGTTTCCTGAACAGGTTGCCAACCGTTGTCTGCCTGACTGAATGGCGCCCAGAGGGCAAAAAACAGTACTAAAGCTTTTAACCAGGTGCTGCGGGGCATTCACGAACCTCATCATTAACGATCCCGAAAATGCCTGTTATGACGGGCATCACCGGGTAAAACATGCGCTGACTGAGCCAGCACTCTTGTTATATCAGTCCGTGATCGTCGCGCATAATAATAGAAGCCTGCACGGTGCGCAATTTTTATACAATCAACCGGACTGATGATGTCGGTAAAGCGGTAACAGGAAACGTTGCGCCTGTTGGGTTATTTCAGCGTAGTACTCTGGCTCAAGGGTTCGCCACAGGCGCTGATACCAAATATCTTCTCCTTCGCCGCGTACCACCATATTCCCTTCGTACGCTTGTAAAAATTTGCTCTGCGCTTTTTGTAACGTCTCTTCGTCCATTACCATGGCATCATTTGCCGCGTCATAACAGACTTTTATCCAGGCACCGCCGCTTTCCGGAAGCATCAGCAACGGTTTTGCCATGCCTTCCCGGTAGCCGTCAATCATCAGCGTCAGGTAGCGCATCGCCAGATCGGGTGCCAACGGCGGGAAACGCCACTCGCCCCCCTTGCGAACAAACAGCCGGCTTTCGCCGGTTCCACCGCTGGCGCAATAGACCAGATGCTCCAGCCAGAGATGCACCCCCTGAGATACGCTTAACAGCGACGGCCGCCAGCGCAACAGACCATCCGCCTGGACGCGCGGTAACCAGCCTGTCAAATGCACGTCCCCACAATGCAGGTCGATTTCGAGGCTGTCCGCCGGCTGGCGAAACTCACTGACACGATCGGCCAGCGTCTGCATCTCCTGACACTGCGTCTCCCAGATAATTTCCCCAAACGCACCGTAAGGCAGCGCGCCTGCCGCCCGGTAACGACGAAACAGCTTGTCAGCATCGTCCTGTTCGACCAGCGCGTTAAGCAATTCATGATTCAGTTGATAGCGACTCAGTCCATCCAACACAAAAGGTTCGGCATCCGGGATTTCGCTCTCTTCAGGGCGGAAATTGACCCGCAGACGCATCTGGAAAAAGGCACGCACCGGGTGCGCCCAGAATCGCTGAAGTTGATCGAAGGCCAGCGTTTCCAGCGGCTGCGGTTCCAGAGGCTGAATGAACGCGGAGTGCGCTTCGCCCTGTAAACTCGCCGCAGGCAGCCAGTCCCGTACATAGCTCTGCCATTCATCATCACTATAGTTAGCAGGATCGAACGGCATACGGGTGTGTAAATGGGTGATATGCGCTTTTACCCGCTGCTCGCTTTCATCACAATTAAGCGCCTCGTCGCCCGGCAGGCAGTGGCTTTGGCCAATATAGTCCACCAGTTCCTGAACCAGCACCGAGGGGAAACGCTCTTTGTTGTCCTGAATTGAACGACCGATGTAGCTGATATACAGCTGCTGCTGGGCGGAGATCAGCGCCTCCAGAAATAAATAGCGGTCATCGTCGCGGCGACTGCGGTCACCACGTTGTGGTTTCTGGCTCATCAAATCAAAGCCTGGTGGCGGCAGCGTACGCGGGTACACGCCGTCATTCATTCCCAGCAAACAGACCACTTTGAAAGGAATGGAGCGCATTGGCATCAAAGTGCAGATATTCACTGGCCCCGCCAGAAAACGTTGGCTGATGCGTTCCTGATCAAGGCGTTGTGCAAGCTCGTCACGCAGTAGCGACAGTGGGATTGCTTCACCGTAGCTCGCCCCAACGCCGTGAGCAATGATCGCCTGCCATTGCTGTTCAATCAGCGCCAGCGCCGCTTCGGTGTCCTGATCCGGCAGGAAAAAGTCATTAAGCATGTCGCGACAAACCGGTAACCACTCCTCCAACGGACGCGCTTGCGCCAGCCCCCGACGCCAAAGATTTAACTGCATCAGAAGCGTTGCCAGGTGCCCTACCAGCTCGGCAATCAGGCCGCTGGACTCATCGTAAGGCAAAATGGATTGCCACTCGCCCTGGCGGCTTTCCATAGCGTAACCAAGCAGCATGCGCGTCAGGCCGAACTGCCAGGTATGCTGGCCAGTCGGCGGCAACTCCAGTTCGCGCACGTTATCATCGTCCATTCCCCAGCGAATGCCCGATTCATTAACCCACAGGCGCAAATAACGCAGCCCTTCTTCGTTGATGTTGAAACGTGCCGCCAGTACTGGCACATCAAGGAGCGCCAGAACATCTTCAGAGACGAAACGGCTGTCCGGCAGCGAAAGTAAGCTAATAAATGCCTGTAACGCAGGATGCGCCTGCCGGGCGCGACGGTCAGAAATCGCATACGGCACATAACGTTCACCGCTGGCGCTGCCAAAGACGGCCTGAATATAGGGGCTGTAGCTGTCAATGTCCGCTACCATCACCACGACATCGCGCGGCGTCAGCTCGGGGTCGGCCTCCAGCATGGCTAACAGCCGGTCGTGGAGTACCTCCACTTCACGCTGCGGACTATGGCAAACATGCACCGTGACGCTGCGATCGTCAGGATCGAGTCTGCGTTTACTGTCGCTGCGGGCAAATTCTTCGGCTGTCACACCCGCGACTGCGCTGTTTTTCAGTTCAAGAATGTCGTATTTCAGATTTTGTAACAGGGTGCCGGGCGTGACGTCGACAAAGGCGTCCAGTTCTTCGTAATGCTCCATGCCCGCCAGTAGAAAAATATTGTCGCGCCCCAGCTTGCCCCACGAGCCCAGTAAGGGATTACCGATATCTTGTTCCCCGTCGTCGTTGAACAAACTGTCGGCGTTCTGCACATCGCGAAAGAGCGGAAACTGGCGGGCCTCGCGGTGATGGCGACGCTGGCGGGTGAGCAGTTTCGCCAGAAATGCAGGATCTTTAATGTCACCCCAATAGTAGCGGCACGGGTTTGTGAATAGCAGGTGCACATCAATGTGCTTGCCCAGCGCCTGCAAGGCTTGCAGGTAAACTGGCGGCAGCGCCGAAATACCACAAATAAACACGCGGGAAGGCAGACCAGCGGGTTTCTCCTTTGCGAACTGGAGCTTATCGATAAACCGTTGGTACAGATTAGCGCGATGCCAGTGCGGCTGGCCTAACGCGGCGGTATGCTCTACCAGTGCCCGCCACAGCGGCGCCTGCCAGCGTTGCGCCTCATCGAGGCCTTCAACGCTTTGATCCGCTTCCCAGCGCGTCAGCCATTCGGGACGGTAAACCAGATACTGGTCATATAAATCCGCCACACGAGAAGAGAGCTGAAAAAGCTTACGTTTGTCATCGTCATCGCTCAGGTAATGGCGCAACATGGTGAACTCTTCGCGATGGAGCATATCTGGTAACAGCGACATCAGTTTCCAGCTCATGCTCTGTTTGTTAAAAGCGCTCTCTTTTGGAATATCATCCAGCACGCTGACAAACATATCCCAGATAAAACTGGCGGGAAGCGGGAAAGTAATATTGGCGGCGATGGTAAACTTCTGTGCCAGCGTCATTTGCAGCCATTGCGCCATACCGGTGCTTTGCACCAGTACCACTTCAGGCTCAAAGGGATCGTCAAGCGGATCGCGCTCCACGATAAACTCCATCAATGCTTCCAGAACATCCAGACGATTGGAGTGGTAAACCCTTAACATAAGTGCTCCTGACTACTGACTGATTGGGCAGAATAACCGTGTCATTTGCCCCTGCCTGCCCACTGGCGAGATGACGCTAACGTTGATGCTGACACATCCCTGTGTTGTTGTCTGCTCCCGGCGTACCTGCCAGCCCGAAGAAGGCGGCACAGGGTGTTGTTGCGCCTGCTGCCAGCCAGTGCGCCAGAGTTGCCGCCACTGACTGGCGGTGGTGAAACCCACGGCCAGCGCCCGATGATAACCGCCCAGCGCGGTGACCACCATCATCATTAATACCATCGCCAGCAGGACTTCCGTCAGGCTGAATCCCGACTGTTTATTCACGGTAGCAGGCATTGCGCGGTCTCCTTTCGTGGACAAAAATCACTCCAGCCGTGCGGTAAAAAAATCACCCTCTGCTGTTGCACTTCAGCCAGCCGCCACAGTTGCGCTTCGTCGCTCGCCACGATCAACAGAGCTGAAGTGTCTGCAAAAATGCGTAAACAGGCGCGCCATTGCTGCCCATCCGGTGCCTGACATTGCCATGCTGATTGTGATCCCCACTTCTGCATACGAGCCCATTCCATGGCTGAATGGAGTTCTGACAGTTGGCGCAACGCCTGGCTCTCGCGGCCTGCCCGCCAGACATGGCTGGTAAGTTGCTGGCTAAGGCCATGTAGCATCAGGCTACCCAGCAAGAGCAATAACAACACCAGCGCCAGAGATGACATACCTCGTTGACGGTTCACAGGTTATACCCTGTCACGCTCAGCGCAGCGGCAATTTCCTGGCCATGTAAGCCCACAACGCGAGCCACCATGCTGACAGTCAGTTGTGGCGCAAACCCCGTTGTGCGTTGAAGAGAAACATTGAAGCGCTGCACAGTAATTTGCCCCGGGTCAGTTGTTTTTTCCCAGCCACGCCCCGAACACCGCGTCGCGCCTCGCAGCGTTTCCAGCGCGCCATTTTGCAGGCGAAAACCCATCTGTTCTGACTCGCTGTGACCTGAGGGTTCCCAGCGACCATTACTGTTGGAGTCCCACTGTACAATGACACACGCACCCGAATTATCGATGGTCAGCGGCTGCCCGGTACATTGACCATTGCAATAACCCGCGCGTTGCAAGTGTTTTGCGACAGTCCACACCTGCTGCCATACTTCATCTCCGGCTATTTGCATACGGGAGTGTTGCATGACGCCAAGTTGTAAAGCCGGTAAAAACCGGGCGCAGGCGAGCAGCAGTACGCTACCTATCGCCATCGCCAATAATGTCTCAAGCAATGAAAACCCGGACTGGCTGTTTAACATGTGTTCCCCGCCGTTTTTTGGCACATTCTGATCCTTCCCCATGCGGATACCACGATGCGCCACTCCCCGGCATCACTGCGAAGATGGACATGGCCGGGCCAGGCGGTGTTTCGCAGGCCAAAGAAACCCAATGATGGGGTGATATCAACCAGTTCCACCTCCGCCCACGCTGGTTGCAGGATAAAGCGCCCCTCGGTGCCGCAGACGTGGGTTCTGGTATTTGCCAGACACCACTCTTTATTTTCACGCACGGCATAAACCCGCTGGGACTGGTTTTGCCAGTTCGCCTCATCGCGTAGACGTTCCAGAAAAAGGCGAACCTGTAAGGCGGTTTGCCACAGGCGCTGTTGTGACTGCCAGCGTTGCCAGCCACCGATCCCCGCACTGGAGAGAATGACAATCAGTGCAAGCGCTACCAGGGTTTCAATCAGGGTAAAGCCGTGTTCATTTTTCATAGCGGCAGTGTGCGGTGGCGCGTTGATGGAGACGAGACGAAAAAAGAGGTTTTGCGTACTGCTGCGGGAAAAAATTACCGTTTTACACGGCGTTGCAAAAAGGCAGGAAAGAGGCTCAAAGAAGTCTTAATCGGGCAAAAAAAACCGGCACGTTATCGCACCGGTTATGTCATGTTGCAGAGGTTCAGATTGCAACCGGTGCTTTGATTGCAGGGTGCGGATCGTAGCCTTCAATTTCGAAATCATCGAAGCGGTAATCAAACAGTGAAGCAGGCTTACGTTTGATGACCAGTTTCGGTAACGCTCTCGGCTCGCGGCTCAGTTGCAAGTGCGTCTGTTCCATATGGTTGCTATAAAGGTGAGTGTCGCCGCCGGTCCAGACAAAATCGCCGGGCTCGAGGTCGCACTGCTGTGCCATCATATGCACCAGCAGCGCGTAGCTGGCAATGTTGAAAGGCAGGCCAAGGAACACGTCGCAGGAACGCTGGTAGAGCTGGCATGAGAGCTTACCGTCCGCCACATAGAACTGGAAAAACGCGTGGCATGGGGCCAGCGCCATTTTATCCAGCTCGCCAACATTCCATGCGGACACGATGATGCGACGCGAATCCGGGTCGTTTTTCAACTGGTTAATGACCGTCGAGATCTGGTCGATATGACGACCATCCGGGGTAGGCCACGCGCGCCACTGCTTACCATAAACCGGGCCGAGATTGCCCTGCTCATCGGCCCACTCATCCCAGATGGAGACATTGTTTTCATGCAAATACGCAACGTTGGTGTCACCCTGAAGGAACCACAGCAACTCATGAATAATTGAACGCAAATGGCAGCGCTTGGTGGTCACCAGCGGGAAACCGTCCTGCAGATTAAAACGCATCTGATGGCCAAAAATAGACAGCGTGCCTGTCCCGGTGCGGTCGTTTTTCGGGGTGCCTTCATCCAGCACCTTTTGCATCAATTCTAAATACTGTTTCATGGTTCCTCAGGAAACTTGTTGCTGCGGACGCTGGCGGTAAGCCCAAATCATCATGATTACGCCCGCGACGATCATCGGAATGGACAGGATCTGCCCCATGCTGATGTATTGTACCCACGCACCGGTGAATTGCGCATCCGGCTGGCGGAAGAACTCAACGATAATTCGGAACGCGCCATAACCAATCAGGAACAGACCGGAGACCGAACCCGTCGGGCGGGGTTTACGAATAAAGAGGTTAAGAATGATAAACAGTACCACACCTTCCAGCGCCAGCTCATACAGCTGAGACATGTGGCGCGGCAGCACGCCGTAAGTATCAAAAATGGACTGCCATTGCGGGTGTGACGGCAGCAGCGCTATATCTTCTGCGCGCGAACCCGGAAACAGCATCGTAAACGGGAAGGCGGGATCGACACGGCCCCATAATTCGCCGTTAATAAAGTTCCCAAGGCGACCCGCACCAAGACCAAACGGAATCAATGGCGCAATAAAATCAGACACCTGGAAGAAGCTACGTTGGGTGCGTCTGGCGAAGATGATCATCACCACGATCACACCGATCAAACCACCATGGAAGGACATCCCCCCGTCCCAGACGCGGAAAAGATAGAGCGGATCATCGAGGAACAGCGGGAAGTTGTAGAACAGAACGTAACCGAGACGTCCACCGAGGAATACGCCCAAAAAACCCGCGTACAACAGGTTCTCTACTTCATTTTTTGTCCAGCCACTGCCCGGACGGTTCGCCCGGCGCGTCGCCAGCCACATCGCAAAAACAAACCCCACCAGATACATCAAACCGTACCAGTGGAGGGAAACAGGCCCGATAGAAAAAATCACCGGATCGAAGTCCGGAAAACGCAGATAGCCACTGTTCATCTGTCACCACAACTTGTTGTTATTCCGCCGAAAGTGGGGAGCGGTTTACATGTTCGACCGTAACCGACGGCCGTACCAAAGCTGCGAATCATAGCATAAGGCATGGGTGCTGGTGGCGGCGAAGTTGTAAAAGATGTGTAAGCCGGCCAGGCTGGCGTTTTGCCAGCGGCGCGTTGTTCCCGGACTGGCGCTGATGCTGATGCGATCAGCGCGCTATGAGCAACCTGAGACTTAAATTCCGCCGCGGATCAACCCGCCGAGCCCTCGGCGCTCCATAAAGGCGGCGATCTGGTGGCGCACTTCTGTTGCCAGCTGCGCATCCAGCGCACGTCGCGCCAGCGTCTGCGCCTCTTCGTAATCAATGCGCCGTAACAGGTATTTGATACGTGCCACGGATCGTCCATTCATGGATAAGTGCCGGTAGCCAAGGCCAATCAGTACGGCAACACACATCGGATCGCCCGCCATTTCGCCACAGAGACGAAGATCAATGCCGAGTCGCTCCGCTTCCTCTGCCACCATTGCCAGCGCACGCAACACGGCGGGATGCAGACTGTCGTACATACTGGCCACGCGGGTGTTGTTGCGATCCACTGCCAGGATGTACTGCGTCAGATCGTTAGTACCTATGGAGATAAAATCGACCCGCGTCGCCAGATGCGACAGCATAAATACCATTGACGGGACTTCAAGCATGACGCCAATGCGCGGCTTCGGGATCGCATAACCGATCATCTCCTCCACTTCACGCCCGGCGCGCTCAATTAAACGCCGCGCTTCGTCCACTTCATCAATACTGGTGATCATCGGCAGCAAGATACTGAGATTACCGGTTGCCGCATTGGCGCGCAGCATGGCTCGTACCTGTACCAAAAAGATCTCCGGCTGGTCGAGCGTAATACGAATACCACGCCAGCCAAGGCAAGGGTTCTCTTCGCTGATGGGCATATAGGGCAGCTGCTTGTCAGCGCCAATATCCAGCGTTCGCAACGTCACCGGTTTATCGTTGAACATCTGCATCATTCCCTGATATTGCGCCACCTGCTCCTCTTCAGAAGGGAACCCGCTTTGCAACATAAAAGGGATTTCGGTGCGGTACAGACCGATGCCATCGATACGGCTACCCAGCTTTTCTTCATGCTCCGGGCTTAAACCCGCGTTGAGCATGACTTTGATTCTTTCACCGCTTTTAAGCTGCGCGGGCAGGTTAACATCATCTTCAGCAAGGCGGCTTAAGGCGTTTTCTTCGGTGATCAGCCGCTGGTATTCCTGCAGCAAGACCGGTTCCGGATCCACCAACAACTCACCACGATAACCGTCTACTACCAGCGTCCGGCGTTGTAACACTGCAGGCTGGATATCAGCCCCCATCACCGTAGGAATGCCAAGCGCCCGCACCATAATTGCCGCGTGCGAGTTCGATGCGCCGTCGCGCACGACTACGCCAGCCAGTCGATCGTGCGGTAACTCTGCGAGTGTGGTGGCCGAGAGCTCATCTGCCACCAGCACAAAGCGTTCCGGCCAGCTGTTTGGCCCCGAAATCGAGTCATCAAGGTGGAACAACAGACGTTGGCCCAGCGTGCGTAAATCGCCGGCTCGCTCTTTCAGATAACCATCATTCAGGGCAGCAAATTGTTCGGCGAAGCTTTCAATAACGGTTTTTACCGCCCATTCGGCGACGACGCCTCTGTCGACTTCTTCAAAGAGTTCGCGGCGCAGGCGCGCATCAGAAAGCAGGTGCGAGTAAAGATCGAAAATGGCCGCCGTCTCTTTCTGCGCACCGGCGGCGAAGCGTTTGCTGTAGCGGCGGAATTCATTGGCGGCTTCTTCCAGCGCCGTCGTCAGCCGTTCACGTTCGAGGGAGGTATCCAGCGTCGATGCCGGGTAAACCTGTTCCATCAGCGGAAGGGTTTCGTCCATCCAGCCTTCTGCGATAGCCACACCCGGCGAAGCAGGCAGTGCGCGAATACGCGTCTGCCGGTATTGACCAAACAGCGCGTTTAATTGCGATTGCGAGAGGATAGCCGCCATTTGTGTCGCGAGCGTAACCAGAAAAGACTCTTCGCTCTCGTCGTACTGGCGTAGTTCACGCTGCTGTACCACCAGCACGCCAAGCAACTGGCGACGCTGGATGATCGGCACGCCGAGAAAAGCGCGAAAACGCTCTTCTTTTACAGAGGGGATGTATTTAAAGCTGGGGTGTTTCTGCGCATCGGCGAGGTTGATGGGTTCTGCCAGTCTGCCAACCAGACCAACGATCCCCTGATCGAATGCGAGTGTGACGGTGCGGCCGCGCGGTTTTTTCAAACCGCGCGTCGCCATCAGGTAATAGCAACGCCTGTCGTGATCTGCGAGATAGACCGAGCACACTTCGGTTTCCATCGCCAGGCAAACGTCGGTAACCAAAATTTCCAGCGCTTCGTTAAGGCGTGGCGCGCTGGCGACTTTCTCAACTATTTCTCGCAGTCGGGTGAGCATGATGTGGGTGGCTTAACCTCGTTTACGTCGCCATGCGGGCGCACTCTGCGGCTTAGGAGGCGTTTCCTGAAGCAACATTACCGCGCTCGCGAATTCTTTCATCACCCGCCGGTAGACATCGCGCTTAAACGAGACTACCTGGCGAACAGGATACCAGTAGCTTACCCAACGCCAGCCATCAAACTCAGGTGTACTACTGGTTTGCATATTTATGTCAGCATCGTTGCCGACCAATTGCAGAAGAAACCACTTTTGTTTCTGGCCGATACACACCGGCTTTGTGTCCCAACGCACCAAACGTTTCGGTAACTTGTAACGCAACCAGTTACGGGTAGAAGCAAGGATACGAACATCTTTACGACTTAAGCCCACTTCCTCGAACAGTTCCCGGTACATTGCCTGCTCCGGGGATTCCCCAGGATTGATTCCCCCTTGGGGAAACTGCCATGAGTGCTGCCCAAAGCGCCTGGCCCACATGACCTGACCCTGTCGATTACAGATTACGATTCCCACATTTGGGCGGTAGCCATCGTCATCAATCACCGGACTACCTCAAAATAAACCTGAATGAAGCGATTGTTTCATACTCCCGGATAACGGTAAACCACTCTATTACAGCGATACTAACGGATAACAATTGAATAACTCACAGTTATCGCCCGAGTTATAAACAGCAAACGTCGCTTTTCACCGTTTTTATTCACCTTTTCTGTGGATAGAGTTGTGAAAAAGTATGGAATTACCCAGGGAAAACCCGGAACAGTCTGAATATACCCATTTTCGCCTTTAAAAATAAGCTTTTTCAATTCATAAAGTTAAATAGGTTGTTAACCTTTTTTCAAGGCATAATGTGACGATCATCACCCTAAGGATCCTGGCGTTGATGAAAGATCGAACAGAGCCGTTTTTATCCACAGATTATGCCAATAAGTTAGGCACATTTTGTGCAGAAATTCGATTTTCGTCGCACGTCAAGGCTGTAAATCGAAACAGTAGTGCTGCTTTTCCCCAGTTATCCCACTTTTCTGTGGATAACATGGTGTAAGATCCTGTTTATTGTCAGTGACCAGATTTGGAAAACCGATCACAGTGTTGCGCAACACACAAATCAATGAAATAAATTATCTTATAAATCATGGCATTGTTTATCTAATCCAGAAAAAGGTAAACTGACCCACTGCGGTGCAAAACAGCCGTTCGTTTTTTAACCAAAAGGGTTCTGGCATGTCTGCTTTATCTCCCCTTCTCACGCCTCCGGATTCTGAAGCACTGCTGCTTGCCCAGGCGCAGCAGCTGGCAGGTTACACATTGGGTGAACTGGCAGCCAAAGCAGGCTTGCCCGTCCCACGAGATTTGAAGCGTGATAAAGGCTGGACGGGTGTACTACTGGAACTGTGGTTAGGTGCCAGCGCTGGCAGTAAACCTGAACAGGACTTTGCCGCGCTGGGCGTGGAATTGAAAACGATCCCTGTGGATAGTCAGGGCCGTCCGCTGGAAACCACCTTTGTTTGCGTGGCGCCGTTAACCGGCAACAGCGGCGTGGTGTGGGAAACCAGTCACGTCCGTCATAAGCTCAAGCGCGTGCTATGGATCCCTATTGAAGGTTCACGAGAGATCCCTGTTGCCGAACGCAGGGTCGGATCGCCGCTGTTGTGGAGTCCCAACGAGGAAGAAGAGCAGCAGTTGCGGCTGGATTGGGAAGAATTGATGGATCTGATTGTACTGGGCAAAGTAACAACGATTACCGCCCGCCACGGTGAGGTTCTGCAACTGCGACCAAAAGCCGCCAACAGCAAAGCGCTTACCGAAGCGATCGGTGAACACGGTGAACCGATCCTCACTTTGCCGCGCGGTTTTTATTTGAAAAAAAACTTCACCCGAGCCCTGCTTGCACGCCACTTTTTATTATCCGGCTATTAAATTTTTGCCATAGTGGCGCCCGTGCTTATAATTAGCGCTTCTTTATTTTGGCAGGACTTTATTTAAATGTTATTTGCATGGATAACCGATCCCAACGCCTGGCTTGCGCTCGGAACACTGACGCTGCTGGAGATCGTGCTGGGCATCGACAACATTATTTTTCTCTCTCTGGTTGTGGCAAAACTTCCAACCGCGCAGCGCAATCACGCTCGCAGACTGGGGCTTGCCGCTGCAATGATCATGCGCCTGCTGTTGCTGGCGTCTATTGCCTGGGTCACGCGTCTGACACACCCGCTGTTTAGCGTATTTGACCATAGCGTTTCGGCCCGCGATCTGATCCTGTTCTTAGGCGGCTTGTTCCTGATCTGGAAGGCGAGCAAAGAGATCCACGAATCGATCGAAGGTGAAGAAGAGGGGCTGAAGACCAATGTGCATTCGTTTTTTGGCGCTATTGTGCAGATCATGCTGCTGGACATTATTTTCAGTCTCGATTCGGTGATCACCGCCGTCGGTTTGTCGGATCACCTGTTTATTATGATGGCCGCCGTGGTGATTGCTGTTGGTGTGATGATGTTTGCCGCACGGCCCATTGGCGAGTTCGTCGATCGCCATCCGTCAGTAAAAATGCTGGCGCTGTCATTCCTGATCCTGGTCGGGTTTACGTTGATCCTGGAAAGCGTCTCTATCCACGTGCCGAAGGGCTACATCTACTTCGCGATGTTCTTCTCTATCGCCGTCGAAACGCTCAACCTGATGCGTAACAAGAAAAACCCGCTGTAAGTCCGGAGCTTCCCCTGCGGGGGAAGCTTGCCTCGCTGTTTCTCTTCCCTAAACAAATATTTTCAGATAATCCCGCTTTTTCATTACCGGATCGCGCGTTATTACTAAACTTGTGTAAGACGCAGTCGTGAGAGGATAAGAGCGATGAAAAAATGGGCAGTACTGATTTCCGCAGTGGGACTGGCTTTTGCAGTGGCAGGATGCAGCAGCGATTATGTCATGGCGACAAAAGACGGCAGGATGATCCTGACGCAAGGTAAACCGGAAATTGACGATGATACCGGGCTGGTTAGCTACCGCGATCAGCAAGGCAATAAAATGCAGATTAACCGTGATGATGTATCCCAGATTATTGAGCGCTAACAAATTCCTATAAAGGTCAGTGACCTGCTGGCCTTTTTTTGATTTTCTGCTTTCCCTTTTTCCGCCCCTCTGCCATGTTTATATTCCTTTGTCAGAACCACTGACGCTGCTTTATTGAGGAAGCCGGCTATGCATTATCACCGTATCCCCCACAGTTCGCTTGAGATAAGCACCCTGGGGCTGGGCACAATGACGTTTGGTGAACAAAACAGCGAAGCCGACGCCCACGCACAGCTCGATTATGCCGTAAGCCAGGGCATTAACCTGATTGATGTGGCGGAGATGTACCCTGTGCCGCCGCGTCCCGAAACACAAGGTCTGACGGAAACCTATGTAGGCAACTGGCTGGCGAAACGCGCCAACCGCGAAAAACTGGTTATCGCCTCGAAAGTGAGCGGCCCGAGCCGCAATAACGACAATGCAATCCGCCCGAACCAGGCGCTGGATCGTAAAAATATCCGTAACGCGCTGGACGATAGCCTGCGACGCCTGCAAACGGATTACCTCGATCTCTACCAGGTGCACTGGCCGCAACGCCCAACTAACTGCTTCGGCAAACTGGGTTACAGTTGGGTTGACAGCGCACCGGTCGTCACGCTGCTGGAAACGCTGGAAGCACTGACCGAGTTTCAACGCGCCGGGAAGATCCGCTATATCGGCGTATCAAACGAGACCGCATTCGGCGTGATGCGCTATTTGCATCTGGCGGAAAAACACGAACTGCCGCGCATAGTTACCATCCAGAACCCTTACAGCCTGCTAAACCGCAGCTATGAGGTCGGGCTGGCGGAAGTAAGCCAGTATGAAGGCGTAGAATTGCTGGCTTATTCATGCCTTGCGTTCGGCACGCTGACCGGCAAGTACCTTAATGGCGCAAAACCGGCCGGCGCGCGCAATACGCTGTTCAGTCGTTTTACACGCTACAGCGGCGAGCAGGCGCAAAAAGCGGTGGCGGCTTATGTGGAGATTGCCAAACGGCATAACCTGGATCCGGCGCAAATGGCATTAGCGTTCGTGCGTCGTCAGCCCTTCGTTGCCAGCACCCTGCTGGGTGCGACAACGATGGAACAGTTAAAAACTAATGTGGAAAGCCTGCATCTGGATCTCAGTGAAGAGGTGCTGGCTGAAATCGAAGCCGTACACCAGGTTTATACCTACCCGGCCCCGTAACACTTAACGGCGGCGCTGCCAGATCCACAGCGCCGCAATCGCCAGCGCAAACAACGCGCCAAAACCGACGCCGACGCCAACCACCGGGACACCCACTTTCACTGCCAGCGAGTAAAGCCCCAGCATCAGCAGCATGGCCGTGTTTTCACCCAGATTCTGCACCGCAATGGCGTTGCCTGCACCCACCGAGGTTTTGCCAATCGCCTGCAGCAGCGCATTCAGCGGCACAACAAAAAAACCACCCAACATGCCAATCAGCATCAGCACGCCATAAGCGGGCAATAATGCGTGTTGTAATGAAAATAACACCACCGCCACACCAATCAGGATCCCGGCAGGCATACAGCGGGCAACGGTTTCCAGTGTTACCAGCTTCGCCGCCAGACCTGCGCCTGCCACAATCCCCACCGCCACCATCGCGTTGAGGTAGGTCGGCGTGGCGTTATCGGTCATCCCCAGCGCCACCGGCACCCACAACACCAGCAGGAAGCGCAGCGTTACCCCTGCGCCCCAGAACAGGCTGGTACCGACCAAAGAAAACCGGGTTTCACCGTTGCGCCACAATGTTCTACAGGCGCTAAAAAAACTGTGCGTCATCGGCGTAAACCGCCAGGATTGCCCCGGACGCGCCGCCGGCAATTTCGGGATCATCACGTTTGCCGCCACCGCGCCGCCATACACCAGCGCACACACCGCGAGTGATGCCAGCACATGCCAGTCGGCCAGCACACCGCCAGCAACCGACCCCAACAAAATCGCCGCAATAGTGGAGGATTCCATTAAGCCGTTGGCTTTAACCAGCTTATCGCCGGTGGTGATTTCACCCAAAATACCGTATTTGGCCGGCGAGTACGCCGCCGCGCCAATGCCCACCAACAGATAACCAACAAACGGGTTAACGCCGACGCAAATGCTGGCCGCGCCCAGTAATTTCAAGCCATTAGCTATCATCATCACCCGGCCTTTGGCAAAGCTGTCGGCAATTTGACCAACAAAGGGCGCAAAAAGAATGTAAGCGCCCACAAACACCATCTGAAGTACCGGCTGGCTCCAGTCGGGGTAAAATTCGGCCTTTAATAACGCCAGCGTCGCAAATAACAACGCGTTATCGCCAAATGCAGAGAGGAACTGGGCGGCAATCACCGCCATCATTCCTCGCGTCCACAGCGAGGAGTTAGTGCTTACTGACTCAGGCATGATAAGACTCGACCTCTTCGACCATACTCTTCAGCGTAACAAAATCGGGCTTACCGCTGCCGAGCACCGGTAGCTGTTTCAGGAAACGGATATCACGCGGCACGGCCAGTTCGGGGACACCTTGCGCACGTGCCTGCTGCTGCAGCTTATCGCGCGTTAGTTCGCTATCGGTGGTAAACATCACCAGCGCTTCGCCTTTGCTGGCATCGCTCTTAACAACCGTCGCGTGCAGTTTGTCCGGCGACACAGCCAGCGCCAGCTGCTCTACAATCTCCAGCGAAATCATCTCGCCGGCAATTTTAGCGAACCGCTTCGCACGGCCCTGGATCTGCACAAAACCCTGCTCGTCAAATCGCACAATATCGCCGGTGTCATACCAGCCTGGCTCCAGCTCGCCGTGGATATTCTCCGCTGCGGGCGCTTCCAGCACGCCGGGGTTTTCCACCCGCAGATAGCCGGTCATCACGTTAGGGCCTTTCAATTGCAGCCGGCCGCCCTCTTCAATGCCCGGTACCGCCATCAGGCGTGCATCCATACCCGGCAGAATGCGCCCGACCGTTCCCGGCTTCGCCGCCATTGGCACGTTGATCGACACCACTGGCGCACATTCGGTCACGCCGTAACCTTCAAGAATGCGCAGCCCAAATTTGTCCTGCCATAACTGGCGCGTGCTCTCCTGGAGTTTTTCCGCCCCGGCAACAACATAACGCAGGCGGAAAAAGTCATACGGGTTTGCGAAGCGCGCGTAATTGCCAAGGAATGTCGAGGTGCCAAACAGTACGGTGCAGTTACGGTCGTAGACCAGTTCCGGCACAATCCGGTAGTGAAGCGGGCTGGGGTAAAGAAACACCTGGGCCCCGGTCAGAAGGGGGGTTAACAACCCGACGGTAAGACCGAACGAATGAAACAGCGGCAGCGCCGACATAAAGCGGTCATTGGCGGTAAAGTCGGCGATGGTTTTGATTTGCTCGACGTTGGCCAGCAGGCTTTTGTGACTGTGCACCACCCCTTTCGGGTTGCCTTCAGAACCCGACGTGAACAGGATCAGCGCCGGGTCTTCCGCTTTCTGGGCAACCTGCGCTTTCAAAGGCATGAGCAAGTGGCGGAATATCCAAAGTTTATCGGCCAGTCTTACCTCGCCTTTCAGATCTTCCAGATAAACCCAACGCACCTGCGTTAACTGCTCCGGCAGGTGCCAGAGTTTGCCTTTATCCATAAAAGTGCGGGAGGTAAAGATGGTCTTGATCTGCGCGGCAGTAATGGCGCTGCTCAGGCCTTTCACTCCGGCGGTATAGTTCATCATCGCCGGAATACGCCCGCGGGCAATGGCGCCGAAAATCACCGCAGCGCTGATACCGGCATTCGGCAGCATCAGGCCGATTTTTTCCCCTTGCGCGCTGTATCTGTCCAGAAGACGCGCCACAAAGAGTGTCTTGGTCAGCAGCTTGCGGTAACTGTCCGGCGTGAAATTAATGTCTTCTACGCAAGGTTTCTTTTCGCCATAGCGATACTGTGCCGAAAGCAAAGCTTCATACAACGTTTCACGCGGGCGCACTGCCATGCGGGCTTCCATCATGATTTGGTGCAGCATCTCTCCGGCGATTTTACGCCTGTCGCGGGCACGCGGGGCATCCGGCATCGGCAAGGTTGTCGGCGGCAGGATGTGCAATGTAATACGCGGGAACAGTCGCTGTTTTACCAGCCCTTTCAGACGGCTGAAAAACGTCAGTTCGGCACCGTCAATACGCACGGGGATCACTGTTGCACCGGATTTTGCCGCGACAAACCCGGCACCGTCATAAATTTTCATCAGCGAGCCGGAAACCGAAATGCGCCCTTCCGGAAAAATCACTACCGGACGCCCCTGCTCAACCAGTCGCACCAGATGTTTAATCGACATCGGCTTGGTGGGATCCAGCGGAACAAAATCGATAATTGAACTGATCCAGCGCATGTACCACTGGGTACTGATGGAGGTATAAACCGCGAAAACCGGGCGCACAGGCAGGAACAACGCCAGCAGAATGCCATCAATAAATGAGACATGGTTCGGGGTGATTAACACACGTTCGCCGCGCAGTGCCTGCGTCTTTCCGGTCAGTTGTACCCGGAACAACACGCGAAACAGGCCGCGAAAAAAGCCCAGTAGCATTTCAACTCCTTTTGCCAGTCAATTAAGCACGTTATTTTCAAATTGTGGCAGATTACACGAGAAGCGCAGGAGGGAAAACGCAGGCAAAAAAAAACCTGCGCGTCCGCGCAGGTTGGTGCAATCAATAAGTACGAAGAGCGTACAGAATAAATCACCAATCAATACCTCTGGGATCTTGATTGTGGCGTGGGGCGCAGGGCATCGCCAGCGAGAAAAAGCAAGAGAGTGAGCCGAAGTGAAACGAGGTATGTTGATTTTCGATTCCTGTTACACGCAGCGGCAGGCAAAAAAAAACCTGCGCATCTGCGCAGGTTGGTGCAATTCGAGTGTGCAACCCTGAGGGTTGCGTTCACCTATCAATACCTCTGGGATCCCTACTCTGTCACGGGGGCGATGCCCCCACCAGCGGACAATCGAAACAGCCCTTCGCAAAGTGTAACGAAAGATTTTAGCTGTATTAATCGGTAAAACTTTGCTGTGTAACGTTTTCACCCGGTCCTCCGCGTCAGCTCACGTTTGCATACTCCTGACGGGCAACTTCCTTGATTAGCCCTCCCTTTTCCGTAACACTACAGAGTGTGTAAACGCTTACCTCTAAGGACGGTGCGCCATGGCGACCATAAAAGATGTAGCACGGCTGGCTGGCGTCTCTGTCGCGACAGTTTCCCGTGTGATCAACGACTCGCCGAAAGCGAGCGAAGCCTCACGTCAGGCGGTGCAAACTGCAATGGATTCGTTAAATTACCACCCCAACGCAAACGCCCGCGCCCTGGCGCAACAGTCGACGGAAAGCGTCGGCCTGGTCGTGGGTGATGTTTCTGATCCTTTTTTTGGCGCGATGGTAAAAGCCGTCGAACAGGTGGCTTCTGCCACCGGTAATTTTCTGCTGATTGGCAACGGCTATCATAATGAAGAGAAAGAGCGTAAAGCCATTGAGCAGTTGATACGCCATCGCTGCGCGGCGCTGGTCGTGCATGCCAAAATCATCCCCGACGACGATCTTGCTTCACTCATGAAGCAGATACCGGGCATGGTGCTGATTAATCGCATTTTACCCGGCTTTGAGCAGCGCTGCGTGGCGCTGGATGACCGTTATGGTGCCTGGCTGGCGACACGCCACCTGATTCAGCAGGGCCATACGCGCATTGGTTATCTTTGTTCAAACCATGCGATTTCAGATGCCGAAGACCGGTTACAGGGTTATTACGATGCGCTGAAAGAGAACGGTCTGCCGTGTAACGACCGGCTGGTAACATTTGCCGAGCCGGATGAAAGCGGCGGCGAACAGGCGATGACCGAACTGCTGGGACGCGGGAAAAATTTTACCGCAGTGGCCTGTTATAACGACTCAATGGCGGCCGGGGCGATGGGCGTGTTGAATGATAACGGTATTGACGTCCCACGCGAGATTTCGCTGATTGGTTTCGACGATGTGCTGGTGTCGCGCTATGTCCGCCCGCGCCTGACAACAGTACGTTACCCGATAGTCACCATGGCAACGCAGGCGGCTGAATTAGCACTGGCGCTGGCGACCAGTCAGCCATTACCGGACATTACTCACCTGTTTAACCCAACGCTGGTGCGCCGCCATTCAGTTATCGCGCCGCAAGAGAGCTAATTCCTTTTGCCGGAGGGGTGCTGACGCCGATCCGGCTTTTGCTGGCCCCCTCCGGCAAAATTCACAGCGCAATACGGTAAAGGTGCACACGGGTAGCGGGGTAATCGAGCGCGTCACCGATATAGTTCCAGCCAAAACGCTCATAAAAATCACGACACGCCGAGTAGAGATGCAGCTGGCTGAAGCCCATCAGCCGGGCCTGCGCCATCACATGGCGCTGCAACTGCCCGGCCAGCCCCTGACCACGTGCACTCTCTTTGACATACAACGCTGCCAGCCACGGGAACAGATCCTGGCGACTGATCAAATCGCAGCGCCACAGCCCCACCGTGCCCAGCAGCGCGTTCCCGTCGAGCAGTACAAAGGTCAATGGCAACTGCCCCGGCGTCTGGCTGTGCTGAATAATGCTGGCGAAAAAGTCCCGCGGCAACGAATCGCCAAACTCGCGCCACAGCCAGTCAGTGACCTGTTCCGCCATTTGCGGCACTTCATATAGGGGAACAATGTTCACATCAGTTTTCCCTGAAAGATTGGCACCGACTCAAACAGATAGCCGTCAAAATCCGGCGCATCTTCGTCGGACAATTCCAGCAGACTTTTTTTTACATTTTCGAGATGCTGCCACATAGCCTGCCATGCCCCCATCACATCACGTCGACGCAGCGCCGCCAGTAGCGTCTGACGGTCGCCAAGCCATTTCAGGCGGTACGGGCGGCTGGCGATGTGCACATTGAACTGTTGCCAGAGGGGGCTGCTGTCCATGTGGTGCCAGATGCTCTCCACCGTCGCAAGCAACATCTGGTTTTGCGACGCACCGGCCAGCACCAGGTGGAACATCTTGCTGTTATCCTGCGAAGTGTCATTCATAGCGATGGCGCGCTGCTCCTGCTCGAGAATGCGCCGCAGATTGTCGATATCCGCCCGGGTCGCCATTTTCGCGGCAAACGCGGCAATATTGCTTTCCAACAACTGGCGCGCCTGCAAAATCTCAAACGGGCCAACATCGCTACTTAAAAAACGCTCCTCCTCGTTTTCATGCGCCTGCGGTATGCGCATCACATACACGCCCGACCCCTGGCGAATATCCACCGTGCCTTGCAGTTCCAGCATCAGTAGGGCTTCGCGCACAATCGTGCGGCTAACGCCATATTTTTCCGCGATATTGCGCTCCGGCGGCAAACGAGAGCCAACAGGGTAATGCCCGTTGATGATCTGCTCACGTAGATCTTCGCCAATCTCCTGGTACTGTTTTTTTTCCGGCGGGACGACGGCCTTCTCCACAATATCACCTGCGCTTTTCAGTTATTGCGTTCTATTTTACGTCATCATCAAGGGTGAGGGTCAACTGACGGTCATCGCTTAACCTGCGATACCACGACAACGACTTTTTCGCCCGGCGGTCGCGGTTGTTGTGCAAATCGATCTCCACCAGCCCGTAACGGTTTTTAAAGGCGTTCATTGGCGAGACATTATCGGTAAACGCCCACAACATATAGCCCTGACAGTTCGCGCCCGCTTCCCGCGCGCGCAAAGTGTGCCACAAATGCTCAGCGATAAACGCAATGCGGTAATCATCTTCAATCACCCCTTGCGCATTGCGAAATTGTCCTTCGTTCTCGACACCCATTCCGCTTTCCGCCACAAACCACGGAATATTGCCGTACTCATTTTTAATGCGCATGGCCATGTCGTAAATAATCGACGGCAGGATCTCCCAGCCACGGGATTTATTCATTCTCCGCCCAGGTAATTCGAACGGTTCATAATAATAAGCGGGGTGGAAAGGCGTTTCCGGGTGCCAGGCGCGGGAAGGCGCTTTAACCCGGTGCGGATAGTAGAGATTAATCCCCAGTTCATCCACGGTGTTATCACGGATGATCGCCAGCTCTTCTTCGCTGTAATCCCAGGCGACCTGGTGTTTTTCCAGTAGCGCAAAAAGCTCTGGCGGGTAGTGGCCTTTCACCATCGGGTCGAGGAACATGCGGTTATAGAACAGATCGTAACGCTCTGCGGCTTGCACATCGTGCGGCGCGCGGGAACGAGGGTAGGTCACTTCCGGATTCAGAATACACCCCACCGTGCCGGCGTAGCCCTTTTCGCGGAATAAATTAACTACTTTCGCCGTCGCCAGGTTTTTATGGTGATTCCACTGCATCCATGTGCCGGTGTTCTGCTCGTAAGGCCAGCGCAACGCATCAAGGTAAACGCGGGTTTGCACCACAATCGGCTCGTTAAAAGTGAACCAGCGCGTCACTTTATGATGAAAACGTTCAAATACCTTACTGGCGTATAGCAGGTAAAGCTCCACCACTTTTTTTGACGCCCAGCCGCCATACGTTTCCAGCAAGTAACCCGGCAGTTCGTAATGCTCAAGGCAGATCATCGGCACAATGCCGTGGCGCTGCATCTCATCAAAAAGTTCGTCGTAATAGGCGGCGTAGGTTTCATCTACCACGCCCTTCTCATAATCGGTCAGAAAGCGCGACCAGTTGATGGAGGTGCGGTAGTGCGTCAACCCCGCCTGCTTCATCAGCTGCACATCTTCCCGAAAACGCTGGTAAAAGTTAGTTGCCACCGCCGGGCCATAGCCTTCGTGCCAGACATGGCGATCGTTTTTGTACCAGAGATCTGGCCAGGAGTCCTGCCCCTCCCGTTTGCCGATCCAGCCTTCAGTTTGCCAGGCAGAAGCGGCAGCCCCGAGAATAAACGACGGGGGAATAGCGATTGTTTTCGTGCTCATGGCATCCTCAGGAGTTAGACGCCGTTTCGGCCTGCAATTGCGCCTGCTCTGCACGGCGTGAGGCAATTTTCACAAACGGCAGATAGATAATAACGGCGGTAATGATGCAAATGAGCTGCGTCACCACTGCGCCCATTGAACCTGCGGTCGAGAGCCAGGCGTTGATCAACGGTGGCGTCGTCCACGGCACCATCACCACGGCTTTACCGGCAAACCCGGTCACTGTAGCAAAGTAACCAATCGATCCCGTGACCAGCGGGGTAATAATGAACGGGATGGCCAGGATCGGGTTGAGCATGATCGGCATACCGAATATCACCGGTTCGTTAATGTTGAAGATCCCCGGGCCGATCGAGAGTTTGGCGATCTCTTTCATCTCTTTGCGTTTGGTGGCAATCATCACCGCGATCAGCAAACCGATAGTCAGCCCGGAGCCACCGATGCTCATATAGACATCCCAGAACGGCATGGTGATGATGTTAGGCACCTCTTTGCCTTGCTCAAAGGCACTCATATTTACGGTGATCGCCCCGAGCAGTAGCGGTTCGCGGATCGGTTTGATCATCTGGTTACCATGAATACCAATGACCCAAAACAACTGTGCGACAAACATCAGCAGCAGGATGCCAGGCAGGCTTTGCACCACGCGCTCCAGCGGCTGTTGCACCACCTGGTAAACCGCGTCATACAGATACATGCCGGTCACTTTCTGAAAAACAAACCCAAACGTGGCGATCACGGTAGTGGTGATGATCGCCGGGATCAGCGCCGAAAACGAGGCTGAAACATTGGGCGGCACCGTGTCCGGCATTTTGATCTTCAGCCCTTCGCGGTTTTCCAGCCAGCAGTAAATTTCCACGGATAAGATCGCGATAAACATCCCTAAAAACAGACTGCGGGTGTCAGAGAACTGGCGCAGCAGCACGTCTTTCACCACATGCATCTGCCCGTCTACCAGCATTTCCACGGTGGTAGGGGTTACGCAAATAAAGCAGATTACCGCCAGCAGCCCGGGAAACAGGGACTTAATGCCGTTAATGCGCCCGAGTTCGATACCGATTAAAAACACCGCGCCAATATTGAGGAAATTCAGCGTCGCGTAATTAATGGCGCTGGTGATGGGTTTTAACGCCGCAAGGAACGACAGCGACTGGAAGCTGGCAAGGCCGTTTTTCGGATCTAACACCATATTAGAGATCAGAACGGAAAACGCGCCGACGATGATCACCGGCATCAGAGTAATAAACGAAGATTTGATCGCCATGATGTAGCGATAGCTGTTGAATTTTGTCGCAAAACTACCCAGAGAATCGATGAGCTTTTCTTGTAGGGCCATGGGTTAACACCTCAGTAAAGGGGTTTTATTATCGAAACCGGGATACAGCTGAATCCCATTTGGCATACCAAAAATAGTCATGGATGGGAAAAAGTTCTGTGACACGCCTCGCATCGCCGTTTCTGGTATTCCAAAATGCGGCTTTTTTCTCCATTGGCATACCACCTTGCTTTTATCAGGGCTTTTCCCGAGTGTGGTAGACTGCCGCTATTATGCGAAACGAGAATTTGTCATGGTCACAATGCTGGACGTTTCACTGCGCGCCGGGGTATCAAAAGCCACGGTTTCCCGCGTTCTGAACAATACGGGGCAGGTTAAAGAGAGCACCCGCAATCAGGTTTTTAAAGCAATGGAAGAGCTGGGATACCGGCCTAATTTCCTTGCGCGCTCCCTGGCAAACCGCACCAGCAACAGTATTGGCCTGGTGGTGTCCAGCTTTGATGGTTTCTATTTTGGCCGTCTGCTACAACAGGCGTCGCGCCAGGCGGAACTGCATGGCAAGCAGTTGATTGTTACCGACGGGCACGATACGCCGGAGCGGGAAGAGCTGGCGGTGCAGATGCTGGCCGACCGCCGCTGCGACGCCATTATTCTCTACACCCGATTTATGCGCGAAAAAGCGATTCTGCGGCTGATCGACAGCGTGCCCATGCCGCTGATTGTTATAAACCGTGAAGTGGCGCAGGCGCACGACAAATGTGTCTTCTTCGAGCAGCAGGATGCTGCCTTTCAGGCCGTGGATTATCTGATAAGCCAGGGCCACCGGGATATTGGCTGCATTACTGTGCCTATCCACACGCCAACCGGGAAATCACGGCTAATGGGCTATCGTAAGGCTCTGGAAAAACACGGCATTCGCTGGGATCCGGCCAAAGTGAAGTATGGCGACGCCACCATGACACGCGGCTTTGAACTCTGTCGGGAGATGTTACAAGAGGGGGTGAAGATCAGCGCCCTGTTCACCTGTAATGACGACATGGCGCTCGGCGCATCCAAAGCTATCCGCCAGGCGGGGTTGACTATTCCGCAGGAGATCTCGCTGTTCGGCTTTGATGACTCGCCCGGTGCCCGCTGGCTGGAGCCAGCGCTGTCGACGGTTTATCTGCCCATCGACACCATGATCACCACCGCCATTGATCAGGCGATTAAAGCGGCAAACAACGAAGAAACAGCGGCAATCCCGCCGTTTACCGGCACGCTGGTCTTACGCGAGTCGGTGGCAGCGGGACCGTATCAGAAGGCTTAACCCAGCTCCAGTGCGAGCAGCTCTTCAATGGTCTGACGGCGGCGAATCAGCCATGCCACACCGTTATCAAACAGCACTTCCGGCAGTAGCGGTCGGCTATTGTAGTTAGACGACATCGAAGCGCCGTACGCGCCCGTATCATGCAATACCAGGTAGTCGCCCGGCGCCACCGCAGGGAGCGCGCGGGTTTCCACTTTGCCGCCCTCTAACTGTGTAAAAACATCACCCGATTCACACAACGGCCCGGCGACTACCGTCTCGATCAGTGGCGCATTTTGCAGGTCGCGACCATCGCGCGCCAGCGCGGTAATATGGTGATAGCTACCGTACATTGCCGGGCGCATCAGATCGTTAAAACCGGCGTCGATCAATACGAAATGACGGCTGCCCATGTTCTTTACGCTGCGCACTTGTGACACCAGCACACCGGACTCCGCCACCAGGAAGCGCCCCGGTTCGATCTCCAGTTTCACCGCGTGCCCAAGATGGCGGGCAATCTGCTCGCGGGCAGCATTCCACAAACCGTAATAGTGCGCCGTATCAACCTGCGCATCCCCTTCATGGTAAGGAATGGACAAGCCGCCGCCTGCGGAAATAGCAGGAAGATCCTGACCAAACTCCACCACCAGCTGTACCATCGCGCCACACACCTGCTCCAGATGCGCGTAGTCAACACCGGAACCGATATGCATATGAATGCCCGCCAGTTTCAGCTGATAGCGCTGCATTACTGCCAGCGCAGCGCCCATGTCGCTGTGCCAGATCCCGTGTTTGCTATTTTCGCCGCCGGTGTTGGTTTTCTGGCTGTGACCATGACCAAAACCAGGGTTAACTCGCAACCAGACGCGGTGGCCCGGCGATACCGCGCCTAGCTGTTCCAGCATATCCACCGAACCGGCGTTAACCGCAATGCCCAGTTCCGTAACGCGGGCCAGCGTCGCCTCATCGATCACATCGGCGGTAAAGACGATATCGTCCGGGTGCGTTTGCGGATCGTAACCCGCCGCCAGCGCACGCTCGATCTCGCCCAGCGACACGGAATCAACTTTTACGCCCTGCTCACGCATCAGGCGCAGAATATGAATATTAGAACAGGCTTTCTGCGCGAAACGCACCACATCAAAGTCGCGCAGTTTGGCAATTTGCCCGCGAATGATTTGCGCGTCATATACCCATACCGGGCAGCCAAATTCAGCAGGAAGTTTCAGCAGGTTAGCGGCATTCAGGTCGGTTTCAGTCTGGTGTAACGAGCGTGGCATGGTCTGGCTCCGGTGATCATTTTTGACCATTACGCCATAGCGCGAAGAGAATAAAAAATATCGTTTTATCTCTACTCTATGCAAAAATGATATGGATAACCCCGCGAAACGGATGCATGCCATGCCTGCTGTGAACCTGCGCCATATCGAAATTTTTCATGCGGTGATGACCACCGGCAACCTGACTGAAGCCGCCGCACTGTTGCATACCTCACAGCCCACCGTCAGCCGAGAACTGGCGCGCTTTGAAAAAGTGCTGGGGTTAACGCTGTTTGAGCGGACACGCGGCCGCCTGCAGCCTACCGTGCAGGGGTTACGGTTGTTTGAAGAAGTCCAGCGCTCCTGGTACGGGCTGGACAGAATTGTCAGCGCAGCGGAAAGCCTGCGCGAATTTCGTCAGGGGGAATTATCCGTTGCCTGCTTACCGGTTTTCTCGCAGTCATTTCTACCGCTGCTGCTACAGCCATTCCTCGCCCGCTACCCGGACGTGAGCCTCAATATTGTGCCGCAGGAGTCGCCGCTGCTGGAGGAGTGGCTTTCAGCCCAGCGTCACGATCTGGGGCTAACGGAAACATTGAGCACCCCCGCCGGGACGGAACGCACCCCGCTGTTAACCTGTAATGAAGTCTGCGTCATGCCGCAGGAACACCCGCTGGCGCGCAAAAGCATGCTGACACCGGCGGATTTCCAGGGTGAGAATTACATCAGTCTGTCGCGTACTGACAGCTACCGGCAGCTGTTGGATCAGCTGTTTAGCGAACATCAGGTGAAGCGCCGTATGGTGCTGGAAACGCACAGTGCCGCCTCGGTCTGTGCGATGGTGCGTGCTGGCGTAGGTATTTCCGTGGTGAACCCGTTAACCGCGCTGGATTATGCCGCCAGCGGCGTGGCAGTGCGGCGGTTCAGCATTGATGTGCCGTTTACCGTCAGCCTCATCCGCCCGCTGCATCGCCCGGCATCGGCACTGGTCGAGGCTTTTACCCGCCATTTGCAGGCAGCCATGCCGCTGATCGCTCAGCCGTTGGCTGCCATGCTCACCGCACGTTAAGAGAGCATAAAGTTGACCGCATCGGCAGCATGCAGTGCCGCCGTGTCAAAGACCTTAATCGGGCAGTGTGTCTCCGGCAAAAGCAGGCCAATTTCGGTGCAGCCAAAAATCACCCCATCCGCGCCTTCTGCGGCCATCTGTTTGATCAGATTCAAAAAGTAATAGCGCGACTCGTCGGTAAAAGTGCCAAGGCACAGCTCATCGAAGATGATCTCATTGACGCGCTCGCGATCTTCCGGGCCTGGCACGCACGTTTTGATGCCGAACTGTTTTTCCAGACGCCCGCGATAGAAATCCTGCTCCATGGTGTAACGCGTGCCCAGCAGGGCAACATTGTGCAGCCCGGCGTTTTCAATCGCCCGTCCCGTGGCATCGGCAATATGAAGAAAAGGAATATGGCAGCGTTCCTCGATTTGCCCCGCGACTTTGTGCATGGTGTTGGTGCACAACACGATCGCCTGCGCGCCTGCCTGCTCAAGGCCTGCCGCCGCCTGGGCAAGAATTTCACCCGCTTTATGCCACTGCGCCGTGGCCTGGCAAGTCTCAATCTCGTGGAAATCCACGCTGTGCAACAGCAAACTGGCGGAGTGTAAGCCACCCAGGCGCGCTTTGACGCCCTCATTGATCAGGCGATAGTAGGGAACGGTCGATTCCCAGCTCATGCCGCCCAGCAATCCTATTGTTTTCATCGTGTCTCTCCGTCGGGTTTTGCACCCAGTCAATCAAAGTTGTGATCAGCTTTCAACTTCTCTGGCCTGCCATTTATTTTTACGCGAGCCTGAGATAAATTATTTGAAACATTGTTTCATCATTTAATACCACTACAGGACAGCCCGATGTTTATCTTTCATAAAGACACACAACTTGACGATCTGGGCAACGGTGTCAGCCGCCGTATTCTGGCCCATGACGGCAAAATGATGGCCGTCGAGGTCAATTTTGAACAAGGCGCCGTCGGCCCAATGCATAACCATCCTCATGAACAACTCACTTATGTTTTATCCGGTGAATTCGAATTTACCATCGGTGATGAGAAACATATCGTCACGGCAGGCGATACTCTTTATAAGCAACCGCACATTATGCACGGCTGCGTATGTCTGAAAGCCGGCACCCTGCTGGATACCTTCACCCCGGTGCGCGAAGATTTTTTAAAATCCTGATCCCCAACTGAACAACGCCCTCATTTTTGAGGGCGTTTTTCTTCATATGACCGTCATACAATACTTCGCCCGATAATCATTTAAGATTTAAATGATTTCATTTTGCGATATTTCATCAGCGTTTCCTTTCTTATCCCGCGGCCATTTATTTCTGGTGAAACCCGTGTTTTATCGGCAAAAATGACACCCACCTCACCTTATTGAAACATCGTTTCGACTTTGATCACATTTCACGAATTAATCGAATGACGGAAAATTAAAACTCAATAAAATATTTTAAAACGATGTTTTACAAATCAAGAATGTCAGTTCGCAGCATTTTAAAACCCGGAAATTTGCTAATGATTTCGGGCAGTTAAAGATTCATATCACATTGATTACGCGAAACATTGTGATCAAGCGCACACGCAGAACCTGTTTTTACCCCTGTACGCCCAGGCGGCGGGGGAAAGAAGTTAATCTCCGAATCCGTATTACACCATTGTTCGCCAGGTAGGTATGTATGAATGAAAACAGACTACTGGGATTGGCCTGGATATCGCCTTACGTTATTGGGCTGATAGTCTTTACGGCATTCCCATTCATCTCATCGTTCTTCCTCAGTTTTACTGAGTATGATCTGATGAGCCCGCCGGTATTTAACGGCATCGAAAACTACCGCTACATGTTTACCGAAGACACCCTCTTCTGGAAATCAATGGGCGTCACGTTTGCGTATGTATTTTTGACCATCCCGCTGAAGCTCGCCTTTGCGCTGGGTATTGCCTTTGTTCTGAACTTTAAATTGCGCGGTATCGGCTTTTTCCGTACCGCTTACTACATTCCTTCAATTCTTGGGAGCTCAGTGGCGATCGCCGTGCTGTGGCGCGCGTTGTTTGCTATTGATGGCTTGCTGAACAGCTTTATCGGTGTGTTCGGCCTTGATCCGGTTAACTGGCTGGGCGAACCGTCACTGGCCCTGATGTCAGTAACATTACTGCGTGTGTGGCAGTTTGGTTCGGCGATGGTCATCTTCCTTGCTGCGTTGCAAAACGTGCCGCAATCGCAGTACGAAGCAGCCATGATCGACGGTGCCAGTAAATGGCAGATGTTTATGAAAGTTACCGTACCGCTGATTACGCCGGTGATTTTCTTCAACTTCATCATGCAGACCACGCAGGCGTTCCAGGAATTTACCGGCCCGTATGTCATTACAGGCGGCGGCCCGACCTATTACACCTATCTGTTCTCGCTCTATATCTACGACACAGCCTTCAAGTACTTCGATATGGGCTACGGCGCAGCGCTGGCCTGGGTTCTGTTCCTGGTGGTGGCGGTCTTCGCCTCTATCGCCTTTAAGTCGTCGAAATACTGGGTGTTCTACTCTGCCGATAAGGGAGGCAAAAATGGCTGATATCCAACACGTCACGCCGGGCATGCAGGAAGCTGAGCGTGAAGTGGCGCGTACCCTGCGCCGCGAGAAAGTGAGCGCGTGGATCCGCTATGTGATCCTGCTGTTTGTCGGCTTGTTGATGCTCTACCCACTGGCATGGATGTTCTCGGCATCGTTCAAACCGAACCACGAGATCTTTACCACGCTGGGCTTGTGGCCAGAGCACGCCACCTGGGATGGTTTTATCAACGGCTGGAAAACCGGCACGGAATACACCTTTGGCCATTACATGCTGAACACCTTCAAGTATGTGATCCCGAAAGTGATCCTGACCATTATCTCTTCCACCATTGTGGCGTACGGTTTTGCCCGCTTTGAGATCCCGTGGAAGAACTTCTGGTTCGGTACGCTTATCGCCACCATGCTGCTGCCCAGCACCGTGCTGCTGATCCCGCAGTACCTGATGTTCCGTGAAATGGGCATGCTCAACAGCTATATGCCGCTGTATCTGCCGACGGCGTTCGCTACTCACGGGTTCTTCGTCTTTATGTTGATTCAGTTCCTGCGCGGTGTACCGCGTGACATGGAAGAAGCCGCGCAGATCGACGGCTGTAACTCCTGGCAGGTGCTGTGGTACGTGGTGGTGCCAATCCTGAAACCGGCGATTATCTCGGTGGCGCTGTTCCAGTTTATGTGGTCGATGAACGACTTTATCGGCCCGCTGATTTATGTCTACAGCGTGGATAAGTACCCCATCGCACTGGCGCTGAAAATGTCCATCGACGTGACCGAAGGCGCACCGTGGAACGAAATTCTGGCAATGGCGAGTATCTCCATTCTGCCGTCCATCATTGTCTTCTTCCTGGCACAGCGCTACTTCGTACAGGGCGTGACCAGCAGCGGAATTAAAGGTTAAGAGGGAAATATCATGGCTGAAGTTATTTTCAACAAACTGGAAAAGGTGTACTCCAACGGCTTCAAAGCGGTACATGGTATCGACCTGAAAATCGCCGACGGTGAATTTATGGTCATTGTCGGCCCGTCTGGCTGCGCCAAATCCACTACCCTGCGTATGCTCGCAGGTCTGGAAACCATCAGCGGCGGCGAAGTGCGCATCGGCGAAAAGATCGTCAACAACCTCGCGCCAAAATCGCGCGGAATCGCGATGGTGTTCCAGAACTATGCGCTCTATCCGCATATGACCGTGCGCGAAAACCTCGCGTTTGGCCTCAAGCTCAGCAAGATGCCGAAAGACGAAATCAACAAACAAGTGGATGAAGCGGCAAAAATCCTTGAGCTGGAAGAGTTGATGGATCGTCTGCCACGCCAGCTTTCGGGTGGTCAGGCACAGCGTGTGGCGGTAGGTCGCGCAATTGTGAAAAAACCGGACGTCTTCCTGTTTGATGAACCGCTTTCCAACCTCGACGCCAAACTGCGCGCCTCAATGCGCATCCGTATTTCTGACCTGCATAAGCAGTTGAAGAAATCCGGTAAACCGGCAACCACCGTTTACGTCACGCACGATCAGACCGAAGCGATGACCATGGGCGACCGTATCTGCGTGATGAAACTTGGCCATATCATGCAGGTAGATACCCCGGATAATCTCTATCACTTCCCGAAAAACATGTTCGTGGCGGGCTTTATTGGCGCGCCGGAAATGAACATCAAACCGGCGAAGATAGTGAAAAAAGACGACCAGTTACACATCACGGTCGGTCACGACACGCTGGCGCTGAATGCCCGGCAGCAGGAAAAAGTTGCGGATTATGAAGGCAAAGAGGTGTTCTTTGGCGTGCGTCCGGAGTTCGTCTCCGTCGCCGATCAACCTTTTGCTGATGACTGCGGCTCAGGCGATCTGGTGCGAGTAGAAAACATGGGACACGAGTTCTTTGTTTACCTGAAAGTGGGCGACTACGAGCTGACTGCCCGAATCCCTTCTGATGAAGCTAAGCCTATGATTGAAAAAGGACTTCACCGGAAAGTGTACTTTAAGTTTGATATGAATAAGTGTCATATTTTTGACGCCAAAACGGAACAGAACATCTCTCTGTAAATAAAAACTGGAGTATAAAAATGAAAAAAGTGCTATTAGGCGCCGTTATCTCCGCAACCCTGGGCATGTGCGCTGTACCCGCAACCGCCGCTGATAATGTAGACCTGCGTATGTCCTGGTGGGGGGGCAACGGTCGTCATCAGGTGACATTAAAAGCGTTGGAAGAATTCCATCAACAGCATCCAAATATTACGGTCAAATCTGAGTACACCGGCTGGGACGGGCACCTCTCCCGTCTGACCACGCAGATCGCGGGCGGTACCGAGCCGGACGTGATGCAGACCAACTGGAACTGGCTGCCGATCTTCTCAAAATCCGGTGACGGTTTTTACGACCTTAACCAGGTGAAAGACATCATCGATTTGAGCCAGTTCGACGCAAAAGAGCTGAAATCCACCACCGTGGACGGCAAGCTGAACGGTATTCCCATTTCCGTGACCGCACGCGTGTTCTACTTTAACGATGAGCAGTGGAAAAAAGCCGGTGTCGCCTTCCCGAAAACCTGGGACGATCTGTTAGCTGCGGGCAAAACCTTCGAGAGCAAACTCGGCAAACAGTACTACCCGGTTGTCCTGGAACACCAGGATACACTGGCGCTGCTGAACTCCTACATGGTGCAGAAATACAACATTCCTGCCGTGGACGAGAAAGCGAAGAAATTCAGCTACACCAATGAGCAGTGGGTGGAATTCTTCCAGATGTATAAAAAACTGGTCGACAGCCACGTAATGCCGGACTCGAAATACTATGCCTCGTTCGGCAAAAGCAACATGTATGAAATGAAACCATGGATCGAAGGTGAGTGGGCCGGTACCTATATGTGGAACTCCACCATCACCAAATATTCCGACAACCTGAAGCCGCCAGCCAAACTGGTGCTGGGTGATTACCCAATGCTGCCAGGAGCAACGGATGCGGGTCTGTTCTTCAAACCGGCGCAGATGCTGTCGATTGGTAAATCCACCAAGCACCCGAAAGAAGCGGCGCAGGTGATTAACTTCCTCCTGAACAGCAAAGAAGGCGCAGAAACGCTGGGGCTGGAACGTGGCGTTCCGCTGAGCAAAGCCGCGGTGAAAACGCTGACCGACAACGGGGCGATCAAAGATGGCGATCCGGCTGTTGCGGGCCTGCGTCTGGCGCAATCACTGCCGACCAAGCTCTCGGTTTCGCCGTACTTTGACGATCCGCAGATTGTGGCCCAGTTCGGCACCGCGATTCAGTACATCGACTACGGCCAGAAAACGGTAGAAGAAACCGCTGCCGACTTCCAGCGCCAGGCTGAACGTATCCTGAAACGCGCCATGCGCTAACGTTTTACCGTCACACCATACCCTGCCCATTTGGGCGGGGTATTTTTTTATCTAAGGAGAGAACGTCATGGCAAAAGGCAAAATCATCCCGCTCACCTTTCGTAGCCGAAAAGATACGAAAACCGGGCACGAAGTCATCCGGATGACGCCTCCACATGTGATTTGTCACCGTAATTACTTCTATCAAAAATGCTTCACCCGCGATGGCGGGAAACTGATTTTCGGCGGCGCATTTGAAGGCCACTGGAATTACTACTTGCTGGATATTGCCCGTAGCCAGGCGACACAGCTCACTGAGGGTGCCGGCGATAATACATTCGGCGGCTTTTTATCTGCCGACGATAGCGCGCTCTGGTACGTGAAAAACACCCGCGAATTACGCCGTGTCGATCTGGCCTCGCTTGAAGAACACATTGTTTATGAGGTCGATGACGAATGGGTGGCTTACGGTACATGGGTCGCTAATTCTGACTGCACAAAACTGGTCGGGATTGAGATTAAAAAAAGTGACTGGCAACCACTGACTGACTGGCAAAAATTCCGCGATTTCTACTTCACCAACCCGGAATGTCGGTTGATCCGCATCGATCTACAGAGCGGCAAGCGCGAAACACTGCTGCAAGAGAAACGCTGGCTTGGTCACCCCATTTACCGCCCGTTTGATGACACTACCGTGGCGTTTTGCCATGAAGGCCCGCGCGATGCGATTGATGCACGCATGTGGCTGATTAACGAAGACGGCAGCAACTTGCGTAAGGTGCGACAGCACAACACGGGCGAAAGTTTTACCCACGAATTTTGGGTGCCGGACGGGTCCGCGCTCTATTATGTGGCGCACCAGGAAAACGATGCGAAACGCTATCTGTGCAGTGCCGATCCGGCCACGCTGGAAAACCGCCAGTTAATGGCCATACCGCCCTGCTCTCACCTGATGAGCAATCACGACGGTAGCCTGATAGTCGGTGATGGCGCACCACACCATACCGGCGATATTCACCTTAATGATCCGTTTATCTGGGTATTTGACGTTAACAGCGGCGAGCAAAAAGCCATTTGCGAGCATAACAGCAGCTGGAAAGTACTCGACGGCGACCGCCAGGTTACGCATCCGCACCCGTCATTCTCGCCGGATAATCAGTGGGTGCTCTACACGTCTGATGCCGAAGGCATGCCCGCGCTCTATTTAGCTCAGGTCTGAGTTATCCCTCCGCCCTCTCCGCTGCGATGAGGGCATTTTGATGTTTATTTGCGCATTTTTCACCTCTCGTTTTATGCCGTTTTCCAGCCTTTCATGTTTACCCAAAAACCACACAACTCATTGTTATTATTATATTTTTTATTTATTCCAGCCTATTGACGGGGTGAATATCTCAGGCGTAGCATCGCCCTTGCTGTAGCAAAATACCTGTTTTTATATACAGCACTTTCGGTGCAAAAGACGTTCTCTGATTTCAAAGATGCGCACCGGATTTCTCAACCCACAATCAAAAATGACAAACGAGGAAAACAATATGCCTGGATTTAACTATGGCGGTGGCGCTGGTGATGGGACCAACTGGAGTTCAGAACGCGGCTCTGAGCCGTCGCCTGGCGGCGGTTCCAACGGACATGGTGGCGATCGTGATAACGGCGGCTCGGCAAACGCCACGCCAGCCCAAAAACAGTTATCTGCCATCCAGAATGATCAGGCGCTTCGCCAGAAGCTGGCGAACCTGATCCTGGCAGCCCGTACCATTAACCCCTTATCCAAACTCAAAATTGAACAAGTGAAACCCAATGGCATGCTCAGCATTTCTGCGGAAGGGTTAACTGCCGATCAGGCAACGGACATTGGTTTGTCTGGCCTGGTGATGGGCCTGCAGAGTAATGGCGTAACGGTCGCCATTGGCGATTTCAACTCTGGCCATCCGCTACAAGGCAGCCAGCCAAAGAACGGTAAAGGCGGGTTCAATGCTGATACAATCGCCGCATCATCGGTTGGCCAGTTTGTTACGGTGTTGCAGGGTGTATTGCCTTCTGGCTACTGGCTGAATAACGGCAAAGTGATGACCAAAGTTCGCCGGGAGATCACCACAGGCGGCGGCGGGAAAAACGGCAATGAGCATACCCGAATTGTAACCGTTGAAGTAGAAGTCCCCGCCCTGACCCAGGCGTATAAACAGGGTGAAACCCAACGGGCGGACGTGAAAGATGCGGTGAAATTTACCGCCGATTTCTACAAAGAGGTCACGGCGAAATTTAGCGAACAGTCGGCTAAAGTTGCTCAGGAACTGGCCGCGGCCGCGAAAGGCAAGAAGATCCGCAACGTTGAACAGGCACTGGCCGCTTTTGAACGTTATCAGGGGGTGCTGGAAAGTAAGTACAGCGTGGCCGACCGCGAAGCGATTGCAAAAGCGCTGGAGTCTGTCAACCGCGCCAACATGGCCAACAGCCTGGCAAAATTCAGCAAAGGCTTTGGTTATGTGGGGAAAGCCATCGATGCGTATGATGCGATTCTGGTCGAACTGCCGAAAGCGATCCGCACCAAAAACTGGCGTCCGTTCTTTGTGAAGGTGGAAGCCATCGCGGCAGGTAACGCAGCAACTGCGCTGACCGCGTTTGCCTTCAGCGCCATTACAGGTAGCGCGCTCGGTATCCTTGGGTTTGCCCTGATGATGGCCCTCGTCGGCGCGCTGGTTGATGAAGCCTTTGTCACCAAAGCGAATGCGCTGTTAGGCGTATAAAAGCAAGCAAAAGGCCGGTATTAACCGGCCTTTTTATTCAGCAATAAATAGAGCAAGTAACCCAGTCCGAGCGGGATAGCAAACAAAAAGCACGCGCCGTAATACAAGGCATAGAGGCCGTTTTTGCCAGGCGTCTCTGTAAAATACCCCCGCTGCCAGAACGCGCGCGTCGTAAATCTCAGCGCCAGGGTTTCAACCCCTTTTTTGGCAAACGGGTACAGCGGGCAACTCAAAAGCGACAGCACAAAAAAGTATTGTGAAACGCGATCCTGCATATCCTGGCTCCATGCCCAGGCAAAACCAGACAGGAAAAAGAGCCCCCAAAAAATATTTTTGCAGTAGTATTTCGCGGTCATAACGCGCCCGATCCCAATGATGTACCAACCGTAACTGATTAATATCACCATAAAAAGCGGCAACGATGCACGTGCTTTTCACCCGCAATGTGAGCGTGACACCCGTCAGCGCCACGCTCCTGGTTTATACGCCGATATTGCGCAGTTTTTCTCCCGCCATCAGTCGGCGTTCAATATGCTCGAGCGTCACGTTTTTCGTTTCCGGGATCAGCCAGAACGTTACGCCGACAAAGGCCAGGTTCAGCGCGGTGTACAACCAGAAGGTTCCCGCGGCACCAATCGCATCCAGCAAGGTCAGGAACGTCGCGCCGATGATCATATTCGACACCCAGTTGGTGGTGGTTGAACAGGTGATGCCAAAGTCACGGCATTTTAAAGGCTGGATCTCCGAACAAAGGATCCACACCACTGGCGCGGCACTCATCGCATAGCCAGCGATACAGATCATCGTCATGCCGACCGAAAGCCAGGACAACCCGCTGGAAGCCGTCCCGTTATCGAACTGCATCAGACAGTAGCCGAGGATCAACGTCCCCAACGCCATCACGCTAAAGCCAATTTTCAGCGCCGGTTTACGGCCCGCTTTGTCTACCGTAAACACGGCAATAAAGGTGGCAAACATAAAGGTCAGCCCGACCACCAGCGTGGCAATCATCTGCTGTTCGGTGGTGGTGAATCCCGCCATTTTAAAGATTCGCGGCGCGTAATACATGATGATATTCATACCGGTGAACTGCTGCATTGCCTGCAACAACATGCCGAGGAATACCGCGCGACGCACATTGCGGTTGGCTTTAAACAGCTGGAACCCACCCTGCTTTAATTTCAGGCTTTCGCGGATCTCATTCAGTTCTTCACGGGCTTTTTCAGAGGTGTCGCGCAGCATGCGCAGCACTTCTTCCGCCTCGATATGCCGCCCTTTTTGCGCCAGCCAACGTGGACTGTTCGGCAAAAACACCACCAGAATAATTAATAACACCGCCGGTAACGCCAGCACGCCAAGCATGGCCCGCCAGTTGCCACTGTAGCTAAATGCCGTATCGGACAGGAACGCCAGCACAATACCCAGTGTTACCATCAACTGATACATGCTGATCATCTTGCCACGCACGTTTTCACTCGCCATTTCGGAGAGATAGAGCGGCGCGGTGTAAGACGCGATCCCCACGGCAATGCCCAGCACGATGCGCGAAATCAGCAGGACTTCCACACTCGCGGCAAACGCAGAACCGAGCGAGCCGGCAACGAACAACACAGCCCCCACCATCAGGCTGTATTTACGCCCCAGACGGAACGACAGCCAGCCGTTAAACAGCGCACCCAGCGCCGCGCCGAGCATCATGCTGCTGACCACCCACTCCTGCAACCGGCTACTTAAGGTGAAATGATCGGTGATAAACGGCAACGCCCCGGCAATCACGCCGATATCCAGGCCAAACAGCAGCCCGGCAACTGCCGCAGAGACAGAGACAAACAGGTTCATGCGCCGTGTGTCACGTAGCGCACGCGGTAAAACTACAGACTCATTACTGATAGATGCCATTTTCTTCCTGCCTGCACAGAATAAGATGTCTTATGAAAGTAAGTCAGCGAGAGAGTTATGTGTCAGTCAGTTAAACGCGAAGATATGGATAAATCCGCTGTGACAGGGTGTTTTGTGATGGAGTTTACAATTTTGAAAATAACGTTTAAGCCATAAACTATTTTTAACACCTTAATTAATAATCATTTTTTAAACAAAGCCTGCTAATTAAGACAAAAGGATATGGATTTTTTAAGCAGCCCCATATGGACAAAGAATATGCAGGTATAAAAAAACCTGCCCGCGGGCAGGTTTTCAGCAGAGGCACGCAGGCTATTAACGCGCCAGCCAGCCACCGTCCACCGCAATGGTGTAGCCGCTGATGTAATCCGACGCTTGTGATGCGAGGAACACGACCGGCCCCATCAGGTCGCTCGGCAGGCCCCAACGGCCAGCCGGGATACGATCAAGGATCTCCGCGCTGCGCTGTTCATCTGCACGCAGTTGTTGGGTGTTGTTGGTCGCCATATAGCCCGGCGCGATGGCGTTCACGTTAATGTTATGTTTTGCCCATTCGTTCGCCAGCAGACGCGTTACGCCCATCACGCCGCTTTTGGACGCGGTGTAAGATGGAACGCGGATCCCGCCCTGGAAAGAGAGCATGGAAGCGATGTTAATGATCTTGCCGCCGTGACCCTGCGCGATAAAGTGCTTCGCTGCCGCCTGGGACATAAAGAACACGCTCTTAATGTTCAGGTTCATAACGTCGTCCCAGTCTTTCTCGCTGAAGTTGATCGCATCTTCGCGACGGATCAGACCAGCGTTGTTAACCAGAATGTCGATCTTGCCGAATTCAGCAACGGCGCGTTCCAGCAGGGCCGGAATGCCGTCAATCTGACGCAGGTCAGCAGTCAGGCTCAGAAAACGGCGGCCCAGCGCCGTCACGCGTGCAATGGTTTCCGTGGGTTCAACAATATTGATACCGACGATATCACAGCCCGCTTCCGCCAGCCCTAATGCCATCCCCTGACCCAGACCGGTATCGCAACCGCTCACTACCGCAACCTTACCTTGAAGAGAAAATGCATCCAGAATCATATGTATTCCTTAATCTATCAGCGCCTGTACCGGACAGGCATGGTTATACGCTGTCCGCAACTAGCGCAGATCTTTTACAGCAACGTGGTCCATGTCATCAAAGACCTGGTTCTCGCCCACCATCCCCCAGATGAAGGTATACGCACGCGTACCCACCCCCGAATGGATTGACCAGCTTGGAGAAATCACAGCTTGTTCGTTATGCATCACCAAATGACGCGTTTCCTGCGGCTGGCCCATCATATGGAACACGCAGGCGTCTTCTTCCATATTGAAGTAGAAATACACTTCCATCCGGCGCTCATGGGTGTGGCAAGGCATGGTGTTCCACAAGTTGCCGGGTTCCAGTTCGGTCAGCCCCATGCTTAACTGGCAGGTTTCCAGCACATCCGGTACGAAGTATTTATTGATGGTACGGCGGTTACTGGTCAGCGGATCGCCAAGCGTGACTGGCGCAACATCAGCAGGGGTAACTTTCTTCGTCGGGAAGGTCATGTGCGCGGGTGCGCAGTTATAGTAGAACTTTGCCGGTTTGGCGCTATCGCTACTGGCGAAGACGACCTCTTTCGCCCCTTTACCCACGTACAACGCATCGCGGTGGCCAATTTCGTAGCACTCACCATCCACCGTAATGGTGCCTGGCCCGCCAATATTGATAACCCCCAGTTCACGACGCTCAAGGAAGTACGTCACGCCAAGTTGCTTACCGACTTCGCCGCCGACAGAAACGGTCTTTGTCACCGGTTTAATGCCGCCGACAATGATGCGGTCAATATGGCTATAGACCATGGTGTATTCATCATCAACGAAGACTTTTTCGACTAAAAACTCATTGCGCAGGCCCTGGGTATCCAGCGTTTTTGCATGCGCACTGTGGATGCTTTGTCTGACTTCCACATTAACCTCCGAAGTAAATTTTGACCGAAATAGCGTCAAACGAAACGTAGAAACGGCGTTCCGTTTCATATATTCGAACATCTTATCCCGGCTGAAACGTGTTTTCAATGTTAACTAAAACAACGTTTCACTTTTTCTGCTACTTCTTGCAAGATCTGTAAGTGCGATCACGAATGTTAAGTATTGACAGCGAGAAAGCGCGTTTACTTTTTTAGCCTTCCCATAAAATTAATCATAACAAACAGAGAGTTAATAACATCTTTGAGTTTTGACAGACGATCGGCATTTTTCATGTCTAAAATCTAAGTCGGTGATTTTCCACTCTCATTTTTCAACTTACCGTGGCGCTTTTATTACAAAGTGCGTTAGCTATCACACATATTGAAACGATGTTTTGATAAATTAACACTTAGTTTTTAAACTTGTTAGCCACTGAGGTCATCATTGGGGCGCTCGCTTGCCCGGCAGACCTGTTAAAGGAGTGAAAAATGGCGAAAGGCATGCGGGTAAAACTGGATTATGCTGTTAGCCGCGATCCGGATACCGGCGCGGAAATCACCCGCTTAACACCACCGGACGTGACGTGTCACCGTAACTACTTTTATCAAAAGTGTTTTTTCAACGATGGCAGTCATCTTTTGTTCGCCGGTGAATTCGACGGTCACTGGAATTACTACCTGCTGGATATTGCCAACGCCGAAGCCGTGCAGTTAACGGAAGGCGCAGGCGATAATACGTTTGGCGGCTTCCTCTCGCCCGATGACAGCGCGTTATATTACGTAAAAAATGACCGCACTCTGCGCGAAGTAAACCTGCAGACGCTGGCCGAGCGCGAAATTTACCGCGTTCCGGACGCCTGGGTCGGTTACGGCACCTGGGTGGCGAATAGCGACTGCACGAAACTGGTCGGCATCGAAATTGCAGCCAGCGACTGGACGCCGCTCAATGACTGGCAGCTGTTCCATGACTTTTTCCATAAAGGCCCGCACTGCCGCTTGCTGCGTGTCGATCTGCAAAGCGGCGAAAGCAGCGTGATCCATGAAGAGAAAAACTGGCTGGGTCATCCGATCTATCGTCCGTTCGACGATCACACCGTCGCCTTCTGCCATGAAGGCCCGCACGATCTGGTCGATGCACGGATGTGGCTGGTGAATGAAGATGGCAGCAACGTGCGCAAAGTAAAAGATCACGCGGAAGGCGAAAGCTGTACACATGAATTCTGGGTGCCTAACGGCTCTGCGCTGGTTTATGTCTCCTATTTGAAAGGTCAGCAAGGTCGCACCATTTATCGCTTCAACCCGGATAGCGGCGTAAACGAAGCGGTAATGGCCATGCCGGCATGCTCACATCTGATGAGCAACTTTGACGGCACGCTGCTGGTTGGCGACGGTTCCGGTACGCCGGTGGACGTAAAAGACACCAGCGGTTATACCATCGATAACGATCCGTATTTGTATGTGTTTGATGTGGCGGAGAAAGGCTATTTCCGTGTCGCCCGTCACGATACGTCATGGGCGACTGTCGCCAATAGCCGCCAGGTAACCCATCCGCATCCGTCGTTTACCCCCGACGACAGTGCGATTTTGTTTAGTTCAGATAAAGACGGCAAACCGGCGCTCTATATCGCGAAACTTCCTGAGCAACGCATTATGTTGCAAGCATAACGTTTGAGTTAGTGTTTCTGTAACTGGCCTTGCCCTCCTCCTGGAGGGCTTTTTTTTATAACAGATATTCTGCGCTGCGGGCTCGTTACGTTTATTTATTCCCCCTCTTTTCTATGACGCGGCCCAACCACCACGTGCAAGACAATTTAATTGACGCAAAGGGAGCAATAATAAATCCGCCAGTGAATGGCATTTCATCGCAATAAAAAATCCCCGGCTAACTGCGCCGGGGAAGATTTGAGGGTAAACAGGTTATTCAGACAATCAGAAAGAGTAAGCAACACCCAGGCGGAAACGGGTCTGACGTTCGTCGGTGCTTTTCACGCCAACGTTGCCCAATTCAACATACGGGGACCAGTTTTTATCAAGTTTATAAGCCACTTTGGCGTTATATTCGTTGGAGTAGGTTTTGTTGTTTTCGCGAATAACGTCTTCGGTGCTCTTGGCATAAACATAGTTCAGCTCAAAGCGGAAATCGCCCAGCGCCCAACCTACCCAGGTGTCGAATTTGTTGACTTTATTATCAACGGTGCTGGAATCCGGGTTGCGTGTGTACTCATAACGATAGCGGCCAGCAATGTAAATGCCGTTATCAAAGCTGTATTGCGCGTGGATGTACGGCTTATAAATAGAGTTAGTATCTTTGCTTTCGATATTAAAACCTGGTGTTAACGCAAAATTTTTGGTCGCAGCCCAGCGCCAGTTAATCGACTCTTCATGGCCGTTACCCACAATTTCAGTTAAGGGTTTATCGGCATCATCACCGCCGGATTTCCATTTTGCTTCCACACCGAAACCCACGCCGTTGTCGAAACGGTGAGATACCGCGACACGGTCAGCGTTAGAGCCGCTGTCGATGTATTCATGACGTAAATCTACGGTTACTGCCTGTGAAGCGAAGGACGCGCCGAGGAGTGAAGCAAGGGCCAGAGTTTTCTTAAGCATGAGTCACCTCTAATAATTAAAATTATGTTCCATTTTTATGGAATTACATTTTATTTTTTTGGTAACTTTATTTTAGTGATCTCGATCGTAAATATTTGTAGAGAACGGAACTATGTAAAACGGCGTGATGAATATCAATAAATTTCCCATAATACCCATAAAAAAATGGATGAAGATCACATCATTTTTTATTAACCGAACACTTACAATTACCAATACAAATTAAAAACAGATTGCAAAACAGCAATCTACATGAAGGATGAGCTAATAATAAGTCTGCTTACTTTAATGATTCCAAATTGTAAACAAGGCAACTATGTTTATTTTTGGAACTTAAGAAGTATTTTAGAACCACGGAGGGAAATTATTAGAGGAAGTGGTTACAGTTTCATTTTAATTGAAATGACACATGAGATCGACATCACAAATAATAAAGCCTTCCGGGAGGAAGGCTTTATTTGACTTAAGCGGTGACTCAATCGCGCTCAATGGCCAGCGCCACGCCCTGGCCACCGCCGATGCACAACGTCGCCAGCCCTTTGCGGGCCTGCCGTTTTTGCATCTCATGCACCAGCGAAACGAGAATACGGCAGCCTGATGCACCGATAGGGTGGCCCAGTGCAATGGCACCGCCATTCACATTCACCCGTTTCTCATCCCACTCTAGTATTTTCCCCACCGACAGCGCCTGCGCGGCATAGGCTTCGTTCGCTTCGATCAGATCGACCTCATCCAGCTGCCAGCCTGCACGCTCCAGACAGCGGCGCATGGCATAGACCGGCGCGATGCCCATTAACGCTGGATCAACACCGACGCTGGCAAAAGCACGAATCCGCGCCAGCACGGGTAAGTTGAGCGACTGCGCCTTTAGCTCACTCATCATTAATACCGCTGCCGCACCGTCGTTGATCGGTGAGGCATTACCTGCCGTAACCGAGCCTGTTAATTCAAAGGCGGGAGCCAGTTTTGCCAGTGCTTCGGCGCTGGGATCGGTGCGTGGCTGTTCATCGGTATCGACCAGCACCGTGCGGCCATCGGCGGTCAGGGTCTGCAACGGGACAATTTCATCGCGAAAGCGGCCTGAATCAATGGCGGCACGCGCTTTATGTTGCGAACTGAGCGCCCATTCATCCTGGCGCTCGCGGCTGATGCCATACTCCCGCGCCAGATTTTCCGCCGTCATGCCCATATGGTAATCATTGAAAGCATCCCACAGGCCATCATGCACCAGGCTGTCAATCAACTGGCTGTTACCCAGTTGTGCGCCGGTGCGGCTGTCGGTAAGCACATGCGGAGCACGACTCATATTCTCCTGGCCGCCAGCAATCACCACATCCGCCTCACCGCACTGAATAGCCTGCGACGCCAGGTGTAAGGCTTTTAGCCCGGAGCCACACACATCATTAATGGTGATAGCAGAAACCGTGTTCGGCAGGCCGCCTTTGATGGCCGACTGGCGCGCAGGGTTTTGCCCGGCACCGGCGGTTAACACCTGGCCTAAGATCACTTCATCAATATCTTGTGGCTGTACGCCGCTACGCTCCACCAGTGCCCGCACAACCTGGCTGCCCAGCTCAACGGCAGAGTGACGCGATAATGCCCCCTGGAAACAGCCGATTGGCGTGCGGACAGCCCCCACGATCACGACCTCTTTCATCCCTACCTCCGCCATTAATGAACCTGGCAATAGTAGTGCATTGTTAATGAGTATTAACGAGGATGTTTTAAATTGGTGAGATTAATCACAAGGAAAGCCGGGTCAGGAAACACGCGGGGAGACGCGCGGCCAGAAATGACCGCGCGAAAAGGCAAATCAGTTATTCACCGGGATCACTGCACCTTTATATTTCGTGCGGATCCAGTCCTGGATCGCTTTAGAGTGCAGTACGTTCACCAGCGCGACGATATCTTTTTTCTTCTCGTCACCACGGTGCACGGTAATGATGTTGGCATACGGGTTGTTCTCACCGCTTTCTACCGCGATAGGATCGTGTACCGGATCCAGACCCGCATCAATAGCGTAGTTGGCGTTGATGACGACAGCATCGCCTTCATCATTGTTGTACATTTGCGGCAGCAGTGCTGCTTCGACGTTCGGCAGGAATTTAAGCTTTTTCGGGTTCTCCACGATATCGTCAATACGCGCAGTGACTTTATCAATCCCCGGTTTCAGCTTGATCACCCCTTCTTTCTCGAAGATAGAGAGAATGCGCCCCTCTTCCGAAACCGCATCGCGCATAATGATTTTGCCGCCTTCTGGCAGTTCTTTAAGCGATTTGTATTTCTTAGAGTAAATGCCGATTGGCTCAATATGAATGGCACCCGCACTGACAAAGTCATAGGTTTTGTCGCCCGCATGATCTTTGATAACGCTGTTCAGGTACGGAATGTGCTGGAAGTAGTTGGCATCCAGCTCCCGGCTTGCCAGCGCTGTGTTCGGCAGGATGTAGTCCTGGAACGGTTTGATTTCCAGATCGATACCCTGTTTTGCCAGAATGGGTTTCGCCTGCTCAAGAATTTCAGCGTGCGGCACATTGGATGCGCCCACAGTCAGCGTGTCCGCCCAGGAGGAGAGGCTCAGAACGCTCAGGGTGGCTGCGGCAATCAGTGTCAGTGTCTTTTTCATGATGGTGGTTTCCAATAATTATCGTTTATCTAACAGAGAAGTCAGCACGTCGCCGCAGAACTGGATGATGAAGACGATGATAAGGATCGTCACCGTCGCCACCAGCGTGACGTCGTTGTGGTTCCGCTGGAATCCTTCCAGATAAGCAAGGTTGCCCAGACCGCCCGCGCCGATGACCCCGGCCATGGCGCTGTAGCTCACCAACGCAATCAGCGTCACGGTAATACCGGACACCAGCGCAGGTGATGATTCGGGCAGCAGCACCCGAAAAACCAGTGTGCTAAGACGGGCCCCCATCGCGCGGGTCGCCTCAATCACCCCTTTATCCACTTCGCGTAGCGCAATCTCGACCAGGCGCGCATAAAATGGCGCCGCACCAACAATCAACGCAGGTAACGCGGCGTTCGCACCGAGAATGGTGCCCACCAGGGTTTTGGTAAAAGGGATCAATAACACAATCAAAATGATGAACGGGATCGAGCGAAAAATGTTCACCACAATCGAAATCACGCTATAGAGCACGCGGTTCTGGAACAACCCGCCGCGTGCCGTCAGAAACAGCGCCAGTCCCAACAGGATGCCCAGCACAAAGGTCGCCGCGCCGGACAGCGCCGTCATATACAGTGTCTCCTGCGTGGCCGCCCAGAGTTGGGCCCATTTCAGATGCGGAAAAAATGATTCAGCCATGGGTAACGACCTCGCTTTCAATATCCGTCTTGCTTAAGTCCGCGAGGATATTATTCAGTTGCTCCGGGGTCGCTTTCACGTTCACCCATAATTGCCCGAAAACACCGTGCGCCGTTTGCGACATTTTGCCGTGCAGAATATTAAACGGCAGACCGTAGCGCAGGGTCAGTTCGCCAACAATCGGCTGATGCGTATTGTGCCCGGTAAACGTCAGCTTAATGACTGTTCCCTCCAGCTCGCGGTTCAGTTCCGGATTGAATGTCTCTTCTTCTTTATACTGACTCACCTGACGCACAAACTGCTGGGTAATGGGTTTTTGCGGATGGGTAAAAACGCTTAACACATCGCCCTCTTCGACCACCTGCCCGTTCTCCATCACCGCCACGCGATCGCAAATCTTGCGCACCACATGCATCTCATGCGTGATCAACACAATGGTCAGTTTGAAGCGACGATTAATATCCAGCAGCAGCTCAAGAATTTGATCGGTCGTCTGCGGATCCAGCGCGGAAGTTGCTTCATCACACAGCAGCACGTCCGGGTTATTGGCCAGCGCACGGGCAATGCCCACCCGCTGTTTCTGGCCGCCGCTGAGTTGTGACGGGTACGCATTTTCACGGCCTTTCAGCCCCACCAGCTCAATCAGTTCCGCCACGCGGGCGTTAATTTTGGCCTTTGGCGCGCCGGCAATCTGCATTGAGAAAGCGATGTTTTCGCGCACGGTACGCGACCACAGCAAATTGAAATGCTGAAACACCATGCTGATTTTCAGGCGTGCGCGGCGCAGCGCTTCACCGCGTGCGGCACCAATATCCTGACCGTTGATCACCACGCTGCCAGACGTTGGCTTTTCCAGGCCGTTCAGCAAGCGGATCAGCGTACTTTTTCCGGCGCCGCTGTAGCCGATAATTCCGTAAATTTGCCCCTGCTCAACCGTCAGATTGACGTTGTCGACGGCGGTAATCGATGCCTTTCCCTGGTCGAAAATCCTGGAGATATTCCTCAGAACGATCATGCGTTGGTGTTTCCGTTTGGCGGTTTAGCAGTATGGATGTCCAGAAGATAATAATCAGCCGTAATTATATTTCAAATAACCAAATGGACATTACTTATAACCAAACACGCTAACCCCGGCGAAACACGGCTTTAACCCGTAAGGATTTATTTCGCATTGCATTCCCTTAAAACGCATAACACCAGGTGCGAAGGCAGGAAATTCGCTGCAAATCAGCGCAAAAAAGACCTTTTTTGGCTATCGACACATCTGGACGACTATATGGCTCTCCTTCCTGATGGCTAAACAGAGCTTTATATTTCTGTTCGTTCTAAAGACCAAATAAACATTCTTTAAAAGCGAAAAATGACAGACCTATCATCCGCTCATCACGATTGTTTACGGGTGAAAACACAATGTCAGTCTTCCATTCAGTAACCGAATTGATCGGCCAGACGCCTCTGCTGCAGTTACATAAACTGAACAGCGGGCCGTGTGAATTATTCCTTAAACTGGAGAACCAGAACCCCGGCGGGTCGATAAAAGACCGGGTAGCGCTGTCGATGATTACCGAAGCCGAACGCACAGGTTTGCTGCGCGCCGGCGGCACCATTATTGAAGCCACGGCGGGCAATACCGGGCTTGGTCTGGCGTTAATTGCTGCGCAAAAAGGGTACTCGCTGATACTGGTGGTGCCAGACAAAATGAGCCGCGAAAAGATCTTCCACCTGCGTGCATTAGGGGCGAAAGTGATACTCACCCGCTCTGATGTGAACAAAGGCCATCCGGCCTATTATCAGGATTATGCCCGCCGCCTCGCGCAGGAGATCCCCGGCGCATTTTACATCGACCAGTTCAACAATGACGCCAATCCGCTGGCGCACACCACCACTACCGCACCGGAAATTTTCCGCCAGCTCGACGGCAAAATTGACGCCATCGTGGTGGGTGTGGGTTCCGGCGGCACACTGGGCGGTTTGCAAGCCTGGTTCGCCGAACACTCCCCCCATACCGAATTCGTGCTGGCGGATCCGGCAGGATCGATCCTTGCCGATCAGGTTGAAAACGGCCATTACAACGAACCCGGCAGCTGGCTGGTCGAAGGCATCGGCGAAGATTTTATTCCGCCGCTCGCGCATCTCGACGGCGTGCGCCAGGCCTTTCGCGTCAGCGATCGCGACGCCTTTGCCTCCGCGCGGGAACTGCTGCAGCAGGAAGGGATCCTTGCGGGTTCCTCCACCGGCACGCTGCTGAGCGCCGCGCTGCGTTACTGCCAGGCGCAAACAACGGCCAAACGGGTGGTCACGTTTGCCTGCGATAGCGGCAATAAATACCTGTCGAAAATGTTTAACGATGACTGGATGCGCCAGCAGGGTCTGTTAACGCGACCAACACAAGGCGATCTCACCGATTTTATCGCCCTGCGCCACGATGAAGGCGCGACCGTTACCGCAGCCCCGGAAGACAGCCTTGCGGCAGTACTGGCGCGTATGCGTCTGTATGACATCTCGCAACTACCGGTGCTGGACAATGGCAAAGTGGTCGGCATTGTCGATGAGTGGGATCTGATAAGCCATGTCCGGGGCGACAGCGCACGGTTTGCTCTGCCGGTAAAAGCGGCCATGACCCGTAATGTAGAAATCCTCGATAAGCACGCGCCGGAAAGCACGCTGTACGCCATTTTTGATCGTGGTCTGGTGGCGGTCATCGCTGACCAGGGCCGCTTTGTCGGCCTCGTCACCCGCAGCGATGTACTGACGACCTGGCGCAACCGTCTTGAACAATAAAGGAAATAAAATGAAAACACTGGCAACCGAAAGCGTCCACAGCGGCACCTTCCACGATCAACATGGCGCGGTTATGCCGCCCATTTACGCCACCTCCACCTTTGCGCAGCCCGCGCCGGGGCAGCACACGGGCTATGAATATTCGCGCAGCGGCAATCCTACCCGCCACGCACTGGAAACAGCCATCGCCGAACTGGAAGGCGGCACTCGCGGTTTTGCGTTTGCATCCGGTCTTGCCAGTATTTCAACAGTGCTTGAGCTGCTGGATAAAGACAGCCACCTGGTGGCAATCGATGATGTCTACGGCGGCACCTATCGTCTGCTGGAAAATGTCCGTCGTCATAGTGCTGGTCTACAGGTTAGCTGGGTGAAACCGGACGATCTTGCCGGGCTGGAAGCCGCTATCCGACCGGAAACGCGCATGATTTGGGTGGAAACCCCGACGAACCCGCTGCTGAAACTGGCAGATCTGCAGGCGATTGCCGCGATTGCCAAACGCCACAATGTGCTCAGCGTGGCGGACAATACTTTTGCCTCCCCCGTGATCCATCGCCCGCTGGAACTCGGCTTTGATATTGTGGTGCACTCTGCCACCAAATATTTAAACGGTCACTCCGATGTGGTCGCCGGTCTGGCCGTGGTGGGCGATAACCCGCCACTGGCAGAGAAACTCGGTTATCTGCAAAACGCCATCGGCGGAGTGCTTGATCCCTTTAGCAGTTTCCTGACCTTACGCGGCATCCGCACGTTGGCGCTGCGCATTGAGCGCCATAGCAGCAATGCGCTGGCGCTGGCACGCTGGCTGGAGCAGCAACCGCAGGTCGAGAAAGTCTGGTTTCCGTGGCTGGAGTCACACCCGCAATATCACCTGGCGCGCAAGCAGATGGCGCTACCAGGGGGCATGATCTCGGTGGTCATCAAAGGCGACGATGCACGCGCTGCGGCAATTATTCATGCGTTGAAGTTATTTACGCTGGCGGAAAGTCTGGGCGGGATTGAAAGCCTAGTCAGCCAGCCCTTCAGCATGACGCATGCCTCTATTCCGCTGGAACAGCGGCTGGCTAACGGTATTACACCGCAGCTCATCCGCCTGTCGGTGGGCATTGAGGATGAAAAGGATCTGATAGCCGACTGGCAACAAGCTCTGGCATATTGATGCACCCCGCAGCGCCTGCACCGTTCGCAGGCACTGCGGGTAACGCCATGCTTTCAGGGGACGGTATGCACATCCCGCGCGGAAACCACCTGGTTACGCCCCTGTTTCTTTGCCGCATAAAGCGCGGTATCCGCCCGGTGGATCAGACCGCTGGCAATCATATGCAGCGGTTTGTCATCATCGCGGGCATAGTCACCATGCAGTGTCGCCACGCCAATACTGATGGTCAGAAAACCGGTCGGGCTGGCGTCGTGCGGTAGCTGGAGTGCATTAATATTGCTTCTGACGACTTCAGCCACGCCCAGCGCCTGAGCCAGATCGGTGCCAGGCAGGATGATCAGAAATTCTTCACCACCGTAACGGCTGACATTATCGCCGCTGCGCAGGCGTGCAGATGCCAGCGTTTTGGCAACGATGCGCAGGCAATCATCTCCCGCCTGGTGCCCCTGGGTATCGTTGTAGTTTTTAAAGTAATCAATGTCAGCCAGGCAGACCGACAACGGGAAATTCTCCTGAATGGCGCGCGTGATTTCGGCCACCAGACACTCATCCATATAACGACGATTGAACAACCCGGTCAAATGGTCGTGCTGGGCGTACTGTTGCAGGACTTTGTTCGCGCTGGCCAGTTTCTGCTCCGCATGGCGGCGTTCAGTAATATCAACCCAGGTGACCGACAGGCCAATCACATTCCCCATCGCGTCATGCACCGGTACCGACTGAATGTCGTAGCAGCGGTCGAACCAGCCCAGTTCTCGCGAGGGCAGCGCTTCGCCGTTGTCTGCCAGTTCAAAATCAGTACGAAAAAAATGCCAGTAGTCCGGCATTAAGCGCTGAAAAAAGATGTCGCTCCCCTGCGTTCCCCGCTCGCCCAGCAGTTTTGCCATCGCTTTGTTCGACATCACCAGCCTCCCCTGGCGGTCAATCATGCAAAGTGCAACCGGCGTGGTTTCATAGATGGTTTCCAGCTGCAGTACACGTTCCCCCAGATAGGAGATGTTGCGATCGATTCCACGATAGCCCCGAAGTTCACCCTGCGCGTCAAAGAGGGGGACCCCGCTGGTTTCGAGCACCACGATGGTGCCATCCCTGCGCTGATTGCGGTTAACGAGCCCGGAGAAGGCGCGTTTTTCCGCCACGATGGCGCCGAAAGCGCCAGCCACCCGTTCGGCTTCGCCAGGCGGCATAAAATCAAAAGGCGTTTTGCCGATCACCTCTTCAGGCGACACGCCCAGCAACTCTGTGACAACATCAGATGACCAGGTATAACGCCCCTGCGCGTCGACTTCCCATACCCAGTCAGAATTATTATTAAGTAATTCAAAGAGATGTTCAGCATCTTCATCCCGGTGGTCTGTACGTTTTTTTTCACTCATGATTTTTGTTCCGCATGACCCGCTATGCGCTTAACAACGGCCTGGTGACGTAGTGAAAGCGAAAAATGCCAGCAACTGCTAAAGCCGCACTCCTTGCCAGAATGACCTTCAGTCGCAAACAATTCACCACATAAATAACTATGCGTCATGCCTAAACTGCAGGCTAACCCGGTGAAAGTGAATCAGATTTGCACTTATTCTGCGCGATCATTGTGAAATGCTTCGCCGATCGCGCCGCGCGATAATGGTCTGTACGCGCCCCCATCCATTACGAGAGGTAATAATAGCCCTGGCGCGTGACAATACGTCAGGCTTTTTCGTTATCCTTTCAGACGTTTTGACGACCTGTTCACACAAGCGTCGTTTTTCAGGCTGGCAACAGTAAATCACCGTTATTTATTTGTTCTCAGCCGCCGAAAACCTGGAATTATAGACCTCGCCTATCTTAATAAAATTATTGTCCCAAACGCAAATTTCCGCATGGATTTTTATTTTTTTCACGGTAATATAAATTTAATTCGCTTAACATGTTGCCCACGAATAAGAATAAAAAGGTAATCATCGCAACTCAGCTATATATAAAAGCGGATTAATTAAAAGTATCTATAAAAGAAAAAATAAAGGCTGACCGCACCTACTGCGGCGGCTTGCTCTGCATGCAATCGTCCCTGTAATGCGCCCGTACCGCAAGGCCTGGCGTGGATTGTCATCAATTCCGGGTAATATGAAATATGAATATTGAAAACAACAAAAATAAAACAACCAGCGTAAACCCTGCGCGACAGGCGCATCGACATATGTCATGGGGAATGCTGGGATTTTGTTTATTACTTGTCGTTTTGAAGTTTTTTAGTTAATTCTGCAACAAACAGAAAATATATAGACGGGAAAAACTCGAGGGGATGAAAATAATCCCCGGCACTGGACGCGCACCGGGGGTTATTCCGGCCTGATAATCCTTTCAAGCCTGGCCACTGCTACCGTGCAAACTCACTCTTTGATTAAATCATTTCGCTTTGTGGTCGACTTTGCAGCCACCCCGCCAGCGCCGCCGCCGTGAGCGCGCGTGAATAAAGATATCCCTGCGCTATATCACATTGCAGATCGCGTAACTGGTTACGCTGCTGTTCGGTTTCGACCCCTTCGGCCACCACTGTCTGGTGCAGGCTTTGACCGATTTTTACCACCGTCGTGGCAATGGCTTTCATTTTGCTGCCTTCGCTCAGGTCGCGCATAAAGCTCTGATCGATTTTCAGTTCGGTCATTGGCAGGTGCGCCAGACGCGACAGGCAAGAGAAACCCGTACCGAAATCATCCATCGACAGGCCCACCCCCAACTCGCGAACCGCGCAAATCACTTCCATTGTTTCCGGGCGCTTGTCCATCATCACCCCTTCGGTGATCTCAATGGTCAGGCAACTGGCCGGAATGCGGTACTGCCGTAATAAATAAGAGATGTAGTTAGGCAGACTGCTGTTATAGAAGTTGATTGGCGACAGATTGACCGACACAACCGGCACATCAATGCCGTTATTGCGCCACTCCGCCATCTGGCGGCAAGCTTCATGGAGTGTCCAGCGGCCAATGGCCTCGATCTCGCCAGTCTCTTCGGCCAGGGCGATAAATTTTCCTGGGGGAATATCGCCAAGTACCGGGTCCGTCCAGCGTGCCAGCGCTTCTACGCCATAAAGCTCGCCATTTTTCAGCCAAACTTGCGGTTGGTAATGCAAATGCAGCAGATTGCTGGCAATCGCCAGTTTCAGCGCCGCCGCCAGCTTTAACCGTTCCTGATCGACCTGGTTCATTTCAGGGCTAAAGAACAGATATCCCCCGGAAGCCGCCGCTTTTGCCAGGTGCGAGGCGTGGTTCGCATGCTTCAGCAGGCCATCGCGGGAAACACCGTGATCGGGATAAAGGCTAATGCCGGTACTGACCGTCACATTCAGCGCCAGGTCGGCAATTTTGAACGGCATGCGGAACAGGGCCTGGATCTTCTGCGCAATACTGGTGGCACGGCTGCTGTCGCAATCCGGGATCACCAGCACAAACGCATCGCTGTCCGCGTGGCTGACAAACCCCTGCCGGGAAAACTCACTTCTGAGTCTCTCCGCAATGGCCACCAGCACGTTATCCCCGGCGGCGTAGCCGAGTGCATCGTTAACGTCTTTAAAATGATCCAGATCGAGGAAGAAAAATGCCGCACGGGCAATCTCCTCGTTGGTCATCATTTGCTCGATATACTGATGCAATGCGCTGCGGTTCGGCAGCCCGGTCAGCCGATCAAAGGTTGAGAGTTTAGTCACTCGCTCCTGGTCAATGTGCACCACAATTCGACAAGGTGCGCCTGAATCCACCGGGTTGTCATAACTGATGGTCGCCGCCAGCGAAGTTTCTTCGCCGGTTGCCGTAATGACGGTCAATGCCCGTTCATTCTCTGCATTACCAGACAGTACATCGATAGCGCCAAACAAGGGAATTGTCGACGCTTTACAACCGAGGACCGAAATCCGCGGGTAGCCCCATAATTTCTCAGCGGCGCGATTAAAAAAAAACACGGTTTCCGTACTATCCAGTAGTACGACAGCATCGTGAACATTTTCGAGTGCGGCGAGCATATTCTGAGAGCCGAAAATATCATTTTCAGAATGCATAATCGTTTTTCTTAAAGAAGTGTTCGGACACATCCTAATTGAAAGTAATACCAGGTTCAATATCACACAGCAGCTATATTAATTGAGAATGATGATTTATAGATACTCTCAATATATATACTTTCATTTATCGCTAAAGAATAAAAAATAATTTCCGATAAAGACAAAGTGAACAAAAAGCAGGAAATTATGAATAAATTGTGAAGAATTGATGCCAGTCAATTATTAATAAAAAGTCTGACCAATGATCTTTACAATAATTTCCGCCTCTCGCTCCCCGTCACCCCACGTCTTTCGCGGCTTTGCTCTGGCTTACAGTAATAAATAAGCCAGGTATTCATAGATGCGCATAATAAATGCATTCTAATTTATTGATACCCTCACTTGACCTGTGCTACCCCCCACCGACAGTATATAAGGAAATTCTCAATTAAAGCGGATATCTGAGATTTCCAATTGACTATCAGGCATTTGCTTTGGGCGCTAAGTTTTATAGCACGGCAAATAGAGAAATTAATCTTGCTTATTATAGCTCGTATTCAACACATCGGGGTCAGGCAAATACTATGTACGATGATTTAGGTTCTTTGGCTGAAAAACTGAAGATGTCCGGTGTTTCTTTTCAGGAAATGAATGAAGAAGATGGTGAAACTATGCAAGCAGTAACCACAACGGCAGTCGCATCCGACGTTAACGATCAACCGCAGGAAACCACCGTCGCTGAAATCCCGGCAGCCAGCCGCAAAGAGATCAACCACGCTGCTGCGCCAGCGGGTGTGCCGACGAATACCATTTCGTGGCCTAAAAGCAAACCGGTAGCTGCGCCGAACGCCTTCAGCGCCCCCGCGCCCGCTAACGCCATCATGGAAAGCGTGGCTGCCATCAGCCGTCCGGCGGAATTTGAGGCGCGTGAGCGTAACCCGGTGCGGCTGGATATGTTATTTACGGTTATTGGCAAATAATACCGTTAAGCCATGTCTAATCCAATCATGGCAATAATAAGCACGATTTCTCATGACCTGCTGTCAGGTGATGTTGTCTGGCTATGGTTATTTGTATAACCGGCAGGATAAATCATGAAGTTTACAGGTAACCGGAAACGTAATTGTGCCGGCGTACCTTTATTATTTTTCTGTGCAAGATGATACCAATATGAAAAAAATCATCGGAATTATATTCACGCTAATCTTGCTATCATTATCCCTGCTGGTGATCATCACCCCGATGGGCAGTGATAAACAATACCTGTTCGGCCTTAGCGTCGTGGCTGCTGTTTTTGTTCTGGGTCGGATAAAAAGCAAAAAAGCCGTGCTGGCCATGCTCACCCTTTCGGTGCTGATGTCAACACGATATATCTGGTGGCGCGCCTCTACCACCCTGCATTTTGACTCCACGCTGGAAATGCTGCTCGGCAGTTTACTGTTCGCTGCAGAAATTTATTCGTGGACGATTTTGCTACTCGGTTATATTCAAATGGCATGGCCATTAGAGCGCCCTATTGCGCCGTTACCGCAGGATAAATCAACCTGGCCGACGGTCGATATTTACGTGCCTTCTTATAATGAAAGTCTTGAAGTTGTTCGCGATACTGTGCTCGCTGCGCAGTGTATTGAATATCCGCAAGACAAAGTCAAAGTCTACATTCTTGACGACGGCAAACGCGATGAATTCCGCGATTTTGCGGCTGAAGCTGGGGTGGGTTATATCACCCGTCCGGATAACAGTCACGCCAAGGCGGGCAATCTTAACCATGCGATGACCGTCACTCAGGGTGAACTGATTTGCGTGTTTGACTGCGACCATGTAGCAACCCGCGTCTTCTTACAGGCCACCATTGGTGAGTTCTTCCGTGACGAAAAACTGGCATTGATTCAGACGCCGCACCACTTCTATTCCCAGGATCCGTTCGAACGTAACCTGACCGCGGCAAAACGTGTGCCGCACGAAGGGGCGCTGTTTTACGGCCCGGTGCAGCAGGGGAATGATAACTGGAACGCCACCTTCTTCTGTGGCTCATGTGCCGTTATTCGCCGCGCAGCGCTGAACGAAGTGGGTGGCTTTGCCGTCGAAACCGTTACCGAAGATGCCCACACTGCGCTGAAACTGCAGCGTCGCGGCTGGAACACCGCCTTTCTTGATATTCCGCTGGCGGCAGGCCTGGCAACAGAACGTCTGGCGCTGCATGTTAACCAGCGTATTCGTTGGGCGCGTGGTATGACGCAGATCTTCCGTATTGATAACCCGATGCTGGGGCGTGGCCTGAAACTGACGCAGCGCATCTGCTATCTCAATGCGATGCTGCACTTCCAGTACGGCCTGCCGCGCGTGGTCTTCCTGACCTCACCGCTGGTTTTTATGTTGTTTAATCTCAACATTATTTCCTCATCGGCGACGCTGATTTTCGCCTACGTGTTACCGCACCTGATCCTCTCCACCATGGTGAACTCACGCATTACCGGGCGCTATCGCTATGCGTTCTGGGGTGAAATCTATGAAACGGTGATGGCGTTCCACTTGATCCTGCCAACGCTGTTAAGCCTGATTTCGCCGCGTCTGGGGAAATTTAACGTTACCGACAAAGGCGACCTGACCGATAAAAACTATTTTGATGCCCTGACGGTTCGCCCGCTGATCATCACCACCATTTTGATGGTTGGCAGCATGATTTGGGTCGGCGTGCGTTACTTTATGCATGACTATGCCGGGATCGACCCACGCGTGATCCTGTTCAATATCGCATGGGGCACCTTCAGTACCATCATTCTGCTGGCATCAATTGCAGTGGCGAAAGAGACGAAACAGATCCGCAAAACCATTCGTATTTTTGCCCGTCTGCCGGTAACCGTCACCTTCTCCGACGGCTCTCAAATGCACACCCGCACCTTCGATATCTCGATGGGTGGCGCACGCGTGGCGCTGGTCAAAGGGGAAGATTTAACCCGTAAAACACCGGTGCAAATCGACCTCGGGCTGGGCAGCGAGATCGCCCATGTGCCGATTAGCGCGGCTGGCATGGGCGTGGGCGATATCCGTCTTGAGTTTGACACCCTGCCGTTAAATGAGCGCCGCAAGCTGGTGCGCGTGGTGCTTTCACGTGCCGATGCCTGGTACCGTCCGCCGCATGCGCCGGATCGTCCGCTGGCCTCGTTTATGGGGATTTTGCAGTGCGTGTATGAACTGTTTTTTGGCCCGAAGAAACGCGCCAATGGGTTTAACAGCCAGATGGCCACGGTCGCGAAAAAACAGAAAGAGGTTAACAATGCGCTTTAACCCCATCGCACTCGCCACGCTACTGGCGTGCTCAGCCAGCAGCACCGTTTTTGCCACGACGGACAGCGACGCGCTGCCGGAACTGCCGCTGCCGGTGACGCTGCAAGGCGCGTCGTCTTCCCAGCCGCAACCGGCCACGCCGATGAACGTCAGCAACCAGAATATTGCCAGCACCCTGAACTTTGGCGACATGGGTGCCACTGGCGGGCTGACGCTCTCCGGTATGCAGTTGCAAAATGGCGTGTCATTTAACTTGCCCGGCGATCTGGTGATCACCGACGCCCACATCAGCCTGAATGTGGAAGTGAACCGCAGCGATGTCAGCGGTGAAAACCTGCAATTGATGCTTAACGGCCAGCCGCTGGGCGCGATCCCGCTGGATCAGTTGCAACAGGATAAAGGTTACTGGAACCTGGATGTGCCGGCGTCGATGATCGCTTCCAGCAACAATCTCAGCTTCCAGCTGAAAACCGGCGACGACATCATTAATAACGCCTGGAGCTGCCAGCGCACTCTGCCTGCGGATTACAAAGTCACACTGCAGCCAGAATCGTCCCTTAATTACCAGGGACTGTGGCTGAACGTGCGTAAAACGCTGGGTACTTTCCCGCGCCCATTCCTGGATGTGAAACAGACCAAGGATCAAGCCGTCAGCATTGCCTGGCCGGATAGCCCGGACGCCGACGTGATGACCGCCTCGGCGATTGTCGCCTCGCAATTTGGCACGCTGAGCAATGGCCGCCCTGCTCGCTTTGAAGTGCAGTACAACGCGCTGCCTGCGGGCAACGGCATTCTGGTGGGTAAACCGGGGCAAACCATCGGCGGCGTCACGCTCCCGCAAACAAACGGAGCGGCACTGCAGGTTATCGATAATCCGCAGAACCCGGCCTATAAACTGCTGGTCATCAGTGGCCATAACGAGCAGCAACTGCGCCAGGCTGCCTGGCGGCTGACGCAACCTGCCCTGCCAGACAGCGACACGCTGGACGTGCCGGCACTGAAAATGGCACAACGCGCCGCATACGATGCACCGCGTTGGATCAACACCGACCGCCCGGTGCCAGTGCGTTCGCTGGTTGGCGATGATGGCGCGTTGGTAGCGCACGGTGTCTGGCACGGCGAGAACCATTTGCCGTTTCGCATCGCGCCGGATCTGTTTATGTGGGATGGCTCAGCCGTTCCGCTGCATCTCAACTACAGCTTTGCACAGAAAAACTGGATTGACGATCAGGACTCCTTCCTGAATGTCAGCCTTAACGGTGAGTTCCTGAAACGCCTGCCTGTCAGCAAAGAAGGGATTTTCGCGCCGGTAATGGCCATGTTGGGATTATCGCAGCGCCAACAAAGCGCAGTGGTGAATATCGATCCGCGCGCGATCCTCGGCAGCAACCAGTTGGGTTTCTGGTTCGGTCTGAAAGCGCAGAAGAATGCGCCCTGTAATGCAATGGCGGATGAAAACATTCAGAGTCGCATTGACGGTGATTCGACCCTGGATTTTACCCGCGCCTGGCACTACGGCAAACTGCCGAACCTGGCCTGGTTTAGCGGGGCCATGTTCCCGTTCACACGCCATGCCGACCTTGCGCACACCACAGTGCTGATGCCCACCCATCCGACGGTAGAAGACGCAACAGTACTGCTTAATTTGATGGCGCAGTCGGGCCGTGATACAGGCGTGACCGCAAACTATCTGCGTCTCTATACCGGCGTGCCCGGCCAGGATGACGCTCAACAGCAATTGAGCGACAGCGATGTGCTGGCAATTGGCAGCCTTAGCAACCATGAGCAACTCGCCCCGCTATTGCAGGGCAGCGCCTTTATGCTCAATGGCAACAACCTTGAGGTCAACACGACCAGTGCTGTCAGCCGGGTACTTTCGCTGCTCAGCGGCGACGCGCCGCGCACCGATATGGATGCGGCGGAATACCTGAGTGACAACAACCAGTGGCGGGGTCTGTTGAGCATGCGTTCACCATGGAACCCGCAACGTGTTGTGGTGGTGGCGACCGCGACGGATGACCATCAACTGGCGTTACTGCCTGCGGATATGAGCAAAGCGGCATTTCAGTCTGCCGTAGGCGGTGATTTTACCGTCGTGAGCAATGCGGGAGATGTTCGCAGCTGGCGTGTTGGCGAGCAGTTCGTCAGCGGTAATTTGCCAGGTTATCTGCGCGTGTTGTGGTTTGCCAGCGAGCACATCTTCTGGCTGGTGATCCTTGCCTGCCTGATTGCTGCCGTTTCCGGCCCAATGCTGTTTAAGGCGCTTTCGCGCCATGCTCAACAACGCCTGCAGGATAAAACGAAGAAATGAATACGCGTAAACAGTTAACGCACGCTTTTTATCTGCTGTGTCTGATAGGGGCCAGCCATCCGGCTGTGGCTGCCGACAACGCCGAGGCGGCGGGCAACGATGCGGCGGTGAAAAAACTGCTGGCGCAGGCTGGCTACTGGCACAGCAAAGCGCACGACGATATGGCGATGGAAGCCCTGCAAAAAGTGCTGGCCGCCGACGAGAAAAATATCGACGCCATGTACCTGATGGCGCTCTATCAATTGCAACAGGGTAACGTTCAGCAGTCTGAAGTCTGGCGCAAAAAAATTGTTGAGATTTCACCGCAGGATCCGCGTCTTTCGGCTCTTACCAGCGCCAATACCTTGCGTAATATCCCGCAGGACAAAATGAACGCAGCGCGCTCACTGGCGCGTCGGGGGCAAATTAAAGAGTCAATCGCCGCGTGGCGCGCGCTATTTAATGGGAACCCGCCGCCGGACGACGTGGCGCTGGAGTATTACCAGACCATGGCAGGCGACAACGCCACATGGTCAGAAGCGGTGGCCGCTATGCGCCAGCGTGCCAGCATCATGCCGGATGACGTGCCAACCAAAACGGCGCTGGCGATGGCGTTGACCTACCAGGAACCTACCCGCCGGGAAGGGATCAACCAGCTGACGACGCTGGCGGCAGATAATAAAGAAGCCGACAAAGCGCTCCAGCAGGCGTTGCTCTGGCTGGATGCGAAATCTTCCGATCTCCCGGCGTACAGTGCTTGGGCACAGCGCCACCCGGAAGATAGCGCCCCGATGGATCACTACCGCAAGAGCGTGGAAGGCGATGCCACCAAAGCCGGGTTTGATGCCTTAAACGGCGGCGATCTAGGCGGCGCAAAAGATAAGTTCGCTGAAGCGCTGCAAAACCGTGCCAATAACGGTAATGCGTTGGCGGGTTTGGGCTATGTGGCGCTGCGTCAGAATAATTTCGGCGATGCAGAAAAATACCTGCGCCGTGCCTCGCAGGAAGATACCAATAACCCGAACAGCCTGCAGTGGGCGAAAGATGCCGACAACGCGCGCTACTACAGCGCGCTCAACCAGGCGAAAAGTCTCAGCCAGAAAGGGAGCTACGAGCAGGCGCTGGCCAGCCTTGATGGCAGCACCAGCAATGACGCCAGCCAGCAACAAGCGGCGGAGATGCTGCGAGCCGATATTTTACGTCGCCAGGGCAAGCTGCCGCAGTCCGAAGAGGTATATCGCCGCCTGCTGGAGCAGCACCCGCAGAATACCGATATCCGCACCGGTTTATGGTGGGTACTGAAGCAGCAAAACAAACAAGCAGAAGCCGACGCCATGCTGCGGACATTGCCAGCTAACCTGCGTACCCGCTACGCCTCGGTCGGCGACAACGGCGACAACGATCGCAAAGCGGCACAGGCAGCTTTGCAGGCCGGTAACAGCTCACGCGCGATGCAGATTTTGCAGGCAGCCTCGGCGAAATACCCGCAAAACGTCTGGCTGCAACTCGACTATGCTCGGGCATTGCGCAAGGCCGGGCAGAAGCAGCAAGCCAGCACGTTGATGTCTGGTGTGGCAACGCGCGGCGATGCCAACAAAGAAGCCCTCTACGCGGCGGCGGTTTACGCAGCGGAGGACAGCGACTGGTCGCGGGCGCAAAGCCTGCTTAACCGCCTTCCGCGTAACAGCTTTAGCGCTGATATGACCGCGCTGAATACGCGTGTGCAGATCAATCAGCAACTGGATATTGCACGCAATTATCTGCGTCTGGGCAACACCACCGCAGCACGCAACTCCTTACAGGCACTGAAACGTACTCCGCCGTCCTCGCCGGTTGACGTGGGCCGCCTTGCCGAAATGTTAATGCAGAGTGGCGACAGCGCAGGTGCGTTGCAACTGGTGCGCGACAACCAGGCGCAGGGGCTGCACGGCTCGGTGGTGGATTATGCCGGGCAAATTCGCGTACTCAACCAGGCTGGTCAGTTCGCGGAAGCGGAAAGTATTCTCAATGCGCCAGCGCTGCAAAACGGTGCCAGCCAGCAAGAGATGAATGCCATCCGCACCGGGAGCCTGATCACCCGTGCCGATCGTCTGCGTGAAAAAGGGCAAATTGCAAAAGCATGGAATCTGTTGATGCCGGAGCTGCAGTCGAATCCCACCAATACCGACCTGCTGTTAGCGGTGGCACGCGTCTATCAGGCCGATCATATGGACGACAAAGCCAGCGAAATTTATCAGTACGTGTTGCGTAAATCCCCACGCGACAAGCAAGCATTGACCGGCATCGTCAACCTGTCGCTGGCCCGCGGCAATAGTGATGATGCCCGCCGGGCCTTTGCCTCGCTGGAACCGAGTCAGGATGCCGATTATATGCTGCTGGCCGCGCGCGTGGCGGCCGCCAACGGAGAGAACCAGCGTGCCCTGTCATTGCTACGCACCGCGCAGTGGCGTCTGCAACAAGGCGGCGACGACGACAGTGATGAGCTAAGCGACGTGATGTCGCTGCCATCGCCAACCCGCCAGGCACAACAGACGGCAATGAGCGGCATCAACACCCTGATGCAGGACCTGCAAGAGAAAAGCGCCACCTGGACCAGCGCAGGCGTTTCACTGCGTAGCCGTGATGGCGAAGCGGGCCTGAGCGCGTTAGATGAAGTTCAGGCCCCGCTGATCCTGTCCGGCGCGGTGGGTGACAGCACGCGCCTTAGCCTGAACGTAACGCCGACATCCCTGAACGCGGGTGAATCGTCGGGTGAGTCGGCCAACCGCTTTGGTACGGGGGCGCTGGATCATGCCGCTAAGCTGGCTGCAGCGTCGGCCAGCACCAGCACGACCACTACCTCGACCAATGCCGACAGCCAGGGAAGCCAGCAGGTCAATGGCGTGGCCGCCAACCTCAGCCTGAGCGGCGAAAGTTATAAGCTGGATATCGGCAGCACACCAACCGGCGGCGAATTTACCCGTCTGGTAGGCGGTGTGGAGTGGGATCCAAAACTGACGCAGCACGGTTCGCTGGCGCTAAAAGCGGAGCGTCGCGCGGTCACCGATAGCCTGCTCTCTTACGTGGGGGTGAAAGATAAAAGCACCGGCGAAAGCTGGGGCGGGATCACCCGTAACGGCGTGTCTGCGCAGTACGCGTGGGATAACGACTTAATCGGCCTGTATACCCGTCTGGGCTTTGATACCTGGGTGGGGACGAACGTGCCAACAAACCACTCCGTCAATGTGCTGGCGGGCAGTTACCTGCGTCCGTGGCATACCAACGACAGCGAAATGAAGGTCGGGGTTAACGTCAATTATATGAATTTTGACCGCAACCTCAGCTACTACACCGTGGGTCAGGGGGGCTATTTCAGCCCGCAGGACTTTATGGCCGTCTCGCTGCCGGTGTCTCTGACGCGCAAAATCAACGACTGGGATATGACGTTAAGCGGCTCCGTAGGTTACCAATCTTATAAACAAGATAAGAGTAACTATTTCCCGGGCCACAGCAGTCTGCAATCGCAGTTAAACAGTTATGCCAGTGCCGATGATGACGTTGATGCCGTCTACAAAGCGACATCGAAAAGCGGCATTGGTTACACCCTGGGCGTGGATGCACGTTACCACCTCAGCGACAAGCTGGCGCTGGGTGCCAACCTGGGGTACGACACCTTCGGCAGTTATAACGAAGGTAAAGCGTTGGTTTATTTCAAATATTACGTCGATCAAGACAAATAACCCGTGGGATACATGATGTTTAGCAATCAGGACACTTACTTACAACGCAACTATCAGGCCGGCTGGCACGATCTGGTGTATCTGTTCTTCAGTGAATATACCGAAGGCCGCGGCGATAAAGATCCCGACGCCCTGAGACGCATTGGTCAGATGATGGCCCAGTGGTATCCCATTGATAACGCTGCAACCGTTAATGAACTGGAAGTCAGCATCAACCGGGTGCTTGAGCTGTTTAACTGGGGTTTTGTGAAAATGGCGCCCGCGCAGCGTGAGCTGATCCTGCTGCACTGCGCCTGGCCGCATGCGCCGGAATACCGCGACGAAGCGGCGTGGCGTCGCGCCAGTGCGTATGTGCTGGAAGGCGCATATTCCCAGTGGCTGGTTTCACAGGGTGCGGGCAACCAGGTGCCGGTACGCTGGAAAGACAACGCGACCGAAGATGTACTGATTTTCCGTTACGCCATTGGCGAATGATTTCGCAAGGGCATTTCCACCATATAACAATCATCAGGTAACCATAATGTTTAATGAGATCGTGGTTTCAGGAAGGAAACTGGAAATCGAAACAGTTAACTATATGGAGGATAATGCCTTTGTTTCACTGGTTCTCGACACGTCCGGGCGAATTATTCATGCCAGCCAGTTGTTCTATCAACTCACCGGTTTTAACCGTGAAGAGGTGATTGGCCAGATCCTTTTTCAGTCCGAAGAGGAAACAACCGCCATCTCACTGACCACGGCCATTAGCCTCGCGCAACAAACCGGTGATAACTGGCAGGGTGAAATTTCGCAGCAGAAAAAGAACGGCGAGATGTTATGGCTCGACACCAGATTGCTGCCGCGCCGTGATGATAACGGTGAAATATTCGCATTTATTCTGTTGGGGTTTGATATTACCCGACACATGACCATACGTGAAAAATTGCATTTCCGCGCGCATAACGACGCGTTAACTAAGACGTTGAATCGCCAAGGTTATTATATTCGCAGCCGCAAAAAGATCCGCGCGGCTAATGCGCGCGGCGCGCAAATTGTGGTGGCGATCCTCGACCTCGACAATTTTAAAACCATTAATGACGAACTGGGTCATGCCGCTGGCGACGAAGTACTCCGTTGTTTTATCAGTCGGGTAAAACAGTGTATTTCACGCGGTACGTTATTAGGTCGGCTGGGCGGTGATGAATTTGCACTGACCTATATCGACGGTGTTGATGAACCGACTGGCCGTGGCGTATTACAATTAATTGTTGAAGCCACGCGGCAGCCGATGTATTTACAATACTTACAACAAACCGTGGAATTATCGGTCAGTATTGGCGTTGCCAGTTATCCTGAGCATGGACCAAATTTTTCATCAATATTAAAAGCAGCCGATACTGCCCTCTATCGGGTTAAAGCACGCGGCGGCGACGATTTTATTAATTATCAGGTTCCAGGCATTAATGAGCCTGGTAGCATTATTAACACCGTCGTGTGTTGATATTTTTTATTACTACAAACAGCAATGATTTTTTCCCAGAGGAAATAAATATGTTAAAGGCTGTAATCCCAGTCGCTGGCCTCGGTACGCGTATGCTCCCGGCCACCAAGGCCATTCCCAAAGAGATGTTGCCGATTGTGGATAAACCCCTTATCCAGTATATCGTGCAGGAGTGCTACGCTTGCGGGATCCGCGAAATTGTTCTGGTGACTCACTCATCGAAAAATGCGATCGAAAACCACTTCGATACCTCTTTCGAACTGGAGTCGTTGCTGGAATCACGTGTGAAAAACCAGCTTCTGGAAGAAGTCCGCACTATCTGCCCCGCCGGCATGAACATCATGCATGTGCGTCAGGGCCAGTCAAAGGGGCTTGGCCATGCGGTATTGTGCGCCGAACCGCTGATTGGCGATAACGACTTTGTTGTTGTTCTGCCGGATGTGCTGATAGACGACAGCCAGAGCGACCTTACGACAGATAACCTGGCGGCGATGATCCAGCGTTTCACCACTACCGGCGCCAGCCAGCTGATGATTGAACGTGTGGCGCATGAAGATGTGTCCCGTTACGGCGTTGTTGACTGCGGCGGCATTAACCTGAACGAAGGCAGCTTCGGCCAGGTGCAGGGCATGGTAGAAAAACCGCCAGTCGACGAAGCACCGTCTGATATGGCAGTGGTAGGTCGTTACGTATTGTCGAAAGAGATTTGGCCCCTGTTGCGTAAAACCCCTATCGGCGCAGGCGGCGAGATCCAACTGACCGACGCAATTGCCATGCTGCTGGAACGCGCGCCTGTAGAAGCCTATGCCCTGACCGGTAAGTCGCACGACTGCGGCGACAAAATTGGTTATATGAAAGCGTTTGTGGAGTATGGCCTGCGTCATAACGCAACCGGTCCTGCTTTCCGTCACTGGCTGCAGCATGAACTGGCGCTTAAGCCCGTTGCGGAAGTCGTTGACCGGATCGCCGAAGCGGTGTAACGCCGGAGCACGTGTTACCGGGTTTACTGCCCTATCTTCATAACAGGAAATCTCATGTTTAGAACCACCTGGCTCATGCCGTGCTTAATGCTTTCGCTGGCCATGATCTCTTTTTCAGCCCGCAGTCAGGACGGCAACTGGGTGCAATTTAAACAAAATTACCTCAGCCAGGACGGCCGCATTATTGACCATGAAAATGGCGATATCAGTCATTCGGAAGGTCAGGGATATGGCATGTTATTGGCGGTGATGAACGATGATCCCGCCAGTTTCGAGAAAATATGGCGCTGGACGCGAAATACCTTATTACGTCCTTCGCTTTGGCTATTTGCCTGGCGTTATGATCCGAAGGAACGAAAAGTTACTGACGATAATAATGCCAGCGATGGCGATACACTAATTGCCTGGGCATTATTACTGGCCGGGAATAAGTGGCACGACCAGAGTTATCTTAGCGCCTCGGAAAATATTCAAGAGGCGCTAATCAATTGTCTGATTATTGAACAAGATGCGCATACTTTACTGTTGCCAGGTTTAAGTGGATTTACTAAAGACGAAGGTTATATTATTAACCCTTCTTACTTTATCTTTCCTGCCTGGGATAGTTTCTGGCAACATAAGCATAACGATATTTGGTTGAAACTAAAAAAATCGAGTCTCGATTTACTCAATAAAGCGCAATTTGGTAAGACGCAGTTGCCGAGTGACTGGATTTTTGTCAAGAATAATGGTGAAGTCGTGCCGGCTGAAAACTGGCCGCCGCGATTTAGTTATGATGCAATTCGTATCCCGCTGTATTTGAGCCTGAGCGAAACGCAACAACATTCGATGGAAAATTTCCGTCATTTTTGGGCGAATTATGCCCGAAACGAAACACCCGCGTGGGTGGATGTCTCCGGGGAAGGACAGGCGAACTACGTTATGTCTGGCGGCATCCTGGCGGTACGCGATGTCACGATGGGCGATTATCAACATATGGATAAGTCTCTCCGCCCCGGCGAAGGATATTATTTGTCGGTGCTGCATATGCTGGCACTGTTCGCGGCGTCGTTGAAAGCAAATTAATGGCGTGCAATCGCTTGTAATACTGAGTTTCGCGCCAGCGTCGTTGACCTGGCGTACCTTAACGATTTCGTCACAAAGCAGTGCCCGGCGTGGGGACGCGCAGGAATCTGGCAGGAAGCCTTTGAGTATTAACCGATAACCGGCCTGGAATACAGGAACACCGGTTCGTAATGCCGTTTCCGTCTTCGCGGAGCGGCGCGAGCCGGGGGACAATGAATAATAAAAACCACATACATCTCATGTCCAAGCATGAGGGAGAAACTTGATGACAGAGTTGAAAATAATAACACGTCATTTACACAGCACGTTGTTACAAGCGGATCGTCAACCAAGCGGCAATTTCCGTCCTGGGGATCATAATGAACATCCGTAACCTTGAGTATCTCGTTGCGCTGGCCAAGCACCGACATTTTCAACGCGCAGCGGAAGCCTGCAATGTCAGCCAGCCGACGCTCAGCGCACAGTTGCGTAAGCTGGAAAATGAACTGGGCCTGCAACTGCTCGAACGTACCACTCGCCGCATCCGCTTCACGCAAACCGGCCTGCGACTGGTGGAACAAACGCAGGTGGTGCTGCGCGAAATTGAAGCGCTGAAAAACATGGCCAGCAGCAGCCATTACCAAAGCCTGATGCAAACGCTTGATATTGGCATCATCCCGACGCTTGCCCCGTATATCTTTTCCCATATGAACGCGGTGTGCCACGAGAACTTCCCGGAAATCGAACTGGAAATTCATGAGGCGCAAACCAACCAGCTGCTGAACATGCTGGAGTCCGACGCCATAAAATGCGCGATCATGACCTCCAATAAAGACACCAGCAAATACGTAGAGTTACCGCTGTTCGATGAACCGCTGGTGCTGGGCGTCAGCCATCAGCATCCGTGGGCGCGAATGGGCGAAATCGATATGGGACACCTGAAAAACAGTAAGATCCTGATGATTGATGATGGTAACTGCCTGCACAGCCAGGTGTTGCGCTATTGCTATCAGTTTGAACTGGAGCCGGACCCGCGCTTTGTGGCGATGCACCTCGAAACGCTGCGTCGCGGTGTGGCTTTTAACCGTGGTGTCTCTTTCTTCCCGCTGCTTTCAACGCAACAACAGGGCGGTAACGAAAATATTCGCTATCTGCGCTGCGTAAGTCCGGAACCGAAACGTAAAGTGGTGCTGATTTTTCACCGCAGCGACCCAATGCGTAAAAAGTACGAGATCCTGCGTAATGCCATTGCCCGCTATATGGAACGTTACATCATCGACAATAACGTTCTGGCGTGACGCTAGCAGCGCTGCTCATAAATTCAGGCAGCAGACTCTTCCTCATCTTTGCGACAATCATGCGCCTGCATGGTTGTCGTTTTTTTCATTAAGCCGCGCATGATATCGTCCGGCAACACAGTCCCCCGGTGATACATCTCTTCAATTAACAACCAGACAGTGACCAGAGAAATGGTGTAATCAGCGATGGTCGCCGGCACACTCATCGCAGCCATAAAGGGGAAACGCGCGCACAGCTGGGTGCGATCGTCTTCGGTTACGGCATCATGGTAATAAGGCGAGGAAAGCAGACGATACGCTTCGGCCTCTTCAACAGAGGAAGCCCAGCACAAACGAACGGCGATGGTTTTTACAAACGGCGGAACCAGCACATTACACTCGGGGCGCGGTTCCAAATCTAAAGGAAGGCGGCTACGGTGTGATTCTGCTTTCATTTTTTCCTCAATACCTGGCGTCCAGGGGGATGTTCCGTACTCTGAGATATATCCATCGACCGCGGAGAAATTTTCTTTAGGGTTAATATTTAAAATAGAGAATAAACTGAAATTTATCTATACGGAATGTCTTAAAAACTAAAAAAATCTTATAAAAAGCAAAAGGTTAAATCATCATCAATTATTGACGAGATCGATCCTAAAGTGCGAATTTCATTTGTTCCATATATTAAAGCCCTCACTCTATAAAAGTCCGGTGAATATTTTTGTTGGAACTGCGCCAGTAACGTGAAAATGTATCACTGAGTGGGTCACAGACCGGGGCGTTTGTTGCCCCAGGAACCGCTGAGTGAATCTCGGGTACTACTTTTCGACCGCGCGCCCAACGGGCAGGAAACCACGCGAGCACGGTACGGGTAGCTTGCCGCGTGATCGACAACGCATTTTATTGCTCGCGCCTCGCAAGCGCGGTTTTGTTGCAGTAAATACCGCGTTTAATCGCATCTTTTCGCAGGATCGATCTTTAACGGCCCATGCTCTGATAGAGGGCTATTACCAGGTTAACGCTCACGACAGGAAAAGTGAACCATGCACCCGTTTCAGCAAATACTTCATTCGACTCTCGCGCGCACGGAAGGAACGCCGCCGTCGGCAGCGCCGCACGTACAGCCGGAACTGGCGTTACACACTCTGCCAGTGAGCGTTACGCCGGAGGATTTCCTCTCTCTCGCTAGAGCCCGTCGGACCATTTATCTGTTGGGTAAATCCTTACCCATCGGCGAAGATAAAGTGGTGGAAATCATTAAAGAAGCGATTCGCCAGGCCCCTTCCGCGTTCAATTCGCAAAGTTCAAGGGCGCTGATCCTGCTCGGGAAAGAACATGATCGTTTTTGGGAACTGGTGCGTGGGCAATTACGTAAGGTGATCCCTGCGGAGAACTTCCACGCCACGTCAGATAAGCTCGACGGTTTTGCCGCCGCCGCCGGTTCGGTGCTGTTTTTTGAAGATCAGGAAGTGGTCAGCCATCTGCAAAAACAGTACATCGCCTATGCTGATAATTTTCCTGTCTGGTCAGAGCAAAGCAGCGGCATTGCGCAATACGCGGTGTGGCTGGCGCTGGCGGAACAGAATATCGGCGCCAACCTGCAGCACTACAACCCGCTGATTGATATGGAAGTTCGCCAGACATGGGCCATCCCTGAAAGCTGGAAACTGCGTGCGGAGATGAACTTTGGCAACATTGTCGGCCCGGCCGACGAGAAGACTTTTATCGATGATGAGAAACGCTTTATTGTCGCGCGCTGAGGATAACGTTTCACCACATTAGCCTGTGCGCTAATGATTCCCGGTTAGCATGCCAGTTACGCTCGGGCCTGCAGTATCACTTTTGAACTGCACCGAACCTGAAGCGTTCCGGCAGCGTGCATTCACCAGGCCGCCATCCGGCACCAGCCCGATGGCAGCTTTGCTTTAGCGGGGCTAATCGAAGTACCAGTAGCCCTGATTCACCAGCGCAGTCAGCTCGGCGGCGAATGCCGGGTTGTCCAGTGCCTTACCCAGCTCATTCAGGCCAATCGTGGTGTAACGGCAAAGGGCATCTGCCGCTTGTGCATCGGCGGTTTCCAGCTCTTCGCTATTAATAAAGAAGCGGCCACCCACGTTGAGTACCCGTAACCCGCTAAGACGGGTCAATACCTGCCCATCTTGCAGCGCGCCAACCACGTCTTCTACGCTGTAATCGTCCGGTTCCGGCGCAATATCCAGCTCATGACGCGGCGTGGTAATAAAGCTGCCGAACCACTGTTTAAAATGTTCCGGCTGGTTGATCATCGCGATCATCATGCTGCGGACGCGCTCCAGCTCATACTCCTCGATTCTGCCCGGGTGTTCCCGGCAGGTTAAGTCCGGATCGCTGTAGTGCTCGCCACCGAGATCGTTTTCCAGCGCGTAGTCTGCAAAACTGCTGATCAAATCGCGGCCATTCGGCCCACGGAAGCCAATCGAGTAGTTGAAGGCAGTCTCATGGGTAAAACCGTCGTGAGGGAATCCTGGCGGAATATACAGAATGTCGCCAAGCTCCAGATCTTCATCAATGATCGGCGGGAAAGGGTCAACATGCAGCAGCGCAGGATGCGGGCAGAACTGACGCATTGGTAACTTATCGCCCACGCGCCAGCGGCGGCTCCCCATCCCCTGGATAATAAACACATCATATTGATCGATATGCGGGCCTACACCACCGCCCGGCACGGAATAGGAGATCATCAGATCATCAAAACGCCACTCCGGCAGCACACGAAACGGCTTTACCAGTTCCGCAGAGGGCGCATGCCAGTGGTTTACTGCCTGTGCCAGCAAGGACCAGTTCGTTTCGCCTAAATGATCAAACTGCTCGAAGGGGCCATTCCATGCCTGCCACTGGCCATTCACATGGCTGACAATGCGGCTGTCGACTTCCGGCTCCATCGCCAGACCAGCCAGTTCGTCCGGCGTTATCGGATCAACAAAGTCCACGAATGCGCGCTTCAGGACAACGGGTTTCTTTTGCCAGTATTTTTCAAAAAATTCTGGCCAGTTAAGGTTAAGTTGGTAAGCCATAGATCCACACCAGTGAGAAGGGAAACGTGGGAGATTATAAAGAGTGATCTCCCCGGCCCGCCTTGTCATTGGTCAAGAGCTTGTACGGGTAACGGCGGTGCAATCACCAGTTGGCTTAATGCCGCAAGCAGCGCATCCACCTTTGGCAGTAACTGCTTGCGACGCGGCCACACCAGCGTTAACGCCAGTCCGTCAGGCTGCAGGTGAGGCAAGACAATATGCAACGCTCCGCTTTCCAGCTGGCGGTGCACCAACCAGGTGGGCATCTGCGCGACGCCGAGTCCTGCGCAAATCGCCAGGACCTGGGCATCGACATCGCCCAGAGCCATGCGGTGCGCGACGGTACGCCATTGCGGGTGACCGTCTTCCGTGGTGAACAGCCAAGGCTTGGTCGTGCCATCTACGCGCTCATAAAGAATGGCCTGGTGTTCCATCAGCGCCGCTTCGTTCTGCGGCGTCCCTTCTCGTTGCAGGTAATCTGGCGAGGCGCAAAACACCATCTTCTCGCGACCAAGACGTCGGCAACCCAACGATGCAGGCAACGCCTCCGGCTGCCCGATACGTACCGCCACATCAATGCCCTCCTCAAACAGATCAACAAAGCGATCCGAGAAGGTCAGGCTCAGTTCTATCTCCGGGTGCAGCTGACAAAATGGCATCAGCACTGGCATCACGCCGAGCCGACCGTATGTATTCGGCACGGCCAGGCGTAAGCGCCCGGACGGAATCGTGCGGTGCGCAGCCAGCACCGATTCAGCTTCAGCCAGTTCCTCCAGGATACGCACACATGTCTGGTACCAGGCATGCCCGGCATCGGTCAGCTCTAGCCGGCGCGTGGTGCGTTCCAGCAGACGCGAACCTAACCGTGCTTCCAGCCGGGCCACGCTTTTACTGATGGCCGACCCGGTCAGATGCAGCCGTTCCGCCGCTGCTGTAAAACTCCCCTCCTCGACACAGGTTACAAAGGGAACAATGTCTTTCAGTCGCTGATCGCGCATCGTATTTATGAACCAAAGTTGATAATCATGCGAATTAATACCAGAGATAAGAAAAGAATTCTCTATTAGGCTCTTTATAGGCAAACATTGGGGAGAAATTCTGTGCAGAAAACAGCATTAATTGTCGGCATTAGTGGTGTGATTGGCCGCGCACTGGCGGAACAACTCACTGGCGAAGGCTGGCGGGTTTACGGTCTGTCGCGCGGACGCGGTGAAGTCCCCGCCGGGTGCATCAGCCTGACTGCGGATTTAACGGATGACCAGGCAGTAATCACGGCGCTGCGCGACATAACGCCAGACGCGCTGTTCTTTAGCGTCTGGGCGCGCCAGCAAAATGAGCAGGCCAATATTCGCGTTAACGGCGCAATGGTCAAAAACGTCATCCATGCGCTGGGTGAGCGACTCCGTGGCGCGCACGTTGCGCTAGTGACCGGCATGAAACACTACCTTGGCCCGTTCGAGGCATATGGCAAAGGCAACGTGCCGGTAACCCCCTTCCGTGAAGAGCAGGGCCGCCAGCAGGTGGAAAACTTTTACTACGCTCAGGAAGATGAAGTATTCGCCGGTGCAGAAAAATATGGCTTCCGCTGGAGCGTTCACCGCCCGCATACCATCATTGGTTATGCGCTGGGTAATGCCATGAATATGGGGCTAACGCTGGCGGTCTACGCCACGTTATGCAAGGAAAAGGGCTGGCCATTTATCTTCCCCGGTTCGCCCGAGCAGTGGAACGGCGTGTCGGATGTCACGGATGCGGATGTGCTGGCGGAACAACTGAGTTGGGCGGCGCAAAGCCCGAATGCGGCCAACGCCGATTTTAATGCCGTAAATGGCGATGTGTTCCGCTGGAACTGGCTGTGGCCAAAACTGGCAGATTATTTTGGCATTGAACCGGCGGATTACCCGACCAGTATGCTCCCGCTGGAAGGCCGCATGCAGGAAGCCGCCACCGCCTGGCGCGACATTGCACAGCGCTATCACTTGCGCGAAAACGATGTCAGCAAGCTCGCCTCCTGGTGGCATACCGATGCCGATCTCGGCCGCCCGATGGAAGCCTTTGCGGATATGAGTAAAAGCCGCAAAGCCGGGTTTACTGGCTATCGCTGCACGCTCGATTCGTTCATGACGCTCTTTGACCGACTGCGGGAAGAACATATTATTCCGCGTTAACCCGCTTGCCCGGCGCCCGAAACGGCGCCGGGCGCACCGTCAGTTTAGCGTCAATGCTGTCTGCGGGCCCTGCTCTACTCTCGCTCCCTCCTGCGCAGTGATATGCACATCACTGCCTGTGCCAGAGACATAACGGGCCTGCACCCCATACTTGGCAGAAATATCAATATGTTGCAGCGAAACGCCCTGCACCAGCGACTCCGGCAAGCCGCTAAAAATCATGGCATGATTGGCATTGGTGGCGGTGAGATACGAAATATTCACGCCGTTGATTTTCGGCGTGGTGGCGGTGATAGCGGCGTTATCAAGCGGCGAAATTAAGGTGTTACCCTGCGCACCCGACTGACCACTGTAACTATTGGTGACCAGCACTGGCGTGGCGACATGGGTCATCGTCAAATGGTCCGCCACCAGCGGACCAATAGTATTGCCACGATCGCGGGCAGATTTAATGCGCAGCCCATTTTCCGTGTTCAGGAAAGTGACATTGCTGACCGTGACCCGCCCGATCCCGTTGGCGGTTTCGCTGCCCAGCGAAATACCGTGTCCATCGCGCATGATGGAATCGGTGATGGTGATCTCCTTCGCGGGAGCGCCCGTGCCGGGAACCAGACCCGATTTGATCGCGATATTGTCATCACCTGTGTGAATGTCGACATTCGAAATATGGACATTACTTGAGGAGACAATATCCATGCCGTCAGTATTCGGCGACGTGGTCGGGTTGCTGATGTTCACCTGATGGACATCAATATTGTCGCTATTGCGGATAACGATGTTCCACATAGGCGAGTTGGTCAGATGAAGCTGCGCGATCTTACCGCCCTTCACTTCATTGAACTCCACAAACCATGGGCGTGGCGCGCCATTAGCCAACGGGATGCCGGGGAAGCGATCGGTAAATGCTTTGGTATTGCCGCTGCGCACTTCTGCGCGGATCTTTAGCGCCTCCGGCCACCAGCTTTGCTCGCCATCGCCATCCAGCGAACCGCCCCCCGTAATGGCCACATTCTGCACCTGGCTGGCAAAAATAAAGGCTTCGTTGGTGCGTGCCGGGTGACCAATAAAGGCCGGGATGAATTTCCCTTCCTGGTTGCTGGCTTTCAGCGTTGCCCCTGGCGCTATATTCAGGGTGATATTGCTACGTAGCTGGAGCGGGCCACTTAGCCAGACCCCGGGCGATAACAACACAGTACCGCCACCACGCTGGCTGCATTGCTCTATTGCTTGTTGGATAGCATCGGTGTTGAGGGTTTTTGCATCGCCCTTACCCCCAAAATCGTCAGGAATACAGTGGGAAGGCGCGGCCTGCGCCATCGCAGATGAAAAAGCGCCACAGCAGATCAGCGCAAGCAGAGATTTGTTCATAGGTCCTCGATTGATAAGTCAATTGCCAAAGTCCATTGATGCGGTAATTTACTTTAGGGCATGAAATGCACGAGAACTATTGTGCAAAAGCACTTATTTATGGCTGATTTATAAAAGATTTATTTACTAACAGCCTGGATGCCTGGTGCGCCCGTCCAGCCGAGCGCACCGGGCATCATCAGGCCCGGGTCTGAAACATAAGGGTATCGGTAGTAAAAGACCCCTCATCACCGATCAGAAAGTGCTGTTTTACCTCTTCAGACGTGTGGCTTTGCAAGTAGCGAATCGCCGCGCGCAACACCTCCGGCGTTTTCATGCGTTCCACCCACGAGCTGTACTCCAGCGCCAGCCTGTCCGAAACCATTTTTTGCACCGTCATGCCACTTTGCTGAGTCATTTGCAGCCACTCTGCAGGGGAGTAGTTGCGCACATGAGACGGGTCGCGCAGCACCTCAATGGTTTGCAGCCAGATGTCGAGAACCGGGCGCCCCGGCGACGCGATATCCATCAGAATAAATTTTCCACCCGGTTTCAGTACGCGTTTCACTTCGCGCAGCGCCAGCGCCACATCATGCCAGTGGTGGGCGGAATAGCGGCTGATCACGACGTCAAAGGCGGCGTCGGTAAACGGCAGCTTTTCTGCCGCGCCATGCACGGTGGTGACATTACCAAGCTGGCGTTCGACGGCCGCCTGACGCACCACCTCAAGCATTTTTTCCGACAGATCATATGCTGTTACGGCGCGTGTTACCCCGGCCGCCACAAAACTGGCGTGCCCGGCACCACAGCCTAAATCCAGTACGGCACTTTCGGTATCGTCTGCCAGCCACTCTGCCAGCCGGGTTAAATCTGCCCCCTGCGCATGAACCTGACTCTGCAAGTAAGCCTGCGCCTGATCGCCAAATTGCTTTTGGGTTAACTCATGATGATTGACTGCCATTCTCTTTTCCTTTTTCAGCACGACAAAAAAACCTGCTCTGAGGCGACTATACGGGGCTGTTTATATTGGTACAATATTGGCATTTATACTGGTATTAGCGAGTACCCCCCATGGAAAATACCCTCTTCGCCGGGCCAAAAACGCTTGGCGCGTTCCTGCGTTCGCAGCGAGAAAACACCCAACCTGCAGACATTGGCTTACCGGCGCAGGGCCGGCGGCGCACCCGCGGGTTACGCCGGGAAGAGGTGGCACAGCTCAGCGGGATAAGTACAACCTGGTACACCTGGATTGAGCAGGGACGGGACATTGTCGTGTCTGCGCAGACGCTGTCGAATATTGCTAGCGTGTTGAAAATGAAACCGACAGAACGTAAGTATCTCTTCCACCTGGCAATGCAAAACGATCCGCAGGAAGAGCAGGTCGTCACGGTAGAGGAGGACGTGCTGGCAACGGTTACTCAGATGGCCTGCCCCTGTTATTTACTTGATCTCACCTGGAATATGCTGGCCTGGAATCAGGCCGCCGAAGCGCTGTTTAGCGGCTGGCTGGGTAGCGTGCCTGCACCCAACATGATGGATTTTATGTTTCGTTATCCGCAGGCCCGTACGCTGGTGGCCGACTGGGAAACGCGCGCCAGCCGTATCGTAGCGGAACTGCGCGCCGATGCAATGCACTACCCTCATGACCAGGGTCTGAATCACTTTGTGCAAAGCCTGAGTAATGACAGCGATCTGTTTCGCAGTTTCTGGTCACGCCAGCAGGTGGTGGTGCGCGAAGGTGGAGAGCGCGTGTTTAACCATCCCCTTCAGGGCGAGCTGCACTATCGACAGATGACCTGGCAACTGACCAGCAATCGTTCTGTCAAAATGATAATGTTAATGGCGGTGTAATTCTTCCCCCTCCGACTGCTGTGACGGGAGCGCTTATGGCGTGAAGAGAGAGAATATATTTTGAACCAGCAGGAATAAAAAAATCAGGCCAGTAAACTGACCTGATTTTTATTATTTGCGGAAATCGAGCGGCATCTGAGAAGAGTGAATCCAGGCAGAAAAATTATTAAATGCAGTCATGGATGACTTACAAAAAATACATTTTGCGCCAGACGGATTCTTTTCAGTGACATCGAAACTGGAAATCCGATATTGCGTTCCGCTACAGCAAGGGCAGCGGAAATGAGTACGATGAGTAATCTTTAAATCCTTAGCGGGCGACGACGTTTGCCGCAGCCGGGCCTTTCGCACCATTTTCAATGGTGAACTCAACTTCTTGATTTTCTTCAAGAGTACGATAGTTATCGCTCTGGATAGCAGAGAAGTGTACGAACACATCTTTACTGCCGTCTTTCGGAGAAATAAAACCGAAGCCTTTCTCAGCGTTGAACCATTTTACGATACCAGTCATTTTAGTAGACATACTTGTTACCTTCTAATTTTGTTAGCCTTTTCGGCAGCAATGGTCTGAGACATTATTTTTATCAGAGTGTAAAGCGAAGACCCAAATAGAAGTAGCAAGGTGGTACTTAGAGATGAGAAAGACTTTAGTGAACTGCTGGAGATAATGATTATCAAACCGACGACGCATTAACGCACGGCAGAGATATGGATGCAAGCCTTATTTTAAATTTATTTTCCATGTGTCTGTTTTTTACTCTCCGCGCACCGTTTACCATGGCGGCAAACGGCCAGTCATACAGGGCCGCCAGCAAGATAGCCCTGTTCATGCAGAAGCATGAAATAGCTGCACTGGCGTTAACCAGTGCAGGGATTTATGCACGAATGTCATCGTATTCGCGTGTGTTATCAAATTCGTGTTTGGCGAACGGGCACAGCGGAATAATTTTGCGCTTCTCAGCACGCATTTTTTCTACCACTTTCGCGACCAGTTGTTTGCCTACCCCCTGCCCCTTCAGGCTCGGATCGACATCGGTATGCTCAATAATGCTCAGATGATCGCCCGTGGGAACAAAAACGATCTCCGCCACCTGGCTCCCTTCGGCATCATTCACATAGAACTTGTTATGACCTTCCAGTATTTCCATCATTGTCTCACTCAGTTATGGCGGTACTTCAGCGCACCGCTCGGGCAGGTATCAATAATTTTCACTACTGTGGCAGCATCTACTTCATCCGGGATGATCCACGGTTTGCGTTTCAGGTTGAAGAGCTTAGCGCTGCCGCGCACGCAATTTCCAGCATGCTGACAAACGTCTGTGTTGAAGTAGACGTCGATTTTCTCTCCGGTATAGACCCGGTAACCCGCGTCCAGTAGTTCCTTATCCATGACATTGCCCCGATTATTATTGGTGTTGAAAATAAGCATAGCTCTGACGGGAGACTACAAGGTACCTGCCTGTCTCAGCAATATCGGCGGATCTGAAAGCCTTCATCTGCTGTCGGTTCGACGAAATAGCGCGTGATCTGCTCAAACTGCTGCTCAGTGGCAGCGAAATCATGCTGGCCTGCGGCATTTCTCTGGCGTAGCCGCGCTTTGCACACCTCATCACTCACGTCGAGATAATGCAGCAAATGTTCTGCGCCAGAAGCGTTGATGATGCTCATCATCCACTCTCTGCTGGCAAGCGTATTGGCCGGGAAATCCAGCACGACATTAACGCCAGCATGCAGTAATGCAATGACATGCGGTTTGATGGCCAGTTTGAGTTTCGCGGAGTACTGAACATAGTCCTGCACAGAGTGCATAAGATCGCTAAACAGCGGCGATAACCAGCTGTCCTCGCTCAACACAATGGTGCCTGGTGTTTTACTCAGTTCGGCGGCAAGGGTCGATTTACCTGCGGCAATTTTGCCACACAGGATATGCAGTGTCGGTCGGGATGGATGAAGGTCAGTCATTGAATACCTCACAGGTTGCGTACCAGCAAGGCCCCCGCCGTGCTGGCGGGAAAAAGATGAACGCTATCCCACCCTTCGTATGACGGTGTAAATAATGCTCACAATAAATAATGGGGCTGAATATGTTTTGCGCATGTTATCAACGTAACAGCAATTCAGCCGCATCACCAGCGCTGAATGGCAACCCTGCTGGTCAGCCCGGACCGTCGCTGCCTGCCGCAAGTAGCGGCACAATCACATCACTGAACGGTGTGGGGATGCCGTGTTTTTTGCCGTACCGCTGTACCACACCATTGCGGATATCCCATTCCAGAGGGCGACCCGCCTGGCGGTCAGCAAGAATGGATGTGCCAAGGTCAGCCGGCGCGCGCTGGAACCCGGCCACAATCTCCTGCGGAACATCGTCACTCAGGGTTGCGCCCTCTGCGCGTGCGACCGCAAGGCATTCCCGCAGGTATGCCAGCGCCAGCGCAGTGATGTCCTCGCGTGCGAACATCCCGGCGCGACGCCCGGACAGCACCATCAGCCCTGCTGCCGCATTCTGTAATAACTTGCGCCAGGCAACGGATGGGAAATCGGCGGAGACGTCAACGCTGCAACGCGTCCCGGCTAACGCCGCCTGCACCCGCGTGGTGGCGGGGGTATCGGGCAAGGTCAGGCGCGGTTTGGCGCGCAGCCAGACAGAGGCATCCGGTTCACGTTGCGCGGGAAACCACACGACTGAAGGCAACACCGTCGCGCCCGCCACATACGGGGCAAACTGTGTTTTCTGCTCGACACCATTTTGCAGCGCACAGACCACCGTCTTTTCGTTGCACAACGCTTTCAGCCATGCCGCGCTAGCCGCCAGTTGCGTCGTTTTTACCGCCACAAAAACCAGGTCGAACGGCTGCGTGATAACGCTGGGATCGGTCAGCACCGGGCCGGGTACCACAATGCGCCCCTCATCGTGACGCAGCACCAACTGCGGGTGCGCGGTACGACCACACACGGTAGGGGTGCGGCCAGCCTCATGCATCGCTGCCACAATGGTGGTGCCTATTGCGCCCGGGCCAATAAGGGCAACGCGGGGATTCTCTGAAGCCATATCACTCTCCTGAAGATCATTAGCTGACGAATAATCTCACTCAATATGATACTAACCAGCGGCGATGACAATGCAGGCGAGCGTTAATGCTTTGATCAAGCAATAACGCTGTTTTACGCAAGCGCAGAAGAATGAAAAATGTGGATCTGCCTGGCAGACCCACGCGGAGAAGATGACGGGTATTATCTGCCGGTGTTAAAAAAGGCCACGGTTTCGGTTAACCGGCGGGTTTGCTCTTCCAGCGCGCTCGCCGCAGATACAGCATGTTGCAGTAAGACTGAATTTTGCTGCGTCACCGCATCAATTTGTACAATGGCTTCGTTCACATGGCTAATGCCTTTGCTCTGCTCATCCGTGGCGACCGAAATTTCCGACATAATATTCGACACGCGCTGCACTGCGGTAATCATCTCCTCAATGCTGCTGCCAGCGACTTTAATTTGTGAAGAGCCACTCTCAACGCGCGCGACAGACTCCTCAACCAGGCCTTTTATCTCCTGTGCCGCCTGAGAACTACGTAATGACAAACTGCGCACTTCCCCTGCCACGACGGCGAATCCTCGCCCCTGCTCACCGGCTCTTGCGGCCTCAACTGCGGCATTCAGCGCCAGAATATTGGTCTGAAATGCGATGCCGTTGACCACCTCGATAATGCTGGCAATTTTCCCGGCGCTTTCAGAAATACCGTTCATCGTTTCGTTCATGCTCTTCATTGCCACACCGCCACGTGAGGCAATATCCACGGCTTCACTCGCCAGTTGGCGTGCCTGCCCGGCGTTTTCTGCGTTCTGTTTAACCGCTGCGGTGATCTCTTCCATACTGGATGAGGTTTTTTCGAGCGAACTGGCCTGCCGGTCAGAATGCATCGCAATTTCCTGGTTCCCAGCGACGATATCATGCGTGCTGGTATTGATGATCTCCGCCCCATCGCGAATGTCTTCTATCACCGCAGTCAATTGCTCACGCATGACCCCCATTTCATGGATCAGGCTTGAACTGTCGCCGGCTTTTTTATTTACCGCCAGGGAGAGATCGCCCGCGGCAATGCGCGCAGCGACATCAACCGCATAACGCGGTTCGCCCCCCAGCGTGCGCAATGTCCCGCGGTTAATGACATAAACCAGAACAGAAAGCAGAATACTGATCGCCACAAACAGCATCAGGTTGTGGTAGAGCGACACCAGAAATGCTGCGTCGATATCATCCACGTACAACCCGGTGGTGACTATCCAGCCCCATGGCGCCCAGGGGATGTTGTACGCAATTTTCGGTTGTGCTTCCTGCTCCCCCGGACGGGGAAACACATAAGCCGTAAAACCAGCCTGATTCCCCTGGGTGACGGACACCATATCTCTGAAAATATAGACGCCATTTGCATCGGCAATATCTGGCCCTTTTCCAATCAGTTTGGCGTTGATGGGATGCATGATCACCTGCGCCTGATTATTCAGAATCGTAAAATAACCGGTGTCGCCATAGCGCAGGTCTTTAATTAGCTGCAGGGCTCGCTGTTGCGCTTCTTCCTGTGATATCAATCCCTTGTCAGCAAGGCCCGCCTGGGTTTTAACAATACTGAGCGCGAGTTGCGACACATGCTGCAGCTCGTTTTTGCGCAGTGCCAGTTGGTCATTTTTAACGGTCAGAGAACCAAAGAAGAGGGTTCCGGCCAGGCATATCAACGCCACGAGAAGAGGGAGCCACAGTTTTTGCGCAAGCGATAGTTTCATGGCATCGGTACCTGTTGTTGTTTTATAGGGCGGGTAAAGCAGCGGTCATAAAATGGCGGCCGTGCCTTTTTCTGTTATCGGTAAATACAGAAGGCAGATTAATGGAAAGATGTAATATATATCTTTGACTTAACCGTTTTAGGTTATAGAAAAGTTAACCACCTGATAAATAGAATTTTTATTGATGGTAAAATTATTCCCTGAAGAAAAATTAATGCATAATTTTGAACAAGCTCACAACTTATCCTTCCTGCCTGGAAATTAATAAAGGTTCATCAAACCCGTTCTGATTAATCTCCCGTAATAAAACATCGTTTTAATGAAACGATAATTGCTCCACCCGGGATGATTATTCGCAGAAAGGCCGCAAGGAAGATTTGGGTAATAAGTAAAGGGAATTAAGGGGATCATATGGTTTCAGTCAACAGAGGCTTCATCGTTCACGGTAAGAACATTGGGCTACATGGGGATAAAACGTCTACAGGGGCTGAATGTTATGCAAGCCGGAGCGGATTTACCGTTATGGGGAGACTAAAACTCTGCATTGGCGATAAAACGTCTCCCTGCCCAAAATGCGGGAAAGTGGGTGTGATTGTCACCGGAGATCACCGACAAACAAACGGCGAAGCTGTGGCAGTAGAGGGATCTGTCATCCACTGCGATTGTCCGAGTGGTTCAAATTTCCTTATCGCGCCTGGCACCGTTGAGGTTAATCCCCCTTCCGGGGCTAGAGCGCCTGTAGAGCCAGTGCAGCACGCACAGGCAGCGAAGAAGCAAAACAGCTTTGCTGACACCTGCAAGCCAGAAGATAACCATTTATTGAACGGCGTTTACATCTGGACTGAAACCAAAAGGGCAGGTCATGCTTTTGTTTCGGTGCATGAGAATAACCATGTCTACCTTTATACCTATGGGCGCTATGGTAGAACGAATCCAGGAGGGTTTACGGGTGATGGCATTCTTAACTTCCTGCAAGAGGAAGACGCAAGGGTATACTATCGGTCTGAACTGTATGAAATGGGTGCTCGTGTCTTCCGCATAGATGACGCAGATCCGGTGAGAATACGAAAATTTTTCGAAGTGCTATGGAACAACGCAAGGCCAGCTATCCAAACGGAAAAAATGCATGAAACAACAAGAAGAAGAGGCCGTACCATTGATGAATATGATGTTACTGGGAGCAATTGCACTACACATTCAGTAGCAGGTATCAAATTTGCTGGCTCGACGGTTTTCGAACACGGGTATACATCATTAACGACGCAGCTACCTATCGAAGCCGAAGAAGACTTCACCGTTCCTGTATCTCTGCAAAAATACCTCATCGCAAAGGGTAGCAACATGTCCTCAATGCTTGTCATTGAGATGACGAGCAAGTTCCAGGAGCAATACCCTAATTCAGGCAATTTGCGACCAATCCAGGAAACTTACGGGGGTGTCGTTCAGCATGTTGCAGCGGAAGGTGCAGCCACTGGAGATTCATTATCTCCTTATTCCGGCGGTACTGTGGGCGGAGTATTAGGTGGATCTTATGACAATGACGAGTAGAACCAAAACCATCCTCAGATGGTGTGGAATTGGCACTGTATCGCTTTGCTACTATATTGCGCTGGCACTATCGTCTTTCTCTTTTTCCGCATTCAGCGAAAATGAAAGCATGCTTTTCTCAGGTCCAATTCCATTAAAAGAGTACCAGGCATCAATAGACTCGCTCATGCAAGCAACGGATGGCGTTTTTAATGTCGCCCTCTTTGGTTTTACGATCTGCATCCCTCTAATCTTAATAATTTTTAAAAAGGTAAGGTGATGCTAAGACGTTGTGGATCAGGTGGGTGAGTATCGCACTAATGTGCATTGCCTATTACGTTATAGTGCTTTACTTCGATCTTGTCTTCGCTGTTAACTTTTCAGAGACTGTCAGCGAGGGGGGATTTAACCCCCTCCCAGCTGACCGTGTTTCTCTTGAAGCTTTAGGTTATAAAAAAGTTAACCGTCTGATAAATAGAATTTTTATTGATGGTACAATTATTCCCTGATGAAAAATTAATGCATAATTTTGAACAAGCTCACAACTTATCCTTCCTGCCTGGAAATTAATAAAGGTTCATCAAACCCGTTCTGATTAATCTCCCGTAATAAAACATCGTTTTAATGAAACGATAATTGCTCCATCCGGGATGATTATTCTCAGAAAGGCCGCAAGGAAGATTTGGGTAATAAGTAAAGGGAATTAAGGGGATCATATGGTTTCAGTCAACAGAGGCTTCATCGTTCACGGCAAGAACATTGGGCTACATGGCGATAAAACGTCTCCCTGCCCAAAATGCGGGAAAGTGGGTGTGATTGTCACCGGAGATCACCGACAAACAAACGGCGAAGCTGTGGCAGTAGAGGGGTCTGTCATCCACTGCGATTGTCCGGGTGGTTCAAATTTCCTTATCGCGCCTGGCACCGTTGAGGTTAATCCCCCTTCCGGAGCTAGAGCGCCTGTAGAGCCAGTGCAGCACGCACAGGCAGCGAAGAAGCAAAACAGCTTTGCTGACACCTGCAAGCCAGAAGATAACCATTTATTGAACGGCGTTTACATCTGGACTGAAACCAAAGGGGCTGGTCATGCTTTTGTTTCGGTGCATGAGAATAACCATGTCTACCTTTATACCTATGGGCGCTATGGTAGAACGAATCCAGGAGGGTTTACGGGTGATGGGATTTTAAACTTTCTGCAAGGTGAAGATGCGAGAGCTTACTATAGAGCCGAACGATACCGGATGGGTGCAAGAGTATTCCGTATAGATGACGCTGACCCGAAGAAAACGAGACAATTCTTTGAAGACCGATGGAGCAAGGGTGAACCAGCGATTCAAACGTCGGAGATGAATGAAACAACAAAGCGAAGAGGCCATACAATCGATGAGTACGACGTAACAGGGAAGAACTGTACCACTTATTCTGTTGAAGGGATCAAGTTTGCTGGTTCAAGAGTATTCGAACACAATTACACATCGACCACGACGCAGATTCCTATCGAATCCGAAGAAGATTTCACGATCCCTGTCTCATTGCTGCGTTATCTTTAGTCAAAAAGCTCAAACTTCTCATCTATGGCAGTTATTGAAATGACGGGCGAGTTTAAAAAAGTGTATCCCAATAAGGACAACTTATCGCACTTCCAGAAATCGCCAAAAGGTAAAATTCAGCATATTGCAGCGGGAGCCGCCGCTACTGGAGATTCATTATCTCCTTATTCCGGCGGTACTGTGGGCGGAGTATTAGGTGGATCTTATGACAATGACGAGTAGAACCAAAACCATCCTCAGATGGTGTGGAATGGGTATTGTCACCCTGGGCTACTTCCTCGGGCTGTTCATCGCCTCACAAGCATTCTCGATTTTCTTTGAAAATCAGCTCCTCGTGTCAAACCCTGTTCCATTAAAAGAGTATTACCAGGCTGTTGATTCACTTGCTGAAGCTACAAATGGTGTTTTTGATGCGGCGGTTTACGGTTTTGTGATCAGTGTACCTCTCATTCTACTTATTTTTAAAAAGGTGAGATGATTTGAAGGGCTGCTTAGGATGATAAATAGAACAAAATCTATCCTTCGATAGGGAGGCATTGTCTTAGTATTCGCCATCTACTCTATAGCCCTGATGATCCCAGCGCTTGATTTTGGACTAACCCGGCAATACAACGGCCCCCCTTCAACAGGTCAGATGGAAGCCCGTTTATGTGAAGCGATCAAAGATGACTCATCGCGTTCAGTGGATAACCTCTTGATCACTGCATTTGTCGGTAGCGCCATTTGTCTTGTTTTAGTCTTGCTCATCTTCAAGAAAGTGAGATGACCGCCAGCGCTTTGCTAAACGCCCTGTTCACCGTTCAACAAATCGCGGCAACTTTCAGGGTAAATAGCGGTACTTTGGTCACATTAACTTAGAGGTAATGCATTGATTTATAAGGATTTTAAAGGTCATGGAGCGGGCGAAGGGAATCGAACCCTCGTATAGAGCTTGGGAAGCTCTCGTTCTACCATTGAACTACGCCCGCTTTGAGGTGCGAGTGGCATTATAACCCCTTACCGCGACAGAGCAAGGTGTGATTGCGGATAACCGCTGGAGTTTTAAGCAGTTAATCTTTACGGCTTCCTTATGCGCCGGGATCGGCAATGAAGACCTCTCCGCTTCAGCCCGCGGCAAACAAAAGTCGCTCGCTGTCTTCCCCGTAAGTCTGCTCATTCTTTGCGTTTCCCAGGATAAATTGACAGAGATTAGGACAACCGCACCTGCCGCCTCGCCAGATAAGGAATAGCATATCTCCCGTCGTCACCATTTCTAAACCGGAGAGAACAATGAATATTAAGTCATTGTTTGTAGGATTTTTTCTGATGTCGGGTTTCGTCAATGTTGCATTAGCGGACAGTTGCCGGGAGAACATTTTTGGCGGTCAGGATTGCCGCTACGATAATGGAACGACGTCAACGAGTCGGGCTAATATTTTTGGGGGACAGGATGTTCAGTATAGCGACGGCAGATCATCGACCAGTCGCGCCAATATTTTTGGCGGTCAGGATGTGAAAAACAGCGATGGAAGTAGTTCGACCAGCCGCGCCAACATTTTTGATGGCCAGGACACCCAATACAGCAATGGCGAAAGTGCGAGCAGCCGAGCCAATATTTTTGGCGGGCAGGACACACGGTACAGCAATGGCCATTCATCAACCAGTCAGCAAAATATCTTCAACGGCCAGGATACGCGGAATTATTAATTCACCGTAATAACACGCTAACAGGCCGGACTGCGCCTGTTAGCATTGCACGTTAGCACTTCGGTACGCTGCCCTGCGGGGGCAAATAACGCAGCGGATCAATCGCTGTTGCCCGGTAGCGTAACTGGAAGTGAAGCCTGACTGAATCGGTATCGCTACTGCCCATAGTGGCAATCTTCTGCCCCGCTTTCACGTTTTGCCCGTTATTCACCAACAGTGTGTCGTTATGCGCGTACGCGGTGATGTAATCTTCGCTGTGTTTAATCATGATCAGGTTGCCATAACCGCGCAGCTGGTTGCCGACATACACGACTTTCCCGGCCCCGGCGGCATAAATCGGTTGCCCGCGCGCACCGGCGATATCAATACCTTTGTTGCCACCTTCAGAGGTGGAATAGGTCATGATCACTTTGCCGGTCGTTGGCCAGCGCCAGCAGCGCTGCCCCACTGGCGGCCAGGAAGACTGGGGCACGGCAGAAGAAGGCACAACTTTAGCGGTTTTACCGCCGCTTTTACCGGCAGAAGAGGCCGTTTTTGAGGCGCCTTTGATTTTAAGTTGCTGCCCAACCTCAATCGTGTAAGGCGGTGAAATGCCATTCAGGCTTGCCAGATCTTTAACGCTGGTGCCGGTGATCCGCGAAATACGGTACAGGGTATCACCCCGTTTCACCGTATAAACGGCACCGGAATAAGAAGATTTACTCCCGGCGCAGCCTGCCAGCAGCAAAGCGATTGCCAGGCAAATAAGCATGCGAAACGGGTTTATCGTCGGGCGTCCTGCGCGCAAAACAGATCCTCGAATGTGATAAAAGGCGACCTATGATAACAGCCACGACCGGGATGCCAACCCCTTACGATTGATGGCGTGGGATCGGGTATCCCTGGGCGATGATTTCCATAATTTCCGGCAGATAAGGCATGGCAGGCATCTTTACCAGCGCCGGATAAAACACCTGCGGCGAAGGGAAAACATCCACCACATGGCACTGCGTAAGTTTACTGGCGTTCACTTCCGAAGAGGGTAGCAGTGTTGCCGCTGCCAGGCCGGATTCCAGCCACTCAAGGATCACGCCTGGCTGAGTAATATGCATGATCACTTTCGGGTTAACCCCCGCCTTACGGAACAGATCGATTAGCATCTCATACGTGCCGCTGTCTTTAGCCCGGTGCAGCAGTACCAACGGAAATGCCGCCAGCGCCTGGTAGTCATAAGGACTGGACGGTACTTCCAGCAGGCACTGTTTACTGATCACCGCCACCAGCCGCACCGGATCAAAGGAGACATAATCAAAACCTTCACTGCGATAGGGCCGCTGGATCATCGCCAGATCGATAGTGCCTTCGTTCAACATGGTTTCTAAATGGCTGGAATCCGTTACCGAAATATTAATTTCCGCGTCGGGATGCCGTTTATAAAGCTCGAGCAGCAACGGCTTAAAATAGGATTGAAAGAGATGGGTCAAACCGAGTCGCAACTGGAATTTTTCTTTATTAGCAATAGCAACCGTTTCACGTGCGGTATCTTCAACATGACGTAATATTTCACACGCTTTACGGTAAAGAAAATAACCGGCGTCAGTAGGTTCAATACGATTTCCCTGCCGTGTAAACAGCGAAACCTGTAACTCTTCTTCCAGTTCCTGGATGCGTTTACTGAGCGGAGGCTGCGCCATATTCAACACTTTCGCCGCCTGACTTACCGATCCCTGCTCCACCACACGGCAAAAATAACGCAATCTTTTCAGATCCATACAACTTTTCTCCGCCATATCTGAATGCTCAGTATCCCACTTAGCGTGGAAAAGGAAAAGCCCGCTATTTTAATCAATTCACCAACGTTAAATTAACAATTATATAAAGAGTACTTTTTTGATCTGGTCTGAGTCAGGAAAACGGTATTTGTTTAATTGGTGACGTAAAAATAAGGTACTCGCAGTTAGTAAATTCCCATCTATCAATGGAAAAGACCATGTCAAATAGTAAAAATAATAATGTCAGCGGCGTTTCCGATTTACGCTCTGCACTTGAGTTATTAAAAACGCTACCCGGCGAATATGTTGAAACGGACACCGAAGTGGATCCGCACGCGGAGCTTTCCGGGGTGTACCGTTACGTAGGTGCTGGCGGCACCTGCCAGCGCCCGACACGCAAAAATGGCCCGGTAATGGTGTTCAATAAAATAAAAGGTTTTCAGGACATCAGTGTTGCCATCGGCCTGAACGGCTCGCGCAAACGCGTCAGCCACTTCCTGAACTGCGAACCCGAAAAACTCGGCCATCTGCTGAAAGACTCGGTACAAAACCCGATTCCTCCGGTACTGACCAAAGACCACGCGGTCTGCCAGCAGGTGGTGCATCTCGCCAGTGATGCAAACTTCGATCTGCGCACGCTGTTGCCTGCGCCTACCAACACCGAAGAAGACGCCGGTCCGTATATCACCATGGGCCTCTGCTATGCCTCTGATCCTGAAACGCATGAATCTGATATCACCATTCACCGCCTCTGTGTACAGAGCCGCGATGAACTCTCAATGTGGTTAACACCGGGCCGCCATATTGATGCTTTCCGCATGAAAGCGGAAGCTGCCGGCAAGCCGCTGCCGATCTCTATCAGTATCGGCGTTGACCCGGCGATTGAAATTGCCGCCTGCTTTGAGCCACCCACAACGCCGCTGGGTTACGACGAACTGAGCGTTGCTGGCGCGTTGCGCGGCCACGCTGTTGAAATGGTGCAGTGCAAGACCATCAATGAACGAGCTATTGCACATGCTGAAATTGTCATTGAGGGCGAATTGCTCCCGCATGCGCGCCTGCGTGAAGATCAGAACACCGATACCGGCAAAGCGATGCCTGAGTTTCCGGGCTATACCGGCGAAGCGAAAGATGCGCTGCCTATTATCAAAGTCAAAGCCGTGACGCATCGCTATAACCCGATCTGGCGCACCACTGTCGGCCCAGGTGAAGAGCATGTGAACATGGCGGGCATCCCGACTGAAGCCAGCATTCTTGATATGGTTGGCCGCGCCATGCCAGGCAAACTGCTCAACGTATTTGCTCACTCTGCTGGCGGCGGCAAGCTGCTGGCCGTTATGCAATTCAAGAAATTCTCTCCGGCAGATGAAGGCCGTCAGCGCCAGGCCGCGCTGCTGGCGTTCTCAGCCTTCCCGGAACTGAAACACGTCATTCTGGTTGACGAAGACGTGGATATTTTTGACAGCGACGACGTGCTGTGGGCAATGCAGACACGCTATCAGGGCGATGTGGATACCGTCACTATCCCCGGCGTGCGTTGCCATCCGCTTGATCCTTCACAGATTCCGGCCTACAGCCCAAGCATTTTGCAGCAGGGAATGTCCTGCAAGACCATTTTTGACTGCACCGTACCGTTCCATCTGAAGAGCCACTTTGAACGTTCGAAGTTTAAAGAGGTTGATGTGAAACGTTTCTTGCCAGATTTCGAATAAGGAGAAGGGTGTGACCACGACACCACGTATCATCGTCGGCATTAGCGGCGCTTCCGGTTTTCAGTATGGCGTAAAAGCCCTTGAACTTTTACGTGCCCAGGAGATTGAAGTCCATTTGGTTATTTCGAAAGGGGCGGAAAAAACCTGTGAGCTGGAAACCGATTACCGGCTTGATGAGGTGATGGCACTTGCGGATGTGGTCCACCCCATCGGCAATCTTGGAGCCTCCATCTCCAGCGGATCGTTTAAGACCATGGGCATGCTTGTCGCGCCCTGTTCCATGCGTTCTCTGGGATCCATCGCAAACTGCCTGACGGATAACCTGCTAACCCGAGCCGCCGACGTGGTGCTCAAAGAGCGCCGCCGTCTGGTGCTGCTGGCGCGCGAAACGCCACTTAATCTCGGGCATATTCGCAACATGCAGGCAGTGACGGAAATGGGCGGGATAATTTTCCCGCCGGTGCCGGCGCTCTATCAGCGCCCGCAAACCACAGATGAGATCATTACCCATAGCGTCAGCCGCGCGCTGGACCTGTTCGGTATTGATGTGAAAAACCTCCCACGCTGGGGCGAGGGTCACCTTGCTTATAACGCGTAAAAACGCAGGAAATATTATGTTAATCGGTCCTTATGTGAACGGCGCCGCGGTGATCGTTGGCGGTCTTATGGGTTCACTGGTTGGCACCCGCATCCCCGATCGGGTCAAAGTGGCGCTGCCACTGACGTTTGGTCTGTGCTCTGTGGGTCTGGGCATCAACCTGGTGATTAAAGTTAAATTCATGCCCGCAGTGGTACTGGCAATGGTACTGGGGGCAGTGATTGGCGAAGCGTTCTTCTTTGAAAAACAGATTGGAAGAGCGGCCGGCACCACCCGGGGTTTGATCAACCGGATTTTTCCGCCGGTACAGGGGCTAACCCACGATGAATTTACGGAAAAATTCGTTGCCATTCTGGTGCTGTTTTGCGCCAGTGGCACCGGTATCTTCGGTGCGATGCATGAAGGCATGACCGGCGATCCGTCGATTCTGTATATCAAAACGGTGCTGGATCTGTTCACGGCGGCGATCTTCGCTACCATGCTTGGCTTCTCTGTGATGACCATCGGTCTGCCGCTGATTATTGTGCAGGTCGCGCTGGCAACGTTGGCGGTGTATATCGTGCACATGATTACCCCGGACATGATGGGTGATTTCTCCTGCGCTGGCGGTCTTATTATGGTGGCGACCGGGCTGCGGATTTGTAATATCAAGCCCTTTCCGGTGGCAAATATGTTGCCCGGTCTGCTCCTGGTGATGCCGTTTTCCGCTCTGTGGGCAAAACTGTTTGCCTGATAGTCAGGTATAATAGGGTTCGCACGGTGGCGCTACGCTTACCAGCCCTGTCGGGAGCCCTCCCACAGGCTGGATAAACGCAGCGCCATTCGGCGTTCTACGTTCTGGAGTCGTTATGGGTATACAAGAGCACGTCATTTTGGTTAATGACCAGGGAGAGGTGACTGGCACTCAGGAGAAATATGCCGCGCACACTTCTCACACCCCACTGCATCTGGCTTTTTCCTGCTGGATCTTCAACCAGCAGGGACAGTTGCTGGTTACCCGCCGCGCGTTGAGTAAGAAAGCCTGGCCTGGGGTGTGGACCAACTCAGTTTGCGGCCACCCGCAACTGGGCGAATCTAACGAAGAGGCGATTATCCGCCGTTGCCGGTTCGAGATTGGCGCCAGCGTCGATAACATCACGCCAGTCCATGCGGATTTTCGATATTGCGAAACCGATCCTTCCGGGATCGTGGAAAACGAGGTATGCCCGGTCTATGCCGCGCGGATAAGCAGCGGGATCGCCCCCAACCGTGATGAGGTAATGGCGTATCAATGGGTCGGGCTGGAATCTGTGCTGCATGCACTGGATGCCACGCCGTGGGCCTTCAGCCCATGGATGGTTAGCGAAGCCGCACCGGATCAAGGCCGGGATAACCTGCGTCAATTCGCCTGCGAATTACAGCGATAAAAAAGCCCCAACGCGGTGAACGTCGGGGCTTTACCGGTTACGGTGTGATTATTTTGTCGGACGCATTGCCGGGAACAGGATCACGTCGCGAATGGTATGGCGGTTAGTGAACAGCATGACCATACGGTCGATACCAATCCCCAGCCCCGCAGTCGGCGGCAGACCGTGCTCCAGCGCCGTCACGTAATCTTCGTCGAAGAACATGGCTTCGTCGTCGCCCGCATCTTTCGCAGCGACCTGATCAGCAAAACGCTGCGCCTGATCTTCCGCGTCATTCAACTCGCTAAAGCCATTACCGATTTCACGGCCGCCAATAAAGAATTCAAAGCGGTCAGTGATTTCCGGGTTCTCGTCATTACGGCGCGCCAGCGGTGAAACTTCCGCCGGGTATTCGGTAATAAAGGTCGGCTGGATCAGGTGCGCTTCTGCGACTTCTTCGAAGATCTCCGTCACGATACGGCCCAGACCCCAGCTTTTCTCCACCTTAATACCGATGCTGTCCGCAATCGCTTTTGCGCTGTCGAAATTATCGAGATCCGCCATATTCGTTTCCGGACGGTATTTCTTGATCGCTTCGCGCATGGTCAGTTTTTCAAACGGCTTACCGAAGTCGAAAACCTGATCATCGTACGGGACTTCCGTTTTGCCGAGGATATCCTGCGCCAGGGTGCGGAACAGCGACTCGGTCAGTTCGATCAAATCTTTGTAATCCGCATAAGCCATATAGAGTTCCATCATGGTGAACTCAGGGTTATGACGAACGGAAATGCCTTCGTTACGGAAGTTACGGTTGATTTCGAACACGCGCTCAAAGCCGCCAACCACCAGGCGCTTGAGGTACAGTTCCGGCGCGATACGCAGGTACATGTCCAGATCCAGCGCGTTATGATGAGTGATAAACGGACGCGCAGATGCGCCGCCTGGGATCACCTGCATCATCGGGGTTTCTACTTCCATAAAGCCGCGACCGACCATGAACTGACGAATACCAGCCATGATTTGCGAACGAATTTTGAAAGTATTGCGGGATTCATCATTAGCGATGAGATCCAGATAGCGCTGACGATAACGCGCTTCCTGATCCTGCAACCCGTGGAATTTATCCGGCAGCGGACGCAATGCTTTGGTCAGCAGACGCAGTTCGGTGCAGTGGATAGAGAGTTCGCCAGTCTTGGTTTTGAACAGCTTGCCACGGGCGCCGAGGATGTCACCGAGGTCCCATTTCTTGAACTGCTCGTTATAAACGCCTTCTGCCAGGTCATCGCGCGACACATACAGCTGAATACGGCCACCAACGTCCTGCAAGGTGACGAAAGAAGCCTTACCCATAACGCGGCGCGTCATCATACGACCGGCTACCGCAACTTCAATGCCCAGCGCTTCCAGCTCTTCGTTCTCTTTGGCATCAAATTCAGCGTGCAGCTTGTCAGAGGTCTGGTCGCGACGGAAGTCGTTCGGAAACGGCACGCCCTGCTCGCGCAGTTGCGCCAGCTTCTCACGGCGGTTTTTCAGTTCATTATTAAGTTCAACTGCCGCGTCAGCGCCCTGTGCTTGTTGTTCAGACATGTTGGTTCCTCATAACCCTGCTTTCAAACTTGCTTCGATGAATTGATCCAGGCTGCCGTCCAGCACCGCCTGCGTGTTGCGGGTTTCAACCCCGGTGCGCAGATCTTTGATGCGGGAATCATCCAGGACATAAGAACGGATCTGGCTACCCCAGCCGATATCAGACTTGTTGTCTTCCATAGCCTGCTTCTCAGCATTTTTCTTTTGCATTTCCAGCTCATAAAGCTTTGCTTTCATCTGCTTCATGGCCTGGTCTTTGTTTTTATGCTGGGAACGGTCGTTCTGGCATTGCGTCACCAACCCGGTCGGAATATGGGTGATACGCACCGCAGATTCCGTACGGTTAACGTGCTGACCACCCGCGCCGGATGCGCGGTATACGTCGATACGCAGGTCCGCCGGATTAATTTCAATATCAATGTCGTCTTTCACTTCCGGGTAAACAAACGCGGAACTGAACGAGGTGTGACGACGGCCGCCGGAATCGAACGGGCTCTTACGCACCAGACGATGCACACCGGTTTCGGTACGCAACCAGCCGTAGGCATAATCGCCAATGATCTTGATGGTCACGGATTTAATACCGGCCACCTCACCTTCGGACTCTTCAATCACTTCGGTCTTGAAGCCGCGCGCTTCAGCCCAGCGCAGGTACATGCGCAGCAGCATGCTCGCCCAATCCTGCGCTTCGGTGCCGCCGGAACCCGCCTGAATATCCAGATAGCAGTCCGCGCTGTCGTACTCGCCGGAGAACATACGGCGGAATTCCAGCTGCGACAGCTTCTCTTCCAGCCCATCCAGCTCGGCTACGGCTTCGTTAAAGGTTTCTTCATCATCGGCTTCAACCGCCAGATCCAGCAGGCCGGCAACATCTTCCAGGCCCTGGCTCATCTGATCCAGTGTGTCGACAATGGCTTCGAGCGAAGAACGCTCTTTGCCCAGCGCCTGCGCGCGCTCAGGCTCATTCCATACGTCCGGCTGTTCCAGCTCGGCGTTTACTTCTTCCAGACGCTCTTTCTTGGCGTCATAGTCAAAGATACCCCCTAAGAACGTCGGAGCGCTCCGTGAGGTCCTGAATGCGATTTTTTACCGGGTTAATTTCAAACATGGTCTGATTTCTTTTAATGGACTTGTCAAAATGCGGTGATAAGGGCGGAAGTTTACCGGATCCACGCCCCTTTTTGTAGCGAATACTGGCGCTAAATTGGCCAGAGGTTTTCGATAATTAACTGCACGCTGCGATTACCGCGAAACTCATTTACATCAAGTTTATAAGCAATATTCACCTGCCTTACGCCGTTATCCGGCCAGCAGGCGGTATCAACATTAAAAGCGATACCATCCAGTAACGGGCCGCCGCCTACTGGTTCGAGCATGACTTTCAGGTGACGCTCGCCCACCAGCCGCTGTTGTAACAGCCGAAACTCGCCATCAAACACCGGTTCAGGGAACATTTGCCCCCAGGGGCCAGCTTCACGTAGCATCTCAGCGATTTCCAGCGTCATCTCCTGCGCCGTCAGCGGCCCGTCGGAGACGATCTCACCCTGCAATAACGCCGGATCCAGCCACTCGGTGACCAGCTCGCCAAAGCGTTGCTGAAACTCGCCGAACCGCGCCTCTTCCAGCGTCAATCCCGCTGCCATAGCATGGCCGCCAAACTTGAGCATCATCCCTGGGTAGAGTGTGTCGAGTCGCTCCAGCGCATCGCGCATATGCAGCCCCTGGACAGAACGACCGGAGCCTTTCAATACCCCCTCACCCGCAGGCGCGAAGGCGATCACAGGCCGATGAAAACGCTCTTTGATCCGTGAAGCGAGGATCCCCACCACGCCCTGATGCCACTCAGGATGGTACATTGCAAGCCCACCCGGTAACGCCGTCGTGCTGCGTTCGAGTTTCTCGCACAGCGTCAGCGCTTCGGCCTGCATGCCCTGCTCAATCTCTTTACGCGTCTGGTTCAGGGCATCCAGTTCATTCGCCAGTTGGCGCGCTTCGCCAAGGTTCTCGCAGAGCAACAATGCGACGCCGACAGACATATCATCCAGGCGTCCCGCCGCATTAAGGCGTGGCCCTAAAGCAAAACCCAGATCGCTGGCCGCCAGTTTCTGTGCATCCCGATTCGCCACCTCGAGCAAGGCTTTGATACCTGGGCGGCAACGCCCGGCGCGAATGCGGCTCAGCCCTTGCCAGGTCAGGATGCGGTTATTGGCATCTAACGGTACGACGTCCGCCACCGTTCCAAGCGCCACCAGATCGAGCAGCTCCGCAAGATTTGGCATCGCCAGCCCACGGGCATCAAACCAGCCGTTATCACGCAGAAAGCTGCGTAACGCCAGCATCACGTAAAACGCGACGCCAACCCCCGCCAGCGATTTCGACGGGAATGTACAGTCACGCAAGTTCGGGTTAACGATCGCTTCGGCTTCCGGCAGGGTGTCGCCTGGCAGGTGATGATCGGTCACCACCACCGGAATGCCCAGCGCATGCGCCCGCTCAACACCTGCATGAGAAGAAATACCGTTATCGACGGTCAGAATAAGCTGCGCGCCACGCGCATGGGCCTGATCGACCACCTCCGGGCTAAGCCCGTAACCATCGTCAAAACGGTTTGGCACCAGGTAGCTGACATTGTCGCCCCCCAGTGAACGCAGCGCCAGCACGCTTAATGCCGTACTGGTGGCACCATCGGCGTCAAAGTCACCAACAACGATAATGCGCAACCCTTCACGCAGCGCGTCGTACAGGTGTTTAACGGCATCTTCAATACCATTCAACTGCTGCCAGGGCAGCATGCCTTTCACACTGCGCTCCAGTTCCTGGTCACTGCGCACGCCGCGGCTGGCATAAAGCCGACGCAGTAAAGGCGGCATCGAATCTGCCAGTTCCACCGCGTCATTAACCACGCGGCGGCGAAGTTGTATCTGAGCTTTCACGCGTATTACTTACCGCCCGTGGCTTTTTGATGTTGATCGAGGAAGGCTTTCATTTCAGCAGGTGCCTGATAACCCGGCACGACATACCCATCATTCAGTACAATCGCCGGGGTGCCATTCACGCCAAACTGCACGCCAAGCGCATAGTGGTTAGCAATGTCAATATCACAACTGGCTGGCTTAACGCTTTTGCCGTTCATCGCGTCAGTAAAGGCCTGGTTACGATCTTTTGAACACCAGATTGATTTCATCTCTTTTTCAGCGTCGCTTGCCACGCCCTGACGGGGGAAAGCGAGGTAACGCACGGTAATACCCAGCGCGTTATAGTCGGCCATTTCGCTGTGCAGCTTCTGGCAGTAGCCACAGGTGATATCAGTGAATACCGTGATCACGTGTTTTTCCTGCGGGGCTTTATACACAATCATCTCTTTGGTCAGCGCGTTGAGGTGCGGCATTAGCATCTGCGAGGTGACGTTAACCGGTTGAGCGCCGCTGACATCGTACATGGGTCCCTGGATAATATGTTTGCCATCCTCAGTGACATACAACACGCCGCTACTGGTCAATACCGCTTTCATTCCAGCGACGGGAGCGGGCAGGACTTCTGTACTCTGAACACCCAGTTTCGCCAGCGACTGTTTGATCGCCGCGTCATCAGCATGTGCAGCACCCGTGAATGCCGCAGCCAACAGGGTGAACATCATTAAACCGTTTTTCATAACACATCCTTAGATTGTCAGCTCTCACGCCCGCGGGTGATGCTGTTGATGAAGCTTACGCAGCCGCTCGGTAGCCACATGCGTATAAATTTGCGTTGTTGAAAGATCCTGATGCCCCAGCAGCATTTGCACCACGCGCAGATCCGCGCCGTGGTTAAGCAAATGCGTAGCAAACGCGTGCCGTAAGACGTGCGGAGACAGCTTCTCGCTATCGATTCCCGCCAGCGTCGCATAATGTTTAATGCGATGCCAGAATGTCTGACGCGTCATCTGCTGAGCACGCTGGCTCGGAAACAGTACATCTATTGATGCGCCGTTAAGCAGCCACGGACGACCATATTCAAGATAATGCTCAACCCAGTAAACCGCCTCTTCACCCAGTGGCACCAGGCGTTCTTTATTGCCTTTACCAATAACCCGCAGCACACCCTGACGCAGGCTGATATCGCTCATGGTCAGTCCCACCAGTTCCGTAACACGAAGCCCGGTGGCGTATAAGACCTCAAGCATCGCTTTATCGCGTAACTCCAGCGGTTGGTCAACCGTTGGCGCGTGTAAAAGCCTGCCGACCTGCGCTTCGCTTAAGTCTTTTGGCAGGCGCTGCGGTAGCTTCGGTGAGGCCAGCAACGCGCTGGGATCGTCGCTGCGTATTTTTTCACGGTACAGATACTGAAAAAAACGCCGAACTGCACTTAACAACCGCGCAGAACTGGTCGCTTTGTAGCCGCCGTCTACACGCTCGGCCAGCAACGCTTGCAGATCGTCGCTTTGCGCCCGCTCAAGACTGCTCTCGCGATGATGCAGCCACTCCACCACGCTTTTCAGATCGCGTCGGTAAGCGCTAAGGGTATTGTCCGCCAGGTTGTTTTCAAGCCACAACGCATCAAGAAATTGTTCAATACGTGCGAGATCCTGTTCCATCTAAGCGCCTCTTTCTCTCCATCGCTGCATTATGCCTGATTGCCAAACGATTCTGGTACACTGCTCGCAAAGAGACATCAAGCATTGAGAAGTTTACGTTATGAATATTGGTCTGTTTTACGGTTCCAGCACCTGCTATACCGAAATGGCGGCTGAAAAAATCCGCGATATTATCGGGCCGGAACTGGTGACGCTGCACAACCTGAAAGACGACGCGCCCTCTCTGATGGAGCAATATGACGCGCTGATCCTCGGTATACCAACCTGGGATTTTGGCGAATTGCAGGAAGACTGGGAAGCCATCTGGGACCAGCTCGACACCCTCAATCTCGACGGAAAAATCATCGCACTGTACGGCATGGGCGATCAGCTTGGCTACGGTGAATGGTTCCTCGACGCGCTCGGCATGCTGCACGACAAACTGGCGCCTCGCGGCGCAACGTTTATCGGTTACTGGCCAACTGAAGGTTACGAATTTACCAGTAAGAAGCCCGTCATCGCCGATGGCCAGTTGTTCGTTGGCCTGGCGCTGGATGAAACCAATCAGTACGATCTGAGTGATGCGCGCATTCAGGCCTGGTGTGAACAAATCCTGATGGAAATGGCGGAACGCCTGGCCTGAGGCCAGCCCGGACTTTCGCTTAATGCAACCCCTGCGCCGGTTTCTGAGAAAGCACCCGGCGCAAATCCCGCCACTCTCGTGCATCCATGCTGTCTGCCGCTAACCACAAGTGCTGGCGTCTGCCGTCCTCTTCACGCCGCAAACGCAGCATCATTCCGCTGCGTAACATCCAGGGCGTACCGACAATGCTCCACTCCTCACCTTGCCAGCGCAGGCGAGCGTCCACCAACAGTTTGATCTCACCGTGGCAGGTATTAATGCGCCGCTGACTACGTACGCAGTCAAAAACCACCAGTGAAAGCAGCAATAACCACAGCGGGGTGTAGCTCAATGGCCATGGCATCAGCAATATCAGTGCCGCCACTAAGCCGTGGAGCAGTAAAGAGAGCCATTGCGCGCGCCAGGAGACGCGTAAATCAGATTGCCACAGGACCACGTTCCCGATTCCGCGTTTGAATTAACAGCACCATTCTTTGCAACTCCGCATCCTGGGGTTTGCCATGATTCATCAGCCAGTTGAATAAGTCTGGATCGTCGCTCTCCAGCAAACGCACAAACAGATGTTTGTCGTCATCGCTGAGCGTGTCGTACTCATGTTCGAAAAAAGGCATGATAGAGATATCGAGCTCGCGCATTCCACGGCGGCACGCCCAGTGGATACGCGCTTTGTTATTAATATCCATGTTCTTCTCCCTGCGTAGGCATGATTCGCCTATTGTAACGTGTTTTTATGCTTTCTTTTGCGGAATATTTGGCCTTCCGGTGCTGCTCGCGAAATAAATCGCATGCAGTGCAAAAATTTCATTCCTCTGCGTAATGCCTCGCAAGAGCAGGACAATGGCACAAAACGCATGCTTTAACGCTTGCAATGAACAATGGCTCTTTTACCATTAAGTACCCACACAGCGTTAAGCTAATCAGGACATTATTATGGCTTTTACTCCATTTCCGCCGCGTCAGCCGACCGCCTCTGCACGTCTGCCGCTGACGCTTATGACGCTCGATGACTGGGCGCTGGCAACCATTACTGGCGCAGACAGCGAGAAATACCTGCAAGGCCAGGTGACAGCCGATGTCGCAAATATGCTCCCTGAACAGCACCTGCTGGCAGCGCATTGCGATTCTAAAGGTAAAATGTGGAGCAATATGCGTTTGTTCCACTATCAGGACGGTTTTGCCTGGATCCTACGCCGAAGCGTACGTGACGCGCAGCTTACCGAATTGAAAAAATACGCTGTGTTCTCGAAAGTCACTATTGCCCCCGACAATGAACATGTGCTGCTCGGGGTTGCCGGTTTTCAGGCACGCGCAGCGCTGGCCGCACTGTTCCCTGCCCTGCCAGATGCGGAAAAACAGGTCGTGCAGAACGGCACGACTACACTGCTGTGGTTTGCGCACCCTGCCGAGCGTTTTCTGCTGGTCACCGATGAAGCAACCGCCACAGAAGTAGCAACGAAACTGGGTGGCGAAGCGCAGCTCAACAACAGCCAGCAGTGGCTGGCGCTGAATATCGAAGCCGGTTTGCCTGTGATCGATACCCCGAACAGTGCGCAATTTATCCCGCAGGCCACTAACCTTCAGGCGCTCGGCGGCATCAGTTTCAAGAAAGGTTGCTACACCGGGCAGGAAATGGTGGCGCGGGCAAAATTCCGTGGCGCAAACAAACGTGCGCTCTGGTACCTGGCTGGTAACGCCAGCCGCGTTCCCGAGGCGGGTGAAGATCTGGAGCTGCAAATGGGGCAGAACTGGCGTCGTACCGGTACTGTGCTGGCCGCTGTGCAACTGGATGACGGGCGTGTACTGGTACAGGTTGTGATGAACAATGATATGGAGCCAGGCAGTGTTTTCCGCGTTCGCGATGATGCCAACACCTTAAGTATTGAACCACTGCCCTACTCGTTAGAAGAGTAAGCGAAATCATCAAGCCGGGGGCTGGCGCCATTCCCCCGGCTACAGCGTTTAAACCCGTCCGACGTATAGATAAATCGCCAGAAAATGGCACACGCTGCCACCCAGTACAAAGCCGTGCCAAATGGCATGGTTATAAGGGATGCGCTTGCAGACATAGAAAATCACGCCAAGCGAATAAACCAGGCCGCCGACGGCAAGCAGCGTCACCCCCCCCACAGACAAGCGTGTGGCAAGCTGATAAATCACAATCAGCGACAACCAGCCCATTGTCAGATAGGTGATCAGCGACAGCACTTTAAAGCGATGCGCAATCGTCAGTTTAAACAGAATGCCCAGCAGCGCCAGGCTCCAGATGACAATCATTAACCCGCGAGCCAGCGGCGAATCCAGGCCGACCAGCAGAAATGGCGTATAGGTTCCGGCAATCAATAGATAAATTGCGCAGTGATCAAATTTCTTCAGCCACACCTTCGCCCGTTGATGCGGGATGGCATGGTAGAGGGTGGAGGCAAGGAACAGTAAAATCATGCTGCCCCCGTACAGGCTGTAACTGGTAATGGCCATTACGCTTGCATTACTGTCCACCGCCTGCACCAGCAGCAATACCAGGCCTACAATACCGAACACCAGCCCGACACCGTGGCTGATGCTGTTGGCAATTTCCTCTGCCAGTGTGTATCCCTGTGCGATTAATGGTTTCTGAACCATGGCTAACTCCGGGAGAACGCTTTAAAACATTGCCATTATAGAGTAACTGAGAATGATTTCAGTGCACACCTGTAAGCTAAAATAAATATCGCGTATGAATGTGTAATGACAAAAGTCATATCTGGTGAATATAAAAATCGGGGAAACCATGCCGGAGTTATGGCAGCATGTGCGCACACAAAGGCCCGCCATGCCTGAAACGGGCTATGTTAACAGCAAGCAAAGGACACCGCCGTGACGATGTTTACTCACTCCGCCGTCGCCAGCCTCAATAATCTGGAGATGATGGTTTATAACTTTGTTGTCAAAAATCGTGACAAAGTGATGTACATGACGATTCGGGAACTGGCCGACGCGGCGGGCGTCTCCACCACTACCGTGCTGCGCTTTTGTCGCAAGCTCAACTGCGAAGGTTACTCTGAGTTTCGCGTGCGTTTCAAATTATATCTGGAGCAAAACGAACCTCTTCAGACTAATTTCGGTGCCAGTGAAATCATCAGCTTTTTTAAAAGTGTCAATAACGATGATTTTGATAAATTACTCGATGATGCCGTAGAGATCATATTAGCTTCGGAGCGCATTATATTTGTGGGCGCAGGGACATCAGGCTCGCTGGCAAAATATGGCGCACGCTTCTTTTCTAATATCGGAAAATTCAGTAACCATATCGACGATCCTTATTTTCCGGTAACAAATGATATGGCAAAAAATGCGCTGGCAATTGTGCTTTCTGTCTCCGGCGAGACGGAAGAGATCCTGCGCTTCGCAGGGCAATTCAGCCTGCATCACTGCAAAGTGCTCTCTATTACCAGTCATGAGCATTCCCGGCTGGCAAAACTCGCTGATTTTAACCTCTCCTGGCATGTTCCGCCTACGCGCATGAACGGGGGTTACGATATTACAACGCAAATTCCGGTTATTTATATTCTTGAATCATTGGGCCGAAAACTGGCGAAGAAAATAGCATAAAAAAAACAGGGTGTTTTTTCTGTGTAACAAATTACTCTGGCAGCAATTTGTTATATCGTGACATTTAATTGCCCTTTGTTAGACTCGTTATTAGCCAATATGACGAGAACAGTAATGATGAAAAAATTAACCTTACCAAAAGACTTTTTATGGGGCGGCGCCGTTGCCGCCCACCAGGTTGAAGGTGGCTGGAATAAAGGCGGCAAAGGCCCCAGCATCTGCGATGTACTGACCGGCGGCGCGCATGGCGTACCGCGCGAAATCACTCAAGACGTTGTCGCAGGCAAATACTACCCGAACCACGAGGCTATTGACTTCCACGGGCACTACAAAGAAGACATCAAACTGTTCGCGGAAATGGGCTTCAAATGCTTTCGTACCTCCATTGCCTGGACACGCATTTTTCCAAAGGGTGATGAACAGCAGCCAAATGAAGAAGGGCTGAAATTCTACGACGATATGTTCGATGAACTGTTGAAATACAACATCGAGCCGGTAATCACCCTTTCTCACTTTGAAATGCCACTGCATCTGGTGCAGGAATACGGCGGCTGGACGAACCGTAACGTGGTCGATTTCTTTGTTCGCTTCGCGGAAGTAGTTTTTGAGCGCTACAAAAACAAGGTCAAATACTGGATGACCTTTAACGAAATCAACAACCAGCGCAACTGGCGGGCACCGCTGTTCGGCTACTGCTGTTCAGGCGTGGTCTACACCGACCATGAAAACCCGGAAGAAACCATGTACCAGGTGCTACACCATCAGTTTGTGGCCAGCGCGATGGCAGTCAAAATCGGTCACCGTATCAATCCAGCCATGAAGATTGGTTGCATGCTGGCAATGGTGCCGCTGTATCCCTTTTCATGTAAGCCGGAAGATGTCATGTACGCGCAAGAATCGATGCGCGAACGCTATGTGTTTACCGACGTTCAATTGCGCGGTTACTACCCGTCTTATGTGCTCAATGAATGGGAGCGCCGTGGTTTCAACATCCAAATGGAAGCCGGCGATGAAGCGATACTGCGTGAAGGCTGCTGCGATTACCTTGGCTTCAGCTACTACATGACCAACGCGGTCAAAGCAGAAGGCGGCGTCGGTGATGCGCTCTCAGGTTTTCAGGGCAGTGTGCCCAACCCACATGTGAAGGCATCTGACTGGGGCTGGCAGATCGATCCGGTGGGCCTGCGTTATGCGCTGTGTGAACTCTACGAGCGTTATCAGAAACCGCTGTTTATCGTGGAAAACGGCTTTGGCGCTTACGATAAGGTCGAAGAAGATGGCAGCATCAACGATGATTACCGTATCGATTATCTGCGCGCGCACGTTAAAGAGATGGTGGAAGCCGTCACTTACGACGGTGTGGATCTGATGGGGTATACGCCGTGGGGCTGCATCGACTGCGTCTCCTTCACCACCGGTCAGTACAGCAAGCGGTACGGTTTTATCTACGTTAATAAACATGATGACGGCACAGGCGATATGTCGCGTTCACGGAAAAAAAGCTTTAACTGGTATAAAGAAGTGATCGCCAGCAATGGCGAAAACCTGTGATGTGTTGACTTCCTGATCAGGGCCCTTTGCCTTATCCAGCCCCGGTTAACGCCGGGCTGGATAAGAGTAACGCCATTCACTCAGCGGCCGCCCGCCAGGTCGAGGAAGCTGCCTGTAACATAAGAAGCTTTCTCGCTCAGCAACCAGGCGATGGCTTGCGCCACCTCTTCCGGCTGCCCACCACGCTGCATAGGTATTGCAGGGCTGACACGATCAACTCGTCCTGGCTCTCCACCGCTGGCATGCATGTCGGTGTAAATAAACCCCGGGCGAACACAGTTAACGCGGATCCCGCATGCTGCGACTTCCAGCGACAACCCGGTTGTCAGCGTATCGACAGCGCCTTTTGAAGCGGCATAGTCAACATACTCGCCGGGTGAACCCGTGCGCGAAGCCGCAGAAGAAACATTGACGATAGCACCGCCTTGCCCGCCGCCCTGAGGTGACATGCGTTTGACTGCCTCGCGGCAGCAGAGAAAATACCCGGTTACGTTCGTGGTAAGCACCTGGTTAATACGCTCCGCGGAGAGGTTTTCCAGCCGACACTGCGGGAATAAAATCCCGGCATTATTTACCAGCGCCGTCAGCGGTTCCGCAGCCTGGTCAATACGGGAAAACAAGGCTTCCACCTGTTTTTCATCGCTTATATCCGCCTGCACGGCAAAAGCTTTACCGCCCTGCGCGACGATGTCTGCCACCACGTCCCCAGCCGCCTGGGCGTTATGGTGGTAATTTACCGCCACGGTATAGCCTTCCTGCGCCAGCAGTTGCGCGGTCGCCCGGCCAATTCCCCGACTCCCGCCGGTCACTAATGCAATCGCCATCTTGTTCTCCACCATTAAAAAAGGGCGCCGAAGCGCCCTTAAAAGATAGTCTAATCAGTTAATTACTGATACTCGCTCATGGGTACGCAGGAGCAGAACAGATTACGGTCGCCATAGACATCATCCAGACGTTTAACCGTCGGCCAGTATTTGTTTGCCAAGCCCGCCGGGAAAACGGCCATCTCGCGGGTATAACCGTGGTTCCATTCTGCTACCAGCTCATTCTGTGTATGCGGCGCGTTAACCAACGGGTTATCTTCCAGCGGCCATTCACCCTGTTTCACACGATCGATCTCAGCGCGGATCGCCAGCATCGCGTCAATAAAGCGATCCAGTTCCACTTTGCTTTCAGACTCGGTAGGTTCCACCATCAGCGTGCCCGCGACCGGGAATGACATTGTCGGCGCATGAAAACCGTAGTCGATCAGGCGCTTGGCAATGTCCAGCTCACTAATACCGGTCTCTTCTTTCAGCGGGCGAATGTCAAGAATGCATTCATGCGCGACCCGGCCATCACGGCCGGTATAAAGCACCGGGAAAGCCTCTTTCAGACGGCTGGCAATATAGTTGGCATTGAGGATCGCTACCTGACTGGCCTGCTTCAGCCCTTCGGCGCCCATCATACGGATATACATCCAACTGATCGGCAGAATCGACGCGCTACCAAACGGTGCCGCAGATACTGCGCCCTGGCGGGTTAGCATTCCTTCAATCTGCACTACGCTGTGTCCAGGCACGAACGGTGCGAGATGCGCTTTCACGCCAATCGGTCCCATGCCCGGGCCGCCGCCGCCGTGTGGGATGCAGAACGTTTTATGCAGGTTGAGGTGCGAAACATCTGCGCCAATAAAGCCTGGTGAGGTAATGCCGACCTGCGCGTTCATGTTCGCGCCATCCAGGTAAACCTGGCCGCCGAACTGATGCACCACTTCGCACACTTCACGGATCGTCTCTTCATACACCCCATGAGTGGACGGATACGTCACCATAATGCAGGAGAGATTCTCTCCTGCCTGTGCAGCTTTCGCGCGCAGATCGGTCAGATCAATGTTGCCATTTTTATCGCAGGCTACCACTACCACCTGCATGCCCGCCATTTGCGCAGACGCCGGGTTGGTGCCGTGGGCAGAGCTGGGGATCAGGCAGATGTCACGATGACCTTCATTGCGGCTTTCGTGATAGTGGCGAATCGCCAGCAGCCCGGCGTATTCACCTTGCGCCCCAGAGTTCGGCTGCATACACAGTGCGTCATAGCCAGTCAGTTTCACCAGCCAGTCAGAAAGCTGGGCGATCATCTGATGGTAACCCTCTGCCTGTTCCGGCGGGCAGAACGGGTGCAGCTCAGCGAATTCCGGCCAGGTAATGGGGATCATTTCCGCAGCGGCGTTCAGTTTCATGGTGCAGGAACCCAGCGGGATCATCGCCTGGTTTAGCGCCAGGTCTTTACGCTCCAGCGAGTGCATATAACGCATCATCTCGGTTTCGCTGTGGTAGCGATTAAAGACCGGGTGCGTCAGGAAATCATCATCGCGCAACATGTTTTGCGCAATGGAGCGGCTGTCGAGCGCCACTTCTTTATCCAGGGCATCCACATCCAGCCCATGATTGTCGCCCAACAGTACGTTGAACAGTACCTGCACATCTTCGCGGGTTGTGGTTTCATCCAGCGTAATTCCCACGGCATGAAGAATGTCGCTGCGCAGGTTAATTTCCTGAGCTTCGGCACGCGCCAGGACAGCCGCCTTATCGGTCACTTCCACACACAGGGTATCGAAGTAGTGCGCATGGCGCAGTTTAAGTCCATTACGCTGTAAACCAGCGGCGAGAATATCGGTCAAACGGTGGATGCGCCCGGCAATACGTTTCAGGCCCGCCGGGCCGTGGAACACCGCATAGAGACTGGCGATATTGGCCAGTAACACCTGTGAAGTACAAATATTGGAGTTCGCTTTTTCACGGCGAATATGCTGTTCACGCGTTTGCATCGCCATACGCAGCGCGGTGTTGCCAGCAGCATCTTTCGACACGCCGATAATACGGCCAGGCATGGAGCGTTTAAATTCATCTTTTGCAGCAAAAAAAGCGGCATGCGGGCCGCCGTAACCCATCGGAACGCCGAAACGCTGTGCGGAGCCAAACACAATGTCAGCCCCTTGTTTACCCGGCGCGGTCAGGAGCACCAACGCCATCAGATCCGCGGCGACACTCACCACAATTTTGCGGGTTTTCAGTTCGTCGATAAGCGCGCTGTAAGCATGTACCTCACCGGTAGTGCCGACCTGCTGTAACAGCGCACCGAATACATCCTGGTGATCCAGCACTTTGCTTGCATCATCGACAATCACTTCAAAACCAAAGGTTTCGGCGCGGGTGCGCACCACATCCAATGTTTGCGGATGCACATCGGCGGCAACAAAGAAGCGGTTGGCGCTTTTCAATTTGCTGACGCGTTTTGCCATCGCCATCGCTTCGGCAGCGGCGGTGGCCTCATCCAGCAGTGAGGCGGAAGCGATATCCAGTCCGGTCAGATCCAGCGTGACTTGCTGGAAGTTAAGCAACGCTTCCAGACGTCCCTGCGAGACTTCGGGTTGATACGGGGTGTAAGCGGTGTACCAGCCCGGGTTTTCCAGCATATTACGCAGAATAACCGGCGGTAGCTGCACGGCGGTATAACCCATGCCGATATAAGACTTAAAGCGCTTGTTCAGGCCCGCCATCGCTTTCAGTTCAGCCAGCGCAGCGAATTCAGTGGTCGGTTCTCCAACCTGCGGTGGTGTCGCAAGCTGAATGTCTTTAGGCACGATCTGGCCGATCAATGCATTTAATGAATCCGCGCCAACTGTGTTCAGCATCTCCTGCTGTTGCGATGCGTCCGGGCCAATGTGCCTGCCGATAAATGCGGCGCGATTTTCAAGCTGACTTAACGTCTGGGTCATGAGCGAGAGTTCCTGAAACGTGCAGTGAATCGAGTTTGGAAATTATCGGAGTACGCTAAATCGTTCGCGTTGCAGGGAGGCGGCGACGCAACTCACCCCAGTAATCAACATCCGTAGTGACTGGAGCAAGTAAGGAAGCCAACGCGTTTGCAACGCGAAGGATAGGGCGTATTTATTCGTCTTCTAACAGCGCCGCGTATGCGGTGGCATCCAGCAGAGCAGCAACTTCCGCTTCATCGCTGGCTTTGATTTTAAAGATCCAGCCTTCGCCATACGGCTCGCTGTTGACCCGCTCTGGTGAATCGCTCAGCGCATCGTTGACCGCCACGATTTCGCCGCCAATCGGTGCATAAATATCGGATGCCGCTTTGACCGACTCGGCTACGGCGCAATCGTCGCCTGCCGTAACCGTTGCGCCGACGTCCGGCAGGTCAACGAAGACCATGTCGCCCAGCAACTCTTGTGCATGTTCGGTGATGCCAACGGTGTAAGTGCCGTCTGCTTCTTTACGCAGCCATTCGTGTTCTTTGCTGTATTTCAGTTCGCCAGGTACGTTGCTCATCTCATTCTCTCCAGATAAAAAAGTTACGCGACAGCTTTGCCTGCGCGCACAAAAATCGGTTTGGTCACTTTTACCGGTATTTCGCGGTTGCGGATTTGCACAACAGCTGTTTCACCGATGCCCGCCGGAACACGCGCCAGTGCAATACTGTAGCCAAGTGTCGGAGAGAAAGTGCCGCTGGTGATCACGCCTTCCTGCACGTTGCCAAGGCTGTCGGTGAAACGTACCGGTAGCGCGTTGCGCAGTACGCCTTTTTCCGTCATCACCAGACCAACCAGTTGTTCGGTGCCTTTTTCACGCTGCAACTCCAGCGCTTCGCGTCCAATGAAATCACGATCCTGCGGCTCCCAGGCGATGGTCCAGCCCATATTCGCGGCCAACGGAGAGACGCTTTCATCCATTTCCTGACCATACAGGTTCATACCCGCCTCAAGACGCAGCGTGTCGCGGGCGCCGAGACCGCATGGCTTGACGCCAGCATCGCGCAGTTGTTGCCAGAAACCGGCGGCCTGCTCATTAGGCAGCGCAATTTCGTAGCCTGCTTCCCCGGTGTAACCGGTCGTGGCAATGAAAAAACCTTCAGTTTCAACGCCAAAAAACGGTTTCATGCCTTCCACGGCGCGGCGCTGCGCATCGTTAAATAGCGAAGCGGCTTTCGCCTGCGCATTCGGTCCCTGAACCGCAATGAGTGACAGATCGTCACGCACGGTAATTTCAATCGCAAAGGGTTCAGCGTGTTGGGCAATCCAGGAGAGGTCTTTTTCGCGGGTGGCGGAGTTTACAACGAGGCGGAAGAAATCTTCAGTGAAGTAGTAGACGATGAGGTCATCAATCACGCCACCGGAGGCATTTAGCATGCCGGTGTAAAGCGCTTTACCGGGCTTCGTTAGCTTTGCCACATCGTTCGCCAGCAAATGCCGCAAGAACTCGCGGGTTCGGGCGCCTTTCAGATCGACAATGGTCATGTGCGACACATCGAACATTCCGGCATCGGTCCGGACTGCATGGTGTTCATCAATTTGTGAGCCGTAATGCAGCGGCATCATCCAGCCATGAAAATCCACCATTCGGGCGCCACACAGTGTGTGTTGTTCATACAAGGGGGTCTGCTGAGCCATCTTTTCCTCGTCGAATAAGCTGAGCTATTACGTTTGCCGGACGTGAAACGCGCCGGAAAACCGCTGTCGCCCCGATTTACACAGAGCAACGCAAACGTTCTCTTTTGCCTGAACTTATCACCGAAAGCCGTGCTTAACCATAAGGCAAAATGGGTCATCACATTAGCTTATGGCCTTTTTCACGAAAAGCAGAGGAAGTTTATTATGCTGCGCATGACCGCAAAAAACCGTCATTATTATTACACATTGCATGAAAATTGGTCTTCAACCAGCTTTTCACTCGGTAAAAGAGTGAGTTTTCCAGAAAAAGAAAATTCACCACATGAGAAAAAGTAATGTGAAAAATGGCGTGAAATTAGAATATTTCAAATGAGGGGGGAGGAACCCTTCCCGCTATGGGGAAGGGAAAGTGTGACGAAGTTAACGTAACCACTCTGGAAGATCGTTCAGACCTAATGCCTGACGCAAAAGCTGGCTTTTAACACCGGGAAGGGTATCGGCCAGTTTCAGACCCATGTCGCGCAGCAATTTTTTGGCCGGGTGAGCGCCAGCGAACAATTCGCGAAAACCTTGCATCCCTGCCAGCATCATTGCCGCGCTGTGTTTACGGCTGCGTTCATAGCGACGCAGATACAGATGCTGGCCAATATCTTTGCCCTGGCTGCGCAAACGGCGCAGTTCGGTAATGAGCTCAGCCACATCCATAAAACCGAGGTTAACCCCCTGGCCCGCCAGCGGATGAATGGTATGGGCTGCATCCCCTACCAGTGCCAGACGGTGCCCGGCAAAATGGCGGGCATAACGCCCGGTGAGCGGATAGACCTGCCGTTCACTCTCCACATGACACAAACCAAGACGGTTATCGAACGCCATACATAACGCCTGGTTAAAGGCTTCATCACTGGCCTGCTGCATCGCTTTTGCCTGATCGGGTGGCAATGACCAGACAATAGAGCACAAATGCGCATCGTTGAGCGGCAGAAAGGCGAGGATACCATCGTTATGGAAAACCTGACGGGCCACCGCCTGGTGTGGTTCGTCGGTGCGGATGGTCGCCACCAGCGCATGATGGTGATAATCCCAGAACGTCAGAGGAATATCGGCTTTGTTGCGTAACCACGAATTAGCGCCATCCGCCCCCACGACCAGCCGTGCGGTGAGCATCGTTCCGTCCTGCAACGTGAGGAAAGCGTCGTTTTCACCCCACGCAACTTGCTGCACGCCAGCGGGAGCAAACAGGGTGACGTCCTGGCACTGCCGGGCTTTTTCCCACAGCGCCTGTTGGATGACCGCGTTTTCAACAATGTAGCCGAGGTGATCGTACCCCATGCTGTGATCATCAAAAGTAATGCGACCGAAACTGTCTTTGTCCCACACTTCCATGCCGTGGTAGCAACCCGCGCGCCGGGCAATAATAGTTGACCATACACCAAGGTGGCTAAGCAGCCTTTCGCTGGCGGCATTGATCGCCGAGACGCGCAGCGCCGGTGGCGCATCATCCGCTAATGGTTCAGGAACTTGCTGTTCCAGCACCGCCACGCGCAGGCCGCTGCCCTGTAACCCGCAGGACAGCGCCAGCCCCACCATGCCGCCGCCGACAATCGCAACATCAACACTCTGCACTCTAGACTCCTTAAATCCTTAACGGGCAACCCAACCGAGGGTTCGCTGCGCCAGCCTGTCGCGCGCCGGGGTAAATAATTCCATCGCCATCAGCCCGGCATTACGCCCGACGACCAGCGGCGCCCAATGATTGGCAAACAGATGCACCAGTCCATCGGTTACACCGATGGTGGCTTTCTTATCCGCATGACGGCGATTGCGATAGCGCGTCAGCACCGGATAACTTCCCACATCGTTCTGCGCCGACCAGGCCTGCGCCAGGCTTTCTGCAAGGGTCATCACGTCGCGCATACCGAGATTAAAACCTTGCCCGGCAATAGGATGCAGCGTTTGCGCCGCATTCCCCACGAGCACCGTGCGGTGAGAGATGGGCGAAGAGGCGCATGTGAGCGTCAGTGGATAAACACTGCGTTTACCGGTCTGCATGATGCGGCCCAGTCGCCAGCCGAAGGCTTTTTGCAACTCATGGCAAAATTCTTCATCTGACCAGCCAGCAACCTGCTGCTGTTTTTCCTGCGGATGGCACCACACCAGCGAGCATCGCCCCTGCGACATAGGCAACATGGCCAGCGGACCGTGCGTAGTAAACCGTTCAAAAGCCCTCCCCTGATGGGCTACGGAGGTGGTCACGTTGGCAATAACCGCCACCTGATCGTAAGGCGATTGTTCCCAGTGAATACCTGACTGCCCGCCAATAATAGAACGCGAACCGTCTGCCGCCACCAACAGTTGACCGGTAATGGACTCGCCGCTTTCCAGTGTTACGCAGACGTGCTGCTCCGTACGGCAAAAGCGGTCGACCTTTTGTGGGCAATGCAGGGTAACGCCCGGGGCGTTTTGCAGCAGGGCAAACAACCGCTGCCCCACATCGTGCAACTCCACCACCTGGCCCAGCGCATCAAGGTGATAATCGTGCGCGTCCAGCGTGACAAACCCCGCGTGACCGCGATCGCTTACGTGAACAGTGGAAATGGGCGTGGCGCATGCGGCCAGCGTCTGCCAGATCCCCACACGCTCCAGTTGCTGGCAGGTTCCTGCCGCCAGGGCAATTGAGCGGGCATCAAACCCCGGATGATGTGCCGTACCAGGCGTGGTCGCCTCAATCAAATGTACCGGCAACTGGCCGTTAGTGAGGCGAGAAATGGCCAGCGCAAGGGTGGCGCCCGCCATGCCGCCACCAACAATAATCACGCTCATAAACGACGTGCCGCCGCCATCAGCGCCTCGATATCATCCGCGGTTTTCACCACGCTGGCAGTCAGGTTCTCATTGCCATCTTCTGTGATGACAATGTCATCTTCCACGCGGATGCCAATACCGCGATACTGCTCCGGTACATCAGCATCCGGCGCGATATACAGCCCCGGCTCAACCGTTAGCACCATTCCCGGCGCCAGCTTGCGTGAGCGATCCTGGCCGTAAACGCCGACGTCATGCACATCCAGCCCCAGCCAGTGACTTAACCCGTGCATAAAGAAAGGGCGCTGTGCGTTGTTGGTGATGAGCTCTTCCACATCACCGTGCAGAATGCCGAGTTTTACCAACCCGCTTACCATGATGCGCACCACTTCACCCGTCACTTCCTGAATTGAAGTGCCCGGTCGGAATAACGTCAGGGAATGTTCCAGGGATGCCAGCACTATGTCGTAAATTTCACGTTGAGCCGGGCTGAATTTGCCATTCACCGGGAACGTGCGTGTGATATCTCCGGCATATCCCTGATATTCACAGCCTGCATCAATCAACACTAAATCGCCGTCGCGCATTTGGCTTTCGTTTTCGGTGTAATGCAGGATGCAGCCGTTCACGCCAGAGCCGACAATCGTGTTGTAGGAGGGAAAACGCGCACCGTGGCGGTTAAATTCATGGTGAATCTCACCTTCCAGTTGATACTCGAACATGCCCGGACGGCAAACCTGCATGGCGCGAGTATGCGCCAGCGCAGAAATTTCTCCGGCACGGCGCATCACATCAATCTCTTCGGCGGACTTGAACAGACGCATTTCATGCACAATTGGGCGCCAGTCGGTCAACGTGGCGGGGGCGGTCAGATTCTGACGCGAACCTTTGCGCAGCTTATCCAGCGCCGTAAACAGAACTTTATCAGCATACTCAAACTCACCCTGCGCGTGGTAAACCGCATCAAGGCCATTCAGCAACTGATAAAGATGCTCGTTGATATCCGGGAAGGGCAGCGCGCGATCGACGCTCAATTTTTCCGGCGCAGCTTCCTGGCCGAGACGGCGACCGAACCAGATTTCTGCCGTTTTATCGCGCACGCGGTTAAACAGGACGCTGTGGTTATGAGTGTCATCGCTTTTTATCAGTACCAGTACCGCTTCCGGCTCGTTAAAGCCAGTGAAGTACCAAAAATCGCTATTCTGCCGATACGGGTACTCGCTGTCGGCGCTGCGGGTAACTTCCGGCGCAGCAAAAATCAGCGCCGCGCTCCCTGGCACCATCTGCGCCAGTAACGCCTGGCGACGACGGAGAAACTCAAGCTGTGTCATGACACCCCTCCCTGCAAGGCTGATTAATGTAATGTCGGTTTACGCACTTCCGGTGCGGTTGGCTGCGGGCGCGTGAAAGTGTCGTGGCACAGCAACGCCGCGACACGGACATATTCGACGATCTCTTCGAGCGACATCTCCAGCTCTTCCTGATCTTCCTCTTCGTCGTAGCCCAACTGCGCAATGTTGCGCAGATCGTCAATTGCTTCACCGGTTTCACCCGTGACTTTATCGAGCTTCGGCTGCGTTACGCCCAGTCCTAACAAGAAATGATTGACCCAGCCAGCCAGCGCATCGGCCCGGTCAAAAACACTCACCTCATCGCCATCCGGCAAATAAAGCTGGAACAGGAAACCGTCGTCTTCCAGAGAGTCGCTGGTTGCTGCATGCATTTTGCGCAGCGCCTCTGCCAGCTCGTGGCCGAACGCCAGTCCGTCATTGGTTAAATCATGCAGCAACGGCAGCCAGGAGCTGTCTTTGTTGCCGCCGCAGAGCATCCCCGCGATAAGCCCGTGCATTTCAGCAGGAAGCAATCCCACGCCTTGTTGGTTGAGTAGCTGGCCTACATCGTTGTAACCAGGTATTTCGTTCTGTATAGACATGCGCATTCGTCGTCGTTGGGGGGAATATTCATGATATGCTACCACTTTGGCCCCTGGTGATATACCCGTGATGCTTCACGTTCCATGCCTTTGCATGCACGCTGAATATTTAAGGTATAGACGCAAAAAACTTGAAAGCACGCGCCAGGCTAGCATATAGTGTCGCCCCTTCGCAGCCCAGGGCTCGGATGCGAAGGCAGAGCGCAGTCAAACAGCAGGAAGGTGGCATGTCTGCACAACCCGTCGATATCCAAATTTTTGGTCGTTCACTGCGAGTGAACTGCCCGCCTGAACAGAGGGATGCTCTAAACCAGGCTGCGGAAGATCTGAATCAGCGGTTGCAAGATCTGAAAGTTCGCACTAGAGTCACAAATACTGAGCAGTTGGTGTTTATCGCCGCGCTGAACATCAGCTACGAGCTGACTCAGGAAAAGGCAAAAACCCGCGAATACGCCGCCAGCATGGAACAGCGTATTCGGATGTTACAGCAGACCATCGAACAGGCATTGCTTGATCAGGGTCGCATAACAGAAAGACCGGGGCCGAAGTTTGAATAACACTTCAGGGTCAGTTGTGGTAGAGTGACCGTGAAGTTAAAAAATTCTCTGAGATGTTTGCAAGCGGGCCAGTCCCCTGAGCCGATATTTCATACCACAAGAATGTGGCGATCCATGGTTGGTGAGCATGCTCGGTTCGTCCGAGAAGCCTTAAAATCATGACGACGCATTCACCTTGAACCAAGGGTTCAAGGGTTACAGCCTGCGGCGGCATCTCGGAGATTCCCTTCTTTTTACTACCATGACACAACTTCCTGATTTTCCTTCATCTCGGCAAGAAATGCGCAAACTCATTCGCCAGCGACGCCAGGCACTGACCAGCGAGCAGCAAGCACATTTTGCCCAACAGGCCGCCGCACGTATGATGGCCTGGCCGCCAGTCGTGATGGCGCATACTGTCGCGCTGTTTCTTTCATTTGATGGCGAACTGGATACTCAACCCCTGATCGAACAACTCTGGCGCAGCGGCAAACGCGTTTACCTGCCGGTATTGCATCCTTTTAGCCACGGAAATTTACTTTTTTTGCACTACCATCCGCACAGTGAATTGGTGGTTAATCGCCTGAAGATCCGGGAGCCCAGACTGGACGTCCGCGATGTGCTGCCACTCCAGCAGTTAGATGTACTTATCACCCCGCTGGTGGCGTTTGATGAACAAGGCCAGCGCCTGGGAATGGGCGGCGGTTTTTACGACAGGACGTTACAAAACTGGCGTCGGTATGGTTTACAACCGGTGGGTTATGCCCATGATTGCCAGGGAGTGGGTGAATTGCCGGTAGAAGAGTGGGATGTCCCGCTGCCTGCGGTGATCACGCCGTCAAAAATCTGGGAATGGTAACGGCCTCCCTCCCCCGTCAGGGAGAGGAAGACGCGTGGCTTATCAGAACAGTAGACGGGAACGAATGGTGCCAGGAATGGCCTTCATGCTCTGCAGCGCTTTCTGCGCCACCTCTTCATCCGCTTCAATATCCACAACCACATAACCCATATATGGCGTAGTTTGCAGATACTGCGCAGCAATGTTGATGTTCTGGCTGGCGAAGATTTGGTTCAGCGCAGTCAGCACACCAGGACGGTTTTCGTGGATGTGCAGCAGACGGCGACCGCCATGCAGCGGCAGAGACACTTCAGGGAAGTTAACGGCAGACAGCGTAGAGCCATTATCAGAGTACTTTATCAGTTTCCCTGCGACTTCCAGACCGATGTTTTCCTGCGCTTCCTGCGTGGAGCCACCAATATGCGGCGTCAGCAGCACGTTGTCGAACTCGCACAGCGGGGAATCAAACGGATCGCTGTTAGTTGCCGGTTCTGTCGGGAAGACGTCAATCGCCGCACCGGCCAGATGTTTGCGTTTCAGCGCATCGCACAGCGCCGGAATATCAACTACCGTACCGCGTGCGGCGTTGATCAGCAGTGCGCCTGGCTTCATCAGCGCCAGCTCTTCCACGCCGATCATATCTTTGGTGGAGTTGTTTTCTGGTACATGCAGGCTGACAACATCGCTCATGTTCAGCAGATCGGAAAGATGCTGTACCTGTGTGGCGTTACCCAGCGGCAGTTTGTTTTCAATGTCATAAAAGAATACATGCATGCCCAGCGATTCCGCCAGAATGCCAAGCTGGGTGCCAATATGACCGTAACCGATGATGCCCAGTTTTTTGCCGCGAGCTTCATAGGAGCCGACCGCGAGCTTGTTCCAGATGCCGCGGTGCGCTTTGGCGTTCGCTTCCGGAATGCCACGCATCAGCAGGAGTAGTTCGCCAATGACCAGTTCAGCGACAGAACGCGTGTTAGAGAACGGGGCATTGAATACCGGAATACCGCGTTTTGCTGCCGCATCCAGATTGACCTGATTGGTACCGATACAGAAACAACCAATCGCCACCAGCTTTTCAGCGGCTGCAATGACATCTTCAGTCAGTTGAGTACGGGATCGCAGGCCAATGAAGTGGGCATCACGGATAGATTCTTTCAGTTGTTCGCTGTCCAGCGCGCCCTTGTGAAATTCGATGTTGGTATAACCTGCCGCACGAAGGCTATCCAGCGCCTTCTGGTGAACTCCTTCAACGAGCAGGAATTTAATCTTGTCTTTCTCCAGTGATACCTTTGCCATTTACCCGACCCTGTTTTGTCTTGACTGTGATGTTGTGCAGATAACGATCCGCTCTAGTCAACATATCAAAAAAAACTATTGCAGCAATATGAACGTTTGCGTCGGCCATCTGAAGAAATGTCATACAGAGGGAAAAGGCAGACAAAAATGCTGGAAAAGCGAAACACGGCGGCAGGTAGACGACGAGAGGCCTATAAACGTGACAGATATCACCAAATTTGCCGATCGCGGATTTTTTACAGGGAGGCCTTCGCCTCCCGGTCAGATCATTTTACGATGGTTTTCACGCCATCAGCGGTGCCAATGAGTGCTACATCCGCGCCCCGGTTGGCGAATAACCCTACAGTGACGACGCCCGGGATGCCGTTAATGCTGTTTTCCAGCGCGACGGGGTCGATGATTTCCAGACCGTAAACGTCAAGGATCACGTTGCCATTGTCAGTTACCACATTCTGGCGATATTCCGGGCGACCGCCCAGTTTAACCAGTTCGCGTGCGACTGCGCTGCGAGCCATCGGGATCACCTCTACCGGTAACGGGAATTTACCCAGGATATCGACCTGCTTGGACGCATCAGCAATACAAATAAACTTATCGGCGACCGAGGCGATAATTTTCTCACGCGTTAGCGCCGCGCCGCCGCCTTTGATCATCTGCATCTGGCCATTGATCTCATCCGCGCCATCAACATAAATGCCCAGACGGTCAACTTCGTTGAGATCGAACACGGTAATACCCAGGCCTTTCAGTTTTTCAGTCGAGGCATCCGAGCTGGAAACGGCGCCTTCAATCTGGCCTTTCATCGTGCCCAGCGCGTCAATAAAGTGCGCGGCGGTGGAGCCAGTGCCTACGCCAACAATGGTGCCGGGCTCAACATACTTCAGCGCTGCCCAGCCCACGGCTTTTTTGAGTTCATCCTGCGTCATGGTCGTTCACCTGTGGTGTGAAATTTCAGGCGCATTATAGACCAGCCACCCCCTAAATGTCCCTGTGACCAGTGTCACATTACGCGACAGCCAATTTCGTCTGTATCTGACAAAAATTTATGTCATAGTGCTGGGTAATCATTTTTCAGGAGACTGCGCGAGCAATGAAACGTCCGGACTACAGAACACTACAAGCCCTTGATGCGGTCATCCGTGAGCGCGGATTTGAGCGCGCCGCGCAAAAGCTGTGTATTACCCAGTCCGCCGTATCGCAGCGCATTAAGCAGCTCGAAAATATGTTCGGCCAGCCGCTATTAGTGCGCACGGTGCCGCCCCGCCCGACTGAACAGGGGCAAAAGCTGTTGGCGCTGCTGCGTCAGGTCGAGTTGTTAGAAGAGGAGTGGCTGGGCGATGAGCAAACCGGCTCCACGCCGCTGTTGCTGTCGCTGGCGGTCAACGCCGACAGTCTTGCAACCTGGCTGCTGCCTGCGCTGGCCCCTGTCCTGGCGGACTCGCCCATTCGCCTCAATCTGCAAGTCGAAGATGAAACCCGTACTCAGGAACGCCTGCGTCGCGGTGAAGTAGTGGGGGCAGTAAGTATCCAGCCGCAGGCTCTGCCGAGCTGCCTGGTCGATCAACTGGGGGCGCTGGATTACCTGTTTGTCGGTTCGAAAGCATTCGCCGAGCGCTACTTTCCGAATGGTGTCACGCGCGCTGCGCTGCTGAAGGCCCCTGCGGTGGCGTTTGACCACCTGGATGATATGCACCAGGCCTTTTTACAACAGTATTTTGATTTACCGCCGGGTAGTGTGCCATGCCATATCGTTAACTCGTCAGAAGCGTTTGTTCAGCTGGCGCGTCAGGGAACCACCTGCTGTATGATCCCACACTTACAGATTGAAAGAGAGCTGAACAGCGGCGAGTTGATTGACTTAACGCCGGGACTGCTGCAACGCCGCATGCTTTACTGGCACCGTTTCGCACCGGAAAGCCGGATGATGCGCAATGTGACCGATGCGCTGTTAGAGTATGGGCACCGCGTGTTACGGCAGGATTAATAATGCCCTCACCCGCAACGGGTGAGGGTGAGGGTGAGCGTTATTTCGCCGCGGGGGCTGGCTGCTGGCTCTGTACAGGTTCCAACTGGAACACAACATCAACCTGATCATCAAACTGGATCGTCGGCTGTTCGTAGGTTTCCTGCGCTGAAGCTGGCGCTGCTGCTTCGGCTTTCATCATCCGCACCATCGGGCTTGGCTGATAGTTAGAAACATGGTAACGCACACTGTAGATAGGGCCGAGTCTGGCATTAAAACCGGCCGCCAGTTGCTGTGCCTGATGCGTCGCATCATCAATGGCCGCTTTGCGGGCTTTATCTTTAAAAGACTCTGGTTGCGCAACGCCCAGCGAGACGGAACGGATCTCGTTCAGCCCGGCTTTCAGTGCGCCGTCCAGCAATGAGTTGAGTTTTTCCAGCTCGCGCAACGTCACTTCCACTGTGCGCACCGCGCGGTAACCTTTCAGAATGCTTTTGCCATTCTGGTAGTCGTAGTCGGGCTGAGTACGTAAGTTCGCGGCATTAATGTCCTTCCTGGCGATGCCGTTTTGCTCAAGGAAACTCAGGTATTGCGCAACACGGTCGTCAGCCTGTTTTTTGGCTGAAGCGGCGTCTTTAGCGGCGACGTTAACTTCAATCGCCAGGGTGGCGATGTCCGGGGTCGCATCCACGCTTGCCGTACCCGAAGTGACAATATGCGGGCCGTCAGGCAATTCATTTGCCTGTACCGCCATTGCGCTGAAACCAACCATTGCCGCCAGGGCCATCACTTTAAATTTCACCGTTGCTCCTCCATGGTGCTTTGTTACGTCCACACACACTGGACGCCTGGCAGCAAGCTTAGCGGCTCGGCGCAAATTGTCCATCGGACTTACCTTAACTGACTAATCCCTGCAAATGGTGCACGCCCTCTTTCGCCAGCTGAAGCGCGATAATCCACATCACCAGCCCGACCAGCAGATTAATTACCCGCTGTGCTTTGGCTGTTCGCAGGCGCGGTGCCAGCCAGGCGGCCAGTAAAGCAAGGCTAAAGAACCACAGGAAAGAAGCGCTGACCGTACCTAACGCAAACCAGCGGCGCGGTTCAACATCCAGTTGCCCCCCCAGACTACCGAGCACGACAAACGTATCCAGATAAACATGCGGATTAAGCCAGGTCACCGCCAGCATTGTGGCAATAATACGCCATCGCCCCTGGCGTAACGCTTCCGCGCTGGCAATATCCGGTTGGCTGCTGAGTGCCGTTTTTAGCGCGCCGAAACCGTACCACAGCAAAAAAGCAACGCCGCCCCAGGTCACCAGCGCTAACAGCCACGGGGACTGCATTAGCAACGCGCTACCGCCAAACACCCCGGCACAGATCAGTAAAACATCACTCAAAGTACAGAGCAGTGCAGTCATAATGTGATACTGCCTGCGGATCCCCTGATTCATCACAAACGCGTTTTGCGGGCCGAGAGGGAGGATCAGTGCAGCACCAAGCATAAAGCCTTGAAAATAATAAGATATCACATCGAAATTCCGTCTGAATTGTTTCTAAAACAGACTATAACGCGAGATTTTCATTAGCGGAAATTGATAATTTTAATCATACATAAGTACAGCTAATGAAGAAGACGATAAAAAAGGCCGACAGTGTCGGCCCGGATAATTATTGTTCTGTCGCTTCGTGGGTACGTTTGAGGTTAACGTCCATCTGCGGGAACGGGAAGCTGATGCCGTTTTCATCAAAGCGGCGTTTGATAAGCTCCAGTACATCCCAGTAAACATTCTGTAAATCGCTGCTCTTACTCCACACCCGCACCACAAAGTTGATGGAGCTTGGCCCCAGCTCGTTCAGACGTACCGTCATGTCACGATCTTTAAGGATGCGATCATCGGCCTGAATAATCTCAGTCAGGATCTGCTTCACCAGGTCGATATCGGAATCGTAAGCGACACCAATAATAAACTCGTTGCGGCGTACCGGCTCACGAGAGAAGTTAACAATATTACCGGCAATGATTTTGCCGTTCGGGATCACGACAATGCGGCCATCAACGGTACGCAGGGTGGTTGAGAAAATCTGCACCTGTAATACCGTACCCGCCACGCCACCAAGATCAACGTACTCACCCGAACGAAACGGACGGAAAGTAACCAGCAACACGCCAGCTGCGAGGTTAGAAAGCGAGCCCTGTAATGCCAGACCAATCGCCAGACCAGCGGCACCGAGCACCGCGATCACCGAAGCCGTTTGCACCCCTACGCGCCCCAGCGCGGCAATCAGGGTAAATGCGATAATCCCATAGCGAATCAGTGCGGAGAGAAAATCCGCGACAGTGGCATCAATATGTCTTGCCATCATCAGACGGTTAACGGTACTTGAGACAACACGCGCCACGATCATACCAATAATGATGATGGCAATCGCAGCCACGATATTGACGGCGTAGCTCAGCAATAGCGCCTGGTTATTCACCAGCCACGAGCCGGCACCGTTAATGCTGTCGACGACGTTGAGATCTTCCATTCTTTCTTCCTTACTGTTGTTCCAGACATAAAAACTGCCGCCCGCGCGCGGAGACAGATCCCTAAAGGGTAAACAATAAGAGGCAGTTTCGCCAAACGGATCACACTTTATGCCGCCAGCAGCCTGTTGAAATCCCAATAAAAAAGCCCGCATATTTGCGGGCTTTTTGCTGAATCAGGATTCAGATTACAGAACGTCTACCGCGTTCAGTTCTTTGAAAGCCTGCTCCAGACGTGCGACCATGCTGGTCTGCGCTGCACGCAGCCATACACGCGGGTCGTAGTATTTTTTGTTCGGCTGATCTGCGCCTTTCGGGTTGCCCAGCTGGCCCTGCAGGTAGCCTTCGTTTTCTTTGTAGTAGTTCAGGATACCTTCCCAGGTTGCCCATTGGGTGTCGGTATCGATGTTCATTTTGATCACGCCGTAGCTTACGGAGTCTTTGATTTCCTGTGCGGAAGAACCGGAACCGCCGTGGAATACAAAGTTCAGGCTGTTGTGCGGCAGGTTATGTTTCTTAGAAACATATTCCTGGGAGTCGCGCAGGATAGTCGGGGTCAGTTTCACGTTGCCCGGCTTGTATACGCCGTGTACGTTACCGAAGGAAGCAGCGATGGTGAAACGCGGGCTGATCGCATTCAGTTTGGTGTACGCGTAATCAACATCTTCCGGCTGAGTGTACAGTGCAGAAGCGTCCATGTGGCTGTTGTCTACGCCGTCTTCTTCGCCGCCGGTGCAACCCAGTTCGATTTCCAGCGTCATGCCCATTTTAGCCATGCGTGCCAGGTACTTAGAGCTGATTTCGATGTTCTCTTCCAGAGACTCTTCGGAAAGGTCGATCATGTGAGAAGAGAACAGCGGTTTGCCAGTAGCAGCGAAGTGTTTTTCACCCGCGTCCAGCAGGCCGTCGATCCACGGCAGCAGTTTTTTCGCGCAGTGGTCAGTGTGCAGAATAACCGGCACACCGTAATGTTCTGCCATCTGGTGAACGTGGTGCGCACCAGAGATAGCGCCCAGAATTGCTGCGCCCTGCGGAACGTCAGTTTTCACGCCTTTACCTGCGATGAACGCTGCGCCGCCGTTAGAGAACTGAACGATAACCGGTGCTTTAGCTTTCGCAGCAGCTTCCAGAACAGCGTTGATGGAATCAGTGCCCACGCAGTTAACTGCCGGCAGTGCAAAGTTGTTTTCTTTTGCTACCTGGAACACTTTCTGAACGTCATCACCAGTGATCACGCCCGGTTTTACGAAATCAAAAATTTTAGACATGTTACGTAGTCCTGTATCTGTATCTTCGACCGTTGAGAAACGTCGCGAGCTTTTAAGCGCGCTGAAAATTGGGCAGGTTTCCCTGCCCAGCAAAACTTACTTTTTAGCGCGCTCTTCGAGCATAGCTACTGCCGGCAGAACTTTGCCTTCGACGAATTCGAGGAATGCGCCGCCGCCAGTGGAGATGTAAGAGATCTTGTCAGCGATACCGAACAGATCAATCGCCGCCAGGGTGTCACCACCGCCAGCAATGGAGAACGCGTCGCTGTCTGCGATAGCGTTAGCCACAATTTCAGTACCTTTACGGAAGTTCGGGAATTCAAACACGCCAACCGGACCATTCCACAGGATAGTTTTGGCGTTTTTCAGGATTTCAGCCAGTTTTTCTGCAGACGCGTCGCCCAAATCCAGAATTTGCTCATCATCTTTGATGTCATTAACGGATTTCAGGGTAGCGGTAGCGGTTTCAGAGAACTCAGTGGCCACGCGAACATCTGTCGGAACCGGGATATCGCAAGTGCTCAGCAGACGTTTCGCTTCATCCACCAGGTCAGCTTCGTACAGAGATTTACCCACATTGTGGCCCTGGGCAGCAACGAAGGTGTTAGCGATACCGCCGCCAACAATCAGCTGATCCGCAATTTTGGACAGGGAGTCCAGAACAGTCAGTTTGGTAGAAACCTTAGAACCACCCACGATAGCGACCATCGGACGAGCCGGCTCTTTCAGCGCTTTACCCAACGCTTCCAGTTCGTCTGCCAGCAGCGGACCAGCACAGGCAACATCAGCAAATTTGCCGATACCGTGCGTAGACGCCTGCGCGCGGTGCGCAGTACCGAAGGCATCCATCACAAATACGTCGCACAGGGCAGCGTATTTTTTGGACAGTGTTTCGTCGTCTTTCTTCTCGCCTTTGTTGAAGCGCACGTTTTCCAGAACCACCAGTTCGCCTGCAGCCACTTCAACGCCATCCAGATAGTCTTTAACCAGACGTACCGGGTTGGAGAGTTTGTCTTTCAGGTAATTTACGACCGGCAGCAGAGAGAATTCTTCGTTGTACTCACCTTCGGTCGGACGACCCAGGTGAGAAGTTACCATCACTTTCGCGCCCTGCTTCAACGCCAGTTCGATGGTCGGCAGAGAAGCACGGATACGCGCGTCGCTGGTCACTTTGCCATCTTTAACCGGTACGTTCAGATCCGCACGGATGAAAACACGTTTACCTGCCAAATCCAGATCGGTCATCTTAATTACAGACATGGTGAATCCTCTCAATGATTCTTAAAGTTTTGCAGACACATCAGTGCCTTACCTGAAACCAATAGCCGACATTGCTAACGTCGTGTCGAGCATCCGATTAGCAAAGCCCCATTCGTTATCGCACCATACCAGGGTTTTAATAAGGTGCGCGCCACTGACCCGTGTCTGTGTGCCATCAACAATGGCACTGTGCGGATCGTGGTTAAAATCGGTTGAAACCAACGGTAATTCCGTATAGTCAACTATACCATGAAATGTCCCCTGCGCTGCTTTTTGCAGCAACCCGTTGACTTCCATAGCTTTTACAGGTTTTTTAACCGTTACGCTGAGATCGATAGCCGTGACGTTAATCGTCGGTACGCGTACGGCTATCGCCTCGAATCTGTCGTTGAATTGCGGGAAGATTCGCGTGATCCCCGCCGCCAGTTTAGTATCTACCGGAATGATCGACTGACTGGCTGCCCGCGTACGACGCAGATCCGGATGATAGGCGTCAATAACCTGCTGATCGTGCATTGCCGAGTGTATGGTTGTTACCGTTCCCGACTCGATACCATATGCATCGTCGAGCAGTTTGATGACCGGAATAATACAGTTCGTGGTGCAGGAAGCATTAGAGACAAGGCGATCGTCGGCGCGTAATGTCTGCTGATTAACACCAAAAACGATGGTCGCGTCGAGATCGTGGCTGCCGGGATGGGAAAACAATACCTTTTTCGCCCCCGCCGCCAGATGCGCTTCACCATCTTCGCGGTTGCCATACACACCAGTACAGTCGAGAACCACATCGACGCCCAGCTCACGCCAGGGCAATGCAGCGATAGCGCGCTCGTGTAAAAGACGAATCACATCATCGCCAACAAAGAGTTGCTCTCGCTCCTGGCGCACATCCCAGGCAAAACGGCCGTGGCTGGTGTCATACTTCAATAAATGCGCCATGCCTATGGCATCTGCCAGTTCATTGATTGCCACCACGGTGATTTCCGCCCGACGCCCGGATTCGTATAAAGCACGAAGCACATTGCGCCCGATGCGACCGAAACCATTTATCGCTATGCGTACGGTCATAACTCTCCTGCAAGACAGGCTGGTTTGAAGTGGATGACAGAGTAATCCAGCAACGCCTGGAGGGGAATCCTCGCCTGCCGTAACTGCGCTTATTTGGTCATTTGTCGAACATTTAATCGACTGAAACGCTTCAGCTAGAATAAGCGAAACAAGGAATAAAAGGAATGATTGTCCAGACGGATTCGCCAGTAATCTGACTTGTGTCACATTTTCACTGGAATAATGGGCAACATGGCGGCGAAACGAAGAATAGCGGACGAAAAAAAACCGGGCAATCTGCCCGGTTGATGATTACCTGACGATGCGGGTTAGCGCTTACACTTTCCGGCCAGCTAACACACCTAGCCGGATAAGAGGAAGCTCACCTGCAGGCAGGCTCTTACAGCACTGCTTTCGCTTTGGCGACGACGTTGTCGACAGTGAAACCAAACTCTTCGAACAGCAGCTCAGCCGGTGCTGATTCACCGAAAGTGGTCATGCCAACCACAGCACCGTTCAGGCCAACATACTTGAACCAGAAGTCAGCAATACCAGCTTCGATAGCCACGCGTGCAGAAACGGCTTTCGGGAGCACGGATTCACGGTACGCAGCATCCTGTTTGTCGAACGTGTCGGTGGACGGCATAGAAACCACGCGTGCATTCACGCCTTCGGCTGTCAGTTTTTCCCATGCGGCTACCGCCAGTTCAACTTCAGAACCGGTAGCGATCAGAATCAGCTGCGGCTGCGCGGCTGCGCAATCCTTCAGGATGTATGCGCCGCGGGCGATATCTGCCAGTTGCTGCGCCGAACGCTCCTGCTGCGCAAGGTTCTGACGGGAGAGGATCAGCGCGGTCGGGCCGTCGGCACGTTCAACACCGTATTTCCACGCCACGGCAGATTCCACCTGGTCGCACGGACGCCAGGTACTGACGTTAGGGGTCATACGCAGAGAAGCCACCTGCTCCACCGGCTGGTGAGTCGGGCCGTCTTCACCCAGACCGATGGAGTCATGGGTGTAAACCAGCACCTGACGCTGTTTCATCAGCGCCGCCATACGCACCGCGTTGCGGGCATATTCTACAAACATCAGGAAGGTAGAGGTGTACGGCAGGAAACCGCCATGCAGGGAGATCCCATTGGCAATCGCGGTCATACCGAACTCGCGCACACCGTAGTGGATGTAGTTACCGGCAGTCTCTTCGTTAATCGCTTTCGAACCAGACCAGATAGTCAGGTTGCTTGGCGCCAGGTCAGCAGAGCCGCCCAGGAATTCCGGCAGCAGCGGGCCAAAGGCTTCGATGGCGTTCTGTGAAGCCTTACGGCTGGCGATTTTCGCCGGATTAGCCTGCAGCTTCTCAACAAAAGCCTGCGCTTTAGCATCAAAGTCAGACGGCAGTTCGCCTTTCATACGGCGGGTGAATTCTGCCGCTTCCTGCGGGAAGGCTTTGGCATAGGCCGCGAACTTGTCGTTCCAGGCTGCTTCTTTAGCCTGGCCTGCTTCTTTCGCATCCCACTGGGCATAAATCTCAGACGGGATCTCAAATGGCGCGTATTTCCAGCCCAGTTGCTCACGGGTCAGGGCGATTTCTGCATCACCCAGCGGGGCACCGTGGGAGTCATGCGTACCGGCTTTGTTCGGTGAACCGAAACCGATAATGGTTTTACACATCAGCAACGATGGTTTATCGGTAACGCTGCGCGCTTCTTCTACTGCGCGTTTAATGGCGTCTGCATCGTGACCATCAACGCCGCGCACCACGTGCCAGCCGTAGGCTTCGAAGCGTTTCGCGGTATCGTCGGTGAACCAGCCTTCAACGTGACCGTCAATAGAGATGCCGTTGTCATCATAAAACGCGACCAGTTTGCCCAGTTTCAGGGTGCCCGCCAGCGAGCAGACCTCATGAGAGATGCCTTCCATCATGCAACCGTCACCCATAAAGGCGTAGGTGAAGTGGTTAACAATGTCATGGCCCGGACGGTTGAACTGCGCAGCAAGCGTTTTCTCAGCAATCGCCATGCCCACGGCATTGGCAATGCCCTGCCCCAGCGGCCCGGTGGTGGTTTCTACACCGGCGGTGTAACCGACTTCAGGGTGACCTGGCGTTTTGGAGTGCAACTGACGGAAGTTCTGCAGTTCGGACATCGGCAGATCGTAGCCGGTGAGGTGCAGCAAGCTGTAAATCAGCATCGAGCCATGGCCGTTGGACAGCACAAAGCGGTCGCGGTCAGCCCATGCAGGGTTCGTCGGGTTGTGGTTCAGAAAATCACGCCACAGGACTTCGGCAATGTCAGCCATCCCCATCGGGGCTCCCGGGTGACCGGATTTGGCTTTCTGTACCGCGTCCATGCTCAGCGCACGAATAGCATTGGCAAGCTCTTTACGTGAGGACATTTTGACTCCAGATCGGACGATTAAAGGCAGTTCCCGTAACGACTTGACGACAGCGCGTTTTGGGCTACGCCGGAAAAAAGTGCCAACAATGTAACCCAAGCGGATAGTCATGTACATGGACCATCCTTTTGCCTGTTCAGAAATCTCCGGAAGCTGCTCGCATGTTGCGCAATCCTCTCGCTCGCCTTTCCTGCTCTTCTTTATACTTACGTTCACTACCGGTTCGCCCGGGCAGTGACAAAATCAGAAAATTACTCACCATTGCGGAAGATGACACATGAAAATTCGCCCAGTATTACTTGCTCTGGGAATGACCACCCTGCTGGCCGGCTGCCAGAATATGGACTCCAGCGGTTTCCTTACCTCCGGGGCGGAAGCATTCCAGGCCTATACTCTGAGTGATGCACAGGTTAAGGCGCTGAGTGATGACGCTTGTAAGCAGATGGACAGCAAAGCCAGCATCGCGCCAGCGAGCAGCCCCTATAGTCAGCGTCTGAGTAAAATCGCGGCGGCGCTTGGCGACAATATCAACGGTCAACCGGTGAACTACAAAGTCTATGTGGCGAAGGATGTGAACGCCTTTGCAATGGCGAACGGCTGTATCCGTGTTTACAGCGCCTTGATGGATATGATGACGGATAACGAAGTTGAGGCAGTGATTGGCCATGAGATGGGCCACGTTGCGCTAGGGCATGTGAAGAAAGGCATGCAGGTTGCGCTGGGGACCAATGCGGTACGTGCAGCTGCGGCATCTGCGGGCGGCGTTGTCGGTAGCTTGTCGCAGTCACAGCTTGGCGCGCTGGGCGAGCAACTGGTCAATTCGCAGTTCTCTCAGCGTCAGGAATCCGAAGCGGATGATTACTCTTACGACTTGTTGCGCAAACGCGGCATCAGCCCTGCGGGACTGGCCACCAGCTTTGAGAAACTGGCCAAAATGGAAGAAGGCCGCCAAAGCTCAATGTTTGACGACCACCCTGCATCTGCAGCACGCGCGCAACATATTCGCGACCGCATGGCGGCAGACGGCATTCAATAACGCAACAGGGAGGCGATATTGCCTCCCTGTATTGTTCGACTGGCTGCTACTTGTAAATGTTATTCATCTTCCAGGTAGGTGTAGCCATACAGACCCGCTTCGAACTCTTCGAGGAACTGCTGTTGCAGCGTCTCATCCAGCCCGGTCTGTTTCACTTGATCGCGGAACTGCGTCAGCAATGTGTTCGGATCCAACTGTACGTATTGCAGCATATCTGCCACGGTGTCTCCTTCATCGGAGAGTTCAACTTCAACACTCCCATCCGGGAAAACAAACACGTCAACCGCTTCGGTATCCCCGAACAGGTTATGCATGTTACCAAGAATCTCCTGGTACGCACCAACCATAAAGAAGCCCAGCATCGGCGGGTTCTCCGGATCGTAATCCGGCATCGGCATCGTGGTCGCTATCCCATCGCCATCAACGTAATGATCGATAGCGCCATCAGAGTCGCAGGTAATATCCAGCAATACAGCACGGCGCTCCGGCGCATGGTTCAGCCCTTCCAGCGGCAGCACCGGGAACAGTTGATCGATGCCCCAGGCATCCGGCATTGACTGGAACAGCGAGAAGTTGACGTACATTTTGTCCGCCATACGCTCCTGCAGCTCATCAATAATCGGACGATGCGCGCGGTTACTTGGGTCAAGCTGCTTTTGCACTTCATGGCACATATTCAGGTACAGCTGCTCGGCCCAGGCACGTTCCTGCAAACTGTAAGTCCCGGACGAATAACCAACATGGATGTCGTGCAAATCCATCTGGCTATCATGCAACCACTCACGCAGCGAACGACGGGTGCCCGGTTCATGCATCTCCTGCCAGGTTTCCCACATGCTTTGCAGCGCACGCGGTGCGTCTTCAGCCGGTGCGATCGCCTGTGTGTATTCGTTGCGTTCAACGCCAATAATGTTGGATACCAACACCGTATGGTGCGCTGTCACCGCCCGGCCTGACTCGGTGATGACCGTCGGATGCGGCAGGCCATTCTCTTCGCAGGCATCGCCAATCGCCCAGATAATGTTGTTAGCGTATTCGTTCAGCCCGTAGTTCACGGAGCAATCAGACTGAGAGCGGGTCCCTTCGTAATCCACCCCCAGACCACCGCCGACATCAAAGCACTGGATATTCACGCCCAGCTTATGCAACTCAACGTAGAAGCGTGCGGATTCACGTACCCCGGTGGCGATATCGCGAATATTCGCCATCTGCGATCCGAGGTGGAAATGCAGCAGTTGAATGCTGTCCAGACGCCCGCGCTCACGCAGAATTTCCACCAGTTGCAGAACCTGCGTAGCCGCAAGACCAAATTTGGATTTTTCGCCGCCGGACGACTGCCATTTACCGGAGCCCTGAGACGCCAGACGTGCGCGCACACCCAGGCGCGGAACCACATTAAGGCGTTCGGCCTCTTCCAGCACGATGGCGATTTCGGTCATTTTCTCAATAACCAGATAGACCTTATGGCCCATTTTTTCGCCGATCAGCGCCAGACGAATGTATTCACGGTCTTTATAGCCGTTACAAACAATCACCGATCGGGTCATGCCCGCATGCGCCAGGACCGCCATCAGTTCAGCTTTTGAACCGGCTTCCAGACCCAGCGGCTCGCCGGAATGGATCAATGACTCAATGACGCGACGGTGTTGGTTCACCTTAATCGGGTATACCAGGAAGTAATCACCGTTGTAGCCATAGGATTCGCGCGCGCGTTTGAACGCGGCGTTAATTGAACGCAGGCGGTGTTGCAGGATCTGCGGGAAGCAGAACAATGCTGGCAGACGCTGCCCCTGAGCTTCACGCGCTTTTACCAACTGCGCAAGGTCAACCCTGGCTTCCGGGACATCCGGATCCGGGCAAACGCTGATATGGCCCAGCTCATTGACGTCGTAGTAATTATTGCCCCACCAGGCAATGTTATAAGTACGAAGCATCTTGCTGGCTTCCTGGGAGCTCATCGCAACCTCCTGCATGGAACGTAGTACACCTGGTTCGCCCGCTGACGAAGGCGAAACCGAAGACATGTCGTCAGACATAGCAAACCTCAACATAACAAAGTGTATACCCTGTCCGTTTCACCGCACCGGTTGGCTGCTGAATGAAAAGGCGTGGATACGAAACAGTTGACTACTATCGCAGTGACACATAGCGATAACAACCCATAAACAGCCTGACTACTCAGCATTTCATGCTGAAGCGCCCGCTGTGCGACCGGTTTCTTGTTCATATCATTGTAAAACACGTTCCGAACTTGAGTATGACAGTCCGGCGAAACCACGAGAAAACTCCTGAAAAACCAGGAGAGCCCTTGTTCAGTTATCGCAACGCCTTACCGGCCCTGGAGTCCTGAGAAGCGCCGAAATGGGTATAACATCGGCAGGTTTGCAGATTAGAAATGCAGGTTGCGGGGAATAGGTGCGCGTCAGAACAACGCGACAGTTTCTGCAGAAAACAACGGTTCATTATTTCGTATCACCTCCACACAAGCCATTGACGACCTGCGACAAGCCAAAGCCATTAATTTCACTGCTTAACCCGGCTGGAAGTGGCGACACAGCATCTTGCCGTGCGCTGATTTTTAATGAGCCGCGCGCGGCGTTTTATACCGACAACGGGGTGAAAATGCAAAATAAAAAAGCTGTGTTTGACGCATTGCCAGGAAAATTTTCCGTCACTATTTGTGACAGGATGTGGTGAACAGCAAAAACCGCTGGCAATGGGGTTAAGAATTAACCTAGAATAGCCATCCAGATGTTAATCCGTCCATACGCCACAACCATCGCGCATGCACAGAATAACAGTCAGACTTCTGTGTCATCATCTGTCGTCCACGCGGCGCCACCGCGCTGGCATTCGGGCACAGAATTCGAGCTAACCGTATTACTCCAGGGTGAAAACAACATATGGCAAAACACCTTTTTACGTCCGAGTCCGTCTCCGAAGGGCATCCTGACAAAATTGCTGACCAAATTTCCGACGCCGTGCTGGATGCGATCCTTGAGCAGGATCCGAAAGCGCGCGTTGCGTGTGAAACTTACGTCAAAACCGGCATGGTTCTGGTAGGCGGCGAAATCACCACCAGCGCGTGGGTTGATATCGAAGAGATCACCCGTAATACCGTCCGCGAAATTGGCTATGTGCATTCCGACATGGGCTTTGACGCCAACTCTTGTGCGGTACTAAGCGCTATTGGTAAACAGTCTCCGGATATCAACCAAGGTGTTGACCGTGCCGATCCGCTGGAACAAGGCGCTGGCGACCAGGGCCTGATGTTTGGTTATGCGACCAATGAAACCGACGTTCTGATGCCCGCGCCAATCACTTACGCGCATCGTCTGGTTGAGCGTCAGGCTGAAGTGCGTAAAAACGGCACCCTGCCGTGGCTGCGTCCGGATGCGAAAAGCCAGGTCACGTTCCAGTATGACGACGGCAAAATTGTCGGTATCGATGCGGTAGTGCTGTCGACCCAGCATTCGGAAGATATTGATCAAAAATCCCTGCAAGAAGCCGTGATGGAAGAGATCATTAAACCGATCCTGCCGACTGAATGGCTGAACACCTCCACCAAATTCTTTATCAACCCGACTGGCCGTTTTGTTATTGGTGGCCCGATGGGCGACTGTGGGCTGACAGGGCGTAAAATTATTGTTGATACCTACGGCGGCATGGCGCGTCATGGCGGCGGTGCATTCTCTGGTAAGGATCCGTCAAAAGTTGACCGTTCTGCAGCCTATGCTGCACGCTATGTGGCGAAAAACATCGTTGCCGCTGGCCTTGCAGACCGTTGCGAGATCCAGGTCTCTTACGCCATTGGCGTTGCAGAACCAACCTCCATCATGGTGGAAACGTTCGGTACCGAGAAAATCGCCAGCGAGCAGTTAACCCTGCTGGTGCGCGAGTTCTTCGATCTCCGCCCGTACGGCCTGATCCAGATGTTGGATCTGCTGCACCCAATCTACAAACAAACCGCTGCATACGGTCACTTTGGTCGAGAAACCTTCCCATGGGAAAAAACCGACAAAGCGGCTCAGCTGCGCGAAGCTGCCGGCCTGTAATCCCTTCCCGACTGCTTTTAAGGCCAGCCTCGTGCTGGCTTTTTTATTTCCCCTGCGTTCATCCCGCCAGGATTTTTCACACGGTCTATACTGGCTTAATCTCGCTCCACACAATATGAAAGCGATTACATAGCGCCGCTCCGCTGCAAATTAAGAATTTTCTCTTTGAAATTATCTTAAACACGAGTTGTTACATCACGCTTCGGTTTTGTCCGAATCTTCGCCTTCCCGCTCACAATCCGTCTTTAGTAATTCTATAATATTTATGACTTTAATTTACATTTCGCGAAAAATCGAGATGTAACCGATTACACTCATGTGATAACAATCACATAATTTTGCCTGCTACTGGCCTACCTTTTACATCGATAAAACTAATGACACGAATGGAGGGCATAATGCCTGACAATAAAAAACAGGGGCGTTCAAACAAGGCAATGACCTTTTTTGTTTGCTTCCTCGCTGCACTGGCAGGGTTGCTTTTCGGCCTGGATATTGGGGTGATTGCCGGGGCGCTGCCCTTTATCACTGAGGATTTTCAAATTAGCTCACACACCCAGGAGTGGGTGGTCAGCTCAATGATGTTCGGTGCCGCCGTCGGTGCTGTCGGCAGCGGTTGGCTCTCATGGCGCCTGGGTCGCAAAAAAAGCCTGATGATCGGGGCGGTGCTGTTTGTGATCGGTTCGCTCTGCTCTGCCGTTGCGCCTAACGTTGACGTTCTGATTATCTCTCGTGTGCTGCTCGGCCTTGCCGTCGGTGTGGCTTCGTATACTGCGCCGCTCTATCTCTCTGAGATTGCACCAGAAAAAATCCGCGGCAGCATGATCTCCATGTATCAGTTGATGATCACCATCGGTATTCTCGGTGCTTACCTTTCCGATACCGCGTTCAGCTACAGCGGTGCATGGCGCTGGATGCTGGGCGTGATCATCATTCCGGCGGTATTACTGCTGATTGGCGTCTTCTTCCTGCCAGACAGCCCGCGCTGGTTTGCCGCGAAACGCCGTTTCCATGATGCCGAACGGGTTCTGCTGAGGCTGCGTGATACCAGCGCCGAAGCTAAGAACGAGCTGGAAGAGATCCGCGAAAGTCTGCAGGTTAAACAAAGCGGTTGGGCGCTGTTCAAAGAGAACAGCAACTTCCGCCGCGCGGTGTTCCTGGGCGTTCTGTTGCAGGTCATGCAGCAGTTCACCGGTATGAACGTCATCATGTATTACGCGCCAAAAATCTTCGAACTGGCGGGTTACAGCAACACTACCGAGCAGATGTGGGGTACGGTAATTGTCGGTCTGACCAACGTGCTGGCCACCTTTATTGCCATCGGTCTGGTGGATCGCTGGGGGCGTAAACCGACCCTGGTGCTGGGCTTCCTGGTCATGGCCGCCGGTATGGGGATCCTCGGTACGATGCTGCATCTGGGGATCCACTCCCCGTCGGCGCAATATTTCGCTGTCGCGATGTTGTTAATGTTTATTGTCGGCTTCGCGATGAGCGCCGGTCCGCTGATTTGGGTATTGTGTTCTGAAATTCAGCCGCTGAAAGGCCGCGATTTCGGCATCACCTGTTCGACCGCAACCAACTGGATTGCCAACATGATCGTTGGTGCGACCTTCCTGACCATGCTGAATTCGCTGGGCAATGCCAACACCTTCTGGGTGTACGGCGCGCTGAACCTGCTGTTCATTGTGCTGACACTGTGGCTGGTTCCGGAAACCAAACACGTTTCGCTGGAGCATATTGAACGCAATCTGATGCGTGGCCGCCCGCTACGTGAAATTGGTTCGCAAAACTAAGCACACTGGCTTCCTCTGCGGAGGAAGCCTTTCCTCTTACGCTTGCACTCCCGCTTCGCCCATCCTATCCTCTGCACTTATGAAAACGCCCCGCCTTCCCATCGCCACGCAACAAGCCGTAATGCGTAGCCTGCGAGAAAAACTCGCTCTGGCCAACCAGACGCTCGACCGTAACTATCCAGAGCCTAAGCTTGTTTACCAGCAACGCGGCACTGCTGCGGGTACGGCATGGCTGGCAGATTATGAGATCCGGCTTAACCCGGTTCTGCTGCTGGAAAATGAGCAGGCATTTATTGAAGAGGTCGTACCTCACGAACTGGCGCACCTGCTGGTGTGGAAGCACTTCGGGCGTGTGCCTCCCCACGGAAAAGAGTGGAAATGGATGATGGAAAGCGTGCTAGGCGTCCCGGCCCGCCGTACGCATCAGTTTGAGCTGGAATCCGTGCGACGCAACACCTTCCCCTACCGCTGTAAATGCCAGCAACACCAGTTAACCGTGCGCCGTCATAATCGGGTGATACGCGGCGAGGCCGTTTACCGCTGTGTACGTTGCGGTGAACCGCTTATTGCTGACGCCAGTAACTGAATCCATTAAGAAGTTTTCTGCTCTTACTGATTGCATCAGGCAACACCTTCCGTTACGTTGCGGACTCGTTTTGACAGGGAGTTCGCCATGTTTCGTCTTTTCTCCATCTTACTGACTCTGATTGCTGCTCCGGCGCTGGCCGCCGATGGCATAAACAGCTTTGCCCAGGCTAAAGCGGCGGGCGTTAAAGTGAACGCCGACGCGCCAGGCGATTTCTACTGCGGCTGTAAAATTAACTGGCAGGGTAAAAAAGGCGTGGTTGATCTCGCTTCCTGCGGCTATCAGGTTCGCAAAAATGAAAACCGCGCCAGCCGCATTGAATGGGAGCATGTCATGCCTGCATGGCAGTTCGGCCATCAGCGCCAGTGCTGGCAGGATGGCGGCCGGAAAAACTGTGCTAAAGATCCGCTGTACCGCAAAATCGAGAGTGATATGCACAACCTGCAACCTGCCGTGGGCGAAGTTAATGGCGATCGCGGCAACTTCATGTACAGCCAGTGGAACGGTGGCGAAGGCCAGTACGGCCAGTGCCAAATGAAGATCGATTTTAAAGCTAAACTGGCTGAGCCGCCGGTACGTGCCCGTGGCGCCATTGCCCGTACTTATTTCTATATGCGCGACCAATACCACATCACGCTTTCACGCCAGCAAACGCAGCTTTTCACCGTATGGGATAAGCTCTACCCGGTTACCGACTGGGAGTGCAAACGCGATGCACGCATCGCTGAAGTTCAGGGCAACCATAACCCCTATGTGCAGCAAGCTTGCATGGCGCGAAAGAGCTAACCTACACTAGCGGCAATCATTTATTTTGCTGGCGCCCCCCTCTACCTGTGCGGCGGAGGGGAACTTGAGCGCCACGCGACAAACGGAATTTCACACTATGCGCACTCCCCGCATTCATCATCCTGAGCTTATCCAGGCGGGTCATGAAATCGCCCTCAGCGAAGATGCCGCCAATCATGTTGGCCGCGTGTTACGTATGGGCCCCGGCCAGGCAATTCAGCTTTTCGATGGCTCTAACCAGGTATTCGACGCAGAAATCGTCTATGCCGATAAGAAAAGCGTACGGGTGAACGTGCTGCGCGGCAGTGTGGACGATCGTGAATCACCGGTGCACATCCATCTCGGACAGGTGATGTCTCGTGGTGAAAAAATGGAATTCACCATCCAGAAATCGATTGAGCTTGGAGTAAGCCTCATTACGCCACTTTTTTCTGAGCGTTGCGGCGTTAAACTGGATGCCGAACGCCTGAATAAAAAGCTGCAACAGTGGCAGAAAATTGCCATTGCCGCCTGCGAACAGTGCGGGCGCAATCGTATTCCGGAAATCCGCCCTGCCATGGATCTGGAAGCCTGGTGCGCTGAAGAAGAGGCAGGTCTGAAACTGAACCTTCATCCGCGCGCCAGTCAGAGTATTAATACACTGCCGTTGCCTGTGGAGCGCGTGCGGCTGCTGATTGGCCCGGAAGGCGGCCTGACCGCCGATGAGATTGCCATGACCGCGCGTTATCAGTTCACGGATATTTTGTTAGGGCCACGCGTATTACGCACAGAGACCACGGCGCTTACCGCCATCACCGCCCTTCAGGTTCGCTTCGGCGACCTGGGTTGAGAGGAGAAGCATAATGATTAAGCTCGGCATCGTGATGGACCCCATCGCGGACATTAACATCAAAAAAGACTCCAGCTTCGCCATGTTGCTGGAAGCGCAGCGCCGCGGCTACGAGCTGCACTATATGGAGATGTCCGATCTTTATTTGATCAACGGAGAAGCCCGCGCCCGTACCCGTAAGCTCTCCGTCGAGCAAAATTACGATAAATGGTACGACTTTGGCAGCGAGCAGGATATTGCCCTTGCCGGGCTGGATGCCATTCTGATGCGCAAAGATCCGCCGTTCGATACCGAATACATCTATGCGACCTACATTCTTGAACGCGCCGAAGAGCAAGGCTCATTGATCGTCAACAAACCGCAGAGCCTGCGCGACTGTAATGAAAAATTATTCACCGCCTGGTTTGCCGAACTGACCCCGGAAACGCTGGTCACACGCAATAAAGCCCAGTTGAAAGCCTTCTGGCAAAAACATGGCGATATCATTCTTAAACCGCTGGATGGTATGGGTGGTACCTCTATTTTCCGCGTGAAAGAGGGCGATCCTAACCTGTCGGTCATTGCCGAAACGCTGACGGAACTGGGCAACCGCTACTGTATGGCACAGAACTATTTGCCGGCCATCAAAGACGGCGACAAACGCGTTCTGGTTGTTGACGGCGAACCCGTGCCTTACTGCCTTGCACGCATTCCTCAGGGCGGCGAAACGCGTGGTAACCTGGCGGCTGGGGGGCGCGGCGAACCGCGTCCGCTGAGCGAAAGCGACTGGGCGATTGCGCGAAAAGTTGCGCCGACGCTCAAAGCCAAAGGGCTGATTTTTGTCGGTCTTGATATTATTGGCGATCGTCTGACTGAAATTAACGTCACCAGCCCGACCTGCATTCGCGAGATTGAAGCTGAATTTCCCATCTCCATTACCGGCATGCTGATGGATGCCATCGAAAAACGCCTGGGGAAATAGCCCTTAGCGCATCGGATACGGGAGGATCCCGTATCCTGCCAGGTTTGGCTAGTGACAGCATTCTGCTTTCACCCCATACTAGACTGTCGCTTTTTTGAACCAGGAAACCGAACCTCTGACAATGAATTTACAGCATCACTTTCTTATTGCCATGCCCACGCTTCAGGATCCCCTCTTTCGGCGCTCCGTGGTTTATATCTGCGAGTACAACGACGAAGGCGCAATGGGGCTTGTTATCAATAAGCCGCTGGAAAACCTGAAAGTAGACAGCGTGCTGGAGAAGCTCAAAATCCAGCCGGAACCACGCGATCCGGCGATTCGGCTGGACAAACCGGTGTTGCTCGGCGGCCCACTGGCGGAAGATCGTGGTTTTATTCTGCACACACCGCCCGCCAGTTTCTCCTCCAGCATTCGCGTGTCTGACAATACCGTGGTGACCACTTCGCGGGATGTTCTGGAAACCCTCGGGACGGCACAGCAACCCAGCGAAGTGCTGGTCACGCTGGGCTATTCCTCATGGGAAAAGGGGCAACTGGAGCAGGAGATCCTCGACAATGCCTGGCTGACCGCCCCGGCGGATCTCAACATTCTGTTTAAAACACCGCTTGCCGACCGCTGGCGCGACGCTGCAAAACTGATCGGCATAGACATCACGACCATGCCGGGTGTCGCGGGGCACGCCTGATGAGCGGAACTCTGCTGGCATTTGATTTTGGCACCAAAAGCATTGGTGTGGCGATTGGGCAGCGTATCACCGGCACGGCGCGCCCGCTAAATGCGTTAAAAGCGCAGGACGGTACGCCAAACTGGAGCCTGATTGAAAAGCTGTTGAAAGAGTGGCAACCCGATGCGGTGATTGTCGGATTACCGCTGAATATGGACGGCACAGAGCAGCCGCTGACCGCGCGGGCGCGTAATTTTGCCAACAAAATACATGGCCGTTTTGGTGTGCAGGTCAAACTGCACGATGAACGGCTCAGCACTGTTGAAGCCCGCTCCGGGCTATTCGAGCGCGGCGGTTTTCGTGCGCTTGATAAAGGCAGCGTGGATTCCGCCTCCGCCGTGATCATTCTGGAAAGCTGGTTCGAACAGAACATCTGATCTGCGCTTCCCCCTTCCCCTTTAAAACAGCAAGCCGCGTCTCATCCGCGGCTTTCTGCCGATCGCTCTCACAAATTCAGCCCATGCTTTTTGCAATTCTTTTCTTGTTTCTATAAAAGAAACATAACAGGTAACATCTGTGATTATCAGGGTTTATCTGTCAGGCGTTTCACCAGGGTATGAAGTTCCTGTAAGCGCGCTTCCACGACCGTGTCGTCCACTTGCCACATACCGGCAAAGGCCAGAGCGGCCGAATGAGCACCAAGGGGTTTCGCCATGGAGATTTCGCCATCGTCATGGTGCCAGACCACATGGCCCCGTTCGCGCTGCTGAGCCACGTGCGGGCCAAGTTGTTGCCACTGCTCATCGGTAAAGCGCTGTTGCAGTGCGTCATCGCTTTCTGCCGCCAGGAGCGACATACCGATGACCGACTGCCAGGCCGGCAGCATATGAAAACCCGCCAGCGCCTGGCTAACCTGGCTGCCGGGTTCGGAGTGATAGATGTAAATGACCTGATCCTCCCACAACACCGCCATGGCCACCACAATGTCTTTCGGCGCGTAGCGTTCGAGTAAGGGTAATGCATGGGAGAACAGCGCCGAACCGCGAATCGCCTGAGCCGCCAGCGCATGAATGCCTGGGCCGGGCAGATAACGTCGCTGAGCATCCTGCATGGTCAGGCCAATAGAGGCCATGGTCATTAACAACCGGTTGACGCGGGTGGTGTTGATCCCCATCAGGCGCGCCAGTTCGCGGCAGCCAATCGCGCGGCCGCTGGATACCAGGTACTGCAGACAGCGAATACCGTCGATCAGGCTTTGGTTGGGTTGTGAGGACATAGCAGGGGTCGCTTCTCTGGTTGCTCAAAAATTCGATTTTACCGTCAGTAAAGAAGGATACAAGGTTATGAAAATCTTTCCCCAAACCGATGCCAGAACCTTTCCGACACGCACGCTGCATGCTGACCTGCTGGTGGCAGGTGGCGGTCTTGCAGGGTTGTGCGCTGCGCTTGCTGCTGCGCGTGACGGACTGCAAGTCATTTTGATTCAGGACAGACCCGTACTGGGGGGGAATGCCTCCAGTGAAGTCCGCTTGTGGGCCAACGGCGCAACATCGCATATGGGGAATAATAATCGCTGGGCGCGCGAAGGCGGCATTATGGGCGAAATCATGGAAGAGAACCTCTGGCGCAACAAAGAGGGGAATCCTGTGATGTTCGATCTGGTATTGCTCGATCTCGCCAAACGTCAGCAGGGCCTGACGTTGCTACTGAACACGGCCGTCTACGAGGTGGAAAAAGCGCAGCAACGGATCACGCAAGTCAAAGCGTTTAACCCGATTAACGAAACGTTTTATAGCGTCAGCGCAGATCAGTTTTGTGATGCCACCGGCGATGGTGTGCTCGGATACCTGGCCGGAGCAGAGTACCGCGAAGGGGCGGAAGACGCCGGGGAGCTGAGTGAAAAAATGGCGCCAGGCGATAGCTTCGGCCACAAGTTAGGCCACTCAATTTATTTTTACACCAAACAAACCGACGGACCGGTACGCTTTGTTCCCCCCTCCTTTGCATTGCAGGACATTACGGAGATCCCGCGCTACAAACGCCTCACCTCGACCCTTAACGGCTGCGACTTATGGTGGCTGGAATGGGGCGGGCGTCTTGATACCGTCCACGAAAGCGAAGAGATCAAATGGGAATTGTGGAAAATCGTCTGGGGCGTCTGGGATCATATTAAAAACTCAGGCCACTTCCCGGAAGCGGCAAACATGACCATCGAATGGGTGGGAGCCATTCCCGGTAAACGGGAAAGCCGCCGTTTTGTGGGCGATCATCTGCTTAGCCAGCAGGACATCATTGAACAACGCGATCACTACGATGCCGTGGCATATGGCGGCTGGTCTATTGATCTCCATCCGGCAGATGGCGTTTACAGTACTCACGATGGCTGCCGTCAGTTCCACAGTAAAGGCACCTACACTATTCCTTTTCGCAGTCTCTACAGCCGATCGCTGGATAACCTGCTACTAACCGGGCGGTTGATTTCCGCCTCTCATGTCGCTTTTGGCAGTGCCCGCGTGATGTGCACGTGTGGCCTGCTGGGCGAAATAGTGGGTCGCGCCGCCGCGTTATGCCAAACCCGGCACTTATTGCCGCGTGAGCTGGCGACACCAGAGCATATTGGCGCGCTACAAACCCAGCTCCAGGCGAATGGCTGTTATATACCGCGTCACTGGCTGAGCGATCCCGCCGTCGGGGCGACGGTCACCGCCAGTAGTGAATTTCAGCTCACTGAACTGCCAGCCAACGGCCGCTGGCAATCGCTTGGCGAACGCATGGCGCTGCTGTTGCCCATTAAGGCTGGCGAACATTTACCGGAAATCACCCTGCGCTTGCGTTCCACTTCAGCGCAGCAGTTAGTCATATCGCTGCTGGGCAGTGCCCGCGCCGGGAACTTTACGCCAGACTACCAGTACGACGAGTGCGCGGTGCGAGTCGACGGTGAGGCAAAACACCGACTGACATTCCACTGGCAAAGCGATCGCGACCAGTATCTTTTCCTGGCCTTCGGGGCGCAGGAGGGTGTGGATATCGCGCTGACCGACGCCCGCATTCCCGGCCTGATGACTGTGTTTAACAGCCTGAATGCCCGTGTCGCGAAGCACACGCGGCAGGTGGCAGATGGCGACTTCGGTGTCGATGAATTCGACTTTTGGCTACCTCGCCGCCACCCGCATCAAATCCTTCCAGCCCTGCGTTTCAACCAGCCGCTCACCTGCTGGCGCGCGCAGAATGTGCTTAATGGCCGGTTGCGCCCGGAACAGCAAACCAATGCATGGAGCCCGGCTCTCGATGACAAGGTTCCACAAATCATCTGGCGCTGGGATGCGCCTCAGAAATTGCAACAACTGACGCTGGTGCAGGACAACGACTTTGATAACGCAATGGAGTCCGTCCAGATGGGACACCCCTACGCTGTCACGCCACACTGTATCACCCACTATCGCTTGTGGGTGGATGATCGGTTGCTGGCCGAGGTAGAGGATAATCACCACTCCGTTTGCCAGCACCGGCTGGATCAACCGCTGGCGGCCACCTGCATCCGGCTGGAGATTGTTGCCACAGCAGGGGCGCTCCCGGCGGTTTACTCCCTGAATGTCAGCTAAAGCCTGCCCTGCCCCACCCGCTTCTGGCGGCTTTGTTCAAAGGTCTGCATCCCCACCTGCTGCCCGGTTTGCATCACACCGGGCAACTGGTGGGTTTTGCCATCACGGATCAGGTTTGCCACCGCCGGGGTATTAATCAGCAGTTCAAACAGGGCGACCCGTCCCCCCTGCTTATCCTGTTCCAGCTTTTGCGCCAGTACTGCCCGCAGACTGCCGGCGAGTTGGCTACGCAGCGGCTCCTTCTCCTGTGCTGGAAAAGCATCCACCAGTCTTTCAACCGCTTGCGCCGCGCCGCGTGTATGCAGCGTTGCCAGGACCAGATGGCCGGTTTCCGCCGCCGTCAGCGCCAGGCTAATGGTCTCGTGGTCCCGCAACTCGCCAAGCAGGATCACATCAGGATCCTCTCGCAATGCTGCGCGCAACCCTGCGGCAAAAGTGGGACAATCCCGACCGATTTCACGTTGTTGGATCAGGCAACGATCGCTGACATGGACATATTCAATAGGATCTTCCAGTGTCAGGATATGCCCGGCGACATGCTGATTCAGATGATTAACCAGTGCGGCAAGCGTGGTCGATTTTCCGCTGCCAGTCGCCCCTGTCACCAAAATCAGGCCCGTCTCACGGGTGAGCGTTTCGGTGAGCGCCGGGGGGAGCTCGAGAAAGGTGGGTTGTGGGCAGGTATGTGGGAGTAAACGCAACGCCAGCGAAATACCGTTATGGCGGACAAACGCCGCCGCCCGCAGACGCTGGCCACTGGCGGTCGTCAGGGCAAAGTCTACCTGCCCCTGCTCCCACCACTGACATTGCATTGTTTCACTCAAATGGTCATTCAGGAGTGCGTTAATATCAGGGCACTCGAAGGGCGCCGGCTCCAGCCTCCCCTGTAGCCGCCAGCGTGGTGAACACCCGCTGCACAGGTGTAGATCCGAGACATTATGCTTTACACTAAGCCCCACTATTTCTTCTATATCCATATAGCCATCCTGGAATCATGAACGATATTGCGCATAACCTGGCACAAGTCCGGGACAAAATCTCAGCGACAGCAATGAGTTGCGGTCGTGCTTCAGAAGACGTTACCTTACTTGCAGTGAGCAAAACCAAACCTGCGAGCGCTGTCGCAGAAGCCATTGATGCAGGCCAGCGTGTGTTTGGTGAAAATTATGTGCAGGAAGGGGTGGATAAAATCCGCCATTTTCAGGAAATCGGTACCCAGGGGCTGGAATGGCACTTTATCGGCCCATTACAGTCCAATAAAAGTCGTCTGGTTGCCGAGCATTTCGACTGGTGTCATACCGTTGATCGCCTGCGTATTGCCTGCCGCTTAAGTGAACAGCGTCCGGCAACGCTCGCTCCGCTGAATGTACTGATTCAAATCAACATCAGCGACGAGCACAGTAAATCCGGCATTGCTCTTGCGGAACTGGATGCACTGGCGGCGCAGGTTGTGGAATTACCAGGGCTGTGCCTGCGTGGGTTGATGGCGATCCCAGCGCCGGAGAAAGAGTACGAAAGGCAGTTTGCCGTGGCGCAGCAAATGGCTGTAGCATTTGAAGCGCTTAAAACCCGCTATCCCACGGTAGATACTTTGTCGCTGGGCATGACAGACGATATGGCCGCCGCCATCGCGGCTGGCAGCACGATGGTGCGCATTGGAACGGCCATTTTTGGTGCGCGCGATTACACAAAAAATTAAGGAAAACTGAGGAACGCCATGAAGACGTTGACTTTCCTGCTCTCGACAGTCATTGAACTCTATACGATGGTTCTGCTGTTGCGCGTCTGGATGCAGTGGGCACGCTGCGATTTTTACAACCCATTTTCGCAGTTCGTGGTCAAGGCCACGCAGCCGATTGTCGGGCCGCTTCGCCGTATTCTGCCGCCGCTCGGGCCGATTGATAGCGCCTCGCTACTGATCGCGTTTGTCCTGAGTTTTATCAAAGCCATCGTGCTGTTTATGGTGGTCACCTTCCAGCCGATTATCTGGATCTCTGCGCTGTTGATCTTGCTGAAAACCATCGGTCTGATGATTTTCTGGGTTCTGCTGGTGATGGCGATCATGAGCTGGGTCAGCCAGGGGCGTAGCCCGGTGGAGTACGTTTTGATGCAGTTGACGGAACCGTTGCTGCGTCCTATCCGTAATCTGCTGCCCTCAATGGGGGGAATTGATTTTTCGCCTATGATCCTCGTGCTGCTGCTGTACGTGATCAACATGGGGGTTGCTGAACTGCTGCAATCCACCGGCAATATCCTGCTGCCGGGGCTGTGGATGGCGCTATGAGTGCCGCTGCAGTCTGTGAAGACGGGCTGGTGTTACGGCTGTATATTCAGCCGAAAGCCAGCCGGGACGCAATCATTGGCTTACATGGCGATGAATTAAAAGTCGCCATCACCGCTCCGCCAGTGGATGGCCAGGCCAATGCGCATCTGGTCAAATACCTTGCGAAACAGTTTCGCGTGGCGAAAAACCAGGTCGTCATTGAAAAAGGCGACCTGGGCCGCCACAAACAGATTAAAATCACGCATCCGCAACAGATCCCGACGGAAGTCGCGGCGTTGATAAATTAGGATCCCTTATGCAGAAAGTTGTCCTCGCTACCGGTAATGCCGGTAAAGTGCGCGAGCTTGCCTCGCTACTCACTGATTTTGGCCTCACGATTGTGGCGCAAACCGATCTGGGTGTTGAGTCTGCGGAAGAGACCGGCCTGACCTTTATTGAAAACGCGATCCTCAAAGCGCGCCATGCTGCGCAGATAACGGGTTTACCGGCGATTGCCGATGATTCAGGTCTGGCGGTGGACGCGCTGGGCGGCGCTCCTGGGATCTACTCCGCTCGTTATGCGGGTGTTGATGCCAGCGATCGGCAGAACCTGGAAAAACTGCTGGATGCTTTAAAAGAGGTTCCGGACACTGAACGTCAGGCACAGTTCCATTGCGTGCTGGTCTATATGCGTCATGCCAACGATCCTACTCCCCTGGTATGCCACGGTAGCTGGTCGGGCGTGATTACCCGCCAGCCTGCCGGTGATGGCGGCTTTGGTTACGATCCCGTATTCTTTGTTCCCTCTGCCGGGAAAACCGCTGCGGAGCTAACCCGCGAAGAAAAAAGCGCCCTCTCCCACCGGGGGCAGGCGTTAAAACTGTTACTGGAAGCACTGCGTAATGGCTGATTTGCCACCTCTGAGTCTTTATATTCACATTCCCTGGTGCGTGCAGAAATGCCCGTACTGCGACTTCAATTCCCATGCGTTAAAAGGCGAAGTCCCGCACGACGATTATGTGCAGCACCTGCTGAACGATCTGGATGCCGATGTGCCCTATGCACAGGGACGGGAAATAAAGACCATTTTTATTGGTGGCGGTACGCCGAGCCTGCTCTCCGGCCCGGCGATGCAAACACTCCTTGATGGTGTGCGTGAACGGCTGCCTCTCGCTGCTGATGCGGAGATCACCATGGAAGCCAATCCAGGCACCGTGGAAGCAGACCGGTTTGTCGATTATCAGCGCGCCGGAGTGAACCGCATTTCGATTGGTGTGCAAAGTTTTAGCGACAACAAACTCCAGCGCCTGGGGCGTATTCACGGCCCGGAGGAAGCCCGGCGCGCTGCACGTCTCGCAAGCGGCCTTGGGCTGCGCAGTTTTAATCTTGATTTAATGCATGGCCTGCCGGATCAGTCGCTGGAAGAGGCGCTGGACGATCTGCGCCAGGCGATTGCGCTTAATCCGCCGCATCTTTCCTGGTATCAGCTCACTATCGAACCCAACACCCTGTTCGGCTCTCGCCCGCCTGTATTACCGGATGATGATGCGCTGTGGGATATCTTCGAGCAAGGTCATCAGATCCTTACCGCTGCCGGGTATCAGCAGTACGAAACCTCAGCCTATGCCAAACCCGGCTACCAATGTCAGCACAACCTGAACTACTGGCGTTTCGGCGATTATCTGGGTATTGGCTGCGGCGCGCATGGCAAAGTGACCCTGGCGGATGGCCGCATTTTAAGAACGGCAAAAACGCGCCATCCTCGTGGTTATATGCAGGGTAACTATCTGGATAAGCAGCATGAGGTGGAAGCGCAGGATAAACCGTTCGAGTTCTTTATGAACCGTTTTCGTCTGCTTGAACCCGCGCCGCGCGCGGAGTTTTCTCGTTATACCGGCTTAGATGAAAGTGCTATCCGCGCTCAGATCGACCAGGCGCTGTCGCTTAATTATCTGACTGAAAATGAGAATGCGTGGCAGATAACCGAGCACGGAAAGCTATTCTTAAATTCACTCCTTGAACTGTTCCTTGCCGAATAACCGCTCTGCCGTGCCTGCTACGGCGGGCACGCTTTTCACCGCCTCATGTTCTTGTTTGCTGACAATGTCATGATGCTGGAATGCAGAGCGAACCAGCACAACAGCACAGGCAATCACGCCGCCCAGAATCGCCATCATGATCATTAACTGGCTTTTTGCCAGACCATCTTTTTTTAAAGGCAATGAAGGGGAAAGCTGATATTTAAAAGGTTTAAAATCAATGTCTTTTAAATTGATCTTTTGCAGTTGTGATAAGCGATATTCGCGGTTAAGAAACGCAGGATCCAATCGCGTCACATCTTTAATGGAATTTTCAATCTTAAGTTTTTCCGCAATACCATCTGAACCGAGCGCAATAGAGTAATCCGGGTCGTCCTGTACTATCTGGCCATTGCTATAAACCGGGCGTTTGATACCAGCGGCGTTCGCCACAATAAGCGAATAGTTTAAACGGTGAATACTCGCATCATGCTTATTAAGCATTTCAACACGCTCTATTTCCAGCGAGTCTTTTTCAAAATTGGTTCTTAATGCCACTTCATCCCGTAAAGTATCTACAGTTTCCTTAACTACCAACTCTGAAACATAATTAATATAGCGGTTAAGAACCTGCTGTGCGTCTTGTGCATTCGGTGCTGTGAAGCTTAACGTCCATGACGGATAAGGCATGGATTGGCTATTTTTATCGGTGAGATTATTGACCGCATTGAGTTGCTGGGCAAGCTGGACAATGCCGCGGTGTCGCGCCTCCGGCTCTGCATTCTTAAGCTGCGGGAAATCTGCCACCAACGGCGAAGAGCCTAAAAACTTTTCCTGTAGCGTTTGTGAATTAAAATTTTTGAGAAACAGATTAAAGACCTGTTCGGCGGTTACCGGTGCTTTCACGCCAAGAGTATCAAGGGTATTAATGGCCTGATTAAGCTCACTCCACTGAATTTTCTCGGCAGGGGTGATTTCTGCCCGGCTGGTCCATTTTTGCGGCAACAACAATGAAATAAAGAAACCTGCCGCCGCAAACGCCACAACGATGGCTATAATGAATTTTTTACTGTTCAACAAAATCCGAAATAAATCCAAAAGATCTATTTCATCTTTTTTGAACGGGGCAATATTCGGCCCGTATACACTCTCATTATTTCCGTGAGGAATATTAAATGTTGACATATTAATCCATTCAATAGTCATACCCGTAATTTAGGGAGCCACTCTATCACTATCATTCTTATTCCAAAAGGAGAATAAACATCCATCAAATTAATACAAAACCTCGCTTAATACATTTCCGAAATATCATTAGATAAATTTCTAAAAAAAGAGAGTTTAAGTAGGCAGAATATTGGGGGAGATGAAATGTGCGAGAGTAAAGCGATAATTAGCCCTCTTAAAAAAGAAGGCTATAAGAAGGATTATTTTAGCCCGGCAGTTAATGCCTTACGGCTATCTTCCAACGACACCACGCGTTTGCAGACGTCTTTTCCGAACTGCTGGAAATCCGCTTCCTGGTTTTGCCACTCATTCTGAATAGCGGTTTGCAGACCACCAAGGCTGCCCAACACGCCCTGAAGAGGATTACCGCCCCCCTTCAGTACGGCTTTAGCGCCCATTTCGTTAATGCTGTCCTGCAGGATGCCGCCCATCGCCTGATTCACCAGTTGCTGGCCATCCGCCCGGACTTGATCAATCGCTTTATAATGGAAGGCCAGGCCATCGCTACGATGTTCAATAATGCGGTTCATCTGCGTTTTCAGTTGCGCATCCAGTTTGGTCAGACGACTGCGCATGCTGCTGCTTTCACCGACTTCTTTGACGATGATGTTATCCAGCGCAACCCGGCCTTTCTCCACGCGACTGCGCGCGCCATCGTCAATCCATGGCAGTGCGCTACGCAAGTCCGCCTGGTAATCCTTCGCCTGTTCGCGCTGAGCAGCGCTGAGCGTATATTGCTTGCCGTTAAACATCACATTGCCATCCGGCGTGATAACCAGATTGCCGTTCTCACCTTTAACCTGCACGGTTTGCGGGCTGAGGATCACATCGTCGCGTGGGGTCACACTACACTGATAATCCGCCTGCGCGGCAAAGGCGGTCAGTGTCAGGGCAGCCGCCAGCAGCGTTTTGCGCATCATAAAAAACTCCTGTAGAGACAAAACGGGCCAGCTAATGCTGGCCCCTTATGCTTGATTAGTCCCACCAAACGTCGAAAAGTTCGCTAATACGCACCTCATCGAGTTTGCGGTCTTCCAGCCATTTACGCACGATGGCCTGATGTTCTTCCGTGCATTTACCCACTTCCTGCAGGCAAATCAGCCCGTCCCATGCAAGGTAACCGCTGCCGTCAAACGCCAGCTTGTTCGGCTCAATCACTTCCTGAATAAAGTCATCAACGGTTTTGTCGATTTGCTCTTCGCTGGTGCCTTCGGCGAAGCGCCACGCCACAGAGAAGCCCAGTTCCTGGAATTCGTCGATATGCATTTTTTTACGCAAACGGCGGCTGCGGTTTGTTGCCATTATTTCACCCTCTCGAACATTAAGTCCCATACGCCGTGACCAAGACGATGGCCACGCTGTTCAAATTTGGTTACCGGGCGCGACGCCGGACGCGGTACATAGTCGTGGGTCGCCGACAGGTTTGTATAACCGTCGATAGACGACATCACTTCAAGCATATGTTGCGCATACGCTTCCCAGTCGGTCGCCATATGGAACACGCCACCCAGCTTAAGCTTACTCTTCACCAGTTCAGCAAACGGTACCTGAACAATACGGCGTTTATTATGGCGCGCTTTATGCCACGGGTCAGGAAAAAACAGCTGAACCATGTTTAAAGAATTGTCAGGGATCATTTTGTGCAGCACTTCTACGGCATCGTGGCACATCACTCGCAGGTTGCCGATCCCCTCTTCGTGTGCGGAAGAGAGACAAGCTCCCACGCCCGGCGAGTGGACTTCGATCCCCAGGAAGTTCTGCTCAGGGCGGAGTTTCGCCATTTCAACCAGCGAAGCACCCATACCGAAACCGATCTCCAGCGTCACCGGCGCGTTGCGGCCGAACAGCGCGGTAAAATCCACAGGCTGTTCCGTGAATTCAACGCCCATCACCGGCCAGTAGTGATCCAGCGCGTGCTGCTGCCCTTTGGTCAGGCGGCCCTGACGACGGACGAAACTGCGGATCCGGCGCAGCGGGCGACCATTTTCATCAAATTCCGGTGAAATGACGTCGTTATTCATACAGTGTTCTGCTTGTGAGAGTGTTCAGGAAACGGGCATTATCCAAAGTTCATCGCCCGATGCAAGCATCGTAAAAGTTCCGATTTACAGCGCGGTGCCTCTGTGCTGCAATCTTCGCCCCTGACAACGCGATTCTGGTGACCATGCAAGCGTCTCAATTTTCAGCCCAGGTTCTGGACTGGTACGACAAATACGGGCGAAAAACCCTGCCCTGGCAAACTGAAAAAACGCCCTACAAAGTATGGCTATCGGAAGTGATGTTGCAACAGACCCAAGTGGCAACCGTTATTCCCTATTTCCAGCGCTTTATGGTGCGTTTCCCGACGGTAACCGATCTGGCCAATGCGCCGCTGGATGAAGTGTTGCATCTGTGGACCGGGCTGGGTTATTACGCCCGCGCCCGCAACTTACACAAAGCCGCGCAGCAAGTCGCGCAGCATCATGGCGGTCATTTCCCGGAAACATTCGAGGAGGTCGCCGCCCTGCCCGGCGTAGGCCGCTCAACAGCGGGCGCGATCCTCTCTTTATCGCTGGGCAAACATTTTCCCATCCTTGATGGCAACGTCAAACGCGTGCTGGCGCGCTGCTACGCCGTTGGCGGTTGGCCGGGTAAAAAAGAGGTGGAAAAACGCCTGTGGACGATCAGTACCGAGGTCACGCCAGCAAAAGGCGTTGAACGCTTTAACCAGGCGATGATGGATCTGGGAGCAATGGTGTGCACACGCTCAAAGCCAAAGTGCGAGTTGTGCCCATTACAAACCGGCTGCGAAGCGTATGCCGCGCACAGTTGGGCACAATATCCCGGCAAAAAACCGAAGCAGACGCTTCCTGAACGCACCGGTTACTTCCTGCTGATGCAGCATGAAAGCGAGGTCTATCTTGAACAGCGTCCGCCGAGCGGGCTATGGGGCGGATTGTTCTGCTTCCCGCAGTTCAGTGATGAGTCGGGCCTACGAGACTGGCTGGCACAGAGAAATATAAATGCAGATAATCTCAGCCAACTGGTCGCTTTCCGCCATACTTTTAGCCATTTCCATCTGGATATTGTACCGATGTGGCTTGGCGTGTCCTCGTTCTCGTCTTGCATGGATGAAGGCGTGGGTCTTTGGTATAACTTAGCGCAACCGCCGTCGGTCGGTCTGGCGGCTCCGGTGGAACGCCTGATACAGCAATTACGCGCCGAAGCCCTGTCGCTTCGCGCATGAAAGAGGATGACTTATGAGCAGAACCATTTTTTGTACCTTCCTGCAACGTGAAGCGGAAGGGCAGGACTTCCAGCTCTATCCGGGCGATCTGGGTAAACGTATTTATAACGAGATCTCGAAGGAAGCCTGGAAGCAGTGGCAGCAGAAGCAAACCATGCTGATCAACGAGAAAAAACTCAACATGATGAATGTGGAGCACCGCAAGCTGTTAGAAGAGGAGATGGTGAATTTCCTCTTCGAGGGCAAAGACGTGCACATTGAAGGCTATACGCCGCAAGAAAAAAAATAAGCTTCTGATCGCCCGCCGGCTGGCAACGCCGCTAAACAGGCAAAAGAGTGCCAGCCTGCGTGCATCACCGGCGCGTTCACACCCACACAACTGCATCCCGGAATGATGAAAAAATTTTTAGCGCTTGCCATTATTGCGCCGTTGCTGATTTCTTGTTCCAGCTCTAAAAAAGCAGGCGAAGACTATAACGAAGCCTGGATCAAAGACACCAACGGTTTTGACATTTTGATGGGGCAGTTCGCCCACAATATTGAAAATTTATGGGGCTTTAACGAAGTTCTGATCGCAGGGCCGAAGGATTACGTTAAATACACCGACCAGTATCAGACCCGAAGCCATATTAACTTCGACGAAGGTACTATTACTGTCGAAACCATTGCCGGCACTGAGCCCGCTGCGCACTTGCGCGAGGCAATTATCAAAACCCTGCTGATGGGCGACGATCCGGGATCTATCGATCTCTATTCCGATGCCGACGACATTCAGATTTCCAAAGAGCCGTTCTTGTATGGTCAGGTGCTGGATAACAACGGCGAAGCGATTCGCTGGCAGTGGCGCGCCGTGCGTTTTGCCGATTATCTGCTGCAAACGCGGTTAAAAAGCCGCAGCAATGGCCTGCATATGATTTACAGCGTGACCATTAATCTGGTCCCGAACCACCTCGATAAACGCGCACATAAATACGTGGGCATGGTGCGCCAGGCCGCGCGTAAATATGGTGTCGAAGAGTCGCTGATTCTGGCCATCATGCAAACCGAATCTTCTTTTAACCCTTACGCTGTCAGCCGCTCCGATGCGCTTGGCCTGATGCAGGTCGTACAGCACAGCGCCGGGAAAGATGTGTTCCGCGCACAGGGGAAATCGGGTACGCCGGACAGGAGCTACCTGTTTGATCCTCAGAGTAATATTGATACCGGCACAGCTTATCTGGCGATGCTGAACAATGTTTATCTTTCTGGCATCAGCAACCCGACATCACGCCGTTATGCGGTGATCACCGCCTATAACGGCGGTGCAGGCAGTGTGTTACGCGTCTTCTCCAGCGATAAGGTGCAGGCGGCGAACATCATTAATACCATGACGCCCGGCGATGTTTACCAGACCCTGACCACCCGCCATCCGTCGGCAGAATCCCGCCGTTACCTCTACAAAGTGAATACCGCGCAAAAAACCTGGCGCCGTAATTAATCGTTTCGTGTATGCCTCTTTCTGTTGAGAAGGAAAGAGGCATAAACGTTTCCTCTGGGAAATGCAAACGGTTGCGTAAAATTGTGACATGAGTCACCATACGGAATTGCAATCAGAGGAAGTTTGCATTTTTATGTCGGGCATAACAAATTCGACACGCCGTTAGTGGTAGGATCGTGACAGATAACAATAGTAATTGTGCCCATTCCAACATCTATCCGTCTCCTTTGTGAGGAAATTAGCATGAATCTTAAGCTGCAGCTGAAAGTCATTATCTTTCTGCAGTTCTGCCTGTGGGGAAGCTGGCTGACTACACTTGGCTCTTATATGTTCGTTACCCTGAAGTTCGAGGGAGCGGAAATTGGTGCCGTTTACAGCTCGCTGGGTATCGCCTCGCTGCTTATGCCGACACTGCTTGGTATCGTGGCCGATAAATGGCTCAGTGCGAAGTGGGTATATGCGCTGTGTCATCTGGTTGGGGCAATCACACTGTTCATTGCTGCGGGCGTCACCACGCCGGGGGCCATGTTCGCGATTATCCTGCTCAACTCGCTGGCCTATATGCCAACGCTTGGCCTGGTGAACACCATCTCCTATTTCCGCCTGCAATCTGCCGGCTACGATATCGTGAAGGATTTCCCGCCCATCCGTATCTGGGGCACCATCGGCTTTATTCTGGCGATGTGGGCAGTCAGCTTCTCGGGCTTTGAACTCAGCCATATGCAGCTTTATATTGGCGCGGGCTTGTCGCTGGTGTTGAGCCTGATCTCCCTGACGCTGCCGCATATGCCGGTCGCCAAAAGTAGAGAGAAGCAGACCTGGGTGGAAATGCTGGGCCTGAATGCTTTCGCACTGTTTAAAAACAAGCGTATGGCAATCTTCTTCATCTTCTCGATGCTGCTGGGCGCAGAGTTGCAGATCACCAACATGTTCGGTAACACCTTCCTGCACAGCTTCGATAGCAACCCGCTGTTCGCCAATAGCTTTATTGTGACGCACGCGTCAGTGATGATGTCGATTTCGCAGATCTCCGAAACCGCCTTTATCCTGGCTATCCCGTTCTTTATGAGCCGCTACGGCATTAAGAACGTCATGATGATCAGTATCTTCGCCTGGGTGCTGCGTTTCGGCCTGTTCGCTTTCGGCGATCCGACGCCGTTTGGCACCGTGCTGCTGGTGCTGTCGATGATCGTTTATGGTTGCGCCTTCGATTTCTTCAACATCTCCGGTTCGGTGTTCGTTGAGAAAGAAGTTAACCCGGCTATCCGCGCCAGTGCGCAGGGGATGCTGCTGATGATGACCAACGGCTTTGGCTGTATCCTCGGTGGTATGGTCAGTGGCAAAGTGGTAGAAATCTACACCACCGCAGGCATCACTGACTGGAAAACGGTATGGCTGATTTTCGCAGGTTATTCGCTGGTACTGGCTTTCGCCTTCGTCACGTTGTTTAAATATAAACATGTGCGAGAGCCTGAAGGCGTCGCGCAGAAAGCGTAAAACAGAAAACCCGGCCTGGCGCCGGGTTTTTTATTGCCTGAGTGGTATGAGGCTCAGCGGCCAGTGCAGAGTTACCCGACCATAGCCAGCACAAAGGCAACCGCCAGTAGATCAGCGCTGCCACCTGGGCTTAAACGCCGGGCTATCAGTGCCTCATCCATCTGGCGCAGTGCGGCAGTATCCCACTGCGTGGCCAGTAGCCTCACCGCATAATCCTGTACATAACGCAGTCCTGTCATGCCCCCGCGCGATACCAGATTGCTGTCGGCATTGGCGGCCATCAGCCGCAGCAATGCGTTGTGCAATCGCCGCTCGCCCTGTTCCTGATACCAGAACGGCAACACTGCGCGTCGCACAGTGACAAAGCCTTGCTCAACTTCACCACGCGCCCCGGTCAGGCCGTAATCGCGAAACTGCTTTTCGCCTGCTGTTACCGCCAGCGAACGGGTGGCCAGCTCACGCTCCACAAGGCCACAACAGATTTCACTGACCTGCAGGCACAGCGCATCAGCGCTGATAATCCGGTTTTGCCCCTGCAAGCGCCCGGCGGCAAAACACAATAATCCCAGGGAAAAAATACCGCCTTTATGCGTATTCACCCCGTTAGTGGCGGCAAACATTGCCTGTTCGCAGGCAATGCCGGCTGGCCGCAACAGGCGCAGTTGTTCGCTTGAGGGTTGATGCGCGTGCTGTCTGCCCGCCTGCTCGAATACCTGAAACCACGGCGTGATGGCGGCGATACTGGTTAAAAACAGACGATGATCCATATCCTGGTGCGACCCGGAGTTTGCCCGATCCACCAGCCCCGGTTTTGGGGTTAAATCCAGTTCAAGGCGCAGCGCCTGCGCCGCCAGAGAAGGAACATCCGCTGCTTGCGGTTTAGTCGCGAGCAAACCAGCCATCGATTAATCTCTCTACGCGGGCTGTCACGTCGTCGACAGGGTGGCGGCGTGACCGTGCGCAAGCGTGCGCCGGTTCATCGCAAACCAGGCAACGACGCGTGTTCAGGTCCAGTGAATGGCGACCCACCTGCCCGTTATGAGGGCAGAACACGTCAAAATCCCACAGCCTGCCGAGGGGATGCGTTTGCTCCATCTCCACGCAGCGGGCTTTAATTTCCACCGCCGGGTGCTCAACACACCACAAGGCTTCCGCGCCGGTTGGCAACCAAAGTACCTGCCTGTCCAGTACGTTCCAGTGATGTTGCCACAGCAACTGGTCGCAGGCTTGCAGCGCCACGCCCATAGTATTGCGATAGCGGATACTGTCTTTTACGGCACCGGGTGTCACCAGCGTCAGTGAAATGACCGGTTGTTGATAGTGAGTGAGCCAGTCAGCCTGACGCGCTGCGCGACTATCTTTCGCCGCCAGCAACGCTTCAAGGCTGACGCCCGCTCTCACGGGCGTCAGTGTGGTCATTGATTTTCCTCTTTAACCTGACGAACAACATCAATCACGCTGCCGTCGCGGTACCGGATCACCCCGACGATGCGGTCGGTAAAGGCGATCGGTTTCGGTTCGCCGGTCAGGGAGATGGCGCGCTGATACAACGTGTCGATATCAACGATTTTCAGCCCTGCCGCCAGCAAACGCTCGCGGATTTCCGGGCGCGCCGGGTTAACGGCAATCCCGTGATCGGTGACCAGCACATCAATGCTTTCCCCTGGTGTCAGCAGCGTGGTCACGCGTTTTACTACCGTCGGAATGCGGCTACGCAGCAGTGGCGCAACCACAATCGTCAGGTTTGCCGCTGCGGCCACATCACAGTGACCGCCGGAAGCGCCACGCATTACGCCGTCAGAACCGGTGATCACGTTGACGTTAAAATCAACATCGATCTCCAGCGCGCTGAGGATCACCACATCCAGTTGATCGCAGCTTGCTGCTTTACCGCCAGGATTGGCGTACACATTGGTGGAGATCTCTACGTGGTTCGGGTTACGGCGCAGTGATGCCGCCGCCTCGCCATCGAAGCACTGGGTATCGAGCAGTTTTTCGATCAGCCCTTTTTCATGAAGATCCACCAGACTGCCGGTAATGCCGCCGAGCGCGAAACGGGCTTTTACGCCATGACGTTCCATTTTCGCTTCCATAAAGCGGGTCGCCGCGGTGGCTGCCGCTCCGGAGCCGGTCTGCATGGAAAAGCCATCTTTGAAATAGCCTGAATGTTCAATCACGTCGGCGGCATAACGGGCGATCATCAGCTCACGCGGGTTACTGGTGACGCGTGCCGCGCCGACACTGATTTTCGCCGGATCGCCAACGCTCTCCACCTGTACAATCAGATCGACCTGATCCTGTCCCAGGCTGGCCGGCATATTCGGGAACGGCACCAGTTCTTCGGTCAGCAGCACCACTTTTTTGGCGAACTGCGCATCGACCATCGCGTAACCCAGCGACCCGCAAACGGATTTACCCTGCGTGCCATTGGCATTGCCAAACTCATCGCTGCACGGTACCCCCAGGAACGCGACATCAATATTCAGCTCGCCGTCCTGCAACAGTTTCACGCGGCCACCGTGGGAGTGGATCTGTACCGGCTCCGCCATCAGGCCGTGCGAGATGGCATCAGCCAGTTTGCCGCGCATGCCAGAGGTGTAGATTCGGGTAATCACCCCGTTCTGGATGTGTTCGATCAGGGCATCGTTACAGGTCATCAGTGAGCTGGATGCCAGCGTCAGGTTTTTAAAACCCAGACGCGCGAGGGTCGCGATCACATTATTAATCACCCGATCGCCTTCGCGGAACGCGTGGTGAAAAGAGATGGTCATACCATCTTTCAGGCCGCTACGGGCAATCGCATCTTCCAGCGTGGCGCAGAGTTTGCGGGTATGTTTGCTGTTAACGTCCGCCAGCCAGGGTGTGGCTGCATGGGCGCTATCAAAAGGTTTTAAATCACGCAGATGGGGAAAATTAACGTGAAGAAGTTCTGTTTGATTCATTGTTCTTTCCTTACTGACGCACGCCGGACGCAGCCGCACGTTCCAGCACCATCTGCGCGTGATTAATAATCGGGGCGTCAATCATTTTGCCGTTCAGCGAGACAACCCCAAGGCCGTTACGCTCCCCCTCTTCCGCAGCTTCGATAACCAACTTAGCGTGGTCAACTTCCTGCTGTGTTGGCGCATAGGCGTTATGCAACAGGTCGATTTGGCGCGGGTTAATCAATGACTTGCCGTTAAAGCCCATTTTGCGGATCAGCTCGACTTCACGCAGGAACCCCGCCTCATCGTTAACGTCTGACCACACCACGTCGAAAGCATCTATACCGGCAGCACGGGCAGCGTGCAGCACGGCGCAACGTGCATAAAACAGCTCGGTACCGTCACCGCGCTCGGTTTGCATATCCATAACGTAGTCGAAGGCCGCCAGCGCAATGCCAATCAGACGCGGGGAACTGCGGGCAATGGCCACTGCATTAATCACGCCGATAGCGGACTCAATTGCCGCCATCACGCGGGTTGATCCCACTTCGCGGCCGCACGCCAGCTCAATACGCTCCAAGTGACGTTCCAGTTCGTAAATATCTTCCGGGGTGTCGGTTTTTGGCAAACGCACCACATCCACGCCAGCGCGGACGACCGCTTCCAGATCCGGCAAGCCAAACGGAGTATTCAGTGGGTTAATACGCACCACCGTTTCGATGTCCTGATACATAGGGTGTTGCAGCGCATGGAAGACCAGCAGACGCGCGGTGTCTTTTTCACGCAGAGCGACCGCATCTTCCAGGTCGAACATGATCGAATCCGGGCGATAAATAAACGCGGTAGAGAGCATGGCGGCATTCGCGCCTGGCAGAAACAGCATGCTACGACGAAGTTTTTTCACAGCAGTTTCCCCCACTCGATTTCACTCCCTTCGGCGGCACGCAGCACCGCACTTTGCAGACGGGCGCGGATCACGCAGTCCAGTGCGCCTTTGTCTTCAATGATCACTAACCCCTGGCGCACATCCATTGCACGCAGCGTGGCGTTCACTACCTGACGGATCTGATCGCCAAACTGCTTGATCACTTCACTGTGAACAACCACTTCAAGCTCGCCTTCGGCGGGCGCTATTTTCACCATCAGGTCGCTGGACTCCATAGTCCCGGCCAGCGCCTCCCTAACAATTTTCATAATGACATTCCTGATTTTTAAGCGACTTCCGCGCTGTAATGGGATTCCAGATGCGCGAAAGTGGTATCCGGTACAATTTCCCGAATACGGGAAAACTGGTGTGTTTTCAGTAAACGACGCACTTCCGATGCCGAGATGGCAGTACCCGTGGCTTTGATACGTGGGATTTCCCGCACCTCCACCGCACCAGCCAGCAGCTGATGCATGGTCTGGTTGTACTGGCGGGTCACGTCGCAAAATGGCTCACTGCCAATAAAGCGATGCGTAATGCCGAGCGCCGGGGCGATATAGTTACGGAAAATAAGCAGATCGATTTCACTCCACGCCTGCTGCACTTTTCCTGTCTCTTTAAGGAAGTAGGCCGGGAAGGTAGCGCGAGAAATGATGTATTGAGAGCCTTCGTGTACGGTGACATTGGCCAAATGGGCGACGCCTGCCTTCACCATTTTCAGCCGCGCGGCGAAAGAGAAGAACGACGCGTCTTCACGCACCACAAACAAGTGCAGCCAGTCGCAGGATTGCGCGGCTTGTTCAACCAGATGACGGTGCCCGAGGGTGAAGGGATTGGCGTTCATCACAATCGCGCCAATGCGCTTTCCCGGCACGCGATCGGCCTGTAACGTACGGCAATAACGCTGAATGCCAGACGGTGTGTTCTCCATCAGAATCGCATTGTTGCCACTTTGCGCTACAGGCCAGAAACCGCTGTGCTGAAAACGCTCCCGGTTGCACGGACGGGTGCACAAGAACAGATGAAAATGGCCACGCGCCAGCGCAAGGTTTTCAACTTCTGCGAGTAGCCGCGCGCTGAGGTTTTCACCGCGCAGCGCTTCATCGACTGCCACACACTTGATGACGTTGGCGGCCAGCCCCGCACAACCCACCAGTCGGTTTCCCGACCAGGCTTCAACGAAAGTGGTGATATCGCTGTCCATACCTAAACCGCTGTCTGCGAGCAACGTGCGGATAGAAGCCAGCCGTTGAGTATTGCCGTTGACTTCCGCTACGCGGAAGTCGATGGGGGGTCGTGCTTGCATGGTCTTGCCTTCGTCCTTAGTGCGCTGCCGTCAGCGCATGGGCTGGCGCATCGATAATCACATTACTGAGATGGCCGATATTCTCGATTTCCACTTCAATGCGATCGCCCGCTTTCATAAACAGCGGTGGGTTACGTTTTTTACCCACTCCGCCAGGCGAACCGGTGATAATCACGTCACCCGGCGTCAGGCTGGTAAAGGTACTGATATACTCAATCAGCTCCGCCACCTTGTGGATCATGCTGGCGGTGTTGTCGTCCTGTACCATGCGGCCATTCAGCCAGGTGCGGATTGCCAGCGCATGCGGATCCGGGATTTCATCAGCGGTGGTCATCCACGGCCCGAACGCGCCGGTCTGCCGCCAGTTTTTACCGGCGGTAAACCAGGTGTGCTGCCAGTCGCGCGCTGAGCCATCCATGTAGCAGCTGTAACCTGCCACATGGCTTAGCGCTGTCTCACGGCTGATGTTTTCACCGCCTTTACCGATGATCACCGCCAGTTCGCCTTCATAGTCGAATTCGCTGGAGTGACGTGGCTTCAGTACCGGTGCGTTATGCCCGGTTTGTGAGTCGGCAAAGCGGACAAACAGCGTAGGTGCCGGGTTGTGCTGATCAAATTCTTTGCGCTTTTCGGCGTAGTTCATGCCAACGCAGAGAATCTTCCCTGGGTTGTCGATCACCGGCAGAAATTGGAGATCATCGAAGCGAATATCCGGCGTTTCGCCAGCCAGCTGTTGCGCTTCTTGCAGCGCGTTGGCGGCGAGCAGCGACTTCAAATCACCGTAACGATCGCCCAGGCGCTGACCCAGATTGATGACGCCATCAGCCGTGACGATGCCGTAGCTACGGATCCCCTGATGGACAAAGCTTGCGAGTTTCATATCAGTTCCTGTAATGCTTAATCAGACGAGGAAATTGCCAAGGACCAGCAGTGATACCGACACGTTGATCGCCCCACCGATACGGGTAGCAATCTGTGCAAATGGCATCAGGCTCATGCGGTTGCCCGCCGTCAGGATGGCAACATCCCCTGTACCGCCCTGGCCGCTCTGGCAGCAGGAAATAATCGCCACATCAATGGGATGCATGCCGATTTTTTTACCAACAAAGAAGCCTGTCGCAACCAGTGCGGACACCGTACTCACGATCACCAGCAGGTTATTGAGGGTGAAAGCGTGAACCAGCTCTTGCCACGGCGTAATGGCCACGCCAACCGCGAAAAGGATTGGATAGGTCACAGAGGTCTGGAAGAATTTGTACACCACCTGAGAGCCTTCCAGCAGACGCGGGGAAACGCCATGCGCCAGTTTGACCAGCACCGCGGCAAACAGCATGCCGACCGGTGCAGGCAGGCCAATCAGTTTGTGGCCCAGCATACCGATCATGTACAGCAGGACCGCCAACAGCGCGCCTGCAGCAATAGTGGTCACGTCCGTTTTGCCAGAAAAGGCCGGTGCAGCAGAGGCTTTCTCGTCCCCGTTTTCACGGTTTGGCATTAACTGGCCTTCACCGGTCAGGTGCGGGAAGCGTTTGCCGAGCTGGTTCAGGCAGCCAGAGATAATAATGGCGGTCAGACCACCGAGCATCACCATCGGCAGTACACGACCCAGCGCGACACCCTGGTCCATATGCAGCAGAGCAGCATAGCCAATGGAGAGCGGAATAGCGCCTTCACCCACGCCCCCCGCCATAATCGGCAGGATAATAAAGAAGAAAATCTGGAACGGTTCCATACCGAGCATCAGGCCAACGCCCATGCCGACCAGCATGCCGACGATTTCGCCGCACAGCATTGGGAAGAAAATACGCAGGAAGCCCTGGATCAGGGTGGTGCGGTTCATGCTCATAATGCTGCCAACAATAATGCAGCAGATATAGAGATAGAGAATGTTGGTGGATTTGTAGAACTTGGTGGTTGATTCCACAACCACATCCGGCAGCAGGCCGTAATAGACCATTGCCGACGGAATAAAGGTCGCGCAAATCGCTGCCGCGCCCAGTTTGCCAATGATCGGCAGGCGCTTACCAAATTCGCCACAGGCAAAACCAAAGAACGCCAGTGTCGCCACCATCACCACGATATCGCTGGGAAGCTTGCCGCCCAGACAGTCGATAGCAATCAACGCGCCCGCCAACAGGAATAATGGCAGTGGAATAATCCCTACTTTCCAGGTATCCATAATGTGCCACCACTTATCTTTAAGTGATGTTTTTTGAATCGACAGCGATTCAGAGGTAACAGAAAATGAATCGTCAGTTGTGCTCATAATTAAGCCCCTTGGTTATTTTGTGTGTACAGATTAAAGGGCTAAACACACACTTTATGTGAGGAGCTGCATAATAAAATTGGAGTTTTAATGGCGCCTATGGTTTTTATGGTTTCTTTTATTTTGTGTGATTCACGCCTTAATTATGCGCGTGGTTTTTATGGTTTCTTTTATATCGAAACACAAGTTAATAACATTTCCCAAAAGAATTATTTAACAGGCTGTTTTTTGCCGCCAACGCTTGCTGTGCAAGGGATCACAAGTTTCCAGTAAACTGCGCACGAAGCCCGTAAAAGATGCTACATTGACGCTTTGTTAGCTGCTGTGCGTGCCGTCATGAAAGTATCCTTTCAAATCAAACTTTTTATTTCGCTGGTGCTTTTTTTCTCCGGCCTTTTTGCCTTGCTTGGTGTTTATTATTACAAGGACGTTGGCCGCCAGCTATACCAGGAAATGAGTGCAAGAGCAAAAATACAAGCCGAAGAGATCGCGATTATTCCGAATTTACGTCGTTCGGTGGCCGAAAAAGATATTCCGGCGATTACGCAATTTATGCATAAAGTTGTCGCGCATAGCGATGCCAGTTTTATTGTTATCGGTGACAATAAAGGCCTCCATTTATTTCATTCCGTCCATGCTGATGTAGTGGGTAAAACCCTGGTTGGCGGTGATAACGAAGAGGTATTACAGGGGTTAAGCACCACCACCATTCGCAAAGGGGGGCTGGGGATTTCACTGCGCAGCAAGGCGCCGATATTTGATGATAATGGGCATGTCGTCGGTATTGTTTCGGTCGGCTATCTGACCAGCTATCTCGACACCATTACGCTGGGTAAAGTGATCAATATTTTTATTGCCGCCGTGTTGTTGCTGGCCGCGTTGTTTATTTTTTCCTGGTTTTTCACCCGCGGCATTAAAAAGCAAATCTTTTCGCTGGAGCCGCGCGAAATCGGCCTGCTGGTGCGTCAGCAGAAAGCGATGATGGAATCGATTTATGAAGGGGTAATCGCCGTCGACAGCGAGTTGCGCATTGAGGTGATCAACCAGGCCGCGCGGAAATTGCTGGGGTTAAGCCAGCCAACGCGCGCGTTACGCGGTCTGGCCATTGGTGAGGTGATTGCACCGGGGCCCTTTTTCACCCGCACGGTGATGCTGGAGAAAGATACCCACGATGAAATTTGCCGTTTTAACGAATTGACGGTGATTGCCAGCCGGGTGCGCATCATGCTGGAAGATAAATTACAGGGTTGGGTGATCACCTTCCGCGACCGCAACGAGATTGACACGCTCAGTGCACAGCTTAGCCAGGTCAAACGCTACGTCGATAACCTGCGCATTATGCGCCATGAACAACTAAACCGCATGACCACCCTGTCTGGCTTGCTGCATATGGAACGTTACGACGAAGCGGTACGCTATATCCAGGCGCAGTCGGAACATGCCCAGGAGTTGCTGGACTTTATCTCGTCGCGCTTTAGCTCGCCGACCTTGTGCGGTCTGCTGCTGGGTAAAGCGGCCCGCGCGCGTGAAAAAGGCGTCGAGCTGGCCTTCGATCCGCTGTGCCAGATGGAAAAAGCATGCGGATCGCTGGGAGAAGCGGAGCTGATCTCCATCATCGGCAACCTGCTGGATAACGCCATTGAGGCGACACAGCGCGCTCCGCTGCCGCATGAGCCGGTGGAGGTGCTAATCCTACTTAATGAGCGGGAACTGATCATTGAGGTGGCGGATCGCGGTATCGGTATCGATCCGGCCATCCGCGAACGGATTTTTGAGCGAGGGATGACCACCAAACGCAGTGGCGATCATGGCTTTGGCCTGTATCTGATCGCCAGCTACGTTATGCAAGCAGGTGGATCTATTGATGTCTCCACCAACGCGCCTCGCGGTGCTATTTTTTCTTTGTTTATTCCTGAAACGGGCAATGTACAGCGCCCCGTACCGACCCTGGAAGATCAGAATTATGCGACATGAACAGATAGACGTGCTGATAGTAGAAGATGAAAACGCGCTTGCGCAGCTTCATGCTGAACTGGTCGGCAAACACCCACGTTTGCGCCTGGTGGGCATTGCGTCGTCGCTTGCCGACGCGCAGGTGTTGCTGAGCAGTACGCAGCCGCAACTGGTTTTACTCGATAATTACCTGCCGGATGGAAAAGGCATCACCTTGATCAGCGATCCGTTGATTGCCCGGGCGAATTGCTCGGTGATTTTTATCACCGCCGCCAGCGACATGGACACCTGCAGTCTTGCTATTCGCAACGGCGCTTTCGACTACATTCTCAAGCCGGTTTCCTGGAAGCGCCTGAGTCAGTCGCTTGAGCGTTTTGTGCAATTTGCCGAGCAGCAACGGGTATGGAAGGTTGTCGACCAACAAAACGTTGACTCACTCTATCAATTACAGGCCAAAAACTACCGGCAGGATAATGGCAGCAAAGGCATCGAGGAGAATACGCTGGCGCTGGTGCAAAAGCTGTTTGCCGACGATGCGGAGCGCTGTTTTTCGGTAGATGAAGTGGTCAGCGAAACCGGGTTGAGTAAAACCACCACCCGGCGTTATCTGGAGCACTGCGTAGACGCCGGTTTCCTGGCGGTAGAGATGCAGTATGGCAAAATTGGCCACCCGCGCCGTATGTACCGTCGGGCTGCCGCCTGAATGTTGCCCCTCACCCTGCACGGCGTGAGGGGGCAAAACATTACTTCAGCACATACCCGTACAAGCGTTTGATACCATCCGTATCGGTTTCCGAATAGACGCCCTGCAATTCCGGCGAAAAGCCCGGCAACAGATTGACGCCCTCTTCCAGCGCCAGGAAATAGCGCTGCACTGCGCCGCCCCACACTTCGCCCGGCACCACACAGAGTACGCCTGGCGGGTAAGGCAGTGCCCCTTCCGCCGCAATGCGCCCTTCCGCCTCGCTGATGCGCACCAGCTCAACATTGCCGCGAATAAATTCACTGTTGGCGTCCTGTGGGTTCATGACCACAGCTGGCAGGCTCTCTTTGCGGAACATCGCTTTTTGCAGATCTTTCACGTCAAAACTGACATACAGATCGTGCATCTCCTGGCATAGCTCGCGCAGAGTGTAATCGCGGTAACGCACCGGGTATTTGTTAAAGATCGTCGGCAGCACATCGGCCAGCGGGGTGTCATCTTCGATATGTTGCTCGAACTGAGCCAGCATGGCGACCAGTTGCGCCATCTTCTCTGCGCTTTCGGCCGGCGTAAGCAGGAACAGGATCGAGTTGAGATCGCATTTCTCCGGCACAATCCCGTTCTCGCGCAGAAAGTGCGCCAGAATGGTTGCCGGAATGCCGAACTCAGTATAGTCACCGGTTTCGGCATCAATGCCTGGTGTAGTCAGCAGCAGCTTGCAGGGATCAACAAAATATTGCTCCTGCGCATACCCTTCAAAGCCGTGCCATTTATCGCCAGGCTCGAAGCTGAAGAAACGGCGTTCACGGGCGATCACCTCAGTCGGATGATCCTGCCACGGCCGCCCGCCGATCGCCGGGGGCACAAACGGTTTGATCATTTTACAGTTGGCGATGATCGCTTTGCGCGCTTCAATGCCCAGCGCGACGCATTCGGCCCACAGGCGGCGACCGCTCTCGCCCTGGTGGATCTTTGCGTTAACGTCCAGCGCAGCAAACAACGGGTAAAACGGGCTGGTGGACGCGTGCAGCATGAAAGCGTTATTGAGCCGCTTATGCGGGCAAAAACGCGCCTGGCCGCGCAGATGATTATCTTTCTTGTGGATCTGCGAGGTTTGCGAGAACCCCGCCTGCTGTTTATGCACCGACTGGGTGACAAAAATCCCCGGATCGTTTTCATTCAGATCGAGCAGCAGCGGCGAGCAGTCGGCCATCATTGGGATAAACTGCTCGTAACCCACCCACGCCGAGTCAAACAGAATGTAATCGCACAGGCTGCCGATCTTGTCGATCACCTGGCGAGCGTTATAAATAGTGCCGTCATACGTACCAAGCTGGATCACCGCGAGGCGAAACGGGCGAGGTTGATCGGCTTTCTCCGGCGCGACGTCGCGGATGAGCTCGCGCAAATAGCGCTCATCAAAGCAATGATCGTCAATACCGCCAATAAAACCAAACGGGTTGCGTGCCGCTTCCAGATAAACCGGCGTCGCACCGGCCTGAATCAACGCGCCGTGGTGGTTTGATTTGTGGTTATTGCGGTCAAAAAGCACCAAATCGCCCCGGGTCAGTAGCGCGTTGGTGACGACTTTGTTAGCGGCAGACGTTCCGTTAAGCACGAAGTAGGTCTTATCGGCGTTAAACACCTTTGCTGCGAATTTTTGCGCATGCTTCGCCGAACCTTCGTGGATCAGCAGATCCCCCAGTTTCACGTCGGCATTGCACATGTCGGCGCGAAAGACATTCTCACCGAAAAAGTCATAGAACTGACGCCCGGCCGGGTGCTTCTTAAAAAATTCGCCGTGCTGGTGCCCTGGGCACGCAAAGGTACTGTTATCCATTTCGACATACTGGCGCAGCGTGTTGAAAAAGGGCGGCAACAGATTGTCTTCGTAATCGCAGGCGGCGGTTTCCAGTTCCAGCCACTCCTGATCTTTACCGCCGATCACCGCTGTGACGCCTTCCGGCGTTTCGACCGCATTGTCTTTCGCAAACACGAACACCGGCAGGTTAAAACCCGTTCGTTTTAGCAGCATAAGAATGCCGCTACGACTCTCCGCCATCGTCATGACGACTGCCGCCACATCCGTAAAGTCTGTACTGTCCAGCGTCACCTTTTCGCGGTGGGTGGAGAGTGTGGATACCAGCTCGCGGCTGACGGCAATTTTCAGTGATTTCATAAGCACGAATACCCGTTTCAGGGGAGTAAAAGGCCCCAGGTGAAGCAGGTGCTTCACCCAACGAACGTGTCTGACCGGAACCAGCTCCGACCGCCAGACATCAGTAAAAGCAGAACGCTTCTGATCTTACTGTTGTCCTGCAGTGAGCGTGCGATACCCTCACCGCATGGTGAGTAAAGTATGGGATAAAATGAAACGGGCGGCAGGCCGCATGCTGGCGCAAAGCGGGCGATAAACGGCTGAAAGCTGCGTCATCAGAAGCCCCCGAGAGATGGAAGAAAATTCGCGCAATCATGTCACTTTTCCCCAGGTGGCGCAACCAACGAGGCGGATGATTCGCATAAAAATGCTATTCTGTGCGCCGTATTATTCAGTTTTATGAACATTCGGGAGAGATAACGTGTTAACTGGCCCTTTTATCAATGCCGCCGCCGTCTTGATAGGTGGAACCCTTGGCGCACTGCTCAGCCATCGCCTGCCGGAAAGGGTGCGAGCCTCCATGCCATCAATTTTTGGACTTGCGTCGCTGGGTATCGGCATTCTGCTGGTGGTGAAATGCGTTAATCTGCCCGTGATGGTACTCGCCACGCTTGTCGGCACGCTGATTGGTGAGTTGTGCTATGTCGAACGCGGCATCAGTGGCGGTGTGAATGCCCTGCGCAATCTGGTGCAAAAGCGCAAAAATACTCAGGACGCCAACAGTGCTCACGAATCGTTTATTCAAAGCCTGGTGGCGATCATCATTCTGTTTTGCGCCAGCGGCACCGGTATTTTTGGCGCAATGCGCGAAGGGATGACCGGTGACGCCAGCATCCTGATTGCCAAGGCCTTTCTCGATTTCTTTACCGCGGTTATTTTCGCGACGTCGCTCGGTTTTGCTGTGGCCGTCATTTCTGTACCAATGCTGATTATTCAGTTGACGCTCGCCACCTGTGCCACATTGATTTTGCCGCTGACTACGCCAGCAATGATGGGGGATTTCACCGCAGTTGGCGGTGTCCTGCTGCTGGCGACCGGTTTACGCATTTGCGGAATTAAAATGTTTGCGGTGGCAAATATGCTGCCTGCGTTGGTGCTCGCCATGCCGATTTCTGCCCTGTGGACGGCGTTTTTTGCCTGACCTGGCGTGCATTTTCAACAAAGTGGTGATAGATTGTGCAGTCTGCAACGATTTCAAGAAATTTCGTTGACGGAGCGTGGTGAATCAGGTTTAATGCGCCCCGTTGCCCGGATAGCTCAGTCGGTAGAGCAGGGGATTGAAAATCCCCGTGTCCTTGGTTCGATTCCGAGTCCGGGCACCAAATTCATATCAACGGACCTCCACGGAGGTCCGTTTTTGCATTCTAAACCCGCCAGAATCAACACCTCCACAATAACTCGATTCCACTCAACTCAATCAACTTCAACCCACATCAAGCCGCTTGTGCGGGTACAAATGAGGGTATAGCCTGATTCGATAAAATTTATACCCTTTTCAACTGGCAGGAGACCTTACCCATGGCGCTCACTGACGCTAAAATTCGGGCAGCAAAACCGGATGAAAAACCCTATAAACTCGCCGACAGCGGCAATATGTTTTTGCTTGTTCATCCCAATGGTTCCCGCTACTGGCGCCTCCGCTATCGCTTCCTTGGCAAAGAGAAAACGCTTGCCCTTGGCGTGTACCCGGAAGTCTCGTTATCCGAAGCTCGCGAAAAACGCGATGCTGCAAGAAAACAGATAACAGAAGGCATTGATCCATGCGAACAAAAACGAGTTCAAAAATCGGTACCTGATACTGCCCAGACGTTTGAAACCATTGCCCGGCAGTGGCACCACAACAACAAAAAGTGGTCAGATTCGCATAGTGAAAAAATACTAAAAAGTCTGGCAACACATGTCTTTCCGTTTATCGGTTCACGCGATATCACCACACTGAAAACGCCGGACCTGCTTGTTCCTGTTAAAGCCGCTGAAGCCAAAGAGATATACGAGATAGCTGCCCGCCTCCAGCAACGAATCTCAGCCATCATGCGTTATGCTGCTCAGTCTGGCATTATCAGCTATAACCCTGCCATGGATATGGCTGGCGCATTAACGACGGTGAAACGACAGCACCGCCCTGCCCTCGCCTTAAATCGCCTTTCAGAGCTCCTTGAGCGTTTGGATACCTATAGAGGGCAGCCTCTTACCCGGCTGGCAACAAAACTCACCCTGCTTATCTTCATCCGTTCCAGTGAACTGCGCTTTGCCCGGTGGACTGAGATCGACTTCGAGAAAGCCATGTGGACCATTCCCCCTGAGCGAAAACCTATTGAAGGGGTTAAGTACTCGCATCGTGGTTCTAAAATGCGTACAGAGCATCTGGTTTCTCTCTCAAGTCAGGCAATGGATATTCTGAAACAGATCTACACTATCAGTGGTGGGCACGAGCTGATTTTCACTGGCGACCACAATCAGTGGAAACCCATGAGTGAAAATACGGTGAATAACGCGTTGCGACTGATGGGATACGATACAAAGGTTGAAGTCTGTGGGCATGGCTTCAGGGCAATGGCCTGTAGTTCGTTGATTGAGTCAGGACTGTGGTCCAGAGATGCGGTTGAACGCCAGATGAGTCATCAGGAACGTAACGGCGTTCGGGCTGCATATATCCATAAAGCAGAGTTTCTGGAGGAACGCAGGCTAATGCTTCAGTGGTGGGCGGATTATCTGGATGCAAACCGTGAAAACCCAGTATCACCTTTCGATTACGCCAGACAACAACGCTTATAATCCATTCTCCCGGCATTGCTGCCGGGAGAATGTTTCCTTATTTTTCTTTTCCCTGTATATATTTCTTCACAGAGGCGCTGGTGTTTCTCTGCACTTCCTCCTGCTTTGAAATATTATACGCATGCACAGGTGATTACCTATACTACCTGGGTTGAAATCTACCACAGCAATTAACGATAAAATAAGAAGCAAAATAACGGGATGACACTATGAGTTTTTTAACGGATGAAGAAATTAATGCACTGACAATAAAGCGAATGATTTTCCATGTCGTTGGCGGAGAGTTGGAGATCCCCGCACTGCTCAGTGAAATCTCACCGCCTGAACATGTCGATTTTTTTCTGGAGAGGATTAAATCTGCATTAAGCGGCAACATGTTCCGGTTTACGGAATGGTCCAATACCGAGCGTATTCTACGCCTCATCAGGAACCATGCCGATACTGACGCCAATTGCTTCACCGAACAGTCTACCTTTCTGGCAAACGATTTTCAGTCTCATCATCACACCAAAAATGCCAGTATGGGGGTATTCTTTCTTTTTGAGCTTAACACCCTCAACGATGAAAAACTGTTTGCGCTCATTAAATACGATAATGAGGATGTGGTGCGTTACGTACTGGACGCGCAGGGAAACGAGTTTCAGGTTCCCAAACTCGAACGCTTCCGCGAAAGTTTCGTTAAAAAAGCGGAAGCCATGCAGAAAATTGCCCTAGTCCGTTTGACAGCAGATACTCATGGTGGACAGGTTGTCGTACGGGATCGCAGTAAACGAACCAATATCTCCGTTTATTTTGAGCGTTTTCTGCAGGTGCAGCGCGTCAACAGTACAACTGACCTCAGCGACAAGCTGGTTGCCGCTCTCAAGGATGTCTTCAAAAAGAACCGCGACCTTTTACCGGATGACATCAGACGTAGTGGTGTTAACAAGATTTATGAAACGTTACATCATGGGGCGCAGGACTTTAACACCGATGAGCCCCTTTTCCTGCTGAACCAGATTTTTGGGCCAATGGAAGAAGATCATCCTCTGGTCAAATCCTTCACCCGTAAAATAAAAGACTTAGGAATTTCAGGTGAATCTTTCCGGATAGTTCCTGAGAACATCCCTAAGCCACGGAAAAGAAAACTGGAAACTCTAGAAGACGTTATCGTTATCTACGATGAGGACAATGCCCCAGATATCGAGACGATGGAAGACGGGCGAAAACGTATAGTGATAGTGACTGCAGGGCTGATAACAGATGATATCGATACTGGAAAAAATCGGTAAGGCAATAGACCACTCACGCTGCGCATCTGATCTGGTGATCACAGAGGATCAGCAGGCAGCCTCCCGGAAACTGTTCATTTCCGGAACCATGGATAGTGACACCCTTCAGTTATGGGGGGAAGTGATAGATGCTGATGCCGAAAATCTCAGGATCACTTTTTTTGATGAAAGCCGGGATGATATCCACCCCTGGCAGGGAGTACCTGACCAGAAGCACTTTATCACCATCATCAGCGATGAGGTTTCAGGGATCCTACGGCTCTTCACCCTTGAAGGATGGCGCACGTTTTTACTCCAGGATTCCAAGCTCCGTCAATATCACCGCATCTGTGCCCTGTTTGTCAGCGAATCATTTGAAACACAACAATGGAAAGTCGAGCCATGGAAACAGATGCTCCCGGAGGAGAGTAAAACCGACGTTCCTACAGGGACCTCCTCCGTCACAAAAAGTATTATCAGGTGTTTTTCAACTGACTTTCTTCCTCCGGATACCATTGCTCCCTGGCTCCTAGTATCCGGAGACAGAATGACTGACGTACCAATGAAACTCTGGGCGTCGCTCGCCTGCCGGGAGTTGTTGAAATGTTTCGCCAATGAGCTTTTTGCTGCAGAAATAAAAACGGTCGGACTGTCCGGAAAACCACCGAGGAAAATCCCTTTTGGAGAAGAACATGCGGCACTGCCCGCCTTTGACGTCATTCAGGAAACGGCAAAATGGATTTTTCTGGAAGGGAATGAGACTGAGCTTAAACATACCTTTCTGTCCAGTGAACTGGCCAGAGAATGGCCAGAGGGTGTCACGTTTTGTGAAGGCATTGTGTATCGGCTCCCCCCGGCACTGGAGTCAGCTAGGCTGCTCTATAAGGCCCATATCCGGACAGGGGGCAAAGACACCCTGAAATCACTGGGCGATTTGCGAAAAAGCCTGACAGAAGACACCCAGAAAATTCTTCAGCAGTCGCGGGATCTGTCCTCCTCGTTGTGGAAAGACATGGCCCTGGTCATCAGTACGCTGGTCCTTCGCTACAGTCTGGAGGCCCTAAAGGCGAGTGGTCAACAAAAAGTGTATGCCCTGGCATTTTGTGCACTGGCCTTGTATATCGCCATCTCATACGGGATGTCAGTCTATATCAACCGGCATGCTCTTTCGCTGCTGGAAAAAAACAGAACCACCTGGAGAAGTAAGTTATATGGTTTTCTGGATGAACAGGATTATCAGGAGCTGGCGGGTCTTCCCATTAATGCCGCAATGCGGTCATATCATCGAGTTGAGCGAATGACGTCGGCCATCATGCTCATTCTGATCACTCTATTACTCACGGCAGCCTCAGGTGAATTCTGGTCGCTCAGTACAATACTGCAGTCTGGATACACCTGGGTCATGAGCGCATTACAGTTTCTGACTCCCCCGTGGGCTCTGTGCGACCCGAACTGGTTTCCTGTGTGTCCTTCAGGGTTGAAATAAAGCAATCAGAGATCATAGCCGGTCCCGATAACGAACAACACTTATGCTAATCAGTCCTTATGTGGCTAAATAGAAGCCTATTTTTACCAGACAGTAATACCAGCGCCTCAGCGAATAGGAATGTCGGTATGGAAAATAAAATTCAGGAAACAGAAATCTGGTCAGTTAATTATCAGGTCAGATCGATTCTGGGTAACGATGAGACCAAATGGATCACAATAATCACCGGCGATATTATCGCCAGTGACGATGACGGAGAAGAACGGCTTGCTGGGAGGGTTAAATATTACCGGCTCCATGCTAATGATGCGATGGATAATGGCTATCGACCGGAGGATCTCCTCGACCTCACCAGCAGCACCGCCCATTTTCTGGGGACAATTTTCGATAAAGGTGGATGTTTTTTCAGACGAAAAATTCAGAACCTGTTTGATACTGAAATATTCAACTCAGACCTGATCCTGATCGACCGTATTGAGATATTACCGCCATTCAGGGGGAAAAACTTTTTTTTACAGGTTATTAACGACGGGATACGCTGTGTTGGTGGTCAGGTTGAGTTGATTGCCCTCAAGGCATTTCCGTTACAATTTGAGGTTCCATCGGAAGATGGAGAGCATATCCGATGGCAGGAAAAAATGGCCACAGACCTTTTTTGCCAGGACCAAAAAAAGGCCTTACGTCGGTTGACGCGTTACTACCAGAAAATGGGTTTTATAAAAATATCAGATACAGGTGTGATGGTAAAACCTGTCGCACAACGCTGGTAATCGGGTACCGGATTGCTGATTTATGATGGTATCGCGTTCAGCCTGAGCCGGATAAGCAGACAGTTTGCCAAAAAACTGAACCTGAATTTGTTCCGGGGCATCAAGATAAACTACGGCCAAGTTCGCACGTCGGGGACACGATGCAAACTGTCGGTATAAGCAACCGTACCGTCCAGCGCGGTGGATGATAACAAAAGGGCTGCAAGCGAGGAAAAAGGACGAATCATAATGAATGCTCCCTGGGGGGATTAACCCACTCAGGGTGCGTTGGTCTTTATCAGGCGTAAGTATTTAAGCCTTATTGATAAGATTAAAATTTAACATCATGGCTATCATCAACTACTGAATCATACACATTTTCAAAACATCGTCATACTCTACATTTGAAATTTGACAAGAACAGTATCAAGGGTAACGGCTAAACTTTTAACTTTAATAAAACCAATGAGGATATTATTTTGAATAAGGATTGGTATAAGATAGCAAATCGTTCATCTTTATTTTTCATAATCTTTTGCCTAATTATTACAGCAATAAATGTTTACTGGATTGAAAGTCAAAAAATACACACACTAATCTCTAAGATATTTGCGTTTTCTACAGCAATATGGATGATAATACCACTAACAAAGTCAACAATAATCCTCTCCCCTGAGGTGTTGAGATGCTTAAAAATAAAAACATGGAGATCTATAATACTCTTTAGAGAGTATTACAAGCTAACCAAATTAAATAACTTCCTTTTGCATATAGGCGCAACACTATTTTTCATCATAATGATTTTCCAGGCTGTATTCGATATAGAGTTAATGTCATTAGGTTATGCCACAACAATAATACTCAGCTTATCATTTCTATTAGACATACATCATAGAATTAAATTTATTTCAAAGAAGATATGGAAAGGAGTATTAGGAAAAATAGTATTGACATTGTATGCCGCATTAGCACTCACTATAACAAACTATCTGGCAAGACGTTGGATAATAAATACAACCAACCTTGACCCGAAATTTTTTAGCGAAGTAGTTAGCTCGATAAGTATATTTCTCACCCCATTATCTTACATCATCATCACAAGTTTTCTTTGTCTACTTATTATTATACCTGAATGTACAGGGCTTTTTATATTAATGTTATTAAGCCCTGGCAGTAATATTATTAACAAAAAATACCCAGGACTTGTTAAGTTATCAATCAGGATACGAACAGGAAAACGAATTGAGATCCTCTCACAAAACGAAATTGCATTATTACATTCTAAAACAATGTTTTTCAGAATATTATCCGCACCTTTATTCCTTCTATCAATTGCATGGATTCTAATTCATCTTAATAATTTCTCAGGTGAAGTTTTAGATAGAGCTGGACGCTCATGGCTTGTAGCAAATTACTATCAACCGAATAGCAATAATCCAGGAGATATATTAAAATATTATGAAATCAGTGAATCAAAAACATCTATCGCATACAAACAGAAAGACACATGGTATTTTTCAACCTTAGATAAACCAAAGGCACCACACTGAAGATAAAATCAGCTGAACAGGTGAAAGACGAAAAAGTGCCCGGCAAACATTCACAGAAAAAGTACACGGTGGCAAAACTTGCGGACTCCGTGTTCGTCGGCAGCAAAAAACGCTACCAGCGAGCACGGAGGTTAATTTAAACAGAAACTATACCATCTGCTGCCCGGTCTATCTCTTTGAGCACCCACATCATATCCGTTGCGTCCGGCATGCAAATATGCCAATGCCCCCACCTTAATAAATCGGCACTGCGCCGCCAGCCACAGCCCCAGGGTCTGTATCCGAATCACGTCTGGGGCATGGATTTTGTTTCCGATGCACTGTTTGACGGCCGCAGGCTGCGTCTACTGACGGTTATCGATCTGTTCACACGAGAATGCCTAGGGATCTGCGTGGAACAGAACCCCTGTTCATCCATACCGTTGGTTGTGACCGGAGTTAACGGGAAAGCAGACAAGCCGGTGAACATACTGTTTCTCTTGAATGACATTACTGGGACTACTTTTCGATAAGAGCAACATCAAACCACAGACCAGGCATCATTTTTTCAAGGCCGTCGGTCAACATCTTCCCGGCTTCATGAAGCTTCTCCAGCGGCATCTGCGGCAGACTTTCCAGAATGAACCACATTTGCTGAGCTTCCACGCCTAAGCGGGTTCTGATCCCCTGCCGCCAGTTCCAGCGGCGACAGGTAACTCCGACATCATCACTCCAGATAACTTCCCCCTGTGGAGGATATTCAACTGCGGGCTCACCGTCTTTTACGGTATCAAAAGGTTCTGTACCTTTTGCCACAATCAGACACGGTGCACCCTGATAGGCCGCAATATTTTCTCCACCAACCGGAATGGCATACCGCAGACTAACGGCATTATAGAGATCCACTACCGGATCGAGAGCTGGCATTACGCCATCGCGCAGAACGCGTTTACGCAGTGCGTCAGCTGAGCACGGTGTGCGTTTGGGTTTGGCACCAAATCCCTGGAACACGTCTGCCCATGCGGCCAGATGCGCTTGCGCCCATTCGGGAGTTCCAGCCAGGACAGCTTCACAGGCTTCTTTCAGTGCCGTTTCCCCCACGAAAGGGTTCAGGACTGGCGCGGCCTGCACTGAGATACTGAGAGCCCGGAAGCCGGGGGCGATGGCATAAACTTCTGGGGCAATTGACGGCGAGAGTGTGAACACGAGATAATCCTGTAATGACCAATTTATTTTATGATATCGACCAATGACCAAAAAAGTCAATTTAGTGACCGATGCTGGCGCCGATGTCAGTACGGTGAACGAAGCTGTCTCGCACCGAATCAAACAGTACCGCAAGCAAAAAAAATTATCGCTCGACGAGCTATCCAGACGAGCAAATGTCAGTAAAGGCATGCTGGTCGAGATTGAGGGATGTAAGGCCAACCCCAGTATTGCACTGTTGTGCCGTCTTGCGGCTGCAATGGGGGTATCCGTTGCGGATTTTGTCAATGTCAGCACCAAGCCTGATGTCCACATTATTGCAGATGTTGAGATACCTGAGCTCTGGAAGGGAGAAAAGGGTGGAAGTGCCAGACTTCTTGCCGGTTCAGGGGGGCCAGACATGACAGAACTCTGGATGTGGGAAATGCAGCCTGGGGAAAAGTTTTCTTCGCCAGGGCATCCTTCTGGAACATTGGAGTTGCTGTATGTGCAGTCCGGCACGCTCACACTGGGTGTGAAGGAGAGCCTTTTTCAGGTGAATACCGGCTACTCTGCGACGGCGAGAACGGATGCTCCCCACTTCTATGAAAACCAGGGCGAATGCATCCTGACGTTCATCATGACAGTTAGCGAAAAAGCATCCTGAGTCGGGTCCCACAGGATAAGAGCTGTCCTTACACAAGGAGAATATGATCATGCGTAAGCCATCCGGTCTGTTAGTCACCCTGATGGAACTCAAGAAATTTCAGGAAATGGCCTTTTATGACCTGTTACTTTCTGCGGAATGCAATGCTGTGCCGGAGGTTGTTCGCGCCGGGTCATACTGGCTTAATCATATCCATATCGTTGATAAAATTTTTCGGGCCCACCTGTGCGGAGAAATACATGGTTTTACGTCTACAGTGAGTGATGACACTCCTGAACTGCAACTGTTAAGACAAGAGGCCGTCAGGAGCAACGACTGGCTCATTGCCTATGCCGGGTCATTGGATGCAGACACGGCCACTGAACGCGTTCAATTCGCGTTTACCGATGGGGCACCTGGCGATATGACGCGTGAAGAGATCCTTCTGCATTTGCTCACGCATGCCAGTTATCACTTGAGTACCTGCAGTCCGTCACTGGAAAAAAATGGGCTTGCGATCCCTCACATGCTGCTGACCACCATGCTGAGCTCATCCCGTGTGGATTTTCTTTATGAGAAAGCTTGAAAACATACCTGACAGCTCCCGATGAGGATTTGACTTGTGAACTATCAACATCTCACTTTCAAAAAAGGCCGCTTTACGGTGACGACAGACCCTGCATTTTTCCAGACTGACGCCATACGCGATTTCCTTTCACAGTCATCCTGGGCACCAGGAATTGATGAAGAAACAGTTCGCTTATCAATAGAGAACAGCCTGTGTTTTGGTCTGCTTGATGGTTCAGAACAAGTAGGATTTGCCCGTCTGGTGACAGACTATGCCACTTTTGGTTATCTCTGCGATGTATATGTCCTTGGGGAGTATCAGAAGACGGGACTTGGCCGATGGCTGATCGAGTGCTGCCATGACCACCCCGTCATGTCACGTCTTCGGCGGATAATGCTGGTGACTGACAGCGCACCATGGCTATACGAGAAATTCGGATATACCCCACTGAACCGAACTGATTTTGTCTGGCAAATCAATCGCCCGGATATTTATCTGAAACCAGAGCCCTGATTGAAAGCCGGAAATGGAATTCCGTCACTCTCGCAACTAATCAGTAGGGTACTTGCACTGTCTTCCTTACAAATATCATTGTGGCTTTGTCATACCTAGGCCTCAGACAAGATGATGATGAAACTCTTACTCTTATTGTTTCGAAAAATTCAGTTCCCCGCTGAAGATAACGACAATTGCACGAAGTTATGAGTATGGATATGCCAGAATGAAAACCCTTAAACAGCAATGGTATGACAGCCTTTTTATACCACAGAGGAAAGAAAAATCGATAAGGTAGCCAACAGATTCAACATACCATCTCCCCTTTGCACGCCCCTCAAACATAGCTTCCCAACACTCGACTCACTCTCAAAAAAGAACGAGGGAAATCCATATTCGTCATCTGAAAGAGAGTGACTCTAGTCGTAATGACAGGTAAGAACTAAAAACATAGATTTAGGTCAATACTTTGATCATTATTGGTCAATATGATGACCTTTCGATAACCTACGGCCTGACAGTGCGTTATCCAGTGATTTTCAGTTTGAATACAGTCGGGGGATGGCTATTGCCAGGGACCTTGGCAAGAACACAGACATACATTCATGCCAGGAGTCTGGCCTACCCTCCGGACAGGAAATGGAGAAGAAAATGAACTCAGATGAACTGCAATATCGAATCATGTATAACCGTGGGAGCCTTACACATGAATAGTCATCCTGACACTCTGCAGGAAATAGGATTAGGTAAATATTCATGGCCACAGGTCATTAAATTTCTTTTAATTATACTGGTCATATATGCTATAGGTAGCGTGCTTGTATCTAACCCTTTTTCAATCTTTGTAGATAGAACCACACCCGTTGATTATTCCAGAGTAATGTATTTTCATGGTATGACAGTGGGACTCGCCGGAATCACGGCTCTGATTATCAGTCAGGTTTTTTCTCTTGACAGAAAGTTTAAAAAAATTATTTTTCTCTGCACCGTTGCCACAATTATTATTGGGGTAACTGGAGGTGCAATTAACCGCTCAATGGAATATACCAAACTATTTCTCTGGTATCAAATACTCGCTTTTATCGCACTTGATATAATATTAATTACCATGTCTCTCGGTCTTATTCTGACAAAAGACATGGAGCTCAGACAATCACGTACCTGGTATTTAGTTCTGTCCGCATCAGCAACTGCTGTTATCGCAGCCTTGATCGGCGACCTGGCTGGATTTATCCTGGATTTTGGTGACTGGCCGGGTGTTATGGGATGGTACGCCGGAAAAATCGGTTATACATTAGAGGAGTGGCAGGACAACCTGTTGCGTTCGCATTCAGATATGATGGTAGTTGCCGTTATTGGGCTAATATTGTCTGTTATCAGTTGGAAGTACGGACGCCATTTGAAGGGGTTATCATCAGCAGCAAAGGCCACTGGTGAATGGATGGCTATCCTGGGGCTGGTTCTACTGATCATTATAATGGTCGTTTCCGGGTTTGGTGGCTCCAGTATGCAAATCCCGCACATTTTTACGGAGAAGGGTTTTTATGCCTCTCGAGGTCAGAGTGTGGCTGGTATCGACCTTGGTGACTTCACCATTGGCACATTCTTTTTGATGGGAGGAATGTTGTTAATAGGAGCCGCGCTTTTCGGCAAAAAATATCCAGGGCACACATTGAGTAAAACAGCAAAATACACACTTGGCGGTATTTTCCTTACCTGGAGCAGTATCGTTGTAACCGTAGCTGGTATGGGATTCCTGGAGGAATACAGAGCTGATTTATACAATTCGGCAAAAGATGTTCCACTCGGGGACTATGGTTTTGCATTCAGGATGTTACATCTTGATGTTAGCTTGATACTTTTTCCGGCAATCATGGTTGTAATGCTGCTTGCACATCATTTTCTGAAAGATGATGATAATAAATACATTCAATGGATTTTACGCACTGGCGTAGTGATATGTTCAATAGGTTCATTGGTATATATGGTTCTTAACCCGGGTCCATTCGGCCCTGGATACTGGATTGTAGCTGCAGGATTCGTAGTTGTTATTGTTGCAATGATTTACTTTTTTATTCGAAGCAATAATAAAATTAAAGAAGATTTTAAAAGTCAGTCTGTAGAGTAATCATCAAGCTTTAATTCTGGTGCTGGAATAGTGAAAAATTTCAACGCCAGAATTAACAGAAATAGCTTCTGAAATGTGGTACCACAAAATTGACAGGATGAGGTCAGTCCCAGGAGAAGGCAAATCCAGTGAGGTTTATTCTTCCAGCGACAACCCATTTTTATCTATAAGCTTTTGATACCAGTAGTAGCTTTTCTTACAGGGACGTCTGCCATCATCCGGTCAAATCATCGAGATTCACGTAAACCAGCCCGTAACGCTTCGACATTTGACTGGAGGAGCAACTGATAATATTGTAAGTATCCCTTGCACCCAGTTGTTTAAATAACCCGATGGTCACTTTACCAATACCTTTGATGCCTGCGGTAACCAGCACACGTTTGTCCTGAAAGTCCATAGCCCATGACATCAGACAATCTCCAAGATGTTAATCCTGCCACCAAACAAGCAGAAAGCATGCTTAAGCACTACCGGACTGCCGGGAAAATTACCGACAACATTCGACGTGACAGTGACTCTGTCACCTTTGGTGAGGATCTGAAGCGGCTCAACACTATAGTCAAATGCAGCCTGCGCAGCACGTTGCCATGCTTCTATTGCCGCATGCCCCTCATGGGTTTTACCTTCATCGATCACGACAGCGTCGGCAGTAAAACAGTGCTTAACTTGAGTGATATCAGCACCATTACTGATGGTGAAATAGGTAGAAATAGCTTGCGGTAATGCTAATGACATGGCTCATACTCCCGTTATGTACAATACGGTTATTTTCAACATAGACTATGATAGTGACAAGTACGCACAAAAAAGTGAGTTCCTGAATAATGAGTAAGTTTTATAGTCCAGAAACTGCCGCAAGCGGTGTGGAGAACGTTCTTAGGATGCTTGAAGGTCGCTGGAAATTAATCATTCTTTTTCATCTGTTCGGCGGAAAAGTGCAGCGATTCTCGGATTTTGAAAAACTTATTCCCGGTATTTCACAGAAAATGCTGTCGCAGCAGTTACGGCAGCTGGAAGCGGATGGAATCGTGTCACGTATGGTATATCCCTAGGTGCCGCCTAAAGTGGAGTACAGACTTACTGCGTGGGGACAATCGCTTTGCCCGGTTCTAGATGCAATGCTTAAATGGGCAGAAAAACGCTAGATTTATACGGGAATTTTGCACCTGTGATAGAGGAAGATGAACGCAGCCACAGACGCATTATCGGAACACGAAGAGGTTACTTGTCCTCGGCAGACGTCCTGCAAACCTGACTGATACCGTATAGATTAACAACAAGGAAGACAGTTTCGATGAGAACTCCCCCAACAGATTTAATAATCGCGTTATGCCAGATCCATAGTGCTGTAGCCAGTGCGAGAACGAGCCGGGTTCTTATTCCCTTGCAGAGGAAAAGTGCAACAGAAGTCAGAACAGAAGATATTGCTGGCAGGAGCTGATAGATCTCTTCATAGGTAAGAAAACTAACCAGCACCGAAACCAGTAGAAACAGGAGAAAAATACGGGTTCCATGGGTAGCAACTGAAACAGCAGTACGACAGGCATTAAGTGCCTCACTGAAACCTGCCGGGCTTACACCCATCAAGAAAAAATGTGCAGACATGAGTGCACAATATAAGGCCATATTGACCCGTAAGTTCCTGTCCGTCTTTGCTAGGAAGGTAGCCAACCCTACAAGAAAAGCAAGCAATCCTAAAAGTTGTGCAATATACATATAACTTCTTTTATGTAAGCATAAAAATGTGCTTCGGGATTTCGCACATGTCCGGAACAGAAAGGGAGTTATTCTTGCCTTCAATCACCAGGTTGCAGGCAAAAGCCCTCAGCTCGAAGTTCATGATCCTGGTATCTAGATCGAGATAAATCACTTCGGCACTGGCATTGTAACCACCCAACTATTCTGAAACCAAAAATCCTGAGTTCGGGAGAACACCGAACCCAGGTTCTTAAACCTTCTAAAAAAACAGACCTACTGTATGTACTCTAAGGGTACACGCAGACTGAAAGACACCCACTCGGAAACTAATCTATGCCATATTATCTTTGTATTACTGGCATAGCATTTTATCCATATACCCAAACGTCTCATCATGGAATATGGTTATTTTCAAAATAGCCTGCTGTTTTTATTATTAACCTATGATTTTAAATATTTTCATGTCCGTTCTTTTTATTATTAAACCATCCAGACCCCAAGTTCTCCCCGCGCCACATAGCATAATAGTAAGTGCTGTAATTATTAGCAAATAATTCTGCCCAAAGGTTTCTGGCCCTGTATTCCATAACACCAATAAATTAACAACTGAATGCAATATAGCAATAAAACCACCTAATCTTGAAAAAAGCCCGAATAGAAATGAGAATCCGGCTGCCATTTCCCCTAATGCCAACATAAATGCAAATATTGAAGCATGTGGAACAACGATGTCAGTTAAAAAACTGACCATTCCAGGGCCTATGGCTGTATGGATAAAACCATCATTTATTCTTTCAATCAATCCGTTTCCGAAGATAAAATCTATGGACACCTTCGCATCTTTACCATAAAAGGCACCGCTAAGCCACGGGTAACATGCCAGAATCCTAAGAATAGACAATGCAAATCGTTCAGATAAAACGAAGTTATTTTTACGCATAAATTTCCCTTAAACTCCATCCCGCCATTATAATGATGCTGCATTTTTCCTGCAGCATCGCCAATATCTTAAGCTCTTTCGATATGTCATACTTATGCAACTTGATAATATCTATGCATAATATTAAAGCAACATACTCCAGGAGTGTTATCTGCTATCAGTACAAATAAGCTCAGCTATAAACCTTTTCCTATTCAGTCTTTCCTCCTTGTCTGCCTGGTGATATCGTAAGTAATGGGCCGAGGTAACGATTGCACTTCAACAATGCTGTGAAATTTAACATGCGCACCTTTTTCTCTGAAGGTGTTGAGCATGCTCATAGCCCGCAATTGCTTTCCGTTGTCTTCACTGAAATATGTCATATCGTTACTACACTCCTTGCAAACATGACGATTTTTATCCGGGGCACAAAAGTGTGCCCCGGAACTCAGGTCATGGCTGGCAGAGAGTGGAAGTGTTTCCCTTGCCTTTAATAATCTGGCTGTAGGCGTAAGCGCTCTCTTTAGGGGTTCTGGCTTGTGTATCCCAGTCAACATAAATCATTCCGAATCTGGCATTATAGCCGCCAAACCATTCAAGATTGTCATGACTCGACCACACCATATAACCCTCGACCCGCGCACCTTCCTTCATCGCATCCTGCATAGCCAAAATATGATCCCTGATGTATTCACATCTTTGGGTATCAATGACTTTTCCGTTGATAAGCTTATCCTCGCCAGCAAAACCAGCACCATTCTCGGTAATAATCACTGGAGGATTACCATAGTCAGTTTTAATTCTCCCTAGCAGGGCAGAAAGCTGGTCAGGTCGGACTGCACCATTGAATGCGGCAAGTTGCCCCTTCGGCATGTACAGTTCAGGGTTATAAGTCTGTTGTTTTCCACTATGCCGAATGAAGAAGGGAGAATAATAATTGATACCCAGAAAATCAAAATTCGCATCTTTAATTGTTTTGGCATCATTCTCCTGTACGCCAATGTCCAGCTTCATATCTTTAGCAAGTTGAAGGACATCTGCCGGATAAGTGCCTTTATACATTGCATCCAGGAACCAGCGATTGAGAACTCCATCGGCAATACGGGCATCATATTTGTCCGCATCGGATGCATCAGGGCCAGTCAGAATAGGACTCAGTGGAACTGCAATTCCTAGACGTCCTTTATAATGGCTATCTGAAAATACCTGCTTGGCCTTTGCCGCAGCTAATAAAATATGATTGTACGATTTGAGTGAAAGTTCCAGTGTCTCCGGCGTAGCCACAATAGGCGGAACCGGATTACTGAAATCCCCTTTCAGAAAACGCTGGGCTTTAATATTTTGCGCTACCTCTACAGAGGGTTCATTTATTAGGATAAAGTCACTAACCTGATCGGAGAAATTAGCAAAGACCGCGCTAGCATAGCGGGCAAACCACTCAACAGAATCACGATTACTCCAGCCTCCGGCCTGCGCCAGACTCAGGGGCATATCCCAGTGATAGAGTGTGACGAGTGGCTTTATCCCTGCAGCTTTGAGATCGTCAATAAAGAGTCGATAGTGCTGCACTGCAGTCGGGTTAACTGGCCCCTGCCCGTCCGGGATTATGCGTGGCCAGGCAATAGAAAATCGGTATGAATTAATGCCCAATTTTTTCATTAAGCTAATATCCTGAAGATACTGCTTACGGTCATAAAAGTTAATCGCAATAGCACCAGATACCCCTGGCCCCGCAAGATTCTTCTCACCAAAGTAATAATCCCATATTGATTTCCCTCGACCATCCTGGTCAATTGCACCTTCAACCTGATAGGCCGCTGACGCAGCCCCCCACATAAATGGTTCTTTATTATTTTCGGCAGAAGTACTGAATGCAACTGCGCCGAGAGCAACAGCCAATAGTGTTTTTTTCATTTAATGACCTTTTTATTGAATAAGTTTCTTTGAGTACATTTGGAGAAAATCAAGAAAAGACCTGCAAGTAACATAGGTAATGAGAGAACCTGCCCCATACTAATTAAATTAATCCAATCGCCAGTAAACTGGGAATCTGGTTCACGGAAGAACTCACCTGAAATCCTGAATAAACTGTACAGAAGCAAGAAACTACCGGAAACCATGCCAGCACATGAAGTTCTACGTGCAATAAAATACATTGCGATAAAAAGAATTACCCCTTCCATAAAAAACTCATAGAGCTGGGATGGATAACGAGGAAGTGCACCCAACTGCTGTAGCATGGACTGCAATTCAGGATGAGTTGCTACATATTTTAAATCCTGAGAGTGCGACCCGGGGAACAGAAAAGCATAAGGGAAACTTGGTGCTACACGCCCCCAGAGTTCACCGTTAATAAAATTACCAAGACGACCCAGAGCGAGCCCGACAGGAGCTAACTGTGCCAAAAAATCAGTTATTTCCAGTATTTTTTTATTGTGCTTTTTAGCAAAGTACACGGTGTATATGATGACACCGAGCAATCCACCATGAAATGACATCCCACCTTCCCATATACGGAACAAATAAAGCGGATCGATGCGAACTTGTGGAAAAGCATAAAACACCACATACCCAATGCGCCCACCCAGAATGAGAAACAAGAACGCACCAGCAAAAAAATCATCAACTTCCTCCGAGGTTATCACTGTATTATGCCTCCGAGCATAATACTTTGAAATAGAATAGCAGATGACAAAAGCCAACAGGTACATAAATCCATACCAGTACACAGTAAATGGCCCCATATATATCATCACTGGATCAATATCAGGATGTCGTAAGTAATCTGTCATTCTACAGCTCCATTTCGCAAGTGCAGTGGAGAAAGTACAAAATTTATAATGTACTCTTGCAACTTCAGGAATAATTCATTATGTTGAAAAAAGACACGAAACAGCCCCCGATAAATTGTGGTTGTTTCATGATGTTATTATGTAAGTGTACGAGTGTGTGTTTATAGAAAATAAAAATTCGCAGTTCATAGAACAGGCGTAAAGCAGAAAAAAACGAAGTTTGACAGGATACATATAAAATGAACATAACTCCCCCAATGGGCTCAGGGGAATTAAATATACCGGCGCTGGAAACCCAAAAGAGAACCTGGTATATCCGCATCTTGATGATGCGATTGTCAACTGCGATTACAATAGACCACATTCATCTGTCTAGTGTCAACTGTCGAACTGCAGGTATTGGTTCTGAGGACAGAAAACAAAATAAAATAGTTTCTAAACAATCAATTAACATATAGACAAGCCTTACCAACCGGCTAATGAGAAGGGTAACAAGTACTCTGTGCACATGAAATGAATGAGAGTTGTTAACAGTAATGAAGTAAGGAACCCAGGACTTTTCATCCTGACATGACAATTTTTGGCGAGATAGCCCGCACTCTGATGCATGAGTAAGAGGCAATAGACTATGTCTGTACATGGCACATGCATAAGCATGACCTTCCAGGGAGCCAATGCTGCTCCAGCTAAACAAATTCCAAATCCAGGATAAGGGGAAATGAATTCAAAGTCTGACAGGTCATCTATGTTCAGAGTTAGTCCTCAGAATGATTAAGATGATGGTCTTTATTTAAAAAAACCTAACTGACATAAATATTATATGTCAAACATGCGATTGTGGCCACAGTGGTGGTCGGGATAGGATAGATAAATGAAAAGCACCCCTCTTTTTTTTGTTTTCATCGGTTCAATTAGTTATGGTATGCCAGCACCATTAATGAAGTTAGCAAATATACCCGGAGGGCAGACGGGCGGTGTGATTTTTTTTGTTTTTGTCTTTTCAGCCATATTACTCAATGGTTTAATGTTGATACGAAAAAATAAAAAAACACATCTCCACCGAAAAGAACTCCTGAAAACAATTTCGTCTGGAATTCCACTTGCGCTCACGACCAGTCTATACTTTATATCCCTAAATTACATTTCTGTTTCAGTCGCCGTGGTCATGTTAATGCAATCGGTCTGGATAACTCAGCTAATCGATTGGCTGGTGTTCAGAAAAAAAATCCCACTCCAAAATGGAATATCGTCTATTTTAATATTTCCTGGAACAATTTTAGCTACGAACATGTTCAGTAACCAACAAACTGTATCATTGACTGGATTGATATTTGAATCGCCACGGGTTTAACAGACACCTCAGAGTCATTTAAGATGGCTTAAAGAGAGGTGCCCATGAGCGGTAAGCGTTATCCCGAAGAGTTTAAAATTGAAGCAGTCAAACAGGTTGTTGATCGCGGTTATTCTGTTGCCAGCGTTGCAACACGTCTCGATATCACCACCCACAGCCTTTACGCCTGGATAAAGAAGTACGGTCCGGATTCTTCCACTAATAAAGAAGAGTCAGATGCTCAGGCCGAGATCCGCCGTCTCCAGAAAGAGCTGAAGCGGGTTACCGACGAACGGGACATATTAAAAAAAGCCGCGGCGTACTTCGCAAAGCTGTCCGACTGAGGTACGCCTTTATCCGTGACAACACCTGTTGCTGGCCTGTTCGCCTGCTCTGTCGGGTGCTGGATGTTCATCCCAGTGGTTTTTACGCCTGGCTTCAGCAGCCGCATTCACAACGCCATCAGGCAGACCTGAGACTGACAGGACAGATTAAACAGTTCTGGCTGGAATCGGGATGCGTCTATGGTTATCGCAAAATCCATCTGGATCTGCGGGACAGCGGGCAACAGTGCGGAGTGAACAGAGTCTGGCGACTGATGAAACGTGTCGGGATAAAGGCTCAGGTCGGATACCGGAGCCCGCGGGCACGTAAAGGCGAGGCCAGTATCGTGTCGCCCAACAGGCTCCAGCGACAGTTCAACCCGGATGCTCCGGATGAGCGTTGGGTAACGGACATAACCTACATCAGGACCCACGAAGGCTGGCTGTATCTTGCCGTGGTTGTTGATCTGTTCTCACGCAAAATTATCGGCTGGTCCATGCAATCCCGGATGACAAAGGACATTGTCCTGAACGCACTGCTGATGGCTGTATGGCGGCGTAATCCCCAAAAACAGGTGCTGGTTCATTCGGATCAGGGCAGTCAGTACACAAGCCATGAGTGGCAGTCGTTCCTGAAATCACACGGCCTGGAGGGCAGCATGAGCCGTCGCGGTAACTGCCATGATAATGCGGTTGCAGAAAGCTTTTTCCAGTTGTTGAAACGCGAACGGATAAAGAAAAAGATCTACGGAACGCGGGAAGAAGCCCGCAGCGATATTTTTGATTACATCGAAATGTTTTATAACAGTAAGCGTCGGCATGGTTCTAGCGATCAGATGTCACCGACAGAATATGAAAACCAGTATTATCAACGGCTCGGAAGTGTCTAGATTATCCGTGGCGATTCACTTCTTAGCTGTAATTCAACCTTATGAGCAGTACTATTGTCTTAACCGTTACTTAATCCAGTAGATAAGAACCCTTTCTTTAATATATTAATACCAATCCAACAAACTAAGCGTGGCGGCAACGATAAAGATAACCACGCCAGACAGTACCTCCCCACAATAAAACCTCTGTTAATTACTCTGGAATTATCTTTTTCAGTTAAAGGTGAACGCAGCATCAATTAAATAAGATAATCTCAACCCGTGAGCACCTCGTACCAACGTCACCTACAAACCTCTTCCCCTGATTCTGAGTGACGAACTGAAAATGTGTCAGAGTAACGCTACCTGATGCCAGAAATTCATACTAGAGCAAACCAAGCATCGTGACGTGATGGAAACGAGAACGTGAAGGATAGAAGGACGGGAGGTAAAGATGAGGAAGTTCAGATGCAGATACGTAGGAAAAAATACCCAAATTACGATAAAAAAAATGATAAAAACAGTAAAAAAACGACTATAAAACCATGATGAAACCGTATCTAAACCAACAAAAAACCATTAACTTACTTCAATATGACTACCAGATGTGTTTTTCAGTGACACAAAAACCATCATCATGCTACTTTATTACTACAACAACAACCACCACAAACACTACTATGTAGTTTAGTTATCTGAAGGTTAAATAATGGCGATACACTACAATGATGACCGGAATGGACCTGTAAAAAGCCGGGACCTGAGAGTTTGTGGGTTTTACTCCAGCTGGCTGCAAATAAACAAAGTAATAAATACCAGCAACATTCCTCGCCAGGATGCTGAAAGCTACCGACAGGCGTTAAACCAGTTGATTAATCAGTTCATCCCGGATAAAAACCAGCAGGCAAGAGTGCTGTCTGAAATGGAAACAGGCCGGGAGGAAAATATTATCCCACTGGAAAGCTTTGACTGGCTGAGACAGGATGAGCGGGCCACATTCTGGCTATGGGCGTATCTCTGTAAGGCCGGGGATTATGAATTTGGTATTGGCTCACCAGCAAACGCTGAGTTCGGCAAAAACTGGTATCAGCGAATGAATCTGAGTTTGTCCCCGGTGAGTCACCAGGAGAGAATCGACATTATTGTCACACTATTTGACAGCATTGTTGTTTCCACTCCACCGGTGACTCACCTTAAAAAACAGGTACTGGAAAAGCTGAAAGATCGGTGGAAAATAATTTACAGTAAACCGCTGCCGCTAAAATGGCTGCCGGATGAAGAGGACGCGGTATTATGGGCTTGGAACAACCTGCAAAAAGTTCAGCAGGAGAAAGTCAGTAATATTGGCGGACTCTTCATGAGTTTATCCACGCCTGGATTAACGACCTGGTTCACACCATTAAGTTACTCTGAACGTTACCTTGCGCTACGTACCGCGCTGGATTTATGGGACGATGCTCCAGATACAAAACGGCTATTTCTGTTGAATCTAAATAAAGCCTGGAACCAGCAAAAATTACGCCAGTCGCGAACTGATAAAAAAGCATTAAACACGTACCTGAAGAACGAAACTAAAATGCGCCTGGACTTTATGGCTGAACGCAGCGGGGTCCGTATCAGCGATATGCTGGAAACGCTGATTAATGACCATTACAGGAAAACCTGTGGCGGTGAGTAAGGATCCCGCACGGAAAAAAGTGGGTGGTGACAGGCTCTAATGCGGACCTAAATTCACATTCAAAAAAATTTCAGACCTATATTACCAATGTGAGAACGGCAGCAGGAATGCTGCCATTTTGTTATTTCACTCACGGAGGTTAATGTGCTTGATAAGAACAAAAGGGGCTCTGATACCCTGCCGCTACCCTTGTTCCCTCTTCCCGGTGAACTGCCATGCAAAATACCAGCGTGCATGTTTCCCCCGTTCCGTCGCTGTCATCGCCACATTCCCTGTTCCGGTATCAGTGCTGTTTTTATCCACGGCCCGCCTGTGCATTCAGGCGGCTTTTATTTTATTGCCAGTAACAAGGGAGAACAAAATGAATTGTCCGAATTGCGGTTCGCAAAACATACAGCTGCGTCAGGTGGGTAAAAAAACGGGCGGCGTGATTGGCGCAACCGCCGGGGGACTTGCCGGTATCGAAGGTGCGACGGCCGGCGCGATGATTGGCTCCGCCGTCCCCGTGGTTGGCACGCTGGCCGGAGGGCTCATTGGTTTTCTATCAGGGGCCTGCGCTGGCGCAATAGCGGGAGCAGTAGCTGGTGAGAGGCTGGACGGGACGGTGTTTGATGAATACTGCTGCACACAGTGTGAGGAGACCTTCAATATGACGTAACACTCAGCAGCTCCAGTAAACGGTATGGGGTACAACCGTATCTCGGAAGACACCGGCAACGATAACGTGAATGCCACGGCGTCTCTGTTATACGGTTTTTTATCTCTTCAGCCCTTCGCATCAATGACAGGATGTGTCGTAAAAAAACATCACTCCCCTCCCATGAATACTCTCATACCCTTTTACTTACAGCCACTTAACTAAAACTGGTTGTTGTCATAATTTTTACGTCATCCAGCATAAAGCGACGACATAAAGTGGCGCACCGGTGCGGCATAATTTTCCACAACGTACAGGAGCATACGGAGAGCCTGAGGCTGATTTCAGAATGAAAGAACAACACGATCGTTATGATCGGCTGGCCGTCAGGTTGTCGATCATCATCAGTCGGCTACTGGCAGGCCATGCCCTGACGCTGAAAAAACTGGCTGATGAATTTGGTGTATCAGAACGCACGCTGCAACGGGATTTCCAGCAACGCCTGCTCCACCTGGGTATTGAGTTTTCCGGCGGGACTTACCACCTTGCGCGGCGTCCTCTCCGGCCACATGCGCCGGATACGTTCACCTTCATCCACAATACGGGAATTTCAGAGATTATCCCTACCCAGAACAGAAAGCTCATCCGGCTGCTCACCAGTACATCGGGGATACCCGCGCGGTTAAAGGCATAGAAGGCGACGTTAAGCACAACCGGGCGCTTTGGGTAATGGCGGAGGAACTGCAGCTGGTGCTGAGCTGATGCCACCGCTGCCTGATAACGCCCACCTGGCTCCCCTTCATCCGCCCCCTGGAGAACACTCCCGGCTGCCGCTCCAACTCTGATGACGACCTCTGCGCCTGGTGCTCTCACCTTCTTTATCGTCCCGGTGAACTCAGCCTCTGCAGCTTAAGCATCCCGGAGGGCAACTGGCCCTCGCTCTGTGATGAGGACGGCTATGCGCAGTCCTGCCCGTCACTTCGTCTCAACACTCCATATGAAAATACAAAGGAAACTAAATGAACAACATACTCACCCTGACCAGTGCAGTGACTAAATCTCTCACCTCATCACGTACTGATGCAGACCGCATCGTGTGCACGCCTGTACCCGATAAACAGCGTGCTGCCTTCTGGCCACAGTACTTCGGCAGCATACAGCTGTGGATAACCTTCGAATCGAGAATCTTTGCCTGGATGGACCGCTTCTGCGCGGATTACAGAGGCGGTATCTGGAATTTTTACTTACTCAGCAACGGTGGCGCGTTCATGGCTCCCGATGCTGACAGCGATGAAAAATGGTCATTGTTTAACAGTATGAACGGTAACGGCGGTGAACTCAGCGCCGAGGCTGCAGGGATAGCCGTCTGTCTGATGACTTACAGCCATCACACCATGCGCACAGAATGCGACGCTATGACGGAACATTACTGGCGTCTGCGTGACTATACGCTGCATCACCCGGAATGTAACGCCATCATGCACATTACCGACTGAGCGTCCCGCCATGCCGTATGAACGGTCTCACCTTGATGCCATGTGGGATGCGCTGGGGAAAACCACGGTCAGAGATGAGGACGGAGATGTTGTGATCGACGAACCCTTCCTGCATTTCCCGACGGGTACCCCTCTCTTCCATATATGGTCGTGGTTTGAATTCCTGCACGACGAGTTCATCGTTGCCGCGAAACTGTACAACACGCCCGTCCCGGACGCATTAACAGACAGGAAAAGCAAATGAATATTACCACTTGTGCCCCCGACAGCAGGGGGATATCTCCCGCTGCACAGCGTACCATCAGACGCGCACTGACCCTGCTGGAACGTCAGTTACGCGAGCCCGGCGCGACATTTTCCTCCAGCCATGCAGTCCGTGACTGGCTTCGTCTGCAGCTCGCCACGCTGGACCGCGAAGCCTTCACCGTCCTGTGGCTAGATAATCAGCATCGCCTCATAGCCCACGACACGCTGTTCCTCGGGACGATCAACTCTATCACTGTACATCCACGTGAGGTCGTTAAGTCCGGTCTGAAAAATAATGCCGCCGCTGTCGTTCTTGCGCATAACCACCCGTCGGGTGAGGCTGAACCGAGTAAAGCCGACAGGCTGATTACAGAACGTCTGAAACAGGCGCTGGAACTGGTTGATATTCGCCTGCTGGATCACCTGGTAGTTGGCGGCATGGATATCGTTTCGTTTGCTGAACGCGGCTGGTTATAGGGAATAAATAGCGATGAAAATTATCAGCAAACGTCAGGCGATGACGATATACCGTCAGCACCCTCAGTCCCGGCTGTTTCGCTTTTGCACCGGGAAATACACGTGGTCCGGCAGTATCTGCCACTATGCTGGTCAGGAGGTGCAAGATATCAGCGGTGTGCTGGCCGTATTCGCAGAACGCCGTCAGGACCGTAACGGCCCCTATGTCGTATTACGCAGTGTTAGCCTGAATTAACGCATCATTAAGGATGACTTAAATGCAAAGCATAATAAATGCGGCAAACCATGATATTTCTGAGCCCTGGTGGGGACTTAAACCCACCGTCACGCCATGCTTTGGCGCACGACTGGTGCAGGAAGGCAACCACCTGCATTATCTGGCTGACCGGGCCAGTTTCGCCGGGACATTCAGCGATGCGGATTTACGTCACTTTGACCAAGCGTTTCCGGTACTGCTCAAACAGCTGGAACTAATGCTGGTTTCCGGTGAGCTCAATCCTCGCCAACAGCTCGGCGTTACGTTAAATGCAAAAGAACTAACCTGCGATGCCGATACACTGGGGAGTTGTGGTTACCTTTATATCGCGATTTATCCGACGTCAGGCAACAGCATCCCCCGCTAACTCCACTTTCTAATCCATCCCCCTTTCAACCCGACTTTATTCAGGTGTATTTCATTATGCAAACCTTATCCGCCATCCCGACACGGAAGGCACCGTCACGCCCGACGCCCGTTGAAATCTGGCAACATTTACTCACGTGCCTGCTGGAACAGCATTACGGCCTTTCGCTTAACGACACTCAATTTTCTGATGAGCAGGTTATTACTCAATATAAATTGATCGTCCAGGTTTCTCCGTTCAACATCAGTCCCCTTTTATCGGAGAGATTGATATTCTCCAGGCCTGGCGGGCAACGGGATTGATGCAACGCAACGGGTATCAAAGGATCACTCTTCTCATTGCGGGAAATGCAGCTCAGGGGAGACATTCATGAAACTATCCCTGACGGTAGAAGCCGGTACTATCAATGTACTAGTCGTATCGTCGTGGATATCAATGGCATTGAACTGGACGACCTCATTAACGTGGTCTGCGACAACGGATATTCACTTTGTATTGCTGATACTCCCGGAAAGCTGGTTGTTGAAGATCTACTTCCGCCCGCCGCCCACCTTACCGGTATCCATTGCAGTACAGCGCATATCAACGAAGCCGACAACACCCTGCTGCACAAACTGTCACACCAGCATGAAGACTTTGGTGAATCAGAATGGATTCATTTTTCGGGCTCAGGCTATCTGCTCCGCCCGGGAGCCTAGTCATTTCCGGTATTGCGTCTTAAGCGTCTCGGTCTCTCAAAAGCCTGTCGCCGGTTAGTGATAACGCTCATCCGTCGCTACGACGCTGGCGTTATTCACCTTGACGCATGTAGTGAAGTGCTACCAGGCTTTGCCACCTTTGACTGGTAACTCCACAAGGTTCTCATATGCCAGAATTAACCACGGAAGATGTACTGCAGATCCTGATCGACTGGCTGTGCGACAATATTCGCTGGGGTACGGAAATGATCTTCGACAACGACGAAGACAACACCGACTCCACACAGCGCTGTTGCACCATATCACACAGGTATTGCAGGACCTTCGCTTTCTCCGTCATCTTCAGCTTCTACACGATGCAGAATCAGCATGACCCTCAGTTGATCCACCACACGTATGAATGCCAGTCCTTACCCGACAGGCATTTTTGTTTATATAAAAGTCCTGTATAGCCTCAACAGCTCACGAAAACCACCACAAAAAAAACCAAAATAAAACCAAATTTAGTTATTTTCTTGTTTTGTTTTAGTTGATATTATTGAGTTGTCATTAAAATGAAGGAGTGAACACTATGGCTTCGAACTTTAGTACCCTCTTAAAAAACAACAAAACGGCAATTGTTAGCCAGACTATGAAGGTCCCCGCAGATATTGATATGTTTGCGAGCGATGTGGCCGCACAACTAGATGTGTCTAAACATGAAGTTCTGGTTGCTATGCTCCGTGATGGGGCAGATATAGCTCGTGAGCGATATGCAAGAGAAGATGCGTTACAGACTAGCGATCCATCACCAAATGATGATAACAACTTGAATTATTTCATGTTGAATACCAATAAAAGCCAGGATGAAGATACCCATAACTGGATGGTGGAGGATAAAATCGCTGCCGCGTTTTGTGACCCATGGAAATTTAAAATTGAAAGAATCAAAGACGGAGATATTGTCTTTCATTATGAGAGCGGCGCAGGTATTGTCGGATTCGGTACTGCCGTCGGGAAAGTACAAAAAACAAACTATTATGGGGATGACGGGGATACATTTTTCTTTAAGCTTGAAAATTATAAGAAATTAGATAACCCGGTTCCCGCTAAAAAAATCAAAGAGATGCTGAATAGAAAAATTCCCTTTGCATCAACACTAATAAACCTCAGAGATGGCGAGGTTCTTAAAGCAGCCTTATCATGAGGCAAAATGCCGCGGGAGCGCGCTATATATGTGAGCACTCATCCCCCTAGTGATGAAAGACTAAAGTCATAGCAATCAGAGTGAGAGAAATGATTTCAAATATGCGTCTATCTCTCCAGATAACTGATAATGCATATTGTAAGCGGTGGGGGATATACTTTCGTTTCTTGATTCGAGGCACCAAAGCTAGCCAAATCGGAGTGAGGGCACAAATGAGGGTACAAAAATCACCACATTAAAAATAAACCATATATAACAATGCATTAATAAAGAACATCGATTCCGAGTCCGGCACCACTTATTCAGAGAACCCAGCCTTTGGCTGGGTTTTTGCTTTTCTGGGTACGGACTCTCCATCGAACTGCGTTCGATTATTCGCCGCAAGCGGCTCACCCCTTCGGGGCCAGCGCGACTAGCGCGCTGTTCAACGCCTGACGGCGTTAGTCCGAGTCCGGGCACCACTATTCAGAGAACCCAGCCTTTGGCTGGGTTTTTGCTTTTCTGGGTACGGACTCTCCATCGAACTGCGTTCGATTATTCGCCGCAAGCGGCTCACCCCTTCGGGGCCAGCGCGACCAGCGCGCTGTTCAATGCCTGACGGCGTTAGTCCGGGTCCGGGCACCACTTATTCAGAGAACCCAGCCTTTGGCTGGGTTTTTGCTTTTCTGGGTACGGACTCTCCATCGAACTGCGTTCGATTATTCGCCGCAAGCGGCTCACCCCTTCGGGGCCAGCGCGACCAGCGCGCTGTTCAACGCCTGACGGCGTTAGTCCGAGTCCGGGCACCACTTATTCAGAGAACCCAGCCTTTGGCTGGGTTTTTGCTTTTCCGGGTACGGCCCGGCACATAAAAGGTAGCGCTGCCTTATACGGCTTACATCCCTACAAGGGTACCGGTGTTAACAAGCTTGTCGGACTCCAGACTCAATCCGCCTGTGCCACCTAAACGCGCTTTTTTACCACTGTTAGTGACTTTATATGCGGCGACTTCCGCAGTGCCCTGACTCAACATATTGAGATAATTGTACAGATTACCCGTCGTTTTAACGGACAGGGATTCATTACTCAACACATTCCCCCAGTTAGTAATATTGTCTATAGCCGTAATCTCGATAGTTTTCCCAACGATATTGCTGTTGCTATTGTTGGTAATGGACTTTCCGCTCTCAATCTTCAGGTTTGTGCCCGCGGTAATGTCTTTATAGTTCTGAACGCCATTCAGGGCATTAATCGTCATCGCATTTTGTGCATCAAGTGTATTGTGGTTATAAAGGATGCCAGCCAATACGTTAACATTCATATCGCCTTTGGCGCTGATCCAACCGTAGTTAGTCATACTCTTATCTACCGTCAGGTTCAGGTTCTTATCCGCCGCGATAACGCCGGTAGCATTATTATTGGCTAAAGTACCGGTGCTGAGATTATCCAGATAGTGCGTTTCGATATCGAGATGGCCTGCGCTGCGGATCGTCGCGTAGTTATTATAGAAAACACCCCCAACGTTAATTTTCGCGTCCGCGTTACTGCTCAGCAACCCAAGCGTATTATCAATATTCCCTTTCGCCTGTAAGTTGAGTGCTCCGCCTTCGGCAACAATCCGGCTATTTGTTGTGTAGATATTGTTCGCGGTCAGTTCCACGCCCCCTTTACCTGCCAGGCCGCCGATCTGCTGCGCCATACCTAAATAACGACCGTAAACGATACCAAAAATATTACCGTCACGATTTTCAATATTACCGTGAGCATTTATCGTCAACCTGTTGTCAGCAACGATAAGCGCAGTATTATTATTGAGCCACGAACCCACATCGACAGTAACATTCTGCCCTTTCATGAAACCACCGTGGTTATCCACGGTATGAGCTGCTAATACAATATCACCTTGTGCAGAACTGATAACACCAAGGTAATTATCAATATAGCCGTTCACCGCGACATTCACCCCCTGCTCACCACTGAGATAACCGGTGTCATTGCGCAAAGCGTTCCCTTTTATTATCACATTTCGGTTGGAAAGAAGTTTACCGTTATAATTATCGATACCCTTCGTGCTCTGTACTAGCACATCGCCATTTGATGCAATTTGCCCGGCATCGTTATTAATGGAGTCAGCGACCATTTCCACCTCCGCTCCGGCAATAATACCTAGCGAGTCAGAACTTACCGTATCAGCTGTCTTATTATCACGATTACTAATGGCACCACCCGCAGCCATTTTTATATAGCCGCTCACTGAGCGGATCAACCCAGCATTATTAGCGACATTTCCAGAGCTGGTGATATTGATATCGCTGTCAGATTCTATATGGCCACTTTTATTTTTCAGATAAGCAGTATTTATTTCCATCGAGCCACCGGTAATTTGCCCTTTGCTATTATTCAGCGTGCCGGTATTAAGCAACACAATATCCGCGCTTACACCCACATCACTGCCCTTACCGGAATTGGTGAACGTATTCTTATGCGTGTCTACAGCAAGCATACCGCCAGAAGTGAGTTTACCGTTGGTGTTATCGACCTCGCCGCTGCTAATCGAGACGCTGGATAAGGAAGCGATTTTGCCCATACGGGTATTGATGAGCTTATTCTGATTCGAATCGATTGAGAGGGCTCCTTGGGCTTCAATCAGACCGGAGGCATTCTCTAGCGAGCCGTTGGTCCGAATATTCATTTCACCACCAGACTGGATCCGGGCATTACGGTTCAATAGTTGCCCTTTCGAATCGATCACTACACCGCCGGTAGTGGCCGCAATCACCCCGCGATTACGAACACCGACACCGTTTTCAGTGCTAATGAGTGTGATCTTATTAGCGTACATTCCACCTAGCATGGCCACATCAATGCCATAGCTTTTACGTAACCCTGTTGCCGAAACCTCACCGGTTACTTGCCCGTTGCGATTCACCGCATTATTTCCGGCCACTACAGTTAGCGTGTCGGCAGTCACATCGCCGCTGATGACGACATTGCGGGCAAGAATATCGCTGGGGCTGGCAATGGCCAGTTTATCAATGCTAATGCTACCGCCATTGACCGAATACCCTGTCAGGTTATCCCCCTCAAACGTTGGCGTACCCGTGGTGAGTGTCAGCTTACTGGTATTAATAGCGGTACCGTTACTCACTGTAATGCCGTTTGGATTGGCAATAATCAGTTCCGCTTTATTTCCGGCGACTTCCATCGCCCCGTAAATGGCAGAACGGCTTTTCGAATTAACTTCGTTCAGAATGACGCTCGCGGAGCCCGTAGCAAGGTTGCTGTTCCCCCCAATCTGGCCGGCGAGTTGCGTATCCGATGCCGCACCGCTGTTATTAAAAATCATGCCATTTCGGTCAACATTTAGATCGCTCCAAACGTTATGGGAAACACCCTGACTGTTCGGCTTATTAATATCAACAACGGCAACACCGTTTTGTATTGTTATCTCTGCCGCGTGAGTAACCGCAGTAAATGAAACAATGATTGCAATGGTTAACGGTGCTAATTGCAGTCTTGCTGGTTTACATTGCCTCTTATTTAATGTGTTCATATCATGTCCTTTCATTTTAAATTCCCATGAAGAAACAACAGATAAAACCGAGCGAACATTGTTATGGAAACCCAATGACGTTTATTGTTTAAGAAAATGAAATGTCATAGCTACTCCCCCGCCGCAGTGGCTTAACGCCGTTAAGAGATTCGGGCATATGCCAATAAGGTATTCAGCATACACAACTCGACTGGGCGTCATCTATAAAATGAAGATAAATACCGGACTATAAAAACAAAGGCTACGGCCGACAGAAAACCTAGCATGCTTTATGCCACAGAACAATATGACGAGCACAATGCCAGCCTGAAATAATATCTTACCGCCTCGGTTTATTTATCCAGAAAAAATAAAATCTTATTTAGGCGAGAGAAAAATACATGAAAAAAAGATAATAGCGGATGAATAGCGATTCATCCGCCGTTAAATTACAGATAAGGCTATCGCTCAGAAACCTGCCAGCGATCGGCCATTGTCCAGATAATGAAGCTGCTGGTGAAGGTCTGTTGACGAGATGTGAGGCTGCCATTGCTGGCATCTTTGAGTTCAACCGACAGCGAAACGTTATACGCTTTACCGGGCTGGAAAACATAGCCATAAGTCGGAATGCATTTCTGCGGCGATACAGGCACTTCGCCTATATTCGCTTTCTGCAACAGATGATCCTTATTGCCAATTTCTTCAATCCACAGATAGTTCATACGCGCTTCGCCTTGCGGCTGAACGCGAATGCACACCGAGTTGGCAACGGTAAGAACTTCTGCCGGGTCGCGAGGGGGAATACGGTCACCCATCGGGCAGCCTGTAAGAAATGTTGTCAATAAACACACCGGAATAATCCGTTTCACGTCCTGTCACTCCTGTCTTAATAAGAACAGAGTGAGTATATCCCTGGATTATCTTTACTGAAGCCATTGATATAAAAAAACCGTCTGTTTTCAGACTGGTTTCTCAACAGAAGCGCACAGTTCATTCCAGTAGCTGTAGCGCATAATCAGATAAAGGCGCTCATTTTTCATCATAAATCCAGACAGAAGGGTGGTAATCAAGACCATAAAGCAGACCGAACGGGATCAGCAACGCCACATGGCGGCCTGAGTCATATTCCCCCTCTTCCACCTGTACAGTCAGCGTCGGGCTAAGGCGATTAAGCCATTGTTGCAGTATTGTCTTCATCAGCACGTTCTCCGCAAAGGTGACCGGGATAGTTAAGCGCAAACTGCGCCATAACCAAAACGAGAATTTTTGCGCAGGATTACCGAAAAACGCATATGGCTTGCCACTCTCTTTTTCATGTAATATTGTAAATTACATGAAAGCACTTATCCTGACAGAAAGTTCATGAGCACCCACACTAACGATATCTTTAATCGCGAATTTTCCCGACAGTACGACGCGTATAACCACAAACTGGCGGAAATTACCGATAACCTTCATTTGCTGATCTCTCTGCTGTTAAATACCCTGCCGTCACAGGCGCGCGTGCTCTGTGTCGGCGTGGGGACCGGCAGCGAAATACTCCGTCTGGCGCAACAACATCCACAATGGCATTTCGATGGCGTCGACCCCTCGCCGGATATGCTGGCCGTTTGCCATGAAAAGCTGGCAGATGCCGGAATAGCAGCCCGTTGCACATTACATGAGGGTTATCTCAGTGATTTGCCCGTCCGTGGCGACTACGATGCGGTGCTGTGCCTGCTGGTCACCCACTTTATTCAGCACCCGCAACGGGATGGCATCTATACGCAAATGGCACGCCAGTTGAAAAATGACGGCAGAATGATTACGGCTGAGATAGCGGGCGATATGCAAAGCCCGGCTTTTGATGAACAACTGGAGATGTGGAAAACGATGCACGAGGTCGCCAGCCTGGCCCCGCGTGACAAGGCAGAAATCAAAGCGCAGCTGTCGCAGCGACTGCTGTTATTGCCGCCGGAGCAGACAGAAAACCTCATCGCCACCGCCGGATTTACCCTGCCACAACGTTTTTTCCAGTCGCTATTGATTCACGGCTGGACGGCACGCAAAGCGCCATAATGCTGGCGCTTTCGCTTTGCCCCAGAGCCGATCATTTACGTGAACAGCAGGCGATATAATTCAGTTGATGACGATGACGGCGAAAGAAGCGGAACATGCCCAGAAAACGTGTTCGATTGTCGCGGTTGCGCAGACCGTTAAATACAATACGCAGCGCGCGGGTAAAGCCTTCATCGCGGATCAGACCGGCGGGCGACATCAGCGACATACTGCCGTTATGCGTCTCAACTGCTGAGAAACCATTCTCAATAAACAGTGCCTGCCACGCCTGTTGCGTCATCGGACTCACATTCGATTTAACGACCTGTTCCAGCATGGCCTGATTGCTGTTGGCCAGTTCATTACGGGTGTACATGATGTCGTGCGTTAACAGGCGACCTCCCGGTTTTAATACCCGGTAATATTCGCTAATCAGCTTCGCTTTGGCTTTATCTACATACATGGTCAGCATCGCTTCGTTGATCACCACATCGAACGTGTTGTCATCAAAGGGCAATTTACTGGCGTTGGCTTCATGGATGTGAACCAGGCGCTCAAGCCCGGCTGCATGAACATTTTCGCGTGCTTTCGCCAGCGCGTTTTTATCCATGTCGATGGCGTAAACCGTGCATCCGAAACGCCTGGCGAGTTCCATTGAGGTGGTGCCCATATTGCAGGCCACTTCCAGCACATTGCTCTCTGGGGTGAACTGCGCCTGGCTGAACAGCCACTCTGTAGCCTCCACACCGCCCGGACGCAAACGCGTTTTGCCCAGGCTGGCTAAAAAAGTGTGCCCTGCTTTGTCGTTTTCGGCCATCGGTGTTCCCTTGCTAAACATGCATTATAAATGCAACTTATCATAACCGTCTGGCGATGAGAATGGCTTCCATAACAAAAAAGCCCCTGCGCAAGCGCAAGGGCAAAAGGCTGTGTCCGAGCCAAAAAGTTAGTTAAATACCATCCCGCCATCAATCAGCAGCGACTGCCCGGTCATATAGTCAGAATCTGGCCCGGCAAGATAAGCGACGCATGCGGCGACATCTTCCGGTTCCGACAAACGCCCCAGCGTAATGCGTTTGGCAAACTGCTCTGTACCGTAACCCAGCGGCTGCCCGGCAGCTTCGGAAACCTGGCGATCGATCTCTGCCCACATCGGGGTTTTAACAATGCCCGGGCAATAGCCATTAACCGTGATCCCCAACGGAGCAAGATCGCGCGCGGCGGTTTGCGTTAAACCGCGAACAGCAAATTTACTTGAACTGTAGACGGCCAGTTCAGGGTTGCCGACATGCCCGGCTTGTGAGCAAGCGTTGATAATTTTGCCGCCGTGCTTTTCTGCTTTAAATGCCTGCACCGCCGCCTGCATGCCCCAAATCACGCCTTTCACGTTGATGTTATAAACTTTGTCGACCACCTCTTCAGTGATCTCTTCAATGGGGGTCGAGGGCGCAACACCGGCGTTATTGACAATCACATCGAAGCCGTTCAGTTTTTCCCGCGCCTCTTCGACAGCGGCAAACACCTGCTTACGATCGGACACGTCCACCGTCACCGCAATGGCGCGGCCTTGCTGGTTGTTGATTTCGTCCGCCACCGCCTTTGCGGTGGCTGCGTTGTAGTCCGCCACGGCAACGGCAAAGCCGTCTTTTGCCAGACGTAACGCAATGGCTTTGCCAATCCCCTGACCGGCACCGGTCACGAATGCAACTTTTTTCATGTGATCTTCCTGTTGTTTATAGAATCTGATTAAGGTTTAACTGACCCATGAGTAGCGGGTTATCGCTGTAATCCACCGGGATTGCGACCACCGCGGGGCCATCGATATCCATGGCGGCGCGCAACGTCGGTTCGAGATCCTCAGTGCGTTCAACGGCGAAACCGGCCGCGCCAAAAGCGTTCGCGTAAGCTTTAAAGTCCACGGGGCCAAAGTTCACGCCGGAAAGGCGCTGGTATTTTTTCTCTTCCTGAATTGCCACCATGTTGTAGGCGTTATCCACCCAGATGATGTGCAGGACATTCGCCCCGAGGCGCACAGCGGTTTCCAGCTCCATGCTGGATTGTAAAAACCCGCCATCACCCGAGACAGAAACAACTTTGCGTTGTGGATTCACCAGCCACGCGCCAATGGCCCACGGCAGAGAAACGCCCATGGTCTGTTGGCCGTTGGAAATCATGACTTGCCGCGCCCGGAAGCTGTAGAGATAGCGGGCTATCCAGATATGGAAACTCCCCATGTCTACCGTGAGCGTGACGTCACTGTTCACAATGTCCTGCATCGCCCGCACAATGCGCAGCGGGTGAATGGCGAACTGGCTGAGCTGGGCTCCCCGGCGGCTCAGTAGCTCCCGCTGATTGCGCCGCTCTATGAGGATTTCCGAGGCGCGGGGCGTGAGAACCAGCGGTTTCTCAATGCGTTCCGCCAGCTTGTCGAGCGTGCTGGCAATATCGCCAATCAGTTCAATATCCGGTACGTAGTGGCGCTCTTCATAAGCCGGGAGCACATCGATATGTACCACTTTCGCATCGCCGGTATTCCACATGGCCGGTTCGTATTCCACCGGGCTATAACCGATGCAGATAACCAGGTCGGCAAGATGCAACAACCGATCACCCGCCTGGTTATTGAACAAGCCGACGCGCCCGGCAAAGCGCGTAAAGTGTTGTTGATTGACCGCGCCCGCCGCCTGATAGGTACTGGTGACCGGAATATGGCTCTTCTCTAACAGTTGGTGCAACGCGCTGATATTTTCCTGCCGGCTGGCCATCAGGCCGAGCAAAAACACCGGATTCTTAGCGGCAGCAATCATCTTCGCCACCTGATCGATAGACTTATCTGGCGCGGCGCCCAGTTGAAGAACGCCGCTCGCGGGTAAAATGTTGCCGCTGGCAGGCTGGTCAGCAATATCCTGCGGTACGCTGATAAACGCACTCCCCGGTCGCCCCTGCTCTGCGGCACGAAACGCGTTTGACACGACTTCCGCTATTGCATCCGGCGAGGAGATCTCAACGGCATATTTGGTCACCGGATGAAACATGGCGACGGTATCCATGCTCTGATGCACTTGTTTGGCCTTGTCGGCGCGTTTGACCGCGCCGCCAATTGCCACCAGCGGATCGCCCTCACTGTTGGCGGTGGCCATGCCGGTAATCAGGTTTGAACAACCGGGGCCGGACGTGACCAGCGCCACGCCTGCTTTCCCGGTAATGCGCCCGACGGCGGCCGCCATAAACGCCGCATTGGCTTCATGACGCACAGGAATAATTTGAATGGTTGAATCGAGGAGGGAGTCAAAAACCTTATCGATTTTTGCGCCAGGAATGCCGAAAATCTGTTTGACGCCCTGAGCCTCCAGTTGTCTCACGACCATATCAGCGCCATGCGCCCATTGGTGTGTACGGCTTTCACTGCTCATCATTCACTCCTTGTAACGTGATTAACTCTCCACAGAACGAATGGCCGCATCCAGATTGTCCGGGTGCAGGTTGGCCTGCAGAAATGCAGGATCGGCAGGCAGATCGATCATCAACTGGCGAATTTCGCCAAACGCCAGCGTGCCGTGATCGAGTTGATAATCCAGCAGATGCCCACCGCCGCGGCGGTCATCAGTAATAAAGTGTTCGTGATAGCCCGCCACGTTGATCCCCTGCATATGCTGCGGCGTGCGGAAACCCACCAGCACGCCATCACGTCCGTTGAAACGGAACACTGGCTGATCGTCGAGCACGTCGGTCATTGCACGATAAGGTGGTTTCTGACGCGGCACAGTGCGGGTATGGGCATGACGAAAATGACCATCAATACGCAGTGCGCAGAACAGGTTGTCTGACGGAATGTGCTGATCAATGACATCGTGCAATTGCTGGCGGCTGATAGGCGTATCGAATTGCTGGCGGTAATGCGGTGTGAACCAGGTCATCACCGCGAACGGTGTTTTCTGTTCCGGTTGCGCTTCTCTCGCACTGCCATCCGCACGCAATTGATAAACTTCGCTATTGAAAGCAATCAGCTCACCGTCCAGTTCATTAAAAGTGCCGAGGCCAAAATCACCATGCGCGAGCAGATCTTTAATAGTGGTATTGCCTTCATAAACACCGCAAAGTAAGGCACTCATTAGCGATGTTTGATATATCACGCTCTGTGGATTGCTTTCTGAAAAAGCACGAAATGTTTCTCGTAAATTTTCTTCGCAAGAACAATCTCTTACATAACTCATCCTCTTTTCCCTCGCTATGCAGACGGTTAGAAAAGCTGATTAAATATTGACTCGTTTCAGCTAAGGATTCCAATATACAAAGCATCAGGGTTTGAGATGTTTTCGATATGGAACTTCGTTATCTACGCTATTTTGTGGCCGTTGCGCAGACGCAACACTTCACTCGCGCAGCAGAAATGCTGGGCATGTCGCAGCCGCCGCTGAGCCAGCAAATTCGCCGCCTTGAAGAGGAGGTCGGCACCCCATTGTTCTACCGACTTACCCGCGGGGTAGAGCTGACTGAAGCCGGAGAGGCGTTCTATGAAGATGCCTGCCAGATCCTGGCATTGAGCGACGCCGCGCTGGAAAAAGCCAAAGGTATTGCCCGTGGCATGAAAGGCAAACTTTACCTGGGCGTAACCAGTTCAAATGCTTTTCACAGTAAGATTTTTTCCGTGCTGCGACAGTTTGTTAACGCTTATCCGCAGGTGGCGCTCCACCAAAAAGAAGCCAATATGGCGACGCTGATGCAGGAACTGGATGAGGGGGTGATTGATGTGGCTTTTGTCCGGCTGCCTTGTGAGAACAGCAAGTCATTTAACCTGAAGCTGATTGATGAAGAGCCGATGGTGATTGCCCTGCATCACACGCATCCGCTTTCGTCCAAAGAAGAAGTGTCGCTCTTCGAACTGCAAAAAACACCGGTGGTGACCTTCCCGCAGGAGGTGGCGCCAGGGCTGTACGAACTGGTGTATAACGCCTGTCTGCGAGCGGGTATTAATATGGACAACCAGCAGCAGGCTTCGCAATTCTCCTCATCACTGAGCATGGTGGCAGCCGGGTTTGGCTTCGCTATCATTCCGCAATCAATGGCCTGCATCAGGCATCCACAGGTGACGTTTCACAAAATGGAAGAGGCGCTGAAAACGGACATTGCGCTGGCGTGGCGTAAATTTGAGCGTTCGCCAGCCGTGCGACGTTTTATTGACAACTTCTGACATGTATTGCCCGGCACGCAGCCGGGCAATACCCCGCGTTAGCTGCGGTGGGCGTTAACAACCTGACCCATTCCCTTACCTTCCAGCGTTTCGTCCGGATCGGCAAAGAAATCAAGATTGAAGTAGGTGTCATCAGTAAGCAGTTCAATATGATGCCAGTACTGCGGTGGGCTGATGCCGAAATGGCCCGCCTCGATCACCACTTCCATCTCCGGTGTGGTGTCATGTTCACTGGCGAAACCAAAATATTTCACTGCGCCCTGCATCACAGACAAACGCCCATATACCCCTTTTTTGGTGTTATGGTGCGTGAGCAATGCCTGTGGGACCGTGTCTTTGGTCCAGAACGGGGTGGAACGGGTGTGACGAAAATGAACAGGAATTTGCAAAGCCATAGCTTACTCCTCCGGCGATAATTACCAGCCGCACACGTTAGTTTCTTCATCCGATTCGTAACCGCGCACAATATTAATCAAATCTTTCACTGCATCTGCGGCGTTAATCGGATCGTTTAATTCTTCCAGGCTGGCAAAATCTTTGTCCACGGAAACACCGTTGTTGTTGTTGGTAACGGTCAGGACGAATTCGCTGGCATTATTTTTTGCATCAGAAAGGCCGTTAATCAGCTCTGCTACCGCCTGCACCGCAACGTCCGGAACATATAACGACATCGGCTTAAGAAACACTTTTTCGTTAGTTTCATTATTGCTACGGTTCGCTACCGATAAAGAATATCCTTTATTTTCAGTGGTCATAATGAATACCTCAGCCTTCAATCAAAATTTTCGGGTCAACATAGAAATCCACGCTAAATATCGTGTCGTCGGATAACGCTTCAATGTTGTGCCATTTTTCTGGCGGGAACACACCAAACTCCCCCGCGCGGATGGTTAGCGTTTCTACCGGTTCCGGGCCGGTTTCGTCAGCATAGCCGTAATAGCGGATGGCGCCTTGCAGCACGCTTAAGCGCGGGTAGACGCCCTGCCGCGTTCCGGCGTCAAGATGGCGCTTCCAGATGGAAGCCGGGGCGGTTTCTTTTGTCCAGAACGGCGTGGTACGGGTGTGGACATAGTTCGCGGGTATCGCAATACGTTGCATGTTTCATCCTCACTGTTCCCAACAGGCAACCCGCCGGGAAGGTAAAAACATATGTTGCATATCATATACCTGTTTTGATAATTGTGGACTACTTTTTTTAGGGGCTATTTTTCGGCGGTTTTTGGTACTCAGAAAGGGTTATTGAAAATTACGACAGCGAAGGAGAAGAATAGTAAACAAATATTTTATGGAAGGAGTCAAAGCAACAATGAAAAACAAATCAAAACTCAATTCATTTTATTATGGCTTCCCGGTTCTTTTAGTCACCACGCAAGACAGCAATGGCAACAATAATATTTGCGCTGCATCTTCATCTATTTCTCTTGGCGAAAAGCTGATTATTGGTATCAGCAAAGGCAGCAAAACGTGGAGTAATTTCATGGCGGGCTCCAATGCCGTGATCAATATTCCCGACCATAGCCTGTGGGAAAAAGTTGAGCAAATTGGCAGACTGACCGGCGGCGATACGCTGTCAGAAGCCCAGACCAAATGGGGCGTCGAGATTTGCCACGATAAATTCAGCAAAGCCGGATTACACACCGAAGCGTCTGTCGATATTGCCGTGCCGCGCATTGCGGAATGCCCTATTCAAGCTGAGTGCCGATTGGTCAGTACCAGCGATAAAGGGCGTTTTATGCTGGCCGAACTGGATATTGTCAACTTGTGGGTCGACGATGAGCTGTTAGGCGACAAGGGGATTGTGGATTCCCGCAAATGGAAACCGTTGATTTTTAATTTCCGCGAGTACAACACCGTCGGTGAAACGCTCGGTTTCAATGTCAAATACGGCAACTGACGCCGGACAGGTTACGCCCGACTTTATACCGGATAAGGTCGTCGCCGCTATCCGGCATGAAGTCCTGAAACGTTAATCGAGTAAGTGCTTATCCCACCCGCTGAAAATCGCCGCCAGGTTATATTGCGCGGCGTCTTGCTGGCTTAACTGATACTTCGCGCCACCCTGCCCTGCACCCGGCCCACGGTTGCCGGACTCGTAAAAACGGCTGTCTTCAGGATGAAACCAGATCTTCTCACCCGCTTTGTCTTTGCCGGACATTTTGTCCCAACCGTAGATATGATCGTCTATCTCGCAATTGATAAACGCCGCCAGACCAATGGCGTTGGGATCGGCGTAACGTCCGTCGCTGAACTGCGTTGTCGGGTGCCACGGGCGCCCAAGCGCATAGCTTTTCGCTGGCACTCCTGCCTCTTTGCTCAGCTTACTGTTGATAATAAACAGGCCGAACTTCTGATCCGCCTGCGTCGCGGGTGCCGTAATGTAGCCATACGGCGGAGTGGTATCGGTGCGGTTACGGGCAATGATGTCGCAGCGATCAAAAACCGCAATCCCAGGACCAAAGATAAAATCGACGTGTCCGCTGACTTCACAATCGGTGAAATAGCTGCGGCTACCGCTCTTGCTGTAAAACGTGTCCTGATAGCCCTCCAGCCGGACATGACGGAAACGGGCCTTATCGACATCTTCAGACACCATTAACGCCACCGCCTGCGTATCTTTCAGTTTTTTGGCATCGCCATCCGGCAGTGCTGCATTGGCCGGGTAATCAAAGCTGTTGCGAATGGTCATATTCTCGATCGTCACATTGCTGGCGCGGATCTCCACCGTACTGGTGCGCCCGGTTCCCAGTTTTTGACCGCTCTCATCCAGTGCTCCGGCAGGGGTATCAGCCTCAATCTGCGTTTGTGTTTTCGAAGCACCCACCAGCGTCACCGGTTTTTCAATCACCAGCCGCTCGTTCCAGCGCCCCTCTTTAATCAGAATACGCCACGGCGTTCCCTTGTCCGGCGCGGCGGCCAGCGCCTGGCGAATGGTCGCGAACTCGCCGGCCTGCGGCGAGGTGGAAACGACAGCATTCCACTCAGCCGCCTGGGCAGAAATACTGATACAAGCCAACAGTAACGCGGAACAGTGCAGTGTTTTCATCAGACTCTCCTTAGTGTTTTAACAAATCAGCAAGCGTGCTCAATTCAGGCGTCTGACGGATCTGCCCGGCAACAATCGATGCGACGGCCTCCGCGCCTTTTTCCTGGAAATGCGTCGTATCAGGATTGCTACGAATGCCTGATGTTTGCGTTTTATACCAGGGGTAACGCGGATCGTTTGGATCAACCGCCAGCCAGTAGTCCATCCAGTCGTGCGGATGCGCATTGGCAAAATCGATGGTCTCTTTTTCAAGATCGATAAGCGGCGTATGGTTACGCCGGGCGGTCTGTTTGATGGTGTCGATATAATTTCCGCTATAACGATAACCCGGCTTTGCCACGGTGTAATGGCTGCTCACGACCACATCGTTAGCGCCCTGTTGGAAAGCCGTTTTTCCGGCGCGGTTTTTCACCCGCGTCGTTGGGGTCAACAACACCGGCGTGGCGCCCGCCGCACGTGCCAGGGTGATATAGCGTTCCAGCGAATGCTGGAAGGACATTGCCGGTTGCCCTGGAGGGAACTGCGGATTGCCGCTGGCATCATTCGGGTAGGTACAGAGATTTTGCACATCGGCTGCGCCGCGCACTGCTTTATTACCATCGCAGTTCTGATCATTATGACCATGGGCAATAAACACATAGTCGCCGGCGCGCAGATCGCGTGCCATTTGCTGATACCAGCCCTCGTTGTAAAAATCGCGGCTGGAACGACCAGAGCGTGCGCCATTCAGCACAATGACGCCGCTATCCTCACGAAATTGCTGCTGAAAACGTTGCCCCCAGCCCATGCGCGGCAAGCGGGCTTGTTCATAGGCTGCGGCCGTGGAGTCGCTGACCAGCAGAATGCGCCTCTTCGCGCTGCGAATGGCCTGCTTGTCACGCAGCGCCTGCGGCAGATCCAGCGGTTCCCATGCTCCGCTGTTTTGTAACCCGACAATCGGGCGGAACGCACTGTCGGTAAGCACGGTGCTGCCCGCTTCCCCGCTGTTGTTGTCATAGTTACGGTTGTGATGAATCACCGATAAGATCATAGTCATACCGTCGCCCTGGCGGATCGGTGTTTGTACTGGATCACACTGTTGCGGATCGATCCCCGACAGGCGTAGCGCCTCCCCCATTCCGGCGCGGAAGTTTGCCAGCGGCGTAGCCAGCAGCCCGGCATTCAGCTTTGCGGGAGCCCCCAGTTCCACCCACTGTTGCGGGCCGGTAAACCCCAGCGCACCCGCCACTTCCGACACCAGCCGATCGGTAACGGGTGTGATATTGGCAATATTGGTCTGGTCAGCTTGCAGGGTCAGGCGCAGAGAAGCCAGACAACGGGCTCGCGGAACGTCGCTGCGCAGGCAGGTTATCGAGCCGTCTGTGGGCTGCACGGCGGAGAGGGTTAACGGTGCGCGAAGGCCATCGACATTCAAGGCATAGCGGCCATCGCGCTGAGTATGCGTGGTGAGTTTTTTTCCGTTGCTGTCGGCGACCATTACCGTTGCACCGACCAGCGGCGCATCGCTCATGACGGTGCCTTCGAGCATTGTCGCAGCGCTCGCCATCACTGGCAGGCAATATAACAGCGCGGTAACTCCCGCAGGATAAGACATGAATATTCTCCCGAAACAGGTGATCCCGGCGCACAAGCACCGGCGTAATCATGCGTTTCTGTTCCTGGAAAATGGCGCTAAACCAGACCGGCGGCACGTCACCTGCTGGGCTGAAAGTTGGCTAGGGTTTTTATATTTATAAACTCATAAAACGAAACGAAGTTTTACACAATGAGAAACGCAGTTTTGAGATCGGTTTCAAAAATATGACAATTGCTTATGTAGCCCGGCGGGAACCGGGCTGCATATCAGCGAGGAAAAACACGAGCGCGCCCGGTCACATTGACCTTCACCTTCATGCCAGGCAACCAGCTGGCATCGGTAACGCCCGGCAACACCAGGGATTCACCACTCGGCGAAAATAACAGCGTGAGCGATGAAAGGTACCCGGCAAAGTCGATGTCCACAATTTGTGCCTGTGGATAAATGCAGTCATCTGCACAGCGCTCTATTCTGATCTGTTCCGGGCGCAACAGGATCCGTTGAGAACCCTGCAGGTCAGTCTGCCCAACAGCCACCTCGCCCAACAGACAGCGCGCTTTCCCTTGTGCCACCTCGGCAGGGAGGATCAACGCATCACCTAAAAACAGCGCTGTCTCTTCATCCACCGGCTGCGAGTACACCTCAAGCGGCGACCCGACCTGCGTAAAGCGCCCATGGCGGATAACAGCAATTTGGCTGGCGAAGGAGAGCGCCTCTTTCTGATCATGTGTCACCAGAATCGCGGCGACGCCCGCCTGGGTTAACAACGCGGCCGTCGCTTTACGTGTGGCCGCACGTAATCCGGTATCGAGTGCGGAGAAAGGCTCATCCAGCAACATAATGGCTGGTTGCTGAGCCAGCGCTCTGGCAAGCGCCACACGCTGTTGCTGGCCGCCGGAAATCTCATGCGGCCAGCGCTGCGCCAGTTGACCATCCAGCGCCACCATCGCCATCAGTTCTGCCACACGAGTCTGCTTTGCCTGCCGGGAGCCACTCAGCCCCCAGGCAATATTCTCGCCCACACGCAGGTGGGGAAACAGCGCGCCCTCCTGCGGCACAAAGCCGATCCTGCGCTGGTGCGCGGGCACAAACTGCCCGTCGGCAAACAGCGGCTTGCCCTGCAGCATAATCTGCCCGCTGTCCGGTGCGTCGAACCCGGCAATCAGGCGCAGCAACGTGGTCTTCCCGGAGCCTGAAGGCCCGACGATCGCCGTTCGGCTGCCGGGTGGGATCGACAGGCTGATATTATCCAGCACTTTTGCAGCGCCAAAAGCTTTCGAAATATGCGTGAGTTCTAACATCTTAAAGACCTGAAAGTTTTTGTGATTGCTTATACAGCAGGCCGGTTAATGGCAGCGAAATCAGGATCATCAACAGGGCGTAAGGCGCGGCGGCTACATAATCAATCTCACTGGTTAAGGCCCAAAATCCCGTTGCCAGCGTGCGGGTGCCCGTCGGGGAGAGCAATAACGTGGCGGTGAGCTCATTACTTGCCCCCAGGAAAACCAGCGCCGCAGCGGCAGACGCGCCAGGTGCCGCCAGCCGTAGCGTGACCCGAACCAGCGCCAGCGTCGGCGGAGTGCCTAAACTTTGCGCTACGTGTTCCAGCTCCACCGGAGCCTGAGCAATACCGGCACGCAGGTTAATCAATGCCCTGGGCATAAACATCAGCAAATAGGCGAGAAAAAGCGTCACTTCGGTTTGATAAATCGGCCGCGCATAATGAATGGTTACCGTCACCAAGGCCAGCGCAACAACAATGCCAGGCAGGGCGCTGGCAACGTAATTACACCCCTCTAGCAGACGGAATAAGGGACGTGGGTGGCGCACCGCCAGCCACGCGGTGGGCAGCGCAAAAAAGGTAGTAATCAGCGCACCGCTAAGCGCCAGGGTGAGCGTCTGGTGTAACGAGAGCCACAGATCGGCGTTGTGCCAGTTCGCTATGCCGCCGAGCCACAACCAACGGCCAAGAACCACAACCGGCGTGCCGAGCGATAACACCACAGTGCCCACCGCCAGCAACAGCCCCACGGCCACACCGCAACACCCCAGTACGCGCACGGGTTGCCGCCGTGGCGCGCCCGCTCCGACACGCGCATAGCGTGCGGTTCCGCGCGCAGCGCTTTCCAGCAGCAATAAACCAAGGCAGCAGAGCGCAAGCACGCCGGCCAACATGTTGGCTGCCGGGCCGCTAAAGGTTGACTGAAACTGGTCATAAATCGCCGTCGTGAAGGTATCAAAACGGATCATCACAAACAGGCCATATTCCGCCAGCAAGTGCAGCGCAACCAGTAGCGCGCCTCCACAGAGCGCCAGTTTCAGTTGCGGAAGGATGACGCGAAAAAAAACCTGCCACGGCGGGGTACCCAACGACGCCGCAACATCTTCCAGACTGGGATCGAGACGCCGCAATACGGCTGCCACGGGCATATAGATAAACGGAAAATAGGCCAGTACCGAGATAAATACCGCCGCAGCAAGGCCATTGAAACCCGGTGCAATACTCATCCACGCATAGCTTTGCACAAATGCCGGAATAGCCAGCGGCGCAACTGCCAGTACCGACCACAGCCTGCGGGCGGGTAGTGATGTTCGCTCTGTTAGCCACGCCATTGCTGTGCCCAGCGTCACGCAGGCAGGCACTGTGATGGAAATTAACAAGGCAGTATTGCTCATCAGTTCGCCCACGCGGGGGCGAAAGATGAGCGCCTTAACGGTCGTCCATCCAGTCTCGATCCCCACGGCGACAACAAAGCACACGGGGAGCAAAGCCAGCAAGGCGACAAAAACAGCTAACAAGACCAACAACGCGGACGGGCGATGGCGGATCGTCCGGCGGGTCGCGTTGACGGACGATGATAACGCTAAACTCGACATAAGGCGCTCAGGGTAACGGAATTACAACAGACCCGCTTCGGTCATCAATTCACTGACTTTTTTACTGTTCAGCTGCGACGGCTCCACTTTAGGCGCATCCAGCTTATTCAGCGGGATCAGTTTCTCATTGGAGGTGGAATTCACGCCTACCGCGTACTCAAACGCCGTGTTTGTTCGCAACATCTCCTGACCCGCCTTGCCGGTGATCCATTTGATAAACGCCTGCGCCTGTTTTTGATGTTTACTGGAAGCCAGTACGCCACCACCGGAGATACTGACAAACGCGCCCGGATCCTGATGTTTGAAGTAGTGAAGCTGAACATTTTTACTGTTCTCACCCGTTTTGGCCTGATCAACAAAATAGTAATAGTGATAAATGACCCCGCTATCAATCTGCCCGGCATTCACCGCTTTCATTACCGTGCTGTTTCCTTTGTACGGGGTGAAGTTGTTTTTCATCCCTTTCAGCCACTCAAGCGTCGCTTTTTCGCCTTTTAGCGACAGCATCGCGCTGACAATCGCCTGGAAATCAGCCCCGGAAGGAGAAGCCGCCCAGCGGCCTTTCCATTCTGGTTTAGCTAAATCCATCAGTGAGGCGGGCAATTGCGCCTCGCTGATTTTGGCCGGGTTGTACACAAACACGGTGCTGCGCGCGGCAATGCCAATCCAGCGACCGTGTGCAGGGCGATATTGCGCAGGAACCTGTTTCAGCGTATCGGTATCCAGCGGGGCAAACAGATTTGCATTATCCACCAGCGTCATGGCCGGAGAATTTTCAGTCAGGAAGACATCCGCCGGAGAGACGCTGCCCTCCTGGACCAGTTGGTTACCCAGCTCCGTATCGCCGCCATTACGCAGCGTGACTTTAATCCCGGTTTCTTTGGTGAATTCATCAACCCAGGATTTCGTCAGATTCTCATGCTGCGCATTGTAAACAACGATACCTTCATCGTTATTTGCCGCCGATGCAGTAGACATAACGAAAACGGAAGAAATAACCAGTGCAAGAGAACAGAAAGGCAAAAAGCGATTCTTCATCATCACTCCTTTTTTTATGGGTGTAATAGCGAACGTCTGCAGACTCGCCAGGAGTGTAATCGCAGCGGCAATGGAATGAGAATCGGAATTATTATCAAGAATAACACTTCAAAATTTAATAGAAGAAAAAAACAGAAACACAAATGAATACGCTATTCTTGAATAGCAGGATTATCTTAAGCTTAAGAAAACCTTAAAACGTTTAAGAAATATTTAATCTGTTATTACTTCCCCGTCTCTCGCACCCTTTACTTTCCTTTTAGCGGATCGCAAATTAACAGTATACTTAGTAGGATTAATAAACATCGCAAGAGCGCCTGCACAGGTAAGTAAGAAAATCATGAGCAATAAAAAAATAGACACAATGGCTAAAGTCGCTATGCGCAGTAGGGGTTTATCGGTAAAAGAAAAACGCGTGCGTTACCAGGGCAAGATATTCACATTCAAATATCAATCGGGCCAATACGCTGTCTTTTTCGAAGGCCAGCAGATCGACACTTTCGCCACAGATAACATTAATCAGGCCATTGCCGATTATAAAGAAAAGCACAATAAAGCCAGGCGCTAACCCTCTCTTTTAACCTGCACGACAGGCCAATCGCCAGCTTTCCCCCTCTTCTTTCCTGCCGGGCGGAAATAACGCCAGACCCGGTTTCGCCACACCAAAAACCCTATAAAAAGCATGGAAATCAACACATTAAAGTAATAGTTTTTTACACAAAGCATTTACACGTTAACAATAATTCTTATCATAACGATAATCACTACCATGACACGGTGTGATGCCATTTGCGCGCGAAGGAGTGTCAACGCCGCACTATTTCTGATTACACGGGAATGAATAACAATGAAGCATCGCTATCTTTGGGCTTTAAACCCCTGCTTACTGATGATGTTTTCCGCACCAGGCTGGGCTGAGGGCCAAAAAGAAGAGACGTTGGTTGTCGCCGCCAGCAGGGCAAATCACAGCATTACCGATATGGCGCAAACCACCTGGGTTATTGAGCAGGCGGAAATTGAACAGCAAGTTCAGGGCGGTAAAGAGTTAAAAGAGGTGCTGGCTCAGCTTATTCCTGGCATGGATGTCAGCAGCCAGGGCCGGACAAACTACGGAATGAATATGCGTGGTCGTTCGATGATGGTCATGGTCGACGGCGTGCGTTTGAACTCCTCACGCAGCGACAGCCGGCAACTGGACTCCATCGATCCGTTTAATATTGAACGCATTGAAGTGATTTCTGGCGCAACCTCACTCTATGGCGGCGGCAGTACGGGTGGCCTGATTAATATTGTGACCAAAAAAGGTCAGCCGGATACCCAGCTTGAATTTCAGACCGGCACGAAAAGCGGCTTTAACAGCCATAACGATCATGATGAAAATATTGCCGCGGCTGTCAGCGGGGGCAATGATAACGCCTCGGGTCGCCTGTCAGTTGCGTATCAGCGCTATGGTGGCTGGTATGACGGCAAAGGCAATGAGGTCATTATTGATAACACCCAGACCGGTTTACAGTACTCCGATCGTCTGGATGTGATGGGCACCGGCACGCTGAACATTGATGACCATCAGCAGTTGCAATTAACCACTCAGTATTACAAGAGCCAGTCAGACGGTAAACATGGCCTGTTCCTCGGGGAAAACTTCTCGGCTGTGACCGGCTCGGGGAATGCATATAACAAGGGAAACCTTGATTCTGACCGCCTGCCGGGTACCGAACGCCACTTAATCAACCTGCAATACGCTAATAGCGATTTCTGGGGACAGGATTTGCTGGCGCAGATTTATTACCGCGATGAAAGCCTCACGTTCTATCCGTTCCCGACGCTTTCTGGCGGCAAAGTCACCTCTATTGGCGCATCGCAGCAGAAGACCGATTTCTACGGCGGCAAGCTGACCATCAATAGCAAGCCTGTCGATGCGTTAATACTGACCTGGGGGGTCGATGCGGAACACGAAACCTTCGACGCCAATCAGCAATTTTTCGATCTCAATAAAGCTGCGGCCAGCGGTGGCATGAAGCTGGATAATGCCTACAATGTCGGGCGCTATCCGGGTTACAGCATCACCAACTTCGCCCCGTTCCTGCAAAGCAGTTACGACATTGCGGCCATCACCTTAAGCGGTGGCGTACGTTATCAGTACACTGAAAATAAAGTTGATGATTTCGTTGGTTATACCCAGCAACAGGCCATCGCCGCTGGCCGCGCCACCTCTGCTGATGCTGTTCCCGGCGGGAAAACGGACTACAACAATCTGTTGTTCAATGCCGGGATCCTCGGTCATGTCAGTGACCGCCAGCAGTTGTGGTTTAACTTCTCGCAAGGCTTTGAGATCCCTGATCTGGCTAAATATTACGGCTCCGGTACTTACCGGCTGGCGAACGGCCATTACACCCTGCTTAACAGTGTCAACGTGAACGACTCGAAGCTGGATGGCATCAAAGTGGATGCCTGGGAGCTGGGCTGGCGTTACACCGGAGACAACTTGCGCACCCAGGTTGCGGGTTACTATTCGTTATCGGACAAGACCATCAACATCAATAAGTCCGACATGACCATCAATATTGAAGATGATCAGCGTCGTATTTACGGGGTTGAAGGCCAGGTGGATTACTTCTTTACCGACAGCGAGTGGAGCACCGGGGCCAACTTTAACGCCATTAAATCGCAAACGCGCGTCGAGGGTAAATGGCAGAAGTTAACAGTAGACAGCGCCAGTCCATCGAAAGTCAGCGCATGGATCAACTGGGCGCCAGGCGACTGGACGCTGCGACTGCAAAGCACTCAGACCTTCTCGCTTTCGGACGCAGACGGCAAGAAAATTGACGGTTACAACACGGTGGATCTGCTGGGCAGCTATGCCTTACCCGTGGGTAAGCTGAGCTTCAGCGTCGAAAACCTGCTGGATGAGGATTACACCACGGCCTGGGGCCAGCGTGCGCCGGGGCTGTACAGCCCAACGTATGGCGCGGCGGGTTTATATACCTATAAAGGGCGTGGGCGTACCTTTGGTTTAAATTACTCGGTGCTGTTCTGAGCCTTTTGCCGCCTGTCAAAAACAGGCGGCAAACCTTCTGAACCATCCCAAATAACCAAACAAAAGATAGCCGACATCCTCAGCTAAATACCCGCTGAAAAGGCAGTTGTGCAGTTACAGACTTAAGTTAAATATATATACGTAAGGCGATTATATTTGACTTAAAATAATATAAGATATATTTAAGCAACGTATTCAGAAACAGAATTATGCGAGTGATGTACTCACGTAATTACCCAAATCAGTTAAGAATAACCCTTATCATATACAGGATATAACGCCAAAAGCTTATTGCATGTCTGTCATTTCAGACTGACCGATACTTTCTGCCGGGACATTCTGTATAGCTTTTACGCCTTCCAGCTGTTGTTGCGCAACCTGATTATTTTGCTTCGCTAATTGCGCCTCTTCTAACTCTTGCTGTGTCACTTTTTTTCCGGAAAACGCATCGATCATTTCCGTACGGCCGTCAGGATATTTAACAATGGTCACTAATCTTCCGCCATATTGCGGAATGCCAGACATCGCCAGCGAATAATCAATTTCATGATTTTCCACCTTTTTCTTTTCCTGAACCTGCTGTTCGGCTTTTATATCCTTCGCTTCTTTATGTTTTTCTGCACGCGCAGAGAGCGTCACTTTGGTGCTGTCATCCTGATACGACGTTGGGTGGCCTGAGCCATGGTCTGCACTGTTCGCCGTTTCAATTTTATGCGTGATAGTCTCTTTTGTGCTGGCAAGGTGCGTGCTTGCCTGAATCGCCTGAATCTCCTGCATCATTATCTCCACCAAGGGTTAAACCCGATAATCTGCGACGAATGACTCCTCCGATCTGAGTCGAAAAAAGATCCTCATAACGATTATCGACAGGGTAATAAAACATATTAATAACAAATAATGCTGACAATGCACCATTCACAGAACAAATTAAAATATCAACCACACTAAAATATATTTTATAGATTTTACTTAAATCAGAATAATTATGAAAAATATAATCTAAGTCAGATTAACTTGTGCGCAGGAAAAAAAACGGCGGCATTAATGGCTAATTGTTAAACAGGGTTAAGGGGGATTTTCTGGTCCGCAAAAGTGGACTTACTCCAGGGTATGGCCAACAAACAGGCCCTGTTACCGCGCACGATGGCACATCGCAAGGTACAGAAGCGTGGCAAAAAATCATCCACTGTTACCTGTTTAACCCGTTGCTGTCTGACGGAATTATGCTGTTATTTCAATAACTCATACCAAAGACGGGCATTAACCGCATCGAGGGTAAAGCGCACTCCCCGTCTCTGTCGCATCCTGATATTCTCAAACACGATAACCACATCCCATATCAGGAGTGAAAATGAACCAACAGCCTTTACACGCCGAACCATTAAGCTGGGGACACGGGCCGCGCACGTTTGAAGTGTTTCTCGAACCAACCTGCCCTTTCTCCGTTCGCGCGTTTAATAAGCTCGATGCGCTTCTCCAGTCCGTGGGGGAAGAGAATGTGACAGTCAAGATCCGCCTGCAATCACAGCCCTGGCATCTGTTTTCCGGCGTGATTGTGCGCTGCATCCTTGCCGCTTCTACCCTGCCGGAAGGCAAAAGTGCGGCCCACAAGGTACTGAAAGCGGTGGCCGATCACCGTGAAGAGTTTGAATTTACCGATCATTGCAGTGGGCCGAATATGGATGCCACACCGCAACAGATCATCGACCGGATCGAGCAGTACAGCGGAGTGAAACTGTCGCAGGCGTTCGCCCGCCCGGAACTGCAAAGTGAAATCAAATGGCACTGCAAATATGCACGCCAGAACGGTATCCACGTCTCACCCACTTTCATGGTGAACGGGCTGGTACAGGCCGACCTCGGCAGTGGCGATGATGTCAGCGTCTGGGCGCAGCGCATCCTTGGCTGAGGCACTGCTACACTCAATTTTTGTTTATTAACGCTTTGGTAACTCAACACAAAGGCAGACCAAAATGTCAGACAACTATCAACCTCCAAAAGTCTGGACGTGGGATAAATCCGGCGGTGGCGCATTCGCCAATATCAATCGCCCGGTTTCCGGCCCGACGCATGAGAAAACCTTACCCATTGGCAAACATCCGCTGCAGCTCTATTCGCTCGGCACCCCGAATGGGCAGAAAGTAACCATTATGCTGGAAGAGCTGCTGGCAAAAGGCGTAACGTCGGCTGAGTACGACGCCTGGTTAATCCGCATTGGTGAAGGCGATCAGTTTTCCAGTGGTTTTGTTGACGTTAACCCGAACTCAAAAATCCCGGCGCTGCGCGATCATTCCACCACGCCGCCGACCCGCGTGTTTGAATCCGGCGCAATTCTGCTGTATCTCGCGGAGAAGTTTGGTCACTTCCTGCCTGAAGAACCGGCAGCACGCACCGAGACGCTGAACTGGCTGTTCTGGCTGCAAGGCTCAGCACCGTTCCTCGGCGGCGGCTTTGGCCACTTCTACAATTACGCACCGGTAAAAATTGAGTACGCGATTAATCGCTTTACCATGGAAGCCAAACGCCAACTGGATGTGCTGGACAAACAACTGGCGCAGCATAAATTTGTCGCAGGCGATGAGTACACCATTGCCGATATGGCGATTTGGCCCTGGTACGGCAACGTGGTGCTGGGCAATGTCTATAACGCGGCGGAGTTCCTTGACGCAGGTAGCTACACGCATGTGCAACGCTGGGCAAAAGAGATTCTTGCGCGCCCGGCAGTGCAGCGTGGGCGCATTGTGAACCGCACCTTCGGCGAGCCGAATGAGCAACTCCACGAACGCCACGATGCCAGCGACTTCGACACCCAGACCGAAGATAAGCGCAACGCGTAACCCTGCAAACCGGGCGTATCCTGCCCGGTTTTCTCCCCTATAGTGGATGCCTTTCACTGTTTTTTTCACACTGTATTTACATAACCGGGATAACTGGTAAGAATGCCTTTTATTTACCCGAACGCCGCCTCATGTCCGATATTGCGCTCAAACAGCAGATCCAGAATCTGAAAAAGCATAACGCCCGGCTGGTGCGGATCGCACGCGACGCGCGTAACAAACTCAGCGCAGCGCTGGACGGCACCGGTCTGTGCCTGTGGCAGTTAGATGTGCCCAGCGGCAAGCTGATTATCTTCAATCGCCGATGGGGCGCGATGCTTGGTTACCAGCCAAAAGCGCTAAGCGCCCACTTTGATGTCTGGCGCGAGCATTTGCATGTGGAGGATCGCCAGCGTGTGCTGGAGGCGTTTTACGATCATTTGCATGGCAAGACCCCATTCTATGAAGCGCTGCACCGCATGCAGCATAAAAACGGTACCGTCACCTGGGTACTCGATCGCGGTCGCGTAACGGAACGGGATGACAACGGTAAACCGTTGAAAGTGACCGGTACGCATATCGACATGACCAAAGAGAAGCAGTATGAGGAGCAGCTGGCGGCGCTGGCGAATCACGATCCGCTGACCGGACTGGCAAATCGACATGCGCTGCTGCACCACTTTGCTGAATGTAAGAGCGCCGGGCCGTTATGCGTCGCATTTATCGATCTGGATGATTTCAAAAGGGTTAACGATACCTTCGGCCACCGCAGCGGTGACGAACTGTTGATCCAGCTGAGCCAGCGGCTACGCAGCGCCTGCCCGGAAGGTGCCATTGTTGGTCGCCTCGGTGGCGACGAATTTGTTCTGTTATTACCCTTCGCACTCAGCAGCCTGATGATTAACAGCACCGCGCATCATTGCCTGCGCGCCGCCCTTACCCCGTTTGAACTGGATAATGGCGAGGCCTCCGTTGGCGCGTCGATTGGTATTGATGAAGTACAGACGGGAGATGATTTTGTCAGCGCGTTAAAACGCGCCGATCAGGCGATGTATCACATTAAACATACGGGTAAAAACGGCGTGGCGATTGGTCAGAGACGCCTCTCTCTGTCTGCACGGGCGGAGGCATAACCGATGAAAGCGGCGCGCCAGCAGACGATCGTGCAACTGCTCACCCATCATGACACCCTGACCACCGCGGCGCTGGCTGCCCAGTTGAATGTCAGCATCGAAACAATCCGCCGGGATCTCAGCGACCTGCAAACGCAGGGCAAAATTGTACGGCGCCATGGCCGCGCACGCACGCTGCACTCACCACAACAGGATGGCGGCGAGCCGTTTCGTACCCGGCTGAAAAGCCATTATGCTGATAAAGCCGACATTGCCCGCCATGCGCTGAACTGGATCGACGAAGGGATGGCGCTGGCGCTGGATGCCAGTTCAACCTGTTTTCACCTTGCGCGGCAACTGCCGGATATGGCCCTCACCGTGTTTACCAACAGTTTGCCGGTCTGCCAGGAAATGGCCCGCCGGCAAAACATCACGCTGATCTGCTCTGGCGGGCAGCTGGAACGTTCCGAGCGTTGCTATGTCAACCCGACGCTTAGCAGCCTGCTAAAGACGATTGAGATCGATTTGTTTATCTTCTCCTGCGAGGGGGTGAGCGCTGACGGAGAAATGTGGGACTCCACGCACCATAACGCGGCATTTAAAGCCCAGTTATTACGCCGGGCGCAGCAGTCGTTATTGTTGATAGATAAGAGTAAATTTTACCGCGCCAGCGAAGTGAAAATCGGCAACCTGGCGCTGGTTACGCAAATGATCACCGATGAGAAAACCGAAATGCCTCACGCCTGAGGTGAAAACTCCTCCAGGTCCAGACTGCGTAACGCCTCCAGGGTCGCTCTCGCTTCCTCTTCATCAATCAGACTCATGGCAAACCCGACGTGCACCAACACCCACTGCCCAAGCAATGCACCCGGTTCACCTTCACATACCAGCGCGATATTAACCTCGCGCCGCACGCCGCACACATCGACCTGCGCCAATTGATGAAAATCCTCTCCCACGGCCACGACCTGGCCCGGTACGCCTATGCACATCGCGGCTACTCCACTTCAATACTTTTGATTTGCACACCTTCACTGCGTTCGATATGCAACGTTGGGCAGTGACAGCGCGGGCACTCATCATAGCGAGTAACCTCTACCGTCTGACTGCAATTCCAGCACCATGCCTGCGCCGGTTTAAGAATGATATGCAGCTCACAGCCCTGCGCCAGCGTATCGCGGCAGGCCATATCGAAACCGAAACGCAGCGCGCTTTCTTCAACACAGGCCAGCGCTCCCACTTCCAGCCATACCCCGGTCACCCGGGATGCGCCATGTTGCCTGGCCTGCTGTTCAATGATCTCGACTGCATTCTGGCACAGCGATAGTTCATGCATGCTGAGCACCCTTCAGCCTGCCAAGCAATGCCCGGCGGCTTACAGCATCGCTCACTGGCAGAGAGAGCGCCATTTTCAGGCAGTCGTTCGCCAGTTGCGGCCCCTGAGCGGCGTTGATATCGCGCGACAACGGCGACATCAATGAACAACTGAGATACTGCGCCACCTGCGGCAACTCGCCAACGGTAAATGTCATCTCACCGTAGGGCAGTTTCAGCCCGATACGTTCGCCCACCCTGCGCCGCGCCCAGCACTGTTGCGGGCCAGGAAAAATCACCAGGCTCAACATCCATGGCGTGACCACACATCCCAGCCATTGCCCTTCAAACAGGGTGAATGGCGTAACGTAGACCGGCATTTGCGGGTGAACAAACGGTAAATCGCGCATTTCCCCGTCGGCAACAGTCATTAACGCAGCCTGTACTGCATCATGCGGCGAAGCCTCAAAGCCTGAAAACTCATCCTGCATGCTGCGCCTCCCGGGAATGCAGCGTCACTCCGGACTCCGCCAGTGCCGCCAGCACCGCCTGTAATGCGGTGTCGATGCTGGCCTCAACAACCGGCGTCATACCAATGTGTGGCTCCAGCGATGCCGGTATCACGCCTATCAGCGTCAGTTTCGCCGGGAACTCGCCGGTGAAACGCAGCGCCGACAGCACATCAGACAACCCCAGTTGGTGCGGTGAAATTTTATTGCTGAAAAGCGTCGGCACCGCATCGTCTCGCAGACAGATAACCTCCCCCGGCTGGCTTTTCCGCGTGACAATGGCGTCCACAATGATCAGATGATCACGGTTCGCCATGGCGCTTAACAGTTCCATACCCGCGGTGCCGCCATCCAGCACTTCTATATGCTCCGGCAGGTGAAAGCGCTGCTCCAGCGCCTCCACAACACGCACACCAATTGCTTCATCGGTGAGCAAAATATTGCCCACTCCCAACACGAGAATCGACATCACAACACCTTCACCGACACCACATCGTTACCGTCCGCATCCAGTACATGCACGGCGCAGGACATGCAGGGATCGAACGAGTGGATAGTGCGCACCACTTCCAGCGGCTTTTGTGGATCGGCAACCGGGGTGCCCACCAGCGACAATTCGTAAGGGCCTGGTTCATCGTTAAAATTACGCGGCCCGGCATTCCATGTGGACGGCACCACCGCCTGGTAGTTGTCGATTTTGCCATCCTTGATCACCACCCAGTGCGAGAGCATGCCGCGCGGCGCTTCCAGAAAGCCCACACCTTTGTACTCGCCACTCGCGGGAATGTCCGGCTTTACAAAGGTTTCCATGTCACCTTTGCCGATATTGTCCACTAAAGCCTGATACTGCTGACTGGCCACCTGATGCAATTCGCAGGCATGCACGGTGCGCCCGATAATGCGCCCCAGCGTGGAATGGAGTTGTGCAGTTTCCAGAGTTTTGCCGGTGAGTTTGCGGTAAATCTCGACAATTTCATTGAGTTTATTGGTGGTTGTTTCATTTTTCGCGGCCAATTTACACAGCATGTTGGCCAGCGGCCCGACCTCCACTGTTTTGCCGTAAAAGGTCGGCGATTTCACCCACGAGTATTTGCCTTCTTCCTGCCAGCCCGTGTAATCAGGTATCGTTGTACCCTGCCATGGCTCCTGCGGAGCGTCATCTTTATACCAGGCGTGTTTAGCACTTTCCTGAATACCTTTCACCAGGAAGGGATCGTTATAATCAGTGATTGCTTTGTAGGCGCTGAGATCGGCGTTTTCAATATAGCCGCCCGCAAAGAGAAAACTGCCATTGTTGCCGTCAGTAGGAAACTCGGGCGTACTCAAATAGTTCACGCCGCCTTTACCCAATTCCAGCCATTGCGGATAAAACGCGGCGATGACCGCCGTGTCCACTTTGTAAACCTGTTCGATAAAGCCCTGCAGTCGATCGATAAACGACTTGAGGTACATCAGGCGTTCCAGGTTCAGCACCTCAATCCCGTCGAGATTGATCGGGTTAGCGACACCGCCCACAGCCATGTTCTGAATGTGCGGCGATTTACCGCCCAGCAATGCCACGATGCGGTTGGCATCGCGCTGACACTCAAGAGCTTGCAGGTAATGCGCAACAGCTATCAGGTTGACTTCTGGCGGCAGTTTCATCGCCGGATGCCCCCAATAGCCATTGGCGAAAATACCCAACTGCCCGCTGGCCACCAGCGCTTTTATCTTGTTCTGTACCTCTTTAAACGCATTTTCGCTGTTCAGTGGCCAGTCAGAGAGACCTTTTAACAGCGCCGCGGCTTTGGCCGGATCGGCATTTAACGCAGAGGTGATATCCACCCAGTCGAGCGCCGAAAGCTGGTAAAAATGGACAATATGATCATGAATGGAGTGAGCGGCCAGAATAATGTTACGGATGTACTGGGCATTGACAGGCACTTTCATTTCCAGCGCACTTTCGACCGCGCGCACCGAGGCAATGGCGTGGATCGTCGTACATACCCCGCAAATGCGCTGCATAATGATCCAGGCATCGCGCGGATCGCGGTTTTTCACGATCTCTTCCATACCGCGCCACATCGTGCCTGATGCCCACGCCCTGGACACCACCCCATTTTCAATTTCGCAGTCAATGCGTAAATGACCCTCAATACGGGTCACCGGATCGATGGTAATTCGTTGGCTCATGCTTCACTCGCCTTATGACGTTCTTGTCGTTGTAACGGAGGAATAATCGGCAACAGACGCAGGAGTAAAATGTACGCACAGACTTCAATTGCCACAAAACCGATAGAAATCAGTATCTCTTCCCAGGCCGGGAAGTAGTGATAGCCGTTGCCAGGATTAAACGCTAACAGCGAATAAGAGAGCCGCCACAGAGCGCACCCCAACAGCATGCTTAACGCGCCGATAAACAAAAAACGGGAATCGTTGCGCAGACGCGCCGAACGCAGCACCAGCAACGGAAAGAGCAGCAATGCGATTTCCAGCCAGAACATCAGGCTGTAAAAATCCCCGGCAAAGGCGTAATGCCACTTATCGCGCCAGGTAATTTCCCCCACGCGCAGCAGTAAAAAAATCAGCAGCAAAACACTGAGCGTGGCGGTTAACCGGGTGAAAAGTCGTTTTTCATCCGGCCCCTCGCCACGCAGGCTGGCCTGCAACAATGAGCCTTCAAAGATGACAATCGAAAAGCCCATGATAAATGCCGTCAGTAACGAAAACACCGGCAACATTTCATAGCTCTGCCACAGTGGGTAAACCTTATACCCGGCAGCAATCATCAGCGACCCCATAGAGGACTGGTGCATAGTCGGTAACAGGGCGCCAAGGGCGATAATAAAGAACATCACCTTATTCAACCGGCGTAGCGACACCTTCCAGCCCAGACGCTCCAATAACGCAGGCGCAAACTCCAGCGCCATTACACCGATATAGATGGTCATGCAGACGGCGGTTTCGAACAGCACCGAATTCACATTAAAATGCCCGGGAATGTAAAAGTAAGGCAGATTCCAGTAACGTCCCACATCGATAGTGATCGACAGTCCCCCCAGCGAATAGCCGAACAGACTGGCTAACAGCGCCGGGCGAACCAGCGGGTGATATTCACCCCGGTTGAAGACATACACCGCCCAGGCCAGCGCCCAACCGCCACAGGCAAAGCCGGTGCCGATCAGCAAATCAAAGGCGATCCAGATCCCCCACGGATAACCACCGTTAAGATCGGAAACCGATCCCAACCCAAAGACCAGACGTTTGACGATAAAGATCGCGCATAACACGATCAGCGGCGCAAAAAGCAGGATGGGTTTGCTGAGAAGCTTGCCACCCAACGGTTGCGGATCATGACTCATTTTCTGATCCTCCTTCATGGTGCTCGTTGCGGGTATGCCGGCGCACCAGTGCAGTCAGCCCTGCCAGCACCGCCAGCGGCAACATCATGCCTTTGTAGACCGTATGCTGAACATGTTCGGAGCGAGCGCCGGTTGCCAGATCATCAAGCGCCGGCAGGCCCAGCACCTCATAGGGAACCCCCGTCAGCACCAGCACCTGCGTGCCGCCGCCCTCTTTTTCACCGTACAAGTGCGGGTAGTAGCTGCCGACAGTATGTTGGTAAGTATCTGCCGAGTTCAGCGTTTGCCGGGGATAGAGATAGTCAGTGCCGGGTTTCAGCGAGAGGCGTTTTCTGGCCTCGGCCAGCAGCGCTTCGCGGGTGCCAAAAATCACCGCTCCCGCAGGGCAAACCTCCACGCAACCGGGCAACCCGCCTTTATCCAGCCGCTCAACCCCTTTCTGATTGCATAACTGGCATTTATGCAACTCGCCGAAGGGATTGTTGTAATCATATTTCGGCACATCAAACGGGCAGGCGACCATACAATAACGGCAGCCGGTACAAACGCTGGCGTCGTAGTGAACAATCCCGGTTTTGCTGTCTTTTTTCAGCGCCTGAACCGGGCAGACCGAAACGCAGTTGGCATCCACACAATGCATGCACTGCTTTTTGATATAGGCGTAACCGTCTTGCAGACGATCTTTATTCTCCCCGCTCCCGCTACGCCAGACCTGGATAATGTTGTTGGTATAAGGGGTAAGTTTGTCGTTATTAGACCAGGTTTGCTCGCCCTGCGGATTGCGCAGCGGGGTATTGATATCCTGGCAACGCGTCACACAGGCCTGGCAGCCGACACACAGCGTGGAGTCGTACAACATGCCAAGCGCCCCCGGGATCGGCGGACGATTTTGCGCAGCGGCAAAGCTCGTCGACGACCCCGCCACTAGCAGCGCCCCGCCGGACGCGGCTTTGAGAAAATTTCGTCTGTTCACGGTCAGTCTCCCTGTGAGTCAGCGTCATTTTTCTTCTGCTGACGTCCCAGCTCGCGCACCGTCATCACGCCTACGCCCGCGACCAGGCCAACCACGCCGCCCAGCAACCCGACGGCCGTTGCCGACACCTTGCCGCCCTCTTTGAGATCCACATCCGGCTTTTCAGCGCGGGGCGTGGGGTTATCGACATGTGCCAGTTGATGAATGCCTTTATGAAAACCAATGCCTTCTTCATTACAGCCATAACAGGGGTGGCCAATGGCAACAGGCCAGACGCCGCCAACATCGCAAAATTGCAAAGTTGAGCAGTTACCCCAGGTCTCCGGGCCTTTACAGCCCAGATGATATAAACACCAGCCTTCGCGGTGCCCCTGGTCGCCAAAGGCTTTTGCAAAGCGGCCTGCATCGAAGTGCGGACGACGTTCACAATGTTCGTGAATAAGCCGCCCGTAAGCGAAGGCAGGCCGGTTTTTGGCATCCAGCGCCGGGGGTTTACCAAAGGTGATGAGATGCGCCACGGTGGCGAGGAAATTCTGCGGGTTCGGTGGGCAACCGGGAATGTTAATCACGGTTTTACCCGGCAAGACGGCCTGGAGGCTTACGGCCCCCGTCGGGTTGATCCCCGCCGCCGCAACCCCCCCCCAGGCGGAGCAGGAGCCAATGGCAATAATCGCCGCTGCGTTTTCTGCCGCCCTGCGAATATGGTCGACAATCGGCTCACCCGCCACCATGCAGTAGATACCGCCATCTTTCATGGGGATCGAGCCATCCACCACCAGCACATACTGGCCTTTGTACTGCTCCAGCGCGCGATGTTTATTCTCTTCTGCCTGATGCCCGAATGCGGCAGAAAGCACTTCGTGGTACTCCAGCGAAATGGTTTCCAGCACAAGGTTTTCAACAGTCGGGTGGGTGGAACGCAGCAGCGACTCCGTACACCCGGTGCATTCCTGCGCACCAATCCACACCACCGGTGGTCTCTGAGGATGGCTAACGGCTTCTGCCATGGCCGCTGCCGCTTTACTGCTTAATCCCATCGTGGCTGCAAGCGCCGCGCATAACTTCACAAAATCACGACGACTGACACCCGGTGATGCAAAGTGCTGATTCTCTCCTGCCATTGCCTTGTTATCCTTTAGTCGGAACCGCAATTATTCTCCACGCGTTTGGCTGAAGAATGCTGCGATCGCCCCGACAATTAATCACATAAAAAACAAGGGTATTATGCAAAAAGTAGACGGAGAGCACAGTAGACTTAGAAGAAGAAGGGTCTTTGCGGGCACAAAACGATAAAAAAAAATGAAAGCCACTCTCGACAAAAGTGACCTTCACTAAAGAGAACTACACATTGAGCAAAGCTTATTTTTAGATTTCGAGGCGGTAACCCGCCATAAAAAAGCGGATCACGGTGCTGGAGTGGCTCTCGCGAAAGAAGTCCATCACCATGTCCTTATCCAGTCCGTAGCGGCGCGTTAGAATGCCTGCTTCCCACGCGCTGAGTTGACGATCGCCGGTTTTTTCAAACATGCGATGTGAAAACCCAAGAACAAAGCCCCGCTTATAGTCCGGGCAGAAATGCGCCACATTACTGGCGCTATCCGCCTGTGCGGCATTCAGCCCGGCCATCAACCCTTTACCAAAATGGTTGTCCATTCTTATCCCCCCAATCGTTATATAAAAAATTATATAACGATCTTTCTAAGGGGTGATAGTACGGATTAAAACGCCACCCATTCATCCTGCGAAGCCGCAGATTTTTTGCCAGTACCGCCGGTACCGCGCGACAGATCCGGTTTGACCAGCGCCGTGGCAGCCGGTGTGTGCTGTTCATCGCTGGACAGACGGAACTGCTGCACGGAACGCTGCAACTCCTCTGTCTGACGCTCCAGCGCAGCAGCAGCAGCAGAGACTTGCTCGACCAGCGAGGCGTTCTGCTGTGTAACATTATCCATCTGCGTGATAGCGACGCCCACCTGCGAAATACCTTTGCTCTGCTCAGCAGAGGCGGCGGCGATCTCTTTCATAATGGTGGTCACTTCCGTCACCGCACGCAGAATGCCTTCCATCGTGGTGCCGGTGTCACTGACCAATTGTGCGCCTTTTTCAACCCGGCTGACCGAATCAGCGATCAGCGTCTCAATCTCTTTCGCTGCGCCCGCACTTCGGCTGGCAAGATTACGGACTTCACCGGCAACAACAGCGAAGCCGCGGCCTTGTTCGCCCGCACGCGCCGCTTCCACAGCGGCGTTCAGCGCAAGGATGTTGGTCTGGAATGCAATGCTGTTAATGACGTTGGTGATTTCCGCAATTTTCCTCGAGCTACCGGAGATGCCATCCATCGTGCTGATCACTTCTTTGACCAGCGTGCCGCCTTTGCTGGCGGTAACCGAGGCGACTTCCGCCAGTTCACTCGCATGGCTGGCGTTATCAGCATTCAGTTTCACTGTTGCGGTCAGTTCTTCCATACTGGCTGCAGTCTGCTCAAGCGCTGCCGCCTGCTCTTCAGTACGGGAAGAGAGATCATTGTTACCGGAGGAGATTTCTGTCGCACCGCGCCAGATGTTCTCACTGCCGTGGCGAATACTGCTTACGGCTTCACGCAGGCTGTCCTGCATGGCCATCAGCAACGGAACAACCTGGCCCACACAGTTGCGGCCGAAGTCCTCCATCGGCTGGCTCAGATCGCCCTGCGCCATCTGGCGGAAGTGCGCGCGAATACGGTTTAGCGGCTTCACCAGCATGGTAACCAGATAACGGTCGGTAAACAGCAGGATCAGCAAGCCCAGTACCATGGCAGCAATCAGTACTGCGCGGGTGCTGCTGGTCTGGCTGTCGACCATGACACGGGTTTCATCAAGCATCACACCCGCCGCCTTATTAAAGGCTTCGGTCGCGTTGCCAAAATTGCGGCTCAAGCCTGGGGTGACATTATTCGCCTGTTGGCGGTACGCATCAGGGGTACCCTGCTGGGCCAACTGCATTTGCGGGTTTATTCCCTGGTCCAGCAACGCCTGCCAGCCAGAAATCACTTGCTCAGAGACAGCCGGATCCATCGGCCCCGGCGAGATCGCTTTGAAGTCAGCAAGCCGGCGCGTCATGTTATCCAGCGCTTGTTGGACGGGGGCCATATCTGGTGAGCCGCCCGCAGCTTTGGCTTCCATTACGCGACTAAGACGAGTAACAAACCGAAAGTATTGATCATTGCCCTGGCTAAGAAGCGTCATCTGTGACACTAACTGGCGATCAACTTCATTGCCGTCGGCCACTTTTGACAAAGAAAACACGCTATACAAACCGACGCCAGACCACAGCAAGCCAAAGATCCCGAGGATCACCAGCATCACGGCTCGTATAGTAAAGTTACGAAGCATACCCATAATATTATCCTTGCGGTGAAGGTGCGTTATCGCCTGCGGGCGATACTTATCGTCTTTATCGGCAAGTTTTAGAAAATATGTATGGTCCTGGTAAAAAAAATTATCGTCGAAGTTGCACTTCATATCTTTGAAACCGTCCGCCTTGCCATCCGGGCAAAACGTTATTCTGCTAAGTTTCTCTCCCCCACACCCGGTGAACAGAAAAGTTAGCCACACGCTAAAATCATCTGTAACCCCTCAATTTTTAAGAATAATTTAATTAAACATTAATTAACTAATTTTTTTAAATATAATCAAAGGTAACAATGAGGTTATCACAAACACCCAGCAAACACGGCGCAATAAAATTATAAGTCTGCATCATCGCAATCTATTATCCGAGAAAAAACCTACCCCATAAATATTGCACCAACCTATCCCAAGCACCGTAGCGGAAATATTAAAAAAGCTTGATATAAGCGCTAAAATACCGACCCACAGTTCCATTAAGTGGGGATTAAATCATCATTAACGCTTGTTGAAATAGATTAAATATTATGCAGCCTGGCGCGTTATTCATCCGTTTTAACAAACTGCACAACAGATGCCATGCAGCCTGCCGGGGAGGTCAGATCAGTCAGCAGATCCGGATCATTCAGCTATGTTGCAAACGAGGCCGGAGGCTTTGCCTATATTTGTATACATTCATAAATATAATGAGTAGAGCACACTCATTTAGTCTGCGACGATTTTTCAGCCATTTTTCCAGGAATTTTCTCAGAAGAATGGCCATGCCTAAAGTAAATTAAAACCGCTATCAAGCGCAGCGCTGGCAACAATAAAAAAGCGAGAATACCGTTATTTGCTGATTTTTTTCGCTACTGGCAGCATAAAGAGCGCCACCATCATCTGGCGGCGCTCGGATCCATCAATAATGCTGTCAGCGCGATATATTCCGCTGCACCTTTTCCGCGGCATCCTTGCCCATAAGCGCGCTTAATGCAGGTACTTTTCAAACCAACCGAGCGTACGTTGCCAGGCCAGCTCAGCGGCAGCCTGATCGTAACGTGGCGTCGAATCATTGTGAAAGCCGTGATTGACGCCAGGATAGAGGTAAGCTTCATAAATTTTGCGGCCATTTTTTAACGCCTGCTCATAAGCGGGCCACCCTTGATTGATGTTTTTATCCAGCGCGGCATAGTGCAGTAGCAGCGGCGCACTGATTTTCTCCACCTCTGCAGCCGGCGGCTGGCGCCCGTAGAATGGCACGGCGCAATTCAGCTCCGGATAGGCCACCGCAGCCGCGTTTGCGACCCCGCCGCCATAGCAAAACCCGGTAATACCCACTTTCCCGGTGGCGGCCGGGTGCGTTTTCATAAACTCAATAGCGGCAAAGAAATCATTCATCAACCTGGTGGGATCCACTTTCTGTTGCAGCGCACGCCCTTCATCATCATTGCCGGGATACCCGCCCACCGAGCTGAGTCCATCCGGTGCCAACGCAATGTACCCCGCTTTGGCAACGCGGCGTGCAACATCTTCAATGTAAGGATTAAGACCGCGGTTCTCATGCACCACCACCACCGCTGGCACGTTGCCCGTCACCTTTGTTGGCTTTACCAGATAACCCCGCACCGCGCCATGCCCATTCGGGGAGGGGTACGTAATATATTCCGGGAGAATGTCCGGATCGGTGAATTCAACCTGGGTCGCAAGTGCATAGTTTGGTTTGAGCAAGTTAAAGAGCGCCAGTGCGGTCACGCCACCTACCGCATACTTGCCTGCCATCTGTAAGAATTCGCGTTTATTGATTTTGCCATGCGCGTAATAGTCGTAATAGTCGAGCAACTCCTGAGGGAAGTCTTTAGCAGTTAAACGGGTCATTAGCATTCTCCAGGACGTTTTTACCCTTCTAAGGTAAGCATAGCGGCATGTTTTCTGCGCAAAAAATATCCGCATCTTACCATTACCTTGCTGTACAGAAATCCGGCGATAAAATGGGAACGTTGTTTCATTTACCCTGTACAAGAAAGGAGACATCATGTCTGGTTTCGCCAGTCCGCATCGCTACGAGCAAATGCACTATCGCTATTGCGGTAAAAGTGGTTTGCAGCTACCCGCGCTTTCTCTGGGGTTGTGGCACAGTTTTGGTCATGGACACGCGCTGGACTCCCAACGGGCGCTCTTACGTAAAGCATTCGATCTGGGCATTACCCACTTCGATTTAGCCAATAACTATGGGCCGCCCCCCGGCAGCGCAGAAGAGAATTTCGGCCGCTTGTTGCGTGAAGACTTCGCCCCCTACCGTGACGAGCTGATCATCTCAACCAAAGCCGGGTATGACATGTGGCCCGGGCCGTATGGCTCCGGCGGTTCGCGTAAATACCTGCTCGCCAGCCTCGATCAAAGCCTGCAACGCATAGGCCTGGAGTATGTGGATATTTTCTATTCACACCGGGTAGATGAAAATACGCCAATGGAAGAAACTGCCGCCGCACTTGCGCAGGCGGTCCAGAGCGGAAAGGCGCTGTATGTTGGCATCTCCTCCTATTCCACCGAACGCACGCGACAAATGGCAGCGCTGCTGCGAGAGTGGAAGATCCCGTTATTGATCCACCAGCCCTCCTACAATTTACTTAACCGCTGGGTAGATAAAACCGGTTTGCTGGACGCGCTGGAAGATAATGGCATGGGCTGCATTGCTTTTACGCCACTGGCGCAGGGCCTGCTAACCGGTAAATACCTGAACGGTATTCCTGAAGGATCGCGTATGCAGCGTGAAGGCCATAAAGTTCGCGGCCTGACCGAGAAAATGCTAACCGAAAACAATCTGAAGAGCCTGCGATTGCTGAATGAGATGGCGCAACGACGCGGGCAGTCGATGGCGCAAATGGCGCTGAGTTGGTTGCTGAAAGACGCGCGGGTCACGTCGGTGCTGATTGGTGCCAGCCGCGCGGAGCAAATTGAAGAGAACGTCCAGGCACTCAATAACCTGACATTTAGCGCAGACGAACTGGCGGAAATTGATAAACACGTGGCGGATGGCGAGCTGAACTTGTGGCAGGCATCCTCGAATAAATAATGGCAGGCAGGCCGGGCAATCCGGCCTGCATTTTAGTGTTTCTCGCGGGTTAACCGGTCCAGGTACCCCATCACAAAGGCGGAAAGTACAAACGTCAGGTGGATTATCACATACCACATCAGTTTGTTGTCCGGGACGTTTTTCGCATCCATAAACACCCGTAGCAGGTGAATCGACGAGATCGCAACGATAGAGGCAGCCACCTTGTTTTTCAGCGAGGTTGCGTCCATTTTGCCCAGCCAGCTCAACTTCTCTTTGTGCTCGGCAATATCCAGTTGCGACACAAAATTCTCATAACCGGAAAACATCACCATCACCAGCAGCCCGCCAACCAGCGTCATATCCACCAGCGAAAGCAGCGTCAGGATCAGATCGGCTTCCGCCAGGTTAAATATATTGGGCAGGACGTGAAAAATCTCCTGGAAGAATTTTACCGTCAGTGCAAGCAGGGCAAGGGAGAGGCCAAAGTAAACCGGGGCGAGCAACCAGCGCGAAGCGTACATTGCGTTTTCCAGAAATCGTTCCATAAAATCCTGTCAGATAGCTAAACCGGCGGTCAGTATATCTCAGTCCAACTACACTTTGGCAACATCAACACAACGCAGGATCAACGCTGCCTGCCGCGCAAACCTTGCGCCATACTGTATCAAAAATAAGGATACGCGCCGGCCTCTTGTCCTGCCAAACGGGCAACAGACAGGCATGGCGGAGAGACGGCGTTAAACATCTTCCGGATTTACCCACGGGCGCTGATTTTCTGGCCATACCAACACCACCAGCGCCGGATAGGCTTCCATACTGAACTCGCGGAAACACTGGCGCAGGTTGAGCACGTCCAGATCGGCATGCGAAACTTTCTCGCCATTCAGGCAACGTTTCTTAATATTGTCGTAGTACTTGTATACAGCAGAATTGAGATCGCTACAGCGACGCTGCGCCTCAAATAAACCGGGAGTGTTATTTAATTCCGCCATGTTCATACGCTTTATAGTGGCATGAAGAAAATCAATATATTCATGGTTTACGCGCCAGTACCAAACTGGGGTAATGGCATTCATTAACACCGAAAAATGATCCTCACCTTCTTCTTTTGTCAAAGGGGGAATCAGTGAGGGCGGATTGTCAATTTCACTTCGGGGAGGGACTTTATTGTACTCGCGCATCAATAAAAGTACCCCGCCCGTTAGCAGTAATAATAAAATGACAGAATAAAAAATACTGTTCATGAGCTGGCTCCATTTTTTTTGATTTTAAAATTGCGCCATGATATTGTCAACGAACCTCACGCCTGCCTTAACCCTTCCTTGTTGATATTAAAAGGATATTAGAAATGCTTCCCGAGAATCTTGTCCCGGCACGATTTCACATTTCCGCCGTTGAAACCAAGCCAGGGGAAGAAGAAAAAGAGGCTAATTTAGCTCAGGGAAAAAGAACGCTCTCTGAACATGCCAGCCAAATATTGGCGAATGTCAGCTCTACCGGGCAGTCCAGAAATATGTTACTCGAAGAACGCGATCGTCATATAAAAGACCGGCTATTTCGCGTGGTAAAAATCGAGACATTTGCCCGTATGCTTAATGACTTACAAGCTGAAGGCGAGATTGATGCCCAGACATTAAGTCAAATAATTAACGCGAAAACGCAAGAAATTAATGAAGCCGGCAATGAGATTTGGCTTAACCTGATTACCCGCGAAAAAGATACGCCTATGTTTTATAAACTTGGGGATGAATAACGTGAAAGATGTCGATAATAATAATGTCTATTTGACTTTAGATGACAGAAATAGCGATGAATTTATCTTAAAGCAAAATATAGAAGCACTGGTCCGGGATAAGAATACCACTATCGATCGTATTGCCCAGGAGCTGGTTTCAATCCCTGCCGCGCTGGTACGCCTGAAGTGGCAAAACCGCCGGGAGATCTACCCGCTACAGGTTAAAGAAGAGATTTATGGCGCAGTCATCGATGCCATCATTGAGCAGAAGCCCGAACTGCGGGACAAAATCATGGCGCGCCTTGAAGCCAACTACCAGTATATTGTCGGTCGTGAGGCTGCCACACTACGCCTGAGCCGTAAGCTGAGCGACGGTGAGTACCGAACCTCCAGCGTTTCGACCGTCGCGCTGGACGAAGCGATCGCCAGGAAAACGCCAGATAATAAGTAAATTCTCAACACCTCTGTTTCAGCCATCCCAGCTTATATAAATTCCTTCCTACGATGACTGTCATTACAGTCCAGCCACAGGATGGCAGGCATAAAAAAAGCTGGCTTACGCCAGCTTTTCAGATTGCCCGAAGCAGGTTACTTCGCTTTCGCGACTTCTTCGCCTACCAGACCAATTTTCAGATAACCCGCCTGATGCAGAGTATCCATCACCTTCATCATTGTTTCGTAGTCCACGGTTTTGTCCGCGCGGAAGAAGATGGTGGTGTCTTTCTTCCCTTCCGTCAGCGTGTTTAACGCGGTGATCATGGTTTCATCCGTCACCGGATCATTACCAATAAACATGCTGTTATCCGCTTTGACGGAGAGGTAAACCGGTTTTTCCGGACGCGGCTGCGGCTGGCTGGAAGATGCCGGCAGGTTCACTTTGACATCAACCGTGGCAAGCGGCGCGGCCACCATAAAGATAATCAGCAGCACTAACATAACGTCGATAAACGGCGTTACGTTGATTTCATGCATTTCGCCGTTATCGTCCAGGTTTTCATTAAGACGCATTGCCATAACGCATTAACCTACACGTAATTTCTGGGCGGTACGAACCGGCTGCGCATTGCTGGCGGCCAGATCAAGATCGCGGCTTTGCAGCAGCAGAACCTGCGCGGCAACATCGCCAAGAGTGGCTTTATAACTGCCGATCATGCGAGCGAAGAGGTTATAAATGACCACTGCCGGGATGGCAGCAACCAGGCCAATAGCGGTTGCCAGCAGGGCTTCGGCAATCCCCGGCGCGACAACAGCGAGGTTAGTCGTTTGCGTCTGCGCAATACCGATAAAGCTGTTCATGATGCCCCACACGGTACCGAACAGACCAATAAATGGAGAAATTGCGCCGATAGTGGCCAGATAACCGTTACCACGCCCCATATAGCGGCCAGTGGCGGCGACACGGCGTTCGAGACGGAAACCGGTACGCTCTTTGATCCCTTCGTTATCTTCACTGCCCGCAGACAACTCCAGCTCATTCTGGGCTTCGTTAATCAACAGTGTACTCAGGCTTTTCGCGTGGAAAGCCGTCGCGATTTCGCTTGCCTGATCCAGAGAGCGAGCTTCAGCCAGCTGTTGCTGTTCGCGCTTGAGGCGACGCTTATGCGAAATCATCTCAACGCTTTTGCTGAAGAAAAGTGCCCACGTCACCACGGACGCCAGAATCAGGCCGATCATCACAATCTTCACCACGATGTCGGCATGCTGATACATACCCCACACGGAAAGATCCGTCTGCATCAAATTATTACCCACTGTGTTTCTCCGCGACGCAAATCACAAAAATCTGTGCGCCATCATATCAAAACGACGTCGAATTGATAGTAGTTCTCATTAGTATTTGCATAGTGCCTGAATTGAAAAGTCTTTTCTTTGCGCTTACTCAGTAAACCGCCCTAATGAATACTTATCAGAAAAAATTCGCACCCACACTGCAAACACAGGTGCATCGGCATGCAATCATGGTAGTCTGGACATCCAGACGTATAAAAACAGGTTGAGCAATAATGACGGCAAAGCATCTTGATACCGCTCTGGTTAACGCAGGGCGCAGCAAAAAATACACGCAGGGATCGGTGAATAGCGTTATCCAGCGAGCCTCCTCGTTGGTGTTCGATACGGTCGAAGCCAAAAAGCACGCCACGCGTAACCGCGCCAATGGCGAACTGTTTTATGGCCGCCGCGGCACGCTGACTCACTTCTCTTTACAGGAAGCGATGTGCGAGCTGGAAGGCGGCGCCGGATGCGCGCTGTTCCCCTGCGGGGCGGCGGCGGTCGCGAACACCATTCTGGCGTTTGTCGAACAAGGCGATCATGTGTTGATGACCAACACCGCCTACGAACCGAGCCAGGATTTCAGTACCAAAATCCTCGCTAAACTCGGCGTTACCACCAGTTGGTTTGATCCCTTGATCGGGTCGAGCATTGTGCGTCTGATCCAGCCGAATACCAAAGTGGTGTTCCTGGAATCACCCGGCTCAATCACTATGGAAGTGCACGACGTCCCGGCGATTGTTCAGGCAGTGAGAAGCGTCGCGCCGGAGGCCATCATTATGATCGATAACACCTGGGCGGCAGGCATCCTGTTTAAAGCGCTGGAGTTTGATATCGATATTTCCATCCAGGCTGCGACCAAGTACCTGATTGGCCACTCTGACGGCATGATCGGGACAGCGGTTGCTAATGCGCGCTGTTGGGAACAATTGCGTGAAAATGCCTATTTGATGGGGCAAATGGTCGATGCCGACACCGCCTATATGACCAGCCGAGGTTTACGCACGCTAGGTGTTCGCCTGCGCCAACATCATGAAAGCAGCCTGAAAATAGCCGAATGGCTGGCCGCGCATCCGCAAGTGGCGCGCGTGAATCACCCCGCCCTTCCCGGCAGTAAAGGCCATGAATTCTGGAAACGCGACTTTACCGGTAGTAGCGGCCTGTTTTCGTTTGTATTGAATAAGCGCTTAAGTCATGACGAGCTTTCAGCCTATCTCGACCATTTTTCCCTCTTCAGCATGGCCTATTCCTGGGGCGGTTATGAGTCGCTGATCCTGGCTAACCAGCCGGAGCAACTGGCGGCAATCCGCCCGGATGGCGGCGTAGATTTTGATGGCACGCTGGTCAGGGTGCACATTGGTTTAGAAAACGTTGACGATTTAATTGAAGATTTAGCTGCGGGCTTCCAGCGTATCGTGTAAACCAGGTGACCGGGGCGAAGCATCAGAAAATTCTCTGTTTCTTGCGCCCCGGATCAAGGTGTTTTTGGCGAGTTGGAGTACAATAGCCTCCTCTACGCGGTACCACAGGAAAGTCCATGGCTGTTATTCAAGATATTATTGCTGCGCTCTGGCATCACGACTTTGCTGCGCTGGCTAATCCACACGTTGTGGGTGTCGTTTATTTAGTGATGTTTGCCACGCTTTTTCTCGAAAATGGCTTACTTCCTGCGTCATTTTTACCGGGTGACAGTTTACTGCTGCTGGCCGGGGCGTTAATCGCGCGCGGCTGCATGGATTTTGTCTCGACGCTGGTTATCCTCACCTCTGCAGCCAGCCTTGGCTGCTGGCTGAGCTATCTGCAGGGCAGATGGCTGGGCAATACGCGGGTAGTGAAAAGCTGGCTATCGCAGTTGCCGGTCAAATATCATGAGCGCGCAACCTGCATGTTTGACCGTCACGGTTTGCTGGCGCTGCTGGCAGGGCGTTTTCTGGCGTTTGTGCGTACGCTGTTGCCAACCATGGCGGGCATTTCTGGTCTGTCGAACCGCCGCTTCCAGTTCTTCAACTGGCTGAGCGCGCTGCTGTGGGTCGGCGTAGTCACCTCGCTGGGCTATGCCATTAGCATGATCCCCTTTGTCAAACGGCATGAAGACCAGGTCATGACCTTTCTGATGATCCTGCCCCTGTTCCTGCTGGTTGCCGGGCTGGTTGGCACAGTAGCGGTTGTTCTGAAGAAAAAGTATTGCAGCGCCTGATGCATGTGTCCCTCTTCTTGACGGAGAGGGACAACCAATTAGCTTCCCTGAATCATCCTTATTCTTGCCACATCTTCTCCCGGCGTTAGGCCAAAGTAGCGTTTAAATTCGCGGCTGAACTGCGACGGGCTCTCATACCCCACGCGCATGGCTGCAGCTCCCGCTTTCATACCATCATGTACCATCAACATGCGTGCTTTATGCAAACGGTACGTTTTCAGGTACTGCAACGGCGACGTGCTGGTGACCGACTTAAAGTTATGGTGAAACGCAGAGACGCTCATATTGGCTTCCGCCGCCAGTTGGTCGACGCTGAGATTTTCGGTGTACTGGCTTTCAATGCGCTTCAATACCCGACTAATCAGGCTGAAGTGAGTCTGACGACTGACCAGCGCCAGCAACGCCCCGCCGCGCGGCCCGGTCAGCACGTGATACAGCATCTCGCGGATAATCTGCTTACCCAGGATTCGCGCGTCCAGCGGGCGTTCCATCACATCCAACAGGCGTTCGGCAGCACACAGGATCTCTTCTGATAAAATTGCAGAGTTAATCCCGCTCGCGGCGACATCCGGGCGAAAGTGTTCATCCTCGCCAATATCCATCAACAGCTCCTGCAATTGCAGGATATCGACGTTCAAACGGATGCCTGCCAGTGGTACCTCCGGCGAAGCGAAAGTCTCACATTCGAACGGCAGCGGTACCGTCAGTAGCAAGTATTCGTTGGTGTCATAACGGAAGATGCGTTCATTGATATAACCAATTTTGTGACCAGAGAAGAGAAAAACGATGCCGGGCTGGTACATTACCGGTGTGCGTGTTCCCGGTTGTGTACCGTACATCAGGCGAATATCCGGCAGCAGAATATTGAGCTTATTTTCATTTACTTTCAGTCGTTTAATTTTTTCAGTAAGCTGCTGACAAATCAATTCACGGTTCATTTTTCGCCACTCCGGCAAGGCATTTCGACCGCTACAGTGTGCAAATTTTTACGCTTTTTCTCCAGCCATAAAGAGAAACAGGCAATACATCGGCAGGAATGTGCATTGAGCGTTCTTCCCCCCGCGCCCACAATACTTCCCATCAGGCACTCTGCTGCCCTACTGTCTTTCACCCATTAAGAAGGGAACGAGCAATGAATAATTTTAATCTGCATACCCCGACCCGCATCCTGTTTGGTAAAGGCGCGATTGCCAACCTGCGCGAACAAATTCCGGCCAATGCACGTGTATTGATCACTTACGGCGGCGGCAGCGTAAAGAAAAATGGCGTACTGGATCAGGTCTACAGCGCGCTGGAAGGTCTGGACGTGCGTGAATTCAGCGGGATTGAACCAAACCCAACCTATGAAACGCTAATGAAAGCGGTCACTCTGGTTCGCGATGAAAATATCAATTTCCTGTTGGCGGTTGGCGGTGGTTCCGTCCTCGACGGCACCAAATTTATTGCCGCTGCGGCGCACTACGCCGACGGTATCGATCCATGGCATATTCTGCAAACACGCGGTAGCGAAATCCACAGCGCGATCCCGATGGGCTCCGTACTGACGCTGCCGGCCACCGGCTCCGAGTCCAATGCGGGCGCTGTCGTTTCACGTAAAACCACCGGTGACAAACAGGCGTTTCACTCCCCCTTTGTCCAGCCCGTTTTTGCAGTATTGGATCCGGTCTATACCTACACCCTGCCGCCGCGCCAGGTGGCTAATGGGGTGGTCGATGCCTTCGTCCATACCGTTGAGCAGTACGTCACTTACCCGGTCAATGGCAAAATTCAGGATCGTTTCGCCGAAGGTATTCTGCTGACGCTGGTAGAAGAAGGCCCGAAAGCGCTGCAAGAACCGGAAAATTACGACGTGCGGGCTAACGTGATGTGGGCCGCCACCCAGGCACTGAATGGCCTGATTGGTGCAGGCGTACCGCAGGACTGGGCCACACATATGCTAGGCCATGAACTGACCGCGATGCACGGTCTTGACCATGCACAAACACTGGCCGTGGTGCTGCCGGCATTGTGGAATGAAAAACGCGACACCAAACGCGCCAAACTGCTGCAGTACGCCGAACGCGTGTGGAACATCACTGAAGGTTCAGAGGACGCGCGTATTGATGCAGCCATTGACGCGACGCGTAACTTTTTTGAGCGTATGGGTGTGCCGACACGTCTGTCTGGTTACGGTCTGGATGGGAGTTCCATTCCTGCCCTGCTGGCTAAACTGGAAGAGCACGGCATGACACAGCTGGGCGAACATCAGGATATTACGCTGGAAGTCAGCCGTCGCATCTACGAAGCGGCGCGTTAAGACCAGCCCGGCAACAGCTTTCGTTTTTGATTTTTTCGACCACACTTAATGCACATCACCTTACCGGGCCTGTCCCGGTAAGCCTATTAAAAGGAGAAATGCATGACACATCCCACCGTGATTAAGCTTTCCGATGGCAGCCTGATGCCACAACTGGGTCTGGGCGTGTGGAAAGCGGGCAACGAGGAAGTGGTTGGCGCTATTCATAAGGCTCTGGACGTTGGCTACCGTTCTATTGATACGGCCGCGGCCTACAAGAATGAAGAGGGTGTTGGCAAAGCCTTAGCCAGTGCTGGCGTGGCGCGTGATGAACTCTTCATTACCACTAAGCTGTGGAACGACGATCAGCAACGCCCGGCAGAGGCGTTGAAGGAGAGCCTGGAAAAACTGCAGCTCGACTACGTTGACCTCTACCTGATGCACTGGCCGGTGCCAGCTATCGATCATTATGTCGAAGCATGGAAAGGCATGATTGCGTTGCAACAACAGGGACTGGCAAAAAGTATCGGCGTGTGCAATTTCCAGATCCCTCATTTGCAGCGGCTGATCGACGAAACCAGTGTTGCCCCGGCGATTAACCAAATCGAGCTGCACCCCCTGATGCAGCAACGTCAGTTGCATGCCTGGAATGCCACGCACAAAATCCAGACCGAGTCCTGGAGCCCGCTGGCGCAGGGCGGCGAAGGCGTATTCGATCAGAAAATCATTCGCGAACTGGCGGATAAATATGGCAAAACCCCGGCGCAGGTGGTGATCCGCTGGCACCTTGATAATGGACTGGTGGTGATCCCGAAATCTGTCACGCCGTCGCGTATTGCCGAGAACTTTGATGTCTGGGACTTCCGTCTCGATAAAGATGAACTGGCAGAAATCGCCAAACTGGATGAAGGGAAACGCCTGGGGCCGGACCCGGATCAGTTCGGCGGCTAAACCTCCATTCGCCACAAAAAAATGCCTGGTCGTCACCAGGCATTTTTTCTTAACGTACCCGCGTGGCTTTTTTCTTCACCGGTGCAGCAGTTTTACCGTTACTGCGTTGGTGCGCAATCGGTGCGTGCCGGGTGAGAGCGGGCTGTGCCTGGCGGTTCTGGCGACGTGCTTCGCGCATTTCATCCAGCGTTGGCGCAGGCACCAGGCATTCGCGGCGCGAGCCAATCAGGTGCTTCTTACCCATCGCTTCCAGCGCCTGGCGCAGCAGCGGCCAGTTTGCCGGATCATGGTAACGCAGCAGCGCTTTGTGCAGGCGGCGTTGTTTATCCCCTTTGGGCACCACTACGTCTTCGCTCTTGTAACCAATCTTCGACAGTGGGTTTTTGCCGGTGTAATACATGGTCGTTGAGTTAGCCAGCGGCGACGGGTAGAAGTTTTGCACCTGATCGAGGCGGAAACGGTGGCGCTTCAGCCACAGCGCCAGGTTAACCATGTCCTCGTCACGCGTGCCAGGATGCGCGGAGATAAAGTACGGGATCAGATACTGCTCTTTACCCGCTTCTTTCGAATAGGTATCAAACAGCTGCTTGAAACGGTCATAGCTGCCCATGCCCGGCTTCATCATCTTCGACAGTGGCCCCTCTTCCGTATGCTCTGGCGCAATCTTCAGATAGCCACCCACATGGTGTGTCGCCAGCTCTTTCACATAGCGCGGATCTTCCACCGCCAGATCGTAACGCACGCCAGAGGCGATCAGGATCTTCTTGATGCCTTTCAGATCGCGCGCACGGCGATAGAGGTTGATCGTCGGCTGGTGGTTGGTATCCATATGCGGACAGATATCCGGGTAGACACAAGAGAGACGGCGGCACGTTTGCTCCGCTCGCGGCGATTTGCAACGCAACATATACATGTTAGCGGTCGGGCCGCCCAAATCGGAAATCACGCCGGTAAAGCCCGGTACCGTGTCGCGGATGGCTTCGATCTCATTAATGATCGAATCTTCGGAACGGCTTTGAATAATGCGCCCTTCATGCTCAGTGATCGAACAGAAGGAGCAGCCGCCAAAACAGCCGCGCATGATATTGATGGAGAAACGGATCATCTCATAAGCCGGGATCCGGCTCTTGCCGTATGACGGGTGCGGCACGCGCTGATAAGGCAGCGCAAAGACACTGTCCATCTCTTCGGTAGAGAGCGGAATGGCAGGCGGGTTGATCCAGATATAACGATCGCCATGCTTTTGCAACAGCGCACGGGCACAGCCGGGGTTCGTTTCATGGTGCAAAATACGTGACGCATGCGCATAGAGGACTTTGTCGCTTTTCACCTTCTCAAAAGAAGGCAACAGCACGTATGTCTTTTCCCACGGTTTCGGACGCGGCGGCTGTACGGTAACACGTTTGGCCTCCTGCGCCTGCGGCTCCACGGGTTTGTTGTCTGCACAGGGTAGATCTTCACCATAGGGATGCGGGATCGGATCGATTTTACCCGGGGTGTCGATACGGGTGGAATCCACACCGCTCCAGCCCGGCAGCGCTTCTTTAACAATAATTGCCGTGTTGCGCACATCGCGGATGGTGGCGATCGGCTCACCAGCAGCCAGGCGATGAGCCACTTCCACCAGTGGACGTTCGCCATTGCCAAACATCAGCATATCGGCTTTCGCATCGATCAATACCGAGCGGCGCACCGTATCAGACCAGTAATCATAATGCGCGGTTCGACGCAGACTGGCTTCGATACCGCCCAGGATCACCGGTACATCTTTCCACGCCTCTTTACAACGCTGGGTGTAAACCAGCGTGGCGCGATCCGGGCGTTTACCCGCGACGTTATCCGGGGTGTAGGCATCATCGTGACGCAGCTTACGATCGGCGGTGTAACGGTTGATCATCGAATCCATATTGCCTGCGGTAACGCCGAAGAACAGATTCGGTTTCCCCAGACGCATAAAATCGTCTTTGCTGTTCCAGTCCGGCTGCGCAATGATCCCGACGCGGAAGCCCTGCGCTTCCAGCATGCGCCCGCAAATGGCCATCCCGAAGCTTGGGTGATCGACGTAAGCATCGCCCGTCACCAGAATAATGTCGCAGCTATCCCAGCCAAGTTGATCCATCTCTTCGCGCGACATCGGCAAAAACGGCGCCGGACCGAAGCAGGCAGCCCAATATTGGGGCCAGGAGAAAAGGTCACGATCCGGTTGGATCAGGGATATTGCGCTCATGTTGCTTCCAGAAATGGTAAAAAAATAATCAAAGGGCGGCGATTATACGCCGTAAGCCTGCATGAAATGAAGGGGGATTTTGTCAAGGCCTGAGGCGCGTCGCGCCATCAGGCATCGGGTATTTATGGCGCCGGATTGACCAGCAACTGCCCCACCGAACCACGGTCGCTCATCTCCAGCGTCTGGCTCTGGTACTGGAACGGGAAATGCGGCCATGACGGTTGACCGAACCACACCAGCAATTCGACCTGCCCATCGATCCAGACGGTATCTTTCCAGCCTCTGTCTTCCGGGAATGGCATGGCGCCATTGACATTGCGCACCTGGAACATGACGCCTTCCATATGGAACGACTGCGGCATTTCGGCGCGTACGGTCCAGCGCTCCCAGGTCCCCTGCTGGGTGGTGATATCAATACGCTGCGTATCCCACAACTGACCATTAATACCTGGATCGCTGCCGAGGGTAATATCGCGGCTACGCGTCGGCGTGCCGGTCATAATATCGGATGGCAACAGACGCATCGGCAGTGTATCGGTGACCAGCGGCAGCAACCCGGTTGGGCGCAACGTCAGCACCAGCGTTGAGATCAGAATGCTGGAGGGTTCAAAGAGGCCACGCAACCGGTCCATAATGCTCGCGGCTTCGCCGCAGGTGATCGAAACTTCATCACCATTGGTCATATCCACCAGCACTTCGCGGCGTTCGCCCGGAGCCAGTGACAATTGTTTAACCGATACCGGCGACGGCAGAAGCCCCTGATCGCCCGCAATAACATGCAGTGCACGGCCGTCGCTCATTTGTAACTGATAACGGCGGGAGTTAGAGGCATTCAGCAGGCGCAAACGCACCCAACCGCGAGACACTTCCACATACGGACTTTGCGCGCCGTTGACCATCAGTGTGTCGCCAACAAAGCCGCCGCTGCCCGGTTCGCTATATTCCGGCGTACCGAAGTTATCCAGCCGTTTGTCCTGAATAATGACCGGGAAATCATCCACACCGTAGTGATTAGGGATCGGCAGCGATTTACTGATGTCATCCTCTACCAGCCACATCCCCGCCAGGCCACCATAGACCTGCTGTGCGGTGCGGTTTGGGGTATTGGCGTGGTACCACAGCGTTGCGGCGCTCTGCCGGATTGGCAGCACCGGTGCCCAGTCATTATTGGCCGTCATCATGCGCGCCGCGCCGCCAATCAACGGGCCAGGCACTTGCAGACCGCTGACGGTCATCGCCACGTTTTCCGCCAGTCGGTTGCTGTAAATCAGTTTGACGTCATCCCCGTTCCACACGCGAATGGTTGGCCCGAGATAACGCCCGTTAATCCCCATCACCTGGGCGCGCGTGCCGGTGGCAAATGACCAGTGCGCACGTTGCAAAGTGAGAAAAAGCGGCTGGCCGCGACGGGATTCTAAAAGAGGAGGAACGGGTAATGGCGGTTGCTGCCCGGCGGCATTTGCCCTCAGCGGCACCGCACCTGCACATAGCGCAACTCCGGATGCCTGAATAAACTGACGCCGACTGAGTGACATAATTGCTCCGTGTAACACTGACTCAATGCGCCGCAGGCATCACTGCCTGCGGTCTTGGTTGACAACAACAGGTTAAACCCGACCGGCGGCTTCACGCTCAGCCACTTCTTTATCGAGCTCTTCAATTTTCTTCGCCATCAGTTCACGGCAATGGGTGGATAACTCACGCACCTGATCTTTACCGAACCGGGAAACATCCACAGGCGGCAGCATCTCAACAATCACCAGCCCGTTACGCAGGCGGTTAAGGTTGATCTTGTTCGACGTATTAGAGACGCAGACCGGAATGATCGGCACACCGGCAGCAATTGCAGCGTGGAACGCGCCGGTTTTGAACGGCAACAGACCACGGCCACGGCTACGGGTGCCTTCCGGGAACATCCAGATAGAGATATTCCGTTTCTGGATCTGCTTCACCACTTCGGCAATGGTGCCATGCGCTTTAGCACGGTTATTACGATCGATAAGCAGGTTGCCGGTCAGCCAGTAAAGCTGGCCGAAAAAGGGGATCCACAACAGGCTCTTTTTACCCACAGTCACGGTTGGCGGCAGCACAATACTGGACGCCGTTACCATGTCGTAATTGTTCTGATGGTTAGCGATATAGATAGCGTTACCAAACTTGTCAGCATCCGGCGGCAGGCGGAGTTCCACTTTCAGGCCAAACACCGGTGCCAGGCGACCAAACATATGACCGAAGGTGGCGACATGTTTCGGGTTACGCGGACTGAACAGGCAGTAAATGGAGCCGAATAGACACACCAGAATGGAATAAATAACGACAATTATTACGCGAAAAATGAATAGCATAGCGACCTCTGAAGCCCATACCTTTGAGCATTATATACACGCCAGCGGCATTATGCTGGGGCTGGCGGCGCCACGATGAGCCAGCAACTGGCCTGGGCTTTTGTGTTATGCGGCCTTTAAAAAAGCGTATTGTTAATCGCAATTGCCGAATTAACAACGCTTTTACGGGAAATTTTAATGAGAAACGTGTCCCCGCGACGGACAGGGACACGCTCAGGCAGATTACTCTTCGCTGTCGCCCGCGCCCGGGCGTGAAGGGGAATCAATCTCAACGCGATCGATACGCTGCAAGCCACGCATCAGCGTACCGCGACGCCCGCGTTCGCCCTGCACTTTTTGCAGCTCTTCAGGACGCAGTTTGATTTTGCGTTTACCCACGTGAATGGTCAGCGTACTCTGCGGCGGCAGCAGATAGAGGTGTGCAAGTCCATCGGCACCGCTGACCGCATCTGCAGACGGGATCCCAATGATCTTGTTGCCCTTACCTTTCGACAACTGCGGCAGATCGCTAACCGGGAACATTAACATGCGACCGGCCGTGGTAATGGCCAGCAGCATATCGTCGTCGTTGTGGATCTCCAGCGGTGGCATGACCTTGGCGTTATCCGGCAGGCTAATCAACGTTTTACCGGCGCGGTTACGTGCCACTAAGTCGTTAAAGGTGCAGACAAAACCATAACCTGCATCGGAGGCCATCAGCAGTTTCTGCTCCTCGTTGCTCATGACCATATGTTCAACGGTCGCACCTGGCGGCAGCGTCAGTTTGCCGGTTAACGGCTCGCCCTGGCCACGGGCAGAAGGCAGCGTAATCGGGTCAATGGCATAACTGCGTCCGGTGGTATCAATAAACACCACCGGCTGATTGCTCTTGCCTTTTGCCGACGCTTTCCAGCTATCGCCCGCTTTATAGCTCAGCCCTTGCGCGTCGATATCGTGGCCTTTGGCGCTACGCACCCAGCCCATTTGCGACAGCACAATGGTCACTGGCTCTGACGGCAGCATATCGTGCTCGTTCATCGCTTTGGCTTCTTCGCGCTCATGCAGTGGGGAGCGACGATCATCACCAAATGCATCGGCATCAGCCTGCAGCTCTTTTTTCAGCAGGTTGTTCATCTTGCGCTCGGAAGCGAGGATCGCCTGCAGTTGATCGCGCTCTTTCGCCAGCTCGTCCTGCTCACCACGGATTTTCATCTCTTCCAGTTTGGCGAGATGGCGCAGTTTTAACTCCAGGATCGCTTCAGCCTGGGTTTCACTGATGCCGAAACGCGACATCAGGGCTGGCTTCGGCTCATCCTGAGTACGGATAATCTCAATCACTTCGTCGATATTGAGGAACGCGACCAGCAAACCTTCAAGGATATGCAGGCGCTTGAGCACTTTATCCAGACGATGATTGAGGCGGCGGCGCACCGTATCACGGCGGAACGTCAGCCATTCGGTGAGGATCTCCAGCAGATTTTTCACCGCCGGGCGCCCATCCAGACCGATCATATTGAGGTTAATACGGTAGCTTTTTTCCAGATCGGTCGTGGCAAACAGATGGTTCATCACCTGTTCCATATCAACACGATTGGAGCGCGGCACGATCACCAGACGCGTCGGGTTTTCATGATCTGACTCATCACGCAGATCATCGACCATCGGCAACTTTTTATTGCGCATTTGCGCGGCGATTTGTTCCAGCACACGCGCGCCGGAAACCTGGTGAGGCAGAGCTGTAATCACCACCGCGCCATCTTCTTTTTTCCATACGGCGCGCATGCGCACCGACCCGCGACCGTTCTGGTAGATTTTGCGGATTTCCGCGCGCGAAGTGATGATTTCCGCTTCGGTCGGATAATCCGGCCCCTGCACGATATCCAGCAACTGGTCGAGGGTGGTTTTTGGTTGTTCAATCAGGGTAATGGCCGCATTGGCGACTTCACGCAAGTTATGCGGCGGAATATCTGTCGCCATCCCCACCGCAATACCGGTGGTGCCGTTCAGCAAAATGTTCGGCAGACGCGCAGGCAGCATTTTCGGCTCCTGCAGCGTACCGTCGAAGTTCGGCACCCAGTCAACGGTGCCCTGGCCCAGTTCGCTCAGCAGTAACTCGGCGTATTTCGACAGGCGGGATTCGGTATAACGCATGGCGGCGAAGGACTTGGGATCATCCGGCGCACCCCAGTTACCCTGGCCATCAACCAGCGGATAACGGTAGGAGAACGGCTGCGCCATCAGCACCATAGCTTCGTAACAGGCACTGTCGCCATGCGGGTGATATTTACCCAAAACGTCACCCACGGTACGGGCCGATTTTTTGAACTTGGCGCTGGCGTTCAGCCCCAGTTCAGACATTGCGTAAACGATGCGGCGCTGAACAGGTTTCAGGCCATCACCGATAAACGGCAACGCACGATCCATGATGACGTACATGGAGTAGTTCAGGTAGGCGTTTTCCGTAAATTCATGCAGCGCAAGGCGCTCTGCCATATCGCTCATTAATCGTGATTCCTCAACATATGCGCCAGCCTGTACGGCGGCAATATTGCCGCAGATACTACCTTATCTGCGGCGAGGAGTCATAGCGATGCGCGATTTTTTCACACGTTATCGCTGCTTACTGCGCGACTTTACGTATCTCTTTGACGTCGATTTCTACCGAGTTCCAGTCTTTATCCACTTCCCCCTGGATCTCAACCGTATCCTGCGGTCCTACGGTAACGCCGTTCCAGCGCTTACGGTTGATATCAACATTTATGGTGCCGGTCGCATCCTTGAATAAATAGGTTTCATCAGAGACGCGCTCAACAATATTACCGCGCAGCGTTACCCAGGCATCATCACGCAACGATTTTGCGCTTTCGACGGTGGCTTTGCTGCCGTCTGGCCCGGTGAATCCGCCGCTCTGTTGCGTGGTTGCCGGCCCGGTAAAACCGCCCTGGTTTGCGGCGAAAGCCGGCGCGGAACATATGGCGAGTACAGCAAGGATTGCCGCTGTCTTTTTCATTTTCTTCTCCCTTTTTCCTGTGGTTTGCGACCATTTAACCCGACAGTTCTTAACGATTTCTTAAAGGGTACAAAGATAATTTTTTTGCTGTACATTGCCCGCTGTCAGCGGTTTTATTGCCATAAAAGCGAGAGGAAACGGAGGCGTTGTGCGTATTTTACTGATCGAGGACGACACGCTCATCGGCGATGGGATCAAAGCCGGGTTGAGCAAAAAGGGATTTAGCATCGACTGGTTTACTGACGGCAAACAGGGGAAAGCCGCACTGTTTACCGCCCCTTACGATGCCGTGATCCTCGACTTAACGCTACCGGGTATAGATGGGCTGGATATTCTGCGCGACTGGCGCAGCCAAAAACGGGTCGAGCCGGTGCTGATCCTCACCGCACGCGACGCCATTAATCAACGTGTCGAAGGCCTGCGTCTGGGCGCCGATGATTACTTGTGCAAACCCTTTGCGCTTATCGAGGTCGCTGCGAGGCTGGAAGTGCTGGTTCGTCGTACCCACGGTCAAACGCAAAGTACACTCAGCCACGGTGAAGTGATGCTGGATCCGGTAAGCCATGTCGCCACGCTGGATGGTGCCCCCCTACAGCTTAAACCGAAAGAATTTGCCCTGCTGGAGCTACTACTGCGCAACGTCGGGCGTGTACTGCCGCGTCAGTTAATCGAAGAAAAACTCTATAACTGGGATGATGACGTCACCAGTAACGCCGTAGAAGTGCATGTGCATCATCTGCGACGCAAATTGGGTACCGCTTTCATTCGTACCGTTCACGGTATCGGTTATACGTTGGGAGACGCATGAAACAGTTTCGCCAGTTAAGCCTGCGTTTGCGCCTGACACTGCTGTTTTTATTGTTGTCGATGGCGGCCTGGCTGTGCGCCAGCGTTGTGGCCTGGCAGCAAACCCGCGATAAGCTCGATAAGCTGTTCGACACGCAACAAATGCTGTTCGCCAAACGGCTGAGCGTGATGGAGTTTGATCAGTTAAAAAAAACCGCGCCGCAGCTCACCCATCAAAAGCTGAAACACGGGCATCTTGATGATGACGCGCTGGCGTTCGCCATCTATTCCACTGATGGCAAAATGCTGCTCAACGATGGCGAAAATGGTAAAGACATTGTTTATGACTATCACCGCGACGGTTTTGATAATGGTCATCTGCGTGATGATGATGACAAATGGCGCTTTCTGTGGCTGACCGCCGAAGATACGCGCTTTCGCATTGTCGTGGGCCAGGAGTGGGACTACCGCCAGGAGATGGCGCTGGACATTATCACGTCGCAGCTTACACCGTGGCTGGTCGCACTGCCGTTGATGCTTATCTTGCTGATTGTGCTGCTGAGTCTTGAACTGCGCCCGCTGGAAAAACTGGCGCAGGCCCTCAAACGGCGCGCGCCTGAAAGTGCTGAACCGCTCAGTACCGCAGGCGTACCGGGTGAAGTACGCCCGTTGGTGGAGTCACTCAACCAGTTATTTGCCCGTACTCTCACCATGATGCGGCGTGAACGGCGTTTTACCTCGGATGCCGCCCACGAACTTCGTAGCCCGCTTGCGGCCCTGAAAGTGCAGACCGAAGTTGCCCAGCTTTCGGACGACGATCCGCAGGCCCGGGGAAAAGCGCTTCGCCAGTTGCATGTGGGTATCGATCGCGCCAGCCGCCTGGTGGAGCAGTTACTGACCCTTTCCCGACTGGACTCGCTGAATAACCTTGATGATATTGAAACCGTCCCGCTGGCTGCATTACTGCAATCGGCTGTGATGGACAGTTACCTGCCTGCACAGCAGTCAGGCATTGAGGTCCGTTTGCATCTTCACGTGGCGTCCGTCAGCCGTCAGGCGCAGCCGCTATTGCTGAGTCTGCTGGTGCGTAACCTGCTGGATAATGCCATTCGCTATAGCCCGCCGGGCAGCACGGTGGATGTCACACAGGACGCGAATGGGTTCAGCGTGCGGGATAATGGCCCCGGTATTAGCGATGAAGCGCTGGCACGCGTAGGGGAACGTTTTTACCGCCCGCCAGGGCAAACAGAAACGGGTAGCGGGCTGGGTTTGTCGATTGTGCAGCGTATCGCCAGGCTGCATCAGATGACGGTGACGTTTGGCAACCATCCGCAAGGCGGGTTCATGGCACAGGTACGCTGGTAGCTTAATTATTGCTCTGAAAGCAAAAGTCTTTGCACATTTTGCCAATTAAACAGCCCTATCGTTAGGCGTAACATAAGCGGCAAAGACTTTTACTTGAGGAATTCTCATGAGCAATATTCTGATTATCAATGGCGCGAAGAAATTTGCCCACTCCAATGGTCAACTCAACGATACCCTGACCGAAGTCGCGGAGAGTTTTCTGCGCGACCTCGGGCACGATGTCCGTACCGTACGTGCCGACAGTGACTATGACGTGAAAGCAGAAGTGCAAAATTTCCTGTGGGCCGACACCCTGATCTGGCAAATGCCTGGCTGGTGGATGGGTGCCCCATGGACGGTAAAAAAATATATGGATGATGTGTTCACTGAAGGCCACGGTTCGCTGTATGCCAGCGATGGCCGCACACGTTCAGACGCCTCGAAGAAATACGGTTCCGGCGGGTTGCTGCAGGGCAAGACTTATATGTTGTCGCTGACGTGGAATGCGCCAATGGAAGCCTTTACCGATAAAGCGCAATTTTTTCATGGCGTAGGAGTCGATGGGGTTTATCTGCCGTTCCATAAAGCTAACCAGTTCCTGGGTATGGATGCGCTGCCCACCTTTATTACGAACGATGTGATCAAAATGCCGGATGTCCCGCGTTCCGTAGCAGAATATCGCAAGCATCTAGCCGAGATTTTTGCTTAACTGTGAAGCTGGATCTAAAGGGAGTAGTGAAATCATGTTGACAGTAATTGCAGAAATCCGTACCCGTCCAGGTCAGCATCACCGCCAGGCGGTACTCGATCAGTTCGCGAAGATTGTGCCGGTGGTGTTGCAGGAAGAGGGTTGCCACGGCTATGCGCCGCTGGTCGATCATGCGGCGGACGTTAGCTTTCAGGCCACCGCGCCGGACTCCATCACAATGGTCGAAATGTGGGAAAGCGTGGCTCACCTTGAAGCACACCTGCAAACGCCACACATGAAGGCGTGGAGTGAAGCTGTAAAAGGGGATGTTCTGGAAACCCATATCCGTATTCTCGAACCGGGTCTGTGAGTTTCTCTGCCCTCTCCCTGACGGGAGAGGGAATGCCTCGCTTACCAGTACAGTTTCCAGCTTTGCGAAAAACGCGCCAGCGCCTCCACGTAAAAATAGTCCCCCCAGCTACAACACTCATCCACCCCTTTGTTGCCCGATAAATGGTATACCGAGTGTTTGAGCAACCCGTTTGTGGCCTCGTTTTTGCCCGCCAGGTAGTGCTTGCCTAACGATGACATGATCTGCATGGCCCACTGCTGGTAACGGGCGCGATCCGGGTCAGTGATCGGCAAGTGCTTAATCAGCTCCAGCAAACCGCACACGGCAATTGCCGCCGAAGAGGAGTCGCGCAGCGCATCGCTGCCCACCAGCGCCAGATCCCAGTGGCAGACCGCATCTTCTGGCAGACGATTGAGAAAATAATTCGCCAGTCGCTTCGACAACGCCACCATCTCTTTATCGCCGGTGTAGATAAAGCTCAGCAGAAAACCGTAAATCCCCCACGCCTGGCCCCGCGACCAGCAGGAATCATCTGCATAGCCTTGTTGGGTGTTACCGTACCTGGGTGCGCCGGTTTGTACGTCCATATAGTAGGTATGAAACGTCGAGGCATCTTCACGGATAAGGTACTTCGCGGCTTGTCTGACGTGGGCAACTGCCGCGTCGGCAAAACGGCGATCCCCGGTTTGTTCCGTCGCCCAATAGAGCAATGGCAGGTTCATATTGCAGTCGATGATCATGCGCCCCGCCTGTTCGGGATCGGCCAGATCACCCCAAGCCTGAATGATCTGCGCTTGTTGATGGAAACGCTCAAGCAGCGCCTCGGCCGCCAGCAAGGCGAAACCGCGCGCGTCGCGGTTGCCGGTCAGCCGCCAGCCCGCCACACAGGAGAGGGTATATAAGAAGCCGAGATCATGGGTGTTAGTGTCATGCCGTCCGGCAATACGCATGCCAAAGGAACGAACATGGCGTTCCGCCAGCGCGCGGAATTGTTCATCTCCGCTCATTTCCCACGCCAGCCATAATTGCCCGGTCCAGAAACTGGTGGTCCACTCGATATTATCGGTTAAAGGATAATAGCCTTGCACACACGTTTCGGCGGGAAAGCGATCACCGAATTCCGTTAAATGACGGCGAATCAGTTCAAGGGTGTGCGCCCGCGCGGAATCCAGTTCATCTTTAAAGGTCTGCACATCAATCGCAGCGCCAGGATAGTCGCGTAACGTTTCCTCAACGATTTTACTTAACATATTTCGGTTCCTTCTTTTTACAGAAAATAAGATCAGCCATTAACGTGTCGCATTATTTCGCGCAATATCCAGCGGGCCGTTGTGACGCCATTTGCTCTGGCAGGCAGATAACGTAAAGAAAGAAATCAGGGTAAACAGCAGCGCAATTCCTCCCATAATGATGTAGGTATGTTCAAAGCCGATCCGGTCATACAAAATTCCGGCCGGTGAAGAAACCACAACATTACCGACGTACAGCATCGCCTGATAACCGAGCAAATACATGGTGGCGTTGACACGCTTATCAAAATGCTCGGCAATATATTTAAAGACTGAAACCAGCAGCAGGCAGATCTCCAGACCGTACAATGGTTTAAGTACAGAAATAAGCAGGTGCGATTCGCATAATCCGGAAATAATCAACCGCGCCCCCACCACCGTGCCAACAATTAGCAAGCCGCGTTTGGCACCTATGAAATTCACGAAAAGTGGGATCACCATATACATGACGAATTCCATGCCAGACTGAACGGTTCCCAGATAACCGAATACGGCATTCCCCTGGTGAATATCATCGAAAAAGGTGACGAAATACCGTGAAAACTGTTGCTCAGCAATAAACATCATCCACGCCACACCAGCAACATACAGGCAGAAGGCCCAGAATTTGCGGTTACGGAGTAATGCATAGACATCTGCCGGCACGATTTTCTCTTTTGCTAACACTTCGCCGGCATGTGCTGCATGCACATTCACTTTCAGGCTTAGCAATACCCCCAGCATAATGAGCGAGGCCACCGATCCCATAATGAAGTTATATGCCGGCGAGAGGTTAAACAGCAGGCCAGAAAAGGAAGAAGCCACGGCCCAGCCGAGTGAGCCCCACATCCGAATTTGCCCGAACTCCATACCGTTTAACCGACTGTAGCGATCGGTATACGATTCACAAGCCGCCACCCCGGCATACCAGGCAAAACTTAAATAAATTGCCCCGACAACAATTCCCAACAGGGTATTGGAGATAAGTAATGGCTGATAGACATAAATAAAGAACGGTGCCATCAGTGCTGACATCAGCACCACAAAATAGAGCAGGTATTTGCTCATGCCGATTTTATCCAGGATATAGCCATAAATCGGTTTGAGGATCACCGAAAAAATACCGTTAACGGCAAAGACGGTACCAATGACCGTACCGCTAAGATTTGCCTTTTGCCCCAGCCAGATTGCCAGCAAACCAATGCTTGCTGACCAGGTGAAAAAGTAGAGGAATATAAACGAACTGATTTTGTAATATTCGGTTTTAGTGTTGATAGCGATCTTTTCCATACTATCCTCGACGAAGCGTATAGGGTTCAGAGTTCAGCCCCCGGTCGGCAACCGGGAATTAAAAAGCAATGACCATCTTTTCTTTACCAGGCTGCGTAATAACCAGCGCCTGTTCTTCTATTTGCAGTTGCGGAATATGAGGATCAAACGCCACTTCGGTTATTGCTGCCTGTACCGCACAGGCCATCCAGTGGCGGCCAGGGGCGATATCCCCGCGCAATACGGGGATGGCAGCACAGGGCGCAAACATGATGCTGCTGTTCGGCGGCGTGACCACGCAGTCCGCCTCACGCGCCATGCCGCCTGCCAGGGCATAAATGCCGCTGACGCCATTTTCAGCCACTACCAGGCTGCGGCCCTGCTCGCAACGAGGGGGCGCGTTAAGGACGGCGAATCCTCCTTCGACGCTCTGTAAATGGCGGGCGGAATCGACGCAATGCACGCGCAGGTGCCAGTCGCCACAAGGAATCAGCCAACTGGCAATATGCACGTCATGCCAAGGCGACCAGCGGGAGAAAATGGCCTGCGAACTGACGATCACCTCTTCGCATTCGCGGCGGCCGCGAAAATAGTTATCGCCCTCGCTGAGCAGCAACATAGAGTCGCAGGCCGCATGTTTCAGGCCATAGCGCCCTCGTTCAATGGTGAAACCGAAACGGCTTGAATAGGCGAACTTGGTGTATTTCGCCTCCGTGTTAACGTAGTTGTTCAGCTCCAGCTGACCGGCGGTAAGCATCCAGACATGCCGCGAATGGTCACTGTGCACAAGGATCTGCCCGGCAGGGGTAATCGTTAGCTGTGCGGCTAGCGACGGTAACGGCAGTTCTTCTGCCTGCCAGAAGGGGTGCGAAGCAGGCAGCGCCAGAATAAGAAACACTTTCAGCGCCCAGTAAGGCGAGCCAGGAGAGTTGTAGTCCTCACACATCGCCAGATTGGGATAAGCAAAACCCAGCGTTAAAATGCCATCGCGATCGAAAATAGGTTGCTGTAACCACCAGCGTAAATGACGCAGGATCACCCCCTTCACGACACCAGGCGAAAACGTATCCAGCCCGGAGAACGCCACAGCGCTCCAGAACGCGACCATTGCAAAGCGATAAGTCAGGCTACGGCCAAAGGGTACCGACTCCCCCTCCGCCGCCGACATATAGATAAAATCCTCCGCAAACAGGCGCGCCCGCTGGCGGATCACATCAGCCCGCTGCGCATCGTCGTCGCCATTCAGGGTGGCGTAAATCAGACCATAGAAATGGAACGCCATTGAGATGTAGTAATCTTTTGGCCGTCCAGGGCCGTCGGAGTACCAGCCGTCGCCCAGGTAGTAGGCTTCCATCAGAGTAAAACGGCGCTCAATTGCCGCCACATCCCAGGGCAATCCGGCACGTTTAAAGCCCAGTTGCACCATAATGGCGAAAAAATTCCAGTTGCTGTCGGGCATTTCGGCGTCGGTGATCTGGTTCAGCCACTGGTACAGATTGCGGATTTGTTGTTCGTTAAAATGCGCGGTTAATCTCTCGCCCAACAACGTCAGCCCAAGACCATACGCCGCCATTTCCACCAGACGCTGATCGTAAGGGCCTGTTTCGCCCCAATAGCCTGCGCTCTGCGGATCGGTACCCTGCTTAATGGCAGTCAGGTACTTTGGACTAAACGCTTCGTCGTCACCGCCTGCCATCAACGGAAACAGCCCCCACAACGCCCGCGACAGCCCTTCCATCTCAGCAATAGCAACGCTGTAGTGAGCGCTGGTTTCCCCCAGCGAGAAACGTGATTCGCCCTGCGGAAACTGGCGATCCAGCGCGCCAAGCATCGTTGTTAACGCAGCGACAACGTCGTCGCGGGATGACAATAAATTTGATGTTTTCACTTCCGCCGCCTGCATTGTTTGCTCTCCCCGTGGTGTGGCTGAAGGATAGTGAATGGAGCAGAAGTGGAAATGTTAGCTTTGTCACACCGCCGGAATTTGCCTGAACCCGCTGTTGAGGAAATTTAAAACCGTGGTTTATAAATAGAAGCAATGAGGTAAAAATTGAGAATGATTGCACTATGAGCCACACCCTGCAGGAAGAGCGTCTTGAACTGATCACCCTGAACGATGCGATCGTGTCGTTCAGCCGACTGTTTGCCAACACCGTGCGTTACCACCACTGGCACCAGTGCCTGGAGGTGCTGTATGTAGAAGAGGGCTTTGGCGTGGTGATCGTAGATAATCGTCAGTACACCATGCGGCCTGGACGGCTGTTTTTCTTTCCGCCGTTTACCATCCATAAAGTGATGGTGGATGAGCAAGCTCAGCACATTTACCGGCGTACCATTATTCATGTCGATCACCACGCAGTGCTTAAACATCTGCGCGATTTCCCGCACAATCACCACCGTTTACAGCGACTTTCGCTCCGCGGCGGCGCGGCAGCAGTGATGGATGCCGCCGATATCCATCCGCATATTGATCATCTGTTTAGTTGCTACGCAAAACTCGCCGACAACCGCAGCCTGAATGGCGAGCAGGTCGCCTGCCTGTTGCTCAACCTGCTGAGTATGTTGCCAGAAAATAACGAGGAACTTCCTGAAGAGCACAGCGGGATTGCCACGCCAGTGATGTTCTGGCTTGAGGAAAACTACCGGCAGAAATTCAGTCTGGACCGCCTGGCGCAAGAGTTAGGTAAATCCCGCAGCTATCTCTCCCGCCGGTTTTATTACGAAACCGGTGAACATATCTCTCAGTACCTGAACACCATTCGTTTGCGTAAAGCGTGCGACTGCCTGCTGCACAGTGCGCTTAGCATCAGCGAAATAGCGGATGAGGTTGGTTTTTCCGACGTGACTTACTTTATTAGCGCGTTCAAAAAGGGCATTGGCGAGACACCGTTGCAATACCGCAAAAACCACCAGGCTACGGCGCGCTAAGGCGCGATTTAATGGATACGGTACGAAGGATTAAAAGAGGGAGCAGTTTTCGGGGTGGACAAGCATGACTACATTGAGATTTACAACATCAGAAGACGGTAGTCTGCGTAACAAGCCCGGCAAACACAGCGCTGCCGGGCGGGTAACGTTATCAGGCTTCGATGTCCGCCATATCGCCTTTTTCCTGCAGCCAGTTACGGCGATCTTCCGAACGCTTCTTGGCCAGCAGCATATCCATGGTGGCATTGGTCTGCTGTTCATCTTCATCGCTGATGATCAGCTGCACCAGACGGCGGGTATTCGGATCCAGCGTGGTTTCACGCAACTGCATCGGGTTCATCTCGCCCAGCCCTTTAAAGCGCTGCACGTTCGGTTTACCCTTTTTGCGTTTTAACTGCTCAAGCACACCGGTCTTCTCTTCTTCCGTCAGCGCGTAATAGACCTCTTTCCCCAGATCGATACGGTACAACGGCGGCAGCGCCACATAGACATGGCCATTTTTCACCAGCGCGCGGAAGTGTTTCACAAACAGTGCGCACAGCAGCGTGGCAATATGCAGACCATCGGAGTCCGCATCCGCGAGGATGCAAATCTTGCCGTAACGCAGCTGACTGAGATCGTCGCTGTCCGGATCGATACCGATCGCCACCGATATGTCATGCACTTCCTGCGAGGCAAGTACTTCGTCGGAAGAGACTTCCCAGGTGTTCAGGATCTTGCCTTTTAACGGCATGATTGCCTGATATTCACGATCGCGCGCCTGTTTGGCGGAACCGCCCGCCGAATCACCTTCCACGAGGAACAACTCAGTGCGGTTCAGATCCTGCGCCGTACAATCGGCAAGCTTACCCGGCAACGCCGGACCACTGGTCAGTTTCTTACGCACCACTTTTTTGGCGGCGCGCATACGACGCTGTGCGCTGGAGATGGCCATCTCAGCCAGCAGTTCAGCGGTCTGGATATTCTGGTTCAGCCACAGGCTGAAGGCATCTTTCACCACGCCGGAAACGAACGCGGCGCACTGGCGGGAGGAGAGACGTTCTTTGGTCTGCCCGGCGAACTGCGGATCCTGCATTTTCACCGACAGCACATATGCGCAGCGCTCCCAGATATCTTCCGCTGAGAGCTTCACGCCGCGCGGCAGAATATTTCGGTATTCACAGAACTCGCGCATCGCATCCAGCAGCCCCTGACGCAAGCCATTGACGTGCGTCCCGCCCTGCATGGTCGGGATCAGGTTGACGTAGCTTTCGGTCAGCAGCTCACCGCCTTCCGGCAGCCACAACAATGCCCAGTCTACGGCTTCGGTTTCAGCGGCAAAATTACCGATAAACGGTTTTTCCGGCAGCGTCGGCAGGCCATTAACCGCTTCGCAGAGGTAATCGTTCAGACCATCCTGATAACACCAACGCTGTTCGGCGTTGTTCACTTCATCTTTGAAAATGATCTCTACGCCCGGGCACAGTACTGCTTTGGCTTTCAGCAAATGCGTAAGGCGGGACACAGAGAAACGCGGGCTATCGAAGAACGACTCATCAGGCCAGAAATGGACGCTGGTACCGGTATTGCGTTTGCCGCAGGAACCGATCACGTTTAGATCCTGCACTTTTTCGCCGTTTTCAAAGGCGATACTGTACACCTGACCGTCACGTTTGACCTGCACTTCCACCCGACGGGACAGGGCGTTAACCACCGAAATCCCTACGCCGTGCAAACCACCGGAGAACTGATAGTTTTTATTGGAAAATTTCCCGCCCGCATGCAGGCGGCAAAGGATCAATTCAACGGCGGGAACGCCCTCTTCCGGGTGAATATCCACCGGCATCCCGCGCCCGTCATCAATGACTTCCAGGGATTGATCGGCATGCAGGATAACCTCCACGCGTTTGGCGTGGCCTGCCAGCGCTTCGTCCACGCTGTTATCAATAACTTCCTGACCCAAATGGTTAGGACGCGTGGTATCGGTGTACATCCCCGGACGGCGGCGAACCGGCTCAAGCCCGGTGAGTACCTCTATGGCATCAGCGTTATAGGATTGCGTCATGGTGTGTTCGTAGATAGTGACCGCATCGTTTCCCGGTAGCTCAACTCAGCCCAAGGAACTCGATAATCTGTGTGAAATGATTCTCAAAGCCTACAAAAGCGTGGTTTCCGCCCTCTTCTACTGTCTGGCGGCATGCGTCGTAGTATGCCACCGCCTGGCGGTAATCCAGCACTTCGTCCCCGGTTTGTTGTAGCAACCAGATCAGATCCGGCGCTTCGAGCGGGTCAACTTGCATTACTTTGAGCTCGTAAATATGGCGAGACTCTAGCACATATTGTTGCCCTGTGTAGGGGTTCTCGTTATTCCCGAGAAAATCCGCCAGCAGTTCAAACGGCCGAACAGCCGGATTCACCACCACCGCTGGCAGCATAAAGCACTGCGAAAGCCAGGTAGCAAAATACCCCCCCAGCGATGAACCGACAATGCCCAGCGGTTTCCCGCCCTGCGCCATCACCAGCGATTCAACGAGTTCCGCCGCCGCCGCAGGATAAGGCGGCAGTTGCGGCACAAGAACGTCGATCTCCGGGTGATTTTGCGCCAGCCATTGCGAAAGCTGCGTAGCCTTAGCGGAACGCGGCGAACTGTTAAACCCATGCAAATAAAGAAGCGTAGACATCAGTATCCTTCTGAAGCCGTATCTGGACTGAATTTCGTGCTTTGCAAACGGCACACTTCAGTATGTAAGGTGCCATCTGCGTACAAATCCAGCCAGCGCCAGCCCGGCGCGATGGTATCCAGCGTGAAGTTGGCACAGTGCGGCTTGAACTGCACGCAGGTGGAGGGCGTCGCCAGCAGGCGGCAACCATTCCAGTCGAGATCCAGTTCCTGATGAATATGCCCGCATAACAGGTGGCGTACTTTTGGAAAACGCTGCAACACATTGCCCAGTTCACCCGCGTTGCGCAGGCTGTGCTGATCAAGCCAACTGCAGCCGGAAGGAAGTGGATGATGGTGAAGCAGCAACAGAGTGTAACGCTCAGGGGCATCCGCCAGCTTTTGCTCCAGCCATTCCAGTTGGAATTCGCTCAGTTCACCGTGCGGAACGCCAAAGACCTGGCTATCGAGCAATAAGATCTGCCAGTGGTCGCCCACGAAAACGCGTTTCGCCGGAGATATACCCGCGTCCTGCAGCGCGCTGTACATGGCAGGTTGAAAATCGTGATTGCCGGGCAGCCAGACGCAAGGCGCGTTAAAGCTTGCGATGCCCTCAGCAAAGTGCTGATAAGCCGCAGCGGTATGATCCTGTGCCAGGTCGCCGGTAGCGACTATCAGATTGCACTCACGCTGCTGAGCTTTTATCGCGTCCAGTACCGCCTTATAGCTCTCCCAGGTATTGACCCCTAACAGCGTTTCATGCTTTTCGGCAAACAGGTGAGAGTCAGTAATTTGTAATATCCTGACCCTGGCCTCACCAGCCAGAGAAAGGTTTAACAGGCTTTCCAAATGGTGTCCTTAGGTTTCACTACGCTAACAAACCGGAATCGCCATTGCTCCATGTGCTAAACAGTAACGTAGCCAGTCGGCCAGAAACTGATTAATTTGATGCTTTTCGTCGCGTTGATGCAACTTTTTATTCGGATAATCATAACGCGCTTTAAAACGAAAGATCTGCTGACTCGAACACACTTCGGCCACCATGGCGTCGTGGTAAAGACGCACCGTCATGGACGGCAGGCTCCAGTAGCTGACAGCAGGCGCTGTCTGTTCAATTTCCACAAGCGTAGTGTAGCGGGTGGATTCAACTATCGTTAACCGGTATTGCGCGTTGGTCACCTGATAGCTCACTGTTTCACCCGCTTCGTCATTACGCGGCAGCAGGCGGCGCAACTGAGCGAAATTGGTTTCGCACAGGCGCATCATTTCAGGAAAGTCAGGTGTGTAACGCTTCATTTTTTCCACTCGTTTCGTAAGCTCTCATGATGCAGCTGCAGCCATTGCAAGGCGATGACAGACGCTGCGTTATCGATTTTCCCCTCTTCTACCCACTGGTAAGCCTGTTCCCGGCTCACCACCTGAACACGAATATCTTCGTTTTCATCCACCAAACCATGAATACCTTCGGCCTGTGTGGCGTCCACTTCGCCAACCAATACAGATGAGCGCTCACTGGTGCCGCCTGGACTCGCCAAATAGCTCAACACTTTTTTCACTCGCCCGACGTGCAAACCTGCTTCTTCCTGGGCCTCGCGGCGCGCAACATCTTCATCGGTTTCGCCCTCTTCAATCATACCGGCGACCATTTCCAGCAGCCACGGGCTTTCACTGGTGTCGAACGCGGCAATGCGGATCTGCTCTATCAGCACCACTTCATCACGCACTGGGTCAAAGGGTAGCAAGACTGCAGCATGACCGCGTTCAAAAATTTCGCGACGCACTTCTCCGCTCATGCCGCCGTTAAATAAACGGTGGCGAAAACGGTATAATTCCAACGAAAAAAAACCGCTATACAGCGTTTCGCGTGCAATAATTTCTACATCGTTTTTGGTGAAAGTCACTGTGGAAGGTTTTGGCTTACTCATTAGCGGCATCCCATACGAAATAATGATCAAACTGTGGATTTCAAGCCCGTTTTACTATCGTTTCAAGTACGATGTGATAGATTGTGGCAAATTTCTGCCGATGGCACGTTACGCCAAGCTGAAGCCCCGTGAACCTCTGGTAGAATCGGCGATTATTTTTCCAATTTAGACCAGCGCTAATACTGCTTCACAACAAGGAATGCAAATGAAGAAATTGCTCCCCCTCCTTATCGGCCTGAGCCTGACCGGCTTCAGCGCTATGAGCCAGGCAGAAAACCTGCTGCAGGTTTATCAGCAGGCGCGTTTAAGTAACCCGGATCTGCGTAAATCCGCCGCCGATCGCGATGCGGCATTTGAAAAAATCAACGAAGCTCGCAGCCCGTTACTGCCTCAGCTCGGTTTGGGTGCAGATTACGCATACAGCAATGGCTTTCGCGACAGCAAAGGTGTTAACTCCTCTGCGACCAGTGCTTCCCTGCAGTTAACACAAACTATTTTCGATATGTCGAAATGGCGTGCGCTGACCTTACAGGAAAAAACAGCCGGTATTCAGGATGTCAGCTGGCAGGCCGATCAGCAATCGCTGATCCTTAACACCGCTACCGCCTATTTTAACGTGCTGAGCGCCATTGACACACTTTCCTACACCGAAGCGCAAAAGCAGTCGATCTATCGTCAGTTGGATCAAACCACCCAGCGTTTTAACGTGGGTCTGGTCGCCATTACTGATGTACAGAACGCCCGTTCGCAATATGACACCGTGCTGGCTAACGAAGTCACCGCCCGCAACAACCTGGACAATGCACTTGAATCGCTGCGTCAGGTTACCGGCAATGAATACCCGGAACTGGCGTCATTGAACATCGACACCTTTAAAACGGAAAAACCGCAGGCAGTGAATGCACTGCTGAAAGAAGCGGAAAACCGTAACCTGACGCTGTTGCAGGCGCGTCTGAACCAGGATCTGGCGCGTGAGCAAATTCGCCAGGCACAGGACGGCCATCTGCCGACGCTGGATTTAACTGCCTCTACCGGCGTGTCTAACACCTCGTACAGCGGTTCAAAAACCCGTAACAACGCGCAGTATGACGATAACGACGCGGGCCAGAATAAAGTCGGCCTGAGCTTCTCCCTTCCGCTCTATCAGGGTGGCCAGGTGAACTCGCAGGTGAAACAGGCACAGTACAACTTTGTCGGCTCAAGCGAGCAACTGGAAAGCGCGCACCGCAGCGTCGTGCAGACCGTACGCTCCTCCTTCAACAACGTGAATGCCTCAATTAGCAGCATCAACGCTTATAAACAGGCTGTTGTGTCTGCCCAGAGTTCACTGGATGCGATGGAAGCAGGCTATTCCGTGGGGACACGCACCATTGTTGACGTGCTGGATGCCACCACCACGTTGTATAACGCCAAACAGCAACTCTCCAGTGCACGTTACAACTACCTGATTAACCAGTTGAATATCAAATCTGCACTGGGTACGCTCAACGAGCAGGATTTGGTCGCGCTGAATAACACGCTGGGCAAATCCGTTTCCACCTCGCCAGAAAGCGTGGCGCCGGAAAACGCAGAGCAAGCCGCTGCGGTCAATAATTTCAACGGCAATGCGCAGCCTGCCGCTGCCCGCACCAGCGCAAAACGCTAAGCGAAGCCGTTATTTGTTATCACGGGGGCGCACAGCCCCCGTTTTTACGTAAGGCAACGTAAAGGCCCTTCCACCTTGCTTTAACTTCCCCCCCTCATCCTCTATCCTGAGCGTCTGTTAATGCCTTTGGGGTCCAGGTAAATAAAAATGAAACGGACAAAAAACATTCAACATGCGACGTTCCGCAAAAGCTGGGGCGCTCGCCATCTGACGCCTGTCGCGCTGGCCGTCACTGCCGTGTTTATGCTCGCAGGCTGTGAAAAAAGCGATGAGACAGTGTCTCTGTATCAAAATGCCGACGACTGCTCGGCGGCGAATCCGGGCAAAAGCGCCGAATGTACCACCGCCTATAACAACGCAATGAAAGAAGCACAGCGTACCGCACCGAAATACGCCACGCGTGAAGATTGCGTAGCGGAGTTCGGCGAAGGCCAGTGCCAGCAAACGCCAGTCCAGGCAGGTACCGCGCCGGAAAACCAGGCGCAGGCGCAGTCCAGCGGCAGTTTCTGGATGCCATTAATGGCAGGTTATATGATGGGCCGCCTGATGGGCGGCGGCGCAGGGTTTGCCCAGCAACCGCTGTTCAGTTCTCGCAATCCGGCAAGCCCGGCTTATGGCCAGTACACTGACGCCTCTGGTAAAGGTTACGGCGCAGCTCAACCGGGCCGAACCATGACCGTACCGAAAACGGCAATGGCACCAAAACCGGCGACCACCACCACCGTTACTCGCGGCGGCTTTGGTGAGTCAGTCGCGAAGCAGAACACCATGCAGCGTCGTGTTTCCGGCACGCCAACCCGTTCGATGGGCGGCTAATCGCCATGGAAAGAGTCGCGATTACTGAGCGCCCGGACTGGCGCGAAAAAGCCACGGAGTACGGGTTCAATTTTCACACCATGTACGGTGAACCGTACTGGTGCGAAGAGGCATATTACACGCTGACGCTCGCCCAGGTTGAGAAGCTCGAAGACGTGACCGCAGAACTGCACCAGATGTGCCTGCAAGTGGTGGAGAAAGTCGTCGCCAGCGATGAGCTGATGGCGAAGTTCCGTATTCCGAAGCATACCTGGGGCTTTGTGCGTCAATCGTGGGCGACGCAACAGCCTTCGCTTTATTCACGTCTCGATTTAGCCTGGGACGGCGTGGGCGAGCCTAAGCTTTTGGAAAACAACGCCGATACGCCAACATCGCTGTACGAAGCAGCCTTCTTTCAGTGGATCTGGCTGGAAGATCAGCTCAATGCCGGTAACCTGCCGGCTAACAGCGATCAGTTCAACAGCCTGCAAGAAAAGTTGATTGAACGCTTTGCGGAACTGCGCGAGCAGCATGGTTTTCAACTGCTGCATTTCGCCTGCTGCCGCGATACCGTTGAAGATCGCGGGACGGTGCAGTATTTACAGGACTGCGCGGCCGAGGCGGAACTGGCAACCGAATTCCTTTATATCGAAGATATCGGGCTGGGCGAAAAAGGCCAGTTCAGCGATCTGCAGGATCAGGTTATCAGTAATCTGTTCAAGCTCTACCCCTGGGAATTTATGCTGCGGGAAGTGTTCTCTACCAAGCTCGAAGACGCCGGCGTGCGTTGGCTGGAGCCGGCCTGGAAGAGCATTATCTCCAATAAAGCGTTGCTGCCTATGCTGTGGGAAATGTTTCCGGATCACCCGAACCTGCTGCCCGCTTATTTTGCAGAGGATGCGCATCCGGAGATGGAAAAATACGTTGTTAAGCCGATCTTTTCTCGTGAAGGCGCCAATGTGTCGATCATCGAGAACGGCAAAACGCTGGAAGCTGTCGAAGGGCCGTACGGTGAAGAGGGCATGATTGTGCAACAATTCTGCCCACTGCCAAAATTTGGCGACAGCTATACACTGATTGGCAGCTGGCTTATCAACGATCAGCCTGCCGGGATTGGCATTCGTGAAGACCGCGCGCTGATCACCCAGGATCTTTCGCGTTTCTACCCACATATTTTTGTGGAGTAACATAAAACCCGGCCAGGCGCGCCGGGTTTTCTTTTTACTAAGCCTGCTCAGCCCTACCTTACATCACGCCAAACAACTTCGGCAGGAACAGTGAAATAGCAGGGATATACGTCACCAGCAGCAGCACTACGAACAGGGTTACGTAGAACGGCAGCATGGCTTTTACTACCTGTTCAATCTTCTGCTTACTCACCGCACTGGCGACAAACAGCACCGATCCCACCGGCGGCGTAATCAAACCAATCCCCAGGTTAACCAGCATGATCATCCCGAAGTGAACCGGATCGATACCCAGCGTATTGGTTACCGGCAGCAGTACCGGCGTGAGGATGAGGATCAGCGGCGCCATATCCATTAATGTTCCCAACAGCAACAGCATGATGTTGATGCACATCAGGATCACATATTTGTTGTCAGAGATTTGTGTAAAGGCTTCGGTAATGCGGCCCGGTAACTGCATATAAGTCATGACAGCGCCAAATGCTGCAGCAAAGCCGATCAGGATCATGACGATCGTTACCGTCTTCACGGTACGGTACATCAGCTTCGGCAGCTCTGACCACTTGTAATCACGATAAATAAACATGGTGACGAAAAACGCCCATAAGCAGGCGATTGCCGCCGATTCCGTAGCCGTGAATATGCCCGAGAGGATCCCGCCCATGATGATCACGACGGTCATTAAGCCCCATAGCGTGTCGACGAAGATCCTCAACGCCTGGCGAAACGGCACGCGTTCCCCTTTCGGGTACCCGCGCTTATGGGCAAAGGCCACGCACATCACCATCAGCGTGAAGCTGAGCAATAATCCCGGCAGGATCCCGGCAATAAACAGCGCGGCAATGGAGACGGTGCCGCCAGTCGCCAGCGAGTAGATAACCGAGTTGTGGCTGGGCGGCGTTAAGATGGCCTGCACCGATCCGCTGGCGGTCACCGCTGCAGCAAAATCTCGGGGATAGCCTTTTTTGTCCATCTCCGGGATCATCACCGAACCGATCGATGCCGTATCAGCGACGGACGATCCGGAAATTGCACCAAAAAAGGTCGACGCAACGATATTCACCAGCGACAAACCACCGCGAATAAATCCGACAAAAATATAGGCGAAATTGACTAACCGTCTGGCAATCCCCCCCTCGGCCATGATCGCCCCCGCGAGGATAAAAAACGGGATCGCCAGCAGCGAGAATTTATTTACGCCATTGGTTAACTGGATCATCACCGCTTCCAGCGGGATATCGATATACCACGCACCCAGCACGGCACTGATACCCACGGCGTATGCCACCGGTACACCCACCGCCAGCATAATGACCAGCGTAAAGATCAGAATAAATGCATCCACAGATTTTCCTTACTGGATGTCACCAGCGATCAGCTTGACGAGCCGAGCATCACCATTGGGCGGTGGTACTGCGCGCCAAACAGCATCTTCTCAACAATAAAAAGGATGGTCAGTGCCGAGCCGACAGGAAGCGGCAGATAGCTCTCGCCTGCGGTGAACAGCGGAAATTCCGCAACCGGTTGATCCCACAACTCCAGACACAGCGCGCCGCCGTACCAGAGAATAAAGAGGCTGATTGCCGTCATCATCAGATCGGCGATGACAGAGCAAACTTTGCGTGCTCCCTCCCCCAGGCGGTCAGTAACCATGCTGACGGCGATATGTGACCCCGCGCGATAACTCACCGCAGCGCCAATAAAAGTGAACGTGACCATGCAGATAATCGCCACCGGTTCAGGCCAGGATAAGGCACTGTTTAATACGTAGCGTGCAAAAATACCGATCGGAATAATGGCCACCATCACTAACAGCCCCAGACCTGCAACCCACATTGCAATGCGGTAAAGAATATCCATCAATAACGAATAGCGTTCAGCCATAACCGTTTCCCCGGCAAAGAATGAAAACAGACATACGGAAACACGTCATTCGGGCAAGGTTCCCCCTGCCCGCTAAACGTTATTGCACTTCCTGAATACGGGTAATTAAATCCTGATGTTCTTTCCCGTATTTATCACGTACCGGTTGAGTGGCTTTAAAGAATACGGAGGTATCCATTTCATGGAATTGCACCCCGCCCGCCTTCATCGCCGCCAGCGATTTTTCGTTATACGCTTTCCATAATTCACGCTGTTCCACCTGCGCTTCTTTTGCCAGTTTCAGGATCAGCTGTTGGTCCTCTTTTTTCAGCTTATCCCATTTGGCTTTAGAGAATAAAAACAGCTCAGGAATAATGAAATGCTTACTCCAGGTGTAATTCTTCACCACTGGCAGATAGTTATGCGCAACAAAAGTGGGGGGGTTATTTTCCGTGCCATCAATCACCCCGGTTTGCATGCCGCTAAACACTTCACTTACCCCCATTGCCACGGAGTTCGCCCCCATAGCCTTCAGGGTATCTAGCGCAATCGGGCTCCCCTGAACACGGATCTTCATGCCTTTTAAATCTTCCGCTTTGGTAACCGGTGCTTTGGTGATGAGATTTCGCGTACCGGCATCCATCCAGCCTAAGAAAATCAGCCGTGATTTACTGCTCTCCGAGAGACGGTTACCAATTTCCTGGCCAATCATGCCATCCAGAACTTTATGCATATGATCTTCATCGCGGAAAATATACGGCAATGTAAAGACATTGATCTCCGGTAATATCGCAGCGACTGGCGTCATCGAAACGCGGATAATATCAATCGCGCCAATTTGTGCCTGCTCAATAACCTGCTTTTCATCGCCTAATACACCGCCGGGAAAGGTTTTAATATCCAGTCTACCTTCTGTCGCCGCACTTAACTTTTCACCCATATGTTTCACAGCCACTACATTGGGATAGTCGGCCGGGTGTACATCTGCGGCACGAAAGGTTTGGGCGAGTGAAGCATGTGAGATAAATAACAGAGCAGAACTAATACAGACTTTCAGTAAGGTTTTTGCTGAGTTCATATTTCCGTATCTCCAGAGATAATTTTGAGAAAAGTCAGCGCGTCCGCGAACAAAGCGTTCGTGACGTAACAGCAAAATTTTTATGGGTTTGTCTGAGACGGTAGACAATCAGAAGAGTAGTCGTCCGGCGGAGTTCATGCGACGATGATGTTCACAAAAAAGCACGAAATTCAGCACAGCGTTTTAGATTTGCTGAGTAGATCTTTTTATTTTCAAAAAAACCGTATTTCAGAGCTGTTTTTTTGAGATCTGCCTTGTATTTTTCCATTTTTAGGATCAAATCAAAGCAAAATGGCGCATTACGCGCCATTGTTTTAGCCCACCTGCACGGAGAGCATACTTAGCGATCCCATCTCTATCCCGTCCACCGGGACGGATATCGGTTCATTGCCATCCCATGCGCCAAGCACATACAGCAGGGGCAAGAAATGATCTGGCGTCGGGTTAGACAACGCACCGCCTTCATGGTCGAGGTAATTAACCAGCGGGTGCTGCTCCGCCGGCCCCTGCCAGCTCAGGTTCGCTTTCACAAAATCATTAAACGCCGTTGCCCACGGGTAAGGTGTGCTCTCGCCATGCCAGCGGGCGGTACGCAGGTTATGCACCACGTTACCGCTAGCCACCAACATAATGCCTTCATCACGTAACGATGCCAGCTTACGTCCCATTTCCAGGTGCCATGCTGCCGGTTTGGTACTGTCAATACTCAGTTGCACCATTGGAATATCAGCCTGCGGGTACATTTTGATCAATACCCCCCACGAACCATGGTCAAAGCCCCAGGCTTCTTTGTCGAGCGTGACGGGCACAGGCGCCAGTAATTCAACCAAACGCTGAGCCAGCTCAGGGGAACCCGGCGCCGGATAATGCGTGTCATACAACGCCTGTGGGAAACCGCCGAAATCGTGGATAGTCTGTGGCGCTTCCATGGCGGTGACGCCCGTGCCGCGAGTAAACCAGTGAGCGGATACCACCACAATTGCTTTCGGGCGGGGCAGCGTAGTGCCCAGTTGCCCCCAGGCACAGGTATACCTATTATCTTCCAGAACATTCATCGGGCTACCGTGCCCTAAAAACAGTGCTGGCATGCGTGGTGTTGACATGGTGATATCCTTACAGAATGTGACAATTTGATGGGGCTACATTACGCCCTTTCGCTGCAGGAAGAACTCTGATAACCATGATGAAGATCTTCAGTAATTTTGATTGTAAGAAATGCGTAAAGGTGGGCTCTTCGTCTCGCTTTTCATCGGCCAGAGAAATACATTAATGAGAATCATTATCATAAAGGAGTGAGACATGTCGGCCCCCTTGATTCTGACCTTATTAGCTGGCGCCGCCACCTTCATCGGCGCGTTTTTGGGCGTATTGGGTCAGAAACCGTCTAACCGCCTGCTGGCTTTTTCCCTCGGTTTTGCCGCCGGGATCATGCTGCTTATTTCCCTGATGGAGATGCTTCCCGCCGCACTGGCAACGGAGAACATGTCGCCCATGCTGGGCTATGGCATGTTTATTATTGGCTTGCTGGGCTACTTCGCGCTGGATCGCCTGCTGCCACATGCACATCCGCAGGATCTAACGCAGGGCTCGCAAAAAAGTTTCCCGCACGGTATTCGCCGCACCGCTATTTTGCTCACGCTCGGCATCAGCTTGCACAATTTTCCTGAAGGGATTGCGACCTACGTGACCGCCAGCAACGACCTGGAACTGGGCTTCGGTATCGCCTTTGCGGTGGCCTTACACAATATTCCTGAAGGACTTGCTGTTGCCGGACCGGTTTACGCCGCCACAGGATCAAAACGCACAGCGGTGTTCTGGGCGGGGATTTCAGGTCTGGCGGAGATCCTTGGCGGTGTGCTGGCGTGGTTGCTGCTGGGAACGCTGGTTTCACCTGTCGTCATGGCGGCTATTATGGCGGCGGTGGCAGGGATTATGGTCGCGCTTTCAGTGGATGAATTAATGCCGCTGGCTAAAGAGATCGACCCCAATAACAATCCAAGCTATGGGGTTTTGTGCGGTATGTCGGTGATGGGATTAAGCCTGGTCGCCCTGCAAGCAATGGGGATAGGTGGATAACACGCCTGCTGCCCGGGATCGTCGGGCAGCGATGCTTACTCCCCCTGCCTGCTGCCTCTGACTTTCTTCAAATCTTCCATTACACGCTGGTACGCCTGATACAGCGCCTCGCGATCGTGCCGGCAGGCTTTATTGTTGCGTTTAAGCGCATGAATATAGATAACAATGACCAGAACAATAAGCAGTAGCCAATACCAGGAAATAAACATTGCAACCCCATCTAACCGTTTGGCAAAAATAGCAGTCGTAATCAAAATATTACTTTTAATTTAATGGGTTATCCGAGAATAAAACCAATTTTCTCGCCATCCACAATGATTACCACTTTATAAGTAGAGGGGTGAAATTTCAATGCGTGAGTACCAGAAGCTCGCCAAAGTTTGATACAGAACAGGCAAAAAAAATCCGAAGCGGGTGGCTTCGGATTTATTATTATGCCGCGGGAGTATTAGCTGGCTTTACGCTCATGCTCCAGGCGATACGCCACCAGATCTTCAATGGTCACGACCGCCATATTATGTTGTTTAGCGAACGCAATGCACTCTGGCGCGCGCGCCATGGTGCCGTCATCATTGGTCAGTTCGCACAACACACCTGCAGGTTTAAAACCCGCCAGCGTGACTAAATCGATAGTGGCTTCAGTGTGACCGCCGCGGGTCAGCACACCGCCCGGCTGCGCACGCAGCGGGAAAACGTGGCCAGGGCGATTCAAATCAGCTGGTTTCGCGCCATCCGCAATTGCTGCACGAACCGTCGTGATACGGTCAGCGGCGGAAACACCAGTCGTCACACCGTGTGCCGCTTCGATGGTCACGGTAAAACCGGTGCCGTAAGCGCTGGTGTTGTTTTCGACCATCATCGGCAGATCAAGCTGTTTACGGCGCTCTTCGGTCAGGCACAGGCATACAATGCCGCTGCCGTGGCGAATGGTAAGCGCCATCTGCTCAACAGTCATGGTTTCGGCGGCGAAAATCATGTCGCCTTCGTTTTCACGATTCTCGTCATCGAGAACCATCACACCACGGCCTTCGCGTAGTGCAGCAAGCGCATTTTCAATGCGTTGGAATGGCGTGCCAAAAGAAGAAAGCAGCGTCTGATTCATGGTAAAAGACCTCAATAAAGTTATGGTTACCAGAATCAGGGCAGTCTTAGGAGTGTCGCAATGCGGCAAAAAAATAACGCGAGCGGGCATCATTGCCCGACAGAATCGTTACTCTCTCCCATCCGGACTTTAACCGTCGGCCCCGGAATTACACCGGATCTGCTGACCTTCAGGCGTTAGCCTGAAGCGCTCGCGGGCTTTCAGCAACTGCTGATTTACCGCCGGTGGGGAATTTCGCCCCGCCCTGAGAATAAGCGGGATAACTATAACGCCATTGATTACCTTCGGCAATGCATAAGCTTCAAACAATTCTGGTTTATCACCTGGTGTTATCACACTACAATAAGTGCATGAACCTATCCGAACAGGGAACCCAAAATGATTGACCCAAAGAAAATTGAACAAATTGCGCGTCAGGTTCACGAATCCATGCCGAAAGGGATCCGTGAGTTCGGGGAAGACGTCGAGAAAAAAATCCGCCAGACGTTACAGGCGCAGTTAACCCGCCTCGATCTGGTCAGCCGCGAAGAGTTCGATGTACAAACGCAAGTCCTGCTGCGCACGCGCGAAAAACTGGCGTTGCTGGAACAGCGTCTCAGCGATCTGGAAAATCAGGGCCGCACGGCAGAAGTCAAACCCGCACCGGCGATCCCGCCCGTCGATTCTCAGCAGTAAGCACAACGGGCCTTACGGCCCGTTGTTGTCTCTGGCCCACCGGCGTCCTGTCTTGCGGCCTATCTACCAATTATGACGGGTATTTAGGCTTTGCATGCTCAAAGCACGCGGGATAGCATAGTCTGGTGAGGATGATGCGGTGAAACCCCCAGAGAGCGCAGGATGCAACTACTTTCCGAATATAACAGCCCCTATTTATTTGCCATTTCGCTCGTCATATTTATTGGCCTGCTGGAAGTTATCTCGCTTATTTTCGGCAGTATGCTTTCCGGTATTATCGACACGCATATCAGCGACTCCGATTTCTTTAGCTCTGGCCACATCGGTCAGGCCCTGCATTACCTGAATATAGGCCGAATCCCCTCATTGATTATCGTGTGTCTGCTGGCGGGCTATTTTGGTCTGCTCGGCATTCTTATCCAGCATGGCTGGATAACGTTGTGGCAAACGCCGCTGACGAACCTGTTGCTGGCACCTGTTTGCTTCCTGCTAGCCTGCGTAGCCGTGCATTACACCGGGCGGACCATCGCGCCCTGGCTGCCGGTTGATGAGAGCAGCGCAATTACCGAAGATCGCTTTATTGGCAAGATGGCGATGATTACGGGTCATAACGCAACACAGGGCAGCCCATGTGAAGGCAAATTCACCGACGAATTTGGCCAGACGCATTATTTACTGCTGGAGCCAGAAGCAGGACACACATTTCACAAAGGCGACAAGGTGCTGATAATTTGTCGCTTATCCGCAAGTCGCTATTTAGCTGAACCCAATCCCTGGCCAAATCATTTGTAAATCCAAGGAACAACAACAATGGAAAGTATTATTAATACACTGCCCTCAGGGGTTTTTGCCGCGTTAGTGGCCGCAATTGTCATTCTGGTGGTGGGGATTATTTTCGCCAGGCTGTACCGCCGGGCTTCTGCCGAGCAGGCGTTTGTTCGTACCGGCCTGGGCGGGCAAAAAGTGGTAATGAGCGGCGGTGCCATCGTAATGCCGATCTTCCACGAAATCGTCCCTATTAATATGAATACGCTGAAGCTCGAAGTGAGCCGCTCGACTGTCGACAGCCTGATCACTAAAGATCGTATGCGTGTCGATGTGGTCGTCGCTTTCTTTGTGCGGGTGAAACCCACAGTTGAAGGGATCGCCACCGCAGCACAGACGCTCGGCCAGCGTACGCTGTCGCCGGAAGATTTGCGCATTCTGGTGGAGGACAAGTTTGTCGATGCACTGCGTGCTACCGCCGCACAGATGACCATGTACGAGCTGCAGGACACGCGTGAAAACTTCGTGCAGGGCGTGCAGAACACCGTGGCGGAAGACCTCACCAAGAATGGTCTGGAGCTGGAAAGTGTCTCGCTGACCAACTTTAACCAGACATCGAAAGAGCACTTCAACCCGAATAATGCCTTTGATGCCGAGGGCCTGACCAAACTGACGCAGGAAACGGAACGTCGCCGTCGCGAACGTAACGAAGTGGAACAGGATGTGGAAGTTGCCGTCCGCGAAAAAAACCGTGACGCGCTGGCACGTAAGCTGGAAATCGAACAGCAAGAAGCGTTCATGACCCTTGAGCAGGAACAGCAGGTGAAAACCCGCACCGCCGAGCAAAATGCCAAAATTGCGGGCTTTGAAGCGGAGCGCCGCCGTGAAGCCGAGCAGACACGCATTTTTGCCGATCGGCAGATCCAGGAAAGCGAGATCGAACGTGAACAGGCAGTGAAAACCCGTAAAGTCGAAGCAGACCGTGAGATCAGGATCAAAGAGATCGAGCAGCAGCAGGTCACGGAAATCGCTAACCAAACCAAAGCGATCGCCATTGCGGCGAAATCAGAACAGCAGTCACAGGCGGAAGCGCGCGCCAGCGACGCACAAACCGACGCGGTTCGTGCGCAGCAAAACGTGGAAACCATGCGTCAGACTGCCGTAGCCGATCGTGCCAAACAGGTCGCGTTAATTGCCGCCGCGCAGGACGCCGAAACCAAAGCCGTTGAGCTGACGGTACGCGCCAAAGCGGAAAAAGAGGCAGCGGAATTGCAGGCTGCCGCCATTGTGGAACTGGCAGAAGCAACGCGGAAAAAAGGCCTTGCAGAAGCCGAAGCGCAGCGTGCGTTAAACGATGCAATTAACGTACTTTCCAACGAGCAAACCAGTCTGAAATTTAAACTGGCGCTGCTGCAAACGCTGCCAGCGGTCATTGAAAAATCCGTTGAGCCGATGAAATCCATCGACGGTATTAAGATTGTACAGGTGGACGGGCTTAACCGGGGTGGCGCAGTCGCTCAGGGCGCAACGCTGAGCGCGGGCGGGGGTAATCTTGCGGAGCAGGCACTCTCTGCGGCGCTCTCTTACCGTGCACAGGCACCGTTGATTGACTCATTATTGCAGGAAATCGGTATCACCGGCGGCTCACTCTCTGCGCTGTCGGAACCGTTGAAAAACACAGACCACGCTGCAGCTGCGACCGAAGGCGTGGACGTGGCAGTGAATGATCTGCCGGTCGAACCGGCAACACCGGCTGCAAATCAGTAATAAAAAAGCCCTCGTTAAGAGGGCTTTTTATTATCTTCGCCGTTACTGGCTGTCTTTCTGGATCTTTTTGATGATATTGGTGGTTGAGCAACCGTCTTCAAAGTTGAGTACCAGCACTTCACCGCCGTTAGCCCACACTTCTTCGCTGCCAGCAATTTGCTCCGGTTTGTAGTCACCACCTTTGACCAGCAGGTCTGGCAGAATGCCTGCAATCAGGCGCTGCGGCGTGTCTTCTTCGAACGATACCACCCAGTCCACTGCTTCCAGAGCGCTCAGCACAATCATGCGTTGCTCGAGCGAGTTTACCGGGCGGGTTTCGCCTTTCAGGCGTTTGGTGGAGGCATCGCTGTTCACCGCAACAATCAAACGATCGCCCAGCTTGCGCGCATTCGCCAGGTAGGAGACGTGCCCGGCGTGCAGAATGTCGAAAACGCCATTGGTCATCACCACTTTTTCGCCGCGCTTACGCGCCGCCGCGACAGCGTCTTTCAGGTCCTCTTCCGTCATCACGCCAAAACCGGTTTCCGAACGGCCACGTACGGCGTTCTCCAGCTCGATGGGGGAAACCGTCGAGGTACCCAGCTTGCCGACCACGACACCTGCAGCAGCGTTTGCAAAGTAGCATGCCTCTTCCAGCGAATTGCCCGCGGCGAGCGTTGTCGCCAGCACGCCAATTACCGTATCGCCCGCACCTGTGACGTCATACACTTCCTGCGCCTGGGTCGGCATATGCAGCGGCGCTTTGCCCGGCTGCAACAGCGTCATACCCTGTTCTGAACGTGTCACCAGCAGCGCAGAAAGTTCGTAATCGGCAATCACTTTCATGCCGCGTTCAACGATCTCATCTTCGTTTTTGCATTTGCCCGCCACGGCTTCGAACTCAGACAAGTTTGGTGTCAGCAGCGTCGCACCGCGATAACGTTCAAAATCGGTGCCCTTCGGATCGATTAACACCGGAACGCCGGCTTTACGTGCCAGCGCAATCATCTGTTGCACGCTGGCCAGCGCGCCTTTAGCGTAGTCAGACAGCACCAGAGCGCCAATATTACCCAGCGCCTGGCTGATGCGTTCGTGCATCGGCAGCGGATCAACGCCTTCAAAACCTTCTTCAAAATCCAGACGGATCAGCTGCTGATTGCGGGACAGCACGCGCAACTTGGTGATCGTCGGGTGTGTCGGAACAGAAACAAAGTCGCATTTGACGTTAACATCTGCCAGCGCTTTACCCAGCGCGCGCGCTGCATCGTCAATGCCGGTCAGCCCGACCAGACGTGCTGTTGCGCCCAGCGACGCAATGTTCATCGCCACGTTTGCTGCGCCGCCAGGGCGCTCTTCGATCGTATCGACCTTCACCACCGGCACCGGCGCTTCCGGCGAAATACGGCTGGTTGGGCCATACCAGTAGCGATCCAGCATCACATCGCCCACCACCATTACACTGGCTCGTTCAAACTCGGGCAGCGTTACTTTCATTCCTGTCTCCTGAGAGATACAAAATTTGCGCGCGATAATACCATACTTACTGACGGGCGCACGGTTCCACCAGCCACTTCTCCCAGCTTGCTTTGATCAGTGCACGTTCCGCAACAAAGCAGGTGTCCGCCACATTTCCCGGCAATTCCTGCAGGGCCAGATGGTGCAGTTCATCACGTAGCGTGGTGTACGCATGGGTCAACGCCAGCGCCTCCTGCACCTCCATAATGCCGTTTTGCGCCAGCCCTTCGAGAATGCGCACATTATCCGACCAGCGCGTCAGCTTCGGTTTGTCATGGGCATAACGCAGCACCAGGTATTGCGCAATAAATTCAATATCAGTAATCCCGCCTTCATCGGTTTTCAGATCAAAGCGATCTTTCTGCTTATTGCCCAGATGGGCGCGCATTTTTTCGCGCATTTCACGCACTTCCGTTTGCAGCGTGTTGCCATCGCGCGGTGTCATCAGAATATCGCGGCGGATGGCATCGAACTCAGCAGTCAGTTGCGGATCGCCATAGACAACGCGTGCCCGCGCCAGCGCCTGGTGCTCCCATGTCCAGGCTTCGTTTTTCTGATAATCGGCAAACGATTCGGCCGTGGTGACCAACATCCCTGCAGCACCGGAGGGACGCAGACGAGCATCCACTTCATACAAAATGCCGGACGAAGTGCGGGTGCTAAACAAATGCATGACGCGCTGGGCCAGACGCAGATAAAACTGACGGCCATCAATTTCCCGCTCACCGTCGGTCATTACGTCTGACGGGCAGTCATGTAAAAACACCAGATCGAGATCGGAGCTGTAGCCCAACTCCCAGCCGCCCAGTTTGCCGTAACCTACAACGGCAAAACCACGCCCTTCACGATCGCGCAAGTGTGTCGGCTGACCATAACGCACCACCATCTGCCCCCAGGCCTGGTGTACGACAGCATCAATAATCGCCTCCGCCAGCCAGGTCAGGTGATCGCTCACTTTCATCACCGGTAGCGTTCCGGCAATATCGGCAGCAGCCACGCGCAGCAACTGCGCCTGCTTAAACTGCCGTACCGCCTCTAGCTGTTGCTCTTCATCCTCTTCCGGCACGCGCAACAGATATTGCCGTAGCTCGTCGCGGTAGGCATTCATCGCCGTGGGCTGATACAAGGTGTTCGGATCGAGCAGTTCATCCAGCAGGATCGGGTAACGCGCCAGTTGACTGGCGACCATCGGAGAGGCTGCACATAAGGAAATCAGGTGCTTGAGCGCGCCGGGGAACTCACTCAATAACTCCAGATACGTGGTACGGGTAATAATGCCGGTCAGCAGCGGCGTCAGCCGCGACAACGGCACCGGGGCATCAGCACGCGAGCAAACATCGCTCAGCAGGTGCGGCATTAAATGATCGAGGACCTGGCGCCCACGCGGGCCAATGGTGCGTTTGTCCAGCTCTTTGCGAAAATCGGTAATCAGCGCCACCACGCGATGGCGATCATCGTCGGAAAGGTGGGCCAGCACAGGTGTGGTGTCATCTTCCTGAAGCGCATCCTGCCACAATTCGCGCCAGTGTTCAGAGAGAGCCTCTTCCGGCGAATCGGTTTCGTCGTCGCCAATCAGTTCATTAAAAATCCGACGTACGGCCGCCATATGGCTATCCAGCGTAGCGACCAACGCAGGCCAGTCGGCGACGCCCATTCCCCAGGCAAGCCGCGCACGGTTAAGCTCATCACCCGGCAGCGTCTGCGTCTGCTCGTCATTGATACTTTGCAGTAAGTTTTCCAGCCGCCGCAGCCAGAGATACGCTTCGCGCAGCGTGGTAGCTTCGCCATCCGGCAACAGGTGCAGCTGATCGATAGCAGACAGCGTCGGCAACAGTGAACGGGATTGCAGTGCGGGCTCGCGCCCTCCGCGAATCAACTGAAAGACCTGCACAATAAATTCGATTTCGCGAATACCGCCCGCCCCGAGCTTGATATTGTCTTTCAGGCCACGGCGACGCACCTCTCGGGCAATCATGCCCTTCATATTACGCAGCGACTGGATTACGCTGAAATCGATATAGCGGCGAAAAACAAACGGGCGCAGCATCGCCCGTAATTCTTTGGCGTGCTCGCCATCATCATCGCCCATGATCCGCGCTTTCACCATCGCATAGCGTTCCCAGTCGCGCCCCTGTTCCTGGTAATAATCTTCCAGCGCGGCAAAGCTAAGCACCAGCGGGCCGCTGTCGCCAAAGGGACGCAAACGCATATCGACGCGGTAAACAAAGCCATCCTGAGTGGGCTGGTCCAGCACTTTGATAAGCCGCTGACCGAGACGCGTGAAAAACTGCGCGTTATCCAGTTCGCGTCTGCCGCCACGGGTTGATCCATTTTCCGGCCAGGCGAAAATCAGATCGATATCTGAAGAAAAATTGAGTTCACCGCCGCCCAGCTTGCCCATCCCTAACACCAACATCGGCTGTGCAACGCCCGCCGGGTTGCACGGCGTGCCCCACTCACGGCAACAGGCGTCGTACAACCAGTCCCGCGCGGCCACAATCAGCACCTCGGCCAGCACGCTCAATTGCTGCAGGATGTCCTCTTCCGCCGCCAGCCGCAGCGCCTGAGCCCAGGCAATCCGCACCATCACACGGCGCCGGAACTGGCGCAGCGCCTGCATCAGGGCTGCTTCATCGGTCACGTCTTGCAGCGCGGTGTGCAGTTGCGAAGCATAGTGCTGCCACTCCTGCGCATGGGGCGGCGCATTTTCAAGCTCCGCCAGCCACGCAGGATTCGCCACGATGCTGTCCTGAACAAAGTCGCTGAAAGTGAGCACTGACTGCGCCTGTACGCTAAGCGGTTGCGAGGTCAGTGATTCCGGCAAACGGGAAAATACCGTTTGCCAGTGCTGTGATAACGGCGAAGCGTGCGGCATCCAGGATATCCTTAAAAGTTAGCGTCTTCCGCTGTGCAGCCAGAACGGCTGTTGATTAATAGCGGTATTACGGAAATGCTCAATTTCGATACTCTGCCGGGTAGTGATGGCATGGTACAACCCTTGCCAGTTTTCCAGCCATTCGCTCGCTTGCGCCCGGTCATAAAAACCCGCCAGCAGCAGCGCGCTGTCGATATCGCGCGCCAGGCGCGGTAACTGATCGTGGTAGCTGTCGCCAAGCGGCTGGGCAAACGCGTTTTTCAGCTCTGCCGCCGTGCGCGACAGATGGATGTCCGCAAAGCGTTTGAATGAACCGGCAAATTTCGCCTGCGCTTTTTCATCAAGAAATGCGCGCCAGCCTTGTGACACCAGCCACTCAGTCAGCAGCAGCTTCGCCATTCCCGAAGGGGTATCCCATATCGCAGCCGACGCCGAATCTGCTGAAGTTATTGTGGTTTCGGCCTGGGTCAACAGTTCACGTAAGTGAGCGCTCGCTTTACGAGGAACAATGCCGCCGAACAACACCAGCGTGTGGCGCAACAGCGCAATGGCGCGTAATACATCCTGCTTTGCTTTAGCATTACCGCGCGCCCACAACTCTTCGTGGTACTGCCATTGCGCGAGCGCCAGCTCCAGCGCAGCAGCAAAGCCCTGCTCAATGGTCGCTTTTACCGGGGGTTGCAGAATCGTCGTCGGGCGGATTTCTCGTGGCGCATTGCCCTGCGCCAGATGATAACCTCGCGCCGCTTTGCTCAGACTGCCCTGCCGCAAACCTGAAAGTGAAACAAGCTGACGCGCCAGTTTAAGAATGTCTGCCGCATCGCCGCTCAGCAGTTCCAGCTCCAGTTCACATATCGGCTCTGCAAATTCTCCGGCTTTGACTTCGCCAGAATCGAGGCCAATTTCAATGCGGCTGCTGCCGACATTGACCAGCCATTTCTCGCGTTGAAAATCGGTGCCGAACAGCGGTTGGGTACGCGCCTGCAAGTCAGCTGGCAGCTCGCCTTGCGGCCACACTTCTGCAGGGAAACGCGCCAGATCCAGCTCTGGTTTCTCCAGCGGAATATTGTATTCCGGACGCTGGTGCAACCCGCCAATCACCCGGCCGGCGATTTTTATCGTCATTTCGTATTTGCCATCGAAACCACGAATGCGCAGCCCCATATCATGGCCGCGCAGCCAGTTATCCGGCGTTTCGTAATAGATGTTCAGCAACGGACTGGGCGCAATATGTTCTGCGGTCAGCGTATGGAGATGTTGACGAAGCGTTTCCACGCTCTCGTGATTCACGATAAACTTTAATTCAATTTCCTGAGCCATGGCCTTGCACTTATGGTTATGTCACATCAGTGAAAATTACGGCGAACTAACGCGCCCGATGTTTGTCAGTAGATAGTATTTTGCGTCAAATTGCCATGCAATGCGCAATCTGGCCGCTGCAAAAGTTCGCATAAGTGCACAGTTTGACCTGGAAGATTCCGATTGATGCTGCACGCCGCGTATCGTCAGACTGTTGCCACTGTTTTCCATTCACGTTCCATGAAAATAACGATTAACTGATGCCAAAATTACGCTTAATTGGATTGACCTTATTTGCGCTTAGCGTGTCCGCAGGAACCCACGCGGAAGAAAAACGTTACGTTTCCGACGAACTGAACACCTGGGTGCGTAGCGGCCCGGGAGATAATTATCGCCTTGTGGGCACCGTGAATGCCGGCGAGGAAGTGGTGCTGTTGCAATCCAATAGCGACTATGGCCAGGTGCGCGATAGCACAGGTCGTACCGCGTGGATCCCGCTGAAAGAGCTGAATACCCAGCCGAGCCTGCGCACCCGAGTGCCGGAACTGGAAAACCAGGTCAAGACGCTGACTGATAAGCTCAACAACATTGATAACACCTGGAATCAGCGTACTGCAGAAATGCAGCAGAAGGTCGCGCAGAGTGATGGGGTGATTAACGGCCTGAAAGATGAGAACCAAAAGCTCAAAAACGAGCTGATTGTGGCGCAGAAAAAGGTGAATGCCGCCAACCTGCAACTGGATGACAAACAGCGCACCATCATTATGCAGTGGTTTATGTATGGCGGCGGCGTGCTGGGCGCGGGGCTGATTCTGGGTCTGTTGCTGCCGCATTTGATCCCGAGCCGTAAACGCAAAGATCGCTGGATGAACTAAGCACATTAGCCATCTTCTCTACACTTACGTATTATCTGTCGGCAAAATGACGTATGAGAGGTGGTGGGTGAAGAGTTATCTGGTTGGTGGTGCAGTACGCGATACATTATTAGGCCTGCCAGTTAAAGACAGAGACTGGGTGGTGGTCGGCGCCACGCCGGATGAAATGCAAAAAGCGGGCTACCAGCAGGTAGGCCGCGATTTTCCTGTATTTCTCCATCCGCAATCCCACGAGGAGTACGCGCTGGCTCGTACCGAACGTAAATCCGGCGTCGGTTACACAGGCTTCACTGTCCACGCATCACCTGACGTCACGCTTGAGCAAGATTTGCTGCGGCGGGACTTAACCGTCAACGCCCTGGCGCAGGACGAAAACGGTCACATTATCGACCCCTTTAATGGTCAGCAGGATCTGCATAATCGCATTCTGCGTCATGTCTCCCCGGCATTTAGTGAAGATCCGTTACGCGTGTTGCGCGTGGCGCGCTTTGCTGCCCGCTATGCGCACCTCAGCTTCCGTATCGCTGATGAAACCATGGCCTTAATGCGCGCCATGGCGGAAGCTGGCGAACTGGCGCATCTCACCCCCGAGCGCGTCTGGCAGGAAACCGAAAATGCGCTGCGTACGCGTAATCCCCAGGTTTACTTCCAGGTTTTACGTGATTGTGGCGCACTGGCGGTGCTGTTCCCTGAGGTGGATGCGCTATATGGCGTTCCTGCCCCGGCAAAATGGCACCCGGAAATTGACACCGGCGTGCATACCCTGATGACACTGACAATGGCGGCGATGCTCAGCCCGGACGTTGATGTCCGCTTCGCCACACTCTGCCATGACCTGGGCAAAGGCTTAACGCCGAAAGAACAGTGGCCGCGCCATCACGGGCACGGTCCTGCAGGGGTAAAACTGGTAGATGGCCTGTGTAAACGCCTGCGCGTGCCGAATGAGATCCGTGACCTCGCAAAACTGGTGGCTGAATTCCACGATTTGATCCACACCTTTGCGATTTTGCAGCCGAAAACGATCGTCAAACTGTTCGATTCCATTGATGCCTGGCGTAAACCGCAGCGCGTGGAGCAAATTGCCCTGACCAGCGAAGCGGATGTGCGTGGCCGGACCGGCTTTGAAGCCAATGATTATCCACAGGGGCGTTTATTGCGCGAAGCCTGGCAGGTGGCACGCGCAGTGCCAACAAAAGCGGTAATAGAGGCGGGCTTTACCGGTGCAGGCGTGCGGGAAGAGCTGACCCGCAGGCGAATTGCAGCGCTAGCGCTCTGGAAAGCGCAACGTTGCCCTCAGCCACAGGACTGAGGGCTCAGGCCTTATAAAAAGACCATATACACGGCAGCGGCCACGATAAAACGGTAAATCGCGAAAGGAATAAACGAGATCCGTTTAATCAGGTGCAGGAAGGTTTTGATCGCAATCAGCGCAACGATAAAAGCCGTCACAAAACCGACGGCAAACATCGGGATGTCGGCCATCGTCAGGAAGCCACGGCTTTTATACAGATCCAGTACCGTCGCGCCCATCATCATTGGCACCGCCAACAGGAATGAAAACTCTGAAGCCGCATATCGGCTAACACCCATCAGCATCCCACCAGAAATCGTCGCCCCGGAGCGGGAGAACCCCGGCCACAGCGCCAGACACTGGAAACAACCAATCATAAATGCCTGACGATAGGTAATATCATCCACCCCTTCCGCGCGGGGAACCTTGGGTTTGAGTACTTCAGCGGCAATCAATAAGACACCGCCCACGACCAGCGCATAGGTCACGGTAAGCGGGTTAAACAGGGACTTGATCGCATCGTGGAAAACCAACCCGAGCACCACAGCAGGCACCATTCCCAACAGAATGTGCACCAGCGACAAGCGGCCCGTACCCGTGCCTTCATGCGGCTGACTGCCAAAGTGAATGCCGATTAAACCAAACAGGCGACGCCAGAACATCACCACGACCGCCAGAATAGAACCCAACTGAATCACGACTTCAAACGTCTTTGCCGTATCGCCTTCAAACCCCAGCAAATGCCCCACGATGATCATGTGGCCAGTGCTGGAAACTGGCAGGAATTCGGTAAGCCCTTCAACGACACCCAAAATGGCTGCCACCAGCAACGAATGCATATCGCCCATCAAATAAACCCCTAAGAAGCTATAAAAAACGGCTTACCCCGAGGAGAAGCCGCGAATGACCGCTATCTATGACCTGAATACTAGCGCTTGGTTTAATTATTATGAATTTAAATACTTTCTTTCGGATTTAGGCCACGCTCAATAATGACCCCCACGTTCCGCGCCCGCGCCACCGCCCCCGGTTTACTGAGTTTGATGCGCACCCAGGGCGAATTGAACCGGGCCAGCAGCAATTCAGCGACTTCTTCCGCGACCCGTTCTACCAGCGCAAAACGCGCGCCCTCTACGTGCCCGATAACCACTTCTGCAATGTCGGCATAGCTCAGACAATCTTTGACATCATCGCTTTTGGCGGCGTTGCGGTTATCCCACGCCATTTCGATATCGAACACTAACTTCTGCTCGATGGTCTGTTCCCAGTCGTAAACACCAATGGTGGTGATCACCGAAAGCTGCTCAATAAAAACAATATCCATTACATTCCACCTGCAGTTTGGCTCCAGACTTTTTGCGTCAGGCCGCCTGTTTAGTGGCGGTCTGTCAGATTTGCGCATTACCTGGATACCACTTTCCAGAATTTATGCGTATTATCCACGGATGCAGAGAATAAAACGACATTTTCACAACGGAACAGCGTTATGAGTGCAATCGCGCCTGGAATGATCCTCCTTGCGTACCTTTGCGGCTCAATCTCCAGCGCAATTCTGGTCTGCCGCATCGCGGGTCTGCCGGACCCACGCGAGAGTGGCTCCGGAAATCCCGGGGCGACCAATGTATTAAGAATTGGCGGCAAAGGAGCAGCCGTAACGGTACTGATTTTTGACGTATTGAAAGGCATGCTGCCGGTCTGGGGCGCTTATGCATTGGGCATCACGCCATTCTGGCTGGGGCTGATTGCGATTGCGGCCTGTCTTGGGCATATCTGGCCCGTTTTCTTTAAATTCCAGGGCGGTAAAGGGGTCGCTACTGCGTTTGGCGCCATTGCGCCAATTGGCTGGGATTTGACCGGAGTGATGGCGGGAACCTGGCTGTTGACCGTGCTGCTTAGCGGTTATTCGTCGCTGGGGGCGATTGTCAGCGCGCTGATTGCGCCATTCTATGTCTGGTGGTTTAAACCGCAATTCACCTTTCCGGTCGCGATGCTGTCATGCCTGATCCTGTTACGTCATCATGACAACATTCAGCGGCTGTGGCGGCGCCAGGAAACCAAAATCTGGACCCGGCTGCGGAAGAAAAAGAAAGAACAACCGTGATAATGCCCGGCTCGCCGGGCAATTGCACATCACGCTGCGGGCAGTTCCGCCAGTGGCCAGCGTGGGCGAACGGTAACGCCAAGCCCCGCGTCATTCCCCGCTTTCAGACGCACCATTCCGGCATAAGCAATCATCGCACCGTTGTCAGTACAGAACTCCGGGCGCGCATAAAACACCTCGCCGCGACGCTTTTGCATCATTTCCGCCAGTTTTGCCCGCAATGTGCGGTTTGCGCTCACGCCGCCCGCCATCACCAGCCGCGTAAAGCCGGTGTGATCCAATGCGCGCTTACATTTGATCATCAGCGTATCCACCACCGCGTCTTCAAACGCGCGAGCAATGTCGGCACGCGTTTGCTCATCATCGCCATTGCTGCGGATTGTGTTCGCCGCAAAGGTTTTCAGACCGGAGAAACTAAAATCCAGCCCCGGACGGTCAGTCATCGGGCGCGGGAAAACAAAACGCCCGGCCGTACCCTGCGAGGCGAGTTTAGACAGCATAGGCCCGCCAGGGTAATCCAGCCCTAATAATTTTGCCGTTTTATCAAAGGCTTCGCCTGCTGCGTCGTCAATCGACTCGCCCAACAGTTCATAATGGCCAATGCCCGTGACGCTAATCAATTGCGTATGACCACCGGACACCAGCAAAGCGACAAACGGGAACGCAGGCGGGTTATCTTCCAGCATTGGCGCCAACAGATGCCCTTCCATATGGTGAACCGGAATGGCTGGTACGTTCCACGCAAAAGCCAGTGAACGCCCTACGGTCGCGCCGACCAGCAGAGCGCCAACCAACCCGGGACCTGCGGTATAGGCCACCGCATCGATATCTTTTGCGGTTAAACCGGATTCTTTCAGCGCCGCCTGAATCAGCGGAACAGTTTTGCGCACATGGTCGCGGGAGGCCAGTTCTGGCACTACGCCACCGTAATCAGCGTGCAGTTTTACCTGACTATACAGTTGGTTGGCTAAAAGCCCTTGTTGATCGTCATAGATAGCGATGCCGGTTTCATCGCAGGATGTTTCAATGCCCAGTACGCGCATGGCTCTTTTTACCTCGTTGCAATACCGCGCAGTGTAGGGCGAATGCGGGTCGATGTAAAACTTTGCTCACCCCAGGTGAGGAGTTCGTGTATACTCCTCACCCTTACAAAAGTCCCCTTTCAAAAAGGGCGGCGGTGCTTTACAAAGCAGCAGCAGTTGCAGTAAAATTCCGCACCATTTTGAAATAAGCTGGCGTGAACGCCAGCGGCAAACCGATTTAATCAAAGGTGAGAGGCACATGCCGGTAATTAAAGTACGTGAAAACGAGCCGTTCGACGTAGCTCTGCGTCGCTTCAAGCGTTCCTGCGAGAAAGCAGGTGTTCTGGCGGAAGTTCGTCGTCGTGAGTTCTATGAAAAACCGACTACCGAACGTAAACGCGCTAAAGCATCCGCTGTGAAACGTCACGCGAAGAAACTGGCTCGCGAAAACGCACGCCGTACTCGTCTGTACTAATCTGTTGAGGGCGCATCGCCCTCAATTGCAGACCGAGTTGTAGTTGTAAGGCCGTGCTTCCGAAAGGAATGCGCGGCTTATTTTCGTTTATAAGCTGACATATTCTACGGCTTTCAGGCTGCATCGCAGCGGCATGAAAAAGAATGAATATAAATAAACGGGGCCTATGGCTGGACGAATCCCACGTGTTTTTATTAATGACCTGCTGGCACGCACCGACATCGTCGATCTTATCGACGCGCGGGTAAAGCTAAAAAAGCAGGGCAAGAATTACCACGCGTGTTGTCCGTTCCATAACGAAAAAACCCCCTCTTTCACCGTGAACGGTGAAAAACAGTTTTACCATTGCTTTGGCTGCGGTGCGCACGGTAACGCTCTCGACTTTTTAATGAACTACGACAAGCTCGAGTTTGTCGAAAGCGTCGAAGAACTGGCGGCCATGCACAACCTTGAAGTGCCTTTCGAAGCAGGCAGCGGGCCAAGTCTGATTGAGCGCCATCAACGGCAAACGCTCTATCAATTGATGGACGGCCTGAATGCATTTTATCAGCAATCACTGACGCAACCTGCCGCTGAGCCTGCGCGCCAGTATCTGGCAGCGCGCGGTTTGAGCAGCGACATTATTGCGCGATTCGCCGTGGGTTATGCCCCGCCCGGCTGGGATAACGTGTTGAAGCGTTTTGGCGGCAACAGTGAAAACCGCAAATCATTGATCGATGCGGGCATGCTGGTAACAAACGATCAGGGACGCAGTTACGATCGCTTCCGCGAGCGGGTGATGTTCCCCATTCGCGATAAGCGCGGCCGGGTGATCGGTTTTGGCGGACGTGTGTTAGGCAACGATACGCCCAAGTACCTGAACTCCCCGGAAACCGATATTTTCCATAAGGGCCGCCAGCTGTATGGCCTTTATGAAGCGCAGCAGGATAACGATGAACCTCAGCGGCTACTGGTCGTTGAAGGCTACATGGACGTGGTAGCGCTGGCACAATACGGCATCAACTATGCGGTAGCCTCGCTGGGAACGTCGACCACAGCAGACCATATCCAGTTGCTGTTCCGGGTGACGAAAAATGTCATCTGCTGCTACGACGGCGACCGCGCAGGCCGCGATGCCGCATGGCGAGCGCTGGAAACGGCGCTGCCGTATATGAGCGACGGTCGTCAGTTGCGTTTTATGTTTCTGCCGGATGGCGAAGATCCGGACACGCTGGTGCGTAAAGAAGGCAAAGAGGCGTTCGAAGCGCGGATGGAGCAGGCATTGCCACTCTCCACGTTTTTGTTTAACAGCTTGTTGCCGCAGGCGGATTTAACCACGCCGGATGGCACCACACAGCTTGCCGCGCTGGCGTTACCGTTGATCAACCAGGTTCCTGGCGAAACGTTACGCATTCAGTTGCGACAGCTGCTGGGGAACAAAATTGGTATTTTCGATGATGCTCAGCTTGATCGATTAATGCCAAAACAGGCGGAAAACGCGACGGTTCGCCCCGCTCCGCAGCTAAAACGTACAACCATGCGTATACTGATAGGGTTATTGATCCAGAACCCGGAACTGGCACCAGCGGTGCCACCGTTAACGGGTTTAGATCAATCCAGACTGCCTGGGCTTGGCTTATTTGCAGATGTGGTCAACACTTGTTTGTCACAGCCAGGTCTGACCACCGGGCAGTTACTGGAGCATTATCGCGGCACAAAAGAGGCCGCTACCCTTGAAAAACTGTCGATGTGGGACGATATAGCAGATAAGGACATTGCGGAAAAAACGTTCACCGACGCGCTCAATCATATGTTTGATTCGATGCTTGAACGGCGACAAGAAGAGTTGATAGCTCGCGATCGCACACACGGTTTAAGCAACGAAGAACGCCGCGAACTCTGGCAGTTAAACCAGGAACTGGCGAAAAAGTGAATTCAACGGCTTAAGTGCCGATAACCGATCGGGTAGATCCCGACAGCCGCGATGAGGGCCAGCGGCAAAAATATAAATATACCCTCGCGTTAAATGTTGGCGGTTTATTTCGCTGACCGACACCAACCCTCATGAATTTAAGTGTGGATACCGTCTTATGGAGCAAAACCCGCAGTCACAGCTGAAGCTTCTTGTTACCCGTGGTAAGGAGCAAGGCTATCTGACCTATGCCGAGGTCAATGACCATCTGCCGGAAGATATCGTCGACTCCGATCAGATCGAAGACATCATCCAAATGATCAACGACATGGGTATCCAGGTGATGGAAGAAGCACCGGATGCCGATGATTTGTTACTGGCTGAAAACTCCAACAACACTGACGAAGACGCGGAAGAAGCTGCTGCACAGGTGCTTTCCAGCGTTGAGTCTGAAATCGGGCGTACTACCGACCCGGTGCGCATGTACATGCGCGAAATGGGCACCGTTGAACTTCTGACCCGCGAAGGCGAAATTGACATCGCCAAACGTATCGAGGACGGGATCAACCAGGTTCAGTGCTCTGTTGCCGAGTACCCGGAAGCCATCACCTATCTGCTGGAACAATACGATCGTGTTGAAGCTGAACAGGCTCGCCTGTCCGATCTGATCACTGGTTTTGTCGATCCTAACGCTGAAGAAGACATGGCGCCTACGGCGACCCACGTTGGTTCTGAACTGTCCAGCGAAGAGATGGATGACGACGACGATGATGAAGAAGACGAAGATGGCGACGACAACAGCGACGATGACAACAGCATCGATCCTGAACTGGCGCGCGAAAAATTCGCCGAACTGCGTTCTCAGTACGAACTGACCCGCGACACAATCAAAGCAAAAGGCCGTAGCCACGCTGCTGCCCAGGAAGAGATCCTGAAGCTGTCTGAAGTGTTCAAACAGTTCCGTCTGGTGCCAAAACAGTTCGACTACCTGGTGAACAGCATGCGTACCATGATGGATCGCGTGCGTACCCAGGAACGCATCATCATGAAGCTGTGCGTTGAACAATGCAAAATGCCGAAGAAGAACTTCATTACGCTGTTTACCGGCAACGAAACCAGCGAAACCTGGTTCAACGCAGCCCTGGCCATGAACAAACCGTGGTCAGAAAAACTGCACGAAGTCACGGAAGATGTTCAGCGCGGCCTGATGAAGCTGCAACAGATTGAAGAAGAAACGGGCCTGACGATCGAACAGGTTAAAGACATTAACCGCCGTATGTCTATCGGCGAAGCGAAAGCCCGCCGTGCGAAGAAAGAGATGGTAGAAGCGAACCTGCGTCTGGTTATCTCTATCGCCAAGAAATACACCAACCGTGGCCTGCAGTTCCTCGATCTGATTCAGGAAGGCAACATCGGTCTGATGAAAGCGGTGGATAAGTTTGAATACCGCCGTGGTTATAAGTTCTCAACTTATGCAACATGGTGGATCCGCCAGGCAATCACCCGTTCCATCGCGGATCAGGCGCGTACCATTCGTATTCCGGTGCATATGATTGAGACCATCAACAAGCTCAACCGTATTTCCCGCCAGATGCTGCAGGAAATGGGGCGTGAACCGACGCCGGAAGAGCTGGCTGAGCGCATGCTGATGCCGGAAGACAAGATCCGTAAGGTGCTGAAAATCGCTAAAGAGCCGATCTCCATGGAAACGCCGATCGGTGATGATGAAGATTCACATCTGGGTGATTTCATTGAGGATACGACCCTCGAGCTGCCGCTGGATTCTGCGACAACTGAGAGCCTGCGCGCGGCCACGCACGATGTTCTGGCTGGCCTGACTGCTCGCGAAGCGAAAGTCCTGCGTATGCGTTTCGGCATCGATATGAACACCGACCATACGCTGGAAGAAGTGGGTAAACAGTTTGACGTCACCCGCGAACGTATCCGTCAGATCGAAGCAAAGGCGCTGCGTAAACTGCGCCATCCGAGCCGTTCTGAAGTGCTGCGTAGCTTCCTCGACGATTAATTCGTTACGTCATAAGATGAAAAGCTCCCGTCAGGGAGCTTTTTTTTGCCTCTTGCCCTGCGCTAAAGCCCACGCGAGACCAGCGCGTCATCCAGTTCCCGATAAGCTTCTACCAGCTTATCCAGCGTAGCGCGATTTAACCCACTTGGATTCGGCAGCACCCATACCTGAGTAACGCCGATTGTGATCTGCTGTTTACCCCATGAAACACCGCGCACGCTGAATGCCTGTTCAAACGCATTTTTGCCGAGGATCGCTAATGCTGCCGGCTGATACACTTCGATCTTCTTGATCAACGCCCTGCCGCCAGTACGGAGTTCATGAAGATCCACTTCGCTGGCCTGTACGCTCGGCCTTTCTACCAGCATTGTAATGCCGCAGCGGGTATCGAGGAGATGGCGTTCATCTTCCGGACGCAGCAAAGCATCGGTAAATCCGGCCTGGTGGATCACTTTCCAGAAACGATTACCCGGGTGGGCAAAATGAAAACCAGTATGGGCGGAAGATTTGCCAGGATTGATGCCACAAAACACCACGCGTAACCCCGGCTCAAGAATATCGTGGATCATACCCACCTCCTGATGAATACAGAAAAACCAAGTATAAGGGATTGATAACAGGTTGTTTATAAAAACAACAGCCAGGCGATTCCTGCTGGATTGCAGGGATAAGTTACTTTATAATTCCCCGCCACGGCCCCTTAGCTCAGTGGTTAGAGCAGGCGACTCATAATCGCTTGGTCGCTGGTTCAAGTCCAGCAGGGGCCACCAAATTTTAGCTTTAAAATCATATAATTAAGCCACTTCCAGCGAAGTGGCTTTTTTATCACATATGCCTAATGTCCCCTTTTTGTCCCCTCAAGAAAAAAAACCGTTTTGCGCTGTCGCACGATGTATGAGAAGGGAATCAATGACCTGAATTCAGGAATGAACATATCATTAAAATAAAACAAGGGGTTGCTAGAAAACGCAACCCCTTGTTAATGTCTGCTATCCATTTGGCACCCACTTTATTAAAAACTAACCCCCTGTGGCCGCTATGCTTCACCTTTAACTATGTCAGTTACCCAGATGACAAGGTAAGCGAGCACAAGAAACCCCAAAAGGCCAGCAAGTTTCATTACCCAGCCGTCCAGCACAAACAGGCTCACTAACGCAACTGTAGTGCAAACGCAGGTTGATAAAGCCTCAACCATGTTCGCCGTGTGTCTTCCAATGAATGTGCAAAAATTAGCAAGAGATGATTTTGCAGATTTCATTTTCAATATCTTTTGCATTGCACAGGGTGGCTATGGATAAACATTAAATAAGGCTCCAGTTCACTTTCAACAAGAAAGTAAGCCATGTTCAGATTCATTGGCGACACCTTAAAATAAATTCTGGAATACTTTTGTTGAAGATGCCTTACTCAGCCTACATAACGTTGTTTTTATCCAGTATCATTCCAAGTCTGATCGTGACACAAACCGATAAATTTTTCTGACGACAAAAACAGTCAGGCTGGCCAGAATGACGGAAGTTAACCCCAGAAAAATAAGTAAAGAAAGAAGTGGGCTAACGATCCCCCCTAAACTAATAAAATCGCTCAGGCGCAATAGATGATCAGTTGATACCACCCGCAAAACGATCTCCGGAATTATTAGAAAGAAAATAGTGGATATCACAACATAAGCCATTTTTTTCCTGCTCTTTTTCATACTTGCCCCTGTCAGCCACCCCGATAAATTATTGAACCATAATGTTACAACAAGGTAAGTCATAATGTCAGCAAAATATCTCAAACTTAAAATTCAATCTAAAAGGCTATTCACTATCTGGTTAACAAACGCCGCGCACGAGATGTATGCCGGGCATAGGAAAAATATTAAAAGGCTTAAACCGAGAGCCTGAAGCTTGTTAACTATGGCACCTACCTTTCATCTGAAGATTATTACTGAAGAATCTGCCTCCAACAGTGGGCGGAAGACAAACGGCTGGTTTTAAGATTTAACGAAATGTACAAATGAGACGACGCTATTCTTGACATGTGACATGGTAAAGACATAATTCCTAAAAAATCGAATAACTTGTTGATAAAAATATTTTAATCTCCCCCTTTATTTCAAAAATAAATTTAGTGACCAGTACCATTTTGCAACCTTTAAGGTCACTAAGCTTTCGACATTCCAGACAATCGCAAGCTTGATTATAAGAAACTACGATTTTCAAAAAAACCTTATCAAAGTCATAAAATTTTTAGGCAGTTAGTTAAGATGACGAAAAAAATTGAAAAATCAGTTCTTCATGCCAGCATAAAACAAAATCACAAGTAACCAGGCATTATAAAAAACCCATAGAAAAACGTTCGAACTACTTTATTTTTAAGCAACTTCACACACAAATAAATAATATTGTTATTACAAGCACATATTTACCTCATACCTGTTGCATTGATTATGGCTGGGGTTTTTATATTTATACTCTATATTCCCAAATATGCAGCAGCACTGTGCATAAGCTGGATTATCATTGTATCCTTTATTTATATTAAATATGATCGCTGGTATTTGTGCTTCATCTTTATGATCAGAGAGTTAAGCATAAATAAAAAGGACAGTTAGCCGCTCTGGGTTGGATAACCTGAAGCAGTATCCGGGAAGAGCCAGCGTCCTGCATTTGCTGAAGCGATAAGCATACTTACTGTCAGTGCTTCTGGGTTATGGTGGTCAGTCCGTAGATAACGTGGCAGGAGAGCATTTGGCAAAAAGCGGATACCTTCATTGGGAAAATAACAGTTAAAATTGAATGCTGTCATGTCCACCGCCAGAACAGTAGCATACTCGTCGAGAAAATCGCTGGCATCTTCTGGCAATAAACTTTGCTTTCCCGTGGTCAGGGAGGCATCTTCCGGCATTTCCCAGAAATGCTTTTTTATCAATTCATAAACCAGTGTGGCGTTGTCTTTCATAAGCGATCTCTCGACACGTTAGTAGATTTAAGATGTAACGTTCCTGTTGATTATCATTTCGTACAAGACAAAGAATAACGCATAACCGTTATCACTGCACAACCAACAGACAAAACCGCTACCAAGTGCCTGTGGTCAGGAACGTTACAACCTCATGAAGATGTTAAGAAATGACTCACTTATGGCAGCTATTAGCTCTGCAGCCGTGGATACAAGTGATATAAGGAACCAACACCCATTCTAATAATATAAAAATCCGTTATCCCCCTGTCGCGAAGAAATATTTTATGTGCGGGGGTTGATTTTATCTCTTATAGAAACTTATCGGTTTATAACATCCCCAACTGACATCGCTATTTTGTTTTTCGTTCCGGCCTGCTTTTGTTCTGCTCGCTATCACCTATACTCTGTCTCGTCGACTCCACTGGATAAGGTTGCACCGTGTTAGCCAATGTACTCATCACCCTCGTCGCTGTGATTCATATTTACATTCTGATCCTCGAAATGTTCTTGTGGGATACACCCGCAGGGCGCAAGGCGTTTAACATGCAGGCCGATTTTGCACGGGACACAAAAACGCTGGCGGCGAATCAGGGGCTGTACAACGGATTCCTCGCTGCGGGTTTGATTTGGGGATTATCAGTTGGGGAAGACGGTGTGCAAATCAAGCTCTTCTTTCTGAGCTGCGTTTTGATTGCCGGTCTGTTCGGCGCGGTCACCGCCAGCCGCAAAATACTCTATGTACAAGCACTGCCTGCGCTGTTGGCGATTATTGCGCTACTGGTTCAGTGACGTGAGCTGAGCAATGAAGCGCTAATAAATGTAATGCATAATCCCGCAATAAGCCTGCCTGGCGGATGTTTTTGCCCATATATGAGTACAGGCATCCAGCCACCTCGTTGTTCAATATTAATCCCGTTTGATTTCGCTTAAGTGGCGCCGCAACTCCCTGCATATTTGCTTTTGTCCTGTCAGACTTTACTTACCATCCTCAGTGAAGGAGAATTCACCCCGGTCAATTAGGGTGAAATAAACGAAGAATCATTGGTCAAAATACAACCGAGAATACCACCATGATTTATGATTGTTTTTTATATTATGATGAAGACATGTTGCTTGATATTCGTTTGAATACACTTGCAAATGTTGTTGATTATTTTGTGATTGTGGAATCGAAACATACCTTTACAGGTAAACCCAGAACACTGCACTTTGACAAAGAAAAATTCTCCGCTTTCAAAGATAAAATTATTTACGTGGTGCATGATCAGCCGCCGATCATGAAAACGTCCGCGCAGAATACCCATGAAGTCGATGCCTGGGCTAACGAAGCCGCACAGCGAAACGCCATTATGCACGGCCTAAAAGATGCAAAAGACGATGACCTGATTCTGGTTTCAGACGTCGATGAAATTTTCTCGCCACAAGCTATTAAAGCCATCAATCCCGACAAGCTTTGCACAAAGCTGCACATGGGATTTTATAATTACCAGTTCAATCTTCAGGTATTTAATAAGGATGGAACGCCGCGACAGTGTACATTGCCTGGAGCGACCTCATTACACAATCTGAAGGGCTATTTTGGCGGGAAACCGGAAGATTTTCGCAACCTTAAAAAGTCCGGGTTACACCGGGGTTTTATTGTAAAAACACTCTTCAAATTCCGCAGCGAAGTGGTAACGAACGCGGGATGGCACTTCTCGTGGATTATGACGGCCGAACGCATTTCGGAGAAGATGTCGAGCATTTCTCATACGGAATACGATCTGCCGCATTTGAATAATCAAACGCACATTGTTGATGCGCTCACGCATGCAAAAGATATCTGGGGACGCGATCGCCTGATGGTGCCTCAGCCACTCACCAAAGAGAAGTTTCCGGCCTGGCTGGTGGATAACGCCGACCGGTTTGCCGCGTTTATTAGTGTGGTGTAATGGTATAAAAACGAACGCCCAGACGCAGCGGGCTTAGCAAACCCGCCGCGAAAGGAATAACAGCACCGGAAAAAAGAAGTTATGGCCGATTGCCCTGATAACCGGGAATACACTCAACTAAAAGCCAGGAGAATAAATGACGATGTGGTGGAATAAAAATTGCCTGTTAGCGGCGGCGGTATGGTTAACCACAAGTATGGCCCAGGCCGCTACTACGCAATGCCCTCAGTACCCCAATCCAAGCGATAAGTCGCACAGTTTAGAAGACGCCAGTTTATTTATCGGGCCGCAAAAAGATAAGGTTGATTTAATGCCGGATACCGATCAAGAAACCGTGTGGACATTACCTGATTACCAGGATGCAGCCCGGAAGGATCAAACGTCGCTCCATTTCATTTGCCGATATAAAAATACCAAACAGACAGTGGACCTCACTGTTTCGGCAACCGCTCAGACATGTTCCGTTGCCTATGATAAAAAAGATAATCTGATCGCGGCTTGCAAATAAAGGATCTGTCTCGGGGGCGGGTATCACGTTAAACGTGCCTGATGTGTTTTTGAACTGTGCCCGCCGCTACGTTTTCTTTAGCCTTTCTTTTGCTTATTCATCGCCTGCGGCACCGGCGGTGCCTGCGGCTGTAAACGTTGAAAGATAAGTAAAAATCCCGTCAAAAAAGCCTGTCAAATTACCCCCTGCGGATTTGCTATTTAACAAGCCAACTCCTACTCTTCGATCATCAGGATAGTTGACGCAGCACCCCACCAGACGCGAACGTCGCGGTTCAAACTTGGGAGATCATGCCGTGAATTTCCAGCCCAGATATGCAAGTAGCGAATCTCCGGATCCGGTTCAGGCCGTGGCCGAATTTGCTCAACAGCTTGGTCATGACGAGATCGAAACCGTTATTTTTTTCTGCTCTCCGGATTACGATCTGGAAGTATTAGGTAAGGCTTTAAAAAACACGTTTTCCTGCCCTTGTATCGGATGTACTTCTTCAGGGCATATTGGCACGGAAGGTTTCCAGCACTCGGGGCTGTTAGGTCTGGGCTTAGGCGGCAGTTTTCGCGCCCGCACTTTTCTTATCCACCCGCTGGTGGAATACACCGCCGTGATTAGCGACATTGCGGAAACCATTCGCCGCGACAGCGAAGAGAAACCGAGCCTGCATCGCTTTGGCCTGCTGCTGGTGGATGGCCTTTCGATGGCCGAAGAACGGCTGGTGGCAAACCTGTATCAGCAGATTGGTAATGTGCCTATCGTCGGCGGTTCGGCGGGTGACGACTTACGTTTCGAAAAAAGCTATGTCTATGATGGAGAAGGGCATTTCGTTTCTGATGCCGCCGTTTTTTCTGTTATCGAAACCAGTTCCCCAATCGCCACCTTTAAGATCCAACACTTCGAGCCCAGCGATATAGAACTGGTGATCACCGAGGCCGATGCCGAGAAACGTCTGATCCTTGAGATCAATGGCGAACCTGCCGCCCAAGTGTATGCGGAGGCGCTTGGCGTAACCATTGATGAACTCACACCAAGGGTCTTTTCCCGTAATCCGCTGGTGCTCTCTTTCGGCGATGAACCTTACGTCCGCTCGATCCAGAAAATTAATGACGACCTCTCGATCACCTGCTATTGCGCCATAGAAGAAGGGTTAATCGTGTCGATCGGCATCGCCGAAGATCCGATCGAAACTTTCAGTCAGGCCTTTGACAAAGTGCGCGAAACCATTCCGGATCCGGCCGTCATTATCGGTTGTGACTGCATTCTGCGCCGCCTCCAGTTTGAACAAGAAGGGCTTGAGCAACAAATTGGCGAGATCATGGTGCAGAACCGGGTCGTGGGTTTCTCTACCTACGGCGAGCAGTATAACGGGCTGCATGTCAACCAGACATTCACGGGTGTTGCCATTGGAGGTTAACCAATATGCCTGCCCTTCCCCACGCCTCTACTGCGGATCTGTCCCTTGCGGATTATGAGCGCAAACTTATCGCCCGCGATAAGACCATCGACGTTCTGAAACGCCGTATCGCACAAGAAGCCCGACACAGTCACGCCACGCCATTCGCCATCCTGGAGCAAAATGTCGGCCTTGAAAAAGTGGTGGCCCGCAAGACCATGGAACTGGAAAACGAGCGGCATGAACTGGAAAAAGCGCTGGCTGAACTGCGCATTACCCAAACACAGTTGCTTCAGGCACAGAAAATGGAATCTATCGGCCAGCTTGCAGCCGGTATTGCCCATGAAATCAATACGCCAACGCAGTACGTCTCCGATAACGTCGGTTTTGTTAAAAGCGCTAACGCCACGCTGTTAACGCTGCTGGACGCCGCTCTTGCTCTGGCTGAAGCTGCAAGGGAGAAAATGGCTGACGATCCTGCAATCGCAGATTTTGACGCGACACTCAAGCGCTCAAAATTAGACTTTTTACGCCGTCAAATCCCCGGCGCTTTAGACGAATCGCTCGAAGGTCTTGGGCATATCGCCAGGATCGTCGCCGCGATGAAAGAGTTCTCGCACCCGTCGCTCAACGAAAAGGAACGGGTGGATATTCGCGAAGTGATTAATACCACCGTGACCGTGGCGCGAAATGAATGGAAGTACGTCGCCGAGCTCGAGACCCATTTCAGTGATGATTTGCCCCCACTTCCCTGCCTGCGCGATATGGTCGGCCAGGCAATCCTTAACCTGGTAGTAAACGCCGCCCACGCGATTGCAGATACGCTGAAAGAAGGCGTTAAAGAGAAAGGCCGCATTACCCTTTCCGCGCAACAGAATGGCGACTGGATGGAGATCCGCGTCCATGACGACGGCAGCGGGGTTCCTGCTGCTATCCGTGACCGTATTTTCGATCCCTTTTTCACTACCAAAGCGGTCGGCAAAGGGACAGGCCAGGGGCTGGCCATTGTGTACTCTACGGTGGTGGACAAACACGGAGGGCAGATCCGCTGCGAGTCGCAAGAAGGCGTCGGCTCGACGTTTATTCTGCAATTTCCACTATATGACACCATGGAGGATGACACGGCATGCAAGTGATGTTCGTGGATGACGAAAGCAAGGTGCTCTCGGGTATTGAGCGGGCCATCATGATGCAGGACACGGAGTGGGCATGCCGTTTTGCCACCAGTGGCCCTGAAGCGTTGGCGATGCTGGAAGAGACACCTGCGGACGTGGTGGTGTCCGATATGCGCATGCCGTTTATGGACGGTGCAGAGTTACTGACGCAGGTGCGAAATCGCTGGCCCGGCACCCTGCGCATTATTCTTTCTGGCTACTCCGAGCCGGATGCCACCCGGCGGATGCTGGAAGTGGCGCACCGGTTTGTTGCTAAACCCTGCGACAGCACAGCATTGTTAACGCTGATTGGCAGCGCGCTGGCATTACGCGGTATGTTTAAAGACCCGGAAGTTCTGCGCGTAGTGGGCGGAATTAACCAGTTACCCGCTTCGCCAAAAGTCTACACCGAAGTGTGCCAGCTGATTGCAGCTCCCGGCGGTGATACCCGGCAAATTACAGAACATCTGAGCAGCGACCCCGCACTCAGTGCCAAAATTATGCAGCTGGCAAATTCCGCCTGGTTCAGTCAGGAAGCGAAAATACATGACATTGGCAGCGCCATTTCCCATCTGGGGCTGGAACAGGTCAAGCAACTGGTGCTCGCATCACGATTTTTTGCGGACGCGAAGGCAGATCCCGAGGTTGATGAGTTACAACGCCGTGCGCTGCTCGCCTCTACACTTGCCGCCCGGATTGCCGGGCATCAGGGACTGGCGCCCACAGCCGCCCTGCTGGCCAATATTGCGTTGCTGATCCCGGAGATGAGAGAACAGAGCGGCGAAAAACACCTCACTCGCGACAATAACGCTATGCACTCTGCCGTCGGTGCATATTTGCTGGCGCTCTGGGGGTTACCGATGGACATTGTGGAAATCGTGGCGGGTCATACACAGCCTTCTCGTTCCGCACACGGCGTTTTTGACGCCGTGGGTATCGTGCATGTTGCGGTCTCCCTTGCTAATAACAGCATGCCGGATCGGGATTATCTCGAACAGACAGGCATGCTGAATCAACTCCCTTTATGGCAGCAAATGCTGGCCAACCTACAGGACACGCCTCATGACTGATACCGCCTTACCCCGGGTGCTGTGCGTTGACGATGAACCGAATGTACTCGCAGCGATGGAACGAACACTGTTCGGCGAATTTGACGTGGTGGTAGCGCCGAGTGGGCAAGCCGGACTGGATGCCATTCGCTGGGGAGATCGCTTTGCCGTCATTATGTCGGACATGCGCATGCCGAACATGGACGGGGCAACCTTTCTGGCTAAAGCACGGGAACTCTCCCCCGATAGCGTGCGGCTACTGCTCACCGGGCAGGCCGATGTTACCTCCTCCATTGCGGCTATCAATAAAGGGGCTATTTTTCGCTATCTCTGTAAACCCTGTCCGAAAGAGGAACTGATTGCGACACTGAATGACGCTGTCCGTCAGTACCGTCTTGTCTGCGCAGAAAAAGAGCTGCTGGCGACCACGCTTACCGCCTCGGTAAAAACGCTGACCGAAGTGCTCGCCATGGTGGCTCCGTGGGCTTTCCAGCGTGCAGCCTTTGCCCAGTCCTGCGTCCTTCATGCGTTGCCAAAACTGGAATGGCCGGATGAGTGGATTTACACCATTGCCGCATCCCTGAGCCAAATCGGCTGCGTCGGTATTCCGGCGGACATCGTACAGGCCGATGCTGCGCAGCGAAAACTCACGGACGAAGAGAAAAAACTGTTACTGGGGCACCCGGAGGTCGCCGCCCGGCTGGTGGGCAATATTCCACGCCTTGAAATGGTGGCCGGGATTATTCGTCACCAGGCGAAAGAACCCGCACCGAATGTGCCCCTCGAAGTGTTGCGCGGTTCGCATTTATTGCGCGCCGCTCTTGAGCTTGAACGCCATGCGGCACGCGGATGGAGCCTGGAGCGGCCATGGGAAATCTTACGTGCTGCCAGTCCGGCGCTGCCGGACTACATTATCAAGTCACTGTCGGATTTCCGCACCAATGTGACTGGGGTACGCTCTGCGCGCATTCGCGAGCTGATGCCCGGCTGGGTGGTGGATGAAGATATCCGCACCACTAATGGTCTGATGGTGCTGACGAAAGGGCATGAACTCACCGACACCGCCATTTCAGCCCTCCAGCGCCTGCTTAGCGCAGAAGCGATTAAAGAGCCAATTCGGGTTCGGGGCCTGCCCGACAGCCCGACACCCGAGTAATATTATGCCTGTGCCACGGCAGCGGAACGTTTACCGCTGCCCGGCCATAATCTACCCCGCCATAAGGCAACTTTTCGCCCATTTCGCATGAAAACGCAGCCGTAAGCGCAATTTTCACAGAAAGACTAACGCATTGAAATATGTCGCATGTAATATGGCACCGGACTATTGCGAGTTTCGCATCTGTGGTCCAGATTTGATGAACAACTCCCTTTAACAGACTCATTAAGCGCTTTGACGAAACGCCATGAACAAACCAATCAAACGGCTTGAAATCATCAAATACGCCATTGAACTGGAGGATGACGGCATCATCCACAGCCAGCTTCCTTCACTCAAAGCCGAAGTCACGGATCCGGAGTTAGCGTTTATCGTACAAACGCTTGAAGAGAAAAATTACAGCGAAGCGATGCGCGCCATCACCGAGTGGCTGCAAAGCCAGCGTGCGGTGGTCTCCTGGCAAGATCCTCAGGTAGCCGCCAGCAAACTGGAACTGAAGGCGCTGGAAGAGCAAATGCGGGATTTGATTGATAAACGCAACGCACGGATCCAACTGCTGGATGATTTCAACGATCTTTATATGACGCGCCTCGGGCCGCTGATGTCGCAGATCCTGCGCTTACGCCAAACCCTCGCCGAAGCGGCCGTACGCCGCCAGGAAGCCGAAGCGCGCCGTCGCGAAGCCGATTACCTGCGCTGCCAGAAGTATCTGTCACAGGCTGTGAATGTGTTGCTCACGCTTACGCAGCGCTGGCAGAGCATGCCGCCCCATTCGCCGCAAGCCGCCGAAGCGCGCAAGCATCTGCAGCAACAAAACGATCTCATTGCCTCTCTGCTCGCCGAAGCGCAGGAGCTGGAGCGTGGTCTGACGCGGGAAGATGAACCCGCACGCCAGGCGCGCGACGAAGCCCGCCAGGAGTATGAGGATTATCAGGAACAGCAGTTTGACGCTGAAAAACGGTTCAGCTTTGAGCAACAAATGTCGGAAGATGAACGCCATGAGCTGAAACGTCTGTGGCGTCAGGCCAGCAAACTCTGTCACCCCGACCTGGTCGATAACGATCTGAAGAACGAAGCGCACGGCATGATGGTGCAACTCAACCAGGCACGTCAGCGTGGCGACCTCAGCGCGATCCGTTCCCTTCTGACGCGTTTGCAAAAGGGTCTCGATCCGTTGATGGCGAGCGATCGTTTAAATGATTTGCAGCGTCTGCGTCAGCGCATTGTTGAAGTGAAGCAGCATATCGCAACCTTGATTGACGAGCTGGCTACGCTGGAAAAAGAAGATACATGGCAACTGGTTTCCACGCTCCACGATCAGGAAGCCTACTTCCGCCAGCAGGAAAAAACACTGGCGGAGATTCGCCAGACGCTTGAGCAGCAGGTAAGCGAAGCAGAATTCGACGAAGTGGCCTGAACGCACCAGGCCCGGTAAATGCGCCGGGCCTGAACACTATTTTTTATGCCAGTATGCCTGCGCACGGACAAGCTGCTGGTCGATAGCCGCGGTATCGAAACGGCTTATCAAGGATTTCACCACCTCACCTTCCCCCGTCAGCCAGATAAAATAGTCATCAGCAGGAACATGCACGGACGCCAGTTTGTCTGCCAGCATCTGCGCATCATGGCCTGTCACCCAGTGGATATCAAAACCGCTCAGGTGCGCCAGGTAATCCTGACAGGCAGCGTCATTAATGCTAACCACCGCCGTTACCTGCGGGCGCACAGCAAGCTGGCTTAACGCTTCCAGGCGGCGGCGCAGCGCTGGCATTCCGGACTCATCACATACATATAACTGCCAGCCGTAATCCTCCGGCACCACTAACGAACCGCGCGGCCCGCCAATGGTCAGTTTATCGCCAACCTGCGCCGTGACCGCCCAGTTGCTCGCGACACCGCCATCATGGATATAGAAATCCAGCAGCAATTCATGGCGGGACGCATCATATAACGGCGTATAGTCGCGGGATGCCGGACGCGGTCCGTCACCCCAAACGATCCCTTCATCGGTCACCACTGGCGGCACAAACGCCCTACCCGACTGTGGGAAAAAAACCTTGGTGTGATCATCAAACCCCTGCGAGGTAAAGCCATCCAGTTGATCGCCGCCCAGTACAATACGCTGGAAGCTCACGCCGGGGCGTTCCACGCGCAGGACGGTTAATTCGCGAAAACGCAGTTCATTGCGTACGCGCTGAGGGTACTTTCGGGATAGTGTCGTCATCATCAGCCTTCGTAAAGTTGAATACGATATATCTAAATATTGTGCAAATGATAATGATTGCTGATTAGGCTGAAGGCAAGATCTTTTTAAGATATAGCGGAGTGAAAGCGCACAGCTTGTTAAACGTAGAATTAAAAACATTAATAATCATTTAGTTAAATACAAAATCAGTATTAAACTGTATTACTTTCAAATTTAGATATAAATTAGATATATCAATATCACACGAGAGATCACAATGCGGCATCCCCACGATCATCATGATGACGAACAACGCCACCGTCACGACGAGGCGCACCACCACGGACACGGCGGCGGTCGCCGTCAGCGCTTTTTTGGGCATGGGGAATTAAGGCTGGTGATCCTGCACTTATTGACCAGCGGTGCCAGCCATGGCTATGAGCTGATCAAAGAGATTGAAACACTGACCGGCGGCAATTACACGCCAAGCCCGGGGGTGATCTACCCCACGCTTGATTTTTTGCAGGACCAACAACTGATCACCGTTAATGATGAAGAGAACGGGCGCCGGCGCATTACCATCACGGCTGAAGGTCTGCGCTGGCTGGATGAGAGCCAGACCCAGCTTGAACAGATCCGCGAGCGAATCAAAGCCCGCAATGTCGGTCGCCAGTTGCGTAAGGATCCGCAAATGAAGCGCGCGCTGGAAAATTTTAAAGCCGTGCTGGACCTGCGCGTTAATCAGGGAGAAGTCAGCGCCGCTCAGCTTAAGCAGATAATCGGCATTATCGACCGTGCGGCGCTGGATATCTCGCAGCTGGATTAAGCCGCGGCGGGGGATTCCCGTAAGCGGAACACCTGCACTAACTGACGCAAGTGCATCGCCTGGTCATTCAGAGCCGCCGCCGCTGCGACAGACTCTTCCACCAGGCTGGAGTTCTGTTGCGTAGTGGAGTCAATGAGACCGATTGCGCTGTTGATCTGCGAAATGCCATCGGTTTGTTCGCGGCTTGCCTGGCCAATTTCGCGCAGGATAACGTCCATCTCCTGCACGTTATCTACCATGCCGTTGATCAGCAAGCTGGCTTTTTCCACCAGCGACATCCCCTCGCGGGTCTGGGTGGTCGAACTCTCGATCAGATGACGGATCTCATTGGCCGATGACGCGCTTTTCTGCGCGAGTTGACGCACTTCGCCCGCCACGACTGCAAAGCCCCGCCCGTGCTCCCCTGCCCGCGCCGCTTCAACCGCCGCGTTAAGCGCCAGAATATTGGTCTGGAAAGCAATCGAGTCAATCAGGTTGATAATGTCGGACATACGGTTAGACGTTTCATTAATGACGCGCATCTTCTCCGTCACCTGCTTCATCATCTCACCGTTATTTTTCACCACCGTTGCCGCACCAGCGGAGAGCTGGGTTGCCTCAGAGGTATGATCGGCCGTATTTTTCACCGTCGCGGTGATCTGTTCCATAGACGCGGCCGTCTGCTCAACAGAGCTGGCCTGCTCTTCGGTACGTGCTGCCAAATCCTGGTTCCCGGCAACGATCTGCGCAGCCGCGCTGGAGATACTTTCAGAGCCATGCTGCACTTCGTGAACGATATCCACCAGCCGGTTTTTCATCTCCATCAGAGCACGCAGCAAAATGCCGGTTTCATCACGATGTGGCGAATCAATAGCACGGGTTAAATCGCCATCGGCGATCGCTTCGGCAAAGACTACGGCTTCGCTTAACGGACGGGTGATCATGCGCATTATGTACAAACCCAGCAGGCTGCCGACGCTAATGCTGAATACGGCGAGCAGGATCATCACCAGGCGGTTGGTACTAAAATCATCCTGTACCTGGTCGCCTGCGGTGCGCATTTTTTTGTTCTGCACCGCAATCAGATCCATCACTTTGTCTTTGTACGCAGTCTGAATCTGAACCGTGTGGGTCATCATCTCCTCAACGGCACCGGCGCGGTCGTTGCGTTTCACGGCGTCAAGAATGCGGAAGCGCGAATCAAGATACTGCTGACGCACGGTGCGGATTTCGCCGAGAATTTTCTGCGACTCCTCATCCGGTAAGCTTTTCGACAACTCTTCCAGCAGCGCGGTGATGTTAGCGCTGATGTCGGTAAGTTGCTTTGGCGTGTCCGCGGTCCATTTGCCTTCGTTATCCAGCAGCATCAGTTGCTGGTTATTGATAAAGGCATTGAAGTTATCGATCAGGTCATTGGCTTTGATCGTGGTGGGATAGTCATGGTGCACAATTTCTTGCATTCCATTATTTGTGCGATTGAGACTAAGTAGCGAAAGAGTGGAACTTATCACCATCAACACAATAAAAAACCCGAATGCCAGAAATAATTTCGTGCCGATTTTTACATCATGTAAAAACATATATTCTCCATGGTTTTGATTTTTTCTGACGAAAGCGTCGCGCCACGGATGGTAAAGGCGCGCTTAAGTCCCTGGCGCAAATTTAAAAGGGAGCAACCACTAGTCGTTATCGGTAACAGTCACGCTAACTTTATGAGTTTGATCGTTTTTTTAATTACTTAATGTGCAATTAGATAGCCAGGAGCTATTAATGACAGTTAATCGATCGTTATATGCACGCAAGTATCGGTAATCACAATATATTTAATAATGCTTAATCACATTTAATTAATAATTAAACATAAAAAAGAGAACATTATTATTCATTCACACTTGAAACCATAATTAATAATAATTTAACAAAGAATGAATAATACCATTACAAGTTAACCTTGCTATAAATACGGATATAGCAAAAAAAACCGCCGGAATCTCTTCGGGCGGTTTTTAATTCTTATAATGATGATTAATGTAATACGGAAACAGCATCCTGCAAACGACCAGCGCGATGCTTCACCATAGCCGAAACGGTGGCGCTCTCTTCGACCAGCCCCGCATTTTTTTGCGTAATCGCGTCCAGTTCCGCCACCGCACGCGTCAAATCAGAGAGCCCTGCCGCCTGTTCAGACGTCGACTGGCTGATTTGCCCAATCAGCGCTGTGACGTTCTGTACCTGGTTGACGATGTCTTCCATTGTGCGCCCGGCGGCATGCACCTGGTCGTAGCCGGACTGTACTTTATCTGCGCTGGCATCAATCAGCTTACGAATATCGTTGGCTGCACTGGCGCTTCGGCTGGCCAGATGCCGTACTTCGCCGGCGACTACCGCAAAACCTTTCCCCTGTTCACCTGCCCGGGCGGCTTCCACGGCGGCGTTCAGCGCCAGGATATTGGTCTGAAAAGCAATGTCGTTAATCAGCGTGGTAATAGAACCAATGCGCTGCGTACTGTTCGCAATCTCATCCATGGTTTTCACCACCGTTTCCATTGCTTTACCGCCATGCCGTGCGGCGCTACTGGCCGCACTGGAGAGTTGATCCGCCGCCGACGCGGTTTCTGAGTTGGTCTGTACCGACGCCGCCATCTGGCTCATCGTGCTCACGGTCTGCTGAACGTTGACCACCGTCTGGCGAGTGCGCTCGTTCAGATCGTCGCTGCCTCTGGCCAGCGTCTCGCTGCCTTTACGCACACTGCTCACCTGGCTGGAAACGTCATTGATAAGCCAGCGGCACATGAGCCCCAACTGCCCGACAGCGCGCAGAGTCAGCCCCAGTTCATCGCTGCGGTTAAGCGGCTGTATGCTGTTACGCTCGCCTGTCGCCACGCTTAACGCCTGGCGCGCCACATTGGCGGCCGGGCGTACAATTTGCCACTCTATAGCCATCCCTGTCGCCACCATCGCCAGTACGCTGATTGCCAGCGTCAACGCACTGCCGCCGGATAACGCCAGCGCGGCGCACTGCGCGAGCCCCACACATGCCACGGCGCTGCGGGCGCGCCAGCGTAACGGCATGGCGCATATTTTCCCCCAGCCGCGTTTACTGATCACCAGGCCTTTATAGAGCCGTTTATTACTGCGCCCTTCCTTTAATGCCTGATACAGCGGCTCCACAGCGGCAATCTCATCTTCTGTCGCCCGCGTGCGAATCGACATGTATCCGCTAAGTTGCCCATCACGGATCATCGGGACTGCGTTTGCACGCACCCAATAATGGTCGCCATTTTTGCGACGGTTTTTAACAACACCGCTCCACGGCTCCCCTTGTTTAAGCGTGTACCACATGTCGGCGAAGGCCGCTTTGGGCATATCCGGATGACGAACAAGGTTATGTGGCTGGCCATGGAGTTCATCAAGGTGATAGCCGCTTACCTTAACGAAAGCATCATTGGCGTGGGTGATATGACTTTGCAGGTCGGTGGTCGACATGAGGGTCGTGTCATCATCCAGCAAAAACGCCTGCTGGCTGACATAGCGAGGAGAAGACATGGTTGCGTCCTGTGCAGGTTATACTTCTGTTAAGAATTATTGCGAATGTTATTTCGGCGAAAATGAATTTATCTTTAGTTGTTAAATTTGATTTAGATCGCAATTCAGCATAAATCCGCATTTTTTGTACAGCCACTAACATGCTGATTTAAATAGTTTCGTTGCGTAACCACCCACTAAAGCTAAGGCTAAATGCCCCCTTAAAGAGCATTGACTGCACCAGTAAGGGGCATAAGTGCAACAGTGTTGTCACACTCGTTCAAATTTTAATCATGTATTTGGGAACTTTTAAACGTAACGGGACGATTAAATCTTGTACAAAAGCCCCTTCCCCTGGCGTTTATCCCGATTTTGCTTCCCTCAGCCGAAGTGGCGTAATCCCTGCAATACTTAAATCGGTATCATGTGATACGCGAGCCCCTGGAGCACATTTTGAACAGGTTACCTTCCAGCGCATCGGCATTAGCGTGCAGCGCTCACGCATTAAATATCATTGAAAAACAAGATCTTGATCATGAGGAGATGAAAGCGTTAAACCGAGAGGTGGTTGAATACTTTAAAGAGCATGTAAATCCGGGGTTTTTGGAGTATCGCAAATCTGTTACCGCTGGCGGGGATTACGGAGCCGTAGAATGGCAAGCAAGCAGTCTGAATACGCTTGTCGACACCCAGGGACAGGAGTTTTTAGATTGCCTGGGTGGATTTGGAATTTTTAATGTGGGGCACCGTAATCCAGTTGTGGTTTCCGCCGTACAGAGTCAACTCGCCAAACAACCTCTTCACAGCCAGGAGCTACTCGACCCACTGCGGGCGATGCTGGCAAAAACGCTGGCGGCACTTGCGCCCGGCAAACTGAAATACAGTTTCTTTAGCAACAGCGGGACGGAATCCGTCGAGGCTGCGTTGAAACTGGCCAAAGCGTATCAGTCGCCACGTGGCAAATTTACCTTTGTTGCCACCAGCGGCGCGTTCCACGGCAAGTCCTTAGGCGCGCTATCGGCTACGGCAAAATCGACCTTCCGCAAACCCTTTATGCCACTGCTGCCAGGCTTTCGCCATGTGCCCTTCGGCAATATCGACGCCATGCGGACAGTGCTCAGCGAGTGTCATAAAACCGGTGATGACGTGGCTGCCGTGATCCTTGAACCTATCCAGGGCGAAGGCGGCGTGATCCTGCCGCCGCAAGGCTATTTGCCTGCGGTGCGTCAGCTGTGCGACGAGTTTGGCGCATTGCTGATCTTCGATGAAGTGCAGACGGGGATGGGACGCACCGGCAAAATGTTCGCCTGCGAACATGAAAACGTGCAGCCGGACATTTTATGCCTTGCTAAAGCACTGGGCGGCGGCGTGATGCCTATCGGCGCGACCATCGCCACCCAGGAAGTGTTCTCCGTGCTGTTTGATAATCCCTTCCTGCATACGACAACGTTTGGCGGTAACCCGCTGGCCTGTGCGGCCGCGCTGGCGACTATCAACGTGCTGTTGGAAGAGAACCTGCCGGCGCAGGCAGAGCAGAAGGGCGACATCCTGCTGGATGGCTTCCGGGCTCTGGCGCGCGAGTACCCCGATCTGGTGCAGGATGCGCGCGGCCGCGGGATGCTGATGGCAATAGAGTTTGTGGATAACGAAACGGGCTATAACTTTGCCAGTGAGATGTTCCGTCAACGCGTGCTGGTTGCCGGGACGCTCAACAACGCGAAAACTATTCGTATTGAACCACCGCTGACACTCACAATGGAGCAGTGTGAGCAGGTGCTGAAAGCAGCAGGTAACGCGCTGGCGGCATTGCGGGTTACGGTGGAACAGGCGTAACAGTTCCCCTCCCTTTTGGGGAGGGGAACTGCCATTATTCCGGCAATAATCCAATAAAACTGCGCTTTTTACGCGGTTCTGACATCAAACCTTCCAGCTTCTCTACACAAGCCAGATAATGCGGCGTTTGCTTATGTGCCAGCACGGCAGCCTCATCCCGGTAAGCCTCGTAGATAAAAAAGCGGGTTTTCACTTTCTGATCCTGCAATACATCAAAACGTAAATTTCCGGGTTCCTGGATCGCCCCTTCATGGTTGGCGCGGAACACCTGCAAAAACTCCTCTATACAATCCGGTTTAATGTTGATCTCCACCAGCGTCACATTCATGGGTGCTCTCCTTGTTTTTCCTCCAGCCAGAACTGATACGCCTCATGGGCGCGCATATTGTCGTGAACCACTTTTTTCACCGCTTTCAGCATCGCCAATGGCGCGCTGGACTGGAAAATATTTCGCCCCATGTCCACGCCGGACGCCCCCTGGTCAATGGCGCGGAAACACATCTCCAGCGCTTCCTGTTCCGGTAACTTTTTGCCCCCGGCGATAACAATCGGCACCGGGCAGCTGGCGGTGACTTTCTCGAATCCCTCGTCGACATAATAGGTCTTCACGAACTGCGCCCCCATTTCGGCGGCGATGCGGCTGGCAAGGGAAAAATAGCGGGCATCGCGCGTCATCTCTTTCCCCACCCCGGTGACCGCCAGCGTCGGGATACCGTAGCGAGCACCGGCATCCACCAGCTTGATTATGTTACCGATCGATTGATGTTCATATTCACTGCCTACATAGATTTGTGCCGCTACAGCGCTGACATTAAGTCGCAGCGCATCCTCCATGGCCACCGCAATGCATTCGTTGGAGAGTTCCGCCAGGATCGAGTTTCCGCCAGAAGCACGCAATACCACTGGCTTATTGGTAGCAGGCGGCACCACACTGCGTAAGATGCCACGTGTACACATCAGCACATCTGTTTCGGCAAACAGCGGTGCAATCGACAAATCAATACGCTCAAGCCCGGTAGTCGGCCCCTGAAAATAGCCATGATCGAAAGCCAGCATGACCGTGCGATTACTGTGCGGGTTAAAGATCCGCGCCAGTCGGGATTGCATTCCCCAGTCCAGTGCGCCACAGCCTTTCAGCGTGAAGGGCACATTTTTTTGCGGCGTTCCAAAACCAAAATCTTTGCCGTCTTTGATGTCATCTAAATCCGCCATCGTCCCTCCCACTGAAAGCTGTGATTGAGCCATTGATTTTGTGATTGAAGATCGTTCACAAGCGTAGGCCGTGAACTATATTTATGACCGTACGAGGATCACAGTTTTATCTCTGATGCCGCCCGAGGGGGAAAAACCCATGAGTTACCTATTAGCGTTAGATGCAGGGACTGGCAGTATTCGTGCTGTGATCTTCGACTTATCCGGGCGACAAGTGGGTGTCGGCCAGGCTGAGTGGAAACATCTGAGCCTCGAAAATGTGCCCGGTTCAATGGAGTTCGATCTCGACACCAACTGGCAACTCGCCTGCCAGTGCATTCGGCAGGCCCTGGCTCAGGCCGGGTTACGCGGCGCAGACATCCAGTCCGTCGCCTGTTGTTCTATGCGTGAAGGCATAGTGCTGTATGACCGTAACGGCGAGCCTCTGTGGGCTTGTGCCAATGTGGATGCCCGCGCCAGCCGTGAAGTCGCCGAGCTAAAAGAGATCCACGGTTACCATTTTGAAGCCGAAGTGTATGAAGTCTCCGGGCAGACGCTGGCGCTCAGCGCCATGCCGCGCCTGCTGTGGCTGGCGCATAACCGCCCTGACATCTATCGCAATGCGGCAACCATCACCATGATCAGCGACTGGCTGGCATCGCGTCTTTCCGGCTGGCTGGCCGTGGACCCGTCGAATGCCGGCACTACCGGGTTGCTTGATCTGTTTACCCGCGACTGGCGGCCCGAATTGCTGGATATGGCCGGGCTGCGAGCCGATTTTCTCTCACCGGTAAAAGAGACCGGCACGCTTCTCGGTGAAGTCACCGCCCAGGCAGCACAGGAAAGCGGCTTGCGCGAAGGGACGCCTGTCGTCATGGGCGGCGGTGATGTGCAGCTTGGCTGTCTTGGGCTGGGCGTGGTGCGCCCCGGGCAGAGCGCAGTGCTTGGCGGCACCTTCTGGCAACAAGTGGTGAATCTGCCACAAGTACGTACCGATCCGGAAATGAATATTCGCGTTAATCCGCACGTCATTCCCGGCATGGTTCAGGCAGAGTCGATCAGCTTTTTCACAGGGTTAACCATGCGCTGGTTCCGCGATGCTTTCTGTGCAGAAGAAAAGTTAATTGCTGAACGGCTGGGGGTCGATGCCTATACCCTGCTGGAAGAGATGGCGGCCCGCGTACCGGCAGGGTCGTGGGGCGTCATGCCGATTTTCTCTGATGCGATGCATTTTAAACAGTGGTACCACGCTGCACCGTCGTTTATTAACCTCTCGATTGATGCAGAAAAATGCAACAAAGCCACACTGTTCCGGGCGCTGGAAGAAAACGCTGCCACGGTATCAGCCTGTAATCTGGCCCAGATTTCACGATTTTCCGGCGTTCGCTTCGATAGCCTGGTTTTTGCAGGCGGCGGTGCAAAAGGCGCGCTGTGGGGGCAGATTTTAAGCGATGTCACCGGTTTGCCGGTGCGCGTGCCGGAAGTGAAAGAAGCGACCGCGTTGGGCTGCGCGATTGCCGCAGGTGTGGGTGCCGGGCTGTACGATGACATGGCAGCGACGGGTGAACGGCTGGTGAGATGGAGCCGGGAATATACGCCCAATCTACAACACCGCGAGCTTTACGATACGATGATGCAGAAATGGCAGAAGATTTACGCCGATCAGCTTGGTCTGGTCGATAGCGGTTTAACCACCTCAATGTGGGCAGCACCCGGATTGAGCACTCACGTCTGATCTTTCTCCCCTCCCCTCATTCCGGTGCGATGAGGGGATTTTTGAATCTCATCACAATCATTTGTTCCCGCTTTTCCCTTTTCTGTCGCGACGGCTAAAGTAGAACTCATCCGACCACATAACAATTATTTTACATTGGAAGAGAGCATGAGCCATTATCCGTCGCTGTTCGCCCCACTTGATCTGGGCTTTACCACGTTAAAAAACCGTGTGCTGATGGGCTCGATGCATACCGGGCTTGAAGAGCGCCCGGATGGTGCAGAAAGGCTGGCAGCCTTTTATGCTGAACGCGCCCGCCACGGCGTGGCCTTGATCGTCACCGGCGGCGTTGCACCGTCGCTTTCCGGCGTGACGGTGGAAGGCGGCGCGATCCTGCGCGATGCAGCCCAGCTTCCTCACCACCGGAAAATCACCGATGCCGTCCACCAGCAAGGCGGGAAAATCGCGCTGCAAATTCTCCATACCGGGCGTTACAGTTTTCAGCCGGGGCTGGTCGCACCGTCTGCACTGCAGGCCCCAATCAACCGATTTACTCCCCATGCGCTCAGTCACGAGGAGATCCTGACCTTGATCGACGACTTTGCTTATTGCGCGCAACTGGCGCAGCAAGCGGGCTATGACGGCGTTGAAGTGATGGGTTCTGAAGGCTATCTGATTAACGAGTTTCTGGCCGCCAGAACGAACCAGCGCGAGGATGAATGGGGCGGAGATGCCACGCGGCGGATGCGTTTTGCGCTGGAGGTACTGCGCGCTGTGCGGGCGCGTGTCGGACGCGAGTTTATTATTATTTTCCGCCTGTCGATGCTGGATCTGGTCGAAGGTGGCGGAACCTTTGAGCAGACCGTTACGCTGGCGCAGGCTGTTGAAGCCGCTGGCGCGACCCTTATCAACACCGGGATTGGCTGGCATGAAGCACGTATCCCGACGATTGCGACGCCCGTGCCGCGCGGGGCATTTAGCTGGGTGACCCGCAAGCTGAAAGGCAAGGTGAACATTCCCCTTGTTACCACCAACCGCATTAACGATCCGCAGGTGGCAGAGACGATCCTCGCCAATGGCGATGCGGATATGGTGTCGATGGCGCGCCCATTTCTTGCCGATGCAGAACTGCTGTCGAAAGCGCAAAGTGGTCGCGCGGACGAGATAAATACCTGCATTGGCTGTAACCAGGCTTGCCTTGATCAGATCTTCGTCGGCAAAGTAACCTCCTGTCTGGTCAATCCGCGTGCCTGCCATGAAACACTGATGCCAATAACACCGGCTGCGCAGAAGAAAAACCTGGCGGTGGTGGGAGCAGGCCCGGCGGGGCTGGCCTTTGCAGTCAATGCCGCCGCGCGTGGGCACAGCGTAACGCTATTTGATGCGCAAGCCGAGATTGGCGGGCAGTTTAATGTGGCCAAACAGATCCCTGGCAAAGAGGAATTTTACGAAACGCTGCGCTACTACCGCCGAATGCTTGACCTGACAGGTGTGGCCCTGTGCCTGAGTCAGCGTGTCGATCCAGGCATGCTGACACTGTTTGATGAGGTGATCCTCGCCTGCGGCATTGAGCCGCGTATGCCGGAAATAGACGGCATTGATCACCCCAGCGTACTGAGTTATCTCGATGTCCTGCGCGATAAAGTCCCGGTTGGCGAACGGGTGGCAATCATAGGTTGCGGCGGGATCGGCTTTGATACCGCGATGTATTTAAGTCAGCCTGGCGAACCGACCAGCCAGAATATTGCCGAGTTTTGCGTGGAATGGGGTATTGATACCAGCCTGCATAACGCAGGGGGGCTGCGTCCGGAAGGCCCACAACTGCCTAAAAGCCCGCGCCACATCGTTATGCTGCAGCGAAAAGCCAGCAAACCCGGCGAAGGCCTGGGGAAAACCACTGGCTGGATCCACCGCGCTACCCTGCTGTCACGTGGCGTGAAAATGATCCCGGCAGTCAGTTATCAAAAGATCGACGATGCGGGTTTGCATCTGATGATCGGCGGAGAGCCGCAGCTGCTGGCGGTTGATCATGTGGTGATCTGCGCCGGCCAGGAGCCGCGACGTGAGCTGGCGGAGCCGCTGCGTGAAGCCGGTAAGACGGTGCATCTGATTGGCGGGTGCGATGTAGCACTGGAGCTGGATGCCCGGCGGGCCATTGCCCAGGGCACTCAACTGGCGCTGGAAATCTGATCGACGCATGCCGGACAGGCTCCGGCATGCGTCACGGTTATCCGCGTTTTTTACGTACCTTAACCGCTTTGAGGATGACAAATTTATTATTGGTGGCGACGGTTTCGCAGTTACCAAATACTTTCTTCAGCTTGCGGAAATAGTCCAGGTGCCGGTTGCCGACGATACGCAGTTCACCGCCGTACTTCAGGCAACGGCGCGCATCGTTAAACATCTGCCAGGCAATATGATCGGTGATGGCGCTTTGCTGATGAAAAGGCGGATTGCACAGTACCGCATCAAAGCGATCCGGCTCCACGCCGGACAAAGCGTTGTTGATCATAAATTCGCAACGCGCGTTCGCCTGCGGCAAATTGGTCGCCACGTTTAACCGGGCGGAAGCGACGGCCATCGCGGACTCATCAACAAATAACACGCGTCCGTCCGGGTTTTGCGCCAGCAATTGCAGACCAATTACCCCGTTACCACAACCCAGATCAACCATTTCCCCTGTCAACGCTTGCGGCAAATGTTGCAGGAAGAAACGCGCGCCAATATCAAGGGCGCTGCGCGAAAAGACGTTGGCGTGGTTATGAATAGTCCAGTCGGTTCCATCCAGCTTCCAGCTAGCGAGTTGCGCCACCTCGACACGTGCCGGAGCCGTAAAGGTACAGTGAATTAACCGTGCCTTTTTCCACGCCAGCGACGTCGTCGTCGGCCCGAGGATCTTTTCAAACAGCGCCAGTGTTGAATTATGCACGTCGCGGGTTTTTGCCCCGGCGATAATCCGCGTCTGCGGCGTCACAACGTCGCGTAACGCAGACAATTGCTGCTCAAGCAGCGCCAGTTGCTTGGGCACTTTGATCAACACCAGCGCGGGGTTGGCGGGCAGCGGAGCGAGGCTGTCCTGCAAGGTCACCGCATCTTCATCAAGCGCGTTAATACGCAGGTTATGCTGCGTTGCCAGCCCGGCAATCCAGGAGTCGTTCACACTGACCGGGTGATGTTGCGCCAGCGCACAAGCCAACGCGCCGAAGCTATCATTAAAGATGAGTACCGGGCCTGCGACCTCATTCACCTGTTGCAGCAAATATTCATCTGCCGCATCCCATGCCTGTAACGACGCCTCTTCCACGCCGACCGGGAATCTGTCTAAAGTGAATGACTGTCCGTTTAACTCAACCTGGCTCATCGCCCCTCCGCAGTGCTAAAATTCGCGCGTTTTATCGCTTAAATACGTCGGGAAGTAAACACATTTCGCCATGCACACGCTGACCTATCTTCAGGGCTATCCTGAATCCCTGCTAACGCAGGTGACCACATTGATTGAACAGAACCGGCTGGGTGAGGTGCTGCAGAAACGCTACCCTGACAGTCATGGTATCACCACCGATAAAGCACTTTGGCACTATACACAGGATCTAAAAAACCAGTACCTGCGCAATGCCGCGCCGGTGAACAAAGTAATGTACGACAACAAGATCCACGTACTGAACAACGCCCTTGGGCTGCACACCGCGGTGTCACGCGTGCAGGGCGGTAAGCTGAAAGCCAAAGCCGAAATCCGTGTGGCAACGGTATTTCGTGACGCACCGGAAGCCTTTCTGCGCATGATTGTGGTACATGAACTGGCGCACCTGAAAGAGAAAGAGCATAACAAGGCGTTCTATCAGCTCTGTTGCCATATGGAGCCGCAGTATCATCAACTGGAGTTTGATACCCGCCTGTGGCTGACGCATCTTGCGTTGAAATAACCCACCGGGCAAAAAACTGCTAGTCTGGTGCACACCCCTTTTGTCTGCCTGTGATGCCTATGTACCACATTGATGATTTCGATCTGAAAATCCTGACGCTGTTGCAATCTAACGGCCGCCTGACGAACCAGGAACTGAGCGCGCTGATTGGTCTGTCTGCTTCGCAATGTTCCCGGCGGCGCATTGCGCTGGAGCAGGCGCAGTTGATCCTCGGTTATCACGCTCGTCTTGCACCCGATGCAGCAGGCCAGGGGATGCTGGGGCTTATTGAGGTCCGGCTGCTGAACCATACGCCGGAATGCGTGGCGAGTTTTCACCAAATGGTATGCGGCGTTGAGGCCATTGTGGATGCGTATAAAACCACAGGTGATAACGACTATTTATTGAAAGTCGCCGTCTCCGATTTGCCAGGCCTGAACCATCTGATTAGCGGTATTTTGGCGCAGAACAAGAGCGTCGCGCACCTGAAGACGTCGGTCGTGCTTAATCGCCTGAAAGAGAATGGCATGTCGATGCCGGGCAGTAACACCATGCCCTAATTTGGGGCATTTCGCCCCAATTCGGTGCAAAGACTTCCCCTGACGTGCATTAAACCCCACTATAACGCACGATTCACGCCTTTACGGCCCAAATACTGCATACATTGTGCAACGTAGTGTTTTCAGCGCTTTCAACGCGTTAGCGATAGCCACGCCTGTTTTCCCCTCCCTTCGTCGTCGTGACAGGCGCAGCCTGGTGTAGTTATTGCAAGTGAAGCTTATCTTTTTCACTTAATGAATAATGCACACTTATGGATAACGTCCTCACGCCCAATAAACTTGCCCATAGCTGGCTGGAAGATGCGCTGGCTCTGCTGTTCGGTACGCTGATGATCTCTTTTGGTGTGGTGCTGTTTCGCCAGTCTGGCGCATTAACCGGCGGCACCGCAGGGCTGGCTTTTTTGATCCACTACACAACGCACATCTCATTTGGCGCGGCGTTTTTTGCCATCAACCTGCCTTTTTACTGGTTATCGGTGCGTCGGATGGGCGCGCAGTTTACGCTAAAGACCTTTTGCGCCGTGGCGATGGTGTCGATCTTTTCCGATCTCCACGGCCGCTTTATTCATATTGATCAGCTTAATCCTTACTACGCCACGCTGTTTGCCAACATTATGATGGGCATTGGCTTTGTGGTGCTGTTCCGGCATAAAGCCAGCCTCGGCGGTATGAATATTCTGGCGCTCTATCTGCAAGAGAAAAGCGGTATTCGTGCCGGGAAATTCCAGATGGTGGTTGACGCCTGCATCGTTACCGCATCGCTGTTTGTGGTCAGCTTGCCCATGCTTGTGATCTCGGTAATCGGCGCGACGATGCTCAATTTGATTATCGCCATGAACCACCGCCCGGGGCGTTATGCGGTATAACTCTGCGGGCAGGGGCACTGGTTTTGTCATCTCGTCGTGGTAGAGTGACGAAAGTCCCCTCATTACGGAGAATCAGCGCCTTTATGATACGTTTCGCTGTCATAGGCACCAACTGGATCACTCGCCAGTTTGTCGATGCCGCCCATGAAACGGGCAAATATAAACTCACCGCCGTCTTTTCCCGCAGCCTTGAGCAGGCGCAAGCGTTCGCGAATGATTATCCCGTTGAACACCTGTTCACCTCGCTTGAAGCGATGGCGCAAAGCGATGCGATTGACGCGGTGTATATTGCCAGCCCAAACTCTCTGCACTTTCCACAAACCCGCCTGTTCCTCAGCCATAAAAAGCATGTAATCTGCGAAAAACCGCTGGCGTCGAATCTGAGAGAAGTGGAGGAGGCTATCGCCTGCGCACGCGAGCATCAGGTGGTGTTGTTTGAAGCGTTTAAAACCGCCAGCCTGCCCAATTTCATACTGCTTAAGCAGTCACTGGCCAAAGCCGGTAAAGTGCGTAAAGCCTTTATTAATTACTGCCAGTACTCTTCCCGCTACCAGCGTTATCTGGACGGCGAAAACCCTAATACCTTTAACCCGGCCTTCTCTAACGGCTCGATTATGGATATTGGCTTTTATTGCCTGGCGTCTGCCGTGGCGCTGTGGGGCGAGCCGTATGCGGTGCACGCAACTGCCAGCAAGCTGGAGAGCGGTGTAGATGCACACGGCGTGGTGGTCATGGATTACGGTGATTTCAGCGTAACGCTGCAGCACTCAAAAGTGAGCGATTCTGTTCTGCCGAGTGAAATCCAGGGCGAGGCAGGTTCACTGGTGATCGAGAAGATCTCCGAATGCCAGAAAGTGTCATTTGTGCCGCGCGGCGGTAAGCCGCAGGAACTAACCCAGCCACAGCACATCAATACCATGCTGTATGAAGCTGAAACCTTTGCCCGGCTGGTGGAAGAAAATGAAATCAACCATCCGGGTCTGGCTGTCAGTCGTGTAACGGCAAAACTGCAAACCGAGATCCGTCGCCAGACCGGCGTCGTGTTCCCGGCCGATGATGTGGGTGCGCAGTTGCCTGCGTAAAGGTTCGTAAGCCCGTCCGGCCTTTCATTGACGGAATGAATGAGCTGACATATTTTGTTACCTGCAAAGGGGAGTAACTTCCATGCCGGTGGATCGTCATTACGATGCGTATATGCATCCGGTCGCCGGGCGTCTTTACCGACGTAAGTGAGACCTTGCCGGAAGGCGAGACTCCCTGCATCTAAAGCAAGCGGCTGACGTCTTCTGACGTTAGCCGTTTTTGTTTTTAGGTAAGGAACTGATGATGAATAGTGTCGGCACACCGATGTTATGGGGCGGATTCGCCATTGTGGTGGCGATTATGCTCGCCATCGACCTTCTGCTTCAGGGGCGTCGCGGCGTCCATACGATGACCATGAAGCAGGCGGCCGTCTGGTCTGTAGTTTGGGTTACGCTCTCGCTGTTGTTTAATGCCGCTTTCTGGTGGTATCTGACGCAGACCGAAGGCCGCGCCGTGGCGGATACGCAAGCACTGGCGTTCCTCACCGGCTATTTGATTGAAAAGGCACTGGCGGTGGATAACGTCTTTGTCTGGCTAATGCTGTTTAGCTATTTTGCTGTTCCGGCGGCATTACAACGCCGGGTACTGATCTACGGCGTTCTTGGAGCCATTGTGCTGCGTACGATCATGATCTTTGCCGGAAGCTGGCTTATTTCCCAGTTCTCATGGCTGCTGTATGTGTTCGGCGCATTCCTGCTATTTACCGGCGTGAAAATGGCGCTGGCGAAAGAGGATGAAGGCGGGATCGGCGATAAGCCGCTGGTTCGCTGGTTGCGTGGCCATCTGCGCATGACAGATACCATCGAGAACGAACATTTCTTCGTGCGCAAAAACGGCTTGCTGTTCGCCACGCCGCTGCTGCTGGTGTTAATTCTGGTGGAACTGAGCGACGTCATTTTTGCTGTCGACAGCATTCCGGCAATTTTCGCCGTTACCACCGATCCTTTTATCGTACTGACGTCGAACCTGTTCGCGATCCTTGGCCTGCGCGCGATGTACTTTTTGCTGGCCGGCGTTGCCGAGCGCTTCTCAATGCTCAAGTACGGTTTGTCGGTGATCCTGGTATTCATCGGCATCAAAATGTTGATCGTCGACTTTTTCCATATTCCGATCGCCATTTCGCTGGGTGTGGTCGGTGGGATCCTCGTGTTGACACTGCTGATCAATGCCTGGGTCAACCACCAGAACGACAAAAAAACGAAGGCGTAAGCTGTAATTCGCCGCTCTGCCACTATGCTGAGCGGCGAAAGCGTCATCCTTGTCGCCTTTATCACAAAACATTAACACAAAAAATCAAAAAGCCGCGCCAGGCCCGAAAAGTACATCTTCTGCACTTCCTTCTTGCCGCAGAGTCCATATACTTCTTTCTGCAAATAAATGTTACATCCTGACAAATGTCATCAAAAAAGACAGGCGGGATGCAACTCCACAACACGAAAGGAACATGGCATGACAACGCACCGCTCCGCCGGGTTACTGCAACGTCTTATTGATGGCAGCCTGGTGAAACAGATCCTTATTGGTTTAATTCTGGGTATCTTACTGGCGTGGATCTCCACTCCCGCCGCCATTGCGACCGGCATTCTGGGTACGCTTTTTGTTAGCGCGTTAAAAGCGGTAGCGCCGGTACTGGTGCTGATGCTGGTGATGGCCTCCATCGCTGGTCATCAGCAAGGGCAAAAGACGAATCTGCGCCCGGTACTGATACTCTATCTGTTAGGCACATTTACCGCCGCACTCACCGCTGTGCTGGTCAGTTTCCTGTTCCCGTCCACGTTACAGCTTGTCCCGGGTGCAAATGATGTCGCACCGCCTTCCGGTATTGTGGAAGTGTTGCGTGGTTTGCTAACCAGCATGATCGCCAACCCGGTAACGGCGCTCATGAATGCTAACTACATTGGCATACTGGTATGGGCGGTGGGGCTGGGTTTTGCACTGCGTCACAGCAACGAGAGCACCAAAAATCTGGTGCAGGATTTTGCAAGCGCGGTGACTTTTATGGTGCGGCTTGTGATCCGCTTTGCGCCGATCGGGATTTTCGGTCTCGTCTCATCCACCCTTGCGACATCGGGTTTTGGCGCGCTGTTAGGCTATGCGCAACTCCTGGTCGTGCTGGTGGGATGTATGGCGTTTGTCGCGCTGGTGGTTAACCCGCTGCTGGTATTCTGGAAAATCCGCCGCAACCCTTTCCCACTGGTTTTTACTTGCCTTCGCGAAAGTGGCGTCACCGCATTTTTCACCCGCAGTTCAGCGGCGAATATTCCCGTTAATATGGCGTTGTGTGAGAAGTTGAACCTCGATCGCGATACCTATTCTATTTCTATCCCGTTGGGCGCCACCATTAACATGGCGGGTGCGGCAATCACGATTACGGTGCTGGCACTGGCGGCAGTCCATACCTTAGGTATTACGGTCGATCTGCCGACAGCGTTGCTGTTGAGCGTTGTGGCGTCGCTTTGTGCCTGTGGTGCCTCCGGCGTGGCGGGCGGTTCCCTGCTGTTGATCCCGCTGGCCTGTAACATGTTTGGTATTTCCAACGATGTGGCGATGCAGGTGGTGGCGGTCGGCTTTATTATCGGCGTGCTGCAGGACTCTTGCGAAACCGCGCTCAACTCCTCCACGGATGTGCTCTTCACCGCAGCGGTATGCCAGGCGGAAGATTCGCGTCTGGTTAACAACGCCCTGCGTAATTAACCTCTTCACCCGCCGTCAACGCGCGGCGGTGTTTTCTTTGCTGCCGCGGTTTCGACGTTAAACGGGTCGATGCCGCGTTGTTGCATACGCCAGAAGCGAATGATGTTCAGGCCATTCATGATTAAAAAACTGCCCTCGATCAGCGAACCGCCAATCGATCCGAGCCAGATATTATGGATCACCCAGCAACCGGTCGAACACCAGAGCACACAACGCATTGGCAACCCTTGCACACGGAACAGCGCCCAGGTACTGACAATCGTACCCGCTACCGGCAACAGCTCGATCGGATGGTGAAACTTCGCCAGCCCCAGCCCGCCGGTTAACACGATAAAAAGCGACATGACCCACAGGCTACGAGTACGGAGCGTTATCAGGGTGCGTAGCGCATTCAGCATGGCGCTCGATCCAGCCGGAAATGCGCCCATCAGAAAGAAGTGCACGCCAATAATGGCGCTATAGACGGAAAGCTGTTTTTTGAACCGCCTTTCGTCACGGTTGATGAAAGTGGTGATACCAATCAGGAAGGCAATGACCCCCACGCCCTGGGCAAGCCAATACGCGGTCATGAAAAATCCTTGCAGTAAAACAAAAGCGGGTAAATGCCCTGATTCAGACACTTACCCAGAGATTTCGCGCCAGGTTACCACGGTAAGTACGCTTATTACCTAAAATCCACTGCGGTGATAGCATGCAGCCAACGTAACCACGGGCGCGAAAGTCACAACTTAATTAAAGCGTTACGCCACTTTTGAAGATAGCCAGCTCACGGAAGTCATTCTTCTCGTTGCAGGTTTTCTTGCCGTTGGCGATTTCCACAATCACATCGACAAACTCATTCAGCAATTGCGGCATCGCTTTGCCGTGGATCAGTTGACCCGCATCGTAGTCGATCCAGTGTTTTTTCTTCGCCGCCAGTTCGCTGTTAGTGGCGATCTTCACCGTGGGTACAAAACCGCCGTAAGGCGTCCCACGACCAGTACTGAACAACACCATATGGCAACCTGCGCCAGCCAGCGCGCTGGTGGCAACGGCATCGTTACCCGGCGCGCTTAACAGGTTCAGACCGTGCGTTTTCAGACGCTCGCCATAACGCAGTACATCGACAACCTGGCTTGCACCGGCTTTCTGGGTGCAGCCAAGGGATTTCTCTTCCAGCGTGGTGATCCCGCCCGCTTTGTTACCCGGCGACGGGTTCTCATAAATCGGCTGGTTGTGGGCAATAAAGTACTGTTTGAAGTCATTTACCATAGTGACGGTCTTTTCAAACGTGCTCTCATCGCGGCAGTGGCTCATCAGGATCCGCTCCGCGCCGAACATCTCCGGCACTTCGGTCAGTACGGTGGTGCCACCGTTTCCAATCACATAATCGGAAAAACGGCCCAGCATGGGGTTGGCGGTAATGCCAGACAGGCCATCAGAGCCGCCGCATTCCAGACCAAATTTGAGTTCGCTCAGTTTACCCGGCTCGCGCTTATCGTTGCGCATGGCCTCGTACAGGGCGTGCATATGTTCAAGCCCGGCTTCCACTTCATCGTCCTGGTGTTGGCATACCATAAAGTGAACGCGTTCTGCGTCGAACTCACCCAGCGTCTGGCGGAATGCATCCACCTGGTTGTTTTCACAGCCAAGGCCAATGACCAGCACGGCACCGGCATTTGGGTGACGCACCATGTTTTGCAGCATGGTGCGGGTATTAATGTGATCGTCGCCCAGCTGCGAGCAACCGTAAGTATGGCTGAACAGGTAAACGCCATCGATCCCTTCTGCGTCCTGCGTCTCTTTCAGGAAACGGTTCTGGATCTGCCGGGCAATACCATTCACACAGCCGACCGTTGGCAGGATCCACAGCTCATTGCGGATCCCGACTTCACCATTAGCGCGGCGGTAGATCTGAATATCGCGATCTGCCGCCTGTGCGCCTTCATCCTGAAAATCAGGTTGATAGCTATACTCGTCCAAATCACTGAGATTGGTACGCGCGTTATGGGAATGAATGTGCTCGCCCTGCGCGATATCCGCCGTCGCATGACCAATAGGCAGACCGTACTTAACAACATTTTCGCCCTGAGCGATGGGTTGCAGCGCAAATTTATGCCCGCGTACCACCGCCTGGCGCAACGTGACGGTGTGGTTGTCGACCACGACTTCCGCACCTTCAGCGAGATCGGCCAGAGCTACCGCAACGTTATCCAGCGAATGGATCTTGATGTATTGCATATCAACCTCAAACAGCCTTAGTTCAGTTCAATCGCGAAGTAATCACGCGCATTGTTAAAGCAGATATTTTTCACCATCTCGCCCAGCAACTGGATATCAGCTGGTGCTTCACCCGCTTCAACCCAGCGGCCGATCATCTGGCACAGGATGCGACGGAAATATTCGTGACGGGTATAAGAGAGGAAACTACGGCTATCCGTCAGCATGCCGACGAAACGGCTCAGCAGACCGAGCTGCGCCAACTGCGTCATCTGACGTTCCATGCCATCTTTCTGATCGTTAAACCACCAGCCAGAACCGAACTGCATTTTGCCCGGCATGCCTTCGCCCTGGAAGTTACCCACCATGGTGCCCAGCACTTCGTTATCGCGCGGGTTCAGACAGTAAAGAATGGTTTTCGGCAGCAGGTTTTCTTCATTCTGCTTGCTCAGCAGTTTGGAGAGTTCTTCCGCCAGCGGACGGTCATTAATGGAGTCGAAGCCCACGTCCGGCCCCAGCAGTTTGAACTGGCGCAGGTTATTGTTACGCAGCGCGCCAATGTGGTACTGCTGTACCCAACCGCGACGGGCATACTCTGCGCCCAGCCATACCAGCACCGCTGTTTTGAACTGTGCCACTTCTTTTTCGTTCAGCGCTTCACCCGCCAGGCGGCGCGCCAAAATGCTGTCGAGCTCAGCTTCGCTGGCTTCGGCAAACAACACGACGTCCAGCGCATGGTCAGACACTTTACAGCCGTGGGCGGCAAAGTGATCCAGACGTTTGTTCAGCGCCGTTTGCAGATCGGCAAAGCGACGAATATCGGTATCCGATACTTCGCCCAGTTTCGCCATATAGTCGTTGAAGGTTGCCTGCTCAATGTTGAAGGCTTTATCCGGGCGCCAGCTCGGCAGTACTTTGATGCTGAATGTGGTGTCTTTCGCCACGGACGCGTGATGCTCAAGCGAATCGATCGGATCGTCGGTGGTACCGACCATTTTGACATTCATCTGCTGCATGATACCGCGCGCGGAGAATTTATCCTGCGCCAGCAGTTCGTTGCCTAAATTCCAGATTTCGTCGGCAGTGGACGGTGAAAGCAGCTTACCTGTAATACCAAATGGGCGACGCAGCTCAAGATGTGTCCAGTGGTATAACGGGTTACCAATGGTGTGCGGTACCGTCGCTGCCCAGGCGTCAAACTTCTCACGATCGGACGCATCACCAGTACATAAGCGCTCAGGCACGCCGTTGGTACGCATTGCGCGCCATTTGTAGTGGTCGCCTTTCAGCCAGATGTCATACAGGTTTTTAAAGCGGTAGTTTTCGGCGATTTGCTGCGGCGGCAGATGGCAGTGATAGTCAAAAATCGGCTGATCTTTCGCGTAGTCATGGTACAGACGGCGCGCAAATTCGGTGTCCAGTAGAAAATCTTCAGTCATAAACGGAGTCATTATCGTCTTCCTCTCAACGAGTGCGTCTGATGTCTATCTTAGATGCTGACAAAGTTATCACACCAATTTCCATAGACCGAAGATATTTTCGTGAGTTGGATCAATAAAAGCGGACAAAAATTTTGCGTTTAATCGGGTAAACCGCGCCCCGGACCGCGCCGCGTCTGGCTTCTCCTGCCAAAGTTAAAGACCACACAAAGAAAAACACTTTTGTGATGTCACTCACCTTTTCAAGTTGTATGACAAGTTATCTTTCCTGCCGTCGAACACATAAGCCGACGGAATGCATTCCCGATAATTACTTGATCGGAACTTGAGGGTAGGGATACCGACTTAAACACACTTACTTATGGCAAGGTTTGGGTCGTAGTGGGAGAGCCTCCCGCTTACACCCTCCCGTTTCATCCTCCGAGGGCGATCGCAGGATGGCCGCGCAAGCGGTAATAACATAACGATGAGGTTTACATGCGTAAAATCAAAGGATTACGTTGGTACATGATAGCACTGGTGACGGTCGGCACCGTGCTGGGATACCTGACACGTAACACCGTAGCGGCAGCGGCTCCAACCCTGATGGAAGAGCTGCACATTTCTACTCAGCAATACTCTTATATCATTGCAGCTTATTCCGCGGCTTATACCGTCATGCAGCCTGTTGCGGGCTACGTGCTGGACATTCTGGGCACCAAGATTGGTTATGCGTTCTTCGCTATTACCTGGGCGGTGTTCTGCGGCGCGACAGCGCTGGCAGGCAGCTGGGGCGGCCTGGCACTGGCGCGTGGTGCGGTAGGTGCGGCTGAAGCAGCGATGATCCCGGCCGGCCTGAAAGCGGCCTCCGAATGGTTCCCGGCAAAAGAGCGTTCTATTGCTGTGGGCTACTTCAACGTCGGTTCCTCTATTGGTGCAATGATTGCTCCGCCGCTGGTTGTGTGGGCGATCGTGATGCACAGCTGGGAAATGGCGTTCATCATCTCTGGTGTGCTGAGTTTTGTCTGGGCAATGGCCTGGTTGTACTTCTACAAACACCCTCGCGACCAGAAAAAATTAAGCGATGAAGAACGTGAATACATCATTGGTGGTCAGGAAGCACAGCATCAGACCAACAATGGCAAGAAAATGACTGTCTGGCAGATCCTCGGCACCCGTCAGTTCTGGGGCATCGCTCTGCCGCGTTTTCTGGCAGAACCTGCCTGGGGTACATTCAACGCCTGGATCCCGCTGTTCATGTTTAAAGTTTACGGCTTTAACCTGAAAGAGATCGCCATGTTCGCCTGGATGCCGATGCTGTTCGCAGACCTGGGTTGCATCGTAGGGGGTTACCTGCCGCCGCTGTTCCAGCGTATCTTCGGTGTGAACCTGATCGTCTCCCGTAAAATGGTCGTGACCATGGGCGCACTGCTGATGATTGGCCCAGGTATGATTGGCCTGTTCACCAGCCCGTATGTGGCAATTGGTCTGCTGTGCATCGGTGGTTTTGCTCACCAGTCTCTGTCCGGCGCGCTGATCACCCTTTCTTCCGACGTCTTTGGTCGTAACGAAGTGGCAACGGCAAACGGCCTGACCGGCATGTCAGCCTGGCTGGCGAGCACCATGTTCGCTCTGGTTGTCGGCGCACTGGCAGATACCATTGGCTTCAGCCCGCTGTTCGCTGTGCTGGCGCTGTTTGACCTGCTGGGTGCGGTGGTTATCTGGACCGTGTTGAAAAACAAAACAGCCGATGAAGTTGTGAAAGAGCATTCGGTGGGCGGCCCGGCCGCACAAAGTTAACTCTCCCATTTGATGTCTCAAAAAGCCGCCTCCGGGCGGCTTTTTCGTTATCGATGATGGTGAGAATGGTGTAAAAGTGGTATAACAAATCTATTATTGCCCTTCTTTTCCCTGGAGCTCATATATGGAAATCTCCGAGTCACGACGTTTGTACCAGCAGCTTGCCGCCGAGCTTAAAAATCGTATTGAGCAAGGCGTCTATCTTGTGGGGGACAAATTGCCCGCAGAGCGCTTTATTGCTGATGAAAAAAGCGTGAGCCGGACCGTGGTTCGTGAAGCCATTATCATGCTGGAAGTAGAAGGGTACGTCGAAGTTCGTAAAGGCTCTGGCATTCATGTCATCTCGAACCAGCCGCGCCATACCCAGGTCCCGGATGAAAACCTGGAGTTCGCTAACTATGGGCCCTTTGAGCTGTTGCAGGCTCGCCAGCTGATTGAAAGCAATATTGCCGAATTCGCGGCCACACAGGTCACGAAACAGGACATCATGAAGCTGATGGAAATCCAGGACAATGCGCGTAAAGAGAAATGCTTCCGCGATTCCGAGTGGGATTTACAGTTCCATGTGCAGGTCGCTCTGGCCACGCAAAACACCGCGCTGGCGGCGATTGTCGAGAAGATGTGGACCCAGCGCGTGCATAACCCGTACTGGAAAAAACTGCACGACCATATCGACTTACGTACCGTGGATAACTGGTGTGATGATCATGACCAGATTTTGCGGGCATTAATCCGTAAAGATCCTCACGCCGCCAAACTGGCGATGTGGCAGCACCTCGAAAATACCAAACAGATGCTGTTTAACGAAACCAGTGACGATTTTGAATTTAATGCCGATCGTTACCTGTTTGCAGAAAATCCGGTCGTACATCTGGATACTGCCGCCAACGGAACCAAATAATTTCCCTTGCCGGACGCAGAGTTACGCTGCGCCCGGCACGAATTTAGGGTAAGTGAAAAGTATAGAGTGTCAGCCTTTGTAAATAGCCTCGCCTCCCCCACCTCCGACAAGCAAAATCAATACCGAAACGTTTTTTTATGACTGACGTATAACGTCAGCATTTGTTACAATTAGATGCATTTCGCCATCGTATTTGTTCGTGCTTGCTCACAACGTTTTTATCGGAACATGCCGTAACACATCGTTCACGAGCGATCATAATGTATTAAAGCCAATCGCCGTGCTGTTCCGGGCGTGACGTAAACCGATGTACCAGGAACACTGAATGGAACTTTTAAGCCAGTTACTTCATGCCCTCTGGAGCCAGGATTTCGAGACTTTGTCGAACCCCGGCATGATCGGCATGCTCTATTTTGTATTATTTGTCATTTTATTTCTGGAAAACGGTCTGCTCCCGGCGGCGTTTCTGCCGGGCGACAGCCTGCTGGTCCTGATTGGCGTTCTGATTGCCAAAGGTGCATTGGGTTATCCGCAGACCATTTTGTTGCTGACCGTAGCGGCCAGTCTCGGCTGCTGGCTCAGTTACATACAGGGACGATGGCTGGGCAATACGCGTCTGGTGCAGAACTGGCTGTCGCATCTGCCTGCGCATTACCACCAACGGGCGCACCATTTGTTTCATAAACATGGGCTTTCCGCCCTGTTAATTGGCCGTTTTATTGCGTTTGTCCGAACTTTATTGCCAACTATTGCCGGACTTTCTGGTCTGAGTAATGCCCGCTTCCAGTTCTTCAACTGGATGAGCGGTCTGTTGTGGGTGCTGATCCTGACAACGCTGGGCTATCTGCTGGGTAAAACGCCGGTTTTTCGAAAATACGAAGACGCGCTTATGTCCTGCCTGATGCTGCTTCCGGTGGTGTTGCTGGTGATCGGCCTGATCGGCTCGCTGGTCGTCCTCTGGAAGAAAAAATATGGCAATCGGGGTTAAAACCATGGAATCGCGCCGCCCGTTTTTACGCTGGCTGGTAATGAGCATTTGCGCGCTGGCATTTTTAAGCGTGATGCTTTTCGCATGGGCGACCTTACAGGATAAAGGCTCCACGCTGGCGATCCGTCCGGCGACGCATAACGTCAGCGTGCCAGATGGCTTTTCCGTCTGGCATCATCTTGATGCCAACGGCATTCAGTTTAAAAGCATCACACCTGAGAACGACACCTTGTTGATTACGTTCGAGTCCAGCGCCCAGAGCGCAGCAGCGAAAGCCGTACTGGATCGCACATTACCCCACGGTTACATCATCGCCGCCCAGGACGATGAAAGCAGCCAGACCTCTGCCTGGCTCAACCGCCTGCGTAGCAGTACGCACCGGTTCGGCTGATCCTTCCAGGATTCTGAATCTTTTCACTCACTTTGGTGTTATTCGTTAACTTAACTATGCTTGAGTAAACGGAACCAGGGTTCACTTTATGTCACTGGATGCTGGCGACACGACCGTTTCGCCAGCCAACAAAGGAAGGTTTCGATTATGAATAACCGCATCGCACTGGCGTTGGCCCTGTTATCTCTGAGCGCAGTTTCGCAGGCGGCTTCGCCTTGTCAGGAGAAAGAGCAAGAGATCCAGCGGGAGATCAGCTATGCCGAAAAGCATAACAATGAAAGCCGGATCGCGGGCCTGAACAAAGCACTGCGCGAAGTCCGCGCCAGTTGCTCTGACAACAAGTTGCGCGCTGCCCATCAGAAAAAAATCACTGAGCAGAGAGAAGAAGTGGCCGAACGGCGTCGCGATCTGAGCGAGGCCAGGCAAAAAGGCGATGCGGACAAGATAAGTAAACGCGAACATAAGCTGAAAGAGGCGCAGGAACACCTGAAAGCCCTTGAGGCACGTGATTACTGATGTAAAGGAAATTACCCCTCACTCACCTGGAGAGAACTATGTCCAAAGATAATGCTGACCATCTGCGCTCTGAGTTGAAATCCCTGGCGGATACCCTGGAAGAAGTCCTGAGCAACTCTGGGGACAAATCGAAAGAAGAGCTGAGCAAACTGCGCAGTAAGGCTGAACAGGCGCTGCGTGAAAGCCGTCATCGTCTGGGCGAAACGGGCGATGCATTGGCTCGTCAGACCCGTGAAGCCGCAGCCCGTACTGATGAATACGTCCGCGAAAACCCGTGGGCCAGCGTGGGCATCGGCGCTGCCGTCGGCGTGGTGCTGGGCGTGCTACTGACGCGTCGTTGATATGACGGATCCACGCTACCAGCAAGGGCCGGGCAAAAGTGCTTTGGGGATAGGTCAGCGCATTCTGTCTATCCTCGTTGAAATGGTTGAGACCCGCCTGCGGCTGGCGGTGGTCGAACTGGAAGAAGAGAAAGCCAATGTCTTCCAGTTGCTCTTAATGTCAGGGCTGACCATGCTTTTTGCCGCATTTGGCCTGATGAGCCTGATGGTGCTGATAATTTGGGCCATCGATCCGCAATATCGCCTGAATGCGATGATTGCCACCACTGTGGTGCTACTGGTACTGGCGTTAATAGGCGGTATCTGGACGTTGCGTAAAGCACGGGCCTCCACATTGCTACGCCACACCCGCCAGGAGCTGGCGAATGACCGCGCTTTGCTGGAGGACGATAAGTCGTGAGCACCAAAGCGGAACGTCTGAAGCGCAAAGCGCAGCTGCTGAGCGAGATCCAGCAACAACGGCTGGATCTCACCGCAGAGCGCCGGGACTGGCTTGAGGCCACCGCCGTTTACGATCGCGGCTGGAACACGCTGCTGAGTCTGCGTTCCTGGGCGCTGGTCGGTAGCGGGGCAATGGCCATCTGGTCGGTTCGCCACCCAAACAAACTGGTGCGCTGGGCAAAACGGGGCCTGAGTGCCTGGAGCCTGTGGCGGCTGGTTAAAGTTACCCTTAATTCACCGCGCTAACGTGCTCTCTACAGGCGATTGCAACGCATCGCCTGTTTCATCCTTTCTTACTCAGTTTTTTTGATAAAATTCGACAGTTTTCCTTGCTAACAATCTTTTCATCCGCCGATTACTATCCTCTCCATCGACAGCATGCACGCGGCATCCGCCCGTTATTGCAGATATTTTATTGATAGCCGCCATTGTGGTTCCCTGGAGAGAAAGATGAAAAAATTAGAAGATGTTGGTTTTCTGGTCGCACGTATCCTGATGCCGATTCTGTTTATTACCGCAGGCTGGGGCAAAATCACCGGCTACGCAGGCACACAACAGTATATGGAAGCGATGGGCGTTCCGGGGTTCTTCCTGCCGCTGACCATTCTGCTGGAATTTGGCGGCGGTCTGGCGATTGTGTTCGGTTTCCTGACCCGCACCACAGCCCTGTTTACCGCCGGTTTTACTCTGCTGACAGCGTTTATCTTCCACAGCAATTTTGCTGAAGGCGTGAACTCGCTGATGTTCATGAAAAACCTGACCATTGCTGGCGGCTACCTGCTGCTGGGTATCACCGGTCCGGGCGCCTTTAGCATTGACCGCCTGCTGAATAAAAAATGGTAAGCGCTCTATACTGAAAGCATCAAAAACGCAAAGCGAGGAGTTCACTCCTCGCTTTTGCTATCTGAAGGAGAAATGATCATGGGACAACTGATTGACGGCGTCTGGCACGACACCTGGTACGACACCAAATCTACTGGCGGACGGTTTCAGCGCTCTGTTTCGGCGTTTCGCAACTGGCTCACCGCCGATGGCGCCGCTGGCCCTTCGGGTGAAGGTGGATTCGCCGCCGAAAAAGACCGCTACCACTTATATGTTTCTCTCGCCTGCCCGTGGGCACATCGCACCCTGATTCTGCGTAAGCTAAAAGGTCTTGAGCCATTTATTTCTGTCTCGGTGGTTCACCCGTTAATGCTGGAGAATGGCTGGACATTTGATGACACCTTTCCTGGGGCAACCGGCGACACCTTGTATCAACATGAATTTCTCTACCAGCTCTACCTTCATGCCGACCCGCACTACACCGGGCGTGTGACGGTGCCTGTGCTGTGGGATAAGAAGAACCACACCATTGTCAGCAATGAATCGGCGGAAATCATCCGCATGTTTAATACCGCATTTGATGGCTTAGGTGCCAGAGCCGGTGATTATTATCCACCAGAGCTTCGCGACCAGATCGATGAACTGAATAGCTGGATTTATGACACCGTCAACAATGGCGTCTATAAATCTGGTTTTGCCACCAGCCAGCAGGCCTATGACGATGCGGTCGTCAGCGTCTTTAACTCACTGGAGCGGCTGGAGCAGATCCTCGGCCAGCACCGCTACCTGACCGGTAACCGTCTGACCGAAGCAGACATTCGTCTGTGGACTACGCTGGTACGTTTTGATCCGGTTTATGTCACTCATTTTAAGTGCGACAAGCACCGCATAAGTGATTATCTGAACCTGCATGGCTTTATGCGGGACATTTATCAGATGCCGGGCATTGCCGAAACGGTCGATTTTGACCATATCCGCCATCACTATTTTCGCAGCCATAAAACCATCAACCCGACGGGGATTATTTCCATCGGGCCGTGGCAGGATCTCAATGAACCGCACGGGCGCGACAGCCGTTTCGCCTGATCTTCCGGGCGCGTTACAACGCGCCCAAATATTTCTTGCCGCATTTCGCCGTTTGTATTTTTGCCGTCTATTCTTACAGTGATTGCTTAGAAAACAACGGATTGACCGTTGACCGAGGTGAGGAATGGACTGGTATTTTAAAGTACTTGGCAACTACGCTACGTTTAGCGGGCGCGCACATCGCCGCGAATTCTGGATGTTCACACTGGTCAACATCATTCTCTTTGGCGTGCTGAATGTCATCGACAGGATCATCGGCTGGCACGTATTAAGTCTGGTGTATGAATTGCTGGTGCTGATACCAACGCTGGCGGTACAAGTCCGCCGTTTACACGATACCGACCGAAGCTGGCGCTGGTTACTGCTGCTGTTGTTCCCGGTCATCGGCTGGTTGATGCTGCTGGCTTTCTACAGCCAGCACGGCACACCACAAGAGAACCGTTTCGGACCGCAACCCAAAGCGTTCCGCTGAAGCTGACCGCTTCGCCTTCGCGAAGCGGCAACTTATTTACCGGCGAACAGTTTCGGGATCTCGCGCAGACACCAGGCCTTTCCTTCCCCCATGCTGTCGCGCCGCCAGGCCATGATAATGTCGACCTGACTGGTGTATTCCGGGCTGACCACCCGTAAACGCCCCTGTGCAATATCCTGTTCAACCAATGGATAAGGCATAGTGGCCACGCCCAGCCCCGCCAGCAATGCCTGACGTTTATCTTCAATTGTGCTCACGGTCAGTCGCGGCTGTTTGTCCAGCAGTTGTACTGTCAGTACCGGTCGCTCACGAGCGGTATCCGCTACTGCCACACCACGGTATTTCACGCGTGTCACTTCAGACAGCGGCTCCGGCTCCTGATGGATAGGGTGATCCGGTGCGGCAACGTAAACGTTCATCACCGAGTAGAGTTTGCGGGAGTTGATCTCTGAGGAGGAGCGAAAGTGCATATCCGGGGCGACAACAATATCCGCGCGCCCTTGTTCCAACCGTTCCCACGCCCCGGCCAGCACTTCGGTAATGATCGACAGTTGTGTATTGGCTTTCGCGGCCAGCCGATCCACCAGCGGAAACAGCTCAACCGTTGGCACCAGCGCTTCTGTGACCAGCGTCAGGTGCGTTTCCCACCCTCGCGCCAGCGCTTCCGCATCGGTCGTCAGTTTGTCCGCCGCTTCCAGCAAGACGCGGCCGCGCTCCAGCAACATGCGCCCGACGTTGGTAAACTTAGTGCGATGCCCGGAGCGGTCAAACAGCACCACATCAAGCTCTTCTTCCAGTTTTTGCATGGTATAGCTGAGCGCAGACGGAACACGCCCCAGCTCATCTGCCGCCGCCGCAAAGCTACCGCGCCGATCGATTGCATCCATTACGCGCAACGCTTCCAGCGTCAGCGCCCTTTCTTTCGCCATTTTTTGTTCTCATTCAGTAAATTTGAACATACCAGGCAGAATATCTGGCTAACAATGCAGCGTCCATACCTTTAACATTGTTTTAGGTAAAGAGAGGTCAATAATTATGATTACTACCCGTACAGCAAAACAATGCGGACAAGCTGACTTCGGCTGGCTTCAGGCCCGCTACACCTTTTCTTTTGGACATTATTTTGACCCGAAGCTTCTGGGCTATGCCTCCCTGCGCGTATTAAATCAGGAAGTCCTCGCCCCTGGCGCCTCCTTCCAGCCACGCACCTATCCAAAAGTGGATATTTTGAACCTGATTCTGGAAGGCGAAGCGGAATACCGCGATAGTGAAGGCAACCATGTCCAGGCGAAAGCCGGTGAAGCGCTGTTGATTGCCACCCAGCCCGGTATCAGCTATAGCGAACATAACCTGAGCAAAGATAAGTCATTAACGCGCATGCAGTTGTGGCTGGATGCCTGCCCGGAGCGGGAAAACCCGTCTGTGCAGAAGATGAGCATTGCCGATGCATCGCAGCAATTGCTGGCCTCCCCGGATGGAAGCGAGGGCAGTTTGCAACTTCGTCAGCAAGTCTGGCTGCACCATGTAGAAATGAAAAAGGGTGAACAGCTGACAATCCAGCTTCATGGCCCGCGCGCCTATTTGCAGTCGATTCACGGTACGGTGCACGCCGTCACGCACTGCGAAGCGCGCGAAGCCCTGACCTGCGGAGACGGCGCTTTCATTCGCGATGAAGCCACCATCACGCTGGTTGCCGATACGCCATTACGGGCGTTGCTGGTCGACTTACCCGTATGACACTGGCTGTGAGTAAATCAATAGCCTGATGTCGACCGTTGTCATGCTCAGCAACTTACAGACCTGCCCCGCAGATGTCGGGGCAGAATTTGGCCTGGAAGACCTGTTAACAGAGTTTGAAGCCATCGTCGACGAGGCCAGGATCCGTCTGGCAGAAGAAGAGGCCGCAGCCTGATAGCCCGTCCCAAGCGCCTCTCCCGGATACGCTTGCCGGGCCGCACCCATTTAAACCCTTTGTGACCCTTGCTGCCGCGAGCCAAAGCAAAGGCGTTTGCCAGCCTGTTGCACTCTGGTGACTCTCAAGCAAAACACCGGGATCACACGCCGTTGTGTATACGGAACTCTCCCGGCGTGATGCCAAAACGCTGCTTAAATGCGGCGATAAAAGCACTGACATTCTCATACCCGCACTGCGTGGCCGTGTTACTTACCGACTCCCCCTTCAATAATAAGGCCAACGAAGCCAGGATACGTGCTTGCTGCCGCCACTGGCTAAAGCGCAACCCGGTTTGCTGACTGAACAAGCGGCTTAAAGTCCGCGCACTCATCCCGAATCTGAAAGCAAGTTCGCGTTGGGAAAGCGGGCTATGAGGTTCAAGCAGCAGAAACTCCGCAACCTGCCGGGCTCGGCGATCTTCCGGTAGTTGCAGTTGCAGCGGTGCCGCTGTCGCGGCCCTGATTTCATCGAGCACGACAGTCAGGAGATGGTGTTGACGCCTGCCTTCACTGCAGGCCACGCGTTCCATGAGTAATAGCAGGAAAGGATCGGCAGGCCAGACGCCCGCCTCTGCGGGCAAAGCCGCATTTTCAATATGCAGACTGATGCCGCTGACCTCTCCCACCGTCCAGGCACGGTGTGGCAAGTGCGCAGGGAACCATCCAACACTGGCGGGCGTCAGCGCCCATTGCACATGCTCTGTCTGCACCATCATCATGCCGCGTTGCATGCAAAACAGTTGCCCCGTTTGATGCTGATGCCACACGGTTTGATGTCTGCTTTGATGGGTAAGTCGCTGGCTGCGTGCAATCAACATGGCCGGTTCACCGTATTTACTGTCCTGTTGCGGTTAATATACCGCGCTGCGCTGGCGATATGCTCTGTTGACCACAAACAGAGAGGAGAAACCCATGTCAGCGGCTATTCAACACGTCGTACAGGCTTTACAGACCATCGTCTGCCACCCTGAACATAACGAAGCCAGAATCCACGAATTCTTTTCGCCGGAGTATCAACAATATGTAGACGGGGAATCGCTGGACTTACGCGGTTTTGTTGAACATATGGCCCGGCTTAAGCAACTGACACACGCTATGGAGATAACCATTATCGCCATAGCCCATGCAAACCAGGAGGTGCTAACCCACCACCGGGTGGCGGTGAGTAAGAAAGGAGGTGAGGTATCACATGTCGACGTCCTGGCGCATTTTACGCTACAGGACGGGATGATTATCCGCTGTGAGGAGCTGACGCGATTAATACAAGGCGCAGCAGAAGATCGTTCACTGGCTCACATTCGTTGACCGCGCGGCCTGGTTACGGTCGGTAAATGTCTGTACGAAGCGGCGGAGGATCTCTGCCGCACCGGGGGCGGGAAGTACGCCAGCCACTAAGCTGTCGGCGTCGATGCCCTCTTTTTCGATATTGGCACGATTCAAACGCAGCAGGTCACTGGCAATTTCCGGGGTCATTTCCGGGTGGAATTGCACAGAGACAGCATGAGGTCCATAGCGGACGATCTGGTGATTATCATGCAGAGAAGAGGCCAGTACCGCAGCGCCTTGTGGCAAGCGGGTAACGGTTTGCCGGTGCGTAAGGTGCGCAGGGAACGTCTCCGGCAGATGACTAAGCAACGGGTCGTTTGCCGCTGCGGCATTCAGCCTGACAGTTTTCGTGCCGGCTTCGCGCCCCTGCGGATGATATTCCACATTGCCACCGAGAGCCCACGCCATTAACTGGTGACCATAGCAGACGCCAAACAGCGACATTTCTATCGCCACGGCATCGCGGATCCATTCCGCCGTTTTCTCGCTCCAGGGCAACCGGTCGGAAACCATTGCCCAGGAGCCAGTGATGATCGCGGCCCGGCGGGCATCCGGCCGCGGCAGCGTTTCCCCTTCGAATACGCGTACAACATCGACTTCATCGGACGAACACCCGATTGCCTGGCAGAACCAGTGCGGGATATCGCCATGCGCTTCACGTAGCGGTTCTGGGGCAGTCCCCACCTGGATAATGATTAAGGGTTTTTGATCCATTACGGCAACGACTCCCGCGGTGATAGTGTTAACCAAAGAGTAGCGCTTTTCGCCCACTGTCCGCGTAGCTATTTATTTATAAGGTTAGACCTAATACTGCTGAAAAAGCGTCACGTTCTTAGCACTGCGTCCTTCTGGACCGGTGAGCCGCGTTCTTTCACAGAAAACGGAGTGGACAGTCATTCATCTGCCCGGGCGCACAAAAGCAAAAACCCGCCGAAGCGGGTTTTTACCTGAAAAGTCGACACTGACCGGTGAGCCGCGTTCTTTCACAGAAAACGGAGTGGACAGCCATTCATCTGCCCGGGTGCACAAAAGCAAAAACCCGCCGAAGCGGGTTTTTACCTGAAAAGTCGAAACTGACCGATAAGCCGCGTTCTTTCACAGAAAACGGAGTGGACAGCCATTCATCTGCCCGGGTGCACAAAAGCAAAAACCCGCCGAAGCGGGTTTTTACCTGAAAAGTCGACACTGACCGGTGAGCCGCGTTCTTTCACAGAAAACGGAGTGGACAGCCATTCATCTGCCCGGGTGCACAAAAGCAAAAACCCGCCGAAGCGGGTTTTTACCTGAAAAGTCGAAACTGACCGATAAGCCGGGTTCTGTCGTGGACAGTCATTCATCTAGGCCAGCAATCGCTCACTGGCTCAAGCAGCCTACCCGGGTTCAGTACGGGCCGTACCTTATGAACCCCTATTTGGCCTTGCTCCGGGTGGAGTTTACCGTGCCGCGAACTGTTGCCAGACGCGCGGTGCGCTCTTACCGCACCCTTTCACCCTTACCTGATCCCGCTTGCGCGGGCCATCGGCGGTTTGCTCTCTGTTGCACTGGTCGTAGGCTTGCGCCTCCCAGGCGTTACCTGGCACCCTGCCCTATGGAGCCCGGACTTTCCTCCCCTCCGTTCGTCTCCCCCGAAGGAGGACTGCAACGAAGCGGCGACTGTCTGGTCAGCTTCGGCGCGCAGTATAGAGGGTTTGCGCGCGACTGTCACCCTTCCGTCAACATTCCTACCTGCAAGGTGGCCGCGATATTGCGCGACGCGCGATAAATATTGTCAAACGCTCCGCGAAACGCTTCTTCCAGCGTACCGATGCTGGTGAGCACACTGAACACCGCATCAATACCATATTGATGCACCACACCCACATCACTGGTCAGGCTGCCCGCAATGCCGATAACCGGTTTGTGATACTTTTTTGCCACCTGCGCCACACCGACGGGCACCTTACCGTGAACGCTCTGACTGTCGATACGGCCTTCGCCAGTGACCACCAGCGTGCAATCATGAATATGTTCTTCGAGGTTTAGCGCCTGAGTCACAATTTCAACGCCGCTGCGCAGTTCAGCCCCTAAAAATGCCATCAACGCGGCCCCCATGCCGCCTGCGGCACCGGAACCCGGAACATTTTTCACGTCGACGTGCAGACATTTTTTGATCACATCGGCAAAGTGGCCGAGGTTACGATCCAGTTCAACGATCACCGTTTCCGTTGCGCCTTTTTGTGGTCCAAAAATACGCGAGGCACCTTTTTCGCCTGTTAGCGGGTTTGTCACGTCGCACGCGACACGAAGAGTGCAGTGTTGCAGCCGCGGATCCAACCCGGAAATATCAATCGTATTCAGGCTTATCAGGCTGCCGCCGCCGTAGCCGATTTCCGTACCGTTAGCATCGGTCAGCTTAGCGCCCAGCGCCTGAACCATACCCGCACCGCCGTCATTGGTGGCGCTGCCGCCAATCCCAATGATGATATTTGTCGCCCCGTGCTCCAGCGCATGCAAAATAAGCTCCCCGGTGCCGCGCGAAGTGGTAATCAAAGGGTTACGTAATTCAGGCGGAACAAGCGCCAGTCCACTTGCTGCGGCCATTTCAATAAAGGCTGTTTTACCGTCGCCGGACATCCCCCAGCACGCTTCGACATTTTCTCCCAGCGGGCCGACAACGTGCGCCTTGTGAACAGTGCCTTGTGTGGCGGCAATCATGGCTTCAACCGTCCCTTCACCGCCGTCCGCGACCGGAACGGAAACGTACTGAGCATCGGGAAAAATTTCCCGAAATCCTTTTTCTATCGCCTGAGCTACTTCGGTAGCAGAAAGGCTTTCTTTATAAGAGTCTGGGGCGATTACGATTTTCATAATTGTCAGCCTGAAAGTGCCGCGCGACTGGCCACTTCATCCTTCAGGCTCAGGCAACAGGAAGCCCGCCAGCAGCCTGAAAGATGTTAATAAAGAGAAATCAAGGGCGCAGGTCTGCGCCCTTCTTGTTAACGGGAAACTTCGATTTTCGCCAGTTTCTCGTAATAGCACGCAAGTGCGCTGTGGTCGGCATTGCCCAGGCCATCCGCACGCAGTGCTTGCATCATTTCCATCACAGCCGCCGTCAGCGGCAGTTGTGCGCCCACGCCATGAGAGGTATCCAGTGCGTTAGCCAGATCTTTAATATGCAGATCGATACGGAAACCCGGCTTGAAGTTACGATCCATCACCATCGGTGCTTTTGCTTCCAGCACGGTGCTGCCCGCCAGGCCGCCACGAATCGCCTGGAATACCAGATCCGGGTTCACACCCGCTTTGGTCGCCAGCGTCAGTGCTTCAGACATAGCAGCAATGTTCAGCGCAACGATCACCTGGTTCGCCAGCTTGGTTACGTTACCTGCGCCGATATCACCGGTGTGCACCACCGAGCCGGCCATGGCTTTCAGCAGATCGTAATATTTATCGAAAATCGCTTTTTCGCCGCCAACCATCACAGACAGGGTGCCGTCGATAGCTTTCGGTTCGCCGCCGCTGACCGGGGCGTCCAGCATTTCAATGCCTTTGGCTTTCAGTGCTTCGCTGATTTCACGGCTTGCCAGCGGCGCAATAGAGCTCATGTCGATCAGTACAGTGCCCGCCTTTGCGCCCTCAATAATGCCGCCTTCACCCAACGCCACGTCTTTTACATGCGGGGAGTTCGGCAACATGGTGATGATCACATCACACTGTTCGGCTACGGCTTTCGCGCTGGTAGCCGCTTCGGCACCTGCAGCAATCACTTCAGCAACGGCGTCCTGGTTACGGTCCACGACCACCAGTGAGTAACCTGCTTTAATGAGGTTTTTACTCATTGGTTTACCCATGATGCCCAGGCCAATGAAACCAACTTTCATCGTCATAATTGCGTCTCTCTCTGTTTAATGGTGGTTTGGTTATTTTTTAAAGGTGTCGGCCAGTTTCTGCGTAGCCGAACGGAACACGCCCAAATCGCTGCCGACGGCCACCACAGTCGCTCCCCATTCGAGGTAACGACGCGCGTCCGCTTCCACCGGCGCCAGAATGCCGCTCGGTTTGTTGTGCGCTTTGGCGCGGGCAAAAATGTGTTGAATGGTACGCTGGACCTCCGGGTGTGCGGCATTGCCGATATACCCCAGGGTCGCGGCCAGATCGCTTGGACCAACAAACACACCGTCTACCCCATCGGTCGCGAGAATGGCGTCCAGGTTGTCCACGCCCGCCTGGCTTTCGATCTGCACCAGAATGGTGATGTTGGCGTTAGACTGGCGGAAGTAATCTGGTACGGTGCCAAACATATTGGCGCGGTGAGAAACCGAAACGCCGCGAATGCCTTCCGGCGGATACCGCGTTGCAGCTACCGCATTCACAGCTTCTTCTTCTGTTTCGACAAACGGGATCAGAAAGTTGTAAAACCCAATATCCAGCAGGCGTTTGATAATCACCGGATCGTTAGTGGGTACGCGTACTACCGGTGCGCTGACGCTGCCTTTCAACGCCATTAATTGCGGTACAAAAGTGAGCACGTCGTTAGGGGCGTGTTCGCCGTCCAGAAGCAGCCAGTCAAAGCCCGCTAGCCCCAGAACTTCAGTGCTGATATGACTACCCAGCGCAGACCAACAACCAATTTGAATCTGTTGGGCTGCCAGCGCAGCCTTGAATTTGTTTGGGAAGATATCGTTATTCATCTTTTGTACCTTAATGAGTTGTTGCTTATTTCTTCAGTTCCATACGTTTGATGTCGCCAACCACGAACAGGTAGCTAACCATCATCATCAGCGCTGAACAGCCGACGAACACCAGTGCACCGTTGAAAGAATGCAACTCTTTAACCATGTACCCGATGACCAGCGGCGTTACGATAGACGCCACGTTACCGAATACGTTGAATACACCGCCGCACAGTCCGACAATCTCTTTTGGCGCGACGTCGGAGATAACCGGCCACCCCAAAGCGCCAAACCCTTTACCGAAGAATGCGAGCGCCATCAGGGCCACAACCAGCGGGGTGCTATCGGTGTAGTTACAGAGAATGATGCTGGACGCCAGTAACATTCCCACCACGATAGGGAATTTACGCGCAACCGTCAGGGTTGAGCCACGTTTGATGAGATAATCGGAGAACAACCCGCCCAGCACGCCACCCGCAAAGCCGCAAAGCGCCGGAATGGATGCGACAAACCCGACCTTCAAAATCGACATGCCCTTTTCCTGCACCAGATAAATAGGGAACCACGTCAGGAAGAACCAGGTAATGGTATTCAGGAAATATTGCCCGAAGAACACGCCGAGCATCATGCGGTTGCACAGCAACTGCTTGATGTAATCCATTTTCGGACCGGCTTTTTTGCTGTCGTCGGTTTTCTTGTGATCCATATCCACGACTGCGCCATTCTTCTCGATGTACTCCAGCTCTTCGCGGGTCATACGAGGATGGTCGGTCGGATTATGAACAAACTTAACCCAGGCGAAAGTCAGTACAAAACCGATCGCGCCCATAACGGTAAATACATGTTCCCAGCCCCAGGCAAACGTTAGCCAGCCCAATAACGGTGAGAACAGCGCGAGCGAGAAGTATTGTGCAGAGTTAAAAATTGCCGACGCGGTACCACGCTCTTTCGCCGGGAACCATGCCGCCACGATACGGGCGTTCGCCGGGAAGGATGGCGCTTCAGAGAAGCCCAGCATAAAGCGCATGAAAAACATCGACACGCCAGCCCAGGCAATCGGGAAGACGTCGACAAAGCCTTGCAAGAACGTGAACAGCGACCAGAAAAACAAACTGTAGGTATAAACTTTTTTCGAGCCGAAGCGGTCCAGCAACCAGCCACCAGGGATTTGCATCAGCAGATAGGCCCAGCCGAACGCTGAAAAAATGTAGCCCATCGACACAGAATCAAGCTGCAGCTCTTTGGCAACATCCGTTCCGGCAATCGAAAGGGTGGCACGGTCAGCGTAGTTAACTGCGGTTACAATAAATATTATTAACAGAATCAAATAACGTGTGGGGAAGTTCCGTTTAACCTCAACGGTATTTTCAATAGCCATTTTAATTTCCTCGGGCACCGCTAATTTTAGAATATAATTATCGCGAGATTTACTATTTTCTTTTATTTAAACACTCGGAACTTAATATCAGATAATTGGTAATTCGACTTTATAGCCCTCAGTATAATCGGCGTAGTGAGGTCGTACACTGTTGAATTGCTCAATTTTAGTATTTTGCGGGAAGATTATTTTAAGCATATGCACATAAGTCTGGGCGCTAATGCACATATCTTGCATTAACCAGCCCCGACAGCTGGCGAATCGCGGCATTAGGTGATTTAGATCACATTTTAATATTTGAACTCCTGACATTCTTATTTCAGCAAACAAGATACACACTTTTTATTTCTGATGTTAATTCCAGAATAAAGAATTGGTTCCTCTTATTGAGTAATGCATCGTACAGTTAGCTGGAGATTACTTAACAATGTCCGACATTGAAATTAGACAGCAATCGCCTGGGGCGTTTTATATTAAAGTACACGACACTGATAATGTCGCTATCATCGTTAATGACAATGGCTTAAAAGCGGGGACGCGTTTTCCGGACGGTCTCGAGCTGGTTGAGCACATTCCACAGGGCCATAAAGTCGCCCTTGTCGATATTCCGCATCAGGGCGAAATCGTGCGTTATGGTGAAGTCATTGGTTACGCCGTGCGCGATATCCCACGCGGTAGCTGGATTGATGAATCGATGGTCGAGCTGCCAAAAGCACCGCCGTTGAATACCTTGCCGCTGGCCACCAAAGTACCTGAGCCGCTGCCGCCGCTGGAAGGTTACACCTTCGAAGGTTACCGCAATGCAGACGGCAGTGTCGGTACCAAAAATCTGCTCGGCATTACCACCAGCGTCCATTGCGTTGCCGGCGTAGTGGATTACGTCGTGAAGATCATCGAACGCGACCTGCTGCCAAAATACCCTAACGTTGATGGCGTAGTCGGCCTGAACCACCTCTACGGCTGCGGCGTGGCGATCAACGCGCCGGCAGCGGTGATCCCGATCCGCACCATTCACAATATTTCCCTTAACCCGAACTTCGGCGGCGAAGTGATGGTGATTGGCCTGGGGTGTGAAAAATTACAACCGGAGCGCCTGCTGCAAGGCACGGAAGATGTGCAGGCGATCCCGGTGGACAGCGCCAGCATTGTGCGTCTGCAGGATGAGCACCATGTGGGTTTCCGCTCGATGGTCGATGATATTCTGCAGGTTGCTGAGCGCCATCTGGCGAAGCTCAATCAGCGTAAACGCGAAACCTGCCCGGCCTCTGAACTGGTGGTAGGAATGCAGTGTGGCGGTAGTGACGCCTTTTCCGGCGTCACGGCAAACCCGGCAGTGGGGTATGCCTCTGACCTGATTATTCGCTGCGGCGGCACAGTAATGTTCTCTGAAGTCACGGAAGTTCGCGATGCGATCCACCTGCTGACCCCGCGTGCCATCAACGAAGAAGTGGGCAAACGCCTGCTGGAAGAGATGGCCTGGTACGACAATTACCTGGACATGGGCCAGACCGACCGCAGCGCCAACCCGTCGCCGGGGAACAAAAAAGGCGGCCTGGCAAACGTGGTGGAAAAAGCGCTGGGTTCTATTGCCAAATCCGGTAAGAGCGCCATTTCGGAAGTGCTCTCTCCGGGCCAGCGTCCGACCAAACGCGGTCTGATTTACGCTGCAACGCCGGCGAGCGATTTTGTTTGTGGTACGCAGCAGGTGGCTTCCGGCATTACCGTTCAGGTGTTCACCACCGGTCGCGGTACGCCTTACGGTCTGGTTGCCGTACCGGTTATCAAAATGGCGACCCGTACTGAACTGGCAAACCGTTGGTTTGATCTGATGGATATCAACGCCGGTACCATCGCCACAGGTGAAGAAACGATTGAGGATGTAGGCTGGAAGTTGTTCCACTTTATCCTTGATGTGGCCAGCGGTCGGAAGAAAACCTTCTCCGATCAATGGGGCCTTCACAACCAGCTGGCGGTGTTTAACCCGGCTCCGGTGACCTGATTTTATAAGAAAGCAGTAAACCTCACGTTAAGCATGGCTCCGGCCATGCTTTTTTTTTGCGCATTACTGCTCTTGTTTATCCAGCGCGTACTTATACAGCGCATTTTTCTTCACGCCGTGGATTTCTGCGGCCAGTGCCGCTGCTTTTTTCAACGGCAGCTCCGCTTGTAGCAACGCCAGGGTACGCAACGCATCGGCGGGCAGTTCGTCCTCCTGCGCTTTGTGGCCCTCGACGATCAGCACCATTTCACCTTTACGGCGGTTTTCGTCTTCTTTGACCCAGGCCAGCAGTTCGCCAACCGGCAAACCCTGAATGGTTTCCCAGGTTTTGGTCAGTTCTCGCGCCAGCACCACATACCGGGATTCGCCCCAGACGGCGACCATATCTTCCAGACTTTCCAGCAAACGGTGGGTTGATTCATAAAAAATCAGCGTGCGGCTTTCGGTTTCCAGCGCTTTTAGCGTGTCGCGGCGACCTTTAGATTTTGCAGGCAGAAAACCTTCATAGCAGAAACGGTCCGACGGTAAACCGGCGGCACTGAGCGCCGCAATCGCCGCGCAAGGACCGGGCAGCGGCACAACGCGAATTCCGGCCTCGCGGCAGGTACGCACCAGATGGTAACCAGGATCGTTAATCAACGGCGTGCCGGCATCAGAGACAAGCGCAATGTTCTGCCCCTCCCGCAGTTTGGCCACCAGCGTTTCGGCTTTTTGTTGCTCATTGTGATCGTGCAACGCAAACAACCGGGCATTAATGGCAAAGTGCTGGAGCAGTAAACCGGTGTGACGGGTGTCTTCCGCTGCTATTAAATCAACGGCTTGCAACACAGTCAGCGCACGTTGCGTAATATCAGCCAAATTCCCGATAGGAGTGGGTACAATATAGAGCTGACCTTGAGAATTCTCCGCCGATTCGTGTTGTTTCATTGTTTCATCCGTATTGCCGATTTAATATTGAGCATTGCGTAAAAAATATCACTGGATACAGTATGCTACCGTCAAGATATCTACGTTCGAAAGCCACACGCTGCCTGCCTGTGGTGCTGGCCGCCCTGCTGTTTGCTGGCTGCGGCACACAGTCTACCGACCAGAGCAGCACACATATGCAGGGCTCGGCGCAGGCTGACTCCAGTTTTTACCTGCAGCAGATGCAGCAAAGCACAGATGATAGCAAGACCAACTGGCAATTACTCGCCATTCGTGCACTGCTGAAAGAGGGGAAAACCCAGCAGGCAAGCGAGCTGTTCGCGCAACTGCCGCAGGATTTGAACGACAATCAGCGTAAAGAGTACGCACTACTGGCTGCTGAAATGAAACTGGCGCAGCAGGATTTTGCCGGCGCCCAGGCGCTGCTGGGTAAGATCGATCCTGCTGACCTCGAGCAAAACCAGCAAGCACGTTACTGGCAGATTGGCATCACTGCCGCACAAGGTAAACCCTCATTGACACTGCTGCGAGCGCTGGTTGCACAAGAGCCGCTGTTAACGGCAGCAGACCTGAAACAGAAAAATATTGATGCGACCTGGCAAGCGCTGTCCTCCATTACCCAGGACCAGGCGAAAACCTTTGTGATCAATGCTGATGAAGTCACCCTGCAGGGATGGCTCGATTTACAGCGTGTCTGGTTCGACAATCGCAACGATCCGACCATGCTGAAAGCCGGGATCGCCGACTGGCAGACCCGCTACCCGCAGAACCCGGGCGCGAAAATGCTGCCTACGCAGCTGGCAAATTTGCAGAATTTCAAACCGGCCTCAACAAACAAAGTCGCGCTTTTACTGCCGTTAAACGGTCAGGCAGCGGTGTTTGGCCGTGCGATTCAGCAAGGTTTTGAAGCCGCGAAAAATGGCGCATCCCCGGTATCGGGTCCGGCCGTACCGCAACAGGTAGCCCAGGCCGCCAGCACGGTGGTCAGCCCATCGCAAACCAGCGTGAGCGATTTAACAAATCCGTCCGCTCAACAGACTGCCGCCGCGCCGGATGCACAACAGGCACAGGCACCGGATAGCGCAGCGCAAACGGCAGCAGCAACGTCTGATGAAGCCGGGACCGATAACACCGCCCAGCCAGCAGAGGCCAATGTTGCTCAACCTGTCGCCGCACCGGCAGTGGCCGCAACGCCTGCCAACCCGTCTGCGGAGCTGAAAGTCTATGACACCAGTTCACAGCCGATGGATCAGATCCTTAACCAGGTGCAGCAGGATGGTGCCAGCATTGTGGTCGGGCCGCTGTTGAAAAACCACGTAGAAGAACTGATGCGCAGCCACACCACGCTGAATGTGCTGGCGCTTAATCAGCCAGAAAACATCGAGAACCGGGCCAACATCTGTTACTTCGCGCTGTCGCCTGAAGATGAAGCACGTGATGCCGCACGTCATATCCATGAACAGGGGCGCCATACGCCGCTGCTCCTTATCCCGCGCAGCGCGCTGGGCGATCGTATCAGCAACGCCTTTGCGCAGGAGTGGCAAAAACTGGGCGGCGGTGTAGTGCTGGCGCAAAAATTTGGCTCTACCGCCGAGCTGCGCATGGGCATCAACAGCGGCTCAGGTATTGCCATGACCGGCAGTCCGGTTGTTGCCAGTCTGCCGAAACAGCAGGGCGTGACCATTGGTGGTCTGAACATTCCGGCGGCCCCGAGCGATGCGCAAATCACCAGTGGCGGCAATGTTGACGCAGCCTATATTGTGGCCACGCAGGATGAAATTGCGCTGATCAAACCGATGATCACCATGCGCACCGGCAGCCAGAGCGGCGTCATGCTCTATGCCAGCTCGCGCAGCGCTCAGGGCGGTGCTGGCCCGGACTTCCGCCTCGAAATGGAAGGGTTGCAGTTTAACGACATTCCGATGCTGGCGGGCGCTAATCCGTCGCTCATGCAGCAGGCGCTGAAAAGCGTAAATAACGATTACTCGCTGGCGCGGCTGTATGCCATGGGTGCGGATGCCTGGTCACTGGCGAATAACTTTACCCAAATGCGTCAGGTGCCTGGGTTTGAACTCAACGGCAACACGGGCGATTTAACCGCGAATCAGGATTGCGTGATCAACAGGAAGTTGTCATGGCTCAAATACCAGCAGGGGCAAATCGTCCCGGCAAACTAAGCCGCAAACAGACCGGCGATGCGTGGGAAGCCAAAGCGCGTCGCTGGCTGGAGAGCAAAGGACTGCAATTTATCGCCGCCAATGTGCATGAGCGCGGCGGCGAAATCGATTTGATCATGCGTCACCGTCACTGCACCGTCTTTATCGAAGTACGTTATCGCAAGTCGGCCAATTTCGGTGGCGCATTAAGTAGCGTTACCCATGCCAAGCAAGTGAAACTGCTGCACACCGCCCGTTTGTGGCTGGCCCGGCACAATGGGAGTTTTGATACTGTGGATTGCCGGTTTGATGTGGTAGCCTTCACCGGAAATGAGGTTGAGTGGATACAAAACGCGTTTAATGACCACTCATAATTGCTGAATTATAGGGATTACCGTGCTCGAACGAATTAAAGTCTGCTTTACGGAAAGCATTCAAACTCAAATTGCGGCGGCAGAAGCCCTGCCTGATGCAATTTCACGTGCCGCCATGACAATGGTTCACTCCCTGCTGAACGGCAACAAAATCCTCTGTTGTGGTAATGGTACCTCCGCCGCCAACGCACAGCATTTTGCTGCCAGCATGATCAACCGTTTTGAAACAGAACGTCCCAGTTTACCTGCCATTGCACTTAATACCGATAATGTGGTCTTAACCGCGATCGCAAACGATCGTCTGCATGATGAGATTTATGCCAAGCAGGTTCGCGCACTCGGCCATACGGGCGATATTCTGCTCGCCATTTCTACGCGGGGCAACAGTCGCGATATCGTGAAAGCCGTGGAAGCAGCGGTGACGCGTGACATGTCTATTATCGCGCTGACGGGCTATGACGGTGGTGAGCTGGCGGGTCTGCTGGGGCCGCAGGATGTCGAAATTCGTATTCCTTCCCACCGCAGCGCACGCATCCAGGAAATGCACATGCTGACGGTAAATTGCTTATGCGATCTGATTGATAACACGCTTTTTCCTCACCAGGATGATTAAGGAGTACACATGAAGGCAATTACGCCCCTCGCAGTCCTTATTTCCGCGCTGCTGTTACAGGGTTGTGTTGGCGCAGTGGTGGTTGGTTCCGCAGCCGTGGGCACCAAAGCCGCAACAGATCCCCGTACTGTTGGCACTCAGGTCGACGACAGTACACTGGAATTGCGCGTAAACAGCGCGTTGTCGAAAGACGAACAGATCAAGAAAGAAGCGCGTGTGAATGTCACCGCCTATCAGGGTAAAGTCCTGTTAACCGGCCAGGCGCCGACGACCGATCTCTCCTCGCGGGCGAAACAAATTGCCGTTGGCGTAGAAGGCACGGTCGAAGTGTTCAACGAGATCCGTCAGGGCCAGCCGATTGGTCTGGGCACGGCCTCCACAGATACCTGGATAACGACAAAAGTACGTTCCCAGTTGCTGGGCAGCGATCAGGTAAAATCCTCCAACGTGAAAGTCACCACCGAGAACGGCGAAGTGTTCCTGATGGGGCTGGTCACCGAGCGTGAAGGCCGTGCGGCGGCAGATATCGCCAGCCGCGTTAGCGGTGTAAAACACGTCACGACAGCCTTTACGATCCTCAAGTAATAAAAAGCCCGGCGCACTGGCCGGGCTAACACTTTTCTGTTTTATCACCACAACGCAATCGCGCCGGTGATCACTCCACATAACGCCACCAGCAGCGCTGTCAGCCAAAGGGCTTTTGCCGGAAATGACTTACGCAGCATGATCAGTGACGGCAGGCTGACCGCTGGCAGAGTGATTAACAACGCCAGCGCGGGCGCCATGCCCATACCGGCCAGCATCATAGTCTGCACGATGGGAATTTCCGCCGCCGTCGGGATCACGAACAGACAACCCACAATCGCCATCGCAATCACCCACAGTAAGGTGTTATCAATAGCCCCCTCTGCATGTGGGAATAACCAGACGCGCGCAGCCCCCAGCACCAGCACGGCCAGGATATACACCGGAATGGTGCTCCAGAACAGCTGCCACAGCGCCCTAGCCCAGCGCGCCATAAAGCTGCCCTGCGGTTCCGGCAAGGTAATATCGATTGCGTCTGCCTGCTGCGGGTTCTCTTTCACCAGCGCCTGCACCAGCATCGCCACGCCCGTTACCGTCACCAGCCCCGCCACCAGGCGAATGACGGCAAAATGCCAGCCGAGCACAAAGCCCATAAATACTAGCGTGGCCGGGTTAAGCAGCGGGTTCCCCATCCAGAATGCCAGCGCACCGCCCATTGAAACGCGCTGACGGCGCATTCCTGCAGCCACAGGCGCTGCACAGCAGGAGCACATCATGCCCGGCAACGCGAACAGAGTGCCGAACAGCGTGCCGCTAAAACGTTGCTGCCCCAGCGTTCTGAGTAACCAGTCGCGCGGGATCAACACCTGAATCAATGAACCAAGCAGCACGCCAAGCACGGCGGCTTTCCAGACAGCGAGAAAATAGACCATGGCGTAATCGATCGCCGCTTTTATAGGGCTGGCATCCGCCTGGGCAAGAATGGATTTACCTATGCTGTGTGTTTCGGCAGCAGTGAAGGCTTTGCCATAATAAGGCTGCCATTTCACGTACCAAAGACCAACAATAACAACAAGAAAGAACAGTGCGGGTTTCCACCACTGAAAACGGGGTGCCGCCTGAGATGAAGACTGACCAGTCATAACATTCACCGGGGATAATGGAATTTTAAGCCTGCGAATAGTACGCCTGAAAAATTATTTTGCAAACGCGTCCCTGGCTGCGATCTCACGTAACTGTGCCGACCTGATGATTTGCACCCCCCTTTCATCAGAAGACAGAGACAACGCCAACAATGCGCGGGCAACATCCTGTGCGGCGATTGCACGCCAGTTACCCGGTAGCCAGCGGAAAAGCGGCGCAAGGAAAGATTCATTCAACCGCGGTCTCTGCCGATCGCCCAGCAACATCGACGGACGGGCGATGATTAGCGAAGGCCACTCCTGCGCTATCAGCGCATTTTCCATTTCACCTTTCACCCGACTATAGAAAAAAGGCGATCGCGGACTGGCGCTCAGCGAGCTGACCACCAGCATCTGTTTCGCCCCCAGCCGCAGGCCGGTTATCGCCGTGTCGACCACTAACGTATAGTCGGCATGAATAAATGCCTCTTTACTTCCCGCTTCGCGCTGCGTCGTTCCCAGGCAGCAAAAGACGGTATCCACCGGCTCTGTCACCTGTAGCAACGCATCGGTGAGCTGCGGATCGTGAGGATTGAAGACGCCGGGCGCATTGCTCAGCGGGCGCCGCGTTGGTGCGGCAATGGCAGTAACGCGCGGTTCGGTCATCAGCAGGCGCAGTAAGTGACCGCCTACCAGGCCTGTCGCTCCGGTCAGTAATACACGTCGCATTTCTCCTCCTTTGCAGATGAATCCGTGTTGCATTGTCCGCCTGCTGAACCAGGCTTACTGTTCTGGCGAGTTATTAGTATGGTTAACTCTCCACTCTGAAGCCAAAACAACGGAGGAATTATGAGCAAGAAAATTGCTGTCTTGATCACCGACGAGTTCGAAGATTCAGAATTCACTTCCCCGGCACAGGAGTTCCGTCAGGCCGGACATGAAGTTATCACCATTGAGAAGCAGGCGGGAAAAACCGTGCACGGCAAGCAAGGCGACGCCGATGTGGTCATCGATAAGGCGATTGATGAGGTTCGCCCGGCAGACTTCGACGCCCTGTTGCTGCCCGGAGGACATTCGCCCGATCATCTGCGCGGCGACGATCGTTTTGTCACCTTTACGCGAGATTTTATCAGCAGTGGGAAACCGGTGTTCGCCATCTGCCATGGGCCACAACTGTTGATTAGCGCTGATGCGATACGCGGGCGTAAACTCACTGCGGTCAAACCGATTGTCATCGATGTGAAAAACGCCGGGGGCGAATTCTATGACCAGGAAGTGGTCGTGGATCAAGACCAGTTAGTGACCAGCCGCACCCCCGATGATTTACCGGCATTTAACCGCGAAGCGCTGCGCTTACTGGGTGCCTGATGCCCGAAGCCAGTGAAGTTTTTTGCCAAACCCCAGCGTGTTGTCGGTGAATTTCACCTCGTTAAGCTGAATTTCCCACATGGGGGCTGACAACATGCGGGCGACAGGAAAGCGTCGGTTGTACTGCGCACGCGGTGCCGCGCTTTCCTCTCCTTCGAGACGGCGGATCTCACCGCTAAACTGCACGCCGCGGATCAGCGCAACAGTTTTAGGCTGGCCGTTGACCGTGCCCGCCACCGGTGCATGCAACCCTGTCATCTGGGCATGCCGGGTCTGATCTTCGCTGAGAACGTAAAACGCCACTCTCTGCGGATCATAAATATAAAACGCATTCGCGCACCATAACTCTCCCCGGTTTGCGACACACCATGTCACCACATGCTGCTTCGCCAGCCAGCGATTAATGGCTGCAAGAGTTTCCATTTTTGCTCTTCCTCGTGTTATTTTTCGTCGACATTAACATACTGAACGCTGTCATGACGCCCTGGTTTCTCTATCTTATCCGCACCAACGACAATACGCTTTATACCGGTATTACAACTGATGTTGCCCGCCGCTTTATGCAGCATCAAAGCGGAAAAGGGGCCAAAGCATTACGGGGGAAAGGCGCACTGGAGCTGGTCTTTTCAGCGCCGGTCGGCGAAAGATCGCTGGCGCTGCGGCTGGAATACCGCATTAAACAACTTAACAAGCGCCAGAAAGAGCGCCTCGTTGCCGGAGATGGCTCATTCGAAGCGCTGCGGGAAAGTTTGTTATCGCCTGGGGTTACAGGCGATTGAAGTGATCGGAATACTCCACCAGGCCGCTAACGCCGTTAAAAGCGTCATCAGCCAGACGATGCACCAGAAAAGCATCGGCGCTGTCCGGCCAGCGGCAGCGCAGCGCATACTGTGCGGCTTTTTCAAAACCGAGACGACCATAAAACGCGGGATCCCCCAGCGTCACTACTGCCGCATAGCCAAATTCATTGAGCGAATCCAGCCCTTCGTACACTAACTGGCGGGCAATGCCCTGCCCGCGGTATTGGTCGTCCACGGCCAGCGGCGCAAGCCCGACCCATTGCAGTTCTTCACCTTCGACCGTGACCGGGCTAAAAGCAACGTAGCCGATGACCTGCCCTTCATCATCCGTCGCGACAAATCCCAGGGTAATCAACCCCTCTTCACGCAGATCGTGTACCAGCCGGGCTTCGCCTTCGCCGCCGAAGCTGCGACGGAGTAACGCGTCGATACCCGGCGCATCAATGGGAATTTCAACTCTTATCAGCATGGCTCACCTACAGAAGGTTGTGTCGTTAGAGGCGGTGCTTGCAGACCCGCCTCAACAAATTCCGCCAACTGCAGCAGCATCACCCGCAGGGGCTTTGGCATCTGCTCCAGTTCAATCGCATCCATCAAATTCTTAACGTACAGCCCCAGCTCCGTGTCACCTTCAATAACCAGACGGCGCTGGAAGAAGAGTGTATCGGGATCCTGTTTGCGTGCCGCAATCATCAACAGGTCGCTGGCATCGGCGCTGAAACTCACATCGGCCTCTGCCGACTCGCGCACAATAAGCTGTTCATCCTCAACAGAGGTATACCACGTCAGGCCGATATCACGTACCTGAATACTTAACCAGCGGCCTTCAAGAAACTCAAGCTCTCCGTCCGCCAGAGCCTGTTGGAACTGCCAGCGCAGCACCTGCTCCAGTACCTGGCGCTTAATGGCGAAAGGCGTCAACTTAACCGGCACACTCAGTATCGACGGACCGAAGTGAACAAGATGTGAGCGCAATTTTTCCAACACGAGCTTTACTCCCTGAAATGATAATGGGGGCTATTCTGCCACATTAGCGCCCTTGCATAGCGGCGCAAATCAACAATTACACAATAAACAGGCCGCAATTATTGGCCTCGCCAATGCACATTTAACTGCCTCAAATCAAAAATTGTCGCAGGCAGGTTAACTAAAATCCCAGTTCATTAACAACTTAGCACCCTTAGGGGTTCGACCGGGCCACAGCGGCCCCAGACAGCAGGATACACTATGGAGTTGCTCTGCCCTGCCGGAAATCTTCCGGCGTTGAAGGCGGCCATTGAAAACGGCGCCGATGCTGTGTATATCGGCCTGAAAGATGACACCAACGCCCGTCATTTTGCCGGACTCAATTTTACGGAGAAGAAACTCCAGGAAGCGGTCAATTTTGTCCATCAGCACCGCCGCAAGTTGCATATCGCCATCAATACCTTTGCGCACCCGGACGGTTACCAGCGCTGGGAACGCGCGGTAGACATGGCGGCGCAAATTGGCGCCGACGCGTTGATCCTCGCCGATTTGGCGATGCTGGAATATGCCGCTGCGCGCTATCCGCACATTGAACGTCACGTTTCGGTGCAGGCCTCCGCTACCAACGAAGAAGCGATTCGCTTTTATCATCGCCATTTTGACGTCGCGCGGGTGGTACTGCCACGAGTGTTATCCATTCACCAGGTTAAACAGCTGGCGCGCGTTACACCGGTACCGCTGGAGGTCTTCGCCTTTGGCAGTTTGTGCATTATGGCGGAGGGTCGCTGCTACCTCTCCTCTTACCTGACGGGTGAGTCACCGAATACCGTTGGAGCCTGCTCACCTGCGCGGTTTGTACGCTGGCAGCAAACGCCGCAGGGGCTGGAGTCACGTCTTAATGATGTGTTAATCGACCGCTACCAGGATGGGGAAAACGCCGGTTATCCCACCTTATGTAAAGGGCGTTATCTGGTCGACGGCGAGCGTTACCACGCGCTGGAAGAGCCCACCAGTCTCAATACGCTGGAACTGCTGCCGGAACTGCTGGCAGCCAAGATTGCGTCGGTAAAAATTGAAGGTCGTCAGCGTAGCCCGGCCTATGTTAGCCAGGTGGCAAAAGTGTGGCGTCAGGCCATCGATCGCTGTATGGCCTCGCCGCAAAACTTTGTGCCGCAGCCCGCATGGATGGATACGCTGGGCTCAATGTCGGAAGGCACTCAAACCACCCTCGGCGCATACCACCGTAAATGGCAGTAGGAAGAAAATGAAATATTCATTAGGGCCAGTGCTTTACTACTGGGCAAAAGAGACGCTGGAGGATTTTTACCAGCAGGCCGCCGGCAGCGCTGCCGACGTGATTTATCTTGGCGAAACCGTGTGCAGCAAACGCCGTGCGACCAAAGTGGGCGACTGGCTGGATATGGCGAAAACACTGGCTGGCAGCGGCAAACAGGTGGTGCTTTCCACGCTGGCTCTTGTGCAGGCCTCTTCCGAGCTGAATGAGCTTAAGCGCTATGTCGATAACGGCGACTTCCTGTTGGAAGCCAGCGACTTAGGCGTGGTGAACCTGTGTGCGGAACGTAAATTACCGTTCGTCGCAGGCCATGCGCTTAACTGCTATAACGCGGTTACCCTGCGCCTGCTGCAAAAACAGGGCATGGTACGTTGGTGCATGCCGGTGGAGCTTTCCCGCGACTGGCTTGTCAACCTGCTTGAGCAGTGTGAAAGCCTGGGCATTCGCCAGCACTTTGAAGTGGAAGTGTTGAGCTACGGGCACCTGCCGCTGGCCTACTCCGCGCGCTGCTTTACCGCCCGCTCGGAAGACAGACCGAAAGATGAATGTGAAACGTGCTGTATTAAATACCCGAACGGGCGCAGCATGTTGTCGCAGGAAAATCAGCAGGTATTCGTCCTGAACGGTATCCAGACCATGAGCGGTTATGTGTATAACCTTGGTAATGAACTGGCGTCCATGAAAGGGATCGTTGATATGGTGCGTCTGTCGCCGATGGGTAATGACACGTTTGCCATGCTTGATGCCTTTCGCGCAAATGAAACCGGCGCAGCGCCGCTACCGCTGGCAGCAAATAGCGATTGTAATGGCTACTGGCGCAGATTACCTGGCCTTGCGTTGCAGTTGTAAATAAATAGCTCACTTTGTTAACAGCAATATACCGATCCTCATGCAGTATGAAAGTTGCAGCTTTTCTGGCCGGGTGCAGCACTTTGCGCCAGGCTGGAAGAAGACCTTCAATCTGATGACGATGCTGTAGCAAAGTGAGTCTTTTATGTCTGAGAAAGCCATTCCTTTTTCGGTGCTCGATCTGGCACCGATCCCGCAACATTCCAGTGCCCGCGAGGCATTCACCCATTCGCTGGATCTGGCGAAACTTGCCGAAAAGCGCGGTTATCATCGTTACTGGCTGGCAGAACACCACAATATGACCGGCATCGCCAGCGCGGCGACGTCGGTGCTGATTGGTTATCTGGCGGCGAACACACAAACCCTGCACCTGGGTTCTGGCGGCGTGATGCTCCCTAACCACTCACCGCTGGTGATCGCTGAGCAGTTCGGCACGTTGAATACACTCTATCCTGGCCGTATCGATCTTGGGCTTGGCCGTGCGCCAGGCAGCGATCAGCGCACCATGATGGCGTTACGTCGCCATATGAGTGGCGATATTGATAACTTCCCGCGCGACGTGGCGGAACTGGTGAACTGGTTTGACGCGCGCGATCCGAACCCGCCTGTACGCCCCGTACCGGGTTATGGTGAAAAGATCCCGGTGTGGCTGTTAGGCTCAAGCCTGTACAGTGCGCAACTGGCGGCGCAACTCGGCTTGCCCTTTGCTTTCGCCTCGCATTTTGCTCCGGATATGCTGTTCCAGGCGCTGCACCTTTACCGTACGCAATTCAAACCCTCCGAACGGCTGGAAAAACCCTACGCGATGGTGTGCATTAATATTGTTGCCGCCGACAGTAATCGCGATGCGGAGTTTCTGTTTACCTCTATGCAGCAGGCGTTTGTCCGGCTGCGTCGTGGTGAAAGTGCGCAACTGCCGCCACCTATCGAGAATATGGATAAGTTCTGGTCGCCGTCGGAGCAGTATGGCGTGCAGCAGGCATTGAGTATGTCGCTGGTGGGGGACAAAGCGAAAGTGCGCCACGGCCTCGAATCCATCCTGCGTGAAACTGGAGCCGACGAGATCATGGTGAACGGGCAGATTTTTGATCACCAGGCACGGCTCTACTCGTTTGAGTTGGCAATGCAGGTGAAAGAAGAACTATTGGGGTAAACCGTTCTTTGCCCGGCCCGCACGATTTGCGGGCCGGGCAAAGTGTCAGACGTTACTGGTAAACGGGTAACAGGTTAAAGCTGGACAGCAGATGTACGACGGCGTTACCTGCGCCAAAGAGCAGGATCAGGGCAATCATCGCTTTCCCGCCCCAGACGCGAAACGCCGGGCTGCCAAAGCGTTTACGGGAAGCGTTTGCCAGCAGCGCCGGAACAATGGCTGCCCATATGGTCGCTGCCAGGCCCGCATAACCAATGGCGTATAAAAAACCGTTCGGCCAGAGCACTCCACCGATAACCGGCGGGATGAATGTCAGCAGTGCCGTTTTAAAACGCCCGCGCGGCGAATCATCAAAACCAAACAGATCCGCAAGGTAATCAAACAGCCCCAACGTGACGCCCAGGAAGGAACTGGCAACCGCAAAGTTAGAGAAAATGACCAGTAGCAGATCCAGGCTGCGACTGTTCAGCACGCCGCTTAACGCCTGTACCAGCACATCAATGTTGCCGCCTTTCGCTGCGATCTCAATAAATGCAGGGCGCGGAATATTGCCCATCGTCACCAGCAGCCAGACAACATACAACCCCAACGCCAGCAGCGTGCCGTAAACCAGGCAACGGATGATGGTGCGGGGGTCTTTGCCGTAATATTTCATCAGACTAGGGACATTACCGTGGTACCCGAACGATGCCAGACAGAACGGCAGCGTCATTAACAAATAGGGCGTGTAGGACGCATTGCTTTGCGCCACATTGAACAGCGTGGCGGGCTGTACGTGCCCCAGCAGACTGCCGAAAGTGAGAAAAAAGGTGATCACTTTCGCGCCGAGGACAATCGCTGTCATACGGCTCACTGCGTGGGTGGAGAGCCAGACGATAAACGCCACCGCCAGCGCAAAGACAAAGCCTGCCAGACGAGCTGGCACATTCAGCGACATTTCCGCAAAGGTGTGATGCAGAATGGAGCCGCTCGCTGAAATATAGGCATAAGTCAGAATATAGAGAACAAAGGCAATGGAGGCGCCGTTGACCAGGTTCCAGCCTTTGCCGAGCAGATCTTTAGTGATGGTGTCAAAGCTCGCGCCGCTGCGATAGTTCAGGTTTGCCTCAAGGATCATCAGCCCGGAGTGCAACATGCAAAACCAGGTAAAAACCAGTGCCAGCAGCGACCAGAAGAACCACGCGCCGGACATCACCACGGGCAGCGAAAACATGCCTGCGCCAATGATCGTGCCGCCGATAATCACCACCCCGCCGAACAGCGAAGGGGAAGCCTGAGTGGTTGTCAGTGTCGACATCTGAAAAATTCTCCTGTGATGGTCAATGCCGGAAAGTGAAAACGCCACATTGTACCAGTACAGGAGTACATTACAGATAAAAAAAGCCCCAATCATTTCGATCGGGGCTGTATCTATTTCTTTACGCTATGTAACGCGAATTATGCGTCGTTACGGCGACGTGGGGCGCTGTCGTCACGATCGCGGCGCGGGGCACGACGTTCACCGCCGAAACCACGACCTTCCTGACGCTCACCGCTAAAACGGCGGCCTTCACCACCGCGACCGCCTTCACGACGTTCGCCACCGAAACCACCACCACGGCGCTCACCACCACCGCGACGTTCGCTACGCTCACGCGGCTGTGCATCGCCCAGCAGTTGCATATTCATCGGCTTGTTCAGAATACGCGTACGGGTAAAGTGCTGCAGAACTTCGCCCGGCATGCCTTTCGGCAGTTCGATAGTGGAGTGGGTACCGAACAGTTTGATGTTACCGATGTAACGGCTGCTGATGTCACCTTCGTTCGCGATGGCGCCAACGATATGACGAACTTCAACACCGTCATCACGGCCCACTTCAATACGGTACAGTTCCATTTCGCCAACATCACGACGCTCACGGCGCGGACGGTCTTCACCAGCACGTTCCGGACGGTCGCCACGCGGGCCACGATCGTTACGGTCGCCGCGGCGTTCGAAACGCTCATCACGCTCACGGAACTCGCGACGCGGACGCATCGGCGCATCCGGCGGCAGGATCAGTGGACGTTCGCCCTGAGCCATTTTCAGCAGTGCAGCGGCCAGCGTTTCGATATCCATCTCTTCTTCGGAAGCAGGCTGGATTTTTGCCAGCAGTGCACGGTACTGATCCAGATCGCTGCTTTCCAGCTGCTGCTGAACTTTAGCGGCGAATTTTTCCAGACGGCGTTTGCCCAGCAGTTCTGCGTTCGGCAGTTCCACTTCCGGAATGGTCAGCTTCATCGTACGTTCAATGTTGCGCAGCAGACGACGTTCGCGGTTCTCAACGAACAGCAGTGCGCGGCCGGCGCGACCCGCACGACCGGTACGGCCAATACGGTGAACGTAGGATTCAGAATCCATCGGGATGTCGTAGTTAACGACCAGGCTGATACGTTCAACGTCCAGACCACGTGCAGCAACGTCGGTTGCGATCAGAATATCCAGACGACCATCTTTCAGACGTTCCAGCGTTTGCTCACGCAGCGCCTGGTTCATGTCACCGTTCAGCGCGGCGCTGTTGTAGCCGTTGCGCTCCAGCGCTTCAGCCACTTCCAGCGTTGCGTTTTTGGTACGGACGAAAATGATCGCCGCATCAAAATCTTCCGCTTCCAGGAAACGCACCAGCGCTTCGTTTTTGCGCATGCCGTACACCGTCCAGTAGCTCTGGCTGATGTCCGGGCGTGTGGTCACGCTGGATTGAATGCGCACTTCCTGCGGCTCTTTCATAAAGCGACGGGTGATGCGACGAATGGCTTCCGGCATGGTTGCAGAGAACAGAGCGGTCTGATGACCTTCCGGGATCTGCGCCATAATGGTTTCAACGTCTTCGATAAAGCCCATGCGCAGCATTTCGTCTGCTTCATCCAGCACCAGACCGCTCAGTTTAGAGAGATCCAGCGTGCCGCGTTTCAGGTGATCCAGCAGACGACCCGGCGTACCGACGACGATCTGCGGCCCCTGGCGCAGGGCGCGTAATTGCACGTCATAACGCTGGCCGCCATACAGGGCAACCACGCTTACGCCGCGCATATGTTTAGAGAAATCGGTCATGGCTTCAGCAACCTGAACCGCCAGTTCGCGGGTCGGAGCAAGCACGAGGATCTGCGGCGCACGCAGGTCCGGATCGATGTTGTTAAGCAGTGGCAGGGAAAACGCTGCGGTTTTACCGCTACCAGTCTGGGCCATACCCAGCACGTCACGACCAGAAAGCAGGTGCGGAATGCACTCAGCCTGGATCGGAGATGGTTTTTCGTAACCGAGATCGTTAAGGGCTTCAAGGATAGGAGCCTTCAGGCCCAGATCTGCAAAAGTGGTTTCGAATTCAGCCATGTAGTACAAGTGCCTCTATGTCATTGGCGGCCAGTCTACATAACTCATCGTGAAAAAAATTAGCAATTTTCATTGAAAAGTGTGAACCGGCTCAAAGTAGGTTAATTAACGAACAATAAAGCCCTCACCCGCGAAGATGATGGCAATCAAAAGAGATTACGGGCTGATATGTTCGTCAGCTATTGCTGGTCCGATTCTGCCAGGTCGTCGTGCTCCTGGCCCAAGAGCGCTAATTCCAACAATGCGTAACGGTGCTCAACAAAATTATGGACGTTGTTGGCAACCGCTAGTTTGAACAGTGCCGTGGCGCTGTCCTTATCCCCCAGACTTAGGTAGTACTTACCTAAATAGAAGTTGGTTTCACTGAGATGCTCAGCGAGCGAGGTGTTATCCGTTGCGTCCGCCTTCAGGCGATCCATCAGCGTTGCTTCACTGATGTCACCGAGGTAGAACTCGACAATGTTCCATCCCCACTGTTCCTTATCCGATTTTTCGAAGCGCTGTTTCAGTGCTTCTTTAGCCTGCTTCTCATCGAGCTTCCGCTCAACGATATAAAGCCACAGACTCCGGAAAGGATCATTAGGATCGTCTTGATAAAACGCCAGCAGATCATCTTGCGCTAACTTATTACGGCCGCCGTAATGTAATGCGATACCGCGATTTAAGTGCGCGTAGTTGTAAGTTGGATCAAGCTCAAGTACAGAATCAAACGCTTCATAGGCAGCATCAAAATTGCCTGCCTGCGTTAAATAAATGCCTAAGTAATTGAATACTTCAGGCATATCAGGTCGAATCGCCAGCGCTTGTGAGAAATCATTTCGCGCTAAGGCTCTCAAACCGAGGCTATCATACAATACTCCGCGCTCATATAAAAGCTGTGCGCGTTCATCATCGGTTAAAGCCCGACTGGCAAGAATTTGTTCCATACGTGCCAGAATCACTTCTTGCTGCAAAGTCGGTTGCAATGGCACCGCGAGGACTTCGCTCTTACGCCAGGCAGAGTTGCTGCATCCTGCCAGCGTTAAAGCTGTCGCAACGAAACACCAGCGCAAAAAAGGCTTCATTTCCCACTCCCGAAGACAACAATTGGATGAACGTCCTGTCCCCCGGCTGCAAACATGGCGTCCTGCCTGCTAATAAGCCCTCCGCTAATGCGGAGGGCAAAGGCAACCTGACTTACTCGCCCTGCTCTGCTTGCGGCGCTTCTACCGCTTCTGCAGGCTGAGTTTGCTCAGTTGCTTCTTTAATGCTCAGACGGATACGGCCCTGGCGGTCAACTTCCAGAACTTTAACTGGCACTTCCTGACCCATCTGCAGGTAGTCAGTCACTTTCTCTACACGCTTGTCAGCGATCTGAGAAATGTGTACCAGACCTTCTTTACCGCCACCAATGGCAACAAACGCGCCAAAGTCGACGATACGGGTCACTTTACCGTTGTAGATGCGGCCCACTTCGATCTCAGCCGTGATCTCTTCGATACGACGAATAGCATGTTTCGCTTTATCGCCATCGGTCGCTGCAATTTTCACAGTACCGTCATCTTCGATTTCAATGGTCGTGCCGGTTTCTTCGGTCAGCGCACGGATTACGGAGCCGCCTTTACCGATCACATCTTTGATTTTGTCCGGATTGATCTTAATGGTGTGAATACGCGGTGCGAATTCTGAAATATCACCACGCGGCGCGTTAATCGCCTGCTCCATCACGCCCAGAATATGCAAACGTGCACCTTTCGCCTGGTTCAGCGCAACCTGCATGATCTCTTTGGTGATGCCTTCAATTTTGATATCCATCTGCAGAGCAGAGATACCGTCGCGGGAACCCGCTACTTTGAAGTCCATATCGCCCAGGTGGTCTTCATCACCCAGGATGTCAGACAGCACGACGAAGTTTTCGCCTTCTTTCACCAGGCCCATTGCGATACCCGCAACGGCAGCTTTCACCGGAACACCGGCATCCATCAGCGCCAGAGATGCGCCACACACAGAAGCCATGGAAGAAGAACCATTGGATTCGGTGATTTCAGAAACAACACGTACGGTGTACGGGAATTTATCTGCATCCGGCATGACAGCCAGTACACCGCGTTTTGCCAGGCGGCCGTGACCAATTTCACGACGTTTCGGCGAACCTACCATCCCGGTTTCACCTACGGAGTACGGAGGGAAGTTGTAATGGAACAGGAAGGAGTCAGTACGCTCACCCATCAGTTCGTCGATGATCTGAGCATCACGCGCCGTACCCAGCGTCGCCGTTACCAGCGCCTGAGTTTCACCACGGGTGAACAGAGCAGAACCGTGGGTACGCGGCAGAACGCCGGTACGGACGTCCAGACCACGGATCATGTCTTTTTCACGGCCATCGATACGCGGTTCGCCAGCCAACACGCGACTACGAACGACATTTTTCTCGATAGCGTGCAGGATTTCGCCCAGCTCGTTAGCGTCCAGCGTTTCGTCTTCGGCAACCAACGTCGCGATGGTTTCAGATTTGATAACATCAACCTGAGCATAACGCTCTTGTTTGTCGGTGATGCGGTAAGCATCGCTCAGACGTGATTCAGCCAGTGCAGCAACGCGCGCGTTCAGCGCTTCGTTCACGGCTTCTGGCTGCCAGTCCCAACGCGGTTTACCCGCTTCTTTCACCAGATCGTTGATGTTCTGGATAACAACCTGCTGCTGGTCGTGGCCATATACCACTGCACCTAACATCTGATCTTCGCTCAGCAGTTCTGCTTCAGACTCAACCATCAGCACCGCAGCTTCGGTACCAGCAACCACCAGATCCAGCTTGCTTTCTTTCAGCTCTTCTTGGGTCGGGTTCAGTACGTACTGGTCATTAATATAACCCACACGAGCAGCACCGATCGGGCCGTTGAACGGAATACCGGACAGTGACAGCGCAGCAGACGCACCGATCATTGCAACGATGTCCGGGTTAACCTGTGGGTTAACGGAAACAACGGTCGCAATAACCTGCACTTCGTTAACGAAACCTTCCGGGAACAGCGGACGAACCGGACGGTCAATCAGACGTGCAATCAGGGTTTCGCCTTCGCTCGGACGGCCTTCGCGGCGGAAGAAACCGCCCGGGATTTTACCGGCAGCGTAGGTACGCTCCTGGTAGTTAACGGTCAGTGGGAAAAAGTCCTGACCCGGTTTAGCTTTTTTCTGGCCAACAACGGTCACAAATACAGCGGTGTCATCCATGCTTACCATTACGGCAGCAGTGGCCTGACGCGCCATCATGCCGGTTTCCAGCGTGACGGTATGTTGACCATACTGGAATTTACGAATGATCGGATTCAGCAAAATTCTATCCTTTCTTAATGAAGATCAGCACACCTCAGGCGTGCTGATTATTTAACAGGACCTTCTTGCATCCTCGCGACTAATGACAATCCTGACCCGCCCCATTGCGGATAAAGGCTCTCATTAGCCGCGCGAACCTCTGCAGAGAAGATCATACATGGCAACAATACATTAGTTTACTGCCAATTGCTGCCGCCTGGTTGAAAAAAGGGGCCTTGTAGGCCCCTTCTTGAAACTCGCCAGACTTAGCGACGCAGACCCAGACGCTCGATCAGCGCGGTGTAGCGTGCAACGTCTTTACGTTTCAGGTAGTCGAGCAGTTTACGACGCTGAGAAACCATGCGCAGCAGACCACGACGGCTGTGGTGATCTTTTTTGTGCTCTGCAAAGTGACCCTGCAGGTGGTTAATCTGAGCAGTCAGCAGCGCAACCTGAACTTCGGTAGAACCGCTGTCGTTAGAACCACGACCAAACTCGGAAACGATTTTTGCTTTAGCTTCAACGCTTAGAGACATTTTGAACTCCAGTGATAAAAAAAGGAAAGGGTGCCGATCTCTAATTCAGCGACCCCAGGTTTAACGCCAGACCCAGTTAACCACTAAGCCAGACATTAAGCGGCAATATTCTACTCGTAGTCACGGATTCCCGCAAGCCAGGCCCGTTATACAGCAGGATATTCGACCACAAGACGACGGGGAGCAACACGCCCCTCACCATCAATTTCGCCCATCCCGATAAACGTCTCGTCTTCACCTTCCGTGACGCGAACCAGGCCATCTTTTGGCGCGGCTGAGGCACGCACTGGCTGACCGTTTTTAAAGTACGCCGCCACAACAGAAGGGATATTCACCACCGGGAAATCTGACGCCGGGCTATCCATCGGCATCAACAGAGGATCCAACAGTTGCGCCGCCGGGATACCTTGTTGTTCAGCCTGCGTTACACGTTCCTGCAGCTGTTCCAGCGTTACCATGCGTTCAACGGGATATTTGCTGACCGCCAGGCGGCGCAAATAGATAACGTGCGCGCCACAGCCCAGTTTTTCGCCCAGATCATCAATGATAGTGCGGATATAGGTGCCCTTCGAACAGTGGATTTCAAGCTCCAGTTCGTTACCTTCATGGCGAATGAACAACAGTTCATAAACGGTAATTGGGCGTGCCTCACGGGGGACATCTATCCCCTGGCGCGCATATTCGTAGAGTTTCTTCCCCTGATATTTCAATGCAGAGTACATCGAAGGCACTTGCTGTGTATCGCCGCGGAAACTCTCCAGTGCCACCGTCAATTGATCGGCGGTGAAGGTCAACGGGCGTTCTTCCACAACCTGCCCATCCGCATCCGATGTATCGGTACGCTGCCCGAGGCGGGCAATGACCCGGTAACGTTTATCAGAATCAAGCAGATACTGGGAGAATTTCGTCGCTTCTCCGAGGCAAATCGGCAGCATGCCGGTAGCCAGCGGATCCAACGCGCCGGTATGCCCAGCGCGGTTGGCATTATAGAGACGTTTTACTTTCTGCAGTACATCATTACTGGACGCACCTTGCTGTTTATCCAACAGCAGTACGCCATGCACATCGCGACCGCGACGACGAGGACGACTCATCAGTCCTCCTTGTTGTCGTCCGGGTTCACACGACGCTCGTCATCGTGTTTCACCACGCTGGTGACGAGATTGGACATACGCATCCCTTCGACCAGCGAATTGTCATAGAAGAAGGTCAGTTCCGGCACAATACGCAGACGCATCGCTTTGCCCAACAGGGTACGAATAAAACCGGATGCATCATGCAACGCTTTGATGCCTGCTTTAATCGAGGCTTCATCTTTATCGTTGAGGAAGGTGACAAACACTTTGGCATACGCCAGATCGCGGGACACCTCAACACCGGAAACCGTGGTCATCATACCCAAACGCGGATCTTTGATCTCGCGCTGCAGGATAATCGCAATCTCTTTTTGCAGTTCCTGAGCGACGCGCTGAGGGCGACCAAATTCTTTCGCCATAATAATTCTCCAGACTAAAAAGGGGCCGTAGCCCCTTTTGATATTTCTTGCCGGGTGGCGCTGCGCTTCCCCGGCCTACATTGCACTATCGCGTTGATTACTCGATGGTACGCTGGATCTCGATAATTTCGAACACTTCGATCATATCGCCAGTACGTACGTCATTGTAGTTCTTCACGCCGATACCACACTCCATACCGTTACGAACTTCGTTGACGTCATCTTTGAAGCGACGCAGGGATTCCAGCTCGCCTTCATAGATAACCACGTTGTCGCGCAGGACACGGATTGGGTTGTGACGTTTAACCACACCTTCGGTAACCATACAGCCTGCGATCGCGCCAAATTTCGGCGATTTGAAGACGTCGCGAACTTCAGCCAGACCGATGATCTGCTGTTTCAGTTCCGGAGAAAGCATACCGCTCATCGCTGCTTTCACTTCGTCGATCAGGTTATAAATGACCGAGTAGTAACGCAGATCCAGGCTTTCCGCCTCGATAACGCGGCGCGCAGACGCATCAGCACGAACGTTGAAGCCCACCAGAATCGCATTCGAAGCCGCAGCCAGTGTTGCGTCGGTTTCGGTGATACCACCTACGCCAGAGCCCACGATCTTCACTTTGACTTCGTCGGTAGACAATTTCAGCAGAGAGTCGGCAATCGCTTCCACAGAACCCTGAACGTCGGCCTTCATGACGATGTTCACTTCGTGAACTTCGCCTTCGGTCATGTTGGCAAACATGTTTTCCAGTTTGGATTTCTGCTGACGTGCCAGTTTGACTTCGCGGAATTTACCCTGACGATACAGCGCCACTTCACGCGCTTTTTTCTCGTCACGGACGACTGTCGCTTCGTCACCCGCTGCAGGGACACCGGACATACCGAGAATTTCCACCGGAATGGACGGACCCGCTTCGGTCACTTCACGACCCAGTTCATCACGCATCGCACGCACGCGACCGTACTCAAAACCACACAGTACGATATCGCCTTTATGCAGCGTACCTTCACGCACCAGAACCGTTGCTACCGGACCACGACCTTTATCCAGGAAGGATTCGATAACGACGCCACTTGCCATACCTTTACGAACCGCTTTCAGCTCCAGAACTTCCGCCTGCAGCAGAATCGCGTCGAGCAGTTCATCAATGCCGGTACCCGCTTTAGCAGATACGTGGACGAACTGGCTTTCGCCGCCCCACTCTTCCGGAATGATCCCGTACTGAGTCAGTTCATTCTTCACACGGTCCGGATCAGCTTCCGGCTTATCAATTTTGTTTACTGCAACTACCACTGGCACCTGCGCCGCTTTCGCGTGCTGGATAGCCTCAATAGTTTGCGGCATTACGCCGTCGTCTGCAGCAACAACCAATACCACGATATCTGTTGCCTGCGCACCACGGGCACGCATTGCGGTAAACGCGGCGTGGCCTGGGGTATCCAGGAAGGTGATCATCCCGTTGTCAGTTTCAACGTGGTAAGCACCGATATGCTGAGTAATGCCGCCCGCTTCGCCAGAAGCCACTTTCGTAGAACGAATGTAGTCGAGCAGAGAGGTTTTACCGTGGTCAACGTGACCCATAATGGTCACAACCGGTGCGCGCGGTTCAGCGGCAGCGCCAGTATCACGGTCGCTCATTACTGCTTCTTCCAGCTCGTTTTCACGACGCAGGATAACTTTGTGGCCCATTTCTTCGGCAACCAGTTGTGCCGTTTCCTGGTCGATCACCTGGTTGATGGTGGCCATTGCGCCCAGTTTCATCATCGCTTTGATGACCTGAGAACCTTTCACCGCCATCTTGTTGGCCAGTTCGCCAACAGTCAGGGTTTCGCCAATCACAACATCACGGTTAACCGCCTGCGCCGGCTTCTGGAAGCCCTGTTGCAGAGTAGAACCTTTACGCTGGCGCCCACCTTTACCGCCACGAACCGCAGCACGCGCTTCTTCACGGTCGGCTTTGCTTTCAGCGTGTTTGTTACCTTTTTTCGGACGCGGCGCTTTTGCGGTGCGGCCACGACCACGACCACCTTCAACTTCGCGGTCATTGTCATCTTCAGCCTGACGCGCGTGCTGGGAAGTGGTTACGTGATAATCACCGACAGTTTCTTCTTCTTCGCCGGCTTTCCAGCCATTTTCATTCTGTTCTGCCATACGACGAGCTTCTTCCGCTACGCGACGTGCGTTTTCTTCCAGTTTACGACGAGCCTCTTCTTCCGCTTTGCGCTTGAGTTCTTGCGCTTCGGATTCACGGCGGGCTTTTTCCGCCTGGGCAGTCCTGGTCATTTCGTCAGATTGTTGATTGCTCACTTTGCTATTTTCCGCAGCCTCACGTTTTGCATTTTCAGCATGTTCGCGTTTAGCTTTTTCTTCGGCTTCACGTTTCACACGGCTTTCGGCGTCACGCTTTGCTTTTTCTTCGGCTTCGCGCTCAGCAAGTTCCTGTGCTTCACGACGGGCCTTCTCTTCCGCTTCGCGCATCGCCTCTTCTTCCGCAGCGAGACGTTCAGCCTCTTGTGGATCGCGTTTTACAAAGGTGCGCTTTTTACGGACTTCGATCTGCACCGATTTACTTTTACCACCGGTGCCCTGAATACTTAATGTGCTGCGCGTTTTACGCTGCAGCGTCAGCTTATCAGGACCTGAGCCATGTTCACGGTTCAGGTGCGCTAATAGCGTCTGCTTTTCTTGCGCTGTTACTGAGTCTTCAGCAGACTTGCGGATCCCTGCATCAGCAAATTGCTGTACCAGGCGGTCCACAGAGGTTTGAATCTCAGCGGCCAGCGTTTTTACGGTTACATCTGTCATGCTGTTCCTTCCTGCTACAGTTTATTACGCTTCGTCACCAAACCAGCAAATATTACGTGCGGCCATGATGAGCTCACCTGCTTTCTCGTCGGTTAACCCTTCGATATCGCTCAGGTCGTCCACGCCTTGTTCGGCGAGGTCTTCAAGCGTACAAACACCACGAGCAGCCAGTTTAAATGCCAGTGCGCGATCCAGCCCTTCCAGGTTAAGTAAGTCTTCAGCGGGTTCTTTATTGCCCAGACTTTCTTCCTGTGCCAGCGCCAGAGTGGTCAGCGCATTTTTCGCACGATCGCGCAGGGCTTCGACGGTATCTTCATCCAGACCGTCAATTTCCAGCAGCTCTTTGATTGGCACATAGGCCAGTTCTTCCAGCGTAGAGAAACCTTCTTCGACCAGAACGGCAGCGAAATCTTCGTCGATGTCCAGGTAACGAGTGAAGGTATCAATCGCCGCATGCGCTTCAGCCTGATGCTTAGATTGCAGGTCTTCAACGGTCATTACGTTGAGTTCCCAGCCGCTCAGTTGAGACGCGAGACGCACGTTCTGCCCATTACGGCCGATCGCTTGCGCCAGGTTGCCCGCTTCTACTGCGATATCCATCGTGTGTTTGTCTTCATCCACCACGATTGAGGCAACGTCAGCCGGTGCCATCGCGTTGATAACAAACTGTGCCGGGTTGTCGTCCCACAGCACGATATCAATGCGTTCACCGCCAAGTTCCGTTGAAACCGCCTGAACGCGCGCGCCACGCATACCAACGCAAGCACCGACCGGATCGATACGCTTGTCGTTCGTTTTCACCGCGATTTTAGCGCGTGAACCCGGATCGCGAGCCGCAGCTTTAATTTCAATCACTTCTTCGCCAATTTCCGGCACTTCAATGCGGAACAGCTCGACCAACATTTCCGGTTTGGAACGGGTCACAAACAGCTGCGCACCCCGGGCTTCCGGACGCACTGCGTACAGTACACCACGGATGCGATCGCCTGGGCGGAAGTTTTCACGCGGGAGCATATCTTCACGCAGGATCACAGCTTCCGCATTGTTGCCAAGATCAAGCGTGATATTGTCGCGGTTCACTTTTTTCACAACGCCGGTGATGATTTCGCCTTCATGCTCGCGGAATTGGTCTACCACCATGGCGCGTTCAGCTTCACGTACTTTCTGTACGATAACTTGCTTCGCAGTTTGCGTAGTGATGCGGTCGAAGGTGACGGATTCGATCTGATCTTCGACGTAATCGTCAACGTTCAGGCTCTCATCTTCGTAACGTGCCGCTTCCAGAGTGATTTCACGCGTCGGCTGCGTTACTTCTTCAACAACGAGCCAGCGACGGAATGTATCGAAATCACCGCTTTTACGATCGATACTTACACGCACATCGATCTCTTGTTCATATTTTTTCTTGGTTGCTGTAGCCAGAGCACTTTCCAGCGCTTCAAAGATTTTTTCACGCGGAAGCGATTTTTCGTTAGAAACAGCTTCAACAACAGCCAAAATTTCTTTGTTCATCGGGGGCCTTTCACCTCAATTCAGACTGTTAAAAGTGGGGGACCAGGTTCGCTTTCTGAATATTGCTCAATGCGAACACTTCATCTTTACCTTCGACCGTAACGGTGATCATCTCGCCATCGACATCTTTAATGATGCCCTGCCACTTACGACGATTCTGTACCGCCATACGCAGCACCAGCGAGACTTCTTCGCCCTTAAAACGCGTATAGTGCTCAGCCGTAAACAAAGGACGCTCAAGACCTGGAGAAGAAACTTCCAGGTTGTAAGCTACGGTAATCGGATCTTCAACGTCCAATACCGCACTGACCTGGTGGCTAACATCAGCGCAATCATCAACATTGATGCCATCTTCACTATCAATATAGATGCGCAGCGTGGATGTACGCCCACGTACAAACTCAATACCGACCAGTTCATAGCCCAGTGCTTCAACCGGCGCCGTAATCATCTCTGTTAACTTTTGCTCTAATGTGGACAAGTCCACCCCCAAGACATAAAAAAAGGGCCTATAGCCCAGTTATTCCGTAGTCAGATAACAAAAAACCCCGATAAATCGGGGCTTTAAATAACTGAACCCTATAACCGCAAATGCGGTCTGGAGAACCTTCCATGAGTGTTTTTTTCAAATCCAGCTACGAAGGCGTTAAGTCCTCATAGTATATTTGAAAAAGAACACTTAGGGAAAGTGGTTGCGGGGGCCGGATTTGAACCGACGACCTTCGGGTTATGAGCCCGACGAGCTACCAGGCTGCTCCACCCCGCGCCTGAAACGTGGCAAATTCTACTCGTTCGAGAGCGAATTTGCAAATAATGCTGGGATTTGGTACCGAAGACGGGACGTAAAATCGGCTTGCAGTATATTGAAAAACATAACTATCTGTCAACCTCACAGCGTTAGCATCCCGTGCGCCTGGAAGTATGCATAGAGTCCCCCAAAATTTTAACGTGGTCAGTCGAGGTATCACGGCAATATTACGATGAAAATTGCACTCTTCTCTTCCGGTCATCATCAAAAGATGATTAAATGAAAACTCATTTATTTTGCATAACCATTCATTAGGAAACTCAAATGAATGGCACAAACGTGGTGGCGTGGCTGTAAAGTCTTTCTCCATAGGTCTATCAAGCAGGGATTTTTTTATGACGACGATTCTCAAGCATCTTCCCGCAGGTCAACGTATTGGCATCGCTTTCTCTGGCGGTCTGGATACCAGCGCGGCGCTGTTGTGGATGCGCCAAAAAGGCGCGGTTCCTTATGCCTATACGGCAAATCTGGGCCAACCGGATGAGGATGACTATGAAGCGATTCCCCGTCGCGCGAAAGAATACGGTGCGGAAAATGCCCGGCTGATCGACTGCCGGAAACAGCTCGTTGCTGAAGGTATTGCGGCGATTCAGTGCGGCGCATTCCACAATACTACTGGCGGCCTGACCTATTTCAATACCACGCCGCTCGGCCGTGCCGTAACCGGTACGATGCTGGTTGCTGCGATGAAAGAAGACGGCGTAAACATCTGGGGTGATGGAAGCACCTATAAAGGTAATGATATTGAGCGCTTCTATCGTTACGGTCTGCTGACCAACGCCGAACTGAAAATCTATAAGCCGTGGCTGGATACCGATTTTATTGATGAGCTGGGCGGCCGTCAGGAAATGTCCGAATTCATGACCGCTTCCGGTTTTGACTACAAAATGTCGGCAGAAAAAGCCTACTCAACTGACTCCAATATGTTGGGCGCAACACACGAAGCGAAGGATCTTGAGTTCCTTAATTCGAGTGTGAAAATCGTCAACCCGATTATGGGTGTTAAGTTCTGGGATGAGAACGTCAAAATTCCGGCTGAAGAAGTGACAGTGCGTTTTGAACGTGGTCACCCGGTGGCGCTGAACGGTAAAACATTTACTGATGATGTAGAGTTGATGCTGGAAGCCAACCGCATTGGTGGCCGTCACGGCCTGGGTATGAGCGACCAAATAGAAAACCGTATCATTGAAGCAAAAAGCCGCGGCATTTACGAAGCACCGGGGATGGCGCTGCTGCATATCGCTTACGAACGCCTTTTGACCGGTATTCATAACGAAGATACCATCGAGCAGTACCATGCGCATGGTCGCCAGCTGGGTCGGTTGTTGTATCAGGGCCGCTGGTTTGATCCGCAGGCGCTGATGCTGCGTGATGCGTTGCAACGTTGGGTTGCAAGCGCCATTACCGGTGAAGTCACACTGGAACTGCGTCGCGGTAACGATTACTCCATCCTGAATACCGTGTCTGACAACCTGACCTACAAAGCAGAGCGTCTGACCATGGAAAAAGGAGAGTCCGTCTTCTCCCCGGACGATCGTATTGGCCAGTTAACAATGCGGAACCTGGATATTACCGATACGCGTGAGAAACTGTTTAACTACGTACAGACAGGTTTGATCTCTACCACCTCCGGCAATGGCCTGCCGCAGGTAGAAAACCTGGAACACAATGATAAAAAGTAATCGCGAATGTGAGTAGAAAAAGGCGCCGAAAGGCGCCTTTTTGTTGCCAGTTAAGTAGCACGCCCATGGGCGCGGTAAGCAACAGGTATGGCGAGTTTAAAGTGAAAACTGACAGAACAGGCAGGGCTTATTTTTAGGGGGGCAGGTTCGCAAGGGTCTCAACCATGCCACTTATGATAAACGCGTTTATTTGTTTCTGACAGTCAAATACACCCAGTGAATTTCAGCGCCCGGATTACAGACGAAAAAAAGACATCTTTCGATGTCTTTTTTCCGGAATATTGGTACCGAGGACGGGACTTGAACCCGTAAGCCCAATCGGGCACTACCACCTCAAGGTAGCGTGTCTACCAATTCCACCACCTCGGCACGACTTACTGATTAGTGCGGGATATCGCTGCTCGGCTGCGCCGGCGCTGCTGGCTGAGTTTGCTCGGTTTTAGCCGGAGCACTCAAATTTTCCCACTCGCTTCCTTTATTGGTTTTATTGCTGTTGATATTACCCAACACCAGGCTAATGATAAAAAACAGAGTTGCCAGTACTGCGGTCATGCGGGTCATGAAGTTACCAGAACCACTTGAACCGAACAGTGTACCGGACGCGCCAGCGCCAAAAGAGGCTCCCATGTCAGCGCCTTTACCTTGCTGCAGCATAATCAGACCCACCAGAGCCAGCGCTACAATAAGGAAAATAACTAAAAGAGCTTCGTACATAATCAACCTGTTCCTTGCGGGGTTGCCGCAGCCAATGCTTCAAACCAATAAACGCGGGACTCTTCTTGCTTTCCCACTGAAGCGGGTGTGAATACTAACTAAAGCGAATGACCTTCGCAAGGGCAATTTCAGCGCATTTTATCAAGTGCGGAAAAAAACAGCAAAACTGCGATATCTGTCCACAAAAAAGGTATCAATAGCCGCCTTTTTAAGCACTTAACATGCACTTATACCGCTTTTACCGCATCTGCAATGCGATTCGCTAGCGCCGTGACCTGTGCTTCATCCTCGCCTTCCACCATTACGCGGATCAGCGGCTCAGTACCCGACTTACGCAGCAGTACGCGGCCACAGTTGCCCAGTGTCGACTCCACTTCCGCCGTTACCGCTTTAACCGTTTCGTCTTCGAGCGGATCGCCATTGCCAGCCGTAAAGCGCACATTCACCAGCACCTGCGGGAACATTTTCATACCACTGCACAGATCGTGCAGATTCATATGATTGCGCACCATCGCTGCCACAACTTGCAATGCCGCCACGATCCCATCCCCGGTGGTAGTTTTATCAAGCAGGATCACATGCCCGGAGTTTTCCGCACCAATGCGCCAGCCTTTTTCCTGCATTTTTTCCAGCACATAGCGATCGCCCACTTTCGCGCGGGCAAAAGGAATACCCAGTTGCTTGAGGGCCACTTCTAATCCCATGTTGCTCATCAGCGTGCCCACCGCGCCACCGCGCAGTTGCCCCTGGCGTAGCCCTTCACGCGCAATGATATACATGATCTGATCGCCATCGACTTTATTGCCCTGGTGGTCAACCATAATGACCCGATCGCCGTCACCATCAAATGCAATGCCCAGGTCGGCCTTTTCAGCCAGCACTCGCTGCTGCAGCGCGGCAACATCCGTGGCACCACATTTTTCATTAATGTTGACCCCGTCAGGATCACAACCCATCGCGATGACTTTCGCCCCCAGCTCGCGGAAAACACTAGGCGCAATGTGATAAGTTGCGCCATTAGCGCAATCAACAACAATTTTCAGTGCATTAAGGCTCAGTTCATTAGGGAACGTCGCCTTACAGAACTCGATATAACGGCCTGCGGCGTCAACAATGCGGCTGGCTTTCCCCAATTCAGCAGAATCGACGCATGTCAGCTCTTTTTCCATTTCAGCTTCAATGGCCTCTTCTACGGCATCCGGCAATTTCGTGCCATCAATCGAAAAGAATTTAATGCCATTATCATAGAAAGGGTTATGCGAGGCAGAAATGACAATACCCGCTTCCGCACGGAAAGTGCGCGTCAGGTAAGCAACCGCCGGTGTCGGCATTGGACCAGTGAACGATGCGGAAAGACCGGCAGCGGCGAGGCCCGCTTCGAGCGCTGATTCCAGCATATAGCCAGAGATTCGCGTATCTTTACCAATAATAATTTTACGCGAACCGTGACGGGCGAGAACCTTACCCGCAGCCCAGCCCAGTTTCAAAACAAAATCAGGGGTGATAGGTGCGTCGCCAACACGGCCACGAATGCCATCGGTGCCAAAATATTTACGATTACTCATAACGCTTATTTTCCTTCGCTGACAGCGTGGCTTCCACCACCCGCATAGCCTCTACTGTTTCTTTCACATCGTGAACACGAATAATCTGCGCACCCTGCATGGCGGCAATCACCGCACAGGCCAGACTGCCGCTTAACCGTTCGGAAGGACCGACATTTAATAGCTGACCGACCATAGACTTGCGGGACATTCCCACCAGCAACGGCAGCCCAAAGTGATGAAATTCAGCCAACCGGGCAAGCAGCGCATAATTGTGGGAGAGATTTTTACCGAAACCGAATCCCGGGTCGAGTAACAATTTATCTTTTGCGATGCCTGCCTCCTCACACCGCGCGATATGCTGCGCAAAAAAGCGATTCACATCAGCAAACACATCATCATATTTTGGTGCTTCCTGCATGGTTTTCGGCTGACCTTGCATATGCATCAGGCAGACGGGCAGGCCCGTTTCTGCTGCGGCTTCCAGTGCCCCCGGCTCGGTAAGCGAGCGAATATCATTGATAATATGCGCCCCAACGCGCGCCGACTCGCGAATGACTTCCGGTTTTGACGTATCGACTGAAATCCACACTTCAAAGCGCTGGGCAATGGCTTCGACCACCGGAATAACTCGCTGCAGTTCTTCTTCGACGCTCACATCCGCTGCACCTGGCCGCGTTGACTCGCCGCCGATATCCACAATTGTCGCACCAGCATTGATCATCAGATTGGCATGTTTGACGGCTTCAATCAGTGTATTGTGCGTGCCGCCGTCAGAGAACGAATCTGGCGTGACATTGAGGATCCCCATCACATGAGGATGAGAGAGATCGAGCATTGAGCCCTGAGCATGAAGTTTCATGACTAAAATCCCTGAAATTATTGCAGTTAATCGGTAAAGAAAAACCCCGGAGCAAGCCCCGGGGTTTCAAAGAAGAACAGGTTCCACACAGCGGATAACTTATTTGTCGCCCAGCTGTTCTGACATGGTGTTGCCCGGATTCGGCGTACGTGGTTCATCAACCGGACGTGGCGCACGAGGCGTACCATTATTGTCAGAATTGTTCGTACCCGGCTCTTCCCAGCCCGCCGGCGGACGTACATCACGACGTGACATCAGGTCATCAATCTGCGGCGCATCGATGGTTTCATACTTCATCAACGCATCTTTCATGGCGTGAAGGATGTCCATATTCTCATTCAGGAGCTGACGCGCACGATTGTAGTTACGCTCAATCAATGCTTTCACTTCCTGATCGATGATACGTGCCGTTTCATCCGACATATGTTTCGCTTTTGCCACGGAACGGCCAAGGAATACTTCGCCTTCTTCTTCCGCATACAGCAACGGGCCCAGCTTGTCGGAGAAGCCCCACTGAGTGACCATGTTTCTCGCCAGGTTGGTCGCGACTTTAATGTCGTTCGACGCACCGGTAGAGACATGCTCGACGCCGTAAATAATCTCTTCAGCCAGGCGACCACCGTACAGGGTTGAAATCTGACTTTCCAGTTTCTGACGGCTGGCGCTAATAGCATCGCCTTCTGGCAAGAAGAACGTCACACCCAACGCACGTCCACGAGGAATGATCGTCACTTTATGCACTGGATCGTGTTCAGGAACCAGACGGCCAATGATCGCGTGGCCTGCTTCATGGTATGCCGTGGATTCTTTTTGCGCTTCTGTCATCACCATAGAGCGGCGTTCCGCGCCCATCATGATTTTGTCTTTCGCTTTTTCGAATTCCACCATAGAAACAACGCGTTTGTTACCGCGCGCGGCGAAAAGCGCTGCTTCGTTCACCAGGTTAGCCAAATCGGCACCTGAGAAGCCTGGCGTACCACGCGCAATGATCGCCGCATCAATGTCCGGAGACAGCGGTACGCGACGCATATGCACCTTCAGTATTTGCTCGCGACCACGCACATCCGGCAGTCCGACCACAACCTGACGGTCAAAACGACCAGGACGCAGCAACGCAGGGTCAAGCACGTCAGGGCGGTTAGTCGCGGCGATAACGATGATACCTTCGTTACCTTCGAACCCGTCCATCTCAACCAGCATCTGGTTCAGGGTCTGTTCACGTTCATCATGACCACCGCCGAGACCGGCGCCACGTTGACGGCCAACGGCATCGATTTCATCGATAAAGATAATGCACGGTGCAGCTTTCTTGGCCTGTTCGAACATGTCGCGCACACGAGATGCACCCACACCTACGAACATTTCCACGAAGTCAGAACCAGAAATAGTAAAGAACGGTACTTTTGCTTCACCCGCGATAGCTTTCGCCAGCAGCGTTTTACCGGTACCCGGAGGCCCGACCATCAGGACGCCTTTCGGGATTTTACCGCCCAGTTTCTGGAAACGGCTCGGCTCACGCAAATATTCGACCAGTTCGCCAACTTCTTCTTTTGCTTCGTCACAGCCAGCAACATCGGCGAAGGTGGTTTTGATCTGATCTTCCGTAAGCATGCGCGCCTTGCTCTTGCCGAACGACATGGCACCTTTGCCACCACCGCCCTGCATCTGGCGCATAAAGAAAATCCAGACCCCAATCAACAGCAGCATCGGGAACCAGGAAATGAAGATGTTAGCCAGCAGGCTCGGCTCTTCAGGGGGTTCGCCTACAACCTTGACGCTTTTCGTCAGCAGGTTGTCGAGCAGTTTCGGATCGTTGACCGGGATGTAAGTCGTGTAACGGTTACTATCTTTCTTGGTAACGTTGATCTCACGTCCGTTGATACGCGCTTCGCGAACCTGGTCCTGGTTGACCTCTTGCAGGAAGGTAGAGTAATCCACCTTACGGCCATTAGACTCGCTGGGCCCAAAGCTCTGGAATACTGACATCAGCACGACGGCAATGACCAGCCAGAGTATTAGGTTTTTCGCCATGTCACTCAAGGGATTAACCTCATATTACAACTGTGTTAAAAACAGCGTCAGGATACAACATATCCCATCTCATTCAAACCAAAGGCCGAAGTCAACGGGGTATCATTTTCGCCCGGTCGCTACAATATACACTTCGCGAGAACGTGCACGCGAAGAGTCCGGTTTACGAACTTTCACCTTCGTAAACAGGGAGCGAATTTCCGTCAGGTACTCATCGAAACCTTCGCCCTGGAACACCTTCACTAAAAAACTACCGCCAGGCGCCAATACATCACGGCACATATCCAGCGCCAGCTCTACCAGATACATAGAGCGAGGGATATCTACCGCTGGCGTTCCACTCATGTTTGGCGCCATATCTGACATGACAACTTGCACTTTACTGTCGCCGACGCGTTCCAGTAATGCTTTCAGGACTAATTCATCACGAAAATCGCCCTGAAGGAAGTCAACGCCGACGATTGGATCCATCGGTAAAAGGTCGCAAGCGATAATACGACCATTGCCACCGATTTGCGTGACCGCATATTGCGACCACCCACCGGGTGCGGCACCCAGGTCAACAACCGTCATCCCTGGTTTAAAAAGTTTGTCACTTTGCTGTATTTCATCAAGTTTAAACCAGGCACGGGAACGTAACCCTTTTTTCTGCGCTTGTTGAACATATTTATCGCTAAAGTGTTCCTGGAGCCAGCGGCTTGAGCTGGCAGAACGCTTTTTACCTGTCATTTAACTTTCCATCCGGGTTCATCGTAGACATCGATAAATTTCGACGCGCAATTTGGCGATACAGAGGAGATGGCGGTAGAATGAACCGTTTTCAATCCCAACGTAAGCAAAATATACGATGAATCTGAGTACTAAACAAAAACAGCACCTGAAAGGTCTGGCACATCCGCTCAAGCCAGTAGTTATGCTTGGCAACAATGGTTTGACCGAAGGGGTACTGGCCGAGATTGAACAAGCGTTAGAACACCATGAACTTATCAAGGTGAAGATCGCCTCTGAAGACAGAGAAACTAAAACCTTGATTGTGGAAGCTATCGTTCGCGAAACCGGCGCCTGTAACGTACAGGTCATCGGGAAAACGCTGGTGCTTTATCGCCCAACCGCAGAGCGTAAAATCTCGCTGCCACGCTAAGAATATCCTGAATTGAACACAAAATCTGTGTAAAACGAGGGGTTTTCCGCCAGCAGACGTGCAAAATGCCACGCTCCTGAAGTTGTTAAAAGGCCGCAATGCGGCCTTTTTCTTTTCTTTACAATGCGTCAACAACTAAGTCCGCAGCGTAATTACAAATACTCTACTTTAATGATTTCGTATTCCACTTCGCCGCCAGGCGTGCGGATCACCACCACATCATCCTGCTCTTTACCGACCAGACCGCGCGCGATGGGTGAATTCACCGAGATGAGGTTCTGTTTAAAATCAGCTTCATCGTCGCCCACAATGCGGTAGGTTTGCTCTTCGTCGTTATCCAGATTTAGCACGGTAACCGTCGAACCAAAAATGACACGTCCGCTCTTCGGCATCTTTGAAATATCGATAACCTGCGCATTAGACAGTTTTGCTTCAATGTCTTTAATCCGGCCTTCGCAAAAGCCTTGTTGCTCGCGCGCCGCGTGATATTCCGCGTTCTCTTTCAGATCGCCATGTTCGCGGGCTTCTGCGATAGCGGCGATAATTTCAGGGCGACGAACGGATTTCAGAAACTCCAGTTCTTCGCGCAGTTTTTCAGCACCACGTAAGGTCATCGGAATAGCTTGCATTTTTTATACCTCTTGAACATTCCTGTAAGGAGCAGTTGCCCCGCCCCGACAGCTCTACCTGCCCGATTACAGGCGCATACCGCCGGGCAGAAGCAAAAGAAAACTGACCCGGAGACAAAGCCCCAGGTCAGCAGCAATTTTTCAATTTGATACGTATTTTACCCGGAAGTTCACTATGGGTCATCGTTTACTTTCGAGGGCGATGCGCCGTAGTATGGCGTCTTGTTTCCAGGTTCTTAGCGCGAGATTATGCGATTTTCCAGCTTTATCATCGGATTGACCACCAGTATAGCCTTGAATGTTCAGGCCGCGAATGTCGACGAATACATTAACCAGCTTCCGGATGGGGCGAACCTGGCACTGATGGTGCAAAAAGTGGGAGCACAAGCGCCAGAAATCGACTATCACGGTCAGCAAATGGCGCTGCCTGCGAGTACCCAGAAAGTGATTACTGCACTGGCGGCACTGCTACAACTTGGGCCAGACTTTCGCTTTACCACAACGCTGGAAAGCAAAGGCTCCGTCGACAATGGCACATTAAAAGGCGACTTAATTGCGCGATTTGGCGGCGATCCGACATTTAAACGTCAGGATCTTCGCAACATGGTCGCAGCATTGAAAAAGTCAGGCGTGCAGAAGATCGACGGCAATGTATTTGTCGATACCTCCATTTTCGCCAGCCATGATAAAGCGCCTGGTTGGCCGTGGAACGATATGACGCAGTGCTTTAGCGCGCCACCTGCTGCGGCGATCGTGGACCGCAACTGCTTCTCAATTTCACTGTACAGCGCGCAGAAACCTGGCGACCTGGCGTACATCCGTGTCGCTTCCTATTATCCGGTCAACATGTTCAGTCAGGTGCGTACCCTCGCCCGGGGATCGTCTGATGCGCAATACTGCGAGCTGGATGTGGTGCCAGGGGACCTCAACCGCTTTACCTTAACGGGTTGCCTGCCCCAACGAGCCGATCCGCTGCCGCTGGCTTTCGCTATCCAGGACGGCGCCAGTTACGCTGGTGCCATTCTTAAAGATGAGCTGAAAGACGCGGGGATAACTTACACCGGCACGCTGCTCCGCCAGACGCAAGAGAACCAGCCAGGCACAGTGATTGCCAGCAAACAATCAGCGCCGTTACACGATCTGCTGAAGATCATGCTTAAAAAGTCAGACAATATGATTGCCGACACCGTCTTTCGCATGATCGGCCATGCGCGATTTGGCGTCCCCGGAACATGGCGCGCCGGCTCAGATGCGGTGCGTCAGATCCTGCGTCAGCAAGCCGGTGTAGATCTCGGCAATACGATCATTGCCGACGGTTCCGGCCTGTCGCGACATAACTTGCTGGCACCAGCAACCATGATGCAGGTGCTGCAATACATCGCACAGCATGATACGGAGCTTAACTTTATCTCAATGTTGCCATTAGCGGGCTATGACGGCTCATTGCAATATCGCGCGGGACTACATCAGGCTGGTGTCGATGGCAAAGTCTCTGCGAAAACGGGTTCGCTGCAGGGCGTGTATAATCTGGCGGGCTTTATTACCACTGCCAGCGGTCAGCGGATGGCGTTTGTACAGTACCTTTCAGGCTATGCTGTGGAGCCAGCAGATCAGCGTAACCGCCGTATCCCGCTGGTACGTTTTGAGAGCCGTCTCTACAAAGACATTTACCAAAACAACTAACAAAAATGCCGGGGAGCAAAAAAGCTGCCCCGGCATTTTAGCGGCACACTCCCCGGCTGAGCGGGGAGATAGCGGAACTAACGCTTGTAAATGAACTCGACGCCTTCTTCGTCGTCTTCGTCCCAGTCGTCATCCCACTCTTCGTCGTCTTCCTCTACCGCTTCTTCGAGCTGCTGGCGATGGTAATCATCCCACATAAACTCGACTTTCTCAGGCTGTTTATCTTCTTCCGCCTGTGCGACAGGGTTTTCGATGATAAAGGTCATTACGTCCCAGCACAGGTCTTTAACCCCCTGCTGGCTGGCGGCGGAAATCAGGTAGTATTTCTCTTCCCAACCCAGCGCCTGCGCGATGGCCTGCGCTTTTTCTTCCGCTACGGCTTTATCCATCAGGTCAATTTTGTTGAACACCAGCCAGCGTGGCTTAGCCGCAAGCTTATCGCTGTATTTCTCCAGCTCACCCACGATAATGCGCGCATTCTCAACGGGATCGGAACCGTCGATTGGATCAATATCGATGAGATGCAGCAGCACACGGCAGCGTTCCAGGTGCTTCAGGAAGCGAATGCCAAGGCCTGCGCCATCCGCTGCGCCTTCAATCAGGCCCGGAATGTCGGCAACCACAAAGCTCTTTTCGTTGTCCATACGCACAACGCCAAGGCTGGGTACCAGCGTCGTAAACGGGTAATCCGCCACTTTCGGTTTTGCAGCAGAAACCGCACGAATAAATGTCGATTTACCGGCGTTCGGCATACCGAGCATACCGACATCTGCCAGCAACATCAGTTCCAGTTGCAGATCGCGCTTATCGCCTGGCGTGCCCATCGTTTTTTGACGCGGAGTACGGTTAACTGAAGATTTGAAACGGGTATTACCCAAACCGTGCCAGCCGCCTTTTGCAACCAGCAGGCGCTGACCATGTTTGGTCATATCCCCCATGGTTTCGCCCGTACCCTGGTCAATGACACGCGTACCGACAGGGACTTTTACCGTGATATCTTTACCACGTTTACCGGTGCAATCACGGCTCTGACCATTCTGGCCGCGTTCAGCGCGGAAAGATTTTTCAAAACGGTAGTCGATCAGGGTATTCAGGTTCTCGTCGGCTTCCAGCCAGACATCACCGCCGTCACCGCCGTCACCGCCATCAGGGCCGCCTTTCGGAATATACTTCTCGCGGCGGAAGCTTACACAACCGTTACCGCCATCACCCGCTACAACCAGGATTGTAGCTTCATCAACAAACTTCATTTTACTCTCCGTAACTCATTCGCCTGAGCGGGGCACAGTGGCGACCACTTCACGACTGCGCCAGCGTCCCAAAAGACGATGGCCAATAGCGGAAAACATCGCGCCCGCAACCACGACAAACGCACCGAGATAACCTACAAGGTTTAACATCGGTCTGGCGAAAACATCGGGCCAGGCCATTGATAACACATCTGAAAATAGCAGGGTAAACAGCGGTGTCAGCGTGATTAACGCACTGACCTGCGCCGCCTGCCAACGCGCCATGGCTTCCGCCAGCGCGCCATAACCGACCAACGTATTCAGCCCGCAAAATATCAGGCATGCCAGTTGCCAGTCACTTAACTGCAATATTACGGCTGGCTTCGCCAGCGGCAGCAAAGCAATTGTACATAAAGTGTACAGCAAAAAGAGAATTTGCTGGGACGCCAGTCGCCGCAATAATACTTTTTGCGCCACGCCATAACTGACCCACACGGTGGCAGCGCCTACGCCAAAAATTACGCCCCAGGTGTAATCCGTGAGCCGGGTAAAAATCTCCACCAGACTGGTATTAAAGAACATCACCAGCCCGCTAATCAGCATCAGGGCACCCACGACCTGCGTCGCGCGCATCTTCTCTTTCAAAATAAAGACACTGGCAACCATCATCCCCACTGGTGAAAGCTGCCCAATCACCTGGGAAGCCGTAGGGCTGACATATTGCAAGGAAGAGCTGAACAGAATGAAATTCCCGAACAGCCCCCCTGTCGCAATAGCAAGCAGAATTAGCCAGCGTGGCTTGCGAAAAATACGCACAGGCGGAAGTTTTCTTTTCCAGACAAGGATCAGACCGAGGCCGATACTTGCCATTAAAAAGCGATAAAATACCACCGTCGGCGGCTCCATCACTTCCAGCACCTGCTTCATCGCAATGGGTAGCGCACCCCAGCACATCGCGGTAGTGAGCGCCAGGAGGATACCGATGCCAGCCTGCTGTTTCATGCCCGTATTCCCTGCCAGAATTTTTCCGGACTTCTAATGTAAAAAGCCCCGCAACGTGTTGCGGGGCTTTCTTCCGTTACCGGGACTCGAAAAACTTATTCAGCAACGATGCTGATGAATTTACGGTTTTTCGGGCCTTTAACTTCGAACTTAACTTTACCGTCAGTCAAAGCGAACAGAGTATGATCTTTGCCGCAACCAACGTTAGAGCCGGCGTGGAACTTGGTGCCACGCTGACGAACGATGATGCTACCTGCCAGAACTGCTTCGCCGCCAAAGCGTTTTACGCCCAGACGTTTAGCTTCTGAATCGCGACCGTTACGAGTTGAGCCGCCAGCCTTTTTATGTGCCATTTAAATCTCTCCTCAGGTCTTAGGCGCTGATGCCAGTGATTTTCACATCAGTGAACCACTGACGGTGACCCTGCTGCTTACGGTAGTGTTTACGACGACGAAACTTAACGATTTTAACTTTCTCGCCACGACCATGAGCAACAACTTCAGCTTTGATTACGCCGCCATCAACGAAAGGAACGCCGATTTTGACTTCTTCACCGTTTGCGATCATCAGAACTTCTGCGAATTCAACAGATTCGCCAGTTGCGATGTCCAGCTTTTCCAGGCGAACGGTCTGACCTTCGCTTACTCGGTGTTGTTTACCACCACTTTGGAAAACCGCGTACATATAAAACTCCGCTTCCGCGCACTTCTTCTGAATGATTCAGAGCGCGCTAAAAATATTCACAATAGGGCGCGAATATTACGCAAGTCGTGAGCCTTTGACAAGAGCGATCAGCGATCCATGAAGAAAAAAAACACAACATGTAAGGTAACGTTTATCTGGCGCGTTTTTTCAGTACAATCAGCGATACTATTCTAACCCGTAACCCTTCGTTATCCCATTTTGATATGTGGTAAACAGGACTGAAAGCCCGGCTTTTGCGATGAATTTAGAAAAAATCAATGAGTTAACCGCGCAAGACATGGCGGGTGTGAATGCGACGATCCTGAACCAACTCAACTCGGACGTTCAGTTAATCAACCAGTTGGGTTATTACATCGTTAGCGGCGGCGGAAAACGTATCCGCCCCATGATTGCCGTACTGGCGGCTCGCGCAGTAGGTTATGAAGGCAACTCGCATGTCACTATCGCCGCGTTAATCGAATTTATTCATACAGCTACGCTTCTGCATGATGACGTTGTGGATGAGTCAGATATGCGACGCGGCAAGGCGACGGCCAATGCGGCGTTTGGCAATGCTGCAAGCGTTCTGGTTGGCGATTTCATTTACACCCGCGCCTTCCAGATGATGACCAGCCTGGGCTCGCTGAAAGTGCTGGAAGTGATGTCAGAAGCCGTGAACGTTATTGCAGAAGGCGAAGTACTGCAGTTGATGAACGTCAACGATCCGAACATCACCGAAGAAAACTACATGCGCGTGATCTACAGCAAAACAGCACGTCTGTTTGAAGCGGCGGCACAATGCTCGGGTCTTCTTGCTGGATGCAGCGAAGCGCAGGAGAAAGGGTTGCAGGATTATGGCCGTTATCTTGGCACTGCTTTCCAGCTGATTGACGACTTGCTGGACTACAGTGCTGACGGCGAAACGCTTGGGAAAAATACCGGCGATGATCTCAACGAAGGCAAACCAACCCTGCCTCTGCTGCATGCAATGCACCATGGTAGCCCTGAGCAGTCCTTGATGATCCGCAATGCTATTGAACAAGGTAATGGCCGGCACCTTTTGGAGCCAGTTCTGGAAGCTATGGCCGCGTGCGGCTCACTGGAGTGGACACGTCGTCGTGCGGAAGAAGAGGCGGATAAAGCCATTGCAGCTTTACAGGTTCTGCCGGATACCCCCTGGCGCGAAGCACTGATTGGCCTTGCCCATATCGCCGTTCAGCGCGACCGCTAAGCCGCTTTACTTTCCCGCATATTGTTGCGGGAAAGCTCCAATAAGTTCATATAAAAAATCAAAAAACACCCACAACCTTATACTACGCTCCCTGGCGTAATCCTAAAACGCGCCATCACTACATGAACCTTTTAGAGCATATGCACTTGTATGCGTATAGTAAGTGCCATTACGCAACTTAAGTACAGAGCGTTTTATTCTCAGGGAGGTAGTATGGAAACGAAATTTACCGACTGGCACCAGGCCGATATTATTGCCGGCTTGCGCAAGAAAGGCACATCGCTTGCGGCGGAATCACGCAAGAACGGCCTTAGCTCTTCGACGCTTGCCAATGCATTAACCCGCTCATGGCCTAAAGGGGAATGGATCATCGCCCAGGCACTGGACACCGATCCCTGGGTTATCTGGCCCTCGCGCTATCACGATCCAATCACCCATGAATTTATCGATAAAACAAAGCTGATGAGAAAGAAGCGAACCACGAAGTAAGGCGGTAGCGTATCAAGCAGCAATCCCCCTTGCGTCTCTTCGCAAGGGGCTATACGGGCGGGATCAGAGAACGGTGCGAGCCACAAATGACCGGCTACATATCAAAAGCATCATCATCGACCAGACCACGTATAAAGGCTTCAAAATTATCCGCGAGATGCACGATCTGGTAATCAGATTCCTGATCAATATGCACGACGGCGGGCTCATCTTCCGGTGTCCGGCAATGCCGGTAATCAAGAAAGACCATATCGTGCCCTGCGGAGGGACAGTCGCAAATTGCAATACCAATATCCGGGTAACCCCAGTGCTCGATCCAGAAACGGCTGCCGAAGTCACTGCCAAGCGAGTAACGTTTACTGCCGATGCCAAAAATGCCAGTAATGGCAATATGATCCTCCGCCCAACTGGTCGCCTCACAGGTTGGGAAATTCTGTTTGTGAGGGATGCCGCCATTGTGCTGCTTCATTAACCAGACATACGAAGCCGGCAAACGGTATCCAAGCGCGGTTTCAATCGCAGCCAGTTCCTCGTCGCTAAACGGGGCATTAATATAAGCCTCATGCGCGTATTTGCTATCGTTCCAGAATTCGCTGAGGTCAAAACCGCTAAACGGTGCAGTCGTCATTAGCCTGGCATCCTTTCAGTAAGCCCATAAAAAAGGGAGCTTTAGCTCCCTTTTACGCGGGTAAAACTTATTCGCCCTTAACTCGCTCGATATGAGCCCCGAGGGCGCTGAGCTTGTCTTCAATACGTTCGTAACCACGGTCGATGTGATAAATACGATCGACAAAAGTGGTCCCTTCGGCAATACAGCCCGCCAGTACAAGGCTTGCGGAGGCACGCAGATCGGTTGCCATTACCTGAGCACCGGACAGTTTCTCCACACCGTGACAGATAGCAGTATTACTTTCGATTTCGGCATGAGCTCCCATACGGATCAGCTCAGGAATGTGCATGAAACGGTTTTCGAAGATGGTTTCCGTTATCACGCCGGTCCCTTCAGCCACCAGGTTCAGCAGCGTAAACTGCGCCTGCATGTCTGTCGGGAATCCCGGGTGCGGAGCGGTGCGCACGTTAACGGCTTTCGGACGTTTACCATGCATATCCAGGCTGATCCAGTCATCGCCAACTTCAATGTCAGCCCCTGCATCACGCAGTTTTGCCAGCACAGCATCCAGCGTATCTGGCTGTGCATTACGGCAAACAATCTTACCACCAGAGATCGCCGCCGCCACCAGGAAGGTACCGGTTTCGATACGGTCCGGCAGAACGCGGTACACACCACCGCCCAGACGCGCCACCCCTTCGATGGTTATACGGTCGGTTCCCATACCGGTGATTTTCGCACCAAGGGTATTAAGGAAGTTCGCCGTATCAACAATTTCCGGCTCACGCGCCGCGTTCTCAATAATTGTGGTGCCTTCAGCCAGCGTGGCCGCAGACATAATGGTAACCGTGGCGCCAACGCTCACTTTATCCATTACGATATGCGCGCCTTTCAGGCGGCCATTAACAGAAGCCTTAACGTAACCCTCTTCGAGGGTGATCTCTGCGCCCAATTGTTCCAGGCCGGTGATGTGGAGATCCACCGGACGCGCACCAATAGCGCAGCCGCCAGGCAGGGAAACCTGACCCTGACCGAAACGCGCCACCAGCGGACCCAGAGCCCAAATCGAGGCACGCATGGTTTTCACCAGTTCATAGGGTGCGCAGAACACATTGACATTGCTCGCATCGATCCACACGGAACCATTGCGCTCCACCTTGGTGCCCAGCTGACTGAGCAGCTTCATGGTGGTGTCGATATCTTTCAGTTTCGGAACGTTACGAATTTCAACCGGCTCTTCCGCCAGCAATGCGGCAAAAAGGATCGGCAGCGCAGCGTTTTTCGCGCCTGAAATTGTCACCTCGCCCTGGAGGCGCGTCGGCCCCTGTACACGAAACTTATCCATTAATCTGATCTCTGTTAAGAATTCACACGCGCTAAGGAGTATCCCCCCAGCGCTCAAAAGCCGTTAAGTTTGCGATCCCGTGCCCACTCCGCAGGAGTGTATGCTTTGATCGACAGGGCATGAATACGATTATCCGCAATGTATTCCATCAATGGGCCATAAATGGTCTGCTGCTTCTTGACCCGACTCATGCCATCAAAAATTTCACCCACAGCAATAACCTGAAAGTGACTGCCATCGCCAGTGACGTGGGCTTCCTCGAGAGGGAGTGCTTTCATGAGCACTGCCTGAATTTCATGATTTTCCATGGGCGTAAATATCATCTGATAGTGAAAACAGTCACACATCTTAGAGGAAAGTGACGCAGGCTTAAACAAGCAAAAAGCCCCATCAATATAAAGGATGGGGCTTTAGGTAGTAACGTATTGAAAAAGTTAACGGGGCAATACATCCAGGGGCAAATTGTAGAGCGCTGCCAGCGTGGCGACATTCTCGCTCACACCATCAAGCTGCACGCTCAGACCCTGCTTTTTACCCAGCGCCACGAGGTGAACCAGTAGCGCGATGCCTGCCGTGTCGACGCGCGATAATCCGTGCAAATCAATGCAGGTCACCCCTTTCATCGCCTGCACGCGCGCATCCCACAGTGGGTTGAGCACATCCTGATCCAGCTCGCCCAGCAACGTCAATCGTGCTCCATCGCGCGACCAGCTCAACTGAGGGGTCATTGCTTTTTCTCGTCCAGAGTAATTTTCTGGCGGGAAATAGATTGCAGTTGCGCTGTCAGGCCATCAATCCCTTTTGTGCGCAGCAGGTCGCTCCACTCATTCTGCTTGGTGGTGATCATACTTACGCCTTCGGCGATCATGTCGTATGCCTGCCAGTTGCCGCTCTGGGTATTTTTACGCCACTGGAAGTCGAGACGTACCGGTGGGCGACCATTAGGATCAATGATAGTGACGCGGATCGGCACGATCGTGGCATCGCCAAGCGGTTGTTCCGGCGCAATCTGGTAAGTCTGACCGTGGTACATTGCCAGTGCCTGGCCGTAAGCCTGCTTCAGGTATTCACGGAAAGCGGCAAAATAGGCTTCACGCTGTGCAGGGGTAGCATCTTTGTAGTAACGCCCCAGGACCAGTGCACCAGCGTATTTCACCTGTACATATGGCAACAATTCCTGATCAACCACATCGCGCAGGTAATCGGGATTGGCGCGAATCTTGGGTTGTTCGCTTTTCAGGCGATCGAATGTTTTCTGCGCTGCTTCTTTCATGGCTGCGTAAGGGTTGCTTTGGTCGGCGGCAACGGCCGCGCCCAGCGGTGCAACTACCAGCAGGGCAACCATTAATAAACGTTTGAACATGCGTCGCTTCTCCTCGTTATTTCGTCTGACCTGCAGACGGTGCGGCTTGAGTATTTGCTTCGCTTTGCGCCGCCGCATCGCCTGAATTCTTATTGTCGCTGCCTTTACTGTTGTAAAGGAATTGTCCTATCAGATCCTCAAGCACCATGGCGGATTTTGTATCCTGAATGGTGCTGCCTTCTTTAAGCATAGAAGTTCCCAGCTCAGGGTCATCAAACCCGACATTTAATGCCAGGTATTGCTCGCCAAGCAGACCAGACGTGCGAATCGCAAGCGAACTGGTATCGGGTATTTGGTTGTAGCGCTCTTCAATATCCAGCGCCACACGCGGCAAATAGGTTTTAGGATCGAGGGTAATATCCGCCACACGGCCAATCACTACCCCGCCGATACGTACTGGCGAATGGGCTTTCAGACCACCAATATTGTCGAACGTGGCGTAGACACGGTAAGTGGGCTCGGTACGCATTGAGGCGACATCTGCCGCTTTCAGGCAGATAAACAGTGCAGCCAGCAGCGCCAGCAACAGAAAAACGCCTACCCAAATTTCACTTTTTTTCGTTTGCATGAACTCAATTCCCAAACATCAATGCGGTGAGCACAAAATCAAGGCCAAGGACGGCCAGCGAGGAGTGCACAACGGTACGTGTTGTCGCACGGCTGATCCCGGCGGACGTCGGGATCGCGTCATAACCGTTAAACAGCGCAATCCAGGTCACGGTGATGGCAAACACCACACTTTTGACCAGACAGTTGACCAGATCCATACGCCAGTCAACGGCGTTTTGCATCGCAGTCCAGAAGAAGCCGGTATCAATGCCTTTCCAGTTAACGCCCACCAGGGAACCGCCCCAAATACCAACGGCCACAAAGATGATCGTCAGCAGCGGCAGCGAGATAACCCCGGCCCAAAAGCGCGGAGAAATCACGCGACGCAGCGGGTCTACCGCCATCATTTCAAGGCTTGAAAGCTGCTCTGTTGCGCGCATCAAACCGATTTCGGCGGTCAACGCCGATCCGGCGCGCCCGGCAAACAGCAGTGCGGCGACAACGGGTCCTAACTCACGCAACAGCGACAGGGCCACCAGCATGCCAAGGCTTGTTTCCGCGCTGTATGTGGTCAACACCAGGTACCCTTGCAGGCCCAGCACCATGCCAATGAACACGCCGGAGACAATAATGATGAGCATCGACAATACGCCGACATTATAGAGTTGGCGTACCAGCAACGGCGCATGCTTGCGGAACTCGGGCTTACCGACCACCGCGTTGAAGAGCATCAAACCGGCGCGCCCGAACGTCGCGATCGTTTTGATCCCGCGATGCCCAAGCGATGCCAGTGCATTTAACAGCATGAGTGCTTAACTCCCTGTTTCTAATAAATCGAGCTGATAGTCGCCGGCAGGATAACGGAATGGAACCGGTCCGTCGGCAATACCATCAAGAAACTGACGTACCCGGGGATCGCTATTCTCCTGCAATCCTTGCGCACTGCCATGGGCTACGATCTTTCTGTCCGCCACAATGTAGGCATAATCGGCGATGCTCAGCACTTCCGGTACATCGTGGGAAACAACGATACATGTGACGCCTAATGCGCTATTGAGTTCCGAAATCAGTTTCACCAGCACACCCATGGTGATCGGATCCTGACCGACAAACGGCTCATCGAACATAATCAGGTCCGGCTCCAGCGCAATCGAGCGGGCCAGTGCCGCACGGCGCGCCATGCCGCCGGAAAGCTCAGAAGGCATCAATTTTGCCGCGCCGCGCAGCCCCACTGCTTCCAGCTTCATCATGACGGTGGTGTGCAACAGCGACTCAGATAATTGCGTATGTTCGCGCAAGGGATAAGCGACATTGTCAAACACGTTCATATCGGTAAACAGAGCGCCAGACTGAAACAGCATGCTCATTCTTTTACGCACGGTGAACAGGCGCGAACGGGTCATCTCCGGCACATTTTCGCCATCGAACAGAATTTCGCCGCTGTCCGGCGGGATCTGCCCACCAATAAGGCGCAGCAATGTTGTTTTACCGATCCCCGACGGCCCCATAATGGCGGTGATTTTACCGCGCGGCACCGTGAGTGAAATATTGTCAAAGATGGGGCGGCTGCCACGGGAGAAGCTGACGCCACGAACATCGACCAAATTCGCCACATTCTGGCTCATTGACTTTTCCTTATAAGCCTTACCGGGTGTAAGCATGACGCCGGATAACACTACAAACACAACATTTTTACAGAATATTACCCGCAGAGGTTAGCGAAAGCTGGCATTTGTTTTACTTTTGAGCCGCATAAAGTCAAAATTAGGAATCATTACGCTACGCGGAACACCCGGTATCCTCCGGCATGGCAGCCTGCGAACCGGCGATTATACCTGAAGAAAGGACGTTAGATGCTTTTAGCGACGGCGCTATTGATAATTGGTTTACTCTTGGTGGTCTACAGCGCCGATCGTCTGGTTTTTGCCGCCTCCATCTTCTGCCGGGCACTCGGCATTCCGCCATTAATTATCGGGATGACGGTGGTCAGCATCGGGACGTCCCTGCCAGAAATTATCACCTCTGTCGCCGCATCGCTTCACGGCCAACTGGATTTGGCTATCGGTACCGCTATCGGCTCCAACATCACGAATATTCTGCTGATTCTCGGTGTTGCCGCTCTGCTTCACCCTTTTACCGTGCATTCCGATATTCTGCGCCGTGAATTGCCACTAACCTTAGTTGCCAGCCTGCTGGCGGGCGCCGTGCTGTATGATGGGGAACTCAGCCGCTTCGACGGCATTATTTTACTGATATTAGCTGTGCTATGGCTGGTGTTCATTGTTAAAATCGCCCGCCTGGCCGAACGACAGGGTAACGACAGCCTGACCCGCGAGCAACTCGCCGAATTACCGCGAGAAGGAAGTCTCTCGGTAGCCTGCCTGTGGCTTGGCGTAGCATTAATTATTATGCCGATGGCAACACGCATGGTGGTGGATAACGCCACCGTGGTGGCGAACTATTTTGACATCAGCGAACTCACCATTGGTCTGACGGTCATCGCCATCGGTACCGGGTTGCCGGAGCTGGCAACAGCCATCGCCGGCGCGCGTAAAGGTGAGGATGATATCGCCATTGGCAATATTATCGGCTCAAACATTTTTAACATCGCCATTGTGCTGGGCCTGCCTGCGCTGATTGCGCCGGGCAGTTTCAACCCAATGGCCTTCACGCGTGATTACGGCGTGATGTTGCTGGTCAGCGCCATTTTTGCCCTTATTTGCTGGAAGCGTAAGCAAATCACCCGGGGCGTAGGCGCGCTATTGTTAAGCGGGTTTATCGTATGGCTGGCGCTGCTTTACTGGCTGTCGCCGCTTTTGACTGGATAATCGGATACGCATTATGTCGCAGAGAGATTTGCAGCCGGGTTTTGACTTTCAACAGGCAGGAAAAGAGGTCCTGGAGATTGAACGTGAAGGCCTCGCTGAGCTGGATCAATACATCAATGAGGCGTTCGCACAGGCGTGCGAGAAGATGTTCTATTGCGCAGGTAAAGTGGTCGTCATGGGCATGGGCAAATCCGGCCACATTGGCAGAAAAATGGCCGCCACTTTTGCCAGTACCGGCACGTCTTCTTTCTTCGTGCATCCCGGAGAAGCCGCGCACGGTGATTTGGGCATGGTCAGCCCACAGGATGTGGTTATTGCGCTGTCGAACTCCGGCGAATCGAATGAGATCCTTGCGCTGATCCCGGTACTGAAACGACTGAAAGTCTTCTTGATCTGCATGACCAGCCGCCCGGAAAGCAGCATGGCGCGCGCGGCGGATATCCATCTCTGCGTAAAAGTGCCAAAAGAGGCCTGCCCTCTGGGTTTGGCACCGACATCCAGTACCACAGCAGCGCTGGTGATGGGCGATGCGCTGGCTGTCGCCTTGCTGAAAGCCCGCGGCTTTACTGCCGAAGATTTTGCGCTGTCGCATCCTGGCGGCGCGCTGGGTCGGAAGCTACTGCTGCGGGTCAACGATATTATGCATACTGGCGACGAGATCCCGCATGTGAGCAAAAGCGCCAGCCTGCGCGATGCCCTGCTGGAAATTACGCGCAAAAATCTCGGCATGACGGTGATTTGCGACGACCTCATGAAGATTGAAGGCATTTTTACCGATGGTGACTTGCGCCGCGTGTTCGATATGGGCGGCGACGTACGCAACTTAGGTATTGCAGATGTGATGACGATGGGAGGTGTTCGCGTACGTCCGAACACGCTGGCCGTCGATGCCCTTAACCTGATGCAATCCCGGCATATTACCTCCGTTATGGTTGCCGATGGCGACCAGTTGCTGGGTGTGTTACATATGCATGATCTGCTGCGCGCAGGCGTAGTGTAAAGAAGGACACGAGAATGAGTAACGCTGACGCGTCGCTTGCAACCTGCTACGGGCCGGTAAGCGCGGAAGTCATGGCAAAAGCCCGTAACGTCCGGCTGTTAATCCTGGATGTCGACGGTGTGTTGTCCGATGGGCTCATTTATATGGGCAACAACGGCGAAGAATTAAAAGCGTTTAACGTCCGTGACGGCTACGGCATCCGTAGCGCGCTCACCTCCGGCATTGAGATCGCCATTATTACCGGACGAAAAGCTAAACTGGTAGAAGATCGTTGCGAGACACTTGGCATCACACACCTGTATCAGGGACAATCCGATAAGCTGCTGGCTTATCGTGAATTATTGACGAAGCTGGATCTGGCGCCGGATCAGGTCGCTTATATTGGTGATGACCTGATCGACTGGCCTGTGATGGCAGAAATAGGTTTAAGCGTCGCCGTGGCGGATGCGCACCCGTTACTCGTCCCGCGTGCAGACTATGTCACCCGTATTAACGGCGGGCGCGGCGCTGTTCGGGAAGTCTGTGATTTGTTGCTGCTGGCGCAGGGCAAGCTGGATGAGGCCAAAGGGCAATCAATATGAGTAAAACCAGACGTTGGGTCATCATTCTGCTGTCGCTGGCGGTACTGGTGCTAATTGGTATCAACCTGACGACTCAGGATGCACCAGAGCCGGTTGCGACTAACAGTAACGAGCCGACTTATAAGAGCCAGCATACCGACTCAGTGGCCTACAGCCCGGAAGGGGCGCTGAACTACCGCTTGATCGCGCAAAATGTAGAATATTTTTCCGCTGAGGGTGTGAGCTGGTTCGCTCAGCCGCTATTGACCACCTTTGATAAGGATAAGGTCCCGACCTGGTCAATCAAGGCGGATAAAGCAAAGCTGACCGATAACAGAATGCTTTATCTTTACGGACATGTTGAGGTCAACGCCCTGACAGCGGACGCACAGTTACGAAAAATCACCACGGATAACGCCCAGATCAACCTGGTAACGCAGGATGTTACCTCCGATGTTCAGGTCACGTTGTACGGTACAACATTTAATTCCACCGGCCTGAAAATGCGCGGCAATTTACGCAGCAAAAACGCCGAGCTGATTGAAAAGGTTAAAAGCTCCTATGAAATCCAAAACAAACAAACTCAGCCTTAATCTTATCCTGGCCAGTACGCTTTTTGCCGCTGCGCTTCCGGCGCTTGCCGTCACGGGTGACACCGAGCAGCCGATCCATATCGACTCCGATCAGCAGTCACTGGATATGCAAGGCAACATTGTGACGTTCACTGGCAATGTTGTGGTCACACAAGGGACAATCAAAATTAATGCCGATAAAGTCGTGGTTACCCGCCCGGGCGGTGAGCAGGGCAAAGAGATCATCGATGGCTATGGCAACCCGGCCACCTTCTACCAGATGCAGGATAACGGTAAACCCGTAAAAGGCCACGCCTCGCAGATGCATTACGAACTGGCTAACGACTTCGTGGTGTTAACTGGCAATGCTTACCTCGAACAACTGGATAGCAATATCAAGGGCGACAAAATCACCTATCTGGTCAAAGAGCAGAAAATGCAGGCATTCAGTGAGAAAGGTAAACGCGTAACTACCGTACTGGTGCCTTCGCAGTTGCAGGATAAAAACGGCAACAAAACCCCGGCTCCGGCGCAAAAAAAGAGTAACTAATTCGTTATGGCAACCTTAACTGCAAAGAATCTCGCCAAGGCTTATAAAGGCCGTCGTGTTGTTGAAGATGTCAGCCTGACGGTGAACTCTGGCGAAATCGTCGGCCTTCTCGGTCCTAACGGCGCAGGGAAAACCACCACCTTTTATATGGTTGTGGGTATCGTGCCGCGTGACGCCGGTAATATCATCATTGATGACGAAGACATTAGCTTGCTGCCGCTGCATGCACGCGCGCGTCGCGGTATTGGTTATTTACCGCAGGAAGCGTCAATTTTTCGCCGTTTGAGCGTCTACGACAACCTGATGGCAGTGCTGCAAATACGTGACGATTTGACGGCCGAGCAGCGTGACGATCGCGCTAAAGAGCTGATGGAAGAGTTCCATATTGAGCACCTGCGCGACAGCATGGGCCAGGCGCTGTCCGGCGGCGAACGTCGACGCGTGGAAATTGCCCGCGCGCTGGCGGCGAATCCCAAATTCATTTTACTTGATGAGCCGTTTGCCGGCGTTGACCCCATTTCGGTTATTGATATTAAGCGCATCATCGAACACCTGCGTGACAGCGGGTTGGGTGTCCTGATCACCGACCATAATGTCCGCGAAACGCTGGCGGTATGCGAACGTGCTTACATCGTCAGCCAGGGGCATTTAATTGCGCATGGAACACCGCAGCAAATCCTTGAAGACGAACACGTTAAGCGCGTATATCTTGGGGAAGACTTCAGACTCTGATAGGGTAGAGTTTATTGACGTATTTTGTCGGAGAGTGCTGCTCTGAATATGAAGCAAGGTTTGCAACTTAGGCTCAGCCAACAGCTGGCCATGACGCCACAACTGCAACAGGCTATCCGTCTATTGCAGTTGTCCACGTTGGAACTTCAGCAGGAACTTCAGCAAGCGCTGGAGAGTAATCCATTGCTGGAACAAACCGATCTTCATGAAGAAGTGGATACCCAACAAAGCCAGGATAACGAAGGACTGGATAGCGTCGATGCTCTCGAACAAAAAGAGATGCCTGACGAACTGCCGCTGGATGCGAGCTGGGATGAGATCTACACCGCGGGTACCCCATCCGGTAGCAGTAACGATTACGTTGATGACGAACTGCCGATTTATCAGGGTGAAACCACGCAGTCCCTGCAAGACTACCTTATGTGGCAGGTGGAACTGACGCCGTTTTCCGATACCGATCGCGCTATCGCGACCTCCATTGTTGATGCCGTTGACGACACCGGTTATCTGACCGTGTCGCTGGAAGATATCCTGGAAAGCATGGGCAACGAAGAGGTCGGGCTCGATGAAGTCGAAGCCGTGCTGAAACGTATCCAACGCTTCGACCCTGTCGGTGTTGCGGCACGGGATCTGCGCGATTGCCTGCTGATCCAACTCTCTCAGTTTGCTAAAGACACCCCGTGGTGTGAAGAGGCCCGGCTTATCATTAGCGAACATCTCGATCTGCTTGCTAATCACGATTTCCGCTCGCTGATGCGCGTAACGCGACTGAAAGAAGATGTGCTGAAGGAAGCCGTCAATCTGATCCAGTCGCTGGATCCTCGTCCGGGCCAGTCAATCCAGACCGGGGAACCGGAATATGTTATTCCGGATGTGCTGGTGCGTAAGCACAATGGTCGCTGGGCAGTCGAACTGAACACCGACAGCATTCCGCGTCTGCAAATTAACCAGCATTATGCCTCCATGTGCGGCGGCGCGCGTAACGACGCCGATAGCCAGTTTATCCGCAGTAATCTGCAGGAAGCGAAATGGCTGATTAAAAGCCTGGAAAGCCGTAACGATACACTGCTGCGCGTTAGCCGCTGTATTGTTGAACAGCAACAGGCTTTCTTTGAGCAAGGCGAAGAGTTTATGAAACCGATGGTGCTGGCGGATATCGCGCAGGCCGTCGAAATGCATGAATCCACGATTTCTCGTGTGACAACCCAGAAGTACCTTCATAGTCCACGCGGCATTTTTGAACTTAAATATTTCTTCTCCAGTCACGTAAGCACCGAAGGCGGTGGCGAAGCCTCGTCGACGGCGATTCGCGCACTGGTGAAGAAGTTAATCGCCGCAGAAAACCCTGCGAAACCACTGAGTGACAGTAAGCTGACCACCCTCCTTTCCGATCAGGGAATCATGGTGGCGCGGCGTACCGTTGCAAAGTATCGAGAGTCTTTATCCATTCCGCCGTCTAACCAGCGCAAACAACTGGTTTGACCAAACCGATAAGGAAGACACTATGCAGCTTAACATCACAGGACAGAACGTCGAGATCACTGATGCACTTCGCGATTTTGTGAACAGCAAATTCGCTAAACTTGAACAGTATTTCGACAGGATTAATCAGGTCTATATTGTGTTGAAAGTGGAGAAAGTGACTCACACTTCGGATGCGACGCTCCATGTAAATGGAGGGGAGCTTCATGCCAGTGCGGAAGGGCAGGATATGTATGCTGCAATCGACGGTTTAATTGATAAACTGGCGAGGCAGCTCACGAAGCATAAAGATAAACTGAAACAACACTAATTGTCCGGGCGTCCGTTTGGCGCGTTGCACCCTGCCGCAACCCGGCAGGGTGTCTGCACTGGCGTCGCTTAGGTGAAATTATGATGAACAACGATTCCGCTCTTCAGTTGAGCAATGTCCTTAACCAGGAATGTACCCGTAGCGGCGTTCACTGTCAGAGCAAAAAACGCGCTCTGGAAATCATCAGTGAGCTGGCGGCAAAACAGTTGGGCCTGCCGCCGCAGGTCGTTTTCGAAGCGATTCTGACACGTGAGAAAATGGGCAGTACCGGTATTGGTAACGGTATCGCCATTCCTCACGGTAAGCTCGAAGAAGACACGCTTCGCGCCGTTGGCGTTTTTGTACAACTCGAGACGCCCATTGCTTTCGACGCTATCGATAATCAGCCTGTCGATCTGCTCTTTGCGTTACTGGTGCCAGCAGATCAAACCAAAACGCATTTGCATACACTCTCGCTGGTCGCCAAACGCCTGGCGGATAAAACTATCTGCCGACGCTTACGCAGCGCGCAAAGTGATGAAGAACTGTATCAGATCATCACGCAAACAGAAGGCGACAGTGACGATGCGTAACGGACAGACTGCTTTTTTATCCGTCGCTTTGAGGAGAGATGATCCATGGTCCTGATGATCGTAAGTGGTCGTTCGGGTTCAGGCAAATCAGTGGCGCTCCGCGCCCTGGAAGATATGGGTTTTTATTGCGTCGATAACCTCCCGGTCGTTCTGCTGCCGGATCTGGCACGCACGCTTGCCGATCGCCAGACATCAGCCGCTGTCAGTATTGATGTGCGCAATATGCCGGAATCTCCGGAAATATTCGAACAGGCGATGAATAATCTGCCGGACTCGTTTTCCCCGCAACTGCTGTTTCTGGACGCCGATCGCAACACGCTGATTCGCCGCTATAGCGACACCCGCCGTCTTCACCCGCTCTCCAGTAAAAATCTGTCGCTGGAAAGCGCAATAGACGAAGAGAGCAACCTGCTCGAGCCGCTGCGCTCCCGGGCAGATTTGATCGTCGATACCTCAGAAATGTCGGTGCACGAGCTGGCAGAAATGCTGCGCACGCGCCTGCTGGGCAAACGCGAGCGTGAGCTGACAATGGTGTTTGAATCCTTCGGCTTCAAACATGGCATTCCGATCGATGCCGATTACGTTTTTGACGTGCGCTTCCTGCCTAACCCACACTGGGACCCCAAACTGCGCCCCATGACCGGTCTCGATAAACCTGTCGCAGCGTTCCTTGACCGGCACACCGAAGTGCATAACTTTATTTACCAGACCCGTAGCTATCTTGAACTGTGGCTACCGATGCTGGAAACCAACAACCGCAGTTATCTGACCGTGGCTATCGGCTGTACCGGCGGTAAACACCGCTCTGTCTACGTCGCCGAACAGCTGGCGGATTATTTCCGTTCACGCGGTAAAAACGTTCAGTCCCGTCACCGTACGCTGGAAAAACGCAAAACATGACCGTAAAACAGACCGTTGAGATAACCAATAAGCTGGGTATGCATGCTCGCCCGGCGATGAAACTGTTTGAACTGGTACAGGGCTTTGATGCCGAAGTCCTGTTACGCAACGACGAAGGAACCGAAGCGGAAGCCAGCAGCGTGATTGCTTTGCTGATGCTGGACTCCGCCAAAGGACGGCAGATAGAGATTGAAGCCAACGGTCCACAGGAAGTCGAAGCGCTGGCTGCAGTGATCGCGCTGTTTAACGCCGGTTTTGACGAAGACTGAATTAATGTAGCGCGTTACGCTGCAAAAACTCGTCGCCGCCGAGCTGGCGCATCTGCCGCATAATCCATGCCTGTCGGCTGCGTACATAGCCCGAAGGCGCGCCTGCATTAAACCGTATCGGGTTAGGTAATACAGCGGCCAGTAGCGCCGCCTCCGAAGCGGAAAGCCGGCTTGCGGGTTTATGGAAGTAGCGTTGTGCTGCCTCTTCCACGCCAAAAATCCCCTCGCCGAACTCCGCAATGTTCAAATACACGGTGAGGATCCGCCGCTTACTCCAGACGGTCTCCATAACCAGCGTCAGCCCGGCCTCCAGCCCCTTGCGCACCCAGCTTTTTCCATCCCACAGAAGCAGGTTCTTCACCGTCTGCTGAGAGAGCGTCGATGCACCGCGGATCCGGTTTTCATGCCGTTCATTATGGGAAAGCGCCTTTTGGATCGCCGGTAGATCCAGCCCCCAATGATCGGGAAATCGTTGATCTTCCGCAGCAATCACCGCCAGCGCCATTGCCGGGGAAATGTCATCCATACTGACCCAGTCAGAATGCGCCACATAGCCGAAATCACCGCTTAACCATGCCCCCAATTGCCGTTCTGCCATCACAGCGGAGAAAGGCACCGGCAGGAAACTGAAAAGCACAATGCTGCCGCCCCAGAAGGCGGCCAGCACCAACAAAACCCGCAGCAGCAATCGTTTGAACAAGTCTTTCAGCGGGCCGCGAAACATTCCTTTCATTCGGCCAGCACCAGTACTCGCGAAACCAGTTTTTCAATGCCCGTCGCCGCCTGGGCAATGTCCTCCGCCAGCATGTACGCCGGGGTGGTCACCACTTTGTTCTCTTCGTCGATCACAATGTCATCCACCGGGCATGGCACATGCTCCGCGCCCATCGCTTCCACAAGCTCTGCGGTATCGATATCGGTACCAATGGTCAACCGCAGCGGGAAATCGAAAATCTTTGGCAACATCGCAGGGGCAATACACATAAAACCCAGCGGTTTACCGGCCTGATGCATCGCCAGCACCAGCTGTTTGAGGGTGCTATCCACTACGCACTCGCTACCGTGGCTGGCAAAATTGCTCAGGTTTTTCGCCGCGCCAAACCCGCCAGGAACGATCAGCGCATCCAGATCGTTTGCTGATGCCTGCGTCAGATCCTGCACAGCGCCACGCGCAATACGGGCGGATTCGATCAGGACATTACGGCTCTCCGCCAGCGCGTCACCCGTCAGGTGATTGACCACATCATTCTGGATTTTATCGGGGGCGAAGCACACTGCTTGCGCACCGTTGCGGGCAAGCGCCAGCAGAGTGATCACAGCTTCGTGGATTTCTGAGCCGTCATAGACACCTGCGCCACTGAGAATAACGCCCACTTTTTTCATTTTGCTCATCCCTTACGCAACTTACTGTCGATAATTAAAAATTTTGATAACAGCGCCGTGCTTCACACATTTCACCGATTGATGTAACAAACCATTTAAGATTTGCTATCTTATGTGCGTGCGGTCCAGTTTTTTAGACTGCGCCCTTGCAAAAAAATCAAAAAAATTACGGCGCAGCCACGATTTCCCTGGTGTTGGCGCAGTATTCGCGCACCCCGGTTAATCCGGGGTCATTTTTTTCCGGCGTCTGCCACCCAGGCTTTCAGTACCGCCACATCGTTGCGCCACTCCAGTTTCATCTCTTCGACCCATTCGCCAACATTATCCCACCATGCGGGAAGATCAGGCGACTGGATCTGCTGGCCCAGTTGCTGCAAATGACGTAAACCGACCGATCCGGCTGCGCCTTTAATTTTGTGCCCCTCTTCCACGATCCCTTTCTGATCGCGTGCGGTAAGATTGGACTCCAGCACACTCAGATACCCCGGCATCATTTTCTCAAACACCGCCAGTCCGTCGGTGATCAGTTTCGGACCGACCAGCTCGAGATACTGCTCAAGCATGGCAACATCCAGCAGTGTCTGTACTTTGCTGTGGTCTGTGGTTGTCATTTGCACATCCTCCTCATCGCCTGCATCCCAGAACTTTTTAATCATGGCAGTTAATGCCGGGACTGCCAGCGGTTTGCTCAATACATCATCCATACCTGCATCCAGATACTCCTGCTTGTCTTTCAGCACGTTAGCGGTGAGAGCAACCAGTGGCGGCAAATCTTCTCGCGTATAACGGCTGGTCAGTGCCCGCGAAATATCCAACCCGGTCATGTCCGGCAACTGGATATCCAACAGCAGCAGGTCGTATTCACCAGGTGTAAACATCTCCAGCGCAGCGGTTCCGGTCATTGCTACATCCACACTGCAACCAAGTTTTTCCAGCACAGAACGTGCAACAATAACGTTCAGTTCAATGTCTTCGACCAGCAACACATGCAACGCCGGTAGCGGCATATCGTCATCAGCAAATGCGTCTTCGACTTCCTCGGCCACTGCAGGCGCATTGACGGTTAAGGTAAACACAGAGCCAGCGCCAGGCTCACTGCTAACGGTAATGTCGCCGCCCATACTTTTTGCCAGACGTCGCGATACCGCCAGACCAATGCCTGTCCCGGTGGCCGGTTTCCCACCGTGGCTATCTTTGACCTGATAGTACATGGCGAAAATCTTGTCCTGCTCGTCGCGCGGAATACCGATCCCGGAGTCCTGCACTTCAAAGTGCAGCATATCGCCGGCAGCGTAACGCACACGTACGGTAACCTGCCCTTCGCGGGTGAATTTGACGGCATTACTGATAAGATTCCACAGAATTTGCCGCAACCGGGTACCGTCCGTAATGACCTGATGCGGCAACGGCAGCGTTGGCTCCAGTACAAAGCGCAGCCCTTTCTGGTGTGCCTGCAATCCCGACAGGTTTTCCAGATCCGCCAGGAAGCCGGTAAAGTCGATAGGCTGGTTATCCAGCTGCACTTTACGGCGCTCCATTTTATCCATGTCTATAATATCGTTGAAAATATTCCCCAGCGTCACCGCAGAAACATGGATCGTTTTTAGGTACTTTTCCTGCTCTTCTGTCAGTTCTGTATCAAGCAGAATGCGGCTTAAACCGACAATGCCGTTAAGCGGTGTGCGTAATTCGTGGCTGATAGTTGAGATAAAGGTGGTTTTGTCCCGGCTGGCGCGCTCCAGCGCATCCTGGTAACGTTTACGCTCGGTAATATCACGGCCAAAGCCCATTAGCCCGTGGCGTTTACCCACCCGGTCGTAATAAGGCACTTTGCGGATTTCAAAACAGGCTTTGCGTCCGTCCGGATAGTCGAGCCACTGCTCGTAAGTCAGCGAGACGTTATGGCGGAAAACTTTTTCATCGGTTTCGTTCACCTTCTCCGCTGCCTCCGGCGCATAAACATCCTGCGGCTTGAGGTTGATCAGTTGCTTCTCGCTTTTGCCTGTCAGCAGCTCCATCGCCCGGTTACAGCCGGAAAATTCTTTGTCTTCATTACGATAGAACACAAGATCGGGTGATGCATCAAGGAATGAGCGCAGGAAGGAAGATTGTTGCTCAAGCTGGATCTGCGTTTGCGCGCGCTCCTGCATCTCAATTTTCAGCTGTTCAAACGTGGCCTGGCGCTCAGCTTCGGCTTTTTCGCGGTCGCTGATCACCTGATTAAGCTGGGTAATGTTGTCTTTCAATTGCACATTGAGTTTCAGATCGCGGTTACGCATCTCTTCGAGTTTATCAACCAGCCGCGATAAGCGCTGGCGCGACTCTTCAAGTTGCTCAACCACCACCGACAGGAAATAAACCGCCCAGGGCGTGATCAGCAGACCAAAAAAGATGGAGCGGATAACATCGATGCTCTCGACCCGGCCCTGCAACACCATGGTCACGGCCATTTGCACCACTATCGCGGTTACCACCAGCGCCAGCGCCAATAAGATGGAAAAACGCACCAGACCCAACTTCATCATCAGGTCGACATAATATTGCGCCAGTAAACGGATTTGCTTCATAGAGATCCCCTCGAACAATTCCGTCAATAATACTCAATTATGAGCAAGGGGTTGAAGCTTGTGCGAAAAATGCAGTGATGATGTGCATTATGGTCATAAAAAGGCCGTGCTGCGTTAGCTGACCATTTGCCAGCTGCGCCCCAACGCAGAGCCTTGCGCGCCCTGCTCTGTCAGATAGCGATCCAGTTCTACCATGCCCGTCCAGCGGTTTTCGCACCATAACGGCGCCAACAGTGTCGGGCGGCGGGCGCTGGCAGAGACACGATGATAAATCACCTCCGGTGGCGTATGACGGATCATCTCGCCGGCAATGACAGTGTACTCGTCAAGCCCGATTCCGTTGAGGCGCCCGGCCTCCCAGGCTTTTGCCATAATGCTGCCTTTCACAATATGCAGCGGATGCAGCTTAATACCGTCGACACCGGTTTCTGTCACTCGCGCTATCGTTTCCAGGCAGTCCGCGCGGCGTTCTCCTGGTAACCCGACGATCAGGTGTGTACAGACTTTCAGGCCCCGTTCACGGGCCAGTTGCGTTGTTTTCTGATAGCAGGCGAAATCATGCCCGCGATTAATGCGGTGCAGCGTTTTATCATGCGCGGTTTGTAATCCCAGCTCCAGCCACACTTCATAGCCTTGCTGATGGTATTCACATAGCAGATCCAGCACCGCTTGCGGAACACAGTCCGGCCGTGTGCCGACGCACAGCCCGACAATACTCGCCTGGCTAACCGCCTGTTGATACATCGAACGTAGCACCTGTACTTCGGCCCAGGTGCTGGTGTAGGCCTGAAAATAGGCCAGATAACGACTTGCACGATTCACCCGTTGCGCCTGGAGGGCAAGCTGTTCCGCAATGGAGCGGTGTTGCTGCGCTTCATCAGCAAAGGAGGCCACATTACAGAAAGTACAGCCCCCGCGCCCCAGGGTGCCATCGCGGTTCGGGCAGCTAAAACCGCCATGCAAGGTCAGTTTATGGACTTTTTGCCCATACCGCCGGGCAAGATCCCCACCAAACATATTGACTAATTTTTGTAACTGCATAATCTGAAAGGCCGCCCTGATGAAAGGGCGTAGCCTGCCACTTTTAGCTTTCATCGACGATGACCTGGATCAAGCGTCAGGGAAGCCTTTTATCTATTGAATAAACAGTCAATATAATCGCAATTTCATTCACACTACAGGCAATTACTTTTCCTTATGTTGCTGCGATATTTTGCAGAAATACTGTCACGGGTGAAAAACAGTGACTTTATGCAAGCCTGCCCCTCATAGCAGAATAAAAAGCTGCCATTAAACATGTAATCAGAACAGTACGTTAGAAACAGCGCTTTTGGATAGTGAGTCAGATCACACATTACGGCCACGTTGTCTCGCCTCCGCGCAATGTAAAAAACCTTAAATATCAAATAAAATCATGCTGTTATGTATGTTTTAGCACATTTCTGCATAAATAAGCTCGGCATTTGACCTGTGTACGGATTCCCGATAAGTTGGAAATCCGCTGGAAGCTTTCTGGATGAGCAGTCTGCTTATCATATTTATGCAGTTATTGAGATTCCCTCTTAAGCAAGTCCTCAACACTTGTGTATCGATGCGAAAAGGAAATTAAAGAGGGCGACATGCGAGGCAAATGCCCCGTCGCCATGCTCTTTTTGTGCCTGTGCGCATCGTTCTGGAGGGCGTCCCGTAGAGCCTGGGGAGGTTCACTGATATGTTGTACGATAAATCCCTTGAGAGGGATAACTGTGGTTTCGGCCTGATCGCCCACATAGAAGGCGAACCTAGCCACAAGGTAGTGCGTACCGCTATTCACGCACTGGCCAGAATGCAGCACCGTGGTGCAATCCTCGCCGATGGTAAAACCGGTGACGGTTGTGGCCTGCTGTTGCAAAAACCCGATCGTTTCTTCCGAATTGTGGCAGAAGAGCGCGGCTGGCGTTTAGCCAAAAACTACGCTGTGGGCATGCTGTTCCTGAACCAGGATCCAGAAAAAGCCAGCGCGTCGCGTCGTATCGTGGAAGAAGAACTTCAACGTGAAACACTCTCTATCGTCGGCTGGCGCGATGTGCCCACCAACGAAGGGGTACTCGGTGAAATCGCCCTCTCCTCGCTGCCTCGTATTGAGCAAATTTTTGTTAACGCCCCTGCTGGCTGGCGCCCGCGCGATATGGAGCGCCGTTTGTTTATTGCCCGTCGCCGTATTGAAAAACGCCTGCAGGAAGATAAAGAGTTCTACGTCTGTAGCCTCTCTAATCTGGTAAACATTTATAAAGGTCTGTGTATGCCGGCAGATCTGCCGCGCTTCTACCTGGACCTGGCTGACTTGCGTCTGGAATCGGCCATTTGCCTGTTCCACCAGCGCTTCTCTACCAATACCGTACCGCGCTGGCCGCTGGCGCAGCCGTTCCGCTACCTGGCACACAACGGTGAAATCAACACCATTACTGGTAACCGTCAGTGGGCACGCGCGCGTACCTATAAATTCCAGACGCCGCTGATTCCGGATTTGCATGATGCCGCGCCGTTCGTCAACGAAACCGGCTCCGACTCCAGTTCCATGGATAACATGCTGGAACTGCTGCTGGCTGGCGGTATGGACATTGTACGCGCCATGCGTTTGCTGGTTCCGCCAGCGTGGCAGAACAACCCGGATATGGATCCGGATCTGCGCAGCTTTTTCGACTTCAACTCCATGCATATGGAACCGTGGGACGGCCCGGCGGGCATTGTCATGTCCGACGGCCGTTTCGCCGCCTGTAACCTCGACCGTAACGGTCTCCGTCCGGCGCGCTACGTCATCACCAAAGACAAACTGATCACCTGTGCTTCCGAAGTGGGCATCTGGGATTACCAGCCGGATGAAGTGGTGGAAAAAGGGCGTGTTGGTCCGGGCGAGCTGATGGTTATCGATACCCGTGGCGGGCGCATTCTGCACTCGGCAGAAACCGATGACGATCTGAAAAGCCGCCACCCGTATAAAGAATGGATGGAGAAAAACGTCCGTCGTCTGGTGCCGTTTGAAGATCTCCCGGATGAAGAAGTCGGCACCCGTGAAATGGACGATGACCTGCTCGCCAGCTACCAGAAACAGTTTAACTACAGCTTTGAAGAGCTGGATTCCGTTATCCGCGTGCTGGGTGAAAACGGCCAGGAGGCGGTCGGCTCAATGGGCGATGATACCCCATTCGCCGTGCTCTCCAGCCAGCCGCGCATTATTTATGATTACTTCCGCCAGCAGTTTGCGCAGGTCACAAACCCGCCTATCGATCCGCTGCGTGAAGCGCACGTTATGTCTCTGGCCACCAGCATCGGCCGCGAGATGAACGTCTTCTGCGAAGCCGAAGGCCAGGCGCACCGTCTGAGTTTTAAATCGCCGATCCTGTTGTATTCAGATTTCAAACAGCTGACGACGATGAAAGAGGAGCACTACCGCGCGGATACGCTGGATATCACATTCGACGTCACCGAAGAGACGCTGGAAGAGACGGTCAAAGCGCTGTGCGACAAAGCTGAACAGATGGTACGTGACGGCACCGTCCTGCTGGTGCTTTCTGACCGCAACATCGCTAAAAACCGGCTGCCGGTTCCGGCGCCGATGGCCGTTGGTGCCATCCAGACTCGTCTGGTTGATAAGAGCCTGCGCTGCGACGCCAACATTATTGTTGAAACGGCCAGCGCCCGCGACCCGCACCACTTCGCGGTCCTGCTGGGATTTGGCGCAACGGCAATCTACCCGTATCTGGCATATGAAACGCTGGCGAAACTGGTAGACAACAAAGCGATTGAGAAGAACTACCGCACGGTGATGCTGAACTATCGTAACGGCATCAATAAAGGGCTGTACAAGATCATGTCCAAAATGGGCATCTCGACTATCGCATCTTACCGCTGTTCAAAACTCTTTGAAGCCGTGGGTCTGCATGACGACGTTGCCGATTTATGCTTCCAGGGGGTTATCAGCCGTATCGGTGGCGCAGGTTTCTCAGACTTCCAACAGGATCTGCTGAACCTTTCCAAACTCGCATGGCTGGCCCGTAAACCGCTCACACAGGGCGGCCTGCTGAAATATGTTCACGGCGGCGAATACCACGCTTACAACCCGGACGTGGTGCGCACGCTGCAACAGGCCGTACAAAGTGGCGAGTACAGCGACTATCAGGAATACGCGAAGCTGGTTAACGAGCGTCCGGCGGCAACGCTGCGCGATCTGCTGGCTATCACCCCGAACGGGGAAGCGGTAAGCCTGAAAGATGTTGAACCCGCCAGCGAACTGTTTAAACGCTTCGACACGGCAGCGATGTCTATTGGCGCGCTGAGCCCGGAAGCGCACGAAGCGCTGGCCGAGGCCATGAACAGCCTCGGCGGCTTCTCCAACTCTGGTGAGGGTGGTGAAGATCCGGCGCGCTATGGCACCAATAAAGTGTCGCGCATTAAACAGGTCGCGTCTGGTCGCTTCGGTGTTACGCCGGCCTACCTGGTCAATGCGGATGTGATCCAGATTAAAGTTGCCCAGGGCGCGAAACCTGGTGAAGGCGGTCAGTTGCCAGGTGATAAAGTCACGCCGTACATCGCCAAATTGCGCTATTCCGTGCCCGGCGTCACACTGATTTCACCACCGCCACACCACGATATTTACTCTATCGAGGATCTGGCGCAGCTGATTTTTGATCTGAAGCAGGTTAACCCGAAAGCGATGATCTCCGTGAAGCTGGTTTCCGAACCGGGCGTCGGTACCATCGCAACCGGTGTTGCCAAAGCATATGCCGATTTGATCACCATCGCCGGTTATGACGGCGGTACAGGTGCCAGCCCGCTCTCCTCGGTGAAATATGCCGGCTGTCCGTGGGAACTGGGCCTGGTCGAAACCCAGCAGGCGCTGGTGGCGAACGGTTTGCGTCACAAAATCCGCCTTCAGGTGGATGGTGGCCTGAAAACCGGCCAGGACATCATCAAAGCGGCCATTCTGGGCGCAGAAAGCTTTGGTTTTGGCACCGGCCCGATGGTGGCACTGGGATGTAAATATCTGCGCATTTGCCATCTGAACAACTGTGCAACCGGCGTTGCGACTCAGGACGACAAACTGCGTAAGAACCACTATCACGGCCTGCCGTTCAAAGTGACGAATTACTTTGAATTCATTGCACGTGAAACGCGTGAGTTGATGGCGCAACTGGGCGTGAAACGCCTGGTCGACCTGATTGGCCGCACAGACCTGCTTAAAGAGCTGGACGGGTTTACCGCCAAACAGCAGAAGCTGGATCTGTCCAAACTGCTGGAAACCGCCGAGCCGCATGAAGGTAAGGCACTGTACTGCACGGAAAACAACCCGCCGTTTGATAATGGCGTGCTGAATGCACAATTGCTGCAGCAGGCCAAACCGTATGTGGATGAGCGACAGAGCAAAACCTTCTGGTTTGATATCCGCAACACCGATCGTTCCGTGGGTGCTTCGCTGTCTGGCTACATTGCGCAAACGCATGGCGATCAAGGCCTTGCAGCCGATCCAATTAAAGCCCATTTCAGTGGTACCGCAGGCCAGAGCTTCGGTGTCTGGAACGCAGGCGGCGTAGAGCTTTATCTGACGGGCGATGCTAACGACTATGTGGGTAAAGGTATGGCGGGCGGCTTGCTGGCTATCCGTCCTCCGGTCGGTTCCGCTTACCGTAGCCATGAAGCAAGCATTATTGGTAACACCTGCCTGTATGGCGCAACCGGCGGTCGGCTGTACGCTGCGGGCCGCGCAGGTGAGCGTTTTGCCGTGCGTAACTCCGGTGCCATCACCGTGGTGGAAGGCATTGGTGATAACGGTTGTGAATATATGACCGGTGGGATCGTGTGCGTACTGGGTAAAACTGGCGTTAACTTCGGCGCGGGGATGACAGGCGGCTTCGGCTATGTACTGGATGAAGACGGTGAATTCCGTAAACGCGTAAACCCGGAACTGGTCGAAGTGCTGAGTGTGGATGACCTCGCTATTCACGAAGAGCATCTGCGCGGCCTGATCACCGAGCATGTTCAGCATACGGGTTCGCAACGCGGCGAAGAGATCCTCGCTAACTGGCCGGCATTTGCGGCGAAATTCGCCCTAGTTAAGCCGAAGTCCAGCGATGTGAAAGCCCTGTTAGGTCACCGTAGTCGTAGCGCGGCAGAGTTGCGCGTGCAGGCGCAGTAAGGAATTCAGATGAGTCAGAATGTTTACCAATTTATCGACTTACAGCGTGTCGATCCGGCAAAAAAACCGCTGAAACTGCGCAAAATTGAATTTGTTGAGATTTACGAGCCCTTTTCTGAAGGCCAGGCCAAAGCGCAGGCAGATCGCTGCCTCTCTTGCGGCAACCCGTACTGTGAATGGAAATGTCCGGTTCATAACTACATTCCGAACTGGCTGAAGCTGGCCAATGAAGGGCGTATTTTTGAGGCGGCAGAGCTGTCGCACCAGACCAATACGCTGCCGGAAGTTTGCGGGCGCGTCTGCCCGCAGGACCGTCTGTGTGAAGGTTCCTGTACGCTGAACGACGAGTTCGGTGCCGTCACCATCGGCAACATTGAGCGCTATATCAACGATAAAGCGTTCGAGATGGGCTGGCGTCCGGACTTAACGGGCGTAAAGCAGACCGACAAACGCGTAGCCATTATTGGCGCCGGTCCGGCAGGGCTGGCCTGTGCCGATGTGCTGACCCGCAACGGCGTGAAAGCGGTCGTTTTTGATCGACATCCGGAGATTGGCGGCCTGCTGACATTTGGTATTCCGGCTTTTAAGCTGGAAAAAGAGGTTATGACCCGCCGTCGCGAAATCTTCACCGGTATGGGCATTGAGTTCAAACTCAATACCGAAGTGGGCCGTGATGTACAGCTGGAAGATTTGTTAAAAGAGTACGACTCCGTATTCCTCGGCGTGGGGACTTATCAGTCGATGCGCGGCGGGCTGGAAAATGAAGATGCACAGGGCGTTTACGATGCGCTGCCGTTCCTCATTGCCAACACAAAGCAGCTTATGGGCTATGGCGAAACGCCGGACGAGCCGTACATTAGCATGCAGGGCAAACGTGTGGTGGTGCTCGGCGGTGGCGATACCGCAATGGACTGCGTTCGCACGTCGGTACGCCAGGGCGCAACGCACGTTATTTGCGCCTATCGTCGTGACGAAGAGAATATGCCTGGCTCAAAACGCGAAGTGAAAAACGCGCGTGAAGAGGGCGTTGAATTCCAGTTCAACGTGCAGCCACTGGGCATTGAAGTCAATGCCAATGGCAAAGTCTGCGGTGTGAAAATGGCGCGCACAGAAATGGGCGCTCCGGACGCAAAAGGCCGCCGCCGTGCAGAGATCGTCGCAGGCTCTGAGCATGTGGTTCCGGCAGATGCTGTGGTCATGGCATTTGGTTTCCGCCCGCACAGCATGGAGTGGCTGGCGAAGCACAGCGTTGAGCTGGACAGCCAGGGCCGTGTTATTGCGCCAGAAGGTAGTGAGAACGCGTTCCAGACCAGCAATCCGAAAATCTTTGCTGGCGGCGATATCGTGCGTGGCTCCGACTTAGTGGTCACGGCAATTGCCGAGGGCCGCAAGGCGGCGGAAGGCATTATGAATTTCCTTGAAGTGTAATATCCTCGTAGCGCCAAAAAGGAGGCCCCGGCCTCCTTTTTTTATGGGTGTTATCTCTGCATGCATAAAAAAACAGGGCCTGCTGGCCCTGTTTGTGCGATCACTTCACGACCCGTAGTGACGGGCGACCACCGCGTGGCGGCGGATCGTCGTCATGGTCGTTATCCTGATCCTCTGCGTGGTCGGGTTTATCACCGTCGATAACCGACATCACCGTCTCGTTTTCCTGCACGGAAGCGTCACCGTCATCGTTCAGACTGACGACGTCTTCATCGTATGCGGCTTCCGGCTCAAACATCGTTCCGGCACCGTTTTCACGGGCATAAATAGCCAGTACAGCGGCCAGGGGTACTGCAACCTGGCGCGGCACACCACCAAAGCGGGCGTTGAAGCGCACTTCGTCGTTCGCCAGTTCCAGGTTACCGACCGCGCGTGGCGCGATGTTTAACACGATTTGCCCGTCACGCGCATACTCCATCGGCACGCGTACGCCCGGCATCGTCACATCAACAACCAGATGCGGCGTTAGCTGGTTATCCAGCAGCCATTCGTAAAAAGCCCGCAGTAAATACGGACGGCGTGGAGACAGTTGTGACAAATCCATGCAATTAACCCCGGCCCAGGCGCATCTCGCGCTCAGGTTCAGTCAGAGAAGCGAGGAAGGAATCACGTTCAAACACACGCGTCATATAGCCTTTCAGCTCTTTCGCGCCAGTACCGCTCAGCTCAATGCCCAACACCGGCAGACGCCACAGCAGCGGAGCAAGGTAGCAATCCACCAGGCTGAACTCGTCGTTCAGGAAGTACGGCTTCTGAGTGAACAGCGGGCCAATCGCCAGCAGTTCTTCACGCAGTTGCTTGCGCGCTGCATCAGCCTGTGCGCCGCTGTTGTTCTGGATGATATTCATTAGAGAATACCAGTCCTTTTCAATGCGGTGCATGTACAGGCGGCTCTCACCACGCGCAACCGGGTAAACCGGCATCAGCGGCGGATGCGGAAAACGCTCATCCAGATATTCCATAATGATACGTGATTCCCACAATGTGAGTTCACGATCTACGAGTGTCGGTACGCTTTGATTCGGGTTGAGGTCAATCAGATCCTGAGGAGGATTATCCTTTTCCACGTGCTCAATTTCGAAGCTGACACCTTTTTCGGCCAGCACGATACGGACCTGATGGCTATAGATGTCCACAGGACCAGAAAACAGCGTCATTACCGAACGTTTGTTGGCAGCGACAGCCATGAAAACCTCCAGGTATATTCAGTATTTACTACTACCGGACCAAATCGACCGGTCAGATGTTGAGTTAACCACCCGCGCGTACTGTCACTCTCGTTTAACGATCAAACAAAAAATGAACAATCCCAGCCATTTGGGCAGAAAATTGGATGATAGTTTACCAGATTTTGCGGGCTTTGTGGTGAGGGGATTCTGGAAATGCTGAAAAAGAAGAGATAATCAACCAATTACTGTGGATAACATGATTTTTATCCATAAAAAAACCCGGTTTGCACCGGGTTTTTTCGCCAATCGTTCTGCCGAAGCAGAAAACAATTAACGTTTGGAGAACTGCGGACGACGACGTGCTTTGCGCAGACCGACTTTTTTACGTTCAACCTGACGAGCGTCACGAGTGACGAAGCCAGCTTTACGCAGTTCGGAACGCAGGGACTCGTCGTACTCCATCAGAGCGCGGGTGATACCGTGACGGATCGCACCTGCCTGACCGGAGATACCACCACCTTTAACGGTGATGTACAGATCCAGTTTTTCTACCATATCAACCAGTTCCAGCGGCTGGCGAACTACCATGCGGGCAGTTTCGCGACCGAAGTACTGTTCCAGAGAACGCTGGTTGATAACGATTTTACCGTTGCCCGGTTTGATAAACACGCGAGCGGCGGAGCTTTTGCGGCGACCAGTGCCGTAGTATTGATTTTCAGCCATTGCCTATAATCCCGATTAGATGTCAAGAACTTGCGGTTGCTGTGCCGCGTGGTTGTGCTCGTTACCTGCGTAAACTTTCAGTTTACGGTACATAGCACGACCCAGCGGGCCTTTTGGCAGCATGCCTTTAACCGCGATTTCAATCACACGCTCAGGACGGCGGGCAATCATCTCTTCAAAGGTCGCTTCTTTGATACCACCGATGTGGCCGGTGTGGTGGTAGTACATTTTGTCTTCGCGCTTGTTGCCGGTTACAGCAACTTTTTCTGCGTTCAGAACGATGATGTAATCACCAGTATCAACGTGCGGAGTGTATTCCGCTTTATGCTTACCGCGCAGGCGACGAGCCAGTTCAGAAGCCAGACGGCCCAGAGTTTTACCGGTCGCGTCAACAACATACCAGTCGCGTTTTACGGTTTCTGGTTTAGCTGTAAAAGTTTTCATTAAAAGCTTACCCAAATAAATTAGTTACACGTTGGTGAACACCCAAACGCTTAAATACAAGTGAGGTTCACACGACATTGTCCAGTAAACCCACCCCTTCGGATATGTTTAACCGGCACACAAGTGTTTCGGGAAAAAAACCTTGTTGTAACGTGGGGTCGCAGGATTATAGAGAAGTCGGGGTCAAAGATCGACCCCTTTTTGTGATTCCGATTGGGTTTTGTGCAGCCCACAGACTTCTTTACCAGACCGGAGCCAACCGCATCACGGCATATGCGTTCGCTTGAGGTACTCTTCGCTTTGCATCTCCTGCAACCGTGATAAACAGCGCTGAAACTCAAACTTCAGCCGTTCCCCTTGGTAAATCTCATGCAGTGACGCAGCGGCGCTGACAACCAGCTTCACATGGCGCTCATAAAACTCATCCACCAGCGCGATAAAGCGCCGTGCTTCGCTCTCCATTAGCGGCGTCATTACCGGAACATCAAACAGCATCACGGTGTGGAACAACCGTGAGAGCGCAATGTAATCATGCTGGCTTCGCGCATCCACACACAGCGTGGAGAACGACACGGCCAGCGTTTGATTTTCTACGCCCAGCGTCGGTAAGGCGCGATGGTTTATTTCCAGTTCCGGCGCATGTTCCCTTTTAGCCCCCGCCAGCGCTTGCCAGAGCTTATCCATCTGCTGCGCGGTATCGCTATTGAGAGGCGTCAGCCACAAATGGGCCTGCGTCAGGGTGCGCAGACGGTAATCAACACCGGCATCGACATTCATAATGTCGCAAAACTGTTTGATTGCTTCGATAGCAGGCAAAAAACGTGCGCGCTGCAAGCCATTACGATACAGCTCATCCGGCGGAATGTTCGAGGTCGCAACCAGTGTGATCCCCCTGGCGAACAGCGCTTTCATGAGCCCGCCAAGCAGCATTGCGTCGGTGATGTCGGAGACGAAGAACTCATCGAAGCACAGCACATCGGTTTCGGCTTTAAAGCGATCGGCCACGATTTCCAGCGGATCGGTTTGCCCCTGCAGGCTGGTCAGCTCTTCATGAACACGCAACATAAAACGGTGAAAGTGCAGACGCTGTTTACGTTCTCCGGGCAGGCTTTGATAGAACATATCCATCAACCAGGTTTTCCCCCGGCCTACCCCCCCCCACATATACAGACCCCGAACGGGCTCAGCGGTGCGGGTTTCTCGTTTGCCCAGCAGTTTACTGAACGCCGCCATCAGGCCGGTGCCCGGCGGCACGGCGACGTTACCGCGGTTGATAAGTTGCTGGTAAATGGCATCCAGCCGGTTGACAGCTTCTTTTTGCACATCGTCCGGCTGATGGCTACCCTCGTTCAGGGCTTTTAAATATCGCGATGTCGGGGAAAGGCTTTGCATGGTGTTATTGTTGTTCCTTGAAAATCGATCCGCCCCCACAGGGTTGACGAAAAAAAGGCCGCTCTACACTACGCGATGCTGCGTCAGGATTCCACTTCTGCACTATTAGCGGTTATAGTGGCATTATCAGGCGCAGGCAGGAGCTTGCAGCCAGAACCCTACGGAATCACAAAACAACGGGAGAAGTTCATGACCTGGGAATATGCGCTAATTGGCTTGGTTGTCGGCATTATTATTGGTGCCGTGGGTATGCGTTTCGGGAACCGCAAATTGCGCCAACAACAGGCCTTGCAGTACGAACTGGAAAAAAACAAAGCGGAACTGGAAGAGTACCGTGAGGAACTGGTGAGCCACTTCGCCCGCAGCGCTGAGTTACTGGATAATATGGCGCACGACTACCGTCAGCTGTACCAGCACATGGCGAAAAGCTCCAGCAGCCTGTTGCCGGAAATGTCTGCTGAAGAAAATCCGTTCCGCAACCGTCTGGCAGAATCCGAAGCCAGCAACGATCAGGCGCCGGTGCAGATCCCTCGCGACTATTCAGAGGGCGCCTCTGGTCTGCTGCGCGGCAGCGCAAACCGCAAATAATCGTTCCGTCTCCTAATTTTTACGGGCGCGCTCTGCGTGCCCGTCCCTTCTTCTGCATCGCAGCTATTATTTAGTCATTCACCTCATTGTTCCGCGGTTGAAATTTCAATAACATCAAATTGTTTTGAGGCGACATTCCTTTCACTTCAGGTTACGAGAGCCAGCATCAATGAAGAAACCAACCCAGCTGTTGAGTGCATTTGCGTTAAGTGTCGGGTTAACTCTCTCGGCACCGTTTCAGGTCATGGCTGCCATGCCATCTCAGGTGCCTGGCCAGGGTGCGCTGCCAAGCCTTGCACCGGTGCTGGAAAAGGTGCTGCCCGCCGTGGTCAGCGTGCAGGTAGAAGGGACCGCTGTACAAGGCCAGAAAGTGCCGGAAGAGCTGAAAAAATATTTTGGCGAAGAGATGCCGGAACAACAACAACCGCAACCTTTTGAAGGCCTCGGTTCCGGGGTCATTATTGATGCGGCTAAAGGCTACGTGCTGACCAATAACCACGTGGTTAATCAGGCGCAGAAAATCAATGTTCAGCTCAACGACGGGCGCGAATTCGAAGCCAAATTAATCGGCAGCGACGACCAGAGCGATATCGCCCTTCTGCAGTTGCAAAATGCCTCAAACCTGACGCAAATCGCTATTGCCGATTCCGATACATTGCGCGTAGGTGATTTCGTGATCGCCGTGGGCAACCCCTTTGGTCTGGGTCAGACGGCCACATCCGGGATTGTGTCCGCCCTTGGCCGCAGCGGCCTTAATCTGGAAGGGCTGGAAAACTTTATCCAGACCGATGCCTCAATTAACCGCGGCAATTCCGGCGGTGCGTTATTAAATCTCAACGGTGAGCTTATCGGCATTAATACCGCCATTCTCGCGCCAGGCGGCGGTAGTGTTGGCATCGGCTTTGCGATCCCCAGCAATATGGCTCAAACCCTGTCGAAACAACTGATTCAGTTTGGCGAGATTAAACGCGGTTTGCTGGGCATTAAAGGCACCGAAATGAGCGCGGACATTGCCAAAGCCTTTAATCTCAATGTGCAACGCGGCGCGTTTGTCAGCGAAGTGTTGCCAAATTCTGGCTCTGCAAAAGCCGGGGTTAAGTCTGGCGATGTGATTATCAGTCTTAACGGCAAGCCACTGACAAGTTTTGCCGAACTGCGCTCGCGCATTGCGACCACAGAACCGGGTTCAAAAGTGAAACTGGGTCTGCTGCGCGACGGCAAACCACTGGAGGTAGAAGTCACACTGGACAAAAGCACCTCTTCTTCCGCCAGTGCGGAGCTGATTTCACCCGCATTGCAAGGCGCGGAATTAAACGATGGTCAGTTAAAAGATGGCACCAAAGGGATCACCATCGGTAATGTGGAAAAAGAGAGCGCCGCAGCCCAGGCGGGCCTGCGTAAAGATGACGTGATCATTGGCGTTAACCGCGATCGCGTGCAATCTATTGCTGAATTGCGCAAAGTGCTGGAGGCGAAACCGTCAGTGAAGGCGCTGCATATTGTACGCGGCAACGACAGCATCTATTTACTGCTGCGCTGATCATTTCCGTATCCGGGCATCACCGCTGCATGTGATGTCCGGATAACTCATGTTATGCTGCAGATGTTCCCCTTTTTAATGACTATCCCATCATGTATGTGAAGCTTTTACGCTCGGTAGCAATCGGTCTGGTTGCGGGTGGCCTGATAATCGCCGCCATGCCCTCTTTACGTCAGAATAACCCTCTCACATCGCGCCAGTTCGATAGCGCGGATGAAACCCCTGCCAGCTACAACCAGGCGGTGCGTCGTGCCGCCCCGGCAGTAGTGAATGTCTATAACCGCAGCCTGAATAGCTCCACGCATGATCGCCTTGAAATTCGCACGCTCGGATCTGGGGTTATCATGGATCAACGCGGCTATATCATTACTAACAAGCACGTTATTAACGATGCGGATCAGATCATCGTGGCTCTACAGGATGGCCGTGTTTTCGAGGCATTGCTGGTGGGCTCTGACTCTCTGACCGACCTTGCCGTACTGAAGGTTAATGCCACCGGCGGGCTACCGGTGATCCCGATTAATGCCAAACGCACGCCGCATATTGGTGATGTCGTGCTGGCCATTGGGAACCCGTATAACCTCGGGCAGACGATCACGCAGGGGATCATCAGCGCGACGGGGCGTATTGGCCTGAACCCGACGGGACGGCAAAACTTTCTGCAGACCGATGCCTCCATCAACCACGGTAACTCCGGCGGTGCGCTGGTGAACTCGCTGGGTGAACTGATGGGCATTAACACGCTCTCTTTCGATAAGAGTAACGATGGCGAAACACCGGAAGGGATCGGCTTTGCTATTCCGTTCCAGTTAGCCACCAAGATCATGGATAAGCTGATCCGCGATGGCCGCGTGATCCGTGGTTACATAGGCATTGGCGGCCGTGAAATCGCTCCGTTACATGCCCAGGGTGGCAGCATCGATCCGATCCAGGGGATCGTCGTCAATGAAGTTTCACCAGATGGCCCGGCAGCACGCGCGGGGATCCAGGTTAACGACGTGATCACTTCTGTTAACGGCAAAGCGGCCGTCTCTGCGCTTGAAACCATGGATCAGGTGGCCGAGATCCGTCCGGGTTCGGAAATCCCGGTAGAGGTAATGCGGGACGATAAAAAGCTGACGTTTAAAGTGACGATTCAGGAATACCCGGCAACCAACTAACGACCATAAAAAAACCGGAGCACGCTGGCTCCGGTTTATGCTTTTGGCGGCCGCGCTTAGCGGTTAACGAAATCCACGCCGAGTTGAATATCTTTTTTCAGCGTGTCCATCATACCTTCCAGCGCCTGTTGTTCAAAGGCGCTAAGCGCGCCGATGCTGTGACGCTCCTCTACACCCTTTTTCCCCAACAGCAGTGGCTGAGCAAAGAAACGCGTGTGTTCACCGTCACCTTCAACATAGGCACATTCAACAATCCCTTGTTCGCCCTGCAGAGCACGTACTAACGACAGCCCAAAACGCGCTGCGGCCTGGCCCATAGAAAGCGTTGCCGATCCGCCACCCGCTTTCGCCTCGACCACTTCAGTACCCGCGTTCTGGATACGTTTGGTCAGGTCGGCAACTTCCTGCTCAGTGAAGCTAACACCCGGGACCTGGGAGAGCAGCGGCAGAATAGTCACGCCAGAGTGGCCGCCAATCACCGGCACTTCGATGTCGCCAGGCTGTTTATGCTTCAGCTCAGCAACAAAAGTATTTGAACGGATGATGTCCAGCGTGGTTACGCCAAACAGCTTGTTTTTGTTGTACACACCGGCTTTTTTCAGCACTTCCGCCGCAATCGCGACCGTGGTGTTTACCGGGTTTGTAATAATACCAATGCAGGCTTCCGGCGCCGTTTTTGCTACCTGAGCAACCAGGTTTTTGACAATACCGGCATTCACATTAAACAGGTCGGAGCGATCCATACCCGGTTTACGCGCAACACCTGCGGAAATCAGCACAATATCGGCACCCACCAGCGCAGGCGTGGCGTCTTCGCCAGCAAAGCCCTGGATCTTAACCGCGGTAGGGATATGGCTGAGGTCAACGGCGACGCCAGGTGTGACAGGAGCAATATCGTAAAGGGAGAGTTCTGAACCAGAAGGCAGTTGTGTTTTCAGTAGTAGGGCGAGCGCCTGACCGATACCGCCGGCCGCGCCGAGGACTGCGACTTTCATCCTAAACTCCTTATTATGGTTAGCTAAATATTTGTTACTCCGTTGCGGCGACCTTAATTCACCCTGATAATTATGACAATGACCATGCAAAAATTCTGCGGCATGACACATTGTTAGATCTTGTGACGGGTAAATACGACCGGCAGATCGACAAACTCAGCAACTAACACAGAGAGTTTATAATATAGCTGCGTTATTCACCAAAGTAACATCAACTTTATAACAATTAATTTACTTTCGAATCTTATTTGCGACGCAGAACACAGGGTTCTGTCCTTCAGAACAGGATTTGATAAACTCCGCGCCCTTCACGGCATTTTTTAATGTATTTACTCCGCAGAGTATTTGCATAAAAATGCAGCAATATGCATAATAATGTTGTTTTTCACGGCCATAATACGGGTGACTTATGCGAAGCTCGGCAAAACAAGAAGAATTAGTCAAAGCGTTTAAGGCGCTGCTTAAAGAAGAGAAATTCAGTTCTCAGGGAGAAATTGTCCAGGCTTTACAAGATGAAGGCTTCGACAATATCAATCAGTCTAAAGTATCCCGCATGCTGACGAAATTCGGTGCGGTGCGCACACGTAACGCGAAGATGGAGATGGTTTACTGCCTGCCCATTGAGCTCGGCGTTCCGACGACCTCCAGCCCACTGAAAAATCTGGTGCTGGATATCGACTATAACGATGCCGTGGTGGTGATTCATACCAGCCCAGGCGCGGCGCAGCTAATTGCACGCCTGCTGGACTCGCTAGGGAAAGCGGAAGGCATTCTCGGTACCATTGCAGGTGACGACACGATTTTCACCACTCCTTCGAGCAACTTCACGGTTAAACAGCTGTACGAGGCTATTCTGCTGGTGTTCGAACAGGAGCTGTGATTGCTTCCCCCCCGTAGCTTGCTGCGGGGGAATATCCGGTATTTATCGGTACATCCCCCACTTTCTACCGCCATACTCTTTAACAGTTAGTGCGATTTATGGCTTTCCAGGCTCGTTCCAGAGTATCCCATCGCACAAAAAATCAAAGTCTTCTATCTCGCTGATTTTATTAATCATCGTTAACTAATATTCACAGTACATCCGCTTTTTTATGCCATTACGCGATACAAAATCATGCTCTTTATTCCTATAAGTCACAGTTATAATTAGCATGGTATTAATTCTTTCCGTGATTAGTGTATACTTGATTTTGTGATGAGGGTCACGAAACAAGACCCCAGGAAAAATGAAAGCAAAGAATACGACGAGGTAAATATCATGAATATCAAATCAACTGTAGCAACACTGAGTATCCTCTCTGCACTGTCATTCGGTGCTTTCGCAGCGGATTCAATCAATGCCGATCAAGCGCAATCGCGCCAGTCGCTGGGTACCGTGTCCGTAAGCTCAGTCGCCTCTTCCCCGATGGATATGCGTGCTGAACTGAACAAAAAAGCGGATGCACAGGGTGCTTCAGCCTATCGCATTATCGAAGCCCGTACCGGTGACCAGTGGCACGCCACTGCCGAACTGTACAAATAAGTTTTACCGATAAAACCCTATGTCATTATCGTCTCGCGGCACCAGGTATAAAAAAAGCCGTTCAATCCTTCTCGCCGCAGAGACGCTATTCAGGAGAAAGACAATGAAACGTAATCTGATCATCGCATCCCTTGGCCTTGCATCTTTACTCTCTTTTGGTGCCAGCGCCGCAACACTGATCAATAGCGATCAGGCCAACAATCTGCAGCCTATGGGCAGCGTTTCTGTTTCGCAGGTCGCAGGTGTACCGATGGATATCCGTCAGGAATTATCAGCAAAAGCTGACCAGGCTGGCGCCAGCAGCTACCGCATTGTCGAGGCGCGTACTGGCGATCATACCCACGTCACAGCGGAACTGTATAAATAAACCCTCGTCGTCCTGTCCGACGACTTGCCCCTGCCTGTCAGGGGCTTTTTTTGCGCTTAACGCACGTTAAAACGCAACTGCCCTTCCAGTTCCTCTTCGGCTTCATCGAAGAGCAGAATCAACGCGCCAAAGCGCCGACGCTGCCTTTCAGGCAAATGCGTGAACTCGATCTCAAGCGGCATCGGTAGCGTGCCTTCCATTACCGTATCCCACAACGAATCGAGATCGTGAACTTTCTCGCGCTCAATAGCGAACTGGCGGGAAAATTCGCGATAGAAAGCACTTTGATCAGTAATATTTTTGAAATCAAAGGTGTAGATATTCATGGTCTCCGCCACCAGCCTGACGGGCGGCGAACGCCGCCCGGATGTTTACAATCCACCAAGATGCAGGGTTTTGACTTCAAGGAATTCCTCCAGGCCAAGTACCGACCCTTCCCGTCCCAGCCCTGACTCTTTCACCCCGCCAAATGGTCCCAGTTCCGTAGATACCGCACATTCATTAATGCCGATCATGCCGCTTTCGATTGCCTGCGACACACGGAATACTCGTTGCAGGTTTTGCGTATAGAAATAGGCCGCCAGCCCATATGGCGTCGCATTCGCGCGTTTCACCACCTCCTCTTCGGTGGTAAAGCGGAAACAAGCCGCAACCGGGCCAAACGTCTCTTCCTGCGCCAGTTTCATGCCATCGCTGCAATCACCCAGCACCGTAGGTAGCCAGAAGTTACCGCCAAGGCTATGCGGTTTACCGCCCGCCAGAATTTTTGCGCCTTTGGCTACCGCATCCTCGACATGTTCGCGCACCTTATCGATGGCCGCAGGCTCAATCAGAGGCCCGACAACCACCCCTTCCTCCAGGCCATTGCCGACTTTCAAGGCACTCACCGCTGTCGCCAGTTTCTGCGTAAAAGTGTCGTAGACCGATTCATGGATATAGAAGCGGTTAACGCTGACACAAACCTGCCCGGCGTTACGGAATTTATTGGCGATAGCCCCCTGAACGGCCGCATCGATGTCCGCATCCTCAAAAACAATGTAAGGCGCATTGCCGCCCAGCTCCATCGACACTTTTTTCATCGTCTCGGCGGCATTGCGCACCAGCGTTTTTCCGACTGCAGTCGAACCGGTAAAGGAAATTTTACGCACGTCGTGGCTGGCCATGATTGCGTCGCTGATTTCGGACGTGTTCCCGGCAACCGCATTCAGCACGCCATCCGGTACGCCCGCTTTTTTCGCCAGCGTTAGCAGGGCAAACGCGCTCAGCGGTGTATTATTTGCCGGTTTAATCACGCCGGTACAACCCGCCGCCAGCGCAGGGCCGAGTTTGCGCGTGAGCATTGCCATCGGGAAGTTCCACGGTGTTATTGCCGCCACCACCCCCACCGGTTCGCGGGTGGCCAGAATGCGTGAGCCGGGTTTAATCGGCGGGATAATTTCTCCGTTAGCGCGTTTTGCCTGCTCGGCAAACCACTGAATAAAGCTGGCCGCATACTCCACCTCGCCTTCGGCCTCTTTCAATGGCTTCCCCTGCTCGGTGGTCATTAATTGCCCTAACCAACGTTTATTCTCAATAATCAGTTCATACCAGCGATAGAGAATGGTGGAGCGCTCTTTGGCGGTTTTTGCCCGCCACGCGGGAAACGCCCTGGCCGCCGCAGCAATCGCTTCTTCGGTCTCTTTTTTACCGGCTTTTGCCACTTTTGCGATTACCTCTCCGGTGGCCGGATTCAGAACGTCAAATGTGGTATCCAGCGATTTCCAGACGCCATCAACCAGATAGCCCGTCTGGAAAAGCGCGTTGTCCTGCAGTGCCTGCGTGGTCATTTGTCCTCCTGATCTGTGCGTTATGAAAGCTCACACCAAGTATAGCCATAAAAAAACCGACGCTTTTGGCGTCGGTTTGGGGCAGGGTCAACTGCTGGTCAGTGCGTGCTGGTACTTATGCAACATGCCCGTAAGCCTGTGCACCGGCTCCGTCACCTGGGCGGGGGCATCCCAGTAGCGCAACTTTTGCTGGTAGATCTCCAGCTCCTCCAGCAACTGGGTAAAGTAGCGGCGGCGCTTATTGTCGGAACTTGCGGAAATCACCTGCCCGGCTGTGCGGCGTAACTGGCGATGGAATGCCGACAGATCGTCATTGACTGGCACGGGGGCATCGCGCAGGCGCTGGTGGGCAATAATCAACGTTAATGCCAGACGGAATTTCGCCACGTCGCCAGGGAACTTGTTCAACAATAAGAACAGTTGCTGGTACAGCGCAGGCAGATGGTTCTCTTTACGCCGTGCGGTATTGGTGGTCATTGCCGACACCGCCGCAGAAACAAACTGGTTTAACAGCACTCGCCCGGTACGCGCTTGCGAGTTATCACGCACCAGCAGGATCACCACCATCGCCAGCACCACGCCGACTAACTGCCCCAGCGCACTGTCGAGAAACTGGTTGAATTTAAAGGTCATCGGGTTATCAAGAACCAGAATATTGATCGTGCCCGCCATGGTGCCAAGCGAACCCAGCCGCCGTTTTTGCACCTCGATGCCAATGAAAAAGGCCAGCACCGCCAGGCTGATACAGAGCAGCAGCATGCTTTGTTGCGTTGACGGCAAAATGATCAGGAAGTAGAGCGAGCCAATAGGCAAGGCCCATAACATACCGTAGATAAAGTCTTTGGCTACCATCACCGGGTTGGGCAAGCGCATCGCCAGCGAGGTCACTACCGCAATCATCACCATGGCACTACTGCCGGAAGTCCAGCCCGTCCACAGCCAGAACAGCGTACCGAGCATGCACGACAACGTGGTACGCCAGAAGTTAATCATGGCATGATGTCGTTCAGCCGATTCGGGTTTCACGACCGCCTCACCCTGCAATACCTCTTCTTCAACGGCGCTGATTTTTGTATTGCCGATTACCCCACGCTTTAACAGCAGATAGCGGGTGGCCGAACCAACCCAGCTATAAATGGTGACGGGGGTTTCCCGCTCACCCGTCCAGGCGATGACGCGGCGCATCCGTTTTAACTGCCTGTGAACATCCTGCACGGTATCGACCGGCGCATCGAATAATTCGCGAAAAGTACCGGTGATGAGCTCCGGGCGCGTGTTCTGAATAAGATAGGTTTCGCAGGCCTGGGTAATTAACGTCAGCGACAAGGTGTTTATGGCTTTCAGACGGCGGTTGGCGCGCCCCCAGCGAGACGATTCAATCTTCAGATTGCTGCGCATGCCGTCCAGCGCGGCGGTTCGGCGTACCAGCGCAGCCCAGGCGCTATCGACTTCCTCACTGTCGCCATGCTTAATGCATAGCTGCATCAACTGGTAGTGCGCAACCAGTAACGCGTCCAGCTCGCGGTCAATTTCCTGTTTAATGGAGCGCGGCGAGAAGAGCAGATCGGCAACAATGGCGCAGATAATCCCCATTACAATTTCACTGCAACGTTCAACCGCAAACTGCGGTGCCAGCAGCGGCTCTGTCTGGATAGTGATCACAATGATTAACGCCGTGTAGCCCGATAAACCCCATGCATAGGAGTTTTCGACACGCACCAGCGAAGAGACCCAGGTACAAAATCCGGCCCAGATGCAAGACACCAGCAACATAAGCAGCGGCGTGCGGATCAGGGTGATGATGATGGCAAGCCCGGCAACACAGCCGATAAACGTGCCGACAATGCGCAGCATTCCCCGATAGCGAATCGCCCCGGAATAGGGTTCACCCCCGGCGGCAAACGCCGGGCCGGAAGCGACAATAGCGGCGGTCATCACCGCCCAACGCGGGGTTTCAAGCTGAAAGTGAAAACCGACAAACAGCGCCAGCACAACAGCAAAGGCCAGCTTGCAGGCAAAACGCAGATGCTGGCTGGCAATTGAGAACAGCCCCATAGCGATTACCCCAGTTCACGCAGACGATGCGCCATTTTGCGGAAGAAAGAGTCCTGGCTTTCATCACGATCGGATTTTCCGGTAACCACCACGGTAGCAGTTGTCCCGGCCGGCCACAGGTTGCCCTTCTGCTGATCCAGCCGGATCCGCACCGGCACGCGCTGAGCCAGACGCACCCACTCAAGGTTGGAATCAACCGTCGCCATTCCTTTGCTGTCATTGCTGCTGCTTGAGTTAGTCACCCCGGCGGCAACGCTATCAACCGTGCCTTTCAGCACCAGGTTGCTGCCAAGCGGTGTCACTTCCGCGCGGTACCCAGGCCTGACGCCTTCCAGCTTCGTCTCTTCCATATAGGCCAGAATATAAAATGAGTTCTGCTTCACCAGCGCGACGGCGGTGGAGCCACGGGTGATAAACTCCCCTGCGTAGACATTAAGGTTAGTTACCCAGCCATCGGCTGGCGCGCGGATAACCGTGCGCTCCAGATCCAGTTTTGCCAGATCGCGGGTCGCCACGGCTTTGGCTAATTGATGCAGCTCGGTTTGCAGCGTATTGTTGGCCTGGTCGATCTCTTCCCGCGACATGGCCTGGACGCCCAGCTGATTACGGCGACCGGCTTCACGACGCTTCTCGTTAACCAGCGCCTGGTAGTACGCGACATCGGCCTCGTCTTGTTCCAGCGCTTTTTGGTAGCGAGGCTGATCGACAGTGAACAGCACCTGGCCCTGTTTCACCAGTTGGTTGTCGTGAACATTGACCGCCGTCACCAGCCCGGTAACGTCCGGCGCAATGGCGACAACATCCGCGCTAAAGCGCGCGTCACGCGTCCACGGTGATTCTGTGTAATAAACCCAGGCGCGAAAAATAGCGATGAACGCCAGGACAACCAGCACCATAGTAATAGCAGTGCGAGAGATATTTCTTGTTAGTGTTTTCACATCTACCTCAGACAAACAGGCGCGACAGCAGGTAAAAAAGGCAGCAATACAGCGCAGTATTAAATAACGCCGGGTGCCAGACAAAATCGTAGATCCCTGTCGGGACCAGCACCCTGCGCACCAGCCAGAAGATCGCCAGTGACAAAATTAATTCGAAAAAAATCGGTGGGAACGACAGACCGAACACCACGATTACGGGAAACAGACTCATGTTGACCTTGGTTAGAGAACGTGCAGGTGACAATTCTTTTTCACGTCACCGCAGGAGTAAGGGCAAGAAAAGCCAGGCGAGAGTGACGCGTTTTATTTAACCCAGGGTGGGTTGACCGCCCCCGTGGGTAATTATCCAACTAACAGTATATTAACGTAACTGTTATGCTGTTATCTATATTATGTGATCTAAATCACTTTTAAGTCAGAGTGAATAATGGAACGACTCAAACGCATGTCGGTATTTGCCAAAGTGGTGGAATTGGGATCGTTTACCGCCGCAGCCCGACAGTTACAAATGAGCGTTTCGTCCATCAGTCAGACGGTGGCGAAACTGGAAGATGAATTACAGGTTAAGCTGCTGAACCGCAGCACGCGCAGCCTCGGGCTTACCGAAGCCGGAAAGATTTATTATCAAGGCTGCCGCCGAATGTTGCACGAAGTACAGGATGTCCACGAGCAACTCTACGCGTTTAACAATACCCCCATCGGAACGCTGCGCATTGGCAGTTCTTCAACCATGGCGCAAAATGTTCTGGCAAAAATGACAGCCGATATGTTGAGAGAGCATCCGGGGTTATCGGTCAACCTGGTGACCGGGATCCCGGCGCCGGACTTGATTGCCGACGGGTTGGACGTGGTGATCCGCGTAGGCGCGTTGCAGGACTCCAGCCTCTTCTCACGCCGTCTCGGCGCGATGCCGATGGTGGTGTGTGCCGCCAAAAGTTATCTCTCCCAGTACGGCGTGCCGGAAAAACCCGCCGACCTGACCAACCACTCGTGGCTGGAATATAGCGTTCGGCCGGATAATGAGTTTGAACTGGTGGCACCGGAAGGACTCTCGACACGCCTGATCCCACAAGGGCGCTTTGTGACCAACGATCCGATGACGCTGACCCGCTGGCTGACCGCCGGCGCAGGCCTCGCCTTTGTGCCCTTAATGTGGGTGATCGATGAGATCAACAGCGGCGCGCTGGAGATCCTGCTGCCACGCTATCAGTCAGATCCCCGACCGGTCTACGCCTTGTATACCGAAAAGGACAAACTGCCGCTCAAAGTGCAGGTCTGTATTAATTATCTGACGGAATATTTTATTGAGGTTGCGCAGGTCTACAAAGGCATGCAGGGGCGCAGGGTGTGAGGCTCCTCTCCCCGCAGGGAGAGGAGAAAACCGTAATCAGGCCGTACCGCCGACGGTCAGGTTGTCCACTTTCAACGTCGGCTGGCCTACGCCAACCGGCAGGCTCTGCCCCTCTTTACCGCAGACCCCAACGCCGTTATCCAGTTTCAGATCGTTACCCACCATTGAGATCTGCTGCATAGCTTCAATGCCAGAGCCAATCAACGTCGCGCCTTTCACCGCTTTGGTCACTTTACCTTTTTCGATCAGGTAGGCTTCAGAAGTCGAGAAGACGAATTTACCGGAGGTGATATCCACCTGGCCGCCGCCGAAGTTCGGGGCATAGATACCATAATCAACCGATTCGATAATTTCCTGCGGCGTAGATTGCCCCGCCAGCATATAGGTGTTGGTCATACGCGGCATAGGCAGATGCGCATACGATTCGCGACGCCCGTTACCAGTCGGTTTAACGCCCATCAGTCGCGCGTTCATCTTGTCCTGCATGTAGCCTTTCAGCACCCCATTTTCGATCAGCACGTTGTACTGACCGGGTGTGCCTTCATCATCAATCGCAACCGAACCGCGACGATCGAGAAGGGTGCCGTCATCCACCACGGTACACAGTTCGGAAGCCACCAGTTGCCCCATCTGGCCACTGAACACCGATGTGCCGCGACGGTTGAAGTCGCCTTCCAGCCCGTGACCGACCGCCTCATGCAGCAGCACCCCTGGCCAGCCCGCGCCTAACACAACGGGCAGCGTACCGGCAGGCGCAGCAACAGCAGTCAGATTAACCAACGCCATACGAACAGCCTCTTTTGCCCACGCATCGGCGCGCACGTCGCCATCAACATCTTGCAGGAACCAGTCATAACCAAAACGACCGCCGCCGCCGCTGGATCCGCGCTCACGTTTACCGTCATCTTCAACCTGCACACTCACCGACAGGCGTACCAGCGGACGTACATCTGCCGCCAGCGTACCGTCAGTGGCCGCAACCAGAATCAGCTCGTAAACGCCGGTCAGGCTGGCGGAAACTTCCTGCACACGTTTATCTGCCGCCCGCGCGACTTTATCTACGCGGCGCAAAATATCCAGCTTCTCTTCACGGCTCATGCTCTGCAGCGGATCGATACTGGTATACAAAGAGTGATGCTCTACCGCACCAAGGGTTTTAACCTTACCATCGCCGTTCTCACGCACGATGGTGCGGGCCGCTTGCGCGCTCTGTTCCAGCGCTAACAGGCTGATTTGATCGGCATAGGCAAAACCGGTTTTCTCGCCGCTCACGGCGCGCACACCGACCCCCTGGTCAATATTGTAAGAGCCATCTTTAATGATGCTGTCTTCCAGGACCCAGGATTCGTGATAGCTCGACTGGAAATAGAGATCGCCGTAGTCAAGACGACGCGCGGTCAGTTGGCCAAGAATGGCAAACAGATCCTGAGGGTTCAGGCCATTCGCTGCCAGCAGTTGTTCACTCACCAGATTAAGACTCATCATTATTTACTCGTCGTTGCCGCCACATCGGGCAATAAAAAAGTGCGATATAAGGAGCTTGAGGCAATTCGCGGGTGCCGTCAAATCATTGCTTTTTATCCGTACGCGCCTGGCGCAGGACTTCGTTGATTTGCGGCTGATCCACCGGCCCGGTAATGCGATAACGCAGAATGGAGACTTTATTCCATAACGGCCCCAGCACTTTACTGGCGGCGAACACCGCCGCGCCGACGATCGGGTTAACAGCAAAAGCTGCCGCCACGCCGACCGTGGCCGAAATCTCTGGCGCCACAACCGCCTCAACATCCAGTTGACGCCGCACCAGATCGACAGAACCTTTCATCGCAATATCGGCTTCCAGCCCGTCAACCAGCGTATCGTCGCTGTGCAGCACGCCATCTTTGATCCACGCAGTACTGCGAATAGCGTCGAACCAGAACCCTTCACTGCTAAAGGTGTCGCTAAAATCAAAACGCAATTTACGCAGCAGCGAATCAACGCTAAACAGGCGTAATAGCTGCCCGGCATGACCGGTACTGATATCGGTGATTTGCCCCTTACCCAGCCGGGTACGCAGGATGCCGTTTAGCGACTCCTCCTGCGGCTCCCAGGGCGGGTTACGCCAGTGCAGATCGTAATTGATATCAAATGACGAACCGCGCACTGGCGTCGGCACACCGAAGAAGCCCATCGCCGAATCGAGCTTATCGCCACGCAGTACGCCCTTGATAGATGTCCGTTCTGCTCCTTCGCGGTTTACCCATTCGCCATCGGCGCTCAGACGGGCAAATCCGCTGTCTACCAGACCATTCTTCAGCGTCAGCGTATCGCCCTGAATGTCGAAATCGCCGTCAATGCGGCCATACTTTTGCCCCCACAACCAGCATTCCGCACAGCGCAGTTGCAAATCTGGCCAGCCGGTAAAGTCCACGCGGGTTTTACCGCGCAACAGCGTTGTAGGCGAGGAAATATCCTCATCATCTGGTGCATTCGTCGACGGGTTGTAATAGAGATAGCGAATAGCGGCCTGCCAGGGAGCATTTTCACGCACGGTAAGTGTACCGCTGATTTCGCGCCCCTGCGCCTCAATCAACGAACCGGATGTCTGCGGCTGCGACACAATGCTCAGGTTATTCCATTGCTGGCCGCCCATCGTCAGCGCTGGCGTACGCAGCGTCACGCGCTCCGGGAAAGAGGTCGACGTGCTGACATTATTTGCCACGCCCTTTCGGAACAGGGCCAGCCACTGCGCACCGTTCATCGCCGGTAAATTAAGCTCCAGCCCTGTCTGTTCCGGCAGCGGCGGGAGCGTGCGGCTGTCTGACGTCCAGATCCCACGATCGAGGGTCAATTTATTATTCAGTAGCCAGCGGGTATTAAAGTGGTTTTCGCTTCCGGCACTGCCCGTCAGGTCAAAACTGCGTAAATTGCCTTCCACTTTCAGTTTGAGCGGTAGCGCTTTACCCGACGGCTTATCCAGCGGCGGCGGCAGCGTACTGGCGAGATTATTCAGATCGCCATCAATGTTAACTTTATAGGTCGCCTCGGCGCGGTACGGCAGTTCAATGCCCACATCCCCCTTCCACGCCACACTGCCCCGCAAGGCATCGTTAAGCTGGGAAGGTAGCACGCCAGTACGCGACGGCTGCCAGTTACCGTCCAGATTAACCGCCACCTGGTAGGCTTTATCGCCCTCGGTAGTGGAAAAATGCACATTCAGCGGCTGATTGAACCAGCTTGCCTGCAACGGCTCGCTTTGCAAATTGCCGTTCACAAAACTGAACTTGCCGCTGAGGTTTTTCAGCGTACTGTTAAGCGGTTTGATAAACAGACTGTTATTGTTCAGCACCACATCGCCTTTGGCGGTGGTCAGTTCACCATCCAGCGGGATATCAAGATGTAAACGCGCGCGGACGTCGCCATCAATTTGCAGCTCATCTAATGCACTGGCCAGCGAGTCATGCAGCGGTGTCTCCTTAAAGTAGGGCCCCACTTCTTTGCCCGGCCCATTGATATCCGCATCGATCAGCAGCTTCTCTTTGACATAATCCGGAATAGTGGCCGTCAGGTTGCTGGCGGTTACGCCGCCCAGCGCCACGTTATCACTCTTCATCCACAAGCCGTCATTAATAAAATCGAGCTGGATATCAAGGTTTTTCAGCGCTGGCCAGTCTGGCTGGAAAGCGAAGGTTGCATTACGCAGCGGCACCAGCACTTCAAACTGGCCTTCGTTGTGTTTGTAAGGGAAGAGCCGTGGATTTCCGCCATAGACCAGCGTCGCATTGTCGGTCTGACCGCCCTGAATCGCCGCGCTGAGATAATCCACCAGCGCTTTACCCATCAGATTCTCCGGGAAATAGCGCCATGCCTGGCCGCCATCGGTCACGTTAATCCCGGCCAGGATGCCCAGCCAGGGCTCGTCTCCCTGCGGCTGAAGATAGCGGAACCCGCCATGAGCGTGGATCGCATTAGCCTGCACGTCAATGTTACGTCCATCCAGCTGGAAACCCTGCTCATTTTTCTGCCAGTTGAGTGTGGCATCGCCTTTTTCTATCTCCAGCGGCGCGCGGAACACCGATTCGTAAGGCATTTTCGCCTGCGCCATCGTGATCATCAGCCGCCCGTCGCCAACACTCCCCGCCAGCGTTCCACTCAGGTTTTCGACGCCTGGCAGCAGCTTCCACTGTTTCCAGGCAATCTCTTTCCAGCGAGCCTGGAAACGGGTTTTATCCGTGGCCTGCAGTGGGATATCCAGCGCCAGCCTCTCCAGCAGGCCGCTGGGCTGCATGGTGCTCCAGATGTTGTACAACTGCGGCGAGATTTTTTCGGCGATCGGCAGCAACCCTTCCAGCCCGCGCAGCTCGAGATTACTGGCGCGCACGCGCAGTTCATCGCTGCGAACACCCCCTGCACCGCCAGCTTCCTGGGCCGGAACCCAGGCAAAGCTCAATGAACCTTGCGGCCAGGGGCGATCGTCAATGGCAATACGCGTTACAGGTACATCAAATTGCCAGCCCTGCTGCTGACGTGAAACATGCGCGGTCAGGTTATCCACCGTCATACGGTGTGGGGCTTTATCCCCTTGCCAGCTGGCACCACCACGCTTGAGCCAGACATCGCCACTTTCTACTACGCCTTTATTCAGCGTCATCCAGCCTTCGAGGCTAAAACGTGCGCTCTGCAACGCAACGTTGTCCTGCATCCACTGGCCAAGCCAGGGTTTAACGTCAATATCGTCCGCCTGCAACCAGACACGGCCATTGTTCAGCAACCCATTGTCATCCCGCAGATCCATCCGCACCTGCATAATGCCGTGTTGCCCGGTCAGGCTGGAGAGGCTCACTTGCCCTTCCGCGCGATGGCGATCGCCACTGTTAAGCCAGGTGAGTTGCGGGATCGCCAGCTCGGCGCGCTGGCCCGAGAGCGTCAAAAAGCTAATACGACTGTCGCGCAGATCAAAGTGATCGAACTGGCGCAGGAAAAGATCGCTGATACGATCGGCTTCGATAGCGTCGCCGCTGTCATTGCGCTGCAGCGGTGTATTGGAATGCGCGGTCAACTGCCAGAAGGTGAGATTGCGGAACTGCCAGCGCAGGTGCAGCAAGCTTTGCCAAACATCCAGCGCCAGCGTAACGCGCTTAATGGAGAGTTCGCCGCCGTCTTTTAGCGTGGCGTGAATATCGCGGACGTCCAGTTCAGGGCCAAAGTTTTGCCAGCGCGCTTGCAACTGACTTGCCTGTACCGGAACCCCCGTGTGGGATGCAATTTGCGCCAGGATCTGTGGGCGCCAGCTATCCAGATGGGGCAGAACAAGGCGCAGCCCACTCACCAGCAGCGCCACGATGACGATCAGCGTCGCGCCTGTAAGCAGCAATATCCCCGGCAGTCGCCTCACGCCTCTCTCCTTGTCAACCTACCCACAAATCCGCTCGTGCCGCTGCACGCAGCGAAATTACATCATTACGACGTCGAACTGCTCCTGATTATAGAGCGGTTCGATTTGCACTTTGACCTGCTTGCCAACGAAGATTTCTACCTCCGCCAGCGCGTGCGATTCTTCGCCTTTCAGTGTCTCGGCAACGGCAGGAGAGGCATATACCAGGAAGCGGTCAGAGTCGTAAGCATGATGCACGCGCACAATTTCGCGCATGATCTCATAACACACCGTTTCGACCGTTTTCACGGTGCCACGGCCATGACAAGTGGGGCACTCATTGCACAGTACATGCTCCACGCTTTCGCGTGTGCGTTTACGGGTCATTTCCACCAGCCCAAGCTGGGAGAAACCATTAATACTGGTTTTCACCCGATCCTTGCTTAACGCTTGCTCCAGCGAGTGCAGCACGCGACGGCGGTGATCCTCATTATTCATGTCGATGAAATCAATAATGATAATCCCGCCCAGATTACGTAAGCGTAACTGGCGGGCAATCGCCTGAGTGGCTTCAATGTTGGTGTTGAAAATGGTGTCGTCAAGATTGCGATGCCCCACAAACGCGCCGGTGTTGATGTCCACCGTGGTCATCGCTTCGGTTTGATCAATGATCAAATAGCCACCGGATTTCAGCTCGACTTTACGCTCCAGCGCACGCTGAATTTCGTTCTCAACGTCAAACAGATCAAAAATCGGCTGCCGCCCGCTGTAATGTTCAAGCTTACTGGTCATTTCCGGAATGTACTCGGCGGTAAACTCCAGCAGCGCTTCAAAGGTCAGGCGCGAGTCCACGCGGATCCGGTCGAGATGAGCATCAGCAAAGTCACGCAGCACACGCTGGGCCAGCGCCAGTTCGCCGTATAATTTGCAACGCGTCTGTTGGCGCTTTTTGCGCTCCATCACTTTTGTCCAGACGCGCTTCAGATAGGCCGCATCGGATGCGAGATCGTCTTCACATACGCCCTCCGCCGCCGTGCGAATAATAAAACCGCCCTGCTCATCGCAGTAGCTCGCGACCACTTGTTTCAGGCGTTCGCGCTCAGCTTCGCTTTCAATACGCTGCGAAACGCCAACGTGCGCTGCACCGGGCATAAACACCAGGTAACGCGAAGGCAGTGTGATGTCGGTAGTGAGGCGCGCGCCTTTGGTACCCAGCGGATCTTTCACCACCTGTACCATCAAATCCTGCCCCTGACGGACCAGCTCGGAGATATCGCGAACGGTGAAGTTCTTCTGCTCTTCCCCGGCAACGCATTCGGTGTGCGGCATAATGTCGGAGGCGTGAAGGAACGCCGCCTTTTCCAGTCCAATATCTACAAAAGCCGCCTGCATACCCGGCAGAACCCGGCTGACCCGACCTTTGTAGATATTGCCTACTATCCCGCGCCGTGCTTCGCGCTCAATATGAATTTCTTGCAGGATGCCGCCGTCAATATAAGCGACGCGTGTTTCCGATGGTGTTACGTTGACCAGTAATTCAGCCGTCATGATTATCTCTTCCCTCGCGCAGTGCGTTAAAATTGCTCAGCAATTCCCAGGTTTCCACCAGCGGTAAACCCACAACGGCATGATAGCTACCGTTAATCTTCCTGACGAAACAGCCACCTAACCCCTGGATACCATAAGCACCGGCTTTATCCAGCGGCTCTTTGCTTGCAACATAAGCGGCAATGTCCGCTTCTGATAATGCCCTGAAGGTCACTTCTGTTTCCACCAGACAATCGAGCAGGTACTGGCGGTCTGCCAGCGCCACTGCCGTCATCACCAGATGTGTTTGCCCGGAAAGTTGACGCAACATACTGGCAGCATGCGAGGAGTCTTTCGGTTTTTCAAGCACTTCACCATTAAATATCACAATGGTGTCAGCGCCAAGGACGGGCAGATCCTGGGTAACCATGGCGACACCCGCTTGCGCTTTCTCACGCGCAAGCCGCGTAACATATTGCCGGGCGGTTTCCTGCGCCTGACGCTGTTCTTCTATACCCGGGATGATGCGCTCGAAAGTCACGCCCAGCTGAGTGAGCAGTTCCTGACGACGGGGGGAACCGGAAGCAAGCCAGATATCTTTCATAAAAACCTTATTGCACCGCGAACTGCTGGCGGATCTTGCGCATTAACAGGAAAAGCCACGGCCAGAGCACGCCACTGACGAGGCTGCTCCAGAAAATTTCTGGCTTGAACGAGACGTTAATCACCAGGAATTCCGCCCAGAAGACAATCACTTCAGTCGCTAACGACAATAACATCACCACCAGCGCCTGTTGCCAGAGCGCCAGATTCCGGAAAAGCTGAAATTTCAGTGCAACCAGATAGGCAACGATGCTTAACGACAGCGCACGTACACCCAGTGTAGAGCCGCTAATCAGATCCAGTATGGCACCCATCGCGAAACCCGTACCGACATTTACGCGATGTGGCAACGCCAGGATCCAGTAGAGCAGAATAAGCAGAACCCAATTTGGCCGGTAGACGAGAATGTCATCCGGCCAGGGCATGATTTGCAGCAACAGAGCAATGAAAAACGAGAGCCAGATAACCCAGCGCCCCTGGCTACGGTAACTTGCCACTATTGCCCTCCCGGAGAGACTTGCGGCGGCGGCTGCGTAATTCCGGTCGCCGGCGCGGGCATTGGCGCAGGAGGCCCCATTGCATCAGGGGACGGCAACACCTGCGGCATCATTTGCAGCAAACGTTCATTGGCCACGCGATGAACATCTTCCGGCGTTCTCGGATTGGTGCCATTACGATCGGCCCCCCACAACAACAGCAGATAACGCAGACGTTGCAGCCCCGCCGTCGGACGCGCCTGGATCACGGTGTACGCACGCTGTGTATCCAGTTTCACCGAAGAAACCACGGCCACCGGGTATCCTTCCGGGAAGCGACCGCCCAGACCGGAGGTCACCAGTACATCGCCAACGCGAATATCGGTATTGGCGGGCAGATGTTCCAGTTGAAGGTCATCTGTGCAGCCGTTGCCAGCGGCAATCACGCGGATATCATTACGCAGCACCTGAATCGGCAGCGCATGGGTGGCATCGCAAATCAGCAATACACGGCTGGTGAGTTTTGCAACCGCAACCACCTGACCGACCACGCCTTTGTCGCTGATCACCGGCTGGCCTTCGTACACGCCGTTGACGCTGCCTTTATCGATTACCACCTGATCGCTATAGGGATCGTTCACCGTGGAAATCACCTGGGTCACCATTTTTTGCTCATCCTGACGCAGCGGTGAGCCCAGCAGTTCACGCAGGCGCGCGTTCTCCTGCTTGTACTGTCCTAACATCAACAGTTCGCTGTTTTTCAGCAGCAGTTCCTGACGCAATGCCCGGTTTTCAAGCTCAAGTTGATCGCGTGACGCCAGTGTTTGCGACACGTTATCTAATAATTCACGAGGACCGTTGGAAATAAAATAGAAAGGGCTGACGGCAGTATCCATGTACGTTCTGATCTGGCTGAACGTACCGAGGCGGCTGTCGGCAATAATGACTCCAAGCGCCACCAAAACCGCCAGGAAAAGGCGAATCTGCAGTGACGGGCCACGGCTAAAAATTGGCTTCATAGGCTTTGCGTATTCTCAGGCCAGACAGCGCCGGAGCGACGTATCGCTCCGGCGCTGATGCGGACTATTCTTCGCTGAACAGGTCGCCGCCGTGCATATCGATCATTTCCAGCGCCTTGCCGCCGCCGCGCGCTACGCAAGTCAGTGGATCTTCTGCAACTACAACAGGAATGCCCGTCTCTTCCATCAACAGGCGGTCAAGGTTGCGCAGCAATGCGCCACCACCGGTCAATACCATACCGCGTTCAGAGATATCGGACGCCAGTTCCGGCGGGCACTGTTCAAGCGCAACCATCACAGCGCTGACGATGCCGGTCAGCGGTTCCTGCAGCGCTTCCAGAATTTCGTTAGAGTTCAGGGTAAAGCCGCGCGGTACACCCTCAGCCAGGTTACGGCCACGGACTTCGATTTCGCGCACTTCGTCACCCGGATAGGCTGAACCGATTTCGTGTTTAATACGTTCTGCGGTCGCTTCACCAATCAGAGAACCGTAGTTACGGCGCACATAATTAATAATCGCTTCATCGAAACGGTCACCACCGATACGCACGGAAGAAGAATAGACAACGCCGTTCAGAGAGATAACCGCAACTTCGGTCGTACCACCACCGATATCAACAACCATGGAGCCGGTCGCTTCGGAAACCGGTAAGCCTGCGCCAATTGCGGCTGCCATCGGTTCTTCAATCAGGAATACTTCACGGGCGCCTGCGCCCTGCGCGGATTCACGAATAGCGCGACGTTCAACCTGGGTTGCGCCAACCGGCACACAGACCAGAACACGCGGGCTTGGACGCATGAAGCTGTTGCTGTGCACTTGTTTAATAAAGTGTTGCAGCATTTTTTCGGTCACGAAGAAATCGGCAATAACACCGTCTTTCATCGGGCGGATAGCAGCAATGTTGCCCGGAGTACGGCCCAACATTTGCTTCGCTTCATGGCCGACAGCGGCCACACTTTTCGGTGAACCGGCACGATCCTGGCGAATGGCCACCACGGAAGGCTCATTCAATACGATGCCTTGTCCTTTTACATAAATCAGGGTATTCGCGGTACCCAGGTCAATGGACAGGTCATTGGAAAACATGCCACGAAATTTTTTCAACATACTAAGGGATAATCCTGAAAGCTGGGGCGGAACAAAATCCGCTTACTTTACCAACCACACGCAGCAGCGACAAGGCGCAAAAATCATCTGCTACGGTGAAAATTAGTGCAGTTTGTTTCCTTTGTTGCAAAACGACATGACTTCGTCCGGAAGCGATAAAATCCACCTGTTCCAGCACTCTGCGTTCACAACCTGTCAAAGGTCAAACCGGCTTTTTATTCACTGCGACGATCCGGCGGGCAGGCAAGCACACCCCCATACAAGGCAGCGCGCATTATTCTACGTGAAAACGGCTCAAACAGCAGTTCAAACCGAATATCTTTGCGAATATTTTTTCACATTCGTATCGAGCGGTTGAGACGACGCAAAGAAATCGCCCTGACCGCCCGCGACACCACATTCCACCAGCGTCTGCCATTCGCCACGGGAACGAACCCCGGTGGCAAAAACCCGTGTTCGCGTGCCTTTGCACGCCTCGACAAGGCTTTGCACCAACAACTGGTTTTGCGTGCGTTTCTCAATGTTCCTGACCAGCCCCGGATGCAGCTTTAATAACTCAACATCCAACGCTTTAATCCAACTGGTGCTCACCAACGTCAGCCCCGCCTGAATCACCACTACGCGAGCGCCCAATGCGTTGATTAAACGCACAACCGACTGTAACCGGCTGATGTGTTGACAAACATCCGCCTCGGCAAGTTCAAAAATAATCCGTCGGCGTTGAGATTTTTCGCACTGCATTAATGTATCGCGCAGCCAACGCTGAAAACGCGGGCGAATTAAAGACTCGACAGTAACCTGTATGGCCAGGTTTTCTTCCGGCCAGAAATTAAGGAAAGGGATCACCCGGCTGACTTGCAAACGGTCATACTCTTCCGATAAACCAAATTGCAGGACCATCGGCATAAACTCTTCGGCGATCACTTCCTGGTCGCCATCGAAAATGCGGCACATCAATTCTCTATGATGTACCAGCCCGTCGCGGTTCACGGCCGGTTTCTGGTATACACGCGGCCCGCCCCGACTGAGCATCTGCTCGATAAGCGTACGCCAGCGCACGTTACCGCGCCCCTGCTCAGGCAGCGTGTCATCGTAAACAGACCAGCTATTGCCCCCCTGCAGAACCGCAGTGCGTGTTGCCGCTTCGGTATGTTCCATCACCTGTTCCGTCGACTGGCCGCTACGCCAGGCGCAAATTCCGATATGCATCATGTCTTCCCGTGCGAGCATTTTACTCGGCGGCAAGCCATCAACGGCGTTCAGGATCTGCCCGGCAATACTTTCTGCTTCTTTTAATGTGCGGTGTGGGAGCAGTACCGCAAAATCGCTACGGTGATAGCGCGCCAGCAACGCGCCCGGGTAACGCATAATAAAGGTAGAGAGCAAGTTGATCAGCGCAAAGAGGTGCTCTTCAACAGCCGGAAGCCCCCAACTGTCACGCAGCAGATCAAAGTCCGGCAAGCGGATCATCATCACCACGCCATGTGAGCCGACCTTTTCCGGATCCTCCAGTAGCGTTGCCAGCTGGTTATCAAAGAAGAGCCGGTTATTAAGCCCGGTGCGCGTATCCTGGGCGGCATAGGAGCGGATCAGCGTATCCATGCGGCTCCGCTGATCGCTGGCGAACTGTATATCGGTCAATAACACATCCATCGCGCTGCTGGTGCGCGATGGCCATTCATAAATGCTGCCGCGAACCTGCGGACCGCGCTCGCCATTAAGAATGCGTGTCGCCCGGGTCTCCAGCAGTTCCTGACCGGACAGCTGGCGACGTAACCAGCGAACGGAAAGAAAAATAATCATCACCATAAAACCGATGGCTAACGTCAGTGGTGCGGTCGTCATTAATGAACGGAAGTAGTTCGCCATCGGATCCTGATACACCAGCGTAATGGTGAGGCCTGGGTTTTTTACCGAGGTGACGCGCCGTTCAAGGTATTGATAATTACTGCCAGCCGGACGGTAGCTGCGTTTACGGGTATAACTAAGGATGGTCAGGTCGCCCTGCTTGATATCAATACCGATGATGTCCACCGGCACCATTAATTCATCAAGCTGCGTCAACAATTGGGGAACGGAGGTGGAGATCAGACGTGTATCAATTACCGCTGCTACTGCTTCCACGCGGTTTGCCACTTTATTTTGAATGGCGTTATAAAAACTCAGCGAACTACCGATCAGGGTGACGAAGATGGCCAGTCCCGTCAGTAGCGTGACAAATGCTGAGAATTTCGTCGTTAATCGCATCCTTGTGTTAACTCCGTTGTATAAAGAACGAGGCGAGCCGGACTTAGGCAAAGTCGATAAAGTAAGTACTAACTTCTGCGCTCAATAGGTCAGGAGATGGGCTGCTGGTATTAGCACTAAATCGGCACTGCATTTCATTATTGCGAGTATAGCCCTCACAAATTATTTTCCAATCAGCAATAACGCCAATAAATGGATTAGCCGTTCAGTTTACAATGTTTGGTAACACACTCCCACTCGCACTAACGTCTTGTTTCCACCATGCTTAACGCAATATACCTGGAGGGCGTCTTAATGAAAAAACTGACTGAAGCCGACGTAACCGCAGAAGCGATTTTTATGTTGAAGCGCCGCCAGGTGCTAAAGATGTTGGGGATCGGCGCAACCGCATTCACCCTTTCTTCCAATGCGAAAGCCGATCTGCTGGACTGGTTTAAAGGCCATGACCGGCCAAAAGCGCCTGCGGGTAAAGCGCTTGAGTTTACGAAGCCTGAACAGTTTCAGGCACCACTGGCGCTGACGCCGGAAGATAAAGTCACGGGATATAATAACTTCTACGAATTTGGGCTGGATAAAGCCGATCCTGCCGCCAACGCGGGGGGAATGAAAACCGATCCCTGGACGCTGACCATTGATGGTGAAGTCGCAAAGCCGCTCACCCTCGATCACGATGCCTTAACGTCACGTTTCCCGCTTGAAGAGCGCATCTATCGGATGCGCTGTGTTGAGGCATGGTCAATGGTCGTTCCGTGGATAGGCTTCCCGTTACATAAATTGTTGGCGCTGGTTGAACCGACCAGTAACGCCAAATATGTCGCTTTTCAAACCCGTTATGCGCCTGATGAGATGCCGGGTCAGAAAGATCGTTTTATTGGCGGCGGGCTCTCCTATCCTTACGTTGAAGCGTTACGTATAGATGAAGCAATGCATCCGTTGACATTGTTAACAGTGGGCGTCTACGGAAAAGCGCTACCGCCGCAAAACGGCGCGCCCATACGCCTGACAGTGCCGTGGAAATATGGGTTTAAAGGCATTAAGTCGATTGTCAGTATCAAACTGACAAGTAAACGCCCCCCCACTACCTGGAACCAGGCGGCCCCCGACGAGTATGGTTTTTTTGCTAACGTCAACCCACATGTCGATCATCCTCGCTGGTCGCAGGCGACAGAACGCGTGATTGGCTCAGGCGGCGCGCTGGATGTGAAACGCCAGCCGACCTTGCTTTTTAATGGCTACGCTGAAGAGGTCGCGTCGTTGTATCGCGGTATGGATTTAAGGGAGAACTTCTGAGTGCGCTTAACAGCAAAACAGATCACCTGGCTGAAGGTGGCGCTGCACCTGGCAGGCTTACTGCCGTTGATCTGGCTCTTCTGGGCGGTCAGTCAGGGGTATTTCAGCGCCGATCCGGCAAAAGATATCCAGCATTTTACTGGCAGAATGGCGCTAAAGTTCCTGCTGGCCAGTTTGCTGGTGGCTCCGCTGGCGCGTTACGCGAAGCAGCCGTTACTGATCCGCACCCGGCGCTTGCTGGGGTTATGGTGTTTCGCCTGGGCTTCGCTGCACCTGACCAGCTACACCCTGCTGGAGCTGGGCATCAATAATCTGGCGTTACTGGGGCAGGAGTTAATCTCGCGTCCTTATTTAACACTGGGGGCAATAAGCTGGCTGATCTTGCTGGCGCTGGCGTTCACCTCTACGCAGTGGGCGCAACGGAAACTGGGTAAACGCTGGCAGCAATTGCATAACTTCGTCTATCTGGTCGCGATCCTTGCACCTGTACACTATCTCTGGTCAGTGAAGATCCTTTCCCCGCAACCTGTTATCTATGCCGTTATCGCACTGGGGCTTTTAGCATGCCGTTATAAGAAGTTCCGCCAATGGTGGCATTAATGTTTCGTTCTGTGCAGTTTCCCGCAGATCTTCTATCATTCACAGCCAGTTCGCTGGCAGTGAATGATAATCTTCCCTGATAAGACCAGTATTTAGCTGCCAAATGCTACGAAATCGTTATAATGTGCGACCTTGCTTTTCCTGACAGGAGATTTTCGCTCCTGAAAAGGTGACAATAGCGCATCGAAGGTATATTTTGTTTTTTACCGGCGAATCGCAGAAGATAGCAGCAAATGACTGGCAAGTTGCATATTTTGCTTTTGAACGCACCAGACCTTAATATGCCCAACTTACGTGAGCCACAAGACATGCGGCGCACAAACGCAGGGCAAAAATGTTACGGGTTTGCGCGGGAAACAGCGCAGTGAAATGACGTGCCTGAACATTTTCTGTCAAACGTGGAGTACGCAATGATCGACCGTATTCATCAGGCTAAAGAGAACGTGGACTATATCCTGATCAATCCGGCCGCATTTACGCACCCCCGTGTTGCTATCCGCGATGCACAGCTAACCGTGGCGATCCCGTTAAGCGGGAACCACCTTAGCCCTATGCGCGGGAGCCGTTCCGCCACCCTTTGTCTCAGTCTGATATCGCTGTTAGCGTTATCTGCGAATAGGGTGCAGACGGTTATACAAACGCTTTACAGACAGCGGTTAAACGCTTGTCACAATCACACTAAACAAGAGTACGGAACCCACTCATGGATATTCGTAAGATTAAAAAACTGATCGAGCTGGTTGAAGAATCAGGCATCTCTGAACTGGAAATTTCTGAAGGCGAAGAGTCAGTACGCATCAGTCGTAGCGCGCCGAATGCAGGTTTCCCGGTGATGCAACAGGCGTATGCCGCGCCGATGATGCAGCAACCCGCGCTGTCTAATGCCGTAGCACCGGCAGTAGCGCCAGCCATCGAAGCACCGGCAGCAGCAGAAATCAGTGGACACGTCGTACGTTCCCCGATGGTCGGGACTTTCTATCGTACCCCGAGCCCGGACGCGAAAGCGTTCTGTGAAGTTGGCCAAAAAGTCAACGTGGGCGACACCCTGTGCATCGTTGAAGCGATGAAAATGATGAACCAGATCGAAGCCGATAAAGCAGGCGTGGTGAAAGCCATTCTGATTGAAAGTGGCCAACCGGTAGAATTTGACGAGCCGCTGGTCATCATCGAGTAACGAGGCGCACATGCTGGATAAAATTGTTATCGCCAACCGCGGCGAGATTGCACTGCGTATTCTTCGTGCCTGTAAAGAACTGGGCATTAAGACTGTCGCTGTGCACTCCACTGCGGATCGCGATTTAAAACACGTACTACTGGCGGACGAGACGGTCTGTATCGGTCCGGCACCGTCCGTAAAAAGTTACCTGAACATCCCGGCAATTATCTCTGCCGCCGAAATCACTGGCGCAGTGGCGATTCACCCGGGCTATGGCTTCCTGTCCGAGAATGCCAACTTTGCTGAGCAGGTTGAGCGTTCAGGCTTTATCTTCATTGGCCCGAAAGCAGACACCATTCGCCTGATGGGCGACAAAGTGTCGGCTATCACTGCAATGAAGAAAGCGGGCGTACCTACCGTACCTGGCTCCGATGGCCCACTGGGCGACGATATGGATGTGAACCGCGCGCATGCTAAACGCATCGGCTACCCGGTGATCATCAAAGCGTCCGGCGGCGGCGGTGGTCGGGGTATGCGCGTTGTACGCAAAGATGCAGACCTGGCGCAATCCATCAGCATGACCCGTGCGGAAGCGAAAGCCGCTTTCAACAACGACATGGTGTACATGGAGAAATACCTGGAAAATCCTCGTCACGTCGAGATCCAGGTACTGGCTGACGGCCAGGGCAATGCTATCTATCTGGCGGAGCGCGACTGTTCTATGCAGCGCCGTCATCAGAAAGTCGTTGAAGAAGCGCCGGCACCGGGCATTACCCCGGAACTGCGTCGCTATATCGGCGAACGTTGCGCCAAAGCCTGTGTCGATATTGGCTATCGTGGGGCGGGTACTTTCGAGTTCCTGTTTGAAAACGGCGAGTTCTACTTTATTGAGATGAACACCCGTATTCAGGTTGAGCACCCGGTAACCGAAATGATCACTGGCGTCGACCTGATCAAAGAGCAGCTGCGTATTGCCGCTGGTCAGCCGCTGTCCATTAAGCAAGAAGAAGTCGTGGTCAAAGGCCATGCGGTCGAGTGCCGTATTAACGCCGAAGACCCGAGCACCTTCCTGCCAAGCCCGGGTAAAATCACCCGTTTCCACGCGCCGGGTGGCTTTGGTGTGCGCTGGGAATCGCATATTTACGCGGGCTACACAGTACCGCCGTATTACGATTCTATGATCGGCAAACTGATCTGCTACGGCGAAACACGCGACGTGGCTATTTCTCGCATGAAGAATGCGCTGCAAGAACTGATTATCGACGGTATCAAAACTAACGTTGATCTGCAGATGCGCATTATGAGCGACGAGAACTTCCAGCACGGTGGCACCAACATCCACTATCTGGAGAAAAAACTCGGTTTGCAGGAAAAATAATCTGCATGCGATGCAAAAGGCCGGACATTCCGGCCTTTTTTCTTTTTCTCTCCCCTCATCTTTCCCATAGGGTACAATCCCCGCTTTCTTCATCCACAAGGGAAAAAAATGGACAACCGTTTTGTTCAGGCCCACAAAGAAGCCCGCTGGGCGCTGTGGCTGACCCTTTTCTATCTTGCTGCATGGTTAGTATGCGCTTACATACCAGGCTCTGAGCAGGGCTTTACCGGGCTGCCTCGCTGGTTTGAAATGGCCTGCCTGCTAACGCCGCTGGCGTTTATCCTGCTGTGCTGGGCAATGGTGCGCTTTATCTTCCGCGATATCTCTCTGGAGGATAGCGATGCAGAATGAAATTATTGCCGTACTGGTTATCTACCTGGTCGTGGTGTTCGCCCTGTCGTTCTACGCCATGCGTCAGCGCAGCAGTGGCACCTTCCTGAGCGAGTACTTCCTCGGTAGCCGTTCAATGGGCGGTTTTGTGCTGGCCATGACGCTCACCGCCACTTACGTGAGCGCCAGCTCGTTTATCGGCGGGCCAGGAGCAGCGTATAAATTCGGCCTGGGCTGGGTGTTGCTGGCGATGATTCAGGTCCCGACAATCTGGCTTTCGCTGGGCATTCTCGGCAAGAAGTTTGCTATCCTGGCGCGTCGTTATAATGCGATCACCCTCAATGATATGTTGATGGCGCGCTATCAGAGCCGGGCGGTAGTATGGATTGCCAGCATCAGTTTGCTGGTTGCGTTTGTTGGTGCCATTGCCGTGCAGTTTATTGGCGGCGCGCGTCTGCTGGAAACCGCCGCAGGGATTAAATACGAAACCGGGCTGCTGATCTTCGGCATTACAATTGCGCTCTATACCGCGTTTGGCGGCTTTCGGGCCAGCGTGCTGAATGACACCATGCAAGGTATGGTGATGCTGATTGGCACCCTGGTATTACTGGTCGGTGTGATCCATGCCGCAGGCGGTCTGCACAGCGCCGTCGACACCTTACAGCATATCGATCCCAAACTGGTCAGCCCGCAAGGTGCGCACGATATTCTGACACCCGCATTTATGACTTCCTTTTGGGTGCTGGTCTGCTTTGGTGTAATCGGCCTGCCGCACACGGCCGTGCGCTGTATTTCGTACAAAGACAGCAAGTCGGTACATCGCGGCATTATCATCGGCACGATTGTCATCGCGTTGCTGATGCTGGGTATGCACCTCGCAGGCGCACTGGGTCGGGCGGTGTTACCGCACCTGGCCGTGCCGGACCAGGTGATCCCGACGCTCATGGTCGAAGTCTTGCCGCCGTGGGCAGCGGGTTTATTCCTTGCCGCGCCGATGGCGGCCATCATGTCTAACGTTAATGCGCACTTGCTGCAGGCTTCTGCAACCATCGTGAAAGATCTATGGTTAAGCGCACAGCCGACTAAAATTCGTCATGAGCAGCGTCTGAAGCGTATTTCGACGATCACCACTCTGGTTCTCGGCCTATTAATGATGCTGGCGGCCTGGCGTCCTCCAGAGATGATCATCTGGCTGAATTTGCTGGCCTTTGGGGGGCTGGAAGCGGTGTTCCTGTGGCCGTTGGTGCTGGGGCTTTACTGGGAACGCGCTAACGCGACCGGCGCTCTGAGCGCAATGATTGTGGGGGGCGTGCTGTATGCCGTACTCGCCACCTTTAATATTCAGTACCTGGGCTTCCATCCGATTGTGCCCTCGCTGCTGTTAAGTTTGCTGGCTTTCGTCGCCGGGAACCGTTTTGGTCACCCCGCGCCGCAGGCTCCGAATATCTCTGCTAATCAATAAAGAGTTACGTCATGCCATGGATCCAACTGAAACTAAACACCACCGGCGCTAACGCGGAAGATCTGAGCGATGCGCTGATGGAAGCGGGCGCCGTGTCCATTACCTTCCAGGACACCCACGATACGCCGGTGTTTGAACCTCTTCCGGGGGAAACCCGTCTGTGGGGCGATACCGACGTGATCGGCCTGTTCGATGCTGAAACGGAAATGAATGCCGTCGTCGCGCAGCTCGCTTTCCATCCGCTGCTGGGAGAAGGTTTCGCCCATAAAATTGAGCAACTGGAAGATAAAGACTGGGAGCGCGAATGGATGGATAACTTCCACCCGATGCGCTTTGGCGAACGGCTGTGGATCTGTCCAAGCTGGCGCGATGTGCCGGATGTGAATGCGGTTAATGTCATGCTCGACCCGGGCCTGGCGTTTGGCACTGGCACCCACCCAACCACCTCTCTCTGCCTGCAGTGGCTTGACGGGCTGGATCTTGCCGGCAAGACGGTGATCGACTTCGGTTGCGGCTCCGGGATCCTTGCGATCGCCGCGCTGAAACTGGGCGCAGCGAAAGCGATCGGTATTGATATCGATCCTCAGGCGATCCAGGCAAGCCGCGACAATGCTGAGCGCAATGGGGTTTCAGAGCGCCTGGAACTTTATCTGCCTCAGGATCAGCCAGACGCCATGCAGGCCGATGTCGTGGTCGCCAACATCCTGGCAGGCCCATTACGCGAACTGGCGCCGTTAATCAGCGTCCTGCCTGTTCAAGGCGGTCTGCTTGGTCTTTCTGGTATCCTTGCCAGCCAGGCTGACAGCGTTTGCGAAGCTTATGCCGATCTCTTCTCGCTCGATCCGGTGATTGAGAAAGAAGAGTGGTGCCGCATCACTGGCCAGAAAAAGTAATCCTCCTCTGCGTGGCCAACCGGCCACGCTTTTTCATTTTTATGCGCTTTGCCGCAAGCCCTGCAAGATGAAACATCCGCTGACAGTTTCTTCGCGGTTTACCGCGTTTAAATGGCACCAGTAACACGACAAAAACCGCCTGATATCTCTGCTGCGCGGAAGCCAGGTTGCTAAATGTTCCCAGAAATCGTTGGGATAAAAAATGAGAGCGAGTTCTCAAAACCCGCCTTTTTTGCGTGATTAATAAGCAATTATGACGCTTATGTCGCCATTAAAAACGATAACTTGCGCGAATTTATCGCCTCCGCAAAATTTTTCTCTTTTAAGTAACCTCATGAAATATATGATTTAATATTTAAAAGGCCCGCCATCGCTGGCGATTCCTTGATCTACAACAGAGGATTGCTCAAAGTTTGGCCTTTCATCTCGTGCGAAAAATGCGTAATATACGCCGCCTTGCAGTCACAGTATGGTCATTTCTTAACTCATGCGCATCGGACACCACCAGCTCAGAAATCGCCTGATCGCAGCGCCAATGGCTGGCATTACTGACAGACCATTCCGGACGTTGTGCTACGAGATGGGAGCCGGTTTAACCGTATCCGAGATGATGTCATCTAACCCGCAAGTGTGGGAAAGCGACAAGTCCCGACTGCGGATGGTGCACATTGATGAACCCGGTATTCGCACCGTGCAAATTGCTGGCAGCGACCCGGATGAAATGGCGGAAGCCGCACGCATTAACGTGGAAAGCGGCGCCCAGATTATTGATATCAATATGGGCTGTCCGGCTAAAAAGGTGAATCGCAAGCTTGCAGGCTCCGCCCTGTTGCAATACCCGGATCTGGTGAAGTCGATCCTGACCACGGTGGTTGCAGCAGTGGATGTGCCTGTCACGCTGAAAATTCGCACTGGCTGGGCTCCGGAACATCGTAACTGCGTAGAAATTGCCCAACTGGCTGAGGATTGTGGTATCCAGGCTCTGACCATTCATGGACGCACCCGCGCCTGTTTGTTCAATGGAGAAGCTGAGTACGACAGTATTCGGGCAGTTAAGCAGAAAGTTTCCATTCCGGTCATCGCGAATGGCGACATTACTGACCCGCTTAAAGCCAGAGCTGTGCTTGACTATACGGGGGCGGATGCCCTGATGATAGGCCGCGCAGCTCAGGGAAGACCCTGGATCTTTCGGGAAATCCAGCATTATCTGGACACTGGGGAGCTGCTGGCCCCGCTGCCTTTGGCAGAGGTTAAGCGCTTGCTTTGTGCGCATGTTCGGGAACTGCATGACTTTTACGGTCAGGCAAAAGGTTACCGAATCGCGCGTAAACACGTCTCCTGGTATCTCCAGGAGCACGCTCCAGATGACCAGTTTCGGCGCACATTCAACGCCATTGAGAATGCCAGCGAACAGCTGGAGGCGTTGGAGGCATACTTCGAAAATTTTGCGTAAACAGAAATAAAGAGCTGACAGAACTATGTTCGAACAACGCGTAAATTCTGACGTACTGACCGTTTCTACCGTTAACTCTCAGGATCAGGTTACCCAAAAACCGCTCCGTGACTCGGTAAAACAGGCACTGAAGAACTATTTTGCTCAACTGAACGGTCAGGATGTTAATGACCTGTATGAGCTGGTACTGGCTGAAGTAGAACAGCCACTGTTGGACATGGTGATGCAATACACCCGTGGTAATCAGACCCGCGCGGCGCTGATGATGGGCATCAACCGCGGTACGCTGCGTAAAAAACTGAAAAAATACGGCATGAACTGATTTTTAATCAGTGAGTTGTATTGATAAAAAGGCGCTAACCGGCATGGGGAAGCGCCTTTTTTATTGAACTGACTACACCACTGACTACATATGAGCACAAACTACACCGAACGATAACGTGAGATATCTGCGAGCTGTACAGCGGGTGCGCCAACGGCGCAGTGAGTTGCAAATTAGCAACGCGGTTAACTATGCGCATTAGCCCTCTGGCCGCTGTCGTCATTTCTGATTCGGCAGGGGATTAAGTGTCGACGCCGACCAGGAATGAACTTAATCGGACATTCTCACTCATTCCCCCGCTTGCCTGTCATCTGGCATGTAAAAGAACATGGGCGCATTAATCCACAGAGAAACAAAGGAAATGGCTTACATAGCGGCAACGCCGCGCGGCGATTTATTTGGGGCAGGATTCTACCGGGATTAAGGTGCAGGATCAGTAGATGGGGCATGATGTTGGCAAACCTGGCAGGCCGATTACTGTTCCACACACAGTTTCACCCAGGACTATATTCTTCAGGTCATCCCCTCGCGCTGAAAACAATGGAGTAAATTATTATGTCGTGGAGTAAAGCAGCGTTGCTAAGTGCTGCGATTATGTTGTTCTCTGGCGTAGCAAGCGCAGAAGAAATCGCCTGTCCGGACTCACTCCAGGTTGATAACAAGCCGCACAGACTTAACGATGTAAGCCTTTTTCAGGGGCTGCCAAAAAATCCTGGCGAGTTAATGCCGGATACGCAGGATAAAACAGAGTGGACGCTAAAAGATTACCAGGACTATGCCCGGGAAAAAAATATGCCTCTGTATCTTGTATGCCACTACACCGGAACTGAAAAGACCCTGGTTCTAAAGGTGCCGGAAACAGCAAAAAAATGTTCTGCGTGGTATGGATACAGCAAAGAAGAGTTTTACGCCTCCTGCGAATAAACCTCTCTTATTGCCAGATACCGCACAGCCGGTGGTTCTGGCAATTGCTTTCCCACAGAAACAAGAAATGCGTAAATTACAGGGCCACCAGCACCAGCCAGGAAAAAGGATTATCTTCGGGGTGCAGGCTTGCGCCATCGGTATTCCGGAGCGATTATGCGCTGGCGGTGACACTTCTTTACGGCGAAGGTTCCGGCCACACGGCAACGTATCTCCAGCTTATCGGCGGCATCCAGCTTATCGGCCCTGCTGACGGGCCATTTCCTTTATTACTTCTTCGAGGTTATCCCGTTCAAGCATACTCGCCTCCATTGATAGAGTTTTTCTCGTGCATGAATACAGCCAGGCTTACAGCAAGCCGTTCTCTCATGTGTTCGGCCCAGGCATTAAAAATTGCTTTGTCTGTGCCGGGAAACGTCACCAAAAAAGATATCAGAATGTCATCAGTGAGCTTGGCCTGCTGATCCCAGTCAACGATGAACTGCCGAAATAGCGGATACGCCTTTTTCGGGTCTGTGTTCTGCCACGTCGCGACAACAACATCGAACGGAGGGACGGTGTAAGTCACCAAAACTGGCAAAGGCTCATAGTTTGTTGGTCTCAGCACCTCGCGGACAAATGTCTCACCTTCCGGCCATAACTGAGGGTGATTTGTCACTGCTGATCATCCACATAGAGCCCTGCGGAAATACTGGCCCCGCCAATACGGCGCTTACCGGCATAGGGAAGCGCCTTTTTTATTACCGGAAATGACACCTAAAACGCGGTCTTCCCCAACGTTTCACCGCCGCAGACTCGTGTATATTCCAATAAATGGTTGTAAGAAAGGGATACATGGAATGATTCGCAAATATTGGTGGCTTGTTGCATTCGCTCTGTCGATCCTGATGCTGGATGTCTTAATCATGCAATGGATTGAGTATCTGACAACCGAAGTGGATAAATGCCGCAATATGAATTCCGTAAATCCGCTCAAACTGGTTAACTGCGACGATCTATAAGTGGTTGTTGGTAGAGAAAATTCGTGAAAACGACGCCATCATCCAGATTATTGCAGGGATTTAAATCATTTTGAGTCATCACCAGACGATGATACTGTCTCAGCCTTTTTCGCCCCTACGGCCGTAATAATGCATAACGATCTTCGTGAATGAGTTGATGACATCATGCTGGTTAGCCAATACGACTATATCCTTATTGTTGTTTCTTTTATCGTCGCCATACTGGCCTCTTACACCGCCCTGAATATGGCTGGCCGCGTCTCTACAAGCACCGGTACCTCTTCGTGGGTCTGGTTAACCGGCGGCGGCATCGCGATGGGGATCGGCATCTGGGCGATGCATTTCATCGGCATGCTGGCGATGAATATGTCGATGAGCATGCGCTACGAACCGCTGCTGACTGTCATATCCATGTTCATTGCCATTGGCTCTTCGCTGTTCGCGCTGTGGCTGGTGAGCGCCTCGCAGTTGCACCTTCGTCGCTTACTTCCCGGTTCAGTGGTGATGGGGCTGGGCATTGTCGCAATGCATTACACCGGGATGGCGGCGCTGCAAGTTTCTCCGCCGATCGTCTGGGACTTGAAATGGGTATCGCTGTCGGTTGTTATCGCCCTTGTCGCCTCTTTTGCAGCCTTATGGCTCACCTTCCGCCTGCGTCATGAAGCCGCCCAGGTTGCGTTGATGCGCTTTGGCGCCGCCATCCTGATGGGCATCGCGATTGCCGGCATGCACTATACCGGGATGGTCGCAGCACAATTTCCTGCGCAGCACGATATGGGCCATCACGGCTTTAACAATAACTGGCTGGCTATTTTGGTCAGCATGATGGCCTTTTCGGTGCTGGGCATTACTTTACTGGTGTCGATGTTCGATGCGCGTTTGCAAGCACGTACCTCGTTACTGGCTACCTCGCTGGCCGCGGCGAACCGAGAACTGGCACGACTGGCCCTGCACGATACCCTGACGCGCTTACCCAACCGGGTATTACTGGAAGATCGCCTTGAACAGGTCATCAACAAGGCCATGCGCGAAGGAACCTTCTTTGCGCTGATGTTTATGGATCTCGACGGGTTTAAAACCGTCAATGACGCCTGGGGTCACGATGTCGGCGATAAGCTGCTGGTCGCGGTGACCGATCGCCTGACGCAACAGCTAAAAGGTCAATATACGCTGGCGCGTATTGGCGGCGATGAATTTGTGCTGCTGGTTGAGGTTAGCGCTCCTGAAGAGGCAGCCACCCTCGCTAACTCGCTGGTACACGTCATTGATAAACCGTTCAAAATCGATCCCTATGAGGTGATGGTAACCCTGAGTGTGGGGATCGCAATTTATCCGCACGATGGTAAAAATGAGCGGGAACTGATGTTTAACGCCGATGCGGCGATGTATCACACCAAACATATGGGGCGTAATGGCTACCACTTTTTCCAGCCATCCATGAACACGCTGGCGCAGACCCAGCTTCAGTTACTTAACGATTTGTGGTACGCCCTGGAACATCGTGAGTTCCGCCTGGTGTATCAGCCCAAATTTAAAGCGCCTGCCGGGCCGGTTGTCGGTTTCGAGGCGCTTTTGCGCTGGGAACATCCACGACGTGGACTGCTGACGCCGGATGTGTTTTTACCGTTGGCCGAAAAAACAGGTCTGATTGTCCCGCTGGGCAACTGGGTAGTAGACGAAGCGTGCCGACAATTGAGCGAATGGCGCAAACAGGGCCATCTCGACTGGTCGATAGCGGTCAACCTCTCGACGCTACAGTTTGAACAGCCTGCGCTGGTCGATACGATTGTCGATATGCTAAATAAGCATGGCGTGCCGCCGAACAAACTGATCCTTGAGGTCACAGAAACCACGGCCATGAGCAACCCGGATGAGAGTGTGCGGGTGCTGACAGAGTTGACCCGTCTGGGTGTTAAGGCCTCGATTGATGACTTTGGCACTGGTTACTCGAGCCTGCTCTATTTGAAACGGCTTCCTGCTTGCGAACTCAAAATCGACCGCGCATTCGTGCGTGAACTGACCAAGGAGGGGGAAGATGCCACGATTGTCTCAGCCATTGTCGCGCTGGCGAAAACGCTCAACCTGAAAGTGGTTGCGGAAGGCGTAGAAACACCAGAGCAGCAAGCGTTTCTCACTGAACTTGGCTGTAATACGCTTCAGGGCTATTTATTGGGCAAACCGGTCAGCGCCGAGTCCATTAGCGCGCATGGCAATAACCTGCCTGCAGAAGAAGCGGCGGCTGAACATAATTTTAGTAGACGTACATAATGCATGATTAAAAGACGCCTGCGGGCGTTTTTTATTTTACCAGGTTGATGATGTAGATTAATATGCTGCTTGCTTGCCACATAAGTAAATCCTTATTGGTCATAGAATTAAGCCACTATTTTGAAGCTGGAGAATATATTTTAGCTATCCTCTTCATTTTTTCTGCAATATTCTTTATATCCCCCAGCCTTCTCTCCACGATGTTTACATTACACATACTTTGAGATTATTACGACTGAGCAAGCCGATTGCCGAATGATAAAATAACGGCATCGATTCTCGACGGGGATCGTGATTATTTCGAGGTAATATCATGAAAAAATTCATTTCTGTTGCACTGCTTTCTGCCGTTCTTGCCGGCTGTGCGCACGATTCTCCTTGTGTACCGGTGTATGACGATCAGGGCCGTCTGGTGCATACCAACACCTGCATGAAAGGGACGACACAGGATAACTGGGAAACCGCAGGGGCGGTTGCTGGCGGTGCCGCAGCGCTCGCTGGCCTGACGCTGGGTATCGTTGCACTGACCCGTTAACCTGATAAAAGCGCGGGCATCCGCGCTTTTGCTTTATAATGGTGCAAGATTCTTCTCAACGCGAATGTTTAGCCTCATTAAAAAGCAAGGCAGCGAATATTTCCTCAAACCTCCCCACGCTGAATCTACCGGTTGGCCGATATTATCGTTATTCGGCGTGAGCCATTTCACAAAGTAATGCCATTCAATATATTGCTTATATTCACCTAAGAAACTTGTTTACTAACAAGTGGATAAAAAGGCACTTTTTTGCTCCGTTTTGTGGCGCAGGTTGTAAATTTGCACCAGCGCAGGGCAATTATTCTTTTTTTTCCTGACTACACTCTGAATATTGCGTGTCCGGCTCGTCTAAATGCGCCGCCCGCAAAACTGGCATTACCTTTGCTTAAAAGAGTACGGCCATAGCCACAGACAGGTTCAGGCGTTTCCCGGACGCCTTATATAACGATAAATTTTCGCCACACAGGATGCATTATGAAAAAGATGATGATCGCCAGCCTGGCGGCTGCCGGCGTGCTGTTTGCTGTTGCAAATCAGGCGCATGCAGGTACAACGCTGGATGCCGTTAAAAAGAAAGGTTTTGTACAGTGCGGTATCAGCGACGGTCTGCCAGGCTTCTCTTATGCGGATGCCAACGGTAAATTCACCGGTATTGATGTGGATGTTTGTCGCGGTGTTGCGGCTGCGGTGTTCGGTGACGATAGCAAAGTGAAATACACCCCGCTGACCGCAAAAGAGCGCTTTACCGCGTTGCAATCTGGCGAAGTGGACATGCTCTCCCGCAATACCACCTGGACTTCTTCCCGCGATGGCGGCATGGGCCTCTCTTTTACTGGCGTTACGTATTATGACGGTATTGGCTTCCTGACACATAACAAAGCCGGGTTGAAGAGCGCAAAAGAGCTGGATGGCGCAACCGTTTGTATTCAGGCGGGTACGGATACCGAGCTGAATGTCGCTGATTACTTCAAATCCAATAAGATGAAGTACACACCGGTTACATTTGACCGCTCTGACGAGTCGGCAAAAGCGCTGGAGTCAGGTCGTTGCGATACGCTGGCTTCCGACCAGTCTCAGCTTTATGCGCTGCGTATTAAGCTGAGCAATCCGGCTGAGTGGATCGTCTTGCCAGAAGTGATCTCAAAAGAGCCGCTGGGGCCGGTGGTGCGTCGCGGCGATGACGACTGGTTCGCCATTGTGCGCTGGACTCTGTTCGCCATGCTGAATGCGGAGGAAATGGGGATCACCTCGAAAAACGTCGATGAGAAAGTCGCGAACCCGGCGACGCCGGACATGGCGCACCTGCTGGGCAAAGAAGGCGACTTCGGTAAGGACCTGAAGCTTGATAATAAATGGGCCTATAACATCATTAAAAAAGTCGGTAACTACTCTGAAGTGTTCGAACGTAATGTCGGTTCTGAGAGCGCGCTGAAAATTAAACGTGGCCAGAACAATCTCTGGAACAACGGCGGCATTCAGTACGCTCCGCCAGTACGCTAATCGGCAAGTGCTGTAACGGGTGCTGCGCCTATGCGGCGCCCAGTCCAGAGTCATGGTTACTGAGGTTTTCCCTATGTCCCATCGCCGCCCAACCGTGAAAGGTGCTATCACCCTTTCAAATCCTGCGGTTCGTGCCTGGCTGTTTCAAATCATTGCGATTGTCGCCGTGGTGGTTATCGCAGTCTATTTGATACACAACACCGTTACTAACCTGGATAATCGCGGGATCACCTCCGGATTCGCCTTTCTCGACCGCGCAGCCGGTTTTGGTATTGTTCAACATCTGATCGACTATGAACAGGGCGATACATATGGCCGCGTGTTTCTGGTCGGTCTGTTAAACACGCTGCTGGTCTCCGCGCTCTGTATTGTTTTTGCCTCTTTTCTGGGTTTTTTCCTGGGTCTGGCGCGCCTGTCGGAAAACTGGCTGCTGCGTAAGTTGTCGACGATTTACATCGAAACCTTCCGTAATATCCCACCGTTGCTGCAAATATTCTTCTGGTACTTTGCCGTGCTGCGTAACCTGCCAGGTCCCCGCCAGGCGGTCAGCGCGATGGATCTTATCTTCCTGAGCAATCGCGGGTTATATATTCCTTCACCACAAATGGGTGAAGGCGTGCTGGCATTCATCGTCGCTATTGCGCTGGCGATTATCGTCTCGGTTGGCCTGTTCCGCTTTAATAAAGCGCATCAGACCAAAACAGGACAGCTACGCCGGACATGGCCGACAGCGCTGGGACTGGTCATTGCCCTACCGCTGTTAGCGCACTGGGTGTTTGGTGCGGCACTGCACTGGGAAGTGCCAGCCTTGCAAGGGTTTAACTTCCGGGGCGGCATGGTGCTTATTCCGGAACTGGCGGCGCTGACCATTGCGCTATCGGTGTATACCTCTGCATTTATCGCCGAGATTATTCGCTCCGGCATCCAGTCTGTTCCCTATGGACAACACGAAGCGGCACGTTCACTGGGCTTACCGAACCCGGTCACGCTTCGTCAGGTGATTATCCCGCAGGCACTCCGGGTGATCATTCCACCGCTGACCAGTCAGTACCTTAATATCGCGAAAAACTCCTCTCTGGCAGCCGCTATCGGTTACCCGGATATGGTGTCGCTGTTTGCCGGTACGGTGCTAAACCAGACGGGTCAGGCCATTGAAACGATTGCAATTACGATGTCTGTTTATCTGCTTATCAGTCTTACTATTTCGCTGCTGATGAACATCTATAACCGTCGCATTGCCTTGATTGAGCGCTAAGGAACGAAGATGACGAAAGCGATTCTTTCTCCCCCCGCACGCCCGACACCGGCAGGTAGCAACGGCATGGTGTTATGGGTGCGAAAAAATCTGTTCTCCAGCTGGTCTAACTCGCTGCTGACACTGTTTTGTCTGTGGCTGATGTGGGAACTGATCCCACCGCTATTGGAGTGGACTTTATTCCAGGCCAACTGGGTAGGTTCTACGCGGGCGGATTGCACCAAAGCCGGTGCCTGTTGGGTATTTATCCATGAGCGCTTTGGCCAGTTCATGTACGGCCTTTACCCGCATGAGGAACGCTGGCGTATCAATGTGGCTTTACTGGTGGGGCTGTTCTCCATTGCACCCATGTTCTGGAAAGGACTGCCGCGACGCGGACGTTACATCGCCTGTTGGGCTGTTCTCTACCCGATTGTTGTCTGGTGGCTGATGTTTGGCGGCTTCTTCGGGCTGGATCGCGTTGAAACCCGCCAGTGGGGCGGATTAACACTCACCTTGATTATTGCCTCGGTGGGGATTGCCGGTGCGTTACCGCTTGGAATATTGCTGGCGCTGGGACGCCGTTCGAAAATGCCCGTCGTGCGGGTCTTGTCCGTCCTCTTCATTGAGTTCTGGCGCGGCGTTCCGCTGATCACTGTGCTGTTTATGTCTTCAGTTATGCTGCCGTTGTTTATGTCTGAAGGAACCAGCATCGATAAACTGATTCGTGCGCTGGTTGGTGTGATCCTTTTCCAATCGGCTTATGTGGCTGAAGTGGTGCGAGGAGGGTTGCAGGCATTACCAAAAGGTCAGTATGAAGCTGCAGAATCGCTGGCGTTGGGTTACTGGAAAACGCAGGGGTTAGTGATTTTACCGCAGGCCTTAAAGCTGGTGATCCCCGGTCTGGTGAACACCATTATCGCTCTGTTTAAGGATACCAGTCTGGTGATCATTATCGGTCTGTTTGATCTGTTTAGCAGCGTTCAGCAGGCGACGGTCGATCCTGCCTGGCTGGGCATGTCGACCGAAGGCTATGTTTTTGCCGCCCTCATTTACTGGATTTTTTGTTTTAGCATGTCGCGCTATAGCCAACACCTGGAGAAGCGCTTTAACACCGGGCGTACACCGCACTGAGGATACCCATGAGTAATATAACTATGCATTCTGGCAACGCGATGATTACGCTCGAAGATGTGAATAAATGGTACGGACAATTCCACGTACTGAAAGACATTAATCTCAATGTGAAACAGGGTGAACGTATCGTTCTTTGTGGCCCCTCCGGATCCGGCAAATCCACCACGATCCGGTGTATTAACCATCTTGAAGAGCATCAGCAGGGTCGCATCGTCGTGGATGGTATCGAGTTAAATGAAGATATCCGCAACATTGAGAAGATCCGCCAGGAAGTGGGTATGGTCTTCCAGCACTTCAATTTGTTCCCGCATTTAACGGTACTGCAAAACTGTACGCTGGCACCGATCTGGGTACGTAAAATGCCGAAGAAGGAAGCCGAAGCACTGGCGATGCATTATCTTGAACGCGTGCGTATTGCTGAACATGCGCATAAGTTTCCCGGGCAGATTTCTGGCGGGCAGCAGCAGCGTGTCGCCATTGCACGTTCGCTATGCATGAAACCTAAGATCATGTTATTCGATGAACCGACTTCAGCGCTGGATCCCGAAATGGTGAAAGAAGTGCTGGATACCATGATTGGTCTTGCACAGTCGGGGATGACGATGCTGTGCGTGACCCATGAAATGGGCTTCGCCCGTACCGTTGCTGACCGGGTGATCTTTATGGATCGTGGCGAAATAGTCGAGCAGGCACCGCCAGAAGAGTTCTTTGCAAACCCAAAATCAGAACGTACCCGCGCATTTCTGTCTCAGGTTATCCATTAATCTCATCTCTCTTTCACAGGCCATCCTTGCTGGTGGCCTTTTTTATTACCGTTGTTTCAGTGGATAAAGAGTGAGACGTTACTTTCAGGATGCAGCCGGGGACAACAGAAAAACAAAAGGCCCAGTCTTTCGACTGGGCCTTTTGCTTTATTTGATGCCTGGCAGTTCCCTACTCTCGCATGGGGAGACCCCACACTACCATCGGCGCTACGGCGTTTCACTTCTGAGTTCGGCATGGGGTCAGGTGGGACCACCGCGCTGTTGCCGCCAGGCAAATTCTTTTCTAAGTGCCGAACTTTAACCGCTATAACTGGTGCTGATACCCAGAGTCGAACTGGGGACCTCACCCTTACCAAGGGTGCGCTCTACCAACTGAGCCATATCAGCACGCTAAATTTGATGCCTGGCAGTTCCCTACTCTCGCATGGGGAGACCCCACACTACCATCGGCGCTACGGCGTTTCACTTCTGAGTTCGGCATGGGGTCAGGTGGGACCACCGCGCTAGTGCCGCCAGGCAAATTCTGTCATCAACACACCTTCCGGTCTGTCAATCTAATCTGTATCAGCTGAAAATCATCTCTCATCCGCCAAAACATCTTCGGCGTTGTAAGGTTAAGCCTCACGGTTCATTAGTACCGGTTAGCTCAACGCATCGCTGCGCTTACACACCCGGCCTATCAACGTCGTCGTCTTCAACGTTCCTTCAGGAGACTTAAAGTCTCAGGGAGAACTCATCTCGGGGCAAGTTTCGTGCTTAGATGCTTTCAGCACTTATCTCTTCCGCATTTAGCTACCGGGCAGTGCCATTGGCATGACAACCCGAACACCAGTGATGCGTCCACTCCGGTCCTCTCGTACTAGGAGCAGCCCCCCTCAATTCTCCAGCGCCCACGGCAGATAGGGACCGAACTGTCTCACGACGTTCTAAACCCAGCTCGCGTACCACTTTAAATGGCGAACAGCCATACCCTTGGGACCTACTTCAGCCCCAGGATGTGATGAGCCGACATCGAGGTGCCAAACACCGCCGTCGATATGAACTCTTGGGCGGTATCAGCCTGTTATCCCCGGAGTACCTTTTATCCGTTGAGCGATGGCCCTTCCATTCAGAACCACCGGATCACTATGACCTGCTTTCGCACCTGCTCGAGCCGTCACTCTCGCAGTCAAGCCAGCTTATGCCATTGCACTAACCTCCTGATGTCCGACCAGGATTAGCTGACCTTCGTGCTCCTCCGTTACGCTTTAGGAGGAGACCGCCCCAGTCAAACTACCCACCAGACACTGTCCGCAACCCGGTTTACGGGTCCACGTTAGAACATCAAACATTAAAGGGTGGTATTTCAAGGTTGGCTCCACGCAGACTGGCGTCCACGCTTCAAAGCCTCCCACCTATCCTACACATCAAGGCTCAATGTTCAGTGTCAAGCTATAGTAAAGGTTCACGGGGTCTTTCCGTCTTGCCGCGGGTACACTGCATCTTCACAGCGAGTTCAATTTCACTGAGTCTCGGGTGGAGACAGCCTGGCCATCATTACGCCATTCGTGCAGGTCGGAACTTACCCGACAAGGAATTTCGCTACCTTAGGACCGTTATAGTTACGGCCGCCGTTTACCGGGGCTTCGATCAAGAGCTTCTCCTTACGGATAACCCCATCAATTAACCTTCCGGCACCGGGCAGGCGTCACACCGTATACGTCCACTTTCGTGTTTGCACAGTGCTGTGTTTTTAATAAACAGTTGCAGCCAGCTGGTATCTTCGACTGGTTTCAGCTCCGTGAGCAAGTCACTTCACCTACGCACCAGCGTGCCTTCTCCCGAAGTTACGGCACCATTTTGCCTAGTTCCTTCACCCGAGTTCTCTCAAGCGCCTTGGTATTCTCTACCTGACCACCTGTGTCGGTTTGGGGTACGATTTGATGTTACCTGATGCTTAGAGGCTTTTCCTGGAAGCAGGGCATTTGTTGCTTCAGCACCGTAGTGCCTCGTCATCACGCCTCAGTGTTAAAGTGAACCGGATTTACCTGGAACACACACCTACACGCTTAAACCGGGACAACCGTCGCCCGGCCAACATAGCCTTCTCCGTCCCCCCTTCGCAGTAACACCAAGTACAGGAATATTAACCTGTTTCCCATCGACTACGCCTTTCGGCCTCGCCTTAGGGGTCGACTCACCCTGCCCCGATTAACGTTGGACAGGAACCCTTGGTCTTCCGGCGAGCGGGCTTTTCACCCGCTTTATCGTTACTTATGTCAGCATTCGCACTTCTGATACCTCCAGCATGCCTCACAGCACACCTTCGCAGGCTTACAGAACGCTCCCCTACCCAACAACACATAGTGTCGCTGCCGCAGCTTCGGTGCATGGTTTAGCCCCGTTACATCTTCCGCGCAGGCCGACTCGACCAGTGAGCTATTACGCTTTCTTTAAATGATGGCTGCTTCTAAGCCAACATCCTGGCTGTCTGGGCCTTCCCACATCGTTTCCCACTTAACCATGACTTTGGGACCTTAGCTGGCGGTCTGGGTTGTTTCCCTCTTCACGACGGACGTTAGCACCCGCCGTGTGTCTCCCGTGATAACATTCTCCGGTATTCGTAGTTTGCATCGGGTTGGTAAGCCGGGATGGCCCCCTAGCCGAAACAGTGCTCTACCCCCGGAGATGAATTCACGAGGCGCTACCTAAATAGCTTTCGGGGAGAACCAGCTATCTCCCGGTTTGATTGGCCTTTCACCCCCAGCCACAAGTCATCCGCTAATTTTTCAACATTAGTCGGTTCGGTCCTCCAGTTAGTGTTACCCAACCTTCAACCTGCCCATGGCTAGATCACCGGGTTTCGGGTCTATACCCTGCAACTTAACGCCCAGTTAAGACTCGGTTTCCCTTCGGCTCCCCTATTCGGTTAACCTTGCTACAGAATATAAGTCGCTGACCCATTATACAAAAGGTACGCAGTCACCCCATAAAGAGGCTCCCACTGCTTGTACGTACACGGTTTCAGGTTCTTTTTCACTCCCCTCGCCGGGGTTCTTTTCGCCTTTCCCTCACGGTACTGGTTCACTATCGGTCAGTCAGGAGTATTTAGCCTTGGAGGATGGTCCCCCCATATTCAGACAGGATACCACGTGTCCCGCCCTACTCTTCGAGCTCACAGCCTGTGTGCTTTTGTGTACGGGGCTGTCACCCTGTATCGCGCGACTTTCCAGACGCTTCCACTAACACACATGCTGATTCAGACTCTGGGCTGCTCCCCGTTCGCTCGCCGCTACTGGGGGAATCTCGGTTGATTTCTTTTCCTCGGGGTACTTAGATGTTTCAGTTCCCCCGGTTCGCCTCATTAACCTATGGATTCAGTTAATGATAGTGTGACGAGTCACACTGGGTTTCCCCATTCGGACATCGCCGGTTATAACGGTTCATATCACCTTACCGGCGCTTTTCGCAGATTAGCACGTCCTTCATCGCCTCTGACTGCCAGGGCATCCACCGTGTACGCTTAGTCGCTTAACCTCACAACCCGAAGATGTTTCGTAAAACATCATCAGTTGCGAAAATTTGAGAGACTCACAGAACAGTTCGCACTGTTCAGTGTTTCAATTTTCAGCTTGATCCAGATTTTTAAAGAGCAAATATCTCAAACATGACTCGCAAGCCAGTTTTGAGATATATCGGCAGGTGACTTTCACTCACAGACCAGCAAGTGGCGTCCCCTAGGGGATTCGAACCCCTGTTACCGCCGTGAAAGGGCGGTGTCCTGGGCCTCTAGACGAAGGGGACACTGAAGTCTCAATCGCAAGACGCCTTGCTTCTTACTTTTCATCAGACAATCTGTGTGAGCACTACAAAGGCAGGTTCTTTAAGGTAAGGAGGTGATCCAACCGCAGGTTCCCCTACGGTTACCTTGTTACGACTTCACCCCAGTCATGAATCACAAAGTGGTAAGCGCCCTCCCGAAGGTTAAGCTACCTACTTCTTTTGCAACCCACTCCCATGGTGTGACGGGCGGTGTGTACAAGGCCCGGGAACGTATTCACCGTAGCATTCTGATCTACGATTACTAGCGATTCCGACTTCATGGAGTCGAGTTGCAGACTCCAATCCGGACTACGACGCACTTTATGAGGTCCGCTTGCTCTCGCGAGGTCGCTTCTCTTTGTATGCGCCATTGTAGCACGTGTGTAGCCCTGGTCGTAAGGGCCATGATGACTTGACGTCATCCCCACCTTCCTCCAGTTTATCACTGGCAGTCTCCTTTGAGTTCCCGGCCGGACCGCTGGCAACAAAGGATAAGGGTTGCGCTCGTTGCGGGACTTAACCCAACATTTCACAACACGAGCTGACGACAGCCATGCAGCACCTGTCTCACAGTTCCCGAAGGCACCACTCCATCTCTGAAGTGTTCTGTGGATGTCAAGACCAGGTAAGGTTCTTCGCGTTGCATCGAATTAAACCACATGCTCCACCGCTTGTGCGGGCCCCCGTCAATTCATTTGAGTTTTAACCTTGCGGCCGTACTCCCCAGGCGGTCGATTTAACGCGTTAGCTCCGGAAGCCACGCCTCAAGGGCACAACCTCCAAATCGACATCGTTTACGGCGTGGACTACCAGGGTATCTAATCCTGTTTGCTCCCCACGCTTTCGCACCTGAGCGTCAGTCTTCGTCCAGGAGGCCGCCTTCGCCACCGGTATTCCTCCAGATCTCTACGCATTTCACCGCTACACCTGGAATTCTACCTCCCTCTACGAGACTCTAGCCTGCCAGTTTCGAATGCAGTTCCCAGGTTGAGCCCGGGGATTTCACATCCGACTTGACAGACCGCCTGCGTGCGCTTTACGCCCAGTAATTCCGATTAACGCTTGCACCCTCCGTATTACCGCGGCTGCTGGCACGGAGTTAGCCGGTGCTTCTTCTGCGGGTAACGTCAATGAATAAGGTTATTAACCTTACTCCCTTCCTCCCCGCTGAAAGTACTTTACAACCCGAAGGCCTTCTTCATACACGCGGCATGGCTGCATCAGGCTTGCGCCCATTGTGCAATATTCCCCACTGCTGCCTCCCGTAGGAGTCTGGACCGTGTCTCAGTTCCAGTGTGGCTGGTCATCCTCTCAGACCAGCTAGGGATCGTCGCCTAGGTGAGCCGTTACCCCACCTACTAGCTAATCCCATCTGGGCACATCTGATGGCAAGAGGCCCGAAGGTCCCCCTCTTTGGTCTTGCGACGTTATGCGGTATTAGCTACCGTTTCCAGTAGTTATCCCCCTCCATCAGGCAGTTTCCCAGACATTACTCACCCGTCCGCCACTCGTCACCCGAGAGCAAGCTCTCTGTGCTACCGTTCGACTTGCATGTGTTAGGCCTGCCGCCAGCGTTCAATCTGAGCCATGATCAAACTCTTCAATTTAAAAGTTTGATGCTCATCGAATTAAACTTCGTAATGAATTACGTGTTCACTCGTGAGACTTGGTATTCATTTAGCGTCCGGAGACGTTAAGAATCCATGTCACTTTGAGTGCCCACACAGATTGTCTGATAAATTGTTAAAGAGCAGTTGCGACGCGCTTTAGCGCTCTGTCGCGAGGTGGCGTATATTACGCTTTCCTCTTTCAGAGTCAACCCTGATTTTCAGGATTTTTCTCTTTCGTTTCCCCGACCATCTCGTGAAGTGATTCACGTTGTCGTGTCAACGGAGGCGCATTATAGGGATCCCAATTTTAAGCACAAGTCTTTTTGCGATCTTTTTTTCTGAGTGCTGGTTTTTCATTCTTTTTGCTGCGATCCCATACGATCTGCTCAAATAATGATGCGTAAAAGGGTTGCAGAAGCCTTCTGTTGCGATCAAAGTCATACCTTCAGCCGTATTTTGATGAGGTAAGTATGTCTACTGTCTTACGTCCTTATAAAGATCTTTTCCCCGGCCTGGGCCAACGGGTCATGGTTGATGCCACCAGCGTGGTGATTGGTGATGTCCGGATCGCAGATGATGTCGGGATCTGGCCACTGGTGGTTATTCGTGGCGACGTGAATTATGTCGAGATTGGCGCACGCAGTAATCTTCAGGATGGCAGTGTTCTACATGTCACACACAAATCTTCTTATAAACCTGAAGGTGATCCGCTCATTATTGGTGAAGACGTTACCGTTGGGCATAAAGTCATGCTGCACGGCTGCACCATTGGCAATCGCGTGCTGGTCGGTATGGGGTCTATTTTGCTGGATGGGGCGGTAATAGAAGATGACGTTATGATCGGTGCAGGCAGCCTGGTACCGCAAAATAAACGTCTGGAAAGCGGCTACCTGTACCTCGGCAGCCCGGTAAAACAGATCCGCCCCCTGACCGAAGCGGAAAAAGAAGGCCTGAAGTACTCTGCAAACAATTATGTGAAATGGAAAGATGAATACCTGGATCAGTACAACCAGACAATGCCCTGATCATCTTCTTCCTGACAGCGGATCCGTTGCTCCGCCTCCTCTTCCAAATCCCAGCGATTTTCACGGAATACCGCCAGATATTGCTCTGGCGTTTCGCCACCAAAGCGTTGCAGCAACGTCGTCCCAGCAATTGCGCAGATAAATTGCATCCCATTCACCAGGGCCGGGAAGCAAATAGCCTGCAAGGCAGCATTCCACTCTTCGCGATCGGGAAACTGGATAGCCTGATTCATAGCGCCAGTTCCTGTTTTAACACGCTTATAACCGGTTCGACTTGCGGTAGTACACCATGCCAAAGCAAAACGGCATGAGCTGCTTGCCCCACCAGCATACCCAGACCGTCAGCACACTGTTTCGCTCCCTGCTTTTCGCACCAGTTCAGGAATGGCGTATTCCCTTTTTGATAAAACATGTCATAGCAAAAGAGCTGCCGATGAACAATCGCTTCCGGCAGCGCCGGGACATCGCCGCCAATGCCGCTGGAGGTAGCGTTGATAATCAGATCGAATTCATGACCGGCCAAGTCGCTCATGGCAACGGCATTCACGCTGCCAGTATGGGCAAATAACGTTTCCAACGCTTCGGCGCGCGCCAAAGTACGATTCGTAATAGTCACTGTGCAATCAAGCGAAAGCAGAGGGAGCAACACACCGCGAGCCGCACCTCCTGCACCAACCAGCAAAATGCGAAACCCCGGACGGATAAAGGCCAACCGTTCAAGATCGCTCAACAGGCCGATGCCATCTGTGTTGTCTCCCAGTAAACGGCCATCGTCAAGCTGCTTGAGCGTATTGACCGCCCCGGCAAGCGCTGCGCGCTCGGTTAATTCATCCGCCCGGGCAAAAGCCTCTTCTTTAAATGGCACGGTAACATTGGCCCCTTTTCCACCACTGGCGAAAAAGGCTTCCAGCGTGTTCACAAAGTCATTCACTGGTGCGAGTACGCGCCCATAAGGGTGTTCAATACCTAGCTGTGCCGCAAACTGCTGATGAATGAACGGCGATTTGCTATGTGCGATCGGATTACCGAAGACTGCGTAGGATCCCATACGATTATCCCTGACGGAAAAGTTCGCCGGTAAGGGCGTCGCGGATTTCAGAAGGGTTCTGTCGCCCGCCCGTCTGCGCATCCACTACCGGAAAGTCAGCGCCAAATTGAGTAACCACTTCTTGTGCGGTTCTGCACGGTGGCAGACCCGACAGATTGGCACTGGTCGATACCAGAGGCTTGCCATAGGCTTTACACAGCGCGATGACCTGCGGGTGATTAGTCACACGCACAGCCAGTGAATCAAAACGCCCCGTCAGCCAGCGTGGCGTTGTCGGTTTCGCCGGGAAAACAAAGGTCACCGGGCCGGGCCAACATGCGAACACAGCCTGACGCTGTGCGTCCGTCAACATGCTGTCGTCAATATACGGTTTCAGTTGTTCAAAACTTGCCGCAATCAGAATCAACCCTTTTTCAACAGGGCGTTGTTTTAGCGTAAGCAGGCGATGCACTGCGATTTCACTGTCCGGGTCACAACCAACCCCAAAAACAGCTTCTGTTGGGTATGCGATGACGTGCTCTTTCTTTAAAACTTCTACCGCCGCGGCGATAGAGTCTGCAGGCAGGTTATTCTTCACGAGTTTGTTCCGCCGTTACCGGCTGTCCACATTGTTTACTGGCGCAATAGCATTTAATACCTTGCGCGGTTTTCTTCTCGATAAGTAGCGGGTAATGGCACAGAGGACATTCGCCCGCCACCGGTTTGAAATTGATAACGAACTGACAATCAGGGTAGCGATCGCAGGAGTAGAAAGTCTTGCCATACCGGGAACGGCGCTGTACAAGGTGCCCATTCTGACATTGCGGGCAGGTTATTGCTGTTTCATCAGGCTTGTCGATCAGTTCTGTATGTTCACATTCTGGATACTGACTGCATCCTATAAACATACCAAACCGCCCCTGCCTCAGTACCAGGTTGGCGCCGCATTGTGGGCAGAGCTGGCCTTCCAGAACCTTGACGATATGTCCATCCGCCTGACTTTTTAACGGACGTACATAATCACATTCTGGATAGTGCGAACACCCGAGAAACGGACCGTGTTTCCCGGAACGTATAACAAGTTCAGCCCCGCATTGTGGGCAGGGCTCATTGTTACGCACCGAAAACAGTGCTGATTTGGCCATAATGACTCTTGAAGCTGCAAAAATGATTAGTGCAGCATACCTTCATTCACTTCAAAGAGTAATTCTTCCATTTGCTGGTATGCGTTCTCGCAGCCAGGAATATTGAAGAGAACCATAAGAATGACCCATTTCAGATCTTCTAATTCGAACTCTGCCGTATCCAGCGCCAGCACACGTTCTATCACCATTTCTCGCGTTTCGAGGTTGAGCACCTGAATCTGCTCCAGGAATAACAAAAATCCCCGGCAACTGGCATCCAGCCTTTCGCACTCTTCCGCAGTATAAATACGGACAGAGAGCGGATCAGAAGCGAGCTGCATCGGTTCGGCAAGGCCTTCCTGATAATCAGCTAATTTTTCCAGCCACAGAAGTGCATTGTAGATGTCTTCACGATCAAATCCGGCGTCGGTAAGATCCCGTTCCAGTTTGTCCTGATCCACACGCAGTTCAGCTTCGTTATGGATGTAAGTCTCAAACAAGTACATTAGTACGTCGAACATGGCTTGCCCTCCTCAATCGGACATAGCCGCCGGGTACAGCTGCGATCCATCCTGCTAACTCCAGTTCAAGCAATTGAGCTGCTGTGACTGGCACAGGTTGGCCGGCACGTTCAGCGACGACGTCAACAGGTGTTACCTCATCTCCTACGTTAGCCAGGAGCTCAGGAAATGGCAATGCCGCACTTTCCGGATCTGGGGAATAAATCGTTTTTTCGTGTGATTCAGGTAGCCAATGCAGACCACATTGCAAATTTTCAAGGATCTCGTCAGCGTTTGTTACTGGCGTAGCACCCTGTTTGATTAACCAGTGAGGGCCTTCGCTGCCAGGACTCCCAACAGGCCCGGGTAATGCAAACACTTCCCGACCTTGTTCGAGCGCAGTACGCGCGGTAACCAGCGAACCGCTACGCACTGCCGCTTCAACGACCAGCACACCAAGACTCAGGCCACTGATAATTCGGTTACGACGCGGAAAGTGCCCCGGTAACGGCATGGCAGGCAGCGGCAACTCAGACACTAATGCGCCGCCATCTTCAATGAGTTGCGCTGCTAACGAGGCATGCCTGCGTGGATGAAGGCGGTATAAACCATTCCCCAACACGGCTATACTTTTGCCGCGCGCATTGAGGGCTGCGCGGTGAGCAATACTATCAATACCTAATGCCAGTCCACTGGTAATGGTCATTCCGCTTCGGGCAAGCGACTCGCAAAAGATCCTTCCCCAACGTTCGCCATACCATGAATGTGCCCGGCTACCGACCACCGCCAGTTGCGGCGTTTTCAGCAAGGAAAGCTCCCCTTGCACAAAGAGCCCTCCGGGGTAATCGACAATAGCCCGCAACTGCGTGGGGTAAGCGAGATCGCTGGCAATAATAAAGTGATGATTCGCATCCTCAAGCCAGCCGAACATCAGCTCAATGTCCCGTTGAGTGAGAGAGAAAAAACGTCGGATTTGCGCCCCCGTCAACCCCAAATGTTGCAGTGCTGTGGGAGTAATATCCTGATTTTTCTGCAGCCAACGTAGGGCATGAAGCCAGCGTTCACCACATAGATCACTCACCTGCATCAAACGCAAACTAATTTCTGTGGATGTCATCCTTATCCCCCTGCCACAAGCAGTCCTGGCAATCCTTGCGATTGGTCACTGATGCTGTCAATCAGAGGGGGATTTGTCTAGAATAGAGAAGATATTCTCTCCAACTCCTGAACACGACTCTGGATATTTATGGCAGTTTTGCATGTGTTACATATTCCGGACGAGCGCCTTCGCAAAGTCGCAACGCCGGTAAAAGAAGTAAATGCGGAAATTCAGCGTATCGTTGATGATATGTTTGAAACCATGTACGCGGAAGAAGGTATTGGCCTCGCGGCAACGCAGGTCGATATTCATCAGCGCATTATCGTTATTGATGTTTCAGAAAATCGCGATGAACAACTGGTGCTGATCAACCCGGAACTGCTGGAAAAAAGCGGTGAAACTGGTATCGAAGAAGGTTGCCTGTCTATTCCGGAACAGCGTGCACTCGTACCGCGCGCAGAGAGAGTAAAAATCCGCGCGTTGGATCGTGAAGGAAAGACTTTTGAGCTGGAAGCTGACGGCTTGCTGGCAATTTGTATCCAGCATGAGATGGATCATCTGGTAGGTAAATTGTTCATCGATTACCTGTCACCAATGAAACGCCAACGTATTCGTCAGAAAGTTGAAAAACTGGATCGCATGAACGCCCGTGCGTAATGCGGGTATAAAGGGATAAACGTGTCAGAATCGCTACGCATTATCTTCGCCGGCACGCCAGACTTTGCAGCGCGTCATCTTGACGCGTTGTTGTCTTCTGAGCATCAGATCGTCGGCGTATTCACTCAGCCCGACCGCCCTGCCGGGCGCGGTAAAAAACTGATGCCCAGCCCGGTTAAAGTGCTGGCTGAAGAAAAAGGTCTGCCTGTGTTTCAGCCGGCCTCGTTACGCGTGCAGGATAACCAGCAACTGATTGCTGATCTGAATGCCGATGTTATGGTCGTCGTCGCCTATGGATTGATCTTGCCTAAAGCGGTGCTGGGAATGCCTCGCCTCGGCTGCATCAACGTTCATGGTTCATTACTTCCGCGCTGGCGCGGAGCAGCACCTATTCAGCGGGCATTATGGGCTGGCGATAGAGAAACGGGCGTAACCATCATGCAGATGGATGTCGGATTAGATACAGGCGATATGCTGTATAAGCTTGCCTGCCCAATCACGACCGAAGATACCAGCGCCATGCTTTACGATAAACTGGCACAACTTGGTCCACAGGGGCTGCTCGATACATTGCGACAACTGGCCAAAGGGCACGCTGCGCCGCAGGTACAGGACGAAACACTGGCCACTTATGCCGAGAAGTTGAGTAAAGAAGAGGCCCGTATTAACTGGTCTTTGAGTGCGGAGCAACTTGAACGTTGTATCCGGGCATTCAATCCATGGCCAATGAGCTGGCTGGAACTTGACGGGCAACCGGTAAAAGTGTGGAAAGCGTCGGTGCTCCCCTCTTCTGCAACAGCGTCTCCCGGCACGATTATTGCCGCCTCCAAAGACGGGATCCAGGTCGCCACAGGCGACGGAGTATTGAACCTGGAATCATTGCAACCGTCAGGTAAAAAAGCGATGAGTGCACAGGACCTGCTGAATTCACGGCGGGAGTGGTTTGTGCCCGGCAACGTGCTGGCCTGATATTGAATTTATAGCCCGGTTCTGCCGGGCGTTTTTATTTATGTGGTTATGAAAAAACAATTAAATTTACGCAGTATGGCCGCACAGGCTATTGAACAGGTAATGGAGCAAGGGCAATCGCTCAGCAATATTTTGCCGCCGTTACAACAGAAAGTATCTGACAAAGATAAAGCATTGCTGCAGGAGTTGTGCTTCGGTGTGCTGCGCGTTTTACCGCAACTGGACTGGCTAATCAACAAGCTAATGTCGCGTCCGATGACGGGTAAACAACGTACAGTGCACTACCTGATCATGGTTGGCCTGTATCAACTCCTGCACACGCGTATTCCTGCTCATGCCGCACTGGCGGAAACAGTCGAAGGCGCGGTTGTCATTAAACGCCCACAATTAAAGGGCCTGATCAATGGCGTATTGCGCCAGTTTCAGCGTCAGCAAGAAGAATTATTGGCAGAATTTACTGGTAGCGATAATCAGTATCTTTTCCCAGCCTGGCTGTTAAAACGGCTACAAAAGGCGTACCCACAGCAATGGCAGCAAATTATTGAGGCCAGTAACCAACGCCCACCTATGTGGTTACGTGTGAATCGTCAGCACCATACGCGTGACGGCTGGTTGGCGCTACTGGAAGAGACAGGATTACAGGGCGTCACTCATCCCGATTATCCCGATGCTGTCCGTCTGGCAACTGCTGCGCCTGTTACCGCATTACCAGGTTTTGCTGAAGGCTGGGTGACTGTGCAGGATGCATCCGCACAGGGATGCATTACTCTTCTCGCCCCACAAAACGGCGAACGTATTCTCGATCTCTGCGCAGCACCTGGCGGGAAGACCACACATATCCTTGAAGTTGCTCCAGATGCCAGCGTTCTGGCAGTTGATGTGGATGAACAGCGTCTGTCCCGTGTTTATGACAACCTCAAACGCCTGGGTATGAAGGCAGAGGTAAAACAGGGCGACGGGCGTTTCCCGGATCAATGGTGCAGTGATGAAAAATTCGATCGTATTTTGCTGGATGCCCCGTGTTCCGCAACTGGCGTTATTCGCCGCCATCCGGACATCAAATGGCTACGCCGCGATCGGGACATCCCGGAACTCGCGAAGTTACAATCGGATATTCTGGACGCCATCTGGCCACATCTGAAATCAGGCGGAACCCTGGTCTATGCAACCTGTTCAATCCTTCCGGAAGAGAACAGCCAGCAAATTGATGCTTTCCTCAAACGCACACCAAACGCGAAACTTAGCCAGACGGGCACAGCGGATCAACCTGGTCAACAAAATCTGCCAGGTGCTGAAGAAGGTGACGGCTTCTTCTACGCTAAGATAATCAAACAGTGATGAGAGCAACGGGTCACAACTGATGAAGATAATTATTCTGGGTGCAGGTCAAGTTGGCGGAACGCTGGCGGAAAACCTGGTCGGTGAGAATAACGATATTACCGTTGTCGATACTAATGGCGATCGCTTACGCAGCCTGCAGGATAAGTTTGATCTGCGCGTTGTTCAGGGACATGGCTCGCATCCACGAGTTTTGCGCGAGGCGGGAGCCGATGATGCCGATATGCTGGTTGCTGTAACCAGTTCGGACGAAACAAATATGGTCGCCTGTCAGGTGGCCTATTCTCTGTTTAACACACCGAATCGCATTGCCCGTATTCGTTCACCGGACTATGTCCGTGATGCAGACAAACTTTTTCATTCAGAAGCCGTGCCCATTGATCACTTGATTGCCCCCGAGCAACTGGTTATCGATAGCATTTATCGGTTGATTGAATATCCAGGCGCGTTGCAAGTAGTCAACTTTGCAGAAGGCAAAGTAAGCCTGGCGGTAGTGAAGGCCTATTATGGCGGCCCGCTTGTTGGCAATGCGTTATCGACCATGCGCGAGCATATGCCGCATATTGATACGCGCGTCGCGGCAATATTCCGCCACGATCGCCCGATTCGTCCACAAGGCTCAACGATTGTTGAAGCTGGTGATGAAGTATTTTTTATTGCGGCATCACAGCATATTCGCGCGGTTATGAGTGAATTGCAGCGGCTGGAGAAACCTTATAAGCGCATCATGTTGGTTGGCGGCGGTAATATCGGTGCAGGTCTCGCCAGGCAGCTTGAAAAAGATTACAGCGTTAAATTGATCGAGCGCGATCAGCAGCGTGCGTCAGAACTGGCAGAAAAGCTCCAAAATACTATCGTGTTTTATGGCGATGCGTCGGATCAGGAATTGCTGGCTGAAGAACATATCGATCAGGTAGATCTGTTTATTGCCGTCACTAACGATGACGAAGCCAATATTATGTCTGCAATGCTGGCCAAACGTATGGGGGCTAAAAAGGTCATGGTGCTTATCCAGCGGCGTGCCTACGTCGACCTGGTGCAGGGAAGCGTTATTGATATCGCCATTTCTCCTCAACAGGCAACCATTTCTGCATTGCTCAGTCACGTTCGTAAAGCCGATATTGTTGGTGTTTCTTCACTGCGTCGCGGTGTTGCCGAGGCGATTGAAGCCGTCGCACATGGCGACGAAACGACCTCACGTGTCGTTGGCCGGGTTATCGATGATATTAAGCTGCCGCCAGGTACCATTATTGGTGCTGTTGTGCGGGGAAATGATGTCATGATCGCTAATGATAATCTGCGTATTGAACAGGGCGACCATGTAATTATGTTTTTAACCGATAAAAAATATATTACTGACGTGGAACGGCTGTTCCAGCCCAGTCCCTTCTTCTTGTGATCTTCAGGGGCATTTATATGTGCCCCTTATTTAATCCCCGTATTCATAAGGGGATAATAAATCATGCTAATTATTCCCTCTAAATGGAAATTGATCGGTAATTTGTTAGACTTACCGTGATAGCCTGCACATGGAGAGAGATATGAGTATTTTAAAAGAGTTCCGCGAATTTGCGATGCGCGGAAATGTTGTAGATTTAGCGGTCGGTGTGATCATCGGTGCAGCTTTCGGCAAAATAGTATCGTCCCTGGTTGCCGATATCATCATGCCGCCTCTGGGATTGTTGATCGGCGGGATAGATTTCAAATCATTCGCATGGACATTGCGGGATGCGCAAGGTGATGTCCCTGCAGTTATCATGCATTATGGTGTGTTTATTCAGAACATTTTTGACTTTGTTATCGTTGCCTTCGCTATTTTCATTGCGATCAAGCTGATCAACAAACTGAAACGTAAACAAGCAGAAGAACCGAAAGCGCCGCCCGCGCCGAGCAAAGAAGAAGTTCTGCTGGGTGAAATCCGCGATCTGCTGAAAGAGCAGAATAATCGCCATTAAGCAAAAATAAGAAGGCCAGTGGTAAATAAGCGATTCGCTTGCTTGCCACTGGCCTCCTGAAAACCTTTTTTGTGATGCTTGTTTTTCCGCAGATAACTTCCTTTCCCCTTCTTGTTTTTCTCAACACGCTGCCTGAACAACGGGTCATGTAACAGGGCTTCAATCGCGTTATCGTTAATCTGCCCTTTAGTGTGCTGATAGCGACTCATAATTTCTCCAGGTTGTGTATTAAAACCGACGAAGTGTAGAACTGTCAGAACAGAAGATCAACTTGTGGAAGAACCTGGGCTACCACTGGCACCCAATTCCAGTGCTTCCAGAATGGAACAGTAGACACTGCTATGCGCTGTACCGCAGCAGGCATCATTCAGTTTTTGCAGCGATCTGCGCATCACCTGCAACTCTTCGATTCGGGCCTCTACCTCGCTCAGGCGGGCCTGCACGATCCCCTTCGATTCCTGACAGGTATGATGTTCGGGATCGATACGGATCGAAAGCAATTCACGAATCGATTCAAGCGTAAAACCCAACTGCCTGGCATGGCGGATAAACCTGAGCCGTTGTAGATCGCTATCCGTATAGAGTCGAAATCCCCCTTCGGTACGCACCTCATGATCCATCATTTGCTGCTTTTCGTAATAGCGGATGGTGTCCGGCGTGACGTCAGCCAGTTTAGCAATTTCACCAATGCGATACATGATTACTCCTCGTTCACTTTGTGCAGCAATTTTTCGGCATAATCGCCTCGCAGGAAATCAGTGCTGAGCCCGGCCTGCTTTAACTTGAGTTCAAGAAGAGCGAGACGCCGTTGTAATTCATGATGATGCGGGTGATTGTTATGTACCGTATTAAGCAGCTCCGTCAACACAATAGCTTCTTTGCGATACTCGAGTTCAGGTGGAAGACAGCCTGCGTTCTTCAGCAAACGATAACCCGCTCGCAACTCAGGAGGAACATGCGTGTCATCATCCAGCACGACAGGTTCGCCGCTCCCGGGAAGATTATCAAATTCACCTTTTTTTTGGGCATCGAGAATGTGTCGTTCTGCCCACTGATCAAGCAACCACATTGAAGGCCTCCAGGGGAGAGCTAAAAGACAGAGATATTGTAGGAAAGTGGAGGCTTGAGGGATATAAAAAAACCCGCCGAGGCGGGTTTCTTTACGTTACTGCAGATTACTCTGCAGCAGCTTCTGCTTTCGGCTCGGCGCGATCAACCAGCTCGATGTAAGCCATCGGAGCATTGTCACCAGCACGGAAGCCACACTTCAGAATGCGAGTGTAACCACCGGCACGGCTCGCGAAACGCGGGCCCAGCTCGTTAAACAGTTTTGCCACGATCTCGTTATCACGAGTACGGGCGAATGCCAGACGACGATTAGCAACGCTATCAGTCTTGGCAAGAGTAATCAGCGGCTCAACTACGCGACGCAGCTCTTTGGCTTTCGGCAGAGTCGTCTTGATGATCTCATGACGAACCAAAGAACCTGCCATGTTACGGAACATGGCCTGGCGATGGCTGCTGTTGCGGTTCAGTTGACGACCACTCTTACGATGGCGCATGACCTTATCCTTCTCAGTAAAACCTTAACCTGTGATCCGGTTACTCGTCAGCAATGCTTGCCGGTGGCCAGTTTTCCAGGCGCATGCCCAGAGACAAACCACGCGAAGCCAGCACGTCTTTAATCTCAGTAAGAGATTTTTTACCCAGGTTCGGCGTTTTCAGCAACTCAACCTCGGTACGCTGTACCAGATCACCGATATAGTGGATAGCTTCTGCCTTGAGGCAGTTAGCAGAGCGGACAGTCAATTCCAGATCGTCAACAGGGCGCAGCAGGATCGGATCGAATTCTGGTTTCTCTTCTTTCACTTCCGGCTGACGTACATCACGTAAGTCAACGAAAGCTTCCAGTTGTTCAGCCAGAATGGTTGCCGCACGACGAATCGCCTCTTCAGGATCGATTGTGCCATTGGTTTCCATTTCGATGACCAGCTTGTCCAGGTCGGTACGCTGTTCAACACGTGCTGCTTCAACATTGTAGGCAATACGCTCTACAGGGCTGTAGCACGCATCGACCAGCAGGCGGCCGATCGGGCGCTCATCTTCTTCCGAATGAATTCGGGCAGACGCCGGCACATAACCACGACCGCGCTGAACTTTGATACGCATGCTAATAGATGCGTTTTCATCGGTCAGGTGGCAGATCACATGCTGCGGCTTGACGATTTCGACATCACCGTCGTGGGTGATATCGGCTGCGGTCACAGGGCCAATGCCAGATTTATTCAGAGTAAGAATAACATCATCTTTACCCTGAACTCTCACCGCAAGCCCTTTCAGGTTGAGCAGGATTTCAAGGATATCTTCCTGAACGCCTTCTTTGGTGCTGTACTCATGAAGTACACCATCAATCTCAACCTCTGTCACCGCGCAACCCGGCATCGATGAGAGCAGAATACGGCGCAGTGCGTTACCAAGAGTATGGCCAAAGCCACGCTCTAAAGGTTCAAGGGTCACCTTGGCGTGCGTCGAACTCACTTGCTCGATATCTACCAGGCGCGGTTTTAGAAACTCTGTCACAGAACCCTGCATTGTGTCCTCTCTTTGGTACTAAGCTTTACTTGGAGTAAAGCTCGACGATCAGGTGTTCGTTAATGTCCGCAGACAGATCAGAACGCTCCGGCTTACGCTTGAACGTACCTTCCATCTTGCCAGCATCAACTTCCAGCCAGGTTGGCTTTTCACGCTGCTCAGCCAGCTCCAGAGCGGCTTTCACGCGAGACTGCTTTTTCGCTTTCTCACGAATGCTAACCACGTCATTCGGACTAACCTGATAAGAAGCGATGTTAACAACACGACCGTTTACCATGATTGCTTTATGACTAACCAGCTGACGTGCTTCTGCACGAGTGGCGCCGAAGCCCATACGGTATACAACGTTGTCCAGACGACCTTCCAGCAGACCCAACAGGTTTTCACCGGTGTTGCCTTTCAGACGTGCTGCTTCTTTATAGTAGTTACGGAACTGACGCTCCAGCACACCGTAGATACGGCGAACTTTTTGCTTTTCACGCAACTGCACACCATAGTCAGACAGACGCGGTTTACGCGCACCGTGCTGGCCAGGAGCTTGTTCAATTTTACACTTGGTATCGATCGCGCGAACGCCAGACTTAAGGAACAGGTCTGTGCCCTCACGACGGCTCAGCTTGAGCTTAGGACCCAAATATCTTGCCATTTTCTTTCTCCAACAATCCTAGAAAACGAGCGCGTTATACGCGACGTTTTTTCGGCGGACGACAACCGTTGTGAGGGATCGGAGTCACATCAGTAATATTAGTGATGCGGAAACCAGCGGCGTTCAGTGCACGAATAGTAGATTCGCGACCCGGACCCGGTCCCTTAACCATAACTTCCAGATTCTTGATGCCGTATTCTTTTACGGCTTCAGCGCAACGCTCTGCCGCAACCTGAGCTGCGAACGGAGTGGATTTGCGAGAACCACGGAAACCGGAACCACCGGCTGTTGCCCAACCCAGCGCGTTACCCTGACGATCAGTAATAGTAACGATGGTGTTGTTGAAAGAAGCATGGATATGAGCCACGCCGTCAGAGACTTGTTTTCTTACACGTTTACGTGCACGAATTGGTGCCTTTGCCATTATTCAATCACCCCGATTATTTCTTGATCGGTTTGCGCGGACCCTTACGGGTACGTGCGTTGGTCTTGGTACGCTGACCGCGAACCGGGAGACCACGACGATGACGCAAACCGCGATAGCAACCAAGATCCATCAGGCGCTTGATGCTCATGCTAACTTCACGGCGCAGATCACCTTCAACGACAAATTTGGCAACTTCGTCACGCAGCGTGTCGATTTGTTCTTCAGACAGCTCACTGATCTTAACATTTTCGGCGATACCCGCAGCAGCCAGAATGGCCTGTGAACGGGTTTTACCAACACCGTAGATCGAAGTTAATGCGATCACAGCATGTTTTTGATCAGGAATGTTAATGCCTGCTATACGGGCCACTATGCACTCCTATAATTTTACTTGCACGCACCATGCTGAAAAGCCCGTTTTCAGGATACTCAAATGGAAACGTACAGACATACAAAAGATTGGCTGGCTAATCTAGCCAGCTCAACCCAACTTTGCAAGAAAAATATGCGAAATAATCAGCCTTGGCGCTGTTTATGTTTCGGCTCGGCACTGCAAATCACACGGATGACGCCATCACGTTTAACGATTTTGCAGTTACGGCATAATTTCTTGACGGAAGCACGAACTTTCATTTTTACTCTCCGTAACTTCTCGGGCGACCATTAACGGCCGTAGCCTTTCAGGTTCGCCTTCTTCAATGCAGACTCATACTGACTGGACATCATCAGAGTTTGCACTTGAGCCATAAAGTCCATAATCACGACGACAACGATAAGCAGTGACGTCCCACCAAAGTAGAACGGTACTTTCATCGCATCACGCATGAACTCCGGGATCAGGCAGATAAAAGTAATGTAGAGCGCACCGACCAGAGTCAGGCGGGTCATTACTTTATCGATATACTTCGCCGTTTGCTCTCCCGGACGAATTCCTGGTACAAATGCACCGGACTTCTTCAGGTTATCTGCTGTTTCACGCGGGTTGAAAACCAACGCCGTGTAGAAGAAACAGAAGAAGATGATTGCAGACGCATAGAGTAACACATAAAGCGGTTGCCCAGGCTGCAAATACAGCGAAATTGTTGTCAGCCAGTTCCAACCAGTCCCGCCCCCGAACCATGACGCGATGGTCGCCGGGAACAGAATAATACTGGAAGCGAAGATTGCCGGGATTACCCCCGCCATATTCACTTTCAGCGGTAAATGTGTGCTCTGAGCAGCATAGACACGACGGCCTTGCTGACGTTTCGCGTAGTTTACCACAATGCGGCGTTGGCCACGCTCAACGAATACAACAAAGAACGTCACTGCAAATACTAATACTGCAACCAACAGCAACAGGAGGAAGTGCAGGTCGCCTTGACGCGCTTGCTCAATAGTATGGGCAATGGCTGGCGGAAGACCCGCCACGATGCCGGCGAAGATAATGATCGAAATACCGTTACCGATACCACGCTCAGTAATCTGTTCGCCGAGCCACATCAGGAACATTGTCCCTGTGACCAGACTCACAACAGCGGTGAAGTAGAATGCAAAGCCTGGATTCATTACCAGGCCCTGCATACCAGGCATATTCGGCAGACCAGTAGCAATACCGATCGACTGGAATATAGCCAACACCAGAGTACCGTAACGGGTGTACTGGCTGATCTTACGACGACCAGACTCCCCTTCTTTCTTCAGCTCCGCCAGGGCCGGATGAACGACCGTCAGCAGTTGGATAATAATCGATGCCGAAATATACGGCATAATACCCAGTGCAAAGATAGAAGCACGGCTGAGGGCACCACCAGAGAACATGTTAAACATTTCAATGATAGTGCCACGCTGTTGCTCAAGCAGTTTGGCAAGTACAGCGGCATCAATACCAGGGATCGGAATAAAAGAGCCAATACGGAAAACAATTAACGCACCGATTACAAACAGCAGTCTGCGTTTCAGTTCGCCAATTCCACCCTTGGCACTTTGAAAATCTAATCCCGGTTGTTTAGCCATTCTGCTACTTATTCCTCAATTTTACCGCCAGCAGCTTCGATAGCAGCACGAGCGCCTTTCGTCACACGCAGGCCACGAACAGTTACCGGACGAGCTACTTCACCAGCCAGGATCACTTTCGCGAACTCGATCTGGATGCCGATAATGTTAGCCGCTTTCAGCGTGTTCAGGTCTACTACGTCGCCTTCTACTTTAGCCAGATCGGACAGACGAATCTCTGCCGTGATCATTGCTTTGCGAGAAGTGAAACCGAACTTCGGCAGACGACGATACAGAGGCATCTGGCCGCCCTCGAAACCGCGACGTACGCCACCGCCAGAACGAGATTTCTGACCTTTGTGACCACGACCACCGGTTTTACCGAGGCCAGAACCGATACCACGACCCAGGCGTTTACCCGCCTTTTTAGAGCCTTCGGCCGGAGACAGAGTATTTAAACGCATCTCTTACTCCTCAACTTTAACCATGAAGGAAACCGCGTTGACCATACCACGAACCGCAGGAGTATCCTCACGTTCAACAGTATGACCAATACGACGCAGACCCAGGCCAAGCAGCGTTGCCTTGTGTTTCGGCAGACGACCGATTGCACTGCGGGTTTGAGTGATTTTAATAGTCTTTGCCATGGTCAATTACCCCAGAATTTCTTCAACGGATTTACCACGCTTGGCAGCGACCATTTCTGGGGACTTCATATTTTCCAGGCCATCAATAGTTGCACGAACCACGTTAATCGGGTTGGTGGAACCATATGCTTTAGCCAGAACGTTATGAACCCCAGCGACTTCCAGAACGGCGCGCATTGCACCACCGGCAATAATACCGGTACCTTCGGAAGCCGGCTGCATGAATACACGAGAACCCGTGTGAGTACCCTTAACCGGGTGCTGCAGGGTGCCGTGGTTCAGCGCGACGTTAATCATATTGCGACGGGCTTTTTCCATCGCTTTCTGGATCGCTGCCGGAACTTCGCGGGCTTTACCGTAACCAAAACCAACGCGACCGTTACCATCGCCAACAACAGTCAGAGCTGTGAAGGAGAAAATACGACCACCTTTAACGGTTTTCGATACGCGGTTTACCGCGATCAGCTTTTCCTGCAGTTCGCCAGCTTGTTTTTCGATGTGAGCCATCTTACACCTCTACCTTAGAACTGAAGGCCAGCTTCACGGGCAGCATCTGCCAGTGCCTGGACGCGACCATGATATTGGAACCCGGAACGGTCAAAGGACACATCTTTAATGCCTTTTTCCAGAGCGCGTTCAGCGACAGCTTTACCCACAGCTGCGGCCGCGTCTTTGTTACCGGTATACTTCAGTTGTTCAGCGATAGCTTTTTCTACAGTAGAAGCAGCTACCAGAACTTCAGAACCATTCGATGCGATTACCTGGGCGTAAATATGACGCGGGGTACGATGTACCACCAGGCGGGTCGCACCAAGCTCTTTGAGCTTGCGGCGTGCGCGGGTCGCACGACGGATACGAGCAGATTTCTTATCCATAGTGTTACCTTACTTCTTCTTAGCCTCTTTGGTACGCACGACTTCGTCGGCGTAACGAACACCCTTGCCTTTATAAGGCTCAGGACGACGGTAGGCGCGCAGATCAGCTGCAACCTGGCCGATCACCTGTTTATCAGCGCCTTTCAGCACGATTTCAGTTTGAGTCGGACATTCAGCAGTGATACCCGCCGGCAGCTGATGGTCAACAGGATGAGAGAAACCCAGAGCCAGGTTTACAACATTCCCTTTAACCGCTGCACGATAACCTACACCAACCAGCTGCAGCTTCTTGGTGAAGCCTTCGGTAACACCGATAACCATTGAGTTCAGCAGGGCACGCGCGGTACCAGCCTGAGCCCAACCATCCACGTAACCATCACGCGGACCGAAGGTCAGAGCATTATCTGCATGGTTAACTTCAACAGCATCGTTGAGGGTACGAGTCAGCTCGCCGTTTTTACCTTTGATCGTGATAACCTGACCGTTGATTTTTACGTCAACGCCGGCAGGAATAACGACCGGTGCTTTAGCAACACGAGACATTTTTTCCTCCGATTAGGCTACGTAGCAGATAATTTCGCCACCAAGACCAGCCTGGCGCGCTGCACGATCAGTCATAACACCTTTAGAGGTAGAAACAACTGCGATACCCATACCACCCATAACTTTCGGCAGCTCATCTTTTTTCTTATAGATGCGCAGACCAGGGCGGCTGATACGCTGAATGCTTTCTACCACAGCTTTGCCCTGGAAGTACTTAAGAGTCACTTCCAGTTCCGGCTTGGTGTCGCCTTCGATTTTGAAATCTTCAATAAAACCTTCTTCCTTCAGCACGTTGGCAATTGCCACTTTCAGCCTGGAGGAAGGCATGGTGACCGCAGCTTTGTTCGCGGCCTGACCGTTACGGATACGGGTCAGCATATCCGCGATCGGATCTTGCATGCTCATCTGTCTTTACTCCCGTGATTCAATTGGTGACAATTACCAGCTAGCCTTTTTCAGACCCGGGATTTCACCGCGCATAGCGGATTCACGGACCTTGATACGGCTCAACCCGAACTTCCGCAGGAAACCATGCGGACGACCAGTTTGGCGGCAGCGGTTACGCTGACGAGACGGGCTGGAATCACGCGGCAGACTCTGCAGCTTGAGAACAGCGTTCCAACGATCTTCGTCGGAAGCGTTCACATCAGAAATGATCGCTTTCAGTTCAGCGCGTTTCGCGAAGTATTTTTCAGCTAAAGCTACGCGTTTAACTTCGCGTGCTTTCATAGATTGCTTAGCCATGAAGTAACCCTACCTTACTTGCGGAACGGGAAGTCAAAGGCAGCCAGCAGAGCACGGCCTTCTTCGTCAGATTTCGCAGTAGTGGTAATGGTAATATCCAAACCACGCACGCGGTCGACTTTATCGTAGTCGATTTCTGGGAAGATGATCTGCTCACGGACACCCATGCTGTAGTTACCACGACCGTCGAAAGACTTAGCGGACAAGCCACGGAAGTCACGGATACGCGGTACAGCAATAGTGATCAGGCGCTCAAAGAACTCCCACATGCGTTCGCCACGCAGAGTCACTTTACAGCCGATCGGATAGCCCTGACGGATTTTGAAGCCCGCAACAGATTTGCGCGCTTTGGTGATCAACGGTTTTTGACCGGAGATTGCTGCCAGGTCAGCTGCTGCGTTATCCAGCAGTTTCTTGTCAGCGATCGCTTCACCAACACCCATATTCAGGGTGATCTTCTCGACCCGAGGGACTTGCATGACAGAATTGTAGTTAAACTCAGTCATGAGTTTCTTAACTACTTCGTCTTTGTAGTAATCATGCAGTTTCGCCATCGTACTACTCCAAATTACTTGATAGTTTCGCTGTTAGACTTGAAGAAACGGACTTTTTTGCCGTCTTCGAATCTAAAGCCTACACGGTCGGCCTTGCCGGTTGCCGCATTGAAGATTGCAACGTTAGAAACCTGAATTGCAGCTTCTTTTTCAACGATGCCGCCTGGTTGGTTCAGGGCCGGAACCGGCTTCTGATGTTTCTTAACCAGGTTAATACCTTCAACAATGATCTTGCCGGAAGACAGGACATTTTTTACTTTACCGCGCTTACCTTTATCTTTACCGGTTAACACGATAACTTCGTCATCACGACGGATTTTAGCTGCCATGATTCGCTCCTTAGAGTACTTCTGGTGCCAGAGAGATGATTTTCATAAACTTCTCAGAACGAAGTTCACGAGTAACCGGCCCAAAAATACGCGTACCGATTGGCTGCTCGCTGTTGTTGTTCAGAAGAACACAAGCATTGCCATCGAAGCGAACGACAGAACCGTCAGGGCGACGAACACCCTTCTTGGTGCGCACCACTACCGCCTTCAGCACATCACCTTTTTTGACCTTACCACGCGGAATTGCTTCCTTGATGGTGATCTTGATGATGTCGCCTACGCCTGCGTAGCGACGGTGCGAGCCACCCAGAACCTTGATACACATTACGCGACGTGCACCGGAGTTGTCGGCGACGTTCAGCATAGTCTGTTCTTGGATCATTTCAGTGCTCCGCTAATGTCAACTACTACTGAAGACCCCAGAATCAGGGTCGATAAAAAGCCCCATATTGAGGGCGCGGCATTATAACACCGGTTCTCGGATATGGGTAGAAAAAATAAACGGCTCATCGCTGAGCCGTTTATTCGTTAGAGAACGCGTACTGTATTACAGAACCGCTTTCTCTACAACGCGAACCAGCGTCCAGGACTTAGTCTTGGACAGCGGACGGCATTCGCGGATTTCAACCACGTCACCGGTACCGCATTCGTTGTTCTCGTCATGTACGTGCAGTTTGGTCGTACGTTTGATGAATTTACCGTAGATCGGGTGTTTCACGAAACGTTCGATAGCTACAACAATGGATTTCTCCATTTTGTCGCTAACAACACGACCTTGCAGAGTACGGATTTTATCGGTCATTACGCACCCGCCTTCTCAGTCAGTAAAGTCTTAACGCGTGCGACATCACGACGCACTTGCTTCAACAGGTGAGTCTGTTGCAGCTGGCCACTTGCAGCCTGCATACGCAGGTTGAACTGCTCGCGCAGCAGGTTAAGCAGCTCGGTGTTCAGCTCTTCAACGCTCTTTTCACGCAGCTCTTTTGCTTTCATTACATCACCGTCTTAGTTACAAAGGTGGTTTTAATCGGCAGTTTTGCTGCTGCCAGCTCGAAGGCTTCACGGGCCAGCTCTTCCGGAACACCGTCCATTTCGTACAGGACTTTACCCGGCTGAATCAAGGCAACCCAATACTCCACGTTACCTTTACCTTTACCCATACGAACTTCCAGCGGCTTCTCGGTGATCGGTTTGTCCGGGAATACACGGATCCAGATCTTACCCTGACGCTTAACAGCACGAGTCATAGCACGACGTGCTGCTTCGATCTGACGAGCGGTCAGACGACCACGGCCAACAGCTTTCAGACCGTAAGTGCCGAAGCTCACATCCGTGCCCTGCGCGAGACCACGGTTGCGGCCTTTGTGCACTTTACGGAATTTTGTACGCTTTGGTTGTAACATCAGCGACGCTCCTTATTTACGGCCTTTACGCTGCTGCTTTTTAGGTTGAGCAGCCGGTTTTTCCGGTTGTTCAACTGCAGCCATACCACCAAGGATCTCACCTTTGAAGATCCACACTTTTACGCCGATTACACCATAAGTGGTGTGCGCTTCGGAGGTGTTGTAGTCGATGTCAGCGCGCAGAGTGTGCAGCGGAACGCGACCTTCACGATACCATTCGGTACGTGCGATCTCAGCGCCGCCCAGACGGCCGCTAACTTCAACTTTGATACCTTTAGCGCCCAGACGCATTGCGTTCTGTACAGCACGCTTCATAGCACGACGGAACATAACACGACGTTCCAGCTGAGAAGTGATGCTGTCAGCAACCAATTTTGCGTCCAGTTCAGGTTTACGAACTTCGGCGATATTGATCTGAGCAGGAACGCCAGCGATATCCGCTACGACCTTGCGCAGTTTTTCAACGTCTTCACCTTTTTTACCGATAACGATACCCGGACGAGCGGTGTGAATGGTCACACGGATGCTCTTAGCCGGACGCTCGATAACGATACGAGATACAGACGCTTTAGCCAGTTCTTTAGTCAGGAACTGACGTACTTTAAAGTCGCTGTCCAGGTTGTCAGCGAATTCTTTGGTGTTCGCAAACCAGGTTGAATTCCATGGTTTTACAATACCCAGGCGAATACCATTAGGATGTACTTTCTGACCCATTGCTAGTCTCCAGAGTCTCAGCGATCGGACACAACCACAGTAATGTGGCTGGTGCGCTTCAGGATGCGATCTGCACGACCTTTCGCACGCGGCATAACGCGCTTCATGCTCGGGCCTTCGTCTACGAAAATTTTCGCAACTTTCAGATCGTCAATGTCAGCGCCATCGTTGTGTTCAGCGTTAGCAATGGCAGATTCCAGAACCTTCTTGACCAGTACAGCCGCTTTCTTATTGGTGTAGGTCAGAATATCCAGGGCCTGCGACACTTTCTTACCGCGAATCAGGTCAGCAACAAGGCGAACCTTCTGAGCAGAAGAACGAGCATGGCGATGTTGAGCTAAAGTTTCCATCTCTTCCTCCTACCTTATTTCTTCTTCGCTTTTTTATCAGCAGCGTGGCCGCGATAAGTACGAGTCGGTGCGAATTCACCCAGTTTGTGGCCGACCATTTCGTCGGAAACAAATACCGGAACGTGCTGACGACCATTATGGACAGCGATGGTCAAACCGATCATGTTAGGAAAGATCGTTGAACGACGGGACCAAGTGCGCAGGGGCTTCTTGTCTCCGCTTTCCACCGCTTTCTCTACCTTCTTCAGCAAGTGCAGGTCAATAAAAGGACCTTTCTTGAGAGAACGTGGCATGGCTTATCCTCTAATATTATTTGCTACGGCGACGTACGATGAATTTATCAGTACGCTTGTTGCTGCGGGTCTTCTTACCTTTGGTTTGCAGGCCCCACGGGGATACCGGGTGCTTACCAAAGTTACGACCTTCACCACCACCATGTGGGTGATCGACTGGGTTCATCGCGGTACCGCGAACGGTCGGACGAACACCACGCCAGCGTGCAGCACCTGCTTTACCCAGAACGCGCAGCATATGCTCAGCATTGCCAACTTCGCCCAGAGTAGCGCGGCAATCTGCTTCGACTTTACGCATTTCACCAGAACGCAGACGCAGGGTGACATAAGCACCATCGCGCGCAACGATCTGAACGTAAGTACCAGCGGAACGCGCCAGCTGACCGCCTTTACCTGGTTTCATTTCTACGTTATGAACGGTAGAACCAACCGGGATATTGCGCATCGGCAGGGTGTTGCCTGCTTTGATTGCAGCATCAACGCCAGACTGAATCTGGTCGCCAGCTTTCAGGCCTTTCGGGGCCAGGATGTAACGGCGCTCGCCGTCTTTGTACAGAACCAGCGCGATGTTCGCGGAACGGTTCGGATCGTACTCAAGACGTTCAACAACTGCCGGGATACCATCTTTGTTGCGTTTGAAGTCAACAATACGGTAAGCCTGCTTGTGGCCACCACCGATATGACGAGTGGTGATACGGCCATTGTTGTTACGACCACCGGATTTGCTGTTTTTTTCCAGCAACGGAGCAAACGGTTTGCCCTTGTGCAGCTCAGGGTTAACCACTTTAACTACGTGGCGACGACCCGGAGATGTCGGTTTACATTTAACAACTGCCATTGTATTACTCCTCCGACTTACTCAGCGCCGCCAACGAAGTCCAGATTCTGGCCTTCTTTCAGGGTGACGTAAGCTTTTTTCCAGTCGCTACGACGACCGATACGCTGTCCGTGACGTTTAACTTTCCCTTTAACTACCAGGGTGTTAACGACTTCGACTTCGACTTCAAACAGTTTCTGCACAGCAGCTTTGATTTCTGCTTTGGTCGCGTCTTTAGCAACTTTGAGAACGATGGTGTTTGTTTTTTCCATCGCAGTAGACGCTTTTTCAGAAACGTGCGGTGCGCGCAGCACCTTCAGCAGACGTTCTTCACGAATCATGCCAGCATCTCCTCAACTTGCTTAACAGCATCAGCAGTCATTACGACTTTGTCGAAGGCGATCAGGCTAACCGGGTCGATACCAGTCGCGTCGCGAACGTCAACCTTGTGCAGGTTGCGCGCGGCCAGGAACAGGTTCTCGTCCAGCTCACCGGTGATGATCAGCACATCTTCCAGAGCCATGTCTTTCAGTTTCTGAGCCAGCAGCTTGGTTTTCGGTGCTTCTACAGAGAACTGCTCGACAACGATCAGACGATCCTGACGTACCAGTTCGGACAGGATGCTTTTCAGCGCGCCGCGGTACATCTTTTTGTTAACTTTTTGACTGTGGTCCTGCGGACGCGCAGCGAAGGTCACGCCACCAGAACGCCAGATCGGGCTCTTGATAGAACCAGAACGAGCGCGGCCAGTGCCTTTCTGGCGCCACGGTTTTTTACCGGAACCAGTTACTTCAGCACGGGTCTTCTGAGCACGAGTACCCTGACGAGCACCAGCTGCATAAGCTACAACAACCTGGTGTACCAGCGCTTCGTTAAAGTCACGACCGAAGGTAGTTTCGGAAACAGTCAGCGCGCTCTGCGCGTCTTTCAATACTAATTCCATTGCTATCTCCTCACGCCTTCACAGCTGGTTTAACGATCAGGTCGCTACCGGTTGCACCCGGGACAGCACCTTTAACCAGCAGCAGGTTGCGCTCAGCGTCAACACGTACTACGTCCAGGCTCTGAACGGTTACGCGCTCATTACCCAGCTGACCTGCCATTTTCTTGCCCTTGAACACTTTGCCCGGAGTCTGGTTCTGACCGATAGAACCCGGAACGCGGTGAGACAGGGAGTTACCGTGAGTAGCGTCCTGGGTACGGAAGTTCCAGCGCTTAACGGTACCTGCGAAACCTTTACCTTTAGAGGTGCCAGTTACGTCAACTTTTTTAACTTCAGCAAACAGCTCAACGCTAATGTCCTGACCCACGGTGAATTCTTCGCCGTCAGCCAGACGGAATTCCCACAGACCACGGCCAGCTTCAACGCCAGCTTTAGCGAAGTGACCCGCTTCCGGCTTGGTTACGCGGTTAGCTTTTTTAGCACCGGTGGTAACCTGGATAGCACGGTAGCCATCGTTAGCCAGATCTTTAACCTGAGTAACGCGGTTTGCTTCAACTTCGATAACGGTTACTGGGATAGATACGCCATCTTCAGTGAAGATGCGGGTCATGCCCACTTTTTTACCGACTAAACCAATCATTGTTTCAACCTCTCAATCGCTCGATGACCTGATCAACCCAGGCTGATCTGCACGTCTACACCGGCAGCCAGATCCAGACGCATCAGAGCATCAACGGTTTTCTCGGTTGGCTCAACGATGTCAACCAGACGCTTGTGAGTGCGGATTTCGTACTGATCACGCGCGTCTTTGTTGACGTGCGGGGAGATCAGAACGGTAAAGCGCTCTTTGCGGGTCGGCAGCGGGATCGGACCACGTACTTGCGCACCAGTGCGCTTAGCAGTCTCGACGATTTCGGCGGTTGATTGATCGATCAGACGATGATCAAACGCTTTCAAGCGGATACGGATTCTTTGGTTCTGCATGAGACCAGAGCTCCAATTATTTATAGACGAAAATAATTACTCCTCACACCCATTACGATTGATGGGGGAGTGTAATCGTTCTTACGTAGCCCCCCAATCGGGGGCATTGTTAGCGGCGAAAAGCACCGCTATGGTTCAGATTGAACCACCCGTCATTTACGACAGGCCCGCGCATTATACGCAAATATGCGTCTGGCGCAAGTCCAGTTTAGAAATTAAACAACCTGCGGGCTGGTTCGCAAAGCGAATGCAACTGTAATCGTCCCGCAAAAAAACGCTCGCGGTAATATCCATTTTGATAAAAAGCGCATTTAGCACTGTGTTCCCTATCTGGCACCCTGCCCTCTCAAGATTCGTAAACCTAATCAGGCGTAATCGTTATGCTGTTCTTTGTCTCAGTTTATTTGTGGCTAAACCTGCTTCTTGTCAGATGGGATATTCGCTGTGGTTTGTTGCCGGACCGGTTAACCTGTCCGCTTTTATGGCTGGGTCTCCTCTGGCACTGTACCTCACGTACAATGTTACTCCCCGAGGCCGTGCTGGGTGCTATTGCTGGTTACGTCAGTTTTGCTGCTATTTATTGGGGTTTTCGTTGGCTTTATGGCTATGAAGGGCTTGGATATGGTGATGTTAAATATCTTTCCGCGCTGGGCGCCTGGCATGGCTGGGAAAGTTTACCCGCACTGGTGTGTATTGCCGCCACGCTAGCCTGCGGACTGGTACTGCTCCGGGGGATTGTCTTACGCAGTTTGCAGACAATAAAAAACCCGCTGCCTTTTGGACCATGTCTGGCGGCAGCGGGCTTACTGGTAGGAATTCATACTTTGTTGCAGACTTAATCTTCCACTTTGATTTGCGACTGCAGATAGTTCTGTAGTCCGATTTTGCTGATCAGATCAAGTTCCGTTTCCAGCCAGTCGATGTGATGCTCTTCTTCAGCGAGAATATTGATCATCATGTCGCGGCTAACGTAGTCGTGGACACTGTCCGCATAGGCAATGGCTTCACGCAGATCCTTAGCCCCTTCCAGCTCCAGCCTGAGATCGGATTGCAGCATCTCTTCAACATCTTCACCAATGCCGAGTTTGCCTAAATCCTGCAGATTGGGGATCCCTTCCAGAAATAGAATACGCTCGATATAACGATCGGCGTGTTTCATCTCATCAATGGATTCATGGTATTCGACATCGTTGAGGCGCGTCAGGCCCCAGTTTTTGAACATTCTCGCATGGAGAAAGTACTGGTTTATTGCGACAAGCTCATTTCCCAATAATTTATTGAGATAATTTATGATTTTAACATCACCTTTCATTATGTAGTCCCTCCGCTTCCACTCATTGAAGCGTAGATGGGGCTACAGGGATGTCAAAAAAAAGATAACGCCTCAGGCAATCTCTTTATATTCCGGGATCTGGGTTAACTCGTCCTGCATGATTTCACGTGCGGCACGAATGCATTTTCCACACTGATTTCCGACCGGAACAAACTTGCGAAGCTGTTGAAAGGATTGAGGGTGAAACTGGCGTACAGCCTGGCGAATTTTTTTATCACTTACACCATTACACAAACAAACGTACATGATCACTCCCGTTCAATTTATGCGCAAAAGTGTAAATGAGAATGGTTATGATTACAATAGCACAGACTGTAAAGCTGTGATGTAAGGGCGCACAAAATCGCGAACAATTATTTCTGCCGATGATTCTCAGGCAGCAAAAAGGGCGCCGTAGCGCCCTTTTTAATTCAAAGCTAAATAATTAGCTCAGAACTTTAGCAACAACGCCCGCGCCAACGGTACGGCCGCCTTCACGGATTGCGAAACGCAGACCATCGTCCATCGCAATCGGGTGAATCAGGGTAACAACCATTTTGATGTTGTCGCCCGGCATTACCATCTCTACGCCTTCCGGCAGTTCGATGGTGCCAGTCACGTCAGTTGTACGGAAGTAGAACTGCGGACGGTAGCCTTTGAAGAACGGAGTATGACGGCCGCCTTCGTCTTTGGACAGGATATAAACTTCAGATTCGAATTTGGTGTGCGGCTTGATGGAACCCGGCTTAGCCAGTACCTGACCACGTTCGATTTCTTCACGTTTGATACCACGCAGCAGAACACCAACGTTCTCACCAGCACGGCCTTCGTCCAGCAGTTTGCGGAACATTTCTACGCCAGTACAGGTGGATTTCGCGGTGTCTTTGATACCCACGATTTCAACTTCTTCACCCACTTTGATGATACCGCGCTCTACACGACCGGTAACAACGGTACCACGACCGGAGATGGAGAATACGTCTTCAATCGGCAGCAGGAACGGCTTGTCAATCGCACGCTCTGGTTCCGGGATGTAAGAATCCAGGTGGCCAGCCAGTTCGATGATTTTCGCTTCCCACTCTGCGTCGCCTTCCAGCGCTTTCAGAGCAGAACCACGAACGATCGGGGTATCGTCGCCCGGGAAATCGTACTGAGACAGCAGTTCACGAACTTCCATCTCTACCAGTTCCAGCAGCTCTTCGTCATCAACCATGTCACATTTGTTCAGGAACACGATGATGTACGGAACGCCTACCTGACGACCCAGCAGGATGTGCTCACGGGTCTGCGGCATCGGGCCGTCAGTCGCAGCAACAACCAGGATCGCGCCATCCATCTGAGCAGCACCGGTGATCATGTTTTTAACATAGTCGGCGTGGCCCGGGCAGTCTACGTGTGCGTAGTGGCGAGTCGGGGTGTCATACTCAACGTGAGAAGTGTTGATGGTGATACCACGCGCTTTTTCTTCCGGCGCGTTATCGATCTGGTCGAATGCGCGAGCAGAACCACCGTAGGTTTTAGCCAGAACGGTAGTGATTGCAGCGGTCAGAGTAGTTTTACCATGGTCAACGTGGCCGATTGTGCCGACGTTGACGTGCGGTTTTGTACGTTCAAATTTTTCTTTAGACACGGCTTTATTCCTTACTATAGTGCTCTCCCCTTCTGGAGAGAGCACGGGACTTTGGTTTTAACCCTGAGGCTTATTTACCACGGGCTTCGATTACGGCCTGAGCAACGTTGTTCGGTGCATCATCATACTTCAGGAATTCCATAGTGTATGATGCACGACCTTTGGTCAGAGAACGCAGCTGAGTCGCGTATCCGAACATTTCAGACAGCGGCACTTCAGCGTGAATCTTAACGCCAGTGACTTCAGATTCCTGACCGCGCAGCATACCGCGACGACGGCTCAAGTCACCGATAACGTCACCAGTGTTCTCTTCCGGAGTCTCTACTTCAACCTTCATGATCGGCTCAAGCAGAACTGGTTTCGCTTTCTTAAAGCCATCTTTAAAGGCAATAGACGCAGCCAGTTTAAACGCCAGTTCAGAGGAGTCAACGTCGTGGTAAGAACCGAAGTGCAGACGCACGCCCAGGTCTACTACCGGGTAACCAGCCAGCGGGCCAGATTTCAGCTGCTCCTGGATGCCTTTATCAACGGCCGGGATGTATTCGCCAGGAATTACACCACCTTTGATGTCGTTGATGAACTCGTAACCTTTCGGGTTAGAGCCCGGCTCCAGCGGGTACATGTCGATAACAACATGACCGTACTGACCGCGACCACCAGACTGTTTAGCGTGTTTACCTTCGATATCGGTAACTTTCGCGCGAATCGCTTCGCGGTAAGCAACCTGAGGTTTACCGACGTTCGCTTCAACGTTGAATTCACGTTTCATACGGTCAACGATGATGTCGAGGTGCAGCTCACCCATACCGGCGATAATGGTCTGGTTAGATTCTTCGTCAGTCCATACGCGGAATGACGGGTCTTCTTTCGCCAGACGGCCCAGAGCCAGACCCATTTTTTCCTGGTCAGCTTTGGTTTTCGGTTCTACAGCGATGGAGATTACCGGTTCCGGGAATTCCATACGTTCCAGAATGATCGGATGATCCGGATCACACAGCGTATCACCAGTCGTTACGTCTTTCAGACCGATCGCAGCAGCGATGTCGCCCGCGCGAACTTCTTTGATCTCTTCACGTTTGTTAGCGTGCATCTGTACGATACGACCGAAACGCTCACGTGCACTTTTCACGGAGTTCAGGATGGTATCGCCAGAGTTCACCACACCAGAGTAAACGCGGAAGAAGGTCAGGTTACCTACAAACGGGTCGGTAGCGATTTTGAACGCCAGAGCGGAGAACGGCTCTTCGTCGCTTGCGTGACGCTCAGCCGGCGTATCTTTACCGTCGTCCAGGATACCGTTGATCGCAGGTACGTCAGTCGGGGACGGCAGGTAGTCAACTACCGCATCCAGCATCGCCTGAACACCTTTGTTCTTAAACGCAGAACCACAGGTTACCAGGATGATTTCGTTGTTCAGAACACGCTGACGCAGAGCTTTTTTGATCTCTTCTTCAGTCAGTTCTTCGCCACCCAGGTATTTTTCCATCAGCTCTTCGGAAGCTTCCGCAGCGGATTCGATCAGGTTCTGGTGCCATTCGTCAGCCAGGTCCTGCATCTCAGCCGGGATATCTTCGTATTCGAAGGTTACGCCCTGATCTGCGTCGTTCCAGTTGATGGCTTTCATTTTCACCAGGTCAACAACACCGGTGAAACCTTCTTCAGCACCAATTGCCAGCTGCAGCGGAACCGGGTTCGCGCCCAGACGGGATTTGATCTGACCAACAACTTTCAGGAAGTTAGCGCCCATGCGGTCCATTTTGTTAACGAACGCAATGCGCGGAACTTTATATTTGTTAGCCTGACGCCATACGGTTTCAGACTGCGGCTGAACACCACCAACTGCGCAGTAAACCATTACCGCACCGTCAAGAACACGCATGGAACGTTCTACTTCGATGGTGAAGTCAACGTGCCCCGGGGTGTCGATGATGTTTACGCGATGCGGTTCATACTGCTTCGCCATACCAGACCAGAATGCAGTAGTCGCTGCGGAGGTAATGGTAATACCACGCTCCTGCTCCTGCTCCATCCAGTCCATGGTTGCGGCGCCGTCATGAACTTCACCGATTTTGTGGTTTACACCGGTGTAGAACAGAATACGTTCGGTAGTCGTGGTTTTACCGGCGTCGATGTGCGCACTGATACCGATGTTACGGTAGCGTGCGATGGGTGTTGTACGAGCCATTTGATTCCTCGTTTGTGTCTTTTAGGCGTTCAGAATTAAGTTGCCAAACGGCGGGCGACTTACTTGAAGCGCCCGCCAGTTGACTAAAACTCCGAAGGGATTACCAACGGTAGTGTGCGAACGCCTTGTTGGCTTCGGCCATACGGTGAACGTCTTCACGTTTCTTAACTGCAGTACCTTTGTTGTCTGCAGCATCAGAAAGTTCGTTCGCCAGGCGCAGAGCCATGGATTTATCACCGCGTTTACGAGCAGCTTCAACGATCCAACGCATTGCCAGGGCATTGCGGCGAACCGGACGTACTTCAACCGGAACCTGATAAGTAGAACCACCAACGCGGCGAGACTTAACTTCGACAGTCGGGCGCACGTTTTCGAGAGCGACTTCGAAAGCTTCCAGTTCATTTTTACCAGAACGCTGAGCCAGGGTCTCCAGCGCGCTGTATACGATTGATTCTGCAGTAGATTTTTTACCGTCTACCATCAGGATATTTACAAATTTAGCCAGCAGTTCTGATCCGAACTTCGGATCCGGCAGAATTTTACGCTGACCAATAACACGACGACGTGGCATGGAAATACTCCGTTGTTAATTCAGGATTGTCCAAAACTCTAAGAGTTTAGTTTGACATTAAGTTAAAACAGTTTGGCCTTACTTAACGGAGAACCATTAAGCCTTAGGACGTTTCACGCCGTATTTGGAACGAGATTGCTTACGGTCTTTAACACCGGAGCAGTCAAGCGCGCCACGTACAGTGTGGTAACGAACACCCGGAAGGTCTTTTACACGACCGCCACGGATCAGGATCACGGAGTGCTCCTGCAGGTTGTGACCTTCACCACCGATGTAGGAAGTCACTTCGAAACCGTTAGTCAGACGAACACGGCATACTTTACGCAGCGCGGAGTTCGGTTTTTTCGGGGTGGTAGTATATACGCGAGTACATACACCACGTTTTTGCGGGCATGCTTCCAGCGCCGGAACGTTGCTTTTTGCAACTTTGCGTGCGCGTGGTTTGCGTACCAGCTGGTTAACTGTTGCCATTAAATAGCTCCTGGTTTTAGCTTTTGCTTCGTAAACACGTAATAAAACGACCTCATATAATATGAGGACGCAGAATTTTATGGCTGTGCTGAAAAGGTGTCAAGAAATATACAGCGATCACACATTACCAACGCATCTGAGCGTCATGTTTTATCGCCAGACTCACGAAATCAGTATAGCCAACCCTGGCGACACTGCTCGAAATTTGACCAGAAAGACCACGTGCATCAACGTCTTCACTCAGCACGTGTAGCGATATGGGGGCATTACGCAATAAGTCAATGAAACGCCCGCCTTCCAGTGCCGCCGTCACGCCATCGGACAGCAACAACAGATCGTCGCCCGGGCGTACCAGGCGCAACAGCGCAGCCATATCACACTGCCAGGGCGATTGAGATAACGTATGCAGCATAGGAGCCTCAAAAAGTCATCACGACGGTGTATTCATTAAGTCGCTCACGCAGCGCATCCGGCTCCAGCCGCTGAATCGGCAACACAAATGCCGTCTCCTCGCCCAGTCCTCGCTCACGTAGCGAAGCCGCACATAGCCAGCATTGCTCAATGTCATAAAGAGGCAGAACTTTAAATGTCGCAATGTAGTCCCGTGCCAGGATCCGATCCGGCTGCTGGTTCGCCAGCAGTTGAAAAACGCCATCGCCAACGAAAAACACGCCAATGTCATCCGTCAATGCGGAGGTTGCCAGCAGGGCATCCAGCCCTTCGCGCCCGGCAGAAGAGCCATGCGGAGCAGAGGTAAAAACAAAGGCAATACGTTTCATCAGAACTGCACCACCCGATCGCAGGAAAGCGCCGCTTCTGCCAGCGCGCCCAGTCCGGTCAGCGAAAACCCGGCTTGAAGATTAGCGCCCGGCAACGTCAGACGTTGTGCTTCCATGTCGTCGACAACGCCGCGGCGCAGCGCGGCGGCGACACAGATATGCAGCTCAACCTGCTGTTCGTCATGCAACCGTTGCCACGCACGAACCAGATCATATTCATCGCTGGCGGGCGCGGTGAGCGCATTCGCATTGCTCACCCCTTCGCGGTAGAAAAACACACTAACCAGCGTATGACCAGCCGCCAACAGCGCCAGTGCAAATTGATACGCGCTGCTGGCCTGCTGCGTACCATACGCCGGGCCGGTGACCATAAGGGCAAAACGCATTAACGGTCAGGCCCGGAAAAATCGCCGCTTTTGAACTGACGAATATAGAGATACACCGTGTGCTTGGAGATGTTCAGACGGTCAGCTACCTGGTTAATGGCGTCTTTGATGTCAAAGATACCTTTCTCATACAAATTCAACACAATCTGCCGGTTTTTGGCATTGTTGGAAACGTTACGATCGGCATTGACCTCTTCAATCGTGAATTCCAGCGTTTGCATTACCAGATCTTCCACAGAGGAGGCAAAGTTAACGGAGGAGCCGACATCCGGGGTTTCCGGCGGAATAAACGTGCTCATGATTTGCGAGAACGGTACATCGAGGTTCATGTTAATGCACAACAGACCAATCACCCGGTGGTCGCGATTGCGGATCGCGATCGTTTCCGATTTCATCAGCACGCCGCTTTTCGCGCGCGTGAAGTAGCACTTAGACACGCTGCTGTCCGCGCCGGTCATATCGTGCAACATGCGCAAGGCAAGATCGGTGATAGGTGAGCCAATTTTACGCCCTGTGTGTTCACCGTTCGCAATGCGGATGGCGGAACATTTCAGATCCTGCAGGGAGTGCAAAACGATTTCGCAGTGGGACCCAATGAGCATCGCTAACCCGTCCACCACCGCTTCATAGGATTTGAGGATATCGAAGTCGGTTTGGTCGAAAGGACGTTGATCCAATAAGTCTAGCTCACTGGTTTCGTTGGTTAAGAGCGACCTGGACATGAAAAAAAACACTCCTTTTCAGGAGCCTGTCGTTATGTTTTCAGGGCAGGCTCAGTAATTACATGGGGATCTAAATTAATACATCGTAGGTTAGGCTTGCCAGAATTATATCTTCACTGCAAAAAAAAACGCCGCCCGAAGGCGGCGTCGCTCACAGATTTATTTCTTACTGGTGTCTTCCGCTTTCGCGTCCGCGGCTTTATCGCCTGCGGCCGGTGCTGCTGCTGGCGCTGCGGCATCCGCTTTTGGTGCCGCTTTGATATCCAGCAGCTCTACGTCAAAGACCAGCGTAGAGTTAGCCGGAATACCCGGAACGCCTGTTTTGCCGTAAGCCAGTGCTGGTGGGATAACCAGCTTGATCTTGCCGCCTTTCTTGATATTTTTCAGGCCTTCGGTCCAGCCAGGGATCACGCCATCCAGGCGGAAGGAGAGCGGCTCGCCACGGGTATAAGAGTTATCAAACTCTTTACCGTCAATCAGCGTACCTTTGTAGTTCACCACCACGGTATCGCTGTCTTTCGGCGCATCGCCAGTACCTTCTTTCTCAACTTTGTACAGCAGGCCGGTGTCAGACGTTTTCACACCCTTCTCTTTTGCAAAGGTATCGCGGAAGGCTTTGCCTTTTGCTTCGTTATCGGCTGCGTCTTTTTCCATACGATCCTGGGCAGCGGTTTTCACGCGCGTCTCAAACGCCTGCAGAGTCTGCTCGATTTCCTGGTCAGTCAGTTTGCTCTTATCAGCAAACGCATCCTGGACGCCTTTAATCAGCAGGTCTTTGTCCAGTTTGATACCCAGTTTTTCCTGCTCTTTCAGGGAATTCTCCATGTAGCGGCCCAGCGACGCGCCCAGTGCATAGGCGGATTTCTGGTCATCATTTTTGAATGCCGCTTTGCTGTCAGCTGCTGCAGCAGTGTCTTTCTTTGCGGCATCCGCAGCGAAAGAAATCGGTGCATGAAGTGCTACGGCCATGGTGGTCGCCAGCAGCGTGACTTTAAACAGTGATTTCATCCATCTCTCCAGGGGCCGGGGCATCTCGCCCCAGGGTTAAACATAAGTAAGTAAGGAACGTACTATAAAGCGTTGCGGGGGAAATCAACATAAGGACGCCGCCCGAATTCACCTGTTTTGAGACTATTTTTGTTTAAATAAGTTTCTGCTTTTCTGTCCCGACGCTGGATCGCGCGGCAAAGTTCAGTAAAATCCCGCCCGATGAATAAAAACCCGTCTGGACGCTAACCCGAGGTGAAAAATGCAAGAACGAACGACAGAAGCGCGACTGGCGGAACTGGAAAGCCGACTGGCCTTTCAGGAGATAACCATTGAAGAGCTGAATAAGACAGTCACTGCGCATGAGCTGGAAATGGCGAAGCTGCGTGACCACATTCGCTTGATGGTGGAAAAACTGAAAGCCAGCCAGCCTTCGCAAATGGCCTCGCCGTCAGAAGAGACGCCTCCGCCTCACTATTAAGGCGTAAAAAAAGCGGGTTTCCCCGCTTTTTTAATACGCTATCAACACACCTGAAGTGCGAAAGACAACGCCTGTTAGTGGCAACCGCAACCGCCGTGACCACCGCAACCACCTTTACCGTGGTCGTGGTCATGATCGTGGCCGTGACCGCCACAGCAGCCATCGTGATCGTGGTCGTGGTCATGATCGTGACCATGCGCACCGTGAACATGACCATGCGCCAGTTCTTCTTCGGTTGCTTCGCGGATAGCGACAACTTCCACGTTGAACTTCAGGTTCTGGCCAGCCAGCATGTGGTTACCGTCAACCACCACGTGGTCATCTTCCACTTCGGTGATTTCTACCGGCACCGGACCCTGGTCGGTTTCCGCCAGGAAGCGCATGCCAACCTGCAGTTCGTCAACGCCCATAAAGACGTCTTTCGGTACGCGCTGTACCAGGTTTTCGTCGTACTGACCGTAAGCGTCATTCGCGCCAACAGCCACATCGAATTTGTCGCCGACTTCGTGACCGTCCAGCGCGTTTTCCAGACCAGAGATCAGGGAACCGTGACCGTGCAGATAGTCCAGCGGTGCACTCACCGGAGACTCATCAACCAATACACCGTCTTCTGTACGTACCTGATAGGCCAGGCTGACCACCAGGTCTTTTGCTACTTTCATGATATCTCCTGAGCGTGGGAAAATTACTGGCGCAGATTGTAGCGGAATTCTGCACCCGTGTACCCTTTAGCTTAAAAAAACCTGCCTGATATCGCTAGTCCGGATGAAAAATCCCGATCACTTGCTCATCTTTGCGCACATGTTCTTTTGCTTCTTTATCTGCTTCGCGCATGTGATGACCACACTTAACACACTCAACAATATCGACATTATTTTCGCGCCACATTGCCATCGAATCCTTCGCCTGGCATGCCGGGCAAACAGCCCCGGCGATAAAACGTTTACGTACAGCCATTCGGATCCCCTTATTCAAACTCGTCCCAGCCATCCAGCTGACGACGCTCTTGCTGCATTTCACGCTGGAAAATCTCCTCCAGCTCGCGTCGCGCCTCGCGCACGCGGGAAATTTGCACCGTATCAGTATGCACCGGCATTAACTCCCGCAGCATCCGCATATCAAGACGCTTAAAGTGCAGCTGCGCACGTTGCGCCTGATGTGGGTGCATACCCAAGGAAATTAGCGCCTTACGACCCAACTCCAGCGCACTGGAGAAGGTTTCACGGGAAAACTGTGTCACGCCAGCTTGTAACAGTTCATGCGCTTCGACACGTCCGCGCGCCCGCGCCAGAATCGCAAGATGGGGAAAGTGCTGCTGGCAAATCTCGACCAGTTTCATCGTGTCCAGCGGGTCGTTACAGGTGATCACTATGGATTGCGCCGCTTCCGCCCCTGCCGAACGCAGCAGTTCCACCTGCGTCGCGTCGCCGTAGTAGACCTTGTAGCCGTATTTACGCATCAGGTTAACGGCGCTGATATCACGTTCCAGCACCGTGATGCGCATTTTGTTCGCCATTAACAGGCGACCAATGACCTGACCAAAACGACCAAATCCCACCACAATAACCTGCGGTTTATCGTCGTCTACCCAGGGCGCTTCGTCTTCATCTTCGGGCGCGTTAAACCGCCGCGAAAGAGCCTTATCAATGCCGCGCATCAACAGCGGTGTGGTCATCATTGAAAGTGTTACGGTGACCAGCAACAGCGCCATTTGATCATTCTGAAACAGTCGCTGAGAGGAAGCCGAAGAGAAGAGCACGAAAGCAAACTCCCCGCCCTGACTTAACACACCGGCAAACTGCATACGCTCTGAACTGCGCAAACCATACAGGCGTGCCAGCATATAGAGCACCAGCGTTTTTACCGCCACCAGCACCGCAACGCTCAGCACCACCCATAATAAATGGGTATAGAGCACGCCCAGATTTAACGCCATACCCACCGAGATAAAGAACAGCCCGAGCAGCAAGCCTTTAAACGGCTCAATGGCGATTTCCAGCTCGTGCCGGTATTCACTTTCCGCCAGTAAAACCCCGGCGATAAAAGTACCGAGCGCCATCGACAGTCCCAACGCATCCATAAATAATGCCGAGCCGAGCACCAGTAACAACGTCGCAGCGGTAAAGACCTCCCGCACGCCAGAACTGGCAATAAAGCGGAACACCGGGCGTAGCAGATAGCGGCCACCCAATAACATGCCGGCAAACGCCAGCACCTTCATGCCCACTTTCATCCAGTCCAGATGCTCATCGCCGTTACCGGCCAGCAGCGGCACCAGCGCAAGCGCTGGAATCACCGCCAGATCCTGGAACAACAACACCGAAAATCCCAGTTGCCCGGACTCGCTGCGATTCATCCCTTTGTCGCGCATCAGTTGCAGCGCCATGGCCGTTGAGGACATCGCCAGACCAATGCCGCCAATGACTGCCGCCTGCCAGGAGAACTGCGTCAACATCAATAAACCGGCCAGTATCGCCGCACTCAACAATACCTGAGCAGCGCCGACGCCAAAAATAGAGCGCCGCAACTCCCAAAGCTTGCTCGGATTCAGCTCCAGTCCGATGATAAACATCAGAAACACGACGCCCAGCTCGGAAAAGTGGAGGATCTCATCCACATCGCTGATGAAGCCCAGCCCCCACGGGCCAATGGCAATCCCGGCCAGCAAATATCCCAGCACTGCGCCAATCCCTAAGCGCGCGGCAAGCGGTACGGCGACCACCGCTGCAAACAGAAACAGCACTCCCGCCAGTAACAGATCGGAACCTTCCATCAACGACCTCCGACGGGCAGGGGTGACACCAGCCAGTCGCCGTAGGCTTTGGCGTGGTTTGCCAGCTCCTGCGGTGGCTGCCTGCGCGCCCAATAAATAATGATCGGACTCAGCCAGTGCATGCGGCACATAGCCGCCGTTAACTCAAAAGGGCGCAGAATATCACTCATCGGATAGCGGTTCAGGCCATCGTGCCGATACGCCGTTTCCGGCTCCCCGGTGGTGATCACGCTGCGCCAGTACTTTCCGGCCAGTTGATTCCCGCCGGTGCCACTGGCAAAACCCCGGCTTAACACCCGATCCAGCCACTCTTTGAGCAGCGCCGGGCAGCTGTAGGTATAAAGCGGATGCTGGAACACGATAACGTCATGCTCGCGCAGTAACGCCTGCTCGTAAGGAATATCAATAAAAAAATCGGGATAACGGGCATACAGATCATGCACCGTTACGTTTTGCAGTTGCGTTGCCGGCTTAAGCAAAACCCGGTTTGCAACCGAGTCCTGTGATTCCGGATGGGCATACAGCAGCAACACTTTCGCTGTCTGCGACATCTATTTCCCTCCCGGGTGTCGTACTTGTCATGCTTCTGGTTAGCAGCCTGATGGCGCGGCCAGAATGCTTTTGTCTATCGTCTTCATTTTGGGCTACCATTGCGGCCCCGGTACGGCGTTTGGCCGTAACCTTACATTATCATAATGACAAATTAACATAGTCTGAACATACGGCGCCTTATGATTGTTTTCTCCTCGTTACAAATTCGTCGCGGCGTGCGTGTCCTGTTGGACAACGCCACAGCCACCATTAATCCGGGCCAGAAAGTCGGTCTGGTGGGCAAAAACGGCTGCGGTAAATCGACACTGCTGTCGCTGCTGAAAAACGAGATTGGCGCCGACGGCGGCAGCTTCAGCTTTCCGGGCACCTGGCAACTGGCATGGGTCAACCAGGAAACGCCGGCGCTCAGCGCAGCGGCAATAGAGTATGTGATAGACGGCGATCGCGAATATCGCCAGTTGGAAGCACAGTTGAATGCCGCCAACGAGCGTAACGACGGTCACGCCATTGCTACCGTGCACGGTAAACTCGACGCTATCGATGCGTGGACCATTCGCTCACGCGCTTCAAGTCTGCTGCACGGTCTGGGCTTCAGCAATGAACAACTTGAGCGTCCGGTGAGCGACTTCTCCGGCGGCTGGCGGATGCGCTTGAACCTCGCCCAGGCGCTGATTTGCCGTTCCGATTTACTGCTGCTTGATGAACCGACCAACCATCTCGATCTGGATGCCGTGATCTGGCTGGAAAGGTGGCTAAAAAGTTATCAGGGTACGTTGATCCTCATTTCCCATGACCGTGACTTCCTCGACCCCGTCGTGGACAAAATTTTGCATATTGAGCAGCAAAGCCTGTTCGAATATACCGGCAACTACAGCTCCTTTGAGCGTCAGCGCGCCACACGACTGGCCCAGCAGCAGGCCACCTACGAAAGCCAGCAACAGCGCGTGGCGCATCTGCAGAGCTTTATCGATCGCTTCAAAGCCAAGGCCAGTAAAGCGAAACAGGCGCAGAGCCGAATCAAAATGCTTGAGCGCATGGAGCTGATCGCCCCGGCGCACGTCGACAACCCGTTCCACTTCAGCTTCCGTGCGCCAGAAAGCCTGCCCAATCCCTTATTAAAAATGGAGAAAGTCAGCGCGGGTTACGGCGAACGCACCATTCTCGATGCCATCAAGCTCAACCTGGTGCCAGGCTCGCGTATTGGCCTGTTGGGGCGTAACGGCGCGGGGAAATCGACGCTGATTAAATTGCTGGCCGGGGAACTGTCAGCACAACGGGGTGAAATTGGGCTGGCGAAAGGCATCAAGCTCGGCTACTTCGCTCAGCACCAGCTGGAATTTTTACGCGCTGACGAGTCGCCATTGCAGCACCTTGCACGCCTTGCACCGCAGGAGCTGGAGCAAAAGCTGCGCGATTACCTTGGCGGTTTTGGTTTCCAGGGCGATAAAGTCACCGAAGTGACAGAACGCTTTTCCGGCGGCGAAAAGGCCCGTCTGGTACTGGCGCTGATTGTCTGGCAGCGTCCAAACCTGCTGCTGCTTGATGAGCCGACCAACCATCTTGATCTGGACATGCGTCAGGCGCTGACCGAAGCGCTAATCGAGTTTGAAGGCGCGCTGGTGGTGGTTTCGCACGATCGTCATCTGATCCGCTCCACCACCGATGATCTCTACCTGGTGCATGACGGCAAAGTCGAGCCGTTCGCCGGCGACCTGGAGGATTATCAGCAGTGGCTGAGCGATGTGCAAAAGCAGGAGAGCCAGCCCGCAGACGCCGCCGCCAAAGACAGCGGCAACAGCGCCCAGGCGCGGAAAGACCAGAAACGTCGCGAAGCGGAACTGCGCACGCAAACCCAGCCGCTGCGTAAAGAGATAACCCGTCTGGAAAAGGAGATGGAAAAGCTCAATGCCCAACTGGCGCAGGCGGAAGAGAAACTCGGCGACAGCGGTTTATACGATCAAAGCCGTAAAGCGGAACTGACCACCTGCCTGCAACAACAAGCGGCGGCAAAAGCCGGGCTTGAAGAGTGCGAAATGGCATGGCTGGAAGCGCACGAACAACTGGAAGCCATGCTGCAAGGGGACTAAATGCAGCCGTGCAGCGGGCGAGAGGGTTTTATGAAGCTGGAGATCACCAACGACATCACGTTTCGCAAGCTGGGCATTTTTATGACCTTTATGGACAAAGGAAATATCGCCCGCGCCGCCGAAGCACTCAATCTCAGCGGGGTCAGCGTCCACCGTGCGCTGCATACGTTGGAGGAGAATGTCCGCTGCCCGCTGTTCGTGCACAAAGGCCGCAATCTGATTCCGCTCCCGGCCGCATGGACATTACTGGAATATTGCCAGGAAGTGACGCAACTGATGGAGCGCGGTCTGAATGAAGCGCGTAAAACTGCTGGCGTCGGCCAGGGCAGATTACGCGTCGGTACCCTTTACTCGCTGACGCTGGAAACGGTACCGCGCTTAATTATGGGCATGAAGCTGCGTCGCCCGGATCTGGAAATGGACCTTACTATGGGGTCGAACGAAACACTGCTGCATATGCTGGAGGAAGGATCGCTGGATGCGATCCTGATTTCGATTTCCGAAAGCGAGATCGACCGTAACAGCCTGGAAGTCCTGCCGTTGTTCCATGACGACATCTTTCTTGCCGCCCCCGCCAGTGCGACGTTAAAAACCGACACACTGGCCGATCTGCGTGATTACCGGACGCAAAAGTTTGTTTCTCTGGCAGAAGGTTTCGCCACCTACGCCGGGTTCCAGGAGGCGTTTCATATTGCCGGTTTTGAGCCGGAAATCGTCACCCGCGTCAATGACATCTTCTCAATGCTCAGCCTGGTGCAGGCAGGCGTTGGCTTTTCACTGATGCCAGGAAGAATGAAAAAGGTCTATGAAAGTTCGGTGCAATTGTTGCGCCTGGCCGAGCCCTATCAAATGCAGCAGTTAATTGCCATTGTCTTTGCTCGCAACCGCGAGCACGATCCGAACCTGCTGGCGCTGGCGGCTGAAGGGAGGATGTATGCCCGTAGCCTGGGTGAGAATAGCGCCTGATGTTTGCGGCTGGCGCGATGATGCTGAGCAGCGGCTCACCAGGGCAAAACGTTAACGCCTGAGCCGCTTCGCCAGATGTAACGCCACCTCAACGCCGCTACGCTCCAGCGAAATACTTTCACCTTCCCACGATGCCTGTCGGGTGAGGCACGTCAGGATCCCGCCAGGCGGCATCTCTATCGCCAGTCGCGCGTCACGTTCATTAGCGGAAATCACCGCCTCCTGCCAGCGCACGGTACGCGCCATGTTCCACGCTAAATCGTCGGCAATCTTCTCCGGCTGCCATAGCACGCGCCCGGTGCTGCCGCTTAAATAGGCGCATTGCGGTCGGTGTAACGTAATGCCAGCAAAGGCCTGCGCCAGTTTTTTTGCAGGCGCCTCCAGCAACGCACAGTGAGAGGGTACGCTGACCGCCAGCCGTTGCGCTTTGCTGGCACCTTTTGCCAGCGCACGCTGCGCCACTTCTGCCATCGCTTCATCGCGCCCGGCAATAACAATCTGTGTTTCGGCATTCAGGTTAGCGATATACGCCCCGCTGCCTTCCACCACTCTTTCCACCTGAGAAAGGGTCAGTCCCATAATCGCTGTCAGCCCGTAACCCTGCGGATATGCCTGTTCCATCAAATCGCCTCGCAGTGCCACCAGCCGTAACGCGTCGCGGAAGTCGAGTGCGCCCGCAATCACCGCTGCCGGATAAGCGCCAATCGACAACCCGCTGGTGATATCCACCTGCACGCCGCGGCGCTGTAACTCCCGCGCCCAGGCAACCCCGGCAATCAACAAAGAGAGCTGTACGGCACGCGTATGTGTTAATGCTTCAGAGCTGTCCAGCGTATCAACTTCGTCACCCAGCACCGCACGGGCTTCGTCAATTTCATTGCCAGGAAGCGCCTGTAACATACCGGGACGCTGTGTCCCCTGCCCCGGAAACGTGAACAAAATTTTCATTACTCCTCCCTGCGCCAGGGGTCGCTCACCAGACGCGGCCCGTGGTTCGTTTTCAGCATTACCCGACCGTCGCGCAGCCACTCCGCCAGCGCAAAACCGCCACAGGGCGTGTCGACTTGCGTATCCGCCCGGCACAACCCACCGCTGATATGCTGTTGCCAGCGTTGCAGTTCCGCTGCGACAAGCGGCTGTGGGGCACGGATCAGCAAGTCGAGATCGCTGGTCGCATGAATAACCGGAATGCCAGTGGCCAGCGCATACCCGGTGCTACCGGTAACGCCCCATTGCCACGACCAGTTCAGCTGCGCCAGTTGCAGCGCCAGTTGCACAGGCGGTTGAGAGACAAAAGGCGAACGCAGCAGTGCCTGCGGTTCGATAAGTTGTTCCGGCGGGATCACACGGTTAACGTTTTCCGGCTTCACCCATCCCGCAGCGCGCTGATCGCGGCGCAAGCCACGCACGCCCACGGGAATCCGCCCACGTGTATCAACATCACGCCGCACCACGACCGGCAAACCGACATGCCACGTCTCTGTGACCCAGGGTTCAGTGACGCCTTCCAGCGCTTCAGGTGTGGTCAGCCAGAGAAGATCGTGCGGGCGTAATGTTGAGGTCATGATTACATTCCTGAAGTCAGTGAGATAAACAGCGGCAGCGACAGGATACACAGAACAGAACTTAGCAGCAGTACGGCTTCAGCATCCGGCGATTGCACGCCAAAGCGGTTACCGAATACCACCCCGAAGAAACCCGCCGCCAGCGCGATCATCAGGATCGCGGTGATCGCCACCGAGCCATGCAGGCCGAACACCAGCACAATCCCCCAAGCGATAGCCGGTTGGATCAACAACTTCGTGATGGTTGCCGAGATAACCATGGTATTGATGACCAGTTTGCGAGCAGAGAGAATAACCCCGGTCAGGAACAGTGCCGCAGCCGTAGCCGACAGGCCCAGCGGTTTAATAGAGGCCAGTACCAGCTCCGGCATTTTAATGCCGATCGCGGACAGCACGACCCCAAGCAACGGCCCCCAGACAATCGGTTTTTTCACCGAACGCCACATCAGCACCGGCAGCATTGCCAGCGTGGAACCGGTATTCCCACCCGCCGCACGCGCTTTTTCACGTTCAAGGATCAGCAGGCAGAACGGTGTCATCAGTACGGAACCGCACGCGATAGAAACCGCCACAGACAACGATGTGGAGGGGCCTTCGCCCAGCACGCTACCCAGAATGGGCAGTCCCAGCGCCGCATAGTTAGGCAGTGCAACGGTCAGCGTCAGCACAGCGGCATCCTGCGGCGATTTTTTGAAAACGGAGGTCGCCAGGAAGTAAATGGCGGCGTAGGTGATCCACATGGAGAGCGTGAGCACGAGGATCAGCGGCGATTGCGCGATAATGCCCGTCCAGGGTGTCTGCACGGTCGCGCTAAACAACGCGGCAGGTAGCGCGAAGTCCATCACAAAGATATTGAGCAGGGAAACATTTTTGTTGTCGACCATTTTGGCCTTTCCCGCCCAGAAACCCAGCAGCATGATGACAAAGATCGGTGCGAGGGCATGAACAATTACATAAGTCATAGAAATCACCTGTAATAAAAAAGAAATCACTTCATCCTTCGCCCTGCCTCTTTGCTGGCCGCCTTTGTTCACGCTGGTCACTGACTTCAGTAAGCGCCCAGGGATTCGCTCAGTTGCCGTCTCGATGCAAAACGAATGATTTTGTGCTTGGGTCTTGTATGCGATTTTTTTATTTTCAGTAGCGCATGAGCGCGGGTTCGCGCCCATGCATTGCTATCTGGCAGGTTTCTTTTTTTTACTTACCAGCTGGCTCTCATGCGTTCGCGCACAAGAGCGGAGCTACGGCGGTTGTCAGCACCCAGACGATTTTTCAACGAGGTGTCCTGACGAGCGTCTTGAATGGCCTGTTGCAGTGTGGCCTTTACCTGCGCCAGATCGCTGGCTGAGGGTGCATCCGGGTTGCTGATGTTCAGCAGATCCGATAACAGCCCCAGCGTGGCATAGTTGCTGATGTCATACGCCATTGGCGGAATGGTGGCGGCCAGTTTTTCCAGCGCCTCAACGGTACGCAGCGTAATGCGTGCCGCCGACGCTTTACCCATTGCATGGATCAGAACACCAGTATCGTTCAAGGCAATCAGGCGGTTAGCCTGGTAGCCGTGCGCCAGAAAGGCGCCGGACATCGCTTTACCGACGATCAAACCGATAACCGGGTGCCCCGCCAGACGCGCATTAGCATAAGCAGCGGCTGCCCCCGCCAACGCCTGGTGGATACCAAACGCTTCTTCACGACGGCCATAGGCCTGGCTCGGTACATCAATCACCGCGATGATCGGGCGCTTCACGCTGCTGTTGGCATCTGCCATCACGGTCTCGCTCACCACTTTCGCCAGCGTCCAGCCTTCCAACAGGCCGACTTCCCCTTTTGCAGCACGTGGGTAATGGTTGTTGGCATCCGGCACCACGGCGATAAAACGCACCGCTTCGCCGTTGATTTCACCGTCAGCCGCCTGCACCGACGGGCACAACCCGCTCAGGCGATGGGCATTCGGCGCCAGTTTTTCCAGCCATACTGCGCCGCGACTCATTGTCGTACTCATGCTTTCCCCTCCCCGGCAAACAACGCGCTGATCTGTTCTGCATCCGCCTGTTTGCGGGTGTCGAACTGGCTCAGACGTTGCAGATAGTCATCGTATTTATCGGTGCGATGCTTCACAGGCACGCCCCTGGCGATTGCCGAATTCATTGCCTGTTTCACCGCATTCACACCATCACCTACCAGCGCATCCACCAGCCCGCTGTGATAGCGCACCTCGCCGCCGGTCATGCTCCAGATAAACGGGCGGTCGCGAGAGTCGTACTCTTCGATACCGGCTTCCTGTTCGATGACTTGTGGGCCATTGAGGCCAAGGCGTGCTTCACGGGTGACAATCAGGTAACTGCACAATGCAGCGGCAATCGACATCCCGCCAAAGCAGCCCACCGTCCCGGCAACAATGCCAACGACCGGGGTGTAACGGCGCAGGTCGACAATCGCAGCATGGATATCGGCAATCGCCGCCAGGCCGAGGTTGGCCTCCTGCAAACGCACGCCGCCGGTTTCCAGGCACAGCACGGCCTGTGTCGGAATGCCGTTGCGGTTATCTTCCGCTGCCAGTTCAAGCGCCGCCGCCATTTTTGCGCCGGAGACTTCGCCCATGCTCCCGCCCTGGAAAGCCCCTTCAATTGCAACAACAACGGCTGGCTGACCATTGATAGTGCCTTTGGCGACAACCATGCCGTCATCCGCCTGCGGCACGATCCCCTGTGGTCCTAACCACGGCGAGATAATGCCTTCGAACGGATCGAGCAATTCACGATAGCTGCCCTGATCCAGCAGCGCCTGTGCGCGCTGACGCGCTTTGAGTTCGATAAAACTGCGATCGTCACGCATAGCTCACCTCTTCGAAAACCTGTTCGATACGGATACGCGCCACACCGGGCGTCGCGCCGAAATCGTGAATCGCCAGTGTGCCTGCTGGCAGCGTGCTGACCAGACCAAGACGGTTGAACAAGGCTTCCCAGCGTCCACGGCTGTTATCCACGGAGGTGGTGATGTCGATAGTCAGTGTTTGCCCCTGGTCGGCGGTGAATAACACCTCCATATCCCCGGAGCCCACAACGCCTGCCAGTGCTTTACCGCATAAGACGCGGCCCGCAGGCACGGTGATCGTAATGTGTTCCATAACTTCCTCTTAATTCGCTAAGTAAGGCGACGTTATACGGTCAAGAAACAGCGTGGCGGCCAGTAAATCGGCTGCTCCACCCGGTGACGCGTTCAGCATCAGCATGTGCGCATCCAGCTTCGCCAGCGCGCGCTGCCCGTCAGGGTGCGCAACGCCGCCGGCCTGCAATACTGCCGTTGCCCCCTGACGCATGGCCTGTAGCCCTTCCAGGCCTGCACGAGACAGCACGCAGGTATCACTCAGCGAGGTCATAATCGCCATCAGGGCATCCAGTCTTGCCTGCTCTTCAGTGCTGCCGCGTTGACGGCTGAGATGCAGTTGCGGCAAGGCCAGTTGCACAATGTGCGGAAACGCCTGCTGCGCTTCTTCGCGCGCACCGGGAACGCGGTAGCGATGGGTCGCACGCAGTCCTTTGCTGAAGACTTTTGGTGCCGCGTCGTCGGGTAATTTCGCCAGTTGTGCAGCGGTGCGGGCTATCGCCAGCGGCGATCCTTCTCCGCCGAGCATGGCAACCGCGCTTACCAGCAGCCCCAGCGCCCAAATCGCGCCACGATGGGTGTTCACGCCATGGGTCGCCACCATCATTTGCTGTTCGCCTTCCCGACCAAGCCGCCCTATGGTTTGCCGGAGCGCAACGTTTGCCGGTTGCAACCAGCTTTGTTGCGCCAGCGCCTGAAACGTAGGGGTCAGGCTGTGCGCGGAATGCTCCATCAGTTCGAGTGTGAGATCGTGATGCGCGCCATTCCCCCGACTGTCCACCAGACCGGGTTTCGGGCTTAAACGTGCTTCGTCAATCAGACATTGAGTGGCGGTATGCGCCAGACGAAAGGCACCACCCTCAGCCGCAATCAGTGGCAGAAGTTTCATTACCAGCTCCGGAATTTCGCAGGTGGGTTGTAAAGACCGCCGGACCATTCAACGAGATCAGCCACGCTGCTTGCAGCCAGCAACGAACGGGTCGCCTCCGTCCGGCGGATACCCATATCTTCCGGGTAGACCACTTTGCCGCTCTGGCGCAGTGCGGCGACGCGTTTTGCGTCTACCCCGAGACCAATGTCGGTAATGCCGGCAACCGCAGCGACCATCGCACGGCGCTCTTCAATACTCTCTGCGCGGTAGAGGTAAGCGATCCCCTCTTCGGTCAGCACGTGGGTGACGTCATCGCCATAAATCATCACGGGTGCCAGCGGCATACCGGAGGATTTCGCCACATCCACGGCATCGAGGCTTTCCACAAATGTGGGTTTCGCACCCGCCTGGAAGGTTTCCACCATCTGCACGACCAGCTTTTTACCGCGCTGCATTGGGTCCGGCTCGGTGATCATGTTCAGCCATGCTGGGGTGGCGTGGCGGCGACCATGCGGGTCATGGCCCATATTCGGTGCGCCACCAAAACCGGAAAGGCGACCGCGAGTCACGGTAGAGGAGTTGGCCAGGCCATCGATCTGTAAGGTGGATCCGATAAACATATCCACCGCGTATTGGCCGGCTAGCTGGCAGAACGCACGATTGGAACGCATAGAGCCATCGGCACCGGTAAAGAACACGTCCGGACGCGCGCGGATGTACTCTTCCATACCGAGCTCGCCGCCGAAACAGTGCACGCTTTCAACCCAGCCGCTTTCAATCGCCGGGATCAATGTCGGGTGCGGGTTCAACGTCCAGTGTTTACAGATTTTGCCCTTCAGGCCGAGTTGTTCGCCGTAGGTCGGCAGCAGCAGTTCGATAGCTGCGGTATTAAAACCGATACCGTGGTTGAGCGACTGCACCTGATGCTCAGCATAGATGCCTTTAATGGCCATCATCGCCATCAGGATATGTTCTTGCTTAATCAGACGCGGATCGCGGGTAAACAGCGGTTCGATAAAGAACGGTTTGTCGGCAACCACGACGTAATCGATCCACGAACCGGGAATATCCACGCGAGGCAGGTCACACTCGTCGTCGACCAGCTCATTAACCTGAGCAATAACAATCCCGTCACGGAATGCGGCTGCTTCTACCAGCGCCGGAGTATCTTCCGTACTCGGGCCGGTATAAAGATTGCCTTTGCGGTCGGCTTTATAACCGGCGATCAGCGCCACATTTGGGCAAAGGTCAACGTACAGGCGGGAATAGAGTTCGATGTAAGTGTGGATCGCGCCGATTTCCAGTAAACCGTCTTCCAGCAGTTGCGAAATGCGCAGACTCTGCGTGCCGGAGAAGGAGAAATCGAGCTTCCGCGCGATACCTTTTTCAAAGATATCAAGATGTTCGCTGCGACCGACGCTGGGCATAATCATATGCAGGTCGTGCACTTTCTGCGGGTTCACTTCGGCCAGAGAGCGGGAGAGGAAATCCGCCTGCTTTTGGTTGTTCCCTTCCAGTACGACGCGGTCGCCCGGTGCGATCAGTTTTTCCAGCATGGCGACAAGATCGCCAGTCGGCAGTACTTTCCCCTGCACGGGAATGGACGCCAGGCGGCGCTGTTTCTCGCTGCGCCGCGTGTTCCATACCCGTGCTGGCGTTTGCCCAGATAACATTATTAACCTCCTGATTCAGCTCATCATTTTGACTTGCTTAACACTGAATTCAGTGTGCGCTTTGGTGAGAAAGGCATCAATTAAGGAGGTCGCTAAATCATTAGCCTGAGAGTAATAATCAAAGAAACAATCTGTGATGTGGATCAGTTTCCGCCGGACGAAAACGATCTATGGCGGCACAGAATGTGCCGCCAGGGGAGAGCCGTTAGCGCTGGCTGGCCAGACGCTGGCGGATTTGCTCGAAATGCTCGGACTGGTAGAGCTTGCCATCAAGGAAGCGGGTTTTCAGCTCGCCGCCTTTTTCCTGCTCCCAGCTTTGTTCGTCATGCAGTTGCAGTTCGCCCTGCGCATCGCGCTCAACCCGCAACAACCCGCGAGCAGACCGTTTCAGACCGTTGTCAGTTTTCGGCTCTTTAAAAATCATCCGCCCTTCGCCATTTACCGCGCCCCAGGTCGCTTTCATGGCAAAACCAAACGTATCGCGGGTGTTGTACTGATAGGTAAACGAACCTACGCCGAACACCACGTTTGAGCTGGCAAACCCTTTCGCTTCCAGGCGGCGCAGGATCTCATTTGCACGCGCCAGGGTAATGGAATCGCCATAAATCAGGCCGACATGGGGATCCAGCACTTTGTAACCTTTGTCGTTAAGGGTGCCACCGAAGATCTCCCACAGCACTTCAACAGAGCCTTTCTCTTCCGGGCTGCGCTCGGGACGCGTGTCGTCATCCGCACCGGTACCGCAAAGGATCTCTACCGGGTCGCCGCTGTCCGGGCGAAATACCACGCGCCCTTCGCGGCCCAGGATAAGCTGTTTCAGTTCTCGGGTGTACTCCGTCAGCACGCGCCAGTAATCCCAGGTATCGGAAACGATAGAGACAAAGCCCTGCGGATAAATGTCGGCAATCAGGCGACGGAAAGTTTCTATTTCATGCTCGTGTTCGCCCATGCACATTACGCTGTGCTCGGTAGCCGGAATGCTGGCGCCAATGAAGTACTCTTCACCGCCGGTATAGTGATCGCGGGCATACAGCAGCGAGGGAATGCTGTCAGTGCCTTTAAAACTCAACAGGTGACCTGCCCCCGCCTGTGCGGTGTCGTGCAGGCCCGCCATACCACGGAACGAGAAGTCGTGGCACTGGAAATCCAGGTGCGATAAATCCGTACAGGTTTTTGCCGCCCACTGTTCACAGATTTTACGGTAGTGGTGCGCAATGGTCGCGTTGGTGGAGGCTTTCCACAGTTCAGCAGAGAGCACCGTCTCCAGGTAGTTCACCAGCCAGAAAAACTCCTCGCGGGTGTTCGTGATGGTCAGGACCGGCACCTTCATCGGAACTTTGCTGCCTTCATCCAGAGATTTAATGTGCAACGGCAGATAACCCAGACGGTGCAGCGCACGAATGTGATCGACCGCCACGGCATCCCTTCCGAGATAGCTATCCATCACTTGCTTGTATTCATTCACCACTTCCTCTTCCGGGCGGGCAAAGAAGCTGTCGTTAAACAGATCGACCATAAACCATTGCAGAAACCCCTGCAGACCGAAGAACACCAGTTTGCCATCTGCCACCGGCGACTGGAAAAAACGGTCGCTGCGCGGTGTGAAGTTGGAATAGACCTGCGTCGTACCCTGCGGGTACTGCACGCGGTGCGACACTTTGTAACCGTCGATAGCGAGGATTGGGTTGATATTCATGGTGTTCTCTCCCTTAAGCGCGAAAAATGGTATCAATGTCGATCAATTCAACTCGCGGCTCAGCGAGCTCAGGCGAGGTGTAAGACGTGGTGGTATAAATAGCGTCGATACCGTTGTTAAGCAGGTTCTCCACACCCCTGGAGAAGACGCCGTGTGTCACATACAGGCTCACGCTACGTGCGCCAGCATCGCGCAGTACCTGCGCAGAGCCGATAAAGGTGCCGCCGGCATCGCATAAGTCATCAACAATCAACACGTCTTTCCCGGCAACATGGCCGGAAACCAGCGCAAACCCGGTCAGATTGCCGCTTGCCACATCACGCTCTTTGGTGAGGATGGCGTATTCCTGAGCGCCGCTGGCTTTTGCCACGTTGTGAATTTTTTTCAGTGCACCTGCATCCGGCGCGACCAGCATCAGTTCCCCCTCACGAATGGCACAACGCAGCGTTTCACTCTGCAACAGGCAGGTTTCCTGAGCAATGGCAACGCAGTTATCGATGGCTGCCGCTGCGGCGTCGCTGTGCGGATCGAGAACAAAAACTTTATTAAAATTCAGCGTGTTCAGTTGATTAGCGAAGACTTTTAGCGCAAAGCTATCGCCTGCGACCATATGACGATCCTGACGCGCCCATGGCAGCCAGGCCAGTTCAAGGTGGCTGATGGCGATATCGGTAACGTGACGCACGGCATCAACCAGTTGCGCCAATAACATAAAGTCATTCATGTCCCGCATCGCCGCGACACGAATACGCATGAGGTGGGCGAAGGTGGGCAACTCGCCGGTCACTTTCAGCCACACTGCACCATCCGGGAAAATACCGTGATTAAGTTCAACTTGCTGATTATCGAGAAACAACGCGATTCTGTTTGCCATCACACACCTCACTCAGTTCAATTAATGTCCCTTGGACACTTATAATATTGTCCATGAGACATTATTAATGCAAGTTCTTTTTTTCATCAGGCTTTTAATAAGCGCTAAGCTGCTGAAAAATATTAGGATAAAAGTTAGCTTGCTGCCCTTTCGCAGGCTGATAAACTTGTGGCGTGTACAAAAAGACGAGTTAACGATGATCAGCGAAGCCGAATATCTGAACGCCTACGATGCCAGCCGTTTCCCCTCACCGCTGGTGACGGTGGATAATGTGCTATTCACCCTGCATCAGCAGGTGCTTTGCGTATTATTAGTAGAACGCGCAAGCCAGCCGCAGCAGGGGCGCTGGGGGCTGCCCGGCGGCTTTATCGATCTGGACAAAGATGATTCAACCCGCGCGACGGCGTTGCGTAAGCTGACCGAAAAAACCGGTGTTTCGCCATCGTGGCTCGAACAGCTGGATACCTTTTCAGGCCCGCAGCGCGATCCACGCGGCTGGAGCCTGACGGTGGCCTGGTTCGCGCTGATTTCCTGGGTTTCTTGCGCCCCGCATATCGAGAGTGTAAGCGATGCCAAATGGGTGCCGGTCAGCGAGTTGCCGCACTATGCGCTGGCGTTTGATCATGCGGATATTATTCAGGCCGCACTGCACCGGCTGCGGCAAAAAACGATGTACTCGCTCCTGCCCGTTTATTGCCTGCCAGAGACGTTTACACAAACACAGCTTCAGGAAGCGACAGAGATCATTCTCGGTCAGCCTATCCAGCGTAAGAGCCTGATCCGCCGTTTTGAAGCTTCCGGCATGTTTGAAGAGACGGGCGAAAGTGTACCGACCGGCGCGCGAAAAGCGCGGTTATGGCGGCGCAAACCGGGCGTCGACATTCATCTTTTTTCGCGAAATTTACTGACGGATGGCTAATATCTGCACCGGCAATCGCGCAAGTGCAGATACCCAATCATTTCACATAGCCGTCTGTTTTGAGCAGCTTGTCTAAGGTTTTAAGTTCAGAATTGAGATCATCCGTATCGTTTTCCAGCAAGGCCTGATGTTGCTGATGAAAGGCGCTTTTTAAACGTCGCATCATCTCCAGTTGATCTTCTACCGATTTTTGCCGTTGTTGAGCGTCAAGCAGTTGTTCCGAAAGGGTCTGCCCCTGGGTAACAATCATTTCAACGCCAGGCAGATAACGGTCTAAAAAGCGCCGCCCCGGTACTTCATCCCTTTTGTCTGTACTCATGCATTGCAGGATCTGGCGCGCTGACGCAGTAATCTGAGCCAGTTCAGCCAGCAGCGGAGCAGGCAGCCCTCTCTTTTTTTCCAGGCGTGCAATACGCTGCGCTAACAACTGATCCGCTTCGGCGGCCGTTTGTTGCGCTTTTTCGGCTGCAGCAAGAATCGCCAGCTGGGCGTCATGTTTACGTGCGGCCATCTTCAGTGACCATGCATACAGGAGATAGCCGACAAAGAGCAACGCAAAGAATCCAAGGTAGACGGGGTGCGCGCTGTAATCATAGATCTGCCGGTATAACGATACAGACAGAATCATTAATAACAGATACAGCACATGGATGGTGCTAAGCCGTCGCCAGTCCCGATAGAGATGCACGAGCATCGCCATCATTCCCGCCCAAAATGGCAGCGCAATGGCATCTCCCACAAAAAACCAGAAAAAGCCTGCCAACGCCCCCACAACCAGCGCTATGCGATCAAAGAACAGCGTGCGGCCCAGCAGAATAAAACCAAACCAGTTCACCACCGCGAAGCAGGTTGCGAGTCCCCCCACATCTTTCCCCAATTCGCTATCCACCTGCGTAGCGAAACGGGCTGAATAGGCGGAATATAAGAGGCCCGCGATAAACGTGAATAACCGGGCGGAGATACGGTTCAAACGGTTGCTGTAATAGGCATCCAGCCAGTGTGTGATTCTCTCGGACATGGTCTCTTCCTGCTTACTGCTGTCCCGCCGTTCCGCTGGCGATGGAGGCCAGACGGATACGCAGATCGTTTTCCATTGTGAGTAGCTCTTTTTCTACTTCAGCCCTGCGTTGACGTGCGTCAGTAGCAATTTTCACCGACTCTTCAATGGTACTCAACAACCGCGACTGCACATCGCGCAGGGTGTCGATATCCACCACTGACCGCTCCACCTCACGCGCCGTTTCCAGCGTGCCGGTTTGCAACATTTCCGCATTGCGGCGCAGTAAATCATTGGTGGTATCCGCCACCTCTTTTTGCAGTTTTGCCGCCTGACGCTGGGTTTGCAGTGACATGGCCAGCGCTATCTGGCTTTTCCACACCGGAATGGTGGAAAGAATGCTGCTTTGGATCTTTTCTGCCAGTGACTGGCTGTTGCTCTGCATCAGGCGAATTTGCGGGGCGGAGTGCATCGCAATCGTTCGCGATACCATCAAATCATGCAGGCGACGCTCAAAGCGCTGAATGCCTTCCAGCAGATCGCGCACGCGCTGCGCGTTCATCGGGTCCGATGCCGCTTGCACCTGCAACGCGGGCAGTTCATTCTGTTTTATCTGCTCCAGCTTTTGCTTACCGGCAATAATGTGCAGCGTAATTTGCTGAAAAACCTCGCGGTTACGCTCAAAGAGGGTCTCGAGCACGGAAATATTGCGCAGCAGATCAACCATCGCGTCATTCAGCTTTGCGGTGATATTTTCTACCTGTTCAGACAGGGTCTGGTATTCCAGCAGCGTGCGCTCAATGCGGTTAAACAGCGATCCCAGCAGTGGCAGTGAGGCGAGAAAGCCCGGTTTTTGTTCAAAGGCGCTGATGTCCACCCCTTTGATTTTTTGCAGCAGTTCGGTCAGTTGCGTACCGATAATGCCCGCATCTTTTGCCCGCACTTCTTGCATCAGGGAGTCGGAGAACTGCGAGATGCTGTTCATGGTTTTTGCGCCAAAACCCAACGAAAACGCCGGGTCGTTAATATTGATCTCTTCAACAATATTCTGGATTTGCGCGTGCTCCGCCGGGGTTAAGTGTTCACTGCCAGGCAGGTCATTCATCGACGGGTTTGATTGCTGCGGCGCGGCGAGGTCAAGCGAGGTATGTTCCGTCATCCAATACGTCCTCAATGGGTAAATGGCAGACAGCGGTAATGTAATGTAATCGCTGGTTTTCTTGTGTCTTTATGAAGCTGTCTGTAAGGGGTAATACGTTACAACAGCAGCAAAGTATTAAACAGCCTAATTGTTAGCAAGTATAATAACCGTCTATTAACTTAAATTTTTTATTATGATGGCAGATATTACACCGGCAAATTTCCTTGAAGATCAGGGAGAAGCGCACAATTTTCATCCGATGCCGGGTGCGCGCAATCCGCATCTACAAACGATGCTGCCACGCCTTTTACGTCGTCGCCTGCAGTTTGAACCGTGGTGGCAGCGTCTTGAGCTGCCGGATGGCGATTTTGTCGATCTCGCCTGGAGTGAAGAACCGTACCAGGCGCGGCATAAACCGCGCCTGGTGGTATTTCACGGCCTTGAAGGCAGCCTGCATAGCCCTTACGCGCACGGTCTGGTTCATGCGGCGAAGGCGCGCGGCTGGCTGGGGGTCGTCATGCATTTTCGCGGTTGCAGCGGTATTCCTAATCGCCTGAATCGCATTTACCACTCTGGTGAGACCGAAGACGGCACCTGGTTTTTGCAATGGCTGCGTCAGGAACTGGGTGCCGCGCCAACGGCAGCCGTTGGGTACTCGCTCGGCGGTAATATGCTTGGCTGCCTGCTGGCAAAAGCAGAGGATGACTTGCCCGTCGATGCAGCGGTCATTGTCTCTGCGCCACTGGTGCTGGAAGCGTGCAGTTATCATATGGATAAGGGTTTCTCACGCGTTTATCAGCGCTATTTACTCAATCTGCTGAAAGCCAACGCAGCGCGAAAATTACGCGCTTACCCCGGCTCGCTCCCGTTAACGTTGTCGGCGTTGCGCAAAGTACGCCGCATCCGTGAGTTTGACGACCTGATCACCGCGAAGATCCACGGCTTCGCCGACGCACTGGATTATTACCGACGCTGCAGCGCCATGCCGGTACTGCCGGACATCCGTAAACCGACCTTGATTATTCACGCCAAAGACGATCCTTTTATGGATCATAATGTGATCCCGGATGCCGGACATTTGCCGGCAAATATTGAGTATCAGTTAACGGAGCATGGCGGCCACGTGGGTTTTGTCGGCGGCACACTGCGTCGCCCGGAAATGTGGCTTGAGACACGTATTCCGGACTGGCTCTCTCCCTGGCTGGAGGCGAAATGATTATTCCATGGCAAGAGATCGAAACCGCAACGCTGGATAACCTGATTGAGAGCTTTGTCTTGCGCGAAGGCACCGATTATGGTGAACATGAACGCTCGCTTGAACAAAAGGTCGCCGATGTTAAACGGCAATTGCAACGCGGCGAAGCAGTGCTGGTGTGGTCTGAACTGCACGAGACAGTCAATATTATGCCGCGCGGGCAATTCCACGATTAACGGGGTGCATGGCGGCTGACTATACTGAAAATAATCATTAATTCAGGGAGTTATTATGTCTGCCAAACACCCGGTCATTGCCGTCACCGGCTCCAGCGGTGCGGGAACGACCACCACCAGCCTCGCTTTTCGTAAGATCTTCGCGCAACTGGGTATGCAGGCGGCGGAAGTTGAAGGCGACAGTTTTCATCGCTATACCCGCCCGGAAATGGATATGGCGATCCGCAAAGCGCGCGATCTTGGGCGGCATATCAGTTACTTCGGGCCGGAAGCTAACGATTTTGGCCTGCTCGAACAGACCTTCAGCGAATATGGCCAGACCGGCAAAGGTCAGGCGCGGAAGTATCTCCATACCTACGATGAAGCCGTGCCCTGGAACCAGGTACCGGGTACGTTTACCCCCTGGCAGCCATTGCCTGAACCCACAGATGTACTTTTTTACGAAGGGCTGCACGGTGGCGTGGTCACCCCACAGCATGACGTATCACGTTATGTTGATTTGCTGGTCGGCGTAGTGCCAATTGTTAATCTGGAGTGGATCCAGAAACTGGTGCGCGACACCAGCGAACGCGGCCACTCGCGCGAAGCGGTAATGGATTCCGTGGTACGCTCCATGGAAGATTACATTAACTTTATTACCCCGCAGTTCTCGCGCACGCATATCAACTTTCAACGTGTACCAACCGTGGATACCTCGAACCCTTTTGCCGCGAAAGGCATTCCTTCGCTGGATGAAAGTTTTGTGGTGATCCACTTTCGTAATCTGGAAGGGATTGATTACCCATGGCTTCTGGCGATGCTGCAAGGCTCGTTTATTTCCCATATGGACACGCTGGTGGTGCCTGGCGGAAAAATGGGGCTGGCGATGGAGCTAATCATGACGCCGCTGGTGCAACGGTTGATGGAAGGGAAAAAGATAAAATAGCGTTAGGGGAACCCGGTAACGCCACGCTACCGGGCTGAGCACATCAGGCTTCTATGACTTCGTAGGAATGGGTGATGTTCACCGCCTTTTCCAGCATCAACGCCACGGAGCAGTACTTCTCCGCAGAGAGATCCACCGCACGGGAAACCGCAGCATCTTTCAGCGCTTTGCCGGTGACGATAAAGTGCAGATTGATATGGGTGAACAGACGCGGGGCTTCTTCGCGACGCTCTGAGGTCAGCTTCACTTCGCAGTCGGTAACGTCATGGCGCCCTTTCTGCAGGATAGACACCACATCAATGGCGCTGCACCCGCCTGCGGCCATCAGCACCATTTCCATCGGGCTTGGTGCTTTATCGCCTGAGTTGCCATCCATCAGGATTTGGTGGCCCGAGGCGGACTCACCGAGGAAGGTTAACCCTTCAACCCATTTCACACGTGCCTGCATTTTTCTTTACTCCGAAGTGGCAATTTTCTTTACAGATTACGCGTACATAAGAAAAGTCGCAACGGAAGGCGACCTGCGTCATGCTGAAGCGAGACACCAGGAGACAGGCGGTTAAAGCTATGCTAAAACAATCTGGATGCTACAGAAAAAATGGATGTCACGCAGACACGCCTGACATCACACTTTAGAGACCGCAGATGACGCTGACGGTCCACTTCCGAGGATTTGGAAGCGAATACACAAAGTCGAACGATAACGTGTATAGATTGCAACCCCAGGGGCAGGGTGCACATCCTGTGTCTGGTGACAGCTTATAACAGAGGATAATCGCGCATGGTGCTTGGCAAACCGCAAACAGACCCGACTCTCGAATGGTTCTTGTCTCATTGCCACATTCATAAGTACCCGTCGAAGAGCACGCTGATTCACCAGGGTGAAAAAGCGGAAACGTTGTATTACATCGTTAAAGGCTCAGTGGCAGTGCTGATCAAGGATGAAGAAGGTAAAGAGATGATCCTCTCTTACCTGAATCAGGGAGATTTTATCGGTGAACTGGGCCTGTTCGAAGAAGGTCAGGAGCGCAGTGCGTGGGTACGCGCTAAGACCGCATGTGAAGTGGCCGAAATTTCCTATAAAAAATTCCGTCAGTTAATCCAGGTAAACCCGGACATTCTGATGCGCCTTTCCTCGCAAATGGCGCGTCGCCTGCAGGTCACTTCAGAGAAAGTCGGCAACCTCGCGTTCCTTGACGTGACAGGTCGCATTGCCCAAACGCTGTTGAACCTGGCGAAACAGCCAGACGCAATGACTCACCCGGACGGTATGCAAATTAAAATTACCCGTCAGGAAATTGGTCAGATCGTCGGTTGCTCGCGCGAAACAGTGGGCCGTATTTTGAAAATGCTGGAAGATCAAAATCTCATTTCCGCACACGGTAAAACTATCGTGGTTTACGGAACCCGTTAATCGACAAAACGGCGCGCCGCTTATCCGGTGCGCCGTTTTTGTTTTCTCATGTGGCGCAGGCTGATTTATCACCCCGAAATCAACTACGCACTGCGGCAAACGCTGGTGTTATGTTTGCCTGTGGCCATCGGCTTAATCGTCGGTCATTTGCAACAAGGTTTGCTGTTCTCCCTCGTGCCCGCCTGCTGCAACATTGCAGGTCTTGATACCCCCCATAAACGTTTCTTTAAACGCCTGATTATTGGCGGCTCGCTGTTTGCAGGATGCAGCCTCGCGGTACAACTGCTGCTTGCAGAGAACCTGCCCCTGCCGCTGATCCTCACCGGCATGACATTATTACTTGGCGTGACCGCCGAAATCAGTGCACTGCATGGGCGGTTACTCCCGGCCTCGCTGATTGCTGCCATCTTTACCCTGAGCCTTGCCGGCAGTATGCCAATATGGCAACCGTTACTGATTTATGCGCTTGGTACCTTGTGGTACGGGCTGTTTAACTGGTTCTGGTTCTGGATGTGGCGGGAACAACCGCTGCATGAAACGATAAGCCTGCTTTACCGTGAACTGGCGGACTACTGCGAAGCCAAATACAGCCTGCTGACGCAGCACAAAGATCCAGAAACCGCCCTGCCACCGCTGCTGGCCCGCCAGCAAAAAGTCGTGGATATGATAAGTCAGTGTTATCAGCAACTGCATATGCTGGCCGCGAACCAGCACAATGATTACAAGCGTATGTTGCGCGTGTTCCAGGTCGCGCTGGACCTACAAGAGCACATCTCTGTCAGTTTGCACCAGCCAGAAGAAGTGCAAAAGTTGGTGGAGCAAAGCCATGCCGAGCAGGTGATACGCTGGAATGCGCAAACCGTTGCTGCACGCCTGCGTGTGCTGGCCGATGATATTCTCTATCACCGATACCCTACGCGTTTCACGATGGATAAGCAGGTTGGTGCGCTGGAGAAAATCGCCCGCCAGCATCCGGATAACCCGGTCGGGCATTTTTGCGCCTGGCACTTTAGCCGTATCGCCCGCGTTTTACGCACCCAACGCCCTCTGTACAGCCGGGATTTAATGGCTGAAACGCAGCGCCGCCTGCCTCTGATCCCGGCGTTAAAAAGTTATCTTTCACTGAAGTCTTCCGCACTTCGCAATGCCGCACGCATTAGCGTCATGCTCAGTGTTGCCAGCCTGATGGGCAGCGCCCTGCATTTACCCAAGCCATATTGGATCATGATGACCGTGATGTTTGTTACGCAAAATGGCTACGGCGCAACACGGGTTCGCATTGTGCACCGTGCTGCAGGCACGCTTGCAGGTCTGGTGATTGCGGGTATCACACTGCATTTCCACGTACCACAGGGATATACGCTGGCGGCGATGCTGCTGATCACGCTGATCAGTTATCTCATTATCCGCAAGAATTACGGCTGGGCGATGGTCGGTTTTACCATAACTGCGGTGTACACCCTGCAGTTGCTGACGCTGAATGGCGAGGAGTTTATCGTCGCCAGATTTATCGACACCGTGATAGGTTGCCTGATTGCCTTTGGTGGCATGGTCTGGTTGTGGCCACAGTGGCAAAGCGGCCTGCTGCGGCAAAACGCCCATGATGCGCTGGAAACTTATCAGGAGGCCCTCCGCCTGATCCTCAGCGACAATCCGCAGCCAACACCGTTGGCATGGCAGAGAATGCGCGTAAACCAGGCGCATAATGCGCTATTCAACTCGTTGAATCAGGCTATGCAGGAGCCGGGCTTCAACACCCGTTACCTGGAAGATATGAAGCTGTGGGTGACGCACAGCCAGTTTATTGTTGAACATATCAACGCCATGACGACGCTTGCACGCGAGCACACCATGCTTACCCCGGATCTGGCGCAGCGCTACCTACAGTCATGTGAAATTGCGCTGCAACGCTGTCAGCAGCGGCTGGAATACGATGGGCCTGGCGAGTCGGGAGATGCAAATATTCTGGAGTCGCCGGAGACGCTGACCCACGGGCCAATGAGCACGCTGGAACAGCACCTGCAACGTATAGTGGGGCATCTGAACACCATGCACACTATTTCGTCGGTGGCATGGCGTCAGCGCCCACATCATGGTATCTGGCTGAAGAGACGCCTTAACCGTTGATCACTTTATCTACCGCTACCGCGAAGCGATTTAGCCCTTCTTCAATATCCTGCGCATCGATAATCAGCGACGGCGCAAAACGCATTACATCCGGCCCGGCATTCAGTACCATCACACCCGCCCCGGCAGCGGCATACAGGAAGTCACGCGCGCGACCTTTGTACTGAGGTTTCAGTTCCGCGCCAATCAGTAACCCCATGCCGCGAATGTCGCTGAACAGGTCGAATTTTTCATCAATGTGCTGTAACTGCTGAACGAACAGCTGCCGCTTGTCATTCACGCCATTCAGCACTTTCGGCGTATTGATAATGTCGAATGCGGTGCCGGCAACGGCGCACGCCAGCGGGTTTCCGCCATACGTAGAACCGTGTGAACCGGCATGGAAAACACTGGCAATCTCATGCGTGGTGAGCATAGCGCTGATCGGGAAACCACCACCCAGTGCTTTTGCGCTGGTGAGAATGTCCGGCGTCACACCATAGTGCATATAAGCAAACAGTTCGCCACTACGCCCCATGCCGCACTGCACTTCATCAAAGACCAGCAGCGCATTGTGCTGATCGCACAGATCGCGCAGGCCCTGGAGGAATTCCGGCGTTGCCGCTGTCACGCCGCCTTCACCCTGGATTGGCTCCACCACCACTGCGCAGGTGTGGTCATCCATCACCGCTTTTACCGCGTGCAGATCGTTAAACGGGACGTGGATGATATCTGCCGGTTTCGGGCCAAAACCATCGGAATACTTCGGCTGGCCGCCGACGCTTACGGTAAACAGTGATCGCCCGTGGAAAGCATTATGGAAAGCAATGATTTTGGTCTTATAAGGACTGTGGCGCGTCGATGCATAAAAACGCGCCAGCTTGAATGCTGTCTCGTTAGCTTCCGTTCCGGAGTTCATAAACACCACGCGCTCGGCAAAGGTGGCATTAATCAACTTGCGCGCCAGGCGCAGCGCAGGCTCGTTGGTAAAGACGTTACTGGTGTGCCACAGTGTTTCACCCTGAGTTTTTAGCGTCTCGACCAGCGCCGGATGGCAATGTCCCAGAGCCGTCACCGCAATTCCCGCAGCAAAATCAACGTACTCTTTACCCTGCTGATCCCACACGCGACTGCCTTTTCCCTTGACCGGGATAAACTCGGCCGGTGCGTAAATTGGCAGAATATCGTCATCGAAGTTTGCACGTGTTACCGCGTCTTGCTGAGTTGCCATGGCTTGCCCATCCAGTTTAGTGTTGCAATGATTATGAAAATATAATCACGAAATATGCATAAAAAATCACTGCATGGCAACCAGAAATCAGCGTAAGAGGAAGTTTTTCAGTAACTGATGGCCCTGCTCGCTAAGGATGCTCTCCGGGTGAAACTGCACGCCTTCCAGATCCCAATACCGATGACGGATCCCCATAATTTCACCGCTTTCGCTCCAGGCCGTTACCTCGAATTCATCGGGCAAGGTTGGCGGATCGATCACTAATGAGTGATAACGCGTAACGGTTAAGGGATTATTAAGCCCGGCAAACACACCGGTGCCATGGTGGGTTACCGGTGAGGTCTTGCCATGCATTACTTTCGCGGCGCGCACAATGGTTGCGCCAAAAACTTGCGCAATGGCCTGGTGGCCAAGGCAGACACCAAGGATCGGTAATGTGCCGCTGTAGTGACGAATCACTTCTAGCGAAACCCCGGATTCATCAGGCGTACAAGGGCCGGGGGAGATAACAATTTTGGCTGGTGCAAGGCGGGCGACATCCGCCAGCTCTATGTCATCATTACGTTTTACTTCTACATGCGCACCCAGTTCACAAAAATATTGATACAGGTTCCAGGTAAAAGAGTCGTAATTGTCGATAAGCAGGATCATGGCGGCCTCTGGGATAGCAAACCGCGCTAGTTTACCCGCTTTCGCTGGCTTCGCTTACCACTTTGCTGAAGATCGCGTACAGAGGCTCTAAATCGCCCATCGCTCCGCTCTGGTTAGCTGCACTCCAGCGCTCAGGTTTGATCCCCCGCCAGTCGACGGAAAACCCCGCATGCAGCGCCAGTTGTTCGAAGAAAATCCGCTGGGCAATGCCGTTCCCAAGACGGAATGGGTGCAGCACGTTAATTTCACAGTAGTAGTGCGCCAGTCGCGCCACAAATTCGGTTTTCTCCAGGCCGCACAGCCACTCTTCATCTTCCAGTTGCTGCATCAACGCGTTGCCCTCTTTTTCGATATATTCGAAATGGCAGAAACGCGTGTCGCCCTGGTAGATATCCACTTCCCGAAAACGCCCGGCCCAGTCGAACACATCCTGATAAAGATGATGATGGATCGCACAAAGATGTGGCAGACCACGCGCCAGGGGGCCCAGTTCCAGCGTCGCTGCGCGCAACGCCGTCAGTTGATACGCCGCCTGCTCCAGTCGTTGCGTCTGGCGGATGCTCAACAAATTGCGCATTACATCCAGTCCGGGGTAGAGATAAGGGTCGCGCCCGTCGCCAAATTTTTCACTCATAGTGCCTCCTGAGCTCTTCAAGCCGCGCGCTGGCCTCTTCAGCAGTCAGTGTGATCAATTCCGAATCCACGCCTTCCAGCCGCCTGCTGGCCTGGAAATTGATATTGCGTTGCTGTTCCCAGAGACGGGATTTTTGCTTGTCGGTGAGTTTTTTCGTCATGGCGCCCCCTGTTTGCCACAAGTATAAGCAGCAATTTTGCGTTACGCAGGGAGGGAACTGAAACACGGGCCGGGTAGCCCGTGTTGAGGAGACTTACGGTAATACTTTGGCAGAGAGGATAACTACCGGTTTTGACGGGACATTCTGGTACGGGCCGACATCATGTGTCTGCACCTGAGAAATTTTGTCGGCCACATCCATGCCTTTCACAACTTTACCGAATACCGCATAGCCAAAATCACGCTGTCCATGATCGAGGAAGGCGTTATCCGCAACGTTAATAAAGAACTGGCTGGTCGCGCTGTCTTTATCAGCGGTACGCGCCATAGAGATGGTGCCGCGCGTATTACGCAGGCCGTTGTCGGCTTCGTTTTTAATGGGCGGATTCGGCTGCTTTTGCTGCATCTGATCGTTAAAACCGCCACCCTGGATCATAAAGCCCGGTATCACACGGTGGAACGTGGTGTTGTTGTAGAAACCGTTATTCACATAATCCAGGAAGTTTTTCACCGACACAGGGGCTTTCTGGTTGTTCAGCTCCAGTTCGATATTACCCGCAGAGGTGGTGAGCAGAACGTGAGGGTCGCCTTTAGCCGCAAATGCAGCAGAGGAGAGACCAGAAAGGGCAAAAACAGCCGCAACAGCCGCCAGAGTCGATTTAACCATTAGGTTTCCTTAACGAAGCAGTAAAGAAAGCGAGTGGCTTGATTCTAAAGAGCAGTCAGCCAGCAGGCCAGCCTTTTACTTAATTTTACGTATTTGGAAACATATGTAACGCCAGACCGGTTCCCGCCAAGGATGCGCGGCCTGGCACGCCGTCAAGATTGTGCGTTATGACGGCTGAAAATAACCGTTTCTCCACCGCTATCGGTCTGGATCCAGGACTGCGCAGGCTGCGTTGTTGCAATGATCCGCCCCTGACGAATCGACCAGCGTACCGGCGCCTGGCAACGCACGGCATCAAAGCCACTCTCAACAGGCAAAATGATCATATTCGCCGGGTTGCCGGAGGCAATCCCATAATCCGTCAGGCCAAAGGTTCTGGCGCTGTTATGAGTGATTAAATGCAACCCATGCTCAATTTGCTGATACCCCATTAACTGACAAACATGTAACCCCATATGCAGCACCTGCAACATGTTGCCAGTGCCCAGCGGATACCAGGGGTCAAACACATCATCATGGCCAAAACAGACATTAATACCTGCGGCCAGTAACTCTTTCACCCGTGTGATCCCCCGGCGTTTCGGGTAATCATCAAAACGGCCTTGCAGATGGATATTGACCAGCGGGTTCGCCACAAAGTTAATGCCAGAGAGCTTTAACAAGCGGAACAGGCGTGACGTATACGCGCCGTTATAGGAGTGCATGGCGGTGGTATGGCTGGCAGTAACCTGTGAACCCATGCCCATTTTTAACGCCAGTGCGGCAACCGTTTCCACAAAGCGCGACTGCTCATCGTCGATTTCATCACAATGGATATCCAGTGGACGCCCATATTTTTGCGCCAGGCCAAAGGCGATATGCAGCGATTCAACGCCATATTCACGCGTAAATTCAAAGTGTGGGATCGCACCGACCACATCGGCCCCCAGACGCAACGCCTCTTCCAGCAATGCGGCCCCATTCGGATAAGAGAGGATCCCTTCCTGGGGAAACGCAACGATTTGCACATCTATCCACGGCGCCACTTCAGCTTTCACTTCAATCATCGCTTTCAGGGCCGTTAACGACGGATCAGAAACATCAACGTGTGTGCGTACATACTGCACGCCGTTGGCCATTTGCCACTTCAATGTTTGCCAGGCGCGGGCTTTCACATCTTCATGCGTGAGCAGCGCCTTGCGCTCAGCCCAGCGTTCAATGCCTTCAAATAAGGTTCCCGACTGGTTCCAGTTCGGCTCGCCTGCAGTTTGCGTGGTGTCGAGATGAATATGTGGCTCAATAAATGGCGGTAATGCCAGCCCCCCACGCGCATTCAGCACCTCGTGACTGTCGGTGTGTGTCGATTCCATGGGCGTGATGTCGCCAAAGCGCCCGTTCTCAATTGCGATTTGCCACAACCCTTCGCGATCCGGTAAATGCACGTTCTGGACGAACCAAATCGGTGCTGAAGACATAGCGCTACTCCTTCCGTTTTCGTCTGAAATTTCGGATCAGACACCGAGGCAAAAAACCCTCTCTTTTTGTACACAAATTCTGCAATCCAGAAAAGCCTGTTATTTCTACAACTTAGAAAAACCAATAAAAATCAGTCATCTACTCATTAAGTGGTATGTGAAGGTGTATTTGATGCACATCAATAAGCCCGGAGGCTGAATCGTTAAGGTAGGCAGTAATAGAAAAGAAATCGAGGCAAAAATGAGCAAAGTCAAACTCGCTATCATCGGTAACGGCATGGTCGGTCACCGCTTCATTGAGGACCTCCTCGATAAAGCCGACGCCTCCGAATTCGATATCACCGTTTTTTGTGAAGAGCCGCGTAAAGCCTACGACCGCGTGCATCTTTCTTCTTACTTCTCTCATCATACAGCCGAAGAGCTGTCACTGGTCCGCGAAGGTTTTTACGAGAAACATGGCGTCAAAGTGCTGGTTGGCGAACGTGCGATCACTATTAACCGTCAGGAAAAAGTGATCCACTCCAGCGCCGGGCGCACCGTCTGGTATGACAAACTGATCATGGCGACCGGTTCCTACCCGTGGATCCCGCCGATCAAAGGGTCTGAAACCCAGGACTGTTTTGTTTATCGCACCATTGAAGATTTGAACGCCATTGAATCCTGCGCCCGTCGTAGCCGCCGCGGTGCAGTTGTCGGTGGTGGCCTGCTCGGTTTGGAAGCCGCAGGGGCGCTGAAAAACTTAGGTGTTGAAACCCACGTTATTGAATTCGCGCCAATGCTGATGGCAGAGCAACTCGACCAAATGGGCGGCGAGCAGCTCAAACGCAAAATCGAAAGTATGGGCGTACGCGTCCACACCAGCAAAAACACCAAAGAGATCGTCCAGGAAGGTACCGAAGCGCGTAAAACCATGCGTTTTGCGGACGGCAGCGCGCTGGAAGTAGACTTTATCGTCTTCTCTACCGGTATCCGCCCACGTGATAAACTCGCCACCCAGTGCGGACTGACCGTGGGTCAGCGCGGCGGTATCGTGATTAACGATAACTGCCAGACTTCCGATCCGGATATTTACGCCATTGGTGAATGTGCGAGCTGGAACAACCGCGTGTACGGTCTGGTGGCGCCTGGTTATAAAATGGCGCAAGTTGCTGTTGACCATATCCTGGGCACCCGGAATGCGTTTGAAGGCGCGGATCTCAGCGCCAAACTGAAACTGCTGGGCGTTGATGTGGGCGGTATCGGCGATGCTCACGGTCGCACCCCTGGCGCACGCAGCTATGTTTACCTCGACGAAAGCAAAGAAGTCTACAAACGCCTGATTGTCAGCCCGGACAATAAAACTCTGCTGGGCGCAGTACTGGTGGGCGATACCAGCGATTTCGGCAACCTGCTGCAACTGGTGTTGAACGCGATTGAATTGCCGGAAAACCCGGATGCGCTGATCCTGCCAGCCCATGCCGCTGGCGGTAAACCCTCTATCGGCGTCGATAAGCTGCCCGACAGCGCGCAAATTTGCTCCTGTTTTGACGTGACCAAAGGGGACCTGATTGCCGCAATCAATAAAGGCTGCCATACCGTTGCGGCGCTGAAAGCAGAAACCAAAGCCGGTACCGGCTGCGGCGGCTGCATTCCTCTGGTCACTCAAGTGCTGAACGCCGAACTGGCAAAACAGGGCATCGAAATCACCAATAACCTGTGTGAGCACTTTGCCTATTCCCGCCAGGAGCTGTACCACCTGATCCGCGTGGAAGGCATCAAAACGTTTGATGAATTGCTGGCGAAATACGGCAAAGGCTATGGCTGCGAAGTCTGTAAACCGACCGTCGGTTCGCTGCTGGCGTCATGCTGGAACGAATACATCCTGAAACCGCAGAACACGCCGTTGCAGGACACCAACGATAACTTCCTCGCCAACATCCAGAAAGACGGCACCTACTCTGTGATCCCACGTTCCGCAGGGGGTGAAATCACCCCGGAAGGTCTGATGGAAGTAGGCCGTATCGCCCGTGAATTTAATCTCTACACCAAAATTACCGGTTCCCAACGCATTGGCCTGTTTGGCGCACAGAAAGATGACCTGCCGGAAATCTGGCGTCAGTTGATCGAGGCAGGCTTTGAAACCGGCCACGCTTACGCGAAAGCGCTGCGTATGGCGAAAACCTGTGTTGGCTCAACCTGGTGCCGTTACGGCGTAGGCGATAGCGTTGGTTTCGGCGTTGAACTGGAAAACCGCTACAAAGGCATCCGTACACCGCACAAAATGAAGTTCGGTGTTTCTGGCTGTACCCGCGAATGTGCGGAAGCTCAGGGGAAAGACGTGGGCATTATCGCTACCGAAAAAGGCTGGAACCTGTATGTCTGCGGTAACGGCGGGATGAAACCGCGTCATGCGGATCTGCTGGCGGCGGATCTCGATCGCGAAACGCTGTTGCATTATCTCGACCGCTTTATGATGTTCTATATCCGTACTGCCGACAAACTGACCCGTACTGCATCCTGGCTGGATGCCATGGAAGGCGGTATCGACTACCTGAAGAGCGTGATCATCGACGATAAACTGGGCTTCGACGCACAGTTGGAAGAAGAGATGACCCGCCTGCGCGAAGCGGTGATTTGCGAATGGACAGAAACCGTAAATACCCCTGCTGCGCAGACCCGCTTCAAACATTTTATCAACAGCGATCGTCGCGACCCGAACGTGCAGGTTGTGCCAGAACGTGCGCAGCATCGCCCGGCAACCCCGTATGAGCGCATCCCGGTAACCATGGTGGAGGAAAACGCATGAGCCAGTGGAACACTATCTGCAAAATCGACGACATTCTGCCCGCAACCGGCGTTTGCGCGCTGTTGAACGACCAGCAAGTGGCCATTTTCCGCCCTCGTCATGATGACCAGGTGTATGCCATCAGCAATATCGACCCGTTCTTCCAGGCCAGCGTGTTGTCACGCGGGATTATCGCCGAGCACCAGGGTGAGTTATGGGTCGCCAGCCCGCTAAAAAAACAGCGCTTCCGCCTGCGTGACGGGCTGTGTATGGAAGATGAAAGCCGTTCCGTAGCGCATTTCGACGCGCGAGTAAAAGACGGCGTGGTGCAGATTAAAGCGTAATACCCCGGCGGGGGCGCAATGTTCCCGCCTTTCTTTTTGATTTTTAAACTTTTCCTCTTAACTTTGGATAATCAACATCATGTTTACCGACACGATTAATAAGTGCGCGGCGAATGCTGCGCGTATTGCCCGGCTCTCCTCGCAAAATCCTTTGGGTTTTTGGGTCAGTTCCGCAATGGCAGGGGCTTATGTGGGACTGGGTATTATTTTGATTTTCACGCTGGGTAACCTGCTCGATCCCGCCGTGCGTCCACTGGTGATGGGGGCGACATTTGGTATCGCTTTAACGCTGGTGATTATTGCGGGTTCGGAGTTATTTACCGGGCATACGATGTTTCTGACGTTAGGCGTTAAAGCGGGGGCCATCAGCCACGGTCAAATGTGGACGATCCTGCCGCAAACCTGGCTTGGCAACCTGCTCGGCTCCGTGTTCGTCGCCCTGCTCTATTACTGGGGCGGCGGTAGCCTGTTACCCGTGGATAACAGCCTTGTGCATACTGTTGCGCTGGCAAAAACCAGCGCCCCGGCCAGCGTTTTATTCTTTAAAGGCGCGCTGTGTAACTGGCTGGTTTGCCTGGCAATCTGGATGGCGATCCGTACCGAAGGCGCCGCAAAATTTCTCGCAATCTGGTGGTGTCTGCTGGCTTTCATTGCGTCCGGTTACGAGCACTCTATTGCTAATATGACCCTCTTCGCCCTTTCCTGGTTTGGTCATCATAGCGACACCTATACCTTAAGTGGTATTGGTCATAACCTGCTGTGGGTAACGCTGGGCAATACTTTATCTGGTGCCGTATTTATGGGTTTGGGTTACTGGTATGCTACCCCGAAATCAGAGCGTCCTGACGCAGTCAACGCCGTGAAAAACCAGGCAGCAGCGAATAACTAAAATACTGAGGTAATGTCGTGGATCATTTGCCAATATTTTGCCAGTTGCGCGATCGTAACTGCCTGTTGGTGGGCGGTGGAGATGTCGCAGAACGTAAAGCCCGACTGTTAATGGACGCGGGTGCACGACTTACCGTCAATGCCCTCACTTTTGTGCCGCAATTCTCCGTCTGGGCAGACGAAGGCATGCTGACGCTGGTGAAAGGCGAATTTAACGAATCATTACTGGATACATGCTGGCTGGCGATTGCCGCTACCGATAATGACACGGTCAATCAGCGCGTCAGCGATGCGGCAGAAGCTCGCCGTATATTTTGTAACGTGGTCGATGCGCCAACCCAGGCCAGTTTTATCATGCCTTCCATTATTGACCGTTCGCCGCTGATGGTGGCGGTCTCTTCAGGTGGAACCTCTCCTGTACTGGCACGGTTACTGCGCGAAAAACTCGAGTCGCTGCTCCCGCAACACCTTGGCCATGTCGCGCGGTTTGCCGGTCAGTTGCGCGGCAGGGTGAAGAAGCACTTTTCCACCATGAGCGAACGCCGTCGCTTCTGGGAAAAATTATTCGTGAACGACCGGCTGGCGCAGTCGCTGGCGAATCAGGACCAGCCTGCCGTCGAACACATCACTGAGCAGTTGCTGGCCGAACCGCTGGATAACCGTGGTGAAGTGGTACTGGTGGGTGCCGGGCCGGGCGATGCCGGGCTACTGACATTAAAAGGGCTGCAGCAAATCCAGCAGGCAGATGTGGTGGTTTACGACCGGCTGGTTTCCGATGACATTATGAATCTGGTGCGCCGCGACGCCGATCGCGTATTTGTGGGCAAGCGCGCCGGCTATCACTGCGTACCGCAGGAGGAGATCAACCAGATCCTGCTGCGCGAGGCGCAAAGTGGTAAACGCGTTGTGCGCCTGAAAGGTGGCGATCCGTTTATTTTCGGGCGCGGTGGCGAAGAGCTGGAAACGTTGTGCCATGCGGGCGTGCCTTTCTCTGTGGTGCCCGGAATTACCGCGGCCTCTGGGTGTTCAGCCTATTCCGGCATTCCGCTGACGCACCGCGACTATGCGCAAAGCGTCAGGCTGGTCACCGGGCACCTGAAAACCGGCGGCGAACTGGACTGGGCAAACCTGGCGGCAGAAAAACAGACCCTGGTGTTTTATATGGGCCTGAATCAGGCCTCAGCCATTCAGACCCAGTTGATTGCTCACGGCATGCAGGCCGATATGCCCGTGGCCCTGGTCGAGAACGGTACGTCGGTGCAACAACGCGTAGTCAGCGGGACATTGTCGCAGCTTGGTGACCTGGCACAGCAGGTAGAAAGCCCGGCATTGATTATCGTGGGCCGTGTGGTTGCACTGCGCGATAAACTGAAGTGGTTTTAAAGACAGAAAAAAGGGCAGGTTGAACCTGCCCTTTTTTATTGCGCCCCTAATTACGGTTTGGCCACAAAGCCAATCGCTTCGTAGACTTTGCTCAGCGTTTCAGAAGCGCGGGCGCTGGCTTTCGCCGCCCCTTCTTTCATCACCTGCTGCAGGAAGGCTTCATCGTTACGATAACGGTGATAGCGCTCTTGCAGTTCGGACAGCATGCCTGACACCGCTTCCGCGACTTCACCTTTCAGATGACCGTACATTTTGCCTTCGAAGTGCTGCTCCAGTTCTGCGATGTTCTTTCCTGTTACTGCAGACAGAATATCCAACAGGTTAGAAACGCCTGCTTTGTTGGCAATGTCGTAACGGACAACTGGCGGCTCATCGGAGTCGGTCACCGCGCGTTTGATTTTCTTCACTACCGCTTTCGGATCTTCCAGCAGGCCAATAACGTTGTTGCGGTTATCGTCCGACTTGGACATCTTTTTGGTCGGCTCCAGCAGCGACATGACGCGCGCGCCAGATTTCGGAATGAACGGCTCTGGTACCTTGAAGATCTCGCCATAAATCGCGTTAAAACGCTGCGCGATATCACGGCTCAGCTCCAGATGTTGTTTCTGATCTTCGCCTACTGGCACCTGGTTGGTCTGATAAAGCAGGATGTCGGCGGCCATCAGCACCGGGTAGTCAAACAGACCGGCGTTAATGTTTTCTGCATAGCGTGCAGATTTATCTTTGAACTGAGTCATACGGCTCAGTTCGCCGAAATAGGTGTAGCAGTTCAGCGCCCAGCCTAGCTGCGCGTGCTCAGGCACGTGAGACTGAACAAAAATGGTGCTCTTTTGCGGATCGATGCCGCAGGCCAGATACAACGCCAGCGTATCCAGCGTCGCTTTACGCAGCGCCTGCGGATCCTGACGAACGGTGATGGCATGCTGGTCAACGATGCAGTAGATACAGTGATAGTCATCCTGCATGTTCACCCACTGACGCAGCGCACCCATATAGTTGCCAATGGTTAATTCACCTGAGGGCTGTGCGCCACTAAAGACGATGGGCTTAGTCATTTTTTATTTCCTGATTTTCACTGTGCGGGAGCCCGAGCGCGGGCAGTAACGCTTTAAAATGTTCATATACGTAGTCGGGCTCACTGAGAGCAATGGCTTCGCCATAGTTGTAACCGTACGTCAGTCCAACCGAGACACTCCCCGCGGCCTTCGCAGCCTGGATATCGTTACGTGAATCCCCGACGAAGAGTAACTCATGAGGTTGAATATTGAGCTTTTTGCACACCAGAAGCAACGGTTCCGGATGCGGCTTTTTGTTCACCACATCATCACCACCCACCACGAAAGTAAAGTACTGCGCAATGCCCAACGCTTCCAGCAACGGGGCAACAAACGGTGTGGGTTTATTGGTTACCAGCGCCAGCGGCAGGCCTTTGGCATGCAGCGCTGACAACGTTTCAGCGACATCAGGGAACAGAAAGCTACCCTCTTCCACGGTTTCTTCGTAATAACGATTGAACAACTTACGCAGCATGCGCACCTGCTCTTCTTGCGGAATATCGCTTTGATCAACGTCGGGCTTGCCCTGCGCAGCACGCTGGATCGCACGCTCCTGACGTGACCAGTTTAGGGCGCGCTCCATCAGCACATCGGCACCGTTACCAATCCACGTCACCACGCGCGCTTCGCCAGCCTGCGGCAACTCCAGCGCATACAGTGCGCTATCGACCGCCGCCGTAAGACCTGGCGCGCTGTCCACCAGCGTGCCATCAAGATCAAAAGCAACGCCGCGAACTAACTGCATTTTATCCATGACTTACCTTCGCCAGTTCAAGACGCATTTCATCAATCACTTTTTTGTAATCCGGCTGGTCGAAAATCGCCGATCCCGCAACGAACATATCTGCGCCAGCGGCAGCGATTTCGCCGATATTGTTTACCTTCACCCCACCGTCGACTTCCAGGCGAATATCGAAACCAGACGCGTCAATGCGACGACGAACTTCGCGCAGCTTGTCCAGCGTATGGGGAATAAAAGACTGGCCGCCGAAGCCAGGGTTCACCGACATCAGCAGGATCACATCCAGCTTATCCATCACATAGTCGAGGTAGCTCAGCGGCGTAGCCGGGTTAAACACCAGCCCCGCTTTACAGCCATTCTCTTTGATCAGTTGCAGAGTACGGTCGACGTGTTCAGACGCTTCAGGATGAAAAGTAATGATGCTGGCACCCGCCGCGGCGAAGTCCGGCACCAGGCGGTCAACCGGTTTGACCATCAGATGCACATCGATAGGGGCGGTTATGCCGTAGTTTCGCAGCGCTTTCAGCACCATCGGTCCGATGGTCAGGTTCGGCACGTAATGGTTATCCATCACGTCGAAATGCACGACATCGGCACCGGCAGCAAGCGCTTTAGCCGTGTCTTCACCCAGACGAGCAAAATCAGCCGACAGGATCGAAGGGGCAATCAAATACTGTTTCATCCGCATCTCCTTGAAAAATGATAAGTCAGCAGGCTGGCGGCGCGGTGAAAGCAGGTTACCGGGTTGCCGGGCGGTAAAGCGCCAGCAATTCATCCACCTTTTTACGTGTGCCGCCATTACTACTGATGCTGCGCCGCACTTTCACCACATGCAATTTGGCCTGACGATACCACTCGCGCGTTAACGCCGTATCGTGGTTTGAAATCAACACCGGGATTTGGTTCAGCACCAGGTTTTCAGCAATCGCGGCCAGATGTGCCTGCTGCTCCAGATTAAAACTGTTCGTGTGATACGCCGTAAAGTTCGCGGTCGCGGAAAGCGGCGCGTAAGGAGGATCGCAGTAAACGACGGAATTCTCGTCCGCACGCGCCATGCTGTCGGCGTAAGACTCGCAGTAAAAAAAGGCATTCTGCGCTTTTTCCGCGAAGTGATACAACTCGGCTTCCGGAAAATAGGGTTTTTTATAACGACCGAACGGCACATTAAACTCGCCGCGCAGGTTATAGCGACACAGGCCATTATAGCCATGACGGTTGAGATACAAAAACAACAGCGCCCGCCGGAACGGCTCCTGGCACGCGTTAAATTCATCGCGAAATTGGTAATAAATAACGGATTGGTTAGTCTCAGGCGTAAACAGATCGCGCGCATGATGCACATACTCATCAGCACGGTCTTTAACAATGTTATAGAGACTAATCAGGTCGCTGTTGATATCCGCAAGGATATAGCGTGAATACGACGTATTAAGGAACACCGAACCCGCGCCGACGAACGGCTCGATTAGGCATTCCCCCTGCGGCAGGTGCTTTTCGATATCGTCGAGCAGGGGGTACTTCCCCCCTGCCCATTTTAAAAAAGCGCGATTCTTTTTCATGCTGACTGGTTGCTTACACTCTCTCCGGCTGTGGAGAAAGCTCCGACAGCATCCTGCGCTTTAGACATTACTTAAGATCGGCCTGAACCTGATGCAGCGGCTTCGCCCATGGGTTTTTAGCCTGCACATCGGCTGGCAAGGCTGCAACAGCACGTTTAGCATCATCTTTTGACGCATACACGCCGCTCACCAGCACATACCACGGCTGACCGTTACGGGTGGTCTGATAAACAACGTAGTTTTTCAGACTTTCTTTCTTCGCCCACGCGTTCAGGTTGCTGTAATTCGACGAGCTACTGAGCTGCAATGTGTAATGACTACCTGGTGCTGATTTCAGTGCGCCTACGTTACCGGTTGATGTGGCACCGCTCGCAGCAGGCGTGGCCGTGGCCGCAGGAGCGGTAACCGCTGGCGCAGTCGTGGTTGCGGTTGCTTTCGGCTGCACTGGCGTCGCCGCGGGTGCTTTGACCGGCGCAGTGGTGGTCTCGGTGTGCTTCGGCGGCTGAGCAACAGGTTTCGACTCCGCTTTTGCCACCGGTGCTTTCGTTACCGGTTTCGGTTCAATAACCATTTGCTTACGCTCAGGACGCGAAGTGGCGGTATGAGCTTCTGCTGGCGCAGCCTGCTGACGCGCAACGGCACCATTACCGTTACGCACTGGCGCGACGGTTGCCGGTTCCGTAGGCAGCGTAGACGTGACCGCACTGTCAAGCTGAGTCTGATTTTGCGGCTGTGACAGCGCATTATTCAGGTCGCCCTGAACCTCGACTCGCTGCTGACCTTCCGGTGCGACAGGTGCCTGCCCCTGAGAAGGGGTTGAGGAAATCGGTGGCAGAGAAACATCCTGCTGTGCATTGCCCGCAGTCTGTTGCTCCGCTGTGTTACCCGGCGCTGGCTGAGCGCCATTCGCCTGATCGGCTGCGGTGCTGGTCGCGCCCGCATTGCCGTTATTGCCCGACAGATCAATATTTTTCTCTGTCGACGCTTGTTGTTCGTTGGTCGTGGAAGGCGCGGGAGATTTCAGCGCAGAACCGATGCCGACAATCAGCAGCAACAGCACCACAATACCAATACCCATCATCATGTACTGGCGGGACGCAGGTTTCGCAACTGCGGCTTTTTTACGCTTACGCGGACGACGTTCCTCACGCTCCTCGTCCAGAGCGTCTTCATCCTCTTCATAACGTTCTTCTTCGCGCTCATCGCGTGCCCGGCGGGTACGCGAGGGACGGCGATCGTCGGCGTCTAAATCAACCTCATCGAAGTTGATTTGCGGTTCGTCGACACGCTCGGAAGATTGACGAGAACGACCAGTACGACGATCGCTGGGATCGGGTTTCAGCTCGTCTTCTGGTTTGAATTCATCCATTTAACACCCCACTCAAAGGCGTATGCCACCACCTGCACAGCGCCCGAAATTAAACGTCACTTTCTATCGTGACCAGACCTTTCTAATAGTTACGCTTGCTGGCAATCAGCAATAGCGCCGAGTACTACATCGTGCGACACTCCGCCGCGCACTTCACTCTTCCCTATCGCCAACGGAAGCACTAAACGCATCTCCCCCGCCAGCACTTTTTTATCGCGCATCATATGCGGTAAATAGGCCTGTGCAGACATTTCGCGCGGCCCCTGCACCGGCAAGCCCGCCCGTTCAAGCAACGCAATAATCCGCTGCGTTTCGTCTTTACTGAACTGACCAAGGCGTTCAGACGCACGCGCCGCCATCACCATGCCAGCCGCAACAGCTTCGCCATGCAGCCAGTTACCGTAGCCCATTTCCGCTTCAATGGCGTGGCCGAAGGTATGTCCAAGATTGAGTAAAGCACGTAAGCCCGTTTCACGCTCATCGGCAGCGACAACGTCGGCTTTTAGCTCACAGCAGCGGCGGATACAGTACGCCATTGCCGGGCCATCAAGACGCAGTAGCGCATCCATATTCTGCTCAAGCCAGGTAAAGAACTCGCCATCAAGAATAATGCCGTATTTGATCACTTCAGCAAGACCCGATGACAACTCGCGGGCAGGCAGGGTTTCCAGACAATCAAGATCGACCACCACGGATGCAGGCTGGTAGAACGCGCCGATCATGTTTTTGCCTAGAGGGTGGTTTACCGCCGTTTTACCGCCAACGGAGGAATCAACCTGAGAAAGGAGCGTGGTCGGCACTTGAATAAAGCGCACGCCGCGCTGGTAGCTGGCTGCCGCGAAACCGGTTAAATCACCGATCACACCGCCGCCAAGCGCGACTAGCGTTGTGTCGCGCCCATGAGGTTTTTGCAACAAGGCAGTGAATACCGTGTCCATGACTGCCAGACTTTTATACTGCTCACCATCCGGCAGAATAACACTGTCAACGTTCACACCTGACTGCTCCAGTACCCGGCGGACTTTATCCAGATAGAGTGGAGCCAAAGTCTCGTTGGTGACCAGCATAACCTGATCCCCAGCCTTCAGTGGCGCGAAAGAAGCTGGATCGTTGAACAAACCAGCCGCGATGGTGATGGGGTAACTACGTTCCCCGAGAGTGACGGTAATCCTCTCCATGACGCGACATCCACCTTAGTTGCTTAAACCCGCAGGCCTGTAATTAAGCCAGAATTAGTTACTTTCCAGCATATGAATAATCTGGTTTGCGACCACTTTAGCGCTCTGGTCGTCGGTACGAATGGTGACGTCCGCAATCTCTTCGTACAGCGGATTACGTTCATTCGCCAATGCTTCCAACACCTCGCGCGGCGGCGCGTCCACTTGCAGAAGCGGGCGTTTTTTGTCACGTTGAGTGCGAGCCAATTGTTTTTCGATAGTGGTTTCCAGATAAACCACTACTCCACGGGCGGAGAGACGATTACGGGTTTCGCGAGATTTTACAGAACCGCCGCCGGTGGCCAGTACGATGCCCTGTTTTTCCGTCAGCTCGTTGATGATTTTTTCTTCGCGATCGCGGAAACCTTCTTCACCTTCAACATCGAAGACCCAGCCCACATCAGCTCCGGTTCGTTTCTCAATCTCTTGATCAGAATCGTAAAATTCCATATTGAGTTGTTGAGCTAACTGACGCCCAATAGTGCTTTTGCCGGCACCCATAGGCCCAACCAGAAAGATATTGCGTTTCTCTGCCATTTTTTCGGTACTACTAAGACTATTCGTTGATGATAAACCCGCTTCGCAGACACCCAGCGTAGCAGGACATGAACTGAAACCTCATATGCGATAGTGCGAGAGTCAGATCGAAAATTATCTCAGTACTCCGGCTTGTTTGGCAACACATTAAATTACCAGTCGGACGCGGATAGCCATTCAGGCTCGACGGAGACTACTGACGCTCAAATCGGTACTCCTTGTAAGCTAAATCATCTCTCACGTCAAACACCTGAACCAAGTTCCGTAGAAAAAGAGGTGTTACGGCGGGATTAATGTACCGATGCCAGTCTCGGGGTGATAAACACCACCAGCTCGCGCCGTTCATTATCTTTCGTATCGTGGCGAAACAATCGCCCGACGCCAGGAAGTGCACCAAAGCCTGGCACGCGATCGCCGCTGTTGCTCCTTTTTTGCGAGAAGATGCCACCCAATGCCAGCGTGTCGCCGCTTTTAACTTCGACTTGTGTCTCGATTTCCTGTTTATCAATCGCGAGTGTCTCCCCGCCGGCCTGCTGTAAAACCTGGCCCGGCATATTCTGGCTAATTCGTAACTTCAAACGCACTCGTTTGTCAGGAAGCACGACGGGTGTGACCTCCATGCCCAGCACCGCTTCCTTAAATTCCACCGTGGTTACGCCGTTTTCCCCGCTGGAAACCTGATACGGGATCTCACTGCCTTGTTTGATACTGGCTGGTTGGCGGTGTGATGCCAGTAAACGGGGGCTGGCAATGATCTCCAACTGCTGCTTTTGTTCCAGTGCGGAGAGTTCAAGCTCCAGCAGACGCGCATTGATGCTGCCAATATTAAAGCCGATGCGGGTACTCGCCGCGGCGGCTGGCATTTGTGCCGACAGCACGCTAAGTTGCCCGCGCGATGCCACATCAGATTGCGCCAGTCCCCATTTAACCCCCAGCTCACGCAGGCTTTTTTCGTTGATCGTGACGATATGCGCCGCCAGTTCTACTTGTTCAATGGGTAAATCCATCTGCGCTACCCACTTTTCTATCGCCGCCAGCCCTTCTTTATTATCACGAACCAGTAAGCGGTTAAGGCGCTCATCCGCTGTCATTGAGCCTTGCGGGCTGAGCAGCTTCTCTCCGGCCTTCGCCAGTTCACCCGCATCGGCATAACGCAGCACCATCGCGCGAGTAAGAACCGGGGCATTCTGTTTGCGTTTTGCCACCGCGGCCTCTTGTTCCGCCTGTTGCTGCTGTCGCCAGCTGGACGTATGCACCAGCCAGATATTGCCTTGCTGGCTCAGAGTCAGTCCGGCGCTGGTCGCCACCGTTTGCAGCGCCTGTTTCCAGGGCACATCCACCAGGCTCAGCGACAGTGAGCCTGCCACTTCCGCCGGGATCACCAGGTTCTGTTTTTCCAGCGAAGCCAGCGCCTGTAAGACCTGCGCGACAGGTGCGCCATCCACCGTCAGCGTGACAAGACTGGCTTCCCCGGCACTCGCTAACGGCGCACTACAACACGCGAGGAGTAGTATCCTTTTCCACATTTTGCGTTCCTTCTCGTTTCCATCGCCACTGCGGCGGGTGGCACCCTTCGCCCGTGGCAATCTGCATTTCATGTTGATCGATAGCGATAATCCGCCACCCCACTGGCAGCGTTTCGCCAATAACGACGCGATGCCAGCCGCCGGCGGTATCACGTAAGATGCCAACCCGTTGGGCGCTCTCCACCATGCCGTGAAAATGCCAGCGACTAAGCTCTGCTATCTGGCATGTATCCGGCGGCGGTTGAAAAGGGTCGCGCATTCCGGTCAGCAGCAGGCAGAAACTGCTTGCCCATAGCAGACGTTTAACCCTCATTATCGTGCTCCAGCCGCAGCGTAAAATGTAAGCCACGTTCATCGGCAAGCAGTGAGAAGGCCGAAATCAGCATGTTACGTTCAGCAATCAGCGGAAATGTGCCAGCCACCGCGTGCCATTCCGTTTCCAGCATCATCTCACCCCCGTTTTGCGTGGGTTGCCAGCGGGTCAGTTGCCGCCCTGCGCCCTGGAAATCCAGCGGGGTGAAGACCCGTAATGCGGCGTCAGATTCTTTGTGCGCTGGTGGGCTGATGGCGCGCAGTTTGCGCCATTGCTCACGTAACAGGTTCTGCTGCGTTGCCTGCTGACTAAGCCGCTGTGCCTGGCCATTTTTCAATGGCAAGAGGATTAACCACCACAGCAGTAATCCCCCCAAAAGGACACTTAGCAACCAGCACAGCACTTGCCTGAACGGCGATAAAGCCAGCCAGCGATCTGCATTAAGGCGCATGCTGCGGCTCCTTATTCAGTTGATAATGAAACTGCCATCGCCCTTGCGCGTCACGCATCGTGGCTCCGGCAGGCAGCAACTGAAAGCCCTGCACTTGCTGTAAGGCATGTTCCAGTTCGCTCAGTGCGGCCACTGCACTCGTCAGCCCTATCAGTTCCAGCGTATTCTGCTGCCAGCGGAGCTGCGTGAGCCAGGCCTGTTGCGGCAGGTTCTCCGCCAGGGCAGTGAGTATCGGCCGCCATGCCCGAGTCTGCTGCTGGCGTTGCAAACGGGCTTGCGCTGCCAGCCAGCGCTGCCATTTAGTCTGTAAAGGCTGCTCTGCGGCCACCAGTGCCGCCAGTAAAGCGTGATCCGATTGCTGCCATAACGTGAGCGCCTGAAGATCAACGCTCAGGGTGCTGCGCCAGCCAGCACCCACGACGAAGAGTAACAGCACCGTCGCAGTGAACAGAGCTGCCCAACCTCGCACCCTGCGCTGCCGCCTCCGCTGCCGCCAGGGTAAGAAATTGACCATTTGCGACATCAGCGCCTCCCGGCGAGCGCCAGACCGAGGGCTACGGCATAACGTCCCCCGGCTTCAGGTAAGGGTGGCTGGCGTCGCGGGATTGCCGTCCAGCAATCAAAACAGCCTTGCTCATCACCACATTCAATAAGCTCTCCCGCAGCCAGACCCAGCAAGTGCGCCAGGTGTGCCGCCGTATCGGCCTCTTCACGCACGCGCCGCCCCCAGCCCTCTTTCATCGCCCATAGCCATTGCCGCTCGTCACGCCAGGCGAGACAGCGAGTGGGTGAAACCAACCAGGGGAGCAGTGTTTGCAGTGCACTGGCATCCGGCGTAATAAATGAAATGTGTAGCGACAGCGCCTCTGCAATGCCTAACAGGGTTGCCACATCTCTGGTTTGCGCTGCCGTCACCCCATAGGCGCTGGCCGTCTCATCTTCGATAAAATCGAAACAGAGATCGCTTTCCGCCATCTCCAGTTCACGCGCCATCGCATGCGACACCCAACCGGAAAGTTCCTGTTCGCGCAGGGAGAAATTCGGTCGTGGTAACTTTCTTTGCAGCGTTTGACCGGTAGGGAATGCCAGGCGTACACAGTGGCGCTGAGGAAGTGTTTGCCGCCAGGGACGCAGAACATTTAGTAGAAGGTCAGGGGCTTTAATCCGCCCCTGCACTATCGCACCGGCGGCCAGAGGAAAATGCCACCAGCGGCGTAACGCCGGGCCGCGCCGGCCTGCGGCGATGGCAACAATAAAGATGCCATCTTCTTGAATATGAAGCCCAATTTGCCATGAATGAATTGTCATAAATTACGATCTCCTTATCGTCTCTCTGGATGACGCTATATCAATGCATCAGGCTTGCCTTTATACTACCGCGCGGTTGTTTATAAACTGCCCAAATGCCACTAAATGGGAAATCTCCAGTGAAGTTCGTAAAGTATTTATTCATCCTTGCAGTTTGTTGCATTCTGCTGGGAGCAGGCTCGATATACGGGCTGTACAAATATATTGAACCGCAGTTGCCTGACGTCGCTACGCTCAAGGACGTGCGGTTACAGATCCCGATGCAGGTCTACAGTGCTGATGGCGAATTGATCGCGCAGTACGGCGAAAAGCGCCGCATTCCGCTCTCTCTCAATCAGATTCCGCCAGAAATGGTGAAAGCGTTTATTGCTACTGAAGACAGCCGTTTTTACGAGCATCACGGTGTCGATCCGGTGGGAATTTTCCGCGCCGCCAGCGTGGCGCTGTTTTCCGGCCATGCTTCACAAGGGGCGAGCACCATCACGCAACAGTTGGCGCGTAACTTCTTCTTAAGCCCGGAACGCACGCTGATGCGTAAGATTAAAGAGGTGTTCCTGGCAGTCCGTATTGAGCAGTTACTTAATAAAGATGAAATTCTTGAGCTTTATCTCAACAAGATCTATCTCGGGTATCGTGCTTATGGCGTCGGCGCCGCTGCGCAAGTCTACTTCGGCAAGTCGGTCGATCAGCTGACGTTGAGCGAAATGGCGGTTATTGCCGGCCTGCCCAAAGCACCGTCGACCTTTAACCCGCTCTACTCGCTCGACCGTGCAACAGCGCGCCGTAATGTTGTGCTGGCACGTATGCAGAGCGAAGGCTATATCTCGCAGCAACAGTATGACCAGGCTCGTAGTGAAGCCATTGATGCTAACTACCATGCGCCAGAAATCGCCTTTTCTGCGCCGTATCTCTCTGAGATGGTGCGCCAGGATATGGTGGCAAAGTATGGCGATAAAGCCTATGAAGACGGCTACCGCGTTTACACCACCATCACCCGTAAAGTGCAGCAGTCAGCGCAGGAAGCGGTGCGCAATAACGTGATGGATTACGATATGCGTCACGGCTATCGCGGTCCATCCAATGTGCTGTGGAAAGTGGGTGAAGCCGCATGGGACAGCAAAAAGATCATCGATTCTCTGAAGACGCTACCGAGCTACGGCCCCCTTGCTCCGGCGGTGATCACCAGCGCGAATCCGCAAGAAGCGACCGCGATGATGGCAGATGGCACCTCGGTCTCGCTTCGTATGGAAGGCATGCGCTGGGCGCGCCCTTACCGTTCCGATACGCAGCAAGGTGCAACGCCGCGTAAAGTAACCGATGTGGTGCAGGCCGGGCAGCAAATCTGGGTACGTAAGGTGAACGATGCGTGGTGGCTGGGTCAGATCCCCGATGTTAACTCCGCGCTGGTTTCCCTCAACCCACGTAACGGTGCCGTGCTGGCGTTGGTGGGTGGCTTTGACTTTAACCAGAGCAAATTTAACCGTGCCACTCAGGCATTGCGCCAGGTTGGCTCGAACATCAAGCCGTTCCTCTATACTGCGGCGATGGATAAAGGCCTGACGCTGGCGAGCATTCTGAACGATGTGCCCATTTCACGTTGGGACGCAGGCGCAGGCTCAGACTGGCGACCCAAAAACTCGCCGGATGAGTATGCCGGTCCTATCCGCCTGCGCCAGGGGCTGGGGCAGTCGAAGAACGTGGTTATGGTTCGTGCTATGCGCGCCATGGGTGTCGATTACGCCGCAGAGTATCTGCAACGTTTCGGCTTCCCGGCGCAAAACATTGTCCATACTGAATCTCTGGCACTCGGCTCTGCGTCATTCACGCCGATGCAGGTAGCAAGGGGATATTCAGTGATGGCTAATGGCGGCTTCCTGATTGATCCGTATTACATCACCAAAATCGAAAACGATCAGGGCAACGTCCTGTTTGAAGCGCGCCCGAAAGTGGCGTGCGCAGAGTGTGATATTCCGGTGATTTACGGTGAAACGCCGAAATCGAACGTGCTGGAAAACAAAGATATGGAGAATGTGGCCATGTCGCAGGAGCAGCAGAATGCCTCCGTGCCAATGCCGCAACTGGAGCAGGCGAATCAGGCGCTGGTGCAGAGAAGCGGCGGCGAAGAGTACGCGCCGCACGTTATCAGCACTCCGCTGTCATTCTTAATCAAGAGCGCGCTGAACAGTAACGTCTTTGGCGAACCCGGCTGGCAGGGCACAGGCTGGCGTGCTGGCCGCGACCTCAAGCGTAATGATATCGGCGGTAAAACCGGGACCACCAACAGCTCGAAAGATGCCTGGTTCTCCGGTTATGGGCCGGGCGTGGTCACCTCGGTGTGGATCGGTTTTGACGATCACCGTCGCGATTTGGGACGAACGACCGCTTCCGGGGCCATCAAAGATCAAATTTCGGGTTATGAAGGCGGCGCGAAAAGCGCGCAACCTGCATGGGATGCCTACATGAAAGCCGCGCTGGAGGGTGTACCGGAAGAGCCGTTAACGCCACCGCCGGGCGTGGTAACCGTGAATATCGACCGCAGCACCGGCCAACTGGCTAGCGGGGGAAGCAGTCGTCAGGAGTACTTCATTGAAGGTACGCAGCCTACCCAGCAGGCCGTACATGAAGTGGGTACGACGATTATTGATAACGGTGAGACTCACGAACTGTTCTGATCATCAACCCCCTCCCCAAAGGGAATTGAAAACAGACAATAAAAAGGGCGCTCCGGCGCCCTTTTTATTTTTTTTGGTGAGTGCCGTCAGAGTCGGCCCTGCGCTTGCAACCATTCGCGAATTAAAAACAGTGCGCTCACGTTGCGCGCTTCAGTGAAATCCGGATCTTCGAGTAAATCCATTAAATGCTTCAGTGGCCAACGAACCTGCGGCAACGGTTCAGGCTCATCGCCCGGTAGTGACTCAGGATAGAGATCCTCGGCAAGAATGATGTTCATCTTGCTGGAGAAATAAGAGGGCGCCATCGTGAGTTTTTTCAGAAAAGTAAGCTCTTTTGCACCAAAACCCACTTCTTCTTTTAGTTCACGGTTCGCCGCTTCGTATATACTCTCACCCGGATCGATAAGCCCTTTGGGAAATCCCAGCTCGTAGGATTCGGTTCCCACCGCATATTCGCGGATCAGAATCAGGTGGTCGTCGACAATCGGCACTATCATCACGGCTTCGCGCGTGGAAGGCCGCATGCGTTCGTAAACACGGCGCACACCGTTGCTAAATTCCAGATCCACGCTTTCTACGTTAAAAAGTCGTGAAGTGGCGACTGTCTCGACGTTAAGAATGGTGGGTTTTTGCAATGATTTGCTCATTATTATCGGTCTTTGCAGAGAAACTTGCGTTATTGTGCGACACTAGTCCCCGTTGGGCAATGTCATTCGCCGCTTATTTACATTCTTGCAACTTATCAGAAATCAAATCCCCAAATAAACCAAAAAGTCAATAGGTTGAAATAAAACTAAGAATTTGCTGATATTCCCGTTAGGGTGGTTTTGCTATCCTTACACGCGATGGTATGCGCTTAAAATTATTCAAGTTAATTTCCGCTTGCAACGGCCAGCCACACACGTTATTACGGGAAGGGTGCAACTGACTACACCTGTTAGAAAAAGTAAGATGGGGAAAGCATGAGCACCATTTTGATTGTTTTCGCTGCTATGCTGGCCTGCGCATTCCTCGGTGGATGGATTTTCAGGTTCAGGTCGCAACGTCGCTATCGACTGCCTTATCTTCAGGCTTTCGCGGGCGCGACGACCCGTAAACTCTTGCCAGAAGAGCGCGAAGCCGTTGAAAATTATCTCGAGTCGCTTTCCCGTACCCAACATATCCCCGGCCCTACCGGCGCCACCACGGCCCCGGTTGCGATCACTTTAAATGCCCACAGCGGTACCGTGCTGGTTGTGACGCACGCGATCACGCGCTATGGCATAACCACCGACGCGCCCAATAAGTGGCGCTATTATCTCGACTCCGTGGAAGTTCATCTGCCGCCTTTCTGGGAGCAGTACATTACGGACGAAAACAACGTTGAGCTGATCCGTACCGATTCCCTGCCGCTGGTGATTTCATTGAATGGCCACACCCTCGGCGAATATATGTATGAAGAGCGTAGCGGCGATCTGGAACGTGTTTCGTCGACCCATTCGGCCATCCGCGGTGAAGAAACCGAGCAAATTGAACTGCTGAATATTCGCCGCGAAACGCCGGAGGAGCATACCTTAAGCCGGCCGGACGGTATGCGCGAAGCGCTGCTGGTGTCGACCGCATTCTTGTTGTTCTTTTTCTGCCTAGTGACGCCAGAAGTTTTCGTACCGTGGCTGGCAGGCGGTGCCATTATGCTGCTGGCCGCAGGCTTGTGGGGGCTTTACGCACCCCCAGCCAAAAACACATTGCGTGAAATCCACTGCCTGCGCGGCACGCCAAAGCGCTGGGGGCTGTTCGGTGAAAATAATCAGGAGCAGATGAATAATATCTCGCTTGGCATTATCGACCTGATTTATCCCCGTCACTGGCAGCCCTTCGTCACGCAGGATCTGGGGCAGCAAACCGATATCGATATTTATCTCGATCGCCATGTCGTTCGCCAGGGGCGCTTTTTATCCCTGCATGATGAAGTTAAGAACTTCCCGCTACAGCACTGGGTGCGCAGCGCTGTCATTTCCACGGGTTCGCTGGTCGTGCTGGCTATGCTGCTAATTTGGGTGCCGCTGGATATGCCGATCAAATTCACTGTCTCGTGGATCAAAGGCGCACAAACCATCGAAGCCAGTAGCGTTAATCAACTGGAAGCTGCCGGGTTGCGCGTTGGCGACACGCTGCGCCTGAGCGGTACCGGTATGTGCAGCATTCACACGCAGAGCAACTGGGCGTCGCGCCAGACATCGCCATTTACACCGTTCGATTGTTCGCAAATCATCTGGAACAATGCCCCGCCGTTGCCGTTACCTGAATCAGATACGGTGACCAAAGCCACTGCGCTTGCGCAGGCTGTCAGCCGTCAGTTGCATCCCACCGCTGAAGATGACTCCCGCGTGAGTCCGGTATTGCGCTCCGCTATTCAGAAATCCGGCATGGTGTTGCTGGATGATTTCGCCGATATCGTCCTGAAAACCCAGGAGTTGTGTTCCGCTGCCGATGAATGCCTGCGACTGAAAAATGCGCTGGTCAACCTGGGCAACAGCAAAGACTGGGATACGCTGACAAAGCGCGCGAGTGATGGGAAACTGACCGGCGTTAACGTTTTGTTGCGTCCGGTAAGCGCTGAGTCGCTGGATAATCTGGTCACCACCTCAACCGCGCCGTTTATCATGCGCGAGACGACACGCGCGGCGCAGGCTCTAAACAGCCCGGCTCCTGGCGGTTTTTTAATTATCAGCGAAGAAGGTAGCGAGCTGGTCGATCAGCCGTGGCCACCCATTGCGCTCTATGATTACCCCGCCCAGGAGCAATGGACAGAGTTCCAGCGGCTGGCGCAAATGCTCATGCAAACACCGTTCAGTGCCGAAGGGATCATTACCAATATCGTTACCGACGCGAATGGGACCAGACATATCAGTCTGCACCGCATGCCTGATGCGACCGGCTTGTGGCGTTATGCCGGCACCACGGTCCTGCTGCTGGCGATGGTTATCAGCACCCTTTATAACGGCGTGCTTGCTTTGCGTCGTTACCAGCGCAACCGCACGCGGCTGGAAGAAATTCAGCAGTATTATGAAAGCTGTCTGAATCCGCGACTTCTCCCCACCCAGGAAAGCCTCAGCTGATAACGATCCCCTGCGTGAGCTGTGTTAACCTGTCGCGCAGGTTCCCCTCTGGCTGGAGTTTCCCCTATGCATATTGATATCGCATGGCAAAACGTTGATACCGTATTGCTGGACATGGATGGCACGCTGCTCGATCTCGCTTTCGATAACTTTTTCTGGCAAAAACTGGTGCCGGAAACTTACGGTGCAAAGCTTGGCTTAACACCGGAGGAAGCGAACAAGGCACTCCGCCAGGAATATCACGCCGTGCAGCATACGCTAAACTGGTATTGTCTGGATTACTGGAGCGAACGCCTCGGTCTTGATATTTGCGCCATGACCACGCAACAAGGGCCAGGCGCGGTACTGCGCGACGATACCGTGCCCTTTTTAGATGCGCTGCAAAAAAGCGGTAAGCGCCGCATTCTGTTGACCAATGCGCACCCGCATAATTTAGCGGTCAAGCTCGAACATACCGGTCTGGCGTCGCACCTTGATTTATTGCTTTCCACCCACACATTTGGTTATCCGAAAGAGGATCAGCGTTTGTGGCATGCTGTCGTGCAGGAAACGGGGTTAAATCCCGAGAGAACGTTGTTCATTGATGACAGCGAGCCCATTCTGGATGCAGCCGCGAAATTCGGTATTCGTTATTGCCTGGGCGTGACCAACCCGGACTCCGGGCTTGCCCAAAAAAGTTATCTGCGTCATCCAGGAATGAGTGATTATCGCCACTTGATCCCTTCGCTTCTCAAGGAGGCTTAATGAAACAGCAGCCTGCGCAAGATGTCCGACTGGATAAATGGCTGTGGGCGGCGCGTTTTTATAAAACCCGCGCCATTGCCCGCGAGATGATCGAGGGCGGCAAAGTGCATTACAACGGGCAGCGCAGCAAGCCGAGTAAAATCGTCGAGCTGAATGCCACGTTAACGTTACGTCAGGGAAATGATGAACGCACTGTCGTCATCAAGGGCATTACAGAGCAGCGCCGTCCGGCTAATGAAGCCGTTACGCTTTATGAAGAGACGGCAGAAAGCATTGAGAAGCGCGAGAAGATGACGCTTGCCCGCAAACTGAATGCGCTGACCATGCCCCACCCTGATCGTCGCCCGGATAAGAAAGAACGCCGCGATCTGATGAAATTTAAATACGGTGACAGCGAGTAACGCTCACCCGCAAGAGAGACAATTATGGCCCATCAAGACCAATTACACCGCTATCTGTTCGAGAACTATGCCGTACGCGGCGAGCTGGTGACCGTATCCGAAACCTGGAAACAGGTGCTGGAAAACCACAATTACCCATTGCCGGTGAAAACCATTCTCGGTGAGCTGTTGGTCGCCACCAGTCTGCTAACCGCTACGTTGAAGTTCGCGGGTGATATTACCGTGCAGCTGCAGGGTGATGGCCCCATGAGCCTGGCTGTGATCAATGGTAACAACCGCCAGCAAATGCGCGGCGTTGCTCGCGTACAGGGCGATGTACCGGAAAATGCCGATCTGAAAACATTGCTCGGCAACGGCTACCTGGTGATCACTATTACCCCGGAAGAAGGCGAACGTTATCAGGGTGTGGTTGGCCTGGAAGGCGACACGCTGGCCGCCTGCCTGGAAGATTATTTCCTGCGTTCAGAACAGTTGCCGACGCGCCTGTTCATCCGTACTGGCGATGTTGACGGCCAGCCTGCCGCCGGCGGGATGCTGCTGCAGGTGCTGCCTGCACAGGAAACCCAGGCCGAAGATTTTGAACACCTGGCGGTCCTGACCGAAACCGTCAAAGCCGACGAACTCTTCACGCTGAATGCGGAAGATGTGCTGTGGCGTTTGTACCATGAAGAAGAAGTGACGCTGTACGATCCGCAAGCGGTTGAGTTCAAGTGCACCTGCTCTCGCGAACGTTGCGCAGGCGCGCTCAAAACGCTGCCAGACGAAGAAGTGGATAGCATCATCGCTGAAGAGGGCGAGATCGATATGCACTGCGACTACTGCGGAAATCACTACATCTTTAATGCAATGGATATTGCTGAAATCCGCAATAACGCCTCTCCTGCCGATCCCCAGGTACATTAATGCGAATTTGCGCCGCCTTCCAGGGCGGCGCTTTGCATAATTTGTCACGTTTCCGTTAAAATCCCGCCTGAAAGTGTTACGTAATTTCCTTTCATGAAAGCGATTACAGTCACACTCTGACCGTTAAAAATGTTGCTTTATGGCATTTCAGGAACATTTTCCCGATCATTATGCTTGAATTTGCCATAATCCGTTCCCTTATGTGCCATGTATCACAGCTTTTTTCGTCGACTGGCAATTGTTGAGATACGTAAATCTATGAGCGTCGTCCCGGTTAACAAATGAAGAATACCCCTACAATTTCAGGCAGTACATCTTGGCTAAGGAGTAGTGAAATGCGCGTTAAGAGCTTAACCCCGCAAGATCTCAAGGCTTATGGTATCAACGACGTACAGGATGTTGTCTACAATCCCGACTACGATACATTGTTTAAGGAGGAACTACGTCCTGACCTGGAAGGATACGAGCGTGGCGTGTTGACGAATTCGGGAGCTGTCGCTGTGGACACCGGTATTTTTACCGGCCGTTCACCGAAGGATAAATACATTGTACGTGACGACACCACCCGCGACACCGTGTGGTGGTCTGACAAGGGCAAAGGCAAGAACGACAACAAGCCGCTCTCGCCGGAAGTCTGGCAACATTTAAAAGGCCTGGTTACGCAGCAACTCTCCGGAAAACGTCTGTTTATTATTGATGCGTTTTGCGGTGCGAACCCGGACACGCGCCTCGCAGTGCGTTTTATTACCGAAGTGGCCTGGCAGGCGCACTTTGTCAAAAACATGTTTATTCGCCCAACCGATGAAGAGCTGGCAAGCTTTGAACCGGACTTTATCGTGATGAACGGCGCGAAGTGCACTAACCCTCAGTGGAAAGAGCAGGGCCTTAACTCCGAGAACTTTATTGCCTTTAACCTTACCGAACGCATTCAGCTGATCGGCGGAACCTGGTACGGTGGCGAGATGAAAAAAGGGATGTTCTCGATCATGAACTACCTGCTGCCGTTACAGGGGATCGCGTCAATGCACTGCTCTGCTAACGTTGGCGAGCAGGGTGATGTGGCGGTATTTTTTGGTCTTTCCGGTACCGGTAAAACCACCCTCTCTACCGATCCGAAACGTCGCCTTATTGGCGATGATGAACACGGTTGGGATGACGATGGCGTCTTCAACTTTGAAGGCGGTTGCTACGCCAAAACGATTCGTCTCTCTGAAGAGGCCGAACCGGATATCTTCCACGCCATCCGCCGCGATGCGCTGCTGGAAAACGTCAGCGTCCGCGCCGATGGCAGCATCGACTACGATGACGCCTCGAAAACGGAAAATACGCGTGTGTCATACCCGATTTACCATATTCAGAACATCGTTAAACCGGTGTCGAAAGCGGGTCATGCCACTAAGGTCATTTTCCTCACCGCCGATGCCTTCGGCGTGCTGCCGCCAGTGTCCCGCCTGACCGCCAGCCAGACGCAGTACCATTTCCTTTCTGGCTTTACAGCAAAACTGGCAGGCACCGAGCGCGGCGTCACCGAACCCACCCCCACGTTCTCCGCCTGCTTTGGTGCAGCGTTTTTATCGCTGCACCCCACGCAGTATGCAGAAGTTCTGGTGAAACGGATGCAGGCATCAGGTGCGCAGGCCTACCTGGTGAATACCGGCTGGAACGGGACAGGCAAACGCATTTCGATCAAAGACACGCGGGCAATTATTGACGCGATCCTCAATGGTTCGCTGGATGATGCAGAAACCTTCACACTGCCGATGTTCAACCTGGCTATCCCAACCACACTGCCCGGCGTCGATACCCACATTCTCGATCCCCGCAGTACCTATGCATCCCCGGAACAATGGCAGGAAAAAGCCACCCAACTGGCGAAGCTGTTCATTGAGAACTTTGAGAAGTACACCGATACCGCAGCTGGTGCCGCGCTGGTCAGCGCCGGGCCAAAACTGTAATTCGGCTACGCAAGAGAAACAAAACCCGCCACATGGCGGGTTTTTTACGCGTCTTTCGCTTGACCATTCAGTCGGCCGATGGGAACAGGCAACCAGGCGCGAATGCATAATCCGCCTCGCTCGCTGGTGCCCAGTTCGAGCAGGCCGTTATGGTTATCCACAATACGCTGAACAATCGCCAGCCCAAGACCGGTGCCGCTGGTACTGCGGGCGCTGTCGCCGCGAACAAAGGGCTGGAACAGATGCTTACGCTGCTCCGGCTTGATCCCCGGACCGTCATCTTCCACCTGGAACCACGCGCGATTCAGCTCGGTGCCGCTGCTGACTTTGATCCAACCGTTTCCATAGCGCGCGGCATTCACCACCATATTCGCAACAGCGCGTTTAATGGAGAGCGGGTGCATACGCACGAAGATTTCACTGTCGTTCAGCGCAGTGTCGATTTCTCGCTCGTAGCCGCTTTCTGCCGCTACCACCTCGCCAAGTACCGCATTCAGCTCCGCCATCTCCATCGGCATCTCCTGCCCGGTACGCAGATAATCGATGAATTGCTCGATAATGGCGTTGCACTCTTCGATATCTTTGTTAATAGACTCCGCAAGATAACCATCTTCCTCGGCCATCATTTCCGTCGCCAGACGAATACGCGTCAGCGGCGTACGCAAATCATGGCTGACCCCGGCCATTAATAACGTGCGATCGTCTGCCAGCTGCTTCACCCCAGCCGCCATCTGGTTAAAGGCGCGGGTCACCGAGCGCACTTCGGATGCGCCATACTCCCGCAGCGGGGCCGGAATTTGCCCTTTCCCGACCTTCAAAGCAGCATGCTCCAGGTCAACAAGGGGTCGGTTCTGGATACGGATAAATAACCAGGCGCCACCAATCGCCATCAGCATAATCGCCAGCGTGTAGCGGAAAAGCGGAGAGAAATCGCCCTGATGGATTTCGGTCAGCGGCACGCGCACCCAAATATTGGGCGACAGCCAGGTTTTCAACCACACCACCGGGGAGCTTTTGTTCACCTCGACGCGCACCTCTGTCGGGCCGCCGAGCTGCTGCGCCATTTGCTGGCTCAGGAATTCATAATGCTGCGCCCAACGGAGGCCGGCATCTTCTGCCGCCTCGTTGGAATAAAGGGAAATACCGAGTTCGCGATAAATTTCACGACGAAACGCTGGCGGCACGACCAGCTGCGTACCATCCTCCAGTTGCAGTTTATCGGTCATCAACATACGGACTTCGTAAGCGAGAACCTTATTAAACTGCTGGAGGCTGGGCAGAATGGCGAAGTTCAGCACCACCAGGTAGGTCGTCACCAGGCTGACGAACAGCAAGGTGACGATGAGCAACAACGTGCGGGCAAATGAACTGCGCGGTGAGAAGCGCACTCGCTTCATGCTTTAGAGCCGTCCGGCACAAAGACGTAGCCCAAACCCCATACGGTCTGAATATAGCGAGGGTGTGCAGGATCTTCCTCCACCATGCGGCGCAGGCGGGAGATTTGCACGTCAATAGAACGTTCCATTGCCGAATATTCACGGCCACGCGCCAGGTTCATCAGCTTATCGCGGGATAAGGGTTCACGCGGGTGGCTGACCAGTGCCTTCAGCACCGCAAACTCACCGCTGGTCAACGGCATCGGTTCATCTTCACGGAACATCTCGCGCGTGCCGAGGTTCAGTTTAAACTTACCAAACGCAATGACCGCTTCTTCCTGTGACGGCGCACCAGGCAGCTCATTCGCCTGACGACGCAGTACCGCACGAATACGCGCCAGCAATTCACGCGGGTTGAACGGTTTGGGAATGTAGTCATCAGCACCGATTTCCAGGCCAACAATACGGTCCACCTCTTCCCCTTTCGCCGTCACCATAATGATCGGCATTGGGTTACTCTGGCTGCGCAGACGGCGGCAGATAGAGAGGCCATCCTCGCCGGGCAACATCAGGTCCAGCACCATCAGATGGAAAGATTCACGGGTTAACAAACGATCCATTTGTTCAGCGTTTGCCACGCTACGAACCTGGAAGCCCTGCTCGGTAAGGTAACGCTCAAGCAATGCGCGCAGGCGCATGTCGTCATCCACTACCAGAATCTTATAATTCTCTTGCATTGTTTATACTCCCAAAGGTTCCGACAATTATGCATCCGTATTCTAAAAAAGTGCGCGTTAACGACCAGCGAAATCTGGTATACATTCTAGTCGAAATTGTTACAAAGCATATTTAACAGCAAGTTATATGCACATTTCATCACAGAAAGCATGATTAATCTGCACGTTAGACACAGCTATTTGTAAAGTGTGCAAAAGGAAATGAAAAGGCTATTGCATGAAAACGCCCCTGATCACCCGTGAAGGCTACGACAAACTGAAGCAGGAACTCGATTTTCTTTGGCGCCAGGAGCGCCCGGAGGTCACCAAAAAAGTGACCTGGGCCGCCAGCCTTGGCGATCGCAGCGAAAATGCAGACTACCAGTACAATAAAAAACGTCTGCGTGAAATTGATCGCCGGGTGCGCTATCTGACCAAATGCCTCGAGAATCTGAAAATCGTGGATTACTCACCGCAGCAGGAAGGCAAAGTCTTTTTCGGCGCATGGGTGGAAATCGAAAACGACGACGGGGATACCCTGCGCTTTCGTATTGTCGGCTACGACGAAATTTTTGGCCGCAAAGATTATATCTCCATTGACTCTCCGATGGCCCGCGCCCTGCTGAAAAAAGAAGAGGGCGATGTCGCCGTGGTGCAAACACCGGGCGGTGAAGCCACCTGGTATGTCAACCACATTGAATACGTTAAGTAGCAGCCCGGAAGCGTCCGGAAGTCCCCATCACGGCTGGCAATTTGCAACGTCAGTCCGTATAACTACACGCTGTTTTTAAGCAGAAGATGATTAAAGAAATGATGAATGATTCGCTCTGCCGCATTATTGCGGGTGAACTTCAGGCCCGGGCTGAACAGGTGGAATCCGCCGTTCGCCTGCTTGATGAAGGGAACACAGTGCCGTTTATCGCGCGCTATCGTAAAGAGGTCACCGGCGGTCTGGATGACACGCAACTGCGTCAGCTCGAAACCCGTCTTGTCTACCTGCGTGAACTGGAAGAACGCCGTCAGGCCATCCTCAAGTCCATTGGCGAGCAGGGAAAACTCAGCGATGAACTGGCGAAAGCCATTAACGGTACGCTGAGCAAAACTGAACTCGAAGATCTCTATCTGCCTTATAAGCCAAAACGCCGCACCCGCGGGCAGATAGCGATTGAAGCCGGGCTGGAGCCGCTGGCTGACTCACTGTGGACCGATCCTTCACAGGATCCGGATACCTTAGCCGCAACCTTTGTCGATGCCGATAAAGGCGTGGCAGACAGCAAAGCTGCCCTTGATGGCGCGCGCTACATCCTGATGGAACGCTTTGCCGAAGATGCCGCACTGCTGGCGAAAGTGCGTGACTATTTGTGGAAAAACGCACATCTGGTGGCCACCGTCATCAGTGGCAAAGAAGAAGAAGGGGCGAAGTTCCGCGATTACTTCGATCATCACGAACCGATTTCAACCACCCCCTCCCACCGCGCGCTGGCCATGTTCCGTGGGCGTAACGAAGGGGTGCTACAGCTGTCGCTGAATGCCGACCCGCAATTCGACGAACCGCCGAAAGAGAGCCATTGCGAGCAGATCATTATCGATCATCTGGGTCTGCGCCTGAATAATGCACCGGCCGATAGCTGGCGCAAAGGCGTAGTAAGCTGGACGTGGCGCATCAAAATATTAATGCACCTGGAAACGGAGTTGATGGGCACGGTGCGTGAGCGTGCGGAAGACGAAGCGATCAATGTCTTTGCCCGTAACCTGCACGACTTGCTGATGGCTGCGCCTGCCGGGCTGCGCGCGACCATGGGGCTGGATCCGGGTCTGCGCACCGGCGTGAAAGTCGCGGTGGTTGATGGTACCGGCAAACTGGTCGCAACGGACACCATCTACCCCCATACCGGGCAGGCGGCAAAAGCTGCTGTTGCGGTCGCTGCGCTGTGCGAAAAATACAACGTTGAACTGGTGGCAATTGGCAACGGTACCGCCTCCCGTGAGACGGAGCGTTTCTTTCTGGATGTGCAAAAACAGTTCCCGAAAGTCACGGCACAGAAAGTGATAGTCAGCGAAGCCGGCGCCTCGGTCTATTCCGCGTCTGAACTGGCGGCGCTGGAGTTCCCGGATCTGGATGTCTCCCTGCGTGGCGCGGTGTCTATCGCTCGTCGTTTGCAGGATCCGCTGGCAGAGCTGGTAAAAATCGATCCGAAATCTATTGGTGTGGGTCAGTATCAGCACGACGTCAGCCAGACACAGCTGGCGCGTAAGCTGGATGCCGTCGTCGAAGATTGTGTGAACGCCGTCGGTGTTGACCTGAATACCGCCTCGGTTCCGTTACTGACGCGCGTAGCGGGATTAACCCGCATGATGGCGCAGAATATCGTGACCTGGCGCGATGAAAATGGTCAGTTCCAGAACCGTCAGCAGTTACTGAAAGTCAGCCGCCTCGGCCCGAAGGCCTTTGAACAGTGCGCGGGCTTTCTGCGTATTAACCACGGCGATAACCCGCTGGACGCCTCGACGGTACACCCGGAAACCTACCCCGTGGTGGAACGCATTCTGGCGGCTACGGCGCAATCTCTGCGTGATTTGATGGGAAACAGCAACGAACTGCGCAAACTGAAGGCGTCTGATTTTACTGATGAACGTTTCGGAGTGCCGACAGTAACCGACATTATCAAAGAGCTGGAGAAACCGGGTCGCGATCCACGTCCGGAATTCAAAACCGCAACCTTTGCGGAAGGCATTGAGACGATGAACGATCTGCTGCCGGGTATGGTGCTGGAAGGCGCAGTGACCAACGTGACTAACTTTGGCGCGTTCGTTGACATCGGCGTGCATCAGGACGGGCTGGTCCATATCTCCTCACTGGCGGACAAATTCGTTGAAGATCCCCATACGGTGGTAAAAGCCGGCGATATCGTGAAAGTGAAAGTACTCGAAGTGGATCTGCAACGTAAGCGTATTGCTCTGACCATGCGACTGGATGAACAGCCAGGCGACAGCAATAACCGCCGTGGTAGTAACAGCAACAGCGGCAACCGCGATGCCGGAAACCGCAACAACGCGCGCCCGGTGAAAACCCCGCGCAGCCGCGATGCGCAACCTGCTGGCAACAGTGCCATGATGGATGCGCTGGCAGCGGCAATGGGTAAGAAACGTTAACCTCTAACATAGCCCTTCTCGCGTCTGAGGAGGGCTGTTTTTTTCATCAATACATTCGAAAACATACAATTTCACTAAGAAGATCTTTAGCCCGAAAATTACTAACTTGTTATTTTACCTGCCAATTAATATTCAAAAAAACTCACCAAATTATCGATAATAAGTTCATACCCCAGAGTTTCTTGCTGATTATTTATTCTTTCTTATACCCTGCATGCTTAATAAAGCCTTAAGGCTGAAATAAAATGCAGCAATAAAATTTTGCATTTCTTTTATTAAACAGAGCGCAAAGTGCAGCCCAACAAAATATTGAGCTACGTCAAAACTGAGTCGAATTAATATTTATCTCCCCCGTTGTGCCTGTTTTTATGATTGATGATAAAAACTATTCTCATTATCATTGTGCAAGATGATTCTTCCCCCACACCTTCACCGGTTAAGCCTGTGCTCACAGCGCACAGCATGAATATTGGCTAACAGCGTATATAAGTAGGTTCTATGCAATTCTCTCCTGACAGCGCGTGGAAAATTACCGGTTTCTCTCAAGATATTAGCCCTGCCTGGCGTCAGAAACTGCTTTCATTAGGTATGTTACCCGGCTCCTCATTTAATGTGGTGCGCGTGGCGCCGTTGGGCGATCCCATTCATATCGAAACCCGACGCGTTAATTTGGTGTTAAGAAAAAAAGATCTCGCCTTCCTCGAACTGGAAGCCGTTTCACGTTAAGCGTTTGGTCGTTACAGAGAGTTAAGTAAAATGAAAAAAATAACCATTGGCTTAATTGGTAATCCTAATTCAGGCAAAACAACGTTATTCAATCAGTTAACCGGTGCGCGTCAGCGTGTGGGGAACTGGGCTGGCGTGACCGTGGAACGCAAAGAAGGTGGGTTCACCACCACCGATAATCAGGTCACGCTGGTTGACCTGCCAGGCACTTACTCTCTGACAACGATTTCTGCGCAAACCTCGCTGGATGAGCAAATCGCCTGTCACTACATTTTGAACGGCGATGCCGACCTGTTAATCAATGTGGTTGACGCATCCAACCTCGAACGTAACCTCTACCTGACACTGCAACTGCTGGAGTTGGGTATTCCATGCATTATTGCCCTGAACATGCTCGATATTGCCGAGAAACAGCAGGTGCGGATTGATGTCGCCGCCCTTTCTGCCCGACTGGGCTGCCCGGTGGTGCCGCTGGTTTCAACGCGCGGTCGCGGTATTGGCGCGTTAAAACTGGCGATCGACCGTCACCAGGCCAATGACGACGTTGAACTGGTGCACTACGCGCAACCGCTCGCTCGCGAAGCCGACGCGTTGGCGCAGATGATGCCGTCTGAAATGCCATGGCAGCAGCGCCGCTGGATGGGCCTGCAGATGTTGGAAGGCGATATCTACAGCCGTGCTAATTCCGGTATCAACACGCAACAACTGGAAATGGCGCAATCGCGCTTACAGACGGAGATGGACGATCCGGCACTGCATATTGCCGATGCACGCTATCAATCTATTGCCGCCATTTGCGACAGCGTCAGTAACACCCTGACCGCAGAGCCAAGCCGTTTCACCGCAGCCGTTGACCGGGTGATCCTCAACCGCTACCTGGGCCTGCCGATCTTCTTGTTTGTGATGTACCTGATGTTTCTGTTCGCCATTAACATCGGCGGCGCATTCGCACCGATTTTTGATGCGGGCTCTGTGGCGATTTTCATTCACGGTATTCAGTGGCTTGGTTATACGTTGCACTTCCCGGCGTGGCTAACCGTGTTCCTGGCGCAAGGCCTGGGCGGCGGTGTCAACACTGTGCTGCCGCTGGTGCCGCAACTGGGCATGATGTACCTGTTTATGTCTTTCCTTGAAGACTCGGGTTACATGGCGCGTGCCGCCTTTGTGATGGATCGCCTGATGCAATCGCTCGGCCTGCCGGGGAAATCCTTTGTTCCACTGATTGTCGGTTTCGGCTGCAACGTACCGTCGATTATGGGTTCGCGCACCCTGGATGCGCCGCGTGAACGGCTGATCACCATGATGATGGCGCCATTTATGTCCTGTGGGGCACGTCTGGCGATTTTCGCGGTTTTTGCCGCCGCCTTCTTTGGCCAGCAAGGTGCAGTCACCGTCTTCTCTCTTTATGTGCTGGGCATCGTGATGGCGATCCTTACCGGATTGATGCTGAAATACACCTTACTGCGTGGTGAAGCCTCGCCCTTTGTCATGGAACTGCCGGTTTACCATGTGCCGCATCTGAAAAGCCTGCTGTTGCAAACCTGGCAGCGTCTGAAGGGCTTTGTGATCCGCGCCGGTAAAGTGATCATCATTGTCAGCATTTTCCTCAGCGCAATGAATAGCTTCTCGCTGGACGGGCGCACCGTCGACAAAATTGATGACTCTGCGCTTGCGTCGGTTAGCCGCGTCTTCACCCCGCTGCTGGAACCTATCGGCGTGCATGGCGACCACTGGCAGGCGACTGTGGGGCTGGTCACCGGCGCAATGGCGAAAGAAGTGGTGGTCGGCACGCTGAACACCCTTTATACCGCAGAGAATATTCAGCAACAGGCGTTTAACCCGGCGGAGTTCAGCCTGACGGATGAGCTGTCTGCAGCCCTGGCAGATACCTGGAAAAGCCTGAATGACACCTTCAGTCTGAGCGTGCTGGCGAACCCGATAGAAGCCAGCAAAGGCGACGGCGAAATGGAAACCGGCACTATGGGCGTGATGAGTGAGAAATTTGGCAGCGCCGCAGCCGCTTACAGCTACCTGATTTTTGTATTGCTTTACGTGCCCTGCATCACCGCGATGGGCGCTATCGCTCGAGAATCCAGCCGTGGCTGGATGGGCTTCTCGGTGTTGTGGGGGCTGAACATCGCTTACTCGCTCTCAACCCTGTTCTACCAGGTAGCAACCTTTAACCAGCACCCGGTTTACAGCCTGACCTGTATTCTGGCAGTGATCCTGTTTAACGTTGTGGTGATAGGTACCCTGCGTCGCGCCAGAAGCCGGGTAGACGTCAATCTGCTGGCGACGCGTAAAACGGTCGCCACCTGCTGCGACAGCCCGACTGGCGATTGCCACTAAGGAGCCTGAGAATGGCCTCGTTGCTTGAAGTGCGAGATATGCTGGCGTTGCAGGGGCGGATGGAAGCCAGCCAGCTCAGCGCCACGCTACATACACCGCGTGCGTTGATCGATGCCATGCTCGGGCGCATGGAGGCAATGGGTAAAGCCGTACGCATCCAGGAAGAGGCTGACGGCTGCCTGAGCGGGAGTTGTAAACAGTGCCCGGAAGGGAAAAGCGCCTGCACTCGCGAGTGGTGGGCGCTGCGTTAACGAACGGAACATGTATCCGGCCTGCGCATGCCGCTGCTCAGGCCCGTTCCCACACCTCTTTACAGCCTGGCTTTCAGTGCCACCAGCGCGTCGCAAAACTCTGCGGGATGCGAAATGAACGGGGCATGCGCTGCTTTCGGAAAAAGAATCGACTTGCTGCGCGGCCACATCTCATCTAATAGCGGTACGATTTTACGCGGCACCAGCCCATCAAGGCGGCCATACAAGCGTAAAAAGGGTATCTCAAGCGCTGATAACGCGGTGCGCAAATCTGCCGTTTTCAGAATTTCCAGCCCGCCGTTCAGGACTTCTGCCGAAGGCATATCCAGGGACAATACTGTGTTCTTCAGCGCGCGGGCGTCTTGTTTTGCCGTTTCCGTGCCCAGGGTTTGCAAGGCCAGAAAACGCTCCACAGTGCGCTGGAAATCTTCACTAAGTTGATGCTGAAACCCTGCCAGTACCTCTGGTTTGATCCCAGCCCATCCATCCCGTGCGCTAAAGCATGGCGATGACGCCACGGTGACCAACGCATGCATGCGCTCCGGTACGAGTAACGCCAGCTCGCTTGCCACCAGCCCACCCAAACTCCAGCCCAGCCAAATTGCCTTTTCCGGCGCCTGGGATAACACAATGTCTGCCATCTGACGCAGCGAAAGCGCAGCGAATCCGCCGCTTCTGCCATACCCCGGTAGATCCACCAGGTGCACGGTAAAATGCGAACTCAGTTGCGGGATAATGCAATCCCACACCTGCGCATTCAGTCCCCATCCGTGCAGCAGCACAAGATGACAATCTCCTTCGCCTTTGGTTTGCCACCAGATGTCATTCATCCGTTATTGTTCTCTTCTTTTACACAGGGAGGTGCAACATGCTAACAGCGCCAGGCTTATGCTGGCTATGCCGAATGCCGCTCGCATGCAGTCATTGGGGCATTTGCTCATTATGCAGTCGGGCGATGCGACCCGCCGGAAAAGTTTGCCCTTTGTGCGGTTTACCTGCCGCGCACGCAGAGGTGGAATGCGGGCGTTGTCTTCAAAAACCCCCGCCATGGCGGCAGTTGATTGCCGTCAGCCATTACACACCGCCGCTCAGTACCTTACTGCAACAGTTTAAATTTCTGCCACGCCCGGAGGCCGCGCACGCGCTTGCCCGTCTGCTGTTGTTAGCTCTACGTAGCCGTGGAGCGGGTAAACCCGATCTGATCATCAGCGTACCGCTGCACGCCCGGCGTCAATGGCGCAGAGGCTTTAACCAAAGCGATCTGCTGTGCCGGGCGCTGTCGCGCTGGCTGCAATGCCGCTATGACCCCGCTACCCTGAGCCGTCGGCGGGCCACGCCAGTGCAACATCACCTCAGCGCCCGGTTGCGCAAACAGAACCTGAAAAACGCCTTTCGACTTGAATTGCCCGTCGCCGGACTCCATATCGCCGTGGTGGATGATGTCGTCACGACCGGCAGTACTGTTGCAGAAATCAGCCGTCTGCTTTTACGCAGCGGCGCAGCGACTGTTCAGGTATGGTGCCTGTGTCGAACCTTGTAGACCCTCGATGATGGGCGTATTATAACCAAGTAAAATAGTCAACTATTAGGCCATTGCTATGATCCGTATTTCCGATGCAGCCCAGGCGCATTTTGTAAAACTACTGGCAAATCAGGAAGAAGGGACGCAAATCCGCGTATTTGTGATCAACCCAGGCACACCAAATGCCGAGTGTGGTGTTTCCTATTGTCCGCCGGATGCGGTTGAAGCGACCGATACCGCACTGGAATTTGAACAGCTGGTTGCTTATGTCGACGAGCTGAGCGCGCCGTATCTGGAAGATGCGGAAATCGATTTTGTTACCGATCAGTTGGGCTCCCAGTTAACGCTGAAAGCGCCGAACGCCAAAATGCGCAAAGTCTCCGACGATGCCCCGCTGATGGAACGCGTGGAATATTTGCTGCAGTCGCAAATCAACCCGCAACTGGCCGGCCACGGCGGCCGCGTATCGCTGATGGAGATCACCGATGAAGGCTACGCCATCCTGCAGTTTGGCGGCGGCTGTAACGGTTGCTCCATGGTCGACGTGACGCTGAAAGAAGGGATTGAGAAGCAGCTGCTGACCGAGTTCCCGGAACTCAAAGGCGTGCGCGATCTGACCGAGCACCAGCGCGGCGAGCACTCCTACTACTAAGATTTATGCGTACGACTGCATGCCCGGCGGCGCTTTGTCGCCCGGGTATGTACCCGATTTACCGACATCTTTCCCTGTTACCCTCCCCCTTGTTACCCGTATCCCTGGCGATATTTTTCCCCTTTGTTAACGGCTGATTACCGCGCATTAGTATGACGGATATCTCAGTTCTCACATTTAGACCCCGCAGGTGATTCTCTTTCCCTGGATGTTACCCGTATCATTCAACGCAGTACCGACAAGATAAAAACATCCAGCTACAATTTTTAAAGGTGGATGTAAGCCGTAACGGTGCCGCAGCACGCCGCTTCCGTAACAGGAGCGTTGGCAAGCTGCCAGAGAAAAATGACGTTACCCATAACAAATTAAAGGCCAGGTAAATCATGCCATTAGTCATTGTCGCTATCGGTGTAGCCCTACTACTCCTGTTAATGATCCGCTTTAAACTCAACGGATTTATCGCTCTGATCCTGGTGGCACTCGCCGTCGGGATGATGCAGGGCATGCCGCTGGATGCCGTTATCAAATCCATTAAAGCCGGTGTCGGTGGCACACTGGGCAGCCTGGCCTTGATCATGGGCTTTGGCGCTATGCTCGGTAAAATGCTGGCCGACTGCGGCGGCGCACAGCGCATCGCCACGACACTTATCGAAAAATTTGGTCGCCAGCATATTCAGTGGGCAGTGGTATTAACCGGTTTTACCGTCGGTTTCGCCCTGTTTTATGAAGTGGGCTTCGTGCTGCTGCTGCCGTTGGTGTTCACCATTGCCGCGTCTGCCCGCATTCCGCTGCTTTATATTGGCGTTCCCATGGCTGCCGCGCTCTCCGTGACGCACGGTTTTCTGCCGCCGCACCCTGGCCCGACCGCTATCGCCACCATCTTCCATGCTGATATGGGTAAAACCCTGCTTTACGGTACGTTGCTTGGCATCCCGACGGTGATCCTTGCAGGCCCGGTTTATGCGCGGTTCCTGAAAAGCATTGATAAGCCGATCCCGGAAGGCTTGTACAACTCCAAAACCTTTAGCGAAGAAGAGATGCCGGGGTTTGGCGTGAGCGTCTGGACCTCTCTGGTACCGGTGATTCTGATGGCGCTGCGCGCCGTGGCAGAGATGATCCTACCAAAAGGTCACGCGATCCTGCCGTACGCTGAGTTTTTTGGCGACCCGGTAATGGCAACCATGATTGCGGTACTGATTGCTGTCTTCACCTTTGGCCTGAACCGTGGTCGTTCCATGGACGACATTAACGAAACACTGACCAGTTCGATCAAAATCATCGCCATGATGCTGCTGATCATCGGCGGCGGCGGCGCGTTCAAACAGGTTCTGGTTGATAGCGGCGTAGATAAATACATCGCTTCAATGATGCACGAAACCAATCTGTCACCGCTGTTTATGGCCTGGTCTATTGCGGCAGTACTGCGTATTGCGTTGGGTTCAGCGACCGTTGCAGCAATTACCGCAGGCGGCATCGCCGCGCCGCTGATTGCCACCACTGGCGTCAGCCCGGAACTGATGGTGATTGCGGTTGGCTCAGGCAGTGTCATCTTCTCACATGTGAACGATCCGGGATTCTGGCTGTTCAAGGAATACTTCAATCTGACTATCGGTGAAACCATGCGCTCATGGTCAGCATTGGAAACCATCATCTCTGTCTGCGGTCTGGTTGGCTGTTTGCTGCTGGGTATGGTGGTTTAATGCCTGATGGCCGGAAAGCGCCCCATTTGGCGTGAAAAAATGCCCGGTTTTACCGGGCATTTTTATTAACGTTTCGCCGCCGCTTTACGCCGACGATCCAGGTCTTTAATCAACCTGTTTACCTTCTCATCGGCGAACATTTTCTCCAGCGACACCGCCAGCTTACGCCGCCAGTTTTTATACTGGTAACTGGTACCCGGAACGTTGACCGGCCCGGGCATATCGAGCCAGTCTTCGGGCTGTAACCCCAGCAGCGCACTGTTGCTGTCGGCGATATAACGCTGCATACCGCGATTCAGTACCGCTGTCATCGGCATACGCGCCGCAGTGTGCCCCGCGCGTTTCGGCAAACAACCCGAGCGGTGCAACGCCTCCAGTAACCCCTGCTTTGCCCGCTCGCGATCCTGATACAAGCCACGCAATATCACTTCATCCGGGTACAGTCCGAGCGTTTTACCGAGGGTTAAATCACCGCTCTCCCAGTATCCGCGCAGCGTGGGCAAATCATGCGTGGTGGCAACCGCCATCGACTGCAACGGATATGTCTGCGGCGCCCGGAACATGTTTTGCGCATCGTTTTCGAAGTACAACACTTTATAGGAGTAGACACCGCTACTGCGCAGCTTGCCGACAATCTCTACCGGCACCGTGCCCAGATCCTCGCCAATCACCATGCATTGATGACGCTGACTTTCCAGCGCCAGAATGGCCAGCAGATCGTCCACCGGGTACTGCACATACGCCCCGTGATCCGCCGTTTCACCGTAGGGGATCCACCATAAGCGCAGCATCGACATCACGTGATCAATGCGCAACGCGCCGCAGTTCTTCATATTGGCGCGCAGCAGATCGATAAAGGGCGCGTAAGCGCGGGCGCGCATCACATGCGGATCCATGGGCGGCAATCCCCAGTTTTGCCCCAGCGGCCCGAGAATGTCCGGCGGCGCGCCCACAGAGGCCTTCAGGCAATAGAGCTCACGGTCACACCAGGTTTCCGCCCCGCCTTCTGCCACACCCACCGCCAGGTCGCGGTAAAGGCCAATCGGCATCGCATGGTGCTGGCAGACCGCCCAACACTCAGCAAACTGCGTGTAGGCCAGCCACTGCAGCCAGAGATAAAAATTGACTTCATCAGCGTGCTGCTGACAAAAAGCGCTAACCTGCGGACTGCAAGTAGACTGAAAGCCCTCCGGCCAGACCGGCCAGCCCCAGCGCAACGCATCTTCCTGCACCTGCTGCGCATGCAGCGCGTCAAACGCGGCCTGCCAGTAGAGGCTTTCACCTTCCTGTTGCACAAAGGTTCGGAACGCCATTGCCTGCTCATCGTCGTCAGCGCGTTCACGAAAGCGTTTCCATGCCAGGCGCAATGCCGCCAGTTTCAACGCGGTTACGGTGGCGTAATCTACCCACTCCGCATCCCGGGCGGCACGCAGGGATTGCTGGGTGGTGGGCATTGCCCACCAGGCCTGCGCCTCTTCACTTTCGCGGAAATCCGCCAGTGCATTGACGTCAATGTAGATAATATTCAGCCAGCGGCGGGAAGAGGGGCTGTAAGGACTGGCGCTCTCCGGATTCGCCGGGTAAAGCGCATGGATCGGATTAAGACCTATAAACGCCCCACCACGGCTGGCGACTTCGCCGAGCATCTTTTTCAGATCGCCAAAGTCACCAATGCCCCAGTTATCTTCTGACCGCAGGGTATAAAGCTGAACGCAGGCTCCCCACAGTTTTTTCCCGTCCAGCAGCGCAGGAGGTTCATAACACCGCGCCGGAGCAATGATTACCCCGCACTGCCAGCGCTGCGTTTTCTGCTCCAGCGTCAATGTGTGATAGCCCAACGGCAGACCGGTTGGCAGCGCCAGATCCTCACCGCCATGCGCCTTGCCCTGGTACTGTTTCCCGTTTTCCAGAGTGAGATGCCAGGCAAACTCACCTTTGCCGCTCACCGGTAATGTCTTCTTTTTACCGCGGGTAAAGACCCGCACTGGCGGAACAGGCGCGGCCTCTACCGCCGTCGCAGGGTGCATCGCCGCCAGCAGCCGCTGCTTCGTACTGACGGTAATGGACTGCGGTTTGCCATGAGCATTGATATAGTCAGGGCTGATCCCCGCCGCCAGCGCGGCTTGCTCCAGACGTATTTTCTCCATCGGGCTCCCTTAACGTTTGGCCTGCCAGATCCGGGTTTGATAATCGCGAATGGATCGATCAGAGCTGAACATACCGCAACGAGCAGTATTCAGAATCGCCGCCCTGGTCCAGGCCTCCTGGTCGCGATACAGCACATCTACACGTTTTTGTGCTTCAACATAGGCGGCAAAATCCGCCAGCACCAGGTACGGATCACCGCCCTGCTTACCCAAACTGTGTAGCATTTGATCGAAAGCATGCTTGTCGCCATCGCTGTATTTGCCGCTTTCCAGCTCTTTCAGGACAGCATCAAGCAGTTTGTCTTTTTTACGCCATTTCAGCGGGTCATAGCCTTTGGCTTTCAGTGCCTTCACCTGCTCAACCGTATTGCCGAAGATAAAGATATTCTCGTCGCCCACCTGAGCGGCAATTTCGACGTTTGCACCATCCAGCGTGCCGACGGTTAACGCACCGTTCAGCGCCAGTTTCATGTTGCCGGTACCCGAGGCCTCTTTACCTGCGGTAGAGATCTGCTCAGACACGTCCGCCGCCGGGATCAGCTTCTCTGCTGCCGACACGCAGTAATCCGGCAGGAACACCACTTTCAACTTGTCGCCAACTTGCGCATCGTTATTGATAACGTCTGCCACTTTGTTAATGGCATAAATGATGTTCTTCGCCAGGTAGTATCCTGGTGCGGCTTTCGCGCCGAATAAGAACACGCGCGGTACGCGGTCAGCTTGCGGGTTTTCACGGATCTCTTTATACAGCGCAATGATATGCAGCAGACCAAGATGCTGACGCTTGTATTCGTGCAGCCGTTTGATCTGCACATCGAATAGCGCCTGCGGGTTGATGATGATACCGGTGCGGGCTTTAACAAAGGCCGCAAGGCGAACTTTGTTCTGCTGTTTAATGTCACGATATTGCTGACGGAATGCCGCATCATCGGCATATTTTTCCAGGTTAATCAGTTGGTCAAGATCGTTGGCCCACTCTTTTTTCAGCGTCTTATCCAGCAGGGTCGCCAGCAGAGGGTTGCACTGTTTGATCCAACGACGTGGCGTAATGCCGTTCGTCACATTATGGAATTTGCCCGGCCAGAGCTGGTTGTATTCCGGAAAGAGGTCTTTAACTACCAGGTCCGAATGCAGCGCCGCAACCCCATTTACGGCAAAACCGCCAACGACGCAGAGGTTCGCCATGCGTACCTGTTTGTGATGCACCACGGCCAGCTTCGCCCACACCTCTTTGTTTCCCGGCCAGGTCTTCTCTACCAGCACTTTAAACTTATCGTTGATCTGCTTAATGATTTGCATATGGCGTGGCAACAGCGCTTTCACCAGCGTTTCATCCCAGCACTCCAGTGCTTCCGGCATCAACGTATGGTTGGTGTAAGCAAACGTGCGGCTGGTGATCGCCCATGCATCGTCCCAACTCAGTTGATGTTCATCAAGCAGAACGCGTAACAGCTCAGGGATTGCAATGGTCGGGTGGGTATCATTCAACTGGATAACTTCAAAGTCCGGCAACTGCGCCACTTTACGCCCGGCCAGGTGATGACGGCGAAGGATGTCGGCAACCGAACAGGCACACTGGAAATATTGCTGCATCAGACGCAGTTTCTTGCCCGCCTGGTGGTTGTCGTTGGGGTAGAGCACTTTAGTCAACTTTTCTGCATCAATGCCCGTTTGCTCAGCGCGCAGGAAGTCCCCATCGTTAAATTTAGTCAAGTTAAACGGGTGCGCATGTGTTGCCTGCCACAAGCGCAGCGGCTGCGTTACGCTGTTGCGATAGCCAATGACAGGCAGATCCCAGGCTTCGCCAATTAACGTAAACGCCGGTTGCCACTGCCCCTCTTTAGTAACCTTCCCGCCAATACCCACCTGCACGTCCAGCTGTTCGTTATGGGTAAACCATGGATAATGCCGACGATGCCAGTCATCCGGGGCCTCGTGTTGTTGCCCGTCAACGAAAGACTGACGGAATAAACCGTACTGATAATTCAGCCCGTAGCCTGTCGCTGACTGACCAACGGTGGCCATTGAATCAAGGAAACAGGCCGCAAGACGCCCCAGCCCACCGTTGCCCAACGCCGGATCGATCTCTTCTTCCAGCAGGTCAGTCAGATTGATTTTATGCGCGTTCAGGACCTCGGCCACATCCTGGTACCAGCCTAAGTTCAGCAGGTTGTTCCCGGTAAGGCGACCAATCAGAAACTCCATTGAAATGTAGTTAACATGACGCTGTGCTTTCGCCGCTTTCGGCGCGGGTTGCGCGGCGAGCAGTTCCGCCAGCGCACCGCTGACCGCCTGCCACCACTGATGAGGTGTCATTTCCGTTGCAGATGCAACCCCCGTACGCTGCCACTGGCGCGTGAGGGCCGCTTCAAATTGCGCTTTATCAAACGTTGGCTTTGACATAAAAAATCCGGGTCCTGTAATGAAATAGATCGACGTTAGCGCTAGTGTGCCTGGCTCAGGGTATGAGTTCCTCCTCCCGCCGGGGATTATGCCAGGAGGAGTTGCGGGGATGAGCGAAAACTGTGATCGCCGCCACTTAAAGGTAGCGTCTTTTTTGCACATTTCTCAAACAAAACACGGACAAAACATGCGGAAGGCGATGGTCTAACCCGGGCAAGGAAAGAAACAAAATGAAATGTCGTTTCAGTAAGAAATAATTATGTCTGATGGCAAACAAGCGGCGGATAATAGGGCCTGTAGCTTAAGATTTCATCTACTTCGCTATTTATGGCGATAAAACAGAGTTTAATGAATACTTTTACCAGGGCCCTATGGGCAATAAAACTCTTTATTCTGTAAGCCCTCGTACCCCGCCAGACCTGAGTAAGCCTCTCGTTGCCAATATTGTGCTTAATTTAGACATTATTGAAAAAGAAATGTGACATAGTGCAAATTCACAATCGTCAGATTTGGACATAACTTGCAATAAATGCACATCTGACCGACCTTATTAGTATTAATTACGAAGCGCAAAAAAAATCAATTCCCCTGTTTGCCTCACAGTGAAGTGATAACTATGTTGATTCCGTCAAAATTAAGTCGCCCGGTTCGTCTCGACCACACGGTGGTGCGTGAACGTTTGCTGGCGAAACTTTCCGGCGCCAACAATTATCGGCTGGCGCTGATCACGAGCCCCGCGGGTTACGGAAAAACAACGCTTATTTCCCAGTGGGCGGCAGGTAAAAACGACATTGGCTGGTACTCCCTGGATGAAGGAGATAACCAGCAGGAACGCTTTGCCAGTTACTTTATCGCCGCCATTCAACAGGCAACGGGCGGCCATTGCCTGCGCAGCGAGGCAATGGCGCAAAAACGCCAGTACGCCAGCCTGGCGTCACTCTTCTCGCAGCTTTTTGTTGAACTGACGGAATGGCAGCGCCCGCTCTACCTGGTGATCGATGATTATCACCTTATAACCAACCCGGTTATCCACGACGCTATGCGTTTTTTCCTGCGCCATCAGCCGGAAAATCTGACGTTGATTGTCCTGTCGCGCAACTTGCCACAATTGGGCATTGCCAACCTGCGGGTGCGCGAGCAATTACTGGAAATTGGCAGCCAGCAACTGGCGTTTAATCACCAGGAAGCCAAACAGTTCTTCGACTGCCGGCTGGCCTCGCCCATTGAGGCGGCAGAAAGCGGTCGGCTGTGTGATGACGTGGCAGGTTGGGCAACGGCACTGCAACTCATCGCGCTCTCTGCCCGGCAAAATCACAGCGCCCCGCACCAGTCGGCGCGCCGTTTATCCGGCATCAACGCCACTCACCTTTCCGACTATCTGGTCGATGAAGTGCTGGACAACGTTGATGTCAGCACCCGTCACTTCCTGCTCAAAAGCGCACTGCTGCGTTCAATGAATGACGCGTTGATTGTGCGCGTCACCGGTGAAGAAAACGGGCAAATGCGGCTCGAAGAGATCGAGCGTCAGGGGTTGTTCTTGCAGCGGATGGACGACTCCGGCGAATGGTTTAGCTACCATCCGCTGTTCGGCAACTTCCTGCGTCAGCGCTGTCAGTGGGAACTGGCAACAGAACTGCCGGATATTCACCGGGCAGCGGCGGAAAGCTGGATGGCGCAGGGGTTCCCGAGTGAAGCCATTCACCATGCGCTGGCCGCAGGTGATGGCGTCATGCTGCGCGATATTCTGCTGCATCATGCGTGGGGGCTGTTTAACCACAGTGAGCTGAGCTTGCTCGAAGAGTCGTTAAAAGCGCTACCGTGGGAAAGCCTGCTGGAAAATCCCCGGCTAGTCCTGTTGCAGGCCTGGCTCATGCAAAGCCAGCATCGCTACGGTGAAGTCAACACGCTGCTGGCCCGCGCGGAACAAGAGATGACCACGCAGATGGATTCCTCTCTGCATGGTGATTTCAATGCGCTGCGCGCCCAGGTGGCCATTAATGATGGCGACCCGGCAGAAGCGGAGCGGCTGGCGATGGTCGCCCTGGGAGAGTTGCCGCTGGCGAATTACTACAGCCGCATCGTTGCCACCTCCGTGCATGGCGAAGTACTGCACTGTAAGGGCGAGCTGACCAGCTCGTTGTCGGTCATGCAACAGACCGAACAGATGGCACGCCGCCACGATGTCTGGCATTACGCGTTGTGGAGTCTGATCCAGCAGAGCGAAATCCTCTTTGCGCAGGGCTTCTTGCAGGCGGCCTGGGAGATGCAGGAGAAAGGTTTTATCCTGATCCGCGAACAGCATCTGGAACAGTTGCCAATGCACGAGTTCCTGTTACGCATTCGCGCCCAGCTGTTGTGGGCCTGGGCACGGCTGGATGAATCCGAAGCCGCCGCGCGTCAGGGGCTGGAAGTGCTCAGCGCACTACAGCCGCAGCAGCAGTTGCAATGCCTGGCGCTGGTGGTGCAAAACTCGCTGGCACGCGGGGATCTGGACAATGCACGCAGCCACCTTCACCGGCTGGAAAACCTGCTCGGCAATGGCCAGTACCACAGCGATTGGGTATCTAACGCTGACAAAGTACGGGTTATCTACTGGCAAATGACCGGCGATAAGAAAGCCGCCGCGCAGTGGCTGCGCCAGACGCCAAAACCGGCTTTCGCCAATAACCATTTTTTGCAAAGCCAGTGGCGCAACATCGCCCGGGCGCAGATCCTGCTGGGGGACTTCGAACCGGCGGAAATGGTGCTGGAAGAGTTGAATGAGAACGCCCGCAGCCTGCGGCTAATGAGCGACATTAACCGTAACCTGCTGCTACTGAATCAACTTTACTGGCAGGCCGGGCGCAAAAATGACGCCCAGCGCGTACTGCTGGAAGCATTACAGCTCGCCAACCGTACCGGGTTTATCAGCCATTTTGTGATCGAAGGGGAAGCGATGGCGCAGCAGTTGCGCCAGTTAATTCAGCTTAATACGCTGCCGGAACTGGATCAGCACCGCGCTCAGCGTATCCTGCGGGATATTAACCAGCACCACCGGCATAAATTTGCCCACTTTGATGAAACATTTGTTGAACGACTGCTGACCCACCCTGAAGTGCCGGAACTGATCCGCACCAGCCCGCTCACGCAGCGTGAGTGGCAAGTATTAGGGCTTATCTACTCTGGTTATAGCAATGAGCAGATCGCTGGCGAACTGGCAGTAGCCGCCACCACCATCAAGACGCACATTCGAAATCTCTACCAGAAACTCGGTGTCGCTCACCGTCAGGATGCGGTTCAGCACGCCCAGCAGTTGTTGAAAATTATGGGTTATGGTGTCTGACGGCGGGTGCCGTCAGACACGTTCGCGCTTAACAAAGCTCAAGCTGGATATTACTGCTGGTGATCACCTGCATCACGCCTGACGGCGGCATGGTATCGGTATAAACCGCATCTACCATGCTGATACTGCCCATATTGACCATCGCATTGCGGCCAAATTTCGAGTGATCCACCACCAGCATGACATGGCGTGAATTTTCGATAATCGCACGCTTGGTGCGCACTTCATGGTAATCAAACTCAAGCAATGAACCGTCTGCATCAATACCGCTGATGCCCAGAATGCCGAAGTCGAGACGGAACTGGGAAATAAAATCAAGGGTAGCTTCGCCAACAATGCCGCCGTCGCGGCTGCGTAATTCCCCGCCAGCGAGGATCACGCGGAAGTCATCTTTCTTCATTAACGTATTGGCGACGTTGAGGTTATTGGTTACCACGCGTAAATCGCTGTGATCGAGCAGCGCGTGCGCCACGGCTTCAGGCGTGGTGCCAATGTCAATAAACAGCGTCGCGCCGTTGGGGATCTGCTCGGCGACTTTACGGGCGATACGCTCTTTTTCCGCCGTCTGGGTGGATTTGCGATCGTGCCACGAGGTGTTCACAGAACTGGACGGCAACGCCGCGCCGCCATGATGGCGCAGAATTTTATTCTGATCCGCCAGATCGTTCAGATCGCGGCGAATAGTCTGCGGGCTTACGGAAAATTGTTCGACCAGCTCTTCGGTACTGACATATCCCTGTTGTTTAACCAGTTCAATAATCGCGTCATGACGCTGTGTTTGTTTCATGAATTGTCCCTGAAGAATTATGTTCGTTTTCGCACATTCTGCGAATCCACCAGCGCCATCGCCAGGCCGATCACCAGCCCGGCGGTATGTGCTCCGCTGGCAATGGCGAAGCCGGTCAAACCGAACCATTCGGCCACCATCAATGCCACGGTAAAGATAAACAAGCCATTCGGCAATGCCACTTGCGGCTGCGGGTCACGCACGCCACGCAGCCAGACATAGCCAATCAACGCATAAACCACACCGGATAAACCGCCAAACCACGGGCCGGTCAACTTGTGCTGGATAAAACCACTCAGTAGCGCGCTGATAAGGGTGATCACCAGCAGCTTACCGCTGCCGAGACGCTTTTCTACCGCTCCGCCAAGATACCACCACCAAAAGAGGTTAAAGATGATATGCACCAGCGAAAAATGCATTACCGCATGTGCGAAGTAGCGCCAGACCTCAAACTGCACACTGTCATCCCAGGGCCAGGCCAGCCACATCATCACGGTTTGATCGCCAACGATACTCATCAGTACAAACACCACGACGCAGAGCGCGGCAATGAGCAACGTCAATGGCCCACCCCGCTCGCGCAGGGCCGCCATCAGCGGAAAACGACGGTAATGCAGACCACTGTCTGTCTGCCCGGATGTCCAGCTTGCTGCCAGATAGCGCGGGTCGGACGGGTTTTCCATAAACCGCGCCAGCTCTGCCCGCACGCGCTCAGCCTGGCTCTCATCCGCCAGCCAGATGTCGCTTTGCGCATGATGTTGAATGGTCAGGATCACACCCTGGGTCTGCATATAGTCAACAAACGCCTGGGCGACGCGAGGGTTAGCAAAAGAGGTAATCATTAACATGGCTGGCGTCGCTTAATCCATACAAAGAGAGACAGTATAGCGAGAGAGGCGGGAGGCCTAAAGCGTGCCGTGCGCCACTTCAGCCGGGAAATGGCGATGCCAGGCATCAAAACCGCCATCCACGCTATATACCTTGTCGTAACCCTGCTGGAGCAAATATTGCGCTGCGCCTTTGCTGCTGTTGCCGTGGTAACACATCACCATAACCGGCGTGTCGAAGTCGTTATCGCGCATAAACGCGCCTAACGTGTCGTTGGTCAGGTGAAATGCACCCGGCGTATGGCCCATGGCAAAGCTTTGCGGATCGCGGATATCCACCAGTACTGCCTGATGCTGCTGCAGTTTTTGATGGGTTTCTTCTACGTTAATGCACTCAAAGTGTTCCATGACATTCTCTTAATTGACACAGGTGATGGCTATTCTGCCGTCAAGTGTACGTCGTGACGGCAGGTAAACGCCATTATGTTATGCATATCACTCTAAATTGTTTTTTTGATGTTACCAAAGGCGCGTTCATTTGCTATTATGAGCGATATCGAACATTTTTGAGCTATAACGAAAGTGCGTGAGGGCAGCATGGAAACCAAAGATCTGATTGTGATAGGTGGGGGCATCAACGGTGCCGGTATCGCGGCAGACGCCGCAGGGCGTGGTTTATCTGTGCTGATGCTGGAAGCACAGGATCTCGCCTGTGCGACCTCCAGCGCCAGCTCCAAATTAATCCACGGTGGGCTGCGCTACCTTGAACACTATGAATTCCGGCTGGTAAGCGAAGCGCTTGCCGAACGTGAAGTGTTGTTAAAAATGGCGCCGCATATCGCCTTCCCGATGCGCTTCCGTCTGCCGCATCGCCCGCATTTGCGTCCGGCATGGATGATTCGCATTGGCCTGTTTATGTACGATCACCTGGGTAAACGTACCAGCTTACCGGCTTCGGCTGGTTTGCGTTTTGGCGCAGAATCGGTACTGAAACCAGAAATCGTGCGCGGTTTCGAATATTCTGACTGCTGGGTGGACGACGCGCGACTGGTCGTCGCCAATGCGCAAATGGTCGAGCGTAAAGGTGGTAAGGTCTTAACCCGCACACGCGCCACCAGCGCGCGCCGTGAAAATGGTATGTGGATTGTCGAAGCGGAAGATATCGATACCGGGGAAAAACAGAGCTGGCAGGCGCGCGGTCTGGTTAACGCCACTGGCCCGTGGGTGAAACAGTTCTTTGATGATGGTATGCATCTGCCGTCCCCTTATGGTATCCGTTTGATCAAAGGCAGCCACATTGTGGTCCCGCGCGTTCATTCACAGAAGCAGGCTTACATTCTGCAAAACGAAGACAAACGCATTGTGTTTGTGATCCCGTGGATGGATGAGTTTTCCATTATCGGTACCACCGATGTGGAATATAAAGGCGACCCGAAAAAGGTTGAGATCGACGAGAATGAGATTAACTACCTGCTCAAAGTCTACAACGGCCACTTTAAGAAACAGTTGACCCGCGAAGATATCGCCTGGACCTATTCTGGCGTACGTCCGCTGTGTGATGATGAGTCAGACTCCCCGCAGGCCATCACCCGCGATTATACGCTGGATATCCATGACGATAATGGCAAAGCTCCGCTGTTGTCGGTCTTTGGCGGTAAGCTCACCACCTACCGTAAACTGGCTGAACACGCGCTGGAAAAACTGTCGCCGTATTACAAAGGCATTGGCCCGGCGTGGACCAAAGAGTGTGTACTGCCGGGCGGCGATTTAGCAGGCGATCGCGATGATTTTGCCGCAAAACTGCGCCGCCGCTATCCATTTATCAGTGAGTCGCAGGCACGCCATTACGCCCGTACTTATGGTAGCAACAGCGAACTGATCCTCGCCAATGCCAACAGCATTGAGGATTTGGGTGAGCATTTCGGTCACGAGCTGTATGAAGCGGAGTTGCGCTACCTGGTTGAGCATGAATGGGTGCGCCGTCTGGATGATGCCATCTGGCGCCGGACCAAACTGGGCATGTGGTTAAACGCAGAAGAGCAATCGCGCGTAGCACAGTGGCTGACCCGTCATAATAAAGCGGAACTGTCGCTGGCCTCTTAATTACCAAAAACCTCTCCCCACCGGGGAGAGGTTTTCTGCTGACTACAGACGGACCGGTTTGATATTCCAGATGTTTTCTGCATACTCCTGGATAGTACGGTCAGATGAGAAGTACCCCATATTGGCGATATTGCGCATTGCTTTGGTCGTCCACTCCTCAGGATGTTTATACAGCTCGTCCACTTTGTCCTGGCAGTCAACATAGCTGCGGTAATCCGCCAATACCTGATAGTGGTCGCCAAAGTTGATTAACGAATCCACCAGATCACGGTAACGCCCCGGATCTTGCGGGTTAAATTGCCCGGTCGCGATTTGCGTCAGGACCTGGTGCAACTCCGGGTCGCTCTCGTAGTATTCACGCGGTTTGTAGCCCTTACGGCGCAGCTCTTCCACTTCATCTGCCGTATTGCCGAAGATAAAGATATTTTCTGCACCGACATGCTCCAGCATCTCCACATTTGCGCCATCCAGCGTACCGATAGTCAGCGCGCCGTTCAGGGCAAATTTCATGTTACTGGTGCCGGAAGCCTCCGTACCCGCCAGCGAAATTTGCTCAGAGAGATCCGCCGCGGGAATAATTACCTGAGCCAGACTGACACTGTAGTTAGGAATGAACACCACTTTCAGCTTATCGCCGATGTCCGGATCGTTGTTGATCACCTGCGCGACATCGTTAATCAAGTGAATAATATGCTTGGCCATGTAATATGCCGAGGCCGCCTTGCCAGCGAAAATATTCACCCTCGGCACCCACTCTGCCGTCGGATCGGCTTTAATGCGGTTATAGCGGGTGATCACATGTAGCACGTTCATAAGTTGACGTTTGTACTCATGAATACGCTTGATCTGCACATCAAACAGCGCCTTCGGATTTACCACCACATTGAGCTGCTGACCGATGACATTGGCGAGCCGTTTTTTATTCTCCAGCTTGGCATGACGCACCGCCTGATTTACCGTCGGGTAGTCAATATGTTGCTCCAGCTCGCTGAGCTGACTGAGGTCGGTACGCCAGGTGCGGCCGATATTTTCGTCCAGCACTTCCGACAACGACGGGTTGGCCAGCGCCAGCCAGCGGCGCGGCGTTACGCCGTTGGTAACGTTGATGAAGCGCATCGGGAAGATTTCGGCAAAGTCGGCAAACAACGACTGCACCATCAGGTTGGAATGCAGCTCCGAAACACCATTAACTTTATGACTGACCACAACCGCCAGCCAGGCCATACGCACCCGGCGACCGCTGGCTTCATCAATAATCGATGTCCGTCCCAACAGCTCAATATCGTTAGGATGCTGCTCCTGCAGTGTTTTCAGGAAGTAGTCGTTAATTTCAAAGATGATTTGCAGATGGCGCGGTAAGATTTTGCCCAGCATTTCTACCGGCCAGGTCTCCAGTGCCTCACTCATCAGCGTATGGTTGGTGTAAGAGAATACCTGGCAAGTGACTTCAAACGCCTCGTCCCACTCAAATTTATGCTCATCAATCAGCAATCGCATCAGTTCGGGGATCGACAACACCGGATGAGTGTCATTGAGGTGGATAGCTATCTTATCCGCCAGGTTGTCATACGTTTGGTGCAACTGGTAGTGGCGGCTCAGAATATCCTGCACCGTCGCCGAAACCAGGAAGTACTCCTGGCGCAAACGCAACTCGCGCCCGGAGTAGGTTGAGTCATCCGGGTAGAGTACCCGTGAGACGTTTTCTGAGTGGTTTTTATCTTCCACCGCCGCGAAGTAATCCCCCTGGTTAAATTTACCCAGGTTGATGGCGCTACTGGCCTGTGCATTCCACAGTCGCAGCGTGTTGGTGGCGTCGGTGTCATAGCCGGGGATAATCTGGTCGTAAGCCACCGCAAGGATCTCTTCGGTTTCAACCCAGCGGCTCTTTCTGCCCTCTTGCTGAATACGGCCGCCGAACCGGACTTTATAGCGCGTATTATGGCGTTTGAATTCCCACGGGTTACCGTACTCCAGCCAGTAGTCTGGCGACTCTTTCTGACGCCCATCAACAATGTTCTGTTTAAACATGCCGTAGTCGTAGCGGATACCGTAACCACGCCCCGGCAAGCCCAGCGTCGCCAGCGAATCCAGGAAGCAGGCCGCCAGTCGGCCAAGACCGCCATTGCCCAGACCGGGGTCGTTCTCTTCATCGATCAACTCTTCCAGATCCAGCCCCATCTCCTCAAGCGCATTTTTCACATCGTCATAAATACCGAGTGAAAGCAGCGCATTCGAGAGCGTGCGGCCAATCAGGAACTCCATCGACAGGTAGTAGACCTGACGCACCTCCTGAGAGAGCTGCGCGCGGGTGGAACGCAGCCAGCGCTCCACCAGCCGATCGCGCACCGCAAACAGCGTTGCGTTCAGCCATTCGTGTTTATTCGCGATGACCGGATCTTTACCAATGATGAACATCAGTTTGTAAGCAATCGAGTGCTTTAATGCCTCAATACTTAACGTCGGTGAAGCATAAGTAAAAGGTGCATTCATAGGAGTGATTCCTGGAAAACTATTTCAACCGAAAGTAAAGATCGCGGTACGACTGCGCTGCGACCTGCCAGCTAAAATCCATGGCCATTGCCTGACGCTGGACATAGCGCCACAGCGAAGGCCGGGACCACAACACGAAAGCACGCCTGATCGCACGAAGCAGCGCCCAGGCATTACTGTCTTCGAAGACGAAACCACTGGCAATACCATCAGCCAGGTTCTCCAGCGAACTGTCGGAAACGGTATCCGCCAGGCCACCGGTACGACGAACCAGCGGCAAGGTTCCGTACTTCAGGCCATACAGCTGTGTTAAACCGCATGGCTCAAAACGGCTCGGCACCAGAATCACATCGGCGCCACCCATAATGCGATGCGAGAAAGCTTCATGATAACCAATCTGCACACCAACCTGACCGGAGTGCTCAGCCGCCGCGGCGAGGAACCCCTCCTGTAACACCGGATCGCCCGCACCAAGCAGGGCCAGTTGCCCCCCCTGCTCCAGCAGCCCCGGTAAAGCTTCCAGCACTAAATCCAGCCCTTTCTGGCTGGTCAAACGGCTCACCACTGCAAACAGTGGCACCTTGTCGTTGACCTTCAGTCCCATGGCGATTTGCAACTGACGCTTGTTCTCTGCTTTTTCTTCCAGCGAATCCCGGGTGTAACGCGCGCCCAGCAGCAGGTCTGTCGACGGGTCCCAAATCTTTTCATCCACACCGTTAAGAATCCCGCTTAAGCGGCCTTCTAACTGGCGCTGGCGCAGCAACCCTTCCATTCCATAGGCGTACTGCGGTTCGGTAATCTCCCGGGCATACGTTGGGCTGACGGCCGTAATATGGTCGGCGTAATACAGCCCTGCTTTCAAAAACGAGATCTGCCCATTGAACTCCAGTCCGTGCATGTTAAAGAATGACCATGGCAGTTGGATGTCATTCATATGGTGTGCATAAAACATGCCTTGATAAGCGAGGTTGTGCACCGTAAAGACAGATTTCGCCGGACGACCGTTCGCAGCAAGGTAGGCAGGCACCAGCCCGGCATGCCAGTCATGGGCGTGCACCACATCGGGGCGCCAGAACGGATCAAGCCCGCTGGCCATTTCGCTCCCCACCCAGCCCAATAGCGCGAAACGCAGCACGTTATCCGGGTAAGCAAACTGATTGGTATCGTGGTATGGGCTGCCGGGGCGATCGTAAAGATCCGGCGCATCGATCATGTAAATCCCCACCCCATTAAAATGACCAAACAGCAGGTTGATGCGCCCGGCGAACGTATCGCGGCGGCTCACCACTTTTGCATCGGTCACACCGCGTCGAATATCAGGGAACGCGGGAAGCAATACGCGAGTATCAACACCACCGGCAATCTGCGCCGCAGGTAATGCGCCAATTACATCCGCAAGACCTCCGGTCTTCAGCAACGGAAACATCTCAGAACATACATGTAAAACCTGCATTATCGCTCCTGTTCAAAACCACCCGGTTAGCGAAGCCATTAGCGGGAAAACAGCGCGCGGAACCCTTCCGCGCAAGGTTTGAATCAATGCACTCAGACTTTCAACTTGCGTAACATTTCACGCGTGACCAGCACAATGCCTTCCTCGGAACGATAAAAGCGACGGGCATCTTCTTCCGCGTTTTCGCCAATCACCGTCCCTTCAGGGATTTCACACGCTCTGTCGATAATGCAACGACGCAGACGGCAGGATCGTCCCACCCAGACGTCCGGTAACAGGACCGACGAATCGATATTGCAGAACGAGTTCACCCGTACCCGATTGAACAATACCGACTGAACCACCACCGATCCGGAGATCACGCAGCCACCCGCAACCAGTGAATTCAACGTCATACCGTGGCTGCCCGATCGATCCTGGACGAATTTTGCCGGTGGCAGAGATTCATTATAGGTACGGATCGGCCAGCTTTGATCGTACATGTCCAGCTCCGGCACCACCGAGGCCAGATCGAGATTGGCTTTCCAGTACGCTTCAAGCGTCCCCACGTCGCGCCAGTAGGGTTCAGACTCGGGATCCGACTGCACACAGGAGAGCGGGAAAGGGTGCGCATACGCCATGCCTGCTTCGACGACCTGCGGCAGAATGTCTTTACCAAAGTCGTGGCTGGAGTTGGGGTTTTTATCATCGGCTTCGAGCAGGGCGTACAGATACTCCGCATCGAAAATATAGATGCCCATGCTGGCCAGCGCTTTGCTGTCATCACCAGGCATGCTGGGAGGATTTGCCGGCTTTTCCACAAAGTCGATCACTTTGTCTTGCTCGTCGACGGCCATGACGCCAAACGCAGTAGCCTCATGTACCGGCACGGGTAAACAGGCCACCGTACAACGCGCTGCTTTCTCAACATGGTCAATCAGCATGCGCGAATAATCCTGTTTATAGATATGGTCACCGGCGAGGATCACGATGTACTCAGCACCGTAACGGCGAATGATATCGAGGTTCTGCGTCACCGCATCTGCCGTGCCGCGATACCATTGTTCGCCATGCACACGTTGCTGGGCGGGCAGTAAATCAACGAACTCGTTCATCTCTTCGTTGAAAAATGACCAGCCACGCTGAATGTGCTGCACAAGCGTGTGCGACTGATATTGCGTGATGACGCCAATACGGCGAATACCGGAGTTAATACAGTTGGAGAGGGCAAAGTCGATGATGCGGAATTTCCCGCCGAAATGCACCGCAGGTTTAGCTCGTTTGGTGGTTAAATCTTTCAGGCGCGTACCGCGCCCTCCAGCCAGAATCAGGGCGACAGACTTTAATGGCAGCTGACGAGCCAACATTGTAGGGTCGTTCTTTTCTAATCTCACCATGACTGACTCCATTTTCTTATGACCGCTTGAATACACACGTTCCGTGTGCAGGCCCATGCCAGACAGCCATTACGACCGGGTTGTCATCTCCTGCAAAGGGAGGAATGGCGCGCCATTCCCCTTCGGGCAATACGATTTCCGCTACTTCTGGCGTTGCATTAATCACAATCAATACATTGCCCGACAGCAGCACTTGCAAACGCAGGATCCCCTGTTGCCACTCTTTTGCCGTGAGCGGCTCTCCCTGATTGTTCAGCCAGGCGACATGACCGTCGCCCTCTTCCCACCATGTATCGCAGGTTAAGGCCGGAATTTGCTGGCGCAGATGGATAAGCGCAGAGGTAAAGGCAACAAGGCCGCTATCCGCTTTAGTCCAGTCCAGCCATGTCAGGGCATTGTCCTGACAATAGGCGTTGTTATTGCCGTGCTGGCTGTGGCCCTGTTCATCTCCGGCCAGCAGCATTGGCGTCCCCTGCGACAACAGCAACGTTGTTAACAGGGCGTGTAGGCTGGCGCGCCGTCTTTCGGTCACATCCAGCGGGGCATTTAACCCCTCAACACCATGATTATTGCTATGGTTGCTGTTGGTTCCGTCGCGGTTATCTTCACCATTCGCTTCGTTATGCTTATGGTTAAAGCAAACGCAGTCCCGCAGCGTAAAACCGTCATGCGCGGTGATGAGGTTTACCGATGCCGACGGCAGCCGGCCTCCACGTTTGAAAACATCGCTTGAGGCGGCGAAGCGCCCGGCAAATTCCCCCAGCGGCAGCGATTGTTCCAGCCAGAAACGACGCACTGCATCGCGGAAATGATCGTTCCACTCCGCAAACGGTGCGGGGTAATTTCCCACCTGATAACCGCCGGGACCGATATCCCACGGCTCCGCGATTAATTTCAGATCGCGCAATAACGGATCGTTTTTAATCGCCGTAAACAGCGGGGCCTGCTGGCTAAACGCTGGCGTGCGGCCCATCACCGATGCGAGGTCGAAACGAAAACCATCGACGTGGAATGTGTCGACCCAATAACGCAGACATGCGAGGGCATACTCCACCACACCGGGATGGCTCAAATTCAGGGTGTTACCACAGCCTGTCCAGTTGTGGTAATCACCATCCTCTCTGATCCAATAATAGCTACGGTTATCAATTCCGCGCAGCGAGAAGGTCGGTCCGTCCAGATCCGTCTCGGCGCTGTGGTTAAGCACAATATCGAGGATCACTTCGATCCCGGCCTGATGGAGTGCTCTCACTGCCTCGCGAAACTCCGTGATGGCCTGTTCGGGAACGCTGGCGTAGCGCGGATCCAACGCAAACAACGCCAGCGGGTTATAGCCCCAGTAATTGCTAAGCCCCAGTCGCTGTAAGCGCGGTTCGCTGGCGAAATGGGCGATCGGCAACAGTTCCAGCGCGGTGATCCCCAGTCGTTTAAACCAGTCGATCATCACCGGGTGCCCGAGCGCTTTATAAGTTCCGCGGATTGCAGGCGGGATGTCCGGATGCAGCCAGGTAAGCCCTTTCACATGGGCTTCATAGATAACGGTGTTACCCCAGGGAATACGCGGAGAGACATCGTGTTGCCAGTCGAACGAGGCATCGACGACCACGCTGCGCGGCGCAATGGCGGCGTTATCATGCGGATCGGGGCTGTCATAGCCGCTATGAAACAGGGGGTTGTCGGGCGTATCGCCTTCTACCCGCAACGCGCACGGATCAAGCAACAGTTTGGCCGGATTAAAGCGGTGCCCCTTTGCAGGATCCCACGGGCCGTGGACCCGGTAGCCATAACGCAGCCCAGCCCGCGCACCCGGTAAAAACCCGTGCCAGACATCGCCGGTACGCCCGGGCAAAGAGAGGCGTTGTTCGTTGCCTTCATCATCGAAAATGCACAACTCCACCCGCTCCGCATGGGCGGAAAAGAGGGTGAAGTTCACCCCCTCCTCCAGCACATGTGCACCGTGGGGGGTGGCATGACCGGCCGTCAGTTGCGTCATTCCCCCTCCCGCACCAGCCAGATGGTACCCAGCGGTGGCAACGTCAGAAGAAGCGAGTGCTCATGGCCACGATTAGCAATGGCCTCACTGTGTACTACGCCGCCGTTACCGGTGTTACTGCCGTGGTAATGCATGGAGTCACTGTTCAGCTCTTCGCGCCAGCGTCCCGGCTGATTAATGCCCACGCGGTAACCGGGCCGCGGAACAGGCGTAAAGTTACTGGCGACGATAATTTCATTGCCCTGTTTATCGCGGCGCGCAAAGACAAAAACCGACGCTTCGTGATCGTCTACCACCAGCCACTCAAAGCCATAGGGATCAAAATCCAGCTCGTGTAGCGCTTTATGATGACGGTAGAGGTGGTTCATATCGCGCACCAGCCGCTGCACCCCGTGGTGCCAGTTATCACCGCCCTCCAGCAAATGCCAGTCAAGGCTGCTGTCGTGGTTCCATTCGCGTCCCTGGGCGAATTCGCTGCCCATAAACATCAGCTTTTTACCCGGGAAAGCCCACATCCAGGCGTAGTAAGCACGCAGGTTGGCAAATTTTTGCCAGGCATCTCCCGGCATCCGGTCAAGAATCGATTTCTTGCCGTGCACCACTTCATCGTGCGAGAGCGGCAGGATAAAGTTTTCGGTGTAGTTGTAGATCATGCCGAAGGTGAGCTTGTCGTGGTGATACTTGCGGTACACCGGATCGAGCTTCATATAGTCCAGCGTGTCGTGCATCCAGCCCAGGTTCCATTTGAACCAGAAACCCAGCCCGCCCATCGACGCAGGACGCGACACACCGGCAAAATCAGTCGACTCTTCCGCCATGCTGACCGCACCCGGCGCCTGCTCGCCGATAATACGGTTGGTATTACGCAAGAACTCAATGGCCTCGAGGTTTTCACGCCCGCCAAATTCGTTAGGGATCCACTCTCCCTCTTTACGGCTGTAATCGCGGTAAATCATTGACGCTACTGCATCGACACGCAGCGCATCAATGCCAAAACGTTCAATCCAGTACAGCGCGTTGCCCACCAAAAAGTTGCTCACTTCCCGGCGACCATAGTTATAGATCAGGGTATTCCAGTCCTGGTGATACCCCTCGCGCGGGTCATTGTGCTCGTAGAGTTTGGTGCCATCGAATTCCGCCAGACCAAAATCATCGGATGGAAAGTGGCCCGGCACCCAGTCGAGAATGACGCTTAAGCCAGCGGCATGCGCGGTATGAATGAAATGCAGGAAATCATCACGTGTGCCAAACCGCCGGGTGGGCGCATAGATCCCGGTAGGCTGGTAGCCCCAGCTTCCGTCGAAGGGGTGTTCATTGACCGGGAGCAACTCCAGATGGGTAAAGCCCATCCATTTGGCATAAGGCACCAGTTGATCCGCCAGTTCGCGGTAGCTCAGCCAGTAGTTGTTATCCGTATGGCGACGCCAGGAGCCGAGGTGAACTTCATAGATGGAGATCGGCGCATCAAATTGATTCGCCTTTTGCCGCTCTTCACTCTGCGTTTTTTTGCCCGGCAGGCCGCAAATTAACGAGGCCGTGTCCGGACGCATCTGGGCTTCAAACGCATAGGGATCGGCTTTGATACGCAGATTACCCTCCGCGTCGATCATCTCGAACTTATACAATTGCCCATTGAGCGCGCCGGGAATAAATAACTCCCAGATCCCGCTCTCGCGTCGCAGACGCATCGGGTGGCGGCGACCATCCCAATAGTTAAATTGCCCGACAACCGAGACGCGCCGGGCGTTTGGCGCCCAGACAGAGAAACGCGTACCCACGACGCCATCTACGGTGTCTGCATGCGCGCCCAGTGTTTCATAAGGCCGGGTATGTGTCCCCTCGCTCAGCAGCCAGATGTCCATTTCCTGCAACAGCGGGCCGAAGCGATAAGGATCATCAATCAGGTTCTCCTGGCCATGCCAGACCACGGCGAACTGGTAATAGAAAGGGTTTTTGCGACGTTCCAGTACGCCGCTGAAAAAGCCCCGGGAGTCCTGACATTCGAGCTTGCCAACTTTGCGCCCGGTTTTTGGCTCGATGACCCACACCTCTGTGGCATCTGGCAACAGGGCGCGAACTTCAAGACCCGCGTCGGTCGAATGCATTCCCAGTACGGAGAAGGGATCGGCAAAATGACCGGCAATTAGCGCGTCAATCACGTCTTTATCAACATGAACGGACATTATTCTCATCCTGTTGTAGTGGTATCGCACCTTCCACCGTTGTTACGTTCGGTTGCGATACTTTTTTTGACCCGGACGGCGCAGCACTCCATAGGAATTTGCTCTGCGCGGTCCCTTTTCAGGCAAAATGTTAAGACACCCAACATAAAGCATAGCCAACGCTTTCAGTCTGTTAAAAAAATAAACACAATCGCGCTGTCTGGCGGGAAAAAAGCATAAAAAAAGGGCGCCGAAGCGCCCTTTTTGCTCTGAGTGTTCTTACGCCAGCTGGCGCAGCACCCGGCGCAGCGGCTCCGCCGCGCCCCACAACAACTGATCACCCACGGTAAAGGCAGAAAGGAACTCCGGCCCCATATTGAGTTTACGCAGACGACCAACCGGCGTTGTCAGCGTGCCGGTTACGGCAGCCGGAGTCAGCTCGCGCATACTCACTTCACGATCGTTTGGCACCACTTTCGCCCACGGGTTGTGCGCAGCAAGCAGCTCTTCCACGGTCGGAATAGAAACGTCTTTTTTCAGTTTGATGGTGAATGCCTGGCTGTGGCAACGCAGCGCGCCAATACGCACGCACAAACCATCAACAGGAATAATGCTTGAGGTATTCAGAATTTTGTTGGTTTCGGCCTGGCCTTTCCACTCTTCGCGGCTCTGACCGTTGTCGAGTTGTTTATCGATCCATGGGATCAGGCTTCCCGCCAGCGGCACACCGAAGTTATCGACCGGCAGTTCGCCGCTGCGAGTCAGCGCCGTCACTTTACGCTCAATATCCAGAATGGCAGAAGCCGGATCCGCAAGCTCACCAGCAACACGGTGGTGCAACTGGCCCATCTGCGTCAGCAGTTCGCGCATATGACGCGCACCGCCGCCAGAAGCCGCCTGATAAGTCGCCACGGAAACCCACTCCACCAGATCATTGGCGAACAGGCCGCCAAGAGACATCAGCATCAGGCTGACGGTGCAGTTACCGCCAACAAACGTTTTAATGCCATTGTTCAGCCCTTCGTTAATGACGTGCTGGTTAACCGGGTCGAGAATAATAATGGCGTCATCTTTCATGCGTAAAGAAGAGGCAGCATCGATCCAGTAACCTTGCCAGCCGCTTTCACGGAGCTTTGGATAGATTTCGTTGGTATAATCGCCGCCCTGGCAGGTGACAATAATGTCGAGTGCCTTCAGCGCTTCCAGATCATAGGCATCCTGGAGCGTGCCTGCTGGCTGGCCGCCAAACGCGGGAGCAGCCTGCCCAAACTGTGAAGTTGAGAAGAAGACAGGGCGAATGGCGTCAAAGTCGCGCTCATCGCTCATGCGTTGCATGAGTACGGAGCCGACCATACCGCGCCAGCCGATAAAACCAACATTTTTCATAGCGAAGTTCCTGCAGAGATGTGTGCTGTGTATGCGAACCAGTTTCCGACTGGACCATTGCCCACATTACAAAATGCAGCCAAAGTCGCAAGTGAAATTAATCAATGATAGCGAATGCATCAGAAACGCGGCTAATTATGCCATCCAGCCGCCTGCATCAGGGATAAGAATGAATGACTGATATCATCTCCGCCACCGTGCTGTTGATCCTGATAATGGATCCGCTGGGCAACCTTCCCATCTTTATGTCGGTGTTGAAACACACTGAGCCAAAACGCCGCCGGGCGATCATGATCCGCGAATTGCTTATCGCGCTGCTGGTGATGTTTATCTTCCTGTTTGCCGGCGAAAAGATCCTCGCCCTGCTTAACTTACGTGCCGAGACGGTTTCAATTTCTGGCGGCATTATTCTGTTTCTGATCGCCATTAAGATGATTTTTCCCAGCGAGTCTGGCAGCAGCAGCGGCCTGCCCGCAGGCGAAGAACCCTTTATTGTGCCGCTGGCCATCCCCCTGGTCGCTGGACCGACGCTGCTGGCGACATTGATGTTGTTATCGCATCAGTACCCTAACCGGATGGGCCACCTGGTGATCGCATTGCTGATTGCCTGGGGCGGTACCGTGGCGATTCTGCTGCAATCTTCGCTGTTTCTGCGTCTGCTTGGCGAGAAAGGTGTAAATGCGCTGGAACGTCTGATGGGGTTAATTCTGGTGATGCTCGCCACCCAGATGTTCCTTGATGGCATTCGGGTATGGATGAAGGGATAACATGAAAAAGGCCGGATGGCGGCTTCGCCTTTTCCGGCCTGCGGGACAGACAGGCCCGGCAAGCATAACGTCACCGGGCCAGGCCGATTTAGCTCAGCAGCGTAAACGCAATCATGCCAATAATCGCGCCGACGGTCCCCAGGATGGTTTCCATCATCGTCCATGTCTTCAGGGTTTGCGCTTCGGTCGCTCCGGTAAAGCGGCCATATAGCCAGAAACCGGCATCGTTGACATGGCTCACCACAATTGACCCACCCGCGATACAGATAGAGAGTGCTGCCATTTGCGCGCCGTTGAAGTGCAGTTGTTCGATGACCGGCATCACCAGCCCCACTGCAGTCAGGCAGGCAACGGTGGCAGAGCCCTGAATAATGCGCACCGCCGCAGCCAGCACAAAACAGGTGATGGCGATAGGCAAACCCATCCCTGTTAGTGCTTCGCCGAGCGCCGGGCCAACGCCGGAGTCAACCAGCACCTGTTTGAACACGCCGCCTGCGCCAATCACCAGCAGAATAATCCCTGCCGGTTGCAGTGCGTGCCCGCAAATTTCCATTACCCGATCTTTCGCCATCCCCTGGCGCATCGCCAGGCCATAAATCGCCACCAGGCAGGCAACGAGAATTGCAGTGAAGGGATGACCGATGAATTCCAGCCAGTCGTAGAGGTTACTGCCTTCTGTGACAAAGCGTGCGGCGATGGTTTTCATCCCCACCAACACCAGCGGCAGCAGGATCAGCGCCAGACTAAAGGTGAACGATGGCATTTTGCCTTCACCCAGATGGGGTTCGCTGACCTCCTCCGGAATGTGCAATTCCACATAGCGGCTAATAAAATTGCCCCACAGCGGACCGGCAATCAGCATGCCAGGAATGGCCGCGCAAAGACCAATCAGGATCATCCAGCCAAAGTCGGCATGCATCTGCGATGCCAGTAGCATCGGCGCAGGCCCTGGCAGCAGGAACGCGGCAGCCGCTGCGACACCTGCAAACAACGGAATCACCAGTTTCACCAGGTTTGTACCGGTGTGGCGCGCCATGGAAAACGCCACGCTAATGAGCAGCACAATCGCCACTTCAAAAAATAGCGGCAACGCACAAATCAAACCCGCCAGACCAATCGCATAATGCGCGCGACTGTGGCCGAAAGATTTAAGCATTTTGACGGCAATTTGATCCACTGCGCCGGTTTCATGCAGAATTTTGCCGAACATAGCGCCAAGTGCGACCACAATCGCCAGGAAGCCCAGCGTACCGCCCATGCCTTTTTCCATGGTCTGCGCGATCTTAATCAGCGGCATACCCGAGAACAGCCCTGCACCAATAGAAACCACCATCAAAGCGACAAAAGCGTGCATACGGGCTTTCATCACTAAAAACAGCAGCAGCAACACAGAGCCGACTGCTGTTAAAACAAGCGTTAATGTACTCACTGCGCACTGCCTTTATTAATGACGTCAATTGTGCTGGCCACTACACCGTCCAGCGGCTGGTCGATATTAACAATCAGCACATCGCGCTCATCTGCGCCCGGCTCTTCCAGCGTGTCGAACTGGGTGACCAGCATCTGGGTTTTAAAGAAGTGGCCTTTACGCGCTTTCAGGCGGCTTTCGATCACCTCGAAATCCCCTTTCAGGTAGATAAAGGAGAGGTTTGGATTACCGTCACGCAGCAGATCGCGATAGTGTTTTTTCAGTGCCGAACAGACAATCAGCGACACTTTATTAGTGCGTTGCATGGCGAAAGCTGCATCGTTAAGTGCCTGCAGCCACGGTTTGCGATCATCGTCATTCAGCGGCTCGCCGGATGCCATTTTGGTGATGTTGCTTCGCGGGTGCAAAAAGTCGCCGTCGAGAAACGCGGCATGCAGCTGATGCGCAACTTCGCTGGCAACAGCCGATTTACCACTGCCGGAAACGCCCATCAGGACATAAACATGGTGATCAAGATTAGTCGTGCTCAAAGGGAGGCCCCCACAGGTGCAAGAGTGAATTGTTACGGGTAACTGTTATCGGTAACATTGTCCTGCTGGGGTAATGGAGAAGCAATATCCATTCGTGCCAGAGATGAATAAGTGTGAGCTACTTCAAATTTGTCAGACTAAATAGATCCACCTGGTGACAAAGTGAAACCTAAATCTAACATTTTCGGCGTAACTGCCTCACCACGAATGCGCGCCAGCAGACGCTCGGCGCCAATACGCCCCATACGTTCACGCGGCGTGAGCACGCTTGCCAGACGCGGCTCCATTACCTGGCCAATGTCGTGACCGTGGAACCCGGCGATTGCCATATCTTCAGGGATACGTAGCCCCAGCCGCTGGCACTCAAACGCCGCGCCGACCGCCAGGTCATCGTTAGTGCAGAAAATCCCGTCCAGTTGCGGGTACTCGCGCCGTGCCTGACGCATCAGTTCAATGCCGGCGGTGTAGGAAGAAGATTGTTCTACCATCACACTGTACGGCGTTAACCCGGCATCCAGCATCGCCTGCTCGTAACCCTTCTGTTTGATGATAGTACGCTCATCCAGACGTGCGCCAAGATAAGCGACGCCCCGGTGACCGCGTTCAATGATAGCTGCCGTCATCTGCCGCGCCGCTTCGAAGTTGTCAAAACCGACGGCAATATCCAGGCAAGGCGAACGACTGTCCATCAGTTCCACTACCGGAATGCCCGCCACTTCAATCATTTTCAGCGTGCGCGCCGTGTGCGTACGTTCGGTGAGGATCAGACCGTCAATGTTCCAGGAGAGCATAGATTCCAGACGCTCCTCTTCCAGTTCCGCTTTGTAACCGAAGTGCGCCAGCATCGTTTGATACCCGTGCGCGTCCGTTACGCTTTCAACACCGCGTAACACTTCGGCAAAAACCTGGTTGGTCAGAGAAGGAAGTAACACGCCTATAGCGCGGCTGGTCGCGTTAGAAAGGATATCGGGAGCGCGATTGGGAATATAACCCAGTTCATCAAGCGCAGCCGCGATTTTGCCACGTAATGCCACGGAAACTTGTTCCGGGTTACGTAAAAAACGGCTGACCGTCATTTTGGTCACGCCCACGCGATCGGCCACATCCTGAAGTACGGGTCTTTTCTTTTTCATCGTCCTGACATTATTTTCTGAGAGAGATTTTCTCAGTTTATCACGGACAACGCGTAACCTTCCGGCCTAAACCGGAAGGTTACGTGATTTATTTAAGCCACATCATACCGGCGGCAGGTCGAACAACAGGATTTCACTGTCGCTATCAGCGTGAACCGAAATCGCCTGCTCATCCCAAATGGCCAGACCATCGCTGGTGGTAGCTTTGGTACCGTTAATGGTGACGTCACCTTTTACGACCTGGATCCACACACGGCGGTCAGCCGCGATTTGGTGCACAGACTGCTCATCTTTCAACAGTGCCCAGCGATAAAGCTCCATGTCCTGATGCACTTTCAACGAACCGTCGCGCGCTTGCGGCGACAGCACCAACTGTTTGCCCTGCGCCGCGTCAAAACGACGCTGCTCATAACGCGGCGTGATGCCGTTCGTTTCCGGAATGATCCAGATCTGGTACAGACGCAGACGCTCGGTATCGCTCGGGTTGTATTCTGAGTGACGCACCCCGGTGCCCGCACTCATAATCTGGAATTCGCCCGCCGGAACCTGCTCTTTATTGCCCATGCTGTCCTGGTGCTCAACGGCGCCTTCCAGCACATAAGTCAGGATTTCCATGTCTTTGTGCGGATGTGTACCAAAGCCCTGGCCTGGGTCGATCACGTCGTCGTTGATAACGCGGAGTGCCGAGAAGCCCATAAAATTCGGGTCATAATAATTTGCGAAAGAGAAGGTGTGCCAGGAATCCAGCCAGCCATGATTTGCATGACCACGGTCGTTTGCTTTGCGTAAGAAGATCATTTTTTTTACCCCCGTATGTTGTCGATGGGGTAAGTGTGGACGCAATCGTTCAACGATCATAGAGGGTGAAAATTGACTCCTCTGTTCAAAAAAAATGAACAAGTACAGAGGAGTCATTTCAGGCTATTTAGCGAGGGTTACCGTGGCAGGAGAGGCCTGCTCAAAAGCGCGTTCTAACAGCTCAAGATTAGTGAGAACTTCAGATTCCTTGACGTAATTTGGCGCACCGTTCACCAGCGTATCGTACAGCGCATCATAGACGCGCCCATAGTCGCCGGTTTCAGGAGCAATCTCCTCACGCACCGACTCACCAGCCGCATTCACATATTCAAGAATGCCGATACTCTCGTCCACCGCAAACCCGTCATCCCACGGCATGATATTGGCCTTCAGGCTGGTTTCCTGCTGATCGATACCGTATTTAATGAACGACCCTTTCGTACCATGCACAATGAATTTCGGATAGTCGAGCTTCACCAAATGGCTGGTTTTGACGATGGCTTTCAGGTCACCATAAAACAGTTGCGCCTCGAAGGTATCATCCGGGTTGGCTTTATTACGCAGGCTACGAATGTCATATGCGGCGTGATCCGGGCGACCAAACAGCGAAATGATTTGATCCATCGTGTGCACACCCAGACCGTAAAACGAGCCATCCTGCGGCAGGCCTGGCTTCGTTTCAGCCACTGGGCGGTAGTAATCAAAATGGCTTTCGATTTCGACGATATCGCCCAGCTTACCGCTTTCGATGGCTTTTTTGGTGGTCAGGAAACAGGCGTCGAAGCGGCGATTCTGATATGGCGTAACCGTCAGTTTTTTACGCTTCGCCAGCTCAAAAAGGGTGATGGCTTCTGTCATTGTCGGGGTAAACGGTTTTTCGACCAGCACATTTTTACCCGCTTCCAGCGCGCGCTTCGCATACTCAACGTGGCTGTCAGCGTGCGTGCAAACGATCACCAGTTTAACCTGAGGATCATTAAAAATATCATCAAGGTCGCTGGTGAAATGGATGTGCTGGTAGTGCGGGTTCTGCTCTTCTGGCTTGGGATGGCGACGGAAAATATGCGCCACATTCCAGCTCGCTTTCCGGTTTAAAACATAAGGTAGGTGATAACGGGTCGTGCTTTTGCCAAAGCCGATAAATGCGCAATGTAAGGTCATGATCCAGTCCTTGTTAAGGTGACTGCCTCTACCATAGCGCAACCTGGCGGAGATTGTCCCTGAACCACTTCCTAAAAGACCGCCAGATTCAGGGCAAAAAAAAGCCAGCACCCGGCTGGCTAAGAAAATACTGGAAGCAATGTGAGCAATGTCGTGCTTTCAGGATTACCGCAACGGTTTCCCTGAACGCATGGCAATAATAATCATTATCATTCGCACTTGTCTACTCCTTTTTGCAAAAAATGGCAGTTGACGCTGTGTAACAAAGCCAGGAAGGTGGAGGTCATACCGACCAACAAGGAGAAGCAGGATGAGTGAGATAGTGATACGCCATGCTGAAGCGCGCGATGCAGACGCCTTACGCCAGTTTTATGCGCACCCTGAGGTGTATCATAACCTGCTACAACTCCCTCATCCTCCGGCCGAACTGTGGGAAGATCGCCTTAAACCGCAGACGGGTCGCCGACAGCTGGTTGCCTGTATTGATGGGCAGGTGGTAGGAAATCTGACCCTGACGGTGGAACAGAATCAGCGTCGTAGCCATGTGGCCGTGTTTGGCATGGCGGTATCTGCAGCGTTCCATAATCGTGGCGTCGCCAGTGCGCTGATGCGTGAAATGATCAACTTATGTGATAACTGGTTGCGCATTGAACGTATTGAGCTGACGGTCTTTGTGGATAACGCGCCGGCGCTCGCCCTGTACCGTAAGTTCGGTTTTGAAATTGAAGGTACCGCAAAACGTTTTGCGTTTCGCAACGGTGAATATGTCGACTCTTACTTTATGGCGCGCATGAAAGGCTAATGCTTACCCTCTCCCCGTGGGGGAGAGGGTAATGTTTAATACCCGGCCGTTAAATCATCCACCGAACGCGGATCGGACGCGCCATACAGCGTACCATCCGGCTCTACCATAATGCTCTGCGTACTGCCCATCGCGGCTTTTACCACCACTTTTTGCCCACGCTGCTCAAGCAATTTTTGCGTGTCCGGGCTGAAGCCTTTCTCAACGCGCAATTCATCCGGCAGCCATTGATGATGGAAACGCGGCGCACTGGTCGCTTCGGCGACGTTCATCCCGAAATCAATGCTGTTAACGATCATTTGCAGCACAGTGGTGATAATGCGACTCCCTCCAGGACTGCCCGTAACCAGCCAGGTTTTGCCGTCTTTCACCACAATCGTGGGCGACATTGACGAGAGCGGGCGCTTACCCGGCCCCACGGCGTTTGCATCGCCGCCCACCAGCCCGTACACATTCGGCACGCCGGGTTTGGCGGAGAAATCGTCCATTTCGTTATTCAGCAAAATGCCCGTATTCCCGGCGACAATACCGGTGCCAAAGGTGGTATTCAGCGTATAGGTCACGGAAACCGCATTGCCGTCTTTATCAACCACCGAGAAATGCGTGGTTTGATTACTCTCGTAGGGTTCCAGCTTCCCGGGGCGAATTTGGCTGGAAGGGCGTGCTTTGTTGATATCGATCTTACTGGCGATCTCTTTCGCATAAGCTTTGCTGGTCAGCGCCTGCCAGGGCACTTTTACAAAATCAGGATCGCCGAGATATTCAGAACGATCGGCATAGGCATATTTTTCCGCCTCTGCCATCACCTGCATGGCGTCGGCACTACCAAAGCCATATTTCGCCATGTCGAAGTTTTCAAGGATGTTGAGGATCTGCACAATATGGATGCCCCCCGAAGACGGTGGCGGCATTGAATAAACCTGATAACCACGATAATCACCGCTGATGGGCGTGCGCTCCACCGCTTTGTAATTTGCCAGGTCCTCTTTCGTGATAAGCCCGCCGTTCTTGCTCATCTCTTGCGTGATCTGCTCTGCAATCGCGCCTTTATAGAAACCATCCGGCCCCTTTTCGGCAATCAATTCCAGACTTTTAGCCAGGTTGCTTTGTACCAGTTTATCGCCCTTTTTCAGCGGCTCACCGTCCTTCCAGAAAATTGCTTTGCTGTTTTCATGGTTCGGCAACACTTCGCTACCGTAGGTTTTCAGGTCATCTGCCAGGGCGTCATTGACGATAAAGCCCTGCTTAGCCAGCTTGATGGCGGGTTGCACCACTTTGTTAAGCGGTAATGTGCCGTACTTTTCCAGCGCAAGCGAAAAGCCCGCCACAGTGCCGGGGGTGCCGGAGGCCAGATGTGAAGTCAGCGATTTTTTACTGTCCGGGTTGCCTTGATCGTCGAGGAACATATCTCGTGACGCTGCCGCTGGTGCCATTTCGCGGAAGTCGATAGCAGTCACCTTCCCGTCTTTGGTGCGCAGCATCATAAAACCGCCGCCCCCAAGATTCCCGGCTTGCGGATGGGTGACGGCCAGCGCATAACCCACCGCAACGGCGGCATCTACCGCATTACCACCCTGCTTCAGGATATCAACACCGACACGGGTCGCCGCTTCATCTACTGAGGCCACCATGCCCTGCTTCGCGCGCACAGGATGGAAGACGTCCGCTTCTACACCGTAAGATACGGGTGCAGGTGCCTGCGCCGGGGGGGGCGCTGCGCCTACGCTAAAACAGCCTGCCGCCGTCAGGGCCGCAATCGCCACCCAACGCGTCAACTTCGGTTTCATCATCGTCGTTCTCCAGAATAAGGGCTACAGTCCCCGCTTAAGCCTGGTTCACAACTCCTAAAAAATCATTTTCATGAATGAAAGCAGGTAAACTTAAGGAGAGCCTCAATGGAGGAAAGGAAAATGAAAAAATACCTGTTTGTGGCGGCTCTGCTGCCATTTACCGCTTTTGCGCAGCCGCTGAACACCACCAATAATCCGAACCAACCGGGTTATGTGATCCCCAGCCAGCAACGCATGGAAACGCGGATGCTCAACCAACAACAGCAACAGAAAGGGATGCTGAATCAACAGTTACAGACGCAAACGCGCCAGCAACAGCAGCAGCTACAAACGCAAATCAACAACAACTCGCAACGCGTAAGGCAGGCTCAGCCGGGGGAGTTCGATCCCAGCCGCCAGCAAGTGCTCCCCAATACCAACGGCGGAATGCTCAGCCAGGGGATCAATAATGACGGCAGGGTGAAGACGCAACAGCATATGTTGCCGCAAAACCAGAGCGGCAACCTGCTCAGTAGCGGAGCGAACAGCACTGTGAGCCCCGGCACACAGCAACATATGCTGCCGCAAAACCAGAGCGGCGGTTTGCTGCAGAGCACACCGCTGTCCACAACACCTTAAAACTGGAAATGCGGGCCGATTTCTTCAATGTTATCGGTACAGATACAGTCAACACCCCAGCGCAGCAACGTTTGTGCACGCTGGGGATCGTTGACGGTATAGACCAGAATACGTAGCCCGGCATCATGCAGCATACGTGTGCGCGACTCATCCAACAGACGGTGATTCAGGTGTAAAGAGACACATCCGAGGCGAGTTGTTAGCGCCTGCCAGTCATCGCGCCATGCATCCAGCAGTAACCCACGCGGTAACTCAGGAGCCGCCTGCTGTGCAGCCTCCAGGGCATCGATTTCAAACGACGACAGCAGCGGTGCGGTTTGATCGGCCCAGAGTTCGCGAGCCGCCAGCGCCACTACTTTCCCGGTCAGTGGCCCCGTGCCGGTAGTCGGTTTGATTTCGATATTGGCCATCATACCGTGTTCACGGCAGCGCTCAGCCACTTGCGAAAGGAGGGGCAACGGTTCACCTTTAAATTCGCCGCTGTACCAACCGCCAGCATCGACTTTGAGCAAGTCGTTCCACGCCAGTTCCCCCGCCACGCCCCAACCGTTACTGGTGCGCTCGAGATTGTCGTCGTGCAGCAAAAAGATCTGCCCATCTTTTGAAAGCTTGGCGTCAAACTCGATCATCGTGTGCCCAAAGCGGGCGCCAACGTCAATTGCGGCAAGGGTATTTTCCGGAGCCAGTTTGCCGCCGCCACGGTGGGCGACAATCCGGGGATAGGGCCAGTTACTCATACGCGTTGTCCTGTTTCACCATCAAAAAAGTGCAGGTGATTTTCCGGCACATGCAGCCATAACGTGCTGCCCGCCGCCGGGCGTTCCTGATGCGCCAGACGCACCACCAACTTCTGCTCGCCCCAGCGGCCATGAGCCAGATTATCTGCGCCGAGCATTTCCAGCGTCTCCATCACCAGCGGGACACCACCTGCGGACTGTGAGCTTAACGCAATATGTTCCGGGCGGATACCCAGCGTCATCTTGCGCCCGGCATAGCCGCGATAGTACCAATTGATGGGCAACGCCATGCCGCTATCCAGTTCAAAATGGGTACCTGCGCTGCTAATGCGACCGTCCAGCAAATTCATGGCTGGGCTGCCGATAAAACTCGCCACAAAGCGGCTGGCAGGCTTTTCATACACCTCAACCGGGGTGCCAATCTGCTCCGCGACCCCTTTGTTCATCACCATCACGCGCTGCGCCAGGGTCATGGCTTCGACCTGATCGTGGGTCACGTACAAGGAGGTAGTTTTCAGGCGACGATGGAGTTGTTGCAACTCCAGACGCATCTGCACGCGCAGTTTGGCGTCGAGGTTAGAAAGCGGCTCATCAAACAGGAACACGGCCGGATCGCGAACTATCGCGCGCCCCATCGCAACACGCTGGCGCTGCCCGCCGGAGAGTTCACGCGGGCGGCGCTTTAGCATCCCTTCCAGTTCAAGAATGCGTGCCGCCTCTGCGACGCGCCCGGCAATATGCTCTTTGCCCATCCCGCGGATCTTGAGTCCCCACGCCATGTTCTCTTCGACGCTCATATGCGGATAGAGCGCATAATTCTGAAACACCATTGCGATACCGCGATCCTTCGGCTCCATTTCGGTTACGCGCTGGCTGTCGATCCAGATGTCGCCGCTGGAAACGCGCTCCAGCCCGGCCACCATGCGCAGCAGGGTGGACTTACCACAGCCTGAGGGCCCAACCATGACAATAAATTCGCCGTCGGCGACATCCAGCGTCAACGGTTGGATCACCTGTGTCTTTCCGCTGTCCCAACTTTTCGTCACCGCTTGTAATTTCAATCCTGCCATCTTATTTCTCACTGTCCACTAAACCACGCACAAACGCACGTTGCATGGCTAAAACGATAATCACCGGGGGGAGCAAGGTCAGTAACATCGCCGCCATCACCTGGTTCCATTGCGTGGTGCCTTCACCACTGGCGATCATGCCCTTCACGCCCGCGACCGCCGTACCGAGGTTGACGTCGCTGATAATCAGCAACGGCCACAGATACTGGTTCCAGCCGTAGATAAAGGTGATGACAAACAGCGCCGCGAGGTTGGTTTTGGATAGCGGCAGCACAATGTCGCGGAAAAAGCGCATCGGTGACGCCCCGTCAATACGCGCCGCTTCGATTAACTCATCCGGCAGCGTCATAAAGAACTGACGGAACAGGAATGTCGCCGTGGCCGAAGCCATCAGCGGCAGCGTTAAACCGGTATAACTGTCGATCATTTTCAGATTGGCGATCACTTCTACCGTCGGAAAGATACGCACTTCCACCGGCAGCATCAGCGTACTGAAAATCATCCAGAAGAAGAGATTTCGCAGCGGGAAGCGAAACCAGACAATGGCAAAGGCAGAGAGGATCGAGACGGCGATTTTCCCGACAGTGATCACCAGCGCCATAATGAAGCTGTTGGTCAGCATCAGCCAGAAAGGCGCGCTGTTCACACCAACGCCATTCACCCAGATATTGCGCAGGTTTTCCCAAAGATGGGTGCCGGGGATCAGCGTCATCGGGGTGTCATATACTGCGTTAATATCCAGCGTAGCGGTGACAAAGGCGACATACAGCGGGAACAGCACGACCGCGATCCCGAGAATAAGCATGATATGGCTGAACAGCGTCAGCCCGGGGCGATTCTCAATCATTGGTAGCGCACCTTACTTTCAACATAACGGAACTGAACGACCGTCAATATCACCACCAGCACCATCAATACCACCGACTGAGCCGCAGAGGCCGACAGATCCAGGCCGGCGAAACCTTCGCGGTAGATTTTATAAATCAGGGTGGTGGTCGCCTGTACAGGCCCACCCGCCGTTGCGGCATCGATCACCGGGAAGGTATCAAAGAAGGCGTACACCAGGTTGACCACCAGCAGGAAAAAACTCACCGGCGCAATCAGTGGCAGCGAAAGTTTAAAGAAACGTCGCACTGGCCCTGCGCCATCAATGGCCGCAGCTTCCGCCAGCGAACGAGGAATCGATTGCAGCGCGGCGAAAAAGAACAGGAAGTTGTAACTGATCTGCTTCCAGACCGAGGCAAACACCACCAGGAACATCGCCTGGCCGCTGTTCTGCGCGTGGTTCCAGTCGTAACCAAACTGCTCCAGAAAATGGGTGATCAGCCCACGTCCTGGGTTAAAGAGGAAGATCCACAGCACCGCGGCCACTGCGGGCGCGACGGCGTAGGGCAACAGCATAAGCGTTTGGTAAATCCGGCTACCGCGTACCACGTTATCCACCAGCGCGGCGAAAAACAGCGAGACAATCAGACCGCTAAAGGTCACCAGCGCACTAAAGCGGATCGTCGTCCAGAAGGCGTCGAGATAATAGCTGTCGTGAAACAGCGCGACGAAGTTATCCAACCCAACAAACTGGCTGGAAAGACCGAACGGATCAACGCTTTGTACGGAGTACCACAACGCTTCGCCCGCAGGCCAGATAAAGAAAATAAGGGTGATTGCCAGTTGCGGCGCAACCAGAAGATAAGGCAGCCAGCGCGAACGAAACACCGGACGGGATGAGGACATAGAGCGGCTCTTTTAAGAAAATGCCGGGCAGCCGATTCGGCTTACCCGGCCAGGGGACTTACGTAGCCGGGTAAACGGAGCGCCATCCGGCAGGGTGACATCAGGACTTGGTGGACTGCTCGAAACGGCGCAGCAACTGGTTTCCGCGCTCTACGGCTGCATCCAGCGCCTGTTGCGGGGATTTTTTACCGGTCCATACGCTTTCCAGTTCTTCATCCACGATAGTACGGATCTGGGGCATGTTGCCCAGACGCAAACCTTTGGTAAATGCCAACGGCGGTTTGTTCAACATCTGACGTGTGGCGATGTCCGCACCCGGGTTCTTGTCGTAGAAGCCCTCTTTACGGGTCAGGTCATACGCAGCGGTGGTAATCGGCAGGTAGCCGGTTTTTTGGTGCCATTCGGCGGCATTTTCCGGTTTAGCCAGGTATTCCAGGAACTGGGCAACCCCTTTGTAGGTCGCCGCGTCTTTACCCTGCATCACCCACAGGCTGGCCCCGCCGATAATGGCGTTCTGCGGCGCACCTTTCACGGTAGCGTCGTAAGGCATCATGCCCACACCGTAGTTAAATTTCGCATAGTGACGAATATCTGCAAGTGACCCTGAAGAGGCAGTCGTGATCGCGCAATCGCCATTATAGAACTTCTCGGTTGATTCATCTTTACGCCCAAAGTAGCTGAAATCCCCTTTCTTATTCAGCTCTTCAAGCATCGCAATGTGTTTGACCTGCTCCGGTTTATTGAATTCCAGCACGGCGTCAGTGCCGTCAAAACCGTTGTTTTTGGTTGCCACTGGCAGACCATGCCAGGCACTGAAGTTTTCAATCTGGATCCAGCCCTGCCAGCCGCTGGCGTAACCGCATTTCATACCCGCTGCTTTCAGCTTCGCGGTGTATTCGGCCAGATCCTGCCAGGTTTTTGGCGGCTGATCCGGGTTCAGGCCCGCTTTTTTGAAGGCATCTTTGTTGTAATACAGCACTGGCGTGGAGCTGTTGAACGGCTGAGAGAGCAAATGGCCGGTTTTAGAGTCGGTGTAATAGCCTGCCACCGTAGGAACGAACTGGCTTTCATCAAAGTTGATGCCCGCGTCTTTAAATACCTGGTACACCGGTTTGATCGCTTTCGAGGCCATCATGGTCGCGGTACCCACTTCATAAACCTGCAAAATCGCCGGGGCATTACCGGTACGGAATGCCGCAATACCGGCACTCAGGCTCTGTTCATAGTTGCCTTTGTACACCGGTACGATTTTGTAATCCGGGTGGGTTTCATTGAAACGTTGCGCCAGGGAGTCAACTTCTTTACCTAACTCCCCCTCCATGGAATGCCAGAATGGAATGGTGGTTGCGGCCATGGCATTGCCGGCAAAAACGAATCCCAGCGCCAGACCCAAAGCTGTATGTCGTAACGTTGTCATTGTGCTCTCTCTTGTTATTCGGGGTGCGCGATATCACGCGTTTTATGCTCGCGAGGTAACATGACACGCTCGAATGACAGAAAAATAACTGTTTAATTACAAATAAATGACAATCAGACGTCAGGGAAATGTCGGTAGGATGATAGTAAGGTGAAGGAAAAATGGCGAATCGCCGGAAGACAAGGGAAAGGGCGTGCCCACTTGCAGAGAAGCCCTTTATAAAGACGCTCAGCGAAATACCAGACACCCTCTCCTGAAAAGGCCGGGATTGCTCTCTGCCCCCAGGTTGCTACTAACCGGATTCGTAAGCCATGAAAGCCGCCACATCCTGGTCGACATCTCTGTAGCGATTTTCGGGTCAGCCAGATGAATATTAACAGTGTGAAACACACCATAAAGACACACCAGAGTAAGGTCCGCGGTTGTTTCACAGCCTGCTGCTCTGTCAACGCAAAGCAGAAAAGGCACCTTTATCGCGAGACAGAAATGTCCTCTGAGTTGTTTGATCGTCTTATGGCAGCTGAGTGCCAAAAGCGGACATTTCATAATCTGTAATCATTAACTTGTGGAGAGCAGATCTAAGTGCATAGCCATGCAAGCGTGCCGGAATTATCATGCGCGTTTTTTCACGAGATGGACAGAGGCGTCAGAAACAGGCTGAAGGCCACAGAACCGAGCTGAGCGCCTCCGAGGGGGCGGGCCAGTAATGTCATGGTAAATATAGTTACTTTATCGGTGTGATAGCTTCAGAAGCGCTCCCTATGCTAACAGATTGAATCTTCCAAGCGCCGTCTTCCTGCACCATACAATCTGCAATTATGTGTTTCTTATTTTTGCCGAACGCAATATAAGCGGTTGTGCAAACAGGATCGTAAGCACCAAATAACACCGTAACGTCAGTCACCCAGTCTTTATCCCAATCCTGGGTTTTTATGAAGAAATCGCTATCGTAATACATATCATCTGCGTGCTGTGGCGTGTTCGCCATTCTTAACTTTTTGAGTGTGTCACGGGTTACGTATTTGTCGATGATAGTCCCTTCAATTGGTTCCTTTTCTTGATTTATCTGCTGCATGTACCATTTGTTAAACGTAAGCGCAACTTGCTCCGCGTCAGGTAGTTTAGGGGCAGCAATCGAAGCTGATGAAATAGCCAGCAGCAAAAGGGTTATGTGTTTCATATTCAGTGCCTATAAATGGCGAAGTCTTCTGTAACCGGGACCAGGGTACATTCCGTGGCGCTGGACAAAATCTGAACACCAGATTCCGTTACCGCCATAAATACATACGTGGCCTTCAAGAAGCCTCTCTTTTGTTCCCTGTTAGAGTATCTGTGGGGTTCATTTTGCATACAAATCAAGTATTCAGGCAATGAATATCTAATGCCCCGTGGTGGGTACTCCAAGAAATGGGTGCAGTGCATTGGTGAATTGAAAATTTACCTTCGGGGCTTTCTTCTTTCTGCCGCACAACGACCGACTGTCATGAGGCAAAAAGCCTCAAGCGCCGCACGCATCATATCCCATCAAATCCGCCGGCAGCATCCCGGCATGGCACTTTTAAGACAATAAAAAACCGGCCACAAGTGACCGGTTTGGGCATTTTGAGGAAAAGATTAACCGCCCAGATAAGCGCTACGCACAGCTTCGTTTGCCAGCAAGGCATCCCCGGTATCTTCCAGCACCACATGACCGTTTTCCAGCACGTAGCCGCGGTCGGCAAGCTTCAGCGCCTGGTTGGCGTTCTGCTCAACGAGGAAGATGGTCATCCCTTCTTTACGCAACTGTTCAATGGTGTCGAAGATTTGTTGAATAATAATCGGCGCCAGCCCAAGCGATGGTTCGTCCAGCAGCAGCAAACGCGGCTGGCTCATCAGTGCACGGCCAATAGCCAGCATCTGCTGTTCGCCGCCGGACATGGTGCCCGCACGCTGAATGCGGCGTTCATGCAAACGCGGAAACAGCTCGTAAACCCATTTAATACGCGTCTGATACTGCGTACTGTCGGCAAAAAAACCGCCCATGGCCAGGTTCTCTTCCACCGTCATACGCGAGAAGACACGTCGCCCTTCTGGAACGATCGCCACCGCTTCCCGCATGATCTTTGCGGTTTGCCAGTCGGTAATATCTTTGCCATCAAACACAATGCGCCCACTGGTGGCGCGCGGATCGCCGCACAGAGTACCCAGCAGCGTCGTTTTTCCCGCGCCATTCGCGCCAATCAGCGTCACAATCTCACCCTGATTAATGTGCAGACTGACATCGTGCAGAGCCTGAATTTTGCCGTAGTGGGCACTTACTTTGTCAAAAGATAACATCACTTTTTCCATCTTATGCCTCACCCAGATAGGCGCGGATCACATCCGGATTATTGCGGATCTCTTCCGGCGTTCCGTTCGCCAGCGGCGTCCCCTGGTTCACCACATAAATTCTGTCGGAAATGCCCATTACCAGCTTCATATCATGCTCAATAAGCAGGATTGTCGTGTTGTGATTGTTACGCAGCTCTACGATCAGCTCGTCCAGTTCTTTGGTCTCTTTCGGGTTCAGACCCGCGGCCGGTTCATCGAGCATCAGAATTTCCGGCTGCGTCACCATGCAACGAACAATCTCCAGACGACGCTGGTCTCCATAAGCGAGGTTGCTGGCCTGGCGGTTAGCGTGCGCTAACAAACCAATACGATCCAGCCAGGTTGCTGCCCGGTCCAGCGCTTCACTTTGCGCACGGCGGAATGATGGCGTTTTCAGTAACCCGGCAAATACGCCTGTTTTAAGCTGCTGGTGTTGCGCTACGAGCAGGTTTTCAATCACCGTCATTTCACGGAACAACCGCACATGCTGGAACGTACGCACCACACCCATACGGGCGATTTGCTGCCCCGGCAGCCCTTCCAGATGCTGCTCGCGCAGTTTAATGGTGCCGCCCGTTGGCTTATAAAAACCGGTCAGGCAGTTAAAAACGGTGGTTTTGCCGGCACCGTTAGGGCCAATCAGCGAGACAATTTCCTGTTCACGCAGTTCAAGCGACACGTTGTTCACGGCCAGCAGGCCGCCAAAACGCATCATCAGACCGTCAACGGATAACAAAGGCTGACTCATGCCTGCTCTCCTTTCACTTGCCCATCTTTCAGTTTTAACTGTGGACGGGTCATCGGCAGCAAGCCCTGCGGACGCCAGATCATCATCAGTACCATCAAACCACCCAGCATCAACATGCTGTACTCGTTAAAGTCACGCATCAGTTCGCGGGACACTACCAGCAGAATCGCCGCAAGGATCACTGCAAACTGCGACCCCATTCCCCCCAGTACCACAATCGCCAGTACAAAGGCCGATTCGGCGAAAGTGAACGACTCCGGGCTGACAAACCCCTGGCGAGCCGCAAACAACGTCCCGGCGAAGCCGGCAAATGCCGCGCTTATGGTAAACGCCGTCAGCTTAATACGGGTCGGACTTAAGCCCAGTGAGCGACAAGCGATTTCGTCTTCACGCAGGGCTTCCCATGCGCGGCCCAGCGGCATCCGCAACAGGCGGTTGATCACAAACAGGGTCAGGACCACCAGCAGCAGCGCCACTAAGTAGAGGAACACCACCCGGTCGCTAGGATCGTAATCGACATGGAAGAAATTGCTGAAGGTATCCCAACCGCCCTCACGTGCCGTACGGCTGAACTCGAGGCCAAACAGCGTCGGTTTAGGGATCTGGCTAATGCCGTTCGGACCACCGGTCACTTCGGTGTTATTCAGCAGCAAAATGCGAACAATCTCGCCGAAACCCAGCGTGACAATCGCCAGATAATCACCGCGCAAGCGCAGCACCGGGAAGCCAAGCAGGAAACCCGCAGCCGCGGAGACAAGCCCGGCCAGCGGCAGACACGTCCAGAAACCAAGACCGTAATAATGGTTCAACAACGCAAAGGTGTAAGCGCCAATGGCATAGAACCCGCCGTAGCCCAGCACCAGCAGCCCAGACAGCCCTACCACTACGTTCAGCCCCAGACCGAGGATGATATAAATCATCGTCATGGTGGCAATGTCTACCGTACCGCGTGACACCACAAACGGCCACACCACGGCAATCACCAACAGCGCCAGCAGGAACAGTTTCTGCTTGAGGGTTGAACCATCAATCGCCGGCAGAACGAATTTCGGCCCGGAAACACCTTTCAGGGATTTCTGGAAAACCGGGCGCAACAGTTGGAAGAAAAAGACCACTGCGGTGCCGATAAATACCCACTGCCAACGGATATCCGCCGCGGTGTCGACCACCAGTTTGGTGCCATCCAGTTCCAGTTGCACACCCATAAAGACGCTCGCGAGGATAAAGAACATCGCAGCTGAAAGCAGCGCCATCGCAAAATGCATCGGTTTCATACTTTTTCAACCTCCGGGCGACCGAGGATACCGGTAGGCATCACCAGCAACACCACGATCAACAGCGCAAACGACACCACATCTTTATATTCGGTGCTTAAATACGCCGAAGAGAGGGACTCCGCTACCCCGAGGATCAACCCACCGATCATTGCACCAGGAATACTGCCGATACCGCCCAGTACCGCCGCGGTAAAAGCCTTCATCCCAGCCATAAAACCGATATAAGGGTTGATAACGCCATAAAATTGCCCCAGCAGAACACCCGCCACAGCCGCCATTGCTGCACCGATCACAAAAGTCAGTGCGATCACGCGGTCCGTGTTGATGCCCAGCAGGCTGGCCATTTTCAAATCCTCAGAACAGGCGCGGCAGGCGCGGCCCATACGGGAATAACGGATAAACAGCGTCAGCGCCAGCATGGAAACCAGGGTCACAATCCAGATAACTAACTGCATGGTCGTGATACTTGCGGAGAAGTTTTCACTATGGCCTACAACCCACTGGCCATTAAACAGGCTTGGCAATGCCACATCACGCGAACCTTCGGTCAGGCTGACGTAGTTTTGCAGAAAGATAGACATACCGATGGCGGAGATGAGCGCAATCAGGCGCTTGGAGTTACGCACGGGGCGATAGGCCACCCGTTCGATGCTCCAGCCATAGGCGCTGGCAATCACAATAGCGCCGACGAAACCGGCTGCCACCAGCAACCAGCTGGAGTCGATGCCCATCATCATTAGCGCAGCGATAATCATAAAAGAGACATAACTACCGATCATGTACACCTCGCCATGGGCGAAGTTAATCATGCCGATAATGCCGTAAACCATGGTGTAACCAATGGCGATCAATGCATAAGTGCTTCCCAGCGTGACGCCGTTAAACATCTGCTGCAAGAAATAAAGAAACTGCTCGGACATAACATAACCTTCTTAAATCTCTCCGGACGTTGCGCCCGGAGAGAGGGATGACAGTTATTTCGCCACAGACGACGAACCATCGCTGTGCCATTGGAAGACACCAAAATCAAATCCCTTCAGATCGCCTTTTTCATCCCAGTTCAGCGGCCCAATTACGGTTTTAGCCCCGTTGGCTTTTAAATCTTTGATCAGTGCAAGCGGCTCACCGCCGCCGGTGCGCTCCAGCGCTGTCGCCAGCGACTGTACAGCGGCGTAAGTGATCCACACATACGGGCCGCTCGGATCTTTTTTCTCTGCTTTCAGCGCATCAACGATACTCTGGTTCGCCGGATCCTGGTCATAGCGTTTCGGCATTGTGACCAACATGCCTTCCGCCGCATCACCCGCAATGTTGGAGAGCGAGGCATTGCCCACACCTTCCGGGCCCATAAACTGGATTTTCAGGCCGTTGGAACGCGCCTGACGCAGCATTTGCCCCATTTCCGGGTAGTAACCACCGTAGTAGACAAAGTCGATATTTTCTTTTTTCAGACGCGCAATCAGCGCTGAAAAATCTTTTTCACCCGCGGTGATTCCGTCGAAGAACACAACGTTTGCACCGCCAGCTTTCAGGCCTTCTTGCACTGAACGTGCAAGGCCTTCGCCGTACTGTTGCTTATCGTGAATAATAGCGATGCGCTGCGGTTTAACTGTGCCAAGAATATATTTGGCAGCAGTGGGTCCCTGCGAAGAGTCCAGCCCGGCAGTACGCATAATGTGCTGATAGCCGCGCTGGGTCAGTTCCGGGTTCGTCGCACCAGGGGTAATCATCAGAATGCCTTCGTCTTCATAAATATCGGACGCCGGCTGCGTGGATGATGAGCAAAGATGGCCAATCACATATTTAACGCCGTCGTTAACAATTTTGTTTGCGACAGCAACGGCTTGTTTCGGATCACAGGCATCGTCATATTCCACGGCAACCAGTTTGTCGCCCTTGATCCCGCCTTTGGCATTAATATCGTGAATGGCCTGCCGCGCGCCGTTAAACTCCATGTCGCCCCACTGGGCAACCGGACCGGACATCGCACCGACAACCGCGACTTTAATCTCTGCCGCCATGGCCGCGTGAGACATCGCAAGTGCAACCATCCCCGCGATCAACGTCTTCGCGTTCCTTTTCATTTTTTGTAAATCCCCATTCGTGATGTCGTGTTTACACTTCACGCTTCAGCTCACAGGCCCACGGGCACCGGGAGCATGAATTATTTGTGTAATAATTTTGTTTTATTATGGTTAAAAGCGGACTGTACTTTTAATGTACAACGCTATTTTTACCAGTGCCTTTAATGGTTTAGCGCAGTCTTTTGCCAAAAACCAGACTAAATCCTCTATTTTTCAGGCGATTAAGCAGAGATAATATTCTGTATTTAATCGGAGATAAACAAAAAAAGCCCCGACCCCAGCATAAAATAATGGTACAAAGAGCGGAATAAATCACTAGTGTTCAGGTTAAAATCCTGCGTGTTTTTCGATCTCCAATGTTTCACGCTACCTCAGCGGCTGCGGCAAAATTATTCGCCTGTTGCATGAAAAATAAAAAACTCTCAGACCCCGTCAGGCAAATTGATTACACTCACAGTATCTTTCGCCTTTTGGACAAGCTGTAGATGAAATTGACTATTATCCGACTGGTAACGTTTACCGAGCAGGATCATATTGATTTAGCGAAGGTCTGGCCGGAATACTCACCCGCCTCTCTGGATGTTGACGACACGCACCGCATTTATGCCGCGCGTTTTAATGACCGTTTGCTGGCCGCCGTTCGCGTAACCTTGCGCGGAACGGAAGGCGCGCTGGACTCACTTCGCGTGCGGGACGTCACTCGCCGCCGTGGTGTAGGGCAATATCTGGTGGAGGAAGTGATCCGCGATAACCCTGCTATCACCAGTTGGTGGATAATGGATATCGGTGTCGAAGACAGAGGGGTGATGGCCGCCTTTACGCAGGCGCTGGGTTTTACCGCGCAGAAAAACGGCTGGGAAAAACGCTAAAAAAATGCCGGGCAGCGCGACGCTTACCCGGCATAGTTATTCTTACCGTTTGCGGCAAGGCTGCGGCAAACCGGCAAAGCCCCGGCGCTGGCTGATGTCAGCAACCGGGGCCAGTGAATGCCGCCAACGTGCCAACGGCACGACAGGCGACAGTCAGTTCACTCTCACTTCGCGTCGGTCGCTGTGCCGTTCGCATGCCAGGTGAAGACACCGAACTCAAAGCCTTTCAGATCGCCTTTCTCATCCCAGGAGAGCGGCCCCATAACGGTATCCACCGAGTGGCCTTTCAGATACGTTGCGATAGCCGCCGGATCGGCAGACTGGTTCAGACCCGCAGCCAGTGACTGCAGCGCTGCGTAGGTGGTCCACACGAATGCACCACTTGGATCCTGTTTTTTAGCTTTGATCGCATCCACAATCGGTTTGTTCGCCGGCACCTGATCGTAGTTCTTCGGCTTGGTGACCAGCATGCCTTCAGCCGATTCTCCGGCAATGTTAGACAAGGAGACGTTTGCTACCCCTTCCGGCCCCATAAAGGCGGTTTTCAGACCTGCCGCACGAGACTGACGCAGGATCTGGCCCATTTCCGGGTGGTAGCCACCGTAATAAACGAAGTCGATATTTTCTTTCTTCAGGCGCGCCACCAGCGTAGAAAAGTCTTTTTCACCTGCGGTGATGCCATCAAAGAACACCACATTCGCGCCGCCTTTTTTCAGCCCGTCTTGTACAGCACGCGCCAGCCCTTCGCCGTATTGCTGTTTGTCATGAATAACGGCAACACGTTGTGGCTTCACTTTTTCCAGAATGTATTTCGCCGCGGTCGGTCCCTGATCGGAATCCAGACCGGTAGTACGCAGCGTCAGCTTGTAACCACGCGCCGTCAGCTCCGGTGCTGTCGCCGCAGGTGTGATCATCAGAATGCCTTCGTCTTCATAAATGTCTGACGCTGGCTGAGTAGAAGAGGAGCACAGGTGACCAATAACGTATTTGATGCCGTCATTGACCACTTTGTTCGCAACCGCAACCGCTTGTTTCGGGTCACAGGCATCGTCATATTTTACCGCAACCAGTTTGTCGCCTTTGATGCCGCCCTTCGCGTTGATATCGGCAATCGCCTGCTCAGCGCCGGTAAATTCCTGGTCACCGTACTGCGCAACCGGGCCGGACATCGCACCCACAACGGCAACTTTGATATCTTTGGCGAATGCCACGTTGCTCATTGCTAACGCAATACATCCTGCCAGTAACGCTTTGCCCTTCATTTTCATCCTGAGATTCCCCATTGTTATGGTTATTGCATTTGTTGTGATGTTGTTGTGTGGCACATTGTTTTGCTTATTATCATAAGCAAAGAATATGATAGTCGTTATTAGCCATTCTGCCGGTGCCTGGGCAGCATACTCTGCTAAAACATACCCCATTTTTCGGAATATGGAATAACATTTTTGAAGGTTATACGACAGCGTGATGAGAGAAGAGAAGAAAGCCGCCCATAAGGCGGCTGAATAATTAATGCGTCAGCGACTGGTGCAGAATATCCAGCGCTTTACGGAATTGTACTTCCGGGATAGTCAGCGGATACAGGAACCGGATAACGTTACCGTAAACACCGCAACTCAACAGCAATAGCCCCGCAGCCAGCGCTTTATCCTGTACCTGTTTGGTAAACTCCGGCGACGGCGCGCCAGTATGCGGATCGTTAAACTCCACCGCCACCATTGAACCCTGAGCGCGAATCTCGGCAATATGCGGGCAATACGCTTTGGCGTTATTCAGCACTTCCACCAAATGTTTGCCCAGATGATTAGCACGCTCGCAAAGATCCTCTTCTTCAATCACATCCATTACCGCATGCGCTGCCGCGACGGCCAGTGGGTTACCGGCGTAGGTACCGCCCAGACCGCCAGGCGCTGGTGCGTCCATTACCTCCGCACGCCCGGCGACGGCCGATAAAGGCAGCCCACCGGCAAGGCTTTTAGCCATGGTGATAAGATCAGGTTTCACGTCATAATATTCAGAAGCAAACAGTTTGCCGGTACGTGCAAAACCGCTCTGCACCTCGTCCATAATCAGCAAAATACCGTGGCTGTCGCATAATGCGCGCAGCGCCTGCATAAAATCATTCGGTGCGACGTTGAAGCCGCCTTCACCCTGTACCGGCTCCAGTAGAATGGCCGCCACCTGATCGGCGGCTATATCCGCCTTAAAGATACGTTCCAGGCTTTTCAGCGCCTCTTCTGTGCTTACGCCATGTAGTGCATTGGGGTATTGCGCGTGATAAATCGAACCAGGAAACGGGCCGAAACCGATTTTGTAGGGCGCGACTTTGCCAGTCAGCGCCATGGTCATAAATGTGCGACCATGAAAGCCACCGCCAAAAGTAATAACACCCGGGCGACGGGTATAGGCACGGGCAATTTTCACGGCGTTTTCAACTGCTTCGGCACCGGTCGAAAAAAACGCCGTCTTCGCCGGTCCATTCACCGGCACACGTGCATTAATGCGTTCCGCCAGCGAGACATAGCTTTCGTACGGTACGATTTGATAAGCCGTGTGCGTAAATGCCTGCAACTGTTTTTCTACTGCGGCGATCACTTTAGGGTGACGGTGCCCGGTATTGAGCACAGCGATCCCGGCAGCGAAATCGATCACTTCATTCCCTTCCACATCCCACAGCGTCGCGTTCTCCGCTTTCTCGGCGTAGAAACCGCACATCACCCCAATCCCTCGCGGCGTTGCCTGCAAACGGCGCTGGTGCAATTCGTTATTCTTCACGTTTATGTCCCCTGTCTGTGTATGCCCGCCTACCAAGTATATAGCGCCTTTAGCAATGCGATATTTCGCTCAGTTTCGCGCAAGCAACGGGACACCGACAGGACAGCTCTGCTGCCAGGATGTGACAGAAGCAAAGTAGGATAAGTGCAACAAAAGAGAGGAGGAGCTATGCCCGGGAGTGATAATGGGATGGTAATCAGGCAATAAAAAACCGGGTGAGGCTTGCGCCGACCCGGCTTATTCAAGGCAAGTATGCTTACGCTTCGATCGCTGCGCGCAGTTTTTTCATCGCGTTCTTTTCGAGCTGACGCACACGTTCGGCAGAGACGCCGTAACGGTCAGCCAGTTCCTGCAACGTGGTCTTGTTCTCTTCGTCCAGCCAGCGCGCGCGGATAATCTGCTGGCTACGTTCGTCAAGCCCCTGCATGGCATCGGTCAGCTTATTCGCGGCCTGCTCTTCCCAGTTATCATCTTCAATGCCATCGGCAAAGTTGGATGATTTGTCCTGCAGATAGAGCACCGGAGCCATCGGCTGGCTGTCCTGCGCATCGTCATCGGAAGACATGTCAAACGTCATGTCCTGCGCAGCCATACGTGATTCCATTTCACGCACGTCTTTGCTGGTAACACCCAGTTCACGGGCAACCATTTCTACTTCGTCCTGGTTGAACCAACCCAGACGCTGTTTGGTTTTGCGCAAATTAAAGAACAGCTTACGCTGTGCTTTGGTGGTCGCGACTTTCACGATACGCCAGTTGCGCAGCACGTACTCATGGATTTCGGCTTTAATCCAGTGCACGGCGAAGGAGACCAGACGCACTCCCACTTCCGGGTTGAAGCGACGCACGGCTTTCATCAGACCGATGTTCCCTTCCTGGATCAAATCCGCCTGCGGCAGACCATAGCCTGAGTAGTTACGAGCAATATGAACAACAAAGCGCAGGTGAGACAGAATCAGCTTTTTCGCTGCTTCCAGATCGCCCTGGTAATGCAGCTTTTCAGCCAGTGCCCGTTCTTCATCAGCCGTCAACATCGGCCATGCGTTAGCGGCCCGGATATACGATTCCAGGTTACCAACAGGGGCTAAAGCTAAAGTTTGCATTTCTTTGGTCATTCAAATCCTCTCAATTCACTTTCAACTGGCGGCGGTCTGTCCCCATCAGGCAACAAACATGCCAGCGCTTATCAGCAACGAGAATAACATCCACTTTTTTATCAGACAGTGATTTTATCCACAAGTTCCTTGTAGGGTTGTGAATAAATTACGCACAAATTGTGACATCAGGATGAAAACCGAAGCAAGGAACGGCAGAAAGGAGGTCATACGCTTTCCCTGCTACGGGAACTTCATTGCAGGGAAAGAGTATACCAGACTTTTTTTAATCCGGAGTAAAGTGACGTAAATGTTGCACTGTCGCCAGCCAGGCCGCGATCCAGCCAATCATGGAGCACACCAGCAACAGCAACAGACACTCATCAAAAGACAATCCGCTCAGCTCAAATTGGGTGCCAAACACCTTCGCCACTTCGGTTACCGCCGAGGACAAACGCATCACCAGGATTTCTGACAGGATCAGCGACAAAAAGGCACCGGAGAAGCCCAGCAGAGCACCACCGTACAGGAAGGGACGCAGAATAAAGCCATCCGTTGCGCCAATCAGTTTCTGCACGTTAATGGTGTCGCGGCGGGCAAAAATGCTCAGCCGCACGCTGTTGCCAATCACCAGGAATACGGCTGCCACCATCAGAACGCCAATCATGGCTGACACTCGCCCCACCAGCCCGGTCAGCGAGGCCAGGCGCGCAAACCAGCTGTCATCCATCCGCACTTCATCGATGCCCTGAATATGCGAAATGCGATCGCGCAGCGTATTCAGCGAGTCCGTGCCCTGGAAATCGAGTTTGGGCACCACCACTGCAACCGCTGGCAACGGGTTCTCTTCCAGCATATCCAGCGCACCGCCAAAGCCGGACCAGTTACGGAACTCACCCAGTGCATCCTCACGTGACAGGTAGTTCACCTTTTCAACGCCCTGCTCGGACTGCAACTGCCCAACCACCTGCTGCGCGGCGTTATCATCCAGCGCTTTGTCGAAATACACGGTGATCTGCGGTGAAGGATAGTACTGCGAAGCCGCCTGGTTGACGTTTTTATACACCATATAGCAGACACTCGGCAGCGTCAGCGAGATGGCGATAACCATCACCGTCAGGAATGTCGCCAGCGGTTTGCTTTTCAGATCCTGCAAAGCACCATGCCAGGCGTAGCGCACCTGTTCGTTAAAAACATTGCTTTTACGCGATGGCGCTTTAGGCGGTGTTTTGCCGCGCCGCGCCGCATTGCGATTGCTGTCGCCGGACGAGCCAGACGATTGACGAAAACGATCCAACTTACTGCCGAACTGCCGGATCTGGTTTAATGCATCACGCTTATTCACCCGCATGGCCTCCGTGCAAATGGCCGTCGCTCAGGTTCAGCATGCGATAGGAACGCCGGGAAATTAACCCCAGATCGTGCGTCGCCATCAGCACGGTAACCCCAACGCGGTTAAACTCTTCGAACAGACGCAGGATCCCTTCAGAGAGCGCTTCATCCAGGTTACCGGTCGGCTCATCCGCCAGCAGCACCGCAGGCTTATTCACCACCGCCCGGGCAATGCCCACGCGCTGCTGTTCACCGCCGGAAAGCTGGATGGGGAAACTTTTCGCTTTGTCGAGCAAGCCGACTTTATCCAGCGCGGCCGACACACGACGGCGGATATCATCGCCGCTGGCACCCGCAATAATCAGCGGGATCGCGACATTGTCGAATACCGTGCGGTCCATCAACAGATGGTGATCCTGAAAAATCATACCGATTTGACGACGCAAAAACGGCACTTCACGGTTCTTCAGACGCGTAATATCATGCCCACCGAACAGAATTTTACCGGCGCTGGGCCGCTCAATCCCGCAGATAAGCTTCAGCAAGGTGCTTTTCCCCGCACCGGAATGCCCGGTCAGAAAGGCCATCTCGCCCGGCTGCAGGTGGAAAGTCACCCCCTGCAACGCTTGTCTCCCACCAAGATAGGCTTTGCTGACGTGTTCAAAGCGAATCATTATTAATCCTCTCGGGCAAAAAGTGCCTCTATAAAATCGCCCGCATTAAACGGACGTAGATCTTCAATACGCTCGCCGACGCCAATGTAACGAATAGGAATGCCAAACTGATCCGCGACCGAGAAAATCACGCCGCCTTTGGCGGTACCATCCAGCTTCGTCAGCGTAATACCGCTCAACCCGACCGCCTCGTGAAACAGTTTGGCCTGGCTTATCGCATTTTGCCCGGTGCTGGCATCAAGCGTCAGCATCACTTCGTGCGGCGCATCTTCATCCAGCTTTTTCATCACGCGGACAATCTTTTTCAACTCTTCCATCAGGTGCGCTTTGTTCTGCAAGCGCCCGGCAGTATCGGCAATTAACACATCCACATTGCGTGCTTTTGCCGCCTGGATGGCGTCAAAAATCACCGAGGCGGAATCCGCACCCGTGTGCTGGGCCACTACCGGAATATTGTTACGCTGGCCCCATACCTGCAACTGCTCAACGGCGGCCGCACGGAACGTATCCCCCGCTGCCAGCATCACCGATTTCCCCTGCTGCTCAAACTGGCGCGCCAGTTTACCAATGGTGGTAGTTTTACCCACGCCGTTCACGCCAACCATCAAAATAACAAACGGCTTTTTACCGTCCACATTGAGCGGGGCGTCGACCTTCGCGAGGATCTCGCTCATTTCCTCTTTCAGCAAACCATAAAGTGCTTCTGCGTCACGCAGTTGCTTACGGCTGGCGCCTTCGGTCAGGTTGGTGATGATTTTGCGCGTGGTTTCGACCCCAACATCTGCAATCAGCAGTTGCTCTTCCAGCTCTTCAAACAGATCATCGTCGATCTTTTTACCGCGGAACAGACTGATAAATCCGGAACCGAGGTTTTCTTTTGTTTTTAGCAGGCTGCGTTTAAGACGCGCAAAGAACCCCTCTTTTGTTGGTTTCTCCTGTTCGAGCGCTTCCTGCCCGGTTGCCGCCTCTTCCACCGGCACAACCAGCACCGCTTCTTCTGCCGCCTCGGCAGCCAGCGCCTGCGCATCCAGCGCTTCATCACTCAACGGCAGATCGGTTTCTTCCGCGGCCGCCTCATCTTGCGGTTCGGCTTCAGCCTGCCACTCTTCCGCACCGATTTCCTGCTGCGCCACCTCTTCAGGCAACGGCAGTTCTTCATGCTCAACGCTGGCATGCTGCGCTTCTACCGCAAGTTCCGGCAACGTATCCTCGTGGGCGGCCTCTTCCTGTGCGAGCTGCTCAGTGACTTCGACGACTTCTTCGGCGAATTTTTCGCTATCGACAGCTGGCTTAACAACCGGCGTCTCCTCTACCGGATGTTCAGGGGACGGTTGTTGCCCGGTTTGCGCCTCATCGGCCTGTTCTTTCTGTCCAAAGCCCAGCCAGGAAAAAAAGCCACGTTTCTTCTCATTTGCCATTGGCGACTACACTCCTCGCGATTGATTCATGGCGCAGCCTGTCTGCACGACCAGGGCTGAAAACATTTGTTAATTAGTCGGATAGTCTACCACTTTACTTAACGCTCATCACGACCTGCGGATTAGGGTTTCACGTCCAGCGTCGGGCCGCTAGAATAGCAGGCCGAAATGATGACCAAAGCGATGACCATGAAGAAACCTAACCGTGCCGCCAGCGGCCAGATACGCATTATTGGCGGGCAGTGGCGAGGCCGTAAGTTGCCGGTACCCGACAGCCCAGGCCTGCGCCCGACGACCGACCGCGTGCGGGAAACCTTATTCAACTGGCTGGCACCTTCAATGGTAGACGCGCATTGTCTCGACTGTTTCGCGGGCAGCGGGGCGCTGGGGCTGGAGGCGCTCTCGCGTTATGCCGCCAGCGCCACGCTGCTGGAAATGGAACGCAGTGTTGCCGCGCAGTTGCAAAAGAATCTGTCCACGCTCAATGCTAAGAATGCCAACGTGGTTAATACCAATACGCTGGCGTTTTTAGCGGCGTCAGGTACGCCGCACAATATTGTGTTTATCGATCCCCCCTTTCGTAAAGGGATGCTGGAAGAGACGCTGCGTTTGCTGGAAAACAATGGCTGGCTCGCCGATGACGCGCTGGTTTATATCGAAAGCGAAGTAGAAAATGGGCAACCGCCGGTGCCTGCGCACTGGCAATTGCATCGGGAAAAAGTGGCGGGTCAGGTCGCCTATCGTCTGTATCACCGCGAAGCGCAAGGAGAGAAGCATGCCGCTGCTGATTAATCTGGGACGCCTGATGATGCTCTGCATCTGGGTCTTTTTGCTGTGGAATTTAATTCAGCCGTTTCCACGCCCGTTGAATATTTTCGTCAATGTGGCGCTCGTTTTTACCGTGTTTATGCATGCCTTACAGGCCACCATGCTGAAAACAGCCCTGCCGAAAGAGGGTCCACAAATGACCAGAGCAGAACAAGCGCGCATCTTTTTGTTCGGTGTTTTTGAACTGCTGCTGTGGCAAAAAAAGCTGAAAGCAAAGAAATAACCCCGTCAGAAAAAGCGGAATTACACCCTTCAGGGGGGAGTCGCATTGTCATCCCCCTTTCCCCCCCACTACACTGAATAAGAGAGATTCACGCAACGCTAAAAGATACAGGGACTTAATTATGCTTTGGTCATTTATTGCTGTCTGTCTGTCTGCCTGGTTGTATGTCGACGCGTCTTATCGCGGCCCGGCATGGCAGCGCTGGGTATTCAAACCCGTCACCTTACTCCTTCTGCTGTTGCTGGCCTGGCAAGCGCCCATGTTTGATGCCATCAGCTATCTGGTACTCGCGGGTCTGTGCGCTTCGCTGGTGGGTGATGCATTGATGTTGCTGTCACGGCAAAAAATGTTGTACGCCTTCGGGGCTTTTTTCCTCGCCCATTTGCTGTACACCATCTACTTTGCCAGCCAGATGACGCTCTCTTTTTTCTGGCCGTTACCGCTGGTGCTGTTGGTGATTGGCGCACTGTTAGTGGCGGTGATCTGGTCGCGGCTGGAAGAGATGCGTCTGCCTGTACTGACATTTTTCGCTATGACGCTGGTCATGGTCTGGCTGGCCGGTGAACTCTGGTTCTTCCGCCCAACCAGTACGGCGCTTTCGGCTTTTGTCGGCGCCGCGCTGCTGCTGATTGGCAACGTGGTCTGGCTGGGTAGCCACTACCGCAAACGCTTCAGCGCAGATAACGCCATCTCCTCCGCCTGCTATTTTGCAGGGCACTTTCTTATCGTCCGCTCGTTGTATATTTAAAACGCTTGACTCTGGAGTCGACTCCAGAGTGCATACTCCGGTTAATGAGAAAATTATCATTAGCCGGAGGATGCCATGACCGCCCCCACACCGCCATCCCAACAGAACAAAGCGCCGCAGTTCGCCGCCGTTAAACTGCGCCCAATGCCGGAAAAATCGCACGCCTGCTGCGCCGACGAAGCCTGCGAAAACAGAGCCATAGAGGAAAGCCCTGTCGGAGGTGAACGTTTTAGCTGGCATGTTAGCGGCATGGATTGCGCCGCCTGCGCCCGCAAAGTCGAAAACGCCGTGCGCCAGCTCGACGGCATTAACGGGGTGCAAGTGGCGTTTGCCACCGAAAAGCTGACAGTCGTGGCCAGCCGCGACATTCGTCACCAGATTGAGCAGGCGGTACAACAGGCCGGTTATCAGTTACGCAGCACCGACAGCTCGCCAGAACCTGCTTCTTCACGCCTGCGCGAGAATTTGCCGTTGCTTCTGTTGGTGGTCATGATGGCGCTAAGCTGGGGGCTGGAAAAGTTTAATCACCCCTTCGGCCAGGCGGCCTTTATCGCGACCACACTGGTAGGGCTGTGGCCGATTGCCCGTCAGGCGTTACGTTTAATGAAAAGCGGTAGCTGGTTCGCTATCGAAACGCTGATGAGTGTCGCTGCTATCGGCGCGTTGTTTATCGGCGCGACCGCCGAAGCCGCAATGGTATTGCTGCTGTTTTTGATTGGTGAACGCCTTGAGGGCTGGGCTGCCAGCCGTGCGCGTCGCGGTGTTACGGCGTTGATGGCATTGAAGCCGGATACAGCCATACGCCTGCGCAATGACGAACGCGAGTCCGTCGCGGCCAGTGAACTGCAACCTGGCGACACCATTGAAGTGCCTGCCGGCGGGCGTTTACCGGCAGATGGCCGGCTGCTGACAACCTTCGCCAGTTTTGACGAAAGCGCACTGACCGGCGAGTCGGTACCGGTCGGGCGCGCCAGCGGTGAACATGTTCCCGCCGGAGCCACCAGCGTCGACAGGCTGGTCACGCTCGAAGTGGTGTCCCGCCCGGGCGAAAGCGCCATCGATCGCATTCTAAAATTGATTGAAGAAGCGGAGGAACGCCGCGCGCCGATTGAACGCTTTATCGATCGTTTTAGCCGGGTCTATACACCCGCGATCATGGCAGTGGCGCTGCTGGTCGCCCTCCTGCCTCCGTTGCTGTTTTCTGCGCCGTGGCTGGCATGGATTTACAAAGGCCTGGCATTGTTGCTCATTGGCTGCCCGTGCGCGCTGGTGATCTCAACGCCGGCGGCGATCACCTCCGGGCTGGCGGCAGCAGCCCGCCGTGGGGCGCTCATCAAAGGCGGTGCGGCACTGGAGCAGTTGGGCACTATCCGTCAGGTGGCATTCGATAAAACCGGGACGTTGACCATCGGTAAGCCGCAGGTCGCTGCCGTAACCCCGCTGAACGAAGGCGGCGAAGAGGAACTGTTAGCCCTGAGCGCTGCGGTAGAACAGGGGTCGACTCATCCGCTGGGGCTGGCGATAGTCCAGCATGCACAGCAGCGCCAGTTGCCAATTCTGACTGCACAGGCGCAGCGTACACTCGCCGGGAAAGGGATTGAAGCCATGGTCGACGGGCATGTTATTCGCATTAGCGCGCCGGATAAGCTCGCTGCAGGTGTGCTGGAAAGCGATTTGATGACGCAAATTGCGCAGCAGGAAAGCCAGGGCCAGACCGTAGTGGTGGTTCAGCGTGATAACGCGGTGATCGGTACGCTCGCCTTGCAGGACACGCTGCGCGAAGACGCGAAAGCCGCGGTCGACGACTTGCACGACCTGGGCGTACAGGGGGTGATCCTCACCGGGGATAACCCGCGTGCTGCGGCGGCCATTGCCGGAAGGCTGGGGCTGGATTTCCGTGCCGGGTTGCTGCCGGAAGATAAAGTCAGTGCGGTACAAGCCCTGAATCAACATGCGCCGCTGGCCATGGTCGGAGATGGTATTAATGACGCGCCAGCGATGAAAGCGGCCACGCTGGGTGTTGCAATGGGCAGCGGAACCGATGTGGCACTGGAAACCGCAGATGCCGCGTTAACCCACAATCGCCTGACTGGCCTTGGGCAGATGATTCGCCTGGCGCGCGCCACCCATCGAAATATCCGGCAGAACATCGCCATTGCGCTGGGCCTGAAAGCCATTTTTCTCGTGACGACGCTTACCGGCGTTACCGGACTGTGGCTGGCGGTGCTGGCGGATACGGGCGCAACAGTTCTGGTCACCGCCAACGCGCTGCGTCTGTTACGCAGCAAAGATTAGTGGCTTTTACGCACCAGATAACGGTAAGGCAGTGACGCGGTGTGCCCGGCGACCAGCTCATGTTCCATAAAACGGCAAAAGCCGGGAATATCACGGGTGGTCGCCGGATCGTCGGCAATAATCAGCAAAGTTTCGCCAACCTGCATATTGCGCACAGTTTTGCGCACCATCATTACCGGCTCCGGGCAGCGCAGGCCCTGGGCATCCAGCGTATGGTCGGCAGTGGTAAACGGATCGGTCATTTTCATCTCACAACGGAAAAAACCGCATTAGTTTACGCTGCCTTTTTTGTGACGCAAGCAAGGTTAACGATTGCGCTAAAATTAGCCATTGCATCCGTTTACGATTGCAGTATTATGCGGCGGCTCTGCACAGCAGTGCATAAAAAGTACTGGGTTCCCTCACCCCATTTACCAAAAAGGTCACAATATGACGCAGTTTACACACTCGCAGCGCATGAAGGCGCTGTTCTGGCTTTCGCTTTTTCACCTGCTGGTGATCATCTCCAGTAACTACCTGGTCCAGCTACCGGTCGCTGTTTTTGGTTTCCATACCACCTGGGGCGCGTTCAGTTTCCCGTTTATCTTCCTGGCGACGGATTTAACCGTGCGCATTTTCGGCGCGCCGTTGGCCCGACGGATTATTTTTGCGGTAATGGTGCCGGCGCTGCTGGCTTCTTACGCCATCTCGTCACTGTTCTATATGGGCACCTGGCAGGGCTTTGGCGCACTTGCTCACTTCAATCTGTTTGTGGCGCGTATCGCCGCCGCCAGTTTTATGGCCTACGCGTTGGGTCAAATTCTTGATGTGCATGTGTTTAACCGTCTGCGCCAGCACCGACGCTGGTGGCTGGCACCGGCGGCATCCACTGTATTCGGCAACGCCAGCGATACCATCGCGTTCTTCTTTATTGCTTTCTGGCACAGCCCGGACGCCTTCATGGCGCAGCACTGGATGGAAATCGCCACCGTTGACTATGGCTTCAAGGTGCTTATCAGCATCGCGTTCTTCCTGCCGATGTACGGCGTATTGTTGAATATGTTACTGAAAAGACTGGCAGACAAATCTGAAATTCCCGCGTTACAGGCGAGTTAAAGGTACGGCTTGTCAGTTATGATAAGATGCACCGATGAGCCGTTATGGCTGTTTATTGAAAGGATGAAGTCAATGCGCAATCTGGTGAAATATGTCGGTATTGGTCTGCTCGTTGTCGGGCTGGCAGGCTGTGATAACAGCGACAGCAAAAAGCCTGTTGCTGGTGCGGCCGCAGAAAGCAATGCCAGTGGTCAGCCGGTTACACTGCTTGATGGTAAGCTCAGCTTCTCGCTGCCAGCGGATATGACCGATCAGAGCGGTAAACTGGGTACCCAGGCCAATAATATGCACGTCTATTCCGATGCCACCGGGCAGAAAGCAGTGATTGTGATCGTGGGCGACAACACCGAGGAAGCGCTTTCCGCACTGGCGAAACGTCTGGAAGATCAGCAGCGCGCCCGCGACCCACAGTTGCAAGTGGTGACCAATAAAGCCATCGAACTGAAAGGCCAGACACTGCAACAGCTCGACAGCATTATCTCCGCCAAAGGCCAGACTGCATGGTCTTCCGTCGTACTGGGCAAAGTCGACAATAAGCTGCTGACTCTGCAGGTTACCCTGCCAGCAGACAACCAGCAGCAAGCGCAAACCGCCGCCGAGAACATCATTAACACCATTGAGGTGAAATAATCGCGCAGCGAATGCAAAAAAAGGAACCCGCGGGTTCCTTTTTTATTGCCTGATGGCGACGTTCAACGGAGAAAGACAGCAGGCCCTTTGTCCTCAATACTCACGTTTTGAGCATCCGAAGCCGTATTTATGCCTCTCTTAGCGGCGGCCTTTGCTTTAGTTGCCACGCCAGCAGCAGCGCCACGGCAACAAGGCCTGCCGCTGCCAGATAAATTGTCGACACCCCCGACCACGCCATTAACAGCCCTGCCAGCGGGCCGGTCACGCCCAGCGACAAGTCCATAAACACCGTATAGGTCGCCAGCGCCGATCCCTGATTTTGCTGCGGCACAGCTTTCACCGCCACCACGCCAAGGGCGGGGAAGACCAGCGAGAAACCCGCACCGGCAAGGAACACGCCCAGTTTTGCCATCCATGGATCAACCGCCAGCCCAACCAGCACCAGTCCGAGGGTTTCAATCACAAAGCAGATCATCGCCACATTCAGGCCGCCAAGACGGTTAATACCATTAGGAAAGAGCAAACGCGCGCCGACAAAAGCCACGCTGAACAGCGTCAGGGCAAACGCAGCGCCTTCCCAGCCCTTCGCATCATAGTAGAGGGTAATAAAGGTGGCGATAACACCAAACCCCGCAGAGCCCAACGCCAGCGCCATACCATACAGCCACACACGCCCAAGCACGGCGCGAAACGGCAGCGGTTTACCTTTACTGGCTTTGACCGCCGCACGCGGCAGCGCCAGCAAAATAGCCAACAACGCTACCGCCATTATGGTTAATGACAGGCCTTGTAAACCGGCATGCTGATAACACAGAACGCCCAACGGTGCGCCGAGCGCCATTGCGCCATACGTTGCAATACCGTTCCAGGAGATGACCCGGCCAATGTGCATCGATCCCACGACACCCACGCCCCACAGCGTCGCGCCTGTTCCTGCAAAACTCTGACCAATACCGAGGATCACCCGTCCCAGGCACAGCAGCGCCAGGCTCAGCATCCCCGCATGGCTGCCAGCACCGGCCAGCAAATAGCTCAGACCACTGAGCAACGCGCCGCACAGGCCGAACACCACAACCTTTTTCGGCCCGAGCAAGTCGGCGTAACGCCCGGCATGCGGGCGACTGAGCAGCGTGGCGAAGTACTGCAAACTGATGACCAGACCCGCCCAGAAAGCGCTGTACCCCATCACGTCATGAACATAGCCCGGCAGTACCGCCAGCGGCAGTCCAATGGTGAGGTAACTGGCAAAGTTAAAAATAACGACGGACAAAATCCGCAGATTAAGGCGCAATCCGCTAAGCGCCGGTTCGGCGGCGTTTTCAGGCATGAGAGTTCAATCCAGATATTTGCAACAGTGTTTCACTATTACCACGTCGGCGCAGAGAAATCAGCACGCACTTTAAGAATATCTCAGTCAGGCGAAGGGCTTACCAGGCACTACACTTGAACAGGCCAGATGACAAAAGGAATTAAACATGACGCAACCTCAGCCTGATCAAATGGGTTTACACATTCTTTTAAAACTCGCTGCACTGGTGGTGATCCTCGCCGGTATCCATGCAGCGGCAGACATTATTGTGCAGCTCTTACTGGCGCTCTTTTTCGCCATCGTCCTCAACCCGTTAGTCAGGTGGTTTATTCGCCGGGGACTGAAGCGTCCCATCGCTATTGCCATTGTGGTACTGGTGATGTTGATTGTGCTCACCGCGCTGGTGGGGGTACTGGCCGCCTCAATCAATGACTTTATGACACTGTTACCGAAATATAATCGCGAGTTTACGCGTAAGTTCCTTGAATTTCAGCGAATGGTGCCCTTCCTTAATATGCATATGTCGCCAGAACGTATGCTGCAACGTATGGATTCCGATCGATTAATGTCCTTTGCCACGGCCATGATGACACAGTTGTCGAATGCAATGGCCAGCATTGTCCTGCTGGTGATGACTGTCGTCTTTATGTTGTTTGAAGTGCGCCATGTACCTTACAAATTGCGTTTTGCGCTGAGTAACCCGCAAATCCACATCGCCGGGCTGCACCGCGCATTGAAAGGTGTCTCGCATTATCTTGCGCTGAAAACCCTGCTGAGCTTGTGGACGGGCGTTATCGTCTGGGTGGGTCTGGTCGCGCTGGATGTGCAATTCGCCCTGATGTGGGGAGTGCTGGCGTTCCTGCTCAATTATGTTCCCAATATCGGGTCGGTGATCTCCGCCATTCCGCCCATGCTACAGGCGCTATTGTTTAATGGTGTTTATGAATGCGTATTGGTGGGTGTGCTGTTCCTGATGGTGCATATGATCCTCGGTAATATCCTGGAACCCCGCATGATGGGCCACCGTCTTGGTATGTCAACGCTGGTAGTATTCCTGTCGTTATTAATTTGGGGATGGCTGCTTGGCCCGGTGGGGATGCTGTTATCTGTTCCGCTCACCAGCGTATGTAAAATCTGGATGGAGACGACTACCGGTGGCAGTAAACTGGCAATACTTCTTGGTCCAGGCCGGCCCAAAAGTCGGCTGCCCGGGTAAAATACTACCAACGCGGGTAGTTTTATATTTATGCCATTAACGATAAAGTAAAGAAAATAATAACGCCCGCAGAGTTTATGCGGGCGTTGTTTTTTATCAAGGGTGCCAGTTCCAGCCAGGGAAAGTTTACCTTAAGGTTTGGAATTAATATAACATTCTGGCAACCTCGTTAATTACCCTATTTATCACCATGCTAATGCCCTGTAATTTATACGATATCAATTATTACGTGAGATATCGGTAAGCAGTTATAGTTGCACTGTACACAATCCTATTTTATTATTCGCGCACTCAGGCTGGCCCGGCATAACGCAGGCAACAAATTATAAAAAGCCGGGCAATACTCACTTTAAAAAACACCCATAATTCGCAAGCAGGAATGAAAACCTGCACTGCTGTCATTAGCAGGCAAACTCATTTTGCTGAATGACATCATTGTGTTGGCTTAATTCCAGCAATTAAGCATGTTCTCAATCTTCAATTATTTGATACGGAGTTCGCATGAAAAAGATTGTTAAGTTCCTGGCCGTGATTGCCGTTGCCGGTGCCCTGGCTGGCTGTGCCCGCACCGCCATTGTACAAAATGTCGACGCCCCGGTGAGCGCCGGTCATACTCAGGCACAAGTCCGTGCTGCCATCCTGAAAGCAGGCCAACAACGTCAGTGGGTAATGAACGATGCGGGTCCCGGCGTGATTAAAGGCCGTCTGGATAACCGCGGGCACATTGCCGAAGTGCGTATCAATTACTCTGCCAGCAGCTACTCCATCAACTACGAAAGTAGTATGAATCTCAAAGCCTCTGATGGTCGGATTCATAAGAAATACAATACCTGGGTGAACAACCTCGATAAACAAATTCAGTTGAACTTGTCATCCGGTGCCGCGCTTTAATTGCCATCCTGCCTAAAGTCGGGCCGGTAACGGTCCGATAATCCTCATGCATTTAAAAAAGGTTGCACACAGCATGTATGAACAGGATCCGTTCAGCGCATTGGAAGCGATAGCTGAAGCGCAGCGTATTGCTTTTGCCCCGATGTTATTTCAGACCGCGGTGTGTTTGCGTAAGTTTGGTCTGCTGGATTTTCTTGATAAACAAGGAAAACAGGGCGCAACCCTGGACGAAATTGTGCAGGAAAGCGAGGCGGATGAATATGCCGCAAGTATATTACTGGACATGGCGCTTAGCGGGCGAATTGTCACCCGGCGTGAAGATCGCTTTTATCTGGCGAAAGTCGGACACTTCCTGCTTCATGATACAATGACGCGTGTGAATATGGACTTTTCGCAAGACGTTTGTTACCAGGGGCTGTTTTTCCTTGAAGAAGCATTAAAAGAGGGGAAGCCCGCAGGACTGCGTGTATTCGGTGAGTGGCCAACGATATACCCGGCGTTATCGCAATTACCGAACCCGGCGCGTGATAGCTGGTTTGCTTTTGATCATTACTATTCTGATGCCGCGTTTAATGCCGCACTGCCGCATGTATTCGCCAGCCAGCCGCGAAATCTGTACGATATAGGCGGCAATACCGGGAAATGGGCGATTAACTGCTGTAAATATGATGATAATGTCGCCATTACCTTGTTAGATTTACCTGAACAGATTGTTCTGGCACAGCAAAATGTAGAAGCAGCGGAATTATCCTCACGGATCAACTTCCACGCAATTGATATGTTGAGCAATGCCCCCTTGCCCAACGAAGCGGATATCTGGTGGATGAGTCAATTCCTGGACTGCTTTTCCGGGGAACAAATTGTCGGCATCTTAAGTAAAATAGCCGCGGCCATGAAACCGGACGCCAGGCTGTGCGTGATGGAGCTGTTCTGGGACGCGCAAAAATTTGATGCTGCCGCATTCAGTCTGAATGCCACCTCGCTGTACTTCACCTGTATGGCGAATGGCAACAGCCGTTTTTATAGCGCAGAGAAGTTCCTGCGTTATCTCGATACGGCTGGCTTTAGCGTAGAAAGACGCCTCGATAACCTCGGGGTGGGGCATACTTTATTGATATGTCATAAAAAATAAGACAGGGCGGCCCCGTGCCGCCATGACGCTTTTACCGGCGTCAATGGGAATCACGTTTTTTCGCGGACGCGCGTTTAATGAAATTTGCACTCAAGATTACCGACTGGCAGGCCAGAGCACCGGGATTAAGCGAAACGGCACAGTGGCAACACTGGTCACAAAGCCGTCACGCTATCGATCCAGCGTTGCCGCAGGCAAAACTGACCACTCTGCCAATGATGACCGCGCGCCGTCTCAGCTCGGGTAGCCGTCTGGCTGTCGAATGCGGCATGATCCTGCTGCGACAGCATCAGGTGGATGCGGTTGTCTTTACCAGCCGCCACGGTGAACTGGAGCGTAACTACCGTATTCTGCAAGCGCTGGCGACAGGCCAGGACCTCTCGCCAACGGATTTTGCTATGTCGGTGCACAACTCGGCGGTCGGCAATCTCACCATCGCAATGCAGCAACCGATCGTCTCTTCTTCTATTTCCGCCGGGCTGGACACCTTCCAGCAGGGGCTGTGCGAGGTGATCTGTTTCCTGCAGGCGGGCTACAAGCGCGTGTTAATGGTGGATTTTGACGGCACGCTGCCCGCGTTTTATCACCCCGGGCTGAATCCCGATATGCCAACCTGGGCCTATGCCGTCGCACTGGTATTCGAAGCGGGAGAAAGCCTGCGCTGCGTCAGCGAAGCGGCCTGTTTTGATGGCGAGCCTGCGCTGCCGCAAAGTCTGCAATTTTTACAACATTATTTGTCGCACACACCGGCATTCAGCATTGCTGGCGAACGCCTGAACTGGCGCTGGAGCCGCAAATGAGATCGCTGAAACTGCGCATCAACTGGGTCTGGCGCTTGTTAATGACCGGTATGTGCTTTGCGCTCTTCGGCATCGGCGGGCTGCTGTTGTCACTGGTGTGGTTTAACCTGCTGCTGGTTGCCGTACGGGATCGGGCAAAGCGCCGCCGTCTGGCGCGGCGTAGTATCGCCGCCAGCTTCAGGCTTTTTTTACATATCGCAAAAGCCACAGGCGCGCTGGATTACCGCATTCACGGTATCGACACGCTGCGCAATGAGCGCGGCTGTCTGGTGGTCGCTAATCACCCTACGCTGATTGATTATGTTCTGCTGGCATCAGTGATGCCGGAAACCGATTGTCTGGTGAAGAGCGCACTGCTACGCAATCCGTTTCTCGGCGGTGTGGTGAAAGCAGCGGACTACCTGATCAACAGCCAGGCAGATGCCCTGCTCCCCGCCTGCGAGCAACGGCTCCGTCAGGGCGACACGATTTTAATCTTCCCGGAAGGCACACGGACGCAGCCGGGCGAGAAAATGACACTGCAACGCGGCGCGGCAAACATTGCTGTACGCTGCGGTTGTGATTTACGCATCGTGGTCATCCACTGTAGTGAACATCTGCTGGATAAACACAGCCGATGGTATGACGTCCCACCCCGCAAGCCGCTATTTACCGTTGAGGTTCGCGACAGGGTGGCAATAAAACAATTTTTTGATGCGGAATCGCAAGAACCGGCGCTGGCAGCAAGGCAGTTGAACCGGCATCTTCTGCATCAATTGACACCGGGTTTTGCACCTTTTTAGGAATGAATGATGCAACAGCTTTATCTTGAACTTAAAAATCTCATCATTAACACACTGAATCTGGACGAACTGAGCGCCGATGACATCGAAACGGACGTGGCGCTGTTTGGGGACGGCCTCGGGCTGGATTCAATCGATGCACTGGAATTAGGTCTGGCGATTAAAAATCAATATGCCGTTGTTCTGTCCGCGGAAAGCGAAGAGATGCGTCAGCATTTCTATTCAGTCGCTACGCTGGCTTCCTTTATCCAGGCTCAACGCGCATAAGAACGGGTTCGCTATGACTGAGAAAAACGAAATTTATCAGGAAGTCTCCGCGCTTCTCACCAAACTGTTTGAAATCGAACCGCAGGATATCACCCCCGAATCCCGCCTGTACGAAGATCTCGAGCTGGACAGTATCGACGCTGTCGACATGATTGTGCACCTGCAGAAGAAAACCGGTAAGAAGATCAAACCGGAAGAGTTCAAAGCGGTGCGCACCGTGCAGGACGTGGTCGACGCCGTAGAACGCCTGTTGCAGGAAGACTAAGTCGCCATGCGTAAATCCCGCCTCGAATCGGGACTAAAGCTCTTCGCTGCGCTGTTAATGCTGGCCTGGCCATTTGTGGTCTGGTTTGGTCTGGCACATAACAGCCTGCACTGGCTGCTGCCGTTGATGGCGTTGATGTTGCTTTTTCGCTTGCGGCAGGCGCGGCAGGCGGCTGCGCCGCTGCGCGCGGTCACTGGCGGCGTCGCGGTCGTCGGCATCGCGCTCTGCGCAGCCAGCTGGTTGCTCAAAACGCACCAGCTACTGCTGTACTACCCGGTGGCGGTCAATCTCATCATGCTGGCAGTATTTGGCGGATCGCTCTGGACGGCAATGCCGCTGGTGGAACGGCTGGCGCGCCTGCGCGAACCGCAGCTGCCCGTCGCAGCCATTCGCTATACCCGCCGTGTGACGCAAATCTGGTGCGGCTTTTTTATTGTAAATGGCGGAATTGCGCTATTTACCGCCCTGCATGGCGATATGCGCCTGTGGACAGCATGGAACGGCATGATCGCTTATCTGTTGATGGGCGTGCTGATGGCGGGCGAATGGCTGGTACGCCGCCAGGTGATAAAACGAGAGATCCAATGAAGACCCTACCCTTCGCCGCCTGGCTAAGCAGCCCGCGCGCTGACGACACGCCGATAGCCTGGCTTGGCGCACAGACATGGACGCTGGGGCATTTACGTCACGATGTCGCCCAGTGCATGGCGCAATTAACTCGCCAGCCGGGCGAGCGCTGGGCACTGTGCTTTGAAAATAGCTATCTGTTTATTGTTGCCCTGCTGGCCACGCTGCATGCCGGGAAAACCCCGGTTATTCCAGGTCATAGCCGGGAATCATTACTGGCGGAACAAAAAGCACTGTTTGACGGCGTATTAAGCGATCGCGCATTGAACTGGCAAGGGCCGCGTCTGGTTGTGGTATCCGACAATCACCAGGCCACAGATGAATATACGTTTCCGGCGCTGCGTAACGACGCCCATGTCGAATTATTTACCTCCGGCTCAACCGGGCAACCGCGCAGAGTCATTAAACCCATCGCCTGTCTCGACAAAGAAGCAGCATTGCTGGCCGCACGCTTCGGCGAACGTCTGACTGGCTGCCGGGTTGTCGCCTCGGTGGTGCCGCAGCACCTGTATGGTCTGACATTCCGCATCTTTTTGCCCATGTCGCTCGGGTTGCCACTGCACGCCGCCATGCTCTATTACGCCGAGCAACTCGCCGCGCTGGAGGGACAGTATCGTTACGCCTTTATCAGTAGCCCCGCGTTTTTAAAACGCCTTGATCCGCAGCTTACCCCGCCGCCGGTCACGCTGATCCTCTCAGCAGGCGGTATGCTGCCGTGGCGTGATGTGCAGAGTGCAGCGGCCTGGCTGGGTGTCTGGCCGGATGAAATTTATGGCAGCACTGAAACGGGGATCCTTGCCTGGCGCTATCGCCGCGAGGACGCGATTGCCTGGTTGCCCTTCCCCGGCGTGACAATTGCGCAGGAAGGCGATGCGTTTCGTGCCCATTCGCCGATCATCCCTGAACAGGATGGATTATTGCTCGATGATGTGCTGATTTTCGATGAAAAGGGCACATTCCAGATTGCAGGGCGCCGTGGCCGGGTGGTCAAAATCGAAGAGAAGCGCATCTCGCTCAGCGAGATTGAACGCCGTGTGCTGGAGCTGGGCGGGATTCGCGAAGCCGCAGCGCTGCCCGTCTCCCGCGGCGGTCGACAGGGCATTGGTGTGCTGCTGGTGCTGGAAGAGGAAACGCGCAGCCAGTGGCAAGCGAGCGACAGCAAGGCGCTGGAACTGGCGTGGCGGCGGGCGCTCATCCCGTGGCTTGAGCCTGTTGCCGTGCCGCGTTACTGGCGCATTCTTGACGAGATCCCGGTCAACAGTATGAACAAGCGTGTTTATGCGCAACTACAGGAGTTATTTCATGAAACCCCATGAAATTGAACGCCACCAGGCGCAAAAACAGCATGCAGAAATCGTGATCCACCTCGAGCCGGAACTGTTCTGGTTCAGCGGTCATTTTGCCGTCCAGCCTTTGCTGCCCGGTGTCGCGCAACTCGACTGGGTCATGCACTACGCCACAACCTTGTTGGCGCCAGAGTACCGCTTTCACAGTCTTCAACATGTTAAATTTCAGGCGCCGCTACTGCCGGACAACGTCGTCACCCTGGTGCTCGACTGGGATGCCGATAAACAGCAGCTGGCGTTCAGCTATCAACGTCACGATGGCGAAATGCGCCATCCCTGCAGCAGCGGAAAGATTCGCCTATGTCGCTAACCTTTAATCCTTGCGTGGTTATCCCCTGTTATAACCACGGCGCAACCATGTCCAGCGTATTGACCCGCTTACAGCCTGCGGGCCTGAAGGTTTTCGTAGTGGATGATGGCAGCACTGACGATACGCCAATCATTTTGGATGTGCTGGCGCGCGGCGACAGCAACCTGACGCTGATCCGCCTGCCGCAGAACGCCGGGAAAGGCGAAGCAGTGCTCTGCGGTTTGCAAGCCGCCGCCGATGCCGGTTTTACCCATGCCGTGCAGGTCGATGCCGATGGGCAGCATGCCATAGAAGACATTCCCAAACTGCTGGCTCTGGCGGAACAACACCCGCAAGCGCTGATTTCCGGCCAGCCGCTGTATGACGACACCATCCCACGCTCGCGTCTCTACGGTCGCTGGATAACCCATATCTGGGTATGGATCGAGACGCTGTCGCTGCAACTGAAAGACAGTATGTGCGGCTTTCGCGTCTACCCGATTGCCCCGACGCTGCAACTCGCCAGTCGGGTCAGGCTCGGCAAACGGATGGATTTCGATACCGAAGTGATGGTGCGCCTCTACTGGCAGGGCAACGACAGCTATTTTGTGCCGACACGAGTGACCTATCCGCTGGATGGCCTGTCGCATTTCGACGCCCTGAAAGACAACGTCCGTATTTCGCTGATGCATACCCGCCTGTTCTTCGGCATGTTACCGCGCATGCCCGGCCTGCTGTTTCGCCGCTCCGGTTCACATTGGGCGCAGCAAAAAGAGGTGAAAGGCCTGTGGGGCATGCGTTTTATGCTGCTGGTCTGGCGGCTGCTTGGACGCCGGGCCTTCTCACTGTTGCTCTACCCGGTGATTGCGGTTTACTGGCTAACAGCCCGCGACGCACGCCGGGCATCGAAAAACTGGCTGGCACGGGTGCGCACCACACTGGTGGCGCGTGGAAAGCCTGTTCCTGAAGGGCTAAACAGCTACCGCCACTTTTTACGCTTCGGTGAAGCCATGCTGGATAAAGTCGCAGGCTGGCGAGGTGAGCTGCATCTTGGTCGCGATGTGGAGCTTGCCCCCGGTGCCGAAGAAGCGCTGGGACTGCATGATGGCAAAGGCAAACTGCTGCTGGCCTCGCACCTGGGCGACGTCGAAGCCAGCCGCGCACTGGCGCAAATCAACGAGCGCAAAATAATCCATGCGCTGGTGTTCCATGATAACGCCCGGCGTTTTAAGCAAATCATGCAAGAGATGGCACCGGAAGCGGCGATCAACCTGATCCCGGTTTCCCACATCGGGCCGGAAACCGCCATGATGCTGCAAGAGATTCTCGATCGCGGAGACTGGGTGGCGATCGTCGGCGATCGCCTCGCGGTGAACCCGCAACGTGGCGGTGACTGGCGGGTCAACTGGAGCACCTTTATGGGCCATCCCGCACCTTTCCCGCAGGGGCCGTTTATTCTTGCCGCCGCACTGCGCTGCCCGGTGTTGCTGATGTTTGCATTGCGCCAGCAGGGAAAATTGCGCCTGCACTGCGAACAGTTTGCCGACCCGCTGCCTATGCCACGCGCCTCACGGCAGGCAGCACTGCGTGACGCGGTAGATCAATACGCTGCGCGCCTGGAGCACTATGCGCTGCAATCGCCACTCGACTGGTTTAACTTTTTTGATTTCTGGCGGTTGCCCGACGCCGCGCCGAAGTCCACGGATAAGGAGTAACAAATGTTAGACGATCCGCGGTTTACCGCCGAGGTAGCGCTGAGCGTACCTTTTCACGACGTCGATATGATGGGCGTGGTCTGGCATGGTAACTACTTTCGCTATTTTGAAATCGCCCGCGAGGCGCTACTGAATCAGTTTGACTACGGCTACCGCCAGATGAAGGCCTCCGGTTATGTCTGGCCGGTGGTAGATACCCGCGTGAAATATCGCGATGTCCTGACGTTCGAGCAGCATTTTCGCGTTCGCGCCAGGCTGGAAGAGTTTGAAAACCGGCTGAAAATCGCATACGACATTTTCGATGCCGCCAGCGGCAAACGTACCACCACCGGTTATACCATCCAGGTGGCGGTCGAAGAAAAAAGCCGTGAAATGTGCTTTGTCAGCCCGGCTATCCTGTTTGAACGCATGGGAGTCACACCGTGAAATATTGGCCTTTGTTAGCCCTGCTGCTTAGCCCATTTGTTAACGCCATCACGCTGGACGAGCTGCAACAGCGTTTTACCGGGCAGCCACTGATCCGTGCGCATTTCACCCAAACCCGGACAATTAAAGACTTGCCGCAGCCGCTGCGCTCGCAGGGTGACATGCTTATTGCCCGCGATAAAGGGCTGCTGTGGGATCAGAAAGCCCCCTTTCCGATGATGCTGATGCTGGATGATTCGCGGATGGTGCAAATCATCAATGGCCAGCCACCGCAGGTGATCACCGCACAAAACAACCCGCAGATGTTCCAGTTTAACCATCTGCTGCGTGCCTTGTTTCAGGCCGATCGCGCCGTGCTGGAGCAGAACTTCCGTATCGACTTTCACGATCAAGGCGAAGGGCGCTGGACACTGAAACTGACGCCAGTAACGACGCCGCTGGACAAGATATTTCGTTCTATCGAACTCGCCGGGCAGCATTATCTGGAGAGCATTCGTCTGAACGATAAGCAAGGCGATTTGACCGATATCGCCTTTTCCGGGCACCAACTTACACCAGCAACCCTGACCGATGACGAACAGCAACGCTTTGCCGCGCACTAACTCCCCGCGTCCGGCGCTGCTCTGGGGTCTGCTCTGCCTGGCGTTGCTGGGCGTTTTGCTGATGCTGCTGCCGAAAGCGCGCATGAACAGCAGTGTGCTGGCGATGCTGCCTGCACAGGCGATGGGTTCCCTGCCGCCAGCGCTGAACGACGGTTTTATGCAGCGCCTCGACAAACAACTGGTGTGGCTGGTGAGCCCGGGTAAACAGGCCGATCCGCAGGTGGCAAAACAGTGGCTGTCGCTGCTGAACCAGTCGCAGGCCGTCAATAACCTGAAAGGCGCAATGGACGCGCAAAGCCAGCAGCAATGGGGCACTTTTTTCTGGCAGCACCGCAACGCACTGCTCGACCGCGCCACCCGCGCTCGCCTGCAAAATGGCGGCGAAGCGCAGGCACAATGGGTACTGACTCAGCTCTATTCGGCGTTTTCCGGCGTGAGCGGCAAAGAGCTGCAAAACGATCCACTTATGCTGATGCGCGGCGAGCAACTGGCGATGGCGCAAAACAGTCAGCAGTTACGCCTGATGGATGGCTGGCTGGTTACTCAGGATGAGCAAGGCAACTACTGGTATCTGCTGCATGGCGAACTGGCGGGTTCCTCATTCGATATGCGTCAAACGCACCAGTTTGTTAACACGCTGGCATCGCTGGAAGCGCAACTGAAAGCGCAGTTCCCGCACGCGCAACTGCTGTCGCGCGGGACGGTGTTCTACAGCGATTATGCCAGCCAGCAGGCAAAGCGTGACGTATCAACATTAGGTGTCGCCACGGTTCTCGGGGTGATCCTGTTAATTGTTGCAGTGTTCCGCTCCCTGCGGCCGCTGCTGCTGTGCCTGATTTCGATTGCCGTAGGCGCGCTGGCTGGCACCGTCGCTACGCTGCTGCTGTTTGGTGAATTGCACCTGATGACGCTGGTGATGAGCATGAGCATCATCGGTATTTCGGCGGATTACAGCCTCTACTACCTGACCGAACGCATGGTTCACGGCGAGGTTGCCTCGCCCTGGCAGAGCCTCGCCAAAGTGCGTAATGCGCTGCTACTGGCGCTGGCGACCACCGTCGCCGCCTACCTGATTATGATGCTGGCACCCTTCCCCGGTATTCGCCAGATGGCGGTTTTCGCCGCCGTCGGCCTGAGCGCCTCCTGCCTGACGGTGCTTTTCTGGCACCCGTGGTTGTGTCGCGGTTTACCGGTACGGCCGGTGCCAGCAATGGCGCTGATGTTGCGCTGGCTGGCGGCATGGCGACGCAATAAAAAACTCGCCGTGGGTCTGCCAGTCGTGCTGGCGCTGTTCTCCCTCGCCGGGCTGGCAACGCTGCGTATTAATGACGATATCAGCCAGTTGCAGGCACTGCCGCAGGGTATTCTGGCGCAGGAGAAAGCCATCACTGCATTAACCGGGCAAAGTGTCGATCAGAAGTGGTTTGTGGTGTATGGCGACACGCCGCAACAGACGCTGGAGCGCCTGGAAGCATTTGTTCCGCAGCTGGAGCAGGCCCGCGACAACGGCCTGATTGGCGGCTTTCGTACGCTGCCCCTTAACTCGCTCGCGCGGCAACAGCAAGATCTGGTCTTACTGAAAAGCGCCGCCCCTGCCGTCGCCCGCACCTTGCAGGCTGCCGGCATGAGCACGGTGTCCCCGGATCTCAGCCCGATGAACGTGACCGTCGAACAGTGGCTTGCCAGCCCGGCCAGCGAAGGCTGGCGTTTGCTATGGCTGACCCTGCCCGACGGGCAAAGCGGCGTGCTGGCTCCGGTTGATGGCGTAACAAAGAGCGAAGCACTCAAAGCACTGGCGCAGGCACAGCCTGGCGTGGCGTGGGTTGACCGTAAAAGCGCCTTCGATGAACTCTTTGCCCTCTATCGCCTGGTATTAACCGGGCTGCTGTTCGTCGCGCTGGCAGTGATTGCCGCCGGGGCCATGCTACGCCTGGGCTGGAAAAAGGGACTCATTAGTCTGGTACCTTCACTTTTGTCGCTCGGATGCGGACTGGCAGTTCTGTCACTCAGCGGCCATGCGGTGAATCTGTTTTCACTGCTGGCGTTGGTGCTGGTGTTGGGCATTGGCGTAAATTACACCCTGTTTTTCAGCAATCCGCGCGGCACGCCGCTCACCTCATTGCTGGCCGTCACACTGGCAATGGCAACCACTTTACTCACCCTGGGGATGCTGGTGTTCAGCGCCACTCAGGCTATCAGCAGTTTCGGCATTGTGCTGGTGAGCGGGATTTTTACCGCCTTCCTGCTCTCCCCCCTCGCAATGCCGGGTAAAAAAGAGAGAAAACGATGATTCGCACCCTCTGGACTGGCGTCGCGTTCGCCGCTGCCCTGCTGCTTACGGGATGCAGCCACTCCACACACTCCCTGGACGGTACACGCCCACAAGCGTGGCTGGAGCCAGGCACCCGCGTCACATTGCCCGCGCCGGGTATTTCTCCGGCGGTCAATGCGCAACAGCTACTGACTGGCAGTTTTAACGGACAGACCCAGTCGTTATTGGTGATGATGAACGCCGACGACAAGAAAATCACCCTTGCCGGACTCTCTTCCGTGGGCATCCGCTTGTTCCTCGTCACCTATGACGAAACAGGGATCCACACTGAGCAGTCCATTGTGGTGCCGCAACTGCCGCCCGCCAGCCAGGTTCTGGCAGACGTGATGATCAGCCACTGGCCGCTCAGTGTCTGGCAACCGCAACTGCCGAAAGGCTGGACGCTGACCGACAAAGGCGACAAACGCGAACTGCGTAACGCCCGTGGCAAGCTGGTGACCGAAATTACCTACCTGCAACGCAAAGGCCAGCGCGAGCCTATCAGCATTGAGCAGCATGCGTTCAAGTACCACATCACCATTCAATATCTGGGTGACTGAGATGATCTACATTTCTGCCATCGGCATGGTGAACGCGCTGGGAGACTCGCCGGAGGCGATCGCCACGAACCTGGTGCGCGGCCACGCACCCGGAATACGCACCCGCGCAGGCTGGTTACAGGGTCAAACCGAAGTGGTACTGGCCTGCGTTGAGGGCGAGCTACCCGCCATTCCGCCCCGGATGGATGCCCACCGCAGCCGCAACAATCAACTGCTACTGGCCGCGCTGGAACAGATCCAGCCCACGGTAGATGAAGCGATCGCCCGCTATGGCCGCGACCGCGTTGCGGTGGTCCTCGGCACCAGTACCTCCGGTCTGGACGAAGGCGATTTGCACGTTCAGCTTTCGCTGCGTGGCGAAGAGAGCCCGGCGTGGCGTTACCCGCAGCAAGAGCTTGGCGATCCATCCCGCTTCTTAAGCCGCTGGCTGCAACTGGAAGGCCCGGCCTTTACCGTGTCTACTGCCTGCTCATCCAGCGCTCGCGCCATTATCAATGGCCGCCGCTTGATCGACGCCGGTCTGGCGGATGTGGCAATTGTTGGCGGTGCGGATACCCTCAGCCGCATGCCGGTAAACGGTTTTAACAGCCTGGAATCTTTCTCGCCTACGTTATGCCAGCCATTTGGCCGCGATCGCTGCGGCATTACCATCGGTGAAGCCTCAGCCCTGATGGTGCTGACCCGCGAACCGCACCCGCTGGCGCTTTTGGGCGCAGGCGAGTCCAGCGATGCCTGGCATATTTCAGCCCCGCACCCGCAGGGGGAAGGGGCAATCCGCGCCATCAATATGGCGCTGGCGCAAGCCGGTATAACCCCTGACGATGTGGGGTACATCAATTTGCATGGCACCGCGACGCCGCTCAACGATCAGATCGAATCAGCAGTGGTGCATAAGCTGTTTGGCGATCGCGTCCCGTGCAGTTCCACCAAACATTTAACCGGGCATACGCTGGGTGCGGCAGGGATCACCGAAGCTGCGCTCAGTGCGCTGATCCTGCTGCGCGACCTGCCGCTGCCAGCCCAGGATTTTAGCCGTGGACCGATCGATCCAACACTGCCGCCGTGCGGCCTGCTATTAGCGCCGCAACCACTGGCACGCCCGGTGATCTTATCCAACTCCTTCGCCTTTGGCGGAAACAACGCCAGTATTTTGCTGGGGAGAGTGACATGAGCCAGTATCTGACACCCGGCGTCTGGTTGCCCCATGACGCGCCCATGATCCTGCTGGACGAAGTGCTTAACATCACAGACGATACCGCCCACTGCCGGGTTACCGTGCGTAACGGCGGCGTGCTAACGCCCTTTCTCGATGCCGCAGGCAACCTGCCCGGCTGGTATGCGCTAGAACTGATGGCGCAGACCATCGGAGTCTGGTCCGGCTGGCACCGCCATCAGCGCGGTGAAGAGAGCAGCGCGCTGGGGATGGTTCTGGGCGCACGGGAACTGACCTGTGCCGCTGGCGTTCTGCCCGCCGCAGCCGAGCTGGATATTCACGTCAGTCTGCTGATGCAGGATGCCCGTTTCGGCAGTTTCGACTGTGTGATCCAGATTGGCGAACAGACCGTATCCAGCGGGCGTATCAACACCTTCCAGCCAACCAAAGAAGAGTTATCTTCGCTTTTTAATCAAGGGGCTAATGCATGAATCGTTCTGTTCTGGTCACCGGGGCCAGTAAAGGCATCGGCCGCGCGATTGCACAACAACTTGCCGCAGACGGCTTTACCATTGGTGTGCACTACCACCGCGATGAAAATGGTGCGCGTGAAACGCTACACGCCATTGAGCAGGCAGGTGGATCAGGCCGCCTACTGAGTTTCGATGTGGGCAACCGCGAGCAATGTCGTCGCGTTCTGGAAGATGACATCGCGCAGCATGGCGCGTGGTACGGCGTGGTGAGTAATGCCGGCATTACCCGCGATGCGGCCTTCCCGGCGCTGAGTGACGACGACTGGGATGCGGTGATCCACACTAATCTCGACAGTTTTTATAACGTTATCCAGCCATGCATCATGCCTATGATTGGCCTGCGCAACGGCGGTCGTATCATTACGCTCTCGTCGGTGTCCGGCATGATGGGTAACCGTGGTCAGGTGAATTACAGTGCCGCTAAGGCCGGTATTATCGGCGCGACCAAAGCGCTGGCGATTGAGCTGGCAAAACGAAAAATTACCGTCAACTGCATCGCACCGGGGTTGATTGATACCGGCATGATTGAAATGGAAGAGGCGGCACTGAAAGAAGCAATGGCCATCATTCCCATGAAACGGATGGGCCAGGCGCAGGAAGTCGCCGGGCTTGCCCGTTATTTAATGTCGGATATTGCGGGTTATGTCACCCGCCAGGTTATTTCCATCAACGGGGGAATGTTATGACACGTCGCGTCGTCATTACCGGCATGGGCGGCGTCACCGCCTTTGGCCAGAACTGGCAGGACGTGGCAAAACGTCTGCTTTCTTACGAAAACGCCGTGCGTAAAATGCCGGAGTGGCAAATCTATGCTGGCCTGCACACTCTGCTTGGCGCGCCAATTGATGAGTTTACCCTGCCGGAGCATTACACCCGTAAACGCATCCGCGCCATGGGTCGTGTCTCGCTGCTCTCCACCCGCGCCAGTGAACTGGCGCTGGAACAGGCCGGGCTGATTGACGATCCGGTACTGACCAGCGGTCATACCGGCATCGCCTATGGTTCCTCCACGGGCAGTACCGGCCCGGTGAGCGAATTCGCCACCATGCTGACCGAAAAGCACACCAATAACATCACCGGCACGACCTACGTCCAGATGATGCCGCACACTACCGCCGTCAACACCGGGCTATTTTTCGGCCTGCGCGGGCGGGTGATCCCGACCTCCAGCGCCTGCACGTCTGGCAGCCAGGCCATTGGTTATGCCTGGGAAGCAATCCGCCACGGCTACCAGGATGTGATGGTTGCAGGCGGAGCGGAAGAGCTATGCCCGTCTGAAGCCGCCGTATTCGATACGCTGTTTGCCACCAGCCAGCGCAACGATGAACCCAAAACGACCCCGTCACCGTTCGACGCCAGCCGCGATGGACTGGTGATCGGCGAAGGCGCAGGCACGCTGATTCTGGAAGAACTGGAGCATGCCAAAGCGCGCGGCGCGACCATTTATGGCGAGATTGTGGGTTTCGCCACCAACTGCGACGCGGCGCATATCACCCAGCCACAGCGCGAAACTATGCAAATCTGCATGGAACAAGCGCTGAACATTGCCGGACTCAGCCCGCGGGATATTGGCTATATTTCCGCACACGGCACCGCAACCGATCGCGGCGATATTGCCGAAAGCCAGGCGACAGCCGCCATCTTTGGCGACAATGTTCCCATCTCATCACTGAAAAGCTATTTCGGGCATACCCTTGGCGCCTGCGGTGCGCTGGAAGCGTGGATGAGTCTGCAAATGATGCGTGAAGGCTGGTTTGCGCCTACGCTAAACCTGACAACGCCAGATGATCAGTGCGGAGCGCTGGATTACATCAAGGGCGAAGCGCGCCAGATAGACTGCGAATACTTGCAAAGCAACAACTTCGCGTTTGGCGGGATTAACACTTCCATCATTATTAAACGCTGGGCATAAACCTATGTATCGGGTTGTACTGGGCACGATCTCCACGCTGAGCACAGGCGAACTTCCGTCTGCGCTTATCAAACAGGCACCGCAAGGCAAGCGTCGCGCCAGCTGGCTGGCCGGGCGCGTGCTGCTGGCGCGTGAATGCTCTCCGCTACCGGACATCGTGTATGGTGAACAAGGGAAGCCGGCATTCGCCGACGGGGTACCGTTGTGGTTCAACCTGAGCCACAGTGGCGATCGTATTGCGCTGCTGCTAAGCGATGAAGGAGAAGTGGGCTGCGATATTGAAGTGATCCGCCCGCGCGAAAACTGGCGAACCCTGGCCAACGCGGTATTTAGCCAGGCGGAGCACGCCGAAATTGACCAGGCGCCCCCGTCGCAGCAATTACAGGCGTTCTGGACGATCTGGACGCGCAAAGAGGCTATCATCAAACAGCGCGGCGGCAGCGCCTGGCAAATCGTGAGCGTCGACAGCCGCAACACGCCCAACCTGAACGTCAGTCATTGCCAACTCGATGAGGTCTGTCTGTCCGTCTGTACGCCCACCCCGTTTACGCTTTCGGCGGCGCAGCTCGCGATCCTTCCGGCAGAAAAATAACCAGCACGCCAGCCACAATCACCAGCACGCCCAGCGCGCCGCGCCATGAAAACGCTTCGTGCCAGCCGGGCAGCCAAATCGCGGCAGCCCATACCAGAATATAACTCAGGCTGAGCAGGGCATAGGCTTTGCTCAGCGCCAGGCGGTGCAGGGCGAAAAACCAGCATCCCATCGACGCAACATACCCCAGCAGCCCGAGCAACAACAGCAACGTCCCTTTTTGGGGTTGCAGTACGGCGCTAACAAACGACCACGATAACGTCACCGGCGGCAGTGCCTGCATTGCCGAGCGCAGCAACAACTGCGCCATGCTAACCAGCAGAACGCTTCCCAGCGTCCAGTAAACGCCTTTCATAACGAACTCCCCAGCAACACAATGCCTGCCATGATCAACGTCACGCCCACCGCATGGCGGGCAGTCACCCGCTCACGCCAGATAAAGCGCGCCGCCAGCGTCACCCAAATAAAGTTGAGGCTGAGCATCGGGTACGCCACGCCCACCGGAATGCGCTGCAGCACCAGCAGCCACAGCGCCATACTCGCGCCAAGCGCAACCAGCGCAAGCCCCAGCCACAGGCCGATATGCCTGCCACGATCCCCGGCCTTGCCAGGACGTGTTGCCTGTTTCTGGCATAACTGCCCGACGCAGCTCAACAGGCTTGCCAGCGCAAGTAAGAACCAGCTTGTCATTGTGGATAGTACTGAATAAAGACCATACGCCCCTGAACATAGACGTTATCCGGTTTCGGAAGAGGCAGCCGGGTAAAATCATCCGCTTGTGATTGACGCAATATGAGCGAGACAATACCTTTCTGGCGATGCTGCGCCAACCAGTTGCTGAAATCAGCCTCGCTAACAAAGCGCCCTTTTGCGTCCGGAAAAGCAAGGCCGTAAGTCAGCTCACCCTGCGATCCATACAAAATGATATCCGAACGTTTTAGTTCCCAGGCCAGCCCTGCCGCCACGCCAACATTATCCGTCAATACATAGCGGCTGGGTGCCAGCGCGTCATTGACAAAATTGATTAAAAACTGCGGCTGTTTAGTGTTCATGACTTTGTCCGGGATCACCGCCCCGACGACCAGAGCCAGTCCCAGCGGGCAGATGGCCGCGAACGTCCAGCGCTGGTCGCTGGCACGGCTGGCGAGCCAGCCAAACAGCGCCCAGACGCCGAAAGCGAAAGCCGCCAGCCACACTTTATAGAGTTCAATCTGCGTCCACACCGGGTGCTTCAGCAGCCCCCAGGGAGCCACTACCACCACGGCAATCAGCCCCGCGACGCCAAACGCGAGGTTAATCCACGCATTCACTCGCAATGTCCGCCCTTTTATCTGTGCGAGCGAGAGCGCATAACGCGCCATCAGGATCGCCAGCGGCGCGAAACAGGGCAGAATATAGGTCGGTAATTTGCCTTTGGCGATACTGAAAAACAGCAGCGGCATCACCACCCAACCCAGCAGATAAAATGCCGGTTGCCCTTGCTCATTGCGCCCAAGCCAGCCGGATTTCAGCGCACCGGGCAGCAGCGCCAGCCACGGCATGCTACCGGCAATGAGGAATGGAATGTAATACCAGAACGGCGCTTTGTGCTGCGCATCCTGCTGGGCAAAACGCTGAATATGCTCAACCCAGAAGAAGTAGCGCCAGAAATCCGCTTCGCGCGCGGCAATCATCAGCCCCCAGGGCAACACCGTCAGCACGCAGCAGGCAATAGCGAGCCAGCCCCACGTCAGCACCTCTTTCCAGCGTTTTTGCGTAAACACCCACGGCAGCACGCCAATTACCGGTACTGCCAGCGCAAGGAATCCCTTGGTCATAACTCCCATTCCGCATGCCACGCCAAGCAATGCATAGCTGGCAAATTTGCCGCCACGAGTTTGCGCATGCGCTGCCAGCCAGAAACTCAACATTGCCAGCGACAACCACAGCGTGATCATCGGGTCCAGCACGGCATAACTGCCGATGCCATACACCAGAAATGCCGTCAGATAGATCACACCCGACAACACGGCAAGGCGTTTGTCACGCCACATTTTCCACGCCAGCAGCGCTGTCAGCAGCGCCGAAACGGTAATGGAGAATACCGAGCCAAAGCGCACAGAAAAGTTTGAGTGACCAAACAACCACTGGCCGATGCTGTTAATCCAGTAACCGGCGATCGGCTTTTCGAAATAGCGCAGGCCGAGAAAATGCGGCACTACCCAATCGCCGCTGTTCAGCATCTCCCGGCTGATCTCCGCATAGCGTGTTTCATCCGGCTGCCAGAGCAGGCGATACTCCAGCGGAACGAGGTAATAGAGTGCAAACAGAGCGACCAGCGCCAGCATCGAGGTGTTAATGGATTTCATTCTGTACTCAACAGTTGTTGGCAACCCAGCCAGCCTTCCCGGCCAGCCACTTCTCCGCGCACCACCTTGCCCACCGGCAGCGTACTGACATCTGCCGGTAACAGCTGACTCAGCGGGCAAAAGGCGATCTCTTCTTGCGCGGCCATTGTTAACAGTTCGTCAAACCCCTCTGCGCCGACAATGCCTTCCACTTCGGCGTGAATGGTGTAAACCGGCGTGCCGTTATCCCGGTGCATGCAATCGAGGATAAAGCGGTTGTAGTGCGCGGCATCGACCTGCGTTCCCACCACTTCGTCCCATGTGGGGAGCGTGACTGGGATCTGCGGCACGGCGCAGGTATTCGCCGTCAGCTGCGGGCGAAAAGGGTGCGTACCGCGACAGTCGCTGTTGTAGCGGAAGTTGAACGCCGATTTGGCCTTCACGACACGCTGATCCGCACGCCAGCCCGCCACCGCAGAGCAGGTTACCGCGCGGCCAATAATCATCTCCAGCGCCAACAGGCCACGCTCGATTTCCGCCTCCAGCCTCGCCTGATCCCAGACGCCGCTCCAGCGTTGCCAGCCATGATGATCCCAGGCGTGAAGCCCGATTTCATGCGCAAGCGCCGTTGCACGAATGATCTCCGCGTTGCCTTCGCCGATTTTTTTGCCCGGCCATGCGGTGCCAGCCAGCAGGATATCCCAGCCGTAGAGCGATGCCGCGCGCGAGCGCAGCATCTTCCATAAAAATTGCGGCTTAAGCAGGCGCCAGATGTGGCGCCCCATATTGTCCGGCCCGACGCTAAAGAAAAAGCTCGCCTCAATGTTGTGCTTTTTCAGAAGTTGAAGCAGACGTGGCACACCGTCTCGGGTGCCACGAAAGGTATCGACATCAATGCGTAAGCCGACTGACTTCATGCGTTTTTCTCATCGGTGAGTTCGACAGTACGCAGGAAGAAATCCAGCGTCTCATCGATGGTCTGGCGCATATCGACCTTTGGCTCCCAGTTCAGGCAGCGTTTGGCGTTACGAATGCTGGGCTTACGGTGCTCCACATCCTGGTAGCCTTTGCCATAGTAGCTGCTGCTTTCCACTTCGCGGAAACCGGCAAACGGCGGGAAGCGATCGCGCAGCGGGTGTCTCTCAAAGCTTTCCAGCAGCATTTCCGCCAGCGCTTTAATACTGGCTTCGTTGTCCGGGTTACCAATGTTGATGATCTGCCCGTCGCAACGCCCATCTTTGTTTTCAATAATGCGGAACAGCGCTTCAATGCCGTCGCTGATATCGGTAAAGCAGCGTTTCTGTTTACCGCCTTCGATCAGTTTGATCGGCGAACCTTCCACCAGATTGAGAATAAGCTGGGTGATCGCACGCGAGCTGCCAATGCGCGCCGCATTCAGGTTGTCCAGGCGCGGCCCCATCCAGTTAAACGGACGGAACAGCGTAAAGCGCAGGTTCTCTTTCTCGCCGTAGGCCCAAATCACCCGATCCAACAGCTGTTTCGAAACCGAATAGATCCAGCGCTGCTTGTTGATTGGCCCCACCACCAGGTTCGAATTGTCTTCATCGAACACGTTATCGGTGCACATGCCATACACTTCGGAGGTGGACGGGAAAATGATGCGTTTGTTGTATTTCACGCAATCGCGGATGATTTTCAGGTTTTCTTCGAAATCGAGTTCAAAAACACGCAGCGGGTTACGGGTGTATTCGATAGGTGTCGCGATCGCTACCAGCGGCAACACAACGTCGCATTTCTTAATGTGGTACTCGATCCACTCAGAGTGAATGCTGATGTCACCCTCAACAAAGTGGAAGCGCGGGCAGTCGAGGAAACGGCTGATGGCGTCGGCGCCAATATCCAGACCGTAAATCTCGTAGTTATCATCGCGCAGCAAACGCTCCGTCAGATGATTACCGATAAAACCGTTCACACCGAGGATCAGAACACGGGTACGGCGTTTCACCGCCACCACCGGTTTACTGGTCAGCAACGCACCGGCGACCAGACCCAGCGACTGCGCCAGTTGCGCACCCTGCATATAAACGCCGTTATCCGCCTGACCGGTCAGGATTTCCAGCGCGCCATCCGTACAGGCCACCACCAGCGGCGCAACAGAGAGCACGGTACCCGGTCTGGCCGGTGCCAGGTCATTACGCACGCGGGACTTCCAGACGATAAATTTGTGCGTGCCCGCAAAACTGTACGCACCCGGCCACGGATCGGAAACGGCGCGCACCAGGTTATGCAGCGTTTGCGCCGGTTTTTCCCAGTCGAGGCGGCCATCTTCCGGCGTACGGCGGCCGTAATAGCTCGCTTTGCTGTCATCCTGCGCGGTTTCGCTAAATGTGCCGCTCTTAATAGCGGGCAGCGCGCTGCGCAGCAGGCTTTGCGCGGCTTCGCTCAGTTTGCGGTGCAGCGTAAGCGCTTCATCACTGTCGGCAATCGTCACGTGCTGCTGGGCCACAATGCCGCCCGCGTCTGCACGTTCGACCATACGGTGCAGCGTCACACCGGTTTCTGTTTCGCCGTTGACCAGTACCCAGTTCAGCGGGGCACGGCCACGATAGGCAGGCAGCAGCGAGCCATGCAGATTAAACGCGCCAATGCGTGCGCTGTTAAGAATGTCGCTGCAAAGCAGGTTGCGGTAATAGAACGAGAAAATGACATCCGGGTTCATGCCGCGAATGCGATCGACCCATAGCGGATGGTTAACCTCTTCCGGCGCATACACCGGAATGCCGCGTTCGGCAGCGATACGGGCAACCGAACCAAAAAAGTGATTTTCACTGGCGTTGTCCGGGTGGGTAAAAATCGCCGCAATCTCAAAACCGGCATCAATCAGCGCCTGGACACCAACACATCCCATATCATGGTAAGCAAAGACAACAGCTTTCATTGGTTTTTTTCCTCTTGCGGAGCGTCATGCTCCTGACGAACAACACGTTGAATAAAGTAGCGAGGACGCGCGCGGACATCGTTATAAATACGGCCGATATACTCGCCAAGCAGCCCCATCCCGATAAACTGAGCGCCGATGAAGGTGAACAGGATGGCAAACAGAATGAACATCCCTTCGCCCGCCCATTGCGGGCCGAATGCCAGGCGCAGCACCACCAGCAGCATCGCTAGCGAGAAACCGGCCAGCGCAATCACGCTGCCAAAAACACTGAGCAGGCGCAGCGGCGTGGTGGTCAGGCACGTCACCAGGTCGTACATCAGATTGATCAGGCGCAGAAAGCTGTATTTCGAATCACCAAACTCCCGCTCGGCGTGCTGCACGGGGATTTCCACGGCCTTGCGGGCAAAGGTATTGGCCAGGATCGGAATAAACGTGCTGCGTTCGTGGCAGTGCAGCATGGCATCGACAATATGGCGGCGGTAAGCGCGCAGCATGCAGCCGTAATCGCCCATCGCTTTCCCGGTGGTGCGCTGAATAAGGCGGTTAACGGTGCGTGAGGCCATTTTGCGAAACAGACTGTCCTGCCGATGCTGGCGCACCGTACCCACCACGTCGTAGCCTTCATTGGCCTTCGCCACGAGGCGCGGGATCTCCTCCGGCGGGTTTTGCAGGTCGGCATCCAGCGTGATAATTAAATCGCCTGTCACATGGCTGAAACCGGCCATGATTGCCGAATGTTGCCCGTAGTTGCGGTTCAGCAATACGGCCACGACATGGCTGCCCGGTTCTTCCGCCGCTGCGGTCAGCATTTGCGCGGAGTTATCGCTACTGCCGTCATCCACCAGCAGAATTTCGTAATCAATACCCAGCGTGTCGCAGCTGGTCGTGGTACGACGAATCAGCTCCGGTAAGCTCTCTTCTTCGTTAAAAACGGGGATCACCACGGAGACTTTTTCTACAAGCGGCAGAGTAAACATATCAGCGCCCTGCGATGTGATGGAGCGCGTCAATGACGCGGGTTGTGTCGTCATGAGTCATGTCCGGAAACAAGGGGATAGAGCAAATGCGCGCACTGTTCCACTCGGTATTGGGCAACGAGACAGGATAGTGTTCGCGGTAATACTTTTGCGTATGCGCCGCACGGAAATGCAGCCCGGTGCCAATGCCCTGCGCTTTCAGCGTTTCCATCAGCGCATCACGGGTAATGCCGCAACGCTGTTCATCAACGCGAAGAATAAACAGGTGCCACGCGTGCTGGTGAGGCCAGTCTGGCAGCGCCAGCGGCTGGAACGGCGTATCCGCCAGCTCGCGCAAATAGCGCTGAGCAATCTCCTGCCGACGTGCATTCGCGTTCTGCAGCTTGCCTAACTGCACCAGTGCAATCGCCGCATTAATATCAGCAAGGTTGTATTTGAAACCGGGGGAAATGACTTCGGCCTGCGGGGCACGACCGTGTGTCTGACGATCGTAAGCATCAACGCCCAGACCGTGGAACTTCAGACTGCGAATGCGGTTAGCCAGCTGCTCGTCGTCCGTCACCACCAGCCCGCCTTCGGCGCAGGTCATATTCTTGATGGCGTGGAAGGAGAAAATCGCCGTGCCCTGACCGCCTACGTGGTGGCCTTTGTACAACGTCCCGGCGGCATGGGCGGCATCTTCAATGACCGGAATGCCATGTTTCTCGCCAACCGCGCGAATGGCGTCGATGTCTGCCGGAGCACCCGCGTAATGCACCGGAATAATCGCCCGGGTGCGTGGGGTGATCGCTGCCTCAATGGCCTCTGGCGTCACCATCAGCGTCTCTTTATCGACGTCGATCATCACCGGGGTCGCCCCCAGTAACACAATCATATTGAGTGTGGAAACCCAGGTCATGGAAGGCGTAATGACTTCATCGTCCGCGCCAATACCCAGCGCCATTAACGTCACGTGCATGCCGGCGGTTGCCGAGCTGACGGCAATGGCGTGGCGGTTGCCGGTTAAGGCGCAGAACGCCTCTTCCAGAGCCTGATTTTTGGGGCCAGTCGTGATCCAGCCAGATGCCAGCACTTGCTGAATCGCGGCAAGCTCTTCCTCTCCCATTGCGGGGCGGGAGAACGGTAAAAAATCACTCATCATTTTTTCCCTGCGTCACAAACGCGTTAAAGAACCCCACAAAGAAACTTTGCGGATCTCGAGTAAAATGGCAGATGAAGGTTAAACCGAAATATAATAAACGTCCGGTTGTAGCGAATATCATTAATGACAGCTGATTTTTAATATTATCAAAAGAATATTAGGACAAGATTAAGAAAAACGGCGAGAAAGTAATGTACATTACTTTTAATATTGATATAAAACAGATAGTTAGTATAAACTTAAACGGGAGTTAAATGTGATTGTTGTCATAAAAGTGTCATGCAAAACGCTCATGTATTGTATACATGAGCGTTGTCTCATTTATTTTAAACGGCACTGCAACAAAGCAAAAAGAGAGAATACTGTTATGCAATAAATTATTTCAATTGTAACGGTTGAAATATATTAAATAGCGTTAAGCAATTACTGAAGGTTCTTTGGAAAACCGGCAGGCAACTCGCTGGCCGCGCAGGCAATCACGCTCTCATTGTTGGCACCGCAGTCGCGCACAAAGGTAATGTTGGCGAATTCATCAATTACTTCGGTTGGGTAAGCCGGGCCAGCCGCACGATAAGACTCCATTAGCGGAATATGATCGTTCTGGAAACAGACGGTTTTTTCAGGGTTATTGATGACCCACCGCGGGAAGAAAATCGTGCCGTGGAACAGGCGATCGCCAAGGTTCACAATCAGGCTGACATCGGTACCGGTCGGTTCTGTCCAGGAAATTTTATAGATACTTTCGCCCACACGAACGATAAACACTCGCTGATCTTTCACCCACCGGTTCGCCACGATCCCACTATGAATGCGGTAATCAAGGGTGGTGTCATTTTTCACGTAAAGCTCGTAATTCCAGCCATTATCGTAGGTATAAACCAGATGTTTGCCGACGAAACCGCTCAAATCATGTTTATCAAAGGTGCTCATTTTTTGTCTCCTCTGTGTTGATAAGGTGATCCTACGCCTGCAAAAATCCAATGAATAACGCTATATTTGCATCAAATTCATTCAAATTTTAAATGATTCATGCACAAGACAACCCTCGAACAATGGGCACTGCTGCAAAAAGTGGTGGAACGAGGCAGCTTTGCGAAAGCCGCAGAAGAGACACACCGCAGCCAGTCCTCAGTAAGTTATAACCTGGCGCTGTTGCAGGAGCGTTTGGGGGTGGCATTGCTGATGCAGGAAGGACGCCGCGCGGTGCTGACACCAGCAGGTGAACTGCTATTGAATCAGGTTAAACCCCTGCTTAAAGCCTTTGAGTGGGTGGAAACGCATGCCGCCACGCTGCGTAATGGCATGCGCACGCGGCTGGACCTGGTAGTGGATAGTATTTTCCCCCGCGCGCGGTTATTCGCCATTCTGCGCCAGTTCCGGCAACGTTACCCGCAAACGCGGATTCGCCTGACCGAGGTGCTGGAAACAGCCTCCAGCGAACTGCCGATCTACGCGCAGGCAGATGTGCTGATTTTAACCCGCCGCCAGGACATGACCGGGCGCGGCGAATGGCTGATGAATATCGATTTTGTTGCCGTGGCGCACCGCGATCATCCACTGTGCGCGGCCGGGCAGGTGAGCGAAACCCAGCTTGCTGCGTGGCCGCAGATCCGCATTGCCGAAAGTGACGATGGGCAAAGCCCGGCAACGCAAGCCTCCTGGACCTTTTCCACCATCGATGCCGCCGTCGAAGCGGTGCAATATCAGGTCGGTTACGGCTGGCTGCCAGAAGAACGGATCCAGCCTTTGCTGGAAAGCGGGGTGCTGCAACGCCTGCCATTAAGCCACGGCGCGCGACGCGCTACACCGTTGCATCTGATTGTGAAAAAGGATCTCGCACCGCTGGATGAGCAGGTCGGGATGCTGTTGCACCTGTTTAAAAATGAACGCTAAGTGTCTGGCGACCCGGCATACCTCTGAATGTCCGGTATGAATCGTTTGCAGGAAGGACTGCTATATAATCCAATACATACCGAAATTTCCCTTTCAGAGCGATACCATATCGAAAATCCTGTCTCTCCTGCTGGGCGCAACGCTGACCTGCGTCAGCGTGTTTGCGCATGCAGAACGCACCCTTACCGACCAGCCTGGCCGCCAGGTCACCCTTCCTGACCGCGTCACCCGCGTGGTGGTTTTACAGCACCAGACCCTGAACCTGCTGGTGCAGCTCAATGCCGCCGACGATGTGGTGGGTGTGCTCAGTAGCTGGAAAAAGCAGCCTGGCGCAGGGTTCGCCCGCCTCAATACGTTCCCGCAGCAACCCCGCCGGGCCAAAGCTCGCCTCAACCGCGACACCGTACTGTTCGCTGAAGGCGGCCAGTAGCGGGGTGAATGCCCGCTTCAGGCTGCCGGCCGCCAGGAAATTGAGCGTTACTGTCATCGTGATTGGCTTCCCGTTAAGAGACTGCCTGCATGCTAACTCTGCAGGTTGTGCGGTAAAACCCTTTTAGAAGAAAGGTTTTTGATCCAGAACATACCATTCGTATGATGAATATCTAAAATCGTCATACTTCTTCGCCACTCTTTTCGACAGGGAATCGACCGTGTCTTTCTATCGCCACGCTGGCGCTCTGCTGCTGCTCTGCGCATCCTTTGCTGCTTCTGCAGCGCTACCCACACTGACCACCGCCTGGCCGGTGAATGTCGGGCCGCTAAACCCGCATCTCTACACCCCAAACCAAATGTTCGCCCAGAGCATGGTCTACGAACCGCTGGTGAAGTACCAGGCCGACGGCAGCGTCAAACCCTGGCTCGCCACACGCTGGACCCACTCCGATGATGGCAAAACCTGGATTTTCACGCTGCGCGAGGGGGTACAGTTTTCGAACGGCGAGCCGTTTACCGCCCAGGCCGCAGCAGAAAACTTCCGCGCAGTGCTGGATAACCGCCCGCGCCACGCATGGCTGGAGCTGGCAAATCAAATCACCGATGTGAAAGCCCTCAACCCCAGCCAGTTACAAATCACCCTGAAAAGTGCCTATTATCCTTTCCTGCAAGAACTCGCCCTTCCCCGCCCGTTTCGCTTTATCGCCCCGTCGCAGTTTAAAAATCACGAAACCCTGCACGGCATTAACGCACCGATTGGCACCGGGCCGTGGATTTTGCAGGAGTCACGCCTTAACCAGTACGACGTGCTGGTGCGTAACGAGCACTACTGGGGGGAGAAACCCGCAGCAGGCAAAATCATCGTGAAAGTTATCCCGGACCCGACCAGTCGCGCCGTAGCCTTTGAAACTGGCGATATCGACATGCTTTACGGCAATGAAGGGTTACTGCCGCTGGATACGTTTGCCCGCTTCAGCCAGAACCCGGCGTGGCGTACCCAACTTTCCGCCCCCATGGAAACGGTGATGCTGGCGCTGAACTCAGCGCGTGCGCCCACCGATGAACTGGCGGTGCGCGAAGCACTAAACTATGCGGTCGATAAAAAAACGCTGGTTGAGGGGGCGCTGTACGGTACACAGCAGGTTGCCGACACGCTGTTTGCCCCGTCAGTGCCGTATGCCAATATTGGCCTGAAGGCACGCCAGTACGATCCGGCGCAGGCGCGCGCACTGCTGGAAAAAGCCGGCTGGCAATTACCCGCCGGGAAAAGCATCCGGGAGAAAGCCGGTCAGCCTTTACATCTTGAGCTGGCCTATATCGGCACCGATGCCCTGAGTAAATCAATGGCTGAGATCCTGCAGGCCAATATGCGCGCGGTCGGCGTCGACGTGGCGCTGGTTGGCGAAGAGGAGAGCAGCATTTACGCGCGCCAGCGCGATGGCCGATTCGGCATGATTTTCAACCGCACCTGGGGCGCGCCCTACGATCCCCATGCGTTTATGAGTTCCATGCGCGTGCCGTCTCATGCGGATTACCAGGCGCAACGCGGTCTGCCCGATAAAGCGCTCATCGATCACGAGATTGGTGAGGTGCTGACCACTCAGGATGAGACGGCGCGTCAGGCGCTGTACCGCGATATCCTTACCCGGCTGCATAACGACGCGGTGTACCTGCCCATTAGCTATATCTCCATGATGGTCGTGGCAAAACCGGGCCTGGGGCCAATTCCTTTTGCCCCTGTTGCCTCTGAGATCCCTTTTGATCAGATCGTCCCGGACGCCACGAAATGAGCCGCTATTTATGCCAGCGCCTGCTGTTGTTGATCCCGATGATCGTTGCCGCGTCAGTAGTGATTTTCCTGTTGCTGCGCCTGGGCACAGGGGATCCGGCCATGGATTATTTGCGGCTGTCGAATCTGCCGCCCACGCCGGAGATGATTGCCTCGACCCGCCTGCAATTGGGGCTGGATCAGCCGCTGGTCGATCAATATTTCCACTGGCTGTGGCGCGCGCTGCATCTGGATTTCGGCCTCTCTTATGCTACCCAGCGCCCGGTACTGGACGATGTGCTGCACTTTCTGCCCGCTACGCTGCAACTGGCGGGCGCGGCGCTGGTGCTGATTTTACTCATCTCGGTACCACTCGGTATCTGGGCTGCGCGCCACCGCGATGGCCTGCCTGATTTTGCCGTCCGCGCTGTGGCATTTCTCGGGGTTTCAATGCCGAACTTCTGGCTGGCTTTCCTGTTAGTAATGTTCTTTTCGGTGCATCTCCAGTGGCTCCCCGCGATGGGCTACGGTGGATGGCAACACCTGATCCTGCCTGCGGTGTCGATTGCATTCATGTCGTTGGCGATTAATGCGCGTTTGCTGCGCGCCAGCATGCTGGACGTCGCCGGGCAGCGCCACGTTACCTGGGCGCGTCTGCGTGGTTTAAGCGAAAAGCAGACGGAGCGGCGGCATATACTGCGCAATGCCGGATTGCCGGTGATCACCGCGCTGGGGATGCACATTGGCGAGCTCATTGGCGGCACAATGATTATCGAAAGCATCTTCGCCTGGCCCGGCATCGGACGTTATGCGGTGTCTGCCATTTTTAACCGCGACTATCCGGTGATCCAATGTTTTACGCTGGTGATGGTGGTGGTTTTCGTCGTGTGCAACCTGCTGGTGGATCTGCTCAACGCCGCGCTGGATCCGCGTATCCGCCATCATGAAGGAGCACACTGATGCACTTTCTTCACACCACCCGCTGGCCAGTGCGTGTTGCGTTACTGCTCCTGCTGTTACTTCTGGGTATTGCCCTGACCTGCCAGTGGTGGGTGCCTTTTGATCCGCAAGGCATTGATTTACCGGCCCGCCTGCTGCCGCCAGGCAGCCAGCACTGGCTCGGCACCGATCATCTCGGACGCGATATTTTTTCACGCCTGATGGCCGCGACCCGCGTTTCGCTGGGATCGGTGATCCTCTGTCTGCTTCTGGTGCTGGCGATCGGTTTAACCGCCGGAGGCTGCGCCGGGCTGCTGGGCGGGCGGATCGACCAGGCGATTATGCGCGTGGCGGATATCTTCATGACCTTTCCCACTTCGATCCTGTCGTTTTTTATGGTTGGCGTGCTCGGAACCGGGTTGACGAATGTGATTATCGCCATCGCCCTCTCCCACTGGGCGTGGTACGCCCGCATGGTACGCAGCCTTGTGATTTCTCTGCGCAGCCGCGAGTATGTGCTGGCTGCGCGCTTAAGCGGCGCCAGTTACCCGCAGGTGTTTCGCGATCATCTGGCGGGTGCCGTCGTTCCCTCCCTGTTGGTGCTGGCTACCCTGGATATTGGCCACATGATGCTGCACGTGGCGGGCATGTCATTCCTCGGCCTGGGCGTAACCGCCCCGACGGCGGAATGGGGCGTAATGATCAATGACGCCCGGCAATATATCTGGACGCAGCCGTTGCAAATGCTGTGGCCAGGCCTGGCGCTGTTTATCAGCGTTATGGCGTTTAACCTGGTGGGTGACGCGCTGCGCGACCACCTCGATCCCCATCTGGAAACGGAGCACGTCCACTGATGCCCGCACAACTGAGTTTGCAGAATATTTCGCTGCACGCCGAAAAACCGCTGGTGGACGATGTCTCGCTCACCCTCAAGCGTGGGCGCGTGCTGGCGCTGGTCGGCGGCAGCGGCAGCGGCAAGTCGCTAACCTGCGCAGCAGCGCTGGGCGTACTGCCCGCTGGCGTGCGGCAGACCTCTGGCCGGCTGCTGGCCGACAATAAGCCCGTCACGCCCCAGTCGCTTCGCGGCGTGATCGTCGCCACGGTAATGCAAAACCCTCGCAGCGCCTTTAACCCGCTACGTACGATGGCCGGGCATGCGCGTGAAACCTGCCAGGCATTAGGGAAGCCTGCCGACCACGCCACGCTGGTCGCTGCGCTGCAGGATGTCGGGCTGGAAGACGCAGAACGGGTCCTTACGCTTTATCCGTTCGAGATGAGCGGCGGCATGCTGCAACGCATGATGATGGCGATGGCACTGCTGAGCGAAGCAGCGTATATCGTTGCCGACGAACCCACCACTGACCTGGACGCCGTGGCACAGGCACGGATCCTCGATTTACTGGATCGCATTGTGCGTGAACGCCAGCCCGGCGTGTTACTGGTCACGCATGATATGGGCGTGGTGGCGCGGCTGGCTGATGAGGTGGCGGTAATGGATAACGGGCGGATTATCGAAATCGGCACGGCAGAGGCGCTGTTTCGCGCGCCGCAGCACCCCGTCACGCGCCAGTTAGTGGCCGCGCATCTGGCGTTGTATGGCATGGAGTTAACACAATGAACCTGCTTGACGTGCGGGGTCTTTCCCATACTTACCGCCACCAGCGAGTACTGAATAATATCTCGCTACAGCTCGGGAGCGGCGAAACCGTGGCCTTACTGGGGCGTAGCGGCTGCGGCAAAAGTACGCTGGCGCGGCTGCTGGTGGGGCTGGAATCCCCCGATGAGGGTGAAGTGATCTGGCGGGGAACGCCGCTTTCCCGGCTCAATGCCCGCGCCCGCAACGCCTTTCGCCGCGACATACAAATGGTTTTTCAGGACCCAATAAGCGCCGTGAACCCACGGCATACCGTGCGGGATATCTTGCGTGAGCCGCTACGCCACCTGCTGACGCTGTCAAAAACGGAGCAACAGCTACGCATTACGCGCTTAATGGATGAAGTCGAACTGGATCATGCCTTGTTAGACAAGCGCCCGCCGCAACTGAGCGGCGGCCAGTTGCAACGCGTGTGCCTTGCGCGGGCGCTGGCGGTAGAACCCACGCTACTGATCCTTGACGAGGCAGTGTCCAGCCTCGACCTGGTGTTGCAGGCCGGCATGATCGCCCTGCTGAAACGCCTGCAACAGCAGTCCGGTGTCGCCTGCCTGTTCATTACTCACGACTTACGCCTGGTAGAACGTTTTTGCCAGCGGGTTATCGTCATGGACAACGGCGCAATGGTGGAAACTGTCACTGTCGCTACGCCGCTGCATTTTCACTCACAGGCGGGGCAAACCCTGCAACAGGCGGTATTGCCCGCTCTGCCGCGCTCATTACAAAGGAGACAACCATGCAACGTGTGACCATCACGCTGGATGATGACCTGCTCGAAACGCTGGATAACCTGAGCCAGCGACGGGGCTACAACAACCGCTCGGAAGCGCTGCGGGATATTCTGCGCAGCACGCTGGCGCAGGAGTCCGCGCAGGACAATGAAAAGCAGGGCTACGCCGTGCTTTCGTATGTGTATGAACATGAGAAACGCGATCTGGCGAGCCGCATAGTCGCCACGCAGCATCATCATCACGATTTATCTGTCGCCACCTTGCATGTGCACATCAGCCACGACGACTGTTTAGAGATTGCGGTGCTGAAAGGCAAAATGGGTGACGTTCAACATTTTGCCGACGACGTTATCGCCCAGCGCGGCGTGCGCCACGGCCATTTACAATGCCTGGCGGCAGAAGAGTAATGCTATACCGCATAGCGGGGTGTAAAAAATTGCTCCGTCAGGCGTAGCGCTCGTTCAATCCGTGCGGGTTCCAGCGAAAACGGTAAATGCTCTGCCGCCGCGCGAGGAAAATGAATACTGCGCGCCACCGCCTGGATCACCGCCAGGCGGATCTCTTTCAGCGGCGCCAGCGTCAGTGGCATCTCGTACTGACGCAATAAGCTCAGCAATGCGGCGTCCGGTGTTTCACCATCGCCTTCGAGGAACGACTGCACCAGCAAGCTGTAACCCACTCGCTCACCATGCAACCAGTCGCGCAACGCCGGTTCGTAGGTTAGACGGTTATGAATAGCGTGAGCGACGCCAGGCGTGGGGATCTCGCCGCGAATGCTGTTGGCCAACCCGGCAATGGCAATATTGGCATCAATAACATTGATTAACGCTTCACTGACAACCTGCGCTTTATTATCCTGTACCGCCTGCACACCGTGTTTTTCGTAAATATCCACAGCCAGTCGGGCGGTCTGCACTTTTAACTGCAACGCCAGATTATCCGGCGAATGTTCTAAATAGGGACGGAACTCGTACCATTTCGCCAGTGCATCCACAATACCCGCTTTTAAATAACGCACATCGCTCTGTGCAATAATTTCACTGTCCACCAGCACCAGTCGCGGCAATGTTTTCAACGGTTGACTGCGGATCTGCCCGCCTTCTTCAGTATAAAAGACCGACAGCGGCGACCAGGCCGCGCAGGTAGAGGCAACCGTCGGGATGGTGACAGACTCGCCGCCTTCAAGCGCATCCGCTACGGCTTTCGCGGTATCCAGTACGCGACCACCACCCACGCCGACAATCCACTGCACCCCCAGTTTTCGCGCGCGCCGGGCGTAATGTGCCACCCGCTCGTCGGTACAGTAGCCAGTCATGATTTCGGTCTGCCATTTCACGCCGCTGGCGCGCAAACTGCCTTCCAGCGCCGGGTTCACTCGTGCCCAGGCCCGCGCACTGGTAATAATTAAAATATGCTGTGACAGCGGTGAAATATATTTCCCTGCGTCATGGCGAATACCTGACAGGTGAAACCAGGTTTGCGGCGTTTTTATCGCAAGCATTGAGTTTTCCATGTAATTAAATCGCATTATCGGCTCATGCTACAAAAATAAAAACAAAAAACAATCTTTCTCATTTCCTGTATTTTCATATCGATAGAAGAATATTAGATAAGGCGACAAATGCCTTGCCGCCGGTATATTCATGAATGAAGATGCTGAACAGAAAATAAAATTATCGGCATTTTTTAAATTTACGACAGGCACATAATATGTCATCGCATCCCATCGATTTTTTGATCATCGGCAATAACTTCGCCACGCCGGAAATGCGCGCCATCTGGTCGGAAGAAAATCGCCTGCGCCAGCAGGCCGCCGTGGAAGTGGCGCTGGCGCGTGCGCAAGGTGAACTGGGCGTCATTCCACCAAAAGCAGCGCAGGAGATTGCCGACCGTGCACAGCCGCAGGCGCTGCAACTGAGCGATATCGCCCACCTTGCCGCACAGATGAAGCACTCCTTTATGCCCACGCTGACGGCGCTGCAACAGCAGTGCGGCCCGGCGGGGGAATACCTGCACTATGGTGCCACCACACAGGATATCGTCGATACTGCCACCATTTTGCAACTGCGCGATGCACTGGACATTATCCGCCGCGATACCGTTGGCGTAGCCCGCGCCCTGCGCCAGCTTGCCGAACGTCACCAGCACACGCTAATGGTTGGTCGCACTCACGGCATGCAGGCGTTGCCCACGACCTTTGGGTTTAAGGTCGCCGTCTGGCTGGATGAGTTTTTACGCCATTTAACACGCATCAACGAAATCAGCCCGCGCCTGCTGACAGGCAACATCAACGGCGCTATCGGCACCAATGCGGCACTGGGCGATCTGGGTCCTGAGGTAGAGCGTCGCACGCTGGCGCTACTCGGGCTCGCCTGCCCGACTATTGGCTGGCAATCTGCCCGCGATCGCTTAAGCGAATTCGCCTCGCTGGCGGTACTGATCAGCGGCTCGTTGGGCAAAATCGGCAACGAACTCTATAACCTGATGCGTACCGAAATCGGCGAAGTGGAAGAGCCTTTCAGCGCCGGGAAAATCGGTTCTACCACCATGCCGCACAAGCGCAACCCTGCTGCTATTGAAGGACTGGCAAGCCTGACTGCGCCCGTGCGCCACAGCGCCGGTCTGATTTTTGAGTCCATGCATGTCGAACACGAACGCGATGCCATGAGCTGGCGCGCAGAGTGGCTGGCGCTACCGGAAATTTGTCTCTATCTCTCTGCGCAACTGCAAAACGCACAGGGGATCCTTAACGGCCTGACGGTGAATAGCGACAAAATGCGCGCCAATCTGGATATCCAGGCCGGGCTGCTGCTGTCGGAGCGAGTCATGTTTGAAGCCGGGAAAACCCTCGGTAAACAGACAGCACACCACCTCGTGTACACCTGTGCGATGACGGCGTTTGAGAGCGGGCGCGATTTTAAAAGCGTGCTGGCAGAACAACCGGAAATCGCCGGGGCTATCAGCGATGCCGATCTCGATGGCTGGCTGGATCCAGCGCGCTACTTAGGCAGCGCGCTGGAAAAAGTCAGTGATGTCTTGCGCGCCGCAGACGACTCACAGTTGCTGGAGAGGGTATGAGCGAGCACTATCGCCAGCTAACGACCGCTGACCGCGACATCTATCTAACGCTGATGCTGGAAGCCTACGCACAGGTGCGTGAGATGGGCATTCATTTTGATGCGGCCACCACCACCGTCGCGCAGGTAACGCAACACCTGCAACAGCACGGTGTCTGGGGGCTGTTTGTCGATGATGCGTTAGCCGCCTCCATTACGCTGCGCTACCCCTGGGGGCCGCTGCCGGGGCCGTTTGGCCTGCCGCATATCGGCTGGTTTGCCGCGCATCCGCGCCATCGTGGGGAGCAGCGCGGGCGGCAAATCTACGACTGGGTGGAGACCCATATTCTGCGCGGTGTATTGCGCGCACCTGCGGTGTCGCTCGGCACCGCCATCAGCCATCCGTGGCTGATCCCCTTTTATCAGCAGTATGGCTTTGTGCCTGCGCATGAGGCGGATCTGGGCAAAGGCCATATCACCCTGTTTATGAAAAAAATCCTTGATGACGCTGACCACACCGCGTGGCTGGCGCGTCGTTCACCCTGATGAGTAACGCTATGACCGACATTGCTGAATTACCGGCCTGGCTGACCGATTTTCGCCACGAATTGCATCGTTTTCCTGAACTCTCTAACCAGGAGTTCGCCACCACCGCCCGTCTTCGTGCTGCGTTGGAAACCTACCAGATCCGTATTCTGCCGTTAGATCTGCCGACCGGGCTGGTCGTTGAACTGGGCGGGCAACACCCTGGCCCGTTGATCGTCCTGCGCGCGGATATCGACGCACTGCCGATTGAGGAAAAATCCGGCGTGCCGTTCAGCTCAGCGCACCCCGGCGTAATGCATGCCTGCGGCCATGATTTCCACAGTGCCTCAGCGCTGGGCGCGGCGATTTTACTCAAACAGCAGGAGAGCAGCCTGCCCGGGCGGGTGCGCATTCTCTTTCAGCCTGCAGAAGAGACCGGGCAAGGCGCACCGGCGGTGATTGCCGCGGGCGCGCTGGAGGGAGCAACGGCGATTTTTGGTATCCATAACGATCCGGCACTACCGGTGGGCGTCATGGGCAGTAAAGCCGGCGCGCTGACTGCAGGCGTTGACCGTTTCCGTATTGATATTACCGGCACCGGCAGCCATGCTGCGCGCCCGCATGAAGGCAATGATCCAGTGGTGATCGCCGGGCAACTGATCTCTACGCTGCAAACCCTGATTAGCCGTAATGTTCCGTCCGATGAAAATGCCGTGCTCTCCCTGACGCAGGTGCACAGCGGCAGCACGTGGAACGTCATCCCGGATAGCGCCTGGCTGGAAGGCACCGTGCGTACCTTTAGCCAGACGGTGCGCGAACAGATTGAGCAGCGCATGCGTGATGTGCTGGCCGGGATGGCCGCCGCGTTTAACGCGCAAATTACCCTTGACTGGCAACCCGGCCCCCCGTCGGTGGTGAACAGCGAAGAGTGGGTTGCACTGGCGCTGGAAACCGGTCACGAAACGGGTTTTGACGTCCGCCGTATCGCCGCGAATCCGATTGGCGAAGACTTCGCGTTTTACCAGCAACGTTTGCCCGGCGCTTTTATCATGATTGGCTCCGGTGGCCCGTATGCCCTGCACCATCCCCAGTTCCGCGTGGATGACGCCGCCCTGTTTCCCACCGCGCAATGGCTGGCGACGCTGGCAGTACAGGCGCTGAAAAAGGCAGCGGCATGAGTGATATCACCCTGGCCATTGCCCGGTTGATTGTCGACGCACAGCCGAATGACACCGCCCGTGAACAGGCACGGTGCGGTGTGCTCGACTTTTTCGCCGTTGCCTTGCCGGTGGTTAACGGCGTATTACCTGACGCCACCTTAGCGTCATTGCGCCAGATCTGGCCGGGGCAGGACGCGCAATCCCGCGCGTTGCGTCTTGGCTACAGCGGGCATGCGCTGGATTTCGATGATTTTCACCCGGACTTTCGCGGGCATGTCGGAACCGTTATCCTCCCGGCGTTGCTGGCGCTGTCGGCAGAGTGCGCCAGTATCGAACCGGCGCAGTTTCTCGATGCCTTTGTGCTGGGGGTAGAAATGGCGGGCCGCCTGGGTCTGGCAGTCGGCAGTGGGCATTATGTGCAGGGCTTTCACAACACCAGCACCCTCGGCGTGCTGGCAGCGGCAGCGGCCTGCGCCCGTCTGGTGAAGGCGGATCCTGAGCAAACCGCGAATATCCTCGCCATTGCCGCCACTCAGTCTGCCGGATTACGCGTGCAGTTTGGTTCGGATATCAAACCGCTGCATGCCGGGCTGGCGGCCCGGGCGGCGGTCACTGCCGTACAACTGACGCAGCATGCCGTCATTGCGCAAACAATCGGCGCGCTGGAGCGTTTTCTCACCGCTTATAGCCCCTCAACTGCCCGCCCGGCATTGCTTACTGAACGCTGGGGCGCACCGTGGCGCATTGTTACGCCGGGGCTGGAGTTTAAACCCTGGCCGACCTGTAGCGGCACGCACGGTGCAGCGCTGGCTGCACTGACGCTACGTGAGAAATGGCTTGCGACAGGGTTTTCCACTGCGCAGTTACACCACGATGTGGAGCGAATTGAGGTGGCGTTTCCGCCCGGCGGCGATGTGGCGGCATTTATTCATACTCCCGCCAGTGGGGTTGAAGCCCGCTTTAGCCTTGAGTATGTGATTGCCGAATGCTTACTGGACAATGATCTGCCGCTGAGCAGTTTCGCGCCCGGCGATGTGAAACCGGCTACCGCCGCGCTGGCGGCCCGCGTCGTGCGTACGCCGGATCACAACGCACCACCGGACGCACTCAACCCGGCGGCGCGTTTTCATCGCCTTCGCTTAACCACTCGCGACGGAGTGATACTGGAAACCGAGGCCACACGCCAGATGCTGCTGGCGAAAGGCGTGGATTTAGCGGAGAAACTGCGCCGCTGCCTGCCGCAAGCGGATGACGTCACCCGCGATGGCTGGCTTACATTGACCCGTCTGGAGAGCGTCCAGGCGCTGCGTACCCTACAGGCGCTATTGCTGGTTTAGGGGCGCAAAAGCCTGCACGTCTCCAACATCGCCGGTAAACAGAGACACCTGAACGACAGTGATCTGCCCGCTGCACCCTTGCCCCAGCGAAGAGGTACCGATGTCGCGCGTCAGAACGTTAGGGTTACCATGACGACACAGCGGGCGCGCTGCAAGCGGGTCCACCGGGTCGTACCAGGCACCCGTCGGCAGTTGCACCACACCAGGCATAATATTCTCCGACAAGGTCGCCGCCGCCAGCACAGCGCCACGCAGGTTATACAGCATAATAATCGCCCCTTCGGTAATACCGCGTGCAGCGGCATCGGTCGGGTGCATCATGCATACCTCTTTACCCTGCTGTTTATGCCGTGCGCTGTGTCGCCCGTAGTCGAGCTGGCTGTGCAGGCGGGTGGCGGGTTGATTGGCAATCAGCCACAGCGGATGTTGCGCGTCGGGTTGTTCGTCCGGTGTCAGCCACGCCGGGTGACCGGGGCAATCGGGATAGTTGAAACTGGCGATGGTCGCTGAATAGATCTGGATTTTGCCATCCGGCGTCGGTAATGGATACACGTCGGGATCGGCACGAAAACGGCGCATCATGCCCCCACCATCGTCCACCTGCGGCAACGTTAACACGCCCTCCTGCCAGAAGCGGTCGAAATCGGGTGTATTCACCCCTTCCTGCGCTAATTTTTCCTGCATCTGCCCGTACAGATGGTGTAACCACTCACGCACCGTGCGCCCTTCGGTAAACGCCTCTTCACGCCCCAGCCGGGCAGCAATCTCCCGGAAAATGGCGAAATCATCCCGCGCTTCACCCCAGGGCTCAGCCACTGGATGCATGGCGAACAAATGTCTGTCGGTTGGCGCGCCGCCTACGTCTTCGCGCTCCAGCGTCATGGTGGCGGGTAAGATCAGATCCGCATGGCGCGCGGTCGCCGTCAGGCTGTGTTCATGGACGATCAGCGTATCCAACTGACAAAACGCATTACGCAGACGCGCCAGGTCCTGGTGATGATGGAAGGGGTTACCCCCCGCCCACCACGCCAGCTTAATGGACGGGTAACGGCGCCGCTGGCCGTTAAAATCAAAGGGGGCGCCAGGGTTGAGCAGCATATCAGCGATACGTGCTACCGGAATAAAATCGTCAACGCCGTTGTTGCCCTGCGGCAGCGAGGGGAAAGAGACGCGGTTAAACGCTTTTCCGTAGTGACCCAACGCCCCCAGCGCATAGGCATAGCCGCCGCCGGGCAGACCGGGTTGCCCCAACGCCGCAGCCAGCACCATGCCCAGCCATACCGGCTGTTCGCCGTGCTGCGCACGTTGTAACGAATGGGCGACCGTGATCACCACGCGCTTACCGTGCAGGCGCTGCGCCAACGCAACAATGTCTGCGGCGGGCACACCACAAATGGCCTCTGCCCAGGCGGCATCCCGCACCGTGCCATCCTGCGTACCATTGAGGGAGGCGACCAGCGTTGGCCAGCCGGTACAGTAACGCCCCAGAAAATCTTCATCGCTCAGCCCGTTAAGCCATAAGGTATGCAGGAGCGCCAGCATTAACGCCGCATCGGTACCCGGACGTACCGCTATCCACTCCCCGGCGGCTTCGTCCGGCAAGTCATGGCGCAATGGGCTGATGGAGATAAATTGCGCGCCGCGTTCAGCAGCCTGACGCAGGTATCCGCGTTCGGTATGCTCGCTCATGCCGCCGCTGGCAACCTGGGAATTTTTCAGCGCCAGACCACCAAAAGAGAGCACGACCTCGCTGTGTTCAGCAATCTCACGCCAGCTCACACCGCGCCGGGAAATCTCATCCTGCGAGGCAACTATGTGCGGCAAGACAACGCAGGCCGCCGCAGAACTGTAGGACCATACCGAGCGAACATAACCGCCGATGGTGGTGTTCAGAAACCGGTGCACCTGGCTCTGCGCATGGTGAAAACGCCCGGCGCTGGACCAACCATATGAACCACCAAACACCGCCTGCGGGCCGAAGTTATCCGCCACCCGTTGCAACTCCCTCGCCGCCAGATCCAACGCTTGCGCCCAGCTAATCGCAATGTACTCATCAGCTCCCCGCTTCGCGTCCGGACCAGGACCCTGCTCCAGCCAGCCTTTGCGGACCATCGGCCTGGTCACGCGCGCCGGGTGACGCAGCACATCGGTAAAATTGTCCAGCAACGGGCTGGGATCGGGATCGCCAGCAAAGGGGGTAATGTGCAGTTCATCACCCGCCGGGGAGGCAGTAAACGCCCCCCAGTGGGAGCTGTGCGTCACAGGCGGCATAGTTAAAGCACCGTGGAAAGAAAGTGGCTGACGCGGGCGTTGGCGTTATTTTCCAGTACCTGGCGCGCCGGACCGGAAGCGATCACTTTTCCCGCTTCCATAAACACAATGTTGTCCGCCACTTCGCGGGCAAACCCGATTTCATGGGTGACGATCACCATGGTGATGCCGGAGTGCGCCAGCGCTTTGATGACCTGTAACACTTCACCCACCAGCTCCGGGTCCAGTGCCGAGGTCGGCTCATCAAACAGCATGACTTCAGGATCCATTGCCAGCGCGCGGGCAATCGCTACGCGCTGCTGCTGACCGCCGGAAAGCTGCTGCGGCCAGTCATTTTCGCGCCCGGAAAGCCCAACCTGTTGCAGAAGCTGGCGCGCTTTCGCCACCGCCTGCGCCCTGGGCTGCTTTTTCACACGGACAGGCGCATCGATAATATTTTGCAGCACGGTCCGGTGCGGGAAGAGATTAAATTGCTGGAAAACCATGCCAATACGGCTGCGCTGTCGGGCGATTTTGCTGTCGCTCACTTCAAACAGCGCCTGGCCTTTTTGCTCATACCCCACCAGTTCGCCGCCGATGCGGATTGTCCCGGCATCCAGTTTTTCCAGGTGGTTAATGCAGCGCAACAGTGTTGATTTCCCCGAACCCGATGGGCCGAGGATCACCGTTACCGACCCGGCGTCCACATCCAGATCGACGCTATCGACCACCGTCTGCCCGGAGAAACGCTTGGTGATATTGCGTAATTCAATTGTCTCAGCCATTACTCACTCTCCTGGCGTTAAACAGATACACCGGCAGCCTGCGGGCAAACCAGACGTTGGCTTCAACGCGCTTTACGCCACGGGAGAAGTAGCGTTCGACGTAGAACTGTCCGACCGACAGCACGGACGTCAGCAGCAGGTACCACAGCGTGGCGACCAGCAGCAGGGGGATCACTTCATAGGTGCGTTGATAGATAATTTGCGCTGAGTAGAGCACATCCTGCAGAGAAATCACGGAAACCACAGCGGTGGTTTTTAACTGACCAATCACCTCATTGCCGGCGGGCGGCAGGATGGCGCGCATCGCCTGTGGCAAAACGGTATGGCGGAAAATCTGCCCGCGCGAATAACCGAGCGCCCGCGCCGCTTCCAGTTGACCATTCCCAACGCTCTGGATACCCGCACGAATAATCTCCGCCGCATAGGCGGACTGATGCATCACCAGCGCGATCACCGCTGCGCTAAAGGGGCTTATTACCGCGTTGGCTGGCGCACTATAGAGTTCGCCAAGCCCCGGCAAACTCACAGAGAGAGTCGGATAAAGCGCGGCCACGTTGTACCAGAGGAAAAGCTGCACCAGCATCGGCACGCCGCGGAAAAACCACGTATATCCCCAACTTACCGCCACCAGCACCGGATTTGATGACAGGCGCATCAGCGCCAGTACGGTGCCGCCGGCAAAGCCCAGCACGACGGAAATGGCGGTCAGTTGCAAGGTCATCAACACGCCGCTGATGATGGCGTCTTCGGTGAAGCTTTGTGCCACCACGCCCCACTCAAAACGCGGATTGTTGAAAATGGAGTGCAGCAGCCCTGCCAGCAGCAGTAAAACGAACAGGGCGCTGAACCAGCGCCCGTAGTAGCGTTTACCGACAATGCGCAAAGCGTCCTGCGACGGTGAAGGTGTGGTGTGCGCCATTAGAAAATCTCTTCGTTACGTTTGGACTCTTTTACCGCGCCGAAGCCAATCGACCAGTGGTCGAGGATCTTCTGGTAAGAGCCATCTTTGATGAGGGAGTTGAGGGCTGCCTGTACGGCCTCCTCCAGCCCGGAGCCTTTCGGGAACGCAATAGACACCGGGGCGTCGTTAACGCTGATTTGCCCACTCATGGTCAGCGGTTTCACTTTGCTGACCTGCCAGGTCAGCCCTTCGTAGGGGCCAAAGAACATGGGTACGCGCCCGCTGACCACCGCCTGTACGCCTGCCGGACGGTCCGGGAAGACGGCGACTTTTATCGGTGCTTTACCCTGTGCTTCACACGCTTTACTGCCTTCGTTCAAACGGTTGATTTGCGTGGTGCCCGCACCTGCACCAATCTCTTTGCCGCACACCTGTGTCAGTTCGGTAAAGGCGGGAATGTTCGCATCCTGACGGGAGATAATGCCGAGGCGGGATGCATCGTAATAACTGACGAAATCCACCTGTTCCAGGCGCTTTTTGGTGGCATTAATATTAGCCAGCGCCACATCGTAGCGGCCTGATTTCAGCCCTGGAATAATATTGTCGAAACCGCCGGTATCATGCCACTGCACTTTTACGCCGAGGCGTTCGGCAACCGCGGTCATAATATCAATTTCACGCCCGGCCAGCGTTTTATTATCTTCCTGATAAAATGTTGTCGGCGGCGTATTTGGGTTGGTGCCCGCAATAATATAACCGCGCTGGATAACCTCCTGCGGTAATTTCGCTTTTAGCGACGCGTCTGCCGTAATAGTAAACGTGGTTTGCGCCGGAACGCTTTGTTCAGCGGCATTGACCTGTTGCACACCACTTATTGCGAGGAGAATGGAGAATACGCCGTATTTATTCATATTGTGGTCTGTCCCCTGAAAAAGAAAATAACTGCCAAATATATTGTGTGAATTCCATTCTGTTAGAGCACTGAAAACGAGGGAAGCAATTAAACCAGAAAAGCAATGCTGCAAATTGCATAAGCCAGTGCGTACGCGTAATCAGGCAACAATTGGCAATGCGCGTGCCTGCCCAAGTGCTAGCCTTAAATCATTTGTTAAATCCAGATAAAGGAGTAAACGATGAAGATTGATCTCGGCGGGAAAGTGGCGCTGGTGACAGCATCAACGGGCGGTATTGGTTTTGCGATCGCCAAAGGGCTGGCGGAAAGCGGTGCCGAAGTGATCCTTAACGGGCGCAGCGAGGCATCGACCAGTAAGGCGAAAACCGCGTTGTTAAAACAGGTGCCGGGCGCAACGCTGCGGACTGCTATTGCCGATCTGAGTTCGGCAAAAGGGGTGGAAACGCTGCTGGCCGCCGCTGGCGAGGCCGATATTCTGGTGAACAACGCCGGTATTTATGGCCCGCAGGACTTTTACGCCACCGACGACGACACCTGGGAAAGCTACTGGCAAACCAATGTGATGTCTGGCGTACGGCTTTCACGCGCACTGTTGCCAGCCATGGTGAAAAAAGGCTGGGGACGGGTGGTATTTATCTCGTCGGAGTCGGCGCTGAATATCCCGGCGGAGATGATCCACTATGGTGTGACCAAAACGGCGCAACTGTCGCTGGCGCGCGGTTTAGCCAAGTTTGTGGCCGGAAGCGGTGTGACGGTGAACAGTGTCTTGCCGGGGCCGACCCTTTCTGATGGCTTTGCCGACATGATGAAAGATGAAATGGAAAAAACGGGCAAGTCGCTGGAAACCCTGGCAAAAGAGTTTGTGATGGCGAACCGTCCCAGCTCGGTGATCCAGCGTGCTGCCTCGGTGGAAGAAGTCGCGAATATGGTGGTGTATGTCTGTTCCAGACAGGCCTCGGCAACCTCTGGCGTGGCACTGCGTGTCGATGGTGGCGTGGTAGACGATATCGTCTGAATCGATAAAAAGAGATGCGCCAGCGACATCACGCGCTGGCGCATCTCCCCGCTGGCGTAAGCTGATACCGGCCTACGGCCAGTCAGGATAAAAGTGGCTCATCAGGATCATCAACAGCGGGGTCGTGACCGTAGAGAAAATGGTAGAAAGCAGCATACTGGTTGCGGTCGCGCCCTGCAGCACCTGGAACTTTTGCGCCATTAAATAGACATTGATCCCGACCGCCATTGAACCCAGCAACACCACGACCTGGCTCTCTGCCCGCGGTAAATGCAATAACAAGGCAAGCCCCCAAATCATCCCCGGCATTAGCAGCAGCTTAAACAGACAAATCGCCATGCTCTCGCGCAGCCCTTTGCGAATTTGGTAGCGCGACAAGCTCATACCCAACGTGATGAGCGTTAGCGGGGCAGCAACCTGCGCCACCATGCTAACCGGGCTATCAAGGATCTGCGGCAGCGGGCTGTGCAGCGCAAAACTCCAGATAAACCCACTGAAAATACCGATGATTATCGGGTTGCGCAGCACATTTACCAGCGTTTTGCCGATGCCGCGCACCGAGAAACTGCCGTTTTGCGCCCATTCAACCGACACGGTGACCAGCGTCCACAAAATCAGGCTGTTAAACACCAGCACCAGCGCGACAGAAGCGAGGCTCGCCGGGCCAAGCAGAATAATCGCAACCGGAATACCGAGCATGACGTTGTTAGAGAAAATACCCGCCAGACCGAAAACCGACCCGGAAATTGCGTCCAGGCGAAACAGACGTTTTGCAACAATGCGCCCAATGATGTAAATCACCAGGCAGGTACCGAAATACGCAATCAGTAGCCGCATGTCCACTGCCGGGCTTTGGTAAAACTTGCTCATTACTTTAAAAAGCATGCAGGGTATCGCCACATTAAAGCAGAAGCGATTTAACCCCTCGTTGACCGATTCAGGCCAGCCAGCAAAGCGACCTAAACCGTACCCCAGTGCAATCAATAAAAAGAGTGGCGCAGAGAGCAGCAGTTGCTGCGCGAGTTGCGCGAAAAATTCAGCCGTTTCCATCCGTAACCCTGTTAGTCGAAATGAAAGCTCATTTAACGTCTTGTTTTTCTCAGTATATGGGGGAGTCACCGCGCCGTCAGTCTCCCATTGCGGAGAGTGTCGTGCATTTTTGTTTTTTCTGACGCCGGAAAGAACTTTTGCCTCGCTAAGTTTATAGTTTCATTAGGTAAATATAACTCTTCGTTACAATATTCGTAACAAAATATTTCAACAATATAACAAATGTGTAGATTACAGGTATGATCAGCAAATCTCTATTTTTAAGAAGGCCCACCTGCAACCGCAATTCACCTATTCCTGATCACAGCAATAATTAGCGAAATATTAAAAATAAATAATTAACCACCGAGATTAACCTCATGATAGCACTTAAGGCACCGATGGCGGTGATAGGCTGCGCCCTGCTGATGACAGGCTGTGCTTCCTATGACAATACCGCTTGTAACAACGCGTTTTCCGCTGCGCAAAACGCTATTAATAATAAAAATTACGACACCTACCTGAATAACAGACAAACCATGATGCAACTCTGTTATTCCAGTAACACCGATTATAAAGTGACTTCGCAAGTCATGGATTATGATACTAATTTATTTAAACAGTGGTATGCGAATAAAGACTATGAGAATTTAATTAAATTCACCGATCAGGATTTCGCTAATAGTAATCCAAAACGCTATTTCCCCCATCTGCTGATGCAATATCAATATTATGACGGGCTGGCGAAGCAACAGGCAAAAAGCAATCCGGCTCAAGCGCTTAGCACCATTTCCAGCTTTGAAACACAGATCACCCGTTATGCACGTGAATTAGGCGTTGCTTATGCAAATTATCTGTATGCCGATGCCTATAAAACCCGAAGCGAAACCGGGGACAGATCGAAAGCGCTGCTGGAGAAATTTGTCACCGCGTTAAACCTCACGCCACTGGCCAACGGCGACATGTATACCGCTGCAATGAATCTGGCACGCGATAATAAAAACGCCAAAATCGCCAGCCGTCTGAACAGCCAATGGACAGCACTGAACAGCGCATGGGGCAGCGTTAATGAGGCCAATCGTTTAATGCCGCAAAGCGGCAAGCTTAGCGAAGTGGCGGCCGTGCTGAAGAAAAAAGGATTTACGCAACTGGCGGAAACCACCGGCGCACTGGCCGGCTCGCGCCATAATACTGAAATCAGCAACCAGCAGTATGCCGCACAGCAGGCGCAAGCTCAGGCGCAGGCAGACGCTGAGCGAGCACAGGCCGCACAGCAAGAGGCGCAGCAGCCATCGCAGGTCGATACGCTGGTCAATGCGGTGACGGGTGTCGCCAGCAGCGCCATCATTGCGCACGCCTCTGGCGGCAGTGTGTCTCAGGCCGTCGGTAACTCGCTCAACCAGGCCGCGCTGGCCGCTAACAGCAGCAGTGAGAGCAGTTATTCGCCCTCTGCGTCGTCCGGCGCCGGTGCTTCTTCTGCAGGCAGCAGCGGTGGCGGTTCTGGTGGTGCCCGCCCGGCGCTCTCCGCCGAAGCGATGGCTATCGACTTGAGTGGCGATTGTGATACCGCCGAGCGCAAAGGCACTCAAGCGGCAGAGAGAATAGGCGCACAGGCGCAGTCGTCAGATGCGGGGATTTGTTCCTCCGGCAAAGGCGCCAAACTGCTGGGAGAAATTACGGTTCGCGTTGCGCAGGCCTGTAAAGTCCGCCCGACCTGGCAGCAACTGGAAGATCAGGGTTATGACATGATTAACCAGGCGCAGCAAACCATTGACGGTTCCTGCTCACCCTGACAAACAGCGCCCCGCACATGCGGGGCCTGTCCACGCCGCGATTGATACCGCTGCGCCGATCTCAGGCGCAGAGCTGGTCGATATCTTGCGCGAAGGGCTCCATTTGCAGGCTGCCCAGCGCGCCCAGGTCCTGTGTGTAGAGGGTTTCCTGGCCCGCACGCGCGTGAATGAAATAACCCCTGTCACCATCCTGACCTATCAACAGGTATTCCGGCTCCACCTGTTGGATAGCATAGGTCTGGTTGCGCTCCAGCAGATCATGGTAATTGAACAACACCAGAGCGTCGCCGTTCAGGGTGGTGATTTCCCAACATGCGTTTTCCCGGATCGTTTGTAATAAATAGCGGCGATAGCGCGGCGGCAATGTCATGCCCAGCACGCGTTCAAGGTGTTGCAGCGGAGGTGGCAGCAGCTCACTCATTTTCGTTTCTTCTTCACATTGGGTGCCAGCGGCGAGTGATCGTAAACGTAGATTTCGTTCAGCGTCAGCTCAGGCGGTATCTGGTAGAGGTGATCGGCGAGTTCGTCATGCGGCGAAGGCAGAGGAAACGACAGTCCATAATCGTTATCGACAATCAGTGCGCCGTGAAGAATGCGTACCTCTTTCACAAGCACGGAAAGCGTCTCCATGGTGATGCCCGGGTAGATCGTCTGCCGGTATTTGCCGCCGTAGGCCTGATTACAGCCCACCGACACGATGATATCCAGAGAATTGGTGAAGATGGCCATCGTACCGTTATTAATAAAATAACCGTGCATTGTCTCTGCCTGCGGGTGCGCGGGCGGGTAGATTTTCGTTTCCACCGTGAAGCGCTCAAGCAACTCTTCCAGATAGACATCAATCGACTGGCCAAGGCAGATATTGCCTAGCGAGTGATTACTGATGATGTCCGCATTCAGATCAATCATCCTTCCTCCTGCGTTGCCGGAAACCGGCCGTGAAGATACGCAGACCACAGTTGCGTGACAGCCCAGCCGCCCGCCTTTCCGGCAGCCAGACTTTTCGCAATCAGATCGACATCGTCAGCAATACGCGCCGCGATCTCTGCATTGCCGTTGATGCGAAAAGCATGTTTGAATGCTTTTTCGCGTAATGTATCGATAAACGTCAGCACCTGCGCCGGGAATGCCTGGGCCTGAAGTTCGCGATATGCCTGCATCCAGGCCTCATCAAATGCGGCTTCATCGCGCAAATCCAGGGCGGCGTCGGCGTCCAGCGATGCCAGAAAATCAAAAAATCCGTTGGCGGATAAGCGGTTATCCAGTTCGCTTAAGGCAGGATTTATCATCTTGTTGCTTGCTCCGTTGATGCGCGAATAGGGAGACGGCCAGCGCTTAGCGATAGATCCCACGCTGTTCTGCCTGCTCAATCCAGATGTCCTGAAGGCTCCCCTGGATCTCGTCATCCTGATAATGCACGGCAAAATCGCCATCAATCCCCTGCGGAAAATGACTGCCATCCAGCATGCCGAAGATAACCGAAGCGCTGTCGGCCATCGCCAGCTGTATAAAGCGCAACACATCCTGCTGCTGCGCTTTAGTAAGCGATGCCAGCGCATTTCTGGCCCTGCCGTAGACGTCGGCGTCGCTGTTCACCGGTTTGGTCAGCGCCTGCTGGTAATGTATAGCATTGTCGTCAAACAACGCGCGGGCAACCGCCTGCACCACCTGTTCATCACGTTCCATTATGTTCTCCTGCAATGTGGTTACCGCTTATGCCGCGACACCCTGAGGTCCGGTGCACATGCATAAAACGTGGCCTTATGCTATTTCCTGCCAGAAAGCGAGATTAACCGCGCCGACCGCGCTGGCAACCTCTTGCGGGCTGGCTGCCTGTAAAAACAGCGATCCAACGCCACGGATAAACAGCGCGAAACTGTCGGCAACCGGGTCGTCATCCGCCGCTGTCGGTTCGCTGGTCATGGCGTAAACGCGTTGATCCAGGGTATTAAGCAGCAAGGTATAAGGATCGGAAAGCGCAATCACAATGATCCCCTCAGGGCGGCTGACGCCGGGCCACCAGCGGTTAAACGCATCGCCCTGATTGAGCGCAATGACCTGCGCAAGGTAATCCTGCCCTGTGCCGAAAGCGATATTGCCAAGGGAGAAATGGTCCAGATCATAGCGGGAAAGACACGCCAGAAAGTCACCGCTCAGCCTGACATTAAGGCTTTGCTCAAGCGCACGTATATCGCCTACCGGCCCGCGCCGTTTTATGAGCAGGAGCTCGTCCATCTCGCCATCAAAAGGTGAAAATTTTTCGGCCAGTTGCTGTTCAATATCCGCAAGCGTTAATAGCATTACATCCTCGTTTATAAGGTTTCCGTCACGTTGAACTGAATCATCCCGGCCTTTAATTCCCGCCAACGGCACCAGCAATGTTTCGCTGCCATGCACGATAAAATTTCAGGTACTTATGAGGATGTTTTTTAAAAGGCCGGCTCTTGCTATAGCGATAGATCTCGTCGACATAGTGATAAGCCTCATCCAGCTGGCCCGGTTTATATAAGGCCAGTGAGTGCCTTCCCAATAAATAACAGAGCCATGAAGAGCGTTAAAGACCTGCCATGTCGTAGCCTGTTGCGATAATTTCAATGTAGCTGTCGTAGCCGACCAGCAGATAATGCTTAAGATTTAGCCGTTGCAGCGGATCGTATAAACGCCCTTTCTGTTGAAGAAGAGGCGAGTCCATCACCTGATAAAAGCCCGACTGTGGGTGTAGATGTTTTTCCTGCCAACAGGCAATAACGTTCTCTACGTCCGGCTGTATCAGAAAATCATTATGATGAGCCTCAAAAAAGTTTAACGTGGTGCACCTTAGCTCAGCAACCGGGCGGAAATGCAGTTCAATCTCGCGATAAGTGTCATGGTGGTAATCAGCCAGCGTCTGTACATCAAGGCGAACGTTAACGCCGCCGGATTCGGTATAAACAGCCTGTAGATCGGTGGTAGAAATACGAAAACTAACAGCCTCGGGGGTTAATAGCATATCGGCTCCTGATGCTTATTCCGCTGGCTTGTTGTGCGCAGCCGGAGACGTTAATCCGTATTTATTCATCACATGACATGCTTTTGCGGCTACCGGCTGCCACGGACTTTCTGTTAATGCCTGTAATCCTGCAATGGCAGACGGCGTAGCTATTTTCGCCAGCGCATAAATACAGTCCGTCGCCAGGCTAAATATTCCGTCCTCGCGATCGTCGCAAAGGTAGTCATGATCGGTTGCAGCGCAACGATAAATGGCCGCCACCGCGCTTTCGCTGCGAGGCTTGAGTGTTAACAGCGCTCTGACGACTTCGGCATGCCGTTGATGCCAGGATGCCGTTAACGCCGGAATAAGTGCCTGGCTGTCCGGCGGTGAAAAGTGAAAATGAAAACCAAGGTATAAGGTTAACTCCAGCGCCAGCGCATCTTCCGTTTCTACTGCATGGCGCAACTCATCATGAATGAGGGTGCCGACCGTTTCTTTGCTGGCCGGGTAGAGAAGGAAAAACGCCGCATCGCTGATTTTCCCCTCGCGCAGCGGGCGGTTGTCGAGCACCGATAAAACCAGCGCCCGTTTGTCAGTTATCATGGCAGGTGCTTCCGTTTTTTTGTGGCATTTTCGCCTTTCCAGGCAATCAGTAATCCGGCTTCTCCCAGCGTCTGATTGACTTCAGCGATGCGCGCATCGCTGACCGTCCAGAGCCATAAATCGTCCTGCAATTGTTCAATGTCACCGGCGCCGGTTGTCGCGATCCAGGTTTGTAGCGGCATGCCCATTACCGGCTGCGCAAGATGATGGCGATTAACAACGTTAACGGGGTAAACCATCCGCAGCATGCTGCGCCTGTAGCGCTCCGCCCCGCTGAACCTGCCCGGCGTTTCCCGCTTAAACAACCCGGGATTTTCGCAGCCGAAAACAGACACCAGATTTTCGCCAGCCGCATAATAGTAAGCTTTGCTGACCGTGTCGCAGTAATACGCAATCCCGTAATCGAAATGCATCTCGCAGGCCATCATTCTGAGCAGAGCCGCCATGTCCCCATGCGCAGGCAGTTGCATATCGATATGGTGAAACTGGCCGAACCCGGCGGTGGAAACACCGAAAGAAGCATACCAGGGCAGCGCGCCGGGCTTCTCGCTATACAATCTGAATGCGCTGACCTGCTGGGCCGCCACTTTTTCCTGCAATTCGTCCAGCGTGGACTCGATCAGATCGTGATCGCCGGGGTGATCGCCCCGCTGCAGGTCCTGGTTCCAGCCACAGGATGTGACGTCCAGCGCAGCGTGTTTGAAAAGCATAATGCCCAGCGCCAGCGCCGTAGCGGGTGAAACCTGTTCCGTGCCGTACAGTGCAATGCCTGAGTACATACCTCACCCTGTTTTCCGGTTATTTCCCGCCCCTGATTTAAGGGATGTGGCGAATCAATCGCCGGGTTTTTCCCAGTAGCGAATTTTGTCCATTTCACGCTCCAGATCGCCCATATCGTCATCGTCCAGTTCATCATTAAACTTTGCAGATAATATGGCGCGCACCTTCGCCAGACGATGCGTTACCCGGTTACGGTCGATAAAACCGGTAGTTTCCCGGCAATACGCCAGCGTATTCTCCGCTGTATCCTGTGTTGTTTCGCCATGATAATAGTGGCGGGCAATATCGCGCAGAGAAATAAGGATGTACTCAACCTCACTCAAAATCGCTAACGCCTCTTCACCGGTGAGCTGGATTTGTTCGTTTTCTGCTTTCATATTATCTCCACAGGGGCGGCTATATTTGTCTTCACTCCAAAAAGATCCGTTCTATATAGCGGTTAACCGCTGAGCTCATCCCGGCGAGTATGCGGGCATCTTCGCCTGAAGCATATTTCAAGGCGCCCTCCAGATTATCACGCAGGAAAAACAGCGCCCAGGCAACGGATTTTGGGATCAGCGCGTTATCTGTATACGCGGCAGCGAATGCATCCAATACCTGATACAGTTCGTCCACGGTGCCCTCCCCTGGTGTATTCGCCAGGCGGACATTCTCAACAATATCGAGAATCAACGCATTTACATGCGCAACACTGTTTTCCATAGTATCCCGTTATCTCTTACAGTACATTCTCATCGCGGCGCCTTACCACGCCAATTGCGCGGTAAAATTCCGCTATTCACTTAGGATGAGTAAAAGATGATACAAATAAATGAAAATACACCCGTCGCGGAACGGGAAATAAGAGCGTTTTATACTAACGACTTTATCCGCGTTTATCAGGCCTATTCCGACACCATTGCCGACAGCGCGTTGTCACACGGCACCTTTGTTTCACCGCCCTTTAGCATGACCCGTATGACGTGGATTAAGCCCTCTTTTCTGTGGATGATGTACCGCTGTGGCTGGGGCAAGAAAGATCCGAACCAGCAGCGGGTACTGGCTATCGATCTCAGCCATGATGGATTTAAGCAGATCCTTAGCCAGGGCATTTTAAGCAGTCACCACAATGCCGTTTGCGAAGATCAGACCGAATGGAAAAGTAAAATCGCTGCGTCCGATGTTGTTATTCAGTGGGATCCGGAGCGGGATATTCACATGAATAAACTGCCCTGGCGCACGATTCAGATTGGCTTACGCAACGAGGCCGTCGCGGATTATTGCCAGAAATGGATCGTCAATATCACCGACATCACCGCGCGTGCTACCGAAATCCACACGCTGATGAATACCGGTAAAATTGACGAAGCCCTCCGACTGCTGCCGGAAGAGAAGATTTACGCCGTTTAATAAGGAGACATACCGTAGCGGCCCGGCAGAACAGTCAGCCGGAGGAAGAGTCGGTACGATTCTGCAAAAAATAATCGAGATACTTTTGTGGCCGCCCCTGAAATGCGCGGCGCTGGCCATATTGCCAGGCTTGCGCAAAATAGTTCAACGCCTCGTCGTAGGCCTTCAGTTCATAGCAGACCATTCCCAGGTCAATTAACGGCGCGGTATCTATCGCAGAATTGTTCGCTGCCAGGGCAATTTCGCCCCACGTTTTGGCTGCCGTGAAGTTCTGCAAATCGAAACAGGCGCTGTACAGACATGCCGCAACCCAGCTCGTTATGCTCCAGCTCATTCTGGGCTCGGGCAATAGCGCCCAGGCCTGTTGATAAGCGGCCAGTGCCTCGGCAATGTTCGCCCTATCGTGATGGATATTGCCGGCTTCAACCAGCATTGTGATGCGATTTTCCAGTTCTGTGTCGAGATCAGCATGTTGCGTCATGTTCAGCCTGCCAGGGTAAAAATCGATCTTTCAGGCGAGTCCGCCTTCTTATTACTGCATCTGTTAAACCGTACCGGTTTGCATAAACTCTTCGAGTTGCAGGATAAAGTGCGCTTTTTGCTTTGTGCGCTTCACATCCAGTACGCTGACATGAGTGATATGTCCCTTCCTGTCATAATCCTGCTTTTGTAAAACCAGCACGAATTCCCCGCCGGGCATTCCTTCGGGTTCGTACCGGGAGTCAAAACTTACGCCCAGACGTTTATTTTCACCGCTGATCAGCACCGCGCTGAAAAAGTAATCGGTATTTTCCGTCACTGGCTCAACTTCATAAAAATTATTAAGCTCAATAAACCACCCCGCTGGGACACGTAGCGGCTGCAAACCAACATTCTTATTCGCCATATCTTGCCGCCTTAAAATATAAGGCCGGAAGCGCAGCCAGCTGGCGAATTTCGTGATCATACGCGTGCCGATCGATACCTTTTAACGTGGCCATCCGTGCAAAAAATCGATGCGCCTGTGTTGCCATCTCACCAATAAATTCGGCCTTATCGACCACCGCCTTCACTTCGCCGTGGCAATCAACGCTGACCAGCACCTGCTCCCGCAACGGTGTAAACCGCACAGTAACAGGCTGGTCCGGGAAACAAGTTTCAAAAACGTCTCCTTTCGCAAGCGCCAGCAAACCCGACGTGAAATAGGCCCACAGCTGATCGACATAATCCCACATGGACTGATTGATCAGTTCCACACCGTTTATCCGTAACAGCAGAGCGCCATCAATATAGTCCGGATCTGTAATGGTGCCATCATAGGCAAAAACATCGACAAAGCCCTGCTCAGACTTAATAAAACTCTGCACCTCAATCATGGTAAACACCGTGTTCAGTCATACTAAGGAAATCCTCAGGGCCGGGTTAATTAATCCCTGGTATAGCGGGTAAAAGAGGCAAGAAATGCAGCAAAGTCTGGCCAGATGCCGAAGATTTCCGCCTGCTCATGCAAAATATAAAAATAGACCTGGCCGGGGTCGTTTTCTCTTAACGATACCGCATAGATGCCCGAACCTGGATCGTAAGCAAAAGGGAGTAACTCGCCTTTTTTAAAGCCTTCCGGCAGGCCCTCTTCATCGAACTGGTGGAAACAATCACACATCTCATCGACAGTAAAAAACGCATTGATGGGATAAATATAGGCTTCGTCATGAACATACGAAGGCAGCGGCTGACCGCCATTGAATGTCTGATATAACGCAATCATGCTGGCAGGCAAGGGCACAGACGTGAGTGCGGCCAGGCGCGCAATGTCATTTTCCGTTGCGGGTGGCAGACTATCGGTAAAAAACAGCGCCCCCTGATAATCTCCGGCAGCATCAATTACCTCCCTCAACCAGTCGGCGAAGGTGTCGAACACCGTTACGTTCTCATATCCGTCGCTCGCAAAGTCGTGAATGATAATGACACGCTCGCCCTGGTCCCGTTCCCAACAGGCTATATCGTCGTTATCTTCCCGGCGGGCGAAAGGCAGCAGAGCCCGCCCCGGATAGCGCGTTTTAACACCCTCATAGCGTGCTTTCAGCCTGTCGCCCTGCAGAATAATCCACGGGTCGAAATCCACCGTCCCTTGCGCACAGAGCCGCAAAAAATCCGGGGGATAGCTAAACCATGCGGGTAATTCACTGGCCGTTAAAAGTTGTGCCATGTTTTTCCTGCCTGTTATTTACACAAACCTAAGGGTTTCTATTTTTCCACAGCGGCACAAGCCGGGTATTTATATTCTCAGTAGATCCTGAATGTCATTCGATGCTTTCTCGCCGGGCGTGAAAGACAGAGATATCTGCGACTGTGATTTGCTGTAACGGACCTTATAGCAGCCCACCGGGAGTGACAGAAATAGGCCAGCCATCGCCGCGGAGCCGTCTGGCTCAAGATCGCCGCCGCTGGTATCTTCGCCTGCGCCAATAAACACCCTGCCGGAAGGAACACGCAGAAACAGCGAGGCGCAGGTTTCATCGAAATTATCACTGATTATCACGCGGTATTCGCCATCCTCGCCCAGATTAAGAAACAGCGCATTTCCCAGATTAATTTCTGCTATTTCATCCTCAGGAATGCTCCACCAGTCAGCATCGTCACCGACCCGGTGTTGCAAACACGCCAGGTCAAAAATAGCCAACGTCGCCGTCCCGGTGACAAAAGTAAACGTCGTCTCCATCAGGTATCCTTTGAGGTGAAGGCGCAGCTATAAAACGCTAACGGAAAGTTATTCATAGCTTTTAGCAGCCATTAATACATCGGCAAAAACGCCCCAGCTAATATTCTGGGGAAGCGGCAACTGCCTGTTTTCGTAATAACCGTCCATATCTTCAATCCACGACGCCATGGCCTCAAGATAATCCGCAACGCTTTTATTTTGCCACGCTTCAGGTGAGTGTCGGGCATCGGTTGCTAATGCCTGTATCAGGGTTAGCAGTTCCTCCCGGTTATTTACCGGGAAATGTTCTTCACACATGCTGTGCTCCTTATCCGTTCTCAACGATGTTGGCACCAAAACGTCCCACTATCGTACCCCCAGTTTTATCGCAACAGATTTTCCGCACCGGCGCCCTCGATCAGTAAGGCTACCAGCGATGGCGCAATAAACTGCGCATCCGCCATGTCCAGATTGCCAAAGCCGACTTTGTAAAGGCCAAACCCGTTTTTGCCCGGCGCATAGAAAATGACCTCACCCTCTTCATTGTCGCCAATAGCCAGAGCACGAGGCATATAATGTTGAATAAGATACGCCTCATTCATCTCCGCGCAGCCAGCAGCGCCCCATACCCGTAAATAAACGGCATTGTTAACGAGAATTTCCGCTTCGGTCATTTGCGAGATAAAACACAGATACTCATCTGGAACAGGCGAATCGCTAAATAACGCTTTCAACGAATATATTGCTTCAGCATTATCCGGGGCATCATGTTCCACCAGTCGATATAGACGATGAAGTTTAAAAAAATCGTGCGTCATCCAGGCTCCTTATGCGCTTACCCACTGAACTAAATCGCGATGATCTTGTGTTGCGCATAACCGACAGGCCAGTGCCCGGCGCAGTAAATATGGGTGATAACTTCCCAGCGATGCCCAAGTGAAAAGTAGCGTTCGGTGATCAATTGCCGGAAGGCAAAACAGAGGGCATTTCTGGCGGCAGCGCTAAAGTCGTGCGGGCCAGTCATAAAGCGGCTTTTATCCATATTTCGCGTTGCAGCCATCGCACACTGGTTAATGGCCTTACGCAACACCATCAGTTCTTGCGGGTTGGCTTGCTTTTTATAGAAGGGATCGTCCTGCGCAGGTGAGGTAGGTAGCCAATCAGTGCGTTTGTATAAACCCTGAAAATCACTATCAGACGGTTCAACAAAGGCTTTTTTGACATCCGTAATGAGAATAATATTTTCGTCATTACAAGCGTTCACACCCATGCTGGTGAAGAAGCGCGACTGCGCCATTCTCTCTATTTCTTCACTGATATCAACCATAGGCACGCCTGCTAAAAATAGGTATTGGTAAAACCTGAAGCGCAGAATAACAACAATACAGTGCAGTGTGGATGATGATTTTCACCACGTTAATCCCGACCAAATGGAGATTAAGGCAAAGGATGTGGAGCCCAACGTCGTCTCGTCCACTGTAGTGCGTGATCAGATAACAGGGCTTTAATCCGTGCCTCAAACGCTTCATTGAAGTGGTCATCAGAAGAGATAATCACATCCAGAACATAGTGTTCGTCGCACAATAATTCACTCAGTCGGTCCTCTTTATCAATCACCTTTATTTCAAAGCCCTGACAGACCGCACAGGCAATATAGCGCCCTTTATCGTCATGACAGAGGAGTGGCTGTTGAAAAGCACGCTCGAACTTGCAAAGTAGCTCGTCGAACGTCCCCTCTTCCGCCAGGACAAAACTCAACCACCGTTTATTGCTCGTCATATCGCCTCGTAGACAAACCCTATACTCCTTTACTTAAACGCAGCACCAATAGCGAAAATGCTCTTCTTTGTTGTGGTCAACTAAAACTGGCCACCGCGTTAGAGTTTTTCCAGTATCGGTTTTCTGATTCGTTTGGTGGTAACCCACCATTATATTCGTGCGGTCTTAGTGCGCTGTAATATCCAACGATATAGTCCGTTATTGCGTGAGCTGCATCGCTGAAGCTTACATAGCCCGTCGCTGGCACCCATTCGTTCTTCAGACTCCTGAAGAAGCGCTCCATTGGGCTGTTATCCCAGCAGTTTCCACGCCGACTCATACTCTGCCTGATCCGGTATCGCCACAGTAACTGCCGGAACTGCCTGCTCGTATAATGACTGCCTTGATCGCTGTGGAACATCACCCCGACGGGCTTACCACGGGTTTCCCATGCCATTTCCAGTGCTTTCATGGTAAGCCTGCTGTCCGGCGAGAACGACATGGCCCAGCCCACTGGTTTTCTTGCGAACAGGTCGAGAACAACGGCGAGGTACGCCCAGCGCTTACCCGTCCAGATATAGGTCACATCACCGCACCACACCTGATTTGGTTCCGTTACGGCGAACTGTCGCTCAAGATGATTCGGGATAGCAACGTGCTCATGACCGCCACGCTTATACCGGTGAGTCGGCTGCTGGCAACTGACCAGCCCCAGCTCTTTCATGAGTCTGCCAGCAAGCCAGCGCCCCATCTGGTAGCCTCTCTGGGTTGCCATTGTGGCGATGCTTCTTGCTCCGGCAGAGCCGTGGCTGATGCCATGCAGTTCAAGTACCTGGCTGCGTAATACAGCCCGTCTGCCGTCTGGCTTTTCAGGACGGTTTTTCCAGTATTTGTAGCTGCTGCGATGGACCCCGAACACATGGCAGAGAGTGGCCACAGGATAACGCGCCCTGAGTTTCCCGATTATCGAGAACTGTTCAGGGTGTCTGACATCAAGAGCGCGGTAGCCTTTTTTAATATTTCATTTTCCATTTCAATACGTTGTAGCTTTTTCCTGAGCTCACGGATTTCAATTTGTTCCGGGGTAATGGGGGAGGCTTTTGGTGTTTTTCCCTGCCGCTCATCACGTAATTGTTTCACCCATCGCGTCATTGTGGAAAGGCCGACATCCATAGCGCTGGCTGCATCTGCCACGGTGTAATTCTGGTCAACGACCAGTTGAGCGGATTCGCGTTTAAACTCTGCGCTGAAATTTCTTTTTTTCATTATGGCACCTGTGTTGTTCTGAGGTGAGCATATCACCTCTGTTCAGGTGGCCAAATTCAGTAAACCACTTCACTTCGATTGTTATGCATGACAACATCAGCGGATACACGCGTGAAGATGCATATCGACAAATATTGCATGGTTGTTCGCAGTCTGCCTGGGATTCATTCCCCTGTGAAGACCCGACACTCAATGCGTTTGTAGCAAACATGTTTCTCTATTAACCGCTCAATTTCTTTCCCGTCTCCACCCTCTGGCTCCGGTGCGATAAGAGGCATTTGTACAGACAGGCGATGTGCTAACGCAAAATCCGATAATAGGGAGAGGCATTTTTCCAGCGCAGGATAAGACACAGACTGTTTTTGGTCGCGATCGCTATTTTTGCTCCCATCCTGACAAATCATATTCGCCACAAAAATGCTGTTTTCGGCATCAGCATTTATAAACTGCGTGTCCCCTAAGGACAGGCTTTTCTCTTCAGCGTAGCACTTTGAATACGCTTCCCTTGCTGATGGGTAATTTTCAGATAAAGATAAAACGAAGCCTTTATCCCATTCTCCCTGAGTATTCACGATATGTGCAATAATTGTCGACGCGCCAACAGGCACAGCGGCATTGCCAGTAACATACTGAATTTTATGCTTCTCCTGACAATAACCCAATGCTACCGACCAGACCTCTTCAAATTCACGCCTGGTGATAATCGGTGAAGCAGAAAGGTCTAACTCACTTTTCTGACCATCATAAAGTAGATAACCAATTTTATCGTTACGCTCTTTTAAAGAGGCCGAAGCATGATAGACCCCGTCCAGGACGCTGATTTGCCTTGTCGCAATTTCACCCATAAATTCAGTATATAAAACCCCCTCTCCTGCAATAAACTCCGCAGCTGATTTGCGATACTCAACAGCAGGAAGAGCAGTGCTAACAGATAACGATTCTGGCATAGGCATTCAGGCATCCTGTATTGTTAATTTTAAATGGGCTCGTTAATGTGTAAGGTCTGTTCTTCCCCAATAATATCGCCATTGCTATCGGTTGACGGTACCTGCCAGGCCTCAGTATAGCGTTACCTTCACAGACAGCTAAAACAGCATAACTCCCGCGTATCACATCCGGGTTGGAAACCGCAAAATTTCTCTGCCTTTTGGCATTCCAATAATCACGTCAGTAAATTACTAACCTGCCCACTGGCCATTCCCCCTCCCAGCCACAGGGGACATGCCCATTCTCATAAACATCGATTAGGGATTCGAAGAAGAGTTTACCCTTGAGATGTTTTTTATAAACATCTTCCATCAAAAAACTCACCAAATCCCATTTAATACTATCCAGAACGGCATTTTCAGCGATCCCTGCCTTTTTTACTAATGGAATGATTTCAGCATCCACTATTTTCTGGGCGTCTCTTGCACAGGTATTCCAGTTTTGATAATCATTACTGTGTTTTTTTGCTAAATAGCCTGTTATTTCATTCCGTGCCTCAAGGGTGATATCTTCCCAATCATCACCAGTTATCGCTTTAATAAAATCCTTGTCATTGGCAACTTGCGTTACATGTTCTAAAGCAGTTGGTTTTCCAATATTGATAAACCAGTTGATGTTCAGCAAACGATCTACTGCTAATTGTGAGATATTCATGGTTTCACCTGATTGAACTCTTTCGGTATTTCATAAACATTCCCAGGCCACCCTGCATCTGGTTTGACGGGCGGAGGCAAGTTGTTGCCGAAGCGTGATGAGGAGGCCGGAGCATAGTAGAAACCTTAAAATAAACATAGCCAATCAATCATTAAAAATTAACGATGCGTTAGCAAGGTTATGCTCTTTTATATAGTTATCCTGCCAGGCAAGATAACCCTCAGGCGCTGTGTGACTGTAATCTTTATCAAAATAACGATCGCCATGAGACATCACCATGGCCCAATAATACTCTTCCTCATGGCCTAATAAACATGCTGCAAGATAATTTTGCGGTGGAAGGGTAAACAGTGGTGTATTATTTATTATTTCCTGCGCCTCTTTTTCACTTTTTCCGCCATAAAAAATCATAATCCCTCTAATAAGAGAAACCCATGTGGCGAAATTAACGATGACAAATTCGTTTGGATTATTTTCATTTATAAATACCAAGCCATCTTGTGGTTTTTCATTTTCAATCATGTTATGTATTCACCATGTAAAATTTCATCTTTCATGTTAAATAATCCTTGGTCCGTTACTTTTTTGTCGTCAATAGACTCACCACCAATGATTAAAATAAAACAATACTTTAGCTTGCTGGTAATTAGCGATAAAAGATAATTTTTAAAGTGGATATCTTTGCAATCAGTGCCGCCACCGTAAACACTAGAATAAACAAAAAAAACAATGGCAATCTAAACCAAAAAATTATAACTTTCGAATATATTACTGCAAGACACAATTATCCACCCTGATTTATTATAGAGAAAATATTTATTATTCATAAGTCACTTCTTTTAGAATCCTAATTAAGAACATTATGATTTAGTGGATAAAACGGAAGTCAAATAATAAATAACCAGCAACCACAATAAATTCCTTATTTTGCTAACTTTAACGGTCATCGAAAATACAAAGCGATAGTTTAGGATTAAGAATTTCAGACCCAATAGACTATTCAATAATCTATTGGGTCCAATGCTGGTAAGAGTATTATTTTATATAAATATTTTTCATGTATTTACCCCATCCAGCTTGTTGAATGTCATTCTTTGTTGCAAAAGAAGAAGGAACCTCATGCCCTAAAAAAACAGAGTTACTATCTCCAATATCCTTTTCATTAAACCACGATGAGTCACACTCATCGCAATTGAAGAACAAACGACCATTCAGTTCCGATCGTCTAATAACCAATCGTCCTTGCCCGTAGCATTTTGGACATATACAAAACCAAAACATCTTTCCTCCTTACTTTACTCAACTGGAAAACCGGTAATAATTTTATTAGTATTTCTCTTAACAACGATAAAAATTTTATTCAACTCCTTCCCAGTATCTCTGTCGTATCCGATAGGATGTTTCATATCAACAATAAATGTATCTGATACAGCATCAGATGAGTCCGGAAATGGATTAGACTTCATTCTTTTCTTCCATGCTTTATTGATTTGTTTAATAGGATTTTTATTAAATAAAGTTTGCACTGGCTTATTAGGATTTAATATACCATGCCCTTTCATTACATGTTGAACACGGGTTTCTCCATCTGAAGAAACAACAGCTTTCCAGTTCAAATGCCCACATGGCCTTAACCCCAACGGATCAACCCATCCCAGCGGGGGTCAATCACATAAGTATAGGTGTTCAGCCCGCCCTGCAGCCCTATCGGGTCCATCTGGGTGTAGCAGCCGCCGGTGGGGTCATAGTAGCGGAAGGTGTTGTAGTGCAGCCCCGTTTCGCGGTCCAGGTACTGGCCCTGGAAGCGCAGGTTCTGCGGCATCTGCCACTGCGGTACGCTCAGTTCGCGCTCCGTTTTGCCCCAGGTGCTGAACTGCCCGCGCCAGACGGTCTGGCCGTCAGCGTCCGTTACCCGCTCCGGCAGGCCGTTAAGTTCGGTGTGGTACCAGTAAATTTCGCAGTCGTCGAAGATGCTGTCGACGCGTACCAGCGGCTCGTACCTGCCTTTGGTGTAGACGTACTGAACGTAGTGGTCCGGCTCCCGGTCGCTCTGTTCACCGGCGAGCTGTAATGCCTGCCAGTCGAAGCGGATGTTTTCCGGCTGCGGGTCGTTATAACGCCAGAGCACCTTATGAGTACATCTGCCCAGCGGGTCGTAGCGGTATTCCACCTTTATGAATTCGGCATGACCGGTGAAGGTGATTTCTTTTACCCGCTGCTCATCTTCATACGCAAAATGCTGGATAACGCCAGACCTGTCCCGTCGCTGCCGCGTGCTGCTGAGGTTGCCGTGCTCGTCGTAGCCGTATTCCCAACGGCTGCCTAAGAATTTAAATTATTTAATATAAAATTTTTGTTTATCAAGAAATAACAAACCCACGCAATTGGCGCATAGATTAATAATGAAAAAATCCCTCTCAAATAAATCACAGGAAGAGCCCATCAACTCTAAAAATAAAAAACTTAATAGCAAGCAATTACGAGCGAATGTGATAATACACTGCACTTCCTTGAATGCAATATCTCATAATATCTTGCCTTTATACAAACCTCATTTAATCATACGCATCTCCATAGTCTTTCTTTTTCCAGTAAATATCTTTACCACCTGTGTTATACAACTCCGACAATAACTCAGAGAAACTGAGTGCTATAACTGGACAGCTTCCGGCTACTCCATGAACCTCGTAATTACTATCATAACAACGGCCATTTCTCTCAAAAGATAAATCTATAGATAAATAATCATTGTTATCCGTTTTTGCTATCAGATACCATGTGGAAGATATATCATATTCACATAATTCACCTACAATCTTCATGTTTGAATTTAAAACTTCATCATTAGACAGAATGGTAAATGTGATCAGAGAGTTATCGTTGCAAAAAAGTTTAACTCCATTACATTTTTGATAAAAGTAAATTACATCTTCAGGGTATTTTAATTTATTATTAGGGAGTGATGGCAGATCCCCTTTGGGCGGAATCACCTCACACCTTTTATCTTTCTTAATCAAATCAAGTACTTTGTTTATTTTATCCATACTCTTCACCTTAAAATATCACAGACTCAAAAGACCCATCATATAAATATTGGTTTACTGCTCGATAATATGCATCTCTACTTGCCGCAGGAACATGTGCGGCATCAAACATTTTTTCTTAAAGATCTTTCATTTCTCTATTGTTAACTGTTGTCCAGTCAACCTTCCCACCGCCTGGTTTACCTGTTCTTTGTCTTAACCAATCACGATAGACTGCTTTTGTCGCAGCATGATTCTCTACAGATAAAGAATCGTTGGAGAATTAGTAGGATATTTACCTCCGTATGAGGGTACATTTTTAGACATCGAAATATCTAGCACACCGTGGTGATTCTCTAAAGGAGAATTACTAGGTCGATAAGGAACAATATCAAACTCTTTTATATTTCCACAACTCAACCCCAGCGGATCAACCCAGACCAGCGGATCGACAACATACGTATAGGTGTTCAGCCCGCCCTGCAGCCCTATCGGGTCCATCTGGGTGTAGCAGCCGCCGGTGGGGTCATAGTAGCGGAAGGTGTTGTAGTGCAGTCCCGTTTCGCGGTCCAGGTACTGGCCCTGGAAGCGCAGGTTCTGCGGCACATCCCACTCCGCATACACGCTTTCGTGCTGGCTGCGCCCCCATGCGGTTGAGGTGCCGCGCCACACGATTTCGCCGCGGCTGTCGGTCACTTTTTCCGGCAGGCCGTTGATTTCCGTGTGGTACCAGTACATCTCCGCATGCTGCTGCCGGCTGTCGATGCGGGCCAGCGGCTCGTAGTTGTTTTCCGTATAGACATACTGCACGGCTGCGTCCGGGTCGCTGTCGCTGCGCTCGCCCACCATCTGCAGGCCGGACCACGCGTACTGCGTGCGTTCCGGTTTACGGGCATGGCGTCGCCACACCTGTTTCTCCGTGCGGCGGCCCAGGGCGTCGTAGCGGTACTCTGCCCGGGTGGATCAGAGATCGCTTTTGATAAATGATAATCTTTTATAATTACTATCTATAAGTGTGTATATACAACTACCATCTCTAAAAGAGATATGGACATCCAAATTTCTCCTATAACCTCATAAGGATAAATCAATTCCTTTTGCATTTTTATTTAAAAGAAAATCTCTAAAAGATTGAGATATTACTAAGCTTGAGTTATGTTCTTGACATCTTGCTAAGCTAAAATTCTCGGAGATGCCATTTTTGAATACTATTTTATTGAACTTTCTTGGCCCATTTGGCAAATAGCTCAATATTAGCTGACTATCAGAACGTTCCATATCTATGCATGAGATTGCATCAATTACATTTAACACTTTGTAGCCAGAATACTCGGCATTATTAATATGCATTGTTGCATCAAGCAATTGTATGCCACTAAGAAACTCATTAGCGCCCAATAATACAGACACGAGACGAGGTGATATAACTAAAGGTCCATCACTAAAATAAAAATCATATGAAAATAAACTCTTTTCACTGACTCTATTTTTTAAATAAAAATTAAACCGCTCTGACAAATCAAACTCAGCCCCCTTCAAAAAATCACTAGCTAAAATATTTGGATGCTTGTATTCAAACCAATATTTGTTTGGATAACCAAGTGATATTTTAAGTTCTAGCATAATCAGCATCTTCCTATTTTATGGAGTTTTTATTTAGTACAGTTTCACCATTACGCAAGGCAGCACGCTCATTTTTAATGATCTCATCAACAGCGAGTCTGTAGGCTGCTTTTGTCCAATCATTGTCCCTACCATATTTAAATACTTCAGTCATTTGCTCTTTAATATTTTGTGTGTAAGCTGGATGAGATCCACTATGGATTGTTCTTACAGGATGATAATCCGCCGATTTAGGTAAATAGATAACATTTCTCACATCATGAATATTATAATTAGCGGCTTTGAGCAAATCATGTCCTTTGAGCTGTTGCGGTATTACGTGATGTTTTTGAAAACCATCAATACCAGGCATAGTGTTATATTTCCACAACCCCAACGGGTCCACCCATCCCAGCGGATCCACAACATACGTATACGTATTCAGCCCGCCGAGCAGACCTATCGGGTCCACCTATGTGTAGCAGCCGCCGGTGGGGTCATTTAAGCGCCCTGATTGTGCAGGCGCGTAACTGACTGATATTTTACGCGGTGATTAAGGGGGCAACACTTAACCACCGCTCACCACAACCAACTATGAAGGAGTTGATCATGGCTGAGAAGCATTCTAAGGCAGAACCCGTCATTTCCAAAACCCGTCGCCGCTATAAAGTCGGCTACGTCAGCGCCCGCCACTTCAACAGCAAAACCTACATGACCACGTACTATTCACAGCACCCCAGCCTACACCTCAAGGGCGGCTGGCTGGCCGAAGCAGGCTTTGAGACCGGGCGCGGCGTGACGGTGAAGATTTCAGAGGGGTGCATTGTGCTGATGGCGGATAATAACGAGATGCAGGCTCTGCGCGAACAGCTTTATCAGGCTAAACAGGTAGTTAAGTGGATTAAAGACGGGATGTTTAGTGTGCTGAACGAGGGTTAAATAATTAAAAATCCGGGAAGAGTTTGTTTCTTACCCGGCTTTTTACTATTTATTATCTCAGGATTGTACGTATTTATCCCAGATAGTAATAAATTCTTTCTCTGATATATCTTTCGCTTTAAATTGTGGGTCTGAGTTTATCTCAGCTAAAGATGGTAAAGGGCATTCACCTAACATTGTTTTTCCATAAGAATAATTTTCTGTTGCATAACCTACTTTATGATCCCTGAAAATCTCCACCTTTTTTACCTCATAGCGAGAACCATCCAATTCACTATATATTTCAATTGGATACTGATCGTTTTCATGTAACCAAAAGACTTTGATATATGTCATGGTTGATTTTTCCCAAATCCAATAATACGACCTGATATATCTAATGGCGTTTCATTTGATATGACAAAAACACCATCTCTACCTTTAGTTACATTTAACCCAGTAACATCAACAGCTACATAATTCTCAAACTTTTTACCTTGGAATGGAATACCTAAAAAATCATGTGATAATTGAGCATTTGTTTTAGTTCCCGGTAAAATGTCAGATAAATATTGCCCATTACCATAACGAGCATCCTTGGGATTATTAGCCTTTAATGAAGGTCTTAGTTTCTGTGACTCCAGTATACCATTAAGCCCTTTTTCATCGGTATTATGATATAAAACTTCTTTATTACTTCCTGTTGCACCACAATTACTTAAACCTAACGAATCAATATAACTTAACGGATTCAGCGCATACGTATACGTGTTCAGTCCCCCCGCCAGCCCTATCGGGTCCATCCGGGTGTCGCAACCGCCGGTGGGGTCATGTTAGAAAAAATTCAATCAATAATTAATTAAACACATATTAAACTTAGTCGTCACTTTGTTAAATATCATAATTATCTATGTATATTACAGCCATAAAAATATAAAGAATTAGGCTGGAAATAATTTAGTAAAATCCAGCCATAAAGAAATTGATAATTTATAAATGCCCCTTCTAATCAGAACAGATAAAATAGAAGCCCTGTTTAACAACTAAGAAATGTCAATTTGTTTTGAAAAATCAAAACCCTGCAAACCAACATCCTCAACTATCTGTCTAAATGATTCGGTAACGAAAACCCTACTATTATCCTCAATTATAGTAAATAGATATTTTTCAGAAATATTTCTTCGAATTAATACGGGGTTTTCAATAACCAAACCTTTCGGATATACCCTGTACGTGGAATTTTCTTTATCAAAACATGAAGAAATCGAATTAGTGGGATAATAGCCATAATATTTCTTCTTCTTACTATCCGTATTTACCGGCAAAAAATCACCTCTAGCTTTTAAAATATCTCCTATTTTTTCTACACATAACTCACTAAAAACTAAAAAGGGCCTTAAAGAACCGCTAAAATCAAATTGATAGTTTTTTTCCCAGTGTCACTTTTACTTAATTTCAGATTAACTGGTACATAATCCAAAAATGGCTTCCACATATTATCAATAGCCTAATTCATAATACTTATCTGACCTTGTTCATAATCCTCAATGAAAGAACTATGATTTTTCGTATCTGATTTAAGAAGATAAATAGAATTTTTCATAAAATATCATACCCGCTTGCGTTACGTTCTGCAGAAGAGAGTACATCTCTTATACGACTAAGTTCATCAATTACACCTTGTTTACCGCCCATTTGATCCGCAACTTTTATGCGTTCATTAACAGCATCGAAGTAACTATTAGGATGCTTGCCATTATGCAAAATCCCTGGCAAAGAATCAGTGTTATTGATGTTCGGTAGAAAAACACCATTTTCATGGCCGTTAATTTTTATGTTATATCCTTCCAATATATCTCTGGCAGGTTTGGCCCTTTCAGATGTTTCACCGACAATATGGTGTGCAGCTGAATTCCGAGGGCGAGGAATTCCATTTTTCTTCATAGCTGCGGCAAGTTGGCAACCTGTATACCCCAGCGGATCAACCCAGACCAGCGGATCGACAACATACGTATACGTGTTCAGTCCCCCCGCCAGCCCTATCGGGTCCATCTGGGTGTAGCAGCCGCCGGTGGGGTCATTTAAGCGCCCTGATTGTGCAGGCGCGTAACTGACTGATATTTTACGCGGTGATTAAGGGGGCAACACTTAACCACCGCTCACCACAACCAACTATGAAGGAGTTGATCATGGCTGAGAAGCATTCTAAGGCAGAACCCGTCATTTCCAAAACCCGTCGCCGCTATAAAGTCGGCTACGTCAGCGCCCGCCACTTCAACAGCAAAACCTACATGACCACGTACTATTCACAGCACCCCAGCCTACACCTCAAGGGCGGCTGGCTGGCCGAAGCAGGCTTTGAGACCGGGCGCGGCGTGACGGTGAAGATTTCAGAGGGGTGCATTGTGCTGATGGCGGATAATAACGAGATGCAGGCTCTGCGCGAACAGCTTTATCAGGCTAAACAGGTAGTTAAGGCGATTAAAGACGGGATGTTTAGTGTGCTGACGAGTGTTAAATAATAAAAAGCCGGGCAGATTTAATTTCTTACCCGGCTTTTTATTTAAAATGCCAATTCTAAATCCACTGGATTGTTTATATTTATTCTTAGTCTAATATTAGAACTTGATTCTACTATGATAATATCAGATGTATATTCAGTTATATTAGTAAATGGGTTAGATTCTTCGGAATAAAGAACCCAAACTAAGTTTTTATTTTCATCGAGATATGCGATAAATCCTTCAGAACCATAACTGCCTTCTCCAATGCAACAATAGCAATTATTCGCTAATTTAACTTCTCTAAACTTATCAATATCAGTAACTTCATCTTTATTTTTTTCATAAAAGGCAGAGAAATCAAACTCACCATTTCTCTCAATACAAGGAGTAGGGTAAGGTATTATTTTACAAAGGAAAGATTCACCGTTAGAAAAGTAAATAGCATCTTTTATCGGTAATAAACCATCTTCCCATAACTGAATAATATTTTTCATTTGCAACCTCTTGATGTTCTTTCCGGTCGAGAATTTAATCCTTTATCTGGTACTATTCCACCGGCCTTAATATTTCTTCGATCTCTAAATCTCTCTCGGAATTTTTGTAACCATGTTTTTCCAGTAGATGAGTCAGGATGAGGAGCATTAGGGTCAACCCTAATGACTTTAACCTTATCTAATCCGGCCTCTAGAGCTGCGTCTAATCGCCTATTATCATAAGAAACTAATTGCCCATCAATATCAATTACTCTTAATGGAGACCTGTCCCAATCCCAACCACCATTACGCATAATATCGGCATAATCATGAGGTGATATTGTTCTTTGAGAAAAATTAATATCTTTGGGATTAACCCACTCCCCTGTTAATCCCAGCGGGTCGATCCAACTTAACGGATTCAGCGCATACGTATACGTGTTCAGTCCCCCCGCCAGCCCTATCGGGTCCATCTGGGTGTAGCAGCCGCCGGTGGGGTCATAGTAGCGGAAGGTGTTGTAGTGCAGCCCCGTTTCGCGGTCCAGGTACTGGCCCTGGAAGCGCAGGTTCTGCGGCACATCCCACTCCGCATACACGCTTTCGTGCTGGCTGCGGCCCCAGGCGGTTGAGGTGCCGCGCCACACGATTTCGCCGTGGCTGTCGGTCACTTTCTCCGGCAGGCCGTTGATTTCCGTGTGGTACCAGTACAACTCAGCGTGCTGCTGCCGGCTGTCAACGCGCGCCAGCGGTTCATAGCTGTTTTCCGTGTAGACATACTGCACGGCTGCGTCCGGGTCGCTGTCGCTGCGCTCGCCCACCATCTGCAGGCCGGACCACGCGTACTGCGTGCGTTCCGGTCTGCGGGCGTGGCGTCGCCACACCTGTTTCTCTGTGCGGCGGCCCAGGGCGTCGTAGCGGTACTCTGCCCGGGTGAACGCCGGGTCGCCCTCAATTTCCACCGCGCTGATGCGCTGCTCATCGTCGTAGCTGAAACGCTGCGTGATACCGCGATGGCTGTCGTGGCGTACTGTCATGCGGCCAAAGCCGTCATACTCCCGGCGCACCCCGTCCAGCCGTTTTAACAGGTTGTCCCACACCGGCTGTAAATCCGGTGTCGTGCGGTTATCTGCCGCGTCATACCAGAAACGCTCTTCACCGCCCGGCTGAAGGCTCTGCGTCATGCGTCCTGCCGCATCGTAGCCCCACAGCGACTGACGGTATTTCTCCGCCGGGGTCGCCGGTGCGCCGTCGGTGTACATCTGGCGAATAATCTGGTCTGCGCGGTCCCACTGGTAACGCCGCTCAAACACCAGCCGGTTACGCACATTGTCCATGCAGCGGCGCTGCGTAATGCGCCCGGCAACGTCATATTCCGTATCCAGCGCCAGCGCCCCCAGCGTGCGCTGCGTCTCCCGGTGCAGTTTATCGCGCTGATAACCCGTCACCGGCAGCGTTTTGCCGCCGAAAACAAGCTGCATCTCCAGCAGGTGCCCGGTGCCGTAACGCAGGTACTGCATCTGCCGCCCGTCCGGGTACGTGGTCGCACTCAGGTTGCTTAACGCATCGTACTGGTGTTCATATTTGCCGGACGCGTTCTCTTCACTGACCAGGTCACCGAGCTTGTTACGCGTCAGGATGATGACGTCACTGCTCTGCGGCTCGCGCATATCGATAACCGACTGCCGCCACTCGCTGTAGGCATAACGGCGGATTTCTGTTGCCAGCGCGCTGTAGCGGTACTCGGTGCGGTGCTGGTCGGTTTCCCGCGCCACCATGCGCCCGAGCGCGTCGTATTCGTAATTCACCACCTGCGGCGGCAGCGCACTGCCGCGAGCTGGGTGACGGATCATCGTCGCCACTTGCTGCGCGGCGTTGTACTGGTACTCGGTCTGCCGCCCGGCGTAATCCTGCTGGCGGGTCAACAGCCCGGTGGCGGTGTAATCAAAACGCCACTGCTGGTTGTTGGCATTGGTCAGTGTGACCAGCCGACCCGCGCGGTTAAAGGCAAAACGGGTGACCTGCCCGGCGGAATCGATCGCTTCAGTGACCTGGCCGCGCGCATTCAGCGTGACTTTGCGATCCAGCATGCCGTCTATGTTCTGCCCGCACAGTAGCCCGGCTTTGTTGTACTTAAACAGCGTCTCGCGGCCATCGGCGCGCACAAGGCTCTGCAGGCGCGACGCCGCGCTCCAGCGGTAACGCTCGGTATTGCCCAGCGGATCGGTCACAGACGTAAGCCGGCCTGCGGTGTCGTACTGGCGGCGGCTCTGGTAACCCGAGCAATCCTCTTCGCGGATCAATTGCCCCAGTTCGTCCCACCAGAAACGGTGGCTGTTCTCCAGCGCATCAATACGGCGGACTAAATCGCCCTGATCGTTCCACTCAAAGCGGGTTATGCCGCCTTCCGGATCGGTCAGTGCCACCACATCCCCTGCCAGGTTGTACTCATAGCGCCAGGTCGCGCCGTCGGGTAACACTTCAATGGCCGGGAAATCGTACAGCGGGTGCCAGGTGGTCATACGCGCGCGATGCAGCGGGTCGCGCTCCAGCGTCAGATTGCCGCGCTCATCCCAGGTATATTCCCAGCGCCCGCCGTCCGGCTGAATGGCAGAACGCAACTGTTCGGAACTGCCCACCCAGTTGAATTGCCAGTGGCCGCCGTGCACATCGGTGTAGTCCGTCACACGGTACATCGCATCCCAATGATGTTCGCTGACTACGCCTTCGTCGTTGCTGACGCGGGCGTAACGTTTTTGCTCGTCGGCGTCGATACGCCAGTTCTCCAGTACCGCGCCCTGCTCGTCATGCACCTGGTAACCGCTCACGCGCCAGTGCTCTGAGCCTGCCTCTGGCCGCCACTGGTAGTGCACCGTTAAGCCGGTTGAGAAGCTATGCCAGGCCAGCATATCGCTGGCACGATCCCAGCCAAACTGGCGGGTGACAACGCCATCGGCGTCCGTCACGGCAATCAGTTGCCCCTGGGCGTTATAACCATAAGTGACCAGCAGACGACGTTCGCCCGCGCAAATCTGGTACACCGCAGCCAGTCGCCCGAAGCGGGTTTCGTATGCCAGTTCCACGTCCAGCGCTTCGTTATCACTGGAGATGCGCGTCAACTGGCCCTGTTCGTTCCAGCTGTAATAGTGGGCGTTTTCATGGCGATCGTAGATGCGCTGGATGCGCCACTCACCCGGTCGGGTGGGATCTGGCTCATAGATATGGTGCTCACCTTCGCCGGTTTGCATGGCGATGATCCCGTTCGGGCTGGCAAAAATCCGCATGCCATCTTCCGGGTAGGAGATCATGTCGCCGACCCGGACTTCGCCCAGTCCCAGTTCACGCCCGCTCATATCGCGGAAGATCATCTGGTTATCCGCCAGGCGCAGGAGACGGGTTTCAAACGGCATCATCCAGCCGGTTCCAAGCATGCCGGTGGCACGGTTGCGGCTGTGATAGATGCGCTGCCAGTAAAGCGGCATGCGATCCGGCAACACAAAATCAAGATCTTCTTCTTTGGCGAGCACTTTGCTGCCAAGCGGAATATGAACAGGAAAGGCAGTCTGGATGGCGCTTACCACCATGCTTGAAAGTACCATCTCACCGGTCATGCCGCCTAATACGCAGACAAACTGTTTTAATGCCCCGCGCAGTAACTGGCGTTCGCAGGCGAGCTTTGCCAGGCGAGAGAGCGCACCGAGCCCCGCACTCCCTATCAGGTTGCCCAGCAGGTAAGCCAGCTGGTTTTTGCCGCTGTGAATATCACGCACCGTAATGGTGTCGCCCCCAATGCGCACACGCGGGTTCTCGCTGACTTTGATTTCGGCTTCGCAGGTGCTTTTTTCACCGTTGCGGGCAGCGGGCTGGTTGTTAATGAGGACTTTTTTCGACCCCTGCGCCACAAAGTTGCTGCTGGTGACCATATGGCCTTTTGTACAGTCAACGGTGTCTTCCGGCATTGGCGTCGCGTTGGGGTTCGCGCTTTCCACCACCGGCTGGGTGAGGGTGTCCCAAAAGTTGGAGCCCCATTTTTTAAGGTCGTCGAGGGTGATGTCTTTGGCGCGTTCGGCAATGGCCATTACCACACCGCCAGGCGTGAGGATCGTTTTTGCCGCTGTGGCCGCAACGGCAAGCGCGATCATACCTACCGCGGCCCAGTCGATGCTTTCATCGGCAGTGGGGTTGTTCAGGTAATCACGATCCACCGTTCCGGCTGCCCGGGCGGCTTTTTTGCCCATGATCTGGACGTTTTCCGAGCCAGAAGCAATGTGCGCGTCCGGTGGCCCATGATCGAAGAGCGCATCCACCATTTTGCCTGCGGTATTGCCGATCTCCTCCAGCTTGCCGCTAAAGATAAGCGCCGCCAGGCCCGCAAGCGCGGCCCCGGCAAACAGAGTACCGACACCGGAGCTGGCAAAAGCAATGACCCCGCAGACGATCGCCCCTTCTACCAGACCGCCAACGAAGTCCGCCAGCACGGAGCTGTGGATCAACGGATCCTCAATACGGGCAGCGATGTAATCTGTCATTCTTACGCCCCCAACTGTAAACCCGTTCTGATCGACGCCCAGAATGCCTCGGCGTCGGCATCAAACGGCGCAGTCCGGCTGAGCGTCAGCACGACCAGGTGGTCTTCCACCCGGGTTACAGCCAGTTTTTCATACACCATCGAGCTCTGGTTTAAGAAACGCAGCGCCACCTCACGGGCCGGTTGCCCGGCGACAGTGCTGTCTGTCACTTCACCCATCGTGACTTTTTTCATGCTGCGCTGCACTTTCGCCAGTTGCTGCTTGATGAAATCCTCTTCTTTGCCGGGTTGCACATCCCATGCGCGGGTAACCACCAGCGTTGCGTCATGCTGCTTAAACTTCAGGATGTTGATGCTTCTGTCCTGGTGCGCGTCCGGCAGGTTGAGTACGCCTTCGGAAAGCACAAACTGCGATGTCGCCATTATTTATCCGTCCCTTGATTAAATGCTTTTTTCACCGCCGCCTGGATTTCCGTCGGGGTGGGCGACGCCTGGGTCGCAGGTTTCGCTTCGGCGAGATTCAGATCCAGCAGGCCGCCAGTGTTAATGACCCCATGGTCACCTGCTTCAATAAGGAAGTTATTGCACTTGAGTTCCACCGTGCCGTTGGCGTTCAGCGTTAGCGACGAGTAGCCGCTCACCAGGGTGATACTGCTGTCCGACGCCTGCACGATCTTGCCCTGAACAAGCTGATTAAACCCGCCGCCGATCAGCTCGTCATGCTTAAGCTGGGTCGCCTGGGTGTGTTTTCCCGCCACCGAACCGGTGTAGTCCTGGGCGACACTGACCGTACGCGACCCGCCGACGCTGTGGGATTCATCTTTTTTGACGTTGGTGTCCAGGTTACGCTCAGCCTGGATCCATACCTGTTCTTCCCCCGCTTTGTCTTCAAAACGCAGGGCGTTGGCGTTATCGACAGAGCCATCTTTTGAACGGCTGAGGAAGCCCATTTGCGTAGCAGCGGCGGGTAATGCCCACGGCGGCATGCTGGCTTCGTTGTACACGCGCCCGGTGATGATGGGTCTGTCCGGATCGCCGTTGATAAAGTCGATCACCACTTCATCGCCCACGCGTGGCACCTGCACCCCGCCAAAACCCTGCCCGGCCCAGGCACTGGAAACGCGCACCCAGCAAGAGCTGGTATCGTCGCCTTTTGCCAGCCGGTCCCAGTGAAACTTCACTTTTACCCGCCCGTAACGGTCTGTCCAGATACTCTCGCCCTGCGGCCCCACCACTTTCGCAGTCTGCGGGCCATAGGTGCGCGGCCACGCGGTCTGCTGCGGCGGACGGTACACGACGGAAGACGGGATCACACTGAAATCAACGCGATGGATGGTTTCGCTGTCTGCGCCGCTGGCGTAGCGGTTCTCTTCAAAGTTGTAGTAAGCCGAGGTCACCAGATACTCGCCGTTGTCATTAAAGAAAGCGGCATTGGTCAACTGGAACGTGCTGCCCGGCACGATGCCCACAGCGGTGGCAGTGCCTTCAATTTGCTGATGTTCCACCTGCCAGCGCTCCTGACGGATGCGGGCGTAAAACTCACCGTGACCGTGCTCCACAAAACGGCCTGGCCAGTCGTACACGTCGATGGCACCTGGCGAAGGGGAGTTCGGGTTTTGCCGCGCCTGGAACAGCCACGCGTTCGGCTTGCGGAAGTCGTAGTCGTCGAGGCTGTACAGCCCCGGCGTAACGCTGTCTTCCAGCGCCCACTGGCTAATACCTTCTTCATCGGTGCTGCCGCCAGACGGCGTCTGATGGTAAGGGATGGTTTCATAGCCGCTGAACGGTTGATGCTGGGTAGCCGCATCGGTCAGAACCAGCGTGTGCTTATCGGCTTCATGGCGGAAGTGGTAAGTAATGCCCTCCAGCTCCATCAAGCGGCTGATAAAGTCAAAGCTGCTCTCCTGGTACTGGACGCAGTAATCCCACATGCGGTAGCTGCCGGTCAGTTTGTCTTCAATATTGACCTGGTATTCGCCGAGCAGCGTTTTGACGATTTGCGGTACCGTCTGCCCCTGGAAGATACGCAGGTTACGGTCGCGCTTCATCGGCCAGAGATCCGACTCCACAGTTAATTGATAAACAGCATAGCGCGTGCCGCTCAGCTCAACCGCACTCACCGCCACGCGGGTGATTTTGCCATTGAGATAGCGCGAGCCAGATAATGCCTGTGTAGGAATGGTCACAGTGACCGACTTGCCGAGTAACTGACTGCGATCCATTCTCGCGTCTGTGCCGAGCAGTTGCAGGTTAAATGCAAATGACTCAGACAACGCTTCCCGGCCAGAAACCTTCCAAAAGAGCAGTCCTTCGGCAGGTAATTGAACAGTAATACGATTGAGCATAAATCGGATCCTGACATAAAGACGGATTCCACTCCGGGTTCCGTTCTTGCGTTTAGTATTGCGGTATTCAGATAAAGCTACCGCATGAATTCTGTAAATGAAAAGATCTATATTGTCTGATTTCTCGCCTTAATAAATGCCAGGAATAATCCTAATCAAGCTGTATAAACCTGAAAAAAATTCAGTTTTTTATGGGGTTAAACGCAAGAGTTCGCTGGCAAGATGGCATAAGCTAAATTTTAGACAATTTCTGTGTTTTCTGTCAGCGCGCGGTTAACCCCGAAACCGCACTCTCTAAAGGTACAGCCTCCTGTTTGCGATACTTATCGCAGTTTCATACGGTCTGTTAGACGGTGCACCGGAAAAGGGTTATAAAATATTCATGGCACGTTACCAATTATTATTCCCTTACGTTAACTACCGTTATTATTTTTATTGTATCAGACCGCCGGAAAGTTAATCTCTGTTAAATTTTATTTAAGCTGTATTAACCGGGTAATAGACAGGAGGGGGTTATGGATAAATTCAACGCCTATGGTCAACGTCTGGGCCAGCCGCTTCCGGAGTGGGCACCACGAGCGTTACCGGAGAAGATCAACCTGCATGGCCAATATTGCAACGTTATTCCATTAGCGATTGATCATGCCGAAGATCTTTTCCCCGAATGGCATAGCATCGAAGATGATCGCGACTGGACATGGCTCGAAGATAATCGCCCGAAGGATAAATCTGCCTGTTACGCTTATTTAAGAGACCTGATTGCACATAAAGACAGATTATATTTTTCTGTGCAGGATAAAAGTGACGATCAAATAAAAGGCATTTTCTATATTGGGAAAATAGACCCGGATAATGGTTCTTTCGATATGGCAGAAGTCAACTGGACACCCTTAATGAAAAGAACCCGCGTCAGCACCGAAAGTCTTTATCTGGTGCTGTCTTATTTTTTCGACACCCTGAAGTACAGGCGATGTGAATGGAGAACAAGCACGTATAACATTGAGGGTATCCGTGCTGCAGAGAGAATAGGCTTTGTTAAAGAGGGTATCCTGCGCGATAAGAAAGTACGCAAGGGGTATTCTGTCGATATTGCCGTCTTCGCCATCACCCGCAAAGAGTGGCCCGCCATTGTCTCAATGATGACCGCCTGGCTACGCGAAGAGAACTTCGACGGGCTGGGTCATCAACGGCAGAAGCTCACCGCATTTCGTCGTTATTAGCCCGCGCCTGCGTTGAGTCGGTTTCCCGTCAATGCAGGCGGGTGATTTACGTTCCGCCAGGCGCGGGTTGCCCCTTCGGGGCATACCCTTTTCACGTCGTGCTAGTCGCCATAGTGACAGTTATGCGTAAAAGGTTACTCTTTTGTAATCATATAGTTAAATAAAGAGCCGGAAATTATTAGCTTTATTTATCTATTTTTAGCGCGCATGCGTTAAAGAAGACGGGTTCCTGCGTCGATAACCTGAAGGTCGTAGAGAATTTATTCCGTGATGCATTCTGCAAGTTGTCCTGTTTCAACGCATTGCCCTGTTGAAACACTGCAAACGCTCCCTCGAAGACAACAATATTCCCGATCCTGACTGGACAAAGAGCCGGCGGAACCATTCACATATTGGATGAATAGCAGATGCAAAAACCCGTTTTTCGTAAAACGCCACTGTCGCTGGCCGTTATCGCTGCGCAACTGTTGCTGGCGCAACAGGCGCTGGCCGCTGAAGCCAATGTGATCAGCAGTGATCAGAGTAACGGCATTCAGATCGTTGAAGCGCATAGCACCTATGATGTGCTGCAGAACGTTATCGTCAGGGGAACATCGGAAGATATGGCTGGCATTTATGCCGGCACGGCAATTGGCACGTTTACCAACGCCGGCACCATTACCTCCGTGCGTGATAATGGCCCCTTCAGGGTGCTGGGCCTGAACGTACAGAACCATATCAATACGCTGATTAATACGGGTGCCATCACCGCAGAAAACGTAGCCAATGCGGCAGCCGTGTTTAACGGCGGCACCATCGATAGCCTGCAAAACAGCGGTTATATCTATTCTGAAACTGGCCTGCGTAACCTGCGCAATATCGGCGCGCTGACCAACAACGGGACGATCTCTGGCGCTCTGTATGGCATTAATAGCGATAATTTCGCTTACGGTGCCAACACGGTGATAGGTGATATTACTAACAACGGCCTGATCAGCGGCAATACTGCCATTAACAGTAACGCGCCGATGACCACGGTGAATAACAACGGCGCCATCAGCGGCGCACTGGCGGCAATCAACAGTAGCGGCGCGATTGGTACCCTTAATAACAGCGGAAGCATTGTCGGGGATATTCTCTATACCAGCTCCTCCTCCATGACTCTGAACGGATCCGCTCAGGGCGGCGCGCTGTTCGGCGTCTTCACCGGTCAGAACGGAGTGATGGGCACGCTTGCCAGCCAGAACGCCGATCTCTATATGGGGAGCGGGCATATATGGATGAACGACAACATCGATGTGGGCAGCCACAAACTGATTAACCAGGCTGCAGTGCTGCGTCTCAACCAGCCGACCGCGATAACCGGTAACTATCTGCAGAAAGCAGATGCCACGCTCGAAATCGGTGTCAATGACAATGCGGTGATCAACACCTTTACCGGTGATTCTGGTTATGGCCGCCTTAATGTGTCGGGCATCGCCACGTTTGAGCCAGGTTCGAATGTGGTGCTGGCGAGAAACGGTGCCAGCTACAATTTTGCCGCCGGGCAGCGTTATCTGGTGGCGCTGGCCAACATGAACGGCACCAATTACAACGAGTCTTCGTTGCACTACGCCGTTGAAAATTTCAATGGCAAAGCGGTCGGCGGGACTTACATGGATATGGACAGCGGCCAGCGTGGGCTGGTGGTCGTCCTGCGCGCGGCCGACCCGGTGCTGCCGGGCGACTCAACCGTGATTACACCCCCCGATACATCGCTGGCACCGCAGCCGACAAAAGGTTTAGCCACCACGCGCAATGCTGCGTCGTCCCTGAAAGGGCTTTCTGGCTATAGCGGTTTCGCTGACGGACTGCTTGATCTCTATAACGCCTCTCTGGCGATCAGCAGCCGCGAAGAAGCCAACAAAGCGGGCGAGCAGCTCTCTCCGGTGCAGAATATCGCCGCGGGCAGCACCGCATCGGCCGCATCGCTGAATGCGCTGTCTGTAGTGAGCAACCATGTCGACAGCGTGCGCCTGGCGCGTAACGGCAGCGTACAGCGCGGTATTGCCACCGGTGATGATCCGCTGGACTGGGCTGTCTGGGGCCAGCCATTTTATGGCAACGTTCGCCAGGGAATGATCGATAACGTCAGTGGTTACACAGCACACTACGGTGGACTGGTACTGGGGGCGGACCGCCAGATCGCGGAAGCCTGGCGCGCAGGTGGGGCAATGACTTACTCGCACGCGTCCGTTCGCGGCAGCGACAACTTAACAGGCAACCACACCGATGTGGATGCGTGGGGCGGCGTGGCGTATGCCAGCTGGAGCGGTAACCCGTGGTACGTCAACCTCTCGGCCAGCGTCACCCGCCAGCAGTTTGACAGCCAGCGTGTGATTGCGTTTGACGGCTTCTCTGGCCAGGCGAAGGGTAAGTTCAACGGCCTGCAAACCGTGACGAAAGCTGAAGCGGGTTACCCGATCCTGTTTGGCGAAGGGACGACGCTGACCCCTCTGGCCGCCATGAGCTATAGCTATTTGCACCAGAAAGGTTACCGGGAGCACAGCGACAGCGGTGCCGCACTCAACGTAGACAGCAGCCACAGCCAGTCTGTCCGCCACAGCGTGGGCGGCAAACTGGAGCACAGCTGGAGCACGCCAGCCGGGGATTTAGTACCGTTCGCACAGGTCATGTGGAGCCATGAGTACGACCGCAGCCGCACCGCAACCGGTGCCAGCTATGTGGCCGATTCCGTGGGGGAAACCCGCTTCACCAGCCTCGGCGCTACACCGGTGGCAGATACGGCGGATATCAGCGCGGGCGTTACGCTGGTGCAGGGCGATGATCTGAGCATTAGCGCACGCTACGACCTCTCTACCGCACCGCATTTTGATGCGCAGACGGTCAGCCTGCGCCTGCGTAAGTTGTTCTAAAACAATCACCCAGGGCCGCTCCCGTAGCGCAGCGGCCTTTCTGGGTTATTCGGCCGTCAGCGCCTGCGCGCAAGCCCAGGCGCTGGACCACGCCCACTGAAAGTTATACCCGCCGAGCCAGCCAGTGACGTCCATCACCTCGCCAATAAAATACAATCCAGGCACCTTACGGGCCTCCATGGTGCGCGAAGAGAGTTCATGGGTATCCACACCGCCAAGCGTTACTTCCGCCGTGCGATAGCCTTCGGTGCCATTCGGCTGCACCCGCCATTGCGTCAGCGTCATAACCAGATCGTCCTGCTCGCGGCTGTTCAGTTGCTTGAGGGTCACATCCGGGAGTTGCCCCAGTTGCTGCAGGCACTCCACCAACCGTTTCGGTAACTGCATGGCGAGCGTGTTTTTCAGGCTTTGATTCGGGTGCGCATCGCGCTGCTGATTGAGGAAAGTGTCCAGATCGCATTCGGGCAGCAGATTAATGGTGACAAATTCCCCTGGCTGCCAGTAACTGGAAATTTGCAGAACAGCCGGCCCTGAGAGCCCACGGTGGGTAAACAGCAAGTTTTCGCGAAACACAGTGCCATCTTCGGCGGTAATGATCGACGGTACAGAAACCCCGGAAAGGGTTTGCATCTGCTCCAGCAGCGGCTTGTGCAACGTAAACGGCACCAATCCTGCGCGGGTGGGCAGTACCTTTAAACCAAACTGTTCGGCGATTTTATAACCAAACGGCGAGGCTCCCAGGCCCGGCATCGATAACCCCCCCGAAGCGATCACCAGTTTTGCAGCCTGGACGCCGGCGCCATTCAGTTGCAGCGTAAAGCCCTCTTCGTTGCGCTCAACACTCAGCACTTCGCTGCGCAGGCGCTGCGTGACGTTGCCTTTTTCACACTCGGCAACCAGCATGTCGACAATCTGCTGGGCGGAGTCATCGCAGAAGAGCTGACCCAGCGTTTTTTCATGCCAGGCAATACCGTGTTTGCCCACCAGATCGATGAAATCCCACTGGGTATAGCGCGCAAGGGCAGATTTGCAAAAATGCGGGTTCTGACTCAAATAAGCTGCCGGCTCAACATAAAGGTTAGTAAAGTTGCAGCGGCCGCCGCCGGACATCAGGATCTTGCGGCCCGGTTTTTTGCCGTTATCCAGCAGCAATACCCGGCAGCCCGCCTGCCCGGCCAGCGCCGCACAGAACATTCCCGCCGCACCGGCGCCGATAACGATGGCATCAAACCTTTCCACAGCAGTTTCCTCATTTGAAAAACGTGGCGGATTGTAAAGAGTTCATGCTGGTCGCACCAGAGAGAATGCGCGCTCACAGAACATGATATTGAAAAATAAAAGATAATTTCCAAAATACCGGCCTTTGTAAGAAATAATGTCAAAAAAAATACATATTTCACTTTGCCCGCACACGCAATGTCCCTGATAATGCGCCGCGTTCATGTCCTCAAAATGGCGTAACGACTTATGTTACATTTGTTTGCCGGCCTGGATCTTCATACCGGGCTATTACTCTTGCTTGCTTTGGTTTTTGTTCTGTTTTACGAAGCGATTAATGGCTTCCATGACACTGCAAACGCCGTTGCAACAGTGATTTATACGCGCGCTATGCGCTCTCAGCTGGCGGTAGTAATGGCGGCGGTGTTTAACTTTTTCGGCGTGTTGCTGGGCGGGTTAAGCGTTGCATATGCGATTGTGCATATGTTGCCAACCGATCTACTCCTCAATGTCAGTTCTGCTCACGGTCTGGCGATGGTCTTCTCCATGCTGCTGGCCGCGATTATCTGGAACCTCGGCACCTGGTATTTTGGTCTGCCGGCGTCCAGCTCCCATACCCTGATTGGCGCGATTATCGGCATTGGTTTAACCAATGCGTTGATGACCGGTACCTCAGTGGTTGATGCGTTAAACATCCCGAAAGTGCTGAATATCTTCGCGTCGCTGATCGTCTCACCGATTGTCGGCCTGGTGTTCGCTGGTGGGCTGGTATTTATACTGCGTCGCTACTGGAGCAATACCAAAAAACGCGCCCGTATCCATATGACACCGGCGGAACGCGAGAAAATCGACGGCAAAAGAAAGCCGCCGTTCTGGACGCGCATAGCGCTGATCCTCTCCGCGATTGGCGTGAGTTTTTCACACGGCGCGAATGACGGCCAGAAAGGCATCGGCCTGATTATGCTGGTGTTGATCGGTGTTGCGCCAGCCGGATTCGTGGTGAATATGAACGCTTCCGGCTATGACATCACCCGTACCCGTGATGCCGTAAACAACGTGGAAACGTACTTCCAGCAACATCCGGCGCTGCTGCAAAAAGCAACGGGTGTGGATCCGCTGATCCCAACGCCGGAAGAAGTGACCACGCAGCCGGGTGAGTTCCATTGCCATCCTGGCCGCGCCATCATTGCGCTGGACCGCGCTAAAGCGATGCTGACAAACGTTGAAAGCTACGACAAACTGCCGGTTGAGCAGCGTAGCCAGCTGCGTCGCATTATGCTTTGCCTCTCCGATATTACCGATAAAGTAGCGAAGCAGCCGGAAGTCAGCGCTGACGACCAGCGTCTGCTGAAGAAACTGAAAGGCGATATGCTGAGCACCATCGAGTATGCGCCTGTCTGGATCATTATGGCGGTGGCGCTGGCGCTGGGCCTCGGCACAATGATCGGCTGGCGTCGTGTGGCAACGACCATCGGCGAGAAAATCGGTAAGAAAGGCATGACCTACGCGCAGGGGATGTCTGCACAAATGACCGCCGCGGTGTCCATCGGTCTGGCGAGTTATACCGGTATGCCGGTATCCACGACTCACGTGCTCTCCTCTTCCGTTGCCGGGACGATGATTGTCGATGGCGGTGGCCTGCAACGCAAAACGGTCACCAGCATTCTGATGGCCTGGGTATTTACCCTGCCAGCCTCGATTATTCTGTCTGGCGGGTTGTACTGGATTGCACTGCACCTGATTTAACGGTTTGCACGCATGACAAGAACGGGTCAGGAAACTGGCCCGTTTTTTTTGGCTCCTACAACGGCAGAGCGGCGCGTTTACCGCCCTGCGGCGCAGCGGCTTAATGCCAAATCATCAACGCAATCAAACTCACCACTACGAGACCGCACAGCGAACTGGTCAGGATGAACTGCCGACGTACCCTTTCGCAGCGGCGAATGAATTCGTCGTCATGGTGATCGCGATAGCGCTGGGCGTAGATGTACCACACCAGCCGCATCTGCTTGCCCGGTTGACCGTGGGACGTGAAAAATCCGCCGCCATCCACGTATTGATAGAGTAAGGGGTCACAACCTCGAAGTACCACTAACAGTGCGCGCAACGATGAGTAATAACGCACCATGTTAACCACACAGACGACACACAAGGCCCAAAACAGCGCTACAGTGCTGATCACCATATCCCCTCCCCTGGCGATCCCCCCACGAAGACAAACTCCGCGACGACCGCTCCTGGATACTCAACCAAGTCAGACAATGAAGAGTGTTACCAACGCCGGACGGGGCGACAGCGCAGGCGGTGTCCCGCAATTGACCTTGGCTTCCTGCCCGAACAATTGTGGGACACCGTCTGTTTTCCGTACGGTTTATTAATAGTGTAGGAGAAAGGGATCTTTTTTTGCCACTCGCTTTATCATCTACCCTGCATCTGGCTGTAAATATCCCTTAAGTGAATCGTGATCCAGGTTGATTGACGGTGATATAAGAGAGTTATAAGGTAGAAATATCTTCACAAAGAGATCCTTAAGGCCGGGCGCTACCCGCTCACGTGAAACGCAGGACGCGGGCGCAGTGCACACACATCAGGGGCACTCCCCGATGGTCATCGACAACTTATGGAAGGAGTAACACTATGGCTTACAAACACATCCTCATCGCAGTTGATCTCTCCCCTGAAAGCAAATTGCTGGTTGAGAAAGCAGTATCCATGGCGCGTCCTTATAACGCGAAGATTTCCCTGATTCATGTCGATGTAAACTACTCCGATCTTTACACTGGCCTGATCGACGTTAATCTCGGCGATATGCAAAAACGTATCTCTGATGAAACCCATCAGGCGCTGACTGAGCTGTCCACCAATGCCGGTTACCCGATTACCGAAACCCTGAGCGGCAGCGGTGACCTGGGCCAGGTGCTGGTAGACGCCATCAAAAAATACGATATGGACCTGGTGGTTTGCGGTCATCATCAGGACTTCTGGAGCAAGCTGATGTCTTCCGCACGCCAGCTAATCAATACCGTTCATGTTGATATGCTGATTGTCCCGCTGCGCGATGAAGACGAGGATTAACACCTCCTACACGGCGGCGCATTAACCTGAATACCGCCCGGCCCGCGCAACGCGGCCGGGCTTTTTTATTCCCCGGAACCGGGATAAATATCAAAACGGTGGCTTTTGGTCACCACCGCCGACTGCGTAGCAATCCCCGCCAGCGGCGGCGCGTAATCCGGTCGCTTCACCACCACGCGTTTAATGGCAAGACGACGCGCCGGTTCGAGTAATCCGTCGGCATCCAGATCCGGCCCGACAAGCGACTGAAACACCCGCATCTCCTTTTTCACCAGCGCACTTTTTTGCTTATGCGGAAACATCGGATCGAGATAGACCACCTGCGGGCGCGGGGTGATATCTGCGAGCCCGGTCAGACTGGAGGCATGGATCAATTGCAAACGCTCGCGCAGCCACGGGCCGATTTCCACATCCGCATAGCCGCGGTGCAGGCCATCTTCCAGCAAGGCCGCAACCACCGGATTTCGCTCCAGCATGCGCACCCGGCAGCCAACCGACGCGAGCACAAACGCATCGCGCCCCAGCCCGGCAGTGGCATCCACGACATCCGGCAGGTAGCCGCCTTTAATACCGACCGCTTTGGCAACCGCTTCGCCGCGACCGCCGCCAAACTTACGCCGGTGCGCCATTGCGCCTGCCACAAAATCAACAAAAATGCCGCCCAGTTTGGGTTCATCACGCTTGCGCAGTTCCAGATGGGTAGGCGTGCGCACCAGTGCCATCAGGTTGGCATCATCCTGCTCCAGCCCAAAGCGAGCCGCAAGAACAGATAAGGCGCCGTCTCCGGCGCCTGTTTCATCCAGCAAACAAATTTTCAACGCGTTAGCCTTCGATACCGTAATGCTCAAGCATCGCATCAATCTGCGGCTCGCGGCCACGGAAGCGTTTGAAGAGATCCATCGGCTCTTCTGAACCGCCGCGGGTCAGGATGTTATCCAGGAAGGATTGCCCGGTTTCGCGGTTGAAAATCCCCTCTTCTTCGAAGCGGGAATAGGCGTCTGCCGCCAGCACGTCCGCCCACAGGTAGCTGTAGTAACCGGCAGCATATCCTCCGGCAAAAATATGGCTGAAGGCATGCGGGAAACGTCCCCATGACGGCCCCGGCATCACCGCAACCTGGCGTTTGATTTCGGCCAGCGTTTCGAGGATTTTCGCCCCCTGTTCCGGGCTAAATTCCGCATGCAGACGGAAGTCGAACAGACCAAACTCAAGCTGACGCAAAATAAACATCGCGGCCTGGTAATTCTTCGCAGCCAGCATCTTATCCAGCAATGCCTGCGGCAGTGGCTCGCCCGTCTCGTAATGGCCGGAGATAAACGCCAGCGCTTCCGGCTCCCAGCACCAGTTTTCCATAAACTGGCTCGGCAGTTCGACGGCATCCCACGGCACACCACTGATGCCGGCCACACCGGCGGTTTCAATACGGGTCAGCATATGGTGCAGACCATGACCGAACTCGTGGAACAGGGTGATCACTTCATCGTGGGTGAACAGTGCCGGTTTGCCGCTGACCGGGCGGTTAAAATTACAGGTAAGATAGGCCACCGGTTTTTGCAGCGAGCCGTCGGCTCTGCGCATTTGCCCCACGCAGTCATCCATCCATGCGCCGCCGCGTTTATGTTCGCGGGCATACAAGTCGAGATAGAAGCTGCCGCGCAGTTCGTTATTTTCATCATACAGCTCAAAGAAACGCACATCCGGATGCCAGACGTCGATATCGTTGCGCTCCTTCGCGGTGATGCCGTAAATGCGTTTCACCACTTCAAACAGGCCGTTGACGGCGCGATTTTCCGGGAAGTAAGGGCGCAATTGTTCATCGCTGATGCTGTAAAGATGCTGTTTCTGTTTTTCGCTGTAGTAACCAATATCCCACGGCTGCAGTTCATCCACACCGAACTCAGCTTTCGCAAACGCACGCAGCTGTGCCAGCTCTTTTTCACCCTGCGGACGGGCGCGTTTTGCCAGATCGGTTAAGAAGTCCAGCACCTGTGACGGGTTTTCTGCCATTTTTGTGGCCAGCGATTTAAAGGCATAACTTTCGAAGCCCAGCAGTTGCGCCAGCTCATGACGCAGCGCGAGGATCTCCGCCATCACCGGGCTATTGTCCCATTTGCCGGCATTTGGCCCTTGATCGGAGGCGCGAGTGCTGTAAGCGCGGTACATCTCTTCACGCAGTGCCTGATTATCGCAGTAGGTCATGACCGGCAGATAACTCGGGATATCCAGCGTGAGCAGCCAGCCCTGTTGTTCTTTGGCTTCCGCCTGCGCTTTAGCAGCGGCTAAGGCGCTTTCCGGCATCCCGGCCAGTTCGGCCTCATCGGTGACCAGCTTGCTCCAGCCCATGGTCGCATCTAACACGTTATTACTGTAGGCGTTGCCCAGTTCCGACAGGCGTGCGGCGATTTCGCCATAACGTTGCTGTTTCTCTTTTGGCAGCCCGATACCGGACAATTTGAAGTCACGCAGCGCATTATCAACAGATTTCTTCTCAGCGACGCTCAGCGCAGCGTAGTGCGACCCGTCACGCAAATCGCGGTATGCGTTATACAGCCCTTCGTTCTGGCCGACCCAGGTACTGTATTCCGACAACAGCGGCAGGGTCTGCTCGTAAGCTTCACGCAGTTCCGGGCTGTTTTTAACGGAATTCAGGTGACTGACTGGTGAAAAAAGGCGACTTAAGCGGTCATCCACTTCTGCCAGCGGCTGGCAAAGGTTTTGCCAGGTGTAAGGACCGCCCTGCGCGACAACGCTTTCGACCGCGTTCCGGCAATCTTCCAGCGCTTGAGTTACCGCTGGCACAACATGCTCAGGAAGGATTTTGGAAAAAGGCGGTAATACGAAAGGCGTCAATAATGGATTAGTCATATGCGCAGTCCTTGGGATGGGGTGAATATAGCGCGTCGGCGCTTGGCAATGTTTTGTAGCATGGGGTTAAGTGTAGGAGATTTCAATCCCGGACGTTGCGCTTAACGGGGTATCGCTGCAATAAGCGCCAATAATGAAAACGCCCGGCAGCATTGCGCTCACCGGGCGGACAAACTCGCTGAATTAATGGCCTTTATGTGCCATATCGTAAGCGGCTGGCAGGTTCAGACGCTGCCAGAAGTTCTGCTCGTCGGTGGTGCCGGCAAGGGGATAACCCGCGGGCAGCGCCGTTTTTACCATCAATGCACGGCGCTGGGCGGCGGAGAGGTTCGGTAGGGCCGCTTCCAGCAGGACTTCTGCACCTTGCGGAACGTTTAACGCTTTTTGCGCCCCTTTCTGCTGCGGCAGGTTGTAGGTCATGGTGAAGCGGTAGAAATCACGCATCGCCGGATCACGATACGGATCGTCTTTGCCTGCCGTTTTCGCACAGGCTTCAAGCGTCATGCCACACTCTTTTTCCAGCGCCGCACGCAGCTGGTCACGCGCTTCATTGAACAGGGCGCGGTACTGTGGATCGCTGAGGTAATGCGCGACGTTGCGTTGCGCTACCATGCGCGAGCCTATGACATCCAGCGGGTAATGCACGCCCAGCACCACGCGGGAGTATCCGTAGCGGGCACCTCGCGCCAGCAGCGCATCAAACCGCTCCGGGATCATCTCCGCCATGAGCAGCGCATCGGTATACCCGGTATTAGTGTGGCCGCTCGGGAACGCACCACCCTCGGCTGAATAAGGCTGGTTATCTTTTACCACCACATCATCCGGCACTTGATGGATCGTGTTACCAGGGATCAGGAAAGGGCGCTTATAGTCGAAATGTTTTTTTGCCGTGCTGGTGCTGACTTCGCTGGCTTTGATCAACGCGGCGGCTTTACCTAACTCGCCCTTATCATAAGCGGTAAGAAATGCCTGCCCGAGCTTCGGCCCCAGAGCATCTGCAATAAAGTAGAGGTAGCTAATGCCTTCTGCATCCGCCAGTGCCTGGCGACGTAAGCCTTTGGTCGCGTTGAGGTTAATCGCCTCCACAGTTTGCAGGCTGGCGTCCAGCGTCGGTTTCGGTAGCGCGCTAAACGCCGAAAGCAGGTCAATACCGGCTTGCTGGTTGGCTTTGGTCTGGAAGTCATAACCCCGCGCTTTCAACCAGCCTTTATCAGCCTGTTTATCCTGGGTTGCGTGTTCCAGTTGCGCGCGTGTCAGCGCAGACGCACTGCCCTGCAACGCTTGCCGTAGTGCAGCCAGTGATTGAGCCTCCAGTGCAACATAGGTCTGGCTCTCTGCTGCCGGAGTGGTGGAATTGGCGATATCACGCGCTTGCTCCAGCGGGATTGCCTGCGCCATCGCCTGGTGAGCAAGCAGTAGCGCAGCCGTTAAAAGCGTAAGACGGATTTTCATATTTTTTCCTTTTATTCAAACCATTACCTGCCCTGGTGCGACGCTAGCGCGTCGGTTTGACACTTTCATGACACGGTTATGTTTTGAAACCTTTTCCGACGGCCTGAAACAAGCGCGGCGCGCCTGCGGTAATTGCGGGCAATCTGCGGTAAACTGTGGCAAACCTCGTTTATTTTCCGGAATCCCAGTATCCATGCTCAGTTATCGCCATAGCTTCCACGCGGGCAACCATGCCGACGTCCTTAAACACACCGTTCAGAGCCTGATCATCGAAGCGCTGAAAGAAAAAGAGAAACCGTTTCTCTATCTCGACACCCATGCGGGCGCCGGACGCTACCAGCTCTCTGGCGAGCATGCTGAACGCACGGGTGAATATCTGGAAGGGATTGCGCGTATCTGGCAACAGGATGATTTGCCTGCCGAACTGGAGCCGTATATGAGTGCGGTGCGCCACTTTAACCGCGGCGAACAGCTGCGCTATTACCCGGGTTCGCCGTTGATTGCGCGTGAACTGCTGCGTGAGCAGGATAGCCTGCTGCTGACCGAACTGCACCCCAGCGACTACCCGCTGCTGCGCCAGGAGTTTCAGAAAGACAGCCGCACGCGCGTGAGCCGTGCCGACGGTTATCAGCAGTTAAAAGCCAAACTGCCGCCGGTTTCCCGCCGCGGTCTGATCCTTATTGACCCGCCTTATGAGATCAAAACCGATTACCAGGCCGTCGTCAGCGGAATTAACGAGGGGTACAAACGGTTTGCCACCGGCGTCTATGCGCTGTGGTATCCGGTCGTGCTGCGCCAGCAGATCAAACGCATGTTGCGCGATCTGGAAGCCACCGGCATCCGCAATATTCTGCAAATCGAACTGGGCGTGCGCCCGGACAGCGATCAGCGCGGCATGACTGCCTCCGGCATGATTGTGATTAACCCACCGTGGAAGCTGGCTGCACAAATGAATAACGTGCTGCCGTGGTTGCACAGTAAATTGGTGCCGGAAGGGACCGGACATACACTGGTCCATCAATTGGTACCGGAGTAATCGCAGCCATTGATGGAACCTTTCGGGCTGCGCGTTACAATCGCGACACTTTTCGACCTCGTTCAGGATTAAGGAATCAACCATGAGCAAACATTACGACTATATCGCCATTGGCGGCGGCAGCGGCGGTATCGCATCGATCAACCGTGCGGCGATGTACGGTCAGAAATGCGCGCTGATCGAAGCGAAAGAGCTCGGCGGCACCTGCGTGAACGTGGGTTGTGTCCCGAAGAAAGTGATGTGGCACGCCGCGCAGATCGCCGAAGCCATCCATTTGTACGGCCCGGATTACGGTTTCGACACCACGGTAAACCACTTTGACTGGGGCAAGCTGGTCGCCAGCCGCAGCGCCTATATCGACCGAATCCACACTTCGTACGACAATGTGCTGGGTAAAAACAATGTCGATGTCATCCGCGGGTTCGCACGCTTTGTCGATGCCAGAACCGTTGAAGTGAATGGTGAAACCATCACTGCCGATCACATTTTGATCGCCACCGGCGGCCGCCCGAGCCACCCGGATATTCCTGGCGTAGAGTACGGTATTGATTCCGACGGTTTCTTTGCATTACCGGCGCTGCCAAAACGCGTTGCGGTCGTTGGCGCTGGCTACATTGCCGTTGAACTGGCCGGCGTAATTAATGGCCTTGGCGCTGAAACGCACCTGTTCGTCCGTAAACATGCGCCCCTGCGCAGCTTCGACCCGCTGATCACCGAAACGCTGGTGGAAGTGATGGCGGCGGAAGGCCCGACGCTGCACACCCATGCCGTGCCGAAAGAGGTAGTGAAAAACGCCGACGGCAGCCTGACCCTGACGCTGGATGATGGCCGTTCACAAACGGTGGACTGCCTGATTTGGGCGATTGGCCGCGAACCGGCTACGGATAATTTCAACCTGGCCGTCACTGGCGTGAAAACCAATGATAAAGGCTATATCGAAGTGGATAAGTTCCAGAATACCAGCGTACCGGGGATTTACGCCGTGGGCGATAACACGGGAGCGGTAGAGCTGACCCCGGTTGCTGTGGCAGCGGGCCGTCGTCTCTCTGAGCGTCTGTTTAATAACAAACCGGATGAGCACCTGGATTACAACAATATCCCGACGGTGGTGTTCAGCCACCCGCCGATTGGAACAGTTGGCTTAACAGAGCCGCAAGCACGTGAACAGTACGGTGACGAGCTGGTAAAAGTGTACAAATCATCGTTTACCGCGATGTACACCGCCGTCACCACCCATCGCCAGCCGTGCCGCATGAAACTGGTGTGCGTCGGGCCGGAAGAGCGTATCGTCGGTATTCATGGCATCGGATCCGGTATGGATGAGATGCTGCAAGGTTTTGCTGTCGCGCTGAAGATGGGTGCCACCAAGAAAGACTTTGACAATACGGTTGCGATCCACCCCACCGCAGCCGAAGAGTTTGTGACCATGCGTTAATGCCTGAACCGCCTGTATCCACGCAGAAAAGCTGGCCGTAACACGGTCAGCTTTTTTTTGCCCGGTACTCAATGAAGAGAGAACGCAGCGCCTGCTTAGCGCCGCCCGGTCGCCGTCTTCAACGACCTCACGTAAAATGTCTTGCCACTGCAAAGTGAATTGTTATTCATTATTTTTAATTAATTAACGATATTATTTTTTTAAATTTTAACACCCGAAAGAACGTATTTTAATAATACATTTAATGATCAACTCAAATATCAAAAGAAACATCTATAACATTAAATTAACAATGCAGTGCGTTATCTCGCAATATGCATAAAACGCGACTAATTATTTCTAATATGATCCTTTTTTATTGATCGCTATCACACAAAAAGCCCATTTCCTGGATAAAATACCCACACCTTTAATTTACCCAGGAAAGGTGATGAAAATGGAAAATAATAATCGTGCAATGCCCCATATCAGGCGCACCACGCATATTATGATGTTTGCCAACCGTAATAGCTTCGACTTTCACTTCTTTAATGCCCGGTAGTCATCTGACTACGGGCACTCCAGCATACAGGTCTTTCTGACCCTCTGTATTACAGGCTGAATGCCTGTATCTCGCGGTGCTCGCACGCTCTAACCCTGCATTACTGGTGACCGGACTGGTTAGGGTTTATTGCATCTGAATAACATCGACTTACTGACTTTTTATTTGTCAGTGGGATGATTTTATTCGCTCCGGAGATATCAATTTCTTATTTGAGAAATTGAGGACCTGCTATTACCTGAAAATAAAGAGTTGAAAATGTCTGAATTAAAAATTGCAATCAGTCGTTCCTGTCATGATTGTTTTTCCACACAGAGAAATATTGTCAGTGTCGATGAAAGTCAGTTTATTGACGTTGCTGCCATTGTGTTATCCGTCAATGATATTGAACGAGGGAAACTCGATGAAATCGACGCCACTGGCTACGGCATCCCGGTATTTGTCGCAACACAAGATGAAGAGCGCGTTCCGGCGGAACATCTGCCTCGGATCTCTGGCGTCTTTGAGCTGAACGAAACCCGCAGCGACTATTACGGTCGCCAGTTGGAAACTGCAGCTCACCACTATGAAACTCAACTGCGACCGCCGTTCTTTCGCGCGCTGGTGGATTATGTCAGCCAGGGCAACAGCGCGTTTGACTGCCCTGGCCACCAGGGCGGTGAGTTTTTTCGCCGCCATCCGGCAGGCAATCAGTTTGTTGATTACTTTGGCGAAACACTTTTCCGCTCAGATCTGTGCAATGCCGACGTAGCAATGGGTGATTTGTTGATCCATGAAGGCGCGCCATGCATTGCGCAGCAGCATGCGGCCAGCGTGTTCAACGCCGACAAAACCTACTTCGTCCTGAATGGCACGTCATCGTCCAACAAAGTGGTGCTCAACGCCTTGCTGACGCCGGGGGATTTGGTGTTGTTTGACCGCAACAACCACAAATCAAACCACCACGGCGCACTCTTGCAGGCAGGTGCCACACCGGTCTATCTGGAAACCGCACGCAACCCGTATGGTTTTATCGGCGGCATCGACGCCCATTGTTTTGAAGAAGCCTATCTGCGCCAGCTTATTGACGACGTTGCACCACAGCGGGCCAAAGAGGCACGCCCCTTCCGCCTGGCGGTGATCCAGTTAGGGACTTACGACGGCACCATTTATAACGCCCGCCAGGTGGTGGACAAGATCGGCCACCTGTGTGACTACATCCTCTTTGACTCCGCCTGGGTGGGTTATGAGCAATTTATCCCGATGATGGCCGATTGCTCGCCATTGCTGCTGGATCTAAACGAAAACGATCCGGGCATTCTGGTGACCCAATCGGTACACAAACAGCAGGCGGGTTTCTCCCAGACCTCGCAAATCCATAAAAAAGACCGCCATATCAAAGGGCAGCCCCGTTATGTGCCGCATAAGCGCATGAACAACGCCTTTATGATGCACGCCTCCACCAGCCCCTTTTACCCGCTGTTCGCCGCGCTGGATATCAACGCCAAAATGCATGAGGGCGTGAGCGGTCGCAACATGTGGATGGACTGCGTCATCAATGGCATTGATGCCCGCAAATTAATCCTCGATAACTGCCGTTATATCCGTCCATTTGTGCCGGAAACCATCGAGGGTAAACCGTGGCAATCCTATGACACTGCTGAGATCGCCAGCGATCTTCGCTTCTTCCATTTTGTTCCAGGGGAACGGTGGCACGCCTTTGAAGGCTATGCCGAACACCAGTACTTTGTTGATCCGTGCAAGCTACTGCTAACCACGCCGGGCATTAACGCGGGCAGTGGGGAGTATGACGCCTTCGGCGTTCCGGCCACTATTCTTGCCAACTTTCTACGTGAAAATGGCGTAATACCGGAAAAATGCGACCTTAACTCGATCCTGTTTCTGCTGACCCCGGCAGAAGATATGGCCAAGCTGCAGCAGCTTATTGCCCTGCTGGTGCGGTTCGAAAAATTACTGGAAGCCGATGCGCCGCTTGCCGACGTCCTGCCTTCACTCTACCGCCAGCATCAGGCGCGTTACGACGGCTACAGCCTGCGTCAGCTATGTCAGGAAATGCACGATCTTTACGCCCGCCACAACGTAAAACAGCTGCAGAAAGAGATGTTCCGCAAATCGCACTTCCCGCGCGTCAGCATGTCGCCTCAGGACGCTAATTACGCTTATCTGCGCGGCGAAGTGGAGCTGGTTCGTCTGCCAAATGCGGAAGGCCGCGTGGCGGCAGAAGGCGCGCTGCCTTACCCGCCAGGAGTGCTGTGTGTCGTCCCGGGCGAGATTTGGGGCGGTTCGGTACTGCGTTATTTCAGCGCGCTGGAAGAAGGGATCAACCTGCTTCCGGGTTTTGCGCCGGAGCTGCAGGGTGTGTACATCGAAGAACATGATGGCCGTAAACAGGTATGGTGCTATGTCATTAAGCAGCAGGAACAGCAACATAACCTGCTGAAAGGAGAGAAATTATGAGTACGGCAAAATCCAATAAGATGGGTGTTATCCAGCTCACCATTCTGACGATGGTCAATATGATGGGCTCCGGGATAATTATGCTGCCCACCAAACTGGCGGAAGTCGGCACCATTTCCATTATCTCCTGGCTGGTGACCGCTGTCGGTTCCATGGCGCTGGCATGGGCTTTTGCCAAGTGTGGCATGTTCAGCCGGAAATCTGGCGGCATGGGCGGCTATGCGGAGTATGTGTTCGGCAAATCCGGCAACTTTATGGCGAACTACACCTATGGCATGTCGTTGCTGATTGCTAACGTGGCCATCGCCATTTCTGCCGTGGGGTATGGCACCGAGCTGTTCGGCGCCGTTTTGTCGCCGGTGCAAATTGGCCTCGCCACCATCGGCGTGTTGTGGATTTGTACCGTGGCGAACTTTGGCGGCGCGCGCATTACCGGGCAGATCAGCAGTATCACCGTGTGGGGGGTGATCATTCCGGTGGTTGGCCTGTGCATTATTGGCTGGTTCTGGTTTAGCCCGTCGTTGTATGTCGCGTCCTGGAATCCGCATAGCGTGCCGTTCTTCAGCGCTGTCGGCTCCTCTATCGCCATGACCTTGTGGGCTTTCCTCGGACTGGAGTCGGCCTGCGCAAATGCGGACGTGGTGGAAAACCCCGAACGCAACGTACCGATTGCGGTGCTGGGCGGCACACTGGGTGCAGCGGTGATTTACATCGTCTCCACCAACGTGATTGCCGGGATTGTGCCGAATATGGATCTGGCGAACTCCACTGCGCCGTTTGGCCTGGCGTTTGCGCAGATGTTTACCCCTGCAGTCGGGAAAGTGATTATGGCGCTGATGATCATGTCCTGCTGCGGTTCACTGCTGGGCTGGCAGTTCACCATTGCGCAGGTGTTTAAGTCCTCCGCTGACGAAGGTTACTTCCCGAAAGTCTTCTCACGGGTAACAAAAGTGGATGCGCCCGTGCAGGGGATGCTGACGATTGTGATTATCCAGAGCGGGTTATCGCTGATGACGATCAGTCCGTCGTTAAACAGCCAGTTTAACGTACTGGTCAATCTGGCGGTGGTGACTAACATCATCCCGTATATTCTGTCGATGGCGGCGCTGGTGATCATTCAAAAAATGGCGAACGTAAACCCGGCAAAAGCCAAAGCCGCGAACATTGTTGCCTTTATTGGCGCGCTGTACAGCTTCTATGCGCTTTACTCCTCCGGTGAAGAAGCCATGCTTTACGGCTCAATTGTGACTTTCCTCGGCTGGACGCTGTATGGGCTGGTTTCACCCCGTTTTGAACTGAACAATAAACACAACTGAGTGCGGCCCCGGAGGCAACGCTTCCGGGGTTGTTGTGCTACATCATCAGCTTTGCTTACTGCCAGAAACCGGCCTCACCCGCCGGTTTTATTCGCCTGCGCTCTTTCGTTTAAAAGGCGTTGTCATTTATGCATAAGCCCCACCTTTCAGCCGTTAAATGCGCGCGGTTTTTAATTCGTTAATCAGCCACTGCACCGCGGGCTGGTAATCATACAACCGGTGGGTGAGCAACAATAAATCATACGACGGAGCGCCCTCCGGCAACTGCATAATGCGCAGCGGCAACATCTTTGCCAGCTCCTGGGCAATACGAAACGGAACACACATGACATAACCGGATGCCACCGCCACACGCCCGCCAACGGCATAGCTCTGTACCACGGTCGCCAGCGGGCGGTAAAGGTGCTGAGAGAGCAGCCAGCCGTCGATGTGATCTGCGCCGGAACTCACCGCTGGTAAGTGGATCTGAGGTTCACTGACCAGGTGCCTCATCGTCAGTTGCGCGGGTAAGTCGTCACGATCGATGGACGCAATCGCCACAAAATGATCCGACACCAGCCGGTGTTTATTAAAATAGTGCGGAATATGCTGCACCGTATCCACACCGATAAAGGCATCCAGTTGCCCTTTCTCCACCCTTTCGACTTTGATGGTTTCAGACAGAATATCCACGGACAGGCGCACATTCGGCGCAATAGTTTTAAACCGCGCGGTCAGCACCGGCATGAACATAAACTCGAAGTAATCCACCGCGCCGATATAAAAGGTGTGTGCGTCGCGCAGTGGGTCGAAGTGGCTCGGCCCGCGTGTGGCGTTATCCAGCTTGCTAAGTGCATTTTCAATCACCGGGATCATCATCGCCGCATACGGCGTTGGCTCCATGCCGTTGCGCGTGCGAATGAACATCTCATCGTTCAACTGTTCACGCAGGCGGTTCAGCGCATGGCTGAATGCCGACTGCGAGAGATTGGCTTTCTGCGCCGCACGGGTCACGTTCTTCTCTTTCGCCAGAATCGGCACCAGCCGCAGCAAGTTCAGGTCGATCACCACTATGCATCCTGTTCATGTTTTTATGATAACAATACATTTTATGCATAACGGTTTTCGTTGCTATAGTTTGCAGCAAAATAGGTGCTGACAATTTGCACTGCCTGAACCGAGTCCAACGGGAGATTTTTTTATGAGAAATGTCACAGTCGCCGCAACCCAAATGGCCTGTAGCTGGGATCTGGAAAAAAACGTACAAAACGCAGAGCGTCTGGTACGTGAAGCCCACAGCAAAGGCGCACAGATCATCCTGATTCAGGAGCTGTTTGCTGCACCTTACTTCTGCATCGATCAGAGCCCGGAACACTACGCTCTGGCGCAGGAAGTGGCTACCAGCCCGCTGATCAAGCATTTCTCTGCACTGGCCAAAGAGCTGGAAGTGGTGCTGCCGCTGAGCCTGTTTGAAAAGAGCAACAACGCCTACTACAACTCGCTGGTGATGATAGACGCCGACGGTAGCGTGCTGGACACCTACCGTAAAACCCACATCCCGAATGGCCCGGCCTACCAGGAAAAACAGTTCTTTGTGCCTGGCGATACCGGCTTCAAAGTGTGGAACACCCGCTACGCGAAAGTGGGCGTTGGTATCTGCTGGGATCAGTGGTTCCCGGAAACAGCACGTTCACTGGCACTGATGGGTGCTGAGGTGATTTTCTACCCTACGGCAATTGGTTCTGAACCGGCATACCCGGATATCGACAGCCAGCCGCACTGGACCCGTGTTCAGCAGGGTCACGCGGCCGCCAACGTCATTCCGGTGATTGCATCCAACCGTATCGGTACCGAAGCCAGTAAATATGTTGAAGGCCTGGAAATGACCTTCTACGGCTCGTCGTTCATTGCCGATCAGACCGGCGCACTGGTCGAGCAAGCCAACAAAACGGACGAAGCGGTGCTGGTGCACACCTTTGATCTGGATGCTATTGCCGCACAACGTGCATCCTGGGGTCTGTTCCGTGACCGTCGTCCGAACATGTACACCACGCTTGCCACCTCTGACGGCAGCGTAAGGAGCTGAGTCATGTCACAACTGACCACGCCCGTAAAAGACGGGTTCGCGATGCCTGCAGAATGGGCGCCGCATCAGGCCGTGTGGATGATTTGGCCCTACCGTACCGATAACTGGCGTGCAGGCGCGGCGCCCGCGCAACAGGCTTTTGCGAAAGTGGCTCAGGCGATTTCACGCAATACGCCGGTTATCATGGGCGTGCCTGCTGCAGAGATGGCCAAAGCGCGCGCCACCATGCCGGCGGACGTCACCCTGGTGGAAATGGAAAGCGATGATGCCTGGATGCGCGACACCGGGCCAACAGTAGTGCTGAATGCCGCCGGTGAACAGCGTGGCATCAGTTGGACATTTAACGCCTGGGGCGGTCTGAATGGCGGTCTGTACGCAAGCTGGGATCGCGATCAGCAGGTGGCGGCTCAGGTGGCGCATTACCACCAAATGCCGTGCTATCACACGGATCTGATTCTGGAAGGCGGCTCCATTCATGTTGATGGCGAAGGCACCCTGCTGACCACAGCAGAATGTCTGCTTAACCCAAACCGCAACCCGAATTTGAGCAAGGCGGAGATCGAACAACAGTTGCGCGACTACCTTGGTGTCTCGCAAATCATCTGGCTGCCGGATGGCGTTTTCAATGATGAAACCGACGGTCACATCGACAATATGTGCTGCTTTGTGCGCCCGGGTGAAGTTGCGCTGCACTGGACAGACGATCGCAACGATCCACAGTACGCCCGTTCCGTTGCCGCACTTGAGGTTCTGGAGCAGGTGAAGGATGCGCAGGGCCGCACGCTGAAAGTGTGGAAAGTCCCCTCTCCACCAGCGCTGTTCGCCAGTGCGGAAGAGGCCGACGGCGTAGCGAAAGGCACGGCGATTGAGCGTAACGAAGGCAACCGCCTGGCGGGCTCCTACGTCAACTATCTGGTCAGCAATCAGCAGATTATTTTCCCTCTGCTGGATCCGGCCACCGACGCGACCGCGCAGGCGTTGTTTGCAGAGATGTACCCGGATTTCGTCATCACTGGCGTACCGGCGCGCGAGATTTTACTCGGCGGCGGTAATATCCACTGCATTACGCAGCAAATCCCGCGTTGATCCTTTACCCGGCGACAGCTGTTGCCGGGTGTTTCACAACTTTCGTCCCATACGTATATACGCCATACCATGTTGATGGAACGGCGCGCTTTCTGCGATAAAACCAAACCGGGTATAAAACGATACTGCACTGGCTCTGGCATTCAGTTGAACTGACGCTATTCCTTCCTGCGCGAGTTTTTCCAGCACCGACTGGAAAAGAAAATGGCCAAATCCCTGTTGTTGCTTATGCTGTAGCGTGGCGAATTTTCGAATTTGGCAGTGGCGATCGCCCCGTAAAAACACGGATAAACAGCTGACGATTTCCTGCTGCGCAATGACCCCATAATGGCTGGCCTGTTCATCCCCCTCCACGCGTGAGGCCTCGCGCTCACGTTGCGGCCACAGTACCGCATGGCGGATATCCAGACATTGCTCTAACGTAATAGTAGCGAGTTCCAAGCCTTTTCCTCTGTGCGTAACGGGTGTTTGCCCTACTCTACCCTGCGGTAAAATAGAGCGGGGGGATTATTCACAAATCGTTGCAAAACGAATGCTCCGAATTTCGCCGCTGCGCTGGCCGTCTTGTTATGCCAGTTATATTTTTTAAATCAGCAAATTAGTGCGTTTCTTCGGTTTTGTACCCGGCAATGAAACGTGATCGAGCGCACACTTTGTCACGCCAAGATCGAAGCGAATGTCTACGCTTAATAGATAGCCGGGAAACACCCGTATTTTTTACGACGACATCCGGAGGCCAGAATCGTTATGTTCAACCAGAAATTACAAAACGCAGAATCAGTCGGGTTCGCCATTGACCAGGAAGTCTTCTACGAAACCGATCCATGCGAATTAAAACTGGATGAAATGATCGAGGCGGAGCCGGAGCCGGAAATGATTGAAGGGTTGCCCGCATCCGATGCGCTGACCCCTGCCGATCGTTATCTTGAGCTGTTTGAACACGTGCAGTCATCGCGTATCTTTTCCGATAGTAAAACCTTCCCTGACTGCGCGCCGAAAATGGATCCGCTCGATATCCTGATTCGTTATCGCAAAATCAAACGTAAACCCGAGTTTGACCTGCGCCAGTTTGTGGTGCGTCATTTCTGGATGCCAGAAAACTATGCAAAAGCGTATGTGTCGAACCCAGAAAATTCGTTGAAAGAGCATATCGACCAGTTGTGGCCGGTATTGACCCGTGAACCACAGGATCATATTCCCTGGTCATCCCTGCTGGCGCTGCCACAGGCCTACATTGTGCCGGGCGGGCGCTTCCGGGAGACCTACTACTGGGACTCCTATTTCACCATGCTGGGGCTGGCAGAAAGCGGGCGTGACGATCTCCTGCGCTGTATGGCCGATAACTTCGCGTGGATGATTGAGCGTTACGGCCACATTCCGAATGGTAACCGTACCTATTACCTGAGCCGTTCGCAGCCGCCAGTGTTTGCGCTGATGGTCGAACTGTTCGAAGAGGACGGTGTGCGTGGCGCACGCCGCTACCTGGACCATTTGTTAATGGAATATGCATTCTGGATGGATGGCGCAGAGTCGCTGGTGCTCAACCAGGCTTATCGCCACGTGGTGCGCATGCCAGACGGTTCATTACTCAACCGTTACTGGGATGACCGCGATACCCCGCGTGATGAATCCTGGATAGAAGACGTAGAAACCGCGCGCCATTCAGGGCGTCCGCCGAATGAGGTTTATCGCGATTTGCGTGCTGGCGCGGCGTCCGGCTGGGATTACTCTTCACGCTGGCTGCGGGACGCGCAACGTCTGGCAAGTATTCGCACGACGCAGTTTATCCCGATTGATTTGAACGCCTTCCTGTTCAAACTGGAAAGCGCTATTGCCAATATTTCTGGTCTCAAAGGCGACCGCGAACGCGAAGCGTTGTTCCGCCAGAAAGCCAGCGATCGCCGGGCCGCGGTGAACCGCTACCTGTGGGATGAAGAAAACGGTTGTTACCGCGATTATGACTGGCGTCGTGAACAGATGGCGCTGTTTTCTGCCGCCAGTATTGTGCCGCTGTACGTGGGCATGGCGACTCACGAACAGGCAGACAGGCTGGCAGAAGCCGTGACGGCGCGTTTGCTGACGCCTGGCGGTATTCTGGCGACCGAATATGAAACGAGTGAACAGTGGGATAAGCCTAACGGCTGGGCGCCGTTGCAATGGATGGCGATCCAGGGGTTCAAACTGTATGGCAACGATGCGCTGGGGGATGAAATCGCCCGCAGCTGGTTACAAACCGTGAACCACTACTATCAGCATCATCACAAACTGATTGAGAAGTACCACATTGCAAGCAGCACGCCACGCGAAGGGGGCGGGGGTGAATATCCGTTGCAGGATGGTTTCGGCTGGACGAATGGTGTCGTGCGCAGATTAATTGGTTTGTACGGCGAGCCCTGATCTGCCGGGCTGAAAACAGGCCGGATGGCAATCCGGCCTGGGAGGATCCAGACCGGATGAGCGCTGCGACAGCAGGGCTGCCTCTTAGTCAATGACGTTATAAATGGCGGTCTGAATGTCCGCCTGTTTTTTATTCTCGTCCGAAGGTTCTGCTTTGTAACGCAACTGCGCCTGTTCCATCTCGTAACGCTGGCGTTCTACCACCGGCTCCCGCGCACAGAAGGCCCGCAGGTATTCTTTGCCGATGGACGTTAACTTTTTACCGGCCAGCATTTCGTGCGAGAGCGTGGTAATGAAGCGCCGACAGGGGCGGTTTTCATCCATTTGCAGCCGGTAGCGCAACAGCATTTCCAGCACCTCGCTGTTATCTGCCGCCATTGCCTGTTCCGTCCATGAGAGCTTCCAGTTCATGCCCGTGCGTAAAAACATCGACACCACCTTGGTGTCATTACGATCGATGGCCGAACGGAAATTGTTCTCATCGCGCGGGATCCCCATATTGCTCAGTTCTTCTTTCGGTGAGGTTCGCTGCCTGTCTTCGGCAATCGGTACCGAAATACCGCTTCCACGGGAAGCCGGTACAGAACTCCCGCTGCTAAACATCCAGAACGCGCCAATGACCATAAGCAGTACCATCACCCCCACCGCGCCCCACAGCGCACCTGAGAGCATCACATCCCGCTCTTCGCGGCTGCGCGCTGCACGTTTAGCGGGGGGATCAATATTGTCGCGTATTGGCATCTCATCACCTCCGGCGGCGCGATCACGCTTGCGCGCTTGCTCCCAGAAAGCGTCCAGTCCCACACCCGCTTCTTTCAATAAGTGAGCGGGGTTCGTTTTTGTGCGCCCCTCTTCCCATGCCCGCTGTACCGGCCCGGTAATTTGCGGGTAATAACTCTCCAGCAGGCTCAACTGATTCGAGGTGAGCGGCTGGTTGGCAATCACGGTTGTCCGGATCTGCCGGATATCATCCAGAAACGTTTGTAGCGTTTTGCGGGGTTCCAGAAAAAGGTTTAAGACCGACGAATCATTAAACAATCGTGCATAGTGCTGGCTGAACTCTTTTTTATCGATTAACAGCAATGCCAGCTCACTAAAGCGCATGCCGCTTAATACATCGTTTCGATCGCCAATCCGCAGCCAGCGACGCACGCGATCGGCACCAAACTGCATTTTCAGATGGTTGCGCAGCCGTTCAGGATCTGACCATGCCTGCATAACCAGCGATTTGATCATCAGTTCCAGCGCCCGCAGTTGCTCCAGGCCATGTGTTTGTTGAGCATCCGTCACTTTTAGCAACGTGGTGTAGCTTAGCAATTTTTGCCGGGCGCGCAGGTTTTCTAACGCCGCCACAAAGCGTAATGCGGCAATAAGCTGATTTTCCGTCACGCTTTGCCCGCTCTCATAATGCGGAACGAGCTGCTGCAAGTGGCGAAGTTGTAAAGTGAACTGAGTTAATTCCGCATCGTTGAGTTTAAGTCGTTTTGCCACTGCGCCCCATCCACCCATACTGAGGCGCGCAATATCCAGTTGTTCAAGAAACCAGCGGGGATCTTTTCCCTCATCGAAATGCGCATTCAGTAATAACAGAATTTCGACGGCAGCCTCGCGAATAACGGCAATACATTTTTCAAACTGTTCACCCGTACTAGCTGGGGCAGTATGTGTCATTATTTTCCTTTAAGTACAACTGAAGAAATAATTATCTGGCCTACATCAGCGCTGAATTTTTTCTTTATTTATCTGTAGTTAAAACATAGCGCAGATAATAATTATTATCAGTGACAACCGTTTGAACACGTAAAAAAAATCACTGGAGACATTCAACGTGCCAATACTTCGTACCCCCAGGTTAATATGTGAACCGATCGTCGAACGCGACTGGCCGTTCTTTCTCGCGCTGCAACAGCAGCCGGAGGTGATGCAATATGTCGCAGAACCGCGTTCAGAACAGGAGATTCGCACGGCATTTATCTCACGCCTGCCGTCATGGTCTCCCGGCAGCCCGTACTGGCTCTGTTTAGTGGTACGGGACAATGCCAGCCAGTTACCGCTCGGCGTGACAGGATACATTCACCGTGAAGATGATTGCGCAGAAGTGGGCTTCCTGTTTGCACCGCAGGCACAAGGCAAAGGTTATGCCAGAGAATCGCTCAATGCGCTCTGTCACTACGCGTTTAATGACGGCGGCATTCGTCGTCTGGTGGCTACAGTGACGGCAGGGAATCTTGCTTCACGCCATTTACTGGAAAAAACAGGCTTCTTATTGGAAGGCGAACTGCGCGAAGCCTACTGGCTGGCCGGACGCTGGCAAAATGACTGGCTTTTTGGCTTGCTGCGGCATGAATTTGCAAAAGCCGGTAATTAGCCTGCACACCTCCTGTACCTCTGCCAGGCTTAAGGCTGTGTTCAGAACACTATCAGGAGAAGTTATGAAAAAAATCGTACTGGCCACCGCCTGCATCACAACTCTGCTTTGCGCTACTGCGTTTGCCGAAGACCAACCAGGCCTGAAGACCGACAAAGCACCACCGCCGCCGCACAAAATCACAGACGGTTACCGCGGTATTGAAGATGCGCGTACCATGACGGTTAAGCAGGCGAAAGCCCTGCACGATAACGCGTCCATTTCGCTACGTGGCAATCTGGTCGAAGAAGAGGGGAAAGATCTCTATCTGTTCCGCGACAAAACCGATCAGATTCAGGCCTATATTCCCAAAGCCGTTTTTGATGGTAAATCAGTCTCGCCGGATGAATTAGTCGGTATCAGCGGCTCGCTGGATAAAAAACAGCAGCCGCCGCAAATCAAAGTCACCCATTTTCAGAAGCAATAAACCGTGCACGCCCGGCGCAGTGTCACCCGCCGGGCATCGGCCCTCACAGGAACATCCCGCCGGAGACTTCCACGCGCTGCGCATTCATCCAGGCCAGATCATCACTCAGTAATGCGGCAATGGCGTCGCCAATATCATCTGGTAACCCCACGCGCCCCAACGCGGTTTGCGCTGCAATGTGCTGATTAATTTGTTCGTTATCCCGCACCATGCCGCCGCCAAAATCCGTTTCGATAGCACCAGGCGCAATAATGTTGACGGTGATCCCCCGTACACCCAGCTCTTTTGCCTGATAACGCGTCAGGACTTCCATCGCCCCTTTCATCGCAGCATAGGCGGCATAACCGGGCTGGCAGAAACGCGCCAGCCCACTGGAAACATTCAGGATCCGCCCACCATTTTTGAGCAATGGCAGCAGATGCTGCGTCAGGAAAAATGGCCCCTTGAAGTGGATGTTGACCAACTCGTCAAACTGCTCTTCGCGGGTGTCGGCGAAAGCTGCATTAATACCGACACCCGCATTGTTCAATAAATAATCAAACGTCTCACGCTGCCAGACCGTTTTAAGCTGTTCATGGACTTGTCGGGTAAACGCGGCGAAGGCGGCACAATTGCCGACATTAAGCTGCAATGCCACGGCTTTCACGCCTTTTTCTTCAATTTCGCGCACAACGCGCAGCGCATCGTCAGCATTATGGTTATAGGTCAGGATAATTCCCGTTCCCCGTGCAGCCAGCTTCAACGCCGCGTTTTTACCCAAACCGCGGCTACCACCAGTCACTAATGCAATAGGTTGTGTCATAAGAAACCTCGTTTTCACTGAAGGAATGTGTCAGGAAAGCGTATTAGCTGACGGAAAAACAATAAAGGTGCTAAATTACGCTTCACTGTTTCACTGATGACAACAATCGAGTGCCGTGATGGATAAAATTTACGCAATGCAACTGTTTATCCGCGTCGCAGAACTGGAGAGTTTTTCCCGGGCGGCAGACTCGATGGGGCTTCCTAAGGGTAGCGTATCGCGCCAGATCCAGTCGCTGGAGACGCATCTCGGTACGCAATTGCTGCATCGAACGACCCGCCGCGTGCAGCTCACCCAGGATGGCATGGTCTATTACGAGCGGGCCAAAGATCTGCTCGCGAATATCGACGAACTCGACGGTATGTTTTTGCACGATCCGGCCAGCGTCAGCGGGCGGCTGCGCGTGGATATGCCCGTTGGCGTGGCGAAAAACCTGGTGATCCCCCGGTTGCCCGCTTTTTTGCAACAGTACCCCGGCATCGAACTGGAACTGAGCAGCAGCGACCGACGGGTGGATATTATCCGCGAGGGCTTTGACTGCGTGGTACGCGTTGGGACGCTAAAAGATTCTGGCCTGATTGCCCGCCAGCTTGGCCGGCTCTCGGTCATTAACTGCGCCAGCCCGGGTTATCTGGCGCGTTTTGGCTACCCGGAAACCCTCGACGATCTCTCTTCCCATGCGCTGGTGCATTACGCCGCAAACCTTGGTGTTCGCCCACTGGGGTTTGAAGTGTGGCAAAACGGGCAGACAACATGGGTAAAAACCGGGGGCATTCTGACCGTGAACAGTACCGAGACTTACCAGGCGTCCTGCATGGCGGGGCTGGGGATTATTCAGGTGCCCCGCGTTGGCGTGCGCGATGCGTTACGCAGCGGCAAACTGGTCGAGATCCTGCCCCAGTACCGCGCCGAAGCTATGCCGGTTTCGCTGATCTACCCGCATCGCCGCAACCTTTCGCGTCGCGTGCACCTCTTTATGGAATGGCTGGCCGCCGCGTTGAAAGACTATGTGGATTAGCACCAGGCTATAATTCCAGTTACCTCACCTTCAGGAAAAGGAAAAACGACCTGATGACGCCGGAGAATCACGAAAAACGCCCGACGCAACATCTCGACTACGAACCCGTCAGGAAAATGACGGTGCCGCCGCCGGAAAAGGAACACACCGCCAGCCCGAAGGGCAACACCACGCTGTCGAAGCTGAATGATATGGTGCAAAAAATTCAGCGCTTTCCCGTTATCGCGCATCTGATCCGGGCCACGGAACGCTTTAACGACCGCATGGGGAACCAATTTGGCGCGGCCATCACCTATTTCTCGTTTTTATCGATGATCCCCATTCTGATGGTTTCTTTTGCTGCGGCAGGTTTTGTGCTCGCCTCACACCCGACGTTATTACAGGATATCTTCGACAAGATCCTAATGAGCGTCAGCGATCCGACGATGGCGGCGACGCTGAAGAACACCATTAATATCGCCGTGCAACAGCGCACGACGGTGGGCATTGTCGGGTTGGCCATTGCGCTCTATTCCGGTGTGAACTGGATGGGCAACCTGCGCGAAGCCATTCGTGCCCAGTCGCGTGATGTCTGGGAGCGCAATGCACAGGACCAGGAAAAAATCTGGGTGAAGTATTTCCGCGACTTTATTTCGCTGATTGGTCTGCTGATCGCGCTGGTTGTCACCCTGTCGATCACGTCCATTTCCGGCGCGGCACAGCAGCTCATCATCTCTGCGCTCTACCTGGATTATATCGAGTGGCTGAAACCGGCATGGCGGCTCATTGGCCTGGCAATTTCCATTTTCGCTAACTATTTGCTGTTCTTCTGGATCTTCTGGCGATTGCCGCGCCACCGCCCGCGCAGAAAAGCCCTGATCCGCGGCACCCTGATCGCCGCAGTGGGTTTTGAGGTGATTAAAATCATCATGACCTGGACCCTGCCATCGCTGGTGAAGTCCCCCTCTGGCGCGGCGTTTGGCTCCGTGCTGGGTCTGATGGCGTTCTTCTACTTCTTCGCCCGCCTGACACTGTTTTGCGCCGCGTGGATCGCCACTGCGCAGTACAAAGATGACCCGCGTATGCCAGGCAAAACCGATCGTTAAACGGGCTATCGGGCTGATCACAATTGCAATATTTCAGCCCGATCGGCTAATTCAGCATGAAAATCCAGACCGTAACTTTTATTTAACCAAAAACCAGTTTTATTCACTAATTTTTAAAATGTGTGAAGCATTTCATAGAAGATAAATCTCGGGTCTGAAAATTATCCGCTTTTTGCCTGTTTTTTGGTCGGCCCGCCATTTTGTTACAGATTGAAATGTCGCTTTTGCTGTGACTAATATGGTCGTTCGTTCGCCAAAAATAAGAAAATTCTATGCAAGCTACAGCTACAACATTAGACAATGAGCAGGAAAACCCACCGGTAAACTCACGTAATAAAGTCGTCGTCGCCTCTCTGATTGGCACCGCCATCGAATTCTTCGATTTCTATATTTACGCGACCGCGGCGGTCATTGTTTTCCCGCATATCTTCTTCCCGCAGGGCGATCCGACCGCGGCGACACTCCAGTCGCTGGCCACCTTCGCTATCGCGTTTATTGCCCGCCCTATTGGTTCGGCAGTATTTGGTCACTTTGGCGACCGCGTTGGCCGTAAAGTCACCCTCGTTGCGTCACTGCTGACGATGGGGATCTCGACCGTATTGATTGGCCTGCTGCCAGGTTATGAAACGATTGGCGTCATGGCGCCGCTGCTGCTGGCGCTGGCCCGTTTTGGCCAGGGCCTGGGGCTGGGCGGTGAATGGGGCGGCGCGGCGTTGCTGGCGACAGAAAATGCGCCACCGCGGAAACGCGCGCTGTATGGCTCCTTCCCGCAGTTAGGCGCGCCTATTGGCTTCTTCTTTGCCAACGGTACTTTCCTGCTGCTCTCCTGGTTGCTGACCGATGAGCAGTTTATGAGCTGGGGCTGGCGCGTTCCGTTTATCTTCTCCGCCGTGCTGGTGATTATTGGTTTGTATGTGCGTGTTTCACTGCATGAAACGCCGGTTTTTGCCAAAGTTGCCGCCGCGAAAAAACAGGTGAAAGTGCCGCTGGGTACGCTGTTAACCAAACATGTACGCGTTACGGTGCTGGGCACTTTTATCATGCTGGCGACCTACACCCTGTTCTATATCATGACCGTTTACTCGATGACCTACAGCACCTCACCGCAGGGACTGGGCCTGCCGCGTAACGAAGTGCTGTGGATGTTGATGCTGGCGGTCATTGGTTTTGGCGTGATGGTGCCGGTTGCGGGCTTGCTGGCGGATGCGTTCGGGCGCCGCAAAAGCATGGTGGCGATCACCGCAATGATCATTGTGTTCGCGTTGTTTATCTTCCCGCCGCTGCTCGGTTCCGGTAACCCGGTGCTGGTTATGGCATACCTGTTGATTGGCCTGAGCCTGATGGGGTTAACGTTCGGACCGATGGGGGCGCTGCTGCCGGAGCTGTTCCCGACAGAAGTGCGTTACACGGGGGCGTCTTTCTCTTACAACGTCTCGTCGATTCTTGGCGCGTCTGTTGCTCCTTACATCGCCACCTGGCTGCAGGCAAACTACGGTCTGTTTTATGTGGGGGTTTACCTGGCAGCGATGGCAACATTAACGCTGCTGGCGCTGCTGCTGACCCACGAAACCAGGCACCAGTCGCTGTAATGCGTTCGCCCTCTCCGGAGAGAGGGCGATAACTTAGCGCTTCATCTGCGACAAAATGGCCTGACATTGATTTTGCTCGCCTTCTGAAGGCGAGATCAACGCCAGCAATGCCGCCGCCGGCGTGACCAGCGTCGCCAGCGCTGCGGCCACCGCACCACGCGCAATTAACGGCCCGGCTTTAACGCCCGCCTGCGGATTTTTAAAGCTGCCGCGCACATATAACGGCGAGCGCAGCGTCACAATCCGCACCCCTTTACTTTCCGGATCGATGGTCAAATCCAGCTGTTCAGAGGCGAAACGGGCAGTCCCGGTGATGTTAATCAGCGCGTTTTCCGTGTCAAAAGCGAAAATCTGCGGGCGCGCCACGCCCTGCACCAGGTCCAGATTGGCGGCTGCGCAGTTTACCCGCACTTCATCATCGCCGAAGATCTGCCCCACTACGTAGTTCCCCACATTCAGACCGAGGATCTCCATCAGGTTGCGGCTGACCAGACCGTCGTTCATTAGCAGTTTCACATTGCCGTTGCTTGTGCCGAGCAGCGCCGCCACCGAATTGCCCACCCCGCGAATATCGGCATCGCCGTTCATCTCGCCGAGCGTTTTTTGCATCAGTTCAACGTTGGGCATCAGTTCTTTAAGCTTCAGCCGGCGCGCCTGAATTTCCGCCCGTCCCTGCATCGGCTTTTTGTCGCCTTCAAGATGAACAGTGGAAGAGATGGTGCCCCCCGCCAGGCCAAACTTCAGTGGCTGCAGGCGCAGGTCGGCATTTTTTAACATCACGTGGGTGGAGAGATCGCTAATCGGCAGGGTTGAACCATGCTCAATACGGCGACCTTTAAAGCGCACATCGGCATCCATCACGTTCCATTTATCGGTTTCAAAGCGATCGTAGGGCAACACTTTGTCCGCCGGTTGTGGTGAGCTTTTATCTTTATTCGCCACCGTGCCTTTGCCGGAATCCACGCCAATCAGCGGCCCCAGATCGGCCAGCCGTAACTGACGTGATTCAACGTCCCCTTCCAGTTTCGGACGCGGCTTGCCAGTGGTGTAGCGCAGCGTACCGTGAATATCGCTGGCGCCAATGTGGCCATTGAAATCACGGTAATCGTACTGGGAGCTTTTTTCGTTATCGAGCTTCGCCACCAGGTGACCATCGGTTTCAAACGGTGGCGTATCCGGGAGCAGCACGCCGGTGAGGTCATACAGATCGCCAAGCGAATCACCGCCGAACTTCAGTTGCAAGTCAACGCCGCCCATCTTCAGCGGATCGGTTACCGTGCCGACAAACGCCACGCGGGTATTACCGGAACGAAAATCTGCCTGTACCGGGAAGGGGGTGTCATCACCGCGCAACGCCAGCATACCGCCGATCTTCCCGGAACCAGAGAGCGGTTGGCCGTTGTAGCGCCCCTTCGCCGTCAAGCCAAAAACATAATCGCCCGCTTTCACTTTCGCATCACTGTTACCGGTGACTTCGCTAAATGGCAGCGGTTTACCCAACGGATCGACGAGGATCGTTATATCGGAGCGGGTGACGCTATCGTCAATGACGATACGTCCGCGATCAAAAAGAATATTGTCGAGGCGGAAAGACCAGCCTGAAGGCTGCGCATTTGCGTCTTTGTTACCGTCGCTGGCGAGGGTAAATGTCCAGTTATTGAGGGTGTCTGAGCGACGGATCAGCCGGGCATCCGGTTGCTGGAGTTTGACCCAGGGCAGATAAACAGTTTTGGTCAGCAGTGAGAGCGGAGCCAGCGTGGCTTCCACGCGCGGCAGATGCACCATCGTGACTTCGGGAATATCCGGCGGGTTGCCAAGCATAATGTCATTGGCGTGAATATGCGGCCATGGTACCCAGCTACGCCAGCCTGGCTCTTCTTTTTGCCGTTCCCAGACCACGCCCAGATCGCCACGAATGGCAAACGGACGATTCAGCTCGACGGAGACTTTTTCATTGATGGTAGGTTTAAGGCGATTCCAGTCGAATGTGGCGATGATAATAATGGCAACCACAATCAGCAGCAGTAGCGTTGCAACGATGGCAATGATCGCTTTACTCGTTTTTGTCATTGTGCCTTTCCTTTTTAAGCCTTGCTTTCATAAAGATAGCTGAGGCTCAGGGAAAGGGCGGCGATTACAGTTCGAGTATCACGTGTTCAAGTCGGGTTAACGGAACCGGGCGAGAGAGAAAATACCCTTGAGCGGCAAAAGCGGGAGAGTCCTGCACATCACGCCACTCTTCCAGCGTTTCAACCCCTTCGACAATCACGCCCTGACAATAGCGGTTCATTAACTGCAACAGCAACGTGAACAAATTCTGCCCTTCCGGGGTTTTGCGCAGCATGATAAACAAGTCACGCGCCACTTTGATGTAGTCGTACCGGACTTCGCTCAGCGCAGAGAAATTCGCCATCCCGGTACCAAAGTCATCAAGCCACAGCGGACCGATTTCGCTAATTGAAGCGAATGTTGAATCCTGCGGCAATCGAATATGTTCAACCAGTTCAAAACGGATCCACGGCAGCGATTCCACCAGTGACATCAACTCATCTACCTGGCGCATTGCCAGCAGGGTCGGGCCATCAACATTCACCGACGCCAGCACATCGTTTTCGGCAAAAAATGCCTTTTGTTCCGCCAGCAGCGCCACTTGTTCATATACCACTTCCACGCGCTGACGCACCGGGACTTCTGAAAAGTAACGGTCCGGAGCAATGCGGGTTTCTGGCTGCGAGGGATGGGTAACAATGGTCAATACTTCAATAGCCATCAGGCGTCCATCTGTTTTGTAGATGGGCTGATAAGTATAAGCACGTTCGCATTGCAGCCAGTAACGCCGTTCCTGCAAGCTTTCGATGCTCGCCTCAGGAATACTGAGTTGCTGGATGACCTGCTTTAACTTCATTTCTGCTGTCCTGTCGATGGGATGACCTGGAAGAACTCGTCAAAGGGTTATCGGCGCTCCGTCTGATAACTTTATGTTCATGCAGGTTGCAAAATTAAAAAACGACACGGCGGAATATGCATGGAATACGCTTTAGCTCAAAAAAATACTGGAACGTTGTTTTAATATAGTTGACCACGAAACACCCACAACGCACACTATCGTTAATTCATCTGATTCAGGTTCACGACTATGTCCAGGAAAATTGCCATCATTGGCGAATGCATGATTGAGCTGTCACAAAAAGGCGACGATGTTAAGCGTGGCTTTGGCGGCGATACCCTTAACACCTCCGTATATGTTGCGCGCCAGGTCGACCCGGCGGCCCTGTCGGTGCACTATGTTACCGCGCTCGGGACAGACAGCTTCAGCCAGCAAATGCTGGGAGCCTGGCAGAGTGAAAAGCTGGATACCCGCCTGATTCAGCGAATGGAAAACCGTTTACCGGGCCTGTACTACATCGAAACCGATGAAACCGGCGAACGTACCTTTTACTACTGGCGTAACGAGGCTGCAGCGAAATTCTGGCTGGAGAGTGAGCAGGCAGACGCCATCTGCGAAGAGCTGGCGACCTTCGACTATCTCTATCTCAGCGGCATCAGCCTGGCGATTTTAAGCCCGAACAGCCGCCAGAAGTTGCTGTCATTGCTGCAGGAATGCCGCGCCAACGGCGGCAAGGTCATTTTTGACAATAACTATCGCCCGCGTTTGTGGAACAGCAAAGAAGAGACGCAGCAGGTATATCAGCAGATGCTGGCCTGCACCGATATTGCCTTCCTGACGCTGGATGATGAAGATTTGCTGTGGGGCGCTAAACCGGTAGAAGAGGTCATTGAACGTACGCAGCGCGCGGGCGTTGAGGAAGTGGTGATCAAACGCGGCGCAGACTCCTGCCTGGTTGCTATTACCGGTGAAGCGATAATTGAAGTACCGGCCGTGAAATTGCCGAAAGAGAAAGTGATTGATACAACGGCGGCGGGCGACTCCTTCAGCGCGGGCTACCTTGCCGTGCGTCTTACCGGGGGCGACGCCGCAGCAGCGGCGAAACGCGGCCACTTAACCGCCAGTACAGTGATTCAGTATCGCGGCGCGATTATTCCGCACGAGGCCATGCCAGACTGATTTTGTGCGTACGCACAGCAGTTATCGTGACGTACTCAAAACAAAAGGCCCGTATAAGCGGGCCTTTTTCATATCATGAGCAGATCATTGCTGCGGTGGAATATCTGAGACATCCGAATGGGTGTCATCGGCGGCGGCGGGCGCAGCAGACGCATCCGCGGGTGCCATCACGCCTTCCCACGTCGCCTGCAGATCCTTCATATTGAATTCCGGTTCCCCTTTCGGCTGCAGCAATATTAACGCCATATCCTGCGACAGTTGCTGATGCAGATCCCGGTTCAACATTTCCGGCGTCAGGCTTGCCAGGAACGCCTGGCGCAGTTTCTGATACTGTTCCGGGGCGATGTCCACCACCTGGTTTTGCAGCGAGCGCATTCTCTGGCTGATCAGAATGTCGGTCCCCGTGCGAGCATACGTGGCAAACAGTTTCTGTAATTCAAGGCTCTTCTGCGCAATCAACGCCTTGAACTCCTCTTCCGGCAACCCTTTTTCACGCACTTTCGCCAGTTCCCGGGCAATAACGCCTGCATTAGCATTCAGCTTGTCGTTCGGCGAATCGACATTAATGGCGCACTGGGCGCGCTGGAAAAGCACCCGGCATTCAAAGCTCAGGCCAATGTCTTTGGTGTTGTTGCGGGTCAGGTTTTGCTGAATATGCCAGAATAGCGCCTCGCGCGCTAAGTCCGCACGCCAGTAACGCTCCAGCGCCGAAGACTCACGGATCGGCTGCCAGGGCGAGTCCCACATAATCGACAACCGATCCTGTGTGACCGCGTCGGTCATCAGGCTTACCGGCTGGCGCGGCAGCGGCGACAATGTCGGCACCGGCGCAGGCGTATGGCGTTTCCCTTCCAACTCACCGAACGTCTTATTAATTTGCTCGGCGATAGCCCGGCTATCCACGTTGCCGACCACAATCAGTGTCATCGCGTCCGGGGTGTACCATTTTTCATAAAATGCTTTGACCTGTTCGGCATCAACCGGATCTTTTGGCGCATCGGAGGGGTCATGCGCCAGCAGTGCGGAGCCTTTCAGACGGTACCGCCACGCGTTGTCTTTGGTGTCGGCAGGCCAGGTTGCGACCACATCATTGCTGGCCAGCGCATGGCTGACCGTTTCGGGTGTGATAGTGAGCTTACCGGCGGCGTCGGCCAGCCAGACCAGCGCTTCTTTCAGGAGATCGCTGCGGTTATTCGGCAGGCTCAGGCTGTATTGCGTAAAGTCGTAAGAGACGACAGCCGGAGGCAGTGGGTGCTTCGGATCGATGCCCTGCTGCCATAAAGAACGTACCTGCGCCGGTTCAAGTCGACCGCTATGGGTCAGCGCGATACGGGGAATAAAATGGTTGAATCCGCTCTGTTGTGTGCTTTCGGAGAGCGAGCCGGTATCAATAGACAGACGAATTTCAATACGATCGCTGGGGCGCTGCGGCGTGGCTAACACTTGCCACTTAAAACCATTCGCCAGTGTCCCTTGTTGCCACGCCGGGTCTGGCTGGAGCGCATCTGCCTGCACATAACCGACAGCCGCCAGCAACAGCAAACCGCCTGTTAACAATCGAATTTTTGTGCCCTGCATGTGAACCCCTAATCAACATTCCTGGTTAAAAAGTTAGCCCTCCAGGAGGAGGTCGAAAGATACATAAAAACACTTCGCTTTTAGACCACAAGAAACGCAAAACGTCTCACTGCGAAGTGAATTATCCCGAAAATTCATCATGAATGGCGTCGGTATCTGGGGGGATTATGCGCAGAAGCCCGCAGCCCGACAAGGGACTGCGGTCATAAGTAGTGAAATTATGAGGAAATTTCGTGGGTTTTCGTGCTGTCAGCACGATTATTCAGCGTATCGACGAGCTGTTTTTGGTCCAGCTCTTTCACCCATTTTGCGACGAAGATTGTCGCTACACCGTTACCGACCAGGTTGGTTAACGCACGCGCTTCAGACATAAAGCGGTCGATACCCAGGATCAGCGCAAGGCCCGCCACCGGCAAATGCCCAACCGCAGACAGCGTGGCCGCCAGCACGATAAACCCACTGCCAGTCACCCCGGCAGCGCCTTTCGAGGAGAGCAGCAGCACCACCAGCAGCGTAATTTGATGGAAGATATCCATCTGGCTATTCGTCGCCTGCGCGATAAAGACCGCCGCCATGGTCAGGTAAATGGAAGTACCATCCAGGTTGAAAGAGTACCCGGTCGGAATAACCAGCCCCACCACCGATTTGCGGCACCCCAGGCGTTCCATTTTCTCCAGCATACGCGGCAGCGCGGATTCAGATGACGACGTACCGAGCACAATCAGCAGCTCTTCACGGATATACCGGATAAATTTGAAGATGCTAAAGCCGGTTGCCCGCGCGATGCCACCCAGTACGACCACCACAAACAGAATACAGGTTACATAGAAGCAGATGATCAACTGACCGAGTTGCACCAGCGTGCCAACACCGTATTTGCCAATGGTGAATGCCATTGCGCCGAAAGCACCAATCGGGGCAAGACGCATGATGAAGTTGATGATACCGAAGATCACCTGCGAGAAGCTTTCAATGACGTTGAAAATCAACTGGCCTTTATGGCCAAGGCGATGCAACGCAAATCCAAACAGCACAGCAAATAGCAGCACTTGCAGAATGTTGCCGCTGGCAAATGCGCCGATCACGCTGGAAGGAATAACATCAAGCAGGAACGCAATGACCCCCTGCTCTTTCGCCTGTTCGGCGTAAACAGCAACCGCTTTGGCGTCCAGCGTTGCGGGGTCCACGTTCATGCCCGCGCCGGGTTGCACCACGTTAACAATCACCAGGCCGATGATCAGCGCCAGCGTACTGACGATTTCAAAGTAAAGCAGCGCAACGGCACCAGTACGTCCCACCGCTTTCATGCTTTCCATGCCCGCGATGCCGGTAACAACCGTACAGAAGATGACAGGGGCAATGATCATCTTGATAAGCTTAACGAAGCCATCACCAAGCGGCTTCATTTGCGCGCCGAGTTCAGGATAGTAATGGCCAAGCAGGATACCGATAGCAATCGCCGTCAGAACCTGAAAGTAGAGACTTTTAAACAAAGAGGTTTTCATAAGGTGTCCTTGGATTAAACCTCAGGCTTAGTGGGGATTTTTACCTAGCCTGCGATTTAAAAATAACACCCGTCAAACATGACAGAAATAAACTTACATCATTTCTGAAACAACAATGTTAAAAAGTTTGAACTGACTCGCACAAGCCCATAACAATTTATTGTTTTTCAGCCTTATCCGTCGCGGCGAAATAGTGGCCTTCGAAAACCTCCGGCGTGGTCGCGCGGGCAAATAAAAAGCCCTGGGCCACATCCACACCCGCCTCTGCCAGCCAGCGTCGCTGCGCCTCGTTCTCCACCCCTTCGGCGATAATCTCCAGCCCGAGGCTGCGCGCCATGTGAATAATGGCCGACACCATGCTGCTGTCCTCCGGCAACCCTTCGACAAACAATTTGTCGATTTTCAACACATCCACGGGCAGCGACTTCATGTGTTGCAACTGACGCAGCCCGGCATACCCCATGCCGAAATCATCCAGGGCGATGCGCACCCCGGCATCACGCAATGGGCGAAGGATCGCGACCGCAGCCTGCGGATCGTCAATACGGCGGCTTTCGGTCACTTCGAGAATCAGGGTATTCGGTGCAATACGGTAGCGATGCAGTAATTCAAGCATGTCTGGCACCATATTTGGGTGCAGTAGCTGCAAGGCAGAAAGATTGACCGACAACGGCAGCATAATCCCGCGGGATTGCCACGCCGACAACAAACGGCAGGACTCTTCCAGAACCCAGTAGCCAACATTTATCATCAGGCCGCAGGCTTCCATGCGCTCGATAAGCCCGTCTGGCAAATCCCAGCGATTATCCGCTTGCTGCATACGCAGTAACACTTCGGCGCTCACCAGTTTGCCGGTCGTCATATCCACTTGCGGTTGCAGCCAGACGGCGAATTTGCCCTCATCGAGCGCGGTCAGAATATCGCTCTCCTCGGTTAAGCGCTGCTGCGCCAGTTCCATCTGCTCAGGGTCGAAAAATTGGATCTGGTTTTTGCCTTTGCGCCGGGCATTACGCGCTGCCGAAACCGCACGGCGGTAGAGCTGTTCCGCGTTCACTTCGCCATTGAACATGGCAACACCGATGCTGGCGGTCGGGCGCAGCTGAATTCCGTGCAGCGGCACGCGCTCATTCATAGCAGTGAGCACTTGCTGACCTAGCGTAATGGCATGCCACGGCGCCTTTACACCGTTGGCGATAATGGCAAAATCATAGCCGCTGACCTGCGCCAGTACGCTATCCGGCGACACTACGGATTTCAGCTTCTCCGCCAGCGTCAGCAACAACATCTCACGCTGGTTCTCCTGCAACACACCGGCAGTATCGTGCAACGTTTCGCAGGAGACGATCATCAAGGCCGTGGCCTGCTGGCGGGCAATTGCCTGCTCCAGTAACGCCATCAAAAAGGCTTTGTTCGCCAAACCAGATACCGGGAAATGGGTCGACTGAATATTTAACGCGTCATATTCACGCAACATAATCAGCTGGTTACGGTTGTAGCTACGCACCAGCATGCCAATTTCATCATCATGGTGATGCGCTGGCAGCGCCATCTGGTGGCCAATCCGCTCTCCGGCCGTCAGGTCGTTCAGCTCGCGCGCCATTTTACGCAGCGGATGTATCACCAGCCGGTTAACGCACCAGGAGATCGCCACGGTCAACACTAACCAAAGCAGCAAGTAAGCAGTTACTAACGTTGAGAGCGTACTGATAACAAATTTATAGACGTGCCAGGAATCCGCCTGTAACACCAGATAAGCCAGCGGTTGGGGATTGGCCGGGCGCTCAAGGGAGTAAACAGGCAAGGAGATCTGGATCGGTAATTCGAAGAAGCGAGTGACCATCACCGGCACCGGGCGTTCCGGAATAAAGCGCACCCGCAGCGCCTGGAACTGATTCGGCAATACCACATCTGCGCGACTGACCACACCCGCCGGTTTAATCTGTTTGAGAATGGACTCCGCTTCAGGAATATCCGCCTTCAGAATTGCCGCAGAGAGCGGTTCACGAACAGAACGCGCAATACTTTCCAGTTGCGTGGCCGTGTAATAGCGATTCTGCTGTAAAAAGTGGAACAGCAAAATAACGCAAAAAATAAAAACAAATACCATCGACACGGCAGAAACCATGGCCATCTGTTTAATGGTTAAAGAACGGCTAACACGCAAAATCACTCTCCAGAGATACGATGAGCGCAGAGGAAATAAACGGCGAACTCTGCCGCCAGAGTATACTCGATCGCAACGCGCTTGAGACCAGCAAGCAGGCAGATTGCCTGGCGCTGTGGAAAGCGCAGCAAAAAGGGAGGGTAACGTGTTGAATTTTCGGTGATTCGCTGCCGCGCGCTGAGCCAGCCACGCGGCAGTTTCCCGCCAGGAATTATCTTTTTTTTACCAGTCGGCGTAAGGCATCAACGGTTGAGGCGGAATATCCATGTCACCCTGCCAGCCTGCGCCGGAATAACGGACATAGAGTAATGCGTGGCTTGGGGTATAATCCTTCGCTTGCTGAATGTCCACCCCTGCACCAATAAACCAGTGGGCTGTCACTCTGCGCTCAACCAGCGCCCGCGCGGTATAACCAAAACCGTTAGAACTGCTGGTCGAACCGCCACGATCCTTGTCGGAATACTTCGCGTTGCCGTTGGGGAAGGTTTCGTTATCCGGGATCAACCCCTGCAATGGGTAGCGTTTCGTCCCGGTGGTTCTGGCGTGTGACCAGGAGCCAGAAGCGCCCAATTCCCACGACCAGTTCTCGGTGCGTTTACGCCACGTCACCGGCACCGCAAACGAAACATACTGCTGTGGGCTGTAATAGCCGCCTTGCCCCAGCGTGTACTCGCTCAAATCTTTGTTATAGCGCCACAGCATATTATTCAGGCCGACCGTCAGGCGCTCATTGTCTTTATTGATCAGCTTGTAGTAATACCCGGCCATCAAACGCATACGCCAGTTATCCGCTACGTTTTTGCCGGTCAGGGAATCGATATTGAAACTCGACCAGACCCCATTAGCGTCGCCTTTATCATAACTCACGCTGACACCGCCGCCGGTGGCGCGCACGCCGCCCCAGGTGGTACCGGTATTGGTATCTTTCTGGCCGCCAAACGCCAGCAACGAGCTTGAGATAGCGCGACGATGGACATTCACCGTGTAACCGAGCGGACCGATATCGCTGCTGTAACTCAGCCCCCCGACAATGTCGACCACATCGAAGCCCGTTGGCGTGGTGCCGATATCGCCAGCCCAGGTTTCATTTTGCCAGCCCGCCGCAAAGCTTGCGCCACTGGAACTCTGATGTGTGTTGCCGCTACAGGGCGTTGCGGAACAGGTTCCCCAATTAGGGTTGTAAGTACCGTCGGTGGTGGCAAAGCTGCCGACATTCATATTCACCACATCGGTGCGCAAGAACACCCGCCCGTCGGACAGCGGCGCATCCACCTGCAACATGGTGGTGTGCCCTTTCAAATCAGAGTAACCGCCGGTGCCGCTCGAATCGGAATATTCATGTTGCAGCGTGACATTGAGATCTTGCTGACGATAGAGCTCCGCCGCATCGCTGCGCACGCCGCGCTTCAGCCAGTCATCTTTTGTCTCTGTACGCGTCAGGCGCGTATAGGCATCGTTATCAGTCGGACGGCGGGTCGCAATGCCTGCCGCCACCATCGCATCTTTGTAGGTATCCAGCGCCTGTTGTGGCTCGCCCTGTTGCCGCTGGAAGCGGGCGGCGTCACGCAATACCAGCGCACTCTCCATTGAAGGCGGCTGCGATTTCGCCTGCGGCACGATAGCCGCAAAGGTTTGCTGCGCGCTGGTGGTATCGCCCAGCGATGCCTGCACCAGTGCCAGCCGGCGCTGTGTGTTGATGGATGGCGGCGCTGCAGGTGTGGTGGTTTGCAGTTTCGCCAGCTGCGCGCGCGCTGCCATGACGTTGCCCCCGGCGGCATACAGCTCCGCCAGGCCGAGCAGAGCATCGTCGTTATTTGCATCCCGCGATAACACCTGCTGATAGTAATATTGTGCAGAGGCGCTGTCGCCACGCTGTTGCGCCCAGTCGGCGCGAGTCAAATCAATACGGGCGGTAGCCGGTTGCTGCGCCAATAGCGCCAGCGCCTGATCTTCATGCCCGCTGTCGCGCAGACGATTGGCGTTTTCCATTACCCGGTTGGTTTGCAGCCGCTCCGCCAGTTCCTGAATATTGCTGTTCCACTGATCCTTCGGCAGACCATTAAGATGGTTCAGCGCCGCCAGTTCCTGATTATTTCCCGAGAGATAGAGCGCGTAGGCATACACCTGCTCCGCATCGCGCGGTTTCAGCGCCACCAGTTGGTGCATCTGCGCATCGGCTTCGTGTTGCCTGCCCGACTGACGCAAATCACTGGCCAGACGGTAGGTGATCCACACGCTGCCGGGGTCAAGTGCCAGCCGCTGGCGCTGCAGCTCTGCCGCCTGCGCCCACTGACCTTTGTTTTCAAGCGCTTCCGCCTGCTGCGCCAGCTGATCATTTTTCAGCCCACGTTCAATGTCATCAATGCTGCGACGCTGACTGGCCGTCAGGGATTGAATAAAGCTGGCGGCTTTTTCCGGCGACTGGGCGCGGTAAATATTCGCCAGCCCACGCACGGCATTACTGTTACCGCTGTCCATGCGCAACGCCTGGCGGTAAAAACGCTCTGCTGCTGCGCTATCCTGACGGGCTGTCGCCACATCGCCCAGACCGAGTACCGCGTAACTGTCGCTATTATCAATCCCACGCGCCTGGGTGTAGTAACGCTCCGCCTGCGCGGGATTTTTTGCTTTCAGCGCCTCGTCACCCTGCTGGATCAGCAGCCAGTAACGGTTGGTTTGCAGCAGGCTATCCCACTTGCTGCGGCTTCCACTGGTGGGATCCATAGCGATGGCTTTTTCAAACTGCGCCACGGCGCGTGCGCGATCGCCGCTTTGTGAATAGGCCTGTCCAAGCGCGCCAACGGCTTCACTGTCAGTATGATTGGCGTTAACCGCCTGCTGAAGTTCGCCAATCGCTTTTTTACCCTGACCGGCATCGACCGCCGCCAGCCCTGTCGCGCGTGCCCGAAATGCCGGGTCCGCCAACTGCTGTTGCTGAGCCGCAAGCTGGCTGCGGGCCGCATCCACCGTATCGCCAGAACTGAACACCGCGAGAAAGTTTTGCAGCGCTTTCACACTGGCATCGCTCACCGGCATGCCCTGAATTTGCTGGTACCAAAGGCTTGCCGCCGCATCACGCCCGGCTCCAGATTTAGCCATCTGTTGCAACACCGCGTAACCCTCCGCGCTGCGGCCTTCGCCAAACAGCAATTGCGCCAGCGAGCCTTGCAGTTGCACGTTCCCGGGGTTAGCGGCGTTCAGGGTTTTCAGTTGGTTAATGGCTTCACTGCGACGCGCCGGCACTTTCGCCACCAGCGACCAGTACTCTACCGCCAGATCGCCATCCGGCGGGTTGCCTTTAAACAGGGCATCGTAGGCGGCAATGGCTTCCTGCGTATGGCCAGTCGTCGCCTGCAACCGCGCCTGTTGCAGCGCCTGACGCCCCTCCGCCGTAGAGAGCGCCATCGTGGTGACAGAGGATTTATATGCTCTGGAATTCGCCGCCAGGTGCTTCATACGATCGAGCTGTTTTTGCGCTCCGGCCTGATCGCCCTGACGCAAAAGATAACGAAAACGGGCGGCAACGACTTCCGGATTGTCCGGATCGATAAGTTCGAGGCGATACAACGACTGACGCACCAGATCTTCACGCTTCGTGGCTTCTCCCAGCCGCACCTGCTCCAGCAATTGCTGCTGCGCCGTGGGTTCGGCTGTTTGCCCGGCGGGCACCAGCGCAAAACCGAGTGAGAGACAGAGTAAACTTACTGTGAACTTGCGCATGCCTGGCCCCAGTCAGGTTGTAACTCACCGCGAGGGGTGAAACGAAAACGGTGCTCATCCCACCCCTGCCCAAACAGAGTGAGAACATAGCTGTAGTAGGCATCATCGCCAGGAAAACGATCGGCGACGATCTGACGTTGTACCGCCTGCGCATCGCGATTTTGCAGAAAGGGCAGCAAAGCGGCGGAAAACCCTACCGGGCCATCACCGCGCACCTGGCCGGTCGCGACATCGACTTTCTCTGGCACCACGCCATTCTTCGCTGTCACTGTCGCCATCGGTTTGAGTCGCTCCAGCAACCGCGCTTTTTGCCCGTCGCGGTCGTGCATCATACCCACCCATAAATAGACACGGATGGCATCGTAGCTGCTTACCAGCGTCTTACCGGGTTGCAACTGCCAGCCTTTGCCTTTTTGATAGCGGACCCAGTCCGGCGAGAAGCCTTTTGGCGCCGTCTCCAGCAACAGGCGAAGGTTGGTTTCGCGCAGCGTTGTCCACGGCGCACCAAAACGGGTGAAATAACTTGCCAGTTGCGGCGGCAAATAGCTGGGGTTAAAACGCCAGCTCGTCGCTTCAGCAAAGCCGACTTTGCCAGGCAACAGCATTGATCCCAGCCCTGGCACGTTGGTCACTTCCTCTTTTGCGATGCGGCTCAATAGCGCCTTGCCGAGCGTGGTATAGCGCGGCTCTTGCCACAACCGCCCCGCTTCCAGCAGCGACCAGGCTATCCACAAATCCGAATCCGCCGCGGAGTTGGTGTCCAGCACGTCCCAGCTGGTGTCCTCTTTCTTTCCCCACAGCCAGGCAGGAAGCCGGGCTGTAAGATCGCCCTGCGCCAGGTTGTTCTGCGTCCAGTCCAGCTGCGTGTCGAATGCCTTGCGGTCGTTGGCGACCAGCGCAAAGAACAGCGCATAGCTTTGCCCTTCCGAGGTGGTTATCTTGCGCGCATCGCTGGGGTCAATGACCCGCCCGCCGTCGCTCATATAAGCCTGTTTAAAGTGTTCCCAGGCTGGCCATGTGCAGGCGGCGCGCGCATTCACCGCCACCAGCACCAGCGCCATGACAACCCAGCGTAGCGCTCTCATGCTCATTACTCGTGATCAGGGTCAAGACGACGACGGCTGATAATGCGCAGCAGACGCCACAGCACCCAGGCCAGCAGCACAATGCTGACCGCCGCCAGCACCGCCAGCAGCACCGGATGGTTTGCCAGCGCATACCAGATGCGTTCAAACCACGGCAAATGCCCCACATAGTAAATATCGCCGACACGCAGACCATCCACGCCGGATTCGCGGATGACGGTGACCGAACCGAAAATCGCGGCGCGTTTACCGCTGTCGTTCATGGCAGTGTTCAGCAATTCATAGCCACGCGGGCTATCCGCCAGCAGTGCAACAACGCTGCGCTGATCGTTATACGGTGACTGGAAGCCGACAATCGCCGCCATTGGCCCCTGCGACGCGACGCCGGTTTGTACATCCGCCCGACGGTCAGCCTCATCCGGTACGATGGAAGGGAATGGCGTCTGGCGCAGCGGCGTTTTCACCCAGCTTTGCGCTGCATCGACAAGCAGATCGACTTTTTTATCATCCTTTAGCTGTGCAGGAATGGCGCCGATGATCATGATGTCGGCATCTTTGTTCTGAATCTGGCTACCGTCGTCAGTGACTTGCACGTTAATGGCCGGGAACCCGGTTTGCGCGCCGATTGCACCCAGAGAATCCAGCAATGTCGATACCTGAGCCGCCGTCGGTTTAGGCGGAGTGACCACAATGGTTTGCGACAGATCAGCCATACGGCTAAACGGGAAACCGGCATTCGCAAAGGCACGCAGATCCGGCATGGCAATAAAGTGATAGTACTTCGAGAAATCGATAGTGGAGTCGTCGCCAATCACGACCCGGTTCGGTACCTGCTGGAAGGTGATGCAGTTTTCAAGAGTACCGCCCGGCATTGGGTTCATATACTGGAAGTCAAAACGCAGCTGGTTGACCGCACCCAGTTTCAGCGCCGGAATAGACACATCGGTTTTACCATCCAGCAGGCCTTGCAATACCGGAAGACGCAACAGCAACTTGTTAGAATCCTGATTACCCAGCAGATTGAAATATTGCAGGAACTGGTTGTTCAGGCTGATATCCATGCGCGAGTTATCTTTGGTCGGCGGCGCGGTGTAGCGGTAATTGAGGTTCATATCAATGCCGTTACTGCGCAGCAGATAGAGGTCCGGCGGCAGGTTCAGCGCCACGTTAATCGACGCCGGCTCCAGGCCGTTGGACTGTAACTGCTCTTCATAGGTTTTCAGCTCGCCAAACGTCACCGGACGATCGGTGCGGATCCAGTTCGGCGCATCGTACGGCTGGCGTGCCAGCAACGGTTTTACTTCATTAACCGTGACCGTATCGCCACGGAAAAGAATATTCCCTTGGGCAATACCTTTCGCCGCCTGCAGCAGATCGTTGTCGTCGCGGCCCATCACCACCAGTAGCTTCACATAGGGGTTATTCGGATGGCTGATCATGCTGACGGTCGGCGCCTTAACAGCAGGCAGATCGCGCAAGAAATCAGGACGCCTGTCATTGGTGGCGAAGACAATGGCATTACGATCTGGCAGCGCGTTGTAACTGACCGGGAAGCGCTGACCACGCCAGCCAGTACGGGACCCAAACCAGGACGCAATGACCGCGGCGGCCTGCTGCTGTGCAATACCCGGCGCATCGGCAAAGACCATCGGCAGATCTAACGCGCGGGTATCACGCTGATCGAAGAACGGCACCGGGAAGTGCGACAAATCATTTTGCACGGCCAGTTTCTGGTAAGTCAGATCCAGCGAACTGCTACGACCAATGTCCAGCCACAGCGTAGTGCTGGCCGGGTTTTCACACACATCACGGTAATGGCCGACAAACTCCAGACGCACCCGGTTAAAGTCGGTGATAAACAGTGGATTGATCGGTACCTGAGCCAGCGTTTTTTTGCCTAACTGCTCTTTCGTTACCGGCAGCACGCCCATCAGTTCATCGTTCAGGTAGACCTTCAGTTGCGACTGCACCGGCAGTAATGAAGGTGATGGCGTGTACTCAAGATTCAGCACGGCTTTTGATACCAGCTCATCGCTGCGCATGCCAAACTCGACGCCTCCGTCCGGGTTAACGCCACGCAGCACCATACTGCCCGGCGGCGGCGCAATCTGTGCAAAGGTCAGCTTCACATCGCGCGAGGGCGCATTTGCCGCAACCACAGGCGCATTCGCGCCCGGCACGCCCGGCATCACCTGGCCGATGACTGGCTGGCCGTTACTGGCCGGCATTTGCCCTTCCGTTGGCGTGGTCGGCGTCAGGGCTTCCGATTGGTTCGGCGTCTGGGTGACAACCGGTTGCGTTGCGGGCGCAACGGTCGGCACGGTGGGCGCAGCAGGGTTCGCGGGTGCCGCAAGGGTCATCATTGGGGGAAGTGCGCTCATCCCCACAGCCACTGCACAAAGCCAGGAAAGTTTTCTTTTCATCGCGTTTTCATCATTGTTGAGCCATAACCGGATCCGGTTGCTGTACCGCCACGTTCCGTGCCGGGCGGCGGGGGATAAAAGACACCACCCATGACACCAGGCCGGTGAGGGCACGGAAAATCATCTTGACTGACGACGGAGCAAATTCCGCGAGATGGCGATAGCCGCGGAAACCCAATTTCAAAATATCAAACAGACTTTCCAGCGGTTTATCTTCCGGGAAACTGTCCTGCCACAACGCCCAGGTATCCGCGCGGGCAAAAGTACACTGCACAAAATCGATATGCTGTTTGGTGGTCAGCGGCATCAGTTGCAAACCCACTTCATTGCCGGAGACACGCGCCACTGTGGTGGGGAAGACATACTCCTGCTGACCGCGTTTGAGCAGCAGGTTGACTTTCTGCCCTTCCAGCACCAGCGCCTGGCCATTAATCTTGATACCCAGCCCGCCGTCGGAGAAGTCATGAACCGTACAGGAGAAGAGGTGACCATCTTCACGGGCAATCGCGGCGGGCATGGAGATTTCCACACGGTGTGCGCGCCGCACCTGTTTACTCTCGACCGATACCGCCACTGCACCGCCGAGAATAATCATGTTGTAGAACACCCAGGCCATACTGACAAAGACAGTGAGGATTTCATTTTCCGGGCCATAGAAATAGCGCCAGATGCCCGCCAGCAAGCCAACCACATTAATCAACACCAGGTAGATATAGGGCCGAGAAATCACCCAGTCGACATACTCTTCTTCCACCAGCCCGCCTTTGGCGGTGACGTTAAACTTACCTTTGTGCGGGTTGAACAGCGCCACCAGCGTGGGTGGCGCGATATACCACGCCAGCACCGTTTCATAGATCTCGCTCCAGAAGGAGTGGCGGTATTTGCCCTGAATTTTTGAGTTGGTCAAGCTGGCGTGGATCATATGCGGCAGCACAAACAGCGCAATCATGATCGCCGGGGCGTAAATGATGTAGGCATGCAACAGCAGAAACGCCAGCGGCGCGGTGAGGAAGATCAGCCGTGGAATGCCCGACAAGAAGTGGAACATAGCGTTGACGTAGCACAAGCGCTGCGCCAGTTTCAGCCCTTTGCCCATTAAGGGGTTATCAAGACGGAAAATCTGCACCATGCCACGCGCCCAGCGAATGCGCTGACCGATATGGGCAGAGAGACTCTCCGTCGCCAGCCCCGCCGCCTGCGGAATGCGCATATACGCCGAGGTGTGGCCCAGGCGGTGCAACCGCAACGAGGTGTGCGCATCTTCGGTTACGGTCTCAACCGCAATGCCGCCGATCTGATCCAGGGGCCCACGGCGTATAACCGCACAGGAACCGCAGAAGAACGTGGCATCCCACATGTCATTACCGTCCTGCACCAGGCCGTAGAACAGTGTGCCTTCGTTAGGGGTTTTACGGAACCGGCCAAGGTTACGTTCAAACGGATCCGGCGAGAAGAAGTGGTGCGGCGTCTGCATCATTGCCAGCTTTTTCTCTTTCAGGAACCAGCCCATCGTCATTTGCAGGAAGGAGCGTGTCGGGACGTGGTCACAGTCGAAAATCGACACGAACTCGCCCTTGGCGTATTTCAGGGCGTTATTAATGTTCCCGGCTTTCGCATGTTCATGTGTGGTACGGGCGATATATTCCACCCCGACGCTTTTAGCGAAGGCGCGGAACTCTTCGCGGCCGCCATCATCCAGGATCCAGATTTTGAGCTTATCTTTCGGCCAGTCGATACCCAGCGACGCATAAATCGTGTTTTTCACCACGTTGAGGTCTTCGTTATAGGTCGGTACGAAGATATCTACCGTAGGCCACTGCGCCATATCTTTCGGCAGCGGAACGGGCTGGCGATTAAGCGGCCACACGACCTGGAAATAACCCAGAATCAGGACAATCCAGGCATAGGTTTCGGCGAACAGCAATACCACGCCGCAGACCAGGCTGACCGGATCGTTCCAGTTCAGGGTGGAGGTATAGCGCCACCAGATATACCGGCAGGAGACGGTGAGCGACAGCACAATCAGCATCAGTGCCGAGAAGCGACCAGGAATGCGCCGCACCAGCAGCGCCACGCCCCACAGCAGCATCAGGAAGACGAACTGCGAAAGCGGGTTAAACGGCTGCGTCACGCACAAGATAGCGAGAACCAGCGAGAAAAAGACGATAACGCCGAGGATCAGGCGGCGCACGTGCGGGTTGATATGCCCCAGCTCTTTTTGGTTATCGAGATGGCCGGTACGCTGTGTAACCCGTTCAGGGAGCGTATCCAGCCAGTGATACCAGCGACCACGTAGCGCACGCGCCCTGGCAAAACGCTTACGGCGGGCGGACTTCGGCGGCCCCCACGGCAGCGTGACTAACAGCCACAGGGTCTGTACCAGGTAGCGCGCCGGATCAAGGGGACGTGGCTTATCGGGGTCAATATGCGGAAACCACAGCTGCTGCTGCGCACGTAATTGCTGCCAGCGCGGGTGCTCCAGCGGAATAAACACCCATGCAAGTATCGCCCAGAAGCAGCCAGAAGCCGCACTGAACCCGGAAGCACCCTGCCGACGATAGTGCTGATAACGCGCGCTTAAGCGCGCGCTGACCGGGGGGATCAGTAACCAGGCGGAGAGGCGACTCATTCCGGGCTCCTTTCCGGCTCGCCGTCGGGGGCGCCTGACCGGGCGTAGTGAAGCAGGCACCAGTTCGCCAGTGTCAGCATCTCTTCTGCCGCCAGCGCGTCGGCGCGATATTCCCCCAGCGGCTGTTTCGACGCCATACTTTCTGCTACCGCTTCATCACGATGGATATACATCGGCAGGATCCGCCGCTGGCTTTGTAACCAGACTTGCCAGAGATCATCCTGCAGCTGGCTGCCGATACGCAGATCATTAATCAGAATATGGGTTCCGGCCGGTAACGCCTGCTGGTGCAAACGCACATGGCAGTTGGTATCCGGCTTCACAATGGTGAGCGTGTGATCGCAATGCTCAATAAACAGACGGGCCAGCGGCGAATAGCCGTGCGGCAAATCAATCAGCACCCATTGATAATGGTGCTGCGTTTTGAGGGCCTGCAGAATAGCCGCCAGTTGGTTGAGTACTTCAGGCAGGCGCTGGCTGTTTTCCCATTCGCTGGTCGTGAGCCGGCCAAAAGGCAGGACATCAAGTTGTGATGTGTAGCGCAGCCCCGCATCGCGCCAGTCCTGGCCATCAAGCACGCTGCGTGCCCAACCGCCGTTGTGCGAGAAATCGACATTAAATGACAGGCGCAGAAGATTATCGGGGCAGGCATCAATGACCAATACCGATTCCCCTAATAATTGCAATGACCAGGCCAGCGCCGCGGTGACGGACGTCGTGCCGACGCCACCGCGAATCCCCTGTAGTCCCAAGATGGCCATTCAGGCTCCCTTATTGTTGACGGGCAAATTCTGCAAGCAGAGGCCAACGTTTAATCGCTGCCGCCAACTGTTCTCGTTGGGAAATATCGGCATAATCTATTTCGGGCAATGAAAAAGCCTTGCTCAGCGCCAGGAAATCATTTTGAAATGTGTAGCCCAAAGTTGGGTCTGTTTGAGTGTTGGGTTCATTGTTGTGCATTCAGGCCCGATCCTCGATCCCTATGAATAAAAAACTCACGTAAACACGTATAGATACAGCGAGGCATCGCGCCTGAGAAAATTCGTTTACATGCTAAATCTGATATTCTTTAATTTCAATGTTAGGTTTATTTCTTCGCTTTCGCTAGTAAACTGAGATACAGACAAATTCGCTGCAAGAGGGACATCGTGGACCCCGTATTTTCTATTGGCATCCAGTCATTATGGGATGAATTGCGTCAAATGCCTGCTGGCGGTATCTGGTGGATTAATACCGACCGGGAACAGGATGCGATTAATCTGATAAATCAAACCATCGCGGCGCAAGATAAAGATGCAAAAGTCGCGGCTATTGGCATGGGCCACGATCTGCGTAAAATCATTGAGCTGGATAATGATCACGGCCCTGAAAAAATCCGTCTGTTTTCCGTGCCAAATCGGGAAAAGAGTCTATACTTTTTCACCCGCGATTTGCTTTGCTCCATTGAGCCTGAGCATTATTTATTGATTCTGGTTGGTGCCAATAATGCCTGGCAGAATATCCCTACTGCTAATTTGCACAAATGGCTAGAAAAAACTCAGGAATGGGTGAAATACCACAAATGCTCGCTATTAATTATTAACCCAGGCAGCAACAATGATAAACAAGCGTCGATGCTGATGAGTGAATACCGCACGCTATTCGGCATGGCGAGCCTGCGTTATCAGAGTGATTTGCATATTTATGATGTAGCCTGGTGGTGTAATGAAAAAGGGGTAAGCGCACGTCAGCAGTTGCAGCTGTTGGCCCACGAGGGGCGCTGGCAATTAGCCCGCCAGGAAGAGGCCGCTGTTCAGCCTCGTAGTGATGAAAAACGCATCCTTAGCCATGTTGCAGTACTGGAAGGCGCGCCACCGCTCTCAGAACACTGGTCATTATTTGAAACCAACGAAGGTTTGTTTGAAGAAGCCCGCTCCAGCCAGGCGGCAACACTGATCTTCGCCCTCATGCAAAACCATCAGATCGAGAGTATCGCCCGGCAGATCCATACCTTGCGCCGCCAGCGCGGTAGCGGGCTAAAAATTATTGTGCGTGAGAGCAAAGCCAGCCTGCGCGCCACCGATGAACGTCTGTTGCTTGGCTGTGGCGCGAATATGGTGATCCCCTGGAACGCACCGCTGTCGCGCTGCTTAACCCTGATTGAAAGCGTCCAGGGCCAGCAGTTCAGCCGCCTGGTGCCGGAAGATATCACCACCCTGCTCTCCATGACGCAACCGCTGAAATTGCGCGGCTTCCAGCCGTGGGATACGTTTTGCGAAGCCGTGGGCAATATGGTCAATAACACGTTACTGCCAGCCGATGGCAAAGGGGTGCTGGTGGCGCTGCGCCCGGTGCCCGGTATTCGCGTTGAACAGGCGCTGACGCTCTGCCGACCAAACCGAACTGGCGATATTGTCAGTATTGGCGATAACCGACTGGTGCTGTTTTTATCGTTCTGCCGGGTCAACGATCTCGACACCGCGCTGAATCATATTTTCCCGCTGCCCACGGCGGATATTTTCTCCAACCGTACAGTGTGGTTTGAAGATAACCAGATTGCCGCTGAGCTGGTGCAAATGCGCTCGTTGCCGCCAGAGAAATGGTCAAAACCGCTGACGGCCACACGCGAAACGAAAAAAGTCATTAATGCAGAACATGATGGCACCGTGTGGCGGCGCATCCCGGAACAGTTCAGACTTTTAAGCGAAACAACGGAGCGTCCATCATGATGTCTGTTGCCGATATTGTGCAGCTTATTGTGCTGTGCGCGCTCATCTTCTTTCCGCTGGGTTATCTGGCGCGCCACTGGTCACGCCCGCTCCGCACCGCGTTACGCATCACCTTTACCAAACCGCGCTATATGAAATCGAACGGCGTGTTGCGCCGTGAATCGTCCGTCAAGGCAGACCGTAAACATGACTAATCCAACTACGACCACTCCCATGGCCACGCCGTTATGGCAATACTGGCGCGGCCTGGCAGGCTGGAACTTCTATTTTCTGGTGAAGTTCGCGCTGCTTTGGGCGGGTTACCTCAATTTTCACCCAATGCTGAACCTGGTATTTATGGCATTCCTGTTAATGCCGATACCCCGCCAGCGTTTGCACCGCCTGCGCCACTGGATTGCTATCCCTGTCGGTTTCGGGCTGTTCTGGCACGACACCTGGTTGCCAGGACTGGAAAGTATGATGAGCCAGGGTGCGCAGGTGGCGGGTTTTAGCGCTGATTACCTGCTGGATCTCGTCACACGCTTTATCAACTGGCAAATGATCGGGGCACTGTTCGTTCTGCTGATTGCCTGGCTCTTTTTGTCACAATGGATCCGCGTCACGGTCTTTGTGGTGGCGATCATGATCTGGCTGAACGTATTAACGCTTACCGGGCCGTCATTCTCATTATGGCCGGGCGGCCAGCCAACGACCACAGTGACCACCACGGGTGGCAGCGCCGCTGCTACAGTCGCTGCTGCTGGCGATACGCCGGTCGTGGGCGATATGCCCGCACAGACCGCGCCGCCAACGTCGGAAAATCTCAATGCGTGGCTGGCCAGCTTCTATGCCTCAGAAGCCAAACGCCAAAGTACCTTCCCGACCCAGCTCGCCGCCGACGCCCAGCCGTTTGATTTGCTGGTCATTAATATCTGTTCACTGTCATGGGCCGATATTGAAGCTGCCGGTTTAATGTCGCACCCGCTGTGGTCGCATTTCGATATGGTGTTTAAACATTTCAACTCCGCCACGGCTTACAGCGGCCCGGCAGCGATTCGTCTGCTGCGCGCCAGCTGCGGGCAGACCTCGCATACCAACCTTTACCAGCAAGCCGGAACGCAATGCTATCTGTTTGATAACCTCGCAAAACTGGGCTTTACGCAGCAGTTGATGATGGATCACAACGGTGAATTTGGCGGTTTTTTGAAAGAGATCCGCGATAACGGCGGGGTGCAAGTACCACTGATGAACCAGGCCGGCCTTCCGCCAGTCCTGCTCTCCTTTGATGGCTCGCCGATTTACGACGACACCGCTGTACTGAATCGCTGGATGGAGTCCGAAGCGGATAACCAGGGTAAGCGCACCGCCACCTTCTACAACCTGCTGCCATTGCATGACGGCAACCACTATCCGGGCGATCGCAAAACAGCGGATTACAAACTGCGGGCGCAGAAACTCTTTGATGAACTGGATGCCTTCTTCACCCAACTTGAGCAATCCGGGCGTAAGGTAATGGTGGTACTGGTGCCGGAACATGGCGCCGCGTTGCAGGGCGATAAAATGCAGGTTTCCGGCCTGCGCGATATCCCAAGCCCGTCGATCACCAACGTACCGGCAGCTATCAAGTTCTTCGGCATGAAGTCTCCGCATCAGGGCGCGCCAATCGAGATCACCCAGCCGAGCAGCTTCCTGGCAGTATCGGAAATTGTCACCCGCGTTCTTGATGGCAAGATCTTTACGGAAGACACCGTTAACTGGACGCAACTGACCAGTAACCTGCCGCAAACCGCGCCGGTTTCCGAAAATGCTAACGCGATTGTTATCCAGTACCAGGACAAGCCGTATGTGCGCCTGAATGGCGGCGACTGGGTACCGTATCCGCAGTGATGTGGTTTTTACCCCTCTCCCGGCGGGAGAGGGGCTGAAGGCATTATTTCTGTTGCGCCAGCCAGACCAGCATTTTCAGGCTGGCAGAGTAGTAATCATCCTGCGCACTGATTTGCGGCTCACTGAGCGGCTCGCCAAGCGTAAAGTCACGCACCGCCAGTAACCCGTCATTCATATTGTAAGGCGAATAATCATTGGTGGTCACATTCACCCAGGCCGGAGTCTGGTTGCGACTAAAACCCTGCCACCAGTTGCGCCACGGCGTCAGTAGCGGGCTTTGCTTATCCTGCCAGCCGACATATAACGGAATACGGATCGCATCGTAACTCATGCGCGGCGGCCACTCTTTAGCGGGCGTCAGCTTACCGTCCGCCGCCAGCGCCACCCAGTCAGTCGGCAAATTGGCTTTACCCCAGCCCATTTTCCCCAACAGTGTCTGCCCGTCTTTAATCAGCTCACGCCAGACCACCAGGTGACTGCGATCGGCAAAGTCCTGCCACGCCGGGAAAATAAAGTACGCGGGGTTCAGGTTCACATAGGTGTGCAGATTGAAGCCTTTCGCCCCCGGCAACATCACCCGATAACCGGCAAAGCTTGTCACAGTGTGTTTCAGCACGGCCTGGGTAATCGCGTCGGATGCAGAGAGATACGCCGGGTCATTCCAGCGCTGTCCGGCTTTCAGCAATGCCCATGCGATCAGGACATCGCCGTCGCTGGCATCGTTTTTGTCGGCAATGGGATCAGCCTCTACCGGGTTATAACGCCAGTAAAACAGGCCGGTATCCTTGTCTTTCAGGGTGTTGTTCGTCCAGTTCCACAAACTGGCAAAGGCCGCTTTATCATTATTAGCCACCGCCATCAGCATGGCGTAGCCCTGGCCTTCAGTATGGGAAATGCTCTTATTACCGGTATCGACGATACGGCCATCCGGCATCAGAAACCGTGCTTTATACGTCTCCCAGGCCACTCCGGCCTGAGAGAAGGACGAAAACAACAGGCTTGTCATCATCACCATTGCGGCGAAAATGTGCTTCAACATGGGTTCACTCACTGTGGGTTAGCGTAACGGAATACGACATCCGACACAGAATAGAGGCTTTCACGTCTGAAGACGAGACCGGACTCGCCGCCCTGCCCCTGCAACCAGCGTGAATAAAGCCCTTCGAGAATGGCGCAAAATGCCGCGCACCAGCGCGTCTGGTGCGCTTCCTCACGGGCGACCGGCATGCCCTGGTGGCGAAAAGCCAGGCCGTTATCACTGGCCTGAATATCAATACAGCCCCAGTTGAACAGGCTCAATTGCGCATTGATATGGGCTTCCAGTTCGCCCACGGTCTGCGAAGGCGGCAATGGCGCACGATCCGCCATCGCCTCTCCCATCTGGCGCAGGAACGGCAAGCTTTCGGCTTCGCCAACGTTACGCACCATGCCATCAATCATCACGCTCAGCAGATCAAACCACCCCGGCGGGGTCTGCTGCTGCTGAAAATAGGCCAGCAACATCGCGTTATCCGTCGTCATTACTTATCTCCCAGCATGTACCGCAAATAAACACCTGCGGTACTTTCGTTATAGCTGCCGAAGGTGTCGTAACTGACGTTACCGCCCACCGTCATTTTCTTGTTCACGTTGTAATCCAGACCTGCATGGAAGTTATAGCCAATGCCGTTTTGCGAACGTCCGCCATACTGGGCTTCTTTGATAAAGCCCAGGTCAGCCAGCTGTTGCAACATCTGTTGTGACTGCCCGTCTGTCGGGAAGTAGTCGCTCTTGTCCTGGGTATAAGACTGATACCCCACTGCGCCGCCAAGCTTCAGCTTCCAGTTGTCGATCTTCTGTGTCAGATCCACAGGCAGAGCCACGCTGACATAGTTCTGCGGGCTAAAGTAACCGCCCTGGCCGAAGGTGAAATAGCTGAGGTTTTTCGAGTAATCCATCCAGCTGACGCTCAGCCCGGTTTGCAACTGCCGGAAATCATCATGCCACGGGCGCAAATAGACTCCGGCATTGGCGTTCATGCTGGTGTTGGTCGCCACGTTTTCACCCACATAGCTGTAGCCGCCACCACCCACATAAAAACCTGCATCGCCGTCATCGTAACTCAGCTGCACGCTGCCGCCGTTTTTCGTCACCTGACCCCAGCGTTGGCCAGAATACTTGTCATATAAGCCGACATATGACAGCAGGCTGTCGGTCACCGCACGGCGCTCCCCGGTCAGGATCAGGGTTAAATAGTTGGTCAGCCTGGGCGACCACTTCACGCCGCCCACCAGCGAAGTGAGATCCTGGCCGAGCGGCGTACTGCCGATATCCAGCTTGTAGCTTTCGCCGCTTAACGCCATGTTCAGTTCAACACCGCTGGCGTTTTGGGAATCCGTCGAAGCGTTTATCGCATCGCTATAGTTCTTTTTATAGTTGGATTCGCTCAAGCTTTGCAGACGACCGGAACCCAGCAGCGACGTCAGATTGCTGTACCCTTCCGCCGTGAAAGGCGACAACTTGCTGGCGTCGGTGTAACCGGATAGATCGGTGAATTTGTCGCTGCCATCGGTCGCCGTTGAGCTATTCGCCGTTTTAATCGATGTACTGAGATTACTGGCGGCATCCGCCAGCGGGTTAGTGCCGTAGCGACGCCAGGCATCGCCCGAGGCGCTCCCCGAACTGAGGGAGACCGGCGTGGCGGTGAACTCAAAACGCGATTCGCCAAACGGCGAACTCGACCAGGTCAGCGGCGCTTTGGCTTCCGTCAGTTTACTGGTGCCGGTTTCGCCATCACGACCACGGATTTGTACGCCACCCTGCAACCACATACCGGTTTGTTCATTCATTTGCTGCATCATGTCGTCGACCTGGCGCAGAGTGCGGCTTTGCGCCGTTTCAACCGGTAAGTCGGTACGGGTCGTTCCCGGCAGGTTACTCCCTGGCTCACGCGCAACCTGGGCCACCTGCCACGGCAGTGTCTGCCCATACAGCGACTGCGGTGCGGCGCTTTTGCTGGTGGTGGTAAACGGGTTATCCGCCAGCAATACGCCGCCGAGGGTAGGCGTCGCATCACGGTTGGTCGAGTCCAGCCCGACCAGCTTGCCACGCGCGCTACGCAGGTAAGTCATTGCCTGTTGGTGGTTGCCTTTTGCCTCTTCCAGTCGCGCCAGCAGCAGCAAGCGATCCGGCGAGCTATTACTACGCAGCCCGTTCGCCAGGCTTTGCGCTTTCGTCACGTTATTTTCCGACAGCGCCACATCAATTGCGCCCACGCGTGCCGCCTGATCATCGCTGTCACGCGTCATCAGGTAGTCATACAGCACACCGGCTTCTTTGTTCATTTTGCCGCTCTGGTACAGGCGCCCCATCGCAAACATCAAATCGGTATTCTGCGGATCGTTTTGCAAAGCGCGGATCAGCTTATCGTAAGCGGCGGCGTAATTGCCCTGCTCACGCAGCCGATCGGCTTCGTTGATCACGTAGCCATTGCGCACGCCCGCCAGCTGCGCCGGGGTGCTGCGCGACTGCAGTTCCGGGCTGGAAACAAAGCTTTGCGCCTCCTGGTTAAGCCCGGCCTGGTTCAGTACGGCAACCTGATCGGCATAATCGCCGGCATTGCCCTGCACCCCTTGCTGCATGTTGCCCCGTACCAGCGATACGGCTGTCGTCAAATCGCCAGTACGCGCCAGCATGCGCGCCAGTTTGCCGGCATCTACCGGGCTTTTTGGCGGCGTAACAGACAACGCTTTCAGGGTATTTGACGCGGCGGTCATATTGCCCTGCGCCAGATAACGCTCAGCAGTCGCCATTTGCAGGTTGTAATTAACCCGCTGAGCGAGATCGCGCATCTGGCTGTTCTGGCTGGACGGGGAAATGCGGCCCAGCAACGAGCTGGCTTGCTGCCAGCCACCATTTTCACTGGCGTACAGCGCTGCTGCGTACAGCGAACTGGCTCCCGCGCCATCACGCCCTGCCGGGAGCATCACCGTCGCTCCTTCGCTCTCGCGTCCGGATTGCTGCAACAGACGGGCTAAATCGAGACGCAGCCACGGGTCATCCGGCAATCGGGCCACGCCCTGGCGCAGCAGACTGATGGCCTGCTCACTGTTTCCGGCAGCAGCCAGTTGTTGGGCCTGGCGGCGCAATGGATCGCCAGGTGTTCCCGCCACCACACGCGGTTGCAGCTTCGCCTGCACATTCGCCGGCAGGGTTCTCAGCATTGCCTGGGCTTCCTCTGCTTTATTTTGCTCGCGCAGAACGTAATAGAGGTTTTCCCGCGCCGGTGCGTTCTGCGGTTGATCGCTCAGAACGCCGCGCAGCGTCTGTTCCGCCTGGCTGTAATCTTTATTCTGGCGAAGCACATCGGCGCGGAACAGCTTCGCCGCCGTGCCACGCTCACCACTTTGTTGCGCCAGTGGGGCCGACAGCGCCAGCGCCTGGCTGACATTGCCCTCTTTTAACGCTTGTTGCGCCTGTGCCAGTTGCCCGTAAAACGCAGCGTCTTCTGCCTGGTTCTGCCGTTCGCCTGCCGCGTCGCCACCCTGATTTGCCGCCCGGTTAAGGTATTGCGCCGCCGCCTTATAATCACCGCTACGCTGGGCGATATACCCCATCCCCGCCAGCGCATCGGCATCGTCCGGGTTGGTTTGCAGCACTTGTGCAAATTTCTGCTTTGCCGCGCCAGTGTCCCCGCTATTGAGTGCGTTAAAGCCCGCGCCCTTTGCCGCCCCGCCTATGTTTTTGCGGTAGTAGGCCTGCACCTCGCTGTCCTGCGGGTGGCGTTGCAGCCAGGTATCGTAAAAGCGCTCATCGCCCGAGGTCGGGCCGAGCCATAACAACGCCTGGCGTAACCCGGCATCTGCCTCGGGGCTGCCGCCTGCCATCGGCTCCAGCAACAACATCCCCTGGCGGCGTGTCTCTTCACGCCAGGTCAGCATTTTGCCCAGCGCAACGCGTGCGGCATTATCCTGTGGGTACTGCGCGACAAAGCTTTGCAATTGCGACAGCGCCTGCGAATAGAGCGCTTTATCGCTCGCCATCGTCAGGTAATATTCCGGCGCGAGGCTTGGCGGCGGCGTGGGGCCATTAAACATACTGCGCCATGTTTCCAGCGCCGCCGGCACGTTACCGCTACGCGCTTGCTGCCGTGCGAGGGTCAATTGCCCCTGCGGGACTTGCGCCAGCTGTTTGGCGTTATCCAGCGCTTGCAGGCCGTTGTCGTTCGGCGCGCTCTTCGCCAGCCTGGCGCGCCACTGTGCGGCGGTTTGCAGGTCGCCGTTTTGCTGCGCCCATAATGCCATCAGGTACATGGCCTGGGTGTTATTGGCATCGACCATTAACACTTTTTTCAGCGACTCCATCGCCAGATCGTCATGGGATTTTTCGTGCCAGTAGTTAGCCTGATCGAACAACGCTTTCACTGCCGCCTCGTTTTGTGCGGCAACAGCCTGCCCGGCCACGCCGAGCAATAGGGTGCCGGAGAGGCAAAATGTGGATAACCGACGCGCGGTGTTGATGGTCATGGTGGTGATCTTTTTCACTTGTGGCTCTCCGGATCCAGACGTGCAGGCTCGCGTTTTTTCAGCGTGATATACAACACCCAGGCTCCCAGAGCGCTGAAGAGCAGTCCAAGAAGCGCCAGCAGCGCCGAGTGCTGGTTGGCGTACCAAATCACTCGCATCTGTGCAGGCATTTCGCCACTCGGGAACTGCTCGCCCACACGGAAACTGCGCACGCCATTTTCATTGGTGATGATCGCTGCATCACCACGAATACCGGCATTAATGCGTGCAGAACTCAGGTCATCATGCAAACGTGAAAGCTGTTCATCGTTGCTGCCCAGCGCCAGCACCACCAGCCGTGCGTCATTCCACGGTGAGCGGAAACTGACGAAACCGCGCCACGCTTCGTTAGAAGAGAAGTAGCGATCCGCTTCAATGCCCTGCGCCGCCCAGTCGCCGGAGAGCCAGCGCCGGATTTTTTGCCAGTTGCCGGGTTCACGCACGCCCAGCGTGCTGTCATGCGTGGTAAACGGCGACTCGGACAGCAGCGCACGGTTGAACGCATGCTGATCCATACCGGATACGGCCAGCACATCGCGGTCACGCAGCAGCGTCTGTACATTCCCTTCCGTCGGCATGCCCAGCAGTACGCGGTTATGCGCCAGAGCAGTACCAGTGGCATTACCGGAACGTGCCGCCATGTCGAGCAGTGTGGCAAGCTGAGTTTCCGTCGGGTTTGTCGGCAGCATTAAGACGGTTTCTGAGTAGTCCGCCAGCCGGGTAAAGGGGAAGGCCGCGCCGACGAAGTAAGAGAGGTTCGGTAACAAGGCAAAATGACGAGTGTGGCTCAGGTCAATCCACGACTCATCATCAATGCGGCTCTTAATATTGTTGTTTAACAATGTGCTGCATGGCGCGCTCGCTTTCGGCACGATGTTGAAGTACAGCGATAGCTGGTTGTCGCCGTAAATCATGTACGGCTCGAGCGGCATATCAAAGGATTCCTGTCGCGCATCGCCCCCCACTTTATGCCACAGTGTTTCCAGCGCGCCTTGCTTGTTCACCGGCAGGTTATGCAGGAACGTATCATTCAGTGTCATGCTCAGCCAGGAGCGCTGTTCGTCGATCCAGTTCTCGGTCGGGAAGCGGTAACCAATATGCAGAGGGATGGTTTCCCCGTCCCACAGGAACAGATCCGGCGCGGCGCGAAACGCAACCTGTAAAGGCGGGTGCCAGATCCCGGTGGTGGTCAGGCTCTGATCTTTACGCATCAGTTCACTGAGCTTTACCGGACGATCGGTTGGGATCCAACGCGGCGCATCATACGGTTTGCTCAGCGGGATGGTTTGCGCATCAACATCCACCTGCGGGGTTTGCTGGGAGAAATTACCTCGCGTCAACCGCCAGGCCGCCGCGCGCAATTCGGTGTCGTCTTTGCCCACCACCAGCAGCAGTTTGTAAACCGGGTTCGCCGGGTTATCGATCACTTTCAGCAGCGGCTGCGCGCTTTCCGGCAATGTCAGCCCGCCGATCTGCTCGCCTGGGTGGCCAATCAAAATGCCGTTCTTCTCCGGCAAACGATCGTGATACGCAGCAAAGGAAACGCCACGATAATCGGCCTGGATACCCATCCACGATGAGATCAGCGCCGCGGCACTGAGGGTATCGGCGCTGAGCGTCTGTCCGAACGCTATCGCAATCGCCGCCGGGGTCATCTGCATACGGTCAAAGAAGGGGCGCGGGAAGTGGCTCAGATCGGCACCAATATCAAGCTGCTGCCCTTCCAGTTCAAAATGAGAGTCCGGCAGGATGGTAACGCGATACTTGTCATTCAGATCGCGCTGGCACTGCATCGCATCGCCGTCGTTGATTTTAAAACTGAGATTGTTGCTGGAAACCATTAACGCTGCGGGTACATCGAGCTGGTAGCGGGCAATGTCGCCGTCGGTGAGGCTTAGCGGCACGGTGCCCAGCGGCTGGCCGTTGAGCATCAGTTGCAGGGTGGCGTTGCGCGTTGCCATTGCCGGGGAGAGACGCAGATTTAATGCCAGCCGGGCGCTGGTCATCACCTGGTCTGTCGGCAGGGTAAAATCGACTCCGCCCTGGAATTGCCCCCCGCTGAGGGTAATGCCCTGCGGCTGGCCCATTTGTGCAAGGCTAACGCTATTGACCACCGACGGCACAAACGTTGAGGTGCTCTGCGTCAGCCCGGGTGCAGTGAGTTCCAGCGGCAGGAGCGCGCCGACAGACGTTTCTTCGCTGTGCAACGGCGTAATAAATAATGCGCTGACCAGCATCGCCAGCGTAGTCAGACGTTTCATGCTTGCTCCTCCGCAGACGCTGCGCTGTCTGCCTGCGCCGCCCGCAGGCGACGATTTTCACGGCGGGACGTCCAGGTAAGCCAGAAGAGATCAAACACGGAACGCACAATCGTCAGCAGGGAACGGAACGGGTTGTCCTGCGGCTTCGGCGGGTGGATCCAGGCATCGGCGCGGGAAAGCACAACCCGCACCAGTTCACGGCGACGCGACAGAGGAATGTCGTTAAACATCAGCCGGATATATTGCTCATCGCTGGCAATAACATTTACCGGAATGCTGATCGCCCCGGATTGCAGCAACAGTTCAATCTCTTCGATGTCATCGGACAGATGGCGCGTGTCCGGCACCACGATGCGACAGCCCCCCATCGACAGATCCGCCGTCTTGCTGCGGGAGATGATCCCGCTGGCGTAGTGGATCAGTACCGGGATGTCGACATCAATACGGATTGTTTTACGCGTTTGTCGTGTTTCACGCGCCACGGCGATAGCCGCCAGCAGGAAGATCAGGCTGTACACTCCCCAGCCGACGTTCAGCGCGATAACGCGTGGATCGACACCAAAATAGTCATGCGCGCAGGCCCGCACGATGCCGGCAATGACCCCGGCGGCGAGCAGGACCGCAATAATCAAATGCGGGCGTACCACGCTAAAGTCGAAGTAGCCCACGTTCAGCAGGCCGCCTTTGTCGGTCACGTTAAACTTGCCGCGTTTCGGGAACAGCATCGTGACCACTGTCGGCAGCGCAATGTGAAAAGCCAGCACCAGGTCATAGATTTCGCCCCAGAAGCTGTAGCGGTAGCGCCCGTTCAGACGGGAGTTAACATAGACAGAGAGGAACAGGTGCGGTAGCGCGTACGCAAAAACCAGGCTCGCCGAGGAGTGAATAATGTTCAGGTTAAACAGTAGATACGCCAGCGGCGCGGTCAGAAAGGCGATACGCGGCAGGGCAAATTGGTAATAGAGCATGGCGCTCAGGTAACAGAGACGCTGCTGGAGGGTCAGGCCACGGCCAAACAACGGGTTATCGAGGCGAAAAATCTGCGTCATCCCTCGCGCCCAGCGGGTACGCTGGATCACATGCAGAACCAGACGCTCGGTCGCCAGGCCCGCCGCCAGTGGGATTGCGATAAATGACGATCCCCAGCCCAGGCGCTGTAATTTCAGCGCGGTGTGTGCATCTTCGGTGACGGTTTCTACGGCAAAACCCCCAATCTCTTCCAGCGCGCTGCGGCGGATCACCGCACAGGAGCCACAGAAAAAAGTGGCGTTCCAGTTGTCGTTGCCTTGCTGTATCGGGCCATAGAACAGCGTCCCTTCGTTAGGGATATTGCGCCCGACCGAGAGGTTACGCTCAAACGGATCGGGCGAATAGAAGTAGTGCGGCGTCTGCACCAGCGCCAGCTTCGGATCCTTAAGAAAACCGCCCACCGTAGCTTGCAGAAAGATGCGCGTGGCGACATGGTCGCAGTCGAAAACGCAGATCAGCTCCCCGTTGGTGAGCTTCATAGCGTGATTAAGGTTCCCGGCTTTGGCATGCGCATTATTATTACGCGTGATATACCCCACCCCCACATCGGCGGCAAACACGGCGAACTCGCTACGTTTACCGTCGTCAAGCAGGTAGATCTTGAGCTTGTCTTGCGGGTAATCAATACACTGCGCCGCCAGCACCGTATCCCGCACCACCTCTAACGGTTCGTTATAGGTGGGGATATACACATCCACCGTCGGCCACAGGCTGATGTCGTCCGGCAACTGGACTATGTCACGTTTTAAGGGCCAGGCAGTCTGCAAATAGCTGAGCAGCAACATTACCCATACGTAGACTTCCGCGAGGAACAGCCCCATGCCGAGGAGGGTTTCAATCTCTGAATTAAAATGCAGCGTTTGCGTCAGTCGGAAGTACATATAGCGGGTCGACAACAGGATCGACATCACCACCATAATCAAAGAGATGTAGCGCTTTTTATTAAAACCGAGCAGGAACAAAATGCCGATGCTGATCAAGCCAAAAATGTACTGCTTCTGGCTGTCCATCGGGGTAATGACCACTAACAGGGCGACCGGAATCATTGCCAGCGCCAGCAAGAGATAAAGAAACGTTTTCATGGGTTGCCCGTGAGTGTTAGAAGCCAGACATTTTGGGTTTACTGTGCACCGTGCCGTCGCCAATCTTGATGCCGAGAATGCCAGCGACGCGTTTCGCAATCAGTTCAATATCAAACGCCGCCGCAGAAGCCGGGCTGAAATCAAAAACCGACTGTTGTGAGGCGTTGGCTTCCGCAACACTTTCATCCCGGTGCAGCACGCCCAGCAGTTGGTTGCCCAGCCGCTGCTCCATAAACGCCGTCACGTCGCGGCTGATTTGCCGACGGTTATCGCTCTGGTTGATCACAAAGTAGTGGCCGGCTTTACGGTTGAGGATCTCCCCGGTCAGGCGGTTATTTTCGATATGCGGTAACAAAGAGAGCGACGCGGTATCTGCCAGCATCGTCACCAGGTGCACATCGGCCAGCCGTGACATGGCTTTTAATGCGGCCGACGGCCCCGGCGGGAAGTCGGCAATGATAATCAGGCCGGGATAGTTGAGCAGGGTATTCAACCCCCGCGTGAGGAAGTGCTCATCGTTGGTCAGACGCTCTTCGAAGGCGACACGCTGCTCTTCGCTGGCATCACCATACGGCAGGACAAAGATATTGCTGCCAGCGGAGAGGACAAACTGGCTCCAGTCGGAAGATTCCCCCGCTTTAGCCACAAAACCGCGCCCGTCGGAAAGAGGAACGCCGAAATGCAAACGCAACGCGTTCTGCACATCGAAATCCAGCGCCAGCACTTTACTGCCCGAGCGCGCCAGCGCATACGCCAGGTTAGCCGTTAGCGTCGTTTTCCCGACCCCGCCTTTCGGCGAACACACACAAATTAACGGCATGACGCAATCCTTTCTAACAACGATTGTAATGGCTGATTTTTGCCCGGTGCCGGTTTGGCTTCCGGCGTTTTTGCCGCAAAAAGTTTGGCGTAGTTGACGCGCGCTGACGCAGCGGTAGTAAGCGAGGCGGGATGCGGCGCAGGTATCTGCATCACGGGCGCAAATCTGGCGGGTTCCGGGGCACTGGCTGCGGCATTAAACGCGGGCGCCACGCTATCAAGTTGGCTGGCAACCCCCTGAAAAATAGACGAGGCCGGTACACGGAGCGGCTCTACGGGTTCCGCGTCATTAGCGTGTTCGTGATCGCTGACGTGAAAGAGCGCCGGATCAACGGTCTGGGGGACAGGAACGGAAACATGGCCGCCAGGGGCCAGCACCGAGGCGTCCGTGGCGGGAGAAAGCTGATTAATAAGGCTCCAGTGGCCCTGGTCGTTCGCGAGGTTCTGCGCAGAGAAATCCTTGAAAGCGTGATTCTGATTACGAGTCTTGTCCTTGAACCTCTGCAAATCATCATAATGATTCATAGTTATTCTCATGATTTACAAAAAAATATTGTACCCACCACCGTCAGGATCGACAGGTCCTGGTATTGGTAGCTCGATGGCGTTTTTTTATTTCGCGGTGCAATTACGAGTGGGTACGTGGTAATGCTTTTCTATTAGCAACAGCGTGATTGTGGCGGTAAAAGTTTTAGCAGTGCTAAACACGCTGTTAATTTGCAGCAAATATATAAATATTGCCCATACATGTGCCATCTTTTTTTTACGCTAAAATCATTACAGAATTTTAATCCTGCGATTCAGCCTTTAATCAGGCTGATTAACAACAATGAATATTAAAAATGTTATTATTAATTTTTTATAATTAAATATTCAGCACGATATGCTATTTATTGTATTTATGCGTTACACTTTTAGTTACCTCAGGACATATTCAGAAATAACTTTTCGCGTCGGAAAAGACGCTAATTGCGCTAACTCATTATTCCTGTTGGCATTATTGCGACACTACTGTTTTTGGCAGGTTTTCCGGAAATTTTTAAAATAAACCGGAGCGTTTATCAGGTTTTAAGATTATCGCCAGAATGGAAATAAGCGATTTGGCCGCCAGCGGACAAAAAAATGCCCGGTAAGCAACAAGCTACCGGGCAGAGAGAACGGATTATACCTGTGGTTTCTCGCCGTTTTCATCCTGATCAACAGCAAAGCAGGCCACCAGCTGACCGCCATACTCTTTCAGTTGCGGCTGCAACTGCGTGCACGGCCCAAAACGACGACGGCAGCGGGCATTAAACGCACAGCCTGGCGGCGGGTTGAGCGGGCTGGGCAGCTCGCCGGTCAGCTTGATGCGCTCGCGGCGCTCATCCGGGTTCAGACGGGGCGTGGCAGAGAGCAGCGCCTGGGTATAAGGATGGCGCGGATTAGAAAAAATCTGATCCTTGGTGCCTTTTTCCACGCAGCGGCCGAGGTACATCACCATGACTTCATCCGCAATGTGCTCAACCACCGACAGATCGTGAGAAATAAAGACGTAAGACAGCCCCAAATCCTGCTGCAGATCCATCATCAGGTTTAGCACCTGCGCACGTACGGACACGTCCAGCGCGGAAACCGGTTCATCTGCGATGACCACATCCGGGTCAAGCATCAAACCACGGGCGATAGCAATACGCTGACGCTGGCCGCCGGAAAACATATGCGGATAGCGGTCGTAATGTTCGGTTTTCAGGCCGACTTTCGCCATCATCGCCAGTGCTTTCTCACGCCGCGCCTCTTTACTCAGCGCGGTATTAATCAGCAGCGGCTCTTCAAGGATTTGCCCCACTTTTTTGCGCGGGTTCAGCGAACCATAGGGGTTCTGGAAGACAATCTGAATTTTCTGCCGACGCAGTTTTTGCGCCTGCGGATCGTGCTTCAGCAAATCCTGCCCCTGGTAGTACAGCTCGCCGCCGGTCGGGGTTTCGATCATGGTCAGCAGGCGACCGAGCGTGGATTTGCCACAGCCGGATTCACCCACCACCGCCAGCGTTTTGCCGCGCTCCAGCGTAAAGGAGACGCCATCCAGTGCTTTAACCAGGCGTTCCGGAGCAAAGAGCCCTTTTTTCACCGGGTAGTGTTTTTTCAGGTCGATAGCCTGCAACAGCGGCTGTTGCGAGGTGGCCTCTTGCGTACTCATCGTGTTGGCCTCCCGGCGTCATCGAGTGGGTAGTGACATTTAGACTGACGCCCGCCATCGACGGTGTTCAGTGCAGGCTCCTGCTCGCGGCACAGGTCCGTAGCATACGGGCAGCGCGGGTTGAGCAGACAGCCTGTCGGGCGGTCATATTTACCCGGCACCACACCCGGCAGCGATGCCAGACGGGCTTTATCCTGCGCGAATTCCGGCAGCGCGCGCAGCAGCGCCTGGGTGTATGGATGACGCGGCGCGCGGAAAATATCTTTCGCTTCACCGGTTTCCACCACCTGACCCGCGTACATAACGATAATTTTGTGCGCCGCTTCCGCTACCAGCGCCAGATCGTGAGTGATCAGGATCAGCGCCATGTTCTCTTTCTGCTGTAACTCCAGCAGCAGTTCAATGATCTGCGCCTGGATCGTCACGTCGAGCGCGGTCGTCGGTTCGTCGGCAATCAGCAGCTTCGGCTGGCAGGCAATCGCCATGGCAATCATCACGCGCTGGCTCATCCCACCGGACAATTGGTGCGGGTAAACATCCAGACGCGATTCAGGGTCAGGAATACCAACCTGCGTCAGCAGATCAATGGCACGCTGACGACGGGTTCTTTTATTGCCGCCCTGGTGGACTTTAATGGCTTCCATAATCTGGAAACCGACCGTATAGCACGGGTTCAGGCTGGTCATCGGATCCTGGAAAATCATCGCCACTTCGGAACCCACCAGACTGCGGCGCTCTTTTTCCGATATGCGTTTCAGATCCTGACCATTAAATTCCAGCTTGTCGGCCATGACGCGGCCCGGGAAGTCAATCAATCCCATGATTGCCAGCGAGCTGACCGATTTACCGGAACCGGACTCACCGACAATGCCAACCACTTCACCCTGATTTACGCTGTAGCTTATGCGGTCTACGGCGCGGAATTCGGAGCCAACGTCGCCGAAGTGCACCGATAATTTATCTACATTTAATAACGCCATCTCGAGCCTCTTACTGCTTCAGTTTGGGGTCGAGCGCATCACGCAAACCGTCGCCCATCAGGTTAAATGCCAGCACCGTTAGCAGGATCGCAACGCCAGGGAAGGTGACGACCCACCAGGCGCTCTGCGCGAATTGCAACACGTCGGAGAGCATCGTGCCCCACTCCGGTGTTGGCGGCTGCGCACCCATACCGAGGAAGCCCAGAGCAGCCATATCAAGAATGGCGTTCGAGAAACCCAGCGACGCCTGAACAATCAGCGGCGCAAGGCAGTTAGGGAAGATGTTCACGAACATTTGGCGCATCGCACCGGCACCCGCCACGCGGGACGCAGTCACATAGTCGCGATTCACCTCCACCAGTACGGCAGCGCGGGTGAGTCGGACATAGTGCGGCAAGGCCACAAAGGTGAGCGCCAGCGAGGCGTTAACGATCGACGGGCCAAAGATGGCCACCAGCACCAGCGCCAGTAACAGGCTTGGCAGCGCCAGCATGATGTCGACAACACGCATAATGATATTGTCGATCAGACCGCCGAAGTAGCCGGCGACAAGCCCCAGCACAATACCGGCAACCAGCGACAGCACCACCACCAGGCAACCGACCAGCAGCGACAGACGCGCACCGAACATCAGACGGGACAGCGTATCGCGACCTACATCGTCGGTGCCAAGAATATGTGACCAGGTGCCGCCATCCTGCCAGACCGGCGGCGCAAGCAGCGCATCGCGGAACTGATCCGCCGGGTTGTGCGGCGCCAGGACGTTAGCGAATACGGCAATAATCAGCATGATGAGCACATACACCAGCCCAACGACCGCGCCTTTATTGCGTTTGAAATAGTGCCAGAACTCCTGCAGCGGGGTCATCGGCACCGGTGCAGCGACAACTTTATTTTCAGTGACTTGTGACATGATGGCCCCTTACTTCTTATGCCGGATACGCGGGTTCACCACGCCGTAAAGCAGGTCTACCAGCAGGTTGACGAGAATGATCATCGTCGCCACCAGCAGCACCCCGCCCTGCACCACCGGATAGTCACGGCGTTGCAGCGCATCAATCAGCCAGCGGCCAAGACCTGGCCACGAGAAGATGGTTTCTGTCAGGATGGCCCCTGCCAGCATCGTTCCCACCTGCAAACCGATGACCGTCACTACGGGCAGCATCGCATTGCGCAGTGCATGGACGATAATCACGCGCATGCGGGTCAGCCCCTTCGCGCGGGCGGTACGAATATAATCTTCACCCAGCACTTCGAGCATGGATGAGCGCGTCATACGCACAATCACCGCTAACGGGATTGTCCCCAGGACCACCGCAGGCAGGATCATATGCGCCAGTGCGTCGATGAAGTTCCCCTCTTCGCCCCAGATGGCGGTGTCTATCAACATAAACCCGGTTAATGGATTCGTGTCATCAAGGAACACCATATCGCTGACGCGCCCCGAAACCGGCGTCAGGTTCAACTGCACCGACACCAGCATGATCAACATCATGCCCCACCAAAAAATAGGCATCGAGTAACCCGTCAGCGCAAGACTCACGGCGGTGTGATCGAAAATGGAACCGCGCTTCACCGCAGCCATTACACCGACCGGAATGCCAACCGCAACGGCAAAAATCATGGCGCAAACACCGAGTTCGAGTGTCGCTTTAAACCGCGGCACGAACTCGTCCCACACCGGAAGACGGCTCTTCAGAGAGATGCCTAAATCACCATGCAACACGCCCCAGACGTACTGGACATATTGCTCCCAGAGCGGCTTGTCGAGTCCAAGCTCGGCCAGCAACTGGGCGTGACGCTCAGGGGAGATACCACGCTCACCCGCCATGATCATCACCGGATCGCCGGGGATCATATGGACAAAAGCAAAGGTGAGAAGGGTGATACCGATAAACGTGGGGATAACCAACCCCAAACGTCGGAGAATGAACTGCAACATAACCCGGATTCTCAGTAGTGACGCAGCGCCTGGCGACGGCGCGTCTGTATTACTCACAATAATGAATTCCCTCCTGAGAGGGAAAACGCCTTTCCCCCTCTCCCGGAAAGGGAGAGGGGTCAGGATTCGAACTTATTATTCGACAGACACGTTTTCGAAGTGGTGTTTGCCTAATGGATCAACCACATAGCCTTTGACTTCTTTACGCACTGGCTCATAAACGGTGGAGTGAGCCACAATCAGCGCCGGAGCCTGATCATGCATCACAACCTGAGCTTGTTTGTACAGTTCAATACGCTTGTTATGGTCGTCGGTCGCACGCGCCGGCTGAATCAGATCTTCAAACGGCTTATAGCACCAGCGGGAGTAGTTAGAGCCGTCTTTCGCCGCTGCGCAGCTGAACAGCGTGGCGAAGAAGTTATCCGGATCCCCGTTGTCGCCGGTCCAGCCCATCATCACCGCCTGGTGTTCGCCTGCTTTCGCACGCTTCAGGTATTCACCCCATTCGTAGGTGACGATCTTGGCCTGCACGCCCACTTTCGCCCAGTCAGCCTGAATCATCTCTGCCATGCGGCGAGCGTTCGGGTTGTACGGACGTTGTACCGGCATTGCCCACAGTTCAACGGTAAAGCCTTTATCCTGACCTGCTTCTTTCAGCAGTTGTTTCGCTTTCTCAGGATCGTAGGTGTAATCCTTAACGTCGTCGTTATAGCCCCACATGGTCGGCGGGATCAGGTTTTTCGCCGCGACGCCCGCGCCCTGGTACACCGCTTTAATGATCGCTTCTTTGTTCACCGCGTAAGTCAGCGCCTGACGTACTTTCACATCATCAAACGGTTTCTTCTCGGTATTGAAGGACATATAGCCGACGTTCAGACCCGCCTGCTCAAGCAGCGTAATGTTTTTATCCTGCTTCATGCGTTCAATGTCTGCCGGGTTCGGGTACGGCATAACCTGGCACTCATTTTTCTGCAGCTTGGCGTAACGCACTGAGGCGTCTGGGGTGATGGAGAAGACCAGACGATCGATTTTCGGTTTGGTGCCCCAGAATCCTTCAAACGCTTTGTAGAGAATGCGCGAGTCTTTCTGGTATTGCAGCAGCTGGAACGGGCCGGTACCGATCGGATCAAGATCGACTTTCTCCGGTGTGCCCGCTTTCAGCATGTTGTCTGCGTACTCTTTAGAGAGGATAGACGCGAAATCCATCGCCAGATCGGCGAGGAACGGTGACTCCGGACGCGTCAGGACGAACTGGACGGTATGATCGTCCACTTTCTTCACTTCGCTAATCAGGTCTGGCAGACCCATACCTTCGAAGTATTCGTAACTGCCGCCAGAGACTTTGTGATACGGATTCTGGGCGTTTTTCTGACGATCAAAGGAGAAGACGACGTCATCTGCGTTGAATTCACGCGTTGGTTTAAAACCTTTGTTGTCCTGCCACTTTACGCCTTTACGCAGGTGGAAAGTGTACGTTTTGCCATCGGCGCTGATTTCCCACTTTTCAGCAAGACCCGGAATGACTTCAGTTGTGCCGGTTTTAAATTCAACCAGACGGTTATAAATCGGCACTGAGCTGGCATCGTAAGTGGTACCAGAAGTGAAAAGCTGTGGGTTGAAGCCTTCAGGCGAACCTTCAGAACAATAAACCAGGGTTTTTGCCTGCACGCTGGCGGCTACAGTCATAGCCACAAGGCTAAGACCAAGCTTCAGCATCCCTGACTTCTTCAAGGAAATACTCATTGATTCTGCTCCAATGTGATATGTGTTGTTACCCTTGCATGGGGTATGTCCGACAGGCCTTTATTAGATTTTTACCCGGTCTGGTCGGTAGTGCCCGAGGGCTTTATGAGAGATGGGGATTCCTTTCACAAGGTTGACTGAGTTGCAGTGCAGATTCTCCTTGAAATGCCCCTCATGCCCTACAATCTGTCAACAGAATGTCAAAACGTCAATACAGGTAACCGGGATTTACAACGGCGGTGAGAATCCGTAAACAAAGTTTAAAAAAACTTCAAACCTCTATTTTCAGCAGGGAAATTTATGCTACTGCCTCAAGAGCAGGACAAATCACCTTACAACGCGATATATCCAGTGATTAACATTCATGCAGATTATAAAAAATTTCTTACGATATGCTGAATATATGAGCGATTAATACCGTGAACGCTAAAACGCACAGCGAAATATGCTGCCTCTATCTATAAGCAACGCGAAAAAAGATTCATCTATATATAAAAAAATACAATGGAATATCTCACAAAAGAGTGAACTGGCAGTGGGAAGTGAGGATAAGCGAGATTTTTGACGAAAAGGAATGTTGCGGCGTTGCTGGCGGGGGCTGCGCTCCCCCGTTCTGCTGCGCAGCAGAGGTGATGAGGCAAACCTGTAATCAGTTACGTTTTGCAGGCGCAGAAAGCAAAAAACCCAACCTTGCGGCTGGGTTTTTCTGAATTTGGTCGGTGCCAGAGGATGACTCGCCACTGCGTGGCTCGCCCTGCGGGCCGTTGCTGAAGCAACGTTCTCTCTCTTCGCTCGGGTCGAACCTCCACCCCCGGAGTTTATCATCCTCTTCTGGACGCAGAAAGCAAAAAACCCAACCTTGCGGTTGGGTTTTTCTGAATTTGGTCGGTGCCAGAGGATGACTCGCCACTGCGTGGCTCGCCCTGCGGGCCGTTGCTGAAGCAACGTTCTCTCGCTTCGCTCGGGTCGAACCTCCACCCCCGGAGTTTCTCATCCTCTTCGGGACGCAGAAAGCAAAAAACCCAACCTTGCGGTTGGGTTTTTCTGAATTTGGTCGGTGCCAGAGGATGACTCGCCACTGCGTGGCTCGCCCTGCGGGCCGTTGCTGAAGCAACGTTCTCTCGCTTCGCTCGGGTCGAACCTCCACCCCCGGAGTTTCTCATCCTCTTCGGGACGCAGAAAGCAAAAAACCCAACCTTGCGGTTGGGTTTTTCTGAATTTGGTCGGTGATAGAGGATTCGAACCTCCGACCCCTTCGTCCCGAACGAAGTGCGCTACCAGGCTGCGCCAATCACCGAATGCGGGGCGCATCTTACTGCCGTGAACATGCCCCGTCAATCCTTTAATGTAAAAAAGCGCGCTGACTGGTGAGAAAGCCAGCAGCGTAGTTACTTCGCGGGCTGCGACCGCAAATGGCACCAGTTATTGTTCTCGTTAATCCCGCCATTTGGCGAGGTATAACCGAGGCAACCCATTATCGTGTCGTACAGCTCAACGTGGCGGCGCGGCGTTTTATAGGCCGCCTGCTGCTTCAGTTGCGCGAACATTTTCGCCTTGTCCGGATCCTGCAAATACTTATCGGACATCCACACCATCATCGGCACACGGAACTGCTCCGGCGGCGCCATTTTACGCGGCGTACCATGCAAATGCTCTTTGTCGTTAATCGACTCGCCGTGGTCGGCTGCGTAGAAGATGATTGCCTTACGATCGCGCAGCTTATCAATCACCGTATCGATAAAGTGATCCACATACGTGACCGAATTATCATACGAGTTAATCAACTCCTCTTTACTGCATTTGCCGCTGGCCTGGCACTCCGGCGTCCACTGCGCAAAGCTGCGCGGGTAGCGCTGGGTGTAATTAAAGTGCGAGCCTTTAGTATGGAGAATAATCATGTGTTTACCGGCATGTTTATTGTCCAGCGAGCGTTGCATTTCCTCAATAAGCAGCATGTCATCCACGCTTTTACCGCGGTTACGCGGCTCGGCACCAATCTGCTCGCGATAGGCTATGTTGTCTGCCATGGTATTGCTGTAGAACCACATCTCGCTCTGCATGGCGTACAAATCGGTGGTGAACCCCAGTTGCTTGAGCACCGCAAACACATTTTGCTCTTTCAGCGTACGTTGCGGGTTATCGTCTGCCCCGCCTTCACGCACAAACATGCAGCGTAAAGAGAGTTTTGTCGCCGTATCGCAGGACTCGCCGCGATAAGCAACCAGGTTTTTCTCCTGCGCCAGTTTCGGGGTGGTGTCACGGGAATAACCCAGCATCCCCATATGATCCCAACGCGTTGTTTCGCCGATAATAAAGACGACCCAGGTATCATCGATATCTTTCGGCGCCACGTAGGTAAACTTTGTCGCCGGGTTCATCAGTGACTTATTGTCTGAAGACTCATCCACCTGCGCCCAGGCATACAGCCCCAGTGCCGAAAGCCAGTTAGAAGGCAGATAAGAGTTGGCCACCACCCCGCCATAACTGGGCATATCTACGCCGGAGATTTTCTCATCATCTTTTTGCTGCATATCCAGCAGACGAATCGGCCCCCACACCATCAACCCCGCCAGCACCACCAGCGTCACACTGCGAAGGCGCTGGCCGGGCGTATGCAACTGGCGCAGCAGCGTGTAGCGGCAACGATTACTCCAGATAAAGAGCAACGGCAACGCGCTGACCAGCACAACCCAGACAATCAGTTGCCAGCCCACCACTTCTTTGGAGAGGTCAATATCCGTGGTCATCACCGAGGCAATAATGCCATAGCCGATCACCACGTTAAGGAAAGTCATATAGAAGCTGGCACAGGCGGAAAACAGCACGACCAGCGAAGCCAGTACGCGCCAGGCGCGGCGGCCAAACAACGATAGAACGCGCAGCAGGAAAAAGGTAACCAACACCGTACCTGCCAGTTCAACAACCGCAGAGAGTCCTTTCAAAACGGTGAAAGCTTGCGCATAACCGTCAAACCGACGATAAAAAACCGCGCTATTCATAAACAGACCGATATACAACGCCAGGAAGAAGCTCAGCTTCTGCTGGGTCATCGTTTTGATATAACTCATGCAAACGACCCTGAAAAAAGGGGAAACAGCGCCCGACAAGCGTCGAACAGTAACGCAGGCAGGCAAACAGAGTGCGACGGAAGTTAAGGATGGAAACTTCTAAGGCGCGGTAAGTAGACCATAGCGGGGCGGAAAAGTGTCAGGATGGAGTGAACGCTGACCACATATTTACAAAAATATTCGGTCAGCGTCAGAAAACGATTAGCTTATTTGATATCAGGAGGTGATCACATTCAGCTTAACGTCGATATTGCCGCGTGTGGCGTTTGAATAAGGGCACACAATATGGGCTTTTTGCACCAGCGCCTCAGCTTCGGCGTGATCCATCCCCGGCAGGTGGATATCCAGCTGCGCTTCAATACCAAAACCGGTCGGCAGAGGACCGATCCCGACCTGTCCTTCAATATACGCTTCCTGCGGTACTTTCTTTTTCTCGACCGAGGCAACATGTTTCAGCGCACCCAGGAAACAGGCGGAATATCCAGCGGCAAAGAGCTGTTCCGGGTTGGTCACTTCCCCACCCGCTCCCCCCATTTCTTTGGGTACGCCCAGTTTGACATCCAGCACGCCATCAGAAGAGGTTGCGCGGCCATCACGGCCCCCGGTTGCTTTTGCTTTCGCACGGTAAACCACTTTTTCTAAGGACATGTAAAACTCCTTCTGTTGGAAGAAACCTGACCTATAAGGATAGTCGCTCTGTCAGGAGTGTGCGGCGCAGATCAAAAAAACCGCCGGAGCGGCGGTTTTTGCTGAGCACACTTTGACTAACCGGTCGGTCAGGCGTGCGCCTCTTTATAAAAATGGCGTTGCGGCTGGCGAATGGTGGTAGACAGCGCCAGAGAAATAATCAGCAGCGCGAAGATCACGCAGAAAGTGACATAAAAGCCGCCAAACAGCGAGGCGATAATCGAACCACAAATGCTGCCGATACCGAAGCCGAGATAAATCACACCGTAATTTTTCGCCAGATTGTTCAGACCGAAGAATTCGCTGACCAGCGACGGGAAGACGGTGATCGTCCCCCCGAAGTTAAAGGCCACACAACCGATTGCCGCAAAGAAGGTCAGCCCATTCAGCGGAGCGAACAGCAGCGCTGCCATACCCACCAGCGAAATCACCTGGCCAAGCGTGATCACCCTGATTCGGGCCATTTTGTCAGACAGGATGCCCAGCACCAGGCGACCACTCAGGTTAGCAATGGCAATCACGGTTACCGCATTGGCTGCTGTTGCCACATCCAGGTGCACCATGCCTTGCGCGATATCCTTCGCCACGCCGATCACATACAGGCCACTCATGCAGGCCGTCAGGAACATGACCGCCAGCATCCAGTACTGCGGTTTACGCATGGATTGCGCCAGCGTGAAATCATTTTCGACCACGCCGTTAACAGAGGTGGCTTTTTGCAATGGCGCATCGGTCATCAGGGTGGCACCAAAAACGATCATCACCAGCACAATGGCCCCCCAGATCATAAAAGTGCTTTCCAGGCCCACCGTCGCCAGCAAATGACTGTCGATAAATTTAAAACCCAGGCTGCCAAGGCCATAAGAACCAATGGAAAACGCAGAGATAAGCCCTTTGCGTTCCGGAAACCATTTTACGCAGTTGGAGAGTGTTAACAGGTAACCGGCACCATCAGCCAGGCCGACCAGCACGCCTGCGCTGAGCCACAGCATTAACAGATTGTGAGAGTGCGCGGTCAGGAAGAAACCAATGCCGAGCAGAACGCCGGAAGCCATAGTGACACGTTTAACGCCAAAACGTTCCTGTAATTTCCCGGCGACTGACGATGAGAGCGCCAGTCCGAGACTCAACAAGCCAAAGGAGAAGGCAACCTGGCTCACCGGCTCATCCAGCTTTTCCGCCAGTGAACTGTTGAACAAACTCCAGGTATAAACAGACCCTAACGCAAACTGCGTAATAATGGTGCCGACCAGCGTCAGCCAGCGCGTGCGATTAACAATGGAAGTTTTCATGGCAGTCGTCCTGCAGAAGAAAAGAAAGGAATTCACTGCCGACAACCATAACGAAGCGCATTTCACGCCGGGGTAAAAAAGGCATGAAATGCAGTAAAGAAGGAATGAAATGCCTCTGAGCGGGAATGAATGGCGCGCCAAAAAAACGAGGCGGCCATTCAGGAATGTGAGTTAGTACATACTATCAATGCAAATCGCGCTGCTATTGTTTCTTAACTGTAAAAAGTTTGTTTTAAATGTACTTAAAAACGGGCGCTTACCCCCATGCTGTAGAGGTAGTTTTGCCCGAGGGTGACATTTTCTGACTGCGACATGGAGGCATAAGCGGCCAGGTGCGAATTCAGCAGCATATCGGCGCCCAGCGTTACGTCCAGCCAGTTGCCATACTGGCTGGCAGCGGCCAGCCGATAGAACCCGGACTGGCTTTTCCAGACGTTCTCGCCTATTTGCTGGTTATAACTGATTTGCGCCCATGGGCGCAGGCCGCCGACGCGGCTGTCCACACGCCATCCCAACGAGCTGACGCTGGCATGCCACAACGGATCGCTGTACTGTGCGTTGGTCGCGCTATCGCCGAATTCGTTATACATTGAGGTCGTGGAACCGTCGTAACGCCACACCGCGACCGGCCCGGTCGTTAACCCCTGCGCCAGCGGGATATTCAGGCCAATACTCATGGTGCTGGTGGCGTCCAGCGGGGCGTTGTCCGGCAGGTTAAAAGCAATACCCGGCGAATTCTGCGCAGAGCGAATACGCTCCTCGAGAATATCGTTGTAACGCGGTTGGCGAGCGCTATCCCAGGTATAGCGCGCAGAGGTCGCGTTCTGGTGGTCAGTAATAATATATTCTTGCTGCCACGCCATTGCCGCCTCGCAAAAAAAGAGACAGGCAGGCACTAGCGCAACCAACAGGCCACTGTTTTTAATTTTCATCAATTTGCGACTCCAGAAAAGAGCCGAACACGGCGTAATTGTTATCGTTGTTGTCGGGCCTAAGACCCTTTAGTAAATATTGTCTTTTTAACACACACGTCAAGATGGGTTGACGATCTATTTCACTATATCGAGAACGGAGTAAGGATATGCAACGTTGCGGATGGGTCACTCAGGACCCGCTCTATCTTGCTTACCACGATACCGAATGGGGCGTGGTGCAAAAGGATGGCAAAAAACTGTTCGAGATGATCTGCCTCGAAGGCCAGCAAGCCGGGCTTTCGTGGATTACCGTATTGAAAAAACGCGAAAATTACCGTGAGGCCTTTCATCACTTCGACCCCGAACGCGTTGCCGCAATGACCGTAGAAGATGTAGAAAAACTACTGCAAAATGCCGGTATTATCCGCCATCGCGGTAAACTTGAAGCGATTATCGGTAATGCCCGCGCCTACCTGTCCATGGCGCAAAATGGCGAGTCATTTTCAGAATTTGTCTGGGGGTTTGTGGATCATACGCCACAGATAACCCAGGCTGCCACGCTCGGCGAGATCCCCACCTCAACGCCCGCGTCCGATGCGCTGTCAAAGGCGCTAAAAAAGCGTGGCTTTAAATTCGTGGGTACCACCATCTGTTACTCGTTTATGCAGGCCTGCGGTCTGGTCAACGACCATGTTACAGGCTGTATCTGCCATGCCGGGAGCGCGCATGATCCGCGAGTGGCATAACCAGGACTTGTCGCCGCTGATCGAGCTCTGGCTGGAGAGCACTATCTTCGCCCATCCCTTTATCCAGGAAAGCTACTGGCATGAGAGCGAAGCGCTGGTGCGCAGTGCTTACCTGCCGGTTGCGCAGACCTGGGTCTGGGAAGAAAACGGCGAACTGACAGGATTTATTAGCGTAATGGATGAACAGTTTATCGGGGCGCTGTTTGTCCGCCCCGCAGCACTGCGTCGCGGTATTGGTAAAAGGCTGATTGATCATGCCAAACAGCACTTTTCATGGCTCAGCCTTGAAGTTTACCAGAAGAACGAACGGGCGGTTAACTTCTACCATGCGCAGGGTTTTCGTATCGAAGAGAGCGCATGGCAGGATGAAACACGTCACCCGACGTGGATCATGAACTGGCGGGCGGATCAAACGCCGTCAGGGTAAGCGACGGGCCTTGATACTTCTCGATCCACGCCAGCGCAGTATTACCGGCGCAGCCGTTGCCAAGACGCGAGCTGGGCAAATCTTTGGTCAGCACGTTCACTGCACCATTTTTACAAATACCGCCGGCGTGGTGGTCGAGATCCGGCCAAGCACCTTCGTGGATACAGATAACGCCAGGCTTAATGCCCTCTGTCACCACTGCCCCCGCCAGCACCTGCCCACGCCCATTCCACACGCGTACCACGTCGCCGTCTGCAATCCCGCGCGCCTGTGCATCCTGCGGATGCAGGGTAACAGGTTCGCGGCCGGCCACCGCATACTGTTCACGCAGGCGGGTAAAGTTAAGCTGACTGTGCAAGCGATGCGCCGGATGCGCAGAGAGCACCTGTAACTGCTGCGGCTCAGCATTGCCGTGCCACTCGTCCGGCTCCAGCCACATTGGGTGTGGCGGGCAGTCGGCATAGCCGAAACGTTGAATACGCTCGGAGAAGATTTCGATTTTACCGCTCGGCGTTTTTAGCGGATTCGCCTGCGGGTCACGGCGAAAATCACCGAAGCGAACGAAGCGCGCATTTTGCTCGCTTTCAGGCATCTCAATCAACTGGTTGGCCTGCCAGAACTGCTCAAAAGGCGGTAAGGTGACTTGCTGGCTGGCACCGCGCTGACCCGCAATCTCATAGAACGTTTCCAGCCATTGCAGATCGCTTTTCCCTTCGGTAAAGCGCTCGCGCCCACCTGCCTCCCAGCGTTCGCTCAGTTCAGCAAACACCTCCCAGTCATCACGCGCTTCGTACTGCGGAGCCACCACGCGCTTCATTGGCACCAGATGCTGGTTGCTGTAATCGCCGGTCATGGTCAGGTCATTGCGTTCAAACGAGGTGGTCGCTGGCAGCACGATATCGGCATGCTTAGCGGCTGCCGTCCAGAAGCATTCTGAAATCACCACCAGTTCGGGTTTTTGCCAGGCGCGGATCAAGCGATTGGTGTCCTGATGGTGGGTAAAGTTCGCGCCACCTGCCCACCAGACAAAACGGATATCAGGGAAGTGGCGGTTCATACCGTTGTGCTGATAAGCACCGCCGGGGTTTTCCAGCGCTTCAACAATGCGGGCGACGGGAATTTTATCCACAGCGTCGGTCCCGTCCTTCACGGTGCCCTGCATCGAAGCCAGCACTGCCGCACGACGCGTCGGGTTGCCGCCGTTGGCAAAATGGTAAGAGAGACCAAAACCGCCGCCGGGCGTGCCAATCTGGCCAAGCATGGCGGCCAGCGTCACCAGCATCCAGTGTTTTTGCTCGCCAAATTGCTGACGCTGCATGCCCCAGCCGGACATCAGCATGGTGGTGTTTTCATGGAAAAGTTGCGCCAGTTCGCGGATTTTTGGCGCATCAATACCGCAAATATCTGCTGCCCATTCCGCCGTTTTCGGCACGCCGTCGCGCTCGCCAGTCAGATAAGCCGCAAACGCGTCGTAGCCCACGGTACACCGTGCCAGAAAATCATTATCCTGCCAGCTATGTTCCACCAGCGTATGCGCAATGCCGAGCATTAACGCCACGTCAGTGCCCATATGCGGTGCGAGCCACTCGATGCTGTCGCCAAAGAAATCGACGGTTTCCGAGCGCATAGGATCGATGCAGATCACCCGTTTCCCGCTTTTTCGCAGCGCGTCAAAATAAGGAATGCCCTGTTCATCGCTCGCGTTCCAGGCAATCTTCAGCGTATTGAGCGGATTGGCGCTCCACAGCACCACCACCTCACTGTGTTCAAGGATCAGCGGCCAGCTGGTCTGTTGTTGGTACACTTCGTTGCTACCGACCACATACGGCATGATCGCCTGCGCCGCACCGGTGGAATAATCCCCCAGATGGCCCGTGTACCCCCCCGCCAGACTCATATAGCGTTGTAACAACGTCGCGGCTTTGTGCAGCACGCCGTTTGAACGCCACCCATACGAACCGGCAAAAATCGATGCCGGCCCGTAACTGTCACGAATGCGTTTATGCTGCTGGTGGATGAGCGTCAGCGCATCGTCCCAGCTGACACGGACAAACTCATCCTGGCCCCGCACGCCCTGCGGATTAGCAGGCGATGCAAGAAAACCTTTGCGTACCATCGGGTAGCGAACTCGTGTGGGACTGTGCACTTGCTCCTGCACGACTGTTTGCAATGAGTTCGGGTGGCGAACAGGCAGCGCCCCGCGTGAAGCAAGCACGTTTTCGCCGTCGGTATCGACCAGCATTGGCCCCCAGTGGGCCGCCGTAAGAACAGTTTTGATAGCAGAGTTTGCCAAAGCGCGCTCCTGAATAGCATGCAGGTGATGACGGCGGTTCGCCGTATTCATGGTGTCTGTTGGAACTTCATTGCGTTCTATCATCCACAGTGACGTTGGGATAGCAAAGAATTAAACGTCATTACGCGCATACCAGAGGTGATAAGCGCGGCAAAGACATTATCTTAGTGCTTGATTGAACGCCATTTCGCGCTAAGGTGTGGGCAAATATTCACGGCGAGGGACGCAGTCATGGCGAAAACAGCACGCGCAACCATTAGCGATGTCGCAAAAGCAGCGAAAACCGGTAAAACCAGTATTTCCCGCTACCTGAATGGTGAAAAACACCTGCTGTCCGCCGCGCTGCTGGCGCGTATTGAACAGGCGATAGCCGAGCTGGATTACCGCCCCAGCCTGATGGCGCGCGGCCTGAAACGTGGGCGTACCCGCCTGATTGGTTTGATCATCGCCGATATCACCAATCCTTACTCTGTACATGTGTTAAGCGGCATTGAGGCGGCGTGCCGCGAGAAGGGCTTCACTCCGCTGGTGTGTAACACCAACAACGAAGTCGATCAGGAGTTGCACTATCTTGACCTGCTGCGCAGCTACCAGGTCGAGGGCATTGTGGTCAACGCGGTCGGCATGCGTGAAGAAGGGCTTAATCGCCTGCAACAATCCGCTCTGCCAATGGTACTTATCGACCGCAAAATTCCGGATTTCGCCTGTGATGTTGTCGGACTGGATAACACCCATGCCGCCACTACCGCCACGGAGCATTTGATTGAACAGGGCTTCGAGGCGTTACTTTTTCTCAGCGAACCGCTTGGCACGGTCAATACCCGCCGCGAACGCCTAAGCGCCTTTCGCGCCACGCTCGCGCGTTATCCTGGCGTGGTGGCAGAAAACGCCGAAACGCCGCTGCATGACGCCGCCATCATGGACAATGTCTTGCGTCAGTTCCACGCCAGCCACCGGGGCATGCGTAAAGCCGTGATTTCCGCCAATGGCGCATTAACTCTGCAAGTGGCGCGGGCTTTAAAACGCATCGGGTTGAACTGGGGTAGCGATATCGGTTTGCTCGGCTTTGATGAACTGGAGTGGGCAGAACTGGCAGGTGTCGGGATCACTACGCTCAAACAACCCACCTGGCAAATCGGCTATGCCGCTGTAGAACAAGTGGTACGGCGCATCGAAGGCCACAGCGACACCGTGCGCGAGCAGGTATTTTCCGGCGAATTGATCGTTCGCGGCTCCACCTCACGCTAAAAGCTTCGTGATAGTGATCATAAATTCGGCACAGTAAACTTTTCTTTGGAACCGGTTCCATCTAGCGTTAAAGGCAGACTGAAGTCATGTCGATCGATGTTGGAGCCGGACTATGCAGAGAAAGATTATTGTTGTCACCGCCGCCTATGGCCATGACGCTATTGACGCGCTGGGCGGGCAATTGGCCCTGTTACCGATTGTGGCCGACGCAGGCGCTGACGGGGTGGAAATCCGCCGCGAATTGTTGAGCGAAGCCGAACTGACTCACTTGCCAGCACTGGCGCACGCCGTACAAAACCACCACTTGCAGGCCTGCTACTCCGCGCCAGAGCCGTTGTGCCTCGAAGACGGCGCACTCAACCCCCGCCTGCCGCAATTACTGGCCGAAGCACAAACGCTGAACGCGCTGTGGCTGAAAGTTTCCCTGGGTCACTTTCGTCATAGCGCGGAGCTTGAGACGCTACGGGAATGGCTGGCGAACAGCACGGTGGGGCTGGTGGTGGAAAATGATCAAACCGAATGCGGCAGGCTGGCACCAATGCTGCGTTTTAAGGCAGCCTGCCATACGCTGGCCCTGCCCGTCACACTGACTTTCGATACGGGCAACTGGCTCTGGGTGGGCGATTCGCCGGAAGAAGCCGCACGCCAGTTGGCACCCGCCGTCAGCTATATCCATGTAAAAGCCGCCATTGCGCATGGCGATCGCTATCGCGCTGTGCCGCCTGACCTGGCGGATCCCCGCTGGCTAACCCTGCTGGATAACCTCCCGGCAGATGCGCCGCGCGGTATTGAATTCCCGCTTGAAGGCGATGATCTCGCCGCCGTCACACGTCGTTACGTAAACGCCTTACGGAAGGAGCCACGCCATGCATAGCCCACTGGATGTTGTCACTGTCGGTGAAGCCATGGCGATGTTCGTCGCCACCGAAACCGGCGATCTGGCCGCTGCCGGGCAGTTTATTAAACGTGCGGCAGGCGCAGAGCTGAATGTGGCCACCGGACTGGCGCGGCTCGGCCTGAAGGTGAGCTGGATAAGCCGTGTCGGCGATGACAGCTTTGGCCGCTTTATTCTCGATACGCTGCAAAAAGAGGGGATTGACCGTACAGGCGTGACGCTGGACGGGCGTTATCCGACCGGTTTTCAGTTGAAATCTAAAGCCGAAAATGGAACCGATCCCATTGTGGAATATTTCCGTAAAGGCTCCGCCGCTAGCCATTTGTCGCCAGAAGATTTCAATAATGCCGTTTTCCGTCAGGCACGGCACCTGCATTTAAGCGGCGTGGCCGCAGCGTTATCCGACTCGTCATATGCCTTGCTGGACCATGCGGCAAATATCATGAAATCACAGGGCAGGACAATCTCTTTCGATCCCAATCTGCGCCCGGTGTTGTGGCGTAGCGAAGCAGAGATGGTAGAGAAACTGAACCAGCTCGCCTTCCAGGCAGACTGGGTGTTGCCAGGGTTAAAAGAGGGCATCACCCTGACGGGCCAACACACGCCGGAAGGCATTGCGGATTTCTATCTGGAACGCGGCGTGCAGGCCGTGGTGATCAAGACCGGGCCGGATGGCGCCTGGTTTAAAAACGCCAGCGGCGAGCAAGGTGCCGTTGCGCCGATAAAAGTGGACAACGTTGTAGACACTGTCGGCGCCGGAGATGGCTTCGCTGTGGGCGTGATCAGCGCCCTGCTGGAGGGCAAAACCCTGGTCGATGCAGTGCGCCGTGGTAACACCATTGGCGCGCTGGCGATACAAGTGCCAGGCGACAGCGAAGGTTTGCCAACGCGTGAGCAGTTAGGCGCGTGGTAGTTTTTCGCCTGTTTCGCCGCAAATAACACCGATCTGTCCCCTACAAACAGACGGCGAGTAACCTCAACTGGAGGCAGCCTTATGAATAAAGCAACGAATCCGACAAAACGCTGGCTGTATATTATGCCGATTGTGTTTATCACCTACAGTCTGGCTTATCTGGACCGGGCGAACTTCAGTTTCGCCTCTGCCGCCGGGATCAATGACGATCTGGGCATTACCAAAGGGATCTCGTCTCTGCTGGGTGCCCTCTTCTTTCTTGGGTACTTCTTTTTCCAGATCCCCGGCGCGGTCTATGCCGAACGCCGTAGCGTGCGTAAGCTGATTTTTATCTGCCTGATTTTATGGGGCGGTTGTGCGTCGTTAACCGGCGTGGTCAACAACATCCCCATGCTGGCGGCGATCCGCTTTATCCTTGGTGTAGTGGAAGCGGCCGTGATGCCAGCCATGCTGATTTATATCAGTAACTGGTTTACCAAATCGGAACGCTCACGCGCGAATACGTTTCTGATCCTCGGCAACCCGGTCACTGTGCTGTGGATGTCAGTGGTATCTGGCTATTTGATTCAGTCCTTTGGCTGGCGCGAAATGTTTATCATTGAAGGCATTCCAGCGGTGATTTGGGCGTTCTGCTGGTGGGTGCTGGTTAAAGATAAACCTGAACAGGTGAACTGGCTTTCCGGCGAAGAAAAAGCGGCGCTTAAGGCCCAACTGGATAAAGAGCAACAGGGTATTAAAGCTGTGCGCAACTACAGTGAAGCCTTCCGCTCACGTAATGTCATCCTGCTGTGTCTGCAGTATTTCGCCTGGAGTATTGGCGTGTATGGGTTTGTGCTGTGGCTGCCGTCCATTATCCGCAGCGGCGGCGAAAACCTCGGCATGGTCGAAGTGGGCTGGTTGTCGTCGGTTCCTTACCTCGCGGCCACGCTGGCAATGCTACTGGCGTCCTGGGCATCGGATAAACTGCAAAACCGCAAACTGTTCGTCTGGCCTCTGCTGCTGATGGGTGCCTTCGCGTTTATCGGCTCCTGGGCGGTGGGCGCGAACCACTTCTGGATCTCCTACACGTTACTGGTCATCGCCGGCGCGGCAATGTATGCGCCGTATGGGCCATTCTTCGCGATTATTCCCGAGATGCTGCCACGTAACGTTGCCGGCGGCGCAATGGCGTTAATCAACAGCATGGGCGCGCTGGGCTCGTTCTGTGGTTCCTGGGTTGTAGGGTATCTGAACGGCGCGACCGGCAGCCCGGCAGCGTCGTACATTTTCATGGGGGTAGCGCTTTTCGCCTCTGTGTGGCTTACTTTAATTGTTAAGCCTGCTAACAATAAATTGGTTTCGGCAGGCGCATCACCACGAGGGAGAACCGCATGAAGCCGTCCATCATCCTGTACAAAGTCTTGCCCGAAGACTTGCTCAAGCGTCTGGAAACGCACTTTACCGTCACCCAGGTTGCCGATCTGAAGCCGCAAACCGTCGAGCAGCACGCCGACGCCTTCGCCAGTGCGCAGGGATTGCTGGGGTCCAGTGAAAAAGTGGATCAAGCGCTGCTGGAGAAGATGCCGCACCTGCGCGCCACTTCTACCGTTTCCGTCGGGTATGACAACTTTGATGTGGATGCGCTGAATGCCCGCAAAATTTTGCTGATGCACACGCCGACCGTTCTGACCGAAACCGTTGCCGATACCATCATGGCGCTGGTGCTGAGCAGCGCCCGCCGGGTAGTAGAAGTGGCTAATCGGGTGAAAGCGGGCGAGTGGAAGTCCGGCATCGGCGCGGACTGGTTTGGTGTCGATGTCCATCATAAAACGTTGGGTATTATCGGCATGGGTCGGATCGGTATGGCGCTGGCCCAGCGCGCGCATTTTGGATTCGGCATGCCCGTTCTGTATAACGCTCGCCGCCATCATACCGAGGCAGAGGAGCGCTTTCAGGCACGTTATTGTGACCTGGAGACGCTCCTGAAAGAGTCCGATTTTATTTGCCTGATCCTGCCGCTTACTGACGAAACGCACCATTTAATTGGCGAGAAACAGTTCGCCATGATGAAAAAGTCCGCCATCTTTATTAACGCCGGTCGCGGCCCGGTAGTTGACGAACAAGCACTGGTGCATGCTCTGCAAAGCGGTGAAATCCACGCTGCCGGGCTGGATGTGTTTGAAAAAGAGCCGCTGCCCGCCGACTCCCCGCTGTTGTCGTTACCCAATGTGGTCGCACTGCCGCATATTGGCTCTGCCACGCACGAAACGCGCTACAACATGGCGGCGTGCGCGGTGGATAACCTGATAGACGCATTGAAGGGTAACGTGGAGAAAAACTGCGTTAACCCGCAGGTGGCTGGCTAAATTAATCACCCCTCCCTGCGGGGGGTCAGAGATGACAATAAAAAAGAGGCGATAATCGCCTCTTTTTTTTGCCCGCACCGGATTATTGTTGCGTGGCGTTGACGGTTGCCGTCCAGGCCTGAGTAAACGCCTGATGCTGCGCCGCCAGCGGCCCAATCAGCGCATTGTACTGGCTGGCCTGTTGCGAGGTCGGGAACTGAATACCATTGGCGACAAAGCTCACCTGGTTATTCTGCTGCGCAATAAAATCACCGACCTGTACCAGCTGCTGAGTGAAGATCTGCGCCGCCGGGATCAGCGGTTGCAGCGCATTGGCCGGATTGGTCACGACTTTAGTAAACACCTGGTCATAAACCGGCTTCAAATCATCCGCTTGTTTCAGCGCCGCGTGTGAAGCGTCCGCCTGCATTTTGGCGTTTTGCAACTGCTGACTCAGCACGCCCAGCGAGCCATTGGCCTGACGAAGCGGTTCGCGCTGCGTCATATAATCCTGCGGTACGCGAATGGCGTTTACGCTGTCCACTACCGGGCGCAAACCCGAATCCATGGCCTGATTAACCTGCTGGGAATAGCCATAAATGACGGCATAGTCAGAAACAAACGGGCCAAATTGCTTTTTCTGATCCGCCGTCAGGGCAGGCAGCCGTTCGCTGCTACGCATCGCGGTATTTTGCAGGAAATCGATAAACGCCTTGCGTTGATCGCCTTCTTTGTCGAAACACCCACTCAGGCTAACTACCATTAATAACGCCGCAAGTGGCGCAAACCAGCGAGAGCAGGACTTACCTGTCGCCATTTTATTACTCCTTTCACCCAAAAAAGCGCACACCGACACCCGTGTGCCGATGGCTAACAAGGATAGTCCAGGTCAGCCTTGCAAGATACCCTTTCCTTGCATTCTTATGCCGGAAAAAGCGCGCCGGGAGAGCACGTTACCACGCTTGCGTCACTGCGCCCTACATACAACAATTTGCTGGCTATTTACAAAAAAATACTGAGCGCGGGCAGTCTGTGAGTAATCAAGCAATTAAGTGCCATAAAAATGCCTGAACATGCATCTCCAGGGCATCAAAAGCCCCACATAGCACGATTAGCCACTGAGGCAACCACACACCAGGACTTTTCCCGACTATTCTTAACAGGCTGTATCACGATCCCGCTGTGTGATTTTAAGAGGAGTTCTCAATGGAATACAAAGATCCTGTGTTTGAACTGCTGAGTAGTTTGGAACAGATTGTATTAAAAAGTGATGTAACACAGCCGGTTACCCTGAGCCAAAAGCCAAACACCTTTAATGAGTTTGAACGATTGAGACGGGGTACTGGACTGAAAATTGACGACTTCGCGCGTGCGATGGGCGTCAGCGTCTCCATCGTTCACGAGTGGGAATCACAACGTATAAAACCCACTGCGACAGAGATGAAACTGATGCGTCTTATTCATGCCAACCCGACGCTCAGTAAGCAACTTATTGACTAAGTGATGCCCGACCCCCGTCAAGACGGGGGTTTATGTTTATACCCTTTCGCAACGCCACCCCGTATCCTGCCATTCAACACTGTGCGTTAGCATTAGTCCTTGTAAGAACGCCTCATCGTGCGATACCACCAGCATTGCTCCAGGAAATGACGCCAGTGCGACTTCAATGGCACGGGTTGATACCAAATCAAGATGGTTTGTCGGCTCATCCAGCAGCAAAAGCTGTGTCGCCTCACGTCGCCACAACACACAGGCCAGTGCGGCTTTCAGGCGTTCACCGCCGCTGAGCGCAGCCAGCGGAAGCGTGACTTTATCCGCCCCCAGTTGCAGTTGCGCCAGACGCGTGCGCAGCACGCCTTCTTCAAGCGGCGTATTCTCCAGGTTGAGATGCTCCATCACCGACAGGCTGAGATCCCACTGCGTCAGATGCTGGTCAAGGTAAGCGGCCGTGACCGAAAGTTGGCAACATCCGGAAACGGGCACCACTTCGCCAAGAATGAGCTTCAGCAATGTCGATTTACCGCAACCATTTGGACCTCGCAACGCCACACGCATTGGCCCGTCGATACGCCAGTTCAACGCTGGCATCGCCACCCAGGGCAGAACCAGATCGTCGATCACCAGTACCTGCTTTCCATCAGCAATATGGCTGCCCGGTAACGTAAAGAGCACAGGAGCCTCTTCCTCTACCCTTTCCCGAGCCTGCCTGATCGCCGTATTGAGCGCATCGTTTTGCTCGCGATGCTGCTTGCGCCAGCTCGCAGGGCGCTCTTTCGCCGCGTTTTTATACCTGACCCGCTCGAACGAGGCGATATTCAGCGTGTCCACCGTGCGCAGGGTATGGGCAGAGCGCCGCTGGCTGGCATCATGCTCTTTCTGCATGCGGTGTCGCGTGCGTCGGCGTTCGGTGGCGGCATGTTCCAGCATCGCTTTCGCCGCCTGCTGCTCGCTTTCCCGCTGGCGCTCGTACTCGTCATAATTCCCGCCGTAGCTGTGCAGGCCTGCAGGCGTCAGTTCGAGAATGCGGGGCATTAGCGCCAGTAACTCGCGATCGTGAGAGGCCACCAGCGCGCCGCCGTGCCAGCGTGACAGGCCTTCGTAAAACCAGGCCCGCCCTTCCCGATCCAGATGGTTGGTCGGCTCATCCAGTAGCAGGTAATCCGCACCGGTCATTAACGCACTGCTCAGCAGGGCGCGCATTCGTTCACCGCCGCTCAGGTCAGCGGCAGGTTTATTCGGGTCAAACGCCGGTAACCCGGCCCGGATAAAGGCCAGTTGCAGGCGCTCGGGCAGATCCCAGCCCCCTTCCAGCACGTTGAGATCGTCTGATTGATACTCACCGCGTTCGATGCGATCACGGGCGGCAAAAACATCGCCATACCCCAGAAATTCAGCCAGCGTCGTCGTTGCCGTTACCACCGGTTGTTGAGACACCCAGGCCAGGGTGCCAAAGCGTTCGATATGACCGGCAGCGGGAGTTTCCAGCCCTGCCAGCAGCCGCAGTAGCTGCGTTTTACCCGCACCGTTGCGGCCAACCAGCCCACATAGCGAGGGTTCAAGCGACAGGTTTAACGGGCCGAAAAGGGTTTCGCCCGTCGCAAACTGACAGGTGAGCTGATGCAAAATAAAAGCAGGGGATTGCGCACAATGAGCCATAAGCACTCCTGAATGAAATCAATACCTTTCCCCGCTGACGCCATGGCGTTTAGCAAGGAACCGAATTCATCAGTCGTGTTTGTTCATTTTCCGGGTGCGCTCCAGTGAGACGAGACGTTCGTCGGGGCAAAGCATAGCCGTAACCTCCGCTGAGCTTCAAGCTTAAATTTTCACCCACTTCCTTAAAGGGGCTAATTGTTTGTCCAATAATGCCGATGAATAAGATGACTTAACTAAAAGTGGCAAGCCGTGCGTGTCTTTCGGGCAGGCAACCTCGCAAAGGAAACGACTCAAAAAGGTTACGCATCCGCGTTATTGCGTCGAATTGTGCTGTGGCATTCATCAGGGAAGATAGCCCCCGGAATAGGTGCATTGTTGTTGTTTTTGCGGCAATGAACGATAAAAGAGAATGAATGATGTCCAGATATATTCTTATTGTTGATGACAGCCGTCTGTCCCGAATGATTTCACGCCAGTATGTCACGAACCTGCATAACGACTGGAAAATTGATGAAGCCGGGACGGGCGAAGAAGCGATCGAACTCGCATCCGCGACGACGCCGTGGCTTATCCTGCTGGATGTGAACATGCCCGGTATTGGCGGGATTGAAACCGCCTCGCGTATCCGTCAATCCCACCCTGAAACACACATTGTGTTGCTGACAGCAAACGTGCAGAACTCGATTCAGGTCGCGGCTGAAGAGCTCGGTCTGGGTTTTCTGGCAAAACCGCTGAAAGAGCCACAACTCCATGCCCTGCTCAATAGCATGGAGGTGAAATGATGAGTGAACTCCCGGATATCACCGACATTGAATCAGACAGCCTGATGGAGATCTTCAACATAGGCGTTGGCCACGCGGCCGCCGCGATGAGCAATATCGTCAATGAAGAAGTCCGTATGTCTGTGCCAACCCTCCGCTTCACCCCGCGCTCGGAAGCCGCCGATGAGCTGGGTGCCGGCATGTCCCTGTTTGGCATCAGCCAGCATTATGAAGGGGCTTATGCGACCGAAGCGATTTTGATGTTTCCGGAAGCCGCCAGTTTTGAGATTGTGCGCATGATGGTCGGCGACCTGATCCCAGCACACGAACTGGGGGAGATGGAGCGCGAAGCGATGAGTGAAATCGGCAATATCGTGCTCAATGCCTGCGTCGGGACGCTGGCCAATATGTTCCAGAAGGAGTTGCAAGGCTCGTTGCCCGTTGTGAGGGTGGGTACCAGCAAGCAGATCCTCAACCCGAACAAAGACGAAAGCGATCCGCTGGTGATGATGCTGCGCATCGATTTTTCTCTTGAGCGCCAGCAAATCCAGGGCTATCTGGCTTTTATTCTTGATATGTCTGCGCTGCGTGACTTGCGCGAGCAAATACGGTTGTACATCAGCCGTTTAGAATCCGGTAGCGTGCCTGACGGAATGCAATAATCATGAAAGATAAGTTGTTATTGGATGCATTTTCAGCGCTTAGCCTTGGTGTCATCATTGTTGACGCCCACTACCGTATTACCCAGTGGAACGCCTGGTTAGAGGCGCATACCGGGCATGCGGCCAGTGACACTACCGGCAAGAATTTCTTTAGTGTATTCCCTGACCTGGAGCATCATCGCGTGGGTGATGCTATTCGTCAGGCCATTAATCACAATTTATCTTCATTGCTTTCTCAGTCGCTGCACCGCTCGCCGTTCCCGCTGTTTGCTGAACCGGCCCGGCCAGGCGCACGCCTCAGCCAGGCCGTCACCATCGTCCCGCTGGGCGAAACCGAGCGTTATTGTCTTATTCAGATAGTCGATGTCACCGCCGCCGTTCGCCGTGAATCTCTGCTGCGTGAACAGGCAAATGAGCTGCTGGCTCAGTCCCTGTCCGATGGACTAACAGGTGTGGGCAATCGGCGCTATTTTGATCTCTGCATTGACCGGGAGTGGCGGGCCAGCAAGCGCAATAATAAATCCTTGTCGCTGCTGTTGATTGATGTCGACTATTTTAAGCTCTACAACGACTGTTACGGTCACCAGCGCGGAGACGAATGTCTGAAGCAGATTGCGACCGCCATGCGCGGCGCGCTGGAAAACGCCAACGATGTGCTGTTCCGTTACGGTGGCGAGGAGTTTTGCGCGCTGTTACCGGAGACACGCTCAGCCGATGCCGTCGAAGTGGCTGAACGCCTGCGCACCCGCGTGCAGATGCTCGATTTACCGCACATCAGCTCGCCGGATGGCATCGTCAGTGTCAGTATCGGCGTTGCCAGCCTGAGCCAGAAAAACCACTCCGAATACGGTCAGCTTATTCAGTGCGCGGATAACGCGTTGTATGAAGCCAAACGTGCCGGGCGCAATAGCGTGCGGGTCAAAACGACCTTCACAAAATTCGCACCCTTTACGGGGACCGCCTGTGGAAATCCTCCGCACCCCTGAATTTCGGGCATAAAAAAACCCGCCGCGCTGGCGGGTTTTTTATAACACACGGTTATTGCAGCAGGGAGATATCCGCTACCTGCAAGAACAACTCACGCAGTTTCGACAGCAAGGTCAAACGGTTGACCCGCACGTCTTTATCGTCGGCGTTAACCATTACCTGTTCGAAGAACTCATCGACCGGCTCACGCAGCGCTGCCAGCTCGATCAGCGCTTGCTGATAACGGCCCTCAGCGAAGAACGGCTGCAGCTTGTCGCGCAGTACAACGAGATTGCCCGCCAGCTTGATTTCCGCCGCTTCTTTCAGCACCGACGCGTGAACCATATCGTTCAGTGTCTCATCGGATTTCGCCAGAATGTTGGAAACACGCTTGTTGGCTGCCGCCAGCGCCGCGGCTTCTTCCAGCGTACGGAAGTGTGAAACCGCCTTCATGCGGGCATCGAAGTCCGCCGGTTTGGTCGGACGACGTGCCAGCACCGCCTGAATGGTATCAACGCTGTAACCTTCGTCCTGATACCAGGCGCGGAAACGGCCCAGCATAAAGTCGATTACATCGTCAGTCACTTTAGCGTTGGTCAGCTTGTCGCCGTACAGACGCACGGCTTCTTCGGTCAGGGTCTGCAGATCCAGCGCGAGGTTCTTCTCAACGATGATACGCAGCACGCCCAGCGCTGCACGGCGCAGTGCGAACGGATCTTTGTCGCCTTTCGGATGCTGACCAATACCAAAGATACCCGCTAGGGTGTCCATCTTATCGGCAATCGCCAGTGCGCAGGCAATTGGGTTTGATGGCAGGTCGTCGCCGGCAAAACGCGGCTGATACTGCTCGTTCAGTGCAACGGCCACATCTTCCGCTTCGCCGTCGTGACGCGCATAGTGCATACCCATCACGCCCTGGGTGTCGGTAAATTCAAACACCATATTGGTCATCAGGTCGCACTTGGAGAGCAGGCCCGCGCGGGTGGCATGGTTCACATCCGCGCCGATTTGCCCGGCGATCCAACCCGCCAGCGCCTGAATACGGTCAGTCTTGTCACGCAGCGTACCCAGTTGCTGCTGGAACAGCACGGTTTGCAGACGCGGCAGATGATCTTCAAGGCGTTTCTTGCGGTCGGTATTAAAGAAGAACTCGGCGTCCGCCAGACGCGGGCGCACCACTTTTTCGTTACCCGAGATGATTTGCGTCGGATCTTTCGACTCAATATTGGCCACGAAGATAAAGTGCGGCAGCAGTTTGCCGTCGTTATCATAAACCGGGAAGTACTTCTGATCGCCCTTCATGGTGTAAACCAGCGCTTCGGCTGGAACCGCGAGGAATTTCTCTTCAAATTTCGCAGTCAGCACCACTGGCCATTCTACCAGCGAGGTCACTTCTTCCAGCAGGCTGTCGCTCAGATCGGCATTACCGCCGATGTTGCGCGCCGCTTCTTCGGCATCCGCTTTGATTTTTGCTTTACGCGCCGCATAGTCAGCAACCACTTTGCCGCGCTCCAGCAGGATTTGCGGATACTGGTCTGCATTATCGATGGTGAACTCCGGCTCGCCCATAAAGCGATGGCCGCGGATCACGCGATCGGAACTGATACCCAGAATGTTGGCCGGCACAACAGCATCGCCCAACAGCAGGGTAACCGTATGCACAGGACGCACGAAATGCACGTCGGACGCGCCCCAGCGCATCAGTTTCGGTATCGGCAATTTGCCCAGCGCGGTTGCCACCATGTTCGGCAGCAGGGTTTCAACGCTTTCGCCCTTCACATGGGCACGGTACAGCAACCATTCGCCTTTGTCGGTGGTCAGACGTTCTGCCTGATCGACCGTGATCCCGCAACCGCGCGCCCAGCCTTCAGCCGCTTTGCTCGGTTTCCCTTCGGCATCAAATGCCTGGGCAATCGCCGGGCCGCGTTTTTCAACTTCGCGATCCGGTTGTGCGGCAGCCAGTTTCGCCACTTTCAGCGCCAGACGGCGCGGGGCGGCAAACCACTGAACATCGCCATGCGCGACGCCAGCCGCATCCAGTTCTGCGGTAAAGTTGGCAGCGAAGGACTCAGCCAGGCTGCGCAGTGCTTTTGGTGGCAGCTCTTCGGTGCCGATCTCCACCAGGAAAGTTTTCTCAGACATGGCCGCCTCTTATTTATTTCTGTTGCACATCGGGAAGCCAAGGGCTTCACGGGAAGCGTAGTACGCCTCAGCGACTGCTTTGGTCAGCGTGCGGATACGCAGAATGTAGCGCTGACGTTCCGTCACGGAGATGGCTTTGCGCGCATCCAGCAGGTTGAAGCTGTGGGCGGCCTTCAGAATGCGCTCGTAAGCAGGCAGCGGCAGCGGGTTTTCAAGCGCCAGCAGTTGCTGGGCTTCTTTTTCATACTGTTCAAAGCAGGTGAACAGGAAATCGACATCCGCATATTCGAAGTTGTAAGTGGACTGCTCCACTTCGTTCTGATGGAACACGTCGCCGTAGGTGGTTTTACCCAGCGGGCCGTCGCTCCAGACCAGGTCGTAAACGCTGTCTACACCCTGGATGTACATGGCCAGACGTTCCAGACCATAGGTGATTTCGCCGGTGACCGGTTTGCACTCCAGGCCGCCAACCTGCTGGAAGTAGGTGAACTGTGTGACTTCCATACCGTTGAGCCACACTTCCCAACCCAGCCCCCAGGCACCCAGCGTCGGGTTTTCCCAGTTATCTTCCACAAAGCGGATATCGTGGATTTCCGGGTCCATACCCAGCTCTTTCAGCGACCCGAGATACAGCTCCTGAATATTATCCGGAGAAGGTTTAATCACGACCTGGAACTGATAGTAGTGCTGTAAACGGTTCGGGTTTTCGCCATAACGACCGTCAGTCGGACGGCGGGAAGGCTGCACATACGCGGTCGCCATCGGTTCTGGCCCCAACGCGCGCAGGCAGGTCATCGGGTGAGAGGTGCCGGCGCCAACTTCCATGTCCAGAGGTTGAACAATGGTGCAGCCCTGACGAGCCCAGTAATCCTGTAAGGTCAGGATCAGGCCCTGGAAGGTCCTGGTATCAAACTTTTGCATATTATTTCGTGCTGGATACGTGTGGATTTAAAGGAAGCGCTCAGTATACCCGCTGACTGCAAGATATACAGTACGAAACGGATCTGTTTAGGGAAAATTGGGCAAAACAACGCGGATAAGACCGCCAACAACCCGATTAACGCATCGAAAGGTGTAAAAATTGGCCTTCTGTATCAAAAGCGCAGACAAAGGCTTCATGGCGGGGCGTGACACCACGCATTTCATAACTGCCCTGAAATTGCTCAAAACCGGTCACGTCAATCTGCTGTGCGCCCGTATTGTAACGCTGCGCCGCATTTTGCCGGCAGACCTGTTCCATAGAGAGCGTGTGCGACGGCCCAATTCTCGCCTTCTGCGCTTTTTGCGCTGGGTGTTCCGGTAAGGCACTGCAGCCGACCAACAGCAGCACGAGTACTGACGTAAGACACTTCATCATTTTTTTGTCACCGCCCTGTTCACGGGCTGTTATTTTTAAAAGAAGGCAGGAAACACAATTTTTGCAAATCTGTGGAAAACTGCACAAGCGTGAGCGGAAAAACTCAGAATTATCCAACGAGATGGCCCGAAAAATCGCGAGTCAGAGGATATTTACGGAAAACCAGAGGGACTGATGTCGTCGAAAATTTACTGGATAGATAATCTGCGAGGGATAGCCTGCTTAATGGTGGTGATGATCCATACTACGACCTGGTACATCACCAACCCGGCCAGCGTGACAACCTTTGACTGGGATGTCGCCAACATTTTGAATTCTGCTTCCCGTGTCAGCGTTCCGCTGTTTTTTATGATCTCCGGCTATCTCTTTTTCGGCGAACGCAGCGCACAGCCCCGTCATTTTTTACGCATCGCGCTGTGCCTGCTGTTTTACAGCGCCATCGCAATGCTCTACATCGTGCTGTTCACGTCGATTAACAGCGAATTATCGATAAGAAATCTGCTGCAAAAACCAGTGTTTTATCACCTGTGGTTTTTCTTTGCGATTATCGTCATTTACCTGGTTTCACCGCTGATCCAGGTGAAAGCGGTCAATGGCAAGATGTTGCTGGCGCTGATGGTGGTGCTGGGCATTGTGGCCAACCCCAATACCGTGCCGCAGAAGATGGGCGGATTTGAGTGGCTGCCGATTAATCTCTATATCGGCGGCGACACCTTTTACTACCTGCTGTATGGCATGCTGGGGCGTGCCCTTGGGATGATGGATACGCAAAAGCGTGCGCTGACATGGGGTTGCGCCGCGCTGTTTTTTGCCGCCGTGTTTATCATTTCTCGCGGCACCCTGCATGAATTGCAATGGCGCGGTAACTTCGCCGATACCTGGTATCTCTACTGTGGACCGATGGTTTTTCTGTGCGCGATTTCGCTGTTTACCTTCGTGAAAAACACGCTTAACAGCCGCAGCCTGCCAGGGCTGACGTTAATCTCGCATCACTCACTGGGTATTTACGGCTTTCACGCGTTGATTATCCATGCTTTACGCACCCGCGGCGTCGAGCTGCGGGCTTTGCCGCTGCTCGATATCGTATGGGTTTTTGCTGCCACGCTGCTGGCAAGCCTGGCGCTGTCGATGCTGGTGCAGCGCATCGACAGGCGGCGTTTTATCAGTTAAACGTTCGCGCCCGTGCCCGGTGCAACTGGCGAGGTGAAGAGAACCCGGCGGCAAACGCCGCCTGCTCGGCACCACGCCCCTGCAGTAGCCACTGTTCGGCTATTGCCAGCCTCAGTTGCTCAAGGTAGTCACGCACGCTAATGCCTAAATGCTGTTGAAAAAGACGCGTCAAATGGCGGGGGCTGACGTGCGCCCGCTCTGCGATATCCGCCAGTTGCCAGGCCCGCTGAGGATCCGCAGTCAGCGCATCCTGCGCCCGATGCACCGCCGGGTGCATATGGTTGCGGTAGCGCAGCCAGGGCGAAATTTGCGGATCGTCACCGGAACGACGGAACCACACCACCATTTCACGGGCCACTGCCAGCGCTGTCTCTGGCCCGCTGATGCGGTTAATCAAATGCAGCGCCAGGTCGATTCCCGACGTGATGCCAGCACTGGTCCAGATGCTGCGATCCTCAATAAAAATACGGTTCTCTTTAACCAGCGCGGCCGGAGCAACGCTTTTTAAACGGTTGATAACGTCATGGTGCGTGGTGCATTGAATACCGTTTAACAGTCCGGCTTTCGCCGCCAGCACGGAACCGGAACAGACGCACATCAAGGTAATTCGCTGGCTGTGAATGTGCGGTTGCAGGCGCATTAACCAGCGGCGCACTGCCTCCGCCTGCGGTGTATCGAACAGGCGCGAGGAGTCAAACACGCCTGGCAATACCAACAGGCTGCCCTCCGGCAGGGTGTCTGGCAGTGGCGCAATATTGCCCATCGTGAGGCCAATGGAGGTGGATACGTCGCTTTCAGGGCCGATGTAGTGCAGTCGGTACGCCTTCGCCAGCGCGAAGGTTTCCGCCGGGCCGGTCAAATCCAGCGCCAGTACACCCGGCAACATCACAAACCAGACATCAGTCGTCATCAAGATTCCAGAGTTTCATAAACGGTTTTAATGGCGGCGAAGCGGCCTTCCAGCACGGTTTCTGTGCGATGGCGCAGCGCGTGGCAGTCCAGCGTAACCCCTTTGTGGGTCATCGGGAAGGTCAGTGTTGCTTCGCTGACGAAGGTCACGCGGTAACCCAGATCTGACGCCACACGCGCCGTTGTTTCACAGCACTGCTCAGTACGCACACCACAAATGATCAGGTGATTGATATCGCGGCTACGCAGCCAGTAATCCAGCCCGGTATCGGTAAAGGCATTATGCACGTGTTTGTAAAAGGTGACGGCTGGCTGATGTTGCAGGAACGGCATCGGCGTGACAAAGCCGCTGTCCAGCGAGAACGGGCCGCTGTCGGCAACGTGGAAAATATCCACCACCGGTATGTCACGCGCCTGGCAGCCCTCAATCAGCGCCAAAATGGCCTGCTGAAACGCGGGAAAGTCACTCTCCTGCCAGTACTCGCGATGAAAGAAAGACTGCTGGGTGTCGATATTGATAAGGGCGGTGCGTGACATTTCAGGACTCCATGCTCAGTGGGTGTAAGGCTATTCTGGCAAGGAGTTAATGGGTTGCTAAGACCAAAAAAGGACAACATAAGGGTGAATCAGGCCCATCCACCAGGATGGGCCACAGAGGTTATGACATGAGGGGCACTAGCTGCTGGTAAATACGGCGGAACGTTTCACGCCGCGTAACGTAATGCGCATGGCGTGCGGCATCTGGCGCGTGTTGTTGCTCAAGGGCAAGCTGTGGTAACAACGTTGCCAGCGGCGTGTGTGGATGAACAGCAATTTGCGCCAGCCGCGCCGCGCCCAGCGCAGGGCCGACATCCCCCCCGGTGCGATAGTCGAGCTGCAATCCGCTGATATCTGCCAGCATTTGCCGCCACCAGGCGCTTCGCGCACCGCCGCCGATAAGGGTAATGCTCTGCGGTGTGACGCCGCAGGAATGCACCACATCCATACCGTCCGCCAGCGCGTAGCCAACCCCTTCCAGCACCGCGCGGGCCAGCTCCGGGCGCCCATGCTGATGCGTGAGGCCAAAGAACACCCCTTTGGCCTGCGGATTATTATGCGGGGTGCGTTCGCCAGACAGATAAGGCAAAAACCAGAGGTCTCCGGCGTTATCGTCTGCCTGTTGTGCGGCATCAATCAACGCCGGTACGGTATCCAGACCGGTGAGTTTCGCCGCCCAGTCCAGACAGGACGCCGCACTCAGCATCACCGACATCAAATGCCAGCGTCCCGGTAACGCGTGGCAAAAACTGTGCACCGCGCTTTCTGGTTTGCTGAGGAACCCTTCGCTGACGGCAAAATAGACGCCGGATGTACCGAGCGACAGCATAGCCTGCCCGGCATCAGCCATACCCACACCAACCGCACCAGCGGCATTATCGCCCCCGCCCGCGACCACCGGCACCACCGGCATCGACCAGCGCTGCGCCACTTCAGGCAGCAGTTCGCCGGTTATCTCGCTGCCTTCAAACAAGGCGGGCATGTGCGCGCGCGATAAGTTGCAGGCGGCGAGCATTTCGTCGCTCCAGTCACGCTTCGCCACATCCAGCCACATCGTTCCCGCTGCATCGGACATATCGCTGGCAAACACGCCAGACATCTTCAGTCGCAGAAAGTCTTTGGGCAGCAATACCTTCGCTACACGGGCAAAAATATCCGGCTCGTGGCGCTGCACCCACAGCAACTTGGGCGCAGTAAAACCGGGCATCATCAGATTCCCGGTTATCGCACGAGAGTTTTTCACCTGCGCTTCCAGCAACGTGCACTCTTCGCCGCAACGGCCGTCGTTCCACAGGATAGCCGGACGCAGCACGCGGTTTTCGCTATCCAGCAGCGTCGCGCCGTGCATCTGCCCGGCAAGACCAATGGCTTTAACCTGCGCGAGAGAGTGGGCTGCCGCCAGCGCTTGTACCGCGCTATCCGTCGCCTGCCACCACTGTTCGGGATCCTGCTCAGACCAGAGAGGATGCGGACGCGACACGCTGAGTTTCTCCGTATGGGAAGCCAGCACATCGCCCTGCTCGCTTAGCAGAATCGCCTTTACGCCAGAGGTGCCGAGATCGATCCCGATATACATAGTGACCACTCCTTTTGTTCTGCGCCGCGAAGCCTGCGGCGCAGCGCCGGTTATTTGTCGAACAGGTAGTAATTAACCAGGTTTTCCAGCTGTTCCTGATGACCGCTTTGATGCCGCGGCGCCAGGTTCTGCTGTTCAGCGTACTTCGCCAGCTCCGCAAGGCTAAGCTGCCCCTGCAAAATTTGCTGGCCCAGCTCACCATTCCAGCCGGCGTAACGCCGGGCGACACGTTTATCCAGCTCGCCATCTTCAACCATCCGCGCCGCCACTTTCAGCGCCAGCGCCATGGTGTCCATTGCCCCGATATGGCCATAGAAAAGATCGTACTTGTCGGTGCTCTGGCGACGCACTTTGGCGTCGAAGTTCAGCCCGCCGGTCGTGAAGCCGCCCGCTTTGATAATCTCGTACATCACCAGCGCATTTTCCTCCACGCTGTTGGGGAACTGGTCGGTGTCCCAGCCGAGCTGCGGGTCGCCACGGTTGGCGTCCACAGAGCCAAACAGCCCCAACGCAATGGCGGTGGCGATTTCATGGTGGAAAGAGTGCCCGGCAAGCGTGGCATGGTTAGCCTCGATATTCAGTTTAATCTCTTTCTCCAGACCAAACTGTTTCAGGAAGCCATACACATTCGCGGCATCGTAATCATACTGATGCTTGGTTGGCTCCTGCGGCTTGGGTTCAATCAGCAGCGTGCCACGAAAACCGATTTTGTGTTTGTGCTCAACCACCATGTGCATGAAGCGCCCAATCTGTTCGCGCTCCTGACGCAAATCGGTATTGAGCAGGGTTTCGTAGCCTTCGCGGCCGCCCCACAGCACATAGTTTTCGCCGCCGAGTTTATGGGTAGCATTCATTGCCGTGACCACCTGTGTGGCCGCCCAGCTGAACACTTCCGGATCGGGGTTGGTTGCTGCGCCTGCGCCGTAGCGCGGATTGGTGAAGCAGTTTGCCGTTCCCCACAATAGTTTCACGCCGCTTTGCTGCTGCTTTTCACCCAGCACATCTACCATTTGCGCAAAGTTGTTCAGGTACTCTTTCAGCGAAGCACCTTCTGGTGAGACATCCACATCATGAAAGCAATAAAAGGGCACATGCAGCTTATGGAAGAACTCAAAAGCGACATCCGCCTTACGTTTTGCCTGTGCCAGCGCCTCGCCAGGCTGCTGCCATGGACGGTCAAAAGAGCCGACGCCGAACATATCCGCGCCGTTCCAGCAGAACGTATGCCAGTAGCAAGCAGCAAAACGCAGGTGATCTTCCATACGCTTACCGAGCACTAACTCATCCGGATTGTAATGACGAAACGCTAAAGGGTTAGTGGTTTTCGGGCCTTCATAACGAACGCGATCCAGCTGGTCAAAATATGCTTGCATAATGAGCTCCATTGACAGATATGCGGCGAGTGTTCAAATCTGCAGTAATACTGGATCCTCGCCGGGCGTTGCTCAATTACGTTATTTCACACTGCCATTAAGAGAATGCGCAAACGTGCGCTGGCTCGCAAAATAATGACTTTCAGCGTTGCGTAGCGTCTTCCGATTTTTTATGCAAAATCGGTTTTGCTTTTTTTAAAATAAGATCGTGGTCATAAATCAGGAAATAAACCAAAAAACGTAATGCCCGGATAAAAATCTGTAATTGCCAGCCCAGGATTATGCGTTAAGAATTTGCTCGTTCAAAGCAGTGCATGTTTCTTTTATCTCGCCATTCACCCTACAAAAGGTATTACTATTATGAAGATAAAGAATCTTTGCCTTACTCTCTGCGCTTCCCTGCTGTTTGCCAGCGTCGCCAGCCATGCCAAAGAGGTGAAAATCGGCATGGCGATTGACGATCTCCGTCTTGAACGCTGGCAAAAAGATCGCGATATTTTTGTTAAAAAAGCCGAGTCGCTCGGCGCCAGTGTGTTTGTTCAGTCTGCTAACGGCAACGAAGAAACGCAGATGTCGCAAATTGAAAATATGATTAATCGCGGCGTTGATGTCCTGGTTATTATTCCTTACAACGGTCAGGTATTAAGTAATGTGGTAAAAGAAGCTAAGCAGGAAGGAATTAAAGTACTGGCTTATGATCGCATGATTAATAATGCCGACATTGATTTCTATATTTCTTTTGATAATGAAAAAGTCGGGGAATTACAGGCGCAAAGCCTTGTCAGTAAAGTCCCTCAGGGTAATTATTTCCTGATGGGCGGTTCACCAGTCGACAATAACGCCAAACTGTTCCGCGCCGGGCAAATGAAAGTGTTAAAACCCTATGTTGATAGCGGAAAAATTAAAATTGTTGGCGATCAGTGGGTCGATGGCTGGCTGCCTGAAAATGCGCTAAAAATCATGGAAAACGCCCTCACCGCTAACAATAACAAAATCGATGCCGTGGTCGCGTCGAATGATGCAACCGCTGGCGGCGCTATCCAGGCGCTGAGTGCACAGGGACTGGCCGGGAAGGTCGCTATCTCCGGCCAGGATGCCGATCTGGCCGGGGTGAAACGGCTGATTAACGGTAGCCAGACCATGACGGTCTACAAACCCATTACCCAACTGGCAAATACCGCTGCAGAGATTGCCGTCGAGCTGGGTAACGGCAAGCAACCCAAAGCAGATGCTTCCCTGAACAACGGGTTAAAAGACGTGCCTGCTCGCCTGCTGACGCCAATTGAAGTGACCAAAGACAACATTGACGCCACGGTCATCAAAGACGGTTTTCATCAGAAAAATCAGCTCTGAATACGGCGGCGCGCCCTTGCTTCATCGCGGCGCGCCTTCCGCCAATGCTTTCGGGCGCTGTTATACCAGCGGATAACGTGGAGCAGCCATGCCTTATTTACTCGAAATGAAGAACATCACCAAAGCGTTCGGCGCGGTCAAAGCCATTGATAACGTCAGCCTGCGCCTGAATGCTGGCGAAGTGTTGTCGTTGTGCGGCGAAAATGGGTCGGGCAAATCCACACTGATGAAAGTGCTGTGCGGGATCTATCCGGCAGGTAGTTATGAAGGGGAAATCGTCTTTTCGGGCGAAACGCTACAGGCCACGCATATCCGCGATACCGAGCGTAAAGGCATCGCTATCATCCATCAGGAGCTGGCCCTGGTGAAACATCTGACGGTACTGGAAAACATCTTCCTGGGCGCGGAAATTACCCGTCATGGCGTAATGGACTACGACCAGATGACGCTGCGCTGTGAAAAGCTGCTTAAGCAAGTCAGCCTGGCGATTTCGCCGGACACCCGCGTGGGCGATTTAGGTCTTGGGCAGCAGCAATTGGTGGAAATCGCCAAGGCGCTGAACAAGCAGGTACGCTTACTGATTCTTGATGAACCGACCGCCTCGCTGACGGAACAGGAAACCGCGATCCTGCTCGATATAATTCGCGATCTGCGCAACCACGATATTGCCTGTATTTATATCTCTCACAAACTCAATGAAGTCAAAGCGATATCCGACGTGATCAGCGTTATTCGCGACGGTTTGCATATAGGCACACGCGACGCCGCGGGAATGAGCGAAGACGACATTATCACCATGATGGTTGGCCGCGAACTGACGGCGCTGTACCCCAATGAACCGCACGAGACAGGCGACGAGATCCTGCGCGTTGAGCACCTTACTGCCTGGCATCCGGTAAACCGCCACATCAAGCGCGTTAACGATATCTCCTTCAGCCTCAAACGCGGGGAGATCCTCGGTATTGCCGGGCTGGTCGGTGCAGGCAGGACCGAAGCGGTACAGTGCCTGTTTGGTGTCTGGCCGGGGCGCTGGGAAGGCACCGTCTATCTGGACGGTAAGCCGGTACACATTGCTAACTGCCAGCAGGCGATTGCGCACGGCATTGCAATGGTGCCCGAGGATCGTAAAAAAGACGGCATTGTGCCCGTGATGGCGGTGGGTAAGAACATGACCCTGGCAGCGTTGGATCAGTTCACCGGGGCGTTCAGTAGCCTGGACGATGCCGCCGAGCAAGCCTGTATTTTGCAGTCACTGCAGCGTCTGAAGGTCAAAACCTCCTCGCCAGAACTGGCGATTGGCCGCCTGAGCGGCGGTAATCAGCAGAAGGCGATTCTCGCCCGCTGCCTGCTGCTCAATCCGCGCATTCTGATCCTTGATGAGCCGACACGCGGCATCGATATTGGCGCCAAGTACGAAATCTACAAACTGATCAATCAACTGGTACAGCAAGGGATTGCGGTCATTGTTATCTCATCCGAACTGCCTGAAGTGTTGGGCTTAAGCGACCGGGTGCTGGTGATGCACGAAGGCAGGCTAAAAGCCGATCTTATCAATCGTAATCTGACCCAGGAGCAGGTCATGGAAGCGGCGCTGAGGAGCGAACATCATGTCGAAAAGCAACCCGTCTGAAATCAAGTTATCCAGCGCAACGCCGGGAGCATTCTCCGGGCTGAAGTCGCTCAATCTGCAAGTGTTTGTGATGATTGCAGCCATCGTGGTGATTATGCTGTTTTTTACCGGCATGACAGATGGCGCCTATCTGAGCGCGCGTAATATCTCCAACCTGCTGCGCCAGACTGCCATTACTGGCATCCTCGCCGTGGGAATGGTGTTTGTGATCATCTCCGCCGAAATTGACCTTTCTGTTGGCTCAATGATGGGCCTGTTGGGCGGCGCGGCGGCGATTTTCGATGTCTGGCTCGGCTGGCCGCTGCCGCTCACAGTGGCGGTCACGCTGGTGCTGGGCTTAGTGCTGGGCGCCTGGAATGGCTGGTGGGTGGCCTATCGCAAAGTCCCGTCGTTTATTGTGACTCTTGCCGGGATGCTGGCCTTCCGCGGGGTATTGATCGGCATCACCAACGGCACGACGGTGTCGCCCACCAGCGCGGCAATGTCGCAGATTGGCCAAAGTTACTTGCCCGACGGCATCGGTTTCGGCGTGGGGGTACTGGGGCTGGCGGCATTTGTGTTATGGCAATGGCGAGGCCGTTTGCGTCGCCAGTCGCTCGGGCTGGCAACATCCTCTTCGGGCACGGCGGTAGGTCGTCAGGCGATTATTGCAGTGATTGTACTGGGCGCCATCTGGTTGCTTAATGATTATCGCGGTGTGCCCACACCCGTGCTGCTGCTGGCTTTTTTGCTGCTGGCCGGAATGTTTATGGCTACCCGCACCGCCTTTGGCCGGCGTATTTATGCGATTGGCGGCAATGTTGATGCCGCACGCCTGTCTGGCATCAACGTTGAGCGCACCAAACTGGCGGTATTCGCCATTAATGGCCTGATGGTGGCGATTGCCGGCTTGATCCTCAGTTCGCGCCTTGGTGCGGGCTCACCGTCGGCGGGGAATATTGCCGAACTGGATGCCATTGCCGCCTGCGTGATTGGCGGCACCAGCCTCGCCGGAGGAATCGGCAGTGTTGCCGGTGCGGTAATGGGGGCATTTATTATGGCTTCGCTGGATAACGGCATGAGCATGATGGACGTGCCGACGTTCTGGCAGTACATCGTTAAAGGTGCCATTTTGCTGCTGGCGGTGTGGATGGATTCAGCAACCAAACGCCGGGCCTGAATAACGTGATCGCAGCGACGATCACACTGCCAGCGCTTTTTTATCCGGCCACAGGCTGAATATGGTAATCAGAACAGACGACTCATCAGGAAGCGAATCGATATGTTTGAGAAGCGCCATCGCATCACGTTGTTATTCAACGCCAATAAAGCCTACGACCGTCAGGTCGTTGAGGGGGTTGGTGAATATTTGCAGGCGTCACAATCGGAGTGGGACATCTTTATAGAAGAAGATTTTCGCGCCCGTATTGAAAACATCAAAGAGTGGCTTGGCGATGGGGTGATTGCCGATTATGACGACCGGGATATCGAGCGTCTGCTGGTAGATGTCGACGTGCCGATCGTCGGCGTTGGCGGCTCTTACCACACGCCAGAACACTACCCTCCCGTTCATTACATCGCCACCGACAACTATGCGCTGGTAGAGAGTGCCTTTCTGCATTTGAAAGAGAAAGGCGTTCACCGCTTTGCGTTTTACGGCTTACCCGCTTCCAGCGGTAAGCGATGGGCGGCCGAGCGTGAATATGCGTTCTGCCAGCTGGTGGCGCAGGAGAAATACCGTGGCGTGGTCTACCAGGGTCTGACAACCGCGCCAGAGAACTGGCAACATGCGCAAAACCGTCTGGCGGACTGGCTGCAAACGCTGCCGCCGCAGACTGGCATTATTGCGGTCACTGATGCGCGTGCACGTCACGTACTGCAAGTGTGCGACCATCTGCATATTCCAGTGCCGGAAAAATTGTGCGTCATTGGCATTGATAACGAAGAACTGACCCGTTATCTGTCGCGGGTGGCGCTCTCCTCTGTGGCGCAGGGAACCCGGCAGATGGGTTACCAGGCGGCGAAGCTGCTGCACCGGCTACTGGATAACGAAACCCTGCCGCTTCAGCGGCTGCTGGTGCCGCCCGTGCGTGTTGTGGCACGGCGCTCCACTGATTACCGTTCTCTGAACGATCCGGCGGTTATCCAGGCCATGCACTATATCCGTAACCATGCCTGCAAAGGCATCAAGGTCGATCAGGTGCTGGATGCCGTGGGGATCTCACGATCTAATCTGGAAAAACGCTTCAAGGAAGAAGTCGGAGAGACAATTCACTCAATGATCCATGCTGAAAAGCTGGAAAAAGCCAGAAGTTTGTTGATCTCAACCTCACTGTCGATCAATGAGATTTCACAAATGTGCGGTTACCCGTCTCTGCAATATTTCTATTCGGTATTCCGCAAGGAATACGACAGCACCCCAAAAGATTACCGCGACCGCTACAGCGAGATCCTTATTTAACGCACTTTTAATGCATATAGAAAAACGCCTTCCGGATGGAAGGCGTTTAATGCATTACATATGAGAGGCAATTAACTGCCGGTTGTCCTGATACATGGCAAACAGGTAGTTGTTGTAACTCGTGCCACGGGTTGAGTAACCCTGCAGCTTATGGATCATATTGGTCGCCGTCACTTCCTGATCCGCCTTACGCAACTGCGCGCGCGACTTACGGAAAGAGGCATACGCTGAATGCGTGTTCAGGTTGGTCACATAGGCGTCTACTGACTCCTGTACCGACTCAAAGTGAGAGTAACCTTTCACTTTGCCTGCGCCATTCTTACATGCCCCTTTGGCACACTTCATACCAAACAGGTTATTATTAGAACGCGCCAGCTTCGAGGTTCCCCAACCACTTTCCGCTGCCGCCATCGTCGCCACCATGCTGTCCGGGATGATGTCCACTCGCTCCAGCAGCGCATTCCAGGGAATACGACGCGTATTCCCGGACCAGCTTACTTTATAACGTTTGGACAACTCCTTCAGACGCGTGCGTTCGGCAGGCGACCACTGGCTGTCGTATTGTTTGCTAAGCAACCAGTTACGCTCGGCGGTAATCGCTGAGTTTTTACTGGTGATATAAGGCATTACCGTCCGGAGAAACGCTTTTTTCCTTGGGGTTCCGGAAGGGTATTTTCGCAAATCAGGAAGTGAACTACTTTTTACACTATTGCGAGAATACTCTTGTTTACTGCTTGCCTGTTTTTTTACGCTTGCCTTAGTGACGTGGGCTTTGTGACTCGCTGTTTCTGTTGTGTGCGTCTTTGCCAGCACCCCACCCGAAAATATAAGGGTGAAAAACATGAGTATCGTCGCCCCAGGTCGTCGCATGGGTATCGATATCATTAAGTCTCCTGGTCGGATGTAAACATTCCAACACCTTCTTTTTTGCCTAATTTTGAGAGCTGAATCTCAAATCATAACAAAAATAGCCTGCAAGAGCACGTACAGAAATAATCCAATTCTGAAACCATGTCACGAGTAAACTGCATAAAAAACGGACAATATCCCGTAATTGTGGCGTTTATCGCAGATCCGGGACCCATTTGTGCGCGCGATCGCTCCCCCCTAAGACTCCTCCCTGGCGATAACCCGCACAGGAGGAGTTGCCCACGTGACGAGGATGGCACACTGGCGCACATCGCCATCACCGAGGCTCCCCATGAAACACGCCACATTAGCCCTTCTCTTTTTGCCCACGCTTGCGCTCGCCGACTGGACCGCCAGCGGCTTTCCCGCTCTCACTAACGACGGAACCGGCCTGTGGCGGAGCGAAACCACGCTGAAAAAGGGCAGCGTGCCGCTGGTCTTTAAAGAGGGAGAGCAGTGCTGGCAACCCGCAGAGAGCGTAAAACTGAATCAGATGCTGTCACTGGTCCCTTGTACAGGAAGCGCCGCACAGTGGCGGGTTTTCCGCGATGGTGACTACCAGTTACAGATTGATACCCGTTCGGGCACACCGACTCTGATGCTGAGTGTGAAAAGCGAGTCGGTAGCTACGCCAGCGGCGACGGTACGCCAGTGCCCGGTGCGCAATAATACGCCGCTCACGGTGCCAGTCGGCGACACGTTTCCGGAAGGCAGCGTGGTGAGGGACTTCTACAGCAAGCAGACCGCAACCGTGCGCGGAGGCAATATCACCCTGCAACCTGCGGCGAACAGCAAGGGGTTATTGCTGCTTGAATCTGCACAAACCACGAAGCCTGCGGCATTTCAGTGGCACAACGCCACTGTCTATTTTGTCCTCACCGACCGTTATGTGAATGGCGATCCGTACAATGACAACAGTTATGGCCGACACAAAGACGGTATGCAGGAGATCGGCACCTTTCACGGCGGCGATCTAAAAGGGTTAACCAGCAAACTGGACTACCTGCAACAGCTGGGCGTTAACGCACTGTGGATTAGCTCGCCGCTGGAGCAAATCCACGGTTGGGTTGGCGGCGGTACGAAGGGCGACTTTCCGCATTATGCGTACCACGGCTATTACCCCATGGACTGGACGCGCCTCGACGCCAATATGGGAACGGAGGACGAGCTACATACGCTGGTGGATGAAGCCCACCGACGGGGCATTCGTGTGCTGTTTGACGTGGTAATGAATCACACTGGCTACGCGACGCTAGCGGATATGCAAACTTACCAGTTTGGCGCGCTGTACCTGAAAGAAAACGAGCGCGAGAAGCTGCTGGGCAAACACTGGACCGACTGGCGGCCCGCCGCTGGCCAGAGCTGGCACAGTTTTAATGATTACATCAACTTCAGCGATAAAACCGCATGGCAAAACTGGTGGGGCAAAAAATGGATCCGTACCGATATTGGCGACTATGACAATCCAGGTTTTGACGATCTGACGCTGTCGCTGGCCTTCCTGCCGGATTTGAAAACCGAGTCTACTACCGCCTCCGGGCTGCCGCTGTTTTACCGCCATAAAGCGGATACTCGCGCAAAGGAGATGCGCGGTTATACGCCACGGGATTACCTCACGCACTGGCTGAGTCAGTGGGTACGCGAGTATGGCATTGACGGTTTTCGCGTCGATACCGCTAAACACGTTGAACTGGCGGCCTGGCAGCAGCTTAAAGATCAGGCGACACAGGCGCTGGCCGCGTGGAAGCAGGCCAATCCCCAGAAAAAAATCGATGATTCCCCCTTCTGGATGACCGGCGAATCCTGGGGCCACGGCGTCATGCAAAGTGAATATTACCGCCACGGTTTTGATGCGATGATCAATTTTGATTATCAGCAGCAGGCGGCCAGCGCTGTGCCATGCCTGGCGAATATGGATGCCGTCTGGCAGCAAATGGCTGACAAGTTGCAGAATTTTAACGCCCTGAGTTATCTCTCTTCGCACGACACTCGCCTGTTCCGTGAAGGGGGTCAACAGGCGGCGGAATTGCTGCTGCTTGCGCCTGGTGCGGTCCAAATCTTTTATGGCGATGAGTCCGTCCGTCCCTTTGGCCCCACGGGATCGGATCCGCTTCAGGGTACGCGATCGGATATGAACTGGCAGGATCTGAATGGCAGCGCAGCACAGAACCTGCGTCACTGGCAAACGCTGGGCCAGTTCCGCGCACGTCATCCTGCACTTGGCGCGGGTAAGCAGACGACGCTCACATTACCGCAGGGTTATGGATTCAAACGCCAGTGGGGCGATGACAAGGTCATTGTCGTCTGGGCCGGGCGTGATCCGCAGTGAGCCGCTCGCTCACATCAGTATATAACGCCATATAAGTGTAAATTTTAAGAATAAAACGCGATTATTTGCGCCGAACGGTGATTTGCACCCTGCTTCGCAGAGCGCTATGGTTAGCCACTTTGAACAGTAGCCCGGCAGAACAGTAGCGATGACATTTTCACTTTTCGGCGACAAATTCACCCGCCATGCAGGCATTACACGCCTGATGGAGGATCTCAACGACGGTTTACGTACCCCTGGTGCCATCATGCTTGGCGGTGGCAACCCGGCGCAAATTCCCGCCATGACTGATTACTTCCACAACCTGCTGGCAGAGATGGTAGAAAACGGCAAAGCGACTGATGCGCTGTGTAATTATGACGGCCCACAGGGTAAAACCGAGCTACTGACCGCGCTGGCAGGTATGCTGCGTGAAGAACTGGGTTGGGATATTGAGCCACAGAATATTGCACTGACAAACGGCAGTCAGAGTGCGTTTTTCTACTTGTTCAATCTGTTTGCAGGCCGCCGCGCCGATGGCAGCACCCGTAAGGTATTGTTCCCGCTGGCGCCAGAGTATATCGGCTATGCGGACTCCGGCCTGGAAGAGGATCTGTTTGTTTCCGCGCGCCCGAATATTGAGCTACTGCCGGACGGCCAGTTCAAATATCACGTCGATTTTGAACATCTGCACATTGGTGAAGAGACGGGGATGATTTGCGTCTCGCGCCCGACCAACCCCACCGGCAACGTTATCACCGATGAAGAACTGATGAAGCTGGATGTGCTGGCCAATCAACACAACATTCCGCTGGTGATCGATAACGCGTATGGCGTGCCTTTCCCGGGGATTATCTTCAGTGAAGCGCGCCCGCTGTGGAACCCGAATATTATTTTGTGTATGAGCCTGTCGAAGCTGGGCCTGCCAGGCAGCCGCTGCGGCATCATTATTGCCAATGAAAAAGTGATCTCCGCTATTCGTAATATGAACGGCATTATCAGCCTTGCGCCTGGCGGTATTGGACCGGCAATGATGTGTGAAATGATCAAGCGTAAAGACCTGCTGCGGCTGTCGCAGGAGGTCATCAAGCCCTTTTACTATCAACGGGTGCAGGAAACCATTGCCACGCTGCGCCGTTATTTGCCGGAAGAACGCTGCCTGATCCATAAACCCGAGGGCGCTATCTTCCTGTGGTTGTGGTTTAAGGATTTACCTATCAGCACTGAATTGCTGTACCAACGACTCAAGAAACGCGGGGTGTTAATGGTACCTGGCGATTATTTCTTCCCCGGCCTGGATAAACCCTGGCCGCACACACACCAGTGCATGCGCATGAACTATGTGCCTGACCCCTCGCTTATTGAACAAGGGGTGAGAATTCTCGCTGAAGAAGTCGAAAAGGCCTGGCAAGAAAACTAACACCACACGCCTTATTTAACGCCCTCCAGCCAGGGGGCGTTTTCGCTGCGTATTAATCTGGCCACGCACAATATATTTTTCCACGCTTATATTTCTTCAGAAAACGATGAATCGCTCAGTTTATTTATGGAAGTTATTTCCATCTGGCTGCGCCGATTAACGCAACCTTCAGAAACCTAATACTATTAGGGTTTAATCGTTAGCGTGCTACGATAGGTTATTGAAATGAATATATTTTATATTGCTTTGCGTTATTTTTAAGAATAATCACATTTTTCACTTTTTCCTGCCATTATTCATCAGGCCATATGGCTGGTCTTAAAAAGCGACATACACTGATTAATACATCCCTGCCGTTTTATTCAGTGGAGCATCATCATGGCGACGAACGCATTTCTCGCCCTCAATACCCTGGCAACGGAATAACGACAGCATCGTTGCCGTTATTTGCTCTCTCATACCTCCAACACCAGCGAAACCAAGCCCCCGAATGGTTGGGCGGCGAACAGTGATAAACAGATCTGGCGTTACCCTTCGGTGCCCCCACAAGGGGCACTGTTTCACTGCCATTACAGGTGCGATAAGGTCCGCCACAATACTTATAACTAAAACAGGGACTTATAAAGAGAGACTACGCAAGCGCGCTTCTCGCAGAAGCAGCGGATTGATACAACTCAGCGCCGACGTCGGGCAGGCTTCAACGCAGGCCGGGCCCGTCTCACGGTGCTGGCAGAGATCGCATTTCAGTGCCTGTGCCCCGGTGACCTGCATTGCGCCGAATGGGCAGGCGATCATACAGCTCTTACAGCCGATACAACGAGATTGTTCGACATGTATCGCCCCTTCCGCACGACGAATTGCACCGACCGGGCAGACATTGGCACAGGGCGCATCTTCACAGTGATGGCAGGTGACTGCGGTAGAAAATGCCCCGGTTTTCACCACACGAATACGGGCAGTAAACGTGGAAGGTGTGACCCCGGAGCAGTCCTGGTTGTCTTCATGGGAAACAACGCAGGCCACTTCGCAGGTCCGGCAGCCGATGCATCGGCTAGAGTCTGCGACAATAAAATGGTTCATTTTCCACTCCGGCAGGCGAAAAAAGCCAAGGGTGCCAGAAAACAGGATGACAGTGCTTTGATCGCAACCGGGAAAAAGGCCAGATTTGTCATTTGCATAAACCTATCTGGCGCTTTGCCTTAACCCTTTTAACGCGACTGGCGCGGGAGACGCCAGTTAACCAGGATTAGCCATGATCTTTGCTGAACAAGGCCCTATCACGCAGGATATGGTCATTGCCGCGGCGGCGAGTAAAACCAATCCGGTCAAAGTATTCGAGGATCTGGATCGCCAGTTTGCGCCCGACATTGAGCGTATCGCGGAAGTCGGCCGCGCTGGTTGAACCGCGCGCCAGATCCAGATCGCGGATCATATCGGCGAAAGTAACAATCCGATCGTTACGGTAATAGCGATCTTTGACGATCGCAGTAATCAGCCCCTGCTGTGCCGCCTGTTGCAGCAAGCTGCGCGTCACCTGCTCATCGGCGCCGATCGCTCGCGCCAAATCGCGCACCCACCATGGCTCATCACCAAATAACATGCCCGCTTTTTGCCAGAGCTGCGCCTGCTCGTCGGTAAAGCCCGCTTTGTGATCGGGCAGATGCAGCCAGCCATGGTGGCTATGGATATCGCCATTTTCACGCATCCGCTCAATCAGCGTTAAAACCAGCGCTTCATCTTCCATCGGCAGAGCCATGCGTCGCAAGCGCTCACGGCCGGGGCCCGGTTCATCACGATGTTGCTGGTGATAAACCGCCAGCGTCTCCAGCAACTTGCGTTGCCAGCGTGCCGCAACCGGTGCATTCAGCAGATTATCGCCAGCACGGATATACCCCGGCTGCCCGGCAAGTTGCTCCAGCCCGACAGGGCTGAGCTGGCGTGCCCAGCCAAAGGCGCGGAGATTAACGGCCCCACGCGACAAATGCACGGCCAGCGCCTGCGCATCGCTTGTGGTTTGCGCAAGCGCGGCGATCCATTGCAGGTACTCCGTTTTACGTTTGCCGCGGCGCGGTGAGTTCAGCGCCACTATGCGCGCGCCAGCCAGTGTGCTACGTGCGGAAATATCCCTCAGCACCAGGCGGTCGTTATCCGCAAGCCACAGCGGCGAATCCAGCACCAGCTCTGCAAGGTCATTTTCCAGCAGCGAGACGCGCCCGGTCACGTGGCTGGCGGCATGATGCACATGCACTGGTTGCCACTGCGTCAGCGGAACGTGTGTTTGCAGCGTGACGATCAGGCGTTCTGTTGGCGCATCGGGTTGCTGCGACAGCAGCCAGTCACCACGGGTGAGATCCTCTTTTTGCGCATCACCGGCGATATTCAGGGCGATGCGCTGCCCGGCATGTGCCTGATCAACAGGCTGATTTTGAGCATGCAGGCCTCGCACGCGCATCGGTTTATTCACACCCGTCAGCCACAGCGTATCGCCAACGCGCACCTCGCCGGAGAGCGCAGTGCCCGTGACCACCAGCCCCGCGCCTTTTACGGTAAAAGCGCGATCCAGTGCCAGACGAAAGCGCTGGTGCTCCGGGTGCGTACGCTCTGTAAGCTGCAACAGGTGTTCACGCAACGCATCAATACCGCGCAGGGTGGTTGCCGCCGTCACGAACACCGTCGCGTGTTGATAACCAAAACGCTGCACGGTGGCCTGAACGTCTTCATGCACCTGGGCAATACGCGCCTCATCGACGCGATCGGCCTTGGTCAGCGCCACGGTCAGCGCCGGGTTGCCGGTGAGCTGTAAAATCGCCAGGTGTTCGCACGTTTGCGCCATGACGCCATCATCACAGGCCACCACCAGCAGCGCATGATCAATGCCGCCCACGCCCGCGAGCATATTGGAAAGAAACTTCTCATGCCCCGGAACATCAATAAAGCCCGGTACGCGCCCGTCTGGCTGCGGCCAGTAGGCGTAACCGAGATCGATGGTCATACCGCGTTTTTTCTCTTCCGGCAGGCGGTCTGCATTCACACCGGTAATGGCTTCAATCAACGTGGTTTTGCCGTGGTCAACATGCCCGGCAGTGGCAATAATCATTTCTGCAGCATCTCCAACAAGCGGGATTCATTTTCAAGACAGCGGCAATCCAGCCACAACCGGCCCTCATAAATACGGCCAATCACCGGCTGCGGCAGCGCGCGCAACTGCACGGCCAGCGCTTCCAGCCGACGACCGCTTCCATCGCGCGGGGTGAACGTCAGCGCTGCACCGGGCAGGCGGTCTACCGGCAGCGATCCACTGCCGATTTGCGACAGGCAAGGCTCAACACGCAAGTCAAATTCAGGGTAATGTGACATCAGCGCGTGACGCAGGCGCTGCGCCTGCTCACGGATCTCCTGCTCCGGGCGCGTAAGATAACGCAGCGTGGGCAGCGACTGTGGGAGTTTTTCCGGGTGCAAATAGAGGCGTAACGTGGCCTCCAGCGCGGCCAGTGTCATTTTATCTGCACGCAGCGCACGCTTCAGCGGGTGCTGCTGCAATTGGTCAATCAGTGTTTTTTTACCGACGATAATTCCCGCCTGCGGGCCTCCCAGCAACTTGTCGCCCGAGAAGCTGACCAGGCTAACGCCCGCAGCAATCAGTGATTGCGGCATCGGTTCCTGCGGCAGCCCATACTGGCTTAACGCCACCAGCGAACCACTGCCAAGATCGACAATCACCGGTAGCCCTGCGGCCTCAGCAAGCGCCACCAACTCGCTCTCATCGACCGCTTTAGTAAAGCCTTCAATATGATAATTGCTGGTGTGCACCTTCATCAGCAGCGCGGTATTGTCATTGATGGCTTGCTGATAGTCTTTGGCATGGGTGCGGTTGGTCGTGCCGACTTCATGCAGTACGCAGCCTGCCTGGCGCATCACATCCGGAATGCGAAACGCCCCCCCAATCTCTACCAGTTCGCCACGAGAAACCACTACCTCACGGCCTGCCGCTGTGGCGGCCAGCATTAACAGCACGGCAGCGGCATTGTTATTAACGATGCAGGCATCTTCCGCCCCGGTCAGCTGGCAAAGCAGCGTTGCCAGCGCGCGATCGCGATGCCCTCGCCCGGCACCGTCAAGATCATACTCCAGCGTTACCGGCGAGCTCATCACCCGGGTCACGGCATCAATGGCGGCCTGCGACTGCACGGCGCGGCCTAAATTGGTGTGCAGCACGGTGCCACTGAGGTTAAACACTGGGCGTAATGCGCTGATGTCGCTGCGCGCCAGTCGCTGCCGGGTTTCCTCCGCCCAATGCGGGCACCAGTCTGGCAGTGTCTGCGCGGTACGGATATGCTGACGGGCTTCGTCCTGCATTTCACGCAATGTGCCGGCCACCTGCTGGTGGCCAAACGTCGCTAACAAAGTGGCGAACGCCTCGTCACGTAACAGACGATCGGTTGAAGGGATCTGGCTGTAAAGAGTTGTCATGAAAAGGCCTGGCTGTAGGTTGCCCCCTCCCGTTGGGAGAGGGTTTGACATGTGGGGATTGTACAGCGACTTTGCTCAGGCGGACACCATGCTTATCAAGCCTTTGGCGGGGCGGTGCGGGCAAAACTCTCGCGCAGAAACAGGTTTTCCACCAGTTTGACCAGCAACGGCCGATCAACACACCAGCCGGGGGAAACATGGCGGAAGTTAATGTAATCAATGGCGCAGCCAATGGCGATTGTGGCCAGATTCAGCGTATCCACACTGAGTGTCCCTGTCTGCAGGGCGCTTTCCAGCGCATCCAGACCACGGCTGACTTTCTCCCGCTGGCGCAGCAGCTCGCTTTCGGATTGCTGCTCAACCGGGCGCGCCAGTTCACGTACCGACACCAGTGCGGCATCCATAATCCCGTCGGCAAGAGCTTCAAGCTGGCGAATCTTAAGTGCGGCCATCGCATCCGATGGCACCATCGCCGGGTCAAGTCCTAGTAAATCGAGATACTGCGTGATGATCGGCGAGTCATACCAGACATCGCCTTCATCGGTTACCAGCGCCGGGACCTTGCCAAGCGGATTGAATTGCGCCACGCCATTTACGGCGTGGTAGGGCTGTTCATTGACAAATTCAAAGGTGATGCCCTTTTCCAGCAGGATCACAGAAATTTTACGCACAAAGGGGCTGGTGTAGCTGCCGATCAGTTTCATTGCCGGGTCCTTTTTTCGCCAACTAAACTCTCAGTATGAACCAGGGAATACAGAGTTTCATCCAGATGAAAACTTCGCGGCCTATCTTTTACCGCACTGGAGGGGGTGTAAGGGAGTTACAGTTTGTCCTGCGCGAAAAATGCACAGTTTGCGAGCGATCACACTCAGAAAAGTCCTGGCAAAAATATCTTGTGATTTAGATCACAAATAAATAACAAAGTGTCGAATGAGAAATGTGAAACACATCACATTTAACCCCTTGCAGTGTCTGTTTTTTGTGCTTTGTTCTTTTTTTACACATGTTTTTTGTGATCCTGATCACGACAAATGACCGACTACCCCCTCTATTGATGTGATCCAAGTCACACAAATAGCCGCTATCTGGACAGTTTCCCCATTCGGTGCGAGATTTCGCATCACAGATAACCCAGGTCCGGCTACCTCTGCCGCCACATTAACAACAAACCTCGGGCTTCCGGCCTGTGCGATAGCAAACATAAGAAGGGGTGTTTTATGTCATCCGATATCAAGATCAAGGTGCAAAGCTTTGGTCGATTCCTCAGCAATATGGTGATGCCAAACATCGGCGCGTTTATCGCGTGGGGGATCATCACCGCATTGTTTATTCCTACAGGGTGGTTACCTAACGAGACGCTGGCGAAACTCGTTGGCCCAATGATTACTTACCTGCTGCCGCTGCTCATCGGTTTTACCGGTGGCCGTCTGGTCGGCGGCGATCGTGGCGGTGTCGTCGGCGCGATCACCACAATGGGCGTTATCGTCGGTGCGGATATGCCGATGTTCCTCGGCGCAATGATTGCTGGCCCGCTGGGCGGCTTCTGCATTAAGAAATTTGACGCCGCCGTAGACGGTAAGATCAAATCCGGTTTCGAAATGCTGGTGAATAACTTCTCCGCTGGCATCATCGGTATGATCCTCGCCATCCTGGCGTTCCTCGGCATTGGCCCTGCAGTTGAAGTCCTGTCGAAAGCACTGGCAGCGGGCGTTAACTTCATGGTGGTGCATGACATGCTGCCGCTGGCGTCTGTCTTTGTTGAACCAGCGAAAATCCTGTTCCTCAATAACGCCATAAACCACGGTATCTTCTCACCGCTGGGTATTCAGCAGTCTCATGATATCGGCAAGTCTATCTTCTTCCTGATTGAAGCTAACCCGGGTCCGGGTATGGGCGTTCTGCTGGCCTATATGTTCTTTGGTCGCGGCAGCGCGAAACAGTCTGCTGGCGGTGCGGCTATCATCCACTTCCTGGGCGGCATCCACGAAATTTACTTCCCGTATGTGCTGATGAACCCGCGTCTGCTGCTGGCCGTGATCCTCGGTGGTATGACGGGCGTATTTACGCTGAGCGTACTGAACGGTGGTCTGGTGTCTCCGGCATCTCCGGGTTCCATTCTGGCAGTGCTGGCCATGACGCCAAAAGGCGCTTACTTCGCGAACCTGACGGCTATCTTCGCTGCCCTGATCGTCTCCTTCGTGATCTCTTCTATCCTGCTGAAAACCAGCAAAGTGAAAGAAGAAGAAGACGAAGATATCGAAACGGCTACCCGTCGTATGCAGGACATGAAAGCCCAGTCCAAAGGCGCTACGCCGCTGGCGGCCGGTGACGTGACCAACGACCTGAGCCATGTACGTAAAATCATCGTTGCATGTGATGCCGGTATGGGTTCCAGCGCCATGGGTGCAGGTGTGCTGCGTAAGAAAGTCCAGGATGCCGGTCTGACCCACATCTCGGTGACCAACAGCGCAATCAACAGCCTGCCGTCCGACGTTGACCTGGTCATTACGCACCGCGATCTGACCGAACGTGCAATGCGCCAGGCGCCGCAAGCGCAGCATATTTCGCTGACCAACTTCCTCGATAGCGGCCTGTACACCAATCTGACGGAACGTCTGGTTGCTGCACAGCGCCACACGGACAATGAAGCAAAGGTCAACAGCAGCCTGCAAGATAGCTTTGATGCCTCTAACAGCAACCTATTTAAACTGAGTGCAGAGAATATCTTCCTTGGCCGCACGGCGAGCAACAAAGAAGAAGCGATCCGTTTTGCCGGTGAACAACTGGTGAAAGGCGGCTATGTGCAACCCGAATACGTTGATGCCATGCTGGAGCGTGAAAAACTGACCCCGACCTATCTGGGTGAGTCTATTGCAGTACCGCACGGCACTGTAGAAGCGAAAGATCGCGTGCTGAAAACGGGCGTCGTGTTCTGCCAGTATCCGGCGGGTGTTCGCTTCGGCGAAGAGGAAGATGACATCGCCCGTCTGGTGATCGGCATCGCCGCACGTAACAATGAGCACATCCAGGTGATCACCAGTCTCACCAACGCCCTGGATGACGAGACGGTCATTCAACGTCTGGCTCAGACCACCAGCGTGGAAGAAGTTCTGGCGCTGCTTGGTAAGTAATCCCTTAGCCCGGTCAACTGACCGGGCCGATGCTCTCTCCCCTGCCGGGGAGAGGGCTCGGGTGAGGAGAAATTGACGCGGTTCCTCACCCCAGCCCTCTCGGGTAAAAACATTGATAAAGGTTAATACTATGAAAGCATTACATTTTGGCGCAGGTAATATCGGACGTGGTTTTATCGGCAAATTACTGGCCGACGCGGGGATTGAACTGACATTCGCCGATGTGAATCAGGTGGTTCTCGACGCCCTTAATGCCCGTCATAGCTACCAGGTACATGTGGTGGGTGAAAATGAGCAGGTTGATACCGTTTCCGGGGTTAATGCGGTAAGCAGTATTGGCGACGAGGTGGTGGATTTGATTGCCACTGTTGACCTGGTGACCACCGCAGTGGGGCCTGTCGTGCTGGAGCGCATTGCCCCGGCTATCGCAAAAGGCCTGGCCAAACGCAAAGCTCAGGGGCTTAATGCGCCGCTGAACATTATTGCCTGTGAAAACATGGTGCGCGGCACCACACAGTTGAAAGGCCATGTTATGGCTGCCCTGGACGATGCAGACAAAGCCTGGGTTGAAGAACATGCTGGCTTCGTCGACTCTGCCGTTGACCGTATCGTTCCGCCGTCTGAGTCGGCAACTCACGATCCGCTGGAAGTCACCGTGGAAACCTTCAGCGAATGGATTGTGGATAAAACCCAGTTCAAAGGTACGCTGCCAGACATTCCAGGAATGGAATTAACTGATAACCTGATGGCATTTGTTGAACGTAAGCTCTTCACGCTGAATACCGGGCATGCTATAACCGCGTACCTTGGAAAACAGACCGGCCTTCAAACCATTCGCGACGCCATCCTGGATGCCAACATCCGTGCGGTCGTCAAAGGCGCAATGGAAGAGAGCGGCGCGGTGCTGATCAAGCGTTATGGCTTCGATGCCGATAAGCACGCTGCGTATATTCAGAAAATCCTGGGCCGTTTTGAAAACCCCTATCTGAAAGACGATGTTGAGCGCGTAGGCCGTCAGCCGCTGCGTAAACTGAGCGCTGGCGACCGACTGATTAAACCGTTGCTCGGCACGCTGGAATACAACCTGCCGCATGCCAACCTGGTAAAAGGTATCGCCGCTGCCATGCATTACCGCAGCGAGCAGGATCCGCAGGCGCAGGAGCTGGCCGCGCTTATCGCTGAGAAAGGCCCGCAGGCTGCACTGGCTCAGGTTTCCGGCCTGGAGGTCAACAGCCCGGTCGTTAACGAAGCCGTCAACGCCTATAACGCACAGGCATGATGCCGACTCTGGCGCGGGAGATCCCGCGCCTGTTAACGAAATTGTCAGATATGCAGGCAATAATGGAACAAACGCAGGCTTTCGAAAACCGTGTACTCGAGCGTCTGAATGCGGGCAAAACAGTACGAAGCTTTTTAATCGCTGCCGTTGAGCTACTCAATGAAGCGGTCAATATTCTGGTGCTGCAGGTATTCCGCAAAGACGACTATGCGGTGAAATATGCTGTAGAGCCGCTGCTTGACGGAGATGGACCGCTGGGCAATTTGTCCGTGCGTTTGAAGCTGATTTACGGTCTTGGGGTGATTTCTCGCCCGGAATATGAAGACGCAGAGCTGCTGATGGCGCTGCGCGAAGAGCTGAACCACGACGGCACAGAATACGCCTTCACCGATGATGAGATCCTTGGGCCATTCGGCGAGCTGCACTGTGTTGCCGCCCTGCCGCCAACACCGCTGTTTGATAAAAGCGATCCGAACCTGTTTGCCATGCAAAAACAGCGCTACCAACAAGTGGTGCGATCCACTATGGTGCTGTCGCTCACCGAGCTGATCTCCCGAATCAGTTTAAAAAAGGCATTCCAGAAGTAAACTCCGTTATAAATGCTGTATCCTTATCTTTTATTTCCCCAACAAAACTGAGCCCCATGAAAGAAGTCGAAAAGAACGAAATTAAGCGCCTGAGCGACCGCCTTGACGCGATTCGCCACCAGCAGGCCGCGCTCTCTTTAGTCGAAGCTGCAGATAAATACGCCGAGCTGGAAAAAGAGAAAACCACGCTGGAAGACGAGATCGCCCGTCTGCGCGCGCAGTACATTCAGAAACTGAGTAAAGAAGCGCAGAAACTGATGCAAATGCCGTTCAGCCGCGCCATCACCAAGAAAGAGCAGGCCGATCTCGGCAAACTGAAAAAAAGCGTGCGCGGTCTGGTTGTCGTGCACCCGATGACCGCGCTGGGTCGTGAGATGGGTCTTGATGCCATGACCGGTTTTGCAAAAAGCGAGTTCTGATCCGCGCTTAACAGCCCAGCCTCTCTACGTGAGGGGCACGGGCTGCCCCAATTGGTCCTACCAATCCTCCCTGAATTTCTCTCTGGTTCACAATTCGACAAAATCTGGTCACAGAACATTTGCCTGTGGGTAACATTTGGATAACCATTCGTTATCACAAACCCTACACAACACCATTGGCAGGACCACTTTTACAAAACATGTGACGCAGAGATAAGCACAGACTTACCGCCCGCCTGTTTTGCTGTGGTTCTCAGGAGACCTGCATGAATCTCTGGCAACAGAATTACGACCCAGCCGGCAATATCTGGCTATCCAGTCTGATCGCATCGCTGCCGATCCTGTTTTTCTTTTTTGCGCTGATAAAGCTCAAGCTGAAAGGCTATCTTGCCGCTAGTTGGACGGTCGCCATTGCGCTGGCCGTGGCACTGCTGTTTTATGATATGCCGCTAAAAAATGCGCTGGCCTCGGTGGTGTATGGCTTCTTCTACGGCCTGTGGCCGATTGCCTGGATCATTATCGCCGCCGTCTTTGTGTATAAGATCTCGGTCAAAACCGGGCAGTTTGACATTATTCGCTCGTCCATCCTGTCCATTACACCCGACCAGCGGTTGCAAATGTTGATTGTTGGTTTCTCTTTCGGCGCGTTTCTGGAAGGGGCTGCCGGGTTCGGCGCACCGGTCGCCATTACCGCGGCACTGCTGGTGGGGTTAGGGTTTAATCCGCTCTATGCCGCAGGCCTGTGCTTAATTGTTAACACCGCGCCAGTGGCCTTCGGCGCTATGGGCATCCCGATTCTGGTTGCCGGGCAGGTAACCGGTCTGGACAGCTTTGAAATCGGCCAGATGGTGGGCCGCCAGTTGCCATTCCTGACCATTATTGTGCTGTTCTGGATCATGGCGATTATGGATGGCTGGCGCGGCGTGAAAGAGACCTGGCCTGCGGTGATCGTGGCCGGTGGTTCGTTTGCGATTGCACAATATCTGAGTTCAAACTTTATTGGCCCGGAACTGCCGGACATCATCTCATCGCTGGTGTCTCTGGTGTGCCTGACTCTGTTCCTTAAACGCTGGAAACCCGTACGTATTTTCCGCTTTGGCGATATGGGAGCCGCCCAGGTCGACCTGGATTTAAAACAAACCCAATACAGCGCCGGTCAGGTGCTGCGCGCCTGGTCCCCGTTCCTGTTTTTAACCGCCACCGTCACGCTGTGGAGCGTTCCGCCATTCAAGGCGCTGTTTGCCCCGGGTGGTGCACTGTATGACTGGGTGTTTACTGTTTCCGTACCGTACCTCGATAAACTGGTAGCCCGCATGCCGCCGGTTGTCAGTGCGGCAACGCCTTACGCGGCGGTGTACAAATTTGACTGGTTCTCTGCCACCGGGACAGCCATTTTGTTTGCCGCCATTCTGTCGATTGTCTGGCTGCGCATGAAACCCAGAGACGCTATCAGCACGTTTAAGAGTACGCTGCGTGATCTGGCCTTGCCGATTTACTCCATCGGCATGGTGCTGGCTTTCGCCTTTATTTCTAACTACTCCGGACTGTCATCAACACTGGCGCTGGCACTTGCCCATACTGGCAGCGCGTTCACCTTCTTTTCGCCGTTCCTTGGCTGGCTGGGTGTCTTTCTTACCGGTTCGGATACCTCGTCGAATGCGCTCTTCGCCGCCTTACAAGCCACCGCAGCCCAACAAATTGGTGTGTCAGATATTTTGATGGTGGCGGCCAATACGACCGGTGGCGTGACCGGCAAAATGATCTCGCCTCAGTCGATTGCTATCGCCTGTGCAGCCGTTGGCCTGGTAGGGAAAGAGTCGGATTTGTTCCGCTTCACTGTTAAGCACAGCCTGATTTTCACCTGCATGGTGGGCCTGATTACCACACTTCAGGCCTATGTATTGACCTGGATGATCCCATGAAAGTTTTACCCAGACGCCTCGCCGATGATGTTGCTGATCGCGTGCGGGCGCTGATTGCCGAACAACGCCTGGAAGCGGGCATGAAATTGCCCGCCGAACGCCAACTGGCCGTGCAACTTGGCGTGTCGCGCAACTCATTGCGTGAAGCCCTGTCACGGCTGGTAAGCGAAGGCGTCTTACTGAGCCGTCGCGGCGGCGGCACCTTTGTTCGCTGGCAACACGATGAATGGTCTGAACAAAACATCGTGCAGCCGCTCAAAACGTTGCTGAATGACGACCCGGATTACAGTTTTGATATTCTGGAAGCGCGCCACGCCATTGAGGCCAGCACCGCCTGGCATGCGGCCATGCGCGCCACCGAGGCCGATAAAGAGAAAATCGTGCTGTGCTTTGAGGCCACGCAATCCGACGACCCGGATCTGGCCTCGCAGGCGGATGTGCGCTTTCACCTTGCCATCGCAGAGGCTTCGCATAATGTCGTGTTGCTGCAAACCATGCGTGGATTCTTCGATCTGCTGCAATCGTCGGTCAAACAGAGCCGCCAGCGTATGTACCTCGTTCCCCCCGTTTTTTCACAACTTACTGAACAGCACCAGGCGGTGATGCAGGCGATTGTTGCCGGCGATGCCGATGGCGCACGTCAGGCCATGATGGCGCATCTCGGCTTTGTGCATACCACCATTCGCCAGTTCGATGAAGATCAGGCTCGCCAGGCACGGATCACCCGCCTGCCTGACGAGCAGCTCATTCACTCCAGGGAGAAAAAAGCATGATTATTTCCGCAGCCAGTGACTACCGGGCAGCCGCCAAACGTATTCTGCCGCCATTCCTTTTCCACTATATTGACGGCGGCGCGTATGCCGAATACACCCTGCGCCGCAATGTTGAGGATCTTTCCCAGGTAGCGCTGCGCCAGCGGGTGCTGAAAAATATGTCCGACCTCAGCCTCGAAACCACGCTGTTTAACGAAAAGCTCTCTATGCCGGTTGCGCTGGCACCGGTCGGGCTGTGCGGCATGTATGCCCGCCGTGGCGAAGTCCAGGCTGCGGGAGCCGCCGATGCGAAAGGCATTCCTTTTACGTTGTCGACCGTCTCCGTCTGCCCGATTGAAGAAGTCGCGCCGACCCTGAAACGTCCCATGTGGTTCCAGTTGTATGTGCTGCGTGACCGCGGCTTCATGCGTAATGCGCTGGAGCGAGCCAAAGCGGCGGGATGCTCTACGCTGGTGTTTACCGTTGATATGCCTACGCCGGGCGCGCGCTACCGCGACGCCCACTCCGGGATGAGCGGCCCGAATGCGGCCCTGCGTCGCTACTGGCAGGCAGTTACGCACCCGCAATGGGCATGGGACGTAGGAATGAACGGGCGGCCGCACGATCTGGGCAACATCTCGACTTACCTTGGCAAGCCGACAGGGCTGGAAGACTACATTGGCTGGCTGGCGAAAAACTTCGATCCGTCAATCTCCTGGAAGGACCTGGAGTGGATCCGGGAATTCTGGGACGGTCCGATGGTGATCAAAGGGATCCTGGACGCAGAAGATGCCCGCGATGCAGTGCGCTTTGGTGCAGACGGCATTGTGGTGTCTAACCACGGCGGCCGCCAGCTGGATGGCGTGCTCTCATCTGCCCGTGCGCTGCCGGCGATTGCCGATGCCGTAAAAGGCGATATCGCCATTCTTGCCGACAGCGGTATCCGTAATGGACTTGATGTGGTGCGCATGATTGCGCTCGGCGCAGACTCCGTTCTGCTGGGCCGCGCGTATCTTTACGCGCTGGCAACCCATGGACGTAAAGGCGTGGCCAACCTGCTGGATTTGATCGAAAAAGAAATGAAAGTCGCAATGACGCTGACTGGCGCGCGTTCGATTAGCGAAATCAGCAAGGCATCGCTGGTACAGGAGCTAAGCCAGTTGCCTGCTGCACTGGCGCCGCTGGCACACGGCGATGCAGCCTGAGTAAAAAACCCTCTCCCCGTTCCGGGGAGAGTGCTATCCTCTGCCCCGCGTTTTTACCAGGGGCTGCACAATGTTAAATATCGTTTTATTCGAACCAGAAATCCCGCCCAACACCGGGAATATCATCCGCCTGTGTGCGAATACCGGCTTTAGCCTGCATATTATCGAACCGATGGGGTTTACCTGGGACGATAAACGTCTGCGCCGCGCCGGGCTGGATTACCATGAATTTGCCGCCGTAAAGCGCCACCACGATTATGCCGCTTTCGTTGCTGCCGAACAGCCGCAGCGTCTGTTTGCGCTGACCACCAAAGGGACGCCAGCACACAGTGCGGTGAGTTACGAAGACGGGGATTATTTAATGTTCGGCCCGGAAACCCGTGGATTGCCAGCGACCATTCTCGATGCGCTGCCGCCTGAGCAAAAAATCCGTATTCCGATGATGCCGGGCAGCCGCAGCATGAACCTGTCTAACGCCGTATCGGTGGTGGTCTATGAGGCCTGGCGCCAGTTAGGTTACCCTGGCGCAGTACTGCGCAGTTGATGCGTTGCCTGCGCAGAGATTTTTTCTGGCGCAGGCAAGTTGAAAGAGACAGCGCGAAAAAACGCAGCGTACTCAACGTGCGTGAAGGCAAAAAGCACTGACCCGGTTCACTCTGGCGAGTAACACCGTCAGAAAATCAGATCCCGTCGCCGTATTCAAACCCGTGGTTAATGCCGTTAAAGTGCTGATCCATATCCATTGAGGGTTTGTCGCTTTCGGGTTTACCCACAATGCGTGCCGGCACGCCTGCAGCGGTAGTGTGCGGCGGAACGGGTTGCAATACCACGGAGCCCGCGCCTATTTTCGCGCCGCGCCCTACTTCAATATTGCCCAGGATCTTCGCGCCTGCGCCAATCATCACGCCTTCGCGGATTTTTGGATGGCGATCGCCCGATGTTTTTCCGGTCCCGCCCAGCGTTACCGATTGCAGAATAGACACATCGTCTTCAATGACCGCCGTTTCCCCTACCACAATGCCGGTTGCGTGATCGAGCATAATGCCGCGACCAATTTTCGCCGCCGGGTGAATGTCCACCTGGAAGCTTACCGACACCTGGTTTTGCAGGAAAATCGCCAGCGCACGACGCCCTTGTAGCCATAGCCAGTGACCAATGCGATAAGCCTGCAGCGCATGAAAACCTTTCAGGTAGAGCAGCGGCGTGGAGTATTTATCCACTGCCGGGTCACGCGTGCGCACAGCCTGAATATCACAGGCCGCAGAGGCAATCATTTCCGGATCGGCTGCGTAGGCCTCTTCCACCACTTCACGAATGGCAATAGCCGGCATGATCGGCGACGCCAGCTTGTTCGCCAGCATATAACTCAGTGCGCTGCCCAGGTTTTCATGTTTGAGCAGCGTGGCATGGTAAAAACTGGCCAGCATGGGCTCGCAATCCGCCAGCGCACGGGCTTCGGCTTTGATATTGTTCCAGACCAGATCCAGTTCTTCACACGGCATTGCTTACTCCATGACTCTCTGCGTTTCGGTACATTAAATCCTTCTGGCGCGTGGACGTGGCAAGCCTGAGCAGCCCCGGTAAGTGACCGGGGTGCGCAGACAGCGCCAACAGAGAGACGGCCTGAAGGATGACGTATTGCTAGTGGTTGCTGCGCTCGTCTTTACGGGCACGACCTAACAGGGTCAATGCTGCCTCGCGCGCATTTTTTCCGCAATACAATACCTGATAAATTTCCTCGGTTATTGGCATTTCGACGCCAAACCGGTGCGCCAGCGCGCGCACTTCTTTGGTATTGCGGTAGCCTTCCACCACCTGGCCTATCTTGTCCTGGGCGCTTTGCACATCCATGCCCTGACCAAGCATCATGCCGAAACGGCGATTGCGTGACTGATTATCGGTACATGTCAGCACCAGATCGCCCAACCCCGCCATTCCCATAAAGGTTGCCGGATCGGCGCCCAACGCAGCGCCAAGGCGCGACATTTCGGTCAGGCCACGCGTGATCAGTGCCGTGCGCGCATTTGCGCCAAAACCAATGCCGTCAGACATGCCTGCGCCAATCGCAATGACGTTTTTCACCGCGCCGCCCAGCTGCACGCCAATAAAGTCCGGGTTGCTGTAAACGCGGAAGCTTTTGCCGCAGTGTAGAAGTTGCTGAAGATCCTCTGCGAACTGCGCATCGGTCGAAGCCAGCGAAATCGCCGTTGGCAAGCCAGCCGCCAGTTCTTTGGCGAACGTCGGCCCAGAGATCACCGCCAGCGGAATCTCTTCGCCCAGCGCTTCACGCGCAACATCTTCCAGCAACCGGCCTGTTTCAGCTTCAAGGCCTTTAGTGGCCCAGACAATGCGCGCATCGTGCCGCATCAGCGGTTTAATTTGCGTCAGCACGGTACCAAAAACATGGCTTGGCACCACCACCAGAATATTGCGGCTGGCTGCCAGCGCTTGCGCAAGGTCGCTTTCTAAATGGAGCGTATCGGGAAAAGGCACATCGGGGAGGAACGCGGCGTTACAACGGTCATGTTGCAGGGCCGCGATATGTTTTGGGTCATGGCCCCAGAGCACAACCTGGTGACCATTTCTCGCCAGCGTGATGGCAAGAGCGGTGCCGTAAGAACCGGCACCGATCACAGTCATTGCAGCATTAAGTGCGTTCATCAGGCATCCTGATGTTCTTCGGCACCTTCGCCAGTCTGCTGTTGCAGGTAATTCATGAACAGCGCATCAAAGTTAACCGGCGCGAGGTTCAGTTGCGGGAATGTACCGCGGGACACCAGGCTGGTGATGCATTCACGGGCATACGGGAACAGGATGTTCGGGCAGTATGCGCCAAGGCAATGCGCCATCTGGGTACCTTCGATACCGTCGATAGAGAAGATACCGCCCTGCTGTACTTCACACAGGAAGCCAGTCTCTTCGCCCAGGGAAGCGGTTACGGTTACGCGAAGAACCACTTCATAAACGCCTTCTGCCAGTTGCGTGGAGGCGGTGTCGAGATCCAGTTTCACTTCCGGCTGCCACTCTTTCTGGAAGATGTGTGGCGCATTCGGCGCTTCGAAAGAGATATCTTTCGTATAAATACGCTGAATCTGGAAAGTCATTTCGGTGTTGTTTTGTTCAGACATGAGTGAATAACCCTTAAGTGTTGTAGTGCTTCAAAGCATTAACGCAACAGCGGATCCAGCCCGCCACGCGCATCCAGCGCATATAAATCGTCGCAGCCGCCAATGTGCTGCGCATCAATAAAAATCTGCGGAACCGTTGTACGGCCACTACGTTGAATCATCTCTTCACGTTTTACCGCATCGCCATCAATCGGCAGCTCAGCAAAAGCCACGCCTTTGCTGCTCAACAGCGCTTTTGCACGGTGGCAAAACGGGCAGGTTGCTTTCGTGTAGATTTCAATATTGGCCATCACTTTTCTCCGGGTTTAACCCAGCGGGCGCTTTCCCGCCGGGCAAATTATTTACCGCGAACTAACGGCAGATTCTCTCCGATCCAGCCGGAGATACCATCTTTCAGCACGTAGACTTTTTCAAAGCCCGCGCTGGTCAACGCATTTGCCGGTGCCTGCGCCTGCATACCCGTTCCATCAACCACGATGACAGGCGCGCTTTTGTGTTTCTCAAGCTCACCTACATTATTGGCTTTGATCTCGTTTGGCAGCAAATTCACGGAGCCTGCAATGTGACCTTTACGGAAATCATCACGCTGGCGCAAATCCACCACGATGGCGTCTTCTTTATTGATCAAGCGTGTGGCTTCGCCGCGAGAAATCACTTTCACTTTAGACGCAAGGCCTTTGAAAGTGGTGAACAGCACCGCCCCGAGTAACGCCACCCAGGCGATACACAGTATGGGGTTGCGGCCAATAAATTGCATAATTTCTTGCATCTGGGGTAACGACTCCCGACTAAGTGATTAAAAAAACCAGGACAGGAGTATACCTGCGCAGTGTGGCAAATACAGCCAGCGAGGACGACGGAATGCATTTTCTGCGGAGTGTTACGAAAAAAATGAAGATAAGTGGCGAAAACTCACCGTCGAGCCGCCGCTTTTTTTGATCTTCTGCGGCTATTTGATCGATTCAGCTGTAGTAAAATTACGCAAATTTTTTTGTCTCTGAGCAAGAGGTTGTCGCAATGTCGGTTTCTAAAAAACCTATGGTACTGGTGATCCTGGATGGCTACGGCTACCGTGAAGACCAGCAAGATAACGCCATTTTTAACGCCAAAACCCCGGTAATGGATCAACTGTGGGCAACTCGTCCTCATACCCTGATTGATGCCTCCGGGCTGGAAGTCGGTCTGCCGGATCGTCAGATGGGTAACTCTGAAGTGGGCCATGTCAACCTTGGCGCCGGTCGCATTGTTTACCAGGATCTGACCCGTCTTGACGTGGAAATCAAAGAACGCACCTTCTTCAGCAACCCGGTACTGTCTGGCGCGGTGGACAACGCTGTTGCCGCAGGCAAAGCGGTACACATTATGGGCCTGCTCTCTGCTGGCGGCGTGCACAGCCATGAAGACCACATTATGGCAATGGTAGAGCTGGCTGCTGAACGCGGTGCAGAAAAAATCTACCTGCATGCCTTCCTGGACGGACGTGATACCCCGCCGCGCAGCGCTGAATCTTCACTGAAAAAATTCGAGGATAAATTCGCCGCGCTCGGCAAAGGCCGCGTCGCCTCCATTATTGGTCGCTACTTCGCCATGGACCGCGATAACCGCTGGGATCGTGTTGAGCATGCTTATGATCTGATGACTCAGGCCAAAGGCGAGTTCACCTTCGACAGCGCCGTTGCCGGTTTGCAGGCAGCCTATGCACGTGACGAAAACGATGAGTTCGTTAAAGCCACTGTGATCCGTGCTGCGGGTCAACCAGACGCCGCCATGCAAGACGGCGATGCGCTGATTTTCATGAACTTCCGTGCTGACCGCGCGCGTGAAATCACTCGCGCCTTTGTAAATGCGGACTTCGACGGCTTTGCGCGTAAGAAAGTGGTGAAACTTGCCGATTTCGTCATGCTGACCGAATATGCCGCCGACATCAAAGCCGCCGTTGCCTATCCGCCTGCATCACTGGCAAATACACTGGGTGAATGGATGACAAAACACCACAAAACCCAGTTGCGTATTTCCGAAACCGAAAAATATGCCCACGTGACCTTCTTCTTTAACGGTGGCGTTGAAGAGCCGTTCCCGGGTGAAGATCGCATTCTGATCAACTCCCCGAAAGTGGCGACTTACGACCTGCAGCCCGAAATGAGCTCTGCAGAATTAACCGAAAAATTGGTCGGCGCGATCACCAGCGGTAAGTACGACACCATCATTTGTAACTACCCGAACGGGGATATGGTCGGTCATACGGGCGTGTTTGACGCCGCTGTTGCCGCTGTTGAAGCGCTGGATCTCTGTGTAGCAGAAGTGACCAAAGCGGTGGAAGCCGTTGGCGGCCAGTTGCTGATCACCGCAGACCACGGCAATGCCGAGCAAATGCGTGACCCATCAACCGGCCAGGCGCACACCGCGCATACCAATCTGCCGGTACCGTTGATCTACATTGGCGACAAGGCCGTGAAGGCGATTGCTGGTGGTAAACTTTCCGACATCGCGCCGACAATGTTGACGCTGATGGGCATGGAAATCCCGCAAGAGATGACTGGTAAGCCGCTGTTCATCGTGGAATAATCGCTCCCCATGAGGGGAAAGGCGATTTTTTCTATTACCTGGGGCGGAATTCGGCCCCTGATCTGCGCCAGCGCACTCTGCGCTGGCGCATTGCTGTGCGCCGTATCAGCCCATGCGGACGATCGCGACCAGTTGAAATCCATTCAGGCTGATATCGCCGAAAAAGAACGCGCGGTACGCCAGCAACAGCAACAACGCGCCGGGCTTCTTGCCCAACTCAAGGCGCAGGAACAGGCCATTTCCGCCGCCGCCCGCCAGCTGCATGAAACGCAAACCACCCTCGCCCAACTGAATAAACAGATTGATGAGATGAATGCATCCATCGCCAAACTGGAACGCCAGCGCGCAACGCAGGAACATAACCTTGCGGCCCAACTGGATGCGGCATTTCGCCAGGGTGAGCATACCGGTATTCAACTGATTTTAAGCGGTGAAGAGAGTCAGCGCGGCCAGCGTTTGCAGGCCTACTTTGGTTATCTTAACCAGGCGCGCCAGGAAACAATTGCCCAGTTGAAACAGACGCGGGAAGAGGTTGCCTCGCAGAAAGCCGAACTGGAAGAGAAACAGAGCCAGCAACAGACGCTGTTGTATGAGCAAAAAGCACAGCAGGCGAAGCTGGAGCAGGCACGTAACGAGCGGCAAAAAACCCTGAGCGGGCTGGAGTCCTCTATTCAGGCAGGCCAGCAACAGTTGAGCGAACTGCGCGCCAACGAATCACGTTTGCGCGACCGTCTTGCCCGTGCAGAAGCCGCCGCAAAAGCCCGTGCCGAGCGTGAAGCCCGCGAAGCGCAGGCAGTGCGCGATCGGCAGAAAGACGCCAGCCGCAAAGGCACCACCTACAAACCGACAGAGAGCGAACGCTCGCTCATGTCCCGCACCGGCGGGCTGGGTTCGCCCTCCGGTCAGGCTATCTGGCCGGTTCGCGGCCCGTTACTCCATCGTTATGGCGAACAATTGCAGGGTGAGCTACGTTGGAAAGGGATTGTTATCGGTGCGTCTGAAGGCAGCGAAGTCAAAGCTGTCGCCGATGGTCGCGTGATCCTTGCCGACTGGCTGCAAGGTTATGGCCTGGTGGTCGTGGTTGAGCACGGCAAGGGCGACATGAGCCTTTATGGCTACAACCAGAGCGCGCTGGTCAGCGTGGGTACGCAGGTGCGCGCCGGTCAGCCGATAGCACTCGTTGGCAGCAGTGGCGGTCAGGGCCGGCCATCACTCTATTTCGAAATTCGCCGTCAGGGTCAGGCGGTCAATCCACAACCGTGGTTGGGAAGATAAGTTTTGCTTCAATTTCGTCGTATTGTTCTCACGCTGGGTAGCGTGCTGGCTTTTTCCTCGCCGGCGTTTGCCGGAAAACTGGCCATCGTAATCGACGACTTTGGCTACCGTCCGCAGACTGAAAACCAGGTGCTGGCCATGCCGCAGGCGGTTTCCGTCGCGGTGTTACCAAATGCGACACACGCGCGGGAAATGGCCACCAAAGCTCATAACAGCGGCCATGAAGTGCTGATCCATCTGCCGATGGCTCCCCTCAGTAAGCAACCGCTGGAAAAAGACACTCTGCGCCCGGATATGAGCAGCACCGAGATCGAACGCATCATCAGCGATGCCGTCAGCAAAGTGCCTTACGCTGTGGGTCTGAATAATCATATGGGCAGCGCCATGACCTCCAGCCTGTTCGGGATGCAAAAAGTGATGCAGGCGCTGGAACGCTACAATCTCTATTTTCTCGACAGCATGACCATCGGCAACAGCCAGGCGCTGCATGCCGCGGCGGGTACTGGCGTGAAAGTGATCAAACGCAAAGTGTTCCTTGACGATACACAAAACGAAGCCGACATTCGCCGCCAGTTCGATCGGGCTGTGGAGCTGGCACGCCGTAATGGTTCCGCCATCGCGATTGGCCATCCTCACCCGGCAACCGTGCGTGTCTTGCAACAGGTTATCTACACTCTGCCCGCCGATATTACGCTGGTGCGCCCGAGTAGCCTCCTGAATGAGCCGCAAATCGATAATGCGAGGCCCGGCGGCATCGCCCCGCCACCCCCGCGTAACCCCTTCCGTGGCGTGAAACTGTGCAAAACAAAACAGAAATTGCAGCCTGTTGACGCCACCCGCTTCTTTACGGTACTGGGTGAGAGCATCAGCGAGAGTTCGCTCACCCAATACCTGCATCAGCAATGGCAAGGTTGGGGCAAAAAAGCGTAATTTTTGCAGAATGCGAACCGGGTTCTCTATAATGCGGCCTGGTTTTGCATCGCAAACAGGTTCCGTCATGCCGCAAAGACACAAAATCCTCCTGCTGGATACCGGCAACGAATGGGGGGGTGGCACAAACAGTATGCTCGAGCTGCTGAAGCGGATTGATCGCCAGAAGTTTGATATTACTTGCTGTTTCTACAAGGATTACAGCCGCGCGCAAGGGCAAACGATCGGTCAGGTGCTGAACAGCATCGGCATCCCGCTGGTAATTATTCCTCAGTGCAGGCAACCTGCATGGGCAAAACTGACGAAAGAGCTGGGACGCAGCCTGCTGTTTTTCTCACGCAGCGCGCGCAAAGCGTTCGTGCGGCGTATTGACCGCTTGTGGCGAATTTTGCCCAATGCCAGCGCAATAGAAACGCTGTTGAAGAACGGCCATTTCGACACGCTGTACATGAACAACCAGCCCGCCACCAACGAAGAGGGTTACCTCGCGGCCGCCAGGTTGCCAGTTCGCCTGGTACAACATTGCCGCATTGAACCGGTGCTCCCCCCGCCTGTGGTTAACCTGGTTAACCAGCATGTGACGAAGGTGATTGCCGTTTCACACGGCGTTGAACGGGTTTTGCTAAAACACGGTGTCAAACCCGCCCTGTGCACCACGGTCAATAATGCCATTGATATTCATCAACCGCTGCCGGATCGCCAGGCCATGCGTCAACAACTGGGGCTGGATGACGACACTTTCGTGTTCGGCAGTGTTGGCTCGCTGATCCAACGTAAAGCAAATCATCATACGCTCACTGCGTTGAGCCTGTTTCACCAACGCCACCCGCAAGCAAAATGGAAAATGATCCTCGTAGGCGAAGGGGGTGAGCGCAACGCATTGACGCAACAGGCGAAGGCATCAGGCATTGCGGATAAGGTGCTGTTCACCGGTTTTCAGAATACGCCCTTCGATTATCTTTCTACCTTCGATGCGTTTATTCTGGCGTCGCAAAGTGAAGGCCTGCCCCGCGTTGTGCTGGAAGCCATGTTGCTTGGTATTCCGGTTGTTGGCTCAGATGTGACCGGCACCGCCGAGCTGATTGAACACCAGTCCACCGGGTTGCTGTTCCCGTGGAGCGACGTCGGGCAATTGTCTGCCCACCTTGAACAGATCTGGAGCAATGCCGCACTGCGGCAACAACTGGCCGCCCGCGCAAACGAGAAGATACGCAGCACCTACGCAATAGAGCATTACGTGCAGGGTGTCGAAGCGGTGCTGGATCCTGAATATTCACAACGAGACGGACATGTTTAAATTTCTGAACGCGAGATATCGCCATATTACGAGTCGGCATAACCTTCCTTACCGCTCGCTTCCGGCGTCTGATAAGCGCATTGCGGTCGATTCGGTTGTTATTCCCTGCACCGGCGCAGACTTCGTTGAAGAAGCGCTGCTTTCGGCGACCTTTGCCGAACGTTTTGCCGATCGCGTGAGCGAAATCGTGATTGTGACGGACCAACCCGAATCTGCATTTGGTCAACTGCCTGCCAGGACGCGCGTCGTCACGCTGGATTTACCGAAACGCGAAGAAAGCTATCGCTACAAGCAGATCTATTTGAGCAGGCTGATTAAGCTCAACGCGCCGCTACAGGCTCGCGGTGAAGGGGTGCTGATGATCGACTCCGATCTCAACCTGCTAAAAATGCCCGACATCAACATGGCGGATATGCATATCTACTCCAGCTTCCGTCAGGGCAAAATGATTGCCAAGCTGGACGGCGCACCCGCAGAAAACGTACCGGCTTACTATAAAGAGACCGTGCGCCCTTATCTGGTTGATCATGTTAACGGTGCCTTCCTGGCGGCGACCAAAAAGACCTGGCGGCGTATTTGCCCGCTCTGGCTGACTCTTTTTCAGGATACCTGGGAGCTAATGGAAGACAGCCAGCCGCCGACTGACCAGCTGCCGCTGGCTGCATTACTGGATATGCTCGACCTGAAAACGGTAAACCTGGGCGACTGGATGAACTGGCCGGTGTCGAAGAAAATCGGCGGTCAGGAAGCGGTGATCCCCTCGGAGGTGATTGGCGCACACGGCGGCTTCCCCCTTTCGGAATGGCAGAAATATCTGGCATCAACCGATAGCAAGTTATTGTTTAAAGGGCAGGATTATACGCGCAAAGTGCGCTACCTGACGGACAAAGAGAAACAGCAGCAACAATCATGATAAAGGGGCCAGCGGCCCCTTTTTTCTTACTTATCCCAGCTCAGGATCACCTTACCTGAATGCCCTGAACGCATGGCATCAAAGCCCTGCTGGAAGTCATCAATGCCGAAACGGTGGGTAATAATCGGCGAGAGATCCAGACCAGACTGGATCAATGCAGCCATTTTATACCAGGTTTCAAACATCTCACGGCCATAAATACCTTTGATAAACAGCCCTTTGAAGATGACCTTGGTCCAGTCGATAGACATATCCGACGGCGGGATCCCCAGCATAGCAATACGCCCGCCGTGGTTCATGGTATCGAGCATGGTGCGGAAAGCTGGCGGCGCGCCAGACATCTCCAGCCCGACGTCGAACCCTTCGGTCATGCCCAGCTCTGCCATGACATCGGTCAGGCTCTCTTTGCTAACGTTAACCGCACGGGTAACACCCATTTTCCGTGCCAGATCGAGACGGTATTCGTTCACATCGGTGATCACCACGTGGCGTGCGCCAACATGTTTTGCCACTGCCGCCGCCATAATGCCGATAGGGCCGGCACCGGAAACCAGCACATCTTCACCCACCAGGTCGAAGGAGAGTGCGGTATGCACCGCATTACCGAACGGGTCAAAAATGGAGGCCAGATCGTCGGAGATATTGTCCGGAATTTTAAAAGCGTTGAAAGCCGGGATCACCAGATACTCGGCAAAACAGCCTGGACGGTTAACGCCGACGCCCACCGTATTGCGGCACAAATGGGTGCGGCCAGCCCGGCAGTTACGGCAATGACCGCAGGTAATATGGCCTTCGCCAGACACGCGATCGCCGATCCTGAAGCCTTTGACTTCCTGCCCCATGCCGACCACTTCACCGACGTACTCATGCCCGACCACCATGGGAATGGGAATGGTTTTCTGCGACCACTCGTCCCAATTGTAGATATGCACATCGGTGCCGCAAATGGCAGTTTTGCGGATTTTAATCAGCAAATCGTTATGACCCACATCCGGTTCCGCGACGTCGGTCATCCAGATGCCTTCTTCCGCTTTCAGTTTGGATAGTGCTTTCATCATGGTCCTCAGGCAATCACGCCCAGCTGTTTACCAATGCGGATAAAGGCTGCTACCGCACGCTCAATTTGCTCCGGGCTATGCGCCGCAGACATCTGCGTGCGAATACGCGCCTGGCCTTTTGGCACCACCGGGTAGAAGAAACCGGTGACATAGATGCCCTCTTTTTGCAGTTCGCGGGCGAAGTTTTGCGCAACCACCGCATCGCCCAGCATCACCGGGATAATGGCGTGATCGGCCCCAGCCAGCGTAAAGCCTGCGGCCGTCATTTTTTCGCGGAACAAGCGGGCGTTGGACCACAAGCGGTCACGCAATTCACCCCCGGATGCCAGCATCTCAAGCACTTTGATCGACGCGGCAACAATTGCAGGTGCCAGTGAATTAGAGAACAGGTACGGGCGGGAACGCTGACGCAGCCACTCAACCACCTCTTTGCGTGCCGCGGTATAACCGCCGGATGCCCCGCCCAGCGCTTTGCCCAGCGTACCGGTGATGATATCGACCCGCCCCATCACGTCGCAGTACTCATGCGTACCACGGCCGTTAGCGCCAACAAAACCCACTGCGTGAGAATCATCGACCATGACCAGCGCATCGTATTTATCTGCCAGGTCGCACACGCCTTTCAGGTTGGCAATCACACCATCCATTGAGAACACGCCGTCGGTGGCAATCAGTACATGACGCGCACCGGCCTCACGTGCCTCTTGCAAACGCGCTTCCAGCTCCTGCATATCGTTATTGGCATAGCGGTAGCGTTTTGCTTTGCACAGACGAACACCATCGATAATCGAGGCATGGTTCAGCGCATCGGAGATGATGGCGTCTTCAGCACCCAACAGGGTTTCAAACAGCCCACCGTTAGCATCAAAGCAAGAAGAGTAGAGGATGGAATCTTCCATGCCGAGGAAGTCGGCAAGTTTCTGCTCCAGCACTTTATGGCTGTCTTGCGTGCCGCAGATAAAGCGCACAGAGGCCATACCGAAACCGTGGCTGTCCATGCCCGCTTTTGCCGCCGCAATCAATTCAGGATGATTGGCCAGGCCGAGGTAGTTATTGGCACAGAAGTTAATAACGTGGCTACCATTGGCCACGGTAATGTCAGCCTGTTGCGCCGACGTGATAATGCGTTCTTCTTTGAACAGACCTTCCGCCCGTGCGGTTTCCAGGTCGTTCGTTAACTGCTTATAAAAATCCCCACGCATCGCAATTCTCCAGACAGGGCAAATTTCAGCACATATTACCCAAAGCTATACGGTGATACGAGATGACACATCACCACTTATCCATTTTGTAGCATAAATCACGCAGCGCCTTAGCGTTACCCCGCTGAATGGCTGAAGGGTCGGCAATGTGATGGTATGATAAGAAATATTAGTGTCTGAGATCGTCTCAACGCTTCACTTTTCAAAGGTACAGTTATGATCATCGTTACCGGCGGCGCGGGCTTCATCGGCAGCAACATAGTTAAGGCTCTGAATGATAAAGGCATCACGGATATTCTGGTGGTGGACAACCTGAAAGACGGCACCAAGTTTGTCAATCTTGTCGACCTGCATATTGCCGACTATATGGATAAAGAAGATTTTCTGATCCAGATTATGTCTGGCGAAGAATTCGGCGATATTGAAGCGGTGTTCCATGAAGGCGCCTGCTCTTCCACTACCGAGTGGGATGGCAAGTACATGATGGATAACAACTATCAGTACTCCAAAGAGCTGCTACATTACTGCCTGGAACGCGAAATCCCGTTCCTGTACGCCTCTTCCGCTGCGACTTACGGCGGCCGTACGTCTGACTTTATCGAATCCCGCGAATACGAGAAGCCGCTCAACGTGTATGGCTACTCCAAACTGCTGTTTGATGAATATGTGCGCGGCATTCTGCCGGAAGCGAATTCCCCCATCGTCGGCTTCCGCTATTTTAATGTTTATGGCCCGCGCGAAGGCCATAAAGGCAGCATGGCGAGTGTGGCATTTCACCTCAACACCCAGTTAAATAACGGCGAAAGCCCGAAACTGTTTGAAGGCAGCGATAGCTTCAAGCGCGATTTTGTCTATGTGGGTGATGTGGCGGCAGTGAACCTGTGGTTCTGGGAAAACGGTGTTTCCGGCATTTTCAACCTCGGTACAGGCCGTGCGGAGTCCTTCCAGGCCGTTGCCGATGCAACGCTGGCTTTTCATAAAAAAGGCAGCATTGAGTACATCCCCTTCCCGGATAAACTGAAAGGCCGCTATCAGGCTTTCACGCAGGCCGATCTGAGCAAGCTGCGCGCTGCGGGCTATGACAAGCCGTTCAAAACCGTCGCTGAAGGCGTAACCGAATATATGGAATGGCTGAACCGCGACGCATAAGTATGAAAATATTGGTGATTGGCCCATCCTGGGTTGGCGACATGATGATGTCGCAAAGTCTTTATCGCACGCTGAAAGCGCGCTTTCCCCAGGCAGTAATCGACGTGATGGCACCCGCATGGTGCCGTCCGCTTTTATCACGGATGCCGGAAGTGAACGAAGCCATTCCTATGCCGCTGGGTCACGGCGCGCTGGAGATTGGCGCGCGTCGCAAACTGGGCCATAGCCTGCGCGAACGGCGATACGATCGCGCTTATGTGCTGCCAAACTCTTTTAAATCTGCGCTGGTGCCGTTCTTCGCCGGTATTCCACACCGTACCGGCTGGCGCGGCGAAATGCGTTACGGCCTGCTCAACGATGCCCGCGTGCTGGACAAACAAGCCTGGCCGTTAATGGTTGAGCGCTATGTGGCGCTGGCCTACGACAAAGGGGTCATGCGCTCAGCCAGTGATCTGCCGCAGCCGCTGCTGTGGCCGCAATTGCAGGTTAACGACGCTGAGAAGTCGCAGGTCTGTGCCGCCTTTGACATCGCCGCTGAACGCCCGATGATTGGTTTCTGCCCAGGCGCAGAGTTTGGGCCTGCCAAACGCTGGCCGCATTATCACTATGCTGAGCTGGCCAAACAGTTGATCGACGAAGGCTACCAGATCGCGTTGTTTGGCTCGGCTAAAGATCACGATGCCGGCAATCAAATTCTTGCCGCGCTTAGCGTGGAGCAACAAGCATGGTGCCGCAACCTGGCGGGAGAAACGCAGTTAGAGCAGGCTGTCGTGCTGATCGCTGCCTGCAAAGCCGTGGTCAGCAATGACTCCGGCCTGATGCATGTCGCCGCCGCGCTTGACCGCCCATTAGTGGCGCTTTATGGCCCAAGCAGCCCGGACTTCACACCGCCGCTCTCGCACAAAGCGCGCGTTATTCGCCTGATCACGGGCTACCATAAAGTGCGCAAAGGCGACGCGGCTGAAGGCTATCACCAGAGCCTTATCGACATTACGCCGCAGCGCGTGCTGGAAGAGCTGAATGGTCTGCTGCTGGACGCACAAGGATAATTGATGCGGGTACTGATTGTTAAAACCTCCTCAATGGGAGATGTGCTGCATACGCTACCCGCGCTGACCGATGCCGTTCATGCTATTCCGGGTATTCGTTTTGACTGGGTAGTGGAAGAGGGTTTTGCACAAATCCCGTCCTGGCATGCTGCCGTTGATCGGGTTATTCCCGTTGCCATTCGCCGCTGGCGCAAAGCCTGGTTCTCTGCGCCGATCAAAGCGGAGCGCAACGCTTTTCGCGCCGCCGTGCAGGCGCAACATTACGATGCGATTATTGATGCGCAGGGGCTGGTCAAAAGCGCCGCGCTGGTCACTCGCCTGGCGCATGGCGTTAAACATGGCATGGACTGGCGAACGGCGCGGGAGCCGCTGGCAAGTCTGTTCTATAATCGCCGACACCATATTGCCAAACAGCAGCATGCGGTCGAGCGAACCCGCGAGCTGTTTGCGAAAAGCCTGGGCTATGTAAAGCCGCAAGCGCAGGGTGATTACGCCATTGCACAACATTTTGTGGGCGATGTGGCGCAAGGTAGCGATCCGTATGTCATTTTTCTGCACGCGACCACGCGCGATGACAAGCACTGGCCGGAGACACACTGGCGAAGGCTCATAGAGCTAATGCAACCAACGGGCATCCATATTAAACTCCCGTGGGGCGCAGAACACGAACGTCAGCGAGCAGAACGACTGGCAGCAGGGTTTCCCAATGTAGAAGTTCTGCCCAAACTCTCTCTGGCGCAGGTCGCGGCGCAATTGGCTGGCGCCATGGCTGTTGTCTCTGTCGATACCGGGCTGAGTCATTTGACCGCCGCGCTGGACAGACCGAATGTCACGCTTTTTGGTCCAACCGATCCGGGGTTAATCGGCGGTTACGGTAAAAATCAGCATCAAATGGTCAGCCCTTCTCAGCGTATGGGAGACATTAGCGCACATGAAATTTTTACATATCTTCAGGACAACCATCGGCTTTCTGATATGGATATTTAAGCGATGAGCTATGTATTTCTGCTGATTTTACTTCTACCGGTGAAACTCATTGGTAAGCTGTTTCGTAAAAATACGGGTAAAAACCTTGTTATTCAAACAGCTAAAATCGGCGACTTTATCAATGCCACCCCCTTGTTAGGCTGGCTGCAAAAAAGCGATGTCCTGGTGAGCCGTAGCGTCAGCGCGCTGGTAAAACATGATGACACCATCGATCAGGCGTTCTATATCGAGCAGCAAAAACGCAACCTGTGGCGTAAGCTCTGTTTCGCCTGCTACATCATGAACCGCTACGATAATGTCTACCTTCTGCAACCCACCAGCTGTAACCTCTTTTTCGCCGCCGTCTGTAACGCCAACAATAAACAGTTTTTAAGTATCTATACCCGCCGCTGGTACCACGGGATCTTTTACGCAACGGCAGATGGCACGGTTAACCATGAAAGACGCACGCTTTCCGTGACCAATTATCTGCGTCTCGCCAATCGTACGCTCACCTGGCAGGACGCACCAAAACACGCAACGAAGCCGCTGTTTAAACCGTCGGTGTATCCCGGCATTCTCGATAAGCCCGACGTTATTCGCATCGGTATCAGTATTTCAGCGGGCAATAAAGCCAAAACCATTCCACCCGTTATCTGGAAAACTCTGTTCGACAGCCTCGCGTCGCTGCCTTGTACGTTCTATGTCTTTGGCGCGCCGAATGAGCAACCCTGGATGGATGATATTATTCGCTCCTATGGAGAGATGCCTAATCTGGTCAATATGATAGGTAAAGTCTCACTGGTCGAATTGCCGTGGGCAATTGCGAAAATGGACTGTTATATTGCGTCCGATTCAGGAAATGTTTATATCGCAGATGCGGTCGGTGTACCGGTGATATTGCTTTTTGGGCCTTGTTGCCATTACGAGCAACGCCCGTTAGGAAATGTGCTGTTGATTGGCAATGATGCAAACATCAGCTCTTATGTTTTTGAGACACGTTACTATTTCACTCAGCCAAGAGAAGCGCTTTTTGCTGTTAGCGACGACGATATTGCGGCAATCAAACACTTTATAACCGAACTGCCAAAAACCCATTCGCTTCTACATTCCTCCGCCGTGCAGGGCAATTCACTGATATGACTTTTCTGAGCGTCATTATTGCGGCGCACAATGCCGAAAAAACACTGGCGGCCACGCTGGAAAGCTTAAACACAGCACTGGGCGATACCAGAGATGCCGTCGAAGTCATTCTGTTTAACGACAGTTCTGACGATGCCACGCAGACGATTATTGATCAGTGGGTGCCGCGCCTGCCAAATGCCCTCACTCGCTGCGTTAACTATCGTAACGTGGGCCAGGTACGCAGCAGCGCAGTTGCGCTGGCGAGCGGTGAATATATCACCATGCTGGACAGTGACGACTTACTGAAACCACTTAGCTTGCATGATGCCGTTGCGTTTTTAAGAAAACAGCAACCGGATATGTTGCTCACGCGTTTACTCGAAATTCGCGACTTGCGTAAAATCTCAACCGACTGGCAAGGATTTACGCCCGAAGCACTTACCCAGGATGACGCCATTCGCCGTTTTCTGATCCATAAAGATTTTCAGGCGCATTTGATTGGGCAGTTTATTCGTCGCGATATTTACCAGCGTAACCCAATCCCGGCGATGGTTTGCTATGAAGATTTCGCCGTTTTCCCGGGTATGCTGATGCAGGCCAGCCAGATTTTTTATCAACGCGCTGGCCACTATTATTACGTAAAACGCCCTGACAGCCTGTCGACTACGCTGGACGCCAGTAAAATTACACCCCTGGTGGAATGCACGCTGAGTATGGAAAAGCAATTCCCCGCCAAATTTAAGCCGCTCATTAACTGCCACTGGTTCGATATTTATAGCAACCATCGCGCGCACTTAACGCCGCAGCAAATGCAGACCGTGAAAAAACGGGTTGATGAGCTCTATTCGTTGGGCTTCTTTTTCGCGGGTGACGTGCGTTTCAGTTATAAAAAACGGGCAATCAAAGCCTGGTTGAAAAAGTGAGATAAACGCCCGCACCTGCCCCACAAGGGCCAACACTCAGGTGCGGTAAGCACGGGCTTTTTTATGGCTGCTTGTGCTGATAAAACTCCGCCAGCGTCATGCCCTGCGTCCGGGTAGCCAGCCAGGCAAACAGCTGCTCCAGATCTTCATATAACCCCTCAATCGCCGCTTCATCAGCAAAGGTTGGGCTGCCACCGGGCATAAACTCTGAAGAATGCAGCATAAACTCCACATAATCGCTGCCCTGGGACAGGCATTTATCTGCCACGTCGATCATTTGGGCGCTGTTCCCACCCGACGGACGCAGCCAGTTCGCCGATGGCGAGCGATATTTACCCCGCAAGCGGTCATAGCGCTGTTTCACCGCATTCAGCCATGCCGGATGTTTGTACTGAATGCTCATCGGGACTTCAAGCAGCGGGCCGTTACCCGGCTTCGAGATATCATCACAATCTATGAAATAAGCATGATCCGGGAAATGCTGGTAATCCGTTCCGCCGTTGCCCTGCGGTGCGCCTTTGGCATTGCGCCAGTTAACGCGAGGAGTGACGGAGCAATCCACCTGATAACCCAGCTCAACCAGCAGCCTTGCGTAGCGGCTGTCGAACGCCCAACGCCCCGCACGATGGCTCACCATTTTGGTTTCAAACGTCTCTTCCAGTAAGCGCGTCATATAGAGCACTTTCTCGCGCATCACATCATCGGGAAACTCAATCAGGTAGGGCTGCCAGCGCCAGTCATCGCCGGTAAGATCATGTTCTGGCGGGCTGTTCCACGCATGGAGATGCATGCCTACTTCACCCTGGCCGCGCGCAATCACATCTTTGGCGAACTCAACAAAACGCGGCTCAATGGCCATTTCATAGTTAGTCAGCCACACCGGTTTAAAACCGTAGCGTTCACAAAGCGCCTGGAAACGCGCCAGATAGCGCGAATTTTCCGTTTTGATTTCGCGATGGTTTTTCCAGAGATTATCGCCCTCTGTATCAATGGTGATGATAAACGCTGGCTTCGTCATTTTGGTTCCACAGGAATGAAAGTCGGCACTATGTTACGCATTCTCTTAACGCTGAGTAAACCTTTCCCCCATAAAATGGGGAGAACGTGGAGAAAGAGTGCAAGTCCACATAAGGTCTATTAGAATTGCTGCGAGGTCGTTTCCAATAAGATGATGATGAATAGCATACTTAATACGCCACAGATACGCATTTTAGTTATCAAGCTTCGTCATCACGGCGACATGTTACTGACCACTCCTGTGATTAATTCATTGCGACAGCGCTGTCCCGACGCGCAGATCGATGTCCTGCTCTATGAAGAGACGCGGGATATGCTGGCGGCGCATCCGGCTATTCACACCATTTATGGTATCGACAAAAAGTGGAAGCAACTCGGCACGCTAAAACATCTGCAAAAAGAGTGGCAGTTGCTGCGAACATTAAGAGCCCGGCATTATCATCTGGTTATCAACCTTGCCGATCAGTGGCGCAGCGCGATTGTTACGCGCTTCACCGGCGCACCTATGCGTATCGGGTTCGCCCTCAATAAACGCGACAATGCGTTCTGGCGCTTTTGTCACTCCAGCCTGGCCTCGGTTGCTAACCACAACGCCATGCATACCGTGGAGCAAAATCTCTCTGTACTCTCTCCGCTAGGCGTCGTGCCATTACCCCAGGTAACCATGAGCTATGCTGCGCAGGACTGGGAACAGGCCAGGCAGCGACTCGTTGCGAAAGGCGTGGGTGATAATTACCTGGTTATCCAGCCGACCTCGCGCTGGTTCTTTAAATGCTGGGATGAAAGCAAGATGGCGCAGGTGATCACTGCGCTCCGTCAGGAAGGCCACACGGTGGTGCTGACCTCCGGCCCCGATAAAAAAGAGCGGCAAATGATTGAAACGATCCTTGCCGCCTCGCCGCAAGACGGCGTCGTTTCGCTGGCAGGCGACCTCACCCTGCGCCAGCTGGCTGCGCTTATCGATCATGCCTGCTTATTTATTGGCGTCGACTCCGTGCCGATGCATATGGCCGCTGCGTTGCAAACCCCTTGTGTCGCGCTATTTGGTCCATCCAAGCTCACCTTCTGGTCGCCCTGGCAGGTTAACGGCGAAGTGATCTGGGCGGGAGATTACGGGCCACTTCCGGATCCGGACGCTGTCGATACCCGCACGAATGAGCGCTATCTTGATGCGATTCCCGTCGACGCCGTGGTTTCAGCCGCAAGGAAATATCTGTCATGAAGCATCATCGCCTGGCGATTGTCCGCCAAAAATACCGCCCGGATGGCGGCGCTGAGCGCTTCGTCTCCAGGGCGCTCAGCGCACTGAGCAATCAGGATCTGGAACTCAATGTGATCACCCGCGAATGGCAGGGTGAGAAACAGGACGACTGGCACATTCATATCTGCGATCCCTTTAAATGGGGACGCATTAGCCGCGAACGCGGGTTTGCGCAGGCGGCACGAGCGCTCTGGCAACAACAGCAGTTTGATATTGTGCAGAGCCATGAGCGCATTCCCGGCTGTGACATTTACCGTGCAGGCGACGGCGTACACCGCCGCTGGCTGCTACAACGCACACGCATTCTGCCGGGCTGGCGCGCCCGGATGTTGATGAATGACCGCTATCACCGTTATGTAATGAATGCCGAGCGCGAGATGTATCAAGCCCCAGAGCTGAAGGCGGTGATCTGTAATGCGGCGATGATTAAACAAGAAATCATTGAAGATTTCGCTGTTGACGCCGAAAAGATACATGTCATTTATAATTCAATTGATTCCACGCGTTTCACGCCAGGTGACAGCGCGCACCGTGCAGCGCTGCGCCAAAAGCTGGACTTACCGTCGAATGCAGTGGTCTTCTGCTTCGTCGGATCGGGGTTTGAAAGAAAAGGACTTGCCAGCGCTATCCAGGCAATTGCCGGTACGCCCGCTTATTTGATTGTCGTGGGTCAGGATAAGGCGGAAAAGCGGTATCGCGCACTGGCCGCCACGCTGGGTTGCGAGAAACAAATTCGTTTCTTAGGGATGCAAAAAGAGACGCTGCCGTATTATCAGGCGTCGGATGCCCTGCTGTTGCCCACGCTTTATGATCCTTTTCCGAATGTCATCCTCGAAGCAATGGCCTGCGGCCTGCCCGTTATCACCTCGAAGAGCTGCGGGGGCGCGGAGTTTATTGCACAAGGAGAGAATGGTTTCGTCTGTGATGCTCTCGATATAACGGCATTAAAAGCGTCCGTGACGGCCATTCCATTACTTGAAAAGAACTACAATATGGGCATGGCTGCCCGCAAAAAAGTCATGGACGCAACACCAGAGCGGCTTTCAAGCCAGCTCATTTCGCTTTATAAAAACTTCATGGATTAATGATGCGCATCCTGATGATTATTGATGGTTTACCGGGCGGAGGAGCTGAAAAAACAGTTCTTACGCTCTCCAGCGGATTGATGGAAATGGGACATCAGGTCTCTCTGTTTTCATTGAGAAAAGTGTGTGATTACCCCATTCCGGAAGGTCTTGACTATCAAGTTGTCCTGGATAAATGCAAAAAGCCCTGGCGTAAACTGACCGAGATCGCGCGTCGTGCAAAGCTGCTGGACCATGCCATTGAGATGGCAGAACAGCAGGCGGGAAAATACGACCTCGTGGTTTCCCATCTGCATAAAACCGACCGTATCGTCGCCCACAGCCGGGCGCTCGATCGCAATAAAGTCTGGTTTTGCCTGCACGGTATGTTTTCCTACTCCTATCTGCGCCACCGCCGCGGCTTGTCGCGCTGGCTTAAGCATCAGAAGATTCGCCATACCTATGAAAACCGCAACGTGATCGCTGTCTCTAACGCGGTGCTGGAAGACATTTCGCAGCAGATGAGCATTCCCATCCGCCGCGGTGAAGTGATCCATAATCCCTTTGATATCCCGTTGATTCAGCAACTGGCGGCCGAGCCATTTGAGATGCAAGGGCAGGATTACATCATCCATGTTGGTCGCTTTCATGAGAATAAGCGCCATGACCGGCTGTTGCGTGCTTATGCCATCAGCAACATCGACGCCCCCCTGGTGATGATGGGAAACGGCTCAACGGCGCTTATCCAACAGCTTAAAACCCTTGCTGACGAACTGGGCATTAGCGATCGCGTGATGTTCCGTGGCTTTGTGCCTAACCCTTATCCGTGGATTAAAGGGGCGCGCCTGTTAACGTTAAGCTCAGACTGCGAAGGGTTTGGCAACGTGCTGGTAGAAGCCATTATCTGCAACACGCCCCCGGTAAGCACAAACTGCCCGGGCGGCCCGGCGGAAATATTGACCGGCCCGCTTGCGCGCGGGCTTTCGGCAATGAGCGATGAGGGTCTGGCTAAAACGCTGGCCGATATCTATAACAACCCACCTTTAATTAACGGTGATACTATCGCTTCCTATGGTATCAACGCGATTTGCCAGCAGTATGTTGCTCTGGCTGAAGAGATAAAATAATCAGGTTTTTTATGCAAAATTCAGCGCCATTATTAAGCGTGGTCGTTGCCGTCTATAACGGTGAAGCCTTCCTGGATCAGTTTTTCACCTGCCTTGTTAACCAACGCATTGAAAGTATGGAAGTGATCATCGTTAACGATGGTTCCACCGACGGTTCAATGGCGATCGTTGAAAAATGGCGCTCACAGTTACCGCAATTGCAGGTGATTGAACAGGCGAATCAGGGCGTCTCCATCGCACGTAATACCGGGCTTGCCGTCGCCACGGGCCAGTATCTCTCCTTCCCCGACATTGACGACGTCTTTAAGCCGGGTATGTTCCAGCGTCTGCTGGATATGGCGCAGGATGGCGATCTGGATGTGGCAACCTGCAACGGTAACTACGTCTGGGAAAATGATAAAAAGCCGACACGTCCTATCTTTCCACCTGAGGCCCTGCAATCAACAGGTGTCATGCGTGGCCCGGACTGGCTGAAAAAGGCGCTGGATTCACGCAAGTTTCTGCACGTGACCTGGCTGAATATCTATCGCCACGACTTTATAAAGCAGCACGGTTTCCGTTTCGAGCCCGGCTTGCGTCATCAGGATATTCCGTGGACCACGGAAGTGCTGCTTGCCGCTGAACGGGTGCAGTACACCAGTGAACGTTTTTACGATTATTACATCCACTCGGCATCGGTTTCTCATATGCCGGACAATGACGACACGCTGATCCGCTCCGCACGTCATTACATGAAAATATTGCAGATGCTGGATGCGATTAATCAGCGCTATTCCGACGAAGCGAAGCAGATTCCCGCTTGTTACTGGCAAATCGCCAAAGAGGGGTTGGGAATCATCCACACATTTGACAACATGCAGGATGAGCAGAAGAAGGCCTTGATAATCCGGGAGTTTTTCGACACCGGTGTCTGGGCGCTGATCTGGAAAAACGCAAAAACGCTGCGTTTACGCTGGCGCCTGGGCCGCCGCTACTTCCGTCTGAAAAGGTATCTGGCATAAGAGATAGCTTTACGCAGGCTAAATGCTTAGAATTTGCCCGCCGAATCTTAAAAAAACGGATAGTCGCTTGGAATTGTTGTATACCACCCTGCTCTACATCATTCAGCCTCTGGTGTGGCTGCGGTTATTACTTCGCAGCCGCAAAGCCCCTGCTTACCGCAAACGCTGGGCCGAACGTTATGGCTTTTGCCATGACAAAGTGAAGCCGGACGGTATTCTGTTGCATTCCGTATCCGTGGGCGAAACGCTGGCAGCAATCCCGCTGGTGCGCGCGTTGCGCCATCGTTACCCTTCACTGCCCATCACAGTGACTACCATGACGCCCACCGGTTCAGAGCGCGTCATGTCGGCCTTTGGCAAAGACGTTCATCACGTCTATCTTCCGTATGATCTGCCCTGCGCCATGAACCGTTTCTTTAACAGCGTTCGCCCTAAGTTGGTGATCGTGATGGAAACCGAACTGTGGCCGAATATGATTTCTGCGCTCAGCGCCCGCAAGATCCCGCTGGTTATCGCCAACGCTCGCCTGTCAGAACGCTCGGCGAAAGGTTACGGCAAGCTGGGCAAATTTATGCGTCGTCTGCTGGGTAAAATTACGCTGATTGCCGCACAAAACCAGGAAGATGGCGACCGTTTCCTGCAACTGGGCCTGAAGCGCAATCAACTGGCCGTAACGGGCAGCCTGAAATTCGATATCTCAGTCACGCCGGAGCTTGCCGCGCGTGCTGTTACGCTGCGTCGCCAGTGGGCGCCGCGACGCCAGGTGTGGATTGCCACCAGCACGCACGAAGGCGAAGAAGCCATTATCCTGCAGGCGCATCGTAAGCTGCTGGAAAACTTCCCCGACCTGTTGCTGATCCTGGTTCCCCGCCATCCGGAACGGTTCCCCGATGCGCGCAACATGACGCAGAAAGCTGGGTTTAGTTACACCCTGCGCAGTTCAGGCGAAATTCCGTCTTCCAGTACCCAGGTGGTGATTGGCGATACCATGGGTGAGCTGATGCTGCTGTATGGCATTGCCGATTTGGCCTTCGTGGGCGGCAGCCTGGTAGAGCGCGGTGGTCATAACCCGCTGGAACCGGCGGCGCATGCCATCCCGGTGCTGATGGGGCCGCACACCTTTAATTTCAAAGATATCTGCTCGCGTCTGCAAGAAGCGGAAGGGCTGATTACCGTTACCGATGCCGACTCACTGGTTAAAGAAGTCGCGACCTTGCTGACCGACGAAGATTATCGCCTGTGGTACGGGCGTCATGCGGTTGAAGTCCTGCACCAGAACCAGGGTGCGCTGGCACGTCTGCTGCAGCTTCTGCAACCGTATTTGCCTCAGCGGAGCCATTAATGTCCAGACGCCTGTCGGTGGTGATGATCGCCAAAAACGCGGCGGATTTGCTGCCTGATTGCCTGGCGTCCGTCGCCTGGGCCGATGAGATCGTGGTACTGGACTCCGGTAGCGACGATGACACCGCTGACGTTGCCGCCCGTGCTGGCGCAAAAGTCTTCACCGACACAGCCTGGTCAGGCTATGGTGTTCAGCGCCAGCGTGCTCAGCGCTACGCCAGCGGCGATTATATCCTGATGATTGATACTGACGAACGCGTCACGCCGGAGCTGGCGCAGTCGCTTCGCGCAGCGCTTGATGCGCCGCAACCGGGCGCCGTTTACAGTATTGCCCGGCGTAACTATTTTCTTGGTCGCTTTATGCGCCACAGCGGCTGGTATCCCGATCGTGTGACACGCCTGTATGAACGCGAGCGTTATCAGTACAACGACAACAAGGTGCATGAATCACTGGAAGCACCAAAAGCACAGGTGATTGCCCTGTCCGGGGATTTACTGCACCTGACCTGTCGTGATTTCGCCAGCTTCCAGCGCAAGCAGCTTAACTACGCAACGGCGTGGGCGCAGGAGCGCCACCAACGTGGCAAAAAAACCTCACTGCCCGGCATTTTCGCCCATACTTTGGGCGCCTTTTGCAAAACCTTGTTGCTGCGCGGTGGTGTGCTCGACGGTAAACAGGGCTGGCTGCTGGCGGTGGTTAACGCGCAGTATACTTTCAATAAATACACCGAGCTGTGGGCGCTGAACCACGGTTATTCAGAGAAAGAATAAGCGATGAGCACAAAAGCGATTTATCCCGGCACCTTTGATCCGATCACTAACGGGCATATTGATATCGTTACCCGCGCCGCCACCATGTTTGACGAGGTGGTGCTGGCCATTGCCGCCAGCCCAAGTAAAAAACCGATGTTTGACCTGCAGGAGCGCGTGGCGCTGGCACAGGCATCGACGGCGCACATTGCCAACGTTACGGTAGTGGGCTTTAGTGATTTGATGGCGAACTTTGCCCGGGTGCAGCAGGCCAATATCCTGATCCGCGGTCTGCGGGCAGTGGCTGATTTTGAATATGAAATGCAGCTGGCGCATATGAATCGCCACTTGATGCCTGAACTGGAAAGCGTATTTTTAATGCCGTCGAAAGAGTGGTCGTTTATCTCTTCAACGCTGGTAAAAGAAGTGGCGCGCCATCAGGGCGATGTCACCCATTTCCTGCCGCAAAATGTGCACCAGGCGCTGCTGGAAAAGCTGAAATAACCACGCTATCCGGCCTGACAGGCGTTTTATCATCAGGCACGGAGACAGTTGTTATTTCTGGCAGCGACGGCAGTAAAACGTCGAACGCTGCGCGTGTTTCGCGGCCATAATTGGCGTTGCGCAAACGCGACAAGGTTCACCTTCCCGCCCGTAGACTTGTAATTCCTGCGCAAAATAGCCCGGTTTCCCGTCGCTTTGCAAAAAGTCCTTCAGCGTGGTTCCACCCTGCTCGATGGATCGCAGCAGTACCGCTTTGATTACCCGCACCAGTAATTCACACTCTTGCCGGGAGAGAGAGGAGGCCAGCCGATCGGGATGGATCCCGGCAGCGAACAGTGATTCGCTGGCATAAATGTTACCCACGCCTACCACCAGCTTGTTATCCATCAGCCAGGGTTTGATCGCGGTTTTTTTCTTTGCGCATTTCTGCTGAAAGTAATCGGCGTTAAACTCTTCGCTCAGCGGCTCCGGGCCGAGGTGCGCCAACACATTGTGCCCTTCCAGCTCTTTGGTCCACAGCCATGCGCCAAAGCGGCGCGGATCGGTGTAACGCAGCACTTTGCCGTTACTCATTATCAGGTCAACATGATCGTGTTTTTCCGCCGGTAGCTCGTAAGGCAGTATGCGCAGACTGCCGGACATACCAAGATGGATAATGATCCAACCGTCCGGCAGCTCCAGCAGGAGGTATTTGGCGCGGCGCTGCACACTGAGCACCGGTTTATCGCTCAGGCTGTGGATCTCTTCTGAAACCGGCCAGCGTAATCGCCCGTTGCGCACCACTGCATGAAGAATGGTTTCGCCCACCAGGTGCGGTTCAATACCACGGCGGCTGGTTTCGACTTCGGGTAATTCAGGCATCTCATCTCCGGCTTATGGGTTAGCAGAAATGCAAAAACCCCGACATTGCGGGGTTTTTGTTCAAGAAAACTAAAATTATTTGATTTTAGCTTCTTTGTACAGCACGTGCTGACGGACAACTGGATCGAATTTTTTCAGTTCCAGTTTTTCCGGCTTAGTACGTTTGTTCTTCGTGGTGGTGTAGAAGTGACCAGTACCAGCGGAAGAAACCAGCTTGATTTTCTCACGAATACCTTTAGCCATGATTTATATCCTTTAAGTACTTAGTACTTTTCGCCACGGGCACGCAGTTCAGACAGAACTGTATCGATGCCTTTCTTATCAATAACACGCATACCTTTAGCAGATACACGCAGGGTGACAAAACGCTTTTCGCTCTCAACCCAGAAACGGTGAGAGTGCAGGTTCGGCAGGAAACGGCGTTTAGTCGCGTTCAGTGCGTGGGAACGGTTGTTACCGGTCACCGGACGCTTGCCAGTAACTTGGCAGACTCGGGACATGTCTATTCTCCAAAAATCAAATTAGCTCGAGCTTCGTATGGGGTATCGGCGCCTCGTCAGGCTTTACAGCCCGGTCATCGCAGTTCAATGTGAACTCTCGATTGCCAGGCCCAAATGCCAAACCCGAGATTCTCAAAGGTGGCGTAGTATACGCTGAGTCGGCGGTGTGCTCAAGTCCCGAACAGACAAAGATCCCTAAGGATCGCGCAAAGTGGTCTAAATCCACCCACGTTCTGCAAAAGAAACAGACTCTCCACGACCGATTACCAGATGGTCAATCACCCGGATGCCCATGAACTGACAGCATTTTACCACTCTTTCGGTGATCTGCCTGTCCGCTTTGCTCGGCTCAGCATTACCAGAGGGGTGATTATGCGCGAGGATCACGCCCGCCGCATTCACTTTTAACGCTTCACGGACAATTTCACGCGGGTGCACCTCAACATTGTTGATTGTTCCGCTGAATAACCGGCTATGTTTGAGCACCCGATTCTGGTTATCCAGAAAGATCACCATAAAGATCTCGCGCTCCTCCCCCATCAGCTGACTTTGTAAAAACTCCTTCGTCATCTCCGGGCTAAGTAACGAGCTCTCTTCCAACAGCCGCGCATTGTAATAGCGACGCGCCAGTTCGCCGATGCCTCGCAGTTGCGCATACTTCGCCACGCCAATACCGTGCACATCTTTAAAATCATCAAGGTCGGAAGAGAGCAACGCATATAACGACCCAAAGCGTTTTAGCATCTCCCTTGCGACGGTGAGTACGCACTTTCCCTGAGTACCGGTACGTAAAAACAGGGCTAATAGCTCAACATCCGTCAGTGACTCAATACCATATTTAAGCATTTTTTCACGCGGCTTCTGCGGGGTAAAAACGATATCCATGTCATTCCTCCTTCTCTCACGTCCATGCTGCCATAAGGTGCCTCCCACCTTCGATGAACGATTTCCATCTCTGCGTAGTACCTCGCAAAGTGGTTCGCGGGCAAAAGCACGACAACATCAGGATTGTGATAAAATGCCCAGCTTCTGGTGAAATCCAACAGGAAAGAATCATGATGAGTCTGGCGGGTAAAAAAATCGTCCTCGGCGTCAGTGGCGGCATTGCGGCTTATAAAGCACCGGAACTGGTGCGCCGTTTGCGTGAACGTGGCGCGGAAGTACGTGTCGCGATGACCGAGGCCGCTAAAGCCTTTATTACGCCGATGAGCCTGCAGGCCGTCTCCGGTTATCCGGTGTCTGACAGTCTGCTTGATCCCGCCGCAGAAGCGGCAATGGGGCATATTGAACTGGGTAAATGGGCGGATCTGGTGATTCTCGCGCCCGCTACCGCCGATCTCATCGCCCGCGTCGCTGCTGGCATGGCTAACGATTTGGTGTCCACCATCTGCCTGGCGACGCCCTCACCGGTTGCAGTGGTCCCGGCCATGAACCAGCAGATGTATCGCGCCGCGGCTACCCAGCATAATTTGCAGGTGCTTGCCTCACGTGGTCTGTTGTTATGGGGGCCGGACAGCGGTAGCCAGGCATGTGGCGATATTGGCCCCGGTCGTATGCTGGATCCGCTGGCCATTGTTGATATGGCAGCAACGCATTTTTCCCCTGTCAACGATCTGCAACATCTGAACATCATGATTACCGCCGGTCCCACTCGCGAGCCGCTGGATCCGGTGCGGTATATCACCAATCTCAGTTCCGGTAAGATGGGCTTTGCCATTGCCGCCGCTGCCGCCAATCGTGGCGCGAAGGTGACGCTGGTAGCGGGCCCGGTTTCATTGCCCACCCCTACAGGTGTTCAACGTGTGGATGTGACCACCGCGCTGGAGATGGAAGCCGCCGTACAGCAGGGTATACAAGGGCAGCAGATTTTTATCGGCTGCGCCGCCGTTGCAGATTACCGCGCCGCCAGCATCGCTGAAGAGAAAATCAAAAAGCAAGGCGATGAAATCACGATAAAAATGGTTAAGAATCCGGATATCGTCGCAGGCGTTGCCGCGCTGACCACCCACCGCCCTTACGTTGTTGGGTTTGCCGCCGAAACAAATAATGTGGAAGAATATGCCCGGCAAAAACGTACCCGCAAAAACCTTGATCTGATTTGCGCCAATGACGTTTCGCAGGACAATCAAGGCTTTAATAGCGACAGCAACGCATTACACCTTTTCTGGCAGGATGGCGATAAACGCTTACCGCTGGAGCGCAAGGAACTTCTGGGACACTTATTACTGGACGAGATCGTTACCCGTTATGATGAAAAAAATCGACGTTAAGATTCTGGACCCGCGCGTTGGCAATCAATTTCCGCTGCCGACATACGCCACCTCCGGTTCTGCCGGACTTGACCTGCGCGCCTGTCTTGACGACGCCGTAGAGCTGGCACCTGGCGCCACCACCTTACTGCCTACCGGCCTGGCCATTCATATTGCCGACCCTGAGCTGGCAGCGGTGATCCTGCCCCGTTCCGGGCTGGGGCACAAACATGGCGTGGTGCTGGGTAACCTGGTCGGGCTGATTGATTCGGATTACCAGGGGCAGTTGATGGTTTCTGTCTGGAACCGCGGGCACGACAGCTTTACTATCGTGCCAGGCGAACGCATCGCGCAGATGGTGTTTGTACCGGTTGTGCAGGCGGAATTTAACCTGGTGGAAGACTTTGACGCGACTGAACGCGGTGAAGGCGGCTTCGGCCATTCTGGCCGCCAGTAATGGCCCTTTTTTAACGCATCACACAACGAAATAACGCGATAACATCACCGCAAACGCATATCGTTTGCGGTCGCTGTGTGGCTGCTCGCCTGACGAGTGCTTATTTTCAGGGGTATTTTAGAACATGGCAGAAAAACAAACCGCGAAAAGGAATCGTCGCGAAGAAATACTTCAGTCTCTGGCGCTAATGCTGGAATCCAGTGATGGAAGCCAACGCATTACCACAGCGAAACTGGCGGCATCTGTCGGCGTTTCTGAAGCCGCGCTGTACCGTCATTTTCCCAGCAAAACGCGCATGTTCGATAGCCTGATTGAGTTTATCGAAGATAGTCTGATTACCCGCATTAACCTGATATTAAAAGATGAGAAAGACACCACTGCGCGCCTGCGTCTGATTGTGCTGCTGATCCTCGGTTTTGGCGAGCGTAACCCAGGCCTGACGCGCATTATGACCGGGCACGCGCTGATGTTCGAACAGGATCGTCTCCAGGGGCGTATTAACCAGTTGTTTGAACGCATTGAAGCGCAGCTGCGACAGGTTCTGCGCGAGCGGAAAATGCGTGAAGGTGAAGGCTACACACACGACGAAACCCTGCTGGCGAGCCAGCTACTGGCGTTTTGCGAAGGTATGCTGTCACGCTTTGTACGCAGCGAATTTAAATACAGCCCGACCGAAGATTTCGAAACCCGCTGGCCGTTGCTGGCCGCCCAATTGCAATGATCCCCATGCAGCCCTTTGTGGCTGCATTCTCATTTCTGCGCACTCTGTGAAAATGCCCAACGGAATTCGTTGAGATGCCAGATGTCGCCACGCCCAACATTTTCTAGTCTCCCTCAGGCAGTATCTTTCCACCTAAGCCAAATCATCTTATAAATCCCCTACAAACAAGGAGAGACCGGATGGCAACATCTCGTCGGGAACTGCTAAAGCTGAGCGGCATCGCCACCGCGTCGTTATTACTCAGTCAAAAAAGCATCGCCGCGTGGGCACCCTCTGCACGTTACCCTGATCCCAGCATTGTCGCGCTGGATGACAGCTTCCGTGACTACATGGTTGCCAGTGCCAAAGTTGAGCAAATCGCGACGGGCTGCCGCTGGGCGGAAGGCCCGGTCTGGTTTGGCGACACCCGCATGCTGCTGTGGAGCGATATTCCGAATAACGCGGTCATGTGCTGGGATGAAACAACGGGGACAACCCGTGTTTTTCGTAAGCCCTCGAATAATGCCAACGGTCATGCTCGTGACAGGCAAGGCAGGTTAATCAGTTGCGAACATGATACCCGTCGCATTACACGTACCGAATACGACGGCACTATTACAGTGCTGGCGGACAGTTTCGAAGGCAAGCCGCTCAATTCACCTAACGATATCGCCGTAAAGTCGGATGGCTCAATCTGGTTCACCGATCCGCCGTTCGGCATCGCCGGATTCTATGAAGGTCATAAAGCCACGCCGCAACTGCCGCAGAATGTCTATCGCCTCGATCCGGAGACACGCAAGCTGGAAGTGATGCTGGGAGACGTTCGCGGCCCGAACGGGATTTGTTTCTCCGCTGATGAAAAAACGTTGTATGTGGTGGAAAGTCGCGCCACACCAAACCGTCTCATCCTGGCATGGGATATTGTGGGCAATCAGTTACAGAATAAGCGGGTGCATATTGATTGTGGCAACGGAACCGCCGACGGTATCGCCATCGATGTGCAGGGTAACTTGTGGTGCGGCTGGGGCATGGGTACCGACGAACTGGACGGTGTGCGGATTTTCAACCCGCAAGGCAAAGCGATTGGTATGATCCATCTGCCGGAACGCTGCGCCAATCTCTGCTTCGGCGGCGAGCAGCGTAATCGTCTGTTCATGGCAGCCAGCACCTCGGTCTACTCACTGTATGTAAACACGCAAGGCGCAAAACTGCTGTAAAACTGGCCCGGCAACGTTTGCCGGGCGCTTCCTCAAACGCCATATTGCTCGCGATAAGCACGAACAGACGCCAGATGATCGGCCATTTCGGGTTTCTCTTCCAGGTAAGCAATCAGGTCTTTCAGCGTGATGATAGAAATCACCTGGCAACCGTAGTCGCGCTCCACTTCCTGAATAGCAGAAATATCGGCACGGCCCCGTTCCTGGCGATCCAGAGAAATCAACACACCGGCCAGCGTCGCGCCGTTAGCCTGAATAATCTCCATCGACTCGCGAATGGCAGTTCCGGCGGTGATCACATCATCCACCAGCATCACGCGGCCCTGCAACGCGCTCCCGACCAGGTTACCGCCTTCACCATGATCTTTGGCTTCTTTACGGTTAAAACAGTAAGGCACATCACGCTCGTGATGTTCCGCCAGCGCGACCGCCGTGGTCGTCGCAATAGGAATGCCCTTGTAAGCCGGGCCAAACAGCAGGTCAAAATCAATGCCGGAATCCACCAGCGCCTCGGCATAAAAACGCCCTAACAGCGCCAGATCACGCCCGGTATTAAACAGCCCGGCGTTGAAGAAATAGGGGCTTTTACGCCCGGATTTCAGCGTAAATTCGCCAAACTTCAATACCTGTTTGTTAAGCGCAAATTCAATAAACTGACGCTGATACGCTTTCATGGATCCGCTCCTCATCTCACTTTTTACAGACAAAAAAAAGGGCGACATCGTCGCCCTTAGTAACTAGTTCGCCAGCGCCGCTTTCTGCGTCGCAATAATCGATTCGATCCCCCCTCTGGCCAGCGCCAGCAGGGTAAGTAGCTCTTCATGGGAGAACGGCTCGCCTTCCGCCGTACCCTGCACTTCAATCATACGGCCATCTTCTGTCATCACCACGTTCATATCGGTTTCGGCGGCAGAGTCTTCAACATACTCAAGATCGCAAACCGCCTCGCCATTCACGATGCCTACAGAGACCGCCGCCACCATACCTTTCATCGGGTTGGTTTTCAGCTTACCGGCAGCAACCAGTTTATTCAGTGCATCGGCCAGTGCCACACAAGCACCAGTAATAGACGCGGTACGGGTACCGCCATCAGCCTGAATAACATCGCAGTCGAGGGTGATGGTGAATTCACCCAGCGCGTTCAGATCAACCGCAGCGCGCAGAGCGCGCGCAATCAGACGCTGGATTTCCATAGTGCGACCACCCTGCTTCCCTTTCGCCGCTTCGCGGGCGTTTCGGGTATGCGTGGAACGCGGCAACATACCATATTCGGCGGTGATCCAGCCCTGGCCCTGGCCTTTCAGAAAACGCGGCACGCCCTCTTCAATGGAGGCGGTGCACAGCACTTTGGTATCACCAAATTCAACCAGCACGGAGCCTTCAGCGTGTTTTGTGTAATTACGGGTCAGGGTGACTGGGCGCACCTGAGTGGCGCTACGGCCTGCTGGACGCATGATGATTTCTCCGGCTTTTCGAATGTGGCTGCGCATTATACTGGCTTACCGTGGTTATTCCTATCCTGATAAGGCCACGAAAGCTATAATCCCCGCATCTCTCTTTAAAAACGGGAACGTCTATGATCCGCAGTATGACCGCCTACGCCCGGCGTGAAATCAAGGGTGAATGGGGCTCTGCCTCCTGGGAACTGCGCTCGGTTAACCAGCGTTATCTGGAAACCTACTTCCGCCTGCCGGAGCAATTCCGTAGCCTCGAACCGGTCGTCCGGGAACGTCTCCGTACCCGCCTGACCCGCGGTAAAGTCGAATGCAATCTGCGCTTTGAACCGGATGCCAGCGCCCAGGGCGAGCTGATCCTGAATGAAAAACTGGCGAAACAGCTGGTGAACGCAGCGAACTGGGTAAAAATGCAGAGTGACGAAGGGGAAATCAACCCGGTCGATATTCTGCGCTGGCCTGGCGTAATGGCGGCTCAGGAGCAGGATCTGGATGCGATTGCCACACAGCTCCTCGCGGCACTGGATGGTGCGCTGGATGACTTTATCATCGCCCGCGAAACCGAAGGTCAGGCGCTGAAAAGCCTGATTGAACAGCGTCTGGAAGGCGTAAGCAATGAAGTTACCAAAGTCCGGGCCCATATGCCGGAAATCCTGCAATGGCAGCGCGATCGTCTGGTGGCCAAGCTGGAAGAAGCGCAGGTGCAGCTTGAGAACAACCGCCTCGAGCAGGAGCTGGTGCTGATGGCGCAGCGTATTGACGTGGCTGAAGAGTTGGACCGTCTCGAGGCTCATGTGAAAGAGACCTACAACATCCTCAAGAAAAAAGAAGCCGTCGGCCGCCGCCTCGACTTTATGATGCAAGAGTTCAACCGTGAGTCGAACACGCTGGCATCCAAGTCTATCAACGCAGAAGTGACCAATTCTGCGATTGAACTGAAAGTGCTGATCGAGCAAATGCGCGAGCAGATCCAGAACATTGAATAACTGTTAGCAACGCACATCAACACTCAAGAAAGCCCGCGACATTGCGGGCTTTTTTATTATGAGCTATTACGACAAAACACATCGATATGGTAAAAATCCCGCAATTTATACGCTGCTCATTTGCTGTGGGGCAGAATGGCCATAACCACCAGCAGGAGTGATACCTGGCAATCAGATGGGCTTATTCGCAAACTACATGTGTATGCTCAGCGCTATTCCTGCTCCGTGTTGAGCATTTTTTGCGCTGGGCGGGATGTTTTAGGTAACTGTCTAACGCATTCAGGTCGCAGTTTGAGCGCAAAATAGATACCCATCGTTCGCATTGTGAGACTTAAGTGCCGAACAACGTACAGCCAATCTCACTCGTCATTCCACTCCCCATTATCGGGATGTAAGAGGCTGATGATTCATCATCAGATCCAACGCTGACTAATACTGATAAAAGACCCATAAGCGCTCTATTTATTATCGCTTAAGCTTTATTAACCTTCCAAATCCGGCCATAAAAAACTGAGACTGAAAAAGGGAACTTAATCCATTTTGGTCAAGCAGATAGACATAATCCCCTTCAACATCCATTAGAAAATCTTATCCGAAACGTTTTTCCTTAGAAATTCTCAATCGCGCTGTCACACCCGAATCGCTACCCTGCGGCCTCTGATCACGGGGGCGATATGCTGTTACATGTTCTTTATCTTATTGGCATCACGGCCGAAGCAATGACCGGCGCACTGGCGGCGGGCCGTCGGCGGATGGACACGTTCGGGGTGATTATTATTGCCACCGCTACAGCGCTTGGCGGCGGCTCGGTACGGGATATCCTGCTTGGCCATTACCCGCTTGGTTGGGTGCAGCACCCGGAATACGTCATTATCGTTGCCGTTGCGGCGGTGCTTACCACCCTGTTCGCACCCGTCATGCCGCACCTGCGCCGCCTGTTTTTGGTTCTGGATGCACTCGGTCTGGTGGTATTTTCCATTATTGGTGCCCAGGTTGCCCTGGATATGGGCGAAGGCCCGGTAATTGCAACTATCGCCGCCGTGGTGACCGGTGTGTTTGGCGGTGTGCTGCGCGATATGTTTTGTAAACGTATTCCGCTGGTTTTCCAAAAAGAGCTCTATGCAGGGATCGCCTTCGCCGCCGCCGTGCTCTATATCAGCCTTGGCCATTTTGTCTCCAGCCATGATGCCGTTGTAATTGCCACGCTGTTGTTTGGTTTCACGGCTCGACTGCTGGCCATCCGCTGGAAACTCGGTTTGCCGGTATTTCACTACCAACACAGTACTCACTGAAACGCTGCAATCCCTTGCGCTCCAAGCCATGTCGCCAGCTGTTCGATCGCTGGCGCATGCGTAAAGGTGATAATTTGCCGGGCCTTTTCAACGCCAACAGCCGGTAATCGCTGCCAGGCGACTTCATCCCGCTCCTGCACTTGACGCCAGTGTGTATCGCTGGCCGCTTTAAGTGCTGACTGCGGCAACGGCGCGCCCAATGCCTGTAGCCAGCGGATAAACGGGCGATCCCGCACTAACGAAAAACGATGCCACAGTTGTAGTCCGCGTGCAGGTGAGATACCGGGTGTCGACTGCAGTTGTTCCTTCGTTAGCGCCAGCCAGGAAAAAAGGTGTTCAAAGCGGTGAGCCTGATGCAATGCACGCCATCCACTCTCTCCCAGCCCTTCAATCCCCAGCCCTCTTGCGGAACTCAGCCACACCAACCGGGCGATAAACTGCTCCTGGCAGGCAGGAGAAGCATAAAAGCAGCTCAGCGGGGTAAAGCGGGCTTCTGGCGGCATGGGTTTTTCCCGCACCACACTGCGCCACACGACATGATTAATACGTGGAATGCCTTGTCCGGCAAGGCTGACGGAAATCTGATCCCCTGGTGCAAGATCCAGCAACTGCCATCGACTTATGGAACCGACATTCACCCGCTGCACACGTTTATCATCAAGCTGCACGGGTTCCAGCAGTGCGACGACGGAGATTTTCCCCGTGCGGCCCACAGCAAACTCAACCCCATTGACCACCGCAACCTTCTCAACCGCATCATATTTCCAGGCCGCTACCCACTCCCCGCCGCCAGGCAGCCACTCTTTTCCGTTCGGTTCCGTCCCTGCTCGTACGACCACACCGTCGGTGACAAATGGCAACGGCGCAGTAAACCAGGCTGTGCGTAAACGCTCAACATCCTGCACACTGGCTACTGCCACGCTATAACGCTGCGTCAGCTCAAACCCGGCTTTTGTCAGCAACGCCGCTTTGTGCGTGAGTGATGCAGGGCCATCCGGCCAGGCCCAGACAAAAAAGCCCAGCTCATGAAGTAAAGAAGAGTCTTTATGGCTCATCATCGCTCCCGCCACCTTCGCGCGGGCATTCAGCCCACCGGCCTCTTTCTGCACATGCCCCACGCGGCGTAGAAACAGCTCGCCCTGTAAAACACTGTCTGCCAGTGCACCGCTCACCTGGCTGGGAATCGCAGGGATGGCGTTCACTTTTGCCGTCCAGTCCTCACCCGCCAGACCATCTCCGCGGCTGATTGCTTTAAAAAGCCTGCCCTGACGATAGATAAGTGTTACCGCGACGCCGTCCACCTTTGGCTGCGCCCAAAGATCCTGCTTCCCCGTCATCCACTGCTGCAATGCCTGCTTATCGGCCAGTTTCCGCACCCCGGTATGCGCCACAGGATGTTTCACATTGCCGCGAGGCAGCGTGGGCTGCGCACTGGCTGGCTGTAGATCAAAACAGCGTTGCCACTGCGCCAGCTTTGCGCTGAGTTGATCGTAAACCTGGTCGCTAACGCGACTTGCACCCTGTGACCAATACGCCTCATTCCATTGCGTAATCTGCTTTTGCAGTCGGCTTACCTCTTCCTGCGCCCGTGATGGTGACCAGACAGGGCACGTCGCCAGGCTAAATGCGCTCCATAGCAACAGACACACTGTTATTACGGCTCTTCTCCACATTGCTTTCTCCTTGTGTTAGCGCAGCCGTTATAGCGTTGCCTGAGGGAGCTTTTCGAGGGGTAAAAGGGGCGATTGCGAGGTCACTTCCGGCAATTCATCGCCGCAATGAAAATTTGCAGACATATCAGGAAAGCAGTACGCGAAATGCCATCCTCAGGGGGAAAAAGTGTGACAAAAGCTACGTCGCATAGCCTTGATGTGTATAATAGGCACGTATGTAAGTTTCCTTTCGCAATTCACATACAAAAGACTCTCATGGCTCAAGGCACGCTATATATTGTTTCCGCCCCCAGCGGCGCGGGTAAATCAAGCCTCATCCAGGCTTTGCTGAAAACCCAACCGTTATACGACACACAGGTTTCTGTTTCGCACACCACGCGCGCGCCGCGTCCTGGTGAAGTGCACGGTGAACACTATTTCTTTGTTAATCATGATGAGTTTAAATCCATGATCGGCGAAGACGCGTTTCTTGAGCATGCAGAGGTATTTGGTAATTATTACGGTACCTCGCGCGCCACCATCGAACAGGTATTGTCTACCGGCGTGGACGTATTTCTTGATATCGACTGGCAGGGCGCGCAACAAATTCGCACACGTATGCCGCAAGCACGCAGTATCTTTATCCTGCCGCCGTCTAAAGTGGAACTGGATCGTCGCCTGCGCGGGCGCGGCCAGGACAGCGAAGAGGTAATAGCGAAACGTATGGCGCTGGCAGTTGCGGAAATGAGCCATTACGCGGAATATGATTACCTTATTGTGAATGATGATTTCGATACCGCCCTCGGCGATTTGAAAACCATTATTCGGGCTGAACGTCTGCGCATGGGCCGTCAAAAGCAGCGACATGACGCTTTAATCAGCAAACTATTGGCAGACTGAACCTGGTTTCAGTATGATGCCCAGTCATTTCTTCACCTGTGGAGCATTTTAAGTATGGCACGCGTAACTGTTCAGGACGCTGTAGAGAAAATTGGTAACCGTTTTGACCTGGTACTGGTCGCCGCGCGTCGCGCTCGTCAGATGCAGGTTGGCGGTAAAGATCCGCTGGTACCGGAAGAAAACGATAAAACCACCGTTATCGCGCTGCGTGAAATCGAAGAAGGTCTGATCAACAACCAGATCCTCGACGTACGTGAGCGCCAGGAGCAGCAAGAGCAGGAAGCCGCAGAACTGCAGGCCGTCACCGCCATTGCTGAAGGTCGTCGTTAATTAATCCTGCAGGTCACCCTTGTATCTGTTTGAAAGCCTGAATCAGCTGATTCAAAACTATCTGCCTGAAGACCAGATCAAGCGTCTCAGGCAGGCGTATCTCGTTGCACGTGACGCTCACGAGGGCCAGACACGTTCAAGCGGTGAACCCTACATCACGCACCCTGTTGCAGTGGCTTGCATTCTGGCCGAGATGAAACTCGACCACGAAACGCTGATGGCCGCGCTTCTGCATGACGTGATTGAAGATACCCCGGCCACATACCAGGACATGGAGCAGCTGTTTGGCAAAAGCGTTGCCGAACTGGTGGAAGGGGTATCCAAGCTTGATAAGCTCAAGTTTCAGGATAAGAAAGAAGCGCAGGCTGAAAACTTCCGCAAGATGATCATGGCGATGGTGCAAGACATCCGCGTCATTCTGATTAAACTTGCCGACCGCACCCACAATATGCGCACGCTGGGCTCACTTCGCCCGGACAAACGTCGTCGTATTGCCCGCGAAACTCTCGAAATCTACAGTCCGCTGGCGCACCGTTTAGGTATTCATCACATCAAAACCGAGCTGGAAGAGCTTGGCTTTGAAGCGTTGTACCCGAACCGTTTCCGCGTGATTAAAGAAGTGGTTAAAGCCGCACGCGGCAACCGCAAAGAGATGATTCAGAAAATCCTCTCAGAAATCGAAGGACGTTTACAGGAAGCGGGCATTCCTTGCCGGGTAAGCGGGCGTGAGAAACACCTTTACTCCATCTACTGCAAGATGGTGCTGAAAGAGCAGCGATTTCACTCCATCATGGATATCTACGCCTTCCGCGTCATTGTCCACGATCTGGATACCTGCTACCGCGTCCTCGGCCAGATGCACAGCTTGTATAAGCCGCGTCCAGGTCGCGTTAAAGACTACATCGCCATTCCCAAGGCTAACGGCTATCAGTCCCTGCACACCTCAATGATTGGCCCGCACGGCGTGCCGGTTGAGGTGCAGATCCGTACTGAAGATATGGATCAAATGGCAGAGATGGGGGTTGCCGCACACTGGGCGTATAAAGAGCACGGTGAAAGCAGTACCACGGCGCAAATCCGTGCGCAGCGCTGGATGCAAAGTTTGCTGGAATTGCAGCAGAGCGCCGGAAGTTCATTCGAATTTATCGAGAGCGTTAAATCTGATCTCTTCCCCGATGAGATTTATGTTTTCACCCCGGAAGGCCGTATTGTTGAACTGCCTGCGGGCGCGACGCCGGTGGATTTCGCCTACGCGGTGCACACCGATATCGGCCATGCCTGTGTTGGCGCGCGCGTCGACCGCCAGCCTTACCCCCTGTCGCAGTCACTCTCCAGTGGCCAGACAGTAGAAATTATCACTGCACCGGGCGCCCGCCCGAATGCCGCCTGGCTGAACTTTGTGGTCAGCTCGAAAGCCCGCGCCAAGATCCGCCAGATGCTGAAAAATCTCAAGCGAGATGACTCGGTCAGTCTTGGCCGTCGTCTGCTGAACCATGCGCTGGGCGGTAGCCGTAAACTGGCGGAGATCCCGCAGGAACATATTCAGCGCGAACTGGACCGTATGAAACTGGCCGCGCTGGACGATCTGTTAGCGGAAATCGGCTTGGGCAACGCCATGAGCGTCGTCGTCGCCAAAAACCTGCAACAAGGCGAAGCGGTGTCTGCTGCGCAAGCGCCGGCCAGCAACGGCAGCAGCGGTCATTTGCCGATTAAAGGCGCAGACGGCGTGCTTATCACCTTCGCCAAATGCTGCCGACCGATCCCAGGTGATCCGATTGTCGCTCATGTAAGCCCAGGTAAAGGGTTGGTTATCCACCATGAATCCTGCCGTAACATTCGTGGCTATCAGAAAGAAGCCGAGAAGTTTATGGCCGTGGAGTGGGATAAAGAGACCGCGCAGGAATTTATTACCGAGATCAAGGTGGATATGTTCAACCACCAGGGAGCGCTGGCAAACCTGACTGCCGCCATCAATACCGCCTCTTCCAATATTCAAAGCCTGAATACGGAAGAGAAAGATGGCCGCGTGTACAGCGCTTTCATCCGTCTCACGGCGCGCGACCGCGTTCACCTGGCGAATATCATGCGTAAAATTCGTGTGATGCCAGACGTGATTAAAGTCACCCGTAACCGAAACTGATTTATGAATTCTCAGCGTTATGCGCGTATCCGCGAGATGCTCGCCAGGCGTCAGCCTGACCTGACCGTCTGTATGGAGCAGGTGCACAAACCTCATAACGTCTCTGCGATTATCCGTACCGCGGACGCTGTCGGCGTGCATGAAGTTCATGCCGTCTGGCCAGGTAATCGCATGCGAACCATGGCGTCATCAGCCGCAGGCAGCAACAGTTGGGTGGAAGTCAAAACCCACCGCACCATTGGCGACGCCGTAAACGTGCTGAAATCTCAGGGTATGCAGATCCTTGCAACCAATCTGTCTGCCAAAGCCGTCGATTTTCGCGAGATCGATTATACCCGTCCAACCTGCATCCTGATGGGCCAGGAAAAAACGGGGATCACTCAGCAAGCGTTGGATCTGGCGGATCAGGACATTATCATTCCGATGATCGGCATGGTGCAGTCACTAAACGTCTCCGTTGCTTCCGCATTGATCCTCTATGAAGCGCAGCGCCAGCGGCAAAACGCGGGCATGTACCAGCGTGAAAACAGCATGCTGCCAGACGCAGAGCAACAACGCTTGCTGTTCGAAGGCGGCTATCCTGTACTGGCGAGAGTCGCGAAACGCAAAGGTCTGGCTTACCCTCATGTGAATGCTGAGGGTGAAATCGAAGCCGATCCGACATGGTGGGCCACCATGCAGGCGGCAGGCTAACCGTATGAAAGGCCGCCTGCTCGACGCTATCCCGCTCAATACGCTGACCGGCGTCGGCGCGGCGCAGAGCAATAAGCTGGCAAAAATCGGCCTGCATACCGTTCAGGATCTCCTGCTTCACCTGCCACTGCGCTACGAAGATCGCACGCACCTTTACCCCATTGCCGACCTGCTGCCGGGCGTTTATGCCACGGTGGAAGGCGAAGTGCTGAACTGTAACATTACCTTCGGCGGTCGCCGAATGATGACCTGCCAGATCAGCGACGGCTCCGGCATTCTCACCATGCGCTTTTTTAACTTCAACGCGGCAATGAAAAATAGCCTTGCGACGGGTCGCCGCGTACTGGCCTACGGTGAGGCAAAACGCGGAAAGTATGGCGCAGAGATGATCCACCCTGAGTACCGTATTCAGGGCGATCTCAGTATGCCGGATTTACAGGAAACGCTGACGCCGGTTTACCCGACGACCGAAGGCGTGAAGCAGGCGACGCTACGTAAACTGACTGAACAGGCGCTGGATTTGCTGGCGACCTGCGCTATCAGCGAGCTACTGCCGCCGGAGCTGGCACAAGGCATGATGAGCCTGCCAGACGCCCTGCGCACACTTCATCGCCCACCGCCAACCATGCAGCTCAGCGATCTGGAGAGCGGTCAACATCCGGCGCAAAAGCGTTTAATTCTTGAAGAGCTACTGGCGCATAACCTCAGCATGCTGGCATTGCGCGCCGGAGCACAGCGTTATCATGCGCAACCGCTCGCGGCTAAAGATGAACTTAAGCAGCGCTTGCTCGCCTCCCTGCCGTTTAAACCGACCGGCGCACAGGAACGCGTTGTGGCGGAGATTGAGCGTGATATGGCGCTGGATATGCCCATGATGCGCCTCGTGCAGGGCGACGTTGGCTCGGGTAAAACGCTGGTTGCCGCCCTCGCGGCTTTACGAGCCATCGCAAATGGCAAACAAGTTGCGATGATGGCGCCGACCGAACTGCTCGCAGAGCAGCACGCCAATAATTTTCGCACCTGGTTTGCGCCACTCGGCGTAGAAGTGGGCTGGCTGGCGGGCAAACAGAAAGGCAAAGCCAGGCTGGCGCAGCAGGAGGCGATTGCCAGCGGCCAGGTACAGATGATCGTCGGTACACATGCCATTTTCCAGGAACAAGTGCAGTTTAACGGCCTTGCGCTGGTGATCATCGATGAACAACACCGTTTTGGTGTGCATCAGCGTCTGGCGCTGTGGGAGAAGGGTCAACAGCAGGGCTTTCACCCGCATCAGTTGATCATGACCGCCACGCCCATTCCACGCACGCTGGCAATGACCGCTTATGCTGACCTGGACACCTCAGTCATTGACGAATTGCCACCGGGACGCACACCGGTCACTACTGTCGCCATTCCGGATACCCGCCGTAACGACATCATCGATCGTGTGCGCAATGCCTGCACCGACGAAGGTCGCCAGGCGTACTGGGTCTGTACACTGATTGAAGAGTCAGATCTGCTGGAAGCGCAGGCTGCGGAAGCCACCTGGGAAGAACTGAAACTGGCTCTGCCTGAACTGAACGTCGGGCTGGTTCATGGGCGCATGAAGCCAGCAGAAAAACAGTCAGTGATGCAGGCGTTCAAGCAGGGCGAGTTACATTTACTGGTCGCCACAACGGTAATTGAAGTGGGCGTAGATGTACCGAACTCCAGCCTGATGATTATAGAGAACCCGGAACGTCTCGGTCTTGCGCAACTCCACCAGCTGCGTGGACGCGTCGGTCGCGGTGCCGTGGCCTCACATTGTGTGCTGCTGTATAAATCTCCCTTATCGAAAACCGCACAGAAGCGCCTACAGGTCCTGCGCGACAGCAATGATGGTTTTGTCATTGCGCAAAAAGATCTGGAGATTCGCGGCCCCGGTGAACTGCTCGGCACCCGGCAGACCGGCAATGCGGAATTCAAAGTCGCCGATCTGCTGCGTGACCAGGCCATGATCCCGGAAGTCCAGCGCACCGCACGACACATTCATGAGCGCTATCCTCAGCTGGCTGAAGCCCTGATCGACCGCTGGATGCCGGAAACAGAACGTTACTCGAACGCCTGATTTTTAGAACCGAATCCCGTAAAAACCACCCCTTTTAGAAAAGTATGTTTTTAACATAGCAACCGTTTGCTTTTACCAAACAGTCCGATAAAATCACCGCTTTTCCATCAGGGGATTGCTTGAGATGTCCGTTAACACCATCGAGTCCGAAAGTGCGCAACCGGTTGCGCAGACTCAACCCAGCGAACTGATCTACCGTCTGGAAGACCGCCCGCCGCTGCCGCAGACCCTGTTTGCCGCCTTGCAGCACCTGCTGGCGATGTTTGTCGGCGTTATCACGCCCGCACTGCTTATCTGCCAGGCGCTGGGGTTACCGGCTCAGGACACTCAGCACATTATCAGCATGTCGCTGTTCGCCTCCGGCGTCGCATCCATCATTCAGATCAAAGCCTGGGGGCCGGTTGGCTCCGGTCTGCTGTCGATTCAGGGCACCAGTTTTAACTTTGTAGCACCGCTGATTATGGGCGGTACCGCGCTGAAAACCGGCGGCGCGGATGTGCCAACCATGATGGCAGCGCTGTTTGGTACCCTGATGCTGGCCAGTTGCACTGAGATGATCATTTCCCGCATTCTGCCGCTGGCGCGCCGTATTATTACGCCGCTGGTTTCCGGCGTAGTGGTGATGATTATTGGTTTGTCGCTGATTCAGGTCGGCCTGACCTCAGTGGGCGGTGGCTTTGCCGCGATGGGCAACCACACCTTCGGCGCGCCGAAAAATCTGCTGCTGGCAGGCGTAGTGCTGGCGATCATTATTCTGCTTAACCGCCAGCGTAACCCTTACCTGCGCATTGCATCGCTGGTGATCGCTATGGCGGCGGGTTATGTACTGGCAATGATGATGGGAATGCTGCCAGACTATACCGCCCCGGCGGATAAATTTATGGTGCCGACGCCGCTCTATTACGGCCTGAGCATTGACTGGAGCCTGCTGCTGCCTCTGATGCTGGTGTTTATGATCACCTCGCTGGAAACCATTGGTGACATCACGGCCACGTCGGATGTCTCTGAGCAACCCGTTGCCGGCCCGCTCTATATGAAGCGTCTGAAAGGCGGCGTACTGGCAAACGGCCTCAACTCATTTGTTTCAGCAGTGTTTAACACCTTCCCGAATTCCTGCTTTGGTCAGAACAACGGGGTGATCCAGTTGACTGGCGTCGCCAGCCGCTATATCGGTTTTTTCGTGGCGCTGATGCTGATAGTGCTTGGCCTGTTCCCGGCGGTCAGCGCTTTTGTTCAGCAGTTGCCTGAGCCGGTACTGGGTGGTGCGACACTGGTGATGTTCGGCACGATTGCCGCCTCTGGCGTACGTATTGTCTCCCGAGAGCCGCTAAACCGCCGCGCGATCATGATTATTGCGCTGTCGCTGGCCGTTGGCCTTGGCGTCTCTCAACAGCCACAGATCCTGCAGTTCGCGCCGGACTGGCTGAAAAACCTGCTCTCCTCCGGTATTGCCGCAGGTGGCATCACCGCGATTGTGCTGAATCTGATTTTTCCTGCAGAGAAAAACTGATTTCTCCACGGCAACGGGGGATCTCCCCGTTGCCGCCGTTACCTCCATTCATCATTCCGCCCTTGAGCATTGCGCATAAATCATGCAAAACTGCCTGACTGACACTTGGGGGATGGAAGATCATGAAATTTATTGGAAAGCTGCTCCTTGTCGTCGTTACCCTCCTGCTGGTGGCGATTGTGGCCGCTTATTTTTTGCTACAAACCCGCTGGGGCGCGACGCAGGTCAGTCAATGGGTCAATGAAAACAGCGACTATCACCTGACCTTTGAAGCGATGGACCACCGCTTCTCTTCCCCCTCTCACGTGCTGCTTAAAAGTGTTAATTTTGGTCGTAAAGGTCAGCCGGCGACACTGGTTGCGAAACGTGTCGACATCGGCCTCAGCAGCCGCCAGCTCACTGATCCACTGCATGCCGATGCCATCCTGCTCCAGGACGGCACCCTGAACCTTTCTGCCGCCGCCGCGCCGCTACCTTTCCAGGCTGATCGCCTGCAGCTCAGTAATATGGCCTTTAACAGCCCGGCCACGGGCTGGGATCTCAGTGCGCAACGGGTGACAGGCGGCGTCGCGCCCTGGCAGCCGGTCGCTGGCAATGTGCTCGGCAGTAAAGCGCAGATCCAGATGAGTGCCGGTTCGCTGACGTTAAACGGTGTTCCCGCCAGTAATGTATTAATTCAGGGCAGTATTAATAAAGATGTGGTTACGCTAACCACCATCGGCGCGGATATGGCCCGCGGTTCGTTGACGGGCGACGCGCAACGCAATGCCGACGGCAGTTGGGTGGTGAATAACCTGCGTCTGAACGATATCCGCCTGCAGAGTGACAAATCCCTGCTCGATTTCTTTCGCCCTCTGCTGACATTGCCGTCATTGCAGATTGGCCGCGTCGATGTTACCGATGCGCGCCTGCAGGGACCAGGATGGGCTGTCACCGATCTTGACCTCAATTTGCGCAACCTCACGCTGGCAGGCGGCGACTGGAAAAGTGAAGATGGCAGGCTGTCGATGAATGCGTCCGAATTCATTTACGGCTCGCTGCATCTGTTCGATCCGATCCTCAATGCCACGTTTTCCCCGCAAGAGATTGCGTTACAGCAGTTCACCTCTCGCTGGGAAAATGGCATGGTGCGCACTTCCGGCAACTGGTACCGTGCGGGCCATGCCCTGGTGCTGGACGATGCCGTCTTCGCCGGGCTGGAATATACGTTGCCGGAAAACTGGAAACAGTTGTGGATGGATGAACTACCGACATGGCTCAACAGTGTGATGCTAAAGAAATTCAGCGCCAGCCGTAACCTGGTGATTGATATTGATCCCGCGTTCCCCTGGCAACTGACCGCGCTGGATGGCTACGGTGATAACCTGCAACTGGCTCGCGATCGCCAGTGGGGCGTCTGGGGTGGCACCATGAAGCTGAACGCCGCCGCCGGGACGTTTAATCGCGTCGATGTACGCCGCCCGTCGTTGGCCCTTAACGCCAACAGCAGTTCAGTCAATATTACCGAACTGAGCGCCTTTACCGGCCAGGGTTTGCTGGAAGCCACCGCCGTCGCATCGCAAACACCGGAACGCACTGTTCGCATCAGTCTGAATGGCCGCGGTGTACCGGTCAATATTCTGCAAGAGTGGGGCTGGCCAGCACTGCCGATTAACGGTGATGGCAATCTGCAACTGACAGCCAGCGGCAATGTCAGCGCAAACACGCCGCTGAAACCAACGGTAAACGGTGAGCTGCAGGTCATTAACGCGCAAAAACAGCAAATAAAACATAGTATGCACGCAGGTGTCGTCTCCGGTAGCTTAGTTGCACCTCCTCCGGCAGATCCTACGCAATCATCTTCGCCTCAACCTTCCCCCTGAAAGAAGAGCGATGAAACCCACGCCCGCCCTGCCCTCTCGCCTCACAGGGAGGAGAACAGGGCGGGGAGGGTCACAGCGTAATCTGAATCTTACTTTCCTGCGGCATGATCACCACTCCCAGTTCGCTTCCAGACTGCGTAGCCCCTTGCACTCCGGTTATCTGTGTAATATTGCGCAGACACAGCGTCCAGTTACGGCTTTCACCTTCAGCTTGAACGCGAATCACGCCGTTTTCACGTCTCGCCCGCAGCCAAAAAATCACCACACCGTTAGCGTCTGTAACTTCGCACAGCGCTTCACGCCCTTCATCCAGCGCAAATAACTGGAAGGCAGTGCCTTCGTGCCAGGCGTAATCCGGGCGCTGATCGTTATTGCCCATCGCCAGGAGTGTGTTGTCGCGCACATAGACCGGCAGACTCAGCACGTCATGGCACTGTTTATGCCAACGGCTACCCTTCAGTACATCGTTATGCCACAGATGCGTCCAGCGCCCTTCCGGCAGATAAAACTGCACGTCACCCGCCTCGCTAAACACTGGCGCCACCAGCAGCGCATCGCCCAGCATGTACTGGCGGTCGAGGTAATCACAGGCAGGATCGTCCGGGAAGGAAAGCATCATGGCGCGCATCATCGGTGTGCCGCGCTCGTGCGCCACAACGGCCTGGCGGTAAAGGTACGGCATCAGGCGGCATTTCAGTTGCGTGAAGTGACGCACCACATCACAGGACTCTTCGTCGTAAGCCCACGGCACGCGGTAAGATTTGCTGCCATGCAGCCGGCTATGGCTGGAAAGCAAACCGAACGCGCACCAGCGTTTATAAACATGAGCAGGCGCGGTATTTTCGAACCCGCCGATATCGTGACTCCAGAAACCAAAACCAGACAGACCAATCGAGAGCCCACCGCGCAGGCTTTCCGCCATCGATTCGTAATTAGCGTAGCAGTCGCCGCCCCAGTGCACCGGGAACTGTTGCGCGCCAACGGAGGCCGAACGGGCAAACAACACCGCATCCTGCTCGCCGACTATTTCTTTCATCACTTTCCACACCAGTTCGTTATAGATGTAGGCATAGTGGTTGTGCATCTTCTGCGGACACGCGCCGTTATGCCATACCACATCGGTCGGTATGCGCTCGCCAAAGTCGGTCTTGAAACAGTCGACCCCCATCGCCATCAGGCCTTTGAGTTTATCGGCGTACCACTGGCAGGCTTCCGGGTTGGTGAAGTCGTAAATCGCCAGCCCCGGCTGCCACTTATCCCATTGCCACAGCGAACCATCAGCGCGTTTTAACAGGTAGCCTTTCTCTTTTACTTGCTGAAATACCGGAGATTTCTGACCGATATAGGGGTTTATCCAGACGCAGACTTTCAGACCGCGTGCTTTCAGCCGCGCGATCATTCCTTGCGGATCGGGGAACGTCACCGGGTCCCACTCAAAATCGCACCACTGAAAGGCCTTCATCCAGAAGCAGTCGAAATGAAACACGTGCAGCGGCAACTGGCGTTCTGCCATACCATCGATAAAACGGTTCACCGTCGCTTCGTCGTAATCGGTGGTAAACGAGGTGGTCAGCCACAGGCCAAAAGACCAGGCGGGAGGCAGCGCCGGACGGCCGGTAAATTGCGTATAGCGGTTCAACACAGCCTGGGGCGTCGGGCCATCAATCACAAAGTACTCCAGGTACTCGCCCTCAACGCTGAACTGCACTTTGGACACCTTCTCGGAGCCGATTTCAAACTCCACCGCTTGCGGGTGATTGACCAGCACACCGTAGCCCCGGTTGGTGAGATAGAATGGAATATTCTTGTAAGATTGCTCAGTGCTCGTGCCGCCATCGCGATTCCAGGTTTCCACCATCTGGCCGTTACGTACCAGCGCGGTAAACCGCTCACCAAGGCCATAAACCGTTTCGCCAACGCCCAAATCCAGCCTTTCGAACACGTAATTACGGCCGCTGTGGTTATCCTGCACATAGCCATTGTTCTTTAATTGGCTACCGGTAATCCGCACGCCGTTACGCAGAAAATCAAGCGCCCAGTTTTCGCCTTTGCCCACGCGCACGCTCAATACGCCGCTTTGCAGTTCGGCAAACTCCTCGGTATTACGTATCTCAACCTTCACGTTCTGCGAACGGTTCAATGGGAAGTGCGGGCCGTTATCCATCGCGCCCTGAAAATGCTCAAGGCGCACACCAATAACGCCTTCCTGCGGCGAGAAGAATCGCAATGTAAACAGAGGCGTGTCCAGTTGCCAGGTGCGCTCGCGCACATCGCGTGGTGCGGCATATACCACCATCTCATTGCCCTGTTGTTCAACCTCGAACACCTGAATGGGCTGGATTAAAGTCAGCCCCGGCTGTATCAACCAGTTACCGTCACTGATTTTCATGTATGACTCCTTACAGTAATTCTTCCCGTGTTGAGACGTTGCCAGACCCGTACTGCGTGCGGTGCTCACCCCGCGCCAGTTGCGCCATTATCGATGTCAGGAATGGCGTTCGGAGGGTGTAATAGCGTTTGGCAATAAAGGCACTGAGCAGGTAGCAGACCGCCGGAACCAGCGTGAAAAGCGCAATGATGATGCTAATGGTGGTGCTGTTCTGGGTTTGTGCAGCGGCGTTATAGCCACCCCCCGCCAGTGCCCAGCCAATCAACGCACCACCCAGCGCAAGGCCGAGTTTCAGCACAAACAAGGTGCCCGCAAAACTGATGCCGGTGAGACGTTTACCGTTGCGCCATTCACCGTAATCAACGGTATCGGACATCATCACCCACTGGATTGGCGTGACCAACTGATGTAGCACCCCAATCACGAAGATGAAGATAAACATCGTGATGCTGGCTTCGATCGGTACAAAGAACATGGCCACACTGAGCACGGTAAGCGCGGCGTTGGTCCACCAAAAAATGGTGACTTTGCACTTCCAGTCGGTCAGCGGTTTGGCAAGGGCGCTGCCGATCAAGTTGCCAACGCAGTAAGTCGTAAGGAAAGCGGTAAAGATGGCGGCATCGCCCATAATCCAGGTGACGTAATACATCATTGCCCCGCCGCGCACGCACACCGCCAGGATATTCAGGATGGTGAGCAAGCCGACGATGCGCCATTGATCGTTCTGCCAGATATCGCGCAGGTCTTCACGCATGGCGGTGGTGCTCGGTGGAGCCTGAATACGCTCTTTGGTCGTAAAGAAGCAGAACGCCAGCATCATAAAGGCGACAACGGAGAGCACTGCAATGCCGCCCTGGAAGCCGACGACTTTGTCTTCGCCGCCAATCAGTTTCACCAGCGGCATCATCAGCACGGTAGAGAGCATGCCGCCTGCAGTCGCCAGCACAAAGCGCCAGGATTGCAGCGAGATACGCTGTTGCGGATCGTTGGTGATAACCCCGCCAAGGGCGCAGTAAGGAATATTCACCACGGTGTAAAGCAGAGTGAGTAACGTATAAGTTACAGCGGCATAGAGCATTTTACCGCTCATGCTGAGATCCGGCGTGCTGTATGCAAGTACGCAGACCACGCCAAACGGCAGTGCGCCAAAGATAATCCACGGGCGGAACTTACCCCAGCGGCTCCGCGTGCGGTCGGCAATCAGCCCCATGCATGGGTCGGATATGGCATCTAACGCACGCGCCAGTAAGAACATGGTGCCAACAAAACCGGCAGGAATGCCGAAGATATCGGTATAGAAAAACATCATGTACAGCATTACGTTATCAAAAACGATATGGCTGGCGGCATCACCCATTCCGTAGCCAATCTTTTCTTTTACAGAAATAATCTGACTGTCCATTTTTGTTTCCTTAACGCCTGAAAAGTAAGCGGAGTGCGGCTTCAGACGTTGTAAACGATCATTTTCCAGGCGGAAATTGCGTTTTCTGGTTATCAGATTACGATTCTTCTTTTCTGTGATCGTGGTTCCTTTCACGATGCAAAAAATCTAACCATCGGAAAATATGAGGATTTATCTTAAACAGGGGTTTGTAGCACCCGCACAACGAGAAAATTTATGGTGGGGGTATGTGGTAAATGCATGAAAGTAGCTATAATGCGCCCCGCCTCCATGTAGCAATGCAGGCGCGGAAGATCGTCATCTCCGGTGAGGTGGCTGGACTTCAAATCCAGTTGGGGCCGCCAGCGGTCCCGGGCAGGTTCGACTCCTGTGATCTTCCGCCAAAGTTGCTCCGCACCCATCCGAAAAAGTCTAAAAAACACTTAATTTTCAATAGATTTATCAAGTCATTCATCCGTAACAGTCCGATAGGTTCTCCCTGAATCCATGAAAAATATGTATAGTGATGTGTATAGATTTTTTATACATATTTTGACTTATATAAATGGTACTTACGGGAATATAAATTAAACGAGCAAAACCTCAGGATCAAACATGCATCTGATCCGTAACTGAAAGAGTATGGCTGAATTATAAAAAGCACCGGAATAATCAAAGCATACAGAGCAATCTCGCGCTGAATGGGAAAAGCAAAGCGGCCTGGTTGTCAAAGTGCGATGAACCCGATGCATAATGGCTAATCTTAGACCGGCTTATGCCGGTCTTTTGAAACTGAATAATAATTAATTATGCAAGCTCTTATCATAAACATCAATCTTGCTATAATCAGGATTCCCTCTATAATAGACCACTGGCACTTCTTTACCGACACCGTATTTATTCAAATCTACAGTATTGATATTAAGGGTTTGTTTATCCTTTGTGTAGGTTTTATTATTAGCCTTAAAACTATACGTCATTACAATATCAACCTTACCCAACTCATTTGGTGTCCTTGGGAAGTAACTCACGATCTGCGCTTTGACATACACAGGGTCTTTTTTAATTTTCAAGTATAAAAAATAACCTTGCAGCATATAGAAGACGAAGAAACTTATTATGGCCAGAGGGCCAATAATTGCTATCAATCCCGTATACTTCTCCATTTCAATCCTCATGTGATTATACTTAGTACGGCATTTTTCACTGACACAATGTTTCTTTCAATTTTATTACCGAGGATCTCAAAGCGCGCCCCACCGCTTCCTCTAAGTTTTATCTGGATAGGATTGGTCTCATACTTAAACCCTCTTGAAGCAATTTCAGTTAAGCCGAAGGATGTCTCATTAAGTTTGAGGGCTAGAGAAAATGCTTTAAATTCAAACCAGTCAGGGGCTTGTATATCGACCTTTTTATCACCTTTTATTGTAATAGTATCTGGGGTAGATATCGTAATATCGCCTTTAGTAATTTTTTGTACCCAGTCACCAGTAATGGTAGTACTTACACCACCTCTTATAGTATTTTTTCGACCACCGCCATGAATTAATAGCTCATCACCATCTTGTATTTCTACATTACGTCCGCCTGTTGATATCTTGACCCACATACTACCATCTTCAAGCGTGAGATATTGCCAACCCGTTTTTATCTTCGTATCAACCGATCCATCAATTAGTGTAGTAACATTTCCCTTTATATCGGATACATCACCACCGTCAGTGATTTTTAGCTGACGGCCTTTAGAAATGGTTGTTGTCTTTCCTAAGTTAAAGGTTGCCGTTTCTTCACTGTCTACAGTCGTGGTACGTTTCGCCTTAAAATAAAAAGAAGCATCACCGGTTACTTCATCATTCTGAGTTTTTCCTATTTTAGTTGAGCGGTGACCATCAATATTTACAGTTTTGTCATTCTCCACCGAGACATTCATGTCACGTTCTGAATGCAAATCTACCGTTTCACTGCCCGCTCGATCTTCGAAGAAGAGATAACTCGCATTGTCTTTGTTACCGTCCTTGCTTCGAGTCATAAACCCCATTCGTGTAGCATCGTTTGGCAGTTCCCATGGCGGCATACTGGCTTCATTGTAAACGCGTCCTGTCACTATAGGCCGATCAGGGTCACCGTTAATAAAGTCAATGACAACTTCATCATGAACGCGAGGAATCTGCACACCGCCGAACCCTTGCCCGGCCCAGGCGCTGGATACACGAACCCAGCATGAAGATGTATCATCACCTTTTCCATATCGATCCCAATGAAATTTAACCTTTATTCGCCCATATCTATCGGTCCATATGCTTTCTCCTTGGGGCCCAACAACCTTCGCTGTTTGGGGGCCATAGGTTCTTGGCCATGCTGTTATTTGAGGGGGTCTAAAGACGACGGTTGAAGGTATGACTGTAAAATCGATGCGGTGGACAGTGGCATTATCAGAGCCACTTGCATAACGGTTTTCCTCAAACTGATAATGTGCTTCAGTAGTAAGATATTCACCGTTATCACTAAAAAACGGAGCATTACTCAATAAGAATGTTTTACCTGGCGCAATACCAATCGCTGTCCCAGTTCCGTTAATATGGTGATGTTCTACCTGCCATCTCTGCTGGCGGATTCGTGCATAACTTTCGCCATGTCCATGCTCAACAAAACGTCCCGGCCAGTCATATACATCAATTTCGCCAGGTTTCGGTGACGAGGGATTCTGCCTTGCCTGATGAAGCCATGCATTAGGCTTGCGGAAGTCATAATCGTCTAAGCTATAAAGACCCGGTGTTACAAAATTTTCCATAGCCCATTGAGCAATTCCCTCGGTCGTTGTACTTCCTCCTGAAGGAGTATGTTGATAAGGTATTATTTCATAACCTTCTGCGGTACCGTATTGTTCCACTGAATCAACCAAAACGAGCGTATGCTTATCCTGTTCATGCCGGAAGTAATATGCTATCCCTTCAAGTTCCATCAGGCGGCATATGAAATCAAAGCTGCTTTCTTGATACTGAACACAATAATCCCATAGACGATAGCTTCCAATAAGAACATCCTCGAAATTAATCTTATATTCAGCAAGAATGGTTTGAATAATTTGCGGTACAGTTTGATCCTGAAATATGCGCATATTACGATCGCGCTGCATTGGCCATAAATCCGATTCAACCGTAAGTGAGTAGGATGCATAGCGACTTCCTGACAACTCAACAGCGCTCACCGCAACGGCAGTAACTTTTCCATTGAAATATCGTGGATTTTGTGCATTTTTGGTTGGAATACTAATAGTTACAGGCTGCCCCAGCAATGCACTGCGATCAATGCGTGCATCTGTTCCAAGTAATACCAAATTTAACATAAAGGGCTGTGATATCGCTTCGTGACCAGAGAGCTTCCAGAAAAGAAGCCCATCAACAGGAAGCATAACTGTTATTCGGTTTAACATAGATAAATAACCAGATGGAAAATCCCTTGCTGGTGTCTCCTTTTAGCGTAGTTGAACATATTAAACTGTAACCTGAACACACTTGACCATAACGCATTTAATATTTTTTGCCCCGGCCAATAAATTAAGATAAATCCTAGCCACCAGTTGCATAACAAAAAAAAATACCGTTGTTCGGTTTTACCGAACAGCTGCCTGTCCCGGTTTTGGTGAGACCTGGCGGTACCCTAATGTTAAACTCGATTAAATGCATCCAAATATTACCAATAAAATCAATAGCTTATTAATTGTCGCGCTAATGTAATGCCCTGTGCGGAGTGGCATACTGCCTCTGTGCTTCAGCGAGAGCATGCCGGTACCGGGCATTAAAACCTCTACTCACTTGCTGTCAGGGGATGAAAACGTGCAGGCGCTGGCAGCGGCAATAAATGTGATCTGCCACGGCTTTCAACACAAAAGTGCCCGCGGCTTCACACAGTGATATTGCCGGATAAAACGCTAAATAATCAGTGGGTTATTTTTCCCTGCACAGATGTGCCCGCGTTCGCGAAGCCTGAAAACAAATGTGCAATACAAAACGGGGTTTTTGCCGCTGAAAAGGGAAGTAAATCGTTTTGCCGCAGGCTGCCGACAAGGTTATATCGAATAACCAAACCGATTTCGTTGTTGGCACATATGTGCAAGAGGCGAAGGATGCTAAATCAAAACAGTGATGATATTCGCCTGATCGTAAAAATCGCGCAGCTTTATTACGAGCAGGAAATGACACAGGCGCAAATTGCCCGAGAGCTGAGCATTTACCGGACCACCATCAGCCGCCTGCTAAAACGTGGCCGCCAGCAGGGTATCGTCACCATTGCCATTAATTACGACTACAACGAAAACCTGTGGCGTGAGCAACAACTTAAAGAGAAATATGGTCTGAAAGAGGCTGTGGTGATCGCATGCGACAACGAACAGGAGGAGGTACAACTTGATCTGATGGGCATCTGCGGCGCGCAGTTACTGGAACGTTTACTGGAACCCGGGGATATCATCGGCTTTTCCTGGGGGCAGGCCGTCCGTGCGCTGGTAGAACGGTTACCCCATGCCAGCCAGTCACGCCAGCTTATCTGCGTACCTGTCGTGGGTGGCCCTTCCGGCAAGCTGGAAAGCCGCTATCACGTCAATACCCTGACCTACAGCGCTGCCGCAAGATTGAAAGGGGAATCGCACCTCGCCGACTTTCCGGCACTGCTGGACAACGCCCTGATCCGTAACGGTATTATGCAGTCCCAGCACTTTAGAACCATCTCCGCTTACTGGGACAATCTCGATATTGCGATCGTGGGCATCGGTTCCCCGGCTATCCGTAACGGCGCGAACTGGCATGCCTTTTACGCCAGTGAAGAGAGCGACGATCTGTGTACCCGCCAGGTGGCTGGCGACATTTGCTCGCGCTTTTACGACATTCAAGGCGCAACGGTAGAAACGAGGATGAGTGAAAAAACGCTCTCTATAGAAACGCATCAACTGAAGAAGGCGCGTTACTCTATTGGCATTGCCATGGGTGAGGAGAAATACAACGGAATTTTAGGCGCATTAAGGGGGGAACATATTAACTGTTTAGTGACTAACCGAGAAACAGCCGATCTCTTACTGAAGTAATTATCGCTATTACGCTTTTACATAATTCATTTTATGGGGGCTACTTTTGGCCAACATCAGGAGAAATATATGCACAACTGGTTAAATCTGCAGGGCAAAATCATTGTTGTTACGGGCGGCGCATCCGGAATCGGGCTCGCCATTGTCGACGAATTATTAGCGCAAGGCGCAAAGATACAAATGGTGGATATTCACCCTGGAGACGGGAGATATAATAACCATCCCAATTATCGCTTCTGGCAGACGGATATTTCCAGCGCGGGGGGTGTGAACCTGGCTATTAATGGCGTGATTCACCACTTCGGGCATATTGACGGTCTGGTCAATAACGCAGGAATTAACTTCCCGCGCCTACTGGTCGATGAAAAAGCCCCGGATGGCAAATATGAATTAAATGAAGCCGCATTTGAAAAAATGGTCAACATCAATCAAAAAGGGGTGTTTTTAATGTCGCAAGCGGTAGCGCGCCAGATGGTGAAACAGCGCGGCGGCGTAATTGTGAATGTCTCTTCCGAAAGCGGGCTGGAAGGATCAGAAGGCCAGAGTTGTTATGCCGCCACCAAAGCCGCGATGAATAGCTTTACACGATCCTGGGCCAAAGAGCTGGGTAAACATGGCATCCGGGTGGTGGGCGTCGCACCTGGGATCCTGGAAAAAACCGGGCTGCGCACACCGGAGTATGAAGAGGCACTGGCCTGGACCCGCAATATTACCGTTGAGCAGTTGCGCGAAGGGTACAGCAAAAACGCGATTCCGCTGGGTCGCTCAGGGAAACTGTGCGAAGTGGCCGATTTTATCTGTTACCTGCTGTCAGAACGCGCCAGCTACCTTACCGGCGTGACCACAAACATTGCCGGCGGCAAAACACGCGGTTAAGGAGTCACCTTGGTCAATGCTCTTTTTTGTGCCCACGGCTCGCTGGCCTGCGCCATGCGGGATTCCGTGAAGATGGTCTACGGTGAAGTGAGCGTCGATGCGCTGGAATTTGTCCCCGGCGAAAACGCCCACGATATTGCCGAAAAAATGGTGTCGTGCATCAACACCCGCCCGGATGATACGTGGCTAATTGCGGTGGATCTCCAGTTTGGTAGCCCGTGGAACGCTGCTGCAACCCTTGCCATGCGCAACCCCGAAATTCGCGTTATCAGCGGACTTTCGCTACCGATGGCGCTGGAACTGGTCGACAACCAGCACAGCATGAACGTGGATGAACTCTGTAAACACCTGATAACCATTGCCCGGCAGGCCTGTGTTGTCTGGCAGCCCCCGCAAACAACCGAGGAGGATTTGTGATGAATATTACGCTGGCACGTATTGATGATCGTTTGATTCACGGGCAGGTCACCACGGTGTGGTCAAAGGTGGCAAATGCACAGCGGATTATTATCTGCAATGACGATGTTTATAACGATGAGGTTCGCCGCACGTTATTACGCCAGGCTGCCCCGCCGGGCATGAAAGTCAATGTTGTTAATATCGAAAAGGCGGTCGCGGTCTACCATAACCCGCAATATAAAGACGAGACAGTCTTCTATTTATTTACCCGGCCGCAGGATGCACTGGCGATGGTTAAACAAGGCGTTCAGATAGAAACCCTGAATATTGGCGGCATGGCCTGGCAACCGGGTAAAAAACAATTAACCAAAGCCGTCTCATTAGACGCATCAGATATTAACGCCTTTCGTGAACTGGATGATCTCGGTGTGCATCTGGATTTACGTGTCGTTGCGTCCGATCCGTCCATCAATATTCTCGAGAAAATTGAAGAGTTGTCGTTAGCGGAATAAATAAAAACACCCGTTATTTATGCCCTTACGGGCAGGGATAATGACACCCAAAGGATACCCATTATGGAAATAAGTACCCTACAAATCATAGCTATCTTTCTCTTTTCCTGTATTGCAGGTATTGGCAGCGTGCTGGATGAATTTCAGACCCACCGCCCGCTGATTGCCTGTACGGTTATCGGCTTCATTCTTGGTGATCTCAAAACCGGGATTATTCTCGGCGGTACGCTGGAACTGATCGCCCTCGGCTGGATGAACGTTGGTGCCGCGCAGTCTCCGGATTCAGCACTCGCCAGTATTATTTCCGCCATTCTGGTCATTGTCGGGCAGCAAAGCATTGCTACCGGCATCGCCATCGCGCTGCCCGTGGCCGCCGCAGGCCAGGTGCTGACGGTATTTGCGCGCACTATCACCGTGGTGTTCCAGCACGCCGCCGATAAAGCCGCGGAAGAAGCGCGCTTTCGTACCATTGACCTGCTTCACGTTTCAGCTTTAGGCGTTCAGGCGCTGCGTGTTGCGATTCCGGCATTGATCGTTTCGTTGTTTGTCAGTGCCGACATGGTCAGCAATATGCTGAACGCTATCCCGGCGTTCGTCACCCACGGTCTGCAAATCGCGGGCGGTTTTATCGTGGTGGTCGGTTACGCCATGGTACTGCGCATGATGGGCGTGAAATACCTGATGCCTTTCTTCTTCCTCGGCTTTATTGCCGGCGGTTACCTCGACTTCAGTTTGCTGGCCTTCGGCGGCGTGGGCGTGATTATCGCACTGCTCTACATTCAGCTTAATCCGCAGTGGCGCGAAGCCAGAACGCCGCTTCCCGCTGCCCGCACGTCCACCTCTCTTGACCAGCTTGACGACTAAAGGAGCCCATCATGGCAGAGAAAAAACTAACCAAATCTGACCTGTTTAGCATGTTTGTTCGCTCCAACCTACAACAGGCCTCGTTCAACTTTGAACGCATACACGGGCTGGGCTTTTGTTACGACATGATCCCCGCCATCAAACGGTTGTACCCCTTAAAAGAGGATCAGGTCGCGGCACTGAAGCGTCATCTGGTGTTCTTCAACACCACGCCGGCCGTCTGCGGCCCGGTCATTGGCGTGACAGCCGCCATGGAAGAAGCGCGCGCGAACGGGGCAGAAATCGACGATGGCGCTATCAACGGCATCAAAGTGGGGCTAATGGGGCCGCTGGCGGGCGTTGGTGATCCGCTGGTTTGGGGCACGCTGCGACCGATCACTGCCGCGCTGGGCGCGTCTTTGGCCCTGTCGGGCAATCTTCTTGGCCCGCTGTTGTTCTTCTTTATTTTCAACGCAATACGCCTGGCGCTGAAATGGTACGGCCTGCATTACGGTTTTCGCAAAGGGGTGCGTATCGTCAGCGACATGGGCGGCAACCTGCTGCAAAAACTGACGGAAGGCGCATCGATACTCGGCCTGTTTGTGATGGGGGTACTGGTAACGAAATGGACGCATATCAGCGTGCCGCTGGTGGTTTCTCAAACGCCCGCCGCCGATGGCAGCACAGTGACCATGACGGTGCAGGACATTCTTGATCAGCTTTGCCCCGGCTTGCTGGCGTTGGGGCTGACGTTGCTGATGGTGCATCTGCTGAATAAGAAAGTGAACCCGGTCTGGCTGATTTTCGCCCTTTTCGGCCTGGGCATTATCGGCAACGAACTGGGCTTCCTGTCCTGATCTCTCGCCCCGCTAGTACGGGCGGGGCACCTGTCAACGTGTGAGGTATTGAGCATGCAAACCACCGCTTTACGGCTTTATGGAAAACGCGATTTACGCCTGGAAACGTTTGAACTTCCGGCGATGCAGGACGATGAAATTCTGGCAACGGTTGTCACAGACAGTCTGTGCCTCTCTTCCTGGAAAGAAGCCAATCAGGGGGAAGATCATAAGAAGGTGCCTGATGATGTGGCGACGAACCCGATCATCATCGGTCATGAATTTTGCGGCGATATCCTCGCCGTCGGTAAAAAGTGGCAGCACAAGTTTAAGCCCGGTCAGCGCTATGTTATCCAGGCGAACCTGCAACTGCCGGATCGCCCGGATTGCCCCGGTTACTCTTTCCCCTGGGTAGGCGGCGGCGCGACCCATGTGCTGATCCCGAGAGAGGTGATGGAGCAGGACTGCCTGTTGAGTTATGAAGGGGAGACTTACTTTGAAGGGTCGCTGGTTGAGCCGCTTTCCTGCGTCATTGGCGCATTTAATGCCAACTACCATTTGCAGACGGGAACTTACCGGCACGAGATGGGCATCCGCCCGCAGGGGCGCACTTTGATTCTTGGCGGCACCGGACCAATGGGGCTGCTGGCCATTGATTACGCGCTGCATGGTCCGGTGAACCCGTCATTGCTGGTAGTCACCGATATCAACGAAGAGAAACTGCGTTATGCCCGCCAACATTACCCTTCAGAGGCGCAAACGCAGACCCACTATCTCCACACGCAGGATGCCAGCCAGCAAGCATTAATGGCGCTGAGCGAAGGGCATGGCTTTGACGATATCTTCGTTTTTGTGGCTAATGAGCAACTGGTGACAATGGCGTCTTCACTGCTTGCACCCGATGGCTGCATGAACTTTTTTGCCGGCCCGCAGAATAAGCAGTTCAGCGCAGCGGTTAACTTTTACGACGTGCATTACGCTTTTACGCACTATGTCGGTACCTCCGGCGGCAACACCGATGACATGCGCGCAGCGGTGAAACTGATTGAAGAGAAGCGAGTCCAGCCAGCCAAAGTGGTTACGCATATTCTGGGGCTGGATGCCGCAGCGGAAACGACCCTCAGGTTGCCAGACGTCGGCGGCGGGAAAAAGCTGCTTTATACCGGTAAAACGTTGCCGCTGACCGCCCTGGCCGGGTTCAACGATCCACAGCTTCAGCAGATCCTGCAACGCCACCAGGGCCTCTGGTCCGGCGAAGCCGAGCAGTATTTACTGTCGGCGCCTGTGGCATAAGCGCACATAACATAAAGTCTGTCTGTACAAACCGAACCTGTAAGTCTACCTTACAGGTTTTTAAAAACTGACAGACAACCACACATGAAGCGCGCTTTTTTCATTTTCACCACAGCTTTGCTTTTTAACACCACCAGCTACGCCGCAGACCCCTTGCCGAAAGACGTGCAGACTTTTCGCGACCTCGCCGACGAGTGTGAACACTTTGCCGGTGAGCAAGATTCTGATCTGGACGAACAACGCCAGAAAGAGCTGGATGCCAGCCTGGAAGCAACCTGCGGCAAAGCCGTCAAACAGTTAAAAACGTTACGGGCGAAGTACAAGAATGACGCAGCGTTAATGAAGATTATTAATGCTTATGATTTCTGAGATGATGTATTGATTGTGCAAAAAGGGAGCTTTCGCTCCCTTCTACAGACACTAAAAAAACAATCACCAGAATTATCGACAACAGCGCTGATAATAGCCTGCAGATCATTTTCAAACCACCGACAAATAAAAATCATCATCCTGCTCCAGTGCTATCTGCCTGATCATTTTTAATTCATTTGTCTCCGCATGTGGAATCAACTTAATATCGGATGTAACATGACCATCGGTGCAGTAAAAACAGGCATTCCAGTTCTTATAAATAAGAACCAGCTCCGCCATGCTTTTTAAACCTAACTTACGCAGAAGTGCGTTCTTATAATTACTGACAATTTTTCTGTCGAGATTCAGCGCTTCAATAATGTAGCTGTTTGGCCTGCCATCTAGCACCATTGTCATGACATTGTATTCCACCACGCTCAGGTGTACTTCACGAATGCGATCCCCTTGATCCTTCCCTTTAAGGAAGGTTAATATTTTGCGCACCTCATTTTCCATAAAGCTCATCGGAATGCATTTATCCAGCTTAATAAACTTCGAACAGATAAATGTGTGAAAATCTTTTTTCTCAGCAAGTATATGCCGCAATGAATGCATACTGAAAAATACTATCTTCCCATCTCCACGATCAAAGACAACAAGAGTATGAGTAGCATACGGATTAATGTTTTTGAGTAGTCTATCCATTCCACTAATAAAATAGTTATCCTGAGAGATAATATACATGCCTGACCTCCGGAAAATATTATTTCATATGTGTGAACAAGCCCTTAACTTGATAATCGCTCTGTTGCTCAGTATTGAAAATAGAAATAAAAAACGCTGATGTGCTTTTCCCGGCGAATAAAATCTCAATACGCTGTTCGTCTTCACCAGCTCACGCTTATCGCACATTCAGGGTAATGAAGTTGTACATGATAGCCCTCTTCTTCTGCCGCTCACCGGCAGGCAAGGAGTGAGGCATAACGAATTTTAGCACCCATCGCTTGCGCACGCCGCGCCAGCAGAGGGAAATGCCGCTCTGAAAACAAAGAGACAGCGGCAGGAAGGCAAACACCGTCATCGCAGTAAACCCTCCGGGCCTGTCGTCGCCCATTCGATCAGCAAGGGTGCATCGAACCAGGGGAAAAATGCCAGGTTCAGCGGCCAGGGCCATTTTGCCAGCAGAATATCAAACGGCTCCGGCGCAATATGCAGCACCGCAGGAGAGAGATCGGCAAACAGTTCGCCTGGGCGTTGCAAAAAGAGCTGGCGTACATCGGTCAGCCCCATTTTTTCAAAGGTGGCGATCTGCGATAAAACGCTGGCGGCCCACGCAGCAGTGAGCTGCTGTTGTTCCGCGTTAAACGGGGCCAGTATCGGCGGCGGTTCATTCAGCGCAATACCACAAAGAAACTGATTAACCACGCAACGCGGTGCCTCAGGTTGCTCCACTTCCCAGATTAGCCAGTCCAGCGCGACCACCGCCTGCCAGCGCGCGTCGTCGCTGATAAACTGTTTTTCCGCCATCAGCCCCAGCGCAGTAAACCACTGCGGCAGCAGCGGCCAGAGCAATACCACGCCAGCATTGCTGACAGAAAGCCCCGCTTCAGGGGTTTCTTCATTAGCGCGACGGGCGCGTGGCCTCCGGGGTATGGCGGCGTCTTTGTTCGGTTGCCTCTGTTGGCGAGTGACGACGCCGCTACGCTGCGGCGTCTTCCAGGCCGGGAATGCAGCTTTGCTCTGCTGCGTCTGCGGCGAAATGTGAGATTCGGCACCTTGCTGCGTCCGGATAACAGGAAATGCTTCTGGGCCAGACGCCTGCAGGCCTGGAAATGCATCCGCGCTCTGCCGGGTGGTGAATAATTTTCTGTTCTGCCGCTCCTGCTCGTACGCTGGCAAGCCTCCACCGGGCCTGACGGGCAGAACCTCCCTTTGACTCCGCGCTGGAGTAACGGCTTCCGGCAACAGCGAAGTCAGGTAATCTTCAATCTGTTGCTGTGCCGCTTTTCCGGCCTGCTGCTGTACGGTTTTTGCCACCCCGGCATAACGCCATAACGGTATCACCCAACGTCCGGCAATGGCCCGTGCCTGCGCAACCGGCAAAGGTTCAAGCAGCGCCACCAGGCGCAGGAACGCTACGGTCGGGAGCTCCTGCTGCACTATTGCCGCCGCCCAGGCATCGCGTTGTTCATGCGTCATGCTGTGCTGGCTTAACCAGTGGCGACCTTCCGGGATAGTGAGCAAATAGCTCAGTGCCTGGTGCGCCAGCCGTAACGGCGTCAGGCGCGTTGACGCTGTAGCAGAGGCATTTCCCTGCCCGCCGCCCGGGAAGCGCGCCGTCGTGTGGGCAGACGTTGCCCGACGCCTGGCGTGCCGGCCATTACGCGCACCAACGAGCGCTTCACGCCGGGAGGGATCCTGCGCCCGCAATATGACTGCCTCAGGTTCTGACCGCCAGAAGTCCGTTTTTGCTCCACCGCTTTGCAGGCAGGCGATAGCCTGAGTCACAAGAGACCCTTGTCGTGCCGGAGCCGTTGCGATCCCCTTTTCACCCATTGATAACGACGCGCTACGCGCATGGCTGGCTAACTGCCTAAACAGTTGCACCAGTGCTGTATGCAAACGTTGATAAAAATAGAGTGAACAGTGCTGAAGCGGAATGGTTCCTAAATTCAACACCACTTTATCAACCATAATATTGCTGTTTATCGCAACGTTATTTTTTGCCGTTTGCAAAACGGAGCGTAACTGTTCTTTATTAATACTGTGATATCCGGTTTTTCTTTGCTGGTTTAACACGGGATCAATAAATAACGTAACCCGCAGTGTAGTAATACACACATCAGATTTAGTCATAGAGAGTATCCAGAATATCTTCAGCGACAAATGGAATTTTATAATTTCATAATAAAAGCCAGCGCAAAGTATTGTGGCTCGTTATTCTGATAATAAATAGCGCCATTAAATGTACCGGTATGAGAGTGCGCCTGACTGCCGCCTGTAGCGGATATAAAATCACCAGGTATCCCGGCAGTAATATTAACGCCCAGGCTGGTATTATATGCTTCCGGATAATGGTATCCAGCTTTTTGGGCACCGTTCATCTTCACAAGAGAATGACTATGAGAGGGCATTTCAGCAACAGTTAAGGTATGTGCATTTATCGTGATTGTCCCCGTTGGCGTATAGGTATTTTGTTTCGTACCCCCCGTCCCTGTTTTAAAATCTTGCGAGCCTTTAACAAACCTGTCGCGTAAATCCGGGGTACCGTTTTGGCCATTACAGAATGCCCAGCCGGATGGCGCGGCACTGCCGCTAAACATCACAATAACGCCGCGCGGCACCACATAGGCCATATCGACGCTCACACCATTTGTGTCGACTTTGATTCCGGTCGAGGCTTTAACACGCACTTCAACATCACTGGTTCCGCTCGTCAGGCCAGGGCCTAAATCCAGTACCGGTTTATTGGTACCCTTGTCTATCGCAATAAATACCGAGCCATCTGTTTCCGTGGAATAGTTAAAGCTCGTATGATCAATATTAAGTTCCAGCTTTCCATTAGAACTGTACCGCATACCTACGCCAGGCTTACCGTCCTGGCCGTTAAACTTGCCGACACCTCTCGCGGCCGCTTCCACATACGCCATTGTATCCGGGCTGACGCTGACGCCATTCGCATTCACGACGATGCCGGTGGAAGGTTTCACGCTGAGTCCGTTTATACTTGCCGATAACCCCTGATTAATATCTACAACCATTTTATTGGTTGACGTATCGATTCTGATTGGGGAAACGCCCTGACCATCGCTCACGGAAGAGAAATCAAACGGATCCAAATCCGGTTCCAGCTTGCCTGCCGAGGTGATTCGCATGCCCAGACCGGGTTTACCATCCTGACCGGTAAACTGCCCCACTGCTTTGGCGCCCGCTTGCGCATTAGCAATAATGCTCGCATTAACGCTCACGCCATTCGTATCAACGACAACGCCTGTATAGGCTTTAACGCCAAGCCCGGACGTGCTTTGTATCAACCCATTGCCGTAATCCACCACCAGTTTATTGGTTGAGGTATCCACTTTTATGGGGGAAACCCCTTGATTATCGGTAGCCTGAGAAAAGTTAGAAGCATCGATATCCGGCTCCAGTTTGCCCGCCGCGGTAATGCGCATTCCCACACCGGGTTTACCATCCTGGCCAGTAAACTGCCCCACCGCTTTAGCACCTGCTTGTGCATTAGCAATAATGCCTGCGTCGACACTCACGCCATAACTATTAACAACAATACCCGTGGAGGCTTTGACGCTTAAACCATCCGACGCTCCCGTCAGTCCATACGCCAGATCGACGACCGGTTTATTATTCGAAGAATCAATCGACAGTGGCATACAGGAACCCAGATCGTTGTCACTGTTGAAGTTAAACGAACTTGTAATATTCAGTTCCAGTTTCCCGGTAGTCCCATATCTCATCCCAACACCGGCACTATTGATTTGACCGGCAGCCTGGCCAGCAGCGACAGCGCCCGCATTTGCCAAATCAATCAGATCGGCAAAATCACTCTGCAGTGGAATACTGCCCGCCTTAAAACGTGCTTTCAGGGTATCGGGCGATTGTAATTGTTTGGTATCGGCCATAATTATCTCCAGAACTCAGTGATTAAGCGGTGGGCAATTCTTGCGGAACATAGAACAACTGTTCCTGCACAATAATGCTGGTGTTCCATTGGCTACCATCGGCCCCGATAACAGCGGTTTGCTGTGCATCGGTAGCGACACGCATTAAGCCAATCCCCAGTTCAGTCACCGGCAGGTGACCCAGTGTCAACATTTGCAGAATGCTCCAGGCATCGTCCCCCAGCGGGTTACCGTTGTTCTGCCAGCGGGCATAGGTCTGGGCAAAGTTTTTAAACGCGGAGTCGCTGAGCCAGTGATTGATCAGCGATACGTGCGCCGGAAACTGCTCCATCACCACCTGTAATAGCCAGCTGATCAGCTTATCCGGCACGATATTCTGGCTGGCGATAATCGCGCGGTTTAGCACCAGACTGATCACAAATGAAAAGCGGTCGGTGGTTGCATAGGCAGACTCGCTAAAATTCCATACGTAACGCCAGGCATCGGCCTCCGCCGGGAAGTCGTATTGACTGTCGGCGGCTTTTTCCACCAACAGGGTGCCCGCAAGAGGATTTACCTCAAGAATGGTGGCATTGATCAGCCAGTCATCGGCATCGGCATCGGCAGCTTCAATGCTTACACTCGCCACTTCGCTTGCCGCAGATGTGGATAACGATGCTCCCCGAATGACAATTTTATCCCCTACGGAAACCATGGCCGGGAACGGGCTTTGATCGTTGCTGCTGAGTAATTTTTGTGTGCTGCTTGCAGGCTGGAGCGCGGCATTCGCATAATTCAGCCGGAAGTCCATATCCTGCAGCCAGAGATTACTGCTCTGCCAGCGCAGATTCCCTCCCGACCAGGCTGTTTGTAAACGGCTCAGATCGTTGGTCAGTTGCTGGCTATTTGTGGCATTAACAGTAAAGGTATCACCACTGACACTGGTCACCATCTGTTGGCCCACCACCAGGCGGCTGTCACCTTCAATCGCGATGATATCGACTAACTGACCGACTTCGATTTTCCCCGCAATGCCCGACTGGGTAATGCTCACCTGTGTGCCGCTGATGGTGACGTTTTGCGGCGTCTGGTCGGCGGCATATCCCGTTGCAGGCACCAGCGGCAACAATTGACGATGCTCAATCAGGTAAAACGGCAAATTACTGAGGTCGGGGTTGTCTTTAAAACACTCGCTGTTCAGCCCGATGATGGCGGTAATACGTTTTTGCAGCGCAGAGACTTTATTAATCTGGATATTGATCCGGTCATAACCCAGCTGCGGTTGCTGAGCCAGATAAGCTCGTTGAGTCAGCAAAAAATCGGCCAAATCGAGGGTGAGCGGGCGCGCCGCGCGCGATGCGCCAAAATAGCCCAGCAGATACTGCAAAAACGCCAGTTCGCGTGAAAAGTTCAAGGGATGAGGCGTCACCTTGTCGTCCTGAAAAATGGCCGCATCTCGCTGAAAAAGTTGCTTCAGAGCGTACGCATAGGCACTGTGCACATCATCATTTACCGTGCCGTCGTCATAAGGCCAGCGGGTGCCGCGAATCACATCTGCGCGATCCTCAAATGCCAGCAGCTGCGGTATTAACGCAATTTCAGCGCACATATTGGCCAGCAGCTGGTCGACCGGCAGCAGGAACTGGTGTAACTCACGGATGTTTTGTTCCACTTGTTCTAGCGGTGTTTGAAGCTGGTAACAACTTGGTAGCCGGTTGCCTACAGGCACATAGGTATTGAAATCACGCAGTGTGCCAGCAGGAAGCACCACAGGCGGGGTATTGATCAATGCCGGGTGGCTGAGATATTGGCTGATTGCTGCCGCATCCGGTTTTTCATATATCCCTCCCTTGATCACTAACGTCAGTGGGCTGTCAGTGCTGGCCAGCAAGGTAAACGGGTCAGCTCCCCAGAGTCTGGGGTAGTACCCCGCATCAATTTGCCATGACCATTTATCCGACGCGACGCTGTGTATCTGCTGTGGAGGAGAAGCCAGCGAGACAGCATTCACACTTTCCACCCCCGCAATGGCTAACAGCCGGTTAGCCAGCGCCCCCAGACTGATGGTCATTCCGTTTACCGAGAGTGGTGTCGGTTCAACAATCTGCCAGCCATGTTTAAGAAAGGGTCCCTCAAAAATTTCCTCATCTGTGTAGCCTTTTTCGTGCATCTGCGCCGTAGTGAAACGCGCAACAGAACCGATGAGTTGCGCGCTGGTAGTCTCAAAGATACTGGCCACCACCGCCGCCATATTTTCGACATCACTGCTCAGACTAATTTCCAGATTGAGGTTAAAGTCCACCGGCTGAAGCCAGATAACCCGCGCGAAAAACTCGCCCAGATTGCGGTGGCTGGCAAGAAAATCAGCCAGGTAGGTTTGAACCATCGCATTATCTTCGCTGGAAAGGTTCTGCGTATACCGTGAAGGCACCAGATAGAGCCAATTGTTACCGCGCAGCGTTAATTCCTGCCACTCGTTATCAACCGAGTCGGTCGGCTTGGTAAAAGTGTAGTTACGGTTAACTTTGTCATACCACCAGCGAAAGGTATTGCTGCTGTCTTCGGGTTCTTTCACCAGTGCGCAATCGTCAAAAATAAACCCCTGGTCAACACCGCTTATGCCAATGTCACTACTGTGGATATCGAGTATCGCGCGGCGGTAATCTTCGGCGGTCACCGTGTTGCAACACAACACGCCCTGTGGCCCAAACTCGGGCGGGAAAAGGGTGGTTTTTCCGGCGTCAGTAAGCAGATCGTTAAGGGATAATGACAGACGATACCCGAGATCAGAATCATTCCAGGTCGCGGCTTGTAATAAGGTCACGCCGGGATCGTGTTCCGTGGTATCTGTCCAGATATCACCACATAATGCGCTCAGGCTTCCGGTCGCCTGCGCCCACAACGTTGCGAAATCGATGTCCGTTTTGACGACCGGGAACAGGGCATTTTCTTTAGACATAAGCGGCTCCCTTTAGTCTCAGGACGTTGTTTGTGGAGTTAAAATTAAAACCTGGTTTTCCTTTGCCACGATGGTTTCCTCATGGGTGTTTCCCTCTGAATCGACCAGTTCCAGCAGCAGGACGTTTTGCACCAGCGGGTGCTGTTGAATGGTGGCCAGGAGCTGGTAGTAATCAATCTGGTTACCCGGGACTACAGCTTGTTGCAGGTCAGTACCCCAGGGCATATAGCGTTGCTGCAACCACGCGGATAATTGCTGGTAACCATAGGTAGGGTTTACCCCATCCAGGAACGTCACCTGGTAACGGGCAGCAATGTCGACATAAACCGGGTTAATGAGTTTGGGGTTCGCCCATGGGCAGGTAAACGACTCCAGCCATTTGGCCATTTCATCCAGCCGCCCCTGGCTGAATGCCGGGCGCAGCGTGTCGTCATTATCACTGGCACTGCTGCCAGGAATAATGACCAACTCCTGCACCGTCAGCGCAGGAATAGTCAGCAGTTTGCTCACGTCCAGAAAATGGATGTCATAAATCTGCGGGTACTGCTCCAGCAGCATATGGCGCATATCCTGCCAGGTAATGGCCCGGTGGCGAGTAGCGATGCGCAGCGCCGCGCGTTCAAAAAGTTGTGAAGTGGTTTCCCGTGCCTTGCCCCCTTCTGATGGCAGCAACTGGCTGACGGCACTGATTTGTACAACCGGCGTCGACAACTGGCTAATGGTGCCTGCCGGGAGAGGTTGCGCGAAATGACTGCTATCGATATCACCGCTCAGGTTCAGTGTAGCGGTCACCGCATTGGTAAACAGGCTGCGTACTTTTGGAACAGCATCACCAATGCCACTGGTAACGACGGCTTTAAGCCAATGATATTCTTCAGATAACCCGTCACCGCCTGTTGTCACGTCATCAGGCAGGATCGCCTGCCACAGCCCACTGAATAGCAACCCCTGTGTCGCGTCGTTTAATGTGGCGTCCAGCGCCTGCCAGACTCCCTCACTGGTGTAGCAATACCAGCTCAACGTCAGAGCCGAAAGCGACTGCATAGCCCAATAGATTGAGACGCTATCTCCGGCAACCACTCCGCTCAGACCAACATAAATGGTTGGGCCGGAGATCTCACCAGCGCGCAGCAATGAGGCGCGATCAACAATCTGCTCAAGTGAAATGGTTCGGGCGAACTGGGTGTCAATACGGCTCACTTGCGGTGTCCATGGCGCATTTTTTCCCGTGGGGTCGGCGGCCCATTCCTGATGATGAAAATCGGAGCCGCTTAACTCAACCCGGATGCTATACCCCCCTGCCGATGCGTCCAGATCTTCCGGGAGTGTTACGATCAGCGGTTGCATTTGCGGGGCGCCATCACCATAAAACAGCGCCTGCTCTGCAAGCAAAGAGCGCTCGCCATAAGGCAGCACCAGATAAATGCTTGCCCGGAACACACTGTTGTCCGTCGGCGGGTTGGTGTAACGGAAATACCAGAGCGAGAAATTTTCCGTGGGCAGATTCTGCCACTGGGGAGAAATTGTCAGCGTGCCGCCACTTTCAACAAACGCGGGCGGCAGGGTGAGTTCAAAACCATCGCCCACTACCGGCTGGCTACCAAAGGGGTAGCTAAAGCTGTCGAGATAACCCCGCCCACTTTGCGGAAGATAACCCAATTCCTGTACCTGGCTGATAGCAATCTGATACGAGGCGGGTAATGCCGTGAGTTTTCCTGCTGGGTATTGCAGAACCAGGGAGGAACCCTCCCTGGCGGAGGCATCCTGATGCCAGTCTTTTATCTGCAGGCTGGAGGGCAAGCGATAAAGCACCTCACTGTCACTGGCACGAGTGGCGCGGAAAACGAGTGGAGTCTGTTCCTGCCCCAGCAGTGAGATCGTGGGGGTTGCTTCGCTGGCGCTGCGCACCGCGTCAATGGCCGAAGATACTGTCACACTGATGTCGCCACTGAGGCTTGCCAGCGTCGAATCCAGCACCAGCTCACGCTGCAACCCCTCAACGTTTTGGGTATCGCTGAACAGGCGAATACCGCCATCCGGAAGCTCGATATTGTTGTCGGTATCGAGCGCGGTCATCAGCAACCAATTTCCGCTGGCATCTTGTTTCGTCCAGCACAATTTAATGAGTTGCTGGTGGTTAAGCAGTATGTCGCTGTCCGTCAGGTAGGTAATGGTGTTCCCGGCGGCATCCTGCCCCGCATCTAATAACGTACCGGCGGGCAACAAATACGCTTTACTATTGCTTTTAAGATTAAAACTCACCGCCACCGTATCGGGTGTTATCGCGCCATGCGCAAAGCCTAATAGATCCTGATAATAAAGGGCGCGATGACGGTCAGGCACGGTATTTAACAGAAGCGAGGGCGTTTCCAGCAACCCTAATAATAACAACAAAAAAGTATGCTGAACCGGCAAGGTTTTATCCGCGGGCGTAATGCCCTGATAAATATCACTGAGTTCCTTTGGTGTAATACCGTTAAACCAAAAATCGACCCAAAGAGAATTGTTATCGCTGGCGAAGGGAATGACTTCCGTATATCGCTGCAAAAAATCAAGCAGTTGCGCAGGCGTTCTCTCTTCCAGCGAAAAGTTATTTTCCACAACAACGTCGGCCAGTTTCGCTTTGAGTTCATCTAAGTCAGACATGGCATTATCCGCTCTGCAGTTGATAAAAAAACAGGAGAATAAAATGGCGTGTAGCGTGTGATATAAGCGTTGCGTTATCCCGTTGTCACAAACGTTTGAGAGTTGATGAATTTCCCATTACCCGGTTGTGGTGATGGCCCGGCTTCAGGCCCCTGAGGATTGCTGGCCGGCGACTGCGGAGTAAAAAGCGCAGAAAACTGACTCCCGGTGACAATCAACGGCATCGTCGAAGTGGCAAAATTCGCCAGCTGATCCGGTGCCAGGCTGGAAATGGTGATGCTCCCCATGCCAGGCGTGGGATACGTCGCATTCATATAGGTTGCTTTGATCGATACCTTTTTTTCATCACCGGATACGCACACTTTTTTATTCATTATTTGCGCAATCCCCGAGGCTTTTATCATGCAGGGCTCGGTTGGCGTGACCGTATACATGCCAAAGGTGACGCCAAATTGCAGCGTATCATTGTCGACAATCACAAAATTACTCATAGCAACCTCAAGACATAACCTTCGTTGACCGCCAGCGTGCCTGACAGCGTTTCGCTAATATCGCTACCGAGCAATTTCAGCGTAATTTGCACCAACAACCGGCTGACATCGTTGGTCTGTTGTTTTATCAGGATCTCTTTTACTTCCGCACGTTGCTCATTCAGCAGTACAGCATCTTCTATATGGTTGCGAATACTGGCTAATAGCTCATCGGTAATGTTTTCAAACAGGAATTCATTAAGCCCGCCGCCGTAAGTTTCACGCATTATTCGCTCGCCGGGTTCCGTCATAAACAAAACCAACAAACTTTGTAATACCGAATCAACACCTTCCGCCATTTTAACCCCTTCCGCTACGCTAAATTGCGGCGGAAAAGCCCAACTGCGCCCCAGCGATTCACTGTATTTATCGCTACTCATAGTTCCTCCGAAAGCCGGGTGGGTCAATTTTTCATATTAATGCTCGGGCTAACGATTTCGACCTGCTCCTTACCATTAATAGAGAATTTATTATCTGCCTGCCAGGTCACATCGCTGGCATTAATTTGCACTTGTTTATCAACATCGACAGCAATTTCGCTGCCATGGATTTGCATCTGGTTGTTCGCATCTATAATGACTTTGCTGCCATTATCAGCGGACAACGTTAATGCTTTCGCATCCAGGTCTATAAGTAACTGCTGAGTAATATCCTGCTTATGCACCACCACGCCTTTTTGATTATTCTTTTTATCCGGTGGGAATGGCGATTTATTTTTCGGGTTATGCATCGATCCAAGAATGACCGGATAACTGTATGCACCTTCAATAAATCCTAACACCACTTCGTCTCCCGGTTCCGGGTAAAAACAAAAACCACTCGCTTTGCTGGCATAGGGTTTACCTAAGCGCGCAAATACATATTCGCCTGCAACATTCAGTGCCGGGATCTCCACCGGAATACGCTCGATATTTTGCGGATCAGGGTTAAAGTCCGCGACGGTTCCAATATGCAATGTGGCGGTAACATCTGCATCCATCTGGCTGACAGGCATGCCAATCAGCAGTTTTGTGCGCCAGCCGCGCTCCGGGTCAATCGTCTGTTCAATTCCGGAAACTAACAGCGTGCCGTCCAGCCCGGCACCAAACTCCGCCAGCGCAATGCTGTCGCCCGGCGCAATGTCGCGCACACCTTCCATGACCAAAAAACCCTGGGCCTCACTCATTTGGTGATAATTAACCCAGGAGCGGGATAATTTACCCAGATCGGTTTCCGGAAAATAACTGAAGGCCAGTTTGTAGTTGTGTTCCGCCCCACCCGCTACAGAAGATGCCGCCGCGGAGGGGTGCCAGGGGTCAAATGCATCATTTTTCACCAGTTGCGGGGAGTTCAGCGCTTGCTCGTTCACATCCCAGCCCTGTAGGGCCAGACTGTCGAGAATAAAGCGGTTATCGAAGTTGATATCCAGCTCATACAGCGCGTATTTTTCGTTTTTATCGTACTGCTTAAATGTATGTTTCGCCGAAGCGGGCATATTCAGTGCGCCGACTGTCACGGCATCGCTGGCGGCATCCGGTAAGAGCCAGCAGTTCATTGCCTTTAAGCGACGGCAGATAAACGTCCAGTCACTGATGCGATATTGCACCATCTGTTCATGCACAGCATTTAGTTGTGCATCAGCTTTTACGGTGGCTTTCACCGAGGCTTTATTAAACAGTGTGGTCAGGATAGCCCGGTCTGCCTGCTGACGATAAAGATCACTGCGTGGCGGCCAGGCCAGCTTTTGTAAGGCATGGCGGGCTTCAATTTTTATTACCCGCTGCGCGCCCTGAAGCTGAACCTTCTTCTGCGTTAATACACCTGAAAACAGCGCCACATTATCCAGGGCTATCGCCAGGCTGATGCCAGGTGTAAGCCGTGCAATTTCGTTTGCGAGCAGCGTATCACTGGTGTTGTTATTATCCGTTGGCAATATCAACTCCAGCCGGGCCACAGGGATCTCATTAATTTTCTGCAGCACCCGCAGCTTACGAATGCCCAGTGCGCTGTTCTGACCGCCGATTTTCAGGGTGATCTCATTCATCGCCTGCCCCTTTTTGCACCAGCAAGTCGCCGCCTACCGTGAAATCGTCCAGGTTATCCATATCGTTTTGCCAGGCGAGAGAAAGGTAATCAACACTGGCGGCAAGCGAGGCGGCTGCACTCGCCGCCAGTAGCGCCAGCGTCGCCCGGTCGGTAATGTTGACCAGCGTATTGCCAGGGGAAAGCAGTTGTTTTTCTGCGTTCTGAATAACGATGCTGGAGTCTGCCACCAGTTGCAGGTGCGCAGTCGCGCGCAGTGGCGTCGCGTTACGATCAAATAACGTGTAATGAATCGATAATTCGCTCGCGCGCCCGGCAAAATAGCCCTTATTTTCCCAGCGCATATTTCCCCAGGTGATTTGTAAAAAATGGGGCGTATCGGTTGATGCATCTACCGCGCAGAGAAATTTCAACATCTCCATCTGACTTTCAATGGAGGTGCTATTACCGGGCATGTCGGCATCAAATAAGAGGTTCAGCCCGAGACCGGAAGGTTCAGAAATCACATAGCGATTGCTCTGCACGGATTGGTTTATCGTCTCTTCCGTGCTGTAGCGCGTTTGATAATCAAGCTGGATGGTTTCGGGGTTATACATGACCTGCATTTTCCCGGCGGGAATTTTACCCTCACGGTCTTTCCACGCGGAAATGGTCAGTTTCGCCAGGCTTCGGTCAAGTATGCTCATAGTAACTCCCGTTCAATCAGGTAAGTCACAATCTCCTGTTTGAGTTTTTCAATCAGATACTCCTCATCTAATCGCTGCGCGCTATTTACGGTCTGTTGCCCGTCAGATAACGTGTTGTCCGTCACCTGGACCTCAATAATGAGTTCATTAATTTCAATCGTCATAATTTTGTCCCCAGCACGCGCATGTCCTGGTAGCGAAGCTCTAGCGTATTGATCAACACGGTATTACTGGCGGCATCCAGATCGCCAACGCGCCAGCTTACCGGAAGGGCATTACTGATGGTCCAGACGGTGACGGGCAACAGCATGTTGTGATCCAGTAGCATAATGACGACGTTTGCCATCATTGTGCTTTCCCGGCGCAACACGCGATCAAATTGCAGCGTCAGCGGCGACAGGCGCATGACGCCGCGCTCAAGTACCAGCGAACCGTGTTCGACCTTCTCCGCCAGCCAGATATTTTGGGCGTTTTCGCCCCCTTCACGATGTTGGGTAACAGAAAGCTCACGGCCCAGCCCGGAAACGCGCTGAAATGCGATATCCAGCGGGCTGGGAATATAGTTAAACAGGAAATTCACCAGGAATCGGTGCGACACAGCAGGCAGATTTTCCATTATGCGCTCTCCTCGAATTGCGTGGTGCTGGCGCGGGCATCGAGGGTGATGGTCAGATCAATAAATTCAGCGGGTGCTAACAGCGCCAGTTGAATATTCACAATCATTCTTCCCGCGCTGAGATCGGCTGTCGTCATTGTTTCATCCAGCCCGACGGCAATACTGAAGGCCTCTTCTTCCTGGGTGCCATAAAAGGCCCCCGCCAGCCATTGTTGCCGCAGCCATGACCACAATTGCCCTTTCAGCTTCATCCACGTCAATGCGTTATTGGGTTCAAACACAAATGAACGGGCGATATTTTTCAGGCGATTTTCGATGCTATTCATCAACAATCGGGTCTGGATATAGCGCCACGGAGAGCTTTCATCATTGAGTAATGTCCGGCAGCCCCACAGAAAGACGCCTTTGCCCGGAAAGCTGCGAATAGGGTTGGCGTACACTCCCGTTTGGGTGAACAGACTTTGCGCTAAGGCACTGTCATACGTCGGACGGATGGTTTTCATTAAGGCGATATTGGCGGGCGCTTTCCAGACGCCATAGGTTTTTGCACTGCGCTGAATCGCTGCCGCCACCGCGGGCAACGGGGAAAGGCGCCGGTAACTGATGGCGCTATCAACCTCGTCGGCATAGCTGGTTTCAAGGCGGGGCCACCAGGCGGCGGCGTTACGGCAGTATTCCGGAGAAAAGGTTTTAAGCGCCAGCGCACTTGCCGTTTCCGGCATTTCAGGCAGTTCCAGCAAGGCGAAGCGGCGTTCATACTGAGCCAGTTCCAGTAAGGCTTGCCACCCCTGAACCCAGAGATCCAGCGTGTCCGTGGTCTGGTCATTAAGTTCACTTAACTCAGGTACCAGCAGGAGCCCGCTGTGAGTATCGTCCAGGATCGCCGCCATTAATTCCGGAGTTTGCAATGCCGCGACCAGAGCATCCAGTCTATCGGCATCGCTGCTCCATTGCGCCGTATCGCCAAGCGAATAGACATAGCAAATGCGCCCGTCATTCTCGAAAAAATGGCGTAGTGCCCATGCCAGGCTTCCCGTCTCACCAAAGTGCGCGCTTGCTTCGGCAAGCGAAGCGAGCGCCACCGGGGCACCGCTCTCCTCCACCTGTGCGGTGTAGCCAATGAACAGCGGTATTGTCACCGGATCATCAGTTGATTCAGCAGTTAAAAGGGTATCGCCGACCGATACCCTTGGAAGCACCATAGCCATCGGAATAGATCCTTTTGCGCGGGAAAAAGAACGTCAGTGAAAAGCTTACTGCGCCATATTTTGCGTAAACTGCAGAATAATAAATTCCGCAGGCCGCACGGCTGCCATCCCGATCTGCACAATCATCTTGCCCTGATTGATGTCTTCTTCGGTCATGGTGACCCCTTTACCAATCCGCACAAAATAGGCTTCTTCCGCGCTGTTTCCTGCCAGGCCGCCTTTTTGCCACAGGCCATAGAGATAGGTATCAATGGCGGCCCAGACGCGTGTCCAGGTCGGCTGATTATTAGGTTCAAACACCATTGGGCGCATGGCTTTTTTGACGTCGCGTTCTGCGCTGTCAAATAACCGACGCACGGAGATATAGCGCCAGTTATCGTCATTTTGCTGTGTTCTGGCGCCCCAGACCACCACGCCGCGATCGCTAAAGTAGCGGAGCACATTTATGCCAGCTTCATTCATTGGCCCTTGTGCATCATCCGACACGCGCACGCTGACATCGGTCACACCGCTGAGAACCACATTCGCGGGTGCTTTCCACACGCCGCGTTCACGGTCAGTTTTACAATACACGCCAGCTATCGCACCGGAAGCAGGAACCGTCAGCGCAGGCACATTCTTGCTGAGCGAACTCGAGACCTGGGCGGCCAGGTCTGGATTGACTTTCTTCAAATCCGCCAGCGTGGCGACATTAGTACTTACGGCATCCTGATAACCGGTGATCTTTACATCGCTATCACTGATTTTTCCTGCTTTCACGGACAACTCGGGGTAGTAAACCGCCGCGTGATCAAACCCTTTTACCGCATCCGGCGCAGCCGCAGATTCACCATCAGCGATCAGGAAATATCCTTTGCTCTGATCCAGAGCACCGGCCAGTACGCGGTAAATTTCATCGCGGTAAGTACTTTCTCCATCAAGCACCGCCAGAATCGTAATGTCGTCATACTCGGCCATCTGCGTCGCTATGCTTGCCAATACCGCGGTATCGGTAGTGTCTTCCAGCGCAAAGACATAGCAAGGGTTACCGCCATTCTGAAAATAGAGCTGCAACGCTAATGTGGCGGTCGCTTCAGTCACACTGGGCACGCCAGGAGTGTAGGTATATGTAACCGCAGCTGCCGTGGCATTAGTGTCAGTGGTGGTTGAGCCTGTTCCTGATGATCCATCATCAGGCTCCTCAGATGACCCATCATCAGGTTCCTCAGATGACCCATCGTCAGGCTCCTCAGGGGCTGTCGATTCTGTTGAGGTAATCGTCACTGAGGCGGAATAACCTGCACTGCTCGCAGTAAACATCTGTACAAAATCTAGCCACCCGCTGATTCTGACAATTTTACCTTTGTATTTATCTTCCAGTGCCGCAAAGGCACCGATAAATAGCGGTACTGCCGTCGCCCCCTGGCTCACGGATATTGCCGGGGTGGCGTCTTCTTCAATATAAACACCGGGGACAATGGTTTCGATTGACATAATTTTATTCCTGTAAATTATTGAGCAATATCTTGGGAGAATTGCAGTAGGATAAATTCAGCGGGACGAACGGCGGCCAGACCAAGGTTGATAATAAGCCTGCCCTGGTCAATATCTTCCTCCGTCATCGTGACACCTTTACCCACCTCAACAAACCAGGCTTCTTTTGGGTTATTGCCCACCAAAGCCCCTTGTTGCCACAAGCCATAGAGATAATTATCCACCGCGGCTTTAACACGTTGCCACGTTGGGTGATTATTCGTTTCGAACGCCACTTTATTGAGCGAAAGCCGGATATCCTTTTCAACCATATTAAACAGGCGGCGTACCGGGATATAACGCCAGTTATCACTGTCTTCCAACGTTCTCGCCCCCCATAATAAAGTTCCAGAACCAGGATATTCGCGAAACATATTCATTGCCTTCCCTTGGTTAAATCGTCCCTGTAAATCGTCACTGACGGGATATTTTAGTGACGCGACGCCACTAATAATAAGGTTAGCTGGGGCTTTCCAGACGCCGAGTAAGCTATCTGACTGTGCTATTGCTGCTGCGGCCATTGCACTGGGGGGAATATTACTGCCGCGCTGCGAAATGCCCCACGGATAAAATACTGCAGCATTTGCCAATGTCGGATAACCCGCCATAAGGGTGGCCGAAGTATCTGTGGCGCTAATTTTCGCGTCCGCGGAATCCAGTAGCATAAAGACCTGATGACCACTACGATTTGAAAAGTCAGTAATTTGATTAAACAGATCGCTCCCTGTACCCGCAGCGACAACCAGAGTAATATCGTCGTATTGATTTAACATGTAATCCAGATAGCTTTTTTGGAACAGATAACATTTACCTCCACCGTTCATAAACCACAATTTAATGGCAATAACATAAGCATACTCATTGTCATTCCCTTGTTGGCTTTTTACAAACTCCGCCCAGTTATTGAAAATATAAATATTATCAATATGAGGTTGCCCGGCTATTTTGCGAAAGGCAAAGGCAGGTACGGCGGTTGCGGAAGATGAGACGACAAAATTAGCCGTCGTATCTTCACCCAAATAGACGCCGGGCCAGGTGGTGGTAATCGCCATTGCTCAGCTCCTGTCTTAGCTACTTGCCTGTACTGTCACTCTGTCTGCCATGAGCGTCAGTTGCTGGACAGCGACTTCATTGCTGGTTGCATCGAACGAAGGCGAGGAGAGTGCAGTGGGGAAGGCATTTGACACGCTCCAGCTCAATAAGACCTCAGTACCCGTGTCGTTAGTCAGACTGATCAGAATGTCTTTCTTTTCCACCCGATTGTATTGAATAGAGTTAATCCAGTCGTAAAGACCATTCTGTCCGGGGAATATTCCCTGAGAAAGAGTGATATTAATAGCCTGGCGCTGGCCGGGCATTTTAAACCAGTTTCCTGTGCCATCACGGTACTCGATCGTATCGTAATTAATATCCAGTCCCGATGCGCTGGAAAATGGCATTTGTTCATCGCCAAGCGTCACGATAAAACGGTAGGTAGGAATGGGATAGAGGCTGGCAATTTCATCAGCTGTAGTAGCCATGGATATATCCTTCTAGGGTAACACATCGTTGCGACAATATGTGCAGGCATGGACAATGCAGCTATATGCATGGACTATACTGCACAACCTTCATGTAAAAGTGGACGTCGAATCTATCTCCTGGCGAGCGATATAGCCGGTAATTAAAAAAGGCACGCTACCGCCCATCACTCGTGTCAAAGAGAGATTCGACAGGCACTTTTAATTATCAAAAAAAATATCGATCTTAAAAAATAAAGACAAAAAGACACGCTAATAAAAGCGCATACAATTTAGCCGTTCAATACAAGCGATTGATATTATTAAAAAGCAAAACGCAAAAAAGAATGCGTTAATTACTCATCTCTAAATGAAAGATACGCGACGCTGGAGAAATAATTAATAAAAAATTAGATAGAGCCCTTTGAAAAGGCAAGTTTACCTTAAGGAGATTCGGACTTTTCATGTTTTCGACAAAACATCAAAATAGCAATATCAGAACTTTTGAAATATTTTTTCAAAATAACGTTAAGGTGCTGATAAAATGTGATTTATAAAATAATAAAGAATTCTTTATTCTCTGTAGAGAAGGATATATTTATAAAAAAACAAACACATACTTTTCCCTATAATCAAGACCACAAATTGAAGCGAGCCAGGCCGGCCAGGGATATAAGGTTAGTGGTACTTATTATTTTATTAGCCAGAGGAAATAATTTGCTTATCTGGCCTGATAGATTGCAGCGGGGGCGAATACCTTATACAGTCAGCAATAAGCTTTTATTATCATACAATTACTTTTTTACGGGAACCGTTATGCCTGACAGTGCTTATACGACCGCAGCGGCGGAACTGAGAAGGAAGGGTTAATGGCTATCTTTTCTCCGGTTTTGCGCAACTGGCTACGACTGCTTGCCCTTTCAGTCCCTCTTGTGGCGCTGATGGAACTGATACACCTGCCCGCCGCACTGCTATTAGGCCCGATGATTTCCGGTATTGTTCTCGCCATGACTCACCATCCGGTCACTATCAGTAAAAAAAGCTTTGGCGCAGCGCAGGCGGTCGTCGGGGCGATGATCGCCCATGCGATCCCGCCGTCTGTATTTGGCCGTATCGCGGCCGACTGGCCGATTTTTATTAGCTGCATTGTGGCGGTGATTTTCGCCAGCGCCATCCTCGGCTGGATCATGGCCAGGTTACAGGTCTTCCCCGGCTCTACTGCCATCTGGGGCTCGTCGCCAGGTGCAGCAGCAGCGATGACCATTATGGCCGAAAGTTTTGGTGCGGATGTTCGCCTGGTCGCTTTTATGCAGTATTTGCGGGTGATGATCGTTGCACTGGTCGCCGTGCTGGTCACGGGGATGTGGATGGGCACAGATAACCCGGATCACGCCGTCGCGGCCTTTACCCTGTTTGGCCCGCTGCGCGGGTTGGCCTTTGCCGGGACGTTACTGATTATCGCCGCAGGCTACCTGATTGCCCGCAAAGTGAAAATGCCGTCGGGGCCAATGCTGATAACGCTGGTTCTGGGAACAATAGTGGAAGATACCGGCCTGCTGCGGCTGGAATTACCGCCGTGGCTACTGGCGATTTCTTACGCCATTATTGGCTGGAGCATTGGCCTGCGCTTTACGCGCGAGATTGTCGGTTATGCTGCACGGGCACTACCGCGTGTGTTGCTGTCGGTACTGACACTGGTTGCCGTATGTTGCGGCTTTGCTTTTTTATTGGTGCATTTTGCCGGTATCGACCCGTTGACCGCTTACCTGGCTACCAGCCCCGGTGGAGCGGATACAGTGGCCATTATCGCCTCATCAAGCCATGTGGATATTTCGTTTGTAATGGCCATGCAGACCGGGCGCTTCATTCTGGTGCTGATCACCGGGCCTGCGATCTCACGTTTTGTCGCAAAACGGCTGGGGACATAGCCTCTAACCTCTGTCGTTTTATATATTTAAGTAATAAGAAGGCGCACTTAAGTTCAGTGATTCGCAAAAGGAGGCAGCATATTGAGTTCTTCCAGACGCCGACGGTCCATGTTGATTATGCACTGCATATAACCCGCGTTATAACTGTCCGTTGCATTGCCCGAGGGAGTGGCTATGGCTGTACAGAGGCGATCACGCGACTGCTCCCACAGCTGCTGTGATTCACGGAATGCTTTCCCATAAACATTCTTGATACTTTCACCGCCCTGCTCCATCGAGTAAGGCTCAGCGTAAGGTTCGTAGGTGTTTATCTTACGCATTTTGTCATCAACCGCCTGCTTGAGCGTTTTGTTACTCTCTCTCGCCGCCTGCTCAATACATTCAGCAGGCGAGACATCCGCATACTGTCCGACGGAATAACATTTTTTCACTTCATTTCCTTGCGTCAGTTGTGTCTGAGCGTAGAGAGATAACGGAGCACAACTCACCGAAATAATGAGTAATGTCTTAAGCTTCATTGAGATCCCTCACCATTCCTTTAATAACGTTACCGAATCATCATGAGCCAATATGGTGAGATGAAAAGCGTAATAGTGATGAATGTTGATTTCCCTCATTGCCGACTTTAGACCGGACAGCGCTAAAGCTTATCCGGCCTTTTAATTCCGGCTAACGGGCCTCCACATGACGGCAACCCTCACTTCGCCAGCCGCAGCGTCTCAATCACTTCCGCCACCTGCCGTCGGGCGTCGCCCGTTAGCGTGCGCAGCGGCTCGGGCAGGCAAGGCGCAGTGACCGCGCCGAGCAGTTCCGCCGCAGTGGCAATCACCCGCAGGCTACCGCCGTAACGCCGGAACAGATCCCACAGCGGAGCCAGCGCGGCAGAGCGCTCGCGCGCCTGTGCCGTATCCCCGGCAAGCGCGGCGCGAGCGATCGTCAGTGCCGCTTCGGGGAACAGTCCTCCCATGACCGAATACCAGATGCCGCAACCGGCATTAAGTCCGTCTACCGCAATCGCATCTCCGCTGATGCCCAGTGTGACCGTTTCCGGGATCTGCGGGCGCAGGCTGGCAATGCGTTCCAGCGCCGACACTGGCGGGATTTTGATGGAGCCAATATTGGGCAATTGTGCAATGCGCGCCAGCAAGCCATCGCTAAAGGTGAAGTGCGTGGCGCCGGGGTTGTCGTACACGCACAACGGTACGGAAAGCTCGCGAGTCACCGCCGCATACAGATCGAATACCTCGTCTTCCGTTAGCGCGTGATAAGAAACCGGCGCCAGCAGCACCGCGCTAACACCCGCTTTCTGTGCGTCTTCCGCCAGCCATAACACGTCGCGGGTACGCAACGCGCCGATGCCGGCAATCACCGGTACTGCGCCAGAGTATTCGGTTGCCAGTCGCAACGCGCTGGCACGTTCATTACGGCTGAAATAGGGATAACAACCCGTCGATCCAAGCGCACCGATGGAATCCACCCCGGCAGTGCGAAGCCGTTCGATTAACCGCACGTAGGCAGCTTCATCCAGTTTTTCATCGACCAGCGGCGTCAGTGGAAAAGCGCTCAACCCTGTGAAATGCATCCTTCTCTCCTTTTCAGAGATCAAACCCGAGTAGCGATTTTTGTATCTTGCAGCCCGGCATCATACGTTGTAACCCCGCCGCCAGTTCATCGCTCGCCTCACATAATGCTGCCTTTGGTATATCTGGCGCGGCGCACCAACATACGCAGCAATATTCTCGCGCCAGCCAGAATAGCGTAACGCAGACTAAGGGCATTATAGAGATCCACCATCGCGTCAATTGCCGGTACCATGCCATCACACAGGGCACGTTTAACCAGCACCTTTACCCGCCTGCGAGTTTACCTCCGGTGCAGCTTCCACAAGCAGATTAAGTGGTTGAGCTTACTGTCCTGCAGTAAGTGAACGCCATTCCTGATGACGGCCAGGTCCGATTTCCCGCCAGGCAGATGATCCGCCAGCTACGCTTTACCGGTATGACCGGACACAGGAGAAGAAGATGAAAATTATCCGTAATGGCTCAACGCCGTCAGCGCAAGGCCCGCAAGAGTATTTCACGGGGCGTGTGCGTCTTGATGCCCCGTTTAAAGCTGATGAACCCGCCCGCGTTAGTGGAGCAGCAGTTACCTTTGAGCCCGGCGCGCGCACTGCATGGCATACCCATCCGCTGGGCCAGACGCTGATCATCACGCACGGGAAAGGCTGGATCCAGTGCGAAGGAGAAGCCATTCAGGAGATGAACCAGGGGGATATCGTCTGGATCCCCGAAGCGGTGAAACACTGGCATGGCGCAACCGCCACGACCGCAATGACGCATATTGCCATTGCCGAATCGCTGAATGGCAGCCCGGTCACCTGGCTGGAGCATGTCACCGATGCGCAATATTCCGGCAAGCCGTAAGAGGCCGATAATGCCACCCCCCGAAATTACCACTCTCCGGCGCGGTGTTATCGCTGCGCCATCACCCTCATTCCGTGGGTATAACGCGAGTGCAGATCCTGTTCAAACTGTTCGCGAAGTGACTGCGGCGAGAGGATGCCGATATCCGGCAGCCAGTAGCGCAGCCAGCGGAACAGCGTGTGCGGATCGCTGATCGCTGTTGAAAGGGTGACACTGCCATCGTCGTGCTGTTCGAGGATCCGCTGTGCGGGAAACAGGGCCCGCCGGGTAACATATTCCGCCGCGTGGGCGGAAACGCGCAGCCGCGTTTCGACACGTGAACCAAAGCGAATCCCCACCCCACTGTCGAGTTCGGCCAGCACATCCTCTTGCGGTGTAAAGCGCATCGCGGTACGAACAAGCCCCTCAATGCGCGCCAGTTCAAATGCTTTCAGGCGTCCTTTTTCTACCGCGGCGAGATACCACAAGCCAGCCTGATTTATTAGCCGGTAGGGCTGCGCCCGCCGGGCCTTATCACGGTAATGATATTCCACTTCGCAACGTGCACTGATAGCCAGATTCAACTGATTAAGGAGATCCTCAAGCAAAAGATTTTCCCGGCTGCTGGGAGCCTGAAATGAAATATTGCTGCTGTTTTTCATGCTGTTGCGAAGAGACTGACCGTCATGACGCGGGAACAGATTCGCCACGCCAGTAAAATCAGCGAACTCGGCCAGATGGCCATTGTGCAAAGAAGGAAGAAGATGGGTGCTCAGTTTATAACGTCCTGGTGCAACCTGATCGAGAATATGCCCCAGTCGCGCCAGATCCCGGTAAGCCGTGCGCTCCGTGATGCCGAACTTATCGCATAGCCACGCTTTATCGATAGTCCGCCCCTGATACAGCGCACCGAAAATTTCACAGAGCCGCTCAATCAGCGGGTCATGTTTTCTATCGTGACTTGCCTTCATTTTCCCCCGGTTCCGGAATAAAAAGTCTCGGAAGACATTAAACGAATATGGCCTGACCACCGCGCCATGGCCCTGTTTTATAGGTAATATATTGATTGTGCTTAGGGGTTAACGGCAGCGAGCGGAAAAACTAAAATGAAATTTCTGCCCGACGCAGATCCTGACCATCCCTTTATTTCGCTAAAGGGAAGATAAACTATTTCCCTGACAGGAAGTGTCAGTACGCTATTGGCCTTGCTCGCTGCAGCACACTTTGGTGTGAGGGATGATTAGAATGCGGTCTTCACCGTTACCCTGCCATTGCCAGGAAGAGGTATGGCAAAGGCAGGGGGATTGCTGGCGGGTATATTATCGGGTTGCCGCAGAGAGATTGACCTTATTGGCGGCAATAACGAACGGCAGATAGATCAGCGTCGACACCGCCAGGCACAGCAGGCCAACAAACAGCGCGATCCAGTTACCGCCGGTGCCAAGAAAAGCGATTAACGGCCCGGGCGTTGTCCAGGGAACGGCATAGGCGATAGGCGGAATGATCTCCATGCTGATAAAGAAGTAACCGATTAAGGAGTTTACGAACGGCGTCAGCACAAACGGCACCACCAGAATGGGGTTCAGTACAATTGGCAGACCAAAAATAACAGGTTCGTTAATATTGAACAGACCAGGTACAAAGGCCATTTTTGCCATTTCCCGGTAATCTTTACGCCGCGAAGCAATAAAAATCGCCAGCAGTAAGCCCAGCGTCATACCGGAGCCGCCGTAGTTGGCGAACGCATCATTAATGCCGCCCCAGGTGATCGGATACGGCGCCCCCCAGGTCGTGCCGTGCGAAGCGGTATAAGACAAGTTTTCCAGGTTCGCTTCCGTGAAAATCGCCTCGCGGATCGCCGCCACGGTGTTCGGCCCGTGGATCCCCAGCACCCACAGGAAGTTTGCCACCAACCCCAGCACCAGTACCGCCACAATGTTGGTGCCCATATCTTTGAGCGGTGCCTGAATGAGGGTATACACCAGGTCGTTAAGCCCTTCCGGCGAGAGCTTTGCCAGCAGAAAGTTGATCACGGAAAACAGGATCATGACAAAGAAAATCGGCAGTAATACCTTGAATGAACGGGAAACTGCCGGCGGGACTGCTGCGGGCATGGTTATTGTGACCCGGGGGTTACGCGCCAGACGGCAGAACACTTCGCTGGACAGCAGCGCCACTATTATCGCGACAAAAAGCCCCTGCGGCCCCAGGTATTTAGTGGTGAGATAGGCCTGACCGTCGATAACGGAATAAGGGGTATAGACGACAAAAAAAGCCCCTAACGCTGTTAAGCCACAAAGCAAATCATCTTGTTGATAGCTGATGGCAATGTTTCGCGCCACGAGGAAGGCGATCAATATCGCCATAATATTCACCGATCCGTTCATCACCGGCGTGAAGATTTGTTGCGCAGCCGCGAGATTAGGGAACAACGCATCCAAATGCAAAATACTGGCGATAAACCCATCCGGGGACAAGATGGCGAAATTAATTAAAATAATCAGCGAACTGGCCATTACAATCGGGAACGACAATATAAAAGCATCCCGAATGGCGGATACATGGATCTGAGAATTTAATTTGATGGCAATCGGGACAAGGACTTTTTCCATGCCACGCTCGAATGATTCCATAAAACTCATATTAATTCCTTGTGCTTTTCATGCCGCTTGTTAACAGGCATGCGCAAACATTCTGTGCGAGAGTATTTTCCACATATATAAATATGAATAATTTTTTAAAATGATTTATTCAGCCAGTAACGCCAGCGCGTGCTCTAACACCGCTTTTCCATTCATTTGCCCGTACAGCGCCATGTCGATCACCGCCACAGGTACCCGTCCCTGCACCACCTCTTCGATTTCACGCTTCTGATAACGTACCTGCGGCCCGAGCAATACCATATCCACGCCATCCCGCTTTAACGTTTCTTTGGCTTCAGAGATCGCCATTGCGTTAATCGTGACCGGAATATTAATACTTTCGGCATGTTCACACATTTTTTTCACCAGCATGCTGGTCGACATACCGGCGGCGCAAACCAATAATATATTTTTCATATACCTCGTCCTTTATTAATAACAAGTTAATTTCGAAGCATTTTAACGGATACATAATGCATAAACTTTCATTACGATCACAATAATTACCGCAATAAGAAGAAAAGCAAAACTTAATTATGAAATAACGTTAGTGGAATATTTAACATCGACAATGAATTAATCAGCCGTGGAGTAACATGATAACCCCACCAATATGTCGCATATTACGTGATGTTCACCGTTCAGTGCGCATTTACCCCTCTGGAAGCAGCCGGCGATAACCCGAAGCCCCCCCTCTACCTGGCATCCGTGGCGCAGGCAGACTGCTGCCCTGACTCAGGTACATCATGAGTCATACTGCCCGCTCCAGACCTTTCGAAACAGGCATTCAAATCAGGGCACCCGTACGCGATTCTCTTATGTATGAATGATCACAGGCTCAATAAAATAGCTCAGGGGGTGATCATCCTGAGCTGTTGTGCCCTTATCGTGTTCATATTAAGGACACAACTGAGCATATTTTCGGTAAAAGCATGCGTGCCTTGCGCTTGTGTGGAAGCCAATTCGCAATAATTATTTCTGTACTGGATCCAATCCTGCTGGTTTTGTTTAAACGTTGTCAGCATGCGCGCTTTTTGCTCCGGCGTACCTCGCCACCAGCGGGTGTAATCAAATTCAGAAATTTCTTTTAATTTAAGATGATAAATTGCAGTCAAATCGCTTTCTGACGTGTCACTAAGACCACCGAGACATTCATCATCATTATCGGCATATTTTTTTATGCATTGTGCAACGTCCTGATTATGGGTCATGTTATCCGCTGCGGCAAAAGCGTAATTTCCAATAAAAAACAAAAGGATAAGTAAAAAATATTTTTTCATTTTAAATATGCCAACCTTACAGATAAACGTTGCGGATCAAGTAACTGCATTAAATCAGCGATGCTGATAATGCATGACGTCATGCCTTTTGTCATTGTTAGCGATGTTTCTCCCCTGCTCAGTTAAAATCTGTCGGCGGTGTGCGCGGGCCACTGGCAGTCCAGCAATGCAATGTCAGAAAAGCGGGCGGCAAATGAGGAATCACCCGGGCTGCTGGCGAAGAAACCAAACTGGACACTGCCCTGAGCATGAAAGAGATGAAACATGCGCATCATATTGAACTGCTCACCATCGGCCGAGTTTTCCAGCAAAAAGTCGCTCCCTCTGCGGCTGAGACGGTAATACATGGTTGGTACCTGCTGCGCCAGATCCGCCATCGACCAGTCGGAGAAGCCGGCATTCGTCACCACCGAGAAAAGCTGCTGGCAACCTTTGCTCTGGTATTCAATGCCGCTTTTCATCCAGTGATCTGCATCCTGGTAAATAAACAACCCGCACTGATCGAACCACGCCTTCGCCGTAAAGGAAACCTTCGCTTTGAGCGTCCAGAACGGGGCTTCCCGGCAAATCACCGCAGCCGGAGCGTTATCATATTCAAGGCCGTAATAGGTGCCTCGCCAGTAGTCGGTATCTGGCGAGGTCTGAATAATAATCTCATTGTCGCTGATAACGCATTGTTCAGCGGTGTTGAGCCAGGTTAACTCTGCCGGGGTAAATTTTTCCATGTGCCTATTCCTGTTATCCATGACGTAACACGCTGCACCTCTTTCCTGAATCTTTCGCATCGGCGGACCGGACTCAGGCATAGAACGCTTCGGGCTGCCCTACGGTAATACGTTTAAAATGCAGCAGGTTGTAATTTGGTCGGGCTTCAAAAGCATGCAGATTAAAGGACTTGATCATGGCCATATCGTTATAACCTTCGCCATCGGCAAGCGTGGTGGTCGCTACGCCGCCAATGATAATGGGCAGCTGCATTAAAATGATTTCATCGACCAGATCGAGATTAAACATTTGCCAGTTTAAATTGCCGCCGCCCTCCACCATGATGTGATGAATCCCTCGCTGTTCCAGCTGATTAAACAGCAAATTAAAATCCACCTGATCGATGCCAGAAAAGAGCACTTCTTTGCCATGGTCTTTGATCTGTTGCACCCTTTCATGCCCTCGGGCCTGCTCAGTCGTGACAATAATGGTTTCTTCCGGGGATGATAAAATTTTGGCAGATAGAGGAATATCCAGCGAAGCCGTGGGAATAATCCGCACCGGGCTGGGCCCTTCATAGCGATTGGTTAACTGAGGATTATCTGTCGCAATGGTATTTCGACCCACCATTATGGCGTCCACTTTGCCACGAAAATGATGGATAAACTGCATATCATCATCGTTGAAACGCTCAAATAATCCCTTACTTGAACCACCCTGCCCAAGGGTCATTTTTCCGTCGATAGATATTTGGCTAAAAACAGTAATAATCATGAAACCTCTCCTGTTTTTCAGAGAATGATAAGGTTCAGAGATATTTCGGATTCGGCATAAAAACACCTTTCACAATATCGGCTGCGGGATCGTTGAGCAGACGCGAGAATGCCTGAGAATAATCCTCCAGCGCGTAATAGTGGGTTACCAGCTTGCCAAGGTCCGGGATCGTGTCGGCTATTTGCAAAGCACGGGGGAAATGCTGGTTATATTCGCCTGCGCCAATCAGGCGGATGCTATTCACAAGAAAGTGTTTTACCGGTAGTGGGTAAATGTACTGGCTATTAAAACCAAACAGCAGGATCCTGCCGCCCTTACGAATATACTGCGTGGCAGTGCCCAGTTGGTTACCCACGGTATCGATAATCACATCAAACCCGGCGTGACATTGCCTCTCCATTGCCAGTTCTTCAGGAGACACAATATCCAGCCCCAGCGACTGGCCGAATTGCGCACGGTTAGGGTTCAACTCAGTTGCGATAACATGCACGCCCATCCTGCGTAATAACAGTTGCGCCACCAGGCTCATGGGGCCCGCGCCGATAATTAATACCTCTTCTCCGGTTTTAATCGCAGCCTGTTCAATATTATTTAAAATGCAGGCAACCGGTTCAATGGCGACGCCCGTTTCCCAGCACATCCCTTCCGGTAGAGGGTAAACAAACTGCGCGCGCGTAATGAATCGTTCAGCAAACACGCCATGTTTATTCACCCCCGCGATATTCAGACTATGGTTTTTCCCGCCGGTACATAAATGCGTTTGCGATGCGCGACAAGGCATACAGCTGCCGCAATATTCATTCGGATCGATAACGACTCGCATACCTGGCCGTAAATCCGACACCTGTTTACCCACATATAATACGACGCCCACAGCCTCATGCCCGCGAATAATCCCAGGCAGCCCCTCTTCGCGCCCGGATAAAACAGCTAAATCCGTGCCACAAATTCCAGACAGAACAATATCTATTTCTACGCCATCGTCGGGAAATTCATCCATCGGATGGTAATCAATCATTTCTAAAGCATACTTTTCAGTTAGTGCAATGGCCTTCATATATAGCACCCGTTATCTATAAACGATTAATAACAAAAGCAGTTAATTAACAGATATAGTATTTGGCCTTCGCGCTGACTGAGATCGTTATCACACAATATTTTTTCTTAATTATTAATCCATTATACGCAAATCCTTAAACACTATTATGCTTGAACATACTGACATACAGAAAACAACCTATCCCTTTGTTTCACTGAGTAATAAGAAAAGAATAAAAACGGGGGGGAATAAGAAACGACAGGAAGAATAAAATTATTAAGAATAAACTTCAGCAAATACTCAATATACACTACAGAAGAGAAAACGACAGGCGAGTCCCAATTTAAGACAACCCGCCCGAGAGCAATCTGGAAACACCGCCACTGCCATGGCAACAGCAGCGTGTCAGGGTTGGCTGACGTCCTTCTTCTCAGCACCACCAAAAGCCAGGTGGCTATGCAAAAGCGCAGTGATCGGCTTTACATGCTCGCGTAATGCACTGTGCAGGTGGCGAATCGCTGGCGAGAACTGTTTGCGATGCGGGCATATCAGGTTTAACGGTGCCGCTTCGCCAGGATGTTGCGGTAACAGTACTTCCAGCCTGCCAGCCAGCACATCCTCGCTGATATCAATCCATGACTTATAGACGATCCCCATCCCGTCTATCGCCCAGCGTCGGGCCACATCCGCGTCATCACACAACAAGCGGCTTTTAACCATCAGTTGGTGGCGCATACCGTTTTCCGGAAAGCTCCATTTGTCGTACACCTGACTGTTCATGGTGAATAACAAACAAGGGTGGTTAACCACTTCATCCAGCGTTTTGGGGCGGCCGTTACGCGCCAGGTACTCTGGCGATGCCGCCAGAACACGCCGGTTATCCTCCGCCAACGGCAGCGCCACATAGCTGCTGTTGTCCAGCACGCCGTAACGAATGGCAATATCAACCGGATCACGAAAAACATCGCTGATTTGATCGGAAAGCGACAGCCGTAACGAGACGAGCGGGTGTTGCTGGCAAAAGCGGGTGATCAGCGGCAACAGCACATTGCGGCCAAGGTCCGACGGCATGGCGACACGCAGTTCACCTTTGATCTCGTTATCGCCGCTGTGCAGGCTTTCGGCACCGGCATGCACCACTTCCAGCATCTCCTGAGCGTAGGGCAGGTATTTTTCACCTTCCGCCGTGAGCCGCAGACTGCGCGTGGAACGGACGAACAGGCGTTTATCCAGATCCCGTTCCAGTCGCTGTACAGCAGCGCTCACCTGTCCTGGCAGCAACCCGGCTTCCCGCGCCGCATTCGAAAAACTTCCCAGTGCCGCCGAGCGGACAAACAGCGTGACATCTTCCAGCCGGATCATGCTCTCTCCACGATGATATACAGATGCGTAACGTCTCTGTTGTGCCAGAAAAAAGCGCGCTGGCAAACTTCATTTTCACTCGTCGAGTGAAAGTGCTGACGCTTTTCAGCGATTTATCTCGTTATCTTTTGCGTTTATTCTCCAACAATCCCCGTTATCTGATTGTTATTTATGCCAGGAGAAACACGATGACCCTTGATGATGCTGTGCTAACCCGCCATACGGTAAAAGCTTTCGAAGCTGGCCAGACGCTGCCGCAGGAGAAAATCGACACCCTGCTTAACGTGCTGCGCAATAGCCCCTCTTCGGTGAACTCCCAGCCGTGGCACTTTGTGGTGGCCTCCACCCCGGAAGGGCGTGAAGCCATGGCAAAAGCGACAGGCGGCGCGTTTGTCTATAACGAACCTAAAGTCCTGAATGCGTCCCACGTTATAGCCCTGTGTATGCGCAGCGATCTTGACGATGCACATCTGCAAAAGGTACTTGAGCAGGAGCAAAAAGATGGCCGCTTTGTGGCGGAAGGCGCAAAAGCGGGCCAGGATAAGGGCCGTCGTTCCTACGTGGATATGCACCGCTTTGAACTGCGCGACATCCCCCAGTGGATGGAGAAACAGGTTTACCTGGCATTAGGCGGCCTGCTGCTGGGCGCGGCAATGCTGAATATTGACGCGACGCCGATGGAAGGTTTTGATGCGCGTGTGCTGGATCATGCGCTGGGTCTGCGTGAAAAAGGGCTGACCAGTGTCGTTCTGGTGTCGCTCGGCGTGCGCAGCGAGAATGATTTCAACGCTGCGCTGCCCAAGTCCCGCCTGCCGCGTGACGAGATCTTTACCTTTATCTAAAACCTGCCAGCCCGGTTCGCCGGGCTGCGTGTTAAATCGTCGCTTTTTCCGCATGCATGCCCGGAACGAGGATCACTTTGCGGCACTCTTCAGTATGTTTATCAAAAATGTCGTACCCGCGAGCGGCCTCTTCCAGCGGCAGATGGTGCGTGACGATCTCCTCAGGTTTCAAATGGCCGGACTCGATCAGCGGTAACAAGTCTGGCAGATAGGCATGTACATGCGTCTGGCCCATTTTGAAGGTCAGCCCCTTATCAAACGCATCGCCAAACATGAAAGCATGTATAAACCCTGCGTAAACGCCAGGCACGCTGACAATCCCGCCCCGGCGTGTTGCCGCAATCGCCTGACGGAGCACTTTCCCGCTGCTCCCTTCGATTTTCAGTGTACTGAGCACCGTTTCGGTGGTGCTGCCTTTGGCTTCAAACCCCACGGCATCAATCACGGCATCCACGCCACGATGACCCGCTGTGTTTTCGATTATCCATGCGGCTGGGTCGTCATTTTTATCAAAGTTAATCGGTGTCACACCATAGCGATCGCGGGCAAATGCCAGCCGGTAATCGCTGTCATCAATCATAAAAATTTGCTCCGCCCCTTCCAGCCGCGCACAGGCCGCAGTCAGCAAGCCAACCGGACCCGCGCCATAAATCGCCACGCTGGAGCCGGGTTTAACCTCGGCGTTTTTAACCGCCTGCCACGCAGTCGGCAGAATATCGGAGAGAAACAGCACCTTCTCGTCTGCCAGCGTATCCGGGACTTTAAACGGCCCGGTGTTGGCTTTCGGCACCCGTACATATTCCGCCTGACCGCCGGGAATACCGCCGTACAGATCGCTGTAGCCAAACAGTGCAGCAGGCGGGGTAATGCCTTTGCGGTTTAACGCCGCGCCTTTGCCGGTATTGGTTTGCTCGCAGGCAGAATATTGGTGAAGTTTACAAAAGAAACACTCACCGCAGGCAATCACAAAAGGGATCACCACCCGGTCGCCTTTACTGACCGCATGCACACCCGGCCCGGTTTCCACCACTTCCCCCATAAACTCATGGCCAAAAATATCGCCATGGTGGGTGCCAGGTATTTTCCCGTGATAAAGATGCAGATCGGAACCGCAAATTGCCGTTGCGGTTACCCGGAGAATAATATCGTCTGAAGATTCAATAACCGGATCGGGGCGGTTATCAACGCTGACTTTATGCGCGCCATGATAAGTAAGTGCTCTCATATATCCTGTTCCTCTTAACGTTCAGACAGAATTGATAAGCATAGGCCAGACCAGAGAGGAGAAATAAAATAAGCATTAATTCTTATTCGGAGCGAAGCGGTGGTACGGGTAAATTACCGTACCGCTTATTCAGAGATGTCATGATTAATTAGCGCTGCTGTTGTAAAACTATTTGGCGATATATTTTTCACAGCGGATATTCTTGCTGCTGCATTCCTGAATGTCTGCAAGATGAATATTCTCAGCGCCCGATGCGTTATTTACACCAAATGACACGCCACATGATGACCAGGAGCGACTTCACGAAGCGCAGGGATGGCAACGCAGCACTGCGCGGTCGCCCGCGGGCAGCGGGATGAAAAACGGCAACCGGACGGAGGATGTGAGGGATCGGGGATCTCCCCCTGCACGACAGCGACAGGTTCACTTTCCGGATCAAGCGTCGGTACCGCCGCCAGTAACGCTTGTGTGTAAGGGTGCAGCGGCTGGCTGAACAAGGCATCGCGACTGGCGGTTTCGACCAGTTGCCCGAGATACATCACCGCCACGTCATCACACAGGTGCTCCACCACGCCAAGATCGTGCGAGATAAACAAAAACGTTACGCCATGGTCATCACGCAGGTCGGCAAACAGGTTGATGATCTGTGCCTGAATGGAGACATCCAGCGCTGAAATCGGCTCGTCGGCAATAATAAAGTCGGGGTTCAGGATCAGCGCACGGGCAATGCCAATACGCTGACGCTGGCCGCCTGAAAACTCATGCGGAAAACGATGATAATGCTGTGGCGACAGGCCGCAAATGCGCATGACCTCCAGCACTTTATCGTACAGCTCTGCCCGAGTGCACAGCTTATGCTCCAGCATCGCCTCCCCAATCGCATCCCCCACGCGGATGCGCGGGTTCAGGGAACTGTACGGATCCTGAAACACCAGCTGGATTTTCGGTCGCAGCGCGCGCAACTGCTTTGCGGTTAAATCGTGTAACGCCTGCCCGCGATACTTCACACTGCCTGCCGTTTTGTCATAGAGCCCAAGCAAAGTGCGACCGACGGTGGTTTTACCGCTGCCGGACTCGCCCACCAGTCCAAAAATCGTTCCCTGGCGGATCTTAAAACTCACGCCATCAACGGCCCGGAGTTGCCCGGTTTGCTGACCGAACACCCCGTCACGCAGCGGGAAGTGCTTCTTCAGCCCTTCGACTTCAATCACATACTCGTGGCTCATGTGGCCTTCTCCGCTAATTCACTGTAAATGCAGGCAGCCTGACGCGCCTGGCCGATAAGCGGCGGGATGCCGGCACGGCACTGCGCAGTCGCCCGTTCACAGCGGTCATAGAATGCACAATAGGGCGGCAGTTCCGCCAGGTCCGGCACCTGGCCTGGAATCGAGTAAAGCCGGCGTCGCCGTTCACCCGGTACCGGTCGTGAGGCAATCAACCCTCTGGTGTAGGGATGCAGAGGATGACGCAGCACATCGGCAGTTGGCCCCTGTTCCACAATGCGCCCGGCATACATCACCACCACATGCCCGGTCATCTGGGCTATCACCCCCAGGTCGTGAGTGATCAGCATTAACGCCATCTTCTGCGCCCGCGCCTGGTCGCGCAGCAAGCGTAAGATTTGCGCCTGTACGGTCACGTCCAGTGCCGTGGTTGGCTCATCGGCAATTAACAGTTTCGGCTGGCAACTGAGCGCCATGGCGATCATGATGCGCTGCAACATACCGCCAGACAGCTGGTGCGGGTAGCTGCTCATCAGGCTGTCGGCGCGCGCCAGCCCAACATTGCTGATCAGTTGAGTCGCGTGCGCCCAGGCAGCTTTGGGCGACTCGCCCCGGTGGCGAATCAGCGGCTCGCAAAGTTGTTCGCCAATGGTCAGCACCGGGTTGAGTGCGCTCATTGGCTCCTGAAAAATCATCGCCAGCTGGTTGCCGCGCAGATCCGCCATCTGCGAGGGTTTTAAACGCAGCAGATCGACGCCCTGATAAAGGATTTGCCCACCGTCGATGCGTGCCGCTTGCGCGGGCAGCAGCCCCATCAGCGCCATGGCAGTCACGCTTTTGCCACAGCCCGACTCCCCAACGACCCCAATGGTCTGCCCGGCATGAATAGCGAAAGAAACATCCTGCACCGCCCGTACGCGCCCGTGCTCGCCAGCAAAAGAGAGGGAGAGTTGGTTAAAAGAGATTAACGGTTCGCTCATTTACGGCTCCGTGTCATCTTTGGATCCAGCGCATCGCGCAGGCCATCGCCCAGTACGTTAATGGCAACGACGGTGATGAAAATGGCGATGCCAGGCGGCATCCACAACCACGGGCGGCGCTGGAAGTCGATGAGGCTGTTGGCGGCATCCATCATATTGCCCCACGAGGGTGTTGGCGGCACCACGCCAAGTCCGAGATAGCTAAGCGCGGACTCGCTCAGAATGGCATTAGCAACCGCCATCGTGGCCATCACCACCAGGATCGGCACGGTATTCGGCAACAGGTGACCAAACAGGCGGCGGCGAGAGGAGAGGCCCAACACCTGGGTGGCCAGCATAAAATCACGCTCGCGCAGTGACAGGATTTGCCCGCGAACCAGCCGCGCCAGTTTCGGCCACTCCAGCAGACTGAGCATGATAACCACCATGTAAATACGTGAGTCCGGCGAGAAATCCAGCTCCGACAACATCGCACCCGCCACAATCAACAATGGCAAACTGGGGATAGTCATCACCAAATCCGCGAGCCGCATAATCAGTTTATCGGTCCAGCCCCCCGCATAACCGGACACCGCCCCCAGCAGGTAGCCAAGGGCGACGGATAACAACATTGTCAGCAGGCCAATAATCAGCGAAATACGCCCGGCCAGCAGCAGACGCGTATACACATCCCGCCCGAGAAAATCGGTGCCCAGCCAGTGCTCCGCACCCGGAGGTTTATTGATCATCAGCGCGTCGGTGGCATCGTCTTTCCACGGCGACCACACAGGCCCCAGCACACACCATACCGCCATGACAATCAACACGATCAGACACAGCATCGCCAGCCGGTTGGCCCGCAAGGCTTTCCATGCCTGACGCCACGGCGATGGCGTGACCTGCGCCAGCGCAGGGATCCCGGCGTGACGCAAACGACGGTTGGTAGAAAACAGAGAACTGAGCATCACGACCTCACCCGAATTCGCGGGTCGGCCCACGCGTAGAGCACATCAGCAATCAGGTTGCCGAGAATGGTTAACACGGCCAGAAAAAGGGTAAAACCCATTAATACCGGGTAATCGCGGGCCGCCAGCGAATCAATGTGAATATGCCCCGCGCCCGGCCAGTTAAACACTTTTTCGGTGATGATCGCGCCAGAAAACAGCCCCGGCAGCTCAAAACCCAGCAGGGTGATAATCGGCAATAGCGCATTGCGCAACGCGTGTTTCAGGATCACCGTACGCTCCCGCAAGCCTTTGGCACGCGCCGTGCGGATAAAATCCATCTTCACCACATCCAGCATGCTGGCCCGGAAGTAGCGCGTCAGGCTTCCCGCCTGCAACATCACCAGCGCCAGTACCGGCAGCACCAGATGCGCCGCCACCTGCACCACCCACGCCCAACCGCTATCGTCACTGCCGGTATTGGTCATGCCACCCACCGGTAGCCAGTGAAGGTCAACAGCAAACCACTTGATCAGCAGCAGGCAAAGGAAAAAGGTCGGAAACGACATGGCGGCAAACACCATCACGCTCACCATATGGTCAAACAGGGAATTTGGCCGCATGGCCGATGCAATCCCTACCGCCAGGCCAATGCCCCAGTAAAACACCAGCGCCACGCTCGCCAGCAGGAATGAGTTCCAGATGTACTGATGAAGCAGATGGCTAACGGGGATTTGGTATTGCAACGAGAAGCCTAAATCGCCGCGCAACAACTGGCCAAGCCAGTGCAGATAACGGGTCAGCAACGGCTGATCGAGGCCGTAAATGGCTTTCAGTTCTGCCGCACGGGCCGCGGTAAGGGTGATATTGCCATCAATAAAATCGCCGGGGGTTTTGGCGAATAACATAAAGATGATCAACGAGGCAAACAGCAGCATCGGCAGGGTTTGCAGCAGTCGCCTCAGGATAAAATTTCTCATGGCGTTCTCATACCAGCCGCCGAATCATGCCAGCGGCTGGGTGTCGATGACGTTACTTAACGATTTTGACGTCCGGCAGGCTGCCGGTCAGACCGTTATAAATATCCGGTTTAAAGCCGGTGACGCGGGCGCTGCTTGCCGAGAGGATCTGGCGATAACCGAGGAAAATCACCGGCGGATCGTCTGCCAGCACTTTGTAAAGCTGGTGGTAGATCGGCTTGCGTTTTTCCACATCCAGCACCGCATTGCCTTCGTTGATAAGCTTGTCTACCTGCGGGTTGTTATAACCCGACTCTTTGGCTTCGGTACTGTAGAAATCCCACACGCCATCATGTGGATCGTTCAGCGTACTGGTACTGAACGTCGCCAGGTCATAATTACCCGCTTTGCGCTGCGCCATCAGCGCATTGAAGTCCACGACCTGTGGTTTCAGCAGCACGCCAATCTGTTTCCAGTTCTCTTTGGCGATGGGGATCAGCGCATCGTTCAGCACTTTTTTGCTCGCCAGCAGCGTCAGCTCCAGCCGTTTGCCCTCTTTCACGCGGATGCCATCTGGCCCCGGTTTCCAGCCTGCTTCATCGAGCAGTTTCTTCGCCTGTGCCGGATCGAATTTATAGGGGTTTACGCCTTCGGCGTTATAGGCCCAGGAGATAGGTGCAATCGGCTCAATAGCGACTTTGCCATACCCCTGGTACACCACGTCGATCAGCTTCTGGCGGTCGAGGCCGTAAATCAGCGCCTGACGCACTTTCACATCCTGCAAGGCCGGGCGACGAACATTAAACTCCACCTGGCTGTAATCGCTGGAACCAAACAGGTTGATATTGGCGAAACCGAGCAGTTGCAGCTGTTCAATATCGTCCGGGCGGGAAGTAAAGGAGTCGTAATCCGTCTCACCCGTCTGGAACAGCTGGAAGTTAGTCGACGGATTGGTCACACGGTAGATAAAGCGCGGCGTGGGCGGTGTGCCACGGTAAAAATGCGTATTGGCGTGGAAGCGGATCTCCTGGCCAGGAATGTATTTCTCGTAGACGTATGGGCCGTTGCCCAGCGGTTTGCCGTGCAGTGTACGCAGGTAATCAAGGTTGCCACGCTGGTACTCTTTGCCGTAATACGCTTTCGACAGCACCGGCCCGCCGATTTTTGCCAGCGTGGTGGCACCTGGCTGAGTGGTGGTGACTTGCAGGGTTAATGGGTCGATCACTTTCAGGCCGCTGACGCTGTCTGCTTTTCCGGCTTTGTACTCGGCACCACCGGCAATATTAGCGAGCGTGATATCGGTGTCGCCGTCATATTTCGGGTCATATAACACGGTCAGGGTAAATGCGACGTCTTCTGCCGTTAGCGGCGAACCATCGCTGAAGGTCAGGTTCGGGCGCAGCTTAATGGTATAGACCTTACTGTCCGGGCTGACAGTCCAGCTTTCCGCCAGGCCCGGCACCAGCTTGCCCTCGCTGTCCCAGTCAATAAGGCGCGAGAAAATAACGTTGGTGACGTTCTCGTCCCAGCCGTTAACGAAGAAATAAGGGTTAAAAATCCCCTGGGGTTCAGAGATACCCGCGACAACCGTGTCTTTACGCAGTTTTGCCGTTGCAGGCACCTGGCTTGCGTCAGTGGCCGGGGTGATCCCCTCTTTCAGGGGTTCTGCGGCAGTGCTTACGGAAGAGAATGTCATTACACCGCTAAGCAGCGCGATTTGCAGAGCAAGAGTGAAGCGCGTGGGTTTTGTTTTTAAGCTATTCAGTAACCTGGCCAAAATTGCTCCCTTATCAACGATGAGATGAATTTACAAATCATGACGAAAGATAAGAGCCGCGCCATACCCTGTCTAACAACGAAAAAGTATGGCTTATAGCAATACGTCCTTAGCAAACTTATGACAATACAATGCCATATATCGTCTAAGCGGCATTTTTTGTGGCTTACAAGCCGACCTGCGTAAGCGGATGCTGCCGGGGAAGGATGAGACTAATAAGAATATCGCTATGTAAGGAATATCAGGAAGGAACGGTTATCGCCGGAGATAACCGTTTTGGAGTGGCAGTAATTATATTGTTGCGCCGTTAACCCTATACCACGGTTTTTGGCCCGGGCAGTTATGGATGCTCCACTCCCGAACCGGTTCCAGTTCTTTGCGGCCGGACTCATGCACAACGATTTTGTAGACTTTTAAATACCGTTCCGCCAGGTGAGAAGTGTCTGGGCGTTCTACCTTAACGTAATAATAGGCGCCCGGCTCCGGTTGAAAGGTGACATAGCGTTCATTCACTCGCGCCTGGTTCGTCAGGATCCCACCGCTGCCATCCCGGCCGGCATACAGAATGCGCACGCTGATAAATTTTTCCGCGCTGACCCAGTATTCATCACGGTTTTGTGACATGCCGGCGACGTAAGGAACACCAATTCTTTTGTGGTCGCCTGTCATTGAGCCGGAACCAATAAGCCCGTTTTTATTAGAGTAGAGGTTAATGCAGCGGTCTGTTTCCGGGTAAATACGCGCCTGGGTATTCGCAAGGTCAAATGCCACGCCCACGCGATTCTGACCGGTATAATCTTTGATACTCTGGTTATATTCTTTAAACATATTGTAAGTTGAGCATCCGCTGAGTAACAGCGCGCCCGCTAATGCCACCATTGCTTTCATTTTTAAAACTCCTTTTAAAAACAAAATGATGTGATGGGATAAGAACAAACTCAATACGGACAGGGAAAAGACAAAGTTGTCGCTGGCGTTGCATTTAGAGCGGGATTATATGCCAGGAGTTTGAGGTAAGACTTAACCGTGAGAAATAAGCCTCCGTGCCCAATAATTTACTGCTCATAGCGTTAATGCCATGAGCAGTGGCAATGAATGATCACTCGCTGTGTAGTGTGTTATCAGTTTAGCGGAGTCAGAGCACTCAGTTTAACAAACCCACGTTTGTGGCTCAGATGCCCTTTTTCAGCTTCGTCGTAAACTGCAACATAGATCCACGTCTTATCAACGGTTCTGATTTTAGCCAGCGTTTCATTACTGCTAACCGACGCAACATCAGACGCTGTTTCACTGGCATCGCTTTTCAGGGAGAACATCTTTTCCCCCTCTTTCAGCTGATATAACACAAGATAAGGCGTACCTGATCCACAGCCGCCAAAATCCTGAGCGATCATATCGTCTGCGTTTTTTGCAGTATCATCCGGCTGGAATGACAGCAGATCGGCTTTATAGTTATCTGCGTTGCACTCCATATAGTTAATCACCGCAGGTACTTTCATCGTACCGGGTTGGTTAACGTACCACTCTTTAAACGTAAAGAAATTATCCGGGATATTCTTAAAGTTCTTTTTGATAAATGCGATCTTCTGCGCTTCACTGCCCTTAACCGTAATATCAATTATTTTGTTATCTTTCTTTTTATTACCCAGGGCAAAATAGCGAAACGCTAACTCTGGCGTATTGACCGTTGCATCAGCATTCCAGTTCGGTTGCCAGTAAGCCTGGAGTACACCGTTTTTTATTTCCTCCGTCGCCATCGCGCGAAGAGAGAACACAGCGAGAAAAAGAAAGAACATCAAGCTGGCGTATTTTTTCATTTTTTGCAATCCACATAGCATGAGGTGATTAAGTACATAAACAAGCAATTTGGTAAGTCGTGACGACTAACCACACGATAATCATAACATTATTAACCTACGATTGAATTTTAATTGTAGATATATATTTCAATTGAGTGTTAAGTGTCCATTTCACCAAAAAAACGCTTCGTATCCATCGACCAGTATATTGTTATACTTCTCACCATCATCATCTTTTATAAGAATAGAAAAAACCATATTTAGATTTGATATTTTTAATATAAAAATCTTACCTTTTAATAAGGATTATAAACTATCTGTTTGCTCACCAACATCATAGGATTCTTCTTTCTCTGTATATATTGACCAGAAAACTATGTTCTTACCATTTTCCTTTTTCCTCTAATAAACCTTTTAAAACATATATATTGGCTCAATATTTAATACTAGTGCTATACAATGAGGTTCGGAACAATCCCTGCATATAGTAAAGCCAACTTTCACCGTTGTTTTAACATAATTAAACCTATTTTTTTATTTACTCTCCGATTGGAATATCTTCTCCTTTCTCGCCATTTCTAAAAATCCATAACTGCTCATTTTTTGTCGAAATAAATATCATAAATCTTGATTTCTACTTTGAATCACCACGGATAATCTAGATACTTCCGAGCCATTGATAATATTGATGTTCATATACCGCCGCTGACATCCGAGCATTGGAGACATGCCGACGCTTACTGTTATAAACATTACGATGTAATCTAAAATATCTACCAAAGATCCTTCCCCCATTCCGCAGAATTTTTTCTTGACCCGTTCACGATTCAGTAACTGGAAAAACCTTTCCCTTCCACGTTGTCAAGACAGTTACCAAGACGGCTCAAGCTACCTATGCGTTTAACGACACCGGTGATCTGTCAGTAATTTAGTTTGAGGACATGCACTCTGGATAATCATGACAGCTAATAATTTGAATCCAGCCAATTTACAGTGACCGTTTTTTTAGTTTTTAGATCAATGAACTCGATGGTTTCTCTGAAGAAAGTGCGTCAACAACATCATTAGTAGTTACGATCAAATAATGAGTAATACCTTCATTGATATGCACATCGGCACTCTGCTCATTAAACCATTTTAAATATGATGAATTTTCAACAAGATAAATACCTTTAAGCATGTTACCCTGCTGCTCATCTTGCATTTTTAGTAAGTCTCCTTCATCTGTTAATCGAAAAGAATGGACCCAATCGAAAGATAGTTTTAATTTCATGTTCCCATCATCGTTACTCAAGGTTAACTCAAGAGAACCGGAATAATATCGGAAGTCATTTAATGAACTAGTCTGGAAATTAAAATCATATAAAGGGAAACTTATCAATCTTTCACTCATTTACTGTTACTCTCCATATCTAAATTTGATTTTTTCCTAATTGAATTTCAAGGTTCGGCCTTCCATCCGTGCTACGATCTCGCACGATAACAGTTCTTCCATCAGATAATTTATCAACCCTTCCGCCCGGAATTTCTTTGATATCACTTGGTGATAAAGCATCAAACTCCTTGTAAGCTGAACTGCTGCCTCCGGTACGTTCAAAAATTCTGGAATGCCCAGCGGTTTCCTGACTTTTAGATGATGTTGAAGTCAAATCATCAACGGTTCTGATTTCAGCCAGCGTTTCATTACTGCTAACCGACGCAACATCAGACGCTGTTTCACTGGCATCGCTTTTCAGGAATAATGTCTTTTCCCCCTCTTTCAGCTGATATAACACAAGATAAGGCGTACCTGATCCACAGCCGCCAAAATCCTGAGTCATCATATCGTCCGCGTTTTTTGCAGTATCATCCGGCTGGAATGACAGCAGATCGGCTTTATAGTTATCTGCGTTGCATTCCATATAGTTAATCACTGCGGGTACTTTCATCGTACCGTTATCCACAATAACGATCATCTTGCTGAATTAAGGGTTCCAGTTCTTTTTCCCATATGCATTTTTGATATAACTGCCATTCATTAGGATCATTCCGACTATTCAGAAGATTACGAACAGCATGAATGGCGGTATTAAAATCAGAGCTACTTAATTCCGTAAAGCTAATCTGATCTAAAACTAGCATTTCCATTACAATATCATGTATGTGGCTATATTTCCCTACTAATGCTTCATCAAGTAATGTTTCTAAAGCATCAGATTCAGTCCTGTTTAAGGTTGTATGTAAATTCTTATCTTGGGGATAGCCTATAAAAAAAGTAGCACCCATACCTTACCTCATTATAACTATTTTAGCTTGTTGTGATTTAGGTAATGCTTTGACGAAATCAGTAAATACTTTTTGATTCACTGAATTCAACACACTGAAATCAACAGGAACAATATCGGCTTCATTTAAATGATCAATTATCTGCTGCTGCCCATCAGGTAATTTCCCAGTGTAAATGAGCCTGTCTCGGCATGCTGATATTTTCAGGCATCCTTGGAATGCCAGTTTTGCCCCCTGAACAACCAGACCAGTGAGTTATTCTCCACCTCAACCCGCGCCGCATTCCCTGCGCTGACCATACCGTTGGTGTTGCCGGTTGCCACACCGCCGCCGACTGCCCCCACTGCCGACACCAGATTGAGGATCACCATCTTCTCATCCGGGTTTAACTGATCGGCATCTTTGCTATATAGCGCCTGGGCAAATTGTTCCGCCCCGGCTGAGGCGATAAACCCGCCGAGAGCACCTGCAGTAGCGTTACTGCCCTGAGCTTTGGCAAGCGCAGCGGGAATCACCGTATGCAGCGCAATACGTGCCGTTTCGTTTTTGCCTGCGGCTGAATCTCCAGCTTGTTTTTGATGCCCTGCCTGTCGAAGTTGTTTTCCAGCGGATGCTGCCACCACCGGGAGTCCTCCACCGCCGGACTCTCTGCCAAAGCCTGTTTTGCCACGCTACCGCCAATACTTTGATTGCTCAGAGTACTGTTCCAGTTACGCCTCCGCGGTGGTATTAGCATTACTGATATTATTGCTAAAACTGGTGCTTACAATATCAACAGCCTGAAGAATATAACGGTATATCTTGCCAATCTGAGTTTTAACATCATTGCCAATTAATTTATAACTAATCAGTTTCGATTTGGGTTTAGCATTAATATGGTGTGGAATATTGCAAATTTTCGAACTGGTGAGTTGTATTGGTATCCCTGTTTTATATAGTTCCGGCTTTCCTGCTTATTGGCAAGCGCAGTAATTTCTTAGAAGAGAATTCTGTCATAGCTGGTTAGATAATAATTTTCCACTTCAAGCGAAATATTTCTGTAAGCTCAAATATGGGTGGCGTTGTTGAGCATCAGCCCCTCTTTGCCGACGTTGTACTCATTGAACTGATTATGGGAAATCCCCGCGCCGTTGGGGGTGGCGATATTGACCACCGGCACGCCGTTGGCGGCCTGGTCCAGGGTGGTCTGCCCGTTCGGGGTGATGGCGGCGGCAAAGGCCGGGGCCACCGGCTGCCAGACCAGCAGGCCGATGATAAACCAGCTGAGCGCACGTTGAGAGAAACGAACCGGTTTATCAGTATTCATCTTCTTATTCCTTTAAAAAGAGACAGCCACGCGCCAGTTAAGACTAAGATGATCCGGCCCCAGCCAGTCGGGATAGTCGAGCGGCGTTCCCACAGAAAGCTGGGTAGCAAACCAGCGTCCGGCGCTGTTAAGCCCTGCCGCAGCGCCCCATAACGTGCCGGAGGCGTAATGATCGAGGCGGTCTTTTTCCAGCCAGCCGCCATCCAGCGCCGCCGTGGCGCTGATTTGCCCGAAAACAGGCAGGGTGAACAGGTTGTAGTTGAGTTCGTTACGCCAGTAGCCGCCGTTGTCGCCAGAGAGATATTGCTCTTTGAAACCGCGTACAGAGCTTTCTCCGCCGATGGTCAGACGTTCGCTACCATAGAGACGATCTGGCGACCACTGCCCATACAGGCTGGTCAGCCACATCATATTGTTGCTGACCGGGCGCTGGAAACTGGCGCTCAGGCTCCATTTACGGAATTCTGCGCGTGGCACATCGCCGATTTTGTCTTCGTCCGTTTCAGCATTGAACCAGGGCGTGCCGTGGCTGTAAGTCGGGTTGAAGGTCGCTACGCCGCCGAACATTTTCTGCGTATGGCTGATGCCAAGCTGCAGACTGGAAAGGTTACGCGTGCTGCTGACCAGCGGCGCATCGTTAAGCCAGTTGCGGCTTGAGCGCTGCGTCATGCCCGCCATCAGCGCGGTTTTCACGTCGCCGTTGCGAAACACCACGTGGGAAAAATTCAGGCGATGGGTTTTGGTGTCCCCGGTTGAGATCCACGGGAACCCCATATTGATAATGGTGGTGCGGTAATTGCTCCAGGCATAGCTGTAATCCAGCAGGCTGTAACCCCAGGGAATGCTGGCGCCTGCCTGGAAACTCTGCGCATCATAACCCGTGGCAAAATCACTGCTGCGCCCGCCGCTAACAAACCATTTATCGGCAAGGCCCAGCGGATTATTGGCGCTGAGCACACCATTTAACTGGTTTTCCCCGGTACTTTTCTGCCCGCTATTATCCAGCGAAATCGTAGCACTTAACGGAAATTCCGGCGTAGCTGTTAAATTTACAATGGAATAACCCGCCTGTTCCGCAGGTACTATTTCAATTTGTACCGGGTTGGCGCGCAAACGGTTAATTTGCTCCATGCCCTGCTCAATATCCCGCAGGTTTAATACTTTCCCTTCCAGACCCGGAAAAACCATTTTCAGCATGCGCGGCGAGTCACCTTCCAGGCGAATCTGGCTTAATTTCCCTTCCAGCACCACAATGCGCAGTTCCCCTTGCGACAGATCCTGCTCGGTGAGAAAAGCGCGGCTGGTAATATAACCCCGGCTGATATACCAGTCGGAAATGGCGGTGGTCAGTTCGGTTATTTTCGCCATGTCCAGGCAGCGGTTCTGCCAGGGGCCGATAAGTTTCTGCTGCGCCTTCGCGCTAATAAGGGTTACGCCAGAAAGGGTAATAGTCCGGATGGTAAAGCAGGGGCCTTGCGCGGGGGTGTCGGGCGCGCTCTGGCTGGCGCGCGGCAACGGTGTGCTGCGATCCAACTCCTCACGCTGCAACTGGTTCTGGCGCAGCAACTGCTCCTGTTGTTGAAGCACGGCATCTCTGTCGGCAGGAGATAAAGGCGCAGCATGCGCTGTCGCTACAAATAATAACAATAAGGCCAGATAACGCACGATAACCATCCATGAGAAAAATGCTTAACCAGGAAATGCAAATTTCGGTTAAGTATCATTTAATTATTAGTTTTGAGTATAATCCTATGGAATAAATTACAAAGCAATATTCTTCGACGTAAATATGATATCCAGACAAAAATTTAGGATTAGATAAAGATATATTCAGGCAGTAATCATTGATATCGGCGAAATAGAGTTAATGCAGCAATAAAAAAGCCTCCGGAAGGAGGCTTTAACGATACGATTACAGACGTTTAGCGTTTACGGATGTCAGGAATAATTAAATCGCCGCGAACGCGATACGCCCCCAGTACGTTTTGGGTTTTTTCATTCAGCCAGGCCACGATCTTCGCTGCCATTGCATCCATGGAATATTCAATGGCCGGAATAGTGGGTATGCCCGGCAAATGCAGCGAACCGGCAAGACTGAAGACCATAATGTCGCCAGGTACCGATTTATTAAACGCCTGCAACTGTGGGATAACCCGCTGCGCTTCCTGTTCGTCGGCTACCAGTAACGCATTGAAATTAAGCGTAGTCGCGTTATTAAGCAAAACCTGAAGCGCTACCGAGGAAGTGGTACCATCCATAAACACCAGGTTGCGGTTAAACGGCAGAAAATTGTTTTCCAGCGCTAGCTTATACCCCAGCAAAACCTGGTCGGCAGCGGCACTGTTGGGATGAATAACAGCAATTTGCCGGCGGCTCTGGCTGATCAGATAATTACAGGCTGTTTCGGCTGCGAAAGCGTGATCTAACTGAATGCTGTTTGGCGAGGTTCCGCTGGATTCGACGCAGTCCACCAGAATGACATTCTCATCTTCAATATTGAGCGGAAAACGCGCGCCGATAATCAGCACATCATCACACAGGCCACACGTCAGTTCCTCCAGCGCGCTCATTACCTCGGGTTTGGTATTGGCGAAACGCAACAGCAGGTGTTTCTGATTCTGGCTTAAATGCTTTTCCAACGCATAAAGGTAGCCGGTGGTCTGGTTGATATTGTCCTGGGCGCAAATAACACCGATGCAGCCTGTCGACTGGCTGAGCAATGACTGCGCGATAACGTTGGGCCGGTAATTCAGCTCTTCAACCGCTTTCAGTACCGCGAGGCGACTGGCTTCCTTAACGCCGCGCGAACCACTCAACACCCGTGAGACTGTGGCTTTGGACACCCCAGCTAAACGTGATACATCGTTGATTGTAGACATCTTTCTCCCCAAACAGACGCCCTTCGCATCTGCATATTCCCATTACAGCAACGGTTAATCTATAACCGTCGGCAGTATAACGGTTTCGCTTTTTTATGGAAACCGATTTTCCATTTTTACCTTTTTGCTCTCATTTAACCGCCAAAATCCGTGATGCAAATCCAATAAACAGACCTCTTAGTGATCAGATATTGACAGCAATCACACTTCTATACCGAACAAATGGAAACCGGTTTCCGTATGATGTCCAATCATCCCCGCAATAACTATTTACATTTCGAGGATGATTAACGATGTACAGGATTATGTTGTGTTGCTCAGCCGGGATGTCCACCAGTTTACTGGTCAGCAAGATGCTAGAAGCCGCGAAGGAACGCGATTTATCGGTAGAGATTAATGCGTATGGCGTAGCGGAGTTTGACACGCAGTTTCCGCGTTATCAGGTCGTACTTCTCGGACCACAAGTAAAATACATGTTAAAAACGCTGTCAGAAAAGGCCGCCGCTCAGGGCATTCCGGTACAACCCATCGACCCGATGGATTACGGCATGCAACGTGGCGAAAAGGTGCTGGACTATGCTCTGTCGCTGATTGCAGCGGCACATTAACAAGGTGTTCTTATGAGTTCCTTATATCAATCAATGATTACGGTTATTGAGCAAACCATTACGCCGCTGGCCGGTCGTCTTGGGCAGCAAAAGTATGTCATCGCCATCCGCGACGGGTTTACCGCCGCTCTGCCATTTATGATCATCGGCTCGTTTATGCTGGTGTTTATCTTCCCGCCGTTCTCCGCTGACACCACCGTGGGTTTTGCCCGCGCCTGGCTCGATTTTTCGACTGAATACCGCGAGCAGCTGATGTTGCCGTTTAACCTCAGTATGGGGGTTATGACGTTCTTTATTTCGGTGGGCATTGGCGCCAGCCTGGGTCGTCAATTTAATCTCGACCCGGTAATGACCGGCCTGCTGGCGTTTATGGCCTTTTTACTGGTTGCCGCCCCGTATGCCGACGGCAAAATTTCTACGCAGTACCTTTCCGGCCAGGGCATATTTACCGCGCTGCTGACTGCCATCTATTCCGCACGCGTCTATGCGTGGCTCAAACAACACAACATTACCATCCGCTTGCCGAAAGAGGTGCCGACGGGTGTTGCTCGTTCATTTGAAATCCTGATCCCGGTGCTGGTGATCATTGGCACGCTTCACCCGCTGAACCTGTTCATTGAAGCGCAAACCGGGATGATCCTGCCGCAGGCGATTATGCACCTGCTGGAGCCGCTGGTTTCGGCTTCGGATTCATTGCCCGCTATTCTGCTCTCGGTGCTGCTGTGCCAAATCTTCTGGTTTGCCGGTATTCATGGCTCGCTGATTGTTACTGGCATTATGAACCCGTTCTGGATGGCGAACCTCTCCGCCAACCAGGCAGCACTGGCAGCTGGCGCAGCGTTGCCGCATGTTTATCTGCAAGGGTTCTGGGATCACTACCTGCTGATCGGCGGTGTGGGTTCGACGTTGCCACTGGCTTTCCTGCTGCTGCGTAGCCGCGTTACCCATCTGCGGACCATTGGCAAAATGGGCGTGGTGCCCAGCTTTTTCAACATCAACGAACCGATCCTGTTCGGTGCGCCGATCATCATGAACCCCATGCTGTTTGTTCCCTTTGTTTGCGTGCCGCTGGTTAACGCCGTACTGGCCTATACCGCAACCAAAATGGGCCTGCTGGCGCAAGTCGTGTCGCTGACGCCGTGGACAACGCCCGCGCCGATTGGTGCATCCTGGGCGGCAAACTGGGCGTTAAGTCCGGTGGTGATGTGTCTGGTTTGTATGGTGATGTCCGCCCTGATGTATCTGCCGTTCCTGCGCGCCTATGAGCGCTCGCTGATGAAAACGGAAGAGCAAAAAGCGCAGAACAACGCGCCGATGACGGAAACCGTCCGCAGTAATTAAAAGGAGTAGGTAATGAAATACGTTTTTCCCGAAAACTTCTGGTGGGGTAGCGCCTGTTCGGCGCTGCAAACCGAAGGGGAAAGCCAGCAGGGCGGTAAAAGCGCCACCACATGGGATGCCTGGCATGCCCGTGAACCCTGGCGCTTTCACCAGCAGATTGGGCCGCAGGAAACATCAATGTTTTACCGCCACTGGCGGCAGGACATCGCCCTGTTGAAGCAGCTTAATCACAACAGTTTTCGCACCTCGTTGAGCTGGGCGCGGCTGATCCCGGACGGAACCGGCGAGGTGAACCCGCAGGCAGTGGCGTTTTATAACGACGTGATTGATGAACTGCTGGCGCAGGGTATTACGCCATTCATTACGCTGTTTCACTTCGATATGCCGATGGTGATGCAGGAGAAAGGCGGGTGGGAAAGCCGGGAAGTAGTGCAGGCCTTTAGCCGCTTCGCGCAGATCTGTTTTGAGCTGTTCGGCGACCGTGTTCAGCACTGGTTTACTTTTAACGAACCTATCGTGCCTGTTGAAGGCGGTTATTTATACGATTTTCACTACCCGAATGTGGTGGATTTCAAACGGGCGGCGACGGTGGCATACCACACGGTTCTGGCGCATGCCAGCGCGGTGCGGGCGTTTCGCGCCGGGCACTATTCCGGAGAGATTGGCATTGTCCTGAACCTGACGCCGTCCTATCCGCGTTCGCAGCATCCGGCGGATCGGCAGGCGGCGCATTATGCAGATTTGCTGTTTAACCGCAGTTTTCTCGACCCGGTACTGCGTGGCGAGTATCCCGCTGACCTGGTGGCGTTGCTGAAAGAGTACGATCAGCTGCCCGCCTGCCAGCCGGATGATATTGCGCTGATTGCAGAAGGGAAAATCGATCTGCTCGGCATTAACTATTACCAGCCACGGCGGGTAAAGTGCCGGGACAGTGCGGTTAATCCCGCAGCGCCGTTTATGCCAGAGTGGTTGTTTGATTATTACGATATGCCAGGCCGCAAAATGAATCCTTATCGCGGTTGGGAAATTTATGAGCCCGGCATTTACGATATTCTTATCAACCTGCGCGACAATTACGGTAACCCACGCTGTTTTATTTCTGAAAACGGCATGGGGGTCGAGAATGAACAACGCTTTATGGAAAACGGGCAAATTAACGATAGTTATCGTATTAACTTTGTTCGTGAACATCTCCAATGGTTGCATAAAGGTATAAGCGAAGGTTGTCATTGTCTCGGTTACCACATGTGGACATTTATTGATAACTGGTCATGGTGTAACGCTTATAAAAATCGTTACGGCTTTGTGCAATTAGATTTGGAAACCCAGCAACGTACCATTAAGAAAAGCGGAGAGTGGTTCGCAGCTACCGCCGCTCAAAATGGTTTTAATCAGGAATAAATTTTATGGTCGCACTTGAAGAAGCGGTAATGGAAATTATCGTCAATGCCGGGCAGTCACGCAGCTTATGTTTTGAAGCACTGCGCGCGGCAAGGGAAGGGAACATGGAAGAGGCCCGCAGTCTGTTGCGAGAAGCCGATGGTTACTCACGTCAGGCGCATCAGATGCAAACCAAATTAATTGAACAGGATGCCGGTGAAGCCCGCCAGCCGATGACATTAATTATGGTGCATGCCCAGGATCATTTAATGACCTCGTTGCTGGCGCGTGAATTATCGGAGGAAATTATCCAGCTGTATCAACGTTAATAAATGGAGAATTGATTACGGTAAATCTTAATAACTCTGTACCCATGTTTATAAAATAAAGAGTCTGGTTTTGATGATGGCAATATTCCCTGCTCGTTCGGGAAGGGAAGGTTATTGTCTGAGAACAACTTACTAAATTGAGATAACCATGAGAATAAATCAAAAACTTCCAGTGGCGCTGGCGGTTGCGGCCTCTCTTTGCTCTGGATCCGTCTTCGCACAAGAATTTACTCAAGAGCAAATCGACGCCATCGTCGCCAAAGCGGTGGATAAAGCACTGGCGGAACGTCAGGCGAAAATGGATGCCGCCATCAATAAGAAAGCGGATGTCGTTGTCGAACCGCAAAGCACGGCACAAACGCCAGACATGGCAATACCCTACGGTGTGAAATTCAGCGGCTACGCCCGTTACGGCGCGCACTTCCAGAGCGGCGATCAAAAATATGTCGGCGTTGACGGCTCCTATAATGGTGCGTCGGCTATTGGCCGTCTCGGTAACGAAGGCAATGGCGGTGAATTCCAGCTTTCAAAAGCGTTTAAAGGCGACAACGGCGCCATTTGGGACGTTAACGTCATGTTCGACCACTGGGGCGATGAAGTTAACCTGAAAAAAGCGTATGCCGGCGTCACCAATCTGCTGGCCTCGAATCCGAATGCGTACTTCTGGGCCGGGCGCGATTTCCACCAGCGTCCACAACAGGGGATCAACGACTACTTCTGGATGAACCACGATGGCCAGGGCGCCGGAGTGAAAAACTTCGACATTAGCGGCGTGCAGTTTGACGTCGCCGCCGTGGGCGCGATTGAGTCCTGTAGCCCTGAAGTGCTGGAGGATGAAGCCAACCCGTCGCGCATTACCTGTACCGGCAGCTCTAACGTGGGTGATAAAGGCAATTACGCCATTACCTCGAAAGTGCACGGTATGAAAGTCGGGCCGCTCGATCTGGAGATTTACGCCAACTACGGCTTTGATTCGAAAGCGATTGAGAGTGAAGATCGCCTGAAAGCCTGGCAGGGCGGCGTGGTGCTGAGCCATACCAATGACCACGGCGTTAACAAAGTGATCGCCCGTTACTCCGATAATTCAGATAACAGCGTCTTTAACAAAACCGACGATCTCACTGCGATTTATGCCAGCTTCGAAGGGAGCTACAAATTCTCGCAGCAAACGCAGGTGGATTACTTGCTGGCATTCCATGATTACGACAACAGCAACATTAAGTCGGACAACCGCCGCAACTATGGTGTGATTGTTCGCCCAATGCACTGGTGGAACGATGTGCATTCCACCTGGCTGGAAGCGGGCTATCAGCGCGTAGATTATGACGATGGCGGCGACAACCACGGCTGGAAAGTGACCCTCTCGCAAAACATCTCCATTGCGATGGGGCCAGAGTTCCGCCCGATGCTGCGCTTCTACGTCACGGGCGGCGAAGTGGATAACAAACGTACCGCCCGTGTCAACGGTACCAATGACACCACGCTCGACTCCTTTAACGTCGGTGCGATGTGGGAAGCCTGGTTCTGATGTAAAAACCGGGGGCGGTCACCCTCAACCGCCTCCGGTCAAACTCTGCACATGTGTTATGCTCGGCCTATTCATACGTTATCAGCATGACAGAGTTGGATTAGAAAATGGGTTCCACGAAAAAAGGGATGCTTTGCGTACTGGCCGCGGCCGTTTTATGGGGGAGTTCCGGGGTTTGCGCGCAGTACATTATGGAGAAGAGCCATATCTCCTCGCCGTGGTTAACCATGACGCGACTGTTGTTCACCGGCGTGATTTTATTGACGCTCTCCTTTGTGAATGGCGACAAGATTTTCGCCATCCTTAAAAGCCGTAAAGACACCTTCAGTTTGCTGTTTTTTTCGCTATTTGGCGCACTGATTGTGCAGCTCACTTTTTTACTGACGATTGAGAAATCCAACGCCGCCACCGCGACGGTACTGCAATTTTTATCGCCAACCATTATCGTGGCGTGGTTTGCGCTGGTGCGTAAAGCCCGGCCAACATTGCCGGTGGGCGCGGCCATCCTTACGTCGCTGGTGGGCACATTTCTGCTGGTCACGCATGGCAATCTGACGTCGTTATCCATTTCGCCCGAAGCGCTGCTGTGGGGGATTGTATCGGCATTTTCCGCCGCGTTTTATACCACTTACCCGTCAGCGTTGATTGCCCGCTATGGCACACTGCCGATCGTTGGCTGGAGCATGTTGCTGGCGGGACTGATGCTGACGCCGTTCTTCGCCGGGAAAGGGACAGACTTTGTCGTTGATGGCAGCCTGTTAATGGCCTTTTTCTACCTGATTGTCATCGGTACGGCGCTCACCTTCAGCCTATATTTGAAAGGCGCTCAACTGATTGGCGGCTCGAAGGCGAGTATTCTCAGTTGCGCCGAACCGTTAAGCAGCGCCCTGCTTTCCGTTGCGCTTCTGGGTGTGGCCTTTTCACTGCCGGACTGGATGGGAACCCTGCTGATTGTGTCGTCAGTGGTGCTGATCTCTCTCGACTCGCGCCGTAAAATTCGCGCCGCCTGAACGCGGCACGGATGACGGTTTGTCAGGCGGGCTATGCTTTGACTTTCACTTTTGCCGCTACCAGCAGCGCCGTCAGCAACATCAGGCTGCCGGAAAGCACCAGCGGCGACAATAAACCGTAGTGATCCAGCGCGAAACCGCCAATGGCTGCACCACAGGTGTTCGCCAGCTGGATCACCGCGACCTGAATAGAACCGGCCTTTTCCGCCTGATCGGCTAGCGAGCGGGTGATCCAGGTCGACCACCCCACCGGCACCAGCGCAAAGCCCAGCCCCCAGACAATCGCAATCCCGGCGGCGACCACTTTGTCTGAACCCCAGAAAATTAATACCACCGCGCTGACCGCTAACGTCAGCGGCGCCAGCGCCAGCGCCATTTTCACCGAGCGTTTCATGACCACAGACGAGAACGATGTTCCCACAAAGCTGGCAATACCAAAGCTCAGCAACACCAGCGTTAAGCCGTCAACATCAAACCCGGCCAGCGTCATATACACCGGGCGAATATAGGTAAAAAACGAGAACTGCCCGGCGAAGACCATAAAAATAGCCAGCATCCCGGCTATCACTCCAGGGCGTTTCAGCAAGCCAAACATGTTCTGATGGTGCTCGGTTTTCCCCGGTAGCGTGGGCAGCGCCACCCAAACCCAGGCGATACAGGCGAAGCCCATCACCGCTGCGGCGTTAAACACATTACGCCAGCCAATGATCCCGCCAAGAAAACTGCCTAAAGGCGCGGCGATCACCAGGGCGACAGACACCGCGCCAAAAATCACCGACAGCGCTTTGGGAATGGTGCGCGTCGGCACCAGGCGCATGGTTAGCGAGGCCGACATTGCCCAGAAACCACCCAAGGCCAGCCCCAGGCATGCGCGTCCGAGCAACAGCAAAGTGAAGCTACTGGCGAAAGAAACCAGCAGACAGGAGAGGGTCAACAGCACGGCAAATGCAATTACCACATAACGCCGGTCCGTCGCACGAATTATATTCGTGATAAACAGGCTGGCGAACATCGCGACAAAGGCCGTAACGGTAACCGTTTGCCCGGCAACGCCTTCAGACACACCCAGGTCGAGCGCCATTGGCGTTAGCAGACTGACCGGCAGAAACTCGACCGTAATCAGGCACGCCACGCAGAATGCCACGGCAAAAACGGCGGACCAGTTGGGGCGGGTTACCGCATCCGTTGAAGATGGCGTCACAGATTGCTCAATCATTAATCACCCGCGTCGTTTTTATTCGTGAAAGTCGCGCAGTGTAACATTCAAAATCTGTGACGCAATTAACAATTTGGCAACTCTTCCGGCGGCGGGACGTTACGTGTTGCGGGCTTTATGTGCCGCTGTTACCAGGCCAGTGATCCACGCCTGATGGGCGTTAATCATCGGGTTCGGTATTGTACTGGCCAGTTGTTGAGCCGGGACGCCAGTTTGCGACTCCTGCGTCAGAATACGCACGCGACCGCCGGGCAAGTCTTCGAACAACCACGCATGGATCACATCCAGTCGCAAGCTGACGTCGCCTTCAACCCAACCGTACCACGCTATTCGCGCGGCCTGGCCTTCCATGGGCGGTACGTATTCACTCACCTGCGCCTCGACCTGAAAACCGAACGTGGTAAAGCGGAACCGGGCATTGGCGCTTAACAGCGGGCCGCTGCCGTCATGGAAACGAATATCCTGCGCGTTACTGTAATAAGTCGGCCACAGTGTGGTGTCGTTCAGTTGCGCCCAGATCTCCTGCGCAGTAAGCCCCGGGACAATCATTTCGTTGGAGGCAAAGTTATCCGTTGTGCCGGGCAGGTAGTCTTGCGGCCAGACAATGGCGCTTTGGGTCAGGGATTGATCCATGGTGTACCTCGTCAGTGATTAACGAGGGTCACTATGCGTAGCACCGTGTTATAAATCTAATCGCGATAGTTTATAAGGGCTATTACGGGGCGTGATATCAGTGCAGCCAGTGCACTCCTTCTTCAGGCATAAACAACGCGTTATAGCGCATCTGAAAATTGTTCAATTCGGCGTTGTCCGGCTCCAGCTCGCGTAAAAAACCGAGTGCCAGGCGTACCTGCGCATCCGTGACGGGCGCAGCAAGCCGCGCTTTTTGCATCAGCCGGTGCCAGTACTGCAGGTTTTGCTCACTACCGTCGACAATGCACACCTGCCAAATCAGCAGCACTTGCGCCGCATTTTGCAAATGCGCCTCGTCCGGGCGCGCCAGGTAAGCCAGATATTCCGCACTAGCGGTTTTACCCATCTGGTCGATCATTGATTCAACCGGCACGGGCTGGAGCGTGAGTCTGTCGGTGAGACGGCGTATTGCACGGCGGGAGTCGGAGGTTAATACCCTGAAACCAATTACAAAAACAACTACCAGCGTTGCCAACATCAACCAAATCATAACCGCTCCAGGGGCAGAAAAGAGGCTCATCATACGGGTAAAACACGCACCACGGACAGCCGTAAATGCGATAATCTTTATTATCACCAGCCCGGGTCATTATCATGAATCACGATATCAGAAACCTCGATCTCAACCTGTTAAAAGCCCTCGATGCGCTGCTGGATGAGCGTAATGTGACGCGTGCCGCAGCGCGTCTTTCGTTAACCCAACCGGCGGTGAGCGGCATGCTGACGCGCCTGCGTGATTACTTTGCCGACCCGCTGTTTATTCGTGCGCCGCACGGTATGGTGCCAACCGTACGTGCACAGGGGCTGGCGGAACCGGTGAAACGCATCCTTGCGGATATCGAGGTGTTACTTCAACCTGCCGCCTTTGTGCCACAAACCGCCACGCTCACCTGGACGCTGGCCGCCACGGATTACGCGCTCAAAGTGGTGATCGTGCCGTTTATTGCCCGCCTGAAACAGCTTGCGCCAGGTATTCGCGTGCGAGTGGAAACGGTAGAGCCTCAACGGTTGGTAAGTCAGCTTGAACGTGGCGAAGTGGATACCGCGTTGATGACGCCTTACAGCACACCGCCGGAGCTGCACAGCCGGGTGCTGTTTGATGAACATTTTGTCTGCATGATGCGCGCCAATCATCCCGACGCCGCGCCAGGGCAGTTATCGCTGGATCGCTTCTGTGCACTGGAGCATGCGCTGGTTTCGTGGGATGGCGACCGCTTTCGCGGCGTTGTAGATGGCGCGCTGGCAGCACAGAGCAGAACGCGGCGTGTGGGCGTGTCGGTGAGCAATTTCCTGATCCTGCCGGAGCTGCTGGCGGTGAGCGATATGATTGCCGTAGTACCGCAGCGCCTCGCCAGGCTGGCACCCGGCATGTGTACACTGGACACGCCGCTGCCCGTGCCGGGATTTACCAAAACCATGACCTGGCATGCACGTACCCACCGCGACCCAGCCCACCTGTGGCTACGAAATTTACTGCTGGAAAGCAGCATGAGTGAGCTTGCTTAAGAAAATTCTTAAAAGATGAGGAGTAGCGGTAAATCACTTAATAGTAGGGTTTGCCCGAATCGAAGAGTTGCGGGAAAATTTTGCGCTACAAACCTGAAATAATTTTCCTGAGGCGACATGATTTCACTGGATGAAATATGGACTGCCCGACAGCAGCTACGTGACTGGTTGCAAGCCGGGGAGTACGAGAAACTGACGCAATTTTTTAGCGTCGCAGAAAAAAACTGGCAATCCAACAAGGATGATCCCCTCTATCCGCTGATAAGCCAGTACACCTTTCTGTTCACGCCTTTATTATTCAGCGACGAGACAATAGCCCTGTCGTTAACGGCCTGGCATCAAAGCCAGCCGCAGTCCAGCTACCCTTGCGAAATGCTCGCGCAACGCTGGCTGGAGATAGCGGCGAAAGCGCGTGGAACGCACGCTGCAGATCATGTCACCGCTAACCAGTGGATCCGGGCCAAAATCAGTAGCGATCTGATGTTTTACTGGGCGGCCAAAGCCCTGTCGCTGAACAGTACGACGCCGACCATGTATTACCATTTACTGGTCGCAACCGGGCATTTTCAGGAGCCTGAGTGGTTCCACCAGGCACACGAGCCTGTCCATTTTGATCTTGCCGCCTATACGCCGGAAGCCATCACATTTGCCCGCTCGCTCGGTGGATTACCCCTGTCCGAAGCCCCGGTGTTTACCGGCCTTCCTGTCGCCAACGAGGTGGAAACACGTAATCCCCTTATCTATTGGCTGAACCGGGCACTGGAATGCGACGCGGATAATATGCCGATACGCGAACAGTTCATTCATTACCTTTACCCGCGCTGGTACGGAGATGAGGAACACGCCTCGCTGGACGCCTTCCTCGCCAGTGATTACTGCGCTCCCTTACCGGAAACCCGGCGTAATAAGCTTTATAGCGTGAAACTGCTGGATAAACTGGCGAACCCTCAACACTGGCCGGAGAAAAGTAAGATCGGCAAAGTGCGAAAATTCGATGAGCTCTGCCAGCAATTATTAACGCTGGACGTGTCGGAAGAGGATAAAGCCTCGCTGCATTACACGTATTTGAATATCTGTACCCATTTCCTGCTCGACGACGATAATAATTTTTATGCGGAAAGCCCACGTTTCGCCCGACACATTTACGACAGCATTCATTTTATTTTGCACAGTAACGCATGGCGTTTACTTGTCGAGCAGGAAGGGGCTTTGCTGTTCTGGTTGTTAACGGTGCTGTGCCACAAAGAATACCAACTCAGTGATGATAAGGCGTTGCTCAAACGCTACTTTGACCTCACTGGCGCGCGCTGTGAAAGCGCCATGGAAATGCTGTTCAGTGTCTATTTGCGTCTCTTTCCGCTGCAGGATATTCAGTTACCTGGCCCGGTTGAACCTTGGATCGCACGACTGTTGCAAACGGAGGACAGGCTGCCGATTGAACTGCTGAATACCACGTTAAACAGGCTATGCTTCTTTCAACAGAAAGCGCAGGCACAGGCTTTTTTAACGCAGTTAGGCGAGCGTGACTTTGCACCAGCACTGCTTTTATTGAGCGAGATCTACGCCGGAATGGATCCGGTCGCGGCAGAGAATTTACAGCTCACGCCTTCGCAAGAGAAATCCGCTGTGGCGCTTGAACGAGCCTGTCGTACGCATTCGCCAGAAGCCCTGTTTCGTAAAAGCCGCATTCTGGAGATGCAGTCCGGCCGGGAGGCTCTGGAAGAACGGCTGACGTTACTGGCAGAAGCCACCGCAAAAGGCCACGCGCTGGCGCAGTATGATTATGCCTGTGCGCTCTTCTGGTCGCTGGAACTTGCGCACCAGAAGCTGGCGGTAGAAGAGATCTGCCCACAGGTCTTACTGGGCGCAAGGGTTGATAGCGAGAAACTGGCCTATATCGCCTATCTGTACGCGTTTGGTTTGTATAACCGGCGAGGCGGCTTGCGCAGAAACTGTTATCTGATGGTTTACTGGTTAAGTTATGCGACGCAGCTTGCACCAGGGGAGATGCATTACCAAAAAATGGCCATCTGCCATAGCAGAAAATACCGTGGATTCTTGGTGTTGTGGCTGTTTGCCAAAATGGCGAAGAAAAAAGCGCCGGCCTGGCAACTTAACCTGTTAGAAAGTCTGGGAATGAAGGAGGACTAATCAATGTCTGTGACCTTATGGGGTGTCGTCATTTTTGCTTTAATTTGTGCCTTTCGCACGGATAAAGAGATGAAACACTATCTTCACGCGCCGCTGCCGCGCAAAAAGTGATCCTCAGCGCGCCGCTTACCTCTTAAGCGGCGCGCCGTGGCGGGTTTATTCGAAGAACAATCCAAGCTTATTAAACACGCCGGGATCGGTCTGGTGGCGGATAATTTGCACCACATCTTCCAGCTTATCTATTTGACTGATCATCTGTTCCAGACGCTGATCGTTGGCGACCTGAAGCCAGATGCGGCTCTGCTCGCCGTTTTGGAGCGGTAAACAGAGGATCCCTTCAACGTTGAATGCCCGGCGGGCAAACAACCCACATACGTGTGTCATCACACCCGGGTGGTTACGCACGGTGAGTTCGAGAATGACGTTATCAGTTGCTTGCATGGTTTATTCCCCCACCATTTCTGTGTTTGCCGCGCCTGGCGGCACCATCGGGTAGACTTTTTCCTGCGGGTCGATACGCACATGGATCAGCGCCGGCCCCGGACGGTTAATGATCTCCTGCAAGGCGGCTTGCGGGTCGGCAACCTCGTTCAAATCACAAGTGTGCAGGCCAAACCCGGCAGCAATCTGGGTGAAATTAATCATTCCCGGGTAGGTAGCCGCAAATACCCCTTGTTTATAGAACAGGCTTTGTTGCTGATGCACCAGGCCCAGCGCTTCGTTATTCATCAGAATGATTTTGACATCCAGATTGTTTTCCGCGGCGGTGGCCATCTCCTGAATGTTCATCATCAGGCTGCCGTCGCCAGAGAAACAAATCACCTTACGCGCCGGGTTCGCCAGCGCCGCGCCAATTGCTGTTGGCAAACCAAAGCCCATGGTTCCCAGACCGCCCGAAGTCAGCCACTGGCGCGGACGGTTCAGCGGATAAGCCTGCGCCGTCCACATCTGATGCTGACCCACATCGGTAGTAATAATCGCCTCGTCATCAACGCAGGCGGCAACCGCATTGATCAGACCGTAGTGCGTCAGTGGATCGCCCGCCTGCGGGATCGCCCCCGGAAATTCCTGCTGTAACTGTGTGACCAGGTTACGCCAGCTATGACGCGAATGCGCTTCAACGTGCGGGATCAGCGCATCGAGCACTTCCGCCACATCGCCCTGGATCGCCACATGCGCCTGCTTAATTTTGCCCAGCTCGGCGCGATCTATATCGACATGAATGATTTTGGCGTTCGGGCAGAATTGCTCGGTTTTGCCAATCGCCCGGTCATCAAAACGAGCCCCCAATACGACCAGTAAGTCTGCCTCATGCAAGATATGGTTAGTGCTACGTGCGCCATGCATGCCCAGCATCCCCAGCGATAACGGGTGATGTTTTGGCAACATGCCGAGTGCCATCAGCGTCATGGTGGTGGGCAGATTGGCTTTTTCCGCCAGCAGACGTACCTGCTTCGGCGCATTGATCACCCCGCCGCCCAGGTAGAGCACCGGGCGTTGCGCTGCATTGATCATGGCGGCAGCATCGCGCACGTTTTGCGCGTTATATGCAGGTGCAGGCGCTTTGCCTCCGGGTTCCGGCAGCTCGCTGAGGGTGATTTCCGCGGTCTGCACATCTTTAGGAATATCTATCCACACCGGGCCAGGGCGACCGGATTGCGCAATACGGAACGCATCGCTGATCACCTGCGGCAATTCGGCAATGTCACGGACCAGGTAGTTGTGCTTAGTGATGGGGATAGAGATGCCGTAAGTGTCGACTTCCTGGAATGCATCGGTGCCGATCATTGAAGCCGGCACCTGGCCGGTAATGCAGATCAGCGGAATGGAATCGAGCCGTGCATCGGCAATAGCCGTCACCAGATTTGTCGCACCCGGTCCGCTGCAGGCCATACAGACCGCGGGTTTGCCCTGCGTACGCGCCATCCCCTGGGCGATAAACCCGGCACCCTGTTCGTGGCGAGCAAGGATATGACGGATTTGCTTACTCTGGCTTAATGCGTCGTATAACGGGAGCACCGTACCGCCGGGGATCCCGGTAACGGTGGTGATCCCCTGACGTTCCAGTAAATGAACAATCAGTTGCGCGCCGGTGTAGCGCGTAGGTTGTGATGTTGTGCCCGAACTTGCCATGCTCCAGTCCTTCTTCTGGGCCGACTTTCCAGGGAGGCTAAAACGAAAAACCCCGCCCGGTTTGCGCCGGCGGGGTTTTGGAATCGTGTGTTGTTCCGGACCCTACGGCGCATTGCCGACGACCACCACCACACGCACGACGACCACCGCGGCGTTATGCGCGGTTTTTAGTAGGTTCATCGACATCGTGGAAGCGTTCATTAGGGACCTGTTTGTAAAAGGTTAACGAGATTTATACAAACACAGGTTTTTGCCGCCGACAACTGCTTTTTACGCACCGGCAGAAAAATGGGGGAAGGATCACGTTAATTTGCACAAGCTCTGAAAACAAAAAACCCCGCCGGAGCGAGGTTTTTAACAGCTTTTTGCGGTTGGTTGCCGCAAAGCACACTGCGTTAGGTCAACGGCAAAACTATACGCCAAATCTACACGCGGCGCAATTTCAGCACAGTTTGTCCCGCATTAACTATGGACCACTTGCTAAAATTTGTCCAAAAAATACTGTATGCATAAACAGTATTTATATATAATAACTCTGTTAACGAAGGTGCAGGGGCCGCTTTGTTCAACGGCGCAAACATAGTCCTGGCTGAAACGGGTGGTGCCGTCAGCGCCTTAACCCCTGAAGAGCACACTGCGTTACGTCAACAACAGACTGATAACAGGCAGCGGAAAGGTACATCAGTCGGTGCTCCTTAAACCAGAGGAGACGCGTATGGGCGGAATGGATATGGTTATTCTCATCCTGAAACTCATTGTTGCTTTGCTGCAACTGCTTGATGCAGTCCTGAAATACCTGCGGTAATTCAGGTTCAAGCCGCACCAAAGAGGGGCGGGAAACCGCCCCTCTTTAACACTCTCCTTCTGGCATCATTAATCGCCTGCGTGTTACATTTTGGTGACAATTCATCCACGCTGGCTGCTATGACCCTTTCTGTTTTCTGTATTTTGTTGTTCGCCGCCCTGCTGCACGCCAGCTGGAATGCCATTGTCAAAGCAGGCAGCGACAAGCTCTATTCCGCCATCGCCGTAAGTGGCTCGGCGTCTTTCATTGCGCTGGTTTTACTGCCTTTTTCTCCACAACCAGACCTTGCCAGTGCGCCTTATCTCGCCGCAAGTTGCGTATTGCAGGTGGTTTACACCGTACTGGTGGCGAAAACTTACCAGGTATCAGACATGAGCCAGACCTACCCGCTGATGCGCGGTACCGCCCCCTTACTCGTGGCGCTGATAAGCGTGCTGATACTGGGCGATTCGCTCTCCGTCACCGCCTGGGTTGGTATTGCCGTAGTGTGCCTGTCGATACTCGGTATGGCGTTTAATGGCCGTAGCCAGCCAGGAAAAGGCATCTGGCTGGCGCTGCTTAATTCCTGTTTCATTGCCGGGTACACACTGGTGGATGGCACTGGCGTGCGTCTGGCGGGAAGTGCACTGGGCTACTCGCTGTGGACCTTTTTTCTTAACGGTTTTTGCCTGCTGGCCTGGGCAATGCTGGCACGTCGGCAGGAAGTCTCACGTTATCTGGTCGCTAACTGGAAAAGGGGCCTGCCAGGCGGCATTGGTACCATGGGTTCTTATGGTCTGGCACTGTGGGCAATGACCCAGGCTCCCCTGGCGGTGGTTGCAGCACTGCGAGAAACCTCCATCCTGTTCGGCGCCTTTATCGCTTTTATCTTACTCAAAGAAAAAATTTCTGGCCTGCGGATTGCCGCGGCGTTTGGCATTGCCGCAGGCGCCATTTTGTTGCGCCTGTCCTGATGCAAACTGGCAACAAAAGTTGCCGAAAATCGTTTACAAATCCTGCCTGGCGTCGCCCCTTCATCGCTGCCCCGCATAGTGGTTCTGTCATCTTCCTGTGGTAGATTCCTCTCGCATTAAGGCTGTATCACAGCAACATATTCTTTAATTTCCCATTTTCTAAAAGTAATCAGCGAAATGAAAAGGCAGAGAAACGTCAATTTGTTATTGATGCTGGTGCTCCTGGTCGCCGTCGGGCAGATGGCACAAACCATTTATATTCCGGCAATCGCCGATATGGCGCGCGATTTGAATGTGCGTGAAGGCGCGGTGCAAAGCGTGATGGCGGCGTACCTGTTGACCTATGGCGTGTCGCAGCTGTTTTACGGCCCACTGGCGGACAGGGTTGGCCGGCGCCCGGTGATCCTCGTCGGGATGAGCATTTTTATGCTGGCGACACTTATTGCCATCACCACGCATAGCCTGACCATTCTGATCCTTGCCAGCGCGCTACAGGGCGTGGGTACCGGGGTTGGCGGCGTGATGGCAAGAACACTCCCGCGTGATCTCTACGCCGGTACGGAATTGCGGCATGCTAACAGTCTGCTGAATATGGGCATCCTGGTCAGCCCGTTGCTGGCGCCCTTGATTGGCGGTGTATTGAATACGCTGGTGAACTGGCGCGCCTGTTTTATCTTTTTGCTGGCGCTGTGCATGCTGGTGACCTGGAGTATGGCCCGCTGGATGCCAGAAACCCGACCGGTGACAGCCACCCGAATGCGACTGTCAGAGAGCTATAAAACCCTGTTTAGTCATGGCGCATTTACCTGCTATTTGCTGATGTTGATCGGCGGCCTGGCTGGGATTGCAGTGTTTGAAGCCAGCTCCGGCGTGCTGATGGGTGGGGTGCTCGGTCTTAACAGCATAACGGTGAGCATTCTGTTTATTTTGCCAATCCCGGCGGCGTTCTTCGGCGCATGGTTTGCCGGCCGGCAGAACAAGCGTTTTTCAATACTGATGTGGCAGTCGGTGCTCAGTTGCCTGGCGGCCGGGGTGATGATGTGGGTGCCAGGCTGGTTCGGGGTGATGACAATCTGGACGCTACTGGTGCCCGCCGCACTGTTCTTCTTCGGTGCCGGTATGTTGTTCCCCCTGGCCACCAGCGGCGCGATGGAACCTTTCCCGTTCCTGGCCGGGACGGCTGGCGCGCTGGTCGGCGGTTTACAAAATATCGGTTCCGGCGGTCTGGCCTGGCTGTCGGCGCAACTGCCGCAAAATGGCCAGTTTAGCCTTGGGATGCTGATGACGCTGGCGGGGCTTTTGATTCTGCTGTGCTGGTTGCCGCTGGCGTCGCGCTCTGCCCACCACGAACAGGCGATTTAACCTCATGATGGCCCGACTTCGCGTCGGGCTTTTCACATTCCGGGGCGATCATCACCTTCAGTAATGGCTCCGGCGCAGGTCGCCAGGCCCCCTCTTCACCATCATAAAATTGCGTGTCGGCATTAATGGCATAAGGGATTTTCGCTTTATTAAGCTCACACGCCATAAAACTGGCGAACGCCATTTGCGACTCGGTCGGCATACTTTTCATTGACTCGCCCACCGCCCAGCCGCCTACCCAGCTGGTATGCCCCGTTTTCTGCTGCCAGTGCAGCGCCTGGTTAATGCGCCCGCGGATCGCGGCTTTCTCAGCCGCTGTACCGGAGGTCCAGGGATATTTGCCGTTATTTTTCAGCGGCCCCCACGGGAAAATATGCCACTCCGCCAGCAGGTAATTCTGGCTATGTGCTGGCAACTTCAGGGAGGGGAGATCTTCCGGTGCCGCACGCATGCGCGGCGCGATAAAAATCATGCGTTGCGGATCGATATCGTGCAGGTTTTTAACGATTTTTTCATATACCCGGTTCAGCGCAGGCAAATCATGATTGAGCTTATCGGCAGGCTCATAAATCACATCAAAGCCCAGCATGGGGTGTTCAGTACCAAAAAAGGTGGCGACTGTATTCCACCAGGCCACCAGTTGCGCTTCATTTTTTGCGTCCGGATCGGCTTTAAAACTGTCGGCCTGGTAGGCTATCACCGGGATCACGCCGTACTCTTCGCAGGCTTCCACCAGCTTACGCAGATGGATCAACCGCGCTTCGGTCATCGGGTCGGCAACACGGATGCGCACATGGCGGATACCGGCATTATAAAAGTCACGCACAATCAGCGGATCGAATTCACGGATCCCCCGCTCGGTACGCGCCCAGTCAACATCCATCCCCACCCCCAACTGCTGCGCGTAACGCGCCGCCGTGAGCGGGGTTTCAGCAGCAAACGCAGGGGTTGCCGCCAGCAACATAACAACAGCAATCAGTGGCTTTAACACAGTTGACCTTGCGAAAATCAGGGGCGAATACATGTATTTATCATGCTTTGACGTACCAGGTGTAGCGCCAAAGCGTAATAAATTCTCAATCCTTCTCCACACTTGCACAGACGGCGTATTCCTGTTTTCTTTACTCATCCTTTCCTGACGATAAGCCAAAGATGAATAACGCCGATATCCAAAAACTCGTCCAGCAATTTCCGCTGGTTCAGCAACTCATCGACCTGCAGGAAACGCAGTGGTTTAACCCTAATACTACCTCGCTTGCACATGCATTGCCGCATGTTGGCCTGACAAAAGAGGATGTGAGCGACGCCCATGCCCGCCTTGCCCGTTTTGCGCCGTTTCTGGCGCAGGCCTTCCCGGAAACAGCCGCTCGCAACGGCATTATAGAATCAGATGTGGTACCAATTCCGGCGATGCAGCGTCGCCTGGGGCTTCAACATGGCGGCGAGTTGTGGTTAAAAAAAGACAGCCATCTGCCTGTTTCTGGCTCCATTAAGGCGCGCGGCGGCATCTATGAAGTGCTGACCCATGCGGAGAAGCTGGCTTTTTCCGCCAACTTGCTCAGCCCGCACGACGATTACAGTAAATTGTTATCCGCCGAATTTACCCACTTCTTCAGCCAGTACAGTATTGCCGTCGGCTCTACCGGCAATCTCGGTTTATCGATTGGTATTATCGGCGCACGTCTCGGCTTTAACGTCACGGTGCACATGTCTGCCGACGCCAGGGCCTGGAAGAAGGCGAAACTCCGTAGCCATGGCGTGAAAGTGGTGGAGTATGCCGACGATTACGGCGTCGCCGTCGAACAAGGTCGTCGCGCTGCTGAAAACGATGCCAGATGTTTTTTTATCGACGACGAAAACTCGCGCACGCTCTTTTTAGGCTATGCCGTTGCCGGGCAACGACTAAAAGATCAGTTTACCCGGCTGGGTAAGGTCGTTGATAACGCACATCCGCTATTTGTCTATCTGCCCTGCGGCGTTGGTGGCGGGCCGGGAGGCGTGGCATTTGGCCTGAAACTGGCCTTTGGCGATCATGTTCACTGTATTTTCGCGGAACCCACCCACTCGCCTTGCATGCTGCTGGGAGTGCATACCGGTTTACATGACAGGATTGCCGTTCAGGATGTGGGGATAGATAACCAGACCGCGGCAGATGGGCTGGCTGTTGGTCGCGCGTCCGGTTTTGTTGGCCGGGCGATGGAGCGCCTGCTCGACGGGTTCTACACCGTTGACGACTGCACGCTCTACACTCTGTTAGGCTGGCTGGCGCAGGAAGAGAACATTCTGCTGGAGCCGTCGGCGCTGGCAGGTATGGCAGGGCCACAGCGCATTTGTGCGGATCACCATTATCATCGGTTACAGGGATTCACGACGACGCAACTGGCCCAGGCAACCCATCTGGTGTGGGCCACCGGCGGCGGGATGGTGCCCGCTAACGAGATGGCGCAGTATCTGGCCAAAGCGCAATAATTCAGCCGCGCTCGCGCAAAATCGCCATCAGTTCCATTGGCGAGCGCCGCTGGTTTAGCAAATCGCGCATTACGCGCATATAAGGCGCGGAGTGGCTGAAAAAGCGATAATACCCCGCACACAGGGCGCTTTTATGCTGCATGAAACGGTGTTGCGGGCAATCACCACCACATAACCGCAGCACATCACAATGGCGGCATTCATCGCTTAGTGTGTTTTTTTTTCGCTGCCTGAAAGCGAAAGCGTTGTCGTCTGTGTTTAGCGAGTGAATCGGGCTTTGGTAGAGATGACCAGGGCGGTAGTCGGTACCGGGATCGCGATCGCACGGGTACACATCGCCGTCAGCATCCACCGTCAAAATATGCTCACAGGTTTCGCCGAAACTGCATAGCGGCGAAGCCGCGCCGCGCCATACGCTGAGCGTTGAGTCAAACAGCTGAATGTTCACCCGGCCAATATCTTCCCGCGCCCAGCAATCAAACACCGTAGTGAGGAAATGCCCCCATGCTTCCGCGCTTACGGACGCTGGAGTCAGGTTTCCGTCTGCATCCTGTTCAACACAGGGAATGAACTGCAAAAACGGCGTACCGAGCGCGCGCAAATAGCGATAAAGATACAGCGGCTGCTGGCTATTAAGGTTATTCACCACGCATTGCAAACTGAACACAACCCGATGTTTTCTCAGCGTTTCAATCGCATTTATTACCTCTGTATGCGCGGATTTACCGTAGCAGTCAGCATCACCCCACGCGTTAGCCGTGATCTCTACCTGCCAGTCCTGTTCATGGAATAATCTGCACCAGGCGTCATTCAGGTGAATGCCGCTGGTTTGAAAGACATTTTCTATGCATCTGCCATTGGCATACAGTGCTTGCAAAGCTGCAACTCGGTGGAAAAAGTCCAGCCCGCAGAGGGTTGGCTCTTCACCCTGCCAGACGAATGACATCACAGCACCCGTAGGTTGCGCCGCAAACTGCTGGCGGATAAACGCCTCCAGCGTAGCGCCATCCGTAATATGTTGGGTGATACCGTCACAGCAGTGAAGATGGCAGCGCGTGCTGACAGGCCTGACCATAACGTGGCAGCCTTGCATGACTTATTCCTCAGAGAAATAAAAGTAACTGACGTATATGCGTTACAGCAAACAGCAAGGCGAGTAAAAGCACCGCGAGAGAGATCAATAATTTGTCACGAATGGCACCAGGTAAGACGAAATCACTGTTATTCACATCCATTAAGATGCGTTTGTGTGTGTAACGCCAGAGCATCGCCGCAACCAGCGCCAGCACAGCAATCGAAATCCAGAACGGCATGCCCGACTGCTGCCAGTTGTGCTTCACCGCCAGCGCCATCAGCGCACCGTAGCCAAAGAGCGTGCGTAACCAGGCCAGCGAAGTACGCTCAGGCTGTAAACCGGGATCGGTTTCACGGCGCGTTTTGCGGTTATCCGGCATAAAACACCAGCACCATTACCACCAACGCCACGGTCAGTAACGCGACGCTGATAACCAGCAACGCACGGGTATAGGGAAGATCTTGTTTCAGGCGCATGGCTTTTTCATTACGCAGCCAGCGCATATAACCATATAACGCCAGCGCCCCGGAAAAGAGGCACAGTAATAACGCCAGCACTTCGCGGATCAGCGGCGTGGCAAATTGTGGTGCAAGCTGATCCAGCCCGACGCCTGCCGCCAGAAACCCCAGAGCTGTACGGATCCATGCCAGAAAGGTGCGCTCATTCGCCAGCGAGAAACGGTAATCCGGGGCTTCACCGACGCGGGAAAGTTTCATGGATGCTCCTTGTTAGAGGTCTGGTCAACAAGGTAGCGGATACGCTGTTTTTTTTCGACCCGTTTACACGAAGAACCGACACCTGACGATGCCGGTTATGCGGATCACTGCAGTTCTGGCCAGTAAGCTTTATTCGCTGCGACCAAATCATCCAGAATGGCTTTAGCGACCGACGCGCTGGGCACCGTTTTCGACAGCGTGATGGCCTGCCACAGCTTCTGATAAGAGCGCTGTTCCCAGGCATCGACCACCAGTTTTTCAACCGCTACCTGCTGGCTCATCAACCCTTTCTGGAAATGCGGGATATCGCCCACCGTCAGCGGCTCCGGGCCGTTTTTGCCGACGAGACACGGGATTTCAACCATCGCATCGGCATCGAAGTTATGGATAGCGCCGTTATTGGGCACAATCAGCAACATCCGCTCCTGGGTGTTAAACGCGATAGCAGTTGCCAGATCAACAATATACGACGCATGTTCGTCGATTTCTAAATCGCCCGCAGAAGATTTCCCCGCAGAAATAATGGCTCGGCAGGCACCAAAAACCTGTTTTTCACGGTGATCCATCACCTCATTGGCCCGGGTACGCTCGGGGTTCGAGTGCGCTACCACATAGTCCGGGAAAAAATAATACTTCAGATAGGTGTTCGGCATGGTGTCCGGATCCAGCGCCTGAACATCTTTGGCTTTGGCGAAGGTATCATTCCAGCTGGCTTCCGTATGCTCATCGTTTGCAGGTGGAACATAGCCATTTTTCGCCACATATTCGCGCAACTTCGGCATCAGATCGTTCCCCTCCAGATCTTCAATCGAGGTCCACCAGCCAAAGTGGTTCAGCCCGTAATAACGCACACGCATCTGTTTGCGGTTTTTCAGGCCGACAATCTGTGCCATACGCCCTTCAATCCCAATCGGCATATCACAAATGTTGAGAATTTTGGCCTGCGGACGCAAACGGCGTGTCGCTTCTGCCACGATGGCAGCCGGGTTGGAGTAGTTGAGCATCCATGCGTTCGGCGAATACTGCTGCATATAATCGACCAGTTCCAGCACGCCGCCAATGGAGCGCATACCGTAAGCAATGCCGCCAGGGCCGCATGTTTCCTGCCCCACGACGCCGTGACGTAACGGGATTTTTTCATCCTGTTCGCGCATCGGGTATTTGCCCACGCGGATATGCGCCATCACAAAATCCACATCACTAAAAGCGGCTTTGGGGTCAGTGGTGTAACTAAAATCGATGTCCGGAGCCTGCTCCTGCAGAATGATTTTACAGGCTTCAGCAATAGTTTCCTGGCGGGCGCCATCGTTGTCATAAAACTTGAGCGCACGCAGCGGGAAGCGATCGCGGTTGGCCAGTAGCATCAGCACAATTCCGGGCGTAAAGGTGCTGCCGCCGCCTGCAATAACCACAGAGAATTTTTTCATGAGACTGCCTCCGACATAGGGGATGGTTCGTTGGTTAAAGGGGTTTTCATCAAGACTTCAAGCTGCTCGCGCACTTGCGGTACGTGCAGGCCAACAATGACCTGGATAGCATTGCCGCGCCGCACCACGCCGTGGGCGCCCAGCGTTTTGAAAACATCATCACTTTCGGTTTTCGCCATCTCGACCAGCGTGATGCGTAAGCGGGTTGCGCAGTTATTAATTCTGGCGATATTCGTCGCGCCACCAAGCGCCTGCAGGAAGCCCAGCGCCTGACTCAGTGGCGCACCAGCCGTTGCCGGGTTTTGCCCGCGGGCAGCTTTGTAATCGGCTTTGCTGTAGAGCTTCACTTCACTCTCTTCCCGACCAGGCGTTTTCAGCTTGAAGTGCACGATCAGGGTGCGGAACACCACGAAATAGAGCGCGGTAAAACAAAGCCCAATACCAATCTGTGTGAAGACCATCGCCGCATGGTTGTGGAACATAGGGATCCAGTTCTGTGGCAGGAACTGGTCGAGCAGACCGCCGCCCATATTGCCCACCACGCCAAAGCTGTACATCACCGTCGCCATGCTGGCGGCCAGCACTGCGTGTACCGCAAACAGCAGCGGAGAGATAAACAGGAAGGTAAACTCCAGCGGCTCAGTAATGCCCACCAACACAGCCGTGAGGGTAGCGGGGATCAGTAACCCGGCGACTTTGACGCGATTTTCCGGCGCGGCGGTGTACCACAATGCCAGCGCAATACCGACGGAACCGAACACTTTAGAATTACCGTGCAGGGCAAAACCGCCCTCCGGGAACAGGGTTTTCAGCGCCTCGGTACTCTGGCTGAATTCGTGTAGATGCTGCGCCCAGTACACCTGAATACCGCCTTCCACTGCCGCCGGACCAAAGATAAACGGCCCGTAGACGAAATGGTGCAACCCGGTGGGGATCAGAATGCGTTCAAGGAAGGTATACACCCAGACACCCAGCGCACCTGCTGAGCGCAAAAAGGCTTGCAGGGATTCAATCCCCAACTGCACTTTTGGCCAGCCAAGCAGCGTTAGCCATGCGCAAGGGATCATCACCAGAAAGGCGATAATCACCACAAACGAGGTGCCCTGAAAAATGCCAAGAAAGACCGGTAACGGTTTATCAAAGTAGCGGTTATGGATTGCCGTCACGATACCGGAAATGGCTATCGCGCCGATAATACTGGTATCGAGCGTTTTAATCCCGGCAATCAGCGTTAACCCGCTACCGGCCACGGGATCGGCGGCAAAGTCGACACCAAAAAAATGCCCCCAGGTCATGCCCATGGCATTAATAAAATAGTTCCAGGTCAGAAAGCTAATCAGCACGGCCAGACAGGCGCGTCCTTGAGCCTGTTTAGCCAGACCAATAGGCAAACCGACAGCGAAAATCAGCGGCATATTGCGGAACACCGCCCAGCCGCCCTCTTCAATGATATGGACGATCTGGGCGAAAAGGCTGTCGGGTGCCGTTAGCGCTTCGCCGACGAACAGCGGGTTGTGCAGCATAATGGCGATTCCAACCACCATACCGGCAAAAGGGAACAGCAGCACCGGGGTAAACATGGCGCCGCCAAAACGTTGTATTTGACTGAGCATTTTGAAATCCTCATGTAACAACCTGTAGGGGGTAAAGGCCTTGTTATGTTTTGTTGGCCTGAATTGAGGATAAGAATTTGCTTCCCTACGGGCAGGATGCGCCGCTGCGATCCGTGATAGCCTTCATGGTTTTATTTTCCCTGCTGATGTCTACTTTCATCACAAAACATAGACATCTCAAAACGGCTCCTGCGGCTTAACGGGGATAAAGAGGTCTAGCAGTGATCTACAAATCCATTGCTGAACGGTTACGTCTGCGGCTCAATTCATCCGATTACAACGTAGGTAGTCCGCTGCCCGGTGAGAAAACGCTGGCGCAGGAGTTTGGCGTCGCGCGGATGACCGTCCGTAAAGCCATTGATCTGTTGGTCGAGTGGGGGCTGGTGATACGCCGACACGGCAGCGGAACATTTGTGGCGCGCAAAGATGTTCACCATGAAACCACTAACCTCACCGGGCTGGTAGAAGTGCTGCGTCAGCAGGGCAAAGAGGTGTACAGCCAGGTGCTGCAGTTCGAAGTGATGCCCGCGCCCCCGGCGATTGCCAGCCAGTTACGCATCCAGGTGAATGAGCGGATCTACTTTTCGCGACGGGTACGTTATGTAGAGGGAAAACCGCTAATGCTGGAAGACAGTTATATGCCCTTGAAGTTGTTTCGTAACCTTTCTCTGGCACACCTGGAAGGGTCGAAATTCGATTACATCGAGAAAGAGTGCGGCATAACGATCAGCGGCAACTATGAAAGCCTGACTCCCGTACTGGCGGATAAGCAACTGGCGGGCGTGTTAAACCTTGAAGAACAGACACCGCTGCTGCGTATTACCTCACTCTCCTACAGCGACAGCGGTGAATTTCTGAATTATTCAGTGATGTATCGCAACACCCGCGATTACCAGGTGGATTACCACCTGCGGCGCATCCATCAACAAGTACCGTTACCCCATTCCCCAGAAGATCACCGCCAGTAGTTGTGGCGTGATAATGCGCAGGAACATCACCAGCGGGTAAACGGTCGCATAGGAAAGTGCGGCTGCGCCGCTGGTGGCGTGCAGACCGTTAGCGAACGCCAGTGCCGGGGGATCGGTCATTGACCCCGCCAGCATGCCGCATAGCGTCAGGTAGTTCATTTTCGCTACCATTCGCGCCACGATACCGACCGTTATCAGTGGCACCGCAGTAATAAAGATGCCGTAACACATCCAGTTAACCCCGTCACCGTGCGTCAGGGTGGCGATAAAGTCACCGCCGGATTTCAGCCCCACCACCGCCAAAAACAGCACAATACCCAGTTCGCGCAGCGCCAGGTTAGCGCTCGGCGGCATAAACCAGTACAGCTTGCCGATACTGCCGATTCGCCCGAGGATCAGTGCCGTGATCAGCGGCCCTCCGGCCAGCCCCAGCTTCAGCGCAACCGGAAACCCCGGCACAAAAAGTGGTATCGAACCGAGCAACACCCCGAGGCCAATGCCGATAAACACGGGCAGCATCTGCACCTGTTGTAGCTTGTGCTGGGCGTTGCCGACTTCATTGGCGACCGCTTCTATCGCCACTGGCCGACCAACCAGATTGAGAATGTCGCCGAATTGCAGGCTCGCATCGCTGCTCGCCACCAGTTCCACCCCGGCTCGGTTGAGCCTGGAGATCACCACGTCATAACGCTCTTTAAAGTGTAAGTCGCGGATTTTCTTGCCTAATACCTTCTCGTTCGTCACCACCACACGTTCTACGCGCAAATCCGTGCCGCGTGTCGACAGCGAGGTATCGACCTCCTGACCGATCACAAGCTGGGCACTATGCAGATCCGCCGGCAACCCAACCAGATGCAATAAATCCCCCGCCTGGATAAGCGTGCCAGGGGACGGTACCATCAGCAAATCGCCGCGTTTAAGCCGCGAGCAGATGATTTTATCGCTGTTAAGGATCGGCACATCCTGGATCGCCATATTGTTAAGGTTCGGGTTTTCAACGCGAATATTAATGGTGCGGATAAGCGATATGCCGCTACTTAAGGTGGAATCCTGCCGACGCGCTTCCTCATCGACGTTGACGCGAAACAGCACGCGTAACAACCACATCGTCAGCAAAATACCGCAAATGCCAAACGGGTAGGCCATCGCATAGCTCATCCCCATTTGATCAACCACCCCGCCTGAGATGCCCAAATCACGCAGGATCTGCTGCCCGGCCCCTAATGCCGGAGTATTGGTCACCGCACCGGAGAAAATCCCCAGGATCACCGGTAGCGGAATAGCAAACAGTTTATGCAGAATCGCGGTGACCAGACCGCCAAGGAGAACAATCAGAATCGCGAACAGATTGAGCCGAAGCCCCGACACGCGAAGGGAAGCAAAGAAACCGGGGCCAACCTGGATCCCAATGGTATAGACGAAGAGGATCAGGCCAAACTCCTGGACGAAATGCAGCATGGGACTGCTTAATGAAATGCCGGCCTGGTCGACGAAATGGCCGACGATAATCCCGCCGAACAGCACCCCGCCAATGCCGAACCCGACACCGCGTATTTTCACATTGCCAATCCATAACCCGACAACCGCTACCAGCGCCAGCACGCTTACCGTTAAGGCAATATCACTCATGAACGTTTCCCTCACATGATGACTATGACGATTCTGGCAGAGCGTGGCTGGGTTGTATGGGTGATGGCGCACAAAGTGCGTGGCTTTCTCTGCCTCGACATGTGGCGAACACTGCACCATTTCAGGGGGTCTGAACCGAATTAAAGCACCCAATATACGGTTTGAGGGTCCCGAAAACCCTACGCAGGCTAAGCATTGCCATTATGGCAACCGCAACAAAGGGTTATGGCATAGTTAATGCAAAAGCTCAGTTTTGTTAAAAAACGGGGTGATGGCATGACGAACACAACATTGACCAACGTAGTGGTGGCCAGCCAGAAAAAGTGGACCCAGTTAGCACTGGGCTTGCTGTGTATGGTATCCATCTCCAGCCCACAGTATGTCTGGGCGCTGTTTACGCGTCCCTTTATGGAGAAGCTAAACGTCCCGCTGGCGGAGATACAACTGACCTTTTCACTGCTGATCATTTTGCAGACCTTCTTCTCGCCCTTCCAGGGGCGGCTGATTGATAAATTTGGCCCGCGCCGGTTGATAGCGATCGGCACCGTGCTGAGCGGTGCAAGCTGGATGCTAACGGCCACAATGAGCAGCCTGACCCAACTTTATCTCTATTACGGCGTGCTGGGCGGCCTTGGCACCGGGATTGTCTATGTTGGCGTGGTGGGCCTGATGGTACGCTGGTTCCCCGAAAAACGCGGGTTTGCCACAGGGATGGTGGCGGCGGGCTACGGGATGGGTGCGATCCTGACCACCTTCCCGGTTACACAGGCGCTGGCGACTCAAGGGCTGGAAAATACGCTGTGGCAATTCGGGTTAATCATGGCGGTCATCGGCTTTATCGCCAGCCAGGGGTTGCGCGCACCGCTAACAGTCAGCTTCCCGGAAATGAACAGCCCTTTAGCGATGAGTAATAAAAGTTTCAGCCCACGGCAAATGCTGCGCAAGCCCCTTTTCTGGCTGATGTTTGTAATGATGACTATGATGTCCACATCTGGCCTGATGGTCACATCGCAAATGGCGATTTTTGCCGGAGATTTTGGCATCACCTCGGTCACGGTGCTGGGCATGGCAGCACTGCCGCTGGCGATGACCATTGACCGTTTTATGAATGGCCTGACGCGCCCGGTTTGCGGTTTTATCTCTGACCGTATTGGTCGCGAGAACATGATGTTTATCGCGTTTGGTCTTGAAGGCTGTGCCATGGCGCTATGGCTGATGTGCAAAGACGATCCGCTGCTGTTTGTGCTGCTTTCCGGGGTGGTCTTTTTCGGCTGGGGGGAGATTTTTTCACTGTTCCCCGCGACGCTGACTGATACCTTCGGCACCGGGCACGCAACGGCAAATTATGGCTGGCTCTATATTTCGCAAGGGATTGGTTCTATTTTTGGCGGCCCGCTCGCTGCGCTGATGTATCAACATAGCGGAAGCTGGAGCCTGGTATTTGGCTGCGCCATTACGCTGGATATTGTTTGCGCGCTGCTGGCGTTGTTTGTGCTCAAACCCTGGCGCCACCGTTTTTTACAAACGGTACGAGCATAAAAAAAGCGCCGACATGCGGCGCTTTTTCTTATTACCCTTTAGCTGTTTAGCGCCGGGCGATTGCTGATCGCTATACGCTGCGGTTCGGCGCTTTCCGGTACATTGCGCAGTAAATCAATGTGCAGCAGACCATTGCTGAAGGTCGCGCCGGACACTTCCATAAAGTCCGCCAACGTAAAGCTCAGGCTAAACGGCTGGATCACTAACCCCTGATGAAGCCACTTCGGTTCATTGGCGGGTTTCTCCGGGTTGCCTTTAATGGTCAGACGACCATTCTCCAGCTGGATATCCAGCTCTTGCTGACGGAACCCCGCCAGCGCAAGAGTAATGCGGTAATGATTTTCATCGCCCTTTTCAATGTTATAAGGCGGGAATGTCTGTTGTTCAGTGGTGCTTTGCAGGGCATTGGCCAATTTGTCAAAACCGATCCACTGACGCAGCAGGGGGGATAAATCATAATTACGCATTGTGTTTCTCCTTCAAAGAAGCGAGTGAATACCTGCGAGCTCACGGCTCACATATGCTCCCTGACGGCGAGCATGTTCGGGATGGGCCGCCAGCAGCGACCCGGGATAATTAGTTGATTTCGATACGACGCGGTTTTTTCTCTTCCGGGATCACGCGTTCCAGTTCGACATACAGCAGGCCATCGACCAGGTTAGCGCCCTGGACATGAATGTTTTCCGCCAGCTGGAATTTACGCTCGAAGTTACGTTCCGCGATGCCCTGGTAGAGATAGGTGCGTTCTTTTTGCTCGGTAGCGTGGGAGCCTTTCACCACCAGCAGGTTATCCTGTGCGGTGATCTCCAGTTCGCTTTCGGCGAAACCAGCCACAGCAATCGCGATGCGGTAGTGGTTTTCATCCACTAACTCAACGTTGTACGGAGGGTAGCCGCCATTACTCTGGCTTTGATTATTTTCCAGCAGGTTAAAGAGGCGGTCAAAACCAATAGCAGAACGATAAAGCGGAGAAAGATCGAAGTTACGCATACATAAAGCTCCTGAAATCAGCGAGATTGTTAATAACCTTCCATAATGGACAGGCCGGGTCGAACACGTTAGCCAACACCCTTACGGCGTGTTATCCGGCTGTATTCTTAAAATGTGGCTGGCAAGTCTCTTTTCAAGGGTATCGGCCAGAGTTTTTTTTGCACTTTCTGCAGCAAGGCATAGACTGGGATCACAGCACAAATGGTTAAAGTGCGAATGCCGCCACAGAGCGGAGCCAGAACGCTGTCCCTTTCCTGTAAGGAAAGCTATAAACCCGGAAACAGTGTTCACACTGCATATAACGATGATCAGTCAATGATGAAAAATACTCTGGTAGTTTTTGCGATTTTAAGCGGAATGATGTTGTCGGGGTGCTCAAGCGTGATGTCTCATACCGGCGGCAAAGAGGGGGTTTACCCGGGTACGCGCGCAAGCTCGACCATGCTGTCCGACGATGATACCGGCATCGGCATGAAGTCGCTGGTGGTACTGGATATGCCTTTCACCGCCGTTGTAGACACCTTGCTGCTGCCGTGGGATCTGTTCCGCCGCGACAACTCCATCAAGTCACGCGTGGAAAAGAGCGAGCAGGCTAATTTTGCGACTAACGCTGTTATCCCGCCCGCACCGATGCCCGTGCAGTAACTTAGAACCCGGTTTCCGTCACCCATAACTGGCGGAAACCTTCAACCTCCTCCATCCAGGCAAGGTGTTTCCCGTCCGGCGAAAAGACCACGGCATCCGCCGAAGGCGGATTTTCATGATCGGCAGTCAAAAAGGTGATGTCCCCCCGCTGCGCGTCGCAAAGGGCAATACGATTTTCCAGCACAAACCCTAATGCATTGCCTGAAGGGTGCCAGTTAAACGCTGACTGGATGCCGCCAGCTGTTTGCGTTAACTGGCGCGGCTCGCCGCCGTCCGGGCTGATAAGCCACAGTTGGACAATGCCGTGGTCATCGCGCATCAGGAAAGCAATCTCCGTACCCTGCGGATTACCGCGAACCCAGTGACGCGGCGTATTGACCAGCCCCGGATAGCGCCGGGAGTGGGTAAACGTCAGGCGTTGTTGCGCCACACCCAGAGGTGGGGCAGGCAGCGTGTCAGGCGAGCCTTGCAGCGGCGCTGCGCCAGCGGTTTTCCAGCCTTGCTCGTCTGCCGGTAGCGCAACAATAAACAATTCAGGGACTTTTTCGCCGCGAAGCGACAGCGTGTCGCCAATAAAAGCCAGGCGCTGATTGCCCACCCAGCCCTCTTCGTAAGCACGATTAATCTCATCGCTCCCCGGCACAGGGGTGGGCGTGGTGCAACTGACCAGCACACTCCAGTGGCTCCCACCATATTCACGGGCATGCGAACCGGGCGGCGTGACCGGGCCAAAAGGTGTAGCTACGCCTACATTACGCAGATCCCGCGTCGGGGATAATTCATGCATCACATGGTCGTTATAAGTAAAGCTAACAAACTGGCCATTCGGGCTGTAGACATGCACATGCGTACCGCCACGCAACGCCCCCGCTGTATAAGGTGCGGTGATATCCATGGCATCCAGGTTGTGTGTTTGCCCCGCTTCTGTGACAACCCCACGACGGTGGTGAAAATCATACTGCCAGCTGGCGTCCGGGTTTTCTGGCCCATGAATAAATACATATTTTTCCGCCTGCGGGTGCACCGTCACAACGCCAACATGCGCCCCCTGCAACGCGGTATAGAGCACCTCCACCACACCGTTTTGCACATTAACCCGCTCGATAGTTTTACCGGTAAAGGACGCGCCAGAAGGCCGGACGTCAAACACCAGCCACTGGCTGTCCGCCGTCCAGCAGTTGATATTGGTCAGTTGATGATTGCGCGGGGCAAACGTGATCTGTTTCATGGAAGTACCCTGAAGCGATAATGGCGTTTCAGGGTATAGCAATGCGAGACGTTAGCCTACACCTCACTTCATGGTCACTTCACACACCCGTTTTAGCATCGCTTCGCTGACACAGGAGGAAGAGATGCAACATTTTGATGTAGCAATTATTGGTCTTGGCCCGGCAGGGGCGGCGCTGGCGCGGCAACTGGCAGGACATCTCAGTGTGATCGCGCTCGATAAAAAGCAGCGCAGCGGGGATAAGGGATTTAAAAAACCGTGTGGTGGTTTGCTGGCACCGGACGCTCAACGCTCGTTTATTCGTGCCGGCATTACGCTGCCGGTCCAGGTGATGGCCGATCCGCAAATTTTCAGCGTCCGCACGGTTGATGTGCAAAGTAACATCACGCGTAACTACCAGCGCAGTTACTTGAATATCGATCGCCACGCCTTCGACTTGTGGATGAAGTCGCTGATCCCGGCCTCTGTGACGGTGCACCACGATGCGCTGTGTCGCAAAATCTGGCGTGAAAACGGGCTCTGGTATCTTGTTTTTTGTGTTGAAGGGGAAGAAACAACCGTCACCTGTCGTTATTTAATCGGTGCAGACGGTGCGAACTCCATGGTACGGCGGGTACTCTACCCTGAGCACGAGATCCGCAAGTATGTTGCGTTGCAGCAGTGGTTTAAAGAAAAGCATGACCGGCCTTTTTACGCCTGTGTTTTTGATAATGCGACCACCGACTGTTACGCGTGGAGCATCAGCAAAGATGGCTACTTTATTTTTGGCGGCGCGTTTGCGCTGAAGAACAGCCGCGAGTGTTTTGCCGCGCTGAAGACACGGCTGGAAAAGATGGATTTCCGTTTTGGCGACGTGGTGAAAAGCGAGAAATGTACGGTGTTGTGCCCGTCTCGCTGGGGCGATTTTGTGTGTGGAAAAGAGGATGCATTTCTGGTTGGCGAAGCGGCCGGTTTTATTAGCGCCAGTTCGCTGGAGGGCATTAGCTATGCGCTGGACAGCGCTGAAATTCTTAGCGAAATTCTGCGTTCAGCCCCTAAAAACGCGAACGCCGTCTACCATCGCAAAACCCTGGGTTTGCGGGTAAAACTGTGGGGGAAAATCATCAAAAACAAATGCCTGACGACACCATGGCTGCGTAAACTGATCATGCAAAGCGGTGTTGCGCATATTCCTCAGTCTCAAGAAAAACCGACTTCGGAGGCAAGGGCGTAATGCCCTTGCCAGTATCACGCATCAGTTCAGTGCGAACTTCTCAATGGCCCAGGCAACACCATCTTCAAGGTTGGATTTCGTAACAAAATCAGCAACCTCTTTTACGGAAGGAATTGCGTTATCCATCGCCACACCAACGCCGGCATAGTCAATCATTGCGATATCATTTTCCTGATCGCCAATTGCCATGATCTCTTCCGGTTTGATATTCAGCACATCGGCAAGAGATTTTACGCCTGTGCCCTTATTGACGCGTTTATCCAGTATTTCGAGGAAGTACGGCGCACTTTTCAGCACGGTATACTTCTCTTTCACTTCCTGCGGAATGCGGGTGATCGCCTGATCCAGTATGGTCGGCTCATCAATCATCATCACCTTGAGGAACTGGGTTGCCGGGTCCATTTTCTCTGCTTCACAGAACACCAGAGGGATGGTAGCAACGTAGGACTCATGCACTGTGTAGTAGCTGATATCGCGGTTGGCGGTATAGAGCGTGTTGCGATCCAGCGCGTGAAAGTGTGAACCCACCTCTCGCGACAATTTTTCCAGATAGCGGTAATCGTCATAGCTCAGCGTGGTTTGCGCCACCGTGCTGCCGTCGCTGGCGTTTTGTACCAGCGCGCCATTATAGGTAATGCAGTAATCGCCCTCCCGCTCCATATGCAGCTCTTTCATATAGCTGTGAACACCGGCATAGGGGCGACCGGTGGTCAGCACAACGTTAATACCCCGTTCGCGAGCGGCGGCAATAGCGTTTTTAACGGCGGGAGAAATGGTGTGATCCGGCAGCAACAGTGTGCCGTCCATATCGATTGCAATCAGTTTAATAGCCATGAGATCCCCAGGTGAGATTTTTCCAGCCTCATGCTAACGCGATTCCGCTCAAAAAACAGCAGCGCGGCGGGTGGAAAAAGGGGCCAGAAAGGGGAACCGGAATTCCCCTTTTTGAAGCCGGTCAGGGTTTACGCCCGATCCGGCTGAAGGATAATCAGATATCGATGTTCGCCGCTTTCAGGGCGTTTTCTTCGATAAAGGCGCGACGCGGTTCTACGGCATCGCCCATCAGGGTGGTGAACAACTGATCGGCAGCAATCGCATCTTTCACGGTCACGCGCAGCATACGACGGCTGTCCGGGTCCATAGTGGTTTCCCACAGCTGATCCGGGTTCATTTCGCCCAGACCTTTATAACGCTGAATAGCCAGACCACGGCGGGACTCTTTGACCAACCAGTCAAGCGCCTGCTCGAAGCTGGCAACCGGCTGACGACGCTCACCACGTTCGATAAAGGCGTCTTCTTCAATCAGACCACGCAGTTTTTCGCCAAGGGTGCAAAGACGACGGTACTCACCGCCAGCAATAAACTCGTTATCCAGCGGATAGTCGGTATCCACACCGTGGGTACGCACGCGAATGATCGGCTCGAAATGGTTCAGCTCGCTGTTAACGTGAACATCGAACTTCCACTGGCTCCCGTGCTGTTCGTTCTCGTTCAGTTCGCTGACCAGCGTGTTCACCCAACGGGTAACTTTTTGCTCATCGGCCAGATCGGCTTCGGTCAGTGTCGGCTGATAAACCAGCGCTTTCAGCAGCGTACGCGGGAAGCGACGCTCCATACGCCCAATCATCTTCTGCGCGGCGTTGTACTCGGCAACCAGTTTTTCCAGTGGCTCGCCCGCTAAAGCTGGCGCACTGGCGTTGGTATGCAGCGTTGCACCATCCAGCGCGATAGCGATCTGGTACTGGTCCATAGCCTCATCATCTTTAATATACTGTTCCTGCTTGCCTTTCTTCACTTTGTACAGCGGCGGCTGCGCAATGTAGACGTGACCGCGTTCAACGATTTCAGGCATCTGACGGTAGAAGAAAGTCAGCAGCAGGGTACGGATGTGCGATCCATCCACGTCCGCATCGGTCATGATGATGATGCTGTGATAACGCAGTTTGTCCGGGTTGTACTCATCGCGGCCAATACCGCAGCCCAGGGCGGTGATCAGCGTCGCCACTTCCTGAGAAGAGAGCATCTTGTCGAAGCGCGCTTTCTCAACGTTAAGGATTTTCCCTTTCAGCGGCAGAATAGCCTGGTTCTTACGGTTACGGCCCTGCTTCGCAGAACCGCCCGCCGAGTCCCCTTCCACCAGGTAGAGTTCGGACAGAGCCGGGTCACGCTCCTGGCAATCCGCCAGTTTACCCGGCAGACCAGCCAGGTCCAGCGCGCCTTTACGGCGGGTCATTTCACGGGCTTTACGCGCTGCTTCACGGGCACGCGCCGCATCAATAATTTTACCGACAACGATTTTAGCGTCCGACGGATTTTCCAGCAGGTATTCGCTCAGCAGTTCGTTCATCTGCTGCTCTACCGCCGATTTCACCTCAGAGGAGACCAGCTTGTCTTTGGTCTGGGAGGAGAACTTCGGATCCGGCACTTTGACAGAAACAACGGCAATCAGACCTTCACGGGCATCATCACCGGTGGCGCTGACTTTGGCTTTCTTGCTGTACCCTTCTTTATCCATGTACGCGTTCAACGTACGGGTCATTGCCGCACGGAAACCGGCGAGGTGAGTCCCCCCGTCACGCTGCGGAATGTTGTTGGTAAAGCAGTAAATATTTTCCTGGAAACCGTCGTTCCACTGCAGCGCCACTTCAACACCAATACCGTCTTTTTCAGTAGAGAAATAGAAGATGTTCGGGTGGATCGGCGTTTTGTTTTTATTGAGGTACTCAACAAAGGCTTTGATACCGCCTTCGTAATGGAAATGATCTTCTTTGCCGTCGCGCTTATCGCGCAGACGAATAGAAACGCCAGAGTTCAGGAATGACAGCTCGCGCAGACGCTTCGCCAGAATTTCGTATTCGAACTCGGTCACATTGGTAAAAGTTTCGTAGCTCGGCCAGAAACGCACCATGGTACCGGTTTTTTCGGTATCGCCAGTTACGGCAAGTGGCGCCTGCGGAACACCGTGCTCATAAATCTGACGGTGCACTTTATTATCACGCTGGATAACCAGTTCCAGCTTCTGCGACAGGGCGTTAACCACAGAAACGCCAACACCGTGCAGACCACCGGAGACTTTATAGGAGTTATCGTCAAACTTACCGCCGGCGTGCAGTACGGTCATGATCACTTCAGCAGCAGATACCCCTTCCTCCGGGTGAATACCGGTCGGGATCCCACGGCCGTCATCCTGAACAGATACCGAGTTATCGCTGTGAATGGTGACGATAATATCTTTGCAGTACCCTGCGAGCGCTTCGTCGATAGCGTTATCTACCACCTCGAATACCATATGGTGCAGACCGGTGCCGTCATCCGTATCGCCGATATACATACCCGGGCGCTTACGCACCGCATCCAGCCCTTTCAGGACTTTGATACTGGAGGAGTCATAAGAATTCGACATCAACGTTTCTCGCTCATTTAGTCTTGGGTTAATCCGTTATTTTACCCTTTTCCACGGTGAACATCTTCGAATTTTTGTCCGACATGTCCATCACGTGTTCGGCGCTGATCGCGCTGACAAAAACCTGAGACTGCGTGGCTTTCAGGCGGCTTGCTAACAGCCCGCGCTTCGCATCATCAAGTTCCGAGGCAAAATCATCTATCAGGTATAAACAGCGGCGCCCGCTTTCTCGGGTTAAAAATTCCCCCTGCGCCAGGCGCAGCGCGCACATCAGGAGTTTTAGCTGCCCGCGAGACAGCGTATCTTCAACCGGGGCGCCATCTGCCCGTATGCGGAAATCCGCCTTATGCGGGCCATGCGCGGTATAAGTCAGCATGCGGTCACGCTCAAAATTGCGCTCCAGCACTTCACCGTAATCCGTCTCCTTTTCCCATCCACGCTGAAAGCCGAACGTCAGGGAAAACTCGGGCAAAAACTGTTGGCAGGTATCCGCCATGTCTTCAGCAATGGCTGCGCTGTACTCGGCGCGCCAGCGGCTGATCTGTTCTGCCAGCGGGATCAGTTCTTTATCCCACGGACGTAGCTGCGCGTAATGACTCACCTGGCGCAACGCGGCGTTACGCTGTTTCAGCAGCCGTTTGAGATTGCTCCAGGCGGTAAAAAAACCGGCTTCGTTGTGAAAGCATCCCCAATCGAGGAAGGCTCTTCGGTATTTGGGGCCGCCGTTGAGTAATGTAAATCCCTCGGGCGTGATCAATTGCATAGGCATAAGCAACGCCAGTTCCGCCACTTTATGGCCGTCTGTGCCGTCAATGCGTACTTTGCTGTCGCCAAGCTTATCTTTCGTCAGCCCGATAGCGGTTTCACGCTCCTGGCCCTGTAAACGGCCATGCAGAACAAACGCCTCCTGCTCATGGCGGATCACACGGCCGATTTGTAAACTGCGAAACGCCCGGCCATGACCCAGCGTATAGATAGCTTCCAGAACACTGGTTTTGCCGCTGCCGTTAGCGCCAACCAGGAAATTAAAGCCGGGAGATAACGCGAGATCTGCGTTCTCGATATTACGGAAGTCTTTAATGAGAAGGCGGGTCAATGACATAGTTCAGAGCATCAGTCCAGGGGCGTGAGTGTCGCAGCCAGTTCATCTACCGCCAGCGCGCAGAAAGCGGAGCGTACACGAAGTACGTGAGCATTTCGAGCACTGCCGGAAGACGAAATAGCAAGTAAACCAGCCCCTTTTCAGATTCTACAGCCGCATTGGCATAACGACATAGGCTGCGCTTTGACTCGCCGCGTCTTCAATCTGCACACTCGACACCGAATCGGTCAGCAGAATGCGCACATTTTCGCACTTCAGCGCATTCAGGACATCTAACACATAGCTAACGTTGAAGCCGATCTCCATTTCGCTGCCGGCATAGGTCACGTCGAGAAACTCTTCCGCTTCTTCCTGCTCCGGGTTGTTAGCCGTGATTTTGATCTGATTCTCGCTGACGTACAGACGCACACCGCGGAATTTCTCGTTTGAGAGGATCGCCGCACGCGCAAACGCCTGTTTCAACAGGTCGCAGCCCGCTTCCAGCGTTTTATCCGGGTTTTTCGGCAATACGCGGCGATAATCCGGGAAACGGCCATCAACCAGCTTCGAAGTAAAGATAAAATCGCCGACATGCGCGCGAATATTGTTGCTGCCGATCTGTATACGCAGCGGCGTATCGCCGCCGTCAAGCATACGCATCAGCTCAATCACACCTTTACGCGGTACGATCACCGAATGGTTTGGCAGCGATTCGCCAATCGGCATAGAGCAGACAGCCAGACGGTGGCCATCAGTAGCGACGGTGCGCAGCTCTTCACCTTCGGTTTCGAACAGCATGCCGTTTAAGTAGTAACGCACATCCTGGTGAGCCATCGAAAACTGCGTCGCTTCGATCAGGCGTTTCATGGTCGCCTGCGGCAGCGTGAACTCCACTTCGCTTTGCCAGTCGTCAAGATTCGGAAAGTCGACGGCCGGCAGGGTAGAAAGCGAGAAACGGCTGCGCCCGGAACGGATCAGCATTCGCTCGCCTTCAAGCTGCACCGCGATCTCTGCGCCTTCCGGCAGACCACGACAGATGTCAAAAAACTTACGCGCGGGAACTGTCGTCGCGCCTTGCTCGTGCGGTTGCATCAGCGCAAGCCGGGCAACCATCTCCATTTCGAGGTCGGTACCGGTCAGCGACAACGCACCTTCGGTCACCTGAAGCAGCAGGTTTCCGAGGATCGGCAACGTAGGGCGTCCGCCCAGCGGGCCGCTAACCTGTTGCAGCGGCTTTAATAAATGTTCACGTTCTACGGTAAATTTCATAGCGTCACGAAGATAAAGTTCGGATTAAATTGGAAAAATCTTCTTTGATATCATGGCTTTCTTCACGCAACTGCTCAATCTTGCGGCAGGCATGCAGAACGGTAGTATGGTCGCGACCGCCAAATGCATCGCCGATTTCCGGCAGACTATGGTTGGTCAACTCCTTTGCCAGCGCCATCGCCATCTGACGTGGGCGAGCAACCGAACGGGAGCGACGCTTGGACAACAGATCCGCCACCTTGATCTTGTAATACTCCGCCACCGTCTTTTGAATATTGTCGATAGTGACGAGTTTTTCCTGCAACGCCAGCAGATCGCGCAGCGCCTCACGCACAAAATCAATGGTAATTGCCCGGCCGGTAAAGTTGGCGTTGGCGATAACACGGTTCAGCGCCCCTTCCAGCTCGCGGACGTTGGAGCGCAGACGTTTTGCAATAAAGAAAGCGACTTCACCCGGCAGGCGAATATCGTTTTCATCGGCTTTTTTCATCAGGATCGCCACACGGGTTTCCAGCTCCGGAGGTTCGATCGCAACGGTTAAGCCCCAGCCAAAACGGGATTTCAGACGATCCTCAACGCCGTTGATCTCTTTCGGATAACGATCCGAGGTAAGAATGATCTGCTGATTGCCTTCCAGCAGGGCGTTAAAGGTGTGGAAAAACTCTTCCTGGGATCGTTCTTTATTGGCAAAGAATTGAATATCGTCAATCAGCAGCGCATCAACGGAACGGTAGTAGCGTTTAAACTCTTCGATCGCATTGTTTTGCAGGGCTTTTACCATGTCCTGGACAAAACGCTCGGAGTGCATATACACCACTTTGGCATTGGGCTTGCGCGCCACAATACCGTTGCCCACCGCATGCAGCAGGTGGGTTTTACCAAGACCGGTGCCGCCATATAAAAACAGCGGATTATAAGCGCCGCCTGGGTTGTCGGCCACCTGACGGGCTGCCGCGCGCGCCAGCTGGTTAGATTTACCTTCAACGAAGTTATCAAAGGTATGTTTCACATTAACGTTAGAGCGGTAGGTGGGTTCCGCCGGCGCAGGAACATTGTCCCAGCCTGGGCGCGCGGCAGGCGCAGCGCGTTGCACGATCACCTGAGCAGCCTGAGCGGGCGCGGCAACACTGGCGGGCTCTCTCAGAGTCTGGTTAACCGGGCGGGAACCGACTTCAAAATGCAGTTGTGGGGCGTCCGCACCGCAGAAGTCATTCAGCAGTCCATTGATATTGTTGAGATATTTATCTCTAACCCAATCGAGGACAAAACGGTTTGGCGCATACAAAGCCAACGTGTTATCGCTCAGTTCCGCCTGCAAAGGGCGTATCCACATACTGAATTCTGTGGCTGGTAACTCATCCTGCAGTCGGGCAAGACACTGCTGCCAAAGCGAAAGTGACAC